>NZ_CM145709.1:0-3502500 GCF_055557415.1 Embleya sp. L77
GATATACGCGAGAGAGTCGGCGGTGGGGGCCGGGGTGGTGGTGGTCGGCGACGACCGGCGGTCATTTCGTGCACGGGTCGGCGGCGATGCGCGACCGGTTGATGGTCCTGGATCGTGATCCGCGGGTGGTGGGTTTGGCGGGGCGGCCGGTGCGGTTGCTGTGGCGCGACGCGGTGGACGGACGGACGCGGTCGTGGGTGCCGCAGGTGTTCGCCCGGTACGCGAACGGCACCGCGCTTCTGGCCGACTGCCCCGGCCGTGCCGACGCGGGCGGTGAACGGGCGTTGAGAGCCGCGGCGGTGGTGACGGCGGCGTGCGAGATGGTCGGCTGGTCGTATCGGCGGCTCGGGCCGTTGGATGCGGTTCTCGCGGCGAATCTTCGGTGGCTGGCCGGCTACCGGCATCCCCGGTATCAGGGGCCGCCCGAGCTTCGGGCCTTGCTGGGTCGGGCGTTTGCCGCGCCGCGGCCGTTGGCCGAGGGGGCGGTGTCGGTGGGTGATCCGCTGCGGGTTCTGCCCGCCGTGTATCACGCGTTGTGGTCGGGGCGGCTGGGGGCGGATCTCGGCCGGCCGCTGCACGAGCGGGTGCTGGTCGGCCCGGGTGGGCGGGGGGACGCGCGGGCCGGTGGGCGGTCCGGGGCCGCCGGACTCGAGAGGGGTTGAGTGCGGTGGGCGAGGTACGGGGCGGGCGGCCGGTGATGGAGGTCGGCGCGTTCGTCGTCTATCGGGGGCGGACCTGGCAGGTGGTCGCTGTGCAGGGGCAGCGGGTCTACCTGTTGCAGGAGGACGGGCAGGAGATGACGCTGCTGGTCGGGCGGTTGTTCGCCGACCCGGGTTTCGAGGTCGTCGGCGGGCGGGCGCCGGCGCGCGTGCCGCAGTGGGGCTTGTTCGAGACGGTGCCGGTCGCGGCGCAGCGGCGGGCGTTGGCGTGGTTGCCGCATATCCGTGAGGTGGAGACGGGTCTGCCGTGTCTGCCCGGTGAGGCGGAGGGTGTGGTGGTGCGGGCGGAGTACGACCCCGCGCGGTGGACGTTGGCGCAGCGGGACGCGGCGAAGGCGCGGGAGATGTCGGCGCTGGGGTTCGGTCCGGTGACGCGTACGACGGTGGAGCGGATGCGTCATGCGTATCGCCGGCAGGGGTTGTGGGGGTTGGTCGACAAGCGCTCGGCTCGTCCTTCGAGCGCGACCGGGCGCGCGGATGAGCGTGTGGTGGCCGCGGTGCTCGAGGCGATGCGGCGCCAGCGTGGTCGGTCGAAGGGCACGGTGAAGGGGCTTCGGGTGCTGGCCGGGCAGATTCTGGAGGAGACGCACGGGCGGGATGTGGTGGCGTTGCCGTCGCCCGCGACGTTCTACCGGCTGGTGAACGCGTTGGCCGATCCCGGTGAGCGGCCCGGGAGGCCGGCGAGGACGGCCACCGGTGCGGGCCGGTCGGTTGCCCCGTTGGGGGTGGTGCGGCCGGGGGAACAGGTGCAGATCGACACCACGCGCCTGGATGTGATGGCCGTCCTTGAGGACGGCGGCCTCGGGCGTCCTGAACTGACGATCGCGGTCGATGTGGCGACGCGGTCGATCCTGGCGGCGGTGTTGTGTCCGGCGGGTACCAAGGCGGTGGACGCGGCATTGTTGCTGGCGGAGATGGCGGTGCCGCACCCCGCCCGGCCCACGTGGCCCGCGGCGTTGGAGCTGTCGGTGGCGGCGGTGCCGTATGAGCGGTTGCTGTCGTTGGACGAACGTCTGGAGGGTGCGGCGGCGCGGCCGGTCGTGGTACCCGAGACGATCGTCGTCGACCGGGGGAAGGTGTTCGTCTCGGAGAGTTTCGTGGCCGCCTGCGAGACGTTGGGGATCAGTGTGCAGCCCGCGCCGCCGCGCAGGCCGACCACGAAGGCCGTGGTGGAGCGGACGTTCGGCGCGATCAACACGCTGTTCTGCCAACACGTGGCCGGGTATACCGGGTCGAACGTGACCCGACGCGGGCGGGATGTGGCGGACGAGGCGTGTTGGACGGTTCCGCAGTTGCAGGACTTCCTCGACGAGTGGATCGTCTGCGGGTGGCAGAGGCGGCCCCACGAGGGTCTGCGCAATCCGGTGCTGCCCCGTGCCCCGTTGTCGCCGAATCAGGCGTGGGCGGCGCTGATCGCGATGTGTGGGTACGTGCCGCTGCCGTTGACCGGGCGGGACTATCTCGAGTTGTTGCCGGTGCGGTGGCATCGCATCACCGAACGCGGGATCCGGATCGACCACCGCACCTACGACCACGAGGTCCTGGACCCTGTTCGGGGGCAGTCCTCAGGGGTCGGCGGCCGGCAGGGCAGGTGGGAGGTCCACCACAATCCCCACGACGGCCGCCAGGTGTGGATCCGCCTGCCCGACGGGGAGCTGACGGAGATTCCCTGGATCCACCGTGATCATGTCCATCGGCCGTTCGACGACTGCATGTGGCGCCAGGTGAGGGCGGGCGTCGACGGACACGGAGATCGGGAGCGACACGAGGCGGAACTCGCCGACGCCCTCGACCAGCTCATGCGCCGCACGCGGAACACCGCGGGGACGTTGCCGAAAAAGAGGGGCCGCAGGAGCCCCATCACGGCCCCCGACACCGCAGCCGTGCTCCCGGGCCTGACCACCGGGCTGTCGACGCCTGGCCGGCCGGACGACGTGTATGGGAACGGGAACGGCACGGGAATGCCCTCCGGGGTTGCGCCGGGCAGCGGCCCGGGCGCCACATCGGAGCCGGCCGAGGCTGCGCAGACCTCGGGGACCTGCTCTGTCTCGGACTGGGAGTGGGGCGACAGCCTCGACGCTCTCGCCCACACCGACCCCGGCGGCGAGAACGCGGACGAGAGCGAAGAGGCGAACGGGCAGGGTCGGGGCGAGGACGTCGGGCTGTCGTCGGACGCGCCGAGGGGCGGGTTCGGGCTGTATGACGCGCAGGCCGAGGCGGAGTCGTGGTGAACTCCCCGGCCGGCGCGGCCCGTTCCACGACACCTGTGGCGGGGACGGCGAAGACGGCGCGTGTGTCCGGCGGGGCCGGGTGCCTCGCCGCGGAGGCGGGCGCTCGGGCGAGGCCGCGGTCGGTGACCACGTGGGAGGGCTGGCGGGACTTCGTCGGCGCGCCCGTTCGCGTTCCTCCCGCCCCCGGCGCCGAACCGCGGGGCCCGGAGGAACGCCTCGCCTATCACTCCCGGTTCGTCGTCGTGCGCACCCCCGCCATCGACGCGCTCGCGAAGAACGTGCGCACCCTGATGGTCCTGGGCCGGCACCAGGACGTCACCGCATGCCCCGGCCTGATCGTCATCGGGCCGGCCGCCGCGGGAAAGACCACGGCCCTGTTGCAGGTCGGACGCGCATGCCACCTCGCCCACGCCGCGCGAGGGGGCGCGGGCGGCGGCGCGGGCGGCGGCGCGGGCGGCGGCGCGGGCGGCGGTGAGGGCGGCGGCGCGGGCGGCGGTGAGGGCGGCGGCGCGGGCGGCGGTGAGGGGGTACCGGTCGCGTACGTCCTCGTGCCGCCGGCGGCGACCGCGAAGGCCCTGGCGGCCGAGTTCGCTCGCTATCTCGGCGTGCCGATCACCGACCGGATGACCCAGGCGCAGATCACCAACGCCGTCTGCCATGTGTACGGCGAGGCGGGGGTGCGGTTGGTGATGATCGACGAGATCCACCGGCTCAACCCGCGTACCACCGCCGGCGCGGAGACGGCCGACCTGTTGAAGGACCTGACCGAGCGCATCGGGGCGACGTTCGTGTACGCGGGCATCGACGTGGCCGCCACGCCGTTGTTCGCGGGTGTGCGTGGGGCGCAACTCGCGGGCCGGGCGGCGTTGATCGATTGTGGGGCGTTCCCCGCGCGTGTGGGTGGGGCGGAGCCGTTCGGGGACTTGGTCGCCGCGATGGAGAACGCTTTGGATCTGCGTGCCCATCGGGCGGGAACGCTGCCCCGGTTGGTGTCGTATCTCCATGCCCGCACCGCCGGGCGCATCGGCAGCCTGGCTCGGCTGATCCGCCAGGCCGCGATCGGCGCCATCCTCGACGGCACCGAACGCATCACCCGAGGCGGCCTGGACGCCGTGCGCCTCGACCACCTCGCCGAGGAGCACTACCGGCCCCGCAACCCCGCTCGGGCGCGCACACCGCCCGCCGGCGCGACGGCGCGACGCGTCCCGTGAACGCGAACGAAAGGGCCCGCGGGAGCGGGAAGGCACGCGGGGGGAGGGGACGCGGGGGTGATGGGAGCGGCGGGGAGCACCTCGGGCCGGGCCCGACGTGGCGATACCCGCAGCTCCCGCCCTCGGGTGTCCTACGGGTCGCGCCCGTGGCGTTCGAGTCGACCGCCTCGTACCTGGGCCGCCTCGCGGGCGCCTACCGCATGGGGATGCCCCGGTTGCTGGACGGCCTCGGTATCGAACTCCACGACCCGGGAGGGCGAACGGGACCGGGACCGGCGGCGCCGCGCGTCGAGATCCACCTCGACCACGGGGCGCGAGGGCGCTTGGTGGTGTTCACCCGGATCCCCCACGACCACTTGGCACATGCTCTGCCGCGTCTGATCACCGCATCCCCCGGCCCGTCCCGGCCGCCCCGCAGGACGGAGGCCACCGGCACCAAAGACAAGGACACGGCACGGAGGCAGACGGCCGGCGCGCGGGTACGCGTCCTGGACACCGACGAACAACCCGTCCGGGCCTGCCCGGTGTGTGTACGACACCGAACCCGCGGAGCCGGCGATGTCGCGTGGACGTATCCGCCCGCGGACCGCATGTGGTGTCCCCGCCACCGGTATTGGGCGAACGAGCCCCGACTGCCGGACCCCCTCGACACGGGTGCGCTACCCGAGATCGACCTCGCCTACCGGGCCCACCGACGCCTCGCACGACACCGCGACGGCACGACCGCGCATACCTGGGCCGGGGCGGTCACCACCCGCTGGTACGACCGCGGGCACCACTTGGCACGGCGCTGGCAGAGGCGGCTGGGCCGGCTCACCGCGGGCAACCCCGCCCTGACCGCGACCGGCGGCGTCTCGGCCGTTCTCCTGGCCCGCACCGTCGTGACCTATCCCGAAAGCGTCGCCCTCGCCCGCGCGTTCACCACACTCCCCCACCGTGTTCCGTGGGACACACCCCGCGGGCCGGCTCACGCGTATCGGCACACGCGGGCCCTGGAACACATCGCCGGCCACCTCGAACTCCCCCGCTTGGTGGTCCCGCCCGACGACCTCCTGTGGGCGCGGCTCCACCACCACGGCTCGGCCTGACCGGTAACGACTCGCCTCCCGATGAGAGCCGACACCCACCTCGGGCCACCCACACCGACACCGACACCCCCGCAAAAACCCGCGGTTACCTTACGACGCATCAATACATCACCGAGAAAACCCGGATCGTTCTCACGAAACTACGAAACCCCAGGCCACCACCACCGGGTAGGCCCCAAGAAACCCCCGCCACCACAACCCGAAACCACCAACCCACCCGCTGGATTCTCAACCAACACACGAAACCCCAGACGAACCATCAACCCACCCCACCACTGCAATGCTCCGCCACAGGAAGCCCTCGACCAACTCATGCGCCGTGCTCGCAGCGGAGGAGCCACCCGCACCGAACAACGCCTCCTCGCCCGCGGGACACCCACCCGGATTCCTCCGCCGGCACGCTCCGTGCACGAAGGGCCGGAGCGTGCCGGCGACACCGTCCCGGGGAAGGGCGAGGAGAGCCTCGACGAACTCGACGACAGTCCCGATGCGTCCCCACTGCCGGGGTCGGACACCGACGAACACGATTGCGGCTCCCCTGCACCGCCGTACCCGGGTTACGGGCTCTACGACGCCCACGAGGAGGCCCTGAAATGGTGAGCCTCGGGGTGCACTCGGGCGACGGCCCGAGTGGTGAGGGTATGGACGCGACGGAACAATCTCGGCCGGTTACCACCTGGCAGGGTTGGCGGAACTTCGTGGCCGCGCCGGCCCCGACACCGCCCCAGCCCGATGCCCCGCCACGCAGTCGGGAGGAACGCCTGGCCTATCACTCCGCGTTCGTGACCGTCCGCACCCCGACCATCGACACCCTCGCCACCAACGTACGCACGCTGATGATCCTGGGCCGCCACCAACAGACCACCGCCCGACCGGCGCTGATCGTGACCGGTCCCACCGCGGCCGGGAAGACCACCGCGCTGCTCCACGTCGGACGCGCCTGCCACCTCGCGGAGGCCGCCCGACGCGGCGCGGGGGGTGCAGGGGTGGAGGGGTGGGTGCCGGTGGCGTACGTCCTCGTGCCACCGGGCGCAACCGCGAAGGCCCTGGCCGCCGAGTTCGCCCGCCATCTCGGCGTCCCCGTCACGGCCCGGATGACGCAGGCACAGATCACCGAGGCCGTCTGCCACACGTACGAACGGGCCGGTGTCCGTCTGGTCCTCATCGACGAGATCCACCGCCTCAACCCGCGTACCACCACCGGCGCCGAGACCGCCGATCTGTTGAAGGACCTCACCGAACGCATCGGCGCGACGTTCGTGTACGCGGGCATCGACGTGACCGCCACACCGTTGTTCGCGGGTGTACGCGGGGCGCAACTCGCCGGACGGGCCTCACTGATCGACTGCGGGGCGTTCCCCGCGCGGCTCGGCACACGCGAACCGTTCACGGAGTTGATCGCCGGCGTGGAAACCGCCCTCGACCCGAAACGCACACCGCGCGGGGACACTCCCCCGCCTCGCGTCGTATCTGCACCGCCGCACCGCCGGACGGATCGGCAGCCTCACCCGCCTCATCCGCCAAGCCGCGATCACCGCGATCGACGACGGCTCCGAACGCATCACCAGAACCAGCCTCGACGCGGTCCGCATCGACCACCTCGCCGAAACCCGGCACCACCCGCGGACCACCCGGCCACACACACCCGGACGGTAGGGCCGCCACCCCACCCCTGCGACCAGGGCAAAAGCCCGTGACCAGCACAAACAAGGTTCGGGCCTTTAGACGCACCCGGCTATGTGCAACACACCCGGGCGTTCTCAACAAAGGCCCCGCGGCCCTACCAATCATCTCGTAGAGGGGCCGGTGGGCCGGCGGACCGACAGACACGGTTTACCCACAGAACCGCTCCGCCGACGAAATGACCATCGGCACACCGGTCGAGGTCGCCATGGACGGGCGGGACGCGCTGCTCGCGGTCGGCATGAACGGCGAGCCGCTGCCGTTCGAACACGGCTGTCCGGTCCGGATGGTGGTGCCCGGACTGTACGGCTACGAGTCCGCGTGCAAGTGGCTCACGGACCTCGAACTGACCACATTCGCCGCGTACGATGCCTACTTCACCCGGGCGGCGTCCCGGGTGTGCGCGGTGGCGCCGGTCAGCTCGGCGATCAACGCGGCATGGAATCCGGTGCCGGCGCCGACCTCCGGGACGCGTGGGGGCGTGGGTGGGGTTCATCCGCTCTCCTTGGTGCGGTGCGGTTGCTACGTGCACGCGCAGGTCTTTCGCGGACCCGCCACCAGCCGCTCGGCACTGCAACCCACCCGCAGATCGCCCGCGAGCAACGCGAGGAGGCCCCGGAGCCGCGGCGCGGTGACCTTCCGCCCGCGATAGGCGACGCAGGGGAGCAGAGTCGGATAGGGCGCCACCCATGCCGACTGGCCAAGCCCCCACTCGCCCGGGCTCGCGCCACCCGGCCTGCCACCGCAGCCGCGTTACGGAACCGTGGAATGAGTATTGGGGCCCACCACCGGATTTCCCGCGATGAAACTCGTCGAGGAGATCAACTGTGTCCCCACCCGCCGGCTGGGAAGGATTCCGATTCCGGTGTGTGTGGTCGACACCCTCGCGTGTCCCGCCGGCGGGACACGCGAGGCACCGCGGGATTGCCCCGGTCAAACGGGTGAATTCCTTCCGCTACTTCAACCGGTCGGCATCGCGCGCACGTTTGCCCGCGGATGCTTCGGCCGCGCCAATGGTTCGATCGGGCACGGATGCGCTGTGCGTCACGCGGTGGGGCCGAGGAGCCGTCCGTCACCGGTGCCGGTATGACGAGGAGCCCTTCGACCCGATGTCCCATCCGCATCGGGCACACCGAATGGGCGATCGGACGAGATTCACGGAGCGCCACACCACCCGAATCCGCGGTGAATCGTTTGTCGACCCGATCGATACGGAAAATGCATGGACATCGTTTTCCTTGCCCATGTCGGGTATTCGCTGCCGACCGCCACCCGGATCGGCCGCATGCGCAATGCGCTCGGCGGCGACGTGCGGGTCACGGCAGGGTTCCGCGAACGGATCGTTGCCGCGTCGGCGGTTCGAAACGAGACGCCGACTCGGCATGTCGAATCGCCCGGTTGCGCCGGATGACCGCTTAGGAGTACGTCGATGATCCCGTTGTCCTATGCCCAGCGCCGGATGTGGTTCCTTCACCGTCTGGAGGGCCCATCCGCGACGTACAACATCCCGTTCGTACTGCGCCTGGACGGGCCGCTGGACACGACGGTCCTGGCCGCGGCGGTGACCGATGTCGTCACCCGGCACGAAACCCTGCGCACCCTGATCGCGGAGGACGCGGACGGCGTGCCGGCGCAGCGGGTCCTGCCCCCGGACGAGGCGGTCCCCCGGTTCCGGGTGGTGGACATGGCCGCCGACGCGGTGGCCGCCGCGCTGCCCGAGGTCGCGCGTGAGGGGTTCGACCTGCACACGGAACTCCCGGTGCGGACCACCGTGTTCCGTCTCTCTCCGCAGGAACACGTGGTGGTGTTCGTGTTCCACCACATCGCCGCCGACGGGGCGTCGGTGGCGCCGTTCCTGCGGGATCTGGTGTCGGCGTACTCGGCTCGCCGCCTGGGGCGGCCACCGGAGTGGACGCCGCTTGCGGTGCAGTATCGGGACTACACACTGTGGCAGCGGCAGCTACTGGGCGACGAGACCGATCCGGGGAGTATCGCCGCGCAGCAACTCGCGTACTGGCGAGAGGAATTAGCCGGGGCGCCGCAGCCGGTGCAGTTGCCGCTGGACCGACCCCGGCCGACGGTGGGCGGCCACGGCGGCGGCCATGTCGACTTCGAGGTGGCACCCGAGCTGCTGGGGGGTCTGCGCGCGCTGGCCGCGGCCCACGGTGCCACGGCACCGATGGTGACCCAGGCAGCGCTGGCGGTACTGCTGTACAAGCTGGGTGCCGGGGAGGACGTGACGATCGGCAGCCCGATCGAGGGGCGCGCCGACGAACAACTCGACGATTTGATCGGGTACTTCGCCAACACCTGGGTGTTGCGTGCCGATCTGTCGCGGAACCCGTCCTTCGGCGACCTGCTGGATCAGGTGCGGGACCGGGCGCTTGCCGCGTACGACAACCAGGACATGCCGTTCGAGCGGCTGGTGGAGCTGCTCGGCCCGGACCGCACCACGTCGTACCAGCCGCTGTTCCAGGTGATGCTCGCCTGGCAGTTCGTGTGGTCGGCGATCGAACTGCCAGGCCTGCGGGTGACTCCCGTCCCGGCGGGCACCGGTACCGCCAAGTTCGACCTGTTCTTCAACATCATCCCGCGCGCGTCCGGGGACGCGTACGGGCGGCTGGAGTACGCGGCGGAACTGTTCGACCACGCCACGGCCGAGAGTCTTGTCGATCGTTTCGTGCGGGTGTTGCGGCAGGTGGTCGCCGATCCCGAGGCGCGGCTCGCCGCGGTGGACGTGCGCACCGAGGACGAACGGGATCGGCTGGCCCGGCTGAACGAGACGACGGTGCCGGTGCACGGGGCCACGGTGCCGGAGGTGGTCGCCGCGCGGGTCGCGCTAACGCCGGACGCGACGGCGGTGGTGTGCGGGCGAACCACGTTGTCGTACCGGAAGTTGCAGGAGCGCGCCGACCGACTGGCCGCGGTGCTGCGTGAGCGCGGGGTCGGGCCGGATGTGCTGGTGGCCGTGGCCCTGCCCCGCACCGCGGACCTGGTCGTCGCGCTCCTGGGGGTGCTCGGGGCCGGCGGCGCCTACCTGCCGATCGACCCCGACGACCCGGCCGCACGCGTCGACCTCCTGTTGCGCACGGCCGACCCGGCACTGGTGCTGACCGATCGGGCGACGGCGAAGACGGTGGCGCGGTGCCGACCGCCGGTGCTTCACCTCGATGATGCGACCGTCGACGACCCGGACGTCGACGGCCCTGTCATCGCGGCACCGGACGTCGCCGTCGGACCGGACAACCTGGCCTATGTGATGTACACGTCCGGGTCGACCGGAATCCCCAAGGGCGTCGCCGTCACCCACGCCGGGGTGGTGAACGGGATACGGGACCTGGGCCGGTTGGCGCACATCGACTCCGGGTCTCGGATGCTTGCGGCGACCTCGGTGAACTTCGATGTGTCGGTGTTCGAGATGTTCACCGCGCTCGCCGCGGGGGCGAGCGTCGAGATCGTCCGCGACGTACTGGAACTCGCCGAGCGCGGCGGTTGGTCGGGTACCACCGTCAGTGCGGTGCCGTCGGTGTTCTCCGCGCTGCTCGACGACCTCGTCGGGAATGCCTCGGGTGGCCCGGCTCCGGGCGGTCCCGAACTCGACGTGGACACCGTGATCTTCGCCGGCGAGGCGCTCTCGGCCGAGCTGGTCGACAGGGTTCGCGACGCCCTGCCCGACGTTCGTGTCGTCAACGCCTACGGGCAGACCGAGAGTTTCTACGCGTCCACGTTCACGGTGCCCGGGCAACCGGTCGGGACCGGGGCCGGCACGGTGCCGATCGGTCGGCCCCTCGCCAACATGCGCGCCCACGTACTGGGCCCGGACCTCGCGCCGGTCGCGCCGAATGTGATCGGGGAACTGTACGTCGCCGGGATGCTCGCCCGTGGTTACCACCGGAACGGCGCGGCGACCGCGGAGCGGTTCGTGGCCTGTCCCTTCGGTCCCGCCGGTGCGCGGATGTACCGCACCGGTGACCTGGCCCGGTGGAACGGTGACGGTGAACTGGTATACGCGGGACGCGCCGACGGCCAGGTGAAGGTCAACGGTATCCGGGTCGAGCCGACCGAGATCGAGGCGGTTCTCGCCGGGCATCCCGCGGTGAGCCGGGCGGCGGTGACGGTTTGGGCGGACCACGCGGGAGGCGGGCGGCTCACGGGCTATGTGGTGCCAGTGGCCGGCGGTGCCAGGGACGGCGACTTCGCCCTGGACACCAGCGTGTCGGTGGCGGATCTGCGGCGGTTCATGGCCCGGCGACTACCGGACTACATGGTCCCCGCTCATCTCGTGGTGCTCGACCGGCTGCCGTTGACCGCGAACGGGAAGCTGGACCGGGGCGCGCTGCCCGAGCCGGAGTTCGCCGGTACCGAGTACCGGGCGCCGAGCACCGCGACGGAGCGGGTCCTGGCCGAGGTGTACGCCGATGTCCTGGACGCCGAACGGGTGGGTATCGACGACGACTTCTTCGCCTCCGGCGGGGACAGCATCCGTTCCATCCAGGTGGTCGCGCGCGCCCGGACGCGCGGCGTGGCGGTCGGCACGCGGGAGATTTTCGAGCACCGTACCGTCGCCCGGCTCGCGGAGCTGGTCGAGGGCCGCGCCGAAGAGGAGCGGGTGACCCTGGCCGAGTTGCCGGGTGGCGGGGTGGGTTGGGCTCCGTTGCCCCCGACGGCGGCGCATGTTCTGGCGTCGGGTGGTGGCATCGGCCGATTCTGCATGTCGGCGATGCTGACCCTGCCCGAGGACGTCGATCGTGCCGGGCTGATCGCGGCGGTGCAGGCCGTGCTGGATCGGCACGACGTGCTGCGTGCGCGGCTCGACCGGGCGAGGCCGGGGTTGTGGATCGAAGCGGTCGGTGTCGTGGCCGCCGGGGCGCTGGTGCGGGAAGTGCCGTACGCGGACGCCGACGTGCCGGCGGAGTTGCACGCGGCCGCGGGTCGGCTGGATCCGGACGCGGGTGTGATGGCGCAGTTCGTATGGTTCACCGCCGCCGGCACCGGCGACGCGGGCCGGTTGTTGATCGTGCTGCATCACCTGGTCGTCGACGGGGTGTCGTGGCGGATCCTGGTGCCCAATCTGGTCTCGGCCTGGCAGCGGGTGCGCACCGGCGGCACCGCGGAACACGCCGGGGTGGGTACGTCGTTGCGCCGGTGGGCGCACGCCTTGGCCGACGAGGCCACCTCCGCGGAGCGGGTGGCGGAGTTGCCCGTGTGGCAGGAGATTCTGCGTGCGGACGAACCCGTGCTTGGTGCGCGGGAGTTGGACCGCACCCGCGATGTCGCGGCCACCGTGGACACCGTCCGCGTCCGGGTGCCCGCGCAAGTGACGGAAACCCTGCTGAACACGGTGCCCACGGTCTTCCGCGGCGGCGCCGACGACGGCCTCCTGGCCGCTTTGGCGCTCGCGGTGGCGCGCCGGCGCGAGAGGCGCGGGGTGTCCGCGTCCTCGACACTCGTCCGGCTCGAAGGCCATGGCCGGGAAGAACACCTGGTGCCCGGCGCCGACCTGTCCGGCACCGTCGGTTGGTTCACGGCCATGTACCCGGTACGCCTGGACCTGGCCGGTATCGACCTCGCGGACGCGTTCGCCGGCGGACCCGCCGCCGGGAAGGCGATCAAGGCCGTCAAGGAGCAACTCCGGGCGATCCCCGACCACGGCTTGGGCTACGGCCTGCTGCGCCGCCTCAACCCCGACACCGCGGCCGTGTTGGCCGGCGAGCGCGAGCCGCAGATCGGCTTCAACTACCTCGGCAGGTCCTCCGGCGCCGACATCCCCGACGAACTGCGTGGCCTGGGCTGGCTCCCGGACACCACGCACGCAAACCTGATCGCCGCACCGGACGCGGACATGCCGGTGTTGTCCGTCCTCGAGATCAACGCGGTGGCCGACGAGCACGGGTTGACCGCGTACTTCGCTTTCCCCACCGGTGTGTTCTCGCGCGACGAGGTGACCGAGTTGGCCGAGCTGTGGGTCGAGGCGCTGACCGCCCTGGCCCGCCATGCCGCGACCCCGGAGGCCGGCGGGCCCACCCCGAGCGACGCGCCGCTGGTGGCGGTGAGCCAGGCCGAGATCGACGCCTGGGAGGAGCGCTTCGGCAGGCTGGCCGACATCTGGCCGGCCACCCCGGCGCAATCCGGGATCCTGTTCCAATCGATGCTGGCGGGGGCCGCGTTCGACGCCTACCACATGCAGCTGGTGTTCCACCTGTCCGGCGCGGTCGACCCCGAGCGTATGCGCCGGGCCGGACAGGCACTGCTGGCGCGCTACGCGGGCCTGCGCGCCGCGTTCGTCGGCCGGGCGGACGGCGAGTTCGTCCAGGTCGTGCCGCAGACGGCGATCCTGCCCTGGCAGCACCTCGACCTGACCGCGGCCGACGAGGCCGAACGCGCCGAGGCATTCGAGCGGTTCCTCGTCCGGGACCGGGCCGGCCACTTCGACGTGGACACCCCACCGCTGTTCCGACTGAGCCTCGCCATCCTCGACCCCGACCGGGCCGAACTCGTAATGACCGCCCACCACGTGCTCTTCGACGGCTGGTCCACCCCGTTGCTCGTGCGGGACCTGCTGCTGCTCTACGCCGCCGACGGCGACCCGACCGGTCTGCCCGCGACCCGCGACTTCGGCGACTTCCTGTCCTGGCTCGCCCGGCACGACCACGAGGAATCCGCACGCGTGTGGGCGGCCGAACTCGACGGCGTGCAGGAACCCACGCTGCTCGTGCCGCACTCGGGCACCCGGCACGATTCCGCGGGCATCCGCAACCTCGAGGTGGTGTTCGAGGACAAGCACGGCCTGTCGCGCCTGGCCGCGCGGCTCGGCGTCACCCTCAACACGCTCGTACAGGGCGCCTGGGCCGTGCTCCTGGCGAATCTGACCGGGCAGTCCGACATCGTCTTCGGCGCCACGGTGTCCGGGCGGCCGCCCGCCGTGCGCCATGTCGACGAGATGGTCGGGTTGTTCATCAACACCGTGCCCGTGCGGGTGCGCTATGGGCGGCAGGACAACTTCGCCGATCTGCTCACCGAGTTGCAGGCGCGGCAGGCCGCGCTGCTGGACCATCACCAGCACAACCTCGCGGAGATCCAGCGGGCCACGGGGCTGACCACCCTGTTCGACACGCTGGTCGTGTTCGAGTCGTTCCCCGTCGACCGGGAAGCCCTCGTCGAGGCCAACTCCTCGGCCGGGATCGCCCTCACCGGGGTGCGCCCGTTCGCCGGTTCGCACTATCCCGTCGCCCTGACCGCCGCGACCGATCCGCAGTTGCAGATGGCCCTGCAATACCAACAGAACCTGCTGGACGAGGATGCGGCGGCCGACATCGTCGACCGGTTCGTCCGCGTGCTGCGCCGGGTCGTCGCCGATCCGTCGGTGCCCATCGGCGCGATCGACGTACTGGGCGAGGACGAGCGGGACCGGTTGGTACACCGGGTCAACGACACCGCCCACCCGGTGGCCGAGGGCACCCTCCCGGACGCGTTCGAGGCCCAGGTGGAGCGCACCCCCGACCGGGTCGCGGTGATCGCCGAGCAGGAGACGCTGACGTACGGGGAGTTCAACCGGCGGGCCAATCGGCTGGCGCACTGGCTGGTCGACCAGGGCGCGGGTCCCGAGCGGCTGGTCGCCGTGCGCCTCCCCCATTCGGTCGAGTTGATGGTGGCGATCTACGCGGTGGTCAAGGCGGGTGCGGCCTGGGTGCCGATCGACCCCGACCTGCCCGAGGATCGGGTGCGGCACATCCTCGACGGCGCCCGGCCGCTGCTGACGCTCGACGAGGCGCTTCCGGACGTCTGCGGGTACCCGGAGACGGACCCCGAGCGTGCGCTGGCACCGGACAACGTCGCGTACGTCATCCACACCTCCGGCTCCACCGGCGGCCCCAAGGGTGTGCAGATCTCGCACCGTTCGATCATGAACCGCCTGAAGTGGGGTCACGAGCACTTCGCCGTCACGGTCGAGGACCGGGTGCTGCTGAGCATCTCGTCGAGCTTCGACCCGTCGGTCCCGGAGCTGTTCGCCAACCTCCAGGTCGGTGCCGCCGTCGTCGTCGCCCACCAGGACGGACGCCGGGATCCGGCCTACCTGGCCGAGCTGATCCGCCGTGAGCGGGTGACCGGCGTGTTCTTCGTGCCGTCCCTGCTCGAGGCGTTCGTCGCCGAACCCGCGGCCGGGCGGTGCGACAGCCTGCGCTATCTCCAGGCCGGAGGGGAGGCACTGTCGCTCGCACTCGCCCGCAGGACCGCCGAACTGCTGCCCGACTGCGTGCTGTACAACCACTACGGACCCACCGAGGCGACGATCGAGGCCACGACCTGGCGGTACGTGCCGGGTGCGGAGCGGATACCGATCGGCACCCCGTTCTGGAACGTACGGGTGTATGTCCTGGACGCCGCGCTGCGCCCGGTCGCCTCGGGGGTCGCCGGCGAGTTGTACGTCGCCGGTGCCGGCTTGGCGCGGGGCTACCTCGGGCAGGGCGCGCTGACCGCGAACCGGTTCGTGGCCTGCCCGTTCGGGGCGCCCGGTACGCGGATGTACCGCACCGGGGACCTGGTGCGGTGGAACAGGGACGGCCAGGTCGAATACATCGGACGCACGGACTTCCAGGTGAAGATCCGCGGCTTCCGCATCGAACCGGGCGACATCGAGCAGGTGCTGACCGGGCATCCCGGTGTCGCGCAGGCGGCGGTCGTGGTGCGCGAGGACCACAAGCGCGACAAACGCCTCGTGGCGTACGTGGTGCCCGCCCCGGAGGCCGCGCCGGCCGATGCCGAGGCGCAGGTGGACGAGTGGCGCCAGGTCTACGACGACACCTATGCCGACAGCGACGATGGTGGCGCGGCGTTCGGCGAGGACTTCCGAGGGTGGAACTCCAGTTACACCGGCGAGCCGATCCCCCTCGACCAGATGCGGGAATGGCGGGACGCCGCAGTGGCACAGGTGTTGCGGTTCGCACCGCGACGGGTGCTGGAGATCGGCGTGGGCTCCGGTCTGCTCCTGGCCGGGATCGTCGGCGAGGTCGACGAGTACTGGGGCACCGACTTTTCGCCCACGGTGGTGGACCGGGTCCGGGCGCAGGTCGAGCGGGCCGGCCACGGCGACCGGGTCCGGCTCGGTGCCCAGGCGGCCGACGACACGTCCGGGCTGCCGCGGGGCTGGTTCGACACCGTGGTGCTCAACTCGGTGGTCCAGTACTTCCCCGACATCGAATACCTGGACCGGGTGCTGCGCGAGGGCATGGAACTCCTGGCGCCCGGCGGCCGGTTGATCGTCGGCGATGTCCGCAACGCCAGGACGCTGCGGCTGTTGACGACCGCGGTGCAGCGTGCGACGCATCCGCTCGCCTCCCACGAGGAGTTGCGAGCATCGGTGGAGCAGGCGCTGCTCGCCGAGCGGGAGTTGCTCATCGCCCCGGAATGGTTCGCCGAATGGGCGGCGGAGCGCTCCTTCGGGGTCGACATCCGCTTGAAGCCGGGGCGTGCGCACCACGAGCTGACCCGGCACCGCTACGAGGTCGTGCTGCACAAGGAGCCGACCGACGTGCTGGACCTGGCCGAGGTGCCGGCGGTGCCGTGGGGCCGGGAGGTGTCCGACCTCGCCGACCTGGACCGAGTGGGCGACGGCCCGGTGCGACTGGCGGACATCCCCAACGCGCGCCTGGTGCGGGAGGCCGCCGCGGCGACCTCCACCGGTTTGTCGAGCACGCCCGTACTCTCCGGCAGGCCGGTCGATCCGCAGGACCTCACCACGTGGGCACGGCAACGGGGCCTGGACGCGGTCCTCACCTGGTCCGGCCGGGCCGCCCACGCCTTCGACGCGATTCTCCTGCCCGAACAGCCGACCGGAGGGCGAACCACCTTCTCCGGAGCGTTCGTTCCCGGCGCGGCGTCCGGACGGACCCGGGCGAACTCCCCCGCCGTGGCCAAGGCGCTCGGTCCGCTGCTGGCCGGACTGCCCGAGTACCTTCGCGGGCGCCTGCCGGACTACATGGTCCCGGCCGTACTGGTACCCCTTTCGGAACTACCGCTCAACGCGGCCGGCAAACTCGACCGACGCGCGCTGCCCACCGGGCACACCACCACCGTGGGCACCGGAAAGCCGCGCAACCCCCGCGAGGAAAAGTTGTGTTCCCTCTTCGGCGAGTTGCTCGGCCTGGAACGGGTCGGCGTCGACGACAACTTCTTCAAACTCGGCGGCCACTCGCTCCTGGCCACCCGCCTGATCAACCGCGCCCGCGCCGAGATGGGGATCGAGATCCCCATCCGTACCGTCTTCGACCTGGCGACGGTGGCCGCGCTCGCCGCGTGGTCGGAGGAATCGGCCGCCCCACGCCGCCCCCGGTTCGTGCCGGGTGACCGCGCCCGGGCACATGCCCTGCCCACGCTGTCCTTCGCACAGCGCCGCATGTGGATTCTGCACCGTCTGGAGCAGGGGGCGGAGACCTACAACGTCTCGCCCACGTTCCGACTGACCGGGACGCTGGACCGGGACGCTCTCGTCGCGGCGATCCGCGATGTCGTCGACCGGCACGAGATCCTGCGCACCACGTATGTGACGGACGACGACGGCGAGCCCCGGCCGCGCATCCTGCCGTCGGCCGAGGCACTGGTCCAGGTGCAGGTGCAGGTGGTCGAGGTGACGCCCGAGGACGAGTCCGCCGCGATCGACCACGCCGCCGGGCACCGGTTCGACCTCGCGGCCGAAATCCCGTTCCGGGCGACTCTGCTGCGCCGTTCCGTCCGGGAACACGTACTGGTCCTGGTGATCCACCACATCGCCACGGACGGCAGCTCGGGCGCGCCGCTGGCCCGAGACCTGGCCGATGCCTACGCCGCGCGCCGGGACGGTCGAGCGCCGGGGTGGGAGCCGTTGCCCGCGCAGTACCGGGACTACGCGCTCTGGCAGCGCGAGGTGCTCGGAGACGTGACGGACCCCGGCAGTCTCGCCGCGGCACAGACCGAATACTGGCGTGCGGAACTGGCCGGGGTACCACAGCCGCTGAGCCTGCCGCTCGACCGCCCGCGACCCGCGGCGAGGAGCTCGGAGGGCGACGTGGTCGACCTCGTCGTCGAGCCGAACCTGGCGACCGCCGTGCAGAGGTTGGCCGACGAGCACGGAGCGACCATGGCGATGGTCCTCCAGGCCGCGCTGGGGGTAGTGCTCGGCAGGCTCGGAGCCGGGGAGGACGTGCCGATCGGCGGTCCGATCGCCGGGCGCACCGACGAGGCGCTGGCCGAGATGGTCGGGTTCTTCGTCAACACCCAGGTGCTGCGCGTGGACCTGTCCGGCGACCCGTCGTTCACCGACCTGCTCGCCCGGGTACGGGAGAAGGCGCTGGCGGCCTACGAGCACCAGGACGTCCCGTTCGAGACGCTGGTCGAGGTCCTCGACATCGAGCGCTCCGCTGCGTACCAACCGCTGTTCCAGGTGATGTTCGCCTGGCAGAACTTCGCCAAGCGCCGACTCGAACTCAGCGGGCTCGACGTGGAATTCGAGCAACACCTCACCTCGACCGCCATCGCCGACCTGCTGTTCAGCCTGGCCGTGGACGACGCGGGGGCGCTGCGGGGCGACCTCCAGTACGCGACCGAGCTGTTCGACCGGGACACGGCCGAGGCCATCGCCGCTCGCTTCGTCCGCGTACTGGAGCAGTTGGTCGCCGACCCGCAATCGCCGATCGGTGCCGTCGAGGTGTTGTCGGCGGACGAACGAGACCGGATGGTGCGGCGGGTCAACGACACGGCGCACCTGGTGGCCGCCGACACCCTGCCGGACGCGCTCGAGGCCCAGGTGGCGCGTACCCCGGACCGGGTCGCGGTGATCGGCGAGGACGAGACGCTGACCTACCGGGAGTTCGACCGGCGTGCCAACCGACTGGCGCACTGGCTGGTCGAACAGGGCGCGGGCCCCGAGCAGTTGATCGCGGTGCGGATCCCGCGCTCCGTCGACCTGATGGTGGCGATCCACGCCGTGGTCAAGACCGGCGCCGCCTACCTGCCCGTGGACACCGAACTTCCCGAGCAGCGGGCTCGGCAACTGCTGGACGGCGCCAAGCCGTTGCTGGTGCTTGACGGGACGCTGCCGGACGTGTCCGGGTACCCGGTGCGGAATGCGAACCGGGAGCTGTCACCGGACAACGCCGCGTACGTCATCTTCACCTCCGGCTCCAGCGGCGGCCCGAAAGGCGTGCAGGTATCGCACCGGTCGATCATGAACCGGCTGGAGTGGGGCCTGACGCACTTCGACGTCGGCGTGGAGGACCGCGTGTTGCTGAGCACGTCGGCGAGCTTCGACGTGTCGGTGCCCGAATTGTTCGCGCCGCTGCTGGTGGGCGCGGCCGTGGTGATCGCGCGTCCGGACGGGCGCCGGGATCCGGCCTACCTGGCCGACCTGATCCGCCGTGAGCGGGTGACCGGCGCGGATTTCGTGCCCTTCCTGCTGGAGGCGTTCGTCGCCGAACCCGCGGCCGCGGAGTGCACGAGCCTGCGCCGGATCGAGGTCGCGGGCGAGGCGTTCCCGGTCGCGCTCGCCGACAAGGTCGCGAACCTGCTCCCGCACTGCGCCGTGTACAACCTCTACGGCCCCACCGAGGCCGCCGTCGAAGTCACGTCCTGGCGGCACGTGCCCGGCGGGGACCGGGTGCCGATCGGCACGCCCATCTGGAACACGCAGGTGTACGTGCTGGACACGGCGCTGCGTCCGGTGGCGCCGGGGGTGGCCGGTGAGCTGTACCTGGCCGGTGCCGGTCTGGCGCGCGGATATCCGGGGCGGACGGCGGCGACCGCCGAGCGGTTCGTGGCGTGCCCGTTCGGCGCTCCGGGCACTCGGATGTACCGCACCGGGGACCTGGTGCGCTGGAACGGGGATGGGCAGATCGAGTACATCGGCCGCACCGACTTCCAGGTCAAGGTTCGCGGGTTCCGCATCGAGCCGGGTGAGATCGAGCAGGCGTTGACCGGACATCCCGGTGTGGCCCGGGCGGCGGTCGTGGTGCGCGACGACCACGAGGGTGACCGGCGCCTCGTGGCGTATGTGGTGCCCGCCTCGGATGCCGCGCGGGCGGATGCCGACGCACAGGTGGACGAGTGGCGTCAGGTGTACGACGACGTCTACGCCGACTCCGGTGACGAGGTGTTGGGCGAGGACTTCGGGGGCCGGAAGTCCGGCTATACCGGTGCTCCGATTCCGGTCGAGGAGATGCGGGAGTGGCGTGACGCGGCGGTGGCGCGGGTGCTGCGGTTCGGGCCACGGCGGATATTGGAGATCGGTGTGGGTTCCGGTCTGCTGCTGGCGCGGATCGTCGACGAGGTCGAGGAGTATTGGGGCACCGACATCTCGGCCACGGTGGTGGATCGGGTCCGGGCACAGTGCGCCGAGGCCGGGCACGGCGACCGTGTTCGGCTGAGTGTCCAGGCGGCCGACGACGTATCCGGGCTGCCCCGGGGTGGGTTCGACACCGTGGTGCTCAACTCCGTGGTGCAGCACTTCCCGAGCGTCGAGTATCTGGACCGGGTGCTGTGCGAGGCCATGGAACTCCTGGCGTCCGGCGGCCGGTTGATCGTGGGCGACGTCCGCAACGCCACGACGCTCCGGCTGCTGACGAGCGCGGCGCAGCGGGCGGCACGGCCCAACGCCTCGCGCGCGCAGCTGCGGGCGTCGGTGGAGCGGGCGCTGCTGGCCGAGCGGGAGTTGGTGGTCGCGCCGGAGTGGTTCGCCGCGTGGGCGCGTGAGCATTCAGCCGGCGTGGACATCCGGTTGAAGGCGGGTCGGGTGCACAACGAGTTGACCCGGCACCGCTACGAGGTCGTCCTGCACAAGGAGCCGGCCGACCTGCTCGATCTGACGGGTGTGCCCGCGGTGCCGTGGGACCGGGACATGTCGGACCCGGCCGTCCTGGGCCGCGTGGTGGACCTGGCGGGTGGCGGCCCGGTGCGGGTGACCGGGATACCCAACGCGCGTCTGGTGGCGGAGGCGATCGCGGCGACGTCGGCCGGTGTGCCGAGTATGACCGGCCTCTCCGGCGGGCCGCTCGATCCGGAGGAACTGGCCGCCTGGGCGCGGCGGCGGGGTCTGGAGGCGGTCGTCACCTGGTCCGGCGAGGTCGTCCACGGCTTCGACGCGGTGCTGCTGCCCGAACAGCGAACCACCGTCTCCGGCGCGTTCGTTCCCGGCGCGGCGGCCGGGCGCAGCCGGGCGAACACCCCCGCGCTGGCCAAGTCCCTCGGTTCGCTGCTGACCGAGCTGCCCGAGTACCTGCGCGGGCGTCTGCCGCACTACATGGTCCCGGCGGTGCTGGTGCCGCTCTCGGAACTTCCGCTGAACGCGGCCGGCAAACTCGACCGACGCGCGCTGCCGGCCGTGTACACCGCCACCGTCGGCAGTCGTGAGCCGCGCAACTCCCATGAGGAAAAGTTGTGTTCCCTCTTCGCCGAGTTGCTCGGCCTGGAACGGGTCGGTATCGACGACAACTTCTTCGAGCTGGGTGGGCATTCGCTCCAGACCACCCGGCTCTGTGCCCGCATCCGCAAGCAGTTCGGCGTCGACCTGCCCATCAAGACGATCATCGACTACCCCACGGTGGCCGAGTTGGGTGGGCTGGTGCTCGCCGGCGGCACTCCCGGCGGCCAGGTCGACTCGTACGACGTCGTGTTGCCGTTGAACGTCGATCCGGGAACGGGCAAGTCGCCGGTGTGGTTCTTCCACGGCGGTGGCGGTCTCGGCTGGGCGTTCTTCACCTTCGCGCCGTACCTGGACCGGGCGGCGTACGCCCTGCAGTCGCGCGGCTCCAACGGCGTCGATCCGGTGGCGGGTTCGGTGGAGGAGATGGTCGACGACTATCTCACCCAGATCCTCGAGATCCAGCCGGAGGGGCCGTACAACCTGATCGGCTGGTCCTTCGGCGGCCCGATCGCGCACGCCGTCGCGGACGCACTGGACCGGCGCGGGCAGCGGGTCGAGATCCTGGCCGTCCTGGACTGCCCGCCCGCGGCCGACGATCCGGCGAGCCCGTTCAAGCAGGTGGCCGGTCGGACCGCGGCGATGTATCGGGGGGACGTCGAGGAAGTCCTCGGCGAATTCATGAATCTGGACAATATGGACGGCTTCCTGGGCAAGATGGCACGGGTCGGCGCCAACAACCTGAACAAGATGGCCGTGTTCGAATCACCGGTCTACCGCGGCGACATGCTCTATTTCAACGCCGTGTTGGACAAGCCCGACGGGGGTTCGTTCGGGCCCGGTTGGCAGCCGTTCGTCCTCGGTTCCATCGAGGAACACGACATCGACGCCACGCACCACGACCTGCACATGCCCAAACCCGCGGGCCAGATCATGCAGGTCATCGTCCGCAAGCTGGCGGACTGACGGGGGAGGCGCGGTTCTCGGCCGGGCGTCGACGATCCGTCCGGTGACATCGAGTTTCGGAACCGGTTCAACGAACCAGCGAAGGGAAGGACCACCATGACCGATCTCGCTGCCAAGTGGGGAGTGGACGAGAGCCGCTTCTGGCTCCACGGCAACGTGCCGAAGGAGCCCGTGCGGTTCGACGAGCCGACGGGTCTGTGGAATGTATACGGTCACGCCGAGACGCTCGCGATCCTCGAGGACCCGGCGACGTTCTCGTCCAACACCATGCGGGTGTTCGCCGCGGACACGGACGTGGACTTCGGCGACGCGTTCGACGGAAACCCCGCCCAGATGGACCCGCCGGTCCACGGCCGGTTCCGCGGGCTGGTCAATCGGGCCTTCACCCCGAAGGTGGTCGCCGATCTCGCGCCGCGGATCGCCGCCCTCACCCACGAACTCCTGGACGAGGTGGCGGGCCGCGACCGGGTCGAGATCGTATCGGCCCTCGCGTACCAACTGCCGGTCATCGTCATCGCCGAACTCCTCGGGGTGCCCGCCGGTGACCGGGATCTGTTCAAGGGCTGGGTGGACAAGATCTACGACAGCGAGCTGGAGGTGTCGCTCGAGCTCACCGACGAGCAGCGGCACGACTTGGAGGAAGCCCTGGCGCTCTCCCGGAAGTTGCAGGACTACCTGCGCGAGCACGCGGAGGAACGCCGGCGCGCGCCCCGCGAGGACCTGCTGACCGAACTCGTCGAGGCCGAGGTCGACGGGCATCGCCTCAGCCCCACCGAGGTGGCGAACTTCGGCAACGTGCTGCTTCTCGGCGGACATGTCACCACCACGATGCTGATCGGCAACACCCTCCTGTGCCTCGACGCGGAGCCGGACGTCGACGCGCGGGTACGCGCCGACCGCTCGCTCCTGCCCGCCGCCATCGAGGAGTCGCTGCGCTACCTGACGCCGTTCTCGTCCCTGTACCGGGTCACCATGACCGACGTGGAGATCGCCGGGCAGCACATCCCGAAGGACAAGGTCATCGCGGTGCGTCTCGGTGCCGCCAACCGCGACGAGCGGGTCTTCGCCCGGCCGCACGTCTTCGATCCGTTCCGCGAGCCCAACCCGCACCTCGGCTTCGGCCGCGGCATCCACTTCTGCATCGGCGCCCCGCTGGCCCGCCTGGAGGGCCGGATCGCCCTCGACATCCTGCTCGACCGCTTCCCCACGACCCGCGCCGACCCGGAACATCCGCCCACGTTCCTGCCGTCGGCGGACCTGACGGGAGTGAAGACCCTGACGCTGCTCACGGACTGAGTCGACGACGTCGCGCCCGGGGCAGCACCATCGGCCGCGGGCGCGGCGTCGTGCGGGTCTTCGGCCGGGACAACGTGTCGGCCCGGCCCGGACTCCGCCGGCGGGATGCGCGCATGATCCGTCGGGGCGCCATCGTCCCACCCCTCGGCTATTCGGCGGGTTCGGCCGTCCAGGTGATGCGTGGTGGGACGACTCGGGCGCATACCGGTTCTGCGCGTGCGTCCGTCAAGCCGAGCCGCCCGACGAGCAGACCCGCGTCGGCGGCCGTCGTCCGGGTCTCGGCGGGGACGGCGTCCGACATCAACTTGGCGCGACGAAACATCGTGAAGCGAGTCCGGCATCGTGGCCGTGTTCGGCCGCTCCGAAGGCGGTGAGTGGTCGGTCGTGGTGGCCGCGACGCCCGGATGCCGGCTGTTCGTGCTCGGCCCGGACCGGACGATGACCCACAACCGGCCGGAGCTCGAGGGGTCCGGGCCGCTGCACGTGGCCTTCGGGCACGGGTGCTCCTCGCAGGCGTCCTTGTACACGTCCAGGCACATCATGCTCGGCGCACAGGCATGCGTCACGTTCGGCATCACCATCATCGTTGCCGTCCCCACCGGGTCGCCGTCGGCCTCGGCAAGATAGATCCCTCCGAGCAGGCAAAGGAACCGGCGGCGAGGCTGACCGCAGGCGATCCCCGTACCGTCGCCCGGGTCTGGGGAGGTACGCGGGAAGCCGTCGAGGAATTCGGTTACCCCTGGCCGCCCAACCACCCGTAGTTCCCGAAACCGCGGGCCGCCGCGACGCCGGCCCCGGGCACCCACCACCCGCCCTCGACCCGGGCCGGTACGGAGGTCGTCACGGGGCATCGAGGACGAACACCTCTTCGTGATCCGCGATCGGGATCGAAAAGGGACAGTTATCACTGCGAGGGCGCGGATCGCGGAGATGGCGGTCGTCGCGGACGCGCAACTCGCCGACCACGCGCACGAGGCGCACTACGTCCACCGGTTGTGCGGCATGCTCGCGCTCGAGGGGCGTCTGGCCTGGGCGTGGGGGCTCGACGACCTCACCGACGCGTTCCTCGCCGTCCACTGCCCGCGCTGCGGCGCCGACGTCACCATCGCGGTGGGCGAGCACGGCGACCACTCCGCGATCCGGGACTGGCACCGAGGAGACATCGACCGCCGCCCCCTGCGACCCACCGCGCCCGAGGAGATGCCGCCGCTGGGCGCGCGGCTGCACGCGATCGCGATCCGCGACGGGCAGGCATCGCTCCCCCGCGGCCTGCCGTACGCCTTCGGGACAGCGCAATGCCCACCCTGCGGGCGCTCGTTCGCGATCGTCCCCGCGTTCGAGAAACGCGTCGCATCCGACGGCAAGCCCAGGCTCCCGGGAACATAGACGCGCCGGCCCCGCCCGGAGACCGTCAGCCCGGGCCTCGGCCCACCGCGGTTCGGGCGCGTGGCGTCAGAAGCAGGGCTCCTGCGGGGGGCCGGGCCAGGTGTCGGGGTCGAGCCTCTGCCACAGGGTGTGCGACAACCCGTCGACGCCCATGTCGTCGACCTGCCTCAGCCACGGCAACGGAGACAACACCCGGTGGAGTTCGGGGATGACGGTCTCCTCGATCATCGTACGCAGGGTGTCGGGGACGGGGTCGTCGACCAGGCAGCCACCCCAACGCGGCGCTCACCCGCATCTCCGGGGGACGGGTCGCATCCGACCACAGGGCGCGGGTGAACGCGGCGGCGTCCTCGTGCCGGTGCTCCCGGGCCAGTTGCGCGATCGCCAGAACCAGGCCCGCGCGCCCGGCGCAAGACCCGATCCGCTCGGCCCGACACCGGCCACGAGCCGCTACCCCCGGGGAGCGCTTTTGCGGACGCTTGCCCGTGCCTCGCCATGACGCATGCCCACCGGCCAGCGGGCGTCTATGACCTCGGCCGCTTCCCGACAGTCGGCACGGGCCGGCTCCCACCGGTGGGGCCACGGATACGCGGACGCCGACAGATCGATCCGGGTGATTCCGCACAGTGTCACCCCGAACGCGCCGTAGTCGTGCACGGGCCGGTCGGCGAGACCGTCCGCAACGGCCCGCTCCCACCGCATGCGCACCGGCAGGTACGGAGGCCGACACACCTCGAAGTACTCGCCACCCACATAGGTGAACGCGAAACACGACGGGCAACACCACACCTCCCCGGGACCGGGCTCCGCCCGCTCCGACGACATCGGCGTCCCGCATATGTCACAGACCACCGCGCGAGCATGACACGTCGCACCGACCCCGCGTCCGCACAGTCGATCCACCGCACCACCCGACATGTGCGACTGCCGATGAGCGCTTACGTCCGGGTTGCGGTCTTCCGCTTGAGGCGCTCTAGGGGGTTTGGCCGCCGTGGGGCCGATGGTGGTCGTAGTAGTCCTCCCATTCACGCAGCTCGTCGTCGAGCACCTCGGCGTCGTCGATGACGACGCCGTCGAGCAGGCGGTGGAACTCCTCGGCGTCGATGCCGTGGCAGCGCTCGACCTTGCCGTCGAGGCGCGGGGGGCGGGGTTTGATGTGGGTGTGGGCGATGCCTTTGTCGAGTACGTGCCGGTGGAATGCGGACCGGAACTCGGCACCGTTGTCGGTCCGGATACTTCGACCCGAACGGCGGGCACCGGAGTGCCGGCCGGCCCGATACCGAGAGCGCCGGGGGGCGGAGGTTCGCCCTGATCGGTTCCGTACCAACGCCGGTGGTCGCCAAAGGATTGTCGTCGGTCATGGCATCGACCGTGGGCGCCGGGCCGGGCGTGGTGGCGTGCCCGGTGTGGGTCGTGCCGCGTCGTGTCGTGCCGAGGGGATGTGCGTGGCGGAGCGGGTTGCGAGTGCGCAACGACCGCTAACTCGGACGCAGTTGCGGGCCACGATGGGCGCATGTCTTCGCGCCCCGATACGCGGCCGATGGGTTGTTGTCTGTTGTGGCTCGGCCGGTTCGTCCTGGCCGTGATCACCCTGGCGGTCGTCGTCTTCCTCGGCGGGCTGTACGCGTGCCAGCGGCAGTTCGCGGCTGCCGAGAGAGAGAAGGAGGCGCACGAGAGGCACCACGCGGAGGAGAGGCGTGCCCGGGTCGATGTGGAGTTGCCTTTCGGGGTCTTCCGCGGGCCGGCGAGTGCGCGGTTCGAGCGCTTCGTCTTCGACCGGTGTTGGCGCGACACCACGCCCCGACCGAAGCCGCAGGCGGGCATGATGGGCGTGATCTGCACGTCCACGGCCGTGTACTTCTACGGTTCGGACGATCCCACGACATCGACGGCCGAGTTCGAGCGCGAGGCGCGAAGACTCGGGTTGACGCCGGACACGGCGACCTGGGCGAGGCCACAACCGGTCCCGGACGTGCGCTTCCCGGACCCGAAGCCACCTCCGGGGGCGGGCGAACAATACAGTCCGCTCGGGGAGAGCGGCCTGTACGCCGAACCCGTGCGTTGGCAACGCGCCTACACCGAGCACCCGTTCGTCGTCCGCGCATCCGTGACGGCCCGATACCGGACCGAGCGCACCAAGCCGAAGCCCACCCCGCCGCGCACCCCGATGTTCCCCCAACCCCCCGCCACCTGCGCAGGCGGCCACCGCCCGTGGAGTTGCCCGTGATCCGCGACGGCTTCTCCGCGGTTACGCCCGAGCTCCGCGACCATCCCGGCGGGGCGCATCCCGGGGCCGCCGCGGATCACCCGGCCAAGGCCGCGAAGCCGCCGTCGACGGCGAGGGATGCGCTCCACGGGCCGTTGCCGAGGGCGAGGACCTCCGGCGGCACCATGGCTCAGCCCGGCAGCGGCCACACCGTGACGTGGACCAGGATGCCCTTGCCGGCGGGGAAACGAATGGTGTCGATACGGGCGACACGGCCCTTGTCGGTGCGCACGCACAACACGCTGTCGTGCCCGACACGATTGGCTGCGGCCGTGCCCTGGGTGCCCAGGAGGTCGCGACAACCGCGCTCGTCCGGCATCTGCCCCGGCACCACCAGGGCGAGGTTCGTGCTGTTCGACGCGACGAAGACCTCGACGTACGTCCCGTAGGACGCGCCGATTCTCACGTCGCTCGCCGGCGCGTTCCGGTCGAGCAGGTCGGCCTGGACAACGGGAACGGCGTCGAGATCGACCGCGCCCAGCAGGACGTCTCCGCTCCACTGGGCGCCCCCCTGACCCGACGGCACCGCACTCGTCGAGGGTCCCCCGCCGGGCGAGACGTCCCGGTTCTTCCGACCCCGCAGGCCCGCAGACGAAAACCCGGAGCCGGGACCGCCGTCCACCCCCGCGGCGCCGGCCGACCTGGTCTGGGACGACCGGGGTTCCGACATGCTGGGAAGCCTGCCCGCGCGAGTACAGGGGTTCCTCCAACAAACGTTCCTGGGCGCGGACCAGGGCGTGGTCGCCGAGTGGGACTACGACGCCCGCGACGGGGAGGCGGACCGGCGGACGCGGATCGTGTTCGCCCTGATGGGCGACCGCGACGTCACCCTCGCCTCCGGCGTGCGCACCGTGCCCCACGGGACGCCGCCCGAGCGCGCCGGCTGGGAGCTCGACTACCACCACGCGCCGGTACGCCGCCCCCGCGCCGCGCCCTGACCCGACGCGCTCGACGGGAGGGACCGACTGGACGAACCTGGGCTACAACATCAAGGTCATGTGCAACATCCGGGTCGCCGGCTCCAACATCTGGCCGGTCAACGGCACGAACATCGTGGGTTCGGTCGGCGGCCAGTGGGACGACTACATCGCCGCCACGGCCGGTGACAGCGGAGGGCCGATCATCACCATCAACGACACGGACAGCCGCCAGATCAACGGGACCGTCAGCACCGGATTCCGCTGCGTCAACGACCGAGACTGCAAAAGCGTGGGATGGCCCAGCGCCGTCGCCATCATGAACGCCTTCTCCGTTCGTCTCCACCACCCCTAACACGACCTTCGTCCGGTGCGACCGCCATCGCCGTCGCACCGGACGAGGTCCGTTTCACGGCCGCGCGTCGAGTCGCGCCGTCGAGATCAGTAGCGGATAGGACGAGTCGATCGCACGGCTGCCTGTTCGGTTGCCGTCGGTCGTGGGTGGTGTCATCACCAGCGCCAGCGTGTATCTTCCCGGGTCCGCCCACACCTGCTCCCAGGTCACCGCGCCACACAACCAGGCCGGGGCGAGATCTCGGATCGTCTGATCAGACGGAACCCAAGTCGGGCTGCGGAGCGGTCGTCCGGGCCCGAGGGCACCGGCCTGGACCGGGCCGCCCACCACGATCCCGTCGCGCAGTACGAGCACGACGGGATACACCTCGGTGGCGTTCAGTCCGGTCGGCGAGGACGGGGTCAGTTCGGCCACGATCTTCGGGGGACCGTCCGGCGCCCCCGGGGGACGCTCGATCGTCAGCGGCGACAGACCGAACCCGTCGTACCGCTCGGTCGTGGGGTATCCGAGCGGCCGACCGCACGTGAACGGCCCCGGGTCCTGCGCGCCCCACCCAGGCGCGTCGCGCGGAGTCGGAGCGGCGGCCGGGGTCGACGGATCCGCGGAGCCCGCCCCGCGCACGACTGCGGCCATCACCCCCACGCCGCAGACGGCCACCGCCATCGTGACTCCGGCCGTGCGCAACCGGCGTCGACGCCGGCGACGATCGGCTTCCGACATCAGCGTCTCCGGGGGCATAACGCGGAGCGGCCCCGCCTCGTGGGACAACGTGTCCAGGGTCCGGCGGATGTCATCTCGACTCGAACTCATGGTCTACCTCCTCGGTGTTCGTCGTGTCCTCGCTCGTCGACATCCGCCGCAGCGCTGCCCGCGCGGCGCTCATCTGGCTCTTGACCGACCCCTGGCCACATCCCAGAACGTTCGCGATCTCCGCGATCGGGAGATCCTCGAGGTAGTACAGGACCAGGCAGGCCCGCTGCCCCGGAGGCAATCGCGACAGCAGTTCCCGGGTCCACAACCGCGCGGAAACCCGCGACTCGGGTCCCTCCTCGTCGAACGACGTCTGCCGGGCACGGAACACGGGCCGCAGTCGGGCCCAGCGGCCCGCCCGTCGGGACTCGTCGATCACCAGGTTGACGATCACCCGGCGTACATACGCCTCCAACTCCCCGAGATCGCGCGGGTGTCGCCGCGCGAGGGTACGCACCAGGGCCTCCTGCACCAGATCGTCGGCCCGGTCGTCATCGCCGCACAGCAGGAAGGCGTACCGCTTCAACGCCTGACCACGCGCGGCCACCAAGGAATGCACCACCTCCCCGTCAACGCCCATCCGCCCTCCCCCACCCCGACGTCCGGCTCCTCGTCGTCACCGTCACACCCCTAAAGAACGAACAACCCGAGGGACAGGTTGGCTGCATCCGCATGCAGGTTTCCAGAACCGCCCCCACCATCGACGAAGCCGGTACCAACGCCGAGGCCGCTCGTCACAAACCGGCGGATCCCGGCGGTACACATGCAAGACCTACTGGGGTACCGGACGGCACTCCTCTCGCCCAACTCGATGCCCACCTCCCGGGCCGGCGCCGCCACCAACAGGGCGCTGTAACACGGGAGGATCTCCGCGGTGTCCATGACGGCCTCGTAGGCGAGGGTGTGCTCGCCCGCGCTGAGCCGGGCCTGGGCCTCCCTCCACCGCAACGCGACGGGAAACGGGAAACGGGTACGGACGGTGTATCCGAAGTCGTCGAGCAACGACGCCGCCTCGACTCTCAATGGTTCCCGTACACGGCCCTCAAGACCACGTCACCGCCACGTAGGCAACTCCCGGCCTGACCGGCCCCGGTATGCCGACTCCGCGTCCGGCGGCGCGATCGTCCCATCTCTCGTGATGTCACACCCACGGAGAAGACGAGCAGCAACAGCATCTGACTGATCCTGCTGGTGCTTTCTGTCTGTCGTCTCGAAACGATCGACGCTCGGCACTCTCTCGAACATGGCGCCCAGTTTCGCGACGCTCCCGAATCCGGCGAGGTCCTCACGCCTGGCGATCACCGCCGGATCATGCCGATCGAAATCCAGCCCCTCCCGCAACGACACGGCGTCCCGGACGACGTGTCCGTGCTCGGTCCTGCCCCCACCCATCCTCAGCAGCTTCCCGAAATCCTTCTCGACCGCCACCTCGTCGTAACCCCGAGAGGGGACACGGAAGATCCGCAGCACCGGGGGCCGATCGTCCGGCGGGCGCAGAAACAAAGCCACGACCTGAAACGGATGGATGCTCGGGAACACCCCGGTCGCGAACACGGCAGACACCGGCTGCCACGACCGGGCCACCCTTTCCCGAAAATCGGTCCCTGACGTTGAGAACAGATCACCGCGGGAAGGAGTACCGCCAACAACGAGTCCGGGCCCTGCGGGGCCCACTCCTCCAGAACGACCTTCTGCGAGGTGGTCCGCTGGACACGCTCACGCCCTCGCCCGTCGGGCCCCGAAACCGTCAACCGCTCCCACGGCGGCACCAACAGGACCGGGGCCTTCGGCAAGAGCGTCGCGACCGTCCCGAACAGCGACTCCCACGACGAAACCCGGACCGTCTCCCACGAGGGCGAAGTCGTGTACCCGCAGGCGCACGGGGCGGTTGGAGATCAGAAGACGCGGAAACAGCTCAGGACCCGACTGCCAGTCTTATCTCTCGCGACGCCTCATTGTGATCGACCACTCGTGCGCGAATCCGGGTGCCCACCGGGGGCAGTTCGCCCGGGGTATGGATCACTCCGCCCGGGCGGTACGACCCGATGTCGACGAGGGCCGACACTGTCGGAAAGCCTTCCAGCCCCACGAAGACCCCGAAGACCGCCCGGAGGGTGACCTCCGCCTCGACGGTGGCACCGACCGGGTACTGCTGCGTGGCCTGGGCCCACGCGTCGGCTCCGGTCACCATGGGTGCAGCACCCACGGTCGGTAGGCGTTCAGCGCGGTGACCGTTTCGCGGGGAATCCTCAGTTCCGTCCCTCCTCCGGGATGTGGCTGCTCGAAGCGCCGCCAGATCAAATCGTAGTCTCTCTTGGGTATTCGGATCTCGATGAGGCCCTCCCGGTACGACTGCGCGTATCCCTCGGCAACCGCACGGTCGTTCGGCCCTGCGAAGTACGCATGACCGTCCTTGTCCTGTGATCCGGCTTCGTACGGGAAATCCTCCTGCATGAAACCGCGTGACATGAACTTGTCGCCCATGCCCGGCTGGGGTGCCTTGTAGATCGACACCGTCTCTTCGTCGTCATTCTCCTGCGTGCCACGGGGCGAAGGAGCCGGTGGAGGCCTCGGGACCGTGCCGGGCTGCGCCGCGGTGGTCGGCGATTGGCCGGCCTGGGGCGTGGGCGCTCTGCTGCCGGGCGGGCAGGCGACGGGCGGGTTTGCGTTGCAGCCCGCGGGTTCGGAGGGCCCGCCGTTGGAGCCGTTGACGATGGCGTACGTCACGCCGGCGATGACGATGGCGCCGACGACGACGACGCCGACGCCGACGACGGTACCGGCGCCGATGGCGGGTGCGGCCACCAGGGGAGCGATCTCGAGGAGCTTGCCGGTGGGGTCGGTGAATCGGACGGGGTTGTTGTGCGTGTAGGTGTAGGCGCCGAGGTTGCGGGGTTCGCGGATGCCGCCTGCGGCGCCGCTGTCCAGGTAGTCGGGCAGCGCGGGGTCCGTCGAGGCCCACAGTTGGGTGCGGGGGTTGTAGTAACGGGCGCCGTAATAGTAGAGGCCGGTCTCGTCGTCGAGTTCCTTGCCGGAGTACTGGTAGGGCGTCGGGGTTCCGGATGGGGCGGCGTTCTCCTGGACCCAGGTCTCACCGAATGCGAAATACTCCAGGTGTTCGGTGAGAATTCCCTGGCTGTCGGTGACGTAGCCGGAGGAGCCGATGTGGTCGGCATGGAAGTAGGACTGCTTCGCCTCAGGGGTGGACTGCGGCTCGACGGTCTTGGTGACCAGGCGGTCGTCTCCGACGAAAACGTGTTTGTAGCCGACCCCGTCGCGATCGCTGTAGTTGCGGTTGGGGTAAATGTGCAGGCCGTCACCGGCCTTGACGATCCGGTCGCCCTTGTCGTCGTAGAGGTAGCGGACGGCGGCGCCGGTGCACCCGGCCGGGGTCTGGAGGACGGCGGCGGTGGCGGTGTCCTGGTTGCAGGCGAGGCGGTTCTCCTCGTCCCACACGAACTGGCGCCGTTTGCCTGCGGCTGCGGTGTTGACTGTGTCGGTGAGGTTGCCGTTGGCGTCGTAGGCCTGGGTAATCGGGCCGACGGCGCTGGGGGCGTGGGGCTTGGCCCCCGCGTAGGTGTAGGTGTAGGTGTAGCTGGTCTTGTCCTGGACCTCGGTGGCGTTGGCGGGGTCGTCGACGGGCTCGATCGGGCCGAAGGACGGCGCGCCTGCCCCGACCTGGGCCGGCGGTGCGGTCGACGGCGTCGCGGTGGTGCCGGTGATCTCGTGGTGTTGTGTCTTGGTCGTGGTGTTGTCGACGGAGTCGTAACCGAGCGCAAGCGTGTACGTGTCCTGCCGGTTGTCCTTGTCGGTGAACCGGCCGGTGGCGCTGGTGAGCCTGCTGAGGTCGTCGTATCCGTACGTCTGGCTGCTGGGCCCGCCGATCGGCCCGCCTTGCGGCACGTTGTTGGCCAGCGCGGTGACGTTGCCGGTCTCGTCGTAGGTGTAGCCGAGGCTCTGGAACTTCGTCCCGCCGGGCAGCGTCGAGTTCAGGGTCGCCAGCCTGCGGTCTTCCGGGTCGTAGCTGTAGGTGGTGCGGACTCCGTTGCCAGTCTGCTGCAGGACCTTTTGGCCGAACTTGTCGTAGTCGAGTCGGTCCAGGTATGTGTAGTCCGTGCCGTCCTTGCGGCCGGTCGCACGGCTGACGTTACCGCCGGCGTCGTAGGTGTAGCTGAGGAGTTCGCCGTCGGGATAGGTCAACTGGAGGACGCGGTTGAACGAGTCGAAGCGCCACTTGGTGGTGTAAGTGCGGTCCTCTTGCCCAGCGACCCTGACCGTGCGGGTTTCGCGGACGGTTTCGCCCAACGGACCGTACGCGCGGCTGACTGTCCCGGCGGCGTCGCGGACCTCGGAGATCCGGCCGCCCGTCAGGTCGGCCGCGCCCGGAGCGCCGTAGTTGTAGGTGACGTTGTTGCCGGGGAAGTCCGGGTACCGCACCCCGATCCGGCGGGTGTGGTCGTAGTCGTACTCGACAGCGGCGCCGGCCGGGCGCAGGTTCGCGGTGATCTTGGCGACCAGGTTATCCGCCAGGTCGTAGCGGAACTCCGTCCGTCCGGTGTCCGGATTGTCCAGCACGATACGGCGGCCGAGGCCGTCGTATTCGGCGCGGGTGGCGTTGTTCTTGTCGTCGGTGATGGTGGTGAGCTGCCCGAGCGCGTCGTGGTCGTAGCTGGTCCAGATCACCGGCTGCCCGCCGGTCGGGTTGAAGTCCTTGACCGAGGTCGGAAGTTCACGCACGTCGGCGTAGTTGCGCCGCTGTTTGCCGCGGGCATCGGTGACCGTCGTCTCGAATCTGGTGACGCCCGCGCGGTCGGGACCGAAGCCGTGGATCTGGCTTGTGGTCGCTCCGTCGGGGAGCACCGTCTTCACCGTGCGGTCGAGCACGTCGAAGGAGGTCTTCGTCGGGGTCACCGCGTCGCGGCCGGTGTTGAAGGCGTTGTTGCCGGAGCCCTTTGGCTCGGTTGTCGGGTAGTGCTGTTCGACCGCCCGGCCGGCGAAGTCGAACGTCGAGCGCCCGGATACGAGCATCACCTGCCGGGGCGTCTCGCCCGGGGCGTCAGCAACCGCTGCGTCCTTCTTCACCTGAACGACACGACGCACACCGTCTGTGAAGGTGACGGTGTCGATGGTGTCGTCGCGGACCCCGTCGGCAGTGCGGTCGAGGTGACGCGTGGTGGCGTACGGGACCGCCGCCTCGGGGTGGTATTCGAAGTCGACGGTGACCTTGCCGGACCCGATCTCGTACGGACCCGTGACCGTGTCGAGGCGCCCGAAGCTGTCGTAGGTACGCAGCACCTGCTGGCCGTTGTGGTCAGTGGTGCCGGCCTCTTGCCCGTACTTGAGGTCGAAGGTCGCGCTGGACCGCAGCCCGAAGCTGTCCACAACGGATTCGATGTGGACGCCGACAACAGTGTCGTAGCCGTATTCCAGCCGGTACCGCTGACCGGTCCGGTTCGCCGGGCCGGTCACCGACTTCAGGTTTCCGTCCGGGAAGTACGTGACATCGGTGCCGGCCGAGGTCGTGTCGGTGAGGTACTCGCGGACCTGCCGCACTTCACCGGTCTCGCAGTCAACGCTCGCTTCGCGGTGCCGCGACGCGGTGCTGCCACTCTGGCGCAGGACGTTCACCGTGCCGACGATGTTGCGGTCCCGGCACGCCGGGTCGGACGCGCTGTAGGCGTAAATGGTCTCCAGGTCGTCGGCTGTGCCTTCGTCGACGGCGTCGAACATGCGGGTGACGTTGCCGTAGGCGTCATAGGACGTCTCGGTGTAGGTGGTCTTCGCGGGCGTGGCGGCGCCCTCGTAGAAGCGTGTCTCCGCCCGGGTCGGCTGCGGGAACACCGCCGACGTGGTGCCGGCCGCATCCACGATGGCACCGGTTGCGGTGTCGCGGAGCTCGTAGGCCTTGACGGTCTCCAGGAACGGCTGTCCCGCGCCGTCGGCGACCAGGGATCGGGACGGCAGGCCGCGCGTGTAGTAGCTGTCGTTGCGGTAGTCGACGGCGGTCGACCGGTAGAGCGCCCCGTTGGCGCCGGGGTCGCGCTCCTCGGTGACGACGTGGCCGAAGCCGAGGAACTCGCGTTCCTGTCGGTCGTAGCGGCCCTGTTCGTAGCGGAAGGTCGTCAGCCGGGTGTCCTGTCCGTCGCCGGCGAGCCCGTCGAACACCGCGACGCGCGAGAGCGCCCAGCGGCTTTCCGGCATGGCCGCGGTGTTGCCCACTCGGGTGTAGTCCAGGTCGATGCGGGCGCCCATCGGGCGGGTGACCGCGCGCAGCAGGTTGGTGCGGCCGGTCTTGTTGGTCGCGACCAGCAGTTCGTTGTCCCGGGTGGACCGGACGTGGTCGGCCAGCCCGTCACCGTTCACATCGCGCAGGCTGGTCTCGGCCCGGCTGATGCCGGTGGAGGCGTTGACGCCGGGGTTGAAGATGAAGATGCCGACGGGGGTCGGCAGGCCGACGGTGAAGTAGACGCCCCCGCCGAGGCCGGCGTTCTTGTCGACGGCGATCTCGGGGAAACTGCCGCGGAAGGGGGCGGGCGCGGTGAACCCGGTGCCGGTGTTGACCGCGACCTTGATCGGGTTCGCCCCGTCGGTGAACACCCGGTCGGTGAGCCCGTCGCCGTTGACGTCGATCATGCTTGCGTTGGTATACGAGGTGCCCATCTCGGCGGACACCCCGCCGGCGAAGCCGTAACGGTCGACGTTGAACCCGAGGTTGACGCCGACGTTGCGGGTGGACGCGTCGTTGATCGGTCCGGCCGACCAGGGTTCCCGGGCGGCGAAGGAGTAGCCGAGGTTCAGCTGGACGTCGCCGTTGGCGTACACCTTGTCCGGCAGCCCGTCGCCGTTGATGTCGAGCAGGTCGACGCGGACGTCGGACTTGCCGCCGCCCAGGTTCCCGCCGATGCCGAGCGAGGGTTGGACCGCGCCGGTGCTGGCGGTGTTGGCGCTGGTGCCCGCGTCGGGCGCGGCCATGCCCCGGGCGCTGGCGATGGTGGCGGTCTCGCTGCCCGCGGACAGCGACACGTTGCCGGAGACGTTGTCCGCTTCGCGGACGTTGCTGCCGAGGGTGCCGCGCGTGCTGCCCAGCGCGCCGGTCGGGTCGGAGAACTGGATCTCCTTGGCGCCCACGACGTCGGGGTAGCGGTCGCCGTTGAGGTCGATGTAGTCGACCGAGCCGGCGGTGATCCCGGCGACCACGGTGCCGCCGAACGGGCCCGCCGCGAGCGTGGCCGACACCTGGCCGGTTTCACCGCGGCGCATCACCGTCCGGTCGCCCACCACGTCGGCGTCGGTGACGACGTCGATGGTGTCCGCGCCGAGGCGGGAGCTGGTCGCCATCGTGGCGGTGGCCCAGGAGGACTCGTCCTGCGCGGCCCAGCCGCCTTTGGCGGGAACCGGGGCGAACACCGCGAGCCGCGGCATGGCCAGCCGGGGGTTCGCGGCGAACACCGGGACGTCCGCTTCCTTGGGCTCCTTGGGGAGTGCGTCCCTGAAGCTCTGGTTCAGCGCGAGTTCGCCCTGGATGAGCGGTTGGGTCGCGCGGTCGCGGTTGCCCTGGTAGCCGACCACGCCCCAACCGCGGTAGGGCTGGGCGAAGGCGCCCTGCTCGACCGCGCCGTGCATGGCGCTGGGCGCCGGGGTGAACGTCGGCCAGCCGGAGGTCACGTCGTAGGTGACCGACGCGGACTGCTCCACCAGCGTGCCCAGCAGCGCGCTGTCCGTCGTGGAGTAGTCGATGTACAGCTCGTCGCCGGCGGTGACCGGCACGGTCAGGTCCAGGTTCGGGCCGCCGAAGAAGGTGTCCTTGGCCTGGAAGATCTTTTTGCCGAGCAACTGCCCGCCGCGCTTCTTCACGGTGAGCGCGATCTTGCTGTCACCCAGCAGGCTGAAGTTGAAGGACAGCTTCGGCCGCACCTTCAACTGGCCGGTCTTGGTCGCCTTGTAGGTCTGCTGCGGCGCGGCGAGCGTGTCCGCCGGGAACAGGGACATGTCGTACGGCGGGGTGATCTCCAGCGTGGGCTTGCCCGCGGCATCGACGACCGACTCGACCCCCTGCGCGGCCGTGTAGTGCGCCTTCGGCGTCCAGCTGATCGCCGAGGCGTCGATCGGCGAGTCGGTCTTCACCTTCCACGACATCTTCTCGAACATGCTGACCGGAATGCTCACGTCGATCGCTGTGGTGCCGGTCGACGCGGCGGGCAGGACCTTGCGGTACACCTCCGCGGGCGCGTGGACGCCGTTGCCCTTCTCGATCACGATGGTCACTTCGTCCGAGGTCGCCTTGTTCTTGACCACGTCACCGGTCAGCCGCAGCGTGCCGCTCACCGGCACCGTCACCAGGGAAGGCCGGCCGCCGAAGGTGAAGTCCGTCGACGCGCGGAACACGGTGCTCGCCAGCCCGTTCGCGTCCGTGCCGGCCGGCAGGTTGGTGTAGGTGACCTGCGGGTCCCACGCCACGGTGTCGTACTTGCCGTCCAGGATGGACTGGGTGCGGAAGTAAAGCGCGTCGCCCTTCTTCACCGGAATCGACGCCACGTTGCCCGGGGTGAACTCGGTATGGTCGTCGGGGCCGATCCGCTGCGCCCAGAGTTCGGCGTCCTTGTGCTGGATGGTGACGCGCACGCCGTCGGCCTTGGTGTACGCCGCCCGCGCCGGGGAGGGGTCCTGGGTCAGCTGCACGCGGCCGTCCACGCGGACGCTGCCGTCGAACGGCGCGACCCAGCGGCGCACCGTGTCCAGCAGCGGCGAGTTGTCCACCTGCTGGTTGAACTGCGCGGTCTGGTCGCCGACGATTGGGCCGGTCACCGAGCCGTCCCCGATCGGCGCCGGGGTGCGGGTGGAGTCCGCGCTGTAGGCAGGGTGCCCTTGGGCGTCGAGGTAGCCGAACAGCACGCCGCCGTTGTTCACCAAGTCGGCTATGCCGTCGCCGTTGACGTCGCCGAAGAACCGGTCCGAGGTGGTCGTGGTGCCCACGAAGTCCAGCTGGGCCGAGGTGGTGAGGACGTACGACTCGATGCCGATGGTGCCGGACAGCGTGCGCTCGGTCGAGATTCCCGGGAGGTTGTTGAGCTTGACCGGCGTGTCGCCGAACTTCGGCTCACCGCCCGGCTTGGCCAGGTTGGGCCGATAGAAGACGTCGTTGCCCTTGCGGAACACCTTGTCCGGCAGGTTGTCGCCGTTCACGTCGGTCAGCGTCGACAGGCCGTCGGACTGGCCCGCGCTGAACCCGACCTTCAACCCGAAAGAACCCTCCTTGGTCGGCAGCCCCTGCACGTTGTAGCCCGCGTACAGGTGCGCGCCGAAGCTCGCCGACGTGTTCGCCGAGATCGCGCTGGCCTCGCCCTCGCGGATGTCCACCCCGAGGCCGTCGTCCGGCACCGACCAACCCGCCGCGTCGGCGAAGGCGTTGTAGGTTCCCGACGGGTCGCGGACGTCGTCGTAGTAGTCGAACCCGTGGGTGTTGAACAGGCGGTTGTCGTCGCCGAATTGCGACACCGACGCCAGCAGCGTCTTGGCGAACGCGCCTGTCCGATAGTTCAGTTCGTAGGCGCGGATCAACTGGTCGTCCAGCTTGACCTCGACCCGGCGCAGCAGGTCCGCGGTCACGCGCTTGAACCCGAACCGGGCGTCGATCTGCACGTCCGTGCGGCGCTGCTCGTTGCGCTCCCGGTCCCGAACGAAGGTCACCGAGTAGCGGCCTTCGGCCTCGCCCTGCCCGGTGTAGGTGATGCGCTTCGGGTAGAGGTTGGTGCCGGGCACCAACGCGTTCGCGCTGCCGCCGTCGTTGACGCGGGCGTAGCGGTAACGCATGACGTTGTCGTGGCCGTCGCGTACCTCGCGCACCGCCCACAGGGCCGTGTGGCCCGCGCCGTCGGCCAGCGTGGTGTCCGGCGCGCCGCCGAACACCACGCGGGTGCCCCGCTTGTCGGTGACCTCCCACCAGTAGTTGGACGGCTTGTCGCCGTGCCGCACGATCCGGTCGAAGCGGCCCTCGACACGGGTGTGGAAGGCCTTCTCCGCGGTGCGCGGCTGCACGGGCCCGCGGCGCGCCACCGGGGTCAGCTGCTCGCCGTTGAGCAGATACGTTTCGGTCTCCGACGCGGGGTCGTACCGCGGGACGCCCCAGCGGGTGTCCACCGTGATAGACGGGATGCTCACGTCCCATCCGAGACCCAGCCAGCCGTTCGCGCCCGTGGAGTTGTACGCCAAAGACAGATTCGGCTCCAGGCCTGCCCGGCCCTTCGGCACTTCCAGCGCGTACGACAGCCGGGCGTCACCGCCGCTCGTCGCCGACGGTGCCTCGATCAGACTCACACCGGTGCCGGGGTCGGCGGCCTGGATGTCCTTGATCTGGTTCGGGTTGAACGACGTGCCTTCGGGGTGCTCGGGAGTGTTCAGCGCCGGGCCGGCGCCGGCGGGCCCACCCGCGGCCGCCAGACCCGGCGGGGCGACGCCCAGCGCCAGCAGTGCCAGGCTCAGGACCGAGACCAGGACGGCATGACGGGCGCCCCGTTGGTTGCGGGCACGACGAGTTGACGCCAAGACGGACATGCCCTGCTTCCCCCCAGGTGAGCCATTCCCATGGCACTGCCGATGCGCCCGGCGATCACCGGGTCGTGCCCCGCAGAAGTCCGGACAGCGCAAAAGCGCAGTTGTCCCTGGCTGAACGCGGACCAGTATGAGTCGCGTCCGGGAGAACTCGAAAGATCGTTCCAGGCCGTTCTAGGCCGCATCTTCAGGACGATCTCGTGCCGTGCCGCGCGGCACGGCATCCGGACGCAGCGGAAGTCGACGGCGGCGAACCGCAGCACCTCGAAGACCTACCCGATCGCCGCCTGGGACCGGGACTCCGGCCGTGTCCACCTGAAGTTGCCCTTCTTGATGGCGATTCCGGGCGGAGCCGGCCAGGCGACCGACAGCCATGCCGCCGCCCCACCGCGCACACCCACCGGCACAGGAGCCATGGCTGGATGTCTCCTTCGGGGGTGTTCGGATCGCGCGGCCGGGATCGGCCGAGGACGAAGCCGCCGGATGCACGTGGGATGAGCTGCTCGCCGCCCGTGCCGACCCGGCGCCGAACAGGGCAAGCATCGCGGCCGCGACCGGGTTCTTTGGGACGCCGACCCGGTCAAAAGACCGGGAGATGAACACGGTGACGAAGGTCGCCTCGTCGAGCATCACTTGCCCCGACGAGCCGGAGCGGGCGCGAGAACACCCCGACACTTGATGACACACGAAACCGAACAACTCACCGACACCCCCACCGAACCTCACGCCGCAGGTCAACCGACCCATCGCCGAAAGGCACACCCAGCACCACAAGCACCACACCCCGAACCCGCCCTTGAGAAGACACAGCCGGTGAGGGCAGGATCACCCGGCCGAGGCTGTCGAACCCTCGCCGCCGGTACGGGCGCTTCGGCGAAAGCCGGTCGGGCCGGGACCGGCCGTCGACGTCCGGGCGGGACACACGAAAGCGCCCCCACCGAAGGCGATGGGGCGGTGCGGGCCGACTGTCAGGTCCGAGGCGTCAGAGGCGTAGGCACTCGGGCGCTGCGGGCTCCCGGCCGGGCCGGCCGTCTACGGCCGGCTCCTGGTCGAGGTCGGCCGGGCGGAGTGTGGTTCGCGCTGCGGTCACGCCATTCACGGACTCACGATCGGGTGCACGAGTACGGCGGTCGAGCAATCGGTGGACTGGCCGGGGCGTTGGACGGACACCGAAAGGATCAGCACGTCCTGCGTGGTGACGTGCAGGGGCACGGCCGGGTCGCCGGGCTCGACCGTTGCGGTGGCGAGGACGCGTTCGCCGTCGGAGACGACGACGGTCACGGGTCTCGTGTCGAAGGAGCGATACGCCACCAGTCGGGTGTCGAAGGTTCGGTACTTGCCGCCGAGCAGGTAGGAGCGGGTGCCCGGTTCGCAGCCCATCAACGTGTCGCCGGCGACGATTCGGTCCTCGACGCCGCCCCGCAGACGCAGGGTTTCGAGGCTGAGGGCGGCCGCCGTGCCCGGAGGTTTCCCCGTTCGGGTGGGAGGCGCCGCCCCCGTTGCCGTCGGTCCGGGGGCCGTCCGATTGTTCGAGGGTTCGGGGTCCGGGAGAGAGACGATCAGCGTGATCGCCGTCGCCACCACGGCGACCAGCGCGCCGACGACCCCTGTCATCCGTGGCGACAGACCGGCTGTTGCGATGCCGCTCGTTCCCAGTCGAGCCCGATATGCCGTCGGTGACGGTGTGAGGTGCGGTTCGGCGATCTTCTTGGGCGGCTTCGAGGTCGGCAAGGGAGCGGGACCGGGAGGCAGGCTCGGGTAGGTGTCCAGGGTGTCGTGCAGTCGCCGCAGTGCGGCCTCCGCGTTCGCCGGGGGCGGGTTCTCCCGCCGGACGCGTCCCAGCCGGTGCAACTCGGCGAGGTCGTCGGACCGGCGCCGACGGAACAGCGTCATGAGCGACCACCCTCCGTCCCACTCGCGCCTTGGACGCCCGACACCGCCGCCGAGGTTCCCCGATGCGCCGCCTCGGCGGCCTCCAGGTGGGACCTCGCCGTCGAGACCTGCGTGCGTACCGTGCCGGCCGACACCCCCAGCATCGCCGAGATCTCCTTGACTTCGTACCCGGCCAGAGCAAGCACCGCGACCTCCCTACAAGCCGGGGTCAAGGCGTCGATGACCCGACAGGCCCGGACGAGCCTCTCCTCCGCGTCCTGGCGCACCTCGTCCAAGGCCTTGGGCAGATATCCGGTCTCCCCCACCCGCTCCATGTCGCCGCGGGGCCTGACGTGGCGTTGGTACGCGCTTCCGCGGTGCTTGCGCGCCGCGTTGATCACGGTCGTCCACGCGTAGGTCCGCTGTTGTCCCACCTCCGCCATGGCCTGCAGGGTGTGCCAGTTCCTGAACAGGCCGATGCACGCGTTCTGGATCACGTCGTCCGCGTCGTCGCCCACGTAGGTGTACGCGACCCGGACCATGTCGGCGTGCATGTCCCGCACCAGGGCATCGAGATCCTCGTACCGAACCCGTCTCCGCCGCCCCCCGAACACGGGAATCAGCCGTCCACCACGACGGCCGCCACCGCCGCCACCGGCGCGCCCGCAGGCGCGATCAATAGCATCGACCCGTCCCCGCGACGCTCCAGCACCAACGTCCCCCCGGCCGCGGCCTGCGCCGCGATACCCCGAATCGCCCGCGCCCGGGTCAACTCGCAGACGACCGCCACGATCCCCCTCGCCACCACGAACAGCACCGGCGCCAGCACGTACACGACGCTCCACGAAACGATCATCGTGACCACCCCGCTCTCCTCGACGGCGAAAATCGCTCGTCGACAAGAGGGATCCATCGTGGCGTCGAAACGTCCAAGTGATCGCCGGAACACCGAAATTGCCCGGCTCGGTCGACGCCTTGCCGAGACAGGCGCCTACGGCCCATGCCACCTGCGGCGGCATCCGGCCAACTCCCCGGGCCCGGCCGTCCCCCTTTTCCTGACGCCGAGCGCCGGCGAGCGGGGTGTGGCAGCCCCGCGCAGTCGCCCACCGTCGGTCTCGACGTCCGCCGATGGATCAACGAAAGTACTCCTGGGGTTCGAGGTGGTGTCATTTTCGCCGCAGCAGTCGCAGCACGGCCGGTCGACCGGTCACGGTCGGACCGCCTCGGACCACGAGGCTTCGCCTGCCGCCCGTCACTCGGCGACGTAGTCCTCAAGGAACGCGGCGAGCCCGAGTCCGATCAATGCCCGTACACCTTCCACCGTCTCAGGGACAGTCCGACTCGGGCCTTGCGCACGCCTGGTGGGCCGCACGGTCGACACCGTTGCATCGCGTCGTCATCGGGGAGAGCAGGGTGGTGGACCAGCCACGGATCATCCGGGGAGACAGAGACGCGTCGGTCAGTTCGACGAGGGCTTCCGGATGTCCATCTGCACCCTGGCCTCGTGGCTGTCGGGCGGCTGCGTCGCGCGGCTCGCCGTAGCGAAGTGCCCGGTTGCCCGGCCATGGTGGTTACCGTAGAGGGCAGCTCGGTCGGCGCGCACGACTTCGCCAGGACCCGGTGCCAAGCTCTCGTCGTCGTGCGCGGCGAACGTCAACGGCGGCAGGCCCTCCGTTGTTTACGCGCCTTCTGGAGGAACGCGTCGGTGGCTTCGAGGACCTGGCGGTAGCTCTGACCACCGGGGAAGGGTTCGTCGATGCGGCGAACTCTCTGGGCGGCAACGCCGGAGACCGGAGTTCCGTTGAGGTCGCCGTAGTTGCACTCGCGCAGCCGGATGTCCTGGTGGATCGGGGGCCTGCCGTCGGGGAACGCGATCCGGGCCGTCTCCACGGCTCGGTGGAGGTCGGAGGTGAACACCGCGGCAAAGCCGCCGGCGCGGCGCCCAGGGCCTGGCGGGCGAGGTCGGCCATGGGGGACGGCTGCGCCTCGCGGGTCCGTTCCGGATCGCCGGCTGCGGGGGATGCGGATCGAGCACGCCGCGGCAGGTTCGCGGGGTGGTTCCGGTGCGCGCTCACGACGCCACCGCCTGTCGGTCCTCGCGGCATTCGCGGCACAGTCCGACGCCGCGAACCCCGGGAAGCGCGCGGTCACAGTCGTCGCATGTGCCCATCACCTGCGGTCCGGGCCGGGGAAGCGGCAGGTCCCGGGACGGCGCCGGTCGCCGGCTCGGACCGGGATCCCACCTCGACGCGCACTCGCCTTGCCGATGTACTCGAGCCTGTAGCGGGTCCGGCGGTACTCGCGTACCGCCCACGGGTCACACCACCACTGCGGGCTCCGCCGCATCTCGGTGAGTTCCCGGCGTCGTCGGAAAACTGCCCGCCCCCGCGCGGCCGTGAGCATGCTGCTCACACTTCTGCGGGCGGCGCGCGGCGCGGGCCGGGCTATTCACGGACGCCGACCAGTTCGACCGGGCGGCGACGGAGTACCACGCGGGCCGGGAGCACGATGCCCAGCAGGGCGACCACGGCGCAGGCGGCGGTGATCTCGGCCAGGACGGTCCACGGCAGGATCAGGGGGGCGCCCTCGACCAGTCGGTCCCAGGCGGTGTGAAGTCCCGCGAGTGCCAGGGCTGTCGCGGCTGCCGCGAGAGCGACGCCGATGACCGTCGTCAGCAGCGCCTCGGCCGCAAGCATGCGCAGCACCTGGCGGCGGGTGGCTCCGGCGAGGCGGAGCAGGGCCAGTTCGCGGGTCCGGGCGGCTGTGGCCATCAGCAGGGTGTTGGCGATCGCGATGCCGCTGTACACCAGCGCGATGGCCAGGAGCAGGCCGATGCCCAGGCGGTCCTGCCGGACGGCCTCGCGTTGAACGGCCGTGGTCCAGTCCGCCGACCGCACCACGGCGGCACCGTTGCCCCGGGTGGCCTCGGCCAGCGCGGCGGCGACGGCCGTCCGGTCGGCAAAGGGACGCAGTGTGACGTACATCCGGGCGGGTGGTGCGGTGCCGGCGGTGCGCGGGGTCAGGAACACGCCGCCGCCGCCGGTTCCGGCGGGCAGTACGGCCGCGACGCGCAACGAGATCGGGCTGCCGTCGGCGCGCCACAGTTCGACCCGGTCGCCGACGTGCCGATTCCAGCCTCGGTCCACCACGATGGTGTCATCGCGCAGGTCGGCCATCGAACCTGCCTCGATGGGCAGGTGCAGCGCGGTGGAGGCGGGGGCGTCGACCGCCTGGGCGGCGTACGGCCGGACCACGTCGCCTTCGAACATGACCGAGGTGCCCGGTTTGGGGACCGCGTACACCGTGGTGGGCTTGAGAGCGACGGCGTCGGTGCCGGGGACGGCCCGCACCCGGTCCACGAGTTCGCGGCCGAGCCCGGCGGCACTGACGGGCACGACCACGAAGTCGGCCGCGCTCGCCTGCGCACGCAGTTCCCGGGTGTGCGCCGCGTCGACCGAGGTGGTAGCGCCGAGCAGACACGAGGCCAGCGCGACGCTCGCCAGCACGGGTATGGCTGTCGCGGCGGTGCGGGTGGACTGGGTCACGGTGTTGGCCCGCACCAGCATGCCGCCCGCGCCGCGCGTGAAGGCGAGCGGCAGAGTGAGGATCCGGGCCGCCGGCCGCGCGAGTACGGGGGCCAACAGGACGACGGCGCCGGTGATCATCAGCGTGAACATCATGATGTTGCCCAGGTCGAAAGCGAGTTGCGGCAACACGGCCGTGACGCCGGCGAGAGCGGCGACTGCGCACGCGAGCAGGATGATGCCGGCCGTGAGCCGCACGCGCGAGATCGCCCGGCGCTCCACCGCCGCCTCGTGCAGGGCCTCGACCGGCCGGATCCGGCCGACCCGTACGGAAGTGGCGGCAACCGCGAGCAGGGCCACGGCCCAGCCGGCGACGAACGCGACCAGGAGCGCGACCGCGGAGAGCCAGGAGAAGCGGACCGCGAACCACTGGGGTGCGAAGTCGTTCGCGGCCAACCAGTCGGCGAGTACCGGACCGCCGCCCACGCCCAGTGCGCATCCGGCCGCCGACGCGGCCGCACCCAACGCGGCGGCTTCCGCCAACAGCATTCGCCGCAGTTGCCGCGGGGTGCCGCCCAGGGCCCGCAACAGGGCCAGTTCACGGCGGCGCTGAGCGACGGAGTACGCGAAGGTCGAGGCGACCACCACAATCGCGACGAACGCGGCGATGCCACCGGCCACGCCGAGCAGGGTCTGTGTACCGGTCATCCTCGCCCGGTCCCGAAGGGTTCCGGGATCGGCGGCGGCACGCGCGGCGCCGGTGAGCACCTCGATCCGGGTCGCGCCCGACCGGTCGCCTGCCAGTGCGGCGCGCACCGGTGCGGTCGGCCCGGCAACGATCAGCGCGTCCACAGCGGGCGACAGGCGCGCGGCCTCGGCGTCGGTGAAGAACACCGCGTGCTCGAAGCCGACCGGGGCGGTGACGCCGGAGACGGTGTACGTACGCGCCCCGGACGCGGTCAGCACGGTGGCGGCGGTTCCGAGCAGGGCGGCGTCGCCGCCGCCGACCACCACGGTGTCGTCCGTGGTCGGGGCTTGTCCGGCGGACAACACGTAGCGCGAGTACCGGGCCACGGACCAGGCGTGGCCGACCCGGTCGGCGGGACCCGCGAGGGGGGCGGTGAACAGCGCGGGAAAGCTCCGGTCCCGCACGATCGGGGCAACCGCCGCGACCTTGGCCGACACGTCGGGGGGCAGCGGCGGCACCTGGTCGAGATCCTGCGCGTTGGTGCCGCTGAGCGAACCGGTCACATAGAGCGTGGGCTGGACGCGGACCACCATCGGCGCGTCTGCGAACCGGCGCGGCACCCGGTCGCCGTCGTCGGCGGTGGCCGCGACCACAAGGCCCATCGTCGCCAGCAGTCCGACGCCCAGGGCCAGGGCGACGAACGCGCTCGCGAACGCGGTCCACCGGGTGCGCAGGGTCAGCAGGGCAAGGGTCAGCACGACGCCTTCAGGTGAGTCATCCGGTCGGCGACCGTGTCGACGGCGGGCGCGTGCAGTTCGCCCGCGACGCGCCCGTCGGCCAGGAAGAGCACGCGGTCGGCGGCAGCCGCGGCCATCGGGTCGTGGGTGACCATGACGATGGTGCGCGCGTGGTCGTCCACGAGCGTACGCAGCAGGGCCAGTACATCGCGGGTAGTGGCGGTGTCGAGCGCACCGGTGGGCTCGTCGGCGAACAGCACCGTCGGCTCGGTGGCGATCGCCCGGGCGATCGCCACCCGCTGTTGCTGACCGCCGGACAGTTCCGCGGGCCGGTGCCACGCACGGTCCGCGAGGCCGACCGCGGCCAGTGCGGCGTGGATCGCCGACCGGTCGACCCGGCGCCCCGCGAGCCGGAGCGGAAGTTCGATGTTCTGGGCCGCGGTCAGCGCCGACAGCAGGTTGAACGACTGGAAGACGAAGCCGACTTGGTCCCGGCGCAGCCTGGTCAGCCGGCTCTCGCTCAGGTTCGCCAACTCCGTGCCACCGATCGCCACCCGGCCGCGCGTCGGGCGGTCGAGTCCGGCCGCGCACTGCAACAGGGTCGACTTACCCGAACCCGAGGGCCCCATCACCGCCGTGAAGCTGCCCGCCGGGAAGCTCACGCTCACCCCGTCCAACGCGGTCACCGCGTCGGTGCCCGTCCCGTAGGTCCGGTGCACCTCCGTCAGCCGTACCGCTTCCGCCCGCTGCCCCGCTGCTTGATCCATTCGATCCATGGCTCAACCCAATCGTTCGCACCCCCGGCACGCAGGGCGCCAGGACCGAGTCCTGAGGTAGGGCCTGCCATACCCCCAGAGGTAGCCCAGCCCTCCTGGGGCGGCCCGGAGCGGTCGACTACGGTCGATCCATGCAACCGCGCACGATCCGGCAGGCAATGCCGCAATGGGGATATCTGGTCTCCGGCTGGCCCTGGCGAGCGACCGGCTACCTGCTGACCAGCACACTGACCGGCGGCGTGGGCCTGATCCTGTTCGCCGCCCTGGCCGTGCTCGGCGGTGTGCTCTCGCTCGTCCTGGTCGGCATCCCGCTGCTCCTGGCCCTGGGCCTGGCGGGTATCCCGATGGGTGTGGTGGAGCGGCGCCGGCTGCGGCTGGTCGACCTCGATCCGGCCGACGACCCGCACTCGGCGGTGACCGTGCGCGGCCCGCGGGCGTGGCTGCTCGCGCGCTTTCACGAACGGGCCACGTGGCGGGAACTCGGGTACGCGCTGCTGCTGATGGTGCTGCTGTGGCCGCTCAACCTGCTGCTCGTCACCATCTGTCTCGGTGTGCCCGCGGGCTTGATCACCGCGCCGATCCCGATCCTGGCCGGCGGCGGTCATCGCACCCTGCTGCCCGGGTGGACGATCGGTACCGCGCCGCAGGCGCTGCTCGCCGTCCCGGTCGGACTGGTGACGATGGTCGCGGGGGCGTACCTGATCGGCCTGCTCGCCGCCGCCCAGTCCGCCCTGGCGCGCCGACTGCTCACCTCGCCCGGGGCGAACCTGGGCGAGCGGCTGGTGGAGGTGACCCGCTCGCGGGCCCGGCTGGTCGACGCGTTCGAGACCGAGCGCCGCCGGATCGAACGCGATCTGCACGACGGCGCCCAGCAGCGGCTGGTCGCGCTCACCATGACCCTCGGGCTGGCCAGGATCGCGCGGGGCGACGAGGCGGCCGCGCTGGTGGCCAAGGCACACGAGCACGCCAAGCTCGCGCTCGGCGAACTGCGGGAACTCGTCCAGGGCATTCACCCCCAAGTGCTGATCGACCGGGGGGTGCCCGCGGCGGTCGCCGATGTCGCCGAACGCTCGGCGATCCCTGTCGACGTACGGATCGAGCTGCCCCGGCGGTTGCCCGATCCTGTCGAGGCGGCCGCGTACTTCGTGGTCTGCGAGGCACTGACCAACGTGGCCAAACACAGCGGTGCCCGGCGCGCGTCGGTGATCGGCCGGCTCGTCGAGGACGACGGGGCGGAGGGGTTACTGGTGGTGGAAATCTCCGACGACGGCATCGGCGGCGCCACGACCACGGCCGCCGGCGGTTTGGGGGGCCTCGCCGATCGGGTGGCGGTGCTTGACGGCAGAATGCTCCTGTCCAGTCCGGTCGGTGGGCCGACCCTGCTTCGCGTGGAGATCCCGTGTCATCAGTCCGATCTCTTCGTGTCGTGATCGCCGAGGACGGCGTCCTGCTTCGCGACGGCCTCATCGGGCTGCTCGAACGATTCGGGCACGATGTGGTCGCCGCGGTCACGAACGCGACCGAGTTGACCGCGGCGGTCACCGAGCACCGGCCGGAAGTGGTGGTCACGGATGTGCGAATGCCGCCGGGCTTCACCGACGAGGGCCTGCGCGCGGCAATCACCCTGCGGGCCGCGGACCCGAACCTGCCGGTACTGGTGCTGAGCCAGTACGTGCAGCGCACGTATGTCGGCGAGCTGCTCGACTCGGCCGACGGCGTCGGGGTCGGCTATCTGCTCAAGGATCGGATCGGCGACGTCGAGGAGTTCATCGATGCCGTCCACCAGGTCGCCGCAGGCGGCACCGTGATCGACCCGGACGTGGTGCGCCAGCTGCTGCGCCACCGTCGCGCCCCGATCGAACGACTGTCGGCCCGCGAGCGCGAGGTCCTGTCGCTGATGGCCCAGGGCCGCTCGAACGCGGCCGTGGCCCGGACCTTGGTGGTCTCGGAGGCGGCGGTCGGAAAGCACATCACCAACATCCTGACCAAGCTGGATCTGCCGCCGGCCGAGGACGACCATCGCCGGGTGCTGGCCGTCCTGACGTACTTGCGCAACTAGGACCTGTTTCGGATGGGGCTCTTGGTTACCGCCATGCGCCGATGCCGGCGATGGTGGCCTCGAAGCGGACGCCGAGCGACGCACAGGGGGAGGCCGCCGATGTCCATGCGAGTCACCGGCGACCCGGACGCCCGCACCGCGCTCGCGACGTTCGCCGAGCAGCCCGGCTCAACCAGGCCCTAGCCCGAGCCCGGCTCGCCTCTCGCAGCCGGCGCCGATACGCCTCACCGCCACGCGCGGACCGATCACCCGCCGCATCACGTTTCGACGATGCCCTGGACCAGCCATGCCCGACCGCCGCGCCAAGCGCCAGCGAAGTGGAGACACCGTGCCCACCCCGACCTTCGACGACGTCAAGACCGCCGGCGACCGAACGGCCGGACACACCCGGCCGATCGTCGTCGTTCCTCTCGACCCGGGCACCATCGGCTCCGCCGAGATCCACCTGGCCTGCGAGTTCATGCAGCACACCGGCAGCTTCAAGGCGCGCGGCGCGGCCAACTTCGTCGCCGCGCACCGCGAGGCCAAAACGCTGACCTCCGCCGGGTTGGTCATCGCATCCGCCGACAACGCCGCGCTCGGTTGCGCCTGGGCGGCGGCCCGGTGCGGCGTCGCGGCCACCGTCTTCGTCGCACACGACGCCACGCCGCTGAAACTCGCCCGGCTGCGGGCACACGGCGCCGACGTCCGTCTGTACGACACCGCCGAACACGCGGTCGCCGCGTCGCGCGCCTACGTCGCACAGACCGGCGCGGTCGCCTGCGACGGGTACGACGACCCGCTGTTCGCCGCAGGCGCCGGTACGTTGCTGCTCGAGACGGCCGCGCGCGTACCCGGTCTGGACACCGTACTCGTGGCCGTCGGCGCTGGCGGCCTGTTCGCGGGTACGTGCGCGGCGGCCCACCCCCTGGGCATCCGCGTCGTGGGCGTCGAACCGCGCGAGTGCCGGTCGTTGAACGCCGCGCTCGAAGCCGGCCGCGTCGTCGACGTGGCCGTCGACTCGATCGCGGCCGGATCGCTCGGCGCGCCTCGGGTATCGGCCGAGGCGCTGGAATGGGCCCGGATCGCCGATACCCGTTCCGTCCTCGTCGGCGACGACGACATCGCGCGCGCACGGCAGTTCCTGTGGGACCGATACCGCCTCGCGGTCGAACCGGGATCCGCCACCGCGTTCGCCGCGCTGCTCACGGGCGCCTATGCGGTGGACGACGGCGAACGGGCGGCGGTGGTGTTGTGCGGGTCCAACACCGATCCCGGGGATCTGTGCGGCACTTCCTCAGGCGCACGGACCCGGATCGCCTGAGTCTGCACGGGCCGAACAGCGGGGCGGCGGGGGACGAAGGCAACGGGGGACGTCCGACGCGAACCGGCGCCGACTCGACCCGCCCGGTGGGACACACGTGCGGCAACGGCTGCGGTGGCGAGTGCGGCGATCGTGGTGCCGGTCGGGTCGCACGACCCGCCGCCGAAGTGTTCCCGGCCGGGCTCGCCCCTTTCGGCCCTACCGCGCCACGACTTCGGTGTTCGCCCCCGCTCCTGAATCGGAGTCCCCGCGTAGCGTCAGCGCCGCAACGACCAGGGCGATCAGGTACAGCGCCCCACCCGCTCCGATGCCCACCGCGTACCCATGGGTCAGCGCGTCCGGCATCCCACCGCCGGGCAGGCGATCCTCGGTCGCGTTGGTGGCGAGTACCACGAGCACGGCCAAGCCGAGCGCCCCGCCGATCTGCTGCGTCGTGTTGATCAAGCCGGACGCGACCCCGGTGTCCCGGTCGTGCACGCCGCGCACGCCCGCGATGGTGACCGCGACGAACGCCAGGCCCAACCCGAGACCCGCGACCAGCTGTGCCGGCAGCAGTACTGCCCACGGGTTGCCGTCGGGCGTCAGCAGCGTGAACCAGGCCATGCCGGCGGTCGCGAGCACCATGCCGATCACCGTCACCACACGCTCCGACGTGCGTCCGAGCAGTGCCGGGCCCACTCCTCCCGCCGCGATTCCGATACCGAGGGCGAACGGCAGGTAGGCCAGGCCGGTCTGCATCGGTCCGTATCCCTTGACCGCCTGCATGTACAGCGTCAGGAAGTAGAACGTGGCCAGCATGCCCGCACCGGTCAGGAACATCACCACGTTCGCGCCCACGCGCCCACGATCACGGACCACCCGAGGCGGCATCATCGGCGCCCGACTGCGGGTCTGGATCAGCCCGAACACGATCAGCAGCAGCACGGCGCCGACCAGCAGCGTCAGGGTGAGCCCGTCCGTCCAGCCGTGCTCGTTCGTGCGGTTGACGGCGTACACGAGTGAACCGAGGCCCAACGTCGCGGTGACCGCACCGGGCACGTCGACTCCCCCGTGCTCGCGCTCACCGTCGACCAGCACCGACGTTCCGGCCAACACGGCGACGGCGATCGGGACGTTTACGAACAGCACCCAACGCCAGTCCAGGTACTCGGTCAACGCGCCGCCAAGCAGCAGCCCGACCACCGAACCCAGACCGCCCATCGCCCCGTAGACCCCCAGTGCCTTGTTGCGCTCGGGTCCTGCCGGGAAAGTCGTGGCCAGCAGCGACAGCGCGGCTGGTGCGGCAATGGCCGCGCCGGCGCCCTGCAGGACCCGCGCGGCGATCAGCACCGCGCCGGTGGTCGCGAACCCGCCCAAAAGCGAGGCGATCGTAAAGACCACCAGACCGATCCGGAACACGCGCCGGCGGCCGAACAGGTCGCCCGCCCGGCCGCCGACGAGCAGCAGTCCGCCGAACGTCAGCGCATAGGCGGTGAGCACCCAGTTCAGATCGGCCTCGGCCATGCCGAGCGAGTCCTTGATGCTCGGTAGGGCCACGGTCACGATCGTGCCGTCGAGCACGAGCATCAGCTGCGCGGCGGCGATCACGAACAGGGCCAGGCCGAGTCTGCGCGGCGGTTTCGGGACTGTGTCCCCGGGACGGTCGGTCACGTAGGGCTTGCCCGGGGTCGATGTGGACCCGGTGGCCCGGTCCCCTCCCGGGGCCCGGCCGGGCGGGACGACGTCGGCGTCTGCGTACAGGGACATGGGGCTCTCCTGGGGGTGGCGACGTGGGGGCCGCGTGGGTGGCTGCGTGGGTGCCTGCGCGCCGAAGCCGGGACGCCGAAGAGCGTCATCCGGGCAGGCGAAGGCGCGTTCGGGACAAACGCGCCTTCGCCTGAGCCAGGATTTCGGCGGGACGACGGGACGTCGGGGCCGAACCGACGAGGGGATGGAACGGGCCGGGCGGTGAACGGTGACTCAGCTCGCGGCCGAACGGGCCTCCGTACCCCACAAGTCGAGCGCGGCGTAGGCCGGAACCCACTGGTTGCGAAACGCCAGCTGCGCGGGCTCGGGCATCGGCCGCAATACGGTGGCCACCGTCGCCTCGGTAGCGTTGTCCAGCAGCCACGGCATGTAGCGGGGTCCGTCCGGGCCGATCTTCTGCGCGTGCGCCTGACCGAACGCAATCAACTGCGGTATCGACACGGTGTTGTCGATGAGCACGAGGGCCTCGTCCTCCTCGTGCTTGAGGTGCCCTGTCAGCGCGACCGCGAACGCGTCGACGAGCTCCGCGAGCCGGTCGTGGCCGGCGTCCGCGTCGGCATCCGCGACCGCGGCGTCGATCGCCTCGATCAGCGGGTCGATCTCGGCGTGCTCGGCCTCCATCGCGGCGATCAGCGCGAGATCGTCCGGACGGTCGGCGAGCGCCTCGCTCAGCACCGGCCACAGCGTCTCGTCCTCGGCGGTGTGGTGTACGTGCAGGTACGTCTTGAACATCTCCCAACCGGCCGCGGTCCGCAGAATCCGCCGAGGATCGTCGCCGGGGCGCGCGGCGACCCGGGCCAGTTGCGCTACTTCGCGGCGCAGCGCGTCGTGGATCGCGAACATCATCGTCATATCGTTCTTGAAGGTCTTGGCGTTCATGGTTGATGCCTCTCCAGGGCCACGGGTGTGCCCGGTGTGGTGGAGTCCTCGATGTACTCGGGGTACTCACTCGGGGTGATTGGCGTAATCGGGGTGTTGGTGGTGCCGCCGGAAGGCGGTTGGCCGGTGGTTCAGGTGTTCAGTCGGAGTGCGAAACCAGCGGCCAGTCGACCTCGACGCGAGCCGCCGTGGTCAGGTAGTTGGTCAGAACGTTCAGCGCGATGTGCCCGATCACCTCCGCCAACTGCCCGTCCGAGAGGCCACCCGCCCGCGCGGCGGCCAACTCCACGTCGTCGACCAGGCCGTGACTGCGCATCAGCGCCGACGCGAAGGCAAGCGCGGCCGCCGACCCGGGATCCTCGGCGGCACCGCGGCGCGCACGGGCGGCCTCATCCGCGCTGAGCCCCGCGACCTTGGTGCCGACGTAGGTGTGCGAGGACAGGCAGTAGTCGCAACAGTTCTCCTGAGCCACCAGCAACGCCAGTCGTTCGCGTACGGGGGCGGTCAGGGTTCCGCCGTTCAGTGCGCCGACGAACTCCAGGTACCCCTTGAGGACGGCCGGGCTGTTCGCCATGGCCTTGGCCAGGTTCGAGGTGACACCCATGACCTGCTGCGCGGTCGCGAGCAGGGCGCCGGCCTCGCCGTCGGCCGTCTCCGGGTCGACCAGCGCGAATCCGGGCTCGGGTGATGCGGTCGCGTCGGGTGCCGCGTCCGAGGGTCGGCGCCGGGTCGGGTGCGTCGGCTGCGCCTGCGGTGGGTGCGGGCACGGTGGGCCGCGTCCGTCCGGCCGTTCGGTCATGTGTGTTTCCTTGCTTCGGATACCTGGTCCGCCCCGGTTCGGCGTGCGCCCCGGTGCTGACGATCATGTTGCTCGAGCGGGTTGATACATTCGCGATGCGCTCGCGACGGGTAGGCGATCGATCCGGTTCGGCGAGGATTCGCCGGCTCGGTCCGGTCGCGTCCTTGCCCATGCGGCGCCCATGCGCTGCGACGCTTGCGGGGGCAGTAGTTGAGTGCGTTGTTTCGGATTCTCGGACCGGTGGAAGTTGCCACGGTCGACGGTCGCGTCGTGCACGGAGCCGCGCCGCGCCATCGGGCGGTGTTGGCGTACCTGCTGCTGAACGCCCGTACGGTCCTGGGACACGAGCGGATCGTCGACGCCGTGTGGGGCCAGACCCCACCTCACACCGCACGGTCGCAGATCCATGCCGCGATGACCGCGATCCGGCGGGTGCTGCGCGAGGCCGGCGGAGACACGCTGTTGACCACCCACGCGTCCGGTTACGTGATCGCCCCCGAGCCCGGCGGGCTCGACCTCCAGGTATTCACCGCCGAGGTCGCCGCGGCACAGGCGCAGTCCGCCGAGGGCGACGCGCACGGCGCGACGCTGCGCATCCGCGCTGCCTTGGAGCTGTGGCGCGACCGTGCCTTCGCCGATGTCAAGGGCGACTTCGTGGCAGCCGCGCGGGCCCGGCTCGACGAGCGACGGCTGTCCGCCTTCGAACGACTCGCCGAGCTGGAACTCTCGCTCGGCAGGCACGACGACCTCGTCGACGAACTCGCCGCGCAGGTCGCGGCGTACCCGCTGCGTGAACGGTTGAACAGCCACCTCATGCTCGCGCTGCACCGCACGGGACGCCAGGCCGACGCGCTCGCGGTCGGCCGCACCTTCCGGAATACCCTCGTGGAGATGCAGGGGCTCGACCCCGGGCGGGCGTTCGTCGGTCTCGAACAGGCGATCCTGCGGGACGATCCGACCCTGATGCCGACGGGGCCCGTTCCGGGTAGCCCGGTGCGGGCTTCGACAACAAGGACGCCGGGTACGGCACGGCCGGCCGGTTCGGCACCACCGGCGCCGGGCTCGCCGGCACCCGACCCGTCCGGCGCAACCGCCGCCACGGGGGGTGCTGCGGTCCCGCCCGCGCGCCGCGCGTGCTTCCTGCCCTACGACACACCCGATTTCGCCGGGCGCACCGACGAACTCGCCCGCTTGGTCGGCCTCGTCGGATCCGTACCCGGGCACACCGGTACGGCGATCGGCGGCACGGCGATCGGCGGCACGGCGCGCACGACCGCCGCCGGACCGATCGGCGCGTCTTCCGGCGGTGCCCGCGGCGCTTCGGTCGCCGTGATCGACGGCATGCCCGGAATCGGCAAGACCGCGCTGGCCATCCACGCGGGCCATCGGCTCGCCCCGGGCTTCCCCGACGGCCAGCTCTTCGTCGACCTGCACGGCCACACCGCCGGCCGGGCCCCGCTCGACGACGGCGCCGCACTCGACATCCTGCTGCGCCAGCTCGGGGTACCCGCCGAACGCATCCCGCCGACGGCCGGCGACCGCGCAGCGCTGTGGCGCGCCGAACTCGCCGACCGGCGCGTTCTGGCAGTCCTGGACAACGCGGCCGACGCCGACCACGTCCGCCCTCTGCTCCCCGGCGCGTCCGCCAGCCTGATTCTGGTCACCAGCCGGCGCCGCCTGATCGACCTGGACGGCGCACAGACCTTGTCGGTGGAACTGCTGCCGGCCAAGGACGCGGTCGACCTGTTCGCCCACATTGTCGGAGCGCGTGCCGACGACGAACCGATGGCCGTGCTGGACGTCCTTCAACTGTGCGGATTCCTGCCGCTGGCGGTACGCATCGCCGCCGCGCGACTGCACCATCGCCCGCGCTGGACGGTGGCCTACCTGGCCGACCGGCTGCGCGACCAGCGGCGTCGGCTGACCGAGCTGGCCACCTCGGAGCGCGGCGTCGCAGCCGCGTTCACGCTGTCCTACCTGCATCTGGCTCCGGCCTGGCAGCGCATGTTCCGATTGCTCGGCCTGCACCCCGGGCTCGACGTCGACGCCGCCGCGGCCGCCGCCCTCACCGGCGTATCCGAACTCGACGCCGAGGACGTGCTCGAGGAGCTTTTGGACACGCACGTGCTGCTCCAGCACGAACCCGGTCGCTACACGTTTCACGATCTGCTGCGCGAGTACGCGCGTGGCATGCTCGCCGCCACGGAGGACGAAGCCGCGCAGCATCAGGCACTGTCTCGACTGCTGGACCAGGAACTGTTTCGCGCGGGCGCGGCGATGGACCTGCTCTACCCGCACGGCCGCGCCCAGCGCCCGCGGCCGACGCCACCCGAGAACACCACACCGGGCGGCGTCTTCCGCGATGCCGCGCAGGCTCGCGCGTGGCTGGATGCCGAACGCGCCAACCTGGTCGCCCTGGCCGCGCACGCCGCCGAACACGCCTGGCCGGCGCACGCCGGCGACTTGGCCGCGACGCTGCGCGCTTACCTGGACGGGCACGCCCACCACGTCGAGGCCCTCGCCCTGCACACCCACGCACTGCACGCGGCCCGCCGAAGCGCCGACCGGGCCGGGGAGGCGCGTGCGCTGATCGACCTGGGGTGGGCCTACTGGCGCATCGGCGGATATGAGCGGGCCCAGGAGTTCTCCCGGCACGCGCTGGAGGTGTGTCGCGAGACCGGCGACCGATTCGGCGAGTCCAGGGCGCACAACACGCTCGGGAACGTCGCCTCGCGACAACGCGACTTCGACACCGCGGAGTTGCACCTGCGGAGCGCACTCGAGTTGTGCCGAGAGCTGGGGAACCGAGTCGGTGAGGCTCACGTACTGGGCAACCTGGGCGTCATCGACGAGCACCGGGGCCGCTACGCACAGGCCCGCGACCACCACCGCGAGGCACTCGCGCTGCACCGCGAACTCGCCAACCGCGGCGGCGAGGCACTGGTCCTGGACAAGCTCGGGCTGGTCAGCCGCAGGCAGCGAGAGTACGCCCAGGCGCGCGAGTACCACCGCCAGGCGCGTGACCTGTACCGGGCGTTGGCCAACCGCGGCGACGAGGCATCGGCCCTGAACGGCCTGGGCGAGGTCGCGCGCGAACTCGGCGAGCCGAAGCAAGCCGTGGCCGAACACGAGGCGGCCCTGACGCTGGCCCGGGACTTGGCCAACCGCCCCGAACTGGCTCGAGCCCACCATGGATTGGCCCTTGCCCACGCTGATTTGGCGGATCGCACCACGGCCGCCACCCACGCGGAACGGGCCTGGGAGACATACCGCGACCTGGCCGTTCCCGAAGCCACCGAGGCGGCGGCTCTCTTGGCGGAGCTGGCGTCAACCGACCGCACCGTGGTACTCGATGACGCGCAGTAGTTCCTCGGTGATCCGCACTCCGGTCATCCGCCCAGCCGGCGCGACGACAGCCGCCTCGTAGTCGTATACGTCCAGATCTGATTCGTCCTCGTCCATATCGCAGCCGCCCTCCCGCATGAGGGGAACCGGTTCATCAGGGCTGCCGGACCGATCAGTTGCGTATTCGAACTCGGTCCGCAACATCCCGTCCTGGTGCCGGTGAAAGAAGTCCCGGGCAGACCCCCCTTGGGCGGGGTTCCCCGAAGCCGCCTCGCGCCGACGCGGCTGTGCGTAACGTCCGAAGCGCTCGCCCGGCCGCGCGTTGTTGCCGCAGCTCTTCCCGCCCCTGCTGCCCTTCGCGTACACGGAAACGATCAGGCGGGTCACGGTGTCCGCCTCGTCCCGCGCCACCATGCGCAGACCCCGTTGCCCCGGGTACCCGACGAACTCGAGCAGCACCCCACGACTCGCCGTCCCTCGGTTCCGACCGGGTGTAGCGGGAATTCCGGAACTCGTGATGGTGTCCCGGTGCGGCTGTCAGCGTCCGCGTCGCGCGGGTCGTCGGGGATCGGCGACGTCGGCCACGCCGCGCGGGTCCGGAGGGGACACGACCATGAATCCTGCGCTGCCTGACCGGGCGATAGTGGGCTGCTGAGAAGTTCCGAAAGCCATCTTGTCCAGGGTCATGGTCTCAACGAGGATCCCGGCCATGGGAAGTCAGGAGTTACCACCGAAGCAAACCCAGAACGCCGAGGAGACGGCCGAGCCGCGGGACGCGCGGAACGCGGCCGAGTTCGTGGCGACGATGCGGCAGCTCAAGGAGCGGTCGGGACTCACTTTCCGGCAACTGGAACAGATGGCGGAGGCACACGGCGACTTACTGGCGCGCAGCACGATTGCAGATGTCCTGCGCCGGCAGTCCCTTCCGCGTCCGGAGGTGCTGCTCGCTTTCGTCCGCGCCTGCGGAGCCGGCGAGCAGGCAGAGCTGTGGCTGGAGGCCCTGCGCAGAATCTCGGTCCAGGAGTCCCGTAGTGCCTCCGGGGTGCCCAAAGAGGTAGGGGAGCCCGGAGGACCCAGTCGTGCCGGCGAACCGTCCGTCGTGGCTGGTCTGCCGTCCAGAGACTCGCCCACGGTCCGCCGGGAGGGAGCGCGGCCATACTGGCGTCGGCTGGCACTCGCCCTTGGCTTGGCAGTTGCTCTGCTGTTCGCCGTCGGTGTCTGGATCCTCACGCCCCGCGGGTCTTCGTCGTCATCCTCCGGCAGCGCGGCCCAGACTCCCCACGCTGTGTCCTCGGCCGAGCCGAATCGGAGGCCCCTGCAAGGCTGGTCCCGTATCCAGCCGGTCGGCTCGCCCACCGACTCGTGCCTCACCGAGGGACGCGCCGCCAACGGCGCGTACAGGTCCCCCGTCGCGGTCCAGGGCCCTTGTGTCGGGAGTGCCCAGCCGCGTACGCGTCTTGAGCTGGTCGGCGACGGACTCTTCTACATTCAGTGGGAGAACCCGGTCGACGCCGGCATCGGCTGTCTCACCGTGGTGAGCGGCGGGCCCGTCAAGGACTTTCTGGAACCGTGGGACGACTGCGCGGCCACGCGGCTCTCGCAGCACTTCCGTATGGAAGCAGTCGACGACCCTGTGCCGGGCGGGTTCCGCATCCGCCCGGCGCATTCCAACCTGTGCGTGTCCATCCGCAGCCAGTCGGGGCACGCGGTGAGGGAGGCCGTACAGAGGCCCTGCGACGGGAAAATTTGGCAGGAGTTCTTCGTAAAACCAGCGTGACACGGGAGCGTCGGGGTCGCGCTTCACGACGCGGCGGGCGCTTCTCCGAGAACTCGGGCCTTCCCTGTGCTGCTGTGTGGCCGGCTGCTGGAGGAGGGCTGGGAGATCGCCCCGGAGGACCTGGCGCACATCTCGCCCTACCTGACCGAGCACATCAACCGGTTCGGCGAATACTCCACACACGAACTCGGCATCCAGCCCGACGCGTACGACCCGAAGCTCGACGTCGACTTCGCCTCTCTGCGCGAGCAGGACCTCATCACCGCCGGCCTCGGTCGGGCCGCCTGACCGCCATCAGCGTATGAGCGCGAGGACATGCATCCGAAAGGGGTGCCCGAAGCCACCCTCCGGGCTTTCGGGCACCCCTCCTGTAACCATTCCCCGTCTAGCGGCCCACGCTGGCCGGGCCGACACCTCGGGGTGGGCGGGTGGCGCCGTCACCAGAGTGCCGGCAAGTCACCATGTCGTCCGCGTAGGCGTTCGGACCGCTCCGGAGCCGGGGGATCAGCGAGTCGTCAAGCCTTGACAGGCCCTCCCGTGCCCGCGACACGCCGCCAGTCGGGACCGAACGAAGTGCAGTAGGCGGCAGACCAGCGGTTGCTGTTCGTCTGGACACCCCTTGCGGTCTTCCTACTACTGCCGTTCGTGCAGGTGACCTTCGCGTAGTAGGCGAAGGACACGTCGCAACGAACTTGGTACGTCCTGCCGTCCGTATCCCTCACCCCACCGTTGATGCACCACGAAGGAAGGGCCAGTGCGCCTCGCGGGGCTGTCTCAACCGCCTGTGCGGGAACGGCTATGGCACCGAAAGTGAGGGCGGCTGCCCCGAGTCCGACGCCAAGAGCGGAACGAATACCCACGGTGTGCTCCTTATCCTCAGCCACTTACGGAAAATCAGCCGGGGTATTCCCAACCGACGGACTCAAAGATGGTGGAGAGCAGGGGAGAACGCAGCAGAGAAAGCTGTCCCGGACAGGGTATGGGCTGTCCGGCCTGGCCAGAGCCCTGTCCGGGACAGGGGCACACGCCCCCTTCTACCTCAAACTGCACGCACGGACCCGGGGCACAGAACGGGAAATCCTCCGCACCCCTGGTCGACGGGGTCGTCAAGGTCGCCGCCTACTGGACTTCCCGGCTCGTCGACGGCGACGAGTGGCGTCCCCGACACGCCGACGGGACCGGCAACGGTCGACGGCTGTGCGACATGATCGCCAACGCGGCCGACTCGCGGTGGGGCGGCCGCTTCGACGCCGAACGCGACGAGGAGCAACGCCTGCGCCCGCGTCCGCCCTGCCCCCCGACCGACCCCGCGATCCGCACCATCGTCGACGCGATCCTTACAAAGGTCCGCACCGCACCCACGAACAACCTCGCGGCCGAGGGCTACTTCCTGCGAACCGCCGCGACCGCGGCCGCGAGCGGCGCGTACCGACCCGGGTTGCTGGGCCGGGCCGGCTACCGGGTCCTACACGAATCCCGCGACTGACACCGCAATCAGGGGGCGCGAGAATCCCCACCACAGGGACAGTCGGGCGCGGCGTCAGGCGTCGTCCCGCACACGGACGAAGCGCGCCGCGCCGCCCACCGGACCCCACTCCCACCTCGACCGGCGCAGGGCGTGGATGTCACCGCCCTGGGGCTCGATCGTGTCGGGGACGGCCGGACCTTGCATACATCGAAATGTCGAGTGCAGGACACGACATTCCGTCGGAGAACTTGCGGCTGGACCCACCTCGCCCCGCCCGGCGCCCGGCGCCCGGCCTCGCGCCGAGCCGGGCACTGCTGCGGGCCGGGGAGATGCTGCCCGCGAAGGCCGCGTCGGCGGCGCGATCCACGCAATGCCCTGTGCTGCGGCGGATGGTCGAGGACCACGCCCGCCGCGAGGACCACGCGACCGGGCTCGAACCGGGAGTGAAGTAGACGATCACGGGGCCGCGTGCGCACGGCCCGCCGTGTGTGCGTCACCGACGTGTGCGTGCGTCGTTGTGCGTGTGTGCGCCGACTGCCCCCGTGGTCGTGGCCGTGCGGCGCCTCCATCGTGATGGGGGCTCGCCGGGCTTGAGGATGCGCCGGTCGCGGTCGTTCGTGGCGCAAACGGGTGGTCGCGGGACCGTTGCCGTGCTCTCCGCCGCCCTCGAGGGAACGCGTCCTGTGCGAGGCGAACGCTGGCCCCCCTGCCGGACCATGGTCACCTCGCAGCGGGCCGCCCCCCACCCGGCCGAAGGCCGGACAGGGGGCGGCGCAACACCGGAGGGGCGGTCCCGTAGGGCGGGACCGGCCGTCAGTCCTTCGCGATGGCGATACCGAGGAAGATCCCCACCAGCAGCGCGACACTGCCGGCGGTCATCACCGCCCACGTCCCGCTCTGCGTCGCGGCGAACGTCGACGTCATCCCCGCCTGCGCCGCCGCCTGCGTGGACTGGGCCCCGGCCATGGCCGCCTCCTGAACGGCCAGACCCGTCTCCAACGTCTGGATCCTGCTCTCCAGCTCCGACTGCTCCATCGTTCGATACCTCTCTCACGGTGCGCCGGCCGATCCGACACCACCGTTCCCCGGTTCCCCGCCACGCCGCCACTGCCGCACCGGCCGCGGTCGGTGCACCCGTTTGCCGGTGATCTCCGCCCGTCTGGGGCCGGCCGGAGGGCCGTGTACGCCGGCGCGTTTCCGCCCCTGAAGTCAACCTGTAGGAGGAAACCGATGTCGGCGGCGCTTGACGATGAGATCAAACGAACGTACGAAGCGATCAGGGCGGGCGATCTTACGTGGGCCGTCTTCGCCTACGGCGGCCCCGGTCAGCTCACCGTCGATCACGTGAGCGTGGACTCGGACTACGACGCCTTCTGCGGCCGGTTGGCGCCCGACGACGCCGATGCGCGGGTCGCAGACTGCAGCTTCGAAGCTGATGTGCGTTTCGCTTACCGCCGCTTCGAAGCTGAGGAAAACGGCTGTGAGCGCGCCAAGTACGCCTTGTTCGTCTGGGCCCCGGCTAGGCCAGGTCATCGCCGCGTCCAAGGGCAACCACGGCGGACGCCCCAAGGTCATCGACGACGACATGCTCACCTTCGCCGTCGCGCTCAAGCGGCTCCCGGTTGCACCCGGGGCCGTCGCCGTTTCCGGACGGTGGCCCGCTGAGCCGTTCCAGCAGACTAGGCCGGCCACGAGACAGACGCGGACAACATCGCAGCCGCTGTGGATGCTCTGACCTGGGGCGGGGGCCATCGATTCGCAACCGAAGGAAGGGCCGCAAACCCGAAGGTCACCTTCGGGAAGGCGAAGCTCGTAGACGGCGCGGGCTTCATCGCATCGTCGTCAGGACCACGACCTGCGCAGATCATCGTCGAACCGACTTTCGACCGTAGACGGTCAGGTATCGCCCGCCTTCGGAACACGCACAACGAGACCCGGAGTCGACGGCTTCGGAACTCTCCCAAAAAATCTCTAAAAAGTGCACGCGCGCACACGCGAGGCGAACGGTACGCCCCGGTTTGGGAGTTCGCACCCGGGTCCGTACACGGTCAGGACGAGGCCAACCCCACTCCCGACGGAGCCGGCGTCTGGGCCAGGTCGGCGTCATGGTGAATCCGCCGCCGAATCGCCGCCGGGTGCGCCGATAGTGTTGGCATCACGTCGAATAGCCTCCCCTGATCCGACGCGACAAACCGAACGCGTCACTGAAGGGCACGATGCTCGCGACGTACGTCCTCGAATGTCTTCGGGGTGGACCTGGTCGGGCGTGCCGGCCCCACTGGCGAATGCAACGTTCACGTCGAGCGACGTCGGATAGGTCCCCGCGCGTGCGCGCCTCTCGCCCCGGGGATGGTGAGCCTGCCCGCCAGTGGCGAATGAGGTTCACTCGGAAGTGCGGACTCTGCGGCGAACGCCCATGTCAACGAATCGACACGGCATAATATGTGATTCGCATCACACGCTGAACGTGCATTGTCGTGCATCATTGGTGCGCAACAGAGCCGCGCATGCTTCCTCTTGACGAGGACACGCGAAGGGCCCCACCCGGATCGACCGCGAATCGAAAACCCGGGCGGAGCCCCTGCACTCGGTTATGTCGACTGGACGGGCCCGGCCTCTATTGGCTGGGCCCGTGTCCGGTTGCGAAACCGTAGATCGCGATGCCCGTGGTGACGAGCGCGGTGACCACCGGTACCCATGCCTTCACGTGGCCTGCCACTCGGCGGACCGTCCAACGACGTGGCGGCTCAGGCGAGTCGCCGTTCCCCTGCTCCATGGATATCTCCTTTCGGAGGCCCCGGGTGTGGGCCCCACACGTGTGGGGGCCCGCGGAGAGGGGTTGTGCTGTGGCCAAGGCGCGACCCGATCGGATGCGTAGCCGGGACCGGTGCACCCCTGGGAAGTTCTGCTTGTGGCGTTGCTCCCCGAGATGTAGAGGACACGGTAAGGAGCGACGGGCCGATCAGCAAGGAGTTCCGGGCACACTCTGAGAGCAATTGATTTCCAATAGTCATATCGGCTGGTGGGGAAGCCATGCCGGCCGGCATTTCGGTGTTCATTCCAGTCTCCAAGAGAGTGACTTCCGACGCGGGTTCACACGTCCTACAGCCCGATGTCCTCGGTGGCGGCGTCCCCCCACATCTCGCCCTCCTCGACGTAGCCCCAGAACACCGGCGAGTTCGCGGAGTGCCCGCTTTGCTGGTGCAACTTCTCGGGCTTCTTGCCCTTCTTGCGGCCGGTGGTGATCAGGCCGCGTCGGGCGGAGTGGTCGGTCGACTTCGCGTCCAGGCCAGCGCGTTCGGCGCCGCGGGTGATGGCGATCCGGCAGCCGTCGGGTGACAGCCGCGCGGTGCCGACGCGGCCGAACTGGTCGACCGCGCGGAACGCGGGGCCGTCGACGAGGTGGGCGGCGTTCTTCAAGGCGATCCGGCAACGCACCGGGCAGGTGAGCGGGTTGGTGCCGTAGTGGACCGCGACGTCGCGGGCGGGTCGGCCTTTCACCGAGGGCACGTGCACCTCCAGGCCCTCGGCGACGTGGCGGATGCCGGTGACGGTGAGCGCGGAGACCTCGGAGGAGCGGCCGGCAATCGCGAACGCCAGGGCGGCGATGGCCCGGTCGCGCTGCCGGGTGATCTCCGGCAACGTGCGCGGCTTGCGGCGCACGGCGTCGGGGCGGGGCTGTATCACCGGGGCGGCGTTGGCCATACCGGCGCAGGTGCGCGGGGATGGCCGCGACGGTCCGGCCCCGGCCCCGGGCGAGGCGCTGCGGGTCAAGCAGCAGCGGCTTGAGCGCCTGGCGGCCCGCGAGGGTGGCCGCCTTGGGGACTCGGCGCCGTGCCGGCGGGCAGTGACCGTCACGCCGGTGATCCGCCGCTCGATCGAGTTCGGCGCGGCGACCGCGACCTGGTCGAGCCGGCGCACGAACCCCACCAGCGTGCCGGGGGTGACCGTCGTCGATGGCAGGGTGTGGCCGGTGCGTTCGGCGAGCCACGCGTGGTACTCGCCCCACAGCGCCCAGTCCCGCGCGTAGCCGGTGGTCGTCTTGCGCGGGCGCAGGTCGTCCAAGTGCTCATAGGCGGCCTCGTCCGAGGCGGCGAGCACGGCCGCGGACGCGTCCGGCACGGCGATCGCACCGGTGGCCGGCGTGTCGAACGGCTCCAGCTCGGCCACGAGTTCCGCGTCGGAGCCTGCCCGCGGCGCGGCCGTGCGCTTGGGGTCGAGGCGGGGTTGCGAGGTGTTGTACGCGGCGCCGCTGGTGTGGTTCACCCCGCGCAGGTCCTCGTGTTGGGTGGTGGGCATGTGGCAGGTTCCCCTCCCGGACCGGAACGTTGATCGTCCACCGGCGTAACCGCCTCGGATATGGCGGCTTATCCGAGGTGGTTAGCCGCAAGCGGAAGGCACGCCGCCGAAAACGCCACCGGACGCGGTGAGATCGCGAATAGCGTTCCGGGCCATGCGCTACGGATCAGACCTCTGGTGGATGTCGCCGATCCGGTAGCCCCGTTCGCAGCCGTGAATCACCGGCTGGGTGTCAGCCGCCGTACGGATGCGCCTCGGGGTGGTAGCCGCGCGGGGTACACCGGGCCCAATCCACGACCATGTGCCCGTCACCGACTTCGTTCGTCGCTGAGACCGAATTCCGAGAGGGGCGACGGGGCGGAGGCTCGACACGTGCTCATCCGCCGGGGCGTCGGATCGTTGAGGGCGATCACGCACCGGGAACCCTCGCCGAGTCCTCCGGCGACCCACAACACGCCCGCGGTGTCGAGGGAACCGAGAAAGTCCCTCATCCGGATGTCGGTGAGCATGGCGACGGGCTGCCCTCGGTCGTCCAGCAGAACAACCCGAACGTCGCGATCACCGCGTGTCCCCCGGACCACCAGGCACGGCCATGCCCGCCACGGGTGGTCACGCAACACGCGCATCGCCCGCGTGCGAATACCCCACGTCACGTCAAGGTACATCCAGAGGGACACGAGGAGCATCGCGACCGTCACCGCAAAGCACACGTAGGCCTTCCAGCCCCCGGGGGCGTCGTCGCTCGTCAGCACGGGAGGACGCAGGATGAAGAGCACGTAGGCGAGGAACCCGGCCGCGGGCCAGGCCAGGAGCCGGCACACCGCCTTCGCCCCCGCCGTGAAGTGCCGCGTGCGCGTTCGCCATGTCACGTCGGGGTCCGCGCAGAGGTACATGACGAATAGCGTGGCCATCGACGAAAGAGTCGCCCAGCCCTCCCAATCCTCGGGAGTGCGGTCCGGCGGACGCAGGTGGACGAAGAGCCCGGCCACAGGCCAGGCCAGAAGCCGACACATCGCCATCGTCCCCGCCATGAAGTGCCGCATCTCCTCGTACGCCTTGCGTGACACGCGCGACGCGGGCTCGGCGGAGACCCAGTACCCGAGCGCACGGGCCCGGTCGGCACCGTCGTCCCCGTGTCCACCCGGCCCGCCTCCAAGGCCCTCGCCTCGCGGTCGGGCGCGCCGGCGCCGTCGGCGGCGCGAGGGCGCCTTCGTGGCCGTGACCTGCGTTGCCGCCCGGGCAACGCGATCCCCGGCGGGCGTCCCACGCTCCCGTTCGAGCAGGGCGTCGACCTCTCGGTGCAGGAGTGTGATCGTGGCGCGCTGTTCGGCGAGTTCGCCCTCCAGCTCGCGGATGTGGGAAACGGCCTTGTCCAGACGGCGTTGTCGGCCTCGGTTGCTGTCGCGCAGTGCGCTGATGCGTGTGTGTGCGGCGGCGCTCCTGCCGTCGGCCTGTTGAAGGCGTTCGCGGAGTTCGGCGAGCTCGAGTCCAAGGACGCCCAGCGCTTCCACGGCCTGGTGGCGCTCGCGCGCGCCGCGGTCGCGTTCCTCACGCAGCCGGGACGTGAGGGCGTCCTTCTCGGCGGCCAGGCGAGCGGCTTCCTCGCGCCAATGGATCAGTTGGGGGTGAGCACGCTCGCTGTTGGCCAGGGCGGTGACACGCAACTTCTCGAGGCGAGCGCACTCGTCGGAGGTCAAAGGTGTCCCGTGCTCGGCGAGGAATGCCACGAGGGCGTCGAGAAAGGCTCGTGGCGCGATCCGTTTCCCCTTGAGATAGCGGGAGACCACGGACGCATCGATGTGCGCCACCTCCGCGAACGCGTTTTGCGAGACACCCGCGTGCCCCAGGCACGCCCTCATCGTCGCGCCGTACTGCGCCGCGTCCGGTTCTATTGCGTCGCGCTCGGCCATCCGGACCGCCCCCCGGTCGTCGCCCGCCTCAGCGGCAAGACCGAGAGTATCGGGCGCCGCCGCGCTCGAGGAAGTTGCCGAAACGCCGGCAACGCCCCTTGCCGCTACCGCAACGCCCGACCGCCATCGCAGAGTCGTCAGCGACCGACACCACGAACGCGGCCGACAGCGCCGCGAACACAAACCGTCGGCGAAACCCGCGAACGGAGACACCCATGGACACCCAGACCCACGCCGACCCCAACGACCCTGCACCGCGCCGCCCGCGCTCCCGCCGACGACATCTCGCCCTCACCCTCGCCGCGACCCTCCTGGTGGGGGTGACCACCGGCGTAGGCCAAGAGATCGGCCACCGCCTGGCCTTGGATATCCCCGACGCCGTCCGGTCCGTCGTCGAATAGAGGCGAGCGCCGGACGCTCGGAGCGGGAAGCACACCAACCGCCTCGGATACCCCGGTGTTATCCGAGGCCAGAACCCGGGAAGCGGAAGCCGCACCACCGAAATCCCCCCCGGACGCGGGAAGATCGCGAGTAGCGTCCCGAGCCATGACCAGCACACCCTGGCGCGCCCCCCATGAAGCCAACCTTGCATCGAACGATGCGGCAGCGTGATCGGAGGACTTGAGGAGAGGCTTTCGGCTGTTGGTTCCGTCAGATCGGGATGCCCCGCGGCTTGATGCAGCTTGCGCAGAGAAGTCATCAAGACGCTCCGGAGGTGATGCGGATCTTGAAGCGCGCCGCCCTTGGTGTCCGCCTGGGTGGCTCCGTGCTCGGCAACTTCCAGGGTGCGCTCAAGTTCCTCACAGCGGCGCTCGGCTTCCAGAGTCCGGCGGTGGGCACCGTCCAGGGCCTCGCGCAGTGCCTCGACCTTCGCCGCCAGACGGTCGCATTCCTCATACAGGCGTCGTCGCTCGTCGTTGACCACGGCGAGTTCCGCGTCGTGGTCGACACGCTCTTGCTCGTTGGCAACCTGTGCTTCGCGATGGCGTCCGTTCAGATCGGCGAGATCGCGTTGCCGAGCCTGCAACGCCTCGATGATGGCTTCCTCCCGTACCTCGCACCGTTGGCGTCGACGATCGGCCTCGGCCGGCTCGTCGCGCAGGCGTTGCAACTCAGCCTGCACCGGGTTGCTCTCCGCCAGGGCGGCGCGTTGCCCGGCGCGAACGCCGACTACCGCATCTGCTGTGCGAGGCCCCGCCTTGGTCGCGACGTCCAGCAACAGCCGCTCCACGAACTCGGCCATGGACTCGTTTGGGGCTGGTGACACGGTCGTTGACGGCACCCCAACGGAGAAAGCACGAAGCCGGCGGCACCCCCTCCTGGGCCACAGATCCCGTACGGAGCAAGCCCCGGACGCCGTGGCCCCACGCTCGTCGGTCGGGCCGCGAGGATCCGGATCGACGACCTTCGGGAGGTCGTCGATCCGGATCACTCCCTCCCACGGGCCTAGTGGCAGGGGATCACGTCGCGGACGGCGTTCCAGTCGCCGTGGGGATCACTGCTGTACGCCACCGGCGTCGTGTAGATCAGGGTGCCGCTCGGGTTGTACATGCGGGCCCGGCGGCTCTCCTGGTTGCGGGTCTGGTCGTTGATCCAGGAACCGCCGCTGCCCCAGGTGGACACGTAGTACCTCGTGTCGCACTGCCACATGTCGATCCTGGTTCCCTGGAAGTTGTCGCGCTGGTAGGCACAGAAGTTCCCGGACGCTCCGGTACCCGTCTGGCACGGGTCGGCCGCGACGCGGTTCCCGTCGCCCGAGGCGAAGCCGCGTGGGTGGGCCTCGCCGGGCAGGGCGACGAGGCGTCGTCGGCGCCGCGACAGGGGTGGGGCCGGTACGGGCTCCTGCCCGTGTTCCGGCTCAGGGATGGGCTGTTCGGACGGGGTGTTCACCGGGCCTCCGATGCTCGATTCCGTCGGTGTCGGCGACGAGCCTCGGACGGGCACGGAGTGCTGCGGTAGCGGCAACGGCCGTTGCCGGCGCATCGGCAACACATTTGGGTGTTCCGGCGCCCGTGTTGCCCCCTTATGGCGTTGAATCGGGACGTGACGAAGTGGACGACACCCGCATGAGTGCCGACGAAGGCGGGGGCGTGCCGGGTCGGGACGCGGTGGAGCCGGACGCGGCGCGCTACGGCGCAGCGATGCAGGCGTGCTTCGAACGCGCCGGGTCGCAACGCGAGTTCGCGAGGAGGACCGACGACTCCGCGCCGCCACCGGATACGCCCGTGAGGCCGAGGCCGAACGCGCCGAACACCGCGCGACGATCGAGGCACTACCGGGAGATGGGCGTCCTGCGCCACCAGGTCGACGTCCTCGGCGGGGAGGGGCGGCGGACCGCCTTCGCCCGGGAACGTGTTGCCCAGGTGGCAACGCGGGTCACGGCGGACGACCAGGGGAGTTCCGTGCCCGGGGCTCGACCGCTTCTCGGCGGAGAGGGCGGCGTCACGGCCCTCCGGTACGGTTATGGGGTTTCGACCCGCCCGGCGGCCCAGGTGTCGCCCGACCTCTTCGCGGAGATGTGCCGGTGGGCGGAGGACGAAGGCCGCAGACGTCGGGCACGGACGGACCCCGCCGCCGATCCGCGGCTCTACACGAGACTGCTTGCGTTGAAGATCCTGGCGTTGTGCCTCGGTGCGGCGACCTCAGTCCTGATCACGCTCGCGGTGCGACTTCCCGGCGCGTCGGTCACGCAGCTTCACCAGCCACTCCCGCACCTGAACGTCGTCATGGAGGTAGTCCTCGCCAGGCCCATGACGCAGATCGATCCCATGGAGCAGCCCCAGAGCCCACCAGCTCAACTTGTCCCACTCAAGACCGTCATCCGTAAGCCGGCGACCGGCCCACCGATCGACGGCGTCACGGGTCAGCCGCCCTTCAAGAAGCGCGACGAAGCACGCCTCGATCTCGTCCAGATCCGGCTGACCACCACTGTTCATCCGCCGAAAGTACCCGCCCACACCGAACAAGAGGGCCGCTACAAGCTTCCGAACGCCGCAAACGTGGCCTGCTACGGCACTGGCTCATCAAGGGCGAATCAACATGAATGAGATGCCCTCTGACCGACCAGTACACGCCGTCGCCCTTGCGGCGGCAGTCGCGCAGGACCTTCCGGCGAGCGAAGACCTGCCTGACGCGGGCGCGGACCTTGCGGTGGTCGCGGTTGGGCCCGCCAGGCTGCGGTCGGATCACCGTGGAGGTCGGGTCGGCGTGCGTTGCGGTGGCGTTCGGCGGCCACGGCCAGGTGGTATTCGTACTCGTCGGTCCGCGCCGTGCATCGGCGGCATCCGTTGTCGCGGACACACCAAGCGAGGCGGTCTTCGTCGATCTCCCAGTCGTAGCAGTCCCGGGCGCACACGGTTCGGCTCCCATCAGGGGACGACGGTGACGAGGAAGGCGTCGCCGTCGAGTATGCGGTGTTCGCCGTAGAAGGTGCTGCCCAGGCGGCTGCCCACGCGTTGGTTGTCGTCGCGGTCGATCAGGCGGGCGGAGAAGTGCCCGCCGCTGAGGGGGTGCCGCCGGGGTCGTTGCGGGCGCACAGGCCCATCTCGAAGGAGCGGCCGAGGTCGTCCGCGGTGAACACGCGGGTGTTGTTGTACACCTCCCCCGCCGGATCCGGACCCGGCCCGTAGGCGACGGGACGGTGGACGAACGCCGGGAAGGCGCCGTACATGTTCTCCACCGGGTCCGCGCACACCTGTGCCACCGCGTCCCGCGGCTCGTCCGCACACACCGACAGCGCCGGGCCGAGCGGCCGCACGATCGCGAAGATGTATCGCTCCCCCGGGAAGAACCGTCGCCGGTCGCCGGACCCTTTCAAGAATCCGACCTCACACGAGGTCGGATTCTTGAAACCGCCTGTCCGTCGTCGGCCGGCGCCGTGGGTGCGGTGTGGTCACGTCCAGATGCCGAGGGCGAGGATCACGACCGCGGTGAGGACCAGGATGAACAGGCCGCCGCACCCGTCGCCGGAGTTCTTCTTCGAGCGCCTCGATCCTCCGGGTCGTTTGCCGCTGGAGTGCTTGGCGCAGTAGCGCTCGCCGGGGCGAGCGTTGTTGCCGCAGCTCTTTCCGCCCCTGCTGCCTTTCGTCGACCTCTGGCAGGTGCCCATGAGTGTCCCCCTCGATCGTCGGTGACTCCATGTTGTCGAAACCACGCATTGCGTGCGGGAGTTCGCGCAAACTGGGCGGACGGGCCTACGGAGGGGGAGAGGGCATGGCGGGTGTGCGGCGTGATGGAGAGGGTCCCGGGCGGTATCCGCGGCCGCCGCTGCCGTCGGACCAGGGATTGCTGCCCGCGCTCAGGACCGGCGGTGAGGTCGCCGGAGCGGATCGGGGCCCGGGGCCGGTCGAACAGGTGGCCCGGATACACGCGCCCGGCGAACTGCCCGTCGGCACGTCCGGGTCCAACCGGGAACAGCGCTGGGACATGCTCGGCCCGAAGACACGCGAACGCCTGGAGGCGCAGGCGGGTTCGACGTTGGCGTGGTGGGCGAGTTTGGACGCGGACGAGTACGTCGAGGCGTTCGTGTTCGGGCCGTTGGGCGCGTGCCGGGCGGCGTCCGTCGTCCGCGAGGGCAGGCGGGTGTATCTGGTGGAGCGCCTGCGGTTCGAGCCCGACGCCCTCGAACATCGCTCGCTCCACCTGGACCCGGTGGAGCGCAAGCCCTCGAAGGCGTCCCGCCTGTTCCGGCCTCGCCGCCCCGCAGGCGGGGATCCGCCGCCGGCCCGTCCGGCCGTGGTGGCGGACCTGGGCCTGGACGAGCGAGACTCGGGGGTGTTGGGGAATCTGCCCGCCCAGGTGCAGGAGTTCCTCCAGCGCCCGTTCCTCGGCGACGACCAAGGCGTGGTCGCCCAGTGGTACTACGACGAGAGGACCGAGGCCATGTCCCGGGTCCTTCGCGTCGTGTTCGCCCTGATGGGCGACCGCGACGTCACGTTCGCCACGGGCAGCCGAACCCTGCCGCGCGGGGCCTCGCCCGACCGGGCCCGGTGGGAACTCGACTACTACCACGCACGGGTCAAACGACCCCGCCCCACGACCGCATGACACGGCCTTGGAGCACAGCGGTACAGCGGTTAAGCCGGTGGAGGGAGGCCCGGCCTCGGGCTGGGCGAGGACGTCGCCGCGGTCTACGACTCGGACCGGGCCCGGGGCCGTCATCGGATGCCGATCCGCCGGCGCAGCGAGGTGGTGTCGGACATTCGGCAGGACCGCCGTCGTCGTGGTCACCGTGAAGTCCGCCGGCGCAAGGTCTTCGGCCTCGCCACCGCGGGCGTTCGTCTCGCTTGACCTCTTGCGCGTCAGTCCGGCAGCCAGTGCAGCTCGTGCGCCAGGGTTTTGGCGGCGACACGGATGCGGCGGTGTAGTGGCGACTGCTCGCGTGGGAGGACCAGGTGGATCGTCAGGCTGGGCGCGCCTCGCAGCGGTCGCCAGGTGAGACCGGTCGGTTGTGCCGTGGCTGCGGCTTCTCCGGCCGGGGCGAGGGTGACCCCGTCGCGCAGGTCGCGCTGAGACATGTCGAAAGAGACTGCGGGCGTGTGGAATCGGGGGTGTGGTCGGGTGTCTCGGAACAATGCGGACAGCTGATCGTGGATCACGGGGTTGGCCGCACGGTCCGGGAGTCGCAGCGGATAGGCGGCCGCGTCGGCGATCTCGATCTCCGGGTGTTCGGCCAGCGGATGGTGCTGCGCCAGCTGGACCCCGACGCGCTGACGCCGCAGCAGGAACCGGCGCACGCCACGGCCCGGTTGTTCACCGCGGGTGACCCCGGCATCGATGCGGCCGTCGGCGACCGCGGGGGAGATCTCCGGTGTCGCCATCGGGACCGCGCCGACCTCGAGTCCGCTGTTGCCGCGAATCAGCCTGTCCACCAGGGCCGGTGCCGTCTCGGCCCCGGTGCTGAGGCTGTATCCGATGCGCAGCGTGCCCAGTTCGCCGGCCGCCGCGCTCCGGGCGGTGTCCCATGCCCGGTCCAGCGCCGCCAGCGCGGGCGGCGCGGACTCCACCAAAGCCGCACCGGCCGTGGTCAATACGACGCTACGCGTGTTGCGGACCAGCAGGGCCGTACCGAGTTCCGCTTCCAACCGGCGCATCCGGGCGCTGAGTGCGGGCTGTGCGATACCGATCCGCGCGGCCGCGCGGGTGAAGTTCAACTCCTGGGCCAGCACCAGGAAGTACCGCAGGCTCACCGTATCCGGCGCCACGTGTCCTCCCTGCCGATTGATAACGATCCGTTCTGAGTCTATCCCGCACCGGTCTTTCCCTCGACCGCACATCGAGCCCTAGCCTGCGCATACGACGATCCAACCGGCCGCGGTACCGGTCGGCGGGATCGATCGATCCGGGTGTCGATTCGACGTCGGACGTGTCCGGCCGAACACAGGAGGTTTCCATGGCCAAGGGCTACTGGGTCAGTGTCTACCCCGCCCTTTCCGACCCTGAGGCGCTCACTGCCTACGACAGGCTGGCCGGTCCGGCTGTCCGGGCCGGGGGCGGGCGCACCCTGTCCGTTGGCAGTCGAGTCGTCGCCCACGAGGCCGGAATCACGCAACGCGCCGTTCTGATCGAGTTCGACAACTTCGAACAGGCCGTCGCGGCATACGAGAGCGAGGCATACCAGAAGGCGCTGGTGGCCCTCCCCGACGGCTACGAGCGCGACTTCCGCATCATCGAAGGCATCGACTGACCGGCGGGCCCAGCCATCGCCGAGCATCCATCACCCGACACGCACACGGTGCCGAACGACGACTCACGAGACGAGTTCGAAGCCATGCCCCGCATCCCGGTTCGTCGTCGACGTCCTCGACGGCCTGATCCCTGTCGGGCGGATCGAAGAAGCGACGCGACGTCCGGCCCGGACGGACCGTCTCGCCGACCTCGTCGACGAAACTCACCCTCGCCCGAAGCGAACCGCTTCGTAGACGAAGGTCTTGGAGGACTGGCCGCGGCAGGAGTACAGGCCCACGCCCCAGGCGGAGGTGACGGGCAGGAGTACGCCACCGACCGAGTCGCTTATCCCGCCAGTGCGGTGTGCTTTTGGCTTTGTTCACGACGTCCGACAGCGATTGTTCAGCGCGTCGGGAGGCGGTCTTTCGTGAGGAAAGTCGTTGTTCACGGGAATGGGCGGCGTCGTGTCGAGGCGCCCCCAGCCCGGTCATCGGGATCGAACATCGTCGGACCGCCCGTGACGTCACGCGACCGCCATCGCGGTTCTTCCCCCGATGGCGGTCGCGTCGTGTCTCAGTTCAGTCGGGTGGTGGTGTAGGCCTCGATGGCGTCGCGCTGGTACGCGGCCAGGCCGGAAGCGATGGCCTCGTACGCGGCGCGCCACGTCTCGTTGTCGACGACGGAGCGTCCGATGGCCCGGTAGTCCTCGGCGGTGGCTGCGCGCAGTGCGGTCAGTGCCCGGTACTGGGTGTCGATTTCGGCCAGGACCGGGTCGGCGTCGGCCCGGTGGCCTGCGGTCATGAGTTCGGCCAGCCGGATCATCTGCGCGGTGCGCTCACGGTGCGCGGCGTCGGCGTCGGCCTGGCTCATCGCGTCGGCGCGGCGTGCGACCTCTTCGGCGAGTTCGGGGAAGTCGCGCATGTTCTCCTCGTACTGGGAGGGCGCCACGCCTTCGAAGAGGTTCTCCGGTCGGTTGATGGTCATGGGGTTGCCGTCCTTCCTGGACTGTTCCAGTTCGGCGATCGTGCGGGAGACGGTGCCGGCCAGTGTGTCGAGGCGGTCCCGTTCCGCGAGGAGGCGTCGGTGGTGGCCCCGCAGGGCGTTCACCTCGTCGACCTTGTCCGACAGGATCCGGCCGATCTCCGGCAGCCCGACGCCCAGCGCCCGCAACACGAGGATCTGTTGCAGCCGCAGCAGCTGACGCTCCTCGTAGTAGCGGTGCCCGTTGGCTCCGATCCGGGCCGGCGGCAGCAAACCCGTCTCATCGTAGTGACGCAGTGTCCGGGCGGTCACGCCCGACATCCGGGCCACCTCCGAGATCGGCCAGTCCATCACGACTCCCGCACATGTGTTGTCGCCGGGCCGGTTTCTCCGGCCCTGGTCACGACGGTAGGAGCTGCCGCAACGGCAACTTCAACCCCGAGACCCAAGATCCTCGCAATCGAACGCGCACGGTCCACAACCCAGCCGGAACAGCCTCCGATTACTGCCGAAACTCGTGAACATCCGACCCGGGCCCAGAGCCCCGGTGCCTCCCGAACCGCCGTAGAAACGCTGTCGTCTCTCGTGAACAGAGCCATGCTTTCCTCGCGCGACAGCACAGGCCGTTCTTCCCGGTGAGCGAGCCAGAGGGACAGCCGACACCGGCAACAGCACTGTTGCTCCCCTCTCACTCCGACCCGCACGATCAATGCATCGTCCTAGCCGGGAAAGAGCGTGCGCGTGCAAACTCGGAAAGCCCACGGGCAGACCCGTCAGTTCCGTCGGCGGCGCTTCACGTGCAACGGGATCGCAATCGCGGCCATCACACACACGATCATGAACGCCATCACGATCCACTCGGCCCCGCCGATACTGCCGGCGAGCACGTTCCCGGTTGGGTCATCGGTCGAAACGTCCACTGATCCCCCTGAGTCCGGTTGCCGAAAGTCCGGACCGGGAGCCTGCCCCGGGACGCGGGGCCCATGCGGTGCCGGGAGCGACCCCCGCCTCGCAGAGACAGGCGTGGCGACGTGTGGGCACACGCCCGTCCTCCGTCGTGTGTCTCCACCTCGTTGCGATGCGGAGACACACGACGGACGGTGGGCTGCGGTGCCGGTCGCCTCTCGAGCACGGGTGAAGACCGGACTCCGAAGGTCACCACATTTGTGATGCGTTCAGTTGGCTCTGTCCGTGTTACCCGGCCTGCCGCTGGACGTTGCCGACCTCCGGTGGCGGACGCGATGGACAACGTAGGCGATGAGCAGCACGGTGAAGACGGCGGCGGACACCTGGCGCAGAAGGGGCCAGGCGGCGCCGGAGGGATCCCAGATCGCTTCCGCCAGGTTGAGGACGACCGTGACCCCGAAGGAGATCACGACCGACAGTGCGAGCAGATCTGACTTGTTGTGGGAGTCGGGCATCTCTGTCTCACTCCACGTAGCCGGCGTACGGGTTGAAGCATTGGTTGAGATCGTTGGCTTCGTCGCCCCACGAGTGGTCCGTGTCCCTTACGGCGCGGAATACGTATCATCCGGCGCCTACTTTGGTGAAGATCTTCGAGCCCTTCTTCACCCATGACTTCAGGCCCAGCCCGGTGGGATCGACGTGGTTGATCGGGTCGCCGGCCGTGTAGGCGTAGGGGTTGGTTTCCTGGCCGCTGGGGTCAGGCTGGGTGAAACGGCCCAGAGTGGGGTCGTAATAGCGGGCGCCCATCTCGTACAGGCCGGTCGGATCGAGGTAGGTGCCGGTGTAGCGAAGCGGGTTGGGTACCGCCTCGGTCGTCGTACGAGCGTTGCCGTACGGGTCGTAGGCGTAGGCGTTGACCTTGTTGCCGTTCTTGTCCGTCATGGCGATGACGGAGCCCTGGGCGTCGGTCAGCCGAAGCCTGCGCCCACGAGATTCCCCACAGCGGGAATTCTCCACAGCGGGCCAACCAGCCAGCTCACCAACGAACCAACCGCCCGGCAACGACTCAGCTGCGGTTGGCGACTCTGTTGGTGATGTCCCTATCGAAGCGTTTGCCTACGCTACCCCATTGGCGGCAGCAATTCTCGACACACCACAATCCGGGCAAGTCCTCGTTCCCAATGGGGCTTTGGTCGGCATAGTCGTATGAGCTCGCGCTGCCGTATCGAACGGGGTCGGCGCTCTGGAACCGGCCGGTGCCCGGATCGTACAGACGAACACCCATGAGAATGTTGCCGCTTGGCGTCTCGGCCGAGCGCTGTGGGACCGCCGGCCCATCCGTATCGCACACCGGAGCCCGATTTGACGACGCCGAACTCGTCGAATCCACCGCTTGCGGCGTGGGGTTCGCACCAAGGGTCAATGCGACGACAACGTCGTTGTGCAGGTTGGTGAACTGCAGGACGACATTTCCCGTCGTGTCGGTAAGGGCTGCCAAGCTGCCATACGGGGCGATCACCTGGCGAGTGATAGCACCTGTAGTGGTGTTCTCGACGATCCGGCGGGGCCGGTCGGAATCGTTCGCATAGGGATTGACCTTGAAGCCGCTTTGGGTCCGAGCGCCATCGTTGTTCGTCTCCGTGGTCCAGTTGCGGAAGCGCACTGCGGGGCCGACATTCCGGCCGAGTTCGGCATGCCGCTACCGGAAGGGCACATCCCGCGTTCGCGGGGCCGACCGCACGGGCTTGCCTTTGACCCGCACGTCAGGGTTTAGCGTCGCCACGGCGTCACGGCGGAGCGGCCGTGGCGCGGCATCGAACGACGGCAAGTCGAGGAGTTGCGATGAGTACATCCCTGCCCCGCACCACACGTGCAGTCCGCCTCGCCGTACGCCCACCGGGGCTGCCGACGGCCGCCGACCTCCAGGTCGCGGAAGTGCCGATTTCGGAGCCCGGCCCCGGGGAAATCCTGGTCAGGAACCGACACTTCCTGGTTTTCCCGGGGTTGCGGACCCTCATGGGTGACGAGACCGACGGCGTCCCCCTGCCGCCGCTGCGCGCGGGCGACACGCTGTTCGGCCCGGCGGTCGGCGAGGTCATCGCGGCGGGCGAGGGAGCGTCGGCGCGACCGGGCGAGACCGTCGTCCACCTGTCCGGCTGGCGGGAGTTCGCGCTGCTGCCCACCGATGGATACACCTTGGCGGGCGACAGGCTCCCGGACCCGGTGGCGCACCTGTCGACGGGATCGGCGGCATACGGTGCGCTCACGCGACTTGCTGCCGTGCGCGATGGCGAAACCGTCTTCGTCACCGGCGCGGCAGGAGCGACGGGGGTGCTGGCCGGGCAGATCGCCCGGCTGTCGGGCGCGGGTCGCGTGATCGGCAGCACCGGTTCGGTGGCAAAGGCCGAACGGCTGCGGGCGGAGTTCGGCTACGACGCGGTCGTGGTGCGCGGGCGGGCCCCGATCGGCGAGCAACTCGCGAAGGCGGCGCCCGAGGGAGTGGACGTCGTCGTCGACACCGTCGGCGGCGAACAGCTGACGGCCGCGGTCGCCGCAGCCCGTCCCGGCGCACGTTTCGCCCTGCTCGGTGCGCTGTCCGGGCAGCTGTCCGCGGACCGTGCGGGCGGCAGCGCGCCGGCGGAGATCGACACGTACCGGCTCGTCGTCCGAGGGGTCTCGGTGCGCGGATACCGCGGCGCCGACCACCCGGACGTGCCCGCCGAGTGGGAGGAGCAGTTCGGCATCTGGTTGCGGGACGGCCGGATCCGCTTCCCCTACGTTCGGGTGCGGGGCATCGACCGTGCGCCGGCGGCGTTGCAGGAACTGCTGGAAGGGCGGCACTTCGGCACGGTCGTGGTGGAGCCGTAACGACGAGGACGAGACGGGTGGGACATGAGGATCGGGGACGCGGCCGCGGCGGCCGGTACGACGCCCAGGGCGCTGCGCTTCTACGAGCAGCGCGGCCTGCTACCCGCGCCCGCCCGCAGCGCGTCGGGGCAGCGCGAGTACGAGCCGGCCGACGTCGCCCGCGTCCGCGTCGTCCGGGACCTGCTGCGGCTCGGGCTCACGGTGGAGGACGTGCGCGGCTTCGCGTCTCGCCTGGACCTGCTGGCGGACGACACGGCGCCGCGCTGTGGGGACGCGGACGCGGCAGGCGCCGCTCCCGACGGACTCCCCGGCGCGGAATCCGCCGCGTCGTTGGCGGTCGAGCGCAGACTTGCCGCGCTCGACGCAGAGATCGACCGGTTGACCCGCCTGCGCGATCGCCTCGCCCACGCCGCAAAGCGTTCGCCGCGGAGCATCCCGGCACGAGCCCTGCGGGACACTTCGCTGCGCCCGTAGGGCTCGTGCCGGGGACCGCCCTGGGCCGGTGCCCCGTCCAGGGCGGCGAGTGATGCCCACCCGCTGACGGGCGAGCGCGCCGTACTCATCGACCCGCGCGCCCGACCGGTGCGAGGCCACCGTCGCCGGCAACGGGGTCACCCGTTGTCCCGCGCCGTCCCGCAGGATGCGCAGAACGGTTTTCCCGAGTCCGGGGCTCCGCACGCCCCACACATCCGGAGACGTTGGACGTCGGTCGATTTCGGGACGGCGAACGGTCGAAGCCTCGCGGTCTCCTCCACCTCGGGATTCATGCCGACGCCCGGATACCCCGCATTCGCGGTGGGGACCGGGGTCGTTGCCGGCGGCGCGTCGCCGAGTGATTCGACGGCCGACTCCAGCACGTCGCATGCCTTCGCGTAGTCGCCGCGCTCGCGCATGAGCCTGGCGAAGGCCAACGACACCCGAGCGAGCACGTCGCGGGGGTGACTCTCGTCGAGGTTCACGTACGCCTCCCGGAGAACCTCCGCGGCCTCGTCGACCTGGCCGAGTTCGTTGAACAACTGCGACAGGTGCAGGTGCAGCTGGAGATCGTCGGGTGGCTTGTCGGTGTCCCGGGCGTCCCACAGAAGAGTCAGGATCTCGGCGGCCTCGCGGTTGCGGCCGGTCGCGCGCAGCACATCGGCCAGACGCATGCCGACGTCCCATGCGCGCGCGGCCACGTCCGCCGCCGACATCACGTTCTTTTGGGGCACTCGGCGGGCTCGGTTCCACACCAGCGGCAACAGGCCTGCGGTGTTTTGATTGCACCGCTGCGGAGGGGGACGGTTGCGGGCACGCAGTCGGCGGTCGAGGTGTGTGTAGAGGGTTTCGAGGTCGATCAGATCCGGCCCGTCGGGGATTCCGTCGTGCACGATCGAGAGCAACTCGCCGGTGAACGCGGTGTGTACCTCTCCGGCGGGTGAGAGGGAGACGGAGTCGCGGGATGACGACGTCAGGACGTACGTGCCTTCGACGACCGCGTGCTGGGCGAGGTCGTCGCCGTTGGCACCCATCAACGGGTGTGCCGCTCGGCCGCTGTAGCAGCAGTCGAGGATGACGATCCGGCGCCTCGCGGGGCTGCGCATCACGGCTTGGCGGACGTAGTGGTAGGACAGGGCCGTGTACCCGCGGAACTCCCGCGAATGCCGCAGCGCGAGGTGGAGATCGACGTTGTCGGCGTCCAGGAGTCCGTGGCCCGCGTAATACACCACGAGGGTGTCCTTCGCCTCGCGCGCCGCCTCGCTCACCCCGTCGACGATGTCGGCCGGCTGCTCGGGGTCCGCGATGGTCCGGCACGACGCATCCGCCAGTCCCCACAGTTCCTTGTCGCACAGCATCGCGCGCATCGCGACCAGATTCCGTGTCACCGCCGTGAGTTCGGGCAGGTTGGCGTACCCGGCGGTGCCGATCAGGACCGCGCGGGACGCCGCGCGGTCGGGGGGTTGCTGCACCCGGTTCTCCCCGTCCTTGTCGTGAACGTCGGATGGCTACGGGTTCCCGGTGGGCTTCCTCCGGCGTGTCATCGGTCCAGGACGGCGATGATGCGCCGGACATCGTCGTCGTCGGCGCCCCGCAGGACGACGGACACCTCGCCGCGCCTGAGTTCCACGGACGGCGGTTCGACCCGACTTCTGCGCCAGGTCGCAACCGCGAGCGCCAGGTTGGCGATCCCGAGGCCCCCGTCGATGCCGAGCTGGATGAGGTCCAGACCCGGCCCCATCTCGCCGTCCCCGATCGGCCGCGACGAGGCCAGCTCGGGACCCGTCGACGCGAGCCGCTCGTCTGCCAGCAACCACGCGTACAGAGCGCGGAGTTCGCCCTCCCGGTCTGGGTGGTCGACGATGATCTCAAGGTGCATCCGATGTTCCCCCGTCCGGCAAGGTCAGAGTCCGGGCTCCCGTCGGGTGCGGGACCCGGGATACCGCGGTGTGTGTGGCTTCGGTCAGTGCAGTCGTTTCCGTCTGTTCGACGACGCCGCGCAACAGCGCACCGGCGCGGTCGTGTTCCCCGAGGGCGCCCACGCACCACGCCACCCAGAAGCGGCTGGCCAGTGTCAGGGGATGGTCGGCGCCCAGGAGTGTGGCACGCAACTCGGCGATGTCCTCGTGCAACCGCAGCGCGGGCAACAGCTCGCCCCGCTTCGCCAGGGCGACCGCTTCGTGGAAGCGACTGTCGATGCGCTCCACGGAAGGTTGTCGAGGAAGCCGTGAGGTGGAGTGCGGCGACGCACCCGCCTCCGCGTGCCCGGCCTCGTCCAGCAGTGCGTGACTGAGCCCGGGTGTGGCCCACCAAGGTCTCTCGACGGCCCCCAAATCGGCGACGGACCGATTGTTGACGCCCGTTACGGTCAGACCTGTCGTCCCCGGGAAGGTGCGTGGCGTGGAGGACGTGCCGTCGACGGCGGAGGGTTCGCCCGCCGGGATCGGCGTGGTGTGTTCGATGTCCACGAGCAGACCCCGAAGCGAGGTTTCGTCGGACCACTCGGCGAGGGCGGACGCGCATGCGCTCGCGGACGGACGCCGGGTCGGGTCGCGCTCCAGCATCCGGCCCACCAACCTCACGAGCGCCTGCGGGATGCCCGGAACGTCTGCGGGAGTCAGCGGAGCGATGTCCTGGGAGACCTTGGCCATCAAGACGCGGGCGACGTTGCGTCCGTCGAACTCCTCGGGCAGGCGCCCCCTGAGCATGCGGTAGACGATGCAGCCGAGCGCGTAGACATCCATGCCGGCGCCGATGTCGTACCCGGCGATCGTCTCCGGCGCCATGTACAGGGGGGTGCCGATCACGTGGCCGGTGGCGGTACGGCTGCGTGCGACCACGGAGTCCACGGCGATGCCGAAATCCAGGAGTACCACCCTGCCGCTGCGGCAGAGGACGACGTTGCTCGGCTTGACGTCGCGGTGCACGATTCCGGCCCGGTGTGCGACGTCGAGGGCGGTGCCCAGCGCCACGCCGATCGCGCAGCTCTGGCCGATGTCGAGACGGCGTCGGAGCAGGACGTGGTCGAGCGACTCGCCGTCCAGCAGTTCCATGACGAGGAACAGTTCGCCGTCCGCATGGAATATGTCGAGCATCCGCACGATGTTGGGGTGTTCGAGTCGCGCCGCGAAGCGATACTCCGACCGTGCGCGGCTGTCGCGCAGGTCGTCGATGCCGTCCACGCCCCGTACGATCTTGACCGCGACCTCGCGGTCCAGCATCGTGTCGCGGCCCGCCCATACGCTCCCGGCGGCGCCCGAACCGATTCGCGTCTCCAACCGGTACCGACCGGCGACTGTGCGCATTCCCACCCCCGAACGCTGCATCAAGCCTGGACCACCGCGGCATCAACCGGCAAGCAGAAGACGGCTATTGACCGTCGCCGGCCAACGCCGTCGAGGCCGTGTAGCCATCGAGACCGGTTCAGCCATCGAGACCCGTTTAGAGGAACGAAATCGGGCCGCACCAGGAGCGCACGACCATGGGCACGTTCCCGTAACGGAAGCGATCGTGACGTACCGCCTCCTCGGCGACCATCCGTACGACTGCGGGTCGACCGGGATCGACACGAACGAGCTCGACCGACGGGAGACCACCGCGGCCGGCCGGCATTCAGGGCGACCGGCGACCCACGAACTCGTGGTGGGCGGCGCCGAGAGTCGTGCACAGCGCCAGGGCTTCGTCGGTGGTGTGCGGCGGCAGAGTCATGTCCCGGCACCATGTCGTCGTCGTTGCGAAGCGCTCGCGCGACGCCGCGAGATCGACGGCGAGTTGCATGGCAACGAGGGGGCGGCGACGGTGACCTCGGGATGGTCGTGGTGGACCTGGTGGTGGCTACGGAACGGCGGGCCTGCGTCGTCGAGCAGGCCGGGACATCTTCGAACCCCTCGGCCCGGCGCACCGACGCGGCGGCGGGCCGCTTACCCGCGTGTCCGACGTACTTGACGGCCGTAAGGTTCGGCGTCGAGACCCATCGCGGTGTCCCGGCTCGACCATGAGGGTTCGAAGGGACAGGCCGTGGGGTTCTCTCTCCGGCGTCGGGGAGCACTTGACGGCCGTAAGCCGTGCTCCACGAGCCGTTTGCCGACACGATCGGTGCGAGTGCCGGCTCTCGGCGCTCCACCGTGACGGCTGGCCTACCAGGGCAGCGGCAGACGGCCTTCGAGCCGGACGAGCGGATTCGCGATGAAGCCCGCCAGGAGCGAACCGATCCACGCGATGGTCCACAACCCGTCGACCCACTCCGCCACATGCCGCCCAAACCTCCGGCGGACCTCTTCGACCCTGACCTGGAAATGCAGCGCACCGATGGCGGCGACCAGAGCCAGACCCGCACACGGATAGACCCAGCCCGCCATGCCCGGCAGCCACAGCAGGACTTCGCCGGTGATCCCCACGCACACGGACGCCGTCAGCAGCAGCCAGTACCCGATCGTCCGTGGCCACCCGTTCAACTCGTGCCCGCACGGGATCGGATCGTCGGGAAACGAGGGCCCGAACGACTCCTCGTGCCGAACGGGCTGCTCGGACGGTGTTGCCGGAAGCGCATCACCCCATTCCCCCACCGCGTCGACAAGCTCGTCGTCCCAGGCGAACGTAGCCTCGCTCCGGGGGCCGGTACCGGAAGCGTGTGTCGGGGTGAGCAGGTCCGCCGTTGCCTCGCTCCGAGGGCCGGTGCCGGCAGCGTGAGTCGGCGTGAGCAGGTCCGCGTACTCGCGTGCCTCCAGGCGCAGGGCCGCGATCCGGGCGGTGGCGTCGTCTTGGGCGGCGAGCCGCAGGTCGCGTTCGTCGGTCGCGGCCTGTTCGGCACGGCGGAGGAGGTCGAGCAGGCCACGGTGTGTCTCCTCGGCCCGTTCCAGGTCGGCGCGGGCGGCGTCGAGGGCTCTGCGCAGGCGGGTGTTCTCCTCCTCGAGCGCGTGCAGGCGTGTGTTCGTGTCGGCTGTCGTGCCCGCTGCCTCGCCGGGGGCGTGCAGTTGATCGGCGAGGGCGTCGCGATCGTGTTCGAGGGCGGCCAGTCGGGTGCGGAGTTCGCCTTCCCGGCGGGTGGCCTGTTCGGTGCGGGTGGTGAGTTCCGCGTCGATCGCGGCGAGTTGCTCGCCGAGGAGGTAGGCCTGGTAGCGGTCGGGGTGGGAGTCGCGGGTCGCCTCGTGGAAGAGCCTGCGGCCTTCGGCCGTCCGGCCTTGGACGTCCTCCCCGGTCGTGCGGTGGAGGGCGGCGCACAGGCGTTCGGCGAAGTCCGTCTTGTTCGCGATGCGTTCGCCGCGGAGCATGCGGGAGAGTTCGCTGCGTCCGTAGGGCTCGTGCGGGGGATTGCCCTGGGCCAGTGCCCGGTCCAGGGCGGCGAGGGATTCCCACCCGCCGTCGATGCACACCATGCGGGCCCACAGCACGAATGCGCGGTGATGCGGTGCACAGGCCAAGATGCCTATCCCGCCGAGCAGACGACCTTCCTCCGCAGCGTGCGCGTCCATACGACTCCCCCGGGTCGACGCGGTTCTTCATTGCCCATCCTGCCCGATTCGACGGAATCCGTGGTGTGGCGGCACGGCAACACCTCGTCGCTCTTCCGGCAACACGAGCACCGCCGCTTCGCTGGGATCGCCGCAAGGAGCGGCCGCTCGTCCGGGTCTTCGTGCCGCGTGGCGGGCGTGAACCGAAAGGGAGAACACCATGAACGACGACAAGCCCAGGCGCAGGGGCCTGCACGACGGTGCGGGGATCGATCGGTTCGTCTTCCTCGCGGTCCTGGCCGCGGGAGTCGTCCTCGTCCTGGTCGGTGGCCTCGCTCCGGACTCCCTGGTCGTCATGGGCGCGGGAGTGGGGGCCATTTACGGTGCCTACACCGGTCGCGGCGGTGGGCCGCCCGCCACCCACGACCGGGACGCCGACCGGGACGCCGACCGAGACCGCTCCGCCGGGTAGCCGCCGGTGAGACGACCGGTCGGGGCGGGCCCGAAGCCCGGACACCCGAGGCCGGCGAGGGCCTTGGCCACGTCGGCGCGTCTGGGGAAGGGTTTCGCCCTCCCCCGGCTCACCCCCACCTGCGTGGGGACTTCGCTGACGTGTTTACGACGTGGCTCGCGCGCCGCGGCTCACCCCCCTCCCGGTTCGAAGGTTCTGCTGCTCGGGCCCGACCGCAGGTTCGTGATCGGCCGTGCTCCGTACTACAGCGTGCCGTCGCCCGGGGCTTGGAGGACTGGAGGACAGGCCCGCCTTGCTCAGTAGTTCGACGCTGGTCACCAACCCCGAGACGGCGTTCCAGGGGCCTATCTGCACCCGTTCCAGATGAGAGGAGGCGGTCGACAACTGATCGGCCACCGTGCTGCGGCAACTGTGATTGTCCTTGCAGACGATCAGGACCACCCTGGACGGCTCCCCGACCTTCCAGAGTTCGACGAAGAAGTGAGGACGGTGTCGCGTCCAGGTCCCTTCTACGTCCTTCGCCTTCTGCCGGGCCTGGGCGGCGGTCAAGGCCCAGCCCGCTTGGAGCGCCGCGTCGGCGTCGACGACGGGTATTGCGTGATCCGGATGGCGTTCGGCGAGCACCTGCTTGACTACCGCGAGCGTGAATCCCACGCTCGGTTCGCCCGATCGCACCGCTCGATTGCACCGCTCGGTAGTGGCGTTTGAGGTCCTGTCCCTCTTCGCGCAGGGTCAAGAAACCGCCGTCGTTCCCCAGCGCCTGGCAGTACTTGAGGCAACCCCAGTGCTCGCCGACACCTCTGCCCGCTCCCTGTCGTGCCAGGACCGTGCCCCGAGCCAGGTCGTGCAGAACGTCCAAGGCGTCACCGTGACCAGAGTCGCGGCCTCGCGCACGGGCAGGAGCTCCGGTAGCGCCGCACTTACGCGATCCCCTGACCAGGGGCAAGGCCGGACCGCGCGTCCGGAGACAACCGGTCCGGTCGCGCCCACACACGACGATCCGGCGCATCTGCGCGGGCGGTGACACGTTTGCGAGATCGGCCGAACCTCGTGTGGTGTCGGTGGGCCGGCGGCTGTGAACGGGCTAAGGCCCCCCGGCGGTCTCTCCCGGATCGACCTCGCCTCGGGGCTCCAGCGGGTTGAACGCCATCAGGGTCAGGCCGTCGAAGTCGATCGGGACGCGGCGGCGTTCGCCTGCCGTGGTGATGGTGAAGCCCTGTTCGGTCCGGGCCGGGTGAATGAGCACGGCCGCGCCTTTGCCCACCGACTCGCTGACCAGGTCCCAGACCTCGTCGCGGGCGCGGGCGCTGAGCATGCCCACGTATGTGCCGGGGACGGTCTCGATCATCCAGCGGCTGATGCCGCCTCGGACGTGGTCGGGGACGGCGGTGGTGGTGAGCACGACCAGGGAGGTCACGACGCCTCCGTCTCGCCGTAGTTGATGCCGCCCGCGACCCAGCCGCGCTCGGGGTCCCACAGGTTGGCCATCTCGGCGACCGAGTCCTCGGCGTCCTCCAGGCGTTCGCGGGTGTCCGCGTCGGGGTCCAGGAGGTTCTGTACGTCCGCGACGATCCGCGGCAGCAGCTTGACCAGGCGCAGCTTCTCGCGGAAGGAGCGGCGAGCCTCGCCCTCGGGGTCGTCGGACCTGTGCAGGGAGAATGCCAGTGGCAGGGTGTGTTCGGCCTTGTACAGGTCGGCGATGTCGCGGCGTGCTCACCCTCACCCAGGTCCGGGACGCGAACGTCGACCTCCTCACCGAGACGACGACCGCCTGGGAAACCGTCCGCGCCAAACTCCAGGGCCTGTCCGACCGCCACCAGGCCGAAGTCCTCAACTCCCCCGGCCTCACCGGCTGGAGCGGTTCCGTCGCCGACACCGCCCGCGCCCGCCTCGCCGAGACCCAGCGCCAGATCGGCCTCGCCGCCGCCGAGGCAGCCGCGCTGTCCCGTGCCGTCTCCGACGCCCACAACGCCTTCAAAGCCGCCCAGACCGCCCTGCGCGCCGTCCTGGACGAGATCTCCCGCTCACCCGGGTTCACCGTCCGCGAGGACGGCGGCGTCGACTGGCGCATCCCCGACGACGTCGCCCAGGCCCTGTCCGCCGCCGGCGACGGCTGGGCCGCCGCCCAGATCAACGTCGATTACACCAGGCGCGCCCAGGACTTCGCCTGGCGCGTCGGCCAGGCCCTCGCACAGGCCACCCAGGCCGACAACGACGCCCAATGGGACATCTACCAGGACATCAGCGCCCGCGACGACTCCTTCAACCCCCACGCCACCCTCGGACGCGACGGCAACGGCGCCGACATCCTCACCACCTTCCAGGCCATGGACGACCCCCGCGGCACCACGAAATGGCCCGGCGGCATCGTCGGCTTCGTCACCGGCCAACAACAGGTCACCCGCACCGAGGCAGACCTCCTCGACCGCCTCGGCCGGCTCGCCCAGAAAGACTTCGGCGACATCAGGGAAGAAGCCTTTTCCGAAGCCGAGAAACGCTTCACCTCCGACGACAAGAACGACGACCACCAGGACGCCTTCCGCCACACCTACTGGAACGCCCTGCTCACCCAGAGATTCGGCGTCGACTGGGCCGCCAAGTACACCACCGCGCACGAAGGACTCACCGGCAACCCGGGCCACCGCGAGGCCATGGACCTGTACAACAACGACCTCGGCCGCCGCATCGCCCAGGAACACCCCAACGCGTCACCCGCCGAACTCGCCGACCACATAGACCGCGCCATCCGCGAAGGACGCGCCGTCGTCCTGGACCGCAACCACGAACTCGTCTTCAGCGACCAGGAAGAGATCGGCCGCAATACCGTGATCCCCAAACCCGACCCACCCGTGCCCGCCCACGGCGCCCCGCCCACCGGCCCCCCGAACGACCAGCCTCAAAAGAACGGCTACGACCCCGGCAGCGGCGTCGACAACGGATCGACGGTCAGTTGAACCGCCGCCGCACGGCCGCCGCGACCCTCGCGCTGATCCTCGGCCTCCTCCTGACCGCATGCAGTCAGGAATCGGGCAACGTCGGCGTCGAGAACGACGGCAAGGCCTACGACCGACTCGTCACCGGCATCAAGGACTTGGGCGAACACGGCCGCGAGGGCGCCCTCAGCGACCTGACCACCTTCACCTGGGACAACGTCTACGTCTTCTTCGAGGCGCCTCCCGCAAGGACATCGAAACCGCCACCGGCGACCGCATCGACCTCCCTGACGGCAGCGCCAGCGGCTCCGACTACTACTCCGGCGCCGGAGCCCTCTTCGTCTTCACCCACAACAAACACGCCACCCGCGCCATCGCCGTCCCCTACGGCGGCATCACCGAGGGCGGCGGCCCGTGGCCGTCCACCGCCCGCCTGATCCCGGGCAGCCCCGGAGTCCCGGGAACACTCACCGTCCGAGGCTGACACACCCCCACCGCGAGGCCGCCGACACCACTGATCCGGTTACCGGCCGCCGACCCGCCCCGCGCGCGGCGCAACCTTCCCGGAACACCCGGCCCCGCACACCCACCGCGCGCATGGGCCGGGATGGAATGCGTGGCACGAACGTGGGGCAGCGACCGCCGACTTACCGCCATCGCACGCACCGCACTATGGGTCCGCGCCCGCCAGGTCGTCGCCGACCAACCGATCACCCCCACACCAGCGTCCTGGATTACGGGTGCGGCCGCGGCGGCGACCTACGCGCCCTGCACGACATGCGGATCACCGCCGACGGCTGGACCCCCCACTACCGACCCGACGCCCCCGTCGCCCCCGCCGACGTCGTCCTGCTCACCTACGTCCTCAACGTCATCGAGGACCCCGCCGAACGCCGCGAGACCCTCCGCACGTGGTAGACGTACTTCCGCCGAGTATTCGCAGCCGGGCGCGGCGTTCGTCGGACAACAGGTCCGGGTCGAGCCCGCGGACCACGCTGCTCGCCACGATCAGCAACTCGGTGCGCGGGTCTTCGTGGTGCCGGTCGTCGGGCGACGTGGTCAGGCGGTGGGCCCAGATGCGTGCGAGTTCGCGCCGGTGCTCGTCGGGTAACGCGCGTAACCACGCGGTGCCGGTGATGCCCGGTCCGGTCATGGTGCCGTTGCGGCACGCGGCCCGTATCACCGCGTCCGCCAGACCCGCCATGTCACCGCGAGCAGCGAAGTGGGCGTATTCAGCGGCCTGTTCGGCCAATACTCCTCGTCCCGCATCCAGTCCACACAGGCGAGCCTAGGCACCCGCCCCGACACATCCCGCCGACAGGCGTCGACGCGAGGTCTGTCTCGTTGTCCCCCAACTTCAGGAGCCACTCGACGAATGGAATGAATGAGATGAATCGCCCGTGCATCGGCGCCGCCGACCCTCGCGCAGACGAGGGGGCGCCTGTCCCATTCGGATCTGTTGTGCGGTGAGCCGGGAGCCGGGGGCCGGGGCCATGAGCCACGATGGCGCCATGAATTCCATGGCGAAGCGCGTGATCAGGTGGTTCCTGGGCGCGGTGGCGTTGGTCTTTCTCGTGTTACTCGGCCTCATCGCGTGGGGCCTCTACTCATTCGCGCAAAACCAGAAGACTCCGGATGCGCCCGACGTCGACAAGGTGGCCGGCGCCCCTGGAGTTCGTGCGGCCCAAGGGACGGCCGTACGGGACGTCGAGGCCGTGTACACGACGCTGGAACAGACCATGGGCGGGCGCGCCGAGCGCCGCGCCGAGGCGGTGTCGGACGTGTGTGGCAGTGAGTTCCGTGGTCCGGCGTTCTTCGGGTCCGGGGGCGGGAGGTGGAGCGGTGTCCGCTGCGAACGCGAGGTGATGCGCGCGTACGTGCTCGACGGTCCTCGGGCGGAGAACGCGACGGTCGTTGCCGTCGCGCTGCAAGCCGGCGGCTGGTTCCGGACCGAGCCGGGTGCCGTGAATCCGGATACGCCGCCATGCCCCGCGCCCGCGTCACCCACCGTCGACGCCTCCGCCACGCCGGTCGGCTACGAAACGGCGTGCAAGATCGACGCAGTCCTGCCGTCCCGCGTGAGTCTGCGGGCGCAGTTCTGGGACGTGGGCCGGTCGTCCTATTTCCACTCCCGGTTGCGGCCCACGGACGTGCGCTCCACGACCAGCACGACCGCGCAGATCGACGCCCAGGCCATCACGAACGCGCCCCGGCCGGACGGGAGCAGCGTCGTGATCGTGTCCGTCCTCGCCCCCTACTTCGAGCAACAGCGGCATTCCTGACGCGACTTCGTTTCCACGCGTCCGAGCCGCTCCGAACGGCGATGGCGGGCCGGGTTGCCGGCTGTGAGCACCGCGAGGCGACGTCGGACGCGTGTGGTTCGGGTGTCGGCCGTCCGGGTTGGGGTGGGCCGGCGGCTTCGGGCTGTGATCCGGCGGACGGCTGTCCTTGTCGGGGCTGCCCCATGATCCGGCATCGGCATCCCTCTCACTGTGCAGACGATGCGGCCCGGCGAACTCTGCGGTCCGCATGCCGCCCCGCCGCGCCGTACCCGGTTGATCGAAGTAGTTCGCGAGGTCGTGTCCCCGCCGAGAGCGAGCAGGGCCGCGAACTCATCGACATGTGCCGGAAGTTCGGCTGCGAAACCCTCAGTGGTGTTCGGGCTGCGCCCTCGGCCGCCGCTCGGGCGATCCGGGGCCAGGTGAGTCGTCCGCGCCGCGTCGGGGTCGGGGTCGGAGTCCGTGAACGCGAACGCCCGCCCCGGGCGGCCTCGGTGACCACACTCAAGGTCGCGGGCAAGATGACCCCGGTGGCCTCCCCGGCACTCCACATTCCGAACGTTCACACCGCTCTGCTTGTGCCAAGACACCTGCACTCCCAGGCCCGGATCTCGTGACGAGGAGCCGCCGATCGCAACCCTGGAGATCGGCCCGGGTCTTGCCTGGCCCGGGCCGCGGGTCGGTCCCCGAGTGACCGCGACGTGCAATGCGCTCGCCGGTCGACGCTTCCTGCTCTACTCTCGCGGGGATCCGTGAGCGACGAAGGGGCAAGCAGGCATGGTCAGTCACCGCACGGTCGAAGCCGTCAACGGACTGACCGCACGTTGGGCCGCCGCGACCCTGCCCGAGGAAGGCACGGTACTTGCCGCAGCCGGAGTGTGGCCCTTGCTCGGTCTCCTCGCCGCCGGTGCCGCAGGTCCCGCCCGGCAGGAACTCTCGGCAGCATTCGGCGTCCCGGCGGACGACGCCGCGATGGCGGCACGAGACCTGCTCTCCACCTTCGGGGCCATGCGTGGCCTGAGCATGGCCCTGGGCCTGTTCACTCGCGACACCCTGCCCATCGAACCGGCCTGGCTGAACCAAGTGCCCGCCCAAATACACGGGCAACTCACCGGCGACCCCGCCCGCGACCGATTGCACCTCGACGCCTGGGCGGCCAAGTGCACGGACGGGCAGATCGACGCAATGCCGATCACGGTGAACGACAAGACTCGGCTGGTGTCGGCCGGCGCCCTGACCCTCCGCACCGACTGGGTCCGACCCTTCGTCCCAGGTGTACTCGAAGCCGAGACAGGGCCCTGGTACGGCAGAGTCCTGGCCGGCCTGTCCCGAAGTTCCGCTCTCCTGAACCGTGTCGGTGTCGCGGACACGGCGGTCGGCCCCCTCACCGAACTTCAGGTCGTCGGCGCCCACGGCATCGACGTCCACCTGTACCTCGGAGCACCCGAAGCCACCGCAGGCCAGGTACTGGCCGCCGCCGTGGCCACACTTCACAACCGACGGGCAACCGTCCCCGGCGATCGCCTCCCCGACGGCGCCCCTGGCCCGGGGCTGTCCGTGGCTCGCGTCCCCAGTGTCGACGGCGAACCCACGCTCCACGTGGATACCGTCGCGTTCACCGTCAAAGCCCACCACGACCTCCTCGCCCACGCCGACCTGTTCGGCCTGCGCACGGCAACGGACGTCTCACAGCACCACTTCCCCGGCATCAGCGCCGAACCCCTGGCCATCCAGCAAGCCGCGCAGACCATGACGGCGACCTTCGGCGCGCGTGGCTTCCGCTCCGCAGCCGTCACCGCCTTCTCCGGACTCGCTGCCGGCATCCTGCGCCACCCCTTCCGGACCCGCGAGATCAGCGTCCGTTTCGATCGCCCGTTCGCCTTCCTCGCCCTGCACCGCACCTCTCGACTCGTCCTCAACGCAGGCTGGGTCACCGACCCGGATAGCTTCGAGGAAGCCTCCTACGACTATTGAGCGGACGTTGAGTCCGATCTTCCTCGGCTCGTGATCGCTCGATCGTGGTACTGATTGTCAGGTTCGACCGCCCTCTGGGCACGCCCATGCCGAGATGCGGGGCAGGAGACGAGAGCCGTACCCCAGCGATTTGTCGGATGAGCCGCGGGTGTTGATCGAGCCGATGATCACGGCCTGGAGGCAGGGCCGGATGGCACGGCCGACGGCCGCCACTCTCGCCTGAGCAAACCGAACACCCACGAGTCGGATACCTCACCGTTCACGACGCAGTCTTCCCGCAGCGTCCCTTCGCGCACGAATCCGATCTTCTCCAGGACCCGGGCGGATGCCCCGTTGCGCGTATCGGTCTCGGCCTGAACCCGATTCAGGTCCAGTGTGTCGAACGCCCACTCCAACAAGGCGTGCGCGGCCTCCGTCGCGAAGCCGTGGCCCCACATCGCATCGGCGAGGCAGTAGCCCAACGACGCACTGCGATAGTCCTGGTCCCATGCGGTCAGACCGCACCAGCCCACGAAGGCCCCGTCGGAAGCACGGTCGATGGCCACCCGAGCCCCGGTGCCGTCGTCCGCCATCTTCCGGCACATCTTGATGAACCGCTCGGCGCGGGCCCGTTCGAGCCACGGCGGGGAGTCCCAGTAGCGCATCACGTAGGTGCTGCTGTGCAGCGCGAAGAGGGGCTCCGTGTCGGCGTCGGTGAAGGGGCGCAGTCGCAGGCGAGCGGTGTGCAGTATGGGGGTGGCCAACGTCATGCGCACCATCATGCGTCCTCATGAGGCGGGCGGACACCGGATATCCGGTCCCGGTCCGGTCCGCCGGGCCAAGGCACCACCTACCGAACGGCGTGGGCGAGTTGGGGTGAGCCGATCGTGTAGGGCGGTGCCAAGGAGGGCGCCGGCCGGTGGGGCCAGGAGGTAGGGCCACAGGTTGGCGGTGTGGCCGGAGAGCAGGGCCGGGCCGAGTTGGCGGGCCGGGTGGGCGGAGCCGCCGCTTTTGGTGGCCAGGAGTGCAATGGTCAGGGCGACGGTCAGGCCGACTGCGTACGGGAGCAGTGTGCGCAGGCGCGGGCGGGTCGGGAGGGCGCCGAGCATGAGGGCGACGACGAGCATGACGCCCGCTTCGGTGGCGCAGATGGCGATGGTCGTCCAGCCGAGGTCGGCGGCCACGGATGCGTAGGCGATCGGATAGCGACGGGCGGAGGAGCCCCACAGGAGGCCGCCGAGGGCGGCGCCGGTCAGCAAGCCGGCTGCCTGGGCGGCGAGGTAGGGGAGCACGGCTCGGCCGGGGAAGGCGCCCAGGCGCCACAGGGCGACGGCGACGGCCGGGTTGAGGTGGCCGCCGGAGCGACGGCCGGGTGGGGACAGGATCAGCGCGGTCAGGAGTATGCCGACGATCGCGCCGATCACCGCGAATGCGAGGTCGGGGTCTTCGAGTGCGATCGGCGAGTCGGGGGAAAGCAGCCATCGCACGGTGGTGACCACAAGCAGGAGCAGCGCCGTGGTCAGGCCGAACTCGTAGGCGGCGCACCGCAGTACGTGGGCCGACGCGTCGTCGTGGGCGAGCGGTGTGCGTGGGCGGCCCGGTGGCCGGCCGGGGTGGGGCATCGGCGTGCATGGGAGACCTCGGTGGGGCGGGTCGGGCGGCGGGCTTCGCGGGTGCACGCGGCTTCGCCGGGGCGTGCGCGCACGTGGCTCCGCGTGGAGGTGGGTTGGCACTTGGCCCCGCGTGGGGGTGTGTGGGCCACCTGGGCCCGCCGGGTGTGCGGGCACGTGGCTCCGCGTCGGAAGTGTGGGCACTTGGCCCCGCGTACTTCGTCCGCCGCAGGCACCTCCTCGTCCTCCGACAGGAAGAACACGCCGACGCCGGCGGGATCGAAGGCCCGCAGGCCCAGGGCGGAACCGTCACGCACCCGGAAGTCCACCTCGCCGCCGGCCTTGGTCTCCACCGGTTCGCAGAAGGTCTCCAACCACGGGACCACACCGGCCAGGATGTCCTCGAACCCGCAGCGTTCGAAGAGCCACAGCCCAACTGTCGGCCCCGACATGCCACCCCGAAGACTCGTGGCCCCGGCGGCACCAGGACCCGGTTCTACCCCCACTCCCCGCGTGGCGCGATATCGTCGGCGACCGGGACCGGGACGGCCGATGAGTGCGGGCGAAATCGGGGGCGGCATGGGCGACGATGACGGTGACGACATGACGGTGACGATGATCCCGACGACGGTGCCGGCGACGGGTGAACGGTGAGGCGGCCGGGAGGGCGTCGCGGCTGGGCGCTGGTCGCCGCGGCCATCTTCCTTGTCCTGGCCGTGGTGGCGACCGTGTTGGTGGTCGTGCTGCGCGGCGACGACGAGCGCAGTGGTGCGGCGAGTCCCGCGGTCCGGGCCGAAGACGTGCTGAACGAGCGCCAACTCGCGCAGATCCGCGGCGCGCGGCCTGATCCCTCCTGCGCCGCCGCGCCCGGGAAGGGCCCGGGTGCCCCCGGTCTCGTCGCCCTCGACGTGCTGCGCGTCGACGGCACATGCCTGTCGACGACGACCGAGTACCTGCCCGCCGCCGATGTCGGCGCCCGGCGCGCCGCGTTGGCGCAGGATCCGGGGGTCGTCGTCGCCGCGGTGGCCCCGCCGGCACAGGCCGACGCGGCCGACGACGAGCGTGAAGACCAGTGGGCCCTGGACGCCCTCGGAGTCCCGGAGAAGTCCAGCGAACTCCCGTGGCCCGACGGCACCGGAGTCGTGGTCGCGGTGATCGACACCGGTATCGACGCCGCCCACCCGGACTTCGCGGGCGCGGTCGTCGGCCGACGCCACTACGAGGGGGAAGGCGAGCCCGACCCGGACGGCCACGGCACCCACGTGGCCGGCATCATCTCCGCCCGTCGGAACAACGGCGGCATCGTCGGCGTGGCGCCGGGCGTGTCGGTGCTGGACGTACCCGTGCGCCTCAAGCATGCGAACGACCGGGGGCCATCGTGGTCGGTCGGTCTGGCCTGGGCGGTCAACCACGGCGCGAATGTGGCCAACATGTCCCTGGGCAGTCCCCTCGCGCTCTACGGGCAACCCGACTACCACGATGCGATGGCGTTCGCCGCCGCGGCGGTGGAGTTCGCCCGGCACAACGACGTCGTCCTGGTCTCCAGCGCCGGGAACTGCGGTGGCAGTGCGGGGGATTGTGACCAGAGCGACCAGCGGCAGGTCCCGGCAGCGTTGGACGGCGTCGTCGCGGTGGGCGCGGTGAAGGGCGACTCGGAGGTGACCAAGTACTCCACGAAGAACGGCGATGTGGACCTGGTCGCCCCGGGCGGCGAGCACAATTTCCTGCTGCCGCCGAACGTCGGACACGACGGCACGGTGATATCCACGTATCCCGGTGGCAAGTACGAGTGGCTGAAAGGCACTTCGCAGGCAGCTCCGCACGTCGCGGCGGCCGCCGCCATCGGCCGCTTCGTGAACCGGCAGGCGAAGGGCGACGACATCGCCCGGGCACTGATCGACTCCGCCGACCCCAACCGGGTGAGCTGGAGGGACCGTTCGAAGATAGGCGCCGGCCACGGGTTCCTGAACATCCCCGGGATGATCGACAAACTCCGGACGGCGCCGTCCCCCACGCCCACCCGCCCGGCCGGCCCGGCCGGGCGCACGCAGGCCGCATTCGTGCAGGACGGCACGCTGTTCGCGTTCGACGGCAGCACGCCCCGCCCGGTACGCCGTGTGGATCCGCAGGCGCCGCTGCGGTGGATCACCTGGTCGGCGGATCACACGCTGCTCCTCGGCGCCGACGAGCGCACCCTGTTCTCGTGGGCGGGCCCCGACACCCGCCTGGTCGAGAAGCCGTGCGACTGGTGTGCCGACAAGAACACCTTGCCCGCCTTCGTCGAGAACGTCACGGTCACCGATCCCGGCACCGGTGCCCCTGGCGGCGACCTGGTGCTCCGCGTCGACCCGGACGGCACGCTCACCCGCTACGACGCGCACACGCTCGACGAACTCGGCTCGACGCAACCCGCGTACCCGCGCGCCGCGGTGGGTTCGAAGATGTTGCAGGGCGCGGTCGGTGGCAAGCTCGTCGTGATGGATTCCGGCGGCGCGCACGCGCTCGAGCGGTTGTGGCTGGTCGATCCGGTCTCCGGCCAGGTCGGCGCATCGCACGAGGTCGCCGGCCGGGTGCTGACCGACATCGCGGTCGGCGCCACGGGGGAACGGATCGCCGTCGTCACCGGTTGGGCCGCGTGCGGGCGGCCGGAGGGCGTCTACGTGCTCGGCGGAGGTGATCTGAAGGAAATCGCGAAGCCCGAGCCGCCCGCCGGCCAGATGTTCGACGAGGTGTTCTTCAACGGCGACACCCTCTACGCGAGCATGTCCGGGTACTCCATGTCGGCGGACCAACCCTGCAAGGCGGTTTCCTCGTCCGGCCTGTGGCGGCTCACCGGCGCCGGGTGGGAGCAGGTGGACCCGCGACTCGCCGCCGGACGCCCCTTCGAAGGCCGTCCCGCCGGCCCGGCCACCGGCTGGCTCGCGGTGCGTGACGGCGGCGCCGTGCTGGAACCTCCGGTTCCCGACGATCCCGCGAAGGGGAACCTGGGTCCGGTGAGCGGGCAGGTGTGGTCCACCCCGACCCGTACCGAGGTGCCCGCCAAGCCGCCCCGGTGATGCCCCGGCCCCCGGAGGGCGCGATTTCCGTGCGCGTCCTTCAGGGTTCGGGTCGAGGCGGTGATCACAGCTTGAACGCCCTGCGCGGGTTGACCGTGACCAGATCCACCGCCGTCTCCATCGCCTCGTCCTCGTCGAGTCGGTGTTCGGCGACCAGTTCGGCGAGATAGCCGCAGTCCAGCCGCCGCGACATGTCGTGTCGGGCGGGGATGGAGCAGAAGGCCCGGGTGTCGTCGACGAAGCCGGACGTCCGGGAGAATCCCGCCGTCTCGGTGACCGCGCGGCGGAACCGGCGGATGGCGTCGGGAGCGTCGAGGAACCACCACGGGGCGCCCGCGTAGACCGAGGGGTAGAACCCGGCCAGCGGAGCGATCTCCCTGGTGAAGACGGTCTCGTCGAGGGTGAACAGGATCAGCTGGAACCCTTCGGCGGTTCCGTACCTTTGCAGGAGCGGACGCAGGGCGTCGGTGAACTCGGCGCGCAGCGGGATGTCGTGGCCGGTGTCGGGGCCGTACCGGTCGTGGGTGGGTGTGTGATGGTTGCGGCGCACGGACGGGTGCAGGGTCATCACGAGGCCGTCGTCGCAGGACATGCGGGCCATCTCGAGCAGCATGTGTCGACGGAAGGCGACGCCCTCGGCTTCGCTCGCCGTGCCCTGCAAGGCGGCCCGGTAGATGCGGGCGGCCTCGCCGTGGGTCAGCGGTTCGGTGCCCACGTCCGGGTGGCTGTGGTCGGCGGAGGTGGCGCCGTGCGCGATGAAGTGGCGTCGTCGGTTTTCCAACGCCCGGATGTAGCCGTCGTAGTCCGAGGTGTCGATGTCCGCGGCCTCGCCCAGGCGCGCCACGGCCTTTTCCCAACCCTGACCGGGTTCCAGGTAGCGGTCGGGTCGGAACGTGGGGACGACTCGCGCCGTCCACTCGGGGTCGGCGGCCAGTGCCCGGTGCGCGGCCAGGTCGTCCGCGGGGTCGTCGGTGGTGGCCAGCACCTCGATGCCGAAGCGGCGGAACAGTGCCCGCGGGTGGAAGGCCGGTTCGGCCAGCCGCGCGGCGATCCGGTCGTAGATCCGGTCGGCCGTGGCGGCGGCGGGCCGCTCGGTCACGCCGAAGATCTCGACGAGTTCCGCCTCCATCCAGTAGCGGACGGGGGTCCCTCGGAAGGCGGTCCAGTGCGCACACATCGTGCGCCACACTCGGCGGGCCTGCTGTTCGGGCAATGGCCCCTGCCCTACCCCGAGTTCGTCCAGCGGGACACCGCAGGCGTGCAGCAGGCGCGTAACGTAGTGATCGGGGGAGATCAGCAGACTCGCCGGATCGCTGAACGGCTCGTCCTCGACCAGCAACCGAGGGTCCACGTGACCGTGCGGCGACAGGATCGGCAGGTCGCGGACCGCTTCGTAGAGACGGCGGGCGACGGCGCGTGCTTGTGCGTCGACGGGCAGGAGCCGGTCGGGATGGAGTGAGGAGGGCATACTCCGAATGGTTGTCCGCAGCCGGAGGCCACGGCAATCGGTTGTCATGTGTTGCCGCGAGAGCCCAGCCCGCGTGCGGGGGCTTGTGAGCAGGGGCTTGTGAACAGCAGCTTGCGTGCGAGGGCTTGTGGGCAGAGAACTCGTGCGCGCCGATGCGGGCACAAGCGCCGATCGGCAAGGCCCGTCGAGGACTTGGGCCAAGCGTTGGGGATAGCCGGCCACGAAGCGGGGCGCATTCCCGACCGTCCGACCCCACTATGGGGCGCCGGCCGCCGGCGTGAAAGGCGCCGCGATCTGCGCGGCCAGGTGCCCGGCCCCGTAGCCGTTGTCGATGTTGACCACCGCGACCCCGGGGCTGCACGCGTTGAGCATCGACAGCAGCGGGGCCAGGCCGCCGAAGGCCGCTCCGTAGCCGACGGAGGTCGGCAGCGCGACGACCGGCGCGGCGATCAGCCCCGCCACCACGCTGGGCAGCGCGCCGTCCATGCCCGCGGCAACCACCACGACCCGGGCGGAACGCAGCAGGTCGAGCATGCCGATCACGCGGTGGAGTCCGGCAACGCCCACGTCCACGGCCAGCTCACAGCGCCGTCCCAGGTAGCGGGCGGTCAGTTCGGCCTCGAGTGCCACCGGGAGGTCGGAGGTGCCCGCCGCCAACACGACCACGAGACCTCCCTCCGGAGCGGGCGGTTCGGGTGGCCACACCAGCAACCGGGCGTCCGACTCGTGCCGGGCGTCGGGCAGTTCGGCGAGGACGGCCCGCGCGTGCTCGGGGCCGGCGCGGGTGAACAGGGCCACCGCCCGGCCGCGCTCGCGCAGCTCGCGGGCGATCGCGCCCACCTGCTCCGGGGTCTTGCCCTCGCAGAAGATCGCCTCCGGATATCCTCTCCGGTCGATCCGGTCGTGGTCGAGACGTGCGAACGATTCAGCCATGGCGAACTCCGATCAGGGAAAGCGTGCAGGCACCCGATTGCGTGCCTGCGAGATCGACGGCGACCCTCCGGAACCCGGCGGCACGGAGCATCGCCGGAGCCGCCTCGCGCGGGTCGCCCGCGAGCGCCCCGATCTCGGCGCCGGGCACCTCGATGTCCTCGGTCAGGTGAGTTCCCAGGCGCGGGCGGTGAGCGCCTCGACCAGTTCGGTGTCTCCGGCGAGGACGGGATCGAGGAAGGCGAGCACGGCGTGCGCGGCGTCGGACGGTGACCCGGTGAGGATGGGGGCTGCGGCGTCTCGTACCGGGACCCCGTTGCTTCCGAGCAGGTGCAGCAGCCACGCGGCGATGACGCGGAGCGCACCGGGCGGCATCGCCCCGGACGTCCGCTCGGCGTAGAGCGTCGGAAGCACGCGCACCGGGATCTTCTGGGCTCCGTCCTCGGCGATCTTGGCGAGGGTGTGCCGGATGCGCGGGTTCGCGAAGCGGGCCGTCAGCGCGTCCCGGTAGCCGGCCAGCGCGGTTTCCGGGAAGTCCAGGTGGGCCGAGGCCTCGTCCCACCATTCGCGCACCCAGACCCGGCAGACCGGATCGGCCACGGCCTCGGCGACGGTGGCGTGCCCGCGAAGCGGCGCCGCGTACGCCAACAGCGAGTGGGCGCCGTTGAGCAGGGACAGTTTGCGTTCCTCGTACGGCGTGACGTCGGCGACGAAGCGGGCACCGGCGTCCTCCCAGCGCGGCCGCCCGGCCGGAAACTCGCCGTCGAGCACCCATTCGGTGAACGGCTCGGTGACGACCGGGACTTCGTCGCGGCGCCCGGTCGCGTCGGTGGCGGCGGCCACGTCGTCCGCGGTGGTCCACGGGGTGATCCGGTCGACCATGGTGCCGACGTACGAGGCGTGCGTGGCCGCCTCGCGCCATCCGGGGCGCCCGATCGCGTCCGCCAGTTCGCCGATCACCCGTGCGGTGACCTCGCCGTTTCCCGGCAGGTTGTCGCACGGCACGACGGCCACGGGGTCGCCGCCCGCGAGCCGCCTGGCGGCCAGCCCGGCCAGCAGCCGCGCGGCGACGGTCGAGACCGGGGCGTTCGGATCGGCGCGGAGTGCGGCGACATCGGCACTCACGTCGGCGCGTCGGGTGTCCAGGCCGCCCCCGGGGGCGCGTGTGTACGCCGCCTCGGTGACCGTCAGGGTGACCACCGCGAGTTCCGGTCGCCGCCAGTGCTCCAGCCACGCGGCGTGGTCGCCGCCGGAGTGCGCCGAGGTGAGCGAGCCGATCACCTCGAAGCGGTCGCGGTCGGGAGCACGGGTGACCAACGTGTAGAGCCCGTCCTGGGCGGTCAGCCGCTCGGCGATCGCGGTGCTGCGCCCGGTGAACGCCGCGATCCCCCACCGGTCGGCGTCGCCGGCGTGCTCGGTGTACCAGGCCTGGTGGGCCCGGAAGAAGCCGCCCAGGCCGAGGTGGAGCATGCGCACCGGCGCGGCGGGGCGCCCGTCCACCGCGCGGGACAGGGGTCGGGTCGCGGGTTGGGCGGTCACAGTTCGAAGACCTTTCGCGGGTTGACGCCCACCGGTTCCGCCGCCGCCTCGAATGCCCCGTCCCGGTCGAGCCGGTGCGGTGACGGGATCGGCAGGTCGCGCACCGTCTCGTACCGGCACCGGGCGAGAGCCCGCACACCGGGGGCGACGGGAAGTGGTCGGTCGGAGTGGGGGCTTGGCATGACGGCATGTTCGCTGCCGTCGGCCCGGCGCGGCAACCGGTTGCCATGTGTTGCCCTGGGCACTTGCACCGCGTCCGACGCCATGGTCCTCTGGCCGCCATGACAGCACAGATCGGCGGGCCGGACGCCGTCCTTCCCGAGGCCCGGGTGCGAGCCTTCGTCGCCGAACAACTGGCCGACGAGGATCTCGACGGCCGGAGCGTATGCCTGGTGGTACCCGACGGCACCCGCAGTTGCCCGCTTCCGCTGCTGCTCTCCGCGGTGCACGAGGCGCTGTACGGCCGGGTCTCCCGGTTGACGGTGCTTGTCGCGTTGGGTACGCACGCGCCGATGGGCGAGGCCGAATTGGCCGCCCATGTCCCGCCGCTGCCGGGCATGACCGTCCTCAACCACGAGTGGTGGGAGCCGTCCACGTTCGCCTCGGTCGGCACGATCGGCGCCGAGCGCGTGGCCGAGTTGTCCGGCGGGCTGCTGCGCCAGGAGGTCGACGTGCGCCTCAACCGGGCCGTCGTGGACCACGACGTGGCCTTGGTCGTCGGCCCGGTCTTCCCGCACGAAGTGGTCGGCTTCTCCGGCGGTGACAAGTACTTCTTCCCCGGCGTCGCGGGCGCCGACATCATCGACCTGTCGCACTGGCTCGGGGCCCTGATCACCAGCGCGGAGATCATCGGAACGCGCGGCATCACCCCGGTTCGCGCGCTGATCCACGAGGCGGCCGCGCTGATCCCGAGCCGCAGGCGCGCGCTGTGCGTCGTGGTCGAATCCGGCACCGGGGCGCTGCACTCGATGGCGTACGGGACCCCGGAGGCGGCCTGGTCGGCGGCGGCCGACGTGTCCGCGCAGGTCCACGTCCGCTACCTCGACGCCCCCGTGCGGCGTGTGGTGTCCGTGATCCCGGAGAAGTACGAGGACATCTGGACCGCGGCGAAGGGCTTCTACAAGCTCGAACCGGTCGTCGCGGACGGCGGCGAGGTCGTCCTGTACGCGCCGCACGTGCGAACGATCTCGGCGATGCACCCGGAGATCGAGGAGATCGGCTATCACTGCCGCGACTACTTCACCAAGCAGTGGGACCGCTTCAAGCACCTGCACTGGGGCGTCCTGGCGCACTCCACACACCTGCGCGGCGCGGGTACCTACGACGAAGAGCACGGCGAGCGCTGCCGGTTGACCGTCACCCTCGCGACCGGCATTCCCGAGGACGTCGTCCGCGGGGCGAACCTCGGCCATCTGGACCCCTCCGCGGTGGACTTCGCGGCGCTCGCCGCCGACCCGGACACCCTCGTCGTGCCGCAAGCCGGCGAGGTCCTGCATCGGTTGCGCCCATGAGGGCCGCGTGGGTCGATGCGTCCGCCGGCATCGCCGGGGACATGCTGCTCGCCGCCCTCGTCGACGCCGGGGCCGCGTTGAGCACCGTGCGTGCCGCGGTGGAGGCGGTGGTGCCCGGCGAGGTGCGCCTCGCGCAGACCCAGGTCATCCGCGCCGGTATGCGAGCGACGCGGATCCACGTGACGCCGAGCGCGGACGACCACGCACACCGGACGTGGCGTGATGTTCGCCGCCTCATCGAGCAGGCGCCCCTGGCCGATCCGGTCCGCGCCTCGGCACTCGCCGCCTTCGCCCGCCTCGCCGTCGCCGAGGCACGCGTACACGGCACCGGAACGGATGAGGTGCACTTCCACGAGGTGGGTGCCTGGGACTCCATCGCCGACGTCGTGGGCGTCTGTGCCGCGCTGCACGACCTCGCCGTGACCGATCTGACCGCAGGTCCCGTGGCGTTGGGCGTCGGCCGGGTCACCACCGCCCACGGCGAACTGCCCGTCCCCGTCCCTGCGGTGGCCGAACTCGCCGCCGGGTGGCAGGTGTTCGCGGGCGGCGAGGGCGAACTCGCCACCCCCACCGGCATGGCGCTGCTCACCACCCTGGCCCGCGAGTGCTCCCCCCTGCCGCACCTGCGTCTGGAGCGAACCGGCATCGGCGCCGGCAGCCGCGACACCCCCGGACGCCCCAACGTCACCCGCGTCTTCCTCGGCACCCCGGCCCCGGCCACGACCCTCGACTCCGCCTTCGACGCCGCCGAAGCCGTCGTCCTGGAAACCAACATCGACGACCTGGACCCGCGCGCATGGCCCAGCGTCCTGGCGTCCCTCATGGAGGCCGGCGCCTCGGACGCCTGGCTGACCCCCATCCTCATGAAGAAGGGCCGCCCCGCGCACACGCTCTCCGTCCTGTGCCCACCGCACGACGCCCGCCCCCTCCGGGACGCCGTCTTCCGCCTCACCACCACCCTTGGCGTACGCGAACGGCCGGTCCGCAAAACCGAACTCCAACGCGGCTGGACCCAGGTGGACGTCCTCGGCAGCAGCCTCCCCGTCAAGGTGGGCCACCATTGCGGCAGGATCCTCCAGGCGACGCCCGAGTTCGCCCCCGCCGCCGCCCTCGCCGCCCGTCTCGGCCTTCCCGTCCACACCGTCCTTGCCGCCACCACCACCGCCGCCCACCAGGCAGGCCTGACCTCCAGCGCCCCCACCCCGCAAACGCTCGCCCCCGAACCCGCCTGAGTCCGCCTGAGTCCGCCTGAATCCGCCGGCACGGCCGCGGGCGCCCACCCGGACGACCGCGCGCCGGGTGGCGGTGTCGAAACGGGGTACAGTGCGCTCCCTCCCATCCCATGGGCAGCCATAGGGTCGTCCGATACCCGGTGTCGCCGCCTCGGACCTGCGGCATTCCCGCGCGAACGGAAGTGAGATCGGGTGAGCGAGCGTGACGGCGCACCGACCGCCGCAACCGGCGGGAGCAAGGCGCCGACGATCTACGACGTCGCCCGGGCCGCGGGGGTGGCCGCGTCCACCGTGTCCCGGGCGTTCGCCAGGCCGGGCCGGGTCAACGCGGCGACCGCGGAACGCATCCGGCGGGTTGCCGCGGAGCTCGGCTACCGCGTCAATCCGTTGGCGTCGGGGTTGCCCACCGGCCGCACGTCGATGCTCGCGTTGGTGGTTTCCGACGTGACCAACCCGTTCTACGCCGAGATCATCCGGGGAGCCGAGTCCGCCGCCGCCGAGGCCAGCTTCGTCCTCCTGCTGATCGACGCCCAGGAGTCCGACCGGGTGGAACGCGCCAGTCTGGAAAGGGCGTTGCCCGCCGTCGAGGGACTCGTACTGGCGGGCACCCGATTGTCGGACTCGGCCATCCGGATGACCGCCAAGCAGCGGCCGGTGGTCGTCCTCAACCGGGACGTCGCCGACGTCCCCAGCATCACCCTCGACAACCCGCACGGCATGCTCGTGACCGCGGAACATCTGGCCCGGTTGGGTCATCGCACGGTGACCTACGTGGCCGGTCCGGAGGCCTCATGGGCGGACGGGATGCGCCTGCGGAGCCTGCGCGAGGCGGCGGCCGGGCTGGACATGCGGGTGCAGCGCGTGGGCCCGTTCCCGCCGACGGTCGCCGGTGGTCGCGAAGCTGCCGACGCGCTCCCCGAGGACCTGCCGACCGCCGTCGTGGCCTACAACGACCAACTGGCGATCGGGACCATGCTCGCCCTGCAGGCACGCGGCGTCCGGGTTCCCGAGGACGTCAGCATGGTCGGCTTCGACGACATCTTCCCGACCCGCATCGTCCGGCCCGGGCTGACCACCGTCGCCGCCCCGCTGCGCGCCCAGGGAAAGGCTGCCGTCGACGCGCTGCTGTCCTCGCGCGGCAAGCCGGCACCGCGCACCGGCAAGCCCATGACCCTGCCGGTGAAGCTGGTCGTCCGCGACTCGACGGCACAGGCGCGGCGAACCCGGCGTCCGAGCTCGTAAGGCGCTGCGGGGCCGCGGATCGCGGCGGTGTCCCCGCGGCACGGCAGGCCCTGCTCCGCGCCGGCACGGCGCAGCAGCCCGGCTGCTACCGCCCTGCGTCCGGGGCCGTGGGAGCGACCTCGGCGAGCCAAGCGTCGGCGATCAGCCGATGCCCCAGCGGGCTCGGGTGGACGCCGTCCGGGGCCAGTTCCGCCGGCTCCCGGTCCTGCGCCGCGCGGGGCAGCACCAGGTCTGCGCGAACCACGCGGGCTCCGTTGTGCACCGCTGCCCGCAGGACGGCGTCGGTACGCGGCGACAGGTCCTCGAACCAGCGTTCCTGGTCCGGCCCGACCGGAAGCAGGAACGGGGTGATGACGACCAGCCGTGCGGACAGCTTCCGCGCGGTGATCGCGAGCAGGCGGTCGAGGCACGCCTCGAACTCGTCGACCGGACTGAGCAGGTTTCGGTCGTAGCGTCGCCAGGTGTCGTTGATGCCGATCTTGACCGTGACGACGGTGGGCCGGTGGTCCAGGACGTCGGTGCTCCAGCGGGATTCGAGGTCGTACACGCGGTTGCCGTTGATCCCCCTGTTGACGATGCGGGGGCCGGGTCCGTCGTGCGCCCGCTCGCGCAGGGTCCGCGCGATCTCGTGCACGTATCCCCCGCCGAGCGATACCGGATCCGCACGGTCGCGGCCCGCGTCGGTGATGGAGTCGCCGATGAACAGGAACGTGTCGTCGTCGTTGGGATGCATGCCTGCCGTCCTGGCGTGTCGGTGGGTGGGCGGGCGACCGGGCACCTCACCGGCGACCCGCCGGATCACGGTCGACCATGTCGGATCGAGGAGGCTTGGTCCGCGGCGCGCCGCAGCGTCTCGGCCTCGCGTGCCAGCACGGTGGGGTCGTCGCCGGGGACGAACTCCAGGAGCGCGTCGAGACCCCGGCCCGCCAGGCGGCCGAGGGCTGCGACCCACAGGTCCCGGCGATCCGCCAGCGGCAGCCGGTTGTTGGCCGGCCACCACGAGAAGACATGCACGGCGGTGACCCGGTCGCCGAGTTCGGCGAGGCCAGCCGCCGCCTGCTCGTCGGGGACGTCGAGCGGCGGCTGCCAGTACGTGCGGACGTTGTCCGCGCCCACCTCGTCCAGCAGCCGGACGGTCGAGGCGACGGTATCGGTGAGCGTTCCGCCGTGGAACTCGGTCGCGAGTTCCAGGCCGTGGTCCGCGGCGATCCCGGCCGCCTCGCGCAGGCAGCGCACGGTTTCCCGCCGCTGGTCCGGGGTGACGGACCGCGATCCGATTCCGCCCGCCCAGACCCGTACCCGGGGCGCCCCGAGCAGAACGGCGGCCCGGGCGACGGCGGGGAACCCGGCCGTTTCGGCGGGGGTGGCGCGAAAGTACGAACCGTACGAGCAACAGACCAGCCCGTGGCGGTCGGAGACCTCACGGACCGCGCGGACCGTGTCGGGCTCCCCCGCAGGCGCGTGCACGTCCGCACCCCACTCAACCACCTCCAGGCCCGCGTCGACCGCGCGTCGCGCGACCTCGGCGGCGGGCAGCCCACGGAAGGTGACCGAGCACAGGCCCAAACGGGTCCGCCCGCCCCCCGCTGTGTCCGTCGACCCGGCCGGCGGGCGGAGCCGGGGGGGCTCCGCCGCGCTCCGTTTGCTCTCCTCGGTCATGGCGCTGCCTTCCTGCGGTCGGCCTGCGGATGGTCTGCGATGGTCCTGCGGGGGCTCGGAGCGGTCCGCCCGGACGGGGCCGGGCGGACCGGATCGCATGGTCCGGCGAGGTCGGGTCGACGGACCGGTCGGGCGTGTGATGCCCCGTCATCGCCGGTCGCTCAGGGAGCGTTCGGGCCCACGTCCGCGGCGGTGAGGGGGTGCCGAAGAGCGGGTGTCGTCGAGTACTCGTCGGCACCGATGTCTCGTACGCTGCCCCGCGGGTCCCCGTCGATGTCGTCGGCCAGGGCCATGCTCAGCGTGGCCGCGCCGATCGCCGGGCTGCCCGCCGTCAGCCGCAGCACACCGTCCGCGCCCTGAGCAAGTCGGGGGTCGGCCCGGGTGAAGCCTCCGGCGGGTATGTTGCCGTTGCCGGCCGCCCCCCACAGCAGGTTGCTTCGCCAGGTGAAGCCGGAGGTGGCTCCCATGGCGACGAGGTCGCCGGAGTCGCCGACCAGCAGGTTGTCGGCGATGGTCACGTCTTGCGGCTCGTATGTTCGCGTCTCGCCCGACAGCGTACCGGCGTTGTTGATCAGGGAGTTGTGTGCGATCACCGCGCGGTCGCAGGCGTCGTTGCCCCGCCGCTGGGTCTCCGTCTCGCTCGGGGTGTGGTCGCGGGTGCTGCCGCTGCCGACCACCAGGGCGCGGCCGGACAAATTGCTGAGGTAGTTGTTGACGATCACATGGTCGTTGCCGTAGATCCGCACCCCGTCGAAGCCGCCGATCAGGTAATTGCCCTCCACGGTCGAGCCGTTGCCGTGCCGAAGCACGATGCCGCCCTTGCTGTCACGAATGGTGTTGTATCGGATGGTGTTGCCCGAGGACTTCACCGAGATGGCCTCGGGGTCGCCGTTGCAGCGCTCGAACAGGTTGTACTCGACCTTTCCGCCGGCGTTGGCCAGGGCCCGGCCGCTGGCGCCGAAGCGAATGGGTTCGCCGCCGTTGTCGCCGGTGAAGCTGTGGTCGGAGAAGTGGTTGCGGAAGATCTGCACGTTCTGCGCCATCTTGTCCTTGTCGGGACCGTCGACGACGACGAAGATGCCTGTGGTGGTCTTGTTGTGGAAGTGGTTCCGGTCGATCTTCGTGTCGTTCGCCCGGACGACGAGCCAGTACGGATCGCCGCTGTCCACGAACTGGAAGTCGTTGCGGGTCAGCCGGATCGCCGAGCAGTTCGTCGGGATGTCCAGCGTGGTGCTCTGCCGGAAGGCGAAGCCGCTGATCACGATGTTGGTCGAATTGCTCAACACGAAGCCGCGTTCGCCCCGCAACACCACTCCGCCGCGCGTCTTCGACACGATGGTAATGGGTGCGCCGCTGGTGCCGTTCTTGCCGGAGATGTTGATCGAGCCGCCCGAGGGGACCGTGTAGGTTCCGTCGGCTACGACGATGCGGTCACCTGGCGCGGCGCCGTTGATCGCGCTCTGGAGCGCCGTGAGGGAGGAGACCGGGATGTCGGCCGCCGCCGCGCTGCCCGACAGCGAGGTGGTGAGAGGTACCGCGGCGAGTGCGGCCACGGCGGAGCCCTTGAGGAACGTGCGTCGTTGCATGATGCCTCCTGCGTCGAAGTGGGCGGGCGGGTCGCTCAGTCGGCCCGGGGACCGACGTCGGCCGGGGTCAGCGGTCCGCACCTCGGCGCCCGGCGGAAGTACTCGTGCGCGCCCACGTCCGGCGTCCTGGTGCGGGGCTGTCCATCGATGTCGTGCGTGATGCGTGGCCGGCGCGGCGTGCCGGCGTCGATCGCCGGGCTGCCGGCGGCCGGGCGGGCGATGCCGTACGCGTCCTTGACCAGCTTCGGGTCGACCCGGGTACCGCCCCCGGCGGGGATGTTGCCGTCCGCGGCGGCGCCCCACAGGAGATTGCCGGTCCAGGTGAAGCGCACGGTGTTGGCCATCGCGACCAGTTGGCCCGTGTCCGCGACGAGCAGGTTGTCGGCGACGGTGACGTCGCGCGGCTCGTGCGGGCGCTGGCTCTCGCCGGAGATCGTGCCGCCGTTGTTCACCAGGGTGTTGTGGGCGATCAGGATGCGGTCGGGGGCGTCGTTGCCGCGGCGCGCCTCGGGCGTCTCGCCGGGCAGGTGATCGCGCTCCGATCCGCTGCCGATCACCAGGGCACGCCCGGCCAGGCCGGAGAGGTGGTTGTTGACGATCACATGGTCGTTGCCATAGATCCGCACGCCTTCGGTACCGTCGATGAAGTGGTTGGCCTCCACCCGGTTGCGGTTGCCGTGCCGCAGGACGATTCCGCCGAAACTGTTGCGGATGGTGTTGTGCCGGATGGTGTTGTCCGAGCTCTTCACCGAGATCGCCTCGGGGTCCCCGTTGGCCCGCTCGAACAGGTTGTACTCCACGACCGCGTGGGCACTGGACAGGGCCCGGGGGCTGACGCCGAGCCGGATCGGTTCGCCGCCGTTGGAGCCGGTGAAGGTGTGGTCGGAGAAGTAGTTGCGGTACACGTGGACGCGCTGGGCCATCTCCTCGGTGTTCGCGCCCTCGATGCCGAGGTAGATGCCGAGGGTGCTCTTGCCGTGGAAGTGGTTGTGGTCGACGGTGCTGTCGTCCGCGCGCACCATCACCCAGTGCACGCCCTCGATGTCGGCCAGCTGGAAATCGTTGCGGGTGAGCCTGATGTGCGAGCAGCCCGGGGGGATGTCCAGGGTGTTCCGCTGCCGGAAGGAGAACCCGCTGAGGGTGATGTGGCCGGACGCTTCGAAGACGAAGCTGTGCTCGCCTTCCAGGACGACGCCGCCCTGCGTCCGGGCGGCGATGGTGATGGGCGCGCGCCCGGTGCCCTGCTTGTTCCGAATGGCGAGCGGGCGGTCCGACGGGACGGTGTAGGTCCCGTCGGCCACGACGATCCGGTCGCCGGGTCGTGCCCGGTCGATCGCGGCCTGGAGTTCGTCCAACGTGCGGACGGCCCTCGGGGCCGCGCTCGCGCTCGCGGTCAGCGCTCCGCCGACGGGGGCGGCGGCAAGCGCCACCCCTGCCGCGGTACCCATCAGGAACGTGCGGCGTTGCATGGTGCCTCCGTGAGGATGTGGTGGAGGTACGGACGGTGTTCCGGCTTGCGATCAGCCGGCGGTCGGGGTGTCCCGGGTCGCCTGGGCGTCCAGGAAGAGTTCGATGACGGGTACGGGGGTGTCGGGGCGCTTGACCGGGAGCTGAAGAGTGAGCGTTCCGGCAGGCTGGCCGCCCATCTCGGTGTTGACCGCGGGCCGGTCCGGGTCGATGTGGACCGGGATGATCTCGGACGCGTCGTTGAGCAGTTGGGCGTAGCGCACCCGGCCGGCCAAGCCCGGCAGGTGCAGGTGACGCAGCGGCCAGGCGAACAGGTGGACGTAGAGCCGGTCGCCGCGCTGGGTGTACCGGCACTCGGCGGGGGCGGTGTACGAGGAGGGACCGCAGCCGCGGATCGACCGCTCGTGCAGCCGCATCCACCGGCCGATCTCGTCGAGGATCGCGGTGTCGCGCGGGTCGAGCGCGCCGCGGCCGGTGGGCCCCACGTTGAGCAGCAGGTTGCCGCCCTTGGACACCCCGTCGACGAGCATGCGGATCAGCAGGTCGGGGCTCTTGTGGTCCAGGTTGTCCCGGTCGTAACCCCAACTGCCGTTGAGCGTCTGGCAGGCTTCCCACAGCACGGGTTGCCCGTTGTGGGTCATCGGACCGGACGGCTGGTACTGCTCGGGGGTGACGAAGTCCCCGGGAAGGCCGGTCCGGTCGTTGACGAGGACGTGCGGCTGCAGTTCGCGAATCGTCCGCAGGAGTTGCGGAGAGTCCCAGTCGTCGGGTCCCTTGCCGCCCCACCAACTGCGCCCGACATACGAGAAGTCGAAGAACAGGTAGTCCACGCGTCCGAACGAGGTCAGCAGTTCGCGGACCTGACCGTGCAGGTAGCGCTGGTAGTCGCGGATGTCCCGCTCGGCGTTGGCGGCCTTGAACGCCTCGTCGTCGCGCTGCGGATGGGTGCCGTCCACGGGGAAGGACGGATGGTGCCAGTCGATCAGCGAGTAGTAGAGACCGACCTTGAGCCCCTCGGCGCGGCACGCCTCGACGAACGGCCCCACGAGGTCCCGGCCGTGCGGGGTGTTGGTGACCTTGTACTCGGTGAGGGCGCTGTCCCACAGGCAGAAGCCGTCGTGGTGCTTGGTGGTGAGCACGACGTACCGCATGCCCGCCGCCTTGGCCGCTCTGGCCCACTCGGCGGGGTCGTAGCGGTCGGGGTCGAAGTGGTCGAAGTACACCTGGTACTGCTCGTCGGTCAGTCGCTCGACGTTCTTGAGCCACTCGTGCCGTGCGGCGAGGGAGTACAGACCCCAGTGGACGAACATGCCGAACCGGGCGGTGGTGAACCAGTTCGTATCCGGGCCGTCCTCGGGATTCGGGCTCGCGGACGAATGCGCCTGCGGGGTGTCAGCGCTCGGAGTCATGGGGAATCGCTCTTTCTCGCCGGCATCCGGCGGCTTTTCGGTACGCGTCGGGGCTGCTCGTACGGAACGGGGCGGGGACGGGGCCGACGGGCGGGCGCATAGGGGCACCCGACCCGGGGGTCGGTGCGCGTTGCGGGCCCGGCGCGGGCTACGCGGGCAGGCGCAGGCCACGGAGTCGACCGGGCCCCGGGCCGGCGGGGCGGTCTGCGGGTCGGTCCGCGGGTCAGCCCTTGAGTGCCCCGGAGGACAGACCGCTGACGAAGGACCGCTGGAAGAACAGGAAGACGATCACCGAGGGCAGCAGGGCCAACAGGGAGGCGGCCATCACCACTCCGGGGGTCACGGCCGGGTCGATCCGCAGGGTCCGCAGCGCGAGCGGCAGCGTGTACGAGGAGGAGTCGGTGGCGACGAGCAGGGGCAGCAGGTACTGGTCCCAGATCATGGTGAAGCCGAAGACCCCGATGACTCCGAGGGCGGGCTTGCACATCGGCAGGATGATCTGGGCGAAGATCCGCAGGTCTCCGGCGCCGTCGATGCGCGCGGCCTCTTCGAGTTCGCGCGGCACGTCCTTCATGAACTCGGTCATCACCAGGATGGAGAACCCCCACGCACCCAGCGGAACGATCATTCCGGCGAGGGTGCCGATGAGGTTGAAGTGCACGACCGGCAGGTCGGCAAGGACGACGGACAGCGGGAGGGCCAGGATCTCCTCGGGCAGCATCAGCGTCGCCAGGATGGCGACGAGCGCCAGCGTCATTCCGGGGAAGACCTTCCGGGCCAGCGCGTATCCGGCCAGGACGGAGACGGACACCTGGAGCAGCAGCCCGAAGCCGACGACGAAGAACGAGTTCAGCAGGTACTTGAGCACCCCCTGGTCGAAGGCGATCCTGAAGTTGTCCAGCGTGAAGCCCGAGGGCACCACGCTCAGCTGCGTCGGGTCCTTGATGTGGCCGAAGGCACCGACGAGCAGGGCCAGCAGCGGACCCGCGAACATGGTCAGGACCAGGAGGTAGACGACGGCCTTCAGAATCCGTCCGCCGACGCTGCGGCTCTCGGTCAGGCCCAGCGCGGTCTCGGTCGACTCGCTCACTTGCTCTCCCTCCGCCGCAGCAGTTGGACGATGATGGTCAGGATCAGCGTCGCGACGAAGAGCAGGACCGCTCCCGCTGCGCCGACACCGAGCCGGTTCTGCTCGAGCCCGAGCTTGTAGATGAGGGTCATCACGACCTCGGTGGAGCCGTTGGGCCCCCCATTGGTGAGCAGGAACACCTCGGTGAACACGCGCAGTCCGCGAATCGCGGCGAGGATGAACAGGATCGAGAACACCGAACGCAGTCCGGGCACCGTCACGTGTCGCACCCGCTGCCACCGGGAGGCACCGTCGACCCTCGCCGCCTCGTACAGACCACGGTCCACACTCGTCAAACCGGCGAGGAAGATCATCATGTCGTAGGGGGCGCCGCGCCAGATGCCGGTGACCATGATGGACGACATCGAGGTGTCGGGGTCGTTGATGAACCCCGAGGGGCCCAGTCCCGCCAGACCGAGAATGGAGTTGAGCATGCCGTCGTCGGTCGGGTGATACATGATCCGCCACAGTTCGGCGACGACCGCCATCGGCACCACCACCGGGAGGAACGCCGCGGAGCGCACGAATCCCAGTCGACGACTCTGCCCCTCCATCAGCAGGGCCAGGGCGAAGCCGAGCGCCATCGAACCGGCGGTCTGTCCGGCGGCGAGGACGATGGTGTGCCACACGGCCTCGCGGAAGCCGTGCGACTGCAGCACCGTGGTGTAGTTCTCGGTGCCGACCCACCTGTTTCCCAGGTAGGGCTGAACCTCCTGGAAGGACATGGTCAGTGCGCTGGCCATGGGGATGAACTTGAAGTACAGGAAGAGGAGCAGAGCCGGGGCGAGGAACAGCCAGGGTGTCCACCACCGGCCCGATCTGCGGCCGCGCCCCCGGCTGCCGGCGAGCCCGCCGCCCCGGCGGCCCGCTTCTCGCGGGGCGGAGCCGGCCGCCGGCTTGGCGGCCTGCTCCGCCTGGTCGAGGCTCATGACGCGGCGATCCCCTGCTCCTTGAGGATGTCGGCGAGCTGCTTGTCGAGCTCACGCAACTTGGCGTTGATGTCGAGGCCGCAGTCCGCCATCAGCGCGTTCACCGCGTCCGCCGTCACCTGCCGCACCGGCGTCCAGTTCGGGATGGACGGCGCGTACCGTCCGGAGTCCTGGTACACCTGGGCGTAGGTCTTCCAACGCGGGTCGGTGCGGATCTGGGAGATGTCCACGGCGGTGTTGACGGGGATTTGCACGGTGTAGCCCGTGGTGCCCTCCATCCCCTTCTTCTGGCCTTCGACGGAAACCGCGAAGCCGGCGAAGGCATCCTGGCCGGCCCGGTTGTCGGAGCCGGCCATCAGGTAGAGGGAGCTGCCCTCGGCGAGCACGGTGGCGTCCTTCGGCCCCTTGGGCATCGGCACGACCTCGTACTTGTCCGCGCCGAGCGACTTGTCGAAGCGGGGCAGCAGGTAGGGGCCGACCACGTACATGCCGGCCTTGCCCGCCTCGAACGTCTCGTTCGTCGGCGGGGTGTCCATGGTCACGGCGCCGGGCTGGATGGCCTTGGCCTTGCACCCCAGGTCGCGGAACCACTGCATGGCCTGCACCGACGCCGGGGTGGTCATCGCCGGCTTGTACTTGCCCTTCCCGGTCTCGGTGATGAAGTCGCCGCCCGCGGCCCAGAGGAAGTTGGAGAAGTACCAGGAGGCGTAACCGCGCTTGGTGGACAGCGGGGCGGCGAGCCCGGCGGTGTTGTTCTTGCCGTCGCCGTCGGGGTCCTGCGTGGTGAAGGCCGCGGCCATCGCGGCGAAGTCGTCCCAGGTCCGCGGGGCGTCGAGCTTCAGCTTCTCGCGCCAGTCCTTGCGGATCAGCAGCGCGGACGCCTGCGCGGAGATCGGGAGGCCGTACTGCTTGCCGTCCAGACTCTTCCCGGACTGCAGACCCTGTCCGATGATCTGCTTGCTGTCCTTGATCTTGCCCAGGTCGATCTCCCGGAGCAGACCCTGGCTGTGCATGGTTCCGATCTGCGTCGCGTCGTTCATGACGATGTCGGGAAGCTTCTTCTGGGCGGCGCGCTGCTGCAGCTTGGTCTCGAAGTCGTCGAAGATGGCCGTGACCTCGACCTTGTAGCCCGTGGCCTTCTCGAAGGCGGCGGCGAGTTCCAGCGCGCCCTTCTCCCCCGGTCCACCCGGCGTCGTCCTGGTCCAGAGTTCGAGAGGCGCCTTGGAGTTCTGCTTGGCATCCACTCCCGCAGGCCCGGATGTACAGCTGGTGAGGATCAGTGCCGAGGCGAGGGCCCCCGCACCGATCCATCGCGATCTCTGCATGACAACTCCTGGTTTCGCCGCATCACATGGCCTGGAAAGCGCTTGCCAGGGACGGTAACCGGGTCCGATTCAAACGGTCAATAGTCCGATGAATACAAAAGGTTTCGGCGGACCGATGAGAGTGCTCATCCGGCGCGCTCCCGGACCCTCTCCCACGCGATCCGACGGACGAGGAGGACGACCCGACGTGCATAAATAGTCTCTTACATGTGTGATCTGGGCATCGGCGGGATCGACCCTGCGCCCCGAGGCGCGTCTCACTCTTCCCAACAGCCACCCGAACAAAGAAGGTCGGGCATCCAAGGTCACGGCGATGACATTTCAATGATCCGATGTATGGTTCCTGCGAGCTACGGTCCGGACAACGCACAGGCCGCCCCGGTCCGCGACGTTCGGTCGGACGCTCGTCACCACATCCGCGCAGGGACCGCCGACCGTCCGGCTGCCGGTCCACCACCGAACAGGCCGAGGAGACCAACCCGACATGAACGAACCGGCCACCGCACCGACAGCCCTGTTGGTCATGGAGGAAGAACGCCGGGCCGACGTCTACCCGCCCGCAGTGCTGGCCGAGATCGGCCGGCTCGTGCAATGGCAGGGACCGCCCCTCACCCGGCAGGAACTCGACGCGGACCCCGATGTGCTGCGGACCGTCGACCTTCTGCTCACGGGCTGGGGTGCACCCGTCCTCGATGACGCCCTCCTGTCACATGCCCCTCGGCTGCGGGCCGTTCTCGTCGCGGCGGGATCCGTCCGGCACCTGACCACACCCGCCTTCTGGGAGCGCGACATCCCGATAGTCTCCGCCGCCGCGGCCAATGCCGTTCCGGTGGCGGAGTTCACCCTCGCCCATGTTCTGCTCGGACTGAAACAGGCCCACCGCATCGAGCGGGAGGTGACGCAGAGCCGCCGCTTCCCCACCGATCCCGACGTCCCGGGCGCCTACCGGTCACGGGTGGGCCTGGTGGGACTCGGGCACATCGGCCGGCTCGTCGCCGCCCACCTCGCCCGCTTCGACGTCGAGGTCCTCGCCGCGGATCCCGTCGCCTCCGCGGACACCGCCCGGCGCGCGGGAGTCCGACTGGTCTCCATCGACGAACTCTTCGCCACCTGTCACGTCGTCAGCCTCCACGCACCCCTTCTGCCCGAGACCCGCGGCTCGATCGGGGCACGACTGCTGAACTCCATGGGGCCGGGCACGACCCTGATCAACACCGCGCGGGGCGCACTGATCGACGAGGCCGCCGCGGCGCAGGTCCTGCACGCCAGGCCCGACCTCACCGCCGTACTCGACGTAACGCACCCCGAACCCCCGGCCCACGACTCGCCACTGTTCACCCTTCCCAACGTCGTCCTGACACCGCACCTGGCCGGCGCCATGGGCGCCGAACGCCACCGCCTCGGACAGCTCGTGCTCGACGAACTCCGCCGCCTAACACAAAACCGACCGCTCCAGCACGCCATCGACCCCGCCCGCGCCGCCTCGCTGGCCTGACAGCACCAGGCACCGCCAGGCACCGCCGACAAGAGTCTCTTCCTCGGAAACCTCCGGTCGGCGACGTCACGCAAGGTCATGCTGTACCGCATGCCAGGGTCCCGGCAAGCCTGCTCGACACCCGCTTCCACCAGCTCACAGCCAGGGACGTCACGTAATCGAAACGTGAGTGGGACGTCGGCGAGGGCGGCGCGACTTCGGGGCCGCGGCACGCACCCCTCGGCCCCGAATCCGCTCTGCGGACTCCTCTGACCGGGCCGCCGCAGTGAGCGAAGGGGGCATGAGCCCGGGCGGGATCAACAGCGACTTCGGTGGCAGCCGGTCGCGACGCTGACGCGGGTGAAGGCCATCAGGGCGCACGGACGCCGACTCCCAAGGACCGCCGAGAGCACCGCAAGTGCCGACGCGACGCCTATACGCCCCCCGGAGCAGCTGTGCCGTGCGCGGGCGGTCGCCCGGCGCTGTCATCGGCGGCACCTCTGCGACCACGAGTACGGCGGGCCGGGGAACCCGATCCGCGTTCGACCGACGTCGCCTCGTCCCGAACGCCCGGATCGCGTCGCGGTTGTCATGCCCCGAAGCGTAGGGCCGGTGGACCCGGCGTGACGAACGGGAGTTCGGGCCCGGAGTCCGACATGTGGACGACTCCCCGTTCGACCCGGCGCGCCGGTTGTGCGGGGTGTGCCCTGTGGACGACGACGGGGAACGGCTCCGGTCGCGGCAACGCGCGGTCGGAGCCGTTCCCGTCCGTCGCGCGGGTCACCGGTGGAGGGGATCACCGGTGGTCCGCGGACGGGTCCCATGGCGGATACCTCCCACGAGCAACGGACCCGGGACGGTACTCCGAAACGCGTGGAGGGGCCCTGGTGCCGTTGACACCAGGGCCCCGAAGGAACTGCTACACCATCCGCCGGCCCTGATCCTGCGCCGGCTTTCCGTATCCGCGGACCCGACCGAACTGCCGTCGGGGGCGCGGGGATCGCGGTTGCTCGACCGGAGACCACCTCACTATCGATGTCCTCTGCGGTACCCGGGCTCAAGACCTCCGCCCGGGCGATCCCGATGGCGCTTCCACTCCTTCGTTCTTCCTCGGTAACCATCTACTGCGTACTGCTCGGTGGCCTGTGACAGCGCCACTCTCGACTCTTCGGCAGCCGGCCCCGATCGCCCGTCCTACGTCCGCTTGGCGTGGAACCCCACTGCCGAACCTCTCGGTGCGCGCGTCCGCAGCCGACGCCTTCACCGAGGTACTGCTCACCTACTCAACTGCGGGTACTGCGAACTGCACTTACCGGTACTGCGACTACGTGAACTGCGGTACTGCTGCACTGCGGTACTGCTCACGGCCCCTGATCATCCCGGGGCCACCCGGTGCGGCCGTCAGTCCCGTCGCCGTCCTGCGACACCCTGGCTTCGGGACTCCACAAGCGCACCGCCCTGCAAACCTGCGACTGCGTGTACTACGGGTACTGCGACCGGCAGTTCGTCTCTGCCAGGCCCTTCGGTCTCTCTGGCTACGAGAGAAACCATAACCACATCACCACCCAATGTCTACTCCAGTCACAACAGATTTTCGCGCGTTCGACAGTGAGGTAATCGACTTCGAGTACAGGCGTGTCTTCGACCGGGGGGCCGACGGTCCGGACGACGGTGACGATCGGGACCCCCGGTGAGCACCGCGTCATCGGCGTTGGGGGCTCCATTCGAAGAGCAGGATGGTCACGTCGTCTCGCAGTTGGTTGCGCTGGTAGTCGAGGATGGCGTGGATGAGCAGTCGCAGCACCTCGGCCGGGCGTTGTCCGGCGGAGGAGGAGCGGATGATGAAGTCGGTGAATCGGTCGAGGCCGAACTCCGCACCGTCCGCGTCGCGAGCCTCCACGACGCCGTCGGTGTAGAGCAGGACGCAATCGCCCGGTTCCAAGGTCGCCTCGTGGACTTGCCGCGCTGCCGGGGCGAGTGGACCGGCCAGGCCGATCGGCGGCTGTGGGGGGCTGTCCAGCGCCCCGACGAGGACCCGCTCGGCACGGATCAGCAGCGGTGGGGGGTGACCGCAATTGACCCAGCGCAGCACCCCTGTGTCGGCGTCGAGCCGACACAGCACGCCGGTGCAGAAGTAGTCGGGCACCCACTGGGCGAGTGCCTGGTCGACCGAGCGGACGACGTCGGCCAGGTCGGCACCACCCCTGCGGGCGTTGCGCGCCGCCGCCATGGCGACCGACGTGGTCAGGCCGGCGGTCAAATCGTGACCCATGCCGTCGAGGATCATGGTGTGCAGGAAGTTCTTGACCACCGAGTGGTCGAAGGCATCACCCGCGACGTCGTACGCCGGTTCCAGGACCGCGGTCGATACGCACCTGCTGCTGCCGATGGTGCGGGGAGGCAGGAAGGCCCGCAACATCTCGGCGGGCAACCGCATGGTCGCGGTGCGGGTACGGGCGGCCAGCCAGTCGCTGTAGGCGCGCTTCGAGGTGATCAGCATGGCGAACAGATGGGCCAGCATCCGGCTGCGGCGTAGCCGCGCCCCGTCCAGCGAGGAGGTCCGCACCGCCAGCACGCCCAGCCGCTCCGCACCGTCGACCAAGGGCATCCAGAGGGTCGAGCCTTCGTCGGCCTCGGCCACCCGCGGGGAGACCGTGCGGTACGCCCAGCCGGCCGACGAGCCCTCCACCGGCAGCGGCTCCAATGCCTCGTCGAGTGGGATGAGCAGTTGTTGTTGCAGGTCGACGAGGTAGATCGACGCGGCGTCCAGGCCGAGGGCGGAGGCGCACCGGTTCGCCAAGGCGGGCAGTTCGACCGGCAGGGCGGTCTGCGCCTCGATGATCAGCTCTTCCAGCCGATTCTCGTCGACGGCGGTGTCGGGACCGGAGGACACGCGCGACGTATCCGACACGAAGATCACCCCTTCCGTTCCCAGTTTCACACCGATCTTGTCCTCTCTCACGTCAGCCGATGGGGAGGACGAGAGCGACGCCAGGGGGCCGAGGCGGTCGGGGCGGTCGGGGCGGTCGGGCCAGTCAGCGGAGCTGAGCCGGGCCGTGGGTGCACAGGCAGGCGCGCACGGAGCCGATCGCCGGCGCGCACTGGAACCCCCGGCCACGAGTGGCGGTCCTGGCCGGCCGTAACCGGCCGGCCAGGACCGCCTGCACGGGCCCGTTTCCCGGCAGTGGCGCACCGCCAGGACCCGCATTGCCGAGCGCATCCCTGCTCAGCGAATCCCGGTTCGCCGACGTTCGCCGGTTTCACCGGGTCCGGCGGGCCCACCACCGCGCCGGGTCACTTGTACTGCGTGGTGACGCTCACGCCGCCGAAGGTCTGCGATGCGGCGAGGGTGAAGTAGACCCAGCCGGATGGCGGGTCGGCGATCGTCAAGGTCTCGCCGTTGCCGGTATTGGTGGACTTGGCCTGGTAGTTGCCGGTGGTGGCCCAGCTGCTCCCGCCGTAGTACAAGTCGGCGTTGCCGGTGCCGCCGCTGCTGGTGATGGTCAGGTCCTTGGCACCGGCCGGCAGGTAGAGGAAGTGGTAGCTGTTGTTGCCGGTGGTGGCCGCGAGGTTGTCCCGGCGGCAGTTCTTGTCGAACTGGCGGGGGTCCGCGAGGGTGCAGAGCGGAACGGGCGGGGCCTCCGGCAGGGGGCCGCAGTCGTCGGTGGCGCAGGTGGTCGTCAGCCAGGTGGCGAAGCCGGCGTCGTAGCGGGTGCCGATGGTCTGCTTCAGGAAGGTGCGGGCGCCGTTCCAGTCACCGGTGCGGTACATGCCGAGCACGGTCTCGACGTCCGCGGGGTGCGCCTGCAGCATGTAGCGGACGGCCAGGAAGCCCCAGCGGTAGACCCGGGCCGAGTTGACGTCGGGGTTCTCGTCCTGGTCGTAGACGGTGTCGAACAGTTCGCTGAGCGTGTAGGTCTTCGCGCCGGCCGCGGCGATGGCATCGGCGTTGCGCTGGTTGCGGTAGCCGAACGAGATGTTCTCGGCGATGCCCTCGATCCACCAGATGGTCGGCGTGGTCAGACCGGCCTCGAAGTCGCCGTACATGTTGTAGCGGCCGTCGAGGTAGTGGGTGTATTCGTGGTTGAGGTTCCAGATCTCGAAGGACGGACGCAGCCAGTCGGCCTCGTGGGCGATGAAACGGGCCTGGTTGCCGGCCTGCGTGGGGTTGCCCTCCTCGTACGTGCCGCCGTTGTCGACGTCGACGTTGTAGATGGCCCAGGCGTACAGCGCGTACTGGACGTAGTCGTCGAAGGCGACGACCTCGAGATTGGTGTTCACGTCGCCGGGGATGGCGCCCTTGTCGCCGATCACCCGATGGAAATAGGCGTCCTGGTTGATCAGGCTGGTGCAGGTGGTGGCCAGTTGGCCGGGAGACATGTCCTGGGCACGGAGCTTGAGGTTCGGGTTACAGGTGTGCCGGATCGGCAGGACCACCGGAAGCACCCGGTCGGCAAGGTCGCAGATGGCGTAGGCCGCACAGTTGTTCCGGTCGAACTGCCGTGTGTACCAGGCCAGGTTCATGGTGATCGGCGCGGTCGGGCCGACGTTCGGGTAGCGGTTGATCAGGTCCTTCAGCAGCGGCCGGACCCGGTCCTTGAGCTCGGGGACGTCGAGCGCGTAGCCGAGGTAGCGGCCGACGTTGCTGACGACGTCCAAGCGGTTCAGCTGGGCGTTGTTGCGGGTGATGAAGTCGGCCCAGGTGTCGAGGAACGCGGGGTCGGCCTTGAGGGCCGCCCGCCAGCCGCGGCTGTCGTTCTTGGCCTTGAAGCCGTTCTCGACGACCCATTCGACGTGCTCCACGGCAAGGGTCATCCGGCTGGGCCAGGTGGAGTCGTAGCCGGCGAGCAGCCACTTGACGACGCCGGCGTAGCGGCCGGCCGTGTGGGTGCTGTCGATCAACGTGACGACCTCGTTGAGGTTTTCGCCGTTGGCGTCGGTGACGTCCTTGCTGTGCGGGGAGGCGAAGAAGGCGTCCAGGGCACTGCGGGCCGCGGTGTCCAATGCCGGACCGTAGTCGCCGACGGCGTCCGCGTGGTTGTCCTGTACGTAGTAGCCGGCGCGCAGGAACATCACCAGCTGTCCGATGGAGGTGGTGTTGGTGCCCGGGTACGTCGCGGAGGTGTCGCGCAGCGCGTCGGCGACGGTCACCATCTTGGCTTCGCGGAAGGCCGTCCCCGCGGCATCCCCGGTGAGGTTGAACAACGGGTAGGTGCAGGTGACCCTGGGGAGGGCCTTGAGTTGTTGGATCAGCGCGCCGCCCGAGGCGTTGATCACTCCGGACAGGTCGCCGCACTCGTCCCCGGCGGCCGAGAACTGCCTTTCGGCGTCGGCGGGTTCGATGGTCGGGGCGGCCTGCGGGGCGGACTCCTCGGTGGTGCCTTCCTGCGAGGAGATCTTGGCGCCGAAACTGTCCGTCTTGGCGTCCGGCGACTTGGGGAGCGGGATCGACCGCGGCGCCGCGGTGGTGCCGGTGCCGACACCGGCCGTGGCGCCGGCCGGGGCCGTGGCCCCGATCGGGGCAGCCTGGCTCTGCGGGGCGAACAGGCCGAGGGCTATGAAGAAGGCCACGCCGAGCGCAGGGAGTCTGCGCGCATTGGCCTTCGCTATCCGGGAGGGACTCATCTGTGGGGGCCTCCGGAGCCGTTGTCGGTCGCGTAACGGGACGCGGCCTTCCGATATGCGACATGTAACATTGCACATGTCGCACCGTGTCGGAAGAGCGAGCTTCGAACGAGTTTCCGTGCGCCCGGCTCCGCGCCCGACCGCGGATGCCGGCTCGCGGTGACTGCGCGAGTCACCGCACGGCCGAGTTTGCGATGTCGGTTTGTTTTGAAGCCCGTTGAGGGCCTGCGGTGGGAGCCGATCGACCTGCGGCTTTCACTCGATACCGCCCCGGGGACGCCGAACTCCCGCTCGAAGGCGTGCGAGAGCGCGTACCGGGGCTGCCGTAGCCGATTCGGCCCGCGATGGTGGCCAGGGTCTCCGGGGTGTCGCGGAGTTTCGGCGCGACCGATCGGCGCGATCGATTCACCGCGATCAATCGGCGCGACCGTTCGGCGTGCTCACAGGCCGACCTCCCTTCCCTGCCAACGGTTTCGCAGCCACCGATCGTGACTGGCCACGACGATCGCGCCGGGGCCGGGGCCCAGGGCCTCCTCCAGTTCGTCGGCCAGCCGGGGCGAGAGGTGGTTGGTGGGTTCGTCGAGCAGGAGCAGCGTCGGCGGGTTCGCCACCAGCAGGGCCAGGGCGAGCCGGCGGCGTTGGCCCACCGACAGTTCCCCGACCCGTCGGTCCAGGTCCTGCGGGCCGATCAGGCCGAGCGAGAGCAGCGGTACGGCTTCCGCGCGTTCGGCGCCGAGGGCCGCCGCGTAGGTGGTGCGTACCGTGCGGTCCGGTCGGGTGAACACGGTGTCCTGGGCCAGCATTCCGACGGTGAGCCCCGGGCGGCGGCGGACGTCGCCGAGCGCCGGCAGGTGTCCGGCGAGGACCGCCAGCAGGGTCGACTTGCCGGCGCCGTTGGCTCCGGTGACCAGCAGGCGGTCGGTCGCCGGTACGTCGAGGCGGTCGACGCGCAGCCGGTCGGGCACGGAAACCCGCCGCAACGACAGCAGCATCTCCTGGGCGCCTTCCCCGAGTTCGGTGGCCTCGGGCGTGTCAGTCGTGTCGGCGGACTTGGTGAACTCGGTGGAGACGCCGGACTCGGCGGACCCGGCGCTCTGCGCCGGGTAGCCCGCGAGTGCGCCGGGCCGGAAGCGCAATGGCTGTGGCGGCTCGGGAACCTGGGCCCGGGTCAACTCGGCGAGGCGCCGCGACGCGTTGCGCACCCGCCGGGCGATCTGGTTCTGCACCCGGCCGCCGGCGTGTCCGTAGCCCATCTTCTCGTTGTCGCGCTTGACGCCGCCGCGCGCGACGCGATGCGCCGTCGACTCGACCGCCGTACGCAACTCGGCGAGTTCCTTCTGCTGGTCGGCGAAACGCTGCTGCCATCGGTCGCGTTCCGCGCGCTTGTGGGCCTGGTAGCGGGTGTAGTCGCCGCCGAAGCGGGTGGGGCCGTGTACGGACGGGTCGAGGTCGATCAGGTCCGTGCAGACCGCGTCCAGGAACGCCCGGTCGTGGCTCGCCGCGACGACGATCCCGGGCAGCGTGCGCAGTTGCTCCTCCAGGAAGGCGGCGGCCGGGTCGTCGAGGTGGTTGGTGGGCTCGTCCAGGAGCAGTGCCGTCGGACGCCGGGCGAGCAGCGCGGCGAGCGCGAGTCGGCCGCGCTGCCCGCCGGACAGCGAGGCGAGCGTCCGGTCGTGCGGCAGGTGCTCCAGGCCGAGGCCCGCGAGCATCGTTTCGGCGCGTCGGTCGGCGTCCCAGACCTCGTGGTCCCGGGCGTGGTCGAGTTCTCGGCCGTACTCGGCGAGCAGCCCGGCATACCCGGGCGAATCCGGTGGGGCGTCGCCGAGGGCGCCGGTGAGCCGGTCGAGGCGGGCCAGGGTTTCCCGGGCTGCGCGCAGTGCGTCGTCGAGCACGTCGGCGATCGTCGCCGCAGGCTCGAACGGCATTTGCTGGTGCAGGAATCCGAGGTCCGCGGGGCGGACGACCGTACCCGAGTCGGGTTGGTCGATCCCGGCGAGCAGGCGCAGCAGGGTGGACTTGCCGACGCCGTTCTCGCCGATCAGTGCGATCCGCTGTCCAGGGGCGGCGACGAGGGAGACCCCGTCGAGTACCCGGCGGGTGCCGAGGACCCGGACGAGGTCGTGCGCGAGCAGGGGTGCTGGGGGCATGAGACACCGCCGAGAGGAAGGTTTCCCGGTCGGGGCGGCCCGACCGGGGCGTGGAGGGGGTAGGCGCGCCGGCGCGGGACAGACGTGTGCCTGCCCCGCGCCGGCGCTCAGGCGGCGCGAGGAGCCGTTGGGCTCGGAGCCGGTAGATCTCCTCGAAGCCGGTTGGGCGCGGAGCCGCCGAGGCGCGGCGGATCAGTCCCCGTCCGGGCCGATGTCGCGCAGTCGTCCGTCGCGCAGCAGCAGCCGGCGGTCCACCTTGATCTCGGTCAGGAATCGCTCGTCGTGGCTGACCACGACGAAGGCGCCCTCGTAGGCGTTGAGCGCACTTTCCAACTGGCCGACGCTGACCAGGTCGAGGTTGTTGGTCGGCTCGTCGAGCAGGAGCAACTGCGGTGCCGGTTCGGCGAACAGGATGCATGCCAGGGTGGCTCGCAGCCGCTCTCCCCCGGACAGCGCCCCGACCGGAAGGTGGATCCGCGCGCCTCGGAACAGGAAGCGGGCCAGCAGGTTCATCCGCTGCGCCTCGGGCATCGCCGGGGCGAACGCGGTGAGGTTCTGTACCACCGTGCGGTCCGGGTCCAGCAGGTCCAGTCGCTGGGACAGGTAGGCCACCCGGCCGTCGGCGCGCCTGATCTCGGCGCCCTCCGGCGGCGCGTCCTGGCCGATCATCCGCAACAGGGAGGACTTCCCCACGCCGTTGGGGCCGGTCAGCGCAATCCGTTCGGGTCCACGGATGGTCAGCGCGACGCCGCCTTCCTCGAACAGCGCCCGCTGTCCGTAACGGACCTGCATCGCCTCGCCGTGGAAGACGGTACGCCCGGCCGGGACCTTGGTCCCGGGCAGTTCCAGGCTGATCCGCTGTTCGTCGCGCACGGCGCGTTCGGCCTCGTCCAGCCGGGCCTTGGCCTCGCCGACGCGTGCGGTGTGCGTCTCGTTGGCTTTGCCCGCCGACTCCTGGGCGTTGCGCTTCATCGTGCCCGCGAAGATTTTCGGCAGGCCCGCGTTGCCGAGGTTGCGGGCGGCGTTGCTCGCTCGCCGTGCGGCTCGCTCGCGAGCCTGCTGGAGTTCCCGCTTCTCGCGTTTGACCTCCTGTTCTGCATTGCGGATGTTCTTCTCGGCGACCTCGCGCGCCGCGGCGACCGCTGCCTCGTACTGGGTGAAGTTGCCACCGTGGAACCGCAGTTCGCCCCGGTCGAGTTCCGCGATGCGGTCCATCCGGTCCAGCAGCGCCCGGTCGTGGCTGACCAGCAGCAGGACGCCGTTCCAGTTCTCCAGCAGGTCGTAGAGCCGGTGCCGCGCGTCGAGGTCGAGGTTGTTGGTCGGCTCGTCCAGGAGCAACACGTCCGGCCGCTTGAGCAGTTGCGCGGCCAGGCCGAGGGAGACGACCTGGCCGCCGCTGAGGGTGTGCAGTGTCCGGGTGAGCGGAAGGTCACCGAGCGCGAGGCGGTCCAGCTGGGCAGCGGTGCGCTCCTCGATGTCCCAGTCGTCACCGATGGTGGTGAAGTGCTCCTCGGCGGTGTCCCCGGACTCGATGGCGTTCAGCGCGGCGATCACCTCGGCGACGCCGAGCACCTCGGCCACGGTCAGGTCGCCGGTCAGGGGCAGTGTCTGCGGGAGGTATCCCAGGAGACCGTCGACCGAGACGGTGCCACCGGTGGGTCGGTACTCGCCGGCGATCAGCTTGAGCAGCGTGCTCTTGCCGGCGCCGTTGGGCGCGACCAGGCCGGTTCGGCCCGGGCCCACGGTGAACGAGAGGTCCCGGAAGACGGGGGTGTCGTCGGGCCAGGAAAAGGACATGCGGGTGCAGATGACGGATGCGTCGGGCATGCGAACGAGCCTCGGGAAAGTGATGCGGGTGCGCGAGGGCGCCCCGGCGGGGAACAGGGAATCGTGGAACGACGACATGACCGAGGCCGCTGCGCGTCCCGCGCGCCTGCCTTCGGTCGGGCTCTTCCGGTATCAGCCGGAGATGTCGTCTTCTGTTCCCACGCCGCTCTCCCAGGTCTTGCCAATCACTGCCCGGCAACATACCAGTCGCGCGGCGCGGCGTGTCGGCACCCTCGGCCGAGTCGGTCGGGCCCGCCGAGGACCGACTGCTCGGGCAGCGGGCGGGCGGGCGCGGGCGACCGGCTCCGGGTCGGCGACCGACCCTTCCGGGTCCGGGGCCCGTTCCCGCAGTTCCTCCGAGGTCCGTTCGACGTCCCGATGCTCCCCGTTCGTGTGCGTCCGGAAGCAGCAGAGCAAGGGTCGTCGGCGCGTGTCCGAGACCGAACTCGACCTACAGCCGGGGGAATTCACCTCTCGGCGGCGGCAGCCGACCCGGTCGCCGCGGGAGCCAGGGAAATATTCCGGAAGTCGGCATACCGGCCGCCGAGGCGCAACAATTCGTCGTTGTTGCCGGCTTCGACGATCCGACCCCGCTCCAGGAAGGCGATGCGATCGGCGCGTTGCACGGTGCGCATCCGGTGCGCCACCATCACCACCGTCCGGCCCGCCATCAGGCGCTCGATGCCGTCGTGCACGGCCGCCTCGTTCACCGGGTCCAGCGCGGAGGTCACCTCGTCCAGCAGCACGATGGGCGCGTTCTTGAGCAGTGCTCGCGCGATCGAGACACGCTGGCGCTCACCGCCGGACAGGCGTGCGCCGCCCTCGCCGACATGGGTCGCCCAGCCGCCGGGCAGTCGCTCGATCACCTCGTCCAGCCGGGCAGCGCTCGCTGCCGCGCGCACCTCGGCCTCGTCGGCGTCGGGGCGGCCCAGACGCACGTTCTCCTCGATCGTGCCGTCGAAGAGGTAGACGTCCTGGAAGACGATGGCGATCCGCGCCATCAACACCTGCGGGTCGATCGCGCGCACGTCCACACCCCCCACCCGCACCGCGCCCGCGTCCACGTCGTGGAACCGGGCGAGCAACTGGAGAAGTGTGCTCTTGCCCGCGCCCGACGGTCCGACGACGGCCAACCGCTGCCCCTCCGGGACGGACAACGACACGTCGTCGAGCACCGTACGATCGCCGTGCCGGAAGGTGACGGATGCGAACTCCAGGCCGTGGCCCTTCGGTTGGATCGGCTCGGCGGCCTCCGGCAGCGGCTCGGCGCTCAGTACCGCGTCCAGCCCCGCCAACACCGCACGCGCACCGCGGAGTCCGCCGGCGAGATCGGACAGCGACAGCAGCGGATCCGCGCAGCGGGCGGCCAGCACCAGGATGGTCAGGACCTCGGCCGCGCCGACGTCCCCGGCGAGCGCGAGGTGTGCGCCCAGAACCAACAGCACGGTGAACATCGCCTGTACCGCGAGGGTCAGACCCACCACGCCGGGCAGCGCGGAAAGGGCGGAACGGCGGGAAGTGCGCTGGACTTCCCGCAGCGCGTCGTCGAGCAGCCGGAACCGTTCGACGGTCCGGCCGCCGGCTCGCAACACGGGCTGTGCCTGGAGGTACTCGATGACCCGCCCGGTGGCCTCGTGATCGCGTTCGACGCGCTCGGCGTCGGTGGCGGCCATCGAGCGTGCCGTCCGGATCTGGATCACCACCACGACCGGTGCGGCGGCCAACGCGGCCAGTCCCAGCTGCCAGTTGAAGGCGAGCATCACGAGCACGATCGTCAGCGGCGTCACGCAGGCGGAGACGAGTGGTGCCAGCAGGTGCACGATCACGCTCACCGCCTGCAGGACGCCGCGACTGGCCAGGGCGGACACCTCTCCGAGGCGGTTCGCGCTGTACCAGCCGATGGGCAATCGGGACAGGTGGTCGCCGAGACGGTGGTACGTCCCTCGCAACAGCGTGGTCCCGATGCGGAATCCGGACAGGTCGCCGAGGTAGCGCAGCACCGCGTAGACCACGACCGCGACTCCGAACGCGATCAGCCAGGGCCAGGCATCATCGGGCGTGCTCCCGAACAGCTCCCGCAACACCGGAACCAGCAAGGCGTACGACAGACCCTCGGCCACCGCGGCCGTCGTCATCAGAGCCATGGTGCGGCGCAACGGCCGGGCGTACTCGCGCCCCAGCACCCGCAGCAGCAATCGGATCATCGGGACTCGTCTCCTTGCGGTACGTCGGCCCGGGTTGCGGTCCCGTCCGCGGCCGCCGACCGGTGGGTGTGCCAGAAGGCGACGAACTTCCCGTCCCGGGCCAGCAGTTCGTCGGGTGCGCCGCGTTCGACGATCGACCCGTTCTCCATCATCACGACCGTGTCGGCGTCCGCGATCGTCTCCAGGCGATGTGCGATCACCAGCATGATCCGGTCGCCCCCCAGCGTGGCCAGAGCTCGGCGCACCGCCTGTTCGGTCTGCGGGTCGGCGAAGGCGGTCGCCTCGTCCAGCACCAGCACCGGCGTATCGGCCAGCAGTGCGCGGGCGATCGCGATCCGCTGCGCCTCGCCACCCGACAGTCCGGCGTCCTCGCCGATCACCGACTCGTAGCCACGCGGCAGTTCGAGGATGCGCTCGTGAATGTTGGCGAGTCGGGCGGCGCGCACCACGTCGTCGAAGTCGGCCTGCGGTACCGCGAGTGCGATGTTCTCCGCGACCGATGCGCGCAACAGGCGAACGTCCTGGAAGACGAAGGAGACCATCCGGTACAGCGCCCGGCTGCCGAGCTCGCGCAGATCGACACCGCCCACGACGACCGAACCATGGGTCGGGTCGAAGAATCTGGGCAACAACTGGACCAGCGTGGACTTTCCACTTCCCGATGGCCCGACGATCGCGGTGACCGTCCCCGGTTCGAGCACCAGGTCGATCCCGCGCAGTACTTCGTGATCGGCTTCGTAGGCGAAGCGAACGTCACGCAGTTCCACCCGGTGGCCCTGCGGTTCGACCGGGTGCGCGGGCTCCGGCAGCGACGGCACGTCGAGCACGTCCCGGATCCGGCCGACCGCGCGCCCGGCGGCCTGGATGTTGTCGAAGCCGTGGCCGAGGGCCGCCACCGGAGCGGTCAAGCCCAGGCCGAGCAGCAGGAAGGGCAGCAGGTCGGCCGGGGCCAGGTCGCCGTTGGTGATCAGCGTCGCGCCGCCGATCAGCACGACCAGCAACACGAACGGCGGGGACAGCACCAGTTGCATGCACGCGGCGATCCTGGAGAGCCCGTTCACCCAGCGGCTGAAGATGTCGACGAAATCGTCCGCGGCGGTGCGGAATCTACGATGCGCGCGCCCGGAACCGCCGAAGGCCTTGACCACCGAGATCCCCTGGACGAACTCGATCGCGGAACTCGATATCCGCCCCATGGCCGCGTCGAACTCCTTCTGCTCGCGCAGCCGGGTCGGCAGCATCATCAGCGGTACCAGCGCCACGGCCGAGACCACCGGTATCAGCGTGATCAGCGTGAGCCGCCAGTCGATGGTGAACAGGTAGATCAGCGACGCGAGCGGCACCACGAACGCGGAGACGAGTTCGCCGGGAGTGTGGGCGATGAACGGGTGCACGGCACTCACGTCCTCCCCCACCACCTTGGCCGGCTCGCCGGTTCGGCGCCGGGAGAACCAGCCGATCGGTATCCGCCCCAGCTGCGCGGCCAGTTCGCGGCGGAACATCAATTGCACCCGACTGTCGAGGATGTGCCCGATTCCCGACGACGCGGCGGTGAACACCAGTCGGACCAGCAGACCGACCGCACCCGCGATCACCACGATCCGGACGTGGTCGTGGTCGGTGGGGCCCGGCGACAACAGGGCGCGGCCCAATTCGACGACCGCCAGCAGCGGCGCCAGACCCGCGAGCGCGCCGATCACCTGGAGGACGACAACGGCGGCGAAACTCCATCCGTAGGGGCGCAGCAGCCGGGCCAGGCTCTTTCCCGTCGCAGCATCGGCCTCCGGTGCGGGCACCGGCGCCGGTGGTGGTGCGGACTGTGGCTTCGCCTGGGCGACGTCGGTGGTGTTCATCGCTCTCCCGTCTCCGTCGTCTTCGCGGACTCCCGTCCCCGAGGCCGCTCGACGACTTTACGAACACGTTCCGAAAGTAGCATCGGGGCCATCCGCTGTCGACCACGAAGGGAGCGCCGCCGCGCGGGTCGCCGGACGCAAGAGCGCATGGCGGCATGATGGAACGATGTCCCGACCGCCCGCACAGCCCGTACCGCCCGCTCACTCCGCGCGGCCCGCAGAGCCCGCACCACCCGCGCACTCGGCACGGCCCGTACCGTCCGCATCGAGCCCGACGTCCGCGTCGCGCGGTCGCACCGGTCGCCCGCCCGTGACCTCTCGCGCGCAGATCCTGTGGGCGGCCCGGCGGCTCATCGACCGGGACGGCTGGGAGAAACTGACCATTCGCCGACTCGCCGGCGAACTCGGCGTCGGCACGACCACCCTCTACCACCACATCCGGGACAAGGAGGACCTCCTACTCCTCCTGCTCAACCACTACCTCGAACAGATCGAACACCCCCACCTGCCCGACGACCCCCGCGACCGCATCGTCACAGCCGCCCTCACCATCCACGACGCCCTCGCCGCCTGGCCCTGGGCCGCCGAGGTCCTCACCGTGGACGGCTTCATCGGCCGCCTCGACGAGTTCGCCCTGTGGGCCGTCGAAGCCATCCTCGCCGGAGCCCACGACCACGGCTGCACACCCGCACAATCCGTCGACGTCTTCCGCGCCATCTGGTACTACACCGTCGGCGAGATCCTCGTCCGCGCCCGCTCCGCCCGCGCCCGGCCCGACACCGAACCACCCGCCCTCCGCGACGCCTTCGACGCCGCACGGGTCCCGCACCTCGCCGCCATCGGCCACCGGTGGGGACCACTCGCCGCCCGCGACACCTACCCCGACGGACTGCGCGCCCTCGTCGACGGCCTCCTCGCCCAAGCCACCTCGCCGCCTCCGCACGGCACCGCCTGACCCCTCCGCCGCCGGCGGTTTCGTGCGGCGAAACCCACGACTCGCAGCGGCCGAGGACCGAGCCCGCGAGGGTCCGTCGGCACGAGCCGAGGCCGAGCGCGCCCGAGACGCCGGCTCAGCCACACAACGGCTCCGAAGCGCCACGCCCCGGGGCCGCTTCCGGCCCGAGCATTCCGGCCCTGCCGGTCCGCGTCGCCATCGGCATTCACTCGTCCGGCCGCGCCGAGTTGCGGATCCGGGACTTCATTGGCTTTCCCGTCCCGTCGAGCGCAGGATGGAAGTGGTGACCTCCGAAGGAGATGATCCACAATGCTCGCTGTGCGTTCGATCAACGAAGCCGACGAGAGTCGCGACATGCCGCACGGCCACCTCGACGTGGTCAGCTTGGAAGGCGTCGATTTCGGCGTTGCCCGGTTCGAGGCGGGTTGGCGATGGTCTCAGGACGTCGCGCCCATCGCGGGAACCGAGAGCTGCCAGTTCCACCACAACGGCTATGTCGCCCAAGGGCACCTGCACATCCGCATGGACGACGGTGAGGAGAGGGACCTCCGCGCAGGCGATGTCTTCGTCTGCGATCCCGGCCACGACGCATGGGTTGTCGGCGACGAGACCGCGGTGGTCTTCGACTTCGCCGGCAATATCCACGAGTACGCCGTGCCGTCCGAATAATCGAACCAAGATCGCATGACCGCGCGCTGAACACGCGGACGGCGGCCCGCATCACCGCTCGGGCGCAGACTCCCGCAGCAGTCGTCGGAGCGGCCGAAGAGGATGAAGTCCCAGGTCTGCGCGCCGCCCGAGGCCACTCCCGGGTCGCGCAGCAGGTGCCTGGTACAAACCTCGATACTGCGCCGCCGGATCCACGTGCTCGGCCTGTCCCCGCAACCGCCGATGCCGTGACCGGGAACGGTTCCGCGTCCCGGTCACGGCATCGGGCAACAGGCTGTGCCCGTCGCGGCCGGCCGTGGCGAGGCCGGGAGCGGCCCCGCCGTGGCGAGTGGTCAGTCGGTCCGGTCCGTCGTGGCGCCCTCCCAGGCGAGGTAGCGGTCGAGGGAGCGGCGCACGACCGCGTTGCCGTCGGCGGGTACGACGCGGTCCCACCAGGCGCCGTAGATGCGTTCGAAGCGGTAGCGGCCGAGGATTTCGGCGGCGTGGCGGACGGCGTCGGGGTGTTCGGGTATGTGGTTGGCGTAGCTGTGCATGACGCTGATCCAGCGGGAGTCCGGGCAGACGTTGAGGACGTCGCCGGAGAAGAGCGCTCCGTCGTCCGCGCTCCAGTGCAGGACGGTGCTTCCCGGGAAGTGGATCCTCGGGTTGATCAGCGTGACCTCGTCGGTCAACCGGTGGGTCTCGCCGGACCAGAAGCGAAGTGCCGGGTCGGGGCGCTCGACCCAGGAGCGATCCGATGCGTGGAGGTGGACGGGTGCGTCGAACGCGTGCGCCCATTCGACCATCGCGGAGTAGAAGTGGGGGTGGCTGATGGCGATGGCGGTGATGCCGCCGAGGTCGGCGATGGCGTCCGCCATGCGGTCGTCGAGGTAGGGCAGGCAGTCCCAGAGGATGTTGCCGGCGGTGGTGCGCAGCAGGAGTGCGCGTTGCCCGATGGCGATGCCCTCCGTGGTGCCGATACCGAGGACGTTGGGGCCTTGTTCGGCGAACTTCGCGGTGTGGCCTGCGGCTTGCAGCTCGGCGAGTGTGGTCCACTGCTGGCCGCCGGCGGGGACGTACTGGCGTTCGTCCTGGCAGACGGGGCAGTCGGGGCTGGGGCCGGCGTACTGGGTGCCGCAGGTGGCGCAGATCGGGAGGTGGGCGCCGGGATAGGTGCGCCGGCCCGGCCCGGCGGCGGGTGCACGTTCGGTGTCAGGCATCGGAGCCGGCGATGAGGTCGGTGGTCGGGTGGGCCTGGGCGGGCTGCCAGCCGAGCAGGCGGACGGCGCGGTCGCCGGAGACGGTCTGGTCGAGCGCGAGGGCCTGGGCGAACGGGAGGCCGAGGGTGTCGGCGGCCTGTTCGAGCGGCCAGGGTTCGGCGCGGCCGACGCCGCCCGCTGCGAAGTCGGCGGCGGCGGCGAGTGCCGGGGTGGCGACGGAGTCGACGGCAACGCCGTGCCAGAGGGTGCCGGCGTCGGCTTTCGTGAGGACGAGGCCGTACAGGGTGGCGAGGTCGTCGACGTGGACCATCGGCCAGCGGGTGCCGGGCGTGCCCACGTAGCGGCCGGTGCCGTGCTCCTTGGCCCACGCGAGCATGAGGGCGGGGATGCCGCCGCCGTGGCCGTAGGCGATGCCGGGCCGGACGACGCTGGTGCGGATGTCGTGGCGGGCGGCGTCCAGGACCTGCTGCTCGATGCGGGGGCGGTAGCCGACGATGTCGATCGCGTTGGTGGGGGCGTCCTCGGTGGCGGGGCGGTCGCCGGTGGCGCCGAGCACCCAGATGCCGCTGGTGTAGAGGAAGGCGCGACCGGTGCCGCGGAGCGGTGCGGTGAGGGCGTCGATGGCGGCGGTGTCGGCCTGTTCGTCGCCGGTGGGGGTTGCCAGGTTCACGACGGCGTCGATGTCGTCGGTCACCGCGGTACGAAGGCTGTCCGGGTCGGTGAGGTCGCCGAAGCGCACGTCGAGGCCGGGTTCGGGCGGAGCCGTGCCGGTCTTGAGGAACGGGACGACGGTGTGGCCGTCGTCGATGAGGCGGCGGGTGACGGCGGTGCCGATGTAGCCGGTGGAGCCGAGGACGAGGACCTTCATGGTGTGCCCCTGGTGCGTGTGGTCCGTGGGCCGATCGGGTGCTGATCGGCGTTGCGAGGACGAGGCTAGGTCGTGCGAAGGTGCGGCGGATCCGTCGAATGACCGGGGTGGGTTACGGGGTTGCCGGGGCCCGCCCGGTGCCCCCGGGCGTTGTGTCGTCGAGGAGGCGGCGTCAGTCGGCCGGCAGGTCGAGGGTGCCCAGTGCGGCACGGGAGGTGATGCCGAGCTTGGGATAGGCGTTGGAGAGGTGGTAGCCGACGGTGCGTGGGCTGAGGAACAGGCGGGCACCGATGTCGCGGTTGCTGAGCCCGGTGGCGGCCAGGCGGGCGACCTGCAGCTCCTGTGGGGTGAGCCGCGCGGTGGGGTCGGTGTGCCCGCCGGTGTCGGCCGTGGTGGCGGGAGGGGCGCCGACGGCGCGGAGTTCGGCGGCGGCGCGGTTTCGCCACGGGGTGGCCCGGAGCGCCTTGAAGGCGGTGTGGGCGGCCGTGAGGTGGGTGCGTGCGGCGGCGCGCTGCCGATTGCGGCGGAGCCATTCGCCGTAGAGCAGTTCCGTGCGGGCGTGTTCGAAGGGCCGGCCGTCGCCGCGGTGGGTTTCGAGGGCTGATCGGTAGAGGTCGCCCGCGCTGTCGTCGGCGGCGAGGAGTGCCTGGCAGCGCAGTGCGATGGCGTGCGCCCAGGGGGTGCGGGTGCTGTGCGCCCAGGTGGTGAACCGCTCGGCGGTGCGCCGGGCTTCGTCGGGCCGGCCGAGGCGGGCGGCGGCTTCGACGTGGTCGGCGAGGCTGTGGATGGCGACGACGACATGGGCGCGGGGGCCGTCGGCTATCTCGGTGAGACGGGTCAGCGCGGTTTCGTGGCGGCCTCGGCCGAGGTCGAGGAGGGCTTCCGCGCAGGCGGTCCAGACGGCGGGCACGCCAGCCGCGCCGACCTGGTGGACGGCGGCGTGCCGGACGGCGGCGTGGTGTGCCCTCTCATCGCCGTCGATGGCCGCGAGGACGGCGAGGACGCCGTGGAGCATCGCCTCGTGGTGGTGATTGGCGGTGCTTCGGGCGATGTCCAGGCCCTCGACGGCGGTGCTGTGAGCGTGCTGGTGGCGGCCGAGGAACAGGCGGCAACGGGCGAGACGGAGCAGCAGCATGGGCAGGATGCCGGCCGCGCCCTGCTCGCGGGCCTGCCGTTCGAGAATCTGGGTCTGATCGTGCACGGCCCGGTAGCCGCCGAGGAGCATGTCCCAGCCCTGCAGGCGGGTTTCGTCCGCGAGCGGGCGGGTGTCGCGGACGGTCCGCATGCCGTCCGTGAAGCGGCGCAGGAGGGGGTGGCCGGCCTCGGGGTTTCCGGTGGCGAGGTGGTGGAGGGCGAGGGCCCCGGTGCGGGGAGGGCTGTCGCCGAAGTCGAGGCCCGCGAGGGTGTCCAGGATGCCGGTGGTGGCGGTGGCCGGATCCGGGGTGTCCCAGGCGGCGGCGACGGCCTCGAAGAGGATCCCGGCGGCGGTGTCCGGGTCGTGCGGTGCGGTGGTGCGCGCGGCCTCGACGAGGATCAGGCGGGCGGCGTCGGGGTGTCCGGCGGCGTGTTCGACGGTGGCACGGATGGATGCGAGTCTGGCGGTCGCCGCCGGATCGCGGGTGTGCGGCGCCGCGGCCTCGGCGAGCGCGGCGGCCGTCTCGGGGCGGCCCGCTTCGGAGGCGGCGAGTGCGGCCAGGGTGAGCCGGTGCGCGCGGATCTGCGGGTCCGGGGTGAGTTGGGCGGCTCGCCGGTACGCGGTGGCCACCGTCGCCCGCCCGCCTTGGGCTCGGAAATGTTCGGCCGTCGCCTCGAGTCGGTCGGCCACGGAGGCGTCGTGGCCGACCGTGGCGGTGGCCAGGTGCCAGGTCTGTCGGGCGCGGTCGGTCTCGGGCAGGGCCGCGGCGAGCGCTCGGTGGGCCGCGTTCCGTTGCACGAGCGTGGCGCCGTGATAGGCGGCGGCGCGGGCGAGCGGGTGGCGGAAGGCGAGCCGGGTGGGGGTGAGGTGGATCAGTCCCGCGTGTTCGGCGGGCTCGAGATCGCCGGGCGCGGCGCCCAGTTCGCGTCCCGCGCGCAGCACGAGGGCGGGGTCGCCGGTGTCGTCGGCCGCGGCGAGCGTCAGGAGCGTGCGGGTGGCGGTGGGAAGGGTCCCGATGCGTTCGTCGTACAGGCGTCGGACGCGCCAGGACGCGGGCAGCACGGCGATCTCGTGGTCGTCCAGCAGGTCCGCTCCGGCGCGCAGGCCCGGCGTGAGTGCGGCGGCGAGTTCGACGAGGGCGAGCGGGTTCCCGGCGGCTTGGCCAAGCAGCCGGCGGCGCACGGCCGGCGTGAGGCCGGGGGCGTGCTGGTCGAGCAGCGCGCTGCCGGCGTCGTCGCCGAGCGGCTCCAGACGGTGCACGGGCAGCCCGGGCGCGTCGAAGTCGGCCGACCCGTCGCGCGCGGCGAAGACGATCGCGACGGGCTCGGCCGCGAGCCGGCGGGCGGCGAACAGCAGGGCGTCGGCACTCTCCTGATCGAGCCAGTGGGCGTCGTCGACGAGTACGAGCAGCGGCTGCTCGTCGGCGAGTTCGCCGAGCAGACTGAGCACGGCGGCGCCCACGAGGAACCGGTCGTAGTCGCCGGGGACGGCCGGGTCCGCGGTGGTTCCGTGGACGGCGTGGTGGAGCGCGTCGGCCTGATGCCGGGGTAGCCGGCCGGCCAGGTGCAGGGCCTCGCGGAGCACGACGTGGAGGCCCGCGTACGGTAGCCGGGCCTCCGACTCGACGCCGGCACCGCGCAGGATGCGCAAACGCGCCCCGGCCTCGGCGGCGGCGTCCAGCAGCGCGCTCTTCCCGGTGCCGATGTCGCCGACCAGCACGATCGCGCCTCCCTGCCCTCGGGCGGCGTCGCAGAGCAGGGCATCGAGGGCGGCGGTGTGGGGTGATCGTCCGTGCAGCACGGAGGTCAACTTATCCGGGCCCCCTCAGCCGCTGCCGGGCGCCGACGCAACCGTGGCCGCAGGGGGGCCGGCCAACCGCATTCGACCGCGAGGACGGGATTGCCGGAACCGTCACGCGGTCGAATGCGGGTATCGACCGTCTGCAAGGAACCTTGCCGTGACGATCGGGTATGACGGGTTCGCCGTCCGATTCGAAGCCACCGGCATCGGCACCGTCACCGTCGCCGCCGTCGGCGAATGGCCGTGACCGGGATCAACTTTGCTCTGCGGGCCAATCGGCGCAGGCCACGACCTCGAATCCGCGGCTCGGGAAGACGGCATCCATGAAGAAGTCGTGCATCGCCGTATCACCGTCGGCGCAACCGTCACGCAGCACGGTCACGCGGTAGTCACGGTCCGCCGCGTCGTAGCACGTCGCAGCCACCATGGCGCTGGTCGCGACTCCGGCGATCGCGAGAGTGCGGACGCCCTTCGCGCGGAGCACGATGTCGAGATCCGTGCCGGCGAAAGCGCTGGCACGCCGCTTCGTCACGACGACGTCCTCGTCGGCTACCGGCAGGGCTATCTCGGTGCCGGACGATCCCTCGTGGAAGGCGTCCCCGGCTTCGTGGAACGTCCTGAAGAGTGCGTTGCCCGGTGGCAGGTCGGCCCCGTTGGACCGCAAGGCGAAGTGCACGAACACCACGAGGGCGCCGGCCGCGCGGGCCCGCGGCAGCAGTTGGGTGAGCGGCGGCACGACACGCCCGGCGAACGGGTAGTTGCTCGTGATGCCCTGCTGGATGTCGCCGATGATCAGTGCGGTGCTCACGCCAGGCTCCCGTCCGGTCTTTCCATCCGCCGCCCTGCGGTCGGCAAGGCGGCCATTGCGGCGGCCATGGTAGCGATGGCCGCCCGTCCGCGGATGCGACCGTCCGCGCTCGACCGCAGGTCCCGGCCGGGGCGGATGCGAGCGCCGTGCCGTCCGCCTCGACGACAGGCAGCCCATCGCGGCCGAAGTACGCGCTCACCCCTGTTCGGCCTCGACCGGTCCGAACAGGGTCTCCCGGCCCTGCTTCGGTGGCCTCTCCGGGGCCGTTCCGCCCCCGGCGGGGTGCAGGGGCGGGGGTGCGAACCCGACGGTGACGGCCAGGCCGCCTTCGGGGCGGGCGTCGGCGGTGAGGGTGGCGTGGTGGGCCCGGGTGACGGCGTTGACGATGGCGAGGCCGAGACCGTGGCCGTCGCGGCGGCTGTGCCGGTCGGGCGCCAGTCTCTGGAAGGGCTGGAAGAGGCGCTGGATCTGGTCGTCGGGGACGACCGGCCCGCTGTTGGCGATCGTCAGGGTCGCCGAAGTGCCCGAGGTCCCGGTGGTGATCCGTACCTGCCCGTCCGGGTGGTTGCGCCGGATGGCGTTGTCGACGAGGTTGGCGACGAGGCTTTCGATCAGCCTCGGTTCCCCGGCCGTCATCGCGGGCGCCAGCTGTTCGGCGAGGTCGATGCCTCCTTCTGCTGCCTGGTCGCGGCGGGCGACCGGCACCCGTTCGACGACGTGGGCCAGGTCGACGGTGTCCGTGCGAGTGAGGCCGCGCTCGCTGGTGGCCAGGGCCGGCAGTGCTTGCACGAGCCGTTCCTGGTATCCGCCGAGGGCGAGTGCCTCCCGACAGGTCGTGCGCAGGGTGTCGGCGTCGGCGTCGGGGTCGGCGAGGGCGACTTCGAGGAGGGTGCGCAGGCCGAGGGGGGTGCGCAACTCGTGCGAGGCGGACGTCGGCGGCGCGGCGCGCGGCCGGCGGGTACTCGCTGGGTATGCGCCGGCGGCTCGGGATCGCCGCGGCCCTGCTCGGGGACCCGCCGATCATCATGCTCGATGAGCCGTTCAACGGCATGGATCCCGACGGCATCATCTGGATACGCGGCCTCCTGCGGTCGCCGGCCGCCCGGGGCCGCGCCGTCCTGGTGTCCAGCCACCTGATGGGCGAGATGCAGGGCACCGCCGACCACCTCGTCGTGGCCGGGCGCGGCAAGGCCATCGTCGACGCCGGCGTGGCCGACCTGATCGCGGCCGCCTCGGGGGGGCGGGTGGCCCTGCGAACCACGGCCGCCACGCACGCGATGGGGGTGCTCGCGGATGCCGGCGCGACCGTGGCGGCCACCGGCCGGGACACCGTCGCCGTCTCCGGCCTGCCCGCCGATCGCATCGTGAGGCTGCTGAGCGAGAACGCGGTGCCGTTCTCCGAGGTGTCGGCACACCGCGCCACCCTGGAGGACGTCTACCGGGAACTCACCCGCGAGGCGGTCGAGTACCACGCCGCGCCGCACACGGAGGTAGCACGGTGACCGCCCGCGTCGGTGCGCCTTGCCGGCCCGGCGAACGGGTCGGCAGGGACGGATTCCTCCTGGTGCTGCACGCGGAGTGGACCAAGTTCCGGACGGTCCGGGGCTGGGTGACCGGCGTGGGGGCGGCGACGCTGACGATGGTGCTGCTCGCCCTGCTCGCCGGGGTCGGCGGCAGCCGGGAGGGCTCACCACCCGTTCCGATCGGGCCGGGCGGTGAGCCGGTCACCGACAGCTTCTACTGGGCGTCTACATCGGCCAGGCGCCGGTCGCCGTCCTGGCGGTGCTGATCATCGGCGGGGAGTACGGCACGGACATGATCCGCACCACCTTGACGGCGGTGCCGCGGCGAACCACCGTCTTCGCGGCCAAGGCCGTCACCCTCACCGGCGTCGTGGCCGCCGGCGGAACGGTCGCCGTCCTCGGGTCGGTGCTCGCCGGGCGGCTCATCCTGCCCGACCTCGGCGACCGGGCCCTGTCCTTGGCCGACGGACCGACGCTGCGCGCGGTCTTCGGGACGGTCCTGTACCTGGTTCTGATCGGCCTTCTGAGCTTCGGCATCGCGACGGCCGTGCGGGACTCGGCCACCGGCATCGGGGTCGTCCTCGGTCTGCTCTACATCGTCCCCATCGTCTCGCGGACCGTCAGCGATCCGAACTGGCAGCGTCTGCTCGAGAAGATGGCGCCGATGAGCGCCGGGCTCACCATCCAGACCACCACCGATCTGCACAGCCTGCCCCTCGGCCCCTGGACCGGCCTCGGCATCACCGCCGGGTGGACCGTCGCCGCACTCGTGGCCGGCGGCCTACTGCTCCACGAATGCGATGCCTAGGGTTCGTACGGAGTCGGCCCCTCCGGCGGGCCGAGCGGTCCGCCCGAAGGAATCCGGAGCCGGAAGCCGTGCGCGCACCGCGACCACAGCCCGAGGAACGCCCCTCCCGTCGATCCGCGGCACGATCGGCCACAACCAAACGATTCCGCGCGGAGTGAGCCCTCTGCGGGCAAGCCGCCCGAGCCGATCCGGCGGTGGCTCGCCCACACGGTGCCGCGCGGCGCGCCGACCCCGACGTCGGTGGAGCTGCGCGCGCACGGGTAAATCCGCACACAGGGCCTTTCGGCCCTGGTCGGGGGCCGGTCAGGGTTCGAGGGTGGTGGGATGAGCGAATACCCCGTGACGAAACGTCCTCTCGGCCGCCGGGAGACGTTGGAACTGATGGCGGGCGCACGGGTGGGACGCGTCGTCGTCAGCGAGGGCGCTCTCCCTGCCGTGTACCTGGTGACGTTCGCCCTCGACCGGGAAAGCGTGGTTTTCCGCGCCTCCGCCGACTCCGCCCTCGCGAAGGCCGCGGTCGAGACGGTGGTCGCGTTCCAGGCCGACCACGTCGACCACGTCGACCGGTCCGCCCGAACGGGCTGGACAAGCTGGACGGGCTGGACGGGCACCGTCACCGGCCACGCCTCGCGCGTCCGGGACCCCGCCGCCGTCGCGCATCTGGACCATCTGCTTCCCGAGGCGGACGGCGATGGTGCGGAACACGTGTGGTTCCGAGTCACCTCCGAACTCGTCACGGGCCACCTGGTGCAACGTGCGGGCGGCCGTTCCGTCCTCGAACCCGACGCCCCGAAGTCGCGAACGTCGCCCACGGGGTGAAGCGGCGGCATCCTCGACCGCCCGCCCACGGCACGGGTTGCAGGCTCTTCCCCCGGTCCGGGAACCTTGGAGACGGAGTCACCGGGAAGCGCTGCGCATCGCAGCCGCGGACGCCCACGACGCCCGCCGAGAGGGTGACCCGGTCGGCGCGCGAGCGAGCGAGCATCGTGCCGGACGGCTGTGCGACCACAGGGCCGGCTCCGGCTCGCCGAAACCCTTGCCGGATGGACCGAGAAATACCCGAACGTGCCGGTGCACCGCGAGGTCGCCGTCGGACACCCGGTCGAGGTCCTGCGCAAGGCCGCCGAGCACGCCCTGTGCCTGATCGCCGGTACCCGCGGTCGCGGCGACTTCGCGGGCCTGCTGCCGGGCTCGGTCGGCCGGGGACTGACCCATTACGCCCGCTGCCCGCCGGTGATCGTCCCGACCACGCACCACGCACCACGCGGACTCGGCCGAACGCGACTGAGCGTGGGCCGAGCCGGGCACCCGAGGCAAGGATCGGCGCCCGACCCGACGATCACCGTCCGACAGGAGACCGCCATGAAGCAGGCATCGAACCCCACCACCGGATCGCCCGCGCCATCGACTCCGCCCCGCGGCCACGTCGTCGTCGGATTCGACGGCTCACCCGGTGCCGAACGTGCCGTGGACCTGGCCGCGGACGAAGCCGTACGCCGGCACACCACCCTGGAAGTGCTGCACGCGCTGGAATGGGTCGAAGCCGCCGGTGGGGACGACCGCTTCGGTCGACAACTGCGCGAGAACGCCCGCGCCATCGTCGACCGGGGCGCCGCCCGCGCCCGTGCCCGTCACGGCGACCTGTCGGTGCTCGCCACGATCGAACTCGCCGACGCCATCGACGCGTTGGCAACCGCGGCCGACCGCGCCGCGCTCCTGGTCGTGGGCAGCCGAGGAATGGGCGGCTTCGCCGCCCTCCTGGTCGGCTCGGTCGGCCTCACCGTCGCGGCGACGGCCCGATGCCCGCTGCTGGTCGTCCATCCCGATCACGAGACCACCGCCGACCGCGTCCCGAAGTCGATCGTGGTCGGCGTCTCCGACGACGACTGCGCCCCCGCCCTGGAGGCCGCCTTCGCCCAGGCCCAGGCCCGACACCTGCCCCTGCGGGCCGTCCATGCGTGGCGCTACCCCGCGATGACGGCCGGCGGCGTCGGGTTCGTCCCGGCCATGTGGCTCATGGACGACTGGCGGGCCGCGGCCCAGGCCGACTCGGCCGCCGTACTCGCACCCTTCGGCAAGAAGTATCCGTACGTCACCGTCACCGAGGACGTCGTCCTGGACACCCCCTCGCACGCCTTGATCACCGCGAGCGCCGATGCCGACCTGGTCGTGCTCGCCGCCCACCGCAACACCGGCCGCTTCGGCCCCAACCTGGGCCGCGTCACCCACGCCGTCCTCCACCACGCCAGGTCCCCCGTCCTCCTCGTCCCGGTGCACGGCCGAGCCGAGAAGGATCGGGACAACGACTGACGCCCGGGCGGGCGCAAGGAACTCGTCCACGTAGAACGTCGGCGGCCCGTTGCCGGCGCGCACCCTGGGTTACGCCCTCCGGGCGAGCCGTCGGTCCCGTCCCGGTTGCCGCGTGGTCGGTGTCGGGCATTCGGCGAACGGGTGAGCCGATCGGCCGCGGCGCGTCGTATACAGGCGCCGCCCACCCCGGCCTCCTACCGTGGAAAGGTGCCCCGTCCCCCCGGATCGTCCGCGAGATCACGGAAGCGCGGCGCGCCTCGCCCGCCCCGGACCGACTACGCCGGTGCCGTGTACGGGTCCCTGCTCGCGGCCTCCGTGGTGGCCACCGCCGGAACCCTGGGCGACTACCCGCGACTCCAACTCGTTCTCCTGCTTCTCGTCACCGGCCTGGTGTTCTGGGCCGCGCACGTCTACGCCCTCCTGGTGGGTGAACGAACGCTCGGCCAACGCTGGACCCGGGCGGAGGTCCGCCGCGTCGCGGCCCACGAGTGGTCCATCGTCGAAGCCGCCGCCCTGCCCGCCCTGGCCGTCGCCGTCAGCCCCCTCCTCGGGCTGGGCCTGAACACCACCGCCTGGCTCGCCCTCGGCATCGCCGTGGCCCAACAGGTCCTGTGGGCGTCCCTGGGAGCCGCCGCCGCCGGCGCCGACCGCAGTCAGGTGGCGGTCGAGGGCGCGGTGAACCTCGTGCTCGGCCTGATCATCGTCGCCGCCAAAGCGGCGCTGGGGCATTGACCACCACGGCGTCGGAAGGCAGGGCGGGTCCGGCCCGCCTCACCGCTTTGCCGAACCGGGCTGAACCCTGGGGATCCTCCCGGTGAAGAACATGGCGAGCAGCGCGGTGAAGGCCAGGACGGCGAGTGCGGCGCGCAGCCCATCGAGCCTGGCCGCGGTGTTCGCGTCGACGGCGGCCTGCGCCACCTCCGGTGCCGTGCCCGCCTTGGTGAGCGCGGACCTGAGCTGGTCGTCCGACAGAAACGGCACGCCGCCCTCGAGTTCGACGCTCGCCCGACTCGTGACCGCGGCCGGGACCGCCGGGTTGTTCTCGATGTTGGTCAGGAACGACGTCGTCATGGTGGCGATCAGGATCGATCCGGCGAGGGCCGTGCCGATCGAGGCGCCGAGGTTGGTGACCGCGTTCTGGACGCCGCCGACCTCCGTGCTCTGCTCGTCCGGCACCGCGGACACGGTGACCGATCCCAGCTGCGACGCCAACGCGCCCATGCCCAGTCCGATCAGCAGCAGGGGCACGGTGACGATCTCGGCGCCCGCGTCCGCGTCGAGCGCGGCCATCAGGGCCACCGCGCCTGCGAGCAGTGCCAGGATCCCGATCCGTACCACGCGCCGCGGCGAGATGTCGGGCAAAAACCGCGGGATCAGGATCGCGGCGGCCAGCAGCGTGAGCGACAGCGGCAGGATGCGTGCGCCGGTCGCCAGCGCCGACAGGCCCAGGGCGACCGACAGGTAGAGCGGTACGACGAAGAACACGCCCATCTGCACCAGGTACTGGAAGAAGAACATCGTCAAGCCGCCGGTGAGCTGCCGATTGCGCAGCATGGACGGGTCCACCAGCGGCTCCCTGCCCCGTGCGGACAGGCGGGCCTCCCAGAACAGGAAGAGCCGAATGAGGGCCAGGCCGGCCAGCATGAGCCAGACGACCAACGAGACCCCGAGCCAGGCCGGCGCGTCCGGCTTGGGCCGGAACCACCCCCATTCGGCCGACCGGAGCACGCCGAAGACGAAGATCCCGAGCCCACCGGCGGACAGCACCGCCCCGACGAGGTCCATGCGCGATCGCGCCCCGGTCGGCGCGTCGGTGATCCGGCCGGCGAGCACCAGGATCACCAGCACGATGACCACTTCGCCGGCGAAGACCCAGCGCCAGGAGAAGTACGTCGTGGCCACGCCACCGATCAGCGGCCCCACCGCGATCGCCGCGGCCCCCGCGGCCGCGACGAGCCCGTACGCGGAGGGACGGCGCTCCACCGGAAAGTTGCCGGCCACCAGCGCCACGATCGCCGGCAGGATCAGTGCCGCCCCCACCCCCTCCAGGAACGCCCACCCGAGCAGCAGCACCGGCAGGTTCGGGGCGAGCGCCGTGGTCAGCGAGCCACAGCCGTAGATACCGCAACCGATCATGAACGCGCGTTTGCGGCCGATGAGCCCGCCGAGCTTGCCGCCGGGGATCATGAGCATCGCCATCACGAGCGTGTAGGCCGTGATCGCGCCCTGGATCCCGGTTACCGTCGTGCCCACGTCCTCGGCCACCGTCGCGATCGAGACGTTCATGACGGAGCTGTCCAGCGCCATCAGGAACTGCCCCGCCACAAGCGGCAACAGGACCAGGCCCGCGCCGGCGGAATGCCCCGGCTTTCCCGTGCCAGTAGCCATGCACGCATCGTCCCAGCGACCCGGGCAGGCACCGGCCCGACCCACCGCGATGTCAGCCGGATGGCAGTATCGCCGCCGCCGAAGACGCGGCGCGCACCCGCCGCGGTGCACCGGGTTGCCCGGGCGCCTGGTCGCCCGCACGAGGCCCCCCGCCGATTACGCCACGGGCGGGGATGGCCGTTGCGGCACGCGACACGGTGGGCCCCGTGTTCGGAAACGAGGTCTGGGACGCGACCGGAGGGGGCACACTCGACGACCACCCCGGATCCTCCGTCCGGGTCCTCCGTGAAGAACACGCTTCGTCAGCCCGGACGGACTGCGCCGAGAAGCCTGCTCGACGAGTCCGCGTCACCCCCGTAAAGGGCAGCCATGGTCCTCGATCTCGTCCTCATCGGCACGGCCATCACCTTGGGACCGTTGCACAACTCCGCGTTCATCCTGCTGCTGTCCGCACACCGGGGGTTGCTGAAGGGACTCGTCTTCATCCTCACCTGGCTCGCGGAACTCGTCCTGGTCGTCGCCGTGGTGGTGCTGTTGACCGGGGGCGAGCCGCCGGCGCGCCACAGCTCGCCCTCGGCGGCGGGTCTGGTGGTCAAGCTGGTCCTGGGCCTCGCGCTCGTCGCCTACGGCGAGCACAAACGACGCCGAGGTGTCACGCGCTCCCGAGGAACTCCCAAGTGGATGGCACGGCTGGATCGTGTGTCCGGATGGACCGCCGCCGGTCTCGCCGTCCTGCTGCAACCCTGGGCGATGGTCGCCGCCGGAGGTGCCACCGTGATGAACGCGGACCTGTCCTCGGCCGTCACGTTCCTGGTCCTGATGGGCTACTTCCTGCTCGCCACGGCCAGTGTGCTCGCGATGGAGCTGTACGCGACGTTCGCACCGACCAGGGCACACGAACGACTCGAGTGGCTGCGCACGGCCATCGACACCCACCAGGACCAGGCGATCGTCGTCCTGTCGCTGCTGCTGGGCCTGTGGCTGGCCGGGAAGAGCACCTACCAACTCGTCACTCTCGCCGCGTAGGTCACGGCCGCCCTCGCGGCCCGCAAGCTCCGCGGGCGCGGCCGCGGCACGGCCGTGCGCCGGCCCCGCCCCCTCGCGCTCCACCCGACATCCCCGGGTCGGTCGGGCTCCCCGGTGCGGACGGCGCACGATGATCATCGAGTAGGTATTGTGGCCAGCCGCCGCAAAAGAGGGGAACCATGGAGTTGTCGAGCGCCGATCCGCGGCGGATCGGACCGTACGCCGTGCTCGGCCGGCTCGGCGCCGGTGGCATGGGCAAGGTGTACCTGGGGCGTTCGGCCGGCGGCCGCACCGTCGCGGTCAAGGTGGTCCGCCCCGGTCGTGGACGCCGACCCGGACGCTCCGGTCCCCTGGATGGCTACGGCGTTCGTGCCCGGCATACCCCTGCACACCGCGGGTCGCCCGGCACGGGGCGCTGCCCGAGGCATCGCTGCGCATGCTGGTCGCGGGGCTGGCGGAGGCGCTCGGGAACGTGCACGCCGCCGGCCTGATCCACCGCGACCTCAAGCCGTCGAACGTCCTGCTCGCGCTGGACGGACCGCACGTCATCGACTTCGGCATCTCGCGGGCGGTGGAGGGAACCTCGCACACCCGCAGCGGCGCGGTGGTCGGCTCGCCCGGGTACATGTCGCCCGAGCAGGCGCTGGACCGGCCGCTCACCCCGATCAGCGACGTCTTCTCGCTGGGCGCCACCGCGTATTTCGCCGCGACCGGTCTGCCACCGTTCGGGAGCGGCAACGCCGCCGCGCTGATGTTCCGCGTCGCCGGCACCGAGCCGGACCACGCGCCGCTGGCCGGACTCGGCGAGCCGCTTCGCGCGCTGATCCTGCGCTGCCTGGCCAAGGACCCCGCGACGCGGCCCGATCCGGCCCAGGTGGTCGCGGACATCGAACAGCACGGCGTGGACGTGCCCGCCGGGAGTTGGCTGCCCACGGCGCCGACCGCCGACATCCTGGCGGTCCGCGCGTCGATCCTCACCGCTCCCGCGCCTCCGCCCGGGCACATACCACCGATACCGCCGGCCCCGCCGGTGCGGACACCTCCGGTACCGCCGTTCCCGTGGCCCCCGTCCGCGCTGTCGGCGCAGCCATCGACTCGGGGTGCCCGCACGATCGGTCGCCGCGCACTGCTCGTCGGCGCCGCGGGCACCGTCGCGGTGGCCGGGGGTGTCGCCGCGGCCGTCCTGCTGACGCCGAACGGCGGCGGCAAACCCGCCGGCCGCAACACCGCATCCGGGCCCGGTCCGACGAGCACCCCGGCCGCCCTCCGGACGACGCCGCTCACCGCGCCCGACGCTGTCGTCCACAAAATGCCGGACCTCGCCGCCGAGTGCACCGGCCTCGTCCTGAGCGGCGACGTCCTGGTCGGCTTCGGCCTGCTCGACGCGACCGGCCTGGACCTGAACGCCAAAGTCCGCTGGGCACCGATCAGAGCGGCGGCCGCCGTCGGGTCCAAGCACCGGCCCGGCGTGGTCCGCAACGGCGTCCTCCACTTCTGCGGGCGTGCCGGGTCGCCGCCCGTCAGGGGCCTGCACGCCCTGGACATCACGACCGGAAAACTCCTGTGGTCGGCGGAGGTCCCGGCGGCCGAGTGGTATCCGCAGACCGTCGCCGGACTCGTCGGCGACACCGCGTTCGTCTCCGGCAGCATCGAACCCTCCGGCGGCGGAACGCCCCGAAGTTTCGTGTGGGCCGTCGACACACGCACACGCGGCACACGGTGGCGGGAATCGGGTGAGGATGTCACGGCGGTGCTGCTGGTACCACCCACTGCACCTCGGACGCGGACGGCGGCACGGTCTTCGCCACCACGCAGACCGCGCTGTTCTGCCTCGACGCGAAGACGGGCGCACTGCGCTGGCGCAGCTCGATACCCGGCGGGTCCACGAGGTTGCCGGTGTTCGCGACGGGAGACGTCTGGGTTCGTCACGACTTCGGCAACGTGTACGTCGCGGCCGGCACCGGAACGCTGTGGGCGGTCGACGCGGCCACGGGGACGACCCGGTGGAAGCACCCGTTCCCGGCCCTGACCGGAGCCGGTGTCACCCCGGTCCTGACGGCCGGCGCGGGCACGGTGTTCCTCGGACACGGATTCCAGCTCACCGCGATCGACGCGGGCGGGTAATCGCCGATGGGCACCCGTGCCGGGCCCGCCCTGCCGGGGGCGATCTCCCGCCACCGACCCACCCGGCAACCCCCGGTGAGCCGTCGGGACCGTCCTCCACCACCGGCCGGTGCGGTGCCCCGTGGCGTTCTTACGGCGAGCATGTCAACACGGGAACCGGACGCCGGGCGCCGACGTCACATCACCATGGCCGAGTCGAATGAGCGACCACCCACCGCACGGACGACCTACGTCGTCATCGCCGCGCTGATCGCCGCCGTCTGCATCGGGGTCGGGCTGTGGTTCCTGCTCGCACGCGGTGACGACGACGAGCCGACGGCGGGAGAACCGATCCGGACGGCGTCCGAAACACCGGTCACCCCTCCCGTCACCCCAACCGTCACCCCACCCGCCGCCACCCCCACCGGGATGCCGACCACCCCGCACACCACACCACCGGGCACCGGCGCCCCCGCCACCCCCACCGACGGCCGCCTCGACACGCGGACCGTCTCCTTCGCCGACGCCCGCGGCCTCCCCAAGGTGTTCGCCGTCGCCGAATCGGCGACACAGGACGCGGACGTCCTGGCCCGCGTATTCGCCGGCAACCCGACCAAGCGCCCCGCGGAACCCGCCCCCGCGACCGACTTCGCCCGCAACGTCGTGGTCACCGTGACCGTCGACGCGGGCTGTCTCGACCCCGAGGGCGCCCGGCTGTACGCACACGGGAGCCGGCTCACCCTCGACGTGCGCCTCCCCGACCGCAGTGCCCCGCCGGAATGCCTCGCCCCGTACACCCGGCTCGCCCGCTTCGAGGTGCCACGCACATCGATGCCGACCCGACCGGTCCTCAACGGCAGCCCGCCGGCCATCCCGACCGCGAACCCTCGCCCGTGACAAGGACGTTGTGCGCTGCACACCGGCCGCGACCCGAAACGCGAAACGCCGCCGAGGCACTCGCCGGCACCCTCGATACAGGCGCGAGCCGGGCACTGGTTGACTGAGTGCGTGAGTACTGACCTTTGGCAGGTGGGCGGCGTCGACCTCGACGGCTACCTCGCGCGGCTCGGCCTTCCGGCGCGGGCACCGGCGCGGAAGGCGCTGGACGAGTTGCACGAGGCGCACGTCCGGACGTTCACGTTCGACAACATCGACGTGTTCCTCGGGCAGCCCGGCGCAGTGGACCTGGCGGCCGTGCAGGAGAAGTTCGTGGGCCGGGGTCGGGGCGGCTACTGCTTCGAGCACTCGACGCTCTTCGCGGCCGTGCTGGAGCGGCTGGGCTACGACGTCCGCCGGCATCTCGGGCGCGTCGGCGATCCGGCGGACGGCAGCCTCCAGGGCCGGACCCACATGGTCGTCGAGGTCGTGCTGGACGGGCAGCGACTGCTGTGCGACCCGGGATTCGGGATGAGCGTGCTGCGCCCGATCCCGTTGGCGCACGGCACGCAGGACGACCACCTCGGTTGGCGCTACCGGATCGACCACGCCGACGGGGGGTGGCAGATGCGTCGTTGGCGCGACAACGGCTGGCTGATGATGCACACCACCGACGAACTGGGCGTGCTGCCGGTGGACGTGGAGATCGGTCACCACTACACGAGCACCCATCCGACGTCCCACTTCAAGCGCACGCTGATGGTCACCCGCCACCTGCCCGACCGGCACGTCACCGTCACCCACGCCACGCTCACGGTCCGCCGGGCCGATGCGCCCACCGAGCACCGACCCCTCCGCGACGGCGAACTCGCCCACTGGTTGCGCGTCCTGGAGGTCCCGCTCACGTCGGACGAGGAACAACACCTCCTCGAACGAGCCGCCGAGGCAGCCACAGCACAGGCGTGAGCGCACGGCGTGCCTTGATGCCCGGCCCGCCTCCGGGCAGCGTTTGGTGGATCACGGCTCGACCCGGAGTCCCCGCGAGTGCCGGGGCGTTGCCGGTGTAGGGGGTTTACCCCGGCAACGCCACCGGCTGCGGCGTTACCGGGTGGGCCGGGGGGATGCCGATGACGGGGTCGGTGAGGCGGGGATCGAGGAGAGTTCGTCGGTGAGGTCGTCCAGGCCCAGCGAACCCTGGGACAGGGCGGCCATGTGCCACGACTTCAGGTCGAAGGCGGCACCCTGGGCGCGGCGGGCGTTCTCGCGGCCCAGCAGCCAGGCGCGTTCGCCGAGCTTGTAGCCGATGGCCTGGCCGGGGATGGTCAGGTAGCGGGTGAGTTCGCTCTCGACGAAGTCGGCGGGGCGACTGCTGTGCGCGGCGAAGAACTCCTGTGCCAGGTCGGGGGTCCAGCGCTCGCCGGGATGGAACGGGGAGTCCGCGGGGATCTCCAGTTCCAGGTGCATGCCGATGTCGACGATGACCCGGGTGGCCCGCATCATCTGGGCGTCGAGATAGCCCAGGCGCTGCTCGGCGTCGGCGAGGAAGCCGAGTTCGTCCATCAGGCGTTCGGCGTACAGGGCCCAGCCCTCGGCATTGGCGCTCACCGCGCCGACCGTGGCCTGGTAGCGGGACAGGTCGCCGGCGATGTGGGTCCACTGCGCGAGCTGGAGGTGGTGGCCGGGGACGCCCTCGTGGTACCAGGTCGACACCAGGTCGTAGACCGGGAAGCGGGTGCGGCCCATGGTCGGCAGCCACGTGCGGCCCGGGCGGGTGAAGTCCTCCGACGGCGGCGTGTAGTACGGCGCGGCGGCGCTCCCGGGCGGGGCGATGCACGACTCGACCCTGCGTACCCGCTCGGCGAGTTCGAAGTGGGTGCCGTCGAGGTGGTCGATCGCCTGGTCCATCAGGCTCTGCAGCCATGCCCGTACCTCGTCGACGCCCTCGATGTGGGTGCCGTGTTCGTCGAGGTGGGCGAGTGCGACCCAGGGCGTCTCGGCGCCGGGGAGGATCTTCTCGGCCTCCTCGCGCATCTCGCCGAGGATGCGGTGGAACTCCGCCCAGCCGTAGGCGTACGCCTCGTCCAGGTCGAAGTCCGTGCCGTTGAAGAAGCGCGACCAACGGGCGTACCGCTCGCGCCCGACGGTGTCGGGGGCGTCCGCGACGGCGGGGGCGTACACGTCGCGCATCCAGTCGCGCAGTGCCGCGACGGCGGCGGTGGCGGCGCGTCCGGCCTCGTCGAGTTCGGTGCGCAGGGCGTCCGGGCCGTCGGCGGCGAAGTCCTCGAACCAGCCGCGGCCGTTGCCGTCGGTGTCGGCCCATTCGCCGAGCTGGGTGATGCACGTCGCGGTCGGGCGCGGACCCGCGTACAACTTGCGCTCCAGGCCGAGGGCGAGCGACGCGCGATAGCCCTCGAGCGCGTCCGGCACCGCACGCAGACGCGCCGCGATCGCGGCCCAGTCCTCGACGGTCTCCGCGGGCGTCACGGAGAACACCTCGCGGACGTCGTGCAGCGGCGTGCCGAGATTGCCGACGGTACGCATGCCCTCGTCGGCATCGTGCACCGCGAGTTCCGCGGTCAACCGCTCGCGGAGCAGTCGGGCGCAGCGCCGCTCGATGTCGCCGTCCGCGCCCGGCTGCTGCTCGGCTCGGGCAAGCTCGGCGAGCGTGGCCCGCGCGAGGTCGGCGCGCGTCTCCCGTCCGGCCGGGGAGAGATCGGGCAGCTTGGCGGAGCTCTCCGGCACGCCGAGGTAGGTTCCGGTGATCGGGTCGAGGGCGATGAGCTGGTCGACGTACAGGTCGGCTAGCCGACGGGGCAGCGGGGCGTTCGTGTCTGACATGTGGACATCCTCGTACGACGACGGCGTCGGCGTCACTCGGGTTGGCGCCTCGCATCGTTCCTCGTCACGAGGAAGCCGTGCTCGATGGGTCCCGCGGATGTGCCCCGGGGCCGGGTCGTTCGCTGACCGGTTCGGGTCTTCGGGGGCGCTTTCGAGGGCGTCTTCGGGGGCGTTATCGGAGTGTTGGAACGGGCGGGGCACAGTGGTGGTGTCGTGGTGATGCCGCGGTTTTGCCGTGCCGGATTTTTCCGATTGTCAGGGTGCGAGCGGGAGTTGGTCACCGGTGGCGCCGGCTTCCAGCGTTGCGTAGTCCGGGTGGTTCAGGCGGTGGTGGACGTAGATCTGGTCGGCCCAGGGTGGGTCGAAGGGGGTGAAGGCGCGCAGGCCCAGGACTCGGCCGATCGCTCGGTCCGGGTGGGCGGTGTTGAAGTCGGCGATCGCGGCGGCCTCGCCGATGTGCTCGATGGTGCCCGGGAGGTCGTCGAGGTAGCAGGTGACCCGGGGCAGCAGGTGTTCGTGGCCGGGGCGACGGAAGAGTTCCAGTGCGATTGTCGTCGAGGTGTAGTGGTCCAGGTCCAGGGCGACGAACCCGACCGGGTGATCGTGCAGTTCGTGCGCGTGGGTGTCCAGGTAGTCGGGCAGTGTGTGGGCGAGGTCGCCGATCACCAGCTCCGCCTCGCCCAGCCGGGCGCGTAGGCGGTCGTGGTCCATGGCGTAGAAGCCGGGGCCGAACAGGTAGGGCAGATCCCGAGGGTCCCTGGCCGGCGGCATGCCCACTCCGCCGTCGAAGCCGACCACCCGCACCGTGACGCCCGTGGCGGCGGCGTAGTAGCGGGCGTGCTCGGCCAGCGCCAGCAGCCCGTTGCCGCCGGCCACCCCGAACTCCACCACCGTCACGCCGCGATGCCCCAGGCGCGCGGCCGATTCGGTGGCCCGGCGCACGCCGTAGGCGTAGTGGGCCCGTTCCACCAGCCCGAACCGGTATGCCGTCGCCGACCCGACACCGGGCAGTCGCCGTAGCAACCGGTTCCGGGCCGCATGGCGGGTACCGGACTTGGACCAGTCCCACACCACGTCGGCCCACCCACCTGTGGGCCGACGCCCGAACGGATGACCCTTCTGGGCACTCGAATGTGAACCCCTGCGCGTCATGGGCCTTCTCTCCCTCGGCACGACGGACGAACGGACGGACGAACGAACAAACGGCTGGGCGGCCGGCCCTCCCCCATGGTCGGTGAGCCCTCGACCCCACGCACACACACCGCGCCGGCGGGTCGGGGGCGTTTCGGAACGTTGGGAACTGGTTCGGGGGTGTTCAGGTGGGGGGCGTCTGGCGGACACAGTTCTGCGTCATGGTCTTGGCGTTCGGACACATTGGTTCGGGATCGGCGCGGTTGAGGAGTTCGGTGGGTATGAGACTGGTCGCGAAGGGTTTGCGGGCGGTACGGCGAGGAGCGTCGGTCGGCGCGGTGTGTGTCGCGCTGTGTGCCGGCGGCGGACTCGCGGGTACCGCGCACGCGGCGGAGGCTGCGGGTGCCGAAGGCGCGGGGGCGGCGTTCCCGTCCGCGGTCGCCGGGTGGAAGCCGGTCGGAAAGTACGAGATCGATGCGCAGTCCCAGGCCCAGGGGTTGGCCGGTGTGCGGCCGCACGGCGGGAAGCCCTACACGTACTACGCCGGGAACACCTCGATTCCGGCGGACGTGCGGGCGCGTGGCTGGGGGCACATCGGTGACCCGGACTCCTCGCGCGGCTACGTGTTCGATGCCTATCAGGGCGGTGGGGACGCGACCGCGAAGATGTTCCGGGTGACCACGCCGGCGGGCGACGCCTACGAGTACGTGCACCCCTTGGCTGCGGGTGAGGCGATGAACAACTCCTTCGCTGCGGTGTCCCCCGACTCTCGTTGGCTCGTCTCCGGCGAGTGGGACACGATGAATCGGCTGCTCGTCTTCCCCACGCCGATGCTGAATGGGTCCACGCCGCAGACCGGCGGCACCCTCCCGCTCGCCGCGACCATCGAGCTGGATCGGCCGGTCAAGGACATCCAGGGCTGCACGTTCCTGGACGCGAAGCGGTTGGTGTGTGCGTCGGACGACTCCGACGCGAAGTTGTTCCCCGTGGCCAAGCCGCTGCTGCAGATCGAGTTGAAGAAGGCACTGAACGGCAAGACGGTGACCGGGCACGTCACTTCGCTCGGCGCGCTGCCCCTGCTGAGCGCATGCCCCGGCGCTCCGGCCGACTTCGAGACCGAGGGCGACGACTACGACCGGCGTACGGGTGTCCTGCGGGTGGAGATGATTCCGCCGCGTGATTGTGCGGCGCGCGCCACCGTGTACGAGTTCAAGCGCAAGCGCTGATTCGGGCCGCCCACGCGGAGGCCGCGAACGCGCGCTCCGCGTGGGCGGGTTCGGCGTGGGCGGATTCGGCGTGGGCGGATTCGGCGTGGGCGGATTCGGCGTGAGAGGGGTATGCGGCAAAGACGGCTCCCGGACGGTGCGGTTCCCCGGCCTGCGCTGCGGCGGTCGGGTCTGCTTCGGTGGCGGCTACGGGGTGTCGGGATGCCGGGTTTCGGGGCGCGGGGCGTGGGGACGCGGCGTATCGGCACGCGGGGCGTCGGCTCGGGCGAGGGTGATGGCTTCCACCGGGCACAGCGCGGCGGCGTCTTCGGCCTGGGCGGTCGGGGGCGGGGCGTCGGGGCGTATCCGGGGCCGGCCGTCGGCACCCTTCGCGAAGTGGGTGGGGGCCGTGGCCGCGCAGATGCCCGAGGCGATGCACAGGTCGAGGTCGATCTCGATGTGCCCGTGGGTGGGGTCCGCGGCGGGCGTGTTCGGGGGTGGAACCGGTGGCATCGGGGTGGGCATCGGCGTCACCAGGTGACCGGGAGGGTTCGGGGGGCTCGGGTCTTCAGGCCGGACTTCCAGGTGGCGGGTGCTGCGGGGCGCAGGGTCGGGAAGCGGCGGGTCAGCGCGGCGAGTGCTTCCTGGAGCTGCACGCGCGCGAGTTGGGCGCCTACGCAGTGGTGCACTCCGTGACCGAAGGCCAGGTGGGGGTTGGGGGTTCGGGTGAGGTCCAGGTGTTCGGGGGCGTCGAAGACGGATTCGTCGTGGTTGGCGGACGAGTTGATCGCCATCACGGCGTCGCCCTCGGCGATCTCGACGCCGGCGAGGGTCAGTGGTTCGGTGGCCACGCGAAGGTTGGCCTGGACGTTGGTCTGCGCGTAGCGCAGGAGTTCCTCGGTGGCCGTGGGGATGGTCTCGGGCCTGTCGAGGATGTGCCGGTAGCGCTCGGGGGCGTCCAGGAGCAGGTGGATCATGCCGGACAGGCGGTCGGACGTGGTGCCGTAGCCACCGGCGAGCAGGACGACGCAGAAGGAGATCAGTTCGTCCTCGGTGAGGCGGTCCTCGTCGTCGCGGGCGGAGATCAGGACGCTGAGCATGTCGTCGGCCGGGTGTCGGCGCTTGTCGGCGATCAGGTCGGCCATGTAGCCGGTCATCTCGGCGACCGCGTGGGTGACGGCGGCGTCGGGGATCGCGGTGAGGCTGCGCAGCGCGTCGCACCAGGCATCCAGCCGGTCGCCGTCGCGCCGGGGGGTGCCGAGGAGGTCGCAGATGACGGCCAGTGGCAGCGGTCGGGTGAACAGGGGCACCAGGTCCGCCGGGCGACCGTGCGCGGTGACCGTGTCGAGCAGGCCGTCGACCAGGCGGGCGATGTCGTGTCGCATGGCCTCGGCGCGGCGGGCGGTGAAGGCGGCGGCGACGAGTTTGCGCAGCCGGGTGTGTTCGGGTGGGTCGGCGGCCAGGATCGAGTCGGCCAGCGTGGGGACGTTCGCCATCCGCGGGCCGCTTCCCCGGGTGGCGCGGGTGCGGCTGAAGCGCGGGTCGCCCAGGACGAGGCGCACGTCCGCGTAGCGGGTGACCAGCCAGGCCCGGTCACCGCTGGGGAGTCGGATCCGGGCGCACGGCGCGTCCCGGCGCAGGGCGGCGAACTCGGGGATGGGGTCGAGCCCGTCGCGGTGCGGGAAGGGGAAGACCTCGCCGGGGGCGGAGTGGGTTGGCGCCTCGGGGGTGGGATCGCCGCCGGAGCTGACGGGCGGCTGCGATCGCGGCAGCGACATCGAGTCGTCCCCGGAGGCGGCGGTCGCCCGCGTTCCCCGTTCGGGATTCGGCTCGCCACCGGAGGTATCGGGCGACTGCGTTCGCGTCGGCGAGGTCGCGTCGCCGCCGGAGGTGGCGGTGGGGGTGCGGGGGTCGGGGGCCGGGTGGGTCACGGTTGCTCCGGGGTGGCGGGTGCGTAGACGGAGACGTGGTAGGTGCTGTCCCGGGTGAAGGGGGCACCCGCCCAGGAGCCCAGGCGTTGCTTGAGCCGCAGGCCCGCCCGGTGCGCCAGCAGGTCGAGTTCGCCGGGGGATGCGTAGTGGAACGAGACGCGCAGGTGGCGAGTGCGGTCGGCCTCGTGGATGAGGTAATGCGAGTGGTACGTCTGGGTGGACGGGTCGATCCGGCGGTGGCACAGGATGAGGTGTTCGTCGGTTTCGGCGACGACCTCGGGGATGCCGGATGCGGCGGCGACCGCGAGGGCTTCGGGAAGGTGGGCGTCGAACACGAAGACTCCGCCGGGCTGTTGCAGGCGGGCCCTGGCGGCGGCGAGGCAACGCTGTTGGGCCCGACGGTCGGGGAGTTCGAAGAAGGTGCCGCCGGCGAGGTAGATCAGCGAGAACGGGCCGGGTGCGGCCACGTCGGCGAAGTCGCCCATGGTGACCGTGATTTCGGCGCCGCCGGGCTTGCCGCGCAGATGCCGGATCATCGCTTCGGAGGCGTCGATGCCGTGCACGCGCAGGCCGCGTTCGGCGAGCGGTAGGGCGATCCGGCCGGTGCCGATGCCGAGTTCGAGTACCGGTCCGGCGCCGGCGAGGTCGGCGAGGGCCTGCACGGTCGCTCCGGTGATCCCGGGTTTGCCGAACCACCGGTCGTAGTCCGCCGCATGGGTGTCGGCGTAGCCCGGGCCGGTCGGCTCCGCGGCGCCCGCGGATCGCAGCTCGGCGCCGCCGCCGGGGTCGGGCATCGCGCCGGCCGGACGGGGGCTTCGGGCGGGCGGACTGTCGGTCCTGGGCATGGCGGCTCCTCGGCTCGCGGCGGATCGGGGTCGGGGGACGGGGATCGGAGGTCGGGGGGCGTCGGCTCAGCCGAACGGGTGCGGGGCCGACGTCTTCCGTGGGTGCTGTTCGGGCGCCGGCCCGGTGGGCAGGGCGCCCGCACCCGGGGCGATGGCCCGGATGACGGTGCTGCCGAGGGCGCGGGCGGGGCCGGCCGTGGTGTCCACGAGGATGACCTCGCGGTCGGTGTGGGCGGCGAGTGCGGTGAGCCCGGGTCGATGCGCCGGCACCGTCGCGGCGTCGGCGGTCGCACGCCCGGCAGGCTGCCGCGGCGGTGTGGGGTCGCCGGGGGCGTCGAGGGTGCGGCTGGTCCACAGAGTCAGGCTGTCCTGGCGGTGGTAGGCCCACAGGGCGTGTTGTACGGCGGTCCGTGGCGGGTGACTCCCCCACCCGCGGGCCCAGGTGTCCACGGCCACCGGGCTGCTCATGCTCCAGCGCACCATGAGGGCCTCGTAGGCCGCCTTCTCGATCAGCGGCGCGATGGCGGTGTCGGGGCCGCAGCGGGCTCCGAAGGTCTGACCGGTGCCGTCGGGGGCGTGCAGGCAGACCACGACGCAGCGGGCACCGGGGGTGGCCGGGACGTCCAGGACGCTCGCGGTGACGTCGAGTTCGGCCAGGAGCTTGGCCAGGGGATCGGGTGGTTCGCCGGTGGGCAGCGAGGTGGGGGCCTGCGAAAGGCCGTACCAGCTGCGGCGGATCAGGTCGCGTTCGAGGATTTCCCAGGCGGCGTGGTCCGCGGCGGCCTGTGGGTCGGGGTGCGCGGCGAGGCCGGTCGAGCCGACGCCCGGGCCCGGGTCGCAGCCCGTGGGCGGGCGATGGTGCAGGAAGACCGCGCCGGCGGGCACATGGATCTCGGCGCCGGTGTCCGCCCGGCGCCCGAGCACCCACAGCCGTCGGGTGCTGCGGGCGGCGTCCGGGGGCGTGGTGTGCGCGAAGCCGTCGGGGGTCGCGGCGGCGGGGTCGAGAGCGGGGATGCCGCGGCGGCGCAGCTCGGCGTAGCCGGCCACCAGCGCCGCGTCGTTCGCCTCGGCCTCGCGGCCGGCCAGGATGTTGCCGACACGCTCCAGGAGTTCGCCGCGGGCGCTCGTCACCACCTGTTCGCGGCGGTGTCCCGCGGCGCTGCCGACGACGACCGGTCGTTCGCCGGCCGCGCAGACGGCGTCGAATTGCGGCGAGCGGGCGGCGATGCGCGCGATGACGATGTCGGGCCCGCGGTCGTAGGGGCTGAACACCTGTGGGTCCCACCCGGGCGCGGGCGTCACGCGTGCGTCCGGGCGACGTCGGCGGCCTGCTCCAGGACGGACAGCCCGTGCTCGGTGAGCGCGCAGCGGTGCTCGCGCAGGGTGCCCACGGCGTCGATCGCGGAGCGGGCGAGGAGGTCGTGCCGGGATCGGATGGCGTTGGCCGCCTCCGTCGTGGTCGCCGCCGGACCTGCGTCCAGCAGCCGCCGGTACAACAGCACGCTCCGGGCCAGCACCACCGCCTGTTGGAACAGGCCGGTGAGCGGCCGCGGATCGGCGCGCAGCGGGGTGGCGACGAGTGGGCCGTTGTCTTCGGCGAGGCGACGCAGGAAGGGCTCGGCGGCGACCGTGGCGGCGTTGCAGCGAGTGTGCGTTCCCTCGTGGACGAGGGCCTCGGCCAACCGGATCGGGCCGGGCAGTCCGTGGGCGCTTCGGTCCAGCCGGTCGCGTCGGATGAACACCGCGCCGTGCACGCCGAAGTCGGTGAAGCCGTCGATCGCCGCGCCGTCCAACAGCGCGATCTGCACCAGGATTTCGCCGATTTCCGCGCTTGCCTCGGGCCAGATCTCGGCCAGCAGGCCGGCGGTCTCGCGGACGATGTCGGTGTCCGCGTCGCGCCAGGCGACCACGGTCGAGGCGGGCGCGGTCGTGGTGTCGTCGTCCCGCTTCGGAATGGCCTTCAGGGCCCGGGCCACGCTGCGTTGCAGATGCGCCCGCGGGGCCACGAGGTCGACGGGCCAGGCGAGTTCGGGGGGCGGGTCGGCGATGTCGGCTCTGGCGCGTTCGAGCATGCGACCCAGCGCTTCCAGGCGTTGTGGGTCGGGTGGTTCGGCGTGCAGGACTCGCTGGGCGACGTGTGCCGTCTCGATGACGGCCGGGTGTGTCGATTCCCGCGGCGTGGTGGTCAGGTCGGCTCGGGCCAGGATCGTTTGCGTCATGCGCGCCAGGACCGCGCGTTCCTCGGCGCTTTGCCCGGCATCTGGTTCCACTCGCATGGCGAGTACCTCTCGTGATCCCGATGCGGGGTGTTCGACGGGCCGGATCGTCCGGCCCGTCGTCCACGGTGGCGTTGCCTCAGCTGGGGAGGTCGATCATCAAGGCCAGCTCGGGCAGTTCTTCTTCCGGGACAAGTTCGATGTCGTCGTGCATATCGGACTCCCTTCGGATCGCCGGTTCCCCCGCCGTCGACGAGGACGACCGGAAGCGCCATCGTGGGCGTGCAACGACGATCGGCACAAGGAGTAGCCGATGGTTGCGCTGCGCAGGGAGCCGAGTCGGTACAGCCGGAAACGGTCTTGTATCTCGCGGGGACGACCCTGCTTCGTCCCGAACCGAGCGGGTCGGCAGCCGTTTTGGCGGCAGGCGCGAACGCCGGCCACATCCGCCCCGGCCTGTCAACAGCTCATCCGGACCGCCGAGGTGCCGTGCGTCGGACGAACAATGGCCGGAAACAACGAGGCAAGTTCTGCCCGGTGAGGCAAATGCGGCGGGAGAACCGCCGACGACGGCACGATCCGGCACCTCGGGGGCGGGTCGGGCCCGGGTGGTGGGTTCCGTCCGCCGCCGCGACACCCGGATCCGGACGTTCTGGGGTTCCCGCGTCCGGGGCGGGTGGGTCAGGTGTCCCGCCTCGCGGTCCGGGTCGGGCACCGGTCTTCGCACGCCCCGCGAGTTGCCCGGGTCGAGTGGTATCGACCGGTTCTCGCCGTTGTCCGCGCGTCACTCTTGGCAACGCGGTGATCACCGGTGATGATGTCCCGGCGCCGCCGCCCCGGGCGCACGCCGGCACCGCCGGATCACCACCGCCCAGGACGAGGAGACGCCGATGAGCCCCACCCCCATCGCACCGACCCGAACGATTCCCGATGCCCGTCGTGGGTTGTGCCCGCCGGCTCCGGTACAGGGCTGAGGGCGGCATGCGCATCGCCTACCTGCACGGCGGCAGCATCCCCTCCTACTGGGCCAACAACGTCCATGTCATGCGCATGTGCGACGCGTTCGCCTCGGCCGGGCACGACATCACCCTCTACGCCGCCCCCGGCACCTATCCGGCCGACGACGCGTACGCGTACTACGGGGTCCGCCACCGCTTCCCCATCCGTACCGTCGCGGCACCGGACCACTCCCCCGCCGGATACCGGCAGCGCGCCGAGCGGGTGCGGGAGTTGCTGATCCGCGACGGCGTTCCGGATCTGATCTTCGGGCGCGATCCGTACTGCCTCGCCGTGGCCGCCGACGTGGCACCGTTCGTGTACGAGGTGCACCAGATCCGGACGGACCTCTCCCCGCCCGAGACCGAGCAACGGCTGCTCGCCGAGCCCCGGTTGGCCCGGGTCGTGGTGATCACGCACGCGCTCGCCCGCGACCTGTGTGCGACCTACCCGCAGCTGGATCCGGCGGCCGTGCTGGTCGCGCCCGACTGCGCCGACCCGCCCCGCCCCGCGACCGAGCCGGTGCGGCTGCCGGGCCGGGCGGGGGTGCCCCGGGTCGGCTACGTCGGGCATCTGTACGACGGGCGCGGCATCGATCTGATCCTCGACCTCGCCGAGCGGCTCCCGGGCCTGGACTTCCACCTGGTCGGCGGCACACCCGAGGACCGGGATCGGTGGGAGCAGCCCTGTGCGCTTGCCAACGTGTACTTCCACGGGCATCGGCCGCCCGCGGAACTGCCCGGCTATTTCCCGCTGTTCGATGTGGTCCTGGCGCCGTACGAGGAGAAGGTGTATCTCACCGGCAGGCTCGGCGAGACCGGCCGGTGGACGTCTCCGATGAAGTTGTTCGAGTACATGTCCCACGGGCGGGCGATCGTCGTCTCCGACCTGCCGGTCCTGCACGAGGTGATGACGGATCGGGTGAACTGCCTGATCCGCCCGCCCGCGGATCCGCCCGCGTGGGCGGACGCCGTCCTCGAACTGGTGGGCGACGACGAGTTGCGCCGTTCGCTCGGCGACGAGGCGCGGCGGCAGGTCCTGGACCGCTACACGTGGCGTCGGCGCGCCGACGTGGTGGTGGCGGGCCTGGACCCGGCGCAGGTGGTCGGCGGCGCGGGGCCGGCGTGACGCGGTGGTGCCGGTGCCGCGGCTACCACTTGGTGGTGCGCAGGACCTCCGCGGTTTCCGGGTCGGCCGGGTAGAAGGACTCGATGGCCAACTCGGCGACGGTGATGTCCAGCGGGGTGCCGAAGGTGGCCATGGTGCTGAAGAAGGTGAGGATGCGGCCGTCGTGGTGCAGGCGGAGCGGGATGGCGATGTCGCCGGGGCCGGGGAGTTCGACCTTGGGCTCCGGCTGGTCGCAGGGGTAGCCGACGAGTTCGTCGTAGAGCTTGATGATGTCCGGATCGGCGGTCATCGTCACCTGCTGGCGCAGCCTGCTGAGCAGGTGGGCGCGCCATTCGCCGAGGTTGGCGATCAGCGGGGCCAGGCCCTGGGGGTGCAGGCTCAGGCGGAGCAGGTTTACCGGCTCGCGCAGCAGTTCGTCCGAGACGCCGATGCGAAAGAGCAGGGCGGGCTCGTTGGCTTCCACCCGGTTCCAGTACCGGTCCAGGACCACGGCCGGGAACGGCTCGTGCGCAGCGAGCACTTGGCGCAGCATGGCTCGCACGGCCGCCATGTGCGGGGCCTCCAGGCTGGTCTCGTGGTAGACGGGGGCATACCCGGCGGCGAGTAACAGCGGGTTGCGTTCGCGTAGTTCCAGGCCCAGGGCCTCGGCCAGGCGCAGCACGATGTCCCGGCTGGGGCCGGAGCGGCCGTTCTCGATGAAGCTCAGGTGGCGCGGGGAGATCTCCGCCGCGGTGGCCAGTTCCAGTTGGCTCAGCAGGCGGCGTTTGCGCCACTGGCGCAGCAGGTCGCCGATGGGCTGTGTTTGGCGCGGGGTCGTGGTCACCGTCACTGGTCCCTACCTCGTCCTCCCGGCGGGCATCCTCCGGCCCGCCTGGCTCCATTGTCGATACCCGGGCGGCGGCGCGCATGGTGAACGGGGTATCGGGTGGCGGGTGTGCGCCGGCGGGGAACGCGGTCCCGCGCGGGCACGCGGGCACGGGCGCGGGGCATGGGGCTGCCGGCGAGGTGGGTGGAGGACGGCCCCGGCGTGCGGTCTCGGGGGTTGACCGCCTGGCGGGGCCGTCGGTCCGGTGCGGCGGTCGGGGAACCGCCGGTCGATCACCAAGTGATGGGGAGTTCGTTGACGCCGTAGACCACCGTGTCGTAGCGGAACGAGAGATCGGCCAGGTCGGCACCCAGGCGCAGGTTCGGGAACCTGCGGAACAGCGCGGGCAGCGCGATCTCCATCTCCATCTTGGCCAGGGCCGCGCCGGGGCAGAAGTGGGTGCCGTGTCCGAACGCGAGGTGGTGCCGGGCGTCCCGGTCCGGGTCGAAGCGGGCCGCGTCGGTGAACACGCTGTCGTCGTGGTTCGCGGCGGAGATCGCGAAGACCACCGCGTGGCCCGGCCGGATCGGCACGCCGCCCAGGGTGGTTTCCCGCTTGGCGACCCGGACCTGGTTGTCCTGCGAGATCGACCAGTAGCGCAGGAGTTCGTCGATCACCTTGCCCAGCCGGCCGGGCTGTTCGAGCATGGGTTGGATCTGTTCCGGGTGCCGGAGCAGGGTCAGGACGCTCAACGCGATCTGGCTGGCCGTGGTCTCCGCGCCCGCGACCAGAAGCAGCAAGACCATTGCCACGAGTTCGTCCCGCCCGAACTCGCCCTTGGCCACATGCAAATGCACCAGGCGACTGATCAGATCGTCGGATGGTTCACGTTCCTTGTCCCGGACCAGCCCTTCCAGATATTCGGAAAGGGCGCCGAACGCGTCCACCGCATCCGCATTGCGCAGATCGCATCGCGTCAGCGCCAGATTCTGTTCCTGGAAGGCGTCCAGATCCCGTTCCGGTACACCGAGTATTCGGGCGATCATCAGCGCCGGAATGGGAAAGGCGAATGCGGGCAGCAGGTCCACCGGCTGCGGTTGTTCGGCCACGGCGTCCAGCAGGCCCTGCACGAGTTCGCGTACGGCCGGCCGATATCCGTCCACGGCCGTGTTGTTGAATTCCGGCATCACCATGCGCCGTACCCGGGTGTGTTCGGGCGGGTCCAGCCGCAGGAACGAGTGCAGCAGCGGGTCGGGCGGGAGCGGCAGGCGCAGCGGGAATCCCGGCAGCGTGATGTCGACGCTGAGCGAGGGGTTGAGCATGGCCGCGCGCATGTCCGCGTAGCGCGTCACGAGCCAGGCCAGGGTGCCGTCGTCCAGGCGCACCTGCCTGGGCGGTTCCTCGCGCAGCTCGGCGTACCGGTCGGGGGGCAGCAGCGGGCAGGATCGGGGCATCGGCCAGGTCGGGATCGTCGTGTCCTGGGTCGTGTCGGTCATCGTGCCTCCTCACGCAAAAGAGTGGAGCCGATCGCACGGTTGCGGTGCGAGCGGGGCGAGCCGAGCGGGTGCGGTGGCGGACCGTCGGCCCGGTGGGGGTGTCCTGCGCCACCGGGCCGAGGTCGATCAGCTCTCCTGTGCGGCGGGCCCGGGCAGGAGTTGGGCGAGGCCCGCCACCACGACGGTGAAGCCGGCCAGGACCGCCACGCTCCATTCGAAGGCGTGCGCGTAGGCGAGCGAGTGGCCGTCGCCCAGCACGCCGAAGAACACCACGCCGATGGCGGACACGCCCAGCGCGTTGCCGCATTCCTGCGCGGTGGACAACACTCCGGCCGCGGCGGCGGCGTGGCTGGGCGAGACCCCGGCGAGCACGGTGGGCGTCACCGGGTTGATGAACAGCGCCATGCCCATGCCGGCCACGCACAGTCCGGGCATCACCCACGCCGAGGGTCCGTCGACGCCGATCCCGGCGACGGCGGCGAGCAGCAGGCCGTATCCGGCCGCGACCACCAGTGCGCCCAGGGTCAGCACGTGCTTGCCCAGTCGGGCGCCCAGCGCGGGTGCGGCGAACGCGGCCGGGACGTAGCCGATGCCCAGGGCTCCGAAGACCACGCCGGTGGTCAGCGGCGACAGGCCGTGGCCGTCCTGGAGGTAGAGCGCGAGCACGAGCATGAAGGAGGCCATCGCGGCGAAGAAGCCCAGGATGATCAGCACGCCGACGGAGAAGGCCCGTTCCCGGAACAGGGTCAGCGAGATCAGTGGTGCCTGGTCGCGCTGTTCGAGTCGGTGCTGGCGGACGGCGAACCCGGCGAGCAGCGGGACCGAGGCCGCCAGGCATGCCCACGACCACGCCGGCCAGCCCTGTTCGCGGCCCTCGACCAGCGGGAAGACGATGGCCAGGAGGCCGAGCGAGCCGAGCAGTGAGCCGAGCAGGTCCAGGCCGAGCCGACCGGAGCCGTGCGACTCCGGGATGAAGCGGCGCATCAGTACCAGCGAGGCCAGGCCGATCGGCACGTTGATCAGGAAGATGGTGCGCCAGCCCAGGCCGCCGATGTCCAGGTGGATCAGCACCCCGCCGATGAGTTGACCGAAGGTGGCGCCGATGCCCATCGACAGTGCGAACGCGGTGAACGCACGCACGCGTTGCGGGCCGGTGAACGAGGTGTTCAGGATGGCCAGCATCTGCGGGGTCATCACGGCCGCGCCGACGCCCTGGAGCACCCGGGCGGCGATCAGTACGCCCGAGTCCGGTGCCAGGCCGCCGCCCAGCGAGGCGACCGTGAACAGCACCATGCCCAGGGCGAACATCCGCCGCCTGCCGTACAGGTCGCCGAGTCGGCCGGCGGTGAGCATGCAGGCGGCGTAGGCGAGGCTGAATCCGGAGACGATGAACTCGACGGCCGCGGAGCTTGCGTGCAGGTCCGCGCGGGTGGACGGGATGGCCACGTTGACCACGAAGAAGTCCAACGTGATCATGAACATGCCGGAGACCACGATGAGCATGCGGATCAGGGCGTGCCGGTCCGCCTCCGGCTCGGCTGCCGGTACCGCGCCGGGCGCGGCGGTGCGGGTGTTTGCGTCGGTCGACATGGTCGAACTCCCGATCGAGGTGTCGTCGTTGCTTCCGGCCGCTTCGCCGCCGGGAGACGACGGCGCGGGGTCCGGCACAGGACGGGTGGTACACCCGGGCCCGTGCCGGAATCGACCCGCGCCGCGAGGATCGACCGCACCCGATCCCGCGAGGTGGTCGCGGCGCGGCGGATGGCGAATGCTCAGTCGGCCTGGTCGGCCTGCACCTTGTCGATGAACTGGTGGTCGCGGACCATCCGGCCGTTCGCATCGAAGGTGACCACCTGCGTACCGGTCATCGTCGGCTCGCCGCCGGCCGCCGGGACCACCTCCCACTGGTAGCGCACGGCCTCCTGGGTGGCGTCCACCCTGGCGACCCGGAACCCGAAGCCCTTCGGGACGAAGTTCTCGTACGCTTCCGTGACCGCCTCCTCGATGCCTTCACGGCCTCGATACACGGTGGCGGTGTTGCTGTAGACACAGTCCTCGGCCCACAGTTCGGCGATGTTCTTCCGCCGGATTTCGGCGTCCGGCTCCGCCCAGGTCGCGACGTACTTTTCCACGATCGCTTCGATCTCGCTCACATGCACTCCTCATACGATTACACGGGGATTTGAATACGAGGGCGTACGGGGGTTCGGCCTCGCGTGGGGCGGAAAACGCCCCGACGGCTCAAGCCTGGTACCGAAAGAGAGCCCGGTCGATTACCTCGGACGTAATAAATCTGCGTGGACCGGGCCGTCGGCTCGTGGGTTCCGCTCCGGTGTGCCGCCGCCGCGTCGCCTTCCGCGTCGCCGCGTCGCCGCCGCGTCGTCACTTCGCCGATCCGAGCGTGCCGGCGGGCGGAGAGCCGGGTCGACTACCCGGGAGGTAATAAATCCGCGCGCCCGGCCTCGGTCGGTTCCGGTCGGGGCGGCCGGTTCGGCCGGGCGGAGGGCGGCGGCCATCACATCAGCCCTGGATCAGCCCGGCGTCAGCAACGGCTGTTTACCTGAGGCCGATGAATACCAGTCGACACCTGCGTGAGATGAGTCGGCGCGAGCGCCGAGACGCCCTGGAAGACCTCGTCGTGGCATACCTCAAGGAGATCCTGCTGATGGACGACGGTGAGGAACTGCCGCTCGACCAAGGCTACTTCGACCTCGGTCTGACCTCTCTTCGGCTCAACGACGTCAGGTCCCGGCTGGAGCGGTCACTGGACATCGGCATCGACGCCACCATCCTGTTCGGCCGCCCGACGGTGGAGCAGCTCGTCGCGTACCTGACCGACGTCCTGTCCGCACCGCCCGCCGACCCCGTCATGCACGCGGCCGACTCACGGCCGCCCGGCCCGGAAACCAAGGAAACCAGTGATGTCGGATAGCCCGCGCACGAGCGACCGCCGATGGGAACCGGGCGACGAGCCGATCGCGATCGTCGGCATCGGTCTGCGCCTGCCCGGTGGAGCCGAGTCCCCCGACGAGTTCGACGCGTTCCTGCGGGCCGGGCGGTCCGGCATCCGGACCATCCCGGAGGACCGCTGGGACGTTGCGGCCTTCAGTGCGCAGGAGCCGGACGAGAGGGGCAAGATCGGCACGCACAGCGGCGGTTTCCTGGACCGCCTCGACCTGTTCGACGCGCCGTTCTTCAACATCTCCCCCAAGGAGGCCCGCTACATCGATCCCCAGCAGCGCATGGTGTTGGAGACCGCGTGGCAGGCGCTGGAACACGCCGGCATCGACCCCACGCCGTTGCGGCGCGGCGACGGCGGCGTCTACATGGGGGTCAGCTCGTTCGACTACGCGCTGCACATGGGCGCGTTGCCCTACGAGGAACTGGACGGGCACCTGGCGGCGGGTTGCACGATCTTCTCGATGTCCGGCCGGTTGTCCTACTTCCTGGGTTGGCGCGGCCCGAGCGTGTGTGTGGACACCGCGTGCTCGTCCTCGCTCAGCGCGCTGCACATGGCGGTGCAGGCGCTGCGCAACCACGAGTGCACGATCGCGCTGAGCGGTGGGGTCAACGCGGTGCACCACCCGAGCTTCATGGTGATGTTCTCGCACGGCCAGATGCTCGCGAGCGACGGACGCTGCAAGACGTTCGACGAGTCGGCCGACGGCTACTCACGGGCCGAGGGCTGCGGCATCGTGGTGCTCAAGCGGCTTTCGGACGCCGAGCGCGACCACGACACCGTGCACGCGCTGATTCGTGGCACCGCGATCGGCCAGGACGGCGACAGCGCGGGCCTGACCGTGCCGCACGGCCCCGCGCAGGAGCAGGTGATCCGCACCGCGCTGGCGGCGGCCCGACTGACGCCCGCCGACATCCAGTACGTGGAGGCGCACGGCACCGGCACCCCGCTCGGCGACCCGATCGAACTGGGCGCCATCAACGCCGTGTTCGCCGAATCGCACAGCGCGCAGGCGCCGCTGGTGGTCGGCTCGGCGAAGACCAACATCGGGCACCTGGAGCCGGCGTCCGGCATCGTCGGGGTGATCAAGACCGTCCTGCAACTGCGTTCGGCCACCATCTACCCGCACCTGAACTTCACCGAGCCCGCACGCCGCATCCCGTGGGACCTGTATCCGATCAGCATCCCCACCGAGTGCCTGCCCTGGCGGGCGCCGATCCGGCGCGCGGTGGTCAACAGCTTCGGCTTCGCCGGCACCATCGCGGCCACCGTGCTGGAACAGGCCCCGGAACCGTCCGCCGCACCGCTCCCCGAACCCGCCCCATCCACGGCCGTGTTCACCCTGTCCGGCAAGAACGCCGCCGGATTGCGCCGCCAGGCCCGCAGCTACCGGGAGTTCCTGGACCGCACCCCGGAGCCGGACCTCGGCCGGTTGTGCCACGCCGCCAACGTGGGCCGGGCCCACCTGGGCCACCGGCTGGCCGGCGTCGTCAAAAGCCGCGCCGACCTGGTCAAGCTCCTGGACGCGGCGATCGAGCCGGACGATCGGCCCGCCGCCGCCCCGGTACGCAAGGTCGCCTTCCTGTTCGGCGGCCAGGGTGCCCAGTATCCGGGCATGGGCGCCGCCCTGTACGAGCGATTCCCGGTGTTCCGCGAGTACTTGGACGAGTGCGAGTCGCGGTTCGCACCGCACCTGGCCGAGTCGATCCGGGACCTGATCCTGGGTCGGGCCCGGGACGACACGCTGCTGGATCGCACCGGGTACACCCAACCCGCCCTGTTCGCCTTCGAGTACGCGCTCGCCCGGTTGTGGATCTCCTGGGGTGTCCAGCCCAACGTGCTGATCGGGCACAGCATCGGTGAGGTCGCCGCGGCCGCGGTGGCCGGCCTGTTCTCGCTCCCGGACGCGGTGACGCTGGTGGCCGCGCGCGCCCGGCTGATGCAGTCGGTCCGCAAGCCCGGTGGGATGGCCGCGGTCGCGCTGCCCGCCGAGGAGATCCGCCCGCTGCTGGCCGGGCGCACCGATCTGGCACTGGCCGCGGTGAACGCCCCCGACCAGTGCACGATCTCCGGCGGCAGCGAACAACTCGACGAACTGGTGGCGGAGTTGCGTGGCCTCGGGGTTCGGGTGGATGCCCTGGCCGTGTCGCACGCGTTCCATTCGCCGCTGATGGCCGAGGTGTTCGACGAGTTCCACGCGGCGATCGCCGGGATCACCTTCCGGCCGCCGGAGATCCCGCTGATCTCCAACACCACCGGCGCACTGGGCCGGTTCGCCGAACTGGGCACCGCCGACTACTGGGTGCGGCACATCGGCGAACCGGTGCTGTTCATGGCCGGGGTGCGGGCGGTCGAGCAGCGCGGCCGGCATGCCTTCGTCGAGATCGGCCCCTCGACCGCGCTCACCGCGCTGGCCAAGCGGTGCACCACCGCCGAGGAGCACCGGTGGGCGGCCAGTGTCCGACGCCGCGACCCGCACGGCGACACCGTCTTGCGCGGCCTGGCCGAGCTGTACGCGGCCGGCATCGGGGTGTCCTGGGCGGGCGTGCACGCCGGACGCCCGGCGGCGCGCATGCAGTTGCCCACGTACGCCTTCGAGCGCAAGCGGTACTGGCTGCCGGTGGCCGGGAAGGCCGGCAGCGGCGCGGGTGCCTCGGCGCCGGGAGCGGCGTGGCATCCGCTGCTGGGCCGACCGGTCCCGGCAACGGCGGACGACCCCGCCGGCACCCGCCGCTTCGTCGCCGACTACACCGCCGAGCGCCCCGCGTGCCTGGCGGGCCACCAGGGCCCGGACGGGCCGGAGTTGCCCGCCGCCGCGTACGTCGAACTGCTGTTGGCGCTGCGCGATGTCGTCTACGGCGACAGCCACGGCGCGGTACGCGACCTGCAGATCGGCGCACCGCTGCCGCTGCCCGAGGAGGGCGCCGTCGAGTTGCGCACCCGGCTGGTCCCGTCGGCGGACGGCGGCGCCCGGGTCGAGATGGTCAGCGGTCCGGCCGAGGACGAGCGCACGCACGCCACCGCGCTCCTGGCCGCACCGCAGGACGACGATCGTCCCGATCGTGCGCTGCGCGCCCTGGCCGATCGGCCCGGCCCGATCCGGGAGAGCGTCGACGCCGACGACCTGTACACCGACCTGGCCTCGGTGGGCCGCCGGCACGGCCCGCGCTACCGCCTGACCACCCGGGTCCACCGGCATCAAGACGGCGTGCTGACCGGTGAGTTGAGCGGCCGCGAGGCCGGTGCCGTCGAACAGTTGCCCATCGAACTGTTGGACTGCGCGCTCCAGGTCGCCGTGGGCGCGGACGCACACAGTCCGGCGTTCGCACCCGTGCGGTTCGGCTGCGTACGGCTGTTCCGCAAGCCGCGCGGCGAGCGGTTGCGGGTGGTCGCCCGCGTCGACGCCGACGGTCCGGACCGCCGACTGGTCGACCTCCTGCTCCTGGACGGCGACGCACCCGTCGCCGAGCTGCGCGACGTACGGCTCGCCCTGCCCGAACCACCCGACCGGCGGCCGGTGTTCCTGCACCGGCTGAGCTGGTTGCGGCATCGGGCGACGCCTGGCCCGGAAGCGGTGGAGCGGCACGTCCTGGTCCTGGGCGCCGACCCGGCCCGGTTGGCCGCCGCCGGTGCGACGGCCGGCATCAGGTTGTCCCACCCGGAGGGGCCCGACGCGCTCGCCCGGGCGCTCGACGACTCCTCGGTGACCGACGTGTGCTGGTTCTGGCGTGCGCTGGACGAGCCGATGTCCGTGGGCCGGCTGCGCCGCGAGTGCGAACGCAACTACCGCGACCTGTCGGCCGTGGTGGCCGCACTGACCGTCTCGGGCCCCGGTGGCGCGCCGCGACTGTGGCTGGTCACCGAGCGGGCGCAGTGGTTGCCGGGCGACCGACCGGGCACCGGCGAGCAGCTTGCGGCGGCGACCCTGTGGGGGTTCGGCCACGTCCTGCTCAACGAGTACCCGCGGCATCGGGCCACCCTGCTCGATCTGCCCGCCGGTGTGGATCTCGCGGTCCTGGCCGACGAGTGGCGGGCCGCCGACGTGGGCGACTTCCAGGTGGCCTACCGCGACGGTCTGCGCTACGCCCGCCGGTTGTTGCCCGGCGAGCGCACCCCCTCATGGGACGGCGGTTTCGCACTGCGCGCATCGGCGTCCGGCGAAACCGCGGACCTGCGTCCGGTGCCCGCCGAGGACCTCGCGCCCGGGCCGGGCCAGGTGCAACTGCGGGTGCACAGCGCCGCGGTCCACCCGCACGACCTGCGGGTGGCCGCGGCCGGCGAGCCGGCGCCGGTGCCGGGCTCCGGATGCAGCGGCACGGTCGTCGCGGTCGGCGCCGGCGTGCACTTCGCGGTCGGCGACCCGGTGGTCGCGCATCACCCGGGCACCGTACGCCGCACGGTGACGGTGCCGGCCGAAGCGGTCGCGCTCGCCCCGGACGGCGTGCCGGCGCACGCGGCGGCGGCCCTGCCGGCGGCCTATGTCGCCGCCCACCACGCGCTGCGGGCCCTGGACGGGGTCCCGGCCGGGGCGGTCGTGCTGGTCCGAGTGGCCGGCGGGGTCGGGCAGGCGCTGACCGCGTTGGCGGTCCGGGCCGGGTACGACGTGATCGGCCTCGCCGACCCGGACCGGCCGTCGACGTCCGGGGCGCGGCACGAACTCGCGCCGGACCTGGCCGACCCGACCACCGAGGTGCTGCGACGCACCGACGGGCTGGGGGTCGACGCGGCGTTCGTCGAATTCGGCGGTGGCTGCACGGCGGTCGGCGTGGACTGCCTGGTCGAGGGTGGCCGATATGTGGTGGTCGGCGGCGCCGAGCCCGGTCCGCGAGCGGACACGGACGCGAGCATAAAAGCGGGCACAGGCGCGGTCTCGGAAGCACACGGGCAAGCGGCCGCGGGTGCGCACGCGGGCACCCCGGCGGCCCCGGACGCGGAAGCGGGCACGCACGCGGCTACGGGTGCGCACACGGACACTCAGCCGTCTGCGGACACGCAAGCGGCTACCGGTGCGCACACGGGCACCCAGGAGACCGCGGATGCGGATGCGAGCGCGCGGCCCGCTGCGATGTATCGATCCGCCGACCTGGCCGAGCTGTCGGCGCAGGCGCGCACCCGTTTGGTCGCCGAGGTGCTGCCTGCGGTGGTCGAGTCGGTGGGCCGCGGTGAGCTGCCGCCGATCCGGGTGCGTGGCTTCGACCTGGACGAGGCCGACGAGGCGCTCGCCGCGGGCCGCGACGGGTGCGCCGGGCAACCGGTGCTGACCGTGGCACCCGAGCGTTCCGACCCGGTGCAGGCCGCGCCGATCCGGCCGGACCGCACCTACCTGATCAGCGGCGGTCTGGGCGGTCTGGGCCTGGTCACCGCGACCAGGCTGGTCGACCTCGGCGCCCGGCACCTGGTCCTGGTCGGCCGCAGCGGCCGGCCGACCCCGGAGGCGGTCCCGATCCTGGCCGCGCTGCGCGAACGGGCCCGGGTCACCGTGGCCCGGGCGGACCTGGGCGATGCCGACGAGGTCGATCGGCTCTTCGCCGACGTGCGCGCCGGCGGCGTACCGCTGGCCGGCATCGTGCACGCCGCGGGCAGCGCGGGCTCCGCGCTGATCGGCAACCTGAGCTGGGAGGCCATCGACGAGCAGCTGCACGCGCAGGCGTACGGCGGCTGGCTGTTGCACGAGGCGAGCCTGGACTGCCCCGAACTCGACTTCTTCATCGTGCACTCCTCGATCGCCGCGGTGGTCGGCGGCTCGACCCAGGCGCACTACGCCGCCGCGTTCGCCTTCCTGGACGGCCTGATCGCGTGGCGCACCCGGCAGGGTCTGCCGGGGCGGGCGACGAACTGGGGCATGTGGTCGCGCGTGGGCATGTCCGCACGGTTGAGCGACAACCTCGCCCGGGAGCTGGAACGCGGCGGCATGCGCTACTTCTCGCCGGCCCGTGCGCTGCGCACGATGCACCGCCTGTGGTCCGGGCCGGACACGCAGTACGTGGCCGGCGAGTGGGACTGGGACCGGTACCTGTCCCAGAGCCCGCTGCGCAACGCGCTGTACGCCCGGCTGGTCGGTGCCGGTGGTCCGGATGCCGGCGAGGAGCGGGGCGGTGCCCGGACCGGTCTGGACCTGGCCGCGCTGATCGCCAAGCCCGAGTCGGAGCGCCGGGCCGCCGTGGCCGAAGTGGTGCTGGCCGGTGTCGCCGCCGCGCTGCACGCCGAGGACGGGGAGGAGATCGATCCGAGTACCGAATTCGTCGCGCTGGGACTGGACTCGCTGATGGCGCTGGAGCTCAAGACCGGCCTGGAGTCGGCCTTCCGCATACCGCTGCCCGCCTCGTTGGCCTTCGATTTCCCGTCCCCGCAACTGCTGACCGAGTTCCTCGACGGACAACTCGTGCCCCCGGCCGGCTGACCCCGGACCGACCGGCCCCCGGGCCGTATCACCCTCGGAGGAGACCATGGACGACGCCAGGCAGTGGACGCTGGTCGCCACGTCCGCCGCACATGCCCGTGATCGCGGCGACCACCCGGCGATCATCTGCCAGGACCGCCGGATCGACTACGCCCAGCTGCACCGCATGAGCAACCGCGCGGCGCACGCCCTGCGTTCGGCCGGCGTCGGGCACGGCGCCCGGGTGGCCTGGCTGGGCCGCGAGTCCGAGTACTACTACACGATCGTGCTCGCGTGCGCCAAGGTCGGCGCGGTGCTGGTGCCGGTCAACTGGCGGCTGACCGCCCGCGAGGCCGATCACATCCTGCGCGACTCGGGCGCACAACTCCTGTTCTTCGACGGCGAGTTCGACTCGGTGGTCACGCCGGTACAACCCACCCTGCCCGCGCTGAGGACGCTGGTGCGGATCGACCGCGGCGACGACGTCGGCGGCGGCCTGCACGCCTGGTGGGCGGACGCGCCGGACACCGACCCCGACACCGCGGTCGATCCCGAGGACGCGGTGGTGCAGATCTACACCAGTGGCACCACGGGCCTGCCCAAGGGTGCCGTGGTGCCGCATCGCAGCTTCTTCACCTTCCCCGCCGCGATGCGTGCGGCCGGTGTGGACTGGGTGGACTGGCTGCCCGAGGACGTCAACCTGATCTCGCTGCCCGGCCTGGGCACCGCGGGCACCGCGTGGTTCTGGCAGGGTTTCAACGCCGGGCTGACCAACGTGGTCATGCGTGCCTTCGTCGCGCAGGAGGCGGTCCGGCTGATCCGCACGCTCGGCGTGACCACCACCTTCGCCGCGCCCGCCATGTTGCGGATGATGCTCGACGAACGCGAGGCGAGCCCCGAGGCGTTCGCGTCGATGCGCAAGGTCGCCTACGGCGGCGAACCCATCTCCACCAACCTGCTGACCCGGAGTCTGGAGGTGTTCCGCTGCGAGTTCGTGCAGATCTACGGCAGCACCGAGACGGCCAGCGTGCCGGTGTGCCTGCCGCCTGCGGACCACCGGCCCGGCAGTCCGCTGCTGCGCTCGGCCGGCCGGGTGTGTCCGGGCAACGAACTGCGCATCCTGGACGGCGAAGGGCGGGAGCTGCCGGCCGGCGAAATCGGCCAGATCTGCATCCGCACCCCGTCCCGCATGCTCGGCTATTGGAACCGCCCCGAGGCCACCGCCCGCACGCTGCGCGACGGTTGGCTGTACATGGGCGACAACGGCTATCTGGACGAGGACGGCTACCTGTACGTCTGCGACCGCATCGACGACACCATCATCGTCGCCGGCCAGAACATCTATCCGGCCGAGATCGAGAAGGAACTCGCCGAGCATCCCGCCGTCGCGGAGAGCGCGGTGGTCGGCCTCGGCGATGCCCGCTGGGGCGAGGCGGTGCACGCGTGTGTGGCGTTTCGGCCCGATCGGCGGGCCACACCACGCGAGTTGATGCTCTTCCTGCGCGGCCGGATCGCCGACTACAAGATCCCGACCGCCTATCACGTCATGCCCGCGCTCCCGCGCAATCCCGCCGGGAAGATCCTGCGCCGGGTGGTCCGGGAGCGGTTGGAGAGTGCACGGACCGTGCCGGACACGGACACCGCAGGCCACCGGTCTGCGACGACAGCCGAGGCAATGGAAGGAACTTCACGGTGAGCACCGCGATAGCCAAGAAGATGTCCAGGCCGGGTCAGTGGTTTCAGCCCGCCGAGGCCGACCCCGAGGCCCGGATCCGCCTGTTGTTGTTCCCGCACGCGGGCAGCGGGGCGATCATCTACCGGGACTGGCCCGACGTGTTGCCCGCCGACATCGGTGCCCAGGCGGTGACCCTGCCGGGCCGCCAGGAGCGCCGCGGCGAGACCTCGTACACCGAGTGGCAGCCCCTGGTGGAAGGGCTGTACGAGGCCGTGCTCGGCGCCTCCGACCACCGCCCGTTCGCCTTCTTCGGACACTGCCTCGGCGCGCAACTCGCCTACGAGTTGGCGGTGCGCATGGAGCGGGACGGGGTACCGGGACCTCTCATGGTGGGCATGTCCGGCTGGGCGCCGACCGGATTCTTCTGCCCGACGGACGAGCACATCGAGATGCCCGAGGAGCAACTGGTCTCCTGGATCAAGCGACTCGGTTCGTTCCCGGCCGAGATCTACGACAACCCGGAGATGTTGGCGATGGTGATCCCCGCCCTGCGCGCCGATCTGTCGGTGGCCGCCCAGCGGGTGGACCTCGGTGCGTTGGTGCCGTGTCCGCTGGTGTCCTACGGCGGTCGCAGCGACGGACTCCAGGAGGAGGAGGACGCGTTCGAGTCCTGGATCCCGCGCAGCCCGCAGTATCTGGGGCACCGGGAATACCCCGGCGGTCACTTCTTCATCGACACCCACGTGGAGGCGATCACCCAGGACTTCTGCGGTCACCTCTATCGACTGGAGGCCGCCGCGCGCGGCTGATCCGCGCGTGCCGGCCCGACCGCCGTCCCGGTACTCGTCAAGGAGCACACCATGCCCCGCTCTGCCCTGCCCCACTTCGGGATCCTGTTGCCGACCCGCGAACAGGCCATCGTCGGTGCCCTGGACGCCCGCCCGCTGATCGACTTCGCCGTCCGGGCCGAGCTGCTCGGCTTCGATTCGTTGTGGGCCGGGGACTCGCTGATCGCCCGGGCGCGGTTGGATCCGCTGGTGGTGCTGTCCGCCGCCGCGGCGGCCACCCACCGGATCGGCCTGGGCACCGCGGCGCTGACCCCGGCCCTGCGGCATCCGTTGATCGGTGCGAACCTGATCACCAGCGTGGACCACGTGGCCGCCGGCCGGTTGACCCTGGGCCTGGGTTCGGGCTTCCCGATCCCGGAGACGGAACGGGAGTTCGCCGCCGTCGGGGCGGCCTACGCCGGCCGGGCCGGCCGCCTGGACGAGATCGTCGACCTGTGGCGCCGGGCCTGGCGCAGCGGCGAACCCGGCGCCCGGACCGACTTCGTCGGCCCGCATCTGCAGGCCGCGGACCTGGACCTGCTGCTGCGTCCGGCGCGGATCGGCGGGCCGCCGCTGTGGCTGGCCGGCAGTGATACGCCGGCGGTGCTGCGCCGGGTGGCCCGGCGCTACGACGGCTGGTTGCCGTATCTGCCCTCGGTGTCCGCCTACGCACACGCGTGGCAGCAGATCGGGAAGCTGCTCCAGGAGGCCGGGCGGCCGGCGGACGCGGTCACCCCGGGGTTGTACGCGACCGTCAACGTGAACCGGGACGAGGCCGCGGCGGAGGCCGAGTTGGAGCACTACGCGCAGCGCTACTACCGGCGTTCGCTGGCCGAGATGGCGCAGATCCAGGCCTACGGCTGGGGCTCGGCGGCCAAGTGTGCGGACTGGCTCTCCGACTACGTCCGCGCCGGGGCCCGGCACATCGTCATCCGGGTCGGCTCGCTGGAGCCCGCCGGACAGCTCGAGGAGATCGCCGAGCGGGTGTTGCCGGCGATTCACCGGTGACCCTGCCGACGGCGTTCCCCGTCGCCCGTGGTCGGCCCGTCACATGCGTGCGCGGGTCGGGCACGGGCGATCGGCGTCTACCCACCCGAACGGTGGGCGGCGCGGATGCGCACGGACCCGGCCGAAGGAAGAGCGGCCGAAGGGGACCGGCCGAAAGCAGGCCGGCCGGAGTCGGAACGGCCGCAAGCAGACCGGCGGCCGAGGATGATCCTGCCGAAAGCGGACCGGCCCACAACGAACCGGCCGACAACGAACGGCCGAAATCCGCGGAGCGCGGGCGGGTCGTGCGCCGGCCTCGTCGGTCCGCGGTGCCTCGTGGGGTGTCTGCGTTGCCGGCCCGTGCCGACCGCAACGGTTCTTCGGCTCCGGGCCCCGCATCGGCGGTGACGCCCGCGGCGGGCCCTCGGCCCGGTGCTGCGTGTGCGGAGAGGGCAGGATTCGAACCTGCGTGGACTCCGTGGAATCCGACCTCGGCAATGCCTTCGGTCCCCGATCAGCCGCTCCGGGCACCTCTCCCGATCCCGACCCGAGTCCCGAGGACTCGGTGCCGTTCACGTGTTCCACTGTGCCGGCCCCCGCTGACCGGGCGCTGACATCGCGATGACGTCTGCGTCTGTCCTCAGGTGGACCGCACGTGCAGCGAGGGGTCCTGTTCCAACACGGCCCGTTCGTAGTCCCGCATGATGGGCGACGGGGACAACCCCAGTTCCTCGGACAGTTGGATGTGCAACCCTCGGTAGACGTCGAGCGCGTCGGTCTGTCTGCCGCAGCGGTACAGCGCGACCATCAGCTGCTGGCGGAAGCGCTCGTTGTAGGGGTGCTCGACCAGGAGGGTCTGCAGCTCCGGGATGATCCGCCGGTGCTCGAAGTTCTCCAGCTCACAGTCGAAGAGGAATTCGAGCAGCGCGAGCCTGGTCTCCTCGTAGCGCGCGGCCGCGGCCTGACACGCCTGGCCCACGTGCGAGCCGCCGTAGATCGGTCCACGCCAAATCTTGAGCACACCACGTATTTCCCGGGCCGCCACACCGCGCGGAAGATTGCCGAATTTGATCCGCTCGTATTCCTGGATGAAGACCGCCACATCGAGCGTCGCGCCGTCCAGAATGAGGCGATATCCCGCGTGCTCGGTGAGTAACCTGGTTTTCTCGGGATCGTCCTCGAGCGCCGCGAGCTTGCGGCGAAGTCGACTGACGTGTGCCTGGATGGCGTTCTCGACCACAACCGGAGGGTTACTGCCCCACATTTCGTCGATCAGGCCGCCTCTCGATACCGGACTCCCTTCGGCTATCAGCAGCGTGGCCAAGAGCGTTCGTTGGAGCGTCCCCGACAATCGCAATTCCCCCTTTTCCGATCTTGCCCCGATGGCTCCCAGCAGCTGGAACGTAAGCATCACGCCTCCTGCGCATACACACTCTGAATCGTACGAACCGGGCAATCAACCCCCGGGAAGGCGAAAGCGCGCCGCCGAAAGCGGCGCACGCCATTCCCCTGCGGCCACCCGGCCCGGCGGAGCACACGGCAACCCGGCCGTACGACAGCGAGTCCCCCGTACCCCCGGGCCGACGGCGCGACTGCGTTCCCGCGCACCCGCACCGCGGCCGAGCCCGAGTCGACCAAACGTCAAAAAGACGTCGACATCGGGCATTTCGCAATTATGCGACAAATTTTAACGCCAGAAAATTGATCTTCATCCCCCGCGCCGAGATCTCATACCCCCGATGGTCAAAGACGCAGCACCAGTCATTGGTTTGGTCCAAACATATCACCTCGTCTTTTTGATCACCCCCGATCCATGACCGATCGGCAGTCATCGGCAGAATCGTTGCACATTACCCTGCCATACCTACAAGAGTATTTACGAATCATTTGCCGGAAGTCGGACGCCCCAGCTTTTCCGATCTTGACACCGGAATGCCGCGGATCAAGAAGCGTCGAGCCCGTCTGCGGTCAGAACCGTGTCAGAGCGAGATCAGACGCATCGCGCAGTGTGTATTCCGACAGGGCCGGTGAAGGCGTCGAGGGATCGCTTCAGGCCCCGCATCCGGAAATGGTTAACGGCGAGACAACGGGCGGTGGACCGGCCTTGGACGAGTTCGGGACTCACGGAAATCGCTTTCCCAACATCGTAATCATTTTCAACCCGCGGGCCGGCTCCACGACCGCCGAGTATCTGTCGGCGGTCACCGACGTCTGCCGGGAGCACTCGGACGACGTGCGGGTCGCGCCCACCGAACACCCCGGACACGCCACCGCGTTGGCGGCGAACCTGGCGGCCGGCGCCGAGCGCGCCGACCTGGTGGTGTCCATCGGCGGCGACGGGACGCTGCGCGACGTGGTGGCGGGCCTGGTCGGGGGCGAGGCCGCCGCACCGCCCCCGCTGGCCGTCCTGCCCGGCGGCACCGCGAATTCCAACTACCGCTCGTTGTGGGACGACGTCCCGTGGTGGCAGTCGTTGCACGCCGTGCTCACCGGCGAGGCCGAGCACCGTCGCCTGGACCTGGCCCGGCTCGCGGAACCCGATCGGCTGGTCGTACTGGGCCTGAGCACGGGCCTGTTCGCCGACGCGACCGCCCGGGCCCGGTCCTCACCCATCGCCGGACGCCCGCGCTACCAACAGGCCATCGCCGAGTCGTTGCGCACCTATCGGCCCTATCCCGGCCGGGTGCTCGTGGACGGGACGGTGGTCCAGTCGGGCCGCACGATCCTGGCCAACGTCGGCGGCGGACGGCACCGGGCCGGCGTGCTGAACGTACTCCCCCGGTCGATCCGCGACGACGGACTGCTGGACGTGTGCGTGCTGGACCCCGACACCCCCGCCGAGACGGCACTGGAACTGATGCGCACCGGCGGCCATCTCGACTCGGCGGGCTCGACCTATGCCCGCGGCCGATCGGTCACCCTGGAGCGACTGGACGGCCTGCCGCTGCATTTCGAACACGACGGCGAGGTGGTGCCCACCGAGCGCGGCACCATCACCGTCGACGTGCTGCCCCGCGCGCTGCACGTGCTCGCCTCGCCGAAGCGGACCGGCGGATGAGCGGCCGGCGGGTCGAGCCGGCCGCCCCCGAAGCGCCGACCGAGGGTGGCAGCGGGCCGCTGGAGCGATTGGCCCACTGGGCCGCCGGGTTGGAACTGTCCGACGTCCCGCAACGCGTGATCGACCTCGCCGCCACCCACGTGCTCTCCCAACTCGCGGCGATCCGGACCGGGTTGCGGCAGCCGGACGGACACCGCCTGGTCCGCGCGCTGGGCCCCCCGTTCCAGGCCGACACCGCGCAATCCGCGCGCGTCCTGGGCGGGGTCGGCGCATGGCTCAATCTCGACGACACCGCCTACGCCGGCCACCTGGGCCCCTCGACGGTGGGCGTCCCGCTCGCCTACGCACACGCTCTCGGGCTCTCCGGCGCCGAGTTGCTGCGCGCGGTGATCCTGGCCGACGAGTGCGCCGCGCGGATCACCTCGGCCGCCACCCTGGGCCCCTTCCGCGGCCAGACCGCGCTGCACACCCACGTCGTCGGCGCGGTCGCCGGCCGACTCGCCTGCGAACGGGCCCCGGCCGGACGCTGGCTCGACGCCCTCGCCCTGGCCCTGAGCGCGCCGCCGTGGACCCTGCTGCGCGGCTTCATCGCCGGCGACGCCCGACTGCTGCACGTCCCGGTCGCCGTCCGGATGGGCTTGGACGCGTGCGACGCCGCAGCCGGCGGCCTGCACGGCGCAGCCGACATCGTCGAGCATACCGACGGCTTCCTCGCCCGGTTCGCCACCGTGCCGCTGCCGGATGCCCTGACCCTGGGATTGGGCCGGCGCTGGCACACGGAGACACTCTCGTTCAAGCTGCACCCCGGCGGTCCCGGCATCGACGCGGCCGTCGACTGCGCCGTGGACCTGCACACCGACCTGGGCAGGTGGGCGGTGGAGGACGTGCGCGAGGTGATCGTGGAGTGCTCCGTCTACACGCTCTTCGCCGCCCGCAAGGCCCGGCCCTATCTCGACGGGCCGCGCACCCCGATCGGTGCGCTGGTGCTCGATACCCCCTACCCGGTGGCCACCGCGCTGTTGACCGGGCAACTGGTCATCGAGGACTTCCACGCGCCCCGGGTCGACACGCCCGAGCGCTGGCGGCTCGCGGCCAAGGTGCGACTCGTGCACGACCCCGAGATGACCCGTGAACTCCTGTCCGGCGACGCGCCGTTCGGGGAGGCGCTGCGGCAGGCGGGCGACGCGGGGCGGGCCTGGCTCGCGGAGTTCGGCGGCGCGGAGTTGCTCGATCTGGCTCCCGCACCGCGCGCACCGGCCCGGGACTTCACCACGGCCGAGAAGCCGACGCCGGCCCGGGTGCGGGTCGTACTGCACGACGGCCGGGTGCTGGTCCGCGAGTACCGCATTCCCCGGGGTGGTCTCGGCCCGGAACTGCGGCTCCGACACCGGGAGTTGGTCGCCGCCAAGTTCCATGCCGCGGGCGGGTCGGCCACGGTGACCCGGCAGTGGCCCGGGCTGGCGCGGACCGACCCGACCCGGCTGCGCGCGCTACTGGAACGGGCCCTCGGCCGGTGAGCCCGCCGCGTCCGGCGCGAGCAGTACGTCCAGTGCGTGCAGCGCGCCGTCCGCGCGGCCGGCCGCCTCGGCGTCGTCCGGGTCCGCGCACAACGCGAGGAAGCCCTCGGTCAGTTGTGCCTGCATTGCCTGGATCGAATTCTTCTCGACATCCGTGTGCGTACTCGCGCTCATCGACATCCGCATCTCCCGTCGGTCCGGATCACCATTGCCTCGTTCGCTCGCTCGTCACATCGCGTTCGCGGCCCGCCAGATATTGACGAACCCCTCCGCGCTCGCCCCGTCCGGAAATCCCGCGTACTCCGTGGTGACCAGGGTCGGATTCCACTTGTCCTTGTAGGCCAACTGGGACGAGGCCGGGTAGACGACCTGATTCTCCCAGAGATAATGCATAAGCCACTTGAAGCCCGGACTGTGGCCGGGCACCTCGCGCTCGTCCGCCAATGTGGTGAACGGCGTGAAGCCGAAATGCAACCAGGGCACTCCCTCCGCACGAAAGGCGTCGATCGCCGCCTTGTTGCAGGCCTCCATGACACCGGCCGGGCTTTCCGGAAGACGTCGGCTCAGGTCGTGCATCCATCCCTCGTACGTGCCGTACACGGGTGAATAGGAGACGTATCCGATGGCCTTGCCGTCGATGTGTCCCAGGAACAACCGGCGCAGCCGTTGCATGTCGCCGCCCGTCTGGCCGACCAGGTATTCCAGCGGACGGGCGCCCTCGCCCTTGAGCGGGAGCCAGCGCCGGTCGATGTCCGCGACGCCCTCCTTCCACTGCTCGTAGTCGGCCTCCACCACGGTCAGGCCACTGCGCAGGGCCCGCGAGATCTTGTTGCGCAGTTGCATGTACCGGGTCCCGGCGACGGTGAAGCCGCCCAGGTCGACGGCGTAGGACGCGCCCACCTGGTTCACCGTGTAGCCGTGCCGGGCGTGGATGCGGGCGTCGTGCAGCTGGAGCTGGATGATCGCCTGGCGCCGGCCCCGGGCCGCGGTGTACTCGGTGAAGGCCCGCATGAGGTCCACGTACGACTCGTCCGGCGCGAAGGGTCCGCCGAACTGGACCAGGTATTTTCCCGCGCTGCGGTAGACGATGATTCCCGGGCGTCCCGGCAACGTGAAATATGAATTTCCCCGGTTGACCGCGAGGAAGGAACTCGGATTTTCTGCGCGCGTGTATTTCCGTATAGCCTCCAGCGCGTATTCCGCCGAGGCGTGGGCCGCCTCCGTCACTGTTCCCTGTGTCATTTGGGTCTCCTTGCCCGTGGCGTCACGATCCACCGCTCATGATGATGCGGAGCACCGCCGCACGCAATGCCGGAGAGAGTTTGTCGGCCGGCCGTCAGTCCGGCGTCATCACCGTGTCAGAACATCGCCTTCGGGGCCGGATATCGCGTCATCAGAATGATGTCAGGAGGCAGTCAGAGTGTCGTGTGACGGTGGGCCCACGGCATTCCCATCACATACCGGAGGCGACCCGGATGCTTTCTCTCGACATCGCCCGCGACACCTGCGAACGTCATCATCCCGGCCTGCTGAAGGCACTGGACGCGTTGCCGATGCCCGAGCGCGAGGCGAGCGACAGTCCCGTGGTGGACATCTTCAAGGAGCACGGCGGCGCGGCTCTGCTCGTGCCCCGGGCCTACGGCGGCGTCGGCGCGGACGCCTTGGACGCCGTCCGGGTCACCCGGGCGCTGGGCGCGTACTCGCCCTCGCTGGCGGCCGGCGCCACCATGCACAACTTCACCGTGGCGATGTTGTTCGCCCTCGCGGACCGGGTGGTGCCGCCGACGCCGGAGCAGAAGCGATTGTTGGCCCGGATCGCACCCGAGGGCATGCTGTTGGCCTCGGGCTGGGCCGAGGGGCGCACCCAGCAGGACATCCTCAGTCCGTCGGTGACCGCCGAGGCGGTCGCGGACGGGTTCGTCGTCAACGGCGCGAAGAAGCCGTGCAGCCTCTCCCGCTCGATGGACCTGCTCACGGCCAGCGTCACGGTGCCCGACGCGGACGGCCGGACCTCGCTCGCGGTGCTGCTGATCCCGGCGGACTCCGCCGGGATCTCGGTGCACCCGTTCTGGGACAGTCCGGTGCTGGCCGCCGCGCAGAGCGACGAGGTGCGACTGCACGACGTGCACGTGCCCGAGCACCTGGTGATCCGGGGTACGGCGGACGATCCCGGCCGGCTGGACGACCTCCAGGAGGCCACCTTCGTCTGGTTCGAGCTGTTGATCACCTCCGCCTACGTGGGCGCGGCGTCGGCGCTGACCGAGTTGGTGATGAAGCGCGAACGCGGCACGGTCACCGATCGGGCGGCGCTGGGCATCCAACTGGAGGCGGCCGTCGGCCTGACCGAGGGCACCGCCCGGGCGCTGCGCGACGGCGTCACCGGCGAGGAATCCGTCGCCGCGGCGCTGACCGCCCGGTTCGCCATCCAGAAGTCGCTGGCCACGGTGTCCGAGCAGGCGGTGGAACTCCTCGGCGGCATCGCCTTCATCAAGTCGCCGGAGATCGCCTACCTGTCCTCGGCCCTGCACCCGTTGGCCTTCCACCCACCCGGCCGGACCTCGTCCTCGCCGCACCTCGTCGAGTACTTCAACGGCGGACCGCTGCGGATCTGAGCCCGGCACCCTCGACCAGTGGAGTTCAGATGGATCAGGTCAACGTGTTCGAGTCCCCCACCACCTTCCGCCTCCACCGCGGTGAATACCTGGTCGGGCTGGGCGTCTCGCTGGCGCTGTTCATCGCGCACATCGGCGACGTGCGCTGGCTGCCGGCCGTCCTGCTGTTCGTCTACATCGACCTCATCGGCTACATCCCGGGGGCGATCGCCTTCCGGCGCAGCTCCACCGGGCGCATCCCCAAGGGCTACTACATCGCCTACAACACCATGCACAGCCTGATCACCCAGGCGGCGGTGATCGGCGTGTGGATCTGGGTGAGCGGCGCGGAGTGGGCGCTGCTGGCCATCCCCATCCACCTGTTCGCCGATCGAGGCGTGTTCGGCAACTTCCTCAAGCCGTTCGCGTTGCCGTTCGAGCCGGTCCCGGACGAGGACTTCGCCCGGCTGTCGCGGCGGTTGTTCGGCAAGGGCCGCGCGGGCGGCGAGCCGGGAGCGGCGTCGGCGCCGGCATCGACCCCGGCGGCGGCCTCCGTCGCCCGGCCGAGCCGATGAGCGCGGGGTCCGCCGGCCCGGAGCCGACGGTCGGCATCGCCGATCGGCCTCGGCCCGGCGGCGACCGGGCGCGCGAGTTGCGCGCGATGTCGCGGCTGCTGCCCACCGGCGTGGCGGTGTTGACCTCGGCGTACCGGGAGTCGGCGCACGGCGCCACGGTCTCCACCACCACGGTGCTCTCCCAGCAGCCGCTGCGGCTCGGGGTGTGCCTGCGCGGCGGCTCGCCGATGACCGAGCTGATCCGGCGCAGCGGCCGGTTCTTCGTCAACGTGCTCTCCTCGCGTCAGGCCCTGCTCGCCGACTGGTTCGCCAATCCGCGCCGGCCGGCCGGGCTCGCCCAGTTCGACCTGGTCCGGTCCGAGCTCGATCCGGGCACCGACATCCCGCTGCTGGTGGACGCGTTGGCGTGGTTCGACTGCCGGTTGAGCGATCACGTGCCGCTCGGTGGGGGCGAGGACCTGCTGGTGGCGGAGATCGTGCACGCCCGTGCCGGGTCGGGTCGGCCGCTGATCGGCTTCGCCGGCCGGCTGCACGACGTCGAGTTCCACGGGGTGCGCCGCCGGCAGGGCTGGCGCGCCGACACCACGACCACCCTCGACTGAGCCACCCTCACGAACCGGGAGTTCCCGTCATGGCAACGTCCATACCGCCCGAGACCGATTGGGATACCGCGCCGGGGCTGCTCGACGGCGCGATGAACCTGGAATTGACCGCCGAGCAGTGCGGCCTGGCCTATTGGCTGCGCGGGGTCGCCCAGGGCACGTTGCGCGACCGGGTGCAGACCGGGCACACCGCGGCCGAGCCCACGCCGGAACACATGTGCGTGGACGGCCCGTTGCGCGATGCGCAACTGTTGGAGCTGGGCTGCCGCTCGGTTGCCGAGGAGCAGGGCACCCGGGCCCTGGCGCACTATGTGGCCGGCGCGCCCGGGGTAGCCGAACTGGACTTCTTCGCGACCCAGTTGATCGACGAGGCCCGGCACTCGATGGTCTTTCGCGGGCACCTGGTGGAGATGGGTGTGCCCGCCGCCGACCTGCACACGACGATCGACGAGCTGACCACCGACTACCGGCACGACGTGCTGGACCCGATTCTCGACTTCGCGGTGCGCACGGTGCGCGACGAGGGCGACTTCATCGGCGGCGTCGCGGTGTTCACCATCGTCATCGAGGGTGTGTTGGCGCCGGCGGCCGAGTTGAGCGAGCGCAAGTGGTGCGTGCTCGACCCGGCCGCCGCGGCGATCGCCCGAGGGGCGGCGATCGACGAGATCCGCCATCTGACGGTGGGCAGTTCCATCGTGCGCGAGCACCTGTTGCGTCATCCCGAGTCGCACGACCGGCTGTTGCACGTGATCCGGCGCGGCCGGGCGTTGTGGGACACCATCCCGGACCGGAAATACATCATGGTCCGCGAGCACCTGTTCCAGGAGGGTCTGCGGCAACACGCGGATCTGGTGGGCGACTACCAGGTGTGGCCGGGGACTCGGCTGGTGGACACCGACGCCGAGGAGCGTTACGCGATGGCCGAGCGCTGGACGGACGAGATGGCCGCGATCCGCCTGGCGTACATGGGCCTGCCGGAAGCCGTCGAGATCCTGCGGCTGACCTGAGATGACCGGCTCCGAACCCGACGCGCCGGGCCGCGACTTCCGGCGCACGCTGACCACGCCGAAGATCGTGTTCATCATCATCGCGGCCGCCGCCCCGCTGGCCGCGATGGTGTTCACCGTCCCGCTGTCCTTCGCCATCGGCACCGGTCCCGGGGTCCCGGCCATGTTCGTCTTCGCCGGTGTGACCCTGCTGTGCTTTTCCGTGGGCTACGCCGCGATCGCCCGGCGGATCAGCAACATGGGCGGTTTCTACGCGCATATCGCGCACGGCCTCGGCCGCCCGATCGCGGCCGGCGCCGGGTTGCTGGCGGTGCTGGCGTACAACGCAGCCACCGTCGGGGTCCTGGGCGCCTTCGCCTACTTCACCCAGGACGTGGCCGCCGGTCACGGGCTGGATCTGCCGTGGGAGGTCTGGGCGTTCGTCGGGCTGCTCGTGGTGGGCGCGCTGGGTTACCGCGAGGCGGAGCTCAGCGCGCGGTTGTTGTCCGCGTGCATGATCTGTGAGATCGCCATGTTGTTCGCGCTGGACATCGCCATCCTGAGCCGACACGGCACGACCTCGCTGCCACTCGGCTCCTTCGCCCCGGAGCATGTGGTCGCCCCGGGGCTGGGTGTGTCGGTGATGTTCGGATTCGCGTCGTTCCTCGGTTTCGAGTCCGCGGCCCTGTACGCCGAGGAGGCCAAGGCGCCGCGGCGCAGCGTGCCGCGGGCCACCGTGATCGCCGTTGTGGTGGTCGCCTCCTTCTACGCGCTCACCAGTTGGGTCGCGGTCGGTGCGGTGGGTCCGGGGCGCGTGCGCACCGAGGCCGAACAGCACCTGGGCGACCTGTTCTTCCGGCTCGGCGACAGCTATCTCGGGCACCCGGCCACCGTCACCATGCAGGTGCTGTTGTGCACGAGCCTGTTCGCCGCGTGGTTGGCGCTGCACAACGCCGCCAACCGCTACATGTACGCGCTGAGCCGGGACGGACTGTTGCCGGCCCGGTTGTGCGCGGCGCACGGGCGGCACGGCTCGGTGCATCGGGCAAGCCTGGTGCAGAGCGGCTTCAGCGCGGTGGTGGTGGTCGCGTTCGCCGCCGCCGGCCTGGACCCGTACGTGAACATGTCGACCAGCATGCTGGGGCTGGGCACGCTCGGCATCATCCTGCTCCAGGCGTTGGCGTCGGTGGCCGTGGTGGGCTACTTCCGGCGCCGCCGCGAGGGTCGGTGGCAGACCCTGGTCGCGCCCGTGCTGGGGGCCGTGGGGTTGACCGCCGCGGCCGTTCTCGTGGTGTCCAACTTCGACGTGCTGACCGGGACCACGAATCCGGTGGTCACCGCGCTGCCCTGGTTGTTGCCCGCGGTCACCGCGGCCGGCATCGGGTTCGCGTACCGGTTGCGCGTGGCCCGACCGGAACGGTACGCGCGCCTGGGCGGTCTGCCCGAGCCGGCCGGACCGGCCCTCGATCCGATCACGGCGGCACCGGCACCGGATGCGCGCCCGACGGATGCCGCCGGCAGCCTCGCCCCGACGGCGCAGTGACCGGGTCGGCGCACCGCACACCGTGTAGCGAAGCGAAAGGACCGGCCCTGATGGCTCACGACGACGACGCCCCCTCGGACATCCCGTTCGGGCCCGAGGACGCCCCGTGGCAGAAGACCTTCAGCGACCTGCGGCTCGTCGGCGGCCCCCGGTACGGCACTCCCCCGTCCGCCGACCCCCGGGACGCCTACATCGGCGTCCCGGAAGTGCCCTACGCCAAGGTGCAGTTGCCCCCGGGAGGGCTGGACCCCGGACAGTACGCCGAGGCCGAGGCGCTGTTCCGCAGCCACATCGACACGCAGACCCGCAACTTCGCGGGCTACCAGGTCACCAGTGACCTGGACTACCGGTCGCGCCTGGCCCACTACCTGGACCGACATCTCAACAACGTCGGCGACCCGTTCCAGTCCAGTTCGTACACGCTCAACTCCAAGGTGCTGGAGCGGGCGGTGCTGGACTACTTCGCATCGTTGTGGCACGCCAAGTGGCCGCACGACGAGCGCGATCCGGAGTCGTATTGGGGCTATCTGCTCACCATGGGCTCCAGCGAGGGCAACCTCTACGGTCTGTGGAACGCGCGCGACTACCTCTCCGGCAAGCTGCTGCGCGGGCACGACCGCGGCGCGGGCGCGATCACCGGCGAACCGGCTCCGCGCGGCGAGGGGCAGAGTCCCAACGCCTTCCATCCGATCGCGTTCTTCTCCGAGGACACCCACTATTCGCTGACCAAGGCCGTGCGGGCGCTGGCCATCGACACCTTCCACGCGGTCGGCAGCACCCGCTACCCGAACGAGAATCCGCTTCGGCCCGGGGCGCCCTGGCCGACCGAGGTGCCCTCCACCGCGGACGGCGCGATCGACATCGACCGACTGGCCGTGCTGGTGCGCTTCTTCGCCTCCCGCGGGTATCCGATCCTGGTCAGCCTCAACTACGGCTCCACCTTCAAGGGCGCCTACGACGACGTCGCGGCGGTGGCCCGCACGGTGCGCGGGATCTGCACCGAGTACGGGCTGCACCGGCGGCGGATCCGCCGGGCCGCGACCGAGGACCACGACGAACGCTCGGGGTACTGGCTGCACATCGACGGTGCGCTGGGGGCCGGGTACGCGCCGTTTTTGGAGATGGCCCGGAACGTGGGCATGGTCGAGCAGGCGCCGCCGATGTTCGACTTCCGGATCGCCGACGTGCACTCGCTGACGATGAGCGGGCACAAGTGGTTCGGTACGCCGTGGGCCTGCGGGGTGTTCATGAGCCGCACCGGCCTGCAGATGACCCCGCCCAAGTCCTCCGAGTACATCGGCGCCGCCGACACCACGTTCGCGGGCTCGCGCAACGGCTTCTCCGCGCTGCTGATGTGGGACCACCTGGCCCGACACTCCTACGACGACCAGGTCCGGCTGGCGGCCGGCTGCGATCGACTGACCGGGTACGTGCACGAGCGGCTGCTCGACCTCCAGCACCGGCTCGGCCGGGACCTGTGGGTGGCCCGCAGCCCGCAGGCGTTGACCGTGCGTTTTCGGCAACCACGCGCGGAGATCGTCCACCGCTACTCGCTCGCCGCCGAGACCGTTCCGGTGGACGGCGTGCCGCGCACGTACGTGCACCTGTATGTGATGCGGCACCTGAGCCGGGCGCGGGTGGACGAGTTGATCGCCGACCTGCACCGCCCGGGCGCGTTCCCCCCGGAGTCGTCGGCCGACCCGCCGCGCCGGCCGCGCCGTCGGGTCGTCACGTGAGGCGGTTCCCGGCGTCGGTGCTCAGCCGTCGTTCCGGTGCACCCCGGACGCACGTCGGGCGACGTCGAGGATCCTTCGACGCCGCCCGACGTTCTCGCCTGTCCGGGATCCGAGACGCCGACAACGGGTCGGCGCAGGTCCGTCGGCGGATCCCGGTTCGGGTCCGGGGTCAGCAGCAGCGGGTCTGCGGGTGCTCCTCGCGCCGCCTGGTCCGCCATGCCTCGTAGGCCCGGCGGGTGGGGACCGGCCGGTCCGGATGCTCGCGCAGGTGTCGCAGGCAGTGCCGGTCGTAGTCCGCCGCACCTGAGATCTCCCGCAGATACCACCGGATCCACCGGACCAGTCGGATCGGCGCGATCCGACCGGCGGCGCTCGGGGCCGGCCCGGTCACGACCGATCCGCCCGGTCGCCGGCGCCGCCGCCCGTCCGGGCGAGTTCCTTCTCCCGCGGTGCGCCCACCGGTTCGAGCACCAGCGTCGATGCGACGTAGGGCGTCTCGGTGGTGGGCACCGACCCGCCGGCGCGGACCGCCCGTACGCACACGATCGCCGCGTTGCCCATCACCAGCGCGATCAGCACCAGGAACAGGGCGATCAGGACGCCGTCCACGGTGGAGTTCAGCACCACGGTGTGCATGTCGTCCATGTTCTTCGCCGGGCCCAGTACCTTGCCCGCGTCGATCGCGTCGGCGTAACGGTCGCGTTGGGCGAAGAAGCCGACCCGGGGGTCGTCGGAGAAGATCTTCTGCCATCCGGCGGAGTAGGTCACCGCCACGTCCCAGGCCAGCGGGACGCCGGTGACCCAGGCCCAACGCAGCTTGCCGGACTTGATCAGCACGGTGGTGGCCACGGTGAGCGCCACCGCGGCGAGCAGCTGGTTGGCTATGCCGAACAGCGGGAAGAGCTGGTTGATCCCGCCCAGCGGATCGGTGGCCCCGGCGTAGAGGAAGTAGCCCCAGAGGCCGACCACCGCGGCGCTGGTGAACCAGATGCCGGGCTTCCAATTGGTCCGGCCGATCGGCTTCCACACGTTGCCGAGCATGTCCTGGAGCATGAAGCGGCCCACCCGGGTTCCCGCGTCCACGGTGGTCAGGATGAACAGGGCCTCGAACATGATCGCGAAGTGGTACCAGAACGCCTTCATCCCGGAACCGCCGAACACGTCGGCGAAGATCTCCGACATGCCCACGGCCAACGTGGGTGCCCCGCCGGAGCGGGCGATCAGCGTTTTCTCCTCGACGGCCGAGGCCGCCGCGCGCAGGTCCTCGGGGGTGATCGTGAAGCCGAGGCCGGCCACCGCGTGCGAGGCGCTCTCCGCGGTGGCGCCGAGCACTCCGGCCGGGGCGTTCATCGCGTAGTACAGACCGGGGTCGATCACGCACGCCGCGATCAGCGCCATGATCGCCACGAACGACTCCATCAGCATGGCGCCGTAGCCGATCATCCGAACCTGCGACTCCTTCTGGATCAGCTTCGGCGTGGTGCCGGAGGAGACCAGGGCATGGAAGCCGGACAGCGCACCGCACGCGATGGTGATGAACAGGAACGGGAACATCGACCCGGCGAACACCGGCCCGGAGCCGGATCCCGCGAAGGAACTGATCGCGTCCGTCTTCAGATTCGGCGCGGCCACCAGCACGCCGACGGCGAGCAGCACGATGGTGCCGACCTTCATGAAGGTGGACAGGTAGTCGCGCGGGGCCAGCAGCAGCCACACCGGCAGCACCGACGCGACGAAGCCGTACCCGACCAGACAGAACACCAGTGTGGTCGGACTCCAGGTGAACGCGTCGCCCAGCGCGGTGTCCTCGATCTGCCCGCCGCCGACGATCGCGGCCAGGAGCAGCGCCACCCCGATCACACTGGTCTCCAACACCCGACCGGGTCGCAGGAAGCGCAGGTAGACCCCCATGAACAGGGCGATCGGGATGGTCAGCGCGACCGAGAAGGTCCCCCACGGCGAGTTCGCCAGCGCGTTGACCACGACCAGGGCGAGCACCGCGAGCAGGATGATCATGATCACGAACACCGCGATCAGCGCCGCGACGCCGCCGACCCGGCCGATCTCCTCGCGGGCCATCTGGCCCAGGCTCTTGCCGTCCCGGCGCATGGACAGGAAGAGGATCACCATGTCCTGCACGGCCCCGGCGAAGATCACCCCCACCACGATCCAGATGGTGCCCGGCAGATAACCCATCTGCGCGGCCAACACCGGGCCCACCAGCGGCCCGGCGCCGGCGATCGCGGCGAAGTGGTGGCCGAACAGCACCCGGCGGTCGGTCGGTTGGAAGTCGACGCCGTCGTCGAGCCGCTCGGCCGGGGTGGCCCGGGTGTCGTCCGGTTCCAACACTCGTCGGGTGACGAAGCGGGAGTAGAAGCGGTAGGCGATCGCGTAGGAGGCGACCGCCGCGAAGATCAGCCAGACGGCCGAGATCTCCTCGCCTCGGGCCAGGGCGACCACGCCCCAGCCGGCCGCGCCGATCAGCGCGACGACGGTCCAGATCAGGATCGTTCTCGGGTGGTACGAACGCGGGCTGCGGGTGCCGGTCGTGGTGGGCACGCGTACTCCTCATCGGGCAGGGGACGAAAGAGCGACGGACAAGGGCTGCCGGATCGGCCGGGGGCGACGGCCGAGCCGGATCGGTCGGTCGGCCGAGTCGGGCCGGGGGCGACGTCGGGCCGGGGGACGGCGTCGGTCAGGGATGTCGCCGGTCGGGCCGGCGCAGCAGCAGGTGGGCGATGAACATGGCGGCGGCGCATCCCGGCACCCACGCGAGCTGGTACCAGTAGAAGAACGGGATGCCGGCCAACTCCGGCCCTCGGCGCGCGTACGCGGGCACCCACAACAGCGCCGCGACGGGTGCGGCGAGGCAGCCGCCGGCCGCGATCCGGCGTGCCGCACGGGCCCGTGCGGCGGTGGGCGGGACACGGTCTTCGGTCATCGCGCCTCCTCCGGTTCGGTGGTCCGGGCCGCCGGTGCGCCGGCCCTGTGGAAGAGTTGCGCGGGCCCGCGTTTTGGTTGACAGCCGACGTCCTGCGGATTTCCGCGAGGTGTCCGGCCGGTGCCGCGGGCGTTTTCGGCCACGCCGGCACGCCGGACCCGGCCGATAAAGTCGGTACGCTCGCGGCAACCGTGCCCCGAGCGCGCTCGCACGCCGATCCGGACGGTGACGGATGACCCACGGGGCCATGACCGCGGCCTTCCTGATCGTCGTCGGCGGCGCCTCGCTACTGGCCGTGACCGCGCCGCGGCTGCACCGCAGTCACGACCTGCCGTCCTTGGAGAACTGGGCGCTGGCCGATCGCGGCCTGGGCGCGGTCTGGACCTGGTTCCTGCTCGGCGGCACGATCTTCACCGCGTACACCTTCACCGCGGTGCCCGGCCAGGTGTACGGCCGAGGCGCGTCGGCGTTCTTCGCCCTGCCGTACACGGTGATCGTCTGCCCGATGGCCTTCGTCCTGCTGCCCCGGTTGTGGACGGTGGCCCGCCGGCACGGCTACCTGACCGTCGGGGACTTCGTCCGGGGCCGCTACGGTTCGCCGGCACTGGCCCTGGTGGTCGCGCTGACCGGGATCCTGGCCACCATGCCCTACCTGGCCCTTCAGGTGCTCGGCATCCGTGCCGTGCTCGCCGCCGCCGGGCTGCATCCGCGCGGCGCGGCCGGCGACGTGGGCATGGTCGCGCTGTTCGCCGGGCTGGCGATCGCCACGTTTCGGCACGGGCTGCGGGCGCCGACGGTGATCTCGGCGCTGAAGGGGGTGGCCATCTTCGGCTCCGCCGCGGTGGCGGTCGTGTTCGTGCTGCGCCGCTTCGGCGGGCCGGGTCCGGTGTTCGAGGCGGCGGATCACCGGCTCGCCGCGCGCGGGCCGGTCGATGCGTCGCTGGTGCTCGGCTCGCACCAGCAGGCGGGCTTCGCCACCCTGGCGCTCGGTTCGGCACTGGCGCTGTTGATGTACCCGCACGTGCTGACCGCCGGGTTCGCCGCCGCCGGCCCCGACACGCTGCGCCGGGTGTCGATCGCGCTGCCCGCGTGGACCTCGGTGCTGGCGATGTTCGGCGTGCTGGGCATCGCGGCGCTGGCGGTGGACATCGACGCGCCGTCGGGCACCGCCGAAGCGGCCGTACCGCTGCTGGTCGACCGGCTGCTGCCGGCCTTCCCGGCCGGTCTGGTGTTCGGCGCGATCATCGTCGGCGCGCTGGTGCCGGCGGCGGTGATGTCGATCGCCGCCGCGACCTCGTTCGTGCGCAACGTCTATGTCGAGTACTTCCACCCCACGGCCACGCCGAAGCGGCAGATGCGGGTCGCCCAGCTGGTGTCGCTGATCGCGAAGGTGGGGGCGGTGGCGTTCGTCTTCGGACTGCGCGATCAGGCCGCGATCAACCTGCAACTGCTGGGCGGAGTGTGGATCCTGCAGATCTTCCCGGCCGTGGTGATCGGGCTGTTCACCCGACGTCTGCACCATCGGGCGCTGCTGGCGGGCTGGGCGGTGGGCATGCTGGCCGGTACGGTCGCGGTCGTGCGGGAGGGCTTCGTCTCGCTGGTCCGGGTCGAACTGGGAGGTCACGGCGTGCAGATGTACGCGGGGCTCGCCGCGCTGCTGCTCAACCTGGCGGTCACCCTGGCCCTGACCGGGGTGTTCGACCGGGTCGGCGCGGCACGCGGCACGGACACCACGGCCCTGCCGTCCCGGCTGACCGGCCGGGGCGTCGCGGGGAAGGAGGCGAACGGCTCGTGAAACGTCTGCGACGCGATGCCGATGCGCCGCCGGCGCCGCGCACCGTGCCCGGCCCGGAGCAGGCCGCCCCGGGCAGGGCTCGGGTTCCCGGCACGGCGCACGTCCCGGGCCCGGCTCAGGTCTCGGGTCCGGTGCCCGTCCCGTCGTCGGCGCCGCAGCTCGCGACGGGCGCGCCCGACTCCGACCGCGAGGTGCAGGTCGCGCGCCTGTTCGACCTGCACTATCCCTCGATGCTCCGGCTCGCCACCCTGCTCGGCGCCGACGATCCGGAGAACATCGTCGCCGAGGCCTATTACGAGATCTACCGCAAATTCCGCAAACTGCGCACACCCGAAGCCGCCGCGGCCTATCTGCGCTCGGTGGTGTGCAATCTGGTCCGGATGCGAATACGCCATCTCCAGGTCGCCCGCCGACACGTCGAGGAACCCGTGGACACGGTGGCCTCGGCCGAGACCTCGGCGCTGTTGCGCGACGACCAGCAGGCGCTGATCCGTGCACTGCGCGAGTTGCCGGCGCGCCAGCGCGAGGCACTCGTGCTGCGCCACTGGCTGGGGCTGAAGGAGAAGGAGATCGCGTCGACCATGGGCATCTCGGTCGGCTCCGTCAAGACGCACACCGCGCGTGGGCTCGCCACTCTCACGCACGCGATGGAGGTACGGCGATGAACAACCCTCCCGACACCGAGGCGAGCACCCCTCCCGGCACCGAGGAACAACTGCGCGAGGCACTGGAGATCCTGGCCGCCGGCATCCACCCGGCCCCCGACGCGTACCGCACCGCGCACGGCGACTGGCAGCGCCGCGAACGCCGCCGCCGGCTGATCCTGGCCTGCCTGATCGTGCTGGTCTTCACCCTGGCCACGGTGATCGGCGTCCTGGTCCTCAATCACGCGCCCGCCGACCCCGGCCCGACCTTCGAGCACCCGCCCGCCCCGTGACGTCCGCCGCGTGCCGCCCGCCCGGTGACGCCCGCTGCGTGACGTCCTCCTCGTGACGTCCTCCTCGTGACGCCCGCGCAGCGCGGGCCCGGACGGCCCGCCACCGGGACGCGACGACCCGAAGTCTTGTTAGTAAAGTTTCCTAACAAGTCTTGACGGCGCGCGCGGCACCTTGGGATCGTCGGGGCCAACAACCGGACCGGAGGCTCCTGTTGGAGCACCGCGGGCCACCCGACCGCGGTGGTGCCACGTCACGCAACGGCACTTTCCGGCCCATTCGAGCGCACCATCCTGCCCGGCTCAGGCACGACGATCGGCTCCTCAACGTTGGAGGACGACGTGCACCTGTCCCTGCCCCCGCGCCCGACCCGCCGAAGTCCCTCGTTTCGCAGTGCTCGGCGCGCCGTGTCCCGATTGCCCAAATTTCCCGCCGTCATCGCGGTGATCGCCATGCTGGCGACCGTGCTGACCTTCGGCCAGACCGCCTCCGCCGCGGAGGTGTTGCTCTCCCGCGGCAAACCCGCCACCGCCTCGTCCAGCGAGGACTCCACGCTCGGCCCGGCCAAGGCCGTGGACGGCAAGTCCACCACCCGGTGGGCGAGCACGGAGGGTGCCGGCGCCCAATGGCTGAGCGTCGACCTCGGCTCCGACGTCTCCATCTCCCGGGTCAAGCTGACCTGGGAGGCCGCCTACGCCAAGGCCTACCGGATCGAGGTCTCGCCCGACGGCGCGTCCTGGACCAAGGTCTACAACACGTCGGCCGGCGACGGCGGCACCGACGACGTCGGCGCACTGTCCACCCACGGCCGCCACGTACGCGTGTACGCAACCACCCGGGGCACCGAATACGGTTACTCCCTCTGGGAGTTCGAGGTATTCGGCGCAGGCGGCCCGGACACCACCGCACCCACCACGCCGACCGCGTTGCGGGTGACCGGCACCACGCCCACCGGCGTCTCGCTGGGCTGGACCGCCTCCACCGACAACGTCGGGGTGACCGGCTACGACGTGCTGCGCGACGGCGTCACGGTCGGCACCAGTGCGGGCACCTCCTACACCGACACCGGCCTGACCACCGGCGTCGGCTACACCTACACCGTCCGGGCCCGCGACGCGGCGGGCAACCTGTCCGCGCCCAGCGCGGCGGTGGTCGGCACCCCGCAGGCCGGCGGCTCCTCGTTCACCGTCGTCGCCGCAGGCGACATCTCCGACCCGGGTTGCACGTCGAGCCAGGAGTGCGGGGCCGAGCAGACCGCACGGCGGGTCGAGGCGATCAACCCGGACGAGGTGATCACGCTCGGGGACAACCAGTACGACACCGGCAGCCTCTCCGACTACCGCAAGTACTACGACACCACGTGGGGCCGGTTCAAGGCCAAGACCCGTCCCGCGCCCGGCAATCACGAGGCCGACGACAACCCTTCCGAGGCCGGGTACAAGGCGTACTTCGGTGACCGGGCCACCCCGAACGGGACCACCTGGTACAGCTGGGACCGCGGCGGCTGGCACTTCATCGCGCTCGACACCGAGCAGTCGATGTCGGCGAACTCGGCGCAGATCCAGTGGCTCAAGGCGGACCTGGCGAAGAACTCGCAGGGCTGCGTGGCCGCCTACTGGCACAGGCCCCTGTACAGCTCGGGGCCGCAGGCCGACAAGGTCAGTCAGACCGCGTGGCAGGTGCTCTACGACGCGCACACCGATCTGATCCTCAACGGGCACGACCACCTCTACGAGCGCTACGCGCCGCAGAATCCCAAGGCCAAGGCGGACCCCGCCGGCATCCGCGAGTTGCTCGTGGGCACCGGTGGCGCGGACCCGTACGACTTCGAGAGTCCGCAACCCAACAGCGAGAAGCGGGTGACCGGTTCGCCGGCCGTGCTCAAGCTGACCCTCTCCGCCGACAGCTACTCCGGACAGCTCGTGCGCTACGACGGCAAGCAGCTCGACTCCTTCGGGCCGGTCGGCTGCCACTGAGTCCACCGAACGTGCGGGCCGGCCGGCGACCACTTCCCCGGCCGACCCGCACCCGACCCGAACTGCCTTTCTCCATAGGGCTGTTGCCACCGCCCTCGGACCCCGTCCCGCTCCTCCGGCCGGCCCCGGCCAACCCGTCCCGCTCCGACCCGACCCGAGTCCACCGTCCCCAAACGGATCGAGGGAGGACCGCCCGTGTACATCGCCGCCACCCGGCGCGCGGATCAGGCCGGCGGGATCGCCGCGGCCAAGGCACCGCGCGGATTCGCGCGCAACGTCCCGGCCAACGTGCTCGCGCTCGGCGCCGTCAGCCTGGTCACCGACATCTCCTCGGAGATGGTCACCGCAGTGCTGCCCACCTACTTCGTGCTCACCCTGGGACTGAGCCCGTTGCAGTACGGGCTCCTGGACGGAACCTACTTCGGCGTCACCGCCTTCGTCCGCCTGCTCGGCGGCCAGGTGGCCGACCGCACCCGCCGCCGCAAACTCGTCGCGGGCACCGGATACGGGCTGTCCGCCGTGTGCAAACTCGGCCTCCCGCTGGCCGGTTCGTCGGTCACCGGGCTGGGTCTGGTGCTCGCGGCGGACCGCACCGGCAAGGGGCTGCGCACCGCGCCGCGCGACGCGCTGATCACGCTCAGCACCCCGGCGCCCGACCTGGGTCGGGCATTCGGCGTGCACCGCGCGATGGACACGGTCGGCGCGTTCCTCGGACCGCTCGCCGCGTTCGCCGTGTTGTGGGCCACCCACGACGCGTACGACGCCGTGTTCGTGGTGAGCTTCTGCGTGGCCCTGTTCGCGGTGCTGCTGATGGCGCTGTACGTACGCGATCACCACGAACCGCCCGTTCCGCGGCGCGAGTCGTCGCTGCGAGCCGCGTTCGCGCTGCTGCGGCTGCGCCCGTTCCGGCGCACCTGTCTGGCCGCGACGATGCTCGGACTGCTCACCGTCGGCGACACGTTCGTGTACCTGGTGCTGCAACACGGATTCGACATCCCGCTGCGCTACTTCCCACTACTGCCGCTGGGTACCGCCGGCGCGTATCTGCTGCTCGCGGTGCCGCTCGGTCGACTCGCCGATCGAATCGGCCGGTTCCGGGTCTTCCTCGGCGGCCACCTCGCGCTGCTCGCGGCCTACGCGGTCGCCGCCGCACCCGACGGCGGCGAGGCTCCGGGCACGCTGCTGCTGTGGACCGTGCTGCTGAGCGTGCTCGTCCTCCAGGGCCTGTTCTACGCCGCCACGGACGGCGTGCTGATGGCCGCCGCCGGGCCGCTGCTGCCGGTGCACCTGCGCACCAGCGGTCTGGCCCTGCTCCAGACCGGTCAGGCCGGCGCCCGGCTGTTCTCCTCGGTGCTCTTCGGCGCGGCCTGGACGTTGTGGGGCTCTGGCCCCGCGCTGCTCGTCATGGGCGCCGGCCTGGTCGGCGCACTCGTCGTGGCCCGGCGGTTGTTGCCGTCGCGGTCCGCACTGCCGGAGGTGACCGGATGAAGCGCGCCCTCGGCCTGCTGCTCGGCCTGTTGGTGCTGGTCGGCGTGGCGGTCGGCTACTCGACCTTCGCGGCCGATCGCGAGAACGACTCCGCGGTCGAGCGTCGGCCGCTGGACCTCGCCGCCGGCGGCCAGTTGGTGTTCGTGGACACCGCCCGCAAGGGCGGCCACCGCACCGTGGCCGCGACCACGATCGACCCGGCCGGCAACACCGGCCCGGCCCGCACCGACAGCGGACTGCGCTGCGAGCGCTTCGCCGTCGGCGCGGCCACCGGCGTCTGCCTCCAGACCCGCGGCGGCCCGCTGCCCGGCACCGACGCGCTGATCGTGGACCCGTCGATGAACGTCCGGCGCCGAATCGAACTCGCGGGCACCCCGAGCCGGGCCCGGGTCTCGGCGAGCGGACGGATGGTGTCCTGGACCGTCTTCGTCACCGGCGAGTCCTACAACAAGACCGGATTCTCCACCTGGACCGGCATCCTGGACACCCGCACCGACTACACCCTGATCAATATCGAGGCCATCCCGCTGACCATCGACGGCAAGCGCTACCGCTCCGCCGACGTCAACTACTGGGGCGTCACCTTCGCCCCCGACGACAACCGCTTCTACGCCACCGTGTCCACCAAGGGGCGCACCTACCTGGTCGAGGGCGACTACGCGAACTGGGAGGCGCACACGGTGCGGGAGAACCTGGAATGCCCCTCGTTGTCCCCGGACGGCACCCGGATCGCGTTCAAGAAGCGCTCCGGCCCCACCACATGGCGACTGCACGTGCTGGACCTGGCCACGATGCGCGAGACCCCGTTGGCCGAGCGGGAGAGCATCGACGACCAGGCGGCCTGGCTGGACGACCACACCGTGATGTACGGCCGGGGCCGCGACGTCTACGCCACGCCCGCCGACGGATCGGGTACGCCCCGCCTGCTCGCGGCCAAGGCGGCCTCGCCGACGGTGCTGCGCTGACCCTCCCCTCCCACACCGCGCCTCGCGTGCCGGGTCCCTGCGGTCGGGCGACATCGGGCCACCGGCGAAGTCACCCGCGCCGAACCGCGTCCACTCCTTCGGCCACAACCGAAGGCCGGCGGCCGGATCGCACCGTCAGCCGGTGTGCCGCCCGACCAACAGGGCGCCCAGCGCGGTGCGTTCGTGCCGGACCGAGCGGCCGGTGCGGGTCGTGGTGATCAGTCCCGCGGCACGCAGCGCGGCGGTGTGCGCGGAGACGGTCGCGTTGCCGACCCGGAGCCGGCGGGCGAGGTCGCCGGTGGTGTGCCCGGCGGCGAGCAGATGCAGGAGGTCGAGTCGGGTCCGACCGATCACCGCGGCCAGCGACGGGTCATCGCCTCGGCCGTGCCGGCCGCCGCACTGCTCCTCGCGGGCGGCGTCGCCCGCGCCCGACCCGCGTCCGCCCGACCCGCCGCTTCCCGGCCGGCGACCGGCGTCGTGTTGCGGCTCACGCCGCCGACCGGCCCGTACGCGATCGGGGCCGGCACGTTGTACCTGGTCGACCGCTCCCGACCGGACCCGTGGGAGGCGATCCCAGTGCGGGAGGTGATGGTCACGGTGTTCTACCCGGCCCGCACCGTGCGCGGCTGCCCGGTCGCACCGCAACTGAGCGCCGGAGCCGGGCAGGCGTTCGAGTCGGCCGCGCGGCCGACCCACCCGCAGTTGCCCGCGGCGGGGGTGGACTGGGCGGCCACGACCACCCACGCGCACACGAACGCGCCCGTGCGGACCGAGCGCCGCCCGGTGCTGCTGTACAGCCCCGGCGGCGGCGACCCGCGCGGCATGGGCACCGGCGTCGCCGAGGAATTGGCGAGTCGGGGCTACGTGGTGGTGTGCATCGACCACCCGGGCGACGGCGCGGTGGTCGAGTTCCCGGTGGACATGGCGGGTCGCGAGGGCCGGGTCCGCTGGACCGTCCTGCGCTTCGACCCGCGCACCGACCCCGGGCTGTTCCGCGCCATGATCGACACGCGGATCGCGGACACCCGGTTCGTGCTCGATCGACTGACGGTCCTGGCCCGCGGCGAAAACCCGGATCCGACCGGCGCGCCGCTGCCCGACGGCCTGCACCGGGCGTTGGATCTGCGCCGGGTGGGCGTCTACGGTCACTCGGCGGGTGGCACGACCGCGGCCGAGGCGATGTACCAGGATCGCCGGATCGCCGCCGCGATCAACCTGGAGGGCTACCTGGACCACCCGTCGCCCGCGCCCGGCCGGGACGGCGAGTTGTACCCGATCGCCCGCGACGGCACCGATCGGCCGCTGCTCCTGCTGGACACCGACGGCTTCCCCGACCGGCGCAGCCTGGAGCGCTCGTGGTCCGCGCTGCTCGCCCATTCCCGCCGGCACGTCCCGCGGCACCGGATCGAGTCCGCCGCGCACCACGTGTTCACCGACCATGCCGTCTTCGCGCCCCGGCTCCAGGCCGCCGGCCTGATGTCCGCCGCCGACCGGATCTCCCTGATCGGCGCGATCGACCCGGCCGTGTCGGTGCCCACGGTGCGCCGGTACGTCCAAGGGCTCTTCGCCCGGCACCTGCCCACGCGCTGAGCGGCCCGGGTCGGGCCGAGGAGGCCCGCGGGTGGGCATCGAGGGTTTCCTCGGTGCCCACCCGCGTCGCCGGCGGCAGGGGTCAGGCGGGCTCGGGGGCCGGGTCGCCCTCCTCGACCCAGTCCATCGTGCGCGCCACCGCCTTGCGCCAGTTGCGGTAGCCCAGGTCGCGGGTGGCGTCGTCCATCCGCGCGGTCCATTCGGCGGCGCGGTGCCAGTTCGCCCGCAGCGAGTCCAGGTCGGGCCAGTAGCCGACCGCGAGCCCGGCCGCGTACGCCGCGCCCAGCGCGGTGGTCTCGGCCACGAACGGGCGCGCCACCGGGGCGTCCAGCACGTCTGCGATGGTCTGCATGAGCAGGTTGTTGGCGGTCATCCCGCCGTCCACCTTGAGCGTGGCGAGCTTGACCCCGGAGTCGCGCTCCATCGCGTCCACCACCTCGCGGGTCTGCCACGCGGTGGCCTCCAGGACGGCCCGCGCGATGTGCCCCTTGTTCACGTACGCGGTCAGACCCGCGATCACGCCGCGCGCGTCCGAACGCCAGTAGGGCGCGAACAGTCCGGAGAAGGCCGGGACGAAGTACGCCCCGCCGTTGTCCTCCACGGTCAACGCGAGCGTCTCGATCTCGGCCGCGGTGGAGATCAGTCCCATCTGGTCGCGCATCCACTGCACCAACGACCCGGTCACCGCGATCGAGCCTTCCAGCGCGTAGACCGGCGCCTCCTTGCCGAGCCGGTAGCCGACCGTGCTGAGCAGGCCGTGGTGCGACTGCACGATCCGCGATCCGGTGTTGATCAGCAGGAAGCTGCCGGTGCCGTAGGTGCTCTTGGCCTCGCCCTCCTCGAAGCAGGTCTGCCCGAACAGCGCGGCCTGCTGGTCGCCCAGCGCGGAGGCGACCGGGACACCCTCCAGGATGCCGCGGGCGGTGCCGTACACCTCGGAGGAGGAGCGGATCTCGGCCAGCACCGAACGCGGCACGTCCATCGCGCGCAGGATCCGGTCGTCCCAGTCCAGCGTCTCCAGGTTCATCAGCATCGTGCGCGAGGCGTTGGTGACGTCGGTGACGTGCACCCCGCCGTCCGGGCCGCCGGTGAGGTTCCACACCACCCACGACTCCATCGTGCCGAACAGGATGTCGCCCCGATCGGCCCGCTCGCGCAGCCCCTCGACGTTGTCGAGCAGCCAGCGGATCTTGGGGCCGGCGAAGTAGCTGGCGAGCGGCAGGCCGGTCTCCACCCGGAAGCGGTCCTGGCCGACGTTGCCGCCCAGTTCCCGGCACAGCGCGTCGGTGCGGGTGTCCTGCCACACGATCGCGTTGTGCACCGGCACCCCGGTATGGCGGTCCCACAACACGGTGGTCTCGCGCTGGTTGGTGATGCCCAGCGCGCGGATCTGCTCGCGCCGGATGCCCGCCTGGGCGAGCGCGCCGGCGACCACGGCCTGCACCACGCTCCAGATCTCGGCGGCGTCGTGCTCGACCCACCCCGGGCGCGGGAAGATCTGCCGGTGCTCGCGCTGGTCGACGGCGACGATGCGCCCGTCCGCGCCGAAGATGATGCATCGGCTGGACGTGGTGCCCTGGTCGATCGCGGCGATGTAGGTGTCGGACATGGCTCCTCTTCCGAAGGATCCGAGGGAAAGGTCGGGGTCGGTACGGACGTGCGGGCTCAGAACGCGAGCCGGTACAGGCCGCCGGCCGCCAGCCCGCCGAGGGTGGGACCGACCACGGGGACCCACGCGTAGGCCCAGTCCGAGCCGCCCTTCTTGGGGATGGGCAGCAGCGAGTGTGCCAGGCGCGGGCCGAGGTCGCGGACCGGGTTGATGGCGTAGCCGGTCGGACCGCCCAGGGACAGGCCGATGCCCACCACCAGGAGCGCGGTCATCAGGATGCCGGTGCCGGAGAGGGCGAGCCCGTCGGTCAGGCCCTGGGTCAGGATCACGATGACCAGCACGGTGGTGGCGATCGTCTCGGTGATCAGGTTCTGCACCGGGTTGCGGATCTCCGGCGAGGTGGCGAACACGCCGAGCACGGGTTCGCCGTGCTCCTTGAACTGACCCAGGTAGGTGGCCCAGGCCAGCACGGCGCCGATCACCGCGCCGGTGAACTGCCCGGCGAGGTACACCGGCACCTTGTCCCATTCTCCCGTCTTGACGGCTATGCCGAACGTGACGGCGGGATTGAGGTGTGCGCCGGACAACGACACGCTCGCGTACGCGCCGGCCAGGACCGCGAAGCCCCAGCCGAAGGTGATCGCCAACCAACCCGCGTTCTGCGCCTTGGACCGGTTCAGGGTGACCGCCGCGCACACGCCGACGCCCAGGAGCAGCAGGATGGCCGTACCCAGGGTCTCGCCGATGAAGATCTTGTCGCTCGTCACAACAACACGGCCCCTTCTTGACTGCATGGGTGGGACGGCGCCGGGATGCGGCGCCGGACGGGCGCACGGCGCGCCGGGATGGACGCGCCGTACGGGGATGCGGGAGCCCGCACCACATGAGGACGGTGCCGGGAGGACGACCGCTGCGGTGCCGTGGAGTGCGCACGCCGGGCGAATCCCGATCACACACGGATCGGGACCGCTGGGCGTGGTCCGTTCGATCTGGCAGATGACTCTGACTGGCATTCGACATTGACGACCGCTGTCCGGCAGTGTTCTCTGCGGGTTGCGCCGCCGTCAAGAGTCCGTGAACATCTCGTTCCCGACCCCGCCCGCGAGCGCCGGGCCCGGCGGGCGGGCCGTGGACCCGACCGGCATGCGTACGACCGCTGTTCTACATTGCCAACCCGATCTTCATTGCCAACCTGATCTTCGATGGAGGAGTTGGTATGCCCGGTCCCATCCAGTCGCTCGAACGTGCAGCGGCGATCCTGCGGCTGCTCGCCGGCGGCGAACGGCGCTTCGGTCTGAGCGAGGTGGCCACCACCCTGGGTCTGGCGAAGGGCACCGCGCACGGCATCCTGCGCACGCTCCACCAGGAGGGGTTCGTCGAACAGGACGCCAAGAGCGGCAAGTACCAGCTCGGCGCCGAACTGCTCCGGCTGAGCAGCTCCTACCTCGACGTGCACGAGTTGCGCGCCCGGGCCCTGGTCTGGGCGGACGACCTGGCCCGCGCGAGTGGCGAGAGCGTGCGCATCGGGGTGCTGCACAAGGGCGGCGTGCTGGTCATCCACCACGTCTTCCGCCCGGACGACAGCCGCCAGGTGCTGGAGATCGGCGCGATGTTGCCGCTGCACTCCACCGCGTGGGGCAAGGTATTGCTCGCGGTGGACCCGGCCGCGCGGGCCGAGTTGAACGAGAGCGCCCCGGTCGCCTTCACCACCCGCACGCTGACCGACCCGGCCGCGATCGACGCGGAGAGCGTCACGGTGCGCGAGCGCGGCTGGGCCTGCGACATCGAGGAGTCGGTGCCGGGTCTGGCGGGCATCGCCGCGCCGATCCGGGACCGGCGCGGGACGCCGCTGGGCGCGGTGGGCATCAGCGGCGCGGTCGAGCGGATCGTCGCCGACGACGCGCCGCGATCCACCCTGGTGGCCTCGGTCCGCGACGCGGCGCGCGCCATCTCGCGCGACCTGGGTGCGACTTTTCCGTACTGACGCCCCGGGGCCGGACGCCCGCCCCCCGGGCTCCGGCGCGGGGTGCGGAGCCGTCCGCGGCTCGCCCGGGATCGCCCGCTTCGGACCGGCGGCACTTGACCATTGCCCGACCGACAATGAAAACTGTCGTTCGTCGTTCGACAATGCCGACCACGTAGATTCGGACCGGGACCCCGTCCCACCGCTTCGCAGCCGGCCCAGTGGAAAGAAGACGCGTGATGAGCACCGCCACGGATCCGACCGTTCCCGCTCGTGCCCACAGCCGTGCCGAACTTTCGCGCGGCACCCACGACCTGCTCGTCATCGGTGGCGGCATCCTCGGCACGGCGGTGGCCTGGACCGCGGCCCAGACCGGGCTGCGGGTGGCCATGGTCGACGCCGGCGACTTCGCCGGCGCCACCTCGTCCGCGTCCTCCAAGCTCGTGCACGGCGGCCTGCGCTACCTCCAGACCGGCAACCTCAAGCTGGTCGCGGAGAACCACCGCGAACGCCGCGCGCTGGCCCGCGACGTGGCCCCGCACCTGGTGCGGCCGCTGTCCTTCCTGGTCCCGGTCTACAAGGACGGCCCGCACGGCTCGGCCAAGCTCGGCGCCGGCGTGTTCCTGTACTCGGCCCTGTCCGCCTTCGGCGACGGCCTGGGCAAGGTGATCGGCCCCGACCACGCGCTCGAACTCGTCCCGGCCCTGCGCAAGGAGGGCCTGCGCCGCGCCGCCGTGTACGGCGACCACCAGATGAACGACAGCCGGGTCGCGGTGACCACCGTGCGCGCGGCGGTCGAGGCCGGCGCGGTCGTGCTCAACCACGCCGAGGTGGTCGGCCTGCGCAAGGACGCCGGCGGCCGGGTCATCGGCGCCGAACTGCGCGACCGACTCGACGGCGCCGAGTTCGGCGTGAACGCGCGCGTCGTGCTGAACGCGACCGGCCCGTGGGTGGACCACCTGCGCCGGATGGAGGACCCGGCGGCCGAACCGAGCATCCGGCTGTCCAAGGGCGTGCACCTGGTGCTGCGCCAACAGCAGCCGTGGCGGGCCGCGTTGACCATCCCGATCGACAAGTACCGGGTGTCCTTCGCGATTCCGTGGGAAGAGCACCTGCTGCTCGGCACCACCGACGAGGCCTACGAGGGCGACCCCGGCAAGGTCTCCCCCACCGAAGCCGACATCGCCCAGATCCTGGACGAGGCGGGCAGCGCGGTCGACCCGGCGCAGCTGCGTCGCGAGGACATCACCTACGCGTTCGCCGGCCTGCGGGTCCTGCCCGGCGGGGCGGGCGCCACGAGCGAGGCCAAGCGGGAGACGGTGGTCACCGAGGGGCGCGGCGGCATGTTGTCGGTGGCGGGCGGCAAGTGGACCACCTACCGGCACATCGGCCGCACCGTGCTGGACAAGCTGGCCAAGGCCGGTGTCGTGGCCCTGGAGCAGGACATGGCGACCCCGCTGCGTCGGGTGGCGCTGCCGGGCTCGGCGAACCCCGAGGCGGTGGCGCACCGACTGCTCGGCGAGGCCACCCCCGAGGACGGCGTCGATCCGGTGGTGGCCCGCCACCTCGCGTCGCACTACGGCAACCTCGCCTACGACCTGGCCGCACTGGTGCGGGCCGACCGCGAACTCGGCGAGCGCATCCACCCGGACGGGCCGGACATCTGGGCCCAGGTCGCCTACGCGCGCGACCACGAGTGGGCGATGACCGCGGACGACGTGCTGCGCCGCCGAACCACGGTGACCATTCGCGGGCTGGACACCCCCGAGGTGCGCTCCCGGGTCGAGGGCCTGCTGGCGGCCGAGCCGAACTGACCCGCCCAACGCCCGACCACTCCCCGGCGCCGCCGCCGCGACCGGCGGCCCCGGGGTGGTTTCGGAGACGGACTCCGAGGGCGGACGTCGGGGGGCGGTCCGGCCCGCGACGACGGGTATGTACGTTCGGAACTCGTCCGGCGATTTCCGTTATCCGCGCCGACCCGGGTGCTCTCCCGAGTGGCGGATGGACGGGAGCGGGCCCGTCACGCCGGTTGAGGAAAGTGGACGTACGTGGACAACGAGCACAACACCGCCCTGGTCGTCGCGGCCCAGGGTGGTGATCTGCGTGCCCGCGACCGGCTCGTGGCCGACTGGCTGCCACTGGTGTACAACATCGTCGGCCGGGCGCTGAACGGGCACGCGGACGTCGACGACGTGGTGCAGGAGACCATGCTGTGCGCGGTGTCCGGCCTCGGCGGCCTGCGCGATCCGGAGCGCTTCCGGTCCTGGCTGGTGGCCATCGCGATCAATCAGGTACGCCGCCGGCACGCCCGTCGCGCGCTCACCACGCCGCTCGACGAGATCACCGAATATCCGGACCCGGCAGCCGACTTCGCCGACCTGACCATCCTGCGGCTGGGCCTGTCCGGACAGCGCCGTGACGTCGCCGAGGCGACCCGCTGGCTGGATCCGGACACCCGCGAACTGCTCGCCCTGTGGTGGCTGGAGGCGGCCGGCACGCTGACCCGGGCCGAACTCGCCGCCGCCCTGGACCTGCCCGCGACCCATGTGGCGGTCCGGGTCCAGCGCATGAAGGAGCAGTTGGAGGCCGCCCGCGTGGTGGTCCGCGCACTCGCCGCCGACCCCCGCTGTGCGGAGGCCGGTGCGCTGCTCGCACCCTGGGACGGGCGGCCGACCCCGCTGTGGCGCAAGCGCATCTCCCGGCACGCCCGGACATGCGGCGCATGCGGCGCGCACCGGTACGACCTGGCCCCGGTCGAGGGCCTGCTCGCGGGCCTGGCCCTACTGCCGCCGACGGCCGTACTGCTGCACCTGCTCCGCCAGGGCCCGTGGACACCGACCGGAACAGCGGACCCGATCGGCGACCCGGGCACGGTTGCGTATACGAACACGGCGGGCGACCCGGGCACGCACACGGCCGGCGACCCGAGCACGGTTGCGCACTCGAACACGGCGAGCGACCCGAGCGCGGTCACGTACACGGCCGGCGACCCGAACGCGGCTGCGTACACGACCACTGCGGGCGACCCGAGCGCGGTCACGTACGCGAACACGACCGGCGACCCGAACGCGGTTGTGTACTCGCATGCCGCCGGCGATCCGCGCATGGTCGGCCGGCCGGGCACGGGTGGGGAGCCGAGTCCGCCGGGAGATCCGAGCGGCAGCGCCCCGCCGAGCCGGGGCGGGGATCCGAGCGCGGGCGGCGATCCGAGCCCTGCCGACCACGCGGCTTCGCCCGCCGATCCGGGCCGGGGCGGAAGTGTGGCCACCGAACCGGCCGCCGGGCCCAACGAAGCCGGCCCTCCCTCGCCCGGCCACGCCGCGCCCCGTTCGGTCCGCCGACCCCGCCGGATCGCGGCCGGCGGCGCCGCGATCGTCCTGGTCGTCCTGGCCGCGGTCGTCATCGTCGACCGCCCCCACCACGACCCGCCGGCCCGAAGCGCGCCCGTCGCACACCCGCCGGTCGTCGCAGCCGCGTCGGCACCCTCCGCGACGCCCACCACCGCGCCGCCGCCGGCCACCACGCCGCCCACCGCCTCGCCGCCCTCGACCGAGCCCGCGACCGAGCCCTCGGCCACCCGCCCGACCGCCTCCGCCGACCCCCGCGCGCGGCTCGAACGCGCCGTGGTGGACCTGGTCAACGCCGCCCGGGCCGAGCACGGTTGCGCCCCCGTCCGCATCGACGACCGACTGCGAAGTGCCGCCCGCAAACACTCCGACGACATGCTCACCCGGCGGTTCTACGACCACGTGAACCCGGACGGCATGCGCGCCGACGCTCGCATCACCGCCGCCGGCTACCGGTGGCGGCAGTGGGGCGAGAACCTTGATCGGGGTCGATCGGACGCCGCGCACGTGGTCGCCCAGTGGCTGGCCAGTCCGATCCACCGGGACAACATCCTCGATTGCGGCTTCACCGACATCGGTGTCGGCGCCACGATCGGCCCGGGCGGGACGACCTGGTGGACCCAGGTGTTCGCCGCGCCCGCCTGACGCACCCGGCCCGGCCCAGGCAACCGGCAACCGGCAGCCGGCGCGCATCTCCGGCGCATGCACCCGCCCGACCCGGCCCGCTCCATCGCCCGCCCCGACCCGACGCGAAAACCCGCGCCGATTTCCGTTATCCACCCGCGCCCCGCGGCTCTCCCAGGTGTCCCCGGCGTTCGTGCCGGGCGACGAGCCGTACCTTTCGAGGAGTTGCGCATCGTGCAGTACCGACACCACCGGCAGCACCGAGACCACCGGGCCGTGTCCACCACCCTCGCCGCCGCACTGGCCGCACTCGTGCTGGCCGGCTGCGGCTCGCCCGCCGAGCGGCACGACGGTGCGGCCCGGCCGGCGACCCCGACCGACACCGCATCGGCGTCGACCGCGTCGGCGACACCGACGTCGGCCGCACCCGGGCTGCCCTCCGGCACCGGCACGAGCCCGAGCACCGGTGCCGCCCCGAGCACCGGCACGGCGCCCGCAACCCACAAGCCGACCGCGGCCGGCAGCGCGAGCCGCGCGGGCACGGACGCCAAGGTCCCGGCCGCCAAGAGCGCCCGACCCACCACGGCGTCGGCTGCGGACGGGCCGCCCGGGGCCAATCCCACCGTGCGCGGCAACCGGCCCGCGTCCCAGTCGATCGCCGACGCCGAGGCGATGTCCCTGGAACTGCTCAACGCCGAACGCGCGAAGGTCGGCCTGCGCCCGCTCCGGGCGAGCACCGACCTGAGCGACTTCGCCCGCAAGTGGGCCGAACACATGCGCCGTACCGGCTTCGCCCACTCCGGCCCCGAGGTCGACGTCCTGGTCACCGGCGCCCGCACCGGCGTGTCCGAGAACATCGTGTGGTGGGGCGACCCGGCCATGACCGCCCGGCAGGCGGCCGAGAAGTTCCAGGACATGTGGCGGCACAGCCCCGGCCACTACCGCAACCAGACCGACCCGACCCACACCGAGGCGGGCATCGGCATCTACCGCGACGACAGCGGCTGGTGGGGGGTGCACGAGTTCGCCAACGGCTGACCTCGGCGGCTCGTCCGCCCCGCCCGTACACCGGCGGCCCGGTCACCGGTGCGACCCGAACGATCACGGGCCGCAGCACCGGGGCCGGGCCGCCCGCCGACCCCACGCATCCGCCGGCGACAGGCCCGAGGTGACCCCGACGCACCTCCGACAGGGGGTGCAGGGCGCCGCGGGCCGACCCGAAACCCACACAAAACGCACTAGACTATGACCATGGCCTCGCGCCGTCGGGTCCGGGGCCGTGCCCCTCGGGGGACGAGATCCCAGTCCGGGAGGACGTCATGCGCAAGGTCGCCGATTGCCGGGACATGCCCAGTGAGTCCGGGTGCACTCTCACCATCGCCGGAGCCGAGGACGAGGTCGTCCTGGCCGCCAGTCAACATGCCGTGGCGGTGCACGGGCATACCGACTCGCCCGAACTCCGCGAGGAGATCCGCAAGTTCCTGAAGGACGAGGAACCCGGTCGCTGACCGCGGGTGCCCGCACACCGAACCCGGGCCGGCCGTCCGAAGCAGCCCATCGCCGACCGCGACACCGCGCGGGACGTACCGGCAGTTCGAAACGGAGCCACCCAGCCCGGGTGACGCCGGAGCCTGCTCCCGCACGCCGGCTCCTCCGCATGGGCGCCGATCGGCTCACCCGCGCGGTTTACCTTCGCCCGGTGCGGCCACAGTCCCCCCATGGCTCCACGACCCGCGTCCGCTCCCCCGCCCGCCCCCGACCCCGTGGCCGCACTGGATCGCATCGCGTTCCTGCTCGAACGCGACCAGGCGCCCACCTATCGGGTCAAGGCCTTCCGCACCGCGTCCGCCGTGGTGGCCGGGCTGGCCCCCGACGACCTGCGCCGCCGGGTCGAGCAGCACACGCTCGGCGAACTGAAGGGGATCGGGCCCAAGACGGCGGACGTCGTCGAGCAGGCACACGCCGGCCGGGTACCGGGTTATCTGGCCGACCTGGAATCCCGCCCGTCGCCCGTGCCCACCGACGGCGCGGCGCTGCTCGCGGCCCAGCGCGGCGATTGCCACATGCATTCCGACTGGTCCGACGGAGGCAGCCCGATCGACCTGATGGCCCGCACCGCGCGGGACCTGGGGCACGAGTGGGTCGTCCTCACCGACCACTCGCCGCGCTTGACCGTGGCCCGCGGACTGACCGCCGAGCGGCTCCGCGCGCAGCTGGACGTGGTGGCCGAACTCGCCGGCGAGTTGGCCCCGTTCCGGCTGTTGACCGGCATCGAGTGCGACATCCTCGACGACGGCTCGCTGGACCAGGACCCGGACCTCCTCGACCGCCTGGACGTCGTGGTCGCCTCGGTGCACTCCAAGTTGCGGATGGAGGAGCCGGCCATGACCCGCCGACTGCTGGCCGCCGTGCGCAATCCGCGGGTGAACGTGCTGGGCCACTGCACCGGTCGACTGATCCGGGGCAAGCAGCGCCCGGAGTCCGCGTTCGACGCCGACGCGGTGTTCGCCGCGTGCGCCGAGTCGCACACCGCCGTGGAGATCAACTGCCGTCCGGAGCGCCGGGATCCACCGTCCCGGCTGCTCCGCCTGGCGCTCGCCGCGGGCGCGTACTTCACCATCGACACCGACGCGCACGCCCCCGGCCAACTCGACTGGCAGGGCTACGGCTGTGCCCGGGCCCGACAGTGCGACGTACCGGCCGACCGGGTGATCACCACGTGGCCCGTCGACCGACTGCTCGACTGGGCCGGCGCCTCCCGCTGATCCCTACTCGGTCGAGGCGTCCGCCTCGTCCCGGGCCGCGGCCCGGCGCCGGCCGATCACGGCGGCGGCCGCGGCGGCGCTGCCGGTGAACGCGAGGCCGACCACCCACGGGCGGTCGAGGACGTGGCAGGTCATGTGGTCCACCGAGAACCGCCCGGGACCCGCGAGGCCGAGCCCGGCCGCGACGAAGCCGAGGAACGCCGGGTATTCGAAGCCGCCCGACTGGGCGAAGAAGCCGGCCGGCGCGTGCACCGCCACCGCGCCCGCCATCGCGCCGGCCGCCGCCGCACCTGCCGCGGGGGTGGCCAGGCCGAGCGCGAGGAGCACCCCGCCGCCGGCCTCGCCGAGACCGGCCGCGATCGCGCTCTGCCGACCGGGCCGAAAGCCCATCTGCTCCATCGCCGAGCCGGTGCCGGCCACGCCGTGCCCGCCGAACCAGCCGAACAACTTCTGCGCGCCGTGCGCGAACAGCACGCCGCCGGTGCCGATCCGCAGGGCGAGCAGGCCCACGTCCTTGCGTACGGACGATCGGGTGCGTCTCGACAGCGGATTGCGGATCGACACGGGGCTGTGGAGCGAGGCGGGGGCAAGAAGCGACAGACACATGAGGGGCTCTTTTCCTGGTGGTTTCCTGGTGGCTTCCTGGTGGCGTTGCCGTTGCCGTTGCAGTTGTCGTCGGATCGCGGTTGCCGTTGCTGTCGCCGTTTGTCGTGATTCCTGTTTCCGGTTCAGTGCTCGCGGGCGCGGCTGGGTTGCACCCGGGGTGGCTCGCCGGGCATTTTCGGGTGGTCCGGCGGGTAGGGCAGGTCGCCCGCGCCGTGGTCGCGGGCCTGCCGCTCGGCCAGTTCGAACACCCGGCGCAGGTCGAAGGCGTGCTCCGGCATGTCCGCGTGCACGTCGCCGAGCCGCGCGTAGCGCTCGGGCATGGTGGCGAGGTCGAAGTCGTCGGGGTGCGCGTCGTCCACCTCGTCCCAGGTCAACGGCGCCGAGACGGTCGCACGCGCGGTGGGACGCGGCGAGTAGGCGGCGGCGATGGTGCGGTCCCGGGCCATCTGGTTGTAGTCGACGAAGATGCGTTCGCCGCGCTCCTCCTTCCACCACGCGGTGGTCACCCGATCGGGCATGCGCGCCTCCAGCTCGCGGGCCAGCGCGATCACCGCGCGCCGCACCTCGGTGAACTCCCACTCGGGCCGGACCGGCACGTACAGGTGCAGGCCGCGTCCGCCGGAGGTCTTCGGCCAGGCGGTCAGGCCGTAGTCGGCCAGTACCTCGCGCATCGCGTGTGCGGCGCGGACCGCGTCGGCGAAGTCGGTGCCCGGCTGCGGGTCGAGGTCGATGCGCAGTTCGTCGGGGTGTTCGGTGGCGCTGCGCCGGACCGGCCAGGGGTGGAAGGTCAGGCAACCCAGGTTGCCCGCCCAGACCAGTGCGGCCACGCTGTCCGGGGCCATCTCGTCCGCGTGCCGGCCGCTGGGGAAGGTGATCCGGGCGGTGGGAATCCATTCCGGCAGGGACTTGGGCACCCGCTTCTGGAAGAACGACTCGCCGTCCACGCCGTCCGGGAAACGTTGCAGCGTGGTGGGTCGATCGCGCAGGCCGCGCAGCATTCCTCCGCCGACCGCGATCAGATAGCGGACCACGTCACCCTTGGTGAAGCCGCGTGCGGGGTAGTAGACCTTGTCGACATTGCTCACCCGGACGGACCTGCCGTCGACCTCGAATTCCTCGGCAGCGCTCATCCCTCAGGGTAGGCAGATTTGCCCGACTTCGTCCCGATGGCATACCGCCGTTCGGCCGCTGCGGAGGCGACCGGTACGGCGCCCGCGCACACTGAGGCGCATGCGCCTTCCCGTGATGCCCCCGGTCAAGCCGATGCTCGCCAAGGCGGCTGCGCGGATTCCCGCCGGCCTGCACTACGAGGCCAAATGGGACGGGTTCCGGGCCATCGTCTTCCGGGACGGCGACGAGGTGCTGATCGGCAGCCGTAACACCAAGCCGTTGGATCGTTACTTCCCGGATGTGGTGGACGCGGTGTCGCGGCTGCTCCCGCCGCGCTGCGTATTGGACGGCGAACTGGTCATCGCCCGCGACGGCCGGCTCGACTTCGATCGGCTCCAGGACCGGATCCACCCGGCGGCCTCGCGGGTGCGGCACCTGGCCGAGACCACCCCGGCGTCGTTCGTCGCGTTCGACCTGCTGGCCCTGGACGACGAGTCGTATCTGTCCCGCCCGCTGACCGAGCGCCGTGCCGCGCTGGAGCGGGCACTGGCCGAGGTGACGGCGCCCATCCACCTGGCGCCCGCCACCACCGACGTGGCACGGGCACAGGATTGGTTCGACCGGTTCGAGGGCGCCGGTCTGGACGGCATCGTGGCCAAGAACCCGGCCGGGCCGTATCTGCCGGACGAGCGGGCGATGGTCAAGGTCAAGCACGAACGCACTGCGGACTGCGTGGTCGCGGGCTACCGCGAGCACAAGTCGGGCCCGGTGGTGGGCTCGCTGCTGCTGGGTCTGTACGACGACCGGGGTCGGCTGCAACACGTGGGTGTCAGCGCGGCGTTCACCGCGGCCCGACGGGCCGAACTGGTCCGGGAGTTGGCGCCCTACCGGATGGCGGATCCGACCGGGCACCCGTGGGCGCACTGGGCCGAGGCCGAGGCGCACGAGGCCGACCGGCTGCCCGGTGCGGTCACCCGCTGGTCGGGTGGCAGGCTGTCGGACTGGGTGCCGCTGCGGCCGGAGTCGGTCTGCGAGGTGGCCTACGACCACGTCCAGGGCGATCGGTTCCGGCACACGACCCGGTTTCGTCGGTGGCGTACCGACAAGGATCCGGCCGAGTGCACCTACGAACAACTCGCCGAACCGGCCCGCTACGACCTGGCCGACGTGCTCGGCACCCGCTGAGCCGCACAAGCCGCCCGCCGGCGCCGGATCCGGCGCCGGCGGGCGGTGCTCAACTCCTGGCCAGGTCCACGAACAGCGCGCTGGACCAACCGAATCCGGTCGTCGCGCGCCCGGCCCGGCCGCCGGTGAGCGGGTTCCAGTACTCGTACAGCCCGCCGCCCTCGGCCACCATCCGCACCGTGCGTTCGGTCAACTCGTCGGCCACATCCGGGTATCCGGATCGACGCAGGCCCTCGATCAGCAGATAGTTGACGTTGAGCCAGACCGGCCCACGCCACATCGCGTCGGGATCGAAGGTCGGATCGTCGAACGCCACGGTGGGCACCGGGCGTTCGCCCCAGAAGCTGGGCGAGCGCAGGTCCTCGACCAGCCGGTCGGCGATCTCGCGCGGCAGTCGTCCGGTGAGCAGCGGCAGCAGTTCCAGCGGCGTGCGGACCGAGACCACGCGGCCCGCCGACACGGTGGTGAAACGTTTGCCGTCCCACCGCCGGGCCACCAGGAGTTCGGTGTGCGCGGCGGCCCGCTCCCGCCATGTCGCGGCGTCCTCGATCCGGCCCAGCGCCTCGGCGATGTCGCCCAGCACGTCGAACTGGAGCGCGAGGTAGGCGTTCAGGTCCGGCGGCTCGGCGCGCGGGCCGTAGTCCCAGACCGGGCTGTCGTCCAGCCCGCTGGAGTACGGGTGCAGGTATTCCGCCAGTCCGTCGCCGTCCGGGTCGGAGTGGGTCAGCCACCACTCCTGGGAGCGGGCGATCGGCTCGTAGACCTCGGCCAGGAAGGCGAGGTCGGGGGCGGCCCGATGGATCTTCCAGACCGCCCACGCGGTCAGCGGCGGCTTGGTCACCGGTACCATCTCGCCGGCCGCGGCGGTCGGTGCCGCTTCCTCGCCCAGCGCCTGGCCGACGTGCTCGGCCAGCCGGGCCCGGTCCGAGCGCGGCAGATCGCCGGTCTCCGCCAACACCCCCTCGTCGTGCACGACATCGGGGATCAGCCCGTCGGGCCGCTGGTGCGCGAGCAGGATCCGGATCTGGTCTCGGGCCAGTTCGGGGTCGCCGTGTCGCAGGGCGATGGCGTGGAAGTAGGAGTCCCAGTTCCACACGCCGACGTAGCCGAACCGGGACGGGACCAGGCCCTCACGACCGCCCGCGAAGCCGATCGGCAGCAGGTTCACCCCGAGCGTCCACCACGCCATCGCGGCCCGTTCGTACAGGTCCGCACGCACGGTCGGCATCCGGTCGAACCAGGCGCTCCAGCGCGCCCGGGCCGCGGCGAGCACGGTCGGCCCGTCCGCCGGGGCGGCCTCGCCGACCAGGACCCGGCAGCCCTCGATCACGGCCTCGTTGGCGGTGCCGTCCGCGGCCGTCCACCGGGCCCGGCCACCGGCGCCGACCAGCACCAGGGTGTCCGGATCGGCGAAGGCCAGGTGTACGCCGCCCGCGAAGGAGATCCGGTCCGGGTGCGCGGCCCGGATCGGCAGCGGGTCGCCGCCGGCCGACTCGATCCGCAACCCGGTGAGCACGGTCGTGTCGGTGAGCCGGGTCTCGTACTCGGACCGGGCGACCCACAGGTCGCCGTCCTCCTGCGCCAGGACCAGAAGCCGCGAACCCCGGTCGGTGAAAGGCCGTTCGCGCAGATCCAACGTCACCGCGTCGAGTGGGGTGCGGTCGTGCGCGGTCATCTCAGCGTCCTCCCATGCCGGATGCCGCCATGCTGCTGATGATCTTCCGCTGCCCGATCACGAACGCGATCAGCATCGGCACCACGGAGATCGTCGAGGCGGCCAGGAGCATGCCGTAGTCCAGACCGCCGTGCTGGCCCTTGAACGAGGCGAGCAGCATCGGAACGGTGAATTTGTCCTCGGAGTTGAGGAAGATCAGTGGGTAGATGAAGCTGTTCCAGCTGCCCAGGAACACGATGATGCCCAGCGCGGCCATGCCCGGCTTGATGTTGGGCAGCACGATCCGGGTGAAGATCGTCCAGCGGTTCGCACCGTCCAGCCGGGCGGCCTCCTCCAGTTCGATCGGCACCGCTCGGATGAACTGCCGCATCATGAACACCGCGAACGGGTTGGCGATGGCGGGCAGGATCAGCGCCAGGTGGGTGTCGATCCAGCCGAGCTTCGACAACATCACGTACAGCGGCACCAGGGTGACCTGGGTGGGCACCATCTGGGTGAGCAGGAAGACCACGAACAGCGAGCGGGAGAACGGGAATTCGATCCGGGTGAAGGCGTAGGCCGCCATCGAGGCGGTGAGCAGGGTCGCCACGACCGTGATCACCGCGATGTAGAAACTGTTCCAGTAGGCGCGGCCGAAGGGCATCGCGTCGAAGGCGTCGGGGAAGTTGCTCGCGTGCCAGGGGTCCGGCAGCCAGGCCAGCGGATCCTGGATCATCTGCCCCTCGCTCTTGAACGCGGTGAGCAGCATCCACACGAACGGGAACGTCATCAGCAGCCCACCCACGATGAGCAGGGTGTGCAGTGCGACGGTGCCGAAACGTCGGCGGATGGCAGTGACCATCACGACCATCCTCTCTTACGACTCGTAGTGGACGAAGCGCTTCTGCATGCCGAACTGGGCCACGGTCACCACGATCGTCATCAGCGTCAGGAGCAGGGCGGCGGCGCTGCTGGCGCCGAATTCGAACTTCTTGAAGCCCAGGTCGTAGACCTGGTAGACGATCGTGCGGGCGCCCTCGTTGTGGTCCGGGTCGACCAGCACGTAGATCTGGTCGAACGCCTGGAACGAGCTGATCACCGCGACCACGAAGGAGAAGAAGATGGTCGGGGACAACAGCGGCAGCGTGACGTGCCGGAAGATGCGCACCGGTCCCGCGCCGTCGATCCGGGCCACCTCGGTCAGGTGCGCCGGGATCGACTGGAGGCCGGCCAGGAAGATCACCACGTTCAGGCCCAGCGAGGACCAGATGGTCACCGCCGCGATCGCCACCATCACCCAGTCCGGGTCGTTGAGCCAGTCCGGCAGGGTGATGCCGAACCAGTCGTGCACGGTGTTGTTGAGCATCCCCAGGTCACCACTGGCCAGCAACATCTGCCAGATCACCGCGACGGCCACCGAACTGGTCACCACCGGCAGGAAGTAGATCACCCGGTAGATGGTCTTGCCGCGCACGTTGTTCAGCGCCATGGCGATCAGCAGGGCCAGCGCCAGACCCACCGGCACCGTGATCAGGCCCAGGGTCAGCGTGTTCAGCACCGCGTCACGGAAGGTGGGATCGGACAGCTGGGTCTGGAAGTTGTCCAGGCCGACCCAGGACTTCTCGCCCAGGCCGTCCCACTTCATGAAGGCCAGCACGACCGCGAAGCCCAGCGGTCCCAACGTGAAGGCGAGCAGAGCGGCCAGTTGCGGCCCGAGGAAGAGGGCGGCCCACCACCGTTCCCGGCGCCGCCGGCCCCGAAGGGACCGGCGGCTGTCGGGCGTTTCGGTGGCCGGGCGCCGTGCGTCGGTGGTGCGGCTGAGCGTGGACGTGGTCACGGCGGCCCCCGGTCAGTGCAGTTTGGCGGAGACGAGCGAGCCGAGGTCGTTCATCGCCTGGTCGAAGCCGATCTTGCCGGTCCACAACTTCATCAGCAGGTCGTTGATGCTCGCGGTCAGCTCCGGGACGCCGGCCTCCTCCGGGTAGTTGGCGAAGCCGCCGTCACGGGCGTCGACGAAGGTCTGCGCGTGCGCGGGGTAGCCCTCCATCACCACGCTGTCCGCGCCCTTGACCGAGGGGACCGCGTTGCCGCCGCCCTTCAGGCGCACGGTCTGGCCGTCCTTGGAGACGAACTCGGACAGGAACGTCCAGGCGGCCTGTGCGTTCTTGGCGTTCTTGTTCAGCGCCAGGAAGGAGGTGCCCACCGTCTGCGGCATCAACTGGCCGGTCTGGGACGGGAACGGCACGATGTCGTAGTTGTCCTGCTGTCCCTTCTTCACGGTGTCGATCATCCAGCGGCCGCCCGCGGAGAAGCCCGCCTTGTGCTTGATGAACTGCACGTCCGAGCCGTTGCCCTCGGGCAGGTTGTCGGCGACCAGGAAGGTCCCGTTCTGGTAGCCGTCGGCCAGGGTCTTCAATGCCTCGCGCGACTTGGGGTCGGTGTTGCCGACGAACTTGCCGCCGTCGTAGACCTTGCCGCCGAAGCCGTTGATCATGCTGTAGGTCGAGCCGTACCAGTTGTAGAAGATCGAGCCGGCCTTGTCCGCGGCCTTGAGCTTGCGGTTCATCTCCAGGTAGGTGGCCATCGTCCACTTGCCCTGGGCGTTCAGCGCGGCCGGGTCCTCGGTGATGCCGGCGTCCTTGAGCGCCTGCTTGTCGTACCAGAGCACCTCGGGGTTGGCGTCGTTGGGTATGCCGTAGATCTGCCCGTCCTTCTTGGCGCCGCCGTACAGGCCGTCGAAGAAGTCCTCCGGCTTGGCCTTGCTGTCCGGGGCCGCCATCTTGTCGTTGAGCGGCGAGACCACCCCGGCGGAGACGAACTTCCCGATGAAGTCGTCACCGACGTAGAACACGTCGGGTGCGGTCTTGGAGGAGAGCTGGGTGAGCAGCTTGGAGTGGTAGTCGCTGTAGGAGGGGACCGCCTGGAGCTTCAGCTTGATGTCGGGGTGGCGCTTGCCGAAGTCCTTCTCGAAGTCCTTGAAGCGGGCGAGCTCTTCCGGGTTGCCCCAGGTCGACCAGGTGACGGTGGTCTTGCCGGAGCCGGAGCCGGAGCCGCTGCTCCCGCCGCAACCGGTGGTTGCGGCGAGTGCGGCACCGGCGGCCAGCACGGCGACGGTCTTCGCTGCGCGGGAAAATGACACGTTGTGCCTCCGGGGGGATGTGTGCGGGACGTACGCGTGCTGGGACCGGTCCCGGGCCCGTCGCCGATGGCGACGACGGGAACGGGGCCGGGATGACCAGTGCCGTGCCCGGCAACGTTTGCCCCGTCGCGGTGTTCGGTGCGGTGCATCGGCGTGCCGCCGGAACGTTCTCGTACTGGAGTACTCGGACGTTTCGGCGGGGCGGCGAGGTGCCGTGCCGGGCGCCGCGACGGGGTGAACGTTGCCGGGCACGGCACTAGGCGAGGCCGCCGCCGTCTACGACGAGGGCGGTGCCGGTGATGTAGCTGGCCGCGTCGGAGGCCAGGAACAACACCGCGCGGGCGATCTCGTCGGGCGTGCCGGACCGGCCCATCGGACGGTCCGCCGCGTCGGCTGCGAAGGCCGTCCAGTCCTCCGCCAACTGCCGGGCCTCCTCGCGCAACATCGGGGTGTCCGTGTCACCGGGGTTGACCGAGTTGACCCGGATGCCCGCCGCCGCGTGGTCGATCGCCAGGGCGCGGGTCATGTTGACCACGGCGGCCTTGGATGCACAATAGGAGATCGCGTTGCCGCCGCCCTTGAGGCCCCAGCCGGAACCGGTGTTGACGATGGAGCCGCCGTCGCTCATCGCGGGGACGGCGTGCTTGCACATCAGGAAGACCGAGCGCACGTTGACCGCCATCACCCGGTCCCACTCGTCGACCGTGGTGCCGATCGCGTCCGCGCGCCGGATGATGCCCGCGTTGTTGAAGAGCACGTGCAGCCCGCCGAAGGTCTGCACCGCCGTGGACACCACGGACACGCAGTCCGCCTCGGCGGACACGTCCGCCTTGACCCCGACCGCCCGGGCGCCCTGCGCGGTGATCTCCTCCGCGGTGCGGGTCGCGGCCGCCGCGTCGATGTCGGCGATCACCACGTCCGCGCCCTCCGCGGCGAACATCAGCGCGGTGGCCCGGCCGATGCCCGAGCCGCCGCCGGTGACGATGGCGACCTTGCCGTGCAGGGATCCAGTCATCCCGTTCATCCGGTGCACTCCTCACTCGCAGGAACAATTCGATAGGGGACGCTCTCGCGGTAGCCCGTGATCACCTTGACGAAACCGCTCAACCGCGCGTCCGTGGCCGGGTCCCCGGTGTCCGCCAACAGCGGCCGGCCGCCGAGCGCGGCCAGCTTGGTGCGGGTGGCGAGCACGGTCAGGCCGTGCACGCGGGCCAGCACCGACGGGCTGATCTGCTGGTTGCCGCGACCGAGCACGAAGCCCTGGCCGCCGATCACCGACACCACGGCATCCGTCTCGTGCCCGTCCACCAGGTCGAGCAGCGCGCGCTCGCTCAGGTCGACCCCGATCGGCACGCCGTCGGCGATCACGTCCACGCCGAGCAGCGTGGACTCGGCGCCCAGCGCGCGGCCCACCGCGCGCGTGGTGGTGCCCGGGCCCAGGATGTAGCGCACGCCCGGGCGCATCCGGGCGACCACTTCGCGGGCGATGCCCTCGACGGTCTCCGGCGCGGCGCCCGAGGAGCCGGTCTTGCGGCCGGACAGCCGTACCCGGGCCGCGGGCACGGTCAGCGTGCCGTAGAGCCGGGGGCTGACCCTACCCTCGCGGTAGGCCTGTTCGTCCAGGTCCACCACCTCGGCCTCGGCGGTGTCCCCGGCGAACTCGGCGGCGGCGTGGCCGGCCGCCGCCGGGCCGACCGCGAAGCAGCCGGAGTAGACCTTGACGCCCGCCGGAATGCCGAGCACCGGCGCGGTCGGCCCGGCGTCGAGCACGTCCCGCGCGGTGCCGTCGCCGCCCGCGAACAACAGCAGGTCCACCGCCGCCAACGCCCGGACGCCCGCCCGGGTGTCGGCGGACGAGGACGGCTCCCCCGGTGCGCACGCCACCAGCTCGGGCACCGCGCCGGCGGCGCGTACGGAGTTCTCGCCCATCGCGCCGGGCACGGTGACCACGACGGCGTCCGGGCGGGCGGCCAGGAGCGCGCGCACGGCCACCGCCGCGCGCTCCCCCGCCCGGGCGGTCGCGCCGCGGGCGAGCGCCTCGCGCTGCACGTCGGCGCCGTCGCTGCCCTTGAGCCCGGCCGCGCCGCCGAGGCCGGCCACCGGGTTGACGATCAGGCCGACTCTCACGACAGGTGCTTGCGGACGTACGCCCGCCAGGTCATCGCCCACTGCTCCGGGTCGTCCAGGCAGGTCGGGTCGATCTTGTGCACGGTCTGGTTGTAGGGCGCGCCCTTGACGAACTCCGGTTCGCTGCGGGCCTCGTCCGCGACGTGCGCCAGGATCGCGGCGTACTCGTCCAGGTCCTCCTTGGAGTACGACTCGGTCGGCTCCAGGGTGAACGGCTCGGGCACCAGGTACGGGTGATGGCTGGTCCAGTAGTGCACCCCGAAGTCGGCCGCGCGCACGCCGATCTCCTCCGAGTGCACGCCGGTGTCCTCGTACAGGCCCTGCCACGAGTAGCGGACCTGCTCCAGCCGGCGCTTGTCCCAGTGGGCGGAGGCGCCCGGGATCTGCAACACCTTGTGCATCAGGTAGTTGTTGTTCAGCACCGCCGTCTCGGCCACCTGCCGCAGGCCCTCGGCCCCCAGCGCCATGATCCACGCGTAGGCGCGCACCACGTTCTGGGTGACCCCCAGGTAGGGCCGGTTCTTGCCGATCGACTGCGGCCGGTCGGAGTCCAGGAAGTAGCGCTCGCCGTCGAACTCGACGGTCGGGCCGGGCATGAACGGCACCAGCTTCTCCGCGACGCCGCAGGCACCCGCGGCCGGACCGCCGGACGCGTGCGGCGTGGAGAAGGTCTTGTGCAGGTTGAAGTGGCACAGATCGAACCCGGCGTCGGCGGCCCGGGTGATGCCCAGGATGCCGTTCGCGTTGGCCTGGTCGTAGCAGGCCAACCCGCCGACCCCGTGCACGAGTTCGACGAACTCGGCGATCCGGGGGTTGTAGATCCCGGTGTCCTCCGGGTTGGTGATCATCAGCGCGGCGGTACGCGGGCCCACGGCCGCGCGCAGCGCCTCGATGTCCGGGTAGCCGTCGGCGTCCGGCATCAACGTGATCACCTCGTACCCGGCGGTCTTGGGGGAGGCCGCGTTCGTGGGGTGCGAGAACATCGTGGTGATCACCTGGTCGCGCTGCTCGCCCTCGCCCCGGGAGGCGTGGTAGGCGCGGATCATCGCGACGTTGGCGTAGATCGCCGCCGAACCGGAGCCCGGTTGCAGGCTGACCCGGTCCAGGCCGGAGATCTCCTTGAGCATCTGCTCCAGCTGCCAGTAGATCGCCAGCACGCCCTGCACACTGTCCTCGGGCTGTGCCGGGTGCAGTTCGGCGATCTTCGGGTCGCTGACGAACCGGTCGTTGATCTTGGGGCTGTACTTCATCGTGCAGGTGCCCTGACCGACGGCGATGCCGAGGTCGACACCCACGGTCTGCTGGGACAGCCGCATGTAGTGCCGGAGCACGTGCAGTTGGGACATCTGCGGCAGTGCGGGCGGCGTCTCGCGCCGTATCCCGGCGGGCAGTTCGACGGCGGGCACGCCCGCCTCGGGCACCCCGATGCCGCGCCGGCCGGGGCTGGAGAGATCGAAGATGATCGGCTCGTCCCAGCGCGCCTGGTGGAACCGGCGCAGCGGCGGCTTGGCCTCGATCGGCAACTTCGCGAAGGATTCTCCGACGGCACCCATCAGCCCTGCACCTCTCGTACCGCTCGCACCAGCGTGTCGATGTCGTCCTTGGTGTGCCGCTCGGTCACACAGACCAGCAGCGTTGTGGCATCCAGCGCGATGCCGGCGTAGATGCCGTGTGCGCGCAGCGCGGTGAGCAGCGCGTCGGTGTCGGCCACCTCGATCGCGAACTCGCGGAAGTGCACGGCGGCGGCGTGCCGCACCCGTACTCCGGGGACCGCGGCGAGTTCGTCCATCGCGTAGCGGGTCCGGGCCAGGATCGTCTCGCCCAGTTCGCGCATGCCCTCCGGGCCCATCAGCGCGAGGTAGACGCCGGCCGTGATGCCCCACAGCGAGGCGGCGGTGCCCACCCATTCCTTGCCCTCCTCGCGCTGCGCGAAGGAGGTGCGGTCGTAGAAGACGTCGCCGAAGCCGTATTCGCCCGGCACCGCGGTCGGCGCGATGCCGAACAGACGCGAGGGGAACTCGGCGACCAGGCGCGGTTCGTCGCGGGTGGCGATGTAACCGGCGTGACCGCCGCCGTAGTTCTGGTGCATGCCCAGCGACTGGATGTCGCCGCAGACGATGTCCGCGCCGAGCGTGGCGGGCGGGGCGAGCACGCCGAGCGAGATCGGGTCCGCGCTGACCACGAGCAACGCGCCTTCGGCGTGCGCGAGTTCGGCGATCTCGGCGGTCCGGGCCTCGACCACGCCGTAGAGGTTGGGGCTCTCCAGGTAGACCGCGGCGACGGTGTCGTCGACGGTGAAGGCGCCGGCCTCGCCGTTCTCGGCGACCGGGATCATGACGATCTCGATGTCGGGCGCGAGGAAGTCGTGCAGCTTGCTCAGCTTGTCCGCGCCGATCGCGGCGGTGACCAGCACCTTGGACCGGCCGGTGTAGCGCGCGGCCATCCGCAGCGCGGTGCCCGAAGCCTGGAAGCCGTCGTAGGTGGGGACGTTGACGACGTCCAGCTCCAGGAGTTCGCCCATCATGCTGACGTACTCGAAGAGCGCCTGGAAGCGGCCGTGGTCCTCGTACGGTTCGCCCGCGTAGGCGGTGAGGAACTCGCCGCGCGAGTTGATCTCGTCGCACACCGCGGGCACGTGGTGCGGGTAGCAGCCGCCGCCGAGGAAGCTGAGCACCTCGGTGGTGTCGGTGTTGCGTCCGAGCAACCCGCGCATGTGCCGGACCAGTTCGGTTTCCGAGGCCATCGGCGCGGGCAGGTCGAGCGGCCGGTTCAGGCGCAGCGCGGCGGGGATGTCGGTGTAGAAGTCCTCGACGGACTCGACCCCGATCGCGGCCAGCATCTCGGCCCGGACGGCCGGCTCGGCATTGGGTATGTAGGGGTGGGTCACTTCTCTCCCTCGTGAGCGGTGCGCAGCACCACGGCGTCCCTGGGCCCGATCTCGATCGAGCCGTGCAGGTCGCGCCCGGTCAGCAGGTCCGTGCCGGGGGCGCGCAGGGTCAGTGCCGCGGTGGTCGTGCCGTGATTGAGCAGGAACAGGTAGTCGGCGTCGGGCCCGGTCCGCAGGCACGCCTCGACGGCGGGCGGTACGTCCGCGACGGGGCGCACGCCGGCGCGGGTCAGTACGTCGGTCAGGATCGGGGTGACGTCGTCGAGGGCGCAGCCCACGTAGGTGGCCCGGCCGAGCCGGGTGATCGCGGGTTGTCCGGCCAGGTCGCCGCCCTCGTAGTCGGCGATCGGCGTGGCGCCCTCGGGCCGCAGCCACTCGGCCCACCGGGTCGCGGTGCCCGGGGTGCCGTCGGCGTACCGCACGCTCTGGCCCACTCCGTCGGCCAGCGGCCAGAACTCGTCGACGCTCAGGCCGAGCAGGTCGCGCAGCGGACCGGGTGCGCCGCCGGGGTGTACCCGGTCGGCCGAGTCGACCACGCCGCTGAACGGGCCGACGATCAGTTCGCCGCCGAACGCCCGCAGGTTCTCGGCCTGTTCGTCGGTGCACAGGTAGAGGTTGGGGGCGATGACCACGCGGTACCCGGACAGGTCGCGGTCCGGCGGGGCCAGGTCCACGGTGATCCCGCGGGCGTGCAGCGGCGCGTACCAGGCGTTCAGGAGTCGCTTGAGCTCCAGCCGCTTGGACGGCATCGACTCGGGGGCCTCCAGGCCCCACCACGAGGACCAGTCCAGGAGCAGCGCGACGTCCGCGGCGGTGTGCGTGCCGGCGATCTCGGCGAGCTTTTGCAGGTCGCCGCCCAGGCGTAGCGTGTCCTGCCATCCGCGGGTTTGCACACCACCGTGCGGCAGGAGGGCGGAGTGGAACTTCTCCGGTCCGTACCGGGCCTGACGCCACTGGAAGAACATCACCCCGTCGGCGCCGTGCGCGAGTGCCTGGAGGCTGTCCAGGCGCATCTTGCCGGGCGGCTTGGGCACGTTGACCTCACGCCAGCTCACCGCGCTCGGGGCCTGTTCCAGCAGCAGCCACGGGCGCCGCTTGAGCGAGCGCATCAGGTCGTAGCTGACCGCGATGCCCACGTGCGAGGTGGGGTCGGCCGGGTCGGGGTAGGCGTCGTCGCTGACGATGTCCTCGGCGCCGGCCCACTTCCAGTAGTCCAGGCCGTGCAGGATGCTCATGAAGTTCGTGGTCACCGGGATGTCCGGGGTGACCTCGCGCAGCACGCTCTTCTCCGCCTCGAAGCACTCCAGGAGCGCGTCCGAGCAGAACCGCCGCCAGTCCAGCACCTGGGCCGGGTTGATCGGGCCCGGTGCCTTGCGCGGCGGGGCGATCTGCTCGAAGTCGGTGTAGTGCTGGCCCCAACAGGAGGTGCCCCAGGCGTCGTTGAGGCCGTCGATGTGCTCGTATCGCTCGCTCAGCCAACGCCGGAAGTGCCGGGCGGACTCGGCACAGAAGCATTCGAGCGTGTGGTCCGCGTACTCGTTGCCGATGTGCCACATCGCCAGGGCGGGGTGCTCGGCGTAGCGCTCCGCCATCGCCCGGGCCAGCCGGACGGTGGCCGCGCGGAAGATCGGCGAACTCGGACAGTAGCCCTGGCGGGAGCCGAATTCGAGCCGGGTCCCGTTCGCGTCGACCGGCAACGCGTCGGGGTGCTCGCGGACCAGCCACGGCGGCGGGGTCGCGGTCGCGGTGGCCAGGTCGGCGGCGATGCCGTGCTCGTGCAGCAGGTCGAGCACCCGGTCCAGCCAGCCGAAGTCGTACTCCCCGGGCCGGGGTTCCAGGCGTGACCAGGAGAAGACCGCGACGGTCGCCATGTTCACGCCGGCCTCGGCCATCAGCTTGGCGTCCTCCGCCCAGACCTCCTCCGGCCACTGCTCGGGGTTGTAGTCACCCCCGAACAGCAATCCCGGCACTCGCGTCAACCGCACGTCGACCTCCCGTTCATGTATTCTGTATTCATAATTCAAGGTGTGTGCGGTGCGTCATGTCAAGCACCAGTTATCGGCGCCGATCGACACAGGGAGTAACCGACACATGGCCATCCAGCGGCGACCTCTGCGTGAGCAGATCCGCGAGGAGTTGCTTCTACGCCTCGACCGAGGCGACTTCGCGGCGGGCAAGGACATCAACGAGGTGGTGCTGGCCGCCGAGTTGGGCGTCAGTCGCACCCCCCTGCGCGAAGCCCTGATCACCCTGGCCGGCGAAGGCGTCCTGGAGAGCAATCAGGGGCGCGGCTTCCGGTTCGCGCCGGTCAGCAGCAAGGAGTTCCGCGAGCTGTGCGAGATCGTCGCGGGCCTGGAGTCGCTCGCCCTGGAGCTTTCGGACCCCGATGAACTACGGGAGATGGCACCGGAGTTGCTCCGGCTGGCCCGGGGCTTCCCGGATCCGGTGGCGGAGCAGTCGGAGATCGAGTGGCACGACGACGAGTGGCACGACCTGCTGCTCGGCAAGTGCCCGAACGAGCGGTTGCTCGATCTGGTGACCAGTGTGAAGGCGGGCATGCGCCGCTATACCCACCTGATCGCCGGCGAGGACACGCTGCTGGAGCGCGAGGCGGAGGAACACTGCCGGATCGCCGAGCACCTGCGCGCCGGTGACGTGCCGGCCGCCACGGCCGCGCTGCGCGACAACTGGATCAGCGGCATGGAACGCATGACCAGTCGCATCCCGGGGGCCCCGGAGTCGGCCTGACCGACCCCGCCCCACCTCGGCGGGCCGCCTTCGTCCCCTGCGGACGGAGCCGACCCGCCGCGCAGCATGCGCCGAAGCGGTACCGCAGCCGGGAAGTCGGTGCGCCGAAGCGCGGGCGCGGGATCGGCGGGCAGGCCGGGTCGGGGACCCGCTACGCGAACGCCGCCGTCCAGTCCACCGCGATCCCGTGCACGTACGCTTCCGCCAGCGCGGCCAGGAAGCGGCCCATTCCGCCGTCCTCGTTGCGCAAGGTGGCCATCAGCACGGCCGAACGGCCGAGTTCCTCGACGATGTCCTGCATGCCGACCGTGAGCACCGGCTGGGCGCTGCACTCGACGAAGATCGTGTGGCCGTCGGCGACCAGCGAACGCACGGCATCGTCGAACCGCACCGTCTGGCGCAGATTCCGATACCAGTACTCCGCGTCCAGTTCGTCGGTGTCGATCCGCCGGCCGGTCACCGTCGAGTAGAACGGCACGTCGCTGCGCGCCGGTCGGATCCCGGCCGCCAGGTCGAGCAGCGTCTCGCGCAGGTCCTCCACGTGCGCCGAATGTGCGGCGAAGTCCACTCCCGGCACCCGCCAGCGCATCATCCGGGCCGCGGACAACGCGGCACCGAACTCGGCCATCGCGCCCACGTCGCCCGACACGGTCATGGTGGCCGGCCCGTTCACCGCCGCCACCGCCAACACGCCGTCCCAATCGGCCAGCATCGTGCGCACCCGGTCGTTGGGCGCCAGCACGGTCAGCATCTCGCCTCGACCGCGGATCGCGGTCAGGGCCCGGCTGCGCAGCGCGACGATTCGCGCCGCGTCCTCCAGCGACAACGCGCCCGCGACGTGCGCGGCCACGATCTCGCCCTGCGAATGGCCGACCGTCGCCTTCGGTTCGACGCCGAACCGGCCCCACAGCCGGGCCAGCGACAACATCATCGAGAACAGCACGGGCTGCACGACGTCCACCCGGTCCAGCGGCGGAGTCCCCGGCGCTGCCCGCAGCACGTCCTCCAGGGACCAGTCCAGGTGCGGCGACAGCGCCTGTTCGCAGGCCCGAATCTCCCGGGCGAACGCGGGCGAGGTGTCCAACAGTTCGACCGCCATGCCGACCCACTGGGTGCCCTGGCCGGGGAAGACGAACACCGGCCGGCCGTCGGCCTGCTCCCGGCGGGTCGCCCGGCCGGAGATCACGTTCGGCACGGCCCGCTCCTCGACGAGCGCCCGCAGCCCGGCGACCAGCTCCGCCCGGTCGCGTCCGAGCACCACGGCCCGATACTCGAAGGCCGCGCCGGCCGCCACCAGCGACCGGCCCACCTCGGTGACGTCGTCGACGACGTCCAGCGCCGCATCGGAGTCGAGCCGGGCCAGCAGCCGCGCGGCCTGGCCGCGCAGACCCTTCTCGCTTCGCCCGGACAGCACCCACGGCACCGTGCCGGCTCCGGCGGCGACTCCGATCGGGTTCTCTTGCGTGGCCGGCTTGTTCACGAGCGCTCCTCGTCATCACCGATCGGCGGGCTGCGAATGGCAGGATATCCGCAGGCCGCGTATTTCCGCCCACCGCGCGGTAATTCCGCCACAAAGGATGCGGTTACCGGGTGATTACCCGGCACTGTAGGAATCGTGTAAGGCTGCCGACACCCAGTCGCGTCTGCTTTCCAGTACGGAGGCCACTCGTTGTCGGGCTGTCCGATATCGCAGGCAATTATTCCTGCGCATCCGCAGATCACGTCCACTCATTTTCCATCGAATCCGCCGCGTCCCGTTCGGGAAAGCGCAGAGCCGGCTCGTGACCTCCGACCCCCGACGATCACATGGTGACCAGCGAAACAGGCCCGAGCCGCGTGGGCCGGACCCACACGCCCACGCACCCGGAACCCACACGATTGCCGTCACTGACGGGGCTGCGATTCCTGGCGGCCATGCTGGTCTTCGCCACGCACATCCTGTGGTACACCCGGCTCGTCCCGGGTGACGCGGGCACGGAGCTCAGGAAGACCTTCGCCCTCTCCGGCTCCTACGGCGTCGGCTTCTTCTTCATCCTGAGCGGCTTCGTCCTGACCTGGACCGCGCGCTCGGATGACACGGCCGGTCCGTTCTGGCGCCGCCGCCTGGTGAAGATCGGCCCGATGCACCTGGTCACCTTCGGCCTGGCCGCCCTCCTCGTGCTCGACACGGACCGGCCCACCCGGATGGTCGACTGGCTCGCGTCGGCGACCATGCAGCAGTCGTGGTTCCCGGACATCGGGACCGTCTCGGCGGTCAATGGGGTGAGCTGGTCGCTGTGCTGCGAGTTCTTCTTCTACCTGATCTTTCCGGCCCTGCTGCCGGTGCTGCGCCGGATCCGCGAGGAGTGGCTGTGGCCGGCGGTCGCGGCGGTACTCGCGCTGATCGTGGGCGTGTTCCTGGTCGGCACGTTCGTGGTGAACGACCAACCGCGACTCGCCGCCTTCGCCGTGTCCGGCGAAGTGTCGTTCGACCAGGTGTGGTTCGTGTACTTCTTCCCGCCGGCCCGCGCGCTCGAATTCGTCCTGGGCATTCTGCTGGCCAGGATCGTCGCGGCGGGTCGATGGCCGCGCATCGGCCTGGCGCCCGCCTTCGGCCTGGCCGTCGTCGGATACGTGCTCACCCGGTACGAGCCGTACCTGGCCGGCACGGCGGGCGTGGCGACCGTGTGGACCGCTCCCCTGATCGCCGCCGCCGCGGTCGCCGACCGGCAGGGCGGCGCCTCGGTGTTCCGCGGGCCGACGATGGTCTTCCTGGGGGAGATCTCCTTCGCGTTCTACATGGTGCACTGGATCGTCATCGTCAAGGTCGCCGACCTGATCGGCCCCACCCGCACGTTCTCGACGGGGACCGGCGTGCTCTTGATCCTCGCCGTGCTCGGCGCGGCACTGGTGTGCTCCGCACTCCTGTACCGGTACGTGGAGACGCCGCTGGTACGGCGCTTCGGACGACACCGGCCGAAGGCAGAGCGGGCGGGCCTCCCGGTCGCGCCGCCGCCCGCGCGGGCCGAAGGCGACCGCGTACCGAACTGACGAACGGCGCATCCCGCCGGCCGCCCGGTAGGGCCCGGCGGTGAACACCACGATCTCGCACGCGTCCCGCGCGGCCCGAACCCGCGCAGGGCGCGTGCGGCGCCGCGCGCACGCCGACGGCGACCCGGGACGGGCATACCGCCGCAAACACCGGCCGGTTCGAGCACGCGCAGGGCGGTGTTCGCGGCGCGGAACCCGAGGACATGCCGATCCCCTACGCCGGTAACGGCCGCCCATCGCGCGGTAATTTCGCCGCCGGCATGCGGTTACCGGGCAATTACCCACCGTGGATGGAACCGTGTAAGGCTGCCGACGACCAGTCGCGCCCGCTTTCCGGTACGGAGGCTACTCGTTGTCGGCCTATCCGATATCGCAGGCTGCTATTCCTGCGCAACGACAGATCACATCCACCTATTCGCTGCTGCATCTGCTGCGTCCCACCGACGACTCCGTTCTCCATCTCCCGGCGACGAACGCGCAGTTGGTCGAGGAGGTCGTCGTCCGGGTCGGTTCGGGTGCAACCGGTTGGGCAATCGAGCACAGCCGTCTGCTGCTGGCCGAGTTGGCCGGGGAGCCGTTCGCCCGCTTCGACCGAAGATCGTGTAGCGAAACGCGGCTGGTCGAGGCGATAGCGCTCTGGGTCGTATTGCGGCTCAGCGGCGTGCGCGCCATCACCGGGCTGATTTCCACGGAACTCACGAATGCCATTCGGGAACGCATCGCCGACAACACCACGGTCGACCTGCTGCTTCGTTGCGTCCGGGCCACCCATGCGCGTTTCACGCGCGAGTTGTTCGCATTGTGCGAGGCGCAGATCCCCGCACAGGACCAACCGGCCATGATGCGGTCCATTTCGGCCGACCTGTTCGAGGGGATGGAGAGCCTCTCCGCCGCGGTGACCGAGAAGTTCGCCGCCGAACGCAATCGCTGGTTCGCCGGATCCGTGGGGGAACGCTTCGAATTGGTGTCGGCGATCCTGAAGGGCAAGCCGGTCGACACGCGAAAGGCGCTGCGCCGGTTGCAGTACGACCTGACGCTGCACCACGTCGCGCTGGTCCTGTGGCAGGACGAGATCACCCCGGACAGCCGGCGCGAACTGGAGACCACGGCGCTGCGCCTGCTGGACCAGGTCGGCTGCTCCTCGATGTTGCTGCTCCCCGCCGGCCCGGGTCGGCTGTGGGCGTGGGGCGGCCGGGCCACCGATCACCCGGGCGAGCTGGGGCGATCGCCGAAGCCGGTGGATCTGCCCGCGCACGTCCACGTCGCGTCCGGGTTGCCGGGCGACGGGGTGGCCGGCTTCCAGCGCTCCCACGAGCAGGCGGTCACCGCGGAGCGGGTCGGCCGGATCACCGAGCCCGGCCCGTCCAGGCTCTGCGACTACGGCGACCTGGAGCTGGTGATCCTGCTCGGCAACGACGCCGAGGCGACCGCCGATTTCGTCCGCCGTGAACTCGGTCCGCTCGCCACCGACAACAGGACCATGGCCGCGTTGCGCGAGACCGTGCGGTGCCTGCTGGACAACGAGCGGGGCGTGGCCGTCACGGCCAAACACCTGCACATCGCGAAGAACACCGTGGTCTACCGGGTCAAGAAGGCGGAGCAACTGCTCGGCCGGTCCCTGCGCGAGGACCACCTTCGCCTGCACCTCGCGCTGTACCTGGCCGGACGGCTCGGCTCGTCGGTGCTGGCCAAGCAGGGTCCCGGCACGGGACTGGAGAACTCGATTCGGGCGGTGTCCTCATGAGCGACCGGCAGCTGAACAAGGACGAGAAGCTCCTCGACTACCTCAAGTGGGTCACCGCCGACCTGCACAAGGCCCGGGCCCGGGTCGACGAGTTGGAGTCGAGCCGGTCCGAGCCCATCGCCATCCTGGGCATGGGCTGCCGCTACCCCGGCGACGTGTCGACGCCCGAGGAGTTGTGGCGCGTGGCCGCCGACGGCGTCGACGCGATCACCGAGTTCCCGGACGACCGCGACTGGGACGTGGCGGGCATGTACGACCCGGACCCCGACGCGATGGGCAAGTTCTACGCGCGGGAGGGCGGGTTCCTCAGCGACGTCAAGGGTTTCGACTCGGCGTTCTTCGGGATCTCGCCGCGGGAGGCGCTGGCGATGGACCCGCAGCAGCGCCTGCTGCTGGAGACCACGTGGGAGGCCATCGAGCGGGCCCGGATGGACCCGCGCTCGCTGCGCGGCAGCGACACCGGGGTGTTCGTCGGCGTGATGTACACCGGCTACGCCTCCACGGTCGACGCCTCCTCGACGGGTATCGAGGGCTACGCGATGACCGGGATGCTGACCAGCGTCGCCTCCGGCCGGATCTCCTATGTCCTGGGCCTGGAGGGGCCGACGGTCAGCATGGACACGGCCTGCTCGTCGTCCCTGGTGTCGATCCACCACGCCGTGACGGCCCTGCGCAACGGCGAATGCTCGCTGGCGCTGGCCGGCGGGGCGATGGTGATTCCGGTGCCGGACGGCTTCGTGGAGTTCTCCCGGCAGCGCGGGTTGGCGCCGGACGGGCGGTGCAAGGCGTTCGCGGCGGCGGCGGACGGTACCGGCTTCTCCGAGGGGGTGGGGGTGCTGGTGCTGGCCCGGCTCTCCGATGCCCGGCGGCTGGGACACCCGGTGCTCGCGGTGATCCGCGGCAGCGCGGTGAACTCGGACGGCGCCTCCAACGGCCTGACCGCGCCGAGTGGTCCGTCCCAGCAGCGGGTGATCCGCCGGGCGCTGGCCAACGCCGGCCTCTCTCCCGCCGAGGTAGACGTCATCGACGCCCACGGCACGGGAACGATGCTCGGTGATCCGATCGAGGCGCAGGCGCTGTTGGCGACGTACGGTCAGTCCCGATCGCAGGATCGGCCGCTTCTGCTGGGCTCGTTGAAGTCGAACATCGGGCATACGCAGGCGGCTGCCGGGGTGGCCGGGGTGATCAAGTTGGTGATGGCGATGCGGCACGGGGTGGTGCCCGCGACGTTGCATGTGGACGAGCCGACGCCTGCGGTGGACTGGTCCTCGGGTTCGGTCGAGTTGGTGACCGAGTCGCGGCCGTGGCCGGCGACCGGGCGGCCGAGGCGGGCGGCGGTGTCCTCGTTCGGGGTGAGCGGTACCAACGCACACCTGGTCGTGGAGCAGGCCCCGGAGACCGAGCCGGTGTCGGTGGAGTCGGCCGACGTGGTGATACCGGTGGTGCCGGTGGTGGTGTCGGCGCGGTCGGTGGAGGCGTTGCGGGTTCAGGCGGGGCGGTTGGCGTCGTTGGTGGACGGTGGTGGTGTGTCGCCGGTGGATGTGGGGTTGTCGGCGGCGGTGTCGCGGTCGGTGTTCGAGCATCGTGGTGTGGTGGTGGCCGGCGATCGGGTCGAACTGGTCGCGGGGTTGCGGGCGTTGGCCGCCGGGGATGCCGCTGCCGGGGTGGGTGTGGTGTCGGGGGTGGCGGGTGAGGGGCGTACGGCGTTCCTGTTCACCGGTCAGGGTGCGCAGCGGGTGGGGATGGGTCGGGAGCTGTACGAGGTGTTCCCGGTGTTCGCGTCGGCATTCGACGAGGTGTGTGCCCGGTTCGACGGGTACTTGTCGCGGTCGTTGCGGGATGTGGTGTTCGGTGGGGTGGGGTTGGACGAGACGGGGTTCACCCAGCCGGCGTTGTTCGCGGTCGAGGTGGCGATGTTCCGGCTGCTCGAGTCGTGGGGTGTGCGACCGGATTTCGTGACGGGGCATTCGATCGGCGAGTTGGCCGCGGCGCATGTGGCCGGGGTGTTCACGTTGGACGACGCCTGCCGCGTCGTCGCGGCGCGAGGGCGGTTGATGCAGGCCCTGCCGGCGGGTGGGGCGATGGTTGCGGTCAAGGCGACCGAGGCCGAGGTCGTGGAGGTGTTGCGGGGGCGCGAGGCGCGGGCGGGGATCGCGGCGGTCAACGGGCCGTCGTCGGTGGTGGTTTCCGGGGTCGAGGACGTGGTCCTCGCGATCGCGGACGAGTTGCGCGGGCGGGGGCACAAGACCGGCCGGCTCACCGTCAGTCACGCGTTCCATTCCCCGCTGATGGACCCGGTCCTGGAGGAGTTCGCGGCGGTCGTGGGCGGTGTGGTGTTCGGTGTGCCCGAGATCGCGATGGCCGCGGGCGTCGAGGAGGTGTGTTCGGCCCGGTATTGGGTGGACCACATCCGGGAGCCGGTGCGGTTCGCGGATCAGCTGGCCCGGTTGCGGGAGTCGGGGGTGACCCGGTTCGTGGAGATCGGGCCGGACGGGGTGTTGACCGCGATGGGCCCCGAGAGTGTGGCGGGCGCGTCGTTCGTGGCGTTGCAGCGCCGTGACCGGCCCCAGGTCCGCACCGCCGTGACCGCGCTGGCGCACCTGCACACCGACGGGCACACCGTGGACTGGTCCCGGTTGTTCACCGGCACCGCCGCGACCCTGACCGACCTGCCCACCTACCCCTTCCAACACCAGAGCTACTGGTTGGACGGCACGTCACCGGGTGGGCGGAAGGCCGACGGGCTCGGCCTGACCTCACCGGGACACCCGCTGCTGACGGCGGCCGTCGAACTCGCCGACGATGACGGCGCGGTGTTCACCGGCCGGCTCTCGCTGCACACCCATCCCTGGCTCGCCGACCACCGCATCGGCGGCACCGCGACGTTGCCCTCGGCGGCCATGGCCGAGTTGGCGGTCCGGGCCGGCGACGAAGTCGGCTGTTCCGGCGTCGCCGACCTGACCATCGACACCCCGCTGACCATTCCGGACGGCGGCGGTGTCCGGGTGCGGGTGACCGTGGGCGCGGCCGGCGAGGACGGGTTCCGGCGGATCACCATCGGCTCGCGGCCGGACCGGGACGACCCTGCCGTGCCGTGGCAGGTGCACGCCACCGGCCTGCTCACCGAGCCGGCGCCGGCGCCGATGATCTCCCTGGACGCCTGGCCACCGCCCGGCGCCGACCCGGTCGAACTCGACGACCTCCACCGGCGGCTCGACGAGAAGGGTTACACCCACGGGCCGGCGTTCCGGGGCCTGCGCGCGTTGTGGCAGCGGGACGAGGAACTGTTCGCCGAGGTGCGGCTTCCCGACGACACGGACCCGGACACGTTCGGGATCCATCCCGCGCTGCTCGACGCCGCGCTGCACCCGTTGCTCGCCGCCGGGCCGGACACCGCCGACCTGTCCTGGCACGGGTTCGACCTGTATGCCGCCGGTCCGCGTGCGCTGCGGGTCCGGATCAGGCCCAGGGGTGGGGACGCGTTCCGGCTGTGGCTGGCCGACGAGATTGGCGAACCGGTCGCCGAGGTCCGCACGCTGCGGCGTCGTGCCGCGGCCGACGCCGGTCGGGTCGACGGCGCGAGCGGCGACTCGCTGTTCCACGTGCTCTGGTCGCCGGTCGTCCTGCCCGACCCGGAGGACCTCACGACGACCGGCTGGGCCGTACTCGGGAACACCCCGCCGGCCGGCCTCGCGCGCCGCGTCGAGAGCGTCGCGGACGCCGCGGGGGACGTGCTGGTCGCCATGATCGACGAGCCGGCCGGAGACGATCCGGCGGCCGCGGCGCACCGGGCCACCGTACGGGCGCTGGAACTGGTGCAGGACGGGCTGGCGTTCGGAACCTCCCGGCTCGTGCTGGTCACGCGCAACGCCGTGGCCACCGACGACGGCGCGGACGTCGAACTCGGTTCCGCCCCGGTGTGGGGTCTGGTCAGGTCGGCCCAGGTCGAGAATCCGGGCCGGATCACGCTGATCGACTTGGACGGCAGTCCGGCGAGCGCCGAGCGACTCCCCACCGCGATCGCGTCCGGCCACGACCAGGTGGCCATCCGCGCCGGACGGGCGAGCACCCCCCGGCTGGCCAGGGTGCGCGCGACCGCGACGGCCCGGCCGGAGTCGGCGCCGGACGGCACGGTCCTGGTGACCGGCGGAACCGGCGCGCTGGGTGCGCTGTTCGCCCGACACCTGGTCACCGGGTACGGCGTCCGGCACCTGGTGCTCACGAGCCGACGAGGCTCGGACGCCCCCGGGGCGCACGCACTGGTCGAGGAACTCACCGCGCTCGGCGCGCGGGTGACCGTCGCCGCCGCCGACGTCACCGACCGGGCCGCGGTGGCCCGGCTGCTCGACGCGATCCCGGCGGAGCACCCGCTCACCGGCGTCGTGCACACCGCCGGCGTCATCGACGACGGCATCATCACCGCACTCACCCCCGACCGGATCGCCACCGTGCTCCGCCCCAAGGTCGACGCCGCATGGCACCTGCACGAACTCACCGCCGACCTCGACCTCGCGATGTTCGTGCTCTTCTCCTCGGTCGCCGGCGTCGTCGGCTCGCCGGGGCAGGCGAACTACTCGGCCGCCAACCAGTTCCTCGACGCACTCGCCCAGCACCGCAGGGCCAACGGGCGGCCCGCCCACTCCCTCGCGTGGGCGGCGTGGGCGCAGGAGCACGGCATGGCGTCCCGGTTGTCCGAGGTGGACCGGAGCCGGGCGACGCAGGCGGGCCTGCGACCGATCGCACCGGCCGAGGGCCCCGCGTTGTTCGACGCGGCGATCACCGCCGCCCACCCGACGACGGTGCCGATGCACCTCGACGTCGCCCTGATCGAGCGGCAACCCGGGCCGGTCCTGCCGGTGTTGCGCAGTCTGGTCCGCGGGCCGGGCCGGCGGGTGGTCACCGCGGCAGCGGAGCACACCGGATTGCTCGCGGAGCGGCTCGCCCCGCTCGACGAGTCCGGCCGCCGGGAACTCCTGCTCGACCTGGTGCGCACCGCCGTGGCCGCGGTGCTCGGCCACGGCAGGACCGACCACATCACCGCCACGACCGTCTTCACCGAGCTGGGGTTCGACTCGCTGACCGCGGTCGAGCTGCGCAACCGGCTGGAGGGCGAAACGGGTCTGCGTCTGCCGCCGACCCTGCTGTTCGACCACAACACCCCCGCGGCGCTGATCGATTACCTGCGCGTGGAGCTGTCCGGCCGAACCGAGGGCGATACGCGGTCCACCGTGGACTTCGCGGCCGAGGTGCGGCTCGCCGAGGATGTGGTCCCGGCCGCGGACGTCACCACCGTGGTCGCCGATCCCGAGCAGGTCTTCCTCACCGGAGCGACCGGTTTCGTCGGCGCCTTCCTGCTCCGGGACCTCATGCGCGCGACCGGGGCCACCGTGCACTGCCTGGTCCGCGGCGCCGACGAGCGGGCCGCGCTCGACCGGCTGCGCGCCAATCTGACCTGGTACGGCATCTGGGACGAGATCGACGCCGACCGGCTGTCGGTCGTCACCGGCGACCTCGCCGAACCGCGCTTCGGTCTCGACGCCGAGCGGTTCGACCGGTTCGCCCGCGAAATCGACGTGGTCTACCACGCCGGCGCGACGGTCAACTGGCTGCACCCGTACACGTCGCTGAAGGCGGCCAACGTGACCGGTACCGAGGAGGCGCTCCGGCTCGCCGCGCTGCACCGGACGGTTCCGCTGCACTACGTGTCGAGCACCGGCGTCTTCGCCGGGCCGGCACCGGACGGAGCCGGCCTGACCCCGGAGGATCCCACCGGGCCGCCGCAGGAGTTGACCAACGGGTACCGGCAGAGCAAATACGTCGCCGAGAAGATCATCGAACTGGCCCGGGAACGCGGCCTGCCCGTGTCGATCTACCGCGCCGACGTCATCTCCGGCGCCCAGACCAACGGCGCGTGCCAGACCCGCGACTTCGTCTGGCTGAGCCTGAAGGGCAGCCTCCAGGCACGGGCCATGCCGATCGGCGCGAACGCGCTGTTCCCGATGGTGCCGGTGGACTACGTCAGTGCGGCCGTATTGGCGCTGTCCCGCACGACGCACGGCCGGACCTTCCACCTGTTCAACCCCGTGGCGATCGGCTATGCCGACATGGTCAAGCGGCTGCGCGAGTCCGGCTACGTCCTGGACGAGGTGCCCTGGGACGAGTTCGTCGCCACCGTCCGCGCTGATCGGGACAACGCGCTCTTCCCGACGATCGACATCTTCCGGAGCTACATGAGTGCGGGCGAGGCCCTGTACATGCGGATGGACGTCGCCGCGACGGAGGCCGCGCTCGCCGGCACGGGCATCGCCTGCCCGGAGATCGACGCCGAACTGTTCGGCAGGTACACGCAGTTCTTCGCCGCGGCCGGCTACTTCCCGGCACCGGCGAAGCTCGGGTAGGCGCCGGCGCGGCAGTCGGTACGACCGCGGGCGTGTCCCCGATCCCCCCACGGGGATCGGGGACACGCCCGCGAGTTCGCCGGTGGATCCCGGTCTACTTGCCGTCCAGGAACTGGAAGAGCTCCTCGTCCGTCGCGGCGGTCACGTCGAGCCTGTCCTCGGACGGGTCTGCGGAGTCCCGGAACGCACGCAACCGCGCCAACAGGCCCTCCAGGCGATCGGCGATCCGGTCCCCGTCCGGGCCGGTCACCGACGCCATGGTCAGCGCCGAGTCGACCCGGTCCAGCTCGCTCAGCAGCGAACCCGTCGGCGCCGAGGTGCGGGCCGCCGACAGACGGATCAACTCACGGGCCACGGCGGCTGCCGTCGGGTGGTCGAACACCAGCGTCTGCGCGAGCCTCAGGCCGGTCTCGGCGCCGAGCCGGTTGCGGAACTCCACCGCGGACACCGAGTCGACCCCCAGGTCGGAGAACGCACGGTCGGGATCGATCGACCGTCCCGGCGCGTACTGCAGCACGTCTGCCATCCGGGTGCACACCAGGTCGAGCAGGATCTCGTACCGGTCCTCCTCGGCCAGGCCGGCCAACCGGTCCATCAGGGCGCCCGAGCCGGCCGCCGCCGGGCGCGGCGACCGCGACGAGCGCGGCACGACCCCCCGGCCCGCGAGTCGCCGCAGGATCGGCGGTACGTCCGCCTGGGCGCGCACCATGGTCAGGTCCAGTGCCACCGGAACCAGCAGCGCCTCGTCCAGGCCGAGCGCGGCGTCCAACAGCGCAACGCCCTGTTCCGACGAGGACAGGGTCACCCCGAGTCGGGCCAGCCGGGCCAGGTCCACCTCGGACAGGTCCTCGGTCATCGTGCTGCGCTCGGCCCACATGCCCCACGCGAGCGAGACCCCGGGCAGCCCCCGGGTGCGCCGGTACTGCGCGAGTGCGTCCAGATAGGCGTTGCCCGCCGCATAGTTCGCCTGACCCGCCGGGCCGATCAGGCCGGACATCGAGGAGAACAACACGAACGCCGACAGGTCCAGGTCGCAGGTCAGCTCGTGCAGGTTCCACGCGGCGACCATCTTGGGGCTCAGCGTCACGTCGAGCCGCTGCGGGGTCAGCTCGGTCAGCACCCCGTCGTCGAGCGCACCGGCCGCGTGCACGACCGCGGTCAGCGGGGCCTCGGCCGGGATCGCGGCGAGCAGCCGGGACAACGCGGCGCGATCCGCCGTGTCGCAGGCGGCCAGTTCGACCTCGGCGCCCAGTGCGGTCAACTCGGCCGCCAGCTCCACGCCCCGCGGGGAACCCGCGCCGGTGCGGCTGACCAGCAACAACCGCCGCACCCCGTGCGCGTTCACCAGGTGCCGTGCCACGACCCCGCCTAGGGTGCCGGTCCCACCGGTGACGAGCACCGTGCCGGCACCGAACGCCGCCGCCGGCGCGGCGCCGCTGCCCACCTCGGCCCGGATCAGCCGGGGCACCAGGGCTCGGCCGGATCGGATCGCCAACTGCGGCTCCTGCGCGACCAGCGCCGCCACCGCGTCCCACGGCACCGGCTCGGCGTCCACGTCCACCAGCGCGAACCGGCCCGGGTTCTCGGTCTGTGCCGACCGCACCAGGCCCCACACTCCGGCCTGGGCGAGCCCGTCGACCGGTTCCTTCGGCTCGACCCCCACCGCACCCTCGGTCACCGGCACGAGCGTGCCGGCGGCGAACCGCTCGTCGGCGAGCCACTCCTGCACGACAGCGAGCATCGCACCGGTGACCTGCCGGGCGTCCGGGCCGGTCGGGCAGCGCAGGAACACCACTCCCGGGTCCGCGGGCACCTCCGCGAGCGTGTCCACGAGCGTCCACGGGACCGGCTCCGCCGACTCGGCGGGCGCGGCCGACCAGTCCACCCGGAACATCGACTCCGCGGGCGTGCCCGGTCCGTTCGTCGGCATCTGCCGGAACCGCAGGCCGTCGACCGACGCCACCGGCGCACCGGTCGCATCCGCGAGCCGGATCGACACCACGTCCGCGCCGGCGGCCGACATCCGCACCCGCAGCGTGGATGCCCCGACCGCCGACAGGGACACGCCCGACCAGGCGAACGGCAGGACGGCACCGTCCATGCCGTCGAGGAAGGACCCGAACCACACCGCGTGCAGCGCCGCGTCCAGCAGCGCCGGGTGCAGGCCGTACCGATCCGCCTCGTCCGCCGCCTCCGGCGGCAGGGCGACCTCGGCGAACACCTCGTCCCCGCGCCGCCACAACGCCGACAACCCCCGGAACGCCGGGCCGTAGTCGTACCCGCGTGCGGCGAGGTCGGCGTACACGTCGCCGATCGCGACCTCCTGCGCCCCCTCCGGGGGCCATACGCCGGCCTCGAATCCGGTCGGCGGGGCCCAGCCGGACAACGAACCGTCGGCGTGCCGGACCCAGTCGCCGTCCTCCGGGCGGGCGTGCACCGACACCGCCCGGTGTCCCGACGCGTCGGCCTCCTCGACCACGACCTGGATCAGCGCCCCGGCCCGCTCCGCAAGCACCAGCGGTGTGTGCACGGTGAGTTCGTCGAGCAGTTCGCAGCCGACCTCACGGCCGGCCCGCAGCACCATCTCCACGAACGCCGCCCCCGGTACCACCACCCGACTCAGGACCGCGTGGTCGGTCAGCCACGGCAGGGTCTGCGGGGACAGTCGGCCGGTCAGTACCGTCCCGCCGGACTCCGGCAGCGCCAGCACCGCACCGAGCAGGGGGTGTTCCCCGGCGACCAGGCCCACCGCCCGCAGGTCGCCCGCCTGCGTCGGCACGTCCATCCAGTAGCGGTCGCGCCGGAACGGGTAGGTCGGCACCTGCACGGTGCGCGCTCCCGTCCCGGCGAACACCGCGTGCCAGTCCACCTCGATGCCGTGCACGTGCGCCGCGGCCAACGCGGCCAGCGCGGTGACCGGTTCCGGGCGGTCGGCCCGCAGCACCGGCAGCGCGACCGACACCGAGTCCGCTTCCGGGAAGCAGCCCTCGGCCATCGCGGTCACCGCGGCGTCCGGGCCGATGCCGACGAACCGGGTCACCCCGTCCTTCCGCAGGCGCTGCACCGCGGCGGCGAAGCGCACCGGCTCGCGGACCTGGCGCACCCAGTACTGCGGTGAGCACACCGACTCCGCCGGCAGCGCCCCGCCGGTGACCGTCGACACGATCGGCAACACCGGCTCGTGGAACGCCACGGCGGCGAGCACCTCGCGGTAGGGCTCCAGCATCGGGTCCATCAGGGGCGAGTGGAACGCGTGGCTCACCCGCAGCCGCTTCGTGCGTCGGCCCAGGGACGCGAAGTGCTCGGCGACCCGCAGCACCGCGCCCGCCTCGCCCGACACGACCACCGCCTCCGGCCCGTTCACGGCGGCGATGCCGACCCCGGCACCCGCCGCGATCGGGGCCACCTCGGCCTCGCCGGCCCGGATCGACACCATCGCGCCGCCTTCGGGCAACCGCTCCATCAACCGGCCGCGCGCCGCCACCACGCGGCAGGCGTCCTCGAGCGTCCACAATCCCGCCACGAACGCCGCCGACAACTCGCCGATCGAATGCCCGGCCAGCACCTCCGGCCGCACGCCCCACGAGCCGAGCAGTCGGGTCAGGGCGACCTCGACCGCGAACAGCGCGGGCTGCGCCCACCCGGTCCGGTGCAGCAGTTCCGCCTCCGGGTCCGCCTCGGCGATCAGCACGTCGCGCAGCGGCTGGTCCAGCAGTCCGTCGAACCCGGCGCAGACCTCGTCCAGCGCCGCGGCGAACGCCGGGAACTGCGCGTACAGTTCGCGACCCATACCGATCCGCTGGGTGCCCTGCCCGGCGAACACGAACGCGGTACGGCCGGGGTGCGCGACACCCCGCACCACCCCGGAAGCCGTTTCGCCCGCGGCGAGCGCCCGCAGGCCGGCGAGCAGCCCGTCCCGGTCCCCCGCCGGCACCGCGGCCCGGTGTTCGAAGGCCGTGCGGGTGGTCGCCAGCGAGAACCCGACGTCGAGCAGGTCCGGCCCGTCCGGCGCGTCCACGGTGGCCGACAGCACCTCGGCCTGGGCGGCCAACGCCTCGGGGGTCCGGCCGGAGAGCAGCAACGGCACCGGCGGCAGCGGGATCCGCTCCTTCGGCTCGGCCGCCTCGCCCGCCGGTGCCTGCTCCAGGATCACGTGCGCGTTCGTACCGCTGATCCCGAACGACGACACCGCGGCCCGCCGCGGCGCGCCCGTCACCGGCCACTCGCGCCGCTCGGTCAGCAGCCGCACGTCGGCCGCGGACCAGTCCACATGCGACGAGGGAGTGTCCACGTGCAGGGTCTTCGGCAGCACGCCGTGGCGCAGCGCGAGCACCATCTTGATCACGCCGCCGACCCCGGCGGCGGCCTGGGTGTGCCCGATGTTGGACTTCAACGACCCGAGCCACAGCGGACGGTCGCGGTCCGGGCCGTAGGTGTCCAGCACGGCCTGCGCCTCGATCGGGTCGCCGAGTCCGGTGCCGGTGCCGTGCGCCTCGACCGCGTCCACGTCCGAGCCGGCCAGGTCGGCGTCCTGGAGCGCCTGCCGAATCACCCGCTGCTGGGACGGCCCGTTCGGCGCGGTCAACCCGTTCGACGCGCCGTCCTGGTTGACCGCGCTGCCCCGCACCACGGCCAGCACCGGATGCCCGAGCCGCAGGGCGTCGGAGAGCCGCTCCACCAGGAGCATGCCGACGCCCTCGGCCCAGCCGGTACCGTCGGCCGCGTCGGCGAAGGACTTGCAGCGCCCGTCCGGAGCCAGCCCGCGCTGGCGGCTGAACGCGACGAGCATGCCCGGGGTGGACATCACCGTGGCGCCGCCGGCCAGCGCCAGCGTGCACTCCCCGCGGCGCAGCGACTGGACCGCCAGGTGCAGCGCGACCAGCGAGGACGAGCAGGCCGTGTCGACGGTGACCGCGGGTCCCTCGAACCCGAGGGTGTACGCGATCCGCCCGGAGGCGGCGCTGTTCGCGGTGCCGGTGAGCAGGTGCGCCTCCGCGCCGCCGACGGCCTGGTGCAACCTGGGGCCGTAGTCGGGTGCCATCGCCCCCGCGAACACCCCGACCCGGGCGCCGCGCAGCGCGGCGGGGCGGATCTCGGCCCGCTCCAGCGCCTCCCACGAGGTCTCCAGGAGCAGCCGCTGCTGCGGGTCCATCGCGACCGCCTCGCGCGGCGAGATCCCGAAGAACTCGGGGTCGAACTCCGTTGCCCCGCGCAGGAACCCGCCGTGCCGGGTGTAGGTGCGGCCGGGTGTGTCCGGGTCCGGGTCGTACAGCGACTCCGCGTCCCAGCCCCGGTCGACGGGGAATTCGCCGATCGCGTCGCCGCCGGCGTCCAGCAGTCGCCACAGGTCCTCGGGCGAGCCCACGTCGCCGGGGAACCGGCAGGCCATGCCGATGATGGCGACCGGCTCCCGACTCGCCTGCTCGGTCTCCCGCAGCCGATGCTTGGTCTGCTGCAACTCGGCCGTGACCCGCTTGAGGTATTCGACCAGCTTCTCTTCGTTACTCACAAGAACTCCGATCAGGGCATGCCAAGTTCGCCGTCGATGAGGTCGAAGAGTTCGTCGAGCTCCAACCCGTCCAGCCCACCGGTCGGCGGCGCGGGCGGCGCGACCGGCACGGTCGGCTCGGCGGGTTCGGCCGGTTCGGCCGGGCCCAGTACCGCGCCGAGGTGGGCGGCGAGCGCGGACGGCGTCGGGTAGTCGAACACCAGCGTGGCCCGCAGGCGCAGCCCGGTCGCCGCGCCCAGCCGGTTGCGCAGGTCCACCGCCGTCAGCGAGTCGAACCCGAGTTCCTTGAAGGTCCGGTCCGGGGCGACCGCGCCCGGTGTGCCGTGTGCCAGCACCGTGGCGGTGTGCTCGCGGACCAGGTCGAGCAGGGCCGCCTCGCGGTCCGCATCGGACATCCGGGCCAGGCCGGCGCCGAGCGACCCGGCGTCGACCGGTTGCGCAGCGGCGGCCTCCGCGCGCCTGACCCGCTCGCGGACCACGCCGCGCAGCAGCGCCGGCACCGGGCCGTGGGCCCGCACCGCGGCCGGGTCGATCCGGGCCGGGACGAGCAGGGCGGCGTCGGAGCAGACCGCGGCGTCGAACAGGGCCAGCCCCTCCGCCGTGGACAGCGGGCCCAGGCCGGCGCGGCGCATCCGGCTCAGGTCGGCGTCCGCGAGCCGGCCGGTCATCCCGCTCGGCGGCGCCCACAGGCCCCAGGCGAGCGACACGGCCGGCAGGCCGCGTGCCGCGCGCTGCTGGGCCAGGGTGTCCAGGAACGCGTTGGCCGCCGCGTAGTTCGCCTGCCCCGGCAGGCCGAGGATGCCGGCGACCGAGGAGAACAGCACGAACATCGCCAGGTCGAGCCCTCGGGTCAGCTCGTGCAGGTTCAGCGCGGCATCGACCTTCGGGCGCAGCACGCGCTCCAGTTGCTCCGGCCGCATCGCCTCCAGCACGCTGTCGTCGAGCAGTCCGGCGGCGTGCACGACACCGGTCAGCGGGTGCTCGGTCGGGATCGATGCGAGCAGTGCGGCCAGCGCGTCCCGGTCGGCGACGTCGCACGCGGCCACGGTGACCGTCGCACCCAGCCCGGTCAGCTCCGCGGCAAGCTCGGCGGCGCCCGGGGCGTCGGGTCCGCGCCGGCCGGCCAGCACCAGGTGCGCGACCCCGTAGTGGGTCACCAGGTGCCGGGCGAACAGGCCGCCGAGGGTTCCGGTGGCGCCGGTGATCAGCACCGTGCCCGCCGTCAGGTCGGGTCGCGCCGCGGGCAGGCCGGCGACCCTGGCCAGCCGGGGTACCAGCGGCCGGCCCTTGCGGATCGCGAGCTGCGGCTCGCCGCCGGCCAGCGCGACCGGCAGCGCCGCGACCGACGCCTCGTGTGCGTCCAGGTCGACGACGACGAACCGGTCCGGGTGTTCGCGCTGTGCCGAGCGGACCATGCCCCACACCCCGGCGCCCGCCGCGCCGAGCACGTCCGGCTCGGCCGGCTCCACGACCATCGCGCTGCGGGTGAGCAACACCAGCCTCGACGCGGCGAATCGCTCGTCGGCGAGCCACTCCTGCATCAGTCGCAGCGTCCGGCCGGCCACGGCGTGCGCGCCGGCCGCGGTGGGCTCCCCGGTCGGCGCGGCGAACACCGCCTCCGGCACCGGTCCCGCGGCGGCCAGCGCGCCGAGATCGGCATGGGTGGGTACGCCGAGCCCGAGTTCGTCGACGCCGACGAGCGCCCACGGCCGCCGGTCGCCGGAGGTCTCGGGCCCGCGGGCCTCGACCCAGTCCACCCGGAACAACGCGTCCGGCGGCCCGCCGGTCGGGGCCCCCGCCGGGAGCGGCCGCAGGGCCAGCGACTCCACCGACGCCACCGGCGCTCCGGTCGCATCGGCCAGCCTCAGCGAGACCGTGTCCGGGCCGTCCGGCGTGATCCACACCCGCAGCGCGGACGCACCGCCGGCCTGCAACGACACGCCCTGCCAGGAGAACGGCAGCCGGCAGTCCGGACCGTCCCCGACCGCGGCATGCAACGCCGCGTCCAGCAGTGCCGGATGCAGCCCGAATCGGCCGGCGTCCGCCACGATCTCCGCCGGCAGCGCCACCTCGGCGAACGTCTCCGCGCCCCGCCGCCACCACGAGCGCAGGCCGCGGAACGCCGGGCCGTAGCGGTAGCCGAGTTCGGTCCAGCGGTCGTATCCGCCGTCCCACTCCACCGCGACCGCGCCCGCCGGCGGCCAGGAGGTCAGGTCGAACTCCTCGGCCCGGCCCCTCGCGAGCACCCCGCTCGCATGCCGGGTCCAGCCGGCGGAACCGTCCGCCGGGCGGGCGTGCACGGCCAGCATCCGGCGACCGGAGTCGTCCTGTTCGCCGACCGTGACCCGCACGTCGATCCCGCCGTGCGCGGGCAGGGTCAACGGCACCTCGCACGTCAGCTCCGCGACCTCGGCGCAGCCCACCTCGTCGCCCGCGCGCACCGCCAGCTCGACGAACGCCGCCCCGGGCAGCAGCACCGTGTCCGCCCGCCCGCGATCGGCCGACCCGCGATCGACCAGCCCGTGGTCGGCCAGCCACGGCTGGGCCTGGAGGGACAGTTGGCCGGTCAGCACCAGGCCGCCGGAGTCCGGCAGTTCCACCACCGCGCCGAGCAACGGGTGGTCCGCCGCGGTCAGTCCGGCCGCCGCCACGTCCGCCGGCTCGCCGTCCGGCGTCGGTTCGAGCCAGTAGCGCCGCCGCCGGAACACCGAGGTGGGCACGTCGACCGGTCGCGCGCCGGGGAAGACGGCCCGCCAGTCGGGGCTCACGCCGCGTACGTACGCCTCGGCCAGCGAGGTCAGGAACCGCTCGGGGCCGCCGTCGTCGCGGCGCAGCGAGCCGAGGACGACCGCGTGCTCCACCACGTCCTCGACCGCCGCGGTCAACACCGGATGCGGACTGATCTCGACGAACACCGAGTGCCCCCGCTCGGCCAGCACGCCGACCGTCTCGGCGAAGCGCACCTGGCTGCGCAGGTTGCGGTACCAGTAGCCGGCGTCCAGACCGGTGGTGTCCAGCAGGCCGGCGGTCACCGTCGAGTAGAACGGGATCGCCGAGGGGCGGGGAGCCGTGCCGGCCAGCACCGCGGCCAGTTCGTCCTCGATCCGCTCCACGTGGGCCGAATGCGACGCGTAGTCCACCGGGAGCCGCTTGACCCGCACCCCGGCGGCCTCGCACTCGGCGACCAGTTCGTCCAGCGCGTCCACGTCGCCGGCCACGACGACCGCGCCCGGACCGTTCACCACCGCCGTGGACAGCCGGCCGTCCCACCGGCGCAGGCGTGCGGCGGCCTCGTCCTCGGACAGCGCCACCGAGACCATGCCGCCGGCGCCGGACAGCGCCAGGATGGCCCGGCTGCGCAGGGCCACGATCCTGGCCGCGTCGGCCAGGTCGAGCGCGCCGGCGACGTACGCGGCGGCGATCTCCCCCTGCGAATGGCCCACCACCGCGGCGGGTTCCACACCGTACGAGCGCCACAGCGCGGCCAGCGAGACCATCACCGCGAACAGCGCGGGCTGCACCACGTCCACCCGCTCCAGTGCGGCGGCATCGCGCAGCACCTCGAACAGGTCCCAGTCGACGTGCGGGGCCAGCGCTCCGGCGCAGTCCTGCATCGTGTCGGCGAACACCGGGGACGAGTGCAGCAGTTCCACCGCCATCCCGACCCACTGCGAACCCTGGCCGGGGAAGACGAACACCACCGCGCCCGGCTCGCGGGCGGTGCCGCGCACCACGCCGGGTGCCTCGGTGCCGGCGGCGAGCGCGGTCAGGCCCCGGCGGCGTGCGGACGGGTCCGCGCCGACGACGGCGGCCCGGTGCGGCAGGCCGGAGCGGGCGGCGGCCAGGGAGAACCCGGTGTCCGCCTGGTTCGGGTCGGGATTCGCGTCCAGGAAGGCCAGCAGGGCGGCGGCCTGGTCCGCGACCGCGTCCTCGCTGCTCGCGGAGAACACCCACGGCGACACCGGATCGGCCGACGCACCGGGCGCCGACTCCGGACCCGACCCGGGCCCGGGCTGCGGATGCGGCTCCGGCTCCGGTTCCGGCGGTGCCTGCTCGATGATCACGTGTGCGTTCGTGCCGCTGATTCCGAACGAGGACACCCCGGCTCGGCGCGCCCGGCCGGTCCGCGGCCACTCCCGGGTCTCGGTGACCAGGGCCAACCCGGCGCCGGCCCAGTCCACATGCGGGGTCGGCTCGTCGGCGTGCAGCGTCCCGGGCACCGTCTCGTGCCGCAGCGCCTGCACCATCTTGATCACGCCGGCCACTCCGGCCGCGGCCTGGGCGTGGCCGATGTTGGACTTCAGCGACCCCAGCAGCAGCGGGCGGCCCGGCTCCCGGTCGCGGCCGTACGTGGCCGCCAGCGCCTCCGCCTCGATCGGGTCGCCGAGCGTGGTCCCGGTGCCGTGCGCCTCGACCACGTCCACGTCCCCGGCGGTCATCCCGGCGGCGGCGAGGGCCTGGCGGATCACCCGTTCCTGGGCGACCCCGTTCGGCGCGGTGAGCCCGTTCGAGGCGCCGTCCTGGTTGATCGCGCTGCCGCGCAGCACGGCCAGCACGCGGTGTCCGTGGCGCCGCGCGTCCGACAGTCGTTCGAGCACCACGATCCCCGCGCCCTCGGCCCACCCGGTGCCGTCGGCGGCGGCGGAGAACGCCTTGCACCGGCCGTCCTCGGCCAGCCCGCGCTGGTGGCTGAACTCCACGAACATCCCGGGTCCGGACATCACCGCGACGCCGCCGGCCAGTGCGAGCGTGCACTCCCCGGCCCGCAGGGCCTGCGCCGCCAGATGCAGCGCCACCAGCGACGAGGAGCACGCGGTGTCCACGGTGACCGCGGGCCCCTGGAGCCCGAGCGTGTAGGCGATCCGGCCGGACGCGACGCTGATCGTGCTGCCGGTCAGCCGGTAGCCGTCGGACTCGGCGTGTGCGGCGTGCAGTGGGGGGCCGTAGTCCTGCGCCATCGCCCCGACGAAGACCCCCACGGGTGCGCCGCGCCGACCGGCGGGATCGATTCCGGCCCGCTCCAGCGCCTCCCAGGACGTCTCCAGCAGCAGTCGCTGCTGCGGGTCCATCGCCAGCGCCTCCCGCGGCGAGATGCCGAAGAATTCGGGGTCGAACCGGTCGGCGTCGTGCAGGAAGCCGCCGTGCCGGGTGTAGGACGTGCCCGTCCGCTCCGGGTCGACGTCGTGGAGCCGGTCGAGGTCCCAGCCCCGGTTGACCGGGAATTCCGAGATCGCGTCGGTCCCGTCCACGACCAGTCGCCACAGATCCTCGGGGGACGCGACGCCTCCGGGGAGCCGGCAGGCCATCCCGACGATCGCGATCGGCTCGTCGCTTGCCGTACCCGCCGCGGGCTCGACGGACTCCTCGTCACCCCCCGCCAAGGTCCGCAGGTGGTCGGCGAGTTCGGCCGGGGTCGGGTGACCGAACAACAACCCCGCCGGCAACGCGAGGCCGGTCGCCGCGCTCAACCGGTCCCGCAGCTCCACGGTGGACAGCGAGTCGAACCCGAGATCCTTGAACGTCGTCCCGGGATCCACCGCGTCGCCGCTCGCATGGCCGAGTACGACCGCGACGGTCGAGCGCACCAGTGCCGACATCTCGGGCCCGGCCGGGATCACGGCCGTGACCCCGGCCGGAGCGGGAAGCGCCGACGCGGGTTCCGCGTCGACGGCGACGGCCGCCCGAGCGGCCGGTTCGGCGAGCCAGTGGCGCTCGCGCTGGAAGGCGTACGTGGGCAGGCCCACGGTACGGGCGCCGCGCAGGGCGAACACGCGGGACCAGTCCACCTCCACGCCGCGCACGTGCAGTTCGGCGAGCGACGCGAGGAAACGCTCCGGGCCGCCCTCGTTCCGACGCAGCGAGCCGGCGACCACGGCGGCGGGCCGGGCCTGCTCGACCGGATCCTGCCGCTCCACCGTGTCCCGCAGCGCGGGCAGGAGCACCGGATGCGGGCTGCACTCGACGAACACCGTGTGCCCGTCGCGCAGCAGCGCCCGGGTCGCCTGCTCCAGCTCCACGGTCTGTCGCAGGTTCCGGTACCAGTACGCGGCGTCCAGTTCGGCGGTGTCCAGCAGGCCGCCGGTCACCGTGGAGTAGAACGGCACCGCCGAGGACCGCGGTCGGATGCCGGCCAGCACCGTGTGCAGCCGCTCCCGGATCTGCTCCACGTGGGACGAGTGGGACGCGTAGTCGACCACGATCCGCCGGGTCTCGACGCCTTCCTCGGTCCACCGTGCGACCAACTCGTCCAGCGCGTCGGCGTCACCGGAGAGCACCACCGACGACGGACCGTTCGCCGCCGCGATGGACACCGCGCCGTTCCACGCGACGATCCGCTCGCGCACCTCGGCGGCCGACCGCAGCACCGACACCATGCCGCCACGACCGGACAGCGCCGTCAGGGCCCGGCTGCGCAACGTCACCACCTGCGCGGCATCCTCCAGCGACAGGGCGCCCGCCACACAGGCTGCGGCGATCTCCCCCTGGCTGTGCCCGACCACCGCCGCCGGCTCGACCCCGCACGAGCGCCACAACCGCGCGAGCGACACCATCACCGCGAACAGCGCGGGCTGCACCACGTCCACCCGCTCCAGCGCGGTCGCGTCCCGCAGCACCTCGCTCAGCGACCAGTCGACGTGGGGTGCGAACGCCGCCTCGCACTCCCGCATCGACTCGGCGAACTCGGGAACGGAATCCAGCAGTTCGACCGCCATGCCGGCCCATTGCGAACCCTGCCCGGGGAAGACGAACACCGTCTTCCCGACCGCTGTGGCCTGCCCCTCGACCACGCCCGCGACGGCCGCGCCGGCCGCGAACTCGGCGAGGCGCCGCCGCAGTTCCGCCCGGTCGCCGCCGACCACGACCGCACGGTGGCGGAACGCGGTCCGGGTGGTGGCCAGGGACAGCCCGATGTCCGCGGCGGATTCGGGCCGTTCGTCCACGAAGGACAGCAGTCGTGCGGCCTGGGCCCGAAGGGCCTCGCCGGTACGGCCGGCGATCGGCCACGCCCGCGCGCCGGCCGGCGAAGGCTCGCCGGGCACCGAGGCGGCCGAGGAAGCCGAGGAAGCCGTCGCCGAGACGGCCGCCGGGGTAACCACCGTGGCGGTCGTCACCGCGGTCGCCGGGGGTTCGGCGACCACCAGGTGACAGTTCGTGCCGCCCATCCCGAACGAACTCACCCCGGCCACCAGCGGTCGGTCCGGTTCCGGCCACGGCGTCAGCTCGGTCTGCACCCGCAGGCCGAGTTCGTCGAGGGGGATGTCCGGGTTCGGCGTGGCGAAGTTCAGGCTCGGCGGCAACAACCGGTGCCGGATGCTCAGCGCCACCTTGACCAACCCGGCGATCCCGCCCGCGCCTTCCAGGTGCCCGATGTTGGTCTTGACCGAGCCCACCGGCAACGGCGAACCCGGGCGGCGGACGCGACCCAGCGCGGCGCCGAGCGCCGCGGCCTCGATCGGGTCCCCCACCTTCGTACCGCTGCCGTGCAGTTCCACGTACTGCACCCCGCGCAGCGCGACGCCGGCCCGCCGGTACGCCCGGCGGACGACCTCCTCCTGCGCGAAACGGCTCGGCACGGTGAGGCCGGTGTGCTCGCCTTCGCCGGCGCCGTCGTTGTTCACGGCGCCGGCGGTCAGGACGCAGTAGATGTCGTCGCCGTCGGCGAGCGCGGCGTCCAGCGGCTTGAGCACCACCGCGCCACCGCCCTCACCGCGCACGAAGCCGTTGGCGCGCGCGTCGAAGGTGAAGCACCGGCCGTCCGGTGACAGGCCGCCGAACCGCACCGCGCCGAGCGTCGGTTCGGCCAGGATGTTCAGATTCACGCCCCCGGCGATGGCCACGCCGCACTCACCGCGCCGCAGGCTCTCGCACGCCAGGTGCACCGCCACGAGCGAGGAGGACTGGGCGGTGTCCACGACCAGGCTCGGGCCGCGCAGGCCGAGGTGGTGGGAGACCCGATTGGCGATGATCGCGCGGCGGGTGCCGGTCATCGTGTGCCGGTCGACCCCGGCCGCGCCGAGCCGGTCCTGCAGCGCCGCGTAGTCGTCCCACATGACGCCGACGAACACCCCGGTGTCGCCGCCGCCGAGCGCGGCGGGAAGGATTCGCGCGTCCTCGAGCGCCTCCCAGGCCAGCTCCAGCATCAGGCGCTGCTGCGGGTCCATCGCGGCCGCCGCACCCGGTGGAATTCCGAAGAATCCCGCGTCGAACCGGTCGATTCCGTCGACGAATCCGCCGAGGCGGTGCGGCAGCTCGGCGCTGCGCCACCGGTCCGGCGGGGCCTCGCGTACGGCGTCCGTACCATCCCGCAACAATCGCCAGAATGCGTGGCCGTCGCCGGCCCCGGGAAACCGACAAGCCAATCCGACCACGGCGATCCGTCTCATATCCAGCAGTCAACGCCCATGGCGGCGAGTTGGCTTGTCGCCCGAACCCATAATGCGGACGGAAATCTGGTGGCCGATACCAACGGGAACCGCTGCGGATTCGGTGGCACAGCGTCCGCAAAAAGGCGCATCGGTATTGCTCGGCGGCCACCGGAAGAACCCGGCCGCCGAGCAATACCGACGCATTGTTCGATCACCACGAGGGGCCACCCCGAAGGGCCCGGCCCCGAGAAACGCCTCAGTACAGGAGGGTCACCGACGGGTGGATGTCCAGCGTCGCCCGGCTGTAGTCCTCCAAAATGATCGGCGCGTTGAGCGCGGTGTGCCGGCTCATCACCGAGATGTCCCGCCACAGGCGCTGCAGCGGGTTCGACAGGGCGAATGCGCTGCCTCCGACGACGTCGAGCAGCTTCTCCACACCCGCCCGCGCCTTTTCATGGGCGGACCTCTGGTGCATCCGCAGCCGGGCCCGCTTTTCCCACGGCATCGGCTGGGTTTCCGGTATCCCGTCGAGCGCCGCACCGACTTCCCGCAGGTGCATCCGGGCGGTTTCGATCAGGTGCGCGGCCTCGCCGAACCACATCTGCACCGACGGCGCGTCGACGGCCGCCTCGTAGTTGACGTAGGTGATCGGCCGCTTCTTGGCGAGCGTCTGCCTGGTGACCTCCAGCGCGCCCTCCGCCGCTCCCACGATCGCGGCGAGCGACTGCGCGCTGCCCTGGAGGAGCATGCTGTCCCGCTCGTCCTCGCCCACGAGATCCGTGAGGCTGAACGCGACCGCCCGCTGTTCCGGGATGAACACGTCCTCGGCCACGACGGTGTGGGTGCCGGAACCGGCCAGGCCCGCCACGTGCCAGGTCCGCTCGATCTTCAGGTCGCTCATCGGCACGACGCCGCCGACCAGGTCCGCGGTCTGGGCGTCGCCGTCGTAGACGTGCACGACCGGGATGTAGGCCCAGTCCGCGATCTCGCAACCCGAGCTCCACGGGAACGTGCCGTTCACCCGGAAGCCGCCGTCCACCCGCCGCGCCTTCGTCGTGCTCAGGTGGGCCGTGGAGATCACGTACGCGTCGGGGTTGTCCGCGAACATCTCCGCCAACGCGGTCTCCGGCATGCCGTTCAGCGCGAACCGGGTCGACGCGGTGTCGATGGACAGGTTCCAGCCGGCCGACCCGCACGACTTGCCGACCTCGGCGATGATCGCCAGCAGATCCGACATCCGCAGGTCGTACCCGCCGAACCGGGTCGGCGTGGTGAGCCGGAACAGCCCCGCGTCGCGCAGCCCGACCACGACCTCCTCGGCGAGCCTGCGGTCCTGCTCGGTCTTCGGTGCGTTCTCGCGGATCAGCTGAGCAAGCTCGCGGGTACGTGTCAGAAGCTCCGCCGGGTCGACCGCCGGCCCGGTCGTCGCGTCCGCCCGCTCATCGGCCACTGCTGTCACGAAGCTCTCCTTCGATCGTGGGTCGCGGGCCGACCCCGATCGGGGTGGGCTCACCGCACCGCATCCGTACTCAAGTCAATCCGCTCCGGCCGGGGAGTCCCAGCGTCCACAACCCAGAAACCGGCCGCCGGGCTGGTACTCGGAACCAAGTCACGGAACCGGGTGCCGACCGACGACCGGTTGCCGGTCGAACGGGTGCGGAGGAATCAGACGCCGGGTACGACGGCCGGTTCACCGACCTCCGGGTCGGTCTGCGCCGTCACGAAGCGGTCGAACAGCAGGCCGCAGACGACCGCTCCGCCGAGGAAGACCATCGCGCCCCAGAAGAACGCCGTCGTGTAGCTCTCCACGGAGGCTTCCGCGGCGAGTTGCGGAGTCGGCGTCTTGCCTTCGATGTAGGAGTCCGCCGCGGTGATCGCCAGCGTGCTCAGCAGCGCGGTGCCGATCGAACCACCCACCTGCTGCACCGTGTTGACCAACGCCGACGCGGCCCCGGCGTCCTGTGGCTCGACGCCGACCGTGGCGACCGCGGCCCCCAGCGAGACGACCAGCCCGAAGCCGATGCCGGCGATCAGGGTCGGGGCCAGCACGCCGGAGGCGTACGAACTGTCGGTGGTGAGGCGGCTGAGCCAGAACGACCCGATCGCGGCCAGCAGGAGGCCGGCCGGGATCAGAATGCGCGATCCCAGCTTGGGTTCGAGGACCGGCGGAACGGTGGTCGCGCCGATCGCGATCCCCACGATCATCGGCAGGAAGGCCAGACCGCTCTGGATCGCCGAGAAGTCCAGGATCAGCTGGAGGTAGTAGGTCAGGAACAGGAACTGCACGAACAGCCCGATCCCCAACAGGAACATGGCCAGATACGCGCTGCCCCGGTTGCGGTGCAGCACGATCCTGATCGGCAGCAACGGGGTCCGTGAGCGAAGCTCGAACACCACGAACGCGACCAGCAGCACGCCGCTCCCGACCAGGAAGCCCCACACGTCGGTGCCGCCCCAGTGACCGTCGGCGGCGTTGGAGAGACCGTAGGCAAGGCAGAACAGGCCGACCGACGCCGTCACCGTGCCGGGCAGGTCGAGCTTCTCCGGGCGGTGTTCGGCCTGCCGGTTCTGCATCGTCAGCGACGCGCCGATGAAGACGACCGCCGTGAGGATCACGTTGACGTACAGGCACCAGCGCCAGTCCAGCCAGTCGGTCAGCGCGCCGCCGAGGATCAGGCCGAGCGCGAGCCCGCCGCTGCCGAGTGCGCCGTAGACGCCGAACGCGGTGACCCGTTCCTTCGGGTCCTTGAACACGGTCAGCAGGAACGACAGCGCCGCCGGCGCGACGAGCGCGGCGAACCCTCCCTGCAGCGCACGAGCGGTGACCAGCATGGGGAAGCCGTTGGCCGCGCCGCCCAGCACCGACATGACACCGAATCCGATGATCGAGATCATCAGCGAGCGCTTCGCGCCGACGAGGTCGACCACCCTGCCGCCGAGCAGCAGTAAGCTGCCGAAGGCGAGCGCGTACGCCGTGACGACCCACTGCCGGTCCGCGTCGCCGAACCCGAGATCCGCCTGTGCGGACGGCAGCGCGATATTGACGACGGTCGTATCCAGGAAGATCGTCATCTGCGCGATACCGATCACCGCCAGGATCAACCAGCGGTTGGCGTAATGGGGGTCGGGCGCGCCCTCCGTGGCCACTTTCGACTCGGACTCTGGTGACTCTGACATTCCACTTACCTCTGTTGATCAGGCCGGACCATCGGCCGATGGTCCGGCGAACCGGTGTTCGGCAGACTTCAGATGGAAATCGTCTCGAATCCGTGCTGCTTCGCGAGTTCGACCATGGCGTCCACCCGCTCGCGGGTAATGACGCCGCCGCCCATCGATCCACCGCCGCCGGACAACGCGAGTGTGATTGCTTCCGCCGCCCCCGCCAGCAATTCATCAGCACCCGGTGAAACGCTGACTCCGCGTGGCAGAATACCGCCATTGGACACGGAAAGTACACCGGCCCGCACGTAGTGTAGATCGTCGCGAGAATCCGCCGCGGCGGATTCGGAACCGGTGCCGAAAAAGGACAAATCGCCGATGATCGCGCCGTCGGCGAGATACTTCTCGTCCAACACGGAAACCGGGCTCGAATGTGCTGTGAACACCACGTGCGCATTTCGCACCGGCAAAAGATCATCGGCCACGACGACGAACGGGTCGGCGTCGCGATTGTCGGCGAGATAGGCCGCGATGGCCGCGCCGCTGGGCTCGTCGCCGGGGCGCCCGTCGGCCAGCCACCCGGCGACGAGCGGCTCGGCGGACAGCCCCGCCGCGATGCCGGTCGGCTCGCCGCCGGCCGCGATCTGCGCCCACGCCTCCTGGTAGATCCGGTGTTCCGTGGCCCGCAGCCGCTCGGCCGAACCCGGCCGGCCACTGCCCACCAGCACGATCCTGGCCGCCTCCCGGGCGCCGATCGCGGCGAGGGCCGAGCCGATCCGCCCTCCCGCGCCGACGACCGCCATCGTCAACCCGCCGAGTCCGCCGAAGCGTTCGACCGCCGCATGCCGGACGGCGGCCAGCGCCGAGCCGACCGCCAGCGCACTGCCCGCGGTCACGGTGATCCCGGGAACCCGCAGGGCGCGGCCGTGACCGACGACCGCCCCGAGCCCGAACCCGAGGCCGACGGTGTCGCAGCCGTCCGCCTTCGCCGCGCGCACCCGGCGGTCCAGGTCCAGGCCGATCAGGAAGGTCTGTCCGGAGACCTGGTATTCCCGCAGCTGCTGCTGGGTCACCAGCAGCGGGTAGACGGTGAGATCCACCGACGTGCCCTGCGGCGAGTCGAACCGGACCGGTGCGAGCGCCGGCAGGTCCTTGAGCAGCTCGGACCGCCGCGCATAGGCCAGCAGACGGTCATCGTCCAGGTCGCCGAGCGAGGGGTCGAACTCCCGCAACATGTCCGGCGTCAGCGGGTAGCCGACGATCCCGACCCGGCGATCGGCCGGCTCCGTCGGCGCGGGCGCGTCGTCCGTCGCGGGCCGGAAGTCCTCGATCCGCGCGCGTGCCGGCTCGCCGGCGCCGGTCAACGGGTGGATCAGCTGCAACGCGTCCTGGTTGCGCAGGATCCGACAGACCTGGGTGAGGCCGGTCCGCAGCTGGTCGATCTCCTCGTCGCCGATGTAAATCGACGGCTCGATCCGCAACATGGTCGGCACGCTCGCGGTCGGTCCGGTGCGGATGTGGTGGGCCAACTGGAGGTAGCTGCCCAGTTGGAAGACGAGCAGACCGGCCCGCGCCTTCTCCCGGATGATCGGGGACGAGGCGTTGCTCTGGTCGGCGAAATCCAGTCCGATGAGCAGTCCGCGGCCGCGCACGTCGGCCACCACGTCGGGGAACTGCGCGGCCAGCTCGCGCAACATGCCCAGGATTCGCCCGCCGCGTTCCGCGGCGCGGTCGTAGGCCGCCCCGTCGTCGGCCTCCAGGAGTTCGAGCGTACGCAGGGCAATGGCCGTGGAAAAACCGTCCTTGGCGAAGGTCGAGCTGTGCACCAGTTCGAACTCCGGGCGGTAGCGCGACTGGCGGACCAGCATGGCGGAGGTCTTGGCGATGCCGCCGCCGAGCGACTTGCCCAGCACGTAGTAGTCGCCCAGCAGCCCAATGTGCGAGCTCGCGAAGAACTTTCCGGTCCGCCCCATCCCGGTCTGGATCTCGTCCACGACGATCGGGCACTCGACCTCGTCGCAGATCTGCCGGATCCGGGCGACGAACTCGCCGGTCAGCTCGTGGATCCCGCCCTCGCCCTGGATCGGCTCGACGATCAGTCCGGCGAGGACCGGGAAGTCGCGCTCGACGAGGGTGACCCTGCCGTCCAGCACTTCGACGTCGAGCACGGTGACCCGCTGCTCGGTCACGAGCTGCTCGAACACCGTCGCATCGTTCGGCGGTACGAACTTCACCGTCATCCCGAGCGATGCGAACGCCGCCCGGAACAGCGGGTTGTAGGTGAACTGGGTGCTGCCGACCAGCTTTCCGTGAAACGCCCGCTCCAGCGCGAAGAACACCGGGCCGGTCCCCGCCTGCGCGACGTTGTGCGCGGCCACCGCGCCGAGCAACGCCGCGAACTCCTCGATGCCGGTCGGCGCCGGCACGTCGCCGGGCAGCAGGGACGTGTCGTCCGGCAGTGCCGCGACCCCGTCGCGCACCGCGTTCAGAGCCACGTCCGCGTGCCACTCGATCTGCTCGAACAGACTCTTCATCCGCAACACGCGGTCGAACTCGCAGTGCTTGACCGCCGCTTCGACCGCCTCCGCACCGCTGTTGGCGAAGATGATCGGGTACGGCTCGGCGCCGGGGAACTCGCGGCCGATGATCTCGTTGAGCACCGCGCCGACCCGGTCGGCGACCGGGTGCGAGGAGTGCTGCGAGTGCACCGGCCAACCGGTGTCCAGCAGTTCCTTCGCGTACGCCACGATCTCCGGATGGTTGTGCCCGAGCATCAGCGAGCCCCAACCACCGACCAGGTCGAGCACCGGCACCTCGGTGCCGGCGTCGTCCAGGCAGTACAGCGTGTTCTTCTCCGCCCGGACATACTCGATGTCCAGGCCGAAGGTGCCGAGCATTCCGGTCAGTAGGGCTTCGGCGTAACGGATCGGTGCGTTCACCAATATCTCCTGGTGGTCAGCGGTTCGGGTTGGCGGAGGAGCGGCCCAGCTCCCGGTCGATGAAGTCGAAGACCTCGTTCTCGGTCGCGGTCTCGATCGCGGCGGCCAGGTCGAACTCGCCGCCGGCGGCGACCGCGTCGGGCCGCGCATCGGGCCGGGTCTTGTTCCAGCGGGCGAGGATGGCGGTCAGTCGGGCGGCGATCTCCGTGTGGCCGGAGACCTGCTCGTCCACCGGTTCGACCGGAACGGCCATCAGGACGGCCTCCAGCCTGTCCAGTTCGGCCAGGGCGGAGCGGCGGCTGACCCCGTCGGTGACGGCGAGTCGTTCGAGCAGGTGGTCCACCAGTACGCCGGGCGATGCGTAGTCGAAGACCAGCGTGGTGGGCAGCGACAGGCCGGTCTGCTCGGCCAGCCGGTTGCGGAACTGCACCGCGGACAGCGAGTCGAATCCCGAGTCCCGGAAGGACACCTCCCATTGCACGTTCTCCGGCGTCGCGTGCCCGAGCACCCCGGCCGCCTCGGCACGCACCAGGTCACGCAGGTACGCCTCGGCCTCGGTCCTGGTCATCTCCGCGAACCGGTCGGCCGGCAACTCGGCGCTCGCCTTCCGGCGCTCGGCGCGCGGCACCAACCCGCGCAGCACGACCGGAATCTGCGCGGTGTCACGGCGCAGCGCGGCCGGGTCCAGCGGTGCCGGCGCGACCACGGCGTGGCCGGTGGCGAGCGCCGCGTCGAAGAGTTCGCGGGCCTCGTCCTCGGCGATCACCCGCAGGCCGGACTGGGCGCTCTCGACCATCCGGCCCCAGGCCATCGACACCGCGGGCAGTCCGGCGGCCCGGCGCTGCGTGGCCAGCGCGTCCAGGTACGCGTTCGCCGAGGCGAAGTTGGCCTGCCCCGGGCTGCCGAGCATGCCCACCACCGAGGAGAACAGCACGAACAGTGCGGGCGGCGCGTCCGCGGTCGACTCGTGCAGGTGCCACGCCCCGTCCACCTTGGGCCGCAGCACGTGCCCGACCCGCTCGGTGGTCAGCGCGGTGAACACCCCGTCGTCCAGGACGTTTTGGGTGTGCACGATCCCGGTCAGCGGGTGCTCGGCCGGGATGTCCGCGAGCAGCGCGTGCACGGCCGCCCGGTCGGCCGGGTCGCAGGCCACCACGGTGGCCGTGGCACCGAGACCGGCCAGTTCGTCCCGCAGCCGCTCGGCGGCCGCATCCGGCCCGTGCGGATGGGCGAGCACCAGGTGCTCGACCCCGTACGCGGTGACCAGGTGCCGGGCGAACAGCGCCCCGAGCGGCCCGTCGGCGCCGGTGACCAGCACGGTGCCGGACGTCGCGAGAATCGGCGCCGGCCCGCCCGACGCGGTCGACGGCACCAGCCGCGGCGCGAGCATGCGCCCGGCCCGGACGGCCAGTTGCGGTTCCCCCACCTGGGCCGCCGTGAACAACAGCTCGGTCGAGGCCGGGTCGTCGTCCAGGTCGACCAGCACGATCCGGTCGGGGTGCTCCGCCTGGGCCGACCGCAGCAGACCCCACACCGCGGCGCCGGCCGGGTCGCGCACCTCGTCCCGCGCCTCGACGGCCATCGCTCCCCTGGTCACCACGACCAGGCGGTTGTCCGGCAGGTTCTCCTGGGCCAGCCAGGACTGCGCCACGCCGAGCGCCCGTTCCACGGCCCGGTGCACATCCGCCGGTCGGCAGGCGGAGGCGCCCGGCTGCGACGGTTGCACCAGCAGGACGTCCCACGGGGTGTAGGACGCCGCCGCCGACTCGATGTCGGCGAACCGCAGTGGCGCCACCGCGGCGAGGTCGCCGAGGTCGCCGGGGTCGCCCGGGTCGCCGCCGAGCAGGGCGAGCAGGCTCTCCGGTTCGTCGTCGGCCTGCGGCGGGACGGGGATCCAGCCCAGTTCGAACAGCGAGGCGCGGCCGGGAGCCGCGGTCGCCGCGCCGTCCCGAGGCGTCAGGCGCGCCGGGACCAGCCGCACCGACTCGGCCACCAGCACCGGCAGTCCGGCCTCGTCGACCGCCTCCAGGCGGAAGCCCCGCGATCCGGCGGGCGCCAGGCGCACGCGCAGGACCGTCGCCTCGGTGGCGTGCAGGGCGACGCCTTCCCACCGCAGCGGCAGCAGGGCCGTACCGTCCGGCTCGACCTCGGCGGCGCCGATCAGCAGCGGCTGCACCGCGGCCTCCAGCAGGGCCGGGTGGATCCCGAATCTGCCGACGTCGGCGCTCGCCCCTTCGGGCAGCCGGACTTCGGCGAACACCTCGTCGCCCCGGCGCGACACCGACTCCAGGCCGCGGAACACCGGGCCGTAGCGATGGCCCGCGTCGGCGAAGTCCTCGTACGCCCAGTCCACCGCCTTGGCCGCGGCCACCGGCCACCCGGCCGAGTCGACCTGCGGCCGGTCGCCGGCGGGGGCGAGCAGGCCGGTGGCGTGGCAGGTCCAGTCCCGCGTCGCGCCGTCCGTGCCCGGTCCGGCGGCGGGCCGGGTGTGGATGCCCACCGTCCGCCGCCCGGCCTCGTCGGCGGCGCCGGTCACGACCTGCACCCGCACACCGCCGCGGTCGGGCAGGACGAGCGGCTCGGCGATCGTGAGCTCCGCCAGCACCGGGCAGCCGCTCGCGTCGCCGGCCCGGATCGCCAGGTCCACCAGGGCCGACCCGGGCAGCACCGGCAGGCCGGCCACGACATGGTCGGCCGACCAGGGATGCGTGGTGAGCGACAGGCGACTGGTGAACACCAGTTCGTCCCGGCCCGCCACCGCGATGGCCGTGCCGAGCAGGGCGTGCTCGGTGGCGTCCGGGTCGAGGCTCGCGGCCTCGGTGGATTCGGCCGGCCAGTACCTCTCGCGCTGGAACGGGTAGGTGGGCAGGCCGGTGCGGCGCGCCCCGGTTCCGGCGAACACGGCGCCCCAGTCGACGGACGCCCCGGCGACGAACAGTTCCGCCAGGCCGTCGAACACGGTGTGCACCTGCGGCCGGTCGTCCCGCAGCAGGAGTATCGAACCCTCGATCGTGCGTCGGGGGCCCGACTCGACGAACCGGGTCACCCGCTGCTCGTCCATCCACCGCTCGGCGGCGGCGATCCCCTCGGAGGACCCCGCCGACCCCACCGGGTCGCCGGCGACGAGCGGCCGGCCGGTGTGCAGCGACACCACCGGGATCCGCGGTTCGGCGAACGTCACGTCACCCCGGTCTCCGGTGGTCACCAGCCGGGCGGCGTCGGCCGACGAGAGCGCCCCGGCGACGTACGCGGCGGCGATCTCGCCGATCCCGGTCCCGGCGACGCAGCCGAACGTCAGACCCCAGGATTCGACCAGCCGGAACAGCGCCACCTCCGCGGCGAACAGGCTCGCGTCCTCCCCCTTGTCGCCGAGTTCGGTCAGGATCGCGTCGAACGCCTCGGCATATACCGGCAACGTCTCGTACAGGTCGCGTTCCGCTCCGTCGGCGAACCGGTCGATGACCGGCCGCCCGGTGAACACGAACGCGGTCCGGCCGTCCCGGGCCGCGGTCGCCTCGCCCTCCACGATCGCCCGCAGCCCGGCCGCTGCCTGGGCACCTCCCCCGGTGACCAGCACCGCGCGGTAGTCGAACACCGAGCGGGTCGCCAAGGAGAAGCCGATGTCGAGCGGATTCGGCGCGACGTCGGAGGCCGACACCGACAGCAGCCGGTCGGCCTGCGCACGCAGTGCCTGCGGCGACTTGGCCGACAACACCCACGGCACCGCCGGCAGGGACACCGCGACCTGTGCCGGGGCCGGGGTCGGGTCGTCGGGTGCCTGTTCGAGGATGACGTGCGCGTTGGTGCCGCTCATCCCGAATGCGGACACCGCGGCCCGGCGCGGCCGGTCGAGCTCCGGCCACGGGCGGGCCTCGGTCAGCAGTTCCATCGCACCCGAGGACCAGTCCACCGCGGACGTCGGCTCGTCCACGTGCAGGGTCCTGGGCATCAGGCCGTGCCGCATGGCCATGACCGCCTTGATCAGCCCGCCGGCCCCGGCGGCGTGCTGGGTGTGCCCGATGTTGGACTTCACCGACCCCAGCCACAGCGGGCGGTCCGCCGGCCGATCCCGACCGTAGGTCGCCAGCAGCGCCTGCGCCTCGATCGGGTCGCCGAGCCGGGTGCCGGTCCCGTGTGCCTCCAGGAGGTCCACCTCGGACGGTTCGACGCCGGCGTTGGCCAGCGCCTGCCGGATCACCCGCTGCTGCGACGGGCCATTGGGCGCGGTCATGCCGTTGGACGCGCCGTCGGAGTTCACCGCGCTGCCCCGGACCAGCGCGAGCACCGGGTGTCCGTTCCGCCGGGCGTCGGACAGCCGCTCCAGCACGAACAGGCCCAGACCCTCCGACCACCCGGTGCCGTCCGCGGACTCCGCGAACGCCTTGGCCCTGCCGTCCGGCGACAGGGTGCGCTGCCGGGAGAACTCGATGAACCCGATGGGCTGCGCCATCACCGTCGCCCCGCCCGCGAGCGCCAGGGCACATTCGCCGCTGCGCACCGCGTTCGCGGCGAGATGCAGCGACACCAGCACCGACGAGCACGCCGTGTCGATGGACATCGTCGGGCCTTCCAGCCCCAGGACGTAGGAGATCCGGCCGGAACCGAAGGACGTCGTGGAGCCGGTCAGCCGATACCCCTCGGCGCTCTCCTCGACCCCGTCGCCACCCTCTCCGTATCCCTGCGCGGTCAACCCGGTGAAGACGCCCGTGTTGCTGCCCCGCAACGACTGCGGGTCGATGCCGCCGCTCTCCAGCGCCTCCCACGAGGTCTCCAGGAGCAACCGCTGCTGCGGGTCCATCGCGAGCGCCTCGCGGGGCGAGATCCCGAAGAAGCCGGCGTCGAACTCGGCGGCGGCGTCGATGAATCCGCCGGCCCGCGGATAGAACGTGCCGGGCTTGTCGGGATCCGGATCCCACAGCCGCTCGATGTCCCAGCCGCGGTCGTCGGGCATGTCCGCCATCGCGTCGACCTCGTCGACCACCAATTGCCACAATTCCTCGGGGGTGTTGGCCCCGCCCGGGAAGCGGCACGCCATGCCGACGATCGCAATCGGCTCGTTCTCGCCGCCGGGACCGGGGACCGACGCGGCGACGGCGGTGGCCGAAGCCGGCAGGTCGCCGCTCAGTTCGGACAGCAGGTGCTCGGCGATCGCCGAGACCGTCGGGTAGTCGAACACCACCCCGGGCGACAACCGCAGGCCGGTGACCGCGGCCAGCCGGTTGCGCAGTTCGACCGCGGTCAGCGAGTCGAAGCCCAACTCGCGGAACGGCACACCCTCGCCGATCCGTTCGCCGGAGCCGAACCCGAGCACCGCGGCCACCTCGGTGCGCACCAGGTCGGCGACCTGCTCGTGCCGCTGCTGGTGCGGCAACGCGGCCAGCCGGTCGGCCAGTGCCCGCAGGCCGCCCGCGCCCTGCCGAACCACCCGGCGGGACGAACGCCCCACCAGGCTCCGCAACATCGGCGGGACCGGAGCCGATCCGGCCCGCAGCGTCCGCAGGTCGAGCCGCACCGGCAGGGCCACCGGGCGGTCCGCCGCGAGCGCCCGGTCGAACAGCGCCGCGCCGCCCGCGGCGGAGAGCGGCCGCAGTCCCGTCTGCCGCAGGTGGTCGACGCCGCCCGCGGTGACCTCGGCCTGCATGCCGCCCGCCACGGACCACAGACCCCAGCCCAGCGAGAGCGCGGGAAGGCCGTGCGCGCGACGGTACCCGGCGAGCGCGTCGAGGAAGTGGTTGGCCGCCGCATAGTTGGCCTGGCCCGGGTTGCCCAGCGTGCCGGCGAGGGAGGAGAAGAGCACGAACATCGCGAGCGGTCGGTCACGGGTGAGTTCGTGCAGGTGCCATGCGGCGTCGACCTTGGGGCGGAGCACGGTGGCGATCCGGTCGGGGGTGAGTGCGGTGATGATGCCGTCGTCGATGACGCCGGCGGTGTGCACGACGCCGGTGAGCGGGTGCTCCGCCGGGATCGCGTCGAGCACGGCCGCGAGCGCCGAGCGGTCGGCCACGTCACAGGCCACCACCCCTACGGAGGCGCCCAGCGCGGTGAGTTCCTCGACCAGTACGTCCGCCCCGGGGGCGTCCGAGCCTCGTCGGCTCGTGAGCACCAGGTGCCGGACGCCGTACCCGGTGACCAGGTGCCGGGCGAACAGCGCACCCAGCGCCCCGGTTCCGCCGGTCACCAGGACCGTGCCGTCCGGCGCCAACTCCGGCCCGGCGGTGTCCGCCGCGGGCTGCGGGGCCAGGCGTGGCACGCTCACCGCGCCGGCGCGCACCGCGACCTGATCATGGCCCGCCGCCAGCACCGCGGGCAGGACCGCGAGCGAGGCCGGGTCGGCATCGACGTCCGCCAGCACGATCCGGTCGGGGTGTTCCGACTGTGCCGAACGCAGCAGGCCCCACACCGCGGCGCCCACCGGATCAGGCGCGGCGTCGTCCCCGCCGACCACCACCGCGCCACGGGTCAGCGCGACGAGCCGGCTTGCCGGGAACCGGTCGTCGGCCAGCCATGCCCGCACCAGCTCCAGCGCCTCGACGACCGTCTCGTGCACCTGCGCGACGATCTCGCCGGCCGGCCGGGCGGCGTAGACGGCGACCAGGACGTCGGCCCCGGCCGCGTCCGACCACGCCTCGCGACGGTCGACCGTCAACACCGCGTCCACCGACCGGTCGGGACCGCCGATCAGGGCCCAGTGCCCGGCCTGTTCGGTCGAGCCCACCTCGACCCCGACCCAGTCCACGCCGAACAGCGAGCCGGCCGTCTCGTCCCGCCCGGCCGGCCCGTCCGCCGACACCGGGCGCGCCTCCACCGACCGCACCTCGGCGACCGGTTGTCCCGTCTCGTCGGCCATCTGCACCCGGCAGGAGGTCCCGCCCTCGGTCTCGCCGTCGATGATCACCCGTACCCGCAGCGTGCTCGCGCCGGTGGCATGGAGGCTGATCCCGTTCCACACGAACGGCAGTAGGAGCGTGAAGTCCTCGCCCGCGTCGGCGACCGCGGCGAAGACCCGAGGGTGGATGGCCGCGTCGAACAGGGCGGGATGGATCCCGAATCGTGCCGTGTCCGTGTGTTCCGGCAGCGCCACCTCGGCAAAGAACTCGGCGCCGGCGGCGCCGTCGCGGCGCCACAACGTCCGCAGCCCACGGAAGGTCGGACCGTACACGTAGCCGTTCTCCGCGAGCCGCTCGTAGAAGCCGTCCGTCGCCAGGGGCACGGCACCGGCCGGCGGCCATTGGGTCAGCTCGAATCGCGGCTCCGGGACCGAGGAGGCCAACAGACCGGTGGCATGGCAGGTCCACTCCTCGTCGGTCTCGTGGCAGGAATGGATCGCGAACGGCCGCTGCCCGGTGTCCTGCAACTCGTTCACCACGAGCTGGACCCGCACCCCGCCCGTTTCCGGCAGGACCAGCGGCGCGGTGACCACCATCTCGGCCACACCGGCGCAGCCGACCTCGTCGCCGGCCCACATCGCCATGTCGATCAGCGCGGTACCCGGCACCAACGCCCGTCCACCCAACTCGTGTTCGGCGACCCAGGCGTGCGTCCGCGCGGACAGGCGGCCGGTGAACACCACCTCGTCGGCACCCGCGATGCGCACCACCGCGTCCAGCATCGGGTGACTCGCGGCCACCTGCCCCGCCGAGACGATGCCACCCGACGACGACTGCGGGAGCCAATAGTTGCGGTGTTGGAAGGGGTAGGTGGGCAGGTCGGTCAGGGTCGCGGCGGTGCCGGTGAACAACCGGGACCAGTCCACGGTGTGGCCGTCGGTGTGCAGGTGCGCCAGCGCGGTCACGGCGGTGCGGACCTGGGGCCGGTCACGGCGCTGCAACGCCACGAACGACGCGCCCGCCACACTCTCGGGGCCCATCGCGGTCAACACCCCGTCCGGCCCGATCTCCACGAACCGGGTCACCCCCGACTCCCGCAACCGGGCCAGCTGATCCGCGAACCGCACCGGCTCCCGGACGTGGTCCACCCAATACCGCGCCGAACACACCTCCTCGACGCCCGCAGCCATCGCCACGACCGGCTCGGACAACGTCACACCGCCCACGACCGCCGCGAACTCCTCCAGGACCGGGTCCATCAGCGGGGAATGGAACGCGTGACTGACGGTGAGCCGGCCGGTCTTGTGCCCCCGCCCGCGCAACTCGTCCGCGATCGCGAGGACCACGTCCTCGACCCCGGAAACCACCACCGACGACGGCCCGTTGACCGCCGCGATCCCCGCCCGCGCCTCGCGCCCCCGCAACACCTCCACGACCTCGGCCTCGGTCGCCTTGACCGCAACCATCGCCCCACCCGCCGGCAACGCCTGCATCAACCTGCCCCGCGCCGCGACGACGCGGCAGGCGTCGTCCAACGTGAACACCCCGGCCACATGCGCCGCGGCCAACTCGCCGATCGAATGCCCCGTCACGAAATCCGGTCGCACACCCCACGACTCGAGCAGCCGGAACATCGCCACCTCGACCGCGAACAACGCCGGCTGGGTGAACCCCGTCTCGTCCAACCCCACCCCACCGAACACCACATCCCGCAACGACCGCGACAAGTACCCGTCGAACCGGGCACACACCTCGTCGAATGCCGACGCGAACACCGGGAACACCTCGTACAGCTCCCGACCCATCCCCACCCGCTGCGCACCCTGACCGGTGAACAGGAACGCCGTACGCCCCTCACCCGCCACCCCCGACACCACACCCACCCCGGCAGCGGCATCCCCGGCGGCCAACGCCCGCAACCCCGCGACCAGTTCGACCCGATCGCCGGCCACCACCACACCACGATGCTCGAACACCGACCGCGACACCGCCGCCGACAACCCCACATCCACCGGCGACACACCACCACCGTCCACCAACGACGCCAACCGCCCCGCCTGAACCCGCAACGCCTCCACCGACCGCGCCGACACCACCACCGGCACCACCGGCAACTCGGTCGGTACCACCGCCTCCTCGGACATCGGCTCGTCTTCCGGCGCGGAGGCCGGCTCCGGGGCGTCTGCGGGTGCCTGTTCGAGGATGACGTGCGCGTTGGTGCCGCTGATCCCGAACGAGGACACCGCCGCCCGCCTCGGCCGCCCGGTCGCCGGCCACGGCCGCGACTCGGTCACCAACTCGATCGAACCCGAGGACCAGTCCACCGCAGGCGTCGGCTCGTCCACATGCAACGTCGCGGGCACCACCCCGTGCCGCATCGCCATCACCAACTTGATCACCCCGGCCACCCCGGCAGCCGCCTGCGTATGCCCGATGTTCGACTTCAACGAGCCCAGCAGAAGCGGCCGATCGTCCGAACCGGCCGAACGCGCCTGCCCATAGGTGGCCAACAGCGCCTGCGCCTCGATCGGATCGCCCAACCGGGTGCCCGTGCCGTGTGCCTCCACCACATCCACCTCGGCGGCGGAGAGGCCGGCATTGCTCAGCGCCTGCCGGACCACCCGCTGCTGGGACGGGCCGTTCGGCGCGGTCAGGCCGTTGGAGGCGCCGTCCGAGTTCACCGCGCTGCCGCGGATCACCGCGAGCACCGGCAACCCGCGCCGGCGGGCCTCGGAGAGCCGGGCCAGCACCAGCACCCCCACCCCCTCGGAGAAGCCGGTACCGTCCGCCGCCGCCGCGAACGCCTTGCACCGCCCGTCCGGCGCCAACCCGCGCTGCCGGGAGAACTCCACGAACACGCTGGGGCCGGCCATCACGGTGGCGCCGCCCGCCAGCGCGAGGTCGCACTCCCCGCTGCGCAGCGACTGCTCCGCCAGGTGGATCGACACCAACGACGACGAGCACGCCGTGTCCAGGGTCACCGCCGGCCCCAGCAGGCCCAGCACATAGGAAATCCGCCCCGACGCGACGCTGGTGGTGCCGCCGGTGAGCACGAAGCCCTCCAGCTCCGCGGGCGTCTCCCCCGCACGAGGCATGTACTCCTGCGGAATCACCCCGACGAACACGCCGCCCGCGCTGCCCCGGAGCGACGCCGGGTCGATCCGGGCGCTCTCCAGTGCCTGCCACGAGGTTTCCAGCAGCAGGCGCTGCTGCGGGTCCATCGCCAGCGCCTCCCGCGGCGAGATCCCGAAGAACTCGGCGTCGAACCGCCCGGCGTCGGGCAGGAAGCCGCCCTGGGTGAGGTAGGTGGTGCCCGGGGTGTCGGGATCCGGGTCGGACAGCCGGTCGATGTCCCAGCCACGGTCGGTCGGGAATTCCGTGCGGGCGTCCCCGCCGGTACGGAGCAGTTCCCACAGGTCCTCGGGGGTGTGTGGGGCGCCCGGGAAGCGGCTCGCCATTCCGACGATCGCGATCGGCTCGCGAGCGGCGGCCTCGGCGTCGCGCAGCTCGCGCTGTGCTCGCTGCAGGTCCGTGGTGACCCGCCTCAGATACTCTCGAAGCTTCTGCTCGTTGGACATCTCGGGCAGCCCCCTTCCGTTCGGACGTGCAAGATCACGCGATGTCGAGTTCGCCGTCGATGAAGTCGAAGAGTTCGTCGTCGGAGGCCGCGGTGAAGTCGCGCTCCCCGCCTGCGCCGTCGGGCACCGCGAGCCGGCGCAGCACCTCCTGCAACTGCTTGGCGAGCAGACCTCGCTCGCTCTCGTCGAGCCGGGTCACGACGAGGCGGTCGAGTTCCGTCACGATCGAGCGCACGGTCGTTTCCTCGGTGGGCACGAGCAGTTCGTCCAGGAACCGGGCGAGCTCGGTCGGTGTCGGGTGGTCGAACACGACCGTCGGCGGCAGTCGCAACCCGGTGGAGTTGCCCAGTCGGTTGCGCAGCTCCACCGCCGTCAGCGAGTCGAACCCGAGCTCCTTGAACGCGCTGTCCGCATCGACCGCCGCGGCCGTGCTGTGACCGAGTACGACCGCTGCGGACTCCCGTACCAGTTCCAACAGTTCCTTGCGCCGCTGCCCTTCGGGCAGCGCCACGAGCCGATCCGCGTGGGTCGCCGCCGTCGCCGCCGTCACGACCCGTCGTCGGGTCGGCGCGGCCGGGTCCAGGGCGAACAGCACGTCGGGCACCGGACGACCGCCGGCGCGGAGTCGGGCCACATCGACCGGCACCGCCACCACCACCGGACGGTGCAGGTCGAGTGCGGCGTCGAACAGGGCCAAGCCCTGTTCGTCGGTGATCGCGCCCAGACCCATCCGGGCCAGCCGTTCCCGGTCGAGTTCGCTCAAGTGGCCGGTCATCGCGCTCTCCCGGGCCCACAGGCCCCACGCGATCGAGGTGGCCGGCAGCCCGAGCCCGCGCCGATGCTCCGCGAGCCCGTCCAGGAACGCGTTCGCCGCGGCGTACCCGCCCTGACCGGCGTTGCCCAGCACTCCGGCGGCCGAGGAGAACAGCACGAACAGCGAGAGGTCGTGCTCTCGGGTCAGCTCGTGCAGGTGCCATGCCGACTGCGCCTTCGCCCGCAGCACGGTGTCGAGACCCTCCGGGGTCAACGCCTCCAGCACGCCGTCGGACATCACCCCGGCCGCGTGGATCACCCCGGTCAGCCGGTGGGCGGAACGGACCAGCTCCGCCACGGAGTCCCGGTCGGAGACATCACAGGCAAGCACGGACACCTCGGCACCCGCCGCACGCAGCTCCGCGAGCAATGCGGTCGCGCCCTCGGCCTCCGGACCGCGCCTGCTCGTCAACAGCAGCCGGCGCACCCCGTGTTCGGCGATCAGGTGCCGGGCGACGAGTGCGCCGAGCACCCCCGTCCCGCCGGTGACCAGCACCGTGCCGTCGGGGTCGAGCGGGGCGGGCAGGGTGAGCACGATCTTGCCGACGTGCCGCGCCTGGCTGAGGTACCGGAACGCCTCCGGCGCGCGGTGCACGGGGAACGCGGTCAGCGGCATCGGCCGCAGCGCGCCCTCGTCGAACAGGACGCGGATCTCCTCCAGCATCTCGCCGATGCGCTCGAACCCGGCCTCCATCACGTCGAACGCCCGATAGCGCACTCCGGGATACGTCGTGGCGATCTCCTGCGCGTCGCGGATGTCGGTCTTGCCCATCTCCACGAATCGCCCGCCGCGCGGCAGCAGGGCCAGCGACTCCTCGACGTGCTCGTGGGCCAGTGCGTTGAGCACGACATCCACGCCGCGACCGCCGGTGGTCTTCCCGAACCGCGCGGCGTAGCCCAGGCTGCGCGAATCGGCGAGGTGGTCGTCGTCGAATCCCCAGGCACGCAGCACATCCCGTTTGCCGGCACTGGCGGTGCCGAACACCTCGGCGCCCCAGTGCCTGGCGAGTTGCAGGGCCGCGAAGCCCACCCCGCCGGTCGCGGCGTGCAGCAGCAACGACTCGCCCGCCCGGAGCCCGGCCAGGTCCGCGAGACCGTAGTAGGCCGTCAGATGCACCACCGGGACGCCGGCGGCCTGGGCGAACGACATGCGCTTCGGCATCGCCACGACAAGCCGGCGATCGGAGATCGTGACCGAGCCCAGACCCCCGGTGAACAGGCCCATCACCCGGTCGCCGGGGGCCAGTCCGGTGACGTCCGCACCGACCTCCAGCACGATCCCGGCGCCCTCGCCCAGCGAGGACCAGCCGTCCTGCGCCACCATGCCCAACTCCAACAGCACGGCCTTGAAGTTCAGCCCACCCGCGCGCACCGCGATCCGCACCTCGCCCGCCTCCAGCGGGCGCAGCACCTCGGGGCACGCGGTGAGCGACAGGCCGTCCAGCTCACCGCGATAGGTCAGCGCCAATCGCCACGGCACGTCCTTCGGCGCCGGCAGCGCCGGGGACGCGGACGCGCGGACCAGCCGCGGCACCGCGCCGACGCCGGCCCGGAGGATCAGCTCCGGATGCTCGGCAACCATCGCGGCGGGCAGCGCCCGCTGCGTGTACGGGTGGTCGTCGACGTCGATGTGCCGGAGCCGGCCCGGATGCTCGGTGCGCGCGGTGCGCAACAGCCCGGCCACCGCCCGGTGGGCGAGTTCGTCCGCCCGGGTGAGCACGACCAGCGGCACGTCCGCGAGGTGTGGCTCCGCGAGCCACTCCCGCACGAAGCGCAACGTCTGCGAGACGACGTCCCCCAGCTCACCGGTGGGGCACGTCCACAACACCGCCGTCGCCGCCGACAACGACACCGGGCGATCGTGTGCCTGCGCCGAAAGCGTGACCCAGCCCGGCTCCGCGGGCGGCTCGGGCAGTTCGACCGGCACCGCGTCCAGGCCGAACAGCGCGGAGTCGTCCACGCGGGTGCGCCCGAACGCACCCGCGTCCACCGGGCGCAGCGCCAGTTCGCCCACCGAGGCCACCACCTGTCCGGCCTCGTCGGTCACGAGCACGGCGATCGAGCTCGACCCGACCGGGGTCAGCCGCACCCGCACCGTCCTGGCGCCGGTGGCGTGCAGGTGCACGTCGGTCCAGCCGAACGGCATCCGCAGGGCGTCCGTCCCGGTCAGGCCGGCCGCGTGCAGCGACGCGTCCAACAGCGCGGGGTGCAGCCCGAAACCGGAGACGTCCTGATCCTCCGGCAGGGCGACCGATGCGTAGACGACGTCTCCGTCCTGCCACGCGGCGCGCACACCCCGGAAGATCGGGCCGTACGAGTAGCCGCGGTCGGCCAGCGCCTCGTAGAACCCCTCCACCGGCACGGCCACCGCGCCCGGCGGCGGCCACGCGGCCAGATCGCCGGACGCCGGCGGGCTTTCGGCGGTCAACACGCCCGTCGCGTGCCGCGTCCAGTCGTCCCGCCCGCTCGGGCTGGTGTGCACGCTCACCGGCCGGCCGCCGTCGGCCTCCGCGCCGATCAGCACCTGCAGGTCCAGGTCGCCCTCGATCACCACCGGTGTCTGGATGGTCAGTTCACCCAGGTGACCGCAGCCGATCCGGTCCCCGGCGTGCAGGGCCAGTTCGACCATCGCCGCGCCGGGCAGCAGCACCGAGTCGCCCCCCTCGCGATTGGCCAGCCCGTGCTCGGCCAGCCACGGCTGGGTGGTGCGGGACAACCGACCGGTGAGCACCGACGTTTCCCCGTCCGCCGTGCGCAGTGCCGCGCCGAGCAGCGGATGGTCGGCCCGGTGCAGGCCCAGGGCCGCGGTGTCGCCGGCCGCGGCGACCTCCTTCAGCCAGTAGCGCCGGCGTTGGAACGGGTACGTCGGCAACTCGGCCGTAGTGGGCGGGATCCGCCAGTCGACGTCGATACCGTGCACGTACGCCCTGGCCAACCCCGCACGGAATCGGGCCGGCCCGTCCTCGTCGCGGCGCAGCGACTCCAGCACGACCGCGTCGGACGCCTCCGCCTCCTCGACCGTCTCGCCGATCGCGGTCGTGAGCACGGGGTGCGCGCTGACCTCGACGAACACCCGGTGTCCCTGGTCGAGCAGCGCGCGCGTGCCCGCGGCGAAGCCGACGGTGCGGCGCAGGTTGCGGAACCAGTACTCGGCGTCCAGTTCGGGGCCGGCCACGACCTCGTCGGTCACCGTGGAGTGGAACGGAACCCGGGTGGGCCGCGGTTCGATGTCGGACAGTGCCGTGACGATCTCGTCCCGCAGGGCCTCGACGTGCGCCGAGTGCGAGGCGTAGTCCACCGGGATGATCCGCGCGCGGATGTCGTCGGCCGTGCAGGACGCGACGAGGTCGGCCAGGTCGTCGGGCGTGCCGGAGACGACCGTGCTGCCGGGCCCGTTGATCGCGGCGATCTCCACCGCGCCCGCGTACCGCTCGATCCGGTGTGCCACCTCGGCCGCCGGGAGTTGCACGGACGCCATGCCGCCGGTGCCGGCCAGGCGGGTGATGGCCTTGCTGCGCAAGGCGACGACGGCCGCGGAGTCCGCGAGGGTCAGCGCGCCGGCCACGTATGCGGCGGCGATCTCGCCCTGGGAGTGGCCCAGTACCGCATCGGGGGTCAGGCCGTGGTGTCGCCACAGCTCGGCGACCGAGATCATCACGGCCCACAGGGCCGGCTGCACCACGTCGACGCGATCCAGTGGCCCGGCGAGGGCGTCGAGGAGGTTCCACTCGACGTGCGGCGCCAACGCGTCGGCGCAGTCCTCGAGTCGGGCGCGAAAGACGGGCGACTCGCGGTACAGGTCGAGGGCCATCCCGGACCACTGCGAGCCCTGGCCGGGGAAGACGAACACCGTCTTGCCGCGGGCGCGGGCGGTGCCGACCAGCACGTCCGGGGAGGGCCGCTCGTCGGCGAGTGCCAGAAGTCCCGCCGACGGGTCGTCGGCGGTGACGGCCGCGCGGTGGACCAGTCGTGGCGCTCGGGTGGCCAACGCGCCGGCCACGGGCGCACCGGGGTTCGCCGTGATGTGGGCGTGCAACTGCCGGGCCCGAGCCGCGAGTGCCGTCGTGGAGGAGGCGGACAGCAGCAGCGGCACCGTCGCGTGCCCGGGCCGCGGCCCCGACTCCGGTTCGGCGGCGTGCTCGAACTCCGGTTCTGCCGGTGCCTGTTCGATGATCACGTGGGCGTTGGTGCCGCTGATCCCGAATGCCGAGACCGCGGCCCGGCGCGGCCTCCCCATCTCGGGCCAGACGCGCGCCTCGGTCAGCAGTTCCACCGCGCCCGACGCCCAGTCCACCGCGGGCGTCGGCTCGTCGATGTGCAGCGTCCTGGGCAGCACGCCGTGCCGGATCGCCGAGACCATCTTGATCACGCCACCGACGCCGGCGGCGGCCTGGGTGTGCCCGATGTTGGACTTCAGCGATCCCAGCCACAGCGGCTGCCCCGGCGGGCGTTCCCGGCCGTAGGTCGCCAGCAGCGCCTGCGCCTCGATCGGGTCGCCGAGCCGGGTGCCGGTGCCGTGCGCGTCCACGACGTCCACGTCGGACGGCGTCAGGCTTGCGTCGGCCAGTGCCTGGCGGATGACCCGCTGCTGGGACGGGCCGTTCGGCGCGGTCAGACCGTTGGAGGCGCCGTCGGAGTTCACCGCGCTGCCGCGGATCACCGCGAGCACGCGATGCCCGAGCCGGTGGGCGTCGGAGAGCCGCTCCAGCACCACCATGCCGACGCCCTCGGACCACCCGGTGCCGTCCGCCGACGCCGAGAACGCCTTGCACCGGCCGTCCTCGGCCAGCCCGCGCTGGCGGGAGAAGTCCACGAACGTGTCCAGCGACGCCATCACCGACGCCCCGCCGGCCAGCGCCAACGAGCACTCCCCGATCCGCAGCGCCCGGCTCGCCAGGTGGATCGTCGCCAAAGAGGACGAGCACGCCGTGTCGACCGTCAGCGCCGGTCCCTCCAGGCCGAGCAGGTAGGCGATCCGGCCGGACGCGACGCTGGCCGCACTCCCGGTCCCGCCGAACCCGTCACCGCCCTGTCCGGACTCCTCGGCGCCGAGCCCGTACCGCTGGCCGCCGTGGCCCATCAGCCCGACGAACACACCGGTCTCGCTGCCCCGCAACGACTGCGGGTCCATCCCGGTCCGCTCCAGCGCCTCCCAGGACGTCTCCAGGAGCAACCGCTGCTGCGGGTCCATCGCCAGCGCCTCCCGCGGCGAGATCCCGAAGAAGTCGGCGTCGAACTCGGCCGCGTCGTAGAGGAATCCGCCGCCGCGGGCGTAGAAGCTGCCCGGCACGCCGGGGTCGGGGTCGTACCGGCCTTCGACGTCCCAGCCGCGGTCGGTGGGGAAGTCGCCGATCGCGTCCCGGCCTTCGGCCACCAGCTCCCACAACCCGTCCGGCGAGACGACACCTCCCGGAAAGCGGCAGGCCATGCCGACGATCGCGATCGGCTCGCCGGCCGCCCGCTCCAGTTCCTGCAGGCGCTCGCGTGTGTCCTGCAGTTCCCCAACCGCCTGCTTGAGGTAGTTCCGCAGCCTGCCCTCGTTCTCCATCGTCTCGTCACTCCTCCGGCCGAGTACTCAACTGGTGCCGTGCCCGGCGTCGTTTGCCCCGTGGCGGTGTTCGGTGCGGTCCCTCGGTGCGCCGCCGGAACGTCCTCGGACTCGAAGTACTCGGACGTTGCGGCGACGCGGCGAGGGGCCGTGTCGGGCGCCGCCACGGGGTGATCGGCGCCGGGTGCGGCACCAGGCCAGTCAACCCTGCGGGGGTGGTGGGCAACCGGGTCCCGGAAACCCATACGGACCCGCGAATCTGGCTTCCCGGACCAAGGAAACCGGTCCGTGCTCAGCCGACGGCATGGCAGAGCCTCGGTAGGTCGTGCTCTCGTGCTGCCTCGACGGGCGGGTCGAGCGTCACCGGCTCCAGGGTCATCCAACTGGCGTGCCGCTGACCGTCGCCCCAGCCCGGGCGTCTGCGGAACAGCTCCGGTCGAGCCGCGGCCACCACCAACAGCGGCATCGGTTCCGGCAGTTCCAGCAGCTCTTCGATGGTCCGCAGCGCCGCGTTGTCGGCCAGATGCAGGTCGTCGACGAACACCACGAGCGGGCGGTGCTCGGCAAGCTTCGCCACGTGCGGTGTGGTCACCGGCACGCCGGAGTTCAGCCGCACGGTCGCCGCGTCCTCGACACGACCTTCGAACGCCGTGAGCAACCGCGACTTGCCGAGCCCGGGGGCGCCCAGGACCAGGACCAGGTGTGGCCGGGCACGGCGGCGGACCCGCTCCAGCAGGCTGCTCAGCACGTCCAGTTCGGGCTCGCGGTCGAAGACCTCGGGCTGGGCGAAGGTGTCGCGACAGCGCCCCTCGACGGTCCACCGCGGCCGAAGTCCGCCCTCCCGGCCGTACCGGATCGTCGCCCCGGTCAGTCCCCTGGTCCGGCCGCAGACCACGATCTCGGTGTCCTCGGCGAACCGGAGCAGGGACTCGCAGTCGGCGAGCAGTGCACCGTTGACCGGCAGCGGCTCCAGGAACACCGCACCGGGACGACTCGGGATCTCGCCCGTCGACACCGCCACCCGCAGCGCGGGCCGCTCGCCGTCCGGCACGTCGAAGCAGATCCGCCGGCGCAGCGACATCGCGGCGTGGACTGCCCGTTCGGCGACCTGTTCGCCACCATCCTCCTGCGGCGAGGTGGGTCGGAACACGGCCAGCGCGACGGAGCCGGTCGACCCGGCAACCACGCCGCCGAGCCGCTCCACCTCCTCGCGAACGATCGTCGCGGTGCGTTCCAGGGCCGCGCCGACGTCGGTGAGCCGGCGCCCGGCTCCGAAGTCGGCGCGGATCAGCACGGCGCTGACCGTGCTGCGATCGCCGGCGCTCGGCGGCGTGACCCACTGGACCCGCCGGCGAACCGGCCGCTCACGCAGCTCCGGCTCCGCCTCCGGACCGAATCGGGAGGGCACCATCGGTCGCACCGGCGCCGCGGGAGCTGCGATGGACGGGTCGTGCACCAGGATCGCGTGTTGCAACAGCCGCAGCTCCCGGCCGGGTTCCAGGCCGAATTCCTCGGCCAGTCGCAGGCGCACCAGGCGATAGACCGCCAGCGCGTCGGCCTGCCGACCACTGCGGTACAGCGCGAGCATCAGCTGGTGACACGCGCGCTCGCGCAGCGGCTCGGCCTCGACCATCGCCTCCAGCTCGCCCAGGACGGTCTGGTGGTGTCCATTGGCCAACTCGGCCTCGTAGTAGTCCTCCATCACGTCCAGCCGGGCGTTCTGCAGCGCCGTCAGCTCCGCCCAGGAGTGCCCGGTCTCCACCAGGTCGGCCAGCGCCCGCCCGCGCCACAGCGCGAGCACCTCCCGCAGGGTGTCCGCCGCCGCGGCGGGCCGGCCGGCCGCCAGTTGTGCACGACCGGCCTGCGCCAGGCGGTGGAAGCGGAACATGTCGACGTGTTCCGGGTCGACCTGCAATTGGTATCCGTGCGCACAGGTCAGCAGCGCCGGTGGGCGGGCGTCGCCCCGCGCGTGCTCGGCGAACATCACGCGCAGGCCGCGCACCGCGTTCTGCAGGATCTTGCGTGCCGTCGGCGGCGTCTCCTCGGTGCCCCACAGTCCTTCGAGGAGCTTGCTGGTCGCCACCTCGCGGTTGGCGTTGAGCAGCAGCAGGCCGAGCGTCGCGCGGCGCCGGTCGCCGCCGATCGCGATCGGCTTCTCGTCGTCCATCAGTTTTAACGGGCCGAGCACCAGGAAACGCAAGAGAGCCCCCGTATAGATCGTTCCTGTTCAGCGTTCAACCGAGCACCGTTCAACGGGCACCGTTCAACCGACCACCGTTCAACGGAGCCGAGTTCACCGGGCAGCGTTCAACGAAGCCGAGTGCGACCGAGCCGAGTTCGAGCCGGCGACGAAGACCCGCCTACAGCCATTCCGCTTCGCGGTCGGCGGCGTGCGGTTCCGGTGCGATCACGCGCATGGTCGTCGGCGGGTCCTGCCGGACCGGCTCCAGGTGCAGGCACTCGGTTCCCTCGGGTGGCGAGAACGAGGCCAGACAGGCGCATTCGGCGGTGCCGAACCCCGCGAATCGGTACGCCACTTCCATCATTCGGTTGCGTTCGGTGCGTCGGAAATCGGCGACCAGGTGCACCCCGGCCCGCGCGGCGGCGTCGGTGAGCCAGCGCAACAGCACCGCGCCCGCGCCGAACGAGACGACCCGGCACGACGTCGCCAGCAGCTTGATGTGCCATGCCTGCGCGGTCTTCTCGATCAGCATGACCCCGACCGCGCCGTGCGGGCCGAAGCGGTCGGTCATCGAGACCACCAGCACGTCGTGGTGCTCGTCGGACAGGAACGAGCGCAGCGCGGCGTCCGAGTAGTGCACGCCGGTCGCGTTCATCTGGCTGGTCCGCAGAGTCAGTTCCTCGACCCGGGTGATCTCCTCGTCCCGAGCCTTCCCGATCCGCATCACCAGGTCGAGCGAGCGCAGGAATTCCTCATCCGCGCCCTGGTACTTCTCCCGCTCCGTGTCCCGCTCGAACCCGGCCTGGTACATCTGTCGCCGACGACGTGCGTCGACGGTGACCACCGGCGGGCTGAACTCGGCCAGATCGAGCAACATGCCGGCCTGCTCGGCCGGGTAGCACCGGACTTCCGGCAGGTGGTACTCGACCTCGGCGCGTTCGGTCGGCAGGTCGTCGATGAACGCGATGGTCTTGAGCGAGAAGTTCAGCTGCTCGGCGATCCTGCGCACCGACTCGGACTTCGGGCCCCAGCCGATGTGCGGCAGCACGAAGTACTCGGCCAGGCCCAGCGCTTCGAGTCGCGCCCAGGCCTCGTCATGGTCGTTGCGACTGGACACGGCCTGCAGTACGCCACGCGCGTCGAGTTCCACGACCACCTTGCGGACGGCTTCGTCGACCTCGACGTGGCCGTCCTCGACCAGCGTGCCGTTCCAGAGTGTGTTGTCGAGGTCCCAGACCAGGCATTTCACGACCGGTTGTGTTTCGGACATCTCCGCCCCCGTTTCCTGCGACCGCTCAGCCCGCCGCCGAGGCGGCGTGCTCGGCGAGTATCAGCTGGCAGATCTCGTTGCTGCCCTCGATGATTTCCATCAACTTCGCGTCGCGATACGCCCGCTCCACCACATGGCCGCCCGCCGCCCCCGCGGAGGCGAGCACCTGCATGGCCGAGGCGGCGCCGCGGGCGGCGTTCCCGGCCGCGACGTGCTTGGCCAGGACCGACGCCGGCACCTGTTCCGGCGAACCACCGTCCCAACTGCGGCTCGCCTGCTCGCAGGCGAACGTCGCCGTTCGTTCCGCGGCATAGAGCTCGGCCAGGTGCCGGGCGACGAGCTGATGCTGTAGCAGGGGTTTGCCGAACTGTTCGCGGTTCGCGGCGTGTCGGGCGACCGCCGTCAGGCACGCGCGCAACATGCCGACGCAGCCCCAGGCCACCGACAACCGGCCGTAGGTCAGCGCGATGGTGGTCAGCATGAGCATCGGCTGGCCGGCCACCGCGAGCAGGTTCTCCGCAGGCAGCCGCACATGGTCCAGCTCCACGCGGGCGTGCCCGCCCGCACGGCAGCCGAGCGGGTCGGCCACCCGGGTCACCCGGACACCGGGCGCCGAGGCCGGTACCACGGCGATGGCGCCGCCGGACCCGTAGCGCCCGAACACCACGATCCAGTCCGCGTAGGCGGCGACCGTGATCCACGTCTTGGTGCCGTGCACGACGATGTCGTCGCCGTCGCGTCGGATCTCGGTTGCCATCCCGGCGAGATCGCTGCCGGCACCGGGCTCGCTGAACGCGACCGCGGCCAGTTCCCCGCCGGTGAGCCGGCCGATGTACCGCGTTCGCTGCGCCTGGTCACCGAAGCGCTGGATCGTCCACGCGGCCATCCCCTGGGAGGTCATCACGCTGCGCAGCGAGCTGCACAACGTGCCGGTGTGTGCGGTGAGTTCCCCGTTGTCGGTGCCGGACAGGCCGAGCCCGCCGAACTTCGGGTTCGCCTCGGCGCACAGCACTCCCTTGGCGCCGAGCCCCCGGAGGACGTCGATCGGGATCTCGCCCGCCACGTCCCACTCGCTCGCGGCGTCGGCGATCGTGTCGGTCACCAACGCGGTCAGGGCGTCAAGCACCACCGTCACCGCCGGTGCGCAGCCGGGTCACCAGCGAACTCATCGCCCGCACGGTGCGGAAGTTGTCCATGGCGAGGTCGGCGCCCTCCACGGCGACGCCGAACGTGCCCTCCACGTACACCACCAGTTCCATCGCAAAGAGCGAGGAGACCGCGCCCGAGGCGAACAGGTCCACGTCCGGCTCCCAGGTCGCCCTGGTCTTCGCCTCGAGAAACTCGCCGATTCGCTGCTCGATGTCGGCGACCGTCAGATCCGTTGTCGAGTCCGTCATGGGAAAAGCCCCTTCCTCATCGCACCTTGTTCTTGCGTACCAACGTGATCCCGTCCGCCATGACGAGCATGGACAGCTCCACCCTGCTGTCGTCCAGGAGTGCGGCGTTCAGCGCGCGGATGGCCACCGTGTCGGGATCGTCCGCCTCGGGGTCCGCGACCCGGCCGAAGTAGAGCGTGTTGTCGAGCACGATCAGGCCGCCGGGCCGCAGGTGGGTCAACGCCTGTTCGTAGTAACGCGCGTATCCGGTCTTGTCGGCGTCGATGAAGACCAGGTCGAAGGTCTCCGGCCCGTGCTCGGCCAGCAGGGTCTCCATGGTCTCCGCGCCGTCCCCGAGCCGCAGCTCGATCCGGTCGGACACCCCCGCGCGTTCCCAGTACCGTCGGGCGACCCTGGTCCAGCGCTCGTTGATGTCACACGTGACGATCCGCCCGCCGGGCGGCAGCGCCCGGGCCATGCACAACGTGCTGTAGCCGGTGAAGGTGCCGATCTCCAGCACCCGGCCGGCACCGGTCAACCCGACCAGCATGGCGAGCAGTTGGCCCTCCTCGGGCATGGTCACCATGGCGTTGAGGGCCGGCATGAAGGCCGTCTCGGCGACCAGGTCGCGCAGGATCTCGTCGTCGCGCAGGGATACCGACCGCACATAGTCGAGCAGGCGCTCGCTGATCTCCACCTGGCCGGCCATCAGCGCACGCCGTACTCGTAGAAGCCACGCCCGCTCTTGCGACCGTGGTTGCCTTCGGCGACCTTGCGCAGGAGCAGTTCGCTCGGGCGGCAACCCTCGTCCCCGGTGCGTTCGTACAGCACCGCCAGGGAGTCGACCAGGTTGTCGATCCCGATCAAATCGGCGGTGCGCAGCGGTCCCGTCGGGTGCCCGAGGCAACCTTCCATCAGGGCGTCGACGTCCTCGACCGTGGCCCGGCCCTCCTCGACGACGTTCGCCGCGTCGTTGATCATGCGGTGCAGCAGGCGGCTGGTGACGAAGCCGGCCCCGTCCCCGACCACGATCCCCTTGCGTCCCAGGGTGGACAGCAGGTCCCGCACGGCCGACATCGCCGGCTCACCGCTGCGCGGCCCCCGAATCACCTCGAGGGTCCCGATCAGGTAGGGCGGGTTCATGAAGTGCACGCCCACCAGGGACTCGGGCGCCGGAATCTCCCCCGCGAGCTCGTCCACCGGGATCGACGACGTGTTGGTGACCCGCAGCGTCCCCGGCGCGACCACGGAGGCGATCTCCCGATGCACCTTGGCCTTCAGCTCGGCGACCTCGGTGATCGCCTCGATCACCCAGGTCGCGCCCGAGGCCGCCACCGCGGAGTCGGCGAGTTCCAGTTCGCCGATCGGGCCGCCCCGAGGGAGCGCACCCATCATGTGCGCGAGCCGAAGCTCGCCCCGCAACCGCTCGCGTGCGGTGCTCAGCCGTGCCGGGTCCACGTCCACCAACACGACCGGAACTCCTCGCCCGACGGCGAGGGTCGCGATACCGATTCCCATTACTCCCGCGCCGAACACCGCAAGCCGCGGTGCGCCCCCGTTTTCGGTCATCGGCCGACCACACCCTGCCGTCCCGGAACGGCAAGGGGCTTTCTCGGCCCCCGACCGATGTCACGAAAGACAGACCCGCTCATAACCACCCCAGATTTGCGTGCGGAAAGTTTGCGTGCGGAAAGTTTGCGTGCAGAAAGGTTTTCGGCAGGAATCGTGCACATCAAGGGAGCGCTCGCCCGATGCGGGCGAACACGGAAAGAATGAATCGTCAGGTCGACCGAGTCGCATCTTCGCGACGCCGACTGCAAGGCCGTCCTCGGTGCAGACTTCTGCGACACCCCGAGTCCGAGGAAAATAACCCGGAATGAATTCGTACAGGTTTCTCTACGCGCAACTCACCTCGCCGCCGTGGGCCCCGAAACCCGGCAGGAAACGCTCGGGTCGACCGGTGACGCGAGGGATGAACGGATCGACGCGGCCCCCTTGGTGTTCGGCGGACATCCCCGCCGTTGCGCGGTTGCGACTCCCTACAGTGTGTGACAGAACGGCTGCGGACTCCACCCCTCGACCCGCTCATCAAGCTGCACTTCCACTTGATGAAACTCACGCGACCTGCTCTTGACCAGCGCGTGAGAACACGACACGGCGAACGATCCCCGGCGGGCGCGAGCCGACGGACGAGTCGAGGGGAGGGCGCGGCCGCCGCCGGCCGAGGCGAGGCGAACCGGCTGTCGCTACACGTCCTCCACCAGGTTCGCCTCCTTCACGAGGTAGCCGAACTGGAACCGGCTCGTCGCGCCGAACATCTGCATGACCTGGCCGATGTGTTTACGACAGGTGCGGACCGATACGCCCAGACGCCGGGCGATGGCTTCGTCCTTGGCTCCGGAGATCAACATCCTGACGATCTCCTTCTTCATGTCACTGCTGATGACCTCGGTTTCGGCCCGCCGACTGTCGAAATCCTTCGCCGTCGCCCAGACATGCTCGAAACACGAGTAGAGAAATTCGATGAGCGAGTGCTCCTGCACGACCACGGCACCGCCGTCCTCGCCGTTCGCGAGGATATATGCCGCAGTGCGGTCGAAGATGTATATCTTGCCGAAAAGCGCTCCCGCCGTCCGTATCTCGGCGCCGGCGTCGACCAGCTTCCCGGCATACTCGCGGATCGGTATGTCGAATCGTGCGGCGTGCTGGTACAGGACTCGCATCCGCACGCCCCGGCCGAGCAGTCGGAAATCCCGATCCTGCACCTCGGCCGACTCGTCGACCGGCCACCCGCTGCGGGGTTGCATACAGACGACCTCCTGCGAGCTGTTCGCCGCCGCCTCGGAAAGAAGTAATCTGACCGTCTCGGGCTCCTTCACGACGTCGAACGAGTTGGCGTTCCGACCGCCGAACTTGCTCGACCGAAACAGCAGCGAAAGCCGGGCAAGTTCGTTCCGGATCTGGCCCGTCGCCATTTTCCAGCCGAGCAGCTCCCGCTCGCTGCGCGTCAGCAGTTGCGAGGAGGCGATACTCGGGTCCGCCGGGACGAACCAGGCGTCCCGCTGACGGGACGCCTGAATGAGCCGGAGCTCCAGGAGTTCGGCGATGATCTCCTCGCCCCGACCGGGACTCTCGAAGCCGAATTCGTGCGCCACGTCGTCGGCCGCGAAGCCTTCTCTGCCCAGACTCCATTCATAAACTTCGAAAATTCCGGCAACCGGTTCGGGAAACAAAGGCACTCCCAGTGAATTATGCATTCCTTCCATTTACCTCGGGGCAGGATACCCGAGCGGTGTCGAATGTTTCCACCGATACGCCGGTATAGAAAAATTGATCCCTAATGGGCCATTCTCCGCCGCGGTGAGCGATATGCGAGAGGAAAAATCGTTCCCGCCGGCTTGTTTTCGCCTTTTCCGCCTCGCCGGTGCGTCACGGCGGCGCGAAAGGTGTGCGCAAGCATGGCGCGCACGGCGTGCCGATACCAGCCCCGACGGCACCCGATCCGCCGCCCGTCCACGCCGGCGACGAAGTCACGGCCGGCGGATGCCTCGGGCACGGCACGGCGCCCGCGTCGATGAACCGGTTCTCGGGCAGGTACGGCGGCCCTGGCACGAGCACTCGCCGAGCGCGGCCCGGGCGACGAACCCGCCTAGCCGGCGTTGCTCGGTGCGGCCGACGCGGCCCGGGTGGCCCCGGCGCCGCCGGACCCCGGCCGCGGCGATGCCCCGGCCGCCAGCGGTTCGGCGTCCTCCCGGAACGACCCGAACATGCCGCGGTGAAATACCAGCGGCTCGGGCTCGTCCTGGTTCACCCGCAGTGCGGTCACCTCGGCGATGAGGATGACGTGGTCTCCGGCGACATGCTCGACGTCGATCGAACACGACATCCAGGCGATAGCATCACACAATTCCGGACCGGCCGCCGACTCGGTCCACCGGACACCGGCGAACCGATCGATGTCCTTGACCGAGAACTGCCGGCACAACTGTCCCTGGCCGCTGCCGAGGATATTGGCGCAGAATCCACCGCTCTGCCGAAGATCGACCAGCGTCGCCGACGCGTTTCCGACGCACAACATGACCAGCGGCGGATTCAACGACACCGACATGAACGAATTGCAGGCCATACCGACGGGCCGACCGAACGGATCGGTCGTGGTGATTACCGTTACCCCGGTCGGCAGGTATCCGAGGGTGCGCCGGAAATCCGTCGTGTCGAACGGGGCAACCATAACCGACTCCTCCGGTAGCAACTCCTCGAAGCATAATGAGCACTCCGAGCGCCGCATTGGGACGAGCCACCAAGACCTCCGGCCGAATTTGGCTCCCCGGCGCAGTCGTCGGACCCGCAGAAGCCGTTCACCCGACGGCCGAGCCGTTCACCGGCCGCCCCGCACCGAATCCCGGTATCACCCGAGGGCGAACGACACCGTGCAGCGGAAATGCGAACGGGCCGGCTCGATGCCCGAGCCGGCCCGCCGGAAGCGCACGAATCGCCCGCCGCTCACTTCTCCAGATCGGGACGTACCCGCAGGGTCAGTGTCGACGCGGCGTCCAGCGACGTCTCGTTGATCGCGTAGACGACCCCCACGGTGTCCGCGTCGGCCCACACGCACGTGGGCAGCGCCTTGCCGCCCGATTGGATGCTGGTGCAGCGCAGCACACCGCCGAGCGCACCGGGGCTCATCTCGCGAACGTTGCCCATGTTCGCCGACTTCTCCTGCGCGCCGTCCTGCATCCCCTCGATGATCTGATCCATCACCGTCGTCGGCGACAACAGCGGCGACGGGTTGGCCATCACCATGACCAGCGCCGTCGGCGTGCCGGCCCCGGCCGGGCCGTAGGCGGCCACCTTCGAACCGGCCACCGCCTGCCGCCGGATGGTGGCCTGGAGCGGATAGGCGTCGTCGCCCATCCGGTCGAGACCGCCCGCCCGCGCGGGGGTGTCCACGGTGCGCTTGGCCGTCGACGGCGTGCCCGTGGGCCGAACCGGCGGCTCCGGCGGCGCGGGCGGCGCCGAGGTGGGCCGACCGGTCACCGAGGCCGAAGCCGACGACGTGGGCTCGGCCACCGAGTCCTTGTCGTCGGAGGAGAACGCCCCGGTCGCCCCGAGCACGGCGACGGTACCCACCGCCAGCACGGCGACCACGGCCCCCACGATCAGGCCGACCTTGGGCCCGCGGCGCGGCGGCGGCTGCTGCGGAAAGCCGTACCCGGGCGGCCCGTACATCGGCTGCCCGGGCGGCGGCGGGGCGGCGTAGGGGTGGGCGCCCGGTTGGTGGGCGCCGGGCGGCGGCCCGTAGGGCCCACCGTACGACTGGCCAGGGGGCTGAGCCCCGTACGATCCCGGCGGCGGTCCATAGGGCCCACCACCGGGCGGCGGCGGCTGCTCGCCTCCTGCCGGCTGCTGAAACGACACGATCCACTTCCCCGCTACGAAAACGACGTCGATCGACGCATTGCCATCCTGCCCCACCTCGACAAACCGCCCACAAGGTGGTCCCACCCGCGTCCGGGAGCCGGACGTCCACCCTGCGCCGGCCCGGAGCAAACGCCCGGCCGGCGGGGAGGGTTCGCCGCCCACGACCGGTCGGGGTTTCCCTCGTGGCGGCGCGGGTGCGTCCTCGGGCAGGGGGTGATTGTCGGCGGGAGCCGGCCGAGGTCGGTACGGTGATCGACGCGGCGTCGCGTCGGGGGTGCCGGACGGCGGTCGCGGCACGGGGCGGATTCGGGACAGGAACACGGGGGGCGCGCTCGTCATGACGCACTCATTGCCACCACAGGGTCGGGGCCCGGGGCCGGCGCCCCAACCATGGGGCGGGCCGGTCGAGCCACGCCCGGCGAGCGGCCCGGCCGCGCCGCGCAAGGGCCTGGTGATCGTGGTCGGCGTGCTGATCACCGCCGCGTCGGCCGCCGCGATCGTGTTTTTGGTGTTGTGGTTGCACAACGTCGGCCAGTCGGTGGGTCCCGTGGACCGGAGCGATCTCAAGAAGGACCTGCCCGGTCCGCACCCCGTCGGCCTGGGCGCCCCGGTGACACCCGGCACCCCGGGAGGCGGCGCGTGAGCACCCCACAGCACCCGCACGACCCGGACGGCACACCGAACCCGCAGAACCCGTGGGACGAACAACGGCGGGCCCGGGCAGGGCAGTCCACGCCGCCGACCTTCGCGCCCCCGCCGTCGACCGGAACACCACCGACCTTCGCCCCACCGCCGTCGGCCGGGACCCCTCCGCCGTTCGCACCGCCGTCATCGGCCGAGGCCCCTCCGCCGTTCGTGCCGCCGGCCCGGGCGCAGACGCCGCCCGGGTTCGCACCGCCCCCGAACCACACCCGGTCGCGCTCCCAACCGCATCCCCGGCCGCCCGCGCCGGACCCGGCACGGCAGCAGCCCCGGCCGCACATCCCGACCCAGGCCGGGCCGCAACCGCAGACGCAGCCGGTTGCCCAGCCGCAGCCCCGCCCCGCGCCGTTCCCGAACTCCTCCGGCGGCGGGTTCGTCGCCAACCCCAACCTGCCGCTGCACGACCCGCATCCGCATCCCGCGCCCTACCCGCAGCCGCACCCGCCCGGGTACGCCGGCTCGGCCGGTCCCGGCTCACCGCTCCCGCCGACCCCGGCCCCGATGCCGCTGCAACCCGCGCCCTCGGCGCATCACTTCGTCTTCGGCCCACCGCTCGCCCCGGGCCGGATCCGGCCCGCGCGCGATCGCCCGATCCTGCTCCGCAGCACGATCCTGGCCCTGGTGGTACTCGCGATCGCGGGCGTGGGCGCGGTCCGCCAGGCCGTCCACCCCGACGACTACGACAACACCGGCGAACGCGTCGCGGTCGCCTGGTCGTTGAAGGAGGGCCGGGACGGCCCCAAGCCCCCGGGAATCGCGGTCGCCGACGCGCGCACGCTGGAGGGCACCTGGTTCCAGGGCGACACCGTGGTCCGCTCGGAACGCGCCCGCGTGGTCGCGTACCGGGTGAACAGCGGGGCCACCGTATGGGAGAAGCCGCTCCCGAACGGCGCCGCGATGTGCGCCGCGGGCGCCGAGACCGACGGGCCGATCGCCGTCGTCGTCTACGGCGTCGGTACCTCCTGCGACCGGATCGCGGGCATCGACATCACCTCCGGCACCGAGGTGTGGAGCAAGCCGCGCACCGCCAAGGAACCCCCGGCCCGCGAGCGCCTGGCCGTCTCGCGCGGCGTCGCGGTCAGCGGCGACACCGCGTTCCGGATCAGGGACGGTGCCCAATTGTGGGTCGCGGACCGCACCTTCGCGGCGGGCTGTCACGTCACCGGCTTCCGCGGCGGGCCGGCGCTCGTCGCCAACGGACTGTGCGGGACCACCGACGCCGTCTGGGCCGTGGATCCGCTCACCGGCAAGCCGGCCTGGGTGCACAAACTGCCCAGGGACGGCACGGTACCCAAGGACGGGTCGCCGGTGGTGGCCACCTCCCCGGTGATCGTCGCCGAGCCGAACACGCCGGGCGGTCCGGCCCGGCTGGTCGTGCTGTCCGAACGCGGCGAGCCCGCCTACCCGATCGAGGTCGGCGGTCCGCTGGTCGGCGACGCGCGCGACGACGCACACAAGAGCACGCACGACACCGTGCCGCGCATCCTCGCCGACCGACGCACGATCTACGTGCCCGGCAACAACGGGCAGTCCGTACACGCCTCGAACACGCCCGGGGCCAACCAGATCATCGCGGTCGACCGGGAGAGCGGCCGGGTGCGCTGGATCTCCGCGCTGCCCGCCGCCGTCAAGATGCTGCGCCTGAGCGTGGACAGCAAGGCCGCGCCGATCTCGGTCGACCCGGACGGCGGTCTGCGGGTGTGGGTCAACGCCCGGGGCAGCAAGCCGCCGCGCCTGGTCCGCTTCGACCCGGACACCGGCCACATCCGGGTTCTCGACGAGTATCCGCTGCGGCTGGGCGTCTCCCTCGCCGAGGCGATGCCCACGCCCTTCGAGCACGACGGCCGACTGTTCCTGGTCGACGAAAGCACCGCCGGCCTCGGCTACCGCCTGATCGTCGGCGCACGGCGCGGGCCCTGAAGCCGGTTGCGGACGCCCGACGTGTGGTGAGCGTCCGCCAGGACCTGGCCGGGTCCGGCTCGGGCGCGGGCACCCGGTGAACCGCTGTCCGCGCCGTGCCTCAGCTCGGTCCCCGGACCGCGCCCGGGGTCTGCGGGGACCGTGACCCCCACGGGCCGCTGCGCCAGGTGATGCCGTTCCAGCGGCCGAGCCGGCGGATCTCCCAGATGCCGAGCCCGGTGATGATCACCGAACCGCCCAGGCCGACCACGGCCTTGACGTTGTCCGGCACGATGTCGGAGCCCGCGAACAGCGGGTTGTCGGTCTTGACCAGCAGGTCGGTGAGCGCGAACGTCCAGGCCAGCCACATCGCCATCAGCGCGGGCAGGATCGGGTGCCCGTCCGCCGCCGAGAACAGGTGTTGCGCCACCTGCCAGATGGCCACCAGGGCGAACCCGAAGACCCAGATCGCGGTGACCATGGACACCCACGACAACACCAGTTGCACCGTGGTCCCGTCCGTGCGCAGCGTGTTGGTGTCGGCGCCGAGGCCGGCGCCCTTGCGACAGACCACGGCCAGCGCGATGCCCAGCACCGGAACGACCAGGAACAGCCCGACCGAGCGGACCGGATGGATCAACTGCCGCATGGTCAGCGAGCGCAGGTGCGGCCGGGCACAGAGCACCAGCACGAAGCCCATCAGCAGGATGCCGACGATGCCGTACAGCGGCAGCAGCACGAGCCGACGCACCATCGCCGACGCGAATTCGGAGATCACCTGCGCACCCTGCACCTTGGTGGTGGTGCCGGCCGCCTCGCCGGAGGTGTGCGTGCGCTCCTGGTACAGCCCGCGCAGGAACACGGCCAGCACGATCGTCAGACCGAGCCAGGCGCGCACCCGGTTGAGGTTGCCCATCAGCCCGTCCGGCTTGCCGATCCGGTGCGCCGGGCGCAACATCCGGTGCGCGAGTACACCGGGCACGACCACGGAGGCCACGTTGGCGATCCAGCGCCGCTCGATCTGCGCGGGCGTCTCGACGGCCGCGTGCGCGGGTGTGTGCCCGGGTGCATATGGGTGTGGAAGCGTGTGTGCGTGCTGGCCGGCATGGGCCATCGGTCGGAACCTCCCCGCAGAACGACCGGCTCGGGCCGCACCACGTTAGCAACGCGCGCACGCTGCCACGCGGGCCGGCCGACTCCCCCGGTGACCGGCGGCGGCGCCCGATGCCGCACCTCGGCGTGCGCCGGGCAACGGACACGCGGACGTGCCTCGCGGGCACACCTGCGGTGCGATCGGCCCGGCGCCGGGCAACGGACACGCGCAGCTGCCTCGCGGACACACCTGCGGTGCGATCGGCCCGGCGCCGGGCCCGAGAAGCGGCTGCTGCGCCGCCGAGCGGAGCGGACCGACACCGCGCGGCCGGGCGGCCGGCCCTCGATCGTGACCGCGCCCTCGGGCTCAACGCACGGCGCCGGCCGCGATCCGGGGTGCGATGCCCGCGAGTTCGGCCAGGCGTCGGGCCGAGTCCAGTCGGCCGGCCCGGTCGTACGCGCTCGTGGTGACCAGGAATTCGTCCGCGTCGGTGCGGGCGAACAGGCCGGCCAGTTCGCCGGCCACGCTCTCGGCGGTGCCGTGGATCTGGTCGCGGAGCGCGGCCTCCAGGTGTTCCCGCTCGCGCGGGCTCATCGCGGTCGCGCGGATTCGCTCGGCCGGGATCAGCGGCGGGAACGTGCCCCGGGTGCGCGAGTAGGCGGCGGCCCACGCCTCGGGCAGCAGCAGGTCGTGGGCCGCATCCGCGGTGTCCGCGACCGCGACCGTGCCGGCCACCACGACATAGGGCCGCGCCGACCACGCGGACGGGCGAAACGCGGTCCGGTAGCGCTCGATCGCGCTCAGCATGCGCTCCGCGCCGATCGCCGCGGCGACCACGAGCGGCACCCCGGCGCGCGCCGCGTGGTCGGCGCCGGCACCGGTGGCGAGCACGAAGGGGGCGGGGCGCAGCCCCTCGGCCGGTCGGGCGTGCACTCCGGGGTGCGCGTCCTGGGTGCCCAGGAAGTAGCCGAGCAGTTCGGCCAGGCGGTCCGGGAAGTCCTCGGCCGCGTCCTTGCCCCGGCCCAGCGCGGCCCGGATGCCGTCGGTGAAGCCCACCGACCGACCCACGCCCAGGTCGATCCGCCCCGGGTACAGCGACTCCAGGACGCCGAACTGTTCGGCCACCACCAGCGGTTGGTGGTTGGGCAGCATCACCCCGCCGGTCCCGACCCGGATCCGCTCGGTGACCGCCGCCACCGCGGCGGCCAGCACGGTGGGTGCCGACCCGGCCACGCCCGGCACGCTGTGATGCTCGGCGACCCAGAAGCGGTGGTATCCCAGGCGCTCCACGTCGCGCGCGAACGCCACGGCGTGGCGCAGCGCCGAGGCGGGGTGCTCTCCCTCCAGGGTGAGCGACCGGTCGAGCACGGAGAGCCGGACACCCGGCGGCAACACGTTCACACGAGTGCCAACACCCACACGAGCCGGTAATTCCCACCCCGCCGGGTCACCGGGCCGGCACCTCGGGACGAGAGGTGCCGGCCGTCGGCACACACGCAGGAACATCCCCGGGCTCCCGTGAGGGGATCCGCGTCGGCGGACGCGTCCGCTCCTCCCCGGGGATGTCCCCCATCCCGCCCGGTGGCGGCCGATCGGCCGCCGCCGGGCACCGGGAACCGGTGGCCCCTCCGGTCCCGGAGTCGTGGCACCGGGACGGGACTTCGCAACGCTGCGGTCCCGACCGGTGCCGCGGTCTCAGCGCTCGGCCAGATAGGCCGCGGCCACCGCCCGCAGGTGGTCGTGCCGCCCCTCGTAGGCCCGGTGTCGGCCGAGCACCGCCTTGGGCAGCTTGCCGACCATCGTGTAGTTGGTGTCGCACACGTTGGCGGCCGGGGCCAGGCCGGCCTGGCTGACCAATTGGTAGGCGTCGAGCAGTTCCAGGTCCAGCAGGTCCGCCGTCCAGTCCACCAGGTCGCGCTGGCTGATCCGGAAGGCGTCCTCCAGCGGGCGGGCCGAACCGGTGGTGAGCAGGTGGTCGTCGTTCTCCAGGCGCGGCGACGCCGGCGCGCCGCCCTTGATCAGGTCGACCACGATCACCGTGCGCATCGCCGCCTCGACCGCGGTCCCGCACACCTCCCCCTCGCCCTGTCGGGCGTGGCCGTCACCGATCGAGAGCATGCCGCCCGCGACGTTGACGCCGAAGTACGCGGTGGTACCGGCGCGCATCTCGGGCGTGTCCATGTTGCCGCCGTGCGCCCCCGGGGTGATCGACATCAGCGTCTCGCCGCCCGCCGGCGCGACCCCGACGGTGCCGTGCATCGGGTCGAGCGGCAGTTCCACCGTGAAGTCGCTCCTCCGGGCCCGGAAGCGGCAGACGCCGGCCGCGACGTCCAGGTCGTACACCCACACCCTTTCCTCCAGCGGGGCGTGCAGCATCGCCGTGGTGGGCGTCGCGGTCAGCGCGCCGAAGTGCGGGAAGGTGCTGGAGATGCCCCAGTCGCGGGCGGGCGTGATGTCCACGAAGTGCACCGCGAGGGTGTCGCCGGGTTCGGCGCCCTCGACCGCGATCGGTCCGGTGACCGGATTGAGGTAGGGGAAGGTGCACACCGCGCTGGGCAGGTCGTCGATGCCCCTGACGCTCCCGCCGAAGCAGTCCTCGGTGGACAACTCGACGATGGTGCCGGGCCGGACCGTCACGAGGGGCCGGCGCCCGCCGAAGGTGTAGGCGTACTGGTGGTAGGTCGGCCTCAGGGAGACGACTTCGAGCAGGGTCATACCGGTTCCTCGACGTGGTCGATGGCGGAGATTTTGGGCCGGCGGCCCGCCAGGACCAGGCCGGCGAGAAGGGCGACGCCGATCGCGAACCAGATCGTGCCCAGTCGTTTCGCGTCGCCGTCGGCGTTGTGGACGACGTAGGCCAGGATCGCGAAGCCGAGCGAGGGTGCGATCAGGTGCCGCCAGTAGTCCCGGCTCCGGTGCCGGACGAGATAGTGCACGACCACCGACACGTGCAGCACCAGGAAGGTGGTGAGCGCGCCGATGTTGACCAGGCTGCTCAGCGTGGTGATGCCGTCGTCGCGGGTGCTGGTGTACAGGCCCAGGGCGAGCGAGACCGCCGCGGTGAGCAGCGTGGCGTTGACCGGTACCCGGTGCTTGGGGTGCACCTTGGCCAGGAAGGACGGCAGTTGCCGGTCCCGGGCCATCGCGTACAGCAGGCGCGAGGTCGCGGCCTGGGCCACCAGCGAGTTGGCGAAGCCCCACGCGATCGCGGTGGCCACGGCGGTGAGCTTGGCCAGCCAGCCGCCCGCCGCCACCCGGGCCGCGTCGTAGAACGCGGTGCCGTCCGGGTCGCCGTTGTCGATCAGCGCCTTGGGGTCGGACACCAGCAGCGAGGCCACCCACGTCTGCACGATGAACAGCGTCCCGGCCAGGAGCAGCGCGGCGACCATCGACCTGCCGATGGCCTTGGCCGAGTCCTTGTTCTCCTCGGACAGCATGGAGATGCCGTCGAAGCCGAGGAAGCTCAGCGCCGCGATCGAGACGGCGCCGAAGACCAGGCTCCAGGAGAAGGTGTCGCTGTTGTAGATCGGGGTGAAGTCGAAGCCGCGGCCCTTGCCGTCGATCAGTGCGACCACGCCGATCACGATGAACACGATCAGGACGATCAGTTCGCCGATCAGCATGATCTTGTTGACCTTGGCGGTCATCTCCACGCCGAGGTAGTTGACCGCCGTGTTCAGCAGCACGAACCCGACCACCCACATCCACACCGGGATCGAGGTGACGAGCGAGTTCATCGCGACGGCGGCGATCAGGTAGAGCAGGCCGGGGACCAGGATGTAGTCGAGCAGGATCATCCAGCCGGCCAGGAAGCCCACCGGGGCGGCGATACCGCGGCCGGCGTAGGAGTACACCGATCCGGCCATCGGGAACGCCTGGGACATCTGGGCGTAGGACAGCGCGGTGAACATCATCGCGACCATGCCGATGACGTAGGCGAGCGCCACCATGCCGCCCGAGCCCTGGAACACGCCGCCGAAGATGCCGAACGGCGCGATCGGGACCATGAAGACCAGGCCGTAGACGAGCAGGTCACGAAAGCTCAGGGAGCGGCGGAGCTCTTGCTTGTAGCCGTACTTCTCGATCGACGCGGGGCTGCCGGTCGGGCCCGGGCCTTCGGTCGGGCCGGGACGGTCGGTGGAGCCGGGTCTACCGGTCGACCCGGGTCTTCCGGGGATTTCGGGCGCGGGGACTTCGCTCATGATGGTCTCTCCTCGGGACGACCCCGAGGGGTCTCGGAGAGACCTTAGAACCAGTTATTTCCAAATGGAAGTACTTTCTCGTCGCGGCAACACGGCGAAATCCAGCCCCTCCGCCCGAGCCAGGTACACCTGCCGGCGCGGTGGCCCCAGCGGCGAGCGGGCCCAGGCCCCGCGCGCGGCCTCCGGGTCCCCGTCCAACAGGCGATGCACCTCCGCCGCCAACCCGCTCGGCGCGAGCGCACCCCGCGCGGCCAACGCCGCGACCAGGTGCAGCCCGTCGTACAGGCCCTCGGCGTAGGCATCCAGCACCGGCGCCTGCGGCCCGAACAACGACCGGTGCCGCTCGGCCAGGCCCAGCCGGCGATCGTCGGTCTGCGACGCGAACGACTGCATCACCGCGTACATCGCGCCGGTGTCGTCCCCGCCGTACGCCAACAGCCCGTTCTCCTCCAGCGAGCCGGACAGCCGCACCAGGATGCGATCCAGCCCGGCATGCCGCAACGCCCGGTTGAAGTCGACCAGGTCGCGGCCGATCAGGCTGAGCAGCAGCGCATCGGCCCGGGTGGCCCGCAGCCCGGCGAACAACTCGTCCAGTCCCGCCCGCACCGCACCGAAGCCCACCCGCCGCTCGTACACCACACTGCTGCGCGCGTCCGTGATCAACCGCGTGGCGGCGGCGTGGATGGCCTGCGGCCAGATGTAGTCGTTGCCGATCAGCGCCCACCGGCGCAGCCGATGGTGCTCGGTGAGCCACCCGATCGACTCGCGCAGCTGACGCATCGGGTCGACCCCCGTGCACACCACCCCGGGCAGTCGGCCACCGCCCTCGTGCGGCGGGGTGAAGATGTACGGGGTCCGGCCGCTCACCACCGCCTCGATCGCCCGGTGCACATCGCTGGTGTGGAAGCCGACCAACACGTCCACCGCTCCGGCGTCGCCGAGCAGTTCGACCTGCGCCGCGACCTGGTCGGGCGGCCGGCCGGCGTCCACCAGGACCAGTTCCAGCGGGCGGTCGCGCACCCCGCAGGCCGTGTTGATCTCGTGCGCCGCGAGCAGCGCCGCATCCACCGCGGAGGGCCCGATGATGCCCAGCGCACCGGACTGGGGCACCACGAGCCCCACTCGAAGCACGTGCGGGTTCCGGTCGGAATGCAGTGCGTCGAGCGGCTCGATCAAGACTGTCTCGACGCTCATCAGGCGAGTAAGTATGCTCCCGAGAACGGTCTGGTGAAGGGGTGATGGGCATGTCCGCCGGCGAACTCGCGGAGCGGGCCGTCGGGCAGCCGCTCCTGGTCGAGATGCTCACCCTCGCGCAGCGCCGCCTCACCCGCACGCTGACCCACACGTTGGCCGAGGAGAACTGCACCTTCGACCAGTGGCTCGTGCTGCGCGCCCTGGGCGACGGCGAGGGCCGGTCGATGGGCGATCTGGCCCAGAGCCTGCTGATTCCGCATGCCAGCCTGACCCGGATCGTGGACACGCTGGTGGACAACGGCTGGATCTACCGACGCCAGTCCGGCACGGACCGCCGCCGGATCACGGCCCATCTGTCCCGGCGCGGCCACGATCGCCTCGCCCGGCTGAACGCGCTGGCCGAGGCGCACGAGTCCGCCGTGCGGGCCGCGTGCGCGAGCGAGGATCCGGCCGCCATCCTGGCCTACCTGGCCGGGCCGGACACGGGCTGACCGGACCGGAACGCCGACCCCTCGGGCCGGGGGTCAAACGCGCCGCGCCCCGGCGCCCGCCCGCTCCCGGGCCGCGCCCCGTCCCCCGACCGGACTGCCGACCCCGCCGGTCCGACCCGACCGCGCCCCGGTCCGTCAGGGCGCCGCCAGAAATCGCGCGGTCACCCCCGCGCCCTTCGCCGCCACGTCCGCCGGCACCCCGCTCGCCACGATCCGGCCGCCGTTCGCCCCGCCGCCGGGGCCCATGTCGATCATCCAGTCCGCGCCGGCGATCACATCCAGGTCGTGTTCGACCACCACCACCGTGTTGCCCGCGGCGACCAGTCCGTGCAACTGGCGCATCAACAACTCGACATCCGCCGGGTGCAGCCCGGCCGTCGGCTCGTCCAACAGGTACAGCGTGTGCCCGCGCCGAGCCCGTTGCAGCTCGCTCGCCAACTTGATCCGCTGTGCCTCGCCGCCGGAGAGCTCGGTCGCCGGTTGGCCCAGCCGCAGATAGCCCAGGCCCACCTCGCGCAGCGTGGTCAGGCTGCGCGCGGCGGCGGGCACCTCGGCGAGGAAGTCGGCGGCGGCGTCCACGGTCAGCCCGAGCACGTCCGCCACACTCAGCCCGCGGTAGGCGACCTCCAGCGTCCGCGGGTTGTAGCGCGCACCGTGGCAGGTCGGACACGGCGCATACGTCCCCGGCAGGAACAGCAGCTCGACCGCGACGAAGCCCTCGCCCGAACACGTCTCGCACCGGCCGCCGTCCACGTTGAAGGAGAACCGGCTCGCGGTCCACCCGCGCTCGCGCGCCGCGTCGGTGTCCGCGAACAGTTTGCGGACCGTGTCGAACAGGCCGGTGTAGGTGGCCAGGTTCGAGCGCGGCGTGCGCCCGATCGGCTTCTGGTCCACTCGCACCATGCGGTCGATCACCTCCAGACCCTCGACCGCGCGAATCTCCCCGGACTCCTGCCGCCGCTCCTCGTCCTCCTGCGCCCCGCTGCCCAGGTGCTCCGCCGTCACGTCCGCCAACACCCCGCCGATCAGACTGGACTTGCCCGCCCCGGAGACCCCGGTGACCACCGTGAACACGCCCAGTGGCAGGCGCACGTCCAACTCGCGCAGGTTGTGCAGGCTCACCCCGGTCAGCGTCAGCCACCCGCTCGGCGACCGCGGTTCCCGCGCCGGCGGCGGACCGGTCGGGAACAGGAATCGGCGGGTCGCCGAATCGGCCACCTCACGCAGCCCGTCCGGCGGGCCGCTGTACAGAATCCGGCCGCCGCCCTCCCCCGCGCCGGGACCCACGTCCACCAGCCAGCCCGCCCGGCGCGCCACCGCCATCCGGTGCTCCACCACGAACAGCGAATTGCCCGCCGCGCGCAGCCGGTCGAGCACCACGAGCAGCGCCTCGGTGTCCGCCGAGTGCAGCCCGGCGGACGGCTCTTCCAGCACGTACACCACCCCGAACAGCCCCGACCGCAACTGGGTGGCCAGCCGCAACCGCTGCAGTTCGCCCGACGACAACGTCGGCGTCTCCCGGTCCATGCTCAGATAACCCAGGCCCAACTCGACCAGCACCGCGATCCGCGCCACCAGATCGGCGCAGATCGTCGCGGCCGGCTCGCCGTCGGCCCCAGCCCCGGCCAGTACCTTCGCCGCCTCCGCCAGCGGCAGGGCGACCAGCGCGGCGATGTCGTACCCGGCGAAGGTCACCGCCAGCGACGCGGGCCGCAGCCGCCGACCGTGGCACACCGGGCACGGCCCGCTGCGCAGGAAGCGCTCGACCCGCCTGCGCTGTGTCGCGCTCTTCGAGCTCGCGAACGTCTTCAGCACGATCCGCCGCGCGCTGCTGTACGTGCCCTGGTAGTCGCGCTGGATCCGGCTCGCGTCCCGCACCGGATGCACCGTGACCACCGGCTGGTCGTCGGTGAACAGGATCCACTCACGCTCCGCCCTGGGCAGCTCGCGCCACGGCCGGTCCACGTCGTAGCCGAGCGTGTCCAGGATGTCCCGCAGGTTCTTCCCGTACCAGGCGCCGGGCCACGCGGCGATCGCCCCGTCCCGGATCGATTTGCTCGGATCCGGGACCAGCGACTCCTCGCTCACCTCGTGCACCCGGCCCAGGCCGTGGCAGTTCGGGCAGGCGCCGGCGACGGTGTTCGGCGAGAACGCGTCCGAATCCACCCGCTGTGCGCCGGGCGGGTAGTCGCCGGCCCGGGAGAAGAGCATCCGCAGCGAATTGGACAGCGTCGTCAGGGTGCCCACCGTCGAGCGCGAGGTCGGCGCGGACCGCTGCTGACGCAACGCGATGGCCGGCGGCAACCCGCTGATCTCGTCCACGTGCGGCGCCCCGACCTGCTGGATCAACCGCCGGGCATAGGGCGCGATCGACTCGAAGTAGCGCCGCTGCGCCTCCGCGTACACCGTGCCGAACGCCAGCGAGGACTTTCCCGATCCGGACACCCCCGTGAACACCACGAACGTGTCGCGCGGAATGTCCACGTCCACGTCCCGCAGGTTGTGCTCCCGCGCGCCGCGCACCCGCACATACGGATCGTGCTCGGTCATCACACCGCTCCTCGCACACCGCTCCTCGAACCACCGGCCGAAGGTTGTCCTATGCCCGCCGAAGAGTGATCCACAACCGCGGCCGGCGCCACGACGGCGACGAACGCACTGGTGATCGTCGGGATCCGCGGCTAACGTCGGCGCGCGCCGGGTGGTCCGGGGCGGCTGGGCTGTGGCAAGGGGGCGGCGATGGGGCTGGAGGCGGTCGATCCGCGGACGCCGGTGTTGGTCGGGGCCGGGATGGCGCGGCAGCGCCTGACCGAGGCCGGGGCCGGGGTCGGCGAGTTGGAGCTGATGGCGCAGGCGGTCGAGGAGGCCGCCGCGGGGTCGGGCGCGCTGTTGCGGGCGGTAGGGCACGTGCTCGTACCGCGCGGAACCTGGCGGCACGGCGATCCCGGGCGCTGGCTGGCGGACCGGTTCAAGATCGTGGACGCGCACAGCACGCTGGCCGAACTGGGGGTCCTGCAACAGTCGTTGATCACCCGGGCCTGCGCCGAGATCGCCGCGGGGCGGGCCGAGGTGGTGCTCGTCGTGGGCGGCGAGGCGGCACATCGGCGACTGCGTGCGCGGATCGCCGGGCTCGAACTCGCGGATCCGGTCGCGGAGGGGGTCCCGGACACGGTGTGGGCGCCCGGCGCGGACATCCTGGCCCGGGTCGAGATCGATCGGCATCTGGCCGTGCCCGCGCGGCAGTACGCGGTGATGGAGTCGGCGATCGGCGCCGCGCAGGGCCGGCCGCCGGCGGACGACGCCCGGGAGATCGCCGCGCTGTGGGCGGATTTCTCGACGGTCGCCGCCGACGCCGGGCACTCGATCCGGGGCCGCGCGGTGTCCGCGGACGAGCTGCTGGCACCCGCCGGGCGCAACGCGTGGCTGGCGAGCCCGTACTCGAAGTGGCACTGCTCGCAGATGAACGTCGACCAGGCCGCCGCGCTGCTGCTGTGCTCGGCCGAGGCCGCGCGCCGGTTCGGGGTGGCCCGCGACCGGTGGGTGTTCCCGACGGCGGCGGCCGAGGCGAACACGATGGTGCCGCTGGTGGCCCGACCCGATCCGGACCGCTCCCCGGGGTTCGCCGCGGTCGGCGCGGCACTGGGCGCCGGGCTGTCCGACACGACGCACCTGGACCTGTACAGCTGCTTCCCGGCGGCGGTCCGGATCCAGCGGCACGAGCTGGGCCTGAACGGGCGCCCCGGCCGGGAGCTGACCGCGACGGGCGGGATGGCGTTCGCCGGCGGACCGCTGAACAACTACGCGTTGCAGGCCACGGTCGAGGTGGCCCGACGGGTGCGCGCGGGCGGCGACGGGCTGGTGACGAGCGTGTCCGGGATGGTCACCAAGCAGGCCGGCGCGCTGTGGTCGGATCGCCCGCCCGCCGACGGTTTCCGCGCGATCGAGGTGCGCGCGGAGTTGCCGAGCCGCCCGGTGGACGCGGACTACGCGGGGCCGGCCGAGGTGGTGGGCTGCACGGTGGCGTTCGAGCAGGGCGAACCGGCGATCGCGATCGCGGTCGTGGAGGGCACCGGCGGCGTACGGTCGGTGGCGACCTCGACGCACCCGGACGTACTGGCCTCCATGCGCACCGACACCTGGGTCGGCCGATCGGTACACGTGGTCGGCGACGCCCTCTCGGCATGATCGGCCGGGGTCGCCGGACCCCGGCTACAGCGGCCTCAGGTCGTCGTCGTCCTCCTCGATCGGGGCCGGCATCGGCTTGGGTCCGAACAGCCGGCGCAGCACCGGTTCGGCGTAGCGCGCGGTGAAGGGGCCGGCGACCACCAGGATGAGCACGTAGGCGGCGGCGAACGGCCCCATCCGGGGTTCGACGCCCGATGTGGCGGCCAGACCGGCGATCACGATGGAGAACTCGCCGCGTGCGACGAGTGCGCCGCCGGCCCGGTAGCGGCCGGGTTTGGCGATGCCGGCCCGGGCGGCGGCCCAGTAGCCGGTGGCGATCTTGGTCAGCGCGGTGACCAGGGCCAGCGCCGCGGCGGGCAGCAGCACGCCCGGCAGCGCGCCCGGGTCGGTGGACAGGCCGAAGAACACGAAGAAGACCGCGGCGAACAGGTCACGCAGCGGCGCCAGCAGGGTCTGCGCGTGTTCGGCCACGTCGCCGGAGATCGCGATGCCGACCAGGAAGGCACCGACGGCCGCGGAGACCTGCAGCTTGTCCGCGACGCCGGCGACGAGGAGGGTCAGGCCGAGCACGCCGAGGAGCAGGAACTCCGGCTCCTCGCTGGAGAGTGCCTTGGAGATCCGGCCGCCGTGCCGAAGCGCGAGGAAGAGCACGATGCTGATCGTGCCCAGCGCGATGGCCACGGTGAGCGAGCCGCCGAGCAGCCCGACGCCGGCCAGCAGCGCGGTGAGGATGGGCAGGTAGAGCGCCATCGCGAGGTCTTCGATGACCAGGACGGACAGCACGACCGGGGTCTCCCGGTTGCCCAGGTGGCCCAGGTCGCCGAGCACCTTCGCGATCACCCCGGACGACGAGATCCAGGTGACGCCGGCCAGGGCGAGCGCTGCGGTGGGCCCCCAGCCGAGCAGCAGGCCGGCCAGGAAGCCGGGGACCGCGTTGAGCAGCGCGTCGATCGCCCCGGCGGGCGCGGCGGCGCGCAGGTTGGTGACCAGTTCGCCGGCCGTGTATTCCAGGCCGAGCAGCAGCAGGAGCAGGACCACGCCGATCTCGGCGCCGATCTCGATGAAGTCGTCGCTCTGTGAGAGGTCGAGCACGCCGCCGTGCCCGAAGGCGAGGCCGCCGAGGAGGTAGAAGGGGATGGGTGACATCCCCATTCGGGTGGCGACCCGACCGAGGATGGACAGGCCCAGGATGATGGCGCCGAGTTCGATGAGCAGTGTTGCCGGGTGCATGGTGGGGCTGTACTCGCGGTGTTCGCAGGGGCAGGACGGTCTGCGGCTCGAACGCGGGTGAGGGGGTCCGCGAGCGGGCGGGGTCAGTCCTCGGCGAGCAGTTCGGCGAGCGCCACGGCCTCGGCGCGGGTCAGTCGCACGCCGGGCCCACAGGCGTCCGGGTCGTCGACGTTGTAGAAGGCGATCCGACGCACTCCGTCCCGGCCGGCGACCACGGAGATGGCGCGGCCGGCGACGGTGGAGAGCGTGTACTGCGTACCGATGCCCGGGAGGGGGGTTTCGCTGATCGGGACCTGGCCGCCCATGGGTTTCTCCTGTTCGAACGAGGGCCTTCAGATTAGGTGCAACCCGGGGGTGGTCGACCTTCTTCCTGGCGTATCGATGCGGCTTCCACCCGGATTTGTCCGATTGATCGAGGGCGCCATGGGTGGATTTCGTCGGATGATCAGGCCGCCGGACCACGCGGCGGAAGCACGTTCACGGGTGCTCGCAGGTACCTGCAACGGCAGGATCGGCGTGGCCGGAGGTGGGTCGGCGTCGGTGCGGGTATTTGCAAGGTGACGTCGCCGCCGCGATGTGTCCGGGCACGCCCGGAACCACCCTCGTCCAGGAGGTTGCCGTGACCGACCCATGGCCGGACCCACTGCCCCCGGCCCCGCCGATGCCGACGCCGCACCCGCTGCCGGAACCCGGCCCCGAACCACTGCCCCCCGACCCGGGCTCACCCCCTGTCCCGGACGAGCCGCACCCGACACCGGAGCCGGGCCCACTGCGCTGAGGGGGCCGCGGGCGGGGGCTCACGACGGGCCGTCGGGGGCGTACGTCGAGTGCGCGCACGCCGGCTACCGAACGAGACGGCCGGGCCGGCACGCTGGAGACATGGACGAGCAGACCAAGGACCCCCGTCGACCCCGGCACACGATCGGATTCGGCGGGCCCGAGCACGCCACCCCGGCCGAGCTGCGCGCCGAACTGCCCGACGACCTGCGCATGGAATTCGAGGACGAGTACCAGGCCGCACTTACCGCGGCCAACGCCAATGGCGATCTCCGGCCCCTCGCCGACATGCTGCCCCTGTGGCAGGGCGAACTCGCGCGCCGCCGCTCCCCGGACTGGCCCGAGATGGAAGAGACCATCCGTCGGTTGAACGCCGGCCTCCCCGTCGACACCGTGCCCGCCGACCGCACCCGGTGGGGAGACCCCGGATGAGCTACCGCGTCGACGCCTCGTACAGCACGCAGCAATGGTTGAAGGGCAACCGGGCCACGTCCTGTCCGCCTACGACAGCATGGTGCGGGCGCTCGCCTCGGACCCGTGGCACGTCGGACATCCGACCAGGTCGAACAACATGCGCGAGTACGCGTTCTGCGTCGAGGGCATCGCCACGTTCGTGATCACCGATGCGCACGTGACGGTCACGATCGTGGGCGTCCGATAGGTCCACTCGATCTCCGACCGTGGCCGCAGGTCGGCTGACGGACCCGGCGAGCGGCCGCTCTGTCCTCAGCGAATCGGCACCCCGGACAACGTGCGTGCGATGACCAGGCGCTGGATTTCGCTCGTGCCCTCGAAGATCGTGTAGATCGCGCTGTCCCGGTGCATGCGCTCGACCGGGTACTCACGGGTGTACCCGTTGCCGCCGAGGATCTGCATCGCGGCGGAGGTCACCCACTTGGCGGTCTCGCCGGCGTACAGCTTGGACATCGAGCCCTCGGCCGCGGTGAACGGCTGGTTCGTCGCCGCCATCCACGAGGCGCGCCAGGTGAGCAGCCGAGCCGCGTCGATCCGGGTGCGCATGTCGGCGATGGTGAACGCGACGCCCTGGTTGTCGATGATCGGCCGGCCGAACTGCTCGCGGACCTGCGCGTATTCCAGGGCCACCTCGTAGGCGGCGCGCGCGATGCCCACCGCCTGCGCGGCGACCGCCGGGCGGGACGACTCGAACGTGGCCATCGCCGCGTTCGAGCGCGCGGACGTACCGGACCTGGCCCGCGCGATCCGCTCGTCCAGCTTGTCCTTGCCGCCCAACAGGCAGTCGCCGGGGACGCGGACGTTGTCCAGGACCACCTCGGCGGTGTGCGACGCGCGGATCCCGTGCTTCTTGAACTTCTGCCCCTGGGATAGCCCCGGCGTGTTCGGCGGGATCACGAAACTGGCCTGGCCGCGCGAGCCGAGGGTGGGATCGGTGGTGGCGACCACGACGTGCACGTGCGCGATGCCGCCGTTCGTGGCCCAGGTCTTGACCCCGTTGAGGATCCAGTCGCCGGTGGCCTCGTCGTACGTGGCGCGGGTGCGCATCGAGGAGACGTCGGAGCCGGCGTCCGGCTCGGAGGAGCAGAACGCGGCGACCCGGATGTCGTCGGCGGTGCCGAACAGTTCCGGCGCCCACGTCATGATCTGCTCCTGCGTGCCGTTGGCCACCAGGCCGGCCGCGGCGAGCGCGGTGCCGGTCAGCGCCAGGCCCAACCCGGCGTCGCCCCAGAAGAGTTCCTCCATGATCAGCGGCATGCTCAGACCGGTGGGGTCGAAGGCCTGGGTGGTGAAGAAGTCGAGGGAGTACAGTCCGATCTTGGCGGCTTCCTGGATGATCGGCCAGGGGGTCTCCTCCCGCTCGTCCCATTCGGCGGCGGCCGGGCGCATGGTGTCGGCGGCGAAGGCGTGCACCCAGTCGCGGATGGTGGTCTGGTCCTCGTCGAGGGCGAGATTGAAGGCGGTCATGGGTGGTGGGCCCCCGGACGTCGTCGAAATTGTTACCGGCTGGTAGCTTGAGTGTGTCGTCAGCACTTGAGGGCGTCAAGGGGCCCGGGGATACCGGCCGATCGGGCGGTACACCGGCCCCGCACGGCGAAGCCGGCGGCTCTCCCGACGGCTGCGGACGAACCGTCAGATGCCGGGTCGGTAGCGGATCGGATGCTCGTCCGGAACCTGCACCACGCAGATCCGCACACCGTCCGGATCGGCGATCCACATCTCGTCCAACCCCCACGCCTCACGACGCGGCTCGCGCAACACGGTGGCGCCCCTGCCCAGGAGTTCCTTGTGGGTGGCAACCAAGTCCCGTACCTGGAGCCACAACCGCAGATCCGCGCACCCGGGCCCGGCCTCCGTCGCGGTGCCCGAGACCTCCAGGAAACCACCGCCGAGGAAGAACACCGTCCCCCGATGGATCCCGGTCCCGAACTCGCGGGCAATCGCGAGCCCGAGCACGTCCCGATAGAAGGCCAGCGAACGATCGAGATCGATGGGGCGCAACAGAATGCGGCCGGAGAGTACGTCCATGACCGGAAGCTTCGCCCCGATCCACGGATTTCGAACCCTCCCGAGACGGTACATCCCACCCACGCACGCACCCCCGGCCGTGCCTCGCGGCATCGCGCCCGGACCGTCGCGCCCCCGACCGCCGCCCTCCCGCCTCCGGCCACCACACCTGCCGCCACGCCCGCACTCCCGCCGCCGCATCGCGCCCGACCGCCCCGCCCACCCGACCGCCCCGCCCCGCTCCCGGGCCGCAGCCGAACCGATCCGGCACCTCCGCCTCCCCACCCCCGCCCCCAACCCGCCCCGCCTCACCCGCCTCCGACGACCGCCTCCACACCCCGCCCGGCCCGCCAACGCTCCGCGCGCTCTCGGTGCCGGGTCAAAAAAGATCCGGAAGGTGGTCGTGCGGCCGGCAGGCTGGGGCCTCGACGAAGGGTGGTGCCACATGGTGGGGAACGCGGAGCGGGTGCGCGGGAGCATGTTCGGGCTGGCGTACGGGGACGCGTTGGGCGCGCCGACGGAGTTCCTGTCCTACGCGCAGATCGTGCGCCGGTACGAACTGCCCGGTCCGATGGACCTCGAGGGCACGCCGGCCCTGGTCACCGACGACACCCAGATGGGTCTGGCGGTGGCCCACGCACTGATCGACGCGCGCGCGGACGCGCGGGTGTTGACCGCGGAGCGGTTCGCGCCGCTGGTGATCGAGCGGTTCCTGACCTGGTGGGAGTCCCCGGACAACACCCGCGCGCCGGGGCACACGTGCATGTCCGCGTGCGCGGAGCTGGCCGCCGGACGAACCTGGCTCGACGCGACCCGCCGCGGCTCCAAGGGCTGCGGCGCGAACATGCGGGTCACCCCGCTGGGCCTGGTCGACGGCCTCGACGAGGCCGCCCGGTGCGGCGCCGCGCAACTCCAGGCCGCGGTCACCCACGGTCATCCGACCGCGCTGGCCGCGTCGGATCTGACCGCGACCGCCGTGCACGGGCTGCGCTCGGGTGTGCCGGTCGCCGAACTGCCCGCGTACCTGCGTGCGCACGCCGAGACGCAGCGCAAGGTCTACCGCGCCGACTGGCTCGGCGAGGACCTGTGGCGCGGCCCGTTCGCGGACACGCCGGAGGGCTTCATCGCACGTGGCTGGGACGAATGCCTGGGCGTCCTGGACCGGTTGGACCGCGCCCTGCTGGAGCGGGACCGACGCTCGGATCCGTGCCGGGTCACCGGCGCCGGCTGGCTCGCGGAGGAGGCGTTGGCCACGGCCGTGCTGTGCGTCGCGCTGTATCCGGACGACCCGAGGTCGGCGCTCGCCCGCGCGGCGGCCACGTCCGGCGACTCGGACTCGATCGCCGCGTTGGCGGGCGCGATGATCGGCGCCGTACACGGCATGGCCGGCTGGCCCGCCGAATGGCTCGACCGCATCGAGTATCGGGCCGAACTGTCCGAGGTGTCCGAGGCTCTCCGGATGTGACGCAGGTCGTGGTGTGCGAGACCGGTTGCGGGTAGTGATGGCGCCATGGGAAAGATCCATGCCGCCGACCGGGCGGCCTTCGCGTGGGTGGCAACGCATCATGTGCCGTGGGCGAACAAGGCGCTGCCCGCTTTGTCCCGCGCGGCCAACCATTCGCGGCTGTGGGCGGTGACCGGTGCGGGAATGGCGCTTTCCGGTGGACGCAGCGGGCGTCGGGCGGCCTTGCGCGGACTGGGCTCGGTGGCGCTCGCGTCGACCGTGACCAATGTGGTCCTCAAGAGTTGGGTACGCCGGCCCCGGCCGGTGATCGACGCGGTGCCGCTGTCCCGCCGGCTCAGCCGGCAGCCGTGGACGACCTCGTTCCCGTCCGGGCACGCGGCGTCCGCGGCGGCCTTCGCCACGGGCGTCGCGCTCGAGTCGCGGCCGTTGGGTGTCGCGGCCGGCGCACTGGCCGGATCGGTGGCCTTCTCCCGGGTGTACACGGGCGTGCACTATCCGGGTGACGTGCTGGCGGGCGCGGCGCTGGGCGCGGGCCTCGCGGCGGTGACGCTGCGCTGGTGGCCGACCCGGCCGGTGGAGGCGGCGTCCGCACCGCCCCCGCGCGGGAGGGTGCCGTCGCTGGTCGAGGGAGACGGCTTGGTGGTCGTGGTCAACTCCTCGGCCGGCCCCGAGGGCGACACCGCCCAGCGCCTGCGCGAGTTGTTGCCCGGCGCCAAGGTGGTCGAGCGCGGCCAGAACGGCGACCTGGTCGCGTTGTTGTGCGAGGCGGCCCGGGAGGCGCAGGTGCTGGGCGTCGCCGGCGGCGACGGCAGCGTGAACTGCGCGGCGCGGATCGCACTGGACCGGGGCATGCCACTCGCGGTCTTCCCGGCCGGCACGCTCAACCACTTCGCCGGCGACCTGGGCCTGACCCGGTTGGACGACACCGCCCTGGCGCTCGCCGCGGGCGAGGCGGTGCTGGTGGACGTCGCCGAGTTGCAGCGCGACCACTCGCACCCGTTCTCCGACGACGGTCGGGAATTGGGTCCTGAGCTCTTCCTGAACACCTTCTCGCTCGGCGTCTACCCCGATCTGGTGCGCTTCCGCGAGGAGTTGGAGGGCAAGATCGGCAAGTGGCCGGCCATGCTGGTGGGCCTGGTCCGGGTGCTCCGGGACGCGGGTCCGGTCAAGATGCGCGTCAACGGCCGCCCGCGCTCGTTGTGGCTGCTGTTCCTCGGCAACGGCGAATACGCCCCGGAGGGCTTCGCGCCCACCTACCGACCCGACCTCACCGACGGCCTCCTCGACGTGCGCATCGTCGACGCCTCCCGCCCCCTGGCCCGCACCCGCCTGGTGGCCGCCGTCCTGTCCGGCACGCTCGGCCGCTCGCGCGTCTACGAGGCGTCCACGGCCCGCACGGTCCGCCTGTCCGAAATACAGGAGGGCGCCGAACTCGCCGTCGACGGCGAAGTCCGCCCCGGCGCCTCCCAACTACGCGTCGCCAAGGGCCGCCGCCTCACGGTCTACCGTCCCGAAGGCGCCCTACGCGACTGACCCCGACCCGAACCGAACCCGACTGCGGTCACGGCGCCGGGCCCGGGCCACGGGAACAATCCCGCGCCCGGGCCCGGGCGCGAACGCGGGGACGGGCCCAGGCGCGGGCACGGGGGCGCGGCGGGCCCGGAAGCGCGGCGGGCCGGGACCGGGTCCATGTGCGGAGCGGTAGCGGTCGCGCAAGCAAGCCCATGCATGGGCACAAGCGCGGGACCGGCACAGAAGCGGGTCCGGGCACGGCGCGGGTGCAGGCGTGAGGGCAGGGCCGGGTGCATGTACCGGACGAGAATTCCGGCACGGACCCCGGCCCCGGCCGACCCCTCGTGGGAAGCAGGTCCCCCCGCGTATCAAACAACCAAGTCCGCACGACGGCACGCGCCAGGCACCTTCGCCCCACCGGACGCACCCCGCCGCCCATGCCCCTGCGCGTCCCATTCGCCCGTTCCGCACCGCGCCCGACCCGCCTCACTCAGCCCCACTCCGCCCTGCCGGCGGTCGTCGCCCCGGCGGGCAGCCGCGGCACGCTCACGGTCGGGCTCGGCGCGATCGCGGTCGCGGTCGCTCTGTCCGTGCTCGGTCCGACCACCGACGGCACCACCCCGTGCGCCGCGCTCCGCCTCCTCGCACCCATTTCGCATCAGGCCGCGTCCGACTCGCCGCCCCACACGCCACGACAGCGAACCGCCCGCCTAGCCACCACCGGACCGAACCACCCCACCCGCCCCGCCGCGTCCGACTCACACCACTCACGCGCCACGACAACAGGCCGCCCACCGCGTCCCGTTCGCGCCACCGCGCTGCCGCACCGGGTCACCCCGCCGCGCCGTGCCCGGCTCTTTCCGGCGGCGTCGAGTCGGTTGGACACGGGGGGTGGAAACCGTTGGCGGGTCGTGTGCGTGGTGGGGGTGCGGGGGCCGCGATCCGGGGCACCGCTACGGTGTGGGCCGCCGGTCGATGGGCCGGGGGTGCGAACTGGTGTCGATAAGGGGCAGTGGTGGCGGTTTCGGGGGCGATATCCGGGTCGGCCGGACGGGTGGCGGCGGTATTGGCGGCAGGACGGGTCGCCGCCGGGGTGGTGTCCATGGTGGCTCCGCGCGGCGGGGTGTGGTTGCGGCCCACCGCGGCCCGGGAGGCGTCGTTGCTCGGCCGCGGTCTCGGCGTGCGGGATGTGTTGCTGGGCACGGGCGTACTGCGCGCCCTGGCCGGCGGGCGGGGCAGCGCCGAGTGGGGCTGGCTCGTGGTGGCGTCGGATCTGGTCGACGGGGCCGGCGGCGCGATCGAGTGGCGCCGCCTCACCCCCGCGGAACGCACGTGGGTGGGGGCGGTCTTCGCGTTGGCCGCGTGCGAGGCGGCGGTGGCCCTGGCCCTGGCCGGCACGGACGCCGAGGACGCCTGGGACACGGTGACGGGCCTGCTCGACTAGGCCACGAGAGCCGACGGCGAACCGCCATGGGCATCCGTACGGCCGGCCGTACGGATGCCCATGGCGTCACGGCGTGGTCGACCGGCACCCACCGGCCGCCGCGCCCGAGCGCCGTCCGCACCGGCGCCGAACGGGTCGAGCGATCCCGTGACCACACGGCCGAGCCCGGACCTGACCCACGCCGTCACGATCCGCCGACCCGACCGGCATCGACCCGCACCGACCGCGCCACGACTCGCCCCCGGGAACCCGGCCGGGAACTCGTGCGTCTCCCCTGGCGTCGTCTTCGACCGGCGGACCGGCCACCGGCCTCGCGTTCCGGACGAAATCGTCGTCTCCCGTGGCGAAGGCGAGTGTCCGTACCGACCGACGCCCCCGGGAGTGCCGCAGGATGGCCGTCTCGCTGAACCACACCATCGTCCCCGCCACGGACCACCGGGCGGCGGCCCACTTCTTCGCCACGGTGATGGGCCTGGAGGAACTGCCTCCGGACGGTGCCCACGGCCATTTCGCGCCCGTCCGGGTCAACGAGCAGCTCACTCTCGACTTCATGACGGTGGCCGCGGCGGAGGGACACCACCTGGCCTTCGACGTCGACCCGGCCACCTTCGACGCGATCCTGGCCCGGCTCCGGGCGGCCGACATCCCGTACGGCAGTTCCCCCGCCGAACCGACCAACGGCCGCATCGACCACCCCTTGTGTCCACGCGGTCTGTTCTTCACCGACGACACGGGAAACCTGTACGAGGTCATGTCCCCGGCCTGACCGCGGGCGCGACGGCCGCCCTCCCCGTTTCCCGTGCCGACCGAAAACGCCCATGCCATCGGCCAGCGGCACTCGGCACCCTCCAGCCCCGAAACCGGCCAAGTCCCCCCACCCGCACGCCCGTACCGTGGCCGGCGCCGCCGGCGTGCCGGGACTGTCACCCGTTTGCCCTATGCTCAACTCCCATGGTGGCGCGGCCGTTGGGCGAAATTGTCGAGGCAGGATGGGCGAAGGCCCTGGAACCGGTGGCGGGCCGAGTGGCCGCCATGGGCGACTTCCTGCGAGGAGAGATCGCCGCGGGACGGCGTTACGTCCCGGCCGGCGCGAACGTGTTGCGGGCGTTCACCCAACCCTTCGCGGACGTACGCGTGTTGATCGTGGGTCAGGATCCCTATCCCAACCCCGGACACGCGGTGGGGCTGAGCTTCTCGGTCGCCCCGGAGGTGCGTCCGCTGCCGGGCTCGCTGATCAACATCTTCACCGAGATGAACCGCGACCTGGGCCTGCCGATGCCCACCAACGGCGATCTGACCCCGTGGGCCGCCCAGGGCGTACTGCTGCTCAACCGTGCCCTGACCACCGCCCCCGGTCGCCCCGCCGCACACCGCGGCAAGGGCTGGGAAGAGGTCACCGAGCAGGCCATCAAGGCGCTCGCGGCCCGCGGCACCCCGCTCGTGTCGATCCTGTGGGGCCGCGACGCCCGCAACGCCCGGCCCCTGCTCGGCCCCGGCGCGGCCGTGGTCGAGTCGGCCCACCCCTCCCCCATGTCGGCCGCCGGCGGCTTCTTCGGCTCCCGCCCCTTCTCCCGCACCAACGACCTCCTGGTCGCCCAGGGCGCCCAACCGGTCGACTGGCGCCTCCCGTAGCCCCGAAGCGCCACTTCCGGTAACCCCGAACCACCGCCTCCCGTAACCCCAAAGCACCAATCGACCCGCCCCGGCCCACCGGGCCGGAGCGGGTCCACCGACCTGCCGCAAGATCCCAAACCCCGCAGCCGGCGCGCCGGCCGGAGCGGACAGGCACGCCCTGCCGACCCGGCCGGGGCGCAACCACGACAACCACCCCGCGCGTCCACGCCTATAGGGTGGCGGCCGGTACAACCGGTCATGGGCCACCGCCGGTCGGGGCCGTCGCTTGGAGGAACCTTCTTCGATGTCAGGCAATAGCGTTCCCGGCCAGGGGGGTGCGCCGCAGCGCTCCTCCGAGGCGTTGCCGCCGCGTTCCAAATTGGCGATCACCGCGAGTCGGGTGACCGCGGCCATCTCGCGACGCGCCGGCAAGGGCAGCGGTTCGGTCATCGGCGGCAAGCTCGCGCTGCGGCTCGCCCCGGACCTGCTCGCGCAGTTGTCGGTGGGGCTGCAGGTGGTGCTGATCTCCGGGACCAACGGCAAGACCACCACCACACGTCTGGTCGCCGAGGCGATGCGCGCCGCGGGTCCCGTGGTGTCCAACGCGCTGGGCGCGAACATGCCGGCGGGAATCACCTCCGCCCTCGCGGGTGCGGGCAACGAGGCCCGGTACGGCGTGATCGAGGTGGACGAGAAGTACCTCGCGGGCGTCGCCCGGGACTCCGACCCGGTCGCCATCGCGCTGCTCAACCTCTCCCGGGACCAGCTCGACCGTGCCGCGGAGACCCGGATGCTCGCCGAGAAGTGGCGCGAGGGTCTGCGCGGGCGCGACGCGATCGTGGTCGCCAACGCGGACGACCCGCTGATCGTGTGGGCCGCGTCCTCCAGCAAGGACGTGTTGTGGGTCGCCGCCGGGCAGACCTGGCAGGAGGACTCCTGGTCCTGCCCGCAGTGCGGTGGCGTGATGCAGCGTCCGGGCGACGACTGGTTCTGTTCGCAGTGCGACTTCCGTCGCCCCTCGCCCACCTGGTCGCTCGCCGGCGACCGCATGGTCGATCCGGACGGGCGGGTGTGGCCGCTGCACCTTCAGCTGCCGGGCCGGGCCAACCGCGCCAACGCGGTCACCGCCGCGGCCGTCGCGTCCTTGTTCGGCGTGCCCGTGGAGGCGGCGCTGGAGCGGATGAAGCACGTCACCGCCGTCGCCGGCCGCTATGACGTGGTCGACTACATGGGCCGCAAGCTGCGGCTGCTCCTGGCGAAGAACCCGGCCGGCTGGGTCGAGACGTTCTCGCTGATCGACCCGCCGCCCACCCCGGTGATCCTGTCCGTCAACGCGCTCGACGCGGACGGCAAGGACACCTCGTGGATCTGGGACGTGGACTTCACCCAGCTCGCCGGCCGCCCGCTGTTCGTGCTGGGCCAGCGCCGACTCGACCTGGCCGTCCGGTTGGAGGTCGCGGGCCTGCAGTTCCAGGTCTGCGAGACGCTCGGCCAGGCGGTCGCGGCGGCACCGCCCGGCCAGATCGAGGTCATCGCCAACTACACGGCGTTCCAACAGCTGCGCAAGACGATCAAGGAAGCGGCACAGGCATGATCGGTGAGAGCAGGCTGCGCCTGGTCTGGATCTACCCGGACCTGCTCAGCACATACGGCGACCAGGGCAACGCACTGATCGTGGAGCGTCGCGCGCTGATGCGCGGCATCGAGGTCGAGCGCGTGGACGTACGCTCCGACCAGCCCGTCCCCACCTCCGGGGACATCTACCTGATCGGCGGCGGTGAGGACCGGCCGCAGCGGCTGGCCGCCGAGCGCCTGCGCCGCGACCCGGGGCTGGCCACCGCGGTCGGTGCCGGCGCCGCGCTGCTCGCGGTGTGCGCGGGCTATCAGATCATCGGCAACGAGTTCATCGACGACCTCGACCAGCCCGAGGCGGGCCTGGGTCTGCTGGACGTCCGCTCCGGCCGGGGCGCGCCCGGGAAGCGCTGCGTCGGCGAGGTGCTGGCCGAGGTCGACCCCGCGCTCGGCCTGCCCGTGCTCTCCGGGTTCGAGAACCACCAGGGCGTCACCCACGTGGGCCCCGGCGCCAAGCCGCTGGCGCGGGTCACCCACGGCAACGGCAACGGGACCGGCGACGGCACCGAGGGCGCCTACGCGGGTCGGGTGATCGGCACGTACATGCACGGTCCGGTGATGTCGCGCAACCCGGCGCTCGCCGACCTGCTGCTCACCTGGGCCACCGGCGTGCCGCTGACCCCGCTGGGCGACCACTGGCACGAGCAGCTGCGCTCCGAGCGCCTGCGCACGGTCCGGGCTGCCGCCTCGAACTGAGGAGAACCCGAGCCGAGAACATCGCCCGAGCCGAGGAGCCCGCATACCGCCGCCGAGCGGTATGCGGGCTCCTCGGCCGTTCACCACCCGTCAGGGCGTGTGTACCGTCCCGTGCGGGTCCTCGCAGTGCCCGCGGGTCGCGCCGATCGCCAGCACCGCCGGGTCGGCGTGGTCGACCTGAAGCGTCGTGTGGGTGATCGCGTACCGTTCGCGCAGCCGCTCCTGGAGCCGGTCGCGCACCCGGTGGCAATCGTCCCCGGGCTCGACCAGAACGTGGGCGGACAGCGCCGGGAAGCCGGACGTGATGGTCCAGATGTGCAGGTCGTGGACCTCGGTGACACCCTCGACCGAGGCCAGGTCCGCCCCGACCGTGTCCGGCTCGATGCCGGCGGGGGCCGCCTCCAGGAAGATCCGCCACGACTCGCGGACCAGCGCGATACCGGACTTGAGCATCAGCGCCGCCACGATCAGCGAGGCGATCGCGTCCGCCCGGGCGAAACCGGTGGTCAGCACCACGACACCGGAGATCAGGGTGGCGATGAACGCCCACAGGTCGTTGAGGATGTGCTGGTAGGCGCCCTCGACATTGAGACTGGAGCGGTTGGCACGCGAGATCAGCCAGGCCGCGAGCACGTTGATCACGATGCCGACCGCGGCGGTGACGATCACCAGCGAGCCCTCGACGTCGGGCGGCGAGATCAGCCGCCGGACCGCCTCGTAGGTGAACCACACCGCCAGGACCAGGAATGTGATGCCGTTGATCTGCGCGGACAGGATCTCCGCGCGCTTGAATCCGTACGTCCAGCGCCCACGCGCGGGTCGGGCCGCGAGCCGCATCGCCACCAGCGCGAGGCCGATCGCGAACGCGTCGGTGACCATGTGGCCGGCGTCGGTGATCAGCGCGAGCGAGCTCGCCAGGATGCCGACCGTGACCTCGACCACGATGAACGCGCCGATCAGCACGAGCGCGGCGGTCAGGTAGCGCCGATCCGCGTCCGCGGCGACACCGTGCGAGTGACCTGCGTGCCCGGCTCCCCCGTGGTCGTGCCCGTCGTGACTGCCGTGCCCGTCGTGACTGCCGTGCCCGTCGTGACTGCCGTGGGCCCCGTGCGGCTCTCGGGTCGGCGCCGGGGACCCGGGCGCGTCCGGGCCGTGGTCGTGGTCGCGGGTGGTCATGAAGTCCCTCCGGGAAGGTCGTTCGCGCAGCCGGTGTGATCGGTGGCGGGGGCGTGGCCGATGTGCGCGAGCGCCACGTCCAGGAGCAGACGTACATGCGCGTCCGCGAGGCGGTAGTAGGCCAATCGGCCCGCCCGGCGCACCGTCACCACCTGGTGTGCGCGCAGCAGCCGCAACTGGTGCGAGACCGCCGACTCGCCCTGCCCGCACGCGGCGGCCAGGTCGCGGACGCACAGTTCGCCCTCCAGGAGCGCAACCAGCAGGGTGAGCCGACCGGGGTCGCCCAGGAGCGCGAACACGTCCGCGGTCTCGGCCAGGTGCGGACCGTCGGGCAACCGTGATCGCACCGAGTCCACCAGGTCCGCGTTCACCGGCTGCGCCACCGGGCCACCTCCACTTTCGCGTCCACGTCCCCACCCACCGTCGTCTCGACTCGGACATCGTAACGTCTGAACAGCTCTTCATACGAGCATGAGAAGAAGATAGGGGCAGGGGGTATCACCACGCAACCACGCCACGCCCACCCCGACCCCGATCGCCCGGACGGCCGCCGAACCACGCGGGGCGGGTCGGGGCGACGGCGGCAGAGGGGCAGCGGCGCGGGAAGGGGCATGGGGTGGCTGCGCGAGAGACAGCAGGGGGTGATGCGAGAGGGCGGCGGCGCGCGGGGGCGTGGGGCGCGGCGGGCGCGGGAGGCAGTGGGTGAGGAGCGGTGTGCGGGCGACGGGGCGAGCGGGCGGCAGCGGGACGGGCGGCGGGCGACGCGCGGTGGACCGCGGACCCCGGGGAGCGGGAAGCAACAGGCAGCGCGGGACGGGCACAACACGCGGCGAACCCCGGATGGCGGGCGGGCGGCGCAAACCGGCCGGCGGGACAGCAGGCGGCGAGCCGCGGGCAGTAGGCAGCGCAAACCGGCGGGCGGCAGACGCGCGCGACGGGTGGCAGGAAACGCGAGGCACGCCGTCACACGCAACGTCCTCGGCCCGCCCGCCCGCCGACTCGCCGGCCCGCGCCCACCCGCGGGGTGGTCCTGCGGTTCGGTCAGGCCGTCCTCGGGTCTCGGTCCAACTGTGCCCACCATCGCTGCGCCGGTTCGTGGATCTCGCGCCACGTGGCCACGAACAGGTCGCTCGCCGCCGCCCCCGGCCAATCCGCCGGCAGCAGTGCCGCAGGCAGCCGGGGGTCGCATTCGAAGGTCAGCCGCCACGCGTGCACCAGCCGGGTACGCAGCTCGAACGCCTCCGCGTCGGTGTTCGCCCGGGCCCCGGTGAACCGATCGACGAAGGACTCCAGGACCACCCGGATCGCGGCCGGGTCCCAGGCCTGTTCGACCAGGGCCCGTTCCCGCTCCGGGTCGCTCACGCTCGACGTCATCCAGGTCGCGTATCCGGTCAGGCCACGCTCGGCGATCAGCGCCCGCAGCACGCCCACCCCGCCCGGATCCGCCGCGATCCACACGCCCCGACCCAGATCGCCGAAGCCCTCGAAGGCGAGCTGCTCCTCGACCACCGCACGCGCCTCGCGCAACGCCGCCGGCGGGCGGAACAGCAGTTGTTGCCACTGCCCCGACCAGGGCGTCTCCCGGGTCGCCCGGGAGAGCCGCTCGGTCCACCCGGCCAGCAACCGATACAGCGACGGCGCGAGGGTCAGCCGGGTGTACCGCCCCTCGGCGCGAGCCACCAACCACCCCTCCGCGATCAGCCTGGTGATCGCCCGCCGGGTCGCCGCCTCCGGGACCCCCAGCGCGTCGAGTGCCGCCACGGCCGTCGGCGACCACACCCCGTCGTGTCCGGGCCAGCGCACGTACTCGCCCAGCACGGTCAACAACAGCGTGCGGGCGCTCGGGCCACCGGCGGCGGTACGCCGAGTGCGCGGTCCGGTGCGGCCGGCGGGCGTACCCCTTGTTTCCTCGTCATCCTCCATGTAGGACATAACTCATCCAAGCAGGTTCTTGTGTCCTACGAAAGGTCTCGCTCGTGTCCGATGCCGCCGTGTCCGATGCCGCCCCGCCGACCCGCTTCGGCGCCTTCATCGCCCCCTACCACGGCATCGACGGCAACCCCGCGCTGCAACTGCGCCGGGACCTCGACCTGGTCGAACACCTGGACGCGCTCGGCTTCGAGGAGGCGTGGATCGGCGAGCACCACTCGGCCGGATACGAGACGATCGCCTCGCCCGAGGTGTTCATCGCCGCCGCCGCCGAACGCACCGGCCGGATCCGGCTCGGCACCGGCGTCAACTCGCTGCCGTACCACCACCCGCTGGTCCTGGCCGACCGCATCGTGCAGCTCGACCTGCAGTCGCGCGGCCGGGTGATGTTCGGCTCCGGGCCCGGCCAACTGGCCTCGGACGCCTTCATGATGGGCATCGACCCGATGCGCCAGCGCAGCATGATGGCCGAGGCGCTGGCCGCGATCGTCCCGCTGCTGCGCGGCGAGACGGTGACCATGCGGACCGACTGGTTCACCCTGGACCAGGCCCGACTGCACCTGGGCCCGTACACGCGCGCCGGCATCGAGACCGTATGCGCGTCCACCGTCTCCCCGTCCGGATCGGTACAGGCCGGAACCCACGGCATGGGCCTGCTCTCGCTCGCCGCCGCCGACCCGTCCGGCTTCGCCGCGCTGGCCACGAACTGGGACGTGTACGCCAAGACTTGCGCCGAACACGGCCACGTCGCCGACCGCGAGCGCTGGCGCCTGGTCGTGCCGATGCACCTGGCCGAGACCACCGAAGCCGCGCGCGAGCAGGCCGAGTACGGCGTGCACCACCTGGTCGATTACATCCAGGGGCTGTCCGGGATGACCATGCCCTGGGGCGCGACGGCCGAGGAGGCCGTGGCGCAGTGGACCGGCGAGGGATTCCCGACCTTCGGCGTGGCGATGATCGGCACGCCCGCGCAGGCGATCGAACGCATCACCGCGATGGCCGAACGGTCCGGCGGCTTCGGCACGCTGCTCCTGCTCGACCTGCCGATCGCCCGGCCCGCGGACAAGCGGCGCAGCTACGAACTGTTCGCCGAGTACGTGGTCCCGCACTTCACCGGCGCCAACCGCCCACGGCAGGCTTCGATGGCCTGGGCGAACGACAACAGCGAGCGCTTCATCGGCGCGCTGCGTCAGGCGGTCGTCGCCGCGATGACGCCGCCCGCCACCTCCTGAACCCAACCGACACACGTTCGTTCGTCGACCGGTGACCCGTGACCCGGTGACCCGTGATTGATCCGGTGACCGGCGAACCATTCGAACCAGTCGAACCGGTCGACCCGACAGGGAGATTGCCCATCATGCGAGCAGCGGTACTGCGCGGCGGCACGTTCACGGTCGAGGACATCGCGGCACCCGAACCCGGCGAGGGGCAGGTCCTCGTGGAGACGGTGGCCTGCGGCATCTGCGGTTCGGACCTGTCCGCGTACAAGCACACGGCCGAATTCCTACAGGCGTCCATCGACTCCGACACACCCTCGTTCGTCTTCGACCCGGACGCCGATCTGGTGATGGGTCACGAGTTGTCCGCGCGGGTGGTGCGGCCCGGCCCGGGTGTGACCGGCTTCGAGGAGGGCGAGGTGGTGGTCGGCCTGCCCTGGGCGCTGGACGGCGGCGGCGTGCTGCGCACCATCGGCTTCTCCAACGTCTTCCCCGGCGGCTTCGGCGAGCGCATGGTGATGCAGGCCGCGGCGCTGGTCAAGGTGCCCTCCCACGTACCGGCGCACATCGCCGCGCTGACCGAGCCGCTCGCGGTCGGCTTCGGCAACGTGGCCCGCTCCGGTGCGGAGAAGGGCGGTGCGGCGATCGTGATCGGTGCCGGGCCGATCGGCCTGGGCGCGATCGCCGGCCTGATCGAGCGCGGTGTGGCGCCGGTGGTGGTCTCCGAACCCTCGCCGCGCCGCCGCGAACTCGCCCGCGCGTTCGGCGCCCACGTCGTGGTCGACCCGGGCGAGCAGGACCCGTTCGTCGCGTGGCGCGAGATCGCCGAGCCGGGACAACCGCTGACCGTCTTCGAGTGCTCGGGCAGGGCCGGCATGTTCGATCGCATCACCTACGCCGCGCCGCGGGGCGCCACGGTGCTGCTGATCGGAGTGTGCATGACCGAGGACACGTTCCGACCCGTGGTGGGCATCTACAAGGACCTCACGGTCAAGATGTGTCTGACCTATCCGCCCGAGGAGTACCCGAAGACGCTGGCCCGGATCGCCGCCGGCAGCGTGGACGCGGCGGCGCTGGTCACCGGTCAGGTGGGCTTCGGCGGGGTGGCCGCCGCGATCGACACGCTGGGCCGGCCGGACGAGCACGTCAAGGTCCTGGTCCGACCGCACCTGGAGGGATCGGACGTACATCCCGCCACGGTGTAGCGGCGGGCGCACCCGGCGTCCGCCCCGCGCCGAACCCCCAGGGCCGTCGCGGCGGCGGGCCCGGGATGGACGCGCGGGGGGGTGTCACGCGTACGAGTGGACCCGGGCCGGTCGCCCCTGGCGCACGCGGTGCACGAACGGCGCGCTCGCCAGGGCATTTCACGCGCGCACGCCCCCGAACGCCCCGCCGAGCGGAGTGTGGAAGTGTCGCAAACTGGACGCGCCGGGCGTCGGAATCGGTACGCTCCGATGGAATTCCCTCGGAAGATCCGTACACCCGCCATCGGGGACATCATGAGTCACACCGGGCACCGTCACGGTGCCGTGTCCGTCCATCGCGTGACCGCCACCGGCTCGGGAGGCGCGGTATGACCGTGCTCAACGACGCTCATCCGGTGTGTCGGTTCGATCTGCCGCCGCATGAGGCGGAGGTGTCCGCGGCCCGGCGCAAGGTGGTCGCGATCGCCGTCGAGTGGGGCATGCCGGCCCACGGCGATCTCGTGGACACGCTGCGTCTGGTCGTGTCCGAGTTGGTGACCAACGCGGTCCGGCACGCGGGGGTGTTGACCCCGGCCATCGGCGTCACCGTGTGCGGCACCGACGACGGTGGCGTGCAGGTGGGGGTGCACGATCGACATCCGTTCTGTCCCAAGGCGCTGTTGGAGACGGTCGACGACGACAGCGGACGCGGCCTGCTGATCGTCAAGGCCCTGGTCGCGGAGGCCGGCGGGTACGCGGGGATCCAGCCGGACGCGACCGGCGGCAAGACGGTGTGGGTGACGCTGCCGCTGCGCTGAGCCGGGCGGGGCGGGGCGGGCCGTGGTCGATCATGGTCGGCCGTCGCCGACTGCCGTCTGCCGGGTCGAGACGTTGCGGCGGATCGGGACGTTGCGACGGGTCGGGTCCGCCGCGCGTGTTCGTCGGTCGTCCGCGTGATCGCCGGTTCGGTCACATCCATCGGGTTTCGTCGGTCAAGGCTGTGACACGACACGACGCGAATGTGAGACCGATGGACGAGAACGAGTTCCTGGCGGGCCGCTTCGAGGAGCACCGACCGCGGCTGCGGACGGTGGCGTATCGCATGCTCGGCTCGCTGAGCGAGGCGGACGACGCGGTCCAGGAGACCTGGATCCGGCTCAGTCGCACCGACGTGAGCGAGATCGACAACCTCGCCGGCTGGCTGACCACGGCGGTCGCCCGGGTGTCGTTGAACATGCTGCGCTCGCGCCGGACCCGTCGCGAGGACCCGTTGGACGCACACGTCCCGGACCCGGTGGTCACGCCCGGCGAGGGCACCGATCCCGAGCACGAGGCGGTCCTGGCCGATTCGGTCGGCCTCGCGCTGCTGGTCGTGCTGGAGACGCTCGCGCCCGCCGAACGCCTCGCCTTCGTGTTGCACGACATGTTCGCGCTGCCCTTCGACGAGATCGCGCCGATCGTGGACCGTACACCCACCGCCACCCGGCAGTTGGCCAGCCGGGCCCGGCGCCGGGTCCAGGGTTCGCCGGGCGACCCGGACGTGGACCCCATCCGGCAGCGCGAGGTGGTCGACGCCTTCCTCGCCGCGTCACGCGCCGGCGATTTCCAGGCGCTACTGGCCCTGCTCGACCCGGACGTGGTGGTACGCGCCGACCGGGCCGCGATCCTGGCGGGCGCGACGGACGACGTCCGCGGCGCGATGGCGGTCGCGGAGACCTTCACCGGCCGGGCCCAGGCCGCCCGGCCCGCGCTCGTCGACGGCATCTTCGGCGCCGTCTGGGCACCGGGCGGCGAGCCCCGGGTGATCTTCGGCTTCACCGTCGTGGACGGCCGGATCGTCGGCATCGACCTGCTGTCCGACCCCGATCACCTGCGCGACACGGACGTGACCTTCGTCGGCTGACCGGTAACCGAAGGAACCGAGAGAGTCGAGGAAGTCGAGGTCGCCGAAGGAACCGAGGGAGGCGAAGGAACCGCAGGGACCGAAGGGGCCGAGCGAGCCGCAGGGACCGGGACCGAAGGGGCCGAGCGAGTCGCAGGAGCCGCAGGAACCGAGCGAGTCGCAGGACCGAGGGAGTCGCAGGAGCCCAACGAACGGAGGGCGCCGAAGGAGCCGAAGGCGCCGATCCCGGAGCAATCCCGGGTCGGTGGCGCGCACAGCGTCGGGTCGTTCACCCACTTCGGGTTGCGCACGCCCTCGAGTCGTTCGTTGACCACCATTCACCACCATTCACCACCCTTCACCACCGTTCACCACTTCAGGTCGAAACGCTGCTCCACGGCGTCGATCCCCCAGGCGCGGGCCGGGTGTTCCTCGGTCAGGGTGAATCCGGCCCGGTCGTACAGGTGCCTGGAAGCGCTCAGGCCCGCGATCGTCCACAGGTACACGCCGACCGCGTCGCGCCGACGAGCCTCGGCCAGTGCGGTGTCGAGCAACGCACCGCCCACGCCGCGACCGCGTGCGGCCGGATCCAGGATCACCCAGCGCAGCCGCATCCACCCGTCCTCCTCGCGGGTGATCCCGATGCCGCCGAGCACCCGTTCCGCGTCCTCGGCGACCCACATCCGCCCGGGTCCGTCGTGCCCCTCCCGGGCCCGGGCCAGCGCGAGTTCGGCCATGCCCGCGGCGACGCCCGCCTCCATCGTGGTGTCCATGCCGTATTCGCGGCTGTACAGCACGCCGTGCAGCGCCGCGAGTGCACCCAGGTCGCCGGGACGGGTCGCGTCGCGCACGGTCACGGCGCTTGGACTGGGGCTGGGGCTGGAGGTGGGGCCGGGACTCGGCGTCGAGATCATGGTCTCGATACCCTTCACTGAAACAGTCGTTTCAGTAGAGGATATGCGGATGACCGCCGACGCGAAACCCCCCACCTCCGCCCGCCGCGACGAGCTGCTCGCGGCGAGCGTCGCCTACGTCGCCGAACACGGGTTGGCCGAACTCTCGCTGCGCCCGCTGGCCCAGGCGATCGGCTCCAGCCCGCGCGTACTGCTCTACCTGTTCGGCGCCAAGGAGGGGCTGATCCGGGAGATTCTGGACGTCGGCCGCGCCGAACAACTCGCCCTCGTCGAACGTGCCGACGGCCACCCCGGCACCGCCCGGGAGACCCTCGACCTGCTGTGGACCTGGTTGATCTCCCCCGAACGCCGAGGCGCACTGCGGCTGTTCTTCGACGGCTACGTCCGCTCCTTCGACGGCCCGGACGGCCCCTGGTCCGACTTCGCCGACAAGTCCCTCGACGACTGGCTTCCCCCGCTCCGGCGCGTCCTGGCCGACCATCCCGTCCCGCCGACCCTGGTCCTCGCCGTCCTCCGCGGCCTCCTCCTCGACCACTTGGCCGGCACCACCACGGCCCACCGGCAACGAGTGCAATCAGCCTGGACCACTTTTCTCGACCACTCCTTCCCCCCACCCGCCCCCCACTGACCCCGCCCCCACCCCGAAACCACTCAAAGCCGCTAAGCCAAGCGGACCGACGAGGACCAACCAGGCCAACCACCCCTCACCGCCCACCCCTCCCGCACCCCCACGACGCTCCCCCGACCCACCCCGAACCCTCAACCCACCCGACCAGCCGAACCGGACGCACCCCGCCCACCCCCAGGCGCGTCAGCGCCCCCGAGGCAGGCCGCCCACAGTGATCGACGCGCGCAGCGCGGAGAGCGGCGGAGCCGCAAAACCAAGACTTCGTGGCCCGGAGCGAAGCGGAGGGACACGAAGTCACGAGCGAGGGGCCACTTTTTTCTCGGAGGAGCGAAGCGGGGGAGAGAAAAAAGTGGTGCCTCGCGAGCCGGCGCCGAAGGCGCCCAACAAGCAGCAACGCCGCACCCCCGACTCCGGCACGCCGCACCGTCACCTCCGCGACCCAGGTGCGCTACTCCGCCCTCCGCGTCCCCCGCAGCACCCCTTCCCCCACCCCCACCCACGCCCTGCCCGCTCCGCCTCCGCCCTCACCCCGCCACACCCCTCCCCCGCGCCCGCACCGGTGCCCCCACCCCCATTCCGAACAACCGCCCCTCAGCCCCCCATCAACGTCGCCTCCTTCTCCGCCGGCAGCCCCACCACCGGGCGGTCGGGCCGTTGGGGCACGATGCCGTTCACCGAGCGGAGCCAGGTCCAGGTGTCGGCGACGGTCTCCTCGACCGGGCGCACGTGCAGGCCGGCGCCCGATGCCTTGCGCACATCCCGGCAGTGGATGCTGTCGTAGAGTTCGCCGGCCGGAAGCCAGATCGGCAGTTCGAGCCAGGGTTCGACGCCCGCGGCCAGGATCGTGTCGGGGTCGAGCCAGCGCAGTTCGGCGTCCGAACCGGTGACCCGGACGCACAAGTCGAGCAGTTCGCCCAGTGTGGTGTGGCCGGTCGGGCCGATCAGGTTGTAGGCGCCGCTACGACCCGCCTCGGCCGCGTCCAGGGTCCACTCGGCCAGGTCGCGGGCGTCGATGTACTGGATCTGCGCCTCGCGCGGCCCCGGAGCCGGGACCGGGCCGCCGCGGGCGATCCGGTTGAGCCACCACGGAAGGCGGCCGATGTTCTCGCGCGGGCCCAGGATCAGACCGGCGCGCGCGTGCACGTACCGGTCGCCGAACGCCTGCTCGACGGCGATCTCGGCGCCACGCTTGGCCCTGGCATAGGCCACGTCGTCACCGTCGTCGGGCGAGGCCTCGACCAGCGGGGCCTCCTCGCCCAACCCGGCGGGCGTCGGGTAGGCGTACACCGAGCAACTGGAAATGTAGACGTACCGCTCGACCCGACCTGCCAACAGGTCGGCCGAGTCGCGGACCACGCGCGGCGCGGCACTCCAGGTGTCCAGGACCACGTCCCACTCGCCGTCGGCAAGCGCGGCCAGGCCGCCCTCGGCGGTCCGGTCACCAACCAACGACCTTACGCCGACCGGGAGTTCGTGCCGCCCGCGATTGAACACGGTCACGTCCCAGCCCCTGGCCGACGCGGCGTCGGTGACGGCGCGGCCGACGAAAGCGCTACCACCCAGAATCAGAATTCTCATGGCCTCGACTCTGCCCACCGCCGGCGATCACGGGAAGCACCTCACGCTCTGGGCGGAATCGCTGTCGGCGTAAACCCACACCGACCGGCCGCCTACCCCACTCCCTGCGGCGGCCAAGAACGCCCGCGCCGCCCCGCCCCCTCCGAGCCCGACCCCACCGGGCCTGACCCTTCCGAACCCGAAGCCTCCCGATCCGAAGCCTCCCGATCCACCAACTCCCGATCCACCAACTCCCGGTCCACCAACTGCAACAGCCGCAACAGCTCGGCCCGATCCGCCTCACCCAGCCGATCGAAGACGGCCGCACCCGCACCTTGCCGGATCGCCCGGATCCGACGCAGCTCGGCCCGCCCCAGCTCGGTCAACTCGACCAGTGTCGAGCGCCGGTCCGACTCGGAGGTGCTGCGCCGGACCAGGTCCCGCGCGGCCAGGTCGTCCACGACGGTGGTCGCCGACCGCGGCACGATCTCCAACCGCGCCGCCAGATCGGCCATCCGCAACGGCTCGCCGGCGTGCGCGAGCACCTTCATCGCATGCGCCTGCGCCGGGGTCAGCCCCAGCGGGGCGAGTTCACGTCCGGCGCGCACCCGGATGCGCTTGGCCAGCCGCATGAACAGGTCGCCGATCGGCGCCGAGGTGGATTCCGGCGAACTCACGCGTGTCACGTCCAGGGAGACGGGGATCCGGTCGGATCCGGGTACCCCCATTGTCACGTCAGGTCCACAACCAACCGACGGCGGCGTGCCGCACCCCCACCGCACGCCCTGCACCCCCACCCCGCCCCGAGCACCCATCGAGGGGGCCGAACCGCGGAACCACCAAACCAAACCCCGATCGCCGGAGCCGAAAGCAGCGAGTGACCGGAGCCGCGGCGTCGCCGAGCCGGGAGCGAGCGAGCCGCCGGCGGCCACGGAAGCCACGAGCGCAACGAACCCGGGGCGACCGAAGCCGCAAGCAAACCAAGTCCAGCCGGCCGAGTCGCAAACGCAACAAACCGAGAGCAGCCAAAGCCGCAAGCGCAGCGAGCCCTGGCGAACCGGAGTCGCAAGCACAACAAACCAGGCCAACCCGGGTCGCGTACACGGCGAACCAGGAGCGGCCCGAGTCGCAAGCGCAGCGAGCCCGGGGCGACCCGAGTTGGAAGCACAGCAAGCCAGGCCAACCCAACCCGCAAGCGCAGCGAGCCTGGCAGCCCCGGTCGCAAACACAGGGAGCCCGAGAGTGACCGGAGTCGCAAGCACAGCGAGCCTGGCCGCCCCGGTCGCAAGCACAGCAAACCCGGCAGCCCCAGTCGCAAGCACAGCGAGCCGAAGGGCGGCCAAAGCCGCAAGCACAGCGAACCCTGGCGAGCCGGAGTCGCAAGCACAACAAACAGGCCAACCCGGGTCGCGTACACGGCGAATCAGCTCAACCTGTGTCGCGGGCACGGCAACCCAGGAGCAGCCCGAGTCGCAAGCCCACTGAGCCGCCACGCCAACCCAGCTCGCAAGCGCAGCGAGCCCAGGGCGGCCCGAGTGGGAAGCACGGCAAGTCAGGCCACCCAACCCGCAAGCGCAGCGAGTCTGGCGGCCCCAGATCGCGAGCGCAGCGAGCCCGAGAGTGACCGGAGTCGCAAGCGCAGCGAGCCTGGCAGCCCCAGTCGCAAGCACAGCGAGCCCAAGAGCGGCCGGAGTCGCAAGCACAACAAACCAGGCCAACCCGGGTCGCGGGCACGGCGAACCAGGTCAACCCGGGTCGCGAGCATGGCAACCCAGGAGCGGCCCGAGCCGTAAGCACACTGAGCCGCCAGGCCAACCCGGGTCGCAAGCGCAACGAGCCCGAGGGCGGCCCGAGTTGGAAGCACAGCAAGTCAGGCCACCCAACCCGCAAGCGCAGCGAGTCTGGCAGCCCCAGTCGCGAGCGCAGCGAGCCGGGTCAGCCGGAGTCGCGCAGGGAGCCGGGGGTGACGGGAGTCGCAAGCGCAGCGAGCCGGGCAGCCCCATTCGCAAGCACAGCGAACCCGAAGGCGGCCAGAGTCGCGGGCGCAACGTTGCTGCTTGTTGGGCGCCTTCGGCGCCGGCTCGCGAGGCACCACTTTTTCTTTCCTCCGCTTCGCTCCTCCAAGAAAAAGCGGCCCCTCGCTCGGGACGGTGTGTCCCTCCGCTTCGCTCCGGGCCACACCGTCCACAATTTGCGGCTCCGCCGCTCTCCGCGCTTCGCGCGTCGATCACTGTGGGTGGCCCGGGTCGGGGGCGCTGACGCGCCGGGGGTGGGGTGGTGGGCCGGGGTCGCGCGTGTGGCCCGCGCGACGGACCGGGGTCGGGGAGGGGAGCCCTCGTTGCGGGCCGAAGTCGGGGACGCCGACGTGGCGGGGTGGGCGTCGGGTGGGGGGCGGGTTCGCGGGTCGGCGGCCGAGACGCGTGGGTCGGGGCGCCGAACCGCGGCCGAACTCGGCGGCCCCGGGCCCGCCACGAATCGGCACCCGAAGCGGCTCACCAAAACCGGGCAACGCCACCCTCCCGACTCGGGCATCCCACCCCGCCGCCCCCACGACCCCCCTCTCCCCGACCCCCCACCCCCCCGGCGCGTCAGCGCCCCCGACCCAGCCCGCCCCAGTGATCGACGCGCGAAGCGCGGAGAGCGGCGGAGCCGCAAAACCAAGACTTCGTGACCCGGAGCGAAGCGCAGGGACACGAAGTCACGAGCGAGGGGCCACTTTTTTCTCGGAGGAGCGAAGCGGGGGAGAGAAAAAAGTGGTGCCTCGCGAGCCGGCGCCGAAGGCGCCCAACAAGAAGCAACGCCGCGCCCCCGACTCTGGCGGGCTTGCATCGCTGCGCTCTCGACTCTGGCTGGCTTGCATCGCTGCGCCCCCGACTCTGGCGGGCTTGCTTCGCCGCGTCCTCGACTCTGGCGGGCCTGCTCCGCCACGCCCCCGACTCTGGCGCACCCGCAGTGGCGCCTCGCGAGCCGGCGACGAAGTCGCCCAACAAGCAGCAACGTTGCGCCCCGACCCCGGCGCACCCGCTCCGCCGCACCCTCGACCCCGGCCGGCTTGCTTCGCCACGCCCCCGACTCTGACACACCCGCTCCGCCGCACCCCCGACCCCGGCACGCCCGCTTCACCACACCCCAACCCCGGCCCCCCTTCGCCGCGCCCACGACTCCGGCACGCCCCCGACCCCAGCCCGCCCCTCCTTCCCCGCACCCCCGACCCCGGCCCGCCCATCTCGCCGCACCCCCGACCCACCCGAGCAAACCCGCCACCCACGACCGTGGCGCGAACGCCCCCTCCCCCACCCCTCGGCGCCCCGCCCCAGCCCGCCCCCCGTAATCGACGCGCACAGCGCACAGAGCCGCAGAGCCGCAAAGCCGCAGCGAGCCGGCGCCGAAGGCGCCCAACAAGCAGCAACGCTGCCCGTGCAACTCCGGCCGCTCCCACTCGCTGCACGTGCGATTCCGGCCACCCCCCATCCCGGCGCCGCCAACCCCATCTCGGCACCACCACGCCGGCACCCCCACGCTGGCACCCCCACCTCCACATCCACGACTCCCCCAACTCCCACCCTCACCTCCGCCCCACCCCACCCCACACCACCTCCACCCCGCCCCGCACCACCTCCACCCCACCCAAGCCCCCCCAACCAGCCCGAGTGTTTTTCCCCATGCAGCCCGTGGCATTGTTCGGGAATGCTTCCCCTGGTCCATGCCATTCGTTATGTCACGCCGATGCGTGAGGGCGGTTCGTTGCCCGGTCTCGTCGAGGCCGACGATCTGGGCACCTATGTCGTGAAGTTCCGCAGTGCCGGGCAAGGCGCCAAGGTGCTGGTCGCAGAGGTCGTGGTGGGCGAACTGGCCCGCCGGCTCGGGTTGCCGGTGCCCGCCCTGGTGCGGGTCGAGGTGGATCCGGTGATCGTGCGCGGCGAGCCGGACCAGGAGGTCCAGGAGTTGGTCCGGGCCAGTGCCGGGCTGAACCTGGGGATGGACTTCCTGCCGGGCTCGGCCGACTTCACCCCCGCCACGTGGGAGCCGGACGCCGAACTGGCCGCACGCGTGTTGTGGCTGGACGCGTTCAGCTCGAACGTGGACCGTTCCTGGCGCAATCCGAACCTGCTGGTGTGGCACGGCCGGCTGTGGCTGATCGACCACGGCGCCGCGCTGTGGTTCCACCACGCGTGGCAGGCCGCCAAGTCCGCCGCGACGCGTGCGTTCGACGCCGGCGACCACGTGCTGGCCGCGCTCGGCGGTCCGGGCCTGCTCAAGGCGGACGCCGAACTGGCTCCCCGGATCACCCGCGAGTTGCTCACCGAGGTACTCGCGCTGGTCCCGGACGAGTGGCTGGAGTCGGGTGACGCCGAGCGCGCGTTGGGCCTGGACAGCCCCGACGCGCTGCGCGAGGCGTACATCGTGCACCTGCTCGCCCGGGCCGCCGCGCCGCGCGCATGGCTCCCGGACATCGCGCCCGAGACGGTCGCGCGGCAGGGTGCGGCACAACCGTCGAACCGCCCGGATTGGCTCAAGTGATGACGATGATCGCGCAGCGGGAGTTCTTCGAGTACTCGATCATCCGCCTGGTGCCGCGCGTAGAGCGCGGCGAGTGCCTGAACGTCGGTGTCGCGCTGTACAGCCAGGCGTTCGGCTTCCTGGGCGCGCGCACCCACGTCGAACAGTCCAGGCTGTGCGCGCTCGACCCGGACGCCGACGTCACCCAGGCGCGCGCGGTGCTCGCGGCGTGGGAACTCGTGTGTGCGGGGAGCGAAGCGGCCGGCGCGCCCGGCGCCGAGCCGGTCGGCCGGCGGTTTCGCTGGCTGACCGCGCCGCGCAGCACGATCGTGCAGCCCGGTCCGGTGCACGGCGGGTTGACCGCGAACCCGGCGGCCGACCTGGACCGGCTCTTCGACCTGCTGGTGTTGTGAAACGGGCGGCACGGTGCGCGGGGATGCCGTGACCCCCGCGCACCCGGCCGGCTGCCGGTCCACCCGAACCCGTCGCACCGAACCGCCGCGCCACGCGGCTGCCGACCGCCACGCTCTGTCCGTGTCGTGAGCTGCTGCGCTACCGTGCCGGGTACCGGTTGTTCCCGGGCTCCGAGGTGGAGGCGACGATGATCCGTACGTACGGTCCACAGAGTCGGGGCATGGTGGTCTGCACCCTCGTGCTGCTGACCATCCTGGGTTTGTACAGCGCGGTATACGACGCGATGGCCTGGACGTGGCTGGTGTGGTCACTGATGGCGATCGTCACCGCCCTCCTCGTGGCCACCGACCGAAGCATCTGAGACCCACGCATGGACCGACGCGGGTAAGACCCGAGCATCGACCAAAGCCGGTGAGACCCGAGCATCGACCGACGCGGGTGAAACCCGTACACCGGCCGAGGCGTGTGACGATCCCACACCCACCGAGGCTGGTGAGGCCCGCGCCCGGCCCGCTCACGCGACCGTGAAGCCGTGTTTGGCGCCCAGCCGGGTCAGTGACCGACGGCCCGGGATGCCGTCCGCGTCCGAGCCGTTGTAGCCCAGTCGGCGCTGCCATTCGGCGTATGCCTTCAGGGTCGCGGTGCCGTAGTGGCCGTCGGCCAGGTGGCGGGCGAGCAGGCCCTCGGCGACCAGGGCGTTCTCGACCATGCGGGTGCCCACGTAGGTGACCGGCGTACCCTCGCGGCCCGGGTCGGACCGGGCGGCGGCCACCAGTTCGGCCAGGTCGACGGCGGGGCGCGGGGCCGGGATGTCCACGGGTGGTGTGCCGCCGGCTCCGGCCACGATGCCCGGGAAGACCAGGTCGTGGAACTGCTGCACGCGCGCGTCGCCGGGGCACGCCGTGCCGTCGATGGACCACTTGGCGAACAGCCGGTGGTAGCCGTAGCCGGGGTCGTCCCAGGCCCGGCACACCCGCAGCGGCAGGCCGTGCCGCTCGTGCATCCACACACCGAGCCGGATCAGGCTGGCCACCTGGGCGTCGGTCCACGGGTCGGTGTGCTCCAGGTTGCTGGCACTCTCGCAACTGACCGCGCCGGTGCCGTCGGATCGCCGGTTCGCCGAGGCATTGGCGTCGGCCCGGGTCTCGGTGCCGATGTACTGCCACAGCTCGCCGTCGTACGCACAGCCGAAGTGCGATTCGAGGTTGGTCGAGTCGCGCCAGTACTCGTACATCCGCTCCCCGGACCAGGGCGCCGCGATCGAGTGCAGGATCAACTGGGTCGGGCGGATGGCGGGCTGCGCGTCGGATTCCGGCTCCAGCTCGCGCTTGGTGGCTCCGGGGTACCAGGCCATGGCGGTCTCCCTGTGATCGAGGTCGGGGGACGGGGTCGCAAATGCCCATGGTCGCCACGGTTCGCCGGCTTTTCGGCAATTTCCCGAAAGGCCGGCCTAAGCGGAACGAAGTCGCCCATAATGCCGCCGCACAGATCGGCCGCTCGTCGACGGTCGCCTCGCGCAGCGCCTCGAGCGGATCGATCCGACCGGCTCGCCGGGACGCCGACCACACGGCGATCAGCGCGGTGCCCACGCCCGCCACGAACGTCGCGGGCGGTATCCGGGCGGGGATCCGGATCGCGAATCCGGCCGGTTCGAAGCCGGCGTCCACCAGCGCGGCGGCCGCCGCGGGTGCGCCGAGCACGCCGATCAGCACGCCGGCGGCCGACCCGAGGGCGCCCAACACCAGCGCCTCGGCGTACAACGCGCGGCGCACCTGACCGGGATCGGCGCCGATGGCGCGCAGCAGGGCGAGTTCGCGGCGCCGGGTGAGCACGCCGAAGGCGAAGGTGGCCGCGACCACCAGAATCGTGACGAAGCCCGCGAGCACGGCCGACACGGTGATCACCTGGGCACCGATCCACGACGTGCGTCGATCCACGGCCGGCGCCAGATCGCGCCGGTCGGCGCCGGTGAGCACGCGCGCGTCGGCGGACGCCAGGGAGCGCGCCGCGGCGGCCACCACTCGCGGGTCGGCGCCGTCGGCCAGGTGCAGGCCGAGCACCCGCACGCCGGGGGCCAATGCCTCGGCCCGCTCGTCCGTGACGTAGTAGCCGGACCCGCGCACCGTGCCGCTGACGGTGTACGCGGCGGGCCCGCTCGCGGTCAACGCCGTGACCGACTCGCCCGGGTGCAGCCCGAGTCCGGCGTCCACGGCGATCTCGTCGGCGCGTTGCGGGGCGTGCCCGGCGACCAGCGGAGCAGGCGCGAGTGTCGAACCGGACCACCCGTGGCCCACCCACTCGTCCCGGTCCGACCCGCCCACCGGTTGCCCGTCCGACACGGCCTGCGCGTAGAAGGATCGGTCCGCGACCACCGCCCGCACTCCCGGGATCGCGGCCAGTTCGCGCACGAGCCGTGCGGTGCGCTCGGGCGACCACGGCGCGGGCTCGGCGAACGCGCCGTCCCGGTGTGCACCGTGCGTGCTCTGCAGCAGGACGGGGGTGCCGGCGTAGCGCTCGGGCGCGGGTGTATCGCCGGTGAGCAGGATCAGCGCGCTCGCGGTGAGGATCGCCGTGCCCACGACCAGTGCGAGCAGCGACCCCAGTACGGCGGTGCCGCGTTCGCGCAGCGTGGCCAGGGTGTTCACGCCTGCCCCTCGGCCGCAGCCGCCCGGGCGGCGATCGTCTGCGGGTCGGCCCGGTGTGGGAGTTCGTCGACCACGCGGCCGTCGGCGAGCAGCACGACCCGATCGGCCCAGGACGCGGCGGCCGGGTCGTGGGTGACCATGACCACGCTGTGGCCGTACTCGTCGACCAGCGCTCGCAGCAGGCCGAGCACGGTGCGCGACGCGGTGCTGGCCAGCGCCCCGGTCGGCTCGTCGGCGAACAGGACCTCGGGCCGGGTGATCAGGGCTCGAGCGATCGCCACGCGCTGCCGCTGACCGCCGGACAGTCGGTCGGGCCGATGCCGGGCACGATCGGCCAGCCCCACGGCGGCCAACGCCTCGGCCACCGCCACCGGGTCGGCGCGCCGGCCGGCCAGTCGCAGCGGAAGCGCGACGTTCTGCTCCGCGGTGAGCGCGGAGACGAGGTTGAGGGTCTGGAAGACGAACGCGATGTGCTCACGGCGCAGCCGGGCCAGCGCACGCTCGTCCAGGTCGCGGGTGACCGTATCGGCGATCCTGACCAGGCCGGAGGTGGGTCGGTCCAGGCCCGAGGCGCACTGGAGCAGGGTGGACTTGCCGGAGCCGGAGGCGCCCATCACGGCGGTCATCGTGCCCACGGCGATGTCGAGATCGACCCCGTCGAGCGCGGTGACCGGCTCGCCGCCGGTGGGGAATACGCGGGTGACATCGCGCAGCCGCACCGCGACACCACCGCCGCGCGCCGCAGCCAGGCGGCGAACGCGATCGCCCGGCACTGCACAGGGCGAGCGTTCGGACAGGTCCGGGCGGTCGCGCGGCACGGCGCCGGGTGACTGTTCGGACGGGTCCGCGGTCGCACGGCACGGCACCGGAGGGCGAATGTTCGGACAGGCCCGCGCGGTCGCACGGCACGACACCGGGCGAGCGTTCGGACAGGCCCGCGCGGTCGCACGGCACAGCACCGGAGGGCGAATGTCGGCGGGACGGCTCTGCGCGGTGGCGCGGCGCGGCGCCGGGTTGGTTCGTCACGGCGTCGAGTCAAGTCGCCGGGTGGGGGTCGGCGCATTGGTGCCAGGTCTGGTTCGAACACTCCACCTGGCACTACCGACAGCGGTTCGGGTGCCGGCTACGGTCGAGCGGTGATTCCTCGCAACGTATTGGAGGCGCTGACCTCGTGCCCGGTGGGTTTCCTGTCCTCGGCTTGGCCGTGGCGCTCGATCGCATATCTGCTCGCGGGCGGCGTGCCCGGGGTCGCCGGCGGCGTCGCGGCGGGTGGGATCGCCGCGTCCTGGGATCGGGTCGGGCCGGTCGCGGCGGTGCTCTGCGCGGGTCTGGTGTTGGCCGTCCTGGTCGCGGTGGCGGGACCGTTCGAGCGGCGCCGATTGCCCGCCGCGATTCGGGACGTGGCGGGGCGTTCGCCGGTGCCGGTGGACACCGACGTGCAGGTGTCGCGGCTGCCCGCGTCGGTGGAGGTGGCGGCGCACTTCGCGGTATGCGAGGCGCTTGCGAACGCGGCCCGGCACGGCGGCGCCGAGCGCTGCCGGGTGGATGGGCGGATCCGGGACGGGGTGCTGGTTCTGGAGGTCGCCGACGACGGGCGCGGCGGCGCGGACCCGGCTGCCGGTTCGGGCTTGACGGGGTTGGCCGACCGGGTCGCGGCGGTGGACGGTCGGATGTTTTTGTCGAGCCCGATCGGCGGGCCGACCCTGGTGCGAGTGGAGATACCGTGCGGCGGTTGAGGGTGGTGATCGCGGAGGATTCGGTGTTGTTGCGCGAAGGTCTGGTGGGCCTGCTGGAGCGGTTGCACGAGGTACCGGCGGCGGTGGGCGACGGCCCCTCGCTGGTGGAGGCGATGCACGCGCACGCCCCCGATGTGCTGATCGCCGATGTCCGGATGCCGCCGGACTTCACCGACGAGGGTCTGCGGGCGATCCGCGAGCTCCAGCGGACGCGCCCGGACCTGGCGGTATTGGTGCTGAGCCAGTACATCGAACAGACGTTCGCGGACGAGTTGCTGGATGCCCGCAACGGGGCGGGTACGGGCTATCTGCTCAAGGATCGCATCGGCGATGTGACCGAATTCATGGCCACACTGGAGCGGGTCGCCGGCGGCGGCATGGTGGTCGATCCCGAGGTGATCCGCCAGTTGCCGGCCCGGCGGCGCCACCCGCCGGCCAGGGTGACGCCGCGCGAGCGCGAGGTGCTCGCGCTGATGGCCGAAGGGCGCTCCAACGCGGCCGTGGCCCGGGCTCTGGTGGTCAGCGAGGCGGCGGTGTCCAAGCACATCGCGAGCATCCTGACCAAGCTGGATCTGCCGCCCGCGGCCGACGATCATCGGCGGGTATTGGCCGTTTTGACGTATTTGCGGGGCTGAGCCGGTTACCGGTCGGTTGTCGGGACTCCACAAGTAATAGGACGTCCTCTTTATCGGTGTCGATACCCGCCCGCCGACTTTTCCCTGACAGCGTTGCGGATCAAGTGGCCCATACGCGAGCGCGCGTGGGCCACCCGTGTCGTGTTTCCACAATGCTTCGACAGAGCTGGGGTGCGTTTTATGACGCTCGGCAAGACCGATGTGGTGGTGACGGGGATGGGTGCGACCACGCCGTTGGGCGGGGACGTACCGTCCACGTGGGCGGCCCTCCTCGCGGGCGAGTCGGGAATCGAAGCCCTGGCCGACGCGTGGGCGGCCGACCTGCCGGTGCGGATCGCCGGACGGATGCGGGTCTGCCCCGAGACGGTGCTCGACCGGGTCCGGGCGCGGCGGCTGGACCGATGTCAGCAGGCCGCACTCGTGGCGGCGCGCGAGGCGTGGGAGAACGCGGGCGCGCCGACGGTCGAGCCGGAACGGTTCGCCGTGGTGGTGGGCACCGGCATGGGTGGTGCGATGACGATGCTCGCGCAGCACGACGTGCTGGCCGCGTCCGGCGTGCGCCGGGTGTCCCCGCACACCGTGCCGATGCTGATGCCCAACGGGCCGGCCGCGCAGGTCAGCATGGAGTTCGGCGCCCGGGCCGGCGCCTACACCCCGGTCAGCGCGTGCGCGTCGGGCTCGGAGGCGATCGCGTACGCCCTGGACCTGATCCGGCTCGGCCGCGCCGACGTGGTGATCGCGGGTGGCGCGGAGGCGACGATAGGCGCCCTGCCGATCGCGGGCTTCGCGCAGGCCCGCGCGCTGTCCACCTACGAGGGCGACCCGGCCGCGGCATCGCGTCCGTTCGACGCCGGGCGGAACGGCTTCGTGATGAGCGAGGGGGCCGCGCTGCTGGTCCTGGAGCGGGCCGACTTCGCGGCGGCACGCGGCGCCTCCGTACACGCGTACCTGGCCGGCGCGGGGGTCACCTCGGACGCCAACCACATCACCGCCGGGTACGGTCCGGGCCAGGTCCGGGCGTTGCGGATGGCGATGGCCGAAGCGGGCGTCGCCGCCGCGGACGTGGACCACATCCAGGCACATGCGACCTCGACGCCGGGGGGCGACGCACTGGAGGCCGCCTCGATCACCGAGGCGATCGGTACGCACGCGGCGGTCACCGCGATCAAGTCGATGTTGGGCCACCTGTGCGGCGCGGCCGGCGCGATCGCCGCGGTCGCGGCGGTGTCGGCCCTGCGCGACGGCGTCATCCCGGCCACCCTCAACCTGGACTCCCAGGACCCGGACATCGACCTCGACGTGGTCGCCAAGGAGCCCCGGGTGGGCCCCCTGAACGTCGCCGTCGCCAACGCCTTCGGCTTCGGCGGCCACAACGCCGCCCTGGTCTTCACCTCGGCGAACTAGGCTCCGTCCGGCGGAACTTGGTGGGGGCGCAGCCGCCGAGGAAACACCGCGCTCGCCCGACCCCGGTCCCCGCGTCCCGACGCGACGACCGGGGTCGTCGCATGCCCGCGCCCGGGTCGCGAAGGAAACGGATCGAGTGGTGCGCGGCGCACGGTGCGAGGCAAAGCGGAGTGCAGCGCGACACGGCGCGACACAGCTGGGACACAGCTGGACCGAACCGGGCATCGGACGGAGCAGGCGGAGCGGACGGCCCCCGAGCGAACCGGCCCGGGGCGACCCCACAACCGTTCCGTGCGGACACGTCACGCGGGCGAAAATCGGGTGCGCCGGACGCCGGTCTTCCAGCAGGCTGGGGGTCGGCACGGCCGTCCCGAAGCGAGGGACGGAGTGCCCGGAGGCCAAGCGGGAGAGGGGTTTCGGCGAACCACCGTGTTTTTACCGAACACCTCGCGCGCACCGGGTGAATCAGGAACGTCTCTGGCCTCATTCGTTTCTAGGCTGAAGGACATGAAGACCACGGGGAAGAACACCAACGCAGCCGGCGGCAGGGCCGGGAAGTCCGGTTCGATCGCCGCGTTCGCGCGGTTCGTGGTCTTCGGTGGCGGCACCGGGATCGCCTCCTCGGGCGCGCTGGTCGTGCTCTCCGGCACGATGCCGATCGCGGTCGCCAACGCGTTCGTGACCGTGGTCTCCACGGTGGCCGCCACCGAGCTGCACAGCCGGTTCACCTTCGGCGGCGGGCGTGCCGGATTGCGCGCCCACGGCCAGTCGGCGCTCAGCGCGCTGGTCGCCTACCTGTTCACCACGGCCGCGGTGCTCGGCCTGCACGCGGCGGCGCCGGGCGCGGGCGTCCTGGTCGAACAGGGCGTCTACCTGGGCGCGTCCGGCCTGGCCGGGATCGGCCGGTTCGTGGTGCTGCGCCTGTTCGTCTTCGTCCGCCCCGCTGCCCGCCCGCGCCCGGTCACCCCGGCACTCGCACGCACCCACGTGGTCGCCGCCGCATAGTCGCAACGCGAGCCGGGCCGGCGGCGGCCATCCCGTCTCCGCCCGCCACAGCAGGCGCGGTTCGCACGGCAGGGCCGTCACACCCCGGGCGGTACCGTCACCGCGGTTCGAGGCCCCCACCACTGCCAGGCAGGCCCGCGGCGACCCGACCCGCCTCGCACGACACGGTCACCCGGCCCGGACGGCACGGTCAGCGCGCCCGAGCCGCCCCGGACGGCACGGTCACCGCGCCCCAGTCGGCCCGGACGGGACGGTCAGCGCGGTTCGAGCGCCCACCACTGCGAGGCGCGGTCGGTGTCCTCCCACTGCCGCACGTTGCCGCCGGGCTCGGTGCTGCCGTCCGCCACCTCCAGGAGCAACCCGCTGACATAGTTGACCAGCGTGACCCGGCCCGGCGCGTCGGCGTGCTGCTCCAGGATCCACTCCTGCGCACCGAAATTGTTCGCCCGCCACAGCTGCACGTTGGCCCCGTTCTCCTCCGAGGCCCCGGTCACGTCCAGCCGCTTCCCACTGGTCACGTGCTCCACGTGGTACACCGCACCGCCCGCGTGCACGGCGGTGATCCGCCAGTGCTGCGCGCTCGTACCGTCCTCCACGCCCTGCCACACATTGGCCCCACTGTGGGTCCGCCCGCCCTCGACTTCGAGGACCAGCCCGCTGTGCACATTCCGCAGCACGTACACGCCCTCGTCAACGCCACCCACGTCGCACCCCTGGTCCCGATCCACGATCTTGAACCAGTCACCCTTGCACGCCGCACCCACATTCCGCCCGCCGGCCCACGTCCCTACTTGCGCCCTCCGTTCGGGCAGTAGCCGGTCATGGCGGCGTTGGTGATGGCCAGGGCCTCGTCGTGGGTGTAGGTGACGCCCATGATGCGGCTGGCGATCTCTTCCCGGTCCTTGCCCATCTGCACCCACCCGCAGGCCACGTTGGCCATGCTCAACAGGACGCCCAAGTCGGCCTTCCCGTCCACGAGTTGCGGTGCGGAGCGGCCGAGCTCGGCGACGAACCTGGCATCGGTGGGCGAGCGGCTCCCATCGGCCGGCGAGGAGTCCGGCCGCCCGGCCGCGGCCGGACCCGCCGCTTCGCCGTCTCCCTTTCCCTGCACCAGACTTGCCACGAACACGGCGGCGCCGATCACCAGGACGATGGCAACACATGCCCCCACGACACGGTTGCCGATCCGTCGACGCCGCTGCGGCGGTTGATTACTCACGGGACTCCCCACAGTCGGATGCCGCGGAGGCTACGCTCCCGAACCCCCCGAACGGGCGTCCTTCACCGACTCGTGATCCATTCCGCGCCGAGCCGGTCCCTCCGACAGCATGACGGCGCCGCCCGCTGCTCCCGTAGCGGACGGCGCCCGTCGTGTTCGGCCGGGTCACGAACGTGTGACCCCGACCGGGTTCCGGTGGGCTACTACTTGCCCGTGTAGTTCACCTGGAGTTCCTTGATGCCGTTGATCCAGGCGTGCCGCAGGCGTCGGGGGTCGGCGGCCTTGGTGATGTCCGGCATCGCGTCGGCGATCGCGTTGAACATCAGGTTGATCTCCATCCGGGCCAGCGACGCGCCCAGGCAGAAGTGCGGACCGCCGCCGCCGAAGCCCAGGTGCGGGTTCGGGTTGCGGGTGATGTCGAACTTCATCGGGTTCTCGAACACGTCGGCGTCGTAGTTGGCCGAGCTGTAGAAGATGCCGACCCGCTGACCCGCCTTGATCTCCTGGCCGCCGAGCACGGTGTCCTGGGTCGCGGTGCGCTGGAAGGACATCACCGGCGAGGAGTAGCGCACGATCTCGTCCGCCGTGGTCTCCGGCCGCTCCGCCTTGTACAGCTCCCACTGGTCGGGGTTGTCGAAGAACGCGAGCATGCCGTGGGTGATCGCGTTGCGCGTGGTCTCGTTGCCCGCGACCGCCAACAGCAGGACGAAGAAGCCGAATTCGTCCGAGGACAGGCTGCCGTCGGACTCGGCGGTGATCAGCCGGGTGACGATGTCCTGCGCCGGGCACGCCTTGCGCTCCTCGGCCATGCCCATCGAGTACAACATCAGTTCGGCCGCGGCCTGCGCGCCGACCTCGGTGGACTCCGCGTACTCCGGGTCGTCGTAGCCGAGCATCTTGTTCGACCACTCGAAGATCTTCTTGCGGTCCTCCTGCGGTACGCCGATCAGCTCCGCGATCGCCTGCAACGGCAGCTCGCACGCGACCTCGGTGACGAAGTCGCCCGAGCCCTTGAGCTTGGCGTCGCGCACGATCTGTGCGGCCCGCTCGGTCAGCGCGGCCTGGAGCGCGTTGATCGCCCGGGGCGTGAAGCCGCGCTGGACGATGCTGCGCAGCCGGGTGTGCTCCGGCGGGTCGATGTTGATCATGATGAGCTTCTGCGCATCGATGTTGCTCATGTCCATGCCCTCGGCGAACCGGATGATCGCCGTGTTCTTGTTCGTCGAGTAGATCTCCGGCTTGGTGGAGACCTCCTTGACGTCCGCGTGCCGGGTGACCAGCCAGTAGCCGTCGTCGCCGAAGTTGGAGACCTCGGGCGTCTGCGGGACCCACACCACCGGCGAGGTCTTGCGCAGCTCGGCGAACTCGTCGAGCGGGATGCGCGTGGTGTACAGGTCGGGGTCGGTGGGGTCGAAGCCGTGGTCGAGGACCGGACACGTCATGGTGGAACTCCCGTTGCCGGAGGGTGTGCGAGGTCGCCGCGGGAACCGGCCGGGGACGAGTGCCGGGAAGCGCGGTGGTGCGGTGATGCGGTGCTGCGTACCGGCCACCGGTGGTGGGCCGGTGGTGGTGGGTGCGAAGTGCTGGTCAGGTCCCGGCAACCGGGCCCGGCGCCCTGCGGCGTGGGCCCAAAAGCTTGCGGACCACGCCGCGCAGGATGTGCGCGAGTTCGTCGTCGGGCAGTTCCGGGAAGGCGGCGACGGCGGAGTAGATGCCGCCCATTGCCACGGCCGTGGATACGCGGTACTCGATCGAGTCGTCGACGTCGTCGAGGACTTCGCGCACCCGTGCGGTGATCGAGGCGAGTCGGGGCTGAATGGCGGGGTGGCGTCCGATCGCGACGTCCCGGTCGAGGATGACGGCGAGGGTGCGATACCGGATGAGGAAGTCGACGTAGCCCTCGAACAGCAGGCGCTGGCGGGCGGTGCTGCCGCGCCTGCTCTCGGCGACCTCCAACACGCGGTCCAGATCGTTCAGGGCCGGGCGCAGGAGGGCGTCGAGCAGTTCGTCCTTGGTGCGGAAGTGGTAGTAGAGGGCGGCCTTGGTCACCCCGACCCGGTCGGCGATGGCCTGCAGCGAGGTGCCGGCGAAGCCCTGTTCGCCGAACAGTTCCTCTGCCGCCTGGAGCACCTTGTCATAGGTGTCCTCGGGTGCCGGGATCGCCACGGGTCCCCCTTCCTGTTGGGCATGAACATACGTCTACCTCTGCCAATCGACAAGGCTGATGGGGCGTCAATTTTCATCTCGGCACCGTTGTTCGCAAGGAAAGTGGCTTGCCGTTCGGCCAGGGCCGGAGGTGGCCGGACTGACGGTCGAGCAGGCCGGCGAAGCCCCTGCGGGGCGAGCGGGTCGGACCGGGGCACCGGGGTGGGCCGGACCGCCGCACCGGGGCGGGCCGAACCGCCGACCCGTCGGCGTCGATCGCTGCCGCCCGCGGCCGGGTTCGCGCCGGTAGGTTGCCGCCATGAGCGACTTCGACGCCCGCATCGATGCGGAGCGGCGGCGGCCGGCCGACCCGGCGGCCGGAGCCGGCACGGGACCGACCGCGAGTCCACCCGCGGACTGGGCCCGGATCATCGAACGCATCGGGATCCTCCTGGCCGCGACGGCGGCGGAGTTCGACAGCCGGGGCGTCCCGGCGCTGCCGGTCTTCGGCTACCCGCCCGGGCGAGGGCCGGCCCGGCTCTTCCGCCGGCGGCCGATCGTCGTCGATCGGCGTCGACCGGTCCTGGACCTGTTCTCGCTCGACCGCGCGGGCCGGCCGTTCCTGGAACGCGGCGCCGTACCGGCTCGGGAGGTCTGGCTGCGCAACTCGCACCCCGGTCGGGCCGACGCGTTGCGCGCGGCCGTGCTCCGAGCCGGCCTGACCCCGGACACCCCGACCCTGCTCGCGGGGCCGCCGATCGTGCTCGACCCGGACGAGGCCGCGCGCACCGGCCGCGTCGGCGGCTGCTTCGGCGTCGCGACCGACGGCACGCTGCTGGTGTATCCGCCGCCGGCCGATGCCGCGCCGATCCCGCTCGTCGAGGTGCTCACGAGGGCCGTGACGAACGACGCGCCGCAAGGCTGAGCGGCGCGACCAGGGGCTCATCCGGGGCCGGTTGCCCCATGAGTCTGCCGCCATCGACACACGAACAGCGGGCGACGAGCGGGGAGCGGCCGGCACTCGATCGCCCGATCGCCCGCTCGCCCGGTCGCCGCGCGGATCAAGTCGCGGCCTCCACATACATCGGCCGACCGCTGTCACGAGCCCGCAGCGCGGCCCACAACCGCTGGGCCCGCTCCGCCGGCATCGCCGCCGCGCCCTGATCCGGCGTCAGCAGATGCCAGGCCCGCAACTCGTCGGCCTGGAGCCTAATTCCGGCGAGTCGACGCGGGGTCAACACACCGCCGTCGAACAACCAACGCATCCCACCCCGGTGCCCGTCCACCGGCGCCACCCACTGGGCGACGAGCAGGTTCGGCGGCCCGTCCAGGGCGATCCCCAACTCCTCCCGAACCTCCCGCACACAGCCCGCCCACGGCGACTCCCCCGGCTCGACCATCCCGCCGGGAAACTCCAACCCCGGCTTGTAGTCCGGCTCGACGAGCAGCACACGTCCCTCGCCATCGAAGAACAACGCCCCGGCAGCGGTGGTCAACCGGCCCGCCGCGCCCCGGTCCGCTCCCCCGTCCGCGCCGCCGTCGATCCGGCGATCCGCGGCATTCTCCGCAAGGCGATCCGAAGGGCCGCCCGTATGGGTGCCGCCATGACTCTCCGCCCGGGTGCCGGCGTGACCGGCCGCACGGCCGTCCCGATGACCGTCCGCATGGGTGCCTGCGTGGCCGTCCGCTTGGTTGTCCATGACCACGAAGTCTGGCCCAGCCCGCACGCCGGCGATCGAAGGGGTCCCGGTCCGACGGGCGAGGTGCGCACGACTCGGCCCGTGGACCGTCAAGGTCGAACCCGTGACCGTCGTGTTCGATGGGCAATTGGCCGGCGCGGTACGCGAGGCGGCAGCCGACATCGAGGGACTCGGCTACGGCGGCCTCCGCGTGCCGCCCCCGACAAGGGCCGCATGCCACTCGCGGGGTGGCGCGAACCGTTCGCGCCGGCCACCGAATGCCATCAACCCGCGGTCGCCCGGACCCATCAGCCCACGTAGGCTCCCGGCATGGCTGAACCCACCTTCGTCCCGACGGATTTCGTCGTGCCCGCGCCGCCGAGCACCCCGTCCTTTCGTCTGGAGCCACTGGCCGCCCGGCACAACCGGGCCGATCTGGCCGCATGGTCGTCGAGCATCGAGCACATCCGGGCCACCCCCGGCTTCGCCGATCGCCATTGGCCACCACTCGACGGGCTGTCCGCGGACGACAATCTGCGTGATCTGGTCCGGCACGCCGACGACTTCACCAAGCGCACCGGCTTCACCTACACCGTGCTCGACAACGGCGGCAATGCCGGTGACTACGACGTGATCGGCTGCGTCTACATCTACCCGGACCGGAACGACCCCACCATCACCTCGGTGCGCTCCTGGGTTCGGGCCGACCGGGCCGAACTCGACGAGCCGGTCTACCACGAGGTCTCCGCGTGGCTGGCCGAGCACTGGCCGTTCGAGCGGATCCGGTACGCGAAACGGTAGTCGGCACCGATCCCGCCGGCGCCGATCCCGCCGGCGCCCGCCCCGGCCACCTCGACCCGGCCGTCCTCAGCCCGGCCGGGCCGCCGCCCACCAGGGCCCGTCGTCCCGATCGGGATCGGTGATCGCGTCCGCCAACGAGGCGAAGGCGTACGTGCGTCGCGGATCCCAGTCGGTACTGCGCAGCAGCCGGTCCCGCATGCCCGCCCAGCCCGGTGCCGCACCCGCCACCACCCACGCGTCCGGAGCCTGGGCGGTCAGCCGCAACGCCGGGCGCAGCCACGACGCGGCCTGCTCCGGCCACGAGACGAGGGCCAGCACCTCGCCCGGCCAGGCCGCCGCGAGCGCATGCGCCGCCGCGGTCGAGGCGCGGTCTCGCCCGTGCCCGATCGCCAGCGTCCGGCAGCCGGTCAACCGGCCCAACAGCGCGGCCAGTTCGGCGTCGGTGTGCGGCGCCGGCGGGCGGCCCTTCCAGCGGGCGTAGGCCGCCGGCAGACACACCGCGCACGGCCGGAAGCCGGCGGCGACCGCGACGGCCTCGTCCGCGAAGAACACCCGACTCGCCACATAGCCGCCGCGCGCGATCGCCCGCAGCGCACTACGGCAGTCCAACCGCCCGTACAGCCGACCGTTCGTGGTGCCGCCCAGCGTGCCGGGGGTCGAGCTGCGGTAGGGCCGCCCGTCCGGCCCGATCAGCGCGTACATCACCTCACGCCGCATCGTGGAAGACCAGGCCGAGCGTGCGGCGCAGCCCGGTGTGCACGGTGCTGACGCCGTGCCGCATCGGCGCCGCCGACCAGCCGCGCGCCGAACGGATCGGCCGGTCCCGGGTGGTGAAGATCAGCCCGTGCCCCTGCGGCAGGCTGATCGCGGTGCCCCGCGACTGGGCCCGGAATCGCTGCTCGGCCATCAGGAACTCGCCGCCGGTGTAGTCGACTCCGGGCTCGTCCAGGCCGATCACCACCTGGAGCGGGAAGACCAGGTCGCCGTACAGGTCCCGGTGCAACGCGTTCCAGTCTCCCGGTCCGTAACGCAGCAGGATCGGCGTCGGCCGGGTCTGGCCCGCCGCGTGACACATCGTCAGCCACTCGTCCAGGGTGTCCGGCCAGGGTGCGGGCCGACCCAGACGGTCGGCCCACGCGCGGGCGATGGGCAGCAGGTGCGGGTAACAGGACGCGCGCAGCGTCGCGATCGGCTCCGGGACCGGCGCGGCGAAATAGCGGTAGCTCCCCGAACCGAAACGATGCCGGGCCATGTCGATGGTGGCCCGGAAGAGTTCCGGGCGGTCGTACAGCTCGGCGATCTCGCGGCAGGTGTCCGGGTCCAGGATCCGGTGGGTCAGCGCGTGGCCGTGCTCGTCCACGTGCGCGGCGAGTTCCGTGGTGGTCGCCGGCTCGGCGGCGAACAGTGTGTCCACGGCGCTCACCGCACCTGCGCCGGGAGGGCGCCTTCGTGGCCGAGCAGGTACTCCTTGCGGTCCAGGCCACCGGCGTACCCGCGCAGCGCGCCGTCCGCACCGATCACCCGGTGACACGGCCGGATCAGGAGCAGCGGGTTGGCGCCGATCGCGGTACCGACCGCGCGCACCCCCGCCCGCGAGGTGCCCACCCGTTCGGCGATCGCACCGTACGTGGTGGTGGAGCCGTACGGGATCTCGTCGACCGCGGCCCAGATGCGTTCCTGGAAGGCCGAGCCGCGCGGCGTCATCGGCAGGTCGAAGACGCGCAGGTCGCCCGCGAAGTAGGCGGTGAGTTGGCGGACCACTTCGGCGAACGCGGCCGGGTCCGGGCGCGAATCGGCGGCCACGACGGCGCCGCCCTTCTGGCCCGGCACGGACAGCGAGGCCAGCGCGAGCGTGCCATCGGGGCGTTCGTCGCCGATCAGCAGCAGCTCGCCGAGGGGGCTGTCGAGGGTGGTGTGGACGGTCATGAGCGCTTCCTTCGTCGAGACCGCGGCGGTCGCCGCGGGCACCGGCCGGTTGCCGTGTGCACTGGTCACAGGTGCTTCCGGGTTCCACTGTGCGCGATGGCGAGCCCATCGTCCGGCGGGAATCGGACATGGCGTTGAACCCTGATTCGAACGCCGATCCGGCAGCGGAGCACGTGCCGAATCGCATGCCGAGCGGGTGCCCGGCGGGCGCCGAATCCAATGCCGGACCACCAGGCCCCGAACCAAGCCCCCGCCCAAGCGCCGAATCAAGCACCGAGTCGAGCGCGGTCGCGGGCTCGCCACAGGCCGCGGCGGGGTCGGGGTCGCGGCGGGGCCGATCCGAACGGGCCGTGCGGCGCGTCGGGCAGGATGGTCCGATGATCGAAACGGACCGTCTCCTGCTCCGCCGCTGGCGTGACGACGACCTGCCCGCGCTCACCGCGATGAACGCCGACCCCGAGGTGATGCGCTACGTGGGCGACGGCCTGCCGCGAACCCCCGAGCAGAGCGCCGCCGCCCTGGCGGAGTATGAACTCGCCTGGGAGACCCGCGGGTTCGGCCTTTTCGCGGTCGAACTGCGCACCTCCGACCCGGGCCCGGTCGGTGCGCTCGCGGGCTGGGTGGGCCTGGCCGTACCGGAGTTCCTGCCCGAGGTGATGCCCGCCGTGGAGATCGGCTGGCGACTGGCCCGCCCGTACTGGGGACACGGCATCGCCACCGAGGCCGCCTTCGAGGTACTGCGCTTCGCATTCGAGTACGCCCGCGTACCGCGCCTGATCTCCATCTGCCACGTGGACAACACCGCATCCCTCGCGGTGATGGGCAAGCTGGGCATGACCGAGGAACGCCGCACCACCGTCCCCGCCCACGGCAAACCGGTCCTGGTCACCGAACTCCCCCGCGGCCGCTACCTACGCGCCCACCCCTGACCCGAGGTGAGCGACATCGCGGGTCCTGCTTCGGACGGGCACGGTGGGAACGGACCGTGCCGCAACGGGCGCCGGAGGGCCGCGGCGCAATCGCGGCGACCGAGAGGCGGCACCCGGTGGGGCAGTCATTCGCGCAGCGGACGTGCACACAGCGGACGTCCACGCAGCAGACGCACGCCCATGAACGACGACCGGCCGCCGACACCGACCGGGACCGGTCACGGTCCCCATCGATGTCGGCGGCCGGTCGTCGTTCAGCCCGAGATGCAGAATTCGTTGCCCGCCGGGTCCTGCATCGTGGTCCAGTCCAGTCCGGGCGCACTGCGCTCGGCCACCACCGTTGCGCCCAGGGCCACCAGGCGCTCGACCGCGGCCGGGCGGTCCGCTGTGGAGAAGTCCACGTGCACCCGGTTCTTGCCGGCCCGGTCCTCCGGGACCTGCTGGAAACCGAGGACCAGGGGCTGGGCCGCGACCATCACGAACCCACCGAAGTCCTGGGCGATCTCCACGCCCAGTGCGTTCGCCCACCACGCGGCCAGTGTGCCCGGATCGGCGCAGTCGATGGTGATCATCTCTTGTTTCAATTCCATACGCGCACGATAGGAGCCGGGTCCGACATCGCGGCCCACCCTCCTCACCGGAGTGTCGCATTGCGCACCGACACCGACACCGACACCGACGCGGCGCGCCCCCGCGACACGCACCGGCCCGGCCTCGGCCGCGCTCAGGAGCGGGCGGCGATGCCTCGGATCAGCGTCCGGGCCGTGCTCGCGGCGAACTCGGCCACCGTCGGGCCGTCCTCGATGCCCATGAAGTGCCGCAGGAACGCCCGCTGGTAGCACGCGCCGAGCAACATGGCGGCGGCTGCCTCGGGGTCGGCGTCCGGGTCGATCCGGCCCCGGTCGCGTTCGACCGTGAGGTAGGCCGCGAGCAGCCGCAGCGGGACGTGCGGGCCGGCGCCGATGCCGCGCAGCGCCTCGCGATGGCGGTGCAGCAGCGCGGGTTCGGCGAACAGCGACGAGGCGATCGGCATGCTCTGCTCGTAGAACTCGGCCACCCGGCTCGCGATCGCGGCCAACCGCCGCTCGACCCGGTCGGCGCCGGACTCCACGGACCCACCGGAGCCACTGGAACCGCCGAAGCCATCGGAGCCACTGCGACCTACCGCCGACCGGTGGGCATCGCGTACTGAATCCGCACGGGATCGGGCACCGCGCCGGCCCGTGGTGAGATCGCCCCGAGCCGGGTACAGGCCACCGATCACCACACGAGCGGGAGGCCCGATGGCTCGGCGCGACACCACCGGCGGACCCACCATCACCGTGCGCCGGGTCTACGAGCCGGCCGATCCGGACGACGGCCTGCGCGTCCTGATCGACCGGCTGTGGCCGCGCGGCATCGCCAAGGCGGATGCCCATCTCGACGAGTGGCCCAAGGAGTTGACCCCCTCCACCGAGCTGCGCCGGGCCTGGCACGCCGGTGGCCTGGCCGAGGAGGTGTTCCGTGCCCGCTACCGCGACGAACTCGACACCGCACCCGCGCACGCGGCCCGCGCCGCGCTGCTCGCCCGGGTGGGCGACGGCCGCCTCACCCTGCTCACCGCCGTCCGCGATCCGGACCACAGCCACGTACCGGTCCTGATCGAGTACCTGGGCGAGGACTCGTAGGGACGCCGCGGCCCTACCCGTGCGCGTGTTCCGCCGCCGGCAACATCGTCCGCGGGTCCTGGTCGGCGAACCACATCCCGATCACGATCGCCGCGGTCGCCTCCAGGTAGCCCGCCCGATCCAACCCGCCGACCGGCAGCGGCACCGCGCCCAGCGCCGCGACCAACGTGTGCGCCAAGGCGAGCGCGTTCGGGTCGTCCGCGCACAGCGGCACGGCCAGTCCCGCCGCGTGCGGGCCCGCCCACAACTCGGCCGCGCCCAGATGGAAGGCCTTGACCACGTGCGCCCCCGGCGCCGCGTCCGCGAGCGTGCGCGCCGCCGACGGCCCACCGTCGGTGGTCAACATCAGGCCGCCCGGCCCCGGCACGATCGGGTTCGCGCAGTCCAGCACCGCCTTCCCCACCAACAGGCCCGCCACCGGCGGAATCACCTCGGCGGTCGCGGCGTGCCCGACCGCGGCCAATACCGCGTCACCGTGCTCGGCCGCCTCGGCGAAACCGCCCGCCCGGGCCCCGATCCGCTGCGCCAATGCCTGCGCCCGCTGCGCCGAACGTGCCCCGATCAGCACATCGTGCCCGGCCTCGACCCACTTGGCGCCCAACGCGCCCGCCATGTTGCCCGCACCCAGAATTCCGATTCGCACCGCAGCCACCCCGCTCGCCTCGAGAGGTCGTCCCCGACCCTCGCCGTCTCCGACCCCTCGAAGCTAGGCGGGCCGATCCACACCATTCGGTAACCATCGACCGGGCCACAATGGACCCATGACCGAGCCCGGGGGCAAGTACGACGTGACCCGACGCGAAGGCGAGCACGCCGCGACCCGACACGAGGGCGAGCACGACGTGACCCGACACGAAGGCGAGCATGTCGTGACCGAACACGAAGGCGAGTTCGTCGCCGACTGTCGCGCCCGGATCGGCTTCGACCTGCTCACCAACCGCTGGAACAGCGTGGTCGTCTACGCCCTGGCCCACGGCCCGATGCGGCCGGGCGCGCTGGCCGCGCAGATCGGCGGGATCAGCGCCAAGGTGCTCAACGAGACGCTGCGCCGCCTCGAATACCACGGCCTGGTGATCCGCCGGGCCTACGCCGAGGCCCCGCCGCGCGTCGAGTACGCGCTGACCGACCTCGGCGAGACCCTCCTGGTCCCGTTCCGCGCACTCGGCGCCTGGTCGGTCGAACACGGCCACCGCGTCCTGGCCGCCCAGGACGCGGCGGACGCGGCAGCGAACACCGGTTGAGGAACCGGGCTCCCGACCATCGACCGAAGTGAACGAGCCGGCTCCAGGCCCCCGACTCCCGGCTCCGGCTTCCTGCTCCCGAGCACCGATCCGACCGCCCCGGCTCTCATTCACCGACCCGGCGGCCCCGACTCCCGATCACCGAGCCAACCGGGCCGCCGGCACCGTGGTGGCCAGCGCCGTCGCCGCGATGGCCCACGCCGTCAATTCGCCCGCGTGGTGGAAGTCGGCGCCCGCCGACAGATAGAGCGTGCCGAAGGCGGCCACCCCGAGCACCTGCCCGAGCTGGATCATCGTCACCATCAGCCCGGACGCGTCCGACGCCCGCGGCAGCGGAACCCGGCGCAGCGCGAGCATCATCACCGGGCTGTACGCGACGCCCAGGCCGAAGCTGCTCAGGATCATCGTGGCGAGCAGCACCGCCAACGGCTGCCCGCTGCCGAACCCCCATGCGGTGGCCGCGAACCCGAGCGCGCCGATCGGCATCCCGATCATCGGCAACCGCCGATGCCAGGCCGCGGGCAACCGCTGCCACCGCAGCGACACCGTCGCGAACACGACCGAGGACGGGATGAAGGTCAGCCCCGCCTCCAGCGCGCTGTAACCCAGCCCGCTCTGCACGTACAACGCGGTGGCGAACATCAGCCCGCCGAACGCCGTCATCACCAACAGCAGCGTGACCGCCCCCGCCACCACACCCGGCACCCGCAGCAGCTCGACCGGGATCAGCGGCGCCGCCGCCCGTCGTTCGACGATCGCGAACAGCCCGAACAGCACGGCGCATGCGCCCAGGCTGAACCAGCCCCAGGTCGGCCAGTCCAACTCGTGCCCCATCACCAGCGGGACGACCAGCGCGAGCAGCGCGGGAGCGAGCAGCGCCAGGCCGGGAACGTCCAGGCCGCGTGCCGCGGGGGTGCCACCGGCCGGCAACACCCGCCGGGCGAGCACGTACAGCGCGATCCCGACCGGGATGTTGATCAGGAACACCGGCCGCCAGGACAGCCCGAACAGGTCGGCGCTGACCAGGAGTCCGCCCAGCACCTGGCCGGCGACCATACCACCCGCGATGGTCGCCGCATATCGCCCCATCGCCCGGGCCCGGTCGGCACCCGCGTAGGTGGCCTGGATCAGGTTGAGCACCTGCGGCACCATCAGCGCGGCGCCGCCGCCCTGGATCGCGCGGGCCGCGATCAGGGAGGTGTCGTCCCAGGCCAGGCCGCACAGCAGCGACGCGGCGGTGAAGACGGCCAGGCCGACGCCGAACACCCGGCGGAAGCCGTGCCGACCGCCCAGCCGCGAGCCGGTGACGATCAGCATCGCGTAGACGACGGTGTAGCCGGAGATGACCAGTTGCAGTCCCGCGCCGCTGGTGTCCAGGTCGGTACGGATCGTGGGGCCGGCGACGTTGACGACGGAGGTGTCCAGCAACGCCATGAACTGGGCGGTGAGCAATGCGGTCAGCAGGAGCGGATGGGCGCGTCGCGCCGTGTCCGGCGCCGCGGTCGTGGTGGTCATGCCAGGAGCGTGCGGGCAGTCTGGTCCTGTTGCCGAGAGCCTGTCGATCCTGGTACCGAGAGCACCTGGCAGCGGACCACGGCAGGCACGAGGATGGCCGCATGAGCACCCACACCGCCAGCCGACGCACCGAACTGGGCGCATTCCTGCGCAGCCGGCGCGAGCGCCGGACCCCGGAGGACGTCGGCCTGCCGCCGGGCCTGCGCCGGCGCACCCCCGGGTTGCGCCGCGAGGAGGTCGCGATGCTCGCCGGTGTGGGGGTGACCTGGTACACGTGGCTGGAGCAGGGTCGTCCGATCAACGCGAGCGTGCAGGTGCTGGACGCGGTGGCCCGCACACTGGGGCTCGACGCGGCCGAGCGCACCCACCTGTACCGACTCGCCCAGGTGCCGTGGGAGATCGAGGCGCCGTCGGGGACGACGTTGCCGGTGGAGATCCAGGAGATCCTGGACGGACTGGTCCCGAATCCGGCCGCCGTGTACAACGCCCGGTACGACGTACTGGCTTGGAACAAGGCGTACCACAAGTTGTTTCCCGGCCTGGTCGAGCAGGCGGCGGACGAACGCAACGTGATCTGGGCCACGTTCATGTCGCCCGACCAGTGCAACCCGTTCCTCGACCGGGATTTCGAAGAACCGCGGATGGTCGCCGAGTTGCAGGCCTCGTTCGCCCGGCACGTGGGCGAACCGGAGTGGGAGTCGTTCGTGCGACGCCTGGCGAGCAGCAGTCCGAAGTTCGCCCGGCTGTGGGCGCGCCGCGAGGTCGGCTCGGGCAATCGGCACGTCAAGCGGATCATGCACAACCAGCTGGGCCGGATGGAATTCGCGGGCACCAAGCTGCTGCCGAGCGTGCCGGAGACCCGGATGATGGTGTACACCCCGGCCGACGACGTCACGCGCGAGCGGATGGCCGAGCTGATGGCGATGACGACCACACACTGGTGCTGCGAGCGCTGCCGGCGGAAGTCCCGCTGGAGCCACCCCACTTCGGCACTCGGCATGACGACGGACCGGACCGACGACCCGGCGACCGCGCTCCCCGCCGCCCGGGTGAGCGGGTGAGCGGGTGACCGCGAGCACATCGAACGGCGCGGTCTCCGATCGCGGGCGCGGGATCGAAGTGCCGACGTTCGCCGATCCGATGCAGCATCGGCGCTGGTGGGCCGCTCGACGGCGGGCGTTGGAGCACGCACTGTGGCTGTGTACGGAGGGCGCCTCGGCCGGCGCGCTGGTGCTGCGCGGAAGCATGCCGTTGATCGCGTGGTTGGGCGCGGCGGCGCGCGAGCCGGGTGATCTGGACTGGGTCGTGTCGCCCTCGCCGATCCGGCCGGTCCGGCCGGATCGCCCACACCCGCACGTCCCGGAGCGTGCCGTGGTCCAACAGTGGCCCGAGGTGTTCGCGGGCGCGGGCACGGGTGACCTGTGGTGCGACGAGGAGTTCGACACGCGGGGCATCCGGGCCTGCCCACCGCCCGAGGGCACCACGTGGGTGCAGGTCGACGCCCTTTTCGACGACCCGTACGACGACGAGTATCACGACCACTGGGACGACGAGTGGGCCGACGTGGGCGAGTCACCGCACCACGAACTCGTGGAGGCCCTGGCGAAGTGCCCCGATGCGGGCGCCGGTGTGGTCCTGGACCCCGGTCGCGCACACTCCGAGGGCGGGGGTTCGTACGGCGACGACGACGGCGGCGCACGCGGCGTGCGGTTGATCGTCCCCTGGCGTGCGGACGGGCTGCCGGAAGGCACGATCCGGGTCGACTACGCCTTCGACGAGTGGGTGCCGGAGCCGGCGCGCTGGACGGCGATCCCGCGCGCGGGCGGCGGGCCGCCGGTGGTGGTGCCGGCGGCGAGCCGGGCGCTGTCCCTGGCCTGGAAGCTGCGCTGGTTGCGCAGGGACGCGGCCGAGGCCGGCGTCTTCGCCAAGGACCTGTACGACGCGGTCCTGCTCGCCGAATCGCCGCACATCCGGCTGCGCCCGGAGCTGCTGGGTCGGGTCGTGGGCGGGGTGCCGGTCACCCCGGGCGAGGTCGCGTCCTGGCCGGTGGCGGACTGGGACGGGTTCCGCGCGGCGCATCCGTCGGCGCGGGAGCCGGAGGCGGCCTGGTTGGCCCGGCTCGGGCACGCGCTGGGCGCGATTTCGGGCCGACCCGGCCCGGGTCCCCAACCGGGCCCGGCGCGCCCGGTTCGCCGATCGGGCCCGGCGCGCCCGGTTGCCTGATCGGGGCGGGGCGACCGGATCCCTGACCGGGCGCCGAGCGAGCGGGTTCCTGACCGGGCCCCGCGAATGGACCCGGCCCGGTCGGCGGGCGGTCCGGTCCGGGATCGCTGCGGGATCGGCTGCCTCGGGCGGTTCAGATGTCGTAGGCCACGGTCACCGGCGCGTGGTCGGACCAGCGTTCCGCGTAGGTGTCGGCGCGTTCGACCACGGCGGTTACCGCCGCGTTCGCCAGGGCCGGGGTCGCCACGTGGTAGTCGATCCGCCAGCCCGCGTCGGTGTCGAACGCCTTCCCGCGATAGGACCACCACGAGTAGGGCCCGGGGCCGTCGGGGTGGATCCGGCGGACCACGTCGTGCCAGTCGGCCGCACCGAACAACGCGTCGAGCCAGGCCCGTTCCTCCGGCAGGAAGCCGGACTTCTTGACGTTGCCCTTCCAGTTCTTGATGTCGTGCTCGGTGTGCGCGATGTTCCAGTCCCCGCACACCAACGACTCGCGCCCGCCGATCGCCGCCGTCGCCCGCATCACCTTCAGGTGCGCGACCAGGTCGGCCATGAACCGGGTCTTCTCCTCCTGCTTGGGCGTCTCCGCCTCGCCCGTGGGCAGGTACAGGCTGGCCACGGTCACCTTGGGCAGGTCCACCTCGATCCACCGCCCGGCCGCGTCGAACTCGGCCGACCCGAACCCGATCCGCACCGCGGTCGGCTCGACCCTGCTGTACACGGCCACGCCGGCCCGGCCCTTGGCCGTCGCCGGGGCGTAGTAGGCGTGCCAACCCTTGGGGTCGCGCACCTCGTCGGCGAGCTGGTCGGGGGTGGCCCGCACCTCTTGGAGGCACACCACGTCGGCCTCGGTCGTGTTCAGCCATTCGGTGAAGCCCTTGCCGGCGGCGGCACGCAGGCCGTTCACGTTGGCGGTGGAGACGGTGATCATCGGTGCAGATTAGCCCGTTTCGGGTCGGTGCGAAGTCGGGGGGTGCGACGGCCCGGGATCGGCGGGCGGGGGCGGGCCGTACGTCGTCGGGCGACCCCGGACCGGCGGGCCGGACCGTACGGCCGCCCGGCCATACGACGGCGCCGGGCCGCGGACGTCTCAGCCGAGCAGCGCAGCGTGCAGCGCCCGCCAGGCCGCGCCGGGGCAGCGCGCGGCCACCTCGGCCGGCTCGACCCACTCGGCCGCGTCGCACTCGGACCCGGGGTCGGGCCGGGTCGGCGCGCCCGGATCCGGCAGCCGCACCGTGAAGAACGCCTGGAACGTCCGGGTGGGATAGCGGTAGTCGGCCGGCGGCATGTCCAGGAGGGTGATCAGCTGGCCACCGAACAGGGTGAGGCGCTCGGCGGCCACCCGCAGCCCGGCCTCCTCGGCGAGTTCACGCGCCGCCGCCCCGGCCGGAGTCTCCCCCGGGTCCAGGTGCCCGCCCGGCACCTCCCAGCCGCGTCCCGGCCGGTCCACCCGGGTCAGCAGCGTGCGCCCGAGACCGTCCAACGCGAGGACGAAGGCGGTGGTGACGGTGTAGCCCTCGGGCGGGTCGGCGCAGCGCAGTACATCCATCCGGTGCGCGGTGGAGATCCAGGGCACAGTCAGCGATGCGAGCACGGTTGACGCCATGACCGCCATCCTCGCGGGCTGGGCGACGAGAGCGGGCCCGGGGTCGAGCCCGCGTGCCGCCCCGGAAAGCACGGCGGAGCCGATCTCGGCCGTATCGCGTCCCGCCCGACGCGCGTTGGTACCGCCATCTCCCCTCCTCGACCCGTCGCCCCGCCCGCCACGTGCTCCCGGCCGCGTCCGCGTGCGTGCCCGCCTCGGTCGGCCGGGACACCGCCCACGGCGGTTGTCCCCCCGCGCGGAACGGCGGTCTACCTCCGCATACGATCGATCGGCCGGCCGTCCACCCGTCGCAAACGGGCCGCACCCGCACCACCGCTCGGCCCCGCGGACCGGGCCGGCTCAGGGGCCTCAGGGGGTGCCTTAGGCCGCCTTAGGCTGCCTTACTTCGCCTTAGGGCTCCTTGCCGCGGCTTAGGTATCGGGCCGGGTTCGGGGGGCGGGATAGATGCGGCATCCGCCTCATGTCCGGACCCCCACTGGGGCGAGAAGCTGTTACCACGAGCCGGGGAGACCGGGTCGAAGTAACAGAAGGTGGACACAGTGATCGAGTACGAGCTTTACAAGACCCGTCAGCAGGAGCTTCTCGCCGGTGCCGAGCAGGACCGCCTGGTCATGACGGCCCTGCGCACCCGGCGCGCCGCCGCCAAGGCCCGGCGTGCCGAGCGGGTGGCCCACGAGGTGGTGCAGAGCGCCGCCGCGGTCGAATCGGTACGCATGCGTCGGAACCTGCAGCTGCTCACCCGGTGACGGCGACGGTGACCCCCGACGCACGATCCGGACCGACCGGACGATGTCACCACCGGCCGAACGGCACGCGGCACCGCCGGGCAGTGGACGGCGGCAGGGCAACACAGAAATCCCCCGGCGACCCCGAGTGGACCTCCGTCCCTCGGGGTCGCTGCACGTCCGGGCCCGTTCGAAGCCGGGCCACCGCGTCCCCGGCGCAGCCGGCGACGCACGGGTGTCGCTCGGGACGGCGCCGGCCATCGGCCGACGTCGGGGGCGGCTACCTTGGCGGCGTTCGCTGAAGGAATCGATGAGGAGGCTTCGCCGATGAGCGTCGCGTTGTTCACACTCGGGGGCACGATCGCGATGGCCGGTGCGGTCGGCCAGGATGCCGGTACGGTCGTCGCCCGCCTGAACGGCGCGCAGTTGACCGCCGCCGTGCCGGGCCTCGCGGATCTGGGTGTCGCACTCGACGTGCGGGACGTACAGGCGGTGCCCAGCGGGAGTCTGACGTTCATCCAGGTCCTGGACGTGGTCGCCGCCGCGTCGCACGCGGTCGCCGCGGGGGCGACCGGAGTGGTGGTGACCCAGGGCACCGACACGCTGGAGGAGACCGCCTACCTCGTCGACCTGGTCTGGCCGCACCCGGAGCCGTTCGTGCTCACCGGCGCGATGCGCAACCCGACACTGGCCGGGCCCGACGGCCCCGCGAACCTGCTCGCCGCCGCCCGGGTCGCGGTGGCCGAACCGGCGTGCGGGTTGGGCGCGTTGGTGGTGTTCGGGGACGAGATCCACGCCGCGCGCCGGGTGCGCAAGACGCACAGTACGAGTACCGCCACGTTCCGCTCGCCCGACACCGGACCACTGGGGATCGTGGTCGAGGGCCGGGTACGGATCCTGGCCGCACCGCCGGTACACGCGCCGCTGCCGATCCCGGAGCCGGCCGCGCTCACCTCGGCCCGGGTCGCGCTGTACTCGGTCACCCTCGACGACGACGGCGCGCTGCTCGCCGATTTCCCGACCGACCAACGGGGCCTGGTGGTTGCCGGATTCGGTGTCGGCCACGTGCCGGCCGGGCTGGCGCCCGTGCTCGGCGAACTGGCCGCGCGCATCCCCGTCGTACTGACCTCGCGTACCGGCGCCGGTTCCGTGCTGCGGCACACCTACGGCGCGCCGGGCTCGGAAACCGACCTGCAACGCCGCGGCCTGCTCAACGCCGGCCTGCTCGACCCGTACAAGGCGCGGGTGTTGCTGCGCCTGCTCATCGCCTCGGGCAGCGACCGCAACGCGATCGCCGCGGCCTTCACCGAGCACGGGTGAGTCGGAGGCCCGACGAGCCGTGCCGGAGCGGGCCGCACGGGGTCGAGCCGGGGTCTGCGTTCATCCGCCCGGACAGGACAGGAAGTGGCGGACGTCCGCCGCGAGCGCCGCCATCTGCTCGCCCGCCTCCACCACCAGGGTCACCGAGGCCGCCCAACCGCAGCCGCCCAGTCGCCGCGGTCGCAGCTCCCAGGTCAGTTCGACCCGCCCGCCGGACCGGAAGGCCGCCGTGACGGTGAGATCGTGATCGTCGGTGTGCCAGCGGCGTTCGCCGTCCCAGCCGCCGAAGTCACGGGCGAGATCGGTCAGGAAGCCGTCTATCTCCCTGGCCTCGCCGGTCCAGCCGACCACCCGATCGAGATGCGCGGCCATCCCGGGCGCCTGGATCTCGACGGTGTAGTGCACGAGCCGCGATGCCGGGTAGCGCGCGGCGACCTCGTCGTCCGGGCTGACCGCGTCGCGCAGGCGAATCCGAATGGCCGGACGGTCGTTGCACCGGATGATCACGTCGTTCGGGTCGGGCGATCCGGTCGGCTCGTTCGATTCGTTCGCCGCGTCGAAGTGGGGATGCATCCGCCGAACCGTAGGGCAGAGCGTCCGTCGACGTCATTCCGGTTACCGGCACCCGGCCATCGAAGCGATCGCTCCGGTGTACGTGTGGACGACCCCGGCGCGGGGACAGGACGCCCGGCGGGCGCCGGTCGATCAGCGACCCCACGAACTCCCGCCTGCCGTCCGCGAAAGCCTGCCGTGCCCGGAGGGGCACCGGGCCCGAGTGGGAGCGGGTCCGGGTGGGCGCCGACCCGGGTGGGCACGGGGTTCCAGGTGAGCACCGGTGCCGGTCGGGTGTACCGAGCCCGGAGCGGGCTCCGGTCCGAATGGGCGCCGAGTCCGGGTGGACGCCGGCCCGGGTGGGCGCCGAGTCCGGGTGGGCACGGAACTCCCGCCCCCACCCGGCTGCTTCGCTCAGCCGCGGGCGCGCTCGACGCGCCCCTCGTCCCATACCGGGCCGTCCGTCTCGCGGACTCGCCCGTCCTGGCCGAAGACCATGAAGCGGTCGAAGGAGGACGCGAACCACCGGTCGTGGGTGACCGCCAGCACGGTGCCGTCGAACGCCTCCAACGCGTCCTGGAGCGCCTCGGCCGAGACAAGGTCCAGGTTGTCCGTCGGCTCGTCGAGCAACAGCAGGTTGGCGCCGGAGAGTTCGAGCAGCAGCACCTGGAATCGAGCCTGCTGGCCGCCGGAGAGGGTGTCGAAGGGCTGCTCGGCGCCGTAGGCGAGCTCGTACCGGTCGAGCACCTTCGCGGCGCCCTCGCGGCCCAGCCCGCTGCGGTGTTCGTCGCCCCGGCCGAGGATGTCGACCAGCGTCCTGCCCGCGAACTCGGGGTGGTCGTGCGTCTGCGCGAACCAACCGGGCCGCACCCGCGCCCCGAGCCGGGCCCGGCCGGTGTGCGCCACCGGCGCGATCACCGTGTCACCGACCGGTTCGTGCTCGACCTCGGGATCGGTGCCGCCGGCCGCGAGCAGGCGCAGGAAGTGCGACTTGCCCGAACCGTTCGAGCCGAGCACCGCCACCCGGTCGCCGTACCAGATCTCGGCGTCGAACGGCCGCATCAGGCCGGTCAGTTCCAGCGCCTCGGCGATCACCGCGCGTTTGCCGGTACGGGAGCCGCGCAGCCGCATCTTCACGTCCTGCTCGCGCGGGATGTTCTGCGGCGGCCCGGCCTCCTCGAACTTGCGCAGCCGGGTCCGGGCGGCCTGCAGCCGCGAGGCCAGACCGTCGTTGTACGCCGCCTTGTTCTTGTACATCAAGACCAACGCCTTGAGTTTGGCGTGCTCCTCGTCCCAGCGCCGGCCCAACTCCTCGAAGCGCTCGAACCGGGCCCGCCGGGCCTCGTGGTAGGTGCCGAACGAGCCGCCGTGGATCCAGACGGTGTTGCCCGCCGCGCCGAGTTCGATCGTGACGATCCGGTCGGCGGCCTGGGCGAGCAGTTCGCGGTCGTGCGAGACCAGCAGCACCGACTTCTGGCTCTCGCGCAGCGACTGTTCGAGCCAGCGCTTGCCCGGGACGTCGAGATAGTTGTCCGGCTCGTCGAGGATCAGCACCTCGTCCGGGCCGCGCAGCAGCGCCTCCAGGGCGAGCCGCTTCTGCTCGCCGCCGGACAGCGTGCGCACCTCGCGCCACTTGGCCCCGTCGTAGGTGGTGCCCAGCGCCGCCTGGCAACACTGGTCCCAGGCGGGCTCGATGTCGTAGCCACCCGCGTCGCCGAACTCGGCGAGCGCCGTGGCATACCGCATCTGGTGCTTCTCGTCGTCGTTCTCCATCAGCGCCAGCTCGGCCTCGTCCACGGCGCGCATCGCGTCCCGGATCCGCGGCGGGGCGAGCGAGACGAGCAGGTCGCGCACGGTGGACGCGTCCCGGATCCGGCCGACGAACTGCGGCATGATGCCGAGTCCTCCCGTTCGGGCGACCGCGCCGCTGTCGGGTTTCAGCTCACCCGTGATGATCCGGAGCAGCGTGGTCTTGCCGGCGCCGTTCGCACCGATCAGCGCCACGGTGGTGCCGTCACCGACGCGGAAGGACACCTCGTCGAGCAGGACACGCCCGTCGGGCAAGGTGAATCCGACGGTATTGACATCGATGTAGCCCATGGCGTGGCGCGTCCTTCGTCCTGCGGTCGGGGGGATCCGAGGGTGGTCTCCCCGGGCGTTCCGAGGGTGACAACCCTTCCTACCCGCTCCACGCCGACCGGGCCAACGCATTTCGGGCTCCCCGCACGGTAGCGCGCCGCGAGGGAGGCACGGGACACGCCGGCAGGAGTGCCGACGGCACCGCGAGGAGTGCCGATGCCACCGGAAGGAGTGCCGATGCCACGGGACGGAGTGTCCATCACACCGGCGACGAGGGCGCGCACGGGCCGATACCTTTCGCATAGTGCATCTATTGATTCGCGCATCGCGACCTGGAACGGTGACGGCTCATCAGTTTCGGGGATATCCAAGGAGTCGCGGTGGCACACACGGAACCGCAGCAGATCGCCCGGCAGGTCGCCCTGGGCGAGCGCAGTCCGCTCGGGTTCGGGGTCTTCCTGGCCCCGTTCCATCAGGCGGGGCGCAACCCGACCCTGATGCTGGAACAGGACCTGGCCCTGGTCGAGCACCTGGACCGGCTCGGCTACGCCGAGGCCTGGATCGGCGAGCACCACTCCGGCGGCTGGGAGATCGTCGCCTCGCCGGAGTTGTTCATCGCGAGCGCCGCGGCCCGTACCCGGCACATCCGCTTCGGCACCGGCGTCGTCTCGCTGCCCTATCACCACCCGCTGCACGTCGCGGATCGGCTGGTCCTGCTCGACCACCTCACCCGAGGCCGGGTCATGCTCGGCGTCGGCCCGGGACAACTCGCGTCCGACGCACACATGTTGGGCATCGACACCGCTCGGCAGCGGGCGATGATGGAGGAGTCGCTGGAGGCGATCGTCGCACTGCTCGCCGGCCGCGAACCGGTGACCCGGGAGAGCGACTGGTTCACGCTGCGCGACGCCCGCCTGCAGTTGCGGCCGTACACCCACCCGTCGCTGGAACTGGCCGTCGCCGCGACCTTCTCCCCGGCCGGACCGCGCACCGCCGGGCGGTTCGGCGCGGGCATGCTCTCGATCGCCGCGAGCCAGGAGGGCGGCTTCGACGCGCTCGGCACGCACTGGGGCATCGCGAACGAGGTCGCGGGTCGTTACGGGCAGACCATGGACCGGTCCAAGTGGCGGCTGATGGGCATGATGCACATCGCCGAGACCGAGGAGCAGGCACGCCGCGAGGTGGCGTACGGGCTTGAAGGCATCCAGAACTACCAGGCCAAGGTGCTGCCGATCCCGCTGGACACCACCACGCCACTGGCCGAGCGGATCGACCACGGCAACCGGACCGGCTCGTTCATCTGCGGCACGCCCGAGATGGCGATCCGTCAGATCGAGCGGTTGTGGCAGAAGTCCGGCGGTTTCGGCACCTACCTGTTCATGGGCGCCGACTTCGCGGACCCGGAGGCGACGAAGCGCTCCTACGAACTGATCGCGCGCGAGGTGATCCCGTACTTCACCGGTGCCGCGCACGGCCCGCTCGCCTCCCAGGACTGGCAGGTGGGCCTGTCCGGGACCTGGCGCGACCAGACCGCGCAGGCGGTCGGCGGGGCCGTGAAGGACTACGAGAACACGAAGGGGACCACGGCGTGAGCACGCGGATCGACGGCGGTGTCGGCGCGGGACGCGTCGCGGGCAGGGTGGCGCTGGTGACCGGGGCGGCGGCGGGCATCGGGCGTGCCGTCGCACACCGCTTGGCGGCCGAGGGCGCGTACGTGGTCGCGGGCGATATCGATGCGGCCGGATTGGCGACGCTCGCCGAGGAGTTGGGCGCCGAGCGGTGCGTCACCCGATTGTCCGACGTGACCGTCGAGGACGACGTGGCGGCGCTGGTACAGGCCGCCGTGGACGAGTTCGGCGGCCTGGACATCGCGGTGGCCAACGCGGGCGGCGGTACGGCGGCCGAACTGGCCGACCACGACTACGCCGCCTGGCGCCGCGTCGTCGACCTGTGCCTGAACGGCGCGTTCCTGACCGTCAAGCACGCCGGCCGGGTCATGCGCGCCCAGGACGGCCGAGCCGGTTCGATCGTCAACCTGGCCTCGCTCAACGCGGTCCAGGCCGGTCGTGGGATGGGCGCGTACTGCGCGGCCAAGGCCGGCGTGGTCGCCCTGACCGAGGTGGCCGCGCTCGAACTGGGACCGTCCGGCATCCGGGTGAACGCGGTGGCGCCGGGCCTGATCCGCACGCAGGCCACCGCGGGCATGTGGCATGTCCCGGGCGTGGTCGAGGAATACGTCGAGAACGCCCCGCTGGGTCGGTTCGCGGAACCCGAGGAGGTGGCGGCCGTGGTTCTGTTCCTGGCCTCGGACGAGGCCTCGTTCGTCTCCGGCAGCGTGTACGGCGTCGACGGCGGCGCCCGCACCCGACGGTACCCGGACCTGATCGGCGCGCTGGAGCGGTTGTCGAAGGAGTGACCGCGGCGCCGGGGCGGCCGGCCGGCGGCCCGAACGCGCGGCCGACGACCGGACGGTTGTCGAGGCGTGACGGGGGTGGCTCGATCCGTTTGGAGCGGGGCGCCCGATCGGTGATCAAGCGGCTGATCAGCGGCGAAATGGGGTGCGAGGGTTCCTCTTCCGGATACTGACGCATCGTCAAGTTTCTGTTCGGTAATGGCGCTATCGCCTCCGAATGGACGTGTGCGCGATCGGTTGGCAGCCTGGTCCGGCCGGGTTCGACCTCTTCGATCGGAGACGGTTTTCCGGCCTCTCAGAGGGGAAACCAGAGGGCACCGAACGGGACGGGAGGGGACCTGACACCCCCAATGCGCGACGGCGCAGCCGCATCCCGTGGGTATCAAGGCGCCGGCGGTCGGGCCCACTCCCCCGTGCCCGACCGCCGGCCGCCGCGAGCACCGCGACCGCGACCGCCGATCCTCGGTCGCCGGTGCGACCCGTGCCCGCTCAGCGCACGTCGATCCCGCGCAGATGCCGCATGTCGTTGTAGCGGATCGCACGCAGCCGCCCGTCGCGAACGCGCCAGCGGGAGATCGAGGCATTGCCCACCGGGTCGGTCCGGATCAGGCGGTCGACGTCGGTCTCGGTGAGGCCCTCCAGGATGTAACGCAGCATCAGTACGGTCGCGTCGTGCCCGACGATCAGCACGTGCGCACCGGGCGCCTCGTGCCGCAGGTCGGTGAGCAGCGTGCGCAGCCGCAGCGCGACGTCGGCGAGCGACTCGCCGCCGGGTGGGCGGTAGTACAGGTCGCCGACCCGGCGCCGACGCTCGGCCTCCTCCGGGTGGAGCCGCTCGATCGCGGCGGCCGTCCGCAGTTCCAGGACCCCCATCTCGCGATCCCGCAGCCGCTCGTCACGACGCGGCGCGGGCAACAGCAGGCCCAGCCGGGCGGCTTCGCGGGCGATGATGCGCATCGTCGAACGCGCCCGGCGGTACGGCGAGACCAGGACCACGTCCGGCGTCTCGCCCTTGAGCGCGAGCCGTCGCCCGACCGCACCGGCCTGGTCCTCGCCCCGCGCGGTGAGCGCGATGTCGGCGTCCCGACCGACCGTCGCGGGATCGAACCCGTTCATCCCGTCGCCCGCTTCGGGCACCCCGTCCGCCGGGGAGGAGCGGACGGCCGCTTCGGCCGCTTCGGCCGCGGCGGCGAAGGCCGCGTTGGCCATGCTCTCGCCGTGGCGTACGGCGACGATCTCGGCGGGCCCGAAGGGCGCGTTGTCCGACGTGCCGACCACGGTGCCCCCAAGCGTTGATCCCTGTCATGGTTCTCACCACCGCAGACGCACCGAAACGCCCCGCGGCGGACCCGACCATCGGGCACCATCCCGGATCCGATCGCCGGGCCGGCGCACCGGAGCGGGTCGCCCGGCCGTCACCGGCCGTCGACGCCCGCCGCCCGTCCCTGCCTCGGCCTCCGCCTCCGGCTCCGGCTCCGGCTCCGGCTCCGCAGTGCACCCCAGGCGCGGCCGCCCTGCGCGGTGCACTGCCGGCCGTCGGAAGATCGCATCGACCAACTCGTCGTTCGTTCATACGAGACACGGCAGGACTTGTGTGATCTTCCATCCGCGTGTCCGGATAATCTGACCGCATGATCGAACCTCGCGTCGCCCTCGTCACCTGCGCCGAGCTGCCGGACCTCGACCCGGACGAGCGCCTGCTCTTCGAACCGCTGGCAGCTCGCGGCATCCACGCCGAGGCCGCCGTGTGGAACGACCCGGCGGTGGACTGGGCAGGCTTCGACCTGGTGATCCTGCGCTCGGTATGGGACTACCCGGCGCGCCGCAAGGAGTTCATCGAGTGGGCCGCGAGCGTGCCGCGCCTGGCCAACCCGGCGTCGATCGTGGCCTGGAACACGGACAAGACCTACCTGCGCGACCTCACCAGGGCCGGCCTGCCCGTCGTGGAGACGATGTGGCTGGAGCCCGACTCGACCGTCACGCTGCCCACGTCCGGCCTGCATGTGGTCAAGCCCGCGATCAGCGCCGGCTCCCTGGACACCGAGCGCTACGACCTGGCCTCGCCCGAACAGCGCGCACTCGCCGCCGGGCACGCCACGAGCCTGCTCGCGAGTGGCCGGACCGTGATGGTCCAGCCGTACCTGGAGGCCGTCGACACCGTCGGCGAAACCGCACTCGTCTACTTCGACGGCGTCTTCAGCCACGCCGTCCGCAAGGGCCCCATGCTCGACGGCACCGCCGAAACGGTCGGCGACCTGTATCGCAGCGAACGGATCGAGGCACGCGAACCCTCCGCCGCGGAACTCGCCGTCGCCGCCCGGGTGCTGACCGAGATCCCGGTCGGCCCCCTGCTGTACGCGCGCGTCGACCTCATCCCGGCCGCCGACGGCACGCCCACCCTGCTGGAACTGGAGCTGACCGAGCCGTCCCTGTTCCTCGCCTACGCCGACGGCTCCGCCGACCGCTTCGCGGACGCAATCATGACCGCACTCCAGCCATAGCCCCCACGCGTCCACGCCCCGCCCCCTTCCTTGCTCCCACGACGGAGGGCCGGGGCCGGGACGCTCCCCGGAGGCCGCTTCGTTCGAGCGGTGTCGGGCTCAGGAGCACGCCCGGGGTGCGGGGCCGCTCGACCGGGCTGGAACCGGGGGAAACGTAGACGGTCGTGGCGGCACCCGTGGTCCGCAGACTCACCTTCACGGCCTCCATTTCGATCGGTGCACCTTGGTCGGAGCACATAATCGGACCAACGCCGTCCATCCGTCCGTCCGGTGAACAGCACAACGGGAAATCCCACGCTGTTCCACGGCCCGGGCCGAAGGGGCGATACCGCCTCGCTGCTCCGGACCGAGCGGCGAGCGGGCGAGTCGGCTCATCGACGGCGCAGGCCGACCGGCGGCCCCTGACCCGCACGCGGTCGGGCCGAATCGGCCCGACCGGACGGCCGTATCCGATCTGTGCGGCCCGCCCGGTCGGGGCACGATGGGTCCATGAAGCGCGACATTTCCCTCGAATGGGACAGTGATCCTGCGGTCGGGGAGCGGCATGCCACCGAGGTGTACGCGTCGGCGGGTTTTCCCGCACCGGCGCCGCCGTCGCGGACCTCCTCGGCCGCCGACGCAGACGCCGAAGTCGATGCCGAGTTCGACGCGAGCGCGTCCGGCGATCGGATCGGTACGGTCACCGCACGTCGCGCCGGCCGGCTGCTCGGCTGGGTGAGCATCGACGGCGACGGTGAGGCGGGCGTCACCGCCCAGGGCGAGCGGGCCGATCGACTCGCGCGCCGATTGGTTCGGGGGTCCTACGCCGGGGACGCGCCCGCGACCGCCGAGGAGCGGGACGCGTTCGTGCGGATGTACCGGCGCGCCGCCGAGCAGGCTCGCGCCGTCGGCGCACGGGTGCTGCATTGGAGCGGCACCGATACCGGGCCGGAGGGCGCGGCCGCCCGTGCGCTCGCGGCCCGGGTCACCGGCGAGATCGCCCGGATCTGGACCGTCGACCCGAGCGGCTGGTGGGCACCGGGCGGACTGCCCGCCGTCCGGGTACGCCCGCTGCCGCCGCCCCGGGTCGGCCTGATCGGCGAGGGCGCAGAGCTCACCGTCTCGGTCGAGGACGACCGGGCGTACCTCAACGCGGGCGAGGCGATCACCGCACCCGGTGTCGCACCCGACATCCTCGGCGCCCTGATCGCCGAACTGGTGGAGTCGATCCGCCGGGACCACCCGGACGTGCGCGAACTCGCGGTGTTCGAGTTCGACGGCGACACCGAGGGCGCCGTACGCCAGGCCCTGCCCCTCGCCGGCCTACGCATCGAACACCGAGTCCTGGACTTCGAACTCGCCCTCGACTGACCCCGGCCCCGACGACCCGCGCCTCCGACGCGCGTGCGACATGGGCACGGCCGCCGTCCCGTCACGTCCTGACGTAGGTCGCGATGGACATCCCGCCCGCGAGCACCGTGCCGCCCGTGCGGGTGAACGCGGTGACGTCGAACCCGCCGGACAACATCGGGATCCCGGTGCCGATCAGGATCGGGTAGGTCTTGATCACGAGTTCGTCGATCTCACCCATCAGGCTCCCCGCCAGACGCGCGCCGCCGGCCAACCAGATGCCCTTGCCGGTCGGCTCGGCCTTCAACTCGCGGATCTTGGCGACCGGGTCGCCGGCGACCAGGGTCACCCCGGGATCGGGGCTCTCGGTGATGCTGCCGGTGACGACGTACGTACGCAGGTGGCTGTACGGATCGGCGAACCCGGCCCGCAGCCCCGGTTCGTACGTGGCCCGGCCCATCACGACCGTGTCGAAGTGCCGGAACTCGGCGTCGGATGCAACCCCCACGTGTGGGGCGACATGCGCCGGGATCGTCTCCGGATACTCGGCAACGAGGTGCCTCAGGACGTCCTCGCCCACCGGAAAGAAGTCGAAATTGCCGTCCTTGTCGGCAATGAAGCCGTCGAGGGTCGCGCCGATGAGGTACGTGAGCTTTCGCATGCGGTCTCTATTCTTGTGGCGATGTTCGCTGACGACATCCATCAACGACTACATTTATAGTACTTCACATGTAGTGGTCGCAAGCCACCCAACATCGCGTGCAGCGGGCCGAAGCACGGCGGAGTGGGACGCGGCGGCGGAGCAACGCCGGTCCGCGGGGAGCAAGGGGCGAGGCGGCCCAGAGCAAGGCACAGCGTGGCGCCGGGCGGGGCAGGCGTGCCGGGTGAGGCGCGGAGACGATGCCGGGCGGAACACGCGGCGCGGCGTGCTGCGGGCCCGGAACGGGGCGAGGCGGCGGAGTGCAGAGCGAGGCGAAGCGAAACGTGGCATGCCGAAACGGCGCAGCGACGCGGGACGGGTACAGCGCGGGGCCGAACCACGGCGCAGCGGGGCGGAGCACGGGGCCATCGAGCCAGGCATGGCGGCGCGCAGTGGAGCTGAAGTATCCGCAGAGCCGGGCAAGGCGCGGCGTGGCCCGGTGGGGCGAACCCCGGCGCGGCGTTACCAGGGGCGTGTTTCGGGACCCGGCAAGGGGCGGAGGGTCGACCACGCCGTGAGCAGGTGGTGGTGCAATCGGCGTGCCAGGGTGGCCAGTTCGCGGAGTGGTTCGGATGTCGTGGCGGCGACGACATCGAGCCGGTGGACCAGTCGCTCGCGGGCCGAGACCGGACCCCACGTGAAGTCCGCGACCGGCACGCGGGCCAGTTGGTCGGCCTGGTCCCGGTGCGCCCGTTCGACCAGCGCGTCGCCGCGGATCAGCCAGCCCGCGCACGCGTCGGCGATCCCCGCCTCCGTGTCCGGGGCCTGCCCGGTCAGCGTCCGCCACGTCGACGCGTATACCGCCTCGACCTCGGCCAACGGCGCCCCCGTCACCGACATCGCACACCAACAGGTCGGGAACGCGATCCGGAAGTAGGCCAGTTCGACCAGACCGTCACCCAGCGCGGCCTGTTCGAAGTCGACGAAGCGCACCCCGTCGACGGTCCGCAGGTCGTTGCCCGGACACGGGTCACCGTGCAGCAGGGCATACCGACCGGCCGGATCCAGCCGGGTGAGCAGCGCGGCCAACTCGTCGGGTACGCCCGGCGGGATCGGTACGCCGAGGGTCGTGGCCAGCGCCAGGAACGATTCCGCGTCGGCCTCGCTCGGCGGTCGCCACGCGGGCAGTTCCGCGGCGTCCGCCGGGCCGGTGAGCGCGTGCAGCCGGGCCAGTGCCTCGGCGTGGCCGGGCATCCAGTCGTCCGTCCGGCCCAGGTCGTCGAGGTATTCGAGCACCATGACGCACCTGTCGGGGTCGGCGCCCAGCACGCGGGGGCCGACCGGGCCTCGGGCGGCCAGCCGCAGGCCCGCGACCTCGCGGGCGAACCGCTCGGGCGCGCCGTACCGGTTGTCGCCCGCGTCGGTGATCTGCTTGACGATCGCCCGCTCACCGCCGAACTCCACCTGCCACACCCGCGAACGCGGGCTGCTGTCCAGGAGTTTCGCCTTCTTCGGTGGGCCGAACACGGCCCGCAACGTGTCGCCGATCGGCACCTGAAGCGTCATGGAACAGACACCATAGCCAGGCATGGTCGGACCGCCACGACCCACTCCCCCGGGACCGGGCCGCCGGCAGGCCCCACGGCGGCGGGCGCCCCGATCCCGCCACGGCCGTCCGAGCCGGCCGACTCACCGGGGGCGGGGCGGGGGGAGATCTACGGCGCCCCGCCCGCCCATCCCGACGACCTAGGCGCGCCGGCCTGTCCGACAACGGGCATTTCACCTCGACGCGCGTCGCCGATGGCCGGGTGCGCGGGCCTGGACCTACACCCGGCTCGCGTGCTCCGGGACTGTCGAAGCCGCGTTCGAAGCCGCGTTCGACGCCGAACTCGACCCGGAACGCGTGCCGGCCCGCGCCCGGCGGGTCGCCGCCGACCCCCGGCGGAGCCTTCGTGCTGCGGGTGACCGTGTTCGATCCGGCGATCCGCCCGGCCGATCCGAACGCCCCGACCACGCCGCACATCCTGATCACCACTCGCCCGGCCGGGCCAACGACGCTGCCGACGACACGGGTATTGCCCATGGTCTTCCGCCGCGACCTACCGGAGGTCAAGCACCCGGACCTGCTCGGCCGGTCGCGGCGTCGGCGTCGGGCAATGCCTGCGAGCTACGACGACGCGCTGTTCGTCGAGCCGGACGACCGAATCACCGAGGGCGGGACGTCGAACATCGGCTTCATGCTCCGCAACCACCTGACGCACCCCGACGCCCGTGCCCGCGCGGCGTGGCATGGCGTGCCATCACCGCCACCCTGCTCCAGGCCCGGCACGCCGCCTCGACCCGTCCCCGAGGATCAACGAACTCAGCGCGTCCCAGGCCGCGTTCACCACCAATCCGGCGATCGGCCCACGCCCGATCAACGCCGTCGGCAAGCACGGACCACCGACCGATCACCCGCACCCGACCACCCTCGCCGACACCTGCCGCGCGCTTGCCGGCGCCCCGTTGCAACCGACGCAGTCCGCGCAACTCCGCGCGGCCCTACGAGAGCGCACCCGACCACCCTCGCCCACACCAACCCCGCGCTCCCCGACGCCCGTTGTGGCCAACGCAGCCCGCGCAGCTCCGCACAACTCCGCGCGGCCTCGCCAGAGCCCGCACTCGAGGCACCCGCACCCCGGTCACGGGTAGTCGAAGAACCTGATCCACCACGTCGGCCCGTCCTCGACCGTGTAGTGGTCCGCGAGCCGGCTCGTCCCGTCGTACGTCGTCCGCAACAGATCCTCCGGCACGACCCGATAGCCGAGGTCGTCGAGCGCGGCCTCGACCCGTTCCCGATCCGCCGCCGACACGTACGCGGGCGCCGCGCCCACGGGGTGATCGTCCGGCGCGTCGACGCTCGTGGCGACCAGGTCGCCGAAGTTGCTGACCACCAGGGTGATCCGCCCGGTCCCCGCCAGTGCCGCCGCCGGGACCACGATCGCCCCGTGTCGACTGGCCGCCCGGGCCGTGCCCTCGACCGGACAGCGACACCCGAAGTCCGCCTCCAATCGCTCGACCAGTCGGTCGAAACGCTCGCGCGTGGCGACCGGGTCGTAGTCCGGCGGAGCCGCCAGATGCTCCGGGTCGTCCAGGGCACGCAGCAGCGCCCAGGCCTGGTCTTCGTCGAGCAACGTCATGGGTCAGCCGATCCGTGCGGTCCGAGGCGCCTGCGCATACCCCGGGCCACGGCCGAACACACCCGGCCGCGCCCGGCGGGAATGCGCCGGCCCGCAACCGGGCCCACCCGCCGGCGCCTGCGCACGCCCCGGCCCGCAACCGGCCACCCCCGGCCGCGTCTCCCGTACGAACCCCACGTCAGCGATCCAGCGGATTCCCGGAGATCCGCTCGGCCCATCCGTTCCGCATCAGTTCGGCCGCCGCACTCGTCGGCTTCCGCTCGGCCTGATCGCGCGCGGCATGCAGGAAGGCCGGCGCGAACCCGGCCCGCGGCACCGCCGTCAGCAGCGCCGCGGCGAAGTCCGGATCGAAGGAGTCCAGGGCCCGCCCGGACACATCCGCCCCCACCGCGATCTGGAGCAGATGACTCTCCGGGTCCACCTCCGCCGGCACCGCGTCGCGCATGTGCAGCACGATGATCTCGGCCAGCCGATCCCGGCGCGGCCCCGCCCAGCCCGCCCCCGCCGCGAACACCCGGGCCAGCTGCGCACCCGCCTCCTCGAACGCGAGCGTGTGGCTGTCGAACGGGGCGGTCAGCGACAGGTCGTGCATCAGCGCGGCGACGTAGAGCAGTTCGGCGTCGAACCCGATCCCTCGGGCCGCTCCCACCGAGGCGGCCCAGAAGTACGCCCGCACCGAGTGGTTGCGCAGCCCGATCTCCGCGTACTCCGCACAGACCCCGTACGCGGCCCGCGCCGTCGCCGTATCCGGCGCCTCGACTCCGCCCACCTCGGCGATGAACATATCTGCTCCCCCACGATCGTCGACCATCCACCGGAACGCCCGCATCATCGCAGCCGACCGCCCACCTGCTCCAGTGGAATGATCTTCTCCTCGCAACGATCCACACCGGCCGGGCCACCTGGTCACCATCACCCCGGCCTGGTCACCATCACCCCGGCGACCGGGTCACCATCAGCCAGCGACCTGGTCACCATCACCCCGGCGTCCGGGTCACCATCGCCCCGGCTTGGGGTGACCCGAGCCCGTCCGTCACGCTGTGGTTCGTGCATCCCTCCCAGATCTGGTGGTGAACCGGCATGACCGACTTGGATCCGGCCATATCCGAGTCGGCCGACCCCGAGCGGGTCGACCGATCGGCGCTTCAGCGGCGGACCGTGCGCATCCTGATCGCCGCGCAGGTGGTCGGCGGCGTGGGGATGGGGTCGGCGCTGACCGTCGGCGGGCTGCTCGCCGAGGACCTGTCCGGCTCCAAGAGCTGGTCGGGCCTGGCGACCACCGCGATCACCCTGGGCGCGGCGGTGTTCGCGATCCCGATGTCGCGGGCGGCGACCCGTCACGGGCGCCGGGTCGCGCTCACCGCCGGCTGGGGGCTCGCGACGCTCGCGGCCGGCGGGGTGATCCTGGCGGCCGTACTGGAATGGTTCCCGCTGCTGATCGCCGCGCTGCTCGTGTTCGGCGCGGGAACCGCCGCCAACCTCCAGTCCCGGTACGCCGCGACCGACCTCGCCGACGACGCGGGCCGGGCCAAGGCCCTGTCGATCGTGGTGTGGTCGACCACCGTGGGTGCGGTCCTGGGCCCCAACCTGAACGAGCCGGGCGCCGTGATCGGGCGTGCCCTCGGCCTGCCGGAGTTGGCCGGGCCGTTCCTGTTCTCGATCGTGTCCTTCGCCGGCGCGGGCGGCATCCTGTGGGTCGCGCTGCGCCCGGATCCGCTGCTGATCGCCCGCGCCGACCTCGGCGACCGGCAACAGCCGCGCGGTGACCTGCGCGGTGCGCTGACCGTCATCCGCCGGGCGCCGCGGGCGATGCTCGGGCTGGCCACGGTGGCGTTCGGGCACGTGGTGATGGTGTCGGTGATGGCGATGACGCCGGTACACATGAAGGACCACGGCACCGCGTTGACCCTGGTCGGGCTGACCATCAGCCTGCATATCGCGGGCATGTACGCCCTGTCGCCGGTGGTCGGCTGGGCCGCCGACCGGTTCGGCCGGATCCCGGTGATCCTGGGCGGCCAGTTCGTGCTGCTGCTCGCCGTGTTCGTCGCGGGCACCTCCGGCCACTCCACGTGGCGCACCATGGTCGGCCTGATCCTGCTCGGCTTCGGCTGGTCGTGTTGTCTGGTCGCCGGGTCGGCGCTGCTCGGCGAATCGGTGCCGGCGGGCGAGCGACCGGGGGTGCAGGGCGTGTCGGACCTGCTGATGAACCTGGCCGGTGCGGCGGGCGGCGCGGCCTCCGGGTCGGTCCTGGGCCTGGCCGGCTACGGCGGCCTCAACCTGGTGGCCGGCTTCCTGACCGCCCCGGTCCTGTGTGTCGCGGCCGGCTTCGCGTTGGGTCGATCCCGGCGCCCGGCCGGCTGAGCCGTCCGAGCCCTCGCCGGCGCGCCGCCCCGGATGGCCCGCCCCGGTCGTGCCCCACCAATGATCCCCATATGTTTGGACAAAATGTGCCAAATGGTCTCGGGCTTCCTGTCCGAGCCTTCCCGGAAGGGGCAACCATGGTGCAGCGGGTGGTCGTCGTCGGAGCAGGATTCGCCGGGTTCGAGACGGTGCGCAAACTGGAACGAACCCTCGGGCCGCGCGAGGCCGAGATCGTGCTCGTGAGTCCGATGGACTACATGGTCTACCGACCGCTGCTGCCGCAGGTCGCGGCCGGTGTACTGTCCTCGCGCACCACGGCGGTGCCGCTGCATCGGATGTTCAAGCGCACCCACGTCCTGCCCGGCGGCGCGATCGGCGTCGATCTCGCGGCCAAGGTGTGTGTCGTACGCAAGATCTCCGGCGACATCACCAACGAGCACTACGACAAGCTCGTCCTGGCCCCGGGCAGCGTGACCCGCACCTTCGACATCCCGGGGCTGACCACCTACGGGCACGGCATGAAGAACCTGGCCGAGGCGGTCTACCTGCGCGACCACGTGATCGCCCAGTTGGAGATCGCCAACTCCAGCACCGACCCGGCCGAGCGCGCGTCGCGCTGTCAGTTCATCGTGGTCGGCGGCGGCTACGCGGGCGTGGAGACCGCCGCGTGCCTGGAGATGCTCACCACCAATTCGCTCCGGCACTTCCCGCGCCTGGACCCGGCGCAGGTGCGCTGGATGATCGTGGACGTGGCCCCGCGGCTGATGCCCGAACTCGGTGAGAACCTGGGCAAGGCCACCTTGCAGATGCTGGCCAAGCGCGGGGTGGACGTGCGGCTCGGGATCAGCGTGCAGGAGATCACCGAGGACTCGGTGACGCTGACCACCGGCGAGAAGCTGCCCTGCCGGACGCTGGTGTGGACGGCGGGCGTCACCGCAAGCCCGCTGGTGGGCACGGTGGGCACCGAACTGGTCCGCGGCCGGCTCGCCGTCGCCGCCGATCTCGCCGTGCCCGGCCACCCGGACGTGTTCGCCCTCGGCGACGCCGCGGCCGTGCCCGACCTGGCCAAGGGCGACGGCGCGATCTGCCCGCCCACCGCGCAGTACGCACACCGGCAGGCCAAGATCGCCGCGGCCAACGTGGTCGCGTCGCTGCGCGGTGGGCGACTGAGCCCGTTCCGACACAAGGACCTGGGCCTGGTCGTCGACCTCGGCGGCACCCAGGCGGTGGCCCGGCCGCTGGGCTACGAGATGCGCGGCCTGCCCGCCCAGGCGATCACCCGCGGATACCACCTGATGACCGTGCCCTCGATCCGGGCGCGCACCCGGGTGTTGTCCAACTGGGTGCAGCACGCGTTCGCCGGCGACGACCTGGTCCGCCTCGGCTTCATGTCCGATCTGGACGGCCGGATGGGCAACCTGGAGAAGACCGACGCCTACCTGTCCACGAACGAGATCGCCGCCCGCACCGGATCCCGCGCCGCCCACCCGTGAGCACACCGCGGGGGCGCACGACCCGAGCCGGGGGGCGCGCCGCGGGCACCGAAGCGCCGTACCGGGTGCCGACACCCGCTCGGGCGGGTACACCGGGGCCATGAGCGACGAGCGCACGGCGGCCCGCCTGCGGATGGCGCTGGTGGAGCGGCTGCGGCTGACCGGGAGCGTACGCACCGAGGCGGTGGCGAACGCGATGTCGCAGGTGCCGCGCGAACTGTTCACCCCCGGGGCCACCTCGCCGGCTCGCTCCTACGAGGACCGGGTCGTGGTCTTGTCCACCGACGAACGCGGGCTGCCGGACAGCACGGTCAGCCAGCCGGCGATGGTCGCGCTGATGCTCGAACAGCTCGCCGTGCGACCCGGGATGCGGGTGCTGGAGATCGGTACCGGGAGCGGGTACAACGCGGCCCTGCTGGCCCGGCTGACCGGCCCGGAGGGCGAGGTGGTCAGCATCGAGGTGTCCGCCGAGTTGGCGGGCTCCGCCGCACGGCGCCTGGCCGGGCTCGGCACGCACGTGGACGTACGAACCGGGGACGGCTGGGCCGGGGTCGCGGACCGGGCGCCGTTCGACCGGATCGAGGCCACGGTGGGGGTGCCGGATCTGCCGCCGGCCTGGGTGGAGCAGCTCGCGCCGGACGGCGTCATGGTCGCCCCGATGTGGCTGCGACCGGGCCTGGAGTTGGCCGTCGCGTGGGAGCGGACCGCCGACGGGACGCTGATCAGCGCGTCGGTGGCCCGCTGCGGGTTCCTCCAACTGCGTGGCCCGCACGCCGGGCCGGGCCGGGCCCACGCGCTGACCGGCGATCTCGCGGTGATCGGCGAGAATCTGCCGCCGGCCGCCTTGGACGTGTTGCGCGACCTGCTCGACCACGGCGCGGTGGACGCGGGCCCGGCGCTGGGTCCGGTGGACGTGCGGGTGACCGGATTCGCGTTGGCCGAACCGCGCTCGGTGTTGTTCCTGGGGCATCCGGGCGACGCGATGACGTGGGGCCTGTTCGACCCGGAGCGGCCCGCGCTCGCGGTGCTCGTCCAAGACCGCATCCTGGTCTACGGCGACCGTGACGCGGCGGTCGAGCTGTACTACGGCGTGGCCGGCGCGCCGGTGGTGAACGCCGACCGGCTGCGGCTGGAGGCGGTCCCGGCGGGCACCGCCTTCCCGGACGCGGCGGAACCGGGCGCCCGGACGTGGACGGTGGAGCGGGAGCACTACCGGTACCGGCTGACCGAGACGTGAGCCGGAGGCGCCGCGTGCCTGCGCCCGTGCCCGCGACGGAACGTGGCCGGGCGGGCGGCGGATCGCGCGTGCCGGGCTACTTGGGGGTGCGCAGCAGGCAGAACTCGTTGCCTTCGGGGTCGGTCAGCACGTGCCAGCTCTGCTCGCCCTGGCCGACGTCGGCGGGCTTGGCACCGAGGGCGAGCAAGCGGGCCAATTCGCTCTCCTGGTCCGAGCCGATCGCCGGGCTGACGTCGATGTGCAGCCGGTTCTTGACCGCCTTGCCCTCGGGGACCGGCACGAACAGGATCGTGGGCAGCGACCCGTCGGGCGCGTTCAGTTCGATGTCCTCACCCTGCACGGTGAGGTCCCAGTCGAGCACTCGACGCCAGAATTCGGCGAGGGTGGGCACGTCGTTCGCGTCGACGACGAGTTCGGAGAACACAGCGGGCATGACGGCACCTCGGTGGAAAGTGGGACGGCGGGAGCGGGGTCGGTGCGGATCGCTCACTGGGGCGGCAGGGCCCGGACCACCTGCCCGAATCGCGCGGATCCGGTCAGCGTGGCGTGCTCCGGCCCCTGCCAGTTGACTTCGAGTTCCTCCAGGATGCCCTCGTGCCACCAGAACATCCCGGTGGACAGGGCCTGCTGGTCCCGGGTCAGCCCCTGGGCGGTCTTCAGGACGAAGCCGGCCATGCCCACGGTGCGCTGCGAGGTCAGTGGCAGCGCGAGCAGGCAGTTGTCCACCGGCAGCGACACCAGCGCACCCGCCCGCAGCGGGTCCCCGATCGCCTCGCCGAGCCGGAACAGCTGGGCGGAGCCGGGCCAGCCCTGGCCGAGCAGCGAATGCAGCGTGCTGCCGGTGGAGATGTCCATCGGCGTGCCGCCGTAGCCCTCCATCCGCAGGTTCGTCGCGGCCTGGAGCCAGACGTCCTCCACCGCCATCCCCCAGTGCTGCACCATCGGCGTCTCGACCGTGACGGCGGCGCCGTCCGGACCCTTGACGCACGCCACGGCGACGATCTCGCCGCGATCGCCCAACGGCCACACCATGCCCTGCATGCCCAGGTGCGGGCCGGGTCGGCTGATGATCAGCCGCAGATCCTGGCGGATGCGATCCGGCGGCGCGCTCATCAGGACGCCGCGCACGTCCTGCCCCCAGGCGGCGTTCTGCTGGTTGCGGGACTGGCGACGAAACAACGCCACGGAAGGCTCCTCGTACGGGGTGGCGGGCGGGCCTGACAAGTCATAGTCAACACCCCCCGGCCGGCGCAACATCACCCCGGCGGGCCGAACCGGCGCGATCGCAGCCGGAGTCGGTCCGCCGCGTCGCGGTTCACGCCTGGCGGGTCGGGAGGATCACGATCTGGCGCAGGTTGACGTGGCGCGGCCGGGTTGCCGCGTATGCCACCAGGTCGGCCACGTCGCTCGCGGCCAGGCTGCCGATCGCATCGAACATGGCGCCCAGTTGGCCCGATTCACCCAGGTCGACGTTGTCGATGTGCGAGCCGAGTTCGGTGTCGGTCAGGCCCGGCTCGATGTTGGTGACCCGGACGTCGCGCGGGCCCAGTTCGCTGCGCAGGGACGCGGACAGGTGGGTGAGCGCGGCCTTGGTCGCGCCGTACACCGCGTAGTTCGGGAAGGTCACGTGGGCGCCGATCGAGGAGATGTCCACCAGGTCGGCGGCCCGCCCGTCCGCGGCGGCGGCCACCAGGTCGGCGGTGAACGCGCGGATGATCCGCAGCGCGCCGGTGACGTTGGTGTCGATCATCCGGGTCCACTCGTCGATCCGGCCGTCGTCGAGCGGGTTGGGCAGCATCACCCCGGCCGAGTTGACGACCAGGTCGACCCGGCCGAGCTCGGCCCGGATCCGAGCCGCGCCGGCGTCCACCGAATCCTGATCGGTGACGTCGACCACGACGGCCAGGGCGGTGCCGCCGGCCGCGGTGATCTCGGCGGCCAGCTCCTTGAGCCGGTCCTCGCGGCGGGCGAGCAGCGCGACGTGCGCGCCGTGCGCGGCGAGCAGCCGGGCGGTCTCGGCGCCCATACCGCTGGCGGCTCCGGTGACGACGGCGATCCGACCGGCAAGCGCGGTGTAGCTCATGGGAAGACTCCAGTGGAAGCGGTGGGCGAGGCGTGTTCCCCGCCGACCCGGCCAACCTTGCCCGCGCCCGCGACGCACACCCAGAGCCCGCGTTTTCCTGGGTCTGCCCGTACCACCCTCGGGACCGGTCGGCGGGAAAAGTGCGGGTGGGGCGCGGTGCCGGGCACGGTATTAGAGTCCGGGCATGAGCAATGCGTCGTTCGAACAACTGGGTGACTTCCTCCGTGCGTGTCGGGCCCGGGTCGGGCCCGAGGAGGTCGGGTTGCCGGTGTTCGGGCGCAAGCGTCGGGTGGTCGGGTTGCGGCGCGAGGAGGTCGCGCAGCTCGCGGGCGTGAGCGTGGACTACTACGTGCGGCTGGAGCAGGGCCGGGGACAGCACGTCTCGGACGCCGTGCTGGATGCGATCGGGCGCGTGCTGCGGCTGGATCCGACCGAGTACGAGCACATGTGGGATCTGGCCCGGCCGGCCCGGGCGAGCGCGCGGCGAGTCGCCCCGTCGACGGCGCGGCCGGGGGTACAGGTGCTCCTGGACCGGATCGACGCGCCCGCCTTCGTCCTCGGCCCGTGCATGGACGTGCGGGCCTGGAATGCGGCCGCCGACGCGGTGATGGGGCTGAGCGCGATGGCGCCGCACGAGCGCAACATGGCGCGGCACACGTTCCTGTCGCCGGACGCGGGTCGGTTCTATCCGGACTGGGAACAGGTCGCGGCCGACACGGTCGCGTTCCTGCGTCTGGAGGCCGCGCGGCACCCCGCGGACGCGCGGATGGCCGCCCTCGTCGAGGAGTTGTCGGCCGGCAACCCGCGCTTTCGGCCGCTGTGGGACGCCCACCAGGTGGCCGAGAAGACCCACGGCACCAAGCGCCTGCGCACCGCCGACGGCGGCGTGCTGGACACCGCCTACGAGAGCCTGTCCTTTCCCGGCGACCCCGACCTGCTCCTGATCGTCTACACCACCGCTCCACGCGCCGCCCGCACCGTCACCGAGTTGCCCGCGACGGCCGGCCGGCCCTGAACCCGGGCGACGCCGCGCCGGACCCGGCCTACCCGCTCAGCTCGCGCTCCAGGGGCACCCGGAAGCGGGGTGTCACACACGTGCCGGCCAACCACGAGGTGTGCCGGGCGGCTTCGGCCTCGATGGCCTTGTTCGCCTCGGGTGGGAGGTCGACCAGTGCCTGCCAGACCACCTCTCCGTCCGCCCGGGTGGCCCACCCGCCGACGACGCGGCCGTTCCACCACACGGTCGGGCCGATGTTGCCCATCCGGTCGAACAGGCGCTCGCGCAGCTCGGGCGTGATGTACCAGTCCCGCCCCTTCCAACCCATCGGCGTGGCGTCCAGCGCCGGCAGCAGCGCCGCCCACGGCTCCGGCGTCTGGCCCGGCTCCTCGTCGCCGGGCAGCACGTAGCCGACGCTCCCGTCGTCCAACGCGACCTCCACCGCACGCACCGCCGCGAGGGCGTGGCGGGTGTCGGCCACCGTCCAGCCGGTCCACCATTTGAGGTCGTCCGACGTGCCGGGCCCGAACGCGGCCAGCCACCCGCGCACCAGTTCGGCCTTGGCCTCGGTCCTGCCGATCTCCGGCAGCGGCGGTGCGATGGCGTAGCGGAACCGGCTGGACAACCACGAACCCTGCGGCCTGGCCCGGACGATCCGGCCCTCGCACGAGAGGGTGAACAGCAGCCGCGTGGACACCCCCTGGTTCGCCTCGTACGGTTTGCCGATCGCGACCCGGATCTGGGTGCGCAACTGCGGTACCACCTCGCCCAGTTGCATTGCCGTCGCCTCGCCCAACTCGGTCAGCGCGGCCACGGTCGCGGTCTCGACCTCGTCCAGCCACGCCTCGTCGTATCCGCCCGAAGCCAGGAACTGGAGCATCACCCGGCGCTGCGTGATCGCGACCGCGTCGGTGCTGGAGCGCTGGACCACGTGCACGATCTCGCGCGGCACCACATAGACGGTGCGTCGCATGCCGGGCATCCGGACCAGTGACTTGTCGTCATAGAGCGCACGTTCGACCTCGGCCGACGACGGCTCGGCCAGGCGCGCGCAGGTGGACACGTACACCGTGGCGGGGTCGGTGGCGTGCAGCAGGAGCACGGCGCGGGCCGCGTCCTCCGCGTTCGCGGCCCGTGCGCCCGGCGCCAGGCGATGCCGAATGCCCAAACGCGCTCGTCGTTCATCGTCGCTGATCCGTGGCAACGCAGAGGTCATGAGCCGACCATAGGGGTCGGATGCGACATGTGGCCGGGAATCATACGGCGCGGCGATTCCGGATCGCTTTACCGTGACGGGGTCGGTACACGGAAGAATCGAGTACCGATGGGCACGTACCGAGTTCCCCCGTACCACCGCACGTCCGTGTGAAGGAGTCACCATGCCGTCTGCGGGATCGTCCCGGTTCGATTGGCGTCGAATGACGCTCGCCCGTAGGGCGGCGAGCGCGGGTGGTCCGCGCCCGCCGAGGACCGGGAACGGTCTGGTGATCGGGGCGGTGATCGTCGGCGCGATCGTGATCCTGGCGTGGTGGTTGTTGTCCTCCGGGGGCAGTGACAACGGCAAGAAGTCGGCTGCGGCGACCGCGCTGCCCAATGCCTCCGGGACGGGGAATCCGTCCGCGCGGCCGAGTGGCTCGTCGGTGCCCTCGCCCACCTCGACGGTCAAGATGGCGGTCATCGCACGCCAGGCGATCGGTCTGGAGATACGCGAGAAGCCGGGCGGGGGCAAGACCGTCGCCGAGGTGAGCGCGGGCACCCGACTGACCGCGACCTGCCGGGCCAAGGGAGCGAACGTGTACGGCTGGCGCGGCGGCAAGAGCGATCAGTGGGTACTCGTGACCACCGGCCAGGGCGCCGGCTACGCGCCCGAGGCGTGGTTGGAGACCACCGGCTCGGCGAAGGATCTGCTGCCCGTCTGCTGACCCGCGGGCGCCGGCCCGGGTCGGCGGGCGGACCGGGTGGACCGGGTCGCCCGCCGACCCCGCGCCCGCTCGCGGCCGATCAGCCACGGGCTCAGCGGGGTCCGCGCGACCAGCCAGGCGAATCCGGCGGATGCGAGCGCGACCACGGTCGCCAGTACGGCGGTGTCGACGGCGGGCGACCACGGCAACGCGGCGACGAACCCGTTCAGTTCGAGCAGCCGCAGGATCATCGGGTGGGCGAGGTAGACGCCGAAGGCCAGTTGCGCTCCGCGGGCGGCGGCGCGCCGACCCGGGATCGGCGTGCGGGCGCGCTCCCAGCGGGTGGCCACGGCGTACAGCGCGAGCACCGCGACCGGCCCCCACAGCAGGCTCACCGGCTGGGTGGCTATCGAGGCGGTCGCGGTGTCCCGGCCCGCGGCCACGCTGTGCCGGTACCACGCGTAGGTCAGCGCGAGCATCGCGAGCGTGCCCACGCAGATGGTCCGGGTGTGGCCCAGGACCCAGGCGTGGAAGGCGTCCAGGTGTACCGCGACGAGCGCGCCGGCCAGCACGAAGAAGCCGTAGGTGGGCAGCAGCATGCCGCCGTGGATGCGGTACCACTCCAGCGGTCCGCTCAGCGGTCTCTCGTGGAACAGCACCACCAGCGCCGCGAGTTGCCCGATGCCGGCGACCACGAGCAGCAGCAGGTGCCGCCCGGCGCAGGCTCGGACCAGCTTGAGCAGCAGCGGGAGGAGGACGGCGATCTGGAGCGACACGAGCAGGAAGTACAGGTGGTACCAGGAGCCGCCCCAGACGATGCCGCCGCGCAGATCGGTCAGCGCGCCGGGCAGGTCGTGCCGGATCCGCGCGTGGTCGCCCAGCACCCAGTAGGCGGTGGACCACAGCAGATACGGGACGCCCAGGAGCTTGAAGCGCTTGCCGAGGAAGGCGCGGACCCGCAGCGGGCGGCCGTAGGCGCTGTGGAAGAGCACGAACGTGCTGACGAAGAAGAACACCGCGCGCGTGGCGTGCAGGACGAGTTGGGTGAACGCGGGGCCCTCGCCCGGGAACGGGTAGGTGACGCCGATGACGTGCACCACGATCACGCACAGGAAGGCGATGTCACGGATCAGGTCGATCCGGTGCAGGTGCGGCCGGCGGCCGGCGGCGTACGGGCCGATCGTGGGTTTCGGCGCCCGGGTCGGACGGGGTTCCCGGGTCCGCCTGTCGTCGAAGGAGATGGCCATCAACAAGCGCCTGCCCCGAACCCGGCGATCACCTCGCCGCGGGCCCGCCGATTTCGCCGGGGCGCGACCGGCGGTCGCGCCCTCCGTGCGGGGTGCGAGCCGGATCGAACCGCAGGACGCGGGGTGCCACAACGCGGAAAGTCCATGTAGGCAGCATGGACGTGCTACATGAGTGAATGATGAAAGCCGCCCCGAAGCACCCTCGACGTTGTGTCAGGTTCGGGCAAAGTCCGCCGACGCGCGCAGGACGCGCGTCGGCGGAGGGTTCGACGGAAATGGCAACGGGTCGACGCGAGTCGCACGCGGCCGGCCGTCGGGCACGGCAGGAGCCCGGCTGCGGGGGGCGTGTGGCGAGAGGCCGCTCACCCGCCCGGCTGGGGATCCGGGACGAACACGGCGCGGTCCCGGTGGAAGGTCATGGTGCCGGCGGTCGAGCCGTCCCAGCCCAGTCCGCCGGGTTCGTAGCGTTTGCTGACGGTGGCCCACCACAGGTTGGAGGTCATCACGTGGCCGACCTCGTCGAGGTAGGCCCGCATCCCCGGTTCGCCGCCGTGCGGGCCGGCCAGGATGCGATCGCGCAGGTCGAGGAACTTGCGTTCGGTGGCGTCGATCAGCCCGCAGATCTTGTTCATCGCGCCTTCGAGGTCGAGCCCCTCGGCCTCGCCGAGGTAGTAGACCAGGTTCACCCGGTCGTCCATGACCAGTTCCTTGCGGTACGAGACCAGGTCGTTGATCAGCGTGTATCCGTCGATCGCGGTGTCGTGGAGGGCCACCATCTCGGCGGTGCGAAACGCCTCCTGGGACAGTGCCACACCCGGCACGCCCTCCTCGGCGAAGCCGAACAACCAGCGCACGCCCAGACTGTGCCGACGGTCGTCCATGTACGTGTCGTAGTCGGATATCCCGGCGTCGCGCCAACTCTCCAGCTCGGTGGTGAAGCCGTGGGCGAAGTCCTCCATGTAGGACACGAAACGAATCCAGCGGGCGGGCGGCATGCGTTCGCGCAACCAGGAGAAGTCCTCGCGCAGCGGGGTCGAGCCGTCCCCCCAGCCGAGCAGGTCGGACATGAAGCGGCCGAAGACGTTGCGGGTGGCGAACGAACTGCCGCCCAGACCCGCCTTGTCCACCAGGCTGTTCTCGATGCCGATCAGGTAGTTCATCACCTTGGCTGTGGTCAGGGCGAGTTCGTAGTCGGCGTGCGGAACGGACAACGACACCAGCAGCGTCCCGTCCACATTCTTGTCGATCCGAGCCGCGTCGCCGGCGTAGGCGAAGCCCAGGTGCCGGTGCGCCCACCAGCGGGATTCGCGCATCAGCCGGTCGGTCTCGGGATGGAACGTCATCGGCAACAGGTTCGCGAGCTTCGGCAGATGGAAGCTGATCGGGAGGTCGACGACCGTGGGTGTGCTCACGCCGGGCTCCTTTCGCCGGTCTGCGTCGGAGTGTTCCTGCCCCCGCCGGGCAATCCGGCGGTGCCGGGCGCGGGGGCGCGCACAGTCGTGGTGTGCGCCGCCGACGCGCCGGTGTCCGAACGATGATGCGAGCGCTGGGCCAGTCGATTGCCGAGGTGACCCAGCGCCAGCAGGGTGAAGTGGTCGGCCAGACACGGGATCACGTACAGGAACGGTCTGGTGCCGAGCATGTCCGGTACCGACTCGATCCCGCCGTCGCCGCGTTGTGCGGCCAGCAGGCGCTCGACGCCGCGCGCCACCGGGCGCGGGTCGCTCTGCCGACACAATGCGATCAGGGCGTAGGCGGTGCTGATCGCGTCGCTGGGGTCGCCGGGTTGCTGGCCCCAGCCGCCGTCCGGGTTCTGCCCCTCGCGGATGGCGACGAGCGCCCGCTTGGCGGTGGCCCGGTAGGCGTCCGGGCCGCAGGCGTCGATGGCCAGCAGGGCGCGGAAGATCGAGTGGTAGCGGCTGCGGCTCCAGTCCGGTTCGAACGTGCCGTCGGGGTATTGCGCGGCGGCCAGGAACCGGCGCCCGGCGGTGATCCGTTGCACGTGTCGCGACGCGCGTACGCTCAGCGCGTTGACCGCGGCGGCGGTCATGCACGCCTCCGACGGCGCGCCGGCGATGTACGTGGGGAATCCGCCGTCCGGACCCTGATAGGACCACAGCGCGCGCAGGCCGACGTCGATGGTGCGCCGGTAGCGCACCGGGTCGGTGGCGTGCAGGAACTCGATCGCCACCGAGGTGTCGTCCACGTCGGCGAGCGCCGCCGCGTCGGTGTACGACCAACCGCCGTCCGGCCGTTGGCCCGCCGCAAGGTGGTCGCCGATCCGCCGGCGGACCTCGTACGGCGCGCCGGAGGCATCCAGCGCGACGCCCGCGGTGACCGCACACCAGGTGTCGGTGTCGGTCACGAACGGCACTCCGCCGTCGGCACGTTGGTGGGCCAGTGCCTTGGCCACGCCGTTGACGAGCAGCGCGTCCAGATGCGGCCGGTCCGCGAGCGCGTGCAGCACCAGCAGGTGCACCAGGATGTTGCCCTCCCAGACCCCCGGGCCCTGCTGGGTGTCCACGAGCAGGCGCAGTTCGGCCGGGGTGATCTCGTCCGCGTGACCGGTGAGGTCGGCGAGCGCGACCTTGAGCGCAACCGTCTGCACGTGCGCCCACGGGTGCAGGTTGCCGGTTTCGAAGGCGTTCGGGTCGAACGGCCGGCGGGCGGCCCGGCGCGGTGGGCCGAGCAGGGACAGCACGGTTTCCAGCATGACCCGCTTGCGGGCGTTGAGAAACGCCGGCGCCCGGCGCAGAAATCGGTCGAGCAGGTCGCCGGCGCCGTGTTCGGAGGTGTCGCCGACGTGGCGTAAAGCGATCGTTGCGAGTAACCGGTCGAGGGGTTCGGCGCCGGCCAGGCAATCGGTCAGGAAACCGGCGACCCGACGGTGGTGATCGGCTTCGATACCGGTGCGCTCCAGAAGGCGCAGCAACAGCGCCGATTCGAGCACACGGCTGCGGCACGGACCGCGCACCGCGCCGTCGGGGCCAACCGAGTCGGCGACCCGTCGACGCAGCCGGGCGGTGGCCACCGGGAGTTCGGGGGCGAACAATTCCGCAGGCCACCCCGGCAGTCGGGTATCTCGCACGCGCATCGGTCAGCGCCTCCCCCACACGTCCTGTCGCAAGCTGTGCCGTCGTGTCCGGTGTACCCGGGTATGGCGCCGAGCGGAGAAGGGGTGCTGCGGTTGGGGTACCCGGCGCGGAATGCACGCCCCGGCGGGTGGACGCCGTCCATCGCCCCGGGTGTGTTCTCAACACGAAATCACCCGAAGGCGTGAATGCGGAAGCCTGTACTCGTTTGTTGTCTGAATAAGTGAGTAATCGCCATCAAATGCGCTGGAAATGAACGGCTGTTGACGGCACTTCAGACCGCCGAAAGCAGCCCTTCGAGCCCCGGCGCGGTCCTGGTGGGCGCGAATTCGACAACGTCGTACGTCGCCACGCCCTCCCGACGGAACGGGTCCTCCGCAAGCACGGCGTCAAGCGCGGCCCGATCCGCGGCACGCGCCAGGATCACTCCACCGGTACGGGGCACCCGGCGGCCGGAGGCCAGCAACATGCCGGTCGCGTAGTGCCGGTCCAGCCATTCGAGGTGCCGAGGCAGCAGCACGTCGATGTCCTCGATGGGGGCGACGTAGGTCAACGTGATCACGAACATGTCCCCGATCGTAGGGCGTGCCGACAGCCGGGCAAGGGCGGGCCGTCCGCATACGGCACGAATCACCCCCGGGCAGCGCCCCGACCGCCCGCCGGTCCCGCGGTCGATGCCGGCAGCACCGTGGAACCCCGTGGCACTACGGATTCGGCGCTCCCTAGTGCGGATTAGTCTCCGGATCACCACAGGGCCTCATGATCACCCCAGACCGGAAGGGACACCCCAATGAACACCGAAGCCACGACCGCGACCGTCACCGAAACCGACACCGAACTCGCCGGACAGCCCGTCGGCTACTGGACCGGGCTCGCACACCGTGAGGTGATCGCCTACATCCGCAGCCGGCAGGCCGAGCTCGGCCTCACCCAGCCACAGTTCTGGCTGCTGCGCCACCTCTCCACCGACGACCTCTCACCCGACGGCAAGCCGCGCTCCGTGGCCGACCTCACCGAGGCCATGAGCGAGTACCTGCTGCCCGGCGACGACCTCGCCGCCGAGTCGGCCGCGCTCGTCGCCCGCGGTTGGCTCGCCGAGACGCCGGACCACCTGCTGGCGGCGACCCCGGAAGGCGAAGCGGCCCGGCTACGGATCAAGGCCATCGGCCCCTCCGTACGCGCCCACATCCACGACGGCATCTCGGACGCGGACTACGCCACCACCGTGCGTGTCCTGCGACGCATGATCACGAACGTCGCCGGCCCCACGGCGGACCGGTAGTCAGCGAACGGTGGCCTTCGCAGGGAAATGCCTTGTTCGAGCCGGGTCGGGTGGGCCATTCTCGGCGCATGATCACTCCCGAGACCAAGAGCTGGACGTGGGTCCTCGAGTCGGCCTGTCCCGACTGCGGCCTGGACACCCCCGCCGTCCCGCGCGCCCGAGTCCCCGCCCTGACCCGCGCGAACGCCGCCGCATGGCACGAGCTGCTCGTCTCCGGCGGCGACGAACTGCGCATCCGACCCAACCCGGACACCTGGTCTCCGACCGAGTACGCATGCCATGTCCGCGACGTGTTCGTCCTGTTCGACGAGCGCCTGCGGCTGATGCTGACGCAGGACGGCCCGGACTTCGCGAACTGGGACCAGGACGCCACGGCCGTCGAGTCGCGCTATGCCGAGCAGGACCCGATACGGGTCGCGGCCGACCTCGCGACGGCCGGCGCCACACTGGCCGACGCGTTCGCGGCGGTCGCCGAAGACCAGTGGACCCGTACCGGCAACCGCAGCGACGGCACGATCTTCACCGTCGAATCCTTCGCCCGCTACTTCATCCACGACCCGATCCACCACCTGTGGGACGTCACCGGCATCCGCGCCGACTGACCCGCCTTCGGCCGCCACCGACCCGACGGATGCTGGGCGGCGGGCGCAGGGTGGAGGCCGGATAGGCCACCGAGCCCGAACCGGCCAAGCCGACCAGGGCATGTCCGGCCGCGTAGCGGACGAACAACACGAATACGAAGCACCGAACCAAACCCCCGAACCGGCCAAGCCGACCAGGGCATCGCCGGCCGCGTAGCGGACAGGCAACACGGATGCGAAGCACCGAACCCAAACCCCGAGCCGGCCAAGCCGACCAGGGCATGTCCGGCCGCGTAGCGGACAAGCAACACGGACGCGAAGCACCGCCCAAACCCCGCCCGCGTAGCGGACAAGCAACACGAATACGAAGCACCGAACCCAAACCCCGCCCGCGCGTAGCGGACGAACAACACGTGCCAACTCCTTTGCCAGGCCCGACCCACCGCCCGACCCACCGCCCGAGCCAAGCCAAACCAAGCCAAACCAAGCCAAGCCAAAACGCCTAACGACGCGTAAGTTCCTCAGCAAGGGCGCCGGCCACCGCATCCCGGACCGCCGATTCGGTCGGGGTCGGCGTCGCGCGGCCGGCTTGGGCGGCGAGTTCGGCCAGGGACGTCATCGTCGTGTCCGGGAGGGCACACGCGGTGAACGTGCTGAACACACTCAGGTCGGGGTCGATGTTGAGCGCGAAGCCATGGCTGCTGACGCCGCGTCGGATCCGCATTCCGATCGACGCGAGCTTGCGGTGGTCGGGCGTCCAGACGCCGACCAGGCTCGGCGCGCCCGGTGGAGTCTCCCGCCGGATCGCGGGGAAGCCGAGCGCGTCCAGGGCGGCCGGCAGGCCGTTCTCCACCCGGCGCACCAGGTCGCCGGGGCCCAGTGCCCGCACGTCGACGATCAGGTAGCCGATCAGCTGACCCGGTCCGTGATAGGTCGCGTGGCCGCCACGGTCCACCTCGACCAGCGGGATCGGCGACGCCGGATCCGGGAGGTCGGCGGCCGGGGTGCGTGCGCTGTAGGTGATCACCGGCGGGTGGGAGAGCAAAAAGAGCCGGTCGGGGGCGAGTTCCTGCTGCCGCTCGGCGACCCAGCGCGCCATCTCGACCTGCGCCGTCGGGTATGCCACGGCGCCCAGGTCGACCCGCACCAACGAGGTCGGATTCGTGTCCTGTCCGGGCATCGCGCCGACCCCTATCCCGCCGTCCGGCCGTCGGCCCGGCGCCAGCGCATCGCGGTGGCGAAGGACAGGTCGACGAAGTCCGCGCCCGGGAAGACCGCACCGTAGCGGGCCCGATACTGCGCGCGGGTCAGATAGTGATCCGACATCAGGTGGTCCAGCCATGCCGCGCCCGTCCGGAAGCGGTACAACCACCAGGCGTCCCGGGCGCGCATGTGACGGAGGTCGCGGGCCAGTTCGCGGGCGGCACCGGCGATGTACTGCCGGCGTGTCGCGGCGGGCACGGTGGCCACGTTGTCGACCAGGACGATCTCGCCGCCGGGTCGGACCAGCGACTTCAGGTGCGCCAACGCCGCGCCCAGGTCCGGCAGGTGGTGCAGGGTGCCCATGCTCAGCACCAGGTCGAAGCCCTCGCCGTCGTGTACGTCCGTGAGCGAGGCCACCTCGTAGCGGATCCGCTCGTGCGGGCGGCGCACCCGGGCGACCTCGATCAGTGGCGCGCTCACGTCCGCGGCCAGCACGTCGGTGTAGGAGCCGGCCAGGGCAAGTGCGTGTCGGCCGGAGCCGCAGCCGGCGTCCAACGCACGGTCACCGGTCAGTTGCAGCCCGGCCAGCCACTCGCCGAGGGGGTCGCACAGTCCCGCATAGCGGTCGTAGTCGCCCGCGAAGGCGTCGAAGAGCCGCGGATCGGCCTTGAGCGGTTTCATTGACTTGGTCAAGAATGGCTTGCGTGTCCCGAACCACGTGCGGGTCCCGAACCAGGCGCGCACCGCGGACCGGGCACGCGCCCCGAACCATGGACGCGACGCCGAACGTGTCGCGTCGGCCGGTTCGTGCTCGACCGCCCGGTCGACGATCGGGCGACTCGTCCCGATCGGCGGCACCGGAACCGGATTCGCACTCTTCGGTTCCCCGATCGCCCGGTCCGACACCGTGCGACTCGAAGCCCTTTGCCCCTCAATCATGCCGAGGATGACGCCCCCATGTCCTTCGTACTCGTCGACAAGCCCCGCCCCCATGTCACGCTCATCACCCTCAATCGACCGGACCGCATGAACGCCATGGCCTTCGACGTCATGGTCCCCTTTCGTGAGGCTCTGGAAGCCGTGAGTGCCGACAACGATACGCGTGTCGTCATATTGACAGGTGCCGGGAGGGGTTTCTGCTCCGGTGCGGATCTGGAGAATTCCGGCCGGATCCCCGGCATCAAGGGTCTGACCCGAACCAGCATCGCCCGCCGTTCGATGGAGATCCTGGACGACGTGATCCTGGGACTGCGTCGGATGCACCAACCGGTGATCGGCGCGATCAACGGCCCGGCGATCGGCGGCGGCTTCTGCCTCGCCACCGCCACCGACATCCGAATCGCCGCCGACACGGCCTACTTCCGGGCGGCCGGCATCAACAACGGGCTCACCGCGAGCGAGCTCGGAATCAGCTATTTGCTCCCCCGGGCGATCGGGTCGTCTCGGGCATTCGAGATCATGTTGTCCGGACGGGACGTGGACGCGACCGAGGCCGAGCGGATCGGACTGGTGTCGCGCGTGGTGTCGGGCGAGAAGTTGCTCGACGACGCGTACGAACTCGCCGAGCGCATCATCGGGTTCAGTCGAGTGGGGGTGGAAGTGACCAAACGGTTGCTGTGGTCCGGCATGGAGGCGGGCAGCATGCACTCGCACATGGACCACGAGGGGCACGCCCAGTTGTACGTGCGACTGACGACGGAGAACTTCGAGGAGGCCATTCGGGCCCGCAAGGACAAGCGACGACCGGAGTACAAGGACTGACGGGCATTCGGACGGACCTTCAGCCGAAAGACTGACGGATATTCAGCCGGATGCCGGCGTGACGTCGACCCCATGTCGGTGTCACATGTCCGTAATTACTTGGTCCGGACTTCACACGTTGAGTGAATGTTGAACATGTGTTGACCGGGAACGGGCAAGCTCAGGCTCATAGTGCGGCGGTCCGGCCGGATCCGGCGGGGCCGCCGGCCACACCACGGGGGTGTGAGCGAGATGCGAGGAGAGTTTCCGTGCTTCACGGAGGGAACGACGAACTGGCCGCCGTCACGGCACTGCTGCAACGGACGCGCGCCGGTGACGGCGGAGCGGTCGTGCTGCGCGGGGCCGCGGGGGCGGGCAAGACGACGCTCCTGGGCGAGGCGATGTGGCAGGCGAAGGGGATGACCGTGCTGCGCACGGCCGGACCGCGCGGCGGGGGCGCCCTCCCCTACACCGCACTGCGCCAACTGCTGGCCGGCCTGCACCCGAGAATCGGCCGACTCCCACACACCCGGGCCCAGGCGCTGCGCATCGCGCTCGGCCTGGCTCTCGGCGCGGCCGATCGCGGTGTGGTGGCCGCGGCGGCCTGCTCGCTGGTCCTGATCGCCGCCCGAGAACAACCGGTCCTGGTCCTCGTCGACGACGCCCACTGGCTCGACGCGGCCTCGGCGGCGGTCGTCGCCTACATCGCGCGGCGCGCCGAGGGTGTGCCGATCGCCGTCCTTCGCGCGACGCGGGAAGGTGCGGACGCGAACTCGGCAGCGGCGAAGCCGGCCGGGGGCGCGGGCGAGCGGATCGCGAGCGGCGCGGGCGTGGCGGAGGCGCCGGCGCCGGGGGGCGCGTCGGGCGAAGGCGCGGGCGAGCGGATCGCCGACTTGGCGGGCGCGTCGGGCATCGCGGGCACCGCGCGCACCGCGGGCGAAGGCACGCCCGGAGCCATGGTCGGCAGCGCGGCGGGCAGCAGCGCGACCGATGGCAGCGGGGTCGAGCCCGGTGCAGCCGAACGAGCAGCCTCGGACCGCAGGGTCGGCGACAGCTCAGCCGCGGACGGGGCGGCCTCCACCGGCCTGCCCTCCGGCCCCGGCACCGCCGCTGACACCGGCACCGCTACCGGCACCGACGCCGCCACGGCCACGGCCACCGTCAACACCACCGACACCAACACGCCCACCGCCACCGCCACCGACCGCACAACCCGCGCGACGGACCCCGTGACCAGCCACCCGACAGCAGACACCCGTCGCGGTCGGCCGGAAACCCGCGCGGCGGACGGCGTGTTCCCCGCCCCCGCCCCCGACGCCGCCGAGCAGGCAACGGTGGCCGCCGGCGACGGAGTCGGCGCCGCAGGCAGGCGACTCCCGGACGGCGTCGGGCACTTCGACGCGGTTGCGGCAGCGCGGCCGGCGACGGAGACCTCCCGGGGCGCCGCCGGGGCGGGGGCGCGCCGGCCGGGTTCCGGTGCGGCGGTCGCGGGTGGGGACGTGCCGTTCGCGGCGTTGCCCGAGGATGCGCGTCGGCTGCTTGCGTTGGCCGCGCTCGAACCGGCCGCCGACCTGGACCAGTTGGCCGTCGCCGGCCGCCGGATCGGCATCGGGCGGGGCGCTCGGCTCGCGGTGCTGCGGGCCGGGCTGGTCGATGCCGCCGAACACCGGGTGCGGTTCCGGAACGCGGCGGCACGCGAAGAGGTGCGCCGCTCGCTCACCCCCGCGGAGCGCCGCTCACTGCACGGAGCACTGGTCTACGCCGCGAGCGGTGCTCTCGCCTACCGGCGACCGTGGCACCTGGCCGCGCTCGCCACCGGCCCCGACGCCGACCTCGCCGCCGCCCTGGAAGCCGGCGCCGGCCGCACTCGCCGCGAACTCGGCGCGGGCGCCGCCGCCGCGACCTGGGAGCAGGCCGCCCGACTGACCTCGGACGCCCCCGTGGCCCGCCGCCGCTATGTGGCCGCGGCCTACGCCGCATGGGAGGCGGGCTTCCCGGCCCGTGCCCGCACCCTGCTCGACACCGCCGACGCCACCGATCTGGCCGGCGTCGTCGACGAGGGCGCCTCGGCGCACTCGTCCGGCACCGCGATCCGGCTCCGCGCCGCCCTGCGGCACGCCGAAGGACACCGCTCCGAAGCGGGAGCACTGCTCTTGGAGGCGGCCCATGGTCGCGCCGCGCTCCTGCTCGCCGCGACCGGCGCCGCATGGGAGGCGGGCGACCGCGCCCGGACCACCCAGGCCCGCGCCGCCCTGTCCGCCCTCCCCCTGGCCGACGACGACCCGCTGCGCACCGTCGTGGCCGCACTCGGCGCCGACGGCGTTTCGCCCGCGATGGTCGCCCCGGCCACCCGGGCCCGGCTGTACGGCCTGGGCATCGCGCTGTGGGAGGTCACCCCGCTGGCGGTCCACGCGGCGGCCACCGACCAGGCCGCCTACGAGGTCCTCCTCGACGAGGCCGCGGTACTGCGCACCCACGGCGCCCGAGGCGCCCTCGCCGCGGCCCTGATGCCGCTCGCGGTGGCCGGCGCGCTGTCCGGGCGGGCCGTGGAGGCCGAGACGCACGCCGCCGAGGGCCTGCGGCTCGCCCGCTCCACCGGGCAGGGGACGCTGGCCGCGTGGTTCCTGGCCGCGCTCTCGATGGCCGCGACCACCCAGGGCCGGATCGCCGAGGCGCGCGACGGGGCCTGGCAGGCCCTGCGGCTGACCGGCACCAAGGGGCTCACCCCCGTCGGCGCCTACGCGCTCTACGCGCTTGCAGTGGTCGAACGCGCCGAGGGCCGCACCGAGGCCGCCTGCGAACTCCTCGCCAAGGCACTGGCCGCACCCGCCGGCGCCCTGATGGAGGTGCGCATCCGCGCCGAACTCGCCACCGCCGGCCCCAACCGCTCCGGCGTCGCCGCCCTCCCCCCGCGCCCCACCCACCCCAACACCCCACCGCTCGCGCTCACCGGCCGCATCACCCGCACCCCCCAACTGGCCACGGGCAGCGCCTGACCCGGCCGCCGGGCCGGCGAATCCCATCACCACCCCGGCCCGCGCCGGGGCACCCCGCCGAGCGCCCCGCCCGAGCACCCACCGCCCGAGCACCCCCGCCGGCGCATCGGCTCCGAGCCCTCGGCGGCCGGACCGCCGACCCTCACGCACGGCGATCGTCCGCTCACCGGGCTCCGAAGCGGACACATCCGGCGCCGTGGGCACCGCACGCGCCGCGGCCCGGGCCCCCGAGACCCGTCGAGGCGGACACCCCGTGATCCATCGCGACGAGTTCCCCGGCGCGGCTCGCCCGATGGCGGACTTGTTCTGCGGACACCTGGGTAGATCGTCGGCGTGACGGAACGCGGCGCGATCGAGGACTGGGACACCCGGCTGGGCTGGATGCGCGCGCTCGTGTCGGACGACGAGATCGCGCACCGACGCGCCCTGGACCGGTATCTGGAGGTGACCCGGGAAACCCGCGAGGCCCGCGCCGCCTACGACGCGATCGTGCTGCGGGTACCCCGCTCGGTCACCGCCGAGGAGGCGGCCTGGCGGCGCTTTCGCACCGCGTGGCTGCGCACGCCCGCCGCGGCCCTGCTCGCCGAGCCGCCCGAGCCCGCCGAGGTGCCCGATTGGGGCGGGCTGCCGTACGCGCTGACCTATCTGGAATGGGAGGCCCGGTACCCGGTCGAATGGACCCGGCACGCCAAGGTCTGGAGCACCAAGCAGCGGCTGATCCGGCTGCTCGCCGTCCCCGGGCACCACGCCGCGGCCCGGGCCCGCCTGATCGACCTCGTCGAACTCGTGCTGTACCGCCGGCATCGTTGCAAGGACCGCGAGTACTCGCGGATCGCCCGCGTGGTGGACGGCGAGGACCTGCGCGCCCGGTTGGCGAAGGCGCAGGTCTCCGGCGAGCCGTGGACCCGGGATCAGGCCGGGCACGTGTTGTGGTTGTTGCACAACCCGCAGATCCCGATCACCCGCACGAACTGGTTCCGCTGGATGTCCGCCACGGCGACGGACACGCCCCGGGCGACCCTGCCCGCCCCACCCCCCACACCACCCCCCGACCACCCCGACGCCCCTTCCCCACCACCTCGTTGACGAGCCGTCATTCGCCGTACAGCACATGCTTTCCCGCCATAGGTTGTGCACCGACAACTTCGGCGACAGCGGCAACAGCCTTCCGGGGGACGACATGGGTCGAGCCGACGACATGGGCAGCACACATCGCATCGAGGCGTTCGGCCGGCGGCATATACCGCATGCATCCGCCGCGGAAACGGAGGCCGCGACCCGGTGACCGCGGAACCGGACACCGACCAGCCGCCGCACGTCCTGGTCGTGGACGACGACCCCTCCATCCGGCGTGCCCTGGAGCGTGGCCTGCGCCTGGCCGGGTACCGCGTCAGCCTGGCTCCCGACGGCGGCCGCGCACTCGAACTGATCGCGCCCGCACCGCCGATCGTGCCCGCCGCGTCGATCCCGCCCGGCACGCTCGACCCGCAGGTGGTGGTCCTGGACGTGGCGATGCCCGGCGTCAGCGGCATCGAGGTGTGCGCGGCGCTGCGGGCCCGGGGCACCGAGACGCCGGTCCTGATGTTGTCCGCGCGCGACGAGACCGCCGATCGCATCGCGGGGTTGGAGAGCGGCGCCGACGACTACCTGGTGAAACCCTTCGATCTGCGCGAACTCGACCTTCGATTAAGGGCGTTACTCCGCCGGCGCCCGGCGGTCGGCGCCGGCGAGCCGGTCCTGCGGGTCGGCCCGGTCGCGGTGGACGTGGCCGCGCACGTCGCGACCTGCCACGGCGCCGCGCTGGAGCTGACCCGCCGTGAGTTCGCGCTGCTGGAGGTCTTCACCCGCAACCCCGGCCTGGTGCTGACCCGGGATCAACTGCTGGACCGGGTCTGGGGCTACGACTTCGATGTGCGCACGGACGTGGTCGACACGTTCGTCAGCTACCTGCGCCGCAAGTTGGAGGCCGGCGGCCGACCCCGCGTGCTGCACACCGTGCGCGGGGTCGGCTTCGTCCTGCGTGCCTCGGGCGGTTCCGGATGAAGCTCTCCACCCGGGTCGCGCTGTCGGTCGCCGTCCTGGTGCCCCTGCTCGTGCTGGGCGCGGGAACCCTCGTGGTGCGCTGGGCCCGACACGACCTGATGCAACGTCAGGAGCAGCAGCTCCAGCAACGGGCCGACCGCCTGACCCCACCCGCACGGATCCTGGCCCGGGCCGACCTGGACGATCGCCAACAGGCGATCCGCACCCGGCAGTACCGGATCCTGGGCCTGGCCCTGGACGTCGGCCTCCGCCTCGACACCCCGCAGGGGCCGCTGTTGGTGGGCCCCCAGCCGCCGGAGGATGCGCAGTTGCCCGCGCGTGCGCCGTCCCCGGTGACGGTGCACGCGGGTGGGCGTTCGTGGCGGATGGTGACCCGGCCGCTGCCGGGCGGCTCGTTGTACGTATTCGTGCCCTCGGGAGAACCGGCCGCGCAGGCCGCGCTGTTGCGCCGCCGGGTGTACGTGGTCACCGCGTTCACGGTGCCGCTGTCCGGGCTGGCCGGACTCGCCGCCGGCGCCGCGGCCACCCGGTCGCTGCGCGCGCTGCGCCGCCGGGCGGCCCGGCTGGATCCGGACGACGGCGCGCACGACGCGGTGCATGTGCCGTCCGGCGTGGTCGAGGTGGACGAACTCGGCCGCACCCTCGACGACGTGCTGGGCCGGTACGCGGCGCAGACCGCGCGCACCCGCGAAGCGCTGGAGACCGCACGCTCGTTCGCCGCCACCGTCGACCACGAACTGCGCGGCCCGCTCACCGGGATGCGTACCGATCTGGACGTGCTGGCCACCTATCCGGATCTGGCCTCGACCGAGCGTGAGGACGTGGTCGCGGACCTACGGGTGGGCCACGAACGGGTGTTGTCGGTGTTGACCGCGCTGCGCGCACTCGCCCAGGGCGATCTGGTGGACGCATCGGCCTTCGGGCCGGTCGAGTTGGGCGAGATCGCGCACGCGGCGGTCCGGGCCGCGCCGACCCGCCGGCCCGGCGCCGAGGAGTCGACCGCCCCCGAGACGGTCGACGTGCGGGTCGAGGCGCCACACGAGGTGGTCGTGTACGGGCTCGCACCCGGGCTGCGCCTGCTCGTGGACAACCTGGTGGGCAACGCGCTGGTGCACGGGGCGGGTCGGGTGCTGGTGAAGGTGCTGCCCGGGATGGACTGCGGCGTGGTGTGCGTGGACGACGACGGGCCCGGCATCGCACCGGAATTGCGCGAGGTGGTCTTCGAGCGTTTTCGGCGCGGCCCGAACAGCCCCGGCGCCGGACTGGGTTTGACCCTGGTGGCCCAGCAGGTCGCGCTGCACGGCGGCCGGGTCACCGTCGGGGTACCGCCGTCGGGACGGGGCACCCGGATCGAGGTGGTCCTGCCGCTGCGGGCCGACCCGGTCGCGGCCCGGGAGCGCGCCTGGTTGGGCATCCGGACCCCGGGGCCGGCGAATCCGCCCACGCCCGGCGCGTCGGACACCCGGCCCGCGTCGGCCGTGTCCCGGACGCGCGCCGACGTACCCAGATCCCGCGCGGCGCCCCGGTCCGCCGGGAAAATCCCTTCCCCGGCGGCCCGTTCACAGGAAACCCACAAGGAACGGCCCTAGCCTCGCGCTACGCCGTGCCCGCCCGGGGTGGGGCGGGCACGGCGTTTCGGGGGAGGTCGCGCATGCGTGTATTCGACCGCAGCGAAAGCGTGGCTCCCACCGATCCGGTGCCCACGGGGGCGCGGCTTGGCGCGCCCTTGGCGTATGCGGGAACGCCCGGTGGCGGCGGCCACCGGGCGCCCGCCCCGTGCTCGCGGCTGCTGCGGCGGGACCCGCAGCCGGCCACGGCGCCGACCAGGTTCGACGGCGACCCGAGCGGCACGGGTTCGATGGCGCGCATCCCCTGGTGGAGCGCGACGGACGAGCGGCACATCCGGCCGGGGGTGGCGACCTGCCTCCGGAACGACCGGGCCACGCCTTGGCATTCGGCGCCGGAGTGGCGGCGGCGAAGCACCGCTACACGGGTGCGCGGGGCGTGGCGTGCCGCCCGGCCGGTGAGAGCGGTCGGGTGACTCGCGGACTCGCCGTGCCCGCGGCGACGGCGGGCATCCTGGCGGCGCTGGTGTCGGCGATCGTCGCACTGAGCGCGGACGGTGCGGACGAGACCGGCTTCGGCACGCACGAGGTGGGCACGATCACGCCCGCGGCCGGCCCCGGACCGGCCGCGTTCACCTCGATCGTGCTCGGCGCGCGGAACGCGGTCGACTGTACGAGGGCCGACGTGCGGGTCGCGGAACCGGCACTGCCCTGAGGAGATCCGCCCCGGGGGCCGCTGCGGCCGATGCCGCGCTCGGCCAGAGGACGGCGTGGGATGCGCGGATCACGGAGGGGGCGATCCGGACATCCCACACCGCTCCACCACGGCGCCGGCGCTCGGAGCCGGCCGGCGCTCAGAGCTGTAGGTAGCGCAACACCGCCATCACCCGGCGATGATCGGTGTCCGAAGGCGGCAGGTCGAGCTTGGTGAAGATGTTGCCGACGTGCTTTTCCACCGCGCGCTCGGTCACCACCAGCTTCTTCGCGATCGCCGCGTTCGTCCGGCCCTCGGCCATCAGCCCGAGCACCTCGTGCTCGCGCGGGGTGAGCGTGCTCAGGCCGCCGCTGCGCAGTCCGGCGCCGAACAGCTGGGTGACCACCTCGGGGTCCAGCGCGGTGCCGCCGGCCGCGACCCGTTCCAGCGCGTCGGTGAAGTCCCGGGTGTCCACGACGCGTTCCTTGAGCAGGTAGCCCACGCCCGCCGCGTTGCCGCCGAGCAGTTGTGCGGCGTATCGGGTCTCGATGTACTGCGAGAAGACCAACACCCCGATGCCGGGGTGGCTCCGGCGGATGTCGATCGCGGCCCGCAGGCCCTCGTCGGTGTGGGTCGGCGGCATCCGGATGTCGACCACGCACACGTCCGGTTTGTGCTCGACCACCGCCGCCCGCAGGGCGTCGGCGTCCGCGACGGCGGCCGCGACCTCGTGGTCGCGGTCGAGGAGCAGTTGAACCAGGCCGTCCCGCAGGATCGCGGCGTCCTCGGCAATGACGATGCGCATGGGCTCGATCGTCCCATGCCCCGACCACCCCTCGGTCCCGATATCCCGGCCGGTACTCACCCGCGGGCCGGCAGTTCCACCGTCACCTCGGTCGGCCCGCCCGGCGGACTGACGATCCGTAGTGAGCCGTCCACCGTGCGTACGCGTTCGACCAGGCCGGTGAGGCCGCTTCCCTTGCTCGCGTTCGCCCCGCCGCTGCCGTTGTCGGTGACCGTCATGCGCAACAGGCCGTCCCGGACCCGTACCTCGACCGTCGCCACACTCGCGCCGGAGTGGTGTGCGACGTTGGTGAGCAGTTCGGCGGCGCAGAAGTACGCGATGGTCTCGATCGTGGCGGGCGGACGCACGTCGATGTCGGTGTGCACCTGCACCGGGACCGCGCTGCACGCTGCCAGGGTGGCCAGCGCGGCGTCCAGGCCCTGGTCCAGGACCGGTGGGTGGATGCCCCGGGCGAGGTCGCGCAGTTCGACGATCGCCTCGCGGGCGTTGCCCAGCGCGCTGTCCACGAGCGTGCGGGCGCGGTCCACGTCCATCGGTCGCTCGGTGTCCTCGGTGTCCAACTTCTCCTTGGCCATGCTGAGGTTCATCGCGAGCGCGACGAGTCGGGCCTGCGCGCCGTCGTGCAGGTCGCGTTCGATCCGGCGCAGCGTCGCGGCCGAGTCGTCGACGGCGATCGCCCGGGTCTCCTCCAGATCGGCCACCCGCTGCGCGGACTTGGTCGGCCCGAGCAGGGCGGGGATGAGCAGCCGATCGAGGTGGACGACCCCGCGGACCGCCCAGGGGGCGATGAGCAGGATCGGGATGGCGGACAGGCTCACCAGCAGCGCGAGCGGCCAGGTGTCGAAGTACAGCTCGTTGATCTGTATGCCCGAGCGGCGATCGACGCCGTGCGCGTCGGTGGTGTGCGGGTCGAACACGACCAGGAGCAGCGGGTACGCCAGCATGACCAGCCCGTAGCACCAGAACGTGCCGGTCACCAGGAGCGTCAGCACGCTCAGCGGGAACTTGAGCACGTGGTAGGCGATCGCCCGCCAGCCCTCGGCGTTGCCCAGCGAGGAACCCAGCAGCCCGAGCGGGCCGCGCTTGGGCCGGAACGTTCGCAGCGGCGGCGTCTCGACCCCGAGCATGGCGCGCGCAAGCCCCCGGTGCACACCGCCCCAGGCCCGGGCACCCATCACCGCGAGGGCCAGGATCGGCAGGCCGACCAGGGTGACGGTCAGCGCGACCCCGAACACCGCGAACAGGAAGATCGCGGCGAAGCCGAACATCGCGAGCGGGAAGGTGAGGATCGCGTAGCCGGCCTCGGCCCACGTTCGTCTCGTGAACGGGGCCTTCAGGAACGTGTGCATGGGGGCATCCTCGGGGGCGTAACGGTCGTGATGGTGGAGTGTGCTCATGCTCCCCGGCGCGGGGCACCCGGATCGAGGGTGACACCCCCCGACCTGGTGGTTCGGTTTGCCCCACCTCTCAGACCGGATTCATATCGGATGATTCGCCCTCGCGATGACCCGCCCCGAGGATTCACCGCGTCTGCCGCCGGGTCCCGGTCCGTACCGCCAGGGCCACCGCGTCGGCCAACCGCTCGGTCTCCTCGGCGCTGAGGGTGGACACGGTGATCCGCAGGCCGGGCGCGGAGGTGATCCGAAATCGCGAGCCGGGGGCGACCGCCCAACCCCGGGCGAGCAGGCCGGCCACGGCCGTGGTCTCGTCCGGCACCTCGATCCACACGTTGATCCCGGTCCGGCCGACCGAGGCCACTCCGCGGGCGCGCAGCGCGTCGATCAGTCGGGTACGGCGCACCCGGTACGTCTCGCGCGCGAGTCGGATCCGCTCGGCCACGTCGGGGTCGGTCCACGCGTGCGCGACCGCGTGTTGCAGGACGTGGCTGACCCAGCCGGGGCCGAGCCGCTGGCGGCCGCCGATCCGGTCGACGGTCACCGCGTCGCCGGTCAGGATCGCGCAGCGCAGGTCCGGCCCGTATGCCTTGGACACCGAGCGGATGTGCGCCCAGTGTTTGCCGATCCCGGTGAGGGTGTGCAGGTCCAGGCCGGAGATGTCGTTGCCGTGGTCGTCCTCCAGGAGCACCACGTGCGAGTGCGCGGCCAGGATGGGGCGCAGCGCGGCGGCCCGTTCGGCCGACACACAGGCGCCGGTGGGGTTTTGCGCGCGGGCGGTGACCACGAACGCGCGGGCGCCGGCGCGCAGCGCGGCCTCGGTCGCGGCCGGGTCGGGGCCCTCGTCGTCGACCGGGATCGGCCGCGGGGTCAGGTTCAGCGCGGCGAGCAGGTCGAGCAGGTTGCCCCAGCCCGGATCCTCGACCGCGACCAGGTCGCCGGGCCGCAGGTGCGCGGTGAGCGCGCGCTCGATGCCGTCCAGTGCACCGGAGGTGGCGGCCAGGTGTGCGGTGTCCACGCCGCCGGCGCGCAGCACCGCCCGGGCGGCGTCGGCGAACGGCTCGTACAGGGCGCCGTGCAGGTAGAGCGGTCGCCAGCCGCTCGGGTCGGGAAAGGCCGGCGACGGCAGCAGCGCGGGGTCGGGCTCGCCGTTGGACAGGTCGCGGGTGCCGGGTGGCACGCCGGGGCCCAGGTCGTCGCGCCGGGTGGTCGCCGGGCGGGCCCGGATCCGGGTGCCGGCCCGACCGTGGGTCTCCACGATGCCGCGCTCGCGCAGGGTGCGGTACGCGGCGGCGACGGTGTTGGCGTTGACGCCCAGTTCGGCCGCGAGTGCCCGCACCGGCGGCAGCGCGTCGCCGGGTGCGAGTTCGCGTGCGTGCAGGTCGCGTTCGACGGATGCGGCGATGTCGGCGGCGGTGCGACCGGTGGTGGCCATGGTTCTCCTGCGTCTGGGCGTCGCGCTGCGGGGTGCGGCTGCCGGATTCCGGGCGGCGGATTCCACATCCGGCGGATCGTCGGATTATGCCGTTGACATCCTCCCCCGAGCCCGCTCTATTGTACTACTCCAATCAACGTTTTGAACTAGTACAAAGGATCTTCGGGATGACCGACTACCCCGTCACCGCGGCCACCACCCCGCATCGGCACCGCGACCGCATGCACTACGACGTCGAAGCGGTACACGCGATCCTCGACGCCGGCTTCCTCGCCCACGTCTCGTTCACCCTCGACGGCCTGCCGCAGCTGCTCCCGCTCGCGTTCGGCCGCGACGGCGAGCGTCTGTACCTGCACACCTCCAGCGGCGGACAGCTCGCACTGGCCGCGCGGGCGAGCGGCGCCGCGGGCCTGCCGGTGGCGGTCTCGGTCACCCACGTGGACTCGGTGGTGCTCTCCCGCTCGGCGATGCACCACTCGATGGACTACCGCTGCGTGATCGCACACGGCCCGCTGGTGCACGTCACCGACCCGGACGAGCAGTTGCACGCGTACCGGGTGATCATCGACCACCTGGTCCCGGGTCGCGCCGACGACGTCCGCCAGCCCAACCCGAAGGAGAACGCGCAGACCGCGGTCTTCCGACTGGAACTGGACCGGGTCGCGGCGAAGATCCGCGACCACGGCCTGGCCGAGGACCCCGACGACCTCGACCTGCCGCACTACGCCGGCGTGGTCCCGCTGACCACCACCCGCGGCCCGATCCGCCCGGACCGGGACCAGGAGATCCCGCCCTACCTGGCCGAGTGGCTCGGCGCATCCTGACCCGGTACCGAAACAGTGCGGCTCAGTCGTGTTCCACCCGGGACGCGACTCGGCAGGCGGCTGCGGCCGACAGCACGAACACGCTTGCCACGATGGCGAGTTGGGTGATCGGCAGGGCGACCCGGTCGTGCTTGGCGGCTTCGGTGACCACCTCCAGGACGCGCGCCGCCGGGCTGCCCGTGACCACCAGTGCGGTCAGGGTGGCCAGCGCCGCGAGCGGGACGGCGTACGCGGGACGCCGCATCAGCGGGCGGTTGGTCAGCGCGCCGATCGCGACGCCCGCCAGGATGGTGACGAGTTGGGCCACCGCTCCGGCGGCGATCGCCTCGCCCCGACTCACGCCGTGCGTGGCGTGATCGGCGATCCGGTCGGTCGAGGCGACCAGGGCCGCGGTACACAGCGCGGCGAGCACACAGGTCAGGACCAGGGCGACCAACAGCGCGGCGAGATGCGCACGGCCGGGTCCGACCGCGGCCGAGGTGGTGTGCCGGGCCGCCGCGGGCTCGACCGTGACGGACACCCGCGTGAGCCACACCGCAATCGGCATGATCGCGGCGGCGGCCCACGCGAACGAGGCGAGCAGCGGGTCGCCGCCGGCCGCGCCGATCGCCATCACCGCGGCGTAGACCAGCGCGGGCGGCACCCATCGGTGGGACCGCAACACCAGGGCGGCCTGATAACGCACCACGGCGGAGATCACGCGCCGTCTCCTTCCCGGTGCACCGCGCGCACGCTGACCCCGGGCACGGCGGTGAGCAGATGGCGCAACAACGCGTCGGAGTGCGCCGTGGTGCTGTGCAGCCGAAGCACGCCCGGTCGTGTCTCCTCACGGACGGGATCGCCGGGCAGACGGTCGAGTTCGGGCCGGTGGCCGCTGTCGATGTCGATCACCACCCGGATCGCGTTCGCGGTGGAGATCGCGGGCGCGACCGCACCCGCCTCGACCCGGTACGTGTCGGTCACCTCGTCCGCCAGGCGGCGCGAGTCGTGATCGACGAAGACCACGGTCGCGCCGGCCTCGACCCGCTCGACGACACAACCGTCCAGCACGTCGCGCGAGGGGGCGTCGAGTCCGGTCCACGCCTCGTCCAGGACCAGCAGATCCGGTTCGGCCATGAACGCCTGGGCGACCGCCACCTTTTGGCAGGTGCCCTTGGACAGCCCGCGCAGCGGCGCCCGTACCTTGTCCGCGAAGTCCAGCCGCTCGGCCCAGTCCTCGGCCCGTCGCCGGCTCTCCCGGCCGGTGAGACCGTGCAGTCGGCCCAGGTGGGTGAGGTATCGCAGGGCGGTGAGCGGCAGTTCGGGCGGGAATCGTTCGGGGACGTAGGCGGCCGAGCCGCGTTCGGTGACGCTGCCCGTGGTCGGTTCGCAGACCCCGGCGACGACCCGCAACAGCGTGGACTTGCCGCTGCCGTTGTCGCCTTCGACCCGGACCAGCCCACCGCGCGGCAGCTGTAGGTGCACTCCGCGCAGCACCCATGGGCCGCGCAGGGCATATCGCTTGCCGACACCCGTCAGGTGCACCGCCGTCCCCCTTCACCGGAACCTCGGCAGCAGACCTTACGGCAGGGGAGGTCGGCAACATCGCACCGGCGAGCGGGGCGGGCCCGAACCACCGCGCGGTTGGCGGGAGTTCGGGGGCCGCCTGGGAACGCACCCGGGCCCGCCGATTTCGCGGCGGGCCCGGATGTACGCGCAGTGCGGTTGTCGCGTCGGCGTGGCGCCGTGGCACCTTGCCTTGGCGTTCGTGGTGCCGTGGCGCGGTGTTGCCGTGGCGCCGTGTCGCCGTGTTGCCGTGTTGCCGACCTACAGGGCGGTCTTGGAGAGCTTCGGCGCGGCGGCGGTCTTCAGGTCCGCTTCCGCCGGGTTCGGTACCGGGTCGGGGAGCTTCCCGCAGACCGCGTCGGCCGGGCCGTGGCCCCTGCCCTTCGGAGTCTTGCCGGTGACCAGGTACTCGTTCAGGTAGTCGTCCAGGCAGCTGTTGCCGCTGAGCGAGATGCCGTGGTTGCGGCCGCCCTGCTCGACCACGAGGGCCGAGTCACGGAGCAGGCGGTGCATCGTGACGCCACCCTCGTACGGGGTCGCGGCGTCGTTGGTCGCCTGGAACAGCAGGGTCTTGGGCAGCCTGTCGTTGGCGACGTTCACCGGCTTGAGGCTCGACGTCGGCCAGAACGCGCAGGCCGCGTTGAACCAGACGTTGTTCCAGGTCAGGAACGGCGCCTTGGCGTACGTCCGCACCGCGTCCCGGTGCCAGGTCGCCCAGTCCTTGGGCCAAGCCGCGTCCCGGCACTGGGTGGCCAGGTAGCCGCTGTTGATGTTGTCGTTGCCCGGGCTCGCCGCCGCCAGATCCTCGTACGCGGTACGCAGCGGAGCGGTGACGTTGTCGACCACGTATCCCGAGAAGCCTTCGGCCAGTTCGGCCCAGGTCGAGTCGTTGTAGCCGCCCTGCGCGAACGCGTCCTCGACCTCGGCGCCACCGACGACGCCCTCGGCCGGGTTCTTGCTCAGCTTGTCGCGCATCGTGTACCAGGCCTGCTCGACCTTGGCCGGGTCGGTCCCCAGATGGTAGTTCGCGTCATACTTGGCGACCCAACCGAAGAAGGCCTTCATGTTGTTGTTGAAGGCGACGTCCTGGGTGAGCTGGCCGCCGTACCAGATGCTGTCCTTGCTCGGGTCGACGATGCTGTCCAGCACCAGTCGCTTGACCCGGCTCGGGAACAGCTTGGCGTAGACCGCACCGAGGTAAGTACCGTACGAGTACCCGAAGTAGCTGATCTGCTTGGCTCCGAGGGCGGCGCGGATCGAGTCCATGTCCGCGGCCGAGGCCGGCGTGTTCATGTGCTTGAGGAAGTCGCCGTACTTGTCGCCACACGCCTGGGCGTACTCGTACACCCGCTTGATGTTGGTCAGTTCGTCACCGAAGTTGTCCGGGACGGTGTCCGGACGGACCGGGTTGTTGAAGCCCGGTACGCAGTCCAGGTGCGGCTCGCTGGCACCCGCGCCGCGGGGGTCGAAGCCGATCACGTCGAACTGCGCGGCCACCTCGGGGCGCAGGTTCTTCGCGACGTAGCCGGCCAGCCCTCGACCCGGCGCGCCGGGGCCGCCGGGGTTGACCAGCAGCGGGCCGAGCGACTTCGCGGCGGTGTGCGGAATCCGGGACACCGCGATGGTGATCTGCCGACCGCCGGGGTTGCTGTGGTCCATCGGGACCTGGAGTGAACCGCATTCCAGCGTCGGGTAGTTCGAGCTGCCGCAGTTCTTCCAGGCAATGGGGGTGGATGCGGACTCGGCCTGGGGTGCGGGCGAGTCGTCCGCCAAAGCCGGCGGCGCGAGGGTCAGGAGCCCGCCCACCAAGGTAGTGGCGGCTGCGAACGCGACGAGAGTGTGTCTCTTCACGTGGGTGTTCCTCCATGTGACGGATCTGTCACGAGTGACATCGACGCCGCAGATGCTGCCGTGTCGATGACCGGTGCGACGAGGGGGCGGTCGACTCGAAGCGGGAATCCTTGCCAAGCGGAGTGGTTACCATTACCCAGATTTTGGGTTTACCACGCGCCGCGCCCGTTTGGCCGCATATATGGATGATTGCGCAAGGAGTCGAGCGATTGCGCTCCGTGGCCGACGCGTGTAGCGGATCCGAAGGTTTGGGCTGGGGGTTGCTCGATCGCCACCGGGTGTTCGATCCGTCCTGGATCCCTTTGGTATTCCACCGGCGGCCGGCCCCGAACCACCCTCGCCGCGGGAGCACGATCCGCGCACGGGTGGCGGTGAACCGGCTGCATGGGTCGAGCGCGGGCCGGCCGCGCGTGGAAACGCGTCTTGTGCCGGCCGCCGAGGAGCCCCAGTCCTCGGCGACCGCGCATGGACCGGACCCATCCCCGCCGGGCCCGTTCCGGGCCCGGCGGGGATGGGTCGACCGGATCGGGTCAGCCCAGGTACGGCGGAGTCTGCCCCCAGTCCCAACGCGGCATCGGCGACTCCGGAAGCGGCGGCGGGTTGGGACCGGAGTACAGGATCGCCATCCGGGTGCCCCACTCCAGGTAGTACGCGAGCACACCGCGGAACTCCGGGTCGGCCGGCAGGCCCACGTCGTCGGCCGTCTCCAGGAGCAGTGCGACCCACCGACGGCGCTGCGTCTCGGTGATCCCCCGACCCAGGTGCCTCGAGGCCATGTGCCGGTGGCCGCCCAACTCGGTGCTGTACCGGGACGGGCCACCGAAGACCTCGCCCAGCCAGGACGCCACGTGCTCGGCGTGGTGCGGGTCCATGTTCGCGAACACCGGGGCGAGGATCTCGTCCTTGGCCACCCGCTCGTAGAACGTGCCGAAGAGTCGCTCGAACGCGGGCGCGCCACCGGCCCACTCGTACAGCGTCGGGGTCGAACCGCCCTTGCCCACCACGTCGGTCACCGCGTAGTGCCGCATCTCCTCGATCGCGGTGACATACGGCCGGATCGCGGCGAAGAACGCGGCGAAGTGCTCGCCCTTGCGGAAGCCGTTCAGGTGCGCGTCCGTCGAGGTCCAACGGATCCGCAGGATGTAGGCGGACGCCTCCTCCTGACATCTGCTCAACTCGTAGTCCACACACTCCGGCGCAGCCGCGAGCGACTCGGCGGCGCGTGCATACGCGGCCTCGAACTCGGCACTGTCCGCTTCGGCAATCGTGTAGCGGATGTATTCGACGATCATGAACGGTCCCCCATGCAAGACGCTGGTTCGATCGCGTCAACCATAGGCATGATCACTCGCCCGCCGATCATCGACGCGAGGTGATTTCGCCGACCGCGTAGAGCAATCCACCCCGCCCGCCCACCGATCGCCCGCGCCCCCTCCGCTCATCATCGCCTCCGCCGCCGAACCGATCCGCGCGGGCCCGAGGCGCGCACCCCGCACGATGCCCCCGGGCGCCAACAGCCCACAGTCAACCGCCAGTTGCGGTCCGCCGACGATATCGAGCAGCAGATCCGGCGGCTCGTCGGCCCCTCCTCGGGGTTCCGGCCCCGGTCGCGGACACGTTCCGGGGTCGGTGTCGAGTCGTTCGCCACCCCGGGTTGCTCGCTGCGTGCCGGCGATTGCTTCCTGGACTCGGCGACATGGGCGTCGGGGCAGCCGCGAATACGGACGAGGCCATCCACGCCGGGGGCTACGGGGGACCAACCGGCACCGACCGGGGAACCGCGTGTGCCGGCGGCGGTGTACCGGCCGTCGGGACCGCCGCGTCCGCCCTTGTGCCCTTCGTTCCCGCCGACCTTCCCGATGTGCTCGACTTCCTGGTTCGGGCCGATCTCACGCTCGGTGGGCTCGATGCGGCCGGAGTGCGCTTGTGGCTGCTTCGGGACGGCGGCAGGGTGTGCGGCAGCGCGGGGTACGAGTTGTCGGCCGCCGGTGATCATGCGCTGATTCGTAGCGTCGCGGTGGATCAGGATGCTCGGGGGCGAGGTCTGGGGCTCGAACTGGCTCGCTTCGTACTGGGTCGCGCCGCCGCGGCCGGGGCCCGGCGGGCGTGGTTGTTCAGTCGGCGGTCGGGTCCGTTCTGGCGGCGGTTGGGCTTCGAGCCGGCCGACCGCACCCGGCTGGCGGCGGTCCTGGCCGACACGCACCAGGTGGCCCTGTTCCGCGCGAGCGGACATCTCGACCGCGAGGTGGCCTGGTCGCGCGATCTCGGCCCAGGGCCTGTCTTCGATCCCGCGCCGAGCACCACGACGCCCGCCCGATGACGCCGTAAGCACCGGAGCCCGTCCCCCGATCCCGCCGGGCGCGACGCGGCGGGATCGGGATGGACGGGCCCTGGCCCGGCCCGATCATCGGGCCAACTGCGGGACGCGGGCGGATCGGACGTGCGCCCCGCAGAGTCACTCGGACATTTGATCACTCCGGCGTCCAACCATGCGATCCGGTGGTCTCTCGATCCACTCGATCGGCCGGCAGCCGAGCCAGTCGTCCCGGCGGCGTCCGGTCCCGACCGGGCCCGAGGGCCTGAACACCCCGGACCGCAGGCCCGTCTTCCTCGGAGATCCGACCGGATCCGGCAGAATCCGGCAAGCGGCGCGCCGGCTGTCCGACGACGATCCTCGCCCGACGCGACCGACACCCGACGACGGTGTTCCACTGCATCGGTTGCCCATCGACCGCCGCCCGACGACCGTGTCGCCGAACCTCATCGCGACAGTGGCGTCCGGCTTCCTGGTGACCTGGCCTCCCCGTTCCTCCAAAGCCTCACAACTCCACAACCCCGCCGACCGGCCGCGCACGCAGCTCGGCCGGTTGCGGATCACGATGCACGAGACCCTACGATCCGGCTTCGTCGTCCGCGACTCCGGGTTGTGCTCCGAGCAACAACCCGCTTCGCCAACGCGTCGGTTGCGCACGAAATGGTCATGCCGGCGGCACGAAGCGTCGGCCCCATCGGGGCTCGGCGTCGTTCATGATCGACAGGCAAAGGCTTGATTGTGCACGCTCGAACCGGCTCCCGCTCGCCGGGATACGTATAGCCACGGCAAAGAATGCAATATCCGGAAGTCCCGCATCCGTTTGGTTTGCGGTCATCTCTTCGGCGGATCTTCGGCGGATCTTCGGCCGGGCCTCTGCGGGGCCTCTGCGGAGCATCGGCAGATCTTCACGAATCGCCCGATCACCACCCAGGCGTCCCGGCGCCCGAGTCGCGACACCCGTACACCTGTGCCAAGGCCGCCGCGGCCGCGCGCATCCCCGCCCGTAGTTCCGGTGGCCCGAGCACCTCCGCCTCGCCGCCGAACGGGAGGAGGGTCGTGATCGCCGAGTCGACCGACTCGATCGGGAGGACGACCTCGACCCAGCCGTCGGAGTCGGGCCGGGTCGCGCTCGTGCGAGCCGCGCGTACGACGACCGGCTCCAGCACGTCCGCCAGCCGCTTCATCGCGATCGGGGACACCCGCACGGTCGCCGACGCGCGATGTCGGCGGCGGTCGAACCGGTCCAGGTAGTCCTCCCAGTACGTCGCCAACGCGAACCCGACCGGTCGCTCGAACGTCTCCGCGAGGGCCTCGACATCCAGGATCCGCGACACCCGATAGGTACGGATCCGCGCTCCGTCTCCGCCGCCGCCCGGCGAACCTCCGGCCGGACCACCCCCGACCGCCTCCACGCCCCTGCGCGGCCCCGAGCCCGCACCCGCGTCGACGGGCCCCTCCCCGTGTCCGGCCACGAGGTACCAGGAACCCGCCTTGAGCACCACGCCGTACGGGTCCACCACCCGCGTGTTCTCGTGCGGCTCGGCCCAGCGGAGGTAACGGATGCGCAACCGTCGCCGGTTCCACACCGCGTCCGCGACCACGGTCAGGTGTGGGGTGTGGTCGTCGGCGCCGTACCAGGCGGGCGCGTCGAGGTGGAAACACTCGGCGATCCGCCCGGCGCGGTCCCGCAGTTCGGGCGGGAGCGCGGCCATCAGCTTGAGGTGTGCGGCGGTCACCGCGGTGCCCAGGCCCAGATCCGCGGCGGCGGTCGGCAGACCGGTGAGGAACAACGATTCGGCCTCGCCGATGGTGAGGCCGGTCAGCCGGGTGCGGAATCCGTCGAGCAGTTCGTATCCGCCGCGATGGCCCGGATCCGCGTACAGCGGCACCCCGGCCGCGCTCAACGACTCCATGTCCCGGTAGATCGTCCGGACCGAGACCTCCAGGGTGTCCGCGATCTCCCGAGCGGTGACCCGCCCTCGGGTCTGGAGCAGCAACAGGATGGAGACCAACCGACTCGCCCGCATCCGGCGAGTCTGCCCGACTCCACTGACACAACGTGTCAGTGGAGCGCGTCTACGTTCCGCCCATGAACGCCATCCACCCCACCGACGAAACCGTCGACCCCACGTCCGCCCCCGCCCCCGACCCCACCCCGATCGACACCGACATCGACACCGACATCGACGAGTTTGTCGACCGCTACGTGGCCGTGTGGAACGAGCCGGACCCGGACGCCCGGCGGGCCGCCGTCCAGGCGCTGTGGGCGCCGGACGGGATGGAAACCATCTCGTCCGGACGGCACATCGGCCACGACGCGCTCCTGGATCGCGTCACCGATGCCTACGAACAGCTGGTCGACAAGGGCGGATTCGTCTTCCGCGCGGCCGGGGACGCGGTCGGTCACCACGGTGCCATCACCTTCACGACCTACATGGTTCCGGCGGCCGGCGGCGATGTGGCGTGGACCGGGCGGGTGGTCGTACGACTCGGCCCCGACGGCCGCATCCGGCACGACCACCAGTTCACCGTGCCGACCGACCCGACGCCCGGTACGCATACCGTCGTCGCCGAATTCGTCCGCCGCGTCGGGTCGGGCGACCCGGAGCGGATCGCCGAACTATTCGCCGACAGCGTGGACTGGCTGCTCGACTGGCCGGCCGAGGGCCACCCGTCGACACCGTGGATCCGGCCGCGTTCGACCCGCGCCGACGTCGCCGCGCACTTTCGCGAACTGGCCGCGGCGCACATCGACGGCCACCCGCAGGAGGCCGACGACCCGGGCGCCGCACCCGACCTGCGGATCCTGGTCGACGGGCCGGACGCGGTGTTGTTGACCGAGATCCGGCGTACGGCCGCCTCCACCGGTACGGCCTTCCGGGCGCGGTGCGCGCTGCACGTCACCGTCGAGGCGGGCCTGATCAGCCGCTACCACGTCTACGAGGACAGCCTCACGGTGGCCCGGGCGCACACCGCCGCCGACTGACCGAGCCGACCCCAGCCGCTCCGGCCCGGCCGCTACCCCTTCAGCGCCTCCGCGAGCAACGCCGTGGCCCGCGCCCAGGCGTCCTCCGCCGCGGCCGGACGGTACGTGTCGCGCTCCTCGCACGCGAAGCCGTGCGGCGTGTCCGGGTACACCACGAACTCGTTCCGCACCCCGGCCTCGGCCAACAGCCGCGCGATCGACTCCCGCTCGGCAGCCGGGTAGAGGTGATCCTCCGCACCGATCAGCACCAGCACGGGCGTGTCGTACCGCGCGATCGACGGAGTCAGCGTCACCGTCGGCTCCGGTCGCCCCAAGCCGATCTCCGTGCCGGTCAGCCAACCCGGATAGAACGCGACCAGGGCCGCCAACGGCACCTGCGTCGCCGCGTAATAGGCGATGTGCCCACCCGCGCTCAACCCCACCATCGCGGTGGGCGCATCGTCGCCGAACCGCCGGCCCAACTCCGCGATGGCCGCCGTGACATCGGCGCGCACACCGTCCCGGGTCAGTCCACCGACCAGGTCGAGCCCGCGCGCCCGCCCGTCGGGGTCGGCGGGCAACTCGATGCGGCGACCCGCCCGATGGTAGAAGTCCGGTACCAGGGCCCGGTATCCGAGCCCGGCGAGCATGTCGGCGACGCCTCGTACATAGCCGGTGATGCCGAACATCTCGAAGCCCACGACCACATTCGGATGCGGTCCGGGCCCGTCGGGCCGGGCCAGATACCCCGACATCGGCACCGGCGCGCCCGGCACGTCGATCTCGATCCACTCGTCGACAGTCTTCACACTCACGCCTTCGTCCTCACACCACACACGTCGCTCCCGAACCCCTCGGAAACCGAACCCGGCCCAGCGGTCCGCGCATCTTCGTTCCACTCGCACAACCGCGGGCTCGCAACCGCGGCTGCACACCGGCGGCTTCACGCCCGTGTCCTACAGCCGCGCAACGCCCGCCCCACCCGCCCCCGCGCACTCGCGTCCGCCCCGCTCACACCCGCGTCCTGGCAACCATTCCCGCGCCGAAAGCCGCCCGGTTGCCGGCCCAGGCCGACCTCGGGGCCGCCGCTTCGAGTCGGGCGAGGTCCGCAGGGGTGAGTTCGAGCGCCGCCGCCTCGACGTTCTCGGCCAGGCGCGTCGCGCTGCGCGTGCCCGGGATCGGCACCACGTCGTCGCCCTGGGCCAACAACCAGGCCAGCGCGAGCTGAGCGGGCTCCACGTCGCGTTCGACGGCGATCGCACTTACCTCCGCAACGATCGCCCGATTGCGGTCCAGGCTCTCGCCGTGGAAACGCGGGTCACCGTGCCGGAAGTCGTTCGGGGCGAGCGCCGTCGGGTCCACGGTGCCGGTCAGGAAGCCGCGCCCGAGCGGGCTGTACGGCACCAGCCCGATGCCCAGTCGGCGCGCCGTCGGGATCACCTCGTCCTCCAACTCCCGCCACCACAGCGACCACTCGGACTGCAGGGCGCTGATCGCGTGGGTGGCCGCGGCCCGCTCCAACTGATCGGCGTTCGCCTCGGACAGGCCGAGGTAGCGCACCTTGCCCTCGGCTACCAGCTCGCCCATCGCGCCGACGCTCTCCTCGATCGGCACGTCCGGGTCGATCCGGTGCTGGTAGTACAGGTCGACGTGGTCGACGCCGAGCCGCCCGAGCGACGCCTCCAGCCGGCTGCGGATGTCGGCGGGCCGGGCACTCACTCTGGGCGTGCCGTCGGCGCCCCGCTCGATGCCGAACTTGGTGGCCAACACGACCTCGTCGCGGCGGCCGGCGATGGCCCGGCCGAGCAGTTCCTCGTTGTGGCCCGAGCCGTAGCTCATCGCGGTGTCCAGCAGCGTGACCCCGAGATCGAGAGCCGCCCGCACGAGCGCGATCGACTCCCGGTCGTCGGCCGCTCCGTAACCCTGCGACAGGCCCATGCACCCGAGGCCCAGAGCCGAGACGGTGAGCCCCTGTCGTCCCAGCGTTCGCGTCTTGATGGTGGTCATGTCGACGACCCTAGGCATGCCCCACACTGGTATCCAGAGACGGCTTTTACTGGTAACAGCGGTACCAGGATCAACCGGATCCCCAGCAGATCCGACCGATATCGAGCAGAACCCGTCGAAACCGATCAAGGAAACCCGCAAGGAACCCGCCAGGATGCCCACCACTCCGAACCCGACGGCGGCGGACCATCCGGGCCTCGATCGTCCCGGCTTCGATCGCCCCGGTGTCGAGCACCGGGTCGCCGACCTCCCGGCCGCCGATCCCCCGGCCCCGCATCGACCCGCCCGCGCACTGGCCGACTTCCTGCGCTCTCGCCGGGCCCGGCTCCAACCCGTCGACGTCGGCCTCCCGCCGGGCACCCGCCGCCGCACCCGCGGGCTGCGCCGCGAGGAGGTGGCCGGCCTCGCGTCGATCTCGACCACGTACTACACGTTCCTGGAGCAGGGCCGCGACGTGCGCCCGTCCCGTCAGGTCCTGGATTCGCTCGGCGCCGCGCTGCGGCTCGAACCGGCCGAACACGCCCATCTGATCCACCTCGCGACGTGCGAGCCGACCGCCGCCCCCGTCGGCGAGGCCGCCGAGGTGCTCGCCCCCGGCGTCGCGGCACTGGTCGACCGCCTCGACCCGGACCCGACCTACGTCACCGGCCGCCGCTTCGACGTGCTCGCCGCCAACCACGCGGCCCGGGCGCTGTGGACCGACTGGTCGCTGCTGCCGCCCGAGGAACGCAACATCGTCTGGTGGACCCTGGTCGCCCCCGAGGCACGCACCCGGCTCGTCGACTGGGAGGCCGAGGCCGTCGGCGCGCTGGCCCGGTTCCGCGCCGCCGCGGACCACCACCCGGGCGATCCGGCCTTCGCCGACCTGATCCGCCGGCTGCGCGCCGCCGGGCCGGAGGCCGATGCGTGGTGGCCCCGACACGATGTGAGCGCGCTGTCCTCCGGTCGGAAGCGCCTTCGGCATCCGCTGCTGGGGCGCCTCGACCTCACCCACGTGGTGCTGCAAGTGGCCGACCGGCCGGACCAGAAGATCGTCACGTTCACCGCCGAGCCGGCCCAGCGGGAACGGATCGCCGAACTCGTCCGCGCCGCCACCCGGCACGCCGACGATCCGTCCTGACCCACCAGGGCCGGCCACACCCGGAACCGACCGGGCCCGGGCCGGAGCAAGCCCGGCCCTGGCCAAGCACCGCCCCGCCCCGCCCCGATCAAGCCTGGAGCGGCCGGGTCCGGCCCCTTTCGAGCCCGGACCCGACCGGGCCCCCAGCCGAGGCCGAGCCCCGGCCCCTACCTCCCGAACACCCGCTCCCCGCCCACGAACGTCTCCGACACCCGGGTCGCGCCGATCTCGCTCTCCGGGCCCGCGAACGGGTCGCGGTCGAGCACCACGAGGTCCGCGTGGTTGCCCACCACGATGCTGCCGGTGTCGTCCAGGTGGTTCGCATACGCACTGCCCGCCGTGTACGCCGCCAGCGCGGTGTGCAGGTCGAGCCGCTGTTCCGGGAGGAAGACCGGCGCGTCCGCCCCGTGGATCCGCCGATTCACCGCCACGTGGATGCCCTGGATCGGGTCCGGGCTGGACACCGGCCAGTCGCTGCCCGCGACCAGCGTCGCACCGCTGCGCGCCAGCGCGCCGAACGGGTACTGCCACCCCGCCCGCTCCGCGCCCAGGAACGGGATGGTCAACGTGTCCATCTGCGGCTCGTGGGCGGCCCACAACGGCTGCATGTTCGCACTGGCGCCGAGTTCGCGGAACCGGGCGATGTCGTCCGGGTGCACCACCTGGAGGTGGGCCAGATGCGGCCGGGTGTCCTTCCACCCGTTCGCCGCGCGCATCGCGGCCACCGCGTCCAGCGCCTCCCGGACCGCGCGGTCGCCCAGCGCGTGGAAGTGCACCTGGAAGTCGTGCGCGTCCAGGGCGGTGACGTAGCGCCGCAGCGCCTCCGGCTCGATGAAGCTGATCCCGCTGTTGTCGGAGGCGCAGCCGCACGACGTCAGGTACGGGCTGAGCATCGCGGCGGTGAAGTTCTCCGCGACCCCGTCCTGCATGATCTTGACCGTCGTACAGGACAACCGCCCGCGTGTACCCGCCTCGCGCCGAGCGCGCAGTTCGTCGATCTGCTCGATCCCCCGGTCGCGCTGCCACCACAACGAGCCAACCACCCGCGCGGTCAACAGCCCGCGGTCCACCGCCGTCAGGTACGCGGTGGTGGCATCGCTGATGTTCGCGTGCGCGCCGAGCAGCGCGTCCTGCCACGCGGTGACGCCCAGCGAGTGCAGCAATTCCTGCGCCCGGAGCAGGCCGGCCAGCTGGTCCTGGGCGGTCAGCGGCGGCAGCAGTCGGCCGATCAGGTCGGCCGCGCCCTCCTGGAGCACGCCGGTCGGCTCACCGTCGGGGTCGCGTTCGATACGGCCGTCGGCGGGGTCCGGGGTGTCCCGGGTGATGCCCGCCAGCCGCAGCGCCGCGCTGTTGGCCCACGCGCCGTGGTGGTCCCGGTTGGGCAGGAACACCGGCCGGTCCGGAATCAGGTCGTCGAGCATCGACCGGTGCGGCAGGCCGCCCGGGAACGCCTCCATCGACCAGCCGCCGCCGGTGATCCACTCGGCGTCCGGATTGGCGTCGGCGTACGCCCGCACCACCTGCCGGTATTCGGCGAGCGTCTCGTGCTCGGACAGGTCGCACTGACCCATTTCCACGCCGCCGCCCACCGGGTGCACGTGCGCATCCTGGAAGCCCGGGATCAGCAGCCTGCCCGCGAGATCGACGACCTCGGTGCGATCACCGATCAGGTCGCGCACCTCGTCGTGCCCGACCGCGACGATCCGCCCGCCGCGCACGGCCACGGAACTCGCCCGGCTGCGCGCCGCGTCGACGGTGTACACCGGGCCGCCGGTGAAGACGACGTCGGCGACCGCGGACGCGGAGGCGACGGACCGCGCGGCCCCAACGGACCGCGCGGAGGCGGAGCCCACGGTGCCCGCCGGAGCAGTGGCCCCGGAGGAAGCGGCGGGGACGGTCTTGTCGGTCGTGCTCATACGATTCCCTCGGACTTGAATGCGTCGAAATCGGCGGCGTCGTTGTAGCGGTCCATCGGCAGCTCGATCGCGTCGCCGTCGGTGCCCCGGCCCGTCTCGAAGTAGGGCGACTTGCGGACGTACTTGGCGTAGGCGGCGAAGCCCAGCCCGCTGACGATCACCACCACCGGCACGGAGAACATGAACCAGCCGTTGTCGGGGCTGAGTTCGAAGCTGTCGCTCATGGTCAGGTAGTCGTACGCAAGGTAGGCGCCGACGCCCAGCAGGGCCAGTCCGCTCAGCCCGGGGATGACCACGGCACGCACGCCCTCACGCCGGTCGGTGCGCAGGGTCGGCCAAAAGCGAACCGCGCAGGCGATGGCGGTGAGGCCGTAGTAGAACGCCACGATCAGGCCGATCGAGTTGACCGCGGCCAGGATCATGTCGTTGAGCTTGGGGATGCCGATCGCCAGGACGGCGGTGCCGGCGGCGATCGCCATGATCAGGAGCGTGCCGATCGCGGGCGATCCGAAGGTCGGGTGGATCCGGGTCCACACCTTGCCGAGCGTCTGGTCGCGGCCCATCGCCAGCATGCCGCGCGCGGTGGGGATGACGCCGGACTGCAGCGAGGCGATCGCGGAGAAGATCAGCGCGAGCAGCGGCAGGCTCGCCCACGGGTCGGCGGCGAGGTGCGCGCCCAGGAAGGTCAGGCCCTGCGGCCCATTCTCGGCCAGTTCCGGAACGGTCATCACGCGCTGGAAGGCGATCGCGCCGAGCAGGAACATGCCGAGCATCACGAACAGCGCGATCAGTCCGCCGCGGGCCGAGTCCTCCGGGTTCTTGGTCTCCTCGGTGACGCTGAACGCCGCGTCCCAACCCCAGAAGAAGAACACCGCGAGCACCAGGCCCTGCGCGAAGTCCGAGGCCGAGTCGATCTCGAACGGGTTGAACCAGGAGAACGAGAACGGCTGCTCGCCGGAGGCGATCGCCCAGACGCAGAAGATCAGCAGCACCGAGTACTCGAAGACGAGCAGATAGGTCTGCAACCGGGTCGCCTGGTGCACGCCGGTGATCGCGAGCACGGTGACCACGACCAGGACGACCAGGCCCAGGATGGTGCTGAGCTTGGTCGAGTTCGGGTCCAGGGTCAGCCCGGCGAACTCGTGCCAGCCGGCCTTGTTGGCGAACTGGAGCAGCACCGAACCGGTGATCGCGCTGGTGTACGCGAGGAAGATGATCGATCCGGCGAGCGCGACCCAGCCGGTGAGGAATCCGGAATACGGACCGATCGACTTGCCGACCCAGACATAGCCGCTGCCGCAGTTCGGCTCGACCCGGTTGAGTCGGGCGTACGCGCCGGCGATGCCGAGCATGGGCAGGAAGGCGATCAGGATGATCGCCGGCGTGGCCAGGCCGACGGTGGCGGCCAGGCTGCCCATGCCGACGCCGATGCTGGTGGTGGCCGCCGTACTGGACGCGGCGACCGCGATGCCGTCGACGACACCGAGCGACTTGCGCAGCGCGGGCGGTTGATCGTCCCGGGGCAGGTTCGTGGACATCGGCGCTCCAAGGGAGGCTAAAACTGACAGGGGGTGGACGCCGATGAAACAGCCTGCGTCAGAATTACGTCAATGGTGTTGACATAAGATCCGCGCGAGCACGATGCCGCAGCGGACGGCGGCATGGATGCCGAGGACATCGGTGGGCGGACCGAGGAGGCTTGGGGACCGAGGGCCGTGGCTCGGGGCCGAGACAGGGGCTTGGGGACCAGTGGCTTGGGGACCGGGCGGCCGGGAGAGATCGGGCACGGCGCACGCCGAGCCGGCTTCGGAGGAACGTGTGGAGCGCATGGAGCAGGTGGGCCGGGGGGATCGAGCGGATCGGGGGGATCGGGGGGATCGGGGGGATCGAGCGGATCGAGCGGATCGAGCGGATCGGGCGGATCGGGCGGATCGGGCGGATCGGGTGGATCGGGTGGATCGGGTGGTGAGTGAACGTCGTCGACGCCGGCCGACCAAGTCGGGGACGGTTTTGTCCGAGGATGTCATTGTCGATTGTGCGGTACGCCTGATCGGGCACCAAGGCGCGGAGGCGCTGACGGTGCGCAAGCTCGGCGCCGCGCTCGGATGCGACCCCACCGCCATCTACCGGTATTTCCGCAGTACCGACGACCTGCTGCTCGCGATCGCCGACTTCCTGATCGGCGAGACGCTGATCGGCTACCGACCGGGCCCCGACTGGGTGGCGTCGCTGCGCGAATTGGGTCTGCGGGTGCGCGACGGCTATCTGCGCCACCCGCGCGTGGCCGCGATCGCGGCGGCCCGGGTGACCCGGCGACACAACGAGTTCCGGGCCGTGGAGATGGGGGTCGCGCTGCTGCTCTCGGCGGGCTTCTCCCCGGCCGACGCGGTCCGCTACTACCGGGCGTTCATCGACACCGTGCTCGCGCACGCGGCCTTGGAGGCGTCCTACACCGCACTCGCGCCCGAGGTGCGGGAGGCCGACGACCGATCCTGGGAGGAGACGTACAACACGCTGCCCAACGCGGACTATCCGGCGATCGGCACGGTCCGCCGGCACCTGGCCGAGGAGATGGCGGGCAGCCCCTTCGAAGATGTGCTCGACCTGCTGCTGGAATCGCTCGCCCGACGGGTGTGAACACGGCCGCGCGGAGCGGCACGGATCACCACGATCGCGTCGTGACGAACTTTTGACACTGCGTCAATGGTGCAGGTGGGTACACGCGTCGTAGGGGGTGCCGCAGACTCGATAAGGTGGCGCGTGTTTCCAGACCTCACCCACTCCCACGGGGGATCCGTGCTGATCGACAAGTTCATGCATGGCGTCGTGGCGCCCACCGCGAAGGCGATCTATCGCCCGCAGACCGAGGGCCGCGAGAACGTACCGATGACCGGCCCGGTCATCATCGCCAGCAACCACCTGTCGTTCGTTGACAGCGTCGCGATCCCCGTGGTCATGCCGCGCAAGGTGTCGTTCCTCGCGAAGGCCGAGTATTTCGACGGCCCCGGGCTCAAGGGCCGGGTCAGCAACGCCTTCTTCTCCGGAATCGGCGCCGTCCCGGTGCCCCGAGGCGCGCACAGCGCGGCGAAGGCCGCCCTGGAGACCGCGCTCTCGGTGCTCGAACGCGGCGACGCGTTCGGGATCTACCCCGAGGGCACCCGCTCCCGCGACGGCCGGCTCTATCGCGGCCGGACCGGCGTCGCGTGGCTCGCGCTCGCCGCGCGCTGCCCGGTGGTGCCGGTCGGGATCATCGGCACGGACCAGGTCCAGCCGATCGGCTCGAACATCCCGAAGTTGTCGCCGCGCGCGCTCATCCGCTTCGGCGAACCGCTCGACTTCTCGCACCACTACGAGCGCAAGGACGTGGCCCGGGCCCGGCGCGAGATCACCGACGAGATCATGGAAGCGATCCAGAAGTTGTCGGGTCAGGACTACGCGGGCGTGTACAACGAGACGCCGGCGGAGGTCTGAGCTGTTTGTGGGCGCCTTCGGTGGCGGCTCGTGAGGGGTCGCTTTTTTGCTCTGCCCCGCTGTGGGGCGAGGCGGGGTGGCCTGGGTCGGAGGCGCGGCACGGGCGGGGCGCTGGAGTGGGGGGCGCGGTGAAGCGGGCACGCCCGAGTCGGGGGTGCGGCGAAGCGGGCACGCCCGAGTCGGGGGTGCGGCGAAGCGGGCACGCCCGAGTCGGGGGTGCGGCGAAGCGGGCACGCCCGAGTCGGGGGTGCGGCGAAGCGGGCACGCCCGAGTCGGGGGTGCGGCGAAGCGGGCACGCCCGAGTCGGGGGTGCGGCGAAGCGGGCACGCCCGAGTCGGGGGTGCGGCGAAGCGGGCACGCCCGAGTCGGGGGTGCGGCGAAGCGGGCACGCCCGAGTCGGGGGTGCGGCGAAGCGGGCACGCCCGAGTCGGGGGTGCGGCGAAGCGGGCACGCCCGAGTCGGGGGTGCGGCGAAGCGGGCACGCCCGAGTCGGGGGTGCGGCGAAGCGGGCACGCCCGAGTCGGGGGTGCGGCGAAGCGGGCACGCCCGAGTCGGGGGTGCGGCGAAGCGGGCACGCCCGAGTCGGGGGTGCGGCGAAGCGGGCACGCCCGAGTCGGGGGTGCGGCGAAGCGGGCACGCCCGAGTCGGGGGTGCAACGTTGCTGCTTGTTGGGCGACTTCGTCGCCGGCTCGCGAGGCACCACTTTTTTCTCTCCCCCGCTTCGCTCCTCCGAGAAAAAAGTGGCCCCTCGCTCGTGACTTCGTGTCCCTCCGCTTCGCTCCGGGTCACGAAGTCTTGGTTTTGCGGCTCCGCCGCTCTCCGCGCTTCGCGCGTCGATCACTGGGGCGGGCTGGGTCGGGGGCGCTGACGCGCCGGGGGGGTGGGCGCGGGTCGGGTGGGTGTGGGTCGTTGGGGTGGTGGGGTTAGTTGTGGAGTTCCTCGATCAGTCGGGCGTAGCCGTTCGAGCCGTGGCCGGCGGCGATCGCGCGTCGGGTGTATTGGCGGTAGAGCTCTGGGAGGGCCGTGTCGATGCCGCGTGCTCGGCTCGCGTGTACCAGGTGGTCCATCGTCGCCAGGTGCACGTCCAGCGTGGCGTCGTCGCCGGGGTAGGTGCCGGCGTCGACCTGGGCGGCGTACTCGCCGATGAAGCCGGCCACGGCGTGGCTCAACCAGCGGTTGGCGATCGGGGTGAAGTCGGCCGCGCTCACCCCGTCCGCGCCGACCACGGCGGAGCCGTGCAACCAGCCGGTCAGCGCCGCCCACATCAGCCCGAGCAGTGCGGTGTCGTACAGACTCGCGACGCCGGCGTCGGCCCCCAGGTCGACCGGGTCGCCGAGCGCTCGCATCGTCTCGGCGTGCCGGGCGAATGCGGCCGGATCGCCGCTGTAGAGCAGCATCGAGTCGGGCGAGCCGATCCCGGGTGGCGTGGACATGATCGCGCCGTCGAGGTAGGCGGCTCCCAACCGGGCCGCCCACGCGGCGGTCTCCCGAGCCTGCTCGGGTGAACCCGAGGCCAGATTGACCAGCGTCCGCCCGGCGAGTGCGGCCTCGTCGGCGGCGAGGATCGTGTGCATTGCGTCGTAGTCCAGGACGCAGACCACGATCAGCGGACTCGCCGCGATCGCCGCGGACACGGTGTCGGCGCGCACGGCGCCCCGGGCAACCACCTCGTCGGCCTTCGCCGCGGAGCGGTTCCACACCGTGGTGGGATGGCCGGCGGCGCGGAACGCCTCGGCCAGCGCGCGGCCCATCGATCCCAGTCCGATGACCGTCACGGCTTCGGTTTCGGCTTCGTGGTTCATGTTCGTCCTTCGTTCGTGGCGCCGGGCACTCGTGCCCGTTCGTGCATGGGTCGCGCCGCTCGCCGCCCTCCTGGGCGGCTGGGGTTTCCGGCGACGCGGACAACCCTCGCAGCGCCGAGAAGGCGCGGACAGTGGCAGGAATGCCTCTGAGCGCAAAATTCGTGCCACCGATGATCTAGGCTGTCTTGTCATGCACGACCGACCTGCGTACCCGCGCGCGAGCGGACCGGGATCCGTCGCCGTCGCGGTGATCGACGACACGGACATCCCGCCCTGGGACATGTACGAACTGGCGCTCGCGTGTGCGGTGTTCGGCACTCCGCAGCCCGAACTCACGGATCGGTGGTACGACTTCCGGGTCTGCGCGGAGCGGCCGACCCGGTCCGGGCCGGCTGTGGCCGAGGCAGGCGACTCCGGAAGCGGAAACGGTTTCGGTTTCGGGATTCGCACCCCGTACGGATGGGACGCGTTGGCCGGTGCGGACACCGTGATCGTGGTGGCCGTGCCGCAGGAATGCGTGGACCACGACCGCGAGTTGCCCGCCGGATTCCTCGCCGCCCTGCGCGCCGCGGCCGATGCCGGGGCGCGGATGGTCTCGCTGTGTACGGGTGCCTTCGCACTCGCCGCCGCCGGCCTCCTGGACGGCCGCCGGGCCACCGCGCACTGGGCGCACACCGAGGATCTGGCCCGCCGTCATCCGAAGGTCACCGTCGACGACAGCGTGCTGTACGTCGACGACGGCGCCGTACTCACCAGCGCCGGCATGACCGCCGGCCTCGACCTGTGCCTGCACATCGTGCGTACCGACCTGGGCGCCCACATCGCCAACCAGCTCGCCCGCCGGCTGGTGGTCCCGGCCCATCGACCCGGCGGCCAGGCCCAGTTCGTGGACCTGTCCGTCCCCGCCACCGACGACGAGGGCCTGGCCCCGGTGCTGCACTGGGCCGGCGCCCACCTCGATCGTCCGCTCACCGTCGACGACCTGGCCCGCCGCGCCCGGATGAGCCCGCGTACCTTCTTCCGCCGCCTCCAGGCCGCCACCGGAACGACGCCGCTGCAATGGCTGCTCACCCAGCGCCTGGCCCGGGCCCAGTCGCTCCTGGAGACCACCGATCTCCCCATCGAGCAGATCGGCGAGCGCAGCGGCCTGGGTACCGCCGCCAACCTGCGCCACCACTTCGCCGCCCGCCTGGGCGTCTCCCCCGCCGACTACCGCCGCGCCTTCACCTCGCCCACCGCCGACCGACCCCGCACCGGCACCGCCGCCACCATCGGCTGACGCCCGCCTCGGCGCCGCCGGGCCGGCGGTTGCCGCCCGCTCGTGGTCGATTCAGGCCCAGAAGTCCTCCGCCGCCGTCATGTCCTCGACGCACTCGTCGAGATCGGTGATCTTCTCGCCGACGATGCGGAACACGATGCCGCCCATCTGGTCGAGCAGCTTGCCCGCCCGCTTGGCGGTGGCTCGGTGTACCGACATCACGTGGCCGCGACCGTCGACGAAGAGGTGTTGCAGCTCGACTCGGAAGGTGCCGTCCGTCTCGGTGGCGAGCTGTACGTAGTAGCCGAGGATCGCTTCCACACCCTTGACGTCGCCCGACAGCCTGTGATTGCCGGGGACGTGTTGCGTGCAGTCGGTCGTCATCATCGAGCGCAGGGTGTCCAGGTCGCCGCAGGAGAACGCCTCGTACCCCTGACGAATCAATGCGGCGTGTGCATGTTCAGCCATGGCATTTCGCCACCTTCCACACCAAACACGGATAAATGGCTGGCGACTCCACCCTGTCACTCCACACGCCGCGGGTCCACTCCCTCGCGGATCGCCTCGGTCGGCGAGCCACCGCCTCCGGCACCGCGCCGAAGAGCCGGTCCCGGTCCCCCGACACCCGTCCGGAACGCGCCTCCCCTCCCGGGCGCGACGGACGCGCCATCCGGTCGGGCGAGTCGTCCGGCTCGCTCATCCGATGCGGAACGTACCCCCGGGCGGAGCCGGCGAAGGGGCGGCCGTGCGATCCGTCACCGGCGCGACATCGCGCGAGAACACCCGGGCCTCGATCCCGGAGAGCACCCGGGCCGGCGTGTCGTCGCCGGCCGTTCGCCGGGCCAGCTGGGACACCGGCAGCGTGATCGCGGACGCGACGACGACGAGGTTGCCGAAGCGCCTGCCGCGCAGTACGCCCGGCTCGGCCATCAACGCCACCTCCGGGAACACCGCCCGCAGGGTGGCCACTTGCGCCCGCGCGAAGTCGAGGTCGCCGCCGTCGGCGATATTCGCCGCGTACACCCCGCCCGGCCGCAACACGCGGGCCACCTCGGCGGCGAACTCCCGCGACGTCAGATGCGCGGGCACCTGGGCTCCCCCGAACACATCGGCTATCACCAGATCGGCCGAGTTGTCCGGCCGCGCCGTCAGCTCGGCCCGGGCATCGCCCGTGCGTACATCCATCGTCTCGCCCGTCGGCAACGGCAGGTGCTCCAGCACCAACGCGACCAGTTCCCCGTCGAGTTCGGCGACGGTCTGCGCCGAACCGGGCCGGGTGGCCGCGATGTAGCGGGGCAGCGTCAGCCCGCCACCGCCCAGATGCAGCGCGGCGATCGGCGCACCCGGTTCGGCCACGAGATCCACGACGTGGCCGAGGCGCCGCGTGTACTCGAATTCCAGGTGCTCGGGCTGGTCGAGATCCACGTACGACTGGGGCGAATCGTTGAGCGTGAGCAACCACGCGCGGGGCCGGTCGATGTCGGGCATCAGCAACGCCGCACCGAGATCCGTCGCCCGCCCCACCGGAATCGACTCGGTCGGTTCTTGCTGGTCGTCGTACATGCATCGATTGTCTCGCAGCCACGACCCCCTCTCCGCCGCCCCGTCCCGATCGCCTTGGCATGATCGTCAGGGGCAGCGGCAACAGGCACCACGCCGCCACGGAGCCGCGACACCGCGGCGCCGATGGGCACCGCAGCACCGACAGGCACCACGAAGCAGGAACATCCGGGAGAGCAGCCATGCAGTTCACCAAGCTCGGCCACGCGTGCGTACGTCTGACCACGGACCGGGGCACCATCGTGATCGATCCCGGCGCCTTCAGCGAACCCGACGCGATGGTCGGCGCCGACGCCGTACTGATCACCCACGAGCACTTCGACCACGTCGTCCCCGACGCGCTCCGGGCCGCCGCCGCGGCCGACCCGGACCTGGAGATCTGGACGAATCCGGCCGTCGCCGCGCAGTTCCCGGATCTGGCCGGCCGCATCCACGCGGTGACGCACGGCGACACGTTCGAGATCGGCGGCGCGCAGGGTGTGGCGGTGCACGTGTACGGCGAGAAGCACGCCGTGATCCACCCGGACATCGCCGTCATCGACAACGTCGGCTTCCTGATCGACGGCCGCGTCTTCCACCCCGGCGACGCGTTCACCATTCCCGAGGAAGCGGTGCCCACGCTGCTGGTGCCGGCGGGCGCCCCCTGGCTCAAACTCGGCGACGCCGCGGACTACGTGCGCGAGGTCGACCCGGCACAGGCGTTCCTGATCCACGACGGCATCTACAACGACACCGGGCTCGCCCTCGCCGAACGTCTCCTGGGCCAGCTCGCCGGCTCCGACACGCGTCCCGTCCGGCGCCTGGCCCCGGGGGAAGGCACCTCACTTCCCGGAGCCTGATGCCGCAACACCGTACGTACGCCGGCCGCTCGGCCGCCCCGGTCCCGCCGTCAGCGGGTGGTCGGTGCCGTCACCGCGGCCGCGTACATGGTGGACTTGATCGCGCCCAGGGTGGTCCGGCCTTTGCCCGCCGGCGGCCGTATCCCGGCCGTGGCCGCCTCGACCGGAGAGGTAGGGAGTCAGTCCGTGGACCGCGATCCCTCGCATTCGACAGCGGTGGCGGCAGGGGTGCCGTCACCGGCACCGCCGGCAGCGGCGACGCCCGAGTCGATGTCGGCGCCGAACCTCCTCCCGCAGCGCCGGTCCGGCGCCGCGGCGGACGCCGATGCGGTGCGAAGCGCCGATTCGACCGTGGCCCCCGTACGGCCGCGGGATCGGTCGTACCACGCCCGTGACGTCGAGGAGATCCGGCAACTGCGGGAGTACAGCGCGCACATCGTGACTCTGGACACCCGGTTCGGCGCCGGCGCCATCCTCGCTCCGGCGGTCCGCTCGGCGCGTGCGGCGCTGCGCGGCGCCCTGGCCGGCCGGCCGTCCCGGGACCGGCTGTCCGCCGTCTCGGAAGCCCACCAGATCGCCGGCTGGCTGGCCTACGACGCCGATCGACACGCGTTGTCCCGTCGACTGAGCACCCAGGCCGTCCGGACGGCGCGTCTGGCCGGTGATCGCTCCGCCGAACGGTTCGCCCTCTCCCAACTGGCGATGCAGGCCATCCATCTGCGCCGTCCGGACGAGGCGTTGCGGATCTGCGACACGGTCCTCGCCGACACCCTTCCATCCGGCGTGCGGACCCTGTTCGTGCTGCGCCGAGCCCGGGCCCTCAATCTGTACGGCGAACACGCCGGGGCCCGCAGGCTGATCGGCGAGACGTACGGCCGACACCTGGAAGGCGTCGGCGCCCGGGATCCGGACTGGGCCTGGTGGCTCGACACCGCCGAGATCACCTGGCATCACGCGATGATCCACGCCGACAACGGGCAGTGGACCCGGGCCATCCCGCTGTTCGAGCAAGCCGCCGCGGGACGCGTCCCCGGCACCCGCACCGCGCACAACGACCATGCCTACCTGCTGCACGCGCTCGCCCGAACCCGAAGTTGGCGCGACGCCGGCGACCTCCTGGAATCGCACATCCTCCCGGCGCACGCCGCGGTCGCCTCCGGCCGGATCACCCGGCTCCTGGCGGATACGACCCGGCTGTCGGCACGCCGTCCGGCCGCGCCCGTGGGCCGCGACCTGGCCCACGACCTGACCACGGTCCTGCGCGGCGCCGACGTGCCCGCCGGGCCGTGCACCGCGACCGATCCCGGCATCGGTAACCCGGAGGTCCACGGTTCCGAGATCGGCCGTTGTTCGAGGTGAGCGCGGACGACAGTCTTGAGACATCGAAGAACGGGACGGCGAAACGCGGAAAACGCAGGCCGATTCCAATCAACAAGCTTCATTCTCAAGGGAGTTCATCATGGCCGCCGTCGACCACACGCTCGCCGCCCCCGCCCGTTCGATCGCCGCCACCCGGGACACCGTCGGCCGCTGGCTCACCGCCGGCGCAGCGGCCAACACCCTGATGGCCGGCACCTACGTCGCCTTCTCCACCGTCGTGATGCCACTGCTGGGCACCAAGGACGACGCCGACTTCGTGCACACCATGCAACGGATCAACGCCGGCATCGAGAACCCCCTGTTCTTCACCGTCTTCACCGCCGCCCTGGCCGCACCCGCCATCGCCGCCTGGAAACTGCGCAGGCACGCGAACACCGCCACCGTCATGCGCTGGACCCTCACCGCCCTCGCCCTCTACACCACCACCGTGCTGACCACCTCCGGCATCAACGTCCCCCTCAACCAGGCACTCGCCCACGCCGGCACCATCGACCCCGGCAAGACCCGCGCCGACTTCGAGACCACCTGGAACATCTGGAACGGCATCCGCGCCGCCCTCTCCACCGCCGCCGCCGTCGCCATGCTCAAGGCCCTCCGCCTCCACCGCCGCAACCGCATCTGACCCCACCACCCCACCCGGACCACTCGCCGCCTTCGGTCGCGACCCGAACGACCGGGAAGCCGGCAGTCGACAGGTGCGCACCGGAACCGGCAGCGACGCCGGCGCCGACGAGGGCCTACCGGGCACGGACGCCTGCGGGCCTGCTCAGACGAAGCGGATCTCGTGGTCGTGCGGGGTGGTGAAGGCCAGTAGACGAGTGGCCTCATCGGTCAGGGCAGCCTTGGCTGCCCGGGTGATCGGGTGGAAGGGCTGCATGTCGAGGACCAGGGGTGGGCCGGCTGCGCCGGCGGCGGGAGAGCCCGCCGAGACCGGCTTGCCGGCTCGGCTGAGCCGCCACACCCCCGCAACCAGGCCGTCCACCAGGAAGGTTGCCCGGATGATGCCGTTGACGGTGAAGAGTCGTTTGCGATTCTCCTCGGAGATGATCCGGGAGCGGTCGGCGTGCGAGAGCAGGATGTTGTCGAATTCCGGGAGGAACCGAACCGGAGCGGGGGCGTCTTCCGGCGGCAACGGAGCGTCGGGGAGATCGAAGAGTTCGCGACCGGCCTCGTCTCGGTAGACGGCCAGGTTCGGACGGAGCCGATCGACCACCTCGCGCAACCGGCCGAGGCCGGACCAGGACTGCATGTCCGCAACGGTGGCCGGGCCGAAGGCCGCGAGGTAGCGCAACAGCATGCCGTCCGGGGCGGTTTCGGCCGCCAGTGGCCGATCGAGCCAGTGTTCGGCCGTGGTACAGGCGGATTGTCCGCTGCGGCCCCACAGCGCACGCGGCGGGACCTGGACCAGGGGTGCCCGGCTGCGCAGCGCGTGCGCCAGAACCTTCGGGTCCTCGCCCGGGAAACGTTCGGCGAGCGCAAGCCCGAGCGCCTTGGCGGTCAGCGGCTGCTCGGCCATCAACTCCCGGCCGGCAGCCACCAGTTCGGCTACATCGACCTTCGAGTCGCCGAGCCCGTGCAACTGGTTGCGATACAGGTCCGCGTCGTAGATCGGCTGCACGACGGGCCGCAGCGCGAGACAGTCGGCGGCGGTAACCAGGTGCACCGTGCCGCGCATCAGGCCCAGCCGAACGGCCCGGCGGTCGGTCAGGAGATCGGCCAGCTCGGCCGGCACGAAGTCGGCGAGACGGGTCCACAGGCCGACGTACGGCGGGTGCGGAGCCTGTGCCTGCATGCCGACCAGGTGCGTGATCGCCGCCTCCGCCGAGATCGCGTGCCGCCGGGTCAACAACTGACGTTCGAGCAGTGCACGATTGAGTCGGCGGACGCTCAGGGTGGTGGTCTCCATGCCCAAAGACTAGGAGCGAATGCGGACGGAAACCTGCCGCATTCGACGCCAGGCTGAGCGCATGGACACGCTGGAGAGTACGACCCGCCTGCTTCGCCTGTTGTCCCTCCTCCAATCCCCACCCGAGCGGCGATCCCGGCCCGAGCGGCCTTCCTCGGCCGAGCGGCGAGCCGACCCCGCGCGGCAGTCGCAACCGCAGCGCCGCGACCGCGCCGACCGGCCCGTTCCGCCGGATCCCCCGGTCTGGACCGGCCCTCGACTCGCCGCACGCCTCGGCGTCAGCCCCCGCACCGTCCGGCGCGACGTGCAGCGGCTGCGCGCGGCGGGCTACCCGGTCCGCACGGTGTCCGGCGGCTATCGGCTCGACGCGGGCGGCCCGTTGCCGCCGCTGCTCCTGGACGACGACGAGGCGGTCGCGATCGTGACGGGCCTGCGCACCGCGGTCGGCGGCACCGTCGCCGGGATCGAACCGACCTCGGCCCGGGCGCTGGCCAAGCTCGAACAGGTGCTGCCCACCCGGCTGCGCCACCGGATCGACGCACTCGACGCGGTCACCGTGGCGCTGCCGGTGGGCGGCGGGACGGTGACCGCCGCCGACCTGACCGCGATCGCGGCGGCCTGCCGCTCCGCCGAGACGCTGCGCTTCGACTACCGCACCCACGACGGCCGCGAGGCGGTCCGCACGACCGAACCGCACCGCCTCGCCTGCACGGGACGCCGCTGGTACCTGCTGGCCTGGGACCTCGACCGGGCCGACTGGCGTACGTATCGCGTGGACCGGATGCGATTGCGCACGCCGACCGGCCCGCACTTCGCGCCGCGTGCGCTGCCGGACCGGGACGTCGCCGCGTACATCCGTGCGGGCATCTCCACCCGAGCCTTCGCGCACCACGCGACCGTGCTCCTGCATGCCTCGCCGGAGCTGGCCGCGGCCCGGATCGGCGCGACCGACGGCGTCCTGGAGGCGATCGACGCGGATACGTGCCGGTTGACCACCGGGGCCTCCTCGATCGACGCGCTCGCGGTCCATCTCGCCTTCCTCGACCTCGACTTCACCGTCGAGAGCCCACCCGAACTCACCCACCGGATCGCGCGGTTGGCCGAACGCTGGACCCGCGCGGCGGGCTGACACCGCCCCTCCCGACGACCTACGACAGCCGAGGCCCCGCGCAGGCACCCGCAGCCCCGTCGGCCGGCCCACCCACCGGCCGGCGGCCGGGGCCTGCATGCACCTCGGTCGAGCTCGCCGAGCGGATCTTATTTGACCGCACGTTCCGGAATGACCTACAGTCGTGCCCGTGGCCAGGACCAAGGAATTCGATCCCGACGCCGCCTTGCAGTCCGCCCTCGAACTCTTCTGGGAGCGCGGCTACGAGGCGACCTCGATGGCGGACCTCGTGGCTCGCCTCGGCATCGCCCGGGCGAGCATCTACGCGACGTTCGGCAACAAACACGACCTCTACCTCGCGGCGCTCGACCGCTACCGCGAGGGCCGCAACCCGGAGTTGTTCGAGGAGTTGTCCCAGCCCGGCCCGGTGCTGCCGGCCGTTCGGGCACTGGTCGAGCGGTTCGCCCACGAGGCGTCCGAGGAGCCGAGCCGACTCCTCGGCTGCTTCCTGACCAACACCGCCGCCGAACTCGCCGCGCACGACCCGGGCGCCGCGCGGATCGTCGAATACGGCTGGAGTCAGATGGAGACCAATCTGACCGTCGCGCTCACCCGGGCCAGGGCTCAGGGCGAACTGGGCCCGGACCGGGACCCCCAGGCACTGGCCCGCTTCCTGCTGGTCCTGCTCCAGGGGATGCGCGTGGTCGGCAAGGCCGGCCCGGACTCCGTCCGACTGCGGGACGCGACCCGCCAGGCACTCGAACTGCTCACCTGAGCCACGCACGCACTCCGCTCTCCACGGATCGGAATCGAAACCCGACGCCGGCGCCGTGCCCGACCACTCGACGTCATACGCATGCCCTTATTCGAGAACGATCGATCTGTAAAAGCTATCGGCAATGGGGGTACCGGTATGGCGGACGCGGGCACGAACACAGGGACACGCACAAGCGCGAGTACAGGCGCGGGTACAGCTACAGGTACAGGCACGACCACACGCCTCGATCCGCCGAGCGCCCCGCACGCCGCCCTCGCCTTCGCCGTACTCGGCACCGTGCAGGCCACGCTCATCTTCACCATCACCGTCATCGGCGTGCCGCTGCCCGACATCGGCCGGGAATTCGGTCTGGGTTCGGCCGACCTGGTCTTGCTCAGTGCCGCCTACGGGCTGCCGTTCAGCGGGCTGCTGCTGTTCGGCGGTCGGCTCGCGGATCGGTACGGCGGACGCCCGATGTTCACCGTGGGCCTGGTCGTGTTCGGCCTCGCATCCGCGGTCGCCGCATTCGCCCCGGGTTTCGCCGTATTGGTCGCGGTTCGCTTCGGGCAGGGGGTGGGGGCCGCGTTGACCGCGCCGGCGGCGATGGCCGTGCTGCGCGGGGTATACCCGGAACCGGGTGCGTATCGACGGGCGATGGCGACCTGGGGCGGCCTGTCCGTATTGGGCGCCGCAACCGGCAACCTCACCTCGGGTGTGCTGACGACCTGGGTGTCCTGGCGCTGGATGTTCGCCATTCCGGTCGCCGTGGCCGCCCTGGCCCTGTTCCTGACTCCACGTCGCCTGCCCGACGGGAAGCCGACGTACGCCGGGCCCTCCGCCGGCATGTCGGCCGAGGCGGGCGGGCGTCCCGGTCTGGATCCGCTCGGCGCGATCCTGGCCACCGTCGGCATCACCCTCGCGGGCTACGGCCTGACCGTCACCGGCGACCACGCCTGGACGTCGGCGGCCGTCCTCGTCCCGCTCGGCGGCGGCGTGATCCTGCTCGCCGCGCTCCCGGTGGTCGAACGGCGCGTCGCCGACCCGCTCCTCCCGCCGGGCTTCGTCCGCGATCCGCGCCGGATCCTGGGACTGGTCGGGGTATTGCTCGCGGCCACCGGTACCGGCCTGATCAGCTTCCTGATCTCCCTCCACCTCCAACAGGACCGGGGCTGGTCACCGCTCGCGACCGCCGGCGCATTCGTACCGTTCGCCCTCGCGCTGGTCGCGGGCGGTCGAGCGGCCGGACCGCTGATCGACCGGTACGGCCCGAGCCGAATCACCGTGGCGGGCCTACTGGTCGGCGGCGTCGGCCTGCTCCTGCTCGCCCGTCTGGACGAGGACACCCGATACGCCCCCGACCTCCTCCCGGGCCTGGTCCTGCTGCCCGTCGGCGCCGCCCTGATCTTCGCCGGCACCGCCGTCCTGACCACCGGGGGCGTTCCCGCCCACCAGGCGGGCCTGGCCGGCGGCGTACTGAACACCGCAATGGAACTCGGGCCCACCGTCGGCCTGGCCGCGCTGATGTCGGTGGCCGCGACCCGCGGCGACGTGATCGCCGGCTACGCCTGGGCCTTCGGCATCGCCGGGGCCGTCTTCCTCCTGGCCGCACTGGTGGCGGCCGGCCTGGCCCGGAACCGGGGCGGCGACCACGAGCACGGCCCGACCCACGGACCCGCAAGGCCCCGAACCCGCTGACCACACCACGGCCGGGGCCGGCCCCACCGGGCCGAACACGGATCACCCGACGCCGCGACAACCGCGCCGGCCGAATCACGGCACGCCGGCCGGCCGATGCGTCGGCCAACCGATCGCGCCCACCCCATCGACCACATCCACCGATGCACCATCTCGACACCGCACGACACGGGAGAACAATCATGTCCGCACGTTTCACCGCCAAGACCGTCCTCGTCACCGGCGCCGGTTCGGGGGCCGGCCGGGGGATCGCACTCGCCTTCGCTCGCGAGGGTGCCGCCGTCGTGGTCGCGGGCCGCGGTGCCGCGCCGCTGGCCGAGACCGTCCGGCTGATCGAGGCCGAGGGCGGACGAGGCGCGGCGGTCACCGCCGACGTCACCGACTCGCAGAGCCTGGCCGCGCTCGTGGCCCGCACGGTCGAATTGTTCGGCGGTCTCGACGTCGCCGTCAACAACGCGGGCGTGATCCAGGGCGTGGGCCCGCTCGCCGATCTCGACGAAGGGGATTTCCGGGCCACCCTGGACATCAACGTGACCGGCACGTGGCTCTCGATGAAGCACGAGATCGGCCACATGCGGGCCAACGGCGGCGGAACCATCGTGAACATATCGTCCAACCTCGGCGCCCACTCCCGGCTCGCCAACCTCGGCGCGTACGTCGCGTCCAAGGCGGCCGTGAGCGCCCTCACCCGCAACGCCGCGCTCGACCACATCGGTGAGGGCGTGCGGATCAACGCGGTCAGCCCCGGCCCGCTGGACACCACGATGTCGTTGCGTGCCGGCGAGACCGAGGCCGAGCGCGCGGATCGCATGAAGGACGCGAACCCGTCCGGCCGCGTCGGCACGTTGGCCGAACTCGCCGCCGCCGTCCTGTACCTGGCCTCCGACGAGGCCGGCTTCGCGGTCGGCACCGACCTCGTGCTCGACGGCGGCGCCAGCGCCTGACCCGGTACCGGTTCCGCACCCCGGCCCGGCCGCCGTCACTCCGACGCGGCCGGGCCGCTTCGGCATAGCCGGACACCAGGGATGCCGGGGTGCCCGGGATGCCCGGGGCTCCCGCGCACGGTGACTGCGGACGCCGTCCGGCGGACGACACTGCGGCTCGACGGGCGGCGCCGGGCGGCCCACCCGGACGACCGGACGGTACCGAGACCACCCGAGCCGGACGAGCCCGCCGGGCCGCTCGACGCGGCGAACCGCCGTGGCCCGAACGGGCGATCGGCTATCCCCGGTCGAGCACCTCGGTCATGGCCACGGCGAACTCGTCCGGCCGCAGGGCGTAGCCCACGTGATCGGTCGGGAACTCCACGACCGGGAGGTCGAGGCGCTCGGCGAGCAGTGCCGTGGTCCGGTAGAGCAGCGTCTCCGCGCCCTCGTTCGAGACGGCCAGGACCAGCGGGGCGCCCCGCAGAGCCGTCAGGTCCGGTTCGAAGCGGGCGAACGCCGACAGTTCATAGGACAGATTGAAATGCACGTTGGCCTGCACCCGTTCGAGCAACTCCCGCACCGGCGTGGGCAGATCGGCCGCGGGCTCCGGCGGACCGGACAGCCCGAACAGCGCGGTGAGTTCGCCCATCGCGGCCTTCAGGCCGTCGGTCCGGTACAGCTCGGCGACGTTGTCGAACTTCGCGTGCCACTCCTTCGGATCGGGCAGCAGTCCCACCACGAGCGGCTCGTGGGCGACCAGCAGGTCGACCTGTTCGGGGTGTCGGGCGAGCAGGTCGAGGCCGATCGAGGCGCCGGTACTGGTGCCGAAGACGGCCGCGGGTTCGGAGGTGAGGGCCAGGAGCAGCCGATGTGCGTCGTCGACATGCTCGTCGATGCGCTGCTCCCCGGGCGAATCGGTCAGCCGGCTACGGGAGTTGCCGCGTCGGTCGTACGCGACCACCGTGTGCCGGTCGGCCAGCCGATCGCCCAGTGCCGCGAACAGGCCGGTGTCTCCGTTGCTGCCGTTGATCAATAACAGGACCGGTCCGGAGCCGCGTACCTCGTAGTAGAGGTCGGCTCCGGGCACCGCCAGCGTGCCGGATTCCATGAGATCTGCCTTCTGTGCGGGGACCGCTCGGTGCCAACGCTACGGATGCGGGCGGCGCCCGTCCGGCGAACCCGGTTTCCCGCTTCGGTGACGCGGACGGCCGGCCGGTCCGCACGTACCGACCGGGTCCGCCGACCGACTGGGTCCGCTCCGGCATCAACGACTCTTGTACGCACCACCGTTGACGTTCAGCACCTGTCCCGTGACGTGTCGGGCGGCGGGCGAGGCGAGGAATGCGACGGCGCCGACGATGTCCTCCGGCGAGCCGGCCCGGCGCACCGACGTCGCGGCGACCAACTGCCGGCGGCGGTCCTCGGTGAGGTTGTCCCGGAAGAACTCGGTGTCCGCGATGTAGCCCGGGGAGACCACGTTGGCCGTGATGTCGCGCGGGCCGAGGGCGTCCGCGAGGGCGACGTTCCAGGCGGCCAGGCCGGCCTTGGCCGCGCCGTAGGAGCCGGCTCCCGTGTCGGCCGCGATCGAGCCGATGCCGATCACGGCGCCGCCGGCGGCGAGCCGCTCCTCGACGGCCCGGGTGGTCAGCGCGGCGCCGACCAGGTTGGCGTCCAGGTTGGCCCGGAACGCGCGGGCGTACCCGGCCAGATCGTCGGTGGGACCGTGGTCGAAGTCGGTGTTGCCGCCGGCGTTGTTGACCAGTACGTCGATCCGCTCGGGCAGTTCGGCCACCAGTCGGGTCAGCCCCTCGGGGTCGGTGTGATCGCAGACCAGTGCCCGAGCCCCGGTCTGCTCGGCGGCGAGGGCGAGCGGCTCCGGTCGCCGACCGGTGATCGTCACGTTGGCGCCGAGCCCGGCGAAGTGCCGAGCGATCGCGAGTCCGATGCCGGTGCCGCCACCGGTGACGAGGATGTTGCGTGCCATAGGATGACCTCCACGTCGTCGTTTAGATCTAAATTTAGGTCTGAACATAACACCGGGAAGAGGCCCCATGGCAACCGACGAGCCCCGTCCGCCCGCCGAGACATCGCCACCAAAGCTGGCAGCGGCGGATGCGGACGGGCCGGATACCGGGGGCGGGACCGAGGCTGGGGTCAAGGCCGAGACCGGGGCCGAGGGCGAGTTCGGAACGGGAACCGCGGCCAGGACCGGAACCGCGGCCGGGGCGCCCGCCGATCCCGGGGCCGCAGCCGAGTGGCGAACGGGAGCTGCCGCCGATCCGCTCGCCGATCCGGAGGCGGTCGGTGGCGGCGGCTCCGGGCGCGTCGGTCACGCCGTCGAGGAGATCGCCGCCGCGTGGGAGCGCGAGCGGCCCGGGACGCCGGTGTCCTCGATCGGGATCGTCACGCCGATCTGGCGGCTGGCCAAGCTGCTCGGGGACGACCGTCGCCGGGTACTGGCCGGCGCGGGCGTGGACGCGGCGACGTTGGATCTGCTGAGTGTGCTGCGGCGCAGTGGGCCGCCGTACACGCTGGGTACGCGCGAGCTGGGCCGGCGTTCGCTCGTCACGGCCGGCGCCATCTCGCAGCGGGTCGCCCGGGCCGAGCGCGAGGGCCTGGTCGTACGGCGGGCCGGATCCGGTCGCACGCGCTCGGTCGAGGTCGAACTGACCGAGGCGGGACATGCGTTGGTCGAGGCGACGGTCGATCGGGTATTGCGCCGCGAGGCGGAGTTGATCGACGGCCTGACCCCCGATCAGCAGACCCGACTCGCGGATCTGCTCGCGATCCTGTTCCGCGACGTGCAGGCCAGGCTCGGCGACGACCGACTCACCCACGTGGGGGACGAGGACGCCTGATCGCGGGCCGGCCCGCGTACGTCACAGCATGCGGACCACCCCACCCGAACCGCCAAACCGGTCGCCCACCTCGTCACCCACACCGGTCCCCCATGCGGGTCACCGACGCGGGTCACCGGCGCGGGTCACCCACCCGAGCGAACCCGACCACGCCGCCACCGGCACGACCGGCCCACCCCGTCCCCGCCCCCGCCCAGCCACTGGCGCCGGACCGACCCGCGCCCCCTACCCCGTCGCCTCGACAAGCGTGCTCGGCGCCGCCGGCCGCCCCGCCGTCGAGTGGCCGCCGTTCGCCAGGTCCAGCATGTGGGCAGCCGTCACCGCATCCGCGGGCGTCCAGACCAGCACCGTCGTCTCGGGTGCCTCCGCGGGCAGCAGCAGCGACATCGTGAAGCGCAGCGGCACGACGGGCGTCGCGTGCAGCTCGGCCGCCCGGTCCGTCCCGGCGGGCGTCCGCACGGGCCGCGCTGCGACCCCGTGGACCTGCACCGTACGGGCCGCGAACACGCCCACCGCGCGGCATCGCCACCACGCCGACAGGTCCGGGCGTTCGGCCAGCAGTCGCGCCGCGACGGCGCGCCCGCGGGCGTCCTCGGGACGGGTGCGCAGGTGGCGGACCAGGTCGAGGGCGACCGTCTCGCGCTCGGGGAAGCCCGACTCGTGGGCCGGGTCGGTCAGCAGCATGAGCAGCAGATTGCGGCGCTCCATCGGCACGGCCGCCGGGTCGGGCCGGATCGCCCGCCAGGCGTTGTTCCAGGCCAGTACGTCCAGGGCCCGGTCGAGCACGAGCGCCGGGCTGGTCGGCCAGCCCTCGACCATTGCCCGCAGGCCGTCGGCCGGCGCCGGGCCGGAGTCGGCCGGTACGTGGAAGCCGGCGAGTTCGAGGACATGTCGGCGTGCGTCGGCGTCCAGGCGCAGGGCCCTGGCCACCGATTCGAGCACCTGGCGGGACGTGTCCACCCGGCCCTGCTCCAGCCACGTGTACCAGGCCACGCCGACCCCGGACAGCGCAGCGACCTCCTCACGACGCAGGCCCGGCGTACGGCGGCGCGGCGATCGGGGCAGCCCGACGTCCTCCGGGGCGAGCAGTTCGCGGTGCGCACGCAGGAACCCGCCCAGCTCGCGCCGGCGGTCCCGCTCGTCCTCGGTGCCCATCGGCCCAGCCTATGACCGTTGCTCACCGTATGAACCGGAGCCTGGCCCGGCCCGGGCGACCTCGCGAGGGTGGTGGACGTACCGATCGACCCCGGCCGTCCGACCGGCCGGCGCACCGACAAGGAACCCGACACCCATGACCACCGAACCGATCCGCGCCACCACCCCCACCACCACCGCGTCCGCCATCGGGGCCGCCGCCGACGCCACCGACCCCACCGCCGACATCATGTGGCGCCGCAGCAACGACTCGTCCACGCTCACCACGCCGCGTGCGTTCCTTCGGGTCTTCGTCGAGCCCGGTGGCCTGGAGGCCGCGACCGCGTTCTACGAGGACCTCCAGGGCGTCGAGCGCGACATGTGGTTCACCTTCCGCGAATACGGCATCGCGCTGTCGGCCGTGGGCGGCTTCCTGCTGATCGAGGGCGCCGCGGCCACGGTGGAGCGGTTCCGGTCCACCACCGGCACCCTGCTCGTCCCCGAGTTGGCGCCCTACCTGGAGCGCCTGGCGGCGGCCGGCGCCGAGATCCTCGAACCGCTGCGCCGTGTGCCCACCGGTTCCGGGGTCACCGCTCGGCACGCCGACGGCACGATCGTCGAGTACGTCGAGCACCGCCCGACGCCGGAGGGCCGCTGACCCTCGGCCCGGCGCCGGTTACCGGGTGCCGGCTCTGGTGTCCCCGAGCACCCGTTCGCACTCGGCCCAGGCTGCGGCGCTGAGCAGCGGACGAAACCCGGCCAGCAGGTCCCACAACCCGGCGCCCCACTGCGCCCGAAGGTCCGGGGCGACGCGCATGATGTCGAGTTCGTTGGCCGCCGTGAGCTCGGCGAAGTCGCGTCGCTCCGCCTCGGTCGGCCGGTAGGTGCGGCCGGTGAACCGGTCCCGGAACGAGCCGTCGACCAGTGTGCCGTGGCTCGCGGCCCGGTCGCAGCTGCCGTAGAAGTACACGATGCGCTCGGCATCCACGCCGATCCGGCCGGCGAGTTCGGCGCGGCGGTCCAGCGGGAGCAGTGCGGTCGCGAACCCGTCGGTGCCATAGAAGGCGTGGCACAGGCCGGCGGTACGCAGTTCGGGGCGTGCGCCCCAGGTGCCGAGCAGTGCCTCGACTCGGGTCAGGTGGGCCAGCAGGGTTCCGCCCGGATGCTCGATGCGGTCCCCGCCGAGCATGCGGATGTAGTCGTCGATCATGTGCCACCCCTTGCCATGTAATGGGTCGGCGCCGACTGCCCGGTGGCCGCCCGATGACTTCGGGTTCACGATAGCGCTGACGAACCGTCAGATCCCAGGGCCTTCCGCATACACGTTGCCGGGTGCCCGCTCTCGGCTCGGCGTTCACAATGCGGTGAACGGCGCGCGGGGCCGCGCCGGTGCCCGACGCAACACCGGAAACCGCAACCGGAAACCGCAACCGGAGCCGCGACAGCCACCGGGCCACCGGGAACAATGTGTCGGAGACAACGATCCGGAATCGACCCGCGGGGAATGACAACGCGGACGTTCGCTTTGTGGATAGCGTCGAGGCCGACTGCGAACGAGTACGGAGATCAGCGTGGGACCGGATCAGTTCTGTCTGGTGTTGTTGCGACGCATGGGCGATTACCAACCCGATCTGGTCGCCGACGCCGTCCGCGAGTTGGAATTCACCCGCACTCGGATGCGCGAGGTCAACGCGCAGTGGCAGCGCATGGTGCGCAGCCGCTCGGTCGGCGGCCCGGGCCGCGCCTACCGCGCCGCGTTGGGTGAGCCGTCCGGCCGGGCCGAGCGCCGGATCGGGGATCTCACCGCCGATGCGCAGTGGTGGGTGCTGCCGCTGTGGCCGGAGTTGCGCTTCGAGATCCTCACCGGTCCCGACGGGCGGGTCTGGCAGGAGTGGCTCGTGCGAGCCGATCCGGCCACGACGCCGCCCGCCGAAAGCGTGGCCGACCTGCGGCCCTGGGAGTTCGTGATCGGCGACATCGAGCGCGCGTACCCGCAATTGAGACACGTGGAGGGTTCCGCGCCGAGCCGCTGGGCGAGCCTGATCACCGAGGGCACGAGCACCTACCGAGCGGACTTCGTCTGGGGCCTGCTCCAGAACGTGACCCGCATCGACGCCGCCACGGACGCGATCCCGGCAGCGCAGGCACTCTAGGCTCTCCGACACCGCCGCCGGGTCGCCGCCGGTCCCGCCGCCGCGCCCGCCCCATCGGGGTCGCCCGGCGAGCAACCCACACCCGCCGGGTCCCGACCTCACCTCGGGCAGCGAACCGCTAGAACCGCACGCGCAACGACTCCGGCCCGCGCAATGCCGTACCGAGCAACCCGCGGACCCGCGTCGGCGCCGCCAGGCGCATCGTCGGCAGCCGTTGCAGCAGCACCTTGAGCGCGGCCCGGATCTCGGCAAGGGCCAGCCAGGTGCCCAGGCACACGTGCGGCCCGTCCCCGAAGGCGAGCGTCGGTCGGACCCGGCGGCCGATGTCGAACACGTCCGGGTCCGGGTAGTGCGCCGGATCCCGGTTGGCCGCGGTGATCGCAAAGATCAGCGGCGTCTCCGCCGGTATGTCCAGTCCCAGCCCCTGCCAGTCGCGAACCGGCGCCGGGCACACCCGAGGCAGCAGGCCGACCGGCGGCTCCCAGCGCAGCGACTCCTCGACCGCCCATTCCAGTTCCTCGTCGGGGTCGGCCAGCACCCTGGCCAGTTGCTCGGGGTGCGTGAGCAGGGCGTACAGCGCATTGCCCAGGCCCAGGTAAGTGGTGTCGGCGCCGGCCGGGAAGAGCAGCCGCAGGAAGGAGAGGATCTCCTCGTCGGTGAGCCGGCGCCCCTCGGCCTCGGTGCAGGCCAGCGTCGAGAGCAGGTCGTCGCCCGGGTCGATCCGGCGACGCGCGACGATCGGCGTGACGTACTCGGTGAACTCGCGCGACGCGCGCTCGGCCGCCTCCGGCGCCATCGGGAAGTGGAACAGGTCGACGGCCCACCGGCGGAAACGTTCCTCGTCGTCCATCGGCAGTCCGAGCAGGCGGGTGATCACCCGGACCGGATAGCCGTGCGTGAACTCGGTGACCAGGTCCGCCTCGCCGCGCGCCCCGAAGCGGTCCACGAGTTCGTGCGCGAGCGGTTCCAGGATCGCCTCGACCTGGTCGGTGACCACCTTGCGACGGAACGCCGGCACCACGAGCTTGCGGTTGATCCGGTGCTCGGCGCCGCGCATGCACTGGATGGTGTGCCCGAGTACCGGTTCGGTGGTCGCGGCGTAGATCGCGGACGCCGGGAACGACTCCTCGTCCTTGAACGCGGCGGTCACCAGATCGTGGGTCAGGAACAACACCGCCCGTGTACCCAGGAACGGCACGATCGCGTACGGCTTGCGCACCCGCGCCGCGGCGAGCACCTCGTGCAGGTCGGGAATGTCGTCGAAGGCGAAGTCGTGCCCCTCGACATCGAAGGGCGCGTGTGCGTCGAACGGATCGAGGGGTTCGCGTACTGCGGGCGATTCGATCATCCGGACTCCCTGTCCAAGCCTTCGGCGCCACGTCGCATCGTCGGCGCCGCCGCGGCACACACACCGCAACCTCGCGCGCATCGCCTCGCGTTGCATCCATCGCACTGCATCGGTCGAGCTGCATCCGCCGCATGGCGTCCGACGAATATTCGTCGCCGAAGTGACGTATATTCATCGACTGTAAGGATGATCCCGAGCCCGAACAAGGGGTGCCGCATGGTTGCTTCGCCGCCCACCGATCGGGTGGTCGCCGTCGTCGAGTTGCTCGCCGCCGCACCGGGCGGGCTGAGCGTGTCGGAGGTGGCGGCGCGGCTGGATCTGAACCGGTCCACCGCAACCGCCGTGCTCGCCGCGCTCGAAGCGCCGGGCTGGGTGCAACGCGGGCCCGATCGGCTCTACACGCTGGGGCCGGGCCTGCTTGCGGTCGCCGACGCGGTGCATGCGCACGTGGGGCTCCCGGCGGGCGCCGCACAGGTGTTGGCCGCGCTCGCGGCCCGGGTCGGCTGTGGCGTGGCGCTGTCCCTGGTCGGCGTCGATCACGTGGTCTTCCTCGCGGTGGAACCGGGGCCGGGTCGGCTGCCGGCCGGGATCCGGGTCGGCACCCGGCTGCCGCTGCGACCGCCGGCCGGGGCCTCGGTGATGCCATGGCGGCCGGCCGTCGAACGTGCCGCGTGGCTCGCCCACGCGCCCGAGTCGGCGGCAATCCTGGACACCGTCCGCGCCCACGGCGTCGCCGCCTGGCGACCACGCACCGACTCGACCGAACTGCTGGCCGTTCTGCGGGACGTGGTGGGCCTGCTGGACGAACACCCGGGCCGCACGGGGCTGCGCGAGCGAGTACGCGACCAACTCGCCTCGATCGGCGCACACCCGTACACCGACGCGGAGTTGACCTCGGACCGGCCGCTCCCCCTGAGCTACCTCGCAGCCCCCGTCCGCGACGCCCGGGGCCATCCGACCCACGAACTCCAGATCGGCCCACTGCGCAACGCAGTCACCCGCACCGAACGCCACGAATACATCACCGAACTACGAACCGCAGCAGCCCAGCTCTCCACCCGCACCACCGCCTGACCCGCCGACCCGCGCCCCTGGCCCCGGCCACACCCGGCAACCGACACCCCACACCGGCCCGCCCCGCAAACTGGCTGCATGAAACTCCGCATAGGTGTCGGCTTGGGTCCGCGCGACCCCGCCGACCCGGCCTCGTTCGGTGAACTCGTCCAGTACATGGAGCAGATCGGCGTCGACTCGCTGTGGCTGCCCGATCTGGTCGGTGGTGACCTGCCCGATCCGCTCGTCGGTATCGGGTACGCGGCCGGCCGCACCCGGCGGCTCAAGCTCGGCAGCGGAGTCACCGTGCTGCCCGGCCGCAACCCGGTGGCCGTGGCCAAGGAACTCGCCACCCTGGCGGCGCTCGCGCCGGGCCGGATCCTGCCGGTGTTCGGCGTCCGGCACGCAACGGCGCGCGAACGGCCGCTGTTTCCGATTGCCGGTCCGCGCGGCGAGGTGATGGACGAGGCGCTCACCGTCGTGCGTCTCCTGCTCGAAAACGAGGAAGTGTCGTTCGAGGGCAAGTACCACCGCTGCGAACACGCACGTGTGGGCCCGCGACCCGCCCGCCCGCTCGACCTGTGGCTCGGCGGCAGCGGGCCGCAGTCGCTGCGCCGGGTGGGTCGGCTCGCCGACGGCTGGCTCGGCGCCGCGTTGACCCCCGACGAGGCCGGCGCGGCCCGACGCGCGATCGAGGCCGCCGCGGCCGAGGCCGGGCGTACCGTCGACGACGACCACTACGGGATGAGCCTGGTCGTCGCGTTCGACGGCATGCCGAGCCGGGAGTTCGGCGCGCTGCGCCGGCGACGACCGGACGTGGACGCCGCCGAGTTGGTGCCCACCGGGTGGGCCGCGGCGCGCGAGCTGATCGGGCGGTATGCCGATGCCGGGGTGAGCAAGTTCGTGGTCCGACCCGCCGGCACACCGCGCTCGTGGACCGCGTTCCTGACCGAATTCACCGCCGAGCTGTTGCCGCTGGAGACCTGAACGATCTTGCCGTACACGGCAACTGACGCTCCGTAAGCAAAATATTGCGCATTCTCGCCACTGCCTGAATCATGCGGCCGGTGCTTCCCTCGCGACGCGCGAACCACCGGCCGCACGTTCGCCGTCCGCCCACCCACCTGCGTCGGAGCGCATCTCGACACGTGAACAGTCCCCGTATGCCCGGGAGATGCCCCGGAGTCGGTCGTGCCCTCCGATTGGCCGGAATACGTACGGTGGTACCGATCGAATCCGGCCAACGGTGCCGCGCCGCCCGTGGCGACGGAGGGTTGCGCCTGGTCTGACAGTCAGTCAGGATCGCCCCCGTTCCCCTCCGGACGGCGCGCGCCACCGAGCGCTGCCGCCGGCAACGAAGGATGGAAATACACGTGTCGACTTCCCCCGCGACTCCGCTCTGGCTTCAGGGACGGGACGCCGTCGTCGCCGCGGCGGCCCCCGACGACTGGCGCGAAGAGGCCCCCGACTACCACCTCTCGCACACGGTGATGCCGGGTCAGCGCAGCACGCAGCACGCACCCGACTCGCTGGAAGCGATCGTCGAGAGCCTCGTGCAGGTCTTCGAGATGGAGGTCTCGCACAAGAAGGACCCGAAGACCTGGGTCTCGATGGTCACCGAGCGATTCCGCACGAACGTCAACGGCGGCCCGTGGGCGAGCGCGCAGGACATCGTCGACCAGGGCAGCTACAACATTTTGATCGGCGACAGCATCTTCTACTCGCCGGGTCGGGAGAGCTTCGAGTCCTCGCACCGGATCTTCCACACCGCGTTCCCCGAGGGCTTCTACTGGGAGGTCCTCGAAGTCCTCTCCCCGCCACCCGTGATCGCCTTCAAGTGGCGGCACTGGGGCAGCTACACGGGCGAGTACAAGGGCTTCCGGCCGGACGGCAAGACCATCGAGATGTTCGGCATGAGCGTGGCCAAGGTGAGCGAGGACCTCAAGCTCGTCGAGGTCGAGCACTACTACGACCCGAACGCCTTCCTGTCCCGACTCACCGGCGGCTGCCCGGTAGCCCACGGCAACTGACCGAGCCGAGCCCGGAACCGAGCCGAGCCCGAAGCCGAGTTGCGCCCGGACCGAGCCGAGTCCGGAGTGCCGAGCCGAAACGAACCGGCCCGACATCACCGGCCCGCCTACTCTGACCCGCCGGCCCTCGGGTGCCGGGCGGCCTCACCCCGAGCCCGCCCGGCACTCGGGCTCCGGCACCACGCCGGGCCCGCCCACGTCCTCCGGACGGCCCCGACTCGACCTCGCGGCGCGCTCACAACCGCGGCGTACGCATCCGGGTCAGCCGTCGGCCCTCGCCGATCGCGTCGTCTTCGGTGTGCACCGTCACGGAGCGGTACGTGCCGGGGACCGTGGCCACCCAAAAACGCTCGGCGAAGATCGTCGCCGGCGCCTGTAGCGCGAACCGGCCGCGCCGGAACTCCACCCGCGGCGGCACGCCGTCGTCCGGCAACACGCCCCACGCGAGCGCCCACGGCGGCTCGCCGCGGCCGGAGCGCAGCGCACCGCGCAGCAGCGTCGGACCGAGCGCGGCGCCGGCCACGGCCACGTCGATCAGCCGGTAACCCGTGTACACCTCGAGCGCCGGCCGCCCACGCGAACCCTTGCCCACGCGCATCGTGCAGTCGCTCAGCCGCAGGTAGAGCTCGGTGGTGGTCTGCTGCAGGACATCGCTCATGGCGCGCTCCCCCGTTCGAAGCTCCCGGCGGGACAGTCCCTCGGGCCCCACCAGGATTCGCTGTCGGGGCCATGCGCCGCATCGGCTGTACGAACCGTTTCCGCCGGGCGGCGTACTCCCCCTGTAGGACGGAGAAATCTCGCGGACCTCACCCGAGCGAGCGAGTCGACGGGCCGCGCACCGCTCGCGTGGGGGTCAGCCCATGCCCGGGACGGCCAGGCCCGTCTCGTACGCGCAGATCACCGCATGCACCCGATCGCGCAGCCCGAGCTTGCCCAGGATACTGCTGACGTGCGTCTTCACCGTGTGTTCGCTGACCACCAGCGCCTCGGCGATCTCCGCGTTGGACATGCCCAGGGCCAGGCAGCGCATCGTCTCCCGCTCGCGCGTGGTCAACACGGCCAGCCGCTCGGACGGTCCGGTCGGGGCCTCCGTACGAGGGAGTCGTCGCGTGTAGTCGGCGATCAGCCGTCGGGTCACCGACGGTGCGAGCAGTGCCTCGCCGCTCGCCACCATCCGCACCGCGTGCACCAGGTCGTCCCGGCGCACGTCCTTGAGCAGGAAGCCGGCCGCACCCGCGTACAGCGCGTCGTAGACGTACTCGTCCACGTCGAACGTGGTCAGCATGACGATCCGACAACCCGGCGCCTCGGCCGACACCAGGCGAGCCGCCTCGATGCCGTCCATCCGAGGCATCCGGATGTCCAGGAGCAGCACGTCGGGCCGGTGCGCCCGGACCGCCTCGACCGCCTCCAGGCCGTCGCCCGCCTCGGCCACCACGAAGATGTCCGGCTGCGCGTCCAGGATCATCGCGAACCCGCTGCGCACCAGCCCCTGATCGTCGGCCACCACCACGCTGATCGGCATCACGAGGCCCGGGTCGGGTCGAGCGGGATCCGCAGCGCGACCTCGAAGCCCGGCCCGGCCACCCGTGGCCCGGCCGTCACGCTGCCGCCGCACGCGGTCGCCCGCTCGCGGATGCCGATCAGCCCGTGTCCGCCGCCCGGACGCGGTCGCCCGCCTCGGCCGTCGTCGGTGATGGTGATCCCCATCGTGTCGTCGCCCCATTCGAGCCGCACCATAACCGTGGTGGCGTGTGCGTGCCTGACCGTGTTGGTCAGCGCCTCCTGGACGACACGGTACGCGGCGATCTCCGCGTCCGAGCGCAGCGGTCGGCGCTCGCCGACGCTCTCGTAGATCACCCGCAGGTCGGTCCGGCCCACCTCGGCGACCAGGTCCGCGATGTTGGCGACGGTGGGCTGCGGCGCTCGGGCGCCGGCCTCGTCGTCCTCCTTGAGCGTGCCCAGGATCCGCCGGAGTTGCACCATCGCATCGCGACCGGCGTCCGCGATCGCGTCGAACGCGGCCTCCGCGCGGGCCGGATCGCTGCGCACCACCACCGGTCCGGCCTCGGCCTGCACGGTCATCAGGCTCACCGCGTGCGCCAGGATGTCGTGCATGTCCCGGGCGATCCTGGCCCGTTCGCGCGCGGCGGCGCGGGCCACCTCGGCATCCGCGCGGCGGATCTCCAGGTCGCGTTCGTGTTCCAGGCGCCGGGTGCGCTCCTCGATGCCGGCGATGTAGGCAACGCGGTGCCTGGTGGCAAGTCCGAAGGCGGCGGCCGCGGTCAGCGCCAGGACGTCGAAGGTGGCCTGCTGCACCGGCTGATTCTTGAAGTTCTCCACGAACAGCGTGATCGGCAGGGCCAAGGCCGCGACGGTGATCCGCTCCCAGCGCCGACCGAGCGCGAAGACCGTGTAGATCGCGATCGTCATGCCGAATTGGAACGGTTGCCCGGGTCGGTGGAGCAGCGACACCGGCACCGTGAACGCGGCCACCGCACAGGCGACCAGGAACGGCTGCCGACGCCGCCAGATCAACGGGATCGCGGTGCCGCTCAACAGCAGGAAGCCGAGCCGATAGGGCGAATGCCAGTAGATCAGAAACGGCAGCGACACCATGAACTGCACCATCAGCGCGATCAGGAGGTCCAGAAGCTGCGGGTCGGTCCGGCGCAGGATGCCCAGCGTGTGTTTGGCCCGGTCACGAACGTGCCGGTCGGCGCCGCGCTCGGCGAGGTGGTCGGACATGCGGCTTGCTCCCGGGTGGTGTGTACCGACAGTGTCGCGGCTGATCCCGCACCGCCGCCTCGCTCGTGCGAGGGATCTGCGCGGGGCCTCCGACCCGGAACCCGAACCGGAACCCGAACCGGAGCGAGCCCGGCCGGCCCCGACGCAAGTGCGCGGCGGAGCCGATGAATCGGGCGAATCGGTCCGCCGCCGGCGAACGCACCCCCCCGATGGCATTTCGGGTGCCTTCGCGTCTGGTACGACTGATCCCATGGCTACCGGCAACCGCTTCGTCCCCGACCCCGACCGTTCGACACGGACAGCGCGTCGTGGTCGGCCGGCCATCGCCGTCTCGGGCCGGACAGGGGCGGAGCCGTGCGGCCACTGAGGCGGGGCCAGGTGTGGACGATCCCCACCGTCGGCCGCGAACGCACCTTCATGATCGTGCAGAACGACCACGTCGCCGCGCTGCATCCGGGCGCGGCACTGTGCGCGCTGGTGGACACCGTCGGCGACCGGCAGGAGTCGCTGGTCACGGTCCGCATCACCACGCCCGTCACCGGCGTCGTGCTGGCCCCCGACCTGTACACGTCCCGCCATCACCGCTTCGAACAGGGCACCTACCTGGGCGACGTCGCCCCCGAGGAGATGGAACAAGTCGACGTCGCGCTGCGCGCCGTCCTGGGTCTGTGAGCCGGCCGCGAGGGCGCGGCCGAGCACGTACCGGCAGGTCGAGAAACGGCCCCGCGCCGTCCCGGACCGGTCGGACCGTCGCGCGGCCGACGGCGGCGGTCCGACCCGGGACGGCGCGGCGTGAACGCGTGCCCCGCGCTATCTCGGCAGAGTGATCCGAAACGTGGTGCGGCCGGGTTCGGAGTCGACGGTGACCGTGCCGTCGTGCCGTTCGACGATGATCCGGTACGAGATGTCCAGACCCAGTCCGGTGCCCTCGCCGAGCGCCTTCGTGGTGAAGAACGGCTCGAAGATCCGGTCCTGGATGTCGGGCGGGATGCCGGGGCCGTCGTCCTCGACCTCGACCACCACCGACGCCGCGTCCGCGCGCGCCCTAAGGGTCAGCGTGCCCTTGCCGCCCATCGCGTCGGCGGCGTTGTCGATCAGGTTGGTCCACACCTGGTTGAGCTCGGCCGGATAGGCCTGGATCTTCGGCAGGTCATCGGCGTACTCGCGCTCGATCCGGATGTCGCGCAACGGGCCGGCCAGCATGGCAACCGTGCTGTCCAGACCCTTGCGCAGGTCGGTCTCCTGGTAGGGGGCCCGGTCCATCTGGGTGTACTGCCCGGCGGCGGAGAGCAGTTCGGTGATCCGGCCGAGCGCGTCGGCGACCTCGTCGAGCAGTGCCTCGCCCTCCAGGTTGGCGGCGAGCCAGGTCAGTCCGGGGCGCGCGGCCGAGCCGAGCGCGGCGCCCGCGTCCCGGGCCCAGTCCTCGTACAGACCCACGTTCACGAACGACGGAGCCGTTTCGTACGCATCCGCAACGCCCAAGTCCTCGAAGATCTCGGCGACTTCGTCGGTGCGATCGGCGAACTCCAACGGCCGCAGCCGGGGTGCCTCGGCGCCGCGGTGGGCCAGTACCTCGGCCTGGAGCCGGTCCAGCGCCGCCAGCGCCTCGGCGGTCGCCCCGGCGCGGGCCAACTCGGCACGGGCCGAGCGCAGTTCGCCCAGCCGGGTACGCAGGTTCGCGGCGGCCCGCTCGGCTGCCGCTGCGGGGTTGCCCAGTTCGTGGGTGAGCCCGGCGGTGAGGGTGCCCAGGGCCACCATGCGCTCGCGTTGGCCGACCGCCGAGCCGTTGCGGCGCGCGCCCAGGAACATGCCCGCGACCAGGTGCGCGGCCATCGGGAACCACTCGGTGAAGGCCTGCGCCAACTCGGCCGCGGGCAGCACGAAGAAGGTCGAGTCGACGTGCGTGCGGGCGGTGTTGCCGTACGCGTGCACGGCCGGTGTCGCGTCGTCGCCGTTGCCGTCCAGGGCGAGCGCGGCGCCGACGTAGGCACCGCGCATCGACGAGCGGTGCACCTCCAACTCGCCGCCGCGCACCATGCGGTTCATCGTGACCTCGCCGGAGAGCAGCACGAAGAAGCACTCGCCGGGGTCGCCCTCGTGGTAGAGCGTGGTGTTCGCCGGGAACTCCTTGACCTTGCCGTGCGCGCACAGCCAGTCCAGGTGTTCGTCGGCGAGTTTCTCGAACAGGAAGAGCGTGCGCAGTTCCTCGGGCGGCAACACGTCGCACACACTCATCGCGAGCCCTCCGTCGCCGGGACCCGGGTGTCCAGGGTGTCCAGGTAACGGTGCACCAGCATCACCGTCATCGCGCCTTCACCGACCGCCGAGGCGACCCGCTTAACCGAGGCCGCGCGCGAGTCGCCGGCGGCGAACACGCCCGGCACGGCGGTCTCCTGGACGAACGGCGGCCGGCTCCAGCCGTCGAGTTCGCCGTCGCAGTCGTCGAGGAGTTCGCTGCCGGTGAGGATGTAGCCGTCCCGGTCGCGGCGCACGCCGCTGCCGTCCAGCCACGCGGTGCGCGGGCTGGCGCCGATGAAGACGAACAGCCAGGACGCGGGGACCGTCTCCTCCTTGCCGGAGTCGCGGTTGCGCAGGGTGAGTTCGCGCAGCCGGCCGGTGCCGTGGGCGTGCGTGATCTCGGTGCGCACGCGCACCTCGACGTTGGGAATCTGGGCCAACTGCTCGATCAGATAGTGCGACATGGATGCCTCCAGACCCGCGCCGCGCACCAGGATGATCACCCGGCGGGCGTAGCGGGCGAAGAACACCGCGGCCTGACCGGCCGAGTTGGCCGCGCCGACGATGTAGACGTCCTGGTCGCGGGTGTCCGGGCCGGTGGTCAGCGCCGCGCCGTAGTACACGCCGCGGTCGGTGAGCTCGGCCAGGCCCGGGGCCTCCAGGGTGCGGTAGGACACGCCGGTGGCCAGCACGACCGCGTGGCCCCGGGCGACGATGTCGCCGTCGCACGAGATGGTGCGCACTTCGCCGTCCACGTGCAGCCCGGTCACATCGCGCGTACTGACTATCTCGGCACCGAACTTGAGCGCCTGGCGACGGGCCCGACCGATGAACTGCGAGCCGGAGATGCCGTCCGGGAAGCCGAGGTAGTTCTCGATCCGCGAACTCTGCCCGGCCTGGCCACCGGTGGCCTGGCGCTCCACCAGCAGCGTGCGCAGTCCCTCGCTGGCCGCGTACACCGCGGCGCCCAGGCCGGCCGGGCCGCCGCCGACGATCACCACGTCGTACAGGTCGCCGGAGGCGGTCACGGACAGGCCGACGTACTCGGCCAGTTCACCCTTGGTCGGGGCCCGCAGCACGGTCGAGTCCGGTGCGATCACCACCGGCACGTCGGCCTCGGTGGTGCCGCTCTCGCGCATCAGCCGGCGCGCCTCGGCCTGGGTGACGTCGTACCAGCGATACGGCACACCGTTGTTGGCGAGGAAGTCGCGCAACTCGAAGGACGGCGCGGAGAACCGTGCGCCGATCACCGTGGCCCAGCTCTCGTCCGGCACCGGCGCGGTCTCCCACGCGGTGATCAGCGAGTCCAGAACCGGGTACAGCCGTTCCTCCGGTGGGTCCCACGGCTTGAGCAGGTAGTGGTCGATGTCCACGTCGTTGATCGCCCGGATCGCCGCGCCGGTGTCCGCGTAGGCGGTCAGCAGCACCCGTTTCGCGCGCGGGTACAGGTGCGCGGCCTGTTCCAGGAAGGCGACCCCGTCCATCTGCGGCATGCGCTGGTCGGCGATCAGCACCGCGACCTGCTCGCCCCGCTCGTGCAGCTCGCCCAGCGCCTCCAGGGCCTGTGCGCCGGATTCGGCGCGCACGATGCGGTGCCGGTCGCCGTACTGTCGCCGCAGGTCGCGGGCCACCGCACGGGACACGGCCGGATCGTCGTCGACGGTGAGTAGTACGGGCTTGTCCACGAATTTCCTCACGAGCAGGGGCGGAGCACAAAAGGGGACCACTGTCCGGAACCGACCTCGGCCATGCGCCGGACAGCGCGCCCGCAACGTTATCCTCTCGCCGAAACCCGCAGGTGGGGAGTGCTGGTGGCACTCACCGGAGCCGAAGCCGGAGCCGGAGCCGGGTCCTGGTCCGGGGCCGGGTCGGCCGGCGCATCCGGCCCGGTGGCGCGGCTGCGGCGCCGATCGGCGATCGCGGCTCACTCGACCATGCCCGCCTCGTAGGCCACGATGGCCGCCTGGACCCGGTTGCGGACGCCCAGCCGGGCCAGGATCGCGCTCACGTGCGTCTTGACCGTGCCCTCGACCAGGTGCAGCCGGCGGGCGATCTCCGCGTTGGCCAGGCCGGCGCCGACCAGGGCCAGCACGTCCCGCTCACGCGCGGTCAGCACCGCCACCCGCGCACCGGCGTCCGCCTCGCGCGCGGGCCGGCCCGGAGCGATCCCGCTGATCACCCGCTTGGCCACCTTCGGGGACAGGTACGCGCCGCCCTCGGCCGCCGCCCGGACGCCGGCGATCAACTCGCGCGGGTCGCCGGACTTGAGCAGGAAGCCGGTGGCGCCGCTGTCCAACGCCGTCACGATGTACTCGTCCTCACCGAACGTGGTCAGGATCACCACCGCCGAGTCCGGTACCACCCGGCGCAGTTCCGCGGTCGCGGCCAGGCCGTCCAGGTTGGGCATCCGGATGTCCATCAGCACCACGTCCGGACGAAATCGCCGGGCCTGCTCGACCGCCTCGCGTCCGTCGGCGGCCTCGGCCACCACCTCGATCCCGGGGTCGGTGGTCAGCACGAGCCGCACGCCGGTGCGAATCAGCTGCTCGTCCTCGGCGATCAGGACACGAATGGCGGTGCCGGCGCCGCCGGCGGGGTCGGTGCCGGCAACGATGTGCGGGTGCGCAGTGGGGTCGGCGGTGTTCAAGGCCGTGGCTCCTCGGGTGGTGACATGTACGGGTTCGTCGGGTAAAGACGGGCCGAGTCGCTCAGCGGCCGGCGTCCCGCTCGGGTCGGGTTTCCAGGGGGATGTCGTCCTTGGCCACCAGCACGCCGCCGGCGAAGCACAGTCGGAACAGGCGGTCGGGCAGGATGTCGCCGTTCGTGTAGTACTCGCAAGCGGCGCCCGCGGGGATCGGCGGTTCGTGCTCGGGGCGGCGCTCGGCCTGGTCGTCCGGCAACACGGCGGCCAGTTCGGCACGGGTCTGGCCGATCCGCATGCGGTGGAAGTCGTCGGGGGCCACCGCCTCCCCCTGGGTGGTCAGCGCGTACGCGGAGCCGGCGAGCAGTACCCCGGCTCCGGTCCAAAGCAGCGCCCGCACGAACCGGCGACGGATCCGGCGGCCCTGTTCCAGGTGGTTGACGTCGGTGTCCGGGCGGGCGGGTGCCGCGTGGTGCGGGAGGTGGGCCAGCACCCGGAAGCCGTCCGCCTCCGGGGCCGCGGTGAGCGTGCCGCCCAGGAGTCGGGCCCGCTCGCGCATCCCGACCAGGCCGTGACCGCTTCCGGCCGACGCGACGTCGGCGGGGCGCGGGGCGGGGCCGTTGGCGATCTCGACGGTGGTTCGGTTGGCGGTGTGCGCGACCGTGATCCGCACCACCGCCCCCGGGGCGTGCTTGGCCGCGTTGGTCAGCGACTCGCGCACGATCCGGTGCAGCGCGAGGTCGACCATCGGCGGCAGGGCGACCGGCTCGGCGTTCGGATCGGTCGTCGACCCGACCGTCGATGCGACCGTGTGGCGGATCACCATCCCGGAGGCGCGGCAGCGCGCCACCAGCGTGTCGAGGTCCTCGTGGACCGGCTCCACGGGAGCCGGTTCGTCACTCTCGCGCAGTACGCCGATGATCTCGTGCAGCCGCTCGGTGGCGGCGCCCGCGCCCATCCGCAGGTCGGCGGCCCGGTCGCGCTGCGCCTCGGTGAGCGTCGCGTCCAGCTCGAACGCGGCCGCCCGCAGCGCGAGCAGGCTCAGGTCGTGGCCGAGCGAGTCGTGCATGTCCTGGGCGATCCGGGCCCGTTCGCGCAGCCGGGTCCGCTCCTCGACCAGATCCCGCTCGCGCTGCAGCCGGGCGGCCTGCTCCCAGCCACGACGATGCAGCGCGACCCATTGGTGGCGGTATCGCCCGATCAGCCAGGGCATCGCCGCAAGGCCCAGCAACTCGGCGGGCAGTACCGCGAGTTCGGCCACGGTCGAATGCGCGGACCAGGCGCCGAGCACGGCCGGCCCGAGCACCGCGGCCGCCCGCACCGGCAGCCCCGGCCCGTCCGCCGAGCGCCGCCCGCTCAGGAAGGCCGCCAACGCGACGGCGGCGTAGCAGCGCGCGTCGGTCTGCGCGAGGAACACGGTCAGCGCGAGCGCCGCGAGCGGGTACACCCGACCCAGCACGGCCGCCCCGACCAGGCAGATCGCAAGCGTCGCGCCGTGCACGAAGGACACCGACCGAGGCGGGTTGACGGTCAGCATGCCGATGCCGAGCAGGGTCCACAGGGCCAGGTCGGCGGCCCAGCCGGAGGGGGTGGTGCGCATGATTTCGACGCTATCGACCCGCCGTGCGCCGACACCTCCGTCGAAAGTCGTGCACTTTGACTGCCGGCCCACCCCGAACATGCCTAACGTGGCGCTATGTCCGAGAAACGACGCTCCCCGCACCGCGAGACCATCCAGGCGCTCGTCGGAGTGGCCGTGATCGTGATCGGTCTCCTGACCACCCTGATCCTGCACCTCACCCACGATTCGGACGGCCCGCGCCCGACCCCGGTTCCGGTGCCGATCAGCCCCAGCGCACCCGCCGTGCCGGGCATGAGCGCGGCACCCGGGGAATCCGCCTCGCCCGCGCCGATGGCCCTGGACGACCCGCGCTGAGGTCGCGCGGCCCGGCCCGGAGGTCTCGCCGCGGCTTCCGTGCGGAGATCTCCCCATCCGACACCACCCATCCAGCGGCTCACGCCGAGCCGGCTCGACCAAGGACCCTTTGCAGAGACTTCTCTGCCAAGAGTCCTTTGCAGAGAAGTCTCTGCATATTAGAGTCGAGGCATGCCCAATCCACTCCCGCGGATGGACGCGCGCAGCCTGCGCGGCCTTGCCCACCCGCTGCGCATGCGCATCGTCGAACTCCTCAAGCTGGACGGTCCCGCGACCGCCACCCGGCTCGCCGCGCGGCTCGGCGAGAGCACCGGCACGGTCAGTTGGCACCTGCGCACCCTGGCCGAACACGGCTTCATCGAGGACGACCCGGACCGCGGCACCAAGCGCGAGCGCTGGTGGCGGGCCGTCTACAACCCGCGCCAACTGAACACCAGCGACTTTCGCGACGACCCGACCACGAGCGGCGCGCTGGCGGTGTACGAGGACGAGGCCCTGCGGCAGCAGGCCGAGCGCATGGTGGCCACCTACGCCGACGCCCACGAGATGGGCCCGGAATGGGTGCGGGCCCGGGCCGTCTCGGACTGGAGCGGCGCGCGCCTGACGGCCGATCAGATGGCCGAGCTCAACGAGCGGGTGATCGCGCTCGTGAGCGAGTACACGCAAGCACCCGAGCAGCCCGGCGCGATCACCGTCGTGCTCCAGTACCAGGCCCTTCCGCGTCGATCCCAGGAACCGACATGAGCGGACTGCTGCGCCGTCACCGCGACTTCCGCCTGCTGTGGTTCGGCGAGACCACGGGCAAGTTCGGTGCCTCGGTCACCAGCGTCTCGATGCCGCTGATCGCGGTCTCCACGCTGGACGCGAACACCTTCCAGGTCGGCCTGCTCGGCGCGGCGGCTTGGCTGCCGTGGTTGCTGATCGGGCTGCCGGTGGGCGTGTGGGTGGACCGAATAGCACGCCGCCCGATCATGCTCGGCGCCGCCGCGACGTCCTGCGCGCTCTTTCTGTCGGTACCGCTCGCGCACTTCGCGGGCTTCCTCACCGTCGGCCTGCTGTTGGCGGTCACACTCGCGACCGGGGTGTCCGCGGTCTTCTTCCAGACCGCCTACACCGCCTACCTGCCGAGCCTGGTCGAGCCCGCCGACCAGGCCGAGGGCAACAGCAAGTTGCACGGCAGCGCGTCCGCCGCGCAGATCGCGGGGGTCGGCGCGGGCGGCCTGATCGCGCAGCTCGCGGGCGCGGTCAACGGCATGTTCGTCAACGCGGGCACGTTCTTGACCTCGTTCACATGTCTGCTGGGCATCCGCCACCGCGAAGCTCCCTCCGCGGAGGCGAGCAACCCGAGGGCGGAGCGCTCGCTGGTCCGCGAGATCGGCGAGGGGTTGCGGCTGGTCGCCCACGACCGCTGGTTGCGCACGTTCGCGCTGTTCGGCGGCGCGTCCAACCTCGGCCTGATCGGGCTGCAATCGATCCAGGTGGTGTTCCTGGTCCGGACGGTGGGGGTCAGTCCCGGCGCGGTCGGCGGCCTGATCGCGATCGGTTCGCTCGGGGGTGTCGCGGGGGCGTTCGTCGGGCGCCGGGTCGCGGCGCGGATCGGCACCGCGCGGGCCACCATCGTGTTCGAGCTGGGTCTGCCGGTGCTCGTCCTGCTCGTGCCGCTGACCGGCGAGGGCAGCCGACTCGTGCTGTTCGTGGTGGGCAACTTCGCCATGGTGGCCGGGGTCGTGGCGGGCAATGTGATCAAGGCGGGCTTCCAACAGCGCTACTGCCCGCCGCGGTTGCTGGGCCGGATGACCGCGAGCATGCAATTCGTCAATTACGGCACCATCCCGCTGGGCGCGGTGCTGGCCGGCAGCCTGGGCTCCACGATCGGCGTGCGCCCCACCATGTGGGTGATGGCGGCGGCCATCCCCTCGGCCGCCCTGATCCTGCTCTTCTCGCCGGTGGCCCGCCACCGCGACTTGCCGACGACCGGGGCGGACCGCATCGACGCGCACGAGGCGCACCGAGTCGCCTGAGGGCGTGTCCGGCGGGCGGCCACGCGAGTGATGCGGATCGGGTTCCGGGCGTCGGCCGAAGCACACCGCGGATCGCCTGGGAAAACTTGACGGTGGTTGTCAAGTTATCGCGCGAGAGTGGGTCCCACGGAACACCGGGCGCGCACCTGGCGCCCGCCGAGGAAGGGAGTCACCGATGACCGCGAACAACGCTGCCGGGCACGAGGACGGCGGCTCGGGATCGTACGCCGCGATCGTTGCGCTGACCGCGCGGGTACGGGGTGTCGTGCTCGTGCCGGGGGACGCCGGGTACGACGAGGAGCGGTCCGGATTCCAGACCGCGTTCCGACAGCGGCCGGACGTGATCGTGGGTGCGGCCGACGCCGAGGACGTGCGGCTCGCGGTCGAGTTCGCCCGCGCCCAGGGGCTGCCGGTGGCGGTCCAGGCCACCGGGCACGCGCCGGCGAGCGCGGCCCCGGGCGGCGTACTGATCTCCACCCGCCGGATGGCCGGGGTCCGGGTCGACCCCGGGGCCCGGACCGCGTGGGCCGAGGCGGGTGCCCGTTGGGAGCGGGTGGTGGCCGAGAGTGCCCCGCACGGCCTGGCCCCGCTCAACGGCTCGGCCCCGCACGTCGGTGTCGTCGCGTACACCCTGGGCGGCGGGCTCGGCCTGATGGCCCGCGAGTTCGGCTATGCCGCCGACCATGTCCGGGCGATCGAGGTGGTCACCGCCGACGCGACCCTGCGGCACGTCACCGCCGAGAGCGACGCCGACCTGTTCTGGGCGCTGCGCGGCGGCCGGGACAACTTCGGGATCGTCACCTCGATCGAGTTCGACCTGTTCCCGGTGGCCCGGGTGTACGGCGGTTCGCTGATCTTCGACACCGATCACGTCGAGGCGGCCACGGCGGCCTGGCTCGCCTGGACCGAGACGGTGCCGGAGCAGGTCACCTCGTCGATCTCGTTCATCGGCCTGCCCGACATCGAGCAGGTCCCGCCGCCGCTGCGCGGCCGGCACACCGCGACCGTCAAGATCGTCTACACCGGCGAAGTCGCCGACGGGGAAAAGCTGGTCGCTCCGCTGCGCGCGGTCGGACCGCGTCTGGTCGACGACCTGAGCGACCTCGCCTACGCCGACTCGCACACCATCCACAACGACCCGGCCCATCCGCATGCCTACCTCGGCGACAACGTCCTGGTCCGCGACCTGGATCCGGAGGCAATGCGCGCGGTGTACCGCATCGCCGGTCCCGATGCGCCGATGATGGTCGTGCACGAGGTGCGCCACCTCGGCGGCGCGCTTTCCCGGCAGCCGGCGGTGCCCAACGCGATCGGCCATCGCGACGCCCGCTACATCGTCCGGGTCGTGGCGATGATCGACGGCGCGGATCTCGAGGTCGCCCGTGCCCTCCAGGCCGAGGTGCAGGCCGTGTTGAAGCCATTGTCCGTCGGCCGCAACCTCAACTTCGTCTACGGCGACGGCGTCGCGCCCACCCCGGATCAGGTCGCCGCGATGTACGACCCCGGCACCCGCGCACGCCTGGCCGAGCTCAAGGCGGCCCACGACCCGACCAACCTGTTCAGCGGCAACCACAACGTGACCGCCCCGACCGCGAACGGCACGTCGGCCCCCCGCTGAACTCCCGGTCCCGGTCCCGCGATCATGGAGCGAGTCATGGTCGGCGGGACCGGGCCCGACTGCGGGGAAGTGCTGTGTCGAAACGAGTACGAATGGCGTCGGCGCGCTCCGAGACGGCGACCTCGGTATCGGAAGTGGAGCCGCTCACCGAATACATCGAGGCACCCGATCCGCCGGCGAGTGGGCTCGCCGAGAGCGCGGACACCTCGCCCGGTGACGCCTCGACGGTGCACGCCCGCCTATGCGGCGTTCGACCGGATCCGGCCGGCCGCCTGACGCCGCTGCGGTGGATCCCGGTGTGGGCGGCGGTCTTCCTGCTGTGTACGACGGGCTGCTCGGCGGCGACCGACGTCGTCGACGCGACGCGTTCGGAGAGCACGAGCAACGCGACCATGAGCGACACGAAGCTGCGCGTGCGGATCGCGGCGGCCGTGAATCGAGTCCGCTCCGTACACGCCGTGGTCGACGTCGCCAGGGACGGCCACGTCGGCATCCGCAAGGATGTGCGGTTCGATATCGGGACCCGGAACTTCACCGCGCGCCTGGAGACGTCCGAAGTGGCCGTCGACGTGGTCGCCGTCGGTCCGGACGTCTACGTCAAGGCGCCCCCGCTCTTCTGGCGGTCCGCGCTCGAAAATCGCAACCCGCGCGACGAGGAGACGATCGCCGGACTCACCGACAAGTACGCGCACCTCCTGCGCGACGATCCGCTGCGCGCCAACCTTTTGAACGATGCGGAGTACTACAACCCGCAAACCTTCCTCGAAGGGCTGACCACTGCCACCCGGCACGCCGGTCCGGGGTCGGGGAGCCCGGACGCGATCGTGTTCGAACAGGCAGGCGGGGGCATCAGGACGCGCCTGTACATTCCGGCGATGGGGAGGTCGCTTCCCGATCGGGTGACCATCTCGCAGTCGGTTCGGAGCACGCTGTCCGTCACGTGGTCGGACTACGACAGACCCGTACCCGTCGTGGCTCCCGCGCCCGACCGCGTCCTCGAGATGCCCTACCGGGCGAACCAGGCGCCGCCGATGATCGCCCCCACGCTGATTGCCTACACGACGACGTGGGCGGGGCCGGTCGGCTGACCGGACGTCGCGCGCCGTCACTCGATGGCGCCATTTGATGTCATGCAACGCCACTGTGGAGCCTTGCCATGACGTCATTTGGGCGCCATGATGGTGCCGTGGATCTTGCGCCGCACGTCGACAAGCCCGGCCGCGAACGCGCGCCGGGCTCGGTGGGCGTGCGGCCGCGCGGGCTCGAACCGGGCTTGGTCGTCACGCCGGCCCCGGCGTTCGAGGTTGCAGCCGAAAGCGGATGCGGGGGCGGCTTGGGTCGTCGGTCCGGTCCACCGTCGGCCGGGCCCGCACCCCGCGCACCGGAGAGGAGCAGCCATGTGGGCCGCACGCGAAATGTCCGGCGGTATCTGGCCGTTGCCGCATCCGGTACCGGTGCCGCTGTTGTGCGCGATCCTGATCCTGGCCGTGCTCGCGCCGCTGGAGCGTCGGCGCCGACATCGGGCGGTCGCCCATCGACGCGCCGCGACCCGAACGACACGCGCAACGCGGCAAATGTCGGAATCGATGACAATTCCGGCGGAACATGGGAGCCGAACGCGGACACCAGCCGCCTCGATCCCACAGGGAGCCCCCATGCCCGTGACCGCCGACCTCGACAAGCTGCTCGACAAGGCCTACGAGAACAAGACCTTGAGCGAAGTCCTCGCCGCGCCCGTCGCCGGGCTGGCCGGGATCACCGACGCGCATGCCGAGCACCTCGCGTCGCTGAAGATCACCACGATCGGCGACCTGGGCCGCAACAAGTACTTTCGCTGGGCCGCGTCGCTCGCCGACCTCCAGGACAGCGGCGCCAAGTAGGCCCCACGGTGCCCCGCGCGGGCCCGCACCCGGCCGAACGGGACCGCGGCGCGGGCCCGTTCGGCGCTCTCCGCCGCACCGCCACACCGTCGCCCCGGCGCTCACCCGGTCCGGCCGGCGTCACCCGGGTCCCCGCCCGGCCCTTTCCGACCGTCCGGCCGGCTCTCAACCGGCGTGGTCGGTCTCCAGTGCCAACAGCAGATCCACCCGATCCCGGGCGGAGAACAGGTCCCGGCCGGTCAGATCGCGGACCCGGCCCATCCGTTGATGCAACGCGCTGACGTGTACGCCCAGCATCGCGGCGCAGCGCTGCCAGGCCCCGTTCGCGGCCAGGAAGGCGGCGAGGGTGCCGATCAGGTCGGTGCCGTGTTCGGCGTCGTACGCACGCAGGCCGCCCAGGACCCGATCGGCGAACGCGCTGCGGACCGGTGCGGGTACGGCCGCCAGAAGCGCCGGATAGGCGTCGATCTCCGGCCCCGCGGCCACCGTGAGCCGGCCGGGGCGCGCCCACGCGAGGTCCCGCGCGCCCCTGGCCTCGGCCAGGGCCGTCGCCCACGTGGGTGACATCCCGGCAATCCCGATCGCCACCCGCTCGGCGCCCAGCAGCGGCTCCCACCAGTGCGCCGCGTGCTCGATCGCCGCGGCGATCCGGGCCGCCGCGCCGGCCCCGGTCCCGGCCGAGCAGAACACGACCGACTCGGCCTTGCCGCAGGCCACCACCCAGCGCGCCGCGGGATCCGCCGCGAGCACCCGCTCGATCAGGTCCACCACGAGCCGCCCGGTCGCCGGGTCCGCGCCGTCGCCCGCCGCACAGCACACGATCGGCGCCGCGTCCGGCCCGATGCCGGCCGCGCCCAACCGGGCCCGGACCGCGTCCGGGGCCGCATCCGACTCGACCAGGTCGACGAGTTCCCAGGCATGCGCGCGCTCCACGGCGAGCCGCTCCGCCCGCCGTGCGCCACCGAGCAGCAGCAGGTCGGCGGCCTGGGCCAGGGCGTCGTCGTCGGTGCGGTCACCGGCACACACGAGGTATCCCGCGAACGCCGGCCCCCGGCCGAGCGCGAACACCGTCTCGCCGTCGATCACCGCGGGCAGTCGCTCCGCCGCGAGCGCACCGCGGGCGATCGCGACCGGATCGGCCGCGCCCCGCGCCGGCTCCGGCCCACCCGAGGGCGCGCCGGCGAGCACCCGCCCCGCAGGGGTCAGCACCCGGCAGGCCGCGCCGAGTTCGCGGGCGAGCAGGTCGAGCAGGTCGTGTGTGTCCGCGCCCTCGGCCAGCGCCGTGATCAGCCGCCGCTGCCGACCGGGCAACCGTCCCGCGGCCGGCCCGTGTTCGATCGCGACCCGGTGTGCGACCACCTCGGCGATCCGCACCGCCGAGGTCGCGCGCGGCGCCAGGAGCAGCGGGAGGCCGGCTTGCGCGCAGGCCCCGACCAGCGGGTACGGCACCTCGTCGGGAGCGGGGTCGAGCCCGTCGCGGGCCTCGGGCACGACCACGACCGCCGCGGCGCCGGCCGCGGTGAGCGCCCGTGCGAGGTCCCCGTGGTCGGCGCCGTACCCGTCCGTGTGCAGCACCACGAGTTCGCCGCCGCTCAGGCCCCCGCCGGGGTCGACCGGATCGGCCGCGCACACCCGAAGCACCTCGCGCGCGAGCCCCTCCGTACCCGCCAGCAGGGCCAGTCGCAGCTCGGGCATGCCCAACAGATCCTCGACCCGCACCGCCGTGCCCCCAAGCCCTCGCTCATCATGTTCCGTTGATCGTATGAACACGGAGCGATCCGGACACGGCCCTTCCGCCGGTTCCCCCGCACCGCCGCCGTACCGCCACCGCACCGCCGCCGCCCGGAAAGCACCGAATCGGGTGGTCCCACGGCCGCGAACGGTCCCCCGGGCCCGGCGGGCGCCACCCCGGACGGCTACGGATTCCGCCCCGCTCGCGGCGTCCGCGACCGGCCCGGGACCACCGAGGGCCGAGGCCGCCGCCGGGCCGGCTCAGCCGTACGCGCGGGCGATCGCCGCCGCCGTATCGGCCGCCGCCCGGCGTGCCTCCGGCGGATCCAGCACCTCGACGTCCGTGCCGAACTGGAGCAGTTGGCGGACCGCGCCGAGTGCCGGATAGCCCAGCTCGACCGTCACCCACTCGGCATCCTGCTCCTGCGGCGGCCCGGTCAGCCAGGACCCGACGATCCGCACGAACATGTCCAGCCGGGTCCGCCGCACCCGGGCCCGGATCCGCGCCACCACCGGCTGCTCCTCGATGCCCCGGCGCAACACATGCCACACCTCGGCCAGTTCGACCCCGGCCCGGCGCCGCACCGGATCCTCGGTCACGGTGAGCCCGGTGAGCCGGTCGGTGTGGAACAACCGCGGCGTGCCGTTGCGATCCGCGACCAGATACCACGTGCCCGCCTTGGCCACCAGCCCGTATGGGTCGACCGTGTACGTGCGCGGCGCCGTCGACCCGCTGCGCCGATAGCGGATCCGCAGCCGTCGGTCCGCGAACACCGCTTCCTGCAACGCCGCCACGTCCACCGCCGTTCGCGGTCCGACCATCCAGCGCTGCGGGTCGATCAGCACCCGGCGGGTCATCTCCTCGGCGGCCGGCCGATGCGGCGCGGGCAGCGCGACCATCACCTTGCGCAGCGCCGAGCCGAGTGCGCCGTCCAGGCCGAGCGCCGCGTGGGTGCCCTGCTCGGCGAGCACGAACAAGGCGCGGGCCTCGTCCGAGGTCAGCCCGGTGACGTCGGTCCGGAACCCGGGCAGCAGCGAGATCCCGCCGTGCCGACCGCGCTCGGCGTACACCGGCACACCGGCCGTGGACAGCGCCTCGACGTCGCGATAGATGGTCCGCGTCGACACCTCCAGACGCTCGGCCAACTCGGCCGCCGGCACCCGGCCGCGAGTCTGCAGGAGCAACAGGATGGAGAGCAGCCGATCGGATTTCACACCCTCAAGGATGCGCCCTCACCGCGGCGCGCACGGATCGCACCCACCCCGGTCGCGGGCGGCCCCGACGTCCGGCCCGCCCGCCCGTGCACCGCGGCTCATCCCGCGAACCGGGTGCGCAGCGTGCCCATCGCCGCCGTCACCTCGTGGATCCGCAACAGCCGGCCCAGCGCCACGAACGCGGCGACCATCACCACGCCGCCCAGGCCGAGTTGGAGGGCGGCGAGTCCCGCGCCCTCGCCCAGCGCGGTGAGCGGCCGGGTCGCCGCGAGTCCCGCGCCGCCGGCCGCCGCGCCGGCCGCGATCAGCCGGCCGTACGTACCCGCCGTGATCCGGCCGGTGGCCCCGCTCAGCCGGCGGCGCAGCCGAAGCGCGGTCACCGCCAGGCCGACGGTGTAGGCCAGGGTGTAGGCGAGCGCCATGCCCACCACCGCCCACCGGGCCGGCAGCAGCAGGTATGCCGCGCCGGACAGGCCCGCGTTGACCACGGCGATCCACACCGCGGCCAGGAACGGCGTACGGGTGTCCTCCATCGCGTAGAAGCCGCGCAGCAACACGTATTGCGCGGAGAACGGGATCAGTCCGAGTGAGAAGCCGGCCAGCACCTGCGCCATCACGGTCACGTCGGCGCTGCCGGTCTCGCCGTGCCGGAACATCAGTTCGGTCAGCTGCGGGCCGAAGCACAGCAGCGCGAACGCGGCCGGCACGATCGCCACGCCGGACAGGCGCAGACTGCGCGAGAGGTGTTCGCGCAACTCCTGCGGGCGGTGCTCGGCCGCGGCCCGACACATCCGGGGAAACAGCGCGGTCGTCAGCGAAACGGTGACCACGGACTGCGGAAGGATCCACAACGTCTGCGCGTTGCCGTACGGCGTGTACCCGGCGCCGCCCGCCGCCCCGGCCCGCTCGGCGGCGGCACCGGCGGCCACGGTCAGGTTGACCACGACCGTGTAGCCGATCTGGTTGACCAGCGCGAACAGCAGCGTCCAGCGGGCCAGTCGGGCATCCTGGCGCAGTCCGCTGCCGCGCCAGTCGAACCTGGGCCGGATCCGCAGGCCACTGGCCCGCAGGTACGGGAACAGGCAGGCGGCCTGGACCACGATGCCCAGCGTGGTGCCGAGCCCCAGCAGTCGGGTCTGCGCCGCGGACAACCCCCGCGGGCCGGCGTCGTGGGTGAACGCGATGAACAGCGCGAACGTGGCGATCACCACCACGTTGTTCAGGACCGGCGTCCACATCATCGAGCCGAACCGGCCCCGAGCGTTCAGGATCTGGCCGACGACGGTGAACACACCGTAGAAGAAGATCTGCGGCAGGCAGTAGCGCGCGAAGGTCACCGCCGACGCATGGCCGCCCCCGGCGTCGCCGGCGCCCAGTTGTCCACCGGTCAGCCGGATCAGCTGCGGCGCGGCGAGCCACGCCAGGACGGTGAGCACGCCCAGCACGAGCACGGTCAGCGTGAGCAGTCGGTTCGCGTACGCCTCGCCCTCGCGCTCGTCGCGCATCGCCCGGATCATCCGCGGTACGAACACCGCGTTCAGCGCGCCGCCGGCGAGCAGCGTGAACAACATGTTCGGGATCGTGTTGGCCACGTTGTAGGCGTCGGCGGCGCCCGCGGTACCCAGCGCGGCGACGATCAGGATGGTGCGCAGCATGCCGGTGGCGCGGGACAGGACGGTGCCCGCGGCCATCACCAGCCCGGCCCGGGCCACGCCGCCGGTGGTGTCCGGCGCCGTGCTCGCCGTTCCCGGGTCGGCGGCGGGTGGTCTGCGGTGCCGCCCGGTGGGCTGGGCGGGCGGGTCGGCGGGGCCGCCGATCGTGGGCAGTCGGGCAGCCGGTCCGTCGGCGACCACGTGGAGCGGCAGCGTCTCGGCGCTCGGGTCGCCGCCGCCTCGGTGCCACTCGGCCATCCCGCCCCACCCGCCCATGTCCTGCATACGTCCGGAGCGTGGCCGCGCCGACGACATCGTTGGTCCCGTACCGGGACGGTAACCGGGTCCACGATAGAACGCAACCGTATCGTCGTATCGCAGTACGATCGGCGCATGCCCGCCGACCCGAAACCCTCGTCCCGTCGTCCCCCCGCCGGGGCCGCCGTCCTGCGCGAGGACGTCACCTCGGCGATCCGCGGCGCGGTCTTCGAGGAACTCGCCTCGGTCGGCTACGGCCGCATGTCCATCGAAGCGGTCGCCCGCCGGGCCGGCGTCGGCAAGACCGCCGTCTACCGGCGCTGGCCGGCCAAGCTGGACATGGTCGTCGACCTGGTCCTGGCCATCGCCGTCCAGGACCTGCCCGCGCCGGACACCGGATCGCTGCGCGGCGACCTGCGGGTCCTGCTCGCCGAGGCCGCCCGCGCGCTGCGCCACCCGCTCGCCTCGCAGATCATCCCCGACCTGCTCGCCGAGGCGGCCCGCAATCCGGAGATCACCGGCAAGCTGGACACCGTGCTGCACGGCACCCAGCGCCGGATCGGCACCGCCGTGCTGCGGGCCGCGGACGTTCGCGGCGAACTCCCGCCCGGCATCGACATCGACCTGGCCCTCGACCTCATCGTCGGCCCGCTCTACTGGCGCCTGGCGATCACCCGTACCCCGCTCACCGACGACTACCTGGACCGACTCACCTCGGCCATCACGGCGGCCCTGATCGGCTCGGCCTCCTGACCGACCCTCGCGCCGTCCGCCCGCCCGGGCGCACCCGCCGGACCGCGACCGGGCGTTCCGCCCCCGACCGCTCGCCGTCCGCATCGATGCGCGCCCCGTGCGCCGGCTGCCCGATCCCGGTCACCGATGCGACCGTTGACGCCATGGAACGCCCGAACGTGCGCATCGTCATCGACGACAGTCCGCTGCGCCCGCACATCGACGCGGCGGTGCTGGCACGGGTGGACGACGCCACCCGCGCGCACTACGAGCAGGCGGTGGAGCACGCGCTGGAGCAGGCCGCACTCGCCTGGCAGACCCGCGACTTCGTCGCCTTCCGCCGCCAACTAGCCGTTCTGGCCGAGACGGTCACCGACATCCAGCGCCTGGGCACGATCGCCGCACACCGCACCGACCGCTGAGCAATCCGCGCCGCAACGCCACCCGAAGCACCGGGGCGGCGACCGCGACCGGAGTGAACACCGCCGCCGGAGCGCACGATGTAGCCGATGAACATGGGTTTCCTCGATGCGATGAAGGTGCGAACGCGTCCGGCCGAGGCCCGGCCGGCGCGCCGCCCACCGTGCTCGGCCGGCCGGTGCCGAGGAAGGCCGTGCCGAGAGCGGCACCGCCGAGGCCACGATCGCAGCGCCCACTCGCCATAGACTGCGGGCCGTGAGCGAGAACGAACTTGGTACGTACCTCCGCGACCGCCGCGCGGCGGTCCGGCCCGCCGACGTCGGGCTTCCCGACGGCGCCCGGCGGCGCACCCCGGGCCTGCGCCGGTCCGAGTTGGCGACCCTGGCGGGGGTCGGCGTCGAGTACCTCGCACGGCTGGAGCAGGGCCGCGACCGCCGCCCGTCCGGCCAGGTCCTGGCCGCACTGGCGGACGCGCTCCGGCTGACCGCGGACGAGCGCATGCACGTGTGCCGGCTGGCCAAGGCCGCCTCGGGCGAGACGTTCCCGTGCCCGGGCGGGCAGCCGCCGGCCCGGGCCGTGCGACCCACCGTGCGCGCGCTCCTGGACCGCCTGGAGCCGGCCCCGGCGTTGCTGGTCGACCGGCTCGGCGACGTGCTCGCCTTCACCAACGGCTACGAGCGCCTCGCCCGCCCGCTGGGCATCCTGGACGAGGAGCAACCCAACCTCGCGCGCTACGTGTTCACCGACCCCCGGGCCCGCGCGGCCTATCCCGACTGGGAGCGGATAGCCGACGAACACGCCGCGATCCTGCGGTTGGCGGCCGGTTTCGACGATCCGTACGTGCAGGACTTCCTGGACGGGCTGGCCGTCACCGCCGGCACCGCGTTCACCGCCCGGCTGGCCGCGCCCGCCACGCCGCCGCGCCGGGTCGGTGTCGAGCGCTTGGCCCACCCGGAGGCGGGCGAACTGCGCTTGGAGCGCGAGATCCTCGATCTGGCCGACGTCGATCAAACCCTGCTCGTCTACCTCCCCGTCGACGAGCCCACCTCGGCCGCGCTGGACCACCTCACCGGCCGGCACCCGGGCGCGCTGCGCGCGGTCTGACCCGCGCCCGGCGGACCCGGCAGGCTCGCTCCGCCGGCCGGTCGCGACCCGGGTCGCCGCCCTCGACCGGCCCGGCGACCACGGGCCGCCGACCGACTCGGTCGCGGTCGGCGACCGGACCGGTCGAGGTCGGCGGCCCGAACGCACCCGTCAGGTACCGGGCTTGCTCCCGTACACGTACACCTCGTCGCCCGTGCGCAGCAGATCCCAGTACGCCTGGGCGTCCGCCGGCCGCATGTTGACGCAGCCGTGCGACCCGGGCGGCGAGCCGATCGAACCGTCGATCGCGTGGAACGCGATGCCGCCGTCGAAGAACTGGCTGTACGGCATCGCCACGTCGTAGAGCGTGGACCAGTGGTTCTTCGCGCGGTAGTAGACCTTGTGCAGGCCGGTGCGGGTCTCGAAGCCGTCCCGTCCGGAGCGGATGGCGACCGGTCCGTGGATCCGCTTCGCGCCGTCCTGGATCCAACTGACCTGCCGGCTCAGGTCCACACACGCGATCCGACCGACGTCGGTCGGGCAGCCGCCCTCGCCGCCGTTGCGCCGAAGCGCACCGTAGGTGACCGGGCCCGCGTAGCCGGCCGCCGGGCGAATGCCGTGCTGCTGCTGGTAGGTCCGGATGGCCCGGCAGTCGACGGTGGACTGCCGACCGTCCTCCTTGAGCCCCAGCGCCTTCTCGACCTGGCGCTGATACGGCCCGGTCCGCGCGGTACACGCGGTGGGCGCCGCGCTCGCGGGCGCGGCCAGGACGACGCTCAGCGGAACCACCACGGCGGCCGCGGCCACCGCCGCACCCGCTCGACGACACACACGCGTGAATACACTCATCGGTCTCCCCTCTGGTCGTACGCTCGCCCGCATGCTCGTGCGGTACGCCCGTACGTCGGTCACCGGCGGGTGCGCAGGCTTCTACGCTCCGTCAGTCTGACGCAGAGTCAGCAGGGCCGCACCTCGGTCCGGCGCACCGGTTGGTCACAATCCGACGCGCCGGGTCGAAAGAGGCCGATATGTGCGACGCGGCAGCCGAGTTCGCCGACCCGACCGGCGCCGACACCGACCGACGGCACACCCCTCCCGGTCCGAAGCGCGCTCTGCTGCGATCACCTCGCGACCGGAAAGCCCCTGCTCACCCCCCACTTGGTTTCCCCGCCCACCCGAGGCAAACCCGAAATCCGCGCCGCCGAGGGCACTTCACGAATCCCCGGGCGAGCACCGGAGCGTACCCAGGGCCGTCTTCGATCCCCCACCGAGCACCACGATGCGGGATTGCCGACAGACCTCAGGCCGTGTCCGGCTGCCGGCGGTGGGTGAGCAGGTCGGCCAGTGCGCGGCTGACCGGGTCCGCCCCGGTGCGTCGCTCGATCGCGGCGAACATCGGCGAGGGATTGCACTCCAGGAGCGCGAAGCCGCCATCCGACCGACGCCGGATGTCGATGCCGGTGAACGTCATCGTGCACGCCCGGGCGGCGGCGCGGCACGCGTCGTGTTCGGCCGGGGTGAGTACGGTCGGCAACACGGCGGTCTCCGCGCCCCGATAGTCGATTCGGTCCGAGACGATCTCGTAGCTCGCGGCCACCTCGTCCGCCACGACGTAGACCCGAATGTCGCTCCCGGGGATCTCCTCCTGGAAGAGCACCGGCGCCGAGGCGAGCAATCGCAACCGTTCGGGCCGCAGATCCTCAGCGGTGATCCGGCGGCACAACGCGCCGCCCGCGAGCGGCTTGTAGACGATCGGCCCGTCCAGTTCCCGGACGAACTCCAGGACCGCCTCGGGGTCGTTGGAGGCCAACGTGCTCGGCACCGGCACCCCGGCGTCGCGCAGCGCCCGGAGTTGCTCCAGTTTCAGGAAGTGCTGGGCGAACGTGCCGGGCGAGTTGACCAGCCGCGCACCGTCCCGGTCCAGCGCCGCCAGGAAGCTGAAGCCGAACGAACGCCGTTCCCGACCGGCGGCATAGGCCACCCGCAACTCGCGGTCCCGCTCCGCCGCCGCCTGCGGTCCGCCCTCGCCGGCGTCGGCGCCGCGCCCACCACCGGCGGGAAAGAACGGCAGCGGCAACGGCATCGAGCGCACGTACCAGGTCCGCACCCCAGCGACACCGGCCGGTTTCGGCGACCACGGCACACCGTCCCGCAGCGACAGTGTCGTGCGGGCGGGGAACTTCGACAGATCCAGGTGGACCGGATCGACCCCGCGTTCGCGCAGGCACCGCCGCACGCTCGCGACCTGCTCGTCGCCGAGCCGGCCGACGATCCCGCAGCGGGACTCGACGTCAGTCGTCGTCCTCACCCTCCTCGCCGACCGCGAGCGTAGTGGGGTCGTCGTCCCCGCCCTCCTCGCCCACCGCAAGCGTGGTGGGCCCGCAATCGTCGTCCTCACCCTCCTCGCCGACGGCAAGCGTGGTCGGCCCGTCGTCGTCCTCACCCTCCTCGCCCACCGCAAGCGTGGTCGGGTCGTCGGAGCCGTGGCCGGGCGTCGGCGTGGCGACGCCTCGGGTCGGGAGCGGTGCCAGGGTGAGCCCGTCGGGCAGATCGGTGATGAACAACTCGGTGGATGTCATGAGTTCATCTCCCTTCCTCCTTTCGGTTGTAGCAGATCCGTAGTCGACGCGTCGCTCAACGTGAATGATCGGGGGACCCGTCTCCGGTCCGCACGCTGCCGACCCTCGCCGGGACCAGCACCAGCGCGACCACCGCCGCCAGCACGAGCAGACCGCCCGCCGCGCCCAGGGCGACCGCGTACCCGTGCGCGAGTTCCCGCTTCGAGGCGTCGGCGTTCGGGCCGGTGACCGATGCGGCCAGGGTGACCAGCGCGGCCAGGCCGATCGAACCGCCGATCTGCCGCGAGCTGTTGATCAACCCGCCCGCCATCCCGGCCTCGTGCCCGGGCACCCCGGCGGTCGCGGCGGTGCCCAGCGGCACGAAGCACAGGCCGGCGCCGATGCTCGCGACCAGCGACGGGCCCAGGATCGAGCGCAGGAACGTGCCGTCGACGTCGAACGCGAGTCCGAACCAGGCGAATCCGACCGCCGCGAGCGCCCCGCCCAACCCCAGCAGCCGACCGAGGCCGAGCCGGGCCACCGTCCTGGTGGCCAGCACCGAACCGATCACGACCCCGCCCGAGAACGGCACGAAGGCCGCACCGGCGGCGGCCGGTCCGTAGTCGAGCACCTGCTGGAGGTAGAGCGAGGTGAAGTAGAACGCGGCGAACTGGCCGGAGAACAACAGCATCATGAACAGATTCGCGCCGAGCACGGGCCGATGGGTCAGCAGACCCATCCGCAACAGCGGTTCGGCGGAGCGCAGTTCGACCAGCACGAAGGCCGCGAGCAGGACCGCCGCCGCCGCGAGCGTACCGATCGTCGTGAACGACCCCCAGCCCTGCCGCTCGGCCCGCACCACACCCAGGACCAGCGTGGTCGCCCCCGCGGTGACCAGCAGCGCACCGGCCGGATCAAGGCCGGGCGCGCGGCCGGGTTCGGATCGATCGGCAGGCAGCCGCAGCGCGGCGAGCAGCGCGAAGGCCACGATCGGCACGTTGATCAACATCACCGCCTGCCAACCCACCGACTCGGTGAGCAGCCCGCCGATCAGCACCCCGAACGCGCCGCCGGCCGCGGCCGTCGCACCCCACCACCCGAGCGCCCTGGATCGGGCGGGCCCGGCCGGGAACGTCACCGTGATCAGCGCGAACGCCACCGGCGCGAGCGCGGCGGCGCCGATCCCCTGCACCGCACGGGCGGCGATCAGCGCACCGGGCGAGGTCGCCAGGCCGCCCGCGAGACCGGCCAGGCCGAACACGGTCAGGCCCGCGACGAGCGTACGGCGGCGCCCGATCAGGTCACCGACCCGGCCGCCGAGCATCAGCAGTCCGCCGAAGCTCAGCGCATACGCGTTCACCACCCACGGCAGCCCGTCGGCACCGAAGCCGAGGTCGTCCCGGATGTCCGGCAGCGCCACGTTCACCACCGACATGTCCAGCGCGACCGTGAACTGCACGGTCAGCACCACGACCAGCAACATCCGGGTGGCGCGCGGCATCGGGACCCGGCCGGCCGCCGCTTCGACCGTGGCGGTCATGCCCGCCCCCGCGAGGTCTCCGTGCGCCCTTCCAGGCGGGTCCCGCGGCGTCGGGCGATCGACATCAGGTCTGCGGGCTCGGCGAGTTCGAGTCGGTGCCACCGCCCCCGCGGCACCACGAACGCGGCCCCCGACCGCAGCGTGACCGGCGGCTCCTCGCCGACGCCGTCCGCGGCGCGCAGGATCATCCGTACCGCGCCCGTCCACACGCACACCACCTCGTCCGACTCCGGGTGCATCTCCCATTGGTCGGCGTGCAGGTCGGCATCCGTCCCGACCTGGAAGGCGGCCACCTGCCAGCCGGCCGAGGCACCGTCCATCCGACGCTCGCCGGCACTGATCCGGCCGCCGTCGGCCAATCGGAGGGCGAATTCGAACAGGTCGACGTGCGTCATCGAAACTCCTTGCCACAGGGGAAGTCGGGCGCGTTCGGGCGCGCCCGGCAGTCCGGCGAGAGCCGCCGGGACCGCGTTGACGTACTCTGTACGTGAACAGCGCCAGTCGAACACGTACGTTGTACGTACGTCAAGGAGGAGCATCGTGCCCGCACCCCGGAAGTTCAGTCGCGAGCAACTGCGCACGGCGGCCCTGACCCTGGTCGACGCCCACGGCCTGACCGCGCTGACCATGCGCAGCCTCGCGGCGGCGCTGGGCACCGGGGCGATGACGATCTACAACTACGTGGACGGCCGCGAGGGCCTGGAGGGGCTGCTCGTCGAGGCCGTGCTGGCGGACGCGCTGCCGGCGGTCACCGACCACCCCGAGGACGCCGACTGGCGGGTCGAGACCCGCCGGCTCGCCGAGGCGAACTGGCGTGCCGTGCGCGCCCATCCGGACGTCATCCCGCTGATCCTCACCCGCCGGATCACCGACCCGGCGACCCTGGCGCACGGCGAGGCACTGCTGCGCGCGCTCGCCCGCAGTGGCCGGCGCGGAGCCGACCTGCTGTACGCGTTCCGCGCCGTGACCGGCTTCGTCACCGGCTTCGCCCAGGCCGAACTGGCCGGCCCGCTGTCGATCGCCCCGGACGAGGACGTCCGGGCGATCACCGACCGGGCCCGGGCGCTGCCCGCCGAGCGTTTCCCGTACCTGATCGAGATCGCCGGCGCCGCCGCCACGAGCACACCCGAGATCGAGTTCCACGCCGGTCTGGACGTGCTGATCGCCGGCCTGGAGAGCCGTGCCGTCACCGGGAACCCGCAACCACCCGCCGGACAAGACAGGGTGTGACCATCACCCCGATATGCGATCGCGAGTTGTGGGAGAGGGCGTGCGCAGGTGATCCCGAGTCGTTCGGGGCCATCTTCGATCGGCACTCCCGCGCGGTCTACAACTTCCTCTCCCGCCGCACCGCTTCCTGGGCCGAGGCCGAGGACCTGACCTCGGCGGTCTTCCTGGAGGCCTGGCGGCATCGAAGCGCCGTCACCCTGGACCGGGACAGCGCGCTGCCGTGGCTGCTGGGCATCGCTCGCAACACCGCCGCCAACGGTGGGCGGGCCCGGCGGCGCTATCAGGCGCTCAAGGAACGCCTGCCCACCCCGTCGCCGGTCCCCGACCACGCCCAGGACGTCGCCGATCGGCTCGACGAGGAGCGCGCCCTGGTCGCGCTGCGCGCGTCCGTCGGCCGACTGCCCGCGCACGAACGCGAGGTGATCGAGCTGTGCGTATGGAGCGGCCTGGACCAACAGGCCGCCGCCACCGCGCTGGGCGTGGCCCTGGGCACCGTCAAATCGCGCCTGCACCGTGCACGCCGCCGACTCGGCCACGACCTGCGCGAATACGCACCGTCCCGCCCCGACCACCGCGTCATCGCCGAGGAGACCTCGTGATGCCCTCGAACCCGATCCCGGCCGAGCGCGATCTGCCGCACGGCGCCGCTCGCCGCGCCGAGTTGCTCGCCCTCCTCCCGCACGCCGACTCCCCGACGCCGGCGCCGCCCACGACCCGCCGGCAAACCCTGGGCCGGCTGACACCACCGCGCCGGGTACTGCTCCCGCTGGCTGCCGCGGCGGCGGTCGCCGGCCTGGTCACCGGAGTCCTGCTCGGGGTCTCCGGTGACGACGGGGCCGCCCGGGTCCCGGGGCCGGCGAACTCGGGGTCGGTCCCCGGGCCGGCGAACTCGGGGTCGATACCCACCCTCGCGCCCTCCCTGACGGATCGCCCGCTGCCGCTGAAGCAGGTGCCGGTCCCGGCCGAGGTCGCGGTGTCCGACGTGGACGCCGCCCGATTCGTCGCCGCATGCGCCGCCGGCAGGTTCGACCCGGCCACCGCGAGCGGATACCGCCCCTATTTCGCGGTGCGCAGCCCGCGGTCCGCCGATCCCGGGAACATCTTCGCCGTCGCGGTCGACGTGGCCGGACGCAACGCGTTGGAGTGTTCGGGCTCGGGCCTTCCCTCTCCGCACCTGGTCCGGGAGGACTTCGATCTGCTCACCGGGGTCATCCAGGTGGACCTCAGCGGCGGCACCAAGTCCGGTTCGAGCTGGACCGATTACTCCGCGGGCCGCTACAACGCTCCCGTGGCGCGAATCACCATGGACCGGGGCAGCGGCGAGCGCCCGGCGATCATGACGGGCGGCGTCTGGTACGCGACGGAGAGCGTCGGGTACACCAGCGAGGTGGCCGACGCGTTCCAGTTCGGCGAGGGCCCCCGGATCCGCGGCTACGACGCCGCGGGCAAGCTGGTGTGGGACTCCGCCCGAGACGCGCCGAAGCCGGGGTCGACGGAATGTGTCCGCACCCCCGACGGTCGGCTGCTCGACTACCCGGGGCGTACCGGACCCGATCCCGCCACATGCCGCCCGGCCCTCCCGTGGACCGCCGGCGCCCGGTGAGCATGCGTCGGCCGACCTGATCCCGGCCGGCACGGCCCGGCCGGGGGCCCGGACCGGCGACCGGTCGGCCGGGGACTTCGATCGATCGATTCGAGCGCTATGCCGGGAATGCTTGCCCGGGTTCGCTCGTTGTACCTGACAGTCGGTGAACGGGTGTCCCCGGGCCCAACCTTTGCCGCCGCGAATTACCGTTCGGCTGGAGTCGCGGCGTGCCCCCCGCCGAGAGGTGATCCCGCTCACCGACGCCAGAGCGACGGCGCCGCCCCCTCCCCCCGAGGGCGGCGCCGTCTTCGTCGTGCTCCGACCGCTTCGTCCGCGCCGCCACGGTCCGGCGCGCGTCGTGACGAGCCATACCCGGAGCAATCCCCCGCGCTGCAACCATCGTGTGCGGTATGCCGTCCGTTCCCCCTGAGGCTGCCGTTCCGAATGGTCCGCAGCCGGCACATGTACGGTCCGTTCCGGCCGCCCGGTACGGTGTCGAGCCAATCCGCGGCGACGCGGCATAGGTCCGACGACAGCACTCGGGGAGTCGTTTTGAGTTCCGCACCGGAGTCCGGTCGTCGCCGCCGCCGCACCGGCGCGGCGCCGCAACCGCCCGCCTCCGATGCGACTGCGACCACCGCCGCGACCGACGCCGGCCCCGAATCCACCGGCACCGACACTCCCGTGGTGCCGCGCGCCCGTCGGGGCGACGGCGCATCGGGCGGCCGGGCCGCAAACCGGGCCAAGCGCACCGGACGCGGCAAGCCGCGTCGGTTCCGCAAGCTCAAGATCACGGCGCTGGTGATGGCGGTCGTGTTCGTCGCGCTCGGGATCACCGGCTATGTGATCTGGGAGAAGCTCAACGCGAACATCAAGCACAGCAAGCTCAACATCAGCGATGTCGACGTGCCCAAGGAGGGGCCCGACGCGTTCGGCCGCACTTCGCTGAACATCCTGATGATCGGTTCGGACGGGCGGAACGACCCGATCGACTGCAAGCTCGGCGGAGCCTGCGACGGCGGCGCGCCGCGGGCGGACGTACAGATGTTGCTGCATGTGTCCGCGGACCGCAGCAACGCGTCGGTGATCAGCATTCCGCGCGACACGCGCGTGCAGATCCCGGCCTGCACCGACCCGAAGACGAAGCAGAAGTTCGCGCCGATCAACACCACCATCAACGAGAGCCTCGGCCGCGGCGGTCCCGGATGTGTGGTCGGCACCTGGCAGTTGCTCACCAAGATCCACATCGATCACTTCATGATGGTGACCTTCTCCGGCGTGGTGTCGATGGCCGACGCGGTCGGCGGCGTCGAGGTGTGCGTGCAGTCGAACATCCAGGACGAGCAGGTCGAGTACGTCAACGGCGAGCGGCACGTGGTGGGTTCGCATCTCAAGCTGCCGGCCGGCCCGCACACCATCCAGGGCGAGGACGCGCTCAAGTGGCTGCGCACGCGACACGCCTTCGAGGACGGCAGCGACGTCGGGCGCACCCACGCGCAGCACATGTACCTCAACTCGATGGTGCGCACGCTCAAGTCGAACAGCACGATCACCAACCCGGTCAAGCTGTTCAAGGTCGCCGACGCGGCGACCAAGTCGCTGACCGTCGACGACGGCCTCAACGGTCTGCAGAAGCTGACCTCGCTGGCGACCACGCTGAACAAGGTGAACACCAACCGGATCACCATGACCACGATGCCGCACGACGCGGATCCGCAGGCGCCCGAACAGCACCTGGTCCCGGCCGCGTCCGCCGAGACGCTGTTCAAGATGGTCCGCTCGGATGTCGCCTTCGACAAGAACGGGCCGCCGCCGGGTACCGAGACCACCGCCCCCGGCACGACGCAACCGCCGCCGCCCGCGTCGAACGTGGACAAGGCCGCGATCCGGATCACCGTGGTCGGCGCGACCGGGAGCACCCAGTCGGGTGCGGTCGCCGAGGGCCTGGTGGCGCAGGGCTTCACCAAGGCCGCCAAGGGCCCGGCCGCGGCCAAGCGGCAGACCAGCGCGGTGATCTTCCCGGCCAAGGACAAGGACCAGGCCCAGGCGGTCGCCGACGCACTGGGGCTGCCCGCCACCGCACTGTCCCCACAGGCGAACGCAACCCATGTGACGGTGCAGATCGGCACCGACTGGGGTTCCGGCCCGACCTTCAAGGGCGGCGGCAAGAGCGGCGCCACGACGGCTCCCCCGTCCACGCCGCAGGCTCCGCCGGCCGGCCAACTCCCGAGCGGATCCTCCGCCTTGAACGCGTCGGATGAGGGTGCCTGCATGAAGGTCTTCACCGAGGCCAAGGATCGCAACGGCAAGCCGATCTACACCTGGTAGTCCGCGGCTCCCCACGGCCGCCCGCGACTGTCCATGGGAAGTCCGCGACTCGCACGAGCAATCCGCGGCTCTTCACCAAAAACCCGCGGCCTTACATCCGGCGGCCCGCGACGGCCAACCGCCGTGCGGCGCCTGGGGACGGACCGGCCGGGCCACCCGCCCGCCGGGGTGCCCGAGAGCTCAACTCGGCGGCGAATAAGGCCGTTTCCGACCCAATCGTCCCGACGCCGGGTCGGCGGTGCGTCAAAAAGACGGTAAGGTGGCCCTACCGAAGACATTTCGCACGTCGGCTTCCGCGCCGACGCCGTCCTCGGTGGGCGAGGACGATCGGCCGCGTCGGCCGGGTCCCCAGGATGCGTCGCCGGGCTGCCCGGGGCCACCGTTCGCCCACCGACCGAGCGCACAGCGCCACTTGCGCCACCGCCCGTCGTGGGCCGCCACGCCCACGTCGAACCCTCGGCCCACCGGCATCCGCCGGCCGAGCAGCTCGGGCGCCGAACTCCCGCCGCCCCGCCGGGGCGTGTCGTCCCAAGTCGGTGCGCGCACGGTCCGACCCGCAGCCGGTTCCCCGGCCGCGCCCCCCAAGACCCGAACCACCGGCGACCGGGCCCAACCCCCGGATCCGGACGACTGGAAACCAGGTGCCCTCGATGACCGCCATCCCCCACCATCGCACCGTCCGCCCGGCAACTCCGGTCGGCCCGCTGACCGTCGCCCAGGCCATGCAACCGGCCGAGCTGCGGATCGACACGAACACCATGGTCGACAAGGCCATCGACATCATCCACGCGGCCGACGCCGACCACGTGATCCTGCACGCCGAGGACGGCCACTGCCTCGGCATCGTGCGCCGCGCCCAGCTCGCGCCGTACCGGACCCGCTCGTGGTACACCGCGCGCACGCCGATCGGGAACATCAGGCACGACCAAGGCCCGTTCGCCCGCCCGGAGATGTCCGCCGCCGAGGCGATGGCCACCATGCGTGCCCGGGGCATGCGGGTATGGGCCGTGACCGACGAGACCGGCCGAGCCGTGGGCCTGCTGACCCCGGAAACGCTGCGCGCCGCGCTCACCGGCACCGCCGACCCGCTCGACGCGGCGGCCTGAACCCCCTAGTCCTGGTCGTAGTCCCGATCCCGGTCCGGCGCTAGCCGACCTTCGCCGAGGCCGCCGGATAGTCCACGTAGCCACGCGCGCCGCCGCCGTACACGTGTGCCACCGGCGGCGCGGCAAGCGGCAGTGCCTCGGCGATCCGCGCGGGCAGGTCCGGGTTGGTGATGAACAGCCGGCCGAAGGCCACCACGTCGGCGAGTTCGGCGGCGAGCAGCCGCTCGGCCGTCCCCGGATCCACCGGCGTCGGGCCGTTGTGGTTCGCGATCAGCGTGCCGGACCAGCGCGGACGCAGGTCGGCGAGCGCGTCGTAGTCGCCGCGCTCCAGCACGTGCAGGTAGGCCAGGCCGAGCGGGTCCAGCGCGTCGACCAGCGCCCGGTAGGTCTCGCGCGGGTGCGACTCGCGGATCTGGTTCTCCGGGTTGTCCGGCGAGATCCGCAGGCCCACCCGGTCGGCGCCGATCTCGGCGGTGACCGCGGTCACCACCTCCAGCACGAAACGCAGTCGGTTCTCCCGCGAGCCGCCGTAGCGGTCGGTACGCAGATTCGTGTTCTCGGCCAGGAACTGCTGGAACAGGTATCCGTTGGCGCCGTGGATCTCGATCCCGTCGAACCCGGCCTCGATCGCCCGGCCCGCGGCGCGCGCGAACGCGGCGACCACGTCCCGGATCTCGGCGATGGTCAGCGCACGCGGCGTGACGTGCGGCAGCAGGCCCTCGCGAGTGAAGATCGGCGCGTCGGTGATCGGCACCGCCGAGGGGGCGGTCGGCGTCGCGCCGTCCAGGGTCACCGGGTGCGTCATCCGGCCGACGTGCCACAGCTGGGCGAAGATCCGGCCGCCCGCGTCGTGCACCGCGGCGGTGATCTCGCGCCAGCGCGCGACCTGTTCGTCGGTCCGCAGGCCCGGGATGCCCGGGCCTGCCTTGCCCAGCGGGTGGATCGAGATCCCTTCGGTGATCAGCAGGCCGGCGCCGGCCCGCTGGGCGTAGTAGGCGGCGGCGTGTTCGCTCGGTACGCCGGTGGTGTCGTCCGCGCGGCCCCGGGTCATCGGGGCCATCGCGATCCGGTTGGGCAGGTCCAGCGCGCCGTGCCGGTACGGGGTCAGCAGCGGGTTCGTGGTGGTGGTCAACGCGGCTTCCGTTCGTCGGTGTGGTCGGGGTGGTCGGTTGCGCGGGGCGCGGATCGCGCGGTCAGCGGTCGAGTGCGGTGACCTCGACCTCGATCAGCCAGTCCGGCCGGGCGAGCGAGGAGACCTCCAGGAGGGTGTCCGCCGGGTACGGCAGGGACAGGAACTCCTCGCGCAGCACGATCACGTCGTCCAGGTTCTCGGCCATGTTCCGGACGAAGATGCCGACCTTGACCACGTCGGCGAGGGTCGCGCCCGCCTCGGCGAGCACCCGTTCCACGTTGCGGAAGGCCTGCCGGCCCTGTTCCAGGAAGCCGCCCTCGACGGTGCGCCCGTTCTCGTCGAATCCGGCCTGCCCGGACACGAAGATCAGGCCGCCGGCCCGGATGGCCTGCGAAATCTTGTACGGCTCGTACCAGTCCGGCGTGGTGGCGACCCGGCGGATCGGGGCGGCGGCGTCGGCTGCGGTGGAGATGGTCACGGTGGCTCCCGGATTCAAGAGGTGCATGCACCAAGAAGGTGCATGCACATACATTGTTTGCTTGCGCATGCATAATCTGGCACTGCATGTAATCTGTTGTCAACAGCGGTCTCCCGCCATGTCGCTCCGCGGCCGACGGAAGCTCGACCGAACCGCACTGGTTCACTCGACCGAACCGCGAAAGGGGACGGTGCCATGGACGCCAAGCTCTGGGAGCAGGTCGTCGTGCTGCATGCGCGCGTCGAGCACGACCTCGGCAGGACCCTGCAACGGCGGCACGGGATAGGGCTGTCCGAGTACCGCGCGCTCTCCCGGCTCGCGGTCGCCCCCGACGGTGAGCTGCGCATGCAGGAGCTCGCCGACTCGATCGGCCTCAACCAGAGTTCGGTCAGCCGGCTCGCGGTCCGCCTGGAAACCGACGGCCTCACCCGACGCGACCTGTGTCCCAAGGACCGCCGAGGGGTGTACAGCGTGATCACCGACGAGGGACGCACCCGGCTGGCCGAGGCCGGCGCCACCTACGCGGAAGCCCTGACCACCGCGCTGGCCAGGGCCGCCGCCGATCCGCAGCTGGCGGACGTGGCGGCGGCCCTGGGCGCGATCCCGGTCGCGGTGTGACGCCGATCGGGCCGGGCCCGGCAGGATCCGCCGGGCCCGGCCCGCTCGCTCAGCGACCGGCCAGGAAGCGGCGCTGGTCGCCGAGGTAGCCGGCGGCGAACAGGTCGCGCGGCGCGAAGATCGCCGTGAAGTACGTGTCGAGCTGTGAGTCCTCGATGTCCTTCCGCACCATGGAGTGCGCCGCACCCAGGTAGTGACGCACCGTCAACTCGGCCCGTCCGCCGAGCAGTCGGCGATACTCCGCCTCGGTCTCCGCGACGTCCACGTTCACGTCGTGCCCGGCCAGCATCAACAGCACCGGCACCCGCACCCGAGCCAGGTCCGCGCTCGCGTCCGCGGCGAAGTTCTTGCGCACGAACGCCCACCGGTCCGCCGGCATGTCCGCCGCGTCGCCCAGCGCCGCACGGTACTGCTCGTGCGTCGCGCCCTCCCGGATCAACTGCCGGGTCCGGTCGCTGCGCCGCACCTCGTCGTCGATCCGGGCCTGCGACGCGTGGTCCGCACGCAGCTCGGCCAGCAGGTTGTAGCGGCCCTGGCGCAGCCAGTTGATCGCCGGCGAGACCGCCATCACGAACCGCACGTCCGGTGTGCGCGCGGCCACCTTCGGCACGACCCAGCCCGCCTGACTGGCCCCCCACAGCCCCACCCGGGCGTGGTCCACGTCCGGCCGGGAGCGACTCCACGCGATCGCCGCCTCGGCCTCCCGGACCCGGTCGTCCATGCTCTGGTCGAGCCAGTTCCCGGGCGTGCCGTCCACTCCCGGCTTGTTCCAGGAGAGCGTCGCATAGCCGGCCCGGGCGTAGGCCTCCATCTGCGGCCGATAGAAACCGTCGTTGGTGGCGTTCTTCGCGCCGTCGCCGTGCACCAGGACCACCAGCCCGTACGGGCCGCGCCCCCGGGTGGGCTTGGCCAGCACGCCGTCCAGCCGCTGCGCGCCGTCCTGGAAGGCGATCCGTTCCTCGTCGAGGTCGTACGTGTTCGCGTGGTCCGCGTACACCGCCGCGCCCAGGCCGACCAGGAGCAGCAGGGCGACGATCGCGGCGCCGATGGTGAGCCCACGATGGCGTCGCATGGTGGATCCGAGCTTCATGCCTTCGTCTCCTTCGCACGGCATCACGCGGCTCGTGCCGCATCGCTCCGTTTCGGAAAAACTATCGCTATCGCAACGCCCGTATGTCAAACGAACGTTTCGAGTATGCTTGCTTCCGGCAAGCCCAGGCATGATCGCTTCAGCGCCGAGCGGAGCGCGTCGGCGCGTCCGAGCCGAAACGCCGAGCCCGTCCCGGCCCGACCCCTCACAACCCCCGGAGACAGCGATGGACCAGGCAAACGAGCCCAACGCGGGAACAGGTTCGGATCGCCCGGCCTCCGGCGCCCCGCACATCCGACGCGGCCTGCCGCCCGACGCGCGCCGCCGGGCGGCCGAGTTGTACTGGGAGGCATTCGGCCGCAAGCTGGGCGCCGCGCTGGGTCCGCCCGAGACCGGCATCGCCTTCATCGCCGAGCACCTGAACGCGGACCGCGCGATCGCCGCGACACAGGACGGCGTACTGGTGGGCGTGGCCGGCTACACCCACGCCGGACGCGGCTTCACCGGCGGCTCCGCGCGCGATGTGCTGCGCACGTACGGCCGCCTCGGCGGCCTGCACCGGATCGCCATCCTGGCCCTGCTCGAACGCCACCCGAAGCCGAACGAGTTGGTGATGGACGGGATCGCCGTCGACCCGGACCGACGCGGCCTGGGCATCGGCAGCCGGCTGCTCGACGAGGTCGCCGCGCTGGCCCCCGAACTCGGTTGCCGACACATCCGGCTCGACGTGATCGACGTCAACCCGCGCGCCCGCGCGCTCTACGAACGACACGGCTTCGTGGCGACCAAAACCGAGCACACGCCCTATCTGCGCGGACTGATGGGCTTCGCGGCCGTGACCACGATGATCCGCCCGGTCGGATCCGGCCCGACCGGCCCGCGCGGGTGAGCACCGTGCGTGCGTCGCCCCGCTCGTATGCTCGGGGCATGCCAGGAACACCAGGATCGGGCCCGGTCGAGATCCCGACCCGCACCCTCGTCTACGCCATGGTGCGGCCGGACGGCAGCGTCGACACCGGTGAGCTGTACACCGTCGCGAGCGCGCTCGGGATGACCGACCAGCAGGTGCGGCTGTGCATCAAGCGCCTGGTCGCGGAGGGCCGGTTCACCCACCGGGGGCGTGGCCGCAAGGCGGTGCTGAGCGCATCCGAGGACACGTTGCGCACCCTCGAACCCAACGTCGAGTTCGTCCGCTACGCGTTCCGCCAGGATCGCGGCCTGGAACCGTGGGACGGGGTTTGGCGGTTGGTCGCGTTCGCGATCCCGGAGTCCGCGCGCTCCGCGCGCGACGCGCTGCGCGACGCGATCCTGCGCCTGGGCGGCGCACCGTTGCAGGGTGGGCTGTACGTGTCCGCGAACGAATGGACCGAGCTGATCTCGGCCGAGGCGCACCACCTGGGCGTGGCGGACGCGATCACCCTGCTCACCAGCCGGGACCTGCGGATCGGCTCGCTGGACCGGCCGGCGGAGCTGGCCGCGCACCTGTGGCCCCTGACCGAGTCGGCCGAGCGCTACCACCGGCTGATCGAAGTCACCCGACCCCGACTGGCCCGACTGGAATCGGCGGAGGCCTTCGACGACATCGAACTGCTCACCATCGGGGTGGAGTTGACCGTCGAGTTCGGTCGCGCGATGGAGCCCGACCCGCTGCTGCCCCCGGAGTTGCTCCCCGACCCGTGGCCCGGCCGCCAGGCTCGCGAACTGGTGTCCCGAGCGTGGACGGCGGTAGCCGACCGGGACCACACCGGCGCAACCCGGCGGCTGTACAGCATGTACGAGGACGTGGATTCACACTGACCAGCGCGTGCCCGACCCCGGGCCGGCCGCACTTCACGCGCACCTGCCCGGTCGGTACCGACTCGCAAGGCCTCGACCCGAACGCGAGACCCGACACCGAACAGCCGAAGCCCGAAGCGTCCCGCCGCCCGTGGCCGGATATGGTTGCTCATTCCCGCACGGTATCCACCGCCCGGGACGAGGCCGTCACCAACCACCTCGCCGCCGCCCTCGTCCGGTCAGCGGGGCGATCCGGAAGAAGCGCCCTGGAGTGTCTCGACGAAGTCGCGGACCGTCCCGCGATGGTCGTCCGCCCGCCAGGCGAGTGCCAGTTCACTCGGGCTCAGCCCGCTCACCGGGATCGCCACCGTCCCGGGCCGCTGGTAGATCGCCGCGTTTCCGGCCGCGATCAGGACGATCCCGCTGCCCTCCTCCACGGCCGCGAAGGTCTCGTCGGCGTTCGACACCGTCGCCCCCACCCGCACCGGGTGCCCCTCCCGATGGTCGATCGCCAACCAGTGGTCGCGCAGCGGCCCCGCGGCAGGAGGCAGGGCCAGGAACGGCTCGTCCAGGAGTTCCGCGAAGGCGACCTCCGAGCGCCCCGCGAGCGGATGATCCTCGCGCACCACCACGCACCTCGGCTCGGTCGCCACCACCCGCGTCGCGAACGCCTCCTGGTTCGGCAGCGGCAACCACACCAACGCGACGTCCACCCGCCCGTCGGCCAGTCCGGCCGTCGCGTCGTCCCAGTCGATCTGCCGAATCTGCAGGCGCCCGTTGGGCCGCCGCACCGCGTACCCCTCTCGCGCCCGCTGCAACAACCCGCGACCCACACTCGTGGACAGCCCCACCCGCAACGACGCGGCCTCGGCCGCGACCGCGTCGCCCACCACCCGCTGCGCCTCGTCCCAGCAGCGGATCACCTCACGCGCCGCCGGCAACAGCGCGGCGCCGGCGGTGGTGAGCGTGACGGCTCGGCGATCCCGGTCGAACAGGCGGGTCCGAAGCCCCTCCTCCAACTGGCGCATCTGTTTGCTCAGCGCCGGCTGCGACACGAACAATCGCTCCGCGGCCCGGGTGAAGTTGAGCTCTTCGGCGATCGCCACGAAGTACCTGAGATCTCGCAGGTGCGTGTCCATAGCCTTTGGTTATCACGACCGGTCTTGGACCCGGCGCGGTCGCCCACCCGACGATGGCCGCATTCCCGAAAGTGAAGAAGAGGAAGCCCTTATGCGTTATCGCCTGTTCGGCAACACCGGCCTGCGCGTCTCCGAGCTGTTCCTGGGCGCGATGACCTTCGGCGGAGAGGGCACCGTCGGCGCGGGGCTCGACGAGTGCCGCCGGATGGTCGACGTGTACGCGGACGCCGGCGGCAACGTCGTGGATACCGCGATCAACTACCGCGACGGCGAGAGCGAGCGGATCGTCGGTGAAGTACTCGACGGCCACCGCGACCGGTTCGTGCTCGCCACCAAGTACACCGTCACCCGCGACCCCGCCGACCCGAACGCCGCCGGCAACCACCGCAAGAACCTGACCCTGTCGCTGGAGACCAGCCTGCGCCGACTGCGCACCGACTACATCGACGTCTACTGGGTGCACCTGTGGGACCGGCATACACCGATCGAGGAGACCATGCGCGCCCTCGACGACGCGGTCCGCGCCGGGAAGATCCTCTACATCGGCATCTCGGACACCCCGGCGTGGGTGGTCAGCCGAGCCAACACCCTCGCCGAGTGGCGCGGTTGGACGCCGTTCGCCGGGCTCCAGGTCCCGTACAACCTGCTCAACCGCGACATCGAGCGCGAACTGCTGCCGATGGCCGAGGACTTCGGCCTCTCGGTGGCCGCGTGGGGGCCACTGGCGAGCGGTGTGTTGTCCGGCAAGTTCACCCGTCCCGGCGGCGCCGAGGCCGGCACCCGGGTCGCGCCCGACTCGCTCGGCGAGCGCGACCACACCGCCGCCCGCGCGGTCCAGGACGTGGCCGACGAACTCGGCGCGACCCCGTCGCAGGTGGCGATCGCCTGGACCCGGGCGCACTCGCGGGCCGTGCATCCGATCATCGGGGCGCGCTCGGTCGGGCAACTGCGCGACAACCTCGGCGCGGTGGACGTCGTGCTGCCCGAGGACGCACTGCGCCGACTCGCGGCTGCGACCGACCACACGGCCGGATTCCCGACCGACTTCATCGCCGCAACCAGCCCGTGGGTGTTCGGCGACACGTTCGACCGCCTCGACGGGCGTCTCGACGGGCGGCGCTGACCCGATGGCTCACACGATCGACCCGGCCCGCCCAACCGCCCCGATCTCGCTGGTCACCGGCGCCAACCGCGGCATCGGGCACGAGGTGGCCCGCCGGTTGGGCCTGCTCGGGCATACGGTGCTGCTCGGTGCCCGCGCGGCCGAGTCCGCCGAATCCGCCGCACGCGAGCTGCGCGCCGCGGGACTGGACGCCCATCCGCTGCACCTGGACGTGACCGACCCGGCCGGCGTCCGGCGCGCCGCCACCGAGGTCGAGCAACGCTTCGGCGGCCTGGACACACTGGTCAACAACGCGGCGATCACCTACGACACGTGGCAGCGCGCGACCGACGCCGACCTGGCGGTCGTGGTCGAGGCGGGCGAGACCAACCTGTACGGGCCGTGGCGCACGGTGCAGGCGTTCCTGCCGCTGCTGCGCCGCTCGGCGCATCCGCGCATCGTCAACGTGAGCAGCGAGGCCGCGTCGCTGACCAACATGGGCGGCGGCACACCCGCGTACACGATCTCCAAGGTCGGTCTCAACGCACTCACCCGCATGCTCGCGGCCGAACTGCGCCCCGACCGAATCCTGGTCAACGCCGTCTGCCCCGGCTGGGTCGCCACCGACATGGGCGGCCCAGGCGGTCGCCCGGTGGAAGCCGGCGCCGCCGGCATCGTCTGGGCAGCCACCCTCCCCGACACCGGCCCCACCGGCGGCTTCTTCCGAGACACCCACCCCCTCCCCTGGTAACCCACCCAGCCCGCCCACCACCCGAAACCCACACGCCCCACCCGGGCCGCACCAAAATCAGCCCGTCCGGCGCTGAGGACACCTGAAAGCCGCCCGCCCTCCCGACCCCGGCACCCCAACCCGACCCGATCCACCCCGTCCGCGCCTGAGCACGCCCGAAACCCACCCTCCCCCAAGCCCCACCAAATACAGCCCGTCCGGCGCTTGAGGACACGCACCCCCGCCTCGACCCCCACACGGGACCGCCCCCGACCGTGAAACCATCGTCGTCCCACACGTGTGCGTCGAGGAGGGAGTGATCGTGGAGGTCGAGCAGTTCGCCGTGGTGGTCGGGGAGCGCATGGGGCGCCCCCGCCGCAACGAGCGTCGATCCCGCGGCGAGCGCCTGTTCGACGCACTGCGCGAACTGGTCGAGGGGGGCGATCTGCTCGCCGAGACCAGGCTGCCCTCCGAGCGCGCTCTCGCCGAGGCGCTCGGGTTCAGCCGGGGCACCGTCGCGTCGGCCTACCTCTCGCTGAACCGTGTCGGCCTGATCGAACGCCGCCACGGCAGCGGCTCCTACGTGCGCCCCGGCGGCCGGCCGACGTTCGCGCGCTGGCTGCGCGAGGGCGCCATCGTGGTGGACCTGGCCAAGGCGGCCGTCCCCGACGCGTCGCTGCTGCCGAACACCGCGCTGCGCGTGGAGGACCTGCTCGACGCGCGTCCGCAGGACGGGTACGCGCCGGCCGGCGACCCGCGTCTGCGCGCCCTGATCGCCGCACACGAACTGCCCGCCGGGTTCGCCGCCGACGACATCGTGGTGACCTCCGGTGCGCAGCAGGCGATCCACCTGGTCGCCGACGCGCTGCTCGGCCCCGGCGACCGGATCCTGGTCGAGCCGACCACCTATCCCGGGATGCTCGCGGCCGGATACCGCTTCGGCGCCGAGGCGATCCCGGTACCGGCCGATCGCCACGGGTTCGACCCGGATGCACTGCGCGCGGCGATCCGTCGGCATCGCCCCGCGTACGTGTTCTCGCTGCCGGTGCACAACCCCACCGGCGCGGTCGTGTCGGCCCGGCGCGCGAAGGCGATCGCCGAGGTCGCCGCCGAGGAGGGCGCGCTGCTCGTGGAGGACCGCAGCCTCGCCGATCTCGCCGACGGCCCGGTGGCCTCGGCGGCCGAGCACCTGCCCGAGGGCACGGTCTGCCTGGGCACGCTGTCCAAGACCACGTGGGGCGGCCTGCGATTGGGCTGGGTCGCCGCGCCGGCCGCCGTACGGACCCTGCTGATCGAGGCCAAACAGCGCACCGACCTGGCCTCCTCCACCCTGGACCAGCAGTTCGCCATCCACCTGCTGCGCGACCCGGACCGCGCGAAGCGGGTGCGCGAGTGGTCCGCCACGCTGGCCTGCCGGCGCGACCACTTCGCCGCCGAGCTCACCGAGCACCTGCCCGAGTGGGAATGGACCCTGCCGCGCGGCGGCCTGTCCCTGTGGGCCCGCCTGCCATGCGTCGACGGCGAGGAGTTCGTCGCAACCGCCCTGCGGCACGGCGTCGCGGTCTCCCCCGGCGCGGTCTTCGCCCCGCTCCCCGACACCGCCGCCGACCGCATCCGCCTCAGCTACGCCTGGCCCGAACCGGTCCTGTCCCAGGCCATCGAACTCCTCGTCAAGGCCTGGCACGAATCCCGCTAGAAGGGTGCTGAAAATCTTGGAGCCGCACCTGTCTTGCACCGGTTTTTGGCGATTGGCACTTACTGGAAATCTGTGATGATCCGGGCAGCCTGAGCAAGATTCTCAGCTGTCTCCTGGGAGCTGTTTGATCTGTTTGGCACGGATGTCTGCGGCGCGGAATACGATCCGGGGATGCGAGCTTCCGGAACGTTCACCGTCGCCGACTTCACGCCAACGTCGCTTCCCAGCCCGGCTATTGAGACCGCGATGCCCGTGGGGGTGTCCACGATGGAGAAGAAGTACGAAGGGGAGGTGGTCGGGCGTTCGGCCACCTTGTTCACTGCGGCGTTCGACCTGACCGCCGCCAGGGGGACCTATGTCGCCATGGAGTCCTTCGAGGGGACACTCCAGGAGCGGGCGGGCTCCTTCAACTTCACTCACGCCGCGACCACCCTGGGCGACGGTGGTCGGACGGATGAGTATTTCGTCATCGCTCCGGGCAGCGGAACGAGCGAACTGGTGGGAATCACCGGAACCGGTGGCATGAAGGTCGACGCGGACGGCACCCACCGGATCTGGTTCGACTACGAACTCGGCTAGGCCGTGTCCGGTGGATCTTGGTGGATGAGGTCGCGTCGTCCGGTGCCGTGGCTCGGTGTGCCGGAGAAGCAGCCGCAAGTGGTTTCCATTCGGCTGTTTCTCCGGTGCGGCGGGACGAGCGCGCGAAGAGCCCGAAGGGCGGATGCCGGGCGGCGCGGCCCCACCAAGATCCGCCGGACACGGCCTAGCCGCCGAGGCCGGCTTCGACCGGCGCGCACAACGGTGACGCGGCCGTCACCGCCGGCCTGCTGGACGGCGAACAGCCGGGCCTGACCGTGCTGGGTGACGCCGCCTACGGCACCGCCGCACTGCGCGACCTGCTCGCGCAGGCCGGTCACACCGCGGTGATCAAGCCACCGCCGGCCCGGGCGGCGGTCCCCGGCGGGTTCACCGTCGACGACTTCACCGTCGGCCCCGATGCGGGAACGGTGGTCTGTCCGGCCGGTCACACCGCTGTCCTGCACCCGCCGCGGGCCGACGGCACCCGCACCGCGGCGTTCGGGACGGTCTGCGCCGGCTGCCCGCTGCACGGCCGTTGCACCACCGCGAAGGCAGGACGGGCCGTTACCGTCGGCGCCCGGTTCGCCCTGCTCAAAGCCGCCCGGGACCAAGCCGCGACCGACCAGGCGTGGAAGGACGAGTACCGCAGGTGGCCCGTGACCCACCCCGCGACCCATTCCCACCCCAACTCCCCAGCCCCGCAAGCCGCCCCGGCCCCGCTCGCGCCCCCACCCCACCCCCGCGCCAAGCGGCGCACCGCCATGTCCGCATGCCGGATCGGCACTAGTGGCCCAATACCGATAGGGCTAATGTGCCACTCACCAAGTGGCTCATCGAGTCGTTCATCAGTGATCCACTTGCCCGGCAGACCCGACCGGCGCCGCCGCAAGGCGCGAGCGCCGGACGCGACCACGCACGCGAGCACACGAGGGCGGGAGCAGCGATGGCACTGACCGAAGCGGACTGGATCTGGATGGGCGGCACGCTCGTGCCGTGGGCGGACGCGAAGGTGCACGTCCTCACCCACGGGCTGCACTACGGCACCGGCGTCCTGGAGGGCACCCGGGTGCACCTCACCCCGCGCGGCCCCGCGGTGTTCCGGCTCGACGAACACCTGCGCCGGTTCCGCGACAGCGCACGCATCGTGGGCTTCGAGGTGCCCTACGAGTTGCCCGCGCTGCGCGCCGCGACGGTGGAACTGGTCGCCGCCAACGGGCACTCCGAGTGCTACCTGCGCCACCTCGCGCACATCGGCTACGGCGAGATGGGCCCGGCCTTCCGGCCCGAGATGGCCGTCGAGGTGAGCATCGCGGGCTGGGAGTGGAACGCCTACCTCGGCGACGAGTCGGCCGAGCGCGGCATCCGCCTGGCGACGAGCTCGTGGCGGCGCAACGACCCGAACGCGCTGCCGCCCGCGGCCAAGGCCACCGCCGGCTACCTCAATTCGGCGCTGGCCAAGACCGCGGCGCTGCAGGCCGGTTACGACGAGGCGCTGCTGCTCAACGCGGACGGCTACGTCAGCGAGTGCAGTGCGGCCAACGTCTTCGCGGTGCGCGACGGCATCCTGTACACACCGCCCGCGAGCGCCGGCGCACTGCGCGGGATCACCCAGGACACCGTGCTCACGCTGGCCGCCGATCTGGGTCTGCCGGTGCGCGTCGAGAACCTGCTCCGCTCGGACCTGTACACCGCGGACGAGGTCCTGGTCAGCGGCACCGCGGCGGGCGTGGTGCCGGTGGCCTCGCTGGACGACCGCGAGGTGGGCACCGGTCCGGTCACCCGCAAGCTCCAGGCCGCCTACACCGCGGCGGTCACCGGTACGGACGAGCGGTACGCGCACTGGCTCACCCACGTGCACGGGTGACAACGGGCCGAACGGGTCGTAACGGGTGCGCAATATGCCCCTAATGGGGGAACTTACCCATATTGATGTGGTTTTCCGGATATCTGTATCGACGTCCTGCACAACCCCACTTCATGGGAGATGAAAATGCGCATCCGCACCTCGCTGATCGCCGTTGCCGGCGCCGCCCTCTTCGCCATCGTCGGTGCCGGTACCGCCAGCGCCGGTGGTCACGGTCACGACGACGGTCTGCTGGTCGGTCACCGCACCGGCGCCGGCGTCAAGTTCTCGGACTGCGACGACGACGATGACAAGGGCCACCACGGCGACAAGAGCCACCACGGCAACAAGCGTCACCACGGCGACAAGGGCCGCCACGGCGACAACTTCGCGGTGTGGCACGTCAGCGAGTCGATCGTCGTGATCCACTGACGTTCGCGATCCGCACCACGGCGGCCCGCCCACCCCTCGGGGTGGGCGGGCCGTCGCGCTGTGTACGGTTCCGAACGGGCCGCCGACGGCCCGAGGGCATCGGCATGTCCCGACCGTCGACCTTGACCTCAAGTCGACTTGAAGTTCTACGGTTTCGACATGCCGCCCGAAAGAACGTCGCGGGTCGCGTTCGGCACCTTGGACCGCACTCGGGGAGAACCGTCATGCACATCCCTTCGACCACGGCCGGGCCGGCCCGGCACCGGTGGGGCAGTGGGCGCAATCCGATCGACCGTCCCATCGCGGGGCACTACCGTCGAGGGCAGGACCCGCCTTTGCGCCGCGCCCTCGGCCCGCCCCCCGAGCCGGCGCCCCGCACGAGGCCGCTCCCGTGTCCGTGTACGGCTTGTGCCCCAGGTCGGCTGTACTCCCCCGACCCGAAGAGGACCTCGTGCTGATCCGACTGCTCCGCGCACATCTGCGCCCCTACGCCAAACCGATCGGCCTGGTGGTGCTGCTGCAACTGGTGCAGACCCTGGCCACCCTGTACCTGCCGACCCTGAACGCCGACCTGATCAACAACGGTGTGGTCAAGGGTGACACCGGCTACATCCTGCGGGTCGGCGCCGCGATGATCGGGGTCACCCTGGTCCAGATCGTGTGCGCCGCGATCGCGGTGTACTTCGGCGCCCGGATCGCGATGGGCGTGGGCCGCGACATCCGTGCCGCCGTGTTCGACCGGGTGCAGACCTTCTCCGCGCGTGAGGTCGGCGAGTTCGGCGCCCCGTCGTTGATCACCCGCACCACCAACGACGTGCAGCAGATCCAAATGCTGGCCCTGCTCGCGCTCACACTGATGGTGTCCGCGCCGATCATGTGCTTCGGCGGCATCCTGATGGCGGTCAACCAGGACGTCCCGATGTCCCTGTTGTTCCTGATCATCGTGCCCGTGCTGGTCCTGGCCGTCGGCTGGATCGTGCGCGCGATGCCGCCGCTGTTCCGCGTGCTCCAGGGCCGGATCGACAACGTGAACCGGATCATGCGCGAACAGATCACCGGCATCCGGGTGATCCGCGCGTTCGGCCGGGACACCCACGAACAGAACCGGTACGCGGACGCCAACGCGGAGATCCGCGACGTGTCGCTCTCGCTCGGCCGCCTGCTGGCCTACATGTACCCGTCGGTCCTGCTCGTGTGGGAGACCTCGGCGATCGTGATCGTGTGGATCGGCGGCCACCGGATCGGCTCCGACGCGATGGACATCGGCGCGCTGGTCGCCTTCCTCAGCTACCTGATGCAGATCCTGGCGTCGGTGATGATGGCCACCTTCATGACCATGATGATCCCGCGCGCGGCGGTCTGCGCCGACCGGATCACCGAGGTGCTGGACACCGAAACCAGCCTGACCGTGTCCAAGGCACCGGTCACCGCGCTGCACGCGCACGGCCGGCTCGAACTGCGCGACGTGAGCTTTTGCTACCCCGGCGCCGAGGAGCCGGTGCTGCGCGGCATCGACCTGATCGCCCGACCCGGCGAGACCACCGCGGTGATCGGCAGCACCGGGGCGGGCAAGACCACGTTGCTGAGCCTGATCCCGCGGCTGCTGGACGTCACCGCCGGCGCGGTCCTGGTCGGCAGCGTGGACACCCGCGAACTCGACCCCGCGCTGTTGTCGCGCACGGTGGGCCTGGTCCCGCAGAAGCCGTACCTGTTCTCCGGCACCGTCGCCTCCAACCTGCGCTACGGCAATCCGGACGCCACCGATGAGGACCTGTGGCGGGCCCTGGAGACGGCCCAGGCCCGCTCGTTCGTCGAGGCCCTGCCGGAACGGCTGGACGCACCGATCGCCCAGGGCGGCGGCAACGTCTCCGGCGGCCAGCGGCAACGCCTGGCGATCGCCCGGCTGTTGGTGGTCAAGCCGGAGATCTACCTGTTCGACGACTCGTTCTCCGCGCTCGACTACTCCACCGACGCGGCCCTGCGCGCGGCCCTGCGCGCCGAGACCGCGGAGGCCACCGTGGTGATCGTCGCGCAGCGCGTGGCCACCATCCGGCACGCGGATCGCATCGTGGTGCTGGACGAGGGCCGTGTGGTCGGCACCGGCACGCACGGCGAGTTGATGGCCGGCAACGACACCTACCGCGAGATCGTGCTGTCCCAGCTCACCGAGGAGGAGGCGGCGTGACCACCACCGACGAGACCACCGAGTCCGACGACCGGGTCGAGGCCGCCGTCCCCGAACGCCGGCCCGGCCCGCAGGTCGGCGGCGGACCCGCGGCGCGCATGATGGGCGGCGCGCCGACCGAGAAGTCGATGCACTTCAAGGCCTCCGGACGCCGCCTGCTGGGCATGATGGCCCCCGAGCGGGCCCGGCTGTACGCGCTGCTCGCATGCGGGATAGCGGGGGTCGGCCTCGCCGTGCTCACCCCCAAACTGCTCGGCAAGGCCACCGACGCGATCTTCACCGGTGTCGCCGGCGGCAAGGGCATCGACTACGACCACGTGCGGACCATCCTGCTGACCACGTTCGCCGTGGTGGTCGGCTCGGTGCTGTTCTCCTTCGCCCAGGGCCGGCTGACCGCGACCATCGTCCAGCGCACCACCTATCGGCTGCGCGAGGACGCCGAGACCAAGTTGTCCCGGCTGCCGCTGAACTACTTCGACAAGCAGCCGCGCGGCGAGGTGCTCTCGCGCACCACGAACGACATCGACAACATCGCGCAGACGCTCCAGCAGGCGATGGGCCAGATCGTGCGCTCGGTGCTGACCATCGTCGGCGTGCTGGTGATGATGTTCTGGATCTCGCCGCTGCTCGCGCTCGTCGCCCTGGTCAGCGTGCCGACCTCGATCCTGGTCACCATGACGATCGGCAAGCGTGCCCAGCCGCAGTTCATCAAGCAGTGGTCGAGCACCGGCAAGCTCAACGCGCACATCGAGGAGATGTACACCGGACACGCGCTGGTCAAGGTGTTCGGTCGGCAGAAGGAATCCGCCGAGGTCTTCGACAAGCACAACGAGGCGCTGTACGCGGCCGGCTTCAAGGCCCAGTTCATCTCCGGCCTGATCCAGCCCGCGATGGCCTTCGTCGGCAACCTCAACTACGTACTCGTCGCGGTGATCGGCGGACTGCGGGTGTCCTCGGGCGCGATGACGCTGGGCGACATCCAGGCGTTCGTCCAGTACTCGTACGAGTTCAACGGACCCGTCACCCAGGTCGCCGCGATGTCCAACCTGCTCCAGTCCGGTGTCGCCTCGGCCGAGCGGGTGTTCGCCCTGCTCGACGCCAAGGAGCAGTCCCCCGACCCGGACCCGCCCGCCCGGATCGAGAAGGTGACCGGGCATGTCGCCTTCGAGAAGGTCTCCTTCCGGTACGACCCGGCCAAGCCGCTGATCGAGGACCTGGACCTGGAGGTGCACCCGGGCCAGACGGTCGCCATCGTCGGACCCACCGGCGCGGGCAAGACCACCCTGGTCAACCTGCTGATGCGGTTCTACGAGGTGACCGGCGGCCGGATCACCGTGGACGGCGTGGACATCGCCGGGATGGCCCGCGAGGACCTGCGCGCACCGATCGGCATGGTGCTCCAGGACACGTGGTTGATCGGCGGCACGATCGCGGAGAACATCGCGTACGGCGTCGGCGAGGTCTCCCGCGAGCGGGTGGTCGCCGCGGCCAGGGCCACCCACGCGGACCGCTTCGTCCGCACGTTGCCGGACGGGTACGACACCGTGCTCGACGACGAGGCGGGCAACCTCAGCGCGGGCGAGAAGCAACTGCTGACCATCGCCCGGGCGTTCCTGACCGAGCCGCAGATCCTGGTGCTGGACGAGGCGACCAGTTCGGTGGACACCCGCACCGAGGTGCTGATCCAAAAGGCGATGAACTCGCTGCGCCGGGGCCGGACCAGCTTCGTGATCGCCCACCGGTTGTCCACGATCCGGGACGCGGACGTGATCCTGGTGATGGAGTCCGGCTCGATCGTCGAACAGGGCACGCACGACGCACTGTTGGCGGCCGAGGGCGCCTATGCGCGGTTGTACGCCTCGCAGTTCGCCCAGCCCGCGGCGGAGATCGAGTAGTGCGACCGGGTGTGCCCCGGGGCCGCCCGCCTCGGGGCACACCCGCGTACGGTCACGCGCGCGCGGCGGGGGCACGACGGCCGCGCGCACTCGGCCTGGGGTCGCGTCCGGTCACGCGCGCGCGGCGGGCGCCTGCTTCGGCTCGGGTGGGCCGCCCGCGCCCCGGTTGCCGGACAGGACCAGGCCGACCAGGAGTTGGCCGACGGCGGTGACCACGAGGGCGGCCATCGGCAGCGTCCAGCCGCCGGTGGCGCCGTGCATCAGGCCGAGCGCGAACGGGCCGGTCGCGGCGACCGCGTAGCCCAGCGACTGGGCCAGCGTGGACAGCGCGGTCGTCTCGGCGGCGCCGGTGCCGCTGCTCCCGATCACGGACAACACCAGCGGGAACGAGCAGAAGCCCAGGCCCACCGCGGCCGCCCACAGCACCGGCAACGCGACCGGCGCGAACAACAGGCCGGCGAAGCCGATCAGCATGCTCGCGGAGACCACCACGAACGCGGGCCGCAGCCGCCCGGTGGCCCGCACGAAGGCGAGCAGCGCGAACGTGGCCGGAATACCCGCTCCCTGGGTGACGGCCAGCATCGCGCCCGCCCCGCCGCGGCTCATCCCCTGGTCGGAGAGCAGCGTCGGCAGCCAGCCCACCAGTGCGTAACAGTTCAGCGCCTGGAGGGCGAAGTAGGCCGTGACCAGCCTGCCCAGCCGGGTGCGCGCCATCGTCCACGGCGAAACGTATGCGGTCGGGCCGCCGCCGGTGGTGGTGAGCGCGTGCGGCGCCCGGACCAGGGACCACACCAGCAGCGCGGCCACGGCCGGCAGCGCCCACACGGCCAGGCCCAGCGACGGCGAGTCGAGCCCGTTCGCGACCGGCACGGCCACCGCGGCGGCCAGCGTCGCCCCCAGCGCCATCACGGTGGTGTAGACGCCGGTGAGCACCGACACACGATGCGGGAAGTGCGCACGCAGCAGCGCGGGCAGCAGCACGTTGCCCACGGCCAGGCCGGACATGCCCAGGACGGTGCCGGTCAGCAGCGCCCACGTGGCCGGCACGACCCGGAGGCCCAGACCCCCGGCGAGCGCGAACAGCGCCACCAGGACGGCCCGTTCGGTGCCGAATCGGCGGGCCAGGGGCGCGGCGGTCGAGCCGGCGGCGGCAAAGCACAACGTCGGCAGGGTCGGCAGCAGCGACGCGGCCACCGGGCCGAAGCCGAGCGTGTCGCGCAGCGCCTCCAGGAGCGCGGCGGCGCTGCTGATGCCCAGACGCAGGTTGAACGCGATCAGCACGATGCCCACGCCGGCCAGCCATGCGGCCCGGGTGCGACCGGCCGAATCACCGGCCGACGCCGGGAGCGTGCCGGTGTCGGGGGCTGCGGAAGTCATGACCCAAAGGTAAGACGTCTGATGAATTCTGTCCAGGCACAGGCTCGTGACTGCGAGTGACGTCGAATCATCAGATGTATCCTGGGATCCTCTTCAAGCCTCTTCAATCCTCTTCTCCCGTTCGATGTCCCAGGTCAGGAGCCCGCGCGCATGAGCAGCCTCGAATCGGTGCGCCGGCCGGCGCTGTCCGCCGAGGTGATCGCCCGGCTGCGCGAGCGAATCACCTCCGGCGACTGGCCGGTGGGCAGCCGCATCCCGCCCGAGCCGGAGCTGATGGCGCAGCTCCGGGTGGCCCGCGGCACCGTCCGCGAGGCAGTCCGCGCGCTCGCCCACGCCGGTCTCCTGGACGTACGACAGGGCGACGGCACCTACGTCCGCGCGGTCAGCGAACTCTCCGGCGCCGTCGAACGGTTGTACGGCGGCAGTGACATCGGCCTGGTTCTGGAGGTCCGCCAGGCGCTCGACCTCCAGGCCGCCCGACTCGCCGCGCTGCGCGCCGAGGAGGCCGACCTGGCCGGCCTCGACGACGCGCTGCGTCGGCGCCGGGTCGCGTGGGACGAGCGCGACTTCGACGCGTGGATCGCCGCCGACTGGGAGTTCCATCTGGGCATCGCCGACGCGGCGCACAATCCGCTGCTGGCCGAGCTGTACCGCAACCTGTCCGGACCGGTGCGCGAGTCGGTGGCGGGCTCCTGGACCGATCCCGACTACCAGGGTGCCAACCCGGCCGGCCACGAGGACCTGCTGCGCGCGCTGCGCGAGCGCGACCCGGCCGAGGCCGCCCGCCAGGCGGACGCCAACCTGACCGACACCCACGACTGGCACGCGGCGCGCGCACCGCGGTGACCGCGGCGCGGCCGGAGGAGTGGGGGCGTGCGCACGACGATCCGGACGCCTAGGCTCGGCGGACATGATCTCGGATGACACGGCGAACCCGCCCGGCCGGGGAGCCTCGCTGGCCACGACGCAGCGCTCGATGGGCGATCCCGCGATCACGTACCCGCTGTGGCCACCGCTGGTGTCCGGCTGCCCGCGGACCGGCACCGACGAGATCGCCTACCCGGTCGAGGTGGACTACGCGTACGACCGGGTCGAGCCGGGGTTGTTCGCGCCGACCGGGCCGCCGACCGGGCCGCGGGCCGGACTGGAGCGCTGGGCCCCGCTGTTGCCGCCGCTGTCGGCGCCCGGACTGGGCGAGGGCGACACACCGTTGATCGATCTCGGCGACGGGGTGTACGTCAAGGACGAGTCGCGCAACCCGACCTGGAGCCACAAGGACCGGATCAACCGCTGCACCGTCTCCGCCGCCGTCGGCGTCGGTGCGCCGGGCGTCGTGGTGTCCTCCTCCGGCAACCACGGCGCGTCGGCCGCGGCCTTCGCGGCCCGCGCCGGGCTGCCCGCCGTGGTGTTGGCCTCGACGGGTGCGCCGCCGGCCGTCGAGTCGTTCCTGCGCGCGTACGGCGCGACGGTGCTCTCGGTACCGGCCGAGACACGTTGGGGCCTGATGCGCGAGATCGTCGACCGCCTGGGCTTCCACCCGCTGAGCAACCTCACCAGCACGCACACCGGTCATGCCTTCGGCCCCGAGGGCTACAAGACCATCGCCTACGAGATCCACGCCGAACTCGGCGTGCCTGCGGCGGTGTTCGTCCCGACCGGCTACGGCGAGCTGTTGTTCGGCGTCTGGAAGGGTTTCGCCGAACTGCGCCGGCTCGGCCTGACCGACCGCACGCCGCGGATGTTCGCATGCGAGCCGGCGGCGGGCGGGCCGCTGGCGAAGGCGATGCGCGACGGCGTGCCGGCCGCGCACGTCCGGGTCGACCCCACCGCCGCCTACGCGATCGACTGCTCGGTGAGCGGCTACCGGGGCGTGCACGCGCTGCGCGCCTCCGAGGGCCGGGCGCTGCTCGTGACCGATGCCCAATTGGCGGCGGCTCGCGCCGAGTTGGCCGGACAGGGCCTGTGGGCGGAGACATCCGCCGTGGCGGGCCTCGCGGGCCTGCGTGCGCACGGCCCCCTCGACGACGGGCCGGTGGTCTGCGTCGCCACCTCCAGCGGCTTCAAGGACCTGGACACCGGCACCCGCCCCCCGGACCCGGTCGCCCCGACCTGGCCGGCCATCGAACACCGCCTGCGGGCGGCGGGGATGGTTTCGTAGCACCGGGATCGTCTCCGGCGCACCGACCCTCGTCCGCGATGCGCCTGCCCCTGTCCTCCCGACGGGTCGAACGTCGCCCGGGTTCCCGGCGACCTGCGCCGACGGCACCCCCTCGCCCCCGCAACCCGCTACCGCCACGGCTGTGGGGCGGCACCGGCTGCGCGGGCAGGAGCGTTTTTCGGGCGTGCGGGGCGACCGGACCAAGGTGACGGTGCCCCGCACGCACGGGGGATCCGGGTCAGGCCGCCGCAGCGACGGCGGTCGCCGCGGCGGTGATCCGGCGGATGTCGTCGTCCGTCGTGACGTACGGCGGCATCGTGTAGACGAGGTCACGGAACGGGCGGAGCCAGACGCCGTGTTCGACCGCCACCCGGGTGGCCGTCGCCATGTCGACCTCGTGGTCGAGTTGCACGACGCCGATGGCGCCCAGGACCCGGACGTCCGCGACTCCCGAGAGCGCGCGGGCGGAAGCCAGTCCCTCGACGAGGCCGGCTTCGATCCGGGCGATGTTCGTGCGCCAGTCCTGTTCAAGGAGCAGGCCCAGTGCGGCGTTCGCGGCAGCGGCGGCCAGCGGGTTGCCCATGAAGGTCGGACCGTGTGCCAGTACGGGCGACTCGCCGGCGGCGATGCCGGCCGCCACCTCCGCCGTACACAGGGTCGCGGCCATGCTCAGGTAGCCACCGGTCAACGCCTTGCCGACGCACATCACGTCGGGGCTGACACCGGCGTGGTCGGCGGCGAACAGCTCGCCGGTACGGCCGAAGCCGGTCGCGATCTCGTCGAAGATCAGCAGCACGTCGTGGGCGGTGCACAGGTCGCGCAGCGCACGCAGGTACTGCGGGGAGTGGAAGCGCATGCCGCCCGCGTTCTGCACGATCGGCTCGACGATCACCGCGGCCGTCTCGTCCCGATGCCGGGTGAGGAGCGCATCCAGGTGCTCGACGTACGCCGGGTCGAACTCGCGCGGCGGCGCGTCGGCGAACACCTGCTCGGCCAGCCTCCCCTGCCACAGCCGGTGCATCCCGCCCTCCGGGTCGCACACCGACATCGGATGCCACGTATCGCCGTGGTAGCCGCCGCGCCACGTGAACATCCGGCGCTTGTCGCCGCGTCCGCGAGCCCGCCAGTACTGGAGGCACATCTTCATCGCGACCTCGACCGAGATCGACCCGGAGTCGGCCAGGAAGACGTGTTGCAGCGGTTCCGGCGTGATCTCGACCAGGGTGTGGGCGAGCCGGATCGCGGGTTCGTGCGTGAGCCCGCCGAACATGACGTGGCTCATCCGGCCCATCTGTTCGCGGATCGCCGCATCGATCACCGGATGGCCGTAGCCGTGCACCGCCGCCCACCAGGACGACATGCCGTCCACCAACTCCCGCACATCACCGACCGGTTCGGCCAGCCGCAGGCGTACTCCCGCGGCCGACTCGATGAGCAGCGGTCGCGTCGTACCGGGCATCGGTGCGTACGGATGCCACACGTGTTCGCGGTCCAGCTCGAGCAGCCGGCTCGAGGACGATTCCGCACGTCCGGCCCGGGGCGACGCTCCCTCGTTCCCGTCGCATCCGGGCGGCGGGCCGACTCCGGCCCGACTTTCGGCCCTCATGCGTTGGGCGGGAGGTCGCTGCCCGCACCCCGGCGGCGGATCGCCACCAGGTCGTGTCGGGCGTCCGGCAGGGTCTGTTCGTCGGCCCCCTCGATCACGAAGCCGGCGTCGGCGATCATCTCCCGGTCGTCCGCGCCGGGTTGGCCCTCGCTGGTGAGGTAGTCGCCCAGGAACATCGAATTGGCCAGGTGCAACGCGAGTGGCTGCATGCTGCGCAGGTGGATCTCGCGCCCACCGGCCAGCCGGACTTCGACGTCCGGGAAGAAGAGCCGGAACAATGCCAGGATCCGCAGGCAACGCTCGGGGGTCAGCTCCCAGTTCTTCGCCAGCGGCGTGCCCTCGAACGGGATGAGGAAGTTGACCGGTACCGAATCCGGATCCAACTCCCGCAGGGCGAACGCCAGATCGACGATGTCCGAGTCCGACTCGCCCATCCCGAAGATGGCCCCGGAGCACGGCGACAGGCCCGCGGCACCGGCCCGACGCAGGGTGTCCGTGCGATCGGTGAAGGTGTGTGTGGAGCAGATGTCGGAGTAACGCGCCTCGCTGGTATTGAGGTTGTGGCTGTACGCATGCGCACCGGCCGCCGCGAGGCGTTCGGCCTGGCCGTCGGCGAGCAGACCCAGGCAGACGCAGATCTCCACGTCCGGGCTGCCCTCCTTCACCGCGGCGATGGTGTCCTCGATCCGGGTGATGTCCCGATTGCCGGGCCCGCGCCCGCTCGCGACCAGGCACACCCGCTTCGCCCCGGCCCGGACCGCCTGATCGGCCGTGTTCGCGGCCTCCTCCGGGGTGATCCACGAGTACTTGAGGATGTCCGCCGCCGAGCCGAGTCGCTGCGAACAGTACGAGCAGTCCTCCGGGCACAGCCCGCTCTTCATATTGATGATGGTGTTCAGCTTCACCCGTCGGCCGAAGAAGTGCCGCCGCACGCGGCCTGCGGCGGCCACCAGGTCGAGCAGTTCCTCCGCGCCTCCGAGAACCGCCATCGCCTCGTCCCGGGACGGCACTTCCCGTCGGATCGCCTTCGCTGCCAAAGCTTCCAGATCCAAGTCCATACCCGGCAGCCTCGCCGAACCCGAACCCCGCCCCACAGCCACTCACCACACAAAGATCACCCCCGCCTCTTTGTTCCGAATCCCACGAACCCCAAGCGCCCATTCCTGCTATACGGGCGCACATCACGCACGAAACGACGCGGCCGCCAAGGTGCGGGGATGGCCGCCGGTGGCTCGGCGTCTGCGCGGCGTGGCGGGGGCGGTGGGGGTTTCAGGGGGTCAGGGTGTGTTCGGCGGCTCGGAGGACGGTGAAGACGTGGTCGACCGTGGCCTCCTTCTCACCGACCGGGGCCACGTAGTCGATCGCGGCGCGGGCCCTGGCTTCGCCGAGGGTGCGGGTGATGGTCCAGGCGGCCAGGTACTGGGAGGCCAGGCAGCCGCCGGCCGTGGCGATGTTGCCGGCCGCGTGGAACGGCGCGTCCAGGACCTCGACTCCGGCCGCCTCGACCCAGGGGCGGGAGGTCGCGTCGGTGCAGGCGGGCAGGCCGGCCAGGAGGCCGAGCCGGGCCAGGACCAGCGCTCCCGAGCACTGCGAGCCGATCAGTTGGCGGGCGGGGTCCAGCGGCAGGGCCGCCAGGAGGGTGTCGTCGGCGACGACGTCGCGGGTCCTGATGCCGCTGCCGATCAGCACGACATCGGCTTCGGGGAGGAAGTCGAAGTCGCGTTGGCCGGTGATCTCGACACCGTTCATCGAGGTAACGGTCGGCGCGGGCGTGGTGATGTACGCCGTGAGGCCGTCCGCGCGGCAGCGGTTGACGATGGCCGCCGCCACGAAGCTGTCCAACTCGTTGAAGCCGTCGAAGGTGACCACGGCAACCTGGGTCATGGGTTCGTCCCCGTTCGGATCGGTGCTCCGGCACTTTCCCGGCAGGCTATGCCCCGACGGCCGAACCGCGTCGGGCGTGGCCACCGAACGGGCACACGCGGCCCCCTACACCGTCCCCATGCGCTTGGTCACCGCGATCTCGATCACCACCCGTTCCGGGTTGACCCGCGGCTCGCGGTAGCGCTCGGTGTAGCGCCGGACCGCCTCGGCGACGGCCTCGGGGTCGCGGTTGATCGTCGCGATGCCCTCCAGCGTGGACCAGCGCCTCCCGGCGACCTGGGAGATCGCGACGCGTGCGCCCGTCCCCGCCGCGAGCACGTTGCGGACCTTCTTGCCGGCCCCGTGCGAGATGACCCGGGCGATCCCGGCCACGTCGTCGTACGTGGCGCCGACGGGCACCAGGTGCGGCGTGCCGTCGGGACGGTGGGTGACCAGCAGACACAGGTGTCGTTCCTGCCAGAAGGCCAGGAAATCCGGGGTGGTGCTCGGCGGAACGTGCTGCGTCATCGAGATCAGGTCTTTCACGATCGGGCCTGCCGGGTCGGGCGGGACCGTCCCCGGCCCACCGACCAGCAGTATGACGTCCACCGCCGCCGACCCACGCACCCCGGCCCACCCGTCCCGGCCGGCCCGTCCCGCCGACCCTCACTCGGCCCGATATACCTCTGACATGGCCTGCGCCTGCGCGTACGTCGGCGCACTGCCCAGCGCCGCCTCCTCGTCGTGCGCGACGGCCCACGCGAGATCCACCGCGTTTTGCACCGCGACCCGGAACAGCAGCGACCCGGTGCTGATTCGCCGCACGCCCAGCTTCGCGAGTCGGGCGCGGGACAGGCCGGTGGGGCTGTACAGAATGTTCAGCGGCGCGTCGGTGGCCCCCACCAGGGTCTCGATCGCGGCCTCGTCCTGGGTGCCCGGGACGAACACGCCGTCCGCGCCCGCCGCCCGATACGCCCGGATCCGCCGCACCGTCTCGTCGAGCGAGGCGGTCGGGCCGCCCACCCAGTACGTGTCCGTGCGTGCGTTGACGAACAGCGTCGGCGCGGCCTCCTTGACGGCGGCGATCACCGCGACCTGGTGGTCCGCGTCGGTCAGCGTGCCGTCCGCACGCCCGTCCTCGATGTTGACGCCGGCCACCCCGGCCCGCACCAGCTCGGCGCCCAACGCCGCGACGTCCTCCGGGCGCTCCGCGAACCCGCCCTCGATGTCGACGCTGACCGGCACCGGCAGCCGCGCGATGCCGACCCCCAGGCGTAGCGTCTCCTCGCGCGTCCCGCCGACCCCGTCCGGCTTGCCCGCCGCGATCGCGACGCCCAGGCTCGTCGTCCCGATCGCCGGGAACCCGCGCTCGACCAGCGCCGCCGCCGAGGCGTGGTCCCACGCGTTGGGCAGCAGCAGCGGTGCCCCGGCTTGGTGCAGAGCCCGAAATTCCGCGAAACGATCGGCATTGTCGGCCTGGTTCGTGCTGCTCATCGAGCGTGCCCTTCGGATCGACGACGACCGCGCCGAACGCGGCCGAACCCTGCCGATCCTGCCCCACTCCCCCGCGCCCGGCATCCGGTTTGCCACCCCGACCGGCAAAGCGCCGGACCCGAGCGAAATCCGCGAAACTGCGCTTTTCGGCCCGGAGCAAGCGCCGATCATCCGGGACAGCCACCGACTACCGCCCCGGGGCAACCGCCGACTACCGACCCGGGACGACCACCGATCACCGAAGCGCGGGACGGCCACCGATCACCACCGTGGGACACCCACCCATTTCCGACCACGGACACCCGCCGAACACCCAACGGATCACCCCTTCGAGGCCGCGCCGTCGGCCCTGCGGTAGCGTCCCCGCGAGAACGAGGGAGGCCCGATGCTGCTGCACGAGATCCTGGTCGACGCGGCTCGGGAGGTACCCGAACGCACCGCCCTGATCGTCCCCGCGCACACCCCGCGCCGGCCCACCGAGCCTCACCCGCCCGAGCCCACTCCGGCCGAACCTCACCCGACCGGGCCCACCGTCTGGACCTTCGCCGAGTTGGCCGGTCACGCCCGCGCGCTCGCCGGCACCGTCGCCCGACGAACCTCGCCCGGCGCCCGGGTCGGGATCCTCGCGCACAATCGGGCCGAGTACGTGGCGGCCTACTACGGCGTCCCGTGGGCCGGCCGGGTGCTGGTCCCGCTCAATCCCCGATTGCACCCGCGCGAGTGGGCCGACCAGTTGGCCCGCTCGGGCGCGGAACTGCTGCTCGGCGACGCCGAACCGATGGCCCGGCTCGGCCGGCCCGATTTCCCGAGCCTGGAGTTGGCCGAGGCCCTCGCCGAATCCGCCGGCGCCGAGCCCGAGTTCACCCCGGCCACCGACGAAACCGCGCTGACCTGGCTGCTGTTCACCTCGGGCACCACCGGCCGGCCCAAGGGCGTCCGGCTCACCCACCGCAGCCTGATCGCCTCCATGCGCACATCGCTCGCCTGCCGCCCGGTCGACCCCGACACGGTCGTCCTGACTCCCTTCCCGCTTGCGCACGTGGCCGGCTACCAGGTGCCGGCCCACCACCTGATGCGCCGCCCCGTGGTGGTCCTGCGCCGCTACGAGCCGGCCGAACTGGCACAGGTGGTCCGCGAGTTCGACGTCACCAACCTGTCCCTCGCGCCGACCATGATCGATGCGCTGCTCGACCACGTGCACGAGGGCGACGGACTGCGCGAGCGGATCCGCTCGATCAGCTACGGCGCCTCGCCGATCACGCCCGACCTGATCCGCCGGGTCGACCGGCTGCTCGGCTGCGCCCTGGGGCAGGGCTACGGCATGACCGAACTCTCCGGCAACGCGGTGTTCCTGAGTGCCGCCGACCACCGCCCCGAGTTGTACACGGCGGCCGGCCGGCCCGGCCCGGGCGTCGAGATCCGCATCGTCGACGACGCGGGCCGACCGCTGCCGACCGGCGCCACCGGCGAGATCTCGGTGCGCTCCGAGCAGGTCGCGGACGGCTACTGGCAGGCGGACACCGGCGAGTTCGCGGCCGGCTGGTTCCGCACCGGCGACCTGGGCCGCGTCGACGCCGACGGCTACCTGTACGTCCTGGACCGCAGGAAGGACGTGATCATCACCGGCGGCGAGAACGTCAGCGCCCGCGAGGTGGAGGCGGTGTTGCGCGGCCACCCGGACGTCCGCGACGTCGCGGTGGTCGGCGAACCCGACCCGCGATGGGGCGAACGCGTGGTCGCGGTGGTCGTCCCGGCATCGGGTCGCTCCGTCGATCCCGACACGCTCGTCGCCCTGTGCCGCGCGCACCTGGCCGGCTTCAAGATCCCGCGCCGCGTCGTGTTCACCGACGCCCTTCCGGTCACCGGCACCGGCAAGGTCAGCAAGCCCGCCCTGCGCGAACAACTCGCGAGCGGAGCCCCGGCCGGCTCCTGACCCGGCTCGGCGGCGTTGGCCGGTCGCCGGCCGCCCGGCCGGACGGCCGCCCATCGAAGGCACCGGGCCGGGCGCACCCCGCCGGCAACCGCCGCGCAGGCGCTCGACCCACCTACCCGTCGCCTGCGCCCGGCTCGCCGGGATCGGCCGCCACCGGTCGGATCTCATAGGCGCAGTGCGGCGCTCCGGCCACCATGTGGCTGACCCGCCGCACCTCGGTGTCCGGCAACGCCTCACGCAGGAAGGCCAGTTCCGAGGAGCACGCGGTGCCGCACCGGATCGCCACGTCGAAGATCGCGCAGTTCTGTTCGACGATCAGCCACCCGCCGCCGTCGGCCAACGGTTCCGCGGCCGCCAGGTAGCCGTCCTCGTCCAGGATCGCGGCTATCGCGGCCACCCGATCGGCCAGTCCCGGCGCGGTCGTTCGGGCCCGGGCCCGTTCCAGGCGCCGCTCGCGCCGGCGGTCGAACAGCCGGTCCACGAATCCGGGCTCCTCGGCCTGCGCGGTCTCCAGCAGGTCGCCGACCAGGTCGCCGTAGCGCCGGGGGAACAGGTTCTCCCCGGCCGCGGTCAACCGATACACGTGCTTGGGCCGGCCCGGCCCGAGTCGGGCCTGCCGATGGGTCACATAGCCCTCGGCGACCAGCCCGGCCAGTTGCTGGCGCATGCCGCTCGCGGTCATCCCGACCGCATCGGCAAGTTCCTCCGCGCGCAGTTCGCCCGCGCCCTTGAGGCGCCGCAATATCTCGCGCCGGGTCTCGGGCAACAGTGCGAACGCGTCCTGCTCGGTCACCGCTCGCCCCTTTCTTCGACCCCGAGTCTCCCGAGTGCGTACTCGTGCATGTGCACCGGCGCCGGCCCGCCCGCCAACGCGCTCCAGGGCCGCACGGGAAGCACCCGCACGGCCCTGGACCGAACGCCGTTCCTCAGGCGCCCTTGGCGGCCGCGAGGCGGGTGGCGACGTCGTCCCAGTTGAAGACGTTCCACACGGCCTTGAAGAAGTCCGCCTTGACGTTCTTGTACTGCAGGTAGAAGGCGTGCTCCCACGCGTCGATCGCGAGCAGCGGCACGGTGCCCTGCGGGATGTTGCCCTGGTGGTCGTAGACCTGGGTGACCACGATGCGCTGCGAGAGCGGCTCCCACGCGGCGACGGACCAGCCCGAACCCTGCACGGTCATCGCGGTCTGCGTCATGTGCGCGCGGAACTGCTCGAAGCCGCCGAAGTCGACACCGATCTGCTCGGCGAGGTCACCGGTGGGCTCGCCGTTGCCGGTCGGGCCGAGGTTGGTCCAGAACAGGCTGTGCAGCACGTGGCCCGAGACGTGGAAGGCCAGGTCCTTCTCCAGCTTGGAGATGGTGCCGTAGGCCTCCTTGTCGCGGGCGTCCGCGAGCTGCTCCAGGGCGGTGTTGGCACCGGCCACGTACGCCGCGTGGTGCTTGTCGTGGTGCAGCTCCATGATCGCGCCGCTGATGTGCGGCTCCAGGGCGGCGTAGTCGTAGGTGAGGTCGGGGAGCGTGTAGACCGTGTCGGCCACGGGAGTTCCTCCTGCGCAGTGGTTGCGGTGACGTATTGGACCCTATGCTTCCGACCGGAGGCCAAGCAAGTTGGGAAAGGCTCAACTGTCCTAACCCGAGGCCCCGATCCACCCGAGCACCGAAGGAGTTGACGATGCATCAGCAAGCCGCCGAAACCTTGGACGAAGCGTTCGAACGTCTACATCGCACCGGTTCCGAGTTCGACGACAAGCTGTCCAATCACGGCCCGATGGCCGTCGAGGCGCTCGTGCACTCGGGCCAGTGGGAAGCCGTGCCCGCTTGGCTGGACGTTTACACCCGACGGCTGGAACCACCCACCCGCCCGACCGAACGCATCGCCCGGGACGCGTGGCGCGAGGCACTGGGCGACCGCGCCCGGGACGGGGACTGGATCGCGCTGTTCACCGACGAGATCGCCGAGCGGCCGTGGCGAGAGGTGCTCGCCCTGTGGTGGCCACGCCTGCTCCCGGGCCTGCCCGGCGGTGCCACGCACGGCGTGATCCGGGTCGGACACGCGGTCCGCGCGCTGCTGGAGGCGGGCGAGAGCCCGGTCCGGCTGGCCGAGTTCGCGCACGCGATGGCGTATTTCGCTTCAAGCAACCAGGCTCTGCCCGAACTGCCTCGGCTCGCGGGGGGCCGCACGCCGTTCGACGCGCTGGAGGCCGTACCGCCGCTGCCGGTCGGCGAAAAGGGCCACATCAGCAGGCGGCTCGATTACCTGGCCGGCTGGGACCGCTGGTTGTCCGCGACCCTGTCCGTGCGCACCGCCGAGACCCCCGAGGAGGCGCAATCGCTGCTCGCGGACACGGTGCACGCGGCCACCCTGCGCTATCTGAGCCGCGGGCACGGCAACGCCGTGATGAACGTGCACGGCGTGACCGCCCCCAGTGCGGTGCTGCGCGTGCTGCCCGCGTTGCCGCCCGAGTTGTGGATCCCCTCGTACACGGCCGCGTGGGCCACGAGCAGCGCGGTCTTCGCGGTGTACATGGCGCGCGAGGACGCACCGAAGACGCCCGCCCCGGCGGCCGATCCCGGTGCCGCGATGGAGAGCGCGCACGCCCACGGCGACGAGCACGTGATCAAGCTGGTGGACAGCGCGGCGGACGTGTACGCCCGCTCCGGCGACTCGCGGGCGTTGTCCGCCGGCGTGCTCGCGGCCGACCTGGTGCCGCCGCTGCGGGGGTGATCGAGCGGGTCGAGTCACGCGACACGCCCTCGTCCGAGTGAGATTCCCCCACTCGGCGCATCGGATTTCGTTCGCTGGTCCCGTACGGACGACCCGCACGGACACCCCGTACGGGCACCGACGAACGGAGATCCGATGCGCGTCACCGCACTTCTCGCCGCCGCGGCCACCGGCGCCCTGCTCGCCCTGGCCCCGGCCGCGCCCGCGCTCGCCGACGGCCGCGCGGACACCCTGACCAGCGAAACCAACCGGGTCGGGCAGATCGACGAGGACGACGTGCTCAAGGAGTTGCGGCCCGCCGTGGTGGGCATCCACGAGGGCATCTCCGGCGGCTTCGTCGAGGTCCCGCCGCCGCACGTGCAGGCACCGCAGATGCCGCCGCTGCCCGACCTGTGACCGGGCCGCGTCCGCGGATCGGGCCGCCGGCTCTCACTGACGCACCGTCAGATATCTCTGGATCTCGGCCGTCCATCGCACTAACGTCCGCCCATGACCGAGACATCGAAGGACCCGAGCGAGACATCGAGGAACCGCACCGAAACGTTCGGTGACCTCGAAGGCCGCAGGCGCACCGTCGAAAACTTCTGGCGGGGCGTGGACACCCACGACTGGGACCTGGTGGCGTCCACGCTCGCCGACGACTTCGTGCGCGTCGGGATGCGGGACAACGCCGAGGACACGTGCGAGGGCAAGGAGGCGTACCTGCGGTTCGTCTCCACCGTCACCGGCCGGATGGCGCAGCACGAACTGCGCTCGCGTTTCACCTTCCTCAGCGAGGACGGCCGGTATGCGTTCAACGAGGCGGTCGAGTCGATCCGGCCGACGCCGACGGACGACCTCCTGGTGATGCGGTTCGCGAACTACCTCGAACTGAACGACGAGGGCCTGATCGTGCGACTCGACATCTTCTGGAAGACGCCGCCGTACATGCCGCCGGACTGGATCACCGTGGACGCGACCCTGGAGCGCGAACCGCGGGGCGACTGAACGCCCGCACCCGGGGCGGCCGAGAATGGGGCCATGATCGAACCCGACGGCCCCCGCCCGGTGCGCCGATGGTGAGCGCCCGCCCCCTCACCCCGGGCGCCCTGGTGGACGAACTCGTCGCCGCGATCACCGCCCGCGCGGGCGGACGCCGGTGGACCCGGGTCGCCGTGGACGGCGCGGACGCGGCCGAACCCGGCGCCGTCGCCGACGCGCTGGTGGCCCCGCTGCGGCTGCTGGGGCATCCGGTGTTGCGGGTGCGGGCGCGCGACTTCCTGCGTCCCGCGTCGGTGCGCCTGGAGTACGGGCACACCGACGCGGAGTCGTACCTGTGGGGCTGGCTGGACGAGGCCGGATTGCGTCGGGAGGTGCTGGAGCCGCTCGGCCCGGACGGCACCGGCCGGGTGCTGCCCAGCCTGTGGGACGCCGCCCGGGACCGGGCCACCCGCGCCGCGTACACCACCCTGCCCGAGGGCGGGGTCCTGCTCCTGGACGGGCCGCTCCTGCTCGGCAAGGGGCTGCCGTTGGAGCTGAGCGTGCACCTGTGGTTGTCCCCGGGCGCGCTGCGCAGACGTACGCCGGCCGAGGACGCCTGGACGCTGGAGGCGCTGACCCGCTACGCGGACGAGGTCGGGCCGGCGACCGAGGCCGACCTGCTGGTGCGCTACGACCACCCCGCGCACCCGGCACTGGTCGAGCCGGAACACCGCCGGGCCTGAAGCCGCGCCGGATTCGCCGAACCTAGTTGAGCGTGTCCGGGTCCGGGCCGAGCCGCCCGCCGCGGTCCAGGGCGTTGATCGCGTCCAGCTCCTGTGCGGTCAGTTCGAAGTCGAACACCTCGAAGTTCTCCCGGATCCGGGACGGGGTCACCGACTTGGGGATCACGATGTTCCCCAGCTGAAGGTGCCAGCGCAGCACCACCTGGGCGGCCGTCCGGCCGTGCGCGCGGGCCGCCTCGGCGATCACCGGGTCCTCCAGCAGTTCGCCGCCCTGGCCCAGCGGGCTCCACGCCTCGGTCGCGATCGAGTGCGCGCGGTCGTACCCGCGCACCTTGCCCTGCTGAAGGTAGGGGTGCAGCTCGACCTGGTTGACCGAGGGCACCACGGCGGTGTGTTCGAGCAGCCGGGTCAGGTGGTCGGGCTGGAAGTTGGACACGCCGATCGTGCGCACCCGGCCGTCCGTGAGCAGCTTCTCGAACGCCCGCCAGGTGTCCAGGTAGCGGTCCCGGTTCGGGGTCGGCCAGTGGATCAGGTACATGTCCACGTAGTCCAGACCGAGCCGGTCCACGCTCTCGTCGAACGCCATCAGCGTCGAGTCGTAGCCCTGCGCGGTGTTCCACAGCTTGGTCGTCACGAACAGTTCCTCGCGCGGCACCGAGGAGGCGGCCAGCGCCCGACCGACGCCCGCCTCGTTGCCGTAGACGGCGGCGGTGTCGATGCTGCGGTAGCCGACCTCCAGCGCGGTCGCCACGGCGGTGGTCGCCTCGTCGTTCTCGACCTGGAAGACCCCGAAGCCGAGCTGCGGGATGGTGACGCCGTTGTTCAGGGTGATGTCGGGTACGGGGGTGGAGCTCATGGTCGGGATCGTCCTTCGTCGTGGGGGTCGGGTGGTGCGGCCCGGCATCAGCCGAGGAGCCGAGCGGGCCGCTCGGCCGTGTCCGGCGCGCCGGAGTCGCCCTGCCCGCTCTGCCCGCTGAGCACGGTCCGCACACCGGGGGTGTGCGCCGCCACGACGCGGGAGCGGTGCAGCGCGCGCCGTTCCAGGCCGTGGGCGAGCACCGCAAGCACCAACGCGCCCAGCGCCAGGCCCGCGCCGACCCAGTTGGCCGACTCGTAGCCGTGCCCCGCGTCGATCACCAGGCCGCCCAGCCACGCGGCGATCGCGTTGCCCAGGTTGAACGCGCCGATGTTGACCGCGGCGGCCAGCGTCGGCGCGCCCGCGGCGTTGTCCATCACCCGCTTCTGCAACGGCGGCACGGTGGCGAAGCCGAGGGCGCCGATCAGGAACAGCGTGATCACCGACGCGGTCTTGTCGTGCGCGGTCACGGTGAACAGCGCCAACACACCCGCGAGCGCGAGCAGCGAGCCGTACAGCAGCGGCATCAGGTGCCGGTCGGCCAGCCTGCCGCCGACCGCGTTGCCCACCAGCATGCCCAGGCCGACCACCGCGAGCAGCCAGGTGACCGCACCCTCGGAGAAGCCCGCGACGTCGGTCATCATCGGCTTGACGTAGGTGAGCGCGGCGAACACACCGCCGAAGCCGAGCACCGTCATGCCCATCGCGAGCAGCACCTGGACGTTGCGGAACACCGCGAGTTCGTGGCGCAGATGCACACCCTCGGGCTTGGGCTGTTCGGGCACGAGCCTGGCGATGCCCACCGCGCCGAGCACGCCGAGGGCCGCGACGAGCAGGAAGGTCAATCGCCAGCTCACCGACTGGCCGATCAGCGTGCCCAGCGGCACGCCGAGCACGTTGGCCAGGGTCAGGCCGGCGAACATCGTGGAGATGGCCGCGGCCTTCTTCTCCGGCGCGACCAGGTCGGCGGCCACCACCGAGCCGATCCCGAAGAAGGCACCGTGGGTGAAGGAGGCGACCACGCGCCCGAGCAGGATCACGCCGAATGCCGGGGCGAGCGCGGTCAGCGCGTTGCCCAGCACGAACAGCCCCATCAGCAGGATCAGCATGCGCTTGCGCGAGACGCGGGTGCCCAGGACGGTCATCAGCGGGGCACCCAGCAGCACACCGACCGCGTAACCGCTGACCAGGAGCCCGGCGGTGGTGATCGAGACGTCGAAGGTGCCCGCGACCTCGGGCAGCAGGCCGAGGATGACGAACTCGGTGGTCCCGATGCCGAAGGCCCCGATGGCGAGGGCCGACAGTGCGAGAGGCACGGAGTACCCCTTTCGAGGAGTGGTGGAGAGGGCGCTCGACATGCGCCGGGCATGCCACGCACACCGATTACAGGCGTTGACAATATTTGCAGACGCCGATCAATGCAAACGCGGGCTATTTCGCTTCGGAGGTATCCTGAGCGCATGGGACAACAGAGGCAGGCCATCGAACCGCCGCTCGCGCAGGGCTGGTGCGCGCTCGCGGCGCTGCACAATCGCATCGAGGCGCACATCGAACGCGCGCTCCAGAGCGAACACGACCTGAGCGTGCGCGAGTTCTCGGTCCTGGACGTGCTCAACCGGCAGGACGGCTACCACCTGCGGATGAACGAACTCTCCGACGCGGTCGTGCTGAGCCAGAGCGCCACCACGCGCCTGGTCACCCGCCTGGAGGAGCGCGGCCTGCTCTCGCGCTACCTGTGCGACACCGACCGCCGGGGCATCTACACCGAGGTCACCACGACCGGCTGCGACCTCCTCGCCGTCGCCCGTCCCACCCACGACAAGGCCCTGCGCGAATCCCTCGCGGACGCCCAGCAGCGCCCCGACCTCGCCCCCCTGGTCGAGGCGGTCAAGTCCCTGGGCCTGTAGCCGATCGCATCGGCGAACGCCGGACGAGCCCGTTCGGCCCGTCCGGCGCCCGAGGACCGCCGTCCTCTACACCAAAATGCTCGTCGGACTCCCCGTCGAAAGCACGACCCCCAGCGCCGTCAGCCGCCCCGACGCCGGATCACATCGGAACCCGGTGACCGTGTCCCCGCGCTGGTTCGCCACGTACAGCAGGTCCCCCACCAGCGCCAGGTCCCGCGGCCAGGCCCCGCCCACCGGCACCTCCTCGACGAGAGCCAGTTCCGCGCCGTCCACCGCGAGCACCGAGACGGTGTCCGGACCCCGGTTCGCCACGTAGACGAACCGCCCGTCCGCCGCCGCGACGATCCCCGACGGCGCACCCTCGCCGCCGGAGAGCACGAACGGCTTGCCCGCCACCGTGAGCGCCCCCGTGCGCGGGTCGCTGCGCAGCGGCGTCACCGTCGTGTTCAACTCCCCCGCGAGCCACGCGAGATCGTTCGGCCCGTAGGCGATGTGCCGAGGCCCGGTGCCCGGCGGGAGGGTCACCTTCGGCCCCTCCGCGATCGTGCCCGCCTCGGCGTCGAAGCTCAGGTGGTACACGGTGTCCGAGCCAAGGTCGCACACCACGAGCCACTCGCCGCCGGCCGCGAACGTCACCTGGTGGGCGTGCGAGGACGCCTGTCGGTCCTTCACCGGCCCGGACCCGGTCAGCCGCACGTGCGTGGCCGCCTCGCCGAGCGTCCCGTCGTCGGCGATCGGGTGCACGGTGACGCTGCCGCCGCCGTAGTTGGCCACCACCACGAACCGCCCGGTGGGATCGGCCGCGAGGTGGCACGGCCCCGCCCCGAGCGTGGACACCTCGCCCAGCGGCACCAGCCGTTCGTCCTGCACCGAGTACGCGCCGACCGCGCCCTCGCCGCCGCGCTCGCTCACCGCGTAGAGGAAACGACCCGAGGGATGCCGGGCCACGTACGAGGGCGAGATCGCCGGGATCACCGCGGACGGCGTGCCGAGCAGCCCGGTCTGCGGGTCCTGCCGGCACACCGTGATGCCGCTGCCGTGACCCTCCATGTCGGGGGTGTACGCACCCACGTACACGAGCGGTCCGCGTCGGTCGGAAGCATTTGGTGAGGTCACACGGTTCTCCTGTTGTCTGGCCTGTGGCGGACGACCGTCGATCGACTCATGATCCATCGGCCGAGCATCCATCGGTCGAGCCGACGGCGCCGACCACGCAGATCATCGCGGATCGATCGCCCCTTCGCCGCCGATGTCATGCTCCTCCCCGACCCGGCCGCCGGCACACCAGCCGACGCGGGCCGGGTCACGGCCGCGCGCGAACCGCGTAGCCCAACACCTCGGCGCTCAAAAGCGATTCGACCGCGTCCAGTTGCGCCAAGGCGTAAGCGGCCGCCGCGTTCACCCCGCCGCCGGCCGCGATCCGTCGGCCGATGCCCCGGAAGACGGCCTGCTGGATCCCGGCGAGTTGCCCGGCGATCAGCGCCGGTACCGGGTCGTCCGGGGCCGCGCCCGCCTCTTCGGCCAGGGTCGCGCCGAGCGCGTCCGCGCCCAGTTGCTGCATCCGCCACAGGCGGGCCATCAGCGCGGGCGACCCGTGCATGACGTTCATGAAACGTTCGTAGCCCTCGACCAGGCCCACGTACGGCGACCGCACCTCGACGTCCCGGCGCAGCGCGTCCAGCACCGCGCGCGCCGCGGATTGGCCCACCGCGCGCTCGCGCACGATCCGGCTCGGTCGGTCGACCACCTCGGACTCGCGGTCGAAGAACAGGTCCTCCTTGGTCGGGAAGTAGTTGTAGACGGTGTTCACGGACACCTCGGCCGCATCGGCGATCTGCGCGATGGTCACCGCGTCGAACCCGCGTTCCAGGAACAGTCCGGTCGCGACGTCCGAGATGTGCGTCCGGGTGCGGCGCTTCTTGCGCTCGCGCAGCCCTTCGGCGGGTTCCGACTCCGTCATGCCCTCATCCTAGCCTTCATGGGGTCATTTTAATTTTGGGGTCGTTGCAAAATTTTAATGACTATGTTTCGGTAGTCGCATGACACCGGTCATCCACACCTCCGGGCTCGCCCGGACCTTCACGACCAAGCGCGGCACCGTCGAGGCCGTCCGCGGCATCGACCTGACCGTCCCGGCGGGCGAGATCCTGGGCTTTCTGGGTCCCAACGGCGCCGGCAAGACCACCACGCTGCGCATGCTCACCACGCTGCTCGCCCCCACCGGCGGCAGCGCCACCGTGGCCGGCCACGACCTCGTGCGCGACCCGGCGGGCGTGCGCAGGCGCATCGGCTACGTCGCCCAGTCCGGCGGCGTCGACCCCGCCGTGTCGGTGCGCGAGGAACTGACCACCCAGGCCCGGCTGTACCGCCTGGACAAGGCGGACGCCCGGGCGCGCGCCGCCGAGTTGGCCGCCGACCTGGACCTGCTCGACCTGCTGGACCGCCCGTGCGCGGCCCTGTCCGGCGGCCAACGACGCCGACTCGACATCGCGATGGGCCTGGTGCACCACCCCGACGTGCTCTTCCTGGACGAGCCCACCACCGGCCTGGATCCGGGCAGTCGCGTGGACCTGTGGGACCTGATCCGGCGGATCCGCGACGAGTGGGGCACCACCGTCTTCCTCACCACGCACTACCTGGACGAAGCCGACGCGCTCGCGGACCGGCTCGTGGTGGTCGACCACGGCCGCGTCGTCGCCCAGGGCACCGCACACGCGCTCAAGACCGAGTACGCCGGCTCCCCGAACGCCTCGCTCCAGGACGCGTTCATCGCCATCACCGGTCGGCGCACCCCCGCGCCGAACGAGACCCCGATCGCCGTCTGACCCGGCAGAGGTAGCCATGTCCACGTCATCCACACCGTCGACACCCACCGTGCGAACCACCCGAGTCGCGCCGCCCGCACGACCGGTTCCCTCCGCATCCTCCGCCCTCGTGTCCGACACCCTCCTGATCTTCGGCCGCTACCTGCGCCAGACCGTGTCCGCCAGGATCGGCCTGATCTTCGGCATCATCCAGCCGCTGCTGTTCCTGATCCTGTTCGGCCCGCTCCTGCGCGACGTCCCGCTCGGCGGCGACGGCGACTCCTGGCAGACCCTGGTTCCCGGCCTGCTGGTCCAACTCGGGCTCTTCAGCGCCGCGTTCGCGGGCTTCGGGATCCTGATCGAGAAGCAGCACGGCGTGGTGGAGCGCATGCGGGTGACTCCGGTGAGCCGACTCGCGCTCCTGCTCGGGCGCGTGCTCAAGGACATCGTGCAGATGCTCGTGCAGTCCGTGGTGCTGGTCGCGGTCGGTGTGGCGTTCGGACTGCGCGCGCCGCTGCTGGGCGTGCTGATCGGATTCGGCTTCGTCGCGCTGATGACCGCCTCGCTCGCGTCCCTGTCCTACGCCCTGGCGATGCGGGTGGACAGTCCGCAGGAGTTCGCCCCGGTGGTGAACTCGGTGAACCTGCCGGTGATGCTGCTGTCCGGCATCCTGCTGCCGATGTCGCTGGCCCCGGGCTGGCTGGACGGCATCTCCCGGGGCAACCCGCTGCGCTACCAGGTGCAGGCGGTGCGGTCCGCGTTCGTCGGCGACTACGGCGGCACGGTCGGCATGGGCGTGCTGACCTCGCTCGGGTTGGTCGCGGTGTCGGTGCTGCTGGGCGTCCGCGTGTTCCGCCGCGCCGGCGCGTAGATCCCGTCCGGGCACGTCGGTCCACCGCCACGGCGGCGCGGGCGCTAGGCGTGTCCGGTGGATCTTGGTGGGGTCGCGTCGTCTGGTGCCGTGGCTCGGCGTGCCGGAGAAGCAGCCGCATAGTGTTCTATTCGGCTGTTTCTCCGGTGCGGCGAGACGAGCGCAGCGAGGAGCCCGAAGGGCGGATGCCAGGCGGCGCGGCCCCACCAAGATCCGCCGGACACGGCCTAGACGTACCGCGCCGCCGTCGCCCGCGCGGCGGCGGCCAGTTCCGCGCGCAGTTCGGGTGGGTCCAGGGCCTCGACCTCCGGGCCGAGCCGCAGCAGTTCCGACACGGCCGACTCGATCGACTCGATCGGGAAGTCGGCCCGGACCCGACCGTCCGCCAGCGGCTCTCCCGCGCTCGCCTCGACGGTGTCCGCCACGTACGCCCCGAACAGTTGTCGGACCGCCCGGCGGGCGTCCTCGCTCAGCAGCACCTGCGCGCGGATCGGGCGCAGCTGTTCGACGAAGTCCCGGGACCAGGCCTGCCAGTAGGCCGCCAGGTCGAAGGTCGGATCACGCTCGAACACCTCGTCGAGCACATCCAGCTCCTCGATCCGCACCACCCGATACGTACGGTCGCGATGCTCGCTCGCCTGCACCGTACGGGCCACCAGGTACCACGCCCCGGCCTTGAGCACGAGGCCGTACGGCTCCAGGTCCCGGGTGACCTCGCCCGTCCAGCGCCGGTAGTGCACCCGGATCCGCCGGTCGGTCCACACGGCGGCGGCGATCCGGGCGAGTTCCGGCGAATGGTCCGCCTCGCGATGCCACCCCGGCGCGTCCAGATGGAAACGCAGCTGCGCACGGCCCACCCGCTCGCGCAGCTCGGCGGGCAGCCCCGCCTGCACCTTGAGCTGCGCGGACGCGACCACCGCGCCCAGTCCCAGTTCGGCCGCGGGCCCCGGCAGTCCGGCCAGGAACAGCGCGTCCGCCTCGTCGTGGGTGAGCCCGTTGATCCGCGTGCGAAAGCCCTCCAGCAGCCGATATCCACCGGCCGGCCCCCGCTCGGCGTACACCGGCACACCTGCCGCGCCGAGCGCCTCGACGTCGCGGTAGACGGTGCGGACCGACACCTCCAGCTGCTCGGCCAGTTCGGTCGCGGTGACCAGACCCCGGGTTTGCAGAGTCATCAGGATGGTCAGCAGTCGGCTCGCGCGCATGATCGCCAGTGTCGCGCATACCTGACGGGTATTGACAGGTACTCGAACGAGACTGGGCGCAGCACCGCACCAGGAGGGTAGGACCATGAGCGAGACCACCGGCCGGACACAGGACGCGGGTTATCAGATCGGCGTCTCCAAGACGCTCCCGTATCCCGTCGAGCAGGTGTGGGAGTTGATCACCTCCGCCGCCGGCCTGGCCCTGTGGTTGGGCGAGGACGTGGACCTGACGCCGACCCGGGGCGCGCCGTACACCACCGCGGACGGCGGCACCGGCGAGGTGCGCGGGTGGCGCGAGCTGGACCGGGTCCGGGTGACGAGCCGGTTGCCGGGCTGGGATCACGACACGACCGTGCAGGTGACGACGGGCGCGAGCGGGCCGGGACGAACGGTGCTGCGGTTTCATCAGGAGTGGTTGGCCGACGCCGGGGAGCGGGCCCGGCAGCGGACCCACTGGCAGCACGTGATGGCGGCGGTCGAACGGGCGCTGGCGGCGCCGAACGGGTGAAATGCGTCGCCGAACCGGTGCACTTCCGTTCGGGATCTTCGCTTCCGTGCCATTCGTTGATCGACCATCGAGGGATGTCGGCAGGATCCCGACCTCGATGGCCGAAGTCTCGATACGGCAGTGGATCTCGGTACGGCAGCGATGTCCGTCCGCAATGGGAACGGAGAACGGCGCGATGAGCGGCTTCCTCGACAAGGCCAAGAAGATGGCCGAAGACACCATGAACACCGGAAAGCACAAGGTCGAGGAGGTCCAGGTGACCCGGGAGGCGGGCACGCTGCTCAAGCAGCTGGGCACCGCGTACTGGAGGGAGCAGCGCAGCGGCGGCTCGCACGAGGAGGTCACCCGGGCGCTGGCCGCGCTGGACGAGCACGTGGCCAGGCACGGCGACACGGGTCTGCGCGGCTGAACCGACGGTCGGCGACCGGCGTCACCACGCGCCCGGCAGCACGAGGGGGCCGGATCCCGCCTCGCCCCGTCGCCGGTCAGGCGGCGCTGTCCTCCCGGACGGCCACCGTCGCGCCCGCGAAATCTTGCCGAGAACCCGCGGCTGCGTCCGCCGCGGGGTCCCCGAACGCCGAGGAACGGTTCTCCTCGGCCTTGCGGCGCCGACGCCGCCGCACGTAGGTGACGATGCCGGCGACGATACCGATCGCGACGATCGCGACCCCTATCCAACCGGGGACGCTCGCCGCCGACGGGTACGCGCTGCCCGCGAGTCGGCCCAGCATGATCGAGCCCGGCACCCAGACCAGGATGCCGACCGCGTTCCACGGCGCGAAACGCCGATAGGGCATGCCCGCGGCACCGGCGAGCCGGGGCAGCAGGGTCCGGGCGAAGGCGACCCAGCGACCCAGCATCACGGTCACGCCGCCCGCGCCGCGGCCGCGGGTGAACATCTCCTCGGCCCGTTCCCAGCGATGCTCGCCCACCCGGCGCCCCAGGCGGCCGGTCCTTATCCGTTCACTGCGATGTCTGCCCGCGAGGTAGCCCAGGGTGTCCCCGACCACCGCGGCGGTGGTGGCGATGATCAACACCGGAATCAGTGCCAGGTGACCGGTGGAGGTGAGCAGGCCGCCCAGCAGGAGCACCGGTTCGGCGGGCGCGAACACGCCCAGGAGCAGCCCGGTCTCGATGACGGCGACCAGAGCGATCACGACATAGGCGTACAGCGGTGGTAGATCTCCCAACCGCTCCACCCACTCGTGCACGGCATCCACGTGGAACCTCCCCGTTAGGCCGCTTGCCATGTGGCTTGACAAGCATCCGCCCTCGATCGTGTCAACGGATCCTGCGCGCGGCCGAATTCCCGCCTACTCCCCTGGCCGTACAAAGGTGATCCCAGTCATCCGTCCCCGGCCGTCTGCGCGTCGGGTTCGGGACCGGAAGGATGGCTTCCAACGGGCGCCCTCTACGTTGGGCGCCATGAACGACATCGAAATCCGGCCGGCGGGCCGGGACGACATCGCCGCGATCGTAGGGCTTCTGGTGGACGACGTGCTCGGTTCGGGACGGGACTCGCAGGAGGACCTGACCCCCTACCTGGCCGCCTTCGAGCGCCTGGCCGCCGATCCGAACCAGGAACTGATCGTGATGACCGGGCCCGATGCGGCGACCGGCGGCCGCAAGGTGATCGGCACCCTCCAGCTGACCATCATTCCGGGCCTGTCCCAGCGCGGTACCACCCGCGCCCTGGTGGAGGCGGTTCGCATCGACAGCACCCGGCGCGGCGACGGCCTGGGCACGATCCTGATGCGTTGGGCCATCGAACGTGCTCGCGAACGCGGGGCGAGTCTGGTTCAGCTCACCTCCAACAGCACCCGCGAGAACGCCCACCGCTTCTACCGCAACCTCGGCTTCAGCGACTCCCATGTGGGCTTCAAACTCACCCTCTGAGCCGGCCGGCGCGGCCGCGCGGCCCACCACGGCGCCCCGGTCGGCTCGCGAACCCGACGGCCGGCCGGACCCGTGGGGGTCACCCGGGTCTACGGTCGCTCGCCCAGCTCGACCCGGACGCCGACCGTCCCCGACGTCCCGCGCCGCAACCGGCTGCCGAACAGGGTCATCCGCCCGACGAGTCCGAACTTGCGCCGGATCAGGTCCCGGTAGCGCTCCGTGCCGGCGGCGTCCAGCAACGACGCGTGGCCGGGCACCGCCGCTCCGTGCGTTCTCCCGCGCGCATCGCATGCGGTGACCGTGACCTTCCCGCCGTTGCGGATCCGCTTTGCCTTGCCGGAGTCCCGCGCGGTCCACACCCCGAGCGCGTCACCGTCGCGGAACACCCACACCGGGGTGCCCACCGCGCGGCCGTCCCGCCGGAACGTGGTCAACAGCACGTACTTGCCGGCCGCGAGCCGGTCGAGGTCCGAGGGCAGCTCGGGCGAAGTCATGCGCGCGAGTCTAGAGCGCACGCGCGGCGCGGGGGCGGCGCACACGAAGCGGTCGCCAAGATCGTCCCCGACCCGACCTGCCCGGCGTACTGCCCGGGGTGGGACGATGATCGGATGTCGCGCACATCGGAGGAAACCCGCGTCCAGGTCCGCCCCGCGACCGAGGCCGACGGTACGAGTCTTGCCGAGATCGACCACCTCACCTGGTCCCCCGACGTCACCCCGGTCCCGCGCTGGGCCGCGGACAAGGCCTTCTTCCGCAACGCCGAGCACGTGCGCGACACGCTCGTCGCCCACGAGGGCGACCTCGTGCTGGGCTACGTGCTGCTGGAGCGCTCGACGCTGTGCCCGGCCACCGGGCACGTGCAGATCGTCAACGGGCTCGCGGTGCACCCCGACCACCAGGGCCGCCGGGTCGGCCGGGCGCTGCTCGCGGCGGCCGAGGCCGAGGCACGCAGGCGTGGGGCCCGTCGGATCACCCTGCGGGTACTCGGCGGCAACACCGCCGCCCGGGCCCTGTACCTGGCCGCCGGCTACCGGATCGAGGGCGTCCTGGAGGGCGAGTTCCTGCTCGGCGGACGCTATGTGGACGACGTACTGATGGCGCTGGACCTCACGACCGAGGCTTCGCCGCCGCGTACTTGACCGCCTCGGCGACCGGCACGTCGCCGCCGACGACCTCCAGGGTCTTGCCGATCGTGCCCGGCTGGGTGACCAGTTCGGCCAGGATCGCCGCCACGTCGTCCCGGCGGATCGCGCCGCGGCCCTCGCGCTCGGACAGTGCGATCAGCCCGGTGCCGGGACCGTCGGTGAGCCGGCCCGGGCGCAGGATGGTCAGGTCGAGCGCGCCGCGCGAACCCAGGTCCTCGTCGGCCTCGCCCTTGGCCTTGAGGTAGAGCGCGAAGTCCGGGTCGGTGTCGGCGGGCGGCCGGGTCGAGGCGCCCATCGAGGACACGATCACATAGCGCCGCACGCCCGCGTCCTCGGCCGCGTCGGCGAGCAGTACCGCGCCGCCGTAGTCGACCGTCATGGTCCGCTCGCGGGTACTGTCCGGCCCCGCTCCCGCCGCGAACACCACCGCGTCCGCGCCGACCAGGTGCTCGACGACCTCCTCGACCGGCGCCCGCTCCAAGTCGCACACGACCGGCTCGGCGCCGGCCGCCACCAGGTCGTTCGCATGGTCGGGGTTGCGAATGAGCCCGACCACCGTGTGTCCGCGATCGGCGAGCAACCGCTCCAGCCGAAGTGCGATCTTTCCGTGTCCACCCGCAATGACAATACGCATGCATCCGACCGTAAGGTCAGCAACCGGGACATCGGCCGGCGTGGCTCCGCGACACGATCAGGTTCCACTGTTCGGCTGCCGTGGGCGGGCATCGGCGCTGCTCGGGCGAGCGCCGGCGAGTGTCCCCCGGGGGTTCTCGGCCTCCCGCGCCTCGCCCGGTCCTTCTTCTCTCCCGCCTCGCTTGCCCTGCCTCGCTCGGTCGCCTCGGCCACCCGCAGGGCGGCGTCCCGGTGGTGGCCTCTAAGGTCCCCTGCCATGACGATCGCCTCCGGTCCGACCATCACCACGGACCTCGCCCACGCCCGCGACCTGCTCTTCTCGTACTACAACGCGACCGCCGACGAGACCGGCTACCCGGGCTGGGAAAGCCCCGATCAACTACCGCCCTATTTCCGCGTGGACCACGACGACCCGGCCGACTACTACGCCCATCCCGGCGCCTACTTCACCGCCCTCCTGGACGGTCGGCCCGCCGGCGGCGTCGGTGTCCATCTCCTCGACGCCGACACCGCCGAGGTCAAACGCCTGTACGTGCTCCCGCACGCCCGCGGACACGGCGTCGCCCGGTCCCTGATGGCCTGCCTGCACGCGCACGCCCGGACGGTGGGCGCGCGCCGCGTCGTACTGGACTGTCTGCCGCAGCGCACCGGCGCGATCGGCCTGTATCGGGCCCTGGGCTACCGGGACATCCCGCCGTACCGCGACGATCACGGCATCCTCCCACTCGCCTGCTTCGAACTCGCCCTGGCCGACGGGCACGGCGAGCACAACGGGCACGGCGGCCTCGTAGACCCCATCGACTGATCGAACCGCCACGCGGACGCGACCGAGGCATTCGGGTCGATCGAGGCACATCGATCCGCTGCCTCGACAACCCACCCACCCTCCCCCATTTGCCGTAACCTGCCCTATCGCTTCCCCGCACGATCGGGCGGATTTCGCCCTTTGCCCTCCCTCATGCCCCGCAGCCGTTCTATCGTCGCCCCGTTCGGTGTCACCCGTACGGAAGGGGCCGGTCGTGACCCGAGGAGGCATCGGTGCGGCGCGCGTCGGCAAGGCGCTGGGGCTCGTCCCCCGCCAGGTCCGCCTCGCCGCCCGAACAGGACTGCTCGCACAACACCAGGACGGCACCTTCGACGCCGACGCGGTCGCCCGCGCCGCCGCCGACCCCGGCCCCTTCCTCACCGCGCTCAGTCGCGAAGAACCGCTCACCGCCACCGAGGCCGCGCACCGCCTGGGCATCAGCCGCGAGCGCTTCCGGCGGGTCGCCCAGGCCGCCGGGCTGCCCGTCGTGGATCGGGTGCGGGTCTCCCGGTACGGCCGGGACCTGGAGGTGCGCTACTACCGCACCGCCGACGTGGACACGCTGCATCCGCACATCACCGCGGATCGCGAACTGCGCGAGGCCGCCCGGCGGGTGGCCCGGTCACTGGCCGCGACCAAGGCCGCCGCCACCCGCGCGCACAACCGCGAACGTGCGCACCACGCGCGCCGCTATCTCGCGACGCTGGCCCCCGACCGGCAGACCGACCCGGCCGACGTGATCGCGTTCGCCTGCGCGCTGGCCCGCCTGCACGGCACCGCGCCCGCGCGGCTGCGCCGGTTCATGGGCGACCCGCGCGTGCGCGACATCGCCGAGATCGGCGACCAGTGTCGTTACAAGCCGGCCGAGATCGCCGATCTGCTCGCCGCCGCCGTCCCGCGCGCGCTCACCGCGCTGCGCTCCCTCGCCCGACCGCACCGGGTGTGGGCCACGCTGGGCGTGCCCGCCGAGGACATCGCGCACCGCATCCCGTCGATCGACCACCACATCAGCACCGACCTGCTGCACCGGTTGGCCACCGACCCGCCGCGCTGGCTGCTGGAGTTGCACGCCGACCGCGAGCTCGAACACGCCACCGCCGCGGTCACCCGCTGGCTCGATCGCGAATGGCACGCCCAGCAGCGCCGCGCCGAGGCGGTGTGCCGCGCCGCCGAGGCGATCATCGACCACCTCACCGACGACGCCGTGGCCGAACTCTTCGGGCTGCCGGTGGAATTGGTCCTGGAACTGCGCCCGCGCAGCAACAAGTGGACCACCGCCTACGTCGAGGAACTCCTGCATACGCGCCCAATGTGGCTGCGCAGCCAGGTGCTCGCCCACGCCGAGATCGCCCGCCGGGCCACCGCCCGCGCCCGCCGCGAGGCCGCCCGAACCCAACGCCGCCTCAGCTGGCGCCGCACCTGGGCGAGAGCCCTGTCCATCCCGCTGGAAGCGGTCCCCGACACGGTCGAACGCCCCACCCCCGCCGCCCTGCGAACCGCCCGAGCCCACCCCCCACACTGGGCCCGCCCACACTGACCGACGCACCCCCGCCCGCAAGGGAGCCCGCGTCCCGGGCAAACGCATCACCAGCTCGCACCGAAGCAACCGATCGCGCGGCGGCCAAGCGCCCACCTGCCCGACGCGTCGAGGCCGTCGCACCGGCACACCGCGCGGTGCGGATCGACCACCACGCCACGGCCGACCACGCCGCGACGCCCCTCGCTCCGGTCGGGAACCGCCCCCTGGCCGCCTGCGTGTCGGCCCCACCAGACATGCTGTGCGTGGCCGTCGTTGCTGCGACCGGCCGGTCCGCCGCAGGGTGGTGGGCGCGCGGCTCGGCCTCCCGTCCGGAGGCCGGGCCGCGTCACTCCCGAGGCATCAGTTCGGCGGCCACGACGGCGCCCAACTCGGTGCAGGCCGCGAGGGTGTCGCGGGTGGGCGGTCCGGCGACCTCCACCGGCGGGCGGACCCGCCGCCATTGCAGGCCGGTGGCCACCGATTCGACCGAGCGGACCGCGCCGGTGGTGTCGCTCCCGCCGTGTACGTACAGGCCGTAGGGGCGGCGGACCGTCTCGTGCAGGCAGGGGTAGTAGGCCGAGTCGAAGAAGTGCTTCAGCGCCCCTGACATATAGCCCAGGTTCGCGGGTGTGCCCAGCAGGTAGCCGTCCGCCTCCAGGACCTCGACCGGCGAGCAGGTGAGTGCGGCCCGGACCCGGACCTCGACGTCCTCGATCTCCGGATCGCGGGCGCCGGCGAGCGTCGCCTCCAGCATCTCGGCGAGTGTGGGCGAGGGCGTGTGGTGCACGACGAGCAGGATGGCCATGGCCTCACGCTGCCAGAACCGGACGGGTGTGGAAACGACCCGATCGGCGGCCGCCGCTCCGGCCACCACTTCGGGCGCCGCCCGGGCGCCACTCCAATGGGTGAGTTTGTCGGGAAATCGACATCGGTGCGCCCCGCCGCGACGGAACCCGCAGCCCCGGCCGGGTCCGCCGCAACTCGAGACTCCCGCCCGCGCGTACGGGCGCTCCGAGTCACCCATACGAGTGGAGTGCCGGAAAAGACGTGGCGATTCCACCCGTTTGATGCTTTGACACATGCGCACCATTTGTGACGATAAGAGCACTTTAGGTAATACGTCGATAGGCCAACCGGCCGGCATCCCAACCCGGCACCCGGCACCTCGGGGAGACCCACACCCACATGCGCCTCACCCACATGCGACTGCTGCCCTATCCCCGCTCCAAGTCCCCCACCGACCCCGACACCGCCCCCGAACCCCGTCCCGTCGCCGACCCGACCCCGGTCGCCGAGAACCCGCCCGCCCCACCCACCCCCGCACTGCCCTCACTCGTCTCGGTGGTCCGCCGCACCCTGGCTCCCGCCACCCGCGCCGGCACCGCCCGGTCCCGCACCTTCCACACCGTCTACGCGATCACCACGCTCCCGCTGGTGATCGCCCTCCATGCCGCCCTCTGGGCGTTGTCCACCCCCGGGCGCCTCGGCGCCACCCTCCTGGTCCTGTACGGCCTCGGCCGAACCGGGATCCTCACCGCGCACGCCACACACTGAGTGCGCCGCCCGAAGGAGCACCCATGGTTCTGTCCATCTCCGGCGTCCTGCTGCTCGGCGTCATCGCCTACGTCTTCTTCCGCAAGGACGGGCTGAGACTCCCGCACGCCCTCGTCTGTGCCCTCTTCGGGTTCTACCTGGCAGGCAGTTCGATCGCCCCGCACATCGCGGCGAGCAGCAACAGCATCGCCAACCTGCTCAGCGGCCTCAACTTCTGACCGGCCGCGCGTCCCCACCGCCGCCAGGGCGTGTCCTCGATCCCCCGCCGGACCGGCCGCGACCGCGCGACACCACCACCCGGTGTCGGCGGCCGCGGACCCGGCGGGCCTTCGAGGACACGCCCTGGCCCCGGCTCATCCCCCGAACCGGGGCCTCCCGCCTACCCGAACCGACCCCTCACGGAGACCGCATGTCCCCCGGCCCCACCTCCCTCGCCGCCATCGCCCGGCGCGCCAAGGACGGCATCGGCAACACCCGCACCCGCGCCCATCGCATCACCCACGTCACGCGGGACACCTTCTCGCCCGTGCTCACCCTCACCCGAGGTCTGAACCGGCAGCTCGGATGGGCGCGCAACTGGTGGAAGGGCGCCTCGGCGGACAAGCGCAAGGCCGGCACCGCGGGCATCGCCGCGGTCCTGCTCGCCCTCTACTTCCTGCCCTACGCCCCGCTGATCGCCCTGCTCCTGGTGCTGGCCGGCGCCGCCTGGCTCGGCCACGAGGAGAAGCCCGCCACCGATCCCGGCCCCGATCCCACCGACGTCAAACTCCAGACCGTCTACAACGGCCTGGTGCCCTACCTCGCCGACGACCACGATCCCGCCCGGCTGTTCCACCCCGGCAGCCCGTACCAGAACGCCTTCCGACACTGGGAACTCGACGGCGACCGGATCGTCCGCCTCGAATTGACCTACAGCCCCTACTTCACCGACGACGACCCCGCCGCCCGGGCCCGGATCGAACGGGTGCTCCAGGCCAAGCTCGGCCGCGGTCGCGAGTACCTCTACGAGTGGGACACCGAGAGCAACCACCTCACCCTCGCCGCCCTGCCCCCGCTGCCCACGGCCGTGCCCGCCCAGCAGTTCGTCACCGCGCCGTGCGAGATCCTGCTCGGCATCACCGACGCGGGCAGCACCAACCGCCGCATCCCGGTGCACGTGGACGACACCATCCGGCAGCTTCCACCGGTCATCTGGCGCACCGGCAATCGCAGCACCGACCCGCACCTGCTCGCCGTCGCCGCCCCCGGCGCGGGCAAGTCCAACCTGCTGCGCACCATCGCCCTCCAGGCCGCCCGGGACGGCGACATCGTGGTCGTCGACGGCAGCGGCTCCGGCGACTACGCGTGCCTGGCCGGCCGGCGGAACATCCTGCGGATCGAGACCGGCTACCACGGCGCACTGGAAACCCTGACCTGGCTGCGCCACGAGACCGAACGCCGGATCGCCGCCGTCACCTACGCCAAGCAACACGGCACCCCGGTCCCGGACAACGCCCGCCGCCCGCTGTGGGTGATCCTCGACGAGATCACCGAACTCTCCGACCTCGCCGCCGGTCAGGGCACCACCGACCCGCAGGAACTACTCGACCTCCCGCTGCGCCTGGGACGCGCCGCGCACATCGGCGTGATCACCAGCGCCCGCCCCAGCCACCTGGAGCGGCTGCGCCCCACGCTGATCGCCGACACGCACACTCGCGTCGTGCTGGGCCCGCTCGACCCGGAGACCGTCCTCACCGTGCTGGGCGCCACCCCCGGCGTCTCCGGCGGCGAGGGCATGCCTCCCGGTCGCGGTTACGTCCGGATCGGCAACGGCCCCGTGGTGCGCATCCAGATCCCGCACACCCCCGACCCGCTGGAGGAGGACACCTCGGAGGCCGACCGCATGCGCCTGCTCGCGCTCCTCCCCCACCACGCCGACGCCCTCCCCGTCGACATGCCCTCGATCTCGCTCGCCAAGGCACCCGAACGCGAGCCCGAGCCCACCGGCTGAACCCCGGCGCGCCACCCTGCGCCACGCTCTCACCAAGGCCCGCAAGGCCCCCGCGACAGCCGCCGTGAAGCCCCCCGGCATCCCCGCGAAGGCCCCCCGAGCAAGCCACGCTCGGGGGGCCTCGACGTACGCCCGACGCACCGGCAAATACCCAAAACGCACCACTCCGTCCCCACTCGCGCGCCATGATGGGGGCCCGCACCCCCACGGAGGACGTGGACGCCCAGTGTTCGACCTCGCCAACTTCACCGTCAGCGACATGGTCGTGTGCAGTTCCGAACTGCGCCAAGTCACCGCCGACTCGGCCACCACCGAGGACGCGGCCCGCGCGATCGTGCAGCACCTGCGCACCACCTTCCGCGACCCGCACACCGGGCAGCCCCAACTCGTCCTCGTCCGCCTGTTCCAGACCATGCCCTGGCGCAACCTCACCCCCGACCTGGAACAGCGCGCGCTGCGCCGGCAACCCGATCTCGCCCCGCACCCGGACCTGCGCTGCCTCACCCTGCTGGCCACCGTCGGCGACCTGCCAGAGTGGTGCGACCGCACCCGATCGCGGCACCACCAGGTGGTCGCCTTCCCGAGTGCGAGCGCGGTCCGCCGGGCACCGATGATCAGCGCCATGCTGGAGCAACTCGGGGTCACCGCCGAGGAGATCGTGGCCGGGCCGCTGCCCACCGACAACGAGTGGGACCGGCACGACATCCACCACATCCCGGATGCGCTCACCAGCGACGCCGTCCCGGACAAGGAGTTCATCCGGGCGAGCGGCATAAAATCCGTGGTCGGCTACGCCGGCAAGCTCCCCGACGGCGAACTGTTCACGGTGTTGATGTTCACCCGCGTACCCGTCCCGGCCCGGATCGCCGAGCTCTTCCGCACCGTCGCCGTGTCCACCCGGCTGGCCCTGCTCCCGCTCAACACCGCGCCGCTGTTCGCCGGCGGCCCCTCCCAGCACACCCCCACCACGCACGTGGCCGCCGCGCGCCTGGACGCCCTCGAACAGCTCCTGGCCGCCCACGAGGGCACCACCGCGCAACAGGCCCTGGTCGCCGCGGACGCCCGCGACCGGGTCCGCTCCCAGCAGGAGCAACTCGCCTACAAGCAGCGCCGACTCGACCAGGAAACCCGGATCGTCGAGACCCTCTACCGGGTCGGCCAAAAGCTCACCCGCGAACTCAACCTCGAACGCCTGGTCCAGGCCGCCACCGACGCCGCCACCTCGGTGATCGCCGCCGAGCACGGCATCTTCCGCTACATCGACTACGACACCGGTGGCGTCGCGGACACCCGCTACGCCGTCACCAGCCCGGATCCCACCCTGATCGACCGGCTGCCCCGGCCCCGGCCCGCGCTCGCCGCGCGCAGCCGCCCGCAGACCACCACCGCGCCGCCGGTCACCGTGCGCCGCGGCGACCTCACCGAGGACCCCGCCGCCGGCCGACTGCTGCCCTATCGGATCAGCGCCGACGGCCAACCGCCCGTACGCAGCCTGCTGACCATCCCGGTGACCACCGCCACCGGCGAGGACCTGGGCGCGTTCTCCTTCTGCCACACCCGGGCCGACGTGTTCACCGAACGCGACGAACAACTCGCCCTGGGCATCGCCGCACAGGCCGCCACCGCGATCGAGAACGCCCGGCTGTTCCGCAGCGTGCGCGACACCGCCGTCGAACTCCAGCGCAGCCTGCTCCCGCAGGTTCCGCCCGACCTGGACGAACTCGACATCGCCTTCCGCTACCTGCCCGGCGCCAAGGGCCAACAGGTCGGCGGCGACTGGTTCGACGTGATCCCGCTGTCCGCCGGCCGGATCGCCCTGGTGGTCGGCGACGTGATGGGTCGAGGTCTGCAGGCCGCCGCCGTGATGGGCCAACTGCGCGCCGCAGTACGGGCGTACGCGGTGATGGACCTGCCGCCCGGGCAGGTGATGCGGCACCTCAACCGGCTGGTCACCGGGCTCGGCAGCGAGGACCAGATCATCACCTGCGTCTACGCGGTCTACGATCCCGGCGACGCCACCGTGCACTGGTCCAACGCCGGCCATCTGCCGCCCGCCCTGATCGGCGCGGACGGCAAGGTCGAACTCCTGGAGGACGACCTCGGCGTGCCGCTCGGCCTGGACGGCACCACCTTCGACGACGCGGTGGTCGGCTTCGACACCGGCGACCAACTGCTCCTGTACACGGACGGCCTGGTCGAGTCGCACGACGCCTCGCTCACCGACCGGCTCCAGGAACTGACCGAGCACATCGACGGCACCACCGGCGGCGCCCACAACGTCGCCGATGTCGCCGACCTGCTCACCGAGACCATGCTCACCGGCCAGGAGCCGGACGACGTCGCGCTGCTGCTGGTGCGCGCCCGGCACAGCATCGAGCGGACCGCGGGCCTGGATCTGCCGCCGACGCCGCGCTCGGCCCGCGAGGCCCGCGACTTCGTGCGCGCCACGCTGGGCCGCTGGGAGCTGACCGACCACAGCGACACCACGTGCTCGGTGGTCACCGAACTCGTCTCCAACGCGGCCGAGCACGCCCGCACGCCGATGGAACTGCGGCTGCGCCATCACCCCGGCCGGCTGATCGTCGAGGTGGTCGACCACGACGGGCGGCTGCCCAAGGAGATCTCCTCGCCCGGCCACGACGAGCGGCATCGGGGACTGTGCATCGTGGCCGGGATGACCACCGACTGGGGCGTGCGTCCCACGGACACCGGAAAGATCGTCTGGGCGGAGATCCGTGATCGTTGACGCCGCCCGACTTCGCTGTGCGTGGCGACGTGCATACCGGGCAGGCGTACGTCATCGATTCCCGGGCCGATCAGGCGAGTTTTATGTCACTTTCTCCCGGTCATGTAATGAATCATCCGTTTTCGGGTAGCTACCCACCGTCACGGACCCCGGCTCCTGCCCACCGACCCCTCGGTCGGGAATCTTCGGGGCCCGTCACGCGTTCTGCAAACGGACGAGACAGCAAGACCTGTCGATGTGGGTAGATCAAGCCAGGAGGCACGATTCATGAGTGAGCGAGCTCTCCGCGGCACACGCCTTGGCGCCACCAGCTACGAGACCGATCGCGGTATCGATCTGGCGCCGCGTCGCACCGTGGAATACGACTGCCCCAGGGGGCACCGCTTCGAGATGCCGTTCTCCGTCGAGGCGGAGATCCCCTCGACGTGGGAGTGCCGCAGCTGCGGTGCCGTCGCGCAGTTGGTGGACGGCACGCCGCCGGAGGAAAAGAAGAACAAGGCCACGCGCACGCACTGGGACATGCTCATGGAGCGGCGTACCCGGGAAGAGCTGGAAGAGGTACTCGCCGAGCGCCTCGCCGTATTGCGGTCGGGTGGGATCAACCTCCACCACGATCCGCGCAACAACCGCAAGAGCGCCTGAGCGAGCACCGCGCGAGCCCGCTCCGGGCACGTGCGGATCCCGTCGACAGGTGGCACCGACGCCCGGGGCGCCGACGATCTCACGATCGTGGCGCCCCGGGCGTCGTGCTGTGTCCGGTCGTGCCGTGGCGATGCGTCCCGCCGGGCCGCCCGGGAACCGCCCTCAGGGCAGTTCGCGCGGCGGCTGCTGCGGCGGGTCGTCGTCACGGTGCACGTCCTGCGGGTCGATCACCTCGCCGCGCACGATCTTGCCGTCCGGGCGGTGGATCCGCGCCTCCTGCACCGCGCCGGAGAACCGCGGGCTGCTCGCCACCTTCGCGGCCACCACCGTGCCGATCAGTCGCCGGATCAGCGGCCGGGTGAACGGCAGCACGCACAGCAGGCCCAGCACGTCGGTGATGAACCCGGGGATGATCAGCAGGATGCCGCCCAGGATCACCACGCCCGCGTCGGCGGCGGCCTTGGTCGCCTCCTTGCCCTGGGCCGCGAGCACGGTCGGGTCGCTCTGGCCCTCGCGCTGCGCCTGTTCGCCGAGCGCCCGCAGCCGGGTCAACACCCGGCGGCCCTCGTAGCGGATCACCAGCGAGCCCAGCGCGACGCCGGCCAGGATCAGCAGGAAGGTCCGACCCGCCCCGATGGCGCCGCCGACCCGGCTGATCACGTAGATCTCGGCCAGCGGCAGCGCGATGATCGGCAGGAGCTTGGCCGCTCGGCGCAGCGGGGTACTCACGCAATCACGTCCTCGGCGGGGTGGCACCGGTGGCGCCGGCGGATCCGGTGGTGCTCGTGGAACCGGTGGAGCCGGTGCCCGGGGCGCCCTCGCCCTCGGTGCTCCCGGCGGCGCCCGGGTCGCCGGGGCCGCTCGTACCGCCGGTGCCTGCGGGGTGGGCGGCGGCCGTCTCGGGGGCGCTCTCGTTCGGGTACTTGCCGACCCGTCGGCCGACGCCCCATGCGGTGACCCGCCACAGCGCCTCGGCGACGATCGAGTTGCTCATCTTGCTGTTGCCGCGCTCGCGTTCGATGAAGGTGATCGGCACCTCCAGGACGCGGTAGCCCTTGCGGATCGCCCGCCAGGCCAGGTCCACCTGGAAGCAGTAGCCCTGCGAGGCGACCTCGTCCAGGCCGATGCCGAGCAGGGTGTCCTTGCGGAAGGCCCGGAAGCCGCCGGTGACGTCGTGGATGTCGACGCCGAGCATCAGCCGCGAGTAGGTACTGCCGCCCCGGGAGATGAGCTTGCGGTGTCCGGGCCAGTTGACCGCGCCGCCGCCGGGGACCCAGCGCGAGCCCAGCACCAGGTCCGCGTCGCGCACCGCTTCGAGCAGGCGCGGCAGTTGCTCGGGCTGGTGCGAACCGTCGGCGTCCATCTCCACCAGGATGTCGTAGCCGCGGTCGATGCCCCAGCGAAAGCCCGCGATGTAGGCGGCGCCCAGGCCCTCCTTGCCGGCCCGGTGCATGACCTGGATGTGCGGGTCGTGCTCGGCGAGCGTGTCGGCGATGTCGCCGGTGCCGTCGGGACTGTTGTCGTCGGCGATCAGCACGTCGACGTCCGGCACGGCTGCGCGCAGGCGGGCGACGATCGGCTCGATGTTCTCCGATTCGTTGTAGGTGGGGATGATGACGAGCACCTTGCCGAGATCGGCGAAGCTGGTCTGCTCGCTGTCGGTCACATCATCTCCTTGATGGCGTTGGCGTCGGCGCGGGTGTCGACGCCGGCGTCGGCGGGGGTCGGCGGGATGCCGGGGGTGGTGATCCAGGGCTTGCGCCGACGGCGGAGGATGCCGTACGCGCAGGCGAGGAGACCGACGATAGCCAGGATCCACTCGGGAGCCGAACCGAGTCGGGTGGCGAGCGTGCGGTCGTCGCGCAGTGGAACGTCCACGACCAGGGTGTCGGCGGTGAATTCGCGGGTGCGTTCGACCACTTTTCCGTCCGGCATGACGATCGCGCTGATGCCGGAGGTGGCCGCGATCAGCACCGCGCGGCCGTGCTCGATCGCGCGCAGCCTGGACATCGCGAGTTGCTGCTCGGGTTGTCCGGTGCGCCCGTAGGTGGCGTTGTTGGTCTGCACGACCAGGACTCGACCGCCGTGGGTGACCGCCTCACGGGTGACGTTGTCGTAGGCGATCTCGAAGCAGATCACGTCGCCGATCCGGGCCGGGCCCAGCTGCATGACGCCGACGGTCTTGCCGGGGTAGAAGTCGCGCGGGACACGTTCGAGCCGGCTGATGAACTTGGTGAGCAGTTCGCGCATCGGGATGTATTCGCCGAACGGCACCGGGTGGCGCTTGGTGTAGGAGGCGCCGGGACCGGTGACCGGGTCCCACACGATGCCCTGGTTCTGGATGTGCGTGGCGTCGGGGCCGGCGACCAGCACGCCGGTGAGCACGGGGACGCCGATGTCCTTGACCGCGCCGTCGATGAGCGCGTACGCGTCGCGTTCCTCGAACGGGTTCAGGTCGGAGGAGTTCTCCGGCCAGATCACCAGTTCGGGCTTCTCGACCTTGCCGGCCCGCACGTCGGCGGCCAGCTTGTGGGTCTGTCGCACGTGGTTGTCCAGGACCGCGCGGCGTTGGCCGAGGAAGTCCAGGCCGGTGCGCGGGACGTTGCCCTGGACGACCGCGATGGTCGCGGTGTCGGGACCGGCGGCGTGGCCCCCGGTGGGTATGGGGACCGCGTAGGCGCTCGCGGGGACGGCGATCGCCAGGCCGATGGCGCCCAGAGCCAGCGGAACGGCGCTGCGCGGCGTACGGACGCCCTCCGGGCTCTCGGCGGCCGATTCGCCGTCACGACCAGCGTGGACCCCGTACAGCCGCAGCGCGGCCCATCCGAGCAGCGCGCCGGTGAGGGCGACGGCGAAGGTCACTCCGGGGGCGCCGGCGAGCGCGGCGATCGGGGTGAACGGTGTCGCGGTGTTGGCGAACGCCAGTCGGCCCCACGGGAAGCCGCCGAACGGGACGCGGTCGCGCACCAGTTCCTCGGCGACCCACAGGCAGGCGGTCCACAGCGGCCACAGCCGCAGTTTGCCGATCAGGGTGAGCGCGGCGGCCAGGGCGGCGATGTACAGCGCCTGCACCACCGACAGCACGATCCACGCGTCCGGTCCCACCACACGCAGCCACTTGAGCAGCCACAGCATGAACGGCAGGCCGAACAGCAGGCCGTAGCCGAAGCCGGTGCGGGTGCGCTGCCCGTGCACCGCGATGCCGAGCGCGGTGACCGCGAGGATGCTCAGCGGCCAGATGTCGTAGGGCGGGAACGCGAGCGCGAGCAACAGGCCGGCGACCAGTGCGGTGACCGGGCGGGCGGGGCGGCGGTAGATGCTCACGGCGGTGGCGCGGGTGCGGCGCAGGCGCTGCTTGCGAGCGGGGGCCGGCGCCGGGGGCGAGACGCCCTCGGGCACTGTGGTGCTGTCGAGCTGCGGCACCGTGGGGCCCCCTCGCTGGGTCGTTGCGGATCGCTGCTGCCGCGCGCGGCACGGAGTTGCGCCGGTCGGGTGATGCAGTGACGTTACAACGTTCGAGGTGGGCGTTCGGTTTCGGCTCGTGCTCGGCGGCGGGCTGGTGACGGCGGGAGCTCGGTCGCCCTTCGGGCCGGCCCCGGACCGGCTGGCTGTCGGTCGCGGTGGTCGTTGTCTACTGGGCGACCGGGCTCTGCCGCGGTCTCACCTTCCGGCACGGGGTGTGCTCGCGTCCGGCGGGGCGGCTGCACGGGTGCCGCTCTGCCGTTCGTGGCCGCGTGGGGCGGCCTCCCGGCGCGTGTCATGCCGGTTCCGGACCTGGCGCCCGGTGGCTGTGCCACCTGTGGCCCGGAGGCGTGCGCGTGCTCGGGGAGGGTGTTCTCCTGCCGGTCGTCCTACGGTGGACCGGGTCGAACGTACTGGGCGATGCGGGCGCGGTGTCAACATCGCACTGACCTGCACGTATATGGTATCGGTGCAGGTCAGCGGCCGGGTGGTGCGGCAGTGGTGTGGGTGGTGTGCGCCCGCCGGGTGGCGCAATCGTTCCCCTAATGGGTCCCGACGAGGCTTCCGTACCCCTTCGTCGGATCGCTCGCGTGGCGATCGGGCCCGGATCGGGGCGGCGGCGATGTCGGCGTGTCGCGCGCCTTGCGGGCTCCCATGGTGTTGTACACGGCTCGGGGCCCACCGCGCGAACGTGGACCCGGTGCGGGTTCACCCACACGGCGCTCGGGTCGGTGCCGGCGGTCGGTTCAGGCCACCACGGCCGCCGCCGAGAATCCCGTGTAGGCGCCGGGCCGGCTGCGTTCGGTCTCGCCCACGGCGGTCGCCAACCGGCGGATCGCCTCGGTCAGGGTCGCCGGGTCGTGCGCGTAGGGCAGTCGCACGTGGTGCTCGAAGGTCCCGTCGGTGCCGAAGTGGGTGCCCGCCGCGATGCGTACGCCGTGCCGGGCCGCGGCCTCGGCCAGGGTCAGGCTGGAGGTGCCGTCGGTGCGCACCCACAGCGACAGGCCGCCGACCGGCATCGCGAACGTCCAGTCGGGCAGCCGGTCGGCGAGGGCTTCGGCGAGCGCGCCTCGGGCGGCGCGCAGCGCGGGCAGGCGGCTCTCCAGGATGGCGTCCTCGTGGTCGGTGATCAGGTGGTGGGTGACCAGTTGGTCCAGCACGGGCGCGCCGACGTCGAAGGACGCGCGGGTGGCGGCGATCCGGCGGACCAGGTCCGGGGTGGCCCGGATCCAGCCGATCCGCAGGCCGCCCCAGAAGGTCTTCGAGGTGGATCCGATGGTGACCACGTTGTTGGTCCGGTCGAAGCCGGCCATCGGCAGCGGCCGGTCCGCCGGGGCGATGTCCAGGGCCAGGTCGAAGCACGTCTCGTCGACGATCAGCGTGGTCCCGGTGTTGCGGGCCAGGTCCACCAGGGTGCGGCGGATGCCGGCGTCCGCGAGGTGGCCGGTCGGGTTCTGGTAGTCCGGGATCAGGTAGGCCAGCCGGGGTGCGGCCGTGCGCAGCGTGTCGCGCCAGGTCTCCACGTCCCAGCCGGTGTCCGTCATCGGCACCGGCACGAGTCGGTTCCCGGCCTGCCGGATGGCGTCCAGCACGTTGGCGTAGGTGGGCGATTCCACCGCGACCCGGTCGCCGGGGCCGGCCAGGGTGCGCAGCACCAGGGTGACCGCGGCCAGTGCGCCGGGGGTGACCAGGATCTGGTCGGGTGTGGTGGGCACGCCGCGGCGGGTGTAGCGCTGGGCCAGCGTGTCGCGCAGGACCGGCAGGCCGCCGGGCAGGTAGCCGTGGCCGGTGGTGTAGGTGGGCAGCGAGTCGGTGGCGTCGGCGACGGCCTGGTGCAGGGCGCGGCCGGGGCCGGGCAGGGCCGCGACGCCGAGGTCGATCACGCCGGTGGTGGTGCTCGGGCTCAACCCTCGGGTGGGGATCTCGGTGTGCGTGCCGGGCAGGGTGGTCCAACTGCCGGAGCCGCGCCGGCTGGTCAGGTAGCCGTCGGTGCGCAGGAGTTCGTAGGCGGCGGCGACCGTGGTGCGGCTGATGCCCAGCCGGTCGGCGAGGCCGCGTTCGGCGGGCAGGCGCGCGGTCAGCGGGATCCGACCGTCCAGGAGCAGTGCACGGATGCGGTCGGCGAGCGTGCGGTATGCCGGGCCGGTGCGCGCCGCGGACTGGGTCGTGGTGGTCCAGGGGTGCAGGAGGTCGGCGAGGCGGGTGCTGCTGACGGTCAGGTGAGGCGCGCTCATCAGTCCACTCCTGTCGAATTGGCTATGGATTCGTGGTCCGGTGTCGGTGATTGTTTCACCGTTGGCTCTTTATTGGCAGTCAGGTGACGAACGAGGTGCACGGTGGCTTGGTCGTGGGTCCGGCGATTGATCCAGTTGTATGCGGGACTCACGCTGTACGGGTTCAGCATGGCGTTGATGATCCGGGCCGGGCTGGGCCTGGACCCGTGGGACGTGTTCCATCAGGGGCTCGCGGAGCGCACCGGGTGGAGCTTCGGCGTGGTGACGATCGTGGTGGGCGCCGCGGTGCTGCTGCTGTGGTGGCCGATGCGCCAGCGCCCGGGCCTGGGCACGGTGAGCAACGTGTTCGTGATCGGCGTCGCCGTGGACGCCTCGCTGCGGTGGTTGCCCGCGCCGGACGCATTGGTCTGGCAATTGGCCTTCCTGGTCTCCGGGGTGGTGCTGAACGCGGTGGCCGGCGGCGCGTACATCGGTGCGCGCCTGGGCCCGGGGCCGCGGGACGGCCTGATGACCGGGTTGGTGCGGATCACCGGGCGTTCGGTGCGGCTGATCCGTACCGGCATCGAGGTGACCGTACTGCTGGTGGGCTTCGTCCTGGGCGGGTCGCTCGGGTTGGGCACCGTGGTGTACGCGCTGGCCATCGGGCCGCTCGTGCAGGTGTTCCTGCCGCTGTTGACCGTTCCCGAGCCGCGGCGGGTGCGGCCGGACGCGGCCGGGGAGCCGGGGCCGGGTGCCCCGGTGGACGCGGCCGCCCCCGTCGCCGCGGAGCCGCCCGGGACGCCGGCCCCGGCGCCGGCCGGTTAGGGCCGAGCCGGCACCGGCGAGTACCGACCGCCGGCTCGGTCAGGTCTGGTCGAGGGCGCCCTCGACCGCGTACACCGTGACGCCCCGCACCGCGGTGCGCAGGCAGCGTGGCAGCGGCAGGTCGGGGGCCAGGTCGGGCAGTCCGGGGGTGCCGGAGCGGGGGTCGGTGGACCAGCCGGAGAGCCGGCTGTCCGGGGCCTGCACGACCAGCTCGGTGGTGTCCCACACCGCGTAGGTGGCCGGTGCGCCGGGCACCAGCACGCCGGCGTCGTCGCGACCGACCGCGCGGTGGCCGCCCCGGGTGTGCGCGGCGAACGCGGCGCGCACGCTGATGCGTTGCTCCGGCGTGCGGTGGAAGGCGGCCGCGCGCACGGTGCCCCACGGGTCGAGCGGGGTGACCGGCGCGTCCGAACCGAACGCGAGCGGTACGCCGGCGGCGCTGAGCGCGGCCAACGGGTTCATCAGCGCGGCGCGTTCGGCGCCCAGGCGGCGGGCGTACATGCCGTCCGGGCCGCCCCACGCGGCGTCGAAGGCGGGTTGCACGGAGGCGGTCAGACCCAGTTCGGCGAATGCCGCGACGGCCTCGGCGTCGAGCAGTTCGGCATGTTCGACCCGGTGTCGCAGCGCCCGGAAGGCCGCGCCGTGCGGGCCCTGGATCAGCGCGCGGGCGGCGGCGGTGATGCTGCCGATCGCGGCGTCGCCGATGGCGTGGAAGCCGGCCTGGACGCCGGCCCGGGTGCACGCGGCGAGGTGGGCGGCGACCTGCTCGGCCGCGAGGTGGGTCAGGCCGGTACCGGCGGCGGAGTCGTCGGAGTAGGGCGCGTGCAGGCACGCGGTGTGCGAGCCGAGCGAGCCGTCGATGAACAGGTCGCCGCCGAGTCCGTGCGCGCCCAGGTCGCCGCGCAGCGCTCGGGCCTGCTCGGGGTCCTCGGCGAGCGCGCCCCAGTAGCCGACCACGTCCGGACCCGCCTCGTCCCGGGCCAGCGCCAGCAGCGCCCGGAAGTCGGCCTCGCCGGCGATCTCCGGCCCGCCGCACTCGTGCACCGTGCCGATGCCCAGCGCCGCCGCCCGGGCCCGGGCGACCCGCTGCGCGGCGATCCGGTCGGCCGCGGTCAGCGCGGCGTTGGCGGCGGCCCGCGCCGCGTGGTGCACGCTGCCGGCCAGGGGCGCGTCGCCGTGCTCGCCCGGGACCAGGGCGAGCAACGCGGGCGAGCACGCGGCGGAGTGCACGTCGGTGCGGGAGAGGTAGACGGTGGCGCCGCCGGTGGCCCGGTCCAACTCGGCGGGGGTGGGCGGGCGTCCCTCGGGCCAGGTGGTGTCGTCCCAGCCGTGGCCGAGCAGCACGTGGCCCGCTCCGTACAGGCCGCGTCGTTTGGCGTGGTCCTCCAGCGCGGAGAGCGCGTACGCCAGCGACGGCGCGCCGGTCAGGTCGAGCCCGGTCAGGGCGAGGCCGGTCGCGGTGGCGTGCACGTGCGCGTCCACGAACGCGGGCGTCACCAGCGCGCCCGCGAGGTCGAGCACCGCGTCGACGGCATCGACGTGGGCCGCGGCGGCCCCCTCCGCGCCGATCCAGGCGATGGTGTCGTTCTCGACGACCATGGCGGTCGCGAAGGGATCGGCCGGACTGTGCACGGCGCCGTTGCGCAGGAGGAGCGTGGTCATGACCACCAGTGTGACCCGCCCGGGCCGAACCCCCGGCCGGAGGTCACCCCTTCGGGGGTGTGACACGCGCCGCGTCCACCCCGGAGCCGGCCTTCGATCCCGCGTCGCGGTGTTCGGCATGGGATCGAGGACAGGCCCCGGGGGCACGCGGCGCAGGGCAGCCCTGTACCACCGACGTCGCCCGGCGCGGCAACGGCGTGATGCGGGCCCGGGATCAGAACCGGGGCGCGCGCGCCTCGTACGGGGTGGACAGCACCACCGTCGTACGGGTGGACACGCCCGCCTGAAGCCGGATGCGGGCCAGCAGAGTCTCCAGGTCCCCCGGGGTTCGGACCCGGACCTTGAGGATGTAGCTCTCGTCCCCGGCCACGCTGTGACACGCCTCCAGTTCCTGGAGGTTCGCCAGCCGCTCCGGGGCGTCGTCGGGCGCACTGGGGTCGATGGGTTTGACCGAGATGAACGCGGTCAGCGGCAGGCCGATGGCCTCGGTGTCGACCACGGCGGCGTAGCCGCGGATGATGCCGCGTTGTTCGAGTCGGCGCACGCGCTGGTGTGCGGCCGAGGTGGACAGGCCGGTGGCCTTGCCCAGGTCGGTGTAGCTCATCCGCCCGTCTTGCAGGAGCAGTTTGACGATCTGTCGGTCGAGGTCCTCCACACGACGAACCTAGGGCATCGGGGCGGGGTGTGGCGTCCGGGCCGCGTCGGAGGCCGTCGTTACAGTGCCCCCATGGCCGCCCAGGACCGTGCCCCAGCGCTCGATCAGCTCGACCGTGCCCTGCTCCGGGTGACCGCGCGGGCCGACACCTCTGCCGCACGGGCCCGCCAACTGCGGTGGGTGGTGGGCGAGTTGCGCCGCGCGATGGTGCAGGAGGGGTTCCCGGTCGAGGCCCGCGCCTCGCTCGCCGCGCTGTTGTCGGCCGACCCGATGCGGTGCTACCTGGACCTCGCGCAGAGCGGTCGGCTGCGCACCCGTGCGGTGGCGGGAACCGGCATCTCCACGACGGCGAGCATGCGGGTGCGGATGGACTGCCTGGAGATCCTGGCCCGGGCCGGGTCGGTGCCGGCCGTGCTTCCGGAGCGACCGGCGATTCCCGAGCTCAAGCCGCCGGTGGGCGCCCGGCAACGATCGTTGTTGCTGGACTGGCTGGCCGCACATGCCGACCGCAGCGGCGCGGATCCGGGCCGGATCCGGCTGTTCGCGCTGATCGGGGTGGTGCTGGACACCGGCGCGCGGGTGGGCGAGTTGTGCGCGCTGCGGCTGAGCGACCTGGCGCCGGACGAGCGCACGGTGCGGATCGTGCGGCGCCCACAGGCGCGCACGGTCAACCCGGCCGTCGTCGAAGTGCTGCCGCTGTCCGGTCCCACCCGGGCCGCGCTGGGCCGCTGGTTGGACGTACGCGAGGAACTGGTGCGCCACGTGCAGGGACCTGTGGCCGCCGTGTGGGTGTCGGTCCGGGGCAACCACTCCGGGGTGCCGGATCGGGACGGCAACTCCCGGCGCCGACCCGCCGGGACGCCGCTGATGCCGCGCGGACTCGCCCGCGCGTACACGCGCACGGTGGTCGGGTTGAACGTGGACATGGCCGGGCGGCCGGGCTGGGAACCGGTTCCGTATCGACTGGAACAGCTGCGCCGGGCGGTGGAGGCCGCGCCGCAGGAGTAGAACGCCGGGAGGATTGGGGACGATTCCCGCATCGTGCCGATTGGCCCGGGACGGGTACTGCAACGTTCCGGTCGGGCGCACTATCGTCGGCGGAGCGCGCCGTCACCACGGCGCTGTGGCGACAGGGGGAGCCCCATGAGTATCGCCGTAGACGCGCCCGCAGGCACTCGACCGCGGGTGCTCGTCGAGGACTTCGACGACGCGTTCGAACTCGACCTGGACGCGGACCCGGCCGGCGGCGCCGGGGTACGACGGGCGTGCCCGCAGTGCGGCGTGGTGCTGGTCGCGGCCGACGCCGACGACGGGTCGGTGGTGCCGGACCACGCGGTGTGCCCCAGTGCACAGGACCCGTTCGGGATTCGCGCCTGCCCCGGGTCGGGCACGGCGTTCGGAGACCCGGTCGATCCAGCCGCCGACCCCACTCCACCTGCGCCCGCGCCCGCACGGCCTCCGGTCACGGTGCTGCCCGCGGGCCTGGACTGGCGGGCCCAGCCCTTCTCACACACCGCGTGAGCCGCCGAACCCTCCCGCCCCGCACGCCACTTCACCCGGACTGCGCGAAGGCCCACTTGCCGCCGGCGCTGCTCGGGTAGCGGGGAGTGCCGGGTCGGCGGGAAGCGGGTCCGCGCCCGGCCGCGCGGCTCACTCGGGCTCGCGCACCGCCGCGTGCCGGCCGGAGCCGTCCCGCACGGACCCGTCCCGCGCCGCCCCGCCCTGCACGGCCCCGTTCTCGTAGGCGCCCATCGTCCGCACGAACATCGCCCGCTGTTCCGGCGACAGGGGGTCGAAGGCCCGGCGCCAGGCGTCGGCGCCGTTGGCGAGCCAGTTCTCGATCGCCGTCCGGGTCTGCGGGTCCTCGGTGATCGCCACGATCGACCGACGCCGGTCGGCGGGATCGGTGTGCCGTTCCAGGACGCCCTGCCGACCCAGGTCGCCGACCATCAGGCTGACCGTGGTCGGCGCCACCTCCAGCCGCGCGGCCAGTTGATTGACCGACATCGGGCCGTCGAAGAGCAGGTAGGCCAGCAGCGACAGGTGCCGCGGGGCCAGGTTCATCGAGCGCAACCGCTCGGGGATCCGGGTGCGCTTGAGCCGGGCGGCCACCCTCGGCATCAGCAGCAACATCGCCCGGATCGCCTCGTCCGTACTCAGGCCGTCCTCGGCGTCGGCCGTCGAGGCGCGCTCCGTCGTCATGCCCGCCGCCTCCTCGTGCTCGACCCGTTCGGCTTCGAGTGTGAAGCGCGAATCCCCGAATCCGTGGATCCCCGCATCCGTGCATCGCCGAATCCCGCCACCGTACCCGACCCCCGTCACGCGCCCCCGAATGGCGCAAACCGCCGTGCCCACGGCCGCTCCCCCACCGACCGGCTGCTGCCGGCACCGCGTCGGCGCCCGCCGCGCTGCTCCCGCCCGGCGGTCGCCGCACCGTCGCGTCCGCCGCCGACCCGCCCGAGGCGGCCCTTTCGGCCGCCGCGAAGTGCCGACCGGCGCTCACCCGTGCAGCAGCAGGTCCCGGGCGATGACCATGCGCTGAATCTGGTTGGTCCCCTCGACGATCTGTAGGCACTTGGCCTCGCGCAGGTAGCGCTCCGCCGGGAAGTCGGTGGTGTAGCCGTAGCCGCCGAGGATCTGCACCGCGTCGATCGTCACCCGCATCACGGCGTCCGTGCAGAACAGCTTGGCCATCGCCGCCTGGCGGCCGAACGGCAGTCCCGCGTCCCGCAGTCGGGCCGCGGACAGGTAGAGCGCGCGACCCGCCTCGATCGCGGTGGCCATGTCCGCGAGCATGAAGCGGATGCCCTGCTTGTCGGCGATCGGGCCGCCGAACTGCGAGCGGTTCTTGGCGTAGTCGCTCGCCAGGTCCAGTGCGGCCTGGGCCACGCCGGTGGCGCACGCGGCGATGCCCAGCCGGCCGCAGTCGAGCGCGGCGAGCGCGATCGGGAAGCCCTGGCCCTCGGCGCCGATCCGGCGCTCCGCCGGGACCCGGGCGCCGTCCAGGTGGATCTGCGCGGTGGGCGAGGAGCGCATGCCCATCTTGTGCTCGGGCGCGGCGGCCGACAGTCCCGGTGTCCCGGCGTCGACCAGGAACGCGCTGATCCCGCGCGAACCCTCGGGCGAGGTGCGCGCCAGCACGGTGTAGAAGTCGGCCACGCCGCCGTGCGTGATCCACGCCTTGGTCCCGGTGAGCACGTACTCGTCGGCGGCGGCCACCGCCTTGGTGCTCAGTGCCGCCGCGTCCGAGCCCGACTGCGGCTCGGACAGGCAGTAGGCGCCGAGCAGGTCGCCGGACAACATGGTGGGCAGGTGCGCGGCCCGCTGCTCCGGCGTGCCGAACGTGGCGAGCGGGTGGCACGCGAGCGTGTGTACCGACACCCCGAGGCCGACCGCCAGCCACCCGGCGGCCAGTTCCTCGAGCACTTGCAGGTAGACCTCGTACGGCTGCTCGCCGCCGCCGTATTCCTCGGCGTACGGCAGCGACAACAGTCCGGCGGCACCGAGGGTCTCGAACACCTCGCGCGGGAAGCGCCCGGCGGCCTCGTCGGCGGCGGCCCGGGGCACGATCTCGCGAGCGGTGATCTCCCGGGTGAGGTCGAGCAGGGCGCGGGCCTCGTCGGTGGGCAGCGTGCGCGTGACGGGCATGGAGGACGTCCTTCCGTGCGGTCCGGAGGTGGCCGGATCCGGCGGAGACCGGCGGCGGACCGGGTGGGGTTCGCCCCCCGGTCGTTGCGCACGATCGTACGGCGACCCGCCCGTGCCCGCCCGGCACCGACGCGGCCTCGCCGACACGCGTCGAGCACCCACCCGCGTGGCGGCGGCCCGCCCGCACCGGTCCGCGAACGCGGGGCCGATCACGGCACATCCGGCGTTCGCGGCCGGCGGGCCGGGCCGACCGGCTCGATCGGGGCTACAGCACGACCAACCCGTGCGGACGCAGGTTCATCGGGTCGCCGGCATCCTCCCCGCAGACCACGATGTCCTCGATCCGCGCGCCGTGCGTGCCGGGGATGTAGATGCCGGGCTCGATGGAGAACGCCATGCCCGGCTCCAGGGGCAGGCTGTTGCCCGCGACGATGTACGGCTCCTCGTGGCTCTCCAGGCCGATGCCGTGGCCGGTGCGGTGGATGAAGTACTCGCCGTAGCCCGCCTCGGTGATGATGTCGCGGCCGACCGCGTCCAGTGCCTCGCAGGTCAACCCCGGTCGCACCGCGGCGAGTTGGGCGGCCTGGGCGCGCTCCAGCACGTCGTAGTAGCGGCGGAACTCGGCGGGCGGCTCGCCGATGCCGTAGGTGCGGGTCTCGTCCGAGCAGTAGCCGTCGGCGGTGGTGCCGCCGATGTCGACCACGACCACGTCGCCGGTCTCGATCACCCGGTCGGACAGGTCGTGGTGCGGGCTCGCGGCGTTCGGGCCGGAGCCGACGATCACGAAATCCACGCGCACGTGGCCCTCGGCGATGATCGCGTCGGCGATGTCCGCGCCCACCTCGCGCTCGGTACGACCGGCCCGGAGCCACTCGCCCACCCGCGCGTGCACCCGGTCGATCGCTGCGCCGGCCCGGCGCAGCGCGGCCACCTCGGCGGCGGACTTGCGCATCCGCAACTCGCGCAACACGTCACCGGCGAGCGACTGTTCGGCGGCGGGCAGGGCGGCGCGGAAGGCGAGCACCTTCTCCGCCCACATGTGGTTGTCCAGGCCGATCCGGGCCACGCCGGCGGGCAGCCGGTCGGCGATCAGCGCGTACGGGTCGTCGGTCTCGGCCCAGCCGGCCACGTCGATGCCGAGCGCTCCCGCGGGTGACGCGAGGGCGGCGGGCTTCTCCAGGCCGGGTACGACCAGGAAGGGCTCCGCGCCGACGGGCACCACCAGGCAGGTCAGGCGCTCCAGCGGAAGCGCCTCGTAGCCGGTGAGATAGCGCAGGTCGGCGCCGGGCGAGATGAGCAGGGCGTCCAGTCCCGCGTCGGCGGCTGCCTTCTGGGCACGGCCGAGGCGGTCTGTGGGGTACAGGGCTGCGTCGTGGGTCACGCGCCCAACATATGACACGTCACACGGCTCCGGGCAGTCCCGGAACCGGATCAGCGGGCCGCGGGGCGGGTCGCCTCGATCGCCGTGTGCACCGCGTCCCACAGGTCGGCGCGGGCGCGCAGCGAGACGGTGACGGTGCCGGCGCTCTCCCGCCACGCCCGGGCCGGGTCCGCGGTGGCGGCGCACAGCTGGGCGAGCAGGCGCAGCGCCATCGGGCCGTGGTCGTCGCCGTCCACCTCGATGTGCCGGGCGAGGTACTCGCCGAACACCGCGAGCCGGCCCTCGTGCCGCGAGTCGAGCGTGGTGAGGTGGTCGAACATGCGCGGGATGAGTTCCTCGCGGCCGAGTGCGAAGGACGCGGCGATGCAGTGCAGCGGGGCGTGTTCGACGACCTGCCAGGTGCGCGCCACGAACGCGGCGGCGCCGGTGGGTGCGCCGCACGCGACGACGGCCTCGGGCACCGGGACCTGGTCGACGAGCAGGCCGAGGAAGCGACGGGCCGGGCGGGTGTCGGCGCCGGCGGCGTCCATCGCGGCGAGGTAGAGCTCGAAGTGGCTGAGCGGGCCCAGCGAGGTGGTGTCGCTCTCCTCGCCGAGCACGATCTCGTTGACCATGCGCCGGATCTCCGCGTCTCCGCGCGGTACCCACGGGATCTCCACGCAGGTCAGGCGCCGTTGCAGGCTTTTGAGCAGGGACATGAAGTCCCAGACGGCGAACACGTGGTGCTCCATGAACACCCGGATCGCGGTGATGTCGGTGAGGTCCCGGTAGACGGTGTGGCGGAGCACGCGTTGCCGCACGGGTGCGGTCTCGCCGAGCAGCCGCGCGATGTGATCGGTGGCGTGTGCGCGCGGGAGGGTGGTGCCGATGGGGCTGGTGAGTGCGGTGGTGTCCATGGTTCCTCGCGTGGGTCGGCAGCTGCGGCTACCGATGGTAGAGAGAGCGCTACGCGGTGAAACATTTGTCGCGGATTTCCGGGCGCGGGTCGGAGGGGCGTGCCATGATGCACGTTTGCGCGAAGCGCCCGGGCCCACGCCAGGGCACGTGTCGCCCGTCGCCGACGCCGGGCCCGGGGCGGGGCAGGGGTCGGCCGCCCGCACCGCCCGTGGCGTGCGGCTCGACGTTCGGGGTTGTCCGCGGCCGGCCGCCCGGTGCCCGTCTTCCATCCCGTCGGGCTCTCGCGGCCCGGGGTTCGGCTTCTCCGGTCAGGAACCCTGGGTCAGCTTCGCGGCTTCCTCCGGGGGCAGGCCCCAGGATTCGAGGAGAGCGGCGTCGACCCCGGTCGAGGCGTCCCCGACCGTGGACGGAGTGTCGGACAGTCGCGGGGCCGGCGCGGGCTGCAGGGTGCCGTCGGGGCGGATGAAGGTCTCCCGGGCCCGGTTGTGCGGGTGCTCGGCGGCCTCGTCCCAGGTCAGTACCGGCGTCACGCACGCGTCCAGCGGTTCGAAGACCGCCGTCCACTCGTCCCGGGTGCGCCCGGCGATCACCGCGGCGAACCGCTCGCGCAGGACCGGCCAGCCGGCCCGGTCCCCCTGTGCCGGCAACTCCTCCTCGGCGAGCCCGAGTCCGGCCAACAGCAGGGCGTAGAACTTCGGTTCGATCGCGCCGACGGCGACGTGGCGTCCGTCGGCGGTGGTGTACACGTCGTAGAACGGCGCGCCGGTGTCGAGCAGGTTGCCGCCGGGCTCGTCCGCCCAGCTGCCGAGCCCGCGCATGCCGTGGATGAACGCACTGAGCAGCGCCGAGCCGTCGGTCATCGCCGCGTCGACCACCTGGCCGCGCCCGGACGTGCGGGCGGCCAGGAGCGCGGCGAGGATCCCGAACGCGCAGAACATCGCGCCGCCGCCGTAGTCCCCCACCAGGTTCAGCGGCGGCACCGGACGCTCGCCGGTGCGCGCGAGGGCGTGCAACACCCCGGAGATGGAGATGTAGTTGATGTCGTGCCCGGCCCGCGGCGCGAGCGGGCCGTGTTGCCCCCAGCCGGTCATCCGGGCGTAGACGAGGGCGGGGTTGCGCTCCAGGCAGACGTCCGGTCCCAGTCCGAGCCGCTCGGCCACGCCCGGGCGAAACCCCTCGACGAGCACGTCGGCGCCGGCGATCAACCGCAGTACCGAGTCCCGCGCGGCCGGGTCCTTGAGATCGACCTCCAGGGTGCCCAACCGCCCGCGCCCGACCACCATCGAGGGCATCGACGCGCCACCGGGGCGATCCACCCGGAGCACGCCGGCGCCGGCGTCGGCCAACATCATCCCGACGAACGGTCCGGGCCCGATCCCGGCCAGTTCGACCACCTTGACGCCATCCAGCGCACCCATGCCCACTCCCCACGCCACGCCACGATCGAATACCTGGCACAGTCAAGCAGACCTGTCGCCGGCGCGCCGCTCCCACGCGCGAACCGGGTGAGCCGCGAATCGAACCGGCCCCGAACCGAGCGGCCGGTCTCCGGGCGGGTGAGAGGTGTGGGCGGGAAGTGCGGACGGGAAGTGCGGGCGCTCTCAGCCGCCTTGCATGCGCACGATCTGGAGCGCGATCATCAGATTCAGCCGTAGGTGCGGATCCTGGGTGAACGGCCCCAACAGCCGCTCCAGCTTGGTGATCCGATACCGCAGCGTGTTGTAGTGCACATACAGCCGGCGAGCGGTCTCGGCGACGTTGAGGTTCGTGTCCAGCAGTGCCTGCAGCGTGTTGCGCAGGTCCGCCGCCTCCGGATCGCGCGGGTGGGCCAACGACCGCAGCGCCTCGCGTGCGAAGCGGTCCAGCTCGCCCGGATCCGGAATCAGGCTCAGCAGCCGAAAGACGCCCAGTTGATCGAAGTCCGCCACCGCGCCCGGCCCGTGGATGCGCCGACCCGCCGCCACCGCGCGCCGGGCCTGTTCGTACGCGGTCGGCAGTGCGTCCAGGGACTCCGCCGGTCTGCTGATGCCGGTGCTGAACGAGCGGATCACGGCGCCGCAGTCGGCGTGCACCACTGCGGCGAGTTCGGCCACCAGCCGCGCGCACTGCCCGTCGTCCGGCGCGCCGAGCAGGGCGACCACCTCGCGCGGATATGCCGCGACGGCCGCCTCCGGTGCCCGGGCGGCGACCGCCGTGGACCAGGCGAGGGCCAGCGCCTCCTGCCCGGCCCGCACCGCCCGCGCGTCCCCGCTCGCCGCCGGCGGATCGGCCTCGGCGACCACGACCAGCAGCGGACCGCTCGGCAGCACCGTCCACCCGGTGAGGTCGGTGCTGCGTCCGGTCAGCAGGTCGCGCATCAGGTCGCTGCGGTACTTGGCGTCCGATGCGGCCCGGGCGAGCCGACCCGTGAGCCCGACCGCGGTCTCCACGATCGGCCGCCCGGCCGGGCGCGGGACCTTCGCCGGGGTGGGGGCCAGGGCGCCCGCCGCACCCGCGGCCGAACCGGACGCCGGGCGCGGGTCCTCGCCCGGCTCCCACGCCGTCGACGCGCCCGCCACCCGGGCCCTCGGCAACGACGCCGGGTCGGGCGCGCTCGCCCCACCGCCGACCGCCTTGCGGCGCCGGGGCGGCAGCCGGCGTGGGGCCGCGCCGGCCACCACCGCACGCGCGGTACCGGTCCCGCCGCCACTGTTGTCACCGGGACGAAGCGGTGGTTCGCCCCCCGTTGCCGTTCCGCCCGAGTCCCCGTGGTTGCCCATATACCGACCGTAGCGTCACGAACACGCGCACGTCAGCACCGCGGAGAGCGCGCGGGCAGTGCACCCCCGGAGTGCGCGGGGCGCACGATCCCGGTGCGACGCCCCTCTCGGTGGGATCGCATTCCGTCCGGAGATTTCCCGGCGTGGCGTGCTTGACCGTTGTGTCCGGATCGCCATAGCTTGCGGTCCAGCGGCAGTGCCGAATCACTCCCCGGCCCCGCATCGAGACGAAGCCTCCGGTCGTTCCCCCGCGGCCGGGGGCTTCCTCGCGTCCCGCCGGTCGGATCGCCGTCCGCCCCTTGGCGTTTCGGGCTCCGACACACCACCGCCCGCCCCCGGGAGCGGCACCTCACCACCCCAAATGCCGTTCGCCCCTCGGATTGCCGGGCCCCGCTCGGTACGATGCGCGGGGACGAACGCGTGGCGACGCGGACACCATCCGTGACCGCCGCGTACGAGCCGGCGTGACGGGCAGCGGAACGGGAGAGGCTCTAAGGGGCGTCGCCGATCGGGCGGAATGGACGCACCGGGATTCATCGGCAGCGGGCCGACATCCTCTCGAAGTCCCCTCGGGGACACGGGCACGCGGAGAGGACCGGCCGGGGGAAGGGGGGTCCACCGTGGGACACACCGAACGTGGCGCACGCACCGGAAGTCCGGCCGAACTGGCCTGGTTGCGCGGCATGGACGCCTACGTCGCCGGCGAATACGGCCAGGCGGAGGTGCAGTTCCGGGCCGCGGTCGAGGCCGACCCGGGCATGGCCGACGCATGGCTGGGGCTGCATGCGCTCAAAGTGGAGGTGGCCACCGCCGTGGTAGCCATGCACACCCATCGAGAACGCTTCGGCGAGCAGCGCGCGAAATACGGCCGGCCGCTCAACTCCTGGTACTGGCTGGGCTGGTGGGTGCAACTGGTCCTGGAGACCCCGCGCGACCTGGCCCTGGCCCACGCATCACACTGGTTGGACGGGCGCCACCTGCCCGAGTTGGACGCGGCACTGGCCCTGTGCCCACCCGCCGAACAGGACGCGGCCACCCGGTTCCTGCTCGCCTGCCGGGCCTATCTGGGCAAGGACTGGCAACAACTGCTCCGGCACACCGCGGGGTTGGACGACGACGCCCTGCTGGGCGTGGAGGCGGGCCTGTTCGCCGGCATGGCCCGGGTCCGCCTGGGCCTGTACGCCAAGGCCGAACAGGTGCTCGCCACCGCCCTGGTGCGCTGCCGCTCGGAGCACCCGCAGCGCAAGGAGTTGCGCTACTGGCTCGCCCGCGCGTACGAGGAGACCGGCCGCACCCCGGCCGCGCTGCCGCTGTATCGGGCCGTGCACCAGGCGGACCCCTCGTTCATGGACACCGCCGCCCGACTGTCCTCGCTGGCGGCCGGCGAACCGCTGGACGAGTACGGCGGGATGACCGCGCGCCTGGCCGGGCCCGTGGTCGGCCGAGGCCCGCTCCCGGACGTGCTGCCGCCGATACCCGCGACCGCTCCCCCGCCCGCCGGCCCGCCGCCCGCCGCCGAGATCGAGCGCGAGCCGGACCCGACCCCGGACGGCGACGACCTCGACCCGCGGCCCGACGCGGACGTGCGGGCGGCCGGCCGATCCGCGCCGATGCGCCCGGCCGCCGCGCCCGAGGAACTCGCGCTGGTGCTGGCCGAATTGGAGTCGATGGTCGGCCTGGAACCGGTCAAGCGGCAGGTGCGCGCGTTGTCCGCGCAGATGCGGATGGCCCGGCTGCGCGAGGCCCAGGGCCTGCCCGCGCAGGCTCCCAAGCGGCATTTCGTCTTCTCCGGCCCCTCCGGTACCGGCAAGACCACCGTCGCCCGGCTGCTCGGCCGGGTCTTCGCCGCGCTGGGCCTGCTGGAGAGCGACCGCCTGGTCGAGGCGCAGCGCTCCGACCTGGTCGGCGAGTACCTGGGCCAGACCGCGGTCAAGACCAGCGAGTTGATCGACTCGGCACTGGGCGGCGTGCTGTTCGTGGACGAGGCGTACGGCCTGACCAACGTCGGCTACTCCAAGGGCGACGCGTACGGCGACGAGGCGCTCCAGGTGCTGCTCAAGCGGGCCGAGGACGACCGGGACCGACTGGTGATCATCCTGGCCGGCTATCCGGAGGGCATGGACCGGCTGCTCACCTCGAATCCGGGCCTGATGTCGCGGTTCACCACCCGGGTCGAGTTCCCGTCCTACGGCGCCGAGGACCTGGCCCGGATCGCCGAGGTGATGGCGGCCGGCGGCGGCGACACGTGGGACGAGGACGCGGCGGCCGAGTTGCGCAGCATCACCGGCCACGTGCGCGAGCAGGGCTGGATCGACGAACTGGGCAACGCCCGCTTCGTCCGCACCCTGTACGAGAAGTGCTGCATGTATCGCGACGTGCGCCTGGTCGAGCTGCCGGACGGCCCGGACCTGGCCGAGCTGACCACGCTGCGCCTGTCCGACCTGTTCCAGGCGTACGGGGATCTGGCGGACGGCCGGGGATAGCCCGGCGACGCACGGGTAGGGCTATCCGATCATCGCTTTCTTGCCGGTGGCCGGGCGCGGCAGGCACCCGCCGGGTCGCCGGTCGAGCAGGACGGAAGGGTCTCCCGTGGCCAAGCAGAGCGTCGCCGAGCAGTTCGTGGACATCCTCGCCCAGGCGGGGGTGCGCCGGTTGTACGGCGTGGTGGGCGACAGCCTCAACCCGATCGTGGACGCCGTGCGGCGCAATGCCGCGATCGATTGGGTGCACGTGCGGCACGAGGAGGTGGCCGCGTTCGCCGCGGGTGCGGAGGCGCAGCTGACCGGTCGACTGGCCGCGTGTGCGGGCAGTTGCGGCCCGGGCAACCTGCACCTGATCAACGGGCTGTTCGACGCGCACCGCTCGCACGCCCCGGTGCTGGCGCTCGCGTCGCACATCCCCAGCGGCGAGATCGGCACCGGATTCTTCCAGGAGACGCACCCCGAACGACTGTTCGTCGAGTGCAGCCACTACAGCGAGATGATCGGCACGCCCGAGCAGATGCCCCGGGTGCTCCAGTCGGCGATCCAGCACGCGGTGGGCCTGGGCGGAGTCTCGGTGGTCACCCTTCCGGGTGATGTCGCGGATCGGCCCGCGCCGGAGCGGGCCCACCAGTTGGCGCTGCCCACGGCGCTGCCGGCGGTACGCCCGGGCGACGCGGACCTGGCCACGCTGGCCCGGATGGTCGACGAGGCCGCGCGGGTCACCCTGTTCTGCGGCGCGGGCACGGCCGGCGCGCACGAGGAGGTGATGGCGTTCGCCGACCGGATCAACGCACCGGTGGGCCACGCGCTGCGCGGCAAGGAGCACATCCAGTACGACAACCCGTTCGATGTGGGCATGTCCGGGCTGCTGGGCTACGGCGCCGCGTACGAGGCGATGCACGAGGCGGACCTGCTGATCCTGCTGGGCACCGACTTCCCGTACAACGCGTTCCTGCCGCAGGACGTGGCCACCGTGCAGGTGGACGTGCGCCCGGAGCATCTGGGCCGGCGGACCACCCTCGACCTGGCGGTGTGGGGCGATGTCCGCGAGACGCTGCGGGCGCTGACCCCGATGGTGCGGGCCAAGACCGACCGCCGGTTCCTGGACCGCATGCTCCGCAAGCACGCGGACGCCCTCGAAGGGGTGGTGAAGGCGTACACCCGCAAGGTGGAGAAGCATGTGCCCATCCACCCGGAGTACGTCGCCTCGATCCTGGACGAGGAGGCCGCCGAAGACGCGATCTTCACCGTCGACACCGGCATGTGCAACGTGTGGGCGGCGCGCTATCTGACCCCGAACGGGCGACGCCGGGTGATCGGTTCGTTCTCGCACGGCTCGATGGCCAACGCGCTGCCGCAGGCGATCGGCGCGCAGTTCCTGGACCTGGACCGGCAGGTGGTGTCGATGTCCGGCGACGGCGGCTTCTCGATGCTGATGGGTGATCTGCTGACCCTGGTGCAGTCCGACCTGCCGGTGAAGATCGTGCTGTTCGACAACTCTTCGCTGGGCATGGTCGAGTTGGAGATGATGGTCGCCGGACTCGAACCGTTCGGGACGACGAACAAGAACCCGGACTTCGCCGCGATCGCGCGGGCGGCGGGTGCGTTCGGGGTGCGGGTGGAAAAGCCGAAGCAGGTCCGCGGTGCGCTGCGGGACGCGTTCGCCCACAAGGGCCCGGCGCTGGTCGACATCGTCACCGACCCCAATGCGCTGTCCATCCCGCCGAAGATCACCGCCGGGCAGATCCAGGGCTTCGCCCTGAGCGCGGGGCGGACCGTCCTCAGCGGCGGCGTCGGCCGCATGGTCCAGATGGCCCGGTCGAACCTGCGCAACGTGCCGAGGCCGTAGCCGTTCAGCGCACGTCGGGGGCGGCGCCGTACTTCTCCGCCAGCGAGCGCAGTTCCCGTGCGGCGGTGATCGCCTCGGCCTTGCCGTTGGAGGTCTGGATGCCCATCACCGGCAGGGTGTCCCCGTTGGACATGTCGATGTAGACCCACGGGTCGCCCTGGCGCAGGTACACCCGGACGATCTGGGCCCACTCCAGATGGGTGGTGCGCAGCAGGTTGACCACGGTCACCCCGCCGGCCGCCGCGACCACCTTCGGTCGGCCGAGCATGATCATCGCGGCGAGACCGAGCACCCCGGTGCACGCGACGCCGAGCCGCGAGCCGAGCCCCCAGCCGCCCTTCTCCGGAAGCATCACCGCCAGCACGCAGAGCCCGACCAGGATGACCGCGCCGAGCACGGCGGTGATGAGCCGACTGCGCTTGGCGTACCAGGTGCGCGGGAGGTCGGCGGCGGGGGTGGGGGCGCTCATGGTGGGACGGTTCTCCGGGGGAAAGAGGGTGATCGGTCCGCCGTCGCAGGCGACGGCGGACCGATCGGGTGTCAGAGGCGGCAGGCGTGGATGCCGGTGACCAGGATCGCGCGGGCGCCGATCTCCCACAGGTCGTCCATGATCTGCTGGGCGTTCTTGCGCGGGACCATCGCGCGCACCGCGACCCAGCCCTCGTTGTGCAGCGGGCTGACCGTGGGCGACTCCAGGCCCGGGGTCAGCGTGACCGCCGCCTCCACCCGCTCGACCCGGATGTCGTAGTCCATCATCACGTAGCTGCGCGCGACCAGGACGCCCTGGAGCCGGCGCACCAGCTGTTCCAGCGCGGGCGAGGTCTCCGCGCCGGCGCGGCGGATCAGCACCGCCTCCGAGCGCAGGATCGGCTCGCCGAACACCTCCAGGCCCGCCTGCGCGAGGGTGGTGCCGGTCTCCACGACGTCGGCGATCACGTCGGCGACGCCCAGCTGGATCGCGGTCTCCACCGCGCCGTCCAGCTTGACCAGCGCGGCGGCCTCGATGCCGTTGTCGGCGAAGTCGCGCTCGACGATGCCGATGTAGGAGGACGCCACCCGCAGTCCGGCCAGGCCCTTCTTGCCCTGCCCGGCCAGCTCGCGCGCCAGTGTGGCGGGCGCGGCATAGCGGAACGTGGCCGGGGCCAGCCCCAGTTGCAGGATCTCCTCGGCCTCGGCGCCCGAGTCCATCAACAGGTCGCGCCCGGTGATGCCGGCGTCGAGCCGGCCGGAGCCGACGTAGATGGCGATGTCGCGCGGGCGCAGGAAGAAGAACTCGACGTTGTTGTCGGGGTCGGTGAGGACCAGTTCCTTGGAGTGCTTGCGCTGGCGGTAGCCGGCCTCATGCAGCATCGCCGACGCAGGCTCGGAGAGGGAACCCTTGTTGGGGACGGCGATGCGCAGCATGAAATGACCCTTCGGGATGTGCCGAACGAGGTTGCGGGTACGACGGCGTCCCCGGCCCGGGCGACGGGCCGGGGACGGCGGTCGTCACAGGTGAGCGTATACGTCCTTCAGCGAGATGCCGCGAGCGACCATCATCACCTGGAGGTGGTAGAGGAGCTGGGAGATCTCCTCGGCGGTGCGGTCGGCACCCTCGTGCTCGGCGGCCATCCACACTTCGGCGGCCTCCTCGACGACCTTCTTGCCGATCGTGTGCACGCCGGCGGTGACGAGCTCGACCGTGCGCGAGCCCTCCTGGCCCGAGGCCGCCTTGGCCTGCAGCTCGTCGAAAAGCTGTTCAAACGTCTTCATGGTGCCCATCGCGTGGTTGTGGGTGGCGTGGCGCGAACGACCTGTCCGTGCGTCTGCGGGTGCGTCGATCAGGCCGAACGCCGCGGTTCGGAGAGCGTACGCAACACCATCGCCGTCGCGACGGCCGCCTCCACCGCTTCGCGGCCCTTGTCCTCGCGCGAGCCGGACAGGCCGGCCCGGTCCAGCGCCTGCTCCTCGGTGTCGCAGGTGAGCACCCCGAAGCCGACGGGCACACCGGTGTCCAGCGCGACCCGGGTCAGGCCGTCGGTGGCGGCCGAGCACACGTACTCGAAGTGCGGGGTGCCGCCGCGGATCACCACGCCGAGTGCGATCACCGCGTCGTGACCGCTTCCGGCCAGCGCCTTGGCCAGCACGGGCAGTTCGAACGCGCCGGGGGCGCGGATCAGCGTGGGTTCGTTGATGCCCAGCTCGCTCAGGGCCTTGAGGGCCCCGTCCACGAGCCCGTCCATCACGGTCGTGTGCCACTGCGCGGCGACCACGCCCACGCGCAGGTCACGGCAGCCCTCGACGGTCAGTTTCGGGGCTCCTGCGCCACTCATGTCTGTCGGTGTCCTTCGGCTGGAACGGCTGAAATCCTGGATTGGGTATGCGGTATGCGGGGGTGGAGTACGACGAATCGAGCTCCGGTGCGGTGCAGTGGGGTCCGACGGGTCGAGCAGGTTCGAGCGGATCGAACCTATCGGCGCGGCGGGGACGGTGCCGCGCGCGTGTCACCGGTACGGGTGAGGCCGATCGGGTCAGGCGGTGCTGACCGCGTGGCCCTTCGCGTCGACGACCTCGGCGACCTCGCCGACCGAGGGCGCGGTCGCGGCCTCGTCGTCGGGGTCCAGCCAGGGCAGGTCGTGCCCCATCCGGTCACGCTTGGTCAGCAGGTAGCGCAGGTTGTCCGCGGTCGCGTGCACCGGCAGCGCGACCCGGCCGGTGATCTCCAGGCCGTAGCCCTCCAACCCGGCGCGCTTGGCCGGGTTGTTGGTGAGCAGGCGCATCGAGCGCACGCCCAGGTCGACCAGGATCTGCGCGCCGGTGCCGTAGTCGCGGGCGTCGGCGGGCAGGCCCAGTTCCAGGTTGGCGTCCACCGTGTCGTGGCCGGCGTCCTGGAGTTGGTAGGCCTGGAGCTTGTGGATCAGCCCGATGCCCCGACCCTCGTGGCCGCGCATGTACAACACCACGCCCCGGCCCTCGGTGGTGACCCGCTCCAGCGCGGCCTGCAACTGCGGGCCGCAGTCGCAGCGCAGCGAGCCGAACACGTCGCCGGTCAGGCACTCGGAGTGCACCCGCACCAGCACGTCCTCGCCGTCGCCGAGGTCGCCCGCCACCAGCGCGATGTGCTCGACGCCGTCGGCGGTGCTGCGGTAGCCGATCGCCCGGAACGTGCCGTGCGCGGTGGGCAGCCGGGTCTCGGCGGCCCGCTCGATGGTGCGTTCGGTGCGCCGGCGGTAGGCGATCAGGTCGGCGATGGTGACGATCTTGAGGCCGTGCTCACGGGCGAACGGGACGAGCTGCGGCAGCCGGGCCATCGTGCCGTCGTCGTTGACCACCTCGCAGATCACGCCGACCGGCGCCAGTCCGGCCAGTTCGGCCAGGTCCACGGCCGCCTCGGTGTGCCCGGGGCGGACCAGCACGCCGCCCTCGACCGCACGCAGCGGGAAGACGTGGCCGGGCCGGGTCAGCTCGGTGGGCACCGTGTTCGGATCGGCCAACAGGCGCACGGTGTGGGTGCGGTCGGCCGCCGAGATGCCGGTGTCGACGCCGTCCTTGGCGTCCACCGAGACCGAGTAGGCGGTGCCCTTGCGGTCCTCGTTGACGGCGGTCATCGGGGGCAGCTTGAGCCGGTCCAGGTCGGCGCCGCGCATCGGCACGCAGACCACGCCCGAGGAATAGCGGATCATGAACGCCATCAGCGCCTGCGTGGCCAGCTCGCCGGCGAAGATCAGGTCGCCCTCGTTCTCCCGGTCCTCGTCGTCGACGACCACGATCGCCTCGCCGGCGGCCATCGCCTTGATCGCGTCCTCGATGGTGTCGAGCACCAAGGGCGCCTCCGGCGCCGCCTTCTGTGCCGGCACCTCGATGTCCGTGTTTTCGCTGCTGGTCTTCACGCCGTTGCCCCTTCCAGGTGCCGATCTGCCCCACGGGCAGCCCCGTTGTCCCGGTACCGCCGGGAGCGGTTCCACCAGTCGACGAGCCCGGCCACGCACATCACGAAGAAGACGCCGTAGACCAGTCCGCTGAACACCAGGCCGTGCTGCACGGCGAGCGGCACGCCCACCATGTCCACCGCGATCCACACCAGCCAGAACTCGAACAGGCCGCGGGCCTGGGCGAGCATCGCCACGACCGAGCCGACGAAGATGTACGCGTCCGGCCACGGCGCCCACGAGATGCCGGTGTGTTCGAGCAGCAGTGCGAAGCCGACGGTGCCGGCCGCCATCAGCGCGACCAGCACGATCCGCTCGTGGATGGTCCCGAAGCGGATCTCCACCTCGCCGGTGTCGCGCCGACCGCGGGCCCAGCGCCACCAGCCGTAGCCGGCCGCGATGATGATGACGACGTTGCGCATCGCGCTGCCGCCCAGGTGCACCGAGGTGTTGGCGGCGATCAGCAGCGCCGCGCCGAGGATCTGTACGGGCCACGCCCACAGGTTGCGGCGCAGCGCGAGCCACACGGTGGCCAGCGAGGCGATCTGGCCGAGCAGGTCGGACCACGGCACCGGCTTGTCGGCGACGGTGAACGCGGCGTCGTTGAGCCAGCCGATCACGATGCCCTCCCCTGTGTACCGAGCCCGTGTGTGCCCAGCCGTTCGACGTACTTGGCGATGATGTCGACCTCGAGGTTGACCGGGTCGCCGACCGTCTTGACGCCCAGCGTGGTCAGCGCGAGGGTGGTCGGGATCAGGCTGACGGTGAAGCTCGCGTCGTGGGCCTGCACGACGGTGAGGCTGATGCCGTCCACGGTGATCGAGCCCTTGTCCACCACGTAGCGGGCCAGGTGCGCGGGCAGCGCGATCTCCACGACCTCCCACTCCTCGCCGGGCGTGCGGGCGAGGATCTCGCCGGTGCCGTCGACGTGGCCCTGCACGAGGTGGCCGCCCAGGCGACCGCCGAGCACCATCGGGCGCTCCAGGTTGACCCGTGCGCCCGTGGTGAGCGCGCCCAGGCTCGACTTGTCCAGGGTCTCCTGCATCACGTCGGCGGTGAAGGTCGCCTCGACCGGATCGACCTTGTCGTCCACGACGGTCAGACACACCCCGTTGACGGCGATCGAGTCGCCGTGCCGGGCACCGGTGGTGACGACCGGGCCGCGGATGGTGATCCGGGCCGAGTCGGTCAGCCGCTCGATGGCCACGATCTCGCCGAGTTCCTCAACGATTCCGGTGAACATGCGTCAGGACTCCTTCGTTCGGCCGGCGGGTTCCGGCCGGGGGCGGGCGGTGATGCGAATGTCGGTGCCGAGGCGGGCGACGTCGTCGACGTCCAGTCGCAACACCTCGGAGATGGTGCCGATTCCGGCCGGACCCAGGGCGGTGGGTCCGGCGCCGAGCAGGGCCGGGGCGAGATAGCCCACGACGGTGTCGATCAGGCCGGCCGCGGCGAACGCACCGGCCAGGGTCGGGCCGCCTTCGAGCAGCACGGCGCGCACGTCGCGCGCGTACAGCTCCTTCAGCAGCGCGGGCAGGTCCAGGCCGGCGTCGGCGCGGGGTATGCGCAGCACGGCGGCCTCGGGCAGGTGGGCGGCGTCCGCGTCGGGGCCGACCGCGATCAGGGTGGGTGCCGCGTCGTCCAGGACCCGGGCGGTCGCCGGGGTGCGGGCGTGCGTGTCCACGATCACCCGCAGCGGCTGCCGGGCGCCGGGCACGTCGCGTACGGCCAGGTGCGGGTCGTCGGCGAGCAGCGTGCCGGAGCCGGCCAGCACCGCGTCCACGCTCGCCCGCAGGGTGTGGACGTCGGCGCGCGAGGCCGCGGAGGTGATCCAGCGGCTGCTGCCGTCGGCGGCGGCGCTGCGGCCGTCCAGGGTGGCCGCGTACTTCCAGGTCACGTGCGGGCGGCCGAGTCGGGTCGCGGTCAGCCAGGCCCGGTTGCCCGCCTCGGCCTCGGCGGCGAGCAGGCCGCCCTCCGCGTCGATGCCCGCCGCGCGCAGCACCGCGCCGCCGCCGGCCGCGGCCGGGTTCGGGTCGGCGACCGCGTAGCGCACCCGGCGGATGCCGGCGTCGATCAGGGCCTGGGTGCACGGGCCGGTGCGGCCGGTGTGCGAGCAGGGTTCGAGGGTGACGAAGGCGGTGCCGCCGCGGGCCGCGGACCCCGCCGCGCGCAGTGCCTCGACCTCGGCGTGCGGGGCGCCGGCGCGGGTGTGGAAGCCCTCGCCGACCACGGTGTCGTCCGGGCCGAGCACGACGCAGCCGACCACGGGATTGGGGCTGGTGTGGCCGAGCGCGCGGCTCGCCAGCGAGATGGCGCGGCGCATGGCGGTGGTCTCGTCGACCGGCCGGGCGGTGTTGCCCTTCACCTTGTGCCTCCTCGCGTTGCGACGCGGGGCACCGGGGTGCTTTCGGGCAGAACGGCACGACGAATCGACGGGCGGGGATGCCGGCGCACCGTGGGTACGCGGACATGCCGCAGTCGCTCGCCGCGCGCTGCCTCCCATCCGGACTTTGACCGTCGGTACCGGAATTCCACCGGTTCAGCCGGCCGTCGCTCCACGTGATGTGGGGCGTCGACCGGGTCGCGGACTGTAACCGCCGGTTCGGATTTTCACCGACCCCGGAGCGCGCGTACGTGACTTTCGTACACCTCGAAGTGTGCCACGACGGCCGACAACGTTGACCTTGGCCAACCTGTGCCGTCCGTCACGGTGCGTTCGTATACCCGAACGCGACTGCGGCGTGGATGATCTGACGTATCGTCAGCTCGACGGTCGAGGCGGTGCCGAAGGACTGCCCCGACGATGAGATTCTGTGCGCATGACCGTGCAGATCAATCCGAGCATCCTGTCCGCCGACTTCGCCCGCCTCGCCGACGAGGTGGCGCAGGTGCGCAACGCCGACTGGCTCCACGTGGATGTCATGGACAACCACTTCGTCCCGAACCTGACCATCGGCCTGCCCGTGGTCGAGAGCCTGATCAAGGCCACCGAAACGCCGATCGACATGCACCTGATGATCGAGGACCCGGACCGCTGGGCACCCGCCTACGCCGAGGCCGGCGCGGGCAGCGTGACCTTCCACGTCGAGGCCGCGACCGCCCCGATCAAGCTCGCCCGGGACCTGCGGGCCAAGGGCGCACGGGCCTCGATGGCGCTGCGGCCGGCCACGCCGATCGAGCCGTACGAGGATCTGCTGCCGGAGCTGGACATGCTCCTGGTGATGACCGTCGAGCCGGGTTTCGGCGGGCAGAGCTTCCTGGACGTCATGCTGCCGAAGATCCGCCGCACCCGGCAGTTGATCGCCAAGCACGGCCTGCAGATGTGGCTCCAGGTGGACGGCGGGGTGTCCGCGAAGACCATCGAGATGTGCGCGGAGGCCGGCGCGGACGTGTTCGTGGCCGGGTCGGCGGTGTTCGACGGCCGCGATCCCGGTGCGGCGGTGGACAGGCTGCGCGCGTTGGCCACCGGGGCCGCGGGGCGCTGCGCTCACTAGGGCGGGATTGCTTTGCCCACCCGCCCGCCCGTTGCGCTGGGTGAGCAGGCTGCGGTTGCCCGGGCTCGGGGGCGGGGCTGATCGGGGCCCTGGGGCTTCGTCACAACGAGTGAAGCCGGGGCCTCTCGTCGTCCTCGCCGGGGCGGGAGGCCTCAGGTCGTCGCGGACCAGATCGTCCAGTGGTCGGTTTCCTGGATCGGGCCCTCGGCCGGGAGCCTGGCCCGGATGTAGGCCGCCGGCTCGGCGAGTTGGTCGTCGGTGAGGTCGTGCAGGATCGACCGGCCGGTACGGGCCGTCAGGTCGGCGACCACCTCGCGGGCGTCGGCGTACTCGCGGCGCGTCTCGGCCAGCGCGCTGGTACGCACCGCGCCGAAGCCGGCCTCGCCCAGGGCCGCCGTCACGGCCTCGGCGGTGGGGCGTCGGGCCGCTTCGATGTCGAGCAGGGCGGGGAACCGCTCGAAGAACCATCCGCGCAGGTGGGTCGGTGTGCCGGGGCGGGTGACATCGGCCGGGGTGCGGTCCTGGACGATCAGCGTGCCGCCGGGCGCGAGCAGTCGGCGGGCCTCGCGAAAGCAGCCGGCGAGGTCGTCGAGGTGGTGGATCAGGGCCCGCTCGAAGACGATGTCGGCCGCGCCGTCCGGCAGGCCGGTGGCGTACGCGTCGCCCTGGTGGAAGGACAACCCCGGCCGCTCCCCCGCCCGCTCCCGGGCGCCGGACAGGATCGTGGCGGAGAAGTCCACCCCGATCGCGCTCGCCGCGCCCAGATCCAGCCACGCCGTCGTGTACACCCCGCCTCCGCAGCCCACGTCCACCACGCGCGCGCCGGCCGGGGGGACCAGGTCGCGAACCAGGCGCGCCCAGTCCTCGCCGGCGGTGCGCCGGGCGTAGGTGAGCCGGTTGGCGGGGCTGTGGAAGTCGATGAGCATGGTCGCCCTCCCTGTCGAGGCTTCGTTCGTCCGCCCTGTTTTTCGTTCGTTCGCTCCGGGGCCGGCTCGCCGGCTTCTATCTTGACATCAAGATACTTGAACGCGAGAGGGTTCCCCAAGGCGTCCTCGGCGGTTCACGGGAGGCGGGTGGTCTCGCGTGGCCGGGCGCGATGACCGGCGGGCGCCGGTGGTCGGGCCCGGGGTGTGTGGCGGCGCTGCCAGGCCAGGTATGCGCCGGTGCACAGTGTGACGCCGGTCATCGCGGCGATGTGCTCGCGGCCGGCCAGGTTCGGCTTGACCACCACCTCGGCGGTCATCAGCAGCCACACGCCGGCGAACAGGATCGGCGCGCGGCGCACCATCGCGATGCACACCACCAGGCCGACCACCGCGGCCGAGGGGCCGGTGTCCAGGATGTCGCCGTGCCGGGCGTCGATGCCGAGCAGGTGGTCCGGACCGAGCCCGACCATCACCCGCGCGGCCAGCGTGCCGCACAGCGTGGCCACGTAGGCGATCACCAGCGTGCGGCGTGCACCCAGGTCGAGTTCGGCCAGCCCGAACAGGACGAGCACCTGGATCAGCGCACCCCACACCGGCAGGTCCGGTGCGGGCACGACCAGCGAGACGGGCGTGCGCAGCAGCGCCAGAGGGAGCGGAATGCCCGCGCTCACCCCGCCCAGCGCACGCACCACGTCGCCGCCCCACGCGGTGCGCCAGGCGAACCAGAAGCCGAGGGTCAGCAGCACCGTGCACATGGTGAGCGGGATCGCCGACAGGCCGTGCGCACGCAGCTCGCGCACCGGAACCGCGGTGAGCCGACTCCACTCGCCGCGCACCGCTCCCCCCGTGCGGGCGAGCGGGCCGGGGCGCGGGGTGGTGCGGGCGAGCGTGGACATGGGTACGGCGGCTCCTGCGGTGGTCGGCCGGCGGTCGCCCTCGGATCTCTCGGATCCGAGGAACGACCGATGCGGCCGAGCCCGAAGTGACGACCACCCTCGCCGTTATGCCCCGCTTGGCGGGAATCCAGCCGCTTTTCACCCCGTCCGTGCGGGTGATCGCGTCGTGCGTGCGGGTGATTCAGCCGGTACGACGAAGCAGCGCGAGGTACATCGCGTCGGTGCCGTGCAGGTGCGGCCACAGTTGTACGTCCGGGCCGGTGCCCAGGTGCGGCACACCCGGGAACAGCGGTCGGGCGTCGACCAACTCGGCCTCGCCCGCGCGCAGGATGTCGTCCACCACCACGCGCGTCTCCGCCGGATGCGGCGAGCACGTGACGTACGCGATCACTCCGCCGGGCCGGGCGGCGGCCACCGCGGTGCGCAGCAACGCGCGCTGCAACTCGCCCAGTTCGGGAATGTCCTCGGGCTTGCGGCGCCAGCGCGACTCGGGTCGGCGGCGCAGCGCGCCCAGGCCGCTGCACGGCACGTCGGCGATCACCCGGTCGAAGCTGCCGGGTCGCCACGCGGGTCGGGTGCCGTCGGCGGTGATCACCTGATGGTGGGTCAGATGCCCGATCGCGTTGCGGACCAGGCGGGCGCGGTGGTGCCGGCGCTCGACCGCGAGCAGCGACACGTCGCGCCCGGTGGCGATCGCGGCGAGCAGGCCGGCCTTGCCGCCGGGGCCCGCGCACAGGTCCAGCCAGCGGCTCTCGGCGCCCTCGACCTCGGCCTCGGCCAGTGCGGCGGCGACCAGTTGGCTGCCCTCGTCCTGGACCGCGGCCCGGCCGTCGCGGATCGCCTTGATCCCGGCCGGGTCGCCCTCGGGAAGGGTGGCCGCGTACGGCGACCAGCGGCCGGGGGTCGCGCCCGCCTCGTACAGTTCGGCGAGTTCGACCCGGCCCGGGCGGGCGACCAGGGAGATCGTCGGGGCGATGTTGTCGGCGGCCAACAGCGCCTCCATCGCGGCGCGGTCGTGCGGGTTGCCGCGCGCGCCCAAGGCGTCCCACAGGGCCTGCACGATCCAGCGGGGGTGCGAGTGCAGGACCGCGAGGTGGCCCTCGGGGTCGTCGTCGTAGGGCGGCGCGATCTGCCGCAGCCAGGTGTCCAGGTCCTGCTTGGAGACCCGGCGCAGGATCGCGTTGACGAACTTGGCACGACCGTCGCCGAGCACCGCGCGGGCCAGTTCCACGGTGGCCGAGACGGCGGCGTGTACGGGGGTGCGCATGCTCAGCAGCTGGTGTACGCCGAGCGCGAGCACGTCCAGGACCGGCGGGTCGATCTCCTTGATCGGCCGGTCGGTGCAGGCCGCCACGATCTGGTCGTAGGTGCCTTGACGGCGCAGCGTGCCGTGCACGAGTTCGGTCGCGAAGGCGGCGTCGCGCGGGATGATCTTGCGTTCGCGCAGCAGCGCGGGCAGCACCAGGTTGGCGTACGCGTCGCGTTCGCCGACCGCGTGCAGGACGTCGTAGGCGGCCAGGCGCGCGGCGTCGGGACGCGGGCGGCGGTAGGGGCGTGCGGCGGGGGCGTTGGTCACGGTGCTCAGTTCGTGCCGAGGGTTTCACCGGGCTCGGGGTGTGCGCCCCGGGCCCAGTCGGTGGCGGCCATCATGCGTTTGCCCTGGGGTTGGACCTGGGTGAGTTCGATCGCGTGGCTGCCGGTACCCACCCGGACCACCTTCTTCTCCACCGCGATCTCGCCGGGGGCCAGCGCGTTGTCGCCGCCGCGCAGGCGGACCGGGGCGACCTTGAGGCGCTCACCGCGGAAGGTGGTCCATGCGCCGGGGGCGGGTGTGCAGCCGCGCACCACCCGGTCCACCCGCAGGGCGGGCGCGGTGAAGTCGACGCGGGCGTCCTCGACGGTCAGCTTGGGCGCGAGGGTGACCCCGTGCGGCGGCTGGGGGCGGGCCTCCAGGCTGCCGTCGGCGATCCCGTCCATGGTCGCCACCAGCAGGCGTGCGCCGGATCGGGACAACCGCTCCAGCAGGTCGCCGCTGGTGTCGGTGGGGCGGATCTCGTCGGTGACCGTCCCGAAGACCGGGCCCGAGTCCAGGCCCTGCTCGATCAGGAAGGTGCACGCGCCGGTGATGTCGTCGCCGGCCAGCACGGCGTGCTGCACGGGCGCCGCGCCGCGCCACGCGGGCAACAGCGAGAAGTGCAGGTTGACCCAACCGTGCGCGGGGATCTCCAGCGCGGCCTTGGGCAGCAGCGCGCCGTAGGCGACCACGGGGCAGCAGTCGGGGGCGATCTCGGCGAGCCGGGCCAGGAACTCCGGGTCGCGCGGTTTGGCCGGGCGCAGGATCTCGATCCCGGCCAGGGCGGCGCGTTCGGCCACCGGGCTCGCGACGAGCTTGCGGCCGCGGCCGGCGGGCGCGTCCGGCCGGGTGACCACGGCGACCACCTCGTGCCGGGATTCCAGCAGGGCTTCGAGTGCGGGTACGGCGACCTCGGGGGTGCCGGCGAAGACTAGGCGCATGGGGGTTTAGAGGGCCTTCCCGAAGGTGCCGTGGGGGGAGAACTTGACCTGCGGCGGGGCCTGGCCGGCCCATTCCGCCTCGCGCAGCGCGCGCAGTGCGGCCTTGCGCTGCTCGCGGTCGAGCCGGTCGATGAACAGGATGCCGTCGAGATGGTCGGTCTCGTGCTGGATGCAGCGCGAGAGCAGTCGGGTGCCCTCGATGGTGACCGGGTCGCCGTGCATGTTGAAGCCCTTGGCGACCACGCCGTACGCGCGCTTGGTGTCGTAGCGCAGACCCGGCAGCGACAGGCAGCCCTCAGGGCCGTCCTGTTCGTCCTCGGACAGGTCCAGGTTCGGGTTGATCAGGTGCCCCACCTCGCCGTCCACCTGGTAGGTGAACACCCGCAGGGCGACCCCGATCTGGGGTGCGGCCAGACCGCTTCCGGGCGCATCGCGCATCGTGTCGGTGAGGTCGGCGACCAGTCGCCGCAGCTCCTTGTCGAACACGGTGACCGGGTCGGCCTTGCTCCGCAGGACGGGATCCCCGAACAGGCGGATCGGCTGGACTGCCACGGGTGTGCTCCCCCATCGGTGGTCGGGCGTGGTGCCGGGTGTCGCCGGTGCGCGACGGCGCCGCGGCACGGTGGCGCCGGGCGGTGCTACTGCTCTGCTGTTGTGGCGCCGTGCTCGGTGCCGTGCTCGGTGGCGTTGTGGTGATGCCGTGCGGTGGTGCCGTCGATCGAAACCGGAGAGCGGCAAGTCTACTGAGCGGCCGGGCCCCGATCCGCGCATGCACCGTGGCACGAGGCGAGCACGAGGCGAGGTCACGCGCGGCGCGGCCTCATGGGTCCGGCGCGGGTGGGGTTCGGGGCGCGGTGCGCGGTGTTTCGGGGCGGGGTGCGGAAGTGGAGTGCGCAGGTGGATCCGGCGCGGGGCAACCCCGGTTCGCGAGGCGGACACTCTCGGGGTGTGACGACGGATCAGGAGCAGGAGGACGCGGACCACGTGTTGTGGTCCCGGGTCCGGACGGGGGATCGCGATGCGTTCGCGGTGGTGTTCGACCGGCACGCGGGGGCGGTGTATGGGCATGTGTTGCGGCGGATCGGGGACGGCGGCGAGGCCGAGGACCTGACGTCGGCGGTGTTCCTGACCGCGTGGCGGCGCCGCGCGGAGGTGACCTTCGACCGGGACAGCGCGCTGCCGTGGCTGCTGGGTACGGCCAATCGCACGCTCGCGAACCGGCGGCGTGCGCTCAAGCGCTATCGGGCGCTGGCGGCGCGTGTTCCGCTGCCGCGGGATGTGCCCGATCACGCGGACGAGGTGGCCCGGCGGATCGATCAGGAACGCGCGGCGGAGGCGTTGCGGCGCTCGGTGGCGCGGCTGCCCCGGCACGAGCGCGACGTCGTGGAGTTGTGCGTCTGGGGCGGCCTGGACCAGCAGGCCGCCGCGACCGCGCTCGGCGTCGCGCTGGGCACGGTCAAGGCGCGGATGCATCGGGCGCGGAAACGATTGGGCGGCCTGTTGGCCGAAGAGGGCGTGCACGCGGGCACGTACCGAGGCATCGAGGAGGCACGATGAGCCCGTACAGCGAGGACCGACTGCCGGGGCACGAGCGACGCAGGCGCGAACTGCTCGCGATGCTGGACACCCGGGAGCCGTCCCGGAGCCGGGCGCTGGTGCCGGGGATCGCCGCAGGCGCGGTGCTCGCGGTGTGCACGGTCGCGATCCTGGCCGCGCAGCCGTGGCGCGACCCGCAGGATCTGTCGCCGGCCGGCCCGGTGGCCGGGCAGGACCCGACGCAGGGGGTGCCCGAGGACGCGGCGAAGCCGGGCGATCCGGTGCCGTGGGACGTGGCGAGCCGGACGTTGGCCGCGTGTCTCAGGCAGGGTCGCATGGCCGTTGCGTTTCCGCCGCCGACCTTGGAGTCCGCGCCGCGGGCGAGCGGACTGTCGCCGTCCGAAATCGCCTCCGGATGGCCGGCGTCCTCACCGTCGGGGTCGGGTTCGTCCGGGACCCTCCCGCTGCCGAGCATAGGGACCACGCCGCCGTCCGGTACTCCGCCGGAGATGGGCGACATGCCGATGCGCACGCCGGTGGGAGGAGCGGACGCCACCGGCCTGCCGACGCAATCGGCCCGGTCGACTCCCATGTGGTGGCCCACGGGCGGGTCGACCGTCGGCGGCCCGGGCGGCACCGGCGGCCCGACCGTGCCGCCCACGTGGACTCCGCGCCCGTCCGGGGCCCCGACCGCGCCCGATCGTCCGGTGTGGAAGGTGCGCGAGCCGGACGCGGCGTTCAAGCCGTACTTCACGGCGTGGGAGAAGGACGGGACCGGAGTGCTGCGCCCGTTCGTGCTGGGCAAGGCCGGCAAGCCGGACCTGGTGGTGTGCCACGGCGAGCAGTCCCCGCCGGAGTTGCCTGCGCCGACGGCCGCCGACGGCGCCCTCGCGGGGGCGTTCGAGGTGCGTCGGACCCTGGCCATGACGCCGCCCACCGCCGAACCGCTCCGGATGGCCATGATGTCCTCCACGACGTGGTGGGGCCGCACGACCGGCGCGGTGGCGCGGGTCGTGGTCGAGTTGCCCGACGGGAGCACGGTGGGCGCGGTGGTACGCAATGGTGTGTGGCTCGCGAGCCTGCCGGCCGACGACGTCGTCCCGGTCCGGATCAGGGCCTACGACGCGGCCGGCACCATGCTCCACGAACGCGCCGCCGACCGCGAATCGCTGCGCTGCGCGGACGCGCCGACGACCAAGGCGTGCGGAAGCCGAACGCACTGGGGCTGAGCACCGGCGGGCCGGACCCGCGTCCGAACAACGGTTCCGCCGAGACGACAGTCCCGCGTCGTGGCCTGCCGGCCGGGCGCCGGCGAGCGCGGGGGCGTCGGGGCACCCGAAAGCCGGCCGCCGAGCGGACCCGGGCGCCTGTCCGCGCGTGGGCTCGCGCCGACGCGTACAACGCCCGGTTCACCCGGCCTGCGGTGCGCGTGCGCAACGCCGGTCGTGTCGGGGCCGGGCCGAGCCCCGGGTGCGGGGTGAGCGACCCGCGCCGGCGCGGCATCCGCTTCGCCGCGCCGCATCCCGCTCAGCCGATGTCCGGCGGGTCGATCCTGATCTGCACCGGATCGCCCGCGGCCCGGGCCAGGCGCAGGGTCTGGGCCGCCTTGAGCGCGTGCGCCAACTCCGCGCCGCGGCCGGGTTCGATCCGGAGCAGGACCCGTTCGTGGCGGGTGGGCGGGACGATTTGCCGGGCCGGTTCGCGGCTCGGCGGCGGGGTGTCGCCGAACAGGGCTCGGGTGAGTTCGGCGCGGGTTTCGGCCGCTCTGGGGTCGGGCTTGGCCGGGGCGGGGGGTGGCGTGCGCGGCGTGGTCGGGGCGACCGGGACCGGGCCCAGTACGTCCGCTCCGTCGGGCAGCCGAAGCACCGCCAGGAAGTCGGCGATCCCGGCCGGCGGGCCGGTCACCGACGCCATCCGCGACACCGGCGGCAGGTTCAATTCGGCCCGTTCGACCAGTTCGGTCAGCGCGTACCCCTGCGGGTCCCATCGCACCAGCGCCTGTACCGGGCGCAGCGTGGACTCGGCGACCACCACCAGCGTGCCGCCCTCCCCCGCGGGCCGGACCAGGCTCGCCGCGTCCAGCCACCGGCGCAGCGCCTGCTCGCCGGCCCGCAGGTCGGGCCGGGTGAGCAGGGCCCAGCCGTCCAGGAGCAGGGCCGCCGCGTAGCCGCCGGGCGCCACCGGTTCGGCGCCGGGCGTGGCGATGATCAGCGCGGGCAGGTCCGGCACCGTGGTCAGGATCGCGTCCCGCCCGGAGGTACGCACCGGCACGGTCGGGAAGGCCCGGCCGAGTTCCTCGGCGGTCCGGCGCGCGCCGATCACGCCGGCCCGGATGCGCTCGCCGCCGCACACCCGGCAGCGCCAGTGCGGCGCCGGACGAGTGCACCAGCCGCAGGTCAACACACCGTCCCCGGAGGGAAGTTCGAGCGGGCCCGAGCAGTGTGCGCAGCGCGCGGGTTCGCGGCAGCGCAGGCACGAGGTGCGGACCAGGTAGCCCCGGCGCGGGACCTGGACCAGCACCGGCCCGGTCTGCAACGCCTTGCGGGCCACGTCCCACGCCAGGCTCGGCAGCCGCGCGGCTCGGGCGGCCTCGTCCCGGGCCAGGTCCAGATCGCTGCCGGTGGTGCGCACCAGCGGGGCGGCGGCGCGCACCGCCGCGCGGTCGGCGTCCAGCGGCCGGGCCCACCCGGAGCGGACCAGCTGGGCGGCCTCGACCGTGGTGGCGTGCCCGCCGACAGTGAACGCGGCGTGTTCGCGCGCGGCCCGCATCGCCAGCACCTCGCGCACGTGCGGGTGGGGCGCGTTGAGGTCGGCGTGCGAGTCGTCGCCGTCGTTCCAGACCAGGGCCAGGCCCAGCTCCACCACGGGCGCGAACATCGCCGCCCGGGTGCCGACCACCGCGCGCACGCTCCCGCGGTTGATCGCCAGCCAGCGCCGGTAGCGCTCCTCCGGCCCCAGGCCCGAGGTCAGCGCGACGTGTCGGCCTGGGCCGAGCAGGGCGGTCAGCGCCGCGTCCACGCGTTCCACCGACTTGGCGTCCGGGACCACGGCGAGCGCACCTCGGCCGCCGGCCAGGGTCGCCGCCATCGCCCGGGCGATCTCGTCCGGCCAGTACGGCCCGGGCAGCGCGGTCCACACGGTGCGCGGCGAGTCGCCGGCGGTGAGCTCGGCCAGGTGCGCGGTGCCCGTCGGGTAGCGCGTCCAGGGCCCGGGGGGCGGCGGGGCGGGCCGAACCAGCGGATCTCCCGAGGGTTCCGCCTCGGCCCGCGCGTGCCGCGCCGGCAGCGCGAGTTGGACGATGTCGGCGAGGCTGCCCGCGTACCGGTCCGCGACCGCCCGGGCCAGCTCGATCATCGGCGGCGCGAGCACGATCTCGGGCGAGACGACGCTGGCCAACGGCGCCAGCGGCCCGCCGTACGTACTGCGCTCGACCCGTTCGACGATCACCCCGTCGATCAGCCCGCCGCCCTGCCGCCGGCCGTCCACGACCTTGGCCCCGAACCGCACCCGCACCCGCACCCCGGGCTGCGCAACCTCGGCCAGCTTGGCCGGCACCGAGTAGTCGAACAGCCGATCCAGGTGCACGAGCCCCTTGTCCACCACGACCCGCGCCACCGGCAACCGCTCGGCCTGAGCCTTGGCCTTGGCCTTGCGCACCCGCGCCCGCGCGCCCCGCACCGCCCGCCGCGCGTCCTCGACCCCGAGCGTGAGCTGCCCGTCCCCCTCGTCGCCCACACCCGGATCGTTCGTCGCCACACCAGGCATCCTGACAGACGGGTACGACGATCCCGCACAGGTACCGAGCCGGCCGGCGGGGCCGACCTTCCCGCGGTGTCGGGCGGCTCTCACGCCCATCACATACCGAGGGGCATACTCCGCAGTATGACTGCGACCACCATCAAGGTTGAGATGAGCGTCCGAGACGATCTCGCTCGAGTAGCCGCGGAGGATCTCGGTGGCGTCACCTTGAACGCCGCGCTCACTCATCTGCTCACCGAGCACCGCAAAGCGGCCGTGCTGGCCGCCTACGCGCGATTGCAGGCCGACGCCTCCGCAGGGACCGACTACGAGAACGAACTCGACGAGTGGGACGGCCTGGCCGGCGACAATCTTGGCAGTGCGCAGTGAGCCGGAAGTCCGCCCCGTGACAGGTGTGGATGGCCGACCTTTCCCCCGTCGTCGGCTCGGAGCAAACCGGTCGACGGCCGGTCGTGGTGGTCAACTCGCCGTTCTACGCCTCCTTCCCCATCGCGATGGCGATCGTCGTGCCGCCGACCACCCAGGACCGGGGACTGCCTCATCACGTCTCGGTGTCCTCGGCGCAGTTCGGCCTTCGCCACCGGAGTTGGCCACGCACCGATGACGTGCGGGCGGTTTCCGAGCAGCAGCTCCTGGGACGCCCGTTGGGGAGCGTCGACGACAAGGAAGCCGACGACATCCGTACCTACCTGCGGTTGATGCTGGACGTCTGATCGGGCGACGCGCGTCGGTGGCCTTCCCGGCCTACTCGACCTCCACGCCGTGTGACTCGGCGACGCCGAGGAGGCCGTTGCGGAAGCCGTTGGTGGTGGGGGAAAAGGTCCAGGCGTCGTCGGTGCGCACGAATGCGCCCAGGACCATCGCGGTCTCCCCCGGGCGGCGGGTGGGTACGGGGTGGTCGCCGATGCGGCGGCCGTCGGCCTGATCGAGGCGGGTCAGTCTGGCTCCGCGCAGCGCGGCCAGGTCGCCGCTCGGGGCGCGCTCCTGGTCGACGGCCGCGGCCAGCACCAGGCGGTCGGCCGCCCGGGGCAGCAGGGCCAGGTCCACCAGGAACGCCACGCCGTCGCCGATTCGGACCGCACCCTCGGGGCTGGCCGGATTGTTGAAGAACACGAAGTGCTCGTCGCCGAGCACCCGCCCGCGGCGGCAGATGAAGGCGCACGGGTCCAGGGGCGGCGCGTTGCCCGGTTCCCAGGCGAGTTGCACCAGGATCCGGCTGCCGGGCGCGGCGGTCGGTGCCCCGCCGGTGCCCGGGCCCAGGCGACCGCGCAGACCGTGTTGGGCGAGCAGGCCGACCAGTTCGGGTCCGGTGACCAGGCCCAGCGGCTTGTTGCGGATGAACTCGTGGCTGCCGGGCCCGAAGCCGGACGTGGTGACCAGCAAACCCTTGTTCGCGCCGTGGTGTTGCACGGTGCCGGCCAGGTCCCGCACGGCCGTGGGCGGGACCGTGTTGCGGTAGCGCTTGACCTGCACGACGATCTTGCCGCCGCGGATCGGGTCCGGGTCCACCGCGACCACGTCCACGCCCTGGTCGCCGCTGCGCGCGGTGGTCTCGACCTGCATGCCCATGCGGGAGAAGAGCTCGGCGATCAGGTTCTCGAACTCGATCGGGTCCATCACGAACAGGTCCGGGTCGTCGTCGCCGGGACGCGCGGGCCCCGGGGTGATGGTCGGAGTCGGCGCCGGGGTCGGCGCCGATGCGACGCTGTCCGCGAGCCGGCCGGGCTGCACCGGGGTGGGCCGGTCCGGGCGTGCGGACAGGGTCCCGCCCATCGCCTCCAGGCACGCGACCGCGTCCACCCGATCGAGGCTGATCTGCCGGAACTGCTCGGCCCGCGCGGTCACCGTGAGCAGGTACGTGCGCCCGGGTCGGCCGGTGGCCGGGTTCACCGCCTGGACGAAGCCGTTGAGCACCACCGAGTCGAGGATGCCCTCGTGGTCGGCGAAGAAGACCTCGGCCAGTATCCGGATCGCGCTCTGCGCCAACACGTCGCGGTGGATCGCCCGCCGATCGGTCGCGGTGCGCGCGACCTCCTTCTCCTGGTCGTCGGTCTTCACGTAGCGCACCCGGGCCACGGCCGGCACCACGTCCGTCGTCGGCAGCTCGTGGTCGACCACCAACTGCCGCGCGCCGGCGTCGAAGGCCACCGTCGAGTGGTCGGAGAAGCCCTCGGGCCAATCCGGCGATGCCAGCAGGACACCCTCGAAGTAGTCCTCGATCGCCTCGGGATCGCGCGCCGCGAGCCGCCGCACGAGATCGTCCACCTGCTGGTTGCGCTGCGCGGCCAGGGCCCGTTGGCCGTTCGCCCAGTCCTCGAACCGGCGGCGGTAGTCGTCGTATTGCTGCTGCCGCTGGTACTCGGCGGCCTGCGCCGCCCGCAGGTCGTGGTCGTAGCGCGCCTGCGCCTGCGCCCGGTCCTGCTCGTAGCGCGACTGTGCGCCGGGCGCGAAACTGCCCAGACCGGAGGGAGGGGCCACCTGATAGCACGCCGGGTCGGGCATCGGGATCGGGCGAGCGAGTTCACCCGGTTGGAACGGCGGGATCTCCACGGCGCTGCGCAACCGCTCGATCCGGAAACCCGGCGCGCTCAGCCGGGCCCGCAGCACGCCTCGCAGTTCGGCGACCCGGTCCTCGATCTCGGCGGTCCGGCGGGCGACTTCGGCCTCGCGGGACTGCTGATAGGCGCGCTGCGCCTCGCGGTCGGCCCGCGCGGCGGCCTTCTGCGCCTCGCGCCGGTTGCGTTCGTCGGCTCGCAGTTGTTGCTGCTGCGCCCGCAACTCGGCCTCGCGTTGCCGTTGTTGTTGCCGCTGCAGCTCGGCCCATGCCCCCAGCACGCCGGTGCTCCGCCGACTCGCCACGCTATCGCCCTTCCGCCCTGCACCCGTCCACCCCCGCGCTCGAACACATCCTGCCGTGTCGGGCCGACCAGCGCGAAAGCGGTCGGTGTCCGCACGTGAACGCGCCTCCGGCCGCCGCCGGGAACCGTACGTGCCTGCTCCCGGCGGCGACCGGAACGTGTCACTCGCAGCCGACTCCGTCTCCGTCGCGGTCGAGGTGCCGGCCGTAGCCGGGGTCGCCCCGGTGGATCGGTGCGGCACCCGCGGCCCGGACGGCGGAGCAGTTCTTGTAGTAGGCCGGGCCGCTGCCGCCGGTACTGCTGCCGTCGCCGATCGTGCCGGCGCCGGGGTCACTGCCGGACGTCCCGCTGCCGGACGTTCCACTGCCGGACGTTCCACTGCCGGACGAGCCGCCGGTCGCGGAACCACCGGTCGCGGAGCCGCCGTTGCCGCCGGTTCCGCTCGTGCCGCCACCCGAGACGTTCCCGCCCGACCCGCTGCGGGGCGTCGGTACCGCGCTGCTCGGCTGCGTGGTCGTCGGAGGCGCCGTGGAGGGTGCCCGGGTGGTGGGCGGTGCCGAACTCGGCGGGGCCGTGCCGGGCGACGCGCTGCCGGCCGGCGTGCTGCTGCTCTGCGACGGCTTGGGCCGGTCGGACTTCTTGTCCCCGTCCCCGTCGCAACCGGTCAGGGTCAGCGTCAACGTCAAGGCCGCCGTGACGATCCCCGGAAGCAGGATCGACCGGGTTTTCGGCAAACGGGTAGCCGATATGCGCATGTGCGAGTTCCCCCCTCGATATGTGCCGCCCGGACTCTAGCCCTCTTCGGGCCGACCGATCCGGGCAACCACCGATCTCGTCTTCGAGGGGCGGAGGTCGGGCGCGTCGGTTTGGGACGCGCCGGGCCGCGTCTGGCCGGGCCGCGTCTGGCCGCGCCTGGCCACGCCGGGGTCGGGGCGGTCGCCGGGCGGCTCGGGATGGGTGGGCGATTCTCGTTCCTCGTGATGTGCTGGGCTCTGTCGATTCCGTTCGTACGGTTCACCCGAGACCGCACGACGGAGGGCACGGCGAACGGCACGGGCAACGGCACAGCGAACGGCATGGCGGATCGCACGGCGGTCCGCGCGACCGAGCAGGGAGAGCCTCATGCGCACGATGTATCCGCCCATCGAGCCCTACGACCGGGGCATGTTGGATGTCGGCGACGGTCAGTCGATCGCCTGGCAACGCTACGGAGTCCCGGGCGGCAAACCGGCCGTCTTCCTGCACGGCGGTCCCGGCGGAGGTTGTCTGCCCGACCATGCGCGGGCGTTCGATCCGGAGCGGTACGACGTCCTGCTCTTCGATCAGCGCGGCTGCGGAGAAAGCACGCCGCACGTGAGCCGGTTCGAGGTGGACCTGAGCACGAACACCACCTGGCATCTGGTCGCCGACATCGAGAAGCTGCGCGAACTGCTGGGCGTGGAGCGGTGGTTGGTCTTCGGCGGCTCATGGGGCAGCACACTCGCGCTCGCGTATGCGCAAACCCACCCCGAGCGGGTCACCGAGTTGGTCCTGCGGGGCATCTTCACGCTGCGGCGCCGGGAACTGGCGTGGTTCTACCAGAGCGGCGCGTCGATGTTGTTCCCGGAGGCCTGGCAGGAATTCCTCGCGCCGATCCCGGAGGCCGAACGCGACGACCTGATCGGCGCGTTCGGACGACGGCTCAACGATCCGGATCCGAAGGTGCGCGAGCAGGCGGCGATCGCGTGGAGTGCGTGGGAGGGCACGTTGGTCGCCCTGCTCCCCCGGCCCGACCTGGTCGAGATGCACCGGCAACCGGAATTCGCCCTGGCCTTCTCCCGGATCGAGAACCACTACGTGCGCAACGGCGGTTTCCTGGAGGAGGGCCAACTGATCCGCGACGCCGACCGGCTGCGCCACATCCCGGGCGTGATCGTGCAGGGTCGCTACGACATGTGCACTCCCCCGGCGACGGCCTACGACCTGCACCGGGCCTGGCCGGAGGCCGAATTCGTGATCGTGCCGGATGCGGGTCACGCCTTCTCCGAACCGGGCATCACCCACCACCTGATCGAGGCCACGGACCGCTTCGCACGATGAGGTACGCGCCGCGTCGGGGGCCGGACCGGCGGGGTGGGGTATTCCGCACGGTGGGTGCACGGGCCGCATCGGGGCCGAGGCGCTTCGCGCGGCGAAGTGCACGGGCCGCGTCCGGAGCCGGGGCGGAGCGCTCCCACACCGTGAGGCGCACGCGCCGCGTCCGGGGCCGGGGCCGAGGCGGAGCGCTTCGCACGGGTGTGATGGTGGGTCGCGTCGGGGCCGGGTCCGGCGTCCCGGGAGAATGTTCGGATGAGTGCTTCCCGTGACATCCTCACGCGCCCGGCTGCCGGCCCCGACCGCACGCTGCGGTACGGGCCGGCGGCGGATCAGGTCGTCGACCTCTGGCAGCCCGCGGCCGACCCGCGCGCGCTCGTCGTGGTCGTGCACGGGGGGTATTGGCGGGCCGAGTACGACCGCAAGTACACGTATCCGATGTGCGTCGCGCTGGCGGCCGACGGCTACGCCGTCGCGAGCATCGAGTACCGCCGGGCCGGGCAGCCCGGCGGCGGGATGCCCGGCACGTTCGAGGATGTCGCCGCCGCGCTCGATCTGCTGTGTGCAAAGGCCGATTCACCCGTGGTCCTGCTGGGGCACTCGGCGGGCGGACACCTGGCAGTCTGGGCGGCGCTGCGCGATCGGCTGCCGGTGGGCGGCGTGGGCCGATTGCCGGCCGCGCCGCCGATCGCGGGCGCGGTGTCGTTGGCGGGCGTACTCGACCTGGACGCGGCCCTCGCCCTCGACCTGGACGACGGTGCGGCAGCGGAGTTCCTGGGCGAGGACCGCTCGGAGGCGGTGCTCGCGCAGGCGGACCCTACGCGGTTGGCGGCGGGTGGCGTGAGCGGCCGTGGGCTGATCCTGCTGCACGGCGACGCCGACGAACAGGTACCGATCGCCCTGGGTCGGACCTTCGCCGCGGCGTCGGGCGCGACGTTGCGGGAGTTGGCCGGCGTCGGCCACTTCGAGCCGGTCGACCCGCTCTCGGCGGTCTGGCCGGAGGTGCTCCGGGCGGTCGCGGAACTGGCGGGCTGACCCGGTCGAGCCGGGCGGGTGGCGGGCGGTCGGAGGCGGTCGGCCGAAGGGCGTGCGGCGGCGGGCGGCGGGCGGCGGGTGGTGGGTGGTGGGCAACAGGCATCGGTCGGGGGACGGTTCGGGGCCGGTGGTGGTCGGCCGCCGGGCTGTCGGCAACGGGCGGCGCGGGCCGTTCGTGGTGCCGGGCGGTTCGTGGTGCCGGGCGGTTCGTGGTGCCGGGCCGTTCGTGGTGCCGGGCCGTTCGTGCTGCGGGCCGCCCGCCCGGCGCGGTGCGACCGCCGCCGGGTCCCCGGGCCGCCCGCTACCGCTGGTTGGCCAGCAGTACGCCGATCCCGCCGATCACGATCCCGGCGAGCGCGGCCGGTCGCAGGGCCTGGTCGAGCAGAAGCCACGCGAGTACCGCCGTGGCGGCCGGGGTCAGGAAGAACAGCGTGCCGACCCGACTCGCCGAGGATTGCCGCAACATCAGGTTGAGCAGCATGAACACGCCGATCGAATTGACCAGCACCATCCACGCGAGCGTCCCGACGAACGGCCCCCACGCGTGCACGTGCGGCGTCTCGAACAGCAGCGAGCCCAGCCCGATGAACGGCGCGCTGACCAGGAACTGCACGGCCGTACCGGTGCGCAGATCGACGTCGTGCACGTAGCGCTTCTGGTACACGGTGCCCGCGCTCAGCCCGAGCAGCCCCACCACGGCCAGGACCAGCGCCGGAATCGACAGGTGGGTGGGATCCGCGACGGCGAGAACCACGCCGATCGTGCCCAGGCCGAAGCCCAGCCACTGCCGCGTGCTCACCCGCTCGCCGAGGAAACGCCCGGCCAGGAGCGCGATCAGCACCGGATTGAGCCCCTGCACGAGAGCCACCACGGCGGCGGGTAGCCCCATCGAGAGTGCCGTGTACAACGCGCCGAACTGAAGCGCCTGGAACAGCAGTCCGGCGACCACGACGTGCGCGAGTCGACGCCCACGCGGCCACGGTGCCCGAACCGCAAGCGCGAACGCGCCGAGCAGCAGCCCGGCGAGCGCGAACCGGAAGAAGGTGAGCAAGAGCGGCGGCGCGGCGTCCACCCCGATCGCGCCGATGATGAACGCGCTGCTCCACAGCAGCACGAACACGGGCGGTATCGCCTTGCCGACCAGGGCGGCTCGCGGACCCGGGCCGCCGCCGGCTCGCGTGCCCCGGTCGCCGGGATCGGGCGGATGCGCGCCGGCGGTGGGCCCGGGCCGGCCCGGGCGGGCACGGCCGGCGGCGGTGGCCACGGCGGCTGTGGTGCCTATGGCGTCCGTGGCATCTACGCCGTCCAGGGCGTCGGTGGCATGCGTGGCGTCCGTGGCGTCTGCCGATCCTGCGATGTGTGCGGTACGTGCGGCGCTCATCGAGGTCCACTCCCGGGTCGAAGCGTCGGATGAGTAACTACCCAATCCGGTTACTCACCATGGCGCGCTCCGCACTAACCTGTCAATCCGGTTATGCTGGGTGGGTGACTTTCACCTTCATCGGCGGCGACATCGCGCTCGACCTGGTCGGAACCGTGCAGCAGCGCCGCACCGAACCCCGCGACCTGCTGGACACGCCGGCCGCACTCGGGTCCTGGGCGGTCGCCGCCGGCCTCGTGGACACCGCGCCGGTGGTCGACGACGACGCGCTCGCGAGCACGATCGAGTTGCGCGAAGCGCTGTACCGGCTCGCGTCCGCCCGGGACACGCCGAAGGGGTACGGCGCACGTGATCGCGCGACGTTGAACGGCTTCGCGGCCGGCGCTCCGGTCACGGTCGCGCTGGCGGCGGACGGTCGGGTACGGCGTACCGGCGACATCTCCGCCGTCCTGGCCACGGTCGCGCGCTCGGCGGTCGCCCTGTTCGGCGGCGCGGACGCGGCCCGCGTCCGGGAATGCGAGGCGCCCACGTGCACCCGCCTCTACGTCGACGCGTCCCGCCACGGCAGCCGGCGCTGGTGCGACATGCGCCGCTGCGGAAACCGCGCCAAGGCGGCGAGCTTCCGCGCCCGCCACCGGGACGGCCTCGCGGCCCACGCCTGACGCGGCCCGACACCCGCGCACCAGGGCCGAACCGCCCGGCGGGCCGGGTCGATTCGGGCGGTCGGCCGCCTACGGCCACCTACCCGGGCGCGCCCAACGTCGAGGCCAGGATGCGCAGCGCCTTGTCGACCACGTCCCGGTCCTCCTCCGCGATCGGCCTCAGCAGCCCGTCGAGGGCGTCGATCCGCGCGCGCATCGAAGCCCGGGCACACTCGCGCCCCGACTCGGTGAGGCAGACCAGCACCGAGCGGCCGTCCGCGGGGTTGGGCCGACGCTCGATCAGGTCCTTGCGAGCCAGTCGGTCCACGCAGTGCGTCATCCCGCCCGACGAGTACATCACCAGCGGTTGCAGCTCACGCAGCGTCAGCCCCGGCCGATCCGGTCGGGTCGCGAGCACGGCCAGCACCATGTACTCCGGCGCGGTCAGCCCCAACGCGCCGATGCTGCGCCGGTCGAAGTCCTCCATCGCGATCATCGCCTGATGCAACCGCACCACGAACCCGACCGAGGACGCCTCCACGTCCGGCAGTACCGCCGACCATGCCGCCACCACGGAGTCGGCGTAGTCGGCCTGTGCATCGCTCACGTCGTACTCCCTGGCAGCCCGCGCCCGCTTGGTCCCGGCCGCCACCGTAGTATCGGCGCCCCGCCGCCGCTCACAGCATCCGGAAGTCCTCGTACGAGAATGCGGGCGAGACCACGCACGACACCAGCACCTCGCGCCCGGCCGCCGGCCGAGCCGTCTGCCACACCCCCGGCGGAATCAACAATTGCGGCTGCTCACCCGCCTCCACGTCCGGGCCGAGCAGGATCCGACGCGGCTCGGCATCGGGAGTCGTACCGTCCCCGCCCAGCCGCAGTTCGAGCGGTCCGCCGCGATGCCAGAGCCACAACTCGGCCGATTTCACGACGTGCCACGTGGACTCCTCGCCCGGACCGAGCAGGAAGTACATGCCGCTCGCGGTGTCGCGCGGCCCCGGGTATCCGGGCGGGGTCACGCTCACCCCACTGCGCCAGGTCTCCCGGTACCAACCGCCCTCGGGATGCGGCATGAGCCCCATGACCCGGGCCAGGTCCGGCGGATCGACGCGGGTAGGGGCGAGAGGGTCGGGATGGGGTGTGGGTGTGGGAGGGGCGGGGGGCTCGAAGGCGGGTGCGGGGCAGGGGCCGGGCACGGCGTCGGCGTCGGGTGCGGAGGACATGTGTGCTCCCTCGACTGGCGTGGGGTTCCGGCGCCGGACGCGGCCGGAACCCACAGCCTCACACGAGCAGGTGTTATCCCGCGGGTGCCGTGCACGGCGCGCCGTCGCATACGTCCACGACCCGACCGGTGGCCAGGAACTCCGCCTTCTGCCGTCGGGCGACCGGCGAGTTGCGCGGGTCCGAGTGCGGGTCGCGCCCGTACTCGGGTCCGATCGGCGGCGTATTGGTCACCGGTGGCGCGGGTGACCCGCTGTCCCAGACCACCAGCGCGGACCCCCGGTACGGCTCGCGCGGCAGCGGTCGAATCCCCCAATAGGGATCCCGGTCGGGGTTGCGTCCCGGCGCGATCGCGGGCTCGTGGATCCGCGCGCCGATCGTGCGTGCCTCGGTCTCGGCGGTCACCGTGGAGACCTGGTGGTCGCCGAACGCGATCTGCATCAGCACCTGGTGGCGCGGCGTACGCGGCAGCGGGCTGTGGTCCAGGCCGCTCGCATAGCCGTTCGTCTCACCGCGGTCCCACAACATCTGGAACAGCGACAGCACCACCTGCTGATCGAGCTTGTCCGGGAAGCCGGCGTCCAGGATCCGCCCGTACGGCCCGAAGTCGGAGCTGCGGTTGAGCAGGACGCTGTAGTTCATCCCGGTCACCCCGAGCACCCCGCGCCTGGCGTCCTGGGACACCGCGACCAGTGACCCGCCGAGAATGCCGCCCTGGCTGTTCCCGTCGTAGACCAGGCCCTTCGATATGTCGATCAACGGCCGCCCGCTGTCGGTAAGAAACGCCGGGTCGGCGGCGAAGCCCTGTTCGTGGATCATGTCGCGACCGAGGAACAGCGCGTTCAGGAAGCCCTGTCGGGTGCGATCCGGCACCGCGCCGAAGCTGCCCGGGTCGGCGAGCGCGCGGGCGACGGTGGGCAGGTCCTCGTCGGCCATGCCGATCCACTTGGTGGCGCAGAACGTGATGTCGTGCTCGGCGGCCATCGCCTTGACGTTCCCGCCGCCCACCTCGTTGTTGCTGCCGAGCAGGCCGTGTCCGTACAACGAGGCTTGCGAGGGCCGGTCGAACGCTGCGCGCGGGATCTCGCAACGGAACTGCGCGGATTGGGTGTTCCCCGGCAACTGCCGCGGCAGCCCGTCCCGACCCAGGTTGAGCGTGGAACCGGTGGGACCGCCGGGCCGATTCAGATAACTGGGTACGGTGACCGTGCCGGTCACCTCGCGGGCGATCCGCGCATCCTGCTCCGGCGTCGAGTTCTTCACTCCGGTCACCGTGAACTGCGGCGCCCGGCCCCCGAGTCGACCGAACGCGTCGTCCCGCATCCGAAGCATGCCGCCGGTGAGGTTGCGCTCGCTTGCGACGGTGAAGTCCCAGGCCAGGTAGAGGCCGCGACGGTCGACACCGGCCCGGGCCAGTCGATCCAGCGCCGGTCGAAGCTGCGCCTGGCGAGCGGCCAACGGGTCGCGGCGCGGCAGGGTGCGGCCTGCGATCCTGGCGAACGTCTCCGGCGCGGCGATCACTTGGTCGTCCGCACCGCGCAGGTTGCGCAGGCCGACGACGTAGTGGTGGCCGGGGATGAAGTTCCTGGCCGGGTGTACCAGCAGCGCCTGCCGGGTCGAATCCGTGGCGTTGGCGTCGAGTTCGGCCCAGTAGGGCCACCGTTCGCCGGTCTCGGTGTCGAGGATGACGATCGGCGCGTTCCAGGCGAGCGACGCGCCGGCGTCGGTGACCGGCGCCGCACCGCTGCGGCCGAGATCGACGCCGGGGATCCGGGTGATCAGCGTCGAGCCGGGCGAGAAGCCGTCGTTGCGATTCCAGTCTTCCGGCGTGGCGCCATGCGGCATCATCGCCGCCTTGAACGCGACCCGACGCCCGGTATCGGTGCGCCGATCGGCCTGCGTGTACCAGTCGCTGGGGAACGGCAGCAGACACGCGGCCGGATCGATTGGATCACAACCGGGTTCACCACCTGGGTGATTCGGGTGCGCCTCGGCGACTGGTGGAACCAGGAAAGACACCAGCAGGGCGACCACCGCGACGACGATCGCGGCCGGCAGTCGGCGTCGAGGACGGTGCGCGGTTCGGCTCACTATTCCTCCAACTCCTACGACGAGCGAGGGCTGTGCAGGAATATCCACCGACATCTTGCAGCGCTTGCGTCGCAAGGGGAACGGGGAACGGAGGTGGCGAGTGGGAATCAGGCGCGCGCGGGCGGCTTGCGGCGGGCACGCGCGTTCCCCGCCACGGGAGCCTTGGTTCTGTGGCGGGGAACGCGGTGGTGGGGGGTGGTAGTGGGGGTGGGTGTCGGGTCGGGATTGGTCTGGTGGTGGTTTCGGCTGTAGGTGTAGCAGTGGCTGTTGTTCTCGTTCTGGGTGTAGCCGTTGTTCTGGTTCTGGTTCTGGTTCTGGTTCCGGTTCCGGTTCCGGTTCCGGTTCCGGTTCCGGTTCCGGTTCCGGTTCCGGTTCCGGTTGTGGTTGTGGTTGTGGTTCCGGATGTCGTTTTGGGTTGGCTTGGTTCGGGCCTTGGTTGGGTTCCGGTGCCGGTCGTCAGACCTTGGCGAGCTTGCCCGGGTCGACCGATACCTCGACCGTACGGAAGCCGCCGGCCACGCCGGGCAGCGTGAAGCACACGTCGGCCCGGCCCATCGTGGTGCGCACGACCACTCCCGGTGCGCCTACCGGGACGGTCTGCTTGGTGAAGCCGCCGATCGGCTGTGTCGCCTTGACCCTGTCGCCTACCTTCACATTCATCGTTCCGTTTCTCCCCGTTGCGTACATGGCATGGGTCGCCCACACGCCTCGCGGCTCTTCCGGGGTCGCCCAAGTCGCGCGGCGGCGGGGTGGCACGGAGTACGGCACGCCTGAGACCGGGCCATCGGCATGCGAGCCGGGCGGGGTCGTAGGGGCGGCCGTCACCAGAATAGGGCGGACGTCCGCGCGTTGGCGCCTGTATTTCGGCGCCGGGACGCCTCTATTTCAATGCCGAAGTCCCGATTGTCGCCGGGTGTGGCCGGCCGGCGTACGGTGCGTGCCCGATTGTTGGTTTCGCGGACGACACGTGATCAACTCGGCGCGATACCAACCGACATACGCGCGAAGGCCGTCATCGCGCAGGCGCGGCAGGGGCTTCGGGGGCGCGGGTGCGACGTGTGTGTGGTCACTCGTACGGCGCAACAACCGGCGCGTTCGCCCATCCGCCGGCCGACGATTGATCGATGACGCCGTCGCGAATGCAGCCTCCGGATCCCGGGCAGGCGTGGGCATGACCGCCGTACTGGTCGCCGCCGGCGCCTTCCTGATGACCCTGCTCGGCGGTTGGGTGGCGCAGCGCATCGGCGACCGCCGACACCTCGTACTGGGCCTCGCCGCCGGGCTGATGCTCGGCGTGGTGGCGTTCGACCTGCTGCCCGAGGCGCTGTCCGCGGCGGGCGATCGGCTGGGCGGCGTGCCGCAGGCGCTGCTGATGTTCGTTCTGGGCTTCCTGGTCCTGCATGTGGTCGAGCGCTCGGTGGCGATCCACCGGAGCCACGAAGGCGAGTACGCACCACATGCCCACCACCACGGCCCGACCGTGGGCGCGGACGGGCGGGCCAAGGGCATCGGCCTGACCGCCGCCGCCGCGCTGGTGGGGCACAGCGTGATGGACGGCTTCGCGATCGGCGCGGCCTTCCAGGCCGGTACGACGGTGGGCACCACGGTGGCGATCGCGGTGGTGGCGCACGACTTCGCGGACGGCTTCAACACGTACACGGTCACCCGGATGTACGGCAACGACCGCCGCCGGGCCCTGACTCTGCTGGGCGCGGACGCCCTCGCGCCGGTGACGGGCGCGGCCATCACGCTCGCGTTCACCATTCCGGAACACGCCCTCGGCCTCTACCTGGGTTTCTTCGCCGGCTTCCTGCTCTACCTGGCCACCGCCGACATCCTGCCCGAGGCCCACAGCCCACACCCCTCGGGCTCGACCCTGCTGTGCACGATCACCGGCGTGGGCTTCCTTTGGCTGGTGATCTCGCTGGCGCAGTAGGCGGGGTCGGCTGGATCGGTGGGGTGGGCTGGATCGGCGGGGTGGGGCGGGGAGGCTGGGGGCTGGGGAGTTGGGGGGCTGGGGAGTTGGGGCTCGGAGTTGCCCGACTCTCGACGAGGGCGTTGGTGTGACATGGCGGCCGGCGGCTCGGTCGTCGGGTCGTGGCGTCGGCACTGCGCCGGCTTCCTCGGCCTGTTCGCAGGCGGGGTCGACCGTACGGGTGGTCGTAGCGGGGCCGGCGGCGGCCGGCCGGGCTGTGGAGTGAGTGCCCCTCGGCCGGCCATGGTCATGGTCGCGATCGGGTCGCGGCCATGGTCGCGATTTCGGCTATGGCCGCGGGCGTAGTCGGCTCGGTGACGTCGAGCGGATGGCCATGCCGCAACGAGGCCCCTCGCGGTCGGTGCATGCCGCCGCGCAGGCCGTCGCTCAGCGCAGCAGCGGGCCGGTGCGCTCGATCAGGTCCCAACGGTTGCCGTACAGGTCGCGGAAGACCGCGACGACGCCGTACTTCTCCCGCCGAGGCGGCTCCTCGAAGATCACGCCGGCGGCGAGCATCCGGGCGTGTTCCCGGGCGAAATCGTCGGTGTACAGGAAGAGTCCGACCCGCCCACCGGTCTGGTCCCCCACCCGGGACCGCTGCTCGTCGTCCACGGCCCGGGCCAGCAGGACCGCCGCCTCGTTCGGCCCCGTACCGGGCGGCGCGACCACGACCCACCGCTTGCCGTCCTCCATCGGGGTGTCCTCGCGCAGGTCGAACCCGAGGGCGCGGGTATAGAACGCGATGGCCTCGTCGTAGTCCCGCACCACCACCGCCACGAGCCCGAGCCGGTTCATCGCCCACTCCCGCCGGCCGCGACCGCCGAGCCGGCGGCGAGCGCGAGGCACAGCGGCGAGTAGGCCACCCGATCCAACCGGCGAAAGCGCTCGGAGGACGACCCCGGCGACGCGAGATCCGTGCGACCGACAAGGCCGAGCACACCACGCAGCCCCAGGACGCCGGCCACCCCGAACGCCCCGGTGCGGGCCAGCTCGGGCCGACGCCTCGGCCGCCCCGCAACCAACAGCGCCGCCGCACCCAGTGCACCCGCGACCGCGAAGCACGCCGCCGGCCCGGGCACGCTCGACTGCCCGACCACCGCATCCGACAGCGACTCCCGATCGGGCAACGGCCACGACGACCCCAGCCCCCACGCAACATGCAGCCCGGCAAGCGCGGTCAAACTCCCGACCGACACCCGCACGGCAACGCCCTCGATGGTCATGCGCCCCAAGCTACCTCCACGCACCCACACACCCCGGCCACGGGTCAACGACAAACCGGAACCGAACCGACCACCACCCGACCCGACGCCGCTCGTACCGGCAAACGCCGACCACGAGCAACCGCGGCCGCGACCGCGACAACGACGGCGCGGCAGCGGCGCAGGGTCGGGCGACACGTCGTCCCGATCGCACCACGCGCCGGGGACCACTCCCGCGCGACGTCGTGCCGGCGCCCACCGCCTCACAGCCGGGTCGCGAGGCAACGCCTTCCCACCGGCCCCGTCGCCAGGATGGGGCCTGCCGGCTATCAGCCACCCGGGTACGCGGGTCCCCGGCTGGGCGGGTGCGCGGCTGCGCGGCTGAGCGGGTCCCCGGCTGCGCGGCTGCCCGGGGCGCGGGTACGCGGGTGCCCGGAAGCCCGGGGCCCGGGTGAGCGAGTGCCTGGGTGTCTGGGTGAGCGAGTGCCCGGGTGCGCGGGTGCCCGGCAGCCCGAAAACCCGGGTGCGCGGGTGCGCGGGTGCTCCGGAAGCCCGGGTGGGCGGGTGCCGGACGGACCGGCCGGCGCCGAACTCGCCGCCGCGGCCGTGTCGGTCGTGGTGCCGGGCAGGCGCCGGGGGCCGTCCGGGTGCGCGGGAGGGCTAGTGTGCGGCTGCCCAGGTGCCCAGGTGCCCGGAAGCCCGGGTGCGCGGGTACCGGATTGACCGGCCGGCGCCGAACTCGCCCTCGCGGCCGTGTCGGTCGTGATGCCGGGCAGGCGCCAGGGCCCGTCCGGGTGCCCGGGTGCGCGGGAGGGCGAGTGTGCGGCTGCCCGGGTGCGTGGGAGCCCGGGTGAGCGAGTGCCCGGCCCGGAAGCCCGGGTGGGCGGGTGCCGGACGGACCGGACGGCGCCGAACTCGCCCCTGCGGCCGTGTCGGTCTTGGTGCGGGCAGGCGCCGGGTGGCCCGTCCGGGTGCCCGGGGGTGCGCGAGTGCACGGCTGCTCGGGTGTGCGGGTGCAGTGGGTTCCCGGCTGCGCTGGCGCCCGGGTGCGCGGCTACTCGGAAGCCCGGGGCCGGGTGCGCGGCTGCCCGGAAGCCCGGCCGCCCGGGTCAGCGAGGGCGCGGGTAAGCGGGTGCCCGGCCGCCCGAACGGCCGCCGATCGGCTACCGGCCGTCCGCCGCCTGGAAGCCGGACATGGACATGGCCCTGCCGACGGTGGTCGGGTGGCCGAAGAGGCCGGGCAATCCGCCCGTGTGCAGGAAGATCGTTCGGCGGCCGGGTCGGACCTCGCCATCCTTGACCGCCGCGATCAACCCGGCCATCGCCCGCGCGGTGTAGATCGGATCGAGCACGATGCCCTCCGTACGCGCAGCCAACGTCAACGCGGCCATCGCCGACTCGGTCAACGTTCCGTATCCGTCGCCGACTTGATCCGACCTCACCCGCAACTCCGCCTGCGCGCAACGCGCGTCGTTCCGACCGGAGAGCAATCCGTGTACGGTCCCGGCCGGATCGTCGACGGCGCCACAGTGCACGCCGAGCACCCGTTCGGGGCCGAGTTCGTCGACCAGTCCCGCCATCGTGCCACCGGAACCCAGCGCCACCACAACGACATCCAACTCGGGTTCCTGACCGATGAGTTCCCGCCCACACTCCGCGTAGCCGCGCGCCCCGAGCACACTCGACCCACCGAAGGGCAGCACCACCGGAACGCCCCCGCGCTCCCGCAGTCGCGCGGCCACCTCCTCGGCCACGGCGTCGAGCGCCGCCCGCCCCACGTCGCCGGCCCACACCACCGTGGCCCCGAACAGCCCGTCGAGCGCGATGTTTCCGGACGTCGACGCCCCACCCGCGCCCGCCAGGACCAGTACAACGTCCAGGCCCAACCGCGCACCCGCCGCCGCGGTCAGCCGCGCGTGATTGCTCTGCGGCGCACCCGTGGTCACCAGCGTGGTGGCACCGGCGGCCTGCGCCGCGCCACAGGTCCATTCGAGCTTCCGTACCTTGTTGCCCCCACCGCCCAGACCGGTGAGGTCGTCCCGCTTGACCCACAGGTCATCCGGACCGAGACCGAGTGCGACCGCCAACCTCGGCGCGGGTTCAAGCGGCGTGGGCCAGGTCCCGAGCAATACCCGCCGAGGCATCCGACCATCCGACCCCATCGCCATCACCCTCCGCCCGTCGCCCTACAGGATCGCCTGCCGACCGCCGCGTGCCCCGCGCCCCGCGCCGCGTGCGGCCTGCCGCCTGCCGCCTGCCGCCTGCCGCCTGCCGCCTGCCGCCTGCCGCCTGCCGGTCATCGTGCCACGGCAACCCCCCGACGGTTGCCGATCGTCGGCGACAGCCCCGGCGCGTCCCTCGGAGCGATTTCGCTGCGGGCGGAGCCCCTTGCCTTCGGACAACATCGGCGTAAGTTGGATTACATGATTACAACAAAGCAGGAAGCCGTACGAGGCTGGTTCACCGGACGCCTCCCCGAGGGACTGTTCACCGCCCTCGTCGACGTGACCGTCGACCGCGAGGAAATCACCGTCATCGGCCGCATCCCCGAGCCGGAACTCGCCGACGACGTCTCCACCGACGAGCGCGACGCGGCCCGCGACGGCCGAATCGCCGAATTCCGCGAACGTACCCGCGAGGACCGCATGGCCGTGGCCCGCGAAGCCGAGCGCCGCTTCGGCCGCAAGGTCTCCTGGGGCGTCGAATGCGGCGGCACCCGCGCCCTCTACACCACGGTCTCCGTACCCGTGATGACCCGCCTCCGCCAGCCCGAACGCCAAGTCCTCGACACCCTGGTCGCCGGCGGCGTCGCCCGCAGCCGCAGCGACGCCCTGGCCTGGTGTGTACGCCTCGTCCAACGCAACACCGACACCTGGCTCACCGACCTCCGCGAGTCCCTCGAAACCGTCGAACGCATCCGCACCCAGGGCCCCGACACCACTCCCACCAAGTAACCCCGCCCCGTCCCGCCCCCGTCCCCCACGACCCACAGTCTCGACGAACCATCGCAACCACTCGACCCCACAGACAGCCGAAAACGCACCAGGCACGCGCCTCCATCCGCCAAGGCTCGGGGCGGCACCACCCGACCACCGGGCACTGCCGTCCCGCTCGTCGCAACATCGCCCGAGACCCCACCCGAGCCCAAGTCCCCCAAGACTCAGGGCGGCCGCCGACCATCCGGAACTGCCGCCCCGCTCCGTGCCAACACCTGGACAGGCCCCGACCCGAGCGCCCGCGGCCGCCATCGGCACCGCGGCCGCAGCTCTCACCGAGAACGTGACGACAGACCGGGTCGCCGCCGCGCCCGAAGCAAACCGCCCCTACGCCAAAGCAACCGGCCCTCCGGATCACCGGATCACCGGGTTATCACGGGATCACCAGGTTCCCGCCCGACTCCGTCAGCGGGGCGGCAACGGCGGTGCCCGGCCGGGAACCGTGTGGCGGTCGCCGGTTCGGCGAAGCCCCGTGCCTCAAGGCTGTGCAGCGGAGCCCTCGGCAATCCGTCGCCCACCGTGCCGAAACGACCCACCTTCGATCCGGTCGGCGCTGCGGGGGCGTCGTAGCGCTGGGGCCTGTCTTCAATCTCGCGTCGGGCTCCGCGGCGTCCGGTGCCGTGCATCGGCGCACCGGGGAAGCGCTCGCATAGTGGTTCTATTCGGGCGTTTACCGGGGTGGCGAGGCGTGGTGCCGGGCGTCGCGCTGCTCGGCGTGAGATTGAAAACAGGCTTTAGCGAGCGGCGAGGGCTATCCGCGCCAGCAGATCCGCGAACAGTTGGGGTCGGCTCAGGAATGGGTGGTGGTCCGTCGGGATCTCGATCACGTGATCGGCCCGGGTGGCTCGTTCCCGTTGCCAGGCGGCCGAGGAGCCGCGGTCCTCGGTGCAGACGACGTACGTGGAAGGCACGTTCCTCCACGCAGCCGCAGCCGGGCTCTGGCCGAACGCGACCATGGACTGCGGTACGAGCCGGCGCACCGCCTCCGCCACGATCGCCGGATCGTCGCAGCCCTGAAGGAAGACCTCGGCGGCGGTCTCGGGCCGAGCGGAAATCGTACCGTCGCTCCCGACCTCCATCCACGGCGCAGGCTCCGCCCCGGCGAAGTCCGCCAGGGTCTCGCCGGGTTGGGGCATCACGGACGTGACGTAGACCAGATGACGCACCGAGGCCAGTCCGGCGGCGGCCTCCGTCACGACCATGCCTCCGTAGGAATGGGCGACCACGATGGTCGGCTCATCGGTGTCCTCGAGCACCGCGCGTGTCGCCGCGATGTCGTCGTACAAGTCACCCAGCCCGGCCACATCCGGTCCCGCGCTGGTCAGTTCGACCGCCCGGGTATCGAGCCAATGCGCAGCGAGCGGCTCCACCATGCGGTGCCACCACCACGCGCCGTCCGTCACGCAGGCCCCATGTACGTAGACGATTCTCAATTGCAGAACCTCCCCGTCGGCTCCCTTCACCGCTTGTGCGGCTTCCCTCATGATCAACACAGGGAGCGGCCCACAGCGCCCGATTCCGCCACCGGCGGATTCCGCCGTCGGCACAAGCCGACCCGAAGCCCACCAGCCCCGCACAACGTCAGGCCACGTCCGGCCGAGCCGTAACGCACGGCGCCAAGCCATGTCTCCGCGGCGCACAGCCGTTCCGCCCGCACGCACCCCCTCACCAGAGATCACCGCTCCGCACCACGATCACCGCCCACAAACAAGAGCATCGCTCTCGACAGAGATCACCGCCTCAGCTCTACGAGGTCATAACAAATACTGCGAATCCGGCCACGTGCGGGCCGTACGAAGGGGCCCAAAAGCGAACCGAGCCCGGTCGATCGCGCGACCGGGCAGTACGCCCCACGTCCTGGTCGACGGGCGGGGAATCCCACTCGCGGTGTCCCTGACCAGCGGAAGTCGCAACGATGTCACGCAGGTTCCGCCCTACTCGCCAAGGTGCTCCACGACCGAGGGCGCGTCGGTCGGCCCCGGCGTCAGCCCGACTTTGAACAACGCCGGCCCGGCGGGGCACCCAGCCACTGGACAACTCCACGATCGAAACCAAGAGCACGGGCAAGCCTCAGGCGGGCAGGTCCTTCCTCCGGTGCCGCATCGCCGGCGAGGCCACGCTCCGCACCGGGGCGTTGTCGCACGTCGGCTCAGTCATGGAGATCCGGGGCACCAAGACCAGCAGCACCGGAGCGAACGTCAACCGCCTGGTGAACAAGAGCTTCAATGACGGGGGGTGACGCATGTCCCTTCGTGACACCGACGGCTACGTTGTCAGTCCTCGACGGCGACCCAGCCGCTGCCGCCCGACCCGACGACCCTCGTCGGCTACCCGCACGTGCTCGCCAACACGGGAACCCGTCACCTCGGCATGGTCGTCCGTCGGCGTCGCGCCGTTCCAGCGTCGCGGCGGAACATGGCTACAGTCTCGGTTGCCCGCGGCCAGGCCCTACAGGTGCAGCCCGATGGCGCCTGCCGGGTCGCCAAGAGCAGCAGCATGCGGTCGATCTTCGCCGGGACCGGGGTGTCGGACGCCTCGGGAAACGTCACCTTCACGTTCCCGGCCGGCCTGTTCGCCGTCGCGCCCGTCGTGGACGTGGCGTTCCAGGGAGCGTCGTCCGCGGGCCCGGTGGACTACCGGATCACCGCCCTCACCGCGACGCCGGTCAAGATCAACGTACGGCAGCGCCTCGCGATAGTCGTGGCCTTGATCGGGTCGACCATCTTGGCCGCTTCGGCTCCGCCGGCGGGTGCAACCATCCAACTCATCGTCACACCGGCGGAGGCGGCGCCGTGCAGACCGTGCGCAGTACCGCCTACTCCGGCCCGCGCGCTCCGGGCGCCGCCGAACCCGGCGGCCTGGTCACCGAGTCGGAGACGGCCGGGTGACATCGCCACCCGGCCACCCCTCACGCTCTGCTCCTGCGGACGAGCCGGTGAGGCTCTAGAACCCCAGGTCGTGCCTGTCCGTGGTCAGCTTCCCGGCGATACTCAGATTGCCTTGGGAATCGAGTACCGCGATGACCTTTTTCGTGCTGCCGTAGTGCGTCGTGAAGTAGACCTTGGACTGCTCCTGCGAGCTGGAGAAGCCCGAGTTCACCACGATCTCGATGCTGTTCGGCGAGATGAGGGCCACGTCCTTCTTGGGCGACGTGGGGTAGATCCGGTTCTGTACGAGCTTGAGGCGGCCGTGCGTCTCGCCTTCGGGCCAGTCCGTCGCGAGTCCGAGGTCGAATTCGGGCATGAGCATTCCCCTCCCGGTTCCGGCAGGCCGTTTCCCCCTCGCGGGCTTCGGCCACGTCACCGTGCGAAGCCCGACGGGACGCGCCCGCGAACAGTGAAACGGCCGGGGACGCAGTGCCAGTCCCGAACCGCGTGAGGAGCCTAGGCCGGGTGATCACACGAAGACGCCAACTATCGGAAAGATGGCTGTTTTGTTCACGCCGGTGGCCAAATCCCCAATCATGCCACCAGGTTGGCGGGCCACCCGTGGCCATGCCGGGCGAAAGCCGCCGGTTCCGGGCCGGGCGCGTTGGGCATGGTGTGCACAGAGGTGAGTCTCGTCCGCAGGTGGTCTCGAACGAACTGTGGTCCCTGATCGAGCCGTTGCCGCCTGCGTTGGCGTCGAAGTCGGTGCCGGGGCGGCGGAGTTCACATACGGGGGAACGCCTCGGACCCGTTCCCCGAGATCGTGATCCACTCCCCGGCAGCGATGACGCAGGAGCAGCGGGTGCGCCAGCAGGTGGCCACGGGTTCCTCCTCGCGACGAGGAGACTCGTCGGCTCGCCGGCCCGGCCCCAAAACCAAAAGCGCTCAAGCCGGTTCGTGGAGACAGGCATCGTCTTGTCAATGCACGGGATGGTGTAGCCGCCCTGGTCGGTGAGCAACTTGTGCACCTGTAAAGGCCGTTCGTTGTGAACCGGTCGACGGCAAGGGAGTCGCCCTCGTTCGGCGCGCCGATGTCGACTGCGATCGCACGAGAGTTACCGGACTCTGCCACTCACCGTCCCCGACCCGTCCGGCGAAGTGCACCGTTGTGCATCGGGGTTGACACTGTGTGCGCTTCCGTGCGCTCTACCGTGCGCCCTGGCAGGCGAGAAACGGCTCCGCTGATCCTGAGGATCGGCCGAATCGGTCGACGGTGGAGGACACGGGGCGCGGCGTGGTGTTTCGGGCGCCGGTCGCTTTTCGCCGTCACCGCTCCGGGACCTGTTGGCCCTTCAGAAGGCCCTACCGGAAGGACCTTTGTGATTCTCCGACTGCGGTTGCCGTACCGGGTCGTCGTCTTGGCCGCGGCCCTTCTCGCCGCGGTGGCGGCCGTCCCGCTCACGGCGACCGCCGCGAGGGCGGCGACCCCGATCTGCATCAGCGGCGCGTTCCAGTACGAGTACCAGTCCGCCGAGGACGGTACGGCCAAGCCCACCCGTACCAAGCCGGTCCGCAATGCCATTGTCGAGCTGTGGGGCGCCGAGGGCACGGAAAACGCGCACTCGCTCAACGTCTGGGGGCTCACTTCGATCACCGACGGCAGCTACAACCTCTGCTACGCGCCCACCACGACCACCTCGCTGAGAGTCGTGTGGGTGAAGGCGTGGGCGGACAGCAACCGGCTGTGGCGCGTCCTCGACAACTTCAACCAGTACTACACCATGCAGTCGCCGACCTGGTACAACATCCAGTTCAGTTTCAACGTCGGTATGCGCAAGGCCACGGGGCGCGACGGCCGGGCCTGGCACGCCTTCGACGCCACCAACCTCCTTTGGTGGGAGCGCGGGAACCCGACAAGCATGTGCTGGTCCAGTCACGAACCGAACAACAGTTCCTGCACCGGGCTCACCATCAACGCGTACGAGTCGAGCTCGGACAACTCGAGGTACGACCCCTCCACCAACTCCATCAAGCTCATCGGCGCCGACGCCGACTCCGAGCACTTCATCCTGCACGAGGGCGCACACTTCCTCATGCACCGCATCTACAACGGAACGCTCCCGCCCGGTCCCAACGAACCGCACTTCATCTGGAAGGCGGGGAGTTCCGCGGTGTCCTCGTGGATTGAGGGCTTCGCGGACGCCGCCGCCGCCCGCATGCTCGGCGACTACCGCTTCGTCAACGCCGACGGCTCGGCCACCTCCTACCAGTACGGCGACGGATGGGAGGTCGGCGACCTGGTGGAGGGCAACGTGGCCGGCTCGCTGCTCGACCTCTGGAGCAACGTCGACGGCGGCTGGGGCCGGAGCATCACCGCGATGACCGCGCAGAAACCGCCCACCTTCTCCGACTACTTCAACACCACCCGCCCGGCCGCGAATCCGCCGCTGCCCACCAACAGCACCGCCCTGAACCTGTTGGCCCGGCACGCCATCGACTACGGGCCCACCATCATCGGCGACGGCAAGGACCACGGCCTCACCGACGGCGGCGGGTGGGGACTCGCACGCGTCGGCGGGTGCACCACCGCCACCACCGCGAACGTCCAGATCGGCTCCTTCAACCCCTCCCAGAGCTGGAGCCTGTGGAGGACCGACGCGAACGCGGACGGCACCGTGCGAATCTCCGACCGCTGCGCCCAGCCGCTCACCCTGACCGCCCCCGGCCAGGCCCTCCAAGCGGTGACGGTCAAGGCCTTCGACCCGGCCAACGCGTACCAGAAGTGGAAGATCAGCAAGAGCAACGGCACCCTGAAGTTCACCAACCCGCAGACCGGACTGGTTCTCGACACTCCGAGCGTCACCCAGAACGCCGTCGTGACCGTCAAGTGGGTGAACTACGGGAACTCCCAGTCGTGGGTCCCCTTCGGCTGATCGACCCATCGTGTCCGCCGACTCCATAAAGGGGCCGGCGGCCACGACATCAGGAGCGGAAGGGCGAAGCCCTCCACCGCTTCGCCGCCCTTCCCGACGCCGTCCTCGCCGACCCCGAACGCTGCGCCGACGTTTTGCCGCTGCTCCTCTGACAGCGGGCGGCCGGCACTCAAAGCCGCCCCGCGAAGGCAGCAAGCACCAAGCACCGTCACCTTCCAAGGGAACGAGAGCACTGCTCCCCACACTGAGCACCGAACTCCACCGCGAGCACCAGCCGCTGGCGAGAGCACCAGCCACCCGCGAGAGCACTGCTCTCGCCTCAGAGCACTGCGCGCAAGTCGGACTCGAGTCGGACCCTTCGCCATCGACCTGCTCTCTCTGCGACGCAACGAGCCCAGCCTTCGCCTGTCGCCTGTGACACCCGCCCGGCCTCGAATACCAAATCGAGAACCGACCGGTCGATAGGTAGCGGAACGCAGGTCGGGGCGCCGCCGACGCTCGGCGCCAGACCTCATCGGGCTCGACTTCGCCACACCACCACGTTGGGCACACCGACCGGCGCCGCAGAGAACAGGAATACGAGATCACTGATCTCAAACGAGAGCAGTGCTCTTGACTTGGAGCAGTGGACGCAGAATGATGCTCTCAGACGAGAGCGGTGCTCTCGCGAGTGAAACGGGGAGGCTCGCATGATCGTGCTCTACTGGACCGCCATGGTGGCTCTGTTCCTGGCCGAGTTGGCCGTTGTCGGGGCCACCGCCTTCTGGGGGTTCACTCTCGACGCGGGCCGGCCGATCCGGATCCTGGTCGGGCTGGCTGCGCCCGCACTGATGATGTTCCTTTGGGGTCGGTATGCGGCGGCCAACAACTCCGATGCGCTCACCGGCCTCCCCCGGATCCTCTTCGAGGTGGCCTGGTGGGGTACCGGCATCGCAGCGTTCATCGCCGCCGGCCTCCTTCCCGGCGCGATCGGCGTCGCCGTCACCCGCCTCACCGGGCTCGGCGCCCAACGCAGCAAGGCCCACACACAGCGCGGCGCCGGGGCCGGGGCCGGGGCCGGGGCCTGAAAATCGCCCGAGGCAATTCCCCGCCGACGACGGAACAGCATGCGGCAGGCAAGGTGAGGCAGACCGATTGTCGGCTTCGGCAACCACCGACCCCGCCCCATTTTCGCCCAGCCGTGGCAATCACTCCCGAGGCGGGCACCGCTCCGCACATAACCCACGTGCCGTCTCCCCCACCCCGCAACAACCCGACGCACCAAGGCTGTTGGCCGCTGTAGGCCGTGTCCACGAGAAACCCCGGGACCCAAAGCAGCCCTGCCCAGGCCGCCGACTCCGCGCTCGGTTGACGGGCAGCGTCGGTGACAACCGCACCATGCCACCCAAACTCGCCCACCCCCTCGCGGCCACGCAGAGCGCAAGCGCCGGGCGGCGCGCACCATCACGGGCCCGACCCGATACCGGGGCGGGCGGGGCCCCGGCGCGGCCCGCTACCGTGACAGGCGTAGCCGCACAGTTGTTCCCATGGCCGCTGTCGAGCGGATTTGCACCAGGTCGCAGATTTGGTTGGCCATCCACAGGCCCCGGCCGCCGTCCTGGTCGGGGGTGGGGCGGTGGCGGCCGGCGAGGGGGTCGACGATGTGGCCCGCGTCGTGGATTTCGCAGACGAACGCGGCGTCCTCGATCCAGACTGTGGCCGTGCCGTGGCCGCCGCCGTGCACGATGCTGTTGCCCGCGATCTCGCTGACGGCCAGGATCGCGTGGTTCACCTGCGCTCGCGCCGCGTTGCCCATGGCGCGGCGGACCAGGGAGCGCACACCGGCCAGTTCGCCGGAGCGAAACGCCAGACGGTCGGCATGCCCGGGTACCGCGGGCAGCGCCGGGCCGGTCAGGGTCGCGGCGAAGTTCCCCGCGGCGAGGCGTATCCCGCCGCGTTCGACCGCACCGGTCAGCACCCGCGGATGCGAGTGCCGCACGCCGTCGATCACTTCCGCGTCCAGCGCGGATACGTCGTACGGACACAGGAGTTGCCACGCCACGTCGTCGAAGGCCAGGTTGAGCAGCGCCTCGTGGTGTCGGCACTCGACGATCTCCTGGGGGCTGCGACCGGCCCAGATCGGCTCGCCGATGCCGCGGAACACGCGGGCGCCGTTGCTCTCCGCCCAGTCCTGCCAGACCGGGATGATCCGGGCCGGATTGCGGCCCACCCGCTCCATGTCGATCCAGGCCACCCGATCGGCGTCGGCGCCCAGTTCCTCGCGCAGCGCGCCGGCCCGCGGCTCGATCACCGCGACACCGACCGCCTCGCCGTCGGCCAGACCGGCCCGGACGAAGCCGGCCGTACGCTCGACGAACTCGTCGATGCCCGCATAAAGCAAGGCGTCGTGCCGGAACATCGTGGCCGTCGTCATCCGGTCTTCACCTTCTCCAATACCAAGCCCGGGACCCGGTCCCATCCGGCAAGCCGAACGAGCACACACAGTTCCTCGGAAGCGCAACGCAGAACCAGGCGCCTCCCGGGCTGAATCCGCACCGCAGCCTCGACCAACGTACGGATGCCGGCGACGTCGATGAAGTTCAGCGACGACACGTCGACGTAGAGGTCACCCGTACCACTTGCGCTCTGCGCGACCAGGGCCGAGCGCACGTGCACGCAGTTGTCGAGGTCGACCTCGCCGAACAAGCGCACACCCAGTGGCGGCGAGGTCCGCTCCACCCGGAGCACGCTGTCCGTGTAGTCGACAGCCACGCTCGTCCCTCCCCACCACCGATCGTTCCGAGCAAGCTACCCGACACCAGCCGTCCGACACCGGTCACCCCAGGCGTCGCCGCAACCACAGCAGTGCGCCGTGCGCCTGTGCCCGCTGGAACGCTCGCACCGTCGGCAGTCCGGGCGGGGCCGGCCGCAGGCATCTCTCGGCAAAGAATCCGGCCGCGGCGGCGAGGACGGCGGTGATCCGGTCCGAGTCCACCCGCCGCGCCGCAAGGTGGGCCTCGATCAGGTCGACGGCCGGCTCGCCGTTGTGCATGATCACGCTCGGTGCCATCAGAACCACGTCGAGCCACGCCGCGCCGAGTACGGCCCACGGCCAGTCGACGAACACGACCCGGTCCGCGGTGAGCAGGATGTTGTCCGCGCGCAGGTCGCGGTGAACGAGCGCGGTGCCCTCGGCGGCGGTCGACCAGTACGCCTCGTGCGCGGCGAGCCGATCGACGTGGGCGCGCGTCCAGGGCCCGAACGGCTCGGGATCCAAACCACGCGCCCAGGCGCCGAACGTCTCGCCGAACGATTCGGCCACCGCGGGTACCTCGACGGGCGACGGATCCAGCGCGGCGGCGAGTTCGGACTGGGCGGTCAGGACCCGTTCGAGGTCCTCGGGGCGCCACGGCTGCGCGGGCGTGTGTCCGTCGACGTCCTCGAAGGCCAACGCGACCCAGCCGTCCAGGTCGACCAGGGCAAGCAGGCGCGGTACGGGGGCGTCGGCCGGCAGCGCGGCGGAGATCCGGGCCTCCGCGCGGTGCAGGTCGGGTGAGTCCGGGTTGGCTTCGACGCCGACCGCCTTGACGAACGCACGCCGGCCGTCCGCGAGTTCGACACGGGCGGCGACGCCGGGCGAGAATCCGCCGACCTGGGTGACGGCGCGGACGACCGATGCGCCGAGCCGCGCCTCGACGGCGGCGCGCAGCCCGGCCGGCGCGGCCTCCCACGGCATCCGGGCACCGGCGGCAACGGGCGGCGCCGGAACGTCCGGGCGTGGCGGGGCGGCCGGCGGGGTGAATGAAGCCTCGGCGGCGCCCTGATCGCTCATGCCCCCAGGATTCCGATCACGCCCGGCTCCCGGCAAACGTATATCGGCCCACGCCCCGGCTCAGGCAGCCCTCCCTCCGACAGCCCGCCCCCGCCGGCAGCCCTCCCTCCGACAGCCTGCCCCGCTGGCAGCCTGCCCCCGCCGTCAACCCTCCCGCTGGCGGCCATCCCCGCGCCGGACAGCCCTCCCTCCGACGCCCGCCCCTCACGCGGCCGCGCCACCAGGCACGGGGTTCGGACCGGCGGCTCGGCCGTTACCGTTCCGTCCAACTTCGGCCATGTGATGTCCACCTGACGCACCGTGGGCCGCCGCTACCGTTGCCGGCATGATCCGCATCCCTCTTTCGTCCCTCGGAGTCGTCCGGTGATCGGTTGGTTCGAGGCCGTTGTACTCGGCTTGGTCCAGGGGCTCACCGAGTTCCTGCCGATCTCCTCCAGCGCACACCTGCGCATCGTGTCGGCGTTCGCCGGCTGGGAGGACCCGGGCTCGGCGTTCACCGCCGTGACCCAGATCGGGACGGAGACCGCCGTCCTGATCTACTTCCGCAAGGACATCGGCAAGATCGTCTCGACCTGGGTGAAGTCGCTGTACACCCCGTCCCTGCGCGGCGAACTCGACGCGCGCATGGGCTGGTACATCATCGTCGGCACGTTGCCGATCGGGGTCCTGGGCCTGGTGTTCCAGGACACCATCGAGACCACGTTCCGCGATCTGCGGCTGATCGGTACGACGCTGGTGGTGTTCGGCCTGATCCTGCTGTTCGCGGACCGGATGGCGCTGAACAACCGGGGGATGGACAAGCTCAACGGCAAGGAGTCGTTGATCTACGGCTTCGCCCAGTCGCTCGCGCTGATTCCCGGCGTCTCGCGCTCGGGCGGCACGGTCACGGCGGGCCTGCTGATGGGATATCGACGCGAGGTCGCGGCGCGGTACTCGTTCCTGCTGGCCATCCCGGCCGTACTGGCCTCCGGCGGTCTCGAATTGTTCAAGATCGGCGAGGGTCCGGCACCGGCGTGGGGGCCGACGATCCTGGCCACCGTGGTCGCGTTCGTGGTCGGCTACGCGGCGATCGCGTGGTTCCTGAAGTACATCAGCACGCACAGCTTCACGGTGTTCGTCGCCTACCGCGTGGTCCTGGGCCTGGTCGTCCTGGGCCTGGTCGTCTTCGGCGCGCTGGAGCCGACGGCGGGGGCCACCGAGTAGGTTCCCACCCACCTTCGGCGCCCCCGGCGCCCGATCCTTCCGACACCACGACGCCCGTGTCCGCCGCGTACCCCACCCGGCAGGCCCGGGCGTCGCACGTGGCGCACGGTCGCGAAGCGGCGTCCCGGGCAGGTGTCCTCACGCGGCCGTGGATGCCGAATCCCGACGGGCGCGGCAGGCTCTTGCCGAGTCCCGGCCGGCGCGGCAGGCACTTGCCGAATCCCGGCAATCGCAGCGGGCGCTGATCGCTCTCTCGGTATCCGCTCGTCATTCACTCGTCGCCGAGCATGGCGAAGACGAAGGCCAGCCGGCGATCCACCCACGGGGCCAGGACGCGGACCGGTTGGTGGCGTCCGTCCGTGGTCATCACCAGTTCGCCGGCGGCCTTCCAGGCGAGCACGCGTGGGCGGACCGGGCCGAGTGAACCGTCGTCGCCGGAGAGCAGGGTGTCGAAGGTGAGGCTCAACGCGGTGTCCGCCGTGTGCGCCGCCAACCTGCGCGGATCGGTCGTGGCGAAGAGGTTGCGGCCGACGATCTCGGGCCGGCCGGGTTGGTCGATCCGCCACGTGTGCTTGAGCAGTCGACGGGCGGGCGGGATCCGGCGGATGGTACCGACGAGTTCGCCGTCGGCGGCTCGGACCCGGTCGTGCCGTACGCCGTCGACCGTCTCGGCGGCGTCCACCGTGCAGAGCAGGCTGCCGTCGGGCAGGTACAGCGAGCGGCGGTCGGCGCCGGCGAACGCGCACGGGGTGAAGAAGCCGCCCGATCCGCCACCGCGGAGGATGCGGATCCCGACCCGGGAACCCGTCGCGGACTTGGCGGCGGCTGGGGACGAGGAGGCGAGCGAGCCGTACGTGAACGCGCTCACGCTCCGCCAGTCGGCCGAATCCGTCGCATCCGTCGCGTCCGCCGCTTCGGCAGGCGTCGGCCCGTGCGACTCGGGGGTCGCGGAGCCCGGGGTGTCAGTGGGCCGCGCCGGACCTGCCACGTCTGCGCCGCCTGTCGCGTCTCCGACGTCCGCCAGGTCCGCGGTGCGCGCGGTAGGCCGGGCGTCCGAGGTGTTCGACCGAGTCTCGGGCGTGGACGACCCGCTCGGATCGGCCATCGGCTCCGCCCCCGGCTCCGGCATCGAGTCCGAATTCGAGTTCGGCGCCGACCCCGGCCCCGGTATCGCGGTCGGTTCCGCCTCGGGTCGCGCCCTGCGCCTGCCGAACACCATCCGGGCCCCGTCCTCCTCCGTCACGACACGTCGATCGGCGCGGAGGCGGGCGGGTGGCGGTCGTCCGCGCCGACGCGACCGTCCGCGCGCGATCGCCGCACCGCCCGTACGCCTGCGCGCCGGTACGGGTCCGACCGTACCGGGAGGGCTCAGTCCTCCTCGAACCCGGCACACACCGCCTTGCGTCCGCTGCTGCGCAGTTCCACCTTGAACCGCTGGGTGAGCGCGGCGACCACGAGCAGGCCGCGGCCGGCCTCCGCGTCCTCCAGTACCTCCACGGGAGACGGCAACGAGCACGGCAGACAGTCGATTACCTCCACCCACAGGACCCGGCCGTGCAGCGAGGCGGAGACCTCGTAGTCGCCGTAGTCCCCGGCGTGTTCGACCGCGTTCGAGGCCAGCTCGGAGGTGACCCGAACCGGGTCGTCGGACTCGAAGCCGACCCGTTCGCAAAAGCGACGCACGTGCGCGCGAGCGGCGGAGACCGTTTGCGGTTTCGACACGAGCCGTACAGTCGAGCGCGTTCTGGACACGGTGGTGGCCACGTCTCCCCCTCCAGTCGGTCGGGCTGCTGAGAGCACCGTGATCGAATACACCCTGGAAACGGGCCCGAACTGCGATTATCGGTCGCTGAACGTCCGCGATCTGGTAGGAACCGCGGCAAGATCGGTGAACCACTTGGAAGTTACCGAATCCGAGCGCCTTCCGGGCGGATCGCTTGGCAAAGAAAACCGCGAATCGCATCGGACAAGCCGCGCGTATGACGCCAACCCGCCATCCGAGCCCGGAAGTTCACCGAATCCGCAGGTCACAGCCACCTTACCGGCGACACGACCGGAGCGTGTGACGTCGGGACGCCGGCGAAAAAGCGGCCGGGCCCGGGCGCGCCGAGCAGGCGTGAACAGGCGCGGAAGGGCGCGCGGCGGGCCGGCCGAACGGCGCGTGGGGGCGTGCTTTCGCCGCCCGGAGACGCCGGCTTCGGGCGGTCGCACCGGACGCCGGCGGGCGGCAGGCGGGTGGCGGGTGACAGGCGGCCGGTGGCGGGTGGGTCGGCGTGTCGAGGCCGGTGCTTACGGCGCCGCACGGCACCACACCGCCCTGCGCCGCGCCGCGCGGCCCATCCCACCCGCCCTGCCCTCCGTCAGAACCGCACCGAGCGTTCCAGCGACTCGATCTCACCGAACCGTTCGGTGGCGCTGCTCGGCGCCGAGGACAACAGGTAGATCGGTACCACCCCGGTGTCGATCACGGTGACCCGGAGCCGGAACGGGGCCACGTTCTTGTCCTCGGGGGTGCACTCGATGTCCATCAGCCACGCGTTGCGGCCGTCGATTCGGGCCGCCTCGTTGGAGCGGACCGCGTCCTGGGCCTTGGCCGGGTAGATCAGTTCGAGCTGGGCCCGGCCCACGGTCTCGGCCATCTCCGGCATCGTGCGCGGCTTGGAAGCGTACGCCTTGGTGTCCACCACGCCGACCATGAACGTCCCGAGCGGGTTCTTCGGGTCGGCGGTCGGCTTGGCCGTGGGGTCGGCGGTCTTGGGATCGACGGTGGAGGCGACCGAGGAGTACAGGCCGACCATGGTGTCCGGCGGCTTGGCGTACCAGCCCTGGGGCAGCACGTACGAGATGTGCGCCTTGGGATCGCGGATCTCGCCGGGCCGGGCCGAGCGCGTGGGCGACGGCGTCGCGGACGACTCGGCCTTGGCGTCCTCGGCGTCCTTGTCGCCGGCGGGGCCGCACGCGCCGACGGCTATCAGCGCGGCCAGGGTCACCCCCAGCGCCGCGCGCCTCATCCCTCGACCTCCACGTCGCCCGCCTCGACTGCGGCGCGGTAGGCGGCCTCGACCTCGCTCCGGTCCGCACCCTCGCGGTCGAGCAGGTGCGCGTACAGCAGGCGGGAGCCGTCGATGCCCGAGTCGAGCGCCCGCCGGATGTGCTCGCGTGCGTCGCCGATCCGACCCGCGTCGAGTTCGGCGTCGCCGAGGTCGACCAGCGCGTCCTCCTGGCCCGCCGCGACCGCCCGGGTCAGCCACGCGATGCCATCGTCGACCGCGTCGCCGTTGAGCAGCAGCCGGCCGAGGTTGGCCATGGCGAACTCGTCGCCGGCCTCGGCCGCCGGGCGCAGCAACGCCTCGGCCTCGGCGGCGCGGTCGAAGTCCTGGAGGAAGGCGGCGAAGTCGTTCGGCGCGTCGGGATCGCCGGCTTCGAGCGCGGAGACGTACCACCGCTCGGCCGCCTCGGGCTCGTCCAGCGCGTCGGCGAGCAGGTTCGCGATCGGCAAGGCCCACTGCGTCTCGCCGAGCCGATGCCGATCGATCAGCAGATCGACGGCGGCGTCCGCCCGGCCGGTGACCTCCAGCAGTTCGCTGAGCGCGTCCACCGCCTCGACGTCCCCCTCCGCCAGCGCCTCCCGCAGGATCGCCTCGGCGGTCTCGTCACCTCCCGCGAACATCAGCTCGCCGGCCTTGCGACGAGCCTCCGGCACGCCGGCGTCGGCGGCTTCGAGGTAGAGCTTGACGGCGGCATCCATGCGCCCCTCGCGCATTGCTTGGTCGGCCTGGGCGAGGTGGTTAGTGCCGGACATGGTCCTGCTTTCGGATCGCGGAGCGTAGACCCACGAGCCTGCCACATCCGACCCCGATCCCCACGCCCGCCACGAGTCGGCGAACACGCATGGGCGCGAGGCACGCGGCACGAAGCGCGGACGCGGACCGGGTCGCGGGTGGTGGCCACGGCCGGGCGGTACCGCGCCCCGGGCCGTGTCCGCGTCTGCGTCCCCGTCCGCCTTCGCCTCTCCTTCGCCTTCGCCTCGCCTTCCCCTCCCCTTCGCCTGGAACGGATGCCCCTCAGAACGGATGCGGTGCGATGTCGCCCCGCACCGTCACCCACTGGGTTTCGGTGAAGGCGTCGAGATTGGCCTGCGGGCCGCCGAAGCGTGCGCCCGTGCCGGACGCGGCCTGGCCACCGAACGGTGCGTTCGCCTCGTCGTTGACCGTCTGGTCGTTGATGTGCACCAGACCGGTGGGTACCGCGTCCGCGATCCGCATCGCCGGGCCGACGTCGCCCAGGATGCCGAGCGACAGCCCGTACTCGCTGTCCCGCGCGAGCGCGATCGCCTCCTCGACCGTGCCGAACGGTACGACCGGCGCAACCGGCCCGAAGACCTCGTCCGCGTACGCCGGCATCGTCGGCCGTACGTCGGCCAGCACCGTCGGCCGATAGAACAGCCCCTCGTAACTGCCCCCGGCGGCCAGCCGCGCGCCCGCCGCCACCGTGTCGCGCACGAGCGCGTCGATGCGGAGCAGTTGCCGCTCGTCGATGATCGGGCCGAGCGCGACGTCCTTGCTCGCGGGATCGCCGACCGGAAGCCGATCGGCCCGCTCGGCGAGCGCCGCCACGTAGTCCGCGTGCAGGCTCTCGTGCACGAGATGCCGGCCGGTGGTCATGCAGATCTGGCCCTGGTGCAGGAACGAGCCCCACGCGCCGGCCGCTGCGGCCTTGTCCAGGTCGGCGCCGGGCAGCACGATCAGCGCGTTGTTGCCGCCGAGTTCGAGGTGGGCGCGCTTGAGCAGGCGTCCGCAGGTCTCGCCGATCCGGCGTCCGGCCGCGGTGGATCCGGTGAACGAGACGATGCGTACCTCCGGCGCCTCGACCAGGGCCGCACCCGTCTCGGCTCCGCCCGGCAGCAGGTGCAGGACGCCGGCGGGCAGCCCGGCCTCCTCGAAGACTCGGGCCAGGACCACACCGCCGCCGACCGCCGTACGCGGATCGGGCTTGAGCAGTACCGCGTTGCCCAGCGCGAGGGCGGGGGCGACCGAGCGGATGGACAGGATCAGCGGAAAGTTGAACGGCGCGATCACCGCGACCACCCCGGCGGGACGGCGCCGCGCGAAGCTCCATCGCGGTTGGGCCGAGGGCAGCACCAGTCCCTGCGGGTGCGAGGCGAGCGCCGCGGCCTCGAAGCACTCGGCAGCGGCGAAGCGCACCTCGAGTGCCGCCTTGGCCGGTACCGATCCGGCCTCGCGCACCAACCAGCCCTCGATCTCCTCGGCATGCCGCTCGAACAGCAGCCCGGCACGACGCAGTACCGCGGCGCGCTCGTCGTGCGGACGCGCCGCCCAGTCGACCTGCGCGCCGCCGGCGGCGGTCGCTGCCCGGGCGACGTCGGCGGGATCGGCGGCGCCGACCACGCCCAGTACGTTCCCGGTCGCGGGTTCGACGGCCTCGTACGTCCCGCCTGCGCCGGAAACCCAGCGCCCGTCGAAGATGTGTGCGGTCCAGGTGTCGGCGGCAAGGAACATGTGCGTCCTCCAGGCGATCGGCCGCACGGCGGGGCCTTGTGGGCTGCGAGGCGCGGCAGGTGTTGTTCGGAGCTTCGAACTGCCGAATACGTCCCGGATGTTGCTACGAATCCCCTTACGGCGAGCGCGTTCCTTCCACTGAGCGGAAGCAACGTGCCTCCCGTCGCCCCGTCGCCCCGTCGCCCCCGTCGTCCCCGTTGCCCCCGCAGCGCCGCAGCCCCGTCGCCTCGTCACGCTGCGGCCCCGTACCCCCCGATCGCACGGGCCGAAAATGGCTGCCGGGCGGCTACCCCATGTGATGGGGTGACTCGATGAACGCGACCGTGACCTCCCTGGCCTACCGCACCGACCTGATGCTGCTCACCCTCCAGGGCAGCCACGTCGAGGAGCGCGACGATTACCTGGTCGTCCGGACGCCGGCCAACCCCACCTTCCACTGGGGCAACTTCCTCCTCCTGGCCGCGCCGCCGGCCCCGGGCACGGCCGCCGCGTGGATCGACACCTTCCGCCGCGAATTCCCCGACGCGGCCCACGTCGCCCTCGGCGTCGACGGCACGAGCGGAGCGGCCGGAAACCCGACCGACCTGGCCGCCGCCGGCCTGTCCGTCGAACGCAGCACCGTCCTGACCGCAACGACCCTCCACGCGCCCGCGCGCCCCAACACCACCGCAACCGTCCGCATCGCCGAAACCGACGACGACTGGGCCCAGGCGGTGGCCCTCAGCGAGGCCACCAACCCCGGTTTCGACCCCGCCGGCTACCGCGAATTCGTCACCCACCGCGTCGCCGGCTTCCGCGACCTCCAGGCCCGCGGCCACGGAGCCTGGTTCGGCGCCTTCGAGGACAACCAACTCCGCGCCGGCCTGGGCCTGTTCACCGACGCCCAGGGTCTGGCCCGGTACCAAACCGTCACCACCCACCCGGCCCACCGCAACCAGGGCCTGGCCTCCACCCTGGTCCACACCGCCGCCCGACACGCCCAGGCCCACTGGTCCACCGAAACCCTGGTCATCGTCGCCGACCCCACCTACCTGGCCATCAACCTCTACCGAGCCCTCGGCTTCACCGACACCGAAACCCAAATCCAACTCAACCGGATTTCGTTCGGGACGTCCTCGAACGCGTAGCCACGCCTACCCCCCGTTTTCCCACGGCGGATAACCCGGGTGCGGCGCGTCGAGCGCCGGGCAGAGTCCTACGTGCCCACACGCCCCACCCGAATGAACTTCGGTTGGCCGGGTTCCGTGCCCGCAAACAGTGGTGGATCCAAGGTTCCCGCGAGCCCGGCCTCCATGAATTCTGTGAAGCTCATCGTGTATTCATGCCAGCCGTGACGCCAGTCGAGAATAAGCGAGGGGTTCTGGTTGCTTGCGGAACTCGGGCGCAGAAGAAGCTCGTCGCCCGTGATCTCTCGTGCTATGGGCATGACCCATCCGGGTTCCGGATAGATCGGCCAAGCCACAAGCGACGGGTCCATGGACCGAAGATCCCGATATGTGTCGGCGGTTTCCTCTATCTCATGACCCAGGTTCAAGCTTTCCGGCTCCCTCGGAGCCTTCGGGTGGAAGAAAATCACATTCCCACACACTTGACCGGGGCCATACGCGGATATGAATGACTTGTAATCCTGCGGCAAGGAAACATCGAAACTTGCTTCGAACTCCGCCCAATCGTCTTCTATATCATTATGGAGAGTTGGCCTCCCGAGAAAGGGGAGAAGTTTCTCTATCATGCTTCGACCTCACGCACACTCGACTCCACGATTCACGGCCGCGCTCTTCAGGTCCAGGTAGAGTGTACAGTCAAGCGAAAAGCCCTTCGAGCCGGTTGCGCGGAACAAGAGCTTCGAAGCAATGGCCGGACCCTTGGGGAAAGCCGGATCGGAAGAGGACGTATAGACCGGCAATACACCCAAGGTAACCACCTGAGTCTTCGCGGCAATATTCACCGGCCTCTCCAATGCCGTAAACATATTGGGCGAATTGACCGGCTTCTGATATCCGGATATGAAGTTTCGCAATGTATTCCCCGCCCCACCATTTGCGCTCGCGATGAGATGAAGCGCGGCCCGGTTATTCGCCGGAAACTGATCGATTCCGGCCGGATCATTCCAGGTTGGGTCAACGCGCGCACTCCGACCCACGCGTCGATCATCACTTTCGATAACTGCAACCGCGCCCGTGGCGCGACAATCTCCGGCGCCAGGGCCAAAGCGTGTCATCGGCGCATAGAAGTAGCCCGGATCCTGCGATGGATAGTCACGCTGGCAAGCAGATTGAGTGCGCCTACTTTGCACGTCCGCACTCGATCCTCCAAATCCAAGCTCGGGATCGATGGTTTCCTCCGGGAAGAACCGCTGAAGAAGTTCGAGCGAGTATTTGTCTGCTTCGATCTGCTCGGGCGTGTGACGGTCCGGAGTCTGTGTGGTCGGCTGTATGGAGTCCAAGACACGCGTACTGTCCAGGACTCCCTTGACGATGGCGATCAGTGGGTCAATGACCGGGGTGGCCGAGGTCGGGGGGCGGTTCTTGGGCGCTGTAGGTCGGTGCGGCGGCTTCGGCTTGGGCTTGAGAGGGGACTTGCCGCCGGGTCCCTTGGCCCCGGGGCCCTTGCCGTTTCCGCCTCGGCATCCGACTACGCACCGGCCGCCTGGACCGGCGCCGGGGCCGCCGGTTCCCGGGCCGGCGCCGGGGCCCTTGCCGGGGCCGCCACTGGATCCGCAGGCGCCGTAGGTCCGGCACGCCCAGGCGTTGAGGTCACTCGCGCGGGTGCCCGCCGCGGCTGAACTGGAGGCCGCGCTGCTGGCCGTCGTCGGATGAGTCGCCCACCAACCGGCGAGAGTCGCAGTGCCGGTAATGGTTCCGCCGCCGCTGCCGGTCCACGAGTTCCACTTGCTCTTGACCTTCGATCCGAGGCTTTGAGCGCCGGACCAGGTGTTCGACAAACCGTTGGCCAGACCTTGTGCCAACGACTGGCACTTCGCCATGCAGGCGGCACCCACGGCAAGAGCCCCGGCTGCTGCCCAATAAACGGCTGTGCCCTCGACGACGCAGCCATCCCAGAAGCAGTGCCCGCTCGGGTCGGTATTGGTCAGCGGGTCTCCTCCTCCATACGCGTACCGGTTCGCGTTCCCCGACGGGCTGGGGTCGAGGGTCCAGGTGTCGCGGGAGTCGAAGCCGCCACTTGCCGGGTCGTACCAGCGGCTGGCCATGTTGACCTGGCCGGTGGTGGGGTCGGTCCAGGCGCCCTGGTAGCCGAGGCCGGGGCGGGGGCCGGTTTGGGTGGTGACCTGGCCGAAGGGGTCGTAGGTGGTGGCGGCGGTGCGGTTGAGGGTGGTGGGGTCGATCGCGGCGGTGACGTCGCCGTGTTGGTCGGTGATGGCAAGGGTGGCGGAGGTGCCGTTGCCGGTGGCGATCAGGTCGCCGGCGGCGCCTCGGGTGAACTTGGTGGTGCCGTCGGCGACGAGGTTGTTCGTGCTGCCGTCGTAGGCGAAACCGGATTGGCCGTCGCGGGTGATCATGCGGCCCTGGGCGTCGTAGCCGTAGGAGGCGCTGTCCTGGGCGAGTTGCTCGAACGCGTCGAACTGCAGCGACTTGGTCAGGCCCGGGACGGTGATCGTGGAACGGGTGCCGCGCGGGGTGTAGCCGTAGGTGATGTCGCCTGCGGTGAGGAGGCGGTTGCGTTCGTCGTACGTGGCGGTCTTCGTTCCGGCGCCGGTGCGGTTGCCGGCCGCGTCCCAGGTGTAGGGCGTGACGGTGGTGCCGTCGTTCCACTGGGTGAGGCGGCCCGCCAGGTCGTAGGTGTAGGTGTTGTTGCGGCCCCCGGTTGCGGACTCGTCCTTGCCGGTGACGCGACCGTCGTCGTCGTAGGTGTACGCCGTCCGCTGTTGCCGGTCTCCCGCGTCCGTGTACACGCCGTCGACGGCCAGGCGCCCGAACGGGTCGTACTCGTACTGCCGATGCGACGACGGCATCGACATGGCGCTGATGCCGTTGGGAGCCCCGGCGCTCGGGCGTTGGTACGTCTCGTCCGTCGGCCTGCCCGCCGCGTCGTATTCCCTCTCGACGCGCACGCCGGTCTGCGGGTCGAGCACGCTGGCGGTCCGACCGGCGCCGTCGTAGCCGAACACGGTGGTGCCGGCCGCGTCCGTGCGCTGCGACAGCTGTGACTCCGCGTCCCAGGTGTACTGCGAGGAGCCCGAGGTACCCGCCGAAGTCAACAGGAGGCCGCGGTCGTTGTAGGTGTACGTGTTCGTGGACTTCGCCGTCACCGCACCGAAGGTTTGTGCCTTGGTCAGGCGACCGGAGTCGTCGTAGGCGAACACGCGCTTGTCCGTGGACGCTTCCGCGCCGATGCCGACCTGCTCGATCAGGCGGCCCAGGTGGTCGTAGGTGTTGTTCGAGCGCACACCGCCCGGCGCCGACTGGATCGTGGCCTGGCCCACCGCGTCGTAGGTGGTCGTCCAGGTCCGGTCGGCGAGGTTCGGGTGCGCGGTGGTGGCGGGCTCGATGACGCTCTCCGGCTGATCCCACGCGGTGTGCGTGTAGATCGTGGAGTTGCCCTTGCCGTCGGTGAAGCGCGTGCGGTTGCCCATCGCGTCGTATCCGAAGGAGGACACGATCGACGTACCGGCGTCGACCTTCTCGGTCTGGCGGGTCAGCCGACCGGCTGCGTCGTAGGCCAGGTCGGTACGGCCGCCCGTGGGTGTCACCGTCGAGACCTGGTTGCCGTCGGCGTCGTAGGTGTACGACGTGGTGACGCTCGTTCGTCCCTTGTAGGAGAAGTTCTGGACCGAGTCGACTCGGCCGAGCGGGCTGTACGACCAACGGGTGGACCGGAGCGTCGGGTCAGCGACCCGGACCTTGCGGCCCAGACCGTCGTACTCGGCGGTCATCGTGTTTCCGAGTGGGTCCGTGGACGTGAGCAGCTCGCCTGCCACGTTGTACGAACTTCCTGCGACCCGCCCGGTCGGCGACTTCGTCGACACCACCCGGCCCGCGTCGTCGTAGGTCATCGTGGTCGTGAAGTTATTGGCCGTGGGGAAGCGTTCGACCTGGGTGCTGGTGAGTTGGCGGCCCAGTTGGTCGTAGGTCGCCTCCGTGCGGGCGCCCTCGGGGTCGACCGCCGAGAGTTGGCGGCCGTTGGCGTCGTAGGTGTAGCGCCAGGTGGCGGGCGTCGGGGGTGCGTCCGCGAAGGTCTGGGTCATCAACGAGCCCTGGTTGGTGCCCGGGTTCGCCAACGCACCCTGCTGGATGGGGGCTTGGGGGGCCGTCTTCTCGACGACGTTGCCCATCCGGTCGTAGCGCAGCTTGCTGGTCCGGCCGAGCGGGTCGGTCGACTCGATGGCGCGGCCGGCCTTGTCGTAGCGGACCTGCGAGGTGGCGGTGATCGGCTGGGTGGCGCCCGCGGGCGTGTACGGCGGCAGCGTGGTCGACGTGGTGCGGCCCGTGCGGTCGGTGACGCTTGTCGTCACCCGGCCGTTCGCGTCGCGGGACACGACCGGCTCGCCGAAGGCGTTGTAGCCGACGGTCGTGGTCGGGCGGGTGTTGGTCGGCGCGGCGCCGCCTACCGTCACCTCGACGGTCGGGGACGCGGTGGAGACCTCGCGGCCCAACACGTCATACGTGTGGGTGACCGCATACGCGCTCGGCGTGGCACCCGCCGCGTTGCCGTTCGGCGAGACCTCCTCCAACACCAGGCCGCGCTGGTCGCGCTTCCAGGTGGCGACCAGTACGTCGTCGACGCGCGGCGCGCCCGTCTCGTTGTGGGCGGTCTGACGCAGGACGCGACCCGCCTTGTCGTACGTGAAGTCGGTGGCCTCTGGCGTGGTGATGCCCGCGCCGGTGCGCAGCGTTCGGCCGACGAAGCCGGCCGGGTCGTACACCGTCGAGCTTTCCCGGTTCAGGCCCCCGGGGTCGAGGACCGTCTTGACCGGGCGGTTCTGCGCGTCGTAGGTGAAGTCGGTGATCGTCGTGCCGCCGGTGACGCTCCGCGCCACGTTGCCCGCGCCGTCGTAGCTCAGCCGCTCCAACACGATGTCTCGGGTCGAGCCGTCGGCTTGACGCACGCCGCGCGCGATCGTCTCGGCCTTGCTGTCGTCGTCGTAGTAGGTGTACGACGTCGTCGCGCCCATCGCGTCAGTGACCGAGGCGAGTCGGCCGGCCGGGTCGTAGGCCCGGGATTCCACGACCAGGTCGCGCGGGGTGCCGGAGGGGTCGCCGTCCCAGCCGACCAGCACCGTCTCGGCCGGTTGCCCGCCCGGGGTGTAGAAGTAGCGGATCTCGCCGCCGACCGGGTCGGTCCTGGAGATCAGGCGCCCGAACGAGTCGTAGGCGGTGCGTGTCACCCCGCCCTCGGGGTCGGTCGCGGTCTCCGGGCGGCCCTTGGTGTCGTAGGTGTAGGTGTTGGTACGGGTCGTGTCGCCGCCGGTGAGGTCGGCGGTGGACTCCTCGACCACGCGGCCGTCGACGTCGTAGACGGTGGTGCCGCGCAGCGTGTGCGTGACGCCGGTGATCGCGTTGGGTACACCCGGCTCGGTCGCGGTCGTCGGCCGCGACGCGTAGTCGTAGGCAGTGGTCGTGGTCACGCCCGCCGGCACGCTGTCGGAGACCTCGGTGGTGGTGATCTTGCGGCCGAGTCCGTCGTAGGTCTGCCGGGTGATCAGGCCGACCGGGTCGGTGGTGGCCGCCAAGTCGCCGTTGGCGTAGTACGCGAACGTCGTTACGCGGTTCCCGGGTTGTGTGGTGGAGGCGAGCAGGCCGGCGGGTACGGTGCCGCCGCCGACCGCGGCCTCCGTCCCGGTGGTGTAGGCCCGTTGCGTGGTCGAACCGTCCGGCCGGGTCTCACCGCTGGGGTGGCCGCTGGTGGTGTACGCGTACGTGGTCCTGTACGTGTTGTCGCCGACGTCGGCGGAGCGTGGGTCGCGCACCGCGATCAGTTGGTCGTTGCGCGGGTCGAGCGGGTTGTCCTTGTCGAGGTAGAACTCCTGGTAACCCGTCCAGCACTGGGTCGTGGTGCGGCAGGTGGTGCGGGATATCTCGTTGCCGCGTGCGTCGTGGCCGCTGATCACCGAGTTGCCGTTGGCGTCGGTGACGGTGTGTCGGAAGCCGCCGCTGTCGTAGCCGTAGGTCGTGGTCGCGCCCTCGACGTCGGTGACACTGAGCGCTCGGCCGCGGAACGAGTCGTAGGTGCGCTTCTCTTGGCGGTTGTTCGGGTCGGTGACCGTGGTCGTGGTGGTCAGCGCGGCGGCTTCGGTGGTGGTGCCGCTCGCGTAGTGGCGGGCGATCGTGTCGGCGGTGAGCGCCTGGTGGTGGATCGCGACTTCGTCGATCGCGCCCTTGAAGAAGCCCCGAATGTTGGTCGGCTTGGCCGGCCAGGCGAGGTTGTTCACCGGGCCGGCACCGATGGTGACGTAGGGGTCGACGACGATCGCGGTCGCGTCCAGGGGTGTGCCGACGAGGTTGCCGTCGAGGTAGAGCTTCTGTGTCTTGCCGAGGGCGTCGACGGCGAGCGCGACGTGGTGCCAGCGGCCGTCGAGGACCGAGTCGGCCGAGGTGATCGGAGCGGCGTTGCCGTTCCACACCTGGCCGCGCAACTGGCCGTCGGTGCCCACGTAGAGCATCGGTGTGGCCGGGGTGTCGGCGACCACGTACGGCATGTCCGTCGTGGAGTAGCCCATCAGCACACCGGGACCCTCGGCCTGGAACCACAGCTCCGTGGTGAACTGCGAGACGCCGGTCAATTGGTCCTTGGGCAGTCGGATGTGCGAGGCGGTGCCGTCGAAGCCCGCCGCCTTGTCGCCGGTGGCACCGAACGCACCCACGACCCCCTGTTGCAGATTCCAGGAGCCGCCCGCGTCGGTGGTCCGACCAGGCATCAGGTTGACCGGTGCGCCGGCACTGTCGGTCCGGGTCAACGGCCAGTATCCGAGCGGGCCGGCGGCGACGATCGCCTTACGGTAGTCGACCGCGGACGAGCCTCGAAGCGCCGCGTGCGCGGCCACGGTCGGGGCGTCGAGTGCCTTGCGGTAGACGGCGACTTCGTCGATGAGTCCGGTGAGGTAGCCGACCGGACCGGGCGCCTTCTCCCAGCCCGCGCTGGTGTCGCCCGCGCCGATGAAGCTGCGCAGGCTCTTCTCGTGATGGACGTCGCCGGGGATCGTCCCGCCTACCGACTGGCCGTCGAGGAAGAGGGTCTGAACGAGTCCGTCCGTGCTCAGGACGGCATGGTGCCACTCGCCGTCGTTGACGAGGGTCGGCGATACCAGTTGTGGTTTGGTGCCTCCGTTGAGTGTGAAGAACTTGCCGCGCAGTTTGCCGTCGGTGTCGACGTACAGGGCCGGGACGTAGTCGGCGGGATGCTCGCCGATGCCGGCCGACTGGTACGAGTACAGGACCCCGGGCGAAGTGGTCCGGAAGGAGAGCTCGATGGAGGCCTGCGAGGAGCCGTGGAACAAACCCTCGGGTAGTTCCGTGTAGGCGTCGGTGCCGTTGAAGTAGGCCGCTCCGTCTCCGTCGGCGACACCCGAGGGATCACCGGTCACCGCGTGTGCGCGGCCGGGTCCGTTGGTGGCGCGGGCGCCTTGCTGGGAGGAGACCTGTGCGCCGGACGTCTCGTTCAGCCGGTAGTACGACCACGGGCCCGATGCGGTCACCGCGGCGCGGTACGTCGGCGCACTGCTCGGGACGACCGCGTTCCGCGCCGCGAAGTGCTCGGCCACCGCCGTCGCGTCGATCGCCCGGTCGTACACCGCCACTTCGTCCATCGACCCGTCGAAGCGGCCGACGGTGCCCGGTGCTTCCGCCCATCCGGCGACGAATCCGGCGCCCAGGTACACCCGGCTGGAACTCTCGTGGTTGACCGCGCCGTTGATGCTGCCTGCCTTGGCCCCGTCCAGGTAGAGCGACTGCACGGTGCCGTCGGCCGTCAGGACCGCGTGGTGCCAGCGGGTGTCGGTGACCGCTTGGGCGGAGGCGATCGGCGCCGCCCAAGCGGCATCGGCCTGCAGGAACTTCCCGCGCAGCTTGCCGTTGGTGTCGATGTAGAGCGCGGGAGTGTAGTCACCGCCCGCCCCGGCCGGGTCGTCGATCGCCTTGGATTGGTGCCCGACGAGCACACCCGGCTTGTCGGTCTTGAACCACAGTTCGATGGACAGCCGAGGCCGGGTTCGCAGCAGGTTCTGCGGCAACTCGACATAGGACGTCGTCCCGTTGAACTCGGCCGCCGTGTCGTCGCCGCCTGCGAACGCGCCCGCCCGGCCGGGGATCACGTCGTGGTACGTACCCGCTCCTGCGCTGCCGAAGGCGTTGTTCGCGCCGGTTCCGCCCTGTTCGCCGAGGCGGTAGTAGGCGACCGGCGCGGACGCGGTGATCGCGCTCGCGTAGCCGGCGGAGGAGGCGGTGTAGGTCGGTGGGGCCAACTTCCAGGCGCCACCATTGGCGTCGGTGACCTGGGTGACCCGGTCGGTGCGCGCGTCGTAGACGACCTCCGCGTGCGTGCGCCCGGACGGCAGCGTCACCTTGGTCAGCTGGGTCGCCGCAGCCCGCGCGGCGTAGTGTTCGGCCACGCCGGCGGCGCCCAACGGGCGTTCGTACAGGGCCACGTCGTCGATGGAGCCGTTGAAGTAGCCGATCGCGCCCGGTGATTGGGGCACGCCCTGGGCGAAGCCCGTGCCGACGAGGGTGTTGCTGCCGGCCGGGTGGTAGACCTCACCCGAAAGGGTGCCCACGGCCTGGCCGTCGAGGTAGAGCGTCTGTGCCGTGCCGGTCGCGGACAGCACCGCGTGGTGCCACTGGTTGTCGGTGACCACACCGGCGGACGTGATCGGATCCGGGGTGGCGCCTCGGGTGAGGAAGCGACCGCGCAGCTTGCCGTTGGTATCGATGTAGAGGGCGGGGTTGAACTCCCCGCCCACGCCCGCCGGGTCGTCGAGCGCGCGGGCCTGCTGACTGAACAGCACCCCGGCCCCGGTCGTCTTGAACCACATCTCGACGCTGAGGAAGGTGGACTTGCCCACGATGTCGGCCGGCAGTCGCACATACGACGACGTGCCGTTGAACCCGGCGGCCTGGTCCGGGGAACCGCCGAGCGCACCGGCCTGACTGAGCGTCACGTTGTGGTACTCGGCGCCTTCCCGGGTTGTCGCGGTGGGCACGCTGTCGGCCGCGGTGGTCGTCGGACCCGTGTCGCCGAGCCGCCAGTACGAGCGCGGGCCGGCATCCATCACGACGGAGCGGTAGTGCGACCCGGTGGTGTAGTCGTAGCGCGTGCACGGCGCGGTCGGTCCCGCGCCACCGGGGACGGGCGGACAGACGCTGATCAGTCGGTCGCCGTCGTAGCCGTACGTCCACACCGGACCGGGGGTCGTCGCGTCGATCGGGTTCGTGCCCGCCTGGGTGACGTGGGCACCGGTCCAGGTGAAGCTCAGATAGCGGCCGGAGGTGACGTCCGTGGCGCGCGCGATCCGACCGTCCGGGCCGTACGTGATCTGCTGGGTACGCCCCGCGTAGTCGGCGACGGAGACCAGTCGGCCGGCCGCGTCGAAGACCTGCCGGGTGCCGGACTTGTCGGCGAGTTGCCAACCGCCGCCCGTGACCGCGGTGAAGGTGGCGAAGCCGCCGGACGGCGCGGCGTAACTGCCGTCCGCGTTGCGCCCGAAGCGCATCTGGCCGCCGGAGGCGAGCACGATGACGACGTTGCCGGAGCCGTCGTTGTCCGGAATCGCGCGCATGTCCCAGCGCGAGGCCCAGCCCGCGCCGAACGCGGTGTCGGTGCGCGGGTCGAGCGAGTTGTACGTCCGCGCGACCGTCAGGTCCGGGCCGACCGCGCTCACCGAGGCGTCTGTGGCGGCCGTGGTGTAGTTGCCGACCTGTTCGTTGAACTCCTTGTCCGCCGAACCGGCCGCCAGGTGGCTGGTGATCGCCGGCTGCGGCACCTGGGTCGAGAACATCGCGGGCCGCGCGAACGTGCCGTCCGCGCCGCCGGAATCACCGACCGTGCCATACCAGGCGTAGGTCTTGCCCCAGGTCAGGTTCCATTCCTTGGGCACGGTCCACGGCGAGCTCGGCTGCCAATCGGAGGTGTGGCAGTCCTTGCGCGTGTTCGCGCCGTCGACCTCGCAGACCTCGAACTTGTAGCGCAGCGGCTGGTTCACCGGCCACGAGTCCCGGTCGTGGCCGGTCACGTGCAACATCGGGGTCAGCGTCGAGAACGTGTAACCGCTCGGCGGCCACGCCGTATCCACGGCCGGCGGCCGGTTGGGAATGGTGAACACCGCGGGGTTCGGACGGATCGAGGCACTGTCCCCGTCACCGATGTAGGCGTACCAGGCATATGTGCCGCCTTTGACCAGTCCCCAGTCGGAGGGGACCGTGAACGAGGAGGACGTCCGCCAGCCGGAGTTGCGGCAGTCCTTGCGGAAGTCCTGGCCGTCGACCCTGCACACCTCGAAGTAGTAGTCCAGCGAGGGCCGCGGCCAGTTGTCCGGGTCGTTGCCCGCAACGGTGAACGTCGGGGTGGTGGTGTCGGACTCGTACCCGTTGCCCGGTGTCATCGACGTGAGGACGGGCCACTTGTTGGCCGTGCCCAGCGCCATCGGCAACGGCGGTACGCCCAGTTGGGAGAACTTGGGGATGTTGGTCCCGTCCATGTCCCACGCGAGTGTGTACGTACCCGGCGGCAGTTTGGCGATGGTGGCGTTCAGCGTGACCGATTGGCCCGGTGCCACGTCATTGGGCAACTGCGTCCAGGCCACGGTGTTCAGCTCGGTACCGCTCGCGTTGAACAGCCGGTAGTGCAGCGAGTGGATCCCCTTCGTCCAACCCACGGCGCCATTGTTGGTGACGGTGACGCTCGCGATGCCGTCCTGAGTGGCCGTCACCTCACGCACGAGGTTGTTGAATTTGTACGCGGCGCGGTAGGGCGTGTAGTCGATGTCGAGCTTGACGCCGCCGTTGGGCGCGGTGTCGAACTTCTTCCAGGTCTTCGGGTCTCCCTGGGCGGTGCGCACGGTCAGACCGTTGTTCGCGGCACCGGTGACCCAACCCTGGATCAGGTCGCGACCGCCGGTGCCGAGGTCGACGACGCCCCAGCCGTCGTTGCAGCCGTCCGACTCGTTGCCGAGGGCGAAGGAGGCCGAACCCAGCGCGGGGCCGTAGGAGGGGCCCGGCCAGCGCACCGAACTCGGGTTCCACGAGGCGGTGTTGCCGTGCACCGTCACCGCGCGCGGTGCCTGGCAGTCCCACGAGTGCACGTTCCACATCGCGAGCCGGGCGCCGGTGATCGTGTGGTTCTGCAACTGGGACGAGACGGCGGAGGTGTTGAGCAGGATCGCGGCGTTGGCGCAGCCGCTGTCGCAGTTGTAGCCGAGGCGATAGACGTCGGTCTGGAAGAAGTTGCGGCCCTGCACGATGCTCACCGAGTTCGATGCGGGTGTCACCGCGACCGTGGGGTCGACCTTGACCGGGTACACCCGTCCCGGCGCGTCCAGCCAGGCGCGGTCGAGCTTGACCCGCAGCACCTGCGTGCCGTCGGCCCGCGCGAGGAGTTCGTACGTCACGCCGCCCGAGGTCGCGCCCTCGCCCGAGGCCGGGTCGGCCGCGGAGTCCATCATCCAGCCGTGCGGGATCATCGCCTGGACCGCGCCGGAGGCGTCGGTCAGGGCCACGTTGCCGTTCTCGTCCAGACTCGCGGTGAGCCCGGCAAGGTGCAGCGGGAAGTCCCAGGTGTCGGGCGCGGAGGGCGAGTTGAGGAGGATCGTCTCCTTGATCTCGCCGTCGCCGGCCTTGAGGTTGACGTCCGACTGGGGCCGCGCCCCGGTGAAGGTGATGCTGTCCGACGTGGTTCGCCCGACGCTGGGGCTCGCGCCGTCGAGGCCGAAGCCGACGCTGTTCCCGTTGCCCGTGTGCAGCGTCGCCAGTCGGGTGGCGTCCGCCTTCGTGGCGACGTCGACGGGGTTGGCCGCGGCGCGCGTGCGCCACCAGCCCGGGTCGGTCGGGCTGCCACCCATCGGAGCGAGGGTGTCGTCGACCTTGGCCCATGTCCCGTTCGGGAGGCGGTAGTTGACCGGGTCCTCGGAGACCTTGAGAGTGCGGCTGCCGTCGGCGTTCTCGTAGACGTCGGTGTGTGAGTCGCGCTCGGCCGGCAGCTCGCGACTGGTCCGTGCGTCGAAGGACGAGCCACCTGAGGGCTTCGGAGCCTGCGGGGCGGCAACGGCGAGGCTCGTGCCGTCGACCTGCGGCGCAGACTCGATCTGCTGGGTGCCGGCGCCGGCGAGCGGCCGCTCCGGGGCCGACTCGATCGGGGTCGGCGCCAAGGGACCCTGATCCGGGCCGAGTTCCCCCGGGGCCTTACCCGCGGGCCGTCCAGCGGCATCCGCTCCCGCACGCGTCTGTCCCGTGTCGACCTGGTGCGAGCGGCCGCCGGCCGAACCCCATTCCTGGCTCGGCTTGCCGTACTTCGCCCCGCCTTGGGTGGCGGCGGACACGGCGGTCGCCCCGCCGACGGTAAGACCCACGGTCATCGCCATCGCAGCGACGATCGCGGTCGGACGCTGCGCACGCAGCCACAACAGCCCACCGAGCACGGGACTGCTCCCCCGGGAATAGAGATAGGACAGGCGCATATCCAAATGGCCGCCGGGCAGTTGAACAATCTATTTGGTTCTATGTCGACAGATGATTCACGTCATAGCGACGTCATACAACTTTTGAGCATTCTCAAGCGTCTGGGAGGATCGCAGCTGTTCCGGGATGGCGCGGTTGCCCCGAGGCGGTCACGGAACAATCCCGGAGCGGATCGGTTTGGCGTGCCCCCAGGGTCCTCGACCGCAGGAGAACCCGATCGGACCGCGTGTGGTGCGGGTCGGTCGGGAGGGTGAGCTGTGAGCATGGCGGGTATGGAGAATTGGTTTCCCAGGCGGCCCGGGGACGACCCCTTGGAACGGGCTTCCGTGGTGGGTGAGTTGCCGGAAGTCGACGGGCCCGCGCGTCGGCTGGCGGAGGCGTTGCTCGGATGGCACAACGCGGCGCCCGGGGCAGCCGAACCGGCACACGAGGTGCGGGTCGTGGTGGCACCGGCCGCGCCGGCGGACCGGGAGCTGTGTTGGCGGCTCGAGGTCGCGCCGGCGCGGGTGGAGCGGTTGATCGCGTTGTTGCGGCGGGATACCGAGGCGCTGTTCGCGGCACCCGAGTGAGACTGCCGGGCCCCGACCGCCGGGTCCCGGCTTCGCGTCCCGGCTTCGTGTCCCGGCTACGGCCGAGCGAACGCGATCGCGGCCTCGCCCGTGTACATCAGGAAGGTCAGCGTCTCCTGGAAGTACAGCCGTACGTTGTCCTCGTCGTGCGACAGGTAGCCGATCGACAGGTCCTGCCCCAACCGCAACTCGTAGTCGCCGCCTCGGGTGGACAGCACGAACGCGCCGTCGATCGCGGGTGCCCAGATCGGCTCGCCGCCCAGGATCCGGGTCAGGTGTTGCCGGATCGGGTAGCCGTGATCGGCCGCCTCGTTGACCGCGGTGTACGCCTCCGGGCCCAGCACCAACTGGTACGGGCCGTTGACGCCCGCCAGGCGCAGTTCGGTGAGCGCGCGGCTGACCGCGTCGGGGTAGTCCCGCACCGCCGCCGGCAGCGTCACCGGCGCGTTGCTGGACGCCGCCCGGATGCCCTCGATCGACGCGGCCGCGTAGCCCTCGAAGATCAGCCGATCCTCGGTGAACGCCATCTTGCGCGCGGCGTCCTTGACCGGTTGCCAGTCCGCGTCCTTGGCTCCGCGCTCGACCGCGTCGACCGCGCTGCGGGCCACGGTGAACGGCACGCGCAGTTCGATCAGCGGACGGAAGTCCCGGCTGCGCGCCCGTACTCCGTCGGCCGGCGGCGCGAGGTCGGTCAGGTGACCGGTGCCCACGCCGGCCGTCTCGCTGCCGTCCGGGCCCTGCACGTCCACGACCCGGCGGCCGGCGACGTGCCGCTTGAACGTACGTCTGGCCTCGTCCTCCAGATCCGCCCAGGCGGCGTCGGAGACGGGGGCGAGTTCCCGGTGCAGGTTGTTCATGAGGTGGCGCTCCTTTGTCGGGATGGATACGGCGGCGTGGGGACGGCTGCGTGAATACGGCGGCGTGGGGACGGCGTGTGCGGCGTGGCGGTGGGGGGACGGCGAGATGCGGTGGGACGGCGAGGTCTCTTGGGACGGCGAGGCGCGGCGGGACCGGTTTTCGGGGCTGGGCCGCCTTTCCGGCCTAGACGGAACCGGGGCCGGAGCCGGGCCCGGCCCCCGCACCCCCACCCGCCCCGGCACCGGCACCCGCACCGAGGCCCCCGATGCCCAGCGATCCGTCGGCGGACCGACCCCCGCCGGGAACGGCCGCGGCCCCGGCCGCGCCCGACGTCGGCGCGGGCAACAGCACCGACCCCGGCCCCGAGGGCTCCTCCGCCGCGCCCGAACCGCCTGGGCCGCCCGACCCGAATGCCCCGATCGACCCGACCGCCGCCGCGCGGGCCTCGGTCGGTGCTCCCGGCGGATCCTCCAGGAAGTCCGCGGTCGGCACGAAGAACAACCCACCGGTGATCGCGGTCGAGAAGTCCAGGATCCGGTCGTACGTGCCCACCGGATTGCCGATGAACATGTTCCGCAACATCTGCTCCGTGACGCTCGGCGTGCTGGAGTAGCCGATGAAGTAGGTGCCGAACTCGCCGCTGCCGACCGTGCCGAACGGCATGTTGTCGCGCAGGATGTCGCGTTCGGTGCCGTCCGGATCGGTGATCGTGTTCAGCGCGACGTGCGAGTCGATCGGCTTGATCTCGTCGGGCAGTTCGAGGTCGGAGAGCTTGGTCCGACCGATCACCTTCTCCTGTGCCTCCACCGGGAGCGCGTTCCATGCGCGCATGTCGTGCAGGTACTTCTGCACGATCACGTAGCTCGCGCCGGCGAAGTCCGGGTCGTCCTCGGCGGTGATCGTGATCGCCTCGACCGCGTCCCGACCTTCCGGGTTCTCCGTGCCGTCGACGAAGCCCATCAGGTCCCGCTGGTCGAAGTACTTGAACCCGTGCACCTCGTCGACCACCGTCGCCGCGCCGGCCAGTCGGCCCGTGATCACCGTGGCCAACTCGAAGCAGAGGTCCATCGTCCGTGCCCGCAGGTGCAGGAGCAGGTCACCCGGCGTGGACACCGCGCGGTGCTTGGCGCCCACCAACTCCTCGAACGGGTGCAGCTCCGCCGGGCGCGGCCCCGCGAACAACCGGTCCCAGGCAAGCGAACCGATGCCGACCACGCACCGCAGATCGCCGTCCGGGATCCGGAAGCCGACCGAACGGCGCAGTCCGGACAGGTCGGCCAGGAAGTCCCGCACGGTGTCCTCGGCCTCGACGCCGGGGTCGATGGTCAGGACCAGGAACATCGCCGACTTGGCGGGCGGCCCCAGGATCGATTGCGGCTGGGGCAAAGCGGTCTCCCGCGGCTGGGTCATGGTGCGTGGCTCCTCGCCGATGACGACGCTGGTGACGGATGACGGCGCGGGCGACCGGGGCCGGACGGCGCGCGGCCCCGGCGATCGGGCCGACCCCGGTGTCGCCGCGGATGTGGGCGGGGGGCGCCGGAGGTGCCGGCGGTGTCGAAGGTGTCAAAGGTATCGAAGGTATGAAAGATACCGTTGTCGACGATGGTGACGTCGTCGGCGGCCCGGTGGAAGCAGGCTCGCCCACGGCCGGCCGTGTCCGAGGTCGGAATTCCGGCGCCGCCCGGGTCGCATGCCGGGCCGGGCCCGGTCCGCCGGTGATCAGCCGGATCCGGTGCCCCGACCCGAACGCCGACGCAGCACATGCCGGGCCGCCCGGCCGCCGCCACTGCGAACCACCGCGACGGCAGCCGACCGAACCCGGCATCGCCGTCACCCACCACCCACCGCACCCACCACCCGACGCACCACCGCACCATCGACGGATCGCGCCGCGGGCAAACCTGCTCCGACCGGCCCGATGCGGCCGAGCCGATCCCGGCGTTCGCCGCCCGGCGGCGGCGCCAGGGCGGTTGTAGCCTTCGCGAGCGGGGTCGATCGAGGCCGACCGGCCGGCCGGCGAGTGCTTGGGGGCGGGAATGCAGTGGAACTTCACGCGGACGCGGCTGCGTGAGGGGTACGCGATCGCCGACGTGGACGCGTTCCTGGCGTTGGTGCGCAGCAGCCTGGACGGCACCGCCGCGGTCCCGCTGACGCCGGCTCAGGTGCGCGAACAACAGTTCGCCACGGTGCGTCTGCGCGAGGGCTACGACGAGGACGAGGTGGACGCCGCACTCGACGAGATCGAGGCCCGGCTGGCGGCCCGCGCCGGGGCGTGGGGCTCGAACGGCTCACGGGGCGCGGACGCGCGAGGGAAACGGGGTACGGACCGGCCGTGGGGCGCGGACCCGACGCCGGACCGGGGCGTCGACGCGGACGAAGCCCGCGTGGCGGCCGACCGGTTCGCCGACGCCCGGGCCGAGGCGGACGTGAAGGCGGTGACCCTGCGGCCGGCCGGCGAGCGCTTCGACCCGGTCCGGCGCGGCTACGACCGGGACGCGGTCGACGCCCTGGTGAACCGGGTCGCCGAGGCCCTCCGTAGCCGGGTGCGGCTGTCTCCCGAGGAGGTCCTCGCCGACCGCTTCGACATCGCCCGCCGCGGCTACGACCGCACCCGGGTGGACGCATGGCGCGACCGTACCGCCGACCTGCTGATCCGCCGCCGCCTGGACGACGCTCCCGGGGACTGACCGCGCGCGGCGCCGGCCGTGCCGGGCCCCGGCCGGAGCGGGCGGACATCGCGGCGGCGCGGGTCGGAAGGACCACCCCGCGGGCCCGTTGCGGCGACCCGGCGGAATCGACCCGGGTGAGCCCGGTCGGCATGGCCCCGGCCCCAACCGGGCCGGGCCCCGACCACCCCCACCGAGCAGGCCCCCGGCACCCGCTCACCCCACCGCGTCCGCCCCCGTCCGGATCACCTGCCGGATCGCCTCGCCGCTTGCCAGGGCCTCCATCGCCTCGTTGAGGTCGGTCAGCGGCACCGTCGCGGTGTGCAGGTGCTCGACCGGCATCAGGCCCGCGCGCCACAGCGCCAGGTAGCGCGGGATGTCCCGGCGCGGCACCGCGTCGCCCATGTACGAGCCGATCAGCGACTTGCCCTCGCCGGCGAAGGCCAACGCCGGCACCGCGTCCAGCGTGCGGCCGGGTGCGGGCAGGCCGACCGAGACCACGCGGCCGCCCCGGTCCACCGCGGCCAGGCAGTCCGCGACCACGGCCGCGCTGCCGACCGCCTCGATCGCGACGTCCAGGCCGCCGTCGGTGAGGTCGCGGATCGCGGTGACCGCGTCGGCCGGGTCGTACGCGTGCGAGGCGCCCAGGCGCAGCGCGAGTTCGCGCTTGGCCGGCATCGGGTCGACCGCGACGATCGGGTACGCGCCCGCCGCCCGCGCGCCGAGCACGGCGGAGAGTCCGACCCCGCCGAGGCCGAACACCGCGACCGACTGCCCGGGCCGAACCGCCGCCGTGTTGATCACGGCGCCCGCGCCGGTGAGCACCGCGCAGCCGAACATCGAGGCCACCGCGAACGGCACGTCGCGCGGGATCGGCACCACCGATTCCTGGGCCACCACCGCGAATTCGGCGAACGCGGAGACGCCGAGCTGGTGGTGCACCACCTCGCCCGCGGCATCCCGCAGCAGCGCGGGCCCGTGCAGGAGCCCGCCCGAGCCGTTGGCCGCCGCGGCGGCCGAGCACAGCGCCGGCCGGCCCTCGTCGCAGCGCGTGCAGTGGCCGCAGCTGGGCACGAACACGAGCGCGACGTGCTCGCCGGGCGTGACCCGGTCCACGCCGGGCCCGACCGCCTCGACCACGCCGACCGCCTCGTGCCCGAGCGCCATCGGCAGCGGCCGGACCCGGTCGCCGTTGACCACGGACAGGTCGGAGTGGCACAGGCTCGCGGCGGCGATCCGGACCAGCACCTCGCCCTCGCGCGGGTCGCCGAGTTCGAGTTCCTCGATCGCGACCGGCCGGCTCGTCCCGTACGGACGCTCGTGCGATATCCCGCGCAGTACGGCCGCCTTGATCCTCACTGCGCGGCCTCGACCGCGGCCCGGGGGGTCAGTCGCACGACGTCCCGACTCTCCAGCAGCGGTACCACCCGGCCGAGCACGATGTCGCGGAAGTGTTCGGAGGCGCAGTGTGCGGTGAAGTCGGCCTCGGCGTCGTACTCCTCGTACAGCACGATCGTGCGCGCGTCCTCGACGCCCTGGTGCACGCGGTAGCCGCGACAGCCGGGTTCGGCCAGCGAACGTCGGGTCATCTCGTCGAGCAGCGCGAGGACCCGGTCCTGCGTGTCGGGGTTGGTGCGGTAGCGGGCCACGACAACATAACTCACGATGTGTTTCTCCTGCTTGCGGATGAAGCGGATGAAGCGGACGAGGAAGACGGCGAGGAGCCGAGCGCCGCGAGCCGGTCGCGGCGCAGGTCCCACAGCCGGGGGTCGGACGTGGCCACGGCGACCGCGCCGAGCGCGAGCGCGGCGGCCGCGTCCTCGGCCGTCTCCACGAAGCCGGCCGCGACGAACGGCGACATCGCGCGCTTGGCCTCGGGGGTCATCCGGGCCACGATCGGCGACGGCATGATCTCGACCAGATCCGGTCCGCCGCGGGCGATGGCGTCGGTGCTGCGGCGCATGTTCGAGCGGTCGGTGACGAACACCTTCTGCATGGTCAGCAGCCCGAGCGGGCGGCCCTTCTCCATCAGGGAGAGTCGGGTGCTGACCATGCCGTGCGCGCCCATCGCCTTGAGGAATTCCAGCGCGCCCTTGTCCTGGGCCAGACCCGGGCAACTGTCCACGTTGACGAACACCGTCTTGCCCGCCTTGCCGAGCAGCTGCACGATGTTCGGCAGCTGCCCGACCGGGATGGACGCGAGGATGCACACCTTCGCCGGTGCGCCGAGGAAATTCTGCAATCGCTGGGGTCCGATGATCGACGCGATGACCGGTACGTCGACGAAGGCGGACGACAGCACGGAGGACATCCGGGGCGCGCTCGCGGGGCGGTGACTGGCGTTCATGACCTACCTGCGCTGGGTCTCGGCCGCCTCACGCATCGAAGCGGTTGGGGAGGCCCAGTTTGCCAGGATTGAGTATTCCGGCCGGGTCCAGGGTCTCCTTGACCTTGACGAACGTGTCGAAGCCGGCGCCGAGCGCGGCCGGCAGGTACGGGCCGCGGAGCAGGCCGCAGCCGTGGTGGTGGCTCAGCGCCGCACCCTGGCGGATCAGCACCTCGTTGGCCGCGTCCCACACCGCGCGGTACCACTCGCGCCGCTTGGGCCGGTCCACGTCGCCGCGCAGCGAGAAGTACACGCAGGCCCCGTCGGTGTACGCGTGCGACTGGTGCGCGGACGCGGCCAGCGTGCCCGGCACCGACTGGATCGCCGCGACCACCTCGTCGTACACCTCGGCCAGGGCCGTCCACGACCCGGCGATCTCCAGCGTGTCGGCGACGAAGCCGGGGCCGGGGGTGAAGCCGTCGGAGGACTTGCCGACCAGCATCCGGTCCTTGAGCCAGCGCTCGAACACCGCGTCGCTGTCGAGCTCGGGACCGTACGCGAGGCAGACCTCCTCGCTGACCTTGAGCATGGCGTCGACCAGGATCGGGTCGCCCTCGTCCGCGATCAGCAGCAGGTTGGTCTCGGGGTGGTCGAAGTGCACCCCGCTCTCCAGCTTGTCGTACAGGCGCAGCACGGCCGGGGTCGCGCCGCGCTGCATGATCTTGCGGCACGCGTCCAGGCCCTCGGCGAAGGTCTCGAAGCCGAAGGCGAGCGCCTTGGCGTACGTGGGCAGCGGGTGCACCCGGATCCGGGCGGAGGTGATCACGCCGAGCGTGCCCTCCGAACCGATGAAGATCTGCCGCAGGTCGGGGCCGGTGGCGGCGCGCGGGTAGTCGCCGTAGGTGGCGCGCGTGCCGTCGGCGTGCACCACGTCGATGCCGACGACCATGTCCTCGATCTTGCCGTAGCGCGTGGAGAGTTGGCCGGCGCCGCGGCAGGCGATCCAGCCGCCGACCGTGGAGACGGCGAACGCGGACGGCCAGTGGCCGGTGGTGGCGCCGTAGGTCTCCTGGAGTTCCTTTTCGAACAGGTCGCCGAACATGCCGGCTTCCACGTCGACGACGAGCGATTCGGCGTCGAAGGACAGGATCCGGTTCAGTCCGCACAGGTCGAGCACGACGCCGCCGTGCACGGGCAGCGCCGCGCCGGTGACGTTGCTGCGGCCGGCCGAGGCGGTGACGGGGATGCCGGCCGCGTTGCAGATCCGCAGCACGTCGGCGACCTGGTCGGCGTCGATCACCTCGACGATCACCGCGTCGGGGGTGGCCGGGCGGCCGTCGGTCTCGCCGATCATGGTGCCGGCCCACCAGTCGCGGGTGCGGGTGACGACGTCGGCGCGGTCGGTGTGCACGGCCTTGGCCGCGCCGCGCAGGTCCGCGATCACCGACTCGGGGACCTCGACCACGGTGCTTTGGAGCGAGGCGTCGCCGTCGCCGACCGGGGTGTTGCGGGCCCATTTGGGCGGGGTGGGCGCGCCCACGATGTAGTCGCCTCGGTTGAACGGGTTGGTGATGGTCTGCCTGCTGATCACTGCTGTGCTCCTTCGGGTCCGGCGAGTCGTCGGGTACTGCGGGTGCTGCGGGTGCTGTGCGTGCCGCCGGTCATGCGCGTTTCGCGGGCGCGGCGCCTGCGGACGCCTTGGGTGCCTGCGGCATCGCGGCTGCCGCGGACGGCTCGGAGTCGCCGTGCAGGACCGCCTTCTCGTGCCGCACGGCCGCGAGGTAGTCCGCGACCTGTCGCTCGATCTCCGCTTCGGACAGGCCCAGTTCGGCGCCGAGCAGGCGGCCGACCTCGGGCGCGGCGGCGGCGGAGGCGTCGCGGGCGAACAGGCGCGAGCGGGTACGCCGGGAGAGCACGTCGTCCACCGAGCGGGCCAGCTCCGAGCGGGCCGCGTAGACCACCTCGGCCCGGATGTAGGGCATGCCCGCGACCACCGGCTCGGCCAGCGTGGTGTCCTCGGCGAGCAGGTCGGAGACGAATCGGGCCTCGGTGCCGTAGCGCTCGCCCAGGTGTGCGGCCAGACCGCCGGAGGCGGCGATCGCCTCGGCGTCGTAGCCGGCGCCGCCGATCAGCGGAAGGTTGGCGGTGCGGCTGCGGCCCTTGCGGCCGAGCACCTCCATCACCTTGTCGATCACCAGTTCGCCCATGTGCCGGCTGGTGGTGAGCTTGCCGCCGGTGACGGTGACCATGCCGCCGCGACCGACGGCGATGTGGTGGTCGCGGCTCATGTCGAGGGTGGCGCCCTCCTTCTTGCCGACCAGCGGACGCAGCCCGCCGATGCTGCCGACCACGTCGTCCGGGGTGAGTTTGCCCTCGAACGCGGTGTTGGCGCCTTCGAGCAGGAACTCCATCTCCGGGCGCGTGCAGTGCACGTCGTCGACGGACCCCTGGTAGTCCTCGTCGGTGGTGCCCAGCACGACCGCGTCGCCCCAGCGTGTGCAGGTCGCCCGCCGGGCCCGGCCGGGGATGGGCACGGTGACCGTGCAGTCGATCCGGACCTTGCTCCACGGGACCACGATGTGTACGCCCTTGGCGGGCCGTACCTGCGGCGCGTGCCCGGCGTCGGCCATCGCGTCGACCGCGTCGCTCCACACGCCGGTCGCGTTGACCACCGCCGACGCGCGCACGTCGAACCGCTCGCCGTCCACCTCGACCCGGGCACCCGCGGCACGGCCGCGCTCGTCCAGGACCCGGTCCACCTTGGCGCCGTTGAGCACGGTGGCGCCCAGCGCCGCGGCGGTGCGCACGATGGTCAGCACGAGCCGCGCGTCGTCGGCGCGGCCGTCGAAGTACATCAGCCCGCCCTTGAGGTGGTCCGCACGCAGCGTGGGGGCGTGCGCGAGCACCTCGTCGACGGTCAACCGCTGGTGCAGCTTGCCGATCCGCCAGCCGCCGACCAGGTCGTAGGTCCACAGCAGGCCCTCGAAGCCCTTGGCCAGCCGGGCGTCGAAGATGCCCTCCTTCTCCAGGATCGGGAACAGGAACGGCAGCCGGTGCACCAGGTGCGGTGCGTTCTTGCGGAAGCGGTGCCGCTCCAGCAGCGAGTGCCGGACCAGGTTGACGTTGCCCTGCTCGATGTAGCGCAGGCCGCCGTGCACCATCTTGGACGACTTGGAGGAGGTACCCGAGGCGAAGTCGTCCTTCTCCACCAGGGCCACGTCCAGACCACGCGAGGCCGCGTCGAGTGCGGCGTACGCGCCGGTGACGCCGCCGCCGATCACGAGCACGTCGAACACGTGGTCCGCCAGCCGGCGCTTGGTCCGGCTCCGGTCGAGAAGCAGTGGCTTCCCTCTCGTGGCCGCCGCTGACGCACGCCGAGGCTTGCGGGCGGGCAAGGTGATCACAACATCAACTCCTGGGATCTGTCCGGCGGTTCGAGGACCGGACCGCCGGGTGGTACATGGTGCGGGTGGCCTCGCGGCCGGCCGGGGGTGGCCTGGGGTGAACGACCGGGGGCCGGTGGCCCGGGGCCGGGCCGCCCGGGTTTCGGGCGGCCTCGGGCAGGTGGTTCGGGTCGGACCGCGCCGTGGGTGGTCGCGCGGCCGGCCGGCGGTCCGCGCCTCAGGCGAGGTGCGGCGCGAGCACGGTCCGCCACGCGGCCCGTTGTTCCTCGCGTTGTTCGGGGGTGGTGGTCGGCGCGAAGACCCGGCCGCGCGGTTGCGCCTCGACCACCTCTTCGAGCGAGGACCACAGGCCCTCGCGGACACCGGCCAGGTAGGCGGTGCCGCGCAGGCTCGCGGTCGCCGAGTCCGCGGCGCGCTCCAGCGGCAGGCCGACGATGTCCGCCTGGATCTGCATCAGCGTGTCGCTGCCGGCCACACCGCCGCCCACCCGCAACCGCGCGAACGGTGCGCGCATCGTCTCGGCGACGCCGTCGATCAGGTCGCACACCGAGTGCGCGATCCCGTCCAGCACGGCGCGGGCCACGTCCGCTCGGGTGGTGGCCAGGGTCAGGCCGCTGAGCGCGGCCTGCGCCTCGGGCCGCCAGACGGGGGTGCGGATCCCGGCCAGTGCGGGCACGAACCACTCGCGCCGGCCCGACCCGTGCCCCTCGGCCCGGGCGGCCAGTTCGCCGATCTCCGCCGGTGAGGCGAAGAAGCCCAGGTCGTCACACAACCAGCGCAGCGCCGATCCGGTGGTGGAGCAATACGCCTCCAGGCTGAAGTGGGTGGTCGAGCCCTGCCGCCAACCGGGCTGGGCCAGGACTCCGGTCACGCCCGGAATCGGCAGCGCGGGGGTGTCCCCGGTGGCCGCGTCCACGAACGTGCCGGTGCCGTACACACACATCCCCTGCCCGGCGGCCAGACCGCCGAGCGCGATCAGCGCCGCGTGCTGGTCGCCCATGACCGCGGCCAACGGCAGGTCCACACCCAGGAGTTCGGGGTCGATCCGGCCGTAACCGAGGTCGTCGTCGGCGAACAGATCGGGCAACAGGTCGAGCGGGCAACCCAGTTGTCCGATCCACTCGCGGTCCCAGGCGTGTTCGCGGAGCAGGTAGGCGCCCACCGAACCGGCGTTGCTCGCCGAGACGGCGTGCGCGGCCCCGCCGGTGAACTTCCAGGCCAGCCACGTGTCCACGGTGCCGAACAGCAGTGCCCCGGCGGCGTGCGCCGCGGCCACCTCGGGCTGCTCGGCGATCTGCCGGGCGGCCCACAGGAACGGCGCCCTGCTGCCCACCGGCCGACCGAGCCGGGCGGTCAGCGGCTCGTCCCACTCGGCCTCGTAGGCGAGCAGGTCCCGGGCGTACCGCCGGTCCTGCCACACACAGGCCGGCACCAGCGGTCGGCCGGTGCGCCGATCCCACAACATCGCGGTGGCCCGCTGGGTGGACAGCGCGAGCGCGGCGATCTCGACGTCGTTCGCGTGCGCCCAGGCCAGCGCCTCGCGACAGACGGCCAACGTCGCCGTCCAGATCTCCACCGGGTCCTGTTCGACCGAGTGTTCATCGGGATGCCGCACCGCGATCTGCCGGTACGCCACGTGGCCCACCGTCCCGGAGTCCAGCACGACTCCGGCCCGGGTCCCCGTGGTGCCCTCGTCCACGGACAGGATGCCGAGGCGCCGTCCGGGAGCGTGCAACGTCTTCGTCATCACAGCCCTTTCGGTCCGAAATATCCGATTCCAAGCTCCGCGTGAGTCTTTCGCGGGAGGTCTCCGTCAGCGGGTGACCAACGCGGGATTCGCGGGATTCGTCGGATTCGCGGGCGACTCGGTGAGGACCGGCACGTCCGGGTCCTCGTCCGGGGAGACGGCCCGGGTCGGGTCCCACTTGATCGCGATGCACGTCAGCAGGCCCAGCAGCGGCACGATGGCCAGCACCAGGAACGTCTTGTCCAGGCCGATGCCGTCCTTGATCTGCGGGAACAGGTACAGGCCCGCCACGCTGCCGAAGCTGCCGATCATCCCGGTGACGCCGGTGCCCAGGGTGCGCACCTCACTGCGGTAGGACAGCGCCGCGATGGACTTGCCGTTCGCGCCCGGGCCGGCCGAGTGACAGAAGATGAACATCGCCGGGAGGATGAACGCGATCCAGGTCGGCACCCGGTCGAAGGTCAGCCCCATGGCGACCAGCATCACGAACACGCCGCCGAAGCCGATCGCCGAGCTGATCCGCAGACCCAGCTTGCGCGCGAAGTACGCGGAAAGGAGGCCGCCGACGATGCCGAAGGCGTTGAACACCATCGAACCGAGGGTGGCCTTCTCGAAGCTGTTGCCGAAGATCGCCAGGCTGATCACCGGCAGGTACCAGCCGACCGCGAAATACTGCATGGACTGGCCCAGCGAGATGGCCGAGGACAGCAGGGTGCGGGGCAGGTACTTGCCGCGGAACAGGATCCCGGCCTGCCTCATGCCCACGTTCGGCGGCACCTCGTCCGCGTCCGCGTCGTCGTGCACGGCTCCCGCGGCGGCCGGCTTGGCGGCGACGGCCTCGATCCCGTAGATCCGGTGCAGGTTGCGCACCGCGTCCTCCAGCCGACCCTTGGTGGCCAGCCAGGTGGGGCTCTCCACGAGGAAGGCCCACTGGAGCACGAACAGGGACAGTGCGATCACCCCGGCCGAGCCGACCGACCAGCGCCAGATGTCCGCACCGACGTCGAACTTGAAGCAGATCAGGGTGAGCAGCAGGTTGCCGGTGGTGGCGATGTACCAGATGCCCTGCCACAGGTTGAGCCGCCCGCGCAGCGTCTTGGGCGTGTACTCGGCGAGCAGCGCCATCGCCACCGCGAAGTCGACGCCGTAGGCGATGCCGACCAGGACTCGGCCGATCCACACGACGGTGAAGTCGTCCGCGGTGGCCGCGATCACCGCGCCGGCCAGCGCGAACAGCTTGGCCATCAGCAGTGGGGGCACCCGCCCGATCCGGGTGGCCAGCCACCCGCCGATCGGGTTGAACAGGATTGCCAGGGCCGGCGCGGTGGCGGTGAGGATGGAGACCTGAGTACTGCTCAGGTCCATCTGCTTCGTCATCGGGGCGAGCCCGGCGCCGAGCGCGGCGTTGGAGTACGCGTCGAGGAAGAGGCCCCCGAACACGAGGAACCAGATGACCTTGGCCCGACCGGAGATTCTCCCCAGCCGGTCGATGAGCGCGACGACGTCCTTGACGCCTCTGACGCTCTGCTGCTGTGCCATGTACCCGTCCTCTGAAAAAAGGACCAGTCGGCGACACGCGAGCGCTAACGCGTAGGAGGGCACAGCGAAGCCACCGACAGGTGGTCTTCGTCTTGTTCCTGCCAAAGAATGATCTGGACCTTATGAGGGACATTTGGGGGTGTCAAGGGTGCGTAAACGAACGAACCCGGTTCCCGCCGCGCCCGGCGGACAGGGCGCGCAAGGGGCGCCCGCCCCGTCCGTGCGCGCCGGCTGTCGAAAATGCCCGATGCGATGTCAACCTGGAAAGCCTGGATCCGAGACCGAGGAGAAGCGCATGGCCGGCAAGATCACCGTGGTCCGGGGTGAGGCGATCACCCTCCCCGAGACGCTCGCCGAAATCCGCGCGGCGTTGCCGCCCGATCGGCGGGATGCGTTCGACGAGGAGATGTACAACACGCCCCTCGACCAGATCGAGCGCCGTGCACTCCTTGGTTGGGCACTGCCGCCCGAGGCCCACGAGGAGGACGAGGAAGCCGCGGCGCGCATCCGGGCCGGCGACTACAGCGGGATGTACGACAACGAGGGCAATCCCGTGGAGAGGCGAGGGCGGCCGTGAGCTACTACATCCAATACACCGATGCCGCCGAAGCCGGCCTCGCCAAGGTCGACGACGCCAGGCGTCGGGAAATCAAGAGCACTGCGGACCGCACCATCGGACGGGACCCCTACGGCCACGGTTCCACCGCCGTACGCGGCAACCGCGATCGCCGGGAAGCGACGGTGGCCGGGGCGATCTTCCTCTACGAGGTGAGCTCCGGCGTACTCGTCGTATCCGTGCTGCGTGCCGTGGCGATCTGATCCCGCCCGGTGTCGTTCGCCGAACCGTTCGAGAGCACGCCTCGGTCGGCGGCGGAATCGGGTTTCGGCGGGGCCGGGCGCAGGCGAAGATGGGGGCATGATCCACTCTGCTGCCGATGATCGTTACGAATCCATGCGTTATCGCCGGGCCGGGCGTAGTGGGGTCAAGTTGCCCGCCGTCTCGCTCGGGCTTTGGCACAACTTCGGGGACACCCAGCCCATGGAAGTGCAACGGGCGGTGCTGCGGCGGGCCTTCGACCTCGGGGTGACGCACTTCGACCTGGCGAACAACTACGGGCCGCCGTACGGCTCGGCCGAGGCGAACTTCGGGGTGCACTACCGGGCCGACTTCCGGCCGTATCGCGACGAGATGTTCATCGCGTCCAAGGCCGGTTGGGACATGTGGCCGGGGCCGTACGGCGACGGGGGCTCGCGCAAGTATCTGCTCGCGAGTCTGGACCAGTCGCTCGCCCGGATGGGGCTCGACTACGTCGACGTCTTCTACTCGCACCGGTACGACCCGGAGACCCCGCTCGAAGAGACGATGGGCGCGCTGGACACGGCCGTTCGCTCCGGGCGCGCACTGTATGCCGGCATCTCCAACTACGGCCCGGAGGAACACCGCCGGGCGGTCACGATCCTGCGCGACCTCGGCACGCCGGTGCTGCTCAACCAGTCGGCGTACTCGATCCTGGATCGCGAACCGGAGCAGGGTGTGCTGGACGCGGTCGGCGAGACCGGTACCGCGCTGATCGCCTATTCGCCGCTGGCCCAGGGGCTGTTGACGGACCGATACCTCGACGGCGTGCCCGCCGATTCGCGGATGGCGGTGGGCCACTTCCTCACCCGGAACGAACTCACCGAGGAGCGACTGACCCTGCTGCGCGCGCTGAACAAGCTTGCCCAGGGCCGCGGGCAGACCCTCGCGCAGCTCGCGCTGACCTGGATCCTGCGCGACGAGCGGGTCGTGTCGGTGATCGTCGGGGCAAGCAGCGTACGGCAGTTGGAGCAGAACCTGTCCGCCGTCGGGCAGCCGGATCTGACCGCCGCGGAGATCGCCGAGATCGACCGGCTCTGCGCCGCGCACTGACGGACGCGACGCCGGCCGGCCGCGACACGGGCCGCGACACCGGCTGCGATCACCCTTGCGGCACCGGGGACTTGCCCAGATCCCCGGCCTCGATCGAGGCCAGGGAGGCGACCACCGTGCGGCCCGGTGCGGGCGCGATCGCAGTGGTCGAGGACACCGCCAGCACGGCGCACCCGGCGGCCTCCGCCGAGGTGACGCCGACGATGGTGTCCTCGACCGCGACGCACGCGCTCGGCTCGACCCCGAGCGCGGTCGCCGCGGCCAGATAAGGGGCGGGGTCGGGCTTCGTCCGCGCCACGTCCTCAGCCGCGACGGTGACCGCGAACCGGGCCGACCCCAACGCGTCCCGCACCAGGTCCACGACCCGACGCGGCGACGCCGACACGATCGCCAACGGCACCCCGACGGCGGCCAGCCCGTCCAACAGCGCCAGGACCCCCGGCAGCGGCTCGATCCGGGCCTCCACCCGGGTCGTGAACGCCGCGTCCAGCGCATCCGTCAGCTCGTGCACGCACGGCGCCTCGGCGACCACCTCGTGCAGGTAGCCCGCCGTGTGCCCGATCCCGTGCCCGACCACATCCGCCGCGTCCGTCTCCCCCAACGCATAACCGACCCGCCCGGCCACGTCGGCAACCGCCTCCCACCACAACCGCTCGGTGTCGACGAGGGTCCCATCCATGTCGAACAACACGGCGGCGGGCAAAACGGCGGACACACTGACTCGTTTCGATGGGGTGAGGCAAGGACGTCACGACCTTCTCAGCCCGACGTGAGCACAGTGCCACGATCGGGTTGCGTGCGCGTGAACGTGTGTGGACCCCATCGGCACGGCGCAGGCAACCGGACTCGGCTCAGATCACCGCCGCACGGAGGGAGAGGATGTCCGGGAGGTGTTGGGCGATGCGTTCCCAGTGGTCGCCGTCGTGGTGGCCGCGGTAGATCTCGCCGCTGCGGGAACCGAAGTACAGGCTGGTGTCCTCGGCGTCGTCGGTGCACATCGCGTCGCGCATGACGGCGGTCCAGAAGTCGTCGGGGAGGCCGTCGGCCAGGGCCGTCCAGGACTTTCCCGCGTCGTCGCTGCGGTAGACGCGGCATCGGCCGTCGACCGGGAAGCGCATCATGTCGGCGGTGAGCGGAACCACGTAGACGGTGTCCGGGCGACGCGGGTGGACCACGATGGTGAAGCCGAAGTCGGCGGGCAGACCGTCGGCGATCGACTGCCACGTCGCGCCCGCGTCGTCGCTGCGGTAGACGCCGTGGTGGTTTTGCAGGAACAGCCGGTCGGGGCGGTCCGGGTGCCGGGCCACCTTGTGCACACACTGGCCGTATTCGGGGTACTCGTCGGGCTGGAACGTGACGTGGATGCCGGTGTTGGACGGGCGCCAGCTCGCCCCGCCGTCCTCGGTGACGTAGACGCCGCCGGTGGACATCGCGACGACGATCCGGCGCGGGTCGGTGGGATGCGGGAGCACCGTGTGGATCGCCTGGCCGCCGAAACCGGCCTCCCAGTGCGGCCGGTGCGGGTGGTCCCACAGCGCGCGCACGAGTTCGAAGGAGCGCCCGCCGTCCTCGGAGCGGAACAGCGCGGACGGTTCGACACCGGCGTAGAGCACGTCGGGTTCGGATTCGGCGCCGGGCACCAGTTGCCACACCCGCTCGACCGAGGCGCCCGCGTCCGCCGGGAAGCCGACCCGGCCCAGGTCCGGTTCGCGCCAGGTCGCGCCGAGATCGTCGCTGCTGACCACAACCGGACCGAAGTGTTCGTGGACCACGCCCGCCAGCACTCGGGGGGCGCTTCCTCGGGTGTCGATCGCGACCGAGTAGACGCCCGTCATCGGGTGGTGCGGCCCGGTGTACGCCCAGGATCCGTCGTCGCGCGAGCGACCGATCCACAGGCCCTTGCGGGTGCCGATGGCGAGCAGGACGGAATTCGTCATGGTGACCTCCAGGCAGCGTTCCGTACACGGGCACGCTACGCGGCACCGGTGACATTCGCCCGATTCGACGCGATCCGACCCTTGTCGGCGCAATGACGATCCCGCAATGACGATCTTCTTCGGGCACACGCACGCCCCCGCTCGACCCGGGCACTCTCGCGCGCTCGCGACGCGCGGGGCCCGTGGCGAGCGCGCGCCCCGCGGCACGAGCAACGCGCGCTCGCGACACGCGCATCCGGGCACGCTCGGCCCTGGCCCGCACCCTCGGTAGCGCACCCTCGGTCGCGCGCCGTCCGCCCCTACGGCAGCGGTCGTCGACCCGCGAAGCCGAGGTCGAGGCGGTGGTACCAGCCCAGCCGGCGGTCGCCCTCCAGCCAGCACAACAGCACGGGTACGCCGTCCAGATCGGCCGGGAAGTCCACGAGCAACGGCGCGAAGCCCTTGAGCTCCGCGCCGGTCTGCTGGACCTGGGTCATCAATTCGTCGAGCCGCGCCTGCATGCCCTTGAGTTCGGGCAGCCCGCCCAGCTCGGTTCGCGCCTGGCCACGCTCCAGTGCCACCGCGACCTCCGCGGCGTCCGCCCGGACGGCGATCAGCTCGTCGAGCACCGGCAACAGCCGGTCCAACTCCGCGCGCGCCTCCTCGACCGTGAACAGACCCATGCGGCACAACCTCCCGTGTCGTGCGCCGGCCGACGATGGCGCGCGCCGATGGTACTGCCGCCGCCGGCGCCACCACGCGCCGGCGCCCGCGAACAGGGTCGGTGTCCGCGAGATGAATCGGCGCCCGGGATCGGGATCAGCCGAAGTATTTGCTGTTCTCCTCCACGCCGGGAAAGGAGCCGTGGTTGGTGTGCACGGTGAAGATGCCGCCGGAGGCTTCCGCCCGAACGGTCCGGTCCCGTTCGATCAGCAGGCCGTCGTGGCTCGTGGTGTGACCCCGCTTGCCGACCGTGACGGTGAGCACCGCGATCACCGCGATCAGGCCGGCGACGAACGTAATGATCGTGATCACGATGGCGCTCCCTGGAGGTTTGCCCGGTCCGACGTCACGGACTGCCCGGTCCGACGTGACGGTCGTTCTACATGATCCATGCCCGTTCCGGTCCCGGTGACCCATTTCCCGCACAACGACCCGCCAGCGCCCGCAATCGGGCCTCGTCGCCGTCGGTGGACGAGTCCAGCCGCAGGATCTCCTGGACGAAGCGGCGGTTCATCGGCCGGCAGCGGATCTCCTGGGCGGCGACCGCCTCCGCTTCGAGGAGCGCACCGACCGCCTCGCCACGGCGACCGACCGCCGCGAAGGCGCGGGCGAGGTCGATCAGGTGCCGCGCCTGCCGGCCGCGCGGGAGCACGGCGAGTGCGGCCGGGGTGAACCGGCCGGCGATGGCCCGCGCGTACTCGCCGAGCAGCACGTGGGCGGTGACCCGGTGCAGCGGGACCTGGATCGCGCCGGGGTCGGCCCGCTCCGCCCCCTCCAACAGGTCACGCGTGGCGGGCCGATCGCCCAGCCGGGCCGTGGCCAGCGCCGCCCCGAGCCGCAGCGTACGCAGCGCCGCCCGGCCCGGCCGGCCGCGGGCATCCAGCGCCGGGGCCAGGTCCGCCTCCGCCCCGAGCGCGAACTCGACGGCGGCACCGGCGCCTTCGTGCCCGACCATGGCGTCGGTGAACCGATGGGCGGCCCGGGCCAGGACCACCACGTCGGCGCTGCGGCCGGCCGAGGTCACCGCCCGGTCGGCCGCACGCCAGGCCAGATCCGGCTCGCCGTACACGTGCGCGACGGCGGAGGCCAGAGCGAGCGCGGCGGAGCGCACGACGGTCGACGTGAGCGCCGCGCCTCCGGAACTCCCGTCCGGCCCGCCCGCCGACACCGTCGCGCCCGCGGCCACCCTCCCGCTCGTCCCCGAGGCGGATCCCCCGCGCGCTCCCCCGGTCACTCCCCCACTCACCCCCGCGGTCGCCCCCAGGACGGACGACACCACCCGATCCAGGCATCCGTAGTCCGCCGCCGCATACGCGGTCCACCCGTAGGTCAACTCCCGTCGCAGCACCCCGAGGTCGGTCGGGCCGGCGGCGGACCCGGCCGCGAGCGCCGTGTCGGCCCGGCGCAGCGCCGTCCGCACCGCGGCGAGCGGATCGTGGTCGTGGTACTCCCGGTTCGGTTCGGCGGGCAGTAGTCGGTCGATCCCGATGTGCAGGACGAGCGCGGCCTTGGCGAGCACCGACAGGCGCGGGTCGGCCTGTCGGTGGCCGGCCTCCACGTCCTCGACCCAGCGCACGGATCGGCCCATCAGACGGGCGAATTCGGCCTGGGTCAGACCGCGCCGCGCGCGCCAGTAGGCGATTCGCCGGCCTATTCCGGGCGCCGGATGCATGTCGGGCCGCTCCTTTGGGTATTGCCGAGTGCGCGCCCGGTGACCGAGTCGCCGCGCGCCGCCGTACGTTCGTCGTTCTGTGCCGTTTGTGCCGCACGGGCGGGAAGTTCCCCACGCACACTGCGTGGATTCTGTCGGGTGCCCCGCCGGTACCTTCGGCCGGGTCGCGGCAACCGCATTTCGGGCCGGGTTGCCCTTGCGGGAGAGTCGATGAGAAAACTGATGCGTGTCCCCGGGGTCGGTCGGACCCGAGCGGCTCGCTCGCGGCCGGGTCGTACGCTGTCCATCCGAACCCTGTTGGTGTTGTTGACCGTGGTGCCCTCGGTGGCCATGGTCGCGCTGTGGGGCATCGCCACCTACCGCCTGGCCGACCACGCGAGCGACCTGGACAACGAGGTCGCGGTGGCCGAGCAGGCCGGTACACCGAGTTACAACACGATGGTGAACCTCCAACTGGAGCGGCGGCTGACTGCGGCGTGGATGGCCAAGCCGTCGCCGGCGACGTCCGAGGCGTTGCGCGCACAGCGGGTCAAGACCGATGAGGCCGTACGGCTGTTCACCGCCTTCGCCGGCAGCGGTGCGCGGGAAACGCCCGGGCACGTGGTGCGCCGGGCCCACGAGGTGGCGCCCCAGCTGGCGCAACTCGCCGACGTCCGCCGTCAGGTGGACACGACCGGCGCGACCGGGCGGGACCGTTGGTTGGGCTACTACACGAAGCAGGTGGCCAACCAGATCTCGATGGTCCAGGCGCTGGCCGAGACCTCGGACACCGATGTCACCTTCGCGGGCCAGTTCCTGGTCATCCAGTTCCGTGCCGGGGAGGCGCTCGCGCAGGAGGACATGACGATCTCGTTCGCGCAGCCCGGCGGTCGGTTGACCCAGCCGGACTTCGCCGCGTTCGTGCAGAACGTGGGCGTGCGTCGGCACACCCTGGAGGACGAGGTCGAGCCGTACCTGCCCGCCGGGCTGCGTCCCACGTACCTGGCACTCACCGAAAGCCCGGCCTGGCGGGACCTGGCCGCGATGGAGGACGCCATCATCGCGGCGGTCGACGCCCCCCGGGACCAACGGGCCGCGGCCGGATCCGGGACCGCCCTGCCGGCCGAACTGGCGAAGTGGCGTGAGACGTTCGACCAGATCGCATTGCCGAACTCGGCCTTCGACTTCGCCCGGGTCGATCAGGTCTTCGCGGCGGGTGACGAGGCCACCTCGGAGACCTGGAACCAGGTGTATCTGCTGAGCGCGATCGGCCTGGGCTTCGTGCTGATCGGCGCCCTGCTGTGTTGGCGGGTGACCCGCTCGGTGCGGCTGCGGCTGTCTCGGCTGCGCGACGCGACGGTGGAGTTGGGCTCGCGGCGACTGCCGGTGATCATCGACCGGTTGCAGCGCGGCGAGCGGGTGGACCTCGCCGTCGAGGCGCCGGACGTGCCGGCGGGTCCGGACGAGATTGGCCAGGTGGCCTCCGCGTTCAACACCACGCAGCGTGCCGCGCTCGACGGCGCGGTGCAACTGGCGCGGCAGCGCGAAGGTTTTGCGAAGGTGTTCGTCAACACGGCGTTGCGCACCCAGTCCCTGGTGAACCGTCAGATCGGTGAGCTGGACGCGATGGAGCGCCGCCACCAGGACCCCGAGTTGCTGCGCGAGTTGTTCACCATCGACCACCTGGCCACCCGCCTGCGCCGCTACGAGGAGAACCTCGTGGTGCTCACCGGCAACCGGCCGGGGCGACGCTGGAGTCGCCCGGTGCGCATCGTCGACGTGGTGCGCGGCGCGGTCGGCGAGGTGGAGGACTATCACCGGGTCGAGGTGTATTCCGACCGCGACCTGCAACTGTCCGGGCCGGCCGTGGGCGGGTTGATCCACCTGCTGGCCGAACTCGTGGAGAATGCCACGACGTTCTCGCCGCCGGACACGCCCGTGCACGTGCGGGCGGTGTCGGTGGCCAAGGGCCTCGCGATCGAGATCGAGGACCGCGGCCTGGGCATGTCGGCCGACGAGTACGAGGCCGCCAACCGACAGTTGGCCGTCCCGGTCAGTTTCGACGTGATCGCGCTCGCCGAAGACGTGCGGATGGGCCTGTTCGTGGTCGCCCAACTCGCCGATCGGCTCGGGGTGGAGGTGACGCTGCGGCCGTCGCCCTACGGCGGCACGCTGGCGATCGTGTTCCTGCCCGAGGAGTTGATCACCCGGAGTTCGGGCGCACCCGGCGAACCGGACCGGACCGCGGGGCCGTTCGAGCACGCCCTGGCGGCGGAATCGGAACCGGAATCGCAGCCGAGGTCGCAGTCCGCGGCCGAGTCGGCCTCCGAACCGGCTGGAGCCGCGGCGGCGGGGTCCGCGCGTGCGTCCGAGGACGACGCCGAGTCGGGCTCGCCCGATCGGCAACACCCGGAGCCGGTGGTGCGATCGCTGGATCGGGTCCCGGCCGCACCCGAACCCGCCCGGCCCGCGGCGCCCACCCCCGCCGCCGCCGCTGCCGAGGAGACCACCGCCGACGGCCGTCGGGCCCTGCCGCGTCGGGTCCGGCAGCGCAATCTGCCGATGCCGCTGCGTACCGAGCCGGCCACCGGGAGCGACAGTGACCCACGAACCGGGTCGAAGCCCTCCTCTCCGCGTGAAGCTGCGGCTACCTTGTCCTCGTTCCGGTTCGCGAGCCAACGAGCACGCGAGGCATCCGAACCGAGCGCGGCCGGCGACGAGTCCGCGATCGAGACCGAACCCGGAACCGGGACCGAGCCCGCACCGGGTCCGAACCCCGCCGCCGGAAGCACCACGCACCCTGGGGAACCGTCATGACGAACACGCACGATCTCGCCGGCGGCACGGCCACCACCGCAACCGACAGTCGCCTGGACTGGTTGTTGACCGACCTGGTCAAGCGCGTGCATCAGACCCGGCACGCGATCGTGTTGTCCGAGGACGGGCTGCTGATGAGCCGGTCCGAGACCATCCCGCGCGACGACGCGGAGCAGTTGGCCGCCGCGGCGGCCGGGTTGCAGAGTCTGGCACGCAGCATCGGCCGTGGTTTCGCGGGCGGTTCGGTGCGCCAGACGCTGGTCGAGATGGACGACGCCTTCCTCTTCCTCACCGCCGCCGGCAAGGGCGCGCATCTGGCCGTGCTGGCCGAACAGAGCGCGGACGTGGGGGTGGTCGCGTTCGAGATGAACATGTTGGTGAAGAAGGTCGGCGAATACCTCGGAACGCGCCCACGCGGCAGTGAGGCCGCCGATCCGGCGGGCGGTCGGGCATGACGTCCCGCTGGGAGCAGCCCTGGGACGAGGACGCCGGCCCGCTGGTGCGGCCCTACACGCTCACCCGGGGCCGGACCAAGGCCGTACGCGACGCGGATCTGACCCTGATCACGCTGGTCACCACGGTCGCGCCGGACGAGCCCGCGGGCCGCACCCAGGCCGCGGACGATCCGTCCGCGGCCGCGCGCCGCAAGGCTCGGGACGGGCGCGGCCGGCAGCCCGAGCACCAACAGATCCTGGAACTGTGCCGGGAGCCGCAGGCGGTCGCCGAGGTGGCCGCGCTGATCGATCTCCCGGTGAGCATCACCAAGGTGCTCGTCGACGACCTGCTCCGCGACGGCCTGGTGACCGTGCGCGCCCCGCTGGCCCTGGCCCGAACCCCCGATCCCGCCCTGTTGAAGAAGGTACGTGATGGTCTCCTTCGGCTCTGACCGGCTGCCCGAGCATGCGGCGGCGGTCAAGATCCTGATCGCGGGCGGGTTCGGGGTCGGCAAGACCACCCTGGTCGGCACGGTCAGCGAGGTACCGCCGCTGCACACCGAAGAGGTGATGACCGAGATCGGCGTGGGCGTGGACGACATCGCGGGCGTCGAGGGCAAGTCGCGCACCACGGTCGCCCTCGACTTCGGTCGGATCACGCTGTCCGAGGACCTGGTGCTGTACCTGTTCGGCGCACCCGGTCAGGAGCGGTTCTGGTCGTTGTGGGACGACCTGGCGATCGGCACGCTGGGCGCGATCGTGCTGGTGGACACCCGGCGCCTGGACGCCGGCTTCGGCAGCATCGACTTCTTCGAGCGCCGGGGCATCCCGTTCGTCGTGGCCATCAACCGCTTCGACGCGGCGGTGGAGTACACGGTCGAGGAGGTCCGCGACGCCCTCGACCTCGGCCCGGGCGTACCGATCCTGCCCTGCGATGTGCGCGTGCGCTCGTCGGGACGGGACGTGCTGCTGGCGCTGGTCGACCACCTGATGGCGGAGGCGTCGCCGGCGAACGCGGGTCGGGCCGAGTTCAGCCCGTCCGGCGTGTGAGGACAAACGGGCTGTAGCCCGTCCGGCGTGTGAGGACAGACGGGCTGCAGCCCGACCGGCGTGTGAGGACAAACGGGCTGTAGCCCGTCCGGCGTGTGAGGACAAACGGGCTGCTGCCCGACCGGCGTTGAGGGCAAGCAGGCCGCGGCCCATCCGGCTGTGCGGGGCGAGCGGGCCGCGGGTCGGCCCGCTCGCCACCGGTCATCGTCCCGGAACCCCTGCCCGGACGCCCGCCAACCGAGCGGCCGAGGTGCCGAGCCCACGCGGCCCGTACCGCACCCGCGGCACCGTCGGCGGCTCGGCCCCGGCCCGCGCCGCCGACCGACCCGCCGACCCACCCGCAGGCCCACCGCGGGCCGCGGGCACGTGTGCGAGGCGGTCACCGGCCGGCTGCCAGGGAAAGGGCACCAGCGGCTTCGGGTGCGCGTAGCGCAGGCAGTCCTGGTGCCACTTCAGGATCGCCCCGTTCCAGTCACCGAGCGCCACCGCGTACCCGTCCAGTGCCGCCCTGGCCGCCGCGTCCAGTGCCAAATCGTCGTACATCGCCGGGAGTTCCACGGCGACCACCCGCTCGAATTCCCGCATTCTGGAGGTCATCAGGTCGTTCACGATCGCCAGCGATTGGGCGAAGTCACAACCGAAGAAGTTCTGCACCACCAGCAGCAAGTTGTGCAGTTCTCCCTCGACCTCGATCTCCTTGCGGTAGGAGAACACGTCGTTGATCATCCAGCCGAAGTCCGCGGCCGAGTTCTCCATCGCCTGCACCGCGCGCGAGCGGTACGCCTTGTCCGGCACCACCTCGCCGTGCGAGAGCCGGGACAGGCTCTTGGTCAGGTCGGAACCGAACGTGCGGCGGCGCATCTCGATGTAGTCGACCGGGTCCGGAATACGATTGAGCGCCATGTTGGCCAGCTCCCACAGCCAACTGTCCATCATGTCCTCGATGGTGCGCCGGAACCTGCGGCGCGACGCGGGCGGCATCGGCCCGGCGGTGCGCGTCCACAGGTCCACCAGCGAGCGCTCGATCGCGTCCGTCGGCACGGGCGTCGGCTCGCCGTCGATCGGCATCAGCGTCTTCAGCCGCTCGGTGTACGCCTTCGCGCCGGCCTGGTCGAGCGAGCGGCCGAACACGATCGGGTAATAGTCGTCGCCGTAGGTGCCCCAGACCAACCACCCCGAGGCCACGTCGAGTTGGTCGAGCGTCGCGTCCGGTGCGATACCGGCCGCACACAGCGCCAGGTCGAATCCACGCAGCGCCTGCTCGTCCCAGATGCCCTCGCGGGTGATGCCCATCCGGGCGGCCCACTCGACCAGGTTCTCCCGCGAGGTGTCCAGATGTCGGTTCAGTCGCGGCGGGAACGGCAGGTAGAAGTCCGGGATGTCGTACGGCTCGACCGGTTGGAACGGCACGTGCGTGAACGCGCGCAGCCCGTTGTGCAGCCCGGCCACCAGGCCCGGCAGGATCCGCGCGGCCGAAGTGCCCATCCCCTGCGGCCCGGCCAGGACCCCGGTCACCGTCGGCACCGCGGGCCCACCGGCGGAACCGGCTCCCGCACCGGCCCCGTTCATGTACCGGCTGGAGCGCATGTGCCACTCGTGTCCGCCGGACTGCCAGTCCTGCAGGCCCTTGACGTAGGCCATCACGTCCAGGCAGGACTGCGGGTCCAGGCCGTGTTCGAGGAACAGCGGCGGGAGTTCGGTGCACGTGGTGTGCTCGAACTGGTGCAGGCGCGAGGTGAGCACTTCGTTGACCGCCTCGGCCGCCTCCTGGGTGGTGCAGCCGAGGAATTTCTCGAAAACCAGGATCGCGTTCGCGTTCTCGCCTTCGATCTCCACCTCGCGCTGGTATGAGAACAGGTCGTTGCGCAGGTGCACGCCGTCGGCGAAGGTGTCCTTGAGCACGCGCAGCGGACGTGAGGCCGCGATCACCGCGGGCACCTCGGCGTTCGCCGCGTACTCCACCAGGTTGGCCGACCACGGCGCGCCGCCCACCTTGCGACGCATCTCGATGTATTCGACGGGGTTGGCGATCCGGCCCTCGTTGATGTTGGCCAGTTCCCACATCGACTCCTCGAGCAGCGCCTGGGTGCTCTCGGCGAACCGCTCCCGCCAGTCCTGCGACATGCTCGGCACGGTCCGCGCCCACAGGTCGGCCAGGCCCTCCTCGACCTGGTTGGTCGGCGCGGGGATCTCGGCGGTGGAGTCGACCGGCATGAAGGCACGCAGGCGTTCCAGGTATGCCTTGGCGCCGGCCATGTCGTGCGTGCGTTTGAAGATGTCCAGGAAGTGGTCGTCGAAGAAGAAGACCCACACGTACCAGTCGGTGACCAGGTCCAGTTGCGGCCCGGTGCAGTCGGGATGGGTGTACGCGCACAGCAGCGCGTAGTCGTGCGAGTCGAAGTCGTGCTCGTCCCAGATGTTCGAGCCCTCGATCATCCGCATCCGGCGGGCCCACGCCTTGGAATGCTCGCGCGCGCCCTCCAGGTGAGGGTTCAGTCGCGCGGGATACGGCACGTAGAACTGCGGTAGTTCGAAGGGTTGTGGCATCGGTGCGCCCCTTTCGCCAGGGCACACGCTAGGTCGCGTGAACGCGTCCGAGCGGGCGACGGATCGGTTCTCGCTCGATCTGGTGAAACCGGCCGCGACAGGCTTAACGATCTTGTTCGGCGGCCACAGACCCGCCACCTGGCGGGAGAGCGCGGACTGGGTGTAGCCGAGCGTGCGCGGGGCGGCGCTGATCGAGCCGTGGTGGCACACCTCGACGCGGGAACGCAGGGCGAGCAGCTCCATGCGCGGTGCCTCCAGGGCTTGTCCGGGACCTTCGAGCCATGCGCGCCATGCATGTCCCCTCTGCACGGGATGCGTTGGTGGGGTGGGTGGCGGACGGGTGAGGATGGGCGTCATGACGACATCGAATCGCCTGACCCACATCCCGGCGCCCGAGGGCGTGCGACCGGGCAACGGCTACACCAACGTGGTCACCGGCACCGGCCGGCTGGTCGCGGTCTCCGGGCAGGTCGCCTTCGACGAGGACGGCAACCTGGTCGGCGAGGGCGACCCGGGCGCGCAGGCCCGCCAGGTGTTCGAGAACCTGCGGCGCTGCCTGGCCGCGGCGGGGGCGACCTTCGACGACGTGATCAAGCTGACCTACTTCCTCACCGACGTCGGGCATCTGCCGGCGGTGCGCGCGGCCCGGGACGAGTTCGTCGACATGACCCGGCCGCCGGCCAGTTCCGCGGTCCAGGTGGGCGCCCTGTTCCGGCCCGATCTGCTCCTGGAGGTCGAGGCGTTCGCGCTGGTCGCGGACGCCGACGAGGACACGAGCCACGACCCGAACGGAGCCGGCGCCTGAGAGTCGCCGTGTGCGGTCCGGGCCGGATGGGCACGGCCGCCGCCGAGGCGCCGGCGACGGCCGGGCACGAGGTGACGATCTGGAACCGGACGCCGCGTACGGTGGCCGGCGCGGTCGGGGCGGGGGCGCGGCCGAGGCGGCGCGTGGCGTGGACGCCGTCGTGCTGTGCGTCTTCGACGGGCCGGCCGCCGAGGCGGTCCTGCTCGGGCCGGACGGCATCGTGGCAGGCGCCGCCCCCCGGCACGCTCGTGATCAACGCGATGACGCCGGCTCCCGAACAGTCGCCGGCTCGCGGCGGCGGCACACGCGGCCGGGCTGCGCTACGTGGAGTCGCCGGTGCTGGGTTCGGTGCCGGCGATCCACGCGGGCACGCTGATCGTGTTGACCGGCGGCGAGCCGGCCCACGTCGCGGCGGCGGAACCGGCGTTGCGCGTGTGGTCGCACGCGGATGAACGACGGCACGTCGGGCCGGTGGGCGCCGCGACCGGTCACCGCGTCGGACGGCGGGCCGAACCCGTACCGGCCGTGAATTGCCGCCGAAGGCGTGCCGGCATCATGGCCCGGGCAGGTCGGCCCGCCGCGCGCGGGCCCCCGACGGTCTCCGAAGGGTGGCGGCAAGTGCTCGTGCAGGTGCGCGTGGTCGGCGACGAGGGCTGCGAAGTCGCGTCATTGCAACGCTGGTTGGCGATGGACCCGGACGTCTCGGGCGGCACCGCGACCAGTTACGCCGAGGACGACACGGTCGGCGGCATGGGGACCACGCTCGATGTGGTCAACGTCGTGCTGAGCAATGGCATCGGTCTGGGCGGCCTGCTGGTGGCGATCGCCGGCTGGCGCCGCTCGCGTGCACCGATGGCGGGCCCGGGCGGACCCGACATCGTGATCCGGCGCGGCGACGTCGAGGTGGTGTTGTCGGGCGCGACGGAGGCGGACATCGGTCGGGCCGTACGCGCGCTGGAGGAGCCCGGGGATCCGGCGTGACGGTGCCGGTGCGGCGACCCGCCGCCCGGCGGCCTCGCGTGCGGTCCCGGTGGGCACGCACGAGCCGACTCCGCATGCGTCCCGGAGGTGGCTCGCATCCGCGCCACCGGCGCCGTGGCCCGCTGCTCCCCCGTCCCGAACGCCCATGACCGACCGGCGCCCTCGACCCACCGGGAAAACGCCCGACGGTCGGCCGTCCGGCCGACCGTCGGGCGTGATCCCGCCTTCGACTACACCAGCGCGTCCACCGGGTCCGCCGCCAGTACGCCCGCCGCGACCGCCTCGTTCAGCCATTCCGGGAACTCCAGGAGGAGTTGGTCGTACAGTTCCGCGTCGCCGAGCAGCCTCGGGTCGTGTCCCGCGTGGAAGAACCCCGCGTTGTCGACCACACGCTGCTCCGGCACGGTGAGTTCGTCCAGCTTGCGGAGGAAGTCGAAACCCTTGGCCTCCGGGTCGCCGAAGCCGATGAACTGCCAGAAGATCGGCAGCCCGGCCGCCTCGCACAGCGCCTTCGCGGCGGCGGGGCGGCTGGTCGGCGCGCCGTCGGTCTGGAAGATCACCAGCGCCGGGTCGGTGCTGCCGGACGCGCGGTAGTGCTCGACCACCTTGGCGATCGCCCAGTGGTAGTTGGTCCGGCCCATGTGCCCGTAGGAGCCGTGCAGTTCCTCGATCCGGCCGACGTGATTGCCGGGGTCGAGGTCGGCGACGCCGTCGACGTCGGTGGAGAAGAACACCAACGGCACGACGGCCTCGCCGAGTTGCGCGGACAGCGCGAGCGTCTGGTCGGCGAGGTGCTGGACGGTGCCGTCCTTGTAGTAGGAGCGCATCGAGCCGGAGCGGTCCAGGACGAGGTAGACCGCGACGCTGCGGCCGGCGAGGCCGCACTTGGCCACGGCCGCCGCGGCGGTCTCCACGCGAGCGCCGAGGCCGGGCGCGACCTCTTCGGCCCGGGCCGGCGGCACCACCGCGACGGTGGTCGGAACCGGCGCGGCCTCGGCGACCACGAACGGCTCGGCCTCGACCTCGGTCGCCGACGCCTCCGCGGCGGCCGGCTCGACGACGGTCTCGGCCTCGACCTGTTCGACCTCGGCGGGTGTCGCGATCGACTGTGCCGGTACGGGAATCGATGTCGGCGCCGGCCCCGGGGCGTCGAGCTCCGCCCGGGACTCCGGGATGACGACCGGCTCCGGGAGAACGACCGGCTCCGGGAGAATGGTCGGCTCCTCAGGGGTGGTCGCCTCCTCGATGGCGACCGGTTCCGCACGGGTTGCCGGTTCCGGCTCGACCATCGGCTCGCGGACGGCGACCGGTTCGTCCACGGCGACCGGCTCGGGCTCGATCACCGGTTCCGGGCTCACCGACTCCACGCGCGTCGTCGTCTCGACGCGTGTCTTCGGCTCCGCTCCGGCGACCGGCTCGGGCGCGACGACCGGGGGCTCGGTCGGCGCGCCGCCGAGGTCGGTCGGCGCGGCGGCCACGTCCGTCGTCTCGGGTGTCTCCGCCGCCTCGCGGGACGTCCGCGAACGAAAGACGTTGCGCAGCAGACTCCTCAAACCCATCGGCGAATCCTTACCTGTGTGGGGGACGCCGTCCCGATGATCAGGACGGTTACGTAAGGCTAGTCATGGCCTCGGCCGACGCGTGGGCGACCCGCGCGTACGACACCCCGACGGACCCCCGAACAGCCGAAGCCGGCCCACCCGTACGCCGGCTGCCGATCCCTCACACCCCGGCAAGCAGTACGAACGCCGCGTCCACCGCCGTGCACGCGGCCGAGACGTCGTGGTCGGTGAGCGCCGCGGACACGAACCAGCACGCCGAACCGACCGCGTCGACGTGTACTCCGCGCTCCAACAGGGCGTGCCGGAACAGCGCGTAGCGCGCGTCGGCCCGACGACCGTGCCGGCGCTGGGCACGAACCCGGGCCCGCGACCCGCCCCGATCCCGAACTCGCGTCCGGCACCGGCCGGATACGCCTCGACCCGGGTCACACCCGCCAATCGGCCGGGCAGTTCCCAGGCGATCATGTGCCGAGCAGGGTCGCGCGGTCCGGTTCGATCCGCCACCATCCGCCGAGCAACGCGTCCGCGAGGCCGCGGCAGTTCCTCGCCTTCGGCGTTACTGTTCTCCGGCTGGTCGCCGTCGACCGGGTGGTCGTACCGGAATCGGTCGAAGACGACGTCGAAGGGCATGGTGTCGAACCTTCAAGAATCGGATCCCTTCGGCTGACGGGCGGACGGGCGGTGGTGCCCGGCGGCCGGTCCACCGGCGGAAGCGGAATACCGCCTCGCATTTTCTCGGGCGGAAAGTACGCGATCGGCAGGAAAACGGGACGTGATCGAGCCGATACAGGAAATATCCATTGCCGAGGAGATCAGTGCGCACCTTCGACGGATTGGCCGGAACATTTCCCCGGCGGCCGGAGGGGCCGAGGGTGCGGCCGCCCGGTGGCCGAAAACGGCGCAAGAGCGTCGAAAAACGGCGAGCGCGCCCGGGTGTTCGACCCACGGCCGAACACCGGGCGCACTCGGCCCACACGAGCGGGGAAGGCCCCCGGCCGGCTCAGCCCATGAAGGTCAGCCGTACCGTCCGGTCCGGGTTGTCCCGGTTGGTGTCCACCATCGTGACCGACTGCCAGGTACCCAGCGCGAGTTCGCCGCCGATCACCGGCAGCGTCGCGTGCGGCGGGACCAGCGCGGGCAGCACGTGATCACGCCCGTGCCCGGGGCTGCCGTGCCGATGCCGCCACCGGTCGTCGGCCGGCAGCAGATCCGCCAGCAGCGCGAGCAGGTCGTCGTCGCTGCCCGCCCCGGTCTCCAACACCGCCACCCCCGCGGTGGCATGCGGCACGAACACATTGAGCAATCCGTCCCGCCCGCCGGCCACCTCCCGCAGGAACTCGGCACACTTACCGCTCAGGTCGTACACCCGCTCCTGCCGGCCGGTGCTGACCCGGAAAACCCGTGACACGACATGCTCACTCATCCCGCCATGCTCGCGCAGCCACACCCCGGTTGCGCGTCCTCGACACGGCCGCGGTGGGGATTCCTTTGCCTTCGGCCGAATGCGTACGGACAATATGGAGCAGTACCTACCTGTCGGTAAGGATGGCTCGGGAACGGTGGGGATCGGCAGGGATCGCCAGGAACGGGAGACGCGCATGGCTCGGCGTTACCAGTGCGGCCTCGATGCCGCCATGGATGTCATCGGCGGCAAGTGGAAGGCGTTGATCCTGTGGGCGCTGCACGTCGAGGAGCGGCGCTTCGGGGAGTTGCGCCGGGCGGTGTCCGGTATCAGCGAGAAGATGCTGATCCAGCAGCTGCGCGAGATGGAGGGCCGGGGAATCGTGCACCGCGAGGTGTTTCGCGAGGTCCCGCCCAAGGTGGTCTACTCGCTGACCCCGCTGGGACGCTCGCTCAACGAGGCGCTGTTGCCGCTGGGCGTGTGGGGGCACGAGAACGTCGAGCAGATCGTGGCCACCGCGCCCGCGACGGCCGGCGCGCAGAACCCTGCGCAGCCCGCCGCGTAGGCCGTTTCCGGGCGAAGTTTTGCGGCATCGGCGAATGCCGGGAATAGCGTCGAGGGGTCTGATATAACCGCGCGGACGCACTCTGGGTGAGTCCTTGTTGACTTTTCGTAGCGCTCGCCGTAATTATTTCGGCAGCGAATATCCGGATTGTCTGCGACGTCTTCGTTGAGCCGCCGGGGTGTGAATATATGACCGAATACGTCCGAGTGTCCGAACAGTTGGCGCTGCCACGCGGTCCGGTCGATCCGATCATGGCCTCCGCCCGGCGGCTCGACACGTATCCGGTACACGTGTGCCTCGACGAGGCCACCGCGCTCGCGCGGCTGTGCGCCGAGATCGACGGTCGGCGCGTCGCCCTGATCACGGACGACACCGTCTACCGGCTGCACGGGCGCCGGCTCGCCGAACGCCTGTCCGCGACCGGGCTGGACGTGGTGCACACCTCGTTCCCGGCCGGCGAGGCGAGCAAGAGCCTGCCCACCGCGAGCACCCTGCTGGACTGGCTGGCCGGCACCTCGCTCGCCCGCCGCGACATCCTGCTCGCGGTCGGCGGCGGCGTGGTGATGGACACGGTCGGCTGGGTGGCCAGCGCGTACATGCGCGGCATCCCGTACATCAACGTGCCCACGACGCTGCTCGCCCACGTGGACGCCGCGCTCGGCGGCAAGGTGGCCATCGACCATCCGTCCGCGAAGAACCTGATCGGCGCGTTCTACCAGCCCAGGGCCGTGGTCTCCAACGTCGGGTATCTGAGCACCCAGGACCGTCGCGGGCTGCGCGCCGGGCTCGCCGAGGCGATCAAGACCGGGATCATCGCCTCGCCGGAGTTGTTCGAGCTGATCGAGCATCGGCATGCGGCCATCCTGGCCGCCGAACCGGCGCCCACCGCCGCCCTCGTGCATGCCTCCAGCGTGCTCAAGTGCCGGTTGATCGCCCGTGATCCCTATGAGCGCGACCTTCGCCGGCCGCTGAACTTCGGGCACACCATCGGCCACGCGGTGGAGACCGCGACCGGCTACGGCCCGATCCTGCACGGCGAGGCGGTCGCCTTCGGAATGGCCTGCGCGGCCCGGATCGCCGAACGACGCGGGCTGCTCGACCCGGCCCTGTGCGCGCGGGTGACCGGGCTGCTGGACCGGGTGCGATTGCCCACCACGCTGGCCGGATTGCCCGCCCGGCTCGACCCGGCGACCACCGTCGAGGCGCTCGGCCAGATCCGCAAGATCCGAGACGGCCGGCTGCGGTTCGTGCTGCCCACCGCGCTCGGCGAGACGGTGATCACCGACGACGTGAGCGACGAGGAGATCCACGCCGCGCTCGTGGTCTCCCCCGCCGCCGCCGGGGTCTCGTTCGCCCGCAGCCACGGAGGCACCGATGACTGAGCTGGATGTGTTCGTGGTCGGCGGCGTCGGGGTGGACATCATCGTCCGCGTGCCGGAACTACCGCTGCCGATAAGCGACTTCAAGGTCCCGCCGATCCGTCAGTACGTCGCGCACACCGGCAACGGGGTGGCGCTCGGCTGCCGGGCGCTGGGCCTGCGCACTCACTTCGCGGCCGTGCTCGGCGCCGACCCGGAGGCGGACTTCGTGCTCGCCCACTACGCCGAACAGGGCCTGTCCTTCGCGCACGTGTCCCACCCCAGCGGTACCCCGCGCAGCGTCAACCTGGTCGGCCCGGACGGCGAACGACTCTCGCTGCACGACAGCCGGCTGCCCGCGGACCTGGTCGTCGACCCCGAGTTGTACCGCCCGGCGCTCGCCCGCACCCGGCATGCACACGTGTCGATCGGCGGGTGGTCCCGGCCCGCGCTGGCCGAGGCGATCGCGGCGGGCGTGTCCACCTCGACCGACCTGCACGGCTGGGACGGGAAGGACCCCGGCCGGGCGGACTTCGCGTACGGGGCCGACCTGGTGTTCACCTCCACGAACCGGCTCGGCGACCGGGTCGAGGAGGCCGCGCGGGACGTGCTGGCCCGGGGCCGGGCCAAGATCGTGGTCGCCATGGCCGGCGGCCGGGGCAGCTTCCTGGTACTGGCGGACCAACCGATGCGGCACGTACCGGCGCTGGCCATGCGGGTCGACGAGGTGGTGGACACCAACGGCGCCGGGGACAGCTACGTCTCGGGCTTCCTGTACGCCTACCTGGCCGGCCGCGACTGGGCGGGCTGCGCCGCCGCCGGCACCCACGCGGGCGCGCACGCCGTCCGGACGGCGGGCACGCACACGTCGTTCATCACGGCGAAAGAGTTGGACCGTGCGCTCTCCTGACGGGGTCGGGAGAGCGGTCGGCGGATGCCTCGGAGGGCGGGTCGGAGGGCGGCTCGGTGGCCGGCCGGGGCGGCGGGTCGACGGGCGTGGCCGGCTGGAGAATGCCGGTCGGAGTGACGATGGCGTCCCGAACCGTGTGTCCCGCGCGGACCGTGGCGCCGGGCAGCAGCACCGAGCGCAGTACGCTCGCGCCCGGCTCGATCCGGCAACCGGGGTGCACGACGCTGTGCTCGACGTGCGCCCCCGGCGGTATCTCGGCGCCCAGCAGACTCCCGGCGACGTAGCGCGGGAAGCCGTCCGGCAGGCCCGCCAGGGTGCGCGGGAGCGTCTCGGACCGGATCGGGTGCGGTTGCTCCACGAGCCGCAGCTGCTCGGTGCGGTAGCGCTCGACCGTGCCGATGTCGGCCCAGTAGTCGTGCACCCGGTACGCCGTCACCCGGCGGCCCCGGGCGATCATCGCGGGCAGCACGTCGCGGCTGATGTCGTGCTGCCAGCCGTCCTCGCCGAGCGCGGCCAACTCGGCCAGGACCTCGCGCAGCGCGTCGATCCGGAACACGCAGAACGCGGTGAACACCAGGTCCGACGTCGGCCGCGCGGGCTTTTCGACCAGCGCTCGGACCCGCAATTCCGCATCGGTCTCGACCATCCCGAACAGGTGCACGTAGCGACGCTCGATCCGCTGCACGCCGATCGTGCAGTCGGCGCCCGCGGCCCGGTGCGCGGCGACCAGCGGCGCATAGTCGAACTCGTAGACGTGATCCGCGTGTTGCACCAGCAGATCGCTCGCGCCCGGGGCGAACAGGTACTCCGCGTTGGCGAGCAGCGCGTCGGCGGTGCCGCGTTCGGCCGGGCGCGCGGGCAGGATCGCTCCCGGCCCGCTTCGGGCCAGTGCGTCGTGGGGGCCGAAGTGCAGCCGGGTGCCCGGGACTTCGTCCCACTGCGTGACCAGGTGCCGGACCAGGTCGGATTCCCGATGCTGGGAGAGCAGGACCAGTTCGGGCAGGCCGGAGCGGATCGCGTTGGCCACGCTGAAGTCCACCAGCCGACACGACGCGGCGTACGGCACCAGGGGTTTGCACACGTCGGCGGTGAGCGGGCCCATGCGCTCGCCCAGGCCGCCCGCGAGCAGCGCGCCGCGTACTCCGTCGAGGGTCACCAGGTCCGCCCCTGGGCCGGTCCGGCAGGTATCAGGGTGCGCAGCAGTGCGAGCGACGTGGTGATGCCCTGCTCCGTGGGCAGTAGGGCGTCCTCGTGTTCCACGTAGATCACTCCCCGGTAGTCGTCGTCGAGCAGCGCGGCCACGATGGCCGGCCACGGCAGGTCGCCGGCGCCGAGTGCGCGGAAGCGGATCGCCGGGCCGGGGCCATAGCGCGACCAGCCCGCGCCGCGCGGCGATTCGGAGCCGGACCAGCGCTGGAGGTCCTTCGCGTGCACGGCCGCGAGCCGCTCGCCCCAACCGCGCACGGCCGCCACCGGGTCGTGTCCGGTGGCGGCGAGGTTGGCCGGATCGAGGCACAGGCGAACACCGCTCACCGCCGAGAGCAGTGCTCTCGCACTCGCCGGGTCGTACGCGACCTGCTTGGGGTGCGGCTCGAACACGACCCGCACGCCCACCGCGTCCGCGAGATCCAGGATCGGCCGCGCGGCGAGCGCCCACGCATCCACGTTGTCCTGCCAACTCGCGTCGCTGCCCGACCAGGACAGCCAGCGCGCCAGATCGGGCACCCCCAGCATCAACCGGGCCAGCGGTGCGCCCAGACCGGCGGCCAGCCGTACCGTGTCGAGCGCGGCCCGCAGCCCGTGCGCCCGCTTGGCCTCGGCCGTCCCGACGAGCACCGGGTCGGTGTGCGGCCCGTGCGGCCCCAGCACCAACTGGGTGTCCCGGCTGTTGCTCACACAGCCCACCTCGACCCCGGCCGCCGCGCATTCCTCGCGTACCTCGCGATGCAGGCCGGGATCGGCGAGCCGCCCGCGGTCCACCAGCGCGAAGTGGGCGTCCGCGGGCAGATCCACCACGCCCACCCCCGCATCCCGGGCCACCTGCAACGCCCCGCTCAGCCCCACGGGCGCCAGTGCGGCCAGACACAGCCCGAGCCCAATCGGCCCGGCGTCGTCCGCGCGTGCGTGCGCCCGGCCGGCGGCGGATTCCGTCCCGGGCTGCCGGGGTCGCGGGACGCCTCCTGGTGCCCGTTCGTGCGGTTGCCCGATCATCGGCGATCCCCCTCGCTCGGCTGTGCCCCGGCCCATCAGAGGTTGCGGATATGTGCCCAACTCTTGGGTGGTGAACCCTCGTTCGCCAGCAGCGCGGCATACACCGCGGCGACCGGATCGGCGATCACGGTCGGCGGTTCGGCCGCGCCCAGCTCGCCGACGATCCGCCGGCTCAGCTCGGCGGCGTACGGCGGACACCCGCGGAACACGCCGCCGTTGAGCACGGCCCGCCAGGTCCCGGTCAGCCCGGCCGCGTCCCGGGCCGCGCGCACACCCGCGATCAACTCGTCCAGGCCGGCGCGCACCACCTCGCCCGCCACCGCGTCGCCCGCCTGCCAGGCCGCGCACACCTTTGGGGCGAGTGCGGCCACCGCCGCCTTGGGGAACGGCTCGGCGGCCAGCCGGCGCGCGAGTTCGCGCGGGCCGGATGCGGCGAACAACGAGGTCGGCCGCCCGCGGCCGTCCGCCCCGCGCACGGCGGCCCGCAGGCCCGCCTCGCCGAGCGCGTACGCGCTGCCCTCGTCGCTGCCCAGATACTCGCACCCGCCGATCACGACGGGTGGGCCCGCGTCCGGCCCGGCACTCGCCACGCAGGCCGAGCCGGTGCCGGCCACCACCACGACGCCGCGGCCGGACAGCGGCGGCGTCAACAGCAGCGGCGGCACGTCGCCGGAGACCACGAGCCGGCCCTCGAAGCCCTGCTCGCGCACGAGCGCGGCCAGTCGGTCAATCGCTTCCGGCGCGGTGTCCATGGTGATCGTCGAGCTCGCGAACCAGCCGACCGACGCGCCGCCCAGGTCTGCGGCCATCTCGGACAACAGTCGCGCCAACGTCTGCTCGGCCGCCGCGCCGGCCGAGGCGGGGTTCACCGACTCCCGGCTGTACCGGATCGTGTCGAGCGCGATGGCCGTGGTGCGCGTGCCGCCGGCGTCGATCGCCCAATACCTGCCGGCCCGGTATCCCACGGTCGAAAGCCTCCCCGGTCCGTCGAAGTGCAATGCGCCGAAATGCAATGCTCCAGGTCACGCTACCCGTGCAGGATGCCGGCCGAGAGTGGTGACGGGGCAGTACGGTGGGCGGCACTCTCGGTCACCCCTCACGGACGGAGCGTCGATGCGGCACGGCGGCGGTGTGCTGGGGCTGGTGGCTCCCGCGACGAGTTGGGGGCTGTTCTGGGGTGGATGGGCCGCGCTGATCCCCACGCTCAAGGACGAACTGGCGCTGGACGACCGGCAACTGGGCCTGGCCCTGTTCGCGGTCCCGGTCGCGGCGGTACCCGCGATGTTGCTCACCGGGCCGCTCGCGCGGCGACTCGGGCCGCGCACGCTGCCGTTGGTGACCGCCGCGTTCGCGCTCGGCACCCTCGCCGTCGCGGGGGCCGGATCCCGGTGGACGTTCGCCGCCGCGCTGCTCCTGATCGGTGCGGCCAGCGGCGCGATCGAGGTGGCGCTGAACGCCACCACCGCCGCACGCGAGGCGCTCACCGGCGAGCGGCTGTTCAACAAGGTTCAGGCGGCCACCCCGCTGGCGATGGTGCTCGCCGCGCCGGCGGTCGGCCTGGCCCTGCATCTGGGCGCGTCCGCACGGGCGATCCTGGTGGCGATCGCCGTGCTGGTCGCACTCAGCGCGATCCTGGCGATCGACCGGCGGCGGTGGCAGGAGCAGGAGCCGGACTCCGAGCCGGCCGCGCGGACCGACCGCGCGCACGGCCGGCTTCTGGTCGCCCTGTTCGTGGTCGGCGCGGTCGGCGGCACCGTGCTGCTGATGGAGAACACCGTCGAGCAGTGGGGCGCGATCCATCTCGCGGACAACCTCGGCGCGGGTTCGTTCCTCGCCGCGTGCGGCCCGGCCGCCTACATGGCCGGCCTGTCCGTCGGTCGCGTGCTCGCCCAGTGGCGCGGCGAACGGGTCGGCGACCGGACGCTCGTGCTCGTCGGCGGGGCGCTGGGCGGCCTCGGACTCGCCGTCGCGGCGGCGGCCTGGTCCACCGCGAGCACGCTCGCCGGGTTCGCGCTCGCCGGCGTCGGGCTGGCCCCGGTCGTGCCGACGCTGCTCGCGGCGACCGGGCGCGCGGTCGCCCCGCAGCAGCGCCCGCAGGCGATCTCGCTGGTCACCACGGTTTCGTACGCGGGCTTCCTGGGCGCTCCGCCGCTGGTCGGCACCTTGGCCGGGCACCTCGGCCTGGGCACCGTCCTCGGCCTCGTCGCGCTGTGCGGGGTGGTGGTGGTGACGGGCAGTCAGGCGCTGCGGTTGCTGCCGAGCGAGTGGGCTGGTGATCCGGGGGCCGACGTGGGTACGGAACCGACGGTGGACCCGGTGGACCCGGTGGACCCGACCGTGGGCCCGGCGGGCCCGAGCGTCGACCCGGCGACGGATCCGGCGGGCCGGACCGACCGTGCGGACGACCGGAGTTCACCGCACGCCCCCAGCCGATCGCACGGTTCGAGTGAGCCGAGCGGATCGCGCGAATCGGGCGGCCCGAGCGGTTCGCACCGGCCCGACCGGCCCAACGGGCCGAACCGGAAGGGGGTTTCCCGATGACCCGGGTCCTGGTGTTCGGGTCGGGGTACATAGCCGGCCACGTCGGCACCCGATTGAGCCGCCTCGGCCACGGCGTGGTGCTCGGCTCGCGGCGCCGCCCGCGCACTCCGGAGACCCGCGGGCTGCGCTGGCTCCCGGTGGACGTCGCCGATCCGGGCCAGGTGCGTACCGTCGTGGATGCGGTCCGCCCGGACGCGGTGGTGGCCGCGCACGGGCCCTCGGACATCACCTGGTGCGAGGCCGATCCGGCCGGGGCGGCGGCCGTTCACGCGGCCGGAGCCCGGCATGTGGTCTCCGCCCTCGCGGGTCGGACCGCGCGGACCCTGCTGATCTCCACGGACAACGTGTTCGCCGGACACGCGGACAGCTGTGTCGAATCCGATCCCACCGCGCCGGCCAACGCCTACGGACGCGCGAAACTGGCCGCCGAGACCGCCTACCTGGCCGGCGGCGACGCGCTCGTGCTGCGGGTCAGCCTGGTGTACGGGTGGGACCGGGCCGGTCTGCGGCCGAACTTCTTCACCACGTGTGCCGAACGCCTGGCCGTGGGCGCGCCGGTCGCGGTGCCGGACCGGCACTGGAACACCCCCGTGCTGATCGACGACGTCGCGGCCTGGACCACCGCGCTGCTCGACTCGCCGCACACCGGCGTGGTGCATCTGGGCGGTCCGCGCCGGCTCTCCCGGGTCCGATGGGCCCGGCACATCGCGACGACCTACGGCGTCGACCCCGCGCTCGTGACGGCCGTACCGCAGGGGGACACGGCGTACGCGTGCCGCCCGCGCAACGCGTGCCTGCACAGCGAGCGCGCCGCGCACCTGCCCGAACTGCGCGGCCTGGCACCGGTGGACGTCTTCGCCGCGGACGTCGCACTGATCGCCGCGCCGGCAGCTGACCATCCCTCGCCCGGGCCGCACCGGACCCCGGCCACCCCCGACACCGCAGCCGCACCCGATACCGACACCCCAGCCGCCCTCGACGCTTCAGCCGCCTTCGACGCCCCCGTCGTCTTCGGAAGGGACCAGCCCTGATGGACCGTCATCTGTTCCTGGCCAGCAAGCGCGCCGCCGTCAGTTTCGCCCCGGATCCCGAGCGCGGCACGTTGCGACCATGGCTCGCCCCGGGTGGTACCGGAAACGTGGTCGCCGAGCAGGCGGGCGTGCTCGACGTCACCTGGATCGCCAGCGCGGATACCGACGACGACCATCGGGCGGCCCGGGAGAATCCGAACGGCCTGGATCTGCGGTTGCGTTCCGGCCGTGACATCCGGGTCCGCCTGCTCCGACACGATCGGGACACCTTCGAGGTGGTACAGAACTTCCTCACCGCACAGCTGATGTGGGCCGCGAACAACTACGGTTGGGACAGGTGGAAGACGCCGACCTTCGGGACCGAGACCTACGCCGCGCTGGACCGGTTCGCCCGGTTCACCGAGGACTTCGCCGGTGCGCTGCTCGCCGACTCGGCCGACGTGGCGGACCCGGCCTACCTGGTGCACGACTATCAACTCGTCGGCGTGCCAGCCAGGTTGCGCGCCGTGCGGACCAACGCGCCGATCCTGCTCTTCGTGCACATCCCGTGGCCGTCGCCGGACTATTGGCGGATCCTGCCCAAGGCGATGCGGGTCGGCATCCTGGAGGGCATGTTGCCCGCGACCACCATCGGCTTCTTCGCGGAGCGCTGGTGCCGCAACTTCCTGGACTGCGTCGCGGATCTGATACCCGACGCGGAGGTGGACCGGAACGCGGGCGTGGTGCGTTGGCGCGGCCGGCGCACCGGGGTGCGCACGATGCCGCTCGGCTACAGTCCGCTCGCCCTGGAGGCGGACCGACCTCGCCTCCCGGAGGGGATCGCGGAGTGGGCGGGCGACGTGCCGTTGGTGGTGCACAGCGGCCGGACCGACCCGATGAAGAACGCCGAGCGTGCGGTGCGGGCCTTCGTGGCGGCTCATCGCCTGGAACCGTCGGTGCGCTCGTCCAGGTTGCTGATCCGGATGAATCCCAATCGGCTCTACGTCGAGGCGAACGCCGAATACCTGCGCCGCGTGGAGTACACGATCGCCGAGGCGAACGCCGAACTGGGCCCGGACACCGTGCGATTGCACTGCGACAACGAGGTCGAGCACACCATCGGCTGCTTCCGTCGGGCCGACGTGCTGATGTTCAACTCGACGGTGGACGGCCAGAACCTGAGCACGTTCGAGGCGCCACTCGTCAACGAGCGGGATGCGGACGTGATCCTGTCCGAGATGTGCGGTGCGGCGGAGATCCTGGGTCCGGTCTGCCGCACGGTCAACCCCTTCGACCTGGTCGAACAGGCCGAGGCGTTGGTCGCCGCGCTGACCGCACCCGCCGCCGAGCGCAAGGCGGCGGCCGAGCGACGGCGCCGGGTGGCCGAGCCGTGGACCCTGGAGGCCTGGGTCCGCACCCAGTTGGCCTGGCTGGATGCGGACCACCGCGATGACTGAGCCGGCACGGGAACCGTCGGCCGGGGCCGTGCAGGTCGCGCAATACCAGTTGGGCAACGCGGTGTTGGTGCGCGGCGAGGGCATTCGTTCCTGGGATTCCACCGGCCGTGAGTATCTCGACTGCGTGTCCGGGACGTTCAACCTGGTGCTCGGGCACAACCATCCCGAAGTGATGGCGGCCGTGCGCGCACAGACCGAGGAACTGGTCTTCGCCTCATCCTCGTTCCGCACCGAGCCCACCGACCGCCTGATGTGCGACCTGGTGGACCTGGCACCGGCCGGCCTGACCCGGGTGAACCTGCGCAGCAGCGGCGGTTCGACCGCGAACGAGGGCGCGATCAAGATCGCCCGACACCACACGGGGCGGCGCGATGTGATCGTGCCGTTCCGGGGCCACGTCGGGCAGACCATCGCGGCCACCGCGTTCAACGGCAGCAGCCGGATGCGCGCGCCGTTTCCGGCCCATGCCGCCGGCGCCCTGCACGTGCCCGATGCCTACTGCTTCCGCTGCTTCTACCGGCAGACTCCGGACACCTGCGGAATGTTGTGCGTGGAGCGGATCGAGGACTTCATCACGTACGCGAGTTCCGGCAGCGTCGCGTGTGTGTTGATCGAGCCGATCAGCGGGATGGGCGGCAACATCGTGCCGCCGCCCGGGTACTTCCAGGCGCTGCGGGCGCTGTGCGACGAACACGGGATCGTGTTGATCTTCGACGAGATCCAGACCGCGTTCGGCCGGACGGGCGAGATGTTCGCGGCGGACCACTTCGGCGTGGCCCCGCACATGATGACCGTCTCCAAGGGCCTGACCGGCAGCGGCCTGCCGCTCGCGGCGATCCTGACCGAGGAACGGATGGCCGACTGGGACCGGTCGCTGCACGGGTTCACCTACGGCGGCCACACGCTTGCCGCGGCGGCGGCGGTCAAGACGTTGGAGATCGTCCGCCGACCCGGATTCCTGGCCAACGTACGCCGGGTCGGGGCAATCCTGAGCGAGCGGCTGCGGGTGCTCCAGCGTGAGCACCCCGTGCTCGGCGACATCCGCGGGCCGGGCCTGATGATCGGCGTGGAACTGGTCCGCCCGGACGGCGCGAAGGCGCCGGAGCTGGCCCAGGCGTTCCAGCACCACCTGCATGCGCGGGGCATCCTCACCCGCGTGTCGGAACACGGCCTGGGCAACGTGATCGAGTTGCGCCCGCCGCTGATCCTGACCCCGACCGACGCGCACCTGATCGCGGACGGGTTCGGCGAGGCGCTGGAGATGTTGCGGACGCAGACGGCGCGCACGGCGCCGACGGCGCCGACGGCGCCGGCTTCGGCGACGCACGCGGGTGCGGGTCCGGGTCCGGCTTCGGCTTCGCACCCGGGCCCGGCTTCGGCTTCGGCTTCGGCTTCGGTTCCGGCGACGCGCACGGGTGCGGCTTCGGCTTCGCACCCGGGTCCGGCTTCGGCTTCGCGGCCGGCTCCGGCTCCGGCTCCGGCGGCCCGTACGGCTGCCGCGGCAACCACCGCCGCCGCGGCGCGGTCGGGCCCGGAGACGCGGTCGGTCCCCGAGGCGCGCTCGGGTCGCCCCGCCGCGGGGACACCGTGCCCGCCGGTTCGACCGGCCGAGTCCGCGGCGGCGACCTCGACCACCCCCTCGGACTCGCCGGAATGAGGGTCGAGTTGGGCCCGGACGGCCCCTGCCTGCGGCACGACCGGCCGGACCCGCCGGCGGGTGAGCACCGGGTGCTGATCCGGGTCGAACTGGCCGGCCTGTGCCGCTCCGACCTCAAGGAGGTGGCCCGCGAGCGGCACGGCCCCAGCCAGTTCGGGCACGAACTCGTTGGCGTGATCACCGAATCCACCCTTCCGGATCGGCTGCCCACCGGTCGGCGGGTGGCCCTGGACCCGAACGTCCGGCTCGCCCGCACCACCGGCTTCGCGACCGAGATGTACGCGGCCGGGCCGGCCGACCGCCTGCTCACCGCACTCCCCCGGGTCCCGGACCGACTCCCCTCCCGACAGGCCGTGTTCGCCGAGCCACTCGCGTGCGCCGGGCACTGCGTCGCGGCACTGGCCGGCCACCTGGGCACGTCGCCGGCCGGCCGCCGAGTGGTCGTGCTCGGCGCGGGCGCGGCAGGTCTGCTGATCGCCCGCTTGGCCGAACTGGCCGGCGCCGAGGTCACGTTGGCCAATCGCAGCGCCGACCGGGCGAAGTTCCTCCGGGACCGGGGCTTCGAGGTGTGTGCCATCGCCGCGCTGCCCGCCTCCACCTTCGACGTGGCGGTGATCGCCACCAGCTTCGTCCGCCCGGACGTCCTGGCCGACGCCCTGCACGTCCTCGTCCCGTCCGGCCTGGCCCTGCTCTACGGCGGTACCGCGCCCGGCGACGAACTGTCGGGCCTGGCCGTCGACCTGGACCACGTCCGCCGGCACGAACACGCGGTCCACACCACATGGTGCGGCCGCCAGGTCACCGTCGCCGGCAGCTACGGCACCACCTCTGCCGACTTCGCCACCGCCCTGACCACTCTCCCGAGCCTGCCCGTGGAACGCCTGATCACCGACGAGATCACCCTCCCCGAACTCCCCACCGTCCTGCGCGACCAACTCACCGGCCGCCCCCTCGGCAAAACCGTCATCCGGCCGTAGATCCGCATCGCCCGTCCTCAGCCACGCACAGCCGAGCGCTCTTCGAGCCTGGCCACGAGTCGCTCCTGTCGCTCCTTGAGCTCGGTCGGGGAATACTCGGCAAGCACTCGTCGCGCCTCCACCAACGGCCCCAGCTCGGGGCCTGGTTCGGCCACGCCCCGAAACAACAACGCCGAGGCCGCCGCAGCCTGGGCGGTGACGGCGCCGGGTTCGAGCGCGGGCGGCAGGTGCCCCGCCTACCCCCGGTTCCGCGAAGCGGCTCCGTAGCGGTGTGCGCCGTGGTGCGTGCGGCGCGGCATGTCGTCACGGCGCAGCACCGGCGCACACGAGCGCGAGAACGGCGCTCGGCGAAGGAGCCCGCACACTCCTCCGGGATCGAGGGCACGCCGTAGGATCCCGAACATGACGATTTCGCTGGGCGATGCCGCCCGCAAGCTCCTCGACGGGGCTCACCCGGCGGTGTTGGCCACCGTCAATCGTGACGGTGGGCCGCAGACCTCGGTGGTGTGGGTCGAGCGCGACGGGGACGACGTGCTGATCTCGTCGGAGGCCGGCCGTCTGAAGGAACGCAACCTGCGTCGGCAGCCGCGCGCGAGCCTGACCATCTACGATCCGGCCGATCCCGACGTCTACCTGGAGGTGCGCGGCACCACCACGATCACCGAGGACGTCGACCGTCGGCTCGCCGTCGCGTTGGCCGAGAAGTACGAGGGCCCCGGCGCGGGCGAGGAATACCTGGCGCTGCCCCCCGAGTCGGTCCGAATCACCATCCGCCTCACCCCAACCCGACTCACCGGCACCGCAACAACCTGACCACCCTCACACCCCACCCAACCCGGCCCCCCACAAACCAACAGCCGACCAAGCCCCCACAGCCCGGACACGCCATCTACACAGCCCAGGGCCGTCCACAGCCCAAGCAAGCCACCGCAACCCGCGCAAGCCAACTACAGCCCAGGCAAGCCATCGACAGCCCGGCCGGCGTTTGAGGCCAAATAGCCGGGCCGGCGCTTGAGGATCCCGAAGAGGAGATCGTCAGTCGGGGCGTGCAGAGCACCATCGGCATGCTGACCGGCGTGGGGGTGTACGGGATCGCCGTCGGCGGCTTGTTCGCGCTCGTCTTCGCCTTCGCCTACGGCAGGATCGGGCCGTTGCGCCCTCGTGCCACGGCCGGACTGCTGGCGCTGCTCGGGTTCGTGACGGTGATCGTGGTGCCATTCCTGAAGTACCCGGCGAACCCGCCGGCGGTCGGCGACCCGGACACCATCGGGCGGCGCACCGCGCTGCACTTCGGCATGCTCGCGCTGTCCGTGCTGTTCGCGGCGGCCTCGATACTGCTCGCCCGGCGGCTGACCCCAACGCTGGGGATCTGGAACGCCGTCCCGCTCGCGGTCGCGGCGTTCGTGGTCGCGGTCGGCGTCGCGATGTGGGCGATGCCCATGGTGAACGAGATCCCGGCCGAGTTCTCGGCCACGGTGGTATGGCGTTTCCGGGTCGCCTCGCTCGGCATCCACACCGTCATCTGGACCACGTTCGGCCTGGTCTTCGGGCTGTTGGCGGAACGCGTACTCTTCCCCGTCGCCGATCCGCGACCCGAATCGCGGGTCCCGGCCGCCGCCGGTTGACCGGGTCGGCCCACCCGTGTCGTGGCCGGCAACCCTCACCGGCCACGACACCAACCGCCGGCCGGGCCGTCCACGGCCCGGCCGGCGTCGTGCCACGACGCGTTCGGGGGCGATCCGCCCACCCGATAGGGTCGGTTCCCCGGATTCCCGTCATGCGGCCTCGGCCGCCTCCGTAGGCTGCGAGACCATGCGCAAGATCGTCGTCGTCGGGGTCGGCGGAGCCGGCCGGGCCGGGTGGGCCGATGCACTCGGCAACCGACTCGGGCTCCCCGTCACACACTTGGACACCCTGTACCGCCGCGAGGACCGATCGACCGCGCCCGCCGAGGAGTTCGCCGCGGGGTTCGCCGACGCGCAGCGCGCACTGATGGCGGCACCCGGCTGGATCCTGGCCGGCAACCACGCCCCCACGCTGGCCATGCGGTTGGCCGCGGCGGACACCGTGGTGTTCCTGGACATCCATCCACCGGCCGCGATCACCGAGTTGCTCGCCCGCCGCCGACGCCCCGGACTCGACGGCCGAGACCGGACGAACCCGAGTGTGCTGCGCTCCGTGCTGGCCTACCGCCATGCGGTTCGCCCCACGGTCCGCCGCCCACCGAGCGACCGCCCACCATCGAGCCATCGCGGGAACTCCGGCCTCTCTCTCATTCTCCGACCGCCCGGCCCGCACAGCCCGCCCGGCCCGCGCGGCCCGCAGCAACGCACCACCCGCACACCCGTCTGGCACAACGTCCGGGCACCACGGAAAAGGACCGTCGGGCGAACCGTGGCTCAGCGGTTGTCGCGCTGGTCCAGACCCGATCCCGGCGGTATCTCCGGCGAGTCGAGCAGGGACGACTCCACACCGCCGACACCCCAGCCGTAGGCCAACTTGTGTACTTCGAGGACGAAGAAGGAGTCGGTGGAGAGCACGCCGTCGATCAGCAGCAGCCGGCGATTGAGCAGGTCGGTGAAGTGGTCGGTGTCACGGCAGATCACCTCGACCATCACGTCGTACTGCCCGGCGACCATCACCACGTAGGACGTCTCCGGCAGTTCGCGCAGTTCGCGGCACACCTCCCGGGCGCTGCCGGGCCGGACCCGCATGCCGATCATCGCGAGCCGATCGAAGCCGATCGTCAGCGGGTTGGCGATGCCGACGATCTGGAGCGTGCCGCTCTCCTCCAGGCGCTGCACCCGGTAGCGCACCGAGGACGCCGGGATGCCCAGGTCCTCGGCGATCTGCTTGTACGCACGGCGGCCGTCGGCCTGGAGGATGGCGATGATGCGCCGGTCGATGTCGTCCAGCGGGCCTGCGGGGTTCATACGGCTGCTCCGGGTCTGCTGCGGCGCCGAGTTCGGCACGTCCTCTCGATCTTCGGCAGCCATCCTGCCCTGTTCGGCCGACTCCCCTGCCACGCCCGGCCCGCCGGCCCCGCTCGCGTCGCTCACGAGTCGAAGCCCAGCCCGAGCCGGTCGAGGGTACGCAGCCACATGTTGCGGCCGCCGTGCGCGTCCTCGCGGGCCATCGACCAGCGGGTGGCCTGGATGCCGATCCAGCGCGCGGGTTCGGGCGGGAACGGGATGGGCTTGCGCTTGATCATCTCGAGTTCCGTACGCTCGGACCGGGTGCCCGCGAGCAGGTCGAGCACGACCTCCGCGCCGAACCGGGTGGCGCCCACGCCCAGTCCGGTGAAACCGAGGGCGTAGCCGATCCGGCCGGCCGCGGCCGTGCCGGCGAACATGCAGAACCGGGTGGTCGAGTCGATCACGCCGCCCCACGCGTGCGAGAAGGCGACGTCGGCCAGCGGCGGGAAGGTCGCGGCGAACTGCTCGGCGAGCACGTCGAACGTCTGCGGGCGCTGGGTCAGCGCCTCGTCCACCTTGCTGCCGAAGTGGTAGATGGCGTCGTAGCCACCCCACAGGATGCGGTTGTCCTCGGTCTTGCGCACGTAGTGGAACTGGTTGCCCGCGTCGGTGACGCCGTGCGCACCGGTCCAGCCGATGGCGGCGAGCTGATCGTCCGTCAGCGGCTCGGTGGTCAGCGCGTAGTCGTAGACCGGCACCATGCTCAGGCCGAGCCGGCGCAGCAGCGGCGGGAAGATGTTGGTGGCCAGGGCGACCCGGCGCGCGCCGACGATCCCGTACGCCGTGGTGAGCCGGATCAGGTCGGTGGGCTTGGTGTCGATCGCGGTGACCTCGGTGCGCTCCACGATCCGCACGCCCGCGTCCAGGCAGGCCCGACGCAGCCCCCAGACCAGGCGGGCGGGGTCCAGGAGCGCATAGTCGGGCTGCCACACGCCGGCCGACCACAGCGGCGAGTCGACGTACGCCCGCAGGGCGTCGTGTTCGAGGTATTCGGCCTTCTCGCCGTGGCGGTTGGCCACCGGTACCGACGCACGCAGCGCCTCGGCCTGCCACGGGGTGGCGGCCACCGCGACCTTGCCGGTGCGGGCGAAGCCGCAGTCGATGCCGTGCGTGTCCAGGTCGCGTTCGAACGCGTCCAGGTTCTGCGTGCCCAGGCGTTGCAGCGTGTCGATCTCGTCCGGCCAGCGCTGGAGGCCGTTGGCCAGCCCGTGGGTGAGGCTGGGTGAGCAGAAACCGCCGTTGCGCCCGCTGGCGGCGTGGCCGCAGGTGCCCTGTTCGAGCACGAGTACGTCGCGGCCGGGATCGCGTTGCTTGGCGATCAGCGCGGTCCACAGGCCGGTGTATCCGCCGCCGACCACGGCCAGGTCGGTCCGGGTGTCCCCGACCTGACGGGGCAGCGGCTCCGGGCACTCGGGCCGGTCCAGCCAGAACGGTTCCTGGGCGGTGCGGCGCAAGGCGGTGCGGTGGCTGGGGGTCATGCGGTTTCCCTTGCGGGTTGTGGCCGATGTACGTGCTCTTGCTTGGCCTCATGCGCAGGCCGGGCCGCCTGGGCCTCGAACGCCGGCCGGGCTCCGTGGCCTCGAGCCCCGGCCGGGCTGTTCTTGGCCTCATGCGCCGGCCGGGCTGCTTGGCCTCGAATGCCGGCCGGGCTGTCATGGCCGGCGATCGAGGTCGAACAGCCCGGCCCGGCAATCGAGGGCCTCAGAGGTTGATGACGCCCGTGCGCAGGTCGGACATGTCCAGCAGGGTGTGCTTGCCGCCGATCCGGCCCCAGCCCGTGCCCCGGTTGCCGGCTCCGCCGAACGGCATGTTCACGTCCCAGAAGCACGTGCTGTCGTTGACCACGACCTGGCCGACGGCCATCTCCTCGACGAAGCGGTAGGCCGCGCGCATGCTGCTCGTGAACACCGCACCCTGGAGGCCGAGCTTGTCGTCGTTGGCCAGACGCAGTGCGTCGTCCTCGTCGGCGGCGGTGATGATCGGCACCACCGGGCCGAACGACTCCTCGCGCGAGAGCAGGCTGTCGACCGGGACCTGGTCCACCACGGTGAATTCGTAGTACAGGTCGGTCGGCATGCCCTCGCGGCGCTTGCCGCCGAGCAGCACCTTGGCGCCGCGCTCGTGCGCGTCGGCGATGTGCCGGTCCATCTTGGCGGCGACGCCCTCGTTGTTGAGCGAGCCCAGGTTGGTCGCGGCGTCGAACGGGTCGCCGAGCACCACGTCCTCGGCAGCGCGCAGTACGGCGGCCACGAACGCGTCGTGCACCTCGTCCACCACGATCACCCGCTCGGTGGCGCAGCAGACCTGGCCCGCGCACAGGTACGCGCCGTACACCGCGGCCTTGGCGGCGGCGTCCAGGTCGGCGTCCTTGAGCACGACCAGCGGGCCGTTGCCGGAGCACTCCATGATCGAGCGCTTGAGGCCGGCGGCGGCCTGGATCTTGGCGCCGGTGGCGGAGGAGCCGATGAAGCCGATCGCGTCGATGCCGTCGTGCCGCACGAGTGCGTCGCCGGTGGCGCCCTCGCCCGGGAGGATGTTGATCAGGCCCTCGGGGACGCCGGCGGCGACGAACGCCTCCATCGCCTTGAGCACGGTCAGCGGCGTGTTGGCCGGCGGCTTGACCACGTGCGCGTTGCCGGTGGCCAGACCCGGGGCGACGAACTCGGCGAGCATGAGCAGCGGGAAGTTCCAGGGGGTGATGATGCCCCAGGTGCCGACCGGCGCGTAGAAGGTCCACATCCGCTTGGTGCCGTCGGTGGAGGGCATCGTCTCGCCGTGCAGCCGGACCGCGTCCTCGGCGTGCAGGTGGAAGAGCTGCGCGGCCTCCTCGATGTCGGCGACCGACTCGGCGAGGGGCTTGCCCTGCTCCAGGGTCTGGAGGCGGGCCAGCTCGTCGACGCGCTTGGTGATCTCGTCGCCGATGCGGTGACACAGCTCGGCGCGCTGCCAGACGTTGACCCTCGCCCACGCGCGCTGTGCGGTGTTGGCGGCGGTGACGGCCTTGTCCAGGTCGGCGGCGGTGGGGACCGGAATGGTGGCGACGTACTCGCCGGTGACCGGGCTGATCACGTCGTAGCCCTCGGCGCCGGAGCCGTCGACGTAGGCGCCGTTGATGAAGAACTGGTGGCGGGCGGAGCCGTTGCTGCTCATGCGGGGGGTTCCCTCTCTGTCCTCGGACGGCGTGTGCTCAGACTTCATCAGCAACTTTGACCTGTCAATAGGTCTTAATGAGCAACTTCCACAGGTCTCATTTGTCGAATGAACAAAGACGAACCCTTGACGTGGTCGAAAACTCGCATCTATAACAGGGCCATCAGCAGGGCCGACGACGTCGCCGACAGCGGCGCCCCCGGAGCCCGCGACCCCTCCCCCTAGCGGCCGTCCCCCGGGATCACCCACCGGCCGCTCCCACCCCGCGAAGGGGACACAGATGTCCGCATCAACTCAGCCGGCCGCCTCCGGCTCCACCGGCCCCGCCACCGGCACCGCGGCGAATCCGCCCGCGCTCGCCAAGAAGATGCGCTGGTACGACGGCTTCGCGATGTCGCTGACCATGCCCGCCGCCCTGATCGCCTCGCTCGGCGCGTCGATCGGCGGACTCGGCGCGTGGGGCGCGATCGCGCTGTGGGCCGGTTCGATGGTCCTGGCCACGATCGCCAACTGGATCTACACCGAGCTCGCCGCGATGTTCCCCGAGTCCTCCGGCGGCATCGCGCACTATGCGACCGAGGGTTGGAAGAAGCGCGCACCGTTCGTCGGCCCGCTGGCCAGTATCGGCTACTGGTTCCCCTGGACCACCGCGTTGTCCGTGTACGCGGGCATCATCGGCTCGCTGGTCCAGGCCCAGTGGTTCAAGGGCCAGGACTGGACCCTCGACCTGGGCATCGCCGAGCTGACCTTCCCGATCGTGGTCGGCCTCGCGGTGATCGTGCTGCTGTTCGGCGCGGCCATGTTCGGCCTGCACGTCGCGATGTGGGTCGTCTACGTCACCGGCGGCATGCTCCTGGTGCCGCTCGCGGTGTTCATCGTGCTGCCGTTCGCCAGTGGCGACTGGAGCGCGAGCAACCTGCACTGGAACCTGCACGGCTCGGCGGGCATCCGCGAGTCGCTGGTGTGGCTGTACGTGATGGCCTGGACGTCGTTCGGCGTCGAGGTCTGCGCGACCTTCGCGCCGGAGTACAAGGACACCGTCAAGGACACCTCCAGGGCGCTGCGCGCCGGCGTGCTGTTCTCGCTCGGCGTGTTCATCCTGCTGCCGCTGGCGCTGGCCGGGTACGTCGGCGAGGGTGCGATCGCGCTCGACCCGACCACCTTCTACGTCGGCGCGTTCAACGACCTGGTGGGCGGCGCGGCCGACCTGATGGTGGTCTTCCTGATCGCCTCGCTGCTGCTGATCATGATCACCGGTCTGGCCGACGGTTCCCGGGTGCTCTACAACATGGGCAAGGAAGGCACCACGATCAAGCAGGTCGGCGTGCTCGACAAGCGCGGCGTGCCGGCCCGGGCACTGATGATCGCGCTCGTGGTCAACGTGGTCATCCTGATCGCGCTCAAGACGCCGCTGGCGATCATCGTGACCGGCAACCTGGGCTACATCCTGACCCACATCCTGGCCATCTCCGGCTTCGCGATGTTGCGCAGGGACCGCCCGGACCTGGCCCGCCCGATCCGGCTGCCGAACTTCTTCGTCCCGTTGGCCTGGCTGCTCGCCGCGTTCCTGACCGTGGTGCTGGTGGTCGGCGCGACCGGCTTCTCCATCACCGGCTACGGCGGCTACAAGGAACTCGGGGTCGCCTGCGGGGTGCTGGTCGTCGGCGTGGCCCTGTGGCTGTACCGCACCAAGGTCCAGGACCCACGCGACGCGGCCACGAACCGCCGCTGACCTTCACCCACCAGCTCACCACGGACGGGGTCCCGCGCTCGGCGCGGGACCCCGTCCGTCGTGACCGGCCGATTCGCCGTGACCGGCCGCTTCGCGACCCCGCTTCGTGTCGTCGCCGGGCTCGGGACACCCGCCTCGCGGCCGCCCGGTTTGCGACTCGGCCCGGAGTACACCGGGCACACTCGACCCATGTCCACCGAACCCCCGAGCACGTACCGACTGGCCTCCGCCGTCGAACTGACCGGCCCCGGAATCCGACTGCGCGAATGGACCGACGCCGACCTCCCGGCACTGGCCGACCTCTTCGACGAGGTCGAGACGGCCCGATGGACCCCACTCGCCTCGCCCTTCGATGCCGAAGCTGCCCGCGAGTTCCTCGCCAAGGCCCGCCTGGCCAGGGCCGAACACCGCTCGATCCAACTGGCCGTGACCCTCGACGGTGGCGAACCGTGCGGCGTGGTCATGTTGTTCGTCGGCCTCGACGACCGCCACGATCAGGCCGAATTGGCCTACGCGATCGGAGCTGCCCATCGCGGGCGGGGACTTGCCGTGAAGGCGGTCCGGCTGATGACCGGCTACGCCTACCACGTGGTGGGCGTGCACGCCGTGGGGCTGCGAATCCCGCCGGACAACGTCGCCAGTATCGGTGTGGCCCGGACCACCGGGTTCGTGCGCGCCGACGCGCCGGCGATCGTCCGCGACCGCCGTGGCAGTCCGGTCACCCTGGACATGTGGCTGCACCGGCAGCTTCCGTGATCGCCGCCCCTCCTCCCCGTCTCCACGGAGGTCAGCCCGGGGCGGCCTCGATCCGGTCACGGAGCCTTGTGTAGCGGGCGCGGTGGTCCGGGCGGGCGTGGGCGGCGGCCTTGCGCAGGGTGGGCAGCGCGGGCACGCCGATCCGGGCCAGTCCCTCGGCGGCGGCCTCGCGAAGCACCGGGTCGGCGGCACCGAACAGGGTGACCAGGGTCGGCACGGCGGGCTCCCAGCGGGCGTACGACAGGGTACGAATGGCCATCCGCACGATGTCCCGACGCGGATCGGCGAGCAAGCCCTCGGTATGCCGCAGGTACGTGGCGCGGTCCAGGAGGCGGCGCGAGATCCGGTGCGCGTGCAGCCGCACCCTCGGGACCGGATGGCCCAGCAACTCGACCACGAGGGCCCGTACTTCGTCGTCGCCGGCGTACTCGTCGGCGAGCCGGGACAGCGCCCGGCGGGCCTGTTCCGGGGCATCACCTCGGATCGTTGCGATCAATTGGTCGCGGGTGGGGCGCTCCGCGCCCACGGGTACGGAGCGGGTGCGCAACGCGGCCAGGGCGGTGCCGTTTCGGGTGGCGGCGTCGACGCCGAGCAGGAGGCCGTCGGTCGGCTTCAGTCGGTCGGCCAGGGCCGTGCGCCCCTCCGCGCGCAACCGGCACACGGTCTCGGTGAGTTCCGGAGTGCGCCGGATCCGACGATCGAGCAGCAGGTCCAGACAGCCCCAGCGGCCGGCTTCGAGTCGGGTCCGCAACACCTCGGCGAGCGCGTCGGCGGGGATTCGGCGGGTCGCGGCGAGCACCCATGCCCTGGTCGCCGGTGTGCCGTTCTCCCACCAGGAGACGAGCTGCGGTGCCAGTTGCTCCAGGTCGTCCGCGGGCAGCACCGCGCTCAGCTCGGCGGCGCGTTCCCGACCGCCCTCGTCGTAGTCCGCGAAGTCGGTGCCGTGGGCGATGTCGAGCAGGCCCCGGGCAAGTCCGAGCTGCGGTGGCAGGTCGAGCGTGCCACGCAGACAGGCGTCGAGGGTCGCCCGCCGCACCTGCGGCTCGTCCCAGTCGCTCAGCATGCGGGCGGCGGCGCTGCGGCGCGCCGGGTCCTCGGCGGTGAGCAGGGCGAGCAGACGTTCGCGTTGCGGGGTGGAGCGGGGCTGGTCCAGGTCGGTCGGGTCCGGTACGCGCGTGGGCGCGACGACGCGCGCGGCTCGTTCGGCCAGGACCCACGAAGGCGCGTCGATCGGCTGAAGCTCCGTCAACCAGTCGAGCAGGGCCGCCCGGTGCTCGGGATCGGCATCCGGGAAGACCTCGAGCAGTGCGTCGACGCGCGATCGGGAGTCGATGTCCGCCGAGCCGGCTTGGGCGCGGAAGGCGGCGAAGGCTCGGGCCGAGCGCACCGCGACATGCAACGCGGACCGCCACGCGGCGACGCGGGCCCGTGCGTCGGGATCCGGGGGTGCGGCAGGGTCCTCGACCGAGCCGGACTCGCCGGCACGCGGATCGGGCTTGCCGGCACGCCGATCGCGCTCGCCGGTCGCCGCGCCCGCCGGGGACTCGGACCCGAACGCGAGCCTGAGCACCTCGACTTCCGCCTTCCACGGGTTCGGACCCCGCCGCGCGCCGGCCAACGCCCGGTCCACGTCGTCGCGGGTGAGTACGGCTCCGCAGCGGCGCAGCACCGCCAACGGGGTCCGTCCCGCGAAGGATCGCGCGGGCAACGCACGGATGCGGGCTGCCAGGACGAACGCGGCGACCTCGGACAACGAGTCCGCGATCCCTTCGAGCACCTCCCCCGCCCCGGCCACGGCGCCGAGTTCCGCCGCGAGCACGTCGCACGCCTCCGCGAACGCGCCGCGCTCGGCGGCCGACCAGGGCGCGGGACACGCGTCCAGCGCCAGGCGCAGCACGGCGGCCCGATCCCCGGGCCGATCCGCGGGTTGATCACGCGCGACGGCCAGCAACTGCGGCAACGCCGCCCGTAGGGCGGCTCGTTGCTCGGCCCCGATCCTCCCGGGCTGCTCGGCCAGGCGCAGCACCGCGCGCGCCTCGTGACCGGGTCTGCCCTGCCGGGCGAGTGTGATCAGATCGGCCCGCACCTCGGCATCCTCGCCGGCCGACGGCTGCGTCCAGGCGATGTCATACGCCGCGAACTCCCGGGTGAGATCCTGCGGTTCGCCACCTCCCAACGCCGTCGCACCGCCCGCCAAGCGGGTCAGCAGCGGCTGCGCGACCGGGGATCCGCGCCGGACCAGGGTCGTCACGGCCCGCACGGACAACTCCCCGTCCAAGGCATCGAGCAGCAGCTCGCGTTCGCGCGCGTCCGTCGCCCGTTCCGCCGCCGACAGGACGCACGCCGCGTACGCCCTTCCCACGACGGCGCGGATCGCGGCCGTCAGCGACTCGCGCAGGCCCGGGTTGTCATGGCCGCCGAGCCATCGGAGCAGCGCGGGGACCTGGGCCGGCGTACCGGCGTCGATCAACGCCTGGGCCGCCGTCTTCTTGATGTTCATCACCGGGTGGTCCAGGCACGCCGCGATCGACTCCCCCGCCCAACGGGCCCGCGCATGGCCGAGGGCGTGCAGGGCCTGACGCACCGTCTGCGGGTCGGCGGCCGAGGTGAGCGGGATCAGGCTCGCGGACAGGGAACGTGCGGCGTCCACGTCGGCGTCCCGGGCGAGCAGTGCGATGGCGTGCTTGCGAACGTGTGGATCGCGGTGCCGGATCAGGTGGTGCACGCGGTCCTTGACGTGTGCCGACGGTACCCGGCCCAGGAGTTCGAGCAGCACGACCAGTTCGGCGTCGGTGACTCCGGCGCGCCCCAGGACATCGAGCGTCAGATCCACGACGAGCGCGTCCCGCGCCGCCTCCGCGGACGTCGCGTCGAGCAGGCAGGCCGGGCGCAACGCGCGCCGTCGGTACAGGCGTTCGCCGAGTGCGCCGATCGATCGCCGGACGCCGTCCGGCACAACCGGTTCGGCGACCTCCTCGCCGCGGTTGGCCACGAGCTCGCTCACCCCGCGCAGCAGCAGGTCCGCGAGCACGGGAACGGTGCGCGCATCGCCGTGGTCGGCGAGTCGGCACAGCGCGTCGTCCGGTCGAAGCACATCCAAGTCCGCGGTGAGCGCCGGGAGTTCGTCCGCGTCGGGAATGCCGAGGTCCGCCGCGACCCGTTCGGGCAGCTCGCGACGATTGAGCCGACCGCGCAACTCCCGGCGCGCGGCCGGGTCGTCGGTGAGGAGCCACAACACCTCCAGCGCGAGGTCCGCCACCGCGCGCAGATACGGCGCGACCACGCGGTCGGGGTCGGTGACGCCCAATGCCTCGCGCAGCGCCGCGACCGTGGCCGGCCCGCCGATCGCCTCCAACGCGCGCAGCGCCGCCCGGGGTGCGCGGGGCAGGGTGGCGAGGACGACGCCCTCCGCGTCCGTGTACCGCAGTTCGCGCAGGACGGACAGGATCGGCTCGGGTCGCGCCGAGCCCGCGAGTCGCGCGGTGAGCACCTCACCGACCGGCAGGTCGGGCGCGCCCTGGGCGGCCAGCGCGTACAGCAGTTCGGCGCAGCGTGGCCAGTGCGGGTCGTCGTCGGGAACCGCCGTCAGAGCCCGCAACACCTCGTGCCGCACGGTGAACAACACGATCGCGAAGTCCGCGGTGGACACGCGGTAGTCGGCGAGTGCCATCTCGATCACGGCCGGCACGTCGTCGGCTCGGACGAAGTGACCGCGTCGATGCATCGCCCGCAGACACGCGGCGAACGGCGCGGCGAACAGCAGCGGGTCCGTGCCCGCAAGCGCCGACAGTGCGGCCGTATCGCCGCGTTCGGCGAACTCCCCGACCAGTTCCAGGGCGCGCCGCCGCGAGTTCCCCGGCAATCCCGGATCCGCCGCGATCTCGCGCAGCAGCCCGGCCAGGCCGAACCGGGCCGCCGTCTCCACGGCCTCGGGATACTCCGACACCACCCGTCGCAACGCCGGTTCCAGGCCCGCCGGCGCGTCCCCGTGGGCCCACGGTTCGGCCAATTCGGCCAGCGCCCCCGCGACCACCCGCGCCCCGCCGGCCGGATCCAGCAGCTCGACCAACCGGCCGCGCGCCTGCTCGGGAACCAGCAGCGCGCCGTACACCGCCGCACGCAGCACCCGCAGCGCCGCCTCGCGCAGCACGGGATCGGGCCGGGCGATCAGACCGCGCAGGTAGCCGTCGAGGTCGGCCGGCGCGTCGGCGTCGATCAGGCGCACCGCCTGGTACAGCTCCTCGCCGAGCGGTTCGGCCCGCACGGTCGGCTCGGGTCGGCCGATGATCTCGGCGCGCAGCCAGGCGATCCGCACCCTGGCCGGCCACGCCGCCGACCGCCATTCCGGCGCCGGAACGCGCAGTCGCGCGCACGCCTCGGCCAGTACCGCCGCCGTCTCGGCCGACCCGGGCGACACCCCGGACAGCAGGCTCGCCGACTCCGCGACCAGGCTTTCGCTCGCCGACTCCGCGAGCAGGCCCTGATCGGGTCGCCCCGCGCGCTCACGGAGCAGCACGACGCCGAGGTGGCGCAGCGCCGGGTCCGGATGCCCGATCAACTGCCGCAGCACCGCGACCGGGCAGGGCATCCCGTCGAAGTAGGCGGAGAGCCAGCCGACGTCGCCGCGGCGCACGGCCTGCGTCACGGCGTCCGGCACGACGGCGCGGTCGGAAGTGGTCATCGCTCGATCCTAGGCAGGCCGCCGAATCGGTACGAGCGAGTATCCGCGCCGGGCGGCGCCGCGCGGACTCAGCGCCGGGTGTGGCGCTGCGCGGGCTCGCGGCCGCCGGGCCCACATCGGCCGGGGCTCACCTCTGCCTCGGCTCACGTCCGCCGTGGCTCACGTCCGCCGTGGCGCGGCTCTCGGCAGCTCGCGTGCCTGCCCTGACGCATCCCTCGACAGCCCCGCGCCCGCGCGACTGCGCCGGGAGCCGCTCTCGTCCCGGGTCACCGAGTCACTGCCGCGCCGAGTCGGCCGCAGCACCCCGCAACCGCGGACGCCGACGGGCCGGAGCCGCCGCATCGGCGACTCCGACCCGTCCACGCGCTCACCGCTGCGTCGTCACGCGCGGCGGCGCCGGTCCCGCGGTGGTTCGGGTCGGCGCAAGGTCCGGGTCAACACGCGCCCAGGTCCTGCCACACGCCCCATTGACCGGTCGTACCCGGCTCCTCGCCCTGGGTCCACCACTTCGCCTTCCACGAATGACCCTTGTGCGACACGGAGTTGTTCGCGACGTAGATCGCGGCGCGGTCCCACGCCGTCGTGCTGCACGTGCTCGGCGGGACGGTGGTCGGCGGGGTCGTCGTCGGCGGGGTCGTGGTGGGCGGCGTGGCGCCCGCGAACCGCACGGAGAACTTGGTGAAGTCGTAGGCGCCCTGCGGCACGCTGCTGCACACGCCCGAGGTCTTGCCGTTGTTGTCCGGAGGCGTGCACTGCCGGTCCCGGTTGACCGACCAGTTCGTGAAGCGCGCCATGTGGTGGCTGACCGCGTAGTCGTACACGGTCTGGAAATCGGCCTGGTGGAAGTACTCGCCGGTGTCGCTGCGTCCGTTCATCTGCGAAACGCCCTCGTGGGCATAGGCGGTGGCGGTGTCCCAGCCGAACGTGTCGCGCAGGATGGTGTTGAAGTTGGTCAGCGCCGAGGTCTGCGCGGCGGCGCCGTTGAACCCGCCGTCGAACGGCATGATCGAGAAGTTGTCCGGGACGAAGCCCTGCGCCTTGGCCTCGTTCAACATCTGCTTGCCGAACCAGCCGGTGCCGTCGGCGGTGGCGGCCGTGGTCACCGAGAGGTAGATGCCCGGGTTGCGCTGCTGGATGATCTTTGCGGCGCCGATCTCGTTGTGGATGGCCGCGGCGTTCTCGTACTCGGGCTCCTCCAGGTCGAAGTCCAGCGCCTTGAGCGAGTACTTGTCGATCACCTGCTGGTACGCGGCTGCGGTCGCCTCGGGGGTGCCGCAGGTCTGGCCGAGCTTGGTGCCGCCGTAGCCGCCGGCGGACGCCGAGACGTCACCGCCCTTGGCTCGAATCGCGGCGATCACACCGGCCACCGCGGTATCCGTCGAGGTCGGCTTGGTGCCGTCCCAAGTCGGCGTACAACCTCCGCCGTTGGGAGCCAGGATGAAGGCGAGCTGGAACGCCTTCAGGCCGGTGGCGTCCATCACCGCGCCGGCGTCCGGCGGGTCGTTGTCGAGCGGCATCAGGTATGGGGCGGCGGCGTACCAGTTGCTGCCGATGCCGGTGGCCGCCGGGGACGCGGCGGGACCGGCGGCGGTGGCACCACCGGTGAATGCGAACAGCGAGATCAATCCGGCCGACGCGGCGGCGGCGGCCAGGACGGGGACGTAGCGACGTGCCACGGGGGACTCCCTCGATGGACTTGGTATAGACCAATGGCCAAAGGGTGGCCTTCCGCTTCCGGCCCGTCAATACATTGGACTGGACCAATTTTCCCGATGTTCCGCGTCGGTGTCGGCCGCCCGGCCGGTCCGGCGCCCGATGTTCGTCCGGGCGTTGCCCGGGTGGGGCGGCCTTTTCGTCGGGTCGTCTTCGCGGCCGGGCAGGCTTCGGGGATGAGCCCTCGTCAGGAGTCCAACCCCTGCCGGGCCTTGCGGTTCGGTGTGAATTCGTACAGGTCCAACACCCCCGGGGCGTCCGCGATCCCCGGGCCGCCCGCCGCCGCCCACGCCGCTATCTCACCGGTCGTGTCCGGGTCGTTGACCGTCCCGAACCAGGTCGGCCGGCCGCCCGCCGCACGGCCCGTCGGCGAGGGTTGCACCACGATCACGTTGCCGCGTTCGCACGGGCCCAGACAGTCGCTGAGCCGGACCGCGACCCGAGTGCCGGTCAGGGCCGCGCCCAGCGCGGCCGGTTGGCCCGCGTGATCCGTACCCGCGATCTTGGCGGTGCCGCAACAGCAGCCCCGGCACACGGTGATCGTGCAGGCGGCCGAACCGGCGGGCGGCGCGGGCTGCTTCGACTGCTTCGACTGCGCCGCGCGATCACGACGAGCGGCACGTTGCGAGCGGTCCGAGCGGGTCATGGGAACTCTCCTTCGCGAGTTCGATCCGGGTCCCGACCGAGACGACGCGGCGGAGCCGGCCACGAACACGCGACCCACCCTCCCACCGGGCTCCGGTCGGGCCGCGCACGGTCGGGCCGCGCACGGGCGAAGGCAGGTCTTCGGACTCGTGGGCACGTCGGCCCGTCCGGGCACCGACACCTACCGGCCGTCGCTTCCCGGACGCCGTGCTCGGCGTCCAGTGCGTGTTGACGGCTCTCGTTCCCACTCACCGCTGCGGGGCAGTTCCGGACTCGCACCGGATTCCCTCTTGCGACACGCACCCCGGTCGGGGGCGTGAACCATTCGCGCAGGTCAGCTTAGGCGCCGGCGGTCCGGTCAGGGTGATGTGAGCCAGGTCACCGGGAACTTCGGCCGACTTGGTCTGGACCTTTCGTGGTCCGACGCGGTTATATTCAACCGTCTTTACTAAACCGAGCATGCAATAAGTCCGCGCCGCGCAGGCGTCGGCCAGCCGAGGGGGCGTCCGTGAGCAGCATGGCGACATTGCCGGACGAAGCGGTCTTCGGCGAGCCCAAGTACTGGCAACTGCGCACCTCGCTGCTGAAGGCGATCGAGGAGGACTTCAGCTCCGGCGACATCCTCCCCAACGAGCGCGACCTCGCCGCCCGCTTCGGCGTCGCCCGGGCCACCCTGCGGCACGCGCTGGAGCAGCTCGAACTCGAAGGCCGCCTGGTCCGCAAGCGCGGCGCCGGCACCACCGTCGCCGGACCGCGCGTGGACGTCTCGCTCAGCGCCGACGGCGAGGGCTGGCCGGGCGTGGACCTGCGCGACCGCGAGGTGATCGACTGCGCCACCGTGCCGGTGACCGACGACTTCGCGGACACCCTCAAGGGCCGCCCGTCCGCCCTGGTACACCGGCTGCGCCGCCGCCAGTTCTCCATGCGCCAGGTGGTCGGCCTGGAATGCCTGTACGTCTCCCGCGCCGTCGTGCCCTCGTTGTCCACCCGCGTCCCCGGCTTCGAGCGGGCCTCGCTGATGCTGCGTCAACTGCGCGGGCACCGCCTGGAGAGCCGGCACCGCGCGGTCGAGCTGGGCGTGGCCGAGGCCGAGGAGGCGCGCTACCTGGAGCGTCCGCCCGGTACCGCCGTGCTGATCGTGACCACGACGTACACCGCGCTCGGCCGGACCGCCGCGGTCACCGTGGCGACCTACCGCGCGGACACCTGCCGGCTGGCGTTCGCCGAGACGGGGCCGACCGCGTTGCGGCCCGCGTCCTGATTCGACGCGAAACCTGGGTACCATCCGCGCCTGAGCAGCGACGTGTACGACGGGCGCGGCGGCCCGGACGGACGTACCGCGCGCCGGCGCGATGAGAGGACAAGAGCTGTGGCACAGGCGACCGGCGGAGACTCCTCCGTGGTCCGGCGGATCAACTCCGCGGCAACCCTGCGCACGTTGCGCGCCGGCGAGGTGTTGACCGTGACCGCGTTGATGGAGGCCACCGGTCTGTCCCGCCCCACCGTCGAGCAAGTCGTCGACGGCCTGCTCGCCGAGGGTCTGGTCGTGGAGACCACCACCGCCGAGAGCGAGGACGGCAGTCGACCGCGTGGTCGTCCGGCCCGACGCTTCCGCTTCCACGCCGAGGCCGGTCACCTGCTCGGCATCGACGTCGGCGTGCACCACATCCGGGTCGTGCTCGCCGACCTCGCCGGCACGATCGTCGGCCGGGCCGCACGCACCGTGGAGGAGGATTGCGAGGCCGAGGACCGGCTCGAACGTGTGCGCGGCCTGGTCAGCGAGACCCTGCGCCGGGCCCAGGTCTCCCGGGGTTCGCTGTGGGGTGTGGGCGTGGGCACGCCCGGGATCGTGGACACCGAGGGCGTGGTCACGCTGTCCTCGGCGATGCCGGGCTGGACCGGCCTGGACCTCGGCGGCCGACTCGGCCGCTCGTTCAGCTGTCCGGTCCAGGTCGAGAACGACGCCAACCTGGCCGCGATCGGCGAACGCTGGAAGGGCGTCGCGGTCGGTTCCGACGACATCGTCTACGTGATGGCCGGCCTCAGCCCGGGCGCCGGCTCGTTCATCAACGGCCGCCTGCATCGCGGCTTCGGCGGCGCCGCCGGCGAGATCGGCGCACTGCACCTGCTGGGCCGCCAGGTCACCCCGGAGAACCTGCTGTCCACCACCGGCACGCCGTTGCCGCCACTGGACGAGGCGGCCGTCGGCGAGGTCTTCCGGCACGCGGCCGAGGGCGACCGGACCGCGACCGAGGCGGTGGACCGATTCGTCCAGCGGCTGATCCACGACGTCACCGCGCTGGTGCTGGCGCTGGACCCGGAGATCGTGGTGATCGGCGGCTGGGCGGCCGGCCTCGCGGACGCGGTCCCGCCGCTGACCACCGAGCTGCGCCGGTTGTGCCTGCGGATGCCGCGCGTCGAACTGTCCGCCCTGGGCGCCGACGGCGTGGCCCTCGGCGCGGTACGGGTGGCCCTCGACCGGGTCGAGAACCGCCTGTTCGCGGTCGAACACACGGGCTCCGCCAGGGCCTGACACGACCTTTCGCGGACCGCGGCGGTCGGGACGGACCGGCCCGGCGGCCACCGCCGCGCGGACGGGGACGCGGGGTCTCGGCCCTCGCCACGTGGTCGGGGCGCGCGTCCAGACCGCCGACACCCGCTCAGGACACGGATTCGACGGCCGGTGCCCGGTCAAGACACGGATTCGACCGCCGCCGCCCGATCAGGAAACGGGCCCGACCGCGATGCCCGGTCAAGACACGGGCCCGCGACCGCCGCCGCCCGGTCAGCAGGAGGCAGGTTCCGCTCCCGCCGGCACCCGCTCGATGATCACCACCGGAATGTCCCGGGTCGTGCCCTCCTGATAGGCCCGGTACGCCGGCATCGCCGCCACCATCAGCGCCCACAACCTCGGCTTCTCCGCCGCCGTCGCGGTGCGCGTGCGCGCGGTGAAGGTCTCGCCGCCGATCCGGACCGTGACGATCGGCTCGGCGACCAGGTTCAGGTACCAGGCCGGATGCCGATCGCCGCCCCGGTTGGAGCCGGTCACGATCCACCCGTCGCCGTCGCGCACGTACACCAGCGGGGTCTGCCGCAGCAGTCCCGAGCGCCGCCCGCGCGTGGTCAACAGCAGGTCGTCGATGCCCTCCCGGGGCCGTCCGTCCGTGGCCAGGAAGCGCTCGATGTGCGCGGCCACCCACGGATCGGGATGGGCCGCGACCGGCTCGGTCATCGCCCGTCCTCGATCCCGACATGCACCCCGCGCAGCTTCGGCGCGTCGATCTCGTCCAGCAGCGCGATCGCGAAGTCCGGATAGGACACCCGGCTTTCCGCTGCGCCGGGTGCCGGGCGGTAGTAGCCGGTACGGACGCCTTCGTGGTCGAAGTCGCCGGCCGGGCTCAACACGACCCACTCCGGCACGGCACCCGAGGCGTCGCCGACACCCGAGGCGCCCGACCCGCCGGCCGCCCGCAGTGCCGCGTTGCCCTCGGCATGCGCGAGGAAGAACGCCCGGTACTCCTGCGGATAGCCCGGCGCGTCCATCAGCGGTTCGCCGGTGGCGGTCGGCAGCACCGAGGCCAGCCCCACCCACACCAGCCGCCCGACGCCCGCCCGGGCCAGCCCGTCCAACAGCGCCTGGACCGCCCGCGCGAAGAAGTCCCCGAGCATCGCCGCCGGATCGAACACCGCGGCGATCGCCGCATCGTGCCCGGCCGCGAGTTCGGCCACCGAGTCCGCGTCGGTCACGTCGCCCGCGAGCACCCGCACGTCCGGGCCGGCCAGGTCCGGGTACTTCGCCGGCTCGCGCACCACGGCGGTGACCCGGTGCCCCCGACGCAGCGCCTCCGCGACCGCCGCGCGTCCGGTCCGTCCACCCGCGCCGAAAACGATGATGTCGCTCATCGATCCACCCCCGCTCGTCCGGGTCGAGCCCTTGCTCCGACCACCGCCACGCACGCTACCCAGGGCGGTGGTTACCTCCCGGATACCGACTACGGTGGACCCATGAGCGAGGCCATCCGAGAACCCCTGCGCGCGGACATGTTCGACCCGGTCTGTCCGTCGGACCTGTCCCCGATCCGTTTCGGCGACAAGTGGGCCGGGATGATCATCCGCTGTCTGGAGGGTGGTCCGCGGCGCTTCTCCGAACTGCGGGTGCCCCTGCACGGCATCACCGCCAAGGTGCTCACCCAGTCGCTGCGTACGCTCGAACGCGACGGCCTGGTCAGCCGCACCGAGCACGAGACCCCGGTCCGCCGGGTGACCTACGACCTCACCCCACTGGGACGCAGCATGCTGGTCCCGATGGACGCCGCCTGCGCGTGGACGGCGGCGAATTGGGACGAACTCCTCGACGCACGCGAGGCATCCACGGACCTGAACCGGACTGCGTGAGCCCGGCCGCGTGAGCCGCGCCGCTCCGGCCGGACCACGTGCCCCGAAGCGGGCGGGGCGGCGGGGCGCGGCCCCCTCGGATCGCGACCCGAAGGGGCGGCCCGGTACGGCTAGGCCGTGTCCGGTGGATCTTGGTGGATGAGGTCGCGTCGTCTGGTGCCGTGGCTCGGCGTGCCGGAGAAGCAGCCGCATAGTGGTTCTATTCGGCTGTTTCTCCGGTGCGGCGAGACGAGCGCAGCGACGAGCCCGAAGGGCGGATGCCAGGCGGCACGGCCCCACCAAGATCCGCCGGACACGGCCTAGCGCGTCTCGGTGACCTTCGCCAGTGCCCGAGGGGCGTCCGGGTCGCAGCCGCGGCCCAAGGCGACCTCGCGGGCGAGCAGTTGCAGCGGCAGGATCTCCAGGATCGGCGACACCTCCTCGGCGTGCCCGGTCGGCAGCACGAAGCCCCGACCGTACTCGGCCACCGACTCGGCGGACCCGATCACGTACAGGTCCGCGCCTCGCTCGCGCAGCCGGTCGAGCACGGGTCGCAGTGCCTGCCCGCCCGCGCCGTCCGGCGCCACCGCGAGCACCGGCCAGGCCCGGTCGACGATCGCGAGCGGGCCGTGCATCAGGTCCGCGCCGGAGAACGCCTGGGCGCCGATGTAGCTGGTCTCCATGATCTTCAGCGCCGCCTCGCGTGCGGTCGGATACCCGTAGCCGCGCGCGGTGACCACGAGCCGATCGGCGAACCGGTAGCGCTCCGCGGGCGCCTCGATCTCCGCCTGCCGATCCAGGATCGCGTGCGCCGCCTCGGGCAGCGCGCGGGCGGCCTCGCCGGTACCACCTCGAAGGTGGTCGACCAGCAGGAACAGGGTGAGTAGTTCGGCGGTGTAGGTCTTGGTCGCGGGCAGCGCGAGTTCGGGACCGGCCAGCACGTCCAGATGCAGATCGGATTCGCGGGCAAGCACGGAATCGGCGTTGTTGGTCACCGCGAGCGTGAGTGCACCGTCCGCGCGGGCCTGTCGGGCGGAGGCGATCAGGTCCGGCGAACCACCGGACTGGCTCACCGTCACCACCAGGCAGCCGGCCAGGCGTTGCCGGGCGCGGTAGGCGGTCGTGGTGGACATCGAGGTGAGGCCGGCGGGCAGCCCGAGCAGCACCTCGGTGAGATAGCGCGCGTACAACCCGGCGTTGTCGGAGGTCCCCCGCCCGGTGAACAGGACGAACCTCGGGTCGCGCGCCCGGATTTCCGCGGCGACGGTACGGATCGGGTCGAGCCCTTCGGTCAGGATCCGAGCCAACCCTTCGGGCTGGGCCGCGATCTCACCGGCCATCACCGACCCGGGCACGGGAGAAGCGGGCATGGGGTGATACCTCCGGCTGCGACGAAGCGGAGCACGAAGTGGTGGACCCGACGTGCCTCGAACACCCCGGAACGACGTCCGGCGCGGTGCCTCGAAGGTATCCATCGGGCCGAAGGAGTTGCAATATTGGTCTGGACCTCTTTGTTGGGCGCCTTCGGCGCCGGCTCGCGAGGCACCACTTTTTTCTCTCCTCCGCTTCGCTCCTCCGAGAAAAAAGTGGCCCCTCGCTCGTGACTTCGTGTCCCTCCGCTTCGCTCCGGGGCACGAAGTCTTGGTTTTGCGGCTCCGCCGCTCTCCGCGCTTCGCGCGTCGATCGCGTGGGCGGCGCGGGTCGGGGGCGCTGACGCGCCTGGGGGTAGGCGAGGGGCGGGGGCGGGTTCGGGTGTCTGGGTGACGAGGGGTGGGGCCTGGGTCGGGGGCGCTGGTGGCAGGGCCGTCGTCGCGTCCGGTACGAGCGGGTGGCTGTCGTCGGCGGCGGCTGCGTGGTGGGCCCGGGGGTGGGGTGCCGGCTTGGTGGAGGGTGGCCGAGGTGGTCGGCCGGGCCCCCGGAGTCGGGGTGCCGGCTTCGTGCGACGCGGCCGAGGTGGTCGGCCGGGGTTCGAGGGTGTCGGCGTGGGGGCTGCGGGGCCGGGGCGGTGCTTGTGGAACCCCAGCCTCCGCATCCGTCGCAACGCGTGGAGCGGGTGGGTGCACCAACCTGCCGAATCAGGCGTTCTCGCGCGTTCGGCCGACCACGGCCTCGGCCTCCGAGCCCGCATCGGCCACCGACCCCGACCGACCCCGCGCGCCCCGCAACCTCCGCGACCTCCGCAACAACTCGCCCGGCTTCGCGCTCAGTGCCCGCGCCCGCGCTCGCGGACCCGCCGTCACCGCCCGGACCCGCGCCCTCGGGCCGTCGGTCCAGGCCAACCATCCCGGTCGAGTGCGGCCCGCGAACAGGCCAAGCACGATCGCCGCGCCCACCGCGATCAGGTGTTCACGGCCGGCCAGGTTGGGCAGGATGATCGACTCCAGGACCATCGAGCCGCCCGTGATGGTGAAGAGTATGGGCGCGCGGTGAATGATCGAGAGGTACGTGAACAGACCGACCACCGCCGCCGACGGGCCGGTGTCCAGTACGTGCGCGGCCGACGACGGCAGGCCGAGCGCGTGGTCCGGACCGATCGCGATCATGATCCGGGCGCCCATCGTGCCCGCCAGGGTGGTCACATAGGCGACCATCAGCGTGCGGGCCGCGCCGAGCGAGAGCTGGGCGATGGCGAACGCGAGGAACAACTGCGTGATGCCCGCCCAGACCGGCAGGTTCAATGCGGGTACGAACAGCGACACCGGAGTCCGCAACAGGGCCAGCCACAGCGGCAGATCGGCGCTGACCCCACCGAGGATGCGGACCACGGTCTTGCCCGCCGGGGTCTGCCCGATCGCGTGGAAGAAGATCACCGCGGAGCTGGCCACGACCGCGAGCGCGAGCCCCTTGCCGCGGCTGCGCCACAACTGGCGAACCGGATCCGCGACGATGCCGCGCCACTCGCCGCACAGGGTTCGCCACAGGAAGAGCACCAGTTGCCAGGGGGCGGACCACAGCCGGCCGCGCCAGTCGCGTCGCACGGTCTTCGCATCGCCGCCGCCGGGAGCCTTCGCGGCATCCGCGGTCCGGACCTCGGCGGCCTCCGGCACCCGGGCCCGCGTGAGCGTGCCGGTCGGGGCGGATCCGCCGGCGACGCCGTCGCCGTCGTCCCGGCAATCGTCGAGAACGCGCAACACTGCTGATCAACCCCCAACGACTCGTCGAGTCCGGCGGCCACGGACCCGGGCCGGTGGCGATGTGTGGCATGCACCACGCCCTGCCCTCAGCTGCGTCATCGTAAAACGAGGACACGACACACCGGTCGGTGAATTGACGCTGGGCGGACGCTCCGCGGTTGCGACATTTCCGGTCGGCCGGGCGATGCGGGGGGTGGTGAACCGCTTTCCGACTCAAAGATTACCGACTGCCGGCGCGGGCCATCGTCAACCCAATCGATGACTTCACCATGCCTGCGTCATCATCTGGTCGTACGAATCACCTCCCCTCCCGCGCCGACCTGCACCGATGCCGATCGGGCGGCGTTGCCTACCCGCCCGGGCCGACCATTCGGCGCCGGGTTGGCCGGAAAACACGTGGTGAGCAACCGGAATCCGAACGCCGAACGCCGCCCGATCGCGAATGGCTGGATTCACGAGCGGGCGGCTTCGCCGAGGAATGGGCGCTTCCGGTCGAGCGCGGTCGGTCACGTGTGTGGTGCGGTTGCCGTGGTCGCGTGCGGTTGGTTGCCGTGTGGTCGCGTGCGGTCGAGCGCAGTTGCCTGCGGTTGCGTGTGCGGGCGGTCGAGCGTGGTTGCCTACACACGTGCGCGTTCGTACCGGAGTCGAACCGGTGCCGAGCGTCACCGAAAGGATCGAAACGGACCGGATCGAGTCGAACGCGATGCGAATCCGGGCCGAGTCGACGCCCGCCGCATCGACACCGACCCGGCCGGCGCGCGGGCCGATACCGAATCAATGCCGAATCTTGCCCAGCTGGTGCCCAGGTTTTGCCCAGGTTCCGTACAGGCGGCATCCGGAGTCGGGTCGGTGGGGCCGACCGGCCCCACCGACCCGACTCGCGCCCGCGCCCGCCCTCAGCCCGAGCTGAGTGCCTCGGTCGGTGGCAGCCGTGCCGCTCGGCCGGCCGGGTAGAGGCCGGCCAGCGCGCCGATCGCCACCGATGCCGCGACTCCGCCCAGGATGGCCGGCCACGGCAGCACCAGTGGCCAACCCTGGGCTCGGGCGTACCCGCTGGTGACGATCAGTCCGAGGACCACGCCGGCCACGCCGCCCAGGCCGGACAGGGTCACCGCCTCGGTCAGGAACTGCAGGCGGATCTGGCCCCGCCCGGCGCCCAAGGCCCGGCGCAGGCCGATCTCCTGGCGGCGTTCGAGCACGGAGATGACCATCGTGTTGGCCACCCCGACCCCGCCCACCAGGAGCGCGACCGCGCCCAGGCCCACGAACAGCCCGGTGAAGGTGTTCTTGGCGGCGAGCTGTGCCTCCAGCGCGTCGGACGGCCGGCTGACCTTGACCCCGGCGGGGTCGGCCGGATTGGCCGTCGCCGCGAGCACGTTGCGCACGTCGGCCACCGCGTCCTCGGCGGAGCGCTCGTAGATCCTGGTCGGATGCCCGTCGAAGCCGAGCAGGTCCCGCGCCGCCGACCAGCCGACCAGCGCGGAGTGGTCCACCTCGGGCGCCAGTGGCACCGGGGCCAGGACGCCGATCACGGTGAACCACCGCTCCCCGATCCACACCTGCCGGTTCGGCCCGTCGACCCCAAGCAGCTCCGCCGCCCGGGCGCCGAGCACGACCGTCGGATAGCGCGAGTTGGCCGCGTTGAACCACTGGCCCTTCGCCACCCGGCCGCCGATCGTGTCGAGCAGGTCCTCGCGGGTGGCCGCCACGGTGATGCCCTTGGTCACGCGTGGGTCGATCCGGTCGGTGCGCCGTACGCTCCGGCCGTCCAGCTGGGCGGTGGCGCTGGCCGACGTCACCGGGCCGATCCGGCGCACCATGTCCACCGCGTCCTCGGGCAGCGGCACCTTGCCGCCGAACATCGAGTCGCCGGGTCCGACCGAGAGCATGTTCGTGCCCAGGCTCCGGATCTGGTCCGTCAGCCGGGCCTGACTGGCCGTACCGATGCCCAGCACCGCGACCATCGCGGCGATCCCGATCGCGATGCCCAGGCCGGACAGGATCGCGCGCATCGGCCGGCCGCGTACCCCGAGCAGGCCGACCCGCACCACGTCGACCGGTCCCAGCCGCGCGGTGTCCGGCAGCGGCACCGGCGTCGGCCGGGCGGCACGGGTGTCCTGATCCGTCGTCGTCATCCGAGCACCCCCGCCGGCAGTGCACTCGACGCACCACTGTCCGCGTGGATGCGGCCGTCCAGGATCTCCACCCGGCGCGGCAACGACCGGGCGATCCCGGGGTCGTGGGTGATCACCACGATCGTGGTCCCGTCCGCGTGCAGTTCGTGCAGCAGTCGCATCACCGTCGCCCCGGAGCGCGAATCGAGCGCTCCGGTCGGCTCGTCGGCCAGTACCAGCGCCGGCCGGGCGACCAGGGCGCGGGCGATCGCGACGCGTTGACGCTCACCGCCGGACAGTTCGCGCGGGACGTGGTCGAGCCGGCTGCCGAGCCCGACCCGGGCCAGCGCGTCGGCCGCGCGTTCACGCCGCTCGCGTACCGGAATCCCGTGGTAGTAAAGGCCGTTGGCCACGTTGTCCACGGCGGTGAAGTGCTCGGTGAGGAAGAACTGCTGGAAAACGAAACCGATCCAGTTCGCCCGCACTCCGGAGAGTTGACGGTCCTTCAGGCCGGCGATGTCGTGCCCGAGCAGCCGCACCACCCCCTCGGTCGGTCGATCCAAAGTGCCCATCAACTGGAGCATGGTCGACTTCCCGGAGCCGGACGGCCCGACCACGGCGAGCAGTTCGCCCGCCTCGATGGTCAGGTTCGCGTCGATCAGGGCCCGCACTCCGCCGGGGTAGGACCGGCCGACGCCGTCGAGTTCGATCACCGGTACCGTGCCGCGGACGCCGGGCGGCCCCGGTTCGGCCGCCTTGCCCGGCGCTCTGCGATGCCTCCTCATCCCTTGGGCACCCCGACCTTCAGGCCCTCGGTCACGCCGTCGCCGGTCACCTCGACCCGGCCGTTGGCGAACATTCCGAGTTCGACCTTCAGCAGTCGGGTACTGCCGTCCGGTTCGACCGCCTCGACGCCGTAGCCGCCCTCGGTGAGCGCGAGCAGCGCATTGACCGGGACGGTGAGCACGCCCTTCTTCTCCTTGCCGGTGAAGCCGACGGTGACCGGCGCGCCGTCCAGGGTGCCGGCGTCCTTGGGCTGGTCGAGCGCGATGTCGACCGGGATGGTGGCCTTGTCCTGACCCTGCGGTGCACCGCCCTGGGACTGTTCGCCCTCCTTGGCCACCGTGCCGACCTGGCTGATGGTGCCGGTCGCGGTCTTGCCGCCGGGCAGGGTGACCTGCACCTTGGCGCCCTTGCTCGCCAACGTCTGCTTGTTGACCGGCAGGTTGACCGTGACCCGACGACCGGTGCCGCTCGCCTTGAGCAGCGGTCCCTGCGAGGTCGAGCCGAGAACCGCGGTGACCTCGCTGACCCGCACCGAGTCCGGCAGCACCACCGCGTCTCCGGCATCGAACCGGCCGGTCTGCTTGTGGCCCATGTCCTTCTGCCACTTCTTCACCGCCGTGGCGGTCGCGTCGGTGAACTTCTCGTCCACGGTGAACCCGCCGTAGCCCAGGGCCTGCAGATTCTGCTCCAACTCCCGTACGTCCACCCCCTTGTCGACCCCGACGGTCAACGCCCGCCAGAACGGCGTCTCGCCGTAGAACAGCGGCACCTTGGTACCGTCGCGGCCGTACACCCGATCGCCGCGCGCCAGCGTTTCGCCCACGCCGGGAAGCCAAGTGATGGTGCCGGGACCCGCGTTGTTCCCGGTGTCCGGAAGCGAACCGCCCTGCCCCCCACCCGAACCCCCGGTACCCGGGGCGGATCCGCCGCCCGGGCTCCGACTCGGCCCCGGAGTGCCGCCGCCCTGTGGTTTGTTCTTGTCGTCGCCGGCCGGCGGGGTCTCCTTGTCCGGGCCCGGCGCGGCCGCGTTCACGGAGTACGTGCCCGCGTACCCGAGCTTGCCGTCCACGTTCTGCCGGTCGACCAGGTCCGCGCGGGTCACCGGGACCGCGTCCAGCTTCGTACGGTTCGCGGAGGCATCGGAGCCGTCGCCACCATCGGAGAGCAGTACGGCCGCCGCGCCGCCCGCCGAGGCCAGCACCAGAGCGGCGGCGAGGGCCCGGCGCCGACGGTGGCGCCGACGCTCGCGCGGGTATGCCGTGCGGTCCGGCTCGGCCGGAGCCGACACCGGCTCCCCGTCGTACTCGTACTGCTGTGGGGTGTCGATCGAAACCACGAGGCCGCCCCTACTTCTTCTTCGTCAGCGGCGGAACCTTCTTGTTGCACAAATCCATCGCCTTGGTGACCTTCTCGTCGCCGGCGTCGATGGTGAGCATCGCGCCCCCCGCGCCGTCGCCCACGTTCACCCCGTTCTCGCGCAGACAGTCCATGTGCTTGGCCTGCCACTCCTTGAACTTGGGGTCGTTCGGGTCGAAGTCGCTCTTCGGCTGGAACTTCTCGCACGCCTTCATGGCGTCCTCCGTCTTGGACGACCCCTCGTCCGCGGGCATCGCCCCTATCCGCATCGCGCCGCCCTCGCCGGGCTCCGGGTCGGGCATGTCGACCCCGTGCTCACGCATACAGCTCGCGAACTTGACCATCTGGTCGCGGCGCTCGGCGTCGTCACCCTTGCCCGAGTCCGAGCCGCCGCTGCCCTCGGCCTTCGCGCCGCCGCTGCCGCCGCCCGAGGCCACCTTGCTCTTCGGCGAGCCGCCGTCGTCGCCGCACCCGGCCGTGGTCAAGGCGAGGCTACTCGCGAGAACCACCCCGACCGCCAACCTGAGCGCCAAGGGCCGCCCCGATCCCGTGCGCCCGAACCTCGTCATCACTGCCGCTCCTGCCTGTTGTCCTACCGTCGGTCGTGTGGCCACCCCTCGCCGTGACGGCGAGGGGTACGACAGCAGGTCTACGCGGCGGCGGGTTACCCGGCCGTCTCCCGAATTGGTTATCCGGAGCTAACACGGGGTCGCGTATAAACGGTGGGGTTGGTCCGATGTGTGCAAACCCCCCTTCCCCCGGCCCGAAGCGGAGCGACGAGACCTTGCGAGTCCTGGTGACCGAGGACGAGGAACTGCTGGCCGACCTGGTCGCCCGAGGGCTGCGCCGGGCGGCGATCGCGGTGGACGTCGCGTACGACGGCGACAGCGCGCTGGAGCGGCTCGCGGTCAACGACTACGACGTACTGGTCCTCGACCGTGACCTGCCCGGCACCCACGGCGACGACGTCTGTCAGGCCGTCGTGGCCGGTCGGATGCGTACCCGGATCCTGATGCTGACCGCCGCCGGCACGGTCCCCGAGCGGGTTGCGGGGCTGCGCCTGGGCGCGGACGACTACCTGCCCAAGCCGTTCGAGTTCGCCGAGTTGTTGGCCCGCGTGCAGGCGCTGGGCCGACGCGCCATGCCGGCCGTACCGCCGGTGCTGCGGAAGCACGGCATCGTGCTGGACAACGCTCGGCGTCAGGTCACCCGAAACGGCGAGTACATCCGGCTCGCACACAAGGAGTTCGCGGTGCTCGCGACCTTGATGGCGGCCGACGGAGCGGTGGTCAGCGCCGAGGAGCTGCTGGAGCGAGTGTGGGACGAGAACATCGATCCGTTTTCCAACACCGTGCGGGTGACCATGTCCAAGCTGCGCGCCAAACTCGGCGACCCACAGGTCATCCGCACCGTGCCCGGCTCGGGATACCTGATATGAGCGGCCTGCGGAGACCCGGCGCGAGCGGCCCCAGGGCAGCAGCCGGGAAGAGCCGGCGGAGGGCGGCAACCACCACGAGCAGCTCGACGAGGACAACCGGTACGAGCCGGCTGGTCGCGGACGGGCGGCTGATCCTCCGGGCGCTGTTCCGTCGGCCGTCGGCGCGGGCCCGGCTCGCGCTGATGTACGGCGGCATGTCGCTCGTGGTCGGCACGGTGCTGCTGGGCATCGTGTACTGGTTCGTCGATCAGCGACTGTCCCAGCAGTTGCCGGGGGCGATGGCCAGGACGTTCGCGGCGGATTCCCCGTACGGCTACGACCAGACCCAGACCATCGCGGGCCAGGCCCAACCGGCCCAACCCTTGCCGGGTACGGCACTTGTCACCATGATCCCCGCCGACTCGATCCGTCGGGCCACCGTTGTCGGCCAGGACGTGACGATGAGTCAACTGCTGACCGTGCTCGGCGCGGCGCTGCTGCTGCTGGCCGCGGCGTCGATCCTGGTCGGCTGGTGGATGTCCGGCCGGGTGCTGCGCCCGGTGCACGGAATCACCGCGACGGCGCGCCGGTTGTCCGAACACAACCTGCACGAGCGGATCGCGATGCCCGGGCCGGACGACGAACTCAAGCAACTCGCCGACACCTTCGACGGGATGCTCGACCGACTGGAGAAATCCTTCGACAGCCGGCGGTTGTTCGTCGCCAACGCGTCACACGAATTGCGCACCCCGCTCACGATCCAACGCACGGCGATCGAGATCGGCCTTGCCGACCCGCACTCGCCGCAGGACATCGTCGAGACGCGCGAACAACTCCTGGCGCTGAATCGGCGCACCGAGCGTCTGATCGACGGCCTGCTGAACCTGGCGGTGAGCGAGCGCGGCAACGTCCAGGCATCGCCGGTCGCGCTGCACGAGTTGACCGCCGACGTGCTCCGGCAGACCCGGCCCGCGGCCGAACAGGCCGGCATCCGGGTCGACGCGAACCTCGCCGGCAGCGTGGTGTCCGGCGACCCACTGCTGCTGCGTCAACTGGTCACCAACCTGGTCGAGAACGCGGTACGCCACAACCATGCGGGCGGCTTCGTCACGGTCGGCGTCTCGGCCGGGTCCCTCCGCGTCCGCAACACCGGTCCGGTCATCCCCGCCGACCGCATCCCCGAACTCTTCGAGCCCTTCCGCCGTTTCCGCCCCAACCGCACGGGCTCCGCCCGGGGCTCCGGCCTGGGCCTCTCCATTGTCCAAGCCATCGTGCACGCCCACGCAGCCCACATCAGCACAACGGCCAACCGTCACGGCGGCCTCACCATAGCCATAGCCCTCCCCAAACCACCCCCCGCACCCCACGACCCGAACCGACGCCGAACACCGGCCGAGACCCGGGATCCGGCCCGGCCGCCACTCGAACCCATCGGCCCCTCCGGCACATGAGCCCCCTCGGCCCGACGAGCGCTCAAGCCCAATCCAAAGCAACCAACGCTCAACGCAAACCGACACGAAATCAGCCCGGCCGGCGTTCGAGGCCAACCCAAAGCAACCAACGCCCACCGCACGCCAAGACCAAATCCAGCCCGGCCGGCGTTTGAGGCCACCTCGGCCGGAGGCCGGGTCCCATCAGCCCGGCCGGCGCTTGAGGCCAAGCCCGGCCGGCGACTGAGGCCGAACCCCCCACCCTCACGTGCGCAGGAGGCCCCCGTCGGCGACCCGCGACAACGCGTCGGCCACCCGGTCCGCCGCATCGCCCGTCCCCTCCGCCGCCCACCGCCGCATCGCCACACGAACCGCGACGTTCGCCGCTCCCGCGGCCAGGTCCACCGCGAGCCCGTCCACCTCCGCCGCCCCCGCGTGTGCCGCGCCCACCCGCGCCGCAATCACCGGCCGCAACCGCTCCTCGCAGTCGTGGTGCACCCCCAACCACACCGCCCGCAATGCCGGGTGCCCGTCCGCGGTCCGCAGTACGACCCGCAATTGCGCGTCGTCCACCCCGTCCACCTCCCGCGCATGCCGCATCGCCGCGCGATAGCTGGTGGTCATCGCCTCCAGCAGTCCGACCGCCGGATCACAGGCCGCCAGCCGCTCCACCCAGTCCGCGATCCCGGCCGACAACACCGGCGCGACGGTCTCCTCCTTGCTCCGGAAGTAGCGGTAGAAGGTCCGCAGCGCCATTCCGGATGCCTCCGCGATGTCCTCCACGGTCGTCTCGTCGAACCCGCGCTCCGCGAACAACCGGATCGCCGCCCGCGACACCTCGGTCCGGGTATCGGCCTTCCGCCGCTCCGTCAACGATGGCCGCCCGACCCGAGCGGACCCCCCACGCCGACCCACCCGATCCGAGCCGACCGCATCCGAATCCACCGAACCCACCGAACCCACCGGGTCCGAGCCGACCGAATTCGAACCGACCGCAGCAGCATCCATCAGCCCAGTCTAATGACACTCGGGGAATTAATGGCACAACGTGCACGTTGGGCGTAGCGTGCAAGAACGGGGACGACCCCGACTTACTCGCCCGGAAAGAAGGACGCACATGAACCGCTTCGACACCCGCCGCATCCTGGTCACCGGCGCCGGCTCCGGCATCGGCCGGGCGACGGCCCTACGGCTGCTCGGCGAAGGCGGCCGGGTCGTCGCGGCCGACGTGGTCCCCGACGGCCTCGCCGGCACCCGCGACCTCGCCACGGAGGAAGGCACCGCCGAGCGCCTCACCACCCTCGTGGTCGACATCGCCGACGAGACCTCCGTAGCCGAAGGCGTCCGTACCGCCGTCACCGAACTCGGCGGCCTCGACGTCCTGGTCAACGCCGCCGGCATCCTGCGCGCCGAGCACACCCACCTCACCTCGCTCGACCTGTGGAACCGGATCATCACGGTCAACCTCACCGGCACGTTCCTGGTGACGCGCGAGGCGCTGCCCGCCCTCCTGGCCGCCGGCAACGGCGTCGTCGTGAACTTCAGCTCGACCTCGGCGGCCTTCGCGCACCCGTACATGGCGGCCTACGCCGCGAGCAAGGGCGGCATCCAGTCCTTCACGCACGCCCTCGCCCTGGAATACGGCAAGCAGGGTCTGCGCGCCGTCAACGTCGCCCCGGGAAGCATCAAGTCCGGTATCACCGACGCGACTTCGGGCTACCTCCCGGCGGACACCGACTGGGAGCTGTTCGCCAAGCTCTCCCCCATCCTGGCCACCGACCTCGAATCCGGCGGCGCCCCGATGGCCGGCCCCGACGCCATCGCCGGCGTCATCGCCATGCTCGCCTCCGACGACGGCGCCTTCATCACCGGCACCGAAATCCGGGTGGACGGTGGCACACACGCCTGACGGCCCCCCGGGTACGCGCGCTCACCCAACCGCGTACCCGGGCCACACACCCCATGGGCGATGACGCCGAGGCCCCTCAACCGTCCGCGCCCACCCGCCGGGCGAGAGGCGCAGGCAGCGGATACGGCTTCTCCGCCGGCAACAACCGCTGTGCCTGTGCCGCGCGGCCGTCCTTGAGCAGCCCGGCCACCCGCCGCACCAACGGCGTCAGGTCGGTGATGCCGACGATCCACTCGTCGTTGAAGGTGCGAATCAGCTCGCGCCCGATCCCGACCTGGATGCTGTAGTGGTTCAACGCCGCGCCACGCAGGGACCGTTCCGGATCCCACTGCACGTGCACCGCCGCACCCGCCACCGACCCCTCGGTCGACACCGCCCGCCCGAGCGCGTGCTCGAACCCCGCCCGGCTGATCCGCACGGCCAACACCCGTTCCTGGCCCGCCTTCCGGCCCCAATCGCTGCGGTGCATCAGCCAGCAGAACGACGGCTTGACCCACGTCATCCGCCCGAACGAGAACGGCGCCACGAACCGCCCCTCCCGCAACGCCGGTTCGGCAATGGCCGGCGCGTACGCCTGGTACACCACCAATGACGTGGCATCGAAATCGGCCCGAACCTGCCGCAACATCACCGTGGCGCGCCACGCTGTCAGGCCCCCGACCCCCGAGCCACGCATTTTCCGCGCCGGCCTCGCGATGTGCCATCTCTCACTACAACCCGTCGGCCGTCCCAAGCGTCGCCCGGACCGGCAATTCGGATACATGGATGGATCACGACAGGCCCCATCGCCTTCCGGAGTCGATCGAAAGCACTCCGTCATCATGGTGGATCACCGTGCCTCGCATACCCGTTGCAAGTGTCCCAGGCGACTGGTTGCCTACCGCCGTCCGGTGATTCCGGCGACACGAGGAGTGCACATGAACCGCAGGAAACCCTTCCCGCACAGCCGCCGATTGCCCACCCTGGCCGGCGGTCTTGTCGTCGGCATCCTGGCCTGCGGCCTGCTGACCGCACCGGCCGGCGCGACAACCACGACCACCACCGCCCCCACCGACCTTCGGATGAACCCGACCCCAATCAACGGCTCGACCGGAACGTGCGGCTATCTCCCCGGAATCGGCGACTCCGGCACGCTGGACCTGACCGCGACGGTGGGAGAGCCGAACGGGCCTTTGGTTGCTGCCCACTTCGAACTCCACGAGGTCGGCAACGGGGACCCGACCACCTGGGACAGTGGGTGGGTCTCGGAGCAGTACGGCGCCCATTCGGCCACCGCCGGGGTGCCGGGCGGTGCACTCACCGACGGCAAGTCCTACGCGTGGAGCGTCGAGGCAGGGCTTGCCGGACAGCCCGATCCGGTGCGCACCGCAGGCTGCACATTCACAGTCGACAGCACGCGACCCGGCGCGCCGACCGTCACCAGCACGGACTTCCCGGTCAACGGCGGCGGCAAGTACGCGGGGCAGCAGGGCGTCTTCGTCTTCGACGCAAGCGCTGCCGGGGCCGACGTGACGGAGGTCAGGTACGTCCTCAACGGCACGATGCCGGTGGGCGGTGGCTCCCAGGCGATCTACGATGCGCCGTCCGGCACTTGGCGGACACCGGCCTTGACCGTGAGCCAATGGGGAAGCAACAGCCTTGTCGCGCAGAGCGTGGACCGTGCGGGCAATCGCTCCTGGTCGGTGACCTACTCGTTCCAGGTCCCGACCGACCCCAACCCGCCCGCGCCCAAGCCCGGTGACATCACGGGCGACGGCAAGGTGGACGTACTCCGTACCGACGCCGGCGGCGCCCTTCGATTCCAGAGTGCGGGTGGCGATCCGACCACCGGCAGCGGCCTCGCCTCGTCGGCCCTGCAAGGACCGATGGCCGACCACACCTGGACCGGCGCGCTGATCAGCCACCGCGGCGGCGAAGGACGTGCGGACGACCTCTACGCCTTCAACGGCACAAGTATCTCGCTCTACCGCAACACGTTGAACCCGACCAACGGGTACTTCAGGAGCGACAGCACGCTCTTCGTTTCCCGCGCGCCTCGATGCACCGACCTCACCCAGGCCAACGGTGTCTGCGTCGGCTACCGGCAGAACTGGTCGCAGGTGAAGCAACTCGTCGCCCCCGGCGACGTGAACGGCGACGGGCGCCGGGACTTTCTCACCGTCGAGGCGGAGACAACGGGCGTGCATCGCCTGTGGCTGCATGTTCCCAACACCCCCCGGGCCACCGCCCTCGACGGCATCGACCGGCAGACCCAGGAACTTTCCTCCCCCGGCGACATCAACGGCGACGGTCTGGCCGACCTGTGGTTCCGCGACCGCACCGACGGCGAGATCTACCAGTACACCTCCGCCCGCAATGCCGACGGCACGGCCGACCTCGGCGCCTACGGCCGCACCCCGACCCTGATCGCCGCCGGTTTCGATCTCGCCGCCTACCCCCAGGTCTCCTCCGACGGGGACTTCGACGGCGACGGCAGGGCCGACCTGTGGGCCCGGGCCGCCGACGGCAAGGTGTACACGTTCCCCGGACAGGCTCCGGACGCGAACGGCAACGTGTTCGGCCCGGGGCAACTCATCGCCGGTAGCTGACCCGAGCGCGATCGGGGCCGTCCCCGCCCGCACCGGGACGGCCCCGATTTGCTCAGGTGCCGACGTATTCGAAGGCCGCGCCGTCCGGGTGTCGCAGGACCGCGCGGCGGCCGTTCGGCGTGGGCGTCGGCGGGGCGATCGAGGTGGCGCCGTGGGCGGTCAGGTCGGCGATCGTCGCGTCCAGGTCCTCGACGCCGAGGGTGGCGGCCACCGCGGCGAAGCGGGCCGCCACCTCGTCCGGGCCGGTGAACACCAGGAACGGCCCGATGGCCGCCAACTCCAGCCCGGCAAAAGCGAATCGGGTCGCCGGTTCGCCGCTCAGCCGCTCGTAGAACACGATCGCCGCGTCCAAGTCGGGCACGTGTCGACGCACTGTCACCGATGTGATCGTCATGCGCACAGTCTTCCGCACCGGGTCGTACCTCCCACCGCAGGTCCCCCTGGCCGCCCCCGAACCCAAATCCGAGCCCCAGTCCGAGCCCGCGAGAACGCCCTCGCCTCACGCCGCCCCTCCACCCGCCCCCACGCCGAGCCCACGAGGACGCCCCCACCTCACCTCACCTCTCCACCCGCCCGTACCGCTCCATCGCCTCCCGTGGCAGTTCCGGCTTGACCCTGCCCTGGCGGGCCAGCGCCGTCAGGGTGCGGATCACGATCGACGGGGCGTCCACGGCGAAGTGGGTGCGGGTGGCGGCCCGGGTGTCGGAGAGGCCGAAGCCGTCGGTGCCCAGCGAGGTCCATTCCTGGCGGACCCACGGCGCGATCTGGTCGGACACGGCGCGCATCCAGTCGCTCACCGCCACCACCGGCCCGGTCGCGTCCGCCAACGCCCGGGTGATGTACGGGACGCGGTCCTCCCCGGCGGCCAGCGCCTCGCGGCGCAGTTCGGTCCAGGACGTCACCGACCACACCTGCACGGGCACCTCCCAGTCCTCGGCGAGCATCCGCTGCGCCTCCAGCGCCCATCGCACCGCCGTTCCGCCGGCGAGCAGTTCGGCCGCCGCATTGGGCACGGGCGCACACGGATGGATGCCCCGCAGGATCCCCTCGGCCGCGTCCGGGCTCGGCATCGCCGGTTGCGGAAGCGGTTCGTTGTACACGGTGAGGTAGTAGAAGACGTCCTCGCCGGTCGGGTGCTCGGGCGTCGCGGTCAGCATCCGACGCAGGCCGTCCCGGACGATCACCGCGATCTCGTACCCGAAGGCCGGGTCGTAGGACACACACGCCGGGTTCGTCGACGCGATCAACTGCGAGTGGCCGTCCGCGTGTTGCAGCCCTTCACCGGTCATCGTGGTGCGTCCGGCGGTGGCGCCGATCAAAAAGCCCCGGCCCATCTGGTCGGCCAGGGCCCACAGTTGGTCGGCGACCCGCTGCCAGCCGAACATCGAGTAGAAGACGTAGAACGGGATCATCGGCTCGTCGTGCGTGGCGTACGCGGTGGCCGCCGCCGTGAACGAGGCGACCGCGCCCGCCTCGGTGATGCCCTCGTTGAGGATCTGACCGTCCACCGCCTCCCGGTAGGACAGCAGCAGTTCGCGGTCCACCGCGTCGTAGGTCTGCCCGTGCGGCGAATAGATCCCGGCGGTCGGGAACATCGACTCCATCCCGAACGTGCGCGCCTCGTCCGGCACGATCGGCACCCAGCGCCGACCCACGACCGGATCACGCATCAGATCCTTGGCCAGTCGCACGAACGCCATCGTGGTCGCGATCTCCTGCCTTCCGGAGCCCTTGAGCAGCGCGGCGAACGGCGCCTCGGTCAACGCCGGCGGCTCCGGCAACGGCGTGAACGCGAGGCGCCGCGCCGGCACCGGCCCGCCGAGCGCACGGCGGCGTTCGGCCAGGTAGCGGGCCTCGCGCGAATCCGGGCCCGGATGCAGGTACGGCGGCAGCTCGCCGGCCAGGTCGGCATCCGGCACCGGCAGGTCGAGCCGGTCGCGCATCGCCCGGAACTCGTCCCGACGCAGCCTCTTCATCTGGTGGTTGGCGTTGCGCGCCTCGAAGCCCGGTCCGAGCGTCCAGCCCTTGACCGTCTGCACCAACACCACACTGGGCCCGCCCCGGTGCTCGATCGCCGCGCGGTAGGCCGCGTACACCTTGCGCGGTTCGTGGCCGGCCCGGGAGAACCCGACCAGCTCCGCGAGCCGCACGTCGTCCAACTTCCCCGCCACGGCGCACAGGTCGGGCGTGCCGCCGAACAGGTTGTCTCGGATGTACCCGCCGTCGGCGGCCGAGTAGGTCTGGAACTGGCCGTCCGGCGTGTGTTCCAACCGGCGGATCAGCTCGCCGTCGTGGTCGCGCGCGAACAGGTCGTCCCAGGCCCGGCCCCACAGCGCCTTGACCACATGCCACCCGGCGCCCGCGAACACTCCCTCCAACTCCTGGACCACACGCCCGTTTCCGCGCACCGGGCCGTCCAGCCGCTGGAGGTTGCAGTTGATCACGAAGACCAGGTTGTCCAGTCCCTCGCGCGCGGCGAGGGTGAGCGCGGCGGTGGCCTCGGGCTCGTCCATCTCGCCGTCGCCGAGGAAGGCCCACACCCGGCTCTGCGAGGTGTCCTTGATGCCGCGGTGGTGCAGATAGCGGTTGAACCGGGCCTGATAGACGGCCGCCAGCGGCCCGAGCCCCATCGATACGGTCGGGAACTCCCAGAAGTCGCCCAGGGATCGCGGGTGCGGATAGGACGGCAGCCCGCCGCCGCCCACCTCGCGGCGGAATCGGTCGAGCTGATCGACCGTCAGGCGCCCTTCCAGGAAGGCTCGTGCGTACACCCCGGGCGACGCATGCCCCTGGAAGTAGATCTGATCACCGGGCCCGCCGTCGGCCCGCCCCCGGAAGAAGTGCTCGAAGCCCACCTCGTACAACCACGCCGCCGACGCGTACGTGGCCATGTGCCCGCCCAGCCCGTACCGGCTCGCCCGGGTGACCATCGCCGCCGCGTTCCAGCGGTTGTAGGCGGTGATCCGCTCCTCCAGGTCCACATCGCCGGGGTAGCCCGGCTCGGCCGACGTGGGCACGGTGTTGACGTACGGGGTGCGCGTCACCGGCGGCAGTTCGAGGCCGCGACGTGCACCGTGTTCGAGCAGGCGGGCCAGCAGCAGGCGGGCCCGGCCGGGGCCGGCGGCGCGCACGACGGCGTCGAGCGACGCGGTCCATTCCGCGGTTTCCTCGGGGTCCCGGTCGGGGAGCTGGTCGAGCTGCCCGGTCGGGGTACGGCTCGACGTGTGGTGTGACATCCGGGCCGCCCTCCTTCGTATCGGTGAAGGCTTCTGGGTGCGGACCCCCGGGTGAAGCGGGAGGGAGTTCCGCGGTGAAGCCTCTCCAGTTTGCGCAATGATCGATCATTGCGCAAAAGTCGAGTCCGCGCCCTAGACTGGCCCGATGACCGAGCCGCCTCGCCCGACCCTGGAACGACGCCCACTGCGCGAGCAGATCCGCCAGTACGTCACCGAGGCCGTGGTCGCGGGCCGCTGGGCGCCCGGCGAACGCATCGTCGAGCGCCGTGTCGCGGTGGAGTTGGGGGTCAGCCAGGCACCCGTGCGCGAGGCGCTGCGCGAGCTGGAACAGCTCGGCCTGGTCGAGTCGGAGCCCAACAAGGGCGTGCGCGTGCGCTCGTTCAGCGAGAACGATCTACGCGAGATCTACCCGGTCCGGGCCGGCCTGGAGGAGACCGCGGCGCGACTCGCGCTGCCGCTGATCGACGACGAGCGGCTCGCCGCGCTCGACCGGCACGTCGCCGCGCTGCACGCGGCCTCGACGGCCGGCGACGCGAGCGCCCAGATCCGGCACGGCGTGGCCTTCCACCGCGAGATCGTCGCGGCATCCGGCAATGCGCTGCTGCGCTCGGTCTGGGAGGCGCTGGGCATCGAGGTGTGGACGACGCTGTCGATCCGGGTCTACCGGATGGACCTGCACGAGAACGCGGCCGACCACGAGCCGATCGTGGCCGCCTTCCGCCGCCGCGACCCGGCCACGAGCGACCTGCTGCGCGAACACGTGCTCGGCTACGGCGGCTGCGCGCTGTTGCCGTAGGCACGAACGCAGACCACCCACGGACTCGGCGCCGGCACGGGAGCCACGCACCGGCGGCGGCGCACCGGGCCGACACCCCCGACCCCGCTCCGCACCTCAGCGCAGTACGCCGCGCTCCGCCCGCATGTGCGGCGCCACCAGGTTGCGCGGCCGGTTGAACAGGATCACCGTCGCCTCGATCACCGCGACGGCCAACAGGACCACGACCGCGACCATCGACAGGTAGCCCCAGAACGCCGCCGGGCTCTCGTCCTCCGCCGCGAACCACGGCGATACCGCGATCACGATGGACAGGCACCACATCTGGATCGCCACCAGCGCCATCGCCCGCACCAGCCCGCGCCGAGCCGGGTCACTCAGCGGCAACGCGCGGAATGCCGACACGATGTCGTCGGCCGCGCGCGCACTTCGCCAGATGTCGCTGGTGCGGTTCGTCAGACCCACCGAGGACATGAACGCGAAATAGGACAACCACAACCGCATGCGTACCCGCCCCGTCCCCCAACGTCCCGACCCGTGGCTCCGTGTCACACGTGTCACTCGCCATTCTCGCGCAGCGCCCTCCGGCTCGGTACAGCGGCTCGGATCAACGCGACCGCGACGGGCCGGCTACTCGATGACGGGGTTGCGCTGCTCCCGCTCCTCGATCGTGCGTCGGTGGTCCTCGACGTTGCCGGTCAGCGCCTCGGTGCGGTGGCCGCGGGCGATGTAGTCGAGCACGATCGCCTCGATCGCGTCCTGGGCGTTGCGCACGCCGGACAGGACCATGACCTCGATCACGACGTTCGCGTCCAGACTGATGTTGACCTTGGCCATCGACGACTCCCTCGACTCGACCCGCTCCGTCCGAACCCACGCCCGTCGGCGCGAGATCCGCGCACCGGTCCGCGGACGGGTCCGCGCACCGAGCCGGTGACGCGCCCGGATCCACGCACCCGACCGCCCGCCCACCCGCCCGGCAGGCCGCCGCCCGCACACGTGTCACCCGCGCGAGGGGACTCTATCGGCCGTTAGAGGGGTTGGCGGTGCCGGCGCGACTGAATCGACCCGCCGAGGTCCATGCACCGGGCATGTGCGCTTGCGCACGGCCCCTACCCCCGTGTCGAAGGCGAGTCGGATACCTGTGACCTCGGAAGACCCACTCGTCGTCCTCTCCGGCGTGAACAAGCACTTCGGGTCGCTGCACGTACTGCGGGACATCGACCTGACGGTGTCGCGCAACGAGGTGGTCGTCCTGATCGGCCCCTCGGGCTCCGGCAAGTCGACGCTGTGTCGCACGATCAACCGGTTGGAGACGATCGACTCCGGCAGCATCACCATCGACGGCCGGCCGCTGCCGGCCGAGGGTCGTGAACTGGCCCGGCTGCGCTCCGAGGTCGGCATGGTGTTCCAGTCCTTCAACCTGTTCGCGCACAAGACCGTGCTGGACAACCTGACCCTGGCCCAGATCAAGGTACGCAAGCGCAGCAAGGCCGAGGCGGAGAAGAAGGCCCGCGAACTCCTGGACCGGGTCGGCCTCGCCGACCAGGCACCCAAATATCCGGCGCAGCTCTCCGGCGGTCAGCAGCAACGGGTCGCCATCGCCCGGTCGTTGGCGATGGACCCCAAGGTGATGCTGTTCGACGAGCCGACGTCCGCGCTCGACCCGGAGATGATCAACGAGGTCCTGGAGGTCATGCGCACGCTCGCGGTCGAGGGCATGACGATGGTCGTGGTCACGCACGAGATGGGCTTCGCCCGCTCGGCGGCCAATCGTGTGGTGTTCATGGCGGACGGCCGCATCATGGAGTCGCGCAGACCCGAGGACTTCTTCGACCACCCGGAGACCGACCGGGCCAAGGACTTCCTGTCCAAGATCCTCAAGCACTGACGGGGGATCGGACATGCGCACCCGAAACCGGACCCAAACCCGTACCCGTACCCGCAGCCGAACCCGCACCGGCACCGGCACCGGCACCGGCGACCGCGCCCACACCACCGCCCTCCGAAACAGGTCCCGAGAAAACACGTCCCGAGAAAGCGCGTTCCGAGGAAACACGCTACGAGGCGACTCGCCCCGGTTCGCGGCCCTGCTCGCCCTCCTCCTCGCCGCCCTGCTGCTGGCCGCGTGCGGCAAGTCCGGCACTCCCCCGCCCAAGGGCCCCAAGGCAAAGGACCTGCCGTCCTATCAGGTGGCCACCGACGTCAACATCGACTCGCCCACCTTCCGCTCGGCCAAGTCGCGCGGGCGACTGGTCGTCGGCACCAAGGCCGACCAGCCCTACGTCGCCCAGCAGGATCCGGCGACCGGCTACTACTCGGGTTTCGACGTCGAGATCGCCAAGATGATGGCCGCCTCACTGGGCTTCCCGGCGGACCGGATCGAGTTCAAGACGATCACCTCCGCCAACCGCGAGACGTCCTTGCAGAACGGCGAAGTCGACTACTACGTCGGGACGTACACGATCAACGACAACCGCAAGAAGCTGGTCGGCTTCGCCGGCCCGTACTACATGGCCGGTCAGGCGCTGCTGGTCCGCAAGAACGACAAGGACATCAACGGGCCGCAGGACCTGGCCGGCAAGAAGGTCTGCTCGGTCGCCGGGTCCACCCCGTACCAGCGCCTGGTCGCCGACTACCCCAAGGCCACCGCCGTGGCCTACGACAGCTATTCGGTCTGCGTGGACAACCTGATCAGTCTTCAGGTCGACGCCGTCACCACCGACGACACCATCCTCAAGGGCTACGCCGCCAAGGTGCCCGACCAACTCCGCCTCGCCGGGGAGCCGTTCTCGAAGGAGCCGTACGGAATCGGAGTGCCGCGCGGGGACCGCAACTTCCGCCTCGCGCTCGACGACGCGATCGTCGCGCACGAACAGAACGGCGACTGGAAGCGCGCCTACGACTCGACCCTCGGCCTCTCCGGCGTACCGGCTCCCCAGCCGCCGCCGGTGGACCGGTACTAGCGGAGGGCCGACGATGAATGTCCTGCTCGACAACTTCACCCTGTTCCGCAAGGGCTTCGTGGGCACGCTCGAACTCACCCTGGCCGCCTCGGCGATCGCGCTAGGGGTCGGGGTGCTGATGGCCGGGTGCCGGGTCTCCCCGGTCCGGCCGTTGCGCATGCTCGGCGGCGTGTGGGTGACGGTGCTCCGCAACACCCCGCTCACCCTGCTGTTCTTCGCCGTCGTGCTGGGTCTGCCGCGATTCGGCGTGGTGCTCCCGTTCTTCACCCTCGCGGTGCTCGCCCTGGGGTGCTACACCTCGGCGTTCATCTGCGAAGCGGTCCGCGCGGGCATCAACACCGTGCCGGTCGGCCAGGGCGAGGCGGCGCGCAGTCTGGGGATGAACTTCGGTCAGACGCTCAACCTGATCGTGTTGCCGCAGGCGGTGCGCGCGGTGATCCCGCCGGTGGGCAGCACGCTGATCGCGCTCGCCAAGAACACCGCGATCGCCGGTTCGTTCAGCGTCGTCGAACTGCTGGGCACATACCGCACGCTCAACGAACTCGGCTACGACATCGTCGTCACGTTCATCTGGATCGCGGTCGGCTACCTGATCATCACGCTGTCCATCAGCGCCCTGTTCCGCTTCCTGGAGAAGCGCCTGGAGGTGGCCCGATGAGCATCGAGACTTCGGCGCTGTACGACGTCCCCGGGCCCAAGGCCCTGGCCCGACACCGCACGTACGGCCTGATCGTCACCGTGCTGTTGCTCGGTGTGCTGGCGTGGGTGGTCTACAAGCTGTTCGACACCGACCAGTTCGCCCACGACAAGTGGGCGCCGTTCGAATACGTGGGCGTGCAGAAGTTGTTGCTCCGCGGCCTGGGGCACACCCTCCAGGTCTTCGCGTGGGCGGCGGTGCTCTCGCTGGCCTTCGGCGCCGTGTTCGCTGCCGGCCGGCTCTCCGAACACCGGGTGGTCCGCTGGTTCTCGGGCCTGGTGGTGGAGTTCTTCCGGGCCATGCCGGTGCTGGTGATGATCTTCTTCATCTTCATCGCGATGAAGGTCGAACCCCGCCTGGCATTGATCTGCGGACTGACCCTGTACAACGGATCGGTCCTGGCCGAGGTCTTCCGCGGTGGCGTCAACGCGGTCCCCAAGGGCCAGCGCGAGGCGGCCTACGCGCTGGGCATGCGCAAGACCGCGGTCATGGTGCACATCCTGATCCCGCAGGCGGTCCGCACCATGTTGCCCACGATCATCAGCCAGTTGGTGGTCACCCTCAAGGACACCTCGCTGGGCTACCTGATCTCCTACGAGGAATTCCTCTACGCCGGCAAGCAGATCGCCACCAACCTCGACTACAGCCTGCCGTTCATCCCGGTCGTCATCGTGATCGCACCGATCTACATCGGCATGTGCATGCTCCTCTCCGGCCTGGCCCGCTACCTGGAGAGCAGCGGCCGACGCCGGCACAAGACCGCCTGACCACGCCCCGACCACGCGCGTGGGCCCCGGGCGCCGACCAAGGTCGCGGGGTTTGGGCCGGCAGCGGCGAAACCTCGCTGCCCGCCGGACTCGTCGCCGCGCTGCCGGGCGTGCTGCGCCGGGTCGGCCCCGGTCCGCTGCTCGGCGCGTGGGGTCGGCTGCGGGCCGAACGCACGGCGGGGGAACGGCGGGTGTGGTTCCCGCGCGGCAGCGTCGCGGGAGCGTACGCGCGCAACGACGCGGGCGAGCCCGTCCCGGTCGCGCTCAGCGCCCCGGTCTGCGCCCTCATCGAGCGGGAACTGACACGCCGGGCACTGGAGTTGCCGCGGGACGAGGTCGCTGTCCTGGATGCCGGACTGGACGACCTGATCGCGCCGTTCGCCGAACACTCCACCGCCGAGGCGCTGGTCGCGATCCCGCGCGGGAGCACCCGGCCGATGCCGCGCGGCGGTCGGATCCGGCTGTTCCTGCACTGGATGCAGGCCGCGGACCAGCGGGTCGATCTGGACCTGTCGATCGCGCTGTACGACGCGAATTGGCAATACCTCGGCCTGTGCGACTACACGAACCTGGTCTACGGCCCGGACCGCGCGATGGTGCACTCGGGTGACTTCACTTGCACCCGCACCGCACGGCGCGACCGAGTTCGTGGATCTGGACATCGCCAAGCCGGCCGCGCAGGACGTCCGGTACGCCGTCGTGGTCGTCTTCAGCTACAACGACGTGGCGTTCGACGACCTGCTCGACGCGTTCGCCGGCTTCCAGGACCTGGACGCGGTGGCCGCCGGGCGCACGTTCGACCCGAGCGCGGTCCGGCAGCGCTTCGACCTGGCGGGCGACGCGCGGATCTGCGTCCCGATGACTGTCGACCTGGCCGCGGGCACCGCCCAGTGGACCGATCTGAACCTGTCCGGCCAGGACGGCCCGCACAACGTCTTCCGGCACACCGACCGCCTCGCCGAACTGGCCCGCGACCTGCGCATCCACTTCGCCCCGGGAGGCCGGGCCACGCTCGGCGACCTGGCCCGGATCATCGCCGCCGCGACCACCGACCGGGTGCTGATCCGCGGCCGGCGCGCGGGGGAACTCACCGAGTACCGCCTGGGCCCCGACGAGGACGCCGACGCCTTCGCGGCCCGCGTGCGCGACGGCGTCGGCGGCACCGCAGTCTCCCTCGACGCGGGCGAGGAACTCGCCGCCGGCCGCGCGTTCGTGGCCCTGGTCCACGGTGATATCCCGATCACCGGCGGGGGCACCCTGTACCGCCTCTACCCGGGCCCCGCCGACACCGCACCCGCCGAGATGCGGCGCTGGTCGGCGCCGGACCTGGCCTCGGCCTTAACCCCGACGGAGTAGGCCGCCGCCGAGCGCCACCGGCGGCGTCGATGTGGTCGACTCCCGCCGGCCGGCCTCAACGCGCCGCGACCGCCCGCCGCCGGTCCCACGCGACCGCGAGGTACGCGGTCGCGCCCGCGAGCGCGAACGAGAACAGCGAGGCCGACGTCCACGCCTGCGCGTGGATGTGCAGCGCGTCCTGGATGTGGCCCCAGAACGTCGCCCACCACTCGACCGAACCCGGGTTGATCAGCTGGTACATGCAAAAGCCCAGCGCCCATGGCGCGATCATCACCCAGCGGGCCGGCGCGTGGTCGCCCAGGTCCCAGCCTGCCCGCCCGCGCCCGGCGAACAGGTCCACCGCGAGCACGCCCAGCAGCGGGATGAAGATCGAGCCGATCAGCGACAGGAAGCTCGCGTAGGTGTCGAAGTCGTTCACCATCAGCGCGAACGCGGTGACCAGCGCACCCACGCCCAGGCACAACACCCGGCGGTCCACGCGCGGTGCGAGGTTCTGGATGGACATCGCGGTGCTGTAGACGTTGGCGAAGCTCTGGTCCACCTCGCGCACGACCAGGACGGCGAAGAACACCCAGCCTGCGGTGACGCCCAGGAACGAGTCGAAGATCTTGTCCGGGTCGCCGCCCACCTGGGCGAGGGCGACCAGGCCGAGCAGGTAGCACCAGATGCTGGTGATCGAGAATCCGCTCAGCGCGGCCCAGAACGCGGGCTTGGTGCCGCGCGAGTGGCGGGTGTAGTCGGACGCGAGCGGGACCCAGGAGACCGCGACCGCGAGCGCCGCGTCCATCGCCGGGAAGAACCCGGACCACGAACCCTCGGTCATCGGCGGCAGGCCCTCGCGCCACAGCTGGACCGAGAAGTAGAGCATCGCGATGCCCACCGCGACCGTCACGTAGCGGCGCAGGATCCGCAGCATGCCCAGCGGGCGCAGCGTCATCGCCGTGGTGACCGTGCCGGCGGCGACGATGTACAGCCAGTGCGGGCCGTCACCGTCGGTCATCGCCTCGATGCCGATCGAGATCACCAGCAGCTCGAAGGTGCCCCAGCCGATGCACTGGACGATGTTGAACACCGTCGGCACGTACGAGATCTTCGTGCCGAACAGGCCGCGCAGCACGGTCATCGCGGGCGCACCGCTGCGGGCACCCGGGATGCCGGCGACGGCGACCATGAGGGTGCCGATCAGCGTGCCGCCGACGGCCGCGACGATCGCGGCGACCATCGACAGTTGCGGATACCCCGCCGGGGCCAGCACGTACAGCGCGCCGGAGAAGCCGAGCAGGCTCACGCCGAGGTTGGCCCAGAACGCCGCCTGGTCGCGGAACCCGAGGGTGCGCGGCGGTGTGGTGTCCAGGATCAGGGGCGCCTCGGCGCCGCCGTGCGGCAGCTCGGGGCGTGCGTCGTCGATGACCGGAGCCGACATGGCTCTACCTGCTCTCCCTACGCCGGCATTACCCGGACAGGTTCAAGCGGTCGGTGGCCCCGGGCGCGCCGGCTCGACGCCGACACCCCATGCCGCCCTCTCAGCCCGGTTGGTCCGAGCTCCCGCGATGGCGTGGCGAACAGTACGCGCCACGCACCCCGCTTGGGAAGGCGGGGTGGCAAAACAAGCCGCGGGACGTCTCGCCGGACCGGGTGGGGGCTCACCAGCCCGAGTGGGTGAATGCCGGCCAGGCGGTCAGGTCGTCCGGGGCGATCGCGCGTGCTCGGGCGGCCAGTTCGGCCGGCATCGCGGCCGGGATTCCGCGCTTGGGGTCGCGCAGCCACAGCTGCGCCGTGCGGACGGCCTGGGCCGGTGGCAGGTCGCGGCGGTCGAGGTAGTGGTGGGCCATGTACAGCACCAGCGCGGTGGTCGTCTCGTCCACCGGCCACAACGTCGACACCACCGTGTGGGTTCCCGCCGCCAGGTACTCGGCGCCCACCCGCCAGGTCTCGTCGTGACCGCCCGCCGGCACGAACGCGATCGGGTCGCCGGCGGCCCGCCCGATCTCGATCGCATACCGCCGGGCCCGCGCACTCGCCGGCCGCGCCGCGACCTCGCACAGCAGACGCGGCGCGCCGATGTACGAGATCTGCGCGTTCTGGAGCGCGTGCCGGCGGCGGCCGTCGACGAGTGTCCAGGCCGCATGCCAGGGCACCATACCGAACGGTCCGGCGGGCAGCAGGACCAGGGACGGCGCGCGGCCGAACGAGCCGGGCACCGCGGTCAGTACCGGTTCCATCACCGTGGCCCAGGCCCATTCGCCCAGCGCATCGAGCATGACGGCCCAGTTCTCCCGGTCGCCCTCGGCCAGGTCCAGGCCGTAGTCGAGTTCGGGCAGGTCGAGCACCCGCGTGGTGCCATCGGCGTCGGTCAACACCGCGGCGCCCGGGACGAGTTGCACCAGCGCGTCGCTGCCGAGTCGGCCGAGTGCGGCGGCGATCTCGGCGGCCGACGGCGGGTCGAGCAGGGTGCGCCACGGCGTGCCGCGCGGGTCGAGGCCGACCCGGGCCGAGGCCACCTGCGCGGCGGCCCGGAACAGGTGGGCGTCCGCCGGTGCGGCCCGATGTGCGCGCCGGAAGCAGATCCGCGCCTGATCCCAGGCCGGCCGGTCGTCGGTGGTCGCAGCGCTCGCGGCGTACGCGATGCCCGCCGCATACGCGAATTCCGGCCAGCGTGTATCGGCAACGTCCAGCGCGCCGAGCGCCTCGGTCAGCAACTCGATCGCCTCCGCGAACAAGTCGCGCACGGCCTCCGGACCCTCGTCCGTCGACTCCGCGGCCAGCGCTTCGGCACACCGTGCCCGCCCGCGCTCGCCCCGTTCCCACGCCCGCCGCGTCTCCGCGTCGACGTCCTCCACGCTCACCCCCGCTAGCCCCCGCTCGCCGGGACCACGGTACCGGGGCGGGAAGCACCCTCACCGCGACCGCGGCCGAAGATCACCCCGGGGGCGCGCCGGGACTTCCCCCACGGCCGTGCGGCCGACTCCCCCACCGGCTCACGCCCCGCTCAGCCGCCACGTCTACGTCTTGCCCGGCCCGTGTCATCCCGGCCCGGATCAACATGCCCAAAAACGTGACGAGTCGGTCATGATCGCCTCGTCGGCCGGCATGAGCCGACCCTCCGGGTCGAAGCCGACCTCGAACCCTGCCGCCCGCCCCAGCGTCGCCTTGCCCGACTCGCACCATCCCACCGAAATCACCACGTCTGCCGCCCCACCCGGTCTCACCGGGCCGTGCCGCCTGCCCAGGGATGCCGCCCCCCGACTCAGGCCGCCTCCACCCAAATCACCCCTAGCCGCCGGCCCGCACCGCATCGCCGCCCGGCCCGCTCCGGCCGTCTCAGGACGAGTCGCCCCCGTCGCACCGCCCCACTCCGGCCGGTGCCGCGCCGCGCCGCTTCACCACCAACCACCGCCATCCCACCCCCACCCCCGTCTCCACCTCCGCCTCCGCCTCCGCCTCCGCCTCCGCCATCACCGTTCGTCCCCCCCCGCCGTCGTCGGAACCGTGCGAAGCGGAGTTCCTCATGGCTCTTCCGTCCTGATTTACCGGCGCGTAACTTACTCGTGAGTCACCTTCAGACGCCGTCCCTGGGCGTCGCTTCACCATGCTTTCTCGCGGGTCGGGCCACGCCCCGACCATGACGTCAGGAGACCCTCATGGGTCAATTCCGCATGCGCTCACGCGCTCGTGTGCGCCCAGGCGCTCGTGTGCGCTCACGCGCTCGTGCGGTCGCCGTCGTCTCGGCCGCGATGCTCGCCGGGACCGCCCTCGGGCCCGCCGCGTCGGCCGGCACCGTCCCCACGCACACCCCGGCGGCGGCCGTGCAGACCGCCGCCGGCACGTCCCTGCGCTTCGTCGACATCCCCGGCGACGGCGGCACCAGGCTCGCCGCGAACGTCGTCACGCCCACCGGCGGTGCCCCCGGTACCCGCTACCCGGTCGTGGTCCTGCCGACCAGTTGGGCGATGCCCCAGATCGAGTACGTCGTCCCCGCGCAAAAGCTCGCGGACAAGGGCTACGTCGTGATCGGCTACAACTCCCGCGGCTTCTGGCAGTCCGGCGGCGAGATCGAAACGGCCGGTCCCAAGGACATCGCCGACGCGTCCAGGGTGATCGACTGGGCGCTCGCCAACACTCCCGCCGATCCGGGTCGAATAGGCATGGCCGGCGTCTCGTACGGCGCCGGGATCAGCCTGCTCGCCGCCGCGTTCGATCCCAGGATCAAGGCCGTGGTCGCGATGAGCGGCTGGGCCGACCTGATCGACTCAATCTACGGCGGCCGGACCGAACACGCCCAGGCGGCAGCACTATTGGGCGGCGCCGGCTTCCTCACCGGACGACCCAGCGCCGAACTCACCGAGATCCTGAAGAACTTCCTCTCCGGCAACCTGGCCAAGGAGGCGGAGATGCTCGCGTGGGGCGCCAAGCGCTCGCCCGCGACCTACCTGGACCGGATCAACGCCAACGGCGCCGCGATCATGCTCGGCAACGCCTGGGGCGACTCGCTCTTCCCGCCGAACCAATACGCGCACTTCTACGGGAAGTTGACCGGCGCCAAGCGGCTCGAATTCCGTCCCGGCGACCACGCCACCGCCGAGGCCGGCGGACTGCTCGGGCTGCCGAACGACATGTGGGCCGATTCGACCCGCTGGTTCGACCACCACCTGCGCGGCGTCGACAACGGCATCGACCGGGAGCAGCCCGTACAGCTCAAGTCCCGTACCGGCGACGGCGGCTACGAGGGCTACCCGAGCTGGTCGGCGGTGCCCTCCTCGACCCGCACCATCGCGCTCACCGGGACCCAGCGCGTCCTGGCCAACGTCGACTCCGGGGCGGACGGCGGCACGATCTTCCTGTCCAGCATCCTCGACCAGTTCATCCAGGCCCCGCCGGTCGCCTCGATCCCGCTGCTGCCCAGGGCGTTCGCGGGCGTGTGGCAGAGCGACCGCTACGGCACACAGACGAAGGTGCGCGGTACGACGAAGCTGCACACCACCGTCACCGCATCGCACGAAAGCGGAACGATCTTCGCCTACCTGTACGACGTCGGCCCGCTGGGCATCGGCAAGTTGGTGACCCACACGCCGCTGACCTTCCACGGAAAGACGCCGGGGGTGGCGTTCCCGGTCGACATCGACATGTACGCGACGGCCTACGACGTCCCGGCGGGCCACCGCCTCGCCGTCGTGGTCGACACGGTCGATCCGCTCTACCTGGAGCACAACCCGTTCGGCGCCGGACTCGCCTTCTCGTCGCCGGCGAACGACCCGTCCACGGTGACGGTGCCGGTCCGCGACTGAGTTCGCGCAACGGCCGGTCCTCCCCGACGAAGGACCGGCCGTTGCTGTCCAAGGGGTGTCAGCAGGCGCCGGGGCCGACGCCGTCGATCCGGCCGCCGAAGTCGCCGAGGTAGCGCGAGCGCCAGTCGCCGTTGAACACGTCGCGCTTCTGCACCGGGCTCCAGTTGATGAAACACGCCCTGGTGCCGGAGACGAACGAACCGACGTGGTCGTGGAAGGCCGGCGGCATATCGCGGTAGCCGCTGCGCGAGGTCCACTCCCACGTGCTGCCGTGGAATCCTTCGCCCGTCCAGAAGCAGACCGAGCCGTCGCTACAGGGCGGCGGCGCGGCCGGCGCGGCACTCGCGCTCGTCGCCGGGAGCAGGAGGGCGGTCAGCGAAAGGGCGGCGCCGAGCGCCAGGGTACGCATGTGCATCGGTTCTCCACGATCGAAACGACGACGGCGAACTGCCGCGACGCCGCCATGCTCCTGACCCGCCCCCCGAACTCGCCAGACTTGTCGATCATTTCCACCCGATCGGGGACATGCCCTCCCCAAACGGCCCAGCGCCCCACCGCCCTGGCCGCGCCGAAATCCGTTCCGTACGCGGCCGACTGACACCGCGGGCACGATTGGCAGTGTGGCCGGACCTGACCGAGGACGTCGAGGCGATCAGGACCGCCATCGCGCGCCGGGAGCGCTTCACATCGCTAGTTCGACAACATCCGGGCGGCCAATTCCACAAGCAACGCATCGCCGAACCGCACATGCCCCACCCAGACCTGCCCGAGACCCCCGGAGATCGAACCACGCTCGTTCCCATACATGAGGCCGACCGCCGGCCACTGCTCGCCGGCGACCTGCCCGACGCCGATGGCGTACTGCGAGCACGCCAATCGCGCTCCGGCCGAGGACGCCGCACGTTCATGTCCTCGTTGCGGATCGGCGACATCGTCACCGGCCGAACCCCCGCGCCCGCCGGTCCGAGTCGGCGACCAAGTAGACGTATCCATCACCGAAATGGACCGCGAGCACCGCCGAATCGCTCTCGCCTTCACCCGGGAACACACCGCCTGAACCTTCCGATCGGAGGCACGGACTCGGACCTCCGAGCCGAGCCGATCCTGTTGGTGTCATGCCACTTCAGCGGGCCCTGGTGCCTCGAACCGCGTGACCGGAGGAGTTGATACCGGGATGACGGCAGGGCGACCGATGCCCACACAGGACGATGTGCTCGGGTACTTCGGCACGCTGTCGAACTGGGGACGGTGGGGTGACGACGACGAGCTCGGCACTCTGAACCACATCACCGACGACGTTCGGCCGGCGGCGGCGCGGGCCGTGCGCCACGGCAGGAGCGTGTCGTGCGCGTGGGAGGTTGCCGTACCGAAAGACATGGAGCGATCGACGACGACGTGCCCGTGCGCCGCCGACATGCCGGGTGCCGAGGACCTGCCGGTGCCCACATTTCGCAACGACCGGCGCTGGGGCTTTTCGTCCGAGCGGCTCGGCATCACGTTCCACGGCAACACCCTCACCTACGTCGACCGTGGGCGGTGGTCCGGGCGGGCACGGTCGTGTCGAGCGGACGTCCGAGCGCCGGCGGACGCGGCGGGCATGCGCCCCGGTTGCGTGGCGTGTGACTCCGTCACCAAGGGCGAGTGATTGTGTTGGTGTCCAGAGTTACAGAGCCGTTGATGGCCAGGACCTGGCCGTTGACCGTCACGCCGGCATTCACGGTGATCGAAATCTGGGCCAGGACCCTTCCTGCAAAGTCGGTGTCAGGGCCCAGAGTGGCTGAACTACCGATCAGCCAGATGACATTCCTGGCCATGGCGCCGTTGATGAGGAGCACTTGGCTCGCGGTTGCCGTCGTCAGGGTCGATCCGATTTGGAAGATCCAGTCGGCGTTGCGGTCGCCCTGGGCATCCAGCGTGAGCGTTCCGGTGAGCCCGATGGAAGAGGCGGCGTTGTAGACGCCGGGAGGCAGTGTCAGGTCGCCGAGGTCTCCGGTGATGCCGGCGTCCGGGATCTGATCGACGGCGTCGTTGTACGTCGTGACCAGGTTGGCATGGCCTTCGACGGCAGCTGTGTCCGAGTTGTGGATACTTCCGTTTACCCGGCCGGGCGGGAATCCGGTGATGGACACTCCCGGGCTTACTCCGAGATCTCCGGTGACGCTCGTAAGACCGGTGTTGGTGACCGACGCTCCGCCTAGGACCGCGAAGAGTCCCAGATAGGTGTAGGCGTCCGAAGCTGTGGTGGTGCCACCGAGGGTGGTGACGGAGACATCGGCCGGACCGAGCTCTCCGGCCGGCAGCACCGCGTCGATCTCGGTGTCGGAGGCGACCCGGAAGGAGAGGGCGGGTATGCCGCCGAAGGTGACGCTCGTGGTGTAGGAGAACGCGGTCCCGGTGATGACGACGAGATTGCCGCCGTCCACCGGTCCCGAGTCGGGGGTGACGGCGGTAATGGAGGGCGAGTCGAGATAGGTATAGGTAACTCCGCCGGCGATTCCGCCTCTGGTGATCACGGTAACCCCCACCGGACCCGCGGAGGCCGCCGGTGGGACGGTCGCGGTGAGCCGGCCGTCCGAATCGACGGTGAACACGGCGGACTGCGTACCGAATCTGACCTCGCTCGTGGTGTAGAGCCCGAGGCCGGTGAAGATCACCGTATTGCCACCTCCCGAAGGACCCGCCGGAGGCGGGCCGAGGCGGAAGGAGGGCGGCGGCAGGTAGTAGAAGGTGCCCACAATCCCCGTTCCGCCGGCGGTTGTGACGGAGACCGGGACGGCGCCGTGACCGGAAGGGGTGATGGTGTCAGTCGTGGCGTCGCTGACGACCATGAAGCTCGTAGCCTGGCGGGAGCCGTAGCGCACGGCGGTGGTACCGGTGAAGTGGCTCCCGGTGAGGGTCACCGCATCACCGCCACCGGTGGATCCCTGGTTCGGTGAGACCGGCATGGGGCGCCCCCTTGGACGATCGCCGACGGATGGGGGAGCGTCTCGAACCAGCCCCCTTCGACGACACAACGGTTCGATTACACCAAGTAACCCATCGGGTGCAAACCGGTGTCAATAGGCAAGGAACTCATGCCGCCCACCATGGAGGCATGTTCAGTGCAAGGCCCTCGGGGCGCTCTTGGTCGGGCAGAGGCAAACCGAGGCCGCCGGGCAATCCGGGTGAACCAACTTGAACGCGGCCGACGCGACGGCGCCGGAAGCAAGCTGAGCTTTGGGTTCCGCGAGGCAACTGCAATCAGAGGACATCGGCCCCGACCTGGCGACAGGTCGGGGCCGAATGTCTTGCCTGTTCAGGCCGGCGGAAAATGCAGCCGAAACTGCAACCAAGCTGTCAGGCCCGCTGGTGCAGCCGGCCCTTCGCGGCCGTGGGCTGCGCAGGCCATATCAAGGTGCTGGGGGCTCTTCCGCTCCCGCCACGTCACGGGTGATGTGCCACAGTTGACGCCCACTGACGTCCGCAGTGCTGAAGGTTTCGTCCACCCTCCGGTCGGTATCCGAGCTGCGGTGAGAAGGCCCATGATGTCCGGCGATTGCCGAGCCAATACTCCGTGCCGTCGACTCACGCTTGCCAACGCTGCGCCGTCCGACGACATGGAGAGCGCCCGGATGAGTTCGCGATGACAGGACGCTGCTCACCCCGGTCGTGTACCTCAGGCCGGAGCGTCGGCTTCTCCGCCTGCCTGTCATTGATGGTCCGCGCTCCATGGAGCCGAGGGGGATCCATCCGGGTCCAGTCCGTACTGCCACCTTTCCATGCCGAGTGAGGGGAGATGGCCGGCGTCGGCGGCGTGCCGGTAGAGGGCTTCGACTCCCTCACGGTCCCTGGCCTCTCTCCGCATCCGCGCCAGGTCGCGCAGGACGTCGAAATCGCCGGCATCCGCAGCCTTCAGGGCAACGGTTTCGGCGCTCGCCTTGTCGCCGGCCTCCTCCCGCGCCCACGCCATGTGGGCGACGGTGAGGCCGCCGTTGGCGTCCGCGGCCCGTCGGTAGGCAGCTTCGGCACCTTCTCGGTCTCCTTCCTCCTCCCGCATCCGCCCCAGTTTCAACAGGGCATTGGCATCACCGGAGCAAACGGCTTCCAGGGCGAGAGCTTCGGCGCTCTCCCGGTCCCCGGTCTCCTCTCGCATCACCGACAGGTTGGAGAGGGGGAATGCATCGCCGGCATCGGCGCCCTGCCGAGCGTAGGCTTCGGCCCCCTCCCGGTCTCCAGCCCTTTCCCGCATAAACACCAGGTCGGTAAAGGCGTTGGTGTGACCGGCGTCGGCAGCCTGCCGGTAATAGGCTTCGGCACCCTTTGAATCTCCGACCGTTTCCCGCAACCGCGCCAGGCCACGCAGAGCGTCGGCTTCACCGGCATCGGCAGCCTGCTGGTAGAGGGCTTCGGCGTTCTCTCGGTCCCCGGCACTCTCCCGCATCTGCCCCAGGCGGCGGACGGCGCCGGGATCGCCGGCGTCTGCGGCCCGCCGGTAGAGCGTCTCGGCGGCCTCCCGGTCCCCGGCCAGTTCCCTCTCCCAGCCCAGTTCGATCATGGCGCCGGTGTGGCCGGTTCGGGCAGCTCGGAGGCGGAGGTAGTGGGCCCATTGCAACCGGCCCCTGTCCTTGGCGGCTTCGGCGAGGTTGTTCAGGTCGCCGGAGTGGGTGAGGTGGATGTGAGCGGCGTGCCAGAAGGACGCGGGGGGACAGATCAGACGCCGGGCGGTGCGGCCATGCTGTTCGAGGTAGTCGGCGAGGCGGATCATTGGACCCGTGGGTGGGGCCACAGCAGTGGCTGGTATCGGACCGACCGGGGGACGCCGTGTGGGCCGGGGATTGGTCCGGCCGAGCGGGGCTTGCTTGCCGTGGACGGGACGGGCGAGGTCGGTGTAGGCCATTTCGGCCCAGTCGTCGGTGAGCTGGTTCCAGTCGTGGTCGGCGAGATAGTCGGTGGCAGCGTCGGTCACGAACGCCTGGGGAAGGCGGAGACCCAGCCCGAGACGGCGGGCGTCCATCGCGGCCTCCAGGAGAGCCCGGACAGCCGGGGTGCCTTGCCGGTAGCGGCGCAGGAGTTCGGGGGCACCCGCAAGGTCTTGGGCGATTCGCCCGTCGGTGCCGGCGCGGGTAAGAGCCTCCGCCAGCAGCCGGTCACCCTCCTCGGCAAGGGTCGCGGCAGCGCCGAGCGCGTCCTGGTCGAAGGTGTCGGGAACAGTCACTGTGCGGCCGGCCAGCAACTCACGGACGCGGCTGTGGGGGTCGGGCCCGCCGGGTCGGGGCATGGCGGTGTATTGGTCCTCGTACTCGGGCCAGAGGGTTCCCAGGATGAGGACCGGTCCGCGGCTGGAGTCGGTAAGGAGGCTGTGCAGGCCGGCGGCGAGGCGTTCGCCGACCTGCGGATCGCCGAGGTAGTGCTGGGCCTCGTTGAGCCACACCACCGTTTGCGGTGCGACGCGTTCGAGTTCGGTCAGCGCGTCTTCGGCCCGGGTCGGGTCGAACGGATGCCACAGCTTCCATGCTTGGGCCGCGAGCGGTTGGACGGCCTCCCAGCACGCCCTGGTCTTGCCGGTCGAGGACGAGCCAACCAGAACCAGCATTCGGCTCCGGCCCATCTCGGCGTCCCCTGCGGCGTCGGCGAGGATCCGGTCGTGAACGCGGTGCACGTAACCGGACAGCATCCGCCTTGATTCCGCGGAGCCGGAGGCGGGGGTGACTCCGGCGGGATGTACCTCCAGATCGTGCGGGTCCCACTCGACGATCGGCCTTCCCGGGCCTTTCTCCGGTACCGGTGCTGGGGTGGCTTCCTCGGCTGCGGCCCGCTGGAGCGCCAGCAGTTCCTCCACCGGCAGACGCAATGCAGTTCCCAGAGCCGCGACCGTTTCCGCTGAGGGAACCGGCCTCCCGTCTTGGAAGGCGGTGTGGACGGTGGTGCGGCCCAGTCTGGCCCGGGTCGCGAGCTGGGTCACGCTCAGCCCGGCGAGAACCCGCCCGTAGCGCAACCGCTCGCGCAGTTCCGCGAGAGCGGTTCTCCCGCTGTGCTCCTTGACCACAGGACCCCCAGTTCCGTGTTCACCGGTGTTCGTCTTTGTTCGGCCGAACCATGGTGAACACCGTTCCCGAGACGATGAGTTCGTCAAGTCCCGCCCCTCCCTGGGAGGTTACCGTGACCCACCTTGCACTCGTTCTCGTCGCCGTTGCTCTCGTTGTTGCGTTCGCGCTGCTTGCCGCAGTAGCCGCCGGCGTGCTCGCCCGTCTCGATGGCGCCACCTACCCCACTGCTCTCATGCGAGCAGGAACCACCTTCGCCGCCGGCGTCACGCTTGCCGCAGTGGTCACTCAAACGCTCGCCTTCGTCCTGGCGTGAGCCATGGGGGCACCGCAGGCCAACGGCCCGGCGGTGTGTGTTCCGCGACGGGCGTGACCGGCTGCTCGACGGCAGGCTCGACGACGTGTGCCACTACCGCTTCCCGACAGGCGTCGGCGCGATCATTCGACTTTCGCGTATGCGATCTCTGGTTCCGCTATGCCGTTGCTGCGGCCGAGGCGACGGCCGAAGCTGTGCGTTGTGGCCCGTGCGTGCGCGGGAGTGGGTCGGAAATGTGCTTGACGCCGCCGACATCCGAAGGTCGGATGGCAACTCATGAGTGCGGTTCCGATGCATCCCGATTTGCATCCCATCGACGAGGAGCTCGTGCGGCGGTTGATGGCCGGGCGGTTTCCGAAGTGGGCCGGGGCGGCGGTGCGGCGGTTTCCCTCGGGGGGCACGGTCAACGCGATATACCGGCTCGGGGACGACATGGTCGTACGGCTCCCGCTGGGCAGGAGCGGGGCCGAGGACGTGGCGCTGGAGCGGGAGTGGCTGCCTCGACTCGCGCCGCTGCTGCCCACCGGCGTTCCCGAGATGCTCGGGGTCGGCGAGCCCGCCGAGGGGTATCCGTGGCCGTGGTCGGTGTACCGGTGGCAGGCGGGCGGGAATCCCGAGGCCGGGGCGTTGGCGGAGCCCATGGCGCTCGCCGAGGATCTTGCCCGCTTCGTGGCGGCGATGCGGGCCGTCGACCTGCCGGACGCGCCGCCCGCCTATCGGGGTGGGCCGCTCGCCCGGCTCGATGCCTCGACCCGGGCGGCGATCGAGGAGTTGCGCGCCATTCCGGAGGAGGGCATCGACTGCGACGACTTGATCGCCGTCTGGGAGGACGCCCTCCGGGCCCCCGCCTGGGACGGGCCGCCGCTGTGGCTGCACGCCGATCTGATGCCGGGCAATCTTTTGGTGGACGGTACCGGCCGGCTGACCTCGGTGATCGACTTCGGGTGCATGGGCGTTGGTGATCCGGCGTGCGATCTGTTCCCGGCTTGGAATCTGCTGCCGGCCGGGGCACGGCAGGTCTTCCGCGCGGCACTCGGCGTGGACGACGCGACCTGGCGCCGCGGCCGGGGCCGTACCCTCTCCCAGGCCGTGATCGCACTGCCGTACTACCGCACCACGAACCGGTCGATGGCCGACAACGCCCGCCACGTGATCCGGGCCGTGCGGGAACGGGATTGATCCCGGCGCCATTCGACCATGTTCGGTGGCGGCGCCAATCGGGTGACGCCGGGAAGAAACCGGCTCGGATGGCTTCGCCATGCCCGGTGGCAACGTCGATCCTTGACATCAAGTGCGCTTGAAGTTCTAGTTTCCGGGTTCGAGACGAGCGTCCGGGGCGGACTCGGATGGCACGGCGGACACGGACGGAGCGCGGCGGACATGGCGACGTACACCGAGATCGAACGGGCGTACCTGCTCGGCCAGGGCCTGGGGCGATTGGCAACCGTGGGACCCGATGGCGAGCCGCAGGTGCGGCCCGTCGGCTTCCGGCTCAACGAGGACGGGACCGTCGACATCGGCGGGCCCAAGCTCAGCGCGAGCCAAAAGTGGCGCAACGCGGAGCGCAATTCGGCCGTGGCGTTCGTCGTGGACGACATGACGCCGGACGAGCCGGGGGCGTACAAGCCGGGCTGGGGGCGCGGCGTGGAGATCCGCGGCCGCGCCGAGTTGCTGCGCGACCACGAACCGCCGCTGGCCGTGGGGTTCTTCAGCAACGAGGTACTGCGGATCCACCCCGAGCGGGTGATCGGCTGGAATCTCGAGGACCGCGGCGCCGGTTCCTGACCCGAACGGGTGCGGGCACGCGAAGCAATCCCGATCACGGCCATGGGAGCCGAGACCACCGCCGAGACGCCGATCGTCGACGGTGCGCCGACGGGCGGGGGCATATTTCCGATGGGCCAGGTGGCACGACACGACCAATGGGTGTGCAATACCGCGAGTTCGTCGGCGGCGGAGGCCGGCGTGAGCGTGTTGCGGCGGACGGTTCCGAAACAAAGTCGAGTTCATGGCCGATCACGTTCGAGCGCATATCCCTGGCGTGCGGTTCTTTCACACGTGCCATCCATCCGCGGTCTGGACGTTGTGGCCTGCACGTTGTGGCCTGGACGGCATTCGGCACGGCCGCCGCGGGAATCGGGGAGGCGTGCTCCTTCACGAAGCCGAGGCCGCTCGGTATCGGCGCGGAGATCGGCGCGGAGATCGGCGCGTGGGTTGCGGAGGGCCGCCAGGGAGCGAAGAGTGGATCTTGTCGTGGGTATCCACCGTTGAGCACTTCGTCTCCGGTGACCGTGGGCCGTCGCAGGCGACGCCCACACACGACAAGGCAGCACCGTCCCGAGCCATTTGGAACTCCCATGTCCAAAACCGCACGGCACCAGATCTCCCGCATCGTCGGCACGTCCTGCCTGGCAACCGCACTCGCACTACCGGCCGTCGTCCAAGCGGCACCCCCCGCTTTCGCTCGCGCTCGGAGCGCGGTACCCGCGACGGCCACTCCCCCGGCGCCACAGCCGCCGCCGGACACGTCCGGACCGAAACAGACCGACACTTCCAAGCCCACGAAGCCGGGCACGCCGTCCGAGACGAAGGAGTCGAGTCCACCGGGTTCGGGGCAGCCGAGCACGCCCGGTTCCGGGGGCCCGAGCACACCCACGTCGACAGGACCGACGCCGTCCTCGCGGCAGTTCGCGCCGGGAATCACGCCGAAGGAGGTCGAAGCTCAGATAGCGGCGTTGAACATTCCGGAGGAGGAGAAGAAGAAGATCAGAGACGGGCTGAACAAGGCTCTCGAAGCGATCAACGACCCGACGACCACTCCGGCCGATAGGGCCAGGTACGAGAGTGCCGTGGACGGGCTCAACGAAGCGCTGAAACTGAGCCGGAACCCGAATGCTTCAGCAGCGGACCGGGATGCGTACGCGAAACTCGCTTCCACGCTCGGCAATGTCGTGGTGAGTAGCCGGGATCCGAACGTACCGGCTGCCGTCCGGGATCAGCGACTGCGAGACGCACAGGTTATCGGCGATACGCTCAAGGCGATCCAGGATCCGAACACGTCTCCGCAGGATCGGGCCGCATACACGCAGATCACGCAGGCAATCGGCGCGGCATACGCGATAGTCTTCGATCCGAGGACGATCCCCGCGAACCGTGACACTTTCTCTGCCATCGCCACGCATTTTGCCTTCCGTCTGGCGTTCATTCAGGATCCGAAAGTGACCGTGGCGGATCGGGCGATCGTCATGAAGCTCACCCAGTTTTCCGCCGCCGGATTCCTGGCCAGCCTGAATCCGATAACGGCACCGACGAAACCGCCGGACCAGAACAGGATCAAACAGGTCATCGAGCAGATCAGCCAAGAGGCCAACCAAGCGGCGGCAACCCTCCAGAATCCGAAGGCGTCGCCGCAGGATCGGCAGGCCGCACAGAAGAAGCTGAATGCATTGACCAACGCAGCACAGAATCCCGAATATCTGAAATTCTTGACGGAGGTCAAGAAGTACGATCCGCCGGCGGCCTGCCTCACGACAATCGAGAACCGAACGAATCAGGCCGGCTGGCCGGACGGGTCCCTGTGGGGCCTCTCCGACCAATCGTGCGCCGACACGTTGGCCAAGGCGTCCGGCGACAACAGCAGTCGCTGGAACCAGCTCTTCGGATGCGTCCGCGACAACGCATTCTCGACATGCGTCGTCTACATCCCCAAGGACTGAGAACGCCCCGAGCGGCCCGCCCGTCCATGCCGATCGGCGGGCCGTCCGACGCCCGGCGGTCCCGCGTGCCGGGTAGTCCGGTACCTCCGTTCCGTCCCTTTTAGCCGCCCTCTTCGGCTCCTTGTGGTCGCCCCCTTCGGCGGGGCGCCATCGCAACCGGTGCGCACGCACCCGCGCACCGTCGGACGGCACCGGCCCTCCGGACCCACCCTGAGCGAAGCGCGACCGCGCGCGACACTCCGACCGACCGACATCGCCCGGCTGCCCGGGCGATGTCGGTCCGCGTGCCTACCGTGGATGTCGGTCCGCGTGCCTACTGTGGCCGTATGAAGATCCGCCGCGTCGTACCCAGCGTCTCCGCCACCGACCTCGGCCCCAATCGGGACTTCTATCAGGACTTCCTCGGCTTCGAGCCGGGCATGGACGAGCCCGGGTTCCTGATGTTCCGCTCGCCGAGCAACCCGACCGCGCAGGTGATCGTGGTCACCGACGACTGCGACTGGGACGCCCAGTCCGGCCGCACAGCGATGTCGATCGAGGTCGAGGACGTCGACGCGGCCTATGCCCAGGCGCGCGATCGGGGCTACGAGATCGTCTACCCGATCACCGACGAGGCGTGGGGTGTGCGCCGCTTCTTCGTCCGCGACCCCAACGGCTACGTGCTCAACATCAACATGCACATCGCCGACCGGGGCTGAGTCCGCCGCCACCCGACGGCCGGCCCCTCGCACCAAGCCGCCGGGTCACCGACCACCGATCGAGGCGCCCAGCGCGTGACCGCCGAAGCCGTCGTCCGCGTGCTGGGCCGCCCACCAGTCGACCATGTGCTCCGCCGTCATGACGGTCCAGTCCGGGGTGTCCTCGACCATCGCGTAGCCCATCGCCCGGGCCACCCGGACCAGGTCCGCGCCCGCCGGTTGCCGCTCCGCCCGGTAGCGCGCCAGCACGTCGTCCCACGAACCGTCCCGTCCCACCTCCCGGCACGCGGTCTCGAAGGCCACCGCGTCCTGGATGCCCTTGACCGCGCCACTGGCCACGTGCGGGCGGGCGATCGCCGCCGCGTCACCGGCGACCAGCGCACGCCCGCTCGTATAGGCGTCCACCACCAGGTCGTTGATCGGCTGAATCAACGTCTCGCTCTCGGGCGTGGCGATCACCAGGTCGGCCCAGAACGGCGGGAAGTACGTGCGGGCCAGTTCCAGCAGCGCCGGACGCGGGTTGTCCGTGCCGCCCACGGCGCTGTACAGGCCCCACGACATCCGGTCGCCCTCGCTGCCCGGAATGCGGTACATCACGCCCTGGCCGTTCGGTATGCAGACCGAGATCAGGTGGTCCATCGGCTCGTGCTCCCACGCACAACTCCCGCGCCACATCGTGTAGCCCGCGTATTGCGGCACCGCGTCCGGGAACAGCGCGGTACGCACGGCGGAGCCGTACCCGTCCGCGCCGACCACCACGTCGTAGTGCTCCCGGGTGCCGTCCGGCAGCACCACCTCGCCGTCCTCGCCCAGGGTGACGGGCGTGCCGCCGCGGTAGTCCACCTCGGCCGGCACCCGGCGGCGCAACCCCTGCCACAACTGGCCCCAGTTGTACATCCGGAATGCGGCCGACTGGTCCCAGAGCAACCGGCCTCGCGGTGAACTCCCGTCGTCGACGAGCCACTTGCGCCCGACAACGTTGCGCCACGGGGTGCTGTCGTCGATGTAACCGGCCGCCTCCAGCTCCACATAGCGGTCGACGTGCAACGCGATGCCCACGCCCCGGTCGGCGAGTTCGCCGGTGGTGCGCTCGTACACGGTGACCTCGGCCCCGCCCCGCGCCGCCGCCAGTGCGAAGGCGCAGCCCGTGATACTTCCGCCGACCACGGCGACCCTGCCTATCGGCATGCCCATCTCCCCTTGTCCGCATCCGACTTCGTACGGATGTCCGAACGCGTTGGCGTCCGGAAGGACCCTACGGGATGTCGGCGGCGATCCGATCACGGACAACGACCAGTTGGGCCCGCCGGGTTTCGTCGAACCGAATCTCGGCCCACTCCGTGCTTTCGTTGACCGGAAGTCGACGCCGGTCCTCGATCAACGCGGTCAGCCGCGGCAACGCACCGGCCGCATGCCGCCCCATGTCCGCCGGCACCGGCAGCGCGTGTGCGCCGACGTACCGATCCCCGGCAACGGCCGACAATTCGGCGACGAGCCGATCGGCGAAGCCGGCATCCGTGACACCACGGTGTCGCCAAACCACGCCCGCCAACTCGTACTTGAGCACCGACTCGGGCTCGAACAGAGCCATCGCCTGCCGACCCTGACGCTCGGTCAACCCACCGCACGCCATCAGTCCGATCAGTGCTCGGCCCACCCGGCGCCGGGACTCGACCACGTCGACCGGCTGTTCCGCCAACCACGCGTCGACGTCCGCTCGCCCATCGGGCGGCCGTCGGGCTGCGAAGACCGCGTCCAACTCCGGCAGCACCGCCTCGACCGGTGCCGGCGCGCCCGGTTCGCCCGACCATGCCTCTCCGAGGCCGTCCGCATGCGCCGCCCACAGCTCGACCGCCGCCCGCCACAGGTCGACGGACAGCCGCAACACCCGCAGCGTCTCCGCACGCAGCGCCGGATCCGAGCCGGCCGCGACCTCGGCCAGGGCGGGCAGCAGTTCGCCCGGTCCGGTACGCCACCACCGAATCGCCGCCGCCGCCATGTCCAGCCCGACCCACCGCACACCCGGGTACTCGGCTGCGAGCAGCAGTCGCACGATGCGGTGGCACGCGTCCTCGTGATCGTTGCGAGCCAATCGCCATGCCCAGGTCGAGCCCCAGGATCGGGCGCCGGGCCCGACTCGACGCACCGCCGCCGGCAGATCGGCCGAGATCGCCTCGTTCAGCGCCTGTAGCCATGCCCACGGCAGGCCTTCCACGCCCAGCAGCCCCAGCGCGGCCACCACCCGCACCGCCGGATCGCCGTCCTCCAGCAGCTGCGTGAGCACGTCCTCGAACGCACCGGCTCGCCCGAGCAGGGCCGTCACGCCCGCCACCCGCACGTCCGGATCGGCCAGGTCCGGCAACCGCGCCGACACCGTCTCGGCGTCCTGCGTCGCCACGAACAGGTCCGCCGCCGCGACCCGCACACTCGGCTCCGGGTCCACCACGTACGCTGCGGCGCGCTCGCCGACGATCGGCCAGGCCCGGCCGAACTCAGCCAGCGCACAGAGCAGTTCGATCGCGCGCACCCGCTCCTCGGCCGCTCCCGCGTCGGCGAGGGCGAGCAGCAGCCCGGTCACCGGTCCGTCCCGGTCCGCGCGTACCGCCTCGAAGATCGCCGTGCGCTGCGCACCCACCATGGCCGCCGCGCCGGAGGTCACGGCCCGTCTCGACATCTCTTCATCGGTCACCGTGCCCGACGGTGTCACATCGGGCCGGTCCGCCCCAGCCGATCCCGCCGGCCGTCAGGGGCGCTCGGCTCCCGTCCCGGCGCTGCCACAGGCTTCCTCGCCCTGCGGTCGCCCGGCCGGCTCGGCCGGGGTCGCGGGCGTCGACGCGGTCAGGTGCATCGTCATCCGGACCACCACGCCCTCGGCGCACTCCGCCACTTCGACCTCGTCGCACAACGCGCGGGCGATCCACAGCCCGCGGCCGGGGGTCTCGTGTTTGTCGGTCAGTCTCGGGAAGGCCCGCCGTCGGCAGCCGTTGTACTCGTCGCTACTCGCGTGGATCTCACACACCACCCGGCCCATGCGGGGCACACAGCGCAGCAGGGCGGGCTTCGAGCCGCTCGTGACCGCACACGCGGCGATCTCGTGCACCGCCAGGACCAGACAGTCGGGTCGGTCGTCGGCCAGGCCGACCGCGTCGGCGTGCCGGCGCACCACCGCGCGCACCAGGCACAGGTCCGAAGCACCGAAGGGCAACACCTCTACCGGACCGCCGCCGGTACAGGCGCGGGCGTGATCGTGCTTCGGGCCGGTCACTGCGCTCCCCCACTACGCTCCCCGGACGGACGGTCCCCGTCCACGATCAAGCCACCGGTGCCGCTCCAGCCGAGCAGGTCGAGCACCTTGCGTACGGCCGGCCCCGGAGCGCGCAGCACCAACCGCCGGTCCGGGCTCAGCGCGGCGGCGGTCCGGTACAACGATTCCATCGCGCACAGGTCGGCGAACTCCAGCGCGGACAGGTCGACCACCAGATCACGTCCCGACTGCGCCGCCGTGGCCCGCCGCAGCGCATCCTCCAACAGCGCCCGGGTCGCCACGTCGGCCTCGCCGATCAGTCGCAGACCCCTGGTCGTGTCGGCGACCTGGAGGCTGGGCGGACGAGCGCGCCCGGTGCCCGCGACGATCGGGTGCAATCGTTCCTGGGCGTCGACCTGGACGGAGCTGAACTCGCGCGGATCGTACAGGCAAAAGCCCATCGCCTGACGGCCGGGCAGGCCCAGGCCCGCGAGTCGTTCGAACTCGTGCAGTTCGTCGTACGCGACGCCGCCCGCCGGGCCCCAGGTCATGTCGCCGCACACCCGCAGGCCCCGAAAGCCGTCCGCAAGTGCCTGCTCCACCGCCGTGAAGAACGTCTTCGCCATCCCCTCGGGCGAGAACTCGCCCTCCCACAGCGGCGTTCGGCCGACGTCGACGACCACGAGCGAGCCGTCGGCCTCGCGTTCGGCCGGCCATGTGGGTCCTTCGGAGAGCGTACTCATCAGCCAGGTCCGGTCGCGCCGGCCGAGCAGACACAGCACTCGGTCGTCGGCGGACAGGCCGTCCCGAACGTAGCTGTGCACCGCGAGCCGGACGATCTCCTCGTCGGCCGACACGAAGCAACAGTGGCTTCCGTATGCCATCGATCCCACCGCGGCCACCGTGGCCCCGGCCTGGGAAGTGTCCATCTGCGTATGCCCCCTGGTCCTGGTGCGCCGCGGGCGGACCCGGGCGCTCGTCCCGCTCCAGACCGTAGACCCACCAGGTGGTGTCATCGAGCGAAAACAGTCCAGAAAGCTTCTTTCGGGGGTATCGGCAGCCCGATCGAGGCACAATCGTTGGTTCCCGGTCACCACCTCGACCGGGCCCGAACCGGCGCGCCGTGTGCCGCGACGTTTGTTCCGTCGCGGTGTTCCGGTGCGATGCCTCCTCGACGCGCCGCGGGAACGCACGCCGCCGGGCGCGGCACCGGCCTCCTCGCGACCGCATCCGCGACCGGGTTCGCGACCGCGACCGCGACCGCGAACCCGATCGGGTGACGCCGACATCGGTTGGCCCAATACCGCCCGGGTGCCGACCGTTCGGCGACTAGCGTCCTGACGAAACCCACTCGTCCCAGGGAAGACATTGACCACGCATGCCCCGGCGCAGCGCGCCATCGGGCCCGACTCGCCGCGCGTCGACACGTTGGACATGACGCCCCGTCAGGCCATTCGGAAGAACCTGCAAGGAGTTTGCTGAGCCATGCGCGTCGCCATCACCGGAGCCACCGGATTCCTCGGTCTCCATCTGCTCCGCGAACTACTCGACCGACATCGCACGATCACCGTGCTCTCGCACGCGGGCTCGCGCGGCGCGATCGACCGGATTCGGGCCTTTCTGGAAGTCACCGCCGCTCCGGACGAGTTGGTGCGGCGACTCCCCGAACGGCTGCGGATCGTCGAGACCGATCTGACGCAGCCGCGACTGGGCCTGTCCCGATCGGACTTCACCTCGCTGGCCGATTCGATCGATGTGATCTGGCACTGCGCCGGCGATCGCCGAATCGACGCCACGTTGGCCGAGCTGCGTCCGGTCAACGTCGAAGGCACCCGGCATCTCCTGGAGTTGGCCGAGGTCGGCCGGCGTCGGCCGCGCATGTTGCACATCAGCACCGCGTATGTGGCCGGTTCCCGGCGCGACGGCACGGTGAAAGAGGAACTGCCGGACGACTCGGGCGGATTCGAGAACGACTACGAGCGATCCCGGTACGAGGCCGAGGTGCTCGTCCGGGACTGGGCCGCACGATCGGGCCGGGCGGCGATGATCCTGCGGCCGACCACGCTGGTCTCCGACCGGCCCGGCATGCCGGGAAATGCGCTGCGATACATGGTCGAACGAGCCGAGGCGACCGGCGGTTGCGCGGCGCTGGGCTGGGCGGCGCGGTTGCCGCGGCGGATCCGGCCGGTCCTGCGCCTGACCTCGGCGCCGGAGGGCCGGCTCAACTTCGTGCCGGTGCACGAGGCGGCTCGGGTGATGACCAGGCTCGCCGACCTCGCCGGATCGGGCGGTGTGGACGTCTACCACGTACGGCATCCGCACGACGTGCCGATCGAGGTCGTGCGCGAGGTGTTGGCCGAATTCCTGCCGGTCAGGCTGCGGTTCGTGGCCGAGCCGCCCGCCGGGCCGACCAGCGTGGAGCGGCTCGCGGAGGCGCACGCCGCGTTCATGCCGTATCTGACGCACCGTCGCAGCTATGACGACTCGGGTGTGCGGGCGCTGCTCGGTGAGCCGCGCTCGGCCGTCGGGATCGATCGGGATTACCTGGTGGACTGCGTCCGGCCGGGTCGCAGCGGGCGGCGGGCCGGCGCGCAGCGGCACCCGCACCCCGAGCACGGTCGGGCGGAGCGGGCCGGGTCGGTCGAACTCGGCTGCGTGTTGCGCTTTCGCGGCCTCGCGCCGACCGTCGAGGATCTGCGCGAGGCGGTGGCGGCGCGGTTGTGGCGCGTGCCCACGCTCGCGTACCGCACGGACGGCGGCCATCGCCGACGCGGCCCGCTGGATCCGGCCCGGCACGTACACGTGCACCCGATCGGCCCGGATCGCCTCGATACCGCCGTGGACGAAGCGCTCGCGGCCTGGCTGCCGCGGGATCGGCCGCTGTGGGAGGCCCGGCTCGTACACGGCCACGCGCACGACGAATGGGCGGTGATCGTCAAGGCGCACCCCACCCTGCTGGACGGCGCGTCGGTGGTCGAGGTGAGTCGGCGGCTGTTCGGCGTGGAGCCGATCGACGCCGCGCCGGCCCACCCGGCGGCGGTCGGCGATCCGGGCGCGTGCGCCCGCGTACGGCGCCTGCTCCCGCCGGCCACCCGGCCGTTCGCCACCCGGGGGTTGACCGGCACGCGGCGCCTGGCCTGGCTGGGCATGGACGCCGAGCGGCTGCATCCGGCGGGGGCCGACCCGGACGCGCTGTTCCTCGCCGCGCTCGCGGGCGCGCTGCGAGACTGCGCGGGCGTCCCGTGGCGGCGCGGGCCACGACCGGTCTGGGCGCTCGTACCGACCCCTTCCGGCGCGGCGGAACCGGGCGCACACGCCCGGCCCACCCGGGTGCGGCTGCCGTGCGACCAGGCGGATCCCGCACGACGCCTGGCCCTGGTCACGGAGGCGATCCGGGCGGCGCACCCGGCTTCCGGGCCGCGTTGGCACGCGCGGGCGGCGACGTCACCGTGGCAGGTCGATCTGACGGCGGGCCCGATCCACCGGTGGCTGCGCCGACCGTACGCATTCCGCGGCTCGCCGCTGATCGGCGCGGTCCCCTTCGGCGGCCTGCCCCGAGGCATGCCGTTCGGGATGTTCCTCGCCACCTTCGAGGACACCCTGTACGTCAGCGCCGTCGCCGACACCGGCCTGCCGGCGGAGTTGGCCGAGTCCCTGTGCACGTCGTTGTCCACGGCCTTGGACGAACTCACGACGGACTGAGGCGCGGCGCGGGGGTCGCCGAAGCGAGGGCGGCCTTCGGCCCGACCCGCTTCGGCCCGATCAGACCAGGTGTCGCCACACGTCCGCGTCGGCCGTGGTGCTCCATGTCGCGTCGCCGTGGCCGTAGTCCGGGACGACGGTGTAGCTCACCTTCGGGTTGCCGCCGGCCCGGATCAGGTCGGCGCCGAGCGGGTGGTTGCCGCGGCCCAGGGCCGTGTTCACCCAGGTCACCTCGGCGTCGATGGCCGACCAGTCGATCCGGTAGACCGACTCCTCGCCGGCCCAGATCGCGGTCAGGTCGCGGAGCAGCGCGGTCGGGATCAGGCCACCGCCGAAGCGCGCGGTGGCCTCGGCCCACACCGACAGCGGACCGTGCGCCAGGCTGAACCGGTCCTCGGCCGGCGTCGCGCCGAAGGCGAAAGTCCCTGCGGCGAAGCCCTGTTCATAGACCCAGTTGGTCAGTCCCGGCAGGCTGCTCGTATGGATCAGCGCAAAATGCGCGAGTGCCGCGTTGGTGAACCTCGTGTTCGGATCGACCGGTCGCGGCACGGCCGAGGCCCCATCCGGATCGCCGACCGCCCGCGCGAGCAGGCCCTTGAGGCCCGGGTCGTTCGCGTACGTGCCGGCGGCGAGCTGCCGATCGAGCGCGGCCCTGGTCCGGGCGGCGCGGACCGCCAGGTCGCCCTCGTACGGCCCGGTCGTATCCAGCACCATCACCCGCCGCAGCCTGGCCGGCCGGTCCGCGGCGAGGTCGAGCGCGAGCGCGGCGCCCGCGGAGTGGCCGAGCAGTTCGTAGGGCACCCGCAGCGCCGAGTCGACCGCGTCGATGACCTTGTGCGCGTCCCGCTTGTGCGCGGCCAGGCCCCATGCGGCGGTGAGGTCGGCGGGCGCCGCGTCGTTCTCGCGCGGTGAGATGCCGATCACGAGATAGCCGCGTTCGCGCAGGTGGTGGGTGAGGTTGTGGGCGGTGGGGGTGAAGAAGTTCGAGGAGAAGTCGAGGCCGCCGCCCGGGAGCAGATAGACGAGCCGGCGCGGCAGATGTCGGGTGTCCGCGACCACGTCCACCACCAACGGCACGGCCGCGTCCCGCACTTCCAGCCGCGTCCGGGTCCACTCCGGGCCGTGCTCGCGCCCACGCACCTCGAGGTCGCCGCCCAGGGCGCCGGCAATACGCTCCGCCGCCGGCTGCGCTCGCGCGCTACCCGCCCCCAGGCCCACCAACGCCGGAGCCGCCAGCACCGCCAACGCCTTCCTACGCCGCATCCCGTCTCCCAACCTCGCCCCACCCCAGCCTGCCCACCGTCCCCACCCCACAAGCCCCCGGGTCCCTGCAACACACCGGCCACGGACCCGCGTTCGGTGGGCACAACGGGCAGGACGCGACGAACGCGGCGGGACGACGCAACGAACCGACAAGACCGTGCCGAGCGCAGCGCACCGCGGCGATCTCGGCCACCCCGGGTGGTGGGGTGGCCGGCGTCGGGGTCGAGCGGCGTGCGGTGGTTTTCGGGGGGCTTGCGCCGACTAGTCGGGGTCGGTGGTGGCGGAGGCGGAGGTGAAGTCGGCGAAACGGGCGGCGGCGATCAGGTGGGGGTCGCCGGTGCGGAGTGCGTCCTCGACCAGGGCGGTGGCCAGCGCCGGGTCCCGTTGGGCGACCGAGAGGTAGGGCAACGCGCGCAGCACGGCCCGGCGTTCGTGGGCGTCGCCGCGCCAGTACAGGGTGCGCAGGTGGGCGGACAGGTCGTCCTCGGGGGTGCGCGTCGCCAGTTCGGCCAGGGCCAGCACGCGCGCGGCGTCGTCGCAGGTCCAACCGGGCAGCCCGATCAGCGGGGCCCGGCCGCATGTGCGGCCGGCGGCGGCGAACACGGTGAAGTCGGCGAGGGTGGGCCAGTCCTGGCTGCCCGGTTTGGCGGACGCGGTGAACGCGCTTCGCAGAGCTGCGATCGGCGGGTGGGGCATGGGCGGATTCCTCCCGGTGGCGGCGATGCGGAGTACGCATTCGTGGCTGTGCGTTCCCCATCCGGAGTGATCGCCAATCGACGAATCACAGGCGGACGCATCGGCCCACGCCGGACGTGCCGGTGACCTACGTTTCAAGCCGATTCATATTTCCGACAAAGCCCATGAATTGCCGCAAACAATCGCCTCCGCATCCGGTACCGCCCCCGTCCCGACCGCACCACCCGGCCGCGGAGGCGCACACGGCGCGCGTACGGCGCAAACTTGACCTTCAGCGAACCGTTCGCGAACCGTTGGCAGGCTGACGTGGGCGTTCGCGAGATCTACCGTTGGTCCATGGTTCGCGAACCGCTCGTCGAGGTCAGTGTCGTGATCGCCGCGCCCGCCGAGGCGGTCTGGCATGCCCTCGTGGACGCGGACACGCGCGCCTTGTGGTGGAGCTACCTGGACCTGGACGCGCGGGTGAACGGCCGGCTGTCCGAGCGCTGGAGCGGGGCCGACGGCGAGGCCCGACTGACCACCGGTCGAGTGGAGGCGCTCGACCCGTGCCGGCTGCTGCGGTTCACCTGGGCCGACGACGACTGGGCGGTGTCCACGACGGTGACCATCGAGCTGACCCGGGCCCGCCCGGGCACCCAACTCCGGGTCCGCGAGACCGGCTGGAACCGCCTCGCGGACGGCCCGAACCTCGCCGCCGCACACCGCGACGGCTGGGGCGCCCACGTCGAAGACCTCCGCCGCTTCACCGAAGCCGCCGGCGGCCCCCGCTGACCACACCCCCGCCCGGGCGACGCGACAGGAAGGGCGGCAACCGGTTCACCCGCCGATCACCGAGACATCGACCGCCCGCCCGTCCGGGTCGGTCAGCCGGTGCCGCCCCGCCGGAAGCGGCGAGGTCTTCAGGGTCAGGCCGAGTCGCAGATATCCGGTGAGCCGATCGGGCCGCGCCGGATACAGCTCCACCACGACACCGTCGGCAAGGGTCGCCGCGTAGTGCTCGGGGCCGGTCCCATGGCGCTCGCGGACGAGATCGAGGCCGAGCGATGCGTAGAAGTCGCGGCACGCATCGAGCCGCGACGTATAGACGACGATCAGTCCCAGCGACATGGCAGCCAGTCAAGCACAGCACCGCCCGCCCATCCGGCCCTCCCGACGCGAACCGACCCGCACCGTGACCGACGAACCACGACCCGCCACGCACCACCTACGACCGACGACCCGCGATCGGCAACTCCACGCCCCACCCGTGGTCGCCGACGGTTGACGTCGGCACGGGCGGTAGTGTTGTGCCGCCGCTCGGAGGACGAACGGCGGAGCGAGCCAACCGCGGTTCGTGCGACCGGTTCGGCCGGTGGCACGGTCGCGCGGCTGCACCACTTTTGGGAGTCATCGTGTTGAACGCCCTCGGCGCCCTCGCCGAACTCACCCCTTTCGTCGTGGTCGCGGTCGGCTTCACGTTCGTGATCCGCGGCATCCTGCGTGCGGACCGGCGCGAGCGCGAGCACTACGCCAAGAAGGACGCCGAGGCGCAGACGCACTCGTCCTGACCGTTCGGCGTTCGGCATTCGGCCGACGATTCCCGGCGGTCGTCCCGAGGCCCGACGCCCGAGGCGCCGGGCGTGTGCGCCGATTGCCCGGCCCCGAGCCGGACCGACCCGCTCACCGCGCTTCCGGTCCGCCCTCCGGTGCGTGCGTAGGTCCCGGATACGTCGCCACTCCTCCCCGACGTGAATGTCGAGGCTTCCCGCCATGCCGCGCCCGCGTTGCGACGGCCCGGCCGCCCCGCCCGACCCAGCCCAGCCCCGTCCCGTCCCGCCCGTAGCAACGCGAAGTGCTCCCACCGCGTCGGCACGCACGGTGTGGCCGCGGGCAACGCACCGAAGCCTCCCCGTGGGCCGGTCCTCCTGCGGCGACGCACCTGCCCGTACAGCCCGGCTGCCCGCCGACCCGCTTCACGTCGCCGGCTGCCTCACCCCGGCCCGAATCAGACCCTGCGGCGGCGACGCGATCAGTGTGTACGCCCGCCTCCCGCTCCACGCGCCCGACCGCACGGCGACCGCCGACCGGCGCCGCACATCGACCCTCGCGTCGTCGCCGGGCGACCCACCGCACCTCCCCGGCCCCGCATCCGCCGCGCTCCGACCCCCTACTGCGGTATCACTCCGGAGTTGGCGCCGCAGTGTGATGCCCGCCGCCGACTCGGCTCCTACCTTGGGAAAACGGCGCCGATCCAGGCACCGAGCACCGAGCACCAGCCGCGAGCGTTCGCGCGCCACGCACCGCGACCGCGTAATCGTGGGCACACCCCAAGGACCCGCCATGACGCTCACCACCGCCCGCCACGTCCCCACCCGCTCCCGCGCCCGTCGTGCCCACCCCGCACTGCGCCGATTCGCGCCGACTTCGGTGCGCGAGGCCGCTCGACGCTCGGCATACGCGCTGATCACGCTCCCGCTGGGCCTGCTGAGCATCGGCCTCGTGCTCACCGGCCGGTCGTCCCGCGCGGCCCGACTCCGACTCGCGGCGGCGCGCCGGTTCCTGGATCCGGGTTTGGGCGAGGCCGCCGGTCGGGACGCCCCCGGTGCACCGCGGGTGCTGCGCCACGCCCTGCCCGACACCGCACTCGGCATCCCGACGCTGGTCCTGGCCGGCTACGCGTACGGCAACACGCTCCGCAACCTGACCTACCCGATCTGGTACGGCAACACCGACTATTCCGACGCGTGGGGCGGACCGACCCTGGCCGGGGTCTGGGCCGTGCACTCGATCGGCGGGCTCGCCTTCTTCGCGGTGTGCCTGTGCCTGATCAAGGTGCTCACCGACGTACAGGCGAGGTCGGCCCGCCGCGCGTTCGCCCCGTCGGCCTGATCCGCGCATCCGCACATCCGCCACCCGTACGCCCGTACCCGCCGGTACGCCGGTACGCCGGTACCCGTATGCCCGTTCGCCCCACCCCGGAGAGCGCAATGACCACCACCCTTGCCCGGCCCGGTCAATCGGGCCCTCCGGGCATACCATCACCAACCGTGGAGACCGTTCGACCCTCGATCGTCCTGGCCACGCTGCGCGAGGCGATGTCGCCGAACTCGGTGGCCCCGCTGCCGCACACCCGCCGCACGACGTTGGTGTTGTCGCTGACCGCGCTGGCGGTCGCCGTGGCCGGGTGGTTCGACCTGTACCAGCACTACGAGCCGCACGGCCCCGGCGTGACCGTCGCCGCCCTCGCCCGCGCGGTCCCGGTCCTGCTGTGCCTGTATCGCCCGCTGGGAGCCTGGTGGTTGGCCCTGGCCGCGGCGATCGCGACGGCGGTGCCGACCCACCCGGTGTCCGACGCCGAGCCGTGGCCGTGGGCGGTGACCACGGTGATGTCCCTGGTCGTGGTGCTGACCGTGATCGCGCTGCGGGCGCCGCGCCGCGTATTGGTCGCGTTGTGGCTGATCCTGCTCGCGGCCGGCACGACCCTGGTGCTGATCCGTGGCCCAGTCCGGCTCAGTGATCTGTTGCCGATCACGATCCTGTCCGCGCTGGCCCCGCTCACCGCCGAGGCGATCGGCAGCCGAAGTGCCGCCCAGCGCCGCCTGGTCGTGGTCGAGGAGATCGGCCAGGCCGAACACGCCCGGCGTACCCTCCTGGAGGAACGCACCAGGATCGCCCGCGAGTTGCACGACGTGGTGGCCCATCACATGTCGGTGATCACCGTGCAGGCGGACAGCGCGCCGTACCGGATCGCCGACCTTCCGCCCGCCGCCGTCGACGAGTTCGGCTCGATCGCGGCCGAGGCGCGCCGCTCGCTCACCGAGATGCGCCGCCTGCTGCACGTGCTGCGTCAGGACGCGGACGCCGACGCCGAGCACAGCCCACAACCGGGCCTGGCCGAACTGCCCGTACTGATCGAGACCGCGCACCGGGCCGGCCTCGACGCACACCTGTCCGTCGCGGACAGCGTGCCCACACCCGACCGGGTACCGGTGGGGGTGCAGCTCTCCGCGTACCGGCTGGTCCAGGAGTCGCTGAGCAACGTGGTCCGACACGCACCGGGCGCAGCGGTAAGGGTCACCGTGACCGGGGACACCTCGGCGCTGCGGATCACCGTCCTGAACTCCGCCCCCGAAGCACCCGGAACGCCCAGAACGCTCGGAACGCCCGGAGCACCGGGAACGCCCAGAACGCCTGGAGCACCGGGAACGGCAAAAGCCGCAGGCGCCACAGCAGCCCTCCGCAGACCCGTCGAGGCCCACGACCGCACCGCAGGCTCCGAACCGACCGGCACCGGCACCGGCCAGGGTCTGATCGGCATGCGCGAGCGGGTCGCGATGCTGGCCGGCGAGTTGCACACCGAGGCGCTGCCCGACGGCGGCTTCCGGGTCGCTGCCATGCTTCCCCTACCACCGGCCGACGCAACACCGGCCCCGACCACCCCCGGAGCGGCATGACCACCCTAGTGATCGCCGACGACCAGGCAATGATCCGCGCCGGCTTCGCCGCACTGCTCGCGGCGCAGCCGGATCTGGAGGTGGTCGGCGAGGCGGCCGACGGCCGCGAGGCCGTGCGGCTGACCCGGGAGGCTCGGCCCGACGTGGTCCTGATGGACGTTCGCATGCCGATCCTGGACGGCCTGGCCGCGACCCGCGAACTGCTCGGCGAGAAGGGCGGGTTCGACCGGGTGCCGAAGGTGTTGATGCTGACCACGTTCGACATCGACGACTACGTGTACGAGGCGCTGCGCGCGGGCGCGAGCGGATTCCTGCTCAAGGACGCCTCGCCGGCCGACCTGATCGCCGCGGTCCGCATCGTCGCGGCCGGCGACGCACTGCTCGCGCCCTCGATCACCCGCCGGCTGATCGCCGATTTCGCCCGCAACCGGCCGATCACCCGCGCGGGTTCGACCCGCCTGGGCACCCTCACCCCGCGCGAGACCGAGGTCCTCGGGCTGATCGCACAGGGCCGCTCCAACGGCGAGATCGCCGCCCATCTCGTACTCGCCGAGCAGACGGTGAAGACCCACGTGAGCCGCATCCTGGACAAGCTCGACCTGCGCGACCGCGCCCAGGCAGTGGTCTTCGCCTACGAGAGCGGCCTGGTCACCCCGGGCACACCCTCGTAGCGCTCCGACCACCCCGGGCGATCCCTACAACCCGAGCACCGCCGGCCGGTCGACTCGACCCACCCGCCCCACCCCGCCCCGCCACGGCGTCACGCCGTCGAGGCACCCGGGCAACCCGGAGCAGGCCCATCGAAGCCGAAGCCGGCACCGACGCGCCCGCGTCGGTGCCGGCGCCGGCGCCGGTGTCAGCGCCGGCGCGCGCCCGCGCCGGCATCGGCATTCCGCGCAGCCGCCCCGGTTCAGTCCGTGGGCAACCCCAGCAGCTTCGCGAGCTCCGGGTCGACCGGCCCGGTCGGACCGACCAGGTCCTGATTCTCGGGCCGAGCCAGGCGGGCGGGGTCGGCGAGGATGTTGATCTCGACGATCTTGTCGCCGACGATGGTGAAGTCCATCACCCCGAACGCGCGACCACCCGGCGCGTTCAGCAGGCCCGGGGCGCCGTTGATCAGCACGGGCCGGGCGTACTGCGCGAAGCGGGCGAAGCTCAGCGCCTGCTCGACCACCGCGCGGGCACCGCGGACCAGTTGCGACACGCCGATCGGGCCGCCACCGGTGTCGGCGCGGAGCAGCACGTCGGGGTCGAGCAGGTCCAGCAGCGCCTGGAAGTCGCCGCCCCGGGAGGCGGCGAGGAACGCGTCCACGACCCGGCGCTGGCGGGGCAGATCCGGCTCGGGCGCGGCCGAGGCCCCCTGTACCTTGCGCCGGGCCCGGCTGGCGAGTTGCCGGGTCGCCGCGGTCGACTTGTCCACGATCGGCGCGATGTCGTCGAACGGCATCGCGAACATGTCGTGCAGCACGAAGGCGAGTCGTTCGGCGGGCGGAAGGGTGTCCAGCACGACCAGCATGGCCAATCCGACGGAGTCGGCGAGTACCGCGAGTTCCTCGGGATCGGCCCCGTCCGCGCGGGAGAGGATCGGGTCCGGCACGTGGGTGTCCCACATGTCCTCGCGCCGGGACTTGCGCGAGCGCAGCATGTCCAGGCACACCCGCCCGACCACCGTGGTCAGCCAGCCGCCGAGGTTGTGCACATCGCTGATGTCGGAGCGATCCAGGCGCAGCCAGGCCTCCTGGACCGCGTCCTCGGCCTCGCTGAGCGAGCCGAGCATGCGATACGCCACCGCCCGCAGGTGGCTCCGGTTCTCCTCGAACCGTTCGGCCAGCAATTCGTGCTCCGTCATCGTTCGTTTTCTCCCGTTCCCGTTCCCGCGGCGCTGTGACCGGCGGTTTCCAGACGATATGACACCCGGAATCCGCCACCCCGACGCCCCGCCCACAGCCTGCGCCGACCGGGGTCCGGCCGCACGGCCCACCGGCCGCGTCGGTGGTGAGGGACTTCCCGCCGATCCACCCGCAGAGCTGTCCCCGGGGCCGAACCCCTGGTTGCATGGGCGCGGCAACCGGGATCGAGGAGGCGAGTACGTGCCCAGGCCACGGCGGAACATGCCCGTGCGGCGTGGCGCGCTACCGCCGACCGTCCTCGCCCTGCTCGCCGCCGCGGGCTGCGCGGCCTGCGGCGACACCGCGGCCGCGGCGCAGGATCGGGAGATCACCGGGTATACGGACGGCGTCGTGTCCGCCACGGCCGGCTGGCAGGACCGGCCGGTCGCCTTCGAGTTGGCCGTCGGCGTGACCACCGCGCCCGAACGGCCCCGGGTCACCGATCGCCTGCCGCAGGTGGGCACCGCCCCACAGGGTGCGACGTTCGTCCTGATCGGCCTGCACGCCGAACTGCGCACGACCGCTGCCGGCGGCGCATCGGATTGCACCTTCGCCTACGGCCAAAAGCTCGCCGACGAGGTGGTGCTGCGCCTCCCGGACGGCCGCCGCGTCCCGGTCCTGAACGCCTCCCCGCAGCCCAATCCCTACCTCGCCTCGGTCGAACTCGCGTTCCAGGTCCCCAGGTCCTTCCGCACCGGCACCCTCGACCTGACCCCGACCGGCACCCTGCACGCGACCTGCCCCACCGGCCCGACCGACATCCCGCTGACCTTCCCCACCCACCACTTCACGCTCACGACCGACTGAGCCGAACCGAGCCGACCGAGCCGACCGAACCGAAACGAACGGCCCGAGCCGAACCGACCGGACCGAGCGGACCGAACCGAGCGGGCCCGTCCCGGTCCGCCCTCACCCGATCCACACCAGGTTGATCACGCTCACCATCACCCGGTTCTCCTGCACGATGTACGTGGCGAACCCGTGCGCCGCGAACGCCGCCTCCAGCGTGTCCCTCAGGCCCCCGCTCATCCGCGCCCCCGCGTTCCACGGGTCGTTGCGCAACCGCCGCTCCAGTTCGGCCCAGGCCCGGCGCGCGGTGGCCGGCAGGGTGCGCCGGATCGCCTCGGCCTCGACGTGGTACTCGACGCCATAGTTCACCGCTGCGCCCGGAACAACCGGTCCACCCGCGCCGGAACGATCCCCGACAGATCGCCGTCCCGAATTCGCCGGGCCCGCTCCAACACGGCCTCGTAGTCCCCGTTGCGGTGGTGGACCAGCCGCCGCTGCCACGGGATCAGCACGCTCGCCAGCTGGGCCAGATCCCCCGCGTCGCGCGCATGGTCCAGCGCCCGGCCGTACTCGTCCTCGAACTCCTCCCGCGCCCCGTCCGGCAGTTCGGCACGCAACTGCCCCGGCGTGGGCCACAGCGAGCCGCCGGTATGGATGGTCACGTCCGGGACGGATGGATCACGAGGTGCGGTCATGCGCCCAAGCGTCGCACCACCCATCCGCCCGACACCGAGGCACGCCGAAAATCGCTGCCGCCGACACCGCCGGCATCACCCCGACACGGCCCGGATGGCGCATCCCGAAGCCGCCCGGCCATCCGCTGATCCTGGTGGACACCGGCTTCAGCCGCCCGAACCGCTCACATCCTCAGCTTCTGCCACGCCGTGCGCAGCGCCTCCAACTCGCGGCGCGGGAACGGCCGTCGCCAGTCGGCGTACCAGCCGTCCTCGCCGAGGTCGAAGTCCACCCGGTCGAAGCCGCGCAGCACGCTTCGCGCAAGCAGCTCGATCGGGTGGCGGGCCTCCCACAACACGTCGCCGGGCCGGGTGCGCACGGACGCGTCGGCGTATTCGACGATCCGCACGTCCACCGCATCGCCGTCCGGACTCAGGTGCCACAGACAGCCGTTCGGTTCGGCCTCGAACATCACCTTGTGGTCGCCCGGTTCGCCGAGCGCGAGTCGGGTCACCGCGCCGATCAACTCCTCGGGGGCATAGGTGATGTAGGAGACGACCAGATGCGCCTCCCCGGAGATGTCGGCGATGGTGCAGTCGGCCCAGCCGGAACCCGACAGGGTCCAGGTGAACCACAGCGATGCCTTCATTCCGGACATGTTGCCGGCCGACCGGGGCCGCAGCCCTAGGATCGCCGGATGGACCGCACGAATCTCACCCGGCCGGGCGGCGACTGGGATGCACTGCGCCTGGACGTACCCGAGTCGGCGCGGCCGTCGCTGCGCCTGCTGGCGGCGCACAACCGCAGATTCGTACTGGTCGACGCCTCGGCCGAGGGCACTCCCGACGCCGACGCACCACCGCTGCTGCTCGCCGAGGTCGACCCCGACTGGTACGGCGTGGACTACCGCTGTCCCACCCCGTACCGCTCCCCGCTCGCCCCGCTGCGCGCCGCCGAGGCACGCGCCCTGGGCGCCCCGAACGACCCTTCCTGGTATGCCCGTTGGGCACATCGCATGGCGGACGAGCTGAGCCGGACCGGGCCGCTGTACGGCGGTGGGTGGCTGCTGTCGCGGGACATGGATCGCACCCGGCTGCGCTTCCCGGAGTTCGCCCTGCCGACGCTGCCCACGTGGCCCGAGGGGCACATCGACTTCAACGCACACACCTACCACTACTGGGAGATCCTGCCGCTGCGTCCGCTCGCGTCGGCCGAGCACGGACGAGTCAAGGCGTATCGCAAGCAGGTCCGGGACGGCTCGCTGCCCCCGGTCCTGGTCTGGTGGATCAGCATGTTCCAGACGCACGTGGTCCTCGACGGCCACGACCGGCTCGCCGCGTCGCTCGCCGAGGGCCGGGTGCCGCCGCTGCTGGTGCTCTCCCGCCCGACGGAACACGACGCCTACGTGGCAGGCCCGGTGGGCGGGTACGAGCAGCGCATGGCCGCGATCGCCGGTGTTCCCGAAGGCGCCGTCGGGAACGCGGTACGCGACGCGGGCCGGCAACTCGCCCGGGACCTGCACCGGTTGCGCGAGGGCTACGGCCTCACCCGGGCCTGGCCGCTCAAGGGCGGCGTCCCCGCGTGGCAGCGTCTGGTCGAGCGGTACGCCCCCGACTGGACGCGCTGAAGCGCGGCGCACCGCTCGACTCCGGGTCGGCCCGGTCGGTACCGCCGCGGATCCGCACATCCAGCACCGCCGCCGCACCCACTCGCCGATCGCGCACCGCCTCGGCCCGCACCGCCGCGTGATACAGCAGCCCCGGCCCGCCGGGGGCTCCCGCACCCACCGGGCCCATCTCGCGCGGCACCCGATAGCGCACGGTCCACACCACCTGCGCCCCCGGTCCGATCGGCACACCCGGCTCCGGCTCCACCACCACGACCCGCTCCGCGTCGAACACCCGGACCCGGAACCGCTCGGCCGCACCCCCGCGATTACGCACCACCAACCGCGCCTCGACCACGTCCCCGGGGGCCGCCGCCACCCGCGCCCGCTCGAATCCGACCTGCACCGCGAGCGCCGGATCCCCGACCCGCTGCCCGGCCAGATCGGCTCCGCACAGCGGCCCTACGCAATACCCGTGGCACTCGTCCGCAACCGAAGTCCCACACAGTCGGCAGTACCCCGTCACACCCATGGCTGCCCCCGAACGTCGATCCCCCGCCACCGAAGACGCCCGCCGGCCACCCCCCGTTCCCCCCGCACCCCCACATAAGGGAACCCCCTCTCCCTTCCCTTCCCCCCAATCGCATCCTGCACTAACGTGCGCCCACACCCACGACCCAACCCCCACCCAACCAGCCCATCCGGCACTCAAGGACAGCCGTCCACACAACACCCCAACCGCACCTCGACCCCAATCAGCCCGTCCGGCGCTTGAGGACAACCGTCCGCAGGACAACCCCAACGGCAACCGACGCACCCGGCCACCCAACCCCAATCCAGCCCGTCCGGCGCTTGAGGACAGCCGTCCGCACGACAACCCCAACCGCAACCCAACCCACCAAGCCCACCAACCAAACCCAGCCCGTCCGGCGCTTGAGGACAGCCGTCCGCAGGACAACCCCAACGGCAACCCATGCACCCGGCCCCAGCCCCAATCCAGTCCGTCCGGCGCTTGAGGACAAAAAAGCCTCCACCCCCAGACCGCACCAACCCGCCAAAAACCACCAAAAATCCCACCAGCAAAGCGCAGCGAACCCGCACGGAGGACCCCATGGCATCGACCCTCACAGGCGCCAAGATCGTCGTCACCGGAGTCACCGGCCAAGTCGCCGAACCGGTCGCCAAGATCCTCGCCCGGGACAACGACGTGTACGGCGCAGCCCGTTTCCACGACGACGAGGCCCGCGAGCGCCTGGAGGCCGCAGGCGTCACGTGCGTTCGGATCGACCTGGCCGCCGGCGATGTCGCGGCGCTGCCCGCCGACGCCGATTACGTGGTCAACTTCGCCGTCGCCAAGAACGGCGACTGGAACGTGGACCTGGACGCGAATGCGGGAGGCGTCCTGTCCCTGATGGAACACCACCAAGCCGCCCGGGCGTTCCTGCACTGCTCCTCCACGGCGGTGTACCAGCCCGCCGGCCACAAGGAGCTCGCCGAGAGCGCGTCGCTCGGCGACAACCACGGCGTGTGGTCGTTCCTGGAGACGTACAGCATCTGCAAGATCGCGGCCGAGGGCGCCGCCCGCTGGGGTGCCCGCCGCTTCGCGCTGCCGACCACCATCGCGCGCCTGTCGGTGCCCTACGGCGACAACGGCGGCTGGCCCGGGATCCACCTGGAGATGATGCTCGGTGGCGCGCCGATCGACGTGCACACCAACGCGCCGAGCATCTACCACCCGATCCACGTGGACGACATCGCCGGCACCCTCCCCGCCCTGTTCGCCGCGGCCACACCCGAGGTCACCACGGTCAACTGGGGTGGCAGCGACCCGGTGAGCATCGAGGAGTGGTGCGGCTATCTGGCCGAACTCACCGGCGTCACGCCCGAGTTCAACCCCACGGACACGACCATCGACTCGGTCACGCTGGACCTGACCCGGATGCACGAGATCACCGGCCGCACCACCGTGCACTGGCGGGACGGCATGCGCCGGATGGTCGAGGCGCTGCACCCGGAACTGCTCAAGTAGCCTGCCCACCCTCCGCGTTCGCCCCGGTCCCGCTCCCGGGGAACGCATGCTCGGTGACCGGCCCGAGTACCTCGAAGCCCAGCTTCCGGTACACGGGCTCACCCGCCGCCGAGGCCTGCAACACCGCGACGGGGTGCCCCTCGTCGACCGCCGTGTCCAGCGCGGCCCGGGTCAGGGCCGCGCCGTATCCGCGCTGCCGGTGCGCGGCAAGCGTCGCGATGTTGTACACACCCGCGACACCGGCGTGCAGGAACACCTCGGCGGTGGCCACCGGTCGATCCGCTACGTACCCCACCAGGTAGCGCGCGGCGGACCCGAGCGCGGCCTCCGCGGTCAGTTCGGCGAACCGTACGACGTCCTGCGCGGACGGCGTCCAGAGCTCGGCGAGCACCCCGGCGAAGTCGAGGATCCCCGCGCGCGTGCGCACCGGCTCGATCCGCAACCCGGCCGGGAGCGCGGCCTCGGCGGACGTGGTCCGACTCCACCGTGTCCACATCGCCACCTCGGTGTCGCCGACCGGCAGGCCGTGCGCCACCAGGTGCTCGGCCAGATCCGTCGGCCGCGACCCCTGCGTGACCCACCACGAGAACGGCCGCCCGGTCGCCGCGACCCGACGCATCGTGCGCTCGACGACCGGCCCCACCGTCTCGGCGGTCAGCCGCGCGCCCGCGACGATGTTGTACGAGTCGTGCCCCAGGCCGCTGTCCGCGACGACCACGCCGTCGTCCTCGTCCACCCGCATCCCGGGGGTGCTCCGGTGCGCGTGGCATGCGTGCTCGGCGAGATTGCGGTCCATCGCTTCGATCGGTGCGCCCATCCGGCCATTCTCACCGCGCCCCGGCGCCCACCCAACCTCATTCGACGCGGAACAGGTGCACGACGTGCGGGGTGTCCGCGAGGGTGTGCCGCGCGAACGCGTGGTGGGCCCACACATGCACCCGGGCGTTCCCGGTCCACACCGTCGGCACCGTCTTGAACATGCCCGGCGGACGCTGCGTTCGGGCTGCGCCGGTCCGATCCGTGCCCTGCTCCCGGCCGGCACGCCCGAGCCCGCGCTCGACCCGGAAACCGACCGGCCGCACGCCCTCCTCGACGGCCTCGCGATCCACGCCGCGATGCGCCCCACCCTGGTCGGCTCGGACCGGATGCGCTCGATCGTCGCCGCCCACCTGGACGCGCTGACCGCGACCCCGGGGCACACCGAACCACCGGATGCCCGATGACGGCGCGGCGCAACCCGTCGCCCCGTGTTCATCTGCGTCGGGTTCCCAATGTCGGCTTCGCACGGGAGCATGGAGGGCAACTGCCCTAGAGGTAGGTAGGGAGGAGCACCATGGACGGACTCGTCGTGCTCGCCGTCTCCGTGTGTCTGCTCGGCCTGACCGTACTCCTGGTGGTGCGTTCGCTCGGTCGTCGTGACCTCAGCACCGCACCCAGGGACTTGCTGCGCGAGGACCGACTCACCGATCTCGACGAGACCGCGTGGGTGCAGCACACCGAATGGCCCCGACAGGCGGACCGGCGAACCGCGCCGGACCCGCACACCTGTCGCTGACCGTCCGGATCCGGCCGGCTTCGGGCCGCCGCGGCGGCGCCGACCCGAAGCCGGCCGGGTCCGACTACGGCACCTCCGGCGACTCGCGGCGTACCTTCGCATGCGGCATCGGCGCATCCGGTGACTCGGGCGGTTCCGCGTCCGCGGCCACCACTTGGGCCCGGGCCCGGTCGATCCGGCGATGCCAGCGGGCCACACCCGGATCGGTGTCCGGATCGGCGGAGCGGGCCAGCGCGACACCGTAGCCCAACTGGGCGCGCTGCAATCGGCTCTGTGCCCGGGCCGCCTTGCGCCCGTGTTCGCGCCGGGCCGCCTCCACCGCTTCCTTGCGGGTCTTGTTCGAGGCGAGCGCGGCGAGTTCGCGCAGTGGCAGCAAATCCGGCTCGTCGCCCACCGCGCGCGCGAACCAGCGATACTCCTGCCGGGCGGCGAGCCGGTAGACGAAGCTCGCGATGGCGAGCACGACCAGCCCGTTGAGCACGATCTGCACGATGGTCAGGTACCAGTCGGTGCGCTCCAGGACGATCTCCAGGATCGGCGAGTTGTTCACGAAATGCAGGGCCCACGCGACCGCGTACAGCGCACCGGCCGCCGCCAGCCGAACCGCGAGCCGCCGCCGTACACCGACCACCACGTACGCCACGCCCGCGCCGGTCATCGCGGTGAACGCCGCGTGGCTCCACAGCCCGTTGACGATCGCCCGGACGAAGAAGCTGGCCATGATCCCGCCGGTCCAGGTCTCGCCCGCCTGGATCGCCGCGTTCAGCGCGTACATCACGTTCTCGACCACCTGGAACCCGAGGCCGACCAGCGCGCCGAACACGAAGCCGTCGAGCACGCTCTCGAAGACCCGGCGGTTGATCAGGGTCAGCATCACCACGCCGAGCAGCTTGAGCGTCTCCTCGACCACCGGCGCCGAGATCGAGGCACCCCAGTCGGTGGCGAACTTGGGATCCAGCTTGGACAGATAGCTGAGCACGTTGTCGTTGGCCACGAGCGCGAATCCGGTCGCCACCACGCCGCCCCAGAGCACCGCGGCCACGCAGAACGACAGCGGCTCGCGCTCGAACAGGTCCAGGTGGGTGATCACGGCAAGCGCCGGGATCAGCCACAGAGTGTGGACCACCACGCTCAGCACGATCGCGCCGGAGGGCGCGGCCGAGGACAGCCGGACGAAGTTGGGCACCACGCTCGCGGCGCCGAGCGCGAGCACGATCGGATACAGCCAGAACGCCGCACGCCCGGGCTGCACGATGCTGCCCGCGTCCCGCCGGCCCCGGCGATCGGTCAGTGGAGCCACACTCACGAGTCGACCACCTCCACCGAATCCACCATGGTCACCACGTCGTCGGCGATCGCCTCGGTCAGCGGTGCGGTGTGCCGGGCGGTGAGCGAGACCCCCAGACCCTGGCCGCCGCCGACCAGGACGGTGAGCGTGCCGGCCACGGTGTTCCCGCTGATCGGCGCGACCAGGCCGGTGAGCCCGCGCGCGGTGGCCACCGTGGCCGGGTCGCCGCCGATCCGTCCGCGCCCGGTCGCCTCGTAACGGCGCGCCGCCGCCTTGAACGCGCCCGCGGCCGAGGACTGCCGGCCCAGCGGGGTCAGCCGGTACGTGGTCGCGCCCTTGACCAGCACGCTGACCAGATCGGCCTGCGAGGCGCCGCGGTCGATCTGCCAACCCGGCGCCGGCCGATAGCGGAAGGGGCCCAGCGTGACCACCTGGCCGGCCCGCACCGGCGCCGCGCCGACGACGGAGCGGTTGAGCAGGTACGGAATCGCGATCAGGAACAACATCACGAGAGCCACCACGACCGTCGCGCGCAGTCCGTGCGTACGCGGAATCGACCCCGACCTCGAACTCGGACTCGAATCCGGGGAGGGGGGTCGCGGGACGGGCGTGGCGAAGGACAAGCGCGACTCCTGGTTGTGGCCGACGGCGTCCTCGCCGGTACCCTCGCCGTCGCCGAAAGTCACTCGTGGCTCGACCGAAGGGGTGACTCGGTCACGGTAAAATCACGAAAACGCTGTTTTCGTCCCGCCGATCGATGGACGGCTGTTACAGAGCCGTCGAGTGACCGTTTCGATGTCCGGTTAAGGTCGTTTTTGTCAACAGCACCCCCTGACGCCTGCCGGAGCCCTTCCCTTGAACTCCCTTTCCGCACGCCGTCGTCGCGCGACGGCGCTGCTCGGTGCCGTACTCGTCGCGGTGACCGCGTCCGCGTGCGGCTCGTCCGGCGATTCGGCGGCCGAACACGCCAAGTCCACGGCGGCACCGTCGCAGTCCGGCGGCGCGCCGAGCCCGCCCGCCAAGCCCGCCGCGCCGACCAAGGCGGTGATGCCGACCGGCCCCGCGACGAACTTCACGACCGCCACGACCACCTCGGTCGGGCCGATCCTGATGACCTCGTACACGGGCCCCAAGTCGGGGGTCACCGGCAAGGTGTGGGTGTGGCTGCCGCCGGAGTACCACGACCCGGCCTTCGCGAAGCACGGCTTCCCGGTGCTCACGCTCTACGCGGGTGGCCAGAGCAACGGCTACAACACCTGGACCGACAACCAGTTGCCGATCCAGCAGGAGGCCGTACGCCAGAGCCGGGCCGGCACGAGTCATCCGTTCATCATGGTGATGCCGGTGCAGAACCTGGAGAAGGACGAGAAGCGCAGCCTCGAATGCAGTGACATCCCGGGACAGCCGAAGATGGGCACCTGGATGGCTCAGGACATCCCCGACCTGGTCAAGGCCAACTTCCGGACGCTGCGCGACCCGGCCGGGTGGGGGGTGATGGGTGCCTCCACCGGCGCGTTCTGCAGCATCAAGCTCGCGCTCCAGCACCCGGACCGGTTCAAGGTCGCCGTGCCGATCGACGGCTACTTCAACCCTGACTCCCCGCTGTGGAAGGGCCACGAGGCCGAGCGGCTCGCCAACAGCCCGGACAAGCTGATCGCCGCGGGCAAGGCGGACATCGACGTGCTCGCGACCGCAGGCGGCGGGGACGCGGCCGAGGTCCGCCTGGTCAAGGCCTTCGTCGCGAAGGCAGCCCCACCCGTACGCATCGAGTACTACGAGCAGCCCGCCGGCAGGCATCTGACGTCGCACTTCAAGAAGATGATCCCGGATCTGCTCGGCTGGCTCGGCCGACACATGTCCCCGCCCACCGCCGACTGACCGTGTCCGGATCGTCGCTGAATCCCCCTGGAAGACCACAGTGAGCCTGACCGGTACCCCCTTCTACATAACGACCATCGTGCTCGCCATCGCGGCCCTCGTGCTGGCTCTGGTCGCATGGAACCGCATCCCCGGGCCGAAGCCGGTCAGGATCGTCGGGCGGCTGTTCATGCTCGTCACGTGCCAGGCGACGGCCATCCTGATGGTCTTCGTGATGGTCAACAACGCGAACAGCCTCTACGACACCTGGGACGACTTCCTGGGCACCGGCGGCGGCCACGTGACCGAGGCCCGCGAACCGGCTCCGCCGCCGGCGCCCGAGCAGAAGCTGATCAGCAAGTTCGAGCCCGCCTCCGACGGCAAGATGGGCGACGGCGTCCAGGAGACCACCCTCAAGGGCCCGCAGTCGGCCGTCGAGGCCGAGGTCTACGTGTGGCTGCCGCCGCAGTACAAGGACCCGGCGTTCGCGGACAAGAAGTTCCCCGTCGTCGAACTGCTGCCCGGCTACCCCGGCTCGGCCAAGGCCTGGTTCGGCACGCTGGACGTCAACAAGCAGCTCAAGAGCCTGATGGCCAAGGGTGAGGTGGCACCGTTCATCCTGGTCTCGCCGCGAACCAAGCTGCTCGCGGGCAACGAGGACACCGGCTGCGCGGACGTGCCGGGCAAGGCCAACGCGGACACCTGGATCTCCGGCGACGTGCGCCGCATGGTGATCGACAACTTCCGTGCCGAGACCGACCCCAAGCACTGGGCCATCGCGGGCTACTCGGCCGGCGGCCACTGCGCCGTCCGGATGGCGCTGCTGCACCCGGACCGCTACGGCGCGGGCGTGAGCCTGTCCGGCTACAACGACCCCAAGGGCGAGTCCGACTCGGTCACGTCCAAGGACCCGGCCCTGCGCGTCTCGGCGAACCCGCTGACCATCCTCAAGGACGCACCCCAGCCCCCCAAGGTCGCCCTCTACCTGGCCGGCGAAAAGGGCGACGGCTACGGCGACGCCCAGGCCCTCAAGGCCCTCGCCAAACCCCCCACAGCCATCACCCTCGCCGAAATCACCGGCGGCGGCCACGGCACCGACGTCTGGCGCCGCATGGTCCCCGACGTCTTCCGCTGGCTCACCAAAACAATGGCCTAACCCCCAAACGCCGGCCGACACCCGAGTCCACCCAGCCCGGCCGGCGTTTGAGGCCACCCCAGCCCGACCGACGCCTGAGGTCAGCCGAACACCTCACCAGCCCGGCCGGCGCTTGAGGCCAAGCAGCCCGTGCGGCGCTTGAGCACACTCAGCCCGGCCGGCGCCTGAGGCCACCCCAGCCCGACCGACGCCTGAGGTCAGCCCAACACCCCACCAGCCCGGCCGGCGCCTGAGGCCAAGCAGCCCGTGCGGCGCTTGAGCACACTCAGCCCGGCCGGCGCCTGAGGCCACCCCAGCCCGACCGACGCCTGAGGTCAGCCGAACACCCCACCAGCCCGGCCGGCGCTTGAGGCCAACCCAGCCACCTCCCGAACGTGCTCCCTCGCCCCCTCCGCAAGGAGCGAGTGCAAGGACAGAAACACCTTCCGAGCCTCGACCGCATTCCAATCCGCAGGCAACAACTCCGCCGGCAACCCCGGATCCAGATACGGCAACCGCCGCCATTGCGTCAACATCGGCACATACGTGCGAAACGCGTCGACCGTATCCACCACCGGCCGCCCCACGAGTTCGGCGGCGGCCGGACCGTACTCGTCGGTGAACAGCGCGTACTGCTCCTCGATCGCCTCGAAGTCCCACCAGTCCCCGACCGCGGAGCCCAACTGCGCGAATGCCGCATCCCCCGTGAACAGGTGTACGTAGTCCGCGAGTTCGACCCGCACCAGGGTGCGCCGAGCATCCTCCAGCAGCCGGGCGGGCGCGATCCACACCCCCGGCGACACATTGCCGAAGCCCAGCCACGTCAGCCGCGACCGCAGTTGGTGGCGGTGCGCGCGCTCGGACTCGGGCACCGAGAAGATCGCCAGCACCCAGCCGTCCTCCAGCCGCGCCGGCTCCAGGTTGCCGAAGATCCGCCGATCGCCCTCGTCGAAGATCGACTCCATCGCCGGACTGAGCCGATACCCGGTGCCGTCCCGCCGCTCCTGGGTGAGCGTGCCGCGCTTCTTCAGCCGCGAGATCGCCGACCGCACCGCAGGCGCGTCCACGCCGAGTTCGCCCATCAGCACGATCAGGTCGGCGATCGAGATCCACCCGCCGAGACCACGCACGAACGCGCCGTACACGGTGTTGATCAACGAGCTGGGCCGGGCCGGGGTCTCCGCCATGGTCGCCTTCCTCGCGGAGTCTGGTTCGCCGGCGATCCTATCCGGGAGCCGGCCCCGCCTCGGCGACCGGCGTACCCCGCGCCGCACGCCGGCGCAGTTCGCCGCGCCGCAGCTTGCCCGTGTCGGTGCGCGGCAGCTCGGACACGAACTCGACCAGCCGCGGGTACTTGTACGGCGCCATGGTCTGCTTCACGAACGTCTGGAGCGCAAGCGCCGTCGCCTCGTCCGCGACCACCCCGGGGTGCAGCACCACGTATGCCTTGACCACCATCCCGCGCCGCTCGTCGGCCGCCCCGACCACCCCGCACTCGGCCACGTCCGGGTGGGCGCACAGCACCGCCTCCACCTCGGGGCCGGCGATGTTGTAGCCGGACGAGACGATCATGTCGTCGCTGCGGGCCTGGTACCAGAGGTAGCCGTCGGCGTCGCGGATGTAGGTGTCGCCGGTGATGTTCCAGCCGTCCCGCACGTAGTCGAACTGCCGCGGGTCGTCGAGGTAGCGGCAGCCGGTCGGGCCTTTGACCGCGAGGTGCCCGGGCGTACCGTCCGGGACCGGCTTGCCGTCCGGTCCCAGCACCACGGCCCGGTAGCCGGGCACCGGCAGCCCGGTCGCTCCCGGGCGGATCGCGTCGTCGGCGGCGGAGACGAACACGTGCAACATCTCGGTCGCACCGATCCCGTCGATGATCCGCGTCCCGATCGCGTCGTGATACGCCTGCCACACGCCGACCGGCAGCGCCTCGCCGGCGGACACGCAGCGCCGCACGCCCGCGAGCAGGTCGACGAGCCCGGCGCCGAGAATGGACCGGTAGGCGGTCGGCGCGGTGAACAGTACGGTGACCCGCCGCTCGGCCACGACGGCGGCGAGTTCCTCGGGAGTGGCCCGCTCCAGGAGCAGCGTGGCCGCGCCCGCCCGCAGTGGGAACACCACCAACCCGCCGAGGCCGAAGGTGAAGCCCAGCGGCGGGGTCCCGGTGAACAGGTCGGTGGGCTCGGGGCGGACGACGTGCGCGGAGAAGGTGTCGGCGATGGCGAGCACGTCCCGGTGGAAGTGCATCGTGGCCTTCGGCCGACCGGTCGTCCCGGACGTGAACGCGATCAGCGCGACGTCGTCGCACGCGGTGTCCACCGCCTCGTACACGGTGCTCTTCGTCGCGCAGCGGGCGGGCAGCGTGTCCTCGCCGGGCCCGCCGTAGGTCAGTACGCGCAGGCCGGGGGTCCGCGCCGCGTCGAGTTCGGCGGTGAAGCGGTGATCGCACAGTGCGGCGGTGGGCCGGGCGATCTCGTGGATGGCGTCGAGTTCGTGGGCGCGCAGCAGCGGCATGGTGGTCACCACGACCGCGCCGGCCTTCAGCGCGCCGAACCAGCTCGCGACCAGCCAGGGGTTGTTGGGGCCGCGCAACAGGACCCGGTTGCCGGGCACCACGCCCAGGTCCTCGGTCAGCACGTGGGCGACCTGGTTGGCCCGGGTGAGCAGGTCGCCGTAGGTCCAGGTCTCGTCGGCGGTGAGCAGGCAGCGCCGGGGCGCGCCGTGTCGCGCGATGGTGTCGTCGAGCAGCGCGACGGCGCAGTTGAGCCGGTCCGGATAGCGCACTTCCGGCAGCTCGAAGATCAGCTCGGGCCACTGCTCGACCGGCGGCAGCCGATCCCGGGAGAACGTGTCGACGTGTGCGGAGGGACGGAGCTGCATGGCCGGCACCTCATCATCCTGTTGCCATCGTGACGACAGTCAACGGTACGCGACATCCGCTCCCGAGGACATCCCCCTGCCCCGGCGGACGGCGGGCGACGGGCGGCGGGCGGCGGGCGGCGGCGTACGGCGGACAGCGGGCGGCAGACGGCCGTCAGTCGGCGGTGCCGTCGACCACCAGCACCGTGCCCCGGCCGATCGCACAGACCGTCTCGCTGCCGTCCGCACCCCGCATGATCAGGCTGCAGTCGCAGACCGCCTGCCGGCGACCGGCGTGCACGATCCGCGCCTCGGCGCGCAACACGGCACCGAGCGCCGGCCGCAGGTACTGAACGGACACGCTGCCGGTCAGCACGGACGAGCCGAGTGTGCTGCCGGCCGCGAAGGTGATCGCGTTGTCGGCCGCGTAGGCGAGCACGCCGCCGTGCAAGTAGCCGTTCTGCTGCCGGAGTTCGTCGCGGACGTCGACCTCCAGGGTGGCCCGCCCAGCGCCGAACTCGGTGATCCTGGCCCCGACGAGTCGGCTGAACGGCTGGGCGGCGAGCACGGATCGGGCGAAGTCGAGCGCCTCGGAGCCGGTCGGCGGGTCGGTGGGGGTCTCGGTCATCGCGGTATCACCTTTCGCTCGGGAAACAGGACCGGCGGGGAGCACATACAGGCAGGCGATCATCGAACCAGAGTCCGAATCACCGCCGCCGGGGCCCGGTGTGCACACTCGGAGCATGTTCGAACTGCTGCCGGGCGCGGGCGTGGTGTTGCCGCGCGGCGCGGGCATGCTGCGCTTCGGGATGAGCGAGCAGCAGGCCCAATGGGCACTGTCCACGGTGGTGGACGTGCGCCCCTACTGGTCGTGCGCCGGTACGCGCCTGGTCGACGACGGCCACCGGGAGTTCTGGAGCTTCGGCGGCCGATCGGGCACCCTGCGCATCGACGTGACCGGCTCCGAGCACGGGTGCCGCACGATCGTCTTCGAACGGGAGCCCGGCACCGAGACGGACCCGGTCGTCTGGCGGGACGTCGACGTGTTCGGATATCCCGCCGCCGAGGTCGATGCGGCACTGCCGACGACGGCGGTACGCGCGGAACTGGGGCTGATCCTGGACCCGGAGCCGACGGTCGCCGCGGGCCGGATGGCGCGGGCGCGACTGACCATCGAGGGCGTGTCGGCGTACCGGAACCGCTGACCCCGCCGGATGCGGTTCGTCACACGGCGGCGTCATGGCGAAATTGGACAGCTTCCCTTACCGTAGGCGCGCGTTTCGGCCCGGCCGGCCCACGGTGGGCCCGTCCCCGCCGTGGCCGCGGCCGGCCCCGGCCCCGAAACCTCGGCCCCGAAGAAGGAGAGCGACGTCATGGCGCAGAACAAGCTGGGTGTGGCGATCGTGGGAACCGGTTTCGGGTGCATCACCCACCTGCCCGCCTTCCGGGATGCGGGCTTCGAGGTACGGGCGCTGGTCGGCCGGGACCCGGTGCGTACCGCCGAGCGAGCCGAGCGCTTCGGGGTGCCGTACGCGTTCACCGACCTCGACGCGGCGCTCGCCCTGGACGGCGTGGACGCGGTGACCGTGGCCACACCGCCGCACACGCACGCCGAGATCGTGCTCGCGGCGGTCGCGGCGGGCAAGCACGTGGTGTGCGAGAAGCCGTTCGCGAGCGACGCGAACGAGGCGGCGCGGATGTTGGCGGCGGCGCAGCAGGCCGGCGTCGTGCACATGCTGGGCACCGAGTTCCGCTGGCAGTCCTCGCAGGCCCTGCTCGCGCGGCTGATCGCGGCCGGCGCGATCGGCGAACCCCGGCTCGCCACCTGGTTGTTGCACATCCCGGTACTGACCGGACCGGCCGCCGAGGTGCCCGCGTGGTGGGGTCGGGCCGAGGACGGCGGCGGCTGGCTGGGGGCGCACGCCTCGCACTGGATCGACCAGATCCGGCACACGCTCGGCGAGTTCGCGGGCGTCAGCGCGGGCCTGCCCCTGGTCGCGGACCGGCCGGGGCAGACCGCCGAGGACACCTTCAACATCCGCTTCCGCACGGTGACCGGCGTCGAGGGCACGCTGCAAAGCTCCGCCGGGATCTACGGGCCGCCGCTGATGACCACGCGCGTGGCCGGCACCCACGGCACGGCCTGGGTCGAGTTCGACGACGTCTGGCTCGCCGACGCCTCCGGCGACCGCCGCGTGGAAACCCCCGCCGACCTGGTCAACCCGGACCCGATCGCGCCCCCGTCCGACCTGATGCACACGGCCTACGACCTGCTCCACTCGATGGGCATCGACCGCGCGCCGTACACCCGCCTCGCCACCGCGTTCGCCGCCCTGATCAACGGGGACCCCGCCGCCGAGGCCCCCCGGCACGCCACCTTCGCCGACGGCGTCGCCGGCCAACGCGTCCTCGACGCCATCCGCGCCTCCGCCGCCGGCGGCGGCCAATGGATCCCGTGCACCCGGTAATCGAGGGATTCGGCGCGCCGGGCCGTGCAGTTGCCCCGGAAACGGCTCAGACGACCATGACTCGGCGCCCGCGCGTGTGGCCGGCTCGGCTGTCGATGTGCGCCGCCGCGGCCTCGGCGAGCGTGTAGGACTTCTCGACCGGGATGTGGAGCTTTCCCCGCGAGATGAGGTCGGCGGCCTCGGCGAGCGCGTCCGGCACGCTCCCGGCCGTGCCGGAGAATCGCACACCGAACTCCGGCGCACCGAGATCGGCGATGGAGACCACCTTCCGCGGGTCCCCGGTCAGCTCGACCAACTCGCGGATCACACCCGAGCCGGCCAGATCCAGGGCTGCGTCGACCCGGCCGAGCCCGCGCACTCGCTCGACCCACCCCTCGCCGTACGTCGTGGCGAGGGCGCCCAGGCCACGCAGATAGTCCTGGTTCGCGGCCCCGGCCGTGCCGATCACCGTGATGCCGCGGTCCCGGGCGATCTGCAGGACCGCCGATCCCACTCCCCCGGACGCACCGCTGACCAGCAGCGTCTGCCCGGGCCGCACACCCACCTCACGGATGATGCGCAGCGCGGTCTCCACCACGGAGGGGTATCCCGCGGCCTCTTCGAACGTCAGGCCCTCCGGCATCCGCGCCCAGGCCGACAGCACGGCGAACTCGGCGTAGGTGCTCGAACCTTCGCCGAACACGTGGTCGCCGACCTCGACCCCGTCGACCCCCTCGCCGACCTCGTCCACCACCCCGGATGCGTCCAGCCCGACACCGGCGGGCAATTCGATCGGATGGGCCTTCAGGACCTGGCCTTCACGGACCCGCCAGTCGACGGGATTCACACCCGCCGCCCGCACGGCGATGCGTACTTGGCCGGGGCCCGCGTGCGGCTCCTCGGCGTCTTCGAGACGCAGAACGTCCGGACCGCCGAACTCGGCGAAGCTCACTTTCTTCATGCGGCGGACCGTAACACTAACGGTTAGCTTTTAACAACGGTTACGCATTTGCATCTGATAGCGTCAGGCCATGACCGAGCCGCCCGGACGCCGCGAACGCAAGAAGGCCGCGACCCGCCGGAAGATCGCCGACACCGCCCTGCGGCTCTTCCTGGAACGCGGATACGACGCGGTGGGCATCCGGGACGTGGCCGCCGAGGCCGACGTGGCCGTCACCACGCTCTTCTCCCACTTCGCCTCGAAAGAGGCACTGGTGTTCGAACAGGACGAAGACTTCGAACAAGGTCTCATCCGGGCGGTCACCGGCCGGGCGCCGCACGAGCCGCTCATCCCCGCACTGCGCGGCGAGATCCGGGCCCTGGTGCAACATTGCACGGGGGACGGCGCCGCCCCGATCTGGCGCATGATCGACGAATCACCCGGCCTGCGGCAGTACGAGGAATCGATGCGGCTGCGCCACGCGGAGTCGCTGGCAACGGCCATCGCCGCCGACCTCGACCTGCCGCAGACCACCACGGCCTGCCGGACGATCGCCAGGTTCGTGATCGACGCCTATTCGCTGGCCCGCGAGGCGGCCGATCCGCAGGCCGCGGTGGACGAGATCTTCCGGATGATCGAGGCGTCCTGGGAGGTCGGCCGCCCCTCGCCACGCGCGTGAGAAGCCGTTCCCGGGTCTTCCCCCGGAATGCCACGACCCGCAGGGTCGATCAGCGCCGCCGCACCGGTTCGTCGAAGTGGTCCAGCAGCGCGGCGACATACTCCTCCAGGCGCCCGGTCACGAGGGCCGGGGTCAGATCGGGGCGACCCGACTCGCGCCACGGAACGGCGATCTTCTCCGCGTCGGGGCGTAGCCGAGCGCGTCGAGCAGGCGCCAGTACAGGTGGGCGGCGGAGTCCTCGGCGAGCCGCCCGCCGGCCGCGGTATAGGCGGCGGCGAAGCTCATCCCGGCGGCCGGCCCGTGCAGCAGCGCCAGGGCGGTCGAGCAGTGCGCGACGTCCAGGTCGGCCGGCCCCCACGAGGTCTCCACCCAGTCGACCATGCCGGTGACCCGGGTGTGCGCACCCTCGCCGGTGAAAAGCACGTTGCTCGGGTGGAAGTCGCGATGCAGGAAGCACCCACGATACGGCGGCGGTTCACACCGAATCAGGTCGATCGCGCGCCGCCAGAGCTCGGGTCGCCCGGAATCCTCGGGTACGCGCACCCGCTCGGGGGTGGTCCACGCCTGATAGTCGCGGGGCCGAGTGCGATCGTCGACCACGACCGCGTGCACGGCCACGAGTTGGCGGGCGAGCAGCACGATCCGCTCGTCGACGCCGTCGTCGTCCAGCCGAATCCCGCCCGGGAGCAACGACATCAGCAGGGGCGGATGGTCGCAGTGCTCGCCACGCGGGTCCACGGCCAGACACGTCGCGGCCGGAATGTCGGTGTCGGCAAGCAACCCGAGGATCGCCGCCTCACGGTCCAGCAGGCCCTCGGCATGCACCAGAAAGAACGGTTTCACGAACGACCGCAGCACCAGCGGCCGTTCGCCCCCTGGCCCGACCACCCGCAATCGCCGCATCACCGAGGTCCAGCCCCCGACCAGCCGCTCGCCCCCACCACCCGCTCCCCCGAGGCCAACCGTGCCTCGACCCACACCCGCGTCCGCTCCCACCCGACCCCGCCACCGTCCACGCCGGCAGCGTACCCACCCGAACCCCCGTGCCCCGATCCCCACCACCAGGCCCCGCCGTCTCGCCCATGGCCGGCGTCGATACCGCATTCGCGCCGGGCAACGGACCCTCGGCAGTGGGCAGTTGCCTCGGTCGGCCGGTCAGGTGTCGTGGGGGTTCGGGCGGAGGTCGAGGCGGCGGAGGAGTTGGGCGTTGAGGGCCACGACGACGGTGGACAGGCTCATCAGGATGGCGCCGACCTCCATCGGCAGGACCACGCCCGCCCAGGCCAGGACGCCCGCGGCCAGCGGTACCGTGACGATGTTGTAGCCCGCGGCCCAGGCCAGGTTCTGTCGCATCTTGCGGTAGCCGGCCGTGGACAGGCGACGGACGCCCAACACCGCGCGCGGGTCGTCCGAGGCCAGCACCACACCCGCCGACTGGACGGCGACGTCGGTGCCCGCGCCGATCGCGATGCCGACGTCGGCGCGGGCCAACGCCGGAGCGTCGTTGACGCCGTCGCCGACCATGGCCACCCGCAGGCCGCGGGACTGGAGTTCGGCGACCTTGGCGTCCTTGTCGCCGGGCAGCACCTCGGCGAAGATCTCGTCCACCCCGAGGTCGCCCCCGACCCAGTCGGCCACCTGCCGGGCGTCCCCGGTGAGCATCCCGACGCGCACCCCGGCCGCATGCAACTCGTGGACCGCGGAGCGGGATTCGGGACGGATCTCGTCCTCCAGCGCGAGTGCCCCGGCGACCTCGTCGTCGGCCAGCACGTACAGCACCGCCGCACCGTGTCCGACCCAGTCCCCGACCGCCGCCGACAGCCCGTCGGGCACCCGGACGCCCGCGTCGCGCAACAGCGCCGGCCCGCCGACCCGCACCCGGGTGCCCGCCACGTCCGCCTCGACACCCCGGCCCGTCATCGATCGGAACCCGCTCGCCGCGACCGGCCTGCCGCGTTTCTCGGCCGCCCGCACGATCGCCCGGGCCAACGGGTGTTCGCTCTCCCGCTCGGCCGCGCCCGCGAGCAGCAACACCCTCGTCTCGTCCCGGCCGGGCGCCGCCGCGACCCCGGTCACCGCCGGCGCGCCGCGCGTGAGGGTGCCGGTCTTGTCGAACAGCACGACGTCGACGTTGCGCATCCGCTCCAGCGCGATGCGATCCTTGATCAGGATGCCCTGTCGCGCGGACAACTCCGTCGAGATCGCGATCACCAGCGGGATGGCCAGCCCGAGCGCGTGCGGGCAGGCGATCACCAGTACCGTGACGGTCCGCTCGATCGCCGACCCGCCCTCGCCGAGCAGCGACCACACCACCAGGGTCAGGACCGCGGCGCCGGCCGCGTAGTAGAACAGCAGCGCCGCCGCGCGGTCCGCCAACGCCTGGGCCCGGGAACGGGATTGTTGCGCCTCGCCGACCAGCCTCCGGATGCCCGCGAGTTGGGTGCCCTCCCCGGTCGCGGTCACCGTCACCCGCACCGCGCTGTCCACCGCCACCGTGCCGGCCACGACGGTGGCACCCGCGCCGCGCGCCACCGGTCGGGACTCGCCGGTGATCATCGACTCGTCGAACTCGGCCGCGCCGTCCGTGATCGTGCCATCCGCCGGGACGCGTGCCCCGGAACGCACCAGGACGGTGTCGCCGGTCGCCAACTCGGCCACCGGGATCTGCTCGAACCCGCCATCCGGACGCACCCGTTCCGCCTCGTCCGGAAGCAGCGCGGCGAGTGCGTCCAGCGCCCCCGAGGCGGCGCCGAGGGCACGCATCTCCAGCCAGTGGCCGAGCAGCATGATGTCGACCAGCAGGACCAGTTCCCACCAGAAGTCCAGTTCGTGCGACGCGAGTTCGAGGGTGGACGCCCAGGAGGCGACGAACGCGACGGTGATCGCCATCGCGATCAGCGTCATCATCCCCGGTTGCCGCCCGGCCAGTTCGTCGCGTGCGCCGGTCAGGAACGGCCACCCCCCGTAGCCGAACACGAGCGTGCCGAGCAGCGGCGGGATCCAGGACGAGCCCGTGAACGACGGCTCGTGGTAGCCGAGCAGGTCCGCAAGCATCGGACTCAGCACGAGCACCGGGACGGAGAGCAGCAGGCTCAGCACGAACTTGCTGCGGAACATCTCGGCGTGACCGACGTGACCGGCGTGACCTTCGTGCTCGCCATGCCCGCCGTGGCCGCCGTCACCTGCATGGTCGCCGTGACCTGCATGGTCGCCGTGACCTGCATGGCCGGCACGCCCTGCCCGCCCGGCGGCCTCCGCGGAGCCCTCGTGCCCGGCATGATCCGGGCGATCCGAACGATCCGTACCGCCCGCCGGCTCCGGATGGCCCGAGTGTTCGTCCCGCCCGAACCGGCCGTGCTCCATCCCGTTCCCTTCCTCGTCCACCGTCGACCCTTCATCTATACCACCCAGGGGTATGAACAACCTCCGATCGACCCGCGCTCATTCCTTGCGATTCCGGCAGAACCATCCGCATCTCGGGCCGGCGGCGGTATAACCAGAGACCATCCCCCTCTCCTCCGGGAGGCCAAAATGGTGCGTCAGCCACGATCCCGCAGCGTCGACTGGCTGTGGTGGGCGACCTCGTCGGGCGAACTGCAACCCTTCCTGGACCATCCGGATCACGATCAGCAGGAGATAGCCCGGGAGAAGTCGGCGGTCGCGGTGCAACTTGCCCGCCTCGGCGACCCACTCGTGGACTGTCTCGCGGCAATCGCCCCGGACGTCCTCGCCGACGCCCTGTGGCGATTGCCCAACCCCACCCGGACCGACACCCTGCGCGCGTTGCGCGTACCGCCCGCCCGCCGACCGACCCCCGCGATCGCCGAACACGCGCTCAAGCGGCTGCGCAAGCAGACCCCGAGCGTGCGCGGCTACACCGCGCAGGTGGTCACCCTGCCGGTATTGCGCGTGCTGCTGCCCGCGACCCTGGACACCGACTCGGGCGCGTTGGACGGCGAGATCCTGGAAAGCCTGAAGGCCACGACCTTCACCCCCGATCTGATCCGGCTCACCGCGATCGCCGACTGGGGATTCAGTTGCCAGGCCGCCGCGCTGCTGCGGCTCGCGCTGACCGAGGCCGACCTCGCCCTGCCCGGCTGGCCCGCCGACATCATCACGGACGTGGCGGCCGCATGTCGCCGATTCGAGGCGTTCTGCCGGGACCGGATGTGCGGCGCCAGCGAGCCCCCGTCGCCGCTGCGCTCGCTCGACGACGCCCTCGGCCGGGCCCGGGCCGCCGCCGACTCGGTGACCGCGGCCGTCGCCGCCGGCCGTGCTCCGGAGGAGGCCGACCTGACCATGCTCGGCCTCGTCGGCCCGGCCGTGGCCGAGGCACGCACGGCGGTCGGCGCGCTGGTCGAGGTCGAACCGGACACCCTGCCCGAGGACCGGCCGGGGCTGGCCGCCGCGATCACCGCGCACGAGACCGCCGTACACGCCCGCGAACTGGCCGGCGTGGACCGCTTCCGGCACCTCGACGGCCCGCCGGCGCACGCCACCGCGATCGGCGAACTCCGCGAGCTGGCCGCCGACCTGAGCGCCCGTCACGAGAACTGGGAACCGGCCGACCGCCGCCGGGTGCTGGCCCTGGCCGACCTCGGCGGGATGATCGACGCGATCGCGGCCGACCGGGACGACGGGGTGGACGAGTTGGCCGAGACGATCCGCCCGCACCTACCGGACCCGACGATCGTCAACGCCGCGTTACGTGGCCGGCTGTCCTGGGACGAGACGCCGACCTCGGCCGCCGCGGAGGACGAACCGACCGCGCCCGAGGACTCGGCGCAGGCGACGTCCCGCGGAGCCGAGGCGGACTCGGCCCCGGGCCCCGATGCCGACACCGGCCCGACCCCGGCGCCCGACACGCGGCCCGCCGACGCCGACGCCGACGAGGCATCGGCTGCGGAAGAGAACGGCCCCACGGACGACGACGCGAGGAAGGCCACGCCGAACCACGCGGACGCCGAAGACTCCACGGACTCCACCAAGGCCGCCGCCGAGGAGCGCACTCCCGAGGCACCGGCCGATCCCGAGCCCGCGGCCCTGATCGGCGAGTTGATCGGCCGGGGCGACTACGCCTCGGCGGCACGGGCCATGTCGCCCGACGCGCCCGAACGCATATCCGCGCTGCGCGCCCTCGCCTACGCCGACGGCGCACGCTCGGACACCGGCGCCGTCGCCGTGTCGCTGCGCGAGGAACTCGACGAGATGGCGATGAGCGAGCCCAGCCACGACCGGGCGACCCAGCTGCTGACGGTCGCCGCCGCGGCGCGCGCCGCCGTACTGTGCGGACACAGCACGTACGGCCTGCTCCAGGAGGCCGCCGCCGGTCTGGGCGACCTGCCCGCGGTGGCCACCCTGGCCCGCCACATCGCCACCGGCTCCGCACAGGGGCTGCTCGGCGGCACCCGCAACCTCGGTGCGCTCGAGGCGCTCGCCGAGGCCGAGGCGGGCGCCGCGACGTGTGCGGCGGACGCTGCGGAGGCCCTGCTGCACCCGCGCCACCTGCGCTTCCCCCGAGCCACCTCGATCGCCCAACTGTGGTGGCGGCCCGAGGACGGCCTGCTCGGCCGACTGCTGCGACTGGCCGCCGGCAACGAGCGTCGCGATCTGGACGAGGTCGCCGAAGCGCTGCGCCGACTCACCAAGCACCACGAGTTGGAGAACCGACTCTCCGCGATCGACGAGGAGTTCCGTAACGGCAAGGGCCACCGCCTGGAGGGACCGGCCAGGCGTCGGCTGCTCGAATACGCCCGCGAGTCGCTGGGCACCGTGAGCCGCTGGGTGGACGCCATGCGCCGGGTCGCCGAAACCGAGGCGGAGGCCGAGTCCTGGATCGCCGGTCCGCTGACCGACCTGCGCCACACCCTGCTGGCCGACCGTCCGGAAGCCGAACGCGAACTCGCCGAGCTCGCCGCCCACACCGGCGACCCCCTCACCGCCGGCGCCGCCCGAGCCGCCGCCGCGAGCCTGTCCGCAACCCTGGACCTCCTCGACGGCCACCTCCTGACCGGCCCCGAACCCACCCCCGAAGCCCTCCTCGCCAACACCCCGAACCCCGACCCCGACAACACCTGAACCCACCGCACCACGCCGCACGGCGGCGCCCATCGGCGGACCGCAGGAAGCACGAAACACAACGACACGACGCGACGTGCGCAGCGGACGGAAGGAGGCGGCGCGGACCTCGCGGCAGGGCGGGCCGATCCGGCGCGCGGCACAGCACCGGCAGCCGGCGGCCCGGATCACCGAGGCGACGCCCCCAGGCACAGCATGGCGTGTTGCGCATGCACCCGGCCGTACACCGCGGGCGACCCCCGACCCGGCCGATCGTCGGCCGGCCGCAACCAGCGGGTCGCCGACCCGGGTGGCAGGGTCACGGGGGTGGCCGGGTCACGGCCGCGGCAGGCGCTCTACGGGACCTCTTCCTCCGGGATGATGTGCATCGCCGCCTCCTCGGCCCCCGCCGCGCCGCCGTCGATGCCGACGTCGTGGGCGATCGCCTCGGATTCGGTGTCCTCGTGTGCGCCCTCGTCGTCGGCGACCAGCCGGCCGGCCCGCGGGTCGGGGCCGCCCTCCCACTCGTCGGAGATCACGTCGTCGTAGGCGACGTCCGGCTCCTCCTCGGCCAGCAACTGGTCGAGCGACTCGCCGCGTCGCTCCTCCTCCGGCGTGTTGCCGTATCGCTCGGCCGCCGACCAGCGGTCCGGCGGCACGATCCCGGTGTCCAGCGGGTCGTACGACAGGTCGTCGGTCGACAGCGTGTCCTCGGGGCCGAGCACACCGTCGTCGCCCGGCGTGTCCGGGGACTCTTCGGTCGGGTCCGGAGTGTCGTCGCTCATCGCCTGCCGCCTTCCGCTGAAGTGCAAGTGCTCGTGCCGTGCGTCCAGGGCTCGACCCTGTCCCGCGCGACCCGAGTGACTCTGCCCAACGCCGCCCGGTTCATTCGGAGCCGTCCGGCGGCCTTCCCCTGACCCGAGCGCTCGGCCGACCCACCCGCGGCGCATCCGATCGGTTGGAGACGCGACCCCCGCCGCTGGGCGCACGGGCGGCGAAACCGCTCGTTCCGTCGGTGTAGACACCTCCACCCGTCTCATGCCTGAGGCTGATTTTTCCTGACGGATTTGGACGATCTTTGATCGCCGGCGCAGGGTGGGTCCAGGGGGCCAGGGACGGAAGACCCGGTCCTACAGGGCCGGGGAGGGAGCGGACGGAATGCACGAGGCGCAAACACGCGAGACCAGCCGCGACGATTGGCAGACGCTGCACACCGGCACCCGGGAATCGGCGGCCCGGGCGCTGCGCGCGGACCTGGTCCACGCCGGGGTGGCCGAGGCCGACCTGAGCCGACGGGTGACCGAGGCCTGGGCCGGGTCCGTGGTGACCGTGCCGAGCACCGGCCGACAGTTCCGGGTCACCCGGGTCGGCGTCCCCGCGCCGACGCTCTCGATCAGCGAACCGCAACGCACCGACGCGGAACAGGCCCTGCTCAACCGCTGACCGGGCCCGACCGCGCCAGTCGCCACGAACCGGGGCGACTCGACCCGCCGAACGAACCACCCGCCCGCGGGCGTCGAAGCCGGGCGAGGCGGGACCTTCCACCGACCCCCCGCGCCGTGCTGTGCTGTCGGCCATGGTCGACGAAACCACATACCCCACGGTTCCGCACCGGCACCGAGGCGTCCCCGCCCACGAGGCGGAAGCCCGCAGCCGAGCCTTCCACGACGTGATGGCCCAGCGCCGCACCGTCCGCGACTTCTCCTCCCGGCCGATCCCCGACAACGTGGTCGACTGGGCGATCCGTACCGCCGGCACCGCGCCCAGCGGCGCCAACGTGCAGCCCTGGCGCTTCGTCGTGCTCAGCGACCCCGAGCGCAAACGACACCTGCGCGAGGCCGCCGAGAAAGAGGAGCGCGAGTTCTACGAGCACCGCGCGTCCGCCGAATGGCTCGAAGCCCTCGCGCCGATCGGCACCGACTGGCGCAAGCCCTTCCTGGAGGAGGCGCCGGTCGTGATCGTCGTGTTCGAGGTGCACAAGGGCCCGGACTCGCCCCGCCCGTACTACACCAAGGAGTCGGTCGGAATCGCCGTCGGCCTCCTGCTCGCCTCGCTGCACCAGGCCGGCCTGGCCACGCTGACCCACACGCCGAGTCCGATGCGCTTCCTCAACGAGGTGTGCGACCGCCCGCAGGAGGAGCGCGCCGCCTACGTCATCCCGGTCGGCTACCCGGCCGAGGGCGCACGCGTCCCCGACATCCGGCGCAAGCCACTGGAGCAGGTCGTCGTCCGGCTCTGACCCGCCACCACGAGGCCGGACGGGCCCGACGCACGGCGCCCGTCCGGCACCGAGGGCCGGCTCGCGCCACCCGAACACCTGCGCCGAAGCCCTCCCCTCTGCGATCCTGAACCGGCACGTCCGGATCCGCATCAGCCGTACGTACGGGGGGCGTTGATGAGTGTCGTCGCCGGAAAGATCATCGACGAGTCGATCGTGATCGCCGCCGACTCCCAGGTGACCTGGGGTCAGGCCAAGACCGAGGGCACCAAGCTGTACAAGATCGGCGAGGGCCTGATCTTCGGCGGTGCCGGACTGCTGCGCGACATCAACCTGATGCGCCTGTTCCTGGACACGCACACACCCGCGTCCGCCGACGAACGCGACATCCTGGAGTTCTACGCCGAGTTCGTCGAATGGGGCAAGCGCAAGCTGTCCAGCTTCGAGCCCAAGTCGGAGTTCATGTTCGCGTTCGACGGCAAGCTGTTCGAGACGAGCAACGACTTCGACGTCTTCTACTACGACTACGGAGCGATCGGCTCCGGGTGGGAGTACGCACGTGCCGCGCTGCATCTGGGTCACACCCCCACCCAGGCGGTCGGCGTCGCGTGCGACCTGACCATCTTCTGCATGCCGCCGGTGACCGAGTACCGCATACCGCGCCATCCGCAGCCGTCGCCGGGCCGTGATCACGAAGCCATCTGAAAGCGCCCCTTCGTCGGGTCCACCGCAATCCGGAGCTAACCCTGTGTTTACGTGGACTCTCGTAAGCTCTCTGGTATGTCCGAACAGCCCATCCCGGCGGACCTGATCGCACTGCAGCGGGCCCGAGACGCCGCCTACGAGGCCATCGCCCGGCACGCGGGGCAGCTGACCGAAGAGGAACATGCCCGGCTGTGGGCCCGAGCCCGCGACGCCGTCGAGGCGCTGCACGCACACCCGGCGATGACCGCCGGCGGCGACCGCGCCGACCTGGTGACCCGCCTGCGCATGGCCGCCCAGGCCGCCTGAGCCGGACGTCGAGACCCCGGCGCCCCAACTCGGCGCCGCCGACCCGGCGCGCGGCTCGGCTCGACCGGCCCTTCGACGGCCGATGTCGCACACCCGACACGAGACGTCCGATATCGACCGATTAGGCCAGGAAGCGCGCCACGGCGAAGCCGTCGAGGCCACCGGAAGGCGCGCCGAAAGCGGCTGTCCGTCTCACACCGAAAGCGCCGCACCCGCACCGAAAACGCCGCCGGCCGCGGCACGAACCCCGAAGGGTCCGCACCGCGGCCGGCGGCGAAGCGCAGGGCGGAGAGAGCCGGCGGCTCAGATCCCCGCGGCAGCCTTGAGCGCGTCCACGCGATCGGTCCGCTCCCACGTGAAGTCGGGCAGGTCCCGGCCGAAGTGGCCGTACGCCGCGGTCTGCGCGTAGATCGGGCGGAGCAGGTCCAGGTCCCGGATGATCGCGGCCGGGCGCAGGTCGAACACGGTGCCCACGGCGGCCTGGATGGTCTCCACCGGCACCGCCTCGGTGCCGAACGTCTCCACGAACAGGCCGACCGGCGCGGCCTTGCCGATCGCGTACGCGACCTGCACCTCGCACCGGCGGGCGAGCCCGGCGGCCACCACGTTCTTGGCCACCCAGCGCATCGCGTACGCGGCGGAGCGGTCCACCTTCGACGGGTCCTTGCCGGAGAACGCGCCGCCACCGTGCCGGGCCATGCCGCCGTAGGTGTCGATGATGATCTTGCGACCGGTCAACCCGGCGTCGCCCATCGGGCCGCCGATCTCGAACCGGCCGGTCGGGTTGACCAGGAGGCGGTAGCCCTCGGTCTCGATGCCCAGGCCGGCCAACTCCGGCTCCACCACGTACTCGCGGATGTCCGGCGCGAGCAGCGAGTCCAGGTCGATGTCGGCCGCGTGCTGCGAGGAGACCACGACCGTGTCGAGGCGGATCGGACGGTCGCCGTCGTACTCGATGGTGACCTGGGTCTTCCCGTCCGGGCGCAGGTAAGGGATGGTGCCGTTCTTGCGTACGTCCGCCAGGCGCTTGGCCAGCCGGTGGGCGAGCGTGATCGGCAGCGGCATCAGCTCGGGCGTGTCGTCGCACGCGTAGCCGAACATCAGACCCTGGTCGCCCGCACCCTGGCGGTCCAGCTCGTCCTCGTCGCCGTCGACCCGGTTCTCGTACGCCGTGTCGACGCCCTGGGCGATGTCGGCCGACTGCGCGCCGATGGACACCGAGACGCCACACGAGGCGCCGTCGAAGCCCTTCTTCGAGCTGTCGTAGCCGATCTCCAGGACCCGCTCGCGCACGATCGTGGGGATGTCGGCGTAGCCCTGTGTCGTGACCTCGCCGGCCACGTGCACCTGCCCGGTCGTGATCAGCGTCTCGACGGCGACCCGACTCTTGGGGTCTTCCTTGAGGAGCGCATCCAGGATGGAATCGCTGATCTGGTCGGCGATCTTGTCCGGGTGACCTTCGGTCACGGACTCAGAGGTGAACAGACGGCGGGACACATCGCTCCCTGGGGTTGCAGCGGCTGCTGGCTGGCAGGTGGACCCGGACCGTCGGGACAGGTCGGGACGGGCGGGTCCACCGAATACTGGGGCCGAGTTTATCCCCCCGACCCCCGCCGGGGGACGGGGTGTCCCACGACATGGACGGCGTGGCGTTGCTCACTTTGTGTGAACCTGCCGCGATCGGGCGTTCGAATCCATCGATGAATCAGTCGAAACGGGGCACGGGAATCAGGCGAAACGAGGCACCACGAGATCCCACACCACGTCCGCCAGGTCCTCCTTCGGACCGTGCGGAACCGGGGTTTCGCTCCCGTCGGCGGCCAGCACGATCGCCTCGTTCACGTCGGTGCCGAAGGTCAGTTCCTCGCCCACCCGGTTGACCACGAGCAGGTCGCAGCCCTTGCGGGCGAGCTTGGCGCGGCCGTTCTCGAGCACGTTGTCGGTCTCCGCGGCGAAGCCGACCACGACCTGGCCGGGCCGGAGCCGGTCGCGGGCGAGTTCGGCGAGGATGTCCGGGTTCTTGACCAGCGCGATCGGCTCCGGTTCCGCGTCGGTCTTCTTGATCTTGCCATCGACCCGGGTCGCCGGGCGGAAGTCCGCGACGGCCGCGGCCATCACCACGCAGTCCGCGTTCTCCGCCGCCTTGACCACCGCCTCGCGCAGCTCCAGCGCGGTGCCCACGCGCAGCACGTCGGCCCCGGCCGGGTCCGGCAGGCCGGTGTTGGCCTCGATCAGGGTGACCCGGGCGCCCCGGGCGATCGCGGTGCGGGCGAGCGCGTAGCCCTGCTTGCCGGACGAGCGGTTGCCGAGGAAGCGGACCGGGTCCAGCGGCTCGCGGGTGCCGCCGGCGGTGACCACCACGTGCCGGCCGGCCAGATCCGGCACGGTCGCCCCGCGCACGAGGGTGCGCCGGACCACCTGGAAGATCTGCTCCGGGTCGGGCAGCCGGCCCTTGCCGGTGTCCTTGCCGGTCAGCCGGCCCACCGCCGGCTCGATCACGATCGCACCGCGGCGGCGCAGCGTCGCGACGTTCTCCACCGTGGCCGGGTGCTCCCACATCTCGGTGTGCATGGCCGGGGCGAAGATCACCGGACATCGCGCGGTGAGCAGCGTGTTGGTGAGCAGGTCGTCGGCGAGTCCGTGGGCGGCCTTGGCGAGCATGTCCGCGGTCGCCGGAGCGACCACGACGACATCCGCGTTCTGGCCGATCCGTACGTGCGGGACCTCGTGCACCGCGTCCCACACCCCGGTGGCCACCGGTTGCCCGGACAGCGCCGACCACGTGGCCGCGCCGACGAAGTTGAGCGCGGACGCGGTCGGCACGACCCGCACCTCGTGCCCGGACTCGGTCAACCTGCGCAGCAGTTCGCACGCCTTGTACGCGGCGATGCCGCCGGCGACGCCGAGCACGACACGGGGTCGGGGTCCGGTACTCATCGCTGCTCCTGGTCCTCGTGGCGACCGGCCCGTGTTCCGAGCGGCACGGCGAGCCTACGACACCGTCCGCGACGGCTCGATCTCGTGTCGACCGGGCGGCCTTTGCCGACGGGCCGCATGCGCCGTCGTCGCCGGGCGACCTGCCCGGGCCGTCACCGCGGGCGGGATCTGAGTACGAGTACGGATGTCCCGTCCCGCCCGCGCTGCCAGCATCGGGAGCCGGGAGTCCATCGGGGGAGATGACGTCGATGTTGAACGAGTGGCTGCTGGACGACGCGACGCGGTGTCCGGGCTGTGCGCAGCAGCTCCGGATGCCGCGCACCGAGCGCTGCCACGGGTGCGCGATCCGGCTGACCGGCCAGGAGGCCGACCGGTTGTGGCAGATCGGCGTGTCGGCGGCTCGGCTGCTGCGGCAGCGCGAGGCTCTGCTCGAGCACATGCGCGCCGAGGCGCGCCGGGCGCTCGTCCGACCGCCCGTGGCACCGCCGACCCCGACCCCGACGCCGACGCCGGCTCCCGCGGCAGCGCCGGCACCGGTGCCGGCGGCCGCGTCCGCCCCCGCCCACCCGCCGGCTGCTCGGGTGCGCGAGATGGCCGAGGTCGGGCGGCGTCGAGTCGCCCGGATCGTGCTGGGCGCGGGCGTGCTGCTCGTGGTGCTGGCCGCGGTCGTGTTCGTCGCGGTCACCTGGAACCGCACCGGCACCGGCGGCCGGGCCCTGGTGATGGCGCTCGCGCTGGTGTTGTGCGCCGCGGGCACCACGCTCGCCGAGCGGCGCGAACTGCCCGCCACCGCCGAGGCGATGGCCGCGCTCACGGTCGCCATGGGCCTGCTCGACGGCTACGCGGCGTGGGCCGCCGACCTGGCCGGCATCCGCGATGGAAGCGCGGTGCTGGTCGCCGCGGCCACCCTGCTCGCGGTCGGCGGCGCGGCGGCGCTGGGCTCGTTGGTGGCGCCGCTGCGGGCGTTGCGGGTCTCGGCGGCGCTGCTGCTCCAGGGTCCGCTGCCGCTGGTGATCGCCTGGTTCGGGGTGGGCCGGGCATCACTGCTGCCGCTCGCGATCGGGCTCGGCCTCCAGGCGGCCGTGGACGTCGTGCTGCTGCGCCGGGTCTACGCCGAGGCCGCGCGCGGGCTGCGGGTCGTCGCCGAGGTCGGCGTGCTCTGCTACTGGCTGACCGCGGTCGTCCTGACCTTCGCCGAGGGCGCGAGCGGCGCGTCGGCGGGCACCATGCTCGCCCTCGCCGCGATCGCCGGCGGGATCGCGTTCGTCCTGCGCCGGGCTCCCGTGGTGCGGCACCTGGCATCCGCAAGCGCGATGGCGGGCTCGCTCGCGGCCACGGCCCTGCTGCTCGCCACCCGACCTGCGGGCGAGGAGTCGGATCTGCCGATCGCCTGGGCGGGCGTGGGCCTGCTGCTGGTGGTCCTGGTCGCGATGGCACCGCTGTTCGCGGTGCCGCGCGACTTCCGGGCCGGGCCGCTCGCGGTCCTCGTGCCGCTGACGGTGGCGCCCGCGTTCTGGGTGGTCGCGACGCCCGCGGTGGCGCTGGCCGGTCCGCTGTCCTGGCCCCGGCGGGCCTGGAGCCTGGGCTCGGCCGGTACCGGCAGCCGGGACGCGATCATGGCGGGTTCCGACTGGGACTTCGGCCTGGCGCCGCTCGTGCTGCTGCCGGCGGCGGCGCTCGTCGCGCTGACCGCCGTCACCCTGCTGCGCGGCCGACCGGGACGTACGCCGGTCCTGGTGACCGCCGCGGTCGCCGCCGAGGCGTTGTTCGTGGTGCTGCCGCCGGCCCTGGATCTGCCGCTGTGGGCGGCACTCGGCTGGCACCTGGTGGCGGCCGTCGGCTGGGGCTGCGCCTGGCGGATGCGGCCGTGGTTGCCGCTCATCGGTCTGGTGCACGGCGCGTTGGCCCTGGCGTGGGCGACGGCGCACCCGCTGACCTCGATCGTGGTCTGGGCAATCGCCGCCGCGGGCCTCACCATCACCGCCGTCCTGTCGCCGGGACGTCCCGCGTCCGCCCCGAACTCGGCAACCGCCGCGGGGCACACCGCGACGGCCGATGCTCATGTACCGGCGCAAAACACCGCCGATGCTCCCGAATCGGTCGAGGAGTCGATCGCCCCGCCGATCAGGAAGGTCGCCGCGGCTCCGAGCGGCCTGTCCGACAAGACCACGAGCGCCCCGGACGACCGGGTCGCCTCGACCCACCGACCACACGACGCCGACACCGAGGCCGACACCGGCACCGGCACCGGCACCGGCACCGGCACCGGCACCGACGACCCGTACGCGGCGCCCACCCGCGCCACCACCGACGACGACAACGCGACCGACCACCCGGAGCGCCCCACCCCGCTCCCGCTCCCGCAGCCGATCCGGCCGCTCGCAGCCGCGTTCGCCCTCGCGCTCGCCGGTGTCGACGTGGCGATGACTGCGGCGCACGCGGGTGCCTCGACGGCGGTGGTCGGTTTCGTCCCGGCCCTGCTCTTCGCCCTGGTCACCCTGATCGCCCTGGCGCTGCGCCCCACCGCCCCGACCGCCCGCGCCCTGACTCTGGTCGGCGCCACCGGCTGGGCGATCGGCAGCCTTGCCACGGCCGACACCCCGGTCCCGCTCGCCGTGACCCTCGCCGCGGCCCTGATGGTGAGCCTGGTCGGCGCCGTTCGCGACCTGCCCGGCATCCGGCCGGCGTGGGCCGGGGCAGCCGCCCTGTGCTGGGTGGGCGCCATCGCGGCCGGCACGCACGCCTTCGGTGCGGATCGGCCCGGCACCGTGCTCGCCGCCGTGATCGCCGCGGCCCTGCTGTTCCCGCTCGCCATCGCCTGCGCCGGCCGGCCCGGCATGGCCGTCGCGCTGGAGGGCACGGGGGCCGCGACCCTGCTCGGCACACTTCTGGTCGGCCGGGAGCCCTCGCCCGTCATATTCGCGATCGCGGCGGCGGCCACCCTGTGCGGCGCGTTGTTCGGCCGCACGATGTTGCGGCCCGGGTGGGCGCCCGCGACCGCGGTGCTGCTGTACGCCACGACGGCGGCCACGCTGTACCGGCTCGACGTCGGCGTGTCCGGCCAGGCGGTGGCCGGCGCGTGCGCGGCGGTGATCCTGTTGGTGGTCGCCACGTACCTGCACGACCTGCCGATGGCCGCGATCATGATCGAGGCGGTCGCCGTCTTCGCGGCGGCCGTCTCGATCGCCCGGTCCGACGGCCTGCTGCCGGTCGCACTCGCCGTCGTCACCGCCGGCACGCTGCACAGCGCGCTCCGCGGGCACGGCGAGGCCCGGCCGGTCTGGGCGCCCGCCACCGTCGTGCTGTGCACCGCGACGGTGCCGGCGACGCTGTACCGCCTCGACGCGACGGACACCGTGTCCGCGCTGGCCGCGGTCGGCACGGCCGCCCTGTTGTACATCGCCGTCGCCCGACTCCCCCGCCCCGCCCCGGCGGCCACACTCGCCGCCGCGGCATGCATGCTCGTCGCCGGCACCACAACCGCCGCCGTGGCTCCCGAACAGATCTGGCTCGTCCTGGCCTGGGCCGGCGTCGCCGCCGCGACCACCCCGGCCGGACCGCTGCGCACGCCGGCTCGACTCGCCGCCCTGCCGCTGCTGTTCGCCGCGTACTGGGTTCGGCTGGCGTTGTTCGACGTCACCCATCCGGAGGCGTACACGATCCCGCTCGGCCTGGTCCTGCTGGTCGAGGGCATGCTCCGCCGGCAGGCCCACCCGGAAACCAATTCGTGGGCCGCGTACGGCGGGCCGCTCGCGGTGTTGCTGCTGCCCTCGCTCCCGCTCGCGGTGAGCCAGGGCGAGCCGATCCGACCGAGCCTGCTGGGCGCGGCGGCGATCGTCACGCTCCTGGTCGGCGCCCGCTTCCGGCTCCAGGCGCCGCTGTTCCTGGGCGCGGCGGCGCTGGCCACGGTCGGGCTGGTGCACCTGCTGCCGCACCTGGCTCCGGTCTACGACGCGGTGCCGCGCTGGGCCGTCCTCGGCACGGCGGGCCTGCTCCTGATCGTGATCGGCGCCGGCTACGAACGCCGCCTGCGCGACCTCAAGCGCCTGCGCCGCGCGGTCGGACGACTCGGCTAGAACCAACCCGGCACACCACGTGCCGAAACAACCGAAACACCCGTAATACCTGCAACACCCGGGTCAACTGATTTCAATCAATATCAACCGGACCAACCCGCACGATCCGAGTAATTCGAGGAGCCCCGGCAAGCCCGAACAATCCGAGCAACCCGAGCAACCGTCGGCTCTCCCGGCGCGGTCGGTCGAAAGCCCACCGCGCCGGCCGTCCGCCCGCCGACCCGCTCCCGCCTCAGGTGAGCGCCCGCAGCTCGTCCAGCACCTCCGACACGCACGCCGGGTCGGCCCGATAGGGCAGGTAGAACCCCAGACGGTCGGCGACCCCGTGGGCACGCGCGGCCAGTTGGGCCGCGACGTCCTTGGGTTCGCCGATCGCCACCACCCGGCCGAGCAGCGTGTCGTCGATCGCGTGCGGGATGTCCGGCCAGCGGCCGGCCCGGATCAGCGCGTGCAACTCGGCCTGCAACGGCCCGTAGCCCTCCACGTCGAGCACCGGCCGATAGGCGGGCGTGGAGGCGTAGAACGCGACCATCGCCCTGGCCCCCTTGAGCGCGGCGCGCATCTCCTCCTCGGTCCGCCCGGCGGCGACGATCACGTCGAGCATCACCGAGAACCGATCCCGGGTGCGTTCGGAGAGCACCAGGCCGTCGGTCACCGCGTCGGTGACCGGGCCGCGCACGAACAGGTCGGTGTTGAGCGGGTGGACCAGCAGCCCGTCCGCGTGCTCGGCGACCATGGTGATCATCCGCCGGCCCACCCCACCCGCGAGCAGCGGCGGCAGCCCGTACGGGTTCGGTCCCGGGCGCAGCGTCGGCGGCATCAGGGTGAGGTCGAAGAACTCGCCGTGGAAGTCCAGCGGCGTCTCCCGCTGCCAGCAGGTGAGCACCGCGCGGACCGCGCGCAGCGTCTCGGCCATCCGGGCCACCGGGCGCGACCACGTGGCGCCGTACCGGCGTTCGATGTGGGCCTGGATCTGGGTGCCCAGGCCGAGACGGAACCGCCCGTGCGAGGCCAGGTGCAGGTCGTACGCGGTGTGTGCGAGGTGGGTGGGGCTGCGCGGGAAGGCGACCGCGATGTTGGTCATGATGTCCACGCCCGCGGCAGCGGCCGGCACCAGGGGCAGGAACACGTCGGTGGGGCCCTCGAAGGTGAACACCCCGTCGAAGCCCGCCTCGCCCAGTTCCCGGGCCCGGTCGCCGGCGCGGCTCAGCGGCACGTCCAGCAATGTGTCCACCGGCAGCGCACGCCAGCCCGTCTTCGGCGCGTCCGCGCCGCTCTCGATCCGGTCCACCCTCGTCGCCCACCCTCCGGATCACTTGCGCCTCGCGCGTGTCGCCGCCCACAGGTACGCCATCTGCGATCAAGGGTCAAGACGATCGGTCGGCACGCGGTGCGTACGGTCGAAACGCGCGAAGGGCCCGACGGAACTCCGTCGGGCCCTTCGCGTCCTACAGGTTCAGCGATACAGCGCGGATACGGCGCCGTCGAGTCGCATGACTCGCTCAGCCCTCGATGGGCTCGGCGGTCAGCATGCCCGAGTTGATCTCGCGCAGCGCGATCGACAGCGGCTTCTCGTGCACGTGCGTGTCCACGAGCGGACCCACGTATTCCAGCAGGCCCTCGCCGAGCTGCGAGTAGTAGGCGTTGATCTGCCGAGCACGCTTCGCCGCGTAGATGACGAGGCTGTACTTGGAGTCGGTCGCCTCCAGGAGCTCGTCGATGGGCGGGTTGATGATGCCCTCGGGTGCGGTGGAAGAAGCTGACAAGGCGGGGGCCCTTCGAAAAGCTGTGAAAGCTGTGGATGAAAGTCGGGCTGCCTGTCGGCTATCGGGCAGCCCGAACGATCAAGATACGTTCATCAAGGCTAGCAGTTCGCGGACGACGTCTTCGACGGACGTGTTGACCAGCGTCACGTCGAATTCGGATTCCGCGGCCAACTCGACCTTCGCGGCGGCCAGGCGCCGCTCGATGACTTCGGGGGATTCGGTCCCCCGGCCCACCAGACGGCGGACCAATTCGTCCCACGAGGGCGGGGCGAGGAACACCAGGCGTGCCTCGGGCATCGCCTGCCGTACCTGCCGGGCGCCCTGCAGGTCGATTTCGAGCAGGGTCGGAACGTCGGCGTCAAGCCGTTCGAGCACGGGCAGTCGCGGGGTTCCGTATCGGTTCCCGGCGAATTCGGCCCATTCGAGCAATTCATCCGAGGCGATCAGTTTGTCGAACTGATCGCCGTCGGTGAAGTGGTACTCCACACCGTCGCTCTCCCCCGGACGGGGTTTGCGTGTGGTCGCGGACACAGACAGCCAAACCTCGGGGTGACGGCGGCGCAGGTCAGCGACCACCGTGCTCTTGCCGACCCCCGAGGGGCCGGAGAGCACGGTGAGTCGACGGGTGCCGTGCACGGTACGGGGATCGGAGCCGGCGCCCGCGTCAGGACGCGGAGCCACCGAATTCCCGTTCGAGTGCTGCGATCTGGTTCGTGCCGAGACCGCGGACGCGCCGGGTCTCGGAGATGTTCAGCTTCTCCATGAGCTGCTTGGCGCGCACCTTGCCGACGCCGGGGAGGGACTCCAGGAGGGCCGATACCTTCATCTTGCCCACGACCGGATTGTCCTTGCCCTCCTTGATGACGTCGCTGAGCGAAGCACCGGAGTTCTTGAGCCGGTTCTTCACCTCGGCGCGCTCCCGCCGAGCCGCAGCGGCTTTAGCGAGCGCATCCGCGCGTTCTTCGGGGGTCAGGGGTGGGAGAGCCACGCCGTGTCACCTCGGACTTCGTTGCGATCCTCAAGGCCGCCCGGCTCGGACGGCCACCAACAAACAGTGGAACCTAGCTGGTCAGAGCGTTCGCGGCAACGCGCGACACTCCACCGGGCCGGCTCACGAGGGAGCCTAGTCGGCGAATCGGTCCGCGTCGCCCGAATCGATGGGAAAAGCCCGGCTACCTGCGGCAAAACCCGAACCTGACGGAGCGTCGGGCGGCTTCGGGGCGGGCGGCGGCGCCGATCGCGCTTCCGTGCCCCCTCCCGGCGCTCTTGCGCGAGGCGACCGCGGTGCGAGCCCGCACGCCCGACCCGGGCCGAGCACCACGCCGGGTCGGAGATCGTCCCGGGGCAATCGGCTCTCCCGAACGCTCCACAGTCCGCCGCCCCCGTCGAAGCATGCGGAAACCGCCGCAGCGGCCCCTGGGCGCCTTCGGAGCGCTCCCGGGCGGCGGCCGGCACCCCCCGAGTGCCGAAAGCCCGGTCCGGCGCCACACGCACGCCCCAGCGGCATTCGCGGGCCCCGCATGTCGGAGCAGCGCCCACCGACCGAGGCGACACCGCCGGCGCGCCCGCCGCACTTACCGCGCGGCCAGGCCCGCCCCGATCGCGCGCGCCGCCTCGCCGACGTCCGCCGCGCCCGTGATCGGCCGCCCGATCACCAGCAGGTCCGCGCCGTCGGCCAACGCCTGCTCGGGCGTGGCCACCCGGCTCTGGTCGCCGAGGGCCGCGCCCGCCGGCCGCACCCCCGGGGTGATCAGCACGATGCCCGGGCCCACCTCGGCCCGCACCGCCGCGACCTCGCGCGGCGAACACACGATCGCGCGCGCGCCGGCCGCGACCGCGAGGCCGGCCAGCCGTCGGGCCGCCTCGATCGAGGGGCCCGCCAGGCCGATCGCCGCCAGGTCCTCCTCGGCCATCGAGGTCAGCACCGTCACCGCGACGATGTTCACTTCCGGTGCCGCGTCCGCCGCGGCGCGGATCATCGCGCTCCCGCCGCTCGCGTGCACGGTCAGGTAGGTCGGCGCCAGCCGCGCGACCGAACGCACCGCGCCCGCCACCGTGTTCGGGATGTCGTGCAGCTTCAGGTCCAGGAACACGTCCCGTCCGCCGCTGGCCTCACGGGCGCCCGAGACCGCGTCCGCGCCGTCCCGCAGGAACACCTCCAGGCCGACCTTGACCGTGCTCACATACGGGCCCACGGCCTTGGCCCACGCGAGCGCGCGGTCCGCGTCCGGTGCGTCCAGGGCCACCGCCACGGGTGCGAGGTTGCTCATCGAAATCCCACTCTCGTCGACATCGAAAAATTCGTCCGCCCCGAGGGCCGAGCACCGACCCGAGCCGCAACCCGGGCCCGAGCCGGACCCCGACTCGGGTGCCGACCCGGGCCCGAGCCCGGACACGGCGATGCCGGTACGAACCCCGTCCGTACCGGCATCCCCGTCATCTGCCGCGAACCCCTCAGCGGTGCGCGTACCCGATCGCCGCCTCCAGCGACCCGAAACCGCGGGCGATCAGCGCCGCCCGCAACTCGTCCAGGATCCGCACCGGTGCCGACGGGTCGTTGAAGATCACCGTGCCCACCGACACCGCCGCCGCGCCGGCGAGGATGAACTCCAGCGCGTCCAGGCCGGTCCGGATGCCGCCCATGCCGACGATCGGCACCTGCGCCATCTGCCCGTCCAGCATCGCCGCGTGCACCTGGTAGACGCAGCGCACCGCGACCGGTCGCACCGCCGGGCCGGACAGCCCGCCGGTGACGCCCGCCAGGACCGGCTTCATCGTGTCGGTGTCGATCACCATGCCGAGCAGCGTGTTGATCATCGACAGGCCGTCCGCGCCCGCCTCCACACACGCCCGGGCGATGTCCACGACCGACGTCACGTCCGGCGACAGCTTGGCCAGCACCGGCACCATCGGGTCGGCCGCGTCGCGGACCGCCCGGATCACGTCGTAGGACGTGGCCGGGTTGCACGCGAACACCTGGCCGCGGTTGGCCACGTTCGGACACGAGATGTTGGCCTCGATGCCGACCACGCCGGGCGCGCCCTTGAGCCGCTCGGCCAGCGCCACGAAGTCGTCCACGTGGCCGCCCGCGATGGACACGATGGTGCGTCCGCCGCGCGCCGCCAGCCAGGGCAGGTCGCGCTCGACGAAGGCGTCGATGCCCGGACCCTGGAGGCCGATCGAGTTGAGCATCCCGGACGGCGTCTCGGCCATCCGCGGGGTGGCCCGGCCCGAACGCGGGTACGGCATGATCGTCTTGGTGACCACCGCGCCGATCGCGGCCGGCTCGAAGAACTTGGCCAATTCCTTGCCGTAGCCGGCGCAGCCCGAGGCCGTGGTCACCGGATTCGGCAGCAGCGTCGAGCCGAGCCGGGTGGCCAGGTCGATCCCGCCGCCGGGCAGCATGATCGTGGACGGCGGCGCGTCGAAGTCGCCGGCGTCGTCATCGTCGTCGAAACCGCTGTACCCGTCGGTCATCAGTGCGCTCCCATCGCCGCTGCGCCCTCGATGTCCGCCGGAATGGTGCCGGCGTCGTCCCAGCGCACCTTGGTGCCGTCGAAGCACGGGCCGTCCACACACGAGCGGACGAACCGGCTGACCCCGTCGTCGCCGACCACCGGGAGCACACACGTCATGCATACCCCGACGCCGCACGCCATCGATTCCTCGACCGCGGTGAACACGCGCGCGTCGTGCGCGGTCGCGACCTCGGTGACCGCGCGCAGCATGCCCATCGGCCCGCACGCGTACACGACGTCCGCCTGTACCGCGGTGAGCACCTCGGGCAGCGGGCCGGTGACGAAGCCGCGCACGCCCTCGGAGCCGTCGTCGGTGGTGACCACGACGTCCTCGGTGATCGCCCGCGCCTGGTCCACGCCGTACAGCCGTTCGGCGGTCGCCGCCCCGAGCACGAAGGCGACCGAGCCGCCCTCGGCCACGATCTTCTCGGCGAGTGCGAACATCGGCGCGCTGCCGTAGCCGCCGGCCACCATCACCGCGCTGACCGGCTCGCCCGGCAGCGGGAACGGCGTGCCCAGCGGCGCGACCACGTTCACGCTGTCGCCGACCCGCAGGCGGGCCAGTTCGCGCGTGCCGCGCCCGGCCTCGGCGAAGACCACGTCGATCGTCTCGGCGGTCGGGTCGGCCCGGTGGATGGAGAACGCGCGGCGCAGCAGCATCGCCGAGTCCACGCCGCCGATCGCCACGGCGACGAAGTGGCCGGGTTCGACGCGGGCGGCGATCCCGGGGGCGCGCAGCACCATGCGGTGGTACGCGCCCGCGGGTTCGCGGCCGACGATCTCCGCCTGCACCTGCAGGGGAAGTGCCATCGGTGTCGTCAGCCCTTTCGGTGGGACGTGATGTGGTCGGCGTGCTCCTGGAGCGAGCGCACCCCGATGTCGCCGGCGATCAGCGACTGGATGCCCTGCACCGCCGCGGCGAAGCCCTGCACCGTGGTGATGCTGGGGATGCCCCGGGTGACCGCCGCGGTGCGGATCTCGTAGCCGTCGAGCCGGCCGCCGGTGCCGAACGGGGTGTTGACGATCAGTTCGACCTCGCCGTTGTGGATCATCTGCACGATGGTCGGCTCGCCGGCCGGGCCGGCGCCCTCGCTGTGCTTGCGCACCACGGTGGCGGGCACGCCGTTGCGGCGCAGCACCTCGGCGGTGCCCTCGGTGGCCAGGATCTCGAAGCCCATGTCGTGCATGGCCTTGACCGGGAACACCATCGAGCGCTTGTCCCGGTTGGCGAAGGAGACGAACGCGCGGCCCTTGAGCGGCAGCGATCCGTAGGCGCCTGCCTGGGACTTGGCGTATGCGGTGCCGAACACCGCGTCGATGCCCATCACTTCGCCGGTGGAGCGCATCTCCGGGCTGAGCACGGTGTCCACGCCGCGGCCCTTGGTGTCGCGGAAGCGGTTCCAGGGCAGGACCGCCTCCTTGACCGCGATCGGCGCGTCCATCGGCAGCGTGCCGCCGTCGCCCTCGGCGGGCAGCAGGCCCTCGGCGCGCAGTTCGGCGATGGTGGCGCCGAGCGAGACCCGCGCGGCGGCCTTGGCCAGCGGGACGGCGGTCGCCTTGGACACGAACGGCACGGTCCGCGACGCGCGCGGGTTGGCCTCCAGGACGTAGAGGATGTCGCCGGAGAGGGCGAACTGGATGTTGATCAGTCCGCATACCCCGACGCCGCGCGCGATGCCCAGCGTGGCCGCGCGCAGCCGCTTGATGTCGTGCGCGCCCAGCGTGATCGGCGGGAGTGCGCAGGCCGAGTCGCCGGAGTGGATGCCGGCCTCCTCGATGTGCTCCATCACGCCGCCGAGGTAGAGGTCCTCGCCGTCGTAGAGCGCGTCCACGTCGATCTCGATCGCGTCGTCGAGGAAGCGGTCGACGAGCACCGGGTGGTCGCTGACCAGACCGGCGTTCTGCTCCAGGTAGGTGGCCAGGGAGGGCTCGTCGTAGACGATCTCCATGCCGCGTCCGCCGAGCACGTACGAGGGGCGCACCAGCACGGGGTAGCCGATCTCGGCGGCGATCGCGCTGGCCTCGCCGAAGGAGAACGCGGTGCCGTGCTTGGGCGCGAGCAGGCCGGCCTCGGCCAGCACCCGGCCGAACGCGCCGCGCTCCTCGGCGAGGTGGATCGCCTCGGGCGAGGTGCCCGCGATCGGCACACCCGCGTCCTTGAGCTTTTGCGCGAGGCCGAGCGGGGTCTGGCCGCCGAGCTGGACCAGGACGCCGGCGACCGGCCCGGCCTGGGTCTCGGCGTACACGATCTCCAGCACGTCCTCCAGGGTGAGCGGCTCGAAGTAGAGCCGGTCGGAGGTGTCGTAGTCGGTGGAGACGGTCTCCGGGTTGCAGTTGACCATCACGGTCTCGTAGCCGGCGTCGTGCAGCGCGAACGCGGCGTGCACGCACGAGTAGTCGAACTCGATGCCCTGCCCGATCCGGTTCGGCCCGGAGCCCAGGATGATCACGGCGGGCTTGGTGCGCGGCGCGACCTCGCTCTCCTCGTCGTAGGAGGAGTAGTGGTACGGGGTGCGCGCGGCGAACTCGGCGGCGCAGGTGTCCACGGTCTTGTACACCGGACGTACGCCGAGGGCTTGGCGCACCTCGCGCACGACCTCCTCGCGCATGCCCCGGATCGCCGCGATCTGCAGGTCCGAGAGGCCGTGCCGCTTGGCCAGGCGCAGCACCTCGGGGGTCAGCTCGGCCGCGTCGCGGACCTCGCCGGCGATCTCGTGGATCAGGTACATCTGGTCCAGGAACCACGGATCGATCCGGGTCGCCTCGAACAGCTCCTCGGGCGTGGCGCCGGCCCGGATGGCGTCCATGACCACGTTGATCCGGCCGTCGGTGGGCTTCTCGGCCGCGACCAACAGGACGTCCTTGTCCGCGAGTTCGGAGACGAAGTCGAACTGCGAGCCCTTCTTCTCCAGCGAGCGCAGCGCCTTGTTCAACGCCTCGGTGAAGTTGCGGCCGATCGCCATCGCCTCGCCGACCGACTTCATCGTGGTGGTGAGGCGGTCATCGGCGGCCGGGAACTTCTCGAACGCGAAGCGCGGGACCTTGACCACGACGTAGTCGAGCGAGGGCTCGAAGCTGGCCGGGGTCTCCTTGGTGATGTCGTTGGGGATCTCGTCCAGCGTGTAGCCGATCGCGAGCCGTGCGGCGATCTTGGCGATCGGGAAGCCGGTCGCCTTGGAGGCCAGCGCCGAGGAGCGGGACACGCGCGGGTTCATCTCGATCACGATCACCCGGCCGTCCTCGGGGTTGATCGCGAACTGGATGTTGCAGCCGCCGGTGTCCACGCCGACCTCGCGGATCACCGCGATGCCGACGTCGCGCAGCGTCTGGTACTCGCGGTCGGTCAGCGTCATCGCGGGCGCGACCGTGATCGAGTCGCCGGTGTGCACGCCCATCGGGTCGAAGTTCTCGATCGAGCAGACGACCACGACGTTGTCGTGCTTGTCGCGCATCAGCTCCAGCTCGTACTCCTTCCAGCCGAGGATGGACTCCTCCAGGAGCACCTCGGTGGTCGGCGACAGGGTCAGGCCCTGGCCGGCGATCCGGCGCAGGTCCTCCTCGTCGTGCGCGAAGCCGGAGCCGGCGCCGCCCATGGTGAAGGACGGGCGGACCACGACCGGGTAGCCGCCGAGCGTCTCGACGCCGTCGAGCACGTCCTGCATCGAGTGGCAGATCACCGAGCGGGCCGACTCGCCGTGCCCGATCTTCTCCCGCACCCGCTCGACCACGCCCTTGAACAGGTCGCGGTCCTCGCCCTTTTGGATCGAGTCGAGGTTGGCGCCGATCAGCTCGACGTTGTACTTCTCCAGCACGCCGTTCTCGCTGAGCGAGACCGCGATGTTGAGCGCGGTCTGCCCGCCCAGGGTGGGCAGCAGCGCGTCGGGGCGCTCCTTGGCGATGATCTTCTCGACGAATTCGGGGGTGATCGGCTCGACGTAGGTCGCGTCGGCGATCTCCGGGTCGGTCATGATCGTGGCCGGGTTGGAGTTGACCAGGATCACCCGCAGGCCCTCGGCCTTGAGGATCCGGCACGCCTGGGTGCCGGAGTAGTCGAACTCCGCGGCCTGGCCGATGACGATCGGGCCCGAGCCGACGACCAGGACGGACTTCAGGTCGCTGCGCTTAGGCACTCTTGGTCTCCATCAGCGTGACGAAACGGTCGAACAGGTAGGCGGAGTCGTGCGGGCCGGCCGCCGCTTCCGGGTGGTACTGCACGCTGAACGCGGGTCGGTCCAGCAGTCGCAGGCCCTCGACGACGTCGTCGTTGAGGCACACGTGGCTGACCTCGGCACGCCCGTAGGGGGTCTCCGAGACGGTGTCCAGCGGCGCGTCCACGGCGAAGCCGTGGTTGTGCGCGGTCACCTCGACCTTGCCGGTCGTGCGGTCCTGCACGGGCTGGTTGATGCCGCGGTGGCCGTACTTGAGCTTGTAGGTGCCGAAGCCCAGCGCGCGCCCGAGCAGCTGGTTGCCGAAGCAGATCCCGAAGAACGGGGTGCCCTGGGCCAGGACCGCGCGCAGCAGCTCGATCTGGTGGGTCGCGGTGGCCGGGTCGCCGGGGCCGTTGGAGAAGAACACCCCGTCGGGGGCGACGGCGTTGACCTCCTCCAGGGTGGCGGTCGCGGGCAGCACGTGCACCTCGATGCCGCGCTCGGCCATCCGGTGCGGGGTCATGCCCTTGATGCCCAGGTCCAGGGCGGCGACGGTGAAGCGCTTGGTGCCGATCGCGGGCACCACGTAGGCGGCGTCGGTGCTGACCTGCTCGGCGAGGTCGGCGCCGGCCATCTCGGGGCTGGTGCGCACCCGCTCCAGCAGCGCGGCCTCGTCCGCGCGGGCGGCGTCGCCGGAGAAGATCCCGACCCGCATCGCGCCACGCTCGCGCAGGTGGCGGGTCAGCGCGCGGGTGTCGATGCCGCTGATGCCGACCACGCCGTAGCGCACCAGTTCGTCGTCGAGCGAACGCCGCGAGCGGTGGTTGGAAGGCACTCGGGCGGGGTCGCGGACGACGTAGCCGGAGACCCAGATCCGGGACGACTCGGGGTCCTCGTCGTTGACGCCGGTGTTGCCGACGTGCGGGGCCGTCATCACGACGACCTGGCGGTGGTACGAGGGGTCGGTCAGGGTCTCCTGATAGCCCGACATGCCGGTGGAGAACACCGCCTCGCCGAACGTCTCCCCCACCGCGCCGTAGGCGCTGCCGCGGAACGTGCGCCCGTCCTCCAGGACGAGCACCGCAGGCGTCGTGGCCCGTCCGGTCATTGCGGTCACGTGACCGATCCTTCCTGGTGGTTCCTTGTAGCCGTGCCGGCGGTCGCCGGCAGTTCCCCGGCGATCAGCCGGGTGATGGTCTCGATCCACGCGTCGTGGTCGTCCGGGTGGTCGCTGCGGAAGCCGGAGTCGAGCGAGGTGTCGCCGTGCGTCCAGGTGATCACCAGCAGGCCGCCCTCGGGCAGCACCTTCCCGGCGATGCCCTTCTCGTGCCGCACGCCGGTCAGCGCCGCGGCGGGCACGAAGAAGTCGGTCGCGGCGGGGCGCTCGACCACCAGGCCGTCCGGGCGCAGGGTCAGCTCGACCGGGCTGCGGGTGCCCAGGCCGTGCGCGACCACCCGGTCCAGCCAGTCGCCGGCGGTGGTGCTGCCGAAGTAGCGCCCGACCAATGGCGGCAGCAGCGGCGCGGCGGCGGACTCGGGGGCGGTGGGCAGTGCGGGCAGCGCCGCCTGGCGCTCGCCTCGCTTCTTCCAGGCGCGCCACATCAGCAGGTAGACACCGAGCACGAAGACGAGGCAGATGCCGATCCAGAGGATGCGACCGCTCCAGTTCGTCACCTCCGCCGACTTCTGTTCGGTGGTGGCGAGCAGCAGCAGGTCGTGGTGGGCCGTGCCTGGAGTCACGCGAGCTTCCCGTCGATCACCGTGGGTACGCCGCGCAGGAACGTGGCGACCACCTTGCCGGGGAGTTCGAGTCCGGCGTAGGGGGTGTTACGGCTGCGCGAGGCGAGTTCGGACGGTTCGACCGTACGCCGTGGGGTCGGGTCGACCAGCACCAGGTTGGCGGGCTCGCCGACCTCGACCGGGCGGCCGTGCCCCTCCAGCCGCCCGATCGCGGCGGGGCGCACGGACATCCGGTCGGCGACGCCGGCCCAGTCGAGCAGGCCGGTGTCGACCATGGTCTCCTGCACGATCGACAGGGCCGTCTCCAGGCCGAGCATGCCCATCGCGGCGACCGCCCACTCGCAGTCCTTGTCCTCGCTGGGGTGCGGGGCGTGGTCGGTGGCGACCGCGTCGATGGTGCCGTCGGCGAGCGCCTCGCGCAGCGCGGTGACGTCGGCGGCGGTGCGCAGCGGCGGGTTGACCTTGTAGACCGGGTCGTAGCTGCGCACGAGTTCGTCGGTGAGCAGGAGGTGGTGCGGGGTCACCTCGGCGGTGACGTTCCAGCCCTTGGACTTGGCCCAGCGCAGGATCTCCACCGAACCGGCGGTGGAGACGTGGCACACGTGCAGGCGCGAGCCGACGTGCGCGGTGAGCAGCACGTCGCGGGCGATGATCGACTCCTCGGCGACCGCGGGCCAGCCGCGCAGGCCCAGCTCGCCGGAGACGGTGCCCTCGTTCATCTGGGCGCCCTCGGTCAGCCGGGGCTCCTGCGCGTGCTGGGCGACGACGCCGTCGAAGGCCTTCACGTACTCCAGCGCCCGGCGCATGATCACCGCGTCGTCGACACACTTGCCGTCGTCGGAGAACACCCGCACGCGCGCGGCCGAGTCGGCCATCGCGCCCAGTTCGGCCAGTCGCTTGCCCGCCAGGCCCACGGTGACCGCGCCGACCGGGTGCACGTCGCAGCGGCCGGTCTCCTGGCCGAGCCGCCAGACCTGCTCGACGGTGCCGGCGGTGTCCGCGACCGGGTCGGTGTTGGCCATCGCGTGCACGGCGGTGAAGCCGCCCAGCGCCGCCGCGTTCGCGCCGGTGGCGACCGTCTCGGCGTCCTCGCGGCCGGGCTCGCGCAGGTGGGTGTGCAGGTCGACCAGGCCCGGCAGCAGGATCTGCCCGGCGGCCTCGATCACGGTGGCGCCGTCGGCGGTCAGGCCGGTGCCGATCTCGGCGATCACACCGTCGCGGATGAGCACGTCGGACGCGTCGCCCCCGAGGACCTTGGCGTCCTTGATCAGGTACGTGCTCACTTGGTGCTCTCCTCGGTGCCGGTGCTCGGGATGCTCGGGGTGCCGGACGTGCCGGACGTGCTCGGGGCGCTCAGGGCCGGTTCGTTGCCGCCCAGGAGCAGGTACAGGACCGCCATCCGCACGCTGACGCCGTTGGTGACCTGCTCGACGATGGTCGAGCGGGTCGAGTCGGCGACCTCGGCGGCGATCTCCATGCCTCGGTTCATCGGGCCGGGGTGCATCACGATGGCGTGCTCGGGGAGCATCGCCATCCGGCGCAGGTCCAGGCCGTAGCGGCGCGAGTACTCGCGCTCGGTGGGGAAGAACGCGGCGTTCATCCGCTCGCGCTGCACGCGCAGCATCATCACCGCGTCGCTCTTGGGCAGCGGCGCGTCCAGGTCGTAGGAGACCGTGCAGGGCCAGCTCTCCACGCCGATCGGGAGCAGCGTGGGCGGCGCGACCAGGGTGACCTCGGCGCCCAGGGTGGCCAGCAGGAGCACGTTGGAGCGGGCCACCCGGCTGTGCAAGACGTCACCCACAAGGGTGATCCGGCGGCCTTCGAGATCGCCGCGCCCACCGGCCAGCCTGCGCCGCATGGTGAACGCGTCGAGCAGCGCCTGGGTGGGGTGCTCGTGGGTGCCGTCGCCGGCGTTGACCACCGAGCCGCGCAGCCAGCCGGAGCCGGCCAGGCGGTGCGGCGCGCCGGAGGCGTGGTGGCGGATGACCACCGCGTCTGCGCCCATCGCCTGCAGGGTCAGCGCGGTGTCCTTGAGCGATTCGCCCTTGGAGACCGAGGAGCCCTTGGCGGAGAAGTTGATCACGTCCGCGGACAGCCGCTTGGCGGCGGCCTCGAACGAGATCCGGGTGCGGGTGGAGTCCTCGAAGAACAGGTTGACCACGGTGCGGCCGCGCAGCGTCGGCAGCTTCTTGATCGGCCGCTCGGCGATGTGCGCGAGTTCTTCGGCGGTGTCGAGGATCAGGATGGCGTCGTCGCGGGTGAGGTCCGCGGCCGAGATCAGGTGGCGCTTCACTGGCTACTTCTCCGCGTCGGTGGGGGCCGCGGCGGGGTCGGCCGCGCGGGTGCCGAGCAGGACCGCGTCGCGGCCGTCGTACTCGGCGAGATGGACCTTGACGGTCTCGCGCAGCGACGTCGGCAGGTTCTTGCCCACGTAGTCGGCGCGAATCGGGAGTTCGCGATGGCCGCGGTCGACCAGGACGGCCAGCTGGACCGCGCGCGGGCGGCCGATGTCGTTCAGGGCGTCCAGTGCGGCGCGGATGGTGCGGCCGGAGAAGAGCACGTCGTCGACCAGGACGACGAGCTTGCCGTCGATGCCCTCGGCCGGGATCTCGGTGCGCTCCAGCGCGCGGGCCGGGCCCAGCCGCAGGTCGTCGCGGTACATGGTGATGTCCAGCGCGCCGACCGGGACCTTGGCGCCGTCCTCGATCGAGGCGAGACGTTCGCCGAGCCGGCGGGCCAGGGCCACGCCTCGGGTCGGGATGCCCAGGAGCACGACGTCGTCGGCGCCCTTGGCGCGTTCGACGATCTCGTGCGCGATCCGGGTCAGGGCCCGGTTGATGTCCGAGGGGTCCAGGACCGTACGGGCGGTGGCCGGGTCGAGGTCCTTGGGACGGGCGGCCGACGTGCCGCCGGTGGAGCCAGGTGCTGTCATGGAAAACAGACCTCCTTCCCCGTCTCACAGGACGGGCTTTAAAGGACGTCGGGGTACGTCCCTCACAGTATCAGCCAACATCATCAGCCTTTCGGCCGCCCGGACCGAGGGATCGAGTCGGGCGAAAGCGGAGTAAAGGTGCCTCTCACCTGCGCGAATCCGGCTTTGTAGGCCGTTCGGCTTGACGGACGCAAATTACTCTGCGTAACCTCACAATGAGTCACCACCGGGCCAAACGCGACAGTCGCGACGTGCCGAACCTCGCAGCTTCGGGGAGAGTCGAGGTACAGAAAGCCGGCCCGGAGGTAGCCACCCCATCGGTTCGGCCAACCACCGGTGGACCTTCACGGTCAGTCACCTGTTTTGGGAGCGAGATGTCCAGCGACTACGCCAAGCAGCTCGGGGCGAAGCTCCGCGCGATCCGGACCCAGCAGGGCCTGTCCCTGCACGGCGTCGAGGAGAAGTCCCAGGGCCGCTGGAAGGCCGTCGTCGTCGGTTCTTACGAACGCGGCGACCGTGCGGTAACCGTGCAGCGCCTGGCCGAGCTCGCCGACTTCTACGGCGTCCCGGTGCAGGAGCTGCTGCCCGGCGGCACCCCGAACGGCGCCGCCGAGCCGCCGCCGCGACTGGTCCTGGACCTGGAGCGGCTGCAGACCGTTCCGTCCGACCAGGCCGGTCCGCTGCAGCGCTATGCGGCCACCATCCAGAGCCAGCGCGGCGACTACAACGGCAAGGTGCTGTCGATCCGTCAGGACGACCTGCGCACCCTGGCCGTGATCTACGACCAGTCGCCGAGCGTGCTGACCGAGCAGCTGATCGGGTGGGGCGTGCTCAACCCGGAGGCGCGTCGGGCCGTGGAGAACCAGAACAACGCGTGATGCAGTAGTGCACGGAGCGTGACCGCTACGCGCGGAAACGTCGAAGGGTCCCGAGGCCGACCGGCTTCGGGACCCTTCACTTTTTGTACGATCATCGGCCCTCAACCGGATTCGCGGACCACCACGCGCGGGTGCACGACCATTCGACCACCCGGTCGGTAGTCACGGCCGCGGATCAGCGTGGTGATCGCGTCCGAGGCGCCCGAGCCCATCGTCCGGGTGTGCATCGAGACGCTGGTCAGCCGCGGCCAGACCAGATCGCAGAACGGCAGGTCGTCGGCGCCGACCACGGCCATGTCCTCCGGTACCGACCAGCCGCATTCGCGCAGCGCCGAGATGATCATCAGGGCGAAGTCGTCGTTGCCGGCGAACACCGCGGTCGGCGGCTCGCTCTCGCGCTGCCACCGGCGCACGATGGCGAGCACGTCCTCGCGTACATAGCCCACGTCCACCCGGCGCAGCGAGACACCCGCGTCCTCGGCCGCGGCCTGCGCGCCCGCCCAGCGCTCCTCGCCGAGGAAGGCCAGCGGCCCGGACGGGACCAGGCAGGCCAACCGGCGGTGGCCGCGGTCGATCAGATGACGTACCGCGACCCGGCCGGTGTCCCGGTTGTCGAAGATCGCGGTGGGCACGTCGGGGTGCTCCTCGCGGCCCCACGCGAAGATCGCCCGGACGCCGGCCCGCTTGAGCACGTCGACCGCGCCCCCGGTGAGCCGGTTGGACTCGGCCATCACCGCGAGTGGTCGCAACGCGGCCCACTGCCGGGCCGCGTCGGCCCCGCGCGAGGTGCGGTCGGCGTGGATGAGCAGGCTCAACTCGTGCCGGTTCAGGGCCTCGGTCAGCTCGTCGATGAACGCTTCCAGGAGTTGGCCCATCGGCTGCAGCGGCAGCGGGAAGAGCACCACGTCACTGTTGCCCGAGCGCAGCGAACGGGCGGGCGCGCTGGGCGCGTAGCCCAGTTCGCGCACCGCGAGCATGACCCGCTCCCGGGTCTGCGCGCTGACCCGGACCCCGGGCGGCGAGTTGAGCACGTAGCTCACGGTGGATCTGGATACGCCGGCGAGCCGGGCGACGTCGGAACTGGTGGGGGGTTTGGCCCCCGCCTCCGGCGCGCTCATCCGTGACCCCCCGGGCGGCAAGTGACCGACTTCGTGCTCGTCATCTCGACGACACCCCCTACCGCACCCGCACGCGGGGCCGGCCCGCGCGCAACCGATGTCCACCGGATCACTGGGACGAGCGATCCGATACCGCTTGGTTAGCGGGCACAACCTTGGCCGTAATCGCTCCAATGCGCTACCGACGAGTGTCGGTCGTTACAAGATCACTCACGGTGACGATTCGGTTCGAATTGCGCTTCCTTCAAGCCTTGAACAATCAAATCGTTATCTTGTCGCACTGATTTCACGTTGTGGACCCATTCCCCTGCTTATTCGTGTCACCTAGGCTCCCAACCCAACACCTCGTCAGCAGATTCGAGTCCTCCGTGCAGGGACGGAATCGGATCCCCTCCATCGGACGGTCCACATGAGTTCGACCACCACAGAGGCGCCCGGCTCCTCCTCGTCACCGGCGCCGGGATCCGACACCGGCGCCGAGCCCACCGGATACAGGCTCGGTCCGCTCTACGCGACGCTGCCCATCGCCAACATCGCGCTGTACATGCTGTGGCTGGGCGTGGGGGTCTACCTGCTCCCGACGCAGGTCATCCACATCAAGGGCGTTCCCGACCAGGAAGCGCTCAAGTGGCCGATCTTCTGGGGCGCCCTGTTCGCCACGATCGGCAACCCGCTGTTCGGCAAGCTGTCCGACATCACCCGGTCCCGGTTCGGCCGGCGCTCGCCGTTCATCCTGTTCTGCGCGCTCGTCGGCGCCGCCGCCCTGTGCTTCCAGGCCAACGCGAACTCGATCGCGGTCGTGGGTCTGACCTGGGGTGTCATCCAGTTCATCATGAACGGCTACCAGGCCGCGGTGACCGCGGTCATGCCCGACCGGGTGCCCGCGGGCAAGTACGGCAGGTTCTCCGCGCTGATCGGCCTGGGCATCCCGGTGGGCACGATCGTGGCCTCGTTGCTGCTGGCCGGCGTCGACCTGAGCATGATCGGGATCGACACCACCATCGGCGGCTTCGATCACAGGTTCGCCGATCCGGCGGACGGTGGGGCCAAGGGGTTCTACCTGATCGCCGCGATCCTGGTGGCGGCCGCGGTGATCTTCGTGATCGTCAGCCCGGACAGGTCCACCAAGGACATGCCGCGCGAGAAGTTCGCGTTCGTCTCGTTCGTCAAGGGCTTTTGGGTGTCCCCGCGCGAGCACGCGGACTTCTTCATCGCCCTGGTCTCGCGCCTGGGCGTGATGCTCGGCTACATGGTGGTCCTGCAGTTCAACTTCTTCATCCTGCTGATGTACATCAAGATCCCGATGAACGAGGTGCTGTCCAAGCTGGGCACCCTCACCGTGATCAACGCCGTGGTGACCATCGTCGCGGCGATCGTGATCGGCCCGATCGTGGACCGGGTCGGCCGGGTCAAGCCGTTCGTGATCGGCGCGGGCGCCGGCGCCGCGCTGTCCCTGATGATCCCGCTGGTGTGGGCCACCGAGGACGGCATGATCGCCTTCCAGATCGCCAACGGCCTGTTCTTCGGCATGTACATGGCCGTCGACATGGCACTGATCACCCAGGTGCTTCCACGTCCGCAGGACGTCGGCAAGGACATGGGCCTGATCAACATCGCCAACGCCGGCCCGCAGATCGCCGCGCCGTTCCTGGCCCCGTTCCTGGTCGACGACCTGGACTTCGGCTACGAGGGGCTGTTCGCCTTCGCCGCCGCCATATCCCTGCTGGGTGCGTTGCTCGCGCTGCTGGTCAAGCGGGTGAAGTGACTCCGCGCACCACACGCGCCGACGGGGCGGACCGGATCACCGGTCCGCCCCGTCGGTATGTCGGCGTCCGTTCGCGGCCCAGCCGGGCCTGCTCCCGTCGGGCACGCGCCCGGGTCGCCGCCGATGTGTGCGGGGCCGTGACACCGTCGATGCGCGTGGGATCGCGGCAGCGCTCATCTGGGCGGGGGCGCGGCGGCGCTCACGAGCGCGGGATCTCGCCCGCCGTCCAGCGGCCGGTGAGCAGGACGCCCATGTCGTCCCACGCGTCGTCGATGAGCCGGGCCAGGCCCGCGACCTCCAGCGCCTCGCCCTCGGTCCACTCGTCCATCGCCACCCGCATCACCGAGTGGTACAGGGTCACCAACAGCGCCGGCCGCCGATCGGCGCCGGGGGTCAGGCCCTCGCGCCGGGCGATCTCCTCGGCCATCCGTCGTTCCGACTCGATCATGTTGCGCAGCGACGCGGCCAGCAGGACCGGGGTGTCCTCGATCAGCCGCCGCATGTGCAGGAACTCCTGGCCCGCGCCGTCGCGTTCCTCGCCTGCGAACCGGCTGAACACCTCGGTGCCCGCGCGGCGCAGGGCGGTCAGCGGCGCCTCGTCCGCCGGGCGGGTCGTGAGCGCGTCCAGGAACAGCGCCTCGAACTCCATCGCCCGGGCCAACGCCACCTCCTCCTTGCCCGCGAAGTAGCGGAAGAAGGTACGCCTGGACACCTCCACGGCGGCCACGATCTCGTCGATCGTGGTGGCGTCGTACCCCTTGCGCAGGAACAACTCCTGCGCGGCGTCCACCAATGCCTCGCGCGTGCGTTCCTTCTTGCGCTCCCGCAAACCCGTCGCGGTGCCGGCCGTGTCCCGCACGTTGGGTGATCCTCTCGTTCGTCTCTGCACAGTATGACACTTGCCACTGCGTGCAACTTGAGTGATTTGGCTATATGGCACCGTGTGCCATATCGTTCGATGGCTCGGTTCGGCGGTGGAACACGGATGGATGTAGGGGACGCATGAGTCAGACTTCGACGGCGGCGACATCGGACGCACTCCCGCCGGCCCCCTCGAAAAACCCCGTGCGCAAGGGCATGCAGGGGCACCCCTGGCTCACCCTGCTGGCGGTCGCCTTCGGCGTGATGATGGTGGCCCTGGACGGCACCGTGGTCGGCATCGCGAACCCGGCCATCTCCAAGGACCTGGACGCCTCGCTCGCCGACCTGCAATGGGTCACCAATGGCTACCTGCTCGCGCTCGCGGTGTGTCTGATCCCGGCGGGCAAGCTCGGCGACCGCTACGGCCACAAGACGATCTTCCTGATCGGCGCGGCCGGCTTCGCGGCCACGTCGCTGATCATCGCCTTCTCCCAGTCGGTGACGATGCTGATCGCCTTCCGGGTGCTTCAGGGCGTGTTCGGCGCACTGCTTCAGCCCACGGCGCTCGGCCTGCTGCGCAACAGCTTCCCGGGCGACAAGCTCAACATGGCGATCGGGATCTGGGGCGCGGCGATCTCCACCGCGACCGCGGCCGGACCGATCGTCGGCGGCCTGCTGGTCGAGCACGTCAGTTGGCAGTCGGTGTTCTACATCAACGTGCCGATCGGCGTGCTGACGCTGGTCGTCGGCATCTGGGCCCTCGCCAACAGCCGGGTGGCCGGCGCGAGCAACCGGATCGACTACCTCGGCGTCGTGCTGCTCTCGGTGGCGATGTTCTGCCTGGTGTGGGGTGTGATCAAGAGCGGCGAGAAGGGCTGGGGCAGCGCCTACACGCTGAGCTTCATGGCCGCCGCGCTGATCCTGCTCGCGCTGTTCGCGCTGTGGCAGACCAGGGCGCCCGAACCGCTGATGCCGATGGTGATGTTCCGCAACCGGTCGTTCTCGATCGGCATCGTGCTGATGATCTTCATGGCCTTCGCGATGTTCGGCGCGATGTTCTTCATCACCTTCTACCTCCAGGGCGTCAACGGGCTCAGCCCGACGGAGACCGGTGTGCGGATGTTGCCGATGTCCGTGGTGATGATGATCGGCTCGCCGATCGGCGGCTTCGCGATCACCAAGCTCGGCCCGCGCATCCCGATCATCGCCGGCCTGGCGCTGTCGGCGACCGCGATGGCACTGCTGGCCCGCCTCGGCGAGGACGCGAGCTTCGGCGCCACCATGCTGCCGTTCGTGCTGCTCGGGTTCGGGCTCAGCCCGATCATGGTCGGCGCGACGGACATCATCGTCGGCAACGCCTCGCTGGAGTTGTCCGGCGTCGCGTCCGGTATCCAGCAGGCCGCGATGCAGGTCGGCGGCGCCCTGGGCACCGCGGTGCTCGGCGCGGTGGTGGCGGCCAAGGTCTCCTCGGTGCTGCCGGATCGGTGGCCGGCCGAGGCAGGCACCTACGACGAGTTGCCGCACGGGCAGCGCGAGGCGATCGAGGGGTCGGTCGCGCAGGGGTTCCCGCCGGTGGACCCGGCCACCATGAACGAGCGGACCATGGACGCCGTCCGACACGCGTCGGACGTCACCTTCCTGGACGGCATGCAGCTCGCCTTCACCATCGCCGCCATCACGATGGCGATCGGGATCGTCCTCGCACTGTTCGTCCGGCAGGGTGAGAAGCGGGAGGGCGCGGTCGCCGTGCACGTGTAGGGCATGATCGACGCGGAGCATCATCCGTAGGCCGTGGTCGTGGGCAAGACCGTCGCGCCGTTCCCGATCCACATCGGGGACGGCGTTCCGGTTTGCCCGGCAAATTAGACAGGTATTCTTACCTCGTGCAGCAAGACACCTCCTCCGAGTCCGAACTGGTGACGTTGCTGGTCGGCGCCGTGCGCGGGATCAGTCAACTGTTCTCCGACCGCATGACGGCCGCGGGCTTCGACGAGATCCGGCCCACCCACGGCTTCGCGCTGACCCTGGTCGGCGAGGGCGGCACCACCGCAACCGAGCTGGGGCGCCGGCTCGGCATGACCAAGCAGTCGGCCGGCGAGGTGGTCTCGCACCTCGCGCGCCACGGCTACGTCGAACGCAAGCCCGATCCCGCCGACCGCCGGGCGCGCCGGATCACCCTCACCGAGCGCGGGCGCGAGTGCCTGCGCGTGATTTGGGCCGAGCTGTCCGGGATCCAGGGCGCATGGACGAAGGCGGTCGGCGACGACGGTGTCGAGGTGCTCAAGGAAGGTCTACGCGCGGGCATGCGCCAACTCGGCGCATCCGGCGAACTGCCCGACAACCTGAGCCAGGCGTGGTGGTGGCGGGAGAACTGACCGGGGCCTGTCTTCGATCCCCGCCGGGCGGTGGGTTCGAGCGCTCGCCGGGTCACAGTGGCGGCTCGAAGTCTCGGCGGCGGGCGATGTAGGTGTCGGTGATGTAGGCCAGTTCGATCGGCTCCGCGTACTCGCCGAGGAACTCGCGTATCCGGGACAGGAATCGGGCCTTCGGCTCGGCCGCCAACCCGGCTGCCACGTAGCTGAACGTCGAGCACCTCTCCACCACCTGATCGCGCGTCAGCTCGTCTCGCCAGTGGAACAGGGTGCGCTCGGCCGGCTCGAACCGGTCGCTGCCGTCCAGCTCGGCGCGATAGTCGTGGAGTGCGTGGAAGGGCCACTCGGCCACTCGGTGCAGACGGGCGATGAACTCCTCGCTCTCGTCCAACTCGTTCCACACCATCGCCAACGCGCCGCCCGGCCGCAGTACCCGGGCGATCTCGCGCAGCGCCTGCTCCGGGTCGAACCAGTGGAACGCCTGGGCCACGGTGACCACGTCGTACGCCCCGGCCGGAGCCGGGATGCGCTCCGCGGTGCCCGCGTACACCGGCACGCCCTCGACCACCCGGGCGAAGGTCTCGCGCATCGCCGCCGACGGTTCGACCGCGGTCACGCTCGCCCCGCGCTCGACCAGCAGCCTGGTCAACTTGCCGGTACCGGCCGCCAGGTCGAGCACCCGAGCGCCCGGCCCGATGCCCGCGCCGGCGCACAGATGCTCCACCACCTCGGGGGAATAGGACGGTCGCGCCCGCTCGTACCGATCGGTGCCTTGGGCGAATCCTCGGGTGCCGAGATCGTCGGTCGTCATGTCGCGCATTCTGGCCAACGGCCCGAGCCCGGACAAGGGTCCGCTCAGGGCCGGCCCAGCAGAACCGCTGCCGCGAGCACGCACGCCACGACCGAGGTGAGCAGCGTCGCCCGGATCGCCCGATCGCCCGCCGCGGGGGTGCCTGCCCGCACCGCGCGGTAGACCTGCCGATGCCGCAGCAGCCCCACCCCGTACACCACGCACCCGGCCGCCATCACCACGCACCCGGGAACCATGTACCACCAGCGGTCCGGCACGTGCCCCGCGCGCACCAGCAGGGCACCGTTGGCGACGAACGCGAGTGCGGTGCGCGACCACGCCATCCTGGTGCGTTCCGGTTGCAGTCCCGGATCCAGCGGTGCGCCCGGCAGCAGCGCCGATCGCGACATCAGGACGCGAGCATGAGCACGACGCTCACCACGATCACGATCACCAGGCCCGCCGAGAGCACCAGCGGCAGCGCGGAGAACGGCAGCGCGCGCCCGAGCCGCATCGCCCGCTCGACCTGATACCAGCGCCGGTACGCGGTGGCCGACAGGGTCAGTGCCAAGCCGACCAGGGCCAGGCCGAGCACGAGCCGCTGCGCGTGCGGAGCCAGGTCCGGCACCAGCTGGACCACCGCGACGCCGCCCGCGAGCAACGACAGGGCGGTACGTATCCAGGCCAGGAAGGTCCGCTCGTTGGCGAGCGTGAAGCGGTAGTCGGGCTCGTCCCCGATCTCCCGCAGCCGGGAGCCCTTGCGCTCGGATCTCATGATCTTCATTATCGGCATTCGATCACGACCCGATCGTCGCGACCCCGCCCGACCCGGCAAAGCCGACGAGCCGCCTCCCCCGTGACGGGGCAGGCGGCTCGATGCAGTCCCGGAAGCGGGCGGGCGCGGCTAACGCAGCAGCGTCGGCTTGAGTTCCTTTATCCGCGCGAGCAGGCCGTTCACGAAGGCCGGCGACTCGTCCGTGGAGTATTCCTTGGCGAGTTCGACGGCTTCGTCGATGGCCACGACGTCGGGGACGTCGCTCTCCCAGAGCAGCTCGTAGATGCCCAGGCGCAGCACGTTGCGGTCCACGCCGGGCATGCGGTCGAGCGTCCACCCCACGGCGTAGGTGCCGATCAGGTCGTCGATCCGCTTGCGGTGCTCCTGGACGCCCTCGACCAGTTGCATCGTGTAGTCGGCGACCTGCGGCTCCGCCTTGTCGGCCTGGAAACGGCCGACCCAGTCCGCGAGGATGGTCACCGGGTCGACGCCGCGCTGGTCGGCTTCGAACAGGATCTGCAAGGCGCGCTTCCGGGTCTTGCTACGGGCACCGGCCACTAGCTGTTCACGCGGCCCAGGTAGTCACCGGAACGGGTGTCGACCTTGACCTTCTCGCCCGTCGTGATGAAGAGCGGAACCGCGATCTCGAAGCCGGTCTCCAGCTTCGCAGGCTTGGTGCCACCGGTGGACCGGTCGCCCTGGACACCCGGCTCGGTGTACTCGATGAGCAGTTCGACGGAGGCCGGCAGCTCGACGTAGAGCGCGGAGCCCTCGTAGATCGCGACGGTCGCCTCGAAGCCTTCGAGGAGGTAGTTGGCGGCGTCGCCGACGGTCTCGGGCGAGATCGGCAGCTGCTCGTACGTGTCCGTGTCCATGAACACGAAGTCGGTGCCGTCCTTGTACGAGAACTGCATGCCGCGCTTGTCCACGGTGGCCGTCTCGACCTTGGTGCCGGCGTTGAAGGTCTTGTCCACGACCTTGCCGGAGAGGACATGCTTGAGCTTCGTACGAACGAACGCGCCGCCCTTGCCGGGCTTGACGTGCTGGAACTCGACGACGGACCAGAGCTGGCCGTTGTCGAGCTTGAGCACCATGCCGTTCTTCAGGTCGTTGGTCGTGGCCACGAGTGTGGTGTCTCCTGCGTGCTTCCGGGACCGGATGATCGCGCGTCGGACGGGACTGGTATCGATACCGCCCGCTACAGGACGAGCAACTCCTTGGTCGTGATGGTGAGTAGCTCGGGCCCGCCGTCTTCGAGCGGACGAACCACAAGGGTGTCCTCGATGCGGACACCGCCTCGGCCCGGGAGATAGATCCCCGGTTCGACGGTGACCGGCATGCAAGCGTCCAGCTTACCGGTCGCCGTCGGACCCAGATGCGGGTCCTCGTGGATCTCGAGCCCGACGCCGTGACCGAGGCCGTGTTTGAAGAATTCCAGGTAGCCGGCCTGCTCGATCACCTCGCGCGCGGCTCGATCCACCGCCACCGCCTCGACGCCCGGCGCGAGTGCCTCGCGGCCCGCCTTCTGGGCGGCGAAGACCACGCCGTAGATCTCCTGCTGCCAGCCGGCCGGCTCGGTGCCGATCACGAAGGTGCGGGTCATGTCGGCGTGGTAGCCGCGATAGCGCGCACCGAAATCGATCTTCAGGAAATCGCCGTCCTCGACCCGGCGGTCGCCCGGATCGTGGTGCGGGATCGCCGAATTCGGCCCGGTGGCCACGATGGTCGGGAAGGCCACCGCGTCGGCGCCGTGGTCGGCCATCCGCCGCTCCAGCTCCATCGCGATGTGCCGCTCGGTGCGCCCGACCAGGATCGACTCGATCATCTCGCCGAGCGCGCGATCGCCGATCTCGCAGGCGATCCGCAGCGCGGCGATCTCCGCCGGGTCCTTGATCCGGCGCAGATCCTCGACCACCCGGCCGAGCCCGACCAGCGTGGCGGCGGCGCTCTCCTCGGCCAGCACGGCGCCCAGGGCGCGGTACAGCTCGACCGTGACGTGCTGCTCCTCGATCGCGAGCCGGACCGCCCCGGCCGCGGCGGCGCGGCGGGTCAGCGCCTGCGCGCAGGCCCGCTCGACGAGCAACTCCACGCCCGGCGACTCCTCGCTCGCCTGGTGCGCATACCTTGCGTCCGTGCACAACACCGCGCCCGAGTCGGTGGACCCCTCGCCGGCCGCTCCCGGGGTGTACACCAGCAGCGCCGCGTTCGAACCGGTGAAGCCGGTCAGGTAGCGCACATTGACGCGATTGGTGATCAGGGCGACATCCGCACCGGCACCGGCCAGGCGGGAACGCAGCCGATCACGGCGTTGAGCATGGGCCTCGGGCATGAATCCAGCGTAGTGCCGCGAGGTGGGGCGAGCCCGGCGTGACTCGGCGCACTGCATCGTTCGGGCTTCGGACTGCATCGTTCGGGCTCTGCACTGCATCCTTCGGGTTTCGCGTTGCCTCTTTCGGGCTCAGAGCAGGGCAATCGGGTGATGTCCGGACAACGAGCGATATTCGGCCCTACGCTGCCTGCGAGGGGGTGTACTTCAGTGGAAATCAGCGGTAATGACGCAACTCGCTCCGCGCCGGTGAACGAGCTGTTGGTCCGCCAGATCAGGGCCGCTGCCGGGCGATACCTGGCATCCGAGGCGGCTCGTGGCGAGATCGATCGGCGGCGCGCCGAGGGCAGGCGCTTCCCGGACGAGGACGATCGGCTGCAGCTGCGCGCAGCCCGGTTGGTCGAGCAGAACGAGGTGCCCGGGCAGGTGTTGCTGGCCACCTCGCCCGAGGAGAGTGGCCCCCGGTTGGCCGAGCGGATCATAGGAGCCACCAACGACCTCCAGAGCCTGAACTTCCTCGCGCGCGGGCTGCGGGCCGCCGCGTGCGTCGCCCGGATCTGGTACTCCACGGGCGGGCCGGTGCAGCCGCAGGCGACCGGCTTCCTGGTCGCGCCGAGCCTGTTGTTGACCAACCATCACGTCTTCCCGGATGCGGCGACCGCGGGCGGCGCGTTCGCCGAGTTCGGTGCCGAGATGGGCATCGACAACGACCTGCCGGTGCACACCACCCGCTTCGCCCCCGACCCGGACGCGCTGTTCCTGACCGACGAGGACCTCGACTTCACCCTGGTGGCGATGCGACCGGGCGGCGATGGCCGACCGCCGGGGCAGATCTTCGGGCACATCCGGCTGATCGCGGCCGAGGGCAAGCTGGTGGTGGGCGATCCGGTGAACGTGATCGGCCACCCGGACGGGCGGCTCAAGGAGATCGCCATCCGGGAGAACCGGTTCACCCAGCGCTTCGACGACTTCCTCCAGTACGAGACCGACACCGAACCGGGCAACTCCGGCTCGCCGGTGTTCAACGACCAGTGGGAGGCGGTCGGGCTGCACCACAGCGGTGTGCCCGCACACGACGCCGACGGTACGGTGCTGAACGTGCAGGGCCTGCCGTGGCAGCCCGAGCAGGGGTTGGCGCAGATCAAGTGGATCGCCAACGAAGGGGTGCGGATCAGCGTGATCCTGGCCCGGCTGGGCGCGCTGACCACGAACGACGCGCAGCGGGCGCTGCTCGCGCAACTGGGTGCCGGGTCGGGTCTGGGTTCGACACCGACGGTGCGCACCGGTGTGCCCGCGCCGCGCGCGCCGGTGGAGGCCGCCTCCGGCGTCGAGGCGGTCGCGGTGACCGGGGTGGCCGGGCGGGCGGATGCGTTCGGCGGTCGGGTGCGGCTGGTCTTCGTGCACGGGCGCAGTCAGCAGGGGCACGATCCGGCGCAGTTGCGGCGCACTTGGGCGGCGGGGCTGAACAGCGGGCTGACCATGGCGGGGCTGCCGACGGTGGATCCCGAGGATGTGTGGTTCCCGTTCTACGGCGACCGGCTCGTCGAGGTGATGGAGTCGGCGCTGCCGATCGAGGCGCCGCTGTCCGCGTCCGCGCAGGGGCTGTACGAGCAGTTGCTCGACGAGGCCGCGCGGCGGGCCGGGATGCCCGCTGCGGGGCAGGTCGCGGTGACCGAGAGCATCTGGGACCACGTGGTGGGCACGGTGCACGAGCCGCTGGGCTGGATCGCCGCGCACACCGGGGTGGACCGACTGGTGATCCGGGCCGCGTTTCGCGACGTCGCGGCCTACCTGGATCGGGACGACACGCGTGCGGCGGTGCTCGATCAGGTGTCGGCGGGGCTGCCCGGGTCCGGTCCGCTGGTGCTGGTCGCGCACAGTCTGGGCACGGTGGTGGCGATGGATCTGCTGACCCGGCTGGGGCCGCAGTTGCCGGTGGCCGGGTTGATCACGGTGGGCAGTCCGCTGGGCATGGACACCGTGTACTCGCGGCTGCGGGGCGGCGGGGCGCAGTTGCCGCCGATCGCGGGGCCGTGGTTCAACGCGTGGTGTCCGAGCGATCCGGTTGCCATCGGGTGTCCGCTGGCCGACGACTGGAGCGGGCTGGGCGCGGAGTGCACGGTGGCCAATCCGCATGATCGTGCGCACGACATCGGCGCGTATCTGGCGCATCGGGAGGTGGCCACGGCGATCGGGCGGTTGTTGGGGTGAGCGGGGCGGCTCGCTCGTGGGCCGGGCGGCTCGCGGCTGGGCGGCTCTCGGGTGGGCGGGACGGCTCGCAGGTCGCCCACGTGGGTGACCCGCGAGCCGCCCGGTCAGCCGTCGATCTCCTCGGCCAGCGCACGCAGCGCGAGCCGGTACGAGCCGATGCCGAAGCCGGCGACGGTGCCGCTGGCGACCGCGGCCACCACGCTGGTGTGCCGGAAGCTCTCGCGCGCGTACGGGTTGGAGATGTGCACCTCGATGAACGGCGCGGTGCGCTGGGCGACCGCGTCGCGCAGACCGTACGAGTAGTGCGTGAAGGCGCCGGGGTTCATCACCACCGGGATGCGGCCGTCGGCGGCCTCGTGCATCCAGCGGATGATCTCGCCCTCGTCGTTGGTCTCGCGAACCTCGACCTCGAAGCCGAGTTCGGCGCCGAGCCGCTCGCACTCGGCGACCAGACCCTGGTAGGAGGTGGCGCCGTAGACGTCGGGTTCGCGGCTGCCCAGCCGGCCGAGGTTGGGGCCGTTGAGCACGAGCACCCGGCGCGCGCTCACGCGGACACCTCGGCGTAGGCGGCGACCAGGAAGGTCGGGTCGGGGGCCTCCAGGACGACCGGCTTGGCCAGGCCGTCCAGGACGATGAAGCGCAGCATGTCGCCGCGCGACTTCTTGTCCACCCGCATGGTCTCCAGCAGCTTGGGCCACGCGTCGCCGCGGTAGGTCAGCGGCAGGCCGACCGAGGCGAGCACGGTGCGGTGCCGGTCGGCGGTCGCGTCGTCGAGGCGACCGGCGATTCGGCCCAACTCGGCCGCGTAGACCATGCCGACGCTGACCGCGGCGCCGTGCCGCCACTTGTAGCGCTCGGCCTTCTCGATCGCGTGCGCCAAGGTGTGGCCGTAGTTGAGGATCTCCCGCCGGCCGGCCTCCTTGAGGTCACCGGAGACGACGTCGGCCTTGACCTGGATGGCGCGGGTGATCAATTCGGCGGTGCCCCTGCCCTGCGGGTCGCGCGCCGCCTGGGGGTCGGCCTCGATCAGGTCCAGGATCACCGGGTCGGCGATGAAGCCGGCCTTGATCACCTCGGCCAGGCCGCTGACGTAGTCGTTGCGGGGCAGCGATTCCAGCGTGGCCAGGTCGGCGAGCACGCCGGCCGGCGGGTGGAACGCGCCGACCAGGTTCTTGCCCTCGGCGGTGTTGATCCCGGTCTTGCCGCCGACGGCCGCGTCGACCATGCCCAGCAGCGTGGTGGGCATCGCGATCCAGCGCACGCCGCGCAGCCACGTGGCCGCGACGAAACCCGCGAGGTCGGTGGTGGCGCCGCCGCCGATGCCGACGATCACGTCGGAGCGGGTGAAGCCGGTCTGGCCCAGCACCGACCAGCAGTACGCCGCGACCGCGACGTCCTTGGCCTCCTCGGCGTTGGGCACCTGGATCGCGATCGCCTCGTAGCCCTGCGCGGCGAGATCCTCGCGGACCGCCTCGCCGGTGGCGGTCAGCGCCTCGGGATGCAGGATCGCCACCCGGCGGGCGGACGTGCCGATCAGGCCCGCGAGTTCGCCGAGCAGGCCGGTGCCGACGAGCACGTCGTACGGCTCCGCGGTGCCGCCGACGCGGATCCGCACGGGCTCGGAGTGGTTGCCGCTCATGGATTCACGTCTTTCTCGGGCTCGGTGCGCCCGGATCGAGCCGGGTCGGGGGCGGTCTGCTCGACGAGGCCCAGGCCGACCCGGATCTCGGCGGCCACGTCCTCGGGGGTGCGTCCCGCGGTGTTCACCGTGAGGGCTGCGACCTCGGTGTACAGCGGTCGGCGCTGCTGCATCAACTCGCGCCAGCGGGCCCTGGGATTGCCCACCAGGAGCGGGCGCGGCGCGTCCAGGCCCACCCGCTTGACCGCGTCCGCGAGGTCGACCTCCAGGAAGACCACCCGATGCCCCTTCAGCAACACGCGGGTGGCGTCGTCCAGGATCGCGCCGCCGCCGAGCGCGAGCACTCCGGCGTGGCCGGCGAGCGCCGCGGCGACCGCCTCGTGTTCGAGCGTGCGAAAGTGCGCCTCGCCCTCGTCGACGAAGATGTCCGGGATCGACTTGCCGGCGCGCTCCTCGACGTCGGCGTCGGTGTCACGGAAGCCGACCCCGTGCGCCCGGGCGAGCACCAGGCCCACCGTCGTCTTGCCCGACCCGGGCGGTCCGACCAGGACCACCAGTGGGCGGGCGCCCCCGTCCTCGATGTGCACCGTCTCGCCGTCCGCTGCGTCCCCGATGTCCGCCATGGCGCTACCGAATCTCCAGCGCGTCCAGGTAGCCGCGCACGTTGCGGGTCGTTTCGGCGATCGAGTCGCCGCCGAACTTCTCGGTGACCAGGTCGGCCAGCACGAGCGCGACCATCGCCTCGGCCACGATCCCGGAGGCGGGCACGGCCGCGACGTCGGAGCGCTGGTGGTGCGCCTGCGCGGGCTCGCCGGTGCGCACGTCGAAGGTGGCCAGCGCGCGGGGCACGGTGGCGATCGGCTTCATCGCCGCACGCACGCGCAGCACTTCGCCGGTGGACATGCCGCCCTCGACGCCGCCGGAGCGGTGCGAGGTGCGCTTGGCGCCGTCGGGGGTGTTGACGATCTCGTCGTGCGCCTTGGAGCCGCGCACCCGGGCCAGTTCGAAGCCGTCGCCGAGTTCGACGCCCTTGATCGCCTGGATGCCCATCAGCGCGCCCGCGAGCCGCGAGTCGAGGCGGCGGTCCCAGTGCACATGGCTGCCCAGGCCGGGCGGCAGCCCGTAGGCGAGCACCTCGACCACGCCGCCGAGGGTGTCGCCGGCCTTCTGCGCGTCGTCCACCTCGGCGACCATCGCGGCCGAGGCCTCCGGGTCGAAGCAGCGGACCGGGTCGGCGTCCAGGCGCGCGGTGTCGTCGGGGCCGGGCAGCACGCCGGCGGGCGCCTTGGCCGCACCGAACTCGACCACGTGGCTGACGATCCGAATGCCGGCCACCTGCTCCAGGAACGACTTCGCGACCGCGCCGAGGGCGACCCGGGCGGCGGTCTCGCGCGCGCTGGCCCGCTCCAGGATCGGCCGCGCCTCGTCGAAGCCGTACTTCTGCATGCCGGCCAGGTCGGCGTGGCCGGGCCGGGGCCGGGTCAACGCGGCGTTGCGGGCCTGCGCGGCGAGCAGTTCGGGGTCCACCGGGTCGGCCGACATGACCGTCTCCCACTTGGGCCACTCGGTGTTGCCGACCATGATCGCCACCGGGCCGCCCTGGGTGCGGCCGTGCCGGACGCCGCCGAGGAAGGTGACCTCGTCGCGCTCGAACTTCATCCGCGCACCGCGCCCGTAGCCCAGCCGGCGGCGGGCGAGCGCGTCCGCGACCAGGTCGGTCGTGATGGGCACGCCGGCGGGCAGCCCTTCGAGGGTGGCCACGAGTGCGGGGCCGTGCGACTCCCCGGCGGTCAGCCAGCGTAGGTTGCCCACGAATGCTCCTTCTTGCGCTTGCCGCATACCGCGTCCGGGGAACGGCGCGGGGGCTGTCCTGGATGCGCCCGGCGGATGTCCACCCGAATCCTTTCATGCCGGCGGCGACCGATCATCGCCGCGTCCAGGTGTCGGACAGCCGCCCCGCGGGTGCACCTCGTCTCACCAAGCGAGATGCAATCGGGACAACTCGGCGCCGCACAACACCCCGCCGAGCGCACCGAGCAGCAGCCACGGTCCGAACGGCAGCCGGCTGTCCCGGCGTACGCGGCCCGCCGAGATCAGCACCCCGGCGGTGAGCCCGGCCAGCAGGAACGCCAGGAACGCACCGGTGACCAGCACGCCCCAACCAAGCCAGGTCAGATGCAGGCCGAGCACGCCCGCGAGCTTGACGTCGCCCATGCCCAGGCAGCCGCGGAAGAGCGCGGCCAGGCACAGGTGGTAGCCGGCCAGCGTGACGCCGCCGAGCAGGGCCCGTCGGTAGGCGGTGAAGTCGCCCAGCGCGAGCGACTCCATGCCCAGCAGGGTCAGTCCGGTGGCCAGCGTCACCAGCAGCACCGGGTCGGGCAGCCGCAGCGTGCGCACGTCCACGACGGCCAGGGTGACCCCGGCGACCGCGAGCACCAGGAACGCGAGCAGATCCAGGCCCGGCCCGAGCCGCCAGGCCAGCAGTGCGCACACCAGGCCGGTCAGCGCCGCGAGCGGCAGCGGGCCGTATCGCCCGGTGCCGGCGACCACCGGTTCGGCGACCGGGGAGGGCGGCCCCGGGCCGGCGCCCTGGGCGAGCAGCAGATGGATGGGGCGGGGCAGACCGAGCCCGGCGACGAAGCCGAGCAGCGCGCAGGCGAGAGTGAGTCCGAGGAACACGCCAGTGACGATACGCAGAATCGACTCCCGGTCACGTTCCGTCGTCCCCAGTGTCGATCCGATGATCGGAAGAATCCGGCAGCCTGGGGACGACGGATTCGACCGAGCACGCGTCGGCGTGCCGGCCTCGCCCGCCGACCGGGCGGACCGACCGGCAGGACGGCACGGCGGCGCCCGAACAGCCCGGAGCTCACCCCGAACCCACCCGGACCCGGGCAGTCGACTCGCGTCGATCGCTGCCGTCCGATCGCAACCGTCCGACCGCCACCGCCGGATCGCCACCGACCGGTCGCGATCGTCCGGAGCGGCGCCGGCCGGTCGCGACCGCCCGATGACGGCCGACCGCTCGATTCAACCCCGCGCGCTCAACCCGGCCCTCTCAGCCCCGCCCCGCCAACGCCGCCTCGCCCGCCGCGCGCATCGCGGCCAACGGACCCGGCCGGCCGGTCATCAACTCGACCTGAAGGACCGCCTGGTGCACGAGCAGATCCAGCCCGCTCACCACCGTGCCGCCCGCGTGGCCCCACGCACCCGCGAGCGCGGTGGGCCACGGGTCGTACACGACGTCGAAGAGCACGCCGACCCCGGCGGGCAGCACCTCGATCGCGAGGTGGTCGACGGCGCCCTTGGGCGTGGTGGCCACCACCAGCGGTGCCCGCAGCGCCTCGGCCGCCTCGGTCCACGGGCGCGCCCGCACCGCGACGCCGAGCCGCTCGCCCGCGGCCCGCATCTCGCGGGCCCGTTCCTCGCCCCGCACGTACACCCACACCGGCCCGTCGGTGATCTCACGCAACGCGGCCAGGGCCGAGGTCGCGGTGGCGCCCGCGCCGAGCACGGCCGCCGACTCGACCCGGTCCACGCCGCGTTCGCGCAGTGCCGCGACCAGGCCCGGCACGTCGGTGTTCTCGCCGAGGCGCCGGCCGTCCGCGGTGCACACCACCGTGTTCACCGCGTCCACGTCGCGCGCGACCGGCCCGATCTCGTCCAGCAGCGGCCGGATCGCCCGCTTGAGCGGCATGGTCAACGACAACCCGGCCCAGGACGCGTCCAGTTCGGCGACGAAGCCGGGCAGGGCCGCCTCGTCGATCTCGAACGCGTCGTAGGACCAGTGGGTCAGGCCCAGTTCGGCGTACGCGGCCCGGTGCAGGACCGGGGACAGCGAGTGCCGGATGGGCGAGCCGAGCACGGCGGCCCGGCGCGGGGTGGCGGGTGCGTCGGTCACTGGCCGGGGTGCTCCTTGATCCAGGTCTGGAGCTTGCGGTTGGACTCCTGGAACTGGGCTTCCGTCTTGGAGAACTCGGTGGTGCCGACCACCGGGTCGATGGTCACGAAGTACAGGTAGTCGCCCGCCGGCGGCGCCAGCGCCGCGTCGATGGCGGCCTTGCTGGGGTTGCTGATCGGCCCCGGCGGCAGCCCCTTCTTGACCCGGGTGTTGTACGGGTTGCTCGTGTCGTTGAGTTCCTTGTTGGTGAGCTGGACGTTGCTCTTGCCGAGGTAGTAGTTGACCGTCGAGTCCAGACCCAGCGTCATGTTCTTGCCGAGCCGGTTGTAGATGACCTGGGCCACCTTGCCCTTGTCGTCGGTGGTCTTGCCCTCGGCCTCGACCAGGCTGGCGATGATGATCATGTCGTAGGGCGACCTGCCCATCGCCTGGGCCTTCGCCGCCAAGCCGATCTTGTCGTACTCCTTGACCGCCCTGGCGACCATCTCCTTGAGCACCACGAGCGGGTCCATGCCGGGCGCCGCGACGTAGGACGCGGGGAACATGAAGCCCTCGATGTTGCCCTTGGCGTAGGCGGGCAGGCCGAGCGAGGGGTCCTTCGCGGCGGCCTCGACCTTCTCCTTCGGCACCTTGAGCGTCTTCGCCAGCGAGTCGAAGACCTGCGCGGAGCGCGCGCCGGGCTTGACGATGTAGTCCTGCTTGTTCTTCGGGTTGACCAGGATCTCGAAGGCGGCCTTGGCGGACATGTGCTTGGCCATCGTGTACGCGCCGGGCTGGATCTTGGACGCGCGCTGGTCCTTGTCCTCGCGGGCGACCTTGGTGAACGCCTCGACGCTCTTGGTGACCCCGACCCGCTTGAGCTCGTTGGCCATCTGCGGGGTGGCCCAGCCCTGCTTGATCTCGACCACGAGCGAACCCGAGCCGTTGCCGCTGTAGTCCGGCGGCGGGCCGAAACGGTCCTTCAGGAAGCCGTAGGCCCAGTAGCCGCCGCCGCCGACGACGGCGAGGACGATCACGAGCGCGAGCGAGACCGCACAACCGCTGCGGTTCTTCTTCTTGCGGCCCCGGCCGCGCCGGCCGCCCCGTGAGTTGTCGTCCTTGCCCCGTCGCCGACTGCGCGGCTCCGACTCCATGCGCAGTCCGAGATCGCTCATGCCGTGGGCCTTTCAGAGTCGGAGACGGACCCGGCCGGGGCGGGAGTAACGGCCAGGCCCGGAGGACGTCCGGAACCACGCTCGGTGTCGAGCGCGTTTTGCAGGATCACGATCGCGGCCGCCTGGTCGACGACGCCGCGGGCCTTCTTGGCCTTCACGCCGGATGCCTGCAGACCGCGGGTCGCGGTGACGGTGGTCAGCCGCTCGTCGACCAGGCGCACGCCGATCGCCGGGTCGAGCGCGGCGACCAGTCGGCCGGCGAACAGCCGGGCCTTCGCCGCCGCGGCGCCCTCCTTGCCGGAGAGCGAGCGCGGCAGCCCGACCACGACCTCGATCGCCTCGTACTCGGCGACGATCTCCAGCACTCGGGCGACGTCGCGCTTGCCCGCGGGCACGGTCTCCACCGGGGTGGCGATCAGACCGTGCGGGTCGCTGGCCGCGACGCCGATCCGAACGTCTCCCACGTCGACCGCAATTCGTACTCCGCGTCTCAAGGTCGGCTCTCCGTCACAGGCTCTGCGTCACTGAACTATTCGGGCACGACGCCCCGTCATACAAGTCCCCCGGTGGTAAGGGAGTCCGGTTCCAGACTTCCACACACACCGGGGGAACGAGGGTAGGGGACGTCTCAGGAGGCGCGTTCGGCGACTGTCCGGGTGACCGCGGCCAGCGCGTCGGCCACCTTGGTCGGGTCCGAACCGCCGCCCTGGGCCACGTCGTCCTTGCCGCCACCGCCGCCGCCGAGGGTCTGCGCGGCCACGCGGACCAGCTCGCCCGCCTTGACGCCGCGCTCGCGCGCGGCCTCGTTCGCGGCCACCACGACCATCGGCTTGCCGTTCACGACCGACACCACCGCGACCGCGGCCGGGCGCGCCGCAAGCCGGCCGCGAACGTCCAGCGCGAGCTTGCGCAGGTCGTCCGGCGTGGTGCCGTCCGGGAGTTGCGCGGTCGCCAGCGCGACGCCGTGCACGTCCTGCGCGCCCTCGACCAGACCTGCGGCGGCCTGGAGCACCTGGGCGCCGCGCAGCGCCGCGATCTCCTTCTCGGCGTCGCGCAGCTTGGCCATGATCGAGGCGACCCGCTCGGGCAGGTCCTCCGGGCGGCCCTTCACCACGTCGGTGAGCTGGTTGACGATGGTGTGCTCACGCGCCAGGAAGTTGTACGCGTCGGTGCCCACCAGCGCCTCGACCCGGCGCACGCCGGCGCCGATCGAGGATTCGCCGAGCAGCTTGACCAGGCCCAGTTGGGCGGTGTTGTGCACGTGCGTGCCGCCGCACAGTTCCTTGGAGTAGTCCCCCATGGTGACCACGCGGACCCGGTCGCCGTACTTCTCGCCGAACATCATCACGGCGCCCTGCTTCTTCGCCTCGTCCATCGACATCACCTCGGCGGTGACGTCCAGGTCGCGCGCGAGCACCTCGTTGATCTTCTGCTCGACGTCGGTGAGCACGCTGCCCGGCACCGCGCCGGGTGCGCCGAAGTCGAACCGGAAGCGGCCGGGCGCGTTCTCCGAGCCGGCCTGTGCCGCGGTCGGGCCGAGCGCGTCGCGCAGCGCCTGGTGGGTCAGGTGCGTCGCGCTGTGCGCCCGGGCGATGGCGTTCCGCCGGTTGGTGTCGATCTGGGCGGACGCCTGGGCGCCGACCAGTACTTCGCCGACCTGGACCCGACCGCGGTGCACCGTGACACCGGCGACCGGGGTCTGCACGTCGCGGACCTCGACCACGGCGCCGGTGTCCAGCCGGATCCGGCCGGTGTCGGCGAGCTGGCCGCCGCCCTCGGCGTAGAAGGGGGTGCGGTCGAGCACGACCTCGACCTCGTCGCCCTCGTGCGCGGCGGGCGCGGGCACGCCGTCCACGAGCAGGCCGACCACGGTCGCCTCGTCCGAGGTGTCGTGGTAGCCGGTGAACACGGTGCCGCCGGCCGCGTCCGCGACCTCGCGGTAGACGGAGAGGTCGGCGAGCCCCTGCTTGCGCGCCTGGGCGTCCTTCTTGGCCCGCTGCCGCTGCTCGTTCATCAGCCGGCGGAACCCGTCCTCGTCGACCGCCAGGCCCTGTTCGGCCGCGATCTCCAGGGTCAGGTCGATCGGGAAGCCCTCGGTGTCGTGCAGCAGGAACGCCACCTCGCCGGGGAGTACCGCGGAGCCGGAGCTCTTCGCCTTGACGATCGACTCGTCCAGGAGCGCGGTGCCCTCCTGGAGTCGGGCCAGGAAGCGCTTCTCCTCGGCCACCGAGACGGCGTCGATCCGCTCGGCCTCCTCGATCAGGTTCGGGTACTGCGGACCCATCGCCTTGATCGTGGTCTCGACCAGGTCGTGCAGCGTCTCGCCCTCGGCGCCCAGCAGGCGCATGTTGCGGATCGCCCGGCGCATCATCCGGCGCAGCACGTAGCCGCGGCCCTCGTTGCCGGGCACCACGCCGTCGCCGATCAGCATCACCGCGGTGCGCACGTGGTCGGCCACCACGCGCAAGGACACGTCGTTCCTGTGGTCCTGGCCGTAGGTCTTGCCCGCGAGGTCGGCGGCGCGATCCAGGATCATCCGCGACGTGTCGATCTCGTACAGGTTGTCGACGCCCTGGAGGATGCACGCGAGGCGCTCCAGGCCCAGGCCGGTGTCGATGTTCTTCGCGGGCAGCTCGCCCAGGATCGGATAGTCGTCCTTGCCGGTCCCGGCGCCGCGCTCGTACTGCATGAAGACCAGGTTCCAGATCTCCAGGTAGCGCTCGCCGTTGACGGCCGGGCCGCCCGCCTCGCCGTAGGCGGGGCCGCGGTCGTAGTTGATCTCCGAGCACGGGCCGCACGGTCCGGGCACGCCCATCGACCAGAAGTTCTCCGACTTGCCCAGGCGCTGGATGCGCTCGGGCGGTACGCCGATCACGTCCCGCCAGATGCGCTCGGCCTCGTCGTCGTCGAGGTAGACGGTGATCCACAACTTCTCCGGGTCCAGCCCGTAGCCGCCGTCCTCGATCGAGTTGGTGAGCAACTCCCAGGCGAGGCCGATCGCGCCTTCCTTGAAGTAGTCGCCGAACGAGAAGTTGCCGCACATCTGGAAGAACGACCCGTGCCGGGTGGTCTTGCCGACCTCTTCGATGTCCAGGGTGCGCACGCACTTCTGCACGCTGGTGGCGCGCTTGAAGCTCGGCTTGACCTCACCGAGGAAGTACGGCTTGAACGGCACCATGCCGGCGTTCACCAGGAGCAGCGTGGGGTCGTCCGCGACCAGCGAGGCCGAGGGGACGACGGTGTGTCCGCGCTCTTCGAAAAAGCGCAGCCAGCGCTTCCGGATCTCTGCCGATTCCATCAGCTGCCGTCCCTTCGGTCGTACCTTGCTTTGCCTTCGTACAGCTCACGCGGGTCGTACAGATCACGCCCGTCGTGCCAGTCGTCGTGCGCTTCCCGGGTGCCGGGCAACACGCGCCGCACCGGGGCGGGCGGCAACGACGCGGCGGCCACGTCCGCGCCGATGGCGCGGTACAGCTCCTGCTCGCGTTCGGCCATGCCCGCGCGGATCTCGTCCGCGAAGTATTTGATCGCCTCGCCGATGCCGGTGACATTGTCGGCGACGCCCTCGGGCGTGTACTTGTACGCCTTGTCCTTGACCTTGCGCGCGGCCCAGACGCCGGCGCCGGCGCCGACCGCGATCCAGAACAGCCTCGCCATTCGACTCAGCCTCTCCCGCGCATGCTGCGCTGCCGTGCGACCTTCTGCGCCTTGGCCGCGACCCGCACCCGACGGCCGAGCTCGGCGCGCTGCTGCGCGGACAACGCGCGGCGGACACCGTAGCTGAACGCGGCGGTCTTCACGAGCGGGCCGCCCAGGGTGGCGGCGACCGTGGAGGAAAGCGCGGTGGCGTTCGTGGTCATGGTCTGCACATTGCCCGCGATCTGGTCGACCCGGCCCATCTGGGCGTTGGTCGCCCGGACCGTCTCGGTCACCTCGTCGAGCAGCGGAACGGCTCGGTCCGCCACTCCTGCGACCAGGGTCGTGGCCTCCTTGAGCACCTTCGCCAGCTTGACCAGAGCCACTGCGAGAAAGGCGACCAGGATCGCCCAGAAAACCGCGATGATCATCAGCGCGACTTCGCCACCCGACACCGTCATGCGCTCCTTGATGAGTGGGATCAGTCGAGGCGGCAGACATGCGTGGCCCGCCTCGGAAAACCCGACCCTACCGCGACCGCGCGGGTCTCCTCGTCCGAGGAAACCCGCGCGGTCGGTGTGGCGCGTGTGTTGACTTGGTGTCGCTTCCCGATCGCCGGTGCGGTGCCGTCGGCATGCTGCCGTGCGAGGGCTCGGCGGGCGGCGGGCGGCGGGCGGCTGGGGAGGAGCGGGAGCGGGTTGGTGCGGTGTGGTGTGGTGCCCTCGGATTCGCTGCGGCGCGGTTCGGCGTGCGCTGCGGCGCGGTTCGGGGCGGGCGTCGCGATTCGGCGCGGTTCGGCGTCGGGTGCGCTCGCGGATCAGCGCGAGTAGTACTCGACGACCAGTTGCTCGTCGCAGATCACCGGGACCTCGCGGCGCTGCGGGAGCCGGTCCAGGCGCGCCATCAGCTTGTCCAGGCGGGCCTCGATGTAGCGCGGGGTCTCGGCGGCGGCGAACCCGCCGGCCTGGACCACCTGGAACAGCGGCTTGGTCCGGCTGCGCTCGCGCACCGCGACGATGTCGTCGGGCTTGAGCCGGTAGGACGGCTTGTCCACCTTGCCGCCGTTGACCTCGATGTGGCCGTGGGTGACCATCTGCCGCGCCTGGTAGACGGTGCGCGCGAAGCCCGCGCGCAACACGAACGCATCGAGCCGGCGCTCCAGGTCGACCACCAGCTCGTCACCGGTCTTGCCGGAGTGCTTGTTGGCGCGGTCGAACGCGGCCCGCATCTGGACCTCGGAGATGTCGTACTGGAAGCGCAGACGCTGCTTCTCCATCAACCGGGTCTTGTAGTCCGAGGACTGCTTGCGACCACGACCGTGCTCGCCCGGCGGGTACGGCCGGTTCTCCAGGTACTTCGCGGCCTTGGGCGTGAGCGCCACACCGAGCGCACGGCTGCGCCGGATCTTGGGTCGGGTCTGGTTCAAGGTCGGGTCCTCCGTGCGGGCATGTTTCGGTGTGGGTCGTCCTGGTGGGCCGCCTGTGCGCGGCTCGCCGTCGCGCGGTCGGCCGCGGTGGCGGCGGCCCTTCGAGGGCCGCCTTCGCTCGGGCCGCCGTGACGCGGGTCGCCTTGCCAAGATCGGTGCACTTAGGTAAGCCTAACCTTAACGACGACGCGTTCGGTAGCCCGCACGGGGGTCGCAAACGAGCGCCACACCTGGAGGACGCCATGTCTGTTCCCACCGAGGCCAACGCCGGGCGTACCGATGTCTCTTCCCGACGACCGCAGATCGCCGAGCGGGCCCGCACCCTGGCCGGCTTCGCCGGCTCGGCCACCCTGGAGTTGCCCGGCGACCGGGAGGAGCAGGTGGTCCCGGCCGCCCGGGCGGTCGAGCCGGACGGCTCGCTGCTGCTGCTCGTCCCGGGCGAGACCGCCGCGGTCGTACTGACCTCGCGCGAGGACGTGGCCGCCGTGCTGCACCTGGTGGACGTCGCACCGGTCGCCGTGCCGCACCGGGTCCGGGCGCACTGCTGGATCGCCGGCTGGCTGACCATCCCCACCGGTTCCGACGCCGACGAGGCCGCCGCCCGGCTGGCCGAGCAGGCCCCCGACCCCACCGCATCGCTGCGGGCGGGCACCATCGTGCGTCTGGAGGTCGGCGAAGTGCTGGTCGACGACCTGTGGGGCACCGGGCACGTCGAGCCGGAGGAGTACGCGGACGCCCGGCCCGACCCGCTGGCCGGCCACGAGGCCGAACTGCTCCAGCACCTCGCCGCCGCGCACGGCAACGACCTGTGCCGGCTGGCGAGCCTGGCGGGCGCGCCGGCCTGCGACGAGCGGGTCGCGCCGGTGTCGCTGGACCGACACGGCATCCGGCTGCGCACGGGCGGGCCGGAGCGTACGTGTGACGTGCGGTTCGATTTCGAGACGCCGGTCGCGGGGCCGATGCAACTGGGCGAGGCGCTGCGCCGGTTGCTGCACGGGGTGCATGGCGGGGTGCAGGGGCAGGGGTGATGGCGGGCCGGGTGGGTCGGGTGAGGTCGGGGTCGCATGGGGCTGGTTCGGTTCGGGTCGGGCGGCTCTCGGGCGGCTTTCCCGTGTCGCGTGATGTGTGGCTCTCGGGCGGCCTTCCGGTGTCGTGAGATGTGTGCTTCTCGGCCGCCTCCCCCGGTCGCCTGATGTGTGTGGTGGCGCATGACGCTTGGGGCGTGAGGTGGCTCGTGGCGCAGGACGCGTGTCCGCGTCTTCCGGTGACGCATGATGCGTGTCATGCGATGCGGGTCGCATGATGCGATCTTGGGTGGGCAGTCTCCCGGTCCGGGATCGGTCGAGCGCGGTCGTCGTGGGCCGCGTGCCCGGCCGCGTCGTGGTGTGCCGTGTCGGGCACCCGGGACCGGCTAACGTTTCCGGTCGCGGCAACGGGTGGCGATCCACCCGGGCGGATCGCCACGGCGGACCGGGCAGGAGACCGCCGACGCGGAACGACCGCATCGCGCACGGCGGAAGGGACCACACGGGGTGTCGGAGCATCATTCGCGGCACAGGCCGGAGGAACCGGCGAACGGGGAAGGCCGCGACCATCCGAACCCCCGCGCACCCTGGGAGCCGGAAACCCGGCCCGCGCCCCGATCCGGGGCCAGCCCGTGGCAGGACCGGCTGCGCACCCAGTTGCGATTCAGCGGGCACACCGCGAGCATCCCGATCGTGCCCGCCCCGGAGAAGCCGGAGGCCGGCCCCTCGGTCCCGCGTGTGCTCGACCTGGCGCTGCGCACCGGCGAACTGTTGCTCGCCAGCGGCGAGGGCGGGGAGGACGTCGAGGCGGCGATGCTCGGCATCACCGACGCGTACGGCCTGGAACGCTGCCAGCCCAATGTGACCTTCGTCGCGATCACCCTGTCCTACCAGCCGTCCCTGGTCGAACCGCCGGTCACCGGCGAACGGGTGGTCCGCCGGCGCGCGGTGGACTACACCCGGCTCGACGAGGCGCACCAGTTGGTCTCGGACATCACCGGCGCCGATTTGACCCTGGAGGAGGCGTACCACCGGCTCGCCGACATCCGCCGCAACCGGCACCCGTATCCGCGCAACCTGCTGCTGCTGTCCGCCGGTCTGATCGCGGCCTTCGCCAGCGTCATGGTCGGTGGCGGGGTGATCGTGGCCATCGCGGCCTGCGTCGCGGCACTGATCGGCGAGCGGCTCGCGCAGCTGCTCTCCGACCGAGGGGTCCCGGAGTTCTACCAGTTCGTGCTCGCCTCGATGCCGGCCGCCGCGATCACGGTGGGGATGATCAAGGTCGGGGTCGGCATCAATCCCTACGCCGTGGTCACCGGCGGGCTGTTCGCGCTGCTGCCCGGGCGAGCCCTGGTCGCCGCGGTCCAGGACGGGCTGACCGGCTTCTACATCACCGCCGCCGCCCGGTTGCTGGAGGTCTTCTACCTGATCGTCGGCATCATCGTCGGCATCTCGATCGTGATCTACATCGGCGACCAGGTGGGCGTGCAGTTCAACGTCGAGGGCACGTTCAACCTCAATGCCAACCCCCGCGCGGTGCAACTCCTCGCGGCGGGCGCGGTGTCGATGACCTTCGCGGTGCTGGTCCAGGTGCGACGGGTGCTGCTGCCGGTCGCGGCGGCGGGCGGTGCGGTCGGCTGGGCGGTGTTCCAGGTGCTGCGCGAGGCAGGCGCCGCACCGGTGCTCGCGACCGCCGTCGCGACGGGACTGCTCGGGCTGCTCGGGCAGTTGCTCGCCCGGTGGCACGGGACGTCGGCGCTGCCGTACGTGATCCCGGCGATCGGCCCGATGCTCCCGGGCAGCGCGATGTATCAGGGCATGCTGGGGCTCGCCCTCGGCCACACCGACACCGGCTGGCGCAGCCTGGTCAACGCGGCGTCCCTGGCCCTGGCCCTCGCGGCAGGCGTCAACGTCGGCTCCGAGGCAGCCCGCTTCGTCCTCCCGTCCCCACCACCGCGCACCGGCCGCGAAATGCGCCCGGCCTCCAAACGCACCCGAGGCTTCTGACGGGTGCCCGGGGGGTGCGGTGGGGGCTACGACGCGCTGCGCTTGGCGGTCGCGGGGCGCTTCGCAGTCGCGGGGTTGCGGGCCGGTGGCGAAGTTGGTGTCCGGGTCGGTGACGGTATCCGGGTCTGTGTCGGTGGCGGCACGGCGAGCGGGAGTGCTCGACGGCGGTGACGGCCCCTGTGCGGAGGGAACGCAGGCGAGCGAGGGCGCGGGCCGGGCGACGGAGGTGGGCCTGTGCGTGCACGGGACGACGCGCGTGCCACGTGATTCTGGCCGGATGCGAGGTGGGTACGGGTGCGCGTGCGTTGCGATGTAAGCGCGTGCGCGCGGCTACGGATCACTGCACGGCACGGCACGGCACGCGAGGGTAAAGAACGGCACCGCCTAGCGCGGGTGCGGTCTGTTGCGGGGTGCGTGTGCGCCTGCGGGTGGGCGCGAATGCGCGGGCGGATCGGGACGACTGCGCTGCCGACCGACGCGCTTCTGCGTCTGCGCGGGACGGACGGCGGGGGGAGCCCGACGCCCGGGGCGTGTAACGGCGCCGGCCATGCACCGGGACGCCGAGCCCGCCCCGGCGCCCGCGTTGTCAGGGCGGGGTCGGCACGGGGTGAACTCTCGGTCGGCCAGGGGACCGGTTTGGGAGCGGTCGAATCGGCAAGGGCGGTCGCACCCGCGACAGCGGCGGCGGAAACCCGACATCCAGGCCCGTCAGGCGCCGGCCATCGGCCATCGGCCGCACCGCACCCGCGCTGTCTAGGGCGGAACCGGCGCGGGGAGTCCTCATCAGGCGCAGTAAAGAACAGGACCGCAGGGCGATCGGGTCGGCGTGAATCCACCGGACATCCACGCCGTCAGGGGCGTAAATCGGCGCGGGATGCCCTCTCGGTCGGTGAGGGGCAGTCGGGGGCGGGAGTGGCCGCGCCGGGGACGGCTGCGGCGTATCGCTCGGCGTCCAGGCGCAGGCAGGCGACCGGGGCCGGCCGGTCGCGGCGCAGCCGTGCGCGATCAGGGGCGGAGGTGGCGCAGGGTGAACTCTCGATCGGCGAGGGAGCCCGCCTGTGGGGCGGCCGGGTCGGCGGGGGTGGCCGCGCCTGGGATCGCGACGGCGTATCGCTCGGCGTCGTCGACGGGTGTGTAGGCCAGTTCGGCGGGTGTGGGCAGGGTCCAGAAGCGACGGGTGTTGGCCGAGACGGCGTAGGCGGTGGTGAAGCCGGCGGCGATCGGGGCGTCCAGGGCTGCTCGGAAGAAGCCGACGCAGTCGCGTGGGCTCAGCCATGTGGCCAGGTGGCGCGGCTCGACGGGCTCCGGCTCGAAGCTGCCGATCCGCAGACAGAACACCGACAGGCCGAACTTGTCCGCGTACAGCCGACCCAGCGCCTCCACGGCCACCTTGCTCACGCCGTACAGGCCGTCAGGGCGTACCGGGTCGTCCGGAGCGGTGAGCCGACCGACGGGGTGGAAGCCGGTGACCCGATTGCTGCCGGCCAGGACGACCCGGGGCACGCCGGTCCGTCGGGCGGCCTCCAGCACGTTGTGGGTGCCCAGTACGTTCGCCTGCACCAGTTCCGGGAGCGGCGCCTCGTTCGGAATGCCGCCGAGGTGGATCACCGCATCCGCGCCGGCCAGCGCGGCCTCGACGGCCGGCGCGTCCAGGAGGTCGACGACGCGCACCTCCTCGCCCGCGTGCTCCGGCCGCAGCGGGACCAGATCAAGCAGCACGAACCGCTTCGCCGCACCACGCAAGCCTTTGCGCAGCTCCGTCCCGATCCGCCCGGCCGCCCCGGTGACGACCACGCTCCCCAGACTCATCCCGCTCCCCTCGCCGTACGTGCACCCCAAGCCGCAGCCGGTCCCGGACAGCCTGCCCCGAATCGCGTACACGGCACATCGGGCTTCCCCGACCTTCAGCGCGCCTCCGACCCACACGCGTACCGTCCCCCGGACCGGCTTGCCGTCCTCGAAGGCCAACCGGCGGTGTCGGACCACGTTCCGCACGCGACTCGGCCACCGGACACCGAAATTCGCAACCCGAAGTCGCGATCGACGACCGCCCCCGGCCGTAGCGCCGCAACACCGCCGCCGCCGACCCACCCGGGACCAGGGCCCTATGCGCACGGCGCAGGCCGGGCGTCGCGTGCAGCGTGCAGCTGCGGAGCCGCTGTTGGCGGTGGCGGTCGGGCGTGTGGTGGCTGTGGGTAAGCGCCCGAGCCGGGATCTCGGCGCGCTTCGCCGGGCGGTGTGGCGGGGCTGACGGCGGGTGTGTCGTCGACCCTGGTCTCGAGTGAGTTGTTCGTGGCGTGTTGCGGTGCAATGGACCCGACGTCAGCCCTGGAACTCCAGCCCGACAAGCCGCCCTCCTCGAAGCCCCGACACCACAGTCGGCCACTCACGACCCACGCGCCCGGCCGACAACGGCCCAGGGTCCCGACTTGGGCGCACATCCCGACAACACGCCCACCTCAGGCCGACCGCCACAGCGCACCACCGTCGCCGACAGGCTCCACCTCCACTGCGCCCGACGCCGGTCAGGCCATGCCATTCCACGCGGCCCAACGAACCAGCCTCAAGACCCCGATCGAGGCCCACAAGCCGGCCGATCCACTCGCCACTCACCACACCGCCGACAGCCGCTCCGCCACCGCAACCGACGTGCGGCTCGCCGGCCTTGCCACGTTGGCTCAACCGACCATCCTCAAGGCCACGATCCACCCCGGCCACCACACCGCGCCGCCACCGAGACCCGCTCGGCGGCCGGAGCGAGCACGGGTGCTTGGTGTCGGTTCCGGCACGTTGTTCCGCGGCGCAGATTCGGATTCCGGTACGTGATCGACCCGTGCGGGCGGAGGGCACGTTCCGTGGCCCCCGATCGACGCAAGCTCCGCCTTGACCAGCCGGCCGCCCCCAGCGCGCACCCCGCAGTGCGCATCGCCGGCTGCGGGTCCGTGCTCGGCTGGTCCACCGCCTCGGCGTCGGCGTCCCCCAGCGCGGTGGGAGTTTGCTCGTGTTGGCGTGATGGTGGGAACGACGTGGGAGGCGGGGGCGTTCGGGGTTTGGGGTTGGTGGTCGGGATCCGCCGCCTCGGGTCGATGACGGGGTCCGGGCCGCCGGACCGGCAAGAAGCATGGAGGCTCCGCATGCCGGACGCGCACGCATCCACCGGGCCGCTCGCCGCGCTGCGTACGTGGTCGCCGCCGAGTGGGACGGATGTCCGCGCGGTCGTCCTGATCCTGCCCGGCGGTCGTGCGCGCAGTCGGCAACCCGCGTCGACCCGCAACCTGGCCTATCGCCGGATGGTGCCGATCGCCCGGAGCGTCCATCGGGCGACCCGCGCGGAGGGCGCCGCGACCTGGCTGCTGCGCTACCGGGTGCGCGGTTGGAACGAGCCCGATCACGACCCGGTCCAGGACGCGTGGTGGGCGCTCGACGGCATCCGTACCCGCTATCCGCACGCCGAGGTCACCCTGGTCGGCCACTCGATGGGCGGCCGTACCGCGTTGCGCGTGGCCGAGCACGAGAGTGTGCGTACCGTCTGCGCCCTCGCGCCGTGGATCGAGGACGACGAGCCGTACACCCAACTCGCCGGCCGCGATGTGGTGATCGTGCACGGCACGGCCGACCACACCACCAGCCCGACGGCCTCGCATCGCTACGCGCTGGCCGCCCGGGAGGTGTCCGAGCGGGTCTGCCGCTTCGAACTCCCGGACGGCCACGCGATGATGCGGCGGGCCCCGGCCTGGACCGAATTGATCCGCCGCACCGTGGTGGGCGCCGTCACCGGAACACCGGACCCCGGAATCGCCCGGGCGATGACGGCGCCGGACCCGGACGGGCTGCGCGCGGTGGTGAGTTGACGCCGGGCGTGCCCCGTCGCGGGGCCCGGACGCGCCGATCACGCTCACACGGTGCCACGGCGGTCGTGCGCACGTCACCCACACGGTGCCGAGGACGGCGTGCGTACCTCACCCACACGGCGCCAACGGCGGTAGTGCGCACGCCACCCACTCGGTGACGACAGCGGCGGCGCGTACGTCGCTCACTCGGTGACGACAGCGGTGGCGCGTACGTCGCTCACTCGGTGCCGATGGCCGCCAGCACGTCGGCGCGGGCCGCGGTACGCGCCGGCCAGACCGCGGCGATGATGCCGACGCCCACCCCGAGGGCGAGGAATCCGGCGACGGCGGGCCACGGGACGACCAGAACCAGATTCGGCACCTTGCTCCGCAGCGGACCCAGGATCCCCCAGGCCAGGAACGTGCCCACGGCCACCCCGAGTACCGCGCCGAAGACCGAGATCACCAACGATTCGAGGCGGACCATGGTGCGCACCCGCGAGCGGTCGAGGCCGATCGCGCGCAGCATCCCGATCTCGCGCCGGCGTTCGAAGACCGACATGGCCAGCGTGTTGATCACGCCGAGCACGGCGATCAGCACGGCCATCGCGAGCAGCCCGTACATGATGTTGAGCAACAGGTCGACGCTGCGGCTGATGGACTGCCGGATGTCGGTGCGGTCCTCGACCACGATCAAGGGGTTGTCGCCGATCGCCCGCTCGATCGTCCGCGTGGTCCGCGCGTCGTCGCCGCCGGCGGTGCGCACCATGATCGACCGGATGTCGCGGTGCGCGGAATGCGCCTGTACGAGCGCGGCCGGCACGGTGACCTTGGTCAACTGTTCGAGATCGCCATGGAATCCGCCGATGGTGACGCGCCCCCGGGTGCCGTCGGGATAGCCGATCGGGACCACGGACCCGATCCGCCAGCCGCGCTGCTTCGCAGTGGCCGCCGTGACCAGGATCTCGCCCCGGCGCAGCGCCGCCGCGGCGTCGGCCGTGCCGCCGAGCGCGAGCAGTCGTTCGATTCCCTGGGGATCCACGCCGATCACGGCGGTGTTGCGGCCGTCCAGCGTCACCGTGTCCCGGATCAGCGGGGACATCGCGGTCACCCCCGGCACCCGGGCGACCGCGTCGAGCACGCTCGCGTCGACGGGCGCGCCGTTGACCGTTTGGATCCGGTAGTCGGCCGCCACCTCGGCGATCGCCCGCTCCTCGACCGCCTGCCGGATCGATGCGCCGAGCATGGTCAGACCCGCGATCAGGCACAGCCCGATGGTCAGCGCCGACGCGGTGGCGGCGGTACGGCGGGGGTTGCGGACGGCGTTGCGGCGGGCCAGCCGACCGGCCACGCCGAACGGCCGGTCCAGGAACGGCGCGCTCGCCCCGATCACGGGCCGGGACAACAGCGGGGTGAGCAGGAGGATGCCGACCAGGACCAGGAACACCCCGACGGCCACCGGCACTCGGCCGCCGTCGCCGGCGGTGGAACGGCCGTACCCGGTGAGCGCCGCGCCGGCGGCCGTCACCAGCGCGCCCACGACGCTGCGACCGCGCAGGCCGCCGTGGCCGGCGGGTTGTTCGACGGTGTTCAGTGCGGCGACCGGCGGGATCCGGGACGCGCGCCGGGCCGGCAGCCAGGCGGCGAGCAGGGTGACCCCGCAGCCCACGAGCAGCGCCACCGCGATCGTGCGGGCCTCGACGATCAGCGGGCCGGCGGGCAGGTGGGCGCCGAACCGTTCCAGCAGCGACCGCAGCGTGCCCGCGAGCGCGATCCCGACGGCCAGGCCCAGCAGCGAGGCGACCACGGCGACCGCCGCCGCCTCGCACAGCACGATCCGGGTGACCTGTCCGCGTCGGGCACCGACCGCGCGCAACAGGGCCAGTTCGCGGGTGCGTTGGGCCACGAGCATGGTGAACGTGTTGGCGATGATGAACGTGGCGACGAACAGCGCGATGCTGGCGAACGCGAGCAGCGCGATGGTCATCTGCCGAGTGCCGGCCTCGATCTGGTCCATCTGCTCTCGGGCGAGCGCCCGCCCGGAGTCCACCCGCAGGTTGTCGGCGTGGGGCAACACCCGCGCAGCCGCGTCGCGCAGCGCCGTCTCGCTCGTACCGGGGGCCGCGGTCAGGTCGATCTCGCCGTACCGGCCGGGTGCCAACAACAGCCGCTGCGCGGTGGCGGTGTCGAACAGGACCAGCGAGCCGCCCGCCGACACCCGCGGGTCGTCGGTCCCGAACACGCCGGTCAGCCGGGTCTCCACCATCGGACCGCTCAGCGCGACGCGTACGGTGTCGCCGACCCGGAAGCCGGCCCTGTCCGCACTCCGCGCATCCAACGCGATCTCGCGGCCGTTCGCCGGCCCACGCCCGGCCCGCATCGGGAAGCGCGGGTCGGCTCCGCCGGCGGTCGGCACGAAGTTGGTCCCGATGGTGGTCCACCCGGACCCGAGCAGGTCGCCGTCGCGGTCGACCACACCGGTAAAGCCCTCCAGCACTCCGCGCGCCCGGGCGACTCCCGGCAGCGCGCGCAACCGAGTGAGGGTGTCCTCGGTGAGCGCGGGATCCGGACGGCCGTGCTCCCGGGATCCGGCGCGGTCCACGTTGTCGTCGATCACCGCGACGGAAACGTCGGCGAAGCTCCTGGACGCGGTGTTCTTGAAGGCCCGGCCCAAGGTGTCCGACAAGACCAGGGTGCCGGCGACGAACGCGACCCCGAGGAGCACGGCGACGGCGGTCATCGCCAATCTGGCCTTGTGCGCGACGACGTTGCGCAGAGCGAAACGAAACATGGGCAGCCCCCGGAAACCGAGCCGAGCAATGGGATACCGCCATCCTCGACCGCCCCCACTCCGCAGGTCGTCCCCCACCGGTACGGCGCCCACATACATCCCACGGCCCTCCCCGCGCCGCCCCACCCCCGCCGCACGGCCCCAAAGTCCCCCACACGACCGACCCCAAAATCCACCCCCCGGACGACCAGCACACCGAGCACGAACCGGGCCCGGCACGAACGGCCGCAACGCGGGGCCGAACTCGGCACCAGCAGGCGCGACGCGCACGATGCGACGTGGTCAAGCCCGGCACGGGCGAGCGCGGCACGGGCGAGCACGGCACGGGCGGGGGCGAGGGCGAACGGGCGCGGAGACCGGGGCACGACGCGCGCGGATACGGCGCGGACGGCTCAGCGCAACGCAGGCCAAGTACGGCGCAGCACAGGCAAGTACAGCGCGGCCCAGCCAGAAACCGCGTAAGCAGGGCACAAGACGAACAGGTCATGCACGGATGCCACACCGACGCTGAGCACAACGCAGCCCGGTACAACGCAACGCAGGCAAAAGCAGCGCGGCACGGGGCCGGCATCACCCAAGCGAGCGCAACGCAGGCAAGCAGGCGCGTGTGCGGCGCCGACAACGGGACCCATCGACGGCCCAAGGACACACACGGGTGAGCGGCCGCACGGCAGCACGTAGAGGTGCAGCCCGGATGACAGAGGCAAGGCGGACAGGTAGGGCGCAAGCGGGCAATGCGCGGCGCAAGCGAGACGGCGTAGGGGGCCCACGCGAGTGAGTGCGCGCGCCGTCCGGACGCAACGCGGGCAGGCGTGGGGCAACATGCGTGGCGCAAGCAAGCGCGACACAGGCGGGTGCGCGCGCGTGCGGCACCGACGACCGAGATCGATGCAGGTAGACGCCGCAACACCGACAGGCGCCGGGTAGCGAGCGCAACACGCGGGAGCGTAACGGTGGGCATGTGCGCGCGCAGGACGGAACGCGACGCAAGCGGGTGCGCGAGCCGATGCAGCGTGACCGGCTGAGCGCAAGGCGGGCAAATACGGCACGACGTAAACGAGCGCAACACGCGCGAGCGCGACGCGAGCAGGTGCAGGCCGATGTGGCACGACCGCCGAGTGCAACGCAGGCAACGGCGGCACCGCGCAGGCAGGCAAGGGGTCGTACACGGGGGTGACGCCGGCGAGGGCGACGACGAACGGCTGTGCGCAGACCAGGGCACCACGCCCGCGGATGCGGCGCACGGCTCGGGGCGCCGGCGGCGCGGCGGATACGGGCGCAACACGGGCGGGCGTGATGCCGGCGGGTGGGGCGTATCGGCGAGCGCTGCCTGGATGGTGGGCCGTCACCTGTCGGCCGCTGTGGGCCGGCAGGGCTTGGGCGGGTGGGGGCCGGGTGGGTTATTCGTCCGTGGGGGTGGTGTTGGTCAGGCGGGATCGGGTCCATGTGGCGATGTCGGCGTAGCGGGCTTCGGCGCCGTGGCGGGTGGGTTCGTAGTAGGTGCGGCCGTGGATGGCGTCGGGGGCGTATTGCTGGGCTGCCACGCCGCCGGGGACGTCGTGCGGGTAGACGTAGCCCTGCGCGTGACCGAGTTTGGCCGCGCCCTTGTAGTGGCCGTCGCGCAGGTGTGCCGGCACCGGGCCGGCCAGCCCCTTTCGGACGTCGCCGAGTGCCGCGTCGATCGCCAGATAGGCCGCGTTCGACTTCGGCGCCAGGGCCAGGTGGATGGTCGCCTGGGACAGCGTGATCCGCGCCTCGGGGAAGCCGATCAGCGCAACCGCCTGCGCGGCGGCGACCGCGACCTGCAACGCGGTCGGGTCGGCCATTCCGATGTCCTCGCTCGCCGAGATCATCAGCCGCCGGGCAATGAATCGCGGGTCCTCCCCCGCGTCGATCATCCGCGCCAGATAGTGCAGCGCGGCGTCCACATCGGAGCCCCGGATCGACTTGATCAACGCGCTCGCCACGTCGTAGTGCTGGTCCCCGTCCCGGTCGTACCGCACCGCCGCCCGGTCCACCGCGCTCTCCAGCGTGGCCAGCGTGATCGTGTCCTCGCCCTTGTCGGCCGCCGATCCCGCACCCGCCTCCAACGCGGTCAGGATCCGTCGCGCGTCACCGCCCGCGATGCGCAGCAGGTGCTCCTCGGCGTCCGGATCGAGGGTGAGCGTGCCCTTGAGTCCGCGCTCGTCGCCGAGCGCGCGGTGCACGACCTCGCGCAGGTCGTCGTCGGTCAACGACTCCAGGGTCAGCAGCAGGGAGCGGGAGAGCAGGGGGCTGATGATCGAGAAGTACGGATTCTCCGTGGTCGCCGCGATCAGCGTCACCCATCGGTTCTCCACCGCGGGCAGCAGCGAGTCCTGCTGGGCCTTGGAGAAGCGGTGGATCTCGTCCAGGAACAGCACCGTGTCGCGGCCCTGCGCACCGGCCTGCCGACGCGCGTCCTCGATCACCGCGCGCACTTCCTTGACCCCTGCCGTGATCGCCGACAACTCCACGAAACGCTGCTTGGTGACATGGCTGACCACGTAGGCGAGCGTGGTCTTGCCGGTCCCGGGCGGCCCCCACAGGATCACCGAGGACGGCGCGGTGACCCGACTGTCCGACGACACCAACCGGCGCAGCGGCGACCCCTCGCCCAGCAGGTGCCGCTGACCGACCACCTCGTCCAGGTCACGCGGGCGCATCCGCACGGCCAGCGGCGCGAGCGAGGGGTCCTTGGCCTGCCGGGCCTCGGCGGCAGCGGTGAAGAGATCGGAATCCACCCCCCGACCCTAACCCTCACCACCGACTCCCGACCGGCCCGGGACGCGCTCCCAAGCACCCCCTGCCTCCCCTTGCACACAACCGCTCGTCGCCGCACGAGGCGCGCCGCGCCGAGCCCCGGTGAGCACACCCGGCCGGCAACCCGCCCCACACCCGCCGCCGCCTCCGGGACGGGTCATCGCACCCACACCCGCCGCGCCTCCGGGACGAGCAACCCACCCACCGCCGACACCGTCGCCCCGCAACGACCGAAGCCACCGCCCCATGAAAGCCGACACCACCACCGCCCAGACGGCCGGCCGAACCACCGCCCCGCCAGAGCCCATGCACCACCGCTCGGAGGGCAGCGCGCCCGGGGCCAACGCCACCACCCGGCCGGGCAACGCGCCCACCGCCGGCAGGGCAAAGTGCGCGCTTCCGGGCCCCCAGACCCCGCTCCGGCTCCCGGCCCCGGGCCCCGGCTCCCAGCCCCACACCACCTCCCCACGACCGCCGATGCCACACCCCCGGACACCGATGCGCCTCTCCACCGACACCATCACGCCGCGAGACCCGACGTCACCCCACCGCCCCCACGGCGGTGCACTCCAAAGCCAACCCCGCAACCGACCAGACGGCGGTCCGCGCCCTGCCTCCGACGCCGCCCCCGCACGGGCAACACGCCCACCGACGCCAGGGCGACATCCGACCCTCGACACCAACGCCCCACAAGAACCAACGCGCGCTACCACCCGGACGGCAGTGCGCCCCACACCACAAGTGCCGACGCCACCACCACCAGCCGGCGGTGCGACCCCAGCCGACGCCACCCCCGAGACGGGCAACACACCCACCGCCGACACCAACGCCCCGCAACCACCGAGGCCATCGCCCCACGAAAGCCGACGCCACCACCGCCCGGACGGCAGCGCGCCCGGAGCCGGACGCCACCCCCCGGACAAGCAACACGCCCCGCCGACAAGCACACCCGACCACCGCCGCCATCGCCCCACGAGAGCCGACGCCACACCCCGGACGGCGACGCAGCCCTCCCCCGGGGCCACCACCCGGACAGCAACGCGCCCCTCCACCGACATCACCGCCGCACAAGAGACACACCACCCGACCGGCAATGCGCCCTCAGCCGACGCCAACGCCCGGAAGCGCGACGCCGCACCCGCGGCCGGCGGCCCGAAGTACGGCCACCCGTACGCCGACATCGGTGGTGGCAACCACGGCGTGTCCGAGGCCGCGCTCACCCGGGCGAAGCGGCTCTCCCGGTCCCCATCGGCGCCGGCGGCGGCGGGACGGCTCAAGCTGCCTTCCACGGGGAAGTCGGCCCACCCGGCCGCCGGCTCCGGCGTCCCCGGCCGTGGCGCCGGCGTCGACCAGCGCCACCCGCCCGGGCCACCGGTGGGGGCGGCGCCGTGTCAGCGAAGAACCCCCGCGGCCTTCGCCGTCTGGAGCCACTCCGGGAATTCGTTCATCAGGTTGTCGAACAGTTCGGCGTCGGGCATGCGCCGCGGGTCCGCACCGGCCTCGAAGAAACCCGCGTTGTCGACCACGCGGTACTTGGGGGCGGGCAGGTCGTCCAGACGGTGCAGGAAGCGGAACTCGTCCCGGCCGAAGCCGATGAACTGCCAGAAGATCGGCAACTCGGCCGCCTTGCAGATGGCCTTCTCCGCGGCCTTGGCGTTGTTCGGCGCCCCGTCCGTCTGGAAGATCACAAAGGCCGGGTCGGTCGCACCACACGAGCGATAGTGCGCGATCACCGCTTCCATCGCCGACACGTAGTCCGTGGTGCCCATATGGCCGAGCTTCTTGTGCAGCGCGGCGATCCGGCCACCGTAGTTGTCCAGCGAGATCTCCTCGGCCCGGTACGCCTTCGTGTCGAAGAAGATCACCGGCACCGAGCCGTCGTCGTCGAAGTGCGCGGCTGCGGCCAACACCCGGTCGGCGAGCGCCTGCACGCTGCCGTTCTTGTAGAACGGCGCCATGCTGCCGGAGCGGTCGAGCACCAGGTAGACCGCGGCACGCACACCCGCCAGTCGGTTCTTCTCCAGGCTGACCCCGGCCGCCTTGTACAGGCTGACCAACCCGGGGGCGGAGCGTTCGATCTTGTCGAGCGAGACCGCCGAGCCGCTGCCGCTGCGCACGGTGGCCGAGGGTGCGGTGGCGGGCGGCGCGGCAGCCGCCGACGAGTCCGGCTTCGACTTCTTGCGACCGAACAGCGAGAAGGGCATGGCGAGGGCTCCCAGCAGTCGAGCGAGTCGGGTGGCCGCCCCCTCACGGGGGCTTCCCCGGCCTACGCTCCCAGATCGGCCGCCCCCACGAACAGGGGCAGATCCCTCACGAATCGGCCATGTCGCACCCCGCCCGTCGCGCCCGCACCTGGGCCGCGGTCAGCCCGGGCGGCACCACCACGACGTCGCCGACATCCCCGGCCCACATCACCTGCGGACCGAACGCCTCGGCCAGCGCCGCCACCGCCCGCTCCGCCGCGCCCGCCCCCGGAGCCCGGAAGGTCAGCCCGGACGCCGGCTCGTCCGTCCCGATCCGCTTGCGCTCCCCCGCGACCGCCACCGCGAACCCGCCCAGGTGGTCGCCATCGGCCGCCCCCGGCCGCGCCGGCAACGGATCCGGCACCTCCGCACCGTCGACCCACAGGGTGAACCAACAGCGCGCGGACAACCCTTCGGCACGCAACACCGCCAGCACGTCGCCGACTTCCGGATAGGACGCGGCACGCGCCTCCTCCAGCAGGTCGGCCGGCACCGGCGTGCCGAACGACTCGACGAACTCCAGGCCACCCTCGCCATCGGTGAACCAGCGCAGCGGATTGATGTGCACGGTGTGGCTCATGCGACCTCCCCTTTCGAGCCATTCGAGCCAGTCGAGCCGTTGGAGCCGTTGGAGCCCTTCGAGCCCCTTGAACTCTTCGAGTCCTTCGAGTCCCGACCTCGACCCACCCCAGCATCTCGCTCGGCTCCGACATGTGCGCCGACCGCAACGGCCGCATCATCCCTACGCGTTCCGCCCGCCTGCCCACCACCACCACGCGCACCCTCGACAACAGCCCCGCCGCCACCATCGCCGGGCACACCGCCGTCGAGCGGGCCGGCCACCGCTCCCGCCGGTGCCACCGGCGGCTCACCCCGCTCGCCGGCCCCGACCACACTTCCCGGATCCGCCACCACCCCCGCCCGCCGTCGCCGCGACGCGAAGAACCACTCCTGCCACTCGCGCGTGCCCTCGATCGCCTGGACCCGCGCCATGGCGTACAGCCGGGTCGGTGGCGATCCCCGATAGCGCAGGTTGGCGAGCGTCCCGTCCGGCTCGGCCAGAAAGCGCACGATGGCACCCTGCGTCCAGCCGCGCCCCAGCACGACGGACCGCGTCACGTACTCCGCCGGCACCCGTCGCTTCGTCAGCTCCACCGCCATGTCGGCCTCCCCGAGGTCGTACGAACCGGCCCTCACCGGCTCGACTTCCAAGGTAGGCACGCTTCGGCGCCGCTGCTCCGAGCCTGTGCAGAAGCGTTTCGGCTACTCCACCGAGTCGACAAATCCGGCAACGGCAAAGGCAACCGCAACCGCAACGGCAGCGGCAGCGGCAGCGGCAGCAACGGCGACCGCAACGCCGAAGGGCGGCCGAGCCAATGGCTCGACCGCCCTCGATCACCACGAGCGGGCCCGACGGCGAAGCGGAGTGCATCCGAGACGCCGGCGCCGAACCGTCCCCACAAACAACATGGGGCGGCTACTACTTCGACCGTCCCAACGCGCCCGCTCGAAGGAAGTCACGCCTTCTCGGCACCCTAGCCGTTGTCCGCCTTGCCACCCGAGCCCGAACCCGAACCTGAGCCCGACCCCGACCCCGAGCCCTCACCCGACCCCGACTTCGGCTTCGCGTCGATCCCCGCCTCCCGCCGCTGCTGCACCGTGATCGGCGACGGCGCCCCGGTCAACGGGTCCCCACCGGAAGCCGTCTTCGGGAAGGCGATCACATCGCGAATGCTGTCCGCCCCGCCCAGCAGCGCCACCAACCGGTCCAGCCCCAGCGCGATCCCGCCGTGCGGCGGCGGCCCGTACGCGAACGCGTCCAGCAGGAAGCCGAACTGCGACTGCGCCTCCTCCTCCGACATCCCGATCGCCGCGAACGCGCGCTCCTGCACGTCCCGACGGTGGATACGGATCGAACCGCCGCCGATCTCGGTCCCGTTGAGCACGATGTCGTACGCGTTCGACAGCGCCTCGCCCGGGTTCTTGTCGAACCCGTCGAGCCACTCCGCGGTCGGCGCCGTGAACGGGTGGTGGATCGCGTGCCAGCCCTGGTGGTTGCCGGCCGCGTCCTCGATCGGCTCGAACATCGGGAAGTCGACGACCCAGAGGAAGTTCCACTTCGACTCGTCGATCAGCGATCCGCGGCGGGCGATCTCCAGCCGGGCCGCGCCGAGCAGTTCGAGCGAGGCCGTGCGCCGACCCGCCGCGAAGAAGATGCAGTCGCCCTTGGCCGCGCCGGTCGCCTCGACCAGTCCGGCCAGGTGCTCCTCGGACAGGTTCTTGGCCACCGGGCCGCGCAGTTCGCCGGTCTCCGCGTCGACCAGCACGTACGCCAGGCCGCGCGCGCCGCGCGCCTTGGCCCAGTCCTGCCAGCCGTCCAGTTCCTTGCGGGTCTGCGCGGCGCCGCCGGGCATCACCACCGCGCCGGTGAACTCGGCCTGGAACACCCGGAAGGACGTGCCCTCGAAGTAGGCGGTCAGGTCGACCAGTTCGCAGCCGAAGCGGGTGTCCGGCTTGTCCGAGCCGTAACGCGCCATCGCCTCGGCGTAGGGCAGCCGGGGCAGCGGCAGCGGGATCTCCACGCCGTGCACCTCGCGCCACACCCGCGCGATCAGCTTCTCGGTCAGCGCCAGGACGTCCTCGGCGTCGCAGAAGGACATCTCGACGTCCAACTGGGTGAACTCGGGCTGCCGGTCGGCCCGGAAGTCCTCGTCCCGGAAGCAGCGCGCGATCTGGTAGTAGCGCTCCATGCCGGCCACCATGAGCAGCTGCTTGAACAGCTGCGGCGACTGCGGCAGCGCGTACCACGAACCCGGCTGGAGCCGCACCGGCACCAGGAAGTCGCGGGCGCCCTCGGGCGTGGAGCGGGTCAGGTACGGCGTCTCGATGTCGAGGAAGTCGTGGTCCTCCATGACCTCGCGGATCACCCGGGTCACCTTGGAGCGCAGCCGCAGGTTGCGCGCCATCGGCGCCCGGCGCAGGTCGAGGTAGCGGTGCTTGAGCCGCACCTCCTCGTTGACCGTGCCCGGCGTGTACTCCTCGATCGGGAAGGGCAGCGGCGCCGCCTCCGAGAGGATCTCGAAGTCGTCCACGACGACCTCGATCGCACCGGTGGGGATGTCGGTGTTCTCGTTGCCGTCGGGGCGCACCCGCACGTCGCCGGTGATCTTCACGCAGAACTCGGAGCGCAGGTTGTGCACGGTCGCCAGGTCGCGGAAGACCACCTGTACGGTGCCCGACGCGTCCCGCAGGTCCACGAACGCCACGCCGCCGTGATCGCGCCGCCGGGCCACCCAGCCGGCGAGCGTCACGGTGTGGCCGGCGTGCTCGGCGCGGAGCGTCCCGGCGTCATGGGTGCGGATCACTGAAGCTTCTCCTTCAAGACGGTGACGACCCGGTCGAGCGGGACCGGGGTCTGGTCCCCGTTCGCCAGGTCCTTGATCTGGGCGACGCCCTCGGTGAGGTCACGATCGCCGACGACGATGGCGTAGCGGGCGCCGGATTGCGACGCGGCCTTCATGGCGCCCTTGAGCTTCTTCCCGCCGAAGGCCATGTCGGCGGGGATGTCCTCGATCCGCAGCTGGGTGATCATGCCGAACACCGCGCGCCGGGCCGCGTCGCCGATCGCGACGCCGTAGACGTCGCAGTCGGCCGGGGTCTCCACGGCCTGGCCCTCGGCCTCCATCGCGAGCATCGTGCGGCCGATGCCCAGGGCCCAGCCCACCGAGGGCAGGTCGGGGCCGCCGAGGTCCTCGGACAGGCCGTCGTAGCGCCCGCCGCCGCCGATCGCCGACTGCGCGCCGAGCCCGTCGTGGACGAACTCGAACGTGGTGCGGTTGTAGTAGTCGAGGCCCCGGACCAGCCTGGGGGTGTCCTCGTAGGCGATCTCCAACTCGTCGAGCATGCCGCGCACGAACGTGTGGTGTTCGGCGCACGCCTGGCACAGGTGGTCGGTGATCAGCGGGGCGTCCGCGATCAGCGCCTGCACCTCGGGCCGCTTGTCGTCGAGCACGCGCAGCGGGTTGATCTCGATCCGCGCGTGCGTCTCGGCGTCCAGGTCGAGCGCGCGCAGGAACTCCTGGAGCTTGGCGCGGTAGACCGGCCGGCACTCGCGGCAGCCGAGCGAGTTGAGCAGCAGCCGGAAGTCGCGCAGACCCAGCTTCATGAAGCCCTCGGCGGCGAGCGCGATCATCTCGACGTCGACCAGCGGATCGTCGCTGCCGATCGCCTCGGCGCCGACCTGGGTGAACTGGCGCGTGCGGCCGGCCTGCGGGCGCTCGTAGCGGTAGTACGAGCCGAAGTACCACAGCTTGACCGGCAGTCGGCCGGCGTACAGGTTGTGCTGGAGCACCGAGCGCATCACGGCCGCGGTGCCCTCGGGGCGCAGCGTCAGCGAGCGGCCGCCGCGGTCCTCGAACGTGTACATCTCCTTGGTCACGATGTCGGTGGACTCGCCGACGCCGCGCAGGAAGAGGCCGGTCTCCTCGAAGGTGGGGGTCTCGATGTACTGGAAACCCGCGTCGCGCAGCTCCAGGCCGAACTGGATCCGGATCCGGTTGAACGTCTCCGAGTACGGCGGAAGCATGTCGAAGGTGCCCTTGGGGGCGTTGAAGGTACTCACGGTATGAAAATCCGTCACATTCCTCGGTGCGGTCCCGCGGGCGGCGTCAGCTCTTGCAGATAAGGGTTGCTCGCGCGCTCGCGGCCGATCGTCGTCTGGGGGCCGTGGCCGGACAGGACGACGGTCTCGTCCGGCAGCGGCAGACACACCCGGGACAACGAGCGCAACATCTGCGCGTGATCGCCGCCGGGCAGGTCGGTGCGTCCGATGGAGCCGGCGAACAGCAGGTCACCCGAGTACAGGATGGGCGGGATGTCCGCGCTTCCCTGGGTGCCGAAGGCCACCGACCCCTGTGTATGGCCGGGCGCATGATGGACCGTCAGCTCGAGGCCGGCGAGGTCGAGCACGGCGCCGTCGGTGAGCAGGCGCACGTCCTCGGGTTCGGTGAAGGTCATCCCGCCGAACAGCTGCTGCCCCACGCCCAGCGACAGGCCCTTGGCCGGATCGGAGAGCATGTCGCGGTCGTCCGGGTGGATCCACGCGGGCACCTTGTGCTCGGCGCAGACCGGCACCACCGAGAACATGTGATCGATGTGTCCGTGCGTCAACACGACGGCCACCGGGCGCAGCCGGTGCTCGCGGACGATGTCCTGTACGCCGTCGAACGCGTCCTGCCCGGGGTCGACGATGACGCATTCCTCACCGGCGGCAGGGGCGACCACGTAACAGTTGGTCTGGAAGGACCCTGCGGGGAACCCGGCGACGATCACGTTCGTCCTCTCGGTCTCGGGGTCTTCCGGCGGCGGGGCAAGCACGGAAGTATGCGGCGGACGTGGGAATCAGGTACGAGACTACCGGCGCGCGGGGGCGGATCGCGAACCGGTTCAGGGGGTGCGTGCCTAGACTGTGCGCGAGCTGCGGTCGGTTCCGGGCCTGTGGGATCACCGCAGGTCGGGGCCGGTGCACGGATCCCGTCACGGCACCGGGAGGCCTCCCCCGGCCCTCGTTCGGCCGTCGGGCGTCCGGGTCGAGTCCATCCACATCGAGTCCGTCATCGAGTCCGTTCGAATCCAGGAGAGCACGCGGTGGTCACCAAACAGCAGCGCCAGCGGCAGCTCGCGCGCGAGAAGTTCGAGCGCCAGCAGCAGCGACGCGGGACCGCACAGGCACGTCGGCGCCGGCGCAACCAGGTCATCGCAGCGGTCGCGGCGGTGGTCGTGGTGGCCGGTGGCGGGGCGTGGCTCGCGGTGGCGGCGAATGACGACGACGACAAGTCGACGAACGCGGGTGCGTCGAACACGCCGACCACCCAGCCCTCGGCGCCGCAGTCGCCGGCCCCCGACGCCAAGCCGAAGACGTGTGCGGCACCGGCTCCGGGTGAGCCGACCAAGGAGCAGTTCGCCACCGAGCCCGCGATGTCGATCGACACCAAGGCGGCGTACACGATGACCCTCAAGACCACGTGTGGCGAGGTGACGGTGGCGCTGGAGGCGGCGAAGGCGCCGCACACGGTGAACTCGTTCGCGTTCCTGGCGGGCAAGAAGTTCTTCGACCACACCAAGTGCCACCGGCTGACCACTGGCGGTCTGGCCGTGCTCCAGTGCGGCGACCCGACCGGGACGGGCACCGGCGGCCCCGGCTACAAGTTCGTCGACGAGAATCTCGGTACGGCGGGCCCGGACGGCACCGCGGCCTACCCGGCCGGCACCGTCGCGATGGCGAACTCGGGCCCGGGCACCAACGGGAGCCAGTTCTTCCTGGTGACCGGGGACAGCAAGCTCCCGCCGAACTACACCCCGTTCGGCAAGGTCACCGGCGGGATGGACGTGCTGGCGAAGATCGCCGCCGCGGGTACCGCGGACGGCGGCAGCGACGGTGCGCCGCACGAGAACGTGGTCCTCGACAGCGTGACCGTGGCCAAGTAGCAACCGACCGGACGCATGTTCCACGGCGACTCCCGGGACTCGGCCCGGCCCGCGCCCCGGGGTCCTGTGTAAAGTGCGCCGCATTCAGCATCGAAGGAGGCCGCTGTGAGCAGCGACCCGTGGGGCCGCGTGGACGAGCAGGGAAACGTCTTTGTCAAGACGGCGGACGGTGAGCGCTCCGTCGGTTCGTGGCAGGCGGGTTCCCCGGACGAGGCCCTGGCCTACTTCCGGCGCAAGTACGAGGGGCTCGCCGTCGAGGTGGAGTTGCTCGCGCGGCGGGTACGGACCACCGACCTCGCTCCCAAGGACGCCCACCACGCGATCGAGCGCCTGCGCGCGAGCATCGTCGACGCGAACGCGGTCGGCGATCTGGAATCGCTCGTCAAGCGTTTGGACGCGCTGGTGACCGTGGTGGATTCCAAGCGCGAGGAGCGCAAGGCCACCCGCGCCAAGGCGCAGGAGGAGGCGCAGAGCGCCAAGGAGCGCATCGTCGCCGAGGCCGAGCAGCTGGGCCAGAGCACGGACTGGCGTCCGGCCGGCGAGCGGCTGCGCGCGCTGGTGGACGCGTGGAAGGCCGTGCCGCGGCTGGACCGCAAGGCCGACGACGAGCTGTGGCACCGGTTCTCGCAGGCCCGGTCCAACTTCGCCAAGCGCCGCAAGGCGCACTTCGCGGAGCTGGACGGGCAGCGCGACAGCGCCAAGCGCGTCAAGGAGAAGCTGGTCGAGGCGGCCGAGGCGCTGTCGACGTCCACCGAGTGGACCGACACCGCGGCGCGCTACCGCGACCTGATGAACGACTGGAAGGCCGCCGGTCGGGCCCAGCGCGACGTCGAGGAAGAGCTGTGGCAGCGCTTCCGGGCCGCGCAGGACGTGTTCTTCGCGGCGCGCAGCGAGGTGTTCGCCGAGCGCGACTCCGAGCAGCGGGAGAACCAGGCCGCGAAGGAGCTGCTGCTCGTCGAGGCCGAGACGATCGTCCCGGTGACGGACGTCAAGGCGGCGCGGGCCGCGCTGCGCTCGATCAACGATCGCTGGGAGGCCATCGGCCACGTCCCGCGCGATGCCCGGCCGAAGATGGAGGCCCGCCTGCAGAGCGTCGAGCGGGCGATCCGCGAGGCCGAGGAAGAGCTGTGGAAGCGCACCAACCCGGAGGCTCGGGCGCGGGCGCAGGCCGCGGTGGACCAGATCCAGGCGTCCATCGACAAGCTGACCCAGCAGGCGGAGAAGGCCCGGGCGGCCGGGAACGAGCGCAAGCTGCGCGAGGCCGAGGAATCGATCGCGGCGCGCGCGGAGTGGCTGGCCGAGGCGAACAAGGCCCTGGAGGAGTTCTCCGGCTGAGCGAGCCGCGCATCCGCGCGGCGGCGAACACAAGGTACGGGCGGACCCGGGCCGGCAACACGCCGACCCGGGTCCGCCCGTTTTCCCACATCCGCACACGCCGCCCGCCCACGTTGTTCCGGCGTCGGTGCTCGCGAGTGTGTTCGGGGCGGGCGAACGGGGCCGCGAGTCGCGGGGGTTCGGCGCCGGCAGGTGATGGCTACGGGTTGCTTCCGGTTTCGCGACCGAGGTGCTTTCGAGCCATGCGATCCATCATCATGTGACCCGCAATCACCACCGGTTCAGGAATCAGGTACGGGGGAGCACCCATGTCTCAGCCAGATCCGCTGATCGAATTCGCCGCCGCGCTGAGGGCGATCCGGGACGCGGCGGGCGAGGTGCCGGCCGCCGAACTGGCCCGGCGCGCGGGCATCAACGAGACGGTGCTGGCGGCGGCGCTGTCCGGGGCGATGTTGCCCTCGCTCACCGTCACGATGGCGATCGTGTCGGCCTGCGGCGCGGTCCCCACCGGCTGGGAGGCCAAGTGGCGCGAGGTGGCCGCGGCCCATCTGGCCGGCCCGGCTCCCGAGGCCACTCCCGTCGCGCCGTCCTCGCCCCCGCCGCCGCCTCGGCCGAGCGCCGCCCCCTCGATCGGCCGGCCGCCGGCCCCGAACACGCCGCCGCCTCCGGTCTACCCGGCCGCGCCCGCGACCCCGCCCTCGGCCGCCGCTCCCGGCACGCCCCCGCCGCCGCCCCAGGCTCCGCCGACGCCGCCCACCGCGCCTCCGGCCGAAGCGGCCCCCGCCAGGCCCACCGCTCCGCCCTCCGAGCAGCCGAGCACGACTCCCGCCGCCACCGCACCGGCGGCCGACCCGACGCCCGCATCGCCACCCGCGCCGGCCTCTCCGCCGAAACCACCGGCCCCCGCCGGAGCCGCCACCGAGACGCCCCCGGCCACGCACGCACCCGCGTCCGCGTCCGGCGAAACCATCCTCTCGCCGAGCAACGAGGGGGCCCAAAGCAACTCCCCCGCCGGACCCGCCACTTCCCCCGAACCCACCCAGCAGCCCGCCTCGGCCCCGACGACCACCCCAACGCCCCCGCAGGCGTCCACGTCCACATCCGACGAAACCACCGTCGCCCCGATCCTCGAAGCCCTCCAAAGCGACTCACCCACCGGGCCCGCCCGACCGACCCCGACACCGGCCCCGATCACCACCCCGACGCCCCCGGCCGCAACCGCCCCTGCCTCCCCGTCCGCGTCGGACGAAACCAGCGCCGCCACTGACCAACCCGCACAGGCCAAGTCCCCCGAGCCCATCCGGCCCCCCGCCGACCCGCTCACCGCCCCCACGCCCCCACCCACACCCGCACCCGCACCCGCACCCGCACCCGCACCCAACGAACCCATCGCCCCGCTCCGCCGGCCCGCCGTCGAGCCCACCCAGCCCAATCCCAACCTGGCCGCCCACCGCCAGGCCCCCGCCTCCGCCGGGGAGCCCGCCACCGTGCAGCCGCCCGTCGTGGAGCGGCCCTCCGACCGGCGCTCCTCCGCCGTTGCGCGCGAAGCCGGCAGCGCCCCCGTCGTGCCCTCCTGGGACGGCCCCGACCGGGCCGTGCTCGCGCCGCTGGAAGGCGACGACCCGCGCACCGTGGGCGGCTATCTGCTCCGGGCCCGGCTGGGCTCGGGCGGGATGGGGCGGGTGTATCTCTCCTACACGCCCGGTGGTCGGCCCGTCGCGATCAAGGTGATCCGGGGCGAGTTCGCCGACGACCCCGAGTTCCGCCGGCGCTTTCGCCAGGAGGTGGCCGCCGCCCAGCGCGTCCAGGGCCTGTACACCGCCCCCGTGATCGACACCGACGCGGAAGCCGCACAGCCGTGGCTGGCCACCGCCTACGTCCCGGGCCCGTCCCTCTACGAGGCCGTCTACCGGCACGGTCCGCTGCCCGCGGAGACCGTCCTGGTGTTGATGGCCGGCGTCGCCGAGGCGCTCCAGTCGGTGCACCGGGCGGGTGTGATCCACCGCGACCTCAAGCCGTCCAACGTGATCCTGGCCGCCGACGGCCCGCGCGTGATCGACTTCGGCATCGCCCGGGCCGCCGACGCCACGCCGCTCACCCGGACCGGGATGAGCATCGGGACCCCGGCGTTCATGGCGCCCGAGCAGGCGCGGGGCCTGCCCTCCAAGCCCGCCACCGACGTCTTCGCACTCGGCTCGCTGGCCACCTACGCGGCCACCGGGATGTCCGCGTTCGGCGAGGGCACGGACAGCTCGGTGCTCTACCGCGTGGTCCATCAGGAACCCGAACTGTCCGCCGTACCCGCGCAGTTGCTGCCGGTGGTACGACGCTGCCTGGACAAGGATCCGCAGCGGCGGCCGACCCCGCACGAGGTGATCGAGCTGTGTCGGGTCGCCTCCGAGGGCACCCGGCTCCAGATCGGCGAGGGCTGGCTGCCGCCGACCCTGGTCGCCGAGGTCACCCGCCGGGTCAACGAGCAACCGCCCGGTCCGCCCAAGGACCCGACCGTGGGCCGCCGCCGCAAGCGCCGCGCGCTGATCGCGGCGGTCACCGTGCTGGTCCTGGCCGCAGCCGGCGCGGGCCTGGCGATCGGCCTGCGCAACAACGACGATGACAAGTCCCCCGCCGCGAAGACCGGATCCCAGTCGCAGACCCCGAGCCCGAACGCTCCCGCCGGCGCCACGCCGACCCCGTCCGCCACCACAAGCGCCAAACGCACCGGCGCCCCGACCTCCACCTCCACCGCCACCGGCGCGCCGTCGATCGCGGCCCGCCCCGGCGAGAGCGCGACCGCGATCGCCACCGCCGGCGGCGTGGCCGAGGGCGGCGTGCTGTTCGAGCGGCAGTTGGACGTACCCAACGGCTACTGCGTCGGCCTGAGCTACACCACCACGTGGAAGGGCAGTTGCAGCAGCGACGACACGGCGGGCGTCCTGTACTTCTACAGCGACGGCAACTACATCCAGGGCAGGGAGATGGTGCTGCTCGACCCGGGGCAGCCCAGCGACTTCCAGACCTGCCTGGGCGAGACCCGGTACGCGAGCAACAACCAGCTGCCGTTCACCTACCTCAAGGTGGGCTCGGTGATCTGCACCAAGGACACCAAGAACGGCCTGGTCGGCACTGTCCGGATCAACGAGATCCCGTCCACCACGGGCCCCAGCCAGTACTGGAAGGTCTCGATGACCGTCTGGCGCGGCCCCCGCGGCTGAACACGCCGAACTCGCCGAACCCGCTCGACCCGACCGAACGCGGCCGAGCCGACCACGACGGGCACGGGGCGGCGCCGGGATCACTCCCGGCGCCGCCCCGTGCGCGCGTGCGCGCCGACCCTTGCCGGCCCGGCATGACCTGCTCGGCTACGCCGCCCGCGCGTGCGCGCCAAGCCCTCCGCGCGGCGACCGGCCTACTGCTGCCGCCCGCTGGTCACCCGATACGCGTCGAACACGCCCTCGACCCCGCGCACCGCCTTGAGCACATGCCCCAGGTGCTTCGGATCGCCCATCTCGAAGGTGAACCGGCTCACCGCGACCCGGTCCCGGGTCGTGGCCACCGACGCGGACAAGATGTTCACGTGCTGGTCGGACAGCACCCGGGTGATGTCCGACAACAACCGCGAACGATCCAGCGCCTGCACCTCTATGGCGACCAGGAACACCGAGGACGCGGTCGGCGCCCACTCGACGTCGACGATCCGCTCGGACTGCTGGGACAACGACTCGACGTTGCCGCAGTCCTGCCGGTGCACCGAGACGCCGTTGCCCCTGGTGACGAAACCGATGATCGGATCGCCCGGCACCGGCGTGCAGCAGCGGGACAACTTGACCCAGATGTCGTCGACGCCCTTGACCACGACTCCGGGGTTCCCGGTCGAGCGCGGCCGGCGGCGGGTCGTGGTGGGCCGGGTGGCCTCGGCGAGGTCCTCCGAGGCGCCCTCCTCGCCGCCGAGCGACTCGACCAGGCGCTGCACGATGTTCTGCGCCGAGACGTGCCCCTCCCCGATCGCCGCGTACAGCGACGAGATGTCCGGGTAGCGCAGCTCGTGCGCGAGGGTGACCAGGGTGTCGCCGCCGCCGGACATCAGCCGCTGCAACGGCAGGCCCTGCTTGCGCATGGCCCGGGTCAGGCCCTCCTTGCCCTGCTCGATCGCCTCCTCGCGGCGCTCCTTGGAGAACCACTGGCGGATCTTGTTGCGGGCCCGCGGCGACTTGACGAAGCCGAGCCAGTCATGGCTGGGCGCCGCGGTCTCGCTCTTGGAGGTGAACACCTCGACCAGGTCGCCGTTGTCCAGCCGGCTCTCCAGCGGGACCAACCGCCCGTTGACCCGGGCCCCGATCGTGCGGTGTCCGACCTCGGTGTGCACCGCGTAGGCGAAGTCGACCGGCGTCGAGCCGGCCGGCAGCGCTATCACGTCGCCCTTGGGCGTGAAGACGAAGACCTCCTGGCTGGAGAGGTCGAAGCGCAGCGACTCCAGGAACTCGCCCGGGTCCTCGGTCTCCCGCTGCCAGTCCAGGAGCTGGCGCAGCCAGGCCATGTCGTTGGCCGGGTTCTCGCCCTTGCGCGCGGGCTTGGTGTCGGTCTTCGCGGCGCCCTTGGCGCCGACCGCCTCGGCCTTGTACTTCCAGTGCGCGGCGATGCCGTACTCGGCCCGGCGGTGCATGTCGAAGGTGCGGATCTGCAACTCGACCGGCTTGCCCTCGGGGCCGATCACCGTCGTGTGCAGCGACTGGTACATGTTGAACTTGGGCATCGCGATGTAGTCCTTGAACCGCCCCGGCACCGGATTCCAGCGCGCGTGGATGGTGCCCAGCGCCGCGTAGCAGTCGCGGACCGAGTCGACCAGGACCCGGATGCCCACCAGGTCGTAGATCTCGGTGAACTCGCGGCCGCGCACGATCATCTTCTGGTAGACCGAGTAGTAGTGCTTCGGCCGCCCGGTGACCGTGGCCTTGATCCGCGCCGAGCGCAGGTCGCCCTGCACCTGGTCGGTGACCAGGGCCAGGTATTCGTCCCGCTTGGGTGCCCGCTCGGCGACCAGGCGCACGATCTCGTCGTACATCTTGGGGTAGAGGATGGCGAACGCCAGGTCCTCCAGCTCCCACTTGATCGTGTTCATGCCCAGGCGGTGCGCGAGCGGGGCGTAGATCTCCAGTGTTTCGCGGGCCTTGCGCTCCTGCTTCTCCCGCTTGAGGTAGCGCATGGTGCGCATGTTGTGCAGCCGGTCGGCGAGCTTGATCACCAGGACCCGCGGGTCCTTGGCCATCGCGATGACCATCTTGCGCACGGTCTCGGCCTGTGCGGCCTCGCCGAACTTGACCTTGTCCAGCTTGGTCACGCCGTCCACGAGCATCGCCACGGTGTCGCCGAAGTCGCGGCGCAGCGCGTCGAGCCCGTAGTCGGTGTCCTCGACGGTGTCGTGCAGCAGCCCGGCCATCAGCGTCGGCGGGTCCATCCCGAGCTCGGCCAGGATGGTGGCGACGGCGAGCGGGTGGGTGATGTACGGGTCGCCGCTCTTGCGCCGCTGGCCGCGGTGCCAGCGCTCGGCGGTGGTGTACGCCCGCTCGATCTGGCGCAGGTCGGCCTTGGGGTCGTTGACCCGCACCACCCGCAGCAGCGGCTCCAGGACCGGGTTGTACACGCTGTTGCGCTGTACGCCCAGCCTGGCCAGCCGCGCGCGGACCCGGCTGGGGCCGTCCACCCGCAGCGAGCGCGAGCGCTCGGTGCCGCCACCGCGCGAGGCGCCCGCGGGGCTCGGCGCGGCCTTCGCGGCCGGCCTGGGTCCCCTGGCCTCGGGCCCGGCCGCACCGGCGGCGGGGCCGCTGTGGCCGTCGCTGCCGCGCGGGCCGTCGGCGCTGTCCTCGGAGGACGCGGCGGCCTGTGCCTCGCTCCCTCGCGCCCCGCCGGATCCGGCGCCCTTCGGCTCGACACCCGTCGGCTCGACGCCCTTCGGCTCGGTGGCGGCCGGCTCGGCGGCGCTCGGTCCGGCCGCGGCCGGGCGCTCGGCGGGGGCCCGCCCGGGAGCGTCCGCCGGCGTCGCCACCGGCTCCGCGGGCTCGGCGTCGGGCCGGGCACGGGTCACCGCCTCGTCGGCTCCTCCGGCGCCCACCGGAGGATGGCCCGAGGGGCCCGGTGTGGCACGTGTGGCGTCGTCCGAGGGAGCCGCGTGTTCGACGGCATCCCCCGAGGACGACGCGACGGGCGCGACCTCGTCCGGCAAGGGAACTCCTCCCACAGATGACGTAACTTCCATCGTACTGACCCACGCCCTCACGACTCGGCCATCCGGAACGGCAGCCGCCGCAACGGCGAAGGCCGAAGACTCCCCACCAGGGGCGCCTCCGGCCTCCGTCGACACGCTTTCGGCGGCGTGTCACACGACGATGAACGACTCCAGCGTGCCTTCCGGCAGCACCGGCGCGAGCCGCGCCCGGCCGTTCAGGAAGCCGAGTTCGAGCAGCACCTCGACCCCCACCACCTCCGCGCCGGCCCGCCTGACCAGGTCGATCGTGGCCTCGACGGTCCCGCCGGTGGCGAGCACGTCGTCGATCACGAGCACCCGGTCACCGGGCTCGAACGCGTCCTGGTGCACCTCCAGTGTGGCCGAGCCGTACTCCAGCTCGTAGGACTGCGCGAACGTCGCGCACGGCAGCTTGCCCGCCTTGCGCACCGGAACGAATCCGGCCTGCGCACGGTAGGCCACCGGCGCGGCCAGGATGAAGCCTCGGGCCTCGATCCCGACCACCTTGTCCACCCGGCCCGCACAGCGCTCGGCCAGCGCGTCGACCAGGGCCGCGAACGCGACCGGATCGGCCAGCAGCGGGGAGATGTCCTTGAACACCACGCCCGGCTGCGGCCAGTCCGGCACGTCCCGGATCCGGCTCTCCAGGAGCTTGCGCAGCTCCTCGTCCGGCATCGCCTCGTCGGCCATCAACGCTTCCTCTTGCCGCCGGGACGAGTGCGCGCCCGACCGCGCGAGGCGCCCGCACGCGGCGCACCGCCCTGCGCGGGTACGGTCTCGTCGTCGTCCGACTCGCCGGCCCCGTCCACGTCCGGGTGACCCTCGGCCCGATCCGCGGGGATCCCGGAGCCCTCGGCGGCCTGGGCCGCCTTCGCCTCGGACGCCCGGCGCTGGGCCACCTTCTTCGCCAGCTGTCGCATCTCCGGCGACCGCTCCTTGAGGTCCGCCAGGATCGGCGTGGCGATGAAGATCGACGAGAACGCACCGGCGGCCAGGCCCACGAACAGCGACAGCGCGATGTCCTTGAGCATGCCCGCACCGAGCAGACCGCCACCGACGAACAGCAGCGACGCCACCGGCAGCAGCGCGACGACCGTGGTGTTGATCGAGCGCACCAGGGTCTGGTTCAGACCCGCGTTGGCCGCTTCGCTGTAGGTGAGCTTGGTCTGCTTGGTGATGTTCTTGGCGTTCTCCTTGACCGTGTCGAACACCACGACGGTGTCGTACAGGGAGTAACCGAGAATCGTCAGCAGACCGATCACCGTGCCCGGCGTCACCTCGAAGCCCACCAGCGCATACACACCGATGGTGATCACGATGTCGTGGATCAGCGCGACCAGCGCCGCCACGGCCATCCGCCACTCGAAGGCGAAGGTGAGGTAGATCACCACCAGGATCATGAAGATCACCAGGCCCTGCAGGGCCTTCTTGGAGATCTCCTTGCCCCAGCTGGGACCGACCACCTGCGTGTTGACCTTGTCCGGCGCGACCTTGAGGTCCTTGGCGATGGCCGCCGCGACCTCCTTGGTCTTGTCCGCGTCCGACTCCGCGATCTGGATCCGCAGGCCGTCGCCGCCGACCTTCTGCACTATGGCGTCCGTGCCGTCGGTGAACGGCTCCACCGCCTTGCGGGCGTCGCTCTGCGAGGCCGAGGTGTGCTCGATCGTGTAGACCGAACCGCCCTTGAACTCGATGCCCTGGTGCAGCCCGCGGCCGAGCAGACCGCCGACCGCGAGCAGCAGGATCAGTGCGGAGATCGAGTACCACAACTTCTTGCGGCCGACGAAGTCGAACGAGACGTCGCCGTGGTGCAGCCGGACGCCGATGTTCTTGATGTCACCGAAGCGACTCATCACGCCTCCTTGACGCCGGCAGCGCGCCCACGCGGGCGACGGCTGCGGTACGACTGGCGCTGATTGGCACCGAGCGCTTCGGGATCGAGGCCGGACCACTTGTGGCCGTCCGCGAAGAACTTGCGCTTGGCGAGGATCGTCATGAGCGGCTTGGTGAACAGGAACACCACCACGACGTCGAGCAGCGTGGTCAGGCCGAGGGTGAACGCGAAGCCCTGGACCTTGCCGACCGAGACGACGTACAGCACCGCGGCGGCCAGGAACGACACCGCGTCGGACACCAGGATGGTGCGCCGGGCCCGGGGCCACGCCTTCTGCACGGCGGGTCGCAACGTGCGACCCTCGCGGATCTCGTCCCGGATCCGCTCGAAGTACACGATGAACGAGTCCACCGTGATACCGATCGCGGCGATCGCGCCACACACCGCCGGCAGGTTGAGTGCGAAGCCGATACTTCGGCCGAGCAGACACATGATGGCGTAGGTCAGGGCCGCCGAGACGGCCAGACTCGCGATGCTCACCAGGCCGAGGCCCCGGTAGTAGAACAGCGAGTACAGGATGACCAGGACGATGCCGATCGCACCCGCGATCAGACCGCCCCGGAGCTGGTCACCGCCCAGCGACGCGGACACCGTGGTCACGTCGCTCTTGGTGAAGGACAGCGGGAGCGCGCCGTACTTGAGCACGTTCTCCAGGTCCTTGGCCGAGCTGCGGGTGAAGTTGCCCGAGATCACGGCGCTGCCGCCGGGGATCTCCGCCTTCACCGACGGCGCGGAGACGACCACACCGTCCAGGTCGATCGCGAAGCGGTTGGTCGGGTACTTGCCCGCCGCCAGGTCACCGGTGATCTTGGTGAACTTGTTGGTGCCGGCGTCGGTGAACTTCAGCTCGACTTCCCAGCCGCCGACGCTGCCGTTCTGCGGCAGCTGCGCCTTCGAGGAGTCCACGTCCGTGCCGGGGATCAGCACCGGACCGAGGATGTACTTCTCCTCGCCCTCGCCCTGATCGCGGCTGCATGCCACGGTCGGCTGGTCCTCCGGGGCCGGCACCGGGCCGAGGCCGCGGTTCTCCGGGAGGGAGCAGTCCAGGTTGGCGTACTTCGCGCGCAGCTCGGGCGTGATGCCGTTCGCGTCGGCTCCGGCCGGCGGGGTGCTCGCCGGAGGCGTCGCGGGCGGGGTGCTCGCGGGCGGCGTGGACGGCGGCGGGGTCGGGGCGCCGGACGCGTCCTTCAGGTTCGGGATGACCCGGCCCTGCGGCTTGCCCGACTCGGCCGCGGGCGGCGTGCTCGCGGGCGGCGTGCTTGCCGGCGGGGTGCTCGCGGACGGCGTCGACGGCGGAGTCAGCGGCAGCTTGGTCCCACCCTGGGGGGTGAATGCCGTGGCCTCCAGAACGGGGCGGAAGAACAGCTTCGCGGTCTGGCCGACCTGCTCCGCCGTCTCCTTCTCGTTCTTGCCCTTGGGGATGCTGATGACGATGTTGCGGTCGCCCTCGGTCTGCACCTCCGCCTCGGACACACCGAACGCGTTGACGCGCTGGCGGATGATCTCCACCGCGGTCTGCATGTTCGACTTGTTGACCGCACCGTTGCGGCCCTGGTCGGCCTTGGCGGTGAGCGTGACACTGGTGCCGCCCGCGAGGTCGATGCCCAGACGTGGGGTCTTGTCCCCGGTCGAGAACATGATCGCGTACAGCGCGACGATCACGACCCCGATGAAGGCAAGGACCCGTCCCGGGTGCCCTCGGGAACTCGATTTCGGTGCTGCCACCTTCGCCCAATCTCCCTCTCGATGCCGCCGCGGACGGGCCTTGGCCACGTCCGCCGGCACGGCACGGCGCCCGGCAGGACGCCGGACGCTGTCGTATCCGGGGTGTCACCCCCGGTCACATGACTGTATTGCTCTGCGGTGGTCCGAGGACCACCGCACCCACCACGAGCCGAACTAGTCCTGCTTGTCGTCCTTGCGCAGCCGGTCGCCGGCCTCGGACGCCTTGCTCGCGCCCTCGGTCTTGGTGACGTCCACGGTCTTGGTGTCCTCGGCCGCGGAGTCCTCGACGGGCTCGGGCTTCTTGTCGAGCTTCACGACGTCGTCGCCGGCCTCGGCGTCGTCTTCGTGCTCGTGCTCGTGCTCGTCGTCGGCGTCGTCACCGGAGGACAGGACGGCGGCGATGGCGCTCTTGACGAAGCGGCAGTGCACATCGGGCGCGACCTCAAGGATGACGGAATCGTCCTCCACCTCGGTGACCGTCGCATACAGCCCCGCGATCGTGCGGACCTCGGCGCCCGGGACCAGCGAGTTCTGCGTTTCCATGGCCTGTCGCTGGCGTGCCTTCCCGGGCTTGATGATCAGGAAGTAGAACACCACGACGATGATTACTGGCAGGAGGAGGGTAAGCGGGTCCACGGCTTGAAACGATTCCTTCCCAAGGCCGCTCGGCGGCCCGGACGGTGACACTCGGCCGGCCACGGTGCGGCAGCCTCGGCGGAGTCTAGACGGGTACTTACTACAGGAACAACGACTACCGACCGCGTGCGTTCCCGACACGCACCGGCCTCACTCGGTTGCATCCTTACCGGTCACGGCCCCGTTGTCGAACAACACGCTCTGTTGTGCACCGTGCTGCCCAGGCAGCGCCCCCTGTGGCGGGTTCAGCCCCAGATGCAGCCAGGCCTTCGCGGTGGCCACCCGACCGCGCGGGGTGCGGGCCAGGAAACCGCTGCGGACCAGGAACGGTTCGGCGACCTCCTCGACCGTCTCGGTCTCCTCGCCGACCGCCACGGCCAGCGTGGACAGGCCCACCGGACCGCCGCCGAACAGTGTGGTCAGCGCCTGCAGGACGGCCCGGTCCAGCCGGTCCAGGCCCAGCGCGTCCACCTCGTACACGTCCAGCGCGCGGGCGGCGATGTCCCGATCGACCTTGCCGTTCGCCCGGACCTGCGCGTAGTCGCGGACCCGGCGCAGCAGCCGGTTGGCGATCCGGGGCGTACCGCGCGAGCGGCCGGCGATCTCGGCGCCGCCCTCCGCGGACAGCTCGACGTCGAGCAGCCGTGCCGAGCGGTTCAGCACCCGTTCGAGTTCGGCGGGTGCGTAGAAGTCCATGTGGCCGGTGAAGCCGAACCGGTCGCGCAGCGGCGGCGGCAACAAACCGGCCCGAGTGGTCGCGCCCACCAGGGTGAACGGCGGCAGGTCGAGCGGGATCGCGGTGGCGCCGGGGCCCTTGCCGACGATGATGTCGACCCGGAAGTCCTCCATCGCCATGTACAACATCTCCTCGGCGGGCCGCGACATCCGGTGGATCTCGTCGAGGAAGAGCACCTCGCCCTCGGACAGCGAGGACAAGATCGCGGCCAAGTCGCCGGCGTGCTGGATGGCCGGGCCGGAGGTGATCCGGATCGGCACACCCATCTCGGCCGCGATGATCATCGACAGCGTGGTCTTGCCGAGCCCGGGCGGACCGGACAGCAGCACGTGATCGGCGGTGCCGCCGCGGCCCAGCGCCGCGGTCAGCACCAGGGACAGTTGCTCGCGCACCCGCTCCTGGCCGATGAACTCGTCGAGGTTCTTCGGCCGCAGCGCGGCCTCGACGGCCTGGTCCTCGCCGTCCGCCGCGGCGGTCACCAGGCGTTCGCCGTCCTGCGTCATCGTGTTCCGCCCATGGTCGTGTTCGTGCGGCCTGCGCTCATCCTGCCCGACCCGGGCGACACGGTGGTGCCGCGCCGGGCGACGGGTCGCCTGCGCCGGTTCATCTGCGGTTCAGGCCGCGCAGCGCCGCCTTGAGCAGCGCGCCGATGTCGGGCGTGGCCGCGGCCTCCGCCTCGGCGGTCACCGCGGCGACCGCGTCGTCCGCCTCGCGCGTGGCATAGCCCAGGCCGACCAGCGCGGCGTGCAGCTGATCGCGCCAGCCCGCGCTCACCGGGGCGCCGACGCCGAGCGCGCCGCCCGCGCCGGTGGGTGCGCCGAGCTTGTCCTTCAGGTCCAGGAGCAGCTTTTGCGCACCCTTGGGGCCGATCCCCGGCACGGCGGTGAGCGCCTTGGCGTCCTTGCCCGCGACCGCCGCGCGCAGCGCGTCGGGGCTGTGGACGGCGAGCATCGCCAGGGCCAGCTTGGGCCCCACCCCGTTGGCGGTCTGCAGCACCTCGAACGTGCGCTTCTCGTCGTCGTCGGCGAAGCCGAACAGGGTGAGCGAGTCCTCCCGCACCACCAGCGACGTGGCCAGTCGGGCCGCCGTCCCCACGCGCAGCGTGGCCAGCGTGGTGGGCGTGCACTGCACGGCCAGGCCGACCCCGCCGACCTCGACGACGGCGGTGTCCGGGCCGAGTCCGGCCACGGTTCCGGAGACGAACGCGATCACCCGAGTGCTCCTGGTTGGTCGGTGGTACGTGGGCCGGTCGCCCCGACGTCGGTCCTGCCGGGCCCGGTCGTCGAAGGCGGCCGGCGAGCGGATCCGGTCATCGGCGGGTGCCGCGCGGCAGCCGCGCGGCGGGGGTGCGCGCTGCGGCCACCGCCGCCGCGAGCCGGTCGGAGGCGCCGCCGCGCCAGATGTGACAGATCGCCAGCGCGACCGCGTCGGCGGCGTCCGCCGGTTTCGGCGGGCCGTCCAGACGCAGGATACGGGTCACCATCGCGCCGATCTGGGCCTTGTCCGCGCGCCCGCTCCCGGTCACCGCGGCCTTGACCTCGCTCGGGGTGTGCAGCGTCACCGGCAGGCCGCGCCGCGCGGCGCACACGATCGCGACGGCCGATGCCTGTGCGGTGCCCATCACGGTGCTCACGTTGTGCTGGCTGAACACCCGCTCGACCGCGACGCAGTCCGGCCGGTGCCGGTCCAGCCACTCCTCGATGCCCTGCTCGATGCCCAGCAGCCGGGCGTCGATGGCCGCCTCGGCCGGGGTGCGCACCACGCCCGCCTCGATCATCCGCAGCGGCTTGCCGACCGCGCCGTCGACCACGCCGACGCCGCATCGGGTCAGACCGGGGTCGACCCCCAAGACCCGCATGCCGCGCCCCTCTCGTCCCGCTCGTCCCCTCGGCGTCGCCGGGCCGGCAGCCGGCATGCGCGCCGAGCACCACCCGATGCGAACACCTGTTCGCCCAGGCAAACCCTAGTGCAGCCGCGCCGATCCCCTCGGTACCGCCACTCCGTGATCACTCGTTCGAGCGACACGTACGCTTGTCCCGGTCGATAACACCCCGATGACAGCCCTGTGACGATCGTTGCCCAAGCGGCCCGGTCGCCGCGCGGGAGCCCGCACAGGCGACGCTAGGGTCGGTTGGAGACTGCCCTCGCTCGCCGCCCGGAAGGTTTTCATGCCGTCGCCGTCCATGCCGGTCGCCGAGACCCCGCCGGCCGCCGAGAAGGGTGCGATCAGGATGCCGGCGCCCGCCGACGGCGCCTTCGCCGACGGTCTCCCCGACCGCCTGCGGGCCGGCGTCGTCGACTTCGCGCACCGCGCGAGCGCCTCCTTCCGCCCGGCCCGCACCGCGGTACTCGGCTACCTGCTCGCGCGCGCGATCAACCTCGCGGTGCTCGGCGTGATGGCGTTGGCGACCGGGAAGCCGTTCTGGTCCATGGTCGGCTCGTGGGACGGCGTGTGGTTCCGCGACATCGCGGACTTCGGCTACGTCGACAAGATCCCGGTCTCGCCGGCCGGCAAGCCGTACTGGACCAACGTCGAGTTCTTCCCCGGCTACCCCTGGGCGGTCCGCCTCGTCGGCAACGTGACCGGCCTGTCCGCGCTCAACGCCGGCATGGTCGTCACCGTGTCGGCCGGCGTGGTGGCGGCCTGGGGGCTGTACGCACTCGGGCGCGAACTCACCGGCAACCACAAGGTGGCCACCCTGTTCGCGCTCCTGTGGGGCGTCGCGCCGGGCTCGATGGTGCTCACCATGGTCTACTCCGAGGCGCTGTTCGTGGCCTTCGCGTCCTGGGGTCTGCTGGCCCTGGTGCGCCGCCAGTGGACTTCGGCCTGCGCCCTGTGCCTGTTCGCGGGCCTGACCCGGAACACCGCCTTCGGCCTGGTCGCGGCCATGGGCGTGGCCGCGCTGGCGATCGTGCTGGGCCGCCGCGAGGACGGCACCCGGGTCGGGCTGCTGGCCCCGCAGGCCCGCCGGCCGGTGCTGGCCACGCTGGTCTCGCCGCTGGCGTGCGTGGGCTTCATCGCCTGGGTGGGCTGGCTGGCCGGTCGCCCCGACGGGTGGGTGTGGATCCAGGACAAGGCCTTCAACCTGCGGTTCGACTGGGGCATAAGCACCGTCCAGTGGATGGCCCGATACCTCACCCACCTGGGTCGGCCGATCTACGTGGTCTGCACGTTCGTGATCATCCTGTCCGTGGCCCTGATGATCTGGTCCTTCCGGGACCGCCGGATCCCGCTGCCGGTGCACGTGTACGGCGGCGTGGTGATGTTCCTGGCGCTGACCACGAGCAACGGCTGGTTCTTCCACTCCAAGCCGCGCTTCATGCTGCCGGCCTTCACCATCGTGCTGCCGCTGGCCCGGCTGATGGCCAAGTGGCCGCGCGGCGTGGTGATCTCGGTGCTGGTCGCCGGGGCGGCGTTCGCCGGGTGGTACGTGGGCTTCCTGCTGTACGTGATAAACACCAACCCGTAGGCAGGGACTCGAACGCGCGTGGGGCCGGCGGCAGTTGCCGCCGGCCCCACGCGCGTTCGCGGATCGCGACTATTCCGCGTTGATGCTCTCCATGATCTCGTCCGAGACGTCGAAGTTCGCCCAGACCTCCTGGACGTCGTCGCTGTCCTCCAGCGCCTCGATCAGTCGGAAGATCTTGCGTGCGCCCTCTTCGTCCAGCTCGACCGAGACGCTGGGGATGAAGTTGGCGTCCGCCGAGTCGTAGTCGATCCCGGCGTCCACGAGCGCGGTGCGCACGGCGACCATGTCGGTCGCCTCGCTGACCACCTCGTAGGTGTCGCCGAGGTCGTTGACCTCCTCGGCGCCGGCATCGAGCACCGCGCCCAGCACGTCGTCCTCGCTCAGGTCGTTCTTCGGCACGATCACGACACCCTTGCGGGTGAACATGTACGACACCGAGCCCGGGTCGGCCATCGAGCCGCCGTTGCGGGTCATCGCGACCCGCACGTCCGACGCCGCGCGGTTGCGGTTGTCGGTGAGGCACTCGATCAGCACCGCGACACCGTTCGGTCCGTACCCCTCGTACGTGATCGACTGGTAGTCGGCGCCGCCGGCCTCCGCACCGGAGCCGCGCTTGACCGCGCGGTCGATGTTGTCGTTGGGGACCGAGGACTTCTTGGCCTTTTGAATGGCGTCGTAGAGCGTCGGGTTGCCGGCGATGTCACCGCCGCCGGTGCGCGCCGCCACCTCGACGTTCTTGATCAGCTTGGCGAAGAGCTTTCCGCGCCTGGCGTCGATGACGGCCTTTTTGTGCTTGGTGGTCGCCCACTTCGAGTGGCCGGACATCCGCCTCTACTCCTTCGGGTCGCGGGTGCACTGCACGGGCCTGTACAGGCTGGAAGATCCTACCGGCGCGCGGACTCAGAGCGTGGCACGGACCATGTCCACGAAGTACGCGTGCACCCGCCGGTCGGGGGTGAGCTCCGGGTGGAAGGACGTGGCGAGCAGGTTGCCCTGGCGTACCGCGACGACGCGGTCCGCGTACGGCTCGGCGGTCAGTCGGGCGAGCACCTCGACCTCGGCGCCCACCGACTCGACCCACGGGGCGCGGATGAACACGCCGTGGACGGGGTCGCCGCCGGCCAGGCCGGCGAAGGGGACGTCGGCCTCGAACGAGTCGTTCTGCCGGCCGAACGCGTTGCGCCGCACGATCATGTCGATCCCGCCGACGGTCTCCTGGTCCTCGCGGCCGTCCAGGATCTTGTCGGCGAGCATGATCATGCCCGCACACGAGCCGTAGACCGGCATGCCGCCCGCGACCCGCTCGCGCAGCGCCGGGAACAGCCCGAAGGACACCGCGAGCTTGGACATCGTGGTCGACTCGCCGCCGGGTATGACCAGCGCGTCGAGCTCGGCGAACTCCTCGGCCTTGCGCACCGGGCGCGCGATCGCGTCGAGTTCGGCCAGCGCGATGGCGTGTTCGCGCACGTCGCCCTGGAGGGCGAGGACACCGATGATGGGAGTGGTGGACACGTCAACCTCGTCCGGTCGTAGGTACCGAGCCGGGCCCGGACGCGATCGCGTCCGGGCCCGGCTCACAGCTTGTTCGAGTGCGCGACGTGCTGTTCGCGGGCGCGCGGTGTGCCGTTCGAGACGCGAGGGACTCGACGGCGCGAACTACCAGCCGCGGCCGGCGTAGCGCTGCTCGGCCGGGAGGGTGTCGATGTTGATGCCGACCATCGCCTCGCCCAGACCGCGCGAGACCTTGGCGATCACGTCCGGGTCGTCGAAGTGCAGGGTCGCGTCCACGATCGCCTTGGCCCGCTTGGCCGGGTCGCCGGACTTGAAGATGCCCGAGCCGACGAACACGCCCTCGGCGCCGAGCTGCATCATCATCGACGCGTCGGCCGGGGTGGCGATGCCGCCCGCGGTGAACAGCACGACGGGCAGCTTGCCGGCCTCGGCGACCTCCTTGACCAGCGCGTACGGCGCCTGGAGGTTCTTCGCCGCGACGAACAGCTCGTCCTCGTCCAGCACCGAGAGCTGCTTGATGTCCTTGAGGATGGTGCGCATGTGCCGGGTCGCCTCGACCACGTTGCCGGTGCCGGCCTCACCCTTGGAGCGGATCATCGCCGCACCCTCGGTGATCCGGCGCAGCGCCTCGCCGAGGTTGGTCGCACCACACACGAAGGGAGTGGTGAACCTCCACTTGTTGATGTGGTTCGACTCGTCGGCCGGGGTGAGCACCTCGGACTCGTCGATGTAGTCCACACCGAGCGACTGCAGGACCTGGGCCTCGGCGAAGTGGCCGATCCGGGCCTTGGCCATCACCGGGATGGACACGGCGCCGATGATGCCGTCGATCATGTCCGGGTCGGACATGCGCGCGACGCCGCCGTCCTTGCGGATGTCGGCCGGCACGCGCTCGAGCGCCATGACGGCGACCGCGCCCGCGTCCTCGGCGATCTTGGCCTGCTCGGCGTTGACGACGTCCATGATCACGCCGCCCTTGAGCTGCTCGGCCATGCCGCGCTTGACCAGGTCGGTGCCGGTCTGGGGGCTTGCGGGGGTGGTGGACACGGATGACCTCACACAGATGCGAACGACGACGGTTGGCTCCATCGTACGGGTGATGTGGATCCTAATGTCATGCCACCCCGGCGAATTACCCGGGCCAATCTGTCCACGGTGGCCTTTGCGTGGCTCTCGTCAGGAACCACCGGGCTGCAATGTGCGCGGTTCCTCGTCGTCCATCTCGAAGGTGACCGGGTACGGGGCATGGCCCGCGAGCCGCAGGTAGCGCACCAACCGGTGCCGGCGCACCGCGCGGGCGCCGCGGACCGCGTCGTTGTGGAAGCGCCGGGCCATCGGCACGCGCCGCACCGCGGTCTGCAGTTCGGCGACCAGTTCCGCGCCGCCGGGCCGGGCCCGCAGGTCCTCCGCCTGGGCGGGGTCCTCGAACAGGAACCGCAGCGCGCGGGTCAGGTCGCTCTCCGCGACCTCGCGCTCGTCCTCGGCCGCGTTGCGCGCCTCGTGCGCGGCGCCGGCCAACACGAGCGAGGAGGCCGGATCGAGCAGCCCGGAGGTGGCGATCTCCTGCGCGACCGCCGAACGCCGCAACAACTGCGCGTCCAACGCGGCCCGGCTCGAGTCCACCCGCGCATGCAACCGGTCGAGCCGCCCCGCGGTCCAGCTCAGATAGACGCCGACCGCGAGCACGGCCAGCAGGATCCAGATGACAGTCATCACCCGGCGACCCTATGCCCCGCCCCCGCACCGGCCTCCGACGCCGGCCGGGCCGGCTTCACGCCGCCGGCGCCCCCGCGGTGACCGTCTCGTACACGCCCAGGATGTCCGTCCCCACGGTCTCCCAGTCGTAACGCTGCACATGCTTGCGCCCGACCTCCCGCAGCGCGTGCCTGCGCATCGGATCGCGCAACAGCGCGATCGCGGCGGCGGCGAGCGCCGAGGCCTCCTCCACCGCGAACAACTCCCCCGCGCGCCCGCCGTCCAGCACCTGCCGGAACGCGTCCAAGTCGCTCGCCAGCACCGGCGCCGACGCCGACATCGCCTCGACCAGGATGATCCCGAAGCTCTCGCCCCCGGTGTTGGGCGCCACGTACACGTCCACGCTGCGCAGCAGCCGGGCCTTGTCCAGGTCGCTGACCATGCCCAGGAAGGTGACCTGGCCGCGCAACGCCTGCGGCAGGTCCTGCACCGCCTCCTCCGCGTCGCCGCGCCCGGCCACCAGCAGCCGCACGCCCGGGAACGCCTCGACGATCCGCGGGAACGCCTCGATCAGCGTGGGCAGCCCCTTGCGCGACTCGTCGATCCGGCCGATGAAGCCGATGGTGGGCGCCTCGGGGGTGCCCTGCCACATCGGCTCCACGGGGGCGTCGGCGAAGAAGCCGACGTCCACACCGTTGGGGATGACCACCGCGTCGCCGCCGAGGTGCTCGACCAGGGTGCGGCGCGCGTACTCGCTGACCGCGATCCGCGCGCTGATCTTCTCCAGCGCCGGCTGCAAAATCGGGTAGGCCGCGATCATCGCGCGCGAGCGGGTGTTGGAGGTGTGGAAGGTGGCCACCACCGGGCCGGACGCGGCCCAGCACGCGAGCAACGACAGGCTGGGCGTGGCCGGTTCGTGGATGTGCAGCACGTCGAAGTGCCCGTCGTGGATCCACCGACGCACCCGCGCGGCGGACAGGAAGCCGAAGTTGAGCCGGGCCACCGAGCCGTTGTAGCGCACCGGTACGGCCCGCCCGGCCGGCACCACGTAGTCCGGCAGCGGGGTGTCGTCGTCCGCCGGCGCCAGCACCGACACCTCGTGTCCGCGCGCGATCAGGTTCGCCGCGAGGTCCCGCACGTGGTACTGCACACCGCCCGGCACGTCCCACGAGTAGGGGCACACGACGCCGATCCTCACTTGGCCTCCCCGATCCGGGCGAGCCGGCGTTGGTCCAGATCGGCGAGCCACAGCGGCTGGAGCATGTGCCAGTCCTGCGGGTCGCGCGCGATCCCCCGGGCGTAGGCGTCGGCGACCTGCTGGGTCATCACCGCGATCTTCTCCCGGCGGGTGCCCTCGGCGGGCACCTCGATCTCCGGATGCAGCGTGCCCTGGAGGACCGTGCCCTCCCAGTGCAGGGTGACCGGAATCAGCGCCGCGCCGGTCTGCACGGCCAGCGCCGCCGGGCCCGCGGCCATCCGGGTCCGCTCGCCGAAGAAGGTCACCGGCACGCCGCCGGCGGTCAGGTCGCGGTCGGAGAGCAGGCACAACAGCCGGCCCTCGCGCAGCCGGCGCGCCAGCGTGCCGAACGTGTTGCCCTCGCCGCCGGTGAGCGGCAGCACCTCCATGCCCAGCGACTCGCGATAGTCCAGGAAGCGCTTGTACAGCGACTCCGGCTTCAGGCGTTCGGCGACCGTGGTGAACGGATAGCCCTTGAGCGTGATCCAGGCGCCGGCGTGGTCCCAGTTGCCCATGTGCGGGAGCGCGAAGATCACGCCCTTGCCGCGGGCGCTGCACGCGTCCATCAGGGTCAGGTCGCACTCCATCCGGGCCAGCACCGCCTGCCGGTCCCAGACCGGCAGCCGAAACGCCTCCTGGTAGTAGCGCAGGTAGGAGCGCATGCCCTCGCGCGAGAGCGCGCGAAGTTGCTCGGGCGTGGCATCGGGCCCCACCACGCGACGCAGATTGGCCTCCAGTTGGAGCACGCCGCCGCCGCGCCGCCGCCAGACCAGGTCGGCGATCCGCCGGAAGGCGGCGGTGGCGACCGGTTCGGGCAACCGCTTGACCACGGACCAGCCCAGGGCGTACCCGGTGTCGGCCAGCCGCTGCCCGAGGTCGGTCATGCCTTGTCACCCCCGGACACCGCGTTGTCGATCGCGGATGCCGAGCGATACACCGCGATCATCCGCTGGAAGACCGTGATCAGGCTGCCCACCGCGATGAACCACAGCGCGGCCTCCTGGATGTAGGGGACACCCAGTCCGTCGAGGCCGGTCGCCACCAGCGAGATGACCAGCCGCTCGGCACGCTCGATCAGCCCGGAGACGTCGCAGGCCAGGCCCAGGCTCTCGGCCCTGGCCTTGCAGTACGACACGACCTGGCCGGATCCGAGGCAGAAGATCGCCAGGATGCACATGCGCAGGTTGTCGCCGTCACCGGCGAACCAGATCGCCAGCGCGCCGAAGATCGCGGCGTCCGCCACCCGGTCCAGCGTGGAGTCCAGGAAGGCCCCCCATTTGGTCGAGCGGCCCAACTGGCGCGCCATGTTGCCGTCGACCAGGTCGGAGAAGATGAACGCGGTGATGACCAGCGTGCCGGTGAGGAACCAGCCGATCGGGAAGAACACCAGCGCCGCGACGACCACCCCGAGGGTGCCGATCAGCGTCACCGTGTCCGGACTCACGTTGTGGCGCAGCAGAAAACTCGCGAACGGGGTGAGCACACGCGTGAAGAAGGCACGAGCGTATTTGTTGAGCATCGCCTTCCCGAAGGATTGCCGGGGCGGCGGGGGATCCGAGGGACTCGACCCGCCTGGTGCGCCCATCGTACTGACGCGGTCGCACCTCCCGGGCCCCCCATCGCCCGGGCGTGCCGTACCCGGGCGTGCCGCGTTGGAGAACAGCGCATCCGGCGGGGACACTTGTACTCGGTCGGACGTCGGGGCAATGCTGCCGTTCAGGAATCGATTTGCGGACGTTGGCGTACCGACGACCGACAAGAGCCTGTCCGTCCGATCTCGACGGACCCGCCGGAATCGGACGGACAGGCCCTGGCACCTGTGCGTACGGGGACGTCGACGACGACCGCACGACATGGACAACCAGGAGGTGGCACATGGCGGACAAATCCGGAGCTAGCGCCGGAACCGTCGGCAGGGTAACCGCGCCGGCGAGCCCGGACTCGGTGCGCAACGTGGTGCTGGTGGGCCACACGGGGGCGGGCAAGACGACATTGGTGGAGTCCCTGCTCGTGGCGACCGGGACGATTCCCCGGGCCGGTCGCGTCGAGGACGGGACGACCGTGTCCGATTTCGAGGACATCGAACACCGCCAGCACCGCTCGGTGGCGCTGTCGTTGTCGCCCGTCGAATTCGAGGGCGTGAAGATCAACCTGCTCGACACCCCCGGCTACGCGGACTTCGTCGGCGACCTGCGCGCGGGCCTGCGCGCCGCGGACGCCGCGCTGTTCGTGGTCTCGGCCGCCGACGGCGTGGACGGCTCCACCCGGATGCTCTGGGACGAGTGCGCCTCGGTCGGCATGCCCCGCGCGATCGTGATCACCAAACTCGACCAGGCGCGCGCCGACTTCGACGAGATGGTGCTGATCTGCCAGCGGGTGTTCGGCGACCCCGACTCGGACACCGTGCTGCCGCTGTACCTGCCGCTGCACGGCGAGGACGAGGGCGTCGCGGGCCTGATGGGCCTGCTCACCCAGCGGGTCTACGACTACTCCTCCGGCACCCGCCGAACGCTGGACCCCGACCCCGAGCACCTGCCGCTGATCGAGGACGCCCGCAACCGGCTGATCGAGGGCATCATCGCGGAGAGCGAGGACGAGTCCCTGATGGACCGTTACCTCTCCGGCGAGCAGATCGACGTCGACACGCTCATCGCCGACCTGGAGACGGCCGTCGCCCGCGGCTCGTTCTACCCGGTGCTCGCGGTCGCCCCCGACGGGCTGGGCACCATCGAACTCCTGGAGGGCATCGTCCGGGCCTGCCCGGCACCGCCCGAGCACGAGGTGCTGCCGGTCACCACCCCCGACGGCAAGCCCCGCGACCCGCTGACCTGCGACCCCGAGGGCCCGCTCGCGGCCGAGGTGGTCAAGACGACGTCCGACCCGTACGTGGGCCGGATCTCGCTGGTCCGGATCTTCTCCGGCACGCTGCGCCCGGACATGACGGTGCACGTCTCCGGACACGGCATGGCCGATCGCGGACACGAGGACCACGACCTGGACGAGCGGATCGGCGCGATGTCGATCCCGCTGGGCAAACACCAGCGCTCGCTCAACCGCGGCATCGCCGGCGACATCGTCGCGATCGCCAAGCTGACCCGGGCCGAGACCGGCGACACCATCTCGGACAAGGACGATCCGCTCCTGATGGAGCCGTGGATGATGCCCGACCCGCTGCTGCCGGTCGCCATCCGCGCGCACAGCAAGGCCGACGAGGACAAGCTCTCCCAGTCGCTGGCCCGCCTGGTCGCCGAGGACCCCACGCTGCGCCTGGAGCACAACACCGACACCCACCAGCTGGTCCTGTGGTGCATGGGCGAGGCGCACGTCGAGGTGCTCCTCGACCGGCTGCGCAGCCGCTACGGCGTCGCGGTGGACGCGGTCGCGCACAAGGTCTCGCTGCGCGAGACGTTCGCGGAGAAGGCCAGCGGGCGCGGTCGACACGTGAAACAGTCCGGCGGACACGGCCAGTTCGCGATCTGCGAGATCGACGTCGAACCGCTGCCGGGCGGATCCGGCTTCGAGTTCGTCGACAAGGTCTTCGGCGGCGCGGTACCGCGCAACTTCATCCCCTCCGTGGAGAAGGGCGTCCGGGCGCAGATGGAGAAGGGCGTCGCGGCCGGCTATCCGATGGTCGACCTGCGCGTGACGCTGACCGACGGCAAGGCGCACTCGGTCGACTCCTCCGACATGGCCTTCCAGATGGCCGGCGCGCTGGCGCTGCGCGAGGCCGCCGCAGCCACCCGGATCCACCTGCTCGAACCGGTCTCGGAGGTACGCGTCACCGTCTCCGACGAGTACGTCGGCGGCGTACTCAGCGACCTGAGTTCGCGCCGGGGCCGAGTGGTGGGCACCGAACCGACCGGCTCGGGCCGCACCCTGATCCGCGCCGAGGTCCCGGAGATCGAGATCAGCCGCTACGCGATCGACCTCCGCTCGATCAGCCACGGCACCGGCCAATTCTCCCGCGCCTACTGCCGCCACGACCCGATGCCCCCGCAACTCGCGGCGAAGGTCACCTCGCAGCCCGACGACTAGTGCCGCGATCCGCCATCCGCCGCACACCCGAGGTGCCGGGTGCCCGGCGGATGGCGTTCAATATGCGGGTGAACAATCGGGGGTCCGAAGGCTCGACACGACGTCCGCGCACATCCCGCGGTTTCCGCCTGGGCTGGCGCGCGGTGGTGACCGTACTGATTTTCGGCGCCTTGTTGCGCGGCGCGATCTGGGGCACCGACATGGCGTTCCCCTTCGGCCCGCTCACCCAGTACGCGTTCCGCACCGATCCCAACGGCGTGATCGAGTCGAATTACGTCGACGCCGACACCACGGACGGCAGGCGCATCCACATCCCGATGGCGCATTCGGGCATGAGCCGCGCCCAGTTGGAGGGCCAGCTCTGGAAGTTCCTCCAGGATCCGAGCCTGCTCCAGCAATTGGCCAAGAACCAACGCGAGCGCTACCCGCACGATCCGCACTATCTGCGGCTCTATCTGATGCGCGAGACGGTCGTGCTGCGCGACGCCGCCGAGGAACGCCGCTTCACCGAGACGCTGACCCAGTGGGAGGTCAAGTGAGCACCGCAGCGGAGGGCGCCGCGGGCTGGGTCCGGGCCGCCCGACGCTGGTGGTACCCCTCGGTCCCGGTCCTGCGGATCGCCTGGATCCGGCTGTTCGTCTACCTCTTCGTGCTGTACGACATCACCGCGCTGACCAAGGGCACGATGGGCAACGCACACCTGCCCGCGTCGCTGTACCAGCCGGTCTGGCTGGCGGAGACGCTGCAACTGCCGGTGCCCACCCCGGCCCTGGCCGAGACGCTGCGGATGGTGATGTTCATCGGCGCGCCGATCGCCGCGCTCGGCATCTTGCCCCGGCTGTCCGGCACGGTGATGGCGGTGGCGTTCACGTGGTGGGAATTCGTCTACATGTCCTACGGGAAGATCGACCACGATCACTTCGCCATCACCGTCACGCTGTGGTTGCTGCCCACCGCCGGACGAGCCCGATTTCGGGACCGGCACAGCGACGAGCGAGCCGGCTGGGTGATCCGGTGCATGCAGATGTCGGTGGTGCTGAGCTACTTCTTCGCGGCCTGGGCCAAGATCCGCGAGTCCGGCTTCCGCTGGGTGACCGGCGCCACCTTCTACTGGGCGATCGAGCGACGCGGGACCGGGTTCGCCCGACCCCTCCAGGACCATCCGCTACTGCTCCAACTCGGCCAGTGGGTGATGATGATCGCCGAATTGCTCGCGCCGGTGATGCTGGTGCTGCGCCGCTGGTGGCTGTTCTTCGCGGTGTGTTTCTGGCTGGGCTTCCACCTGTTGACGTACCTGAGCATCGAGATCCACTTCCTGCCGACGGTGATCTGCTTCACCGCGTTCGTGCCGTGGGAGAAGGTCGACGCGAGGCTGCGGGCCGGCCTTCGGCGGGTTCGGCCCCAGCGATCGGTCACACAGGCGGAGCCGGCAGTGCTCGTTCCGTAGCCACCAGCGCGAGCAGCACCGCGGCGCCGGTCCAGGCCAGCGGCGCCACCGAAGCCGGCGTGCCGTCCGCGGCCACCTTCTCCGGGAGCGAGCCGTAGGCGGTGCGGTGCGCCGCGAGCCAGTCCAACCGACGAGCGGCCGCCGCCGGATGTCCCGACGCGGCGTCGTACAGCGCGAAGGACGCGGTCTCCGGCGTCCACGCGGTGGACGGGTCGCCGGCCCAGTCCAGACCGGGCAGGACACCGCCGTTGGGCAGGGTCAGCCGGTCGGCTGTGCGCCGCACGGCCGAGTCGACCTTGGCATCGGGACCCGCGAACGGCGGCCCCAGCCAGGTCACCGCGCTGTCCTCACCGCCCGAGGAGCTCGGCGTGCGCTGATAGCCGTACGCGCCGAACCAGGTGCGGATCCCGGTGTCGAGCCGGGACGCGGCGGCGGACCACCGATTCGCCGCCGGGTCGCCCATCCGGCGGGCCAGGTCGGCGGAGGCGCGCAGGCCGGCCAGCAGCGGCGCGGCGGTACCCAGGGTGATCTGATCCGTGCGCTTCTCCCAGTAGTCCGGGCCCGCCGGCGGCAGCCCGGACCGTTGCAGACTTCCAGCGACATGATCGGCGGCGGCACGCACCGCGGGCCACAACTCGGCCAGGCCCGCGCGGGTCGCGGGGGCGTTCGGGTCCTGTGCGACGTACCAGAACCACACCGCCCACGGCATCCAGCCGCTGCCGTCCTGCTGCGCCTCGCGCCGGTCGGGGGCGATCCCCTCGACCGTATAGCGCGCCTCCCACGTCCCGTCTGCGCGTTGCAGACCGGCCAGGTGCCGAAGGACGAGCAGGGCATCGTCGGGGTGTCCCGTCGCGGTGTACGCCGCGGCCACCCAACTTCCGTCCCGCGGCCAGACGTTGGACCAGAAGCTGTGCCAGGACGCGGTCACCGCGCCGTCCGGTCGGGTGAGCAGCCGCAGATCGCGCAGGGCCCGCTCGGCCATGTCCCGGCGACCGGCGGTATCGCCCGGCACGTGCCCGGCGTCCAGCCACGCGCGCTCCGCGGCGGTGGGCGGTCGGGCGGGGGCGTCGGTGGGCACGATCTGCAGCGCACCGGGTTCGCCGGCGACGCCACCCATCAGGAGGGGGCCGGTGGGGCGCGGACCCTTGGTGGCACTGGTGAGCGTCGACACCAGCAGCGTGCACAGCAGGAGTATCGCGGTGGATATGCCGATCCGGCGGGCCCTGCCGTGCATCCGGTACCGCCTTGCCACGAAGGTCCGCGGAGCGCTCGACGCCCCGCGGGAACATAGGACAAGTCTACGAACGCCGGTTTGGATGGCCACCGCTGGGCGGTGCGATCGCAGGCCGCAGGGGGTATACGGCCGAGACGGGCGGGCTGTGGAGCCGTGGGCCGCGCAGGGCGTCCGCGCCTACGGGACCAAACCCTGGGAACCGGATCGATCCGCTGATCGGCGAGCGGCGCCGAACCGGGCAAACGGGTGAGATCCGGACCCGTCCCGGTCGGCGATCACCCAGGAGATCAGACAACCGATCAGCACGCACACACCCGCGATCACATAGGCGTTGCCCGCGAGCAATTGCCACCCCCGCAGGTGCAGCTCGCGATCGTCGCCGAAAGGCACCGTCCACACGAGTCCGGCGGGCAGCACGCCGGCCACCCGGGGCCGGTCCATCGGATACGCCGCCGCAAGGGCGCACAGGGCGGCGAGCGCCACCACGTCCGGCCACGCCCGGGTCCGCCGAACCCGATCCACCAGCAGGATCACCAGGGGCAGCGCCCACACCCAGTGGTGCGTCCAGGAGATCGGCGACACCAACAGCGCGGTCAACGCGCACAGTCCCATGCCGGTGAGCTCCGCGCCGCGCCGCGCGGCACGCACGGCGAGCGTCATCCCCAGCGCCGCCACCACCGTCGCGAGCAGTGGCCACAGCAGGCCCGGCGCCGGGTCCGCGCCGAACTGTCGAGCCACCGCACCGTGCAACGACTGGTTGCCGGGGAACTGGGCCAGACCGATCCGAGCATCGTCGAAGAACAGTCCGCCCCAGTAGTCCACGCACTCACGCGGCAGCACCACGAACGCCACCGCGATCGTGCCGACGAACGTCCCCAACGCGGTCGCCGCCTCGCGCACCCGTCCGGTCAGCAGCAGGTACGGGATGAAGATCACCGGCGTCAGCTTGAGCCCGGCCGCGAGCCCCACGCCGACGCCGACCAGCCGGGCCCCACGCGGGCGGGAGAAGTCCCACAGGACCAGCACCAGCAGCAGCAGGTTGATCTGCCCGAAGCGCAGGTTCTCCTGCACCGGCTCGGTCCACAGCAGCGCCGCGGCGGTCAACGCGGTGGCCCGCACCCGATCGCCGCGCAGTCCGGCCACCCCCCAGGCGAGCCATGTGGCCACCGCGACCAGGACCAGGTTCGCCGCCACGCCCAGCGCCTTGACCGCCACCCACGGCAGCCACGCCAGCGGCGTGAACACCAGGCCGGCCCACGGCGTGTAGGTGAACGGGAGCCGCCCGGGCCGGACCGTGTACAACTCGCCGTGTCCGGCGAGCACGTCCGCTCCGCCCGAGCGATACACCGCCAGGTCGCCGAGCCACCACGCGTCGCCCGATCCGAACAGGCCGAGCGCGAGGTACGCGGCGACCGACGCCGCGGCCACCGCGAGGGCGAACCCGCGACTCACCCGTGCGCGGTGACGGTGTCCGGCCGCAGGTGCGCCGGCATGGCACACGCGGGAGTCCCGCCGGGCATGCGGTCGCGGTTGTCCGCGACCAGGCGGTACACGCCGTGCGCGGCGATACTCACCGGCTGCACCCGCAGGGCGGCGCCGGCCAGCGCCCACGGGCCGCCGGCGTTCATCAGCAGCTTGGCCACCGCGTGATGGCCGCCGTACACGGTGCCCACGGGAGTCACCCACAACACCTCGTGCTCGGCGCGGTGCTGCTCGACGCCGAGCTCCTCGAGTTCGGCGAACTGCCAGGCCACCACGTCGGCATCGAACGGGATGTGCTTCCGGGCGAACTCCACCGACCGGGTACAAAAACCGCAGTCGCCGTCGTACACGAGAACCGGTCGTGCGCTCAAAGCTCTTCTCCTTGACAACAGCCGCTTGGATCCTGCCATCGGACCGCCTCCGCCCACCGGCTCCGAGCGCGCCCGCCCCGCCCGCGGCGCGCCCGCACCCCCGGGGTGCCGACCGATCCGGTCAGTCGACCGGCCACGCGGAGGCCAACATCTCGCGGGTGTCCGCGAGCAGTTGCGGGAGCACCTTGGTGTGCCCGACCACGGGCATGAAGTTGGTGTCGCCGCCCCAGCGCGGCACCAGGTGCTGGTGCAGGTGCGCGGCGATCCCCGCCCCGGCGACGTGGCCCTGGTTCATCCCGATGTTGAACCCCTGCGCACCGGACACCTTGCGCAGGGTGGCCATCGCGAGCTTGGTGAACCGGGCGAGCTCGATCGTCTCCGCGTCGTCCAGGTCGGTGTAGTCCGCGACGTGCCGGTAGGGCACCACCATCAGGTGGCCGCCGTTGTACGGGTACAGATTCAGCACCGCGTAGACCTGCTCGCCCCGCGCGACGACGAGCCCGTCGACATCGCTCAGCGACGGAATCCGGCAGAACGGGCACCCGTCGTCGGGAGTCGGCCCCGACGGCTTGTTCTCACCCTTGATGTACGCCATCCGATGGGGAGTCCACAGCCGGGCAAAGGCATCCGGCCCCCCAACCCCGTCCTGCATCTCGGGCTCGCTCGTCATGCCAGGAAGCATATGCCGTGGGCCGGGACCGGCCGCGACCCGGTGACCGCACGCTGTCGCGCGATCCCGGGCCGCGGCCGGTGACACCGCGTCAGATCTGGATGCGGTCCCCGACGGCCTTGACGATCTCGGCCACCGCGTCGTCGACCGGCACGCCGTTGTTCTGCTCGCCGCTGCGGTAGCGGAAGCTCACCGCGCCGGCCTGTACGTCCTCGTCGCCCGCCAGGAGCATGTACGGGATCTTGAACTTGTTCGCGTTGCGGATCTTCTTCTGCATGCGGTCCGCCGAGTCGTCGATCTCGACCCGGATGCCGTGCGCCTTGAGCTTGGCCGCGACCTCTTCGAGGTAGGGGACGTGCTCCTCGGTGATCGGGATGCCGACCACCTGGACCGGCGCGAGCCACGGCGGCATCTTGCCCGCGTAGTGCTCCAGCAGGACCGCGAAGAAGCGCTCGATCGAGCCGAACAGCGCGCGGTGGATCATCACCGGCTGCTGCCGGGTGCCGTCCGAGGCGGTGTATTCGAGGTCGAAGCGCTCCGGCAGGTTGAAGTCGACCTGGATGGTCGACATCTGCCAGGTGCGGCCGATCGCGTCCTTGGCCTGGACCGAGATCTTGGGGCCGTAGAACGCGGCGCCGCCCGGGTCGTCCACCAGTTCCAGGCCCTGCTTCTGCGCGGCCTGGCGCAGCGTCTCGGTGGCCTCGGTCCAGTTCTCCTCGGTGCCGATCGACTTCTCCGGGTTCCTGGTGGACAGCTCCAGGTAGAAGTCGTCGAGCCCGTAGTCGCGCAGCAGGTTCAGCACGAAGGTCAGCAGCGAGTCCAGCTCGCCCGCCATCTGGTCGCGCGTGCAGTAGATGTGCGCGTCGTCCTGGGTGAAGCCGCGGGCGCGGGTCAGCCCGTGCACCACACCCGACTTCTCGTAGCGGTAGACCGTGCCGAACTCGAACAGGCGCAGCGGGAACTCCCGGTACGAGCGCCCCCGGGCCCGGTAGATCAGGTTGTGCATCGGGCAGTTCATCGGCTTGAGGTAGTAGCTCTGGCCCTCGTCCAGCTCCATCGGCGGGTACATGCCGTCGGCGTACCAGTCCAGGTGGCCGGACAGCTCGAAGAGCTTGCCCTTGGTGGCGTGCGGCGTGTACACGAACTCGTAGCCGGCCTCCTCGTGCCGGCGGCGCGAGTAGTCCTCCATCGTGCGGCGGATGATGCCGCCCTTGGGGTGGAAGACGGCCAGGCCGGAGCCGATCTCCTCGGGGATGGAGAACAGGTCCAGCTCGGCGCCGAGCTTGCGGTGGTCGCGCTTCTCGGCCTCCTCCAGGAAGGTCGTGTACGCCTTGAGCTCGTCCTTGCTCGGCCACGCGGTGCCGTAGATCCGCTGGAGCTGCTTGTTCTTCTCGCTGCCGCGCCAGTAGGCGGCGGCCGAGCGCATCAGCTTGAACGCGGGAATGTTGCGGGTGGTGGGCAGGTGCGGGCCTCGGCACAGGTCCTTCCAGCACAGCTCGCCGGTCTTGGCGTTCAGGTTGTCGTAGATGGTCAGCTCGCCGGCGCCGACCTCCGCGGAGGCGCCCTCGGCGGCCTCGGCGGCGGAGCCCTTGAGCCCGATCAGCTCCAGCTTGTACGGCTCGTCGGCCAGCTCGGCGCGCGCGTCCTCGTCGGTGGTGACCCGGCGGGCGAAGCGCTGACCCTGCTTGATGATCTCCTGCATCTTCTTCTCGATGCGCTTGAGATCGTCGGGGTGGAACGGCGTCTCGACGTCGAAGTCGTAGTAGAAGCCGTCCTTGATCGGCGGGCCGATGCCGAGCTTGGCCTCGGGGAACAGCTCCTGCACGGCCTGCGCCATCACGTGCGCGGCGGAGTGGCGCAGGATGTCCAGGCCGTCCGGGGAGCCGATCCCGACCGGCTCGATCTCGTCGCCGTCGACCAGGACGTACGCCAGGTCCACGAGCCGGCCGGCCACGCGCGCGGCGACCACCGAGCGGTCGCCCTCGAAGAGCTCGGCAGCCGTAGTGCCCGTGGTCACCACCCGCTCGTCCCGGTCCGGGTCGCGGCTGATGGTCACTCGGGCTTCGGACACCGTTCGTCTCCTGACATGTGGTTGGCGGGTGCTGCGCGGCCGGGCTCGGCTCGCTCGCACACCGATGCTATCGAGCCGGGAGCGGGAACCTTGCCTCGGTTTCCCCGGCCCGGGCGGGCGCCGGCCCCCGGTGGGCACGCCGAGGCGCAGGCGCCGGTGGGATGCCGGCGCGGAAGCCGGCCAAGACACCTGCGAAGACGCCCGCACCCTCGCATCCACCGTCCCGTGCCCGTCACGACGACGAAAGATCGTGCCCCGACTTCCCACAGGGCCACTCGTTCGGGTGAGAATAGGGCCCGTGACGCAACGGATGGCCTCGCTGGCAGTCCCGCTGCGGCCGGTGATCCGGCTGTTGGCCGGGGCTGTACTGGCGTGCGCCGCGCTGCTCGGCAGCGCGTTCCCGATCCACGCCGAGTCGGTGCCCTCGACCGCGACGATCCCGACGGTGTGTCCCTTCCATCACACCGCGCACCAGGACCGGGACAACGGCGGGCCGGACGACAAGGGCGACGGTTCGGGGCGGTGCGGCGATCGCTCGCACGCGTGTGTGCCGGCCACCGTTCCGCCGCTGCCGCCGGTGGTCGCACCCGCGCCCAGCTCGATGCTCCCGCCATGGCTGGCCGAACCGGACGCCATCGGTATCGCGCTCGCGCCCACGCCCGCCAAGGACGCCTCCGACCTGACGGTGCTCTGCGTCAGTCGTACGTGATCCGCGCGGCACACCCTCGCACGGTCCACAGACGAATCCGGAATCGGAATAAGGCGGAGCCATGGGGCAACAGTCCCCCAACACCTCGAAGAAGCAGAGCAAGGCGCAGCGAACGGCCAGAATGGCGGCAACGCGTGAGCGGGTGGCCGCCCAGCGCGAGCAGGAGCGCAAGGCCGCCAAGCGCCGCTCGGCGATCATCTTCGCCGCCTCGGGCGCGGCGGTCATCGCCCTGGTGGCGGGACTGACCGCCGTGGTGATGTCGTCCAACGACGACGGCGACAAGAAGGGCAGCGCGAACAACGTCATCGCCGACGTCAAGCCCGACCCCAGCACCAAGAGCGACATAGCCGGGGTGGCCGCGTACACCGCGTCACAGGGGCACATCTCCAAGCCCAAGGACGTCACCTACAAGCAGACCCCGCCAGTGGGCGGCGAGCACGACCCGGTCTGGCAGAACTGCGGGATCTACGACTCGCCGATCCCCAACCGCAACGGTGTGCACTCGCTGGAGCACGGCACGGTGTGGATCACCTACCAGTCGAATCTGCCCGCGGACCAGCTGGAGATCCTCAAGTCCAAGGTCAAGGGCAAGACGTACATGATGCTGAGCCCCTACGACGGGCTGGACAAGCCGGTCGTCGCCTCGGCATGGGGTCTGCAGCTGAAGCTGGACAACGCGAGCGACCCGCGCCTGGACCAGTTCATCAAGGAGTACAAGGAAGGCAAGCAGACTCCGGAGCCCGGTTCGCCGTGCACGGGCGGGGTCGGGAAGCCGACCTCGTGAGGCCCCGCGCACGCGTCGCGCTGATCGTGGCGACCGGGCTGCTCGCGGTACCCGCGCTGGCGGCCTGTTCGTCCGACGACTCGACGAAACCGGCCGCGGCGACCGCGCCCACCCGTGCGCTGGGGCCGGCGCCGGCCGCGGTGCCGAACCCGCCCGCCGACGATTCCGTCGACGCCGGGTTCGCACGCGACATGCGCACCCACCACGCGCAGGCCGTACAGATGGCGATGATGGTCCGCGACCTGACCCAGGACGACGCGACTCGCAAGCTCGCGTACGACATCGCGCTGACCCAGCAGGAGCAGATCGGCCGGATGGCGTCCTGGCTCCAGCTGTGGGGCCTCACCCTCGGCTCGACCCGGCCGGTCATGCAGTGGATGACGCCGGGTTCGATGCCGGGCCACTCCGGGCACGGCACGCCGGCGGCCGGGGCGGACACCCAGCTGATGCCGGGCATGGCCACGCAGGCGCAGTTGGACAAGCTGGCGACGTTGCACGGCAAGGACGCCGAGGTGATGTTCCTCCAGCTGATGATCACGCACCACGAGGCGGGTGTGGCCATGGCCCGCGAGGGCGTGGCGCGCGCCCAGGTCCAGCAGGTCCGGGATCTGGCGAACACGATGGTGGTGGGCCAGAGTTCGGAGATCGACCTGATGCGGTCGATGCTGACGGAGCGTGGGGCGGCGGCGTAGCACTTGTGGGCGCGCTGGTGGTGAGGTGTTCGCGGCTCGGCTCGGCGCGGGACGGGTGGACGGGTCGCGGCGGGGTGCACCGTTCGCGGTGCGGCGCAAGGCTCGTTGTGGGAACACCGTTTGCGGCGGGCCGCACAGCTCGTTGCGGTCGGCGGATAGGCGAGTGGGGCGCGGGATCGATGGTGATCCCGCGCCCCACTGGGGTCGATGGCGAAGTGCCGCCGCCGGGTCAGACCTCGACGGTCGCCGTCACCGTCGCCGTTGCTTCGCCGACATGGCGGCGGCGGCGGACCTCGCGGACGACACGTGCCGGCACTCCCACGATCAACGGCACCGAGGCGCCCAGCGCCATTCCGCCGAGTGCCACCAGCAGCGGGCTGTCCTCGACGATGCGTCCCGCCAACGTGCCGACCGTCATCGCGTACGACACCGAGATGCTCGCCCCGACCAGCGTCGCCGCGCGGAACTGCGGGCGGGGATAGCCCAGTCGGCCGGCGAGCATGTTCACCGCGGTTCGGCCGCCGGGCAGGAAGCGAGCCGCGATCAGCGCGGACATCCCGCCCTTGGCCAGCGCGCCTCGGGCCAGGTCCATCGCTTTCTGTCGGCGCGGCCCGAGCACGGCGTCGCCCCCGCGACGCAGCCGTGCGCGGCCCACCGCGTAGGCGCACTGGTCCCCGATGAAGGCACCGATCCCCGCGGTCAACAGAACCAGGGCGATGTACCGAACGTCACCGTCGGCGACCGCCGCCGCGGCCATCACGAGTTCGTCGCCCGGCACGATCGGCAGCACGGCGTCGATGGAAACGATCAGCGGCATCACCAGCCACAACCACGGAGAGAACAACAGGCCGGTTCCGGCGCCGGTCACTGGTGTACCCCCGCGCACGCGCAGCGGATCGGTAGACAGGTATCGGTCACCGGGAGATCATCGCGCGATACCCCATCCGGCGGAACATCGGGTCCTGGTCACCAGCGCTCACCTGACGTGATACGGCCTGAAAAACACCCATCTCAGAGGCCTGATCCGCGGAAAAGTGACCTCATCATCGTGTCGACTTCCCGATTTGGACATCACACTTTCGGCGCACCCCCGGAGGAGTGGCCACTCCCCCAATCCACCAACAACGGCCACAGCCACCACCCTCGCCCCGCCCTCACACACCCACGCGGCGGGGACGCTCCTCGGGGGCAACCGGTGCGTCAAGCGCTTGGGGCAACGCGCCAAGCGCTTGGGGCAGCCGGCGGGTGCGTCGGGCGTTTGGGAGCGGGCGGGGCGTCAGGCGTTCGGCAGCGGTTGGGGCAGCCGGCGCCCGGGGAATCCAGCCCCGCCGACGCCGGAGGCGATCAGGCCGCCGGCGCTCAAGGACGTCGAGCCGGCCGGTGTTCGAGGGACGCTCGGGCCGGCCGGCGCTTGGCGCCGGACCAACCCGGCTGACGCTTGAGGCCGCCCAAGCCTGGCAAAGCCTCGACTCAGTCGAAGCCTTCAGCCCCGGCAGGCGTTTGACGCCACCCCAAGCCCTCCAAGGCCCCGCCCCAGCCGAAGCCTTCAGCCCCGGCAGGCGCTTGAGGCCGAATCAGTCCGGCCGGCGCGAGAGGCCACTCGAGACCAGCAACGCCCCGCCCCAGCCAATCCCCTCACCTCGGCGGGCACTTGAGGTCAAACCAGCCTCGCCGGCGCGTGAGGCCAAACCAGCCCGGCCCAGCGCGTGAGGCCACCCAGCCCGCCCGGCGCTTGACGCCCCCGAAGGCCCACCAACCCCCGCCCCCAGCCAAACCCCTCAGCCCGGCCCGCGGCGCCTGAAGCCACCCCCAGCCCGCCAAAGCCCAAGCTCAAGCTCAAGCCAAGCCCAAGCCCAGCCAACCCCTCCGGCCCGACCGAAACCCCGTGGGTGCGGGTTACGACGACGACCGCTCGATCAACGTCGTCGGCAACACCACGGAGTCGCCGACCGCCCCGCCCCCGATCCGCTCCAGCAGCAGACGCGTCATCAACCGCCCCTGCCTCGCCACGTGTTGCCGCACAGTGGTGAGCGCCGGCGCAGCCCAGCCCGCGACGTCCGCATCGTCGAACCCGACCACCGCCACGTCCTCCGGAATGCGCCTGCCCTCCTCCGCCAGCACGGCCATCGCCCCGACCGCCATCAGATCGGACGCCGCGAACACCGCGTCCACCCCCGGCTCCTCCGCCAACAACCGCCGCATCGCCGCGGCCCCGCCGGCCCGACTGAAGTCGCCGTGCGCAACGAGCGCAGGCCCCGGCACCGCGTCCAGATAACCGCGCAGCCGGTCCACACCCGCGCACATGTCCTGCGGTCCGGCGATGGTGGCGATCCGCTCCCGACCGCGGCCGCTCAGGTGCTCGACCGCGGCGCGCGCACCGCCCACGTTGTCCGCGTCGACGTAGACGAAGTCGGCGTCCGGGCCGAGCGGCCGACCGCCGACCACCACCGGGATGCCCGCGTCGTGCAGCCGACCCGCCAACGAGTCGTCCCCGTGCAGCGACACCAACAACGCCCCGTCCACGTGGCCGCCGCGCAGGTACCGCTCCAACCGATCCTGCTGCGCCGGGGTACGCACCATCATCAGCACCAACTGATGGTCGGTGTCGGCGAGTTCGGTGCCCACCGAGCGCACGATCGCGGACAGGTACGGGTCGCCGAACAGCCGGGTCTCCGGTTCCTGGACGACCAGCGCCACCGAATCGGTGCGCCGGGTGACCAGAGTTCGGGCCGCACGGTTGGGCACGTATCCGGTCCGCACGATCGCCGCCTCGACCACCTCGCGTACCCGAGGGCTGACCTTCGGTGAGCTGTTGATCACCCGGGAGACGGTGGCCCGGGACACCCCGGCCACCGCCGCCACCGTCTCCAGGGTCGGCGGTTCGGCCGTCGGTGCGGCCTCTCCCCGGCCGTCAGTGCTGGTCAATGCTCCCCATCCCGTCCCGCGCCGACTCGGCCCGGAGTTCCCGATTGCCGGCGATCACCGACGCATACCACCGTGCGCTGTACTTGGGCGTACGTCCACCGGTCGCGAAGTCCACGTGCACGATGCCGAAGCGCTTCGCGTAGCCGTACGCCCACTCGAAATTGTCCAACAGGGACCACACGAAGTAGCCCCGGACATCCACGCCGTCCGCGATCGCCCGGCGCACTTCCGCGATGTGCGCGGCGATGTAGTCCGCCCGGTCGACATCCTCGATCGCGCCGGCCGCGTCCACATGGTCCTCGTACGCCGCGCCATTCTCGGTGATCATCAGCGGCAGGTCCGGGGCCTCCTCCCGGATCCGCGCCAGCACGTCGTACAGGCCGCTCGGGTCGATCCCCCAGCCCATCGCGGTACGCGCGCCGGGCGCCTGGGTGAACCGCACGTCCGCACAGGCCGGCCAGGGCGAGTACGCGCTCGCACCGTGGCCGTCGTCACGATGCCCGGCGACCTCGGCTCCCGCGTCAGCACCTTCGCCGCCTTCGCCGCCGCCATCGCCGCCGACCAGGAGGGGGGTGTAATAGTTCACCCCGAGCATGTCGATCGGTCGGGCGATCTCGGCGAGGTCGCCGTCCCGGACGAACGCCCAGTCGGTCACCGAGGCGGTGTCCGCCAGCACATCGGCCGGGTACGCCCCGCGCAGCAGCGGGTCGAGGAAGATCCGGTTGGCCAGGCCGTCCACCCGACGCACCGCGTCCAGATCCGCCGGCCGGTCCGAAGTGGGGCGTACGGCGGCCGTGTTGAGCGTGATCCCGATCCGGTGTCCGGCCGGCAGTTCGGCCCGCAACGCCCGCACGCCGAGCCCGTGTGCGAGCAGCAGATGGTGATGCGCACGCAGGGACAGCTCCGGATCGGTCAGTCCCGGCGCGTGTACGCCCGAACCGTGTCCCAGGAACGCGGAGCACCACGGCTCGTTGAGCGTGGTCCAGTCACGAACTCGGTCGCCGAGCCGGGCCGCGACGATCCGCGCGTACTCGGCGAACCGGGACGCGGTGTCGCGCGCACCCCACCCGCCCGCGTCCTGGAGGGCCTGCGGCAGGTCCCAGTGATAGAGCGTCAGATACGGATCCACTCCGTGCGCGAGCAGTTCGTCCACGAGCCGGTCGTAGAAGTCGAGTCCGGCCGGGTTGCCCGGACCGCTGCCGCTGGGCTGAATCCGCGCCCATGCGACGGAGAACCGGTAGGCGCCCAGGCCGAGTTCGGACATCAGCCCGACGTCTTCCCGATAGCGGTGGTAGTGGTCGGTGGCCACGTCGCCGGTGTCCCCGGCGTGCACCCGTCCGGGAGTACGACTGAAGGTGTCCCAGATCGACGGCGCGCGACCGCCCTCGGCCACGGCCCCCTCGATCTGGTAGGCGGCGGTGGCCGCGCCCCAGACGAATCCGGGCGGGAAGCCGCCGACGGGAAGGCTCGTCGGTGCTGTGCGGGTGGACAGGGCGTGGTTGGTCATGATGGTGCTTCCCTTTCTCCGGTTGGCTTGACGCTGCTCGGCACCCATCGGCGCTCATCGGCGCTCATCGGCGCTCATCGGCGCCGGATCGGCTCGCCGTCCTCGGACCGATCGGCCAGGGCCGATCCGCGCCGGGTAGGGGTACGTCGGCCCTCCCGGCTCGATCGGCCCTCGAACGATCACCCCTTGACCGCGCCCTGCATGATGCCGCCGACGATCTGCCTGCCGAGCAAGCCGAAGACGACCAATACCGGCAGCGTGCCGAGCAACGTCCCGGCCAGGATGATCGACTGGTCGTGTACGTATCCCCCACCCAGCGAGTTGATCGCGACCTGCACGGTGGGGTTGCTCGACGACAGCGCGATGATCGGCCAGAAGAAGTCGTTCCACGTGGTCATGAAGGTGAGCAGGCCGAGTACCGCCATCGCCGGGCGCGCGATCGGAATGACGATCGACCAGAAGATCCGCGCGTACGACGCGCCGTCCACCCGGCCGGCCTCGATCAGTTCGTCCGGCAGCGCCTCCATCAGGTACTGCCGCATGAAGAACACGCCGAACGCGGTGACCAACGTGGGCAGGATGACGGCCTGGAGCTGGTTCACCCATTCCAGCTTCGCCATGATCATGAACAGCGGGATCAGGCCCAGTTGCGGCGGGATCATCATCGTCGCCACGGTGATTCCGAGCAGGATGCCCCGGCCTCGGAAGCGCAGTTTGGCGAACGCGAACCCGGCCAGCGTCGAACACAACACGGTGCCCGCCGCGACCGTGACCGACACGATGGTCGAGTTGATCAACGCCTGCACGATGTCGGCCTCGTCGAGCGCCTTGTCGAAGTTGCCGAGCAGGTTGCCGCCGGGCGTGAACGGCGGTGGCACGTGGTTGATTTCGGCGTTGCTGCGGGTGGCGGCGACGATCGACCAGTAGAACGGGAAGACCGAGAGCAGCGTCGCGAAGCCCAGGATCAGGTAGACCAGGGGCCCGCCGTGCAGTTGACGCGTGCGCTTGGACCGACGGGGACGGCCGGACCGACCGGGCCGACCCGTGCGGCGGAACCGGCCGTTTCCTCCGGCCGGTTCGGGCGACGGACCCTCCGACTGTGAGCCGGTCGGGCGGACGGTCCGGCGAAGTACGGCGACGGGCGTGCGTGCCATGTCAGCGGCCCTCTCGGGTCTCGCGGCGCGAACGGCTCGCGGAGACAAGCGCGTTGATGCCGATGACGACAAGGATGATCAGGAACGTCGTCCACGCGATCGCGGAGGCCTTCCCGAGCGCGTAGTTGCTCCAGCCGGTCTCGTACATGTAGAGCCCGATGGTCTGGTACTGATGCGAGGCCCCGCCCCGGACGCCGATCGGGCCGCCCTGGAGCAGCAACGGCTCGGCAAAGATCTGCATCGCGCCGATCGTCGAGACCACGACGGTGAACACGATCGTGGGCCGCAGTCCCGGGAGGGTGACGTGCCGGAACTGATGCCAGGACTTCGCCCCGTCCAACGCCGCGGCCTCGTAGCGGTCGTGCGGAATGGCCTGCATCGCGGCGAGGTAGATGAGCGCGTTGTAGCCCACCCAACGCCAGGTGACGATGGTCGAGACGGCTATCTGGGAGGTCCAAGTGCCGTTGTACCAGTCGACGTTGTCGACCCCGAACATCCCGAGGAACCAGTTGACCATCCCGTAGTCGCGCCCGAACAGGCCACCGAACACGAGCGTCGCGGCGGCGACGGAAGTCGCGTACGGCATCAGGATCGCGACCCGGAAGAAGGTCCGCCCGCGCAGCCGACGATTGAGCAGATGCGCCAGGCCGAGCGCCATGCACAGCTGCGGGACCGTGGATATCAGCCCGATGGTGAAGGTGTTGCGCAGCGCCTTCCAGAAGAACTTGTCGTGCCAGAGGTTGGTGTAGTTCTCCAGCCCGAGCCAGGTCATGTCGTCCGGATTCTGCAATCGCACGCGATGCAAGGAGATGTATCCGGTGTACAGGAGCGGGAACAGGCCGAAGGCGATGAAGAGGACGAAGAACGGCGCGACGAAGGCGTAGGGCGACGCGGTGTTCGCCCGGCGCCGCCAGAGTTGACGGGGAGTCATGACGGGTCGATGTGCCTTGGTTTCGGGGCTCGACGGGAGCTGATGTGGGGATTCGGTCCGGAGACCGCCGGGGGATTGGGCTGCATGGGCGGGGGGTGGTGCCGCCATCGAAATCACTCCGGGCCGGGAGAGGTGGGCGGACGGTGGGACGGGTGGCCCGACCGGGGAAGGAACGGCCGGGCCACGGAGGGGCGGTGCCGGATCGGACCGGGCGCGGCCGTCGGACGGCAACTCTCGGGCAACGGCCGTCCGTCGCGGACTGCGCTTGTGGCGCGGTCGGAGGTCGCGGGTCGCGCGGTCGCGGGTCTCGGGTGGGGTCTCGCGTGGGTCGCGGGGCGCGAGGCGAAGGTTGCGGGGCGCTGCGCGGGCGTGGCACCGGTTACGGGTGGTGGGTCGCGCGTCGCAGGTCACCGGCTCGGCGCCTGAGGCTCGTAACCTGTGACCCGCAACCGGCCGTCCGCAAAATGCCGTTCCGCAGACCGCGGGGATCAGCGGCGTATCGCGGCCCGCACGTCACGGCCCGCGCATCAGATACCGCGCACCGCAACCCGCGCCTAGCCAACTCCCCCTCAGCCGGCGAGTGCGTTCTTGACCGCGTCGCGCGCCTGCTTCCACGCGTCGTCGGGCTTGACCCCCTGTGCTTCCACGGAGGTCAGTGCCGTACTGATGTTCTCCTTGATGTCGTTGTGCCGAACTCCTGTGATCTGTACCGGCATCCGCTCGGCCGCCGCACTGAAGATCCGACCGATCGGCGCACCGTTGAAGTAGGCGTCCGTGGTCGCCTTGATGCTTTCGATCGCGCCGGTCTTGGACGGGAAGTTCCCCTGCTTCTGGAACATCTTGGCCTGCTGCTCGGGCGCGGTGAGCCAGGCGACCAGCTCCGCCGCCTCCTTGTGGTGCTTGCCGCCCTTGGGAATCGCGAGGTACGAACCACCCCAGTTACCGGTACCGCCCGGTCCCGGGGCGACATCCCACTTGCCCTTGCCCGCATCACCGGCCTGGGTCTTGATGTATCCGATCATCCACGCCGGGCACGAAATCGACGCGAAGCCGTCGGCCGCGAACGCCTGGTTCCAGTCGCTCTGGAACTGCTGCAGGGCCGCGGACATCTTTCCGTCGGCGGCCTGCGTGGCCAGATCCCAGGCGTGCTTCACCGTGGGGTTGGTGTCATAGATCGGCTTGCCGGCCTCGTCGTAGTACGAAACCGCCTGTTGCCCGATGATCGCGTTGTACAGACCGGTCACGCTGTCCAGGTAGTGCGTCTTCTTCGGCGCGTTCGCCTGGAACTGCCTTCCGACTTCGACGTATCCCTCCCACGTGGACCAGCGCCGGGCCAACTCCTCGCGGTCGGTGGGCAGTCCGGCCGCCTGGAACAGGTCGGTGCGATAGCAGATCGCCATCGGCCCGGTGTCGGTGCCGGCGCCCAACACCTTCCCGTCGCCGGTGGTCGCGGCCTTGCTCTTCCACGGCAGGTACTCGGCGGTGCCGCCGGAAAGGCCCAGCGAATTCAGGTCCATCCACTTGTCGGCCTGGTTCTTCACGACGTCGGCTATCCGCCCGACCTCGATGCCCTGGATGTCGTCGATCCCGCCCCCACCGGCGAGCCGGGTCTGCACCGTACGCCAGTAGTCCTCCTCGCGTTCGGTGTCGTGCTGAACGATCTTGATGTTCGGGTGGGTCTGCTGATACTCGGCGTACAACCCGGCCTCCTCGAAGCCGAAGGTGCCGAACAGCCCCAGATTCAGGGTGACTTTGCCGTCGCCCGAGCCGGAATCCCCATCACCCCCGCACCCGGCGAGCACTGACCCGACCAACAGCGCGGTACACAGGGCCGACAACGCCCTGACTCGACCACGAACGTAGCGCGTGCGCATGGGAAGACCTCCTGATGCCTTGCATCCGGGACGGGGAGAGCGGACTGCTTCGTGCGGAAGTACCGAAGTGCGGCGGTGCGATCAACGATTCGCGGCAACACAAAACACACCACCGGGAGCGCCGAATCTTGAACAATGAGAGCGCTCTCACAACGTGCTCAGGAGCTTGTCCCGCCCAAGAACTCATGTCAATACTTCGACACCTGAACGTGACACCCCCACACCCCCGCCCCACCCCTAAGACTCCTAAACCCACACCCACACCCCCACCACCCCACCCCACCCCAAGCAACACTCCAAGCCGCCATGCCCGCCCACCGCACCTGCTCCGAAGATCACCGAACACGTCGAAGGCCGTCGGTGCGACCGCCATCGGCCCGTTATCGTGCCCCCACTCGTCGCCGCCCTGCTCGCACCCCGCCCACTGCCGTATGAAACGGCTGCAAATACGTCAGAGGCCCGGATCATTTTCATGATCCGGGCCTCTGACCTGTTTGGGCGATACTGGGATCCAACCAGTGACTTCTTCGGTGTGAACTACCCGCATTGAGGTCGCTGAGGGCTACAGCGCGCTACCACCCAGTGGTTCACCTGCTCGGCGGCAAGGTCCTTCGGCGCACAGAGACAGCGCGCACGGACCCGGGAGATCGACCACGCCTATGTGGGGCCATCGAGGGTGTAGTGGTATTGAGTCGCAGTGGCTCGGTCGAGAGCGATGGCCCAGGGGTCCCAGCACAGTTCGGTACCACCGTCGGCGGTGACGGTGTCGCCGGAGCGGTGCACGGTGATCCCGTGAACGACGAAGAGAGCGGGGTTCGGGTAGGAGAGCGCGTGCCGAACTTCGTTGGCAGTCAGGTAGACACCTTCAGGAGGGCCGGTCATGCCCTTGACTTCGACGTGTTTTTCGATGCCGTCCTTGTGGCACGTGAGGTCCCAACTGCTGGTGTTCGCGACTACACTCACGACCCAACCCTCGGCGCGGTAGTGAGATTCGGCCAGCAGCATCGCCCGCATCTCGACGGCTCGATTCGCCGCGCCATCCGACGAACGACCCTGCCCTCGGGCCGACTTACGCTTGTCGGCATCGGGTGCACCCGATCGGTACGGCGTGGGGTCGGGACCATCGGCGGCCCCCGCCCCTGCGTCGATCTCTTCTTCGAAGGTATCCGAGATCTCGACGGTCTCCGGCCGGATGAGCATCTGCTCAAGTCGTTCGGCGTTCCCGGCAGCCGGGACGTTCACGGTGAGTCGAAGACGTCGGCGCTCATTGCCCCCTTTCGAACCCGGCTTCGCTCCGATCTTCTTTTGCGGACCCGTCAGAGACAACCGCAGTCCCTTGAAATCTTTGACGGTGTACAGGTCGACGGCATGCCACGCCGGCGAGAGCACACGCCGCTCCTCCAAGGGAAGGTTCTTGAGCGCGGTCTCTCTGCTGTCGACCGCGGCATCGAGCAGCCGGCCGTGCAGACCACCGATTCGGCGCAGCAGTATTTCGAGTGCCTGGGTGTAGTCCCGGTTCCGAGGCACACCCTTGCCTCCACCTGCCGACGCGAGCACTACGTCGTAGTGGTGAGATTCCGCGTGTCCCGGCGTAGGTTCGACGGTGAAGCCGGCAACGAGCGGACGACCGAAGTCGTCGAACACGGCCATGTTGTCTCCTTCGAAGCCGTCAAGCGAACGTCCCTCGCCCATTTCACACGACGACTCCGACAGCCCCCGCGGCCCCTCGCCACCTCGTGACGCCGGTCTCAGCCGGAACGACCGGCGGGGCGACGCCTCATCGCCCTCCTGGCGTTTCGGAAGTGGCCCCCGGCCGGCTGGGCTGGCCCGCGCGGTACATACCTCACCATCGCTGATGTGCTGCGCCACACGAAGATCGGGGTCACGATGGAGATCTACGCCCTGGCCCCGGACGAACAGACACGCGAGGCCCTGCGAAGCCTGGGCGAGTGGCTCGACTGACCTTCGGCGAAGGCTTTCCGGGGCACCCGTTGCGGTACTTTGCTGCCGGCAGCACGACAAAGCCCCGGATCATTTTCGTGATCCGGGGCTCTGACCTGTGTGGGCGATACTGGGATCGAACCAGTGACCTCTTCGGTGTGAACGAAGCGCTCTCCCGCTGAGCTAATCGCCCGGGCGCAGGGAGAACATTACCGCATGTGTGGGGGCGGTTGTGCCCACCCCTTCTCGGGGGTCGGGTCGCGGCTCCGGATCAGGCATTTGGGGCGGGAGGCTCGCGCGATCGAGGGTCGAGGTGGGCAGGGTCCCGGGGTCGAGGCCGGACCCCGGGACCAAGGCCGGGTCCCGGGAGCCGGGGCCGGGTCCCGCGGCCGGAGGCGCGCGAGCCCGCCCGCTCGAGCCCCGCTTCCCGGGTCAGAAGGGGAGGGCCATGCCGTATTTCCACAGGTAGGACGCCACCGCTGCGCCGATCAGGATGAGGCCGATGGCGAGCATGATCATGTTGCGGCGGCGGGTCTTGGGGTCGAGGGCGCGGTTGGCGGCCTTGGTGACCTTGTCCTTGGTCCACAGGAGGGTGCGCTGGGCCCAGACGAATTCGGTGCCGAGGACGGCCAGGCCGAGGAAGATGACCGCCCAGCCGGGGCCGGGCAGCGGGAGCATGATGATGCCGCCGACGATGATCGCGAAGCCGATCACGGCGACGCCGATCTGCCAGGTCATGTGCAAGGGCTTGGAGCGCTTGACGAAGGCCGGTGCGCGGGAGCCGAATGGTTTCGCCTGCTTGTCGGCCGGGCCGCTCGGGGCGTCCTGGTCGGCGCTGGTGGACTCTCGTGTGGCGTGCGCGCTGTTGTCCGCGACCCCCGTGTCCATCCTTGGTCTTCCTCTCTCGTCGTACCGGCCGTCGTTCACCGGGCACCTCCGTCTGGCCTGCGGCCGGAGCCGACCATGGCTCGGCCTGGCTTGACAACGCTACAAGGGGGCAGAGGTTCGATGCAGGCCCGACGGTACGGTGCGGACTCGCCCCGGGCATGACGGGTATGAACTGAACGCCTGTTCCCTTCCGGAAATCATGCGGGCGAACGTTACACCTCCGCATCGCTCTTAAGGAGTACCCAGACGCCCGTATATCGGGCAGAGACGTTTACAAGAGGTCCGCAGGTGGGATGTTGCGAACGCCGACGTGCGAATCCCCGAGCGCACACTGAGCGAAAGGCCATGGCGCTTATGAACACCACGGTCAGCTGTGAGCTGCACCTGCGCCTCGTCGTCTCGAGCGAGTCTTCATTGCCAGTCCCTGCGGGGCTGCGATACGACTCGTCGGACCCGTACGCCGTGCATGCGACCTTCCACACGGGTGCCGATGAGACGGTCGACTGGGTCTTCGCCCGCGACCTTCTCGCCGATGGGCTGCGTCAGCCGTCCGGCACCGGCGACGTTCGTGTGTGGCCCTCCCGGAGCCACGGACAGAGCATCGTCTGCATCGCCCTCAGCTCGCCCGAGGGTGAAGCCCTGCTCGAAGCGCCCGCGCGGGCGCTGGAGTCGTTCCTGAAGCGTACGAACGCTGCCGTTGCCCCCGGCAACGAGCATCGCTTCTTCGACCTCGACCGGGAACTGTCGCAGATTCTCGCCGAGAACTGAGCTCCCGGAACCGCGGGCACGCCCCTGTCCGCAGCGCCGGGTACGTACGTCAGCGCTCCGCCGCACCCACCGTCCACACGGTGGGAGCGGCGGAGCGCTTTCACGTCGGAGCCGCGGGACCGCCCGGACGACGAACCGCGACCGCCGGGCGGGTGAATCGCGCACGCCGCGCGATCGGTCGATCCGAATACGTACACGATCCGCACATGGTGCAAAGAAAGCGCACAGTCGAACACATTTTCCGGCATGGGAATGCGTTCACATTCACCATCTCGTGGCGTGTCCTGTTGTGCACAGCGTGTGTTTAACCCGCCTCTCGGTAACCGCCGACAACCGGCGGTAATCCGCAAATCGGGATTCCCCGACTTCAGATCCCGCGCTTGCGCAGCAGTTCCTCGATCTCCGCGAACTCGTCGTCCACCGCACCACGCGCGGCGCGCCGGGAACGCGGCGCCGCGGCCGGCTTCGGCTGCCGACTGCTCGGCTGGGCTGCGCCCGCGCTGCCGCCCGCGCCGGTGTCCGCACCGGCTCCGCCCAGGAGCGCGGCCAGATCCGCGGAGGACGAGGAGAACGAAGAGGGCGACGAAGCGGAAGAAGCCGACGTACCGCTCGACTCCGGGTTCTTGCGGCCGATCATGCGGGTGATCATCAGCAGCATCACGGCGAACGCGAGGATCGCGATGCCGCCCCACGCCTTGATCCCGAAGGCGAGATCGGTCGCCCAGTCGGCGGCCGCGCTGCCGACCCGGCGGCCCAGCGTGGCCAGGCCGGTCAGGTACAGCCCGATCGGGAACAGCGCCGCGGCGGTCCACCGCGTCGCGTTCAGGAAACGTCGTTGGCGTGCCTTCTGTACCGCGATGACCAGGCCGAGACCCGTCAGCGCCATGCACAGGGCGCCGGTCACCACATCTGCGCCGGACATGCGCTCGGCCTCCTCCTCGTGCGAAGCATTCGAAACGTGTGAAGCGTCGGTGCCGTTCGATGCGTCGGTGACATCCGAAGCGTTGGCGTCGTCCTACGCGTCGGTGACGTTCGAAGCATCAGTGCCGTTCGAAGCATCGGTGTCGGTTCTTGTGTCGGTCTTGTCGGACCTGGTGCTTCCTCCATCGTCGTCTCCTCCGCCTCCGGACGCCACGATCGGCGGTCGGTTCGGTACTCGGGGAGGACACCTACCGATCCATCTCCTCCCCGTGGAGTACACCCAGCATCAGGGATGTGCCCGACCCTCACAGGATGGGTTTCCCCCAATAACGCGTGCGCGGCGCAAATCCCGCCCCCGTGCAGACCTTCGCGTGAGTGTCGTCGGGGAGTTCGATCGCCACCTCGTGCAGGCCCTGTGCCGCCGTCACGTGGCCGGCCGCGCGGAGCAGGGTCGCCGCGTCCGCCGGGGTCGGCGCGGTCAGCGCCAGGATGACGCCGTGCGCGACCCACACCACCGCGCCCTCGCCCAGCGTGTACGGCGCGGGCGCCGTGGGGTGGTCCAACCGGGCCTGTGCCCGGGCCTGCGCCACGGGGGCCGCCCAGCCCGCCGCGCGCAGGTCCGCCGCGTACCGGTGCAGTTCCGCCGCGCACCACGCGTCGCGTTCGTCGGGGTCCATCATCCGTACGCCGGGCGGGAGTCCGGTGGCGCGCACGGGGGCCGCGAGGCGGCGGCTGTCGGGGGCGTACCCCAATGCCTGGACGAGGCCGGTCGCCGCCCGGTTGCCCTCGGGGACGGCCGCCGCCATCCGGGTGCAGCGCAGGCCGCGCATGATCTCCTCGGCGGCGAGCATCGCGACGCATGCGTGGCCGCGGCGACGGCGTGACGGCAGCACCTGGATGTGCAGGATCCATCCGGTGCCGGCGCCCCACGGGCCCAGCGGGGTCAGGTGCACGCCGCCCACGGATCGGCCGTTGGCGCAGATCGAGTACACGCCGTCACGGCCGGGTCCGGCCGGTCGCAGAGTGGTGGTCATCGGGTGGCCCCCGCCTTCCCGGGCGCAGCGCCCCGTTACCGGCAGTGCTGCCCGCGCGCGGCCCCGGCCAACCTGGTCGGAGCCACGCGCACGATCACGCCGGCTTCCCGAGCGGGTCCGCGATGTCCGACACCTCGGAGTGACGGGTGCGATCACGCCGGCTTCCCGAGCAGGCAGGCAATGTCCGACACCTCGGAGTGACGGGTGCGATCACGCCGGCTTCCCGAACGGGTCCGCGACCTCCGACACCTCGGAGCGACGGGTGCGATCACGCCGGCTTCGCGAACGGGTCCGCGACCTCCGACACCTCGGAGCGACGGGTGCGATCACGCCGGCTTCCCGAGCAGGCACGCAATGTCCGACGCCCCGGAGCCACGCGCACGATCACACCCGCCTCCCGAAACGGCCCGCGGTCGTTCGACGCCCCGAAGTCACACGCACGGCTCACCACTCAGCGGATGCAGTCCACCCGTTCTCGGCGTGCCGACGCCGAGAACGGGTGGCGGGGTCACGGGTCGATGTCGGCGGCGGAGCGGGCCGTGAAGATTTCCATTGCCTTGCGGGTGAGTGGGCCGGATGCGGGCGGGGTGTGCTCGTCGATGCGGTGCACGGCCTGGATGTCGCGCAGCGACGAGGTCAGGAACATCTCCTCGGCGTCGGCGAGCGCGGCCAGGGGCAGGTCCGTCTCCTCGGCGCCGACCCACTCCAGGACCAGTGCGCGGGTGACACCGGCCAGGCAGCCGGCCGTCAGCGGCGGGGTGAGGATGCGGCCGTCGAGTACGGCGAACACGTTCGAGCCGGTGCCCTCGCACAGGTTGCCGGCCGTGTTCGCGAACAGCGCCTCGCTCGCGCCGCGTTCGGCGGCGTAGCGGAGCATCACCACGTTGTCGGCGTAGCTCGTGGTCTTGAGGCCGGTGGTCGGCGCGTGCTCGTTGCGGGTCCATGGGACGGTGACCACGGCCGTGCTCTTGCCCCGGGCCTTGGCCGCGCCGAGGGCCACCACCAGCGTCGGCGGGGCATCGCCGCGCTCGGAGCCCAGCGGCGAGCGTCCGCCCGTGTAGGTGATCCGCAGTCGGCCGACGCCGGGCAGCGGGTTGGCCGCCAGCACCTCGGAGCACGCGCGGCGGATCAGGTCGAGGTCGGGCGCGGGCAGCCCGAGACCGCGCGCGGAACGGGCCAGCCGATCCAGGTGTCGGGTCGTCGCGAAGGCCCGCCCGCCGGTCGCCTTCATCGTCTCGAACACGCCGTCGCCGACGGTCAGACCGTGGTCGTCCACCCGGACCACGGCCTGCTCGTCGTCGACGAGGCGATCGTTCAACCAAATACTGCTCATGCGCCCTCCGAGGCGTCCGTTGCGTCGTCCGCTGCGTTGTCCGCTGTGCGCGGGACATCCGCGTGGTGCGCATCCTGCCCGGCACGCTCGTGCTCGGGTCCCGGCAGGTAGTCCCGCCCCGCCACCGCGAGCAGGTTGTGTGCCTTGAGTTCGGTCTCGTCCCACTCGCGCTGCGGGTCGGAGTCGTACGTGATGCCCGCGCCGGTGCCGAAGCACAGGCGGCCGTCCCGGACGAAGAAGCTGCGTATGCCCACCGCGAGCGAGCCCTCGCGGCGGTCCGCGTCGACCCAGCCGATCGCGCCGCAGTACGGGCCGCGCGGGACCGGTTCGAGCTCGTCGATGATCCGCAGCGCGCTGCTCTTGGGCGCGCCGCTGACCGAGCCGGGCGGGAAGGTCGCGGCGAACAGTTCGGGCCAGCCCACGCCCGGGGCCAGGGTGCCGGCGACGGTGGAGACGAGGTGGACCAGGCCCGGGTGCTTCTCGACCACGCACAGGTCGGGCACGGTGACCGAGCCGATCGCGCTCGCCCGGCCGAGGTCGTTGCGGACCAGGTCCACGATCATCACGTTCTCGGCGTGGTCCTTGGGCAACAGGTCGGCCTCGGTGCGGCCGGTGCCCTTGATCGGGCCGGACCAGACCCGGTCGCCGGCGCGGTGCAGGTAGAGCTCGGGTGACGCGCACGCGACGTGCACGTCGTGGGCGGGCAGTCGGATCACTCCCGCGTACGGGGCCGGGTTGCCGTGCGCGAGGCGGCCGGCCAGGCCGAGGATGTCGGCGTCCTCGGGCAACGGTGCGCTGAGCAGGCGGCACAGGTTGACCTGGTACACGTCGCCGGCGGCTATGTGTTCGCGGATCCGGCGCACCCCGGCGCGGTACGCGTCGGCGCCGAGCGAGTCGGTCCACGCGTGTGCGGGCGGTCCGGTCCACGGCGCGGCCGGCAGCGGGGCCGGGCGCACCTCGTCGAAGCGTGCGCACAGCAGGTCGCCCTCGAAGTCGGCGACGACGGCCCAGAACCCGTGCGAGTCCAGGGCGGCCGGGTCACGGGTGACGTCACGCAGGCCGGTGGCCAAGCGCCCGCCGAGGTGGGCGAGGGGAGGTGGCTGACTCACTGGTTCGTTCCGGGGTCGCGACCGCGGCACCTGTGGCGGATCGGCGCGCGGATCAGATCGTCCATTGTAGAAGGGTGTGGAAGGACGCCACGACGTCTCGAACGGCCCGGCACCGGCGGCTTCGAAGGCCCCGTGCCCGGGTACCCGACGCGCCCGGAACCGCCGCTGGTGGATTCCGCGTTCCCCAGTGCCCGTCGGGCACGGCATGATGCGGCACGGTGGGTAGGGACCCGGCAGCCCCGAGTCCGGTGACCGCACCTCCCCCGGTCGGTTCGTCCCGGCCCCCGAAGCCTCCACGGCACCACGCGATCGAAGGACGTTCATCCGTGCACTGTTCCGCCTGCGACACCTGGTCTACGCGGGCCGACCGCTGTTCGTACTGCGGCGCCGTCCCGGCCGCCGCCGCGCCGCAGCAGCCCGGCACCGGGGCGACCCCCGTGCTCGCCGGGTCCGCCGCGGCTCCCGCCACTCCCGCGGCTCCCGCGCCACCGGATCCGTACGCCGCACCGGCATCCGCGGTCGCCCCGGCCGGTGCGTACCCGGGTGCCTATCCGCACGCGCCGGGACAGTTCGCCCCGCAGACCCCGTACGGCATGCCGAGCCCGTATCCGGCGTCGCCGTACCCGGGTTGGCTGCCGCAGCCGTTTCGCGCGCTGCGCGGACTCGCCGTGACCTTGTACATCCTGCTGCCGCTGTCCGCGGTGTTCGCGGCGCTGTGCGCGGCGGCGTTCTTCCACCGTGCGGACGTCCTGCAACAGATCTCCGACGCCGGCGAACTCGGCATGACCGACGCGCTGCGCACCAAGGCCGAGGACTCGGACTCGCTCGTGGCGGCGGCGACCGCGTTCCTGGTCCTGTCGATGATCGCGACGGCCGTGCTGTTCATCATCTGGATGTACCGGGCTCGCGCCAACGTGGACCTGTTCGGCCCCTCGAAGCAGCACCTGTCCACCGGGTGGGCGATCGGCGGCTGGCTGGTGCCGGTGGTCAGCCTGTGGTTCCCGAAGCTGATCCTGCACGACGTGTGGCGCGCGAGCGACCCGCGGACCGCCGAGCGCGGCGGGCGTACGCCGGGCCGGTTGCCGCTGCTGTGGGCCTGGTGGGTGCTGCTGGTGGCGTCGGGTGTGCTGTTCTTCGCGAGCCGGCTGTCCTACCCGCTCGACGAGGACATCGAGCTGTCCGACGCCGACCGGTTGCGGACCATCGACTTCCTGTCCGGGATCGCGGATGTCGTGCTGATCCTGGCGGCGGTCGCGGCGATTCTCGTGGTCCGCAGGATCACCACGTTCCAGCACGAGCGCGAGGCGCTGGCGTTCGCGTCGGGCCTGATCCCCGGTGGCATCCCCGGCGCGATGCCCGGGATGCCCGGGATGCCGGCCGGCTTCGGTGGTGCGCCCACGCCGTGGGCGGCCTATCCGGCACAGGCGCCGAGCGCGCAGTACTTCGCGCCGCCGGTGCCGCCGGTTCCGGGTACGCCGGGGGCTCCGCCGGTGCCGCAGGCGCCGACGTCCACGGTGGTTGGCTCGGGGGCCGTGGCCGGCGAGGGGGCTGTGGCTCCTGAAGGGGCTGTGGCTCCGGTCGCTTCGGGGGTTCCGGCTGCGGTTGCGGTTGCGACTGAGGCCGTTGCACCGGTCGAGGCTGCGTCTGCGGCGGCCCCCGACCCGGCTCCGGCCTCCTCCGCTCCGGCTGCCCCGGCGCCGGCCGCTCACGAGCCGCCGGTTGCTCACGAGGCGCCGGCTGCTGCCGACGTGACGACGGTGCTGCCGGTCGATGGGGCGCCGGCCGCGCGGCCCAAGCAGGTCCCGCCGCCGCGGCCCACCGCCGCGCCGACCGCCGGCGTCGTCCAACCGGCTTCGACGCCCGCCGTGGCCGAATCGCAGGAACCGGTGTCCCTGGGCAAGCCGGCCAAGGCCGCGGAGCCCGCTTCGGAAACCATCGTCGAGCCGGTAGCCGAGTCCGCTTCCGAGACCGTCGTCGAGCCGGTAGCCCAGACCGTCGTCCAGCCGGTAGCCGAGCCCGCCGTCGAGTCCGCTTCCGAGACCGCCGTCCAACCGGTCACCGAGCCCGCCATCGACGCCGCTCCGGAAACCGCCGTCCAACCAGTAGCCGAGACCGTCGTCCAACCGGTCACCGAGACCGAAGGTGAGCACGGAGCGCTCGGCGAGGGCAAGGACGAAGTCGGGAACGAGGGCCGAACGCCGGCTGAACCGGAGGCAGAGCCCACCTCGGTGCCGGCCCCGGCCCCGGTTCCCGCCGCAGAGGCAAGCACAGCCACGGCGCCGGTTGTCGAACCCGCCCCCTCCGGGGAGCGTCGCGGCTGAGTCGGGGGCGGCTCGTCCGGCCCCGAGGATGGCTCGAAGGGGCCCGGTCGAGGGCTTGCCGGGCCCCCTCGTGAGGTCCGCCGAGCCGCGCCGAAGGCCGGTTCGAACCCTGGTGGTTCGAGCCGGCCTCGGTCGTTTTCGCAGGTTGCGCGGGTCGCGCGGTGGGGTCCGCGGGGAATCGGTTTTTGTGATGGCCCTCGGATCCGCTAAAGTTCTCAACGTCGCCGGGACGCGGAAACGCGGCTCGGGTCGACAGGCGGACGTGGCTCAGTTGGTAGAGCATCACCTTGCCAAGGTGAGGGTCGCGAGTTCGAATCTCGTCGTCCGCTCGGAAGAAGTAGAGGAATGTGGTGGGCAACCACTATGGTTCCTTCACTTGGTGGAGTGGCCGAGAGGCGAGGCAACGGCCTGCAAAGCCGTCTACACGGGTTCAAATCCCGTCTCCACCTCCAAGAGACCCAAGGCTCCGTGCCGAGGGTGAACTTCCCGCGCGATTAGCTCAGCGGGAGAGCGCTTCCCTGACACGGAAGAGGTCACTGGTTCAATCCCAGTATCGCGCACGCCGCACAACCGAACACGCAGTACGGCAGTACCTAGTACCTGCTCCACGCAGGTCACGCACGACGCCCGCGCGATTAGCTCAGCGGGAGAGCGCTTCCCTGACACGGAAGAGGTCACTGGTTCAATCCCAGTATCGCGCACCAGAAGTATCGAAGGGCCGGTGGATCATCGCGATCCACCGGCCCTTCGACGTTCCACGCCCACGGTTGCCGTCCCGTCCCGTCCCGCTCATCCGCCCACAGCGCACAGCCCGACGCCCCGCATGTGCTCGGCTCCACCGTGCCGGCCGGCTCCACCGTCCCGCGTGTGCTCGCTCACATGCCCGCGTGCACGTGCGGCGCGCTGGGCACGAAGTCCGGGGCAGCGAGTCGGGTCAGGCGCTCGCGGGTTTCCTCGTCCTGCGGCACGTAGACGTTCAGTCGCTGGCCGGGCGAGGCGACCAGGTCGGTCGGGATGCCGCGCACATGCAGGACACCGACGTCCAGGTGGCGGAAGAACTTGACCCGGGTGCGGGTGAGCGAAATCGGGTGGGCAGCCCAGGCTTTGGCGAACTCGGGGCTGGCCTCGACCAGTTCGTCGATGAATGCGGTCCAGACCGGATCGCCGATGTTGCGGGCGTAGGTGCCGCGCAGCACGCCGACCACACCCTGGCACTCCTGGAGCCACTCGTGGAACGGGTTGCAACACTCGGGTCGGGTGAACAGCTCCCAGATCATGTTCCGCCGGCCTCGGGGGCAGGCGACCATCGCCGGAAAGACCCTGGCGTACAGCTCGTTGTAGGCCAGCACGTCGTAACGCTCGTTCATCACGACGGCGGGCAGCGTGGCGAAGTCGTCGAGCAGGACCCGGGTGTCCGCGTCCACCGCGTTCTCGGCCCGGAGCGTCGCCGTGCTCGCTACGCAGGCCAACCGCTTGACGTGCTCCGATTCGACGGCGTCCAGGCGCAGCGTACGGGCGATGCCGGCGATGACCTGCGCGCTGACGTTGATCGGGCGGCCCTGTTCGAGCCAGGTGTACCAGGTGACGCCCACACCGGAGAGTTGGGCGACCTCTTCGCGGCGCAGGCCGGGGGTGCGCCGGCGCCGGCCGACGGGGATGCCGACCTGGTCCGGGGTGATCCGCTCCCGGCGGCTGCGCAGGAAGGCGCCGAGTTCGGCGCGCGAGGCGGCGCGGGCGGGGCGGACGTACTGCGGCGCGGCCCGCTCGGAGTCGGGCGGATCGGCCCGGGCGGCGCTGCCCGGCTCGGCGGTGATCCCGATTCGGCTTCGGCCGCCGTGGTCGGGAAGACCGTCGGATACGCCGTCGGAAAGGGCGTCGGGGCCGGTGTGCGGGACTGTGTCGGGAACGGCGTCGGTGCGCGGGCTGCCGGTCATCGGTCCATCCTGCGCCCGGGTGGTCTCGATTGCCAGGTGCCTGGTTATACCCGGATAACCAGGCTACTGGTCCGGGTACCGGGCGGCGGACCAGAGTCGTCCTCATGAACGATACGGATCTGATGTCGGGCAGCGACGCCCGACGCGAGGGGGACGTGGAGCGGGTGACCTCCGCTCTCGGGGACGCCGACGAGAAGTCGGAGCAGAGGCAGGCGAGAGACCGGCGCAGAGACCGGCGCGGGGCCGCGGGCACCGTGTTGCTGGTGGTCCTGGTGGCCGGCCAGTTCATGGCGGTGCTGGACGCCTCGATCGTCAATGTCGCGGCGCCGGTGATGCGTTCGGACCTGCATGCGTCGGGGGCCGGGCTGCAGTGGATCATCGCGGGGTACACGATCGCCTACGCGATGTTGTTGATCACCGGTTCGCGGCTGGGCGCGATCTTCGGGTACGGGCGGGCCTACCTGGGTGGGCTCGGGCTGTTCACGCTCGCCTCGCTGGCGTGTGGACTGGCCGGGTCGACGGGCGAGTTGGTGGTCTTCCGGTGTCTTCAGGGCGCGGGTGCCGCGTTGTTGGTGCCGCAGGTGTTGACGTTGATCCAGCGCCGGTTCGAGGGACGGCGGCGGGCCGCGGCGATGGGCCTGTACCAGACGGCGATCGCCGGTGGTGCGGTCGTCGGGCAGATCCTGGGCGGAGTGCTCGTGAGCGCGGATCTGTTCGGTACCGGGTGGCGGCCGGTGTTCCTGGTCAATGTGCCGCTCGGGGTGCTGCTGCTGGTGGTGGGGTGGCGGGCGCTGGGCGGGGACGGGCCGGATCCGGGTGCGCGCCCGGGTTGGGGCCGGCTGGATGTGCCGGGCGTGCTGGTGCTGGCGCCGGCGATGCTCGCGCTGGTGGTGCCGCTGGTGATGGGGCACGAGCAGGGTTGGCCGGTGTGGGGCTGGGTGGTGCTGGCGGCGGGGGTCGCCGGGATGGGCGTGTTCGCGCTGGTCGAGCGGGCGGTGGCGGCGCGCGGCGGGTCGCCGTTGGTGCCGGAAGCGGTGTTGCGCTCGCCCGGGTTGGTGTCCGGCGGGATCGCGCTGCTGATCGCGGTGGGCAGCTACAACGGGTTCCTGTTCACCCTGGCGTTGCACCTGCAGTCCGGGCTCGGCGACAGTCCGTTGCGGGCGGGGCTGACCTATGTGCCGTGCGCGATCGGGTTCGCGATCTCCGGGTTGTGGTGGGGGCGGTTGCCGGAGCGGATTCGGGCGCACGTGGGGTATCTGGGCTTCGCGCTGGTGTCCGTGTCCTACGTCGGCCTGGCGGCCTCGGTGCACGGCGGCCGGGAGGGCGGCGTGGCGCTGGCGGTCGGGTTGGCCGCGATGGGCCTGGGCCAGGGCGCGGTGATCGGGCCGCTGATGGCGAGCGCGCTGGGTCGGGTGCGTGCCGAGCACGCGGGTGACGCGAGTGGGGTACTGGTCACGCTCATGCAGGTCGGCGCGGTGTTGGGGGTGGCCACGTACGGCACCACGTTCCTGTCGGCGACGGGTGTGGGCGCCCATGCCTCGGCGCACGCGGCCGTGGTGACGTTCGTGGCGCTGGCCGCGGTGAACGTGGGCGCGGCGGTGTGGGCGTGGCGGGTGGTCGTCGGGCAGCGGGCGGGCCGGGTCGCCTGAGCCGGTACGACCGGGCCGACGGGCGGCGGGCGTCGGCCGTTGCGGCGCTGCGATCGGCCCGCGGTTCGGTGCTCGGCCACGCTATGCGGGTGCTCGGCCCGCGGTTCGGGTGCCCGGCCCGCCACGCGGGTGCCCGGCCCACGGTTCGAGTGCTCGGCCCGCCACGCGGGTGCCCGGCCCGCGGTTCGGGTGCTCGGCCCGCGAGTGCGGGTGCTCGACCGACAGCACCGGCGCCCGGCCCCCGATTCGGGTGCTCACCCCGGCAGTACGGGTACCCGGCCGGCCGGTGTGCGCGTACCCGTCCGGCCGAACGTGATGGGCGCACCCCACCGTCCGGCGTGCGCGTACCCGTCCGGCCCGAATGGGATGGGCGCACCCCACCGGCCGAACGGGGTGGGCATCCCCGTCCGGCCGGTGTGTACCGCGTGTGCGGCCCGGGTCGGGTGTGCTCAGTCGCGTTCGGGCCAGCGGCGGCCGGCTGCGCGTCGGGCGTCCTGTTCCGGGGAGCGGGCCGAGCCGGCGCCCGGGGCGGCGCCCGATGAGGGCGTTCGACCGCCCGGTTCGGCGGCTGCGCCCGATCCCGGGCCGGGACGTGCACCCGGGCTCGCCCCGGCGGCGGCCGGTTCGTGCTGCGGGTCGGCCTGAGCCGATCCGGGGCCGGCGGTCGCCGCCTGCGCGTCGGCCAGTTCGGCCGCCTCCGCGGCGGCCTTGGCCTGGAGGCCGGACATCGTGCGCAGCGGCACTTCCTTGATGAAGAAGACCAGCACGAACGCCACCGCCATGACGCACGCGGCGATCAGGAAGACCAGCTGCATCGCCTCGGAGAAGCCCTCCTTGAAGGGCGCGGCCAGGCGCGGGTCGAGGTGCTGGATGAAGGAGGAGTCGCTCAGCACGCCGGAGCCCTGCGCGCCGCCCGGGTTCGGGTTCCTGGCCATCTCGATCACCGGCCCGTTGGCGGGGTCGGCGAGTACCGCGGGGTCGGCCAGCGCGGCCCGGAAGGCGGGGGTGCGGGCGTCCCTGGTGAACGCCTTCGCGATCTCCCCGGAGACGTTGCTGAACAGCACGGACAGGAATACCGCGGTGCCGGCGGTCGCGCCCATCTGCCGGAAGAAGGTCGCGGCCGAGGTGGCCACGCCCATGTCCCGGGGCGGGACGGCGTTTTGCACGACCAGGATCAGCGTCTGCATGCACTGGCCGAGGCCGATGCCGAGCAGGACCATGAACAGGCTCGTGGTCACGAGCGAGGTCTCGGCGTCGACGTACAGCGCGAACAGGCTCATCGCGACGGCGGCGATGCCGGTGCCCAGGATCGGGAAGATCTTGTACCGGCCGGTCTTGGAGGTGATCTGGCCGGAGATGATCGACGAGCCCATCATGCCGACCATGACCGGGATCATCAGCAGGCCGGCCTTGGTCGGGCTCGCGCCCTTGACGATCTGGAAGTACTGCGGGATCAGCATGAACCCGCCGAACATGGCCATCCCGAAGATCACGCCGATCAGCGACGCGAGGCTGAAGATCCGGTCGGTGAACAGGCGCATCGGGATCAGCGCGTCCTCGCCCATCCGGCGCTCGACCAGGATCCAGGTGAGCACGCCGATGCCGCCGATCAGGTAGCAGGCGGTCGCGGTGCCCGAGCCCCAGCCCCATTCGCGGCCCTGTTCGGCGACGATCAGCAGCGGTACCACGCCCAGGGCCAGGGTGACCGCGCCGAACCAGTCGATCCGGTGCGGGCGGCGGGTGTGCGGGATGTGCAGCACCTTGGCGACCACGAGCAGGGCGACCACGCCGACCGGCACGTTGACCAGGAACACCCAGCGCCAGCCCGCGATGCCGAGGATCTCGTCCTGGCCTGCGAAGAAGCCGCCGACGAGCGGGCCGAGCACGCTGGAGGTGCCGAACACGGCGAGGAAGTAGCCCTGGTAGCGGGCGCGTTCGCGGGGCGGGACGATGTCGCCGATGATCGCGAAGGCGAGCGACATCAAACCGCCCGCGCCCAGGCCCTGGAGGGCGCGGAAGCCGGCGAGTTGGTACATCGACGTGGAGAACGTGCACGCGGCGGAGCCGACCACGAAGATCGTGATGGCGGCGAGGTAGAACGGGCGCCGGCCGTACAGGTCGGACAGCTTGCCGTACAGCGGCGTGGCGATGGTCGAGGTGATGAGGTACGCGGTGGTGGCCCACGCCTGTTGGCTGAGACCGTGCAGGTCGTCGGAGATGGTACGGATCGCGGTCGAGACGATCGTCTGGTCGAGCGCCGCCAGGAACATGCCGGCCATCAGGCCGTACAGGATCGTCATGATCTGACGGTGACTCAGGCCGCTTTCGCTCGCGGCCTGGTCCGACACTGCCTGCGGTTTGCTGTCGGTCATGCGGTACGGCCTTCCGGTGCACCGGGCGCGGTGTCGCGCGTGGGTGCCTGCTCGCGTTCGAGGTCGTCGTTGAAGCGGCCGAGGAGGTGGACGAGCGTGCGGCGTTCGTCGGCGGACCAGTCGCGGGTGACCCGGTCGAGTTCGGCCTGCCGGCGACTGCGGTAGATCTCGAACGCCTGGGCCCCGGCCTCGGTCACCGCGAGCATGGTGCCGCGGCCGTCGCTGGGGTCCGGGCGGCGCTCGACGAGGCCGCGCTGGACCAGCGAGGCGATCTGCCGGCTGACCGTGGACACGTCCAGGTAGGTCATCGCGGCCAGGTCGGTGACCCGGCGGGGTCCCTCCATCGCGAGGTAGGCCAGGAGCAGCCGGTCTCCCCCGTCGGGCACGGGGCCGCTCTCGGCGCGACTGCGCGCCTTGGCGGCGGCCGAGAGCCGCATGAGACGCGCGAGTTCGCGTCCGAGTTCGTCGGGTGCGCGGCCGGCTGTCGGCTCGTCACACGGTGTCGTCGCGGTATCGATGACCGCCCCCTTGTCGCTCGCCACGCGTTAACTGCATGGCTCAACCAACAATACCGCTTCCCTCGCTCACCGCCGCCCCCACGGGCGCTCCCGGCCCGACCCGGCCGACGGGATCGGCGGCGTCGGCGCGAAGGCGGCGGAGCGTGGGTATGCCGGTGTGGGGCGTGACGAGGGGCACGGGGCTTGGCCCATGCTCATCTGACTGCCCGTCAGCTATGGTGACGAGGTGCCTGTCTCGCGACTATTGGGCACTCGTACGAGGTATCCCACGGGCATCTCGCCGGGTCCCGGGCATCACGGCTGCAGCAGGCTCGGCCGGCCGGTCGACCGCGCGGCACACGTACGACCGCACAACAGGGAGTGAGTGACCATGCGCGTGGGAGAGGTGGCAGGCGCCGACCTGCAACGCTTCGGAAAGCCGCTCGACGGGATCCGGGTCCTGGCCATCGAACAGATGCAGGCCCTCCCCTACGCCACGCAGATGCTCGCCCGACTGGGCGCGGAGGTCATCAAGATCGAGTCGCCCGGCGTCGGCGAGTCCGGGCGCGCCGCGCTGCCGATGATGACCGACCCGCTCGGCCGTCGCGTCGGCGTCACCTTCCTGCGCAACAACCTCGGCAAACGCAGCGTCACCGTCGACCTCAAGCATCCCGAGGGCCGCGAGATCGTGCTGCGCCTGGCCGAGAAGGCGGACATCGTCTGCGAGAACTTCAAGCCCGGTACGGCCGGCCGGCTCGGCCTGGGCTTCGCGGACATCGCCGCCGTCAACCCGCGCGCGATCTACCTCTCGGTGTCCGGCTTCGGCAACACCGAATCGCCGTACGCGTCCTGGCCCGCGTACGCCCCGGTCGCCGAGGGCATGGCCGGTCTGTACGACTTCAAGCGCGCCCCGGACACCGCACCCGTGGTGTCCCCGCTGGGTGCGCTCGGCGACTCCGGCTCGGCGCTGTTCGCGGTGATCGGCGTGCTCGCCGCGCTGCGTCACCGCGATGCCACCGGCGTCGGCCAGTACGTGGACATCTCCATGTTCGACGCCATGGTCGCGCTCAACGACGCGGGCATCAGCTACTGGTCGATGGGCCTGAAGGACCCCGGCCTGGCGCCGCTGATCAACCACTCGTTCCGGGCCTTCGACGGCTACTTCCTGATCCAGTGCGCGCGCCCGCACATGTTCGAGGCGCTCGCCGACCTGGTCGGCAGGCCGGAGTGGAAGAGCGACCCGCGCCTGGCCGGTCCGCAGGAGTGGTTCGACCACATCGAGGACATCCTGCGCCCGGGCATCGAGGGCTGGGCGGCGGACAAGTCGCGGTTGCAGGCGTGCGCGGCGCTGAGCGGGGTGGGCGTGGCGTCCGGCCCCGTCTACAACCCCGGCGACGTGATCGAGGACGAGCACGTGCGCAAGCGCAACATGATCGTCGAGATGGAGCGCACCGACGGCGATCCGGCGCCGGTCCTGTCGCCGGGCAACCCGGTCAAGCTCTCCCGGGTCGCCGAGGGCCCGGAGACCCGGGTGCCCTGGGTCGGCGAACACACCGCGGAGGTCCTGGGGGCCGAACTGGGCCTGTCCCGCGCGGAGATCGACCGCCTCGCGGCCGACGGCGCGATCGGGTTGGAGACCCCGTAGCCGACCCCGCGCCCCCGAACCCACCCGGCACGGCGGCCCGAGCGGCCGGCCGGCAACGCAAGAACGCGACGAACCCCAAGTGGAACGAGGCGGAAGCGGAGAAATGACGACTGACGGAACCGCAGTTTCGACGGGACGCGGCATCCTCGGGTACGGGGCGTATCTCCCCTACCGGCGCCTCGACCGCAAGACCATCGCCGCCGTGGCCGGCACCGGCGGTGGCAAGGGCACCCGCACGGTGGCCTCCTTCGACGAGGACACCACCACGCTGGGTGTCGAGGCGGCCCGCAACACGCTGCGCGCGACGCCCGGCGTCCGACCGCGCGCGCTGCTGTTCGCGACGGTGGTGCCCGCGTACGCGGACCGCACCAACGCGACCGCGATGCACGCCGCACTGCGCCTGGACGGCTCGGTGCCCGCGATGGACGCGACCGGCTCGGTGCGCTCCGCGGCCGGCCTGCTCCGGCTCGCCCTGGACGGCGCCGGCACCGCGCTCGTGGTCGGCGCGGACATCCGGGTCGGCCTGCCCGGCAGCGGCGACGAGGCGGCCGGCGGCGACGGCGCGGCCGCGCTGCTGGTCGGCGGCCCGGCCGACGGCCCGGTGCTGGCCGAGTATCTGGGCGGCGCCTCGACCACGGCCGAGTTCGTCGACCGCTGGCGCGCTCCCGGGGACGTGCGCTCGAAGCTGTGGGAGGAGAAGTTCGGCGAGAACAACTACCTCGCCGCCGGCCGGCAGGCGTGGACCGACGCGCTCAAGGCCACCGGGCTGACCGCCGACCAGGTCGACCACGCGGTGATCGCCGGCCTGCACGGCCGCGCGGTCGCCGGACTGGGTCGCCGGCTCGGGGTGCGCGAGGGCGTGCTGGGCGACGACCTGGCCGGCACCGTCGGCAACACCGGCGCGGCGCACCCGGGGCTGCTGCTGAGCGCGACGCTGGAGAACGCCGAACCGGGCCGGGTCCTCGCGCTCGTCGTGCTCTCCGACGGCGCCGAGGTGTTCCTCTTCCGCACCACCGACGCGCTCGCGGCCTACCGGCCCACCCGCACGGTCGCCGAGCAGATCGCCGGCGGCGCGCCGCTGCCGTACGGGAAGTACCTGGCGTGGCGCGGGCTGCTCCCGGTCGAGCCGCCGCGCCGGCCCGAGCCCGCGCGCACCTCGTCCTCGGCCGCGGTGCGCTCGGTGGAGTGGAAGTACGGCTTCGTCGGCTCGCGCGATCGCGAGAGCGGTGCCGTGCACCTGCCGCCGCAGCGCGTGTCGATGACCGGTGGCAATGTGGACGACATGGAGCCGGTGCCCACCGCCGACGTGCTCGGCACGGTCAAGACGTTCACCGTGGACCGGATGGCCTACTCGCCCAGCCCACCGGTGGTGTTCGCGGTCGTGGACTTCGACGATCCTCAAGGGAGCGAAGCTTCCGACAAGGGTGGTGGTGGGCGACGGGTGGGCGGTCGGCTGCCGATCGAGTTGACCGACGTGGACGCGACCGAGGTGGCCATCGGCGACCGGGTCGAGCCGACCTTCCGCCGGCTGGGCAGTGCCGACGGCATCCACAACTACTTCTGGAAGGCCCGCCCCGTGCGGACCGCCCGAGCCGCCGAGGAGGCATAGGCATGGGATCGCACGGCATCAAGGACCGCGTCGCCATCATCGGGATGGGCTGCACCCCCTTCGTCGAACACTGGGACCGGGGCACCGACGACCTGCTGATCGAGGCGACCACCGAGGCGTTCGCGAACGCCGGCGTGGACAAGGAGCAGGTCGACGCCTACTGGCTGGGCACCGCACAGTCGGGGATGTCCGGACTGACCCTGGCCAAGCCGCTCCAGTTGCAGGGCAAGCCGGTCACGCGCGTGGAGAACATGTGCGCGACCGGATCCGACGCGTTGCGCCAGGCCGCGTACGCGGTGGCTTCCGGGGCCTACGACGTGGCCATGGCGGTCGGCGTGGAGAAGGTCAAGGACGGCGGCTTCCAGGGGCTGAACGCGTTCCCGATCCCGGGTGACGGCACCGCCCGCACGCTCACCGCGGCGGCGATGTTCTCCATGGTGGTGCCCGCGTACGGCGACAAGTACGGCGTGTCCGAGGCGGAGATGCGCGAGGTGTTGTCGCACATCGCGGCGAAGAACCACTACAACGGCGCACGCAACCCGCGTGCGCAGTTCCGCAAGGAGATCGCGCCGGAGAAGATCTCGGCGATGCCCAAACTCGCGGGCCAGTTGGGCGTGTTCGACTGCGCGGGCGTCGCGGACGGCGCCGCGGCGGCGATCGTGGTGCGGGCCGAGGACGCGCACCTGTACACGGACAAGCCGCTGTACATCAAGGCGCTGTCGCTGGTGGCGGGCAACGGCTCGGGGGTGATCGACCCGGAGTACGACTACACCACGTTCCGCGAGATCGCCGCGTGCGCCGAGGACGCCTACCGCCAGGCGGGCGTGCGCAATCCCCGCGAGGAACTGGCGATGGCCGAGGTGCACGACTGCTTCACCCCGACCGAGCTGGTCCTGATGGAGGATCTGCGGTTCGCCGATCGCGGCACCGCGTGGAAGGACGTGCTGGCCGGCGCGTTCGACCTGGGCGGCCGGCTGCCGGTCAACCCGGACGGCGGCCTGAAGAGCTTCGGCCACCCGGTCGGCGCGTCCGGGCTGCGGATGATGTTCGAGGCCTGGCTCCAGCTGCGCGACGAGGCACCGGCCGAGCGGCGGATCCCGGCGGACGGTCGCAAGCTCGCACTGACCCACAACCTCGGCGGATATCCCGGCGACATGGTCTCGTTCATCTCCATCCTGGGCAGCGAACTCGGCTGATCGGCGTGTCGCCCGCGCGTTGTTCGAAGTAGTCGAGCCCGCGTCGGGTTTTGCTCGTCAAGGCCGGTGAGGGGGGCTCGATCGCGGTCGCGATCGGGCCCCTTTCGCCATCTCCGGACACCGGAAATGGGCAATCTGCCACAAGCATCACGGTTCCCGTGGTTTCATCCGCGTCCGGGCCCTTGATGTGCGACAGTCAATGCACCCTGCCACCTCATGTCCGGAGGAGCGCGAGCGGATGCGCGAACGGCCCGAGCACCCCGTGGACGGACCCCTCGTGGTGGATCCGGCGCAATGGCTCGCGCACATCGGCCGGATGCGCGCCGAACTCGACGCCCTGCGCGGCGGGTTCGGCCCGCGCCCGGGCTCGGCCGGCGGATCCGCGAGTGTGCCCCTCGGCGCCGGCTCGGGCGAGGACACGGCGGCCGTCGAGGAGGCGCATCGACGGGCGTTGTTGTGCGACCTGCTCGCGTGCAGCCTCGGTCAGGCGGCGGAGTATCTGGCCCGATTGAGTCAGGACACCGAAGACCCGGAGCATCGGCAGGCCGACGATCCGGGCCCGGCGACCAGCACGCCGGCGCGCAGCACGGTCCGGCCACCGGATGTGCCGCCCGCCGCGCCGTTCGCGCCCGGCGACGTGGAGAACACCGCGCTGCCCTGGCGGCATCTGCGCCGGCTGTTCGTCGAGCCGGACCCGAACGGGGTGTTGCCCGAGCAGCGCCGGACCGCGCCGCCGCGGGCGCCGGGCTCGAGTCCGGTGGCCAGCGCCGAGTGGCACCTCGATCGCGACGACGTGCGCTGGTCCGAGGAGATGTACGCGCTGTTCGGCCGCGACCGCGCGCTCGGCCCGCTGCCGCTGGCCGAGTTGGCCGGGCATGCGGCGGCCGAGGACCGGGCGTTCGTCGCGGACCTGGTGCGCGAACTGCTCGAACACGCGAACGGCGCCGAGGGCGAGTTCCGGATCGTGCGCGCGGACGGCACCCGGGTGTCCGTGCAGTTCGTCGGCGAGCCGGTGCTCGGCGCGGACGGGAGGCCGCACGCGGTCTGGGCGTTGCTTCGCGACATCACCGAACTACGGCGCACCCAGGAGGCGTTGACCGAGACCCGGGTGCAGTTGCTGGCCCAGCGCCGGCTGGTGCGCGCCGAACACCGGGTCGCCGCCGAACTCCAGCGGGTGGTGATGCCGTGGTGGACCCGGCCGATCAGCCTGCCCGGCATCGAGGTGGCCACCCGCTACTTCCCGGCCGAGCAGGACTCGAAGGTCGGCGGCGACTGGTACGACGCGCTCGCGCTGCCGGGCGGCGAGGTGCTCCTGGCGGTCGGCGACATGTCCGGCCACGGGGTCGCCGCGGCGTCCGGGATGACCACGCTGCGCGGCGCGTTGCAGGGGGTGGCGATGACCGGAGCGGGGCCCGCGGCGATGTTGACGGCGCTGAACCGGATCGTGGTGCACACGCTGCCGGCGGACAAGGTGGCCACCGCCGTGTGTGCCCGATACGAGCCGGTGGAGCGGGTGTTGACCTGGGCACAGGGTGGTCATCCGCCGCCGCTGCTGTACCGGGACGGGTCGGGTCGGGCGCTTGCGACACCGTTCGGTGTGCTGCTGGGCGCGCTGGACGAACCGGAGTTCGTCGAGGCCCGGGTCGAACTGGCGTCCGGAGACGTGCTGTTGATCTTCACGGACGGCCTGGTCGAGCGGCGCGGGCGCGGCACGGAGGAGGCGGTCCGCGCACTCCTGGGCCTGGGGCCGCAGTTGCTCGGCGCGGACGCCAGGACGTGCGTGGACGTGGTGCTGAGTCGGCTCGGGCACACCCGGTACGAGGACGACGCGTGTGTGATGGCGGTCTGCGTGCGATAGCGCTTCGCTCGGCTCGGGACGGGTGTGCCGCCCACCCGTTGCGTCGGGTGGGACGGCCGCGGAGGTCGCACGTGCGGGCGGGGGTTGATCGGGCCTCCCCCGGCCTCGGTCGTGGTTCAGGAGCCCTCGGCCAGTTCCTGGCGGAAGGCGTGTACGTCCGGGACGTCGCGGTAGCGGTCGGTGAGTTTGCGGAGCACCTCCAGGCGGTCCCACGTGCGTTTGGAGCCGATCTCGCCGGCGGCCCGGACCGCGAGGCGCGCGTGGTGTGCGCCGCGGTCGGGTTGGCCGTCGAGCAGGCACGCGCAGGCCAGCGAGATCAGGTCGAAGGTCTTGGACCGTTCGTGTCCGCGGGCCCGCAACTCCAGGGCCTTCTCCGCGTGTTCCTGGGCCCGACCGGCCGCCGTGGGATCCACCTCGGCGAGCGTGCGGTACACCAGCGCCTGCATGCCGTGCAGGTCGGCCGAGTCGAAGAAGGCCACCCAGTCCGGATCCTCCTCCGGGCGCGATCGGCCGAACTCCGCCTCGGCCCGGCCCAGGGAGCGCCGACAGTCCGCGGCCCGGCCGAGCGCGGCCTGTGCCCATGCCTCCACGGTGTGGAACATCGCGCGGGTGGTCGCCCCCGCCCGCTCGCCCGCCGTACGCTGCGCCAACTCGATCAGGGCGAGTGCGTCGGCCGGGCGCTCCAGGTGCACCATCTGCCGGGCGGCGCGGGAGAGCGCCTCGGCCGCGCGCGGCAGGTCGCCCGCCTCCCGGGCGGCGTGCGCCGCGATCACGAAGTAGTTCTGTGCGGTCGGATCCAGGCCCACGTCGTGCGACATCCAGCCGCCCAGCGCGGCGAGGTTGGCCGCCACGTTCCACAGCCGGCGGGTGATCGGCAGCGGATTGGGATAGGTCAGCAGGTTGCCGACCTCGTTCAACTGTCCGATCACCGCCTTGCGTTGCAGCCCGCCGCCGCGATCGGCGTCCCAGGTGCGGAAGACGGTGACCGCGTTCTCCAGCGCGGTGACCTCCTCGGCGCCGATCGGCCCCGCGTCGGCGAGCCCGTACGACACCGGATCGGCCGGCGCGCCACGCGGGTGGGACATGCCGAGCCCGGGGCTGAGCCAGCGATCGAAATTGGCCACCAGGGCCGGACCCGCGACGAGCGCGAACCCGCTGCCCGTGAAGCCGTGTCGGTTGAGCATCAGGTCCATGCCGGTGAACTCGGTCAGCGCGGTCACCGTGCGCTCGGTGCTCCACGGCAGGTCTTCCTGCACCACCTGCGTGTTGTGCCGGGGGCGGCCGGTCAGGCCGAGGTCCTCGGAGGTGACGACACGCCCGAGCCGTTCGGTGAAAAGCGCCGCCAGAACCCGGGGCACCGGGTCCCTGGGCCGCTCGCCGTCCTCCAGCCAGCGCCGGACCCTGGAGGTATCCGTGGCAAGCTGGGGATGGCCCATCGCGGCGGCCCGACGGTTGACCAGTCGGGCGAGTTCGCCCTTGGACCACCCGGTCAGGGCGAAGAGGTCCACGAGTTTGGTGTTGGGTTCCCGGCGCATTGCAAACCGCCCGTTGATGTGGGGACCGTGGCTCGAAAGCGTCCTGTCGGAGGTCGCTGCCGGACCGAGGCTAGCCCGGTCCGGAGCAGCCGGCTCCGATTCGCCATGGTTCGCCAGGGCTCGCCACGTGGATCACCACCCGGATCTCGGAGTGTTGTGGATGGTGGATCCGGCACGTGGGCCCCCACCCGTCGCGCGGCCGGATCCACTCATCGGCAGCGCAGGAAGGTCTACATGTCATCCACGACGTCCACCACCCCCGGCCGCCCGACCAATCCCGGTTCCGCGACTTCACGGCCGGGCACACCCGGCCCGAACAGGCGTACGCCTTCCGGTGGTTCGGCGCCCGGCACGGTGGCGTCGACGAACACCGTGGTCGCGGCGAACGCCGCGGTCGCCACCGGTCCGGCCCCGGCCGGCGGAGCGGGCCCGGGAGTACCTCGCATGGCACAGCAGATTCCGGGTCCGGAGGCGGTCGCCGCGCTCGCGGCCCGGGTCTGTCCCGGCTTCACCGCGGGTGCCGTGCTGCGCAGGACACCACGCTCCCTGCTGCTGTCCGGTTCGGTCGGCCGCGGCCCGGTCGTGGTGAAGTATCTGACCGACCCCTCGGCACACTGGCTCCAGCGCTTTCGGCACGAGGTCAACGCCTACCGCACCTTCACCCGGCAGCGGCCACCGGTCCGGGTGCCGCGGCTGATCGCCGCCGACCCGGAACGGCGCATCCTGGTGATGGAGCACGTGGCCGGCCGGCCCGCCGCGAACGAACGCCACCCGAGCACCGCGATGGCCCGCGCCGACGTCCGCGCCGTGCTGCACGCGTTCGGCACGCTCAACCGGTGGAAGCCCCCGCCCGGGTCGTTCCCGCTCGCGTTCGACTACCCGGCTCGCGTGGACCGCTACCACAAGCTCGGCCTGCTCACCGACCGCGACGCCGGCGACCTGGCCCAACTCCTGCGCGGTCTCAGCCGGGTGCCGGCGCAGTTCTGCCACGGCGACGCGGTCCTGTCCAACGTGCTGCTGACCGCCCAGGGGGCGGCGCTGGTCGACTGGGAGTCCTCCGGCTACCACCTGCCCGGCTACGACCTGGCGGTCCTGTGGACCCTGTTGGCCCGGGACCCGATGACCCGTCGCCAGATCATCCAGACGGCCCAACAGTCGGGCTCGCTCTCGCGCGATGCGTTCCTGGTCAACCTGATGCTGGTGCTCGTCCGCGAGATCCGGCTCAACGACGTGGGCCCCGTCGGGGAGGACCAGCGCCGTCTCCTGCGCAGGCTGCACGACGACTGCGGCATGGTCCGCCGGGCCGTCCGCGCGGCGATCGGCACCCGGTAGCGATGCTCGTGGCCGCACGGCCCCGACGGGTCCACGCGGCTTCGGCGTCACGCCCGGGTTCACGATGCACGTGGCTCGGGTGGGGTATCCACCCGCTCCACGTGATGCGACTGCTGCGGAGGTTGCGGTTTCGGGGGTGGCGCGGGGCTGCTCCGGTCCCGCGGCCCGCCGGGGTGCGGGCGTTCAGCCGCCGAAGGTGTCCGCGGGGATCGGCTTGAGCAACTGGAACACGTCGTCGGTGATCGGGCGGTCCCAGGTCACGATGCGAACCATGACGTTGTCGCTGCGGTCGAATTCCACGCAGGCGAGGCGCCCCTCCGCATACTTGACCTTGCGGATGATCAGCAGGTCGTCGCCGAGCATGATCGGGGTGTCCTCGGTGGACAGCTCCTCGGGCATCTCCTCGTGGCCCAGGGCCGCGACCAGCTGCTGGGCCTCGATCCGGCCGACGCCTTCCTCACGCGCGGGCGAGCCGGGCGGCAGGTTGCCGATCAGCATCGCCGGGCCGCGATTGGCCAGCAGGTCGTAGCGCACGAAGATTCCCTGGCAACTGCCGTCCTCCCCCGGCAACATGGCCACGACCACGGAGCCGGGCCAGTCGGTGAAGGGGATGGCAAGAACGTCGAAATCCGGCCCGGACGGGGGGCGGCGGCGCAGGAAACCCATACAGACATGCTAGTGGCCCCTCACCATGCCGCCGGCCACACCCACGGCCCGGCCGCACGCGACGGGAAGGCGGGTGGATCGGCCGCCAGGCCGACACCGCCCGTGAAACGCCCCAAGGCCCGCACCCTGCACGGGCGCGGGCCTTGCTAGGTCTGCGGTCCGTTGCCGGAGCCGCGGGACCGATTCAGAGCGGGCGAACCATCTCGGCCTGCGGGCCCTTCTGACCCTGCGTGACCTCGAACTCCACGCGCTGGTTCTCCTCCAACGAACGGTAGCCGTTCGTCTGAATGGCGGAGAAGTGGACGAAGACGTCAGCGCCGCCGTCGTCCTGCGAGATGAAGCCGTAGCCCTTGTCGGCGTTGAACCACTTGACCGTACCGGTGGCCATGTCTTGATTCCTTCACGTAACCCACGGACACCACACCTCGTGATGCCCGGGTCGCGAACCGTCGAGTGGTCCCACTCCCCGCGTTACCCCGGGATGCCCTCGCTGTGAGGAGCGAAAAACGCCCACGGCTGTTGATGTCCGCAGGCGTTGGACGTGCGAGGGAACTACATCTACTGCTGCAACCGCGGATAACGCTACATGCCAACGAGTGCTCCGCAACAGCCCTTCGCAGTGCGAATCCGACCGTCACCAATGCGGCCAACGGGGGGCATAGCCGGCACACGTCGCTCGGTTCATCCGCGCGGGTGACACAACTGGGCGCAACCGGGGCCTGACCAAGCGTCAGTCGCAGCCCCTTCCCGGCCCGCTTCCCGACCGGCAGCGCATCGTCTTCCGAACACCCTTCGAACACACGGATGTTCACTCGGCCTTCGCATCGACGCCATCGGTTCATGGTTGGCTCTTCGCGCCGTTTGTCTACCGTTTCGACATGGCCGCCCCGACCGCCCTACCCGCGCCCCCGACGCCCGCGTACGTGCCATCGCCGCCGCGGGTCGCGCCGGTCGCGCCGGCTCCGGAACGGGCGCCGCGAATACGACCGCGCCGGTTGCGACAGGTGGGCGCGGTTCCGGCTCGGGTGTACGGATTCGTCACGCTGGTCCTGATCGGCATCGTCACCCTGGCCGCGGTGATCGCGGTCGGTGCCGGCAACGCCCGATCCGGGCTCGACGAGGTCGCCGACACCTCGGCCCCGCGGGCCGCCGTCGCGGCGGACCTGTACTTCGCGCTCGCCGATCTCGACGCCCAGGTCGCCAACGTGCTCCTGGTCGGCTCGGACGAGCAGGTCGGCAACCGACAGTTGGCGCTGCGGCAGATGCGCGAACGGCGCTCGCGGATCACCGCCGACATCCAGATGCTCTCCGTCGGCGGCGCGCCCGTGGCGACCGTGGGGGCGCTGATCGACGGACTCGGCCGCTACGACGCCTATGTCGCGCAGGCGCGGCTGGCCGACGAGCAGGTCCAGGACCGCCCGGCCGGGCGTCCGCCGTTGGCCGCGCTCAACTACTTCGCGAGCGCGACCAGTCTGTTGCACGACGATCTGCTGCCGGCCGCCGACGCGCTCGGGCGCGGCGCCGAGGAGAAGCTGGCCTCCGATGCGGACTCCGACCGCACGCACGCGCGCTGGGCGGCGCTGGCGGTCGGAGCGGTCGGCACCCTGCTGGTGGCCGTGCTGATCGTCGGCCAGATCCGATGGGCCCGCCGGTTCCACCGCATCCTGGCGCCGGGGCTGGCCGCGGTGACCATCGCGGTGGCCGCGCTCACCGGCACCGCCGCCGCGTTGTTCGCCGACCACGCCTCCCGGCTGCGCGACGCACAGACGCAGGCTTTCGACCCGTTCCTGAAGCTGGCCAGGACCCGGGCGACCGCCTCGGACGCGAACGCGGACGAGAGCCGGTTCGTGATCCTGCCCGATCGCGCCCGGGCGTACAGCGAGAGCTTCGCCGCCAAGTCCGCACAGCTGGACCGGAACGTGCCCGACCAGCGCGTGGCCTCCCGCCTGGATGCCTTCCGCCGGGACGACAAGGCGCTGCGCGCGGCGGTCGCCGAGGGCCGGCTGGATGTCGCCGTCGGCCTGGCCACCAAGGTCGGCCGCGGCAACCTGGCCTTCGACTTCTACGACTACCAGACGGCGTTGGGCCGGGTCGCGGACGCCGCCCGGGCCGACTTCGAGGACCGCACCGACAGCGCCGACGACGCGCTCGCCGGCTGGCCGTGGGTGCCGATCGCCGTGCTCGGGGTGTGCGTGGCGCTGGTGGCGGCGAGCGCGCGCCCGCGCCTGCGGGAGTACGCGCCGCGCTGATCGCGGCTGCGGCGGGGCTGTCGGCTTCGGCCGTGGACGCCGGGCGCGGGCGCGGACGCGGGCGTGGGCGTGGGCGCGGGCGGCCGGACACGCCGACCCCCAGCCCACATCTTTGCCGCAGTCAAGTGTTCGCGGCGGTCGACAGTGTCACAGTTTCCCGAGGCCATCCAAACGATATTGCCTCTGGAATATCGCCCGGCTCACGCCTTACGCTCCGCCCATGGAATTCAACCTTGCCGACCTCTTCGAGCGCGCGGCCGGGGAATACCCCGAACGCGAGGCGATCGTCGCGAACGGTGAACGCCGCACATATGCCCTTCTGGAGGAGCGGGCGAATCGCCTCGCCCATCACCTCCGGGACTCCGGCGTGCAGCCGGGCGACCATGTCGCGGTCTACGCCTTCAACATCATCGAATGGGCGGAGGCGATGCTCGCGATCTACAAGATCCGGGCCGTCTGCATCAATGTGAATTTCCGCTATGTCGCGGATGAGCTGGCCTATCTGCTGGACCAGGCCAAGCCGGTCGCGCTGGTCTTCCAGCGACAGTTCGCCGACCGGGTCGCCGAGGTCGCGCCCAAGGTCGCCTCGCTGCGTCACCTGATCGTGGTCGAGGACGGCTCCGAGCCCGCCGCGGACGGGGTCACCGCCGAGTCGCTGGGCGCGGTGCGGTACGAGGACGCGATGGCGGCCGGCTCGGCCGAGCGCGACTTCGAGCCGCGCTCGGCCGACGACCTCTACCTGCTGTTCACCGGCGGGACCACCGGCCTGCCCAAGGGCGTCGTGTGGCGCCAGGAGGACGTGATCTTCGCCCTCGGCGGCGGCATCGACCCCACCAACGGTCAGCGCATATCCCGGCCCGAGGAGATGGTCGAGAAGGGCCGCAACGGCCAGATGACCACCTTCCCGATCGCGCCCCTCATGCACGGTGCGACCCAGTGGGGAGTGCTGCAGAACCTGGCCAAGGGCCACCGCGTGGTGCTGATCGACAAGTTCGACGCCCACAGCGTGTGGGAGACCGTGGTCGCCGAGAAGGTCAACGTCATCCTGATCACCGGCGACGCGATGGCCCGCCCGCTGCTGGAGTCACTCGCCGAACCGCGCGACGGGCGCGAGTCGTACGACCTGTCCTCCCTGTTCGCCCTGTCCTCCAGCGCGGCGCTGTTCTCGCCGTCGCTGAAGGAGGAGTTCATGGAGCGCCTGGGCATCGTGGTCAGCGACGCGATCGGCGCCTCCGAGTCGGGCGCCAACGGCGTGGGCGTCGCGGTCAAGGGGCAGACCGAGCAGCAGAGCGGGATCACCGTCAAGGCGGTCCCCGACTCGGTCGTCCTGGACGAGGACCTCAACCCGCTGCCCGCCGGGGTCGTGGGCCGACTCGGCCGCAAGGGCAACATCCCGCTCGGCTACCTCGGCGATCCGGTCAAGACCGCCGAGGTCTTCCGCACCGGCCCCGACGGCACCCGCTACGTGGTGCCCGGCGACTACGCCCGGCTGGAGGGCGACGGCCGGATCACGCTGCTGGGCCGCGGCTCGGCGACGATCAACTCGGGTGGCGAGAAGATCTTCACCGAGGAGGTCGAGGGCGCGGTCAAGTCCCACCCCGAGGTCTACGACGCGATCGTGGTCGGCGTCCCGCATCCACGTTGGGGCCAGACCGTCGCGGTGGTCGTACAGCCGCGCGAGGGTCGCACGCCGAGCCTGGCGGACGTCCAGGAGCACTGCCGCACCAAGATTGCCGGATACAAGGTGCCCAGGGTCATGCGCACCGTCGAGCAGACCGTGCGCACGCCCACCGGAAAGCCCGATCTGCAATGGGCACTCGCGGTGGCATCCGCGCCGGAAAGTGCGCCCGAATCCGCCTAGCGGAGCTCGGAACACCGAACGCGGAACACGAAACGTGGTTCGAAAAGATTCGTCGCACCGATCGGCGGGTCGAGGAGAACGCCGAATACACCGCCCGGGAATTCCCGGGCGGTGTATTCGTATTCCGTCTCAGACCGCCCGTTCGCGACCCTCCCAATAGGGATCGCGCAACCGCCGCTTCTGCAACTTCCCATTCGGGTCGCGTGGCATCGCGTCGACGAAATCGACGGTACGCGGACGCTTGTACGTGGCGAGCTGCTCCGCACAGAACGCGAGCAATTCCGCGGCCAGCTCGGGGCCGGCGACGAAGCCCTCGTTGGCCTCGACGACCGCCTTGACCTCCTCGCCCCAGTCCTCGTGCGGGATCCCGAACACCGCCACGTCACCGACCGCGGGGTGCCGCAGCAGCGCGCTCTCGATCTCGGCGGGGTAGATGTTCTGGCCACCGGAGATGATCATGTCGATCTTGCGGTCGCGCAGGTACAGATAGCCGTCCTCGTCGAGCAAGCCCACGTCGCCGACGGTGAACCAGTCGCCGATCCGGCCCTTGCGGGTCTTCTCCTCGTCCTTGTGGTACTGGAACTTCCCGGCCCGCATCAGCATGTACACGGTGCCGATCTCGCCGGCCGGCAGCCGGTTGTCGTCGTCGTCGAAGATGCCGATCTCGCTGATCGGCCACGCCTTGCCCACCGTCCCGGGCCGATCCAGCCACTCCTGCGCGGAGCAGAACGTACCGCCGCCCTCGCTGGCGGCGTAGTACTCCTCGACGCACAACCCCCACCACTCGATCATCCGCCGCTTGACGTGATCGGGACAGGGTGCGGCGCCGTGCACGGCGTGCCGCATGGACGACACGTCGTACTTGGCCTTGATCTCGTCGGGCAGTTGCAGGAGTCGGTGGAACTGGGTCGGCACCATGTGCGTGTGGGTGACCCGGTAGCGGTCGATGAGGCGCAACATCTCCTCCGGCCGCCACTTCTCCATCAGCACCACGCCGTGGCCGATGTGCAGCGACTGCTGCGCGTGCTGGAGCACGGCGGTGTGGTAGAGCGGCGAGCCGACCAGGTGCACGTTGTCGTCGTGCGGCTTGACGCCGTAGATCAGCAACGTGCCGCCGTAGCGGGCCTCTTCGGGCGATCCCCCGGACAGCGGCCGGCGCACGCCGCGCGGGCGGCCGGTGGTGCCGGACGTGTAGTTCATCGTCATGCCGACGCTGCGCTCGGCCGGCGGCTCCGCCGAGTGGCCCTCGGTCAGTTCGGCGAACGGCCGGAAGCCGGGCACCGCGCCGACCGCGAACCGCGCCTGCGCGGGCACCTTCGCCTCGTCCGCCGCGGCGACGATCGTGTCCGCGAACCGCTCGTGGCCGATCACCACCTTGGACTCGCTGTCCGCGAGGATCCAGGCGATCTCGGGACCGACCAGGTGGTGGTTCACCGGGACCATGTACAGCCCGGCCTGTGCCGCCGCCATGTACGCCACGATGTACTCGGCGCAGTTCGGCAGGATCACACTGAAGACGTCGCCGGTGCTCAGACCCGCCGCCCGCAGCCCGTGCACGAGCCGGTTCGACGCCGCGTACAACTCCCCCGCGGTCCACTCGGCGCCATCGGGGTCGACCAGCGCGAGCCGGTCCGGATTGGCCTGCGCATGGGCCCAGAAGCCGTTCGCCACGTGCGGTTCCCTTCGAGCTGCCCGGTTACTTGACAATGTCTGACATTGTGACGGCAGCGCGCGCAGAAAGAAAGGGCACCTTACTTATTGGCGGGCTCCCCCGCTGTGGTCTGCGTGACAACGACGACCTCGGGCAGCCGCGCGGCCGACGGCTCGACCTCGGGCCCGAGCCGCTCCATCGCGCCCTTGATGTGCGGCGACGGGTACACCGCGCGAATCACCGGCGTCGCCGCCCCCACGACCCGACGCAGCCCCTTGAGCCCGGGCCCGGCCACCGCCGACGGCAGCCCGCGATGCCCGTACAGATCCTTCGCCCACCGCGGCAACGCCGCATACGCCAACTCCGCGACCTGGCGCCACAACACCTCGCGGCCGAGCACGAGCACGAACGGCACCGGCGGCCGACGCAGGAAGTCGAAGACGCTCCGGGCCTCGTCGGACATCGCTAGCTCGGGCCGGATCCCGGTGAAGTAGCGATCCAGCTCGACCAACGAGCCCGGCACTTCGTCGGCTGGCAGCCCGACCAACTCCGCCGAGCGGCGTTGCTCGTCCAGGTACAGGTCGGCCAGCTCGTCGGTGAGCGGGAATCCGGCCTGGCGGGCGACCGACAGATACGACCCGACCTCGGCACAGTGGATCCAGCGCAGCAGCTCCGGCTCGTCTATGCGGTACGGCTGCCCCGTGTCCGGATCGACCGCCTTGATCACGGCATGGATCCGCCGCACCCGCGCCCCCGCCCGCTCGGCCTCCGCCCGCGTCCCGTAGGTCGTGACCCCGACGAAGTCCGCGGTCCGCATCAACCGCCCCCAGGGGTCCTTGCGAAAATCGGAGTTCTGCACGACCCCGCGCACAGCCCGCGGATGCAGCGCCTGGAGGTAGAGCGCCCGGACACCGGCCACCCACATCACCGGATCGGCATGCAACTGCCAGGTCACCGAATCGGGCCCGAACAGACCGATGTCGCCGCGGGGCGCGGGGGTGGCGTCGGGCGCGCGGTTGGCGTCGGGCGCGTCGGCCTTTGGGGCCTGGCGGGCCTTGTTGTTCCCGCTATTCCTGCCGTCCCCGCTGTTCCCGCTGTTCCCGCTGTTCCCGCTACTTGTGCCCTGCCGTGAGTCAACCACCGGCACACCTTCCCGAACATGGTCTGTTACCTGCACCTGGGACTTCGAGGGTACGAGCCGCGAGCGGCGGGCGACGGGCGACGTGGGTGGGGGCGGTCGGGGATGAGGTTGTGTGGGCCGGGGCAATCGGGGGGCGCGTGGGCGGGACGTGGGGGTTGCGTCTTGGTGGGGTTGGGCGCGGGTGGCTTTGTGCTCACCGGTTGGCGGGGTCTGGTGGAGGTCAGCCCGGTCCCAGGGTCACCGGCGGTCAGGAGCCCTGGGCCTCCCGGCGAGACGCAGGTGTTGCCTGCGGAGAAAGACGCTGGCAACGGCGCGGAGAGGTGCGCGGCCCGGTCAGGTCCGCCGGGGAACCTTCCCGAGTGGGCCGGGCCGTTTCGGCGTGCGGTGCGTCTTGGTCGGGTCGGGCGCGGGTGGCTTTGTGCTCACCGGTCGGCGTGGACCGGCGGAGATCAGCCCGGTCCCACGGTCACCGGCGGTCAGGAGCCCTGGGCCTCCCGGCGAGAGGCGGGTGTTGCTTGCGGAGAAAAGCGCTGGCAACGGCGCGGAGGGGTGGGCGGCCCGGTCAGGTCCGCCGGGGGACCTTCCCGAGTGGGCCGGGTGGTTTCGGCGCGCGGTGGGCGTTCGGTGGCGAGGGCAGGGGAAGTGGGCGATTTTGGTCGCCGGAGTGCGAAACCCCGCCCGCGACAGGCGCTTTCGCCGTCCTGTCGCGCAAAACCGCAGGTCGGAGAGAATCGGTGCGCCAGGAGCGGTTCCGCGATCCGGGTGGAGACCCTCCCAGTCCCCTGGGAGCGTCTCCACCCGGCGTGTCTCCCGAAGGGTTCGCCGGGGGACCCTCCCGGGTGGGTCGGGCCGTTTCGGTGGGCGTTTCGGGTCGGGTCGGCCGGGAGGAGACTCCTTCGGGGGCCTGGCGGGTCCCGATCCGGATCCCGAGACGCTTTCCAACCCGCAGTCTTTCGCCGGCCTGCGGTTTTGCATCACCGGCCGGTGAAAACGCGTTCTGCGGGCGGGATTTCGCACTCCGGCGACCGAAACCGCCCACTCCCCGCCCCACTTCCCCCCGCCCTCGCCACCGAACGCCCACCGCACGCCGAAACCACCCGGCCCACTCGGGAAGGCTCCCCGGCGAACCTCACCGGGCCGCCCACCCGCTCCGCCGTTGCCAGCGCTTTTCTCCGCAGGCAACACCCGCCTCTCGCCGGGAAACCCAGGGCTCCTGACCGCCGGTGACCCCGGGACCGGGCCGATCTCCGCCGGTCCACGCCGACCGGTTAGCACAAAGCCACCCGCTGCCCACCAAAGCGCGACCGCCGGCCGAGAACACCCGGCCCACCCGGGAAGGCCCCCCGGCGGACCTGACCGGGCCGCCCATCCCACCGCGCCGTTGTCAGCGCTTTTCTCCGCGGGCGAGGCCTGTCTCTCGCCGGGGAGCCCAGGGCTCCTGACCGCCGGTGACCGTGGGACCGGGCTGTTCTCCGCCGGTCCACGCCGACCGGTGAGCACAAAGCCACCCGCTGCCCATCCAAGCGCGACCGCCGGCCGAGAACGCGCGACCCACTCGGGAAGGTTCCCCGGCGGACCTGACCGGGCCGCCCATCCCACCGCGCCGTTGCCAGCGCTTTTCCGGCAAGCAACACCCGTGTCTTGCCGGGGAGCCCAGGGCTCCTGACCGCCGGTGACCCTGGGACCGGGCCGATCTCCACCAGGCCACGCCGACCGGTGAGCACAAAGCCACCCGCGCCCAAGCCCACCGAAACCGCACTGCAGCTCGGAACCCAAGAGCCGGCGCACCCCCGGGGAATCCCCGGGAACCCCGGGATTGCCCGGGAAACGCAAAAGGCCCATCCCTGTTCGGGATGGGCCTTTCACACGTAAATTCCGGCGGCGTCCTACTCTCCCACACCCCTTCGAGTGCAGTACCATCGGCGCTGGAGAGCTTAGCTTCCGGGTTCGGAATGAGACCGGGCGTTTCCTCTCCGCCAAGACCACCGGAAAACCATCGAACCCAACAATAGGGCCGTTCGGTGAACCAGAAATCACATGCGGTGATTCAATTATCAAAACGGGTTCCCCGAAACCGATTGCGGTTCGGGAACCACACAGTGGACGCGTAACAACTGAGGACAAGTCCTCGGCCTATTAGTACCGGTCAGCTCCACCCCTTACAGGGCTTCCACACCCGGCCTATCAACCCGATCGTCTCTCGGGGGCCTTACCCAACCGAAGTTGGTGGGAGTCCTCATCTCGAAGCAAGCTTCCCGCTTAGATGCTTTCAGCGGTTATCCCTCCCGAACGTAGCCAACCAGCCATGCCCTTGGCAGAACAACTGGCACACCAGAGGTTCGTCCGTCCCGGTCCTCTCGTACTAGGGACAGCCCTTCTCAAGACTCCTACGCGCACAGCGGATAGGGACCGAACTGTCTCACGACGTTCTAAACCCAGCTCGCGTACCGCTTTAATGGGCGAACAGCCCAACCCTTGGGACCTACTCCAGCCCCAGGATGCGACGAGCCGACATCGAGGTGCCAAACCATCCCGTCGATATGGACTCTTGGGGAAGATCAGCCTGTTATCCCCGGGGTACCTTTTATCCGTTGAGCGACGGCGCTTCCACAAGCCACCGCCGGATCACTAGTCCCTGCTTTCGCACCTGCTCGACCTGTCGGTCTCACAGTCAAGCTCCCTTGTGCACTTACACTCGACACCTGATTGCCAACCAGGATGAGGGAACCTTTGGGCGCCTCCGTTACCCTTTAGGAGGCAACCGCCCCAGTTAAACTACCCATCAGACACTGTCCCTGATCCGGATCACGGACCCAGGTTAGACATCCAGCACGACCAGAGTGGTATTTCAACGATGACTCCACCTTGACTGGCGTCAAAGCTTCAAAGTCTCCCACCTATCCTACACAAGCCGAACCGAACACCAATATCAAACTATAGTAAAGGTCCCGGGGTCTTTCCGTCCTGCTGCGCGAAACGAGCATCTTTACTCGTAGTGCAATTTCACCGGGCCTGTGGTTGAGACAGTCGAGAAGTCGTTACGCCATTCGTGCAGGTCGGAACTTACCCGACAAGGAATTTCGCTACCTTAGGATGGTTATAGTTACCACCGCCGTTTACTGGCGCTTAAGTTCTCAGCCTCGCCCCGAAGAGCTAACCGGTCCCCTTAACGTTCCAGCACCGGGCAGGCGTCAGTCCGTATACATCGTCTTACGACTTCGCACGGACCTGTGTTTTTAGTAAACAGTCGCTTCTCGCTGGTCTCTGCGGCCACCACCAGCTCGGAGAGCAAGTCTCCTCACCAACAATGGCCCCCCTTCTCCCGAAGTTACGGGGGCATTTTGCCGAGTTCCTTAACCACAGTTCACCCGAACGCCTTAGTATTCTCTACCTGACCACCTGAGTCGGTTTGGGGTACGGGCCGCCACGACACTCGCTAGAGGCTTTTCTCGGCAGCATAGGATCATCCACTTCCCCACAATCGGGTCGGCATCAGGTCTCAGGCTCGTGTTGTGCGGATTTGCCTACACAACGCCCTACACCCTTACCCCGGGACTACCACCGCCCGGGCTGGACTACCTTCCTGCGTCACCCCATCGCTCACCTACTACCCGATTGGTTCGGCGGCTCCACCAAAACCGTTCACCCGAAGGATCCCGGCGGCTTCACGGCCTTAACATCACGAGGTTCAGCGCTGGCGCATCGTAGCGGGTACGGGAATATCAACCCGTTGTCCATCGACTACGCCTGTCGGCCTCGCCTTAGGTCCCGACTTACCCTGGGCGGATTAGCCTGCCCCAGGAACCCTTGGTCATCCGGCGCACACGTTTCTCACGTGTGATTCGCTACTCATGCCTGCATTCTCACTCGTGCAGCGTCCACCGCTGGTTTCCACCGCGACTTCACTCGCTGCACGACGCTCCCCTACCCATCCGTACGCCTGAACCACGAAGGCTTGGCTATATGCACGAATGACACGACTTCGGCGGTGCGCTTGAGCCCCGCTACATTATCGGCGCGGAATCACTTGACCAGTGAGCTATTACGCACTCTTTCAAGGGTGGCTGCTTCTAAGCCAACCTCCTGGTTGTCTCTGCGACTCCACATCCTTTCCCACTTAGCGCACGCTTGGGGGCCTTAGTCGGTGCTCTGGGCTGTTTCCCTCTCGACCACGGAGCTTATCCCCCGCAGTCTCACTGCCGCGCTCTCACTTACCGGCATTCGGAGTTTGGCTTATCTCAGTAACCTGGTGAGGCCCATCAACAATCCAGTGCTCTACCTCCGGCAAGAAACACACGACGCTGCACCTAAATGCATTTCGGGGAGAACCAGCTATCACGGAGTTTGATTGGCCTTTCACCCCTAACCACAGGTCATCCCCCAGGTTTTCAACCCTGGTGGGTTCGGGCCTCCACACGGTCTTACCCGCGCTTCACCCTGCCCATGGCTAGATCACTCCGCTTCGGGTCTTGGGCGCGCGACTCAATCGCCCTGTTCGGACTCGCTTTCGCTACGGCTACCCCACACGGGTTAACCTCGCCACACACCGCAAACTCGCAGGCTCATTCTTCAAAAGGCACGCAGTCACGGCCACCCACGACTAAACGCGGATGACGACGCTCCCACGGCTTGTAGGCACACGGTTTCAGGTACTATTTCACTCCCCTCCCGGGGTACTTTTCACCTTTCCCTCACGGTACTAGTCCGCTATCGGTCACCAGGGAATATTTAGGCTTAGCGGGTGGTCCCGCCGGATTCACACGGGATTTCTCGGGCCCCGTGCTACTTGGGAAATGCGCAAGCAAGCCGCACATGTTTCGTCTACGGGGGTCTTACCCTCTACGCCGGACCTTTCGCATGTCCTTCGACTACATGTACGGTTTCTGACTCGCCGACCGGCCGGCAGACCGATCAAGCACACTCCCACGACCCCGATCACGCAACCCCTGCCGGGTATCACACGTGACCGGTTTAGCCTCATCCGATTTCGCTCGCCACTACTCTCGGAATCACGGTTGTTTTCTCTTCCTGCGGGTACTGAGATGTTTCACTTCCCCGCGTTCCCTCCACACACCCTATATATTCAGGTGCGGGTGACAGCCCATGACGACTGCCGGGTTTCCCCATTCGGACACCCCCGGATCACAGCTCGGTTGACAGCTCCCCGGGGCCTATCGCGGCCTCCCACGTCCTTCATCGGTTCCTGGTACCTAGGCATCCACCGTGCGCCCTTAACAACTTGGCCACAGATGCTCGCGTCCACTGTGCAGTTCTCAAACAACAACCGATTCCCACAGACACCATGGCCACGCCTACCAATCTTGCGACTGGCGGTTCGAAGACCGTCCGAGGATCGGAACCTTCCCGAGACAACAGACCAGCCCCAACAGCCCGAAGACTGTGGGGCCGGGCCCATTCCCTCAGGACCCAACAACGTGCCCGACCCGCTCCCTTACCCGCCATCGCTTTCCACGCCCTCGCGGGCAGTACTTGCGAATCAGGGTCCAGTCACGGACCGAATAGTCAACGTTCCACCCATGAGCAACCGTGTGACACAGATGGTCACATTCGGCTATGTGCTCCTTAGAAAGGAGGTGATCCAGCCGCACCTTCCGGTACGGCTACCTTGTTACGACTTCGTCCCAATCGCTGGTCCCACCTTCGACGGCTCCCCCTCTTGCGAGTTGGGCCACCGGCTTCGGGTGTTACCGACTTTCGTGACGTGACGGGCGGTGTGTACAAGGCCCGGGAACGTATTCACCGCAGCAATGCTGATCTGCGATTACTAGAGACTCCGACTTCACGGGGTCGAGTTGCAGACCCCGATCCGAACTGAGACCGGCTTTTTGAGATTCGCTCCACCTCGCGGTATCGCAGCTCATTGTACCGGCCATTGTAGCACGTGTGCAGCCCAAGACATAAGGGGCATGATGACTTGACGTCGTCCCCACCTTCCTCCGAGTTGACCCCGGCAGTCTCCTGTGAGTCCCCATCACCCCGAAGGGCATGCTGGCAACACAGAACGAGGGTTGCGCTCGTTGCGGGACTTAACCCAACATCTCACGACACGAGCTGACGACAGCCATGCACCACCTGTACACCGACCAAAAGGGGCACCTGTCTCCAGATGTTTCCGGTGTATGTCAAGCCTTGGTAAGGTTCTTCGCGTTGCGTCGAATTAAGCCACATGCTCCGCCTCTTGTGCGGGCCCCCGTCAATTCCTTTGAGTTTTAGCCTTGCGGCCGTACTCCCCAGGCGGGGAACTTAATGCGTTAGCTGCGGCACGGACGACGTGGAATGTCGCCCACACCTAGTTCCCAACGTTTACGGCGTGGACTACCAGGGTATCTAATCCTGTTCGCTCCCCACGCTTTCGCTCCTCAGCGTCAGTATCGGCCCAGAGACCCGCCTTCGCCACCGGTGTTCCTCCTGATATCTGCGCATTTCACCGCTACACCAGGAATTCCAGTCTCCCCTGCCGAACTCTAGCCTGCCCGTATCGAATGCAGGCTCGGGGTTAAGCCCCGAGTTTTCACATCCGACGCGACAGGCCGCCTACGAGCTCTTTACGCCCAATAATTCCGGACAACGCTCGCACCCTACGTATTACCGCGGCTGCTGGCACGTAGTTAGCCGGTGCTTCTTCTGCAGGTACCGTCACTTTCGCTTCTTCCCTGCTGAAAGAGGTTTACAACCCGAAGGCCGTCATCCCTCACGCGGCGTCGCTGCGTCAGGCTTTCGCCCATTGCGCAATATTCCCCACTGCTGCCTCCCGTAGGAGTCTGGGCCGTGTCTCAGTCCCAGTGTGGCCGGTCGCCCTCTCAGGCCGGCTACCCGTCGTCGCCTTGGTAGGCCACTACCCCACCAACAAGCTGATAGGCCGCGGGCCCATCCTGCACCGCCGGAACTTTCAACCCCCCACCATGCGGAGGAGGATGTTATCCGGTATTAGCTCCGGTTTCCCGAAGTTATCCCAGAGTGCAGGGCAGGTTGCCCACGTGTTACTCACCCGTTCGCCACTCATCCACCCCGAAGGGCTTCAGCGTTCGACTTGCATGTGTTAAGCACGCCGCCAGCGTTCGTCCTGAGCCAGGATCAAACTCTCCATTGATGTTCACCGGTAATCCGGTGGAACACAATAAGTGAGCGGCGACTCTCCCGGAGGAATAATCCAGGTATGTCGCCGGCGTCCTTGCTGTGACCTGGGCCCACTGACAGGACCCAGGATTTTCTTCAAAGGAACCACCAACACTGACCGCTGCTCCCCGAGTGGGAAGACGCTCAGCGCCGGGGGTGTTTCTTTGGCGTTGACTTTTGGCACGCTGTTGAGTTCTCAAGGAACGGACGCTTCCTTCGGTGCGGAGTCAACCGCGCCCTCCGGGCGTTTAACGTTCAGTGTGTAGCTTGTGTTGCTGTTTTGCCGTGTTTCTTTTGTTTCGCTTTCGCGTTTCCAGCTTAGCACACCGTTTCGGCGGCTTCGCTTTCCTCGCTTTCGGCTTCCACCGCGTTCCCGCGTTTTCCGCCTCCCGGACTCTAGCAGATCTTGCGACCCGCTTTTCGTCCTTCGCTTCGTGCCTTCCGCTTTCGAAACTTGCGTTTCTTCCGCTTCCGGCCCGCTGAGCCTAGCAGTCCTTCCGGCCTGCTTTGCTCACCGCTTCGGGCGTCGGGAATTTGCATTCCCCGAGGCATTTGGCGGCGCCCGTAGACTTTAGCGGAGCGCATTCCCGATCGCCTAATCGGTGATCATGGATTTGCTCGCCTCCCGGGCGGACTTCGCAACAGTACACGGCCGGGCCCGGAGCGCCAAATCGCTCCGGGCCCGGCCGTGCGTACCGTCCCCGCGGGCTCAGCCGAGGGTCAACGCCCCTTCCCCGTCACGGGTTTCGGGCCGGGCAGCGTGTTCGGTCCCGCCTCGGTCACCGGCGGCGTGGTGGTAACCGTGCCGTCGTGGGTGAAGCCGATTCCCTTGAGGGTGGGAAGCGCGCGACCGTCGCCGGTGAGCTCCACCCGGTATTGCAGGAATCGCGACGCGCTGCCGACCGTGTCACCCGGTCGGGACAGGTCCTTCCATTGCGTCCAGCTCGCGTCCGGGACGGCCGTCGTGCCGGTCCGCACCGATACCCGCAGCGTGCTGCCCTTGGGGATCTCGGCCTGCCAGTCACCGGCCAGCCAGGTCACCATCCGGCCGGCGTCCAACGGCTTCGACAGATAGGTACCGGTCGCGGCCCTGTCCAGGGTGAGCGCGTCCGGCCGATCGCCGCTCACCGCTCCCCCGGACACGGTGCCGTTGGTGAAGTCGAAGGCGCCGGTCTCGGCGACACCCGGCCTGGGCATCACCAGCCGCGCGGTGTCCTTCTTCTTTCCGCCGCCGCCCGTCCAGGTGCCTTCGTTCCCGGCCGCGTCGACGCCCGCGAGGCGGTACGCGTACGTCTTGCCCGAGCCGAGGTGGCCGAGCTTGGCGTGGTGCTCGGTGGTCGACTGCTTCCGGTCCGCGTACACCGGGCGCACCGACGTCGGGGTGTCGCCCAGAAGCACCGACGTGGTCGTGGGCTTGTCCGTCTTCCAGGTCAGGTCGGCGCTGCCGTCCGGCCAGGTCTTGACCGAGACGTCGCTGATCACCGGCGCCTTGCGGTCGGCCTTGGGGGTGCGGAATTCCGCGGGCTTGGCGTCGGGGGCGGGCCAGACGCCGCGCTCGCCCTTCGCGTTCTCCGAGGTGAGTCGGTAGTAGTAGGTGGTGTCGGGCTTGAGCGCGCCCAGGGCCACCTTGTGCTCGCCCGCGGTCTCCACGCTCTTCTGGGTGATCGACAACTGGTCCGGCTTGGTACCCAGCTGCATCTCGGTGGTCGAGGGCACGTCGGTCGTCCAGGTCAGCGTGCCCGAGCCGTCCGCGGCCGGGGCCGCCTTGGCCTGGGCGATCTGCGGCGCGACCGGATTGGCGTAGGTCGCGGTGTATGCGCCCGAGGTCCCGTCGAAGACGGCGTACTCGATGCCCTTGACGGTGGTCTTCTGGAACGTGACCGCCGAGCCGCCGCGGGAGAGCGCGGTGAGGGCGGTGCCGCCCGAACCGGTGGTGGGCAACATCGTCATCAGGTTGGTCGCGGCCGCGTTCTGGTTGACCGTGAAGGTGACCGAGTTGCCCACCCGGTTGAGGCCGGTGATCGTGGAGGCGTTTCGGGCGTCCGTCCAGTCCAGCAGTTGTTTGGCCGAGACGATCGGGACGTTCTTCGCCTTGGCCGAGGCGATCAGTGCCTGCTCGATGTCGAGCTGGCCCACGTTGCCCACTCCGCCGTTGGCGCTCGCCGAGTCCGTGTGGTTGTTCATCACGAATGCGCCGTAGAAGCCGTCGTTGTTGGCGCCGTTGACGAGCTGGTCGAACGTGTCCGGATAGACCTGCTGGAATTCGTCGTTGATCTGCGTGGTGCCCTGGTAGATGTCGATCATTTGACCGCTGGGGTCGGTGAATCGCATCGGGAAGCCGGAACCGGTGAAGAAGCCGGGGCTTGCCTTCATCAGCGGCCCGCCCCACGTGTTCTTCCAGTAATCCGGCATGTAGTAGTAGTTGGTGTCGAGCCGGATGCCCTTGGCCCGGGCGATCGCGGCGTTCGAGCTCCAGTCGGGCCAGGTCAGGCAGTGCGTGCGGTTGGTGGTCGGCTTCAGCGGCGCGTAGCGGGTGAAGTCGTCCAGGCTGTTCTCGTACACCGCGCCGAGCCCGGCGTTGATGTCCGTCTGGGACGCGCCCGCGCGAAGTTGCGGGCAGCTGCCGTTCTGGTCCACGTGGCGGGCGATCTCGAAGCCCTGCGCGGTCCAGTTCTGGACGTCGGACACCGAGGGCGCCTGGGTGCCCTGCGGCCCCGGGCCCCAGACGTAGATGGTGCCGCGCATGCACTTCCAGTTCCGTACCGCGGCGTCGCGCAGCGCGGCGATCGGGCTCGCGCACGCCGGGTCGGAGCTGTTGTTGTTGTAGCGGGTCACCCTGCCCTGCATGTCGCTGAGGTTCTGGCCGTGGTTGTCACCGGTGGAGACCATCACGACCTTGAGCAGGTCGGGCGCGGCGGTGGCGGCGTTGCCGGGCAGGTACCAGGTCCGCGGGATCGGGGCCTTGGCGCGGTTGCCGAGCTCGATCAGGTTGGCGAACAGGCGCTGCTGCTCGTCGGCCTGCGGGACCTGGACCCGGCTGAGGTCGATCCAGTCCGGGTAGAACATGTCGTCGGCGCGCATCAGCGGGCCGCCGCTGTCGGAGAAGTTGTCGTTCTCGACGCCCGCTTGGGCCGGGTTGCCCTGGCGGGTCTGCACGATCGAGCGGGCCAGGTCGTAGGTGAACGCGGACGCGGTGCCGCTGCCCACGGTGCGGGTGGTCACGGCCGGGCCCAGCGGGCTGGTGCCGGTGCGGGTGTACAGATCCGCGACCCGGACCGTGCCGACGCCGCCGGGGACCGTCCAGACGTCGGCCGGCCCGTGGTACTGCATGCTCAGTTGGCTGTAGATGCCGGCGCCGGCGGCGGTGCCGCTGTCGACCTTCATGTACTGGTTGGCCTGGAAGCCGCCGGAGGTGCCCAGGCCGAGCAGGCCGGCCAGGGCGGCGCGCGGGTGCATGGCGATCAGGTTGCCGCCCGCGTTGACCCATGTGGTGAGGTCGGTGACCAGTTGCGCCGAGGGGGCGAAGTCGCCGAGCACGACGGTGGTGTAGCCGTTCAGTACGGTCGCGGTGACCGTGCTCGCGTCCTTGACCGCGAACGAGTTGAGGCCCTCGCTGCGCAGGATCTCGGTGTAGTAGCAGCTGAACGGGTTGGAGTCGGCCTTGATCACCAGGATCGGGCCGGTGTTGGGCGCGTCGCACGGCGGCGTCGGCGGGGCCTGGCCGGTGGTGAAGCTCCAGGTGGCATCCGGCATGGCGTTGTCGGATCGGTCCTTGATGCCGCTCACGGTGAGTGTGTACGGCGTGCCGTAGGCCAGTTCGGCGTCCGGTTTGAGGGTGAGCTGGGTCGGTGTGGTCGGGTTGTCGAGTTCGAGTTCGGCGGGCACGACCGTGCCGTTGCGCTTGAGCACGAAGCTCAGGCCGGTGGGCTTGAGCGGTTCGCTGAAGGTCACCGAGGGCTGGATGCCGGAGAGCACGCCGTTGGCGTTCGGTGTCGGCGTCATGTCGGTGACCGCGGGGGCGACGGTGTCCTCGGCGTTGGTGCTGAAGACCACGTCCACCCAGTAGTTGCTGCCGTTCCAGCTGTCCGTCGGGTAGACGCTGCCGGCGTTGTACTTGTACACGCCGTTGCCGCCGTCGACGCCGTCGGCCAGGGCCGTGATCATCGAGTTGCCGACGGGCTGGGAGAACGAGCCGGTGTTGGCCGGGTAGTTGCCGTTGGGCGCGAAGTAGGACGCGACGTAGGTGACGCCGGCGTGCACGGTGATCGGGGTGGGCAGGTCCACGGTCTGCCAACCGCTGCCGGTCCGGTTCACGTTGGGCACGGTGGCCAGGCGGGTCTGGGTGTTCTTGTCCCAGAGGCTGACCGCGTACGGGCCGGTGCTGCCGGTGAGCTTCCAGAACCTGATCGACTTGATCTGGCCGTCGGTGGCGGTGCGGAACTTGACGCCGACCTCGACGCTGTTGTTGTCGGTCTGGTTGGGCGTGCTCGGGCTGACCGGGCCGGTCCAGATGCTGGTCTCCACGGACTGGCTGCTGCCGGTGCCGGTGGTGAAGGACCAGGACTTGGCGGCCATGGTGTTGCCGGCGGCGTCCTTGGCGCCGCTGACCGTGACGGTGTAGCCGGTGGACACGGCGAGCGCCGTGGTGGGCTGGAAGGTCGCGGTGTTGCCGCTGTACGTGGTGGTGCCGGTGACGGCCGGGCCGCCCGTTCGGCCGACCGCCCACTGCACGGTGGCGGGTTGTACCGGCTCGCTGAAGGTCGCGGACAGTGGTGCGGCGGTGGCCACTCCGGTGGCGCCCGCGGCCGGTGTGGTCTGGGTGACCGTGGGCGGCGTGGTGTCGGCGCCGGGCACGAAGGAGACGTCCACCCAGTAGTTGCCGGCCTGGTAGGAGTCGGTCGGCATGCCGCTGCCGGGGTTGTAGGTGTAGACGCCGTTGCCCTGGGTGCCGTTGCTCGCCGGGGCGACGAGTTGTTCGACGGTGTGGTCGGTGGCGAAGAAGTTGTCGGTGACCGTGTAGCGGCCGACCGGTGCGACGTAGGAGGCGATGTAGGTGGACCCGGCGGCGACCGGGATCGGGGGCGTGAAGGTCGCCGTCTGCCAGCCGGACGCGCTCTCGTCGATGAAGGTCACCGAAGTCGCGGTGCCGGTTGTGGTGTTCCAGATCCGGCCGGTGTGGGTACCGGTGTTGCCGGCGTCCTTCCAGAACTTGATCTGGGTGATGGTGCCGTTGCCGGCGGGCCTGAAGCGCACCCCCACCTCGACGGCCACCGCGTCGGTGTCGGTCACGGCGCCGGTCGGGGCGGCGCCGGCGAACAGCGAGCACGGACTGCATGGCGCGGCCTGGGCCGCGGTGATCGGTGCGAACAAGGTGAACAGCAACGCGCCGATCGCGGCGAACGCAATGCTCGTCCACGTCCCTCTGCGCTGTCGGTGACCCGATCTGGTCTTGGCGCGGGCAGCCTTCATCGAGTTGGTGCTCCTCAATGGCATGACGGTCGGTTCGTGTGGTCGGGAGGTGCGCACGGCGCGCCGAAGTCGGGTCGCCGTGCCCTCCCGAGGCCGGCGGCCGGCGGATCGATGCCGCCGGCTGCCGGTTCGGTGCTCGGTGCCGGGCCGCTCGGGGGATCCGGTACCGCTGCGCGTCGGTCGGTCGGTCGGTCGGTTTCGGGGCCCGGTGTCGAGCCTGTCGGGAAGCCCGGTACCGCTGTGATCAGTTGGTGGTGAAGACGACGTCGACCCAGTAGTTGCTGTCGTTCCAGGTGCTGGTGGGGAAGCCGGTCCCGTAGACGTACACGCCGTTGCCGCCGACGCTTGCGGACGCGGCTGCCTTGATCGGCCCGGTGCCGCCCGCCGCGGTCAAGCCGCCCTCCGTGGAGGAGTACCGGCCCTGGGGGGCGTAATACGAGGCCACGTAGGTGGTGTTGGCGGCGATCTGGACCGGTTGGGTGAAGTTCACCTGTTGCCAGCCTGTGGCGGTTTCGCTGCCGAAGACCGCGCTGGTCAGGATGCTGCCCTGGGTGGACCAGATCGTGCCGGTGTGCGTGCCGGTGTTGCCGGGGCCCTTGTAGAACCGCAGTCCGGTGATCGTGCCGGGGACGGTGCTGCTGAATTTGACGCCGAGTTGGATGCCGGTGGTGTCGGTGTCGGAGAGCACGGCCGGCGTCGCGGTGGCGGGCCAGATCGTGCAGGAGGGGTTGCAGGTCGGCGGTGGCGTGCCGCCGGCCGTGGTGAAGGACCAGGTCCGGGGAGCCATCGGGGTGCCCTCGGCGGTTTGCGCGCCGCTGAGGGTGACCGTGTACGACGTGCCCGGGGCCAGGTCGGCGGTCGGATCGAAGGTTGCGGTCCTGGTCCCGGCGTTGTAGCTCGCGGTGCCGGCGACGGTGCTGTCGTCCGACTTGGTGAGCGACCACACGATCGTCGCGGGCTGTACCGCGAGGTCGAAGGTCGCGGTGAGGTTGCCGCCGACCGGGGCGGTGATCGCTCCGTTTGCCGGGGTGGTCACGGTGACCACGGGTGCGGGGCCGGTCGGGGTGGTGGCGGAGGTGGTGAACACCGGATCGACCCAGAAGTTGGCATCGTTCCAGGTCGAGGTCGGGAAGCCGGTGCCGTAGCGGTACACCCCGTTGCCGCCCGCGGTGTTGCTCGCCGGCGCGGTGAGCGGGCCGCGGATGTGCGCGGCGCTCAGGCCGCCCTGGTCGGCGCTGTATCTGCCGTTGGGTGCCTGGTAGGACGCCACGTAGGTGGTTCCGGCGGTGACCGGTACGGGCTGGCCGAAGTTCACCTGCTGCCAGCCGGACGCGGTTTCGCCGGGGAATGTGGCGGTCGCCAGTGGGGTGCCGGACGAGGACCACAGCGTCCCGGTGTGGGTGCCCGTGTTCGCGGCGTCCTTCCAGAAGCGGATTCCGGTGATGAAGCCGGCCCGGTCGGGCTGGAACTTGACGCCGAGTTCGGTGGCGGCGGTGTCCGGGTCGGGCCCGGACGAGGGTTGGTCGGTCGGCGTCCACAACGTGCATGGGCACACGACGGGTTGCGGCGGGCCGCCGATGGTGACGGTGGCGCCGGCGGACGGGGTTTCGGTGCGGGCGCTGTCGTCGGTGGCCCGGGTCTTGATGGTGAGCGAGCCGCCCGGGCCGGTGGTGAACACGTAGGTCCAGCTCTCCCGGCCGGTGGTGGCGGGATGCCAGGTGGCGCCGTTGTCCACCGAGACCTCGACGCCGCCGACCTTGCCGCCGGTGTCGGTCGCGGTGCCGGTGATCGTCACGTTGCTGTGCGCGGGCAGGCTGCCGCCGTTGGTGGGCGCGGTGATGGTCGAGACGGGCGGCGTGGTGTCGGTGCTCTTGACGGCCGCGACCATGCCGGTCATCAGGCTGCCGGGCTGCACGCCCATGTCGGCGAAGAGGTTGATCGTGGCCTGCTGCATCGCGGTGTCCACGGTGCCGTTGGCGCCGACCCGGTAGACGTCCAGGCCCCACGCCCACTGCACGGTGCCCGCGCCGAAGACGAGGGCGCCGCTGGGTGCGCGGTACAGGGTCAGGCTGTGCTTCGCGCTGCCGTCGGCGTAGGTCGAACCCTGGTCCTGGAGCACCGACATGCCGGACTTGACCGTGGTGGAGAGCCGGATCAGGCCCGCGGGTCGGGCGCCGTTGTCCAGGTCGGAGTCCCATTCGTAGCCGAGGGTTCCGCTTCCGAGCGTCGTTTGTGCGGTGAGGCCGAGGGTGGCCAGGCGGGTGTTCCGCCACAGTCGCAGCCGGCCGTCGGCGCCGTTGGCGTTCATGTCGGTCGTACAGCAGTTGACGGTGAAGATGGTGCCGGTGAGGTTGTTCTCCGGTCGACCGCCGTCACCGGGTGGCGAGAAGCGCGGGTCGCGCCAGGTGCCGGTCCACACGGACGGGCCGAGCGGGTCGATCGACTGGTTGGCGTGGGTGTCCTTGTACGCCACCAGGTTGCGGTGGGCGGGGCCGTTGCCGTTGATCCCGCCGTTCTCCCAACGGGTCTTCCAGAACACCTCGTTGCCGGAGAAGAAGGCGAGGTTGACGCCCGCGTCGCGGGCCGCCTCGACGTTGGCCCGTTGTGCGCCGGACCAGTATTCGTCGTGGCCCACCGACAGGAACACCTGGTGGTTCTTGATCAGTTGGCCGCGTCGATCGGTATCCACACCGGTCGAGTACGTGACGTCGTAGCCGTTGCGTTCCAGGAAGCGCAACATCGCGAATTCGGCGTTGAACAGCGAGTCCGCGGGGTTGTCGGCGCGCGTGGTGAAGGGCCGGTTGTAGCTGACCTTGTACGCCCGACCCACCGGCTGTCCGGTGTAGAGGTCGTTGCCGCCGTACGCGTTGTACGCCTGCCAGGTGGTGTCGGATGCCTGCATCAGCAGCGCCGAGTGCGATGCGTCGTTGCGGACCACGAACGGGATGTGGCTCGCGCCCGAAGAGCCGTCGGTGCGCGTGGGTTTGGCGATGTAGTAGCCCGACGCCGCGTCGGCGGGTACGGTCCAGGACGCGGAGTCGGTCCAGTTCGAGCAGTCGATCAGTCCGGTCACCAGGTTGTCGGTGTCGCAGTTCGGCTGCTGACGTGGGGTCACCGCCGAGGCGGGGATCGTGTAGACCTTGCGGGCGCCGCTGCCGTTGTACCAACCGAGCCGGTAGATATCGACGCGATAGGAACTCGCGGTGGTGTCGATTCGGAACTTGATCTGGCCACCGGCGTTGACGCTGATGTCGGTGGAGAAGCCCTGGATGGAGGTGCTGCCGGCGCCGCTGACGTCCCATTCGGTCCGCGCGTTGCCGGTCTTGCTGTTCTCGCAGACGACCGCGTTGGTGACCGGTGCGTCACAGGGCCCCGCGGATGCCTTCGGTGTGTTCGGAGCCGCGACGGTGAGCGCGAGCAACAACGCGAACAGCGTTGGAATCGTTGCTCTGCGCAGCCGTGGCCTGGGCATGTTCATGAGTGTCCCCCACCCCAACTTCGTTCCCGGGGCGGTGTCCCGGGTCCGAGATAGGGGAAAGTGTGGCGCACGTTCCGGCCTGTTGTCCGGGTTTTGCCCTCTCGTGAAGCGGGCCGTGGGTACAGTGCGGGAACCGGGGGTGGGCCGGCCTCGGGTCGGACTTGGGGGAGTTCGAAACACAGGCACCGGCGGGGATGGTTCCGCACGATGGTCCGGGGGGACTTTGTGAAGGTAGTGATCACCGGCGGCGCCGGTTTCATCGGCTCGAATCTGGCCGCCGCGTTGCAGGACCACGACGTCGTGCGCGACGTGCACGTGGTCGACGACCTCTCCACGGGGTCGCTCGAAAGTCTGGCCGGCCTGAAGGTGACGTTCCATCAGGGATCGATCCTGGAGCCGGAGTTGCTCGATCACGCGTTCGCGGGCGCGGAGGCGGTGGTGCACCTGGCGGCGTTGCCCTCGGTGCCCCGGTCGGTGGAGGCGCCGCTGGCCAGCCATCACGCCAACGCGACCGGCACGCTGGAGGTGCTGGAGGCGGCTCGACGGGCCGGGAACATCCACGTGGTGGCCGCGTCCTCGTCGTCGGTGTACGGCGCCAATCGCGAGTTGCCCAAGCGAGAGGACATGCGCACCGCGCCGCTGAGCCCGTACGCGGTCAGCAAGTTGGCCACCGAGTCGTATCTGCTCGCGTACGGCAACTGCTACGACCTGCCGGTGCTGCCGTTCCGCTTCTTCAACGTGTTCGGGCCCGGCCAGCCGGCCGATCACGCCTATGCGGCGGTGATTCCGCGGTTCGTGGACGCGGCGTTGGCCGGTCGGCCGCTGACCGTGCAGGGCGACGGCGAACAGACGCGTGACTTCACCAACATCGGCAGTGTCTCTGCTGTGCTCACCGACGCGGTGTTGCGCCGGGTGGTCTCGGACATCCCGGTCAACCTGGCGTTCGGCTCGCGGACTTCGCTGAACGCGTTGATCGACTTGTTGACGCAGGTGCTCGGGCGGTCGGTCGAGGTCGAACACGTGCCGCCGCGGCCCGGCGACGTGCGTGATTCGCAGGCCGACGGGTCGCGCCTGCGCGCGCTGTTCCCGACCGCGGAGCCGGTCGAGTTGCGGGACGGACTCGCGCAGACGGTCGCGTGGTTCCGGTCTCGGCTCAGCTGAGCCGCTCCTCGCGCGGGCGCAGCGGTCGAGCGGGTGAGCCCACCACGGTGGTGCCCGCCGGTACGTCCCGGGTGACCACGGCGCCCGCACCGACGAAGGCGCCGGCGCCGACGGTCAGCCCTTGCAGGACCACCGCGTTGCTGCCGACGGTGGCGTCCTCGCACAGGTGCACGTTGCCGGAGATGTTCGCACCCGGGTACACCGTGCTGCGTGTGTCGAGCACGGCGTCGTGTCCGATGGTGGCGTTGTAGTGGACCTGCGCGTGCAGGCCCAGCGTGACGCTGCTGGAGACGTGCGCGTTGGCCTGGATCAGGCAGCCGGCGGCGATCGTGGTCTCCGGCGAGATCACCGCGCGCGGGTGCACGAGGGTGACGGCGCGCAGGCCGCGTTCGTCGAGCAGGAGGGCCAGTCGGGCGCGGGCGGCCGGGGCGGCGATGCCGACCAGGTAGTCGCCGGAGTCGACTTCGCCCGGGCGCAGCACCGGCAGGCCGCGCACCTTCTCGCCGGCGCGGGCGTCGTCGAGGAACGCGGTGACGGTGAGCGTGGAGGCGAGCGCGGCGTCGAGGGCTTCGCGGCCGACGCCGCCGGCCCCGCAGATGTAGAGCGGCATGGGGGACATCCTGGCATCGCCGGGCGGCCGGGATGAGCGCACGCGCACGCGGGCGCGGTACGGGTGGGTCCGGATCGTCGAGCGGAAGCGGGTTGTGCGATGGGGGCTGACCGGGAAGGGGACCATCGGGTCCGGGGTTCGACGCGGTATCTGTCCCGGCTTGATCTGCTGGGCACGGCCGTGGTCGCGACGACCGCGATGTGGGCACTGATGGCGGCGGCGAATCGGGCCGGTGAGCCGGAGGCGTTCTTGTTCGCGCTGTCGGCCGCGGTCGGCGGGTATGTGCTGGGGCGATTGCTCGGCGCGCGTTCGGCGTTACTGCCGCCGGCGGTGGTCGCCGGCGCGGTGGCGGGGATGTTGCTGTTGTGGCCGGGTGCGTTGAGCGGGGACGCGACTGCGCCACCGTTGCACTACGGGAATGCGAACGGCGCGTTGGTGGCGCAGGCGGTGGGTGCCGCGTGTCTGGCCGCGCTGGTCGCCGCATCCGATCGGCGACGGGGTGAAATCCTGTTATTGGCCGGGTTGTTGGTACTCGCTGCGTTCGCGACGCGTTCGGTGGCGGCGGCGGTCGGTGCGCTTGTGGTGTTGTTGGCCGGGTTGTCGTCGGCGGCGGTGCAGCGCAAGGGCACGGTCGTGCTGGTGTCGGCGGTGTGTGTCGTCGGCGTGGCACTGGGCACCGTGGTGCTCGGGGCGCTCGGTACGCGCACGGGTGGCCTGGAGGGCGCCGCCGAGGCCGGTCTGACCGAGCGTCGGGTGCAACTGTGGGGCGACGGCGTACATCTGACGAAAAGTCACCCGCTGCGCGGGACGGGCCCGGGGATGTTCGTGACGAACAGTCCGACCGCGAGTTCGGACGCGGACGTGCACTCGGCGCACTCGTTGTGGTTGCGGCAGGGCGCCGAGCAGGGGCTGCCCGGCGCGCTGTGTCTGGTGGCGTTGGTGGGGTGGGTGTACGTGCGGTTGTGGCGCTCGCCGCAACCGGTTGCGGTGGTGGTGGTCGGGTCGGCGACGTTCACGGCGTTCGTGGCGCAGGCGTCGATCGACTATGTGGCGGAGTTTCCGGTGGTGTTGGTGGCGGTCGGGTTGCTGGCGGGGGCGGCGACGGCCGGTCCGGATCCGGAGTTGCGGGCACGATTGGCGCGCGGGGGCGTTTAGGGCGGGGGCGTCGCGGGTCGGCTGCGGGGGGCTCCGGGTGGACTGCGGCATGGTTCCGGGTCGGCCGCGGAGCGGTTCACGGGTCGGCTGCGGGGCCGTTCATGGTCGGTTGCCGGTTGGTTTCCGGTCAATTGCGGGGCTGCCGGCGCATGGTGTCGTATTGTCCGTCATGGCCCCTTCAGGGCTTGTGGGGCTGATGCCGGATTCACCCGAGTCTCCGCATGTGAAACCTCAGATGATGCTCAGATCCGTGTCGCGCGGACGGCTCCGCGTCTATTTTGTGGAATCGCCGCAACACGGCGCACATATTTCCCAGGCAAGGGGAATGTCACGTCGATTCGCAGGTTTGTCGATCCGCGTGCAGGATTGCCGGAATCCCGTTTCGAGTTCGTTGCGGGATTTTCCAGAAAATGAGAAAAGCGGGACGGGCGGTCCGGGGGGCCGCTGCCGCGCAGGTGTGGACGAGCCCTGGGCATCCCGTTGTATGTGCAGGTCACAGCCCTTACAGCAGGTGGACACGGGGCCGGTCGAGCATGCGGTCGACGCGGTGCGCGGATGTCCTTCCATACCCCCGAAACGGTGTCGGATGATTCTCGAAAGCCTTTTGCGCAATATCGCCTCAGGTTTTTCGAATACGCTGCGCAACTGCTTCAATGCTCACTGATCTTCGGGTGGCCTCGGCCTCACCTGTTCCGTGGGAGGGCACGATCAGCAGCACAACGGCCGCGAATCCTTTCGGCACGGACTTCTGGAGCGGCGACCGGGGCATCGCGTGGCTCGCGCTGCTCGAACTCGTGGTGCTGCTGCTGGTGTTGCTGCGGGTGCTGGCTCGACGGGCGGGCCCACGCGGGTTGTTCCGAGGGTTGTCGCAGCAGATCGTTGCGACCGGGCGGGCGTTCGCGGCGCCGTTCGTCGCATGGCGGCGGGACTCCGGGCACGACGGGCGACCCTGCTGCGGACGCCACCGCTGCCGCGGGCACCGAATCACGCGGCACCGGGGCCGGAACGTCGGCCGGGGCCTCCGGGGGCGCACGCGTGTCGGGCTCGGATCCGACTGCCGCAACGGGATCGTCCGCGACCACATCTGCCGCGTCCCGGGCGGGGGTTCCGGGCTCCGCCTGATGCATCCCGAGCACGGGGCGCACCGAGGTCACCGAACCCACCGGCCTCCCCGAACTCCCCGGGCACCCCGGCACCTGACGGCGTGACGTCCGTGCTCGATCCCCACGATCGAGCACGGACATCCGCACATCCGGCCGCTTCGGCGTCAGGAGACCTCTTCGGCCAACGACTCACCCGCCGGCCGCTGCGGTGGCAACATCCGGGTCGGGTCGACCGGGGAGTGGGTGATCGGCGCGGACCAGACGATGGGTCTGGGCAGCGGGAACGTCTCGCCCCGGTCCTGCCGTACGGTGCCGGGCCGAGCCGCGGCCCCGCGCCCCGGATCCTCCTGGGGCAGGTTGGCGATCGGCACCGGGAAGCCCGGATTGACCCCGCCGGCGGCGGTGATCCCGGTCGGCCGCAGCAACACGCCGATCGTGCGCCACAGGATGACCAGGTCGACCCGGGCGCTGCGGTTGCGCACGTACCAGAGGTCGTATTCGATCCGCACCGGCCAACTGAGCGCGTTACGCCCCTGGACCTGGGCCCAACCGGTCAACCCCGGTCGCACGTCGAGCCGGCCCCGCTGGCGTTGCGTGTAGTGCACCACCTGGCTCGGCAGCGTCGGCCGCGGCCCGATGATGCCCATGTCACCGCGCAACACATTGATCAGTTGCGGCAGTTCGTCCAGGCTCGTGGTGCGCAGCAGTTGCCCGGTCCGGGTGATCCTGGTGGCGTCGGGTTCGTCCGGGTAGCGCGGGTCGTGCATGGTGCGGAACTTGAGGATCTCGAAGTCGCGGCCGCGCAGGCCGCTGCGTGTCTGGCGGAACAGTACGGGCCCACCCATGGTCGCGCGGATCATCACGTGGATCGCTAGCAGGACCGGTCCCATCAGAACCAATGCCAGCACGGCCACGGTGATGTCGAACAGTCGTCGCATTCCATGCCCCTCCCCTGGTGTGGCGTTCGGTGTTGCGTGTCTCGGGCGCCGGCGGTGTCTCCCTCACCGGCCGTCGCCCGTTGTGCGTCAAGTCCAACCCAGGCCGCGGCGCCCGGCCACGGCCCGATAGGTGTCGATCGAGATGCCCGCCACCCTGCGCTGGTCGAATTCGGCCAGAGCGCGCAGCCGGGCGGCGGCGCCGAGTTCGGCGCGCAGGTCCGGTTCGGTGATCAGGCGGTCGATCGCGGCGGCCAACAACCGGGGCTCGCCGGGTGGTGCAAGGAGCAGATGTTCACCGTGGGTGCCGATCTCCCGACAGCCGCGGATGTCGCTGAGCACCATGGGCAGCCCGCAGGACGCGGCTTCCATGGCCGATCGTGAGAAGCCCTCGCGGTGCGAGGGCAGGACGAACACGTCGAGCGCGTTGTACACCGCGGGCATGTCGGAGCGCGCACCGACGAATTCGACCCGGGAGCCGTGCACGGCGCGGGACACCGCGTCGGCCTTGTCCGGGTCCTCCGGGCCGATCCAGACGAATCGGGCCTTGCCTGCGAGCAGTCCGGCTGCCTCCACGTATTCGAGGATGCCCTTTTCCGCGACCTGCCGCCCGACTCCGCCCACGAGTAGTTCGTCTTCGGCCACGTTCAGTGCCCGCCGAACGCTCGCCCGAGCGACGGGGTCGGGTCGAAAGCGGGTCAGATCGGTACCGTTGCCGACCACGCGCGAGCGCCACCCGGGCACGGCCCGGCGCAGCGTCGCGTGGTCGGTGGCGTTCTGGTACAGCTCGGCGTGCGAGGCGCGGGCGGCCAGGCCCTCGGTGCCGAGCACGAACGCCCGGCGGGCCCACGGGTCGCCGGGCCGGATCCACAGGCCGTGGCAGGTGTTGACCACGACCGGGACACCGGTCGCACGGCCCAGGATCCGGCCGAGCACACCGGTCTTGGGGTTGTGCGTGTGCAGCACGTCCAGGCGCAATCGGCGCAGTGTGCGCACCAGTTCGCCTGCGGCGGCGGCGTCGCTGCGCAGACTCCACGCGCGGGTCAGCGAGTTCAGCGGCACGTGCGTGACGCCCAGTGCCTCGATTTCGGGAACGTAGGGGCCGGCGGCGCTGATCCCGTAGGTCTCGAAGCCCGCCGCGACGTCCTCCTCCAGTTCGGTACGCAGGAGCAGGGCCAGGCTCATGTCGATGGTGGTCAGGTGGGCGACCCGCAGGGGTCGACCGCCCGGTCCGCGCGGCTCACGCATGCGCACCGGCTCTCTTGCCCAGACCGACCACGGCGGCGTAGGCGCGCTCCTGGGCGAGCCGGCCGCCGAGTTTGGCGCGGAAGAACGCGGGCGGGTCGGTGCGCCGGACCGGGACCCGGCGCAGCCGGATCGGGTCGCAGCCCGGGAGGTTGCGGCCGAGCACGCCGGTGGCGGCGCTGCGGAACCGGCAGCGCAGGGCGTGTTCCATGTCCGGGACGGCGATCCCCCACGGATAGGCGAAGTGGGCCGGGCGCAGCCCGAGTCGGCGTTCGATGTCGTCGGAGGCGTCGTCGAGTTCGGCCGCGGTGAGTGCCTCGGGGCGGGCGTGGCTGCGGGTGTGGTTGCCGATCGTGGCCAGGCCGGACTCGGTCAGTTCGGCGATCTGGTCCCAACTCAGCGCGGCGGATCCGCCGCTGGTGCCGGTGGAGCCCTCCCAGCGCATCAGTTCGCCGATGCAGCCGGTGGCCAGGTACAGGGTGAACGGCAGCGCGCGGGCCCGCAGTTCCGGCCAGGCGTTGGCGTACACGTCGGCGAAGCCGTCGTCGAAGGTGAGCACGATCGAGGGCGTCGGGTCGCCGGCCGCGAGCCGGTCCACCGCGGTGTCGAGGGAGACCACGTGCGCGGGCGGGAGCAGGTCGAGCTGGGTGCGGAACGCTTCTGCGGGCAGGTCGAGTTCGTCGCGGCTGCCGCCACCGACGCGGTGATAGATGAGCAGTGTCGCGCCGGGTGCCGGATCGCGGGCGAGGGCGGTGGCGGCCAGGCCGCGTTTGAGCGTGGCGCGCACGCGGTCGCCGCTGATGGCGGTCATCGGGTGGTGCCCTTCGAGGTGTGCGGGGCGGGAGCGGTGCGGGCGTGGGGCCACGGGACCGGTTCGGATTCCTGACGAAGCGGGGTGCCGGCGCTGCCGGCGGGGTCGAGCACGTACAGGCGCAGGGTCTCACCCAGGGCGGTGGCCACGCTGCGCACCGCCTCGCCGGGCTCCCACACGCGTGGTCGGTCCCGGGTGCCCAGTGCGGCGACCGTGTGCACGGTGCGGTCGGCGGCCAGGTGCACGAGGGTGTGCGGCTCCTCGCCGACCAGCCACCACGTCTCGCCGCGAGCCCGGCCGCCGTCGACCACGTCGGTTCCGCGGTAGCCGCACGCCAGCGCGATGGGGCGGTTGTCCTCGACGCCGGCTTCGTGCACCGGGTCGAGTTTGTGGCCGGGCTCGCCGTGTGGGTTGATGGCGGGCGCGATCACCGTCTCGGCGACCGGGGTCGGCGCCGGGTCGGCGGCCTTGGCACGGCGTACCCGCAGGTGTTGTTCGACCGACATCCGGGTGGCTCGGGCGAAACCGCGGGCGGGCAGGGTGGCCGCCAGCACGCGTCGGTCGCGGACGGCCTCGATGTCCCACAGGGCGGGGCGTTCGGGGGCCAGTCGCAACTTCTGCGGGGTTCGGGTGGGCATCAGGTCGACCAGGCGCGGGCTGCTGCCGGCGGGCCAGGGTTCGGTCAACACCCGTTCCTGGGCCTGCCATTGCACGACGGTGCCGATGCCCAGCGCGGCGAAGCGCTCGTCGTAGGCGGTGGAGTGCCAGGTGGCCACGTCGCCGAGGCGGAACCACAGGTGCATCGCGGCGGGTACGCCGTCCACGCGCAGTATGTACAGCCGGGCCCAGTCGTGCCGGGCCGCGCGGGCGATCAGCTCGCGGCGGGCCTCGGCGGCGGCAGGTTGCAGCGGGCCCTTCCAGCTGCGGGCGAACAGGTCGGTGTAGATGGCGAATCCGGCGTCCGGGTCGCGCGCGGTCGCGGCGCCGGCCGTCTCCTCGACGGTCAGGTCCCAGTGCGCGCGCACCCGGGCGGCGAAGCGGTGCGCGTAGCGGTCGAAGCTGCGGAATCGGGCCTTGTGGCCGGCCCAGCCGCCTTCGACGCCGGCGAGCATGTCGCAGGCCTTCTCCCGGGCGTTGACGGTGTAGCCGCACGCGCGTAGTCCGGCGATCAGCCGGTGGGTCTCCGGATCCCGGCTGGGCATCCGGTGCAGGCGCAGTTCGCGGATGCCGGCGCGGGCGAGGGCGTCGGCGATCGAGTCGGCGCCGTGCGGTTCGTCGGGGTGCACGACCACGTGGCTGCGGGGTCGGCGGTGTGCCGAGAAGATCCCCCATCGGTCGGCGCCGATGCGCTCCAGCGGCAGCAGCGCACGCGGCTGGTCGGCGTCGTCGAGCACGGACACCACACGGATGTCGTCGAGCGGGTCGCGGTGGCCGTGCAGGGTGGAGGCGAACCAGGCGTGGGTGTCGAACGGGTCGGCGTGCACGCCGCGGGCGGCCACCAGCCGGTCCCAGGACGCGGCGAAGGTGGGATCGATCTCCAGCGGGTGCATCGGGCGGGCCCGCATCAGGCCCCCTCGGCGCGACTGAGCGCACCGCGCGGGCCGGTGCCGGCGACGGCGGCTCCGGGCGGGTCCGATTCGGCGTCGGTGGGGGCGGGTTCGGCGGTCGGCGGGCTCCACGCGCGGGGCCAGCGCAGGCGCGGGTCGCGCACGGGCACCTCGTCCAGGTAGCGGACGGGCGACGCGAGCAGGTCGGCCAGCATCAGCGCGATCGCCTCCAGGGTGTAGGTGGGGTCGTAGCGCACGACCTCGCGCAGGGTGGGTACGGGTTCGTGGTGGTCGACGCGGGCCACCGCCAGCGGGCCGGTGCCGATCCGGTACCAGCGGTCGTCCGGCCCCCAGTCGGCCCGCATCTCCTGCGGGCCCTTGCGCGCGCAGGCCACGGCCAACAGGCGCAGCGTGGGTTGGTCCAGGGTCAGCCGGACGCCGGCCCGGGTCGGGATCTCGGTCGCGGGGCTGGCCTCGAGTCGGCGGGCGGTGCCGGAGGAGCCGGCGTCGACCGTGCTCACTCGCGCGCGCAGGCTGCGGATCCGGGCCCGGGCGGCGATCGGGACCGCACGCTGCATCTCGCGGGCGCCGCGCAGCAGCGGCAACACCCGGCGGGGCACCCGGGCGGCGCACACGTCGAGCAGCGCGGGCCGTTCGGTGCTGATCCGGTCCTTGAGCGGGCTCGCCCCGGGCAGCAGGTCGATCAACGCCAGACCGCCCTCGGCGAAAGCCAGTTCCTGGGCGCGCCAATGCACCACGTTGCCCGGGGAGAGCATCGCGGCGGCCGGGTCGTAGGCGATCGTGTGCCACTGCACGACCGGACCGATGCGCACGCCCAGACAGGAGGCGATGGCGCGGTCGTCGGCGTAGAGCACGTACAGCCGGGCCATGCCACGCGCGTCGAGTGCACGGGTGAGCAACCGGCGGCGCTCGGGCGAGGCGCCGAGTCGTCCCTTCCAACTCAGGTCGAACAGTTCGTCGTGGTCGGCCAGGCCGGCCGCGAGCGGCGGGGTGCCCGGCGCGCCGAACGCCGCCACCCGCAGTGTCCACAGTTGTCCGGCCCGCCGGGTGGTCTGGGCGATCGCGCTGTCGAAGCCGCGGTGTCGGGTCCGATAGCCGGACCAGCCGTCGGGGGTGGCCTCGATCATGTCGGTCATGCGTTCGCGCACGTCCACCGCGTAGCCCGCCTCGCGCAGCGCGGCCAGGAGGGCGTGCGTGGCCGGGTCCCGGCTGGGCATGCGGTACAGCGTCAGTTCCCGGATGCCGATCCGGCGCAGTTCGCCGACGAGTTGGCGCAGGACGGCGGGCTGCGGCTCGGGGGTGCCCAATACGACACGTGTGCGTTCGCGTTGGCCGCGGCCGAGTTCGTGGGCGCGTCCGCCGGCGTCGAGTTCCAGCGGGAGCAGGGCCAGCGGGCGGCCGGCGGCGAATACCCCGGGTATGCGCACGTGTTCGGTCCGTTCGGGGCGACTCGTCAGCCACGAGGACGTCCACGCGTGAGTATCGAAGACGTCTGCCTGGACCCCCCGTCCTGCCACCAATTCGTCCCACGCACGCGCCAGATCGCTGTCGATCTGTTCGGCGTGCAGGGTCGATGCACGATTGACCATCGCCCGGCCCCCACCTCGCGGTCCCGATGTGAGCGGCATCGGAACGTTTGTGCCCAACCGGCGTCCCCCGCCCCCACACGGCCGGGACACGAGTCACCCGCCGACCAGATTAGGCCGGATGGGTCACGCGTGAAGGGTGTTTCGCAATCCGTCCACGAGTCGTCCGTGATGTTCCCCGATATCCGGGGTTCGCCGGCTTGCCCCGATGTGGCCGGTGGTCGGACGTCGGGTGACGGCCCGTGGACGGACGTTCGGCGACCGGCTGACGGGACCCGACCCCGCTGTTACGGTTCCGGCAGCGGGAGCCGCGGGGCTGGGGAGGCTTGGGTGGGCGGTTCGATGGTGGGCTCGGTACGGTCCGGGGGCGACGCGTTGTTGCGGCGCTCCCCGGCGCAGGTGTGGTTCGCGCATCGCGCCCGGCTGCGGCTCGCGGTGCTCGGGTATCACGGGATCTCGGATCCGGACACGTTCGCGGGGCAGTTGGACCGGCTACGCCGGATCGCCCGGCCGGTGTCCCTGGACGAGGTGGAGACGGCGCTGGCGACGCGGCGCGCGCTGCCGGCCAAGGCGGTGTTGCTCACCTTCGACGACGGTGAACGCAGCATCCTGGAGCACGGGTTGCCGCTGCTGCGCGAGCGCGGCATCCCGGGTGTGGCCTACGTGGTCGCCTCGGCGATCGACTCCGGGACGCCGTTCTGGTGGCACGAGGCGGACCGGTTGGTCGCCGCCGGGGCGCGAGTGGCGGGTGAGCCGGAGCGGTCGCCGAGCGGGTGGGTGGCGTACCTGAAGACGGTGCCGCAGGAGCGGCGTCTGCGTCTGCTCGCGGCCCTGCGCGAGGGTCACGAGCCGGTGCGGACCGAGCAGTTGACCGGCGCCGACCTGGGCACCCTGGAGTCGGGCGGCGTACGGGTGGAGAACCACTCGCTCACCCATCCGCTGCTCGACCGGTGCTCGGACGCCGACGTACGGGCCGAAGTGGTGCGGGCGCACGAGCGGTTGACCGAGCTGCTCGGTCGGGCCCCGAGTTCGTTCGCGTATCCGAACGGGAACTGGGACGTGCGGGCCGAGCGGTTGTTGGCCGAACTCGGCTACCGCACCGGCTTCCTGTTCGATCACCGGCTCGGGCCTCGGCTGCCGGATCATCCGTTGCGGATCTCCCGCCTGCGGGTGGGCTCGAACACTCGCCCGGATCGCTTCGCGACGATCCTGTCCGGGCTGCATCCGGCCCTGCACGCGCTGCGCGGCGGCCGTTGACCTGCTTGAATCGGCGGGTTGTTCGGGTCGGCGAAGCGCCGGATCCGGTCGACGGACAGATCCGGGGGGATCACCGTGCTTGCTCTGCCCACGCTGTTGCGCTCGCCCGGCGAGTTGGCGGCTCTCGTTCCGTCCTGGCGCGCGCTGGTGGCCGCGACGCCCGGGACGTCGTACTTCACCACGCCCGACTGGGTGTTGGGCTGGACCGAGTCGCTGGGCCGGGAGCAGGCCGGCCGCGCGGTGGTGGCCGTGTGGCGCGCCGAGGACGGCACCGCGGAGGCGGTCGTACCGCTGCTGCGCACCCGTGAGCGGTTGCATCCGCGGCTGCCCGGCGGCGTGCTGAGCTGGACGCTGCTCGGCACCGGGCCCGGCGCCGCGGACCACTGCGGGTTCGCCGTCGATCCGCGCCGGCACCAGGACGTCCGGGCCTGGCTGGCCTCGCTCGCCCGGCGGCGCACCATGGTCTTCCCGCACCTGGACCCCGGCACCGGTGATCCGTTCCTGCCGCCCGGCGCCCGCGAGATCGAACGCACCGCGTGCCCGGTGATGCCCGCCGACCCGGCCGCGCTCGGCTCGGCCCGGCACCGGCAGGGAGTTCGGCGCAAGGCGCGCAAGCTGGCCGAGGACGGGATCACCTTCACGTGGGTGGCACCCGACGCGATGACCCCCGGGCTGTTCGACGACCTGCTGCGGCTGCACCGGTTGCGCCGGGAGGCGATCGGCGGGTCGAGCGCGTTCGACGCCACCCGGCGCCCGTTGCACGCGGCGCTGGCGGCGCGCGCCGCGGCCGATCGTGGGCCGTGTGCGCTGGTCGCCCGCGATCCGGCGGGCCGACCGGTGGGGATCCTGTACGGGTTCCTGTGGCAGGACACCTTCGCCTACTACCAGTTGGGCTGGGATCCGGCCTACGCGAAGGCGAGTCTGGGCACGGTGTTGTTCCACGAGACACTCACCGCGCTGGCCGCCCGCGGCGTCCGGACCTTCGATTTGCTGCGTGGGGCCGAGGAGTTCAAGCACCGATTCGGCGCCACCGATCGATACGACACGACATGGCTGGTGGCCCGGGGGGCGGGCGGCGCGCTGTTGGGCGCGAAGTCCGCGGCCCGCCGGGTCAGGGATCGCCGGCTGCGGCCGGCTCGGGGGGAAGCGTGAAGGATCGCATCAGGCTCGTGCACGTGGTGTGGCGGCTCAGCGTCGGCGGTGGGATCCCGCAGGTGAGCCGGCAGGTGCTGGCCGGGCTCGACCCGGAGCGCTTCGACTGCCACGCGATCATCGCCAGGCCGGCCTGGGAGGAGGATCGGCTCGACGAGTTGGGCGCCCATGTGACGGTGCACGCCCTCGACCACGAGGGGCCCACCCGGCCGCAGGACGAGATCCGGCTCGGGCTGCGGATCGCCTCGCGGGTGCGCGAGTTGCGGCCGGACGTGTTGCACGCGCACAGCGGCACGGCCCGACTCTCGTTGCCCGCCGCCCTGGGCTCCCCCGGGATGCCCCGGGTGCTGGAGGTGCACGAGCCGCTCAAGGACGGCCTGCACTCGCGGCTGACCAACGGCATCGAGGTCGGCATGGTCAAGGCGGCCGGCTTCCGCCCGTTCGCGCACTCCACCCACGTGCGCGACGCGACCGCGGCGATCGTGGGGTGGCGGCCGGAACGGATCCCGTTGGTGCCGTTGGGCGTTCCGGTGCATGTGCCGGACCCGGCGGCGGGCCTCGCGTTGCGCGCCGAGCTGGGCATCCCGCGCGAGGCGCGGGTCGTGGTCGGGGTCGGCCGGGCGACGCAGAAGAACATCCCGCTGATGGTGCGGGTCGGCGCGGACGTGGTGCGCAAGCTCGGCGGCGCCGGTCCGCCGGTGGTGTTCCTGGTGATCGGCCGTCAGGAGCCGGAGATTCCGGCGCTGATCGAGGAGTTGGGGGTCGGCGAGCAGGTCCGGGTGGTCCCGCCGCTGGCGCGGCTGAGCGACGCGTTCGACGCGGCCGACCTGTTCCTGTCCACGTCGCACTACGAGGGCTTCGGGCTCGCGGTCGCGGAGGCGATGATGGCGGGCGTACCGGTGGTCGGTACGGCGGTGGGTGGCGTGACCGACGTGGTCGCGGACGGCGTGACCGGGCGGTTGCTGCGCGCGGGCGACCGGGGCGGCCTGGTGATGGCGTGCCGGGAACTGCTCACCGACGACGCGTTGCGGGCCCGTATGGGCGCGGCGAGCCGGGAACGGGCGCTGTCCCGCTTCACCCGCCGACACATGCTCGACGGCTTCGCCCAGGTCTACGAGCGCGCGGCGCTGCGCCGCCGCCGGGGGTAACCGGGCGGCGGTCGGTCGCAGCGGGCGAACCGCCGCGGCCTCGTTGCCCGCCAACCGGCCGGGGTCTCGTTGCCCCCCGGCCGTGGTCCGGCTCGGGTGCGGGCCGGACCACGGCCGGCGGGCGGGGTGTCAGTCGGTCGGCGGCCAGTCCCAGTGCGGGACTTCACGGAGCGGGTGCAGTTCGTCGTCGGTCTCGGCGTGCGAGTTCTGCTTGGCCACGTGGGTGCCGAACTCCACGTGCGAGCGCAGCGCCTCCCGAAACGGGGCGTCGGAGGGCAGTTCGGCCGCGTCGGCGGCGGCCAGGTACAGGTCGACGAAGCGTTGGCGCTGTTCCTCGGTGATCCTGAGGCCGCGGTGCACCTCGATCAGGTGCAGGAATCCGCCCATGTTCCGGGTGAAGTCGTCCGGGCCGCCGAACGTTTCGGCGGTGAAGGCGGTCAGGTGGTCCACGTGCTCCGGGCGCCCCGAGCCGAAGAGGGGTTGCAGCAGCGGGTCGGCCAGAACGTTGCGGTAGAAGATGTCGATGAACCGGCGAAGACCCTCGTGTCCGCCCGCGTGCTCGAAAAGCGTCTCCATGGCCCTCATCTCAGATGGGGACGAGACGGATGTCAACCACCGCTCAGCTCGGTCAGAATGCGCTCGGCGACCGACGGCCACGTCATCGTCGCGCGCAGTTCCGCGCCGCGCGCCAACGCCCGCGCGCGGAAGGCGGCGTAGTCGGTGGTCAGCCGCGAGAGTGCCTCGGTCAGTGCGTCCACATCCCCCGGCCGCACGGCGATCCCCGCGTCGCCCACGATCCACGGCTGGTTGCCGACCGTGGAGGCCACGCACGGCAGGCCGCGGGTCAGGCCCTCGACCAGGGCGATCCCGAACGCCTCCATGTGCGTGGGGATCACCAGCGCGTCGGCCCGGTCGTACGCGGCGCCCATCGCCGCATGCGGCACCCGCCCCAGCGCGCGCACGCCGGGCGGCAGCGGGCCGTCGGGCCCGCTGCCGACCAGGGTCAGCGTCCGGCGCGGGTCGCGGGCGTGCAGGCGCGCGAAGGCTTCGAGCAGGGTCGGGCCGCCCTTGAGCTCCCACTGCGTGCCCACGAACAGCAGCCGTGGCGGATCCGCCGCGCGTGGGCCGGAATCCGCCGCGGCGGGCGCCGCGTTGGTGCCCGCGCCCACCACGTGCACCCGGTCCGCAGCCAGGCCGTACTCGGCGACCAGGACGTCGGCCGTGCTCGGTCCCATCACGAACACCCGGTGTGCGCCCAGCAACAGCCGTCGTTCGCGGGCCAACCACCCCTGCGTGTACCGGGATCGGTGCACGCCGCCGACCGCCGCGCCCTCCAGGCCCACCCGGTCGGTGTACACCCCGTAGCGCACTCCCGCCGGCGGTACCAGCGCCGGCAGCGTCTGCACGATCAGCACCGGGCGGCGCGGGCCGAGCAGTCCGCGCGCCCGCACCCTGCGGTCCAGTGCCGCCGTCCAGGCGTCGGTCTTGGTCCACGGCGTCCCGGGCCCGGCCCGGCGCGCCTCGCGCACGGCCCGCAGCCGTGCGCCGGCCAGGCCCGGCGCGCGGGCCAGCGGCATCAGGTCGTGCGCCTCGACCGCCGTGCGCTCCGCCAGCGCCCGGCGCAACGCCGGTACCGACCCGGAGAACGCCCCGACGTGCAGCATGGTCAGCCCGGACCGGCCGGTCGGCTCGGTCATCCGGTCGTGGCTCCGCGCGGGCCGCGGGTGCGTGCGCGCAGCGCCTGGCCGCGCTGGCTCGCCTTGAAGCCCACCAAACGCCCGCCGACCCGGACCGCCTCGCCCACCCGGCCGCGGGCCACCGGCCGCTCCAGGCGGGCCTGTTCGTACCATTCGACCAGCCGGGCGGCCTGGCCCTCCAGTGCGAAGCGCTCGTGCACCAGGTCCAGCGACCACGTGCCGATCCGCTCGCGTTCGGCCTGATCCAGCAGCAGCGCGGACAGTTGGCCCACCAGCGGGTCCTGCTCGACGGGCACCCGGCCCGCACCCAGACCGTAGAAGCCGAGCGCGTCGAAGTCGCCGATCGTCTCCGGTGTCACCGGTTTGCCGAAGCCCTGCTCGCCGACCACGATGGTGGGCTTGCCGAAGGCCATCCCGCGCAGCGCGGAACTGCCCATGCCCACCACCACGTCCGCCAGCGCGTAGGCCGGGCGCGGGTCGGCCATCTCGCCGGTCAGCACGATCGCCCGCCGCCCCAGGTCGCCGTTCAAGGCCGCGGCCCGGGCCTGGAGTTCGCGCTCGATCGAGCCGCCGCCGACCATCACCAGACGCAACCCGGGCAGCTCCGGGGCCAGCCGGGCGACGGCGTCCATGGTGCGTTCCAGGTGCTCCTGCTTGAGGTGCCTGGCCAGCCGCGAGACCACCACCACGGTGGGTGCGGGCTTGAGCAGGCCGTGTTCGGCGGCGAAGGCGTCGACGTCGACGTCCGGCTCGCCGCCGGCTGCCGGCGCGGTGATCGGGTGGTCGATCGCGGTGTCCACCGGCGGCTCCAGCAGGTGCACCCGGGCACCCTCCAGGCCGCGCAGTTCGCCGGTCTCCTCGTACAGCTCGCCATAGCCCACGGTCAACGGCACGCCGGTGCGCGGGAAGTACGGTGGCAGGCTGCCCATCGACATGATCGTGCCCAGCACGGGCGTGCCGCGGGGAACGAACGCGCCCAGGAACGCCTCGACCAGCGGCCAGTATTCGTAGGTGTGCACGACGTCGATCCGGTGCCGGCGCACCGCCGCGGCGATCGTGCGGGAGACCGCGGGCGAGGGCCGTACGTGTGCCCGCTCGGGCAGCGCGAGCAGTGGCAGCCCGGCGGCGGCCACCCGTTGCCGGAGCGGGCCCTGACGGCCCATCACCCACACTTCGTGGCCGAGGTCGCGGACCGCGCGGGCCAGGTCCACGGCGTTGATCGAGCTGCCGCCGAGTTGCATGTCGTGCGGACACACCAGGATGCGCACGGCCGGTCACCCCTCCCAGGTGTGGTCGACGTAGACCGGCGCGGCCAGCACCACCGCGCGCGGCGGGGTGTCCAACTCGGGCCCGGCCACGTCGAACTGCTTCGCGGGATGCCACGTGGTCAGCGGGTGGCCGTCCCGGTCGTACACCCCGATCCACAGCGCGTATCGCCCGCGCGGCAGCGGCAGGCGGTCCAGGGTGCACCTGACCCGGTTGCCCGATCGGCCGAACTGCACGTCCCGGCGCGTGGTGAAGACCGGGCTCGCGGTGCCCTCGGTGACACCGATGTGCACGGTGGCGGGTCCGTGGTGGTCGCCGGTGAACTCCGCCTCGACCACCATCGAGCGGTTCGTGGTGGGGCCGGCCGTGTCCACGCCGCGCACGTCCACGTACGTGGTGCGGATCGCCTCGTCGGTGCGGGTGCGCGCCTCGGTCTCCTCCTCGACGCTGTCCCGATACCCGCGCAGTGCCTGCCGGATCGGGCCGTCGCTGCGGATCTCGCCCTGCTCCAGCCAGATTCCGCGTGTGCAGATCGACTCCACCGACGCGAGGTCGTGCGAGACCAGTACGAGTGTGGTGCCCTGTTCCAGCACCACCCGCATCCGGTCCAGGCACTTCTGCTGGAACAGCGCGTCGCCGACCGCGAGCACCTCGTCGACCAGGAGCACGTCCGGTTCCAGGAAGGCGGCGACCGCGAAGCCGAGGCGCATCTGCATGCCGGAGCTGTACCACTTGACCTGCCGGTCGATCGCGGTGCCCAATTCGGCGAAGTCCACGATGTCGTCGAACCGGTTGGCCACCTCGGCCCGTTTGAGGCCGAGCAACGAGCCGTACAGGAACGCGTTCTCACGTCCGGTCAGGTCGGGGTGGATGCCCGCTCTGACCTCGATCAGGGCGCCGACCCGGCCGCGCACCTGAAGCCGGCCGGCGTAGGGGTACATCACTCCGGTGAGCATCTTGAGCAGCGTCGACTTGCCCGACCCGTTGGAGCCGATCAGGCCGACCGACTCGCCGGGGTCGATGTGGATGTCGATGTCGCGCAACGCCCAGCGCCAGTCGGCCTGGTCGCGGCCGGACAGCTTGCGCGCGATGCGGCCCAGGTTGTCCCGCAGGAGCATGCGCTGACTGTCCGCGCGAAATCGCTTCCACAGGTGTTCGGCCCGGATGGTGCCCAGCGGCAGGGCGCCCGGCTTGGCCGGCGCCTTGATCGTCGTGAGGCTAGGCGACATCGGCGATCCCCGCTTCGAGCTTCTTGAAGATCTTGTATCCGACGATCAGGAGCACGGTCGCCGATCCGGCGGCGGCGCCGGTGAGTTCCCAGTCGGGTTGTTGTCCGTACAGGATCGAGCGCCGGTAACCGTCGATCACGGCGGCGAGCGGGTTGAAGATCACGTACGGGAGCAGCCATTCCTTGGTGATCTGGTCCATGCCGTAGGCGACCGGGGTGGCGAACATGCCCATCTGCATGAGCAGGGGCAGCACGTGTCGGATGTCGCGGAAGTAGACCACCGCCGCGGACAGCACGAGCACGACACCGAGGGTGACCTCGAACTGGATGAGCAGCAGGATCGGCAGCGCCCAACTGGTCGCCGCGGGCGGCGTGGTGTACGCCGCGAAGAGCACGACCAGTACGGAGGAGGCGATCAGCATGTCCACGGTGGCCACGATCACGGTGGCGAACGGGAAGACCTCGCGCGGACAGTAGACCTTGTTCAGCAGCGGCCCGTTGGACACCAGGGACGAGGAGCCCTGGGTCACCGAGGACATGAAGAACGTCCACGGGAGCAACCCGAGGTAGCTGAACAGCGGATAGGGCACGTCGTACTTGTGCGCCGTCTCGCTGAGGTTGCCCACGCGCTGGAAGACGACGGTGAACACGACCATCAGCAACACGGGGGTGATCACCGCCCACGCGAAGCCGAGAACGGCTTGTTTGTAGCGGGCCTTGAGGTCGCGCTCGGCCAGGGTGCGCACGAGTTCGCGCGAATGCCACAGCTCGCGGATGCCCCGGATCAGGCTGGTGCGGCGCTTGAACTTGAGTTCCGGTGGTGGTCCCTTGATCTCGGGGTCGGGTGCCTGTGCTGCGGCGATCCGGCCGGTCCCGCTGCCGACGCCCGCCGTGGGCGCCGCGTGTCGTCCGGTACCGGTGCGACTGTCGATGGTCGGCGTGGTCGCTCCCCCGTGGCCCGTGATGGGCGCTCCGTTGACGTGTGTTCGGTGGTCGGCGGGTTCGTCGACACTGCCGCCCGGCCGCGCGTGCCGGCCCACCCGGCCGACGCCGTCGACCCGGCCCATGCCGTCGCCGGGCATGCCGACGGCACCCCCCACATACTCCCCCACGGACTCCCCCTCCCTGGTTCGACAACAACCTTGGCACATGCGATCTCCCCACGAGTCGCATTCGGCCGTACGGGAATCGGCGCTCCCGCCCTACCGCTTCCCCTCCACCCGGCGCCGCGGCGTCATCGGCGGTGCTCGTCGAGCAGCGCGATCCACGCGTCCACCACGGTGTCCATCGCGTGCCGTTCCAGGCAACGAGCCCTGGCCGCCCGGCCCATCGTGCCCCGATCGGCCAACACCCGGCGGATCGCGGCGACCAGCGCCCGGGGGTCCCCGGCGCCGGGGCCGACGTCGGCGAGCGCGCCGGTGACCCCGTCCACGACCACGTCGCGCACGAATCCGACATCGGTCGCCGCGGCGGGGATCGCGCTCATGCCCGCCTCGACGAGCACGCCCGGGACGCCCTCGCTGGTACTGGACAACACGAGCACGTCGGCCGCCCGGTACACCGGGCCCGGGTCGGCGAGGTTGCCGGTGAAGACGACCCGGCCCGGTGCCCGCCGTTCGGCAAGCGCCTCCAGGGCCGCCCGTTCGGGCCCCTCCCCGGCCACGAGCAGCCGATGGTCCGGGGCTTGGGCGCCCGCCCCGCCGGTCCCGGAGTCGGAGGCGGAGTCGGCGAGCAGCGCGAACGCCTCGATCGCGAGCGCGACACGCTTCTCGCCGGCCAACGCGCCGACCACCGCGAGCACCGTCGCCTCCGCGGGCAGCCCCAACTCGGCCCGGGCCTTGCCCCGATCGGTCTCGTCCGGCGGCGGGAACCGCTCCGGCCGGCGGCCGTTGGGAATCGCCCGCACCTGCTCCGGCGCCAACCGGTGGGTGTCCAGCAGGATTTCCCGACCCATCGGTGACACCGACGCGATCACCGCCGCGCGGCGCAGCATCACCCCGACTCGGGCTCGGCGCAGCGCGTCCTTGGCCCAGTGCCGCGGATCGCCGATGTTGACGTAGACGAATGGCGTCCCGGCGCCCGCGAGCGCGATCCCGCAGGCGTCCAGCGTGGTCGAACCGTGGGCGATCACCAGGCCCACGCCGCCCGCACGTCGGCGCAGTGCGCGCAGCGTGCGCGGGTGCAGCCGGCCGGGCCCCAGGACCGGGATGTCCATCTCACCGGTGCCCGCGAGCGCGACGATCGAGGACGCCCGGCCGCGTTCGCGCAGCGCCACGTCCAGATCGTGGGCGAACGCCTGTGAGCCCCGGCGCCGTGGGTCGGTCACGACGTGCAGGACCGCACGCCGGTCCGTCGGTGTCCCCATGAGGTGACAGGTTGTCACGAATCCCGCCCCGCCGGGGGCGTATCGATGACATGCTCAGCCGTGTGGGGTGGGGGCGCCCTGTGGTCGGCGGCTTGCCGGGGAGATGGCGGGGATGGCAGAGGTGATGCAGTGCACGTGCTCCAGGTGATCGACAGCGTGGATCGGGTCGGTGGGGCCGAGCGGGCGGCTGTGGCGATGGCGCCGCAGTTGATCCGCAGGGGAATCACGCTGGATATCGCGTATCTCTTGGATATGGACGGATTTCAACCGGAGTTGGCGGCGGCTGGCGCGTCGTTGTTCGGCGTGCATCGCAGCTCGCGGGCGGGTTCGGCGCGCGGACTCGCGCGGGTGATCCGCGACCGGCGACCGGATCTGGTGCACACGACCTTGTACGAGGCGGACATCGCCGGACGAATCGCCGCCCTGGCGACCGGCGTTCCGGTCGTGTCCAGCCTGGTGAACACCTCCTACGGTGCGGAGATGCGCTCCCAGCCCGGGATTCGGCCGTGGAAGCTGCGGGCCGCCCAGGGTCTGGACGCGGCCAGCGCGCGCGGGGTGCGCCGCTTCCACGCGTTGACCGAGCACGTGGCCGGCGTGATGTCCCGTCGGCTCGGCGTGCGCCGCTCGCGGATCGAGGTGGTGCCGCGCGGACGCGACCCCGAACTGCTCGCCGCCGCGCGGGATCGCCGCGAGCTCACCCGGGCCGCGCTGGGCCTGGGGGCGGACGTCCCGGTGCTGGTCACAGCCGCCCGGCAGGAGTACCAAAAGGGCCTGGACGTGCTGATCACCGCGTTCGCCCGGGTGCGCCGCGAGGTCCCGGACGCGGTGCTGCTGTTGGCCGGCCCGGACGGCAGCCGAACCGAGTCGCTGCGCCGATTGGCCGCCGAAACCGGCGGAATCGGGGATTCCGCCGGCGCTGCGGAGCCCGTACGGTTCTTGGGACACCGCGACGACGTGCCCGATCTGATGGGTGCGGCCGATGTGTTCGTGCTGCCCTCGCGCTGGGAGGGGCTGGGCAGCGTGCTGATCGAGGCGATGGGGGTGGGGGCGCCGATCGTCACCAGCGACCTGCCTCCGGTGCGCGAGATCACCGGGGCGGGCGACTGTGCGGCGCTGGTGCCGCCGGACTCGCCCGAGGCACTGGCGACGGCGCTGGTCGCGGCCCTGACGGAGCGGGAGAAGACCGCGATGCGCACGGAAGCGGCGTATCGACGTTTCGGCGAGGAGTACACGATCGACAGCGTTTGCGACCGGATGGTCGCGTTCTATGCCCGGGCCGTCGACCCGCGAGCCGACCGTGACGTGGCGTCAGGTCCGGTGCGGTGACGGCCACGCGAACACACCCGTTCGGATCTCGACGGAATCTCCACACTTCCGGCACAGTCCCGGGCCCGATCGGCACCGCGCGTGCTCTACGTTTGGCCTGCCCCGCGGTCTGCTCGCAGGGCGGCAACTCGAACCGGAGGGGGACCGGTGGAAACCTCTAGCTACTTCTCCGTGCTCCAGCGCCGTTGGCCGCTGGTACTCGCGTGTCTGGCGATCGGACTGCTCGCGGGGTTGATCCTGACCCCATCGGACCCCAAGGGCACAGGCAATCAGTGGACCAGCTCGGTCAACGTGGTGCCGGCGCCGAACTCGGCGAAGGAGTTCAATCTCGCGCCCGTACAACTGATGACGGACGGCGGTGAGGTGGCCCGCCGGGCGGCGAAGCGGTTGAACAACCCGGATCCGGCCGTCCTGGCGAGCAAGGTCACCTCGCAGTTGAACCCGGACCTGGGTCTGGTCCAGATCGCGGCCAAGGCGCCCAGCCGCAAGGCGGCCGAGGATCTGGCCACCGCGTGGGCACAGGAGACCGTGGCCGCGTTCGCCGAGTCGCAGCGCAGGACCCGGCAGGGCCAGGCGGACAGCATGACCGCCCAGTTGGACAAGCTCAAGACCGACATCGACGGTCTGGAGAAGAGCACCACCAACGCACCGGTGGGCAAGAAGGCCACGCTCCAGGCGGAGTTCGACGCCAAGCGCGGGCAGTACACCACGCTGGTGGGCCAACAGCAGGAGCTGGTCAACCCGCTGAACGACCCCAAGGTCGAGGTGATGGACGGCCTCAAGAGCACGCCGGACTCCACCACGAGCATCCTGGCGCCGACTTCGCGTCCGCTGCGGATCGGCCTGGCGGCGGCACTCGGGCTCGCGCTCGGGTTGATCGCGGCGCTGATGGTGGACCGGATGGACGTACGGCTGCGCGGGCGGATCCAGTTGGAGGACGCGTTCGGTCTCCCGGTGATCGCCGAGGTGCCGCGGGCGACCCGGCGTCAGCGCGCGGGGCACGCGGTGCTGGTCGCCGGCCGGCCGGAGAGCCCGGTCGCGGAGGCGTATCGCACCCTGCGCTCGGCGCTGTTGCTGTCCGGTCCGCCCGGGCTGGCCTATCGGCTCAGCGGCACCGATCCGCGGCAGACCAGGGCCACCGCGATGCCGGTGCGCCGGATCAGCGACCCGGCGCCGGTGATCCTGGTGGTCTCGCCGCGTCCGGGCGACGGCCGCACCAGCACGGTGGCCAACCTGGCCGCGGCGCTGGCCGAGGCGGGCCGCTCGGTGCTGGTCCTGGACTGCGACTTCCGCAATCCGGCGACCCACCTCTACCTGGGCGCCAAGCCGGGCAAGGGCATGTCCGAGGCGCTGCTCGCCGAGCAGGAGACCGACCTGCAGGACGTGGTGCGCGGCACGAACATCCCGAACGTGCGGGTGATCACCGCCGGCGCCCCGGCCGCCTACCCGGCCGCACTGCTGCTGCGCGCCGGCGAGGTGGTCCAGCGGGCCCGGCATCACGCGGACGTGGTGCTGGTGGACAGCGCACCGCTGTTGTACGCGAACGACACCAACGACCTGGTGCAGCACGCCGACGCGATGCTGGTGGTGGCCCGCAGCGGCAACCTGACGGCCGATCAGGCCTCCCGGGTGGGTGAGCTGTTGACCCGTACCGGGGTGCCCATCGCCGGGGTCGTGCTGCTCGGGGTGGACCCGCAACGATCGATGGGCGGCGGGCTCAAGCGCGGAACCCGCACCGGCGCGGTGGGCCGGATGGGCTCCACCGCGGGCCTGGTGCTGCGCGGCCGCTCGGCGCACGCGAGCCCGGTCGGGGACGAGGACACCGAGCGACCCGCGCCGAGTTGGGCCAAGCGCGGCGAACTCACCGAGAGTGAGCACGAGTCGCCGTCGGACAGCCGGGGGGCGCACCGCGCCGATCCGCTCGCCCCGACCGAGGAGCCGAGCGACTCCCCCGGGTTCCGGGTGCAGTCCGCGGCGGAGCGGGCGCTGCACAACGGCGCCCGGGACGGCGCGCACCTGGGGCCGCACTTCGACACGTGGTCCGGCGTCGAACTCGGCTCGGAGGAACGCTGATGGGTGACCGCGTTCGTGTCCTGTGGCTCGCCAAGGGTCTGGGGCGCGGTGGCGCCGAGCAGTTGCTGGTCAACTGCGCGCGGCACCTGGACGACGAGCGCTACGAGGTCGAGGTCGCCTACGTGCTGCCGTGGAAGGACGCGCTGGTGCCGAACCTGCGCGCCCTGGGCATCACGGTGCACTGCCTGGGCGGCGGCCGCACCTGGCCGCTGCGGCTGCGTGCGCTGTTGCGGGCGCGCGGCTACGGCCTGATCCACACGCACATGCCGGTTCCGGCGGTCGCCGCGCGGGTGCTCTCGCGCGGCGTGCCGATCGTGCACACCGAGCACAACATGTGGCCGCGGTATCGGCGGCCCACCCGGATCGCCAACGCCTGGACCTACCGGCGCAACAGCGGGGTGATCGCGGTCTCCGGCGCGGTGGCGGAGAGCATCCGACCGGCCCGACTGCGGCCCGGGACCGCGCCGACGGTGATCCATCACGGCCCGGACCTGGGCGACGCGTTCGCCGGCCCGGGCGCGCGGGAGCGGGCCCGGCAGGCGCTGGACCTGGACCAGGACGCGTTCACGGTCGGCACGGTGGCCAACTTCACGCCGAAGAAGGACCAGTTGGGGCTGCTCGACGCGCATGCGCTGCTCCGGGCCCGGCATTCGGACGCGGTCCTGGTGCTGATCGGCTCCGGGCCGCTGGAGGCGACACTGCGCGAGCGGGCGAGCCGGCCCGACCTCAAGGGCGCGGTGGTCTTCGCCGGTTCGCGCGGCGACGTGCCGGCGCTGTTGTCGGCGTTCGACGTGTTCGCACTGAGTTCGCGGCAGGAGGGGTTGCCGGTCTCGCTGATGGAGGCGATGACCGTCGGCCTGCCGTCGGTGGTGACCGCCGTGGGCGGCATGCCGGAGATCGTCACCGACGGGGTTGAGGGCACGGTGGTGCCGGCCGGTGATCCGGTGGCGTTCGCCGACGCCCTGACCGCGTTCGCCGCCGATCCGGCGCGCCGGCGGGCGTGCGGCGAGGCCGCGGCGAAGCGCTCGGACGAGTTCGATGTCGCGGGGGCGCAACGCCGGATCGAGGACGTGTACGCGCGAGTACTGGAGGGATCGCGGTGAGTGGGCCGGAGGCAGGGGGTTCGCCGTTCACCGTCCGCGAGTTGGGCAAGCACGACGAGCCCCGGGTGTTGGCGCTGCTCGGCGACGCGCTGTCGGGCGGGCCGACCGGCGAACGCACCTCGGAGTTCTTTCGGTGGAAGCATCGGGACAACCCGTTCGGCGCCAGCCCGGGCCTGGTCGCCGAGGCGGACGGCCGGGTGGTCGCGGTACGGCTGTTCCTGCGCTGGGAGTTCGTGCTCGGTGGCGAGGTGATCCGGGCGGTGCGCGCGGTGGACACCGCGACCCACCCGGACGTCCAGGGCCGCGGCCTGTTCCGCCGGTTGACCACCGATCTGCTGGAGCGGATCGAGGCGGACACCTCGCTGGTGTTCAACACCCCGAACGGCAACAGCCTGCCGGGCTATCTGAAGATGGGCTGGCACGAGGTCGGGAAGGTGCCGGTGTCGCTGCACCCGATCCGGCCGATCGCGTTCGCGCGCGGGCTCAAGGAGCTGCGTGCCACCGGCGACCTGTCCGGCACCTCGCAGTCCTGGAACTCGGTGGACCCGGCAGCGCGGTGCCGCTTCCCGACGGCGCGTCAGTTCTTTTCCGACCCCAAGGCCGCGGTGGGCTTCGACGAGTTGGTCGCCGAGGCGGACGCGGGCGATGCGGCGATCGGGCACGACAAGCTGCGCACCGCGCTCACCGGCGACTTCCTGCGCTGGCGCTACGGCGACGCGCCCGGCCTGGACTACCGGGTGGTCGCCTCGTACAAGAACGGCGAGTTGACCGGCGTGGTGTTCGGCCGCCCGCGGCTGCGCGGTCCGCTGGTCGAATTCACGCTGTCCCAGATGGTGGTGCGCCCCGGTGACCGGGACACCGCACGCAAGCTGTTCTCCGGGGTGGCCATGTCCGGCTGCGACCACGTCGCCACGCACCTGGCACGCGGCTCCGAAGCGGCGCGGGCGGCCCGCTACGCGGGATACGCCACACCGCCGCGCACCGGCATGCTGCTGGTCGCGCGGACCGTGCACCCGCATTCGATCGACGTCCACGACCTGCGCTCGTGGCAGCTCTCCCTGGGGGACTTGGAGGTCTTCTAGCCATTCGGCGGGCAGCCGCCGGACCGGTCCCGACCGGCACCCGCCGCCGCCCGCCCGACGCCGCACAGGTACGTCGTCCCTGCAAGGAGCTCCGTTGTCGTCCCGTCTTGCGCCGTACGCCCGGTGGGTGCCTCCGTCGCGACTGCCGTGGGGTTCCCTGCTCGCGCTCACCGCGGTGGGCTGCTACGTCTCGGTGTTCGCGTGGGCGATGGAGTATCGCCCGTACGACACGTGGGGCGCGCTGATCGTCTTCCCGCTGCTGCTGACCATCAGCGTGCCGCTGTTGTCCCGATTCTCCCGCGACGAACCGCCGTGGGTGCGCCGGTTGGTGATCGGCGCGCTGGTGGCCAAGCTGCTCGCCTGCTTCGCCCGGTACTGGATGTCCTTCGTGCTCTACGAGGGCCGAGCCGATGCGGCCACCTACGACCTGGTCGGGCGGGCCATCGCGCCGCACTTCCGGGACGGCGACTTCACCGTGGACATCGGCCGCAAGGTGATCGGCACCGGCTTCATCATGATCGTCACCGGGATCGTGTACGCGATCGTGGGGCAGTCGCTGCTGGCCGGTTACCTGGTCTATTCGTGGCTGGGGTTCTGGGGCCTGTACCTGTTCTGGCGCGCGTTCAACGTGGCCTATCCGGACGGCGACCGGCGCCGCTACGGCAAGTTGCTGTTCTTCCTGCCGTCGCTGCTGTTCTGGCCGTCCGGGATCGGCAAGGACACCTGGATGATGTTCACGCTGGGCATGGCCGCCTACGGCGTGGCGCTGCTCCTGGTGCGCCGGCGTGGCGCGTTCGTCTTCCTGATCCTGGGCGCGGTGGGCACCACGATGGTGCGCCCGCATGTCACGGTGCTGCTGCTGTGCGGACTGTGTGTCGGCTATCTGCTGCGCAATCGGCCGCAACAGGCGTCCGCGCTGGGCCCGTTGCGGGCCGGGTTCGGGATCCTGGTGCTCGGCGTGGGCTGTGTGCTCGCGCTCCAGCAGGTCGGCACCTTCTTCGGAACCCCGGGCATCGGGGCCGCGCAGGCCAATCAGGTGATCGCCAAGACCCAGACGCAGACCGCGCAGGGCGGTTCGGCGCAGGCGGTGGACGACTCGGCGGCGCTGTCCATCTCGCCGGCCGCGCTGCCGCAGTCGCTGGTGACCGTGCTCTTCCGGCCGTTCCCGTTCGAGGCGCACAACATCCAGGCGCTGGTGGCGTCGCTGGAAGGCGTGGTGCTGATGGGGCTGTTCGTGGTCGCGCTGCCCCGGTTGAAACGCATCCCGGGTCTGCTGATCCGAAGACCCTACGTGGCCTTCGTGATCGTCTACACGCTGGTGTTCGCGCTCGCGTTCGCCAACATCCGCAACTTCGGCATCCTCACCCGCGAACGGGTCCAGGTGTTCCCGTTCGTGCTGGTGTTGCTCGCGGTGTCGAAGCCGGATCGCACCGATACCGACAAGGGCGGGAGTTCGGAACGCAGGCGGCGGCGCACGGTGGGGCGGCATTCGCCGGCCACCGCGGCCGATGCCATGAGTGGGGAAGCAAGTTCGACCAGTCCGGGGTATCCCGGTGAATCCAGGGGGGATGGGGTATGGCGGTGACCGGCAAGCCGGCAGTACTCGGTGGGGATGCGATGTTCGCGGAGGGGCTGCCGCTGACCCGCGTGCAGGTGCCCGAGCGGGAGGAGTTGACCCGGCGGCTGGACGCGATCCTGACCAGTGGTCAGCTGACCGACGGGTCCACGGTGCGCGAGTTGGAGGAGACCGCGGCGGCGCTGCTGGAAGTGCCGTACGTGGTGGCGGTGTCGAACTGCACGAGCGGGCTGATGCTCACGCTCCAGGCGCTGGGGGTGAGCGGTTCGGTGGCGATGCCGGGGTTCACCTTCTCGGCCACCGCGCACGCGGCGCACTGGGCGGGGGCGACCCCGGTGTTCGCCGAGGTGGACCCGGACAGCCTGACCCTGGACCCGACCGACGCGGCGGCGCTGCTGGCCGAGTCGGGCCCGTCCGCGTTGATGGCCACACACGTGTACGGGACGCCGTGCCGGGTCGAGGAGTTGGCGAAGGTCGCGGCCGACGCGAACGTGCCGATCGTCTACGACGCGGCACACGCGCTGGGCAGCCGGCGCGCGGGGACGCCGATCGGCGGCTTCGGCACGGCGGAGGTGTTCTCGCTGAGTCCGACGAAGGTGGTGATCGCGGGCGAGGGCGGGTTGATCGCCACCCGCGACGAGGGGCTGGCGCAGGCCTGCCGACTGGGCCGCGGGTACGGCAATCCGGGCGACTACGACTGCCTGTTCCCGGGGCTGAACGCGCGGATGTCCGAGCTGCACGCGGCGTTGGCGCTGGTCTCGCTCCGGGGCCTGGCGGAGCGGGTGGCCACGCGCTCGCACCTGGTGGGGGTGTTCGCGGACGCGGTGCGGGAGGTGCCGGGGCTGCGGCTGCCGGCGCTCGCCGAGGGCGACGTGTCCACCTGGAAGGACATGACCCTGATCGTCGACCCGGACGCCTTCGGCCTGGACGCACCGACGCTGGCCCGGGCGCTGAAGGCGGACGGGATCGACTCGCGCCGCTACTTCCACCCGCCGGTGAACCGCCAGAAGGCGTACGCGCACCTGCCTTCGCGGCCGTTGCCGATCACCGACGACGTCTCGTCGCGGGTGTTGACGCTGCCGCTGTGGTCGCACATGGACGAGCCGACGGTTCGCCGCGTCGCGGACGCGGTGATCCGACTGCATGCGCACGCCGGCGAGGTCCGGGTGGCCGGCTAGACCCGCCCGACCCGCCTGCGGCCCGCCGGGCGTCACACGCCGCCCGGACCATTGGCCTCAGACGCCGGCCGGGCCGACGGACGTTCGCCCGGCCGGGCCGAAGGCGGTTGGTCCAGCCGGAACAGCGAATACTGCTTCGGCCGGACCGACGGGTGTTGGTCCGGCCGGGCCGGGGAGTACTGCTTCGGCCGAGCCGAGCCGGGCCGAGGCGTGCCGGTCCGGCCGGGCCCTCGGGCCTTGGTCGGCCGGGCCGCACGAATACTGCCTCGGCCCGGCCGTTCCGCATGCGTCCGGTCGGGCTGAATTCGGCCCGGCCGGCGTTTGAGGCCATCCGGGCGGGGCGACCGTCGGGAGATGGTGGCAGGCCGATGGGTGATCGCGCTGCGGGTGGCCGCGGGGGTCGTGGTCGTGCTCGCCGTGGTCGTGCTCACGGCAGCCGGCACCGCCCGCAGCACCGTGCTCAACCGGGCCTTCTATCAGGCGGCCCTGGACGACGAGCGCGCCTACAACCGGATGTACGACGAGGTCCTGGTCGACCCGGCGGCCGAACAGGTCACCCGCGACCTGCTGGCCCGGATCCCGGTGCCGCCGTCCGTGGTCACCGCCAACCTCAAGACCGTGCTGCCACCCGCAACCCTGCGCGGCATCGTGGACGATCAGATCGCCAACACCATCGGCTATCTGCGCGGCGAACAATCGACGCTGCGCCTGACGGTGGACCTGCGCCCGGTGCTGGACAACGTGGGCAACCTCGCCGAGCTCTACCTCGGTGATCTGATCGCCAATGTGCAGGGCCGGCCGTCGGCGGACTTCGCCGCGTTCCGATCCGGCCTGGACGTCGCCCTCGACGATCTGGCCGCCGGGCGCCGCCCGACCGACTTCCCCACCTTCGCCCTGGATGCCTCGAGCATCGCCACGACCACCGACGCACTGGTGGCGATCGTGCCCGCGGACGTCCGGACCCAGTTGCGCGCCCAGGTCACCGCCGCGCTGGCCACCGGCGACATCGCGGGCGCGCTGGCGGTGGTCGGGCCGTACGTACTGGGCGGCAGCGCCGGCTCGGCCGGTTCCGACCTGGCCGCCCGCACCGACGGCGGACAGTGGGACGTACTCCCCGATCTGGAGCACGCCGGCCTCAACCTGAGCAGCATCTCGACCGCGCGAAGCTTCACCGAACTCGCACTGGGCACGGTCCAGACCCTGGCCACCGTGCTCGGCATCGCCGCGGTGGTCCTGCTCTGGGTCACCGGCCCGCAATCCTGGTCGCGCCGGGTGCCCGCGATCGCCTGGGCGCTGGCGATCGGCGGGGTGCTCTCCGGCGCGCTCGTGCTGCTCATCCGCTCGCGGCTGCCGAATGTGCTGGCCGAACCCTCGCCGAGTTGGCCGGCCTCGGTCAATGCGCTGGTGAGCGACGTCCAGCAGGCCGCGATCTCGTCGCTGACCCGCGTCGGCCTGTTCGCCGCGCTGGTCCCGCTCCTGCTGGGTCTGGTTCTGGCCGCGGGCGCGTGGAGTTGGCGGCGGGCGGCCGCGCGCCGTGCGCTCGACCTGCCGCCGCGGCACCGGATCGCGATCGCCACGACGGTGGGCGTGTTCGCGGTCGCCACCGTGGTCCTGGGCGCGACTGTGGTCCCGGTCGCGGCGGGCAGGACCGAGGAGCGGCACTGCCTGGGCTCGATCGAGCTGTGCGAGCGCCGCTACGACGAGGTCGCCTATCTGACCACACACAACGCGATGGCCAGCACCGCCGACCGGTTCATCGGCCCGCTCCAGGATCCGGATGTCGTCGCGCAGCTCAACGCGGGCGCCCGCGGGCTGCAACTGGACACCTACACCTGGGAGTTGCCCGATCAGGTGCAACCTCGACTGAGCCTGTCCAGCTTCGCGCCGGACATGCAGGCCGAGATCCTGCGCCTGATCGACCTGGCCAACCCGCCGCGCCCGGGCCTGTGGTTGTGCCACGCGCTGTGCCGCGCGGGCGCGATCCCGCTGGCGCCGACGCTGCACAAGATCGGCGCCTGGCTGGACGACAATCCCGGGGAGGTGGTGACGCTGATCCTGCAGAACGACATCACCGGCGAGCAGACCGAGCAGGCGTTCCGCGAGGCGGGCGTGGAACGGCTGCTGTACACGCCGTCCCCGGATCCCGCGGCGAAGTGGCCCGAACTCGGGGAGATGGTCCGCAAGGACAAACGCCTGGTGGTGTTCGCCGAGCGCGGCAGCGGTCCCGCGCCGTGGTACCGCAATTTCTACGAATACGGCATGGAGACGCCGTTCACGTTCACCTCCCCCGCCGAGATGTCGTGTGTGCCCAACCGCGGGGGTACCGACAAGCGGCTGTTCCTGCTGAACCACTTCATCACCAACCTGGGCGGCAGCCGGTTGGACGCGGGTCTGGTCAACGCCCGGCAGTACGTGCTCGACCGGGCCCGCGCATGCGAGGCGCAGCGCGGCCGGCCGGTGAACTTCGTCGCGGTGGACTACGCCACGATCGGCGACGCGGCGGGAGCGGTGGAGGTGCTCAACGCCACGCGCCGCGAATCGCACTGAGCCGCGGCGGTACCCGACCGCGGCTCGGTCGCGCAGCGCCGGGTCGATCGCTGCCCATGCGTCGTCCGGGCAGCGTACCGAGCACTCGTCAGCTGATCGTCATGCCATCGGAAAGACTTCGAACGCGGCCGCGAACCGGGTGCCCAGGCGCCCTCCGGCCGCCCGGCCCATGCCCTCCAGGAACTCCCCCGCGTCCGCCATCTGCGCCTGGCCCAGCCCGGCCAGGTAGGCCGCGTGCGCCTCCAGCGAGGCGACGCCGAGGGCGAAGTCCTCGGTGGTGTCCACCGCGTGTCGCGCCTGCGGCGAACCGCTCGCCCACACCGCACGCACCCCGCCCCACGGCTCGTGCCCCTCGGCGAGCAGCTCGCGGAACACCCAGCGGTTGCCCGCGTCGCGCACCGCGTCCACGACCGCCCGGCCGACCGCGATGTGGTCGGCCTGGTTGAGCATGGCCCCGCCCCAGGTGTCGCGGAAGTTGCCGGTGATCACGATCTCGGGCCGGTGCCGGCGGACCACGCGGGACAGGTCGCGGCGCAGCGGCAGGCCGTATTCGAGCACGCCGTCCGGGTAACCGAGGAACTCGACCGTGTCCACGCCGACGATCCGCGCCGACTCGATCTGTTCGGCCTCGCGCAGCGGGCGACACTCGTCCGGATCGAGCCCGTCGATGCCGGCTTCGCCGCTGGTGACCATGACGTACGTGATGTGCTTGCCCTGCCGGGTCCAGCGGGCGATCGCGGCGGCGGCGCCGTATTCGAGGTCGTCCGGGTGCGCCACGATGGCGACGGCGCGCTCCCAGTCCTCGGGCAGCGCCTCGTACGGTTCGGGCCGGGGTTCGGTGGTCATCGCTTGGTCCTTCCCAGGTGGCCGCACGGGCCGGTGCTACGCGGACGTCGTCATCCTGCCGGCGGCCGATAGGATTCATATCCTCATGAGCGCCACAGTCGTCGTCAAAGACCTTGCTGCCGGACACGGTGACCGTGTCCTGTTCTCCGGATTGGACCTGGTGATCGCCCCGGGCGATGTGGTGGGCCTGGTCGGGGTGAACGGCGCGGGCAAGTCCACCCTGTTGCGGCTGCTGGCCGGCCTGGCCGAGCCGGAGGCGGGGTCCATCCACCTGAGCCCGCCGACCGCGTCGGTGGGCCATCTGCCGCAGGAGCCGGAGCGCCGGCCGGGCGAGACGGTCCGGACGTTCCTGGCCCGACGCACCGGGGTGGCCGCCGCACAGGCCGCGCTCGACACCGCGACCGAGGGCCTGGTCGAGGGCCGCGCGGGCGCCGACGACGAGTACAGCCTCGCGCTGGATCGTTGGCTGGACCTGGGCGGCGCGGACCTGGAGGAGCGGGCCGAGGAGGTCGCCGCCGATCTGGGCCTGGCCGTGGACCTGGATCGGGAGATGACCGCGCTCTCGGGTGGCCAGGCCGCCCGCGCGGGTCTGATGTCGCTGCTGCTGAGCCGCTACGACGTGTTCCTGCTCGACGAGCCGACCAACGACCTGGACCTGGACGGTCTGGACCGGTTGGAGAAGTTCGTCACCGGGTTGCGTGCGGGCACCGTGGTGATCAGCCACGACCGCGAGTTCCTGGCCCGCACGGTGGACCGGGTGGTCGAGCTGGATCTGGTCCAGCAGCAGATCCGCAGCTACGGCGGCGGCTACGACGCGTATCTGACCGAGCGCGAGGTGGCCCGCCGGCATGCGCGCGAGGAGTTCGACGAGTACGCCGACAAACGCGGCGACCTGGAGGCCCGGGCCCGGATGCAGCGCGGGTGGATGGACAAGGGCACCCGCAACGCGCGCCGCAAGTCCACCGACAACGACAAGATCAGCCGCAAGACCCGCTCCGAGGCGAGCGAGAAGCAGGCGTCCAAGGCGCGGCAGACCGAGCGGATGATCGAGCGCCTGGATGTGGTCGAGGAGCCGCGCAAGGAGTGGGAGCTGCGGATGGAGATCGCCGCGGCCCCGCGCGCGGGCGCGGTGGTGGCCACGCTCAACGGCGCGGTGGTCGAGCGCGGCGGCTTCACGCTGGGCCCGGTGACGCTGCAGATCGACTGGGCGGACCGGGTCGCGATCACCGGCGCGAACGGCGCGGGCAAGTCCACGCTGCTCGCGGCGCTGCTCGGGCGGGTGGAGTTGACGGCCGGTCACGGCGCGCTGGGCTCGGGTGTCGTGGTCGGCGAGGTGGACCAAGCGCGTGGGCTGTTCCTGGGCGACCGGCCGCTGCTGGACGCGTTCTGCGCGGTGGTGCCGGACCTGCTTCCGGCCGATGTGCGCACGCTGCTGGCCAAGTTCGGGCTCAAGGCGGCGCACGTGCTGCGCCCTGCGGCGACGCTGTCCCCGGGTGAGCGCACGCGTGCGGCGCTGGCGCTGCTCCAGGCCGAGGGGGTCAACCTGCTGGTTCTGGACGAGCCGACGAACCACCTGGACCTGCCCGCGATCGAGCAGTTGGAGTCCGCGCTGGAGTCCTACGAGGGCACGCTGCTCCTGGTCACGCACGACCGGCGGATGCTGGACGCGGTGCGCACCACCCGGCGGATCGAAGTCGCGGACGGCCGGGTCACCGAGCCCTGATCCGGGTCGTGGACGGCCGGGCCACCAGGTCTGATCCGTCGTTAGAATCCGAGGTCATGAACGAACTGCCGCCGGGTGCGAACCAATCCCTGCCGGGCGGCGTGGTGCGCGTACGCGTGCCCGGTCCGTTCGACATCTCCGCGTTGATCACGGGTGAGGATCGACAGGTGTCCGGCGACGCGGACTTCGTCTTCTTCAACCAGCTCTCCGCACCCGGGGTGCGCCTGGGCGGGGACACCGTCACGGTGGACCCGAGCGGCCTGCGGGCGGGCGCCGTGCGGGTGACGGTGGTGGTCAGCCCCGCCGACACCACGCACACCCTGGGCGAGTTGCCGCCGCCGGCGATGACGCTCACCGGTGCGGGCGGCACGCTGTTGGCCCGGTTCACCCCGCCTCGGCCGCGTACCGAGACGGTGCTGTTGTTGGCGGAGATCTACCGGCGCGGCGCGGGCTGGAAGGTGCGCGCGCTGGGTCAGGGGTACGCGGACGGGCTGGCCGGGATCGCTCGGGACTTCGGCGTCGAGGTCGAGGAGGAGACGCAAACCCCGGCGGGGCTCACCGAGTTCCAGCGCGGGGTGGTCGAGCTGACCAATGCCGAACGGGCCCGGCACGGTCTGGGTCCGCTGGCCCCCGCAGCCACAACTGACCGCGTGTGCACAGGCATTCAGTGCGGACATGATCAGCCGGGCGTTCTTCTCGCACACCGATCCGGACGGCCGCGAGCCGTGGGACCGGGCGATCGCGGCGGGCTACCTGTACAGCCGGATAGGCGAGAACATCGCCTGTGGCCAGCGGAGCCCGGCCGAGGTGGTGCAGGGTTGGATGGATTCTCCCGGTCATCGCAGGAACATCCTCACTCCGGAGTTCACCGAGATCGGTGTCGGGTATGTCACCGGCGGCACCTACGGCACCTCGTGGACCCAGGTCTTCGGCACCCCGCGCTGACGCCCCGGAGCCGGTGTCGGCGGCGGCTCGATTGACCCGAATGGGTACAAAGGCGAAGTCGGTGCCGGCGGCGACCGGAACGTTGTCGTTCGGGTACGGGCACCGGGTCGCCCAGGGGCGCCGAACCGGCAACCGGGTGCGAGGGGCCTCGATGAGGGTGCGCCATACTCGGTTGTTCGAGGCGAGGGAGATCACGTGCAGCTTGAGTTGGATCCGCCTTACGGCGTAGGGCCGATCAAGATCGGCATGTCCATGGACGAGGCAGAGGCGGCTCTGCGCGAACTCGGAGGAGATCTGTCGGGACGCACTCGTGGGTTCGCCCACTTCGGTGCGGACCTCTCGATTCATGTGGTGAGCGACAAGGACGGACTGGTCGAGGCGATCGAGGTGCACCGGTCCGAGGACGACTTCGCGGACACGGTGTTGTGTCTGGGCGTCGACGTCTTCGGCACGCCCGCCGTCGACGTCACCCGACTGCTCGGTGAACTGACACCCGTGCGGGTGGAGACCGAGGGCGCGTCGCTGGTGGCCCCGGAGCTGCTGGTGGCCCTGTGGCAGCCGTTCGTGCCCGGCCACGGCAACAACAACGGCGTGGTCGGCGAGGGCCTGTACTTCCGTACCGCACTGGTGGCCGGCCCCGGCTACTACGACAAAAGCGGCGAACATCGGGCGATCCGGACCGGATGATCCGCCGCGCATGACCGGGACGAGGGTCCGCACCGGGTGGCTCGCCCGCCCCTGCGGACGCTCGTGGCCGGCATCGACGGCAACCCGCGGCCGGACGGCCGGGAGCTCACGGCAGAGCCGCACGAGGCCGCCGTGGCCCCCGGTACGGGCCGCCGCGAGCACCTCGTGGAATTCCTGCACGCAGCGAAATGCCGGCTCCCGCAAGTTGCGGGAGCCGGCATCGAGTCAGCGCGCCGTCAGGATGCGTCCGCTTACCTCGCCGAATCCGATACGAGTGCCGTTCGGGCCGGGAGCGGTAGCGGTGATCGTGACCTCGTCGCCGTCCTCCAGATAGGTCCGGGTGGACCCGTCCGGGAGCTTGAGGGGGTTCTCGCCGTTCCAGGTGATCTCGATCAGCGCACCGCGCTGATCCGCCTCGGGGCCGCTGACCGTGCCGGAGGCGAACAGGTCGCCCGGGCGCAGCGCCGCGCCGTTGACGGTCATGTGCGCGAGCTGCTGCGCGGCCGTCCAGTACATCGCCGCGAACGGCGGCCGGGAGATCAGGTGACCGTTGAGCCGGACCTCCAGGGCCAGGTCCAGGCCCCATGGTTTGCCGGCGCGGTCGTCCAGGTAGGGCAGTGGCTCGACGTCGCGCGCGGGGGGTGCCACGCGCGCGGCGCCGAGTGCTTCGAGGGGCACGATCCACGGCGACACCGACGTGGCGAAGGACTTGCCCAGGAACGGGCCGAGCGGAACGTACTCCCAGGCCTGGATGTCGCGGGCGGACCAGTCGTTGAGCAGGCACACCCCGAACACGTGGTCGGCGAAGTCGCCCAGGCCGACCGGGGTGCCGAGTTCGGAGCCGGTGCCGACCACGAAGCCGACCTCGGCCTCGATGTCCAGTCGGCGGGTGGGCCCGAACGAGGGCGCCGCGTCGGTGGGCGCCTTGCGCTGCCCGCTGGGCCGCACGATCGGCGTATGCGAGACGACCACGGTGCCGGCCCGGCCGTGGTAGCCGATGGGCAGGTGCTTCCAGTTCGGCGTCAGCGGCTCGGAGCCGGGGCGGAAGATCTTGCCGAGGTTGGTCGCATGGTGCTCGGAGGCGTAGAAGTCGACGTAGTCCGCGACCTCGAACGGCAGCCGGAGCACCACCTCCTGACGCGGGATCAGGTGCGGTTCGACGCTCGCCCGCAGGTCGGTGTCGGTCAGCCAGGTGGTGAGCGAGGCACGCACCGCGCTCCAGGTCGCCCGGCCGGCCGCCATCAGCTCGGTCAGGCTCGGCGCGTCCAGCACGTCGACCGGCGCGCCCACCGCGTGTGCCGCCGCGCCGGCGTCCAGCACGAAGTCGCCGATCGCCACACCCACGCGCGGCCGATCCGGTTCGCGGTCGGTGGTGAACACGCCGTACGGCAGGTTGTCGATGCCGTACACCGTGTCGGTCGGCAGCGGGACCCAGGTGGTGGGCATGGCGTGGGGCTCCTCGATCGGATCAGTCGCGGTGGTTCGGGGGCTCGCCGAGCAGACCGAGCGTGAGCGCGTCCTGGAGCGGCTCGGCGACGCTACAGGTGCCGTACGAGGTCAGGTAGCCGCGCAGGCGGGTGCGCTCGGTCAGGGTCAGCTGGTGCGCCATCCGGGTGAGTTCGGCGCTGTCGCGGATCGCGAGCACGTCCGCGAGCGCGTCGGATTCGGCGCCGGCGACGGCGTGGTGGGTGGCGAGCAGCAGGTTGAGGTAACCGTGGTGCTCGAAACCCGTGGTCGGGTCGGTGTGCCGCACGGCGTTGTGCAGCCCGGCCGTGACCTTGAACGGCAGTTCGCGGATCCGGCACGCGTGCACGAACGCGGCCAGCTCGGCCTCGTCCGGGAACGCGTGCGCGGCGGTACCGCCGGTGCGGAACTTGGGCCGCCCGTACGTGCCGGCGAGATTGTCCAGGTCTGCGTCGAGGCCCGCGCCTTTGAGGACCTCGACGTAGCCCGCCGTCATCTCCGGCAGGTGTTCGTGCAGCGCCGCGACCGCCTTGCCGATCTCGCCGTCGCCGGCGACCTCGATGCCCTCCAGGATCAACCCGGGGGTGTTCAGGATGGTGCGTACCGCGGGCCCCACCGTGGCGGGGCCGCCGGGAGCCACGAGCACGATCCGCAGCGGTGCGTCGGGATCGGCGAGGTCGAGCAGGTCGGGCACGTGCGCCGTGCCGACCAGGAAGCTGCGCACGAACGGTGCGAACCACTCGGTGCGGTACAGCCGGTGGGCCGGCACCGCCTCGGCCATCGGGGCGTTGCCGGGCGGGAACAGCGCCGCGTCGTCCCACAGTCCGGTGAACAGGGCCTGGTGCAGGGTCTCGGGGGCGTCGGTGGGTGCGCTCATGGTCGAGGCGCCTTCCCGGCCCAGGTCCACGCGTAACCCGGATCCTCGCTCGCGATGCCGCCCTCGCCGACGCCCAGCGGCCGGAAGGTGTCCACCATGACCGCGAGCTCGTCGAAGAACTCGATGCCGATGCTGCGCTCGTAGGCACCGGGCTGCGGCCCGTGCGAATGCCCGCCCGGGTGCAGCGAGATCGAGCCCTGGCCGATCCCGGACCCCTTGCGGGCCTCGTAGTTGCCGCCGCAGTAGAACATGACCTCGTCCGAGTCCACGTTGGAGTGGTAGTACGGCACCGGGATCGACAGCGGGTGGTAATCCACCTTGCGCGGCACGAAGTTGCAGATCACGAAGCCCTCGCCCTCGAACACCTGGTGTGCGGGCGGCGGCTGGTGGATCCGGCCGGTGATCGGCTCGAAGTCGGAGATGTTGAACACGTACGGGTACAGGCACCCGTCCCAGCCGACCACGTCGAACGGGTGGGTGGGGTACACGTAACGGGTGCCGGCGATCTCGCCGCCCAGGCCGCGGTGCTTGACCAGCACCTCGACGTCGGTGCCCTCGGCCAGCAGCGGCTGGACCGGCCCGCACAGGTCGCGCTCGCAGAACGGCGCGTGTTCGAGCAGTTGGCCGAACCGGGACAGGTAGCGCTTGGCCGGTGCGATGTGCGAGTTGGCCTCGATGCAGTACGCGCGCAGCGGTTCCTCGGTGCCGGGCACCCACCGGTGGGTGGTGGCCCGCGGCAGGATCACGTAGTCGCCGGCGCCGACGGTGAGCGCGCCGAAGACGGTCTCCACCGTCCCTGAGCCGGACTCGATGTACACGCACTCGTCGCCGAGCGCGTTGCGGTAGAGCGGGGAGGGGCTGCCCGCGACCACGTAGGAGATCCGTACGTCGCCGTTGCCCAGCACCAGCCGGCGGCCGGTGACCGCGTCGACCGCCTTCCACTCGTTGTCCGCGAACAACTCGTGCAGCTTGAGGTGGCGCGGCTTGAGCGGGTGGTTGGCGACGATGCTCTGGTCGGGGACCTCCCACACGCTCGCGTCGGCGATGGCCGAGGGGATCGCGCGGTGATAGAGCAGCGAGGAGTCGGAGGAGAAGCCCTCCTCCCCCATCAGCTCCTCGTAGTACAGGCCGCCGTCCGGGCGGCGGTGCTGGGTGTGCCGCTTCGGCGGCACCTCGCCCACGCTGCGGTAGTACGCCATGACTGCCCGACTCCTCCGTCCGCTCCCGGTGCCCTGCCGGCCCGACTCCCGTCGGCCGCCCCTCGCACGCGACGGGCGGCCGACGGCCTGGGTCCTGATCCTTGGGGACCGGACCTAGAGGTTGCCGCGCCGCTCCTGCTCGCGCTCGATCGCCTCGAACAGCGCCTTGAAGTTCCCCTTGCCGAAGCCGAGCGAACCGTGCCGCTCGATCAGCTCGAAGAACACGGTCGGCCGGTCCTGGACGGGCTTGGTGAAGATCTGCAGGAGGTAGCCGTCCTCGTCGCGGTCGACCAGGATCTTCAGTTCGCGCAACGTCTCGACCGGTACCCGGGTCTCGCCGGCCCATTCCCCGAGCGTGTCGTAGTAGCTGTCCGGAGTGGACAGGAACTCGACGCCCATCTCGCTCATCGCGCGCACCGAGGCCACGATGTCGCCGGTGGCCAGCGCGATGTGCTGCACGCCCGGGCCGCCGTAGAACTCGAGGTACTCGTCGATCTGCGACTTCTTGCGGCTGACCGCGGGCTCGTTGAGCGGGAACTTCACCCGGTGGTTGCCACTGGTGACCACCTTGGACATGAGCGCGGAGTACTCGGTGGCGATGTCGTCGCCGATGAACTCCTTCATGTTGGTGAAGCCCATGACGCGGTTGTAGAAGGAGACCCACTCGTCCATCCGGCCCAGTTCGACGTTGCCCACGCAGTGGTCGATGGCCTGGAAGTAGCGCTTGGGGTGGTCGGCCGGCTTGCCGCGGAACAGCGGCTCGGCGGCGACGAAGCCGGGCAGGAACGGGCCCTTGTAGCCGGACCGGTCCACCAGCGTGTGTCGGGTCTCGCCGTAGGTGGCCAGCACCGCGGTACGCACCGTGCCGTGCTCGTCGCTCTCGTCGTGCGGCTCGACCAGCACGGTCGCGCCGTTCTCCCGCGCGAAGGCGATCGCCTTGTCGACGTCGGGGACCTCGATGGCGATGTCGGAGACGCCGTCACCGTGGGCGGCGGTCGCGACGCCGACCTCGGTGCCGGCGTGAACCTCGCCGGTGATGCGGAAACGCGCCTTGCCGGACACGAGCACGTACTCGGCGACGTCGCGGCACCCGGTCTCGGGCCCGCGGTAGGCGACGCAGGTCATCCCGAACGCCGTCGAGTAGTAGTGCGCGGCCTGTTTGGCGTTGCCGACGAAGAAACGAACATGGTCCATCGCGACGACCGGGAAGGGGTCTCCCGCCGGGTCGTGCTCGACGGCGCCGACGAGGGCGTCGGTGTCTTCAAGGGTGGTGAAGGTGCTCATGACGCGCGATCCCCTCGGAAAGGAACGGATGCCGGAAGTACACTTCCGAATGCAACATCTGACAACATCAACCCCGGGAGCTGTGCACATTGCCTAGGTGAGGCGGCCATATGCGAGACGATCTTCAGGATTCGCGCAGTAAGCTCGACGAATTGGACGTGCGTCTCATTCGGGCGGGCCGGCAGCACCCACGTGCGGGCATGTTGGAGCTGTCCCGGGTGATCGGGGTCTCGCGTGCCACGGTCCAGGCCCGCCTGGAGCGCATGGAGGCCGCCGGAGTGATCACCGGCTACGGCCCCGAGGTCGATCTGGTCGCCGCCGGATACCCGGTTCTGGCCTTCGTCACACTGGAGATCGCCCAGGGCGGCCTGTCCGGCGTGGCCACCGCACTGAGCGCGGTCCCCCAGGTGCTGGAGGCGTACGGCACCACCGGCATCGGCGACGTGCACTGTCGGATCGCCGCCACCTCCAATCAGGACCTGCAACAGATCCTGATCGACATCAACCGCATCCCCGAGGTGGTCCGCTCCACGAGCGTGATCGTCCTGTCCGAGGTCGTCCCGATGCGCACCCTCCCCCTCCTCGAAGCCCAAAAACGCCCCCGCCCCACCCGCGTCCCAGCCCTGCGCGAGGACCCGTCGTAGCCATGGGCGCGTCCGGCCTCGGCCCGGTTTCGTTCCCCTCGTGCGGCCACCGGGTCGCGGCGAGTGTCCGTTCGGGACGCACCACGGCCCCGCTGCACGACAAACGTGGGCGGGCCCGGGAGAATGCCGGGGCATGGTTGGTGATGAGGTGGATCGGGACGTGACGATGTCGGTGTCTGGGCAGCAGGGTTCGGAGCAGGTCGCGCGGGTGGATCTGCATCGGCGGATCGCCGAGGAGCTCGGGGTTCGGGAGGGGCAGGTCAGGGCCGCGGTCGAGTTGCTCGACGGTGGGGCGACCGTGCCGTTCATCGCCCGGTACCGCAAGGAGGTCACCGGGACCCTGGACGATACGCAGCTGCGCAATCTGGAGGAGCGGCTGCGGTATCTGCGCGAGTTGGACGAGCGCCGCACCGCCGTGCTCGCCGCGATCGAGGCGCAGGGCAAGTTGGACGACGCGCTGAAGGCGCAGATCCTGGCCGCCGACTCCAAGGCCCGGCTGGAGGACATCTACCTCCCCTACAAGACCAAGCGCCGGACCAAGGCGCAGATCGCCCGCGAGGCCGGGCTGGAGCCGCTGGCGCTCGGGCTGCTGAACGATCCCTCGCGCGACCCGGGCGCCGCGGCCGAGGCGTTCGTCGACGCGGACAAGGGCGTCGCCGACGCCCAGGCGGCGCTGGACGGCGCGCGCTCGATCCTGGTCGAGAAGTTCGCCGAGGACGCCGACCTGATCGGCGCGCTGCGCGAGAAGATGTGGACCCGCGGACGGGTCGTGGCCAAGGTGCGCGAGGGCAAGGAGGAGGCGGGCGCCAAGTTCGCCGACTACTTCGACTTCGCCGAGCCGTTCACCCGACTGCCCTCGCACCGGATCCTGGCCATGTTCCGCGGCGAGAAGGAGGACGTACTCGACCTCACCCTCGCCCCCTCGACGGACGAGGAGGTCGACGGCCCGACCGAGTACGAGCGCTCGATCGCGCACACCTTCGGCATCGTCAACCGGGACCGCCCCGCCGACAAGTGGCTCGCGGACACCGTGCGCTGGGCCTGGCGTACCCGGATCCTGGTGCACCTGGGCATCGACCTGCGCAGTCGGCTGCGGCAGGAGGCCGAGGACGAGGCGGTCCGGGTGTTCGCGGCCAACCTGCGCGACCTGTTGCTCGCGGCGCCGGCCGGCACCCGCGCCACGATGGGCCTGGACCCGGGTCTGCGTACCGGGGTCAAGGTCGCGGTGACCGACGACACCGGCAAGGTGGTCGCCACCGAGACGATCTACCCGCACGAGCCGCGCCGCCGCTGGGACGAGTCGATCGCCACCCTCGCGAAGCTGGCCGCCGCGCACCGGGTGGACCTGATCGCGATCGGCAACGGCACCGCCTCGCGCGAGACCGACAAGCTGGCCGCCGAACTGATCGCCAAGCACCCCGAGTTGGGCCTGACCAAGGTGATGGTTTCCGAGGCGGGCGCGTCGGTGTACAGCGCCTCGGCCTTCGCCTCCCAGGAACTCCCGGACCTGGACGTGTCGTTGCGCGGCGCGGTGTCCATCGCCCGCCGACTCCAGGACCCACTGGCCGAGTTGGTCAAGATCGACCCGAAGTCGATCGGCGTCGGGCAGTACCAGCACGACCTGTCCGAACTGAAGTTGTCCCGGTCGCTGGACGCGGTGGTCGAGGACTGCGTGAACGCGGTCGGCGTGGACGTCAACACCGCGTCCGCGCCGCTGCTCACCCGGGTCTCCGGGATCGGCGCGACGCTGGCCGAGAACATCGTGCAACACCGGGACGCCAACGGCCCGTTCAAGACCCGGCGCGACCTGAAGAACGTCGCGCGGCTCGGCCCGAAGGCGTTCGAGCAGGCGGCGGGCTTCCTGCGGATCCCGGCCGGCGACGACCCGCTGGACGCGTCCTCGGTGCACCCGGAGGCGTACCCGGTGGTGCGCAAGATCGCCGCGGCGGCGGGCGGTGACGTCCGGACCCTGATCGGTGCGGCGCCCCGGCTGCGCGCGCTGGACCCGAAGGCGTTCACCGACGAGAAGTTCGGCCTGCCGACGGTGACCGACATCCTGCGCGAGTTGGAGAAGCCGGGACGCGACCCGCGACCGGCGTTCAAGACGGCGACCTTCAAGGAGGGCGTCGAGAAGTTGTCCGACCTGCAACCCGGGATGCTCCTGGAGGGCGTGGTCACCAACGTGGCCGCGTTCGGCGCGTTCGTGGACGTCGGCGTGCACCAGGACGGCCTCGTGCACGTCTCGGCGATGTCGAAGACGTTCGTGAGCGACCCGCACGACGTGGTCAAGTCGGGCGACGTGGTCCGGGTCAAGGTGCTCGACGTAGACATCCCGCGCAAGCGGATCTCGCTGACACTGCGCCTGGAGGACGAGGCGGAACAGCGCGGGGCGCGTACGGACCGCGGCGACCGCGGGCCGCGCCCGGAGCGCGGGCCGCGCCCCGAAGGTGGCTCACGCGTGGGTAGGCCGCAGGGCGATGGGCGGCGCGGGGACGGGCAGCGCGGCGATGGGCAGCGGGGTGGGCGGTCGGGAGACGGGCGGCAGGGCGGTGCGCGCCAGGGGGGCAATGGTGGTGCGGGCGGCGGGGGCGGTGCGGGCGGCGGGGGTCAGGGACGACGGGGCGCCGCGCCGCCGAAGCAGACCCGGGGTCCGCAGGGGCCGGCCGGGGGCGGCGGGGCGATCGCGGATGCGTTGCGGCGGGCTGGGTTGGTGGAGTGAGGTCGGCTGGTAAATAGGTCTGTTGGTCGGTGGGCCTGTTGGGCGGTAGGTCTGTTAGTCAGTAGGCCTGCTGGTAGGCCTGCTGGGCGGTAGGCCTGCTGGTCCGTAGGCCTGCCGGTCGGTAGGTCACCTGTCGCCACGTAGGTCGGTCGGTGTTGTCGGCGGGCGTGTGGGAGCCGGGCTCACGAAGGGCCCGGCTCTCGCAGTCCTTTGGCGTCGGGTTGCTGTCGGACGAAGGCTCCGGTCAACCCGCCTGGGCCTGGGGCGCCAGTGCCCTCAGCACCGCCGTGTGGGTGACGCCGTACTCCGCGAGCAGGTCCGCCACCACCCCCGGCCGGGCCGTCAGCGCGAGCAGGACGTGCTCGTCGCCGATGTGCCGTTCTCCGCGCGCGACCGACTCGCGCAGCGACTGCTCGAGCACCTTCTTGGCACCCGACGTGAACGGCACGTGCCCGGTCCGACCCCCGCCGAACGGCCACAGCCGCCGGGTCCGCCTAACCGGCGCCAACGCGCCCTCGCCGTGCGTCTGTTCGACGCGCGCGACGATCTCGCCCACGTCGATCCCGAGGTCGGCGAGCGCGGCCTCGTCGGCCTGCGAGATGCCGCCACGCCGCCGGGCCCGGGCCAACCCGCGTTCGATCTCGTCGCGGCTCGCCACGAAGCCGATCGTGGCGAGTGCGACCGAGGTCCGCGTACCCTCGGCGTCCAACAGCGCCGCAAGCATGTGCTCCTCCTCCACGCAGGCGTCCCCGGCCCGCCGCGAACGCTCGATGGCCCCGTACACGACGCCCCGAGCGCTGCCCGTGAACCTCTCGAACATCAGTTCCTCCCGTGTTTCTTGTGCACTGCCTGCCGGCTCACCCCGAGTTCCGCGGCGATCTCCTGCCACGACCAGCCCTGCACGCGCGCACTGCGCACCTGTACGGCCTCGAGCTGTTCGAGCAGCCGGCGCAGGGCGGCCACGGCCCGTAGGCCCACCCGTGGATCGCGATCCCCCGCACGACTGGCGAGGTCGGTTGCTTCGGTCATGCATGTCAACCTACGTTGACACGGCACGCTTGTCAACCATGATTGACAAGACCACGATCGCCACCTTCCGCCCGCCCGACCCGGTACGGTCGCGAACCATGCGAATTCTTGTACTCGGAGGCACCGCATTCGTCGGGCGAGCGATCGTCGAGGACGCGCTGCGCGAGGGCGCGGAGGTGACCCTCTTCGGCCGCGGCCGCACCGGAACGGACCTCTTCCCCGAGGCGACCCGACGGATCGGCGATCGCGACACCGGCGACTACACCGCGCTGCGCGAGGGCGAGTGGGACGCGGTGGTGGACGTCAGCGGGTACGTCCCGCGCCACGTCGGACAGGCGATGGCGGTCCTCGGCGACCGGGTCGGCCGGTACCTGTTCGTCTCCAGCCAGGCGGTCTACGTCCAGTCCGGCGTCGGCCCCGGCTCGGACGAGGACACCCCTCGGCGCGCACCCGTTCGCGACACCGAGGTGCTCGACAACGACACCTACGGACCGTGCAAGGTCGCCTGCGAGGACGACGTACTCGCCCGGTACGGCGAGCGCGCGACGATCGTGCGGCCGGGCAACGTGGTCGGCCCGCACGACGTGCAGGACACCTTCACGTACTGGTCCCGCCGGGCCGCCCGCGGCGGACGGATCGCGCTGCCGGGCCGGCCCGAACAGCCGATCCAGGTGGTCGACTCGCGCGACCTGGCCCGCCTGGTCACCCGCCTGCTGATCGACGACCGACCGGGCGCCTTCCACGCGGTCGGCCCGGCCGAACCGACCACACTGGCCGACCTGATCGGCGTCTGCGCACAGGTGGCGGGCACCGAGGTGGAGATCGTGCCGGTCTCCCCCGACGCGGTCCCCGGCCCGTTCCCCCTGGTCTGCCCGAAGGAGCAATGGCACACCCGCCAACGCAGCGCCGCCCGCGCCCGCGCCGCCGGACTGCCGACCACACCACTCTCGACGACCGCAGCCGACGTACTGGCCTGGGACCGCGCCCGAGGCGAACCCCCGTTGCCCAGGGACCTTTCGGCGGCAGAAGAGGCGCGGCTGCTCGGACCGGCCTGAGCGGCAGCAGGAGAACCGGCATGGGAACAGGCGTTTCGAACACGGCAGTTCGCACCGCGTTCAACCGACCGACCGGCCGGCCGCCCGAATCGGGCCTCGATCAGCCCCGACCTGCTTCACCGTCCCCGCCGACCACACCGGGCGGCCTCCCTTCACCGCCTCCCCTCACCGCATCCCCGCACCATGCTCCCCTCCACCGGGCTCCCCCTCACCGTCCTCCCGCTCGCCCCGTCGACCGGAGATCAGCGAGGAGGTGGTCGAGTACCGCCTCCTCCTCGACCCGGCGCCCGGCCGCGTGCATCGCCGGCGCCAGCTCCGGGTCCCAGGTGGCGACCGTCGCCGTACCCGTCAGCGCGGTGCCGGGCCGCACGGCCACGGCCGCGCGATAGTCCCGGGCGCCGTAACGCCACGGCTCGACCGGGAAGCGCGCGGCGAGACCGGACACGATCCGCAGGCCGCCCCAGTCGAAGTCGCCATGCGCCCGCACCACCGCTCCGCCGGCGGTCAGCGCCGCCAACAGCCGCACGGCGGCCGTTCCGGGCTGACCCGACACGCACACCAAAGGCGGACAATGCACCCCGATCCGGTGCGCCGCCGCCGCGACCACCGCCGGGTTCTCGCACACGAACACCGCGGTCCCCGCGGCCGGCGCCGCAGGCGGGTCGCCGACGATCTGCCGCAACGTCAACACCGCCGGCTGCCCGGCCGCGGTCAGGATCGCAAGTGCCCGCCCCGTGGGTGAGGCGTCGTCACCGGGCAGTCCGAGGGTGAGCACCGTGCTCGACAGGTCGTCCTTGAGCAGCCCGACAGCCGCCCAGACCTCCCGCCGCCACTCGGCACCACTCCCGGCCGGCACCTCCGCGAGCACCCGCGCCGCTCCGAAGACCAGCGTGGCCACGGGACGATCCTCGTCGAGCGCGTGCGCGTCGGCGCAGACCCGCGCCGCGAAGACGCCGATCGGCTCGCCCTCGACCGGCAATGCCCCGAGCACCGCCACGACGTCGGCCAACACGTGCCCGGCGCCCTCCGGGGTGCCGCACAGCCGCCGGACCAGACCGGACGCGCGGATGTCCGTCGCCCATCCGGACAACTGCGGTCGTCTGTCGACCAGTTCATCCAGTGCACGGAAGGCCCGGGCCCATGCGCTGCGTTGCGCCGAGGCAACCTCGTGGCGGATCGACACCGGGCCGCGGAGGATCTCGACGGCTGCCGCGAGGCCGGCTGGGCATGCGCCCGATTCACGAAGAATACGATCGACCGCCGGCAGCGCGACCGACAACGAACCGCCATCGCGAGCGGGCCGGCCCAACAACCTTTCCAATGCCGCCCGTTGGGTGGCCGTGGGCTCCTTGAGAGTGATCGATCCGTCGAGTGCCCGGGCACGTTCCAGGCGCTGTCGCGTACGATCCACCAACCATGCGAGATCCGGCCCACCGAGCAGCCGTTCGAGGTGCGTCCCGGTCACACCCACTGCGTCACACCCACTGCGCCACGCACCACAGAGTCACGCCCCACAGAGTCACGCCCACAGCCCGTCCTGCGCGGCATCGGACGAGCCGCCGGACCTCGGCGTGGGCACCGGCACCGGACTGGGCTCCATCGGCTCCGGATCGACGCTGCGGAAACGATGTTCGCCGTTCCATTCCCATCGGGTCACCAGCACCGCCGCGATCTCGTCCACCCGGGACAACTGGGCGATGGCCAGACCCGGCACCTCGGGATAGCAGCCCCATTCGCGCTCACTCGTCATCACCACATCCAGGTCGAAGGCCGCGAGCAGGCCCAGGCACTTGGCCCGCGAGTCGTCGTCGACCCCCGCAAACGCCTCGTCCAGTGTGACCAACCGGGGCGCGTACGGATTCGCCGCCGAGGCGTAGTGCGAGGACGCCGCCGCGAACAGCGGTACCGAGGCCGCGAGCACCCGTTCGCCACCGGATGCCGGACCGGTCGCGGTGCTCCACTGGCCGTGTTGATGCCGCTCGATCCCGAACTCGTGCCAGGAGCGGTAGTCGAGGGCCGTGGTGAGTTGTTCGACCCACGTGCCGCCGGTGTCCCGGCTGCGCACGCGCGCGATCTCGGCCTGGAGGAAGTCGCCCACCGCCGCGCGGTCCTCGGCCGTCCAGGCATCCGCGGTCTGCCGCAACAACCGGCTGCGTGCGGCGGCCAAGCCGGTCGGCGCCTCCCGGGCCGGGCGCCACACCAGTCGCAGCCGCATACCGGTACTGGTCGGGCGGGCCGCCAACTCACTGTTCATCACGGCCACCCGGCGCTCCGCAGCGCCGATCAACTCCTGGAGAGTGCCCGCCACTTCGGAGATCAGATGGTTCTCCAAGATCTCCCGCTCCCGGGCCGAGAGCAGCCGCCGCCGGGCCTCCACCTCCGCCGCCAGCGAGACGGCGAGATCGGCCACCGTCGAAGTGCGGCCCTGGAAGACGATGTCGACGACCACACCGTCCTCGAGCATGTGCCCCGAGGCGGTGTGTCCGTGGCGTCCGAGGGCGTCCTGAAGGTTCTTGAGTTCCTCCGCCACCCGCCGCTGGACCCGCTCCCACGCCTGGTCCGAATCCTCGATCTGCTCCAGCTCGCGCTCGATGCGCCGCGCGAACCGGACCGAGGGATCGGGGGCCCAGCCGGAGTCCGGTGTGGGCACGTCCAGTTCCGGCAGGGCCACCGTCAGCAGGCCGGTGCTCGCGAACCGGCGCAACGCGGCCACCGCCTCGTCCCGGATGCGCGCGGACTCGGCGACGTCACGCTCCAGTTGCTCGCGGCGCCCTTGGGCTACTCCCCCGGACTTGACCGCGTCCGTTTGCTCGCGGTGCGCCCGTCGGGTCGCCTCCTCGCATGCGCGCGCGGCCGTTCGCGTCTCGGTGAGCCTGCGTTGCAGCTCGGCTACGGCCGCGCCGACGGTGGCGGCCAGGGTTTCGTGACCGCTTTCGGCGGCGAGCGCCCGGCGCCGTGCCGCTTCGGCCCGCTCACGCAGCTCGGCCGCGTGCACCGTCGCCCGTTCGGCCTCGACGAGCTCGCTTGCGGCAGCGGTCGAGGCGGCGGTGTGCTCGCGGAGTGCGGGCCACAGCGCGGCCAGCGCCTCGCGATACCGGGCCAAGCCGGCCGAGACCGAGGCGAGGGCGTCGGGTTCGGCGGGCAACCCCGTGTCGGCGGCGGCGCGGCGGGTCTCGGCCGCGGCCTCGTCGGCGCCCGTCGCCGCGTCGACCACACGCCGCTCCTGCTCGGCCCGGCGCGTGTCCAGAGCGGCCAGCCGGGTGCCGGACACGGCGAACTGCGCGTGCGCCCGGCGCAGCGTCTCGTCGCCCGGTCGCGCCGCCGATTCCTCGTCGAGCCGGTGCTGACGTGCCGTCACCATCCCGGCCCGATCCTCGAGTTCGACCCACCGGGCGTCGAGCTCGGCAAGTTCGGCGGTCAGTGCCTCGATCCGGGTGCGCCGGGCACTCTCCCGGGCGCCCGCACCCAGGTACTCCGCGCTCGGCTTGGTCCAGCGGCCGGTCAAGGCGCCGATGGTGAAGCTGCCGTCCGCGGCGACCCGGGTAACCGCACGACTGTCCGACCCCCAACCGATCGAAGCGAGCAGCCGACCCACGGTCGCATCGGGTACCGCGCCCGCCCGCTGGTCACCCCGGTCGACGGCGGGGCGCAGCACGTCGCGGAGGGTGTGCCCGGCCACGGTCGGCCCGGGCCGGGCGAGCAGGTCGCCCGTCTTCGCCGAGGTCGCCGCACCGTCCGGGTCGATCCACGCGTCGAGCAAGCCGGACGCCTCCAGGGCCGCTTCGATCCCGGCTCGGACCGCGCCGTCGGGCACCGCGTCCGTGAAGTCGACGAGGCGCCATAGGGGAGCGCCTGTTCGCGACGCGCGGGCGTCGTCGTTTCGGGTGTGCGGCGGGCGGGGCGGGCGGGTCCCACCTGCGTGCAGTTCCGCCAGTTCGGCCCGCAACCGCCCGGCTTGCCGTTCGGCTTCGCGCAGTTCGGCGGCCAGCCCGGCCGCCTGTGCCGCGAGCACCGCATGCCGCTCGCGAGCCGCCGCGGCAGTGGCCGCGCGAACCGGGTCCGGGCCGGTCAACGTGCCTGCCCACACGGTGAGTTCGTCGAGCAGGCCGACCGGATCCGCGGGCCGCAGTTCGGTACAACCGGCCAGGTACTCGCGTACGGCCGCGACGAAGGCGCGCGTCTCGGTCCGGACCGCTTCGGCACCGCGTTCGTGCTCCTCGGCCTGGGCGGCCAGTTCGCTCTCGATGTCGGTGAGTCGCAGCCGGGCTGCAACGCGCACGGCGGTGAGGCGATCGGCCTCGCGGTGCAGTTCGGCGAGCAGTTCGACGGTACGCCGACGGCGGTCGACCAGGTCGTCGGCGGTCCGGCGTACCCGGGGTTCGTCGACCGAGGCGCCGGCCACGTGTTCGACGTGTGCGGCGGTCAGTACAGCCTGCTCGGCCGCGTCGGCGGCCTCGGCGCGGACGGCCGCGACATCGGCGACGGCGGCGGACGACCGGGCGGTTGCTTGGGCTGCGCGGTCGCTCGCGCGCCGTTCGTCCTCGTCCGCGCGCCGTGCGTCCGCTTCGGCCTGGGCCGCATCCGCTCGGGCCAGACGCGCGGTCTCGGCGGCTCGGTCGAGTTCGCGGGCGCTGCGCATTTCCGGCCCCGCGCGCAGGGCTTCGTCCTGCGCTTGGAGCCGGGCTGCCTCGGCATTGCATTCGGCGATCAGGTTCTCTGCGGCCGCGACCCGGAGTTCGGCCTCGGATTCCTCCGCCTGCGCCCGCGTCAGCTCGCCGCGCAGCCCGTCGTAGCGGGCCTGTTCGCTGCGCGGGGATCGGGCCCGGCGGCGCGAGGCGACCCGGGCGTAGCGCTGATAGTGGGTCAGGAACGCGGTGGCCGCCTGCTCGGTCTCGGCCATCGCGGCGAGCCGGGCCTGATCCTCGTCGAGGCTGCGGAACGCTTCCGCGACGTCCGCGACCACGGCCTGGTCCATCGGCGCGAGGGCCTCGGTGAGCGCCTTGGAGAGCGCCTTCTCGCTGGGTCGTTTGGACAGTTGCGGCTGGCGCAGCTGGATGAGCAGGTCGACGAGCGCGGCGTAGCGCTGTTCACCGAGGCCGAACAGCGCGTCGTCCACCGCCCGGCGGTAGTTGCCCGCCTGGTCGTAGACCAGCCCGTGGCCGGCCAGTGCCTCACCGAGCCGATCCCGGGTAAGTGCGGTGCGGGTACCGTCGATCAGGGACAGGCCCGCGCCGACGCGCTGGGTGGTCAGGAAGTACCAGTGCCGGACGATTCCTCGGCCCGCCACCGCCTTGAGCCCACAACCGAGCGTGCGGAATTCGACGGTGCCGTCCTCGGCACGCCTGCCGAATTCGATCCACGTGTAGCCGAGCCTTTCGCTGTGCGGGTGTTCGCCGCCCAGGAGCAGGTTCCATTCCATCCGCTTGCGTGGATCGCCGTCGGGTTCGACCCGGTGCGCGGACAGGTCGCCGTCGAGCAGGAACGGCAGGGTCAACGCGAGCACCTTGGACTTGCCGGTCCCGTTGTTGCCGCGCAGCAGCAGGCGCCCGTCCCGGAAGTGGAACTCCTCGACGTCGTAGTGGAAGAGGTCCACCAGGCCGGTACGCAACGGCTGCCAGCGCTCGCGGCGGGGCTGCGGCAGGATCGGGCTCATCGGCGGCTGCCCTTCGGTCCGGTTCGCCTGGTGCGCGGGGGTCGGGTCATCGGCGGGTGCCCTTCGCTCCCGTTCGCCTCGCGCGCGGGGTCGGTGACTTGGCCCCCGGTTCGAGGAGAACGGTCTCACCGACGGCGTAGCGAGCGAGCGCCGGGAGCGCGACGATTGCGGGCGTTCCGTCCTCGCCGTCGATCCGGGCGAGCAGGCCCAGCGCGGTCAATCTGCCCACGGCTTGCTCGACGAGTTCGTGCTCCGCGCCCGGTTCACTTGCGGCCTTACGCCAAAAGCCACCATGTTCGCGGGCGAACTCCCGGACTCGCAGCCGTAGTTCCGCGACGGGAACCACCCTGCCCGGCTCGGCGGCCAGCCGCTCGGCGAGCAGCAACGTCACGTGTCCGTCGGTGCCGGTGTCGGGCATTTTGATATCGGTCAGTTCGTCGTCGGGATCGACCATCGCGATGCCCTCGGCACGCACCTCGGGAACCAGTCCGGTCAGCTCCGTGATCGCACCGGTGATGTGCGGCCGTTGCTTCTGGAGATAGGCGAGTTCGGCGTCGGACAGGTTCGCGTAGTACAGGACCGGGTCGTCCAGGAGCATGCGGGTGAGATGGTGCCGGATGCGCTGATTGCGCAGGTCGTCGTTGTCGAGCACGGGGTCGTCGGCCAGCCCCGCGAGCCGGTCCTCGAATGCGGCCTCGGTGATCGTCGAGGGGCCTCGCCTGGAGGTGAGCAACCCGGCCATCACCCGACGGTCCACGTCGTACAGGGCATCCCCCGTGGCCTTGAGATATGCCTCCTCGTCACCGGCCACCAGGGTCAGCACCCCGAGCCGGATCAGCAGACGGACAACGGCCACCAGGTCGGCGCGTTCCTCGCGGTTCTCCAGCGTGAACTCGACGCCGGCATCGCTCAGCGCCGGATCGGCGGCACCGATCACGATCTGCTCGGCCAGGCGCCCGAGCGCGATCTGGTGGTCCGAACGCTCCAACGCGGCGAGCGCGAGGCAGGTGAGCACGTACCTTCGGGCCACGAAAGCCAGTTTGGTACGGGGATCGCGTGCCGGATGAGTGGCCGAGCCCGCATCGGCGGGCACCTTGTACAGGCGCGCGACCTCGGCGTCGACGTACAGCCGCCACCCGGTGTTGCGCTCGAACCAGGGCCGCAACTCGGCGGCGAACTGCTGTACGAGGCGGAATTCCTCGCCGCTCTCCCCTCGGGCGCGGAGCAGCGGGGCGCGCAGGAGGGCTCGCGCGGCCCGACGCCGCTTGGCCCGACGATCCTCGTCGAGGGCCGATCCCAGCACCCGCGTCACGCGCCGACCCCTTCCGCTTCCGCGGTCCCTGGGGTCTCGGCCATGCCTGGGGCGCCGTCCATGGGTTCGTGGGCTTCGTGGGCTTCCTCGGCTTCGTGAGCTTCCTCGGTCTTCCCGGTCTTCCCGGTCTCCCCGGTCTCCCCGAGGTCGATGATCTCGATCAGGAAGTCGGGGCCGCTGAACACCCCTACGGTGGTGTGCACTTCGGCCCGGGCGTCGTCGTCGGGCACGGTGAGGTGAATCTCCATCGAGCCGTCGTGGCCGGTGGCCACCACATGGGTGGTCTCGGGGCGCCAGAGTGCGAGCGCGTCACCGAGGAGTTGCAGGAACAGTCCGAAGGTGACGGGATCCAGTTCCGGCAGCCGCCCGAGCCGGGTCACCCCGTGCGTGGCGAGCAAGGCTCGCGCCGCCGCAAGCTGGATCCGCTCGCGGCGCGCGTGTTCAGCGAGGAACCGACGTGCCTCGGACCGATCCGCGATGCGATTGGGCTTGCCGCGTCGTTCGTACGACCCGGTTTTGCGCAGTTGCGGGCTGATGTGGATGGGCGGGGCATCATGCCACGGGGTCGTGGCGGCGGGCGGATCCAGTTCGCGGGCCTGCAACGTCTCCGCGTCCACGGTCAGATGCCTGGACGAGTGCAACCCGAACGCCGACCGCCACAACCGATGCCGGGCGGCATCGTCGGGGGCTTGCGCGAACCACAACGCGAGGGCCCGAAAGTCGGCCGAGCGATCCGAGCGGCCGGCCCGCCGCTCGTTCAGCACGGCGACCACGGTGAGCAACTGCGGCACCGCACTGCGCGCACGACTGCGCAACAGCCGGGCCTGCGACTCGTGCCCGCCCTCGGCAATGAACCACGCACGCAGCCCTTGCCAGCGCCCGACCCACGTTTCATACAGCGCGAGCCGAACGGCGGCCTCCGCACCGACCCCGTCCGCACGTACCTCCGTCGGATCCGGCGCGGCATCACCCGCCTCACGCTCCGCAGCGCTGCCCAGGAGCCGACCCAGGGCGCCGTCGGCCCGACGCGGGTCACCCAGTTCGTCGAGCAGCCCGGCAATCTGCGCACCACGCGTGACCAGATCGGCGATGAACCGCTCCAGGTAGTCGATCAGCCGATCCTTGTAGGCGAGGAACACCTCGACGTCGGCGTCGTGTAGATCGATCGTCCGCTGAAGCGACCCCATGAAGGCACGAGCATTGTCCGCAAGATCATTGAACCGGTGCACCAGGGTGATCAGCGCGAGGTGAACCTTGCCCTCATCCAGCCGGTCGGCCGCACCGAACTCGATCAGGGCACGCAACTGCGTTGCGATGTCCTCCAGGGCCACCGCCTGAAGCGCACCCCGCCTGCCGAGCGCCGCGTCGTACGCGCTCAACGCCTCCTCGACGGCCTCGCCCTCGCGCGTCAGCTGATACAGATACCGATGCCGATAGAAATCCTCGACGGACGTCACCCGCCCGGTGTCCGCATCCGCCCGCAGATTCCCCCAGTCCGCAAGCCGCTCCAGCGCCGTCGCCACGACCGAGAGCTCGACCGGCTCCACCAGCGCCACCTGCACGTCCTCGGGCCGCAAATGCACCAGGAACCGCTGCTTGGCCGCGACGAAAACACCCATGACCGCCCGATACAAGGCACTGTTCGGCGCGGTCGGGTAGCTGAAGGGCCTCCGACTCACGAGCCCGTCGTCGCTCGACATCGCCAACCATTCTGCCGTACCCCATCCACCGAACGAGGCATGGCGAACCCTGGCGAACCCACCCCACTCCCACCCCGCCCCCGAATCCACCACCCCCGCCAAGCCCCAGGTCAGCCCCCTTTGGTCCCGGTCCGACGCCCCTCCGGATCTTTGATATGGTTCTCCACGTCGCCGCACGAAACACACGCGGAGACCACCCGGTCCGGGTGGCGGAATTGGCAGACGCGCTAGCTTGAGGTGCTAGTGCCCGAAAGGGCTTGGGGGTTCAAGTCCCCCCTCGGACACAGACGATAACCCCAACTTGTGCGGTTCGAGGCTTGCCTCGGCCCGCACTTGTTGCGTTTCCGGGGTCGTATGTGAGCTGCAGCCCGAGCACGTCGTAGGTGCCTGCCTTGAGCTGTGGTTCGGCTTCGGCGAGTGCGGCCGGAATGTCCCCGATCTCACGCACGAGGGCTTCCACCTCCTCCCTCTCCATGCGACCGCCCGTGAGGCTGTGGGTGCGAGCGAGGGCTTGGGCGCGGGTGGCTTGAACCTCTGCGGTCCAGGTCGCGATGAGCTGGGGGTCGGTGCGGGCTTCGAGGGCCGCGCGATAGTGGGTAAGTATTCGGTCGCAGTCGGTGATCACAAGAGCTGCCTCGTTCGCTGCGAGGGATTGGTCGGGGTCGAGCTGTGCGCTGTACATCTGCTCGATGGTGTCGGCGAGGCGGTCGGGGGCGAAGACTTCGGCGAGCCAGGCGTCGAGCGGCTTGATGAGACCTTCGTGGACGACGTCAACCAGGGGTCGGGCAAGGGCAGCGCCACGCTGGACACCTGCGCCCTGGCCGATACCAGTCCTCAAACTGGTGACCGACGCCCTCGGCGGCTGAGCCACCACGCCGCATCCCCCGCCGGCGCGTCCGGCGCCGATCCCCGAGTAGGGCGCCTGCTCGGGGCTGTGGGTGCCGAATGAACCATCCGGGCAGGTCAAGCTACGTGCCGATGCCCGTGGATGGTGCCACCGAGTCGATCGTGTCGGCGGATGCGTAGGCGCTGGAGTTCGTCGGGATCGGATGCTCGGTTCGGGTGCGGTGCTGTCCGGTCGAGCTCCCGGTGCCGGCGGTGCGTATTGTAGTTCCGGTCGAACGGTGTGCGTGAAGCGCGCACGGCGATGCGGGCGGCGCTCAAGTTTGTCGACAAGCACCAGATCCGTGACGAATTGCCGGATCGTGTCCTGTTCCACCGTGACCGTTCGCGTGGTGGATGGCCATTCACCACGCGCGTGTACGACTGGGTGATCAGCGGCTGCACGGCCGATCCACGGACGACCATCGCCACGCGCGGCAGGATTTCGCGTGAAGCGCTGTGGGACCGACCGCCGCAGTGCGAGCTTGTGGACATGCGTCGATGGGATCCGCTGAACTCCGCCCAACGCGAACTACTCAAGCGCGTGAGCGAGGGAGCGGACCTCGGCGCCGCCGCTGATCTGCCGTACCGGCAGTCGGCGTACGGGCTGAGCAACCGCGGGCTGGTGAAGGTCAGCAAACGCGGCGGACTGTTCCGGGCGTCGATCACCGACGCCGGACGGTTCCATCCTGAGCACGGTCACCACCCCGATCGCCCGGACCCGGCACCCCGACGGCAGCACAGCACGGTGCAGGAGCCTGCCCCCAACTCCGCCTCGCACCAAGCCGCGACTGCTCCGGCACCGCTCAAGCCAGTCACAGAGGTGTCAGGCAATGGCAGCGTGGCCAAACCCGTGGACGCAAGGTCGTCGCCGCCAACACGGCGGCACGGGACCTCGTCGATCGGATCACCGCGTCCGGAGGTGTGCTGCGCTTCGAGGGCCCGGACGCCGCCACGAGATCCGCATATGTCAAGGCGGTTACCCAGGCCAACCGCGCCGGCCTGGTTCCGGCCGACTACCACCTACGGCATTCCACCCGGGCCCTGAAGTACGCCTCCGGCGCGGTGCGCCGGCACGCCGAAGTTCGCGGGCTCGTGCAGCGGATGCTGAAGGCCTCGCAGAAAGGGCGGAACGTGACCTCGTACGCCTCTTACATCGCCACCGGAATCGACGGCGGGCACGGGGCGGCATGGTCCACGCCGCCGATCACGCTGTGGCTGGACGGGCAGCCGGGTGCGGTGAGCGAGGAACTGATCACGGGCAGCGGAATCCGTACGGTCACCGTGCTGCCGGGGTCGCCGGTCGTGGCCATCGACGGGGAGACGCAGGTCACCGCCTGGCACGAGCTGTTCGACAACCCCGAGCGGTTCGGGACGACGTACGAGAAGCTCAGCAGCGTACGGCTGCCGTTCGAGCTGTACTTCGGGCTCAGCGTCGAGGACGCGCGACAGATCTTCTACGACCGCAACGTCGAGGGCGTGCCGGTCGCGAAGAATCTGGCCATGTCGATGGACCAGCGTGACATCGGCACTCAGCTCGCCCACCGGATCGCCGAGGCGGTGAAGGTCGAGCACGATGGGAAGATCGTCCCGTTCAGCCAGCTGGTGCAGGCGCGCAAGCGGCAGTTGACGAAAGCCGACCCGGAGGTCGTGACCCTGTCCGCCCTGCGGGTCCTGGTGATCACGACCCTGCACGGGAGGGGCGGGCTCGGGCTCTCCTCTGCGACCATGCACGAGGGCGAGCTGCCCGACGGGGTGAGCGCCGAGCAGGCCGAGCGCGAGGTTGTGCCGCTGCTTTCGCAGTTGATCGGCGGGCTCTTCCCGCACTTCGAGGCGCGTGACGCCGTCTCCGCGCCCGCGGTGCTCGCGGGGCTCGGGATCGCCGTTCATCAGGCCACCAGCTGGGCCCTTGGCGGTACTCGGTTGAACGCCGAGGAGCTGCTGCGGTTGGTCGAGCCGGTGCGCTTCGAGCGTGAAGCCCGATACTGGGACGGCGTCGCCGCCAGCGCGAACGCGGCCGGAACGCTGAACTTCGGCGGCGGTGCCAAGGACTCCGGTGGGCGGGTCGCCGACGCGCTGCTCGGTCCCGACACCGACTACGGGCGTAGGATCCGCGGCTGGTAGGCCCGCACTGCGCTGATTGCTCCGCAGGATCCCGGGAGCCGGTTCATCGCGGCGTGCTGGACGGCCCGGATGCTCACGTACTTCGAAGGCCCAGGCCGGGTTACGTCGCGGATGGGCCCGACCTCCCGGCCTGGGTACAGCGCGACGCACGTAGCCACCACTACCTCGGCAGACGCGAGGTGTGACAGGCAGTCGCGACGCTACTGCGATCAGCGGTACGTCGCTCGCGCCGGGCCCGATTTCGTCGCCACGGCCGGGTCTCGTGCCCGAGCCGCATCGGGATATCGCGTCATGCAGGTAACGGCGCCGAGTGGCGAAGAGAGCTGTGTGAATGGCTGATTCCACGAACACCACCCGAACGGTGGTGGCAGCAAGGTATAAAACCAACAGTGGTCCTCAGGGGTGGGGTGCCAATGGGGAGTGGGATGTCTGCGGGGGTGGAGCGCGTTGTCGGGCTCTTGTCCGACAACGGGCCGCTGGGGTGGGATGCGCTGCTGGGCGTGGCCCGCGCACGTTTCGGCGCGGTGCGCGAGAGCCCCTTCCGAGCCGCGGTGGACGATGCGGTGGCGGCGGGTCTGGTGGTTTTCGCGGACGACAAGTACGCCCTGGTGACCACGGACGCATCAGCCGACACGTCCGACGCGACGCGGACCACCGGGCCGCCCGAGTCCGTAGTCATCGTCGACCTGGAATGTGTGGTCCGCCCCACCGCTTCCGCGCCCGAGGGCGAACGACGGATGTACCAACTCGGCGCCGTCCGCGTGCCCCTGGGCGCGCCGAGCACGGCGGGAGCGTCCGACCACGAGGACGTTTTCGCCGCGTACGTGCAACTCCCGGATACCGAATGGGAGTTGTTGCTCCGGAGCGCTCGTACGCGTTTCGAGTACGGGCGCACCGCACGGCCGGCCGTCGACGTCCTTGCCGAATTCCGTGCCTGGCTCGCGGAGGACGAGATCCTCATCGCCTACAACGGAACGACGGCGGACTTCCGTTGGCTGGACGCGGAGACGAGCCGTGTCGGCCTGCCCCCGATCGACGGTTTGCGTCGCGTCGACGCCCTCTACCTCGCACACCTGGCCTGGCCGCACGCCAAGGACCATCGGTTGGCCAAGCTCGCGGACGAGCTCGCCATCGACATCGAGGGCCTGCGTCTCCACGACGCCTTGCATGACACACTCGTCACGGCCCGGCTGCTGCGCCGTCTGGCAGGCGAAGTGGTCGCTTGGCCGGCCGAGTTGCGCGATCTGCTCTTCTCGGTCACCAGGGGGTCCGCGGCGTGGTCGGTCCTCGCCGCCCTGTCTGCACAGGCGTCCGCGACGCAGGGTAGGTCGGGCGAAGCCGCAGCGACGGCGGGCGAATCGACGGACGAATCGACATGGGACGACGCCAGGGTGAGCGCCACCCTGGCGTCCGCGCTGTCTCCCGCCGGGGTGCGCCGTGGCCGCGCCACCACCGACCCGTCCATCCCCGTGGGGCTCATCCGTGACGGGCGGTTGTCGCCCTACCTACTCGCCGACCGGCTGCGGCGGCCGGGCGAGCCTCCCGCCGAGGAACGCCCCGCCCAGCAGGAGATGGCGGACCTGATCGCCGCGGAGTTGGCCTCCGGGCATGACACTCTGGTCGAGGCCCCGACCGGCACGGGCAAGAGCCTCGTGCTGATCGCCGCGGCACTCGACTGGCTTGCCGCAGCCCCGCGCAACCGGGTCGTCATCGCCACGTATACCGGGCAGTTGCAGCGCCAGCTCGCCGAGGTGGTGGTCCGCCTCGGCAGCGGGATACCCGGACTCGTGTCGGCCTGTGACGTCGTACGCGGCCGAGCCGGCCGGCTGAGTTTGCGAGCATTGGTGGCCGTGTTGGCCGAGGCCACGCGTCACGAGCGGCGCCCGCTTTCCGGCGTGTCCGGCCGCCGCCCCGGGGCGTTCTCGGACTCTCCCGGCTTCGGGGAGTTACTGGCGTGGCTCGTTCGACGCCTGGTGACGGCCGACTCCGCACTGAAACGGTGGTGGGCACACAGCGCCGACCCCGGCGACGTCACCACGTTCCTTGCCGAGTACGTATCCGCCAACGATGGCAACGTGCTGGGCCTCTGGCTGGAGTCCCTGTCGCAGAACGGCGGCGACTACAGCGCCGATGCCCCCTCCGTGCTGGCCGCCCACACGGACACCGTCGCCGAGGCGCTGGAATCACACCGCCTGGTCATCGCCAACCATGCGCTGCTCCTCGGCCACATCGACCGTCTGGCGACGAACGGCTCTCATACGCTCCTCATCGTCGACGAGGCACATGCGCTGGAGCAAGCGGCGACCCAGGCGGCAGGGGCCGAGGTCGACTATCGGGCCGTCGAGCAGATCGCCACTCAGGCGCGACGTTGGCTGCGCGAGCGCAGGGCACACTCCACGCCGGAACTGGTCCATGCCTTCGCCGAGTTGGAGGCGTTCCTCGGCGCGGCTCGACTCCCCCGCCAGGCCGCCACCGTGTTCGACGCCGAGACGGGCGAACCCGGACACCGCAGCGCCACCTTGGCCGGCCCGCATGCCGGGTTGGGCAAGGTACCGGCGGCCCGGCATCTTGTGCAGGAGATCGGCACTCTGGCCGGGTTCACCGCGCGGGCGCGGGCCGCCTTGCTGCGCCGGCTCGACTCCGGCGGCGACGTCGGGTCGTCCTGGTGGGACAGGGAGCACACGCGTACGCTCGCCACCCGGTTGCATGAAGTCACCACCGCCTGCGAACGGATCAGCACGGACGCGAGCGGCGTGTTCGCGCCGCGTCCCGATCCGGCCGCCTCCGCACCTGTCGACTACCGGGGGTCCGAGACCGCCGGAGACTCCGACGGCGATTCCGAGCCGGCCACCGGGACCGAGGAAGACCTCGGCGACCGTCCGGGGCCGGGCGCGCCCGTCACGGCCGGGCCAGAGCTCTTTCGGCATTCGAACCGCGTCGTGTACGCGACGGAAGTGGACGTCACCGGGCTGGCACAATCGCCGCGCAGATACGGGTTCACCGTGGCGACCGGCCCGATTGAGCTTGCCCGGGACGAGAACTGGCAGCAGGCGTTGTCGGCCTTCTCCCGCACGGTCTACGTGTCCGCGACCCTGCGCGTCTCCGGCGACTGGCGGTACATCCGCGGCCGGCTGGGCCTGGCCGACCGGGTCACGGCGCACGCTCTGCCAGGGGTCTTCGACCTGCGGAAACAGGCCCGCCTGGTGTGCTTCACCGACTTTCCCAGTTGGGCCGAGCAGGCCGAGGGCGCGATGCGTACCCTCGCGCACCAGGTGGCCGGCTATGTCCGCGAGGTGGTCGGTGTCGACGCCACCGGGGAAGCCTGGAGCAACGGCGCCCTGGTGCTGACCACATCGAAGGCCGCGGCCTCCGGAACCGCGGAACACCTGCTGCGACTGCTGCCGGGCGAAGCACCCCACGTCCCCGTCCACGTCGCCCCCATCCTGGGGAACGCCCGTGCGGTGTCCGAGTTCTCGGCCGAGGGCGGGGTATGCGTGGCCACGCGCGGCCTGTGGCAGGGAGTCGACTTCGCCCACGATCGCCTCGGCCTCGTGTGGATCAACAAGCTGCCTTTCGCGCCGTTCGCCGACCCGGTCGTGGCGGCACGACGCGCGGCCGTCGCCGCCCGGGCCGAAGCCGACGGGCACCCGGACCCCGATCGGGTCGCGGCCGAGGAGTACTACCTGCCGCTGGCGGCCGTCGACCTCCGGCAGGCGGTGGGTCGCCTGATCCGCAGCAGCGAGCACGTCGGGGTGATCGTGGTCGGTGACCGCAGGCTTGCCGGCCGGACCGCGCTTCGACGTACCTATCGCAAGGTGTTCCTGGAGTCGCTCGATGCCGAGTTGTTGGAGTTCGACCCCGCGACCGGGGAGAAATGCGGGGGCAACCTCACCACGATGGCCGAGGGCTGGGCGAGGATCTGGCGGTTCCTGGCGGACCGACGTCGCCTCGCCCACGGACGTGCCGAGGCACTGTGCACGCCCGGAGCACTCGACCGGCACACCCTGCTGCCGCAAATGCTCGCGATACGCAATCTCGCGATGTCCCGGGACGAGGTGGACGCGACACGCGAGCACGGTACGCCGGCCGACGAACTCGTCCGACGCTGCGCCGAAGTCGCCGGGCACCTGCGCTTCGAGACGGCAGCGTTGACGCTGCGGCCGTACCAGGAGGACGTGCTGCGGGCGGTGGCCGACGACCGCGATGTCCTGGCGCTGCTGCCCACCGGCGCAGGCAAGTCCTATACCTTCCAGTTGCCGGCCCTCGTCCTCCCCGGCGTCACGGTTGTGGTGTCCCCGCTCGTCGCCCTGATGGCCGATCAGGCCATGGAGCTGAACGCGTCGATCGGCGGCGCCGTCCGCGCGTTGGTGGGACCGCTGGCCGAGTCGAACAGCCGCACCGGCAAGACCGACGTGATCCAGGAGCTGACCGGCGAGGTCTCGCACGGGATCAAGCTGGTGTACCTCTCCCCGGAGCGATTGGCCGACCGACGTTTCGCCGAGGCACTGCGCACGGCCGCACGACGCGGCATCCTGAGGCGGATCGCCGTCGACGAGGCGCACACCTTCGTGCAATGGGGCGATGACTTCCGACCCAGCTTTCGCAGGGCCGCCCGGCTGCTCAAGGAACTTCGCGAGGAACACGGAGTGCGCGTCACCGCGGTGACCGCAACCGCCAACGACACGGTGGTGGAAGGGCTCCGCGCCATCCTGTTCGGGCTGCCCGCCCGAGTGGCGTCCGACGAGAGACTTGTGACCGTCAAGGCCGGTGCCCTGCGTCCCGAACTGGCGCTGTACCGGCGGTGGATGCCCTCCGGTGGACGGACGGCGACAGCCGGGCTGGTGGAGCAGGTGGTCAGTGCCTGCGACGGGCACTGCATCGTGTACTGCCTGACCGTCAAGGAGGTCGAGGCCCTCTACGCCCACCTGCGTACCTTCGTCGGCGAAACCGGCAGCAGGCATGTGCGGCGCTTCCACGGTCGCCTGTCGGAGGCCGAAAAGGCGTCGGTGCTGACCGAGTTCCGCGAAGCGCCGAGCAAAGGCGACGAAGGTTTCGTGCCACTGGTGATCGTCGCCACCTCGGCCTTCGGCCTCGGAATGAACCGCCCCGACATCCGGGCGGTGTTCACCGTTTCGCCGCCGTCCGACCTGGCGGCGCTCTACCAGCAACTCGGGCGGGCGGGTCGGGATCAGGCGCAGCGGCCCCCGGAGGCGGTCGACGCCCTTTCCGCGGGTCTGGCGCTGGGAACAGGGCGCGGGCTGCGCATGGTGGCCTGGATGGGTTCACAGCGCTTGCCCGACGCCGTACTCACGCGGCTCGGCGAAGCGGTGATGCGGGCCGCTTCGGCGGACGGCTGGCTGGATCCGGTCCGGATGGCGGACACCTGTGTGGGCGACGACGTACGGGATGGTCTGGTTGAACCCGGCATGGCGCGTCAGGTCAGGAGCGCCGAGCAATACCGGACGGCCGTGATCGGGGCCGTCGCCGTACTGTCGTCCGCAGGGGTGCTGGCCGACGGCGGAGACTTCCCGGCAGCGGTCCGAATCGGCCGCCCGTCGGGCGGCGCCGCCACGATCGGCCTGGACGCCGTGGCTGCCGCGGCGCTCGATGTGCTGTTGGCGACCGAAGCGGATGTCCCGGGTCACACGGCGACGGTGGACATCCACCATGCGTTGTCCGCCGAGGTGGCCGGATATCGGGACCTTGCCGCAGACCCCGCGGCAACGTGGGCGTTCCTCGGGGGTCTGCACGACCTCGGACTCCTGGATGTGTCGCAGGCGGGCAACTACCGGACCCTGGTGGCGGTAGCCACCACCAGCCCTGCGGGAACCGTGGCCGCGGCGGCGCTGCCGGCCCGATACCTGGCCGGCATGACCACCGGGCAACAGCGCAATCGCCGGGAGTACCAGGCGTTGGCGGCCTGGTACACGGATTCGCGCAGGTGTGCCGTCGACGGGATCGCCGAGTACTTCCGCGAGCCGGTGCCGGCAGGAGCATCCTGCAAGGACAACGGGCTCTGCCGCTGTTCGCACTGTTGGAGCCGGGCCGACGATCTCGCCCAGGGACCTCGCCCGACACTGCTCGATGCCCTGGAGACTCCGCGGCCGAAACCCTCGGTGCGGCGCGAGACCGGGCAGTACCTCGAGGCGCTGGACCGCTGGATCGTGGCGCTGCTGTGGGACTGCTTCCGCGGGCTGACCCCGGGGATGATCCACCGGGTGCTGCGCGGTGAAGACTCCTACGTATCCCTCGTGACCGGCCGTCGACGCCCCTTGTGGCCTCGGCTGCTCTACCACCGCCTCCGCGGCGTCGACCCGGGCATCCGACTGCTCGACGTAGAGGACTCGCTCACCCGATTGGCGATCGCAGGTCGGGTCGTCGAGACAACGGACGGCATCCGGCGCTACGCCGACCACCTGGAACGGGAATCGCGTCGATCGCGCGCCGCCTCTCCGGCCGGATCGGGCGGGTGATCGGGGTGGTCGAAGCGCTCGGGCGCGGGCGGGTGGTCTGGCGCGAGGAGCCGCTGTTCGGCGCCGAACTGCTGTACGGCACCGCCGCGATGTCTGTCGAGCACCGCGCCAGGATCGAACGTTTTCTGGGCGATGTGGCGGGAGTTCGCTCGGCACCACTGCATCCGGCGACCGCCTGGAACGCCCTGCACTTCGATTTCGACCCGGCGCAGGGCTGCTATCGCGACGTACCGGACGCCTTCGTCGATGTACAGACGTCCCTCGAGGCGCTGCCCATAGGCGCGTTCGTCGAGCACACACGCAATCACCACACCTTGTGGGGCGAGGTCGTGGCGGTGTTCGGCGACGAGGCACGAATCTGGGACGAGGACGGCTGGGTCGATCCGCACGCGTGGTTCCCCACACGCGAGGTCCCCGTCTCCTCGGACGCCCCGGATCCGTTCCTTCGCGAACGTGTCATCGTCGACTGGAGTGCCTTCCTGGCCTGGGAAGGGGGTGAGGGAGCGGAACTTCGCAGGTGCCGCGAAGGAAGGCGAGGATCATCCATCGATCCGTTCGGCCATGTCTGCCGGGCCGCCCCCTGTCGCAGGCCCGCTCCCGGTTCTGCCGGGATTGCCGTGGACCTCGACGCCTACGCGGATCACCTCGTCCGCCACCGCCGCCGACTACTCGACCTTGGCGTATTGGCCGGTCTGTTGGACGACCCCGAGGACGAACGACTGTTGCGTAAGGCGGTGCTTGCCACGCTCAGGACGGTGGCCGAGATAGTCGAGTCCGCACCCGGGATGCTGAACTGGGCGGGGTACGCGACGCCAAAGGCGCGGTTCGATGCCCGCATGGCCTCCGCCGGCCCTTTCGGAGGCGGCGACCTGCGAGACTTGGCCTACCGGGTCACGCATGCAAAACCCGGAGAGGACCGACTCACCGCGATCCTTCCCGCGCTGACGTCCTACGCGGCGTCGTACCGGACCCGAGACGGCAACGGCGAGGACGCCGCCTGTGCCGGGGCGGCACTCGCCGAGACGCTCGTCCACGCCCACTTGGCCATTGCACGCCAGGCGGCGGGGCCCGGGCGCCACGGCAACGTCGCCCTGCACGAGCCGTGGCAGGGTGGCGGAATGTGGTTGGTGTCGCCGGTGGACGAAGACACGCCCGGGGACGATGACGAGTTCGATGTCACCCGGTACCCGGACAGCCTGTTCGTCACCTCGGTGAGCCTGACCGCCACGGTGCTGGACCAGGGCATCATGCCGCTGCCCGCATGTCGCAGCGATGAGTGGGGTGATCGGCAATTCGTCCTGGTGGAGCTCCACGCGGAGCCCGATCGCCCGCTGCTCCCTGCCGAGGCGTTGCAACAAGCCTCCGTGGAAGATGGCGCTCTACTGTTCACCTGGCCCATGGTGGTGCAACCGGGGCAGCGAGCCGTCGCTTGTTGGGCCCCCGGAGGTGCCCGGGTGCGCGTCGACCTGCCGGGGCCGCACCGCACGGGCTCCGGCACCGGTAGAAGCACGTTCGACGACAACATTCGCGGTGCGGTACTCACGAGGATCCGATTCGCCGGGGAGAGCGGGCCGCAGGGTGAACGCAGCCTGCGGGCGGATGAACTCATGACCGCCCTGCTCCTCGACCATCGCGACGTGGACGAGGCACTGCTGCGTCGGACCGTCGCTGCGGCATGCACAACGCTGATCGATGCCGGCCTGATTCACGTCACCGTCGGCGCCACCGATTCATCCGTTCACACCGGCCTGGTGGCACATCGAGAACCCGACACGTTCACCTGGTGGCCGCCGGAGGCGGGGCAGCATGCCACCGCCACTCGTGCGACGGCATCCGAGAACGCAGAGTCGGTAGTTGTCGGCCTGCACACGGTCGCTCCCTTCCTGCGGGTTCTGCCCGATGGATGGCGGGCGTCCGCACAGGCGTGTGCGGAGTACGCGGAATACGCACGTCTGCACGGCGAGGACCCGGAACTGCCCCCTGGTACGACCTTCGTGCGTCGGCACAGCCGGGGTGTGCGCCACGACGCCCCCGAGATGGAACCCGACCACCGCCCCGAGCAAGGGAGCCTGCGATGACCGTGAGGCCGACGACCATGGACGACCGGATCTGGGCGGCGACGTTTCCCGAGGAGATCCAGGCACTGCGCGAGGACCCGAATCTGTCACCGACGGACAAGCACATCGTCGAGGCCAAGGAAGCGGTCGCAAAACGATTGGCGAACCTGGGCGACCCGTTGAACGACTGTGTAGCGCTGGTATCACCCCAGGCGCTCGTCGACGCGATGTGGCGGCTGCCCAACCCTCAACGCACCTCGTTGCTCCGTGATTTGATGATCCCTCCCGCGCGCAAGCCCACCCGCACCGCGGCCGAACACGCACTCACCCTGCTCCGCCGCTTCGACCCGCAGCGGCGGCACCGAATCGCACAGCTCCTGACGCGCCCGATCATGGATGTCCTGGCACCTGCCGGACCCGGTTCGTCCCCGGTGGACGATGTGCTGCGGCAGACGCTGGACAATGTGACCTTCGACCGCAACCTCGTTCGCCTCGCCGTGCTGTCCTGGTGGGGAGCCGGGCCGGCCGCCGCAACGCTTCTGCGCGTCGCAATCACCGACGCGCAACTGGCACCGGAGAACTGGGACGTCGCAACCATCGCGGAAGTCGAGGCGGGCTGCCGCGAGTTCGTCAGCGCGTGCGGGGATTTCGCGGAAGAACCGGACATCTCGCCGGGCGACTCCCCGATGGCCGTGGCGGCGGAACCCGAGTTGTGTGAGCTGGACCGGGCCATCGACGCGGCCCGGTGTGCCCTCGACGCGATGCAGGCTGCGCTGGCAGCCGGTCGGCCCCCGGCCGATGAAGACGTTTCGGACATCGACTCGGTCAGGACGGCCTTTCGGACGACGCGCGTCAGGATCGGCGAGGATCTCGGACTGCCCGTCGAGGAGATCCCCGACTCCAGACGCGGCATGGCCGAGCTCCTCCAGGCCCGCCGGACGGCAGCCGAGGCGGAGAACGTGGGCGAGCTGGAGCGCATCGCCGTGCTTACCGGCCCACCGAATCGGGCCGAATCCCTTGCCGCAGTGCAAGCCGAGGCACGGGCACTGGCCTCTGACGCGGGGACATGGGACGAGGGACAGCGTGCGCGGGCGCAGGCGCTCGCCGGCCTCGTGCAGCTCGTGGATGCCGTCGCCCGGGACGCGGACGACGACACCGTGGACATCCTCGCCGACAGTGTGCGGGCGACTCTTCCCGATCCCAGCCTGGTCACCGCAGCGTTGCGCGGTCAGCTCTCGTTCACGGAAACGGCCGATGCGGAGCCGGTCGGGCCCGCCCGCGCCGCTTCCGAAGACACGCAGGACGCCGTCCCAGCTGCCCCGGACGGTCCCGGTACGGAACCGGAAGCCGTCGACTCCGGAACAGTCGACTCCGGTACCGCGGAGGGCACTTCTCCTTCGCCGGACCCGGAAGCGCCCGCGGCGACCAAGCCGGGCGAACCGGTGGTGACCGTGTCCTCTCCCGTGCGGGCGGGAGAGGACACGGTCACCACCGACGCGGACCACCTGTCGGCCGCAGTGCGCCACGAGGTCGTGCCCGCCGCGCCGACCACGATGTCGGCCGATCGGGTCTCGGCGTTGTTCGCGAACCTCCTGGAGACTCAACGGCTCGGCTTGGCACACCACTTGGCCGGGACGCTCGAATTCGCGGCGGCCCGCGATGGTGATTTCGCGGCGGGCTGCTCCGGCGTCCTCGAAGCGTGCACCTACGCGGAATCGGTGCGCGGCGACTCCGGCGTCCTCGGTGAGCGCCTGCGCGTCGGACTCGCGGGCGTCGACCCCGCGCGCCTGCGGCCCGGTCGCGTCACACAGTTGCTCGCCGTGGCCGCTGCCACCCGCGCCGCGGTGCTCTGCGGACACTTCACGCAGGACCTGCTGCGCGGTGCCACCACAGGAATGTCGGACCTGCCTGCGGTCCGCGCCGTGGCCGAGCGGATCGCCACTGCTTCCGAGCAGGGTGCCTTGGCTCAGCCCGAACGGCTGCGCCTGCTGAGCCCCATCTCCGACGCCGATCGGCTCGCGCGCGGAAGTGCGGACGCGGCCGATGCCATGCTCACCCGCCCGCGACACTATTCGTTCGGGCGGGCGAATGTGATCGCGGACCGCTGGTGGCACCCGGAGAACGGCCTCATCGGGCAACTCCTCGCAGCCGCGGCGACCAACGACCGCGGATACGCACCACAGACCGCCGCCACGTTGCGCCGACTCAGCAAGAGCGGGGCGTTGGAGGACGAACTCGCCGCCGTCGATCGCGCGTTCCGGGAACCCGGCGCCCCTCGACTGGAGGGGGCCGCTCGCAACCGGCTGCTCGAATCGGCCCGGGAATCGCTGGCGTTCGTCCGGCAATGGGTGCAGGACACCCAGCATGCCGCGGCGGCCACCGTGGACGCCGACCCGTGGAGCGCACGCCCACTGAAAGAGCTGCGCGATGCGCTGCTGGCCTGCCGCGACGAGGTTCGGGCGGAGCTGGACCGGTACGCCGCGACCACCGCAGACACGGTGATCCCGGCCGTCGCGCGATTCGTGCGCGACAGCCTGGACACGACCATCGCACTCTTCGACGGACGCACACTGAGCGGACCGGACCCGGAACCCGCGTTGCTGCTGAATGCCGAACTCTTGAGGTCCGCACGGGTGCGACTCACTGACGACGCGGCGCTGTGCGCACCGGCAACCGCCGAGGACATCGCGCGCGCGGTGACCACCGATGCGCGCACGGCCTTCCTCGCCCGCGTGGACGCCGCTGACTTCGGAGGCGCGCAACTGCTGGCCGAATCCCTGTCCCGGACCGACCGGCAAATGCTCGGGGACCCTACCGCCGACTGGTTCCAGGTCATCACCAAGAAGCACGAACTGGTCCGCCGTGAGCTGCGGGACCGCCACACGGCCGTCGGCAGGGCGGTGGACAGCGCCGCACGGCACGGCCGGCTGGTCGACGCGGACCGCAGCCGACTGGGGGCGGCACTGGCCGTGGCCGACATCGAACGCAGCGACCTGGGCACCGTCGGCGCTGAACTCGATGCCGTCGAGGCGGCACTCGAAGAGTGTGCGGCACATGCCAGGGCTTCGCTCAACGAGGCCCTGGCACTTGCGCTCCTGAACCACGAGGGTGTGGTCGCCGACGTTCGGGACGCCATCGAATCCCGGGTCGCCGAGGGGGACCTGGCTACCGCGGAGGAGTACCTGCTCAACGCTAAGGACGGCATCCTCCCGCCGGACGGCGAAGCCCACGACGAACTCGGCGAATACTTCCCGGCCGTCCCGGACGCGCTTGCCGACGGGTTGAGCGAAGCGGTGATCCGCGCGGCCGAGACCGGGGAGCGCTTCGGGCCGCTGGACTACACCCGTCTGGGCGCCGACGAACGCCGAAGCACCGGCGAGGCGTTCCGATTGTGGCGGGACGCCAAGGATGGACTCCGCACCCGGCGCGGCGACCCCACGTCCTTCCTGCGCGCGCCGTTGCGCCTGGCGGGCATCGAGTACGCGAACTGGAAGCCCAGCCCCGACCTTCAGGACACGCCGCCGCAACGGCGATGGGTGGACCTGGTCAACGTCCGCCGGATCGGTGACCCCCTTGTCCCGACGTTCGGTTCGAAGATCGGGAATCGGTTGCGGCTTCTCATGGTGCGTGAACTGACGGACGTGCGAACCATCGTGAGCTGGGTCCGCCAGGACGCCTCGGACATCCCCGTCCTGGTCTGCCTGTTCGGTCCGTTCTCCGCCGCGCACCGTCGGCAACTCGCGGACGAAGCGGTCCGGAACCGAGACAAGCCGATCGCCGTACTCGACGACACGGCCCTGGCCTACCTCGGCAGCCGCGGCTACCGGCGCATCAACGCCACCATGCGACTGCTCCTGCCCTTCGCCGCGGTGAACCCGTACTGCCCCAGCGTGAACGAGCGCGTCCCGGCCGAGATGTTCTACGGCCGTCAGGCCGAGCGCAGCGCACTGATGGACCCCGGAGGCACCAGCCTCATCTACGGGGGACGGCAATTCGGCAAGTCGGCACTCCTGCGCGCCACGGAACGTCACTTCGCCGGTATCGCGGACTACCTGGGGGCGTACGTGTGCCTCCCGGGCGCCGGGGACGGATCCGACGTAACACTGCGCGAGGCATGGTCGCGCATTGGTGGGGCGCTCGCCGAACGCGAGGTGATCGTTCGGCGCAAGGGGGCCATCGAACCGTTCAACGCCGACAATGTCGGCCGCGACGTCCGCGCTTGGCTCGGTGAAGACTCCCGTCGTCGGCTGCTCCTCCTGTTGGACGAATGCGACTCGTTCTTCGAGGCGGATGCCAAGACGGGTTTCCGGGAGACGGCCCGACTCCGCGACCTGATGAACGACACCGACCGACGGTTCAAGGTCGTATTCGCCGGTCTCCACCAAGTGCAGCGCTTCGCGGGCCTGCCCAATCAGCCACTCGCCGACGCGCACTTCGGGGCGTCCACGGTCATCGGTCCGTTGAATCCGAAGGCGGCACACGACCTCCTGCGCGTCCCGACCGAGGCAATGGGCATCCACTTCGAGAGCGACGCACTCGTGCACCAGATCCTCACGCACTGCTATTACCAGCCGAAGCTCCTGCAACTGGCCGGCGAGGCGATCGTCGACGCGGTGCTCACGCTTCGCGCCGAAACACAGGCGTCACCGCCATACCTCGTCAACCGCAAGCTCTTGGACACGGTGCTGTCCGCGGAGACGTTCCGCACCAGTGTCGCCAAGGCCATCGAACTCACCCTCAACCTGGACAGCCGGTACAAGCTGATCGCTCTGGTCATGGCCCACGCTGCACACGAGGGGCGCCGAGGGAGCATGACCACGGCGGAACTCAAGGCCGAGTGCCGCACGTGGTGGGAAGCCGGGTTCGAGCGGCTCGCGCCCGAGGAATTCCGCGCGCTGCTGGAGGAGATGGTGGGTTTGGGGGTACTCGCCCGCGTTGGCGACCAGACCTGGCGGGTTCGGTCGTCGAACGTGCTGCGCATGCTGGGCACGGCGGAGGCGGTGGAGGATGCCCTCTGCAGTGATCGGTGGACGACCATCACGCGGCTGTCCGCTTCCGCGTCGCGCACCAGGTTGCGCAGCGGCAAGACCTCGCCACTTACGTGGCGCCAGACGACGGATGTGCTCGGTGAAGGGCTCAACCAGGTACGCATCGTCCTCGGAACGCCGGCCACATGCGTCGGCCGAGTGATGCCCGCGCTCCGCGAGGCGGCCGAATCCGCCGCCGACCGCTTCCGCTACCACGAACCCGTCAAGGTCATCGACTACCGCAAGGCGTTGCGGTGCGAGCAGCCCGACCGCCGACACCCGGTCATCGTCGACAACCTCTGCGGGTGCGACGACGAGACGGTACTCAAAGCGGTGAGTCAAGCGCTCGAAACCGAACCGCGACCGGGGCGCACCCGCGCGGCCACCATCGTCGTGGACGCGAGTTACGCCGACGTCCTCCTCGCGGTCACCGACCCCGATCTGCGCTCCGATCCGGGGAGCGTCGTCTCTCTCACTCGCCTCTCGGCGGACGGGGTGTGGGCCTGGGGCACCGCGGACGGGCGGGAGAGCTCGTTCAGCACCGAGGCAGACGTCCATGTCCTGCTGGAACGCACCGGTGGTTGGCCGATCCTGCTCGATCTGGTCGAGGAACGGTTCGCCGAGCCGGGAGTTTCGGCAGCCGCGGTCTGCGACCGGCTCGACGAGTACTTGAGGGACCCGCAATCCGCACGTGGGTTCCTCGACGCCACCGGGGTCACCGCCGATCCGGACGTCCGCGCGGCTTGGCAAACCGTCGTGGAACTGGGCGAACCTGCGACGCGAGAGCTGCTGGTGGAGTTTCTGACCGGCAACGGCGTCAGCGCTCCCCGCGCCGATGCCCTGATCGACGCATTGCTCGCCTTGGACCTGTTGATCCCGGCCGGGGAAGGTCTGAGGGCCGAGCCGGTGGCCGCGGGCGCGTGGTCCGTGACCGGGCTCGGGGATGTGTCCACCGCACGAGGGTGACGGGGGCTATGCCCCGACGGTGCCGTCCGGGTCGACGTCCGACACCGGGTGACGGGCCGTGGGGCGGGCTCCGAACGTGTGGATATCGGCCGCCGCCTATCCTCTTCGTCTACGTCGGGAGGTCGGTCGCAGGACGAACTACGCTCGTATGTATCGCTTCGGGATGACGCCCTGGGAGTCCTATGGGCAAGCGGCACGTTCGAGTGTGCGGTCGGCTCGCCTTCCTCAGTGGTCGTGTCCGCCGTGGGATGAGGCGAAGGGCCGGTCGGCAGCGCGGGCGCTGGTCGCCCATCTGCCCGCCTGCATGTCGGAGTTGGCTCGTCGGTCAGTTCGGTGGCCGTGCGGCGGCCGGCTGTCGGGGGAGAAGAACGGCGGTGATGCCGGCCAGGACTACATCGAGGCTGATGGCGAACTGGGCGTCCTGGTCCGGGGTTTCCGGGGTGCCGGCGGCCAGGAGGGGCAGTGGGCGGTCGGTGCTGTTGCGGATCAGGGTCAGGAACGATTCGTACGACTCGGCGCCCTGGGCTCCTTGGACGACCACGGCACGGGCGTCGGCGGAGGCGAGTTCGGCGACCACGCCGAGGGCGCGCACCGCCGATACGGCGGTGAAGCCGTCGCGCACCATCGCTTCGAGGGCGCGTTCCACGTGGGCGAGTTGGCGATTTCCGGCGACGCGTTCCAGGAGCACGTAGTCCACGGGGGTCCCGTGGGCGATGAGGGTGTCCCGCATGACATGGGCGAAGGCGGATACCCAGGTGCGCCAGTCGGCGTCGTGGGCGGGCATCCATGCCTCGTCGAAGGCTTCGTCGAGCCGGGCGACGGCGACCAGCGCGAGCATCTCCTCGCGGTCGGCGACGTGGTGGTAGAGGGTGCCGCGGGGTACGCCGAGCCGGTCCGCGACGGCCTGCATGCTCAACGGGCGGCCGGCGGCGACGAGTTCGAGCGCGGCATTGATGATCTTGTGGCGATCGATCAGGGGCGGCCGTCCGGGGCGCCGTTTGATCTCGCCCATGCGACGTCCTTTCCCGGTCCGCCCGTCGGACGCTCACCCTACTCGGTGGTTCCGCACGGAACAGGAATAGGAACGGAAGTCCGCGGTGGCCGAAGTCACGACACGCCGCCCCTGCGGCCTCTATCGCCACCCGCCACCTGACCCGCTGCCTCGAACTCCTGACGTCGATCGCAGAAGCCGCGAAGGCCCCGCAACCTGCGGCACTGGCACGGCAGTTGCCCACCTGGCACGTTCCGCCCGCCGGGCACGGTACCGCCCACCCGCCGGTCACCCGGTCGGCCCGGGGCCTCCGCCGCGCAGCCGTTCCAGGTCCGAGGCGCGCACCTGGATGACGAACAGGGCGACCACCGCGGCGATCACCGCGAAGATCGCGGCCACCACGAAGGCCGCGGAGATGCCCGTGGTCAGCACCTGGTGACTCCACGGGGCGGGCAGTTCGCCCGTGCGCTCGAAGTTCGCCCGCTCGACCGGGCTCGCCTGCGCGAGGAAGTCGGGCACCTGTTCCTTGGCCTCGTTGCGGTTTGCCGTGCCGAAGACGGTGACCAGGATGGACAGTCCGAGCGATCCGCCCACCTGCTGCATCGCGTTCAGCAGGCCGGACGCCGCACCCGAGTCCCGGGCGGCGACGCCGGACACCGCCATCAGCGTCAGTGACACGAACTGCATGCCCATGCCCACGCCGAACACCAGCGTCGGCCCCAGGATGCTCCCGGCGTAGGTGCTGTGGATGTCGGTACGGGTGAGCCAGGCGAGTCCGGCCGCCGCCAGCAGCGCGCCGCCGACCATGAACGGTTTGGGTCCGAAACGCGGCAACAGTTGCGAGGTGACGCCCGCGCCCACCGCGATCACCGCACTGATCGGCAGGAACGCGAGACCGGCCCGCAGCGGGCTGAAGCCCAGGATGTCCTGCACGAACAGGGTCAGGAAGAAGAACATCCCGAAGATCGCCGCGGCCAGGCACAGCATCATGCCGTAGGTGCCCGCCCGGTTGCGGTCGGCGAACATCGCCAGCGGAGTGATCGGCTGCCGGGAGTTGCGCTCGATCACCAGGAAGAGCGCGAGCAGCACCACGGCCGCCCCGAACGCGGCCAGGGTCAGGGCGTCCCGCCAGCCCTCCTGCGCGGCGCGGATGAAGCCGTAGACGAGCGAACTGATCCCGAGCGTGGAGGTGAGTGCGCCGAGCAGGTCGAAGTGGCCCGGATGTCGCTCGGACTCGCGGATGTAGCGCGGCGTGGCCAGCGCGATCAGGACGCCGATCGGCACGTTGACGAAGAAAACCCACCGCCAGTCCAGCCACTCGACCAGGATTCCGCCGGCCAGCAATCCGATCGCGCCGCCGCCCGCGGAGACCGCGGCGAACACGCCGAAGGCCCGGTTGCGGGCCGGGCCCTCGGCGAAGGTGGTCGTGATCAGTGCGAGCGCGGTGGGCGAGGCGATCGCGCCGCCCACCCCCTGGATCGCTCGGGCGGCCAGCAGTTGCGGGGCGCTTTGCGCGAATCCGCCGAGCAGCGAGGCGAGGGCGAACAACAACACGCCGAAGATGAACACCCGCCGCCGGCCCAGGATGTCGCCGGCCCGCCCACCGAGCAGCAGCAGGCCGCCGAAGGTGAGCGTGTAGGCGTTGAGCACCCAGGACAGGCTGGTGGTGGAGAACTCCAACGAGCGCTGGATGTGCGGCAGGGCGATGTTCACGATGGTGATGTCCAGGACCACCATCAACTGACACGAGGCGATCACCGCGAGCGCGGCGCCACTGCCGCCGCTTCGCTGGGAGGCCGCGGCGGTCTGCGAGGGTGACGCGTACGGTTTCGCCATGATGGGTCCTGCGGTCCTGCGCTGCCGGGGCCGCGTCCCTGCGGCGCCGTCCGGCGGGAGGGGCGGCGGACCGCCCACCCCGGGCGGTGTTCCCGCCCACTCGTTCGACCGTAAGCCCGGACCCGCACCCGCACCACCCGGCGGGCCGTCGCCGCGTCGGGTGGTGCCCCGGTCGGATCGCCGCTCGGGTCCCGGTGCGGCGCATCCGCCGCGGCGGCGGGTCGGTACGGGGAGGGAGGCCGGGATCTCGGTGGCCCCGCCCCTGCTCCCGGGCCACCCGGTGGATGCGCCGGCCCACCGCCGGGTCGAGCTTCCCCGGCCGAACGGCGGGCGGACGCCTTCGCCGTACGCCGCGCCCCCTGGGCCCGCTTCGTCCGAGCCACCGCGCGGGCGTGACCCGCGCGGTGGCCGGCGACGTGAGGGGTCAGGCCGTCTTCGGGGTGGCGCGTACGCCCATGTGGATGTACCGGGAGCCGTCCGCGAGTTCGTAGAAGACCACGTTGTCCCACAGCGGGCTACCCTCGCGCCGGCCCACGAACGTGGTCGCGTCGACGGGTACCAGGTCCCAGTGCATGTCCGGCGAGATGTCGGCCAGCGCGCCGGTGACCTCGATGTGCAGGTGCAGCTTGCCGTCGTCGTTGACGCTCACCTTGGCGAGGCAGCCCACCCGCTCGTACGTCCCGACGTACCCGGTGACGTCCACGTCCACCGGCGTCTCGGGCGGGCCGAGCTGCTCCGGCATCTCGATGTCCGCGAGCGCGGCGAACAGCTCGCGGCCCAGCGCGCGTTGGATCGCACCGGAGTCGCCGCCGTTGACCAGCAGGCAGACCACCGTGCCGGTGTCCGGCACGACCCAGAGCATCGCGGACTGGCCGATGGTGTTGCCCGCATGCAGGATCACCCGGTGCCCGGACCACTCGTCGAGGATCCAGCCGATCCCCCACTCCGGCGCGAGCGTGTACGGGTTCGGCAGGCGCACCTGCGGCACGGTCATCTCGCCCGGCGCGGCCAGCAGTTCGGTGCCCAGGTGGGCCCGGCCGAACTCGACCACGTCGCTCGCCCGCGCGCAGATCAGCCCGGCGGGCCCCATCGACCGCGGCAGGCCCCAGACCGTGGTCGGGTTGCCGTCCTCGACGTGCCCGGTCGCCGCGCCGAAGCGCAGCACGTCCTCCGGCAGCGTCCAGGTGTGCGTCAGGCCCAGGGGCTCGCATATCTGCTCGCGCAGCGCCTGGTCCCAGGTCTTGCCGGTCAGCCGCTCGATGATCCGCCCGGCGATCACGAAGCCGGAGTTGCAGTACGAGAACGACTCCCCGATCGGGTGGATCTGGGTCAGCTCGGCGCAGGCCGTGAGGTACTTCTCCAGACAGTCGTCGCCGCGCCCGGTGTCCGTGAACAGGTCGCCGTCGATGCCGGAGGTGTGCGTCAGCAGGTGCCGCACGGTCACCGTCTTGGTCACCTCGGCGTCGACGACCTTGAACTCGGGAAGCAGGTCGACGACCGGCGTGTCCAGCGTGAGCCGGCCCTGCTCGACGAGCAGCATCAGCTGGGTCGCCGTCCAGACCTTGGAGACCGAGCCGATCTGGAACAGCGAGTCGGTGGAGACCGGCGTCCCGGTGTCCTTGTTGAGCACTCCGGCGGCGAAGGAGTGCACCTCCCCCTCGTGCAGAAACGCCAGGCTCGCACCCGGCACCTCGTATTCGGCGATCAGCTCGACGAGGCGGGCATTCCAGTACGCGGGTTCGACGGTTGCGGTCATGGGACCTCTTTCGCAGGTGGGCCGGGCGGCGTACCGGCACGCTACGCCGACCGGGCGCTCCGGCTCATGGCCGTGACGACGAACCCGAGGGCGACCCTTGGTGCGAACGCACAAGTGCCCGCGCCTCGCCACGAGCGCACCACGAGGGCACCGCCGCGAGGGCACCGCCGCGAACCCCTCGGCGTCAGCGCGTCGCGGTGGTGTGACCGACCCGGACCAGGCCGGATTCGTATGCCACCACCACGGCCTGGGCACGATCGCGAAGCGCCAGCTTGCCCAGCAGCCCGCTCTCGTACCGCGCGACCGTCGGGCCGTCGATCCGCATCGTCTCGGCGATCTCGCCGCTTGCCTTGCCCGCGGCAACCAGGCGCAGCAGCTCGATCTCCACCGGGCTCAGGTGGGTGAGCGCGGCGGGAACGGCCCCCGCCCTCGGCTCCCCCGTCGTGCCACCGACCGGCTCCCCGGCCGACCCACCGCCCGACCGCGCAACCGGCTCGGCGACCGGCCCCGCACCCGACCCGCCGACCGGCCCCACAACCGGCTCGACGGCAGGTTCCACAACCGGCTCGACGACCGGTTCCACCGCCGCCACCGGGATGCTCGCCGCGACCCGGAATCCACCGCCCGCAACGTGCCCCGCCTCGAACGACCCGCCGTGCACCGCCACCCGCTCGCGCATCCCCAGCAGCCCGTGCCCACCACCGGTCATCGCGTAGCCCCCGCCGTCACCGCCGCCGCTGCCACCGTCGTCACGGATCTCGATGGCCACCGCATCCGGCAGGTACTCCAGCCGTACCTGCGCCATGGCCGCGCTGCCGGCGTGCTTGCGGGCGTTGGTGAGCGCCTCCTGGGTGATCCGGTACAGCGCGAGGCCGACCGGCAACGGCAACTCGCGGCGCGTGCCGATCACCGAGAGCTCGGTCGGCAGGCCGGCCAGACAGGATTCGGCGATCAGCCGGTCGAGGTCGTCGACGCCGGGCTGCGGGGCCGAGGGCGCGGTTTCCGGATCCTTGTCGCTGCGCAGGACGCCGAGCAGCTGGCGCATCTCGTCCAGCGCGACCCGCCCCGATGCCTCCAGCGTGAGCAGCGCGCCGCGCGCGGCGTCGAGGTCGCGTTCCAGGCTGGCCCGGGCGCCGCCGGACATCAGATGCATCGTGGTGATGTGGTGCGCCACGATGTCGTGCAGTTCGCGGGCGATCCGCCGGCGCTCCTCGGTCAGCGCCCGCTCGGCCAGCAACTCGCGGTTGACCTCGACCTGGCCCTGCCAGTGCCGCACCGCCGCGCTCGCGCCCACGACCAACACGGTCGCCACGAGATCGCCGCTGATGCTGTAGAAGAGCGGCATGTCCGCGTTGGCGTAGCCCGACGTCTGGGCGGCCATGGTGAGCACCGCGGCCGCGGCGACCGTCCTGGGCCGGCAGGACAGCCCGACGGTGTACAGCGCGACCGCCAACACGAAGCCGAAACGTTGTCCGATGTCGCTGAACAGGTTCAGCCCCACCTGGAGGACGAGCACCAGCAGCAGCACCCGGACCGGGGCGCGCCGACGCGCGATCAGGCACAGTGCCGCCGCGACCAGGAACGCGATGTTGCCCGCCGTCTCGCCGGGCCCGGGACCGCGGATGGTGACCGCGTAGCCCAGCAGGTCGACGGCCATCGCCACGACCACGACGAGAATGTCCGCCCGGCTGTGGCTCCCGAATGCCCGGCGCATGCGGGGCGCCCCGGATGCGCCCGATGCGCCCGATACTGCGGCGGAATTCGTGGCGGGAAGATCACGGCCGGTGATCGCCTTGCCGAGCGTGGCCATGGACTTGGGGCCGAAGCCCATCCAGGGCCTCCTTCCATGGGGAACGGCGTGCCAGTATTCCACCGCGACGATCATTGGTCGAAGCGCGCAAATCGCCCGACCCGCCACGATGGCCCACGCGCCCGAACCGACCGCCCCCGACGGGCCGGCCACCGGGGCGGCGCGATGGGTCGGAGCGCGCGAAATCCGCCGCCCCCGATGCGCCGATCCCGACGCGCTCAGGCCCTCCCGTCCGCCCCGCCACCCCCGTACAGCCCACGCTTGGCCGCCCCGACCGGGTCCGTCCCCACCGTGCTCGTCGCCGCGAACCGCATGGTCGCCCGCTCGGGCGTGGTGTACCGCTCCCACGCGGGCAGCCCGGCGTGATTCGGGTCGCCGGTGCGTACGAACGCGATCCACGCGTCGTGCATCGCGGTGCCCAGCTCGTCCAGGGTCTGCGGCTCGACTCCGGCCAGGAACGGCGCGTGTGCCCAGCGGTCCGCGTTGCGGAAGGTGAAGGGCAGCTCCAGGCAGTGCGCCGCGCCGAGCCGGCCCTCGTACGCGGGGGTCGCGTAGTCGAACTGGTAGACCCGGATCGGCCGCCCCTGTTCGGCGCGCGCCTGTGCGAGGGCCGCCCCCGGCAGCCGGAACAGCTCGTCGGAGACCAGGTCGGTCAGCAGTCCGAGCGGGTCGGCCTCCGGGTGCTCGGCCGCGAAGATCTCGTACGCCTCGCCCGCTCGCGTGCCGAACGATTCGGCGAAGCGCGCCCGGACCTGCTCGGCGGTGGCGTTCGCGTACATGTCGTTGGCGCCGAACGCGAAGCCCGCCTCGTCGGCCGTCCAGCCGAGCAGGATGTCCAGATCCGGATCCCCCTCCCCGTCGATCAGTGCCGCCAGCGGATGCCGGGTCATGGTCGAGCCGTCGATCAGCGGCAGGAACGGCACCGGCCACCGTCCCCAGCGGGCCTGCACACCGAACATCGCGATCGTGGCCTCGACCAGCCGCTCCCACGGCAGCGCCCGCAGCTGCGCGATGTCGGCGACGCCGGCCACGTCCAGCAGTGCGTCCGTGGTGCGCAGCGACTGCGCCCGATCGGGTGTGACCACCCCGAACGGCGGGCTCTGCAGGATCGCGCGCCGGAAGAGACCGCGTCCCTCGGGGTGCACGGCCAGTGCCGCCGTGGAGAAGGCGCCGCCCGACTGGCCGGCGACGGTGATGTGCTCCGGGTCGCCGCCGAAGGCCGCGATGTGCTCGCGGACCCAGCGCAGCGCGGCGAGCTGGTCGGTCAGCCAGAAGTTGCCGCACTCCTCCTCGTCGCCGAGACACAGGTAGCCCAGCGCGCCGATCCGGTAGGAGATGCTCACCACGACCAGGTCGCCGTCGCGCGCGAAGGTGTCGCCGGCGTAGATCGGCAACGTGCCGGAGCCGCTGACGAAGCCGCCGCCGTGGATCCAGACCAGGACCGGACGGCGGGCGTCGTCCGGGCCCGGCGTCCAGACGTTGAGGGTGAGGCAGTCCTCGTCGAACGGCGGCGCACCGTGGCCGCCGAGCACCGCGTCGACCCGCCCGATCTGCGGCGCGCTCGGCCCGTACGCGGCCGCGTCCCGCACGCCGTCCCACCCCGGATGCGGTCGGGCCGGACGCCAGCGCAGGTCGCGGACCGGGGCGGCCGCGTACGGGATGCCGCGGAACACCGCGAGGCCGTCCTCGGTGCGACCGCGCAGCGTGCCGGCGGGCAGCTTCACGACGGGGTCGCGGCCGCCCCGGCCCGGTGTCACGTCGCCGGGCCCGCGTCGGCGGAGGCGGCGCCGGAGGGGGCGGCCGGGGTGTCCGCGAACTTCCCGGACAGCAGGTGGCCGGCGCCGGGCGCGAAGGCGGGCAGGTCCAGCGCGCGCAACATCTGGTGCACGGTGCACACCGCGGCCGAGACAACCGGCTTGCCCAGTCGCTGCTCGGCCTCCTCGATCGCGGCCAGCGACGGCATCTGCACGCACGCGGACAACACCACGGCGTCCGCGTCCGCGTATTCGAGCCGCTCGGCGATGCCCGGCAGGCGCAGCGGGTCGTGCGCGGCCACGTCGAGGTTGTCCGGGATCTCCAGCGCCTCGAAGTCGAGCACCTCGATGCCCTCGTGGCCCAGGTACTCCACGACGGTGCGGGTGAGCGGCAACATGTACGGCGCGACCAGGGCGACCTTGCGCGCGCCGATCGTGTGCAGCCCGTGCACCAGCGCGCCGGCGCTGGTGACCACCGGGGCGGGTGCGTTGTTCTCGACGGTCCGGCTGTGCAGCCGCTCCTCGGACACCCGGTGGTAGCCCAGGCCCATGCTCATGATCGCCACGAGGCACGCGTAGCCGAGCACGTCCACCCGCGCGTCGGAGAGTTCGACGGCGCAGCGGTCGGAGTCGGCGTCCATCGCCTTGAGTTGCTCGGGGGTGACGTGCGTCATCCGCATCCGGCTGGAGTGGAACGTGAAGCGCTCCGGCGCGACCGTCTCGCGCGCCCGCAGGATCGCGGGTACCTCGGTTTCCATCGTGACGTTCGAGCTCGGCACGATCTGGCCGATGCGGTAGGGGTGTTGACGCACGGAGGTCCTCCTGCTGAATACCGGAAACGAGGGTGGGGGCGAGCCGCGCGTCAGCGGGCGTCGATCACCGGGTTGGACAGGGTGCCGATCCGCTCCACGGTCGCCTCGACCACGTCGCCGGGGCGCAGGTACTGCGGGGGGACCTGGGCCGCCCCGACGCCGGACGGGGAGCCGGTGGAGATCACGTCGCCCGGCTCCAGGGTCATCCCGGAGGAGATGTCGGCGATCAGGCGCGGGATGTCGAAGAGCATGTGCCGGGTGTTGGACTTCTGCTTGACGTCGCCGTTGACCCGCAGCGACAGATCCAGCGCCTGCGCGTCCGGGATGTCGTCGGCGGTGACCACCGCGGGGCCGAACGGGGCGTAGGAGTCCTGGCCCTTGGAGAAGAACCACTGCCCGGAGCGGCGCTGGTCGCGGGCGCTGATGTCGTTCATGATGCTGTACCCGAACACGTGGTCCCACGCGTCGGCCTCGCTCACCTTGTAGGCGGTCCGCCCGATCACGACGGCGAGTTCGCACTCCCAGTCGAGCTGCTGGGTGAGGTTGCCGTTGTGCAGGATGGGTGCGCCGGGGCCGGTCACGGCGGTGGCGGGCTTGCCGAACAGCACCGGGCGCTCGGGGAGTTCCTTCGCGGTGTCCAGGGTGCGGTTGGATTCGGCCACGTGCTCGACGTAGTTGAGACCGATGCCGATGACCTTTCCGGGCCGCAGCGGCGCCAGCAGCCGTACGTCGGCGCTCGCGTGCACGGCGTCGGCGGGTCGGCCCGCCGGGTCGGCGCTCAGCAGGTCCCGCGCGGTGTCGAACGCCTCGGCGCCCGCGCGGATGAACGAGAGCAGGTCGCCGGGGAGTTCGGTGCCCGAGGCGGCGGCGAGTGCCACGAGGTCGATCACGTGGGCGCCGTCCTCGGCGCCCAGGCGGGCCGACGAGCCGTCGACGGTGTAGGTGACCAGGCGCATGGGGGTGTCCTCACTGTCCTTGCGTCCGGGCGGCGCGGTCGCGCCGCCCGGGTCGTCGTGGGTGTCGCACATCGTTGGATCCACGATCGGGCGCCCGTGCGCGCCGATCGGGGGATCACCGGGTCGGCTGGTGTCCGTCGTTGTCGACGTACGCCTCTTCGCGGTGGAAGCCGAGCGAGCGCATCACCGGGAAGTCGTTGAACGAGAACAGCACCGCGTCCTCGGATGCGTCCAGGTTGGCGTGTTCGTGCCAGGCCCAGGCCGGGACCGCGAAGACGTCGCCCTCGTGCCATTCGAAGCGCTGCCCGCCGACGATCGAGACGCCGTGGCCCTTGGCCGCGGTGTAGACGACCGAGCCGGTGTGCCGGTGTGCCTTGGTCGCCTGTCCGGCGCGCAGGAGTTGGATGTGCGCGCTCATCGTCGGCATCACCGAGCCGCCGGTGACGGGGTTGGTGTACTCCATGATCACGCCGTCGTACGGCGAGCCCTCGCTCGCCTTCGCCAGGTCGAGCAGGGCCTGGTAGGTGGGCTCCCACGGCCAGGCCAGCAGCGGCGAGTACGGCCGGGTCCACCGCTCGGTGCCGTACGGCACCAGGTTGCCGCCGTAGGTCAGGACCGAGCTGTTCACCACCTTGCCGGGCACCTGGTACACGTCCGGGTGTACCTCGTAGAAGCCCGCGTCCAGCGCGTTGACCAGCGGGATGTCCAGGCCGTCCTGCCAGATCACCGGCGCGTCGTCGGACTCGTTGCCGTGCTCGTGCCAGGTCCCGTTCGGGGTGATCGCGAAGTCGCGGGCGCCGACCTTGAGCTTCTCGCCGTCCACGATGGTCCAGGCGCCGGTGCCTTCCAGCACGAAGCGCAGTGCGGCGGCCTGGTGCCGGTGTGCGGTCATCGACTCGCCCGGCCCCATGATCTGGAGTCCGGTGTAGAGCAGGCCCGCCGCCGCGCTGACGTCCCGGCGCCCGGGGTTGACCAGCATCACCACGCGGCGGCCCGCGTCGTCCGCCTTGACCAGGTCGAGCGCCTTGCGCACCAGCGGGCGCAGTTCGGCGTAGCGCCACAGGGTGGGCACCGACTTGGGCTGTGGGTACCACGGCTCGATCTCGTTCGCCACGGTCCACAGCGCACCGGCCTCGCGTTCGGCCAACTCGGCGTAGTAGGCGCTCAGTTCCGGGGTGTCGGTGACGCGGGCCCGGCCGAGCATGTTGTCGTCCTGGGTGGTCATTTCTCCTCCTCGGGGGCAGGTGCGACGGGCGTGGGGGCGTTTTCGTGGCTGAACGTGATCGGCGATCTGGGCCGGTTGTCCACGTTCAGCCGGAAGATGTCGAAGCGGTTGTAGTGGCCGACGATGTCGTGCATCTGCTTGGGCTGGATGCACTTGGCGAGGTCGATGTCGGCGTAGACGATGCCCTCGTCGTCGATCAGCGGTTCGGTGACCGGGCGGCCGTCCGGGCCGAAGATGCCGGAGAGCGCGCTGCGTTCGCGGCCGAGTTGTTTGCGCACCTCGGCGTCGTCGCCGGCGATGGCGTCGACGATCTCGGGCGAGATGGTCGAGCACGCGACGACGGAGAACACCTTGCCCTCGAAGCTGTGCGCGGCGGTGCGCACCGCGATGGCGTCCGCCATGTCGTAGTCGGCCGGTGCCACCGGAAGTGCGATGTAGCTTGCCGCGTGCACGAGTTCGCCCTGGGCGAGCAGGCTGAAGCGGGCCAGCGTGTTGGTGTTCTCGCCGCAGGCGAGCACGCCGAGCGGGCCGATCCCGGTCGGGTGCACGCGCAGCGAGCTGCCGTCGCCGCCGGTCCAGGTCAGCTTCTCTGCCCAGGTGGGCACCAACTTGCGGTGGATGCCGATCAGTTCGCCGTCCGCGTCGATGGTCAGCATGGTGTTGTAGAGCACGCCCATGCTGTGCGGGCCGCGCTCGTTGACGCCGATCACCACCACCGCGCCGGCCGCCCGGGCGGCGGCGCGCAGCGCTTCCACGTGCGGGCCGGGCACGTCGACCGAGGAGCGGTACAGGCGTTCGAACCAGGGCGAGCCCTGGACCGGGTTCATCGTCCAGTTCCAGTACGGATACCCGGGCACGAACACCTCGGGGAAGACGATCAGCCCGGCGCCGTTGGCGGCGGCCTCGCGAATGAGGTCGACCGCCTTGGCCACGGTGGCGGCCGCGTCCAGGTAGACCGGCGCGGCCTGCACGGCCGCGGCCTTGAACCTGGGCGGATTGTCGCGCTGTTCGCCGGTCAGCACGATCGGTGGGGTGGGACTGTCCATGTCGGGCTCCTCGTGGTCCGGGTCAGCGCCGGCCGGGTGCGGCCACCAACGGGGAATGGTGCTCCGGCCGCCAGCGCCGCGGCACCGCTTCGACGCTCTCGCGCAGCAGGTGCAGCCGCGGCGGCACCCGGTCGCTGCCCGGGCCGGGCGGCTTGCGGCTGCCCGGACGCCATGCGCTCGGCCAGGGCGCGCCGGGTCCGGAGTAGCCCTGTTCGGCGGCGGCGTGCAGCGTCCACATCGGGTCGTACAGGTGGGCGCGGCCCACCGCACACAGGTCGGCGCGGCCCGCCAGCAGGATCGAGTTGACGTCGTCGTAGGTGGAGATCGCGCCGACCGCGATGGTCGGCACGCCGGTCGCGTTGCGGATCAGGTCGGCGAAGGGGGTCTGGTAGCCGCGCCCGTAGGCGGGCCGCTCCTGGGGCACCACCTCGCCGGAGGACACGTCTATCGCGTCCGCGCCGGCCGCCGCCAACGCCCGGGCGATCGCGACCGCGTCGTCCTCGGTGGTGCCACCCTCGGCCCAGTCGCTCGCCGAGATCCGCACCACCAGCGGCTTGTTCGTCGGCCACACCGCGCGCACCGCGGACAGCACCTCGATCGGGAAGCGCAGCCGCCCGGCGAGCGAGCCGCCGTATTCGTCCTCGCGCAGGTTGGTCAGCGGGGACAGGAAGCCGGACAGAAGATGGCCGTGGCCGTACTGGAGTTCGAGCGCGTCGAAGCCGGCCCGGTCGGCCCGCGCGGCGGCGGCGGCGAAGGCCGCGGTGATCGCGTCCAGGTCCGTCCGGTCCGCCTCGCGCGGCCGGAAGTCGCTGTTCTCGTCCCAGGCAACCGCCGACGCGGCCACCGTCGGCCACCCGTTCGGACCCAGCGGCACACTCCGACCGGCGGCGTCCGGCACGGTGGTCGCCGCGCGGCGCCCGGCGTGGCTGAGCTGGATGCCCAACAGCGGTCCGTCCGGCGCCTGTTCCTTGACCCGGGTGACCACGTCGCGCCACGCGGCCTCGTGCGCGTCCGACCACAGGCCCGGGCATGCCTCGGTGGCCCGGCCGTTCGGCAGTACGGCCGTCATGCCCGCGAAGACCAGGCTCGCGCCGCCGAGCGCGAGCGCGCCCAGGTGCGCGGACTCGAACGGGCCCGGGAGTCCGTCGCGGGCGGCATACGTGGCCATCGGCGACACCACGACACGGTTGCGCAGCCGGACCGAACCCAGCCGGAAGGGCTGGAACATCGGCGCCGCGTCCACCCGGTCCGGCCGGCCGGCGGTGAACGCCGCGTCCACTCGGGCGACGAACTCGGGGTCGCGTTCGAGCAGGTTGGCGTGGGTGACCCGGCGGCTGCGGGTGAGCAGGTTGAAGGCGAACTGCTCGGGCGCCTGGCCCACCGCGCGGTCGATGTTCTCGAACCACTCCAGGCTGGCCTGCGCGGCGCGCTGCGTGGAGCTCACCACCGGCTTGCGTTCGGCCTCGTAGGCGGTCAGCGCGGCCGGGATGCCGGCGTGCTCGTTCAGGCACGCGGCCAGCGCCAGTGCGTCCTCCATCGCCAGCTTGGTGCCCGAACCGATGGAGAAGTGCGCGGTGTGCGCGGCGTCGCCGAGCAGCACCACGTTCTCGTGGTGCCAGGTGGCGTTGCGCACCGTGCTGAACCTGATCCAGCGCGAGTTGTTCGGGATCAGCCGGTGGCCGTCCAGGTGTTCGGCCAGCAGCGCCTCGCAGCGCGCGATGCCCGCGTCGTCACTGGCGCCGCGCGGCAGGTCGCGGCCGGCGAACTCGGCGAATCCGCCGCGCCGCCAGGCGTCCTCGGCCAGTTCGACGATGAAGGTGCTGCGCCGGTCGTCGAACGGGTAGGCGTGCACCTGCACCACGCCGAAGTCGTGCTTGTCCACGATGAAGGTGAACGCGTCGAAGACCTTGTCGGTACCCAGCCACATGTAGCGGCAGCCGCGTTCGTCCAGGCTCGGCCGGAACGTGTCGGCGTAGCGCTCGCGCACCGTGGAGCGCACTCCGTCCGAGGCGACCACCAGGTCGTGGGTGCGCGCGAGTTCGGTCACGTCCGGGGCCTCGGTGCGGTAGCGCAGGTCCACGCCCAGCGCGGCGCACCGCTCCTGGAGGATGCGCAGGAGCCGCTCCCGGCCCAGCGCGGCGAATCCGTGCCCGCCGGAGGTGAGGGTGCTGCCGCCGTAGCGGATGTCGATGTCGGTCCAGCGGGCGAACCCCTCGGACATCGCGGCGAAGATCTGCGGGTCGGCCTGGGCGATGCCGTCCAGGGTCTCGTCGGAGAAGACCACGCCGAAGCCGAACACGTCGTCCGGAGCGTTGCGCTCCCACAGGGTGATCTCCGCCGCCGGCGAGAGCTGCTTGGCGAGGGCGGCGAAGTACAACCCACCCGGCCCGCCACCGATGACTGCGATGCGCACAGCGTCCTCCAATGTTCCGGGCCTACCCGAGCGTATGTAATAAATTCCACGGTCGTCAACAGGGCGCGATATCCGGCCTGGGTCGAGGGCTCGTGGTTGCCGCCGTTCGAGCCCTCGTGCCGGTGTGCGGTCAGGCGTACGACTCCGGCCGTTGCGGGCCGCCCCGGGACAGCGTGGCCCGGATGTCGTCGGGCCAGGGCAGGGCGCCCTTCGCGTCCGGCGGGCAGTGCACGACGGACAGGCGGCCGGTCGCGGCCATACCCTGGGTGCCGCGCACCTCGAACTCGTAATGCAGCGAACTGGTGCCCACCCGCACGACCCGCAGCGTGGTGTGCGCGGATTCGCCGAACCACAACCGCTCGCGGTAGTCCACCTCGAAGTGCACCCGGGGGATCCGGCCGAACAGGTCGGCCACGCCCAGTCGGCGCAGCAGGACCGCCTCGGCCGCCTCGACCCAGCGCTGTACGGCCGAGTGGTGGTAGTGGCCGGCGGCGTCGGTGTCCACCCATTCGACCCGGCGCTCGATCAGCACGGAGGGCAACGTCGCCGCGTCGGCCGAGTCCTCGGCCGGATCGGCCGGGTCGGGTTGGTCGGGTCGGTCGAGCCGGTCGGTCTCGGTCGGGCGGGCGTCCTGCATCTCGTTGCCTTTCACGAGGCTTCCGGGGCAAGGGAGTTCGCGGCCGCGGCCGGGGGTATCGGCCCGGCCGGCGCCGGCGGTGCGCCGGCCTGGGCCCAGGCGCGCAGTTCGCCGCGCCGCAGCTTGCCGTTGCCGGTGCGCGGGAGGGCGGCGACGAACTCGACGGCGCGCGGGTACTTGTACGGCGCGATGGTCTGCTTGACGAAGGTCTGGATGCGGGTGGCGGTCTCCGCGTCGGCGGCCACCCCCTCGCGCAGCACCACGTACGCCTTGACGATCAGGCCGCGTCTGGGGTCGGGCGCGCCGACCACGCCGCATTCGGCGACGTCCGGGTGTGCGGCCAGGGCGAGTTCGACCTCGGGGCCGGCGATGTTGTAGCCGGACGAGACGATCATGTCGTCGCTGCGGGCCTGGTACCAGAGATAGCCGTCGGCGTCGCGGATGTAGGTGTCGCCGGTGATGTTCCAGCCGTCCCGCACATAGCTGGTCTGCCGCGGGTCGTCGAGGTAGCGGCAACCGGTCGGGCCTTTGACCGCGAGCTGCCCGGGCGTACCGTCCGGCACCTGCCGGCCGTCCGCGTCGAGCACCACGGCCTCGAAGCCGGGTACCGCGCGGCCGGTCGCGCCGGGGCGGATGTCCTGGTCCGCGGCGGAGACGAAGACGTGCAACAACTCGGTCGCGCCGATCCCGTCGATCAGCTCGATCCCGGTCGCCGCGTGCAGGTCGTGCCAGGTCTCCGCGGGCAACGACTCGCCCGCCGACACGCACCGCCGCACGCCCTTGAGCAGGTCGGCCAGGCCGGCGCCCATGATCGCCCGGTAGGCGGTGGGCGCGGTGAACAGCACGGTGACGCCGTACTCGGCGATGATCTTGGCCAGCCGCTCGGGCGTGGCGTGTTCGAGCAGCAGGCTGGCCGCGCCCACGTGCAGCGGGAAGACCACCAGGCCGCCGAGGCCGAAGGTGAACCCGAGCGGCGGGGTGCCCGCGAACAGGTCGTCCGGGGTGGGCTTGAGGATGTGCCGGGCGAAGGTGTCGGAGTTGGCCAGCACGTCGCGATGAAAGTGCATGGTGGCCTTGGGCCGACCGGTGGTCCCGGAGGTGAACGCGATCAGCGCGACGTCGTCGCACGCGGTGTCCACCGCCTCGAACTCGCCGCTCTTGTCCGCACAGCGGCTGGTCAGGTCGGTCGGCTCGGCGCCGCCGTAGGCGAGGGTGGTCAACCCGGGCACGTGGGCCGACGCCAATTCGTCCATGAACCGGTGGTCGCACAGCGCGACCGTGGGCACGCTGATCTCGCACAACGTGGTCAGCTCGTGCGCCCGGAGCAGCGGCATCGTGGTGACCACGACGCCACCCGCCTTGAGCACGCCGAACCAGCAGGCGACCAGCCACGGATTGTTCGGCCCCCGCAGCAGCACCCGGTTGCCCGGCACCACACCGAGGTCCTCGGTCAGCACCCGGGCCACCTGATTCGCCCGAAGCAGCAGGTCACCGTAGGTCCACTGGTCATCGAGCGTGACCAGGCACCGCCGATCGGGACCGAGCCGTTCCACGGTGTCGTCCAACAGCACCCGAGCACAGTTGAGCCGGGTCGGGTAACGCAATTCCGGTAGTTCGAAACGCAGTTCGGGCCACAACTCGGCCGGTGGCAGTCGATCACGACTGAACGTGTCGACGTGAGCAGAAGGGAACAGCTCCATGTGCGCGCACCTCATCCTGGTGTCAGCGGGAGTCGCGGAGCCAGTATCTACCAATCCTGACGACAGTCAATGTAACGCGATAGATTCCCGGGCAACAGCCCAGGACGCATGCCCGGGACACCCTCAATCCACGCAAATCACCACACGTTGGCCTCGCGGGGCGGGGCAGCCGAGGCGCGGGCCGGCCGAGGCGCGGGACGCGGGGCGGGGCGGCGTGGGGCGCAGGCACGGCGGCGGGATGCGGGGGCGGGGCGGCGCAGCGCGTGAGGCGAGCTCGGCGCAGCGCGGGGCGGGGCGGGTGCAGGGCGCGGAGTGCGCGCAATGCGGGGTGGCCAGGGTGTGGGACGGGCCGGCGAGGCGCGGGCGTGGCCGGTGCGAAGCGGCGCACCGCGGGGGCGGTTGCGGCCTAGCGCGAGGGCGCCGCGGAGGCGGGGGCAGGGCGAGGCGTGGGGCACGGGGGCACGGGGAGCGGGGCGGGTGCAGCGCGAGACGCCGGTGCGGGGCGGGAAGCGGCGCAACGCGGGACCCGGGTGCGGTGCAGATGCGGCGTAGTGCGGGTGCGGTGCGGGAGACAGGTAAGGCGGCGCGGGGCGGGTGCGGTGCGCGGGGCGACTCGGAGCGGCGCGGGTGCGGGGCGGGAAGCGGCGCGGGGAGCGGCGCGAGGGGTAGCGCCAAGCAAGGTGGGCCGTGCCGTGCGCACGGCACGACGTTCGGCGCGGAGCGGCACGGCATGCGACGGGAGGCCCGGGGCGCGTGGCGTGCGCACGGCATACGGCGCGTGGCGTGGGCACGGCATGCGACGCGTGGTGCGCGGTGCGCGGCGTCTCGGGGCGCAAGCCGCCCGAGTGCGCCGGCGAATCCGCGCCGGGAGTTGCGCATCGGGCGCAGGTCGAGCCCGCCTCCGGCTGTTCCGGGAACGGGCTCGACGCGGATTCGGGCCCCCGTTCGGGGACCCGCGTTCGGGCTACTCGACCGTCACCGACTTGGCGAGGTTTCGGGGGCGGTCGATGTCCTCGCCGAGGGCGCGGGCCGCGTGGTAGGCGAGGAGTTGGGTGGGGATGGTGAGGAGGATCGGGTCGAGCTCGGGTTCGTTGCGCGGGACGTCGATGCGGTCGGCTTCGAGGTTGCCCAGGTCCACGCCCTTGTGGGTGATCACGGTCAGCCGACCGCCCCGCGCGCGGATCTCGTGTGCCGCCGCCAGGTTGCGGCCGACCAGGTCGTCGTCCGGGATGATCGCCACCGTCGGCAGGTCCGCGTCGATCAGTGCGAGCGGGCCGTGCTTGAGTTCGCTGCTGGGGTAGGCCTCGGCGTGCCGGTAGGTGATCTCCTTGAACTTCTGCGCCGCCTCCCGCGCGACCGGATAACCCCGTACCCGGCCGATGAAGAACAGGCTGCGCGCGTCCGCGAGCCGGCGGCCCGCGTCGGCGACGGTCTGTTCGTCGGCCAGGATCTCGGCGATCTGACCGGGCAGCGCCTGGAGGCCGGCCAGGATCCGGGCCCCGTCCGCGTGCGACAGGTCGTGCACCCGCCCGAGCGCCAGCGCCAGCAGCGCGAAGCCCACCGACATGTGGGTCAGCGCCTTGGTCGAGGCCACCGAGACCTCCGGCCCCGCGTGCAGGTAGATGCCGCCGTCGCACTGCCGGGCGATGGACGAGCCGACCACGTTGACCAGGCCGACCACCCGGCCGCCCTTGCGCTGGATCTCACGCACCGCGAAGAGCGTGTCGGCGGTCTCGCCGGACTGGCTGACCGCGACGTACAGCGTGTCCGGCTCGATCACCGGATTGCGATAGCGAAACTCCGAGGCCGGTTCGGCGTCGGCCGGCACCCGGGCCAGGTCCTCGATCAGCGCGGCACCCAACTGGCCGACGTAGTAGGCGGATCCACATCCGAGCACCTTCACCCGACGAAACCGGCGCAGCTCGCGCAGCTCCATCCGGAGACCGTCCAGCCGGGCCGAACCGAACCGGTCGTCCAGACGCCCGCCCAGCATGCGCTGCACCGAGGACGGCTGTTCGTGGATCTCCTTGTGGATGAAGTGCTCGTGGCCCGCGAGTTCGAGCTCCTCGACGGTGAGATCGACGGTGGTGGGCGTCTTGGCGACGTCCTGGTGCTCCCGGGTGAAGGTACGAAAGCCGGTCGCGGTGACCGTGGCCAGCTCGCCGTCCTCCAGGTGCACGACCGAACTGGTGTGCCGTACCAGCGCCGCGACATCGCTCGCGACGAACATCTCCCGCTCGCCGACCCCGATCACCAGTGGCGAGCCGTTGCGGGCCACCACGATCCGGTCCGGATCGGCCGCGTCCACGACGGCGATCGCGTACGTACCGGTCACCTGTGCGAGCGTGGCCACCACCGCGGCTTCGAGCGTGTCCTCCGCCGAGCGGGCGATCAGGTGCGCCAGCACCTCGGTGTCGGTGTCCGAGGCAAGCTCGACGCCGTCGGCCGTGAGCCTGGCCCGCAGCGCGGCCGCGTTGTCGATGATGCCGTTGTGCACGACCTGGATCCGGCCGCCCGCCGACGGGTGCGGATGGGCGTTGGCCTCCGAGGGCGCGCCGTGGGTCGCCCAGCGGGTATGCCCGATACCGACCCGCCCCGAGGTCTTGGCCGGCACGGCCGCAGCCAGCGCATGCACGCGGCCCACCCGCCGGAACACCTTGGCCGCACCGCGCCCGCCCAGCACCGCGATACCGGCCGAGTCGTAGCCCCGGTACTCCAGTCGGCTCAGCCCTTCCAGCAGGATGGGGGCGGCTTGCTGCGCGCCGATGTAGCCCACGATTCCGCACATGTTGCTGCGCTCCTTGCTCCTGGCAGGTCGGTATGTTTCCCGGTCGATCGTGATGTTTCGGGCAGATTGGTATGTTCGGGCGCCCCAACTACCCCCGGCCGCCCGGCGCGCATGGCTTCGACCGGCACGGCCGGCCACCTCGCCCGGACGACGCTCCCGGCCACGCCGAAGGCACCCGGCCGCGCCGGGCCGATCGACTCAGCCGTAGATGACGCGGCGCAGTTGACGCTCGGTCAACTCCGGCGGTGCGACGAGGCGTTCGTCCAGTTCGGCGGCGATCAGGCGGTAGATCTGTGCATTGCGCTTGCCGTAGACCCGGTGATGACGATGCCGCCGCCGGACGTACTCCTCGACCGGCTCGCGGTACCAGGCCAGCACGTCCTCGACGATCCGCTCCGCCTCGGCTGGCGCCAGTCCGGTCGTCGCCGCGATCCGCTCCACCAGTTCGCCATCGGCCACACCCCGATCCTGGCCCCACCCGGCACCGACGGCAAGAATCTGCCCGAATTCGGGCAGATCCGAGGCAACCATGCACTCGAAGGAACCATCAACAGACTCGACCGAATGGTTGGGCAGGACAGAAGCCCCACCCTCCCTCACCGAGACAACGCGACCACCACCACGCTCGCGCTCCGAGCGCCGCCGCCGCACGCCGGCCACTTTCCGCCTTGCCGTCCACCCGGCGTGCGGGCAGGTTGATCGGAGCCGTCACGCCGGGCCGGCTTCTCGGTTCGCGATCGGGCACGGGGAGTCGTCGAGGGTGAGATGAGCCAGGATGCCCCGGCCTCCGGCGAAGGACACACCCGGGATGGCAAAGTCGTGGGATTCCTCGTGGAAGCCCAGGGATTCGTGCAGGCGGAGCGAGGCGGTGTTGCGGGCGTTGGTGAAGTACCAGGCCGAATCCGCGCGTTCGGCGATCCAGGCGAGGCGGGTTCGGGTCAGGCGCAGACCCAGGCCGGTGCGTCGGGCGGTGGGGGCGACCACGATTCCGGCCAGGTAGTAGCCGGTGGGGGCCGTCGGCGACGGGTCCAGGTGCACCGCGCGGGCGTAGCCGACCACCGGGTCGGCGCGATCCGAGGGCTCGGTGGCGACCAGGAAACAGCCGTCCGGGCGGTCGAACCACGCACGGACGCGCGCTCGCAGGGCGGGTTCGGCGGCCACGGGAGCACCCTCGTGCAGCGCGAGCAGCGCCGCGCACGCGTCGAGATCGGCGGCCCACACGTTCCGGATGACGAAGGTTCGCGGCGATCTCACCCGACCCGCGCCCGGGACACCACGTATCCCGCCTCCCGGTCGAAGCCCAGGATCGTGGCTCCCGCGTCGAGCAGCCCGCCCAGTGCCTCGCGCAGGGCCTCCCGCCAGGATCTGGCCGCGTCGGGGTCGGTCCGGCGCAGGGCCTCGATGTCCGCCGGGACCGCGACCAGTACGACCTCGGCGTCCGTGTCGGCGAGCACCGGCCGGCCGTCGCGCACGGCCAGCGCCGATTCGGCGTCCGCAGGCGGCACGATCGGCATGCACTCGCCCCGCACGGCCGCCGCCACCCTCGGGTCGTTCAACTCCCAGACCACCAGGACCCGGTCGCTCGCGTCGCCGCTGTTGACGGTGTCCACCATCTCGCCGTAGAAGTTCGGCAGGTACTCCACGGGTCGCGCGCCCAGCTTGGCCAGGTTGAAGTGCGCGTTGCGGCGCACGAGCGGGTCGTACGTCCAGGTGATCCGGCGCAGCCCGCGGGCGAGGGCCCACTCCCGCTGGTGCGTCTTGAGCGCGAAGCCCACGCCGCTTCCGGCCAGCGCGCCGGTGACGTGCGAGTGCAGCGTCTCGCCGATCGGCGCGCCGAAGAACGCGACCGCCGCGCCGACCAGCCGGCCGTCCCGATAGGCCCCGGCGACGTAGTTCCCGGCGTGCGCGAAGGCCCGCAGCAGTTCGACGCTCACCGGCGGGCCCTGGCCCGGCACGGGTGGCCAGATCCCGCCGTACAGATGCTCGACATCACGGAACTCGCCGAGCGCACGCAGTTCCCGTACCTCCGCGTCCTGCCCGGGGGCCCGGGTCCGCGCCTGCGCGACCGCCTGCTCCCGCACCTTCGGATCGTCCATCCCGTCCGCACCGCCCTTCGCTCGGCCCGCACCCACGATGCCTGCGATGCGCGCCGGACGCACCGGATCCTCGCCACTCCGAGAGCACCCACACCGGGTCTTCGGCCTCCCCGCGCGCACTCGTTCCGGGTCCTCGGTTACCCCGAGAGCACCCGGGTCGAACGACACGCACCGAAACCCAACTCGTCGGTAACCTGCTTCACGCGCAAACTAAGTCACCCCCATCACCCACATGGGCAAGAACTTTGCGTCTTTCACCCGAGATCCCGCAAGGTACTTGCGTCCGGACGGCGCCGTTGGTGTGCTTACCGCACCCCACCCCCACCCCACCCGGTTTCGACGGAGGCTTTCGTGCGCACAGATCAGGCTTCGCCTTCGCTTCCGGCCCCCGAATCGCCGTCCACCACGGCGCCCGTTGCGGCCTCGGTGTCCCTGGACGACAAGTACACCGCCGAGCAGGGCCGGGTACTGATCTCGGGTGTGCAGGCGCTGATCCGGCTGACCCTGGAGCAGCGCCGGCTGGACACCGCGCGCGGCCTGGACACGCGGGTCTTCGTCAGCGGGTACCAGGGTTCGCCGCTGGGTGGTGTGGACCTGGAGATGGGCCGCGCCAAGCGTTTCCTGGACCCGGCCGGCGTGGTGTTCCAGGCGGGCCTGAACGAGGAGCTGGCCGCGACCGCCGTCGCCGGAACCCAGCTGGTGGACCAGACCCCGGGCGCCCGTCACGCCGGGGTGACCGGGTTCTGGTACGGCAAGAACCCGGGCCTGGACCGGGCCGCGGACGCCATCCGGCACGCGACGATGGCCGGCACCGCCCCGCTCGGCGGCGCGGTCGCGTGGATCGGCGACGACCCGGGCAGCAAGTCCTCGACGGTGCCCAGCTCGTGCGAGCCGATGATGGAAAGCCTGTCGATGCCGCTGCTCGCGCCGGGAACGATCGGCGAGATCGTCGAGTTCGGCCTGCACGCGGTCGCCATGTCCCGCGCCTGCGGCCTGTGGACCGGCCTGAAGATCGTCGCCGACATCGCCGACGCGTCGACCACGGTGGACGTGTCCGAGTGGGGCAGGGACATCCCGGTCCCGGCGACGACCAAGCGCGGCACGCTGCCCACGATGGTCGGTCCGGCAGCGCTCGACGCCGAGCACGACCTGATCACCCGTCGACTCGACCTGGCCCGCGCGTATGCCCGTGAGCACCGCCTGAACCGGATCGTGCGCGACGCCCCGAACGCCCGTCTGGGCATCCTCGCCGCGGGCGTGTCGTTCTCGGTGGTCCGCCGCGCACTCGCCGACCTCGGCCTGGACGCGGACGACGCGCTCGGCGTGCGGCTGATCCGCATCGGCATGCCGTTCCCGCTGGACGACGCCGAACTGGCCGAGCTCACCGCCGGTCTGGACGAGGTCCTGGTAGTCGAGGACAAGGTGCCATTCCTGGAGGCCCGCCTCAAGGAGGCGCTGTACCGCCGTCCCGACGCGCCGCGCATCGTCGGTCGCCGGGACGACACCGGCCGCCCGCTGCTCACCGCGCGCGGCACGCTCGGCGCGGACGACGTAGCCCGCGCCGTCGCCGCCCGGATCGGCGCGGACAACCTGCCGGCTTCCGCGACCGCGTACCTGGCCACGCTCGCGCCCAAGCGCCCGTCGCGGATCGCACTGCCGATGCTGGCCTCGCGGACCCCGTACTTCTGTTCCGGCTGTCCGCACAACGCGTCCACCCGCACCGCGGACGACACCCTGGTCGGCGTCGGCATCGGCTGCCACGTGATGATCGCGCTGGACGGCAAGGGCCGAGGGCACCAGCTCGGGCTGACCCAGATGGGCGGCGAGGGCGCGCAGTGGATCGGCCTGATGCCGTTCACCGACGACAAGCACTTCGTGCAGAACCTCGGCGACGGCACCTTCCACCACTCGGGCTCGCTGGCGATCCGGGCCGCCGTCGCGGCCGGCGCCAAGATGACCTACAAGCTGCTGTACAACGACGCGGTCGCGATGACGGGTGGTCAGAAGGCCGAAGGCCGCCTGGACGTACCGGCGTTGACCCGCTGGCTCGCGGTCGAGGGGGTGCGCCGGGTGGTGGTCACCACCGACGACCCGCGCAGCTACCGCGGAGTTCGGCTCGACCCGATCGCCAGTGTCCGGCACCGCGACGAACTCTCGGCGGCCGAGGTCGAGTTGGCCGCGCTCGACGGGGTCACCGTGTTGATCCACGACGACCGCTGCGCGGCCGAGGAGCGCCGACTGCGCAAGCGTGGGCAGTTGCCGACGCCGGCCGAGAAGGTGGTGATCAACGAGCGGGTGTGCGAGGGCTGCGGAGACTGCGGCGACAAGTCCACGTGCCTGTCGGTGCAGCCCGTGGACACCGAGTTCGGCCGCAAGACGCACATCCACCAGGGCTCGTGCAACTCGGACTTCAGCTGCCTCAAGGGTGACTGCCCGTCCTTCCTGCTGGTCGAGCCGGGTACCCGCAAGGCCCGGCAGATACCGGACCTGCCGTTCGAACCGGCCCTGCCGCAGCCCCGGTTCGCCGACACCGACCTGCTGGTGCGGATGCCCGGCATCGGCGGCACCGGCGTGGTGACGGTGTCCTCGATCCTGCAGATGGCCGCACACCTGGACGGGCTGCACGCGGCCGGCCTGGAGCAGACCGGTCTGGCCCAGAAGGGCGGTCCGGTGGTGTCCGACCTGCGCATCTCGAACCGGCCGATCGACGGCGCGCTGCGCGCCTCGCGGGCCGGCGCGGACGTGCTGATCGGCTTCGACCTGCTCGGCACCGCGGCGGCGAGCAACCTGGCCACCGCCGACCCCAAGCGCACGATCGCCGTGGTCAACACCGCGATCGTGCCCACCGCCGCGATGGTCACCAACCAGATCGCACTGCCCGGTTCGCCGACCGAGACGCTGGAGCGGATCGACGCGGCCACCCGGCAGGCCGACAACCTGTACCTGGACGCCCTGGGCCTGTCCGAGGCGCTGTTCGCCGACCACATGCCGGCCAACATGATCCTGATCGGCGCCGCGTTCCAGCACGGCTGCCTGCCGCTGAGCGCGGACGCGATCGAGCAGGCGATCAACCTCAACGGCGCGGCCGTGGCCAAGAACCTGGCGGCGTTCCGCTGGGGTCGGGCGATGGCCGTGGACCCGGCCGCGGTGCTCGCCGCCGCCGTCGCCGCGCCGCCGCGCGCGGTGGTCGAGGTCGACGCGGCCTCGGTCGCCCTGGCCGACGGCTCGGGCGGCGACGCGGAGCTGCGCGAGGTGCTGGGCACACGGATCGCCGACCTGACCGGCTACCAGGACGCGACCTACGCCCGCCGGTACGCCGACGACGTGCGCACGATCCGGGCCCTGGCCGTCGAGCGGGCGGGCGCGGCCGCAGGTGAGCGGGTCGCGGTGGCGTACGCGAAGGCGCTGCACCACCTGATGGCGTACAAGGACGAGTACGAGGTGGCCCGCCTGCACCTGGACCCGGTGGAACAGGCCCGGCGGGACGCCGAGTTCGGTCCGGACGCGGCGGTCTCGGTGCTGCTGCACCCGCCGGTGCTGCGCTACCTGGGGATGAACCGCAAGATCCGGCTGCGCCGCACGGCCGGTCCGGCCTTCCGGGCGCTGCGGGCTGCGCGCGGGCTGCGCGGGACCCGCTGGGACCTGTTCGGCTACGCCGAGGTGCGTCGGGTGGAGCGCGAACTGGTGCCGCAGTACCGCGATCTGGTCCGCACGGCGCTGCGCGAGCTGTCCGCGGCCAACGTCGACGCGGTGGTCGAGCTGGTGGCGCTGCCGGAGACGATCCGCGGCTACGAGGAGATCAAGCTCGCCCGGGTCGCCGAATACCGCACGGCGGTACGGACCGCGCTGGCCGCGCTGACCGCACCTGCGGCCGTCGCGGGCACCTCGGGCGGCTCGGACCCTTCGGACGCTTCGGGCACCTCGGGCACCTCGGGCACCGAGCTCGTCACCGCGGGCTGACCCGCCCGTTCGCCGACGCCGGCCCGGTCGACCCGGGCCGGCCAGCCTCTCTCCCGCACACCTCCTCCCCTCCCCCGCCTTCCCCGACCTCCGGAGCAGCCGTGACCGTCGACCGCCTCCTGCCCACTCGGGAAGCCGAGGACCTGCTCGATCTCACCCGTACCGTCGCCGACCGCGAACTCGCGCCCGTGGCCGCCCGGCACGAGCGCGAGGAGTCCTACCCGGAAGGGTTGTTCGGCGTCCTGGGCGAGGTGGGCCTGCTGGGCCTGCCGTACCCGGAGGAGGACGGCGGCGGCGGTCAGCCGTACGAGGTCTACCTCCAGGTGCTGGAGGAGCTGGCCGCGCGCTGGGCTGCGGTCGCGGTCGCCACCAGCGTGCACACGCTGGCCTGCTTCCCGGTGGCCACCTACGGTTCGCCCGCCCAGCGCGAGCGGTGGTTGCCGCAGATGCTGGAGGGTCGGCTGGTCGGCGGCTACAGCCTGTCCGAACCGCACGCGGGCTCGGACGCGGCGGCGATCATCTGCAAGGCGCGTCCGGTCGCCGACGGCTACCGGATCAACGGCACCAAGGCCTGGATCACGCACGGCGGCAAGGCGGACTTCTACGCCCTGTTCGCCCGGACCGGCGAGGGCAATCGGGGCATCTCCTGCTTCCTGGCACCGGGTGCGGCAGAGGGCCTGGAGTTCGGTCGGCCCGAGGAGAAGATGGGCCTCAACGCGGTGCCCACGACCAGCGCGTTCTGGGACGGCGCGGTCCTGGAGCAGGACCGCCTGATCGGCGCCGAGGGGCAGGGTCTGGCCATCGCGTTGAGCGCGCTGGACTCGGGCCGGCTGGGCATCGCGGCGTGTGCGACCGGCCTGGCCCAGGCCGCATTGGACGCGGCGGTGGACTACGCCAACGAACGCACCACGTTCGGCCGCCGGATCGTCGACCACCAGGGCCTGGGCTTCCTGCTGGCCGACATGGCCGCCGCCGTCGACTCCGCGCGTGCCACCTACCTGGACGCGGCCCGCCGCCGCGACCTGGGCCGGCCGTACGGCCGGCAGGCCAGCGTGGCCAAGCTGATCGCCACCGACGCGGCGATGAAGGTCACCACGGACGCGGTCCAGGTCTTCGGCGGTTGCGGCTACACCCGCGAGTTCCCGGTCGAGCGCTACATGCGCGAAGCCAAGATCATGCAGATCTTCGAGGGCACCAACCAGATCCAACGCATGGTCATCGCCCGGGGTTTCACCCAACCGGAGAAATAGCCGGCGAGGGGCGTGCATCCCGCTCGGAGATTCCCGTATCTTCGCCGTCCGCACAGTCATCGAAGATCATCTGGGGCACGAGTGGGGCACACCTCATCCGACAGCCTCCGGTGTCTCCGTGGGCGTGACCGGGCCGGCGGAATTCAGGATCGATGTGGCCGACCGCTCCCACCGAAACTCCCGCGTCTCCGAGACCCGGCACTCCAATCCGGGCATATGCGAGTTGACCCGCTCGGCCCTGGAGCCGGCGACCCATCCGGGCCTCGACCACGACCCTGGGGTGGCCGTCCCGGCCGGCGATCGGATGGTGGCTACCAGGCGACGGCGCGCAGGACGGTGACGGTCAGCACGGACGCCGACACCTCGTACTGCACGATCACGGTCGAGATGGAGGCGTGGCGCCTGTCTTTGTCGCCGCGGACCGGGGCGGAGCCGTGGCCGTAGGGGTCGTTGCCGATGGTGCGCTCGATGACTTCTTCACGCCGGCTCGACTGGCGGGGCTGAGACCGGCCAGTCCGTGTTCGGCCTCGTCGGTGTAGGCGACGTAGTAGCGGCTCATTCGGACGGCTCCGGCGGTACGAACGGGCTGCCGTCGGCGTTGTGGAGGCCGGAGAAGTCGCCGGCGCGGAGTCGGGCAACCTGGGCGTCGTCGTCCTCATGGGCTTCGGGCGGCAGGGCGAATTCCATGAGTGCGACCTGCGGGATCTGGCGCAAGGGCGTGCTCCCGATGACCCGGTCGAACTCCGCGCGCCGTTCCTCGGGCAGGTTGGCGCGGATCTCGTCGAGGGTGTCGGGCAACGTGATGGTCTTGCCGCGGACGCTGGTGGTAGGCATGCCGTCCAGGGTGGCATCCCGCTGCCGATGACCGGTAGCCGGCGCGCGCGGGTGGAGTGCGCGACCGGGTGTGCGCCGTACGTTGCGGGCGCACGGCCGGCCCCGGGCGCGGTGGCGATCGGGGCGGCCGCGGCGGCTTGGGGGTGGCCGGCGCCTGTCGGGCGGGCTGCGGGGTCAGCCGACTCGGATTCCGGTGAGGGCTTGGAGTTCGGGAAGGTAGCCCTGGCTTTGGCCGCTGCTTGTGGGGTGGTAGGACTCCTCGATGGGCAGTGTGACGCCGTGGATCCAGGCGTTGGAGGCGCAGACGCCGTGTCCGGCGAAGCGGGTGCGGACGTCGGCGAAATCGGCGTTCGCGGCGCCGGCGCGTTGCCGGGTGACCTCGGCCAGCGTGTCGGCGGCCTGGTCCAGGATGGTGCGCTTGAACTTGCTCAGGCCCAGGAAGCACGAGCCGAGTTCGAACAGGCGCGGGTAACCGAGCACGATCAGGCGGGCGTTGGGCGCGCGGTTGCGGATCTGTGCGTAGGTGGCGTCGAGGTCGGCGGGGAGTTTGTCGGTGGCGTAGGTCTTGGCCTTGGCGACGGCGACGGAGCAGTCGTTGTCGGAGGCGAGCACGCAGGTCATGATGGTGTCGACGAAACCGGCGTCGTTGCCGCCGATGCTGATGGTCACCAGTGAGGTCGCGGAGTTCAGCACGGAGAGTTGGCCGGCGCGCACGTCGGCGGTCTTGGCTCCGGAGCAGGCCGCGAAGGCGAAGGTGCCCGGGTGGGTCCGATTCCACAGGGCCGGATAGGCGTTGGCGCTGCGCTTGCAGGCGCCGCTGTCGGGGAGGTAGTTGCCGGCGCCGACACCGGCGCTGTACGAGTCGCCCAGCGCCGCGTAGTTCGAGGCGGTCGCGGCGTGGGCGGTCGGCGCGACGATTGCGGTGCCGGCGACGACGGTGACGGCGACGGCCGTCGCGGACAGGGTGCGAGGCAGCGAGAGCACGGATGGTCTCCTCGGCGGACGTGGGGACGTCGTCGGAGGCGTCGTCGGGCGTTGCGCTGTCGTACCTGAATCCGTTGACCCGAATCCGTTGACCCGAGTCCGTTGAACCGAATCCGTTGACCCGAGTCCGTTGAACCGAATCCGTTGACCCGTCGAACCGCCCGAGTCGGAACGCCCGTTCGACGTCCGGCCCTTCCGCAGTCGTCGCCCTTGGCACTCGATGTGGAGACTCATCGTCCCGCGCCCGAATCACCCTGCATAGGCGGATTTCGGCCGCGAGAGTCGATGGGAGCCGAACGCACGGGGGCGGCTCGAACAAGCGGCCCTGGAGCTCTACGGCGAGCGCGGGTTCGAACAGACCACCGTGGCGGACATCGCCCAGCGGGCGGGGCTCACCGAGCGAACGTTCTTCCGGCACTACGCCGACAAGCGCGAAGTGTTGTTCGGCGCGGACCTCGCACCGTGCGCCGTCCAGCACCGACCACGACCACCGATCGGAAGTTCTCCCCATGCGTGTCTTCGTCACCGGCGCAACCGGCTTCATCGGCTCCGCCGTCGTTCCCGAGCTGATCGCCGCAGGCCATCGGGTGGTCGGGCTCGCCCGTTCGGACGCCTCGGCCCACGCCCTCGCCGCCGCCGGAGCCGAGGTGCATCGCGGCGCCCTCGACGACCCGGAGAGCCTGCGCGCCGGCGCGGCCGGTGCCGACGGGGTAATCCACCTCGCGTTCGTCCACGACTTCACCCGGCACGCGGAGGCGGCGGCGACCGATCGCCGCGCGATCGAGACGCTCGGCGCCGCGCTCGAAGGCTCCGATCGGCCCGACTCGTCGCGGCGCCCGTGGCCACCGAACGCGACATGCCGGACGCCGCCACGACGCCGCGAGCCGCCGGGAGCCTGGCGGCGCTCGCGTTCGCCGACCGGGGCGTGCGCTCGTCCGTCCTGCGGTTGCCTCCGACGGTGCACGGCGAGGGTGATCGCGGCTTCGTGTCGATGCTGATCGGCATCGCTCGGGACTAGGGCGTGTCCGCCCATGTCGGCGACGGGTCCAACCGCCGGCCCGCGGTACACCGCTCCGACGCGGCGCGCCTGTTCCGCCTGGCATTGGAACAGGCCCCGGCGGGCTCGATCCTGCACGGCGTGGCCGAGGAGGGTGTCCCGGGCCGTACCATCGCCGAGCTGATCGGCCGACACCTCGCCGTCCCGACGGCAGCCGTCACGCCCGAGGAGGCAGGCGAGCACTTCGGCTGGCTGAGCGTCTTCTTCGCGGCCGACGCCCCCACGTCGAGTGCGCTCACCCGCGACCTGCTGAACCGGCAACCGACCGGCCCCGGCCTCGTCGACGACCTGGACGGGGGCCACTACTTCCACGGTCCGTCGAACCCGTGAGGCGACCCGGCCGGCGCGCGCCGCTCAGCGCCGCGTCAGGTCCGGGCGCAGGCGTTGCCAGGTGGCGTTGCGCAGTCGGCCGGTGGCGGTCCAGCCGGAGACGGTGACCTCGGCGACCAGGCGCGGTTCGACCCATTGGGCGCCGGGGGCGTCGACGAAGTCCGCGAAGGGTGTGTCGGGGCGGGCGAGCGCACCCAGGTATTCGCCGAGTTCACCGAGTTCGGCGGCGGACAGGCCGTGCTCCACGATGCCCGCGAAGCGCAGGCCGTCCGGTGCGTCGACGCCCACGAGCAGGCTGCCCGGGAGACCGCGCAACTCGCCTCGGCCCTCGATCCAACCGCCGATGACCACGCTGTGCGTCTCGATGTGCTTGGCCTTGATCCAGTCGGGTGAACGCCGTCCGGGCTGGTAGTCCGAGGCCAGGCGCTTGGCGACGATGCCCTCGTACCCGTTCCGCAGGCTCGTCGCCCAGGCGTGTTGCACGTCGCCCTCGGTCCACTCGGGCGTCGACCACCGGGGGCCGGTCAGGTCGAGGCCGGCCAGCGACATCCGGCGCTCTCGGTAGGGGGTCGACAGCAGCGACCGGCCGTCCAGGTACATCACGTCGAAGAGCATCAGGTGCACCGGCACGTCCATGGTCAGCCGGGCCACCTTGCGCGGATTGACCACGCCCATCCGCCGGCGGAGCTGTTCGACGTCGGGCCGCCCGCGGTCGTCCAGGACCACGATCTCACCGTCGAGGACCGCTTGCCGCTGCCCGTGCTGCTCACCGATCCCGGCCAGCTCGGGGTAGGTGCGGGTGACGTCCGCACCGTCGCCGGACACCAGCCGCAGGGTTCCGTCACCCGCGCAGTACACCACCGTACGGGCGCCGTCCCACTGGATCTCGAATCCCCAGTCGAGGTCGTATCCCTCGCCCGGCAACGGCGCCGAGGTGGCAAGCATCGGCTCGATCTCGGGCAACACGGCATGAACTTGATCCTGACCGGCCATGCCTCGATCATCGGCGGGGCGCACCGGGGCCGCCGGCGGAGCCCGGAGCGCACTTCGCACACCTGTTCGATCCGAGGCCCACCGACCCACTTCTCCCGGACCGCTGCCCCGCCGGCGAACCGGGAGCCATTCGAGCGAGCGCCGGGGCGCCGGCGCCGCGCCCGGCGACGTTCGCCCGCTCAGCCGGTCCGCGGGCGGCCCGTCGCCGCCGAGATCGCGTCGGCGATGTGTGCGGTGACCGCGGCCTGGTGTTCGGTCAGATAGAAGTGGCCGCCGGAGAAGGTGTGCAGGGCGAACGTGCCGCTGGTGTGGTCGCGCCAGGACATCGCCTCGTCCATGGTGACCTTCGGGTCGGCGTCGCCGGTCAGGACGGTGATCGGGCACTCCAGCGGCTCGCCGGGCGTGCACCTGTACGTCTCGATCGCGCGGTAGTCGGCGCGCAGCGCGGGCAGCACCATCTGCAACACCTCGTCGTTCGCCAGCAGGCTCGCGTCCGTCCCGCTCATCGAGCGAAGCTCGGCGGCCAGCCCCGCATCGTCGAGCAGGTGCAGCTTCTCGTCGCGCTGCCGGTCCGGGGCCCGCCGGCCGGAGGCGATCAGCGCGGCCGGCCGCACCCGCAGCCGACGGGCCACCTCGAAGCCGAGGACCGCGCCCATGCTGTGGCCGAACAGGATCAGCGGGCGCCCGTCGTCCAGCCACGGATCCAGTGCGGCGGTGATCCGGTCCGCCAGCGTGGGGACGTCGTCGATCAGCGGTTCGGCGCGTCGATCCTGGCGGCCGGGATACTGCACGCCCAGCACCTCGGCCCGGTTCTTCAGCGCCGCCGACAGCGGGAACCAGAAGCTCGCCGAGCCTCCCGCGTGCGGCAGGGCGACCAGGCGCGGGAGCGGATACGGCGTCGGGTGGAACCGGCGGATCCAGGCGTCCGACAGGGCGGAGGCGGTTGTCATGACGAGCCCTTCTTGTTCGTCGCTGCTGTGGTCGTGACCGCCGTGGTCGTGGCGGGTCTGCTCGTGGCCGCCGCGGCAGGGGCTGCCGGCACGACGGCCGGCGCGGTCGTCGTCGCCGAAGCGACCGTGGTCAGCCTGCCAGCGAGTCGGTGCGCGCGCCCAGGGGTTCCACGCCGGTGAGCACCGCGTGCTGGACTTCGCGCAGCGCGCGGGACGGCTCCAGGCCGAGCAGTTCGCGCAGAGCGGCGCGGGCGTCCCGGTACACCGTGAGTGCCTCGCCGCGGCGGCCGCAGTGGTACAGCGCGACCATCAGGTGCCGGGCGAAGTTCTCGTGCAGCGGATACTCGGCGGTCAGCGCGTACAGCCGGGCGACGCTCTCCCGATAGCGGCCCAGCGCCAGGTCGGCCTCGACCAGCAGTTCGAGGCACTCCAGCCGGGACGCCTCCAGGCGTGCGGAGTGCGCCCGCACGATCGGGCCGTGGGCGACACCCGCGTAGGCCGGCCCGCGCCACAGGTCCAGCGCACTCGTGAACGTCTCGGCCGCCTCGTGCCGGCGCCCGGCCCGCAGACCGGCCCGGCCCCGGTCGACCAGGCCGTGGAAGGCGTCCGCGTCCAACCGGTCCGGTCCCGTGTGCAGGACGTAGCCGCCGGCACACGTGGCCAACGGGCCGCTGCGCGCGGGTCCCGAGGTGCCGAGCATCGCCCGCAGTCGGGACACGTACACGTGCACCGTGGACTTGGCTCGCTGCGGTCGGGCGCCGGGCCAGATCTCGGCGACGATCTGCTCGACCGTCAACAACTGGCCCCGGCGCGCGAGCAGGGCGGCCAGGAGGGTCTCCGGCTTGGGCGCGGCGATCGTACGCGGCTCGGCACCGTCGACGATCCGCACGGGGCCGAGAATCTCGTACCGCAACGGCTCTTCCCTCTCTCTGGCGGTCGGGGTCACGCTCACCGGTAGTCCGGCCTTGCTCACCGGCAGTCCGGATCTGCTCACTGACGACGGTGACATATGGCGGGCGTGTCGCGTACCCCTGACCAACCCCTACGCGGCCTTGCACGGGAATTGCGCGGTAACTGCACTCGGCCGCGTCGGCCTTCCCTGCACCCCTCGAATCCGCCTATGGTCGATCGATGAGCACTGCCCGTTCGCCCGAGCGCGCGTTGTACGCCGTCAGCGACCTGCATTCCGCGATCCCGTCCAATCGCGCGATCGTCGACGGCATCCGGCCCCGTACCGACGACGACTGGATCATCGTCGGGGGTGACGTGGCCGAGCACGTCGACGACACCATGGCGACCCTTCGGTTACTCGCCGACCGCTTCGCGCGAGTGATCTGGGTGCCCGGCAACCACGAGCTGTGGTCCACCCCGGACGACCCCGTGCAACTGCGCGGCGAGCGGCGCTACCGGCATCTGGTCGCGATGTGCCGTGAATTGGGCGTACTCACACCGGAGGATCCGTTCGCGGTCTGGGACGGGCCGGGCGGCCCGGTCACCGTGGCACCGCTGTTCGTGCTCTACGACTACACCTGGCGCCCGCCCGGCGCGACCACGCAGCAGGAGGCGCTGGACGCCGCGTACGAGGCGGGCGTGGTGTGCAGCGACGAGTTCATGCTGCACCCCGACCCCTATCCGAGCCGCGGCGAGTGGTGCCGGGCCCGGGTGGCGTACAGCGAGGGCCGGCTCGCGGCGGCGGCCGATCCGGCCGCGCCGCTGCTGATGGTCAATCATTTCCCGCTGGTCCGGCAGCCCACGGACGTGATGTGGCACCCGGAGTTCGTCCAGTGGTGCGGCACCGAACTGACCGCCGACTGGCATCGCCGCTTCCCGACCGCCGCCGTGGTGTACGGCCACCTGCACATCCCGCGCACCACGTGGTACGACGGGGTGCGCTTCGAGGAGGTCTCGCTCGGCTATCCGCGCGAGCGCAAGAACGGGTTGCGGCGGCCGATCCCGCGCCGGATCGTGCCCGCCGAGAGCAGCGACACCGCCGCGACCACCGGCTCGGGCCGGCAGGCGGGTGCCCGATGACCATCTCCCGAGCCGACGCCGGAGGTTCGATGATCGCCCGGATACTGCCGCCGGAGGTCTTCGCCGAGGAATCCTTCGACGACCCGGACGGGCCGCCGCTGTTCCCGGCCGAGGAGGCGCTGCTGACCAAGGCGGTGGACAAGCGCCGCCGCGAGTTCACCACCGTACGCAGGTGCGCGCGACGGGCGTTGGCCCGAATGGGGGTGCCGGCCGCGCCGCTGCTGCCGGGGTTGCGCGGTGCGCCCGGCTGGCCGGCGGGCGTGGTCGGCAGCATGACGCACTGCGCCGGATATCGCGCCGCGGCCGTCGCGGATCGGGCCGCGCTGCTCACACTGGGCATCGACGCCGAACCGGCGTTGCCGCTGCCGGACGGGGTGTTGACGACCGTCTCGTCGGAGACCGAGCGCAAACACCTGGCCGACCTGGCCGCCGGTCGGCCCGACATCGCCTGGGACCGGCTGCTGTTCAGCGCCAAGGAGTCCGTCTACAAGGCGTGGTTCCCGCTCACCGAGCGCTGGTTGGACTTCGCCGAGGCGGAGATCGAGTTCGACCCGGCGGCCGGCACCTTCGCCGCCCGGTTGTTGATCGAGGACCGTCCGCTGGACGGGTTCGCCGGGCGCTGGCAGGTCGATGCGGGCATCGCACTGACCACGATCGCGGTGGCCCGCCGGAACTGATTCGGTCGGCCGGGGCCCGAGGCGTGTCCTCGGGCCCCGGTCCGGGTCCGTGGGGCGGACGCCGCGAACGCGTCGACCGCTCCTTCCGGGGTGCGTCGGCCGGTCCTGGCCGGGCGTGACCGCCGGTCCGTCCCGAACGTGTCGGCCCCGCCCGGATCCGTCGGTCAGTCCCGTTCGAACCGGACCACGTTCTCCGCGGTGGGCCGCCACGCGTCGGCGAACTCTGCCGGCAGGTCGATCCGGTCCAGGATCGGGTGCCGCGGCACCGAGACCCGGTACCTGATCCGCCAACCGCGCGCGGTGCGCTCCAGGATGTCGTAGTAGTCCCCGCCGTGCACCTCGCCGTCGATCAGCGTCGCGATGTAGCGGCTGCGGGCCCGGACCGTGCCGCTCGCGTCCACCAGGAGCACCGTGTCCAGGGTCTGGTGGTCGGGGGTGTCCGGGCTGCGCCGACCGGTGAACTGCCGGGCCGAGGCCAGGCCGTCGATCGTGTAACCGCTTCCGATCGTGTTCTCGATCACCGCGTCGTCGGTGAACACCCGGGCGAGGTCCGCGATGTCGTCGTTGTCGAAGACGTGCGCGAACAGCGCGAGCGTGTCGTGAATTTCCGCGACGTCCTCGGCGCGCAGGGTCGGTCGGGCGGTCACGGCGCGACCACCTCGGAAAGCCGGACCGGCAGCGGGAATTCGGCCTTGACCACGCCCGCGCCCGCCTGCCGTGGGGCCCGCGGCAGACTCAGTCGATAGGCGATCCGCCAGCCGGCCGGCGTGCGGCGCAGAATGTCCAGGAATTCGCCGCCGGTGAGCCGACCGGCCGGGTTGATCCCGATGTAGCGGCTGCGCGCCTGGACTTGACCGTGCTCGTCCACCTCGACGGTGGTGTTGAGCGTGTGGTGGTCGGGCGTCGCCGCGCTCTTGCCCCGGGTGTACTCGGCGAACTCGGCGATGCCCCGGAAGGCCCGCGCCGGGCCGACGCCGATCTCGACCACGACGTCCTCGGTGAACACCAGGTCGAGCCCGGCCACGTCGCCGTTGTCGAAGACGTGCGCGAACAGCGCGAGCGTGCGGTGGATCTCGGCCAGATCCACCGGGGACAGTACCTTCGTCATGAATTTCCCAGCCTCGTAGTGGTGTTGCGGGTCACTGCGGTGGTGGCGCGGGTCACCCGGACAGCCCGGCCGCCCAGTCCACGATCGTCGTCGCCGTCAGGTCGGCGTGGTCCTCCAGCACGGTGAAGTGGTCGCCGGTGATGCCGATCAGGTCGTGTGGCAGCGGCCAGTACGCCCGCCAGTCCCAGCGACCCTCCGGGTCGATCACGGTGCCCGCCACCGGCGTCTGTGCCTGCGCGACCAGGGTGGGCGTCGCGATCGGCTGCGGCTTCCAGTCCGCGAACAGCCTCTGGTACAGGCCCATCGTGCTCAGGTTGGTGTCGTCCAGCGTCATGTCGTACTGCGCGACCCGGCCGAGCAGACCCTCGATCATCGCGGGCAGCCACCAGTCCATGCCCGGCACCAGCGCGGTGTCGATCGGAAACGTGTCGATCAGCCCGAGTGCGAGCGGCCTGACCCCCTCGGCCTCCAGTCGACGGGTCACCTCGTGCGCGATGCAGCCGCCCATCGAGCGCCCCACCACGATGAACGGTCGATCGCCCACGGTCGCCCGCACCGATTCCACGTGCATGCGCAGCAGCGTGTCGGCGTGATCGGGCAACGACTCGTCGGCCGCGAAGCCCGGCGTCTGGATCACGAACACGTCCCGCTCGCCCTGGAACACCTGCCCGAACCGGGCGTACTCGTGCGGCCCGGAGATCGCGCTCAGCGACGGGAAGCAGACGATCGCGGGGCCGGCATCGCCGCCGGCGAAGCGCAGCACGGGTTTGACGTGTCGGTCCCGTTCGGCCTCCGGGAAGGACGGCCGCAGGCCCGCGGAGGCCATGATCACCTCTGCCGCGGTGTTGTACTTCCCGGCCGCGCACAGCTGGACGTAGAAGGCGGCCAGCGCACCCCTGGTGCGCTCGACGGGAGCCTCTTCCGAACCCGCGTGCGACACGGGCGCCTTGCTTTGCCCCGCCAGCTCGGCGCGCAGGTGCAGGGCGAGGGCGCGCGGGGTGGGGTGCGCGATCGTGACCGTGGCGGGCAACCGGAGACCGGTCGCGGCGGCCAGCCGGTTGCGCAGTTCCACGGCGGTCAGCGAGTCGAGGCCGACCTCCAGGAACGCCTGGTCGGCCTCCACCGACTCGTCGGCCGCGTGACCGAGCACGACGCCGAGTTCGGTGCGCACCAGGTCCGCGAGGATCTGCTCCCGCTCGCCCTCGGAGGCCGCCGCGAGCCGTTGTGCGAGCGTCGATCGGGCGATCGCCGGCGCCGAGCGCGCGGTCCGCCGGGTCCGCCGTGCGGCGCCCGGGTTCGGCGCGCCGGCCCCGACCACCCGCGGTCGACTGCCGGCGCCGGCGAGCCGGCCACCGGGTACGGGGCGCGAGATCAGCGACCCGACCGAGAGCACAGGCGCCCCGGTCTCGTCGAAGGTCTCGATCGACACCGCGTCCGGTCCGACCGGGGTGAGTCGAACCCGCAGCCGGTCGGCTCCGGTCGCGTGCAGCCGCACGTCGTTCCAGGCGTAGGCGAGGCTGATCGCGGCCGGTTCGTCGGCCTCCTCGGCGCGCCGCAGCGCATCCACCACCGCGACGTGCAGCGCCGCGTCGAGCAGTGCCGGATGCACCCCGAACCGGGCCGCGTCGTCGGTCTGCTCCACGTCCGGCACGACGTCCGCGAACAGCGCCCCGTCGGCGCGCCAGGCCGCCCGGAGCCCCTGGAACACCGGCCCGTAGTCGATCCCGGCGGCGGCCAACAGCTCGTAGGCGTCGGCCACCGGCACCTCGACCGCGTCGGCAGGCGGCCAGTCGCCGAGGCCGGGCGCGGGTCCGTCCTCGGCCCCGACCGGTTCGGGTCCGAGGAACCCGCCGGCGTGCCGCACCCACTCCGCGTCGTCCGAAGCCGACTCCTCCCGTGAGAACACCGCGAACGGGCGGCGTCCGTCCTCGCCCGTCGCGGCCACCGCGACCCGGAGGTGCACGGCCTGGTCCGGATCGGCCAGGATCAGCGGCGCCTCGATCACCAACTCGTCGACGGTGTCCAGGCCGACCTCGTCGCCTGCCCGCACCGCCAGCTCCAGGAACGCGGAGGCCGGCAACAGCACGGTGCCCTGGACCGCGTGATCGGCCAGCCACGGATGCGAACGCACCGAGATCCGTCCGGTCAGCAGCACGTCGTCGCCGTCGCCGGTGCGCACGGACGCGCCGAGCAGGGGGTGATCGACCGAACGTAGACCCAGCGCGGCGGCGTCGGCCGCGGGTCGGGCGAGGGTCTCCCGCCAGTAGCGCCTGCGCTGAAAGGCGTAGGTGGGCAACTCGACGCGATCCGGCTGGTGTTCGGTGTAGGCACCCGCCCAGTCCACCGGCACGCCGCGGACGAAGGCTTCGGCCAGCGAGGTGTACAGGCGTTGCAGGCCACCCTGATCGCGTCGCAACGTCCCCACCACGACCGAATCCGGCGCACCCGCCTCCTCCAACGTCGCCTCGATCGCCGACGTCAACACCGGATGCGGACTCACCTCCACGAACACCCCATGCCCGGAAGACGCAAGCCCTCGCACGGCCTCCTCGAACCGCACCGTCTCCCGCAGGTTGCTCGCCCAGTACGCGCCGTCCAGCTGCGCCGTATCGATCCAGTCCCCGGTCAGCGTCGACCACACCGGGACGCTCCCGGAGACGGGCGCGATCCCGGCCAGATCGGCCACGATCCGCTCCCGGATCTCCTCCACCTGGGCCGAATGCGACGCGTAGTCCACCGGAATCAGCCGGGCCCGACCGCCCTCCGCCGTCACCGAGGCAACCAACTCCGCGAGCGCCTCCGGCTCTCCGGAGACGACGACCTGTCCGGGACCGTTCACCGCCGCGACCGAGATCCGCCCGTCCCACCCGGCAAGCCGCTCGCGGACCGCCGCCACCGGCTCGGCCACCGACGCCATCCCGCCACGACCCGACAAGGCCACGATCGCCCTACTGCGCAACGCCACCACACGCGCACCGTCCTCCAGGGACAACCCACCGGCCACCACCGCCGCCGCGATCTCCCCCTGGGAATGCCCCACGACCGCATTCGGGGTCACTCCGAAGGACCGCCACACCTCGGCCAACGACACCAACACCGCCCACAACACCGGCTGGACCACATCCACCCGATCCAACGACGGCGCACCCGGCACACCCGTCAACACCTCGACCGGCGACCAGTCGACGAACGGCTCCAGTGCCTTGGCGCACTGCTCGTAGCCGGCCGCGAACACCGGCGACCGGGCGAAGAGTTCCGCCGCCATGCCGGACCACTGCGAACCCTGGCCGGGAAAGACGAACACGGTCTTCCCGAGCGGCCCGGCCGATCCGGTGATCACGCCGGTCGCGGAATCGCCGCGCCGTACCGCGTCCAGCGCCTCGGTCAGCGCGTTCCGGTCGCCGACCACCACGGCCCGCTCGCCGAAGGTGGCCCGGGTGGACACCAGCGAGAAGCCCACATCGGCGGTCCGCGGTGACGGGTCCGTGCCGAGCCGTTCCGCGAGTCGACCCGCCTGCGCCCGCAATGCCTCCGGCGTCTTCGCCGACACCACCCACGGCAACACGGCAGGCTCCGGCAGCTCGTCCCGCTCCGCCGGGATCTCGACCTCGGCTTCCGGGAGTTCGAGGATGACGTGGGCGTTCGTCCCGCTCACCCCGAACGCCGACACCGCCGCCCGACGCGGCCGATCCGCCTCCGGCCACGGTCGCGCCTGCGTCAACAACCGGACCGCGCCCGCCGACCAGTCCACATGCGGCGTCGGCTCCTCGGCGTGCAGCGTCCTGGGCAACACGCCGTGCCGCAACGCCTCGACCATCTTGATCACACCCGCCACACCCGCAGCGGCCTGCGCATGACCGATGTTCGACTTCAACGAACCCAACCACAGCGGCCGATCGGCATCCCGACCCTGCCCGTACGTGGCCAACAATGCCTGCGCCTCGATCGGATCACCCAGCGTCGTACCCGTCCCGTGCGCCTCCACCACGTCCACATCGGCCGTGGCCAGCTCGGCGTTGGCCAGCGCCTCCCGGATCACCCGCTGCTGTGCGGGTCCGTTGGGCGCGGTCAGGCCGTTCGAGGCGCCGTCCTGGTTCACCGCGCTGCCGCGCACCACCGCGAGCACCCGGTGGCCGAGCCGCCGGGCGTCGGAGAGTCGCTCCAGGATCAGCACGCCGACGCCCTCGGCCCATCCGGTGCCGTCGGCCGACGCGGCGAACGCCTTGCACCTGCCGTCCACGGACAACCCGCGCTGCCGGGAGAACTCGACATAGCCCATCGGCGACGCCATCACCGTGGCCCCGCCCGCGACCGCGAGATCGCTCTCCCCCGCGCGCAGCGACTGCACGGCCAGGTGCAGCGCCACCAGCGAGGAGGAGCACGCGGTGTCCACAGTCACCGCCGGGCCCTCGAAGCCGAAGGTGTACGAGATCCGGCCGGAGGCCACACTGCCGAGCGTTCCGGTGCCGAGATATCCCTCCAACTCCTCCGGGACCTGATCCAGGGCAGGCGCGTAGTCGATGCCGGCGATCCCGGTGAACACCGAGGTCCGGGTCCGACGCAGCCCGGTGACATCGATGCCGGCCCGCTCGAACGCGTCCCACGCGGTCTCCAGGAGCAGGCGCTGCTGCGGGTCGATGGCCGGCGCCTCGCGCGGCGAGATGCCGAAGAAGGCCGCGTCGAAGTCCCCGGCGTCCGGCAGGAAGGAGCCTGCGGTCGTGTAGGTGGTGCCGGGTCGGTCCGGGTCGGGGTCGTAGATGTCGCGCAGGTCCCAGCCGCGATCTGTGGGCGCCTCGCCGACCGCGTCGGTGCCCGATTCGACCAGCCGCCACAGGTCTTCGGGCGACTCGACGCCGCCGGGCAGCCGGCAGGCCATCCCGACGATCGCGATCGGCTCGTGCCGGCTCGCCTCCACCTCGCGGACCCGGTTGCGGGCTTGGCGGACATCGGCCAGCGCACGCTTGAGATATCCCCGGAGCTTGTCTTCGTCCGACATGGAACTGCCTTTCCTGGTGGGGTGGGTGGGTCCGGGGGGATCAGAAGGATTCGAGGTTGCCGTCGAGCAGGCCGAAGAGTTCCTCGTCACTGGCGCTGTCCAGGTCGATCTCGTCGGAGATCGCGGGCCCCGCGGTGACGGCCGGCTCACTCCACTTGTCGGCCAGCCTCCGCAGCCGGTCGATGATCGCCGACCGCCGATCCGTGTCGCCGAGGTCCGCGGTCAGCGCGGCATCCAGTCGGTCGAGTTCGCCCAGAGCGGCCGGCAGCGGCAGGCCCGGAGCCGCGATCGCCGGTTGTTGCGCGAGGAACTCGGCGACGGCCGCCGGGTTCGGGTGGTCGAAGATCAGCGTGGCGGGCAGTTGCAGTCCCGACCCCGCGTTCAGCCGGTTGCGCAACTCCACCGCGGTCAGCGAGTCGAACCCGAGTTCACGGAAGGCGCGTTCGGGTTCGATGGCGACCGGGTCGCCGTGCCCGAGCACGGCGGCCGTCTCGGTGCGCACGAACTCCAGGATCGCGGCGTCGCGTTCGACGCCGGCCAGGCCGACGAGCCGACCCGGCAGTGTGGGTGCCGCGTCCTCGGCGAGCCGCTGCTCCGGCTCGCCCGGCAGCGGACCGGACCCGGTCGCAGCGCCCTGGGCGGTCCGGCTCCCGTCCAGCCAGTACCGCTCGCGTTGGAATGCGTAGGTGGGCAACTCCACCCGCCGCGGCCGGTATCCGGCGTAGGCGGCGCTCCAGTCGACCTCGACGCCGCGCACCCACAGTTCGGCGAGCGAGGTGTACAGGCGCTGCGCGCCGCCCTGGTCGCGGCGCAGCGTGCCGACCACCAGCGACCGGGTCGTCTCGGCGGCCTCCAGGGTCTCCTGGATCGCGGCCACCAGCACGGGATGCGGGCCGACCTCGACGAACACGCCGTGCCCGGAGGCCGCGAGCGCGCGGGTGGCCTCCTCGAAGCGCACGGTCTCCCGGAGGTTGTCCGCCCAGTAGGCGGCGTCCATCGTCGCGGTGTCCAGCCACTCGCCGGTGACGGTCGAGCGGAGCGGTATCGAGCCGGAGACCGGTTCGATCGTGGCCAGGTCGGCCAGGATCCGGTCCCGGATCTCGTTCACCTGGGCCGAGTGCGACGCGTAGTCCACCGGGATCAGTCGGGCCCGGCCGCCCTCGGCCGTGACCGAATCGACCAGTTCGGCCAGGGCGTCGGGCTCGCCCGACACCACCACCTGCCCGGGGCCGTTCACCGCCGCGAGCGAGATCCGTCCGTTCCACTCGGTGATCCGCGCTCGTACCTGCGACTCGGTGAGCGCCAGCGATGCCATCGCGCCGCGCCCGGACAGCGCGACGATCGCCCTGCTGCGCAACGCCACGACCCGCGCGCCGTCCGCGAGGGAGAGGCCGCCGGCGACCACGGCCGCGGCGATCTCGCCCTGCGAGTGGCCGACGACCGCGTCCGGGATCACCCCGTACGAGCGCCACACCTGCGCGAGCGAGACCAGCACGGCCCACAACACCGGCTGGACCACGTCCACCCGGTCCAGCGTGGGCGCGCCCTCGACACCGGTCAGCACGTCGACGGCCGACCAGTCCACGAACGGCTCCAGCGCCTTGGCGCACTCGCCGAAGCGGGATGCGAACACGGGGGACTGGGCGAGGAGTTCGGTGGCCATGCCGGGCCACTGCGAGCCCTGGCCGGGGAAGACGAACACCGTGCGGCCGAGCGTGCCGGCCGCCGAGCCGGTCACCACGCCGGCGGCCGAGTCGCCGCGGGCCAGCGCGGCCAGCCCCGCGGCCTGCGAGCCGCGTCCACCGATCACCACGGCGCGCTCTTCGAGTGCGGCCCGGGTGGCGATCAGGGCCGAGCCGACGTCCACCGGGTCCGGGTCGTCCGCGGCGAATGCGGCCAGCCGCTGGGCCTGTCCGCGCAGGGCGGGTGCCCGTTTGGCGGAGACGATCCACGGCAGCACCACGTCGGGCCGCGGGTCGTTCGGGGCGGGTTCGGCCTCCAGCGGTGGCTGTTCCAGGATCACGTGCGCGTTGGTGCCGCTGACCCCGAACGAGGACACTCCGGCTCGCCGCGGACGGCCGGTCTCCGGCCACGGTCGGGCCTGGGTCAACAACCGCACCGCGCCCGCCGACCAGTCCACATGCGGACTCGGCTCGTCCACGTGCAACGTCTTCGGCAACACCCCGTGTCGCAACGCCTCGACCATCTTGATCACACCCGCCACACCCGCAGCGGCCTGCGCATGACCGATGTTCGACTTCAACGAACCCAACCACAGCGGCCGATCGGCCGGTCGTCCCTGACCGTAGGTGGCCAACAACGCCTGCGCCTCGATCGGATCACCCAGCGTCGTACCCGTCCCGTGCGCCTCCACCACGTCCACATCGGCCGCCGAGACCCCCGCGTTCGCGAGCGCCTGACGGATCACCCGCTGCTGGGAAGGGCCGTTCGGCGCGGTCAGACCGTTGGACGCGCCGTCCTGGTTCACCGCGCTGCCGCGCACCACCGCCAACACGTGGTGCCCGTTGCGCCGCGCGTCCGAGAGCCGCTCCAGGAGCAGCATGCCGATGCCCTCGGCCCAGCCGACGCCGTCCGCCGCCCCCGCGAACGCCTTGCAACGACCGTCCACGGACAACCCGCGCTGCCGGGAGAATTCGGTGAACGCACCCGGCGAGGCCATCACCGCCACGCCGCCGGCGACCGCCAGATCGCTCTCGCCCAGCCGCAGCGACTGCGCGGCCAGGTGCAGGGTGACCAGCGAGGACGAGCACGCGGTGTCCACGGTCACCGCCGGGCCCTCGAAGCCGAACGAGTAGGAGATCCGGCCGGAGGCGACGCTGCCCGCGTTGCCGTTGCCGACGTAACCCTCCAACGCGCTGGGCACGTTGCCCGGATGCGGCGCGTAGTCGTGGTACATCACGCCGGCGAACACGCCGGTCCGGCTGCCGCGCAGCGTGGTCGGGTCGATGCCGGCCCGCTCGATCACCTCCCACGTGGTCTCCAGGAGCAGCCGCTGCTGCGGATCGGTGGCCAGCGCCTCGCGCGGCGAGATCTCGAAGAAGCCCGCGTCGAAGTCGGCGGCGTCGTAGAGGAATCCGCCGTGCCGGGTGTACGACTTGCCGGCCGCCTCCGGGTCCGGGTCGAACAGGTCCTCGACGTCCCAGCCGCGATCGGTCGGGAACTCCCCCACGGCGTCGGTGCCGGTTTCGACCAGGCGCCACAGATCACCCGGGGAGGCGACGCCGCCGGGGAGTCGGCAGGCCGTGCCGACGATCACGATCGGATCGTCCGCCATCCCGACGGGCCCGTTCGCCGCGGCCGGTGGCGCCGCCTCGGCCGGCGCGTCGCCCAGCAGTTCGCCGCGCAGGTATTCGGCGAGCGCACCCGGCGTCGGGTAGTCGAACACCAGCGTCGCGGGCAACCGCAGGCCGGTGCCGGCGTTGAGCCGGTTGCGCAGTTCGACGGCGGTGAGCGAGTCCATACCCAGGTCGCCGAATGCCCGCCGGGCGCCGACCGCCTCGGGATCCGCACCCAGTACGCCGGCGACCTCGGCGCGGACCAGGTCGACCAGCACCTGCTCGCGCTCGGCCCGGCCGAGACCGGCCAACCGCTGTGCGAGCGAGGCCGCGCCCGCCGCCTTGACCGCCTGCCGCCGCTGCGGCCGGACCAGGCCACGCAGCAGCGCGGGTACGGCGTGTGGTCGGGCCCGCAGACCCGCCGGATCCAGCGGCGCGGGAATCAGCACGGCCCGGTCCGACGTGGTCGAACCACCGTCCGGCCGCACCACCAGGTCGAACAGCCGCAGCCCGTCCGCCGAGGCCAGCGCGCGGATCCCGGCCCGGGCCGCCCGCTGTCGGTCCGCCTCGGCCAGGTGCGCGGTCATGCCGCCCGCCTCGGCCCACATGCCCCACGCCAACGACACCGCGGGCAGGGCAAGCGCGCGGCGCCGGACGGCGAGTGCGTCCAGGAAGCTGTTGGCCGCCGCGTAGTTGCCCTGGCCGGGACCGCCGAGTACCGCCGCCACCGAGGAGAACAGCACGAAGCCCGCCAGGTCCTGATGCCTGGTCAGCTCGTGCAGGTGCCAGGCCGCGTCGGCCTTGGGCCGCAGTACCGCGGACACCCGCTCGGGGGTGAGGGCGTCGAGCACGCCGTCGTCGATCACCCCGGCCGCATGCACGACGGCGGTCAGCGGGTAGGCCGCCGGCACGCTCGCGATCAGCGCGGCCAGGGCCTCCCGGTCGGACACGTCCGTCGCCGCGACACGCACGTGCGCGCCGAGCCCGGTCAGCTCGGTGACCAGGTCGGCCGCTCCGGGGGTGTCCGTCCCCCGACGGCCGGTCAGCAGCAGCCGCCGCATGCCGTGTTCGACCACCAGATGGCGGGCGAGCAGGGCGCCGAGCGCCCCGACGCCGCCGGTGATCAGGACCGTGCCTTCGGGATCCCAGCCGCGCACTTCGCGCGGATCCAGCGGCACGGGCCGGCGCAGCCGCGGCACGTACAGCGCCCCCGCGCGCACCGCGAGTTGGGGTTCGTCGGCCGCGAGTGCGCTTGCGTACGCCGCGGCCGGCACGGCGGTGTCCCCGTCGAGGTCGATCAGCACGATCCGGCCCGGCTGTTCGGACTGGGCCGAGCGGACCAGGCCGGCCACCGCTGCGCCGGCCGGGTCGGGTACGTCGCCGTCGGCCACGGCGAACGCGCCGCGGGTGAGCACCAGGATGCGCTCGGCGTCGCCCTGGAGTGCCGCCAGGGCGCGGGCACTCTCGCGGTGCGCGGCGCCGACGGGGTCCTCAGTGGCGGCCTCGACCAGCAGCACGAGGGTGCCGTCGTCGAGCTGCCCGGAGTCCGCGTCGAGTGCGGTCACCGCGGTCGTACCGGGCGCGGCGACCGCGGGTTGTTCGACCCAGTCGAGCTCGAACAGCGCGTCCTGACCGGCCGAGCGGGTCCCGTCCAGCTGATCCGCCGTCACCGGCCGGGTCGCCAGCGCCTCGATCGACACCACCGGCGCGCCGCTCTCGTCGGTGGCCGTGAAGGTCAGCTCCCCGGGACCGGTCATCGCGATCCGGATGCGCAGCGCGGTCGCGCCGGTGGCGTGCAGCCGCACACCGTTCCAGGCGAACGGCAGGCGGCGGCCCTCACCCGCGTCGGACTCGTCCAGGCTACGCACCGAGGCGATGTGCAGCGCCGCGTCGAGCAGCGCCGGGTGGAGGCCGAACCGGGCCGCGTCCGGGTGCTGTTCGGCGGGCAGCGCGGTCTCGGCGAGCAGTTCGTCGCCGAGCCGCCAGGCGGCGCGCAGGCCCCGGAAGGCGGGCCCGTATGCGATTCCGGCCTCGGCGAGCGCGGCGTAGGCCCCGCTCACGTCGAGCACCGTCGCTCCGACCGGTGGCCACTGCTCGGGCTCGGCGGCGAGGCTCGGCGCATCCCCGGACGCGGTCAGGAAGCCGGCCGCGTGCCGCACCCACGGCGCGTCCGGCTCGGCGTGCTCCGGCCGCGCGTACACCGCGATCGACCGCCGGTCGGCCCGCTCGCCCGCCGAGTCGCCGACCACCACCTGGAGATGCACCGCGTCCCGCTCGCGCAGGATCAGCGGCGCCTCGATCACCAACTCGTCGACGGTGTCCAGGCCGACTTCGTCGCCGGCCCGGATCGCCGCCTCCACGAAGGCCGTTCCGGGCACCAGGGCCGAACCGAATACGACGTGGTCGGCCAACCACGGATGCGTGCGCACGGACAGTCGGCCGGTCAGCAGCACCGCATCGGTCCCGCCGGCCGCCGCCGTGACCTCGCCGGTGGCCACCCGCAGCGAGGCGGCCAGGAGCGGGTGGTCCGCCGCCGCGAGTCCGAGCCCGGAGGCGTTCGCGGCACCGGCCGCCGGTTGCTCGATCCAAAAGCGCCGGTGCTGGAAGGCGTAGGTCGGCAGGTCGACCCGACGTGCGCCGGAACCGGCGTACAGCGCGGACCAGTCCACGTCGTGGCCGTGCGCGTACGCGGTGCCCAGCGCGAGCAGCGCGGTGTCCGGTTCCGGCCGGTCACGACGCAGCGCGGCGGCGAACGCGGGCTCGTCGGCCACGGGTTTGTCGGCTGCGGATTTGTCGGCGACGGGCTCGCCGGTGGCGGGCGCCTCGGCCAGGGTGTCCTGGGCCATCGCGGTCAACACGCCGTCCGGGCCTAGCTCCAGATACGTGGTCACGCCGGCCGTCGCGAGGTGCTCGATCACGTCCCGGAAGCGGACCGCGTGGCGCACGTGCGCCACCCAGTGCCCCGGGTCGCCCAGTTCCTCGATGCCGGCGGGCCGACCGGTGAGGTTGGAGACCACCGGGACGCGTGGTGCCCGGTAGGTGAGCGTGGCCGCGATCCGCTCGAACTCGGCGAGCATCCCGGCCATCAGCGGCGAGTGGAACGCGTGGCTGACCCGCAGTCGCTTCGTCTTGCGGCCCTGTTCGGCGAACCCGGCGGCGACCGCGAGTGCCGCGTCGGTGTCGCCGGAGAGCACGATCGCGTGCGGTCCGTTGATCGCCGCGATGCCGACCAGTTCCTCGTGCCCGGCCAGCGCGGTGACGACCTCCTGCTCGGTGGCCTGGATGGCGATCATCGCGCCGGTGGTCGGCATCGCCTGCATCAGTCGGGCCCGGGCCGCCACCAGCGTCGCGGCGTCCGCGAGCGAGAGCACGTCCGCGACGTGTACGGCGGTGAGTTCGCCGAGCGAGTGTCCCGTGACGAAGTCCGGCCGCAGGCCCCACGACGCATACAGCCGGTACAGCGCGACCTCGATCGCGAACAGGGCCGGCTGCGCGTACACGGTGCGATCCAGCTGCTCGGCCGCGTCCTCGGCCACCCCGAACACCACGTCGCGCAACGGATGTCGGACGTGGCCGGCGAGCTCGCGGTCCAGCGCGGCGGCGGCCTCGTCGAACGCGGCGGCGAACACGGGGTAGGCGTCGTACAGTTCACGGCCCATGCCGACCCGCTGGCTGCCCTGGCCGGTGAACAGGTAGGCCAGCGCACCGGATCCGGCGGCCGAACCGCGCGCCGAGCCCGTGACCGCCGCGGCCGCCGGGTCGGCCGCGAGCGCGTCGAGGCCGGCCAGGAACCCGGCCGGGTCCCCGGCGACCAGCACGGCGCGCTCGTCGAACCTGGCCCGGGAAGTGGCCAGCGAATGGCCGATGTCGACGATGTCGCGCGCCCTGACCGCGGCGTCTCTGACGTGTGCCGCGAGCTTTGCCGCCTGGGCGCGCAGCGCGGCGGGCGTCCGCGCGGAGAGCAGCCACGGCACGGCGGGCAGCCCGCCCGCGCGTTCTTCGCCCGATCCGACCGCCTCGTCGGCCCGGTCCGTCTCGACGGGTCGGACGGCCGCATCGGCCTCGACGGGTTCGGGCTGCTCCAGGATCAGGTGCGCGTTCGTACCGCTCGCGCCGAACGCGGAGATGCCGGCCCGACGCGGACGCCCGGTCTCCGGCCACGCGCGCGCCTCGGTGAGCAGGCGGACCGCGCCCGCCGACCAGTCCACGTGCGGGGTCGGCTCGTCCACGTGCAACGTCTTGGGCAGCACGCCGTGCCGCATCGCCTCGATCATCTTGATCACGCCGACGATCCCGGCGGCGGCCTGGGTGTGCCCGATGTTGGACTTGGCCGAGCCGATCCACAACGGCCGGTCCTCGGGCCGGTCCCGGCCGTAGGTCGCGATCAGCGCCTGCGCCTCGATCGGGTCGCCCAGCGTCGTCCCGGTGCCGTGCGCCTCGACCGCGTCGATGTCGGCCGCGGTCAGCCGGGCATTGCGCAGCGCCTGCCGGATCACCCGCTGCTGGGAAGGACCGTTCGGCGCGGTCAGCCCGTTGGACGCACCGTCCTGGTTGACCGCACTGCCGCGCAGCACCGCGAGTACCCGATGGCCCAACCGACGGGCGTCGGCCAGCCGTTCGACCAGAACCAGGCCGGTGCCCTCGGACCAGCCGGTGCCGTCGGCCGCGCCGGCGAACGCCTTGCAGCGTCCGTCCGGCGCCAGGCCGCGCTGCCGGGAGAACTCGATGAACCCCAGCGGCGACGCCATCAGCGTCACGCCCCCCGCGAGCGCCAGGTCGCATTCGCCGCTGCGCAACGAGTGCGCCGCCAGGTGCAACGCCACCAGTGAGGACGAGCACGCGGTGTCCACGGTCACCGCCGGACCCTCGAATCCGAACGAGTAGGCGATCCGCCCGGACGCCACGCTCGCCGCGTTGCCGTTGCCGATGTACCCGCCGACCTCGTCGGGCACCGCGGTCAGCCGGGCCGCGTAGTCCTGGCCGTTCAGACCCGCGAAGACGCCGGTCCGGCTGCCCGCCAGCGTGGTGGGGTCGATGCCGACCCGCTCGAACAACTCCCAGGCGGTCTCCAGCAGGAGCCGGTGTTGCGGGTCGGTGGCGAGCGCCTCGCGGGGCGAGATGCCGAAGAACTCGGCATCGAACCCCGCGATGTCGGACAGGAATGCGCCCTGCCGGGTGTACGAGGTGCCGGGTCGATCGGGATCCGGATCGTACAACTCCTCGACGTCCCAGCCGCGGTCCTGCGGGAAGTCGCCGACCACGTCGATGCCTTCGGCCAGGATGCGCCACAACTGCTCGGGCGACTCGGCGCCACCGGGCAGCCTGCACGCGGCGGAGACGATCGCGATCGGCTCGGGGGTCTGGTTCTGCGCTTCCTTGAGCCGTTCCCGGGTGTCGTGCAGCTCGACGGTGAGCCGCTTGAGCAGGTGGCGGATCTGCTGGTCGCTCATGATGGTTGTGCCTTTCGCAGGGACCGACAAGTCAGGAGATGCCGAACTGCTTGCCGATGAATTCGATGAGCTCCTCGTCGCCGGCCGAGTCGATCTCCTCGGCGATGCTCGCGACTTCGGGCCGGGCGGGGGCGTCGGCGGGCGCGCCGGCGGCCCAGCGCGCGGCGATCTCGGCCAGGCGTAGCGCGGTTGCCGCGTGCTCGGCCGGATCGACGGCGGCGGCATGCGCCAGCAACTCCTCCAGCCGGTCGATCTCGGCCCGCACGGCGTCGGCGCTCGGGACCGTGTGCGGCACGAGTTCGCCGTGCAGGAACTCGGCGAGCGCGTTCGGGGTCGGGTAGTCGAAGACCAGCGTCGCGGGCAGCCGCAGGCCGGTCTCGGCGGTGAGCCGATTGCGCAGCTCGACCGCCGTCAACGAGTCGAACCCCTGCTCTCGGAACGGCTTTCCGGGCGCCACCGCGTCGGCGGACGGGTGCCCGTGCACGATCGCCGCCTGGGCGCGTACCAGCCGGACCAGATGCGGCCGGCGCTCCTCCTCGGCCAGGTCCGCGAGCGCCGCGGTCAACCTGCCCGCCGCCGTCTCGGCGGTGGCTGTGGCCGGGGCCGAGCCGGTTGCTCCGGCCGATGTCGCCGGTGCGCGCAGGAGTTCCGCGACCAGCGGGTGCGGACGACCCCGGAACAGCACGTCCCAGTCGATGTCGCACACCGCCAGGTGACTCTCGTCCGCGTCCAGGATCCGCCCCAGCGCCTCGACCGCGAGCGCCGGATCGAGCATGGTCAGCCCCTGTCGACCGAGCCGCTCCTCGATCTCCGGCGCGGCGATCCCGCCACCGGCCCAGTGCCCCCAGGACACCGAGGTCGCCGGCAACCCGTCGGCCCGACGCCGAGCCGCAAGAGCGTCCAGATACGCGTTGCCCGGCGCGTAGTTGCCCTGGCCGGCGACGCCGCACAGGCCGGCCATCGAGGAGAACAGCACGAACGCCGACAGGTCCGCGTCCCGGGTGAGTTCGTCGAGGTGTCGGGCGCCGTCCACCTTGACCCGCAACACCCGCTGCTGCTGTTCCACGGTCAACTCGCCGATCACCGCGTCGTCCAGGATCGCCGCCGCGTGCAACACCGCGGTCAGCGGGAACTCCGCCGGAACGGCGGCCAGTACGGCCGCCAGCGCGTCCCGGTCCCCCACGTCGCACGACGCGAAGGACACCCTGGCCCCCAGTGCGCGCACCTCCTCGGCCAGCCGGTCCGCACCGGGCGCGTCCGCGCCGGTACGGCTGACCAGCAGCACGTGTTCGGCCCCGCGCTCCGCCGCCCAGCGAGCAACGCGCCCGCCCAGCGCACCGGTGCCCCCGGTGACCAGGACGGTGCCCGACGGTTGCCATGTCCCGGCCGGCCGCGCGGCACCGAGCGGCGCACGCACCAACCGGCGCCCCCACACCCCGGTCGACCGCACGGCGACGTCCTTCTCGTCCAGGACACCGGCCAGGACCGCCACCAGGCGGGCCCACGCGGGTGCTTCGGCGTCGGGGCCCGGGTACTCGCCCGGCAGGTCGATCAGACCGCCCCAGGACTGCGGGCTCTCGGCCGCGACGACCCCGCCGAAGCCCCACACCTGTGCCTGTTCGGGCACCCGGACCCGGTCCGCCCCGCCCACCGACACCGCACCGCCGGTGACCGCCCACAGCGGCGCGGGCACACCGGCGTCGTCCAGCGCCTGAACCAGCGCCACCGTCGCCGCCGCACCCCACGGCACCGCGTCGAACCCGTCCACCGTGCCCTCGGCCAAGGCCAACAGCGACACCACACCCGCGACCGGCTCGTGCTGTCCCGTCAGCAGGACCCGCAGCGCCGCCCGCTCACCCTGGTCGCGCGCGACCGGCACCCGTTCGACCCGGGCCCCGGCGGCGGCCAGCAGGGGGGTCAGGAAATCCGCCCACGCGGTCGCCGCCGCCTCCTCGGGCACCACGAGCAACCAGGTGCCGCGCAGGCTGCCGGGTTCGGTACCACCGACCGGGCGCCAGACGATCCGGTGCCGCCACGCGTCCAGGGTGGCGCCGGAGCGCCTGCGGTCCCACCACGAGGACAGTGCGGGCAACACGGCTTCCAGCGACTCCGCCGAGGCGTCCGAGCCCAACGCCTCGGCCAGCCCGTCCCGGTCGCCGCTCTGCACGAGCGCCCAGAACGCCGCGTCGATCGTGTCCCCCGAGCCGGCGCCGCCGCCCTTCGACCCGGTCGACCCGGCCTGTTCCCCGGCGTCGAGCCAGTAGCGCCTGCGCTCGAAGGGATACGTGGGCAGATCGACCGGGCGCGGTCGAGCGCCGGCGAACGCGGCGGTCCAGTCCACCGGCACGCCGCGGACGAAGGCTTCGGCCAGCGAGGTGTACAGGCGTTGCAGGCCACCCTGATCGCGTCGCAACGTCCCCACCACGACCGAATCCGGCGCACCCGCCTCCTCCAACGTCGCCTCGATCGCCGACGTCAACACCGGATGCGGACTCACCTCCACGAACACCCCATGCCCGGAAGACGCAAGCCCTCGCACGGCCTCCTCGAACCGCACCGTCTCCCGCAGGTTGCTCGCCCAGTACGCGCCGTCCAGCTGCGCCGTATCGATCCAGTCCCCGGTCAGCGTCGACCACACCGGGACGCTCCCGGAGACGGGCGCGATCCCGGCCAGGTCCGCCACGATCCGCTCCCGGATTGCCTCGACTTGCGGCGAATGCGACGCATAGTCCACCGGGATCAGCCGGGCCCGACCGCCCTCCGCCGTCACCGAGGCAACCAACTCCGCGAGCGCCTCCGGCTCTCCGGAGACGACCACCTGTCCGGGACCGTTCACCGCCGCGACCGAGATCCGCCCGTCCCACCCGGCAAGCCGCTCGCGGACCGCCGCCACCGGCTCGGCCACCGACGCCATCCCGCCACGACCCGACAGCGCCACGATCGCCCTACTGCGCAACGCCACCACACGCGCACCGTCCTCCAGGGACAACCCACCGGCCACCACCGCCGCCGCGATCTCCCCCTGCGAGTGACCCACCAGCGCATCCGGCACGACCCCGAAGGACCGCCACACCTCGGCCAACGACACCAACACCGCCCACAACACCGGCTGGACCACATCCACCCGATCCAACGACGGCGCACCCGGCACACCCGTCAACACCTCGACCGGCGACCAGTCGACGAATTCCGCCAGGGCCGCCGCACATTCCTCGAACCGCGCTGCGAACACAGTTGATTGGGCGTGCAGTTCCGCAGCCATCCCGGTCCACTGCGAGCCCTGCCCGGGAAAGACGAGGACCGTCTTCCCGAGCGGCCCGGCCGACCCGGTCACCACGCCCGCGGCACCCTCGCCGCGCGTCACCGCATCCAGGCCCGCCACCCGCGTGGCCGAATCGCCGACCAGCACGGCCCGTTCGGCGAACAGCGCGCGTGACGTGACCAGTGCGAAGCCGACGTCCACGGGGTCCTCGCCCAGTGCGCCTCGGATCCGGCCGGCCTGCGCCCGCAGCGCGTCCGGTGTCCGGCCCGACAACACCCAGGGCAGCACGCCGTCCGTGGGCTGCGTCGTGGGCTCCTCGACCTGCCGCCCGTCGTCCTCCGGCAGTTCGAGGATCACGTGGGCGTTCGTCCCACTCACCCCGAACGCCGACACCGCCGCCCGACGCGGCCGATCCGCCTCCGGCCACGGTCGGGCCTGGGTCAACAACCGCACCGCGCCCGCCGACCAGTCCACATGCGGACTCGGCTCGTCCACGTGCAACGTCTTCGGCAACACCCCGTGTCGCAACGCCTCGACCATCTTGATCACACCCGCCACACCCGCAGCGGCCTGCGCATGACCGATGTTCGACTTCAACGAACCCAACCACAGCGGCCGATCGGCCGGTCGTCCCTGACCGTAGGTGGCCAACAACGCCTGCGCCTCGATCGGATCACCCAGCGTCGTACCCGTCCCGTGCGCCTCCACCACGTCCACATCGGCCGCCGAGACCCCCGCGTTCGCGAGCGCCTGACGGATCACCCGCTGCTGGGAAGGGCCGTTCGGCGCGGTCAGACCGTTGGACGCGCCGTCCTGGTTCACCGCGCTGCCGCGCACCACCGCGAGCACCCGGTGCCCGTTGCGCCGGGCGTTCGACAGGCGTTCGAGCAGCAGGAGGCCGACGCCCTCGGCCCAGCCCGTGCCGTCGGCGGCACCGGCGAACGCCTTGCAACGGCCGTCCACGGACAACCCGCGCTGCCGGGAGAACTCGACGAACATGCCCGGTGTGGCCATCACCGCGACGCCCCCGGCCAGCGCGAGGTCGCTTTCGCCGGAGCGCAGCGACTGGGCGGCCAGGTGCAGCGCGACCAACGACGACGAGCACGCGGTGTCCACGGTCACCGCCGGGCCCTCGAAACCGAACGAGTAGGAGATCCGACCGGACGCGACGCTGCCCGCGCTCCCGGTGCCGAGGTAGCCCTCCAGGCCCGGGGGCGTCTCGGTCGAACCGCGCCCGTAGTCGTGGCCGGCCATTCCGGCGAACACGCCGGTCCGGCTGCCGACCAGCGTGTCGGGGTTGATGCCGGCCCGCTCGAACGCCTCCCACGCGGTCTCCAGGAGCAGCCGCTGCTGCGGATCCATGGCGAGCGCCTCACGCGGCGAGATGCCGAAGAAGGTTGCGTCGAACTCGGTCGCGTCCGGCAGGAACGCGCCGCTGCGGGTGTAGGACGTGCCCACCCGGTCCGGATCGGGGTCGTACAGCCCCTCGACGTCCCAGCCCCGGTCGGTGGGAAATTCGCCGACGGCGTCGGTGCCCGCCGCCACCAGCCGCCACAGGTCGGCCGGCGAGGTCACCCCGCCGGGCAGCCGGCAGGCCATCCCGACGATCACGACCGGGTCGTCGGCGTGTGCCTCACCCTGCGCGGTGGCGTCGTCGGTCGTCTCGATCTCCCCGAGGAGTTCGCCGCGCAGGAACTCGGCGAGCGCGTTCGGGGTCGGGTAGTCGAAGACCAGCGTCGCGGGCAGCCGCAGGCCGGTCTCGGCGGTCAGCCGATTGCGCAGCTCGACCGCCGTCAACGAGTCGAACCCCTGCTCGCGGAACGGCTTTCCGGGATCCACCGCGGTCGCGCTGCGATGCCCCTGGACGACCGCCGCCTGGGTGCGCACCACCTCGACCAGGAAGCGCAGTCGATCGGCGGCACCGAGCCCGGTCAGCCGAGCCGCGAAGTCGTCCCCACCGGCGCCCGGTTCGGCGAGGGTAGTGGCGGACGCGGCGGCATCCGGGCGCCTCGCTTGCAGCAACTCGCGAACCAGCGGCGCGCGTCGATCCCGGAACAGCACGTCCCAGTCGATGTCGCACACCGTCAGGTGGGATTCGTCGGCGTCGAGCACCTGTCCCAGTACCCGGACGGCCGGTTCGGGGTCGAGCATCCGCAGCCCCTGGCGGGCCAATCGTTGCTCGACCTCGGGCGCGGCGATCCCGCCGCCGGCCCAGTGGCCCCAGGAGATCGCGGTCGCGGGCAACCCGGCGGCCCGGCGCCGGGCGGCCAAGGCGTCGAGATGGGCGTTTCCGGGTGCGTAGTTGCCCTGGCCGGGTACGCCGCAGATGCCCGCGAGCGAGGAGAAGAGCACGAACGCGGACAGGTCCAGGTCGCGCGTGAGCTCGTCCAGGTGGCGGGCTGCGTCCACCTTGACCCGCAACACGCGGTCGAGTTGATCGATGCTCAGATCGGCGATCAGCGCGTCGTCGAGCACGGCCGCCGCGTGGAAGACGGCTGTCAGCGGGAACTCGGCCGGGATGCCCGCGAGTACGTCCGCCAGCGCGGCCCGGTCGCCGACATCGCAGGCCGCGAAGGAGACCTGTACGCCGAACCCGGCCAGTTCCGCGGCGAGTTCCGGCGCGCCGGCGGCGTCCGCTCCCGACCTGCTCACCAGCAGCACGTGCGCGGCCCCGCGCCCGGCGACCCAGCGGGCCACATGCCCGCCCAGCGCGCCGGTGCCACCGGTGATCAGCACCGTCCCGGACGGTTGCCACGACCCGGCGGCACCGGCCCCGTGCGGCGCCCGGACCAACCGGCGTGCCCATACCGCCGAACCGCGGACCGCGATCTCGCTCTCGCCGGCCGCACCGGACAACACCGAGGCCAATCGTGCGGGCTCGGCGTCGGCCGGAATCTCGGCCGGCACGTCGATCAGGCCGCCCCACAGGTCGGGCAGTTCGGCCGCGGCGATGCCGCCGAAGCCCCATATCTGGGCCTGTTCGGGCGCCCGCACCGGGTCGTCGTCGCCGATCGAGACCGCACCGCTCGTGACCGCCCACACCGGGATCGACACACCCGCGTCGCCCAGGCCCTGGACCAGCGCCACCGTCGCAGCCGCGCCCCACGGCACCGCCGGGAACCCGGCGACCGGACCCTCGGCGAGCGCGAGCAGCGACACGATCCCGGCGATCGGCCCGTCGGCCGCCGCCACGGCCGCCGTCAACAGCGCACCCAGCGCGCTGCGATCCACCCGATCCCGTCCGACGACCACGGGCAGTGCCCGGGCTCCGGAGGCGGCCGGCGCGGCACCGAACCACTCGACCCACGGCGTGTCCTGCAAGCCTTCCGGGACCAGCAGCAGCCAGGTCCCGGCAAGTCGGCCCTCGGGCGCGGCGGCCACCGGGCGCCAGACGATCCGGTGCCGCCACGCATCGCCGGCCGCATCGGAGCGGCGGCGCTCCCACCACGACGACAGTGCGGGCAGTACCGCACCGAGCGGCTCGGCCAGATCGCCGTCGACGTCGCCCAGCGCGGCGGACAGGCCCGCGTGGTCGCCCCCTTCGACGAGATCCCAGAACGCCGAGTCGACGGCCGCCGCGGTGGGCGGCGCGTACTCGCCCGTGTCCAACCAGAAACGTTCACGCTGGAAGGCGTAGGTCGGCAGGGACACCCGCTCGACCGCCTCCGCCTCGAACGCCGCGTCCCAGGCGACCGGCACGCCGCGCACGAACGCCTCGGCCAGCGAGGTGTGCAGCCGGACCAGGTCGCCCTGGTCCCGGCGCAGCGTGCCGACGACCACGGTGTCGGCCGCGCCGACCTCCTCCAGGGTTTCCTGGATCGCGGCGGTGAGCACGGGGTGCGGGCTCACCTCGACGAACACACCGTGATCCGCCTCCACGAGACCGCGCACCGCCGCCGCGAACCGCACGGTCTCGCGCAGGTTGGTCGCCCAGTACGCACCGTCCAACCGGGCCGTATCGATCCAGTCGTCGGTCACCGTCGACCACACCGGAATCGCTCCGGACACCGGCGTGATCCCGGCCAGATCGGCCACGATCCGCTCCCGGATCTCCTCCACCTGGGCCGAATGCGACGCGTAGTCCACCGGGATCAGCCGGGCCCGACCACCCTCCGCCGTCACTGACGCGACCAACTCCGCGAGCGCCTCCGGCTCGCCCGAGACGACCACCTGTCCGGGTCCGTTCACCGCCGCGACCGAGATCCGCCCACCCCACCCGGCGATCCGCGTCCGCACCTCCGATTCGGCCGACGCCACCGACGCCATGCCGCCCCGACCCGACAGCGCGACGATCGCCCGGCTGCGCAGCACGACGACCGTGGCGCCGTCCTCCAGGGACAGCCCACCGGCCACCACCGCCGCCGCGATCTCCCCCTGCGAGTGACCCACCAGCGCATCCGGCACGACCCCGTAGGACCGCCACACCTCGGCAAGCGAGACCAACACCGCCCACAAGACCGGCTGGACCACATCCACCCGATCCAACGACGGCGCACCCGGCACACCCGTCAACACCTCGACCGGCGACCAGTCGACGTGCGGTTCGATCGCCTTGGCGCACTCGTCGAAGCGGGCCGCGAAGGTCGGGGACTGGGCGTACAGGTCGGCGGCCATCCCGGTCCACTGCGAGCCCTGCCCGGGAAAGACGAACACCGTCCGGCCGGCCGCGTCGGCCGAGCCGGTGACCAGGCCCGGTGCCGCTTCGCCGCGCGCCAGCGCACCGAGCCCGGTGGTCAGTGCGGCGGGATCCGCGCCGACCACGACCGCCCGTTCGGCGAAGACCGAGCGCGAGGTCGCGAGCGAGAAGCCGATCTCCGCGGCGCCCGCGACGGATTGCGCGTCGAGGTGGTCGGCCAGCCGGGCGGCCTGGGCCCGCAGTGCCTGCGCGGACGTGCCGGAGAGCACCCAGGGAGTCGACGGCGCGGACACCTGCGCCCGAGCCGGCGCCGACTCGCGGTCCTCGTCCGGCAGTTCCAGGATCACGTGCGCGTTGGTTCCGCTGACCCCGAAGGCGGAGACGGCGGCCCGACGCGGCGCCGCCGTGTCCGGCCACGGCCGAGGCCGGGTCAGGAGTCGTACGCCGCCCGAGGACCAGTCCACATGCGACGTGGGCTCGTCCACGTGCAGCGTTTTTGGCAGTACACCGTGCCGAAGCGCCTGGACCATCTTGATCACGCCCGCCACCCCCGCGGCGGCCTGCGCATGCCCGATGTTGGACTTCAACGAGCCCAGCCACAGCGGCCGTTCCGGAGCGCGGTCGCGGCCGTAGGTGGCCAGCAGGGCCTGCGCCTCGATCGGGTCGCCGAGCCGGGTGCCGGTGCCGTGTGCCTCGACCACGTCCACGTCGGCCGGAGTCAGGCCCGCGTTCGCCAATGCCCTGCGGATCACCCGCTGCTGCGCCGGGCCGTTCGGGGCGGTCAGTTGACTGCTGGTGCCGTCCTGGTTCACCGCGCTGCCGCGGATCACCGCGAGCACCCGGCGTCCGGCCCGGCGCGCGTCGGAGAGCCGTTCCAGGACGAGCAGTCCCACGCCCTCGGCCCAACCGGTGCCGTCCGCGGCGCCCGCGAACGCCTTGCAGCGGCCGTCCGCCGACAGGCCGCGCTGGCGGGCGAACTCGACGAACATCCCGGGCGAGGCCATCACCGTCGCGCCGCCCGCGAGCGCGAGACTGCACTCGCCCGAGCGCAGCGACTGGGCGGCCAGGTGCAGCGCGACGAGCGAGGACGAGCATGCGGTGTCCACCGTGACGGCCGGGCCCTCGAAGCCGAAGGTGTAGGAGATCCGGCCGGACGCCACGCTCGTGGTGCTGCCGGTCAGCACGTAGCCGTCCACCCGGTCGGGCGTGGTCTTGTACAGGCGCGGGGTGTACTCCTGGGCGATCACGCCGGCGAACACCCCGGTTGCCGAACCGCGGACGGCCGCCGGGTCGATCCCGGCGTCCTCCAGTGCTTCCCACGCGGTCTCCAGGAGCAGCCGCTGCTGGGGGTCCGCCCCGAGTGCCTCGCGGGGCGAGAGGCCGAAGAAGGAGGCGTCGAACTCCGCCGCGTCGTACAGGAATCCGCCCTGACGCGTGTACGTCTTGCCGACCGCGTCCGGGTCCGCGTCGTACAGGCCGTCCAGGTCCCAGCCGCGGTCGGTGGGAAAGCCGCCGATCGCGTCGCGGCCCTCGGTCACCAGCCGCCACAGGTCCGCCGCCGAGCGCACGCCGCCGGGCAGTCGGCAACCGATCCCGACCACGGCGATCGGCTCGTTCCGGGCTTCCTCGTTCTCCCGCAGCCGGCGCCGGGCCTGGTGCAGGTCGGCGGTCACCCGGGTGAGGTAGTCACGCAGCTTCTCTTCGTTCGCCATGGGGTATCTGCCTTTTCCGTGCGGCGGCTTCGCCGTGGTCGTGGTGCGAGTACTGGGCGCCCCGCGGGGCAGTGGGTGGGCCGGGTTCAGGAGATGCCGAGTTCGTTGTCGATGAAGTCGAAGAGCTCGTCGTCGCCGCCCGCGCCGAGCTGTTCGATCAGCGCCGTGGTCGGATCCCCGGGAGCAGCGGCCCCGAGCCGACCCAGCAGGTCGTACAGCCGACTGACCGCGCCGGTGCGGAAGTCCTCGTCGGGAACCGCGCCGTCGGCGAGTAGGTCGGTCAACGAGACCTGCCACCGGTCGAGTTCGGCGAGCAGCGAGCCGGTAGCCGGGGGCGGTGTCGCGGTGAACAGGCGCTCGCGCAGGTGCTCGGCCAGCGCGATCGGCGTGGGGTGGTCGAAGATCAGCGTGGAGGGCAGCTCCAGACCGGTGCCGGCGTTGATCCGGTTGCGCAGCTCGATCGCGCCCAGCGAATCGAACTCGGTCTCCAGGAAGCCGCGTTCCGGTTTGATCGCGGCCGGGCCGTCGTGCCCGAGGATGGCTGCCGCGGTGTGCCGGACGAACAGCAGCAACTCGCGCCGCTGTTCGTCCACCGGGCGGCCCGCGAGCCGCTCCCGGATCCCGGCCGCGGGCCTGCGGACCGCGCCCGCGCGGGTCGGGGCGCCGCGTTGCGCGGGTACCCGCCCGGGGGTGGCCGCGCGGGCCACGTCGGCCAAGAGCTCGGTGGCCGCGTCCGGACGCAGCGCGCCGGTGTCGAGCCGGGCCGCGAGCGGGGCGGGCAGTGGTGTGTCCAGTGCGCGGTCGAACAGGTCGAGGCCGGTTTCGGTGCTCATCGGGGCCAGTCCGCTGCCCGCCATCCGGCGGCGGTCCACGTCGGTCAGGTGCGCCGCCAGGCCGCCGGCCTCGGCCCAGTGGCCCCATGCGATCGAGGTCGCGGGCAGGCCGTGGCTGTGTCGGTGGTGGGCGAGCGCGTCCAGGAACGTGTTGGCGGCGGCGTAGGCCGACTGGCCGGGGTTGCCGAGTACGCCGACGGCCGACGAGTACAGCACGAACGCGGACAGGTCCAGGTCGGCGGTGAGGGTGTGCAGGTTCCACGCGGCGTCCACCTTGGGCCGCAGAACGGCGTGCAGCCGCTTGGGGTCGGTGGTGGTGAGCGCGCCGTCCGCGACCACGCCGGCGGTGTGCACGACGGCGGTGAGCGGGTGGGCGGCCGGGATGCCGGCCAGCAGCTCGGCGAGGGCGGTCGGGTCGGCCACGTCGCACGCGGCGATCTGCACCTCGGCGCCCGATGTGGCCAGTTCGGCGCGCAGTTCGTCGGCTCCGGGGGCGGCCGGCCCCGCTCGGCCGACCAGCAGCAGCCGGCGGGCGCCGTGCCGGGTGACCAGCCGGCGGGCGGCGAGTGCGCCGAGCGCGCCGGTGCCGCCGGTGATCAGCACGGTGCCGGTCGGGTCGAGGCCCCCGGGTATCGGCGGGATGGTCAGCACCAGCTTGCCGGTGTGTCGGGCCTGGCTCAGCCGGCGCAGCGCCCGCACGCCGTGTCGGATGTCCCACGCGGTGACCGGCAGCGGGGTGAGCGTGCCGGCCGCGAACAGCGGTGCCAATACCCGGAGCATCCGGCCGATCCGGGCCGGTTCCAGGGTCAGCAGGTCGAATGCGCGGTAGTCGACGCCGGGGTGTGCGGCGGCGACCGCGGCCGGCTCGCGCGGGTCGGTCTTGCCCATCTCCACGAATCGGCCGGCGGGCGCGAGCAACCGCAGTGAGGCGTCGGTGAATTCGCGGGCCAGCGAGTTGAGTACGACGTCGACGCCGCGTCCCGCGGTCGCGGCACGGAAGTCGGTCTCGAAGTCGAGGGTGCGCGAGGAGGCGATCCGGTCGTCGGCCAGCCCTTGGGCGCGCAGCGTGGGCCACTTGGCCGGGCTTGCGGTGCCGTAGACGTCGGCGCCCAGGTGTCGGCCCAGTTGCACGGCGGCCGTGCCGACTCCGCCGGTGGCGGCGTGGACCAGTACCGATTCGCCCGGCCGTAGGCCGGCCAGTTCGATCAGGCCGTGGTAGGCGGTCAGGAACGCCACCGGCACGGTCGCGGCCTGGGCGTAGGTCCAGCCCGCCGGGATCGGGGTGAGCATGCGGTGGTCGACCACGGCGTGTGAGCCCAGGATGCCGGGCAGCAGGCCCATCACCCGATCGCCGACCGCGAGTTCGGTCACGTCCGGGCCGACCTCCAGGACCCGGCCGGCGCCCTCCGCGCCGATCCGGGCGGCGCCGGGGTATCCGCCGAGCGCGATCAGCACGTCGCGGAAGTTCAGGCCGGCCGCGCGCACCGCGATCCGCACCTGGCCGGGCGCCAGGGGCGCGGCGGCCTCGGGGGCGGGCAGCAGCGCGATGTGGTCGATGCTGCCGGGCTCGATCACGTCCAGGCGCCAGGGTGCGGGCGGGGCGGGCGGTTCGAGCGCGTCCCCGGGACGTACCGGAGCCAGTCGCGGTGCCAGGATCGCGCCGTCGCGCAGGGCGAGGTGCGGTTCGCCGCCGGCCAGCGCCGACGGCACGGCGGCGGCCGAGTCGGGGTGCCGGTCCAGGTCGAGCAGGCGCAGTCGGCCGAGGTGTTCGCCCGCCGCCGCACGGACCAGGCCCCACAGGCCGGCGGCGGTCAGATCGCGGACATCCTCGCCGGCGTGCGTGGCGACCGCCTCGTGGGTAACCAGGACGAGTTCGGTGTCGGCCAAGCGCGGTTCGGCCGACCATTCGCGCAGCAGCGTGACGGCCCGCTCGGTGACCGCGTGGGTGGCGACCACGGTGCCCAGGGCCGGGATCGGCCGATCGAAGGGCACCAGCACGTAGGCGGGCGGCGTCGCCCCGGCGGCGAGCGCGGTGCGCAGCGCGGCAACGTCGGCGTGCACCTCCACCGGCCGACCGAAAGCCGCCGACTGGGCGGCGGCCCCGAGCGGGCTCGACCCCCCGCTCCCGAGCACGACCCAGCGACCCTGCCCGACTTCGACTTCGACTTCGACATCGGCGCCCGGCACCGGGCTCGGGCTCGGCACCACCTCCGACACCACCCCGGCCGCCGGCACCGGCACCCAGTGCACCTGATACCAGGAGTCCTCCGCAGCCGTCGGCCGCGCGCCGAGCCGCTCGGCCGGGATCGCCCGCAGGGTCAGCCGGTCGATCGACAGCACGGGCGTGCCCTCGGCGTCGGCCGCGGTCAGCGCGACCGCGTCGGGGCCGATCGGCGCGATCCGCACCCGCAGCTCCCGGGCGCCCACCGCGTGTGCGGTGACCCCGGCCCACGCGAACGGCAACCGGGTGGGCGCGCCCGGTTCGGCGCCGGGCAGCAGCCCCACCACGCCGTGCAGCGCGGCGTCCAGCAGTGCGGGGTGGACCCGGTGCCCGGCCTCCTCGGTCGACTCCGGCAGGGCGACCTGCACGAGCAGGTCGTCGCCGTGCCGCCAGGCGGCGAACAGGCCGCGGAAGGTCGGGCCGTAGTGATAGCCCAGGTCGGCGAGCCGCCCGTACAGGTCCTCGACGTCGATCGGCACGGCGTCCCGCGGCGGCCACGCGCCCTGCGCCCGGCCGGTTTCGGCGGTTTCGGCCGGGGTCAGCCGGCCCGCGGCGTGCCGGGTCCAGGCGGTGGCGTCGGCGGTACGCGAGTGCACGGTCACCGGTCGGGTACCGTCCGCGTCCGCGGCGCCCACCGCGAGTTCGATCCGCACCGTGCCGTCCGCGGGCAACACCAGCGGTGCGGCCAGCACGAGTTCGTCGATGCCGCCGGCACCGACCTGCGCGGCGGCGTACAGCGCCAGATCGACGAAGGCGGTGCCGGGCAGCAGGATCGTGTCGTGCACGGCGTGCTCGGCCAGCCACGGGGTCCGGGCGGACAACACGCCGGTCCAGACCGGCCCTGAGCCGTCCGCGCGTTCGAAACCCGCGCCGAGCAGCGGGTGTTCGCTCGGATCGAATCCGGCCGAGATCGGGTCGGCGGCGGGCTGCGGGGCATCCAGCCAGTACCGGCGGCGCTGGAACGCGTACGTGGGCAGGTCGACGCGCCGCACCGCGCGGTCGGCCCAGGTCGGGGTCCAGTCGAGCGGCGTGCCGGTGACGTGCAGGCGGGCCAGGGCACCGGTGAAGGTGTGTGCTTCGGGACGGTCGGCGCGCAGTGCGGAAAGCACGACCGGCGCGGGGTCGTCCAGGCTTGCCAGGGTCAGTGCGGTGAGCACCGCGTCGGGGCCCAGTTCGAGGTAGGTGGTGGTGCCGAGTTCGGCGAGGGTGCGGATGCCGTCGCGGAACCGGACCGCCTCGCGGATGTGCCGAACCCAGTAGTCCGGGTCGGCCAGTTCGGCGGCGTCGGCCACCTCTCCGGTCAGGTTGGACACGATCGGGATGCGCGGTGCGGCGAAGCGCAGGCCCGCCGCGACGGCGCGGAACTCGGCCAGGACGGCGTCCATGTGCGGCGAGTGGAACGCGTGGCTGACCCGGAGTCGTTTGCCCTTGCGGCCGGTCGCGCGCCATCGCGCCGCCAACTCTTCGACGATCTCGGCGGTACCGGATACGACCACGGAATCGGGGCTGTTGATCGCCGCGATGCCCACGTGCGCCTCGCGTCCGGCGACCAGTTCGGCGATCTCCTCCTCGGTGCCCTGGAGCGCGATCATCGCGCCGGTGGCCGGCAGACCGCCCATCAACCGGCCGCGGGCCACCACCAGGGTCGCGGCGTCGGCCGGGGTGAGCACGCCGGCGATGTGCGCGGCGGTCAGTTCGCCGATCGAGTGGCCGATCAGGTGGTCGGCGCGGATCCCGTACGACTCGGCGAGTCGGTACAGCGCGGTCTCCACCGCGAACAGCGCGGGCTGGGTGTACTCGGTCGCGTGCAGCAGCGCGGCCTCGGGGCTGTCCGGCGCGGCGAACAGCAGGTCGCGCAGGGGGCGACCGAGGGCGGCGTCCAGGTGCACCAGTGCCTCGTCCAGGGCGCGGGCGAACACCGGCTCCGCTGCGTACAGTTCGCGGCCCATGCCGACGCGCTGGCTGCCCTGGCCGGCGAACAGCACGGCGAGTGGCCCGGCCGGGCGGGCCTCGCCGCGGATCAGGTTCGCCGCATCGACTCCGTCGACCAGTGCGTCGAGACCGCGCAGCAGGTCGTCCCGGCCGGTTCCGGTGACCACCGCCCGGTGGGCGAAGGTGTCCCGACCGTCGGCGAGCGCGAAGCCCACGTCGCCGAGGGCGGCGTCCGGGTGGTCGGCGAGGTGGGCGCGCAGCCGAGCCGCCTGGGCGCCCAGCGCCTCCTCGCTCGCGGCGGACAACAACCACGGGCCGCCCTGGTCGGTACCGGTCGAGGGCGGGGTCGGCGGGGCCTGTTCCAGGATGACGTGTGCGTTGGTACCGCTGATCCCGAACGAGGACACCGCCGCGCGGCGCGGCCGATCGTGCCGCGGCCAGGCGCTCCGCGCGGCGAGCGGCTCGACACCGCCACGGGACCAGTCCACGTGCGGGGACGGCGCGTCCAGGTGCAGGGTGCGCGGGAGTTCGCCGTGCCGCATCGCCTCGATCAGCGCGATGACGCCGGTGACCCCGGCGGCGGCCTGGGTGTGTCCGAGGTTGGACTTGACCGAGCCGAGCAGGAGCGGGCGACCCTCGGGACGGTCCGCACCGTAGGTGGCGAGCAGCGCTTCCGCCTCGATCGGGTCGCCGAGCGTGGTCCCGGTGCCGTGCGCCTCGACCGCGTCGATCTCGGCCGGGGTCAGCCGGGCGTCGGCCAGCGCCTGGCGGATCACCCGCTGCTGGGCCGGGCCGTTGGGGGCGGTCAGCCCGTTGGACGCGCCGTCCTGGTTGACCGCGCTGCCGCGCACCACCGCGAGTACCGGGTGGCCCAGGCGACGGGCGTCGGACAGGCGCTCCACCAGGACCAGCGCGACGCCCTCGGCCCACGCGGTGCCGTCGGCGGCGGCCGAGAACGGCTTGCACCGCCCGTCCGGGGCGAGCCCGTGCTGCCGGCTGAACTCGGTGAACATGCCAGGCGTGGACATCACCGTGACTCCGCCGGCCAGCGCCAGGGTGCATTCGCCCGCACGCAGTGCACGCACCGCGAGGTGCAGGGCGACCAGGGACGAGGAGCACGCGGTGTCGATGGTCAGGGCCGGACCCTCCAGGCCCAGCGTGTAGGCCAACCGGCCGGAGGCGACGCTGCTCAGACTGCCGGTGAGCAGGTGGCCGCCGTAGCCCTCGGGGGCCTCGTGCAGGCGCGGTCCGTAGTCCTGCGGCATGGCGCCGACGAACACGCCGGCCCGGGTGCCGCGCAGCGTGCTCGGCGCGATGCCGGCCCGCTCGACCACCTCCCACGCGGTCTCCAGGAGCAGGCGCTGCTGCGGGTCCATCGCGGCCGCCTCGCGCGGGCTGATCCCGAAGAAGCCGGGGTCGAACGCGTCCGCGTCGTAGAGGAAGCCGCCCGCGCGCACGGAGGACGTGCCGGGCCGGGCCAGTTCGGGATCGTAGAGCGCGTCCAGGTCCCAGCCGCGGTTGTTCGGGAACGGTCCGATCGTGTCCGTCCCGTCGGCGAGCAGGTCCCACAGCGCCTCGGGGGTGTCCGCGCCGCCGGGCCACCGGCCGCCGGCCGCGACGACGACGATCGGGTCGTCCTCGTGCGCGACCGGCGCCGGCGCGGCCCCGGACGGTCCCGCGCCGGCGGGCACGGTGCCGGCCGTGTGGTCCGCGAGTCGGCGGGCCACCGCCCGGGGGGTCGGGTGGTCGAACGTCAGCGAGGCGGACAGCCGGGTCCCGAGAGCGGCGGCCAGCCGGTCGCGGAACTCCAGTGCGCCGACCGAGTCGAAGCCGAGGTCCTTGAAGGTGCGGTCCGGGTCGACCGCGCCCGGGCCGGCGTAGCCCAGCACGACGGCGGCGGTGGCACGGACCAGGATCAGTGGGTCGGGCCCGGTCGCGGCGGCCGACTCCGGCTGCGTGGCCGGGTCCTCGGATGCGGCCGCCTGTGCGGCGGTGTCGGGAGCGGCGGCGGGCGAAGCGGTGGTGGGCGCTGCGGGTTCGGCGGGTTCGGCGGGTTCGGCGATCCAGTGCGGGGTGCGCAGGAACGCGTACGTGGGCAGCGCGGTGCGTCGGGCGCTCGCCGGCAGCGCGGCGGTCCAGTCCACCGGGGTGCCGTGTACGTACGCCTGGGCCAGCGAGGTCAACAACCGGCGCGGGCCGCCGTCGCCGCGGCGCAGCGTGCCCACGGTCAGCGCGTGCGCGCCGGCGATCTCGTCCGCGTCCAGGATCTGCCGAAGTCCCATGGTCAGCACGGGGTGCGGGCTCGCCTCGACGAAGGTGCGCCGGCCGTCGGCGAGCGCGGCGCGGACCGCGTCGTCGAAGCGCACCGTGCCGCGCAGGTTGCGGTACCAGTAGTCGGCGTCCAGTTCGGTGGTCTCCAGCAGGCCGCCGGTGACGGTGGAGTAGAACGCGATCGGACTCGGGCCCGGTGCGATCCCGGCGAGTTCGCGGGTCAGGTCGGCGCGCAACGGCTCCACGTGCGGCGAGTGCGACGCGTAGTCGACCGGGATGGCCCGCACATCCACACCTGCCGCGGTGTACTCGGCGAGCAGTGCGTCCAGCGCGGCCCGGTCGCCGGAGACCACCGTGGACGCGGGGCCGTTGATCGCCGCGATGCCCACCCGGTCGGCCCGGTCGCCGAGCGTGGTGCGCACCTCGTCGGCGGGGCGCGGGATCGAGGCCATGCCGCCGCCGGGCGCGAGGCCGGCCAGCAGTCGGCTGCGTCGGGCCACCAGGCGGGCCGCATCGGCCAGGGTCAGCGCTCCGGCGATGTGCGCGGCGGCGATCTCGCCTTGCGAATGCCCGATCACCGCGTCCGGGCGGACCCCGAACGCCTCCCACAGGCGGGCCAGCGAGACCATCACGGCGAACAACACGGGCTGTACCACGTCCACCCGCTCCAGGGAGGCCGCGCCGGGTGCGTCGCGCAGGACGTCGTGCGGCGACCAGTCCACGTGTGCCGCGAGCGCGTCGGCGCAGGCGTCCAGGTGCGCGGCGAACACCGGTGAGGCGTGCAGCAGTTCGCCGGCCATGCCGATCCATTGCGAGCCCTGGCCGGGGAAGACGAACACGGTCGAGGTGTGCGGGCGGGCGCGCCCGGTCACCGCACGGGCGGTCGGCAGGCCGGCGGCCAACGCGGCGGTGGCTTCGAGGAGTTCGGCGGAGTCTGCGCCGAGCACGACGGCCCGGTGCTCGAACGCGCTACGGCCGGCGGCCAGGGTCAGCGCGACGTCCTGCGGCGCGGTGTGCGCGGTCGGCGCCGCGTGCAGCCGCTCGGCCTGACCGCGCAGCGCCTGCGGGTCGCGGGCGGACAGCGGCCACGGGAGCACGGTGGCGGCCTCGGTGAACGCGCGTGCTCCGGGCAGGTCCGCGGAGCGGGTGGCGGGCGGTTCGCCCAGCACGACGTGGCAGTTCGTCCCGCCCATCCCGAACGAGCTGACCCCGGCGAGCAGGGGGCGGTCCGGGTGCGGCCAGGGGCCGGGTTCGGTCTGCACCCGCAGGCCGGCCGCGTCCAGGTCGATCGCCGGGTTGGGGGTGGCGTGGTTCAGGCTCGCGGGCAGGGTGCGGTGCCGGATGCCCAGCACGGTCTTGAGCAGGCCGACGATGCCGGACGCGCCCTCCAGGTGGCCGATGTTGGTCTTCGCCGAGCCCACCGCGACCCGATCGACGCCCGTTCGCCCCGCGCCGTACGCCGCGCCCAGGGCGGCGGCCTCGATCGGGTCGCCGACCCGGGTGCCGGTGCCGTGCAGTTCGACGTACTGGATCCGTTCGGGGGTGATGCCCGCCGCGTGAGCCGCCCGGCGCAGCACGTCCGTCTGCGCGCCGGCGTCCGGCACGGTGAATCCGTCGGTGTCGCCGTCGCTGGTGACCGCGCTGCCGTGGATGACCGCGTGGATCGGGTCGCCGTCGGCCAGTGCCGCCTCCAGCGGCTTGAGCAGCACCACCGCGCCGCCCTCGCCGCGCACGAAGCCGTTGGCCCGCGCGTCGAAGGTGAACGAGCGGTGGTCGGCCGAGAGACCGCCGAAGCGTTCCGCCGCCACGGTGCTCTCCGGCGCCAGGTTGAGGTGCACGCCGCCGGCGAACGCGACGGTCGACTCGCCGCTGCGCAGGCTCTCGCAGGCCAGGTGTACCGCGACCAGCGAGGAGGACTGCGCGGTGTCGACGGTCAGGCTCGGGCCGCCCAGATCCAGGGCCCAGGACAGCCGGTTGGCGATCAGGCCGCGGGCGACGCCGGTGAAGGTGTGTCGGGTGATCGCGTCGGTGCCGTGCCGGTGGACGACCGTGGACCAGTCGTTGGCGATCGCGCCGACGAAGACCCCGGCCCGGGTGCCGGCCAGCGATCCGGGTGGGAGACCGGCATCCTCGGCGGCCTCCCACCCGAGTTCGAGGAACAGCCGCTGGTGCGGGTCCATCGCGTCCGCCTCGCGCGGCGAGATCCCGAAGAAGGCCGCGTCGAAGGCGTCGACCCGGTCCAGGTAGCCCCCGGGCCGCAGTTCGGCGCCACGTCGACGCGCTGCGGTGGGTTCGCCCACCGCGGCGGCGCCCTCGCGCAGCAACTCCCAGAACGCGGCGGGGTCGGCGGCGCCCGGCAGCCGGCACGCCGTCCCGATGACGGCGATCGCGGTGCCGTGCCGGTCGCTCTTGCCGGTGGTGTTCTCGCGGCTCATCATCGCGGAGTGCTCGCCCCTCATCCGAACGGTCCGATCCCGAACGGCGACGAATGCGCCGAACGGTCTCCAGATTCGTCCGGCGCACCCCACCCCGATAACCCCTGTCGATCCCCTACCGACCCCACAGGCGAGGACCCACGAAAAGGGCCCCCGACCGGGGTGTTCCGAGTCCGCCGCGCGTCGGCGCGGCAGCCCCGGTCCCACTCCCGGTCGGGGGCCGTTCAGCCCGCGATCTCCTCCTCCAGCCAGGGCGGCAGGTCCAGCCGGCGGGCCACGCCGAGTTTGCGATAGACCCTGGTCAGGTGTTGTTCGACGGTGCTGACCGTGATGAACAACCGACGCGAGATCTCCCGGTTGGTCTGACCCTGTGCGGCCAGTGCCGCGACCCGGCGTTCGGCGTCGCTCAGCCCCGCGCCGGACTGTTCGTCGACGCCGGAGGGCGCCGCGACCATCGCGGGCGGCTCCGGCGCGCGCACCCGGCCGGACTCGCCGACCCGGCCGGACTCGCCGACCCGGCCGGACTCGCCGACCCGGCCGGACTCGCCGACCCGGCCGGACTCGCCGATCCGGGCCGGTTCGTGCAGCGGCGCCGGCTCCGGCGCCTCGGGTATCGCGCCGTCCCGGTCGGGTACCGCGGCCAGCCGCTCGGTCCGCACCAGGGTGCGCGGCGGTTCCGCCTGGCACATCTCGGCCAGGTGTCGGGCCCGCTGCGCCGCGCGCCGGGCCCGGCCGAACTCGCCCAGCTCGCGGTACGCGTCGCCCAGGTCGGCGAAGACCAAAGACAGCTCGAAGCGATCGCCACACGCCTGGAGTTCGCGGATCGCCTCCCACAACAGCGCGGGTCGACGACGCAGTTCGACGACCGAGGCCTGGACGCCCAGCGCGAGTCCGCGGGTGCGGGACGGCTCGTCGGGCAATCGGTCGAACTGCTCCGCGAGCAGTTCCCGAGCCGCTTCCGGGTCGCCCAGCCGCACGTGGGCGCGGGCCGCCTCGACCCGCCACGGCACGATCCCGGGCAGGTCCATCCGCCACGCCGTCATCAGCTCGCCGCAGGACATGAAGTCGTGCAGGGCCGCGTCGGGGCGGCCGGTGGCCAGGTTGTACCGGCCGCACGCGTGCAGGTAGTGCAGTCCGGCCGGGGTGCGGAACATGGCGCCCGGGACCGGCAGTTCCAGGTAGCGAGCGGCCTGCTCGTGGTCGCCCCGGGCCACCGCCGAGGAGATCCGCGCGGCCAGCGGGACGCCCACCGCAACCCCCCAGCCCTCCGGCACGATCCGGGTCAGCGCGGTCTTGGCGCTGTCCTCGGCGCCGAGCAGGTCGCCCTGACGGACCGCGATCTCGCCGAGCACCGCGGCGAGCAGGGCATGGGCGATCGGGCTGCGCCGGGCGGCGGCCCGGTCGATCAGCGCGACGCACCACTCCTGCGCCTGCGCGGCCCGATCGGCGTAGACGAGCGCGGTCAGCGTGGAGGTGAGCGACTCCACCGTGGCGTCCTCCAGGCGCGAGCCGCGCAGGATGCGTTCGGCGCGGTCGTAGACCTGGTCGCCGCTCAGCCGACCGGCCAGTACGGCGGTCAGCAGGTCCAGTCCCTCGATCCGGCCGATGGTCGCGGGCAGCGGGGACACCTCCGGTTCGGGCCCGGCCGGACCCGCGTCCCCGGCCGGATACCAGTACTTGAGCCAGGTCCGGGCGGCGCGGGCCTCGGCGGCGGTGACCCATGCGTCCGCCTCGCCGGGCGCGCAGGAGCGCCAACCGGCGTCGATCACGGCCTTGGCCTCGTCGAGTCGGCCGTACCAGGCCAGGTAGCGCACGCACACCAGCGCGTCGCGACCGCCGAGCCGGCCGTCCCGCACGGCGGTGGCCAGCCACGGCACGTGTCGGGCCGCGGCGGCCGGGTTGACCAGCCATTCCAGGCCGATCAGGAACGCCTTGATCGACACCCGGGTGCATTCGTCCGGCGCGATCCGTTCGGCCAGCTTGAGGTAGTCCACGGCGAGCCGCAGATCGCCCTCGGCGACCACCGTCTCGGCCGCCTCGCGCAGTGTGCGAACCGCCCACGGGGCGCGGAAGTCCCCGGCGCCCGCGAGGTGTTTGGCGACCGACTCGGAGGGGGCGCCGTCGATGTGCAGCAGGGTCGCCGCCCGGCCGTGCGCGCGCTCGCGATCCGGGCGGGTCATCGTGTCCAGCACCGCCGACCGGGCCCGGTCGTCGCGGAATCTGCCGCAGGCCACCAGGCCGGCGTCGTTGAGGGTGCGCGCCGCGCGGGTGGCCGTGGCGGGTTCGAGTTCGAGCAGCTCGGCCAGGCCCTCGGTGGTCTCGGATTCGCCGAGCACGGCCAGTCCGCGTGCGACCTGCACGGTGGCCGGGTCGAGCCGGTAGAGGCAGCCGACCACGGCCCGGCAGTACGCGTCCGCGACGGTGGGCCGCAACGGGCGCCGCGCCGGGTCGGAGCGCGCCCCGGGGCCCATGTCCTCCAGTAAGGCACGGACCAACAGCGGGTTGCCGCCGCTGAGTTCGAGCACGTCGGCGGACAGCCGGGCGGCCGCGACCGGGCCGAGGTGGTGGCCGAGCAATTCGGTGATCGGGCCCTTGCCGAGCAGTCCGAGGCGGATCCGCTGGTGGTGCGGCTGGCGTTCGACGTCCGCGGAGAACGCGGCGAAGGCGGCCGAGGGGGCGGCGGCGTGCTCGCGCTCGCCGAGCAGCACCAGAACCGCTGCGCTGCGGATCCGACGGATCAGGTGGGCCAGGAATTGCAGGGACACCGGGTCGGCGTGCTGGATGTCGTCCACCACCACCACGACCGGGTTCACCACGGCCAACGCCAGGATCACCGCGCACAGTTCGTGCACCGCGCGCACCGTGGTCGCATCCAACGCGTCGGTGCCGCCGAAGGCGGCGGTGTACGCGCCGTCGTCCAGGAGCCTGCCGATCCGCTGCGCGTCCGCGTCCGCCAGGGGCGCGGACTGGACCAGTTGGCGGACCACGCCGAGCGGGAAGTCCTGCTCCATCGGGGTGCCGACGGCGCGCAGGATGAGGGCGTCGTCGGTCGCGGCCCGATCGCCGAAGGTGTGCAGGAGGGCGGTCTTGCCGACCGCCACGGGTCCGCAGACGGTGGTCACGCCGCCGACGCCCGTCGCGCAGCGGGCCCGGGCGGTATCCAATCGGCTGAGTTCCTCGGTACGCCCCACGAAAAACACGTGCCACTCCCCCGGCGGAAATCCATGCGTTTCCGCGTGTTGAATTCGCTATTAACTCTGATTAATATTTCCCCACGCGCGTACCACGCCCGGTCCGCGGCGAGGCAGGATATCCACGCCTCGATACGACCGGGACGCACGATTTCGGGGCCCGGGGCGCCGGAGCCGCCGGGCATGCCGGCGAGCCCGAGGAGACCTCGGAAACGGAGAGGGATCGATCCGGTCCTGGTCGGATGTACGGGTGCGACGGCCATGCGCACCCGCTACCGGGCGCTCCCGGCACCGGGCAACACATGGGCCTCGACCCGACGAACGATCCCTACGACGACGGATTCAGCGACACAGTCCGCTGGACATGCGCGCGAGGTCCACGTCGAGGCGGGACACCAGGGCGAGTCGCGAGGCGCTCGCACCACGGGTCCCCTGCACGGCCATCTCCGAAGAAGAAGTAGAAAAGCTCTGAGTCGGTGATCCGGACTTTCGCTTCATAGCTGCACGGCAGTCTAGAAATCCGCTCGCGTCGCGTCAACACGAAGGTGTCGCGAAAGAAAGCCGACACCCGCACGCGCCGTTCGTCCCATTCTGCCGCGGGCCGGGCGTACGAATGCCGCCCGGGCGGACAACTCCGGCCAACATCCCGATCACGCGCGTACCGACAAGGGTCGGTAGGGGTTCGTTAGGGGTGCTGGGGGTCGGCGCGGCGCCACTACTTTCCTGGATGTGCCGGCGGCGGTCGTCGCTCCGCCCTGCGCCTCTTTCGCAGCACCTCCCACTCTCGACAGGACTCGACCATGCGCGTAATCCGACCACGTCTACCCGGAATCGTCGGTGCGGCCCTGGCCGCCGCGTTGGTCCTGTCCGCCTGTTCCGCCACCGCCGAGACCGGCAAGGCCGGCGCGGAGGCGGACGCGGGTCCGCCGGTCAAGGGCGGCTCCGCCACCGTGGCGATCAACACCGAGCCGACCTGCTTCGACATCCACGTCAGTCCGCAGGACATCACCGCGTCCATTCAGCGCAACGTCTTCGACTCGCTGGTCTCCGAGGACGATCAGGGCAACTTCCATCCCTGGCTCGCCACTTCGTGGGAGACCGCGCCTGACCTGACGAGCTACACGTTCAAGCTGCGCACCGACGTGAAGTTCACCGACGGCACCGCCTTCGACGCGAACGCGGTCAAGGTCAACTTCGACCGGATCGCGGCCAAGACCACCAAGTCCCAGTACGCGGCCAGTCTGCTCGGCCCCTATACCGGCGCCGAGGTGCTCGACCCGGCGACCGTCAAGGTCACCTTCGCCAAGCCGTTCGCGCCGTTCCTCCAGGCCGCGAGCACCGCCTACCTGGGCTTCTACTCGCCGCAGGCCCTGGCCGCGAGCGGCGACAAGTTGTGCGCGGGCGGTGCGCAACTGGTGGGCACCGGGCCGTTCAGGTTCGCGGCGCACACCAAGGGCCAGAGCCTGACCCTGGAGAACAATCCGGCGTACAACTGGGCGCCCGCCGGATCCAAGCACCAGGGCGCCGCCTACCTGGACAGGCTCACCTTCCGCTTCCTGCCCGAGGACTCGGTCCGGGTGGGTGCGTTCTCCGGCGGTCAGGTGGACATCGCCGGGTCGATCCCGCCGGTGAACGTCAAGAGCCTGGAGGGGCGCGCGGACGTACGCGTCCTGCGCCACGATTTCGCCGGCGCCGTGTACAGCCTGTTCCTGAACACCACCCGGGCGCCGTTCGACGACGAGCGGGTGCGCAGGGCGGTACAGCGCGGGATCAACATCGGGCCGAACATCCAGTCGATCTACTTCGACCAGTATCGGCGTGCCTGGGGCCCGCTGGGATCGGCCACACCCGCCTACGACAGGTCGCTGGAGAACAGTTGGCCCTACGACCCGGCGCTTGCCGGGCGGTTGCTGGACGAGGCCGGGTGGAGCGCGCGTGACGGCGACGGCTACCGGACCCGCGAGGGCAAACGACTGAGCGTGCAGTGGCCGAGTGCACCGGCGGCGGTACGCGAGCAGCGCGACATCCTGGCCCAGGCGGTGCAGGCGGACCTGAAGAAGATCGGCGTCGAGGTCCAGCGTCCGGCGCTGGACTTGGGCGCGTTCACCACGAACGCGTACGCCGGCAAGTATGACGTGCTGGACATGAGCTGGGCCCGGTTCGAGCCGGACGTGCTGCGGCTGTACTTCAACTCGGCGAACCTGCCCAGCGCCGGCGGACAGAACGCGGCCTGGCTGAGCAACCCGCAGATCGACGAGTGGACCAACGCGGCGGCGGCGACGCTGGATCGGCCCACCCGCGACCGGCTCTACGCACAGACCCAGGCGTGGGTGGTCGAGCACGCCGCGGTGGTGCCGCTCTACTCGGCCACCACACTGTTCGCGACCGGAAAGCAGATCAACGGGCTGCGGCTGGACCCGAATGCCTGGCCGCTGTTCCACGACGTGTGGACCGCACGGCGATGACCTCCGCCGTGACATCGATCGAGCCGGCCCGACTGCCGCGCGTATTGCGCGCGGTGGGCGGGCGGCTGGTGGCGATCGCCTCGGTGCTGCTCGGCGCCGCGACACTCGCGTTCGCCGGACTCAAGCTGTTGCCGGGCGATCCGGTGGCCACGCTGCTGGGCCCGCAGACCACCGCGTCTCCCGCCGTGCGCGCGCAAATCCGGGCCGACTACGGCTTCGACGATCCGCTGATCAGTCAATACCTGCACTATCTGGGCGAGTTGCTGCACGGTCGGCTGGGCGAGTCCTATCAGCTCCAGCAGCCGGTGTCCGCGCTGATCGGCGAGCAGTTCGGCTCGACCTTCGAACTGGCGATGGCTGCCCTGGTGTTGGCGGTGGCGATCGCGGTGGTCTCCGCGCTTGCCACCGCCGGGCGCCGGTCGGTACTGCGCTCGGCGCTCGGTGCCTGGGAGTTGGTCGCGGTCTCCACGCCGTCGTTCTGGCTGGGCATCGTGCTCCTGACCGTGTTCTCGTTCCGCCTGCAGTGGTTCCCGGTGGCCGGCACCGAGGGCATTCAGACACTGGTGCTGCCCGCGGTGACACTCGCCCTGCCGATCGCCGGCGTGCTGGCCCAGGTGTTCCGCGAGGGCTTGGAGAAGGCGCTGGCCGAGCCGTTCGTGGTCACCGCGCGAGCGCGCGGGCTGAGCCGGGGTGCGGTGCGGGTCCGGCACGCCTTCCGGCATGCGGCGATCCCGCTGCTGACCCTGTCGGGCTGGCTGACCGGCACCCTGCTGGGCGGCACGGTGCTGGTCGAGAAGGTCTTCGCCCGGCCCGGCATCGGCGCCCTGACACTGCAGTCGGTGAACACCAAGGACATGCCGGTGGTGATGGGCGTCGTGCTGCTGGCCGCCCTGGTCTTCGTGCTCATCTCGCAACTCACCGACGTGCTCTACGCCGTCGTCGACCCCCGGCTGCGGAAGGGATGAGCGAATGAGCGAGACCCTGGCACCCGGGAAACGGCGAGTCCGGATCCGCCGGCGCGCCGCCCCGCGTCCGAGCGTCGTGGTGGCGCTCGCCGTCCTGGTGCTGTTCGCGCTGATCGGGCTCGCGCCCGGCCTGTTCACCGGCACCTCACCGATCGAGACCGATCCGCTCGCCGCTCTGCGGGGACCCGGCGCCGAGCACTGGTTCGGCACCGATCAACTCGGCCGCGACGTGTTCGCCCGGGTCCTGCACGGCGCCCGCCCCTCCCTGCTGCTGGGCCTGGGCGCCACCGCATTCGCCCTGGTCGGCGGCACCGTCTGGGGGCTGCTCTCGGCGCTCGGCGGCCGGGCCGCCGATCAGCTCTGCATGCGCCTGGCCGACATCATGTTGTCGCTGCCCGAGTTGTTGCTCGCGCTGTTCGTGGTCACCCTGCTCGGCCGCGGCACCGTGGACGTGATGGTCGCGGTGGCCGTCGCGGCGATGCCCGGCTACGCACGCCTGGTTCGCGCCGAGGCGCTCGTGGTGCGGCGTTCGGGATACGTCGAGGCGGCGGCCGGCCTGGGTCTGCGCCGACCCGTGCTGATCGTGCGGCATGTGCTGCCCAATGCGATCGGGCCGCTCCTGGTGCTGGGCACGGTCGGCTTCGGCACGTCGCTGATCTATGCGTCCGGGCTCAGCTTCCTGGGCCTGGGCGCGCAACCGCCCTCACCCGAATGGGGCGCGATGCTCTCCGAGGGGCGCGGCTTCCTGGAGACCGCGTGGTGGATCGGGGTCTTCCCCGGCGCCGCGGTCACCTGCGCGGTGATCGCGGTGAACGTGGCCGGTCGGCATGCCCGTACCCGTTTCGCCGGAGGGATTCCCCGATGACCAGCACTGCCCCGACCGAGCCGCTGCTCGTCGTGGACGGACTCGACGTCGCCTTTCCCGGCCGAGAACCGGTGGTGCGCGACGTGTCGTTCACCCTCGCACGCGGCGAATGCCTGGCCGTGGTCGGCGAGTCCGGCTCCGGGAAGAGCGTCACCGCGCGCACCCTGGTCGGACTCACCGGCGGCGGGGCCCGGGTGACCGCCCGCCGACTCGCCTTCGCGGGCACCGACCTGAGCAGGCTGTCCGAATCGCGCTGGCGGGCGCTCCGGGGCCGCCGGATCGGCCTGGTCCTCCAGGACGCGCTGGTCTCGCTCGACCCGCTGCGCACGGTCGGCGCGGAGGTCGCCGAGGCGCTGCGCACCCACGCGGTGGTACCACGCGCTCGGGTCGGCGATCGTGTGCTCGAACTCCTGGACGACGTGGGCATCCCGGATCCGGCGCGCCGCGCGAGGCAGTATCCGCACCAGCTCTCCGGCGGCCTGCGCCAGCGCGCCCTGATCGCATCCGCGCTGGCCGGCGGCCCCGAACTGCTGCTCGCGGACGAGCCGACCACCGCGCTCGACGTCACCGTGCAGGCCCAGGTGCTCGCCCTGTTGGGCCGACTCAAGGAGCAGGGCACCGCCGTGTTGCTGATCAGCCACGACCTGGCCGCGGTGGCCCGGCTGGCGGACCGGATCGCGGTGATGCACGCGGGAAGAATCGTCGAACAGGGGCCCGCCGAACGGGTCCTGACCGAGCCGGAGCACACCTATACCCGGGCACTGCTCGCGGCGGTGCCGTCGGGCCACGCGAAGGGGACCCGGCTGTCCGCACCGGTCGGCCCGACCCGGGTCGCGGTGCCCGCCGCGCCGCCGGTGGGCGCGGTGCTGCTGGAGGCGACCGGGATCGGCAAGCGCTTCCGCGGCCCGGACGGGACCCGGCACCACGCGGTGCGGGACGTGTCGTTCGAGTTGCGGGCGGGCGAAACCCTGGGCGTGGTGGGCGAGTCCGGGTCCGGCAAGACCACGGTCGCGCGGATCGTGCTGGGTTGGGAACGTCCCGATGCGGGCGTGGTGCGCTTTCGCGACGTGCCCTGGAGCGAGTTGCCCGAATCCGCGCGGCGCGCCTCGCGCGGCCGGATCCAGGCCGTACAGCAGGACCCGCTCGGCTCGTTCGACCCCCGGTATCCGGTCGCCCGCATCCTCGGCGAGGCGGTCGCCGCGGCGGGGCTGCCGGGCGGCCGGCTGCGCTCCACCCGCGCCGCGCATCGCGCCCGGGTTCTCGAACTCCTCGATCAGGTCGGCCTGTCCACGGATCTGCTGGATCGGCGACCGCGCGACATGTCCGGCGGCCAGCGGCAACGGGTGGCCATCGCCCGGGCCTTGGCACCGTCGCCCGAGTTGATCGTGTGCGACGAGCCGGTGTCCGCGCTGGACGTGTCCATCCAGGCGCAGATCCTGGACCTGCTCGCCGATCTGCGGGCCGAGTTGGGCCTGGCGCTGCTGTTCATCTCGCACGATCTGGGTGTGATCCGGCACGTGAGCGATCGCATCCTGGTGATGAAGGACGGCCGGGTGGTGGAAAGCGGCGACGCCGAGCGGGTGTTCACCCGGCCCGAGGCGCCCTACACGCGCGAGTTGCTGGCCGCCGTACCGCGCCCGATTGCGGCGGTTGGGGCGGGGGCGGGGAAGGTTGCCGGGGTGGCGGAGGCGCCCGGGGAAACAGTGGCGCGGGGTGCGCAGGTGGCGTCCGGAGCGGCGGTCGAGACGGTCGGCGCGGCGACGGCCGGCGAGGTGGCGGACGCGGCGGGTCCGGCGAGTCCGGCAGGCCCCGGGGAGCCGGAGGCGCGCGGTGGGCGGGTGCTCAGTGGCGGGGCCGCGTCGTGATCGCTGTGCCCTCGCGCGGGGCGAACGCGCGCAGGAACGTGGTCACCCCGGCGGTGACCGCGCGATCGAGGGCCGCGTCGTCCACCGGCCGGGTGCCCAGCGCGGTGAGCGTGGGCAGGTCGCCGGAGATCAGCGCCAGGAACTGGTTCGCGGCGGTGACCGGGTCGTCGATGTCCAGGTGTCCGCCGTGCGCGAGCCGGGCCAGCCGGCCGGCCAGGGCGTCGATGATCTGGACGGTGCCACCCTCGCGGATGGTGTCGTACAGGTCCGGGAAGCGCGCCGCCTCGGCGTACACCAGCCGCTGGAGCGCCCAACCCTTCTCGCCCGCCTGACACTGCACGACGCGGTGTGCGATCGCGGTCAGCCGCGAATGCAACTCCTCGGCATCGGTGGGGAACGCCTCCAGCGCGGCCAGGATCCGGCCGCTGGACTCGATCGCGGCCTCGACCATGACGGTGCGGAAGAGGTTCTCCTTGCCGCCGAGGTGGTTGTAGATGGTCGGCTTGGACACGCCGGCCTCGGCGGCGATCGCATCGATGCCGGCCTGCGTGTAGCCCTCGCGGGTGAACACCGCCTCGGCGGCGGCCAGGATCGCCCGACGCTTGTCGATCCGGCCGCGCGTGGTGCCGTGGGCAGGAGGGGGCGCGGACGCGGACGCGCGGGTTGTCGTCGGATCCGCCGCCGACGGTCCCGTGGGCACTGATCCGGTCGTTGTCGATCCGCTCGTTGCCGATCCGGTCGTCGCCGATCCCGCTGCCGCTCGGCCCGCGGGCGTGGTCCGTGCCGCCGTGTCGCCGGCCGCTCGCGTCGCCGTTCTCTTCGTTCCCTCGACCATGTTGCGACGCTACCAGACGTGCTGTTAATTTTTACTCGCGAGTTTAGTTAACTGATCTCATCGGTAACTTGGAGGCATTCATGGCCACCGCACCCCCCGACCCCGAGACCAAAATCGACGGGCCACTCCTGCGTCTGATGCTGGTGATGCTGCTCGGCGGCGTGATGGGGATCCTGGACACCACGATCGTCAACGTCGGCATCGACACCCTCGGCGAACACTTCGACGCACCGCTCGAGACCATCGAATGGGTGGCCACCGGCTACCTGTTGGCCCTGGCCGCGACCGTGCCGTTGGCCGGCTGGGCCGCCGGCCGATTCGGCGGCAAGACGGTGTGGCTCACCGGTCTGACCGTCTTCCTGGCCGGCTCGGCGTTGTCCGCGATCGCCTGGAACGCGGAGAGCCTGATCGCGTTCCGGGTGCTCCAGGGCATCGGCGTCGGTGCGCTGGAGCCGACCCTGCTGACCATGCTGGCCCTGGCCGCCGGGCCCAAGCGGGCGGGCAAGATGATCGGCATCGTCGGCGCCGTGGTCACCCTGGGTCCGATCCTGGGCCCGGTCCTCGGCGGCGTCCTGCTCGAACACGCGAACTGGCGCTGGATGTTCATCATCAACCTGCCGATCGGCGTGGTCGCCCTGGCGCTCGCCTACCGGCAGATCCCGGCCGATCCGCCGCGCGAGGGCGAGCCGCCGCCGCTGGACGCACGCGGCATCTCGCTGCTGTGCCCCGGCTTCGCGGCCGTCGTCTACGGCCTCTCCCAGGCCGCCGGCGACAGCGGCTTCGGCGCACCGCGGGTGATCGCGGCGCTGGTCGCGGGCACCGCGCTGATCGTCGGCTACGTGCTGCACGCGCTGCGCACCGAACACCCGCTGATCGACGTGCGGTTGTTCCGGATCCGCGGCTTCGCGGGCGGCATCGGCGCGGTGTTCCTGACCGGCATCCTGCTGTTCTCGCTGCTGTTCCTGATCCCGCTGTACTACCAGGTGGCACGCGACCGCGGCGTGATGGCGGCCGGCCTGCTGCTGGTGCCGCAGGGCGTCGGCGTGTGGATCGGCATGCCGATCGCCGGCCAACTGTTCGACAAGATCGGCGCCCGCGCGCTGATCCCGTTCGGCGGCGTGCTGGCCGCGCTCGGCATCCTGGGTTTCAGCACCGCCGACGCCGGTACGAACACGGCGATCCTGGTGGGCTATTCGCTGGTGACCGGCGCGGGCCTGGGCTTCGTCGGCGCACCCGCGATGTCCTCCGTGTTCGGTTCGGTGGCCCCGGAGTCGGTGCCCAGCGCGACCGCGGCCGTGTACCTCGGCAACCAGATCGGCGGCACGCTCGGTATCGCCATCGCCGCACTGGTCCTGCAGAAGCGCACCGAGAGCCACGCCGTGGTGCCCGCGTTCCAGGGCACCTTCACCTACCTGATCGCCATCGCGGTGGTGGTCGGCGCGGTCGGACTGCTGCTGCGCCGCGCACCGGCCGCGCCCACGGCCGCCGAGCCGGACACGGCCACGTTGCCGGCGGAGGGCACGCGGCTGCCGGAACCGGTCCGCCAGGAGGTCTGATCGGCCGCGGATCCGAGCCCGAGCCCGAATCCGGCCCGCGATCGCCCGGGCGGCGCGCGGACCGGACCTGTACACACGCGCTGGGGTGCGGAAGGGCAGGGTGCGGGGGACGCGGCGTGGGGACGCGGGGCGGGGGGTGGCGGGCGTGCGGTCGGTACGGGCGCGGAGGCACTCGTCGGTGCGGCGCGGGATCGGCCGGCCGGGTCGATCCCGCTTCGCCCCCGCGCCGGTCTCCGCGTCCGCCTCCGCGTCGACCGCCGCACCCACCCCGCCCGAAAGATTCCTCGCGTGCGGAGCGTGAGGATTCGCCGGCCGCGGTGTCCCACGGAGGCAGGATCCGGCGGGGGCCGGGTCACCTCGGGGGGACGCCATGCAGGAAACCGTGCACAACGGCAATCAACCGGACGGTGATATTCCGGTTGATCCGGGCAAAGACCCTTCGACCGCCCGGCAGGACAGCGAACGCCCGCCCCTGGATGGGCAAACGACGGTTTCTCGGGTGTCGCTCGATCGCCCGACGGACCGGGAGGCGACGGACCTCCGGAAAGCGGACCCGCACAAGACGGACCTCCGGAAAGCGCACCCTCGCAAGCCCGACCAACCGATGACGGGTCGTCAAGCACCCGCGTCCGCGCCGGAACCGACCGGTCTGCTCTACGACCTGATCCGCTGGCCGATCCGAATCATCGCGGTGATGGTGCTGCTGCCCACCCGATTGGCATGGGAACTACTCAAGGTCCTGGCCCGGGACACCCGGGACCGGATCGTGTTCCCCGCCGGTCGGCTCCTGGTGGGGCTGGGGCGCGCACTCAAGGTCGCCGTGTGGGACTGGCTCCTGGTCCCGATCGTGCGGACGATCCTGGCCGTCGGGCGCCGGCTCGACACGTGGCTGTGGAGGCTGATCCTCGTCCCGCTCGCGAAGGCCGTGCGGGCCGGTGTGTTCGCGGTGGGCCGGGGGTTGCGGTGGTTGGCCGTCGACGTGTCGTGGCGCGGGCTGCGGCTGTTCGGCCGGTATGCCGTCGTGCTGCCGCTGCGCTGGGTCCGGACTGCGCTGCTGCGTCCGCTCGGCACCGGGTTGATCGCACTCGCCCGCTTCACGATCCGCGTCGCCGGCATGCTGGGCACCGCACTCGCACGCGCCCTGTACCTGCTTCTGGTGGTGCCCGCCCGCTGGGGTTGGCGGGCCGCCCGGGTGATCGGTCGCGGCTTCGCACGGTGGCTCCACTACGTACTGATCGTGCCGCTGAAATGGCTGGGGCGCGGGGTCGTGGCCATTGCGCGGGTCGGCCGACGTGCCCTGGTCGCGCTCGGGCGGGGCGTGGGCTTCGTGCTCCGGCACGCCGTGTCGAGGCCGGCCGCGTGGGTATGGCGCGGCCTGGTCCGCGGAGCCGCCCTGATCCGACACGGCCTGCTCCTGGGCGCCCGGATCGCCGAACGTGCGCTCTACCTCGGCCTCGTCGTCCCGATCCGCTGGGCCGGCCGCGGCACGCTGCGTGCACTGCGGCTCGCCGGGCGCGGCCTCGCGATGATCGGGCGCGGCATCGCAATCGTGTTCGAGATGGCCGTCGCCCGACCGGTGGTCTGGGCCTGGCATCGGGTCGTCCGCCTCGTCCGAGCCCTCGGTCGGGCCCTCGGCTGGGCGCTGCGCTTCCTGATCGTGCTGCCGCTGCGCTGGGCCGGCCGCAAGACCGTGATCCTGGTCCGGCTGATCGGTCGGGCGCTGCGCTTCCTCATCGTGCTGCCGCTGCGCTGGGCGGGGCACAAAACCGTGATCCTGGTCCGACTGATCGGCCGAGCCCTGCGCTTCCTGATCGTGGTGCCGGCGCGCTGGGTCGGCCGCAGGACCATGTCGGCGGGCCGGTCGCTCGGCCGGGGACTGCACTTCGCGACGGTCCGACCGGCGATCCGTGTCGGGCGCCGTACGGTGCTCCTGGGTGGCGCGACCGCTCGGGCGCTGCGCGTGCTGATCCGGCGACCGCTGGTGCGGGCGAGGACGGCGGTCCTGACACCGGCCTCTCGCGCACTCGCACACGCCTGGCGCGCGACGCTCGAACCGGTCGGCGCGATCTCACGCACCGTCTGGGCGCAATCCCGCCAGGCCGGCCGCGACGTGCGCCGCGCACTGTCGTTCGGCATGAGGTCGTCCGACAAGTAGCCGTGCGGCCTGCCGGCGCAACCCGCAACCCGCAACCCGCGGCGCGCGGCGCGCGGCGCGCGGCGACGAGACCGCGCCGGGACCGAAGCTGCCCGGGAATCGCACGGCCGGCCCTCGACAACACCCATACCCGACCCGTACCAATGCCCGCATTTAGGCTTGAAGCGCCCCCGCCCCGCCCCGACCATGGGGTGTCCATTGCCTGCAGCGGCTTCTGGAATGGGGCCAAATCTCGTTGAATGTCGTCGTGGATACGAATGTGGCGACGATTCGGCGTGTGACGACGGTGGCGGACGTGATCGCGGCCGGGGACCTCTTCGACGACCCGGTACGCCCGGACTGGGCGGCCCGCTTCCTGGGCGAGGCCGGGCATCACATCCTGCTCGCCTACGTGGGCGCCACCCCGGTCGGGATGGTCACCGGCGTCGAGACGACGCACCCGGACAAGGGCACCGAGATGTTCCTGTACGAACTGGCCGTCGCCGACGATCACCGGCGCCACGGCGTCGGCCGCGCGCTCACCGAGGCGCTGGCCGAGCTGGCCCGCAAACGCGGCTGCTACGGCATGTGGGTCCTCACCGACCGCGACAACGAGGCCGCCGTCGCGACCTACCGCTCCGCCACGGCCGACACCGAGTCAGACCACGTCATGTTCGCCTGGACCTTCGACACCTGAGCCGGCACGCCCACCCGTGTCGGGCCGGCCGAATCGGGCACAGGTATCCGCGAGACCGGTCGGCCGGCTCCGGTTCCGGACGCGTCGGCCATCCGCCCCGCGGGGTGCTCGACGACCCGGTCGAGCCCTCGCGACGCTCCGAGGAAGCAGGTGCATGCCATGGCCCAGGTCGTGCGTGAGGTCGAGCGCAAATATGTCGCGCCGGATGGGGTCGGTGTGCCCGACTTCGCCGGGATGTCGGACGGGGTGCGAGTCGAGGTCGGCAAGACCGTCGAGCTGGACGCGATGTACTTCGACACGCCCGGTCTGGCGTTGGCCGCGCGCGGGATCACGCTGCGCCGACGAACCGGGGGCGCGGATGCCGGGTGGCATCTGAAGCTGCCTGCCGGGGTGGACGCGCGGGACGAGGTACGGGAGCCGCTGGGCGCGTCCGAGCGGGAGGTGCCGGACGGGCTCGCGGTGCGGATCCGGGCGTACACGCGCGGCGGCGAGCCGGTGCCGACGGTGCGGCTGCGGACCGTGCGCGAGGTGCGGATCGTCCGGGCGGGCGGGCCGACCCTGGCCGAGATCGCACACGACACGGTGACCGCCGAGGTGTTCGTCGGGCCGGGTATGACCACGATGTCCTGGACCGAGGTCGAGGTCGAACTGGTGGACGGTGATCCGGCGCTGCTGGACGCGCTGGATCGGCGGCTGACCAAGGGGGGTTGGCGGCGCTCCGAGGCGGCGTCCAAGCTCGGGCACGCGCTGGCCGAGGCGGGCCTGCGGCCGGAGCGCCGGATCGCGAGGCCGCGCGCGGGAAGCGCCGGCGCGGTGGCGCTGGACTACGTCCGCGAGCAGGTGGAAACGCTGCTCGCCTACGACCCCCGGGTGCGCCTGGACGAACCCGACGCGGTGCACAAGATGCGGGTCGCCACCCGGCGGCTGCGCAGCGCGTTCCGGGTCTTCTCGCGTGTGCTCGACGAGCGGGTGACCGGCATCCTGGGCGCCGAACTCAAGTGGCTTGCGTCAGAGTTGGGTCGGGCTCGGGACCAGGAGGTGCTGGTCGAACGGCTGCGCGAACGCATCGCCGCGCTGCCCGCCGAGGCGGTACTCGGCCCGGTGGAGGCCCGGCTGACCGCCTGGGACGCGCGGCGCCGCGCCGAGGCCCGGGTCCGGATCCTCGCCGAACTCGACGGCGCACGCTACTTCGCCCTCCTGGACGCGCTGGACGTCCTGCTCGCCCGGCCGCCGTTCACCGCCCGGGCGGGCCAACCGGCCCGCCGTCCGGCCGCGGCCGCCCTGCGCCGCAGCGATCGGCGGATCTCCAGGCGGGCCCGGGTCGCGCTGCGCTCCCCCGCCGGGCGGGCCCGCGACACGGCTCTGCACGAGGTGCGCAAGGCCGCCAAACGGGTCCGCTACGCGGGCGAGGCCACCCGCCCGGCGCTGGGCAAACCCGCCAAGCGGCTCACCAAGCGGGCCAAGCGGATCCAGAGCCTGCTGGGCACGCACCAGGACAGCGTGCAGACCCGCAAGGCCCTGCGCCGACTGGCCATCGCGGCCCACGGCGCGGGCGAGAGCTCCTTCACGTGGGGCCTGCTCTACGGCGAGGAGGTCGCGCTCGCGCAACGCATCGAGGAGGAATTCCCGAGCCAGTGGGCCGACTTCGCCCGGCCGCGACTGCGCCGGGGTTTGTAGCCGCCGCTCGGCCCGGTCCTCGCCCCGTCCGGGTACCGCGCAAGTCACGAGTCGGGCGTTCCGCTTTTGGGTTGCCGGCCCAACCGCTACGGTCGGTCCAGCGCAAATGGGGCGGGCGCGCGACTGCGCGCACCGAGGGTGTGGGATCCAGGGGTGGGCATGGACGACTGGCGTTTCGACGTACCTACGAGCGGCAGCAAGCACCTGCCCCCGGATCCCGGGTACATCAAGGGACTGGCCAGTCAGGGCTACCGCTTCGAGGAGGCCGTGGCCGACCTGGTGGACAACTCGATCGACGCCGGCGCCTCGGATGTCGTCGTGCACTTCCAGCGCACCGGTGACCTGCTGACCTCGTTGGTCGTCGTGGACAACGGACGCGGGATGACCGAGGCCGAGTTGGACACCGCGATGACGGTGGGCAAGCGGCGCGCGTACGGCGACAAGGCGCTCGGCATGTTCGGGATGGGCCTGAAGGCGGCGTCCTTCAGCCACGCGGAGAGCGTCACGGTGATCAGCCGCGCCAAGCGGGCCGGCACGGTGGGCCGGCGCTGGCGTACCGAGCAGGCGCAGGAGAGCTTCCAGTGCGACATCGTCGAGCTGGAGTTCGCCAAGCGCTTCCTGGACCTGTACGACGAGTACGTGATGTGGAACGGCACCGCGGTGCGCTGGGACGGCGTCCGCGATTTCCCCGCACGCGGTGACGCCGGACAGACCGACATCTACCTCACCAAGACCATGCGTTCGCTGGCCGACCATCTCGGCCTGCACCTGCACCGCTTCCTCGCCGACGGGCGGATCCGGATCACCATCGCGGTCTCCGGCACCGACGACGCGACGCCGCCGATGACCTGGCAGGTCCAGGGCGTGGACCCGTTCGGCTATCCGATCTCCGGACTGCCGGGCTACCCGCGCACGTTCACCACCACCCTGGACGGGGTGGGCGCACTGGAGCTGACCGCCCACGTGTGGACACCGCGCTCCAACGCCGAGCAATTCCGCCTCCCCGGCGGCGTCCTGGCCCGTCAGGGCCTGTACGCCTACCGCAACGACCGACTCGTGCAGGCCGGTGGTTGGCACGGGCTGCGTCAGGGCGAGCAGCACCTGTCGCTGGCCCGGATCGAATTCGATCTGCCGGCCGAGTCGGAGCAGGCGTTCGGACTCACCGTCAAGAAGGCCGAACTACAGCCGATCCCGGGCTTCGTGGACGCGGTCGAACGCGCCACCGACGCCGACGGGCGCACCTTCCTGGAGTTCCTGAAGGACGCCGAGGGGGCCTACCGCCAGGCCCGTACCACCACCCGCGAGCGCAAGGCGGTGCTGCCGCCCGGGAAGGGCTTCGCCCCGGAGCTGCGTGCCGCGATCGAGGAGGAACTCCCCTTCGTACCGGGCGAGGAGCCGATCGAGGTGCGCTGGGCGCCGCTGGGCGGCGACGTGTTCTTCGCGATCGACCGCGAGGAGCGCCGACTGTTGCTGAACAAGCAGTTCCGCGCCGCGCTGCTGGGCGGCCGACGCGGCGGCCTCAACGACGTGCCGGTGCTCAAGACGCTGCTGTACCTGCTGATGAACGAGGCGTTCACGGGCGAGCGGATCGGCCCGCGGGTCAAGGACAACCTGGACCTGTGGCAGTCGCTGCTGCTGACCGCGGTCAAGAGCGAGACCGCCAAGTACGGCTCCGAGGGCGCCTCGTGAGCCCGGACCGTCGCAGCAGGCACCTGAGCTGCGACGCGCTGCGCGACCACCTCGACAACCGGATGCCGATGCTGATCCCGGTCGAGGGCGATCCGCCGCTGTACTGGCACCTGGAGGCGGGCGGCCTGCGCCCGGCCCTGCGCATCCCGGTCCCGCCCGGCACGAAGGCGCCGCGGCTGGGGACACAGGGGATTCGGGCGGTGTGTGTGCTGGATGGGGGTGCGCAGTTCCTCCACGTCTTCATCGAACAGACCAAGCTGCTCCGCGAGTTCCACATCGTGTGTTGTGAGATCGCGGATCGTGTCCAGGAGGATGGGGTCGCTCCGGTAGCGGCCGTGCAGACGACAGTGATGGCCTGGCGCAAGCTGCTGGCCCGAGGTCGGCAGATGTCGCTCGAAGAGGAGATCGGCCTCTTCGGCGAACTGCTCACGCTGATCGGCCTGGCAGCGGCCCGGGGTTGGCACGCGGCCGTCGACGCGTGGCAGAACCCGAAGTGCGCGGACCACGACTTCACGGTCGGCCCGTACGACATCGAGGTCAAGACCGTCGCCGGGCGGGCCCGCGTGCACACGATCCATGGGCTGACCCAGCTCACGCCGCATGCGGATCGACCACTGTGGTTCGTCTCGCACATGGTCGAGGAGAGCGACGCCGGTCGCACCGTACTCGGTTTGATCGAAAGCATCCGCTCGGCCATCCGCGCGGAAGCTCCGGGGGCCCTGGAGGACTTCGACGCCCGGCGTCTACTGGTCACCGCCGGCGGGCACGCGATTCCCCGCGAGCATCGTTGGGCGCCGGCCGGGGCCACGCTCGCATTCCCGGTGGACGCGGACTTTCCTCGGCTGACCCAGAGCCTCCTCCAGACCCTGCCCGAGTCCCTCACGGTGCGCATCGTCGACATCGACTACCGCATCGACGTCGCCGATCTGATCCCCTCGATCGCCCCCTCCCCGGACGGACTCGACCGTACCGTCGACCTGGGCACGTTGCCGCCCGACGTCGCGTCGGGCCTGTCCGACCCGCACGACCCGAAGGACGGGCACCGGTGACCGACGACCTCGCGCTGCTCGCACTGCACCGGGCGGCCTTCGGCGGCATGGCCACGGGCCCCAGGAACCTGGCGAAGGCGCTGGCCTACCAGGCCGAGGAACACGGTGGGCCGCTCCCCGACCTCGGCGAGCCGGCGCTGCGCCGCCGACTGCACCACGCGCACCCGGACGACCCGTTGCTGATCCTGTGGCGCGACCGGCTCAGCCGCTGGGACTTCGCCGACGGTGAGACCGCCTCGAACACCGAGGAACGCCGCGCCGCCACCTACCAGGCCCTGGGCCTGGAACCCGCGACCCGCGAACTCCTGGATCGACGCGCACCGTTCGCGCGCGGAAGCGGCGCCGTGGTGATCACCGACGAGGGCTGCGATCCCTGGTACACCCAGGATGTGGCCCGACACCACAGCCATTACTGGGACGCCTATCGAGACACCCTGCTCGGCAAGAAGTGGGCTCCGGAGGCCGTCGCCGCACTCGATCGCGACACGACCCGCGTGGTCGAACGACTCGCCGACCCGGCCGGGGAACAGCCGTACCAGTCCAAGGGCCTGGTGGTCGGCTACGTACAAAGCGGCAAGACCGCCAACTTCACCGGTGTCGTCGCCAAGGCGATCGACGCGGGCTACCGCCTGGTGATCGTGCTGACCGGCACCATCGAGGCGCTGCGCGCGCAGACCCAGCGCCGGTTGGACATGGAATTGGTCGGCGTCGAGAACATCTACTACGGCCAGGATCCGGATGCGGGCACCCTCGCGTTCCGCGACTACGACTACCTGGACGACCGGGACCGGCTGGACGGCAAGTTCCTGCGGCACGGTGCGCTGCCGTCCCGGCTCGGCGGCTTCGACATCGTGCGACTGACCCGGCATCAGGACGACTATCAGGCGCTGCGTCAGGGGCTCAGCGCGCTGGAGTTCGAGAAGGCCGACCGGTTCACCCCGCTGTACGCGCCGGAGAACCTGCACCGTAGTTCGGCCCGGCTGATGGTGGTCAAGAAGAACGCCTCGGTGCTCAAGAAGCTGGTCAAGGACCTCGGCCGGATCAAGACCGAGCGCGGCGAGATCCCCACGCTGATCATCGACGACGAGTCCGATCAGGCGTCGGTGAACACCTCGGACCCGAGGAAGTGGGCCCAGGACCAAGTTCAGCGCACCGCGATCAACGGGATCATCTCGGAACTGCTCGGCATGTTGCCGCGCGCCCAGTACGTCGGCTACACCGCGACCCCGTTCGCCAACGTGTTCATCGATCCGGCCGACGCCGAGGACATCTTCCCCAAGGACTTCGTCATCTCGCTGGATCGCCCGGCCGGCTACATGGGCGTCGCCGACTTCCACGACATCGACTCCACGATCCCCGCCGACGAGCGCACGGTGGCCAACTCGGCCGGTCTCGCCCACGTACGGTCGGTCCGGCCGCTGCACGATGACGACGACACGGACCTGTGCACCGCGATCGACATGTTCGTGTTGACCGGCGCGATCAAGTTGTTCCGCGAGGACTACGGCCTCGGCGCCGACCACTTCCGGCATCACACCATGCTCGTGCACGAGTCGGTGAAGACGCATGTACACCGGGACCAAGCCGAGTTGATCAACGCCATCTGGCGCCGCGCGGGCTACCTCGGCTCGGGCGCGCAGGCCAGGCTGCGCCGGCTGTACGAGCAGGACGTGCGACCGGTCAGCGAGGCACACGCGGCGGGCGCGGCGATCCCCGGGTCGTACGCCGACATCGCGCCGTACATCGGCATCGCCGCGATGCGGATCGAGGACTCGATCGGCAGTCCGGTGGTGGTGATCAACGGTGACAAGGAGATCGAGCAGCGCACCGCGGACTTCGACCGGCAGAAGGTCTGGCGGATCCTGGTCGGCGGCGCCAAGCTCTCGCGCGGCTTCACCATCGAGGGCCTGACCGTCTCCTACTACCGGCGCAAGACGCTCGCCGGCGACACACTCATGCAGATGGGGCGCTGGTTCGGTTTCCGGAAGAACTATCGCGACCTGGTTCGGCTGTACATCGGCCGGGACGAGGGCGGTCGCAACGGCGACCTGTACGAGGCGTTCGAGGCGATCTGTCGCGACGAGGAGGAATTTCGCGACCAACTCCGGCTGTACGCCGAACTCGTCGACGGCGCTCCCCAGGTGACCCCGGCACAGATCCCGCCACTGGTCACCCAGCGGCTGCCGTGGCTCAGACCGACGGCACGCAACAAGATGTTCAACGCGGAGTTGGTGGAGACCCGGTCGCCGGGGTTGTGGGTGGAGCGTTCGGGATATCCGACGAAGCCGGCCGACCTACGGCACAACGTCGAGCGGTTCGCCCCGGTGATCGCCGCGCTGGACCGGGGGCAGGTCGAGTTGGCCTTTCCCGTGGAGGATCGACTGCGCCGGTTCCCGGCATACCTCGGTCGGATCACGAATACGCGGCTACTGCCCGTGTTGCGTGAGCTGCGCTGGTCGGATCCGGGCCAGTTCGGCCCGGACCTGGTGTACCTGGAGAACCCCAGGATCGCCGACCACATCGAGGACTGGGTCGTGATCGCGCCGCAACTCCATGATCCCGATCGCGCGTCGGTGACCCTGCACGGCTTCGGCCCGCTCGCGGTGGTCAGCCGAAACCGACGTACGGGCACGTTGTTCAACAAGGTGAGCTTTCCGCCGCATCGTTACGCGGCCCGGCGCATCGCCGGTAGTGGACCTTCGATCGGCGACCCGGTCGCCGACGGCCTGGTCGCGCCGCGTCGTGGCTGCCTGCTGATCTACCCGACCATGGAGCCGGACCGGAACGAACTCGTGATGGCCTTCGCCCTGGTCCCGCCCAGCAGCGCGGTCTCCCCGGACCGCCGCCTCGTCGCCTTCCGCGCCAAGGACTCCTCCCGGGCCGCCTCCGCGATCGTGGCGGCGCCGGCCTGACCGCCGCCCGACCTGCCCGAACGGGGCGGCCCACCTCCCGGTGGCGCCGCCCCGTTCATGCCCTGCTCCGACGCCCGGGCCCGGCCGTCGGATCGTGGTCCTAGTGCACCCAGAGCGACCAGAGGGTGCCGCCGTTGTTGAGACAGAGGTACACCGGGCCGTGTGCCGGTGCGGCGGCGCGGCCGGCCGCGTCGCAGGACGCCTGCGACGGGTAGTAGCCGTAGAAGATGAAGCTGCCACCCGGGGCCGGGTCCGCCATCGCGGGCTGCGCGGCAGCCCCCACGCCCAACAACGCCGCGGTCAACGCGACACCCGCCATAGCCTTGCGCATGTGCTCGACTCCATTTCTCGCCCCGAGGGCAACTCGGTTTGCTGGAACGGTAATTCGGTCGTGCTGTCGTGCCGGCGCGCACCCTGAAAAGCTAGCCGGTGGCCTGGACCCGAGCAATAGGTCTATACCAATTGAATCGATCCACACGTTTCTCACACGTTCGGTGGACGACGCCGACCCGCACCGGCCGGAATGGTTCGCCGACCGTGCCGGTTGTCCGAAGGACGTCCGGCGGCGCCACGACCGCCGGCGACACCCAAGGAGATGCGCATGTCGACACCCCCGCGGGGTCACCTCGTGACGACCGTGCACAGCACGCAGACCGTGACGGTCGAGATCGACGGCGAGATCGTCGCCCGATCCGAGCGACCGGTCGTGCTCTTCGAGACCGGGCTGCCGATCCGGTACTACCTCCCGCCGGACGACGTGGAGTTGACCCGCTTCGAGCCCACCGACACCCACACCACGTGCCCGTTCAAGGGCGAGGCCTCCTACTGGACCTACCTGGGCAACGGCGACACCGGCCCGCGGACCGACGTGGCCTGGGAGTACCCCGACCCGATCGACGCCGTCCCCGCCATCGCCGGGCACCTGTGCTTCTACGACACCGTCGCCCGGATAACCGTCGAGGGCGAGCCGCCGGCACCGCCGGCCTGACCCGCGACGCCACACGTACGCACGCACACGCACACGCCGCACACGCTGACGTACCGAAACGACCGCGGGGCGGGCCCGCCGAGGCCGCTCCTGGGCCCGCCCGCCCCGCGCCCGGACTCAGCAGCCCAGGTTGCTGCCGGCACTCGTGCCAAGGATCGCCACGAACGACTGGTAGCGGTTGATCCGGCTCTGCACCTGCGCCGGATTGCCGCCGTTGCACTCCAATGCGCCGTTGATGCTGCGGATCGTCTCACCGAAGCCCGCCCCGTTGACCATCGCGTTGTGCGGGGTCATCGTGCCGGGGCCGTTCTGGGTGTTCCAGTACCAGAGGCCGGTCTTCCAGGCGACGGCCGGATCGGTCTGGACCAGGTTGGGATTGTTGAGCAGGTTGATGCCCAGCGCGTCGCCGGCCGCCTTGTAGTTGAAGTTCCAGCTCAGCTGGATCGGACCGCGCCCGTAGTAGGCGGCCTGCCCGGCCGGGCAGCCGTACGGCTGATTGGCGTCGCAGTAGTGCGGGTAGTTCGCGGTGTTCTGCTCGACGATGTACACCAGACCGCCGGTCTCGTGGCTGACGTTGGCCAGGAACGCCGCCGCCTCCTGCTTCTTGACCGTGTCGCTGCCGGTGTTGGCGAAGCCCGGGTAGGCGCTCAGCGCGGCGGTCAGGCCGGCGTAGGTGTAGAACGGGTTCCGGCTCGGGAACATCTGGTTGAACTGCGCCTCGCTCACCACGAAGTCGCCGGGGTTGCCGCCGTTTCCGCCCGTGCTTCCACCGGTGGTCGAGCCGCCGGTGGTCGAGCCGCCGCAGGTGAACGGCTCCCAGAACCAGGTGCTGATCACCGGGTCGTAGCCCGGGTTGGCGTTCTTCGCCCGGTAGAGGTTTCCGTTGCTGTAGCGCACCACGTCACCGACCGAATAGGACGTGCCGGCAACCCAGTTCGGGAACGTACAGGTACCGCCGCCACCCCCGGTGGAGCCGCCGGTCGCGCCGCCCGTGGTCGTGCCGCCGCCACCGCCGCACGAGCCCTGGTCCGCCCAGACCGCCGTGGTTCCGGGCACCTCGCCCTGGGTCCACCACTTGGCGCCCCAGTTGTGTCCGTTGTACGAGGCGGTCGCGCCGCCCGTATAGACGGCCGACGAGTTCCATCCGGTCGCACAACTCGCCGCGGACGCGGTCGAGGCGAACGGCAGCACCGCCGCCAACGCCCCGATCACCACGATGGCCAACAGGAACGCCACGATCCGTTTTCTCGCCATGGAAAGCCCACTCCCTCGCACAGGACGACACACTGCGCGTGATCGACGGAAGTACCGATACACGTACTTCGATGGCCGTACCGGGACCGGCGCTTGCCTCGATCGAGGCCCCTGGACGGGGTGTTGCGGGGCTCACTCAATACGAATGGTCTATACCAGTCAAGGCCCGGGCGAAATTCGTCTCATGTCTCGGGCGATACCGGCCCGGCGCGAACCGGCACGGGAGCCGATCCGGGAGCCGACCCGGGAGCCGACTCCGGAGCAGACACCGGAGCCGGTCCCGCCTCCTCGGCGAAACCGGCTCCCGTGCACGTCCGCCCGCTATTTCGCGGCGTTCACCAGGTCCAGCGCGATGTCGACGATCATGTCCTCCTGGCCCCCGACCATGCCGCGCCGGCCGACCTCGACCAGGATGTCCCGGGTGTCCAGGCCGTATCGGCCGGCCGCGTCCTCGGCGTGGCGCAGGAAGCTGCTGTACACGCCCGCATAGCCGAGGGTCAGGGTCTCCCGGTCGACCTGGACCGGGCGGTCCTGCAACGGGCGCACGATGTCGTCCGCCGCGTCCATCAACCGGAAGACCTCGCAGCCGTGTCGCCACCCCATCAGGTCCGCGACCGCGACGAACGCCTCCAACGGGCAGTTGCCCGCACCCGCACCCATCCCGGCCAGCGAGGCGTCCACCCGGCGCACGCCGTTCTCCACCGCCACCACCGAATTGGCCACGCCCAGGCCGAGGTTGTGGTGCGCGTGGATGCCGATCTCGGTCTCCGGCGCCAACACCTCGCGGTACGCCCGTACCCGGTCGCGCACGCCGTCCATGGTGAGTCGGCCACCCGAGTCGGTGACGTACACACAGTGGGCGCCGTAGGACTCCATCAGCCGTGCCTGGCGCGCCAGTTCGTCCGCCGGGGCAAGGTGACTCATCATCAGGAAGCCCGCGACGTCCATGCCCAGCTCGCGCGCCGCGGCGATGTGCTGGGCGGAGATGTCCGCCTCGGTGCAGTGCGTGGCCACCCGGACCGAGCGAACGCCCAGGTCGTAGGCCCGGCGCAATTCGGCCAGGGTGCCGATGCCCGGCAGCAGCAGCGTGGTCAGCTTGGCCCGGGTGACCACCTCCGCCGCCGCGGCGATCCACTCGTCGTCGGAGTGCGCGCCCGGCCCGTAGTTGACGCTCGACCCGGCCAGCCCGTCGCCGTGCGCGACCTCGATCGCATCCACCCCGGCCGCGTCCAGCGCGGCGGCGATCTCGCGGACCTGGTCCGTGCCGTACCGGTGCCGGATGGCGTGCATGCCGTCCCGCAGGGTCACGTCCTGAACGTAGATCTCGTACGTCATCGGGTGGCCGACCTCTCTGCCACGCGCAGCGCGGCGGACGTCATGATGTCCAGGTTTCCGGCGTAGGCCGGCAGGTAGTGGGCCGCGCCCTCGACCTCCAGGAAGACCGAGACCAACCGCCCGGGTCCGCCCGCGAGTTCGGCCAACGGATCGCCCGCGGCGATCGCTCGGAACTGCACGTCCTGCTTGAGCCGGTAGCCCGGCACGTATTCGGCGACCTCGCCGACCATGGTCAGGATCGACGCGGTCACCGCCGCCTCGTCGCCGTCCTCACCGATCACGCAGTACACCGTGTCCCGCATGATCATCGGCGGTTCGGCCGGGTTCAGCACGATGATCGCCTTGCCCCGGGCCGCGCCGCCGACCTGCTCCAGGGCCTGCGAGGTGGTCTCGGTGAACTCGTCGATGTTGGCCCGGGTGCCGGGGCCGGCCGAGCGGGAGGAGATGGACGCGACGATCTCCGCGTAGCGCACCGGCGTCACGCGCGACACCGCGGCGACGATCGGCACGGTCGCCTGGCCGCCGCAGGTGACCATGTTCAGGTTGGCCGCGTCCAGGTGCTCGTCCAGGTTGACCGGTGGGATCACGTACGGGCCGAGGGCGGCCGGCGTCAGGTCGATCAGCCGCTTCCCGTACGGCGCCAGCACCTTGGCGTTGTGCCGGTGCGCGCCTGCCGAGGTCGCGTCGAACACGATCTCGATGTCCGCGAACCCGGGCAGTGCGATCAGGCCCTCGACGCCCTCGTCCGTGGTCGGCACACCGAACCGGGTGGCCCGGGCCAGGCCCTCCGAGGCGGGGTCGATGCCCACCATCGCGGCGAGTTCGAGCGTTCGGGACACCCGAAGAATCTTGATCATCAGGTCGGTGCCGATGTTGCCCGACCCGATGATGGCGACCTTGGTCCGGTCGGTCATCGCTTCAGTCCCTTCGTGAGGTGCGCCATGTGTCGCGCCGAGGCCGCCGCCGGGGCCTGCGGGGCTTCCTGCTTCGCGTCCCGCGCCGCATCCCGTGCCGACCCGGGCGCGGTTTCGGACGTGGTCCCGGGCGCGGTTTCGCCCGCCGACTGCCGGGCCGTCCCGGGTGCGGTGCCGGCGGGCCCGGCGGCCCGGGCTCGTCGCGTGCCGAGTCCGAAGAATCGTGCCGCGTTGCCGCCGAGGATCGACTCGCGCTGCTCCGCGGTGAGTTCCGGGCAGGCCCGGACCACGCCGCCGGGGTCCGACTCGCCCAGTGGGAAGGGGAAGTCGGTTCCGAGCATGACCCGGTCGGGCCCCATCACCTCGACCAGCAGTCGCAGTGCGCGCGGGTCGAACACGGCCGAGTCGACGTAGAACCGGCGCACGTACTCCGACGGCGGTCTGGGCGAATCGGCCCGGACCAGGTCCCGGTTGTGCCAGGCGTTGTCGGCTCGGCCGAGCAGGAACGCGAAGCTGCCGCCGCCGTGGCAGAAGCACAACTTCAGCGACTCGGGCAACTTCTCGAACGCGCCCTGGAGGATCATCCCGAGGATGCTCAGCTGGGTCTCCGCGGGCATCCCGACCAGCCAGGGCAACATGTGCCCGCGCATGCGCTCGCCGCCGAGCATGTCCCACGGGTGCACGAGCACCGGGATCTCCTCGGCGGCGCAGTGCGCGAGGAATTCCACGATCCCGTCGTCACCGAGGTACCGCTCGCCCACGTGGTTGCCGATGTGCACGCCGCGGTGCCCGGCCGCCGCCGCCCGGGACGCGGTCTCGCAGGCCGCGCCGATGTCCTGGAGCGGGACCTGACTCAACGGCAACAGCCGCCCCGGGTCGAGCGAGCAGTAGTCCAGGATGCGCTCGTTGACCAGGTCGCACCACTCGACCGCACGTGCGGTCTCGGCTGCGTACCCGAACATCAGCGGCGTCGAGGAGATCGCCTGTACGTCCACGCCGAGCGCGTCCATGTCGGCCAACCGGCGCTCGGGGTCCCACAGCGGCGCGATCACCGGACGGTACTCGTCCTCGCCGCTCATCATCATCCCGGTGCCGTCACCGTGGACCCGCAGCCACGGCTCGCCCGCGCCCGTCAGGATGCGGCTCTCGGCCTGCGAGATCCTCGGGAAGACGTGCGAGTGGACGTCGATGACAGTCACGGAACCTCCGTGGTTCACCGCCGGGCTCGGCCGGCGGTCGGGGCAGTGGTGGAGATCGGGTGAGTGGTGCGGCTCGGCTGAGGGGAGATCGGGTCGCGGGGCCCGGTGCCGACAGTCCCACGGCTCGCGGGAACGCGGACCGCATGAGCGCGGACCACAGGCACACCGACCGGAGTCCCAGGGACCGCGCGCACGCGGACCGGCGTCACGCGGAGGTGTCGGCTCCCGGCACGGTCCGTGGGCGCAGTGCCTCCGGCCATTCCCGGCCCGGGTGAACCGCGCCGCAGTGCGGGCAGGTACGGTCCCCGTCGTAGAACGCCTCGAACAGCGGCGGCAGGTCGTCGACGATCGAACGCAGCTGTACCGGCAGGCGGTTCACCAGCCGGTGGCACTCGACGCAGTACCACTCGAACGCGTCGATCAGGCCCTCGGCCCGGCTGAACTCGACCACGAGGCCGATGCTGCCCGCCTCCGGCCGTTGCGGCGAGTGCCGCACGTGCGGCGGCAGGAGAAAGACATCGCCCTCGTTGATGTGAATGTCGACCGGCGGCTTGCCCTCCTCCTCCATCACCCGAAGCACCATGTTGCCCTGGAGCTGGTAGAAGAACTCCTCGATCGGGTCGTCGTGGAAGTCGGTGCGCTGGTTGGGCCCACCGACCACGGTGACCACGAGGTCTGCCTCGGTCCAGATCTGGATGTTGCCGACCGGCGGCTTCAGCAGGTCGCGGTGCTCGTCGATCCACCGGTTGAAGTTGAACGGCATGCCATTGGTCAGTTTCGGCAGGCTCATCTCGCGGTCCCTTTCTCTCGTCGTCGCTGTCGCCTCAGGACTCGACGGCGCCGGCGGCGGTGGGGTTCGACGGGGTGGATCGGGTGGGCCGCGGCAGGTACGCGACGCAGGAGATCTCGATCAAAAGGTGCGGATGCGGGAGTTGGTGCACCGCGACGGTCGTGCGGGTGGGACCGGTCTCGTCGAAGTACTCGGCGTAGACCTCGTTGTAGCCGCCGAAATCGTTCATGCTGACCAGGTAGGTGGTGAGCGAGACCGCATCGGCCAGGCCGCCGCCGGCGGCGGCGAGCAGGTCGGCGATGTTCTCGATCACCGCCCGGGTCTGCGCTCGGATGTCCAGGTCGGTGGTACCCATCGCGTCCGCGCTCGCGCCGACGAACGTGCCGTCCGGCCGCCGGGAGCTGGTGCCGGACACGTAGACGAAGTCACCGGCCCGCTTGACGTGTGGGAATCGGCCGCGCGGGGTGGCCTTGCCGGCGACCAGGATGCCGTCGTCGGCGCTCATCGGGTGGTCACCTCCGCGCGGCCCAGGCCGGCCGCGGACACGCGCACGTGCACGCCCTCGGGCAGTGGCAGCGCGGCGGTGGCAGCCCCCGCGAGCACTACCCATCCGGGCCGGAGTTCGAGGCCGGCTTCGGCGGCCAGCCGGGCCGCCGCGATCAGCGAACGCAGCGGGTTGCCCAGGATCGCCGCCGAGGAACCGCTCGCCACGACGCGCCCGTCGACCTCGACGAGCAGGCCCAGGTTGCTTAGGTCCAGCCCGGCCGGGTCGTGCCAGGGGCCGAACCCGAAGCCGGCCGCCGAGGCGTTGTCCGCGATCACGTCGGGGAGCGTGAACCGGAAGTCGGCGTAGCGCGAGTCCAGCACCTCGTAGGCGACCGCGACGCCGGCGATCGCGCGGACCGCCTCCGCGGGGGTGACCGTGCCGGACAGCGGGCTGCCGATCAGGAACGCGATCTCCGGCTCGATCCGGGGATGGATCAGCTCGGCCAGGTCGAGCACGCCGCCCTCCTCGACCAGCATCGCGTCGGTGAGCAGGCCCCAGATCACGTCGTCCACGCCCATCTGGACCATCTTGGCGCGGCTGGTGAAGCCCATCTTGACGCCGATCAGTGCCTCGCCCCGGGCCAGCCGGCGGTCGATCACCGCGCGCTGCACCCGGTACGCGGTGGCCAGATCGAGGTCGGTGGTGTCGGTCGGGCGGGCCACGGTCCGGTGCGCCGTGGCCGCCTCGTCGAGGATGCCGGCGAGGTGGGCGACGAGTTCGGCGTCGGCGTGGCCTCGGCCTCGGTCTTCGACGCCGGTCACGGCTTCGAGTCGGTTGTTGCTCACGAGGTCTCCTCCTGCGGGGTGGTCGCCGCGAATGCGACCCGGACGTCGCCGAGCCCGTCGATCCGGGCCTCCAGTACGTCGCCCGGGGCGACCGCCACCATCGGGCCGAGCGCGCCGGTGAGCACGGTGTCCCCGGCGCGCAGCGGTCGGCCGAGCCGGACCAGGGTGTCCGCGAGCCAGATCGCGGCGTTCAGCGGGTGGCCCAGGCAGGACGCGCCGGTACCGGTGGAGACCGGCTCGCCGCGCCGCTCCAGAACCATGCCGGCCAGGCGCAGGTCCAGGTCGCCGAGCGCCGTCGGTCGGTTGCCGAGCACGTACATCCCGGAGGAGGCGTTGTCCGCGATGGTGTCCGCGAGGGTGATGTCCCAGTCCCGCACCCGGCTCCCGCACACCTCGATCGCGGGCAGCACGAAGGCGGTGGCCCGAATCAGGTCGGCGACGGTGTGCCGCTCGTGCGTCAGGTCGGCGTCCAGCACGAGCGCGACCTCGGCCTCGGCCCGGGCCTGGAGCACGGCGCCGACCGGGATCTCGGCACCGTCCGGCACCGCCATGTCCGCGTACAGCATGCCGAAGTCCGGCTCCCGCACCCCGAGTTGGCGCTGTACGGCCGCGGAGGTCAGGCCGATCTTGCGCCCCACCAGCCGGCGGCCCTCGGCAAGCCGGCCCAGAGTCAGTCGCTCCTGGACCGCGTACGCGTCCTCGACGCCGGTGATCAGGTCGCGGATCGGCGCACACGGCACACCGGTCCGCTCCGCGTCGAGCAGCCGCGCGGCGGCGTCGTCGATGGCATTCATCGCTGTCTCTGTCTCCGTCATGTCACCGTCACCGTCACCGTCACGAACCGATCCTTCAGATCTTGATGCAGATGTTCACCGGCTCGGAGAAGAAGTCCAACGAGTACTCGCCGCCCTCCCGGCCGATCCCGGATGCCTTGATCCCGCCGAACGGCGTCCGCAGGTCCCGCAGATTCCAGCAGTTGACCCACACGATCCCCGCCTCGACGCGCGGGGCGACCCGGTGCGCGCGGGACAGGTCGCGGGTCCACACGGTCGCGGCCAGGCCGTACCGGCTGTCGTTGGCCAGCGCGATCGCCTCGTCCTCGGTGTCGAACGGCAGCACGTGGCAGATCGGCCCGAAGACCTCCTCCTGCACGGTGCGCGCGCTCTGGGCCAGGCCGGTGAGCACGGTCGGCTCGACGTGGAACCCCCCGTCGCGCTCGTCGCCGAAGCTCGGCACCCCGCCACCCGCGACGACCGTGGCGCCCTCCTCGACGGCAAGCCGGTAGTAGGACAGCACCTTGTCCCGGTGCGCCGCCGAGATCATCGGCCCGTAGTCGGTCAACGCCCGTGCCCGTGCGCCGAGTTCGGCGACGAAATCGGCGAAGATCGAGCGCTCGACGTAGACCCGCTCGGTGCACAGGCAGATCTGTCCGGAGTGGGTGAAGGCGGACCGTACGGTGCCCGCCACGGCCTCCTCGAAGTCCGCGTCGGCGAACACGATCGCCGGGTTCTTGCCGCCGAGTTCGAAGGACACCGGGGTGATGTGCTCGGCGGCCTTGCGCATGATCGCGCTGCCGGTGGCCGACTCGCCGGTGAAGGCGATCGCATCGACGCCGGCATGCGCGGTGAGGAACTCTCCGGCGGCTCCCGCACCGTGACCGTGGATCAGATTGAACGCGCCGACGGGCAGCCCGGCGTCGTGGATCACCTCGGCGAGCAGCGTCGCGGTGGACGGCGTCTCCTCGGACGGCTTGGCGACCACGGTGTTTCCGGCCGCGAGCGCGGGGGCCACCTTCCAGGTCAGCAGCAGTAGCGGAAGGTTCCACGGCGAGATGATCGCGACCACGCCCAGCGGGCGGCGCACGGTGTAGTTGAGCGCCTGGCCGACGCCGCCGCTCCAGCCCGGCACGGCGGTCGAGTGGGCGCGCTCGGGCCGCCCGTAGAGCAGGTCGGCGTAGGCGCGAAAGTTGCCGATCGCGCGCGGGATGTCGACGCCGGCCGCCAGCTCGCGCGGCTTGCCGGTGTCGGCGACCTCGGCGTCCACGAATTCGTCGAACCGGGCCTGGATCCCGTCCGCGATCCGCCGCATCGCCTCGGCCCGTACCTCGACGCTCGCCGCGCCCCACTCGCCGAGCGCACCACGCGCGGCCACGACCGCGGCATCCACGATCGCCCGATCGGCCTCGGGCACCTCCCCCACGACGGCCCCGTCCACCGGGTTCACCAGCGGAAACGCCCCGCCACCCGCCCGGGTGAACTCACCCGCCACATAGTGCGCGGGCAGCACACTCTCCCCGGCCGCCGACCGTGCCATCGCCCATCCCTTCGCCACAAGCCCCGTCACACACAGGGAGCTTCTCTCGGCAACGACATGCCCGTCCAATGCCCTTTGGACCGTGATGCATATCGTTTTCGATATGGACCGGCCGAAGGGCGGCCGCCCGCGCAACAGGGGCCGCGCCGACCGATCCCGTCCCGCGATGCAACCCCGCGCAGACCGACCGCCGCTCCGGATGTGCCAGGCGCCCCGCGCGCCGCCAACGCGGCGCCACACCGCCTTCCTAATGATCGAATTGCACTTGACCCATTAGTGCGCCCGACTGTACAACTGAGGCATCAGCACGCCGACGAAGGTAGAGATCATGGGCATCGCCGCCATTCCCCAGGTTGCACACCGTTTCGTGGACGTCGACGGGGTTCGGGTGTTCTACCGGGAGACCGGGCCCGCGGATGCGCCCACGCTGCTTCTGCTGCACGGGTTTCCGTCGGCCTCGCATCAGTTCCGGCGCCTCATGGACGCGCTGGGCAACGACTTTCGGTTGGTTGCGCCGGACTACCCCGGGTTCGGGCACACCGAGGTGCCCGCCGGGTTCACCTACTCGTTCGAGCGGCTCGCCGACGTGGTCGAGGGGTTCGTGGACGCGCTCGGTCTGGACCGGTACGTGCTCTACACCTTCGACTTCGGCGGCCCGGTCGGCCTGCGACTGGCCGAGCGGAGGCCCGCGGCGGTGGCCGGGCTGATCGTGCAGAACGCCAACGCGTACGCCGAGGGCCTGTCCGAGATGGCCCGCGACTTCATCGCGCTCACCCCCGACGTGCCGGGCGCGCGGGAGAAGGCCGCCGAACTCCTGGTGTTGCCGGTCACCCGGGGCCAGTACGAGGGCGGCACGGCCGACCCGACCCTGGTGGCCCCCGACGGCTGGACCCTGGACCAGCACTTCCTGGACCGACCCGGGCGCAAGGAGGCCCAGGTCGATCTGGCGCTGAACTACCACACCAACGTCGAGCTGTACCCGAAGTGGCAGGTCTGGCTGGCCGAACACCGCCCGGCGACGCTGATCCTCTGGGGCCGCAACGACATCTTCTTCCCGGAACCGGGCGCACACGCGTACCTCGCCGACCTCCCGGATGCCGAGCTGCACATCCTGGACACCGGCCACTTCGCCCTGGAGGACAAGCTCCCGGAAATCGCCCCGCTGATCGGGGACTTCCTGCCCCGCACCTGGAACGGAAGCTGAACACCGACCTTCCGGCAACACGATCCGGCGGCTCCGGCCGGTCACCGGACGGGAGTCTCGGGGCCGGCCGCTCGGCTCCGCCTCCAGCGCGTCCACCCGTCCGACGCGCCCCGATCCACCACCGAATGTGATCCGGGCCACACCGTGTCACAAGTTCCCTTCGCCCGGCGCCTTGTGTGCGAATCCCCGAGCGAACGGAACAAAGACCATGACGAAGCACAACGGCGGCCGGACCGAAGTCATCGTGATCGGCGGCGGATACGCCGGCGTCCTGGCGGCCAACCGCCTGACCTGCCGCGACGACGTGGCCGTGACCCTCGTCAACCCGCGCCCGACCTTCGTCGAGCGCCTGCGCCTGCATCAGCTGGTGGCGGGGTCCGACGACGCGGTCGTCGACTACAAGGACGTCCTGAGCGAACGCGTCGAGCTCGTGGTCGACACCGCGACCGGGATAGATCGGCAGGCGCGCACCGTCTCGCTGGCCGGCGGCGGCACCCTCGGGTACGACCACCTGATCTACGCGGTGGGCAGCCGCAGCGGCGCGCCGCAGGTGCCCGGCGCGGACAGGTTCGCCTACCCGATCGCGACCCTGGAGGAGGCCGAGCGGTTGCGCGAGGCCGTGGCCGCCGCGCCCGCCACCGCGGCGCTGACGGTCGTCGGAGGCGGTGCCACCGGCATCGAGACCGCGGCCGAACTCGCCGAGGCGGGCCGTACCGTCACCCTCGTCTGCGGCGGACAACTCGGCCCCTACCTCCACCCGAACGGCCGCCGCTACGTCGCCAAGCGGCTGGCGTCCCTCGGCGTGACCGTCCTCGAAGGCCCCGGCACCAAGGCGGCGTCGGTGACGGCCGACGCCGTGCACCTCGCCGACGGCCGCGAGGTGCGCGGCGGGCTGACCATCTGGGCCGCCGGCTTCGGCGTTCCCGACCTGGCCGCCCGCAGCGGCCTGAGCACCGACGAGACGGGCCGCCTCCTCACCGACGAGACCCTGACCAGCATCGACGACGACCGCATCGTCGCCGCCGGGGACGCGGCCGCGCCCTCGGGCCTCGCCTACCGGATGGGATGCCAATCCGCCGTCCAGCTCGGCCCGCACGCCGCCGACGCCGTGCTCCGCCGGATCGAGGGCGGGCAACCCGAAGCCGTCGGCGTCGCCTTCGCCGGGCTGTGCGTCAGCCTCGGCCGCGGCGCCGGCATCTTCCAGTTCGCGCGCAAGGACGACACCGCCATCCGGTTCCACGTCGGCGGTCGCCCGGGTGCGCGCCTGAAGGAGTTCGTCGTCTCCCACACCGTCAAGCAGCTCTTCGACGAGGCGCGCAAGCCCGGCGCACGCGTCCTGAAGGCCAAGGACGACTCCCGGCAGCAGCGCGTGCGGGACGCGCGCGAGAGCCGGCCGGTGCACGTGTCGTAGTCCCCCCGGGGCGGGCGGTCCGGGCGCCGCCCGCTCCCCCATGGCCGGGCCCCTGGGACGGGCCGCCAAGAACGAAATGGAAGGATTCGAGGATGCGAGACCACACCGCGGATCCGGCGACCGACGCCTTCGTCGCCCACCGCAATCTGCTCTTCACCGTGGCCTACGAGATCCTCGGCTCGGCGGCCGACGCCGAGGATGTCCTGCAGGAGACCTGGCTGCGCTGGGCCGAGGTCGATCTGGCGCAGGTCCGCGACCGGCGCGCATACCTCGTCCGCATCACGACCCGCCGGGCGCTCGACCGGCTGCGTGCCCTGCGGCGCCGCAAGGAGACCTACGTCGGCCCCTGGTTGCCCGAACCGCTGCTCACCTCGCCGGACGTCGCCGAGAACGTCGAGCTCGCGGAGAGCCTGTCCATGGCCGTGATGCTCGTCCTGGAGACCCTTTCGCCCACCGAGCGAGCGGTGTTCGTCCTGCGCGAGGTCTTCGACGTCGGCTACGACGAGATCGCCGAGGCGGTCGGCAAGTCCCCCGCCACGGTCCGCCAGATCGCCCACCGCTCCCGCAAGCACGTCGACGCCCGCCGCCCTCGCGAAGTGGTCTCCGCACGCCAGGCGCAGGCCGCCCTCGCGTCGTTCCGGCACGCCGTGGAGACCGGCGACCTGCAGGGTGTGCTCGACGTGCTCGCCCCCGACGTCGTCCTGACCAGCGACGGCGGCGGCGTCAGGAGCGCCGCGCTACGGCCGGTCAGGGGCCTCACGAAGGTGGTGCGCCTCCTCCTCGCCGCCCTCGGCGACAAGGAAGGCAAGCTCACCAGCGAACCCACCACCGTCAACGGCGATCCGGCGCTCCTCCTGCGCCTCGACGGCGAGATCGACAGCGTGATGGCGATCCGTCTCGAGAACGGCCTGGTCACCGACCTCTACTTCGTCCGCAACCCCGCCAAGCTCACCCACATCGCCGCCGCCACACCACTCACCCTGAACTGACACGACACCGGCCGCGACCCCCGCCCGAGCAAGGGACGGGGGCCGCGGCCGTCACCGGGGAGCGCGCCACACCTGAAACGGGTCACGGCGCTCGTCGATCGCCTTCGCCTCCAAGGCGCCGCGGGGCCGAGAGTGCCGGACGGCCATGCGGGTGGAGGTCGCTCGCCTCGCGAGTGCGGTGAGGGCTAGGTTGGAAAACCGTTGCTGCCGAACGAAAGCGGTTTCCGGTGGATGTCGCCCGCGCCATGGCCCATGACCCGCACGGCGTCTTCGCCCGAATGCGCGAGGCCGGCCCCGTGCACGCGATCGTCGCGCCCGACGGCAGCCCCGCGTGGTTGGTCACCAGGTACGCGGATGTGCACGCGGCGCTGGGCGATCCCCGGTTCTCGCTGGACAAGAGGCATGCCAAGCCCGGCGGTTACAAGGGATTCGAACTCCCGCCCGCCCTGGACGCCAACCTGCTCAACATGGATCCACCCGACCACACCCGCCTGCGCCGCCTCGCCGGCCAGGCCTTCACCCCAAGGCACACCGCCGACCTGCGCCCACGCCTCGAACGCACCGTCGAGTCCCTGGCCGACGACCTCGCCGGCCGCGAACGGGTCGACCTGGTCAAGGACTTCGCGTCGCCCTTCGCGGTCGGCGTGATCTGCGAACTGCTCGGCGTCCCGGCCGAGTCCCGGTCCGACTTCCGCACCTGGACCAACGCCGTGCTGGGCGCGGACGCCACCCGCGAGGGCATCCGCTCGACGGTGCGCGAGATGTACGCGTTCTTCGTCGCGCTGCTCGCCGCAAAGCGCGCCTCCCCCGGGCCCGACGTGCTGTCCGCGCTGATCGCCGCCCGGGACGCCGACGACCGGCTGAGCGAGGACGAACTGACTTCGCTCGCCTTCCTGTTGCTTTTCGCGGGCTACGAGAACTCGGCCAACCTGATGGCCGGGGCCCTGTACGCGACGATCGAGGACCAGGCGTTGCGCGACGCGCTGCGCGACGATCCGGCGGGGGTTCCGGCGTTGGTCGAGGAGGTGGCCCGGCACATGTCGCCGGCCCTGCTCGCGATCCGCCGCTTCCCGCTCCAGGACATCGAACTCGGCGGTGTCACCATCCCGGCCGGCGACACGGTCTTCCTGTCCATCGCCTCGGCCAACCGCGATCCGCGCCGCTACGCCCGCCCGGACCGGATCCAGCCCGACCGCCCCGATGCGGCCCGCCACCTGAGCTTCGGCCAGGGCATCCACTACTGCATCGGCGCACCGCTGGCCCGTCTGGAGGCCGAACTGGCGGTCCGCACCATCCTGACCCGCTTCCCGAAGGCCCGCCGCCACGCACCGATCTCCTGGCAGCCGTCGGTGCGCGTCCGCGGCCTGAGCACGCTGCCGGTCGAACTCGGCGACTGATCGAGGCGCCCCGGGAGCGGTGTTCTCCGGATCGGTATGGCCCGAATTCCCCGAATCGCTTCGGTCCTCCCGGCCCCTGGGACCCGGGAACTGTCACAACTCTGTGAGAACCCTGTGAGGCGGCCGGTTTTCCGGTGACGTCCCGACCGAAAAGCACGACAGTGGAGGCAGCACGACAGGGGATCGGCGGCGCGACCTCCCGACCGTCGAAGGGTGGCGTGCGATGGATGGGGAGTCGGAGCAGATGTCTGTTCGTCAAGCGGTTTCCACGCACGTGCACGAGCACCGCGTACCCGACCGAGGGACCCACGACCGGGCGCTCGTGCGTACCGGGAACGACCGGCCGTCGGGCGTGCGCTGGTGGACCCGGCGCACCACGCAGGCCGCCGCGATGGCCGGGCTGATGATCGTGGCGTTGGTCGTCGGACCTTCGCTCGGCATCCTGCCGTCGCTGTCCGCGCGGGTCGACGGAGTCAGCCGGATCACCAACGTGGTCCACGACTCGGACACGCCGGTCCACAAGCGCTGACCGCGCGGCGCGTCCGCGCCCGGCGGCCGGACTCCGTCGTGTCGTATCCGACGGTGAGTCCGGCCGCCGTTCGCCGGGGTTCCCGAGCCCCGGTCAGAGCGTCACCGACTCGATCGCCCGACGCAGGCCGATCTCCAGGATCTGCGGGTCGTCCCAGTCGCGCGTGACGTGGTCGAACAGCACACCCTGCAGCATCGCGAGCATGATGTGCCCGTCCAGGCGGGCGTTCGTGGACCCCAGCGCCAGCGCGACCAGTTCGGCGAAGCCGCGGAACTCGGCCTGGCAGCGGATCAGCGCCTCGCGCACCAACGGCTCGCGTGCACCGGCGAGTTCCAACTCCAGGCGCGCCAACTGCACCTCGCGGGTCGCGTCCCACCAGGAGCGGGTGTACCGGGCGAGCTGCGCATAGTCGACCGCGATCGGCCGGACCGCCGTCATCCGCAGCAGCTCGTGCGTGACCTCGCCGGCGTACGCCCTGTCCAGCGTGGCCATGCGCTCGATCACCGCCAGGATCAGCTGATCCCGGGTCTTGAAGTAGTACGTGACCGAGCCGTTGGGCAGGCCCGCCTCCTCCTGTACCGCCCGGTGGGTCAACCCGCGCAGGCCATGGGTGGCGAGCACCCGGATCGACGCGTCCAGCATCAGCGTGCGCCGATCCACCTTCCCGGAGCCGGCGCCCGAGCCGGCCGCCTCGGACGTGGCAGGTGCGGCGGGTGTGGCGGGCGTTATGGCTGTTGCGGGTGCGGCCGAGGCCGTGGCGGGGGTCGCTGCGGGGGTTTCGGGCGTGCTGTCGGGATCGTTGACGTGCGGCATGTGTCCATTATCCCCGAGCTTGACGCTCGTAGAAATATTCTCTACAACTATAGAACTTACTTCTACGAACGTAGGAACATCCGATGGCTTCCTCAGGGATACCCGCCACCGAGTCCACGATCGGGGCCCGTTCCAACCCCTCCGACGCACCCGGCACACCCGACGCAGTCGCCGCCGCCGGCTCTGCCGGCCGCCCGGTGAACCCGAAACTCGTCCTGCTTCTCGTGTGTGTCGCCCAGTTCGTACTGCTCGTCGACGACACGATCGTCAACGTCGCGCTGCCGACCATCGGCGACGACCTCGACTTCAGCGAGAGTTCGCTGTCCTGGGTCACCAACGCGTACTTCCTGACCTTCGGCGGCTTCCTGCTGATCGGTGGCGGGTTGGCCGATCTGCTGGGCCGGCGCCGCCTGTTCGGTATCAGCCTGGTGCTGTTCGTGCTGGCCTCCGCCGTGTGCGGGATCGCCCCCAACTCCGGTGTGCTGGTCGGCGCGCGGGCCGCGCAGGGCATCGCCGGCGCGCTGCTCTCCCCCGCCGCGCTGGCCATCCTGCTGGCGACCTTCCGCGAACCGGCCGAGCGGGCCCGCGCGCTCGGCACATGGGCCGCGCTCACCGGACTCGGCGCGGCCACCGGGCTGTTGCTCGGCGGTGCGCTCGTCGAGTGGACGCACTGGCGCTGGATCTTCCTGATCAACCTGCCCATCGGCGCGCTCACCCTGCTCGCGCTGCCCCGGGTGATCGGCCCGGACGATCGTGAAGCGGTGCGTCGGGTGCCGGACTTCGCCGGTGCGGCGATCGGGACGGCAGCCGTTCTGACGCTGGTGTACTCCGTCGTGGAGACCCCCGATCATCCGTGGGGCTCGACCCGGACCCTGCTCGGACTGGCCATCGCGGCGGTGCTCGCCCTCGGCTTCACGCTGCGCCAGCGCTCGGCGGCCGAACCGCTGCTGCCTCGCGCGCTGTTGCGGATGCGGCACCTGGTACTCGCGGACGTCCTGGTCCTGGTCGCGGCCGGCGGCCTGTTCGCGATGTTCTTCTTCCTGACCCTGTACATGCAGCGGATCCAGGGGTGGTCGCCGATGGACACCGGCCTGGCGTTCCTGCCGTTCAGCGTCGGCATGGGCCTGGGCGCGGCGGTGTCCACCAAACTGATCGCGAACCGTGGGCCGTTGCTACCGGTGAGCGTGGGCCCGGCGATCGCCGCGGGCGGCATGTGGCTGATGAGTCGTCTGGACGAGCACAGTTCGTACACCGGGCACCTGCTGCCCGCCCTGGTGGTCACGGGTCTGGGCCTGGGGGTGGCGTTCGTCGCGATCATCCACACGGCGACCGGCGGCGCGGGCGAGGGCGAAGGCGGCGTCGCCTCGGCCATGGTGACGACCTGTCAGCAGATCGGCGCGGCGATCGGCATCGCGGTCCTGGTCACGATCGCGACGAACCACACCAAGGACCGGATGACCTCCGGCATCCTCGAGCGACAGGCCACGGTGGACGGATTCAGCCGAGCCTTCGAGATCCAGGCGGGTCTGATGGGCGTGGCCGCCCTGCTCGGCATCGTGGTCGGCGTGGCCACCGAACGACACCACGCCGGGCGCAAGTAGATCCGGTCGGAGACGAATCCTCGTCCCGGCGCCGGTCGCACCCGGATCCGGTCGTAGGGCGGTCGGGGTACGTCGGTCGGCGCCGCGTCGGGCTCGCTGCGGAGTCCCGGCTCGGCGCCGACTCGGGCACTACGCGGCCCTTACGCGTCGCCGCCTCGGGCGGGTTCGCCGAGGTGGCGGCGCCGGTACGACCGGGTCACGATCGCCAGAAGCGGCGCCCACAGCAGCAGCGGCAGGTACAGCACGCCGACCAGGTCGGCGCCGGATTCGGTCATGTCGTCGTGCGGGACGAGCCACCAGAACGCGAACTGGGCCCACACCAGGACCAGAACCGCGACTCCGGTGTAGGCGACCCGAGTGACGAGGATCGGATTCATCCTTCGCCCGCCCACGAACGGGACCCAACGCGGCGGACGTTCGCCCCACGGGCGGACCAACCCGAGCGTGAGCAGGGCGGCCAGTTCGGTGCTCAGGCTGAGAAAGATCACCCAAGGCGCGCCCCATCCGTCCATGTTCATGTTCGCATAGCCCTCGTCGGTGTATCCGCCGTGATGGCCGAACACGAGCGCGAACCGCCAGATCGCCGACGGCAACGGCGTCAGCGCCGCCGCGTGCGCGGCCAGGATCACCCGGCGCGAAGCGGGTGGAACGACGGGTGCGGGCGGGGACGAGGACGAAGCGGTGGTCCCCCGTGGCGTGATCATGTACGGATTCTGGCAGCCGGCGTCGGCGCGGTACGTCGGCGGGCGGGCGGGGGTCCGGGTCGGTCGCGGGGATGAGCGCGAGCGCGGGCGTACCGCCGAGGTCGGATCGGGCCCGGCCGGGTGCGGTCCGGGCCCGCTCTCGGCCCGCTCTCGACCTGATCGGGGTCTGGTCGGGGTCTGGTCGGGATTCGGTCGGGGTTCGGTCGGGTGATCGCCGGCCGGGTTCGTCGCGGCTTCGGCGCCGAGCGAAGCGGCGCTGCCGGCGGGGTCCGGCGTCGGGTGTGCCCCGGTCGGGTACACCGGTCGGCCGAACCGGTGAACTCCGGCGGAGTCGTGCGTGTCCTGGCAATCGCGGTCCCGGACATGTGCAAGACACTCGGCATGGACACCACCTCCGCCACGTCACGCCGTACGTTGCTGATGGGCGCCGCCGCCACCCTCGGTCTTCTCGCCACCGCCACCCCGTCCGCCCGCGCCGCCGACGGACAGCCCACCCCCCGCCCCGCCTTCGTCCAGGAACCGGTATGCGAGGTCAAGGCCGGACCGCAGCGCATCGCGGTGACCTTCGACGACGGACCCGATCCCCAGTACACCCCGCAGGTGCTGCGCATGTTGCGGAGATTCCGGGTGCGCGCGACGTTCTGCGTCGTGGGCACGGCAGTCGAGCGCCACCCCCGATTGCTCCGCGCAATCCACGACGAGGGCCACGCGATCGCCGGCCACTCGTGGTCGCACGCCAACCTGCAACAACTTTCGCCGACCGGCGTCGCGGAGGAGGTGGAACGCAACCTGACCGCGATCCACCGCGTCCTGCCGGACCTTCGGGTCGGCTGGTTCCGCGCCCCGTACGGGCGCTGGTCGCCCGAGGTGATGGGTGCACTGAGCGCGAACGGCCTGCGCCCACTGGGCTGGTCGGTCGATCCCGCCGACTGGGCGCGACCCGGCACGAACGTGATCGTCGAGCGCGTCCTGGCCGCGACCACGACCGGCTCGATCATCCTCAACCACGACGCGGGCGGCGACCGCTCCCAAACCGTCGCCGCCCTCGAACAATGGCTGCCCCGCCTCCTGGCCACCGGCTACCGCTTCGTCCAACCCACCTGACCCACCCCACGCCGTCGGCCCACCGCGATGGTGGCGGGCCGACGGCGGGGGCGGGCCGAGCGCGGGGGCGGGGCGGGGGCGCGGGCGCGGGCGCGGGCGCGGGCGCGGGCGGGGGCCAAGCGCAGGGGCAGGGCGAGTGCGCCGGCCAGGGACGAGGGTGGGCCGAGGGCAGGGGCGGGGTGGGACGCGGGCGCGGGCGCGGGCACGGGCGCGGGCACGGGCACGGGCACGGGCACGGGCACGGGCCAGGGTCGGGGTCGGGGTCGGGGTCGGGCGCGAGCGCCGGCCAGGGACAGGGTCGGGCCAGGAACGGGCGCGTGCCCGGGGCGGGGACGAGCCAAGCGCAGCAGCGAGGCGACGAACCCGAGCGCCCCGGAGACAGTCTCGGTAGGCCAGGGCCCGCGCGGTGGGGGCAGAGCAGACGGCGGCCCCGGCGGGCGTGGGTGGGGCAGCGGGGGCAGGGCACGGAGCGGTGATGGGCAGGGGCCGTTGGCCGGGCTGATAGGCCGCCCCCGGGACCGTGACGGGCGGGCGGCCGGGGCGCGTTCGGGAGCAACCTGTGCCGGGCCCGTTCGGGTGGACGTGCGTGAAACAGCGCGGGCAAGGCGCGGGCCGTGACGGGCAGCGGCCGTCGTCGGCCGATGGCCGCCCCCGGGACCGTGACGGGCGGGCGGCCGGGGCGCGTTCGGGAGCAACCTGTGCCGGGCCCGTTCGGGTGGGCGTGGGTGGAGCAGCGCGGGCAAGGCGCGGGCCGTGACGGGCGGGCGGCGGCGCGGGCGCGTTCAGGAGCAACCTGTGCCCGGCCTGTTCGGGTGGGCGCGGGTGGAGCAGCGGCGGCGAGGCGCGGGCCGTGACGGGCAGCGGCCGTCGTCGGCCGATGGCCGCCCCCGGGACCGTGACGGGCGGGCGGCCGGGGCGCGTTCAGGGGCGACCTGTGCCGGGCCTGTTCGGGTGGGCGTGGGTGGGGGTGCCCGGGTGCTTCGTGCACGTGGCGCAGCGGCCCGTCAGGGCCACGGCCGTCGGGTCGAGGGTGAAGCCCTGTTCGGTGGCCAGTCGGGAGGCGACCTCGTCCAGCAGGTCACCTGGCGCGTGACCGACCGTGCCGCAATGGCGGCAGCGCACGAGTACGTGTGTGCCGCCCACCAGGTGGCCCGCCAGGTGATAGGTGGCCGCGTCGTGGCGCAGGCGGGTGAAGGCGACCAGGTCGAGGCGTTCGAGGGCGTCCAACGCGCGGTAGATCGTGGTGCGATGCACGCCCGGCGCCGCGCGGGAGACCGCGGCGAAGATCGCGTCGGCGCTCAGGTGCTCGTCGGCGTCCGCGAGGACCCGAAGCACCGCGGTGCGCGCCACCGTGACCCGCTCGCCGTGCGCGCGGATCTGCCGCACCGCCTCGGCGACCGGGTCGGGGGTGGGGTGCTGCACACCGTCGTCCATATGCAACAGTGTCGCATCTGGCCGGTCGGCAACCCGACATGGGGTGACAGGCCGGGCATACCGATACGAGGCGACGAGGCACGGCGAAGGACGGTGGGTGCGGTGGTGGTCCGGGAGCGCGACGACGCCTGCCCCGGAGTCGTGGACGCGTCACCGGCCGACGACGGCCTGATCGCGCGCGTACGCCTCCCGGGCGGCCGACTCACCCCCGATCGAGTACGCGAACTGGCCCGCCTGACAAGGCGATTCGGTACCGGTTCGGTGGACCTGACGGCACGCGCCAACATCCAGCTGCGGGGCCTGACCGAAGCCGACCTGCCCGCCCTCGCCGACGCCGTCGCCGCGGCCGGCCTGATGCCCTCCCGCAGCCACGACCGCGTACGCAACATCCTGGCGAGCCCACTGGCCGGCCGCGATCCGAACGCCCTGCTGGACGCCGACGCCGTACTCACCGCCGTCGACCACGCGTTGTGCGCGGCCCCGGACCTGACCGCCCTCTCCGGCCGCTTCCTGATCGGCATCGACGACGGCGGACTCCCCATCGCCTCTGCCCGCCACGACCTGGACCTCGTCGCACTCACCGAGCACACCTTCGCGCTGCACGTCGCCGGCCACGACACCACCTGGCGCTTCGACCCCGCCGACGCCCCGGCGGCCATCGTCCACGCGGCCCGCGCGTTCCTGACCGCCCGCGCCGATTCCGGCGCCTGGCACATCCGCGAACTCCCCGACGGGGTGGCCCGGTTCGCCGCCGACCTCGCAGCCGCCCCGGCCCCGCTCGCAAGCTCCGACCCGGTCACCGGGGCCGCCCACGACCACGCAGCGGCCGCCCCGAGCGCCACCCGACCGCGTCGACGCGCCGCCGGCCGGCCGCCGATCGGGGTACTCGCGCAATCCGACGGCCGCTTCGCCATCGGGGCCCTGGTACCACTCGGACGCCTGACGCAGCATCATCTGGCCGCCCTGGTCGGATTGCGGGCCGAGCTGCGGATCACCGGCAGCCGAGGCGTCGTGGTCCGTGACGTCACCGATCCCGCCGCGACCATGGCCGCCCTCGAAGCCGCCGGCCTGCCGTGCGACCCCGCTTCACCGTGGCGCGGCGTGACCGCGTGCAGCGGCCTGGGCGCGTGCCGCCGAGCACTGGCAGACGTCCGCACCGAGGCCACCCGCCACGCACTGGGCCGCGCCACCCGACGGACCCATCATCCGACCCCCAACCAGCCGGCCGCCGACGGCCCGCCGGCCCTCGACGACGCACCCGATACGCACTGGGTCGGCTGCGCCCGCGCATGCGGCAAGCCCGCCGGCGCGACGCTGCTGGTCGCCCGCGAGGACGGCACGTACGAAACCGTCCCGCCCGACCGCGCGCCCACATCGTCACCCGCGCCCTCGGTCCGCCCGCCCGCGCCGGGCCCATCCCGACCCTCCACCCCGGCATGACGGTCGACCGGCCCCCGCCCCGCAGGTCCATGGGTCACGAAGCCCCGTGCCCTCCCGCCGGCCGCCCGGCCGACCCGGCATCGCGCGGCCGTGACCACACCCCCGCGGCCGGCACCGCGACCGCGGCCCACGGGCCGACAACGACAACCATCGCCACCCCTTCGGGCAAATCGGGCAAAGGAGCAGCCGACGTGGACGACTGGATCAAGGACGGCGCCGAGATCTATCGGCGTTCGTTCGCGACCATCCGAGCCGAGGCCGATCTGGCCCGCTTCCCCGAGGACGTCTCGCGCGTCGTCGTTCGGATGATCCATGCGTGTGGCATGACCGATCTCCCCCGCGATGTCGGCTTCCACCCCGAGGTGGCCCGGGCCGGCGCCGAGGCGTTGCGGGCCGGTGCGCCGATCCTGTGCGACGCCAACATGGTCGCGTCCGGGGTGACGCGCAAGCGGCTGCCCAAGGACAACGACGTGCGTTGCCTGCTCACCGACCCGCGTACGCCGGGCCTGGCCGCCGAGCAGGGCACCACCCGCAGCGCCGCCGCCGTGGACCTGTGGGTCGACGACCTGGCCGGTGCCGTGGTCGCGATCGGGAACGCGCCCACCGCGCTGTTTCGACTGCTCGAACTGATCGATCAGGGCGCTCCGCACCCCGCCGCGATCATCGGGATCCCGGTCGGCTTCATCGGCGCGGCCGAGTCCAAGCAGGCCCTGGCCGACCACCCCGCCGGCATCCCCTACCTCGTCGTACACGGCCGCCGCGGTGGCAGCGCGATGACCGCCGCCGCACTGAACGCACTGGCGAGCGAACAAGAATAGGCACCGAGGACCAAGGGCCCGGAGCCGGACCCGAACACCCGGGTTCCGCAAGCCCCGAGTCCCGCGCCCCAGCCCAAGCCTCGACGAACCCACCCCCCGTACGCCGCCGCACCACCCCCACCCCCAGGAGCACAGCGTGACCACCACCGGCCGCCTGTACGGCATCGGCCTCGGCCCGGGCGACCCCGAGCTGATCACCCTCAAGGCGCATCGCCTGATCACCTCGGCCGACGTGGTCGCCTATCCGGTCAAGAAGGGTGCGCGCGGCGTCGCGATCACCATCGCCGAGCCGTATCTGAGCGACACTCAGGTCCGCCTCCCGCTCGAATACCCGGTGACCACCGAGAGCACCGATCACCCGGGCGGGTACGACGGCGCGCTCGCCGACTACTACGACTCGACCGCCGCCGAGATCGCCGCGCATCTGGACGCCGGTCGCGACGTCGCGGTGTTGTGCGAGGGCGACCCGTTCTTCTACGGCTCGTACATGTACTGGCACGAACGCCTCGCCGACCGCTACCCGGTCGAGGTCGTCCCCGGGGTGACCTCGGTCAGCGGTGCCGCCGCCGTGCTGGGCCGACCGCTCGTGCAGCACGACGAGGTGCTCACGATCCTGCCCGGTACGCTCCCGCCCGACGTGCTCGCGGCCCGGCTGCGGACCACCGACTCGGCTGCGGTGATCAAGCTCGGCAAGCGGCATTTCCCGGCCGTACGCGGTGCGTTCGAGCAGGCCGGGCTGGCCGATCGCACGTGGTACGTGGAGCGCGCGACCACCGATCGGCAGCAGGTGCGCCCACTCGCCGACGTAGTCCCTGACGACGTCCCGTACTTCTCCCTCGTGATCACCCCATCGGCCTCCCCCGGCGGCGAGTTCGCGACCAACCGCACCCCACGTGGGCCCGAGCCGGCGTACGCGGTGCCCGAACCCACCGGCGAACTCGGCTCGATCGACGTGGTCGGGCTCGGGCCGGCCGGTCCGGAATGGTTGACCCCCGACGCGCACGCCGCGCTCGCCGCCGCGGACCACGTGGTCGGCTACGGCCCGTACGTGGACCGCGTCCAGCCCCGGCCCGGCCAGAAGCGGCATCGCACCGACAACCGGGTCGAGGCCGAACGTGCCCGCCACGCCATCGGGTTGGCCGAGGCGGGTGGCCGGGTCGCGGTGGTTTCCTCCGGTGACGCGGGGGTGTTCGCGATGGCGTCCGCCGTCCTGGAGGCCGCGCACGAGACGGCGACCGAGGTCCCGGTCCGGGTGGTCGCCGGGCTGTCCGCGATGCAGGCCGTGGCGTCTCGTGCAGGGGCGCCGCTGGGCCACGACTTCTGCGTGATCAGCCTGTCCGCGATCCTCAAGCCGTGGGACGTGATCGAGCGTCGGCTGACCGCCGCCGCCGAGGCGGACCTCGCGGTCGCGATCTACAACCCGGCCTCCAAGACCCGGCGCACCCAGGTCGCCGAGGCCCGCGACCTGTTCCTCAAGCACCGCGCCCCGGACACCCCGGTCGTGGTGGGCCGTGACGTCGGCGGCCCGACCGAGGCGGTGCACGTGGTCCGGTTGGCCGACCTGGACCCGGAGGTGGTCGACATGCGTACGCTGCTGATCATCGGCTCGTCGCAGACCCGCACCTACCGCCGGCCGGACGGCAGCACCGGCGTGTACACGCCGCGGCGCTACCCGGCCTGACGCCCGGGGAATCCGTGTCCACGATCCTCCGTCGGGTCGGGCCGACCCGTCCGGCGCGCGGCGAGGCCGACCCGAAACCGCCTCGGGCGTCGGCGCTCGACGCGACCGGCCCACGAGCAAGTCCGGAGCCGGCGCCCGGCACGACCGCCCCGCGACCCGGTGGAGGCGCCAAGATCGACCCGCGGCGGCCGTGTGTCACAGTGAGGAGCGTGCGCGACTCACGTTCCGGCCGCCGCGGCCGACCCGGTCAGGACCCACCGCGCGGCGGCTGCCGTGTCGGTGACCTGCTCCGGCGCACGCACCTCGGGACGGCGGATCAGCACCACTGGCAGGCCCAGCTCGCGGGCGGCGGTGAGCTTGGCCGCGGTGAGGGCGCCGCCGCTGTCCTTGGTCACGATCGCGTCGATGCGCCGGTCGCGCAGCAGCGCGATCTCGTTCTCGACCGTGAACGGGCCTCGGGACAACAGGACTTCGCAGGCCCGCGGCAGAGCGCCGGTGGGCGGCTCGACGCTGCGCAGCAGGAACCACAGGTCGTCCAGGTGTGCGTACGGCGCGGTCTCCAGCCGACCCGTGGTCAGGAACACCCGGCGGGCCAGACCGGGCAGGACCCGCGCGGCCTCGTCCGCGGAGTCGACCGGATACCAGCGGTCACCCGGTACGGCGGTCCACCCCGGCCGTTGCAGGCGCAGCAGCGGGACGTCCGCCTCGGCACACGCCGCGACCGCGTTCGCCGAGATCCGGGCCGCGAACGGATGGGTGGCGTCGACCACCGCCACCGCGGCCCGGGCCCGCAACCACGCGACCAGGCCGGACACGCCGCCGAAGCCGCCCACGCGGGTCTCGCCGACCGGCAACACGGGCGCGCCGGTACGCCCGGCCAGCGACGACACGACCCGCAGCCCCGGTACGTCGACCAACCGCGCGGCGAGCACGCGAGCCTCGGCGGTACCTCCGAGCAGCAGCACCACACGGCCGGTGTCACCGGAGGCATCCGGGCCGGGCGGGTCGAGCGGGCCGCTCGCGCGGACCGGCCCGGGCGTACCGGCCGCGTCCACCGCACCGACTGCGCCTCCCGAGGCCGTGTCGGCCGGCCCGGCGCTCGTCGGCGGGCCGCCGGGCGCGTCGGTGCGTGTTTCCTTCGATCCGCTCACGATTGGCTCCTCGACCGATGAACCGCCCCGATCGCCTGCGCCGAGGCTGGACCACCGGAGCATGTGCGACCGCCGCGACGACCGCCGCCTACCAGGCCCTGTTGACCGGCGAGTTCCCGGACCCGGTGACGGTATGGCTGCCCGGCGGCCAGACACCCGCGTTCGCTCTCGCCGTCGAGGAACTCACGACGACGAAGCCCACGGCCGACCGGCCCGAGGCACCCGGGACCGGTGAGCCGGCGATCGACGAGCCCACGACCGACGATCCCGCGGCCGAAGCACCGTCCACCGAACACCCCGCCGCCCACGACCGCGCACCCCAAGCGGCCATGGCCGGTGTGGTCAAGGACGCCGGCGACGACCCGGATGTCACGCACGGTGCGCTGATCCGGGCCACCGTGCGGCATGCGGCGCCCGGCACCGGCGTGACCTTCCGGGCCGGTCCCGGGGTCGGCACGGTGACCCTGCCCGGCCTGCCGCTCGCGGTCGGTGAACCCGCTGTCAACCCGGTCCCGCGCAAGCTGATCCGGGAAGCGGTGGCCCGGGTGGCCGCCGCGCACGGGGGCACCGGCGACGTCACCGTCGAGTTGTCCGTGGACGACGGCGCCCGGATCGCCGAACAGACCTGGAATCCGCGCCTGGGCATCCTGGGCGGCCTGTCCATCCTGGGCACCACCGGCATCGTCATCCCGTACTCGTGCTCGGCCTGGATCGACTCGATCCGCCGCGGCATCGACGTCGCGCTGGCCACCGGCGAGACGCACGTGCTCGGCGCGACCGGCACCACCTCGGAGCGGGTGGGCGCCGAGGTGTACGGGCTGTCCGGCACCGCGCTGTTGGACATGGGCGACTTCGCCGGCGCGCTGCTCAAGTACCTGCGCCGGCACCCGATCCCGCGGCTGACCATCGCCGGCGGCTTCGCCAAGCTCTCCAAGCTCGCCGACGGCCATCTCGACCTGCACTCGGGCCGCTCGCAGGTGAACCTGGACGCGCTCGCCGACCGGGCCACGGCGGTCGGCGGCGATGCCGAGTTGGCGGCGCGGATCCGCGCCGCGAACACCGCCCTGCACGCGCTCGAACTGGCTCGCGCAGCCGACGTCCCGCTCGGCGACGCCGTCGCGGAAGCCGCCCGCGACGCCGCCCGAGCCCTGCTGCGCGGCAGCGAACTCCCGATCACCGTCGACGTGATCGCGATCAACCGCACGGGTACCATCGTCGGTCGCGCCGCGCCGGCCGGTGCCTAGGCCGAACCCGGCCCCCCTGCTCGCCCCCGAAACGAGCCCCGACCCAGGTCCCGACGCAAGCCACGACCGGAGTCTCCGCCCGAGCCCCGGCCCGAGCCCCGGCCCAAGCCCCGACCCGAGTCCCGACCCGCCCCCCGACCCCACCGCCACCCGACCGGGCCCCGCCTCGCTCACCCCACCGGCCTCGGTTCGGTGCGATCGCGGATCTCGCTGTACAGGTGGCTGTCGCAGAAGCCCGGTTCGCCCAGCACGCGGCCGACCATGATGATCGCCACCGCCTTGATCCCGTTGTCGCGCACCAGGGACACCAGGTCGGCCAGTTCGCCGCGCACGATCAATTCGTCCGGGCGGGATGCGCGCGCGACCACCGCGACCGGGCAGTCCGCGCCGTACAGCGGGGTCAATTCGGCCACCACCCGCTCGACTTGCCCCACCGCCAGGTGCAGCACCAGCAATGCGCCGGACCGCCCCAGCGTGGCCAGGTCCTCGCCCGGCGGCATCGCCGTCGCGTTGCCGGCCACTCGGGTCAGGATCACCGTCTGGCCCACGGTGGGCAGCGTCAGCTCACGGCCCATCGCCGCCGCGGCGGCGGCGAACGCCGGTACGCCCGGGGTGATGTCCCACGGGATGCCGAGCGCGTCGAGCCGGCGCTGCTGCTCGGCCACCGCGCTGAAGAACGAGGTGTCCCCCGACTGGAGCCGGGCCACGTCGTGCCCCGCCGCGTGGGCGGCGCGCAGCTCCTCGACGATCTGGTCCAGGCTCAGCTCGGCGGTGTCCACGAGACGGGCTCCGGGCGGTGCCGCGTCGACCAGTTCGCGCGGCACGAGCGCGCCCGCGTACAGGCAAACCGGCGAGGCGGCGATGATCCGCAGCCCGCGCACCGTGATCAAATCGGCCGCGCCGGGGCCGGCGCCGATGAAGTGGACGGTCATGGGCTGGACTGCTCCTCGTCGGAGGTGGACATGGACACGGGCTTCACGGCCCGCCACTGGGTGACCGGCATCGCCGGCCGCCAGCCGGTGAACCGGCCCACCGGGGCGGACCGGGTGACCTGGATGCGGGTCAACTCCCCGCCGTACACGGCGCGATGTCGCACCAACTCGGCCTCGGTCTCGGCGACGACGGCGTTGGCCACCAACCGGCCGCCCGGACGCAGTGCGGCCCAGCAGCGCTCCACCACACCGGGCACGGTCAGCCCGCCGCCGATGAAGATCGCGTCCGGGGCCGGGCCGAAGAGCACGTCCGGCGCCCGGCCGACCACGATCCGCAGGTCCGGCACGCCGAGCCCGATGGCGTTCGCCGCAGCCCGTTCGGCCCGATCCGCGCGGGTCTCGAAGCCGACGGCCCGGCAGGTCGGGTGCGTCCGCATCCACTCGATCCCGATGCTGCCGCTGCCCGCGCCCACGTCCCACAACAGCTCGCCCGGTCGCGGTCCGAGCGCGGCCAACGTCACCGCGCGGACCTCGCGCTTGGTCAACTGGCCGTCGTGCGCGTAGACATCGTCCGGCAGGCCCGCCAGCCGGCTCAGCCCCGGACCCGCCGCGCACCGCACGGCCACCACATTCAGATCCGCGAATCGCCGCTCGGGGGCCGCGGCGAGTGCGTCGGCGCTGCCCCGCCACACCGACTCGGCCGGACCGCCCAGGTGCTCCAGCACGGTGACCGTGCTCGTCCCGAAGCCGCGTTCGCGCAGCAGCACGGCCGCACGCCCCGGCGTCAGCCCGTCCGCGCTCAGCACCAATACCCGTGCATCGGTCGCAAGTTCGGCCGCCAGGGCGTCGAGCGGTCGGCCCACCGCACTGACCACCGTGACGGTCTGCACCGCCCAGCCCAGCCGGGCGCAGGCCAACGAGACCGAAGAGGAAACCGGCAGCACGGTGACCCGCTCGGCGCCCAACCCGCGCACCAGTGTCGCCCCGACGCCGTAGAACATCGGGTCCCCGCTGGCCAGCACGCACACCTTCCGGGACGCGGCCAGGTCGGCGACGAAGGCCGCCGAGAACGGCGACGGCCACCGGACCCGCTCGGCCGACGCGTCCGGCACCATGGCCAAGTGCCGTTCGCCGCCGACCAATACGTCGGCAGCGCGCACCGATGCCCGCGCCGCCTCGGAGAGTCCGGCCCAGCCGTCGTCCCCGATCCCGACCACGGCCACCGGGCCGGCACCCGAAGACCCCGACCCCGACGCCGGCCCGGGGCCGGGACCGGGCTCGTAGATCCCGACCCCGACCCCGGCCCCGGAAGCCCGCTCAGCCATCCCCGGCGTCCTCGCCGCCTTCGAGATCGCCCTCGACGTCCAGGTACACCTCGCGCAGCCCGTCCAGCGTGGCCGGCTCCGGCTTCTCCCACATGCCCCGATCGGCGGCTTCGAGCAGTCGCTCGGCGATTCCGCGCAGCGCCCACGGGTTGGACGTGCGCATGAACTCCCGGTTGGTCTCGTCCAGGACGTATTCGCCCGCGAGCTTCTCGTACATCCAGTCCGCCACTACGCCGGTGGTGGCGTCGTAGCCGAACAGGTAGTCCACCGTGGCGGCCAGTTCGAACGCGCCCTTGTAGCCGTGCCTGCGCATCGCCTCGATCCAGCGCGGGTTGACCACCCGGGCGCGGAAGACCCGGGCGGTCTCCTGCTGGAGCGTCCTGGTGCGGACCGCGTCCGGCATGGTCGAGTCGCCGATGTAGGCCGCCGGCGCGGTGCCGGTGAGCGAGCGCACGGCGGCGACCATGCCGCCGTGGTACTGGAAGTAGTCGTCCGAGTCGGCGATGTCGTGCTCGCGCGTGTCGGTGTTCTTGGCCGCGACCGCGATCCTGCGGTACGCGTCCTCCATGTCCTCGCGCGCGAACACCCCGTCCAGGCCCCGGCCGTAGGCGTAGCCGCCCCAGGTCGCGTACACCTCGGCCAGGTCCGCGTCGTCGCGCCACGTGCGCGCGTCGATCAGCGGCAGCAGTCCCGCGCCGTACGCGCCGGGCCGGGAGCCGAACACGCGCGTGGTCGCCCGGCGGGCGTCGCCGTGTCGGGCGGTGTCCGCGCGCACGTGCGCCCGGACGTAGTTGTCCTCGTCCGGCTCGGCCAACTCCGCGACCAGCCGCACCGCGTCGTCGAGCAGCAGCACCACGTGCGGGAAGGCGTCCCGGAAGAAGCCGGAGATGCGCACCGTGACGTCCACCCGCGGCCGGCCCAGCTCGGCGAGCGAGATCGCCTCGATCCCGGTCACCCGGCGCGAGGCGTCGTCCCACAGCGGGCGCACGCCCAGCAGCGCCAGCACCTCGGCGATGTCGTCGCCGCTGGTGCGCATCGCGCTGGTGCCCCACACCGAAAGGCCCACCGAGCGCGGCCAGTCGCCGTCGTTGTCCGCGCGGTAGCGGGCCAACAGCGAGTCGGCGAGCGCCTGTCCGGTCTCCCAGGCCAACCGGCTCGGGATCGCCTTCGGGTCCACGGTGTAGAAGTTGCGGCCGGTCGGCAGCACGTTGACCAGCCCGCGCAGCGGCGAACCGCTGGGCCCGGCCGCGACGTAGCCGCCCTCCAGCGCGTGCAGCACCGCGCCGATCTCGTCCCCGGTGCGGTCCAGCCGCGGCACGATCTCGGTCGCGGCGAACGCCAACACGTCGGCGACCGCCGTCGATTCGGCGCCCAGCACCTCGTGCGTGACGGCCGGGGCGCGGGTCGGGTCCCACCCGGCGGCCTCCATCGCCGCCACCAGGCGATGCGCGCGGTCCTCGGCGTCGTCGGTCTCGGTGCGCGAGGCGCTGCCGCCCTCGACCAGGCCGAGCGATTCGCGCAGCCCCGGCAGCGCGGCGGCCTTGCCGCCCCACACCTGGCGCGCCCGCAACATCGCGGTGACCAGGTTGATCCGGCCCTCGCCGGTGGGCGCGCTGCCCAGGATGTGCAGGCCCTCGCGGATCTGCGCGTCCTTGACCTCGCACAACCACCCGTCCAGGTGCAGGATCAGGTCGTCGAACTCGGCCTCGTGCGGCCGGTCGGTGATGCCCAGGTCGTGGTCGAGCCTGGTGGCCTGGATCAGCGTCCAGATCTGCGCCTGCAGCGCCGGGCCCTTGGCCGGGTCGAGCGCCTGCACGTTGGCGTACTCGTCGAGCAGTTGCTCCAGCCGGGTCAGGTCGCCGTACGTCTCGGCCCGCGCCATCGGCGGCACCAGGTGGTCCACGATGATCGCGTGTGCGCGCCGCTTGGCCTGTGCGCCCTCGCCGGGGTCGTTCACCAGGAACGGGTAGATCAGCGGCAGGTCGCCGAGCACCGCGTCCGGGCCGCATTCCGCGGACAGGCCCAGGTTCTTGCCCGGCAGCCACTCCAACGTGCCGTGCTTGCCCAGGTGGACGAGCGCGTGTGCGCCGAATCCGCCCGGTCCGGCGGGCGCGTCCAGCCACCAGTATGCGGCCAGGTAGTGGTGACTCGGCGGCAGGTCCGGGTCGTGGTAGATGGCCACCGGGTTCTCGCCGAAGCCGCGCGGCGGCTGGATGATCAGGATCACGTTGCCCGCGCGCAGCGCCGCGAGCACGATCTCGCCCTCGGGGTCGCGCGAGTGGTCCACGTACAGCTCGCCGGGCGGCGGGCCCCAGTGTTCCTCGATGTTCGCGCGCAGCCCGAGCGGCAGCCTGGCGTAGCGCTCGCGGTAGTCGGCCGCCGAGATGCGGACCGGGTTGCCTTCGAGCTGACCCTCCGTCAACCACTCCGGGTCCTGGCCGCCCGCCGCGATCAGCGCGTGGATCAGCTTGTCGCCGTCCGGCGGTTCAAGCCCGGGCAGCGCGTCGGCGCCGTCGAGGGCGCCGACGTCGTAGCCGGCCGCGCGCATCGCGCGCAGCAGCGCGACCGCCGACGCCGGGGTGTCCAGGCCGACCGCGTTGCCGATCCGGGAGTGCTTGGTCGGGTATGCGGACAACACCACGCCGATCTTGCGCTCGCCGACCGGAATGTGCCGAAGTCGGGCGTGTCGTACCGCGATCCCGGCCACCCGCGCGGCCCGCTCGGGGTCGGCGGCGTAGTGGGTGAGCCCGTCGGCGCCGGTCTCCTTGAACGAGAACGGCACCGTGATCAGCCGGCCGTCGAACTCGGGCACCGCGACCTGGGTGGCCGCGTCCAGCGGCGACAGGCCCGCGTCGCCGGCCTCCCATTCGGCCCGGCTGGTGGTCAGGTTCAGCGCCTGGAGGATGGTGATGTCCAGGCCGGCCAGCGCGCCCACGTCCCACTGCTCGTCATCGCCGCCGGCGGAGACCTCGGCGGGCTTGGCCCCGCCCGCCCCGCCCGCCGCGAGCACGGTCACCAGCAGCGCGTCGAGTTCGCCGAGCGCCGCGAACAACGTCTCGTCCGCACCGCGCAGCGACGCGCACCAGATCGGTACGGGCCGGCCGCCCGCGTCCTCGATCGCCGCGCACAGGTCGTCCACGAACGCGGTGTTCCCGGCGAGGTGGTGGGCGCGGTAGTAGAGCACGCCCACGGCCGGGCCGTCGATCTCGCGCGCCGAGCGGTCCAGGCGGCCCCAGGAGGGCACCTCGACGGGCGGTTCGAAGCCGTGTCCGGTGAGCAGCAGCGTGTCGGAGAGGAAGCGGTACAGCTGGGTCAGGTTGGCCGGGCCGCCCTGGGCGAGGTAGGCGTGTGCCTGGGCGCTCACCCCGGCGGGTACGGTCGCCAGTTCCATCAGCGCGGCGTCGGCGGTGAGTTCGCCGCTGAGCACGACGACCGGGCGCGGGCCGGCCAGCAGCGCGTCCAGGCCCGCCTCCCACGCGCGGCGCCCGCCGAGCAGGCGCACCACGACCAGGTCGGTGCCGTCCAGGAGCGCGGGCAGGTCGGCGACGTCGACGCGGGCCGGGTTGGCCAGGCGCCATTCGCCCTCGCTCGCCTTGGCGCTGAGCAGGTCGGTGTCGGATGTCGACAGGAGCAGAATCACCGGGCGCCTCCGCCGATGCCGGCGTGGCGAGCCACGAGGTGGATGTCGCGGTCGAACGCGCCGCGGCGGCGCGCGGGGGTGTCGCCGAAACGGGTGTCGCTGAAGTGGGTGTCGCAGTCGAAGCTGCGTACGCAAGAACGCCGGCAGGACGAAATCGTCACCTGGAGCGCCTCTCCGGGGTCCTCGCCCCATCGGACTCGGGGTGAGACGCGCAGTTCCTGACTCCCGGTCACGTCGTGGCCGTCGAATGACGACGTACGGCGGAGCCGGTCACAGTGGCGGGACCGTCCCGGGATCGCACCGGGTTCCTGCCACGCCCTCCCCGCGCCGGTAGGGCCGGCGCGGGGCCAGCATCGCTCAGTGGCCCGCCTTGACGCAACATGCCCGGATCGGCGTCGGCACCGGTGGTGACACATGTCACCGTGGAATGCGGCGCGTGGCCCGGCCCGCGCCCGGGGCGCCGTCGGTCAGCGGCTCGCGCGCACCCGGTCCACGAACGCGCCGAACTCGGCGGCGACCTCGTCGGCGGTCCATTCCAGCGCGGGATCGGCGACGGTGATCTCGGTGTACGACAGGCCGGGCGGGCCCGGCTCGGTCCACCCGCCGGCCAGCCACACGCCGCGCTCGGCGGCGTACTCGAATCCGACCCGGGTGAGCAGTTCGGCCGGGTGCGGCAGCCACATCTGGAACTGGTGGGTGTGCGGGACGGCCGGGTGCACGATCGCCCCGGGCACCCGGGTCAGGCCGGCCGCCACGGTCGGGGCGTGCGCGACGTAGGTGTCCAGCCGCGGCAACGTCTCGTCCAGCGCGGCGAGCGCCTCCAGTGCCATCGGCCAGTTCTGGAACGGCCGCCCGCCGTAGCGGTGCCGCCACGCGTGCGCCTCCTCGATCAGTTCGGCGCCGCCCGCCAGGGCCGCACCGGCGCTCGCCCCCAGGCCCTTGTAGTAGGAGACGTAGACCGAGTCGAACAGGTCGACGATCTCGGTGAGCCCGCGCCCGAAGTGGGTGGTGCTCTCCCACAACCGCGCACCGTCCAGGTGCAGCGCGGCGTCGCGGTCCCGGGCGGCCTGCACCGTCGCGAGCAGTTCGTCCCACGAGGGCAGCACGAACCCGTGGTCGCGCAGCGGGAGTTCGTAGAAGAGCGTGCCGAATGGCTCACCCGCGGTGCGGATGTCCTCGGCGGTGATCTGACCGGGGCCCTGGGTGAGCGGCAGTGGCCGCAGTCGGGACAGGACCGACACCGCGTCGCGCTCGTAGGTCAGCGGATGTGCCCTGGGGTGGATGCCGACCACGTTCGAACCGGTCGCCCCGGCGTGGCACCGCAGCGCGACCTGCTGGGCCATCGTGCCGGTGGGGAACAGCAGCGCCGCCTCGGTGCCGAGCAGCTCGGCCGTGCGTGCCTCCAGGCGGGCGACCGCGCCGCCGTCGCCGTACATGTCGGGCCATTCGTCCGGGTCGACCCGCTCCTGCGCGTATGCGGACAGCCGGGCCAGTTGTTCGGTGACCGTGGCAGGTCGTACTCCCGACAGGATCCGGTCGCATGCGCGGATTGCGCGCAGCCGGCCGGTGCGGTCGTCGTTTGCGAGGTATGCCATGCAGGCATCATCCACCGCGGGCCGGCGGGCGGGAGCGAACGCAGGCACGGCCCGCACCGAATCGGTGCGGGCCGTGCCTGTCGATGATGTGTGCCGTCAGACGGTGATGTTCTCCGCCTGCGGGCCCTTCTGGCCCTGAACAGCGTCGTAGGAGACCTTCTGGCCCTCGACAAGCTCACGGTAGCCCTGCGACTGGATCGCCGAGTAGTGCGCGAAAACATCCGGGCCGCCGTCGTCCGCCTGGATGAAGCCGAAGCCCTTTTCCGCGTTGAACCACTTCACGGTTCCAGTAGCCATACAAATCTCCTTCGTGGTGCCAAATGAAAATGTGCACATGCACAAGTCCAAGTCGCAACAGCAATCCATTTTTCACATGAACCCGGTTCGACATAAACAAAAAGCGCCCGACGGTCACGACCGTAAGGCGCTCACGAAATTCATGGGAACCACTACTGCAACTGCCTTGAGGCTAGCACGGAAAAGTCGCCGACCCGGGGACCCGGGAGAATATTTCTTCCTGCGGCACCCGACGGCCCCGCCGATCGCCCCGTCGACCCCGCGCCCCGCCGCCCCCGGCCGGGGCGGCCGGGCATGCCGTTCACGTCGGCTCGATGCCCAGTTCGGCCAGGATCGCCGCCGTGTGCTCGCCTGCCGCCGGGATCGCGCCCATCGCCGCCTCGCGACCGGTCACCGTGACCGGCGGCAGCAGCGCGCGCAGCGGACCGGCGGGCGAGTCGATCGTCCGCAATCGGTCCCGGGCGGCGTGTTGCGGGTGCTCGGCGAACTCGGCGATGGTGCGCATCCGGGCGTTGGCGATGCCGACCTCGTCCAGGCTCGCCACGATCTCGGCGGCGGTGCGGTCCGCGAAGACCGCCTCGATCAGCTCGGTGAGCCGCTCGTTGCCGGCCACCCGCAGCGAATTGGTCCGAAATCTCGGGTCCTCGACCAGGTCCGGCCGGCCCAACACCCGCTCGCACAGCGCGGCCCACTCGCGGTCGTTCTGCACGCCGACGAACACCTGGCCGCCGTCGCCGGCGCGATACGGGCCGTACGGCGCGATCGCCGCGTGCCGGGCGCCGGTGCGCGGCGGCGGCGTGCCGCCGTAGGTCGCGAAGTAGTACGGGAAGCCCATCCACTCGCCGAGCGCATCCAGCATGGACACCTCGAACGCGCTGCCCTCGCCGGTGACTCGGCGCTCGTACAGGGCGGTCAGCATGCCGGTGAAGGCGTACATCGCGGCGGCGATGTCGGCGATCGGAATACCCGCCTTGGCGGGCGCGTCGGGCGTGCCGGTGACCGACAACAACCCGGCCTCGCACTGCACGAGCAGGTCGTACGCCTTCTTGTCGCGGTAGGGACCGGAAGTCCCATAACCAGATATTCCACAGACGATCAGCTGCGGAAATCTGGCCCGCAAATCCGCCGCGCCCAGGCCCAGCCGATCCGCCGCGCCGGGCGCCAGATTCTGCACGAACACGTCCGCGCGGGCGAGCAGCCGGTCCAGGATTTCCGCCGCCCGCTCGTCCTTGAGGTCGAGCGCGAGGCTCTCCTTGCCCCGGTTGGCCCAGACGAAATGGCTCGACAATCCCTCGACGGTTTCGTCGTACGCCCGGGCGAAATCACCCGCGCCGGGTCGCTCGATCTTGATCACGCGTGCGCCGAGATCGGCCAGTTGCCGGGTCGCGTACGGCGCCGCGATGGCCTGTTCCAGGGAGACGACGGTGACGCCCGCGAGAGGTAGGAGCACGCGTCCATCCTGGCAGAGCGCCGGCAGGGGGACGAGGCGTCGGGGGGAGGTCCGGCCGACCCTTCGGCGCGTGCCGAAGCGTGGCCGGCCGATGATGGCGGCATGGACTCGATCGCACGCGCCACCGACCCGGATTCGGTCCCGCGACTCGCGGCCCTGGCCGCGCTCCTCGCCGACGAGACGCGCGCGGCGGTCTGCCTGGCCCTGCTGGATCGACGCGCCTGGACCGGCGGCGAGCTGGCCCGGCACTGCGGGGTCGCGCCGTCCACGATCAGCGAGCACCTGACCAGGCTGGTCGAGGGCGGTCTGCTGGTCCAGGAGCGGCAGGGCCGACACCGCTACGTCCGGCTGGCCGACGCGGGGGTGGCCCGGATGGTCGAGGACCTGGCCGCCTACGCGACGCCCGCCAGCCCCCGGCCGGCGAAGTCGCTGCGCGCGCACTCGGCCGGCGCGGCCCTGGCCAGGGGCCGCACCTGCTACGACCACCTGGCGGGCCGGCTCGGCGTGGCCGTCACCGACGCGCTCACGGCCCGCGACCTGCTCCGCCAGGACGCCGGCTTCGCGCTCACCGACACCGGCATCGCCTGGCTCACCGACCTGGGCGCCGACCTGACCACGTCGCGCAAACGCCCGTTGGCCCGCCCGTGCCTGGACTGGACCGAACGCCGCCACCACCTCGCGGGCACGGCCGGCGCCGAACTGTGCCGGCTGTTCCGCGACCGCGGCTGGACGGAGCGGGTCGGCACGGGCCGCGCGGTCCGCATCACCGACGTGGGGCGCGCCGAATTGGGGCGGTTGCTGGGGATGCGGGAGGCGGAGTTCGAGGTGGCATGACCGAGCCGGCACCCGACGACCCTGGTCGGCGGGAACGCCGTCGGGCGGCTCGCTGCGGTTCGTCGGTCAGTCGCCGGACGGGGATCGCAGTCGCAACCGGTGCAGCAGGCGGCGGGCCCGAGAGCGCCTCGGTCGAGGCGAAGCGGGCGCGTTCGGCGAGTGGTACGGGCCGGCATCGGACCCCGCGTCGGGCGCCGCGTCGGCTTCGGGCCCGGGTGACCACACCGGCCGTAGCCACTGCCCCGCCCCGGGCGTCGCATCCGCACCGGCGCCGGGCTGGTCGCGGCCGAGGAACACCGGCGTCGGGAGCGCGCGGAACCAGGCCAGGTCGGCGGCGTCGTAGTCGGCCACGCCGAGACCGGTGCCCGAGGGCGTGTCGCGGGGTGTGGTCGTCCGCACGCCACCGTCGATCACGAACTCCGTGTCGGCGATCCGCTGTCGGCGGGAAGGGCGCGGAAGCGGCGGGGCACGCCGGTGTCGGCCGGGATCCGGGTGAATGCCGCGCGGTAGCCGCTGGGGGTCAGGCCGGTGCGGCGCACGAGGTGTTTGCGCAGCGAGTCGGTGGTGCCGATGCCGCTGTGGTGGGCGACCAGTTCCATCGACAGGTCGGTCGTCTCCAGCAACTCCCGGGCGCGGTCCACCCGTTGGTGGAGCAGCCATTGCAGCGGGCTGAGGCTCGTCTCGGCGTGGAAGCGTCGGGTCAGGGTGCGCACGCTGGTGTTCGCGTGCGCGGCGAGGTCGGCCAGGGTCAGCGGTTCGTCGAGTCGGGCCAGCGCCCAGGCGCGGGTGTCGGCGAGCGATACGCCGCTTTCCGGGGGCAGCGGCGATTCGATGAACTGGGCCTGGCCGCCAGGGCGTACCGGTGCCGCGACGACCAGGCGCGCGACGATGTTGGCGGTGGCCGCGCCGTAGTCGGTCCGGATCAGGTGCAGGCACAGGTCGATCCCGGCGGACAGGCCGGCGGAGGTCAGGATCGGCCCGTCCTCGACGTACAGCACGTCCGGCCGCAGGTGCACGGCCGGGAAGCGGCGGCGGAACTCCTCGGTCATCGTCCAGTACGTGGTGGCCGCGCGCCCGTCCAGCAGGCCCGCCTGCGCCAACACGAACGCGCCGGTGCAAATCGAGGCCACCCGCTTTCCCGCCGCCGCGGCGGCACGCAGCGCGGCAAGGATGCGCGGGTCCGCGTCCGCCCGGGCGCCGGTACCGGTGACGATCACCGTGTCGGCGTCGTCCATCGCGTCCAGGCCGTGCGGCACCACGATGTCCAGGCTGCCGGTGCCGACCACGGCGCCGGGCTCGGCGGTACACACCCGGACCCGGTAGCCGGCCACCCCGTCGACCACATCGACCGCGCCGAGCACCAGTTCCGGGATGGACAGGTCGAACGTGGTCACCGGCGGCACGGCCACCACGGCTATTCGATGCATGGCCCGAACCTCCGGATGTTTGGCATTCCGGCCGCTACCGTACGACCGGGCGCGGGCGGGAGGGTGATCAGTCCCCTTCGGACGCCCTTCCTCCCCATCTCCCCCTCCTGGAGCGAACATGTCCTCCTCCGTCTTCCACGTCGTGGTCGGTGCCGGCGCCACCGGCTCGGCCACCGCGCTGCTGCTCGCCGAGTCCGGCGAGCGGGTCCGGATCGTCACCCGCCGCGGCACCGGCCCCGAGCATCCGCTGATCGAACGCATCGCCGCCGACGCGACCGACGCCGCCCGCCTGGTCGAACTCACGCAGGGCGCACGGACGTTGTTCAACTGCGCGATGCCGGCCTACGACCGCTGGCCCACCGATTGGCCGCCGCTGGCCGCGGCGCTGCTCACGGCGGCGGAGCGGACGGGGACGAGCTATGTGATGCTCGGCAACGTGTACGGCTACGGCCCGGTGGACGGACCGATGACCGAGGACCTGCCGATGGCGCCGACCACCGTCAAGGGCCGCGTGCGGGCGGCGATGTGGACGGAGGCGCTCGCCGCGCACGACGCGGGGCGGGCCCGGGTCACCGAGGTCCGCGCGAGCGACTTCCTGGGTGCGGACGCGGCCTCGCTGTACAACTTCCTGGTCGTACCGCACGTGCTCGCCGGCACCCCCGCCGCGCTCCCCGGCGACCCGGACGCACCGCGGAGCTGGTCCTACATCGGCGACGTGGCCCGCACGCTGGTCGCGGCGGCACGCTCCACCGAGACGTGGGGCCGGGCGTGGCACGTACCCTCGTCGATCGGTTCCACCCGCGCCGTCACCACCCGCCTCGCCGAACTCACCGGCTCGCCCGTTCCGCGGCTGACCCGGATGACGGCCGAGGAGGTGCGCACGATCGGCCGGGAGAATTCGATCATGGCCGAGGTCGAGGAGATGCTCTACCTCGCCGAAGGCGGCTCCACCCTCGACGCGACGTTCACCACGAAGACCCTGGACGTGACGGCCACGCCCTTGGACACCGCATTGGCGGAGTTCGCGGCGGCACGCGGGTAGGACGTCGGCGCACGCACGGCGATCCGCGACGCGCCGTATCGCCGTGCCGCACGCGGGTGGGGCGGCGCCGGAGGGGCCCGCGCCGTATCGCGGTCGGCCCGGTCGGCCCGGTGGGCCGGTCGTCCCAATCAGCCCGGTCCGGCTTCCCGGCGCCGGTCGCGGCGGCCACGGTGGCCCGTCGAGGCCCGGCCGCGGGCCCCGTCGTGCCATCTTTGATCCACGGCGAACGGCGCGACGGAAGGACCCCGCGATGAGCACGGTGGATCGGCACGGGCTCGAAGTGTCCGGGATGGGCCCGGAGGCGATCCGGCACTACGAACGTGCGCTCGACGCGCTGCTGTTCTTCCGGCCGGAGGTGAGTACCGAGGTCGAGGCGATGCTGTCGGCCGACCCGGGGGCACCGATGGCCAACGTGTTCGCGGCCTATCTCGGCCTGCTGGGCACCGAGTCGGTCGACGCCGCCGCCGCGCGTGCACGCCACGCCGCCTTCGTGCCCACCCCGACCAGGGTCGGCGCCCGCGAGGTGGCGCACATGCGGGCCGCGGACGCGTGGTTGGCGGGCGACATCCACCGGGCCGGCGACATCCTGCACGAGGTGGTCGTGGCGTATCCCCGGGACGCGCTCGCGCTGTCGGTCGGCCATCAGATCGACTTCCTCACCGGCGACGCCCTCCGGCTGCGCGACCGGGTCGGCGGCGTGCTGAGCGCGTGGGATCGGGACGATCCGCACTACGGGCCGGTGCTGGGCATGGCCGCGTTCGGCCTGGAGGAGGCCGGCCACTACGCGCGCTCCGAACAGGCCGGGCTGGCCGCCGTGGCGGCGAATCCGCGCGATGTGTGGGCGATCCACGCGGTGGTGCACACGTACGAGATGCAGGGCCGGTTCGCCGAGGGCATCCGCTTCCTCGACGCCCGCACCGCCGACTGGACGAGCGGCAACTACCTGAACGTGCACAACTGGTGGCACTACGGCCTGTTCTCGATCGAGGCCGGCGCGATCGACCGCGCGCTGGCCGTCCACGACGCGGTGCTGCACCACGACAAGTCCGCCGGCCTGGCCATGGAACTCCTGGACGCCTCGGCCCTGTTGTGGCGCATCCACCTCGCGGGCGACCCGCAGGTCGAGCGCTGGAATCGGGTCGCCGACGCGTGGGCGGCCCGGGCGGACGGCCCGTACTACGCGTTCAACGACACCCACGCCGTGATGGCCTACCTCGGCGCCGGCCGGATCGCCGCCGCGCAGGCGGTGGTCCGCGACCGCGAGACCTGGCTCGCCGAGCCGCATCCGCGCGTGGCCAACCACACGATGACCGCGGAGGTCGGCCTGCCGGTCTGTCGGGCGCTGGTGGCCTTCGAGCAGGGACGGTACGCCGACACCGTCGACATCCTCCTCCCGATCCGGCACCGCCTGAACACGTTCGGCGGCAGCCACGCCCAGCGTGACGCGATCCAGCAGACCCTGGTCGAGGCGGCGCTGCGGGCCGACCGGCACGACCTGGCCCGGACACTGCTCAGCGAACGGATCAACGTGCGCCCGACCAGCCCGTACAACTGGCTCGGCCGCGCTCGCCTGGCCGACGCCCTGGGCCGGCCGGCGGAGGCCGCCGACGCCCGCGAGCGCGCCGCCGAACACACCGCCGCGATCACCGTCGCCTGGGGCCGCTGACCCGACCGGCGCCGGTGGATCGACCCGCGGCCCAGTACGCGGCCCCGCCGCGGGTCGGCCGAGAGCGCCCGCGTCGCATGCGCGAGAATTGCGCACTCGTCACGGGCCCGGGCCGATGGACCCGCGACGACATCGACCGCATCGGCGACACGGGAGAGTGACACACATGGGTGAGTCCCGGGCGACCGGCTCCGGAGCGCGACGCCGGATTCCGGACGATCCGGGACTGCCGGCCGCGGCCGCCCAGAGCCCGGGCGGGTCGGTCGCCGAGATCGACCCGGCGTTCGCCGACGATCCCAACGGCTACGTCCCCGGTGAGGCGATCCGCGGCGCGTGGGTGGTCGGCCCGGACGGACTGCTGACCGGCGAGTACCGGGAGAACCCGCGGCACGGGCCGCCGCAGGACGACTTCGCCAAGCTGGTCGAGGACGACGCGTGGTTCGGCTGGCTTGGCGACGACCCGGCCGGCGCGATCCGCGAGTCGGTCACCGAGTGCTTCGAGGACCAGGCCCCCGGCGCGGTGCTGACCTGGATGAAGATCCTCGAACCGCCGCGCTGCGCCACCACCGGCCGACCGGCCCCGGACGACGAGCAGTACCTGATCCCCACCCGCGCCGGCGTGTCCGTCTGGTTCGCCGCCCAGATCGCCGCGCCGGACCGGGACCGGGCCACCGTGTGCGGCATCTTCACGTGGGTGGCGATCCACCTCGACGCGCCCGCCGACCGCCGGGACCGGATCTGGCTCGACCTGGACGCCGACCTGGATTGGGCGGAGCAGCAGCTGCCGCCTCGGATGTACGGCCTGGACGCGGAGGCGGCCGACGCCGATCCGGGCGCGGGCGACGCCTCGGGCCAAGGCGAGGCCGGCGCCGAAGGTGCCCCGAGCACCTGAGCCTCGGCCGGCGGGGGCGGCCCGCGCACGCTGCTCCGGGCTCTCGCCCTACCGTGTGTTCCCGCCCTACCCCGCCGCCTGCAACCGCGGCTTCAGGTGGCGGGCGATCGCCTCCGCGAGCCGCGGTGGCACCGCGTTGCCGATCTGCCGGGCGATCTCGGTCTTGGAGCCGCACCACACGAAGGTCTCCGGGAACGACTGGAGCCGGGCCGCCTCGCGATGCGTGATCGGGCGGTTGACCCGGTCGGTCGGGTCGTCCGGGTTCCACTGCGGGTGCAGGTACTGGCCCTTCTCCGGCTTGTAGAACTCGGTCCGGATGGTCAGCGACGGATGGTCCCAGCGCATCCGGCCCATCACGTCCGTCGTGCCGGACTTCTTGTTCCGCCAGCAGTCCGGCAGCAGGTGGTCCGGCAGGTCGAACCGGCCGCCACCGGGCGGGACACAGTCGTAGCGCAGCAGCGAGCGCTCGATCGGCGTGCGGGCCAGGTGCAGGTCGGCCTCCTTGAACACGCCGGGCACCGTACGCCCGAAGAACTCGGTCCTGGAGGCGGGCAGGCTGGTCGTCCCGGGCACGCGCGGCAGGTGCTCGATCGCGTCCCGGACGGTGTTCCAACGCCGCGACAGGCCCGGACCGTGGGTCGGCTCCGGGACGGCGATCCCACCGATCCGGGAGCCGATCACGATCGCCCGCTTGCGGCGCTGCGGAACGCCGTAGTCCACCGCCGGGAGCAGCGCGTCGGTGAGCACGTACCCCTCCAGGAGGCCGCCGGGCTGCGCCTCGGCGAGCAACAGCGCGAACTCGGCGGACTTCTGGAAGCGGTCCACGTTCTCGATCACGAACACCTTGGGCCTGGCCCGGCGCACGAAGCGCAGGTATTCCTTCCAGAGCTTGTTGCGCGGGTCCTCGACGTTGCGGCTGCCCAGATTGGAGAAGCCCTGGCAGGGCGGGCCGCCGATGATCAGGTCGGCGGGCGGGATGTCCCTGTCCGGGATCTCCGCGATGTCGCCCCAGCGCATGTGCGCCTCACCGAAGTTGGCGGCGTAGGTCGCGGCCGCGTGCAGATTCCACTCGACCGCCATGACCGGCCGAAAGCCCTTCGCGGCGGCGAATCCGGACGTCATTCCACCGCAGCCCGCGAACAGGTCGATCATGGTGATGGGTCGTGCCATGCGGACAGGTTAGTGCTGCGGCCGCAGCACTTGGCCGGCCGTGCGCCTCGCGATCACGGCATCCCGAACCCTGGCCGCCGCGGTGACCGCGTCCTCGTGCTCCCAGACCCGGACGACGAGCCAGCCGGCCTCGGCCATCCGTCGGTCGGTGTCCGCGTCGCGAGTGCGGTTTCCCTCGATCTTGGCCTTCCAGAACTCGGCGTTGCGCTTGGGCCAGGTCGCGTGTTGCGGGCAGCCGTGCCAGAAGCAGCCGTCGACGTAGACGGCGACCTTGGTCGGTCCGAACACGACATCCGCCTCGCGGCGGATGCCCTTGAGCGGGCGGCGATGCACGCGGTAGCGCAGGCCCATGGCGTGCAGCAGACGCCGCAACGCGACCTCGACGCCGGTGTCCTTGCTGCGCTGGCGACTCATCCGCGCGCGGGTCGCTTCCGTGGTGGTCAGGCTCGTCACGGACACCATGGTGCACGGTCGCACTGTCATCGCGCCCGGGGACGGCCGGCGCGCCGCGCCGGGGACAGCGCGCGGGGCGGCTCGCCGTGCCGAGTGCGGGGCTCAGGCCGGGTACGCTCGCGCCTCCGTCGCCTTGACCGCGGCCCAGATCGGCTTGCCCGGCGCGAGTTCGAGTTCGGCGACGGCAAGCGGTGTGACGTCGGCGAGCAGCGGCACCGGGCCGGTCAGTTCGACCCGGACGGTGTCGCCGTGCGGTTCCATGCCCTCCACCTCGACCTGCCAAAGGTTGCGCGGGCTGCCGTCCGGGCGGGTCCGGTACAGCGTCACCGCGGCCGGCGGGAAGGCCACGAACACCTCGGCGGCGTCCGGAAGTTCGGCCACCACCAGGCGCTGCCCGGCGGCCAGGTCTACGCCGCCGGCCGAGGTGGTGCCGCGGTACAGGTTCAGGCCCACCAGGCGCGCCACGTAGTCGGTGCGCGGATGGCGGGCCACCTCGGCCGGCGTACCGGTCTGGACCGCGCGGCCCGCCTCGATCACGGTGAGCCGGTCGGCCAGCACCATCGCGTCCAGCGGGTCGTGGGTGATCACCACCGCGACCCCGTCGAAGTCGGCCAGGTGCCGACGCAGCGTCGCCCGCACGGCCACCCGGGTGCGCGCGTCCAGCGCGGCCAACGGCTCGTCCAGGAGCAGCAGCCGCGGATGGGTGGCCAGCGCGCGGGCGAGCGCGACCCGCTGGGCCTGTCCGCCGGAGAGCCGACCGGGTTTGGCGCCCGCGTGTTCGGCCAGGCCGACCCGGTCCAGCCAGTCCGCCGCCAGGCTCCGCGCCTCGCGTCGGCCCACGCCCTGGCAGCGCGGGCCGAAGGCGACGTTCTCCAGCGCGGACAGGTGTGGGAAGAGCAGGTAGTCCTGGAAGACCACGCCCACCGGGCGCCGCTCGGGTGGTGTGTACAGCCGCCGTTCGGGGTCCTCCAGGTCGACGCCGGCCAGCCGGGTGTGGCCGGCGCCGAGGGGGGTGAGGCCGGCCAGGGCGCGCAGGGCGGTGCTCTTGCCGGCGCCGTTGGGGCCGAGCAGGGCGAGCACCTCGCCGGGCTCGGCGGTCAGGTGCACGTCCAGGCGGAACGCGTCGCGGGCGACGACGAGGTGGGCGTCGAGGCCGGCGGCGCGGGTGGTGGGCTGCTCGGGGGCGGTCGGCTCGTGGCGGGTGGTCGCGTGGTCCGGACCGGTCGCCTGGTCCGGGCCCGCCTCGGCGCGGCCCGTCGCCCGGTGCGCGGCGTTCGGCTCGTGTGCGCCGGTCACGAGGTGGTCATCCAGCGCTCGCGCAGGCCGGCCAGGATCAGCACGGACACCGCCAACAACACGAGGGAGAGCACGATCGCCGCCTCCGGGTCGGTTTCCAGGGCCAGGTATACGGCGAGCGGCATGGTCTGGGTCTTGCCCGGGAAGTTGCCGGCGAAGGTGATGGTCGCGCCGAACTCGCCGAGCGCGCGAGCCCACGCGAGTACCGCGCCGGCCGCCACGCCGGGCGCGATCAGCGGCAGGGTGACCCGGCGGAAGGCGGTCCAGCGGGAGGCGCCCAGCGTCGCGGCGGCCTCCTCGTAGCGCGGGTCGGCCGCCCGCAGCGCGCCCTCGACGCTGATCACCAGGAACGGCATCGCCACGAACGCCTCGGCCACGATCACGCCGGTCGTGGTGAACGGCAGCGTGTAGCCGAACGTGTCGTCCAGCCACTCGCCCACGATGCCCTTGCGGCCGAGCACCAGAAGCAGCGCGACGCCGCCGACCACGGGCGGCAACACCAGCGGAAGTGTGACCAGCGCCCGGACCAGCCGGCGGCCGGGAAAGTCGGTCCGGGCCAGCAGCCAGGCCAGCGGTACGCCCAGGACCAGCACGATGCCGGTGGCCACGGTCGCGGTGAACACCGAGAGCTTGAGCGCCTCGCGGACCTCGGTACTGCCGAGCTGACTCCCCAGGTCGCTCCACGGCGCCCGGACCAGCAGCCCGACCAGCGGCAGCACCAGGAACACCAGGCCGATCAGGCCGGGCACGAGCAGGGCCAACGGGGCGCCGGCGCGCCGGGGGCGTTCGGCTCGCGTGCGCATGGCCCGCGTGCGTACGCCCGGCGTGCGTACGTCTCGTGGGCGGCGGGAGGCTCGGGGAGGTTCGATCACGGTGCCTGGAAGCCCGCCGCCGTCAGGGCCGTACGGCCGGGCTCGGACAGGATGAAGGCCACGAACGCCTTGGCCGCGTCGGCGTTGGGCGCCTTGGCGAGCGGGACGATCGGGTACGTGTTGACCGCCTGCGCGGATTCGGGGAAGTCCAGGCCGACCGCCTTGGCGCCGGCCGCCTTGACGTCGGTGCGGTAGACGAGTGCGGCGTCCACCTCGCCGAGGGTGAGCTTGGTCAGGGCCGCCTTGACGTCCTGTTCGAGCGTCGCGGGGGCGAACTTGACGCCGGCCGCGTCGAGGGCGGTCCTGGCGGCGGCGCCGCACGGGACCTGCGGGGCGCACTGGGCGACCTTGAGGCCGCCCTGCTTGAGATCGGCGAGCGACTTGATGTTCTTCGGGTTGCCCGGCGCGACCGCGATCTGCAACGTGTTCTTGGCGAACGCGGTGGGCGTGCCGTGGGCGTTCTTGGCGTCGGTGACGAGCTTCATGTTCTTCTCGTCGGCCGAGGCGAATACGTCGGCGGGCGCACCCTGGTTGATGCTCGCGGCCAGCGCCGAGCTGCCGAGGTAGTTGAACTTGACCGTGACGCTCGGGTGCGCGGCCTCGAACTGCTTGCCCAGCGCGCTGAACGTCTCGGTCAGCGAGGCCGCGGCGAACACGTTGACGGTGCCCTTGAGCTGCTTGCCGTCGCCGGCGGATGCGGACGCCTCGGCGCCGGCCGCCGGCGTGCCCCTGGAGACCTTCGTGTCGTCCCTGTCCTTGTCGTCGCTGCCGCATCCGGCGAGGGCGATCAACGCCCCCGCGAGCAGCGCGGCCGAGATCGCACGTCCGGCCCGCACCGTGCCCATTGCGCCCATCGTGTGCACTCCCCGCTAATCGAGGGAGTGCTCGCGCGCGCCCTCGGTCCGCTCCACCATGACATTCGTCGACTTCACCACTGCCGTGGCGAGCACCCCGACCGCGAGGCCGAGTTCGTCCGCGGCCTCGGCGCTCATCAGCGAGACCACCCGGTAGGGCCCGGCCTGGATCTCGACCTGGGCCATCACCGTGTCCTTGCGGACGTCGGTGACGATGCCGCGGAAGCGGTTGCGCGCCGACGACCAGCCGAGCCGCTCGCTGTCCGCGCGGGCGTCGCCGGCCGCCGCCGACCGGGCGAACGCGGCGAGCGCCGCACCCTCCACCACCCGCCGACCGTTCTCGTCCCGCCGCGCGTCGAGCCGACCCGAGTCCACCCACCGCCGCACCGTGTCCGCACTCACCCCGAGCAGAGCCGCCGCATCACCGATCCCGAACATGTTCACGGCCGGGATCCTAGCCACGAGCGCCTCCCCCACAGAGCGGAGCCGACACCCACACACGCCGGCAGAAGCCGCCACATGCGGATAACCATCCTTGCAGATGCGAGCACTCGCTGGCCACAGCCCTCGCAAATTCGATACACACGCACATCCTGCGAGGTCGCAGCGTCGGACGTGTCGGCGGTCGTGTCCGGCCTGAGTGCCACACTCCGGCCCATCAGGCGACCTTGGTGTTCACCGGGGTCGTACCATTCCCGAGCGGAGAGTCCGGGTCGGCTTCGGGCGTGGCAACGGGGGGTTGCGTGTGCGGGTGTTGGCCGGTCGGTACGAGCTGGTCCGGTTCGTCGGGCGAGGCGGCATGGGGGAGGTCTGGGAGGGGCGGGACCGGCTGATCGAGCGGCGGGTCGCGGTCAAGTTGCTCCCGCACGCGAAGGCCGACGCCTCCGGTGCCGCGTTGTTCTTCCGCGAGGCGCGTACGGCGGGGGCGCTGCACCACCCGGGTGTGGTCACCGTGTACGACCTCGGCCAGGACGAGGGCGACGGTTCGCTGTTCCTGGTGATGGAGTTCGTCGAGGGCCGCGACCTGGCCGCGGTGCTCGACAAGGAGGGGCCTCCTTCGGTGGGCACCGCTGCGGGGTGGGCGGCGCAGGCCGCCGCGGCGCTGGCCCGGGCGCACACCGCGGGGATCGTCCACCGGGACCTGAAGCCGGCGAATCTGATGCTCACTGTCGAGGACCAGGTCAAGATCCTGGACTTCGGGATAGCCCGGTTCGTGGAGTCCACGAACCGGTCCAGCAAGGTGATGGGCACCCTCGCCTACATGCCGCCCGAGCGCTTCGACGAGCAGCCCGGGGATGCCCGCTCGGACCTGTACTCGCTCGGCTGCGTGCTGCACGAACTCCTCACCGGCAGCGTGCCGTTCCACGCCTCCGGCCCGGTCTCGATGATGAACGCCCACCTGCGGAGGACGCCCACGAGACCCGGCGAACTCCGCCACGGCGTACCCACCGAACTCGACGACCTCGTCCTCGCGTTGCTCGCCAAGGACCCCCGGGACCGACCCGACACCGCCGACGAGGTACACCGACTTCTGCGCGCCGCCGTCGACCTCGCCCCGGCTGCCGAGACCCGGCGCTTGGTCCGAGGAGCGAATCCGATCGGCGACGCGCCGACCATCGGCCTCGACCGGAAGCCCGCCGCAAGCGGCACACCGCGCAGTGGTGACGGCGGCACCCCATCCAAAGCCCCGGCCCCCACGCGCCGCCGCCTTCTGTGGCTTGTCGGCGGCGGCGCGGTCACCGCTCTGGGCATCAGCGGCGTTCTCGAACTGATCGACTCGCCCGACGACCGGCGAGAGCCGCAGCGCACCGCCGGCGACCGGGTCCCGTCGTCCCCGCCCGCGGTGGCCCGCACCGACACCACGGTGCGCTGGTCCTACTCCACCGCGGCCGAGGTCGACTCCTCGCCGGCGGTGGTGAACGGAGTGGTGTACGTCGGCAGCCGCGACAAGAACGTGTACGCGCTCGACGCCGCCACAGGAACCAAGAAGTGGGGCTATGCCACCGGGGCCGAGGTCGATTCGTCGCCTGTGGTGGTCGGCGGGGTGGTGTACATCGGCTGCCGGAACAAGAACGTGTACGCGCTGGACGCGGCCACGGGAGCCAAGAAGTGGGCCTACGCCACCGGGGCCGAGATCAGCTCGGTTCCGGCGGTGGTGGACGGGGTGGTGTACGTCGGCAGCGTCGACAAGAACGTGTATGCGGTCGATGCGGCCACCGGCGCCAGGAAGTGGGCCTACGCGACAGGCGCCGAGGTCTTCTCGTCGCCTGTGGTGGTGGGCGGGGTGGTGTATGTCGGCAGCGCCGACACGAACGTGTACGCGCTCGACGCCGCCACAGGAACCAAGAAGTGGGCCTATGCCACCGGCAATAAGGTCGCCTCTTCGCCGGTCGTCGTGGGCGGGGTGGTGTACGTCGGCAGCGCCGACATGAACGTGTACGCGCTCGACGCTGCCACCGGTGCAAAGAAGTGGGCCTACACCACCGGAGGGATGGTCTGGCGGTCGCCGGCGGTTGTGAACGGAGTCGTCTATGTCCCCAGCAATGACAAGAAGGTATACGCGCTCGATGCTGCCACCGGTGCAAAGAAGTGGGAATACTCCATCGGGGCCTTCACCAGCTCGGACCCGGTGGTAGCGGGCGGGGTGGTGTATATCGGCAGCGGTGACAAGAACGTGTACGCGCTCGATGCGGTTCCCGGCACCGGTCCGTCTTGAAGGTCCCCGACAAATGCCGTCACGTGGCGGCGGGTGATGAGGCGGATGGCGATGCCGAGAAGGGCTTCGTGTCGGTCGTCGCGTCCTTCCGGGCAGTAACGGCGCAAACAGGGACCAGAGTTCGTCCGAGGCCACCCACGGACGCGGCCCACCTCTGCGCACACCGGGCCAGGCCGCCCTCCTCGGACGTTCCAGAGGCGGGCAGACCAGCAAGGTTCACCTCGCCGCCGACCGCACGTGCCGCCCGCCGGCGTTCATCCTGACCACAGGCCCGGCAGCGGACAGCCCGCAGTTCATCCCCGTCCTGAAGAACGGTCAACCAGCCGTGGACGCGGGGCCTCACCCGTGGATTCCGCGTCGATGTCGTCGGTGCCGACCGGGCCGCGGGGAAGCATCCGGTCCAGCCACTTCGGCAGCCACCAGTTGGTCCGGCCGAGGAGTGTCATGGTCGCCGGTACCAGCACCATGCGTACGACCGTGGCGTCGATGAAGATCGCGGTGGCCAGGCCGAGCCCGAACATTTTGATGGAGGGGTCCTCGGCGACGGCGAAGGACAGGAAGACCGCCACCATGATGAGGGCGGCCGAGGTGATGATCCGGGCGGTGCCCGAGACGCCCTCGACGATCGCCGTGCGGTTGTCGCCGGTGCGCAGGTACTCCTCGCGTACGCGGGAGAGGAGGAACACCTCGTAGTCCATCGACAGGCCGAACAGGATGGCGAAGAGGAACATCGGGATGAACGACACGATCGGAACCGTCGCTTCCAGCCCGATGAGCGCGCCTCCCCAGCCCCACTGGAAGACCGCGACCATGATGCCGTAGGCCGCGCCGATGCTCAGCAGATTCAGCAGTACCGCCTTGAGCGGTACGAGTATCGAGCGGAAGACCAGCATCAGCAGCAGGAACGACATCGCCAGCACGGCGGCGACGAACAGCGGCAGGCGTTCGCTGGTGCGTTGGCCCACATCGGACAGGCTCGCGGTGGCGCCGCCGATGTGGGCCCTGGCCGGGCCGTGCCCGATCGCCGTGGGCAGCACGTCGGTGCGCAGCCGGGCGATGGTGTCGGCCGTGGCCTTGTCCTGAGGGCTGGTGGTCGGGAACACCACGAGGGTCGCGATGCCGGTGGCCCGATCGATGTGCGTCGGCGCGACGGATGCGATGCCCGGATCCGCCGCGACCGTTGCGACGAGTCGGTCCAGCACTCCCGGATCACCGGTGGGGTCCGCGGCGATGACGAGGGGACCGTTGGTGCCGGGGCCGAACCCCTCGGCGACGAGGTCGTAGGCCCGGCGCTCGGTACGGCTGTGGGGCAGTGAGCCGTCGTCGGGCAGGCCGACGCGCAGGCCGAGCACGGGCAGCGTCGCGGTCAGCAGCAGCCCCGTCGCGCCGACCGCGTAAGGCACCGGGTGCCGGCTGACGTGCCCGATCCAGCGACGCCACCCGGCGGCGTGGGCGGCGCCTGCCGCCGCGTCCCGCCGCCGTGCGAGTCGGCCCGGCTTCATGGTCTGCAGAGCCCGGCCGATCCGGCCGGCCCGGGCCAGGCGTGGGCCGGCGGCGCCGAGGAAGGCCGGCAGCAGCGTCACCGACGCGAGCACCATGGTCAGGACGACGATCGAGACGGCGAGCCCGCCCACCGTCATGAACGGTACGTTCGCGACCGCCATGCCGAGGATCGATACGACGACGGTGCCGCCGGCGAAGACCACGGGCCTCCCCGCCGTGGCCACCGCTCGCCCCGCCGCCTCGCGGGGATCGAGCCCGCGCGCGAGGTACTCCCGGTGCCTGGCGAGCACGAACAGCGCGTAGTCGATGCCCACTCCGAGCCCGACCATGCTGCCCAGGACAGGGGCGAAGGTCGGGACGTCCGTCACCCCCGCCAGTACCGTCATCGCGGCAACCCCGACGGTCAGCCCGAAGACCGCCATGCCGATCGGCAGCGCGGCGGCGACGAGCGAACCGAACGCCAGGAACAGGATCGCGGCCGCGGCGAGGATGCCGATCAGCTCGCTTGCGCCGCCGTCGGGGTCGGAGAAGGCGTAGAAGAGGTTCCCGCCCATCTCGATGCGCAGCGGCAGTTCGGCGCGCAACCGGTCGCCGAGATCGACGAGGGCGTCGAGGTCTTCGGCCGACAGCCGGCTCTGGTCGGGGTACTGCACCCGGACGACCGCGATCCGCCCGTCGGCCGAGACAAGGCTGCCGCGCACGGTGGTGTCCCCGCCTGCGTCGAGTGCCCCCGCCGGGTCGCTCGTGCCGAGCACGTGCGGCAGCCGCCGCACCTCGGTCTGCAGCCGCGTGAGAGCGGTGCGCGCGCTGCCGTGGTCGAAGAACGTCACACCGCCGTCGAGGGGGGTGACGACCACTTGGGCGGTCATCCCCTCCTGGCCGGTGCCGGCCCGCTCGATCAGTTGCGCGGCCCGTTGGGAGTCCAGTCCCGGAGCGGTCATCGAGTCCGCGGTCCGCCCGCCGATGGCGATCGCGGCGAGGACGGCAAGCGTGGCGGCAATCAGCCATGCCGCGATCACCCGCCAGGGATGGTGGGCGGCGCTTGCGCCCAGGCGCAACAGGGCTTTCGAGAGCATCGGTTCCTCCAACCACCTCGGCGGCCGTCCTTGTACGGCCGCCGATGCCGAGGTTCGTCGCCACGGCGCTTTGCGGCATCGGCTCGCGGGCCGCGGATCCGTCGGCCCCAGGGCGGGGTGACGCCCCGTCCTTTCGGCCGATGCGCGGCACGGCGCGGCCCCTAGGCTGAGAACCGTGCTGCCAGACGACCTGCGAACCCTGTGGACCGAACCCCGACCGCCCGACGCGCCCGCCCGGATGTGGCGGGACTGGATGCTGCTCGCCGCGGGCCTGGGCGCTGTGGCGCTGGAGGCCACCCTGCGCGAGAACGTCGTGTGGCGGCCGGTGGCGGTGGTGTTCGCCGTATGGCTGTGCCTGCTGCCCCTGTGGCGCCGGACTCGCCCACTGGCGATGATCACGCTGGCGTTCGGCTCGGTGATCCTGCTCCAGCTGGCCTCGCTGGTCGCCGCAACGCGCGAGCCCGTCGGCCTGGACACCGGCGCGGTCGTGCTCGTGCTGGTGTATGCGCTGCTCCGGTGGGGATCGGGACGGGAGATCGTGCTGGGCAGCGCGGTGATCCTCACGGCCTTCGCGCTGTGTACCGTCACGTACGAAACCCCGGCCGCCGAACAGGTCGGGGGCTTTGTCTTCCTGTCACTGCCCGGCTTGATCGGGGCGGCCGTGCGGTTCCGGGTGACCGGTCGCGAGCGGCAGTTGGAGCAGGTGCGCTCCCGCGAGCGTGAGCAGCTCGCCCGGGAACTGCACGACACGGTGGCCCACCACGTTTCGGCCATCGTGATCCGCGCCCAGGCGGGCCAGGTGCTCGCGGGCACCGACCCGTCCGCCGCCGTCGAGGCGCTGGAGGGGGTCGAGGAGGAAGGGGCGCGCACGCTGGAGGAAATGCGAGCCATGGTCGCCACGCTGCGCAACCGCGGGGCCGGCGCCGAGCTGGCGCCGCCTGCCGGTGTCGCGGATCTGGAGCGCCTGGTGCGCACCCCGGGTGGTCGCCTCAGGGTCGACCTGGGGCTCGACGGCGAACTGGAAACGCTGCCCCCGGCCGTGGACGCGGCCGTCTACCGCATTGTGCAGGAGTCGGTGACCAACGCCATGCGCCATGCGGTCGACGCGACCGAGGTCGTCGTCCGGGTCACCGCGGAACGGCACACGGTACGGGTGAGCGTGCGCGACAACGGCCACCGCATCGGCCGAGGCCGTGCCGGATACGGACTTGCCGGACTGCGTGAGCGCGCTGCCCTGCTCGGCGGCAAACTACAAGCCGGCCCCGGCGCCGACCAGGGCTGGCATGTCGAAGCCGAGCTGCCGAAAGGGAGGACCAAGAGCGGTGCTTATCCGCGTCCTCGTCGCTGACGACCAGGCCATCATCCGCACCGGGCTGCGGATCATGCTGAACGCCCAGCCCGGCATCGAGGTGGTCGGCGAGGCCGCCGACGGACGGGAAGCGGTACGTCTGGCCCGCGAACTGCGCCCCGACGTCTGCCTGTTCGACATCCGCATGCCCGTGATCGACGGGCTCGAGGCCACCCGCTTGGTCGCCGGCCCGGGCGTCGCCGACCCGCCGGCCGTGGTCGTCATCACCACTTTCGACCTCGACGAGTACGTCTACGGCGCGCTGCGTGCCGGCGCCCGCGGATTCCTCCTCAAGGACACGGGACCGGACCTTCTGGCCCAGGCCGTACGGTCGGCGTCCGGCGGTGAGGCGCTCATTGCGCCCAGCGTCACCGTCCGTCTGCTCCAGGCATTCGCGGACCTGCCCGCCGGCCGGCCCGCGGCCCAGCCGGTCTCCCCCGTCACCGCCCGCGAGGAGCAGGTGCTCCTCGCCGTCGCTCGCGGGCTGACCAACACCGAGATCGCCGATGCACTGCACATCAGCCTCAGCACGGTGAAGACGCACCTGGCCAGCCTGATGGCCAAACTCGGCGCCCGCAACCGGGTCGAGATCGCGATGTGGGCCTACGAAACGCGCCGTATCCTCCCCGGACCCTGAGCCGGGTGCCGGGCCATGTCCCATGAGTCCCCGCCCGGACATCAGTGCACCGGTCGGCTCACGTCGGCTCCACGCGCCTCACCCGCCCCAGAGCGTGACGTACCAGGAGGCCGGAGGCCGGAACTGGGACGGTGAGACACCCGATACGACGAGACTCCCGACAGCCACCTCGCCAGTCTCCACCTGCACGACTCGATGATCCGGATCAAGGACCCCACCAGGACCACCCGATGATCACGACTCGATACGCGCCCCAACGGCGTGCGTGGCGACCTCCCGCTCGCGGTCAGCCCGCGATGGGCGGCTCGACCAGGCTGGTCCACCACGTGTCCCGGCCGGAGGCATGGCCGACCATCGCTTCGGCGAGCGCACGGCGGGCAGTCGGCGACGTGCGACGCCATTCCGGGAATCGCCACATCCAACGACGCACCTCGCCGAGGTTGTGGCCTTCGCGCAGGAGGGCTGCGCCGAGAAAGCCGACCTCCGCCCACCTCGGACCGAGGGCCACCTGTCCCCAGTCCACGACGGACAGCCGCCCGTCGGGACGGATGATCATGTTGGCCGAGGTCAGATCGTCCACGATCACCAGCGTGCCGCGGCTTCCCGGGAGGACGGTGTGGGGAGTTCGCGCCGGCATCATGAACAGCTCGCCCGCCCGTACCGACACCGGCTTGCCGGCCACCTTCATCTCCAGCCGGCCGTCGAGCACCAGCAAAGCCTCGGTGGCCGTGTGACTCTCCTCCCGCACCGGCATCTCGTCCATGCGCAGTACCTTCACGCAGGCCGCCCCCACCGTGCCCAGCGTGCGAGAACTCCACGCCTGCGGCAGGCCGGCCGCAATCTCCGCAAGGTTGACCGCATTCATGGCACACCCCTCCTCCCGGACCCGGTCGGTCATGCCGAACGGGCCCGCACACGAGATCGATGGATGGCTTGGAAACTATCCGGCCGGGACGGGGAAGTGGTCGACCGTTCGGCAAAGCCTGCCGCGCGCACCCCGCGAACTCCGGTGGCCGGGGGCGAATGGCGCCCGGCCGGGGTGTCGTTCAGGCCGGGGCGTCGGTGAGGCGGCGCAGGGTGAAGGGCTCGGCGAGGATTTCGTCGAGGACTCGGGCGATGTGCTTGAAGTGGGGCAGGGTGAAGTGGTGCTCCAGGGCCGCGCTGTCCGTCCACTCCTCGACGATGATCATGCGGTCGGCGCGCTCGGGGTCGACGTACGGCTGGTAGGCGATGCAGCCCTCCTCGGCCAGGGACGGCGCGATCATCGCGTCGAGTTCGGTGCGCAACCGTTCTTCCCGGCCCGGCTTGGCGGTGAAGCCGGCAATGAGGGTGAGGGTGTTCGACATGCTTCCGACTCCTGGTTTCCGGTGTTGCTCGGTGCCGGTGTGGACCGGCTGACGCGGTACATCCTGCGCGCCCGAACCGGCACCACCCAGAGGGCTGTTCCACCCCGGTTCCCCGTGCCTGGGTCCGGCAGAACCAGGCAGAACAAGGCAGAACAAGACAGGGCCGCCGGGCCGTGTCGGACACTTGGGGCATGGATCGTGCACAGCAGCTCAGCGAATTCCTCAAGGCCCGGCGGGCCCGGTTGCGTCCGGAGGACGTCGGCGCGGGCAACTTCGGCGGTCAGCGCCGCGTCCCGGGCCTGCGCCGCGAGGAGTTGGCCCTGCTGGCCGGCGTGAGCGTCGACTACTACACCCGTCTCGAACAGGGCCGAGCCCGCAACGTGTCCCCGGAGGTCCTCAACGCCGTGGCCGGCGCGCTGCGCCTCGACGCCGACGAGCGCGCCCACCTGCACAACCTCGCCAAGCCCGCCGGATCCCGCAGGCGGCCCGCCCGCCCGCAGCAGGTCGCCCCCGAACTGCGCCAGGCCCTGGCCGCTCTGGCCGACACCCCCGCCTACATCATCGGGCGACGCCTGGACATCCTGGGCTGGAACGAACCGGCCCGAACCCTGATCGCCGACTTCGCCGCGATCCCGCCGGCCGAGCGGAACATGGCTCGCCTGGTCTTCCTCGACGACGCGGCCAAGGACCTCTACCCGGACTGGGAGACCAAGGCCCGCGACACGGTCGCCAACCTCCGCCTCGACGCCGGCCGCCACCCCGACGATCCGCTACTGGCCGCCCTGGTCGGCGAACTCTCTCTGGGCAGCGCCGACTTCCGCCGTCTGTGGGCCGACCACAGCGTCCGCGGCAAGACCCGTGGCCGCAAGCGGTTCGTCCACCCTCAACTCGGCGAACTCGCGCTCGACTACGTCGCGATGCGGGCTCCGGACGACCCGGACATGACCATGATGATCTACACCGCGCCTCCCGGCTCCGAGTCCGCCACCACCCTCCGCCTGCTGACCGCCCTCACCGCCGCCCCGATCCGGCCCGCGGCCGACACCCGGGCAGACCGGGCAGACGGGGCAGACCAGGCAGACCAGGCAGACCGTGAGCTCGAACCCGGAGACCGGTGACATTCGCATTCGCCGGCGGCGGCCGGTAGCACGTGCGCGGGCGTGAATCCGGCAGATCGGCAGGTCGGCAGGCCGGCACGGGGTCCGGTCAGCCCAGGAACGCACCCACCCGACCCCAGGTGCTCCCTTCGTTGATTGCCCCGGTCCGATCGGACCGGGCTTCGCCCGATCGACGAAGCCGGCGACCTTCGCCCGGCCGTATCGGTCGAAGGCGGGCCCACGCGAGGGTGGTGCGGCCGGACCGGTGTCGGTCGCGGAACATCTGCCGCCCTCAGGACGTCGCCCATGCTCAAGAACGCCCTTCGCACCCTCGCCGCGCAGCGCACGCGGCTGGCCCTGACCGTGCTCGCGATCGTCTTCGGTGTCGCGTTCGTGGCCGGTGTGCTCACCCTCAAGGACAGCATCACCGAGGCTTCCGCGTCGGCCGCGGCCGACGACTTCGCCGGTGTCGCCGTCGGCATTCGGGCCGACCCCGACCGGGACACGCCCGACCGGCCCGCGCTGGACGCTCGGCTGATGGATCGGCTGCGTGCGCTGCCCGGCGCCGGGGACGTACGCGGCTCGGTCTCCGGACCCGCCGTCGTCGTCGACCGGGCCGGGCACCTGGTCGGCCGGGTCGAGGAGGCGGTCGGCACCAACCACGCGCCCGGCCCGGACGGCTCCGATCCGCTGTACCGGGTGACCTCGGGCCGCGCGCCGACCACCGCCGGCGAGGTCGCCCTCGACGACGCGGGCGCCCGCGAGGCCGGCTACCGGGTCGGCGACCGGCTGCGCGTGGTCGCCGGCGGCGGCACCCTGGACGCCACCCTCGTCGGCACCGTGCACGCCGACGACGCCCGGATCCGGCTCGGCGCCACCCTCACCCTGTTCGACACCGCCACCGCGCAGCGCCTGTTCGCCGCCCCCGGCGCCTACGACCTGATCACCGTCTCCACCCCGCCGAACACGCCCGTCGCCGCACTGACCCAGGCCGTGCGCGCCCTGGTGCCCGCCGGTGCCGAGGCGGTCACCGGCGCCGAACTCACCACCGAGCGCCGCGACCTGGCCGCCGCCGGCACCGCCGGACTGGCCACCGGACTGCTCGTGTTCGCCGGCATCGCGCTGTTCGTCGGCACGTTCATCATCACCAACACCTTCACGATGCTGATCGGCCGGCGCACCCGCGAACTCGCGCTGCTGCGCGCGGTCGGCGCGACCCGGCGCCAGGTCACCAACTCGGTGCGCCTGGAGGCACTGGCCACCGGCCTGATCGGCGCGCTGCTCGGCCTCCTCCTGGGCATCGCGCTGGCCGCCGGACTGCTCGCCCTGCTCCGCGGCACCGACGCCGAACCGCCGCGCGGCCCACTGGTGGTGCGGCCCGCCACCATCCTGTGGTCCCTCCTCGTGGGTGTGGGCGTCACCGTCGCCGCCGCCTGGCTGCCCACCCGCAAGGTGGCCCGGATCCCCCCGATGGCCGCGCTCCGGGCGCACCTGCCCGGCCCGGCCGGACTGCTGCGCCGCAATCTGCTCGGCCTGCTCCTGATCGTGTTGGGCATCGGCGGCGGATACGCGACCGTGCGAACCGCGCCCGACGGCGACGCCAAGTCCGTGCTGATCGTGGTGTGCGGGGTGGTGGCGGTCACCGGCGTGCTGATGCTGATCCCGCTGCTGTCCGTGGCCGTGATCGGCATGCTCGCCCGCCCGCTCACCCGGGTGTTCGGCGTGACCGGCCGGCTTGCGAGCCGCAACGCGCTGCGCGATCCGCGCCGTACCGCGGCAACCGCGTCGGCCCTGATGATCGGCCTGTTCCTGGTCACCGGACTGACCGTGATCGGCGCCTCGCTGCGGGACAGCCTCGACCACGCGGCGGCCCGCGGGCTGACCGCCGACTACGCGGTGTCCACCACGCTGCGCGACCCGATCGCGCCCGCGACCGTCGAGCACATCGGTCGCCTCCCGCACGTCGCCGCCGCGAGCGTGTACCGCGCGGCCACCGCGGAGATCGCCGGCGGCGAACGCGAACTGGCCGCCCTGGATCCGATCGCGGGCCCGCAGGTGATGCGGTTCGACTTCGTCGAGGGCGGCCCCGAGGCGCTGGCCACCGACCTGCTGGTGGAGCGGATCGAGGCGCGGGCACGCGGGCTGCAGGTCGGCTCGACCGTACCCGTGACGTTTCCCGACGGGGTCTCGGGCACCCTGCGCGTCGGCGGCATCTACCGGGGCAACCCGATCGTGACGCCCTACCTGGTCTCCACCCGCACACTCGACCCGCACCTGGAACGCCCGGTCGGCCGCCAGGTGTTCGTCCGCAGCCTGCCCGGCGAGGCCAAGGCGCTGCGAGACACCCTGGACGAGGCGTTCGGCGCCGATCCGGCGCTGCGTGTGCAGTCCAAGGGCGAGTTGCGTCGGGGTCTCGCGGCCGGCATCGACCTGCTCCTGAACATCGTCTACGGTCTGCTCGGCATGGCCGTCCTGATCGCGGTCATCGGCATCGTCAACACGCTCGCGATGTCCGTGCTCGAACGCACCCGCGAGATCGGTCTGTTGCGCGCGATCGGCCTGGACACCCGCCGGGTGCGCGACCTGATCCGGCTGGAGGCGGCGCTGATCTCGCTGTTCGGGGCCCTGCTCGGGGTCGGCCTGGGCGTCGCGGTGGGCGTCCTGGCGGTCCGCGGCATCGACCTGGGCAACGTACCGCTCGGCGCGACGGTCCCGTGGTCGCGGATCGCCCTGTTCGTGCTCGGCGCGATCGGCGTCGGCGTGCTCGCGGCGGCCTGGCCGGCCCGGCGGGCGGCGCGCATGTCGGTGCTCGGCGCACTCGGGACCGAGTGAGGTGCGGCGGATCGTCCCCGGCCGGCTCGCGGTCGGCATGCCCGGCGACTGGCCGGACGGGTGGACGGGTGCCGGTACCTTGGCGAACGTGCCGAACGTGCATCGCCCGCCCACCGCGTCGATCCCCCGCGCCGTCGTGTTCGACGTCCTGCTCGCGGCGTCGGTCGCCGCCCTGGCCGGACTGCTGCGTGCGCTCGACTCCTTCGACGGCGACGGGTGGCAGACGCCGCGAAACGTGCCGTGGTGGGGGATTCTCGTCCAGGTCGCCGCCGGCCTCGCCCTCGTGCTGCGCCGCCGCCGGCCGCTCGCCTCGGCCGGGGTCGTCCTCGCGCTCTCGCTCGGCGGGCCGGTCCTGGCCGGGCCCTTCTCGGCCTACGCACTCGGCGCGTACGCCCCGACCCGGCGCGTGCGCTGGGCGCTCGCCGCCGGGCTCGCGCTGACCATGTGCGAACCGTGGCGTGCCCAGCCGGGCTCGGACGTGTTCGTCGAGTTCCTCGCCATCGCCACCCCGCTGTTGCTCGGGATGTACCTGGCCTCCCGCCGGGGCCTGTTGCTCGCGTTGGCCGAGCGCGCCGAGCGGGTCGAGCGCGAACAGGTGGAACGCGACCGGCGGGCACGCGCCGAGGAACGACGGCGCTTGGCGGGCGAGATGCACGACATGATCACCCACCGGGTCTCGCTGATGGTGCTCCAGGCGGGCGCCCTGCGCACGATCGCCGAGCGCGACAACGTGCGCTCGGCCGCCGAGGAGTTGCGGTTGACCGGCTGTCAGGCGCTGTCCGAGCTACGCGAGTTGGTCGCGGTGCTGCGAGACCCGAACGACCCGTCACCGGCCGACGCGAATGCGCGCGGCGGCGGGGCGACCGGGCTGGAGGTATCCGATCTGGTCGCCGACTCGCGGGCGGCCGGCGTGCCCATCGAGCTGACCGTGACCGGCACCCCGAGCGACGTGGACGCGCCGGCCGCCGTGCGTACCGGACGCCGCGTGGTGCAGGAGGCGCTGACCAACGTGCACAAGCACGCACCCGGCGCACACGTGGAGGTGTCGATCCGGTACGAACCCGCCGGCATCGGCGTCACCGTCGCGAACACCGCCGGGGCACGACCCCCGGACGTCGATCTCGGCACCGGCGGTACCGGCCTGCTCGGCCTGCGCGAACGCGTCGAACTCCTGGGCGGCCGGCTGCGCGCCGAACCCGACGACACCGGCGGCTTCGTCGTGGACGCGCTCGTCCCGATCGCCGCACCCGTCACCACCGACCGAGCCCACCCGACCCACCGAGACCTCCACGAAGGTGCCGCATGATCCGACTCCTGCTCGTGGACGACGAACGCATGGTCTGCGCACACCTGCGCACCATCCTCGGCGGCGCCCCGGACATCGAGATCGTCGGCGAGGCGTACGACGGCGCCGAGGCGCTGGAGCAGGTGGTCCGACACCGCCCCGACGTGGTCCTGCTCGACCTGCACATGCCCGGCGTGGACGGCCTTTCCGCGCTGCGCCGGATCGTTCGGCTCGACGCGCCGCCCAAGGTCGTCGTGCTGACCACGATCGACACCGACGACCACGTGCTGCGCGCACTGCACACCGGCGCGGTCGGCTTCCTGCTCAAGGACACCCCGCCCGAGGACCTGGTCGCGCTGCTGCGGGTGGCCGCGGACGGCAACACGGTGTTGTCGCCCGCCGCCGCCCGCAATCTGATCGGCGCGAGTGCGGCCCGGGACAGCGCACGCCGAGCCGCCCGGCATGCCATCCGCGACCTCAGCGAGCGGGAGACCGAGATCCTGGGCTGCCTCGGCGAGGGGCTGTCCAACTCCCAGATCGCCGGCCGCCTCCACCTCACCGAGGCGACCGTCAAGGCGTACGTGTCCCGCACCCTGACCAAGCTCGACTGCACCAACCGCACCCAGGCCGGCCTGATCGCCCACGACGCGGGGCTGACCCGCTGAGGCCGCCGGCTACCCGAGCCGGTCCGTGAGCCGGCCGGGTGCACGCGCTGCCCGCCGGCGCGCCGCACGGGCTGACCCATCCGCCGGTCCGGCTCGAACCGGTGGACGCCGTGCTCGGGATCGACCACCCGCTGGCCGGCGCCGACGAACTGTGCCCGAGCGAGCTGCGCGGCAGTGTGCTGTGGTGCCCGGCGGCGGTGGATCGGCTCGACTTCCTCGAACGATTCGCCGACGCGTTCGGGATCACCGAGTGGGCCACCGGACCCAATCTGGGCCTGGAGCACTTCGTCGACCACCTGCGTACCGATCCCACCTGCTTCACGCTGCTGCCCGCCGACCGCCCGCTGCCGGCGGGTGCCCACGGGGTGCGCGCCATCCCGCTGGTCGGGCCCACCCCGCTGTACGCGTGGTCGCTGCTGTGGAACGCGGATCGGCCGCATCCGCGGCTGCCCGACCTGCTCCGCGCGTTCGGCCGGATCGGCGCCCGCGAACGCTGGCTCGACCACGACCCGACCCGGGACTGGCTGCCGGACACGGACCACGCGCGGCTCGCCGACTGACTCCGGAGCTCAGGAGACCAGGTCGGACCAGAACGGGACGGTCGCCGGTGCGTATTCGATCCCGCCGTGGGCGAACTCCACCGTGAGGTAGTTGGTCAGGTTCGCGCCGTACACCACGATGTCGGTCCGCATCATGGACAACACCGGGTGGCCCCACTGGCCCTCGGCACCGGGCAGGTAGCGGTGGCCGAACACCGGCACCATCGTCGGCACCCGCGCCAGGTGGTAGCGCGCCGACTTGAGCGCGTGCCGCAGCTGCGCCGGACGCGCGCCCCACACCGCCGGCCAGAACGCGCCGTGCTCCACGTCGTACAGCACTCCCTCGCCCGGCCAGCCCAGTTGGGCCTTGAGGCCGCGCGCGTTGCCATCGCGCCAATTCGGCCAACCCTTTCCGATCGGCAGGCCGACCGACAACAACAGACGGTGATCGGCGGCGAACCGGAAACCGAAGTGCTTTTCCACCGAATCGAACTCGTCCACCGTCAGTCCGGGAGTGATCTCGGCGCCGGTACGCTCCAACAACCGGCGGAAATCCTGCTCGGTCGGTCGATCCGGGGGCGGTGTGGAGGTCATGGCCACCGAGCGTAGTCGGAGCCGCCCGCCGCCCCGGAGTCGGCTTGTCTGCACGCGGCGCGATTTTGCCCAACCCGGGCTCGCCGAGCACCTGAAAGTCGGATGGTCGGTGTTCTAGCATGAGCGCTCGATATCTGCATGAACGGTGTTGGGATAAACGGTCGGGGGACCCGTTGATCGACGAAGTTCGGCATACCCCGCGGGCCGCCCGATGACGGTCCCGCTTCTCGCCGCCGTCGCGGCCCTCATCGCCTTGGTGGCCGCTCTGATGTGGTTCGGTTTCCGCCGCAGACCCGCCTCGGTCGCGGCCCGCGCCGAGACGCTGTTGGCCCAGGCCGAGGCCGCGCACCGGGCGGGCCGGTTCGCCGCCGCCGAACGCGGCTATCGACGCGTCGCCGACGCCCTGGGCAGGCCGGACACCCCGGACACGCTCACCGACACGCGCGGACGGGCGTTGATCGGTCTCGGCGAGGTCGCCGGCAGGCAGGGCCGCTCGGCCGACGCGATCACCGCCTTCCGCACCGCGTTCGCGTTGACCGCGCTGCCCGCCGCCGCGCTGGAGCTGACCGCCGCGGAAGCGACCCGGCGGGCCGAGCCGGGGCCGTTGGACGTCGCGATCTGCGTGGACCTGGTCGTCCGCACCGACACCGACCCCGACCACGCCGCGTACGACCTCCTGGAGGCCAGGTGCGCGGTCGCCGCCGGCCTGCCGAAGAGCGAGCTGGTGGCGATCGAGGAACTCGCGGGCCGGATCGAGGCGGGTGCGCCGCGGCTGGAATGGGCCGTGTACGCCCGCGCCTGCGCACTGCGCGACCTCGGTCGGGCGGCCGAGTCGATCGCCGCGTTCGAGCGCGCCGACCGGCTCGTGCCGCGCGCGGCCACCGGGTACGAACTGGGCAGGTTGTATCGCGACGCCGGTCGTCCGGACGAGGCGCTCGCCGCGTTCGAGCGCTCGCTGACCATCGAGCCGGAGCGGCCCGAGGTGCTGTACGCGATGGCGCTGACCCACCTGCGCCGCAAGCCCGCCGACAAGGTGTCCCGGGATGCGGCCCTGGAAGCCGCCGTGGCCCTGCTCACCCGCACCTGCACGCTGGCCCCCACCCACGCACAGGCCTGGCTCGGGCTGGGCCGCGCCCAGCACGCGCTCGGCCGGGACGCGGCGGCCCTGGAACCGCTGCGCCGGGCGGCCGAGCTGTTGCCCGAACACGCGGACGTGCAGATGGAGTTCGTCACGCTCACCCTGGCCCGCGGCGAACGGTCGGCGGCCTTCCCGGTGTTGCGCCGGGTGTTGGCGAAGCAGCCCCGGCACCTCGCGGCCAACCTGACCCTGGGCACGCTGCACGACCAGGACGGCGACTTCGCGGCGGCGGCGCCCTGCTTCGAGCGGGTGGTGGCCGCCGAACCCGGCCATGCGCGGGCCCGGTTCGGCCTGGGCCGCGCGCTGTTCGAGCAGGGCGACGCGGCGGGCGCGGTGCTGCACCTGGCCGAGGTGCGCGGGCGCAACGCGGCACAGCACCACCTGTTGGCCCGCGCGTACAGCGCGACCGGCGCACTGGAGTCGGCCGACGCCGCGTTCTCGGCGGCGATCGAGGCGGGTGACGACAGCGCGCTCGCGCACCACCGGCAGGCGTGCGTTCGGTTGCGGCGCGAGCGGCGGCAGGATGCGATCGCCTCGTTCTGGCGGGTGTTGGACCGGGTGGGGGACGATTCGCCGTTGGCCGCAGAGGCGTTGTTGTTCCGCGGCATCGCCTATCGGGACGAGGGCGACCTGGGCGCGGCGCGGGCCGACGCCGACGCCGCGGTGGCCGCCGCGCCGGGGGATGCGCGGGCCCACTACGCGCGCGGGCAGCTGGCCGTCCTGGAGGACGAATGGACGCTGGCGCAGCGCGAGTTCGAGGCCGCGGCCCGGGTGGACCCGGGGTACGCGCCGGCCCGCTTCGGGCTGGGCCTGGTGCGCGAGCACGCCGGTGAGCACACGCGTGCCGCCGAGGCGTACGAGAGCGGACTGGCGGCCCGGCCGGACTGGACGCCGGGCGTGGTGCGCCTGGGCGCGGCCCGGATCGCGGCGGGCCGGGTCGCGGACGGGATCGAGGTGCTGGGGCCGGTGCGTACCGAGCCGACCGGCGCGGCGCGCTTCCACCTGGGCCTGGGTTATGCCCGGCTGGGCCGGGTGGAGCGGGCGGACGAGCTGTGGGCGGCGCCGGGCGGGGTCAACGACGCGATCCGCGCGCACAATGTGGCCACCGCTCGGGACATGCTGGCCCGCGCCGCGCTCACCGCCGGCGACCACGCGCTCGCGCGCGAGCACTGGCAGGCGTGTCGGGATGCGTTTCCCGACCACGAGGGATATCGGGTCGCGCTGGCCGAGACGCTGTTTCGCGAGGGCGCCGAGCTGTTGCGGTTCGGCCGCGATCGCGGCGCGCCGCTGACGGCCGCGCGGGATCGGCTCGGCGCGGCGGCCGCGCTGGTGCCGGGCGATCGGCGGATCCGGGTGCATCTGGCGATCGCGGCGCTGTACGCGGGCGAACCGGCGGTCGCCGTGCGGTTGTCGGCCGCGCTCGATCCGGTGGCCGATCCGCGGGTGGGCCACCTGGCACCGCTGGCCCGGCTCGCGCTCGGCGCGGGCACGGTACCGCTGGGTGCGCTGGTGGAGGCCGAACCGGCCGCGTGGGCGGTGCGCGGGATGCATGCGGCGCGGGGGCGCCGGTGGGCCGACGCGGCGGAGGCGTATCGACAGGCGCTGGTGGTGCCCGGTCCGGCGGAGCCGGAACCGCACGCGGCGATGTGCGAGACGGCCGGGTGTGCGGCATCGGCGCGGGCGGCTTGCGGTCAGTGTGGGCGGGGTTATTGCGGGGATCATGGGGTGTTGGTTGGGGGCGGTGGGGTCGGTGGGGTCGCTGAGGGCGGCGAGATCTGTGGGGTTGGCGGGGTCAGTGGGGTTGGCGGGGTCGATTGGGTCGGTGGGCTTGGCGAGACTGCCGGGGTTGCCGGAGTTGGTGGAGTTGGTGACGTCGTCGGGCTGAGGGCCGCCGGGGCCGGACTACCGGCGCGTTGTGGTGGTTGCGTGGATGCGATGTTGGCCGCGTTGACCGCGTGCGCCCATCGGGCCGGGGCGGGCGATGCCGCGGAGGCCGAGCTGATCCGCTGGGCCCGCGGCAGCGACCGCACCTCGGCGCACCACCTGCTGGCGCTGCTGCGCGCCCAACGCGGCGACCACGACGCGGCGTTGGCGGGCCTGGAACAGTTGTTGGCGGGCCCCGGGGCGACCGACGAGGGCAGGCTGATCGCGGCTCGGGTGTACGTGCGCCGGGCCGCCGTGCACAGCGATGACTTGGTCGCCGCGGCGGCCGACGTGGAACGGGCCGCCCGGCTGGTACCGGAGTTGCCGCAGGTACGTCGGGCGCGGCCGCTGCTGCGCTCGTGGCAGGCGCTCGCGCACGCTCGCGCGGATCGACACGACGCCTCGATCGCGATCCGGCTCGACCTCGAACGCGCGGTGCCCACCGATGTGCGCAACCTCCAGTGTCTGGCCCTGTCCGCATTGCGCGCGGGCTCGGCCGGCGACGCGGGGCACACCACTGCGATGTGGCAACTGGTATGCGGTACTTGGGCCGCGGTGCTGTACAGCCCGAGGTTCTGGATCGACCTGGAGGCGCGCACCGGGCGGGAGATCTCCGCCGAGCAGATCGGGAACGCTCGCACCGAGCAGATCGAGCGGGTGCACCGCGAGTTGCATGAGCGCGCCGAACGCAGCGAGGGTGCGGTGGCCGCGCTGTATCGCGAACTGGCGCAGCACTGGGCCCTGGAGGTGGCCGCGACCGAACGCGTCGCGCACATCGAGCCGGCGCCGGCCTCGATCGCGTGCGGTCCGCTGTTCCTGGCGCGGGTCGCCGATCCCGAGCACGGTTCCCCGGCCGGCCGTGAACTCGCCGACGCCGTCCTGGCCGCGGTGGATCCGCACACCGCCGACCTGCTCGGCCCGTTGGGCCTGTACCACCACCTGATCGATGCGGGTCGATTCGACGAGGCGATCACCGGCCTGACCGCACTGGCCGGTTTGGCCGGCCCGGCCGCGACGCCCGGGGTGGCCGCGTTGCTCGCTCGGGCCCATCTGGCCCGGGCCCGGGACCTGGGCGGGCGCGGGGAATGGGCGCAGGCGCTGGCGTGTCTGGAGCAGGCCGCGCCGCTCCCGGCCGATGCGACGAATTTGGCGGCCGAGGTCGGAATCCGGGCAGCCCAGGACGTGTTGGCCGCCGACCCGGGCGAACACACCGAGGCCGCACGGCTGTTGGAACGCGCGTGGGCGCTGGCGCCGGACGGACCGGGCCTGCGCGAGGCGTTGGCCGGGGCGTACGCGCAGCTCGCCCGGCAGGCGCACGAACGCAAGCTGTACCGCGACGCGATCGCACTGGTCCGCCGGGCACTGGAGCTGACTCCGGACGACGAGTCGGTACGGGCGTTGGCCGCCGGCGCGCTCCGTGGGCTGGTGATGGAGTTGTTGGCGAGGAACACCGACGCGGCCGTCGCGGAGGCGGTCGTGGCAATGCGCGAGGCGTACGCGCTGGACCCCGGCGATGCGGGACGGATCGGCCTGACCAACGCGCTGTTCCTGAGCGCCGAACGGCTCGCCTTGCGCGGCGGCGCGCGCGAACAGGCGGTGGCGTCGATGCGCGAGGCACTCGAACTCGCGGACGCGGGCGCGGGGACGTCCACAGGCGCGGGCGCGGGCGCGGCGACGGGGACGGGCGGCGGGGCGGATTCCTCGGCCGCCACCGGCTCTTTGGTGTCGGAATCGCCGGTCCCGGGTCCGCAGACTCCGGGATCGGCGGTGCCTGGTTCCCCAGTCACCGACTCGTCGGACACCGGCCCATCCACCGCCGGCTCGCCCATTGCCGGCTCCTCCCTCGCGGCCGAGGCGCGTCGCCGGGTGGCCGCCTTGTTGGTGGCGGCGGCGCAGGCCCGCGAGCGGGACGAGGATTTCGACCGGGCCATCGACCTCCTCGAAGAGGCCCGGCACTACGGCGACGATCCGTCCACGCGCCGCGCGTTGGCGTTCAATCACTACTACGCGCGGCACTACGAGGTCGCCGAGGAGATGTTGCGCCACGAGATCGCCGGCGGCCTGGAGATCGAGTCGCTGCGCGAGGCGTGGATCGTGGTGGTCGTGGATCGGGCCTACGACCTGCTCGCCAAGGACGGCGCCTACGAGGCGATCGAGGTGCTCACCCGGGCGCTCGGCGAGCACGAGGAGCCGCGGCTGCGGGACGCTCTGGTGGCGGTGTACCTGCGCGAGGAGCGCTATCAGGACGCGATCCGGACCCTGGAGGCGATCCCGTTGACCCCCGAGAACACCGTGCTGCTGGCCCTGGCGCTGCACAACGAGGGGGTCCGGCAGGCGAACATGGGCCACAACCACACGGCACTCGTGCACCTGGAACGCGCGAACGAGTATCACCCGACCGACGGCACCCGGGAGATCCTGGACGAGATCCGAGCCCGAATCCACGGCTACTACTGACCGATCATCCCGACCACCCGCACCTCGGAGCACGGAACATGCCCGCATCGGAGCGATCGCCCTACGACGTCCTCGGAATCACCCCGGCGGCCACCCCACCCGAGGTGCACGCCGCCTACGAACGAGCACTGGCCGAGGCCGTCGGCACCGCCGAGCGCGAGGACTGCACGACGGCCTACCTGCACCTGCGCAACACCGGCCGCCGATTGGGCGCCGACATCCTGGAGTACGCCGCGCCCGACCCGGCAACCACCGCCCGCGAAGCCTTCGCCGGCGTCGCCGACGAGCCCTTCCTGTCCCCCGACGCCCCTCCCCCACCGATCGCCGGCCTGGTCGTCCTCCGCCGCACCGACTCCACCGCCGACCACCAAGATCCCCCACCCACCAACGGCACCTTCGCCACCCCCACCCGCTTCACCCCCACCCCCGAAGTCCTCCCCCCGATCGACATCCCCCACTGACAACTCCCCCAGCCCGCCCAAAACGGGGTCATCCCCGACCCGGTTTCACGGTGCGACGGTGCGAGTGACGGTGACGACGAGGACTCCGGTGCTGACCGTGTAGCGGACAAACACCCCTGAGATCGTGGCCTCCCGACGGTCTCGATCGCCACCGACCTGCACGGAGCCGGACCCGTACGGGTCACGGCCGATGGACGAGTTCACGGCGTTCTTGAAGGACCGGACCTGTCCGGAGGACAGGGGCTTGAGGCCGTCTTCGGCCTCATTCGTGTATTGCACCCGGTAGCTCACGTGATCGCGTTCCCGTCCCGGTCCACGCAGTCGCCGAAGTCACCGGCCTTGAGACGCTCGTGCGCGGCCTCGTCGTCCTCCTGAGCCTCCGGAGGGAGTGCCCAGTGCAGGATGGCGTCCCGTTCGAGCCGTTCAAGCGGGGTCTCGTACATGACCTTGTCGAACTCCTCGCGGCGCTCCTCGGGAAGAGCGGCGCGGATCTCCGCAAGCGTGTTCGGCAACTCGATGCGCTCGCCACGAACGACGGTGGTCCTGGGCATGGGCGTCCTCCCATTCACGGTGACATCCAGGATGGCACCGCTCCATCCCCAATCGACACCCGGCGTACACGAGTGGAGCACACACGACCCGGAGTGCACCCCGGCGACTCCCGGATTCCCGCCGGTCACAGCCCCCGCAACCGGTGGAGCATCAGCAACGCAGCCACCGCATTCGCCGACCGGACCTCACCACACGCACCCAGGTCCGGGACGTCCTTCAGCGGCACCCATTCGACCCGATCGGATTCGAACGCGTCCTCCGCATGAGCGTCTCCTCGGCCCAGCCGCCGGTCGTGGTCGATGGCCATCGCACACGGGTGCGATGCGCGAACGGGTGTGCACCTGTGGATGCGCTACTTGGTTTCGCCCATGGCGTTTCGCAGCCAAGTGAGGCTGCCGGTACGCAGGAGTTCCTCGGCGAGGCGCTTCGCGGACTCGGTTCGGATTCGTTGCCGACTGTTGGTGATCCACCGATCGACGTTCACATGACCCTGGTCGCGGTACTCCAAGGCCTGCACGAGGCATTCCAACTTGTCGGCGTCACCGGCACAGATCGCCTCGGTAGTTTCACGGGCCTCGTACTCGCCGATAATCGACCGCATCAGCGCGCCCAACCCCGCAGGCATTCCCAGCGATTGGTCGGCGGCGATCCGCTCGGCGTCACCCTTGCCGACGTACTTCTGGCTGATGTGCGCGAGATCCCCGGTGCGGGTCTCGCCGGTGTCGTGCCACACGCTCAGGAGCGCGGCCTTCGCCGGGTCGGCGCCTTCCAGTTCGGCAATGATCGAGGCAAGGAGCGCGGCCCGCCATGAGTGTTCGGCGACCGACTCCGGGTCCTTGACGCCGGCGATCCACCATCCGGTGCGCTTGTGGTTCTTGAGCGTGCCCGCCTCGAAGAGGAAGTTCGCCACGCTGTTCATGCCGTCGTCGCCCACCCGGTGCCCCTCACCTGTGTTCTATGTCTGCGACAGGCAAATCGCATAGCGAACGGCGTCCGACTCGCGCCGGGCTTGCGCAGACAACGTCTCACCATCCAACAGGACATCCACCCGTTCGCGCAGTCGGCCATGTGTCCACGATGTCGTATCCGGAGCCGGTCGAGGGCGGTCGGCGATGCACTGGCCTGGAGCAGTCACTTCAGGTCGGCAAACATGTGGTCGAGGCGTGCCGCAGTGATGCGTGGTCCCCGCCGGCTACCCCTTCACGATCGCGTCGATGGCGTCGGCGAGCTTGAAGTCGAGTTCGGTCACCACGCCACCGGCGGAGTAGGTGGTCATGCTGAAGCGCAGCTCCTGCCAGTGCAGTTCGACGTCGGGGTGGTGCTCCAATTCCTTGGCGATCTCGGCGACCTCGACGATCAGCCGCACACCGTCGTGATAGTCGATGGCAAAGGCCTTGGCGATGCGCGTCGTGTCCCCGGACCAGCCCTCCCGAGCCGCGAGTTTCGCCGCCACCTCGGTTGCGTCGAGGGGTGTGCGTTCGCCCATGAGGTTCTCCTCAGCCGTTTGCCGGCCCGTCACCCAAGTCGGCCACGAGCTGCTCAGCCTGCCTTACTTCGGGCTCGTGATGCCAGGGGGCCAGTTGCCGCCACGCGGCCTCGACCTCGCCGTGCAGGCGGGCAGACCCGGTCTCGTGGGCGACCCGGACCGCGCCGACGAGAGCATCGACACTCTCTGGCAGGCGCCGCTGATCCGCGAGCGCGGATGCCTGGCGAGCGAGGAAGACCCCGCCATCACGGCGTGATGTCGGCGGCAGGACACCCAACACCTGTTCCCACAGAGCGGTCGCCTCCGCACCCATGTGGAGCCGGCTGTAGCAGGTCGCGCGCTGGATTTCGACGTAATCTTCCGTGCGGCGGCACGCGTTCCCCCAGGGGAAATCGTCGTCCACACACTCGAGGAGCTTGGCTGCGCCATCGAGGAAAGCGTCGGCCTCTGCTCGGTTGCCGAGCATTGCGTGGCCGTGGGCAGCCTGCTGCATGGCTTGCACGCGCACTTTCGGACACAGCAGTCGCCCATCACGGAGAGCCGACGACGACAACTCCACCGTGGCACGCCCGTCACCCGCGTCCATCGCAACCATCGCCTTGTTGGTCAGGGCGTGGCTCACGAGTTGCGTGTCTCCGGCGCGATGCGCGAGTTCCAGGGTCTGGTTCGCCCACACGGTCGCCTGCCCGAGGTCACCGATGTCCTGATACAACCAGGTCACCAGGCCACAGTAGGCTGCGGCGACCTGGAGGAGGCGTCGTCTGACCTCCCCGCTCGCCTGGTCCAGAAGCTTGACGATGAGCTGGTATTGGACGATCACCGTGGGAACCAAGTGATGCGGACCCAGCATGACGTCGGCGCGATAGTGCCCGTCCAACTGCTCGTGGAAGTAGTCGACTATCGCGGGATCCACGCATCGACCGGATGGCCCGGCGCCGAAGCCGGCGAGGGGAAGAGTTGTGACGGCGAGGAATTGCCTTCGGTCCACGGGCTCCAGGCTAAGCAGCGGCGACAGGCATTGCGATGGCGCTTCGGGGCGTTTGGGGCCGATGCCGAGTTCGGCTTCGGTCAGTCCTGTCAAAGCTACGAGGACGCGCCGGTAGATCGGTCGGGGCCGAGTGGTGTCGCCGTCTTCCCAGCGGGCGATCAGTCGGGCATCGACGGAGAGCTGTCGTTCGCCCATCTCGTCTGCCTTGGCCTGGAGTTCCCGGGCGAACTCGGCTCGGGACTGCTTCCATTGGTCCTCACGGACCGCGCGCAGGCGAACGTTCGGTGAGCGATTGATCGCCATGGCGGTCCCCAGATGTGCGGTGACGATGGCACCACGCTATCCACCCCGGCGGGCCAGGTCGCGGGATCGGTGTGGAAATGCCATCGGATTGCCATCGACAGCGACATCGATCTGCATAGCGCTTCTCGCGATGATCGTCACGTCCGGATCGACCTGCCAGGTGGGAGCACGCGTGATGAGCATCGAGACACCGAAAATCGCCGTCAACTCCTCCGGCGATCCGGACCACCCGATCCGGATCACCGCACCAGGCCGCGATCCCCTCGACGTGACGCGCGCCGAACTGACCACGTTGGTGCACGAGTCGCGGATGCATCTGATGCGTACGTTCCCGACCCCGCCGATCGCCGGCGGCGTCCTGGACTCGGGCGGCTGAGCCTCGCCCGATGCCGCCCGTCCCGACCGTTTCCGGCGGGCGGCACCCGGTCCCCGGCCTTCGGCGAGGCCGCGGGACCGGGCCCCCACCCCTTGCCCGGCCGGGCGCCTGAAGACCCCCGCACGCTCGGCCGCGCAGGGCCATCGACCCGAGGGTCGTGCATCGACCACCCCACGGCCGCTGGGGCGTCTTCGCCCGCCTCGCCACAACCGCCGCCGAACACGCGGCGGCGCCGCGCTCGGTCGTGCCGGTCGTGCCGCAGCCGCGCCACGGGGACGACGCATCACGGCCCCAGGGTCACGTCGCCCAGCGCTCAACACGCCCCGCCATCACCTTCCGCATCCGAGGAGAGCTCATGTCCGCCTCGCCCCCGTGGTCCGTCGGTGACCACCTGTGGCGCAAGCTCGGCCCCCGCAACCACCACCTCGGCACCGTCACCAGGATCTGGCACGACGGCACCCGGTGGATGGTCGAATACGAACACGGCGTCCGAGCGCGGGAGACGGTCACCGCACCCGCCGCCGAGATGTACAAGGGCGGGCCCATCACCCGGCCGGTCTGAATGGCGGCGCCGGCCAGACCGGTTCACCCCTCCCACGGCGTCGCGTGGCCGGACCATGGTGCCGGGCTTCGGCGACTTCGCCGCGATGCGCTCGGCGGACTCGATGGACTTCGAGCCCGTCGGCGTCGCCCGGGCGGATTGCTTCAGGCCGTTCACGAGCCGAGTGAGTGTGGTCAGCCGGTCCAGGTGAGGCTGATGACGCTGACCATGACGCGCCGGTCCTGGACCACGTAGGCGGCGAAGCCGTAACGGCCGAACGGTGCTTCCAGGGTGTCCTTCAGGCCACCGGCCATGCGGCTGCCGGCCCCCCAAGGGTCGTGTTGGAGCCGGCGTTCGAGGTCATCGAGCGCGTCGAGGGCGTCGCACGGCAGCGTGCGCCTGACGAGTTCGGCCTTCGGGTGGTACTCGATGGAGTAGCTCACCGGTCCGCTTTCCGCAGCCTTGCGAGGGGAATGGCGCCGACGTCCTCACCGGCGCGGATGGCGCAGGCCCGGGCGAGGACTTCGTCGTAGGTGCCGGCGCGGTGATACTGGAGGCGTCGTTGCCAGGGGCCGAGGACGTCGGCGAGTTGGGCGAGGTCGCCGAGATCGGCCGCGACCCGGAGGGCGTGGGCGTAGTCCCGTTCGAACTCCGCACGGGCGTCGTCGGGGAGTTCGGCGCGGATCTCGCCGGGCGTGGGCCACATGGCGCCGCCGGTATAAATGGTGACGTCGGGTTCGCGCGGGTCTCGGATCTGCTCGTCCATGCCCCCAGCGTGGCATCACTCCGGTCCTGATCGACAGCCGGCGCACACGATCGGAGTGCGCGACCCGCCGTGCGCCGACGGCCCCGGAGAGCCGACCTGCACCGCCATATCCCGACGGGTGCGGCATACCTGGATCTTTCTGCCTGGGGCGGCGGATCGCCGGGACGGTCGGCGCGGGGCGGCCGTTATCGGCCCGAGGTCGGCCGGTACCGCGCTGCCCGCCGCAGCGGCGGGCAGCGCGGCATACGCAGAGCGCAGGTTCATCCGGTGATCGGCGTGGCGCCGGTCACGGCCAGAGACAGGTCCCAGAGCCGGGCCGCCTCGTCGGGGTCGATGGCGTATGCGCGGACGCCGCCGTCGTCCATGGGAGTGTCGGGGGCGCAGACGCGGGCGATGTCGCAGTCCTCCAGGTAGAGGCCGCCACGGCCGTCGAGGAGCGGGGACGTGGCGGCCCACAGGCCGGTGGCGGCCCCCTGTGAGGGGGTCTTGAAGTCGGCGGCGATGACGTTGCCGTGCTCGTCCACCCAACCGCGGTCGATCTGCTCCCGGAGCGTCATCTCCCGCTGGAGCCCGGTGATGATCTTGCCGGGGTGGAGGGCGAATGCCCGGACGCCGTCGCCCTGCCCGAGGACGTCGAGGTGCACGGCGAACAGGGCGTTGGCGGTCTTGGCCTGGCCGTAGGCCAGCCACTTGTCGTAGCCGGTACGGAAGTGCGGATCGTGCCAGCGGATGCCGGTCAGGGTGTGTCCGGCCGAGCTGTTGACGACGACGCGCGCGCCGTCTGCGGCGGCCAGGAGCGGGTAGAGCTCGGAGGCGAGGGTGAAGTGCCCGAAGTGGTTGGCGGTGAGCTGGCCTTCCCAGCCGGGCCCGACGCGCCGCTCCGGGGTGGCCATGACTCCGCCGAGAGCCATCAAAAGGTCGAGACGGTCGAGACGGTCGCTGATGTGCGCGGAGGCTGAGCGGACGGTGTCGATGTCGGCCAGGTCCATGGGGATGACCTCGCAGTTCTTCACCTCTTTCAGAGCGGCACGGGCAACGTCGGGACGGCGGGCGGGAACGATGACCCGGGTTCCGGCAGCCGCCAGAGCCCGGGTGGTCTCCAGGCCGAGCCCGGAGTAGCCCCCGGTCACCACAGCCGTCTTTCCGGAGAGATCGAGGCCGGCCACCATGTCCTCGGTGGTGGTGGAGGCGGAAAAGGGCGAGCCGAGCGGCTGCTGATCAGGAATGGTCATGCCGCCGACGCTACGATCTAGAGCGAGGTCTAGATCAAGTCCGGGAGTGAGCGGCATGACGACCACCGAAGCTGCCGTGCCGTCCCTGAGCATCGGCGAGGTAGCCGAGCGGACCGGACTGAGCGTGCACGCCCTGCGCTTCTACGAGCGCGAGGGCCTGCTCGTCGGACCGGTCCAACGCACGTCGGGCGGCCGACGGCGCTACACCTCCTTCGATGTCGAATGGCTGCTGACCTGCGTCAAGCTCCGCGAATCCGGCATGCCGCTGGCCGACCTCAAGCACTTCGCCGAACTGGTACGCCGCGGACCGGGCAACGAAGCGGAACGCCTGCAACTACTCGACGCCCATCGACAGCGGGTAGACGCACAGATCCAGGCGCTGGAGGAGTGCCGATCCGTCATCGCCTGGAAGGTCGGCGTCTACGCCGAGCACCTCGCCCGCGGCGAAGCCGACGGGCTCTGGGACCCGACAACCTGAGGCAAGCGTTGACAGCCGCGTCGTGTGCGCTGCGCCGGCAATGGCGTGGCAAGCCCTGGCTTCGCGGCTGCGAGGGTCTGCCCCGCCGAAAGTGTCATCGACGTCCTGACCTGCAACACCTAGCTCTTCGTGGCCATCGCGCGCAGGAAGAAGGTCAGGTTGGCCGGGCGTTCGGCGAGACGTCGCATGAAGTAGCCGTACCACTCGGCGCCGTACGGGAGGTAGATCCGCATCAGGTCGCCGCGCTCGACGATCCGGGCCTGCTCCTCCGGGCGGATCCCGTACAACATCTGGAACTCGAAGCTGCCCGGCGCCCGGCCGGCCAGGTCCGCCAGGTGTCGCGCGATGGCGATCAGGCGCGGGTCGTGCGAGGCCACCATGGGGTAGCCCGCGCCCCCCATCAGGATCCGCAGGCACCGCACGTACGAGCGGTCCACGTCGCCCTTGTCCTGGAACGCGACCGACTCCGGCTCCTGGTAGGCGCCCTTGCACAGCCGTACCCGCGAGCCCTCGTGGGCCAGGTCCCGGCAGTCCTGCTCGGTGCGGTGCAAATAGGCCTGGAGCACCGCGCCCACCCACGGGAAGTCCGCACGCAGCTCGCGCAGGATGCCCAGTGTCGAGTCGGTCGTGGTGTGGTCCTCCATGTCCAGGGTGACCGTGGTGCCCACCCGCGCGGCGGCCACGCAGATCCGCCGGGCGTTGTCCAGCGCGATCCGCTCACCGTCGCCGGGCAGGAACTGCCCGACGGCGGAGAGCTTGACCGACACCTCGGCGCTGCGCGCGAGCCCGGTCGCGCCGAGGGTGTCGAGCAGCGCCTCGTACGCGTCCACCGTCGCGTCGGCCCGGGACCGGTCCGTGGTGTCCTCGCCGAGGTGATCGAGCGTCACCTTGCGTCCGGAGTCGACCAGTTCGCGGGTCACCCGGATCGCGTCCGCGAGCACGTCGCCCGCCACGAAGCGGTCCACGATCGCCCGGGTCGGCGGCAGGTGCTCGACCAGCGAGCGGGTCCGCGGCGAGCGGGCCGCCGCGAGGATGGGGCTGCGGAGCATCTTCTTCTCCCGAAGTACCGGTGGGGTGAGGGTGGGTCAGCCCATGTGCGGGTAGCGGTGGTCCGTCGCCGGGACGAACGTCTCCTTGATCGAGCGCGAGCTGGTCCAGCGCATCAGGTTCTGCATCGCGCCGGCCTTGTCGTTGGTGCCGGACGCGCGCCCGCCGCCGAACGGCTGCTGACCCACCACCGCGCCGGTGGGCCGGTCGTTGATGTAGAAGTTGCCCGCCGCGAAGCGCAGCACGTGCGCCGTGTGCGCGATGACCTCGCGGTCCTGCGCGATGATCGCGCCGGTCAGGCCGTACGCGGAGACCGACTCCATCTGGGTGAGCATCGCCTCGTACGCGTCGTCCTCGTAGACGTGCACGGCCAGGATCGGGCCGAAGTACTCGTCCTTGAAGATCTCGTGGTCGGGGTTCGCCGAGACCAGCACGGTGGGCCGGATGAACCAGCCGACGCTGTCGTCGTAGCTGCCGCCCGCGACGACCTCGACCGTGTCGTCGGCGTGCGCGCGGTCGATCGCGGCCTTGTTCTTGGCGAACGCGCGTTCGTCGATGACCGCGCCCAGGAAGTGGCTCAGGTCGGTGGGGTCGCCCATCGACAGGCCGTCGACGGTGGCCAGGAAGTCGTCCTTGAAGCCGCTCTCCCAGATCGAGCGCGGGATGTAGGCGCGCGAGGCGGCCGAGCACTTCTGGCCCTGGTACTCGAACGCGCCACGTACCAGCGCGGTCCGCAGCACGTCGTGGTCGGCGCTGGGGTGCGCGACCACGAAGTCCTTGCCGCCGGTCTCGCCGACGATCCGCGGGTAGGTGCGGTAGCCGGCGATGTTCTCGCCGACCGTGCGCCACAGGTGCTGGAAGGTGGCGGTGGAGCCGGTGAAGTGGATGCCCGCGAGCGCGGGGTGCTTGAGCGCGACCTCGGAGACCGCGATCCCGTCGCCGGTGACCAGGTTGATCACGCCGGCCGGGAGCCCGGCCTCTTCGAGCAGGCGCATCAGCAGTACGGCGGAGAAGGTCTGGGTGGGCGAGGGCTTCCAGACCACCACGTTGCCCATCAGCGCCGGTGCCGTGGGCAGGTTGCCCGCGATGGCGGTGAAGTTGAACGGGGTGATCGCGTAGACGAAGCCCTCCAGCGGCCGGTGGTCCGTCCGGTTCCACACGCCCGGGCTGCTGATCGGCTGCTCGGCCAACACCCGGCGGGCGAAGTGCACGTTGAAGCGCCAGAAGTCGATCAGCTCGCAGGACGAGTCGATCTCGGCCTGCTGCGCGTTCTTGCCCTGGCCCAGCATGGTCGCGGCGGCGAGCGTCTCGCGCCACGGGCCGGCGAGCAGGTCGGCGGCCTTGAGGAAGATCGCGGCGCGGTCGTCGAAGGACAGGTCGGCCCACGCGGGCGCGGCGGCCAGGGCGGCGTCGATCGCGTCCTGGGCATCCTGGGCGCCGGCGTGCGCGAAGGTGCCCAGGCGGGCGGCGTGGTTGTGCGGCTGGACCACGTGGCCGCGCTCGCCGGAACCCATCCGGCGCTCGCCGCCGATGGTCATCGGGAGGTCGATCGGGGCCGCGGCCAGTTCCTTGAGCTTCGCTTCGAGGCGGGCCCGCGCGGGCGTGCCGGGGGCGTAGTCGTGTACCGGCTCGTTGACCGGGGCGGGGACCTGGGTCACAGCGTCCAAAACGGCGCTCCTGTTCGGTGATCTGGGTGTGCGGCGATCCGGGTGTCCGGCGGTGCCGCGGCCCGGGTCGTCGGCGGTGCGGCGGTCCGGGTGGTGCGGCGGTCCGGCTCCGGGTGGTCCGGCGGTCCGGGTCGTCGGTGGTGCGCTGGTCCGGCGGTCGGGGTGTCCGGCGGTGCGGGGGTGGTGTCCGGCGGCCCGCCCGTCAGGTGTTCGGCGCGCTGCCGAATGCCTGATCCGCGAGCGATTCGGGCATGGTTCCCGCGCTCAACGGTAGGCCGGACGTGACTCCGGGTGTTTATCCGATCGGTTAAACTCGAAACTTTCCGCTTGGCTCATCGGCCAACATCCACGAAGGGGCCGCACGTGCCCGAAAGCGGCGTCCCGCTCCGCGAACTGCTGGCCGCTCTCGGCGGCCCGGTCGGCGACGGCCCGGTCCGGGTGGCCGCGGCCGGCGGCGGCCTGGAGGGCCTGGTCCGGCACGTGTCGATCCTCGACCCCGAGGAGGAGCCGCACGCGATGCCGGGCGACCTGCTCCTGGTGGTCGGTCTGCGCGGCCGGGCGGCGGCGGGCACGGTCCGGGCGGCGGGCGCGGCCGGCGCGGTGGCGGTCGCGGTCAAGGGCGAACACGCGGCGCTGCGCGAAGTGGCCGACGCGGCCGGCGTGGTGCTGCTCTCGGTGCGCCCGGAGGCCCGCTGGGAGCAGGTCGCCGCCCTCGCGCACGCCGCGTTGGACGAGCGGCCGGACGCCGAACCCCCGGATGGCGGCGACCTGTTCTCGCTCGCCCAGACCACCGCGATGCTCACCGGCGGCGGAGTGAGCATCGAGGACAGCGCCAACCGGGTGCTCGCCTACTCGCGCGCGACCGGGCCGGACGAGGCGGACGAACTGCGCCGGTTGTCCATCCTGGGCTGGCAGGGGCCGGAGGAGTACATGGCCCGGCTGCGCGACTGGGGCGTCTTCCACCGGCTGCGCAGCACGACCGAGGTGGTCGCCGTCGAGGAGCGCCCGGACCTGGGCATCCGCCGCCGGCTTGCGGTCGGCGTGCATGCGGGCGGGCGCTGGCTGGGCACGATCTGGGTCCAGGAGGGCCGGCAGCCGCTCGCCGAGCGGGCCGAGGAGGTGCTGCTCGGCGCGGCACGGGTGGCCGCGCTGCACCTGGTCCGGCGGCGTACCCGGCTGCCCGCCGAGGCCGGCCTGACCCGGGAGAACGTCGCGGGCCTGCTCACCGGCGCGGTCGCAGCCCGGACCGCCGCCGCGCAGCTGGGTCTGGACCCGGTGCGGCCGGTGCTTATCCTCGGCTTCGCGGTACGGGCGAGCACGCCGGACGAGTCGTCCCTGGAACTGGCCCGGACCGAGTTGGCCAACCTGGTCTCGGTGTACGCGGCGGCCCGGCACAGCCACGCGCAGGTCGCGCCGCTGGGCCCGCGGCTGTACGTACTGCTGTCCGCGCCGCCGGCCGAATCGGTGGCGCTCGGTTGGGCACACGAGATCGCCGAGGCCGCGCACGGGCACCTGGGCCTCACCGTGCGCGGCGCGGTGGGCGATCCGGCGCCGAGCCTGGCCCGTACGGTGGTGGCCCGGGAATCGGCGGACCGGGTCCTGGACGCGATGGCGGCCGGCGGAGTGTCGGCCGAGGTGGCGGCGCTGTCCGAGGTGCGCCCGGAGGTGTTGTACGGCGAGGTCCAGGCGCTGCTGACCGACCAGCGGCAGATCCGCGACCCCCGGCTGATCGCGCTGCGGGCGCACGACGCCGAGCACGACACGGAGTACGCGAACTCGGTGCTGGCCTGGCTGGATGCGCTGGGCGACGTGCGGGCCGCCGCCGCGGGGCTGCACATCCACCCCAACACGCTGCGCTACCGGATCCGCCGGGCCGGCGAACTCACCGGCCTGGACTGGACCGACCCCAAGACCCGTCTGCTCGCGGCGTTGTTGCTGCGGCTGCCGGATTGAGGGTGGGGTGCGGCCGGGGCGGTGGGGCGTTCGGTGAAACGTGCGGTGGCATGCGGTCGCTCCGGGGAACGGGCCGGGGGGTGCCGGTCCGTTCGACGAACGAGGCGTGGGTTGCGGTCGGTTCAGTGCACGTGGCTCAGTGCACGTGGCTCGGTGCACGTGGCTCGGGGATCGCGATCGTCCCGGCCAACGAGCCGTGAGCCCTGGTCGGTTGGGCGAACCGGTGGTCGGCCGCGGCCGACCCGTGTCGGAACGCTCAGACGTGGATGCCCAGTTCGGCCAGCAGGTCCAGGCTCACGTACTCGCCCCCGGTTCGCGACGCCGGGCCGTCGCACAGTTCGAGCGTGGCGGACACCATCTGGTCCATGGTCTCGATCTGATCGGGCCGCAACTGCCCGCCGACCAGCTCTTCGGCACCCTCGCTGAGCACCGCGGCCCGCGGCTCGATGGTGTTCACCCGGATCCCGGTCCCGTACAGCTCCGCGGCCAAGGCGTTGGTGATCCGGTTCAACGCGGCCTTGGACGCCCCGTACACCGCGGTCTTGGTGCCCAACACGCCCAACTCGAACGGCGGCCCCGCCCACGGCCGCGCGGTGCCGCTGGTCACGTTCACGATCCAGCCCTCGCCGCGGCCGGCCATCGCCGGCACCACGGCCTGACACAACTCCATCGGGGCGAGCACGTTCACCTCGAAGTGCAGCCGGGCACGCCGCTGCGGATACACCCGCAACGACGCGTAGGAGGCCATCGCCGCGTTGTTGACCAGGATGTCGATCGGTCCGCCGAGGCTCTCCTCGGCGGCCGGGACGATCCTGGCCCGCTGCGCCTCGTCGGACAGGTCGGCCACCACCACGGCGCTGCGCCGACCGTGCCGGGCTATCAGCGTCTCGGTCCGCTCCAACGACCCGGCCAGGTTCCCCTGCCGCAACGTCCGCGCGGTCACCGCCACATCGGCCCCCTCGGCCGCGAGCCGCACCGCCAACGCCGCCCCGATTCCCCTGCTGGCCCCGGTGATCAATGCCCTACGTCCCTCGAACCGCTTGACCACGGCGTCCCTCCCTGGTTCCGGACAACTGCCTGCCGACACCATCCTCACAACAGTGGACTAGGTCAACCATCAGAACCGGAAATCCCACCACCCGAAATCCCCGACCCACCCCACCACCACCCGACCCCATGCCCCGGAAGCGCCCCGGAGCCACCGGGCGCACACCACGGCGCGTGCTCCGTTCGTGTGCGCGGGCTGTCGTTCGTGGTCGGTGCGGTGTCACGCTGAGGGGATGGACGAGCAGATCCGAGACCCGCGCGAACCCGAGCACGTGATCGGTTTCGGCGGAAAACACCACCCCACTCCGGCCGAACTCCGTGCGGAACTCCCGGCGCATCTGCGCGCCGAGTTCGAGGAGGAGTATGCCGCCGCGCTGGCCGAGGCCGCCCTGCGCGGCGACCTGATGCCTCTCGCCAAGATGCTTCCCGAATGGCAGACCACCCTGTGGGGCCGACGCCAACCGAACTGGCCCGAGGTGTCCGAGGCGATCGAGCGCATCAACGCCGGTCTGCCCGTCGAGACCGTCCTCGTCATTCCCCCGGAGCGACAGGAGTAGGACATGGCGTACCGGGTCGAGTCCCTGTCCCAGCCTCAGGCATGGTTGCGGAGCGCACCGAGCCACGCGGTGGAGGCGTACTGGGACATGGTGCGGAATCTCCAGTCGGACCCATGGCGGGTCGGTGTCGCGAAGCGCGGCGCGAAGAACACCAGGGACTATGCGTTCTGCGTCGAGGGAACCGCAACCTTCGTCATCGAGGACACCTGCGTGACGGTCACCATCGTCGGGATCGCCTGAGGCAGGCCGCCTCCCGAACGCCGGCCCCCCGGGGCCGGCGCCGGCGAGGGCCCTCACGACGATGCGCGATGGTCACGAAGCGGTGCAAGGCGCGGCTCGGCCGCAAGCGCCGGACGAACCCGATCGGCTCGTCCGGCGCCTGCGTGGTGGAACTAGCGCGGCAGGCCCAGTTCCCGGGCGATCAGCATGCGTTGGACCTCGCTGGTGCCCTCGCCGATTTCCAGGATCTTGGCATCGCGCCAGAAGCGGGCCACCGGGTATTCGTTCATGAAGCCGTAGCCGCCGTGGATCTGGGTGGCGTCGCGGGCGTTGTCCACCGCGCTTTCCGAGCTGTACAGCTTGGCCAATGCGGCTTCCTTCTTGAATCGCTCGCCGTGCACCAGCAGCGAGGCCGCGTGCCGCCAGGCCAACCGGGAGTTGTGCGCGCGCATCTCCATGTCGGCGAGCTTGAAGGCGATCGCCTGATTGGCGCCGATCGGCCGGCCGAACGCCTCGCGTTCGCCGGAGTAGCGCACCGATTCGTCCACGCAGCCCTGGGCCAGCCCGGTGGCCAGCGCCGCGATGGCCACCCGGCCCTCGTCCAGGATCGACAGGAACTGGGCGTAGCCCCGGCCACGTTCGCCGAGCAGGTTCTCGGCGGGCACGCGTACGTCGGTGAAGGACAGTTCGCGGGTGTCCGAGCAGTTCCAGCCGACCTTGGAGTACGGCGGGGCGACGGTGAAGCCCTTGGTGCCGGCGGGCACGATGATCGTGCTGATCTCCTTGCCGCCGTCGCCCTTGGTGCCGGTGACCGCGGTGACCGTGACGAAGCCGGTGATGTCGGTGCCGGAGTTGGTGATGAAGCACTTGCCGCCGTTGATCACCCACTCCCCGGTCGCTTCGTCCAGGCGCGCGGTGGTGCGCGTGGCGCCGGCGTCCGAGCCGCCGCCGGGCTCGGTCAGGCCGAAGGCGCCGAGCATTTCGCCGCTGGTCAGCTTGGGCAGCCAGGTCTCCTTCTGCTCCTTGGTGCCGAACCGGTGGATCGGCATCGCGCCCAGCGAGACGGCCGCCTCCAGCGTGATGGCGACCGAGGAGTCGACCCGGGCCAGTTCCTCCAGCACCAGGCCGAGTGCGAGGTAGTCGCCGCCCATGCCGCCGTACTCCTCCGGGAACGGCAGCCCGAACAGACCCATCCGCCCCATCTCGCGCACGATCGCGTACGGGAATTCGTGCTTCTCGTACAGCTCGCCGATCGCGGGCGCGATCACGTCCTTGGCGAACTCGGCGACAGTGCGCCGTAGTTGCTCGTACTCGTCGTCGAGGCGGTGGTCCAACATGGGGCAGGCTCCCGGATTCGGTGGCGGGGCGGCTCGGCGCGCTCGTGGCGACACCGGTCCGTGGGGGTGGGTCGGTCGGCCGCCGGTGGGCAGCCGGGTGGTACTAGGAGTTCGGGTCGGTCAAGGTCAGGCCGTGTGCGTCCACCCGCTTGCCCGCCAGCGCCTGCACCGCGCGTGAGGGGCTGGGGCGGCCGAGCAGTTCGGCCATCCACACGCTGGTGGCGACCAGCGCGCCCAGGTCGACGCCGGTCTCGATGCCCAAGCCGTGCAGCATCCAGACCAGGTCCTCGGTGGCCAGGTTGCCGGTCGCGCTGTCCGCGTACGGGCAGCCGCCCAGGCCGCCGGCCGAGGCATCCACGGTGGTCACCCCGAAGCGCAGCGCCGCGAGCGTGTTGGCCAGGGCCTGGCCGTAGCTGTCGTGGAAGTGCACCGCGATCTTCTCGGCCGGCACGCCGGCCTCGGCGAATGCGCTCAGCAGCGCGGTGACGTGTCCGGGCGTGGCGACGCCGATCGTGTCGCCCAGGCTGAGCTGCGAACAGCCCATCTCGACCAGGGCCTTGCCCACCCGGACCACCTGGTCGAGCGGTACCGGGCCCTCCCACGGGTCGCCCCAGCACATGGACAGGTAGCCGCGCGTGTCGATGCCGGCGGCGCCGGCCCGCTCGACCACCGGGCGGAACATGTCCAGCGATTCGGCCACCGTGCGGTTGAGGTTGCGCCGGGCGAACGTCTCGGTGGCGCTGCCGAACACCGCGATCCGACTCGCGCCCAGTTCCAGCGCACGATCGAAGCCGCGCTCGTTGGGCACCAGGACGGGCAGCCGGCGATCCGCCGTCGCGATCTCGGCGTCCGCCCGTACCGCCGCGAACACCTCGGCGGCGTCCGCGAGTTGCGGCACCCACTTGGGCGGTACGAAGCTGGTCACCTCGATCGTGCCCAGCCCCGCGCGGGCCAACCGGCGGACGAACTCGACCTTGGCCTCGGTGGGCACCACACCGGACTCGTTCTGCAATCCGTCGCGGGCGCCCACCTCGTGGATGAACACCCGCTCCGGCAGCCCGGGTTCGCGGTGGGTGTCCGGCAACTGTCGCGTCATCGGGCCTTCGCCTCCAGGTCGAGCGATCCGCCGAGCGGAGCATCCGGGGACCCGGCAGCCGGCCCGTCCGGCGCCGCGTCGATCGGCCCGTCCACCGACTCGTTCCCGTCCGCGGCCGACGGTTCCTGCGGCGTCACCACCGCCAGCGTCTGATCCATCGCCACCGACGCACCGGCCGGCGCGCCGATCTCGGTGACCACGCCGTCGAAGGGCGCGGTCAGCGCGTGTTCCATCTTCATCGCCTCCACCACGACCACCGTCTGGCCGCGGGTGACCCGGTCGCCGATCGCGGCCTTGACCACGGTCACCGTGCCCGGCATCGGCGAGGTCAGCGCGCCGCTGGCCGCCGCCCCGCCGGCCGCCTCGGCCCGTACGGTGTCCACCTCGCTCACCCGCCAGGTGTCCGGCCCGTAGGCGAGCCAGCGCACCCCGGACGTCTCGGCGACGTAGTCGAAGCGCTTGGTCAGGCCGTCGTGCGCGACCGCGAGCCCACCGGGCACGACCTGCACCGACGCCGGCACCGGCGGACCGCCGTCCACGGAGACCTCCCCGCCGCGCACCCGCACCTCGATCGGCTCGCCCGGCCCGATCCGCAACACGTGCGTGTCCCAGGCCGGACCACCGACCCGCCACCCGGTCTGCGCCGAGAACGGATCCACCCACCCGGTACCGGTGTTGCGCTCGGCGCGCGCCGCGAGCGCCGCGGCGACCGCCACCTCCGGCGGCGCCGAATGGCCGGTCAGGTCGTCCGTCCGAGCCTCGACCAGCCCGGTGTCCAGGTCGCCCGCGAGCACCGCCGGGTCGCCCAACAGGCGGTACAGGAAGCCGAGGTTGGTGGTCACGCCCAGCACCCGGGTCTGCGCGAGGGCCGCACGCAGCCGGGTGATCGCCGTCGCACGGTCCTCGCCGTACGCGATCACCTTGGCCAGCATCGGGTCGTAGGAGCTGCCGACCTCGCCGCCCTCGCGCAGCCCGGAGTCCACCCGGACGCCCTCCAGGTCGGGCTCACACACCGTCAGCACCCGTCCGCCGGTGGGCAGGAAGCCCCGGTCGGGGTCCTCGGCGTAGATCCGCGCCTCGACCGCGTGGCCGTGCATGGACACGTCGGACTTGCCGATCGCGGCGCCGGCGGCGATCCGCAGCTGGCTCTCCACCAGGTCGACCCGGGTGACCAGTTCGGTCACCGGGTGCTCCACCTGGAGACGGGTGTTCATCTCCATGAAGTAGAACGAGCCGGGATCGTCGGCCGGCACGATGAACTCGATGGTGCCCGCGCTGACATAGCCGCAGGCTCGCGCGGCGCGCACGGCGGCGGCGCCCATCTCGGCCCGGGTGTCCGCGTCCAGCAGGGCGGACGGGGCCTCCTCGATGATCTTCTGGTGCCTGCGCTGCAGGCTGCACTCGCGTTCGCCCAGGTGCACGACCGTGCCGTGGGTGTCCGCGAGCACCTGGATCTCGATGTGCCGGGGCCGGTCGATCCAGCGCTCGATCAGCAACGTGTCGTCGCCGAACGCGCCCTTGGCCTGCCGGCGGGCCGCCGCGATCTCGTCCGCGAGCCGCGCGCCGTCGTGCACCAGGCGCATGCCCTTGCCGCCGCCGCCCGCCGACGGCTTGATCAGCACCGGGAAGCCGATCTCGCGGGCGATGTCCGCGAGTTCGCCGTCGCTCATGCCGGCTGATCCGCCGCCCGGAACCACCGGCACGCCGAACGCCGCGACCGTCTCCTTGGCCCGGATCTTGTCGCCCATCAGCTCGATCACGCCCGCCGGGGGTCCGACGAAGACCAGCCCGGCCCGCTCCACGGCGGCGGCGAACGCGGCGTTCTCGGAGAGGAATCCGTATCCCGGATGGATCGCCCGGGCACCGGATCGCACCGCCGCGGCGACCACCGCGTCGCCGTCCAGATAGCCGGGCACCGCAACGGCCACGTCCGCCTCGCGCACGTGCCGCGCGTCGGCGTCGCCCGGCCCGTACACGGTGATCGCACGCACGCCCAGCCGGCGCAGCGTGCGCAGCACCCGGACCGCGATCTCGCCTCGGTTGGCGACCAGTACAGCCTCGAACACGTCGTGACCCCTCACATCCGGAACAGACCGAATTGCGGCTGCGCCAGCGGCGCGTTTCCGCACGCCGTCAGCGCGAGCCCCAGCACGGTGCGGGTGTCCAGCGGGTCGATGATCCCGTCGTCCCACAGCCGCGCGGTCGCGTAGTAGGCGTTGCCCTGCCGCTCGTACTGGTCGCGGATCGGCTGCTTGAACTCTTCCTCGCCGGTCCAGCTCCCGCCGCTCGCCTCGATCTGGTCGCGCTTGACGGTGGCGAGCACGGTCGCGGCCTGCTCGCCGCCCATCACCGAGATCTTGGCGGTGGGCCACATCCACAGAAAACGCGGACTGTACGCGCGGCCGCACATCGAGTAGTTGCCCGCGCCGTGCGAGCCGCCGATCACCACGGTCAGCTTGGGCACGCGCGTGGTGGCCACGGCGGTGACCATCTTGGCGCCGTGCTTGGCGATGCCGCCGTGCTCGTAGTCCTTGCCGACCATGAAGCCGGTGATGTTCTGCAGGAACACCAGCGGGACCCCGCGCTGGTCGCACAGTTCGATGAAGTGCGCGCCCTTGACCGCGGATTCCGCGAACAGGATGCCGTTGTTGGCGACGATGCCCACCGGGTGGCCGTGGATCCGGGCGAACCCGGTGACCAGGGTGGTGCCGTACTCGCCCTTGAACTCGTGGAAGCGCGAGCCGTCCACGATCCGGGCGATCACCTCGCGCACGTCGTAGGGCGTGCGCGCGTCCGGCGGCACCACGCCGTAGAGCCCGGCCGGATCGACCGCCGGCGGTTCGACCTCGCGTACCTCCCACGGCAGTTGCGGCCGAGCGCCGAGCGTGCCGACGATGTCGCGGACGATCCGCAGCGCGTCCTTGTCGTCGGCCGCGAGATGGTCGACCACGCCGGAGATCCGGGCGTGCACGTCGCCGCCGCCCAACTCCTCGGCGCTGACCACCTCGCCGGTCGCGGCCTTCACCAGCGGCGGGCCGCCTAGGAAGATCGTGCCCTGGTTGCGCACGATCACCGTCTCGTCGCTCATCGCCGGCACGTACGCGCCGCCGGCGGTGCACGAGCCGAGCACGGCGGAGATCTGCGGAATGCCCTTGGCGCTCATCTGCGCCTGGTTGTAGAAGATCCGGCCGAAGTGGTCCCGGTCCGGGAAGACCTCGTCCTGCATCGGCAGGAACGCGCCGCCGGAGTCGACCAGGTACAGGCACGGAAGCCGGTTCTCCAGCGCGATCTCCTGCGCCCGCAGGTGCTTCTTGACCGTCATCGGGTAGTACGTGCCGCCCTTGACGGTCGCGTCGTTGGCCGCGATCACGCATTCGCGCCCGGCCACCCGGCCGACGCCCGCGATGATGCCCGCCGCCGGCGCGTCGCCGCCGTACATCCCGTCGGCGGCCAGCGGCGCGACCTCCAGGAACGGCGTGCCCGGGTCGAGCAGCGCCTCCACCCGGTCGCGCGGCAGCAGTTTGCCGCGCGCGGTGTGCCGCTCCCGGGCCCGTTCGCCGCCGCCCAGGGCGGTCGCCGCCAGCCGGTCCCGCAGCTCGCCGACCGCGCGTTCGTGTGCTTCCGCGTTGGCCCGGTACGTCTTCGCCCCCGGGTCGGCGGCTGTGCCGAGCACGCTCTCCATGACACCGCCTCAAGTTAACCTTCGTTCACCTGCCCCCGAGGTTAACCATGGTTAATCCGAGTGTCTAGCATGGACACATGACCGTGAGCCGTCGAGAGCAGATCCTGCAGGTGGCAGCCCGCCTGTTCGCCGAGCGCGGCTACCAGGGCGTGGGCATGGACGACATCGGCGCGGCGGTGGGCATCAGCGGCCCCGCGCTGTACAAGCATTTCCGGGGCAAGGAGGCGATGCTGACCGAGCTGCTGGTCGACATCAGCGAAAAACTCCTGGCCCGGGGCCTGGAGCGGGCCGCGATCGAGGACCCGGCGGACGCGCTGGCGGCGCTGATCGAGGGGCAGGTCGACTTCGCGCTGCGCCACCCGGACCTGATCACGCTGCACGACCACGCGCTCAACCAGGTGCCCACGGCCGAACGGCACCGGATCCGCCGGGTGCAGCGCGCCTACGTGGAGATCTGGGTCGAGGTCGCCCTCAAGGCCCACCCGGGCGGTCTCGACGACCGCGAGGCGCGTGCGGCGGTGCATGCGGCCTTCGGCCTGATCAACTCGACCCCGCACACCCTGCGCACCCCGCAGCGCATCCTGGCGCCGATGTTGCGCCGCATGGCCCTGGGCGCGCTGTCGGCGGCGGCCACGCCGTAGCCGGGGGCCCGGCCCGTGTCACCGACCTCACGGGTGAATACACCTAGCCGGCTTCGTACGGGATGTCCACCGCGTCGGTGCGGCCGGACCAGGACAGGTCCAGGTGCCAGCAGCCGGGCGCGGGCAGGTCGATGTTCGACGGGCCCGGGCCGCCGACCACCTCGCGGGTGACCACGTCGCTGCCGCCGACCAGGGTCGCCTCGATCCGCAGTGCTCGACCCGGCCGGTCGCCGTCGCCCGGGCCGGGGCGGGCCGCCCACAGGATCCTGCTCGGTCGACCGGGCCGGGCCGGGGCCGAGTACGGATAGCCGAGCAGTATCGCGACGATCTCCCCGCGCGCGCCGAACACGTGCGGGGCGGACGCGCCCGGGGCGAGGCCCGCGCGCGCCCACTCGGGTAACTCCCCGCGGGCGACCGCGGACGCGCACGGTCCGGCGCCGCTCGCCGGCGACGCGGAGACCACCGCCCGGTACCGGGACGGTCCGCCGCACGCCACCAGGAGCGAGACACTCAAGGCGATGAGCGGAGCGACCCGGCGGCGTTGCGATGACATGACGCTCCCAACGGCCCGCGCGGCCGGTCCCGTTCGGGCCGCGACGATGCCTCGTGGTGGACCCGGGACCCCCGAGGAATCCGATGGGTGATCGACCGACTCCGTTCGGTGACTCGTACGAGAGTTCCTTTCCCGGGCGTGATCCGTCAACCCCGTCCCACAGGGAGAGATCGCGGGGTTCGGGCGCGGCGACCTCGGGTCGGCGCGGGAGCCGGGCCTCGGGACGGATGCCGGGCGGCCGTCCCGAGGCGGTCGGGACCGGGACGGCCGCGACCGGATCCGAAGCCGAATCCGGTCGCGTGCGGGTCGTCAGGCGCCTCGACCCGACGCCCGGATGGTGATGTTGAGCCGGCCCGAGGTCAGGCCGGTGGCCGAATCCCCGGTGCCCGGGCGGATTTTGGGCACCCCGTGGTAGGCGAGCCGGGACGGGCCGCCGAACACCACCAGGTCGCCGCCGCGCAGTTCCACGTCCGTCCACGGACGGGTGCGCGTCTCGGTGTTGCCGAAGCGGAACACGCACGCGTCGCCGATGCTCAGCGACACCACCGGCGCCGGCGAGTCCTCGTCGGCATCCCGGTGCAGCCCCATCTTCGCGTCCGCGTCGTAGAAGTTGACCAGGCCGATGTCGTACGGGTCGGTCGGGATCGACCCGTACACGTCGGCCACCGCCCGCCGGGCCAACGCGCCGAGCACCGGCGGAAAGGGCTTCACCCGCTCCCCGGAGGGCAGTTGCTCGCTGTAGCGGTACGGCTCCCAGTGCAGCCCCAGACACACGCTGCGCACGCTCATCACGCCACCCGAGGGCATCACCACGCGGCCCATGCCGGCCGGCGGCGCGGCCCACTCCCGGGCCGCCACCACCAGTTCGCGCTGCTCGTCGAGCGAGAGCCAATCCGGTACATGCCACGCCCCGGGGGCGATCTCGACCCGCTCCCTGGGCAGCGGAAACAGTCCGTCGCTCACCGCGGGTACCCCATCAGCCGCAACGGGTTACGCCACGTCACGACGCGCCGCCCGCCGATGGCCGGCCGATGCGCCGTCCGCCGCACTCGACCGGTCGCACACCGCTCACCCGCCGGTCACCCACTTCGGCGCGCGCTTCTCCCGGAAAGCGGCCATGCCCTCGGTCGCGTCCGCGGAGGCGAACAACTCGGCGGAGCGCTGCGCGAGGGCTCGGCCGTCCCGGTCGAAGCCGGCCCGGACCGCGCCGGTGGTGAGCTTCTTCGACTCGATCAGCCCCTGGCGCGAGCACAGTCGGAACGAGGCGACCAGCGCCTCGACCGCGTCGTCCGCACCGCCGACGCCGTCGACCGCGCGGGTGAGCAGCCCGATCCGCTCGGCCTCCACACCGTCGAACACATCGCCGGTGAGGAAGTACCGCGACACCGAGCGCGGGTCCATCCGCGGCGCCGTGGTCAGCGAGATCACCGCCGGACTGAGCCCGAGACGCGCCTCGGTGAAGGCGAAGGTGGCCTGCGCGGGCGCGATCGCCAGGTCGGCGGCACCGACCAGACCGATGCCGCCCGCGCGCGCGTTGCCGCGCAGGTGCGCGACCACCGGCACCGGTACCTCCACCACCAGGCGCAGCAGCGCGAGCAGTTGCTCCGCGCCCTGGGCCATGCCGCCCGCGGCCGCCTCGCGCAGGTCCATGCCCGAGCAGAAGGTCGGTCCGGTGTGGGTGAGCACCACCGCGCGCACCCGCTCGTCCACGCCGGCCTCGGCCAGGTGGTGACGCAGCCGGGCGACCAGACGCGCGGAGAGCGCGTTGCGGTTGGCGGGCGAATCCAGCGTGATGGTCGCGATACCGTCGTCCAGGCTCATCTGCACCGGGTCGTCGGTCGGGCTCGGGTGTCCCGGCTCGGCGTTCGGGGTGCTGCGTACCGGCTCGGCGTCCACGGTTCTCCTCCGGGTTCGGGGCGGTCGGCGCGACGGCCGGGGGTGGCCCGGGCCGCGCGGGCCCAGCGCCGCGACCGGCGGTGCTTGCCCGTCGCGATACTGGTGCCGTGGGGGCGTGTCTTCGGCCCCCGCCGAGCACTACGACGCCCGACGGGCGATCGAAGACACGTCCTAGATCCTCACACGAGCGGCTCACCTTCGATCGAACCGCGTCGCTTTCATGTTCCTTTCATGTCGAGCGCGCACATTGGGACGACACGCTTTGTGCCGAATCCACACGGAGGGTGTCCGCGTGCGACCGTGGGGCCACCCGCAGTAATCGTTCCCCCGGATCCGCCGAATCAAGGAGTCGCCGCCATGACGCCCGCCGCCGACACCGGAACGCCGCCGCACATCCTCGTCGTCGACGACGAACCCGCCGTCCGCGAGGCGCTCGAATCCAGCCTGCGCTTCGAGGGCTACCGGGTCACCCTCGCCGACGAGGGCGTGGCCGCGCTCACCGCAATCGCCGGCGACGAGCCGGACCTGGTCCTGTTGGACGTGCTGATGCCGCGGATGGACGGCCTGACCGCGTGCCGGCGACTACGCGCCCGCGGCGACACGCTCCCGGTGCTGATGCTCACCGCCCGCGACGCGGTCGGTGACCGGGTCACCGGGCTCGACGCGGGTGCGGACGACTACCTGGTGAAGCCATTCGAACTGGACGAACTGCTGGCCCGGGTACGGGCGCTGCTGCGGCGCAGCGCGATGTCCGGACCGAGCGAGGCGGTGGACGACGCGCTGGTGTTCGCCGACCTGCGGATGGACACCGCCGCGCGCGAGGTCACCCGGGCCGGTCGGCCGATCGACCTGACCCGAACGGAGTACTCCCTGTTGGAGCTGTTGCTCACCCACCCGCGCCAGGTGCTGACCCGGGAACAGATCCTGCGCAACGTCTGGGGATTCGACTTCGAACCCGCGTCCAACTCGCTCGACGTCTACGTGATGTACCTGCGCCGCAAGACCGAGGCGGGCGGGCTCCCCCGCCTGGTGCACACCGTGCGCGGCGTCGGCTACGTGCTGCGTGCGGCGGAGACGCCGGCCTGATGCATCGTCACCTGCCGCTGCGCGCCCGCCTGGCGCTGCTCACCGCGCTCGCCGTCGCACTCGCCGTCGCGGCGGCCGCGGTGACCTGCTGGGTGCTGACGCGCAATCGGCTGCGCGAGCAGATGGACCGCACCCTGGCCACCACCGGGACGCCGTTCCTGAATCCGCGCGGCGGGCCCGGCTCCACCATCTCCGACATCTGCGCCCACCCCGCACCGCCGTTCCAGCGCGGCCTGTTGACCTACCAGGTGATCCGGGCCGACGGATGGTCGTGCACCCAGTTGGGCACCGCGACCGACCCGGTCGGCCCGGTGCCGGTGAGCGCGGCGGACAAGGAGGTCGCGGCGGCGAACGCCGCGGAGGACCGGAAGGTCGTCTTCCACGACGCGACGACCAAGGACGGCAAGCACGTCCGGGTGATGACGCAACACGTGAGCCGGGACACGGCGGTGTCGGTGTCCCGGCCGCTGGGCGAGATCGAGAGTTCGCTGGACAGCCTCGCCGTGTGGTTGGCGATGGTGAGCGCGATCGGCATCCTGGGCGCCGCGACGCTGGGCCTGTTGGTGGCCCGGGCCGCGCTCAGGCCGGTCGACCGACTCACCGAGGCAGCCGAGCACGTGGCCCGCACCGAGGATCTGGACACCGTGATCCCGGTCGCCGGTAGGGACGAAATCGCGCGCCTGGGCCGCTCGTTCAATGCGATGACCGCCTCGCTCAAGGCCTCCCGGCTGCGCCAGCAGCGGTTGATCGCCGACGCGGGACACGAACTGCGCACGCCCCTCACGTCGTTGCGCACCAACACCGACCTGCTGCTGCGCAGCGAGCAGACCGGGCGGCCGATTCCGCCCGCCGACAAGGAGCGCCTGCTGCGCAACGTCAAGGCGCAACTGGTCGAACTCTCCGACCTGGTCGGCGACCTGCTGTTGCTGGCCCGCCCGGAACACGTGGCCGGCACGCCGCCGACCACGAGCGCCGCGCTGCACACCGCGATCGAACGGGCGGTGGAGCGGGCCGGATTGCGCGCGCCGGACGCGCGGATCGAGGTGGAGATCGAGCCCTGGTACGTACGCGGTGAACCCGCCGCGCTGGAGCGGGCGGTGGTCAACCTGCTCGACAACGCGCTCAAGTTCGGCGGTTCCGGCAGCGAGGCGACGGTGCGGGTGCGGCTGGTGGACGGCGAACTCACCGTGCGCGACCACGGACCCGGCATCGCCGCCGACGACGTCCCGTACGTCTTCGAACGCTTCTGGCGCGCGCCCGCCGCCCGCGGCCTGCCCGGCTCCGGCCTCGGCCTGGCCATCGTGGCCCGTACGGTCGCCGACGCGGGCGGCACGGTGGCCCTGGAACCGGCGGACGACGGGCCCGGCACGATCGCCAGGATCCGACTGCCGGGCACGGCGGGGTAGCCGCGCGTCGGGCATGGCCGACCCCGGCCGGCCTGCGCGCGACCTCCGCGGTGTTCCGGCCCCGGGCCTGGCCGCGCTGCGGCCCGGAAGGACTGGGTCGCCGTGGTCCCTGCTCGGGTTGGTCGCGCTGCGGCCCCGAAAGGCTGGGTCGCCGCTGTCCCTGCTCGGACAGCTCGGACCACGAGGCGGCCCGGACGGTCGAATCGCCGCGGCCCCTGCCCGCGCCACGAGCCGGCCCCGACGCTCCCGCCGATCACGGGCCGCCGCCCACGAACGATCACGGGTCGCCGCTAACGAATCACCTGGATGCGTGCAGTCGCGGTCGCCACCGCCACGGGTTTGCCGTCCGCACCGACGAGTTCACCGGCCAGGAAGCACACCTCCCGGCCCCGCTGCACGACCCGCCCGCGCCCCAGCAGCCGTCCGGGACGGGCCGGCCGCAGGAACTGCACGTGCAGATCCAGCGTCGGCGCGAACCGATCCGCCGGCAAGGTGGCGACCAGCGCCGGCCCCAGGGTGTCGTCGAGCATCGCGGCCAAAAACCCGCCCTGGATCATCCCGACGGGGTTCACGAACCGCTCGTCGGCCGCGAACGCCACCTCGATGGTCCCCGCCTCCGGATCGACCTCGACCAGTTCCCACCCGAGCAACAACGCGGCAGGCGGCGGCATGACCCGCCCCTCCACCACATCCCAGAACGGCCCCCGCCTACGCTGCCCGTCGGTGTCCATGCCTCCAGTGAACGCCACGTCACCGACAGGTCGGCCGAGAACCAGGTACCGCCGCGCCCCCTTTCGGCCCGAACCGTCCCTGCTGCCGTGCCTCAGCTCTCGTCGGCCCGGCCGGGGCACCATGGCGGTACCCGGCGGTCACGGTCGGCGTCGTCGTGCGCAAGCGACGCCATGCCGTGCTCAGGTACAGGGCCAAGCCCACGTTCACGGTGATCGCCGGGGCGATCAGCGTCCAGGCGAGCGAGTGCGGGGCGACGAGGCCGCGGTTGACGACCATGGCGGGCAGGGTGGCCAGGACCAGGAGCACGCCGGACACGGCGGCGGCCGCCTCGCGGGCGGGTGGCACCGCGCCGGGCGCCACCGCTCGGATGCCGCTGCTCGCACGCAGACCGGACAGGGCGGCGGCCGTGGCGAAGACGCAGCCGAAGCCGAGCAGAATCAGTCCGATGTTCACTGCCGGCGGCCGTTGTTCCCATGGACCGGCCGGGCCGGCGAGCATGGCGAGGCACCATACGGCCGCCAGTACGGGCAGTGCGCCGAGGGCCGTCGCACCCAGGCGTCGGACGCCACGTCGATGGACGGCCTCGTTGTAGGCCCGGGCCACGACGGCCGCGGGACCCCATTCGGCGACGGCTCGGCGCGCGGCCTCGGCCGGGTCGGCGCCGTCGGCCGCGTGGGCGTCGGAACATTCCAGGAGCCCGTCGAGTGCCTCGTCGAGGATCGCGCGCCGGCGACGACGCGGGCCGATCAACGCGGCGGCCAGGGCGTCGAGGTACTCCACGATCACGGCGTCGGGTGCCGTCCCGGGGCCGCTCACGGCGTGCCCGCCCATCCCGGCTCCACCCCCAGGACCCCCGACACCACCGAGGTGAACTCCCGCCAGGACGCTCGTTGTTCACTCAACGACCGGCGACCCGCGCGGGTGAGTTCGTAGCTGCGCCGGCGACGACCACCGTGAACGGACCAGCGGCCGGCGATCAGACCCGCCGTCTCCAGGCGGTGCAGTGCCGGATACACGGTGCCGGTGGGCAGCGCGATGTGTCCGCCGCTTCGGGATTTGAGCTCCTCGACGATCGCGTAGCCGTGCTGTTCGCCGGGTTCCAACACCGCCAGCAGCATGCCTTCGAGATGCCCCTTGAGCACGTCGGCCTTCATGAGTAGCCAGGCTACACCGGGGCTTCCGGAAAACCGTCCGCTGCCTGCTGTCCGCCGCCCGCGACCGTCGCCGGCGGCCCGCCGAGTGCCGCCCGGCCGCCGGATGCACTCATAGGTAGTCACGCTATGCATAGAATCCGCTCCATGCATAGCGTGACTACCTATTCGGAAGGTGGGACGAACCGTCGTGGAAGCGATGACGCGCTGGGTTCTCGGACACCGGCGCCTGGTGACCCTGGTGTGGTTGGTGCTCGCCGCGGCGGGCGTGGCCACCGTCGGGGGCACCGTCGATCGGCTCGGCCAGGGCTCGGAGTTGCCCGGCCGGCCCGGGCAGCAGGCCAACGACCTGATCGTCGAACGATTCGGCGGCACCGGCGGCCGCAATGCCCCGCTGCTGCTCGAACTGACCGTGCCCCACGACCGCCACGTCGACGCGCCGGACGTGATCGCGCAGTTCGACGCGGTCGTCCGCCGGGTCACGCCCCCCGGCGGTCGGCATGCCTCGTACGCCGACGCCGGTGACCCGGCGCTGATCTCGGCCGACAAACGCACCACCGTGGCCCTGATCTACCCGCCCGGCGGCGAGGGTCCGAACGCGTACGGCGCGACCGTGGGCCGGATCCGCGCCGCCGTGGCCGACACCCGGATCGCCGACGCGCCCGTACGGCTCACCGGCCGGCCGCTGCTCACCGGCCGGGACAACGGCGCCGCCCGCAGCCCCGTCGCGGAAACGCTGCTGGGCGCGGTGGGTGCGATCGTCGTCCTCGGCCTGACCTTCGCAAGCGGCCTGACCCTGGTCCCGCTGCTGGTCGCCGGGGTCGCCATCCCCACCACGTTCCTGCTCGTGGGCGGCCTGACCCGGGTCACCGACGTGTCCTTCATCGTGCAGTTCCTGGTCGCGCTGATCGGTCTCGGCATCGCGATCGACTACGCGTTGCTCGTGGTGACCCGATGGCGGGAGGAGCGCGCCCGGGGCGACGACCACGATCCGGCCCACCGCGTCGAGGCGATCGTGCGGGCCGCGGCCACCGCCGGCCGTGCGGTCCTGCTCAGCGGGGCCACCGTGGCACTGTCCCTGGCCGCACTCGTGGTCCTGCCCGTGCCGTTCCTGCGCAGCGTCGGCTACGCCGGTCTGCTGATGCCGTTGGTGAGCGTCGCGGTGACGCTGACCCTGCTGCCGGTCGTCCTGTACGCGTGGGGCGCGCGCCTGGACGTCCCGCGCCGTGCCCCGCGCCCGGACAGTCGGCTGTGGTCGCGGATCGCCCGCGCCACGACGCGCCGGCCGGTCCTGGCCGCCGTGCTCAGCGGCGCGTTGCTGCTCGCGCTCGCCGCGCCCGCGCTGACCCTGCGCCTGGGACAACCGCAGGCGGCGTCGCTGGGCCGGGGCGGCGAACCGGCCCGGGTGTTCGCCACGATCGAGGCGGCGGGCTTCGGCGCGGGCATCGCGCAGCCGATCGAGGTGGCCACGACCGGCGATCCGGTCGCGCTCGCCGCGCGACTCGCGGCCGAGCCGGGCGTCTCGGGCACGCTCGCCCCCGCCGCGTGGGCGGACGGCGGCCTGCGGGTCGTGGACGTGTGGACGAGGCGGGACCCGGCCACCGACGCGGGTCGCGATGCGGTCGGCCGGGTGTTGGCGGCGGCGCGCACGACTCCCGGGACCCAGGCCGGCGGCGGCCCCGCCCAGGACCGCGACTTCGTCGACGCCGTCTACGGTTCGCTGCCGACCGTGCTCGCGGTGATCGCGCTGCTGACGTTTCTGGTGCTCGCCAGGTCGTTGCGCTCGGTTTGGCTGCCGATCAAGGCGCTCGTGTTGAACACGGTATCCGTGGCGGCCTCCTACGGCGCGATCGTGCTCGTCTGGCAGGAGGGTCACGGCAGCGAACTGCTCTTCGATACGCCGGCCACGGGCGCGATCACCGTGTGGGTCCCGATGGCCGTGTTCGCGTTCCTGTTCGGATTGTCCATGGACTACGAGGTGTTCATCCTGAGCCGCATCCGCGAGGCCCATCTGCACCTGACCGCCGAAGGCGTGCGGGACACCACCGAGGAGTCGGTCGTGATCGGCATCGGCCGCACCGGGCGCCTGGTCACCTCGGCGGCGCTGATCCTGTTCCTGGCCTTCGTGGCGCTGTCCACCGTGCCGATCACCGACGTCCGGATCCTGGCCACCGCGCTCGCGGTCGGCATCCTCGTGGATGCGACGATCGTGCGCGGCGTGCTCGCGCCCGCCCTGGTGACCCTGCTGCGCCGAGCCAACTGGTGGTTCCCGCCTGCCTTCGCCCGGCTGCTGCGGGTCGGGCCGGTCCGTGCGACCACCACCGGGACGGCCCGCCTCGACGCCGGTTCCCGACCGTGACGCGGCCCGCCCGGGCCCACGGCGGGCCCGGGCGGAGCGCATCCCGGCGCCCGACGCGCCCGCTCGCGGTCCGCGTCACTCCTGCGCGAAGGCCGCCAGGTGCTCCAGCAGCAGCCCGGTCAGGGCCTCCGCGCCGTTTTCGGGGACCCAGTGGTCGACGCCGGCGAGCACCTCGAAGCGGTACGGACCGGTCACCGAGGCAGCGGTGGCCTCGGCGGCGGCGCGACCGAAGGCCACGTCCCGATCGCTCCAGACGTAGAGGGTCGGGACGTCGATGTCGCCGATGTCGCGCAACACCTTCGGGTCGATCGCCCGGTACCAGTTCAACGCCCCGGTCAGTGCGCCCGGTTCGCGCAGGACCGCGAGGTAGCGTTCGGTGATCTCGGCCGGCAGCGAGGCGAACACCGCGCGCAGGTAGGCCGCGTCGTCCGCCAGCAGCTTCTCCTCGGCCACCCCGCGGGTGCGGAACAGCCGCATGTACGAGGACTGTTCCCGCTGGCCGGTGGCATCGTCGCGGACCGCCGCGGTGAGCGCGACCGGGTGCGGCGTGGACACCACGGTCAGCGTGCGCAATCGCTCCGGCCGCAGGCCCGCGACCTGCCACGCGAGTGCGCCGCCCCAGTCGTGCCCGACCAGATCCACCCGGGGCACGCCGAGCGCATCCAGCACGGCGATCACGTCGCCGACCAACTCGTCGCGTCCGTAGGCCGATTCCTGGGGCGGCCGAGCACCCGGCGAGTAGCCGCGCTGATCGAACGCGATCGCCCGGTAGCCGGCCCGGGCCAGGCCCAGGAGTTGCGCCGTCCAGGAGGCGGACATCTGCGGGAACCCGTGCAGGAACAACACCGGTCGGCCGTCCGCCGGACCGGCCACTCGGGCGTTGAAGACCCATCCCCCGGCCGGGATCTCGACGGCCTCCACGAACGGTTGCGCGGATTCCGCGCCCACTGACCTACCCGCCGAGGTGTTCATCCGACCTCCGGATCGCTGTGTCGCGGTGTGCCGGTCTTCCGACCGGCAGCATAGGCGTCTCGGAACGCGAGATTCGCATCCCATGGCCGTCCCGCGCCAGCCCCCGTCCGGCCACATGTCGATGGCACCCCGGTTTCCGGCCGCCACGGCGATTCTCATCCCACCTTAAGAAACGCCTCAGACGGCTCCCATGCCGTCTCGACACCGTCGCGGCATGAGCCTGACGACACCGATTCGCACCCGGATCGTGGACGTGGTCGTGCCCGTCTACAACGAGGCGCACGTCCTGGCCGCGAGCGTGCGCCGCCTGCACGCCTATCTGCTCGACGGATTCCCGTACGCCTTCCGCATCGTCGTCGCCGACAACGCCAGCACCGACGCGACCTGGCAGGTGGCCCGCGAACTCGCCCGCGAACTGCCGCACGTACGCGCGGTGCACCTGGACCGCAAGGGCCGCGGCCGGGCGCTGCGCAAGGTGTGGGCCGAGTCCGACGCGGACGTGGTCGCCTACATGGACGTCGACCTGTCCACCGATCTGGACGCCTTCCTGCCGCTGGTCGCGCCGCTGGTCAGCGGCCACAGCGATCTCGCCATCGGCACCCGGCTGGCCCGTTCGGCGGCGGTGGTCCGCGGGCCGCGCCGCGAGGTCGTGTCGCGGTCGTACAACCTGCTGCTGCGCGGGGTGTTCGCGGCGCACTTCTCGGACGCGCAGTGCGGGTTCAAGGCCGCCCGCACGGTGGTCGCCCAGGCGCTGCTGCCGCACGTACACGACGAGGAGTGGTTCTTCGACACCGAACTGCTGTTGCTCGCCGAGCGCAACGGGCTGCGCATCCACGAGGTCCCGGTGGACTGGATCGACGATCCGGACAGCCGGGTCGACGTGCTGCACACCGCGCTGGACGATCTGCGCGGCATGGCGCGGGTGGCCCGGCGAATCACGGCCGGCACGTTCCGGGTCGCGGTCCCGCCGCGGGTGCGCGAGGCGCGGCTGCCACCGGCGATGCGCGCCCAACTCCCGCGCTTCGCGCTGATCGGGCTGGTCAGCACGCTGGCGCACCTGGTGCTGTACATCCTGCTGCGCGGCGACATGGGGGCGCCGGCCGCGAACGCGTTGGCCCTGACGATGACCACGATCGCGAACACCGCGGCCAACCGTCGATTCACCTTCGGGGTCCGCGGGCGTGCCGGGGTGTGGCGCCATCAGGCCCAGGGCGGCTTGGCCTTCGTCGTCGGCCTCGCGTTGAGCAGCGCGACCCTGGCCGGTCTGCACGCCGTGGTCGCACATCCGGCGCGTGCGGTCGAACTTGGTGCGCTGGTCGGTGCGGGGGCCGTCGCCACGATCGTGCGGTTCCTGCTGCTGCGGGTGTGGGTGTTTCGCGCGGCGGGGGTCGGGCGCTCTGGGTATCCGGTCGATCGTGGCGATCCGGCCGACCCGGCGAAGTCCACGGATCCGGGCGGCCGGGCGGATGCGGCAACCGCGACAGGCCCGGGCGGCCCGATCGCCTCGGTGACTTCGATCACGTGCAACACGGCGAGCGGATCGGCTGCTTCGGCGAAGCCGACCGGCACGACGGGCGCGATCGGCTGGACCGACTCGACCGAGGTGGTCGACTCGACCGACTCGACCGACACGACCGACTCCGCCGGTTCTTCCGGTTCGGCAGGTGAGGACGCATGACCGCCGTAGTGGCTCCACTGCCGATGCCGGTTCCCGAGACCGGCACCGCGACCGAAAAGCCCTGGTTCGTCCGGCTGGTTCGTGGGCGGACCGCGGACGCGCCCTGGGTGCGGCCCGCGTTGCTCGCCCTGCTGGTCGGGACCGGTCTGCTGTACATCTGGGGCTTGGGTGCCTCCGGTTGGGCCAACTCGTTCTATTCGGCCGCCGTCCAGGCCGGGACGGAGAGTTGGAAGGCGTTCTTCTTCGGATCCTCCGACGCGGGCAACTCGATCACGGTCGACAAGACCCCGGCGTCGTTGTGGGTGATGGGCCTGTCGGCCCGCGTCTTCGGCGTCAACGCGTGGAGCATCCTGATCCCACAGGCGCTGGAGGGCGTCGCCACGGTCGGCGTGCTCTACCTGGCCGTCCGGCGCCGATTCCCGGCCTGGGCCGGCCTGTTGGCGGGTGCGCTGCTGGCCCTGACGCCGGTCGCGGCGCTGATGTTCCGGTTCAACAATCCGGACGCGCTGCTGGTTCTGCTGCTCACCGTCGCCGCGTACGCGGTGCTGCGCGCCCAGGAGACCGCGAGTACCCGGTGGTTGGTCCTGGCCGGTGCGTGCGTGGGCTTCGGATTCCTGGCCAAGATGCTCCAGGCGTTCCTGATCGTGCCGGTATTCGCGCTGGTGTATCTGGTGTGCGCGCCGGTGGGCTTCCGGCGGAGGGTGCGGCAACTGCTCTGGTCGGGCCTGGCGTTGACGATCGCCGGCGGCTGGTGGATCGCAATCGTCGAATTGTGGCCGGAATCGTCCCGCCCCTACATCGGCGGCTCGCAGCACAACTCGATCCTCGAACTGACCTTGGGCTACAACGGACTGGGCCGGCTCAACGGCAACGAGACCGGCAGCGTCGCCGGCGGAGGCGGCGGTCCGCGCGGAGGCGGGGGCAACTGGGGGTCCACCGGGTGGGATCGGCTGTTCAATGCCGAGATGGGCGGCCAGATCTCCTGGTTGTTGCCCGCCGCGCTGATCCTGCTCGCGGTGGGCCTGTGGCTGACGCGACGCGCTCCGCGGGCCGATCCCGCCCGGGCGGCGATCGTGTTGTGGGGCGGATGGCTGCTGATCACGGGCCTGGTCTTCAGTTACATGGCCGGCATCTTCCACGCCTACTACAACATCGCGTTGGCACCGGCGATCGCCGCGGTGGTGGCGATGGGCGCCGCGCTGTTGTGGGAGCGACGCCGGGTACCGCGCGCGGCGGCGGTCGCGGCGCTGACCATCGCGGTCGGCGCGTGGTGGTCGTACCACCTGCTGGACCGGACACCGGACTGGCATCCGTGGTTGCGCCACGTCGTACTCGTCGGCGGAATCCTCGGCGCCCTGGCCGTGTTCGGCGCCGCGTTCGTCGCGCTGCGCGGCCTCGCGCCGGTGGCCGCCACGGTCTCGGTGGCCGCGCTGCTGGCCGGGCCGGCCGCGTACACGTGGGACACGGTCGCCACCGCGAAGGGCGGGTCGATCCCCAGCGCGGGGCCGGCCGGGATGGGCTTCGGGCGAGGCGGGCCGGGCGGCCCGGGCGGACCCGGCGGCTTCGGGGGCGCGCAGCGCGGGTTCCAGGGCGCTCCGCCCGGACAGGTACCGGGTGGCCAACCGGGCCAGGGGGCACCGGCGTTCCCGGGCGTTCCGGGTCGAAACGGGCAGGTGCCCGACGGCACCGGCGGCCCCCGCGGTCAGTGGACCGCCCCCGGCAACGGCGCCGTTCCGCCGGGCACGACGCCACGCCGGGGCGGCGGTGCGGGCGGCATGGGCGGGCTGCTCAACGGCAGTACGCCCGGCAAGGAGGTGGTCGCCGCGCTGAAGCAGGACGCTGACTCCTATACGTGGGTGGCCGCCTCGGTCGGCTCCAACAGCGCTTCGGGCTACCAACTCGCCACCGGGAAGCCGGTCATGCCGATCGGCGGCTTCAACGGCAGCGACCCGTCGCCGACCCTGGCCGAGTTCCAAAAGTTGGTCGGGGATGGTCGGATCCACTACTTCATCGGCGGCGGAGCCGGCGGCGGCATGGGCGACGGCGGCATGCGCAGCATGGGCGGCAGCAACGCGTCGCAGGCCATCGCGACCTGGGTCGAGCAGACGTTCACCGCGAAGACCGTGGGCGGGGTGACCCTGTACGACCTGACCGCACCACCGGGGAATGTTTCCGACGAATCGTCACCAACCGCCTGACGGGCTGTCAATCCACCTACGGTGTGCGGCAAACGGCGGGCCGATTTGATCCGTAGGATCCTCCCCCGTGACGATCAAGATGCGAAAGGTCGGGGCCGGCTTGATCGGCCTGCTGACGACCTTGGCTGTCGTGGGCGGTTCCGCACCGTCCGCGATGGCCGACGAGACGAATCCGACCGGGCCACCACCGAAAGTCGAGCTGGTCCTCGACGTGAGCGGTTCGATGAAGGCCAACGACGCCGGCGGGATGACCCGCATGGACGCCGCGAAGAAGGCCTTCAACGAGGTCGTGGACAGCGTTCCGGAGCCCGCCGATTTCGGCGTCCGGGTGCTGGGGGCCACGTACCCGGGCAACGACAAGGCCAAGGGTTGCGTGGACACCCAGCAACTGGCCCCGGTCGGACGGCCGAACAAGGTCGTGATCAAGAACGAGATCGCCAAGTTGGCGCCGACCGGCTGGACTCCGATCGCACTGTCGCTGCGCGAGGCCGCCAAGGACCTCGGCACCGGAGCGGGCAGCCGCCGAATCGTGCTGATCACCGACGGTGAGGAGACCTGCGCGCCGCCCGACCCGTGCGACGTGGCACGCGAGTTGGCCGCTTCCGGCCTCAATCTGATCGTGGACACGCTGGGCCTGGTCCCGGACGAGAACACCCGTCGTCAGCTCTCCTGCATCGCGGAGGCCACCGGCGGCACCTACACCTCGGTGCTGAACGCGGACGAGCTGTCGCAGAAGGTCCAGCAGATCGTCAAGCGCGCGGTCCGCGAGGCGGACGAGACGCCCGCATCGGTCAAGGGCAGCCCGAACGGCTGCCAGGACGCGCCGTTGCTGGCGCCCGGCGTGTACAGCGACCGCGAGGAGTTCAGCCAGCACCTCTGGTACAAGGTCCCGCTCAAGCCGAACCAGGAGCTGCGGGCCACCGCGACGGTCGGCTCGGACCGCAAGGTGGCGCGCGACTACGACGTGACCATCACCGCGTTCAGCGAGGACGGCCGCGAACTGGTCGGCAACGCGGGGGCGGGCAACGGCCGGACGGACGTGCAGTCCGCCGGTCTGCGCTACCCGTACAAGACGGACAGCGACAACGCGAAGACCAGGACGATCTGCCTGGTCGTCACCAACGCGTTCGCCGCGCAGCCGAACGTGGCCACCAAGCCCGGTCTGCCGCTGGAGTTGACGGTGGACCTGGTCAAGGCCACCGACAGCAAGGCCGCGAACGTGCACGGCCTGGGCCGGGGCTGGGTGTTCCTGGGCGTGCTCGCCGGATTCGGCCTGATCGCCGGGCTGTTGGCCGGTTGGCTGCGCCGCGCGTTCAAGGCTCTCGGGAAGGCGATGTCATGACGAGCGCAATCCGTGGAATCAAGCGGGCGTTGGCGGCCGTCGCCGCGGCGTTCGTGGGCGTGACGCTGTTCGCCGCGCCGGCGATGGCCGATCAGGACGTGCCGCCGGGCACCTCGTTCCTGGGCGCGGGCACGCTGAAACCGGGCGAGGAGGCGCGCTGGTCGGCGTCCCAAGGCGAGTACCTGTACTGGCAGTTCCCGGCCAGGGCGGGCAAGGAGATCCACGCCAAGGTCGATCTGGAGCTGGCCCCCGGCAACGCGCGCAGCGGACCGGTGACCTACCGCATCGAGATCTACGACGGCCTGCGCCGGCGCCAGCCGTGCGTCGAGGGCAAGCAGGTCGCCACGGCGCAGAAGACCGACACCAAAATCGCCCTGACCTGCACGCCGCGCACCGTCCGCGACTGGGCCGAGCCGTGGTCCACCGACCCGCTGCCCGGGATGTACTTCGTCCGCGTCGCCGCGATGGCCGTGCCCGACCTGGACGCGGGCGCCGCGACCAAGGTGACCGTACGGGTGGACACCAAGGACGGCGACGACCAGGTGCCGACCTCGGACCGCCGGCTGGCCGACCCGCTGGTGCCGATCACCAAGGCCGGCTCGGTGCTCAAGAGCGGGCAGACCGCGGACACCCGGTCGGTGGCCTGGGACCAGGACGAGGACCACTGGTACCAGTGGGACTGGATGGACGGCCCGAACGCGCGGTGGTTCTGGACCGCGATGGCGACCTTCGTCGCGGTGGTCTTCGGCATCCTGGGCTACCAGCTCACCCGCAAGAAGCGGCACTGGTTCAGCTGACGGTGATCGGCCGGCGCTTCGCGTCGGCGTGGCGAACCGCCCCGGCGCGATCCGCGCCGGGGCGGTTCGCCATGATCCTCGTGTCGCCTTGACCGATCCGACCGAGCACGGAGCCTGCCATGATCATCGAACACGCGGACATCACCGTCGCGGAAGGCCGCGAGGCCGAATTCGAGGCCGCGTTCCTGCGCGGCCGCGAGGTCGTCGCCAAGTCCGCCGGCTTCCGCTGGGCGCGCCTGATCCGCCAGATCGAGTCGCCCACGTCGTACCTGCTGCTGATCGGCTGGGAGACCCTGGAGGCCCACACGGTCGGCTTCCGCGAATCCGACCTGTTCCCCCAGTGGCGAGCCATCGTCGGCGAGTTCTTCGCGGTGCCCCCGACCATCGTCCACTACGAAAGCGACCTCACCCCGGCCGACGAGACCTGAGCCCCGAAGCCGCCGCCCCCGAGACCCCGGTTCCCACGCGGAGCCGGGGTCTCGGCGTGGGTGCGGCCGCCGAACGGCACGAGACACGCGCCGATGTGCCACTCGATCGACTTCACCAGACTCCGGCGGCTCCACCCGCCTCTCCCGACACGCGCCGCCGCAGCGTCGTCCTCACTTCTCCCACAGGCCCGCCACCGTCAGGGCCGGGTCGATGTCGGCGAGGGCTCGGGTGGGGTCCAGGGTCGGGAGGACGCGGTGGGTCGCGGCTGCGTGGGCGTAGACCAGCAGGAGGTCCTCGGCGGTCCAGCGGACCGAGGGCCAGACGGCGTCCCGGCCCGGGCACAGCCGGATGAGGCGGGTGTGGAACTCGTCGAGTTCGGCCGGATTGGTGAAGGTCCGGGCCGCTTCGAGCGCGTCGTGGTCGGTGCGCAGGAGCGCGTGCGTCGGCACCACGGGCACCCGCATGACCGCGTCCGGGTCGGTATCGGCCATGCCCATGCTGCGCGCGACCCGATGCAGCGCCGACGCCATCAACAGCGCGACGAGCAGCCCGCTGTCCTCCCGCACACCGCCGGACGGGAAGAACCTCGCATCCCAGAAGCGCTGTTCGGTGTTCAGGTGCTCGCGCACGAGCATGCAGCCGACTCCCACGCAGCTCTGTGGCAGGGTTCTGGCAGCCATGCGGCTACGTTACGGCTCCGGTGGCGCACGGTGGCGCAGTTCCGTTTATTTACGACATTGGCCTACTTCGGAGCATCACGTATCGAAGCCGACACGCACCGCCCCGAGCGACCTCGGCGCGGTGCCTCGGGAGCCGGCGGCACGGCACCGCCCGCACCCGCACGCCACCGGACACGTCACCGCGCGCGCCACCACCCGCGCCATCGCGGACGTCACCCCAGCTGAATGGACCGCTTGGAGAGTCCGAACCAGAAGCCGTCGATGACCTGGTTCAGCCGGTCCAGGTCCTCGTGACCCGCGCCCAGCGAGACGAACAGCGGCGCGAGGTGTTCGGTCCGGGGGTGCGCCAGGCGCGCGGCGGGTGCCTTGTGGGTGAAGTCGAGCAGCGCGTCCACGTCGCCGCCCCGGAACGCCTCGTCGCCCCAGTGATCGAACTCGCGAGACCACCCCGGCGCCGGCGCATCCGCCCGGGGATCGAGGCCGCGCAGGTTGTGGGTGAAGAACCCGCTGCCCACGATCAGCACGCCCTCGTCGCGCAGCGGCGCGAGCCGTTGGCCGACCTGATACAGCCGGACCGGGTCGAGCGTGGGCAGCGACATCTGCAGGACCGGCACGTCGGCGTCCGGATACATCTCGACCAGCGGTACGTATGCGCCGTGGTCCAGGCCGCGCTCCGGCGCGTCCCGCACGTCCGGCCCGAGCAGCGCCCGCACCCGCGCCGCCAACTCGGGAGCGCCGGGTGCCGGGTAGGTGACCCGGTAGTAGTGCTCGGGAAAGCCGCCGAAGTCGTACACCAGCGGGATCGTGCGGGTCGCGCCGAGTGCGATCGGGGCGTCCTCCCAGTGTGCGGACACCATCAGGATCGCCGCGGGCCGGGGCAGGTCCGCGGACCAGGAGGCCAGCTGACCGGTCCACAACGCGTCGTCCGCGAGCGGCGGCGCGCCGTGGCCGAGGTAGACGACGGGCATGCGCTGAGCACTGGGCCGGGGCGAGGTGGTGTCCATGGGCCCAGGATACCAAGTAGTTCTACGTTCAACAATTGACACGGCAGGAGGATTCGGCGAGGCGCCCGCGCGCGGATTCGGTGCGGGATCAAGACCGGATTCGGCCCGGGATCACGCACGGATTCGGCGCGGATCGCCGTCGGAAGTAATCCACTGGCCTGCGCCCCGGGGGTGCCACTTATCCTTGACCCCGTAATGGGAACGCCAGTAGCCACATCTCAGCTCGCCGACCTCCAGGCGCGCCTGCCCCACCTGATGCTTCGGGATCAGGACCGTCTGCGCCGTCGCCTCGACCGGACCCGCAAGAACCGCAAGGGCCCGCAGCAGGTCGCCGAGACCGAGAGCCTGATCACCGCGTTCGACGCCGCCGAGATGCGGGTCGCGAACCGGCGCGCCGCCGTGCCCGCGATCGCCTACCCCCAGGCGCTGCCGGTCAGCCAGAAGAAGGACGACATCCTGGCCGCGATCCGCGACCACCAGGTCGTCATCGTCGCGGGCGAGACCGGCTCCGGGAAGACCACCCAGATCCCGAAGATCTGCCTCGAACTCGGTCGCGGCGTACAGGGCCTGATCGGACACACCCAGCCGCGCCGGATCGCCGCGCGCACGGTCGGTGACCGGATCGCCGAGGAGTTGGGCGGACAACTCGGCGACGTGGTCGGGTACAAGGTCCGCTTCAACGACCAGTCCAGTGACAACACGCTGGTCAAGCTGATGACCGACGGCATCCTGCTCGCCGAGGTGCAAAACGATCGGCTGTTGCGGCAGTACGACACGCTGATCATCGACGAGGCGCACGAGCGCAGCCTCAACATCGACTTCCTGCTCGGCTATCTCAAACAACTGTTGCCGCGCCGCCCCGATCTCAAGGTGATCATCACCTCGGCCACGATCGACCCGGAGCGCTTCTCGCAGCACTTCGACGACGCGCCGATCATCGAGGTGTCCGGCCGGACCTATCCGGTCGAGGTGCGGTATCGCCCGCTCGTCGCGGAACTCGACGAGGACGAGGACGACGACGAGGCGGGGACCAAGCGCCGACCCGACGATCGTGACCAGGTGCAGGCGATCAGCGACGCCGTGGACGAACTGCTCGGCGAGGCGTCCGGCGACATCCTGGTCTTCCTCAGCGGCGAGCGGGAGATCCGGGACACCGCGGAGGCGCTGAACAAACGACAGTTGCGCAACACCGAGGTGCTGCCGCTGTACGCGCGCCTGTCCGCCGCCGAGCAACACCGGGTCTTCCAGCAGCACACCGGCCGCCGGATCGTGCTCGCGACCAACGTGGCGGAGACCTCGCTGACCGTGCCGGGCATCAAGTACGTGATCGACCCGGGCACCGCGCGCATCTCCCGGTACAGCCTGCGCACCAAGGTGCAGCGGCTGCCGATCGAGGCCATCTCGCAGGCGTCGGCCAATCAGCGCAAGGGCCGCAGCGGGCGTACCTCGGACGGCATCTGCATCCGGCTGTACTCCGAGGAGGACTTCGAGTCGCGGCCCGAGTTCACCGACCCGGAGATCCTGCGCACCAACCTGGCCTCGGTCATCCTGCAGATGACCGCGCTGGGCCTGGGCGACATCGCCGCGTTCCCGTTCGTGGAGCCGCCGGATCGGCGCAACATCAAGGACGGCGTACAGCTCCTGGAGGAACTGGGCGCGCTGGACCCGAACGAGCCGGACGTACGCAAGCGGCTGACCCCGGTCGGGCGCAAGCTGTCCCAGCTTCCGGTGGACCCGCGGCTGGCCCGGATGATCCTGGAGGCGGACCGCAACGGTGTGGTCCGCGAGGTGCTGATCATCGCGTCCGCGCTGTCCATCCAGGACCCGCGCGAGCGACCCGTCGAACACCAGCAGCACGCCGACCAGTTGCATGCACGGTTCGCGGACAAGGAATCCGACTTCCTCGCGTACCTCAACCTGTGGAACTACATCAAGGAACAGCGCGACGAGCTGTCCTCCAGCCGGTTCCGCAAGTTGTGCAAGAGCGAGTTCCTGCACTACCTGCGCATACGCGAATGGCAGGATCTGCACAGCCAGTTGCGTTCGGCCGCCAAGTCGCTCGGGATCGAGGCGACCGGCGAGCCGCAGGAGCCGAACACACAGCACATCCACACCGCGATCCTGTCCGGTCTGCTCTCGCACATCGGCCTGATGGACCCGGCCAAGCGCGAGTACGGCGGCGCGCGCGGCACCCGCTTCTCGGTCTTCCCCGGCTCGGCGCTGTTCAAGAAGCCGCCGCGGTGGGTGATGGCGGCCGAACTCGTCGAGACGTCCAGGCTGTGGGCGCGGATCGCCGGCCGGATCGAACCCGAGTGGATCGAGCCGCTGGCCGGGCATCTGATCAAGCGCACCTACAGCGAGCCGCACTGGGAACAGAAGATGGCCGCGGTGATGGCCTACGAGAAGGTCACGCTGTACGGCGTGCCGATCGTGGCCGCGCGCAAGGTCGGCTACGGCAAGGTCGATCCGGAGCTGTCCCGCGAGCTGTTCATCCGGCACGCCCTGGTGGAGGGCGACTGGCGTACGCACCACAGGTTCTTTGCGGCCAACCGGCGACTGCTCGCCGACGTCGAGGAGCTCGAACACCGGGCCCGGCGCCGGGACATCATGGTCGACGACGAGACCCTGTTCGACTTCTACGACGAGCGCATCCCCGCCGACGTGGTCTCCGGACGGCACTTCGACGCGTGGTGGAAGAAGACCCACCGGACCGAACCGGACCTGCTGAGCTTCGAGAAGTCCATGCTGATCAACGCCAAGGCGGGCGGGATCACCGAGGAGGACTACCCGAACACGTGGGTCGAACAGGGTCTGGAGCTCAAGCTGACCTACCAGTTCGAGCCCGGCTCGAACGCCGACGGGGTCACCGCGCACATCCCGGTCGCGGTGCTCAACCAGCTCACCGGTGACGGCTTCGACTGGCAGATCCCGGGCCTGCGCGAGGAGTTGGTGACCTCGTACATCCGCGCGCTGCCCAAGGGCATCCGCCGCGGCTTCGTGCCGGCGCCGGACTACGCGCGCGCGATCCTGGCGCGGATCCCGGCCCGCCGGGGGGCGTTGGTGGACGTGCTGGAGCGCGAGCTGAGCCGGATGGCCGGCATGCCGGTCAAGCGCGAGACGTGGGACCTGGCGAAGGTGCCCGACCACCTGCGGATGACGTTCCGGGTGCTCGACGACGACCGGCGCACGCTGGCCGAGGGCAAGGACCTGGAGGCGCTCAAGCTCAAGCTGCGCGACCGGATGCGGGCCGCGGTGTCCGAGGCGGCGAGCACGCTGGACATCGAGCGCACGGGCGTGACCTCGTGGACCATCGGCGAGCTGCCGCGCGTGGTCGAGCAGCGACGCGGGCCGCTGGTGGTCAAGGCGTATCCGGCGCTGGTCGACGAGGGCACCTCGGTGGCGGTCCGGCTGTTCGACAGCGAGCCGGAGCAGTTGCGCGCGATGCGGCTCGGGACGCGGCGCCTGGTGCTGCTGAACGTGCAGTCGCCGGTCAAGCAGATCCAGGGTCGGCTGCCCAACATGGCCAAGCTGACGCTGAGTCACAACCCGCACGGGGGCATCGATGCGCTCTTCGAGGACATCCTCGCGTGCGCGGCGGACATGCTGATCCAGGACGCGGGCGGCCCGGTGTGGGATGAGGCGGGCTTCGTCCGGCTGCGCGACCGGGTCAAGGCGGGGCTGCCTCGGCTGACCGAGGACACCGTGGTCAAGGTCGAGCGCATCCTGGGCGCGTCGCACAACGTCGCCGGGCGATTGAAGGCGACCCGGAGCCCGGCCCTGGCCCCGGCACTGGCCGACCTGAAGGCGCAGTACACGGCGCTGGTACACAAGGGCTTCGTGGCCGCGGCGGGTTGGCGGCGGCTGCCGGACGTGCATCGTTATCTCCAGGCGATGGAGCGGCGCCTGCAGCGCCTGGAGGCGGATCCGGTGCGGGACCGCGAGCGCATGCTGAAGGTCCATCAGATCCAGGCTGCCTACCGGGACCTGATGGACCGCCAGACCAAGGGTGCGCCGATTCCGGCCGACGTCGCGGCGGTTCGGTGGCAGATCGAGGAGCTGCGGGTGAGCTACTTCGCCCAGTCCCTGGGCACGCCGCAACCGGTGTCGGACAAGCGGATCCTGAAGACGATCGAGGAATTGGGGTCGTAGCCGGTCTCACGCTCCGGCGCCGGCACCGTGTCAGACCAGGTCGTTCTTGAACAGGTCGTGGTCGGTCAGCAGCTTCTCCAGGCGCGCCTGGTCGACCCGGCTGACCACGGCCTCACTCTCCTGCCGGTCACGCACGACCTTGGCGATGGTGATGCTCGACGTCACGACGTAAAGCACGCCGAGGCCGAGAAAGGCCCGAATCCAGCGGTCCACCGGCAGATAGACGATCCCGATCAGAACCGCACTCACGGACACGCCGAAGGACAGCGCGGCCTGGACGAAGAAGCCATGGGTGTTGTTGGTGCGCAGCGGCGATGTCATGGCAACAGTCTTCGCCGCGCCGCCGTTTGTCACATGAGTATGTGTACTCAACTCGCCCCGGGGATCCCGGATTCGGCGGCCCGCGAGTTCCGCCGGGGCCGCCGACGCCAGGATCGTTGCCGATGGGTCAACGGTAGGCCCAGTGGCCCTTCCGGTCCTCGGGGTTCAAGGCACACGTCACGGACTCACCCTGCTTCGTGATGCCCGGGGCTCCGATCGGTGAACAGAACTGACCTCTCCCGACGCCCGTCTTGACCGCCGGCGGATCGGTCTTCGGTGGATCCGCCTTGGGGGTCTCCGCCTTCGGGGCCTCCGTCTCCGGCGCACTGACCACGTCCTGCGGCGGAGCGGCCGGCGGTGGTTCGGCGACAGCCGTGCCGGCGGGCGGAGTCGGTGTGCCGCTCACGGGAGTCACACTCGTCGACGGCGCCGTGCGCGTGGGCGCCGGTGTCGTCGCCACCCCCGAGGGGGCCGACGTCGAAGCCGGTGTGACCTTGTCCGCCTCGGAGTCGTCCTTCGAGTCGGACAGCGAACTCGCTGCGGCGGCCAGGAAGACCACGCCGGCGACGACCGCCACGCCGATCTTCAACGGGCGTTGCCAGTTCACGTACTTCCACATCAGGAAGATGCCCACCGGCGCGAACACGATCAGCAGCACGACGATCCACACCGTGCGCTGATACCAGGGAAGTTGCGGCTGAGGTTGCGGCGGAAACCCAGGCGATGGCGGAGCGGACGAACCGTCTCCCCAGCCCGGGCCCCCACCCGTTCCATATGACATGCGCGAATACTGACAGCAACCAACCGAACTTTCCGGCACGTGACCGAATCGAGATTCGCGGCCAACCGGCTTGTCCGAGCTTGGCCGAAAAATGCTGCGCGAGCCGCCCGGAAGGCGACTCGCGCAGCATGTTCTCGCAGGCCCCGCAGGGTCAGGCGGCCACGGTGTGCTCGGCGGTGGCCGGCTCCAGGGCCAGTTCCAGTACCTCGCGCACGTCGGCCACCGCGTGCACGGTGAGTCGGCTCAGGACCTCCTCGGGCACGTCGTCCAGGTCGGCCTCGTTGCGCTTGGGGATCAGCACCGTGGTGACGCCGGCCCGCTCCGCGGCGAGCAGCTTCTGCTTGACGCCGCCGATCGGCAGTACCCGGCCGGTGAGCGAGACCTCACCGGTCATCGCCACGTCCGAGCGGACCGGTCGCCCGGTCAGCAGCGACACCAGCGCCGTGGTCATCGTGACGCCGGCGCTCGGGCCGTCCTTGGGCACCGCTCCGGCCGGGACGTGGATGTGCACGCCACGGTCCTTGAGGTCGCCCACCGGCACCTCCAGTTCCGCCCCGCGCGAGCGCAGGTAGGACAGCGCGATCTGCGCGGACTCCTTCATCACGTCACCGAGTTGGCCGGTCAGGGTCAGTCCCGTACCGCCGGTCTCCGCGTCCGCGAGCGACGCCTCGATGTAGAGCACGTCGCCACCCGCACCGGTGACCGCGAGCCCCGTGGCCACCCCCGGTACCGCCGTGCGCTGTTCGGCCTTGCTCAGCAGCGACTCCGGGGTGTGCCGGGGCCGGCCGAGGTAGTCGCGCAGGTCGCCGGCGTCCACCGTGATCGGCAGCGGGTGCGCCTCGGCGTCCAGCGCCTGCCGGGCCGCGACCTTGCGCAGCACGCGGGCGATCGAACGCTCCAGGGTGCGCACGCCCGCCTCGCGGGTGTACTCGCCCGCCAGCAGCCGCAGCGCGTCCTCGGTGAAGGACACCTCGGTGTCGTCCAGGCCCGCCTTGTCCAACTGACGCTTGATCAGGTGGTCCCGGGCGATGACGACCTTCTCGTCCTCGGTGTAGCCGTCGAGGCGGACCAGTTCCATCCGGTCCAACAGCGGCTCGGGAATCGTCTCCAGGACGTTGGCCGTGGCCAGGAACACCACGTCGGACAGGTCGAGTTCGACCTCCAGGTAGTGGTCGCGGAAGGTGTGGTTCTGCGCCGGGTCGAGTACTTCGAGCAGGGCGGCGGTCGGGTCGCCCCGGTAGTCCGAGCCGACCTTGTCGATCTCGTCGAGCAGGACGACGGGGTTCATGCTGCCCGCCTCCTTGATCGCCCGGACGATCCGGCCGGGCAGCGCGCCGACGTAGGTGCGCCGGTGGCCGCGGATCTCGGCCTCGTCCCGCACACCGCCGAGCGCGACCCGGACGAACGAGCGACCCATCGCGCGGGCCACCGACTCGCCGAGCGAGGTCTTGCCGACCCCGGGCGGGCCGACCAGGGCCAGCACCGCGCCGGAACGACGACCGCCGACCACACCGAGCCCACGCTCCTCGCGCCGCTTGCGAACCGCCAGGTACTCGACGATGCGCTCCTTGACGTCGACCAGGCCGGAGTGGTCCGCATCCAGGATCGCGCGCGCCTCGGCGATGTCGTACGCGTCCTCGCTGCGGTCGTTCCAGGGCATCTCCAGGACGGTGTCCAGCCAGGTGCGAATCCAGCCGCCCTCGGGCGACGCGTCGGAGGCGTGCTCCAGCTTGTCGACCTCCTTGAGCGCGGCGGCCAGCACCTTCTCCGGCAGATTCGCCGCCTCGACCCGGGCCCGGTAGTCCTCCTCCTCGCTGTCCGGGGTGCCGTTGAGCTCGTTGAGCTCCTTGCGCACCGCGGCCAGCTGCTGCTTGAGCAGGAACTCGCGCTGCTGCTTGTCCATCCCCTCCTGGACGTCCTTGCGGATCGTCTCGGCCACGTCCAGCTCGGCGAGGTGGTCCCGGGTCCAGCCGACGACCTTGGTCAGCCGCTCCCGGACGTCGACGGTCTGAAGCACCTCGATCTTCTGCTGGAGCGTCAGGTACGGGGCGTAGCCGGAGTTGTCCGCCAGGTCGCTGGGGTCCTCCAGGGCCTGTACGTGGTCGACCACCTGCCACGCACCGCGCTTGCCCAGCACGGTGGTGACCAGGGCCTTGTACTCGCGGGCCAGCTCGTCGGTGTGCTCGTCCGTCTCGGCGTCCGCCACCCGGGTCGCCTCGACCCACAGCGCCGCGCCGGGCCCGGTGGTACCGCTGCCGATCCGCACCCGGCCCTCGCCGCGCACCACCACGACCGACTCACCCCCGGGCAGCCGCCCGACCTGCTCGATCACGCCGAGCGTGCCCACCGCCGGGTACTGCCCGTCGTCGCGCGGAACAAGCAGCACCCGCGCCTTGCTCTCACTACGGATGCCGGGTCCACCGGACCGCCCCGCGGCGGCCCGCGCGGCATCCACGGCGGCACGGGTCTCCGCGTCATCGAGTTCGAGCGGGACCACCATGCCGGGGAGGACGACCACGTCGTCCAGCGGAAGAACCGGCAGAGTCAGGGTCCCGATGGTCTCGCTCATGTCATGCCCCTCAGGTAGCCACAGTCGAAAAGTTGCGCTGCACTGACTCAAGAAACAAGAGCCCCTCTTTGTTCCCCGGTCCTCCCGAGCCTCTGTTCGCCGTGAGCGAAGTTGTTCGAGAGCCCTGAAGGCTGCATGGGTCGGGTGAGGCCTCGGGTGGCGTACAGGTTGGGGACTTTGCTCGTGTCCATGAGCGCGTCACGAACGTGTGCAGCCGCCATCCGCTCCTGACGCTGCTTCGCGAGGGGCGTCGACCCGGAGTCACCTTTCGCGGTGGCGGGCCGGATCGACGCCCCGCCTCCGGTGTCCGGCGGGCGGGCGGCGATGCCGTGCTCGTGTGGCTGTCCTGACTGCGTGCGATCCGGTTGTCTGCCTCCGGCGTGGCCGGGCGTTGGGCGCAGTGGGTGAATTCGGCCCGTGGCTCTTACGTCACGGCCGGTGAGGCGGAAGAATCGGGCGACTTGATACGAGGGGGCGAATCCTGTCAGTGAGCGACGTCTTTCCCGAACGTGTCCTGCGTGCAGGCTCGATCACACTCCGGCCGTTCAGCGCCGATGATGTCGAGGACAACCGAACCGCCTGCGCGGACGAGGTGGTCCAACGATGGATACCGCTGCCGCGGCCCTACACCGTCGAGGCATCCGTCGACTGGTGTACGAAAACGGCGCACACCCTGCGCGAGTCGGGCGACGGCATCCACTTCGCGATCTCCGATCCTGCCGACCGGCGGCTCCTCGGCGCCGTCGGGCTCAAGCGGACCGACTGGCACGAACTGGTCAGCGAGGTGGGCTATTGGGTCGCTCCGTGGGCGCGCGGACGCGGGATCGCCGCCCAGGCCACCCGCGCACTCGGGCACTGGCTGCTGACCGAGCAGGGCTTCGAGCGTCTCGAACTCAAGGCCGCCGTGGGGAACATCCCCTCGCGCAAGACGGCGATCAAGGCCGGCCTCCATCGAGAGGGCATCCTGCGCAACGCCGGCCGCCTGCACACCGGCCGGGTCGACGTCGTGGTCTATTCGCTGATCCCGTCCGACCTGTAGGAAGGGCCGCCCCCCGGGCCGCCGGTCGGCTTCGATCCCACCACTCCGGTGGGGCTGATCGACGGTTGTGGCGATGGTGCGCAACTCGACGGTGGTGGGGGCGGATTGCCGTAAGAGCGGTCGTACGCCCGAAGCGGGCCGGGGACCAGGGGCATGGCGGAAGGGTTGACGGCGGGATACCGCCAGACCCGGTGTGGTGCGGGTGGTTGTACTGGGACACACCCCGCGTCGGGGTCTCACCCACCCGCAGCGCCGAAAGGGACGTCATGTCCGTCACCACCGGATCCGCCGAGCACACGACCGGTCGAACCGACCCGTCGTCTCAGGAGCAGACCCAGGCACAGGGATACGAACAGGTACAGGGACAAGGGCGGACACCGGAACAGGAATCCCGGCAGTACTGGCCGGCCGTCGTGTGTCTGTCGCTCGGGATCTTCGCGATCGTGACCAGCGAGATCCTGCCGATCGGGTTGTTGACGCCGATCGGGGGTGACTTCGGCGTCTCGGACGGGACGGCGGGGTGGCTGATGACCGTGCCGGGCCTGCTGGCGGCGATCTGCGCGCCGCTGGTGACCGTGTGCACCGGGCGGCTGGATCGGCGGACGATGTTGGTCGCGCTGATCGTGCTCCTGGCGGTGGCGAACTTCCTTGCGGCGGCTGCGCCCGCGTTCTGGGTGATGCTGGTGGCGCGGTCGCTGGTCGGGGTCACCATCGGCGGGTTCTGGTCGATCGGGGCGGGGTTGGCGCCTCGGTTGGTGCGCGCGAAGGCGGTGGGTACGGCGACCGCCGTGATCTTCGCGGCTGTGCCGGCCGGTTCGGTGTTGGGCCTGCCGGCGGGTACACAACTGGGCGAACACATCGGCTGGCGTGCCTCGTTCGTGGTCATGGGCGTGATCGCGCTGGGCGTGTCGATCGCGCTGCTCGTACTGCTGCCGCCGCTGCCCGCACTTCAGGTGACCCGCGCCGCGGTGTTGCGTGGGCTGTTGCGCGGCACCGACATCCGGATCGCACTCGCGCTGACCGCCCTGATCGTGATCGCGCACTTCGGCGCCTACACGTACGTGACGCCGTTCCTGGAGCAGGTCACCCACGTGGATCGCGGGCTGATCGGCGCCTACCTGCTGGCCTTCGGCGTGGCCGGCATCGTCGGCAACTTCGTCGCGGGCGTGACCATGGCGCGCAGCCTGCGGGCGACGTTCCTCACGTGTGCGGTCCTGATCGCCGCGGCCACGCTGCTGTTCCCGCTCCTGGGTCGGTGGGATGCCGGCGCGATCGGCCTGCTCGTGGTGTGGGGTCTGGCCTACGGCGCCGTGCCCGCCTGCTCTCAGACCTGGTTCGCCCGCTCCGCCCCGCAGGCTCGGGAAGCCGCCATGGTGGTATTCACGTCGTCCTTCCAACTCACCTTCGCCGTCGGTGCGCTCCTCGGCGGAGCCGTCGTGGACGCCACCTCCCCGTCGACGGTCATGCTGTGCGCCGGCGCCGTCGCCCTCACGATGGTCGCCACGATCTCCACGGTCGGCGGCCCCGCCGAAACGGCTCGGCACACCCCCTGATCAGCGGCCTCGGCCGCCTTCTCCGAGTGCGTCCACCCCGCCGCCACGTGCCCTCGCGCACCCGCCGCGAGGGGCGAAGCGCGCGACCGGACTTGACTTCAAGTCGACTTCAACTTCTAGCGTCTTCACCAGGCGCTCGGAGGAAGCACTTCCGGGGCCGCGCAGGACAGTTCGCACTTCTCTTCTTGGGGGCTTCCATGAGCATCGCCACGCACACGACCGCCGGCACGAGCGCCCACCCGAACACCGACCCCTTCCGGCTGGCCGTCATCGTCGGCAGCACCCGGGAAGGGCGTTTCGCCCCCGTGGTGTCCAACTGGTTCGCCGCCACGGCCGAGCAGCACGGGGACTTCGAGGTGGACATCATCGACCTGGCACACGACCGGCTGCCCGACGTGTGGGCGCCGATGGGCAGCGAACCCGCCGCCGTGGTCGACGCGGTGGGCGCTCGGCTGGCCGCCGCGGACGCGTTCGTGGTGGTCACGCCCGAGTACAACCACAGCTTCCCGGCCGGGCTGAAGAACATGATCGACCTGTTCCGCAGCGAATGGCAGGGCAAGCCGGTCGGGTTCGTGTCCTACGGCGGCATCTCCGGCGGCCTGCGTGCCGTCGAACAGCTGCGTCTGGTCTTCGCCGAGCAGCACATGGTCACCACCCGGGACGGGCTCGCCTTCCCGATGGCCTGGGAGAAGTTCGACGCCGAGGGTCGGCCGGTCGACGTCGCGGGCACCGAGGCCGCCGCCAAGGTGATGCTCGATCAGCTCGCCTGGTGGACCGAGGCCACCCGGTCGACGCGCGTGCGCCGCCCGTACGGCGTCTGAGCGCCGGTTCCCGAAGCAGCCGCAGCCATTCCTCCGCCGAACGCCAGGAGCCCGTGATGGCATCGACCACCGCCCCGGCCGCGAGCACGCCCGCGACCGCCGTCCCCACCCCTTCCCGCAGCGTCGCGATGATCGCCCTCGTGGTCGTCCTCGGTTCGGTGATGTCCGTGCTCGACGTCACCGTCGTCAACGTCGCGCTCAACCACCTCGCGCAGGACTTCGACGCCCCGCTGGCCACCATCCAGTGGGTCGCGACGGGGTACACGCTGGCCCTGGCCACCGTCATCCCGGTGGCCGCGTGGGCAATGGGCCGGTTCGGCACCAAGCGCCTGTACATGTTCTCGATCGGCACCTTCGCCGCCGGTTCCGTGCTGGCCGGGCTGGCCTGGTCGGCCGAGTCGCTGATCGCCTTCCGGGTCCTGCAAGGGCTCGGCGGCGGCCTGATCATGCCGGTCGGGATGACCATCCTGGCCCGCGCCTCGGATCCGAGCCGGATGGGCCGCACGATGGCCATCCTGGGCATCCCGATCCTGATCGGCCCACTTGCCGGTCCGATCCTGGGCGGGTGGCTGGTGGACGACGTCTCGTGGCGCTGGATCTTCTTCATCAACGTGCCGATCGGCGCCGTCGCCCTGACCCTGGCCGCCAAGGTCTTCCCCCGCGATACGCCGCAACCGACCAAGCCGCTGGACGTACCCGGACTGCTGATGCTCTCCCCCGGTCTGGCACTGCTGATCTACGGTTTGGCCACCGGCGGCGAGAAGGGCGACTTCGGCTCCACCGGGGCGGTGGTCCCGGCCGTGCTCGGCGCGCTCCTGGTGATCGGCTTCGTGGTCCGGGCGTTGCGGATCGAGCACGCGTTGATCGACCTGCGGCTGTTCCGCAGCCGCCCGTTCGTGGCCGCCGCGGGCACCATGGTGCTGTTCGTCTGCGCGTACTTCGGTTCGATGATGTTGGCCCCGCTGTACTACCAACTGGTCCGCGGCGAAAGCGCCACCGCCTCCGGCATGCTGGGCGCGCCGCAGGCCCTGTTCACCGCGGTGTCCATGCAGATCGCCAGCCGGCTCAGCGACCGGATCGCGCCGGGCCGGATCGTGCCGGTCGGGATCGTGGTCGCCGCCTCCGGCTTCCTCGCCTTCACCACGCAGGTCGCCGCGGACACGCCGTACTGGGTGCTGATGTCCTGCATGTCGGTGACGGGTGTCGGGGTCGGCATGACGCTGATGCCGACCACCGCCTCGGCGCTGCGCACCATGTCGCACGAGCAGGTCGCGGTCGCCGGTACCACCTTGACCATCATCCAGCAGGTCGCCGCCGCGATCGGCGGGGCGCTGATGTCGGTGCTGTTGGCCGGTGCGATGCGGGATGGCCTGCCGGCCGGGCGGGGGGCCGGTGGGCTCGGTGAACTGCACGCGTTGTCGCCGGGCGCGGTGCACGGGATCGGGCCTCGGTTGGCGGATGCGTTCCAGGGGACGTACTGGTGGGCGGTCGGCTTCATGGCACTGGCGTTCCTGCCGGCGCTGTTGATGAAGCGCCGGACGGGCTGAATCTCCGCAAACGCCGGGCGGGCTGTGAACAGCCCGCCCGGCGTTCGGCGTTGCGGGCGTTGCAGACCTCGAAAGCCTTACAGACGTCGCAGGCGTTGACGGCGTTGCAGACGTCGAAGCCGTTGCAGACCCCGAAGCCGCGCGCCGTCGAAGCCGCCGGCCCTACCGCTCGTCGTGCGTGCGCTTCGTCATGGTGTCCGGGCCCTTGAAGGTGCCTTCCCTGGACGTCCCCTGTTGGGCCTTCCACTCCGTGGTGGGCGCGTCGGGTGACGCCTCGTCCGGTCCGGCCGAGGTGGTTTCCGGGACCTCCGCCTCGCGGACCATGCCGACGATCCGACGGCCCGTCAGGCCCAGGCTGACCAGGCTGAGTCCGTCGAAGAGCAGGGCCAGCGAGATGAACGTGCCGATCGCATAGCGGCTGCTGCTGGGCCATTCGGCCAGTACCAACAGGCCCAGGACCAGGTCGACCACGCCGACCACGATGGTCCAGATCATCTTGGCGGACAGGCTCGCGACGCCGCCCACGATGCGGAACATGCCCGCGCCGAGCAGCAGGAGCGCCACGAACAGGGTCAGTGCCTCGGCCGCCACCTCGGGCCGGCGCAGCAGCACCACACCCGCCGCGATGTTGAGCGCGGAGACCGCGACCACGAGCCAGAACGCGTTCTCCTTGCGCGCCTGGATGGCCTGGACGAAGCCGACCACGCCGCCGATCAGCAGCAGCCAGCCGAACAGCACCATCGTGGTCAGCGTGGCGACGCCCGTGTAGACCAGGCCGACGATCCCGCCGAGCACCAGCACGGTGCCGAGCACGACCAGCAAACCGAAACCGAATCCCTTGCCGCTGCGCCGATGCCGCCCCGCGCCGGATTCGGCGGTCGGTCCCGTGACGCCCTTCGTGCTGTCCATGGGTGCCGCTCCTCGGATCTGCCCACGCCCGCAGAATCGCGTGCGTGGTACGCCTTCCCCTTGGAAAGCGACATATCCGCATGATCAGCTATCCGCCTGATCGGTCGTGCGTACGACCGGCCGTCCCACCCTCGACGGCCGGCCCCGCAACAGCCGCGCCGGCCACTCGTACCGATCAGCGCCGCGTCCCCGGCGGCAACGACGGCGGCAGCGCGGACCGTACCGGGGACAGTGCCGGCCGGGTCGAAGGCATCGGGGTCGGCACCGGCACACCCCGCACCGCCGGGCCCGGACGATCCGTCAGGCCCAGGAAGTGCCGGCGCAGCCGATACTTCTCCACCCGCCCGTTCGGCGTCCGAGGCATCCGCGCGACGATCCGCACGTGCGCCGGCCGCATGTACGCGGGCAACGACTGCGCGCACCACGCGCGTAGTTCGTCGGGATCCAGCGGCCGGCCCGGCTCGGGCTCGGCGTACAGGACCACCTCGTCCTCGTCCTCCCGGTCGGCGGGCACCCCGAACACCGCGCCGACCGCGATGTCGGGATGCTGGTTGACCAGGTCCTCGATGTGGTACGCCGACACGTTCTCGCCGCGGATCCGGATCCGGTCCACGACCCGGTCGACGAAGTGCAGCAGCCCGTCCTCCTCGTCGAACACCGCCGCGTCGCCGGTGTGGAACCACAGGTTGCGGGTGGCCTCCGCGATGCTCAGCGGATCGTCCACGTACTCCTGCACCAACAGCCCCGGCAGATGCGGCCGGATCGCCAGGTGCCCGACCACGCCGCGCGGCACCGGCCGGTCGTGCTCGTCCAGGATCGCCACCCGGGCGAACGGCAAAGGTGCGCCCAGGCAGCCCTTGCGCACGATCCGGGCCCCGTCGAGCACCGGCACGCCCAGTCGGGCGCACGCCTTCGCGACCGCCGCCGGCGCCAGTCCGCGCCGCAGCGCCGGCGGCGTGGCCTCGCTCGGGTCCAAGCCGACCAGAACGGCCGCGATCGGCAGCCCGGTCTCGACCTGCCCGTAACCGGCGACCACGGTGTCGATCCCGTACCGGCGGGCGAACGCGCGATGGGTCGGCGGCAGCGGCTGCATGAGCACCGTGCTCAGCGGGTTGTTGCGCTCGCCGCGCAGTTCGGGCGCGCCGGCCAGCCAGCCCACCATCGTCTCGGTGAGCACCGCGCCGGTGGCCCCCGCCGACACCACGCGGCGCCAGAAGTCGACCGGGTGGAAGCGGTCCCACAACGCCACGCCGGCGCCCGCCCAGGCGGCCCGGGCCAGACCCGCGAACGCGCCCTGGATCGAGTGCAGCGGCAGGTCCACGTGCACCACGTCCTCGGGCGTGGTGAGTCGGCGCAGCAGCAGCGTGTACGAGGCGAGCCAACGGTGCGGCAACACCGCCGCCTTGGGCCGGCCGGTCACCCCGGCGGTGTGCACGATCATCCCGACGTCGCCCGGATCGATCACCACGGCCGGCGGCACCGCGCGGGCCAGGAAGTTGGCGTAGGCGATCTCCGGGTAGCCGTGCGGCGGCCGGGGCCCGACCGCGTCGTGCACGGTCAGCCGCGGCAGCCGGTTCAGGTGCGGCCGGACCGCCTCCAACGCGTGCACCAGGGCGCGTTCGGTGACCACGAGCACCGGCTGGCCGGCGTCGAGTTGCTCGACCAGCAGGTCGCCGATCGCGTCCGGGTCCACCGGGCAGTACACCGCGCCGGCCTTCCAGATGCCGAACATCCACAGCGCGGCGGCGTATGCGCTGCGGCAGTGCACCGCGATGCGATCGCCGCGCCGGATGCCCGCCCGGGCCAGGTTTCCGGCGATCGTGTCGGTGGCCCGCTTGGCCTCGGCGTAGCTCAGGTCCAGACCGTGCTCGCCGTAGTGGATGAAAACCCGCATCGGGGTTCGCACCGACCATTTGTCCAGTGCTTCGGTGACCGACTCCCCGTCCGCGGCGAGTTCGGCGGCGAGACCCGCCTCGAGTTCTTCGGCGGTCATGGCTGTACAGCACCCCCTGCGACGCGCGGAATCCCGGAAGGTCCCGGCTGGAGTCCGTGCGTGTACTCGCTCACACGGGGAGATGAACATATCGCCTGAGCGCACCGGTTGGGGGCCCGGGAGCAGGCTTCCTACCGGTGAGTTCAGCGCCTAGCATCCAGGTGGTCCGACCGTCGACAGTGTGTCGGGGTCGATGAACAGGGCGTCATGACGGAGGACGGAGGCACCTCTTGTGCGAGAGCGGGGCGACGTGAGCGATACGGACAGCGAGCCCACCCACGAGTCCACCGGCGAACCCACCCACGAGCCCGCCGGCGAGCCGGACCGCGCCCCCGCCCGGGGATCGGGTGCGCCCGCGATCGACGCGGCGGAGATCCGGCGCCGGGTGGCCGATCTGGTCGCGGCGCACGATCCGACCACGATGTCCTCGGTCGAGTTCCTGGGCCACCGCTTCGACGCGGGTCTGGCCTGGGTGCACTTCCCGGTCGGGTGCGGCGGCCTGGGCGCCTCGCGCGCGTTGCAGCAGGTGGTCGAGAGCGCGTTGATCGCGGCGGGTGCGAAGGCGGCCAGTGGGTACCGCAATCCGATCGGCCTCGGGATGGGTGCGCCCACCGTCGTCGCACACGCGAGCGCCCGGCTGCGGACCGAGTTGTTGCGCCCGCTGTGGACCGGTGAGGAGATCTGGTGCCAGCTCTTCAGCGAGCCCGGCGCGGGGTCGGATCTGGCGGGTCTGGCCACCCGCGCGGTCCGCGAGGGCGACGGGGACTGGATCGTCAACGGCCAGAAGGTGTGGACCTCGCTCGCGCACAAGGCGCGCTGGGCGATGCTGCTCGCCCGGACCGATCCGGACCTGCCCAAGCACCAGGGGCTGACCTACTTCTTCCTGGACATGACCTCGCCCGGAGTCGAGGTGCGGCCGCTGCGGCAGGCCACCGGACAGGCCGAGTTCAACGAGGTGTTCCTGACCGACGTGCGGATCCCGGACACGCACCGGGCGGGCGAGGTGGGTCAGGGCTGGGCGGTGTCGAACACGACGCTGATGAACGAGCGGGTGGCCATCGGCGGCGCGGCGTCCGCACGCGAGGCGGACGCGATCGGCGCGGTGGCACGGATGTGGCGCGACCGACCGGAGCTGCGCACACCCGGCCTGCACGACCGACTGCTGCGGGCCTGGGTGGAGTGCGAGGTGGCCCGGCTGGGCAACGAGCGCATCCGCCAGCAACTCGCCGCCGGTACGCCGGGCCCGGAGGGATCGGCGGCCAAGATCGCCTACGCCCGGCTGAACCAGGACGTCACCCGGTTGTGGCTGGAGCTGGCCGGCGAGGAGGGGTTGGGCTACGACGACTGGGCGATGCGGCGCAGCGAGTTGGGCCAGGCCACGCTCGGGGCGCGGGTGCCGGGCTACTACTACCTGCGGGCCAAGGGCAATTCGATCGAGGGCGGCACGTCCGAGGTGCTGCGCAACGTGATCGCGGACCGGGTGCTGGACCTGCCGCGCGAGCCGCGTAACGACACCAAGGTGCCGTGGAAGGAGATGCCCCGGTGAGCGAACCCGGAATTCCCTCGCTGCTGTACGACGAGGTCGAGGAGGACCTGCGCGCGACGCTGCGCGAGCTGTTGCGGGATCGGTGCGCGTGGCACGAGGTGTTGGCGCGGATCGACACCGACGAGGCGTACGACGACGGCCTGTGGAAGGCGGTCGCGGCCGAGCTGGGCCTGGCCGGGCTGCTGATCCCGGAGGAGTTCGGCGGGGCCGGGGCCGGGCCGCGGGAGGCCGCGGTGGCGCTGGAGGAGTTGGGCCGCGCGGTGGCGCCGGTACCGTTCCTGGCCAGTGCGGTGCTGGCCACCTCGGCGCTGCTGGCCTGCCCGGCCGGCGAGGCACGCGACGCGGCCCTGCGCGCGCTCGCGGACGGCACCCGGACCGCGACCCTCGCGGTGACCGCGAGCACGTGGCCGGGGGCGGGCTTCCCCCTGTCGGTGACCGGTGCGCAGGATGCGGACGGGTTGGTGCTGACCGGCGCGGTGACCGGGGTGCTGGCCGCGGATCGGGCCGAGTTGCTGGTGGTTCCGGTGATCGTGGCCGGCGAGTCGCAGCTGGCTCTGGTGGCGGGCGACGCGGCGAATTTGTCCCGGCGCGCGGTGACCTCGCTGGACGCGACCCGCCCGGTGGGCGAGTTGACGCTGGATCAGGTCCGTGGGCGGGTGCTGGCCGGGCCGGAGCACGCCGAGGCGGCGCTCGTGCAGGCGCTGTGTCAGGGCGCGGCGCTGTTGGCCTCGGAGCAGTTGGGCGTGGCCGAGCAGGCGTTGGCCGAGGCGGTGGCGTACCTGAAGGTCCGGCACCAGTTCGGCCGGCCGATCGGGTCCTTCCAGGCGCTGCGGCATCGCGCGGCCGACCTGTGGTCGGACATCGCCGCGGCGCGGGCTGCGGCGCGCTACGCGGCGGCGTGCCTGGCCGAGGACGCGGCGGACGCGCCGGTGGCCACCGCGTTGGCGAAGGCGTACTGCGGCGACGTGGCGGTGCGCGCGGCGGAGGAGTGCGTGCAGATGCACGGCGGGGTCGGCTTCACCTGGGAGCACCCGGCGCACCTGTACCTCAAGCGGGCGATGGCCTCGGCGCTGCTCCTGGGCACCGCGGATCGGCATCGGGCCACGCTGGGCACGCTGGTGGACCTGCCGCCGGCGATCTGAGCGCCCCCGACACGGGTGTGGCCGGCCTCCGCACGGAGGCCGGCCACACTCATGTCCGTCACCTGCTCAACCGGACCGGGCTCCGGTGCCGGGCCTTGCCACGGGGCACGGCCTAGCTGCGCAGCATCAAAATGATCATCACCATCGCGATCGCCATGAGCACGGCCCACACCGCCGTGACGAGACGAAGGCGCTTCGGGTCCCGGCCGGCGGGGGTGTCGGTCGGACCGGGGTCCGCCGGTTGCGGGTTGTCGCTCATGTCCTCGCTGCCCTCCACGGGTGCTGCGCGCGGCGTCCGTCCCGTTCAGGATGACACCGCGCGCGGCCCGTTGAGGAGCCCTCGCCCCGGAATGTGTCTCAGTGCCCCGCCGGGGTGGTGGGCAGCACCGCCGTGGCGTCCGCGCTCGGCCCCGCGACCGCCGGGGCGGCCTGCGGTACCTGCTGCGCGGCGATCAGCCGGGCCAGCCAGAACCGCATGAACGTGGACAGCGAGTAGCGGATGAAGAGGGCGAACCCGAGCAGCGAGACCGGGATCGCCGACAGGCCCAGGGTGATCGCGTCGTTCTGGGTCAGGATCAGCGTCGTGCCGTGCGACATGAAGTAGGCGCCGATGCCCATGCCGATCCCGACCAGCATCAGCCCCACACCCAGCCACATCAGCTGGGTGTCGAGCATGCTCTTGGGCGCACGCAGTTTCAGGGCGCCGACGTCGGCGGTGAACTGGCGGGTCCGATCCTGAGTGGCCGCCGGGATCGCCGCATGGCGCGGGGCGAACGCCGGTGGTGGCCCGGCCGTCGGCACCCCCTGCGGAACCGTCGGCGGCTCGCCGGCGGGCCTCGCGGGTGCGGGCTGCCCGTCGGCGTTCACGCTGTTCATACTCATTAAGTGGTCACCTCGTGGGTCGCCGTGAGGTTGGTACGTACCCGAGGACGGCCATGTGCGATCAGCCGCCCAGGTACGCGCTGTGCAGGTCGCCGGCGATCTCGTCCGGAGTGCCGACCTGAAGGATCCGGCCACCGCTCATGACCGCGGCGAGGTCGGCGACGGCCAGGGCCGTGCGCGCGAACTGCTCGACCAGGAGCACGGTGACACCGGTCTCGGCGATCTTGCCGACCACGTCGTACAGCTGGTCGACGACGAGAGGCGCGAGGCCCATCGACAACTCGTCGAGCAGGATGAGGGCCGGGTTGGTGGCGATCGCCCGGGCGACGGCCAGCATCTGCTGTTCGCCGCCCGACATCGTGCCCGCGGCCTGGGTCCGGCGTTCCTTGAGGCGGGGGAAGATCGGGAAGACCTTCTCCTCGATCTCCTTGCGGGAGACTCCTCGGTAGGTCGCCATCCACAGGTTTTCGGACACGGTGAGATTGGGGAAGACCCCTCGGCCTTCCGGGATGCTGCACAGGCCGATCCGGGCCAGGTCCACGGGTGCGGCCCCGGTGACGCACCGCCCGGCGAGGAAAATGTCCCCGCCGGTGGGCTGATGCAGCCCGGTGATCACCTTGAGCATCGTGGTCTTGCCGGCGCCGTTGGGGCCCAGGACCGCCATGACCTTGCCGGTGGGTACCGCGAGGTTCACCTTGTGCAGCACCTCGACCTGCTCGTACCCGGCGCTGATGCCGCGCAGTTCGAGCAGCGGCGGGGCGCCGGCCGGGCCGGTCGGCCGCGCGTCGGCCGCGTTCAGCGTCATACGGTCTCCTGCAGGACTTCGTCGGCCTCCGCGGCGTCGGCGGTGCCGAGGTATGCCGCCTGTACGGCGGCGTTGGTGCGGATCTCGTCGCACGTACCGTTGGCGATTTTTTTGCCGAAGTCAAGCACGTGCAGTTCGTCGCAGGTGTTCATCACCAGGTCCATGTCGTGCTCGACCAGCAGCACCGCGACCCCGTCGGCGGCGATCTCGCGCAACAACTGGCCGAAGCCGCGCGTTTCCTCGTCGTCCTGGCCGGATGCGGGCTCGTCCAGGAGCAGGATCTTGGGCCGGGACGCCAGCGAGCGCGCCAGTTCGACCACGCGGCCCTGCCCGGTGGGCAGTTGGTCGGCACGCACGTGCGCGATCTCGGTCAGGTTGAGCCGGTGCAGCAGGCGCGCCGAGGTGTCCTGCGGGGTTTCCTTGGTGCCGCGGTGCAGCCGCCGGTACTGGGCGGCGGCGATCTGGATGTTCTCCCGGACCGTCAACGAGCCGAACAACTCCAGGCGTTGGAAGGTGCGGGCCATGCCCAGGCGGGCCCGGCGGTAGGGCGCGAGTTTGCTGACGTCGCGCCCGTCCATCCTGACCCGACCCGAGGACGGCGGCTGGAGGCCGGTGATCACGTTGAAGATCGTGGTCTTGCCCGCGCCGTTGGGCCCGATCAGACCGGTGACCTTGCCCTCGTGGGCCCAGATGTTGACGTTGTTCAGGGCGGTGTGGCCGCCGAAGCGGACCGTGACGCCCTCGACCTCAAGCCCCATGACGCGCTCCAGGCAGGGTGGGTGACGGTGTTTCGGCCATCGCGACCGCCGGCAGCGAAGGCATCGCGATCAGCTTGTCCAGGGCCTCGATGTCGGCGGGCTTGAACCGGTTGCCGTTCAGGCCCAGTCCCTCGGGCTGCTCGGACAGGCCCGGCGGCAGCTCCTGTTCGGTCCGCGGCGCCTTGAGCATCAGCTCGACCTTGACCGCGGCCGGGATGCCGATCACCGCGAGCAGGATGCCGATGACGAAGACCCAGTTCCCGATCACGTCGGTGAACCGCAGGACGACCAGCACCAGTTGCGCTGCCGCGCTGCCGGCCAGGATGAACGGCCGGCGCAGCGCGGGCTCCCATTCCGGGCGGATCTTGGCGGCGATGAACCCGTTCGGGTTCTTGCCCAGCGCGATGCCGTTGAGGCCGATCAGGATCGTGGTGAGCTGGGCGTAGTCGGGGAAGAGGTTGGTGATCAGCGGCGTGCCCAGGAAGATGCCCGCGAACAGTGCGGCGCCCGGCGAGGTCAGGCCGGCGATCACCATCAGCATCAGCACCGAAAGCCCGGCGGTGAAGTCGAAGTTGACCGGCGACAGGGTGCCCAGCGCGCCGCCCAGGATGCCGCCGCCGACGCCCGCCATCGCGGCGGACAGGCCGAAGACGGTAAGCGTGGTCAGCTTGTGGTTCATCCCGATCGTCGCGCACGCCGCCGGGCTGTCCTTCATCGCCAGCAGCCTGCGGCCGAACTCGCCGCGTCGGATCCACACCACCACGAGCGAGGACAGCGCGAAGAAGACCGCGCCGAAGATGAAGTAGGCCCGGTCGGAGGAGATGTCCACGCCCGGCCAGTCGAACCGCTCGAAGTTGAGCGTGCCGCTGTTGAACAGGTCGATTTTGGTGTCGCCCCAGGTGAACGCGGGCAGTTGGAAGATCCAGCGGTCCAGCATGACCGCGAACGCGGCGGTGGCCAGGGCCAGGTAGATCCCGGACAGGCGCAGCGCCGGCAGCGCGACCAGCACGCCGATGCCCGCGCAGATCAGCGCGGCCCACAGCAGGCCCAGCGGGTTGCCGCCGGAGCCCAGGTGCGACACGCAGATCGCGCCGATGCCCGCGAAGCCCAACTGGGCCAGCGACATCTTCCCGGCGTAGCCCACCAGCGGGATCACCGACAGGGCGATGATCGCGAAGCCCCACATCTTGGTGCTGGCGAACAGGTCGGCGGCGCCCAGGGTGTTGGCCGCGACCACCGCGCCCGCGATCACCAGGGCGGCGAAGACGAGCGAGCCGGTCCAGGTCGGGCGGTGGGCGATCTCCCGGGTGCGGGAGGAGGCGTGGCCGCGCAGCCGGGACGTGGGCAGCAGCATGATCGCCACGAACAGCACCAGCACCGGCATCGAGTCGGTGAGGCCGGACAGGTAGGGGCCCGCGGTGGGGAACCTGGTCTCGGTGAGGTAGCCCTTGCCGTACTCGGTGACCAGCCCGATGATCAGCGCGCCGACGAAGGTCCACGGCAGGCTCTTGAGCCGGCCGATCACCGCCGCGGCGTAGGCGTTGACGATCAGCAGGGTCAGCGGCAGCGCGGCGAAGGAGAGTTTGGGCGCGATCAGGATGCCCGCGACGGCGGCCAGCATGGTGCCGGTCGCCCAGGCCAACATGCCGGGCACCTCGGGACGCGAGCCGTTGAGCACCGCGAGGTTACGGTCGTCGACGGTGGCGCGCATGGCCACGCCCGCGCGGGTGGAGCGCAGCAGCACCCACAGGCCGATCGCCACGATCAGCGCCACGGCCAGGGTGATCAGGTCGTGGTAGGACACGCGCGTGCCGGCCATGTCCACGGACTCGCCGGGGAAGAAGTTGACCACGTTGCGCGGGGTCTGCGGATCCCAGACCCACATCACCGTGGCGAGCAGGCTCAGCAGCACCGCGACGGTGACCATCAGGCGCGTCGTCTCCGACGTGCCCTCCAGGCGGCGCATGATGGCGAAGTGCAGGAACACCCCGAACGCCGGGGCGAGGATGCCGAGCACCAGCACGATGGACAGCCAGACCGGCCAGCCCCAGTCGAAGTGCAGTTGCCAGTAGGTGAACGCGGCGAGCGCGCCGGTGACGCCGTGGGCGAAGTTGAAGATGCCCGTGGTGGTGTAGGTCAGGGTCAGGCCGCCGGCGGTGATGGCATAGATGCCGCCGGTGACCAGGCCGCTGATGGTGAGGATGATGAACTCGTGCACGCGCCCTCCGTTCGGGCCGGGCCGTGTCGCGGGGCGATCGGTCTCGGAGACTGGTGCGGCACGGCTCCTGACAGGTCGTCAGGGCCGCTGGGCCGCCCTCCCGCCCGGTGCGGGGCGGGAGGACGACGGGTGTCGCCTGGTCGGACCGAGCGGAGTCGGCGGCCGAGGTCGGCGGTGATGCGGTGCAGCTGGGCGCTGCGGTTCACTGCTTCGATGTCACACGGTGGTGCGGTGTCGCTCGGGCGGGCGAGCGGCTCAGGAGCTCTCCTCCGGCGGCAGCGCCGGCGGCGGCTCGCCTCCGTCGGCCGGCGGCGGGGTGTTCGACTCGGGCGCGCCGGCCGGTGGCGGTGTGTCGGCGGGCGGCGCGGACGGCGGTGCCGATGTCGGTGCGACGGGCGCACCGGGGGCGACGGCGACCACGTTGCCCGGGTCGCAGTTGAAGAACTCGGCCTTGTTCGGCTTGGTCAGCGCCGCGTCGTACTCGAAGCCCTTGGCGGTCGCCTTGACCATGGTGAAGCAGTCCGAGGCGCGCACGTCCTTGGTCTCCACGATCGGTCCGGGGGCGAACAGGCCGCCCGCGTCCCAGTTGGCGCGCTTGCCCTTGGCCAGCACGCACTCCGTGGTGATGTCCGTACCGCATTCCTTGACCGCGCTCGCCCACAGCAGCCAGGAGTTGATCCCGGACATGTGGAAGAACTCCAGGTCCTTGCCGGGTTCGGCGAGGTGCAGGATCTCCAGCGCCTTCTGCACGGCGGGGTTCTTGTCGCCGAGCGACTGCGGCACGAACGTCGGGTAGATGTAGGTGTCGGGGATCTTCGAGTTCTTGGCGGCGGCGAGCGTGTAGCGGTTGTACGCCGACGCGTCGCTGACGATGACCTTGGGGTGCCAGTTCATCGCGTCCATCTCGCGGAACATCGACGCCGAGTCCACCGCGAGCCACGTGGTGATCAGCATCTCGACGCCGGCGCTCTTCATCTTCTCCAGCGTCGTGCGCCCGGGCGGCGGCATGACCGGGACGTCTTCCTTGTAGACGACCGTGCCGCCGGCCGCCTCGACACCGGCCTTGTAGCGGACCATCGAGGGCCGCAGCGAGGCCATGTTCTGGCCCAGCAGACCGACCTTGGCCTTGACCTCGGGGTGCGCGGCGAAGACCGCCTTGTACGCGCCCACGACCGTGGTGGAGACCGGCAGGCCGACCGCGAGGTCCTGGAGGTCGGCCTTGGCCGATTCCTCGCCGACCACGTAGGCCGGGAAGGCGCCGAGCTTGCAGCCGGTACGGGCCTTGACCCCGTCGTTGTCGAACGGGTTGCCGCCGCCGACCACCATGAAGTCGCTCTGGCAGGCCGCCGTCATGACCGTGCCGACGTTGCTGAGCGCGGCATCGCGCTTGGTCAGCTTGATCGTGCGGCCGTTGATCCCACCGAGTTCGTTGCACCACTTGGTGAAGCCTTCGGCCATCTCGAAGAACTCTTTGCCCAGACCCGGTTGGGCGGGAGCGCCGGGGTCGCCGGTCACGCTGACGAAGATTTCCTTCTCCGTGACGCCTCGATCGGCCTTCTTGGTGAGCGGCTTGCCGTCACCCTTGCCGCAGACGTCCTTGAGCGTGCCGAAGTCACCGGCCGCGCCGGTGGCCGCCTTGCCCTTGGTCGGAGCGGTTCCCACCGGATTCCCGCCCTGCGGACCCTTGGCCACCGCGTCGTCACCCGAGCGGCCACAGCCGACCGCCAACAGGAGCGGCACGACCAGCAAGCCGGCCGCCGCTCGGCGGCGCGTCCCACGCCGCCCGGCGGAAGTTGATGCCATCAGCCCTCCCGACACTTCGTTTCCGCGGGCCGGGCCGAGATGCCCGGTGCGCTCTCACGTACTTCTCCTGCGCTGTGCTCGCGTCGTTCTCGTCTTGTTCTTGCCCTGCCTCGGGCTCCGCCTGCGAGGCGTCCCTGCGACTGGATCTGACATGCCATCAGTCAATGGGCCATGAAGCAATGGCCGGGACCTTAACGGGGTGTTCCACAGGGTGCAAGAGTCACCGAACCGGCGAAAACCGCTGGCCGGCAGGCCGAGAACAGTCCCTTGCGGGGCGAGGCGCGCGACTGCACACGTGTCACCGTTTGGGCCCTCAGGATCGGAATTCATCGGCTTCGTGATGGCACTGTTATGAGGTGTCGGCGATCCGTCTCGCGAGATCCGCGAAGCACGTGCAGAGCAAAAAGACGACACAGTGACAAGCGTTCTCCATAAAGCGACAAGGAGTCAGTGAACCGATGCACACGATCGATCCGACCACCGACGCACAAGAGATCGAACGCGTCCCGGCGGCGGACGGCGAACTCGTCCTGCGACGTGCGGGCGAGCACTACGAGATCATCAGCAACGGCTGCTTTCTGATGGACACGCGCGCGGGCGCCTCGGAGCGGCTTTTGGTGCGCACCGCGCTCGACGCGCTCGGTGACGGCACGGATCTGCGGATCCTGGTCGGCGGCCTGGGCGTCGGCTTCACCCTGCGCGAGGCGCTGACCGACGCCCGGGTCGCGCAGGTGACGGTGATCGAACGCGAACCCGCCGTCGTGCGCTGGGGCACCGGCCCGCTCGCGCCGTTCTCCGGACACGCCCTGGCCGACCCGCGAGTGAGGGTGGTCACATCAGACCTGGTGGCCTGGGTGCATTCGCGTGCCGGCGGGCCGGTCGCGGGGGCGGCGGGCGCGCCGGGCGGGGAGGCGGGTGGCGGACCGGGTGCCGAGGCCGGTGCCCAGCCGGATGCCGGGCCCGCCGCCGAGGCTGATGCCGAGCCGGGTGCCGGGGCCAGTGCCAAGGCCGCCGCCGAGAAGGCGCCGGAGCGCTTCCACGCGCTGTGCCTGGACATCGACAACGGGCCGGACTGGACGGTGACCGACGGCAACGCCTCGCTCTACGACGACGCGGGACTTGCCGCGCTGCGGTCCCGATTGTTGCCGGGCGGCGTGCTGACCGTGTGGAGCGCGACCGCGAGCCCGGCCTTCGCCGAGCGGCTGCGGCAACACTTCGCCCGGGTGAGCGTGCATCAGGTGCCGGTCCCGCGCGGCGAACCGGACGTGGTGTTCGTCGCACGCGAGCTGTAGCGGACGGTCGGCGGCAGCGAGGCAGCGAGGCTGGGCGGCCCGGGTCGCGCGGGAGGGCCGGGCCGGCCGCACCGAGCCGCGCGCGTCGTGCGCAAGAACCGACGGGCCGAAGGCAACGGGGCGGGCGCGCCGCGCGCGAGAACCGACGGGCCGGCGGCGACCGGGCGGTCCGAGGCGTCGGGCGCGACCGGCCGGCCTGCGGCGACGTGGTGGTGTGCGTCGTGCGGGGAATGTAACTGACGCGACGTCAGAGAAACTTGCGTGTGTCATCCAACTGCTGTCAGCATGCGATCGACGGCTGGTGAAAGGGTGGACATGCACGACGACGAGGCGGATTCGCCCGCTCTGTACAATTCGGGCGAACTGCGCGACCGCAGCGAACTCCGGGACGTGGTGCAGATCTACGCCCACGGCGCGGACCGCCGCAAGCCCGACCTCGTCGCCTCGATGTTCACCCCCGAGGGCCGCCTGGTGATCCACCGCGACCCCGGCTCCACCGAGCCGCCGGCGGTACGAACCGGCCGGGCCGAGATCGCCAAGGCGCTGACGAGCCTGGACCGCTACCTGGCCACCACACATCTGATCGCCAATCAGCTCGTCGCCTTCGAGCCGGGCGGCGACCGGGCGAACGCCGAGACGTACTGCACGGCGCACCACATCTACGAATCGTGCGGAGTGCGCCGCGACCGGGTGATGTCGATCCGCTACCTCGACACGTTCGTGCGCACGGACGAGGGCTGGCGTATCGAGACCCGCACCCTGCACTGTGACTGGGTCGAGGACCGGCCGCTGACGGCATGAGCACCGGCACGAAGGGGGCCGCGCGCACGCCGACCAGGCGCCACGGCCCGACGATGATCCTGGTCGCCCTGTCCTTCGCCGCGACCACGATGGCGGTCATGCAGACCGTGGTCTCGCCGATCCTGCCGCAACTGCAGAACCGTCTCGGCGTGTCCAGCTCGGCCATCGCCTGGGTGCTCACCGGCAACCTGCTCGCCTCGGCGGTGGCCACCCCGCTGCTCGGCCGGCTCGGCGACCTGCGCGGACGCAAACGATTCCTGCTGTACGCGCTGGCGGCGGTCGCACTCGGCTCGGTACTGGCCGCGTGCACCACCTCCTACGTGATGCTGATCGCCGGCCGGGTACTCCAGGGCATGGGCGGCGGCGTGGTCCCGCTCGCACTCAGCGTGGTCCGGGACGAATTCCCCAAGGAGCGCTCGGCGGGCAGCATCGCCACCATCGGCGCCACGATCAGCGTCGGCGCCACCTTCGGCTCGGTGATGACCGGGCTGATCGCCGACCGCTGGGACTACCACCTGCTGTTCTGGCTTTCCGCACTGGTCGCGCTGCTGTCCATGCTGATGGTGTGGCGCGTGGTGCCGGACACCGCCGAACGGCGCTCGGGCCACGTGGACCTGGTCGGCGCGCTGACCCTGTCCGGCTGGCTGGCGGCGCTGCTTGCCGCGGTGAGCATGGGCAGCCGCTCCGGGTGGGGCGCGCCGCTGGTGATCGGCGGGCTGATCACCTCCGTGGTGATGTTCGCCGCCTGGATCGGCTGGGCGCTGCACCACCCCGAACCCCTGGTCGACCTGCGGGTGATGGCCCGCCGGCCGGTGCTGCTGGCCAACCTGTCCGGGGTGTTCACCGGCATGGCGATGTACGGCTCCTCACTGCTGTTCGCGCCGTTCATCCAGGCCCCGTCGGCGCTCGGCTACGGCTTCGGCAAATCGGTGCTGATCGCCGGGCTGATCATGCTGCCGGGCACGATCGGCAACCTGGCGGCGGCACCGGTCGCGGCCCGGATGACCAACCGCTACGGGCCCAAGCCCGCCCTGGTGCTCGGACCGCTGCTCAGCGGCGCGGCGTTCGCGCTGCTGATGCCGCTGCACGGGTACTGGTGGGCGTTCTCGATGGTCGGCGTGTTGTTCGGCTTCGGTCTCGGGCTCGCGTTCTCCGCGATGCCCGCACTGATCAACGACCACGTGCCCGCGGACATGACCGGCGTGGCCAACGGTATGAACGCGGTGCTGCGCACGGTGGGCGGGGCGACCGGTACGGCCGTGCTCGGCGCGATCCTGAGCGCATCCCTGGTCGACGGGGGCACCGCGCGCGCCGCGGGTGTGGCCCAGGCGCCGGAACTGACCGGCTACCTGATCTGCTTCGGCATGCTGGGCATCGGCTGCCTGGTCGCGGCGCTGCTCGCCTGGTCGATCCCGAGCGCGCACCGAACGGCGCAACCGGTGCGGGTGGCGGCCGAACCCGACCGTGTGCAGGCGACCCGATAGGGAAGACTGCCCGGATGATCGGGAACGAACGAGACGCCGCCCTGGCCGAGGCGATCGCGCTGCGCGAGGCGGGTCGGGCCGAGGAGGCACGGGCGCGGCTGGTGCCGCTGGTCGAACAACACCCCGGCGACGCGCAGATCGCCTACCAGGCGGCGTGGGCGCACGACGTGCTCGGCCTGGAGCGCGAGGCCGTGCCGTTCTACGAATGGGCCCTGATCGGGGACGGCCTGGCGGCCCAGGACCGACTGGGCGCGTTCCTGGGCCTGGGCAGCACGTACCGTGCGTTCGGCGCACACGACAAGGCGGTGGCGATCCTGCGCCGCGGCCTCACCGAATTCCCCGACGACGCGGGCCTGACCACGTTCCTGGCCATGGCCCTGTACAACGCCGGCGACGCCAAGACCGCGGTCGAATCCCTCCTCCGCGTCATCGCCACCACCAGCACCGACCCCCAGGTAACCCCCTACCGCAAAGCCATCGAACTCTACGCAACCGACCTGGACGCAACACACACATAGCGCCCCCAGCCGCGCTCGCCCCGCCGGCGAAACCCCCAACAGCCCACCCGATCAACCCCTCCCCCAGCCCGTCCGAACACCCCCGTCCCCACCAATCCCTCCCCACCAAACCCCCGCCCCACCCAACCGCCCGAACGCCCGGGCCCGCCCACACACCGCCCGAACGCCCCGGCCCGCCCACGCACCCTGGCCCGCCCGAACGCCCGGGCCCGCCCACACACCCTGGGCCCGCCTGAACGCCCCGGCTCACCCACGCACCCTGGCCTGCCCACCCGAGTGCCACCAGCCCGCCCGGGCAACCCCCCTCAGCCCGTCCGGCGTTTGAGGACACCCCAAGCCCCGGCCCACAATCCGCACGCCTGCAAACCCAACCCACCCAGGCCGTCCCGCCCCACCCTCCGGCCCGTCCGAGCACCCCAGCCCGTCCGAGCAACCCCTCCAGCCCGTCCGGCGTTTGAGGACAAACGGCCCAGGCCACCCCAGCCCGTCCGGCGCCTGAGGACAAACGAACCAGGCACCCCAGCCCGTCCGGCGCCTGAGGACAAACGAACCAGGCACCCCCAGCCCGTCCGGCGCCTGAGGACAAACGGCCCGGACCACCCAAGCGCGTCCGGCCATGAGGACAAGGCGTCACCCACCGGAAAGCGCCGACAACGTCGCCGCCCCAGCCGGATCCCCCGCCGTAGCCGCAGGCACAAGCACCACCTCGTCCACCCCCACCCCCCGATACGCCGCGATCCGCTCCCGCGCCTGCGCCACCGACCCCACGACCCCCACCGCCGCAACCGCCGAAGGCGGAATCGCGGCCCACAACTCCCGCGGATGCGGCCGCGTGCGCGCATACGCGACCAGCTCCGCAAAGCCCGCGCGGGCGAACATCTCCGCATACCCGGGCGCCGCCAGATACCCCACCAACCCGCGCCGCAACTGCTCCGTCCCCTCCGCCACGACGGCCCCCGGCTTCACCTCCACCGCCGCACACACCCACGCGGCGACCCGGGGGCGCGACCGCCCGGCCTCCTTTGCGGCGCGCTCCAGCGAACCGATCAGCTCCCCCGCCGTCTCCACCGACACCAGGTTCAGCACCAGCCGATCCGCATACCGCGCCGCCGTCCGGATCGCCGCAGGCCCGAACGCGGCGACCGTCAACCCCGATCCGCCCGGCGCCGGCAACCGCAGCCGGTACCCGCGCGAACGCAGCACCGACCCCTGCCCATCCGACCTCGCACCGTCCAACAACTCCCGCGTCTGCCGGGCCGATTCCGCCAACGCGACACCCGACCGGGCCCGCGAGCGCCCGTGCCACTCCTCGACCACCACCGTCGAGGACGTTCCCAGCGCCACCGTCACCCGCCGCCCGGTCAGCGCCCGGACCGAGGCCACGCCCATCGCGATGGTCGCCGGATCGCGTACGGTCACCGCCAACGGCCCCACGGTCAACGGGATCCGCTCGGTGACCCCGGTGACCGCGGTGGCCAGCGCGAACACGTCGTAGGTGGCCATCTCACCGAGCCACAGTTCGTCGTAGCCGAGTTCGTCGGCCAGCCGCGCCGTCGCGAGCGCCTCCGCCGCCGGACGGTCCTGCCACAGGCCGAGCGAGACCGACAGGCCCGCCCCGGTGGGTATCCCCTCCCCGCTCACGTCACCCGCTCCAGCACCACGGCCGACCCCGACCCCGCCGCCCCGCTGACCGCCGCCACTCCGAATCGCCCACCCGAGCGCACGAGTTCACGCGCACACGCGCCGACCAGGATCGCGCCGGTGGCGCCGAACGCGTGCCCCATCGCAATCGTGCCGCCGTTCACGTTGAACCGGTCGTCCCCGAAACCGAGTTCGCGACGAATCTTCAGACACAGCGCGGCGAACGCCTCGGCGAACTCCACCACGTCCAAATCCGCCGGTCCCAGCCCGGCCCGGACCAGCGCCTTGCCGATCGCCCGCTGACCCGCCGTCAACATCCGGACCGGATCGCTGCCCGCCGCGGCCGAGGACACCACCCGCGCCATCGGCCACAAGCCCAGCCGTTCCGCCCGCGCGAGGGTGCCGAGCAACAACACGCACGCCCCGTCCGCCACCGATGGCGAGGTGCCCCGAGTGTGCAGATGCCGGATCCGGCCCAGATGCGGCAGGTGCCGAAGCGCGAGCGCGTCCTGACCGGCGGCCCCAAGCTCGGCGAACGCCGGTTCCAGCTTCCCGAGTTCATCCGCACTCGTACCGGGCCGCACATGCTCGTCGTGGGCCAACCCGCCCGGAAGCGGCGCCACCGCGTCGGCGAACCGGCCCAGCGCCCAGGCGCGCGCCGCGCGTTCCTGGGTGTGCGCCCCGTAGGCGTCCAACTCGGCGCGGTCGTAGCCCTCCTCGGTCGCCACCACGTCGGCCGCGATCCCCATGTGCACGCCGCCGACCCGCTCGATCACGGCCGCGTCCGTCCACAACGGGCCGCGGTCCGCGAACATCGGCACGCGGGAGGAGGATTCGACCCCGCCCGCGATCACCAGATCGGCCTGCCCGGACCGGACCAGGGCCGCGGCCGAGGAAACCGCGTCGATCCCGGACGCGCAGAACCGGTTGATCATCTGCCCGGGCACCACGTCCGGCCAGCCCAGCGTCAACACGGCGGTGCGCGCCGGATTGGCGCCCTGCTCGTCCACCTGCCCCGCGCAGCCCAGCAGTACGTCGTCCACCTCCGCCGGATCGACCCCGGTCCGCGCCACCAACGCGGTCAGCACGTGCTCGACCAGGGCAGGCGCCGACACTCCGGCCAGCCCGCCACGCGGCGAGGCCTTCCCGCGCGGCGTCCGCACCGCGTCGAGGATGTACACGTCCCCGGTCACGCGTCCGCGCCCCGGCCCACGATCATGGTGACGACCGTCGTGAAGGAGCCGCCGACATTGACGGTCAGCGCGGTGCGCGCGCCCTCGACCTGGATCGGCCCGGCCCCACCGGTCACCTGCCGCGCCGCGTCGAGCACCATCCGCACCCCGGTGGCGCCGACCGGATGACCCAGGGCCAGCAGTCCACCGCCCGGGTTGACCGGCAACCGGCCGCCCGGCCCGAACACCCCGTCGGCGACCAGGCGTCCGGCCTCCCCCGGGCCGCACACGCCCAGGTGCTCCAGGGCCACCAGGCCGGTGATGCTGAAGCAGTCGTGCAGTTCGGCCACGTCCACCTCGTCGGCGCCGCGCAGCCCGGCCCGCCGGTAGGCGTCCGCGACCGCCCCGGCCAACTGCGGGAACATCGCCGCCTCGTCGGCCCGGGCCAGCTTGGCGGCCAGGGACAACGTGTCGGTGCGGTGCCCGAAGCCGCGCACACACGCCGCCCCGGCCGGATCCGGGCCGTGTTCGGCCATCCATGCGGGCGAGGCCAGGACCACGGCGGCGGCGCCGTCGGTGATCCGACCACAGTCGGTGCGCCGCAGCCGGCCCGCGACCGGCGGATTGGCCGCGTCGTCGGCGGTGAAGGCCGCCGGCGCGAAGACCCAGTCCCGGGCCTGGGCGAGCGGATTGCGTGCGGCGTTCGCGAACGCGCCTGCCGCGAAGGCGCCCGGATGGGCCGGGTCCAGGCCGTACCGGGCGGCGTAGGCGTCGGCGATCTCGGCGAACAACGTCGGCCACGGAAACTCCGCACCCGGCGCCTCGTGTCCGGCCCACGCGGCGGTACCCAGATGGCTCGCGCCCACGTTCGCGGGCACATTGCGCATCAGCTCGACACCCACCACGAGCGCGAGATCGTACCGTCCGGCCTGGAGATCGGCGCCGGCCGCGAGCACCGCACAACTTCCCGACGCGCACGCCGCCTCGTGCCGCATGCTCGGCCGGCCGGCCAACTCGGGTACGGCGGTGACCATCAGGCCGCCCAGGTGCGCCTGCCCCGCGAACAGTTCACCCGCCAGATTGCCCACGTGCACGACCTCGATCGCACCGGGATCCACCCGCGCGTCCGCCGCCGCGGCGAGTGCGACCTCGCGCAGCATGTCGACCAGGCCCAGGCCCTCCTTGGTCCAGTTTCGGGCGAAATCGGTCTGCGCGCCGCCGAGGATGTAGAGGGGCGTGGGGCTCATGAGTCGCCTCCTTCCGGGCGGTCCTCGACGGCGGACCCGGTGGACGCACCCGGCCCCGCCGCCGAGCCGGTCGTCGCGTCGGCAGCCGCCGCCGAGGCCGTGCCTGCCGCGGATTCCGCGAAGCGGGTGCGCAATTGCGCCTTGCGGACCTTGCCGACCGGGTTGCGGGGCAGCGCCTCGACCGCTTCGAGCCGCTCCGGCAGTTTGTACACCGCGATGTGACGTCCCCTCAGGAACGCGGTCAGTTCGGCCAGGGTCGGCGTACGTTGGCCGGGTGCGACCACCACGACCGCGCACGCCCGTTCGCCCAGCACGGCGTCCGGGAGCGCGATGATCGCGGCCTCGGTGATCGCCGGATGGGCCACCAGGTGGCCCTCCACCTCGGCCGCGGAAATGTTCATCCCGCCGCGCACCACGATGTCCTTGGCCCGATCGACGTAGCGCAACCAGCGCGGATCCCCCGACGCGTCGGCCGCATACGCGAACATGTCCCCGGTACGGAACCAGCCGTCCTCGTCGAAGGCGGTCAGGCGGGCCTGGGGATCACGCGTGACGTACCCGGAGAACACCCCGGGCCCCTTCAGGCGCAACTCGCCCGGCACCCCGACCTCGGTGATCTCCACCTCGGTGGCGAGATCCACCAACCGGCTGCGCATGCCGTGCGAGGCGCGGTTGGACCAGGTGTGTCCGGGTGAGCCGAAGCGCGGGAAGTAGTGCGCACGGTCGCGGTGATCGGGCACCGTGCCCGGGTCCGCCGCCAGGCTTGCGCCCTCGTTGGAGCCGAAGTAGTTGATCACCTCGATGCCGAACCGTTCGGCCCAGCCGGCGGTCATCTCCTCGGTCAGCGGCGCCGATCCCGAACCGACCACGCGCAGCGACGCGAGCGCCCCGGCCGGCAGGTCGTCGCGGCGCAACATCGTCGTCAGCAGCGCGGGCGGCACCACCGTGTACGTGACCTGCTCGGCGACGAGTTGGCCCAGGAACACGCCCGGATCGAAGGGGTGATGCTGCACGAGCACCGCGCCGGTCATCAACCAGGGCAGGAACATCCCGGCGATGCCCGCCATGTTGACCATCGGGAAGGGATTGAGCAGCACGTCCCGGTCGGTCAGCTCGGCGGCGTCGATGCTGCCCAGAGCCATCGGCGCCCAGTCGTCGGGGCAGCGCGGAACCCCTTTGGGCACGGCCTCGGTTCCCGAGGTCCAGCAGATCGTCACGCAGTCGCCCGAGTCGGTGTCCAGGCGGTGCGGATACCGGTCGAGCAGCCGGGTGGAGGCCGTGGCGCACGCGACGTCGAGCGCGGTGACGCCCTCGGGCACGTCGTCACCGAAGGCCAGCACCGCCCGCAGCCCGGACAGCGGCAGTCCCACGATCGCCTCCGCCGCACGCCACGAGCCCGCCCGGGTGGCGGTGACGAACACCCGGACGTCGGCGAGTCGGGCCAGCTCCTCCAACTCGAACTCGCGGTACTGCACCGGGAACGGCGTAGCGATCGCGCCGAGCCGGGTGATCGCCAGGTAGGCGGCGGCGAGTTCGACCGAGTTGGGCAGTTGCACGCCGACCACGGTGTCGCGCACCACGCCGCGATCGAGCAGGACGGCGGCCAACGCATCGACGTAGGCGTCGAGTTCGGCCCAGGTCAGGCGTTTGGGCGCGCCGTCCATCAGGGTGCTGCGGTTGGGCGGGTCGACGATCGCGGTGCGGTCCGGGTGTTCGGCCACCCGGTCGCGGAAGGTCCGGTCCCAGGTCGGACCGCCCCACCACGGCGCGTAGCGCGCGGCCTGCTCGGCGGTGTGCAGTCTCATCCCCGGCCTCCGAGCTGGTCGGCCCGCACCCAGGTGGCGTGGAAGCCGACCGGCACCCGCACCGGGAGCAGGATCCGGCACACCGGCCCCGCCGTCAGGTCGGCCGCGTCCAGCACGACGACCTCGGATCGACCCTCGCGCTCGTCGGTCACGAACGACACCAGGTATCCGTCGTCCTCGCCGGTACTGCCGTCGCGCGCGGCGAACGGCGCCTCGGAGCCCCACCGCCCGGCGCCGAAGCGGTGGTCCAGGCGTTCGCCGGTATGCAGGTCGTAGCGCACGATGCCGTCGAAGAGCAGGGTGTCCCCGCGCGCGATGTGCACGTTGTAGGCGTAGCGGTTGCGCCGGCCCACCATGCGCGAGTCGATGGTGGGGAACTCGGTGTTGTCGTCGTCGCGCGGGCCCTCGGCGGTCCGTCCGGTGCTCAAGTCGAAGCGGTAGCGCCACAGTTGGGCATCCAGCCGGAGATAGGCGAGCATCCGGGCGAGCGGGTGGTCGATCCGCGGCTGATGCTGTGGGTCCTTGACCCGGCACACGTCGAGCACGATCTCGCCGGGCTCCTCCCAGGAGTTGACGACGTGGTAGATGTACCCGGGCGCCGCCTCGAACCAGCGCACCCGCGAACCGTCCCCGTACCGGGGCACGATGGCGAACCGGGACGGCAGGGTGCGATCGAAGTGCAGCTTGTACCGGCCCTGTCGGCGCGCCTCCTGGTCCTGGATCAGCGGCAGGTCCATCAGGATCGCGTGGTTCTCGGTGATCGCCATGTCGTGCGGCAGACGCGGGCCGGGCAGGTCGATGGTCGCGGTGTGTGCGACCCTGCCGTCCGCGCCGACCACGCCATAGCGCAGGTACGGCGGTTCGGGACCGTAGTCGAACCAGAACAGTTCACCGGTCGCCTCGTCGACCTTGGGGTGGGCCATGAAATCGCCGGTGAGCGTGCCCAGGAAGGTTTCCGGGCCGAGCGTGGCCAGCGACAGCGGGTCCAAGGCGCGCGGGCTGCCGCACAGGTACCAACTCGCCAGCAGCCGGCCGTTGAAGAAGGTGACGTCGGTGTTCGCGGAGTCCTTCAGTCCCAGGCCGTGTCCGTTGCCGAACGGGTTGCCCGCGGGGTCCTCCATCACGCCGGTCCACAACCCGCGGCCGGCCCGGCTCTCCGCCTCGAACGCCTCGGTGCGCACCCAGCGGTTCACGTACCGCGCCCGACCGTTCTCGAAGTGCAGCCCGTGAATCATGCCGTCGCCGTCGAACCAGTGGTATCGGCCGGTCGCCGGGAACCGGCGGTTCGGGCCGTTGCGCAGGTACACACCGTTGAGGTCGGTCGGAATCGAGCCGATCACTTCCAGATCGTCGGCGGAGATCTCGTCCACGACGGGCGCATACACGCCGAGCAGATAGGGATTCTCCTCACCGTCTTCGACGGGCTTGATCACCATGCCGGGTTCGTCGTTCATGGCCACTCCGCGATCGGTTCGAACTCGCCGGACGGGGACGCGCGTATGCCGGGAGGCTAACCCGAGGAATCGAATACTTCTAGAGTGGAAGTAGTCGGATCGAGTGCTCTCGAAGCATTCGAGGCTCCCGGGACCGCCGGTCGCGGCCGGTTCCGGAGCCTCGTCGCGCCCGTGCATGCGACCGAAGGAATACTTCGCCCATGGAGACTGCCCCCGCCCCGCCCCCCACCCCCACCTCGCTGGGTCACGGCCTGCTGGTGATGGGCGACCTGTGGAATCTGCTGATCGTGCGGGCCGCACTGGCCGGCCCGGTTCGGTTCGGCGACCTCAAGTCGGCGCTGGCCATCTCCGACCCGGTGCTCACCCGACGGCTGCGTGATCTGCTGGCCGACGGTGTGCTGACCGTCGCCGGGCCGCGCCAGGAGTACCGGCTGACCGACGCGGGCGAGGACCTGTGGCCGGCGTTCGTGGCGATCAACGCCTGGGACCGCCGCTGGGCGCCCACCTCGCCGCTTCGGGTCCGGGCCCGCCCACGCCACCTGACCTGCGGACACGCCTTCGATCCGATCTTCGGCTGCGGCGCGTGCGGGGCGATCGGGGTGAGCGCGCGGGACACCGCCGCGGTGCGCGACCCCGCGATACCGGCCGCGGCCACCAACCCGAGGCGGCGCTACCACCGCTCGGCCGCCGCGACCAGCGAGCATTCCCCGATCGCCGCGGCGGCCGTCCTGGCCGATCGCACCTCCACCGCGATCCTGGCCGCCGCGTTTCTGGGCGTGCACCGCTTCGGCGACTTCCAACGCCTGCTGCACGACACCGCCCCGCACACCCTGACCACCCGCCTGGGCCTGCTCACCGACGAGGGCATCCTGACCCGCGTCCCGCTCCAGGAAGGCGCCCGGCGCACCGGCTACCGCCTGACCCCCAAGGGCCACGACTTCTTCCCCACCTTCGCCTTCCTGATCGCCTGGTCCGAACAACGCTTCACCGCCGACGGCCTCGCCGGCGTCCGCATCACCCACGTCACCTGCGACAACCCACTGATCCCCCGCTGGACCTGCAACGCCTGCAACACGGAACTCCACGCCGACTTGGTCGATGTGGGTCAAGTACACTGATTGCCCACATAACCAACATCGGAGGAACGGATGTCGGTCACCCAAATAGATCTCGATGACGAAGCTCTGGCCGAGGCAATGCGCCTCATGGGCACGACGACCAAAAAGGAAACGGTCAACGCCGCGCTTCGCGACTATGTGGCCCGGGTCAAGCGCCTCGAAGCGCTGGAGAATCTGGTCGAGCGGGGCATGCGTGGTGAGTTCGATCAGGCGGCGGAGGCGCACGCTGCGGCGAAGAAGGCCCGGCGGGCGGCCTTCGAGTGATCCGATACCTCCTTGACACTTCCGCACTTTGGCACCTGTTCCGCACTCCCGGAGCCGGTCGCGCCTGGGAGGGCCACGCCGCAGCGGGAGCGCTGCACATCTGCGAACCGACCCGCGTCGAGTTCTTGTATTCCGCAATCGGCCCGGCCCATCGTGACGAGTTGGCCGACCTGATCGACGATCTGTGCAGCCCGGTACAAGTCCCGAAGAATGCTTGGCGCTGGGTGGAGACCGCGCAGTACAAACTCACCCAGCAGGGCCGGCATCGCGCGGCGGGACCGTTGGATCTCCTGGTCTGTGCAACGGCCGTCCACCATGACCTCGTCGTGCTGCACGTCGACAACGACTTCGCGACGGTGGCGGACGTGTGCAAGGAGCCGCATCAGCGCGACATCAGGACCGTCGGGGCGGACTGACCCGCGCATGCTCCGGCGCCTCGCCCGGGTGGTGGTTGTCGGGTGTGGTGGGTGAGGGAGTCCCCTTGATTGCGCGCGATTCGGTTGCCGAGGCGAATCGGGGGCGGCCATGGTTCAGCGGTGTCGCCGAGTGGATGACACGGCACGGAAAGGGCATCGTGATGAACCATCGGATCGGGTCGATCGGCGGGCGCACACCGTTCGGGGTGATCGTGGCCGTGTCGGCCGTACTCCTCTTGGTCGGGGCCTGCGACGGGGACGGGAAGAACACCGCGCACGTCTCCACCTCGGCCACGAGTACGGCTTCCGCTTCCGCGTCCGCGCTGTTCGTCCCGCGCTACGCGCCGACGACGCCCGGGTCGACCACGACCCGGTCGGGCGAGTACCCGTCGGCCACGAGCCGGGCCACCAGGACCGCCCAGTCCTCGGCGACCCCGGAGAGCACCAAGACCGCGTACGACAAGGGCGAATGCCTCAGCGGCAGGATCAACACGAGCGGGAGCCAGGAGCAACTGCAATCGGTCGGGTGCTCCGACCCCAAGGCCAACTTCAAGGTCCTGCGCGTGTTCCCCTACACGACGGCCGGCAGGCCGTGCGAGAACGTCAGCGGCGCGGACTACACGTACTCCAGCTACTGGACGCGCAACGGGGTCCCGACCTACGGAAGCACGTACTGCCTCTCCGAGATCGGCTGAGCGGCGCGCGGTACGACGCGGCGGGCGGGGCCGTCGCATGGGCGGTATGTCGGCCCGGTCCGGTGGTGGGCCCGTGCGGCCCGCCGGTGACTCGGATCGGCCCCATCCCGCGTACGAGAGCACGCGCCGCCCGGCTCGCGAACGCAGACCAAAGTCGATGACGGCGTCGACTCCCGGTCACTGCCGAAGCCGGGGTGGCACTGCCTAGGCTGCGAACGTGTTCAAGATCCGCACCCGCCCCGACGACCCGGCAGCCGAGCCGGTCGCCCCCACGCGCCCGGCAAACCGCCCGGCGCGGACCCGCCGCGAATGGGCCGCCGACCTCGGCTACGCCCTCGGCGCGCTCGTGTTCGGCTCGATGATCCTCGCGACCGCGCTCGAGGAGGACGACCAGGCGCCGAACGTCTGGGTCGAGGCGGTCCTCGGCGGCATCATGTTCGCGGCCCTGCTGCTGTATCGCCGCAGCCGGCCGACCCGGCTCGCCGTGGTCTGGGTGGTCGTCGGATTCTTCTCGGCGGCCGTCACCGGCTCGGGCCCGGTCGTCCTGCTCAACCTGGCGATCCATCGACCATGGCGGATCAGCGTATCCGTCGCCGCGTTCCAGGTCGCGCTGATCTCAGGCACCTTCTGGGTCGGCGCGGACTCCGTACGCTCGTACTGGACAGGCGTCCTGGCGATGCTCCTGCTGATCACCATCGCCGTGGTCACCGGCATGCTCATCCGGTCCCAGCGGCAGCTCACCGCGTCCTGGCGCGAGCGCGCCCGGCAGGCCGAGGAGGGCCAGCGGCTGCGCGTGGAGGAGGCCCGCCATCTCGAACGTGAGCGGCTCGCCCGGGAGATGCACGATGTGCTCGCGCACCGGATCTCACTGCTCGCGATTCACGCGGGGGCACTCGAATACCGGGCCGGTGCGACACCCGAGGAGGCACGCGCCGCCGAGGTCATCCGCCAGTGCGCGTTCGAGGCGCTGGAAGACCTGCGCGAGGTGATCGGCGTACTGCGCGCCCACCCCGACGAAACCGAGGGCGAGGAGCCCGAGCGCCCGCAACCGGTGCTCAGCGACCTGCCCGCGCTGATCGAGGAGTCCCGACAGGCCGGTACGACCGTGCAACTCGACCTGGCCGACCTCCCCTCGGTGTCCGGGCGCACCGGCCGGCATGCCTACCGGATCGTCCAGGAGGGCCTGACCAACGCCCGCAAGCATGCTCCCGGCGCACACGTGCACGTGCTGGTCGCACCGGCCCCCGAGGACGGCCTCGCCATCGAAGTGGTCAACCGGTTGCCGCTCGGTCACACGAGCAGCGGCATTCCCGGTGCCGGCGCCGGCCTGATCGGGCTGCGCGAGCGGGTGGCGCTGATCGGCGGCCGACTGGAGCACGGGCGCACCGGTGACGGTGACTTCCGACTCCGGGTCTGGCTACCGTTGGCCAAATGACTACCGCCGACGGCTGTGTACGGGTCCTCGTCGTCGACGACGACGCGCTCGTGCGGGCCGGACTCTCGATGATGCTCTCCGGGCTGCCCGACGTGCGCGTGGTGGCGGAAGTGGCCGACGGCGCCGACGTGCTCGGCGCGGTCGACGCACATCGCCCCGACGTGGTCCTGATGGACATTCGGATGCCCCGGGTGGACGGGCTGGCCGCCACCGCCGCGGTGCGGGCCAGGCCGGAGGCGCCGGAGGTGATCGTGATGACCACCTTCGACACCGACGACCACATCCTCAAGGCGATGCGCGCGGGCGCGAGCGGCTTCCTGCTCAAGCACACCCCGCCGCCGGACATCATCGAGGCGATCCGCCGCGTCGCCGGCGGCGAACCGATGCTCTCCCCCGACGTGATGCGCCGCATGATGACCTACGTGGCCGCGGCCGGCATCGACCCGCGCCGGGCCCGCGCCCGGGCGGCACTCGACCGCCTCAGCGAGGGCGAACGCGCCGTGGCCGCACTCGTCGGCAAGGGCCACACCAATGCCGAGATCGGCAAGGAACTCTCGATCAGCATCGCCACCGTCAAGGCATACGTTTCCCGCCTGCTGACCAAGCTCGACCTGAACAACCGCGTGCAGATCGCCCTCCTCGTGCACGACGCCTCCGACACCTGAGCCGGCGGCGCACGGGGCGACCGCGGCGCCGGTTGCGGCACCGGGCCCGACTCGGCGGCCACATTCCCAGGCCCGTTATCAGACCCTCCGTCTCCCGAGCGCCGGCCGGGCGCCGCGTTCTCGCCGGCGCCCGGCCACCTCCACGCGTCCGCCGCCGGCCCGCTATCCGGCTCCGGGGAACAGCGACACGAACGCGTCCGAAGCCGCCGTCATGCCTTGGCCGAACGGCGCATCCAGGTCCCAGATCAGGAACAGCAGGAACGCGATCAGCGCGCTGAACAGCCCGGCCACGATCAACTCCGGTGCGGATCTGCGGATCTGCAGCGTGAAGATCATGCCGACGGTGACCACGGCGCCGACGATCAGGCCGAACCACACCAGTCCCGGCATCGATGAACCGGCTTGCCCGCCACGCGCCTGACGGGCGTCGTCCGCGATCGCGATCTGGTCCAGGATCGGCTGGTACATCTGCGTTTCCTGGTCGCCCTGCGGCACGAAGTCGGTCGCCCTGTGCCGCACCGTTTCGAACAACTTCGAGCCGCGATCGGAGAGTTCGCCGTGGTCGGCCATGTAGGACCACTCCTTCTGGACCACGTACTTCACGTAGGCGTCGATGTCCGCCCGGATCTGGTCGCGCACCGGCGGCGGATAGACCCGGACCCGCTCGCTGACCTCGTGCAGCGCCTGCGCCTCGTGCCGCACCTCGTCCTCGGCCGCGCCCCTCCCCTCCCACACACCGGCGATCGCCAGGCCGAGCACGATCGCGTAGACCACGCCGATCATCATCGTCATGTATTCGAGTACGTCCGGGGTTGCCGACGGATCGTCGTCGTCCGGCAACCGGCGCGACTTGAGCACGACGACCGCCAGGACGACCGCGCACACCGCGGCCATCGCGAGCGCCAGTACAACCCAATGGGTCATGGGTGACCTCCGGATCGAGGATTCCGATGGAGCCGAGCGCAAGGACGGAAGGAGTGCAGTCCACAGCGCCCGGACGAGAACCGAGCAGCCGCCCGCCACCGACGAATCGGGCGGGCGGAACCGCTGCGGGAACCGCAGGAGTTCGCTATGCCGGGCCTCAGCGCGAACCGCCGCCGGAACCGCGGGCGCCGGCTCGTCCACGCGGCTTGAGCGCGGCGCCCGCCAGGACCGCGGGCGCGGTGATCAGCAGCGTCGTGGTGACGATCGACGTCCCGCGCACCGGCGGTGCCGCCGCGGGCGGGCGGACCACCGGACGCCGGACCGCGATCGGTTGCAGCGGCGGCGGAGTCACGACCGGCGGACTCGTCGGCGGCGGTGTACTCGGCGGTTTCGGGGCCGGCGGGGTCGGCCGCACCGGCGGGGTCGACTCGGGCACCACGACCGCGACCGGCGTGGACCGAACCGCGGGCGGCGGCGTACGCACCGGCGTGGGCTTCGGCGGTGCCGTGGTCGGCGGTCGCGTAGACGGCGTGGGCTTGGGTTTGGTCGGCGACGGCGACGGCTTGGACGTGGGCCGACACGAGCCGTCCCGCACCAGCCGGAAATCGACCTTCAGCCCGATCCCGCCGGTCGGCGGCCCGGTGGCCGGAATCACGTCGACCCGCACGCTCGCCCCGGGCGAACTGCCGATCGAGACGCAGACGTCCACACTCGTGCCCGGCGTGCGGCCGCCGCCGGCACTCGACCCCGCCCACGCCACACCGGCCGGAGCAGCCAACAAGGCCCCCGCCCCGACCACGCACCCCCACCGGCGCGCCCGACCCCATGCGCTCATGAGAACGATCATCCGGCAGAATGGATGGCTTTGGCCCGAATCTCTACCGGATTCACTCGAAAGGGTAGAGCTACCGTCAAATACGCACATCCTGAGCGGAGTTGCCCACCGATTGATATGCACCCGCGGACCGCCGCCGAAGGCACCGAACACCCGCCGAAGAGCACGACACGAGCCGCCCGGGTCGAGGCGGCGTCCACCGTCGACGGGGACGCGTCGGCGGCGGGTCCCCGGGCGCGGCCGGCGCAGTCGTCCGGCGACCCTGGGTGATGTCGGGCCCCCGGCTGAGCCGGACATATTAGGCCAGCCTAGCCTTCTCCAGTGAATGTCCTCCCGACGCGGGGTCGCCCGATCGAGCGCCGAGTCCTCTACCTGGTCTCGGCCCTGTTCGTGCTCGCCGCCGTGTGTCTGCTCAGCCTCGCCGTGGGCAGCCGAGCCATCGCACCGAGCGTCGTCCTGGACGCCCTCGTGCACGGCGGCGACTCCAACGACGCGATCGTGGTCAACTCCATGCGCCTGCCGCGTACCGCCGTCGCGCTCCTGGTCGGCGCGTCGCTGGGCATCGCCGGGGCCTGCATGCAGGGGCTGACCCGCAATCCGATCGCCGAGCCCGGCATCCTGGGCATCAGCAACGGCGCCGCCACCGGCGTGGTGACCGCGATCTCGGTCTTCGGTGTGAGCAGCCTGACCGGATACGTGTGGTTCGGCTTCGCCGGCGCGCTGTGCACGGGGGTGCTGGTGTACGCGGTCGCGGCGCGCGGGCGCGGCGGCGCCACCCCGGTCAAGCTCGCCCTGTCCGGGCAGGCCCTGGCGGCCACGCTCGGCGCGGTGATCACCCTGGTGCTCACCACCGATCAGGGCACGCTGGACCAGTACCGGTTCTGGCTGGTCGGCTCGTTGTCCGGACGCACCGACGAAGTGGCCTGGCAGATGTTGCCGTTCGTCGGCGTCGGCCTGCTCCTGGTGGCCTCCACCGCACGCGGCCTGGACGCGCTCGCGCTGGGCGACGACGTGGCCAAGGGGCTGGGTCACAAGGTGAACCGGATCCGGGTGATCGGCGGCCTGGGGGCGACCGTACTGACCGGCGTCGCGGTGGCCGCGACCGGCCCGATCTCCTTCGTCGGCCTGGCCGTCCCGCATGCCGCGCGCGCCCTGGTGGGCACCGATCACCGCTGGGTGCTGGCCATGTCGGCGCTGCTCGCGCCGATCCTGTTGCTGGTCGCCGACGTCCTGGGCCGGATCGTCTTCCCACCCGCCGAGGTCGAGGTGGGCGCGATGACCGCGCTGATCGGCGTGCCGATCCTGGTGGTGCTGGTGCGCCGCAAGCCGGTGGTGTCCGGATGAACGACCGCCCGTACGGCCATCTCCTGGTCCGCCGCCCGCGCTTCTCGTTCCTCGTGCATCGCCGCTCCGCGGTGGTCGCGGGCGTGCTGGCCGTCCTGCTCGCGGCGGTCTTCCTGCTCAGCCTGTGCGTGGGGGTGCGGTTCATCCCGCCCGGCGAGGTGCTCGACGTGCTGTCCGGTGCCGACGAGAGCATCGTGGTCGAGACGTTGCGACTGCCGCGTACGACGGTCGGGCTGCTGGTCGGGTTGGCCTTCGGCATCGCCGGCGCGCTGATCCAGACCGTCGCCCGCAACCCGCTGGCCAGCCCGGACGTGATCGGCGTCTCGCACGGCGCCGCGGCGGCCGTGGTGTTCGGCCTGGTCTTCGGCCTCGGCGGACCCACCGCGACGCCGCTCACCGCGGTCGCCGGCGGCAGCATCGCGGCCTTCCTGGTCTACGTGCTGGCCTGGCGCCGCGGCCTGAACGCGCAGCGGTTCGTCCTGATCGGCGTCGGCATCTCGGTGGCCCTGACCGCGGTCACCAACCTGCTCCTGACCAAGGCCGACATCACCCTCGCCCAGCAGGCCAAGGTGTGGATGTCGGGCAGCCTGAACGGGCGCGGCTGGTCCCAGGGCGAGCCGCTGTTCTGGGTGCTGCTCGCGCTCGTCCCGGCGATCGTGTGGGCGGCGCGGGCGGCCCGCTCGGCCGGCTTCGACGACGACACCGCGATCGCCCTGGGGCTGCGGCTCGGCCGGATCCGGCTGGGCCTGGTCGTGGTCGGCGTGCTGCTCGCATCGGTGGCGACGGGGGCGGCCGGGCCGGTGGACTTCGTCGCCCTGGTGGCGCCGCAGGTGGCCCGCCGGCTGGCCCGGACCCCGCAGGTGCCGCTGGTGTGTTCGGCCCTGCTGGGCGCGCTGATCGTGGTCTCGGCGGACATCGGCGCACGCATGTTGATCTCGAACGCCGAGCTGCCGGTGGGCGTGCTCACCGCGGCCGTCGGCGGCCCGTACCTGCTGTGGATGTTGACCCGTTCCCGTGCCGGAGGCGCCTCGTGACCACCCATCGGCTCGCCGCTCGCGACCTGACGCTCGGCTACGAGGACCGGATCGTGGTGCGCGATCTGGACCTGGAGGTGCCCGCCGGCCGGGTCACCGTCGTGGTCGGCCCGAACGCGTGCGGCAAGTCCACCCTGTTGCGCTCGCTGGGCCGGTTGCTCAAGCCGGTCTCCGGCAGCGTGCTGCTCGACGGCGCGGCGCTGCGCGACCTGCCCACGCGCGAGATCGCCCGGCGGATCGGCGTGTTGCCGCAAAGCCCGGTACCGCCCGAGGGCATCACCGTCGCCGACTTGGTGGCGCGTGGCCGGCAGCCGTACCAGCGCTGGTGGCAGCAGTGGTCCGACGAGGACGAGGAGGTGGTCGCCGACGCGATGCGGCGCACCGACGTGGTCGAACTCGCCGACCGCTACGTGGACGAGCTCTCCGGCGGCCAGCGGCAACGGGTGTGGATCGCCATGGCGCTCGCGCAGGGCACCGGCATCCTGCTCCTGGACGAGCCGACCACGTTCCTGGACATCGCACACCAGGTCGAGGTGCTGGACCTGGTCCGCGAGCTGAACGTCACCCGCGAACGCACCGTGGTCGCCGTGCTGCACGACCTCAACCAGGCGTGCCGCTACGCGGACCACCTGATCGCGATGCGCGACGGCTCGATCGTCGCGCAGGGCGCCCCCGCCGAGATCGTCACGGCCGACCTGGTGCACGACGTCTTCGGGCTCGCGTGTGTGGTCATCCCGTGTCCGGTCACCGGTGCGCCGATGGTCGTTCCGGGGGAACCCCGCAAGGCCGGGTAGGCGTCGGTTCGGCCGGGCCGGCGCTGCTGCACACCCTCGGGAGGTTTCGCGGGCCCCCTACGCGACAAACATCCAAAATGCCCTTGCGCCCACCGGGTCGGGTTCGGCCACGCGTGAGGGCGGTTCCGACCGCGACGGACGGGGGCGCACGTGTCGGAGATCGACGACGGGCGCGCCGGCGGGCCGGTTCGTCCCTCGGATACCGGTCACAACGAACTCGGCGGCACCGTGTACGGCCCGAGTGTGCAGGCCCGGACCGTGCACGGCGGCATTCACTTCTCGGTACAGCGTCCGGACGTCGCGGTCGTGCCCTGGCAACTGCCGCCCGGGCCGCCGATGATCGCCCGGCTTCGCGAACTGGGCGAGTTGCGCCGCCTGCTCCGCGCCGACGGCGGCCCGATCGTGTTGCTCAGCGGCATGCCCGGAGTGGGCAAGACCACGCTCGCCCTGGCCGGACTGCGCGACCTGGGCGAGGAGTTCCCCGACGGCCGCCTGTACGCCGACCTGCGCGGGCACGGCGGCGGTCCGCCGGCGCAGTGGAGCGAGATCGTCGGCGGCTTCTTGCGCGGACTCGGTGTGCCGGCGGGCGAGGTGCCGCGGGATCCGGCCGAACAGTTGGGCCTGTACCGGTCGTTGACCGCGCAACGCCGGATGGGCGTACTGCTGGACGACGCGGCCACCGCGGCCCAGGTCAGACCGCTGTTGCCGGCCGGCTCCAATGTGACGGTGGTGACCAGCCGCAGCAGGCTGTCCGGGCTGCTGGTGAACGGCGGCGTTCCGGTCCACCTCGAACCGCTCGATCGGCAGGCCGCGGTGGATCTCCTCGCGGCGACGATGAACGACCACCGGGTCGGCGAGGAGCCGGTCCAGGCCGGTGAGCTGGTCGACCTGTGCGCGCGACTCCCGCTCGCCGTCCAGGTGGCCGCGGCGCGGCTGGCGGCGCGGCCCAACCGGCCGATCACCACGATGGTGCGGGCGCTGACCGACGAGCGTGGTCGGTTGGACGCGCTCGCGTTGGACGGGGACCACACCGTCCGGGCCGCGCTGGACGTGTCCTATCGGGATCTGCCCGAGGCCGCGGCCCTGCTCTACCGGGGGCTCGGGGTGCATCCGGGACCGGACTTCGGGCCGGTCGTCGCCACCGCCGTGCTCGGTGCCGGCGAGCACGGCGACCCCGATGCCGCGGAACTCGTGTTGGAGACCCTCGTCGATCGCAACCTGCTCACCGAGGCCGCCGACGGACGCTACCGGTTCCACGATCTGATCCGACTGCACGCGGTCGCCAAGATGTGCGAGCGCCCGGCCCCCGAGCGCGCCGACGCGCTGCGCGCGATACTCGACCACTACCTCGCCACGGCCACCGGCGCGGAGGTGCTGCTCGAACCCCAGCACGCCTCGCTGACGCGCAGCTATGCCCACGCCGAGGTGCCGCGGGTGGAATTCGCCGACCAAAGCGCCGCATTGCTCTGGCTGGAGCGGCATCGGGTCACCCTGCTGGCCGCGATTCGAAGCGCCGTGGGCGCACAACTCCCGGACGTCGCATGGCAGTTGACCGATGCGCTGTGGCCGCTGTTCCTGCGCGGCAAGTACTTCGACGAGGCCCGTACGGCGCACGAGATCGGCCTGCGCGCGGCGCGCGAGTGTGCCGATCCGGCGGCCGAGTCGCGGATGTCGACCTCGGGGGGACTGTGCGAACTGAGCGCCGGCGGCCACGAAGCGGCGCTGCGGATGTTCACCGCGGCGAGCCGGGTGTGTGTGGATTCCGGGGACGCGGTCGGGGCCGCTCGCACCCGCAACTACACCGGCCTGGCGCTGCTTCGCCTGGGGCGACTGGACGAGGCGGCGGAGGCGTTCCGCGAGGCCGAGGAGCGGTGTCGGGCGCTGGGCGACGATCGCCCGGCCGCACTGGCCCGGTTCAATCGGGCCGACGTCGCGCTGCGCTCGGGAGCGCCGGACCGGGCCGTCGAGTATGCCGAGGCGGCCCGGGCCGAACTGGTCCGGGTGGGCGACGAGTACAACGCCGCTCGGGCGCAGGCGCTGATCGGCCGCGCGCTGTCGGCTTCGGCCCGGTACGACGAGGCGGACGTGCGCCTGACCGCCGCCCTGGAGGTGCTTCGCCGGCACCGGGCCCGGGTGGAGGCGGCCCATGTGTTGTCCGCGCTGGCCGAATCGGCCGAGCGGCGCGAGCGCCTGGATCGGGCACGGGAGTTGTACGCCGAGGCCCTGGAGTCGTACGGCACGGTGCGGACCCCGGCGGCCGAGGTCGTTCGCGCGCGGCTGCGCGATCTCGGGCCGCCGGGGTGATCCGCGATTCAGCGCGGGACCACCTCCCATATGGTCAATGCGTGCAGGATCGATGCGCAGACCGGCCACACCGCGGCGGTGTTCGTGCGCCGGGCCGCGCCCGGTGCCGAGGAGCCGAGCCGCACCAGGGCCAGATCCGGCCCGCAGGCGATCACCGTGACCAGGGCGCCTGGATGCGCCGCAGCCAACTCGCGGTCCCGGTCGAGCAATCGGGTCCAGGACGGCGGGCCGTCCTCGGCGACCACCACGACGTCGGCCAACGCCCCTTCGTCGCCCGGAAGTTCGGCCCGGGTGTGTTCGTCCAGGGTGACCCGGCCGTCGCTGGAACGGATCAGCACGGTGACCGAGAGCACGTCACGATCGACCGATCCCGCCCCCGGGCATCCGGCGGGCCCCGTCATCGGAGCGGTCCGGGCAGATCGGCGACCCGGGCATAGGGTCGGCTCGCAGGCGCCTTCAGCTTGAGGTGGCGGTACATCAGGCCGCGCGTGTTCCTCGCGAAGGCACCCGGCTGGGAGGTGATCCGGGCGGCCACCCGGGCGTAGTCCGCGCGGCGTAACTCCTCCGGGATCCGGGACAGTTGCGCGAGCATCGATCGGCGATGCCGGATCCGCGGCGCGAACTCGGCCAGCTCGCCCAGAGGCGAGGCCGGATCGATGTCCGCCTCCGGGTAGGTCGCCAGTGCCACCGGCGCCCCGGTGGCCGTTCCGTACAGACTCAGCGAGCCGTGGTCGCCGACCACGCAGTCCGCCGAGACCAGCACACCCCGCCAGTCGTCCTCCGGCGGGATCAGCGTCAGGCCCTCGCGCAACGAGTCGGCGAGCCAGGAGCGCACCTGCCAGGCGCCGTGCCCGCTCCACACGTTCGGATGCATCAGCGCCGTCACCCGGTAGGCGTCGCGCGGCAGTTCCGTGGTCATGCGATGCAGCAGTTCGGGGGTGCGGCCGAGCAGCGAGTTGCCGCCCCAGGTCGAGGTGACCACGATGTGTCGCTGTCGGGCGCCGATCCGCAGCGCGTCGCGATAGCGCGCCCGATCCGGGCGACTCGCCACCAGGCAGTCGTAGTTGGGATCGCCGGCGACCACGGCCGCGGCCACCGCCTCCGGGCAGGTCGTGCCGAGCCGGGTCAGCTCCTCGGTGTGCGCGAGCAGGATGGTGGTCGGCACCAACCGGCCGTCCCGGATCAGCCATTGCGCGGACAGCCCGTAGGTCCCGCGGGCGGCGACCGCCCGCCCGCGGCGCGGGGCGGCGACCAGCTTGTTGTGCCCCGCACCGTGCGCCATCACCACCACCGGCGCGTTCAGTTCGTGCAATCCACCGTGCCCGGCGGCCAACGCGAGGTCGAACCGCATGTCCACCGCGCGCTGCCACGGCAACGTGGTGGCTCCGAGCCGGTCCAAAAACTCCTCGACGCCCGCGGAGAACACGGTGGGCGCCATGGTGAAGAACACCTCTACCCGCAGATCCCCTTCCAGGAGCCGAACGGCCTCGATCAAGCGTTGGCCCGACGTGACGTTGTGCACCACGACGAGCACTCCCCGCACCGCCGATCGGGTCGTCCACCGCGCCGCGTCCGGTCGGACGGGTACGGGTCTCCTGTCGCCTGCCATGATCGTCATCCATGCCTCCATGAGCGTCGTCACCACCGGACGGGCCCCGTTCCCCCGTGGCCGGGCGGCTGGTTCGGCTGGTTCCTCTGGTTGTGTCAGGTCGGTCGGTTCGGTCGATACCGTGGATCGAGCCGATACCGTCGATACGGTGAATCACCGTCGACAACATGGACATCCCCGACTCACCGGATGAATTCCTTGCAGGTCGACTGCAATGACTCTGCAATGGCCCGGTGCACACACGGCCAAGCGGAATGAGCCGTCACGCATAGGCGATTTCCGGTCGAATCGCGGGTGTCGCTTCTGGTGGCGCTGTGGCAGAACGTGCCACAGTGGTTGGACGACACCTCGGCACCGGGGGCGCGTCGGCCAGGAGAACTGGGGTGGGGGGATGACGCGGTGCTGTCGATCCGTGTGCTGGGCCCGATGGAATTCTGGGTGGACGGCACACAGCACTCCTTGGGATCGGTCAAGGAACGGTGCGTGCTGGCCGTTCTGTTGAGCGCGGAAGGCGCCGCGGTCTCCACGGACTCGATGATCAGTCGGGTGTGGGACGACGAGCCGCCGATCACCTCGGTCGAGACCCTGCGCAGCTACGTTTCCCGATTACGCAACCGACTGCGCGCCGCCGGTGACGGCGTGCGGTTGTCCTCGGATTCGCGCACCTATCGGCTGCTGGTCGATGCCGATGCGGTGGACTTCCGCCGCTTTCGCCGATTGTCCGAACAGGCCGGCGCCACCGAGGATCCGGCAGCGGCGGCCGAACTGTTGCGCGCGGCCGAACAACTGTGGCGCGGCCAGCCGTTCGCGGGACTGCCGGGCCTGTGGCTGGAGTCCATGCGAGGCAAGCTCAAGGAACAGCGCAGACAGATCCGCGAGCGGCGCATCCACCTCGAACTCGGCCTGGGCCGCCATGCCGAAGTCGTGGGCGAGTTACGGGACCTGGCCGCGCGGCACCCCGTCGCCGAGCCGGTGGTGGCCGATTTGATGCTCGCGCTGTATCGGTGCGGGCGCTACAGCGAGGCGCTGGAGACCTACCGGCGCACCCGGGCCCGACTGAGCACCGAGTTGGGCGCGGATCCGGGCCCGGACCTGCAGCGACTGCACACCCGATTGTTGCACCGCGACCCGGCGTTGTCGGTGCCCGCACAGGCTCGACGGGAACCACGGATCCGGGCGCTGCCGGCGGGGCCGGCGCCCGCGACGGCGCCCGACACACTGTTGCGCGACACCCGCCACTTCATCGGCCGCACCGCCGAACTGGCCCGGCTGCTCCGCGAGGACGACATCGGAACCGCGCTGCCGATCACCGTCATTTCCGGCCTGGCCGGGGTGGGCAAGACCTGTCTGGCGATCCACGCCGCGCACCGGATGCGGGCGAGCTATCCCGACGGCCGGTTGTATCTGAACCTGCATGCACACGACCCGCACGAGTCGCCGATCGAACCGACCGAGGCACTCGGGTCGCTGCTGATCTCGATGGGCATGCCGGCGCAACACCTGGCGCTCACCCGGGAACTGCGGGCGGCGCAGTGGCGGCGGGAGATGGCCGACCGGCGGGCGTTGATCGTGCTCGACGACGTCCGGGACGCCGCGCAGGTGCGCCTGCTGCTTCCGGGCAGCCCCAGGTGCCGGGTCCTGGTGACCAGCCGGCGCCGACTCACCGACCTCGAGGGCGCCGGCTCGTTGTCCCTGGACGTGCCCGACACCGCGGACGCCGCGGCGCTGTTCACCCGGATCGCGGAGGAGTCGCGCAGGCTGGACGACGCGGACCGCGCGCTGGTCGACGAGATCGTGAACCGGTGCGGAAATCACCCGCTGGCGGTGCAACTCACTGCAAATCGGTTCCGTCATCGTGCCTGGCGAGTGCGCGATCTGGCCGCGCGCCTGGCCGAGGCGCCCCGGCGGCTGGACGTGATCGACGCGCCGCCGGGTATCTCGATGGCGTTCGACCTGTCCTACGCGGAGTTGGGAGCGGCCGCCCGGTCGGTCTTCCGCCGACTCGCCCTGCATCCCGGCCCCGACCCGTCCTGGCCCGCGGCGGTGGCGGTGTGCGGCCTCGGGGCGGACGAAACCCGGCGCGGCATCGACGAGTTGGTGGAGGCGCATCTCGTGGACGAACCCGCCCACGACCGCTACCGCTTCCACGACCTGGTGCACGACTTCGCGCTCCACACGGCGCACCGCGAGGAGCCGGATCGCGAACGCGCCGACGCGGTAGGGCGGGTACTCGACCTGTATCTGGATCTGGCCGATCAGGCCGACCGGCTCGCCTATCCGCATGGGCGACGCTCGGGGCTGGTACCGGTTCCCGCGCATCGGGCGCAGGCCCCATTCACCACGGCCGAGGAGGCCGAGGAGTGGCTCGGCCGCGAACGCTCGAACCTGGTGGCGGCCACGCGACTGGCCGGCACCGAGTCGCCCGAGCACATCCGGTTCCTGCCGGAGGTGTTGACCCGGTCGCTGCTGCAATGGGGATCGTGGGAGATCGCCCGTGACCTGTACACCGCCTCGCTGGCGGCGTGGCGCCGAGCCGGCACCCGCGAGCCCAGGGCGGAGACGCATCTGCTGATCGAGCGCGCATCGATCCAGTGGCGCCTGGGCGCACACGAAGCGGCCTTCGCGGACGGAGCCGAGGCCCTGGCACTGGCCGAGGACGCGAAGGATCTGCGCGGCCAGGCCGAGGCACTCGCCGAACTCGGCGCCACGCACGTGCGCGCGGGCCGTTTCACGGCCGCGTTGAATCACCTGGATCGCGCGCTCGCGGTGCACCGCGAGATCGACAATCCACACGGTCGGGCCGGTATTCTGTTGCATCTCGCGGTCGCCCTCGGGCACCTGCGGAAATACGAACAGGCCACCAGCCGGTTGTTCACCGCACGGGATGTCTACGAATCCCTGGGCGAGCGCCGCGAACTGGCGAAAATCCTCAATAACATCGGCGAATTGTATTTCCTGCAGAACGACTTCGACAACGCGGAGCGGTACTACCTGGAATCCCTCGAGGTGGCCCGCCGCAGCAACAGCCGCGCCGAATTCGCGATACTCACGAATAATCTCGGCCAGGTTTTGCTGGCGCGCGGGGATCCCGTCGGCGCACTGGAGCGCTACGCCCAGGCGCTGGACATCTACCGAGAGATCAGCGATCTGCGCTGCGAGGCCGACACACAGATCAACAGCGGCCTGGCCCGTCTGGCGATGGGCGCTCCCCGCGAGGCGCTCACCCACTTCGGCCAGGGCCGGGCGATCGCCGAGCGCATCGGCGACGTGCTGCACCGGCAACGCGCCGCCGCCGGCTTCGCCCGGGCCCACCTCGACCTGGGCGATCCGGCGGGCGCCCGGGCCGCGTACCGCACGAGCGCCGAACTGGCCCACGAGATGGGCACCGAGCTGGAGGAAGCCCACGCGCTCGCCGGCCTGGCCCGGACCACCGAGACCCTCGACGGCGCACGCGCCGCCCACCCGTTCTGGTCGTCGGCACTGGCCCTCTACGAACGACTGGGCGCCGCCGAGGCCGAGGAAGCGCGCAACGCGCTCGCCGACCCCGACGACCCCGGATGCCGACCTACACGAGACCAGGGAAGAACCAGGGGCCCACGGTCGCCCAGAGAACACCCGCGCCCATCATAAAGGTCGCGGGCACGTAAAATAGATGAGCCATAAACCAGAGCCTCTCGAAAACGCTTGACCTTACGCGGAACGGGGAACGGTGTCCGGGTTCCGCAGCAGGAACGTTAACAGCGCAGGCGGGGTCCGCGCGACGTTTTGCCACCTCAGCGACGACATATATGTCTGAGGGTTCGTCAGCCAATTGATTTCGCCCTATTGACTCACTTTGCGCCCGAGACCCGCAAGGCGGAATAGCGCGCTTCGATCCTCTTTTCCGTCCTGTCCGAATTTCCGTCCCGTGCGGCCAAGGCCGCGAGCGCCTCGGGCGCTCCGCGCATCCCGCGCATGCCGGGGAAGGCGTTGACGTCGATGATGGACGGGACGCCGTCCACCTCCAGGATGTCCACCCCGTAGACGTCCAGGCCGAAGGCGATGCCGACCCGGCGGGCGAGGGACGACCATCCGATGGGGAGATCCTCCGGCGCGATCGGCTTGGTTTCCGCGGGGCCGTCGAGTGCGGTGCGGCGCAGGCCCGCGAAGACGTGACCATCGACCACCCACAACTTGTGGTCCCAGCCGCCGTTGTCGACGAACTCTTGGGCCACGATCGGTTCGTCAGGCCAGTCCCGGGCCATCGTGCGCAGTGCGTCGAGGTCGTCGACCCGGGCGACCAGGTCGTGGCGGCGGCTGTGTCGGCTCTTGACCATCAGCGGGAACACCGGATCGGTCGCGAGCAGCCGGGCGGGCGAGGCGAAAGCCGTGGTGGCCGGGAACGGCAGCCGGGCCGCCCAGGCGAGTTCGGCCATGCGTACCCGGTCCTGACAAGCACGGGTGGCCGCCGCGGAGTTCAGCACCCTTGCGCCGTGTCGCTCGGCTCGCTCGGCGAACGCGAGCGCCTTGGCCGTACGCGCCTTGAGCAGGTATACGTCGGCGCTGATCGGGTGTCGGTCGGTGACGGTGTCGGGGTCGAGCGCGCTCACCTCATGACGGGGCGTCAGCAGGGTACGCGCCTCCGCCAGGAGCGGGTGATCGGGACGATCGGTGACAAAGCAGATCCGCACGTGCGCACGCGCCCCGTCAGCCGACGTACGCGGGCGGCGCGGCGTCGACGATCGCACTCGCACCGGCATGGGCGGGTGTGGCCACAGCCATGGGGCGCAGCGGCGTACGGGTCGGCCCATTGGGGATCATGGCCACGTTGGCGGCCGGCGCCGTACCGACTCCCGTGCCGCCGGCGGCGAGGTCGAGCACCGCGCGGGCCACCCGGGCCACCCCGTCGGGCACGCAGCGGAAACTCGGGAAGTCGTTGATGTCCACGACCATCGGTCCGTCCGGTCCCTCGATGATGTCGACGCCGAACAGATCGAGCCCGAATGCCTCGCCGATCCGGTGCATCAGCGCGGCCGTTCCGCTCGGCAGCGGCACCCGGCTCTCCCGGACCGAATGCTCGGGATGCAGTGGTGAGCGCCGAACCGTCGCGTACACTTCGCCCGAAACAGCGTAAACTTTCAGGTCATTGCCCATATTCGGGACATAAACCTGGGCCAACAGCGGTCCTTCGCCCGTGAGTTCCGCGCCCAGTCGGGCCAGTTCCTCGGGCGTGGACACCAGGTGCACGGCCCGTCCGGAGCTGCCGCCGGCCGGCTTGACCACAAGCGGGTAGGAGGCCGCGGGAATCGCGGCGAGCAACTCCGGCACCGCGGCGAAGTAGGTGACCGGCATCGGCAGCCCGTGGGCGCGCGCGATCACCGCGGCCACCGCCTTGTCCCGGACGGATCGAATCGCCCGCGCGTCGTTGATCGTGGTGAGCCCGAGCGCCGCCGCGGCCTCCAACATGCTCAGCCCCGGCCCGCCGGAGACCGTCTTGAGCACCCAGGCATCGTGCGAGCCGGCCCGGATCAGGTCGGACAGTTCGATCAACGAGCTGCCCGGACGCACGATGTCGACGTGATGCCCCCAAGCGTCGAGCTGCCGGACCACATCGAGCGGCATGCCATCGAGGCGGTATTGCTCCTCAACGAGGAACGCCAAGGCCATTTTCATCCGATATCCCCCCGGGACGGCCGCCGTTCCCCCTCCGGCAGAACATTGACGGCACAGCATGCCACGCGCGCCGTGGACGACCGGCACACACCCCATCAAACTCCACGGTTGACCACCATCATGGGCCATTTGGGGGGCGATTCGTCATCAGGTCAAGAGTAGAGAGGAATCGGGTGCTCCGCTCGGGCGCCTGGCATAGAGCAGGTCAAGGCATACACCGGCCCGGGCGGGCCGAGGAGGCGCCGGGCGGCGCCGGACGGCGCCGGACGGAGTTGGACGGCGCCGGGCGAAGCGATCGGGCCCGGCCAAGCTCGGGGCGGGGCGTACGGGCAGCGCGGAGCGCGCCGCGGGCGGGCGGGCGGGCATGGGGCCACACCGCGCGTGGTGCCCGGATCGGGCGACGGGCGTCGATGCGGCGCATCACGACGAATGCCCTGGGACGGTCCGTGGGCGACGGACGGGCACGGCGGACATGGGGCGGTTCCCTTTCCGGACGGCGCCGGCACAGGCATCCGGCCGGCACGCAGGGTGCGGCCGCGGCCGCGTGGACGCGCCAGTGTCACGCGCGTCGATCAACGTCCGATGCCCGTCCGATCAACGACCGCGCCCCCGCCACCGCGGTCCGGCGGTCCACGCCGAGTCCCCATCGCCGTCAATAGGGCAGCGGACGCCCGGACGGTGTTCGCAAATCCGCCGGCGGCTGCGGCCGCGGGGAAACGGGGCGTTTGACGATCCTGATCCGCGTCATGGCCACGTCCTCCTGGTCGTCCCGGTCTCCGGCGCAGTCGCCGTGGTGCGCACGACGCGCACCGTCTGCTCCTTCGATACCCACCCGGAGCATCCGAACCCTCACCCGAAGCCGAAGAACCCCTACGTTCCCCCTCCCCCAACCCCGATTTCCCCCACCGACACCCCAATCGACCCCGGTGGACGCGAAATCGAACGCCTTCGCGGCCGTCGAAATCATCCCGTGCCGCGTCTCGAAACATCCCGACGGTGCCAACTCGGCCATCGGTTGCCGTACTTCCGACGCGAGCCACCGCCCGCCGGGTCCGGTTTCCGGGCCGCACCTGCGGCACGGCATCCCGAGCCCCGCCGGCGGCCCGGGCGGTCGCGCATCGTCGCCGGCAGACTCGATCCCGGTGTCGGTCGACGCAGCCGTGGAGGCAGCCATGAACGAAGTGCAGGCCCGCTGGGCCATCCAGCGCTGGCAGGACACCGTCGGGGACCACCTGGACGTACGCCTGATCCCGGCCCCGGCCGACCCGTCCGCTCCCGACGGCGAGTGGCGCATCTACCTGCCGGGCGACCCCGCCGGCCGCAACGACGTCACGGACGACGTCATCAAGGCGATAGCGCCCGGCTGACGGTCGGCGGGGGCGCGGCGGTTTTCCAGTGATGTTCCACGCGGATTCGAGCGGGGGCCGTGAGGCTCGGTGCTGGGAATGCCGTGCTGTCGCCGATTTGTGGAGGGATATCAGAGATGCCGATTGTGGGTGAGGGTGTCATCCGGCATACCGCGGTGGTCGCCGCGCCGGCGAACGAGGTGTTCGATCGGCTCGCGGAGTTGCGCGAGTGGTCGCAATTCCATCGTCCTTCGGTGCATGCGCAGTCGTTGGGTGTCCGGGACGGGGCGGAGTCGTTCCGGCACGGGTGGGTGCTCGACGAGCACACGGTGCGGACCTGGCAGGCGAGTTGGCGGTTCGACCGGGAAGCGCTGCGGATCGAGTACGAGTGGGAGCCGGCCGAGCCGCCGGCGGCCGGGTCGCGCGGGGTGTGGACGTTTCGCCCGCTGTCCGCTTCGTCCACCGAGGTGACGGTGGATCAGGCGGCGCTCGGCGAGGGCGGATTCGATGCGGAGCGGGTCGAACGCGAGTCGGGCGAGTTCTTCGCCGGCCTGGTCGAGGCCGCCGAGCAGACGCCGGAGCAGCGGGATCTGGCGGTCGATTTCGAGGACCCGTTGTGTTCGACCACGCACGCGCCCATGTGGTGCCCGGCGGCCGGATCTTCGGCAGCACCGTGTTGGCGACGGGTGTCGCGCACGGCAAGCGTGCGCGGAAGCTGTTGGACGAACTCAACGAGAAGGGCACGTTCGACAACCGGGGCGATGCGCCGGCCGACCTGGAGGCCGGACTCGCCGCCAGGTTCACCGATTACCGGTTGACCGTACGGGGCTCGGTGGCGCTGTTCGAGGCCCGGGTGTAGCCGGCGAGCCGAGTGCGCCGCGCGCAGCGGTCAGTCTCCGTAGAAGCCCGCCACGTCGATGGCGGTGATCTCGATCCGGTCGGGATCGGGCGGTGTGGCGGGTTTCGCGCCCGAAGAACGCAACTCGACGGCCAATACCGGGCGTTCGTCCAGCTGTTGGGACAGCGCGTAGAGCGTGGTCAGCACGTGGACGCACGGGCGTTGCCGGGTTCGGCATTCGCAGCCGGCATCCAGATCGGCGAGGGCCGGCGCGATGCCGACGTCGTGGTGTCTGAGATCCGCCTCCAGTGTGTCGGGCAGATCTCCGGGCGCCAGTCCGCGGTGGTCGGCAAGGGCTTTGGCGATCAGCCGCTCGGCGTCCGCCTGTTCCCGAGCGGACCAGCGCGGCACATCGATCCGGACCCGGTGGAGTCGGCCGGACGTGACCACGGTGGCGTCGATCCGACCACCCTCGACGGTCAGCGTGACGGCGTGGTTGCGCGCGAGGCTGCGCGCCTTCGGAAGGAGGGGGTTGGGTACGGCCACCACGGTGGTTTCCACCGTACGCATCCAGACTCGGCCCCAGGGGGTGGCTCCGAATTCGGCGGGCATCAGGTGAGGGCTCCGAGGTCGAGGTCGAGGTCGAGTACGGCGTGCAGTTGCTCGTCGGACAGGTCGGCCAGCGCGGCTTCGGTGTTGCCGGAGACGATGTCGGCCAATCCGCGTTTGGCGTCGTGCATCTGTGCGATGTGGTCTTCGATCGTGCCTCCGGTGACGAGGGTGTGGACGTTGAGGGTACGGTCCTGGCCGATGCGATGGGCCCGGTCGGTGGCCTGCTCCTCCACCGCGGGGTTCCACCAGCGGTCGTAGTGCATGACGTGGGTGGCGCGCGTGAGGTTGAGCCCGAATCCGGCGGCGCGCAGGCTCAGGAGCAGGACGGGTGGCGCGTCGTCGTCCTCCTGGAAGGCCCGGACGAGCCAGTCTCGCTGTTCGAGGGAGAGGCCACCGTGCAGGAACGGGATGCGCCCGGTGCCCAGGGTGGCGGACAGGGAACCGGAGAGCAGTTCACCCATCGCCCGGTACTGGGTGAAGACCAGGGCACGATCGCGCTCTTCGACGATTTCGGCCAGCATCTCCGTGGCCCGGTCGAACTTGCCGGAACGGCCGGGTGTCGCGGAGTCCTCACGCAGGAACTGGGCGGGGTGATTACAGATCTGCTTGAGCGAGGTGAGCAGCGCCAGGATCCGGCCCCGCCGCCCGATGCCGCTGCCGAACCCGTCGGTGAAGGCCCGGTCGACGGCTTCCCGGTAGAGGCGGGACTGCTCCTCGGTCACGGTGCAGACGATCGTCGAGTACTGCTTGGCCGGCAGTTCGGTCGCCACCTCGGATTTGGTGCGGCGGAGCAGCCGCGGTGCGACCAACGCGTTCAGGGCCGCCGCCGCGGTCGCCGAGCGGCGTTGTTCGATGGGGGCCGCGAAACGTTGTCGAAATCGGGCGCGGCTGCCCAGCAGGCCGGGGCTGGTGATGTTGAGGATCGACCAGAGTTCCTCGAGGTGGTTCTCCACCGGGGTGCCGGTCATGGCGATCCGGACCTCGGCGGACAGGCGATGGGCGGCCTTGCTGACGAGAGCGTCGGGATTCTTGATCTGCTGCGCCTCGTCGAAGATCGCCACGTCCCATGTGGTCTCCGTCAGAATGCCGTCCGTGCGGAGCATGGGATAGCTCGTGACGACCACGGTTCCGGGCGGGACGGACTCCGGAAGGGTACGGCGCGATCCGTGATAGCCGATCACGGGTGTGTCCGGCGCGAAGCGGGCCAGTTCGCGTTGCCAGTTGCCGATCAGGGAGGTGGGGCAGACCACCAGGTGCGGGCCGGTGGGCGGGCGGGTGGCGAGCAGGCAGATCGCCTGCAGGGTCTTGCCCAGTCCCATCTCGTCGGCCAGGATCCCCCCGCCACCGAGACCGGGCACGCCGCGGAGCCAGGCCACGCCGTGGATCTGGTAGGGACGTAACTCGCCCCGGATGCTCGTGGAGCGCAAGGCCGCGTGGGTGGCCACCGTCTGTCGGAATCGGCCGAGCAGGGCGGAGGCCGAGAAGATGGTGGTCTCCTGGAAGCCGAGGAGCGCGTGCGCGGCCGTGGGCATGCGCGCGCCCAGTTCCGCGAAGGCGTCGTCGGCGTCGTGCGGCAGGATGGCGGCGACCCGCCAGGCCCGCATGGACGCGCCGATCGTCGTGCGGTCCGTGTCGAGGGTGGTCAGGGCGGGCAGCGCGGAGTCGAGTTCCGCGAGCCGAACGGCGACGGTGGCCGGCACCACGCGACCCCCGTCGGGAAGGGCGAGGCGACAGGTACTCGGGCGGCCTTCGGGCAACCCATGTTCGCGCACGGCCGGGTCGAGGTCGGCGACACCCCACCAGGCCATCGCGCTCTCGGCGGGGACGAAGACGGCTTGCAGTCGACCGGGCAACTCAGGCATTGACCACCTCGACGTCGGGTGCCGGGGCCGCAACCGGCCCACGCGGCAACAGGAAGCTACTGGCGAACGCAACCGCGAGCAGGCCCACTCCCAGCCACAACGAGGTCGCCATCGCACTGCCGTACCCGTCGGCGAGCTCGGCGGAGGTCTGCCCGACGCCCTTGAGGTCGGTGAAGAAGACGGTACCGATCACGGCCACGCCGATCGAGGCGGCCAACTGGGTGACGGTGTTGTACAGGGCCGATCCCGATCCGGCGAACTCGATCGGCACATCGGTCAGGGTCAGTTGCATCAGCGGGGCCACGAGCATGCCCATGCCCGCGCCGCCCACCAGCACGCCCCAGAACATGTCCGTCCAGTCGGTGTCGGGGGTGGCGCCGCCGGCGGCGAGCGCGACCATGGCGAAGCCGATCACCATCACGACCAGTCCGATCTGCGCGGTCATCCGGCCGATCCTGGGCAGGAGCACCACCGCCGAGAGGGTGGCGAACACCGGAACCGCCACCGACCAGGGCAGCATCGTCAGACCCGCGCGCATCGGGCTCATGCCGATGCCGTTCTGGAGGAACAGCATGAAGACCAGGAAGAAGCCCATCGCGGGGACGAAGAACAGCAGTTGCAGGAGCAGGCCGCCCTGTACCGAGCGGAACCGGAACAGGGACATCTCCACCAGGGGGGACCCACCGCGACTGCCGACCCGTCGTTCGTAGAAGACGAATCCGACGAGCACCGCCACACCCGCCAGGATTGACCCGTACGTCCACGCCGGCCACGGGGTCTTGCCCGCCGAGTCGATCAGCGGATACAACACCAGGACCAGGCCCACCGACGCGAGGATCACGCCCGGCACGTCGATCCGGGCGGCGTGGGTCGCCCGACTTTCCGGGAGCAGTTTCCACGAGGCCACCACGACGAACAGGCCGAGCGGGACGTTCACCCAGAAGGCCATCCGCCAGCCGGACCCGGCCAGGTCCGACTTGAGCAGCAGCGGGCCCAGGACGGGCCCCAGCGTCGCGGCGAGACCGGAGAGCGACGAGTAGGCCGCCATCGGGCCGCCGCGTTCGTTCGAGGCGTACATGATCTGGATCTGGGACAGGACCTGGGGAATCACCAGCGCGGCGAACAAGCCCTGCACCACTCGCCCGCCGACGAGCATTTCCGGTCCCACCGACAGGGCGCACAGGGCCGATGAGGCCGCGAAGCCCGCCATGCCGGCGATGAAGACGCGCTTGTGGCCGAGCATGTCGCCCAGCCGGGCGCCGCTGACGATGCCCACCGCCAACACCAGGGTGTAACCCGCCTGCATCCATTGCAGCTGGGCCGGGCTCGCGTCCAGATCGGTTTGAATGGACGGGAGGATGACGTTGAGGACGGTGACACCGATGAGGTCGATGAACGTCGCGAGCAGGATGACGAGTAGGGCCAGGGTGCGGCCTCGGGTCGCCATCGGTGCGGTGGGCTCGATGGACAACACTTGCTCCTCGAATCGAACGCACTTATATTGCGCAGCACACTTGTTGTGTGGCGCACTTATTGTGCGGCGCAATCTAGTGAGACGATCGGGTCGTGTCAACATGACGAAGAACCAGCAGGAAAACGCCGAAACCGACGCATCCGGAGAGGACCTCGCATCTCGGGTCATTACCGCGCTGCCGGAATGGATCACCCAACTGATCCAGATCAACGGCTTGATCGCCGACCGCATGGGGGTCGTGGCGACCGACTTCCACTGTCTGCACGCGTTGCACCAGGACGGGCCGGCCACCTCCAGCGTCCTGGCCAGACGGGTGGGCCTCACTCCCGGCGCGGCCTCGCGGATGATCGACCGGCTCACCGCGGCCGGCTGCGTCAAGCGGGTTCCGGACCCCGACGACCGGCGACGGGTCGTCATCGAACCGACCATGGAAGGACTCGACCGGATCACGGCCTACTACGCGGGCCTGACCGCGCGCACCCGCGACGACCTGACGCCCTTCGACGACGACCAGCTCCGTACCCTGCTGCGTTTCGTCGAGGTGGCTCGCGACAGCGCGGCCGCCGAGGTCGACCGGCTGCGGTCCGCGCATCCCGACGGCTGAGCGCGTAAAGCGATCTTCCACCGAACTTCGAGAGGGATCCGATGGGATGAATCGGAACCTCCGTCTCCTTCCGCAACGCGAGGAGTGAAGCTCGATGGGTGGACCGCACATCTCCGAAGAGATGCAGCAACGCTCCACGTTGCTTCACGTTGTTCCGGCACAAACGTGGTACCGAGCCGGTCGGGCCCGGACGAGGAAGCGGGCGGTGGCGAGCCCTCGCCCGCTCGCCGACGCGATGACTGTCGCAACCGACGCGAACCCTTCTCCAACGACCTCAGCGAGTTCATCCCGTACCACGAGGACCTGACCACGTCCTCGTAGGGCAACTTCCGCAACATGGACCAGCCGCGCCACCGCGCCACCGGGAACTGCGCGACCCGGTCAGCCAGCGCTTCATGCCCCGCTTCGTCACCGACCGGCACCGCCCATCGAAGCGGTGGCGGCCGAACTGCTCGACACAATCGGCGTGTCCGGAAACCAATGCGTGCGGATCTCGGGCCGAAACATGGCGCCCTCTGTTTCTTGCGCATCGAATCTGCCACTGTGGCAGGACGCGATCACGAGAGAACTTGACCATTGTGCGACGAAGTCTCAGGTGTGCATTGACCGCGGTTACGGCCATGGCCACATCAGTGGCCCTGTCGGGTTCCGCGTCCGCCACCATCATCACCGACAACATGTTCCCCATCGGGAACTGGAACACGTGCTCCTACGGTGGAAGCTGCCAACAGGACAACACCGAGGTGACGCTCTCTTCCGTGGGCGGCGGGATAACCGACGGGGCGGGCCTTTGGCTTTCTTCCATCGATTTCGATGGCACGGATCTGAACATGCTCTGGGGGGACGGCAGTCCGCCGGTGACCACGGGTCCCGCAGAGACCGACATCATCTACACCTACGGGAATCCGGGCAATGGCAACATCGGGGTCACTTTCTGCGACGATCCGATCAGCCAATACAAGTGCGACCAGTTCTATATCACTTTCGCGTTCACGAATCCCGGCCAGGCCCTTTCCTGTCACGAGACCGGACATGTCGTCGGCCTGACCCACGGCGACAACGCCAGTCCCTGGATCGACCCCGAGGACTGGCGACTGGGATGCATGCAAAAGATCTCGACAAGCCAAATATATCTGAACCCGAGCAATTTCGAACTCATCAACGCCACCTACTGACGGGGAGGGGAAATGGCAACCATCAAAAAGCCCATACTCATAGGCGCGGCATTACTGGTGGCAGCCGGCGGCACATTCTTCTTCTTGAGTGACGAAGGGGATTCTCCGTCTGCGTCGAGTCGGCCACGTGTCGCCGATGCCATGGAGATGTTCCCCACCGCGACGGCGGTGGATTGGGTCTCCTACGCAGATCACTTGGTCGTGGTGAAAGTGGAATCGGAACGGCAAGAACCGTCGCCGCTCACCGAATCGCGCGGCGAGGGGTTGTTGTCCCGGGAAGTCTCGTTGAACGTGTCCCAAACGCTCTGGTCCAGGCAGGGAAGCGAGTCGCTGCCCGATACGTTCCCGCAGTCCGTGGCGGGTTGGCTGCTCCACGACGGCCGGAAGATCGAAATGGTGTACCGGGGCGCGCCGCGAATCGACGTCGGCAAGACGTACGTCCTGCCGGTTGCACGCCTGGCGAACGGTACGTGGACCATGACCGCGCCGAGTGGCGTCGTGGCGCTGAACGGCAAGAACGTTACGACCGACGAGGCAAGAAACGCCGACGGCGAGCCCCCCTCACACAGGGAATTCAAGGGCAAGAACACCACCCAGATACAGGCGATCCTGGAGCGGACCGCGCCCGACCCCGATGCCGCGAAGTACTTCGGGCTCGATCCGCAGGCCCGATTGGTCAAGGCAAACGAGGAGAAGGCCAAACGCCGGAGCTGACGGCGTGCCGCCGGACGCGGCACCAGATCCAACGCCGTTCAGTTCCCGGAACGCTGTCGGTGGCATCCGTCATCGCGGTCCGCAGCACCTGGTAGGCGACCAGCAGGCCCAGACCTCCTGCTCGACCCCGGCCGGGGTGCGGGCGCGCAGGACCCGCCCGCCCAGGATCGTGGACTTGAGTTCCGCGTAGGCCGTCTCGATCTCCCAACGTTCGTTGGACCGACGAGCCGCATCTCCTGGCCCCAGGAACGCGTGCCTCGGATTCGCCGGACCGGCCACCGCCAGACATCGGAAACTGACCGAGGCCCACCGAACCGCACGCCCACCAGCCCGCGCCCTGCGGTTGTCCGCCTCGGGGCGCTCCGGCATGCTCCGGAACCGCGCGACGACGCGATCGGCCCCGCCAACACACGCCCCCAGCCCGCACACCAGCGCGAACAGCCCCTGAAACGCCGAAATCCCACACGAACCAAAGGCTCGCGCAGGATCTCGTCAATTCATCTCAGGCCATTTCAAGAACGGCCCTGATGTGTCCGAGGGGGGACTTGAACCCCCAAGCCCTTTCGGGCACTAGCACCTCAAGCTAGCGCGTCTGCCAATTCCGCCACCCGGACGAGTGGGCGCAGGGGCGAAGCCCTGCGTGCATCGCAAGGATAGCAAGGTTCCGGAGAGCTTTGCGACACGGTTACCTGTTGGTTGGTTTGGCGGGATCTCGTGGGCGTCTTGTCGGGATCAGGCGGGGGGTGTGGGTGCGGCTGTGGCGGGTGAACATCCTGGGAGAAGTCGATTCGGGAGGGGCATCCCATGCAGCTCGGCAGGCCGGTGGCGACGGGTGTGGTCGTGGAGCAGGCGACGCGGATCGAGGAGGAGCGGGAGCGGGACGTGCCGGCGCCCGAGGCGAAGCAGGGTCGAGGGGGCGACGCCCGGGCCTCGGGGGCGACTGCGGTGGAGGTGCCGTCGGAGGTCGCCGGGCGATGATCCGCCGGCGGCGGCTGCCCGAGGAGCGGCCGGGCGTCGCGCCCGTGGGGTTCAAGGTCGCGTCGCTGTTGTTGTCGGTGGACGGTGATCGGGCGGGCTTCGCCGGGGTGTCGATCGGGCGTGGTCAGGCGTACGACGTCGAGGCCGAGGCGCGCTGTGCGTACGGGCGGCGACATCGGCCGCCCGCGGCCCGCTGCGACTGCGGGTTCTACTGTCTGACCGCCGAGGCGGACGCGCGCGGGCTGATGTGCGTCACCGAGTATCGGCACGCGGCGCTGCTGCGGGTGGACGTGCTCGGCAGCTATATCCGCTTCGAACGCGGCTTCCGGTACAGCAGACAACGGGTCACCTCGGTGCGGGTCGGCGCCTGCGGGTGCGGCAACCCGGCCGAGTTGCTGGTCGACGCGGGTACGGGGGTCGTGGACCGGCGCGGCCTGGTCGGCAGCTGTACCGGCTGTGCGGCCGGGCGCGTGGGCTTGTCGTTCGGGTCGTACGCGCGCCTGGCCGGGGTGCCGGTCGCCGCGGACGCCAACCCGTACGTGCGCGGCGAGTACGAACTCGTACCGCAGCTGGTCGCCGAGGTCACCCTGCTTCAGGCCCGGCTCGACCGCTGTCAGGAGCAGCTCGGCCGGCTGCTCGGGTCGGATTCCTGAGGGCGCGGCCGCGGGTGGGCGTCGAGCACGAGTGGGTCCGACGTGGCATCGACGGCAGAAGTGCGGTCGCCGGACGGGGCTCGCCCGGGTGAGCGGGCGGGACGAGGCACCCGCGTCCCCGGTCCGGGCCCTGTTGTGGGGATGGGGGCTGTTCCTCGGCACGGTCGTGTTGATCCTGGTGGACTTCACGCTCGTGCTCGCCGGCTACTGGAATGCCACCGGCGACTGTCTGGAGCGACGGGGTTGTCGCGAACCGGCGGTCGGCCCGGCCGACGGATCGCTGGTGGCGTTCGGGACGAGCCTGCTCGCGCTCCTTCTGGTCGCCGTGTCCACGGCGGTGTCCGGGGCGGCGGGGCTGCGCGGCGTATGGCAATGGCTCGGGCTGGTGACCGTCGCCGGTCAGTTGATCGGGATCACCATCGTGGTCGACGCCACGGGCTGAACGGGAAGCATCTCCGGGGGCCACCTGTTCTTGCTCGTGTGAGCGAGATGGTGAGTACGCGGACTACATCGGCTACGCGGGCCACATCGACCGGAACTGCGGGTACGGGCGCGGCGGTCGGAGCGGCGGGAGCGGGCGCGGCCCCGGTTGCCGTGGGCGCGGCGGACGCGGGCGCGGGCGGAGCGGCGGGCGCGGGCCCGCCGCGCACCCGGGACGGCGCGGGGCGTGCAACGCGGGCCGCCTCGGGGCCGGCCGTCGACTCGCCGATGTACGAGGGCGTCCTGGACGTCGTGGTGATCGGTGCCGGCCAGGCCGGCCTGTCCGCGGCCTATCACCTGCGCCGCTCCGGCCTGTCCTTCGTCGTGTTGGACGCCGACGAGGGGCCGGGCGGGGCCTGGCGGCACCGGTGGCCCACGCTGCTGATGGATGCCGTGCACGGGATCCACGAGCTGCCGGGCCTGCCGGTTCCGCACATCGACCCGGCACGGCCCGCATTCGAGGCGCTGCCGGAGTACTTCGCGACCTACGAGCGCGCCTTCGACCTGGACGTCGTGCGTCCGGTCGCGGTGCGGGCCGTGCGCTCGATGCGGGGCGGTTCGATACGGGAGGCATCGACGCGGGGCTCATCGATGCCGGGGGCTTCGATGGCGGGCGCTTCGATGGCGGGCGCTTCGACGCCGGGCGCTTCGATGGCGGGCGGCGCTTCGATGCAGGGCGCTTCGGCACCGACGTCTTCGGCATCGACCGCTTCAACGCCGTCGGCTCCCACGCCCCGTCCGAACAGCGCCGACTCCCCCACCGGCCGGGCGCACGATCCGAGCACGCCCGAGGGCGACCCCGCCGACCTGCTGGTCGTCGAGACCGACCGTGGCACCTGGATCGCCCGCGCGCTGATCAACGCCACCGGCACGTGGCGTCACCCGTTCGTGCCCTACTACCCGGGGGCCGCCGAGTTCCGCGGCCGGCAGTTGCACACGGCGGACTATCGCGGCCCGGCCGAGTTCGCGGGGCAGCACGTGGTCGTGGTGGGCGGTGGTACGTCCGCCATTCACGCGCTCGCCGAGATCGCCGAGGTCGGCACCACGACCTGGGTCACCCGCCGGCCGCCGGTGTTCCGGGACGGCGAGTTCAGTGCCGAGGTCGGGCGGTCCGTGGTCGCCCGGGTGGAGGAGCGGGTCCGGGCGGGGCTGCCGCCGGAGAGCGTGGTGGCGGTGACCGGTCTGCCGCCTACGGCCGCGGTGCGCGCCGCGCGAGAGCACGGGGTGCTGACGCGACTGCCGATCTTCGATCGGATCACCGCTCTCGGTGTCGCGTGGTGGGCCGACGGCCCCTCGGTACGCGCCGACGCCATCCTGTGGGCGACCGGATTCCGCGCGGCACTGCGGCACTTGGCGCCGCTGGACCTGCGCGAGCCGGGCGGCGGAATCCGGATGGAGGGTACACACACCGTGCGTGACCCGCGCATCCACCTTGTGGGGTACGGTCCTTCGGCGAGCACGATCGGTGCCAATCGGGCCGGGCGCGCCGCCGTGCACGACCTGAAAGCACTGCTCTCCACCAAGAGCACCGCTCACCTCGCGGCCTGACCCGGGCCCGTCCGCAAGCCCCGTGCCCGCAACGCACGGCCCACACACGCACACGCACCACCGCATAGGCAGCACCGCACACACATCACCGCACACGCACCACCGCACGTGTCCGCGCACGATGCAACGCCCGTTCCCGTGCAACCGGACCGCACCACGATTCACCGCACGTCCCCGTAAAACACGCATCACCGTACGTGTCGAAGCGCCCGTCGACGTCACTCTCCGCACATGCAAAGGATCTTGCGCCGGCGACGCCGATGCGGCATAACAATGATCACGCAACGGGTGGGAGACCAGGTGCCGCAGGATGTGCTGTTCTCGATACCGTTCGAGGCTCCGATCAGTCCGTACCTGGACGACGCCCGGGGCCGCCATCTCGACTGGATCCGCGACCGCGGCCTGATCCGCACCGACGCTGGTCTGCGCGAATACACCTCCTGGGACCTGCCGGAGGCGGTCGGCCGCACCTACCCGCACGCCTCGGCCGACGACCAGTACATGTTGATGAACTGGTTCTCGCTGGCCTTCCTCTTCGACGACGACTGCGACGCCGACCCGGACGCCGACGCCCGCACCCGAGCCGACGCCGGCACCGACACCACTCCCGGCAGCACCGCCGGCGCCCGCCCCCGCACCCCCGAACGCCCGGACCGGGTCGCCGAGATCGCCCGCGAACTGATCACCATCCCGTTCCGCGAGCCCGGCACCCCGCCCGATCTGGTCTCCCCGATCACCCTGGCCTGGTCCGAGGTCTGGGCCTCGATGTCCGACGGCACCTCGGTCACCTGGCAGAACCGCTTCGCGGCCAACTGGGCCCGGTTCCTCGCCTCGCACGCCTCGGAATTGCGGATGAGCACCTCGCGCGTCGTCCCCGATCTGGACAGCTACCGCGTGATGCGCCGCAACACCGCCGGCATCCCGCACTCCCTCGATGCGATCGAACGCAGCCGCAGGTTCGAGGTGCCCGCCCAGATCCAGGCACACCCGCTGATGCGCCGACTGCGCGAGGCCGCCACCGACACCATCGCGTACATCAACGACATCCAGTCGCCGGGGCGTCGGGGCCGCCGGGTCGCCTCGCACAACCTGGTCGTGGTCCTGCGCGACCGCCTCGGCTGCTCGTACGACACCGCGCTGCGCGAGGCGACCAGGATGACGTACGAGCAACTCGACACGTTCATGACCCTCCAGGCCTACATGCCACAGATCTGCGGCGAACTCGGCCTGGGCCCCACCGAACGCACGGCCGTGGAGATGAGCGTCGAGGGGATGCGCAACTGGATCCGCGGCTACTACGACTGGGGCCTGCGCTCCGGCCCCTACACCGCGCCGGACGTGATCCCGGACGAACCCGCACACGGCTACGCCGAGGACGCGCAGCACCCCGCGACCGCACACCTGCGCACCCGCTCGGCCTGACCCGTCGTCACCGACCCTGCCGGCACGGCCGTTTCCGCCTCGGGTGGGTCGTGGGCCGGCTGCCGTGCCGCCGTCGTCGCCGCGCCCGACTCACTGCGGTGGTCCCGGATCCGCGTGCGCGGCTCGGGCCATCCACCCCTGGGTCTCGATCGAGATGACGTTCTCGCAGCGCTCCACGAACCGGGCCTCCTCGGCCGGGTCCAACGGCATCCGCGCCATCCGGTCGTCGCGCAACCGGCGCAACTGCTCGGCCGTGCGGGCGAACGAGATCAGATTCTCCTGGTACCGCACGCCGTATCCGTAGAGCATCACCGACGCCGAGACCGTGGTGACCACCGGCACCCAGGCGCCGAGCCCGGCGTCGTCCGCCGTGCCCGCCACCACCGCGAGGGTCATGCCGGTGAGCGCCAAGACGAACTCGGCGAACTGGATCCGGGTCAGGCCCCGCCGCATCAGCACCACCCGGTCGCGGAAGTAGCCGTCCGCCTGGACATCGACCCGCTCCCGCACGTAGCCGTCCACATCCGACACGGCCGGCGGCGTCGGGTCGGCCGCCGGGTCCAACTCCGGCAACTCGGCCAGCAGTTCACTGGCATCGTCCTCGAAGGAGGCGCGCCGCGCGGACAGGGCCGCCCGGCGCTCGGCCTCGCTGCCCGAATACCGATCACTCGACGTCAAGTAGAGGTAGACCTCGCTCTTGAGGCCCTCGCTGACCGAACGCAACCGCGTCCACGCCTCGACCCGGGCCGGTTGCAGCCGCAGTGACGTCACCAGCGGAACCAACCCGACACACAGCGCACCGACCAGGGACAACACCTTGCCCGGATCGCCGTCCGCCTGGGTGCCCGCCGTGGCCAGTATCGCGCCGCTCACCCCGAGGACGAGCCGAACCAGCCGCCACCGCTGCACCGAAGCCTTGGCTGCGGAGGCCGCGAGCGACCACCGGCGCTGCGCACGCCAGGTCTGGGCCAACACCGGATCCGTGACGGTCACGCCGGCCTCCAGGGCATGTTCGGTCGTTCCGGATGCCCGGCCAGTTGCATCGCCCGGCCGTGCGTACGCTTCAACTCGCCTTCACCGGAAGGCGTCAACGGCATCAGTTCGGTCACCTCGATCGAACCGCAGGCGCCGGCCCGATCGGTGACGAACAGCAGCAGCAGGTGCGGGAATGCCGCCCGCAGTTCGCGCAGCAACGCCGCGTCCGGCTGGTGCCTGATCACCACCACGATCGGCCCGGTCTCCCGGGCATGCGCCTCGATCACGTCCCGGAACCCGGCCTCGCCCTCCAACTCGGGGTCGTGATAGCCGTCGTAGTCGAGGTAGCCGGCCACCCGGTCCCGGATCGCGGCGATCAGGCCCGCCACCATCCCGGCGCCGGCCGGCACCGTGACCTCCAAGTGCGGCCACGGACGCGGGTGTCCGCTCGCCCGGAGCAGGTAGGCACGCAAGGTCCCGCCCCTGGTCGCGGCAAGCACCGCCACCCGCCCCTCCGCGCGCCTGCGCAACTCACCCAACTGCACGGCGGCGACCGCGGGCACCCGCGCGTACACGACACTGAGGTCGGCCACCGTACTCGCCGGCTCCGTCCGCAGTACCGGCAGCACCTCGCCCAACGCCCTTACCAGCGGGTCCGGTTCCCGCCGAGGCGCCGGGGCCCGCTCGGTCAGCAGCGCCTCGCTGAGCCGTTCCCGCAACACCCTGCGGTCGAGCCGCTCGCGTACCCCGAGCAGATCCGCGGCGGCCCGCAGTCGGTCCTCGTACGCCTCGGCCAGCGCATGCGTCACGGCGTTGCGGGTGGGCGACGAGCGGTCCAGGTGCCACAGCCGGATCTGGGCCAGATCCGTACGCAGCTTGTCGGGCAGCCGGTTGTCGGCGATCTCGTCCTCCGCCCAGTCGCACATGTCCACTTCGCCGAGGTGGATCGCCCTGAGCGCGCTCGCGTCCAGATCGGCCCGCCGTACGTCCGGCAACTTCAGTGCGATGAGGCGGTATCGCGCGTCCGCGCGCCGCCTGCCGTCGGCGATGCTCGCCTCGTAGCCGACGTTCGCCGAATTCAGCGCGTGCCGGGACAACAGCAGCACGGTGGCCTGGCTGCCGTGCAGTTCGACCGCGATCTCCTGCTGCCACCCGTCACCGCTGCGCAGGAAGTCCTTGTCGTACACCGGCTCGAAGCCCTCGGCCGCCAACTGCTCCACCAGCGCGTCGCGTGCGTCCAGGCAGCGGCAGCAGACCAGTCCGGGCTTGGCCCGCGTGCTGTGGCTGATGAAGATCCGCGGCCGCGGCGGCACGGCACCACGCGGCTCAGGGAAGTCGTGGATGGTCACGAGCGGCCCGCATAGAGCTCGTCGTTCGTCAGCAGGCGGAACCAGCGGTATTCGTCGGGGGCGAGGGTGAGCATCGTCGGCGATTTCCCCCCGATCGGCGGCACCGGATGCGGCGTCCCGGGATCCAGGAGATCCACCAGGGTGCCGAGCGGCACGCTGGGCGTGGTCAGTGCGACGGAGCTTCGGCGCGGCCCCAGGTTGGCCACGCACACCACGAACTCGCCCTCGTATCGCCGCAACAGCGCGACCACGTCCGGACCGGGCGAGCCCAACCAGGACACGTTGCCTCGGGTCAGCGCCCGCTCTCGACCCCGCGTGCGCAGCAGAGCGGCGACGGCCTCGCGCGCGGGCCCGCTCGGCAGCTCGGCGACGGCACGCAGGCCGGGTAGCGCGAGTGCGACCGAGGCCAGTGCTCGTACGCGGGCCGGATCCTCGTCGGGACGGGCCGCGAGTGACACGGCCCAGTTCGGTGCCACGTGCTCCTCGCCCGTCGCGAGAGCCGCTGCCTCTCGCCACGATCGACTCTCCTGGGCAAGCACGAGGTGACAACAGTCGTCGCGGTCGGCCGACATCGAGTCGCCGCTCGCACCGCGGTCGAGCACGAGCACCCGGCCCGGATGCCCGTCGACCAACCGCCGGAGCGATCGCAGAAAATCCACCGGCCCCTCGCCCCGGCCCGTCGAGGTCTGCCCGCCCCGGCTCTCGGGTGACAGCGACACACACACTCCGTCCGCACCGGCTGCGAACAACTCGGCGCAGCGGCGCAGCAAACGCGGCGCCCACTCGGGCCGTATCTCGTCCCTCGCGGGCCCGACGGGCAGTTCGGCCAGCACCTTGATCCCGGCCGCGCGGGCCGCACGCAGGAGCCCCGACGCCGGGTCCGAGTCCAGGCGCACGGGCTGCGTCTGCACCATCGGGAAGGCCACCCGCGCGCAGTCGATCCCGGCCCGCCGCAGTGATTCCAGAGCGGCGTCGGTGGCGGGCCCGCCGGGCATCGTGGCGACGAGGGTGTCCCGCAGCCATCTCGTATCCGGTTCGGGTCGACGGGCGGGGGCCAGCAGCATGCTCCGTCCGGCTCGATCGCGCAGTTCGACCGGACCACCTCGGCCGACCACGGTGAATGGCCGAAGGCCCGCGCCCGAGACGTCGATCGCCCGGAACGGCAGCGGCACCACATACATCGGGCGAGACATCATGGGGCCGTCCCAACGCACCAGCCGGCCCTGCCGGTCCACACTCGCACCCCTGGATCCGCTGCGGCTGATCGCCACGGACACGATGTCCGAGGTCAACCCGCCGCCCCGGACCACCTGGGTGGAGTCCCGCGTCGGCATCAGCACCAGTCGCGGCCCGGTTTGCGCGTACAGCAGGGGCCAGCCCCCGTGCCCACTGGTGATCGCCGTCGCCGGCAACACCTCGGCCTGCGCCTCGGTTTGCATACGAGCGCCGCTCGCCAGGTCGATGAACTGCGGTTCCGCGCTGCCGGATACGATCACCAGTTCCGACGACTCGACGCCGACCCAGATCCGCAGGCCCGGTTCGGCCGAACGGGAGAGATACCTCGGCGGATCGGCCGGCGCATCCGGTCGCAGGACACACACGCCGTGTTCGTTCGCCACGATCACCCACGGGGTGGGCAACGAGGGGTGGGGCGCGGCGACGATCGTGTCCCGGAGCTCTCCCAGGCCGCCGAAGTATGCGGCCTCGCCGGCGTCGGTGCGGACGACCACCAACTCGTCCTCGGTGGCCAGCAGGACCGTCCCGGTGCGGTCGTCGGCGCGCAGCAGGCGAGGAGTTCCGCGCAGGCGCAGCGTGCGGCGCATCGTGCCGTGTCGCAGGGCCAGTTCCGACCCGTTCCCCGTCCGGCGCAGCACCGCCCTGAGCTTCCCGTCGGCCAGCACCTCCGACGCCCCGAACACCACCTCGACGTCCATGAGCAGGACCTCCGAGGTTCCGATCGCCACGTCGGCGTCCGTGAGCCGGCCACCCGTCCGCGGGACCCCCTCGGTGGAGGACTCGGCCAGATCGGCGAACACCGCGACCGGGACCCGAACCGTCTCGGTCGCCCCCACCTCCACCGGGTATCCCTGCGTCAGCCCCGCACCGGGGCCGGCCAGCTCGATCCGCACCCGATCCGCGCCCGGAACTTCGAGCACGCGCGAACCAGGCTCCGGCGGGCGGCTGAGGATCAGGCCGTCGTCGTCGAACCGCACGCCCAGTTCCGCGTGGCCGCGTACCGCCGCGCGAGCCGCGGCCACGCCGGCCGGCCCGTGTCGGTCGAGCACCCACTCCGGCGGCTCGACGGCCAGTCGGGTCGCCGCCGAGATCAGCAGCGTGCGGGCGAGGGCACCGGCCGCGAGCACTCGGGGCAGCCTGGGCAGGAAGTGCACCAGCCAGCGGGACAGATCCTCGGCCGAAGCGTCATCGGGTGCGTCGGCCGCGATCGCCGCGGCGAATCCGGCCAGTTCCGCGTCCGCGTCCGGCCCGCCGGCATCGGCCACCGCCAACCGGGTGTAACGGCGCACCAACTCCGGAGCGTCGCGCTGCATTTCCTCGGTCAGCGCGTGCACCGCGCGCCATTGCGCCGGGTCCTGGGCAAGGGAGTGCCGCAATCCGGCCGCGAGCACCGGATCGAGCACCACGGCCCGCGCGTCGGCCGACTCGACCAGCGGCGAGAACCAGAGGTCCGCCTCCAGGCCCGCGGCGCTGGCCGGGACGAACTCCAGCCGGGCCCGCCGGACGAACGCCGGTGTGGCGTGCGGGGCCAGACACAGGGATCGAGCGAGCGCGTGCAGGGGCGGATCGGCCTCCGCCAACCGGTGGAGGTAGGCGTGCGCCGTCGGGTGAACGGACTCGACATACCCGGCGGGCACACCGGCATCCGCAGCCCCGAGGATCATCCGGCCCTGATCCGTCACGGCCGCACCCCCTTCCGCACCCGTCGACTCTCCCGCCGTGCCGCGCGAATCGAGGTCCGGCGATCCAGCGGTATCAGCGCCACCCGCCGCCGGAGAGTCCACGGATGTGCCCACGCCTCGTACGGCGTCAGGCACACCACCGGACATCCGGTCCGGCGTACCGCGTCGAGCCAGTCCCGCCATTCGTCGATCCCGGCCGCGGAGGATCCGCTGAACGGCAATCGGCGCAGGCCCAGATCCGACACCAGCACCACGGGCGTACCCGCCGCCGGCGGTCGGTAGGCCACCCGCACGCGTCGCCGCCCCACTACGCGTACGCCCCGGCCCGGGGTGCCCTGAAACCGCAGCACCTCGACCCGGCCGCGCCCGACCACGGCGTCCGCGAGTTCGCGTAACCACTGCTGGTCGGCCCGGAAGGGCAGCATGGACTCGCCGCCGTCCAGGACGAGTTGCATGCCCAGTCGAGTGCTCGGCCGGATTCGGAACGGCAATCCGCGCACCGGCGAGCAGGCGGCCATGGCACGAACCAGCGCGCGTTCGTCCAGGACGCGACCGAATACGTCCGTCGAGGCCACCGCGAACATCACGCCCGGTGCCCAACGCACCGACCACGGCGGCTCCGGCGCACCGTCGTTCGCGCCGGGGTCGAGCAACCGCCGTACACCCACCGGATCCGGCTCGGCCACGCCGTCCGTGCCGTCCGCGCCCTCCGGGCCTCGCGTCGGCCCGCGCAGGGTGAGCACCGAGCAGCCGCCGTCCGCCTCATGGGGTGGTGCCGCCGCGGATCCCGGTCCCGCCGGGGGCGGTTCGTCCCACCTGGCGGGATCCGGGTCGTCCTCGCCCGCCTGCGCCGCCGGTTCCGCCGCAATACCTGCCTGCGCCTCCGGGTCCCCCGTATCGGCCAGATCGAGCATCCGGGCGATCTTCGCCGCCGTCGTCACGTCGGTGACCTCCAGCGCGACGATCGCCCGGATCAGGTCGCCGAGGTGCACCTGCCCCCGTCCGGCCCTCACTCCTGCGGCCTCGCGCTCCCTCGGCCCTTGCTCAGCGCGACCTCCACGACCAGGTCCCAGGTGCGGCTGCCGGCGGTAACGCCCAGTTCGTGGCATGCCCGCAGGGTGTCGAGGAATTCGGCCGTGCTCGGCCCGGCGGTCGACGCGGACTCGTCCGCGATCCTCAGCAGGTGGTCCGCCACCTGCTCGGCCATGGATTCGTCGTAGTGGGCCCCGAGATGGCTGCGCGCGACCTTCAACAGGTGCGTCCGGTCCGGGGCTTCGAGGGACAGCAGGATGCAGCGACGAACGAACGGCGCGGGCAGCTCGCGCTCGTTGTTGCTGGTGATCACGACGAGCGGTTCCGCGCCCGGGCGGGCCCGGACCTCTTCGCCGTCCGGGCCGGTGAACCGCAACGTGTCGAGCGGCACCAGCAGGCTGTTCGGCAGATCCGGGTCGGCCTTGTCGATCTCGTCGATCAGCACCACCGACTGCGGCGCGGGCCCGGTGTGCCGACCGTATGCGACCGCGGCGGGCTGCTTGTCCGCGGGCCCGGGCACGGTCCGATACGGGTCGAACGCCTTCCACAGCACGCCCTGCGCGCAGTAGGCGCCGATCGTCGGGGCGACCTTGCGAATCTGCGCGTCGTTGAGCCGGCGGAGCGCGTCGAAGCGCCAGAGCAGGTCCTCGGGTTCGGTCCGCGCGGTGATCACCTCGATGTGGCAGACCCGTCCCAGATACCGCGCGACGTTCGGTGCGAGTGTGGACTTGCCGGATCCGGGCGGCCCGAACACCAGTAGCGGTCGGCGGGTCGCCAGGGCGACGTTGACCGCGAGCACGATCCGTTCGTCGTCGAACACGTATACGCCGTCGCGCACCGTCGCGGCGTCGTCCTCGAAATCCGGTGCGGAGGAGGCGGGGAGCGGCTGGAACGGGTCGAACGCCATGGCTTTGGGCACGGCTCCAGTGTGCCGTCCGACCCGGTGCCTCGGTACGGATTCCGTGGCAAACGCCCCCGATCCGAGCCCGGATCGCTCACCGCCGGACCCGAAGCGCTCACCACCGAGCCCGGATCCGGCCATCCGTCTGACAGGATCCGATGCCGTGCGGATATCTCCGATCCATCTCGACGCGGACACCGCCGGCGTGCTGCGGCACGACCTGCCGGTGATCGCGGGCGCGTTCGTGCTCACCGGCGGCGCGCTGGTCTGGCGGGTCGGCGCCCAGGCGGTCCTGCCCGCCTTCCTCGCCTTCGCGTTGCTCGCGTCGGCGCTCGTGGTGTGCGACGCGCGGTTGATGCGGCTGCCGGATCCGCTGACCCTGCCGGGATATCCGGTGCTCGCCGCGCTGTTGCTGATCCCGTTCGACCGGGACGCCTACCTGCGCGCGCTGTTCGCGATGGCCGCGGCGTACACCCTGCATCTGGTCCTCGCGCTGTGTGGCGTCGGCATCGGACTGGGCGACGCCAAGGCGGCGGGCCTGGTCGGCCTGGTGGTCGGCTGGTTGTCCTGGGCGGCGCTCGGACAGGCGCTGGTGTTGGCGTACGTGTGCGTGGGCCTGTACGCGATCGGGCTCGCCGTGAGCAGGCGCGCGGGCCGCGGCAGCGTGGTCCCGTTCGGGCCCTTCCTGCTCGGCGCCGCGGTGCTCGTCCTCCTGGTTCGCGGCACGTGATCGGGCCGGCCCGGACGAGGCCGCGCAACGGGGGCCGAACCGGTGGGCGGACCGGCGACCCCGCGCCGAGCCGCCCACCGCCCGTTCAGTCGTCCAGCAGGTCGCGCAGCAACTCGACGGTGAGCGGCTCGGGTTCCGCGCCGAGACCGGCGAGCAGGCCGTCCAGCCGATCGACGTAGTAGTCCAACTCCGCACGATCGCCCGTTATGTGCGTGGCCCGGAACATGGTGCGATACAACATCTGCGACTCCGGGCACACCACAAGACCGACCGAGCAGGCCCGCTTGGCGGCCTGCGGATCGTGGTTGTCCAAGTGGTAATCGGCCAGTCGGGCGGCGACGTCGACGATCTCGGCGATCATCTGCTGCCGGAACGGCTCGGCCCAGACGTAGCGGCGCGGGCCCACCCCGTCGAACGGCGCGTCGCGCACTATGTCCAACGCCCTCGCGTAGTCCATCGCCACCTCGTGGCTCCCGTACAGGCCGGGCGCCACCAATTGGCGGAAGCGGAACCAGTCGCAGGCGAAGCCCGGCCCGAACGCGTAGCCTCCGCCGCCGACCGCGGCCGGCAGGTGGCTCGTTCCGTCCTGACCGGTGCCCACCCAGCGGCGCAGCTGGCTGATCGCCGAGTTGCGTGCGGTGGCGGTGACGCCCAGCGGCCAGACCGCGGCGTCGAGTTCGGCCAGCGGGCGCCCCGGGTGCAGCGCGATCCACGCGGCGAGTTCGGTCAGCCGGGCCCGACGGCCGTGCTCGACCTCCTCACCGACGCCGATCAGATCGACCTGACCCAGTATGCGAATCTCCGGATAGGTCGGTGCGAAGCCCTCCGAGAGTTGTCCGGGCGCGGCCGGGACCTCGGCGGGCAGTGCGGCGACCGGCGGCGCGACGTCCCACGTCGATCCCACCTCCGGGGCCTCCGACACGGCCGCCTCGGGGTCCGGCGCGACGACCAGGAACATGCCGGAGTCCTCGGCGGTCAGGCCCTCCTGCACCTGCCCCGGCGCACCCCAGTACTCGGCGGACGGCATCTCGACGCCGCCCGCGGCGCTCTCCGCCGGCTTCGGCAGCGCGTCGCCCGGAACGGTCGGCGCCGCAGCGGTGCGCTCGCGCTCCCCGCCCTGCATCAGGTCGACTTCGTCGTCCGGACCCAGTACCTGGACCCCCGGGCCGGTCAGTACGTCGGCGCGGACACCCCCATGTCCGTTGGCGGCGTGTGCCGGATAGGCCGCGTAGCCGCCCTCCCGGGCGTCCTCGACATCCCACGGCGGGGCTTGTTCTCCGGTGCTGGTCCGGGCGTCGATCGGCACTGCTGTTCCCTCGTCCGGGGCCTCTGCGGCCGCCGCCGGATCCGCCGGACGTCCGGCTTCCTCGGCGGATGCGTAGGGGTGGTCCTCGGGATCGTCCACCCCTTCGAGTCCTATTTCTTCGTGCCCGGCGTCCGACAGCGACCGCTCGTCGACCACCAGGTCGCGCTCGGCCGCCTGTTCGGGAACGACGGGCGCTCCGAAGACCGGTTCGCCGAGGGTCGAATCCGCCGGGTCCGCCGCATCGGACGCCGCTGCCCCGGGTCCCGCCGCCCCGAACGCCTCGTCCTGTGGCACCGGTTCCCCGAAATCCGGCGCGGCGACGAGCGCATCCTGGGCGTGCGGCTCGGCATACACCGACCCGGCACGGACCGACCCGTCGGCGGTCGGCTCCTCGAAGGATGACGGCGCCGACGCTTCACCGCCATATGGCGGATGGGGGTACGGCAGTTCCGCATACGGCGGTTCGGCATATGACTGTTCCGGATACGCGGGCTCCGTACCGACCTCGGCGGCGGGCCGCTCGTCGACCGCCGGCTCGGCCGCTCCGGTCGACTCGGGAGACGTCTGCGGCCCCACCGCACCCGCCCCGTCCGGACCGACCGGCGACGGCTGGAACAACTCCGGCTCGCTGCCGCGTTCCGTCTGCCTAGCCTGCTCGGCCTGCCCGGCCTGTTCCGTGTCGTACTCGTGCGGATCGTCGGGCAGCCAGGGCAGCGGCAACGAACCGGTGTCCTCCGGCGATCCCACGCGCCGCTCGATCCGCTCCGGCGGCGCCAACGGACGTCCCGTGACCGGATACACCGCGGCACCCCAGGAGCCCGAGCCGACCCGGCCTGCCGTATTCGGCGCCGGCGCCGCGAAGGCCCGCTCGTCCGGCTCGGGATCGGTGGGATCGGGCTGGTAGTAGCCGGGAGAGGCCTCGGCGCCCGCGTCCAGGTCGGTCGCGGTACCGCCGCCCATCCGGGCGGGCCGCTCCATCTGGCCGACCGCGGACCACGCGGCCGAGGAGATGCTGCCGCCGGCCGCTCCGGCACCCACCTGGACGGGTTCCGGCTCGTGGTCGGCTCGCTGACCCGGGATCAGCACCTCGTCGGCGGGCACCCCGTCCAGATCCTTGGAGACGGTGAACATGCTCACCAGCGCCTGGTACTGGGGGTCTTCGAGGCGCTGCACGTGTACGTCGGTGTTGATCCGGCTCGGCGTCACCAGACCCGGCACCGTGGGCAGTCGGGTCACGCCCAGTCCGCTGAGCCACGGTTCGGCGTGGATCGGCGCGATGATCGCGGCGGCCGCACGCGGGTAGGTGTTGGTCAACCGCTGGATGTGTGGCACGTGTGCCTCGGTCAGCGGCTCCAGGGACAACACGATCTCCGGCGGCCAGGTGTCCGGCAGGATGCCCTTGGTGCGAGCCTGGCGCGGCGAGGTGAGCTTGGCGTCGTCGAGCAGTCCGACCACCTCGTCCGACCAGGTGGCCAGTCGGCCGAGCGCCTCGTCCAACGAATAGGCGTAGCGCAGTTGTTGTCGGCCCTCACGTTCGACGTCGCGCAGTTCGCGGCCGAAGCCGACCACCGTCACGCACAGATCGTCGCTCCACACGTTGGACAGCAGCTCGACCGCCAGCGCACGCAACACCGCGAGGTTGTCCGCGCCGGAGCCATCGGTGAGCCCGACCACGCCGAGCGATTCGAGATCGATCAACAGCTGCCGGCCGTCGTCGGTTTCGCCCAGGACGGCGAGCGCGGGATAGGGCGCGGGCACGTTGGCCGCCGCACTGGTGTGCAACAACTCGGCGTCCGCCGGGCAGGTCCAGTGCATGTGGTCGCCGTGCACCGCCTCGAAGGGATACAGCGGCGGGGACGGCGCGGCCAGATGCAATTCGAGTTGACGATCGGTCAGCTGCACCGAGTCGATCAGCGGCAGGGTTCGCCCGGTGTCCGACATCCGGGCACACAGCGTTCTGAGGGTGCGGTCGAACAGGTCCAGCGCATCGGGGGTTTCGGTCGCCCGCAGCTGTTGTTCGAGGTCTGCGGCCTCCGGCGCGGGCATCGCGATCCGGCGGCCGTCCCGGCGTACCGACTGCTGGAGCCGGCGGCGCACCAGCAGTGCGCCCAGCACCGCCGCCGCACCGACCGCCCCCAGCGCGATGGCACCGATCGGCACCGAACGTTCGTCGCCGCTCGCGCTCGGGACCTCGGCCCGGCTACCGGTCGGATTGCTGTTCTCGGACTTCTGCTTCGGCGCCTCGCTCGGCTTGGCGGGGGCGCTCGGCGCGGTGATCGGGTCCTGCTTGGCGATCTGCGGCGGAGTCTCGACGAACGGCTTCTGCTGGGCGGCGGGGGGCAGTTGTGGTTGCTGCTGCTGCGGCGGTGGCTGCGGCGCCTGTTGCTGTTGCGGAGGCGGCTGCTGCTGAGGTTGTTGTTGCTGGGGCGGCTGTTGGGCCTCGTTGCCGCCGGCGCCCGGGATGGACAATGTCCACCCTGGTTCGATCGCATTCGGGTCGGTCAGCACCGAGCCGCTCGGTTGCGGCTTGTCCTTGTTGGCGGCGAAGATCTCCGGATAGCGGTCGCCGTCGCCGAGCAGTTCCTCGGCGATGTCCGAAAGGGTGTCGCCGGGCTTGACCGTGACCGTCTGCGGCAAAGCCTTCTTGTCGTCGCGCTGGTCCCCGGGCCCGGTCTCGGGCGCGTGCGCGGCCTTGACCTCGGCGGGCGGCGCCGCATTCGCGGGCAACGCGAGCACCCAGCCCACCTCGACGTAGTCCGCCGAGTCGAACCGCTGGCCGTTCGCCATCACCTTGCCATCGTTGAGCTTGGCGATCTCCGTCCACCGCTTGCCGTCGCCGAGTCGTTCCTCGGCGATCGTCCACAACGAATCACCGCGCTGAACGGTATGCGTGGGCCCGGCGCTCGGCCCGGGTTCCTGTACCCGGACCGGGATTTCCTGTTCCACCGCCGTGCCGGGCGCACTTGCGACGCTGTCCGGCAGATGCGGAGCGGCCTGCGCCTGTCCCGCGGCAAGCGCGGTGCCGGTGGGCAGCAGCAGCATGATGCCGCCGATCAGTGCCCCGGCCGCCTTCTGGCTCCAGCCCAGGCCGCGGATCCGCGGTGCGGACAACCCCCGGACCTGAGCCGGGATTTCCACCACGACGGAGATCGCGAAGCACAACCACGCGATCCACGCGATGATCGCGAGGGCCGCGATGAACCCGCTCCCGTCGTCGGGCGCGGTCAGGATCTTGGTGACCTCGTCCGGTCCGGGTAGTCGGCGCGGCAACAGTGTCGTGGTGGCCACGACGAGCAGCGCGGGCAGGCCGACCAGCAGCGCGAGCAGAACGGCGAGGCTGAGCAGGCCACGCACGAGGTCGAACAGGAAGCGGCCGAGACCACGGCGCCTGCCGCGGTCGTCACGGCTGCGAGCGTGCGCCCCGGGACCGGAACCGGCGCCGGGACGAGGGCCTTGGGTAACGGTCACGGTGCGTCCTCCGGGGTTTGGATCCCATGGACGAGCCCGGCACGGGCATGGCCTTTGACGGTGACGGTGGAGACGCCGAAGAAGGCGGCCACCTTGGTGTTGTATTCGATGGTTACGTCGACATCGATGTAGCGTCCGCCGGAAGTGACTCTGGCGTCACTCGACTTCACCACGGCGTGCGCGTTCAGATACTTCTTTGCCGCGTCGACGGCGGCCTCCTGGGGCACCACGATCGCCGTCCCCGGAATGGCCTTGGTGGGGTCGATCGCCTGCCCGGCGGCACGTGCCGCTTCCTGTGCGAACGCATCGGCTTTGGAATCCGCGCGCAACTTGCCGCCGCCGTCGATCACCAGCCCGACGAGCAGAATGATCACCGCCATCATGATCGCGAGCATGATGGCCAGCGAGCCCCGATCCCCGGGGTCGGCGGTGACGCCCCTGTCACGCGCGCGGATTCGCCACACGGCCGTCACTTCGGCGACCTCTCCCGGTAGGTGTCGATCACGGAGGTGAAGGTGCCATGCATGGTTTTCGATCCCGGGATGCCCGGGAACGCGACGTCGGACAGCGAGACCTTGCAGTCGACCGTCACGGTGACGGTCGCCGCCGTACCGACCTTGACGCTGAACCCGGAGGTATCGACGAAGGTTTCGGCCGAGCAATCGATGCCGTCCTGGGCCAAGGACCGTTCCACAGCCGCCGTCGCCCGCGCACGGGCGGTCGACTCGTCGCGCGCGATCGAGGCCTCTCGCGCCCCGGCCTTCGCCGCCGCATCGACCCCGTTGCCGGCCAGCGTGGTGCGCCCGAATGCGATGACCAGACACAGGAACCCGATCAACACGGGCGCAAGTACCGCTGCCTCCAGGGCGAACGACCCCTCGTCCGCCCGCAGGCTCCCCCTGTGCACCCTCGCCCCCCTGGTCTTCATCGGCCCGCTGTCGTCCACCGCTCGACAACGCCGTCCGCGTGTTGCGTGATCGTCAGACTCCCGATGCCGGGCACGATCGACAACGATGTGCCCTCGACGGTCACCTTGAGCCGCGTGCCGTCGACTCGCTCCGGAATCACCTTCAGGTCTTTGAGCATTCCCCCGCTGAGCTCTTTCGCCACATCCCGGCTGCGCTGTTCCGCGCGCCCGATGTCGCCGCCCTTCCGCCGCCCCTCCTCGACACCCTCCTTGGCCGCCTGCATCGCGACTTCGCGCGCGTACCACCACAGGCAGCCCTGGATCACCGCGAGCAGCACCAGGATGAACACCGGGAAGATGATCGCCATGGTGATGGACATACCGCCGCGATCCGGGCCGCCTGTCTTGCGCAGGCGGCCTCGGATCGCGTCGGCGGGAAAGCCGCGGGGCACCTTGTTCACGAGAACGGGGTCCGGATCCTTGGGCGTCGGGTCTTCGGGTGTCGGATCTCTAGGCGTTCGGCTTCGGCTCCTTGTAGTCCTTGTCGGAGTCCTTCAGGCCCTTCTGGTACTTCTGGTACATGGCGTAGATGACCGCCGCAATGCTGACGGCGGCAACGATGAGCACCGCGACGATGATCGCCGTCTCGATGCTGACCGCGCCGTGGTCGCGCTCCTTGCGCAACCGCCGATAGCGGTCCACCACGCCGCCCGTGACCATCAACACGAAGGCGATCGGGGCCGGGGCCAGTCTGTGTACGGCGGTTTCCACGCGATCGAGCACCGCGGGGGACGAGGAACCGGTTTGCATTGCCTGTACTCCTTCCGGAGAACGGCTCGGAGTCCGAAGGTCGTTCATACCGAGAAAATTCGGGATATTGCCGGAAATCCGAGCAGGATTCCCATGATCACCACGAGCATCGTCCCCGGAACGGTGAGCCGCTCCGAGTCCGCGTTCGCCTGTTCGTGTTCGTTCGCGAGCAGTTCGATGCGCAGCGACTGCGACCGGGCCCGCAACGTGCCGTACACCGCGGCGCCTTCGGTGCCCGCCATCTCGATGATGTCCGCCACGTCGGCGAGTTCCGGAAGGTCCAGGTCCTTGGCCAGGTCGCGCAGGCCGTCCCACGGATCCGCGCCACTCACCCTGGCCCGCGCCAACGCGTCCTGGATCCGCGCGAACGCCCAGCCGTCCCCCACGGCCGCGGCCCGCTCCAGCGCCTCGGCCGGACCGGCGTCACCGGCGCGGCCGAGCGCGACCAGGTCCAGATAGGCGGCCGCCGCGTGCTGGAATTCGGTCCGGGCGGCCTTTGCCTGGTCGCGCAGCGCGAAGTCCGGAATGAACCACATCCCCGCCGCCACCGCCAGGGACAGGAACAGCGGTACGTAGAAAGCCACCCCGATGCCGGTGGCCACCAGCACCGCGGAGAGCAGCGCCGGAAGCAGCAGGCCGAGCAGGGCCATCAGCGCCTTCGTGCGGACGAACTGCGGGACCGTCTCGCCGACCAGGTCGAGTTCACGGTGCGGCACCCGGAAGCCGGGGATGCGTCGGGCCAGCGTGACGAGTTGGTCGTCGTACTTGCTGCCGGTCTGCTCGGTACGCCGCTTGGGCGTGCCGGAGAGCCGGTGCAGCGCGTTGCCCAGGTCCGGCGGCGCCGGCCACAACTCGCGCACGAGCAGCGCGACGCCCGCGCCCAGAACACAACCGCTGACGATCATCACGGGTGGGATCACGACCACTCACCCCGCAACACGGGTGCGCTGTGCACGCCTTCCGCCTGTTGCGCATCCACCGCTTTCGCAGCCTTGACCACGCTGCGCGTATCGGCGACCAGGAACCGGGGCTTGGCGCGGTCGGTGGCCAGCGAGCGCATCCACATCAGCGTGCCGATATAGGCCATCGCCAGGAGCAGCAGGACAAGTTGCCCCGCCACGCTCCCGTACGGCTCCGCGTAGCTGCGGTTGATCACCACGACCAGGGCGGTCACTCCGAGCGTGATGTAGGTGATCCAGCGCACGGCGATCCGGGCGCCGGCCCGGTCCGCCTCGATCGCGCGGCGCTGGCGCACCTCTTCGCGCACCGTGCCGGCCAGGTCCTTGAGCGCCATCGCCAGACCCGGGCCGCGGTCCGCGGAGCGCAGGATCAGCGCCGCCGCGATCTTGTCCGCCGTGGCGTCGCCCAGGTCGGCGGCGAACGCCCGCAGCGCCTCGTCCGGACGCCACCGCGATTGCAACCTGCTGACCAGGTCGCCGACTTCCTCGACGATCGGCTCCGGACAGGTCGCGCGTGAGGTGAGGATCGCGTTCTCCAGGCCGGCACCCAGCTCGATCAGGTCGGCGATCCGCCGAGTCCATTCGGCGAGCGCGTCCAGCCGGTTGATGATGGTGCGGTCGCTCTTGGTCGGCGCGAGCAGCCACGGCAGTCCCGTGAAGGCCACGATCACCAAGAGGCCGGCCATCAGGAACCCGGTGAACAGCCAAACCAGGGCGGCCACCACGATCCCGATGCCCAGTCGCACCCGCCGGGCGGTGCGTTGCCGGGCGCTCACCGGACCCGACCGCATTCGCCGCACGGCCAACTCCAGCCGTCCGGGCGGTTTGGGCGTGGGGTCGTCGTAGGTGCCGACGAGTCCGACGACCAAGCCGATCAGGCCGCCCATCAGCAGGCAGCCACACACCGCGACCAACAGCGCGTCACCCATGTCCGTCACCCGCCCTGATGCAGTTTCAGCTGCAACGGCCGCCAGCCGTGCGGCTCGTCGAGCAGATGCGGACTGAAGCCGGCCCGGATCAGGTCCGGCATGTCCGAGGGGTACATCCGGGCCATGCCTCGCGGATCGTCGCCGGTCGGCGCGAAGATCGTGTTCACGGCCGGGCGGCGGTGCTCGCCCATCCCGGTCACCTCCAGCACGTGCGACACGAAACGATGCCGCTTCCCGCCGATCGCCGTCTCGTCGATCATCCGTACGAAGACGACGTAGTCGACCGCGTTGGAGGCGAGCCGGTAGGCCAGTTCGGGGCTCATGTGCGCGCCGTACTCCAGGCAGAGTTCGGCTATGCGGTCGAAGATCATGTCCGGCTCGCGCACGTGCAGCGTGCACATCGAGCCGCCCTCGCCGTTCGTCATCACCCGCAACATCGGCACGATCTCGCTGGAGCGCACCTCGCCGACGATCATCCGGGACAACGACATGCGCAGCGCGGAGGGGATCAGTTCGCCGATGGTCAACTCGCCCGCCGACTTGCCGTCGATGCCGCGCTCGCCGTTGCCCTCGCGGGCCTCGATCGCGACCACCTGGCGCAGGTGCCCCAACTCGTGAAGGAAGAGCTCGAGTTCGGTCTCGAAGGTGCCGATCCGCTCGTCCCGGGGGATCTCGTGGGACAGCGCCCGCAGCAGCGACGTCTTGCCCACACCCTGGGTGCCGCAGATGATCAGGTTCTTCTTGGCCCGGACCAGCGAGCCCAAAAAGGCGGCCAGGGTGCGGTCCAGCGTGCCCAGGCCGATCAGTTCGGCGAGCCGCACGTCGCGCACCCGGTGTCGACGGATCGTCACGTAGGTGTGCGGGGTGACCTCGGTGATCGCCTGCAGTCGCGAACCGTCCGGCAACCGCAGGGCCAGGGTGGGCTGCGCGGTGGACAGGGTGCGTTCGCCGCTGCCGTGCCGTCGGGCCAGGTCGCGGAGCAACTCTCGGAGCTCCTCGTCGGAAGAGGTCAGCGGCGGTACCTGGACGCGCGGCCGGTCGGCGTAGTCCACCCAGACCGTGTCGTAGCCGTTGACCAGGATGTTCTCCACTGCGGGGTCGGTCAGGTACGGCTCCAACGGCCCGGCCCGGAACAGCCAGTCCCACACCGCGCGGGCCATCGCCCGGTCCTCGGCGGGAGTGGTGGAGATGCCGCGCTCGCGCGCGGTGATGTCGGCCCATTCGGCGACGACCTGGGCGACGATCGCCCGGCCGCGCTGCTCACGGTCCTCGTTGCTCAGGCCGGGTGACAACTTGTCGAATTCGTGCAGCTGTTCGGCCGCGCGGTCCTTCAGTATCCGCACCAGGGCCGGGTCCACCACCGGCTCGCCGGAGGGGTTTCGGGGCGGCTTGGCGGTGGTCGTGGCGGGCGCCTGTCCGGCGGACGGAGGTCGGCGGCTGACCGTACCGACACCGCTCGCGCTCACGCTCGCGGTCGGCGGCACGGTGAACATGCCGTCCCGACCGCCGGCGTGCCGGGACGCGCCGTTGAGCAGCCCGTTCGGGTGGGCCGACGCGGCCGGCGGAACGGGTGTGCCGTTGGCGGGTGTCGGCGGCGGGGTGTGGCCCACCGCCGGGGTGAGCGAGCCCGCGCCCGCCGACCAGGTCTGCCCGGGAGCCGCGTCGGGCCCGGCCGGGGTGCCTCGCTGGAACCCCTCCGGCCAGGTACGCAGCGGCGGCGCCGGCGGCGCGTACAGCACGTCCTCCGCCTCCGGGAGGCCCGGCACGACGTGCATGTGCGGGCGGTGGCCGGTCTCGACGGGTGGCTCCGGTTCCGGTTTGTTGTGCGGATCCGGATGCAGGGGTCGCGCGTTATCGAACATGACCCGCCTCCTCGCCGGCCGGCCGGTGCGCCGGTTCGGCCTCGGGTCGCGACTCCGACTCCGCCGGCCGACGGATGTAGGCAGCGGCCTGGGCCCAACCGTCGCCCGCCATGGGCGCGTCGGGTCCGGACGGCAACTCGCCGCCGGGCGCCGGGCGGGGCGCCAGCCGCATCCGGCGCTGGTTGGCCAAGGTCAGGGCGGCTTCCGCGGTGGTGCGCGCGGCCCGCATGAACTTCGAGCGCAGGAAACGTTTTCCGGTGTCCCCTTCGCCGGCGGACAACACCCGGGCACGTTCCGGATCGAACGGCAGCAGGCCCAACACGGGCGCCTCCAGGTGCTTGCCGATCTCCTGTCGCGCGTACCGACCCTCCTCGATCACCACGAGCGCGATCGAGTCCGAACCCGTTCCGTGCGTGTCGAGGTCCTTGCGCAACGAGACCAGTCGGGGCTGCGCCTGGGCCAGCGAGGGCAACGTCCCGCGTACGACCGGCAGTACCAGATCGGCCCGGCGGGCGGCGATCGCCGACGCGCCCGTGGTGCCGCGCCGGCCGAGGTCGATGATCACGTCGTGCGGGATCTGTTGATTGCCCAGACCGGCCGCGAGTTGCGAGATCGGATCCCACGTGTAGGCCAGTCCGGAGGCCTGGGTGGGGTCCACCAGGCCGGGCAGCAGCAGCCGTTCGCGCCGACCGTCGGACAGGTCGACCAGTTGCCGAAAGAATGCGTCCACCAGGTTTCCCTGACGGTGCGCCACACCCAGTTGGTGCAGGCCGTATTCGGCCGATACCCGACCCTGTAGCGCGCCGGCCAGGATCGAACCCCCGTCCGGGTCGGCCTCGATCAGGATCACCCGACGGCCGGCCGGCAGCGGCCAGGTGAGCAGGAGCGCAAGCGCGGTCGAGGTGGCGCCGGGCGCGCCGGTGCCACCGGTGACCGCGACGACGGTCATGGGGCCCCTCCGGTCCTGGGCGGTGCCGCGTCCGCGTTGCCCGTGTTCAGCACCACGATGGAGAACCTGCCCTCGGCCACTTGGAGAGCCAGCACCGGACCGTCCTTGGCGGGGACCGCCACGTCCAGGACGGACTTGTCGGATCTCGAAGCGGAGTCCGTGGCGCCGGAGCGGATCACCGTGGCCGCGGTGGTGATCGGTTGCGCCGCCGTGGGGTTGGTATTGCCGCCGGCCACGGGTACCGCGGTCACGACCAGGATCCGGGTGCCGGGAGTGACCCGCTGCACCGGCATCTTGGTCCCGTCCACGGCGATCGGGACGAGCGTCTCGCCCGGCTGGATCGCAATCCGCTCGGTGACCTGATCCGAGGTCAACAGGGTGCCCGCGCGCAGCTCGACGGCGGCGCGTTTGCCCACGATGACGGCCTTGGAGCCGGATCCGATCGGGCGTAGTCCGGGCGCGTCGTTGATCTCCACGACCCGCAGGTCGTCGGCGGCGATGGTCTGGCCGTAGGGCACCGTGCGCGCGACCGCGAGCACGGGCACACGCTTGTCGCCCATTTGATAGAACGCCGCCGACCCGAGTCCGCCGGCCGCGATCAGCGCGACCGAGAGCGCGATGAGCGCCGGCCGCCGGCGTCTGGCGCCGAGGCTGCGCGTAGGCGTGACCGGCATCGCGCCACCGGCGGCGGCGCCCTGCGACACGACGCCGTTACCCGATGGCCGTTCCGTAGCTGCCTTCACCACCGGCTCCGCCCCCTTGCTCTGCCGGGTCCACCCAGGTTCCGTGCGGACCGTGATCCACTTCGGAGCTACCGCTCGTATCTTCCACCACACACACTGTCAGGTGAATGGTGAACGGCCCGAAAACAGCCGCCGAAGTCGATCATTCGAAGCTTTCCGAAACAACTTCCGACCGCGTCAACCAGCACGATCGCGGACGCCATATGACGAACCCGACCCCACCAAAGATCACGGGCAAGCATCTCGTTCCGGACACCGAACGGGCCCCACGATGGTCCCGAAACGAGGCGCTCCGCAAGCACTTTCGGGCAATTGTTGGCCGGCCGAGTTCTGCGCGCACCGTGATCGCCCGGACGTGATAACGCACTGCCGACCCGACGCTGCGAACCGTACTCGACACGCTGCGTGGACGAGCACGGGGTCTCGCCGGCGAATCCGGCGAAGGGGTGGAAGTGTCGTCAAATCGCTTAGGTGCTTGCGGGGGTGGGGAGTTCGGGGGTGGGGCGGTGGGCTGGGCGGTGGTCTGGGCAGGGGTCGGGGTGGGGTGGGTCGGCGGGTGGAGGGTCTCGCCTCGGGCGGTCCCGGGCCGGGCCATCCCGGGCCGGCGGCCCCGAGGCAAGCGGTCCCGGGAGCAGGCGCTCCCTGAGCGGGCGGTCCCGTCCGGGGTTGAGCCCAGGGCGGGTTGCCTCGTCGCCGGCGGCCTCAGGTCCTTCGGCGGACGGCCGTGACCGGGAGGTGTCCGGGGCGGGGCAGCGCGCTCGTCCTCGGGCGGGACGGCCTGCCGGGCGCGGGTCGGAGCTGCCATCGGGCCGACACGGTCGCGACGGTGGTCACGATCTGGGCCAGGAACAGGTGTTCGCCGATGCAGCGATGCACGCCCGCGCCGAACGGCATGTACACGCCCCGCACATGCCCGCGATAGCCCGGCTCGGCCCATCGGTCCGGATCGAAGCGCTCGGGCTCCGGAAACAGTGCGGGATCCCGATGCAGCGCATGGTGGCTGTACAACACGTCGCTGCCGCTCGGGATGTGATGGCCCATCACGTCCACGTCGCGATTGGCCCGGCGAACCACCAGCCAGGGCGCGTACAACCGAAGCGTCTCGTCGACAACACACCTTGTATATACGAGAGCACCGATGTTCTCGGCGGTCACCGGTCCGCCGGCCAACACTTCGTCGAGTTCGGCATGCAGGCGTTTACGTACGTCCTCATGCCGCCCGAGCTCGTGAAATACCCACGAAAGGGTGGCATTCGTGTTGTCGTTGCCGGCGATCAGCATCGACACCACCTCGTCGCGCACCAGTTCGGGCGACATGTCCATGCGCGCGAACTCGCCGAGCAGACCCGTACCCGCGCCGGCGTCCACGGCCGAGGCGATCGCCGCCCGCAACCGGCGACCCGTCTCGTCGAAGCGCCGATTTCCGGGTGTCGGCAACTGCCGGGCCCACTCCGGCAACACGGTGCGGGTGAACACCTCCTGGATGAACACCGGCAGCGAACGCCGTACCTCGGCCACCGCCGCGTCGGCCGCCGGATTCTCCCCGAAGATCAACCGGCCGAGCGTGCCGAGCCCGAGTTCGCTCATCTCCCGATCGAGCGCGAGCGTGGACCCCGGCAACCATTGCGCACTCGCCTCCTCGGCCTGGCGGCGGATCAGCTCGACGTACCCGCCGATCCGGGACCGCTGGAACGCAGGCTGCAGGGTCCGCCGTTGGCTGCGGTGCAGGGGCCCGTCGGATGCGGCGAGGCCGTCCCCGATGTGCAACCGGGCCTGCTTGAAGAAGCCGTCCCGCTCGATCGTGTCCGCGTGTTCGACCAGGACGCAGCGCACGAGGGCGGGGTCGTTGAGGACGTACAACTCCTTCGGCCCGACCCGGATCCGCACGATCGGCCCGTGGGCACGCAGCGACGACACGAAGTCCCAGCGACCGCGCAGCAACGCCGGAGTGTGGCCGAGCAGCGGAACTGCGCCCGGGGCGATCGGGACCACGATACGACTCCTTGGGGGTTGTACGGCGTGCCGAGCGTATTGGACGCACCTTCGGAGGCGGAGGGTCGGTGGGAGGCGAGGCGGTACCGGGATTGGGGGCGCGCGCCCGGCGTGTTCGGGTCGCGGGGCGGGTGGTGTGTGGCCCCCGGGCGGGCTTCGGGGCGGGGCGGGCTCGGGGTGGGGGTCGTGGCCGGGGCCGCGTGGCCGGGGCCGGGGCCGGACTCGGATCCGGGCTTGGGCTCGAGGTTGGACTTGGACTCGGGCTCCTGCTCAGGGCCGGACTCAAATCCGGGCTTGGGCTTGGACTCGGGAAGGGCTCGGATTCGGGATCGGAGCCGGACTCCGCTTCGGGCTTGGGCTCGGGGTCGGGACATGGCTCGGGGTCGGGTTCGGGGGCCGGGCTCGGGTTCGGGGGCCGGGCTCGGGTTCGGTATTGGCTCCGATTCGAGCTTGGACTCAAGTCCGGGCGGGACCGGGCTCGGGGTCCGGAGACTCGAGCTCAGGATCCGGACTCGGGTTCGGCGTCGGCCTCCGATTCGGGCCTGCGCTCGGGCCTGGCTCAGACTCGGACTCGGACTCGGACTCAGGATCCGGACTCGCGGCCGCGCCCGGGATCAGACTCGGGCCTGGTGTCGGCTCCGAGCGGGACTTGGCCCTCCCCCGACCCTGGCTCGTCGACCCATGTGCCGAGCGAGGGTCGGTACTTCGCCGGCCCCGCCGGACCGCGGTTCCGCGTGGCGAAGCCGCCCGGTTCCTGCCGCACGTCGCCGGTCGTCGCGCGCGGGGCGCCCGACACGCCTCCGTCGTCCGCCTTCGGACCCGCCGGACCTACCAGACCTACCGGACCCGGTTGCCGGTTCCGCCGGTCGCCGTTCGGCGCGTCCGGGCCGATGTCCCTGTCCACGTACGGCTTGCCCGGCGTAATCACTCCCGCCCTGCCGGGTCCGGGCGGTCGGACCTTCCGCGGCGGGACCGGCGCGAGATCGTCCGCGGCGGGCGTCCGGTCCGAAACGGCGGCCGGCATCGGGTCCCCACGTTGGCCCGTCTCGACCGAAGTCACCGAAGCGGGCGCCTGCTTCGGCTCGTCCGCATCGGAGGCGGGCGCGATACCCACCCAGGCACCCAGCGCGATGCCGACGGTCGCAAGTGCAGCCCCGACCGGCCCTGCCCGGCGCATGGTCCGCCCGGGAGCGCGGTCTTGACGGTTCATCACGTATGTACCCCTTCGCTCTCACCCGCTCGGCGAATGTCGGTCGCGAGCGGACCCGGATTTCACTGAAGAGACATACGCCCGCCCACCGGCCCGCGTTGCATTCCGCGGCCACCTCGGCCACGTGCGGAACATCTCCGCGGCTCGATGCAACCCGGAGTCGCCGACCCGCGTATCTCCCGGGTGACAGGCCCCTCGAAATGCAGACGAACAGGCGACGGCACCGGCCGGACGTCCCTGCATCCGTGCCGCGGGCCCGGTGAGGAGGAGATCACGGTGCGCGACCCCCGCGACCGCCCCCTGGCAACCCCACTGCCGACCGAGTGAGGGAGGCCGCCCGTGAACGGGAGTTCCGCGAGTACGCCGAGGCCCGGCAGGCCCAGCTGCGCCGTTCGGCCTATCTGCTGTGCGGCGACTGGTACGAGGCCCAGGACCTCACCCAGACCACACTGATGAAGATGTACACGGCCTGGGGCCGGCTGCGCCGGGACGGCAACGTGGACGCCTACGCCCGAGTGGTGATGACGCGCACGTACATCGACCAGCACCGCAAGGGCCGTTGGCGGGAGGAGCCCGTCGACGAACTCCCGCAGCGGCCGACCGACGAGACCTCGTCGCCGGACCTGCGACTGACCCTGCGAGCGGCGCTGCTCCGACTGCCGCCGCGCTACCGGGCCGTGCTCGTCCTGCGATTCTGGGAGGACTGGAGCGTCGAACAGACGGCGGAAGCCCTGCGGATCAGCACGGGAACGGTCAAGAGCCAGAGTGCGCGCGGCCTGAACCGGCTGCGCGAACTCGTCGGCGAGCACATGTGGGAGCTGTCCGAACGGTGAGGCCGGCCATGAACGATCACGACCTGTTCCAACTGATCCTGGATCAACCCGAGCCCGACTTCCCGAGCGTGGTCGACGCGGCCGTCGAAGGCGGTCGCCGGGCCCGTCGGCGCCGCCGCATGACGATGCTCGGCACCGGCGCGGCCGTGCTGGCGATCGCCGGCGCGGGCCTGCTCCTGGGCCCCTCGAATCCGGAGCGCGTGGGACCCGCGGCGCCCGTCCCGCCGGCGACGACCGTGGTGACGAGCCGACCGACGCCGGACCCGGCCGGCCCCAGCGTCGACGCAACGTCCTCCGCCAAGCCCGAGGCCAAGCCCGAGCCCGCGCAGGACCCGGACGGTACGCCTGCCGATGCGCCCGGCCTGCCCGAGGAGACACCGGCGTCGACCGAACCCGAGAACCCGCCGCAGGCATCGACCGAGGACTCCCGGACGGTCAGGTGCCTGGCCACCGGGACAGGCAAATGCCCACCAACAGACCGAAATTGACGGACTGTCGCACGCGGATCGCACCGTTCGTCACCTGCCGTTCACGCCGCAACCGCCCGCCCGGCCCCTAGTCTGATCCCGGATCTGATCCCGGATCGTTTCGCCCGGAGGGAAGAGAGGCCCGGCGTGAACAGCACGGACCCGTGGACCGTGGATCGCATCGCGCATGCGCTCCCGCACCCCGAAGCCCGCCACGAATTCCTGCGACTGGTACACCTGACGCCGATCGGCGATCTGCCCGGCCTGCTGGCCCATTACACCCAGGCCGCGGAGGAGCTGATCGCCGGTCTGCCGCACGCGCGCGCCCTCGCGGCGCAGGTACGAGCCACCGGCAAGGACCCCGACCTCGACGAGGTGGACGAGGAAATCGTCCGCAAGTGGATCGCACGCGGCCGAGCGCAAAGCAGCGCCGCGTGACGTGGCGCCCGAGGATCGGCATCGAGCATCAAGAGGTCATCGACCGCTTCCCCGAGACCACGCTGAACCACTGGGGACTTCTGCTGTACAAGCTGGTCTGTGACCCGTACACGGCCACCGTCCGCTACGGCGAGGACGACCGCATCGTCCGCACCGCAGCAGCGGGGCCCTTGATCGTGGTGGTACTGCTCAACGAGGGGACGACAACCGTTACCGTGCTGCAGGTCGTGCACTTGGGTTGACCCGGTGCTTCCCGCCACCCGGCACGCAGTAGTGGTCGGCCACTTCCCCCATCACGCCTTCGTGCCGCTGGCGGCGCACCGACGGTGCACCGGTACGGCCCTCATGGTTCGCGCGCTTGGCGTGCTTGGCCTCCGGGTCGAGTACCCGACAGACCTTGCGGACCTGCGGGTGCTGACCGGGAATCGCATAGGCGGAGGCCACTCCCGCGAACGCGAGGCCACAACATGCCACAACCATGATCGCTGTCTTACGGATCCTGCTCATTCGGCAGAAGATAGCGGAGCCGAAGCCGGCGCACTAACCGCCTCAGCAAACCAACACCACCAACCCGCAAAAGCCCACCACCCCCGCCCTCCACCCCCCCCTCAACCCGCCACACCCCCGCCTCCACCTCCCACCCACCACCCCGACCCGCACCGCCACACCACGGCCCACCCCTCCGACACCACCACCCAACCCGCCCCCGGGAGACCGGGTCGCGGGGGCGGCAACCGAGAAGGGCGGCCGGGAGAACACGTGGTTCGCCCATCGGGAGCGTGGTGCTGCGAGTCCCGAGTCGAGGACCGCGGCGCCACGTGTCCCGCACCCGAGGCGGTGGCGCCGCAGCCCGCGACCCGAGGGCGTGATCTCGCGGATCGTGCACCCGAGGGCGTGGAACCGCGGATCGTGCACCCGAGGGCGTGGAACCGCAGGTCGCGCGCCCGAGGCGGTGGCGCCGTAGCCCGCACACCCAAAGCCGCGACATCGCGGGTCGCCGACCCAAGGTCGTGGCGCAGCAGCCCGCGTACCCGAGATCGTGATGGCGCGACCCGCGCAACTGAGGGCCCTTCGTTTTCCGGACGCCTGGCTTCTCTGTCTTTCACGCCGCGAGGCCGAGTTTGTCGTGATCCCGGAGAACTTCGAGCGGGATACGGTATCCCACTGTCCGGAAGATCAAGGGCACCTCAACCCGAGACCGTGATAGCGCGGCCCGCGCGCCCGAGGTCGTGACCTCGCGGATCGTGCACGGGAGGGCGTGGAGCCGCAGGTCGCGCACCCGAGGCGGTGTGCCGTAACCCGCACACCCAAAGCCGCGACATCGCGTGTCGCCGAGTGATGGCGCGGCCCGCGCACCCGTGGCCGTGATGGCGCGGGTCGCACACCCGGGGCCGCGGCAACGCGGCCCATGCATCGCGGCCCTCAACGAACCAAGCGGCTGCGTGTGGTGTCGGAACGGCCGACCTACGACTCACACCGCCCAAGACTCACCAGCCCACCACCGCGAACCCCGCCGGCTACACAGCAACTCCCCATCAGACGCCCCTGCGCCCTTGCGGCCATGCGCCGAAGCACGGACGCACGGACGCACGGACGCACGGACGCACGGACGCACGGACGCACGGACGCACGGACGCACGGACGCACCAACCATGCATCACCCACAAAGCGCACTCCGAGCAACGCCCCCGGCCACCGTGCCCCCACCCTCCCGACCCACAGGCCCAAAAGCGCCCGGATCGACGAACCGACGGTCCCGCCCCACGGACCAGAGGTCGTCCTCCTGTGAACCAGAAGTCTTCATCGTGCTCGGCCAAGCCCCCTCCGCCTTACCGCGCTCTACGCGCGCCGCCCTACCCACGCACTACCCCACGCACCTACTAGTCCAGCAGCGGCCGATCTCCCTCAGCCGTCGCCTCCCACCACCCCAGCCCACCCCACCCCGCCCCGCCCCGGCCGAACCCGCACCATCACCCACACGGCCCCGTGCCAACCAACGACCCGACAACCTCCCCACCCGGCCCCAACACCCCCAAGGAGCAGGGAGATCCCCGTCCGACAGAACGCACCCGAGCAGCCGATCACCCCGCTCCACCATCCAGTCGGGTGGTTGATCGGCCATCCCCCCGCCTAAGCTGCCGCCCGCCCCGCCGTCGGTAGCCACCGGAGGGATCCCGCATGCTCCGAACCCCCGTCCACGCCAAACTCCGCGGCCGGGCCATGGTCCTGCTGGTCGTCGTCCCGGCCATCGCCCTGCGCGACCTCTTCGAATTCCTCGACATCACCGGCACCGACGCCTGGCTGGCCACCGCAGCGTCCCTGGCCCTCCTGGGCGCACTCGGACACCTCGCCGGCTCGACCCTCGAAGACCGCACCGATCACCCGGACAACCGCGACTTCGAACTCCAGATCGCCGACCTCTGCCGCCGCGACGGCCTCCTCGCCGTCCAGGTCGCCCCGGACGCCAACATCAAGGCCTACCTCCCCAACGGCAGCCTGGTCCTCATCCGCTGCGGCCCCACCGACCACGAGGCCCACCCCTTGGACCTCCACGACTTCATCGGCACGGCCCACCACGACCACCAGGCCGACATCCCGGTATTCGTCACCCTCCACGGATTCACCACAGAAGCCCGCGAGTTCGCCCAGTACCACGGCATCGTCCTACTCGACCAACCACGCCTGGGCCAATGGCAACAGGGCCACGGCCTGACCACCCTGGTCGGCACCCACTGACCCCACCCCATTCCGGCCACCCAACCACCGGCCCACCCCACTCTCCGGCCCCACAAGTCCCACCCCCACCGGCCGAACCCGCACCTCCCCCACCACCACCCACGATCACGCGATAGCAACCGTTTTGCCCCCGACGAGCGGCCGAATCCCACTACGTGCAGTGATCTCCCGAAGACGCTTACGGCTCACCCGATCAAGTGCAATGATGCTTCGGATCACCGTTGAGCACCGAACTCCGAAGATCGCAACTGCGGGGGTGGCAGTTTTGCCCGGACCACACAAGACCCAACTCCCGGCAACCCTCCTGGCAGCCCTAACCACCCTCACCCTCCTGACCGGCACCACATCCTGCTCCTCCGACAAAAAACCCAAAGACCCAAAAATTAGTCAAGCATCACCAAAAACGGCAGCCGCGCCGCTCCAGCCTCTTCCGACTTCCAAGAGTGCAATCCCCACGGCACCGCCGATAAGCGAAGTCGAAGGCACCAGCACTGCGCAGAGTTACTTCGATGCAAGCAAGAAGGCGCGATCAGCACGCGATATCCGTGCACTTTCGGAAGTCGAAACGGGCACGCTGCTTGAGATATCCACCGCCCGCCTTGAGCGGATTGTTAAATATGGCGACAACATCGGTAACGACGAAGACTTGGCCACGAACAGCAACGTTCACGTAGCCCCGCCACAAGGTGCACCCCCTGGAGACACCAGATGGCTTCTCTCGATGGGTCGCCAGGCGATTGGAAAGCAATCCAGAGGCTCTCTTGGAATACTTCGCCAAGAGCAGGGCGTCGGGCCCTGGAAGATGTCTTTCCTTGCATTCACAGATGTCGGCAAGGATTTTCCAGCCGCCTCCCAAATCGCCACAGCGGAGGGCAATGGTTCCGGAGAACCATCCAACATCTACTACGGGGAAGAGATTTGCCGAGATTTTGCAAGCTACCTTGATGGTGGTTCAACCACAACGAACTGGGGGCCGAAGGCCAAGGCAGTAATCCAGGAAGATCGCAACAACAAGCACGACACGGAGGCACTGGCGAAGGGTGGTTCAGCAACCTTCAAGACCGAAATCCGAGATGGCGATAGGGTGCCCGCATGGAAGACTTCGGACGGCGGGAAGTTGGTCATGTGTACAACACGGTCCTCTTCCAATCTCACGGCCGGACCTACACCAATCACGGTCACAAATAGCCAAAGCTTCCAAAATCTGAACGGCCGAACAACTAAATGGAAGACCTTGAACGTCGTCAACGTCGGAATGACGGTTTTCAAGATCCCGGCTACATCGAATTCTCCCATTGACATCGTTGCCGATTCCGTGCGCTCACTTTCGACCGACGGCACTCCGGCTTGACCTTTAACAATTTGCTATCGCCTCGAAGATGCTCGTCAGGGAGGATTCATGAACAGAGCGAAGGTTCTACGAAGCGTCGCCTTGGCATGCACTGCCGGCGCTGCCAGCGCCCTGCTATTTCTTCCGCGGGCATCTGCAGGGGTAACAAACTGTGGCGACCTCATCATTTGCATCGAAGTACCGGGCCCCGGCGGAACGGGAGGAGGGGGAACGGGGAGCAGTAGTAACAGTGGTGGTGGTGGTTCAACGGGAGGGGGCAGCGGCGAACCCGGATTCACCCAGGGAAATGGGGAACACACTGCCGTAGGGGCAACGACCACCAACGGCAACACGGGAGGTAATCCTCCGCAGCCAAAAGCCCCTACCGATGCTGAAGTGGCAACTCTGGCCATGGCTCAACTCGAGCTTCGAAAGCCCCTCGTGCATATGACTCCGGAAGCCGGAAAAATCGGACTCGTCGGCCTGCCGGTGTGGTTGTGGATTGATTCGACCGATCCACATCGATGGTCTCGAGAGGGAATTTCCAAGACAGTGACCGAGCGCGGTGTAACCGTTACCGCGACGGCCCATTCGACCTATGTCTCATGGTCAATGGGAGACGGCTCAACTGTCAATTGCTATAATCCCGGCACTAAATATGATCCCTCTTCCTCTCGCACCTCGTCCCCTGATTGCGGCTACGTCTATAAAAGCACTTCCGGGAGTCAAAGCTCCGGCCGCTTCACTGTCACTGCCACTGTCCACTGGGAAGCCAGCTACGTAGGCGCTGACGGCGAAACCCACATTCTCCCGAACATGGCGGGCGAAACCAGTACCACTGCTCGCGTGGGTGAACTCCAAGTTGTCAATTAGCCCGCCCCAATAATGCAGCAACAGGCTCGATGACCCGCTGAGGGTCGGCAAAACGCAGAGGAATCGGCGTCGGCACGGCCAACTGGCGCAATGTTCGTATGTCGGGGGGCGGTTGCCGCAGCTGACAGGCGAGCGTGGCACCTACGTGTGGCCTGGGGGCATTACGTGCCGGCGCGTTGTGTTCGGCGGGCGAGCAGGAGGCGGAAAGCAACATCGGAGGAGGAAGCGGCTTCGGCAATGTAGGTGACGTTGGTCGGCCTCGTCGGAAATGCGGAGGCTCCCGTTGGACAGAGCGACCTCGCCGATGGCCTGGTGGCGGAGGTGCTAGCCGCCGTAAGTCTTGTTGCGAGGCTCGCAGGTAGCCCACAGGCGACGGAAGTCAGGGCCGGACTCGCAGAGTTCGATGATCGGCTCGGCGAAGGCCGGGGCGGCCAGCGTTGATGGAAGGAATCGACTGGATCGACATGCCGCCGTATAAGACCACGGCCATTCCGAGCACGGCCCCGGAAAGGCAGTCGCCGGTTTCGCCGAACGGCTGTACCCGTTCACCAAGGTCGGCCTCTGAGACCCGGAGAACCCGGGCCCCTAGAGCACCAGGCGATAAACCCGGCGAGCCACGGGCCTGACCGCCAACGTCACCCTCGCCAACGCATTCGGGCCGGTCGCCGCGAGCTCGGCGTCTCGGCGGCCGAGGTCGCAGTGGCCTGGACGCTGGCGAGGGCATCCTTCGCCCGCCAACCCCGCCCGGACCGACGTACCACCCACCCACTGCCGCGGCGCCCGGCCCCCCACGCCCGGCCACCCCGCGTCGGTTCGCCCCGCCACACCCAGTCCGGCGTGCCTTTCCATTTCACATCGCCCGCGACCGTGGGCGGCCTGGCCTCGAGATCGCGCGAGACACCCTGATCCGATTCGGCGCAAGGTGCGCCAACTCGGAGTCGCCCCAAAGGACAAGCGCGGTCGGCCATGAAGGGCGCAGGCCGCCCGCGCGCGCCGTCAGCGGACGTGCCACCCCATCGTCGTCGCGAGCGTGGCGGCCTGTTCCAGGGTGATCGTCGCGCCCTTGAACTCGACCGTCAGCGGGTCGAGCGAGGAGAGATCGCTGCCGCGCAGGTCGGCGCCGGTCAGCTTCGCGCCGTGCAAGATCGCGCCCGACAGGTCGCAACCGGTCACGGTCGCCTTCTCCAGACGCGCGGCGGTCAGATCCGCCTCTCGCATCCGGACGCCGTCGAAGCCGGCTAGGCGCAGGTCGGCACCGGCCAGCCCGACGAACGACCAGTCGCCGCCCGAGACCTCGAACAGGGTGTGGGTGCACTGCCGGAACAGGCTGCCGACCAACTTGCAGTCGGTGAACCGGGTGTCGAAGAATGTGCAGCGCTTGAACGTGCAGTTCGTGAACGCCGCCCCGGTGTGCCGCGACGCGTTGAACGCGACCCCGGCGAAGGTGCATTCGTCGAAGACCGCGCCCTCGTTGACCACCTCGGTCCAGTCCGTGTCCAGGAACGAGTAGCGCGTGTACTTCGTGGCCTCCGTCAGCGACCTCCCGTACCAGTCCTCGTTCCGGATCACCAGCTCCGCGTCGGGAATCGGCGGCTCGGGCAAAACGGGACCGATGTCGGCACGGGCGGGTCGAATAGCCATCCCTCCATTACACACGCCACCCCCGACACCACCCCCGCCGGACCGCAGCCGCAGCCCGACTGCCCCCAGCCCCCGCCTCCAAACCGCCCGCTCATCGCCTCGCCTCGCCCCGCCCCGCCCCGCCCCGCCCCGGCTACCCTCCCTCCACCACGAAGCGAAAGCCCAACGCGTCCAAAAAGGCCCGCAGCAGCTCGTCCGGCGTGCCCTCCGCGCGCAGCGTGGTGTCCAGGGCGGCCTCGTCCGGCGTGAGCCCCGCCTCGCGGGCCCAGCCGACGGCGTGCGGGACCACCCGTTCCGGTGGCGGGCCGAGTTCCGCGTCGAGCGCGTACGACCTGGCCGCGCGCGGCGCCAGCGCACAATGCCAGACGTCGCCACCACGCGGACTCTGCGCGTCGATCATCGCGAAGTGGCCGGACACCACGTCGGCGGTCAACACCGGCGCCTCCGTGTCTGCCATCAACGACGGACCCGGATCCAGCCCCGACGAAAGCAGCAGAACCTGCCAGTCTCCGTCGCGAGCCGACCAGCGCGGTTCGCCTCCGGCCTGCTGTACGGCCGGCAGTTCCAACAGGGGCCACGCCGACCGGGCGACGACATATACACCGAAGTTACCCATCGCACCCCAGCATAGGACCCGTCGGGCGAACGTCGTATCCCTTTGCTCCGACCCGCAGACCACCTGTACCCCTCCGAGCCCGCATGAGAGCGTGACCGGATGGACATTGCCACTCACCTCGACATCCTGCGCGCCGACGGCGAGTTGCTCGCCCGTACGGCCGAGCGCACCGGCCTGGACGCGCCCGTACCGAGTTGCCCCGATTGGCGAATCCGGGACCTGCTCGCACACTTGGGCGGCGTGCATCGCTGGGCCGCCTTCGTCATGCGATCGGGCAACACCACGCGCCCGAGCCGAGACGATACGGCGGCGCTCTTCCAGGCGCCGGGCGACGACGAACTGCTCGACTGGTACCGGAGCACGCACACGGATCTGCTGAAGACCCTCACCACGGCCACTCCGGACACCCGGGCGTGGACCTTCTTCGAGGCGCCGTCCGCGCTCGACTTCTGGGCCCGGCGCCAAGCGCACGAGACCGCCATACACCGCGTCGACGCCGAACTCGCGGCCGGTCTGCCGTCCACCGTGCCCGCGGACTTCGCCGCGGACGGCATCGACGAGCTACTGACCGGCTTCCTGTCCCGGCCCGGGCGCAACCTCGTTGCCGACCCGCCACTGAACATCGCGATCGCCCCCGACGACAACGCCGCCGCCTGGACGATGCGGATCGGCACCGACGCACGGCGGGTGGAGTCGGGCGCCGGCTCCGCCGACCTCACCGTCTCGGGCCCCGCCGAGAAGCTCTACCTACTGGTCTGGAACCGGGCCGACACCACCGGCTGCCGACTCGACGGAGACCCGGAAGTCCTGGCCCGTTGGCGCGAGTTGGCCACTGTGGATTGATTCCGCCCGGTGCCCGGAATTGGTGGGCCTCCGCGGGTCTAGCCTGCCCGCGGAGGCCCGCTGTGCCACCCCATCGGGCACGCCGGCACGTTTAAGGACCAGGGTCGTCTTGAAAGTCGTCGCGTTCTACCTTTGAACTACCAGGCCACGAGCGGCCCGGGCTGGAGTCGAACCAGCAACCGACGACTGGAGCCCCGTCCGGTCGATCCGGCGATGGGCGGCGATGCTGAGTCTGGAGCAAGAGTCTGAGATTCATCGCGGGCTGCCTCTGCCGTATTGGGCCATCCCGGCTCGTGGTGCCGGGAGGAGGGTTCGAACCTCCACCGTTACCCGCGTTCGTCACGACAAGCTTCAGTTTCAGCTTGCGCTCCTCGCGCACCCCCGACCCTCCGGCCGGGGGATTCTCGAATGCTACCCGCCGTGGCCGTTGCCGAGCAGGTAGCCGAACACCGCGTCACCGACGAGACGGTCCGTCACTTCCGCGCCGTTGGCCTCCTCGCGGGCGAACTTCACCGCGCGCTGCAACTTCTCGACCCGGTCGACGAGTTCGTTCACCCGACGAGCGGGCAGCGCGCCGGAGAACTTGACCGTGGTCCAGTAGCCCGCGGCGATGTCCTCGAAGTACATCTCCACCTGGGCCGGGTGGTGTTCGGTCGCCTCGGCCTTGACGTGGTTGCGCGGCACCTTCTTGGTCCGCACGGTACGCACCGGCTCGGTCCGCCAGGAGTCCGTGGAGGGGTCGAGCGTCCAGGTCTCGGCGGCGTCCAGGACCGGCAGCTTGCGCACGAAGGTGTGCACGTCGACCAACTGCTTCTCCAGGAAGAGCAGGTACGACACCGGCACATCGCGCAGCAGCGGCGTCCCGTCGACGACCACGTCGGCGCGCGCCTCGCAGTTGGCCCAGTCCTTCGTCGCGGTCACGTCGAAGAGCCGGGTGAGCGTACCGGTGACGGAGCGCAGCACCTCCTCGCCCTTGACCTGAACCCGGGTCGACTCGGGCGGGAGTTGCTCGCCCTCTTCGTCCTTGGGCTGGTAGGTACGCGAGATGCCGGACAACAACGCGCCCTTCTGGACCCGCTGATGAGCGTCCGTCAACTCCTGGAAGGACTTGGTCTTGACGCCCTTCTCCACCGCGATGATCTGGTTCAATTTCGCCACGCCGCGACGCTAGCAGTGGAACATCAGTACGGGACAACAGTTTTCGGCCGGGTGCGAGGTATCCGCCTGGGTAGAGGCAGCCGTGGCGGCGGCCGAGGCGGCCGGCGCAGCGAAGCGGTGGCCAAGTCTGTGGCCGGCCGAGGCCAGGCCGGGAGCGGGAGCGGGGCCATGCCGAGACCGGCACCAAGGTCGGGGCCAGGGCCGGCGCCCTGACCGCTCGGCATCCGGATGGAACCGGCCCCGGATCGCGGCCCCGGCAGGGTCGGGGCCGACCCCGGGCCGGGCCGGGTCCTCGGCCTCAGCGCCTGATCGGCAGGGCGAAATCGTCGTCGGCGACGATCCGGTACGTGCTGTTGAGCTGCCACGGGCCCACCAGACCCTTGATCCGCTCGGCGCGCCGCTGCTCACTCGCCCCGATCCGGTCGACCCACTCGGGGATCTGCTCGGGGCTCGCGTCGATCAAGGCGACCGTCATGAGCTGTTGCGGGTCGGCCAGATCGATCGCGCTGAGTACCCGCCGCGGATCGCCCGCGAATTGCTCGTCCGGGAGCCACGCGTCGCGAAACGTCGCGTAGTCCACGCCGTCGTTGAGCCGCCGTACCATCGCCCCGATCAGCATGATTCCCGTTCCCTTCAGCCATTGCCTTACGCCGTAAGCGCATCGCACTTACGGTGTAAGCACGATGCGAGAACAGCTTGCCTTACAGCGTAAGAATGGTCAAGGCGTCGCTCCACCCACCAGGCCCTCCACCGACCGCCATCCACCCGACCTCCCCGCGCTCCGCCGCGCTGCGCACGACGCAGAACTCGTTGCCCTCCGGATCGGCCAGAACGGCCCACCCCGTCCCGTCCGGGTTGCGCCGATCGACGACCATCCGGGCGCCCAGGCCCAGGACCCGTTCCACCTCCTCGTCCCGCGGACCGGCCGGACGCAGATCCAGGTGCAGTCGGTTCTTGCCGGCCTTCTCCTCCGGAACCTGGAGGAAGAGCAGGGTCGGACCCTCGGGCAGGAGCACCACCGCCTCGGGATCGCCCGCGCGGTCGTCCGGACCGAGCGGGCTGTCCAGGACTCGGCTCCAGAACGAAGCCAGCGCGAATGGATCGGCGCAGTCGACGGTGACATGCAGAATGTGCGAACTCACTTACATACCTCCGAATCGGGACCCGAACGGCGGATCGATACCCACCGGGCGAGCCGTGGGCCGTGGATCCTACCCATCCGCCGAACCGGTGACATACGTGTGGAACGGCTCCCCCGCGGCCACCTGTACGGGGCGAGGCTGCGCGGGACACAACGGATTCCCGTTCCGCGACACCCGATTCCCGATATCCGCGTTTTCCAGATTCCGGAGGCCGAGATGAGCGATCTCGATGCGTACGGCGGCGCGCCCGACAACCCCGACGTACTCGTGGTCACCACCAACGACGTACCGGGCTACCGGGTGCAGCGGGTGATCGGCGAGGTCTTCGGTCTGACCGTGCGCTCCCGCAACATCGGCAGCCAACTCGGCGCGGGCCTCAAGTCGATGGTCGGCGGCGAACTGCGCGGCCTCACCAAGACCTTGGTGCAAAGCCGTACGGAGGCCGCCGAACGACTCGTGGAACAGGCCCGCGGCCGGGGAGCCAACGCGATCCTGGCGATGCGGTACGACGTCACCGACGCGGGCAACGGAACGGAGATCTGCGCGTACGGCACGGCCGTGGTACTGGCGCAGACGTAGTTCGGCGCAGTTCGGCGGCGCCATACTCGGCACGGCGGGGCGGGGCGGGGACAGGGCGATGGCCCCCGCGGCAATCGGACCCGATCCGGGGCGGCCGATTCGTGTACGTCGGCCGTCCCTGGGTCACCTACGCGATACCTGCCAGCAGCGCCGTGATCGCCAACGCGAACCGTTCGTCATGGTCGGCCCGGGTACCGAGCCCTTCGGCCAACGCCGCCGCGATGCAAGGAAGTTCGGCAACGTCCCCGGGGGTGGTCCGCGGTGGCGAGTCGGCCGGATCCAGCTCCGCCAACGTGTGCCCGATCACGAACGTGGTTATTGCGTTGAGCAGTTGGCACGCCCGCAGCGGCGCGAAGCCCTCGTCCACCAATGCCGCGGCGGCGCGTTCGACGGCGGCCAGGGCGTTCGGTGTGGCGACCGGACGTGTGGCCACGAGCGGAACGACCGCCGGGTGACGCAGCAGTTCGGCACGGAACGCCTGGGCGAATTCGGCGAGCCACACCGTTCGCGGCCCGGCCGGCTCCGGCGACACACTCGCGACGATCCGCTCGACCAAGCCGTCCAGGACGGCGTCCTTGTTCGGAACGTAGTGGTACAGGGTCATCGCCTCGACACCGAGCTCGGCCCCGATCCGACGCATCGACAACTTGCCGATACCGTCCCGATCGGCAAGGGCGAGCGCGGCGTCCAGGACCTGTGCGCGGGAGAGTCGGCCCATCGGGATCAGGCCAGTCCGAGCAGGTCGGCGTGCCGCTCGACGGCGTACGCGAAGAACGGGTCGGCGGGGTCGACGCTGCCTGCGAGTTGGCCGAACAGTTCGAAGCTGACGATGCCGAACACGCCGGTCCAGGCGAACAGGGCGCGGGCCAGGACCTGCGGCGGCACGTCCAACCCGCTCGCCTCCACCACCGCTTGGAGTTGCGCGGCGAGTGGGCCGGGGAGGGCGGATGCGCCGGAGGGGCGGGCGAAGTCCTGGCCCGAGTCACGCAGGATGCGCAGGAGCGCGAACGGGACGCGTGCGAAGGGGGCCAGGGTATGTTCCGGCGCCTGATAGCCGGGGACCGGGGAGCCGTAGATGAGCGCGTACTCGTGCGGATGCGCCCGCGCCCAGTCGCGAACGGCGTCGCACAGCCCGCGCCAGGCCGCGCGGGGGTGCTCGGCGGGGGCCGCGGCCTCGACGGCGCGCTCGGCCCGTTCGCCCACCGCGTTGTACGCGTCGACGATCAGCGCGGTCAGGAGGTCGTCGCGGCTCGGGAAATACCGATACAGCGCAGAGGAGGCCATGCCGAGCTCGCGGGCGACGGCGCGCAACGACAACTGCTGGGCACCCTCGGCGGCGAGGTGACGACGCGCGGCCGCCTTGATCTCGTTGGCGAGTTCGGCTCTGGCACGATCGCGCACCGTGCGCGTGGCTCCGGTCATCCGGCCAGTGTGCCAGACCCCAGAGCACTGCACCCAAACGAGAGCACTGATCTCGCATCACTCAACCCGAACGAGAACACCGCTCACACCACCAGCTCCAAAACGAGAGCACCGCTCCCACATCACCACCCTCACCTCCCCAAGCTCCGAGGCGTGAGCGGGGGACGCATTCGAGAGCACCGCTCTCGGAGCAGTCACGCCTCTCTCGTCGTATCACCTCACCGCACCAAAACGAGAGCACCGCTCTGGGATCCACACCCGCAATATGCCCGCACCGCTCATGTCTTGGATCAGATCACCGCTCCGAGGCGCGAACACCAGGCACAACCAAGAGCACCGCTCTCAACTGGCCACCCTGGAAGCAACAGGGGGAGACCCGCCTGCACATCACCGCTCCAAACCGCGAGCACCGGACACAAACGAGAGCACCGCTCTTGTATCGCCAGGGAACGCGCGCTCGCGCCGCTCAGGTCACGCACCACCGACGCCCACGGCGGATACCCAACACCAGGCACAACCCGAGCACCGCTCCCAGCCCCTGCGTCGAAGGGGACGCACCGCTCGCGCATTGCCGCTCTAGGCCACGCACCAGACGCGACCGAGAGCAGCGCTCTCAAGCCAGCGGGTCTCGAAGACGCACGCCGCTCGCGCATCACTGATCCGAACCGCGGACACCAGACACAGACGAGAGCACCGCTCCCGAGTCACCGTCTCGAAGGCACACGCCGCTCGCGGAACGCCGCTCCGAACCGCGGACACCAGACACTGACGAGAGCACCACTCTCAAGCCACCATCTCGAAGGCGCAACGCAGCTCCCGCAACCCCGCTCCAAACCGCGGACACCAGACACAAACGAGAGCACCGCTCTCACACCGTTCGAGGGTCGATCCTCCCCCGGCTAGCCCACGCCGCACTCGCCTCGAAACCCGACAACCAGCCCGGAGCCCACAACGTCACCGTCCTGTCCCGCCCCCGCCCCGCCCCCGCCCCCGACTTTGGCTCCGCCCCAGCTCCGGCTCCGGCTCCCAGCCCCGGGGCTCCCGGCTCGCGAGCCAACGCCTCCGACCTCACCCTCTGCCAGCCCGCCCGAGGCGCCCCGCGCCGACCTCGTCCCACCCACCGTCCACGCCGACCCCCTCCCGCGCCCAAGCCGAATCACGCCCACCTCCCACCTCTCACCGGCCCCGCCCCACCCCCGCCATCGGCCACGACCTTGGCCGCCCCCCGCCCCACCCCGCCCCCGCCCCCGCCCGCTCCCCCACACACCCGCGCCCCCCGTGCGCCCCGTTGTGAGCTCGTGTGCCGATCGGGCCCACCGGCCAACCGGTCCGATATGTCGACCATGGCCGGTCGATACCCCTAACCTTCAGATGCGTGGTGGTCCACCCAGATGGGCACGGCCGGGGAGGCACACATGACCGAACGTGGTGGTGGGCGGGTCATCCGAATCCCGTCGGAGCGCGGGCAGTTGCTGCTTGTCGAGGGTGGTAGATCCGGGCGGGGGCGACGGGCGGAGAGTGGAAGCAACCTGGTCGCGATGTCGGCTCTGACGCCTCATCAGCTCTTTCCGGACGCGGCCGCCGACGTGGTGCAGTTGCCGGATGCGGTGCAGCCGCACGCGGTTCGGGCCTATCTTCAGGCCGCGGGCGCGGTGGACGGGCCGGTGATCGTCTATTTGACCGGGCGCCTCCTGTTCGACCGTCGGCGTCGCGAACTGCACCTGGGCCTGCGTGATTCGACGTCCGGCTCGGTGCGTTACGACGGGCTTCCGTGGTCCTGGGTGGTCGAACTGCTCGGTCCTCGGCCGGCCGAGAACACCCTGGTGATCTGCGATCTGACGGCGGGTCGGGAAACCTGGGAGGCGGCCCGTGAACGGGCGCACGAGTTGTGCCAGGGCCTTCCGCTGTGGGGCGTGTTGAATCCGCCCGACGTCAAGGGTCCGCCACATCCGTTCACTCGGGCGCTGGTGGCCGCGCTCGCTCAGGGCTTTCCCGAACTGCCGGATCCGGTACCGGCCGAGGAGATCCATCCGCTGCTCGCCGAGCGGGCCCGACTGGCCCCGGACACCGTCGAGTTCGCGCCATCCGCCGGCTCACTCGCGCTGGCCAACTGCTCGCCCGAGGCGCGTCCGCCGACTCTGCGTACGGCCGTTCGCCGGCTCAAGGCGGTCACGCCGCGCGGCAACGGCGCCACCGGGACCGGGATCTCGGCGCTGTCCGCCGTGCCGCCCAACGGCATGACCCCGGCCCAGCGTTCCGGCCTGCGCGGCTCCGGCGTGGTCGGCGGCGGGATCGGCGGCGGAGCCGGCCCCGAGCCTGCCCGGCAACGGCCGCCGGCCGCCGATCCGCGGGCCGAACCCGACGCCCACCCGGTCCCGGCCGCCCGGCCGCGCGACGAATCCGGTGTCGGGCGGCGGGCGCTGGGCCTGGTCCGTTCCGTACTCACCTCCGGGCCGGACGACGAGCCCGAGGTGCCCGGTACCAGCCTGCGCGACGCCCTCCGAGCCGGCGCCGCCAAGCCGGGCAGCCGCCCGCTCAGCCCATCCGCCCGCAAGGACGGCGCGCCGTCGGCGACCGGTCGCGGAGCCGGCGGTCCGGCCGCTCGTGGCAAGCCGCGCCCGCCCACCAAGTCCGCGCTGCTCGACCGTGAACCGGAGTTCCCCGGCCCGACCGACCGCCGCACGAGCGGCCCCGCACACGACTCGGCGACCGCCCCCGCGGCCGGATCCGCACACAGCTCCGCGAACCGCTCCGCCGACATCCCTGCGAACAGCCCCGCGAGCGCCTCGACTCGGCCCGCGACCCGCACGACGATGGGCGCCAATGCGAACCGCCGTGCGGCCGGTTCCGCGCCGCGCCCGCATCCCGAGCCGCCGTCCCCGCCGTTGCCGCCTCGGATAACCGTGCGAATCCAGGCGACCGACGCGAGTGCGCTGACCCCGACTACCGCGCGTCGTCCGCCGAGCACGAGTCCCACCCAACTGCCCCCGGCGCTCGCGCCGAACCGAGGGATCGGGCCGGACCGGCCGATGTCGATGCCGGTGCGCGGCCGGGCCGTTGCGCCGACACCCGCCCGGCGGGCGCTGTCCCAGGGCGCGTCGGCGGCGGGCGCGTTGATCCGGCCGGCGGACGTACTGCCCACGTACTGGAACGAGTTGGCGGCCATCCGGCACGCGTCGGACACCGGGCGCGGCATGGAGGCGTGGCAGAAGGCCGCCGAACTCAGCATGCACATGGAGAGGTTGGTCGGCCCGGCGCACCCCGGCACGCTGGATGCCCAGGCCATGCTCGCGTTCGTGAGCGCCGGACTGGGTCGGGTCGCGGACGCGGTGTTGATCTACTGCCAGGTCGCCGAGCGCGGTGCGGAGGCGGTCGGCCCGCAACATCCGAGTACGATCGCCGCCGCGGACAACGCGCTCAAGGTGTGGCTGCGGATCCCGGACGCCCAGGAGTCGGTACGGCTCGCGCCCGCCGTCGTGGCGATGCGCGAACGTGTTCCGGGCCCGGCGAATCGGGGCCTGGAAACCGCCCGGGCGCACCTGACCCGGATGCGGTTCATCCTCGACCCGGCCGCGGCGGACCCCCGCCCACGGCCCGAACACCGACCCGAGGCCCAGTCCGACCCGCTCGGCCAGGCCCACCCCGACCCGGATCCCGCCCGCCGGCCGACCCAGGTCCGCGGCGCCCCCGTCCGCCGCCGACACGCGAAGACCTGAGCCGCGCCGCCGCCCGGCGTGCACGCAGCACCGAACCGGACCGTCCGTACGCAAGGTCAACACGCGCCTTCGACACGCGCCCTCGACATGCGCCGGCGGCCCACGCCGCCGGCCCCCGGAGCCGAGGGTGCCTTCCGCGCGCCCAACCGAAGAGGCCCACGCACGACCCGAGGGTGGGCCTGCGGGTGTGACCGTCGGGTGCCGTTGCCGGGTGCCCTTCACGGGTGCCCTTCCTGGGTGCCGTTACCGGATGTCGTTGCCGAAATCCGGAGCACAATTGGGAAACACTTGCGCATGCGGTTCCGGCCCGTGTGCGGGCCGCCGCGTTCTACCGTGGACCCACCGTTATCGCCCGATGCAAGGGGTATCGCGTGGAATCGATCTCGGTGGACCTGCTGAGCGGGCTTGCCGCCGGAGCCGGCGGCGACGCCGGTCGCCTGGCCTGGAAACGCCTCGTGGAACTGGTGCGAACGCCGTTGCCGCGCGAGCCGGAGCGACCCGAGGGTGAGTCGGACGCGATCCCGCCGACGTCGAGTTCGTCACGCGCGGCCGGGTCGTCCGTACCGCATCGCCCGGCGCCGTTGCTCACGGGCGAGCTGGAGTTGACCCTGCTCGGACACGAGGCACCGGGCGGACTGCGGGCGTACACCCGGGCCTACGCGCTCGCCGGCGCGCTGTCGTTGCGGGCCGACCGTGATCCGGACTTCGCCCGGTCGATCGGCCGGTGGTACGCGGACGCGCGACGGATCGGGATGGCCGGGGAGGAGGCGGGCGATGGCGGGCCGCGTGGGGGCAGTTGCTGCGGTGGGTGTGCCGTGATCGTGCACGGGGACGGCGGAGACGGCTGGGAGGCACCGGGCGGGCCATTCCAGGTCGGATCGTGGGGGCATCGTCCGCTTCCTTCGGTAGGTGAACCGGCAACGGAGGGGGATGCGCGGGACGATGTGGGCGGCCCGGATGATCCGGGGGACCCGGGCGGCCCGGGCAGGCCGGGTGACCTGGGCAGGCCCAGTCGTCTCGGCGATGACGCCGGTGACGCTGCTGACGCCGGCGATCTCGGCGCCCTTGACGACCTCGGCGAGCCCGATCGCGACGGTGGCGGGCGCGACCAATAGGGGTGCTCGGCCCACCCTCTCGCCCCCAACATCCGGCAGCCCCATCCCGACGCCCCGCCACGCCACACCCGTACACCCGGCCCACCGAACCCACCGCGCCCCAGGTCCCACCCACACCCGCCCCGATCCGCGTGCTATCCCGCCCCGCGCAAAACCGGCCCTTCGGAACGGCCCTCACCAACCCGCACGTTCGACCCACCACGCCCGCCAACCCCATCAAGCCCACCGCGTCGTCCGCCGCCCCCGCCGAGGCCCACCCACTCCCGCCCCCGACCCGCCCGCCACCGCGACCCACGCAAAACCACCCCCTCCGGAACAGCCTCTGCCAGGCCGCGCGTTCGACCCACCGCGCCCGCGCCCGGCGCCACCCCCCGGCGCGTCAGCGCCCCCGACCCGCGCCGCCCCGGTGATCGACGCGCGAAGCGCGGAGAGCGGCGGAGCCGCAAAGCGTGGACGGTGTGACCCGGAGCGAAGCGGAGGGACACACCGTCCCGAGCGAGGGGCCGCTTTTTCTTGGAGGAGCGAAGCGGGGGAAAGAAAAAGTGGTGCCTCGCGAGCCGGCGCCGAAGGCGCCCAACAAGCAGCAACGCCGCACCCCCGACTCCGCCACACCACCCCGCCCCACCCGCGAAGCAGATACACCCCACACCCGACGGCGCCCCCGCCGCCCCCGCCGCCCCCAGCCCCAGCAGGCTCGACTCGCCGCACCCCCGAGCCCGGCGCCGAGCGTCGGTGTCCGCGTGCGCCTTCGCGCCCGACTCGACCCGCCACCCCGGCAGGCTCGACTCGCCCCCCGGCCCCGGCGCCCAGCCTCGGTGTCCGCGCGCGCCTCGGCGCCCGACCCGACCCACCCCGACCCGCGCAAAGGCCGCCCCCTCCGGAACAGCCCACGCCATCCCCCGCGTCCACCCCCCCACATCCGCCCAGGTAAAGCCCTTGCCCCCGGCCAAAATCGCAACCCGTTCCATTTCTTTGCGTTCGCTCTGGTAGCGCGCTACCGGCCGGTACTAAGGTCACTCCACGCGTTGGCCCGGGGGGTCGTCCCTTCCCCCCGGTCCGACGTATTCGCACGGCCGCGTTCCCCGCATTCCTGTACCTCGATAGACCCACGCTCGTCGAGGAGGCCGCATGTCTTCCACCACGTCCCCATCGGGCCCGCCGGACGCGAGCGGTCCCGAAGCCCCGCCGTCGGCACCTCGCGGCCCGCTGCCCGCACTGTTCCGTGGCCTGTGGCACCGCCAGTTGGACCGCTACCCGGCCAACGGGCCGCGGATCTTCTACCTGTCCATCGTGGTCATCGGCTCGGTGATCCTCTACTACGAGCTGTACATCCAGTACGCGGTCTCCACGCTGCTGATGCACGAGTACGGCATGACCTTCATGTACGCGACGATGATCTCCGTCGTCGGCAACGCCGTCGGCGCGTTCGCCTCGCTGCTGGCCGGCCTCGCCGACCGGTGGGGTCGGGCCAACCTGGTCGTGTACGGCCTGCTGCTCACCGGTCTGCTCGTGCTGTTCGCGTTGCCGAACGCGCAGAGCAAGGGCTGGTTCATGTTCTTCATGGCCCTGGTGAACATCGTCGAGGGCATGGCCCTGGTCGCCACGCCGGCGCTGATCCGCGACTTCTCGCCGCAGGTGGGTCGCGCGGGCGCGATGGGCTTCTGGACGCTGGGGCCGATCATCGGCAGCCTGGTGGTCACCACGGTCAGCAGCAACACGTTGGACACCAGCAGTTGGCAGGACGAGTTCCGGTACGCGGGCATCGTCGGCCTGGTCGTCTTCGTGATCGCGTTGTTCGGGCTGCGCGAGTTGTCCCCGGCGCTGCGCGATCAGCTCATGGTCTCGCTGCGGGACAAGGCGCTGATCGAGGCGAGGGCTCGCGGCCTGGACGTGGAGGCCGCGCAGAAGAACCACTGGCGGCAGATGATGCGGCTGGACATCCTCGCGCCCGCGCTCGGGATCAGCCTGCACCTGATGTTCTACTACACGGTCGTCGGCAACCTGGTCGTCTACTACTCGACCGTCTACGGGTACTCCGAACAACGGACCAACGCGCTCGCCAACTGGTACTGGGGTGCCAATGCGATCGCGCTCGTCGTGGTCGGCATCGCGTCCGACCTGACCCGGGTGCGCAAGCCGTTCATGATCGTGGGCGGCGTGGGCACGGTCGTGTTCACGTTCCTGTTCGCGCTGACCACGGACAAGCCGGACACGGACTACTACACGTTCGCGTGGCTCCTGGTCGGCATCGGCGTGTGCAGCGGACTGACCTATGCGCCGTGGATGGCCGGGTACACCGAGACCGTCGAGAAGCACAACCCGGCGGCCACCGCGACGGGGCTGGCGGTGTGGGGCTGGATCATCCGGATCGTGGTGTCGGTGTCGGCGGTGTTCACGCCGGTGATCGTCACGTCGGCGACGCCGCTGGTGAACCACGGCGAGGAGGTGGTCGCGGCGCAGGCGGATGCTGGTCCGGCGCTGGAGCTGGTGCAGAAGGATCCGGCGCTGTTCATCCAGATGTCCAAGTTCCCCGACCGCGAGTCGATCCCGATCGAGTTGCAGATCAAGGCGTTGCAGCTGGCCGGCGGTGACATCACCAAGCTGAATCTGGTCGAGCAGAAGCAGAAGTCGCTGGGAATCCTGATCGACCACGGCGAGGAAGTGCAGAAGGCGAAGGACCGCGCGAGCGACGAGTGGATGCGCTGGTGGTGGCTGACCCTGGCGTGTCAGGCGCTGTTCGTCCCGTGCGTGTTCGTGATGGCCGGCCGCTGGAGTCCGCGCAAGGCGCGGGAGGACGAGGAGGCACACGCACGTCGGGTCGAGGAGGAACTGGCGGCACTCGGCGCGGCCGAGAAGGCGCCGGAGGCCGGCCAACCCGCCTGATCCGGAAGCAGCATGCCCCTACGCGGCGGGACCGAGGCCGCCGTCGGCGACGGGACCGTGCCCGCGGGCGTGATTCCTTCGGAAGACCCGAGGGCCCCTATCGAAAACGCCGAGGGCCGGCGCCGCACACGAAGTGCGGTACCGGCCCTCGGTCGTGCTGATCAGTGAAGATCAGAGGCGGTTGATGTTCTCCGCCTGGAGGCCCTTCTGGCCCTGCACGACGTCGAATTCGACGGCTTCGCCCTCGACGAGCTCACGGTAGCCGTTGCCCTGAATCGCGGAGAAGTGGGCGAAGACGTCGTCGCCGCCACCGTCCTGCGCGATGAAGCCGAAGCCCTTTTCCGAGTTGAACCACTTCACGGTTCCGGTAGCCATATTTTTCTCCCTACATGTGGGCCGATGAACGAATCCACACTTCGTGAATCCGGGCGTCGCCGCGTTTTTCGCCCTCATTTCGGAAGCTACCGAAATGCAAAATGCACCTGTAGTGAACAGCTCTACAGGCGCACTCAGAAGATGATGCGAACCACAACTGCAACAGGCTCAAGACTAACACAGGATGGGAGCGAGATCGAGTACTGCTGCAAAACGGCCGGATCCGACCGCTTCGTACCCCACCCTGAGCGCCCAAGACCCGGAGCGTGATCGGTGCGCCGGCAAGCTGTCCGAGACGGCCGACCGGGGCGCGTTACCCGCCTGTGACGGATTCCAAACCACCAACCTGGACACCGCGCCGCCCGGGCCGCCGCCCTGATTCCGCCGCGCCGGGTGTACCAGCGCGTACGGGCTCGTCGCACCCGGGGCGGGTCGCCGGAGACGGACCTCACCGGGGCCTCGCAGACCCTCCCTCGCCCCGCCTTCCTTGCCAGGACGCCCGTGTAACACCCCGCCACTTCCTCGGCCGCCTCATGCGGCCCCGCGACTGTGCCCTTGCCGCCGGTCGCCCGTCGCCCGTCGCGCGGCCCGTACGTCATCCCCACGCACGTCCGCGCGCACAGCGAGTATCGCGCCGCGTCGGATCGCCCGTTCGTCCCCACGACGGGCCCTCGGCCGGCCGCGCTCCCCTGCCTCGCCGCGCTCGCCGACCCGCCCTGTGGCGGCACCTCGGCCTGCCGCCGGCGGCCCGTTCGGGAAAAGAGCTCCACCCGTGTCCGTATTCACCCTGCCCGCGCGCGCCCGCGCGGGACGGTCCGGCGCCGCCGTCGCGGCCATCTCGATCCTGGCTTCGACGGGCTATCTGATGGCCAACCTGCTGCCCGCCTTCCTCGATGCCGTCCGCACCGGTCTGGGCCTGTCCGGCACCGCCGCCGGCGCGATCGGCACCGCCGGACTGCTCGGCTCCGCGGTCGCGGTCGCGGGTGCGGCCGCCACCCGGGCGGCGGGCGGCGCGGGGCACGAGCAACAGGCCCCGGGTCGGGCTGCTCCTGATGGTCGGCGGCTTCACCGTCGCGGCCATCACCGGCGGTACCGGGCTCGCCGTCGCGGGCGCGATCGTCGGCGGCGCGGGCAGCGGGATGGCGCTGACGGTGGCCGCCGCCGCGATGGCGGGTACCCGCGATCCCGCCCGGACGTCCGGCATCGCGCTGCTCGCGGTGGCGTTGTCCGGGACGGCCTTGTACACCCTGGTGCCGCTGCTCGGCGGCGGTCGGCTCGCCACGGTCGGGGTGATGGCGGCGGTCGACCTGGGGGCGCTGCCGATGGTGCGGTATCTGCCGGCGGGGGCTCCGACCGATGCCGCGGCCGCGCTCGGGCCGGCGCCCCATCGGCGCACCGGACTGCTGCTGATCGCGGCCGTCGGGGTGCGCTCGGTGCCGATGAACGCGCTGTGGGCGATCGCCTCGGGGGTGGGCACCGATCGGGTGGGGCTGTCCGCCGAGACGGTGAGCGCGCTGTGCGCCGGGTGTCTGTCGGCGGGCGTCGTCGGAGTCGTGGTGGCGACATCGGGCGGACGGGGTCGGGGCCGGACCGTCCCGCTGGTGACGGCGGTGGGCGCCGGTGGGCCGGCCGCGCTGATGTTGACCTTCGCACCGCGCGGCGGCCTGGTGCTGTACGCGGTGGGCCTGCTCGGCTGGAACGCCTCCTGCCAGGCGGTCACCATCTACGTCCTGGGCGTGGCCGCGACGCTGGACGAGCGCGACCGGTGGAACGGGCCGGCCATGTCGGCCAACACCTTCGGCGCCTTCTGCGACCCGATCATCGGCCTGTCCGCACTCGGCGCATTCGGCGCGCCCACCACCGGCACGCTGATCGCCCTCACCGCCGCCCTCTGCGCCCTCCCCCTCGCCCACGCCGCCCACACGGCCTCGGCTGTGGCCAGGGACACGGCCGCGGGCACACGTGCGAGCGCGCCGGTCGGGCGGATATCGATTCCGACGCAACCCTCCGCCCGGCCACGAACCCGGGTGGCAGTTCCCGCGGACCAACCACCCTCCCGACCGCCCAAGGGCAGTCGCCTGCGCACACGAAGGTGCGGTCGGGAGTGCGCCCGTAGGCCCGAGGCCGACCGGGCCCAAGGCGACCCCGGGCACGAGCCGATTGGCGCCGAGCGTGCCACCGGCACCCGGGGGTCGGGGTGGGGCTTGGGGGTTCGGTCGGGTGTACGCCTACCTTCGTTGCGCCTGGGGGGCAAGATGGGCGGCATGGCGAAGATAAGCAAAGGTGGGAACACTCCGGTACCGACTGCCGAGTTGCGGGCGGTCCTGACCTGGCGCGCGGCGGGGGCTCCCGACGTGGACGCCTCGGCGCTGCTGCTGAATGCCGCCGGGAAGGTGCGGACGGAGGCGGATTTCGTCTTCTACAACCAGCCTTCGGACGCCGCCGGCGCGGTCCGGCACGACGGTAAGCAGCCCGCCGCCGACGGCCTCGTCACCGACACGATCCGGGTGAACCTGGCCGCGATGCCGCCGGATGTCGAGCGGGTGGTGATCGGCGCGTCCGCCGACGGTGGCACGTTCGGGCAGGTGCCGGGCCTGGCGCTGCATGTGGTGTCCGCGCAGGGCGGTCCGATCGCCGAGTTCGACATCGACGAGGCCTCCACCGAGACGGCGTTCCTGTTCGGTGAGTTCTACCTGCGGGGCGGGGCCTGGAAGTTCCGCGCGGTCGGCCAGGGGTACGCGTCCGGGCTCACCGGCCTGGCCACCGACTTCGGCATCGAGGTCGCCGCCGACGATGCCCCCGACACGGCAACCGCACCGAACGCGCCAACCGCCCCCACCGCACCGAGCGCACCCCCGCCGGCCCCCTCGATCAGCCTGAAGAAGCAGAACCTGGTCAACATGGAGAAGCGGCTCGCCCAGGAGGGCCACCCGCAACTGCTCAACCTGACCAAGCAGGCCGCCGTGAGCCTGGAGAAGCACGGCCTCGGCGAGCACACCGCGCGGGTCGCGCTGTGCCTGGACATCTCCTACTCGATGCAGTCGCTGTTCAAGCGGGGCAAGGTGCAGGCGCTCGCGGAGCGGGTGCTCTCGCTCGGCCTGCGCTTCGACGACAACGCGGCCGTGGACGTGTTCCTGTTCGGCTCCCGCGGCCACGCGGTCGGCCAACTCGGGCTGGGCGAGTACCACGGCTGGGCCGAGCGGATCCGCAAGAACCCCGGTCTGGAGGGCTCGACCGACTACGCCGGCGCCATGCGGCTGGTCCGCGAGCACTACTTCGGCAGCAGCGGGCCGCGGCACCAACCGCTCGCGAACGACCTGCCCGTCTACGTCATGTTCATCACCGACGGCCAGACCACGTCGCGCGACGCGACGCGCGAGCAGATGACCTACTCCAGCTTCGAGCCGATCTTCTGGCAGTTCATGGGGCTCGGCCGACCGGGCGGCTTCTCGTTCCTGGAGGAGTTGGACGACCTGACCGGCCGCTACGTCGACAACGCCGACTTCTTCTCGGTCCAGGATCCGGCGAACATCCCGGACGGACAGCTCTACGACATGATGACCAACGAGTACCCGGGCTGGCTCGCCCGCGCCAGGTCCCAGGGACTGCTGATCTGACCCCGGGAGCACCGTTCCGTTCCGAGAGCACCGCTCCGACCCGGCAACACCGCTCCAACCCGGGAGCAACGCTCCGACCCAGGAGCAACGCTCCGTTCCAAGAGCACCAGACCATTCCGAGAGCACCGCTCTGACCCGAGAGCATCGCCCCGACCCAGGAGCACTGCTCCGACCCGGCAGTACCGCTCCGACCTGGCAGCATCGCCCCGACCCAAGAGCACCGTTCCGTTTTTAAAGCACCGAACCATTCCGAGAGCACCGCTCTGACCCGAGAGCATCACCCCGACCCAGGAGCACCGCTCCGACCCGGCAGCACCGCTCCAACCCGGGAGCGACGCTCCGTTCTAAGAGCACCGGACCATTCCGAGAGCACCGCTCTGACCCGAGAGCATCGCCTCAACCCAGGAGCACCGCTTCGTTCCGAGAGCACCGCTCCGACCCGCAGCACCGCCCCGACCAAGGAGTGCGCTCCGACCCGAGAGCACTGCTCCGATTCAGGAGCACCGCTCCGACCCGGTGACCCCCGGCCCCCAACCCCCCTGCACTACCGATCCGCCCCCTGGGCCATCGAGCCGGTCGCGGCCGGTCCACCCGGCCCACCCCCCTGCGGCCGGCTCGACCCGTCCGGCCTGGCCGCTCCTCGCACCCAGCGTGCGGGGAGCGCGGAGAGCACGTGCAGGGCCGCCTCCATCGGGCCCTTGCGCAGCGTGTGTCGCCAGGCCCAGCACAGCAGCAGCGTGACGACGACGAAGGCGAGCAGACGTTCCCAGGTCTGTCCGGCCGCGAGCGGGAACCAGCGGTCGATCGCGATCAGGTGGGCGGTGTACACGGTGAGCGCCATCGCGCCGACGCAGATCGGCGGGTCGAGCACGATCCGGCCGATCCAGGCGCGGCACGCCAGCAGGGTCAGACCGAGCACGCCCAGGGCGACGCCGATCGCGCCGACGATCTCGAACGGCGTGCCGGTGTGGCCCTCGGCGACGGTCAACCATGCGGGGTCGGACACCGGGATCGAGCCGACCCGGCTGTGGATCAGCTCGAACACGCCGTACGGCGCCGCCTCCCGCGCGAGCCGATCGCCGGTGAACAACTCGACCACCAGCCAGGATCCGCCGTATCCGAGCACCGCCAGCCCGGTGCCGATCCCGACGAACGCGCGCTGCACCCGCAGGTCGGTGAGGCGCAGCCGGCCGACCGCCATCCCCGCGAAGACGAACGGCAGCCAGGTGATCGCCGGGTAGCTGCCGGTCAGGAACAGCGTCTCGAACAGGTCGCCCGGACCGTGCCAGTCGTCGAACCCGGGTGCGGCATAGCGGATGTCGCCGGTGTCGCCACTCGCGCGCAGCAGGTACGAGGCGATCGGCCCGAGGAGGGCCCAGCCCGCCGCGAGCAGCACGAGCGCGCGCGTGTCCAGCCACAGCGCGGGCCAGGCAAGCAGGAAGTAGAGGCCGTAGAAGGAGAGGATGACCAGCACGCCGGTGTCCAGGTCGGCCAGCCACATGCCGAGCGGGATCAGCAGGACGGCCCTGATCAGCACCCGGGTGACCGCGGCCGCGGTGTGTCGGTTCCGGCCGCGCAGCGGTGTCCGGCCGGACATCAGGACCAGCGAGACGCCCGCCAGGAACGCGAACAGCGCGGAGGCGCGGCCGGAGACGCCCTGGACGAGGGTGTCCACGCCGCCGTCGTAGGGGTCCGGGCCGACATGCGAGGCGAACATGCCCAGGACGGCGAGGGCACGCGCGACGTCCACGCCGACAATCCGCGCCGTCGTGGTCGCCGGCTGCTCCACCCGCTCCCCGTGCTCCACGTGCTCCCCCGCTTCGGCCCGCATGCGTCCAGGTTAGGCGGTCCTCGAACTCCCGTCGGGCTCGGCCAGGCGGCATCCGCGGCCGGATCGACCGAGCGCCGGTCGGCCTATTCGGCCGCGTCCGGTGCCTTCGGCACGACCGGCGAAGGCGGAGCGCCCGAGGACCGCCGAGCGACCGGCGACTGCGAAGCAGCGGCCGAAGACGGCGAAGCACCCGAAGACGACGAAGCAGTCGAAGACCGCGGAGCACCCGACGACGACGAAGCAGCCGAAGACCGCGGAGCCCCCGAGGACTGCGGGCCGACCGACGACCGCGAAGCAACCGAAGACGGCGGCGGCCCGGACCCCTCCTCGGCCGCCGACCCCTCCCCGGCCACCGACCCCCGCCCGGTCGCCGGCGCCGGCGACCCGGTGGGCTCGGGCTCCCCGCCGCGCCGCCGCACCGCGACCATGACCAGGGCCAGCGACACGCAGCCGACGAACACGCTGACCACGACCGGCGTGGACAGGCCGCTGCGCACCGAGGCCCCCGCCGCGCACTGGACCAGCGTCATCGGCAGCATGCCCAGCGCGGTGCCGAGCAGGAACTGGCCGGTGCGGATCCCGGTCGCCGCCGCGCCGTAGCTGACCACCGAGGACGGGATCACCGGGATCATCCGCAGGATCGTGATGGGCACCAGGCCGTTCCGGGAGAGCCGGCGATCGAGCACGGCCAGCGCCTCGCGCTTGTGCAGCCAGCCGCTGATCCGCTCCCGGCCCAGCCGGCGACCGAGGTACAGGCTGATCAGCGCGCCGAGGGTGGCCCCGACCAGGGTGACCACCGTGCCGCCGATCGCGCCGAACAGCGCGCCTGCGATCGGCGCGAACAGCGACTTGGGGACGAACGCGGCCACGCCCAGTGCGCAGACCACGACGAAGATCGTCACCGAGACCGGAAGCGGCCAGTGGGTCCACGCGCCGTGGTCGAGGAAATCCCGCAGCGAGTCAAGCAAGCCCCGCACGGTGTCCAACCTGCGTCCGCCCCTCGTACCCGTGGTGTGTGTGCGCCCCATGCGCCCCATGCGCCCGATACGCCCGATGCGCCGGATCCCGATGTGCCGGGCGATCCGCTTCGAATCGGCGGCCCGGCCGCATCGTCACGGCGGCACGCCCCCGGACACACCCGGGCCCCCGGCGCGCATTCGGCTCATTGTACGGAGCGTTCGCACTCCCCGCGCGGGCCCGTCACCTGCCGGAACGATCACGGGCCGACTGCCGGAACGGTCGCGGTGTGCGGACGCGGGTCCGAAGTCGCCGTCGATTTCGCCGGCGGAGGTGGGGCGTTACGTGTTAGAAAACCTACTGACCACTAGGTTTTTACGGAGGATCCATGACCGACACCACCGCACGCACCCGGTTCCGCGCCGCGACCTGCCCCTACGAGGACGCGTCGCTGCCGATCGAGGAACGGGTCGCGGACCTGCTCGGCCGGATGACGGTCGAGGAGAAGGCCGGTCTGATGTTCCAGACGATCGCCGTCATGGGCCCCGAGGGCACGCTCCTGGACGCCAAGGGTTCGCTGCCGTTCGACTTCACGGTGCGGGAGATGATCACCGAGAAGGGGATGAACCACTTCAACCTGCTCGGCGGTGGTCGGCCCGAGCACATCGCGCAGTGGCACAACCGGATCCAGGAACTGGCGCTGGGGACCCGGCTGGGCATCCCGGTCACGCTCTCCACCGATCCCCGGCACCACTTCACCGACAACCCGGGCACCGCCGCGTACGCCGAGGGCTTCTCGCAGTACCCCGAGACGCTCGGCCTGGCCGCGATCGGCGACGAGGAGCTGGTCCGCGAGTTCGCCGACCTGATGCGCCGCGAATACCTCGCGGTCGGCATCCGGCTCGCCCTCCACCCGCAGATCGACCTCGCCACCGAACCGCGCTGGTCGCGGATCAACGGCACGTTCGGCGAGGACGCCGAGCTGACCGGCAAGCTGGTCGCCGCCTACATCCGCGGCGCGCAGGGCGAGACGCTCAACTCCGAGTCGGTGGCGTGCATGACCAAGCACTTCCCCGGCGGCGGCCCGCAGCTCGACGGCGAGGACCCGCACTTCCCGTACGGCCGCGAGCAGGTCTATCCGGGCGGCAACTTCGACTACCACCTGGAGCCGTTCCGCAAGGCGCTCGCGGCCGGGACGTCGCAGATGATGCCGTACTACGGCATGCCGATCGAGACCGAACACGAGGCCGTCGCGTTCGGCTTCAACAAGGGCATCATCACCGGCCTGCTGCGCGAACGACTGGGCTTCGACGGCATCGTGTGCACCGACTGGGGCCTGATCTCGGACGCGAACATCATGGGCCAGACCATGCCCGCGCGGGCATGGGGCGTCGAGGAGTCGTCCGTCCCGGATCGGGTGTTGCGGGTAGTCGAGGCGGGCTGCGACCAGTTCGGCGGCGAACACATCCCCGAGCAAATCGTCGACCTGGTGGCGGCGGGCCGGCTCGCCGAGGAGCGGCTGGACAAGTCGGTGCGGCGGCTGCTGCGGGAGAAGTTCGTCCTCGGCCTGTTCGACCACCCGTTCGTGGACCCGGCCGCCACCGCTGCCCTGGTGGGCACCGACGCCGGCATCGCGGCCGGGCTGCGCGCGCAGAGCAGGTCGATCACGGTGCTCAAGAACGCGTCGGTGCGCAAGGGGTCGGCACGGAACGCGTCGGCACGGAACACGTCGGCACAGGACGCGTCGGCACACGACGAACCGGTGTTGCCGCTGGCCGAGGGCACCCGCGTGTACGTCCGGGGCGTCGACGCCGACGTGGCCGCCGGTTACGGAACCGTCGTGGCCACCCCCGAGGAGGCGGACGTGGCGATCGTGCGGATCAAGACCCCGTTCGAGCCGCGCGAGGGCGGCTTCGAGCAGTTCTTCCACGCGGGCTCGCTGGAGTTCACCGAAGCCGAACTGACGCCGATCCTGGACCTGTGTGCGACGGTGCCCACCGTCGTGGACATCTACCTGGAGCGCCCGGCGGTGATCCCGGAGATCGCCGAGCGGTCGGCCGCGCTGGTGGCGAACTACGGCTGCGCCGACGCGCCGTTGCTGGACGCGCTGTTCGGTCGGGTGCGGCCCGAGGGCAGGCTGCCGTTCGAGTTGCCGCGCTCGATGACCGACGTGCGCGCCCAGCGCTCGGACGTGCCCCGGGACGGCAAGGACCCGGTCTTCCCGTTCGGTCACGGCCTGCCCTACTGAGCACTCCCCCACCGAACACCGCGCGGGCGAACCGAAGGCGACACCGCGCCGGAGACCCGCCCAACCGAATCGAAGCCGACACCACACCGGAGAACCCGCCCGAGCGCATCGAAGCCGACACCGCGCCGGAGACCGCCCGAGCGCGTCGAAGCCGACACCCTGCCGAAGACCACCTGCGGCGAATCCGAGCCGCCACCCCACCCGACATGCACCGAGCGCATCGAAGCCGACGCCCTGCCGGACACCGCCGAGCATCTCGAAACCGGTACCCCGGCAGGGTATCGACTTCGGTTCGCCGGCGTCGCAGTGCACGGACGCGACGGGCGCGCCCGACACGCACCGGTTCACCATTGCCGCCCGCGCCTGCTTAGGGTGCTGCCATGGGTAGCGAGCAGCGGGAGGGCGTGGCTCTCTCCTTGCACGCGACGGCTCGGGCATTGCGGGTGTACCGGCTGCGGGCCGTCGCGACCACGGTGATCGGCTCGGCCTGCACCGGGGCCTGGTTCGCGGTTTTGTCCACGGCCGAGGATCCGGCCGGCGAGGCCTGGGGCGGCTGGGGCACGGTTCCGCTCGTGATCGGCCTCGTGGCCCTGGTGATCGGGATCGGCGCGCTGGTGCTGGGCCGGCGCATGCGGCGCACGCTGGCCCGCCATCCGTGGGTGACCTGCTCGTGCCGTTTCCGCGATCCGGCCGACGGCGACGGTGCGTGGGGTCCGCCGCTGGTGATCGGCGACCGCGCCGGCGACGGCACGCAGTACGCGCTGACCGTGGTGTCCATGTCGCACCGCTGGTGGCACCTGCACAAGTGCGACGGCGGCGACGTGTGGTTCGCGGGCGATCCGACGCACGGCGGCGTGGTGTCCCCGCCCGGCGGCGAACTCCTGCTCTGGACCCGCCCGAGCCGACTCAGCCGCAGCAGTCGCCCCGCCCGCCGCGCCAACCCCGCCGGCGCGTGAGGGGGCCCGTCGGGCGCTCGGCCCACCCCGGGGGCCGGCTCATCTGACCAGGCGCAGGCTGATCGGGTAGCGCATCACCTCGCCGCCCGCCGCCCGGGCTCCGCCGAGGATGGCGAAGACCGCGATGGTCGAGTACATGACGGCGATCACCAGGCCGCCGAAGTCGCCGAGCAGCGCCAGGATCGGCGCAAGCACGAACGAGAGCAGGCAGGTCAGCTGGAAGTTCAGCGCCGCCTTGGCGTTGTCCCGGACGAACTCCGAGCGGGCGCCGACCGTCCTGCGGATCAGGTACGGGCCGACCACGGGCGCGCAGAAGCCGCTCCAGTGCGCGGCCGCGCTCCATCCCCGCTCCCGGCCCGGACGGATGCGTTCGTACGGCCCGACGGCCCGGTTGAGCCACCACGGCGGCGGCATCGGCGGCCCGGGCGTCATCCCGTGCATCGGCATCGCCGGCGGCCCCGACATCGGCATCAGCAGGTCGTCGAGCAGCGCCTCCAGGTCCGCCCGGGTGCGCCCGGCCAGCGCCGAGGCCACCCGCTCCTCGAACTCGTCCGCGTTCAGCCTGCCTTCGCCGTAGGCGTGCTTCAGGTGTTCGATCGTGCGTTCGCGATCCGCGTCGCCGACCCGCATGTGCGCGGGCATGCCGTACCAATGGGGTGGATGAGGACCGGAGTTGGGATGCATGCGCGGCTCCTCTCGCTGTGCACACGGCTTCGTACAGCATGCGCCGTCGACGAACCGTGGTCCATCAGGGATAACCCTTGGCCGGACCCCTAGGCAACCGCCGCAGGGATGACGCCGATCCGACCCGGAACAACGACACACCCGGTCTCGTTCCGGGCCGGCGCCGGGCGAGGCCCGGTCAGAACAGCCGGCGCAGCAGTCGCAACGAATGCGCCTCCAGGTGTACGGAGGTGCCCGCCTTGGCCGCGGGCCGGTCCCGATCGAGCAGTACCGTCGCGCTGTCCAGCACCGTCCCCCACGCCGCGCCGTACTCGGCGGGCGGCAGGGTGAAGTGCAGGTCCCCTTCGTGCGCGTTGATCAACAGGAAGAACGAGTCGTCCCGGATCGGTTCGCCGCGCGGACCGGGTTCGCCGATCGCGTCGCCGTTGAGGAAGACCGAGATCGCCTTGTTGAATCCGGCCTGCCAGTCCGCCTCGGTCATCGGCCGCCCGCCGGGGGCGAACCACACGATGTCGGCCAGGCTCGCGTCGTCCGCCGGTACACCGCGCAGGAAGCGCCGGCGGCGGAACACCGGATGTTCGCGGCGCAGTCGGATCAACATCTGCACCCATTCGAGGAACACCCAGTGTTCCCGGCCGCGTTCCCAGTCGACCCAGGAGACCTCGTTGTCCTGGCAGTACGCGTTGTTGTTGCCGCCCTGGGTGCGGCCGATCTCGTCCCCGTGCAGCAGCATCGGCACGCCCTGGGACAGCAGCAGCGTCGCGGCCAGGTTGCGTTTGGTCTTCTCCCGCAGCGCCAGGATCTCGATGTCGGTGCTCTCGCCCTCCACTCCGCAGTTCCAGGACCGGTTGTGGTTCTCCCCGTCCCGGCCGTCCTCACCGTTGGCCTCGTTGTGCTTGTGCTCGTAGGAGACCAGGTCGTGCAGTGTGAAGCCGTCGTGGGCGGTGACGAAGTTGACCGACGCGGTCGGCCGCCGGCCGTCGTGGCGATACATGTCGCCGGATCCGGTGAGCCGGGCGGCGAAGTCCGGGAGCGTGCCCGGCTCACCGCGCCACAGGTCGCGCACGGTGTCCCGGTACCGGCCGTTCCACTCGGTCCACAGCGGCGGGAAGTTGCCCACCTGATAGCCCTCGTCACCGACGTCCCACGGCTCGGCGATCAGCTTGACCCGGCTGACCACCGGGTCCTGCTGGACCAGGTCGAAGAACGCGGAGAGCTTGTCCACCTCGTAGAACTGCCGGGCCAGCGCCGCCGCGAGGTCGAAGCGGAAGCCGTCGACGTGCATCTCGGTGACCCAGTAGCGCAGCGAGTCCATGATCATCTGGAGCACGTGCGGATGCGACATGCGCAGCGAGTTGCCGGTGCCGGTGGTGTCCCAGTAGTAGCGCGGGTCCTGTTCGGACAGCCGGTAGTAGGCGCTGTTGTCGATCCCGCGCAGGGACAAAGTCGGGCCCAGGTGGTTGCCCTCCGCGGTGTGGTTGTAGACCACGTCGAGGATCACCTCGATACCGGCCTGATGCAGGCATTTCACCAGGTAGCGGAACTCCTGCACCTGCTGCCCCAGCGAGCCGGTCGAGGAGTAGGCGGCGTGCGGCGCGAAGAAGCCGATCGTGTTGTAGCCCCAGTAGTTGGCCAGCCCTCGGCCGACCAGGTGCCCGTCGTCGACGAACTGGTGCACCGGCATCAACTCGACCGCGGTGACCCCGAGCGACCGGAAGTATTCGATCATCGTCGGGTGTGCCATCCCCGCGTAGGTGCCGCGGATCTCCGGCGGGATGTCCGGATGACGCATCGTCAACCCGCGCACGTGCGCCTCGTAGATCACCGTGTCGTGGTACTCGTGCCCGGGCCGGTGGTCGTCGCCCCAGTCGAAGTACGGGTTGACCACGACCGAGGTCATCATGTGCGGCGCCGAGTCGCTCTCGTCGATCCGCTCGGGCTCGCCGAACCGGTAGCCGAACAGCGGTTGGCCCCAGCGGACGTCGCCGTCGAAGGCCTTGCCGTACGGGTCCAGGAGCAGCTTGGCCGGGTTGCAGCGAATTCCCCGGCGGGGCTCCCACGGCCCGTGCACGCGGTAGCCGTAGCGCCGACCGGGTTGCAGGCCGGGCAGGTATCCGTGCCAGATGCCGCCGTCCACCTCGCGCAGCGGCACCCGTTCCTCGTTGCGGGCGTCGTCGATCAGGCACAGGTCGACGGCCTCGGCAACGTCGCTGTACAGGGCGAAGTTGACGCCCGTTCCGTCGTAGGAGGCACCCAGCGGAAACGGGTGTCCGGGCCACAGCGTCATCGAGATTCCCCCTTCGTAGCCGGGACCGGCTTGATCGCACACCTGCCCGGCTCCGGGCTCGGGAACCGTTCCGGTACCCGATGCGTCGGATGGCCATGCGAATCCACGACCGTTCCACGCGCGGGGCCACTGCCCTGCCGATACTCGTGCTGACGGCGGGACTCGTCGTCACCGGTTGCACCTCCTCCGGCGGCTCGAAGCCGGATCCGGTCCGCACGGCCGCCGTGTCCGGCGAGACGATGCGGCTGACCGCGTTCGACTCGTGTGGCGCGCTGGTCGACGACTTCCGGGCGGCGGCGCTGCGCACGATGGCCGAGAAGAAGTCCGCCGACAACTCCAGGTCCGGGCAGTTGGCGGACGGCGAGGCTCCGGCCGCCGCGCCCGGGGCGGCGGCCCCACAAGGCGTGGCCGCGGACCAGGCGGCGCCCGGCGCGCCCGAGCACTCGACCACCAACACCCAGGAGCAGGGCGTCGACGAGCCCGATCTGGTCAAGACCGACGGGCGTCGGGTGCTCACCGTGGCCGACGGCCGGCTCAGCGTGGTGGATGCCGCGACGCACCGGGTCACCGGCACGCTGGACGTGCCGGGCGCGCGGGCGCGCGAGCTGCTGCTGTCCGGCGATCGGGCCCTGCTGATCCTGAACGGCTCGACGAACCTGCCGAAGAGCAAGGGGGGTTCGGGCAAGATGGCGCCGATCCCCGGCGGCCCGGGCAGCTCGTCGCCGGTGGCCGCGAACACCAGCGCCCGCTTCGTGCTGGTGGATCTGGCCGCCGCGCCGCGCATCATCGGCGATCTGTCGGTGGACGGGAGCTACACGGACGGGCGGCAGATCGGCAGCACCGCGCGGATTGTGGTGCGCTCGCGGCCCCGGCTGTCCATGTCCGCACCCAAATCGTCGGACCAGGCCAAGGATCTGATCCGGCGCTCGACCGCCTCGGACTGGCTGCCGCAGTTCACCCTCGCCGCGAACGGCCGGACCGATTCCGGCGATCTGGTCGGCTGCGACCGAGTCAGCCGACCGCAGGCCAAGCCCGGCGACCCCGGGCACACCGGCACCGCGACGTTGAGCGTGTTGTCCTTCGACCTGAACCGCGACCTGGACAAGGGCGATCCGGTGACGGTGGCCGCCGACGTGGACAACGTGTACGCGTCGGAGTCCAACCTCTACCTGGCGACCACGTCCACCCATCGCGCCGTGTCCGGTGACGCGAAGGTGATCGGCGGCGGACCGCCGAGCACGACGACCACGATCAACCAGCTCGACATCTCCGGCAAGGGCACGCCGAAGCTGGTCGGCACCGGCGTGGTCTCGGGCGCGATGGTGAACGAGTACGCGATGTCCGAGCACGCGGGCAACCTGCGGGTGGCCACCACGCTCTCGCCCGGCGACCCGAGCATCCCCCGGACCGTGCCGAGCGACCTCCCGCAGAACACCACCACCCGCAGCGACGCCGCCCCGGGCAGCGCGGCGCCGGGCGGATCCGTCCCGGGCAGCGCGCCGCGCGGCGGCATCGCCCCGAGCGACCCCACCGCCGCCACCCCGGGCACCCCGGGCACGCCGCGGGACGTGCCGCCGCCGATCGCGCCCCGCTCCAGTACCGAGTCGGTGGTCACCGTGCTGGCCCGCAGCGGCAACACGCTGACCCCGATCGGCCGGGTCGGCGGCCTGGGCCGGACCGAACGCATCATGGGCGTGCGCTTCGCGGGCCCGCTCGCCTACGTGGTGACGTTCCGGCAGACCGACCCGCTGTACACGCTGGACCTGAGCGACCCGCGCCACCCCAAGGCGGTCGGCGAGCTCAAGATCAACGGCTACTCGGCCTACCTGCACCCGATCGCCGACGGCCGGCTGATCGGCGTCGGCCAGGACGCCACCGACGGCGGCCGGCGGCTGGGCACCCAGGTGTCGTTGTTCGACGTGAGCACCCTGGCGAACCCGACCCGGGTCGCCCAATACGCGCTCCCGGGCGCGAACTCGCAGGCCGAGCAGAACGCGCACGCGTTCTTGTACTGGGCCAAGGACGGCACCGTGGTGGTGCCGGTGAACGAGTCCTACCGCATCTCGGCACAGCCGCAGATCGCCCCGGGCGAGAAGTCCCCGGGCGGCGGCTCGTACGCACTGGTGTTGCGGATCGAGGGCAGTCGGATCGTCGAGGTGGGTCGGGTGACGCACCCGGGCGGGACCATCCAGCGCTCCCTGGTGATCGGTGACGACCTGTGGACCGTCTCGACGGCCGGGATCTCGGTGGACCGGCTCGCCGACGTGCGTCAGGTGGCCTGGATCCCGACCTCCTGACCGTCCCGGGCGGCATCGCGGCGGGTCGGTCTGGTATACCCGGGAGAGCTGATCTGACAGACCATCAGAAACGACCGGGAGTGCACATGGCGGCCACCGTCTTCACCGACCTCCAGCAGATCAAGGACTCGGTGGGCAAGCACCTCGGCCACAGCGAGTGGCTGGAGATCACCCAGGACCGGATCAACCTGTTCGCCGACGCCACCGGCGACCACCAGTGGATCCACGTGGACGTGGAGAAGGCGAAGGAGGGGCCGTTCGGCGCGCCGATCGCCCACGGCTACCTGACGATGGCGCTGTCCAACCTGTTCCTGCCGCAGATCGTCGAGGTGCGGAACATCTCGATGGGGGTCAACTACGGCGTGGACAAGGTGCGCTTCCCGGCGCCGGTCCCGGTCGGCTCCCGGGTGCGCGGCGGTGCGGAGATCGTGGCGGTCGCCGACATCGCCGGCGGCGTCCAGGTGACCATCCGGATCACCGTCGAGATCGCCGACTCGGCCAAGCCGGCCTGCGTGATCGATGCGATCAGCCGCTACCTGGTCTGAGCGGGCACGACCGGCAGACGACCGGTCGTGCCCCGCCTCGACGCCGGACCGGCCGTACTCGGCCCGTCCGGCGTTTCGCGTGCCGGGGCCCGTCCGCCGGGCACGGCCCGGGCCGTGCCCGGCGGATCCCGCCGTCCCGCCGGATCCCGCCGGATCGGGTCGCGTCGTCTCCGGTGCCGTGGCTCGGCGTGCCGGGGCCGGCCTACGCGTCGGGCTCGATCACGACGCAGCGGGTGCGGCTGTAGATGGTCGGCATACACCTGTTGCAGTGGATGCACAGGGACTTGGTCTCGCGTTCGGCCGCGATCCGGTTGATCAGGTCCGGCTCGCGCAGTACCGCGCGGCCCATCGCGACGAATTCGAAGCCCTCGGTCATCGCGAGGTCCATCGTGTCCCGGTTGGTGATCCCGCCGAGCAGGATCAGCGGCAGCTTCAGCTCGGCCCGGAACTGCCGGGCGGAGGCGAGCAGATAGGCCTCCTCGTACGGGTACGAGCGCAGGATGCGGTTGCCGATCAGTTTGACGCCCAGCCGCTGCGGCTGCGGGAAGGTCGCGGCGAACTCGGGCACCGGGGCGTCGCCGCGGAAGAGGTACATCGGGTTGAGCAGCGAGCTGCCGGCGGTCAGCTCCAGCGCGTCCAGCGAGCCGTCCTCCTCCAGCCAGCGCGCGGTGCGGATGCTCTCCTCCAGCCGGATGCCGCCCGGGACGCCGTCCTCCATGTTGAGCTTGGCGGTCACCGCGATCCGGTCGCCCACCGCGTCCCGCACCGCGCGGCACACGCCGCGGGCGACCTTGGCCCGGTTGGCGAGCGAACCGCCGTAGCCGTCCTTGCGGTGGTTGAGCTTGGGGCTGAGGAAGGCGCTGGCGAAGTAGTTGTGGCCGAGGTGGATCTCCACGGCGTCGAAACCGGACTCGATCGCGAGCAGCGCGGCGTCGGCGTGGGCGCGGGTGATCCGGGCGATGTCGGCCTCGGTCGCGGCGTGCGTGGTGCGCATGCTCAGCGGATTGAACATGCGTCCGGCGGACAGCGCGGGCCGGCCGTTGGACTTGGCGTTGGCCACCGGGCCGGCGTGGCCCAGTTGCGCCGAGACCGCCGCGCCCTCGGCGTGCACCGCATCGGTGAGCCGGCGCAGGCCCGGCACGGCCTCGGGGCGCATCCAGATCTGGTGCCGGTCGGTGCGGCCCTCGGGGGCGACCGCGCAGTAGGCCACGGTGGTCATCCCGATGCCGCCCGCGGCCGGACGCCGGTGGTACTCGATCAGGTCGTCGGTGACCAGCGCGTCCGGGGTGGCCCCCTCGAAGGTGGCGGCCTTGATGATCCGGTTGCGCAGCGTGAGCGGGCCGAGCGTGGCGGGGGCGAAGACGTCGGGTATCACGAGTCACCTCGTTCTGTGCGTGCCGTCCGGGACGGACCGGGCGAGAGCGGGTCGGTCGGCGCCGGGTCGGCGGGCGACGCATCGGCGGGGCGCGGGGCGTCGAGGCCGGCGGTGACGAAGCCGACGACGGCCGCCGGGGCCGGCGGCGGTACGAACGCGTCCGCCACGGGTTGGCCGTAGAGCTGGAGCAGCAGGTCGAAGGCGAGCCGCCAGCGGTCCGAGATCTCCCGGGCACTCAGGTCCGGACGCGCCGCGGCCAGCAGTGCGCGCCACGGTGCGTGCCGGAACCACGGGTCGTCCCACGGCAGTTCGTGCCCGGAGAGCACGGTACGGGCGAGCAACTGGAGCAGCATCGGCCCGTTCGGCTCGCGGGCCAGTCGGTCGAACGGCTCGACGATGATCGTGACCACCTCGCCGACCGTGGGCGTCCACCCGGCCGCGCGGGCCCGATCCAGGTCGGCCAGTGGCCCGGCCCACAGCGGCCCCAGGCGCTGTTGCAGCAGCGCCACGACCAGGTCCCGCTTGGACCCGAAGTGGTAGTGCACGGCGGCCGGATTCATCCCGGCGGCGGCGTTCACCGCCCGGACGGAGACCCGGTCGTAGCCCTGCGCGAGGAAGAGCCGTTCGGCCTCGTCGAGCAGCCGGGCCCGCGATTGTGCTGTCACGGCAGGCACCAAACCACGAAGCGCCGGCATTTTCAATCACTGATTGAAGCACTGATCGAAATCATGGCCGGCCCGGCGAGCGCGTCGACGGGCCGGCCCGGAGCGGACGGCGGCCCGGGGCTCAGTCCAGGGGGACCAGCAGCACCGGGCAGTGCGCGTGTTCGATCGCGGCGGTCGCGACGTGGCCGACCCAGTGCCGCAGCGGGCCGCGGTGGTGCCGTACGCCGACCACCGCCAGCGCGCTGCCCGCCGAGGCCTCCACGAGCGTCCCGGCCGCGTCCGCCATGACCGAGTCCGCGCGCACCTCGACGTCGGGAAACCGGGTCCGCTCCCCGCTCAGCGCACCCGCCAGCGCGGCGGCATGCACCTCGGCGACCGCGCGCATGTCCGCCTCGCTGGGCCCGGCGAGCCCCGCGTAGCCGGGCCAACTCCACGCGTGCACCGCATGCACCGGCACGCCCCACCCGCGGGCCGCCTCGAACGCGGCCCGCACCGCCCGCTCGTCGCCGTCGCCCTGGACGCCGAGCAGCACGTTCACCCCGGTCGGCGCCGGCGCCCCGTGCTCGCCGCGCACGATCAGCAGCGGGCATGTCGTCCGCGCGGCCAGAAATCGCGAGACCGAGCCCAGGAGCAGGCCGACGAACCCGCCGCGCCCGCGCGATCCGGCGACCAGCAGCACCGCGCCCTCGGCCGCCGCGAGCAGGGCGTCGCCGGGCAGGCCGTAGCCGACCCGGGCCTGCACGTTCAGGTCCGGATGGCGCCGCAGCGCCGCCGCGGCGCCATCGCGCACCAGCGCCTCGGCCGCCCGGCGGGTGTCCTCGTTCGGCTCCACCGGCTCGAAGCCGGGGGTGGCCATCGGCACCCGGATCGCGTGCACGATGCGCAGCGTTGCGCCGCGCCGGGCCGCCTCCGCGGCGGCGTGGGCCACCGCCCGGTCGCCGTGCTCCGAGCCGTCCGTGCCCACGACCACCAGGGGTGTGTCGACCTCGCCCGTGTTCGCCATGCCTGCTCTCCCCTACCGGTGTCGAAACGGCGAAGACCGGCCCGGCGCACCTGCCGCCGAGCCGGTTCGGGTGACCGCCGCGATCAGAAGTTCAGGCTGCTCAGCAGGTTCGCGACGCTCTTGCCACTGCTGTGGATGCTCGGCGCGATCGAGGTACTGGCGAGATAGAACCCGAGCAGCGCGCACACGATCGCGTGCGGGATTCGCATGCCGCCCTTGCGGATGAAGATGAACACGATGACGCCCAGCAGGACGACGGTGGAGATGGACAAGGCCATGGGGGTGACTCCTCGGGAGGCGCGCTCGGGAGCGCAGGGGACGGAACGGCCGCGCCGATTTCGGGACAGCGCGAAGAGTGCCGGTGGGACGGCGGACTTTGTCTGCTTTTGTCACCGTCACAAAAACTAACAGAAAGTGTCTATAAAGTAGCAAAAAGTCACCACTTCGCTCGTTGAGTTGCTCTTCGTGACGGTGTGTTCAGGCGTGTCCCGGCGTGTCCCACCCCGCGCCCGGCGTGTCGGGTCGCGGACGGGCGCGACATCGCCCGCCGTCACACCCCGATCGCTCTTCCCGACCCACCCGAGCCGTGGAATTCTGGCCGCGCCCGCGCCCAGCCAGCACCACTGCCGGAAGGTCCGCCGTGCCCGAAACGATCGACAGTGCCGCCCCGAACGCCGCCGTGTTCGACGTCTACAGCCCCGACAGCTACGCGGCGGGCATCCCGCACGCGACGTTCGCCCGAATGCGCCGCACCGCCCCCGTCTACCGCCACGCCGACCCGGAGCGGCCGGACGGCTTCTGGGCCGTCACCCGGCATGCCGACGTGATCCGGGTGTCCCGAAACCCGGAGATCTTCTCCTCGCACGAGCGGCTGTCCCTGCTCATCGAGCCCGAGGAGGACGCGCTCGCCACCCAGCGGCTGATGATGCTCAACATGGACCCGCCGGAGCACTCACGGCTGCGCAACATCGTCAACAAGGGCTTCACCCCGCGCACCACGCTGACCCTGGAGGACAAGGTCCGCGAGGCGTGCGAGCGGATCGTGGCGAGCGCCGTCGACCGGGGCGAGGGCGACTTCGTGGCGATGTGCGCGGCCGAGTTGCCGCTGGTGGTGATCGCCGACCTGATGGGCGTACCCCAGGTCGACCGGCACCGGCTGTTCGACTGGTCGAACAAGCTGGTCGGCGAGGCGGATCCGGACCTGCGCCAGGACGCGGGCGAGGCCGAGCAGGTGCAGATGGAGATGTTCGGCTACGCGGACGCGCTGGGCGCGGCCCGGCGCGAGTGTCCCGTGGACGACATCGTGTCCAAGCTGGTCTGCCCCGACCGCGACGGTCAGGAGCTGACCGCGCTCGAATTCGACCTGTTCTTCATGCTGCTGGCGGTGGCCGGCAACGAGACCACCCGCAACGCGATCTCCGGCGGCATGCTCGCGCTGATCGAGCACCCCGAACAGTGGGAGCGGTTGCGCGCCGACCCCGGCGGGCTGGCCGGCACCGCGGCCGACGAGATCGTGCGCTGGGTCAGCCCGGTCAACGCGTTCAAGCGCACCGCGGTCCGCGACACCGAGTTGAGCGGGCAGCCGATCGCCGCCGGCGACAAGGTGGTCGTCTACTACGCGTCCGCCAACCACGACGAGGACGTGTTCGTGGACCCCTACCGCCTCGACATCGGACGCGATCCGAACCCGATGCTCGGCTTCGGCGGCGGCGGCCCGCACTTCTGCCTCGGCCGGCACCTGGCCAAGCTCGAACTGGAGATCATGTTCCGCACGCTGGCGGAGCGGGTCGAGCGGGTGGAACTGCTCGGACCGGCACGGCGGATGCGGTCCAACTTCCTGAACGGCATCAAGGACATGCCGGTGCGGATGCACCGGGCCTGAACCGGCCGCGGCCGACCCGACGGATCGTCGGGTCGGCCGCGGCACATCGAGACAACGGCCGTCAGGCGGCGGGCACCTCGATGTCGGTCTCCAGCCGGCGGCGCGAGCGCAGCCCCTGGGTGATCGGGTGCTCGTCGCCCAGCTTGCGCCGACACGCCCGCTCGGTGCGGGTGAACCATTCGCGGGACTCGTCCCGGCGACCGATCTCGCCCAGGCTCTGCACCCGGTTGCAGGCCGCGACCAGGGTGTGCGGGTGGTCCGCGCCCAGCTGCGCCTCGTACCGGTCGTAGGTCGCCCGGTCCAGCTCGGCGCACTCGTTGGCCTGGCCCGCCTGGTAGAGGTTGTTCGCGTGGTTGAGCGCCGCGGCCAGGGTGTACGGGTGGTCCTCGCCGAGCAGTTCGCGCAGCCCCTCCAGGCTGCGCAGCCCCAGGGCCATCGCCTCCTCGTCCCGGCCGACCGCCCGCAGGTAGATCGACAGGTTGCTGGCGCACCCGAGGGTGAACGGGTGCTGCGCGCCGAACTGCTCGCGGTAGCCCTGGTAGGCCTCCTGGGCGAGTTCGAGCGCCGCCTCGTCGTTGCCCATCGCGTGGTTGTCGGCGGCGAGGTTGACCGTGCAGGAGAGCAGCACCGGATGGGTGGGACCGAGGTAGGCCCGGTACTTCTCCAGCGTGTCGCTGTCCAGCGAGCGGGCGTAGCGGGCGTCCCCGCTCTGCCGGATCGTCACCGCGAGGTTCTTGGCGGTGCGCAGCGCGTCCCGGGTGCGGCCCATTGCCTCCTCGCGCGCCAGGGTCTGCTGGAGCACCGCGCGCGAGCCCGCGTAGTCACCCAGCTCGCGCAGGTCGTGGCCGACCTCGTTGGCCAGGAAGCAGGTCCTGGAGTGGTCGTCGCCCTGGATCCGCCGGCGTCGGTCGAATGCCTCCTGATGCACCTCGCGCGCCTCCTCCAGCAAACCCATCAGGCGCAGTGAGACACCGAGGTTGTTCGCCGCGAGCAGGGTGTCGTTCGCGTCCTCGCCGAAGACCTCGCTGAAGCGCGTGTAGTTGTCCCGGTCGGATTCGAGCGCGGTGTGGAAGCGGCCGAGCGAGCGCAGGTCGCCGCCGTAACCGCGGCCGGTGATCAGGGTGTGCGGGTGATCCGGGCCCAGCGATTCGCGCTGCGCCTCCAACGTCGCCCGGTCCAGGTCGTAGGCCTTGCGGTACCTGCCCTGGGAGCGGTAGACGTTCGCCAACTGGGTGCACATCCGCAGGGTCAGCGCGTCGTGCCGGTGGAACCGGGCGCGCCAGCGTTCCAGTGCGATCTCGGCGATGTACTGGCCGAACTCCCAGTCGTTGAAGCGCCAGGCGAAGCGCACCTGTTCGACGATCCAGCGGCGCACCGACTCCGAGTCGCTCTCCAGCGCGCGCGAGGGCACCAGGTGCTTGTAGAGCTCCTCGTACGTCTCCTGGTTGGCCGGGTCGTCCACGTCGCCGGGCGCGTTGGCGGCCAGGATCTCCAGCACCCGGGCGCGCCGGGCGGCGTTCTCCTCGGGCGGCATCTGGTCGCGCAACACGGCCTGGACGAGTCGGTGCACCTGGATGGTGTCCTCGCCGCGGTCCACCCGGGCCAGCGCGTACCGGCCGAGCTGCTGAAAGATCCGGGACAGCAGGAGCGTGTCGCCGAGCGAGCTGTCCACCCGCACCAGTTCCTGGAGCACCTCGCGCGAGCGCAGCAGCCGCATCGAGATCGAGTCCGGCGACAGGTACGCACACAGTTCCAGCAGCCGCACCGCGGCCGGCTGCCGCTCTTTGAGCTCGTCGAGCGAGACGGTCCAGGTCGCGGCCGCGGTGGTCGGGTAGTCCGGCGGCTGGCCCTCGTCCAGGATCGCGCTGACGCGCGTGTTGACCCGTTCCAGGTATTCCTCGACCTGCATCGCGGACTCGGCGAGCCAGGCACCGGCCTGTTCGACCGCCAACGGCAGGTCGCCCAGCGCGGTGGCCACCTTCTGGGCGTCCGCCTCGGTCAGTGACGGCACCCGGCGCTGGAGCAGCGCGACGCTCTCGTCCCGGCGGAACACCGGGACCTCCAGCGGGCGGGCGCTGCGTGCCCAGAGGTCGTTGCGCGAGGTGACCAGGACGTGGCCGTTGACGCTGCCCTGGGGCATCAGGTGGGTCAACGACGCCGGTTCGTCCGCGTTGTCGTAGATCACCAACCACCGGTCGTAGGGCTCGCCCTGTTGCAGGGTCTGCAACACGGTGGCCGCCGCGTCCGTGACGTTCTCCCCGGCGGGGAGGTCGAGCCGATCGCCGAGCCGGGCGAGCTGCGCGGCGACGCCCTGTGCCTGCTCCGCCGACACCCACCAGATGACGTCGTAGTCGGCGGCGAAGCGGTGCGCGTATTCGAGCGCGACCTGGGTCTTGCCGACGCCGCCGAGTCCGTGCAACGCCTGCGGCAGTACGGCGGTGGCGCCCTTGGCGAGTTGGTCGCGCAGCCGCTCCAGGATGTCGTCGCGGCCGGTGAACGCCGGGTGGCGCGGCAGCAGTTGGGCGACCCTGGGCTTGGTCCCGGGGAACCTGGGGCCGTCCGCGGGCGCGGGATCGGTGGGCGTGCGACCGAATGCGGTCAGGAGCACGGTGCGGCACTGTTCCTCGGACAGCGCGGTCAAGGTGACCGTTTCGCCCACACCCGGGTCGCTGTCGATCAGATCGTCCACCCGCAGGGTCACCACGCTCGCCTGGTCGACCGCGGCGAGTCGGCGCAGCGCCGTGCGCATCGCGGTCCAGGATCGGCTGGGCAGCGAGTGCGAGGAGGAGACGACCACGACGCTGTCGACGTTCTGCAGGTCCTCGACCGGGGTGTCGCAGCCGCCGGTGCCGACCACCTGGGCGCCCGAGGCGGTCAGTTGGGCGCGCACCCAGTCCACCCACATCCGGTCGCGCGCGCTGTAGAGGATGCGCACGGTGACCGGGGCGGTGTAGCGGATGCGTTCGAAGCGGCGCAGTTCACGCCGGCGGTCCACCTCGTCGATCGGGTCGAGCCGGCTGATCGCGCCGTCGGTGAGCACGCCGGTCAGCCGCTCGTACGCGCTGAGCAGGCTGCCCTCCTGGAGCGGCCGGTCGCCGAGCGTGGCGAGCGTCTCCTCGTAGGCGTAGAACGCCTTGTACGGGATCTCGACCTCGCCCCAGTACCGGGTCCGCTCGGCCTCGGAGCGATCCGCGAGGAACTCGGCGAAGCGCTCGCGGGCGTGGTCGCGGCCGGCTTCGAGCTTGTCCTTCTCGTCGTCCTCCACGCGCATCGGCACGGGCAGGATGCGCAGCGGCCGATCGGCCTGGCGGGCGATCGAGCGGGCCACGTTGACGCCGCCGTCGATGGCCTGTTCGTTGAGCGTGAAGCCGTCCACCACGATGTCCGGCAACAGGGTGGTGCAGATGCCGGCGATGTCGTTGAGCCCGGTGCGGCTGTCGATCAGCGCGTAGTCGTAGGACGCGCGCATGTCCTCGCGCAGCGCGTCCAGGAAGCCGATGCCGTGCGGGCTCTCGCAGAAGTCGGCCCAGTTGAAGCCGGCCAGCGTGGCCGCGTACTCGTGGTTCTGCCGGCCCGGGCCGAGGAAGCGGATCAGGCCGCCGTCGGCGAAGTCCCGGTCGACCTTGACCGCGCAGCCGTCCACCCGGCTCTCCGCGACGCGGCTCGACTCGATCATCGCGTCCGTGCTGGTCGGGGAGCCGACCACCTTGGCGAACGCGCGGATCATGTCGAGCACTCCGCGCGTGTCCTCCAGCCGCTTGTCGATCAGGTACGGGTGGAAGTAGCGGTGCAGGCCCGGTGATTCGAGGTCCCAGTCCACGACGAGCACGCGCTTGCCTCGGGAGGCCAGGATCCAGGCGACGTTGGCCAGGGCCATCGTGCGCCCGGTGCCACCCTTGTACGAGTAGAACGTGACGACGGTTCCCGGCGGGTTGTCGCTCATCGTTTCAGTGCTCCTCAACATCGCCACCGGGTCCCCACAGCAACGGGCGGCGGGGATTGTGTCGGGCCGTGATCCAGCGGGGTCGGGTGGGCAGGTCCGGCCCGGTGCGCGCATGCAGGGGCAGGACCCGGGCAGCGGTCGCGACCGGCGCGGAGCCCGCGTACGGCAGTCGGGCGGGGGTGGGGCCGGCAACGGCGCGCGCACCGAGGAGTTCGCGCGCCTCGGCGGGCGGCAGCGGGCGCAGCGGAACGCGGTTGGCCTCGACCACCACGCGCGCCAAGTCGGCGATCAGCCGCCGGTAGTCGGCGGAGTGGCCCTCCAGGCGCATCAGGTCGAACAGGCCCTGGCGGGCGTAGATCGGACCGTAGTCGCCGTCGGCGCCCACGTCCGGGGTGGGCTGCTCGCCGGGGCGGGCGTCGGCGGCGCGCCAGCGCACGGTGACCATCGCGTCGAGTCGTTCGCCGGTGCGGACGCGGTGTCCACGTACCCGTTCGGCCATCACCGCCCATTCGCGCATGGCGTCGGGATCGGCGAGGTAGTCGGGCGAGGCCAGCACCACCGCGGCGGGAACCGAGCAGGCGGCGAGCGTTTCGGGTGGGTCGCCCGGATCGCGCTCCGCGCACGGCGACAGCAGGCCCCGTGCGCCGTCCCGGCCCGGCACGCGGGCGGAGACGGCTTGTTCGAGGTCGGCGTGGAAGCGCTCGACGTAGACACGCTCGTCGCCGCACGACCGACTCGTGAAGAAGACTGGTGTCATCTCGGCCCCTGCTGTCGGTGCTTCGTTTCGACGCGCGTGGGATTGCCCTCCCCGTCCGTCACTCGTTGTTCCCAGGCTACCCGAGTCCATCACGCGAAGTTACTCCTCGTGACATCAGGTAATCTCATGTTCTCTCTCGTTTCGTATCGTTTTGCCCATGCCCACCACCGGTCCACCCCGGCCGGAACCGGCTCCGGCACCGTTTCGCTCCGCCCAGGTGCGCCGGCCCGATCGCACCCGTTCGGCCGCGCGGCGCGCCGCGTCGGCGGGCACGTCCTCCCGCCACCACGGCTCGACGGTCTGCGCCATGCCCGCCACGACCCGCGCACCGTCCGACGTCAGTTCGCCGCACGCGCGCAGCGTCCCGATCGCCTCCGCGACGTGCGCACGGTGCACGGCGAACTCGGCCTGCGCCCGATCCTGCTCCTCCCCCGCGGCGCTGTGCCGCCGAATCCGCCAGAAGTCCGCGATCCCCAGGTGCGCGTAAGCGCCCTGCAGGAGCGCACCCACCGGTCGGGGGTCCAACCGCCAGGGCGCCCGATACCGGAGCGTCGAGCGTTCCGAGAGATTCGTGATGTCCTGTAGCGCGCCGAGCTTGTTGTGCTGGAACTCGTGGATCAGCGTCACGGCCAGCGTGATCGGCCCCATCGCCGGCGTCAACGCGATGCTTCCGAACGCGTATCGAGACGACGAACTCAGGCTGGCCCCCGGTTCCGCCACCACCGGAACCAGCGTGGACAACGCCTGGCCCAGGCCGGTCGCGTAGGCCCGGTGGGCAACCGCCAGCCGGCCCCACGCCTTCCCGAAGTTCCTTTGCAGCAACGATACTTGGTGCGCGGACAAGCGGGGCGTCGGCTCCCAGCGATGTACGTCGCGATAGGGGTCCACGTCTTCGATGGCCACGGTGGCGGACAGCCCTGCGGCCGTCGCGGAACATACCCGATTGGCCTCGTGTCGCGCGATCCGATCGTCCGGGCGCCACTGCCGCCCGATCCGCGCGGGCCGACCCGGGCCCTCGGCCGCACGCACCCGGCCGAGCGTGGGCAGGTACACCCATCCCTCCACGGCGCGAACCCGGATCTCCTGGCCCGGATCGTGCTCGGGACCGGCGCGCAGCGCGGCGGCGGTGGCGATCGAGCCGAGGTGGTCGAGCAGGCGATCCGCGTCGGGCGCGGGCGAGAGCGCCTCGGGTCGACGCAGCCACAGCAGGCAACGCATCGCCCAGGCGCCGGTGTACGGATGCATCAGCACCGTCCGGGCCGCCTGCGGCGCGGTGCGCTGGATCCGGGCGAGCAGGTCCAACGCGTCGACCAGGTGCGCCGTGCGGGCGCTCGGCAGGCGCTCTCGGGCGGTGGCGACCACCGCGTACACCTGGAGCAGTCGGCGGCTCTCCTGGGCCCGGACGAGTGCGGCCACGGCCTCGGATCCGCCGTAGCCCGCCGCGAGTTCGGCGAACACCGCGGCGTCGAGGCGGTGTGTGCGGATCATCGCCGCCGCCCCTGGCCCACCAGCGCCCGCACGTCCGCACGTACCCGATGCCCCACGTGTTCGATCAGTGCCCGCAGGTCGGCGCAGTACACCGAAGGATTGTCGAACCCGTTGGCCGGGTGGTAGCGATGCGCCCGCAGGCCGCCCCCGCAGGTGCGCAGTACCGGACAGCGCCGGCAGGTCGGGCTCGGCTCGGCGGTCCCGCCGCCGGGGCCGGCGGTCGCGGCGAGCACGGTCGCCGGGTCGTGCCGGAAGACGTCGAGCCCGGTGGCCCCCGCCCCGTCGTAGGCGGCCTTGAGCGCGTCCTGCCGCTCGAAGGTGCCGTCCGTCTCGATCACCACCGAGCCCGCGGGGCTCAGCCCGAGCGTTTCGCTGTGCACGGACCGGCCCAGCGTCAGGTCGACCAGGTCCTCCAGGATGCGCACCCGGGTCTCCCGCACGGGCGCGCCGTACCAGCGGTCGAAGACGGCGATCAGCCAGTCGGCATGGGCTGTTTCGTCGGGGCGGGCGCCGGGCGGCGGATACTCCCACGTGGCGTGCGGCAGCAGCAGGTCGATCATCGGCGGTGCCTGCGCGAGCAGTTCCTCGTAGGTGGCCACCGGATCGTTGGCCAGATCGATCGTGGCGAGCAGCCCGCCGTACAGCGGCCGGTAGCGGGGCCGGCGCAGCAGTTCGATGCCGCGCACCGTCCCGGCGTGGCTGCCCCGCCCGTCCGGCCCGCGCCGGTGCCGGTCGTGGGCGAGTTCGTCGCCGTCGAGCGAGACGCCGACCCGGATCCGGTGCGCGAGCAGCACCTCGGCGCAACGCTCGTCCAGGAGCACCCCGTTGGTCTGCAGGGTGAAGCGCGGTTCGGCCACGCCCGCCAGCGCGGCCCGCAGTTCGCGCGCGATGGCGTCGAGGCAATCGGGCCCCACCAGCAGCGGCTCGCCGCCGTGCAGCACGATGTCCAGTCTCCGCAGGCCGGCCCGCTCGGCGTGCGCGCGCAACCATCGCCCCACCGCGACCACCGTCTCCTCGGCGATCAGGCGGGACCGGTTCCGCCAGCCCTGGTCCCGGAGTTCGTACACATAGCAGTAATCGCACGCCAGGTTGCAGCGTGCGGCGATCTTGACGATGAATTGCCGAAACGGTAGCGCCTCGTTCATCGGCCCTCCCACGGTCAGTTCCGGATGCCGGAACTCCCGTCCGACCGGGGTTCGTCGGCACCGTCTTCGGAGTCGGCCGGCACCCAGATCTCGGCGAAGGCGGGCTCGACGGCACTGTCGAAGCTGGCCACCACCGCCTCCGAGGGCTCCTCGGACTCGCGGATCAACCGGCGCAGCGCGGAACCGAGCACGGACGCCGGCAGGTCGTCCAGGTCGTCGAGACAGAGCCCGTCGAGGTCCGGCAGAACCGACTCCACGTCACCGCGCTCCCCTTGCATCCGCAGGTCCCCCGTTCTCCCGCGTCGCCCGGATGTTCGAGTCCGCGTCGGACGACCGGCGTGTGCCGCTCGCGCGTGCCGTCCGAGTGAAACCCGTACATTCGAGTGCGGAACGTATCGCCACGATTACACAAGCCTTCCTATACTAGCCGGGCCGGGTCGGCCTGCGCGATGCTCTGTGTGGGCAGAGTCGTACACACGAACGGTCGGCACGGGAGCGGCAGTTGCCGGACCCGCCGGCGGCGCGTGGGACGCTCGGCCGTCCGTGTACGGTGCTCGATCCCGGGGGTCGCTTGGTGGACTACGACTTCTTCACAAGTCACGTCGCCGACCGCGACCCCAAGTGGGCGGCCCGCTTTCACGACGACATCGAGGCGGAACTGCGGCGCGGGGGCGACGGGGTGCGCGCGGCGATCCGGTTGCAGCCCACCTTCGGGCCGGTCCAGGTGCCGGACGGCGATCCGCCCGCACAGGCGCGCGCGATGGTCGCGCTGTGCTCGGACGACTACTTCGAGGACCTGGACTGCGGGCGCGACTGGGCGGTGTTCACCGACCGGTTGCGTCGACACGAGTCGATCGTGGGCATCTCGCCGCCGAATCTGATCGCGGTGCCCTGGACCACGATGGAGCAACCGCTCCCGGCCGCCCTCGGCGCGATCGAGTGGCCCGCCGGGATCGCCGGGCCGAGCGGGGGCCCGAGCGTGTTCGACATGCTGCGGCTGGGCGGCATCCGCGACCTGGGGTACGTGCGGGCGGTGCGCGCGGTCGCCGACCGGGTGGCCGCGGCGCTGCGCCATCGGCTCGCGCCGCTGACCCCCGGCGAGGCGGCCGAGATCGAGCCGCTGTTCGGCAGCCACGAGGCCGGCTCCCGCACGCTGCCCGAGCCACCGCGCCGGTTGCCCATCCTGGAACCGGTCCCACCGGCCCGCACCGACCTGGTGATCAGCTACGTGGGCAACGACCTCGCCTGGGCCGACTGGGTCAGCGAGGTGCTCACCTTCGAGGACTACCGGGTCTCGCTGAGTCGCTGGGACTGGAGCGCGGGCGTGAGCTTCGGCAAGGCGATGGCCCAGGCGCGCGGGTTGGGCGAACACGTGATCGCGCTGTTCTCCGAGCACTACTTCGAGGCCAGACGGCTGGCCATGGACGAATGGGAGGAGGCCCTGGGCGATGCGGACTCCGGGGGCCGGTTGTTGCCGATAGTGGTCGGTCGCACCCAGGTGCCGTCGATGTTCCGCGGCGTGCGACCGGTCGACCTCACCGAGGCGGACGCGGTCGGTCAGCGCGATCTGCTCGTCGAAGCGGTGCACCGGTTCGCGCCGCTGCCCGCGCGGAATCCGGGGTTCGCCTGACCGTGTCGGACCCGATACCCCCGCCGCCGCGCCCACCGAGACCCGCCGAACCGCCCAGGATCCCGCCTCCGCCCCCGCCGCGCTCGCCCACGGACAATCCGCCGGTGTGGCATGTCCCGGGCACCAGGGGGCGCTTCTACGGGCGCGACGGCACGCTCGCCGACCTGCGCACGCTGCTCCAGGCCGAACACCGCGTCGTGCTGCGCCCGCAGGACGACCTGCCCGGCCTGGGCACCACCCACCTGGCCCGGGAGTACGCCTACCGGCACCGGCACCTGTACGACGTGGTGTGGTGGTTCGACTGCGCCGCCCGCCCCACCGAGAGCGGCGTGGCCTTCCTGCACCGCATCCTCGAACAGCTGACCGACCTCGGCCACCGGGTCGACCAACAGGTCGGCCCGAAGCACGAACTACAGTCGCGCGAGGGCTGGTTGCTGGTCTTCGACGAGGTCGACCGACCGGGTCTGATCGGCGAGATGATTCCGGCCGGCCCCGGCCACGTGCTGATCACCAGCACCGATCCGCTCGCCCGCCACCTGGGCAGCACGGTCGATCTGCCGCCGCTGGACCGCGGTTCGTCGGTGCTGATGCTCTTCGACGCGCATCGCGAATTCGAGCTGGAGATGGTCACGGCCGAGGCGATCGCCGCGTTCGTCGGCGACCGGCCCGCGGCGATCGCCCGGATCGCCGAACTCTTCGCGTCCGGCCTGGTGACCCCGGACGTGACGCTCGAACTGCTGCGCTTCGGGAACATGGCCAAGCTGTCCCGGACCATCCCGCAGAACCAGGTCGTCTATCTCGCCGACCTGTTCCTGGCCGTGCGCGGGCTGCGGGCGCCGGACACCTGGTCGATCTGGCTGGATCTGTCCGAGGACTACCTCGAACACCAGTTGTTGCACCGGCACATGACCGACGCGCGGTCGATGCTGCTGCACATGATCCGGACCCTGGTCAACGGCCCGGAACCGATCCACTCGCTGCAGTGTCTGTGCCGCGCGCTGCACGACGTGCTGCCCAACACCCAGGGCGTCGAGGAGGTCTGCCGGGCGATCGACAATCTGCCCGGCTGAACGGGTGGCTCCGCTTCCGTATCGGGCGAAGGAGCCGGATCCGGCCGGCCGGTGCGCGATGCTGGTACGCATGGCGAACGACGGGGAGCACGGGGGCAACGCGGTGCGCTACTTCATCAGCCACGCCGGTTCGGACACCGCCTGGGCGGAGTGGGTCGCCGGCCAACTCCTCCTGGCCGGCCTGGAGGTCGAACTCGACGCGTGGGACTGGGCGACGGGCGAGAACCTGACCACCAAGGTCAGCCGCGCACTGGACGGCGCGGGGCACATGATCGCGCTGTTCTCGCCCGCGTACTTCGTACCGGAGCGCTGGACCACGGTCGAGTGGACCGCGATGTCGGACGCGCTGCGCGGCAGCGGTCGCCGACTGATCCCGCTCGTGGTGCACGAGCTGGATCGCGAGGAGATCCCGTCCGTGTTGCGGCCGTTGCTGCGCAAGACGCTGTACGGCAAGTCCGAGGAGGACGCGCACGCCGAACTGATGGCGGCGATCCACGGACCGTCCCGGCCCGCCGATCCACCGGCGTTCCCGGGCCCGCGCACGGACGGGGCCGGCAGCTCGCCGCCGCCCACGCCCACCCCCGCGCCCCGGCCCACGCCCGCGCTGCCGGCCGCACCGGTGCTGCGCCGCACCATCACCGCCGGGCAGACCCGCGAGTTGACCGACGCGATCCTGGCGGTGCCCCGGATCGCCCGGACCGAGCTGTGGAACCTGTGGCTGGATCTGGCCGAGGACTACTTCGAACGACCGCTGCCCCGCGAGCAGATCGCCGCGCCGCGGATCATGCTGCTGCGGCTGATCCACGACCTGTCCACACTCGCCGAGCCGGAGCCGGCGCGCGCCCTGGACGCGCTGGTGCGTGCGCTGGGCGACGTGCAACCCACCGGGCCGGAGATCGAGCACGTCCGTGCGCTGCTGGCCGCGCTGACCAGCCCGAGCGACGCGGTCGACCACACGTCCTGAGCCGGGCCGCGCGCCGAGCCCGGGTCAACTCCCGTATGCGGCCCGCCGACGCCGCTCGTAGGCCCGCCGCCACCCGGCCCGCCACAGCAGGGCCGTGCCGGGCGGGATCCAGCGCAACACCCGCCGTCGTTCGGCGTCGGTGGCGTGGTGCAGGTGGAAGGCGACGAGCGCGGGCAGGTCACGGCCCCAGACCCGCACGGTGCGGGTCGGCATCCGCCCGTCGGGCGTGCCGCGCACGTGCCGGCGCATCAGCGGGAACAACTGGTGCTCCTCGGCCAGACTGTGCCGGGCCACCTGGTCGTACAGCCGCCCGATCGCGGGGGAGCGATCACGCAGCGGCACGCTCGTGTCGGCCGCGCGACGCATCGCGTCCTCCAGGGCCGAGTGGTCCACCTGGAACGCGGTCACAGTGCGGGCGGCACCCGGCGAACCGGCGCGCACCCACGGATACAGCACGGTGTGTTCCTCGCGGTGATGCGCGCGCAAGAAGCGCAACACCAGCGCGAGATGCTCCTCGACCGCGCGCACGCGCAGGATGTCGACCGGGTCGAGGTGTCGGGTCACCTCGGTCAGTCGGGCCAGTTCCTCGCGCAGACCTCGGTGCGCGACATAGCCGGGAGTGAGATCGAGAGTGGGGGTGGGAGTGGGGGATACGGGTGAAACGGTGATCGTCGACACGGGGGCCGCCTCGGAGGCATGGAAAGAGGGAGCCTCACACCGTAAGGGCTTGCCGTAGGTGCTCCGTACCAATGCAAGGAGATTTTCGGCCATTCCCGATCGGCGCCCATTTCCGGTCCGATACCGGCCGAGCCGATACCGAACCGGAACGCCGGTTGTCGTTTTTCTTGCGCCCGCCCCGGAGGGGGTTCGGTGCCGGTCCCCGGGGCGCCGGCCCTCGAGGAGCTAGTCCTTGAGGTTGGGGATCGTCCAGTCGATCGGCTCGTGCCCCATGGCCGCCAGCGCGGCATCTATCTGCGAGAACGGCTTGCTGCCGTGGAAGAGCTTCGCGGACAGCGGCGAGGGGTGTGCGCCCTGCACGATGGTGTGCTTGGCGGTGTCGATCAGCGCCGCCTTCTTCTTCGCGTGGCCGCCCCACAACACGAACACCACCGGCTTGTCCCGGTCGCTCACCGCCTTGATCACCGCGTCGGTGAACTTCTCCCAGCCGCGGCCCTTGTGCGACGCGGCCTCGTGCGCACGCACCGTGAGCACCGTGTTCATCAGCAGCACGCCCTGCCGCGCCCACGGCATCAGGTAGCCGTTGTCGGGGATGGGCAGACCGATGTCCGCGTGCATCTCCTTGTAGATGTTGCGCAGCGACGGCGGGATCTTGACTCCGGGCCGCACCGAGAAGCACATGCCGTGCGCCTGGTTGTCGTCGTGGTACGGGTCCTGCCCGACGACGAACACCCGCACGTCGTCGTACGGCGTCGCCTCCAGGGCCGCGAACACCTCGTCGTCCGGCGGGAAGATCTGGTGTTCCTTGCGTTCCGCGTCCACGTACGCGGTCAGCTCGGCGTAGTACGGCTTCGCCAACTCCTCCGCGAGCACGGGCTGCCAGGACTCGGGCAACGTCTGCACAGCAAGAACCTCCACACGAGGGCGCAACGCCCATGGATCAACGTGGGATCCAACGTAGTGGCTCGCCCGGACACCTCGGTCCGCACCGCATGCATCGGTGCGGACCGAGGCGGCCGAAGTATTCCGGCTCGACCGTCTCGTCCGGCTTGCGCCCCGAGGACCTCGGCAGGCTTGCCGCGAGGGTCTCGGCCGGCTATGCCTCGAACGTCCCGCCGGGGCTACGCCTCGAGCGTCTCGTCCGGCTTCGGGTCGGGCTTGTAGCAGAGCTTCATCAGCAGCGCGGCGTTCGCGACGCCCACGCCGGCCGCGAACAGCGCCGGGCGCAGGCCCGACTTCTTGCGCCCGATCAGCGCGTCCACCGAATACCTGCCGTTGCCGAGTGCGGCGAGCGCGACCGCGGCACCGCCGACCACGGCGGTGTACTCCCAGCCGCCCTTGAAGACGAAGAAGCCCTTGCCCTTGTGGTCGGTCGCCGCCGCGACGCTCATCAGGCCCACCGTCGCCGCCGCGGGCAGCGGGTTGGCCACGCCGAGTGCGATGCCGACACCGGCCGCCATCTCGGTGCCGGCCGCCAGGCGCGCATGCACCTCGGCGGGCTTGAGGCCGAGCGACTCGAACCAGCCGGTGGTGCCGGCGAGGCCGCCGGGGCCGGCGACCTTGTTGTAACCGTGCGCGAAGAGCATCGGACCGAGCGTCGCGCGCAGCACGAGCGCCGCCACATCGCGGCCTTCGGCCGCCACCGCGGCCTTCTTCTTGCCGAACATTGCCCACCTCATCAACTGACGCATCGTCACATTTCTGTGGGCAACCTACCCGAACAAGCGACGCCGGCGGGGACCGGGCGGCCGGCCGACGATGCCCTCACGCTCCGGACGCACCGATCCCGGCGTGGTCGACGCGGTCGGCGCTCACCCGCACAGCGGCACCGGCCCCGGCCTCCGCCGCGGTGCCCGCCTCGACCATTCTGGGCACCACGACGGGGGTGTCGTCCCCCGGCGCCCTGAGGATGTCCGCATCCACGTCGTACAGCGCCCGCACCAGGGCCGCGTCCACGACCTCCTTCGGCGGCCCGGACGCGATCACCTCGCCCGCCCGCATCGCGACCAGCACATCCGCGTACCGTGCCGCCGACGCCAGGTCGTGCAGCACCATCACCACGGTGCGCCCGCCCGCGGCGACCTGCCGGACCAGGCCCAGCACCTCGACCGCGTGGCCGAGGTCCAGCGCCGAGGTCGGCTCGTCGAGCAACATCACCGGCGCCTCCTGCGCGATCACCATCGCGACCCAGCAGCGCTGCCGCTGCCCGCCGGAGAGCCGGTCCAGCCGTCGATCGGCCAGGTCCAGCACGCCGGTCGCGGTCAACGCGTCCCGGCAGACCCGCTCGTCCGCGCGCGACCACTGGCGGAACAACCCCTGGTGCGGATGCCGGCCGTAGCGGACCAGTCCGGCCACGGTGACCGCCTCCGGTGCGGTCGGGTTCTGCGGCAACAGCCCCACCCGATGCGCGGCCTGACGGGGCTTCAGTCGCCAGATGTCGTCGCCGCCGACGCTGACCCGACCCGAATCCGGTTTGTGCAGGCGCGCGATCGAGCGGAGCAGCGTGGACTTGCCGCAACCGTTGGGGCCGACGATCGCGACCACGCTGCCGGCGGCCACGGACAGGTCCACGCCCGACACGGCACGATGCCCCGGATATCCGGCGTGCAGATCTTCCACGAGCAGTTCCATGGGCGGACCCTCCCGGCCGTACACAGCATATGTAAGGCGAGGCTAACCTAAGCGATCGGGTCACCGGCACCGCCGGCCTCGATCGGAGGGCGTCGACCGCAGGGCGTCGGCCCGGTCAGCGGGTGCCGATCTCGCGGAACCACTGCGTCCCGACCCGCCCGGTGCGGTCCGCGAACAGCAGGGCGTCCCGCCCGTGCCAGGCGAGCGCGGTCACCGGCGCCGCGACGTGCCGTCGGGCCAACGGGGTCGGCGCCCGGCGGGCCGAGCCGGCGCGCACGTCCCACACCACGAGCATGCCGTCACCGCCCGACGTGGCCATCAATCCGCCGCCGCCCGGCCGCCAACTCGGCGCGCACGCCTGCGGTTGGGCGGGCAGTCGGCGCGGGCGCGGGCGAACCCGGCCGCCACGCGCGGCGAGGTCCCACACGGTCAGTCCGGCCCGGTCCTCCGCCGCCAGCCGGCGTCCGCCCGCGTCGAGCGCGAGCCCGGTCACCGGCTCGGTCCCGGCCGCGCCGAGGTCCTCGTGCGTACCGCCGACGCCGCGTACGTGCACACTCGGCATGTCGCCCGCCGCGCACAGCCACGCGCCGTCCGGCGCGCCGGCGAGCACCCGCACCGGGATCGGGTAGGTCCACACGTTCGTCCGCCCACGCGGCCCGTACATGTGCACCTCGCCGCCGAGCGCGACGGCGAGCCCGCCGACCGAGTCGACCCAGACCACGTCGTCCACGCGGACCGGTCCGTCCACGGCCCGCCACGACTCGGTGCCGGTGTTGCCGGCGTAGACCCGCACGGCGCCGCCGAAGAACACCGCGCACCGGCTGTCCGCGGACCACGCGAATCGCGCGGGCAGACCCGGCGTTCGCATCAGCAGTGCGCCGTCGGTGATCCGCCACAGCGCGTACCCGGTGGGGCCCGCGAGGGCGACCACCGTGCCGTCGGGCGAGAAGCCGACCCGGTCCACCCCGCCCGGCAACACGATCCGGGCCTGCAGTCGCCCGGTCGCCGCGTCCAGCAGCCGAACCCCGCCGGCGGCCCCCGCGACCACGCACGATCCGCCCGACCAGGCGACGGCGGACGGTACATCGTCGATCACGTGCTCCCAGCCCAGCCCCGTACGTGTCGCCATGACAGTCATCGCGGCCCCCTTGTTCGCGGGGCGATCCTTGCGCCTTCGTGTTTCGACCAGGAAAACTCTCAGGTCGAGGCCGGTTTCCCTGGGTTCGACGAGTCTGCTAGTAAGACGATCGCACTTGTTCGCCGATGGATCGGATCACACCGTTGAGCACGCTCGAAGGTACGGCGCCGACCGTGGCGGACATCGCAGGCGCGAGCGGGAACGAACCCACGATCCTCGTCGCGGGCCTGATCCTGGTCGCCGCCGGCGCCCTGCTCGCACTCGCGGGCCGGCGGCGGTTCGCGGACGACCCGGACGGGGAGTACGACGAGGACGTCGCCGACGTCACCGGGACACCGGCCGCGGCGCCGACGCCCGTTCCGGGCGGCAACTCGGCCCAACTGCCCGCGCCGGCACCGAAATCGGCGAACACACCGACGGCAGGCCGCTCCGCGGACACCCCCGCCGCGACACCGACCGCGTCAGGCCGCACCGGAACGGAGCCGGCCGCATCGAAGCCGACCGAGCCGGCCGCCGAGCCGACGACCGTCGCGAACACGGCGGCCACGCCGCCCGAACCCACCGGTGCAGCCGGTGCGGCCGGTGCGGCCGGTGCAGCCGGTGCAGCCGGTGCAGCCGGTGCAGCCGCAGCGAACCACGCACTGCGGGCGGCCACTTCGAAGCCGGAGCCGGAGCCGGAGTCGGAACCGAAGCCGGAAGTCGATCCCGCGCCCGAGCCCCGCTCGAAGGCCGCCCGGAAGCCGCAGCCCCACCCCGCGCCCGTGACCGAGCCCGTATCGGAGCCGGTGCCCGCCTCCGCCCCCAAGCCGCAGGCTGACGCCGACCCCGAGCCGAAGTCCGCTCCCGAACCGGGAGCCGAGTCCGGAGCCGAACCGAAGTCCGGGGCGCAGCAGGCGGCCGAGCCCGAGACCACCCCCGCCGCCACTCCGGCGTCGGCGCCCGCTTCCGCAACGAAGGCCGAACCCGATCCGACAGCCGATCCCGAGCCGGAACCCGGCCCGACCAACGGCGCCTGACTCTTCGTCACCTCACCGCCCCGACAACCCGCCCGGCCCGGCAACACGCTGCCCCACCCACCGCCCCTGCACCCGGCACCCACCGCCCCTGCACCCGGCACCCACCGCCCCGGCACCCGGCACCCGGCACCCGGCACCCGGCACCAACGCCCGCCGACAGCCCTGGTCACCCCCACGCAACGCCCCAGGTAAGCCAACCGCGCCGACCCGCCCACCACGCCGCTCGTACGCACCACTCGGCCCGCGCCACCCACACGCAACGCCACCCAGCCCACGCCCACCCGCGCAACGCCGCCCGAGCGCTCCCGCCGGCCCACATTCACCCGCGCGCAACGCCGCCCGAGTGCACAACGCCGCCCGTGTGCTCGACGCCCAGTTCGTTCCGGGGCCATTCGCGGCCCTCGACGCCCTCGACCGATCGGTTGAACCGCGTCAATACTTCGAACAGTTCGCGTCGTTCGCCCTCGTCCCAGGACGCCAGGACGCGTTCCAGGCCGTGGCAGTGGGTCGCGCGCTCCCCCGCGAGCCGTTCCGCGCCGCCCGCGGTGATCCGCAGCTTGCGGGCGAGGCCGCCGTCCGGGTCCGCGATCCGTTCCGCGTCGCCGGCCCGCAGCAGCGCGGCCACTTGGCGGTTCACGGTCGAGGTGTCGAGCCGAAACGCTTCCGCGAGTTGCCCGATCGACATCGGCCCCTCGACCTCGAGCCGGGTCAGCAGCAGGTAGGCCGACCGCTCCATGCCGTCACCGTGCCGCTTGCCCATGACGTGGTGCCGAGCGATCAACATCAACTCTCGCTCGATGCCTTCCAACACGTCCGCTCCCGCCTTCACACCAATGCGCCTGCCCGGAAACCTGGCGCCATGCCCAGGCAATGTGCACGATACACACCATGTGTATCGTGCACATTGGTTGACCGCAGCAAACACCCGGCGATCCTCTGGAGGCAGTCCGTGACCGGTCCGAGCGCCATACCCGAGCCGAGCCCGGCGGACGCTCCCGCTCACCCGCCCGAGCCGGTGGACCGGGCCGGTTCGGTGGTGGCGGTACTGGCGTTCTGCGGCGTGGTCGTGGCGCTCATGCAGACCCTGGTCGTCCCGCTGCTGCCCAACCTGCCCGAACTGCTCGACACCTCGCCCGCCAACGCCTCCTGGGTGGTCACCGCCACCCTGCTCTCCGGCGCGGTCTGCACTCCCGTGATGGGCCGGCTCGGCGACATGTTCGGCAAACGCCGGATCCTGCTCGTCAGCCTCGGCCTGATGGTCGCGGGCTCGGTGTTGTGCGCGCTCTCCGAGACGCTGCTCCCGATGGTGCTCGGCCGTTTCCTCCAAGGCGCGTCGTTCGGCGTGATCCCGCTGGGCATCAGCATCATGCGGGACGAACTCCCGCCCGCGAAGCTGGGTTCCTCGATCGCGCTGATGAGCGCGACGCTGGGCATCGGCGGCGCGATCGGGCTGCCGGTGGCCGCGCTGATCGCGCAGAACGCCGACTGGCACATGATGTTCTGGGCCGCGGGCGCGATCGGCGCGCTCGACGTCGTGCTCGTCCTGCTCCTGGTGCCCGAGTCGCCGGTCCGCCTGCCCGGCCGCTTCGACTTCGCCGGTGCGGGCGGGCTGTCCGTCGGGTTGGTCGCCCTCCTGCTCGTGATCACCAAGGGCGCGGACTGGGGCTGGGGCAGCACGGTCACCCTGGTCCTGCTCGCCGTCGCGGCGGTCGTCCTGGCCGGCTGGGGGTGGCTCGAACTGCGCACCGCACAACCACTCGTGGACCTGCGCATCTCGGTGAAGCCGCAGGTGTTGTTCACCAACCTCGCCTCGGTGGTGGTCGGCTTCGCGATGTTCGCCCAGTCGCTGGTGTTCCCACAGGTGCTGATGAACCCGGAGAACACCGGCTACGGGCTGGGCAGGAGCATGGTCGTCGCGGGCCTGTGCATGGCGCCGTCCGGCATCGTGATGATGCTGGTCTCGCCGCTGTCCGCACGCCTGTCCGCGGCCCGCGGCCCGAAGGTCTCGCTGCTGGTGGGCACCCTGGTGATCGCGATCGGCTACGCGCTCTCGGTGTTCATGCTCGACGCGGTCTGGAAGATCGTCGCGATGGCGGTTCTCTCGGCGGTCGGCGTCGCGTTGGCGTACGCCGCGATGCCGTCGCTGATCATGCAGGCCGTGCCGATCGGCGAGACCGGTTCGGCGACCGGTCTGAACACGCTGATGCGCTCGATCGGCACCTCGACCTCCAGCGCGGTGATCGGCGTCGTGCTCGCGAACATGACGATGCACGCGGGCGGCCGGGAGTTTCCCTCCCACGACGCCTTCGTGACCGCGCTGTGGTTGGGCTGCGGAGCGGCCGTCCTGGGTCTGCTGGTCGCGCTGTTCATCCCCGGACGCAAACCGGTCGAAGCCGCGCAGATCCCGCCGCAGAATCGTAAGAAGGACTCCCCGGCGGTCCGAACGGCCACCTGACGGCGCATCAATTCCCGTGTCGCACATGGCCAAAACCCACCCGGGTAGCCGATGCTCGTAAGTCTTACCCCGGCGCCGACCACGATTGGGAGATCGCCACCCCTAGCCCACCCTTCGACAGGGAGACACCATGAGCCTTCCCACCTTCCGTGGATCGCGTTCATCCGCACCCGACCCGGCCCCCGAGCCGAGCTGGACCACCGAGGCCGAGTGGCAGCGCCAGGCGTTGCCGGTCGCGCTGCCGGAGGACTGGCCGGGGCTGGCCGGCGGTCTGGTGGTGGTCGCGGCACACCCGGAGGACGCGCTGCTGGGCGTGGGCGGACTCATCTCCCGCGCGGTCGCCGCCGGCTCGCAGGTGCGGGTGGTCAGCGTCACCGACGGCGACGCGTCGCACCCGGGCAGCCGGTTACCGGGTTCGGTGCTGGCCGCACGGCGGGTCCGCGAGTCCGACCGGGCGTTCGCCACGATCGTCGGCAATCCCGGTGGAGTGGCCCCGGTCGAGGTGATCCGGCTGCGCATCCCGGACCGCACGGTGAGCACCCACGAACGGGACGTGGTGGACCGGCTGATCCCGCTCGTCTCGGGCTTCACGCTGTGTGTGAGCAATTGGCGGGAGGACGGCTTCGCCGATCACGAGAGCACCGGCCGCGCGGCCGACGTGGCGTGCCGGGAGACCGGTGTGGGCCTGCTGGAGTTCCCGTTGCGCATGTGGCAGTGGGCCCGGCCGGACGACAGTCGGGTGCCGTGGAGCCGGGCGCTGCGGGTCGACCTGACCGAGGTGCAACAGGCCCGCAAGGAGCGGGCGCTGTCGTGCCTGGCCTCCCAGATCGCGCCGCTGGTGCCGGGCCGGGACGACCGGGTGCCGCTCCCGCCGGAAAAGCTCGCGTACTTCCGGCGCCCCTTCGAGGTGCTGTTCCGCTGACCCGACGGGGCCTCGCGCCGAACGCGGATGCGCGTTCCCCTTCCCGATGCGGGCGTGAGCCCGGCGGCTTCGACCGGCCGGCGATCGATGCTCGGCGACCGTCGCGCTGCTCGGGAGATGGGGAACGCGCGCGGTCGCATCGACGGCGTGCGCGGGTGGTCAGCCCGGGATCATCAGCCGCTCGCGCAGCGACGCCAGAGTGCGGGCGAGAAGGCGGGACACGTGCATCTGCGAGATGCCGATCCGCTCACCGATCTGCGCCTGGGTCAGATTTCCGTAGAACCGCATGACCAGGATGGCGCGCTCGCGCTGCGGCAGTTCGGCCAGCAGCGGGCGCAGCGCCTCGCGGTACTCGACCAGGTCGAGCGCGTGGTCCTCGGAGCCGAGCCGGTCACCGACCGTCTCCTGGCCGTCCGCGTCGCCGTAGGCGGTCTCGTCCAGCGAGGTCGCGGTGTACACCGTGCAGGCGTCCAGACCTTCGAGCACCTCCTCCTCGGTGATGCACAGCCGCTCGGCCAACTCGCGCGGCGTGGGCGTGCGTCCGTGCAGCGCGGTGAGTTCGTCGGTGGCGCGCAGCAGTTCGGTGCGCAGTTCGCGCAGCCGGCGGGGCACCCGCACGGACCACGAGGTGTCCCGGAAGAAGCGCTTGATCTCGCCGATGATGGTCGGCATGGCGTACGCCATGAAGCTGCTGCCGCGATCGGCCTCGTAGCGGTCGATCGCCTTGATCAGGCCGATCGTGCCGACCTGGACGATGTCCTCGACCGGTTCACCGCGGCGCCGGTAGCGCCCGGCGGCGTGCCGGACCATCGGCAGGTTCAACTCGACCAGCAGCCCGCGCAGGTACGAGTGGTCCACGGTGCCCGGTTCCAGCGTGGCGAGCCGGGCGAGCATCAGATCGCCCGCCGCCCGGGCCATCGGCGTGGGCAGCCGGGTGACCAGATGCGGGTGCGCCAGCAGGTCGTCGAGATCGACGGTCGGCGGCGGCGGGGGTGCGGCGGCGCGGGGTTCCGCGGTCGTGTCGAGGGTGCTCAGGCGCACGGCCATGCAGGGTCTCCCAATCCGGATGGATGGACACCGATAACCCCGAGCGACATCGAGTCTGTGACCTGGAGCACAGGAAGATCAAGAGCCCTCCGGGGGTACGTCCTGACGTCAGGATCGCGACATGCGGTCCCACCTCGGGAAACGACGGACCGACGAAACGGAAAAAACGAACGAAAGCAGCCCATACGGCGCAACGAAAGCAGGCATCGGGTAATCAAACGTCTGCCAAACGTGTCCGGAAAGTGCCACGAACCACCACCCGAATGCTCGGGTGGTGGTTCGTGCGGTGCAGGCCGATCGAGAAAACGATCGAGTTGGCGCCGGATTCGATCGACTTCGATCCCGGGCGCCCCGGATCGGCCCGGTCAGCCCAGTTCGAGCAGCAGGTCGCCGGCCTCGACCGAGGACACCGGGCCGATCGCCAGCCGGGCCACGGTGCCCGCGCTCTGCGCCGTGATCGACGCCTCCATCTTCATCGCCTCGATGGTCGCCACCGTGCCGCCGGCCTCGACCTCGTCGCCCACGGCCACCTGGAGGGTGACCACCCCGCTGAACGGCGCGGCCACGTGCTTCGGGTTGTCCGGGTTGGCCCGCTCGCTCTCCGGACGGGCCGGCTTGACCGAGCGGTCGCGCACCGAGAGCACCCGCGGCTGGCCGTTCATCCGGCAGTACACGGTGCGGAAGCCGCGCTCGTCCGCGTCGCCGACCGCCTCGACCGCGAGGTAGAGCGACACCCCCGTGGACAATTTGATGGCCAGTTCCTCGCCCTGGACCAGGCCGTACAGGAACGGCACGGTCGGCACCACGGAGACGTCGCCGTACAGCCGCTCGGCCTCGTCGTAGTCCTTGGCCGGACCGGGGAACAGCAGCCGATTGAGCGTTTCGCGCAGTTCGTCGCCGTCCAGCGCGGCATCCTGCTCCGCGGTCAGTTCCACGGTGCGGGTCGAGCTCGCGGTGCGACCCGCGAGCGCCCGGGTGCGGAACGGCTCGGGCCAGCCGCCGGGCGGGGTGCCCAGCTCGCCCTGGAGGAAGCCGATCACCGAGTCCGGCACGTCGAACGCGCCCGGGTCGGCCTCGAACTTGGCCGGGTCGGCGCCCACCGCGCTCAGGTGCAGGGCCAGGTCGCCGACCACCTTGCTGGACGGGGTGACCTTGACGATGTTGCCCAGGATGCGGTTCGAGGCCGCGTAGGCGTCCTCGATGTCCTCGAACTTGTGGCCCAGGCCCAGCGCGATCGCCTGCTGGCGCAGGTTGGACAGCTGGCCGCCGGGGATCTCGTGCCGGTAGACCCGGCCGGTGGGCGCGGGCAGGCCGGACTCGAACGGCGCGTACGCCTCGCGCACCGCCGCCCAGTAGGGCTCCAGGGCGCACAGCGCGTCCAGGGACAGGCCGGTGGCACGCTCGGTGTAGTCGGTCGCGGCCACGATCGCGGACAGCGGCGGCTGGCTCGTGGTGCCCGCCAGCGCGGCCGAGGCGCCGTCGATCGCGTCCACGCCCGCCTCGACGGCGGCGAGGTAGGTGGCCAGCTGGCCACCCGCGGTGTCGTGGGTGTGCAGGTGCACCGGGAGGTCGAAGCGCTCGCGCAGCGCGCCGACCAGCGTGCGGGCGGCGGGCGCCCGGAGCAGCCCGGCCATGTCCTTGACGCACAACACGTGCACGCCGGCCTCGACCAGCTGCTCGGCGAGCCGCAGGTAGTAGTCCAGCGTGTACAACTTCTCGGCCGGGTTGGACAGATCGCCGGTGTAGCACAGCGTGCCCTCGGCGATCGCGTGCGTGCCCAGGGTGGCCTCGATCGCCGGACGCATCGCCTCGATGTCGTTGAGCGCGTCGAAGATCCGGAACACGTCGATGCCGGTGCGGGCGGCCTCCTCGACGAACTTCACGCACACCTTGTCCGGGTACGGCGTGTACCCGACCGTGTTGCGACCGCGCAGCAACATCTGGATGTTGACGTTGGGCATGCCCTCGCGCAGCGCCGCCAGGCGGTGCCACGGGTCCTCCTTGAGGAAGCGCAGCGCGACGTCGTAGGTCGCGCCGCCCCACGCCTCGACGCTGAGCAGTTCGGGCGTCATCCGGGCCACGTAGGGCGCCGCGGCGGCGAGGTCGTACGTGCGTACCCGGGTCGCGAGCAGCGACTGGTGCGCGTCGCGGAACGTGGTGTCGGTGATCGCCAGCGCGCTCTGCTCGCGCAGCGCCCGGGCGAAGCCGGTCGCGCCCAGTTCGAGCAGCCGGTCCCGGCTGCCCGCGGGCAGGTCGCCGGTGGGCAGTTCGGGCAGCTTGGTGCGCGGGACGGCGATGCTCGGGGTCGGGCCGTACGGACGGTTGACCGTGACGTCGGCCAGGTAGGCGAGCAGGCGCGTGCCGCGGTCGGCGCCGGGGCGCGAGCGCACCAGTTCGGGGTGCTCGTCGATGAACGACGTGGTGATCCGGCCCTCGCGGAAGGCCGGGTCGTCGAGCACGGCCTGGAGGAAGGGGATGTTGGTCGCGACGCCGCGGATGCGGAACTCGGCCACCGCGCGCCGGGCCCGGCTGACCGCGTCGGCGAAGGTCCGGCCCCGGCAGGTCAGCTTGACCAGCATCGAGTCGAAGTAGGGCAGCACCTCCGCGCCGGTGTAGGTGCCGCCGTCCAGGCGCACGCCCGCGCCGCCCGGCGAGCGGTAGGCGGACACCGTGCCGGTGTCCGGGCGGAAGTCGGCCGCGGGGTCCTCGGTGGTGATCCGGCACTGCAGGGCCGCGCCCTGGATCCGGATCTCGCTCTGCACCAGGCCCAGGTCGGCCAGGTTCGCGCCGGCGGCGACCCGCAGTTGGGCCTGGACCAGGTCGACGCCGGTGATCTCCTCGGTGACCGTGTGCTCGACCTGGATGCGCGGGTTCATCTCGATGAACACGTACCTGCCACGCTCGTCGAGCAGGAACTCCACGGTGCCCGCGTTGCGGTAGCCCACCGCCTCGGCGAAGCGCACCGCGTCGGCGCAGATCCGGTCCCGCAGCTCGGGGTCCAGGTTGGGCGCGGGGGCGATCTCGACGACCTTCTGGTGCCGCCGCTGCATCGAGCAGTCCCGCTCGTACAGGTGCACCACGCCGCCGTCGGCGCCGGCGAGGATCTGCACCTCGATGTGGCGCGGGCGGATCACCGCCTCCTCCAGGAAGACCGTCGGGTCGCCGAAGGCGGTCTGCGCCTCGCGCATAGCGGTCTCGATCGAGGAGCGCAGGTCCTCGCGCCGGTCCACCTTGCGCAACCCACGACCGCCGCCGCCGGCGGCGGCCTTGACGAAGATCGGGAAGCCGATCGCGTCCGCGGCGGCCACCAGTGCGTCCACGTCGTCCTGCGGCGGCGCGGTCTGCAGAGTGGGCAACCCGGCGCCCTTCGCGGCCTCCAGCGCACGCACCTTGTTGCCCGCGAGCGAGAGCACGTCGGCCGAGGGGCCGACGAAGGTGATCCCGTTCGCCTCGCACGCCTCGGCGAGCAGCGGGTTCTCGGACAGGAAGCCGTAGCCGGGGTAGATCGCGTCGGCACCACACGCGATCGCCGCGCCGACGATCGTGTCCACGTCGAGGTAAGCGCGCAGCGGATGGCCCCGCTCGCCGATCTCGTAGCTCTCGTCCGCTTTTTGGCGATGCAGGGAGTGCCGGTCCTCGTACGCGTAGACGGCGACCGTGGTGATGTCGAGCTCGGTGGCGGCGCGCAGGGCGCGCACGGCGATTTCGCCTCGGTTGGCCACCAACAGCTTACGGATCACGAGCTACGTACCTCCTTGCCCGGGGTGTCCGGGTGCGGGGGAAATCGGACGGGTGCCAGTGTTGTGTTCGGGGAGGTTTGCCGGTTCTCGGTGTCCGGTGCGGTTCCTCGGTGTGCCGCCGGAACGTTCTCGTACTGGAGTACTTGGACGTTTCGGCGGTGCGGCGAGGGGCCGTGCCGGGCGCCGAGAGCCGGTGAACCTCCCCGACCACAGCACTGGGGGACGACAGGGTGCCGTGCCTGTGGTGGGGCGGCGGCATCGGGGTCGAACCTGCGTGACTTTAGGACACGTGTGCAGGTGCCCCGCAGGCCCGGTCCACATGCCGGGCACATCGGGGCGACTGCGAATGGGGGTCTCACCTGCGAATTCCGGGTTCACCGGGGGTGGTGTGAGCTTGATCGCAGCCCGCATCGCGAGACGCGGCGGCATTGTCGAGCGGATCGCGAGCCGCGACGATCTGGGCAGGGCCGCTACCGCGGGCCGGGAAATGTCGGATCATGCCGGGAGCCGGGGAACGCCTCGGAGCGGAACCGGGAAATGGGGGCGACCGTGAGGGTTCGGATGGGCGTGGTGGTCGCGGTCGCGGCCGTCGTGCTGCCGCTGGCCGGATGCGACGACGGAGACGGCGGGAGTACGAAGGCGGACGGCGGCAAGGGCCCGAGCGCGACCGCGAGCGGCGCCGGAGGCGGGGCGGGCGGCGATCTGCGCGCGGTCGACGCGTGCGCGGTGCTCACCGCCGACCAGGTTTCGCAGGCGCTGGCGATGCCCGGGCTGCGGGCCGCGCAGAATCCGCTGGGCTGTGATTACGCGGCGGCCGACGGAGCCCCGGTGATCAGCACGATCGCGACCCGGTCGAAGACGTCGGGCGGCGTGGACAAGGCACTGGAGGCCTATCTGGGCACCCTGGGCGACACCCGTACCGAGAAGGTCCCGGGCGTGGGCGACGCCGCGGTGTACGTCCAGCCCGACACGATCGGGGGTGTCCTGGTGGTGGCGGCCCGTCGAGGCGAGGAGACGGCGGTGTTCTCGCTCAACGCGGGCGGCGGCGATCCGCCGCCGAGCAAGGACCAGCTCGTCGCATTGGCCCGGCTGGCGGTGGCGAAGCTGTGACCCGGACATGGCCCGAGGATAGGACGCCGGGCCGGCTCCGGGAACACCGGCGATCCCCGTAGGGTGAACGGGACTTGACGCACGGTCACCGCCGTCGCCCGAATCGGGCGGCCGGCGGTGCGAAGTGGGCACGCAATCGGCATTCCCGACAACGAAGGACCAATGGCCCGGCTGTTTCCCGCGTCGGCGGGCACATGATGGGCAGGGGGGGAGTTACACACCCCCGGCGCGGTGGGGACGGACAGGCGCCGGCGGGTCCGTACCTTGCGCAACGGGAGCGACGACTTGAGTGATCTCCTGACCACCCCGGGGCTGCGGCAAGACCGTTTCGAGCGCGACGCCGTGCCGTTCCTGGACCCGCTCTACCCCGCCGCGCTGCGGATGACCCGCAACGCCTCGGACGCGGAGGATCTGGTCCAGGAGACGTTCACGAAGGCGTACGCGTCCTTCCACCAGTTCCGGGACGGAACGAATCTGAAGGCCTGGCTGTACCGGATCCTCACCAACACCTTCATCACCTCCTACCGCAGGAAACAGCGGCAGCCGGTGGCCTCGGGGGTGCAGGAGATCGAGGACTGGCAGCTGTACCGGGCCGGGTCGCACGAGTCGACCGGGCTGCGGTCGGCGGAGACCGAGGCGCTGGATCACCTGCCGGACTCGCAGGTGGTGGCCGCGTTGCGCGCGCTGCCCGAGGAGTTCCGGATCGCGGTGTACCTGGCGGACGTGGAGGGCTATCCGTACAAGGACATCGCCGCGTTCATGGACGTGCCGCTCGGCACGGTGATGTCGCGGCTGCATCGGGGCCGGCGGCGGCTGCGCGAGGCACTGGCGGACTACGCGCACGAGCGCGGGTTCGTCGCCGCGGCTTAGGCCGGTCCGGCGGGTCCGAGAACGGCGCCCGGTCCGCCGCCGCGCCCGGCGCCGTGTGGGTGTCGGCCGGGGCGCGGCGGCGTAGTGGCCGGGCCGGCTGGGGGTGCCCGCCGCCGGTACCTGACTACTAGCTACCTGCTACAGGTACTTCTGGACCGCGGGCAGCAGGTCGTTGACCGTGTTGCCCTTGGCCGGTTGGCCGATCGCGGTGAGCACCCAGCCGTCGGCGCCGCGGGCCAGCTTGACCATGATCTGCGCGTTGTCCTGCGAGTCGGCGGTGGAGAGTTCGTAGCGCACGATTTCGCTTCCGTCGCTCTCGTCCACCAGCCGGCAGAACGCGTTGGCGACCCGGGAGAAGTCGTCGCTGGTGAACGCGCTGACCGTGAAGACCAGGGCCGTGATGCGCAGCGGCAGCGCGGCGAGGTCCACGATGATCGACTCGTCGTCACCCTCGCCGGCACCGGTGGTGTTGTCCCCGGTGTGCGTGACCGCGCCGTCCTTGGACACCAACTGCCTGGGCCACACGGTGTCCACGAGGCGGTGATCGGCGTCGAACAGCAGACACGACGCGTCCAGGTCGACGCCGGTGAGCGCCTGCAGACCCGGCCGCAGCCCCTCGTGCTTGATCGGGTCCCAGCCCAGTCCCATCCGTACCCGGGCGGCCGAACCGGCCGTGCCCTTGCCGATGGTGACGCGCTCCCCCTGTGCGAGAACGACCGTCATCGCAACTCCCCTCCGCGGTGGTTCCCCGATTGCGCGCCCCGTCGACGGACGCGGCGCGTGGATGGAGAGCATCCTAGGGCGAGCGGATCACCGCGGGAGATCGACCACTTCGTCGTCACACGACGCACATCACCCACTTCACCTGGTGACCGTGGGGGTCATGCGGTGCTGCCCGGGCGGGGCGTGCTCGATGCCGTCGAGCGATCGGGGATGTCGATCACCTCGGCGGCCGGTGGCGCGTTCACCTTCACCGGGACGTCGAAGTCGCCGTAGCTGACCGAGCCACTGTTGGCGGTGGACTTGGACACGATCAGGACCGGGTAGGGCTTGCCGCCCTGGGCCTCGATGTAGATCTTGCCTCCGTCGTCCCCGGGCGGGCCGGTGAGCGGGATCATCTTGCGGCCGTTGATCGTCTCGGTGGGCAGCTTGACGCCGTCCTCGGGGAAGTTCTTCAGCGCCGCGCCCGGGTCGGCGACGGTGGTGATGTTGCGTACGCCGCGCAACTTCTCGCTGTTCGCGTCGCCCTTGAGCCACTTCCCGGCGAGCAGCTTGGCGGCCATGTCGCCGTCCACCGTGCCGACCAGCGAGCGGTACGCCTGCTCGTCGCCCCGGACGTACATCGCGGACTGCACCCGGCGCACCTCCAGCTTGACGCCGTTCTGCTCGATGGTGCCCTGGAAGTCCTCGCTGCCCCGGTCCACCCGCAGGTCGAGCTTGACCGCCTTGCCGGCGGACACGATGTCCGCCACCACGTGCACGGTCTTGATCCGGGCGGCGGACTGCTTGGCCCGGCGCACCAGCTCGCCGACGTCGAGATCCTCGTTGCGGACGTTCTCGTCCAGCCCGGACCCCGAACTCGAGGTCGCCGACGCGGTGGGCGACGACTTCTCGATGGTGGACAGCGGACTCTGCTCGTCGCCACACGCGGTCAGCACACCGAGCGAAACGCACACCGCCACCACGGCCGCGACCCTGCTCCCCATCCCGGGATTTCGACGCACAACCACTCCTCGCTCGCCGGACTGTCCTGCCCCTGTGACGGCCCACCCCACCGCCTGGTTCCCCACCCGACGCCATCGTCTCAGGGGCCGGTCGTCCCACCCTTGGCCGAGGCTGCGTCGGCGAAGCGCACTTCCCATTGGCCGTCCGGCGCGGGCGGCGCGGCTCGGTCGCCCACTTCGAAACTCGCTGGCTGTCATCACCGGCCCGGGTGACGCGGCCGGGAGGCGAAGATGCAGCACGGTGCCCGGGTGGGGTGTGGGGCGCAATAGCATCGGTGGGTCGGTTGTCGTGGCTGGAGGTCGGTTCGTGTCTGCTCTCGTCTCGCTTGACGGTCCGGTGTCGGATCGGCCCGATGCGGTCACGGTGGCCGGGGAGGCGATGTCGCGCGAGGCGTTGTTCGGGGCGGCGACCGCGTTGGCGGATCGCATCGCGGGTGCGCCCGCCGTCGCGCTGCGGGCGGACGCGAGCCTGAGCACCGTGGTGGCCACGCTGGCCGGCCTGGTGGCGGGTGTCCCGGTGGTCCCGGTCCCACCGGATTCGGGTCCGCTGGAGCGTGCGCACATCCTGTCCGACTCGGGTGCCGCGCTGCTGCTCGCGCCGGGGCCGTGGACGGACGCCGGGCTGCCCACCATGCCGATCGACCTCACCGCGCGCTCGACGAGGACCCACCCGGAGCCGGCCCCGGACACGACCGCGCTGATCCTGTACACGAGCGGCACCACGGGTGCGCCGAAGGGCGTGCTGATGCCGCACGCGGCGATCGCGGCGGGACTGGACGGCGTCGCCGAGGCGTGGGCGTGGACGCCGGACGACGTCCTGGCGCACGGCCTGCCGCTGTTCCACGTGCACGGCCTCGTGCTGGGCGTTCTCGGCGCGCTGCGGGTCGGCTCGCGCGTGGTGCACACCGGCCGGCCCAAGCCGGCGGCGTACGCGCAGGCCGGCGGCAGCCTGTACTTCGGCGTGCCCACGGTGTGGTCGCGGATCGCCCGGGATCCGGAGTCGGCGCGGGCGCTGTCCGGCGCGCGGTTGCTGGTGTCCGGGAGCGCGCCGCTGCCCGTCCCGGTGTTCGAGCGCTTGGCCGAACTCACCGGACACCGGCCGATCGAGCGGTACGGCATGACCGAGACGCTGATCACGGTCAGCACCCGCGCGGACGGCGAGCGCCGACCCGGCTTCGTCGGGCTGCCGATCGCGGGCGTGCGCACCCGGCTGGTCGGCGAGGACGGGTCGGCGTGTGCGCACGACGGCGAGAGCGTGGGCGAGTTGCAGATCGATTCGCCGACCCTGTTCCAGGGCTACCTGAACCGTCCCGACGCCACCGCCGAGACGCTGACCCCGGACGGCTGGTTCCGCACCGGCGACGTCGCGGTGATCGACGCCGACGGCCGGCACCGGATCGTCGGCCGGGCGAGCACCGATCTGATCAAGACCGGCGGCTACCGGGTCGGCGCGGGCGAGGTCGAGAGCGCCCTGCTGGCACACCCGGCGGTGCGCGAGGCGGCGGTGATCGGCGTGGCGCACCCCGACCTGGGCCAGGAGATCGTCGCCTTCGTGGTGCCGGCCGGCGACGTGACGGAGCGTCAACTCATCGACCACGTCGCGACCGGCCTGTCCGCGCACAAACGACCCAGGCGCGTGCTCTTCGTCGCCGACCTGCCCCGCAACGCGATGGGCAAGGTGCAGAAGAAGCTACTGACGGACTGAGTCGACGCACGACGTAGGCGGTGCGCCGGTCGACCGACGCGAACGCGGGCCGCGGCGGCCGGGGTTCGGGCCGGTCCATCGGCCGCCGGTGTTCGGGACGGTCAGTCGCGGCGCGCGATCAGGCTGGTTTCCGGGAGGCGGACCAGGGGGATCCGGCGGTCGGTGCGGGTCTGGTAGTTGTTGTAGTACTCGCGGTCGGCGGTGAGCGCGGCCCAGGTCTTGGTGTACTCGTCGCCGTCGAGGATCTCGGCGGTGCTCCAGTACGTGGCGTGCTGGACCCGCACCAGCAGCTGCGGGTTGGCCCTGCGGTCGGACAGGTTCACGAACCAGGACGGGTGCTTCGCCGCGCCCGCGAAGGAGCCGACCACGACGCGGTGGCCGTTCTCGTCCGCCCAGAACGGAAGCGCGACCTTGTGCAGCTTGCCGCTCTTGCGGCCGACGGTGTGGAGCAGCACGTGGTTCATGCCCGCCAGGAGCCAGACGTCGTCGCCGTCCGACTGCTCCATCTGCGAAACGTGCTCTTTGGTGAAGAGAACGATCTCCTCGGGCGAGGGCTCGATGAACTCGTCGTTCTTCTGTTCCACCATGTTCGATCTCCAGGGAGCACGTGCGGCAGGTCGGTTGCGCGACTCTAGTCCGGCCCCCTTCAACCATCAATGGCCGTCCGCCGATCCGGACGTGGGCCGCGTCACGGCGCGGCGACCCACGGAGAGGCGGCCTGCGCGCGACAACGCCCACGGCGCCGCGAAGGCCGCCGTACACGCGCGGAACCACGACCTCGGGGCCCGGGTCGGCCCCGAGGACATCGCCGCCGCCTTCGTGGCCTCCCCCGAGGCGGGCCATGACCGGCGAGTTCGTGAACGCCAGCGGCGGCCACGTCCTGGGCCGGTGAGGTGGTGGCCGAGTCCGACGAACGGCGTCCCTCAGGGCCGAGTGAACGCCGGGCTGTTGCTGTCCGTCGGCACGGCCACCAGTGGCTCGGCGATTTCCGCGTGCGTCGGTCCGACCTCGGCGGCGAGGGCGTCCAGTGCGGCCAGGTCGAAGCCGTACAGCGTCGCCGCGTTCCCGGCCAGGATCGCCCGCAGTTCGGTCGGCGAGGCGTCGTGGAACGAGCGGCGCAGCGCCTCGCGCGTGTAGGGGTAGGTCCCCTCGTCGTGCGGGTAGTCCGCGCCCCACATGTACCGGTCCACCCCCAGCTCGTGTCGCGCGGCGGCTTCGGTGGGCGAGGGGAAGCTCGCGCCCACCCAGCAGTTCCGGGCGAAGTACGCGCTCGGCGGCTCCGGCAACCGATCGGCCTCGGTGTACTTGAGTTCACCGATCCGGCCGGTCGCCATTTGCGCGTGGTAACCGTCCAACTGCCGGAGCACCGGCGGAATCCAGGCCGCGCCCTGCTCGGTGATCGCGAACTTGAGCCGGGGGAAACGCGCGAACGCCCCGGACAACAACATGTGTGTCAGCGGTCGGCGGGAGAACAGCGTCGCCTCGGCGATCCACAGGAAGGTCGACGCGGGGTAGGCACCATAGTCCGGGCTGCCCGATCCGCCGTGGTTGACCACCGCCAACTCCAGGTCCTGGCACACCTCCCAGAGTCGGTCCCACTCCGGCGCGTACAGCGGCAGGATGCCGCTCACGTCCGGCGGCGTGGTGGGGATCAGGATTCCCGCGAGGCCGTGCTCCTTGGCCCACACCGCCTCCGCGACCGCGTCCTCGATGTTGTTCAGGAACACCTGGGCCAGCCCGGCCCGCCGCACCGCGTTCGGCCCGCCGCACCACTGGGCCAGCCAGCGGTTGTGTGCCCGGATCCCGGCCAGCCGACGGGCATAGGAGTGCGCCGACGGCGGCCGGGCGAGCAGTTGCCCGGTCGGGAAGAACGGCGGCACCGTGTTGGGGAACACCACCTCCGCGACGATCCCGTCCGCGGCCAACTCGGCGACCCGCCGGTCGTCGTCCCAGTTGCGGGTGCGCCCGTCCCCCTGGAGGTCCCGGAACGGATTGCGGTAGCGCTCGCGCCAGTCGTCGAACTCCGCGCGCCAGGACGGGTCCAGGAACTCGCGATAGGTGTCCATCCCGGCACCGGCGTGCCCGTCCGCCGAGATGATCGTGTGGCGATCCGACACGGCCTTCACCCCTCTCCGCCCAGCTTGAACACCCGCATCGCGTTCTCGCGCAGGAACTTCGCCCGCACCTCGGGCTTGAACGGCACGTCCGGCAGCTCGCGGAAGATCCGCTCCAGGGACAGGCCCATCGGGTAGTAGCCCGCGTACATCACCTTGTCCGCACCACGGGTGTTCGCGTAGTCGACGATCGCCTTCGGGTAGTACTTCGGCGCGAACGCCGAGGTCATGTAGTACAGCCCGGGCCACTTGAGCATCAGTTTGACCGCGAGGTCCTCCCACGGCTCCGCGCCGTGCCGCATCACGATCCGCAACTCCGGGAAGTCATAACAGACTTGGTCGAAGTGCATGACGTCCTGACACGCGGACGGCACGCGCGGTCCGGCGATGCCGGCGTTGGAGACGATCGGCAGGTCCAGGTCGATGCAGGTCTGGTAGATCGGGTAGTAGCGCCGATCGTCCACCGGCACCTGCGGGTTGCAGCCGGCCGGGAAGGTGGTCACCGCGACGATGTGGTGCTCCTCGTACGCCTGCCGGATGCGCCGGACCGTCCTGGTGATGTCGTTCGGGTCCACCTCCAGCGTCGGCCGAAAGCGCTTCGGATGCTCGGCGATCGCCCGCAGCGCGGTCTCGCTCAGGCCGACCAGGCCGATCTCGACGCCGCACGCGTCCATCTGCCCCAGGGTCACCTCGACCGGATCGACACCCTCGTCCAACCGATTCGGCACACCCTTGAACATGTACTCGGCGGGGAATTCCATCTCGCCGCTCTCCGCGTCGCGCAGTTGCGGCTTCAGGAAGTCGTAGTGGCTCTTGGCCTGTGCGCTCGGGAAGCCGATCATCACATCGATCGCCCCCGGCCCGGCCGTGGACCCGACAGCGGACATGGCAAACCCCCTGCACCATCAAGTTGATTGACTCCATCAACTTAACAGCCGCAGGGGGAACGAGCCATAGCCGAGGCGGCGCGTCGACACCGAGGCCGCCCGACGGCGGCCCGCGCAGCGGATCGGCGCGTCAGCGGTTGGTCATCGCCTGCTTGATCAGCGTCCGCCCGAAGTCCCACATCAGCCCGGTGCCCTTGTGCGCGTCCTGCATCACGTCCACGAAGCCCGCGACGAAGTGCTCCACGTCCTGCGGCCCGACCACATACGGCGGCAGCAGCTTGATCACGTCCATGTGGTCGCCCGCGACCTGGGTCAGCACCCGATGCCGCTGGAACATCGGCACCACGACCATCTGCGCGAACAGCCCGTGTCGGGCCGCCTGCAACGCCGTCCACCCGGCGCGCAGCTTGAGCGAGCGCGGCTTGCCGAACTCCAGGCCGATCATCAGGCCCCGCCCGCGCACCTCGGCGAACAGCTCGTACTTGTCGATCAGCGGGGTCAACCCGGCCACGAACGCGTCACCCATCCGCGCGCTGTTGCCGATCAGGTCCTCGTCGTCGAGCACCGCCAGGGTGGCCAGACCCGCCGCCATCGCCTGGTTGTTGCCGCCGAACGTGCAGTCGTGCACGAGCACGCGGTCCATCGTCGAATAGACCTTCTTGAACACCCAGTCCCGGGTCAGCGTCGCGCCGATCGGCACGTATCCGCCGGACAGCGCCTTGGCGACCGTGACGATGTCCGGCTCGACGCCGTCCTCCCACTGGTACGCGAAGAACTTCCCGGTGCGGCCCATCCCGGTCTGCACCTCGTCGGCGATCAACAACGCGCCGTGCTCGCGCAGCAACTTCTGCGCGGCGGCCAGCCAGCCCGGCGGCGGCGCGAGCACGCCCTTGCCCAGGATCGGCTCGATGATCAGCGCCGCGACGTCACCGCGCCTCAACTCCCGGGCCAGCGCGTCCAGATCGCCCAGCGCGATGCCCACGTCCGGCAGCAGCGGCTCGAAACCCTTGCGGAACTCGGCCGCGCCGTTGACCGAGAGCGCACCGGTGGTCAGCCCGTGGAAGGCGTGGTCGATGTAGACGATCCGGCGCCGCCCGGTGGCGAAGCGGGCGAACTTCAGCGCGGCCTCGACCGCCTCGGTGCCGCTGTTGCAGAAGTACACCCGGTCCATCCCGGGCGCCCTGGCGAGCAGCCGGTCCGCCAGCGCGGCGGCCAACGGTGGCGTGTGGAAGTGCACGATGTCCGGCAGATCGAGCGCGATCACGTCCTGCATCGCCTTGCGCACCACCGGATGGTGCCGGCCCACACCGTAGGTGCCGAATCCGGACAGGAAGTCCAGGTACCGGTCGCCCTTGTCGTCGTACAGGTACGGCCCCTCGGCCCGGACGTAGTTGCGGTCCATGCCGATGGTCCGCAGCACGCGCGGAAGTTGCGGGTTGAGGTGCTTCGCGTGCAGCTCGAAGCCGCGGTCCGCGTACGCCTCGTACGTCTCACCCAGGTCGAACGTCATCGCCCGCCCTACCTCCTGACTTGGTTCGCTCGTCGTTGGCCCAGTCAAGCAGGGCCGGGGTCGCGTGGCGCAATGTGCGGAACGCCTTGAAGCCGTCCACCAGCAGGCGGGGCCGCAGCAGTTCCCGTTCCGGGGTGTCGGTGATCACCCGGACCACCCCGGCCGGGCGACCACCCGCCGCCGCGAGCAGGTGCGCCGACTCCATGTCGGCCGCCAGCACACCGCGCTCGCGCAGCGCCTGCCGGCCCCGGCCCTTGACGAGCTTGTCCACGGTCTCGATCGGACCGTGATGCAGCCTCAGCTTGGGCGAGACCCGGTGCATCCACTCCAACAGCAGCTCGGAGGTGGGCAGTTCGACCACCGTGCCGTCTCCACCGCGCACCTCGGAGGCGACCACCACATCGCCCACCCCGACCCCCGCGCCCACACCCGCGGCGAAACCCGCGACCACGAGCGCGCCGTACTCCTCTTCCGGGAGCGCGGACAAGGCCCGCGCCCGAGCGCGAGCCTTGTCCGGTCCCATCCCCGCGCGCACCACGCGCACGTCGAACGCGCCCATCAGCCCCGCCTCGACCGCGCGCATCTCGATCCGCAGCGGGGTGACCACCATCAGGGGCATCGTTCAGCCTGTCGTCCTGGCGGCCGTCGTCCCGGCAACCGTCGTCTTGGCATACCGACCCAGCGCCATCACGGGGAAGACGAGCCGATACATGTGGTACTTGATGTAGAAGTCGCCGGGGAAGCCGGTGCCGGTGAACTGCGGCTCGTCCCACCCGCCCTGCGCGTTCTGATGGTCGGTCAGCCAGTCGATCCCGCGCTGCGCGACCGCGCCGAACTCGCCGGCCGCGTGCAGGGCCAGCAGCGCCCACGCGGTCTGCGACGCGGTGGATTCGCCGCGCCCGGACCAGGTCCGGGGCTGGTCGTAGCTGCGCAGATCCTCGCCCCAGCCGCCGTCCGGGTTCTGCCGGGTCTCCAGCCAGCGCACCGCGCGCCGGATCGCGGCATGCCGCGGATCGACACCGGCGGTGACCAGCGCCGGCACCACCGCACCGGTGCCGTAGATGTAGTTCGCGCCCCAGCGGCCGAACCAGGAGCCGTCGCTCTCCTGATGATCCATCAGCCACTTGACGCCGTCCACGACATACGAGCTGTAGCGGGCGCCGCCGTCGGCGAGCATCTCCACGATGTGTGCGGTGACGTCGGCCGAGGGCGGGTCGGTGACCGCGCCGAAGTCGCAGAACGGCAGCTTGAGCGGCAGGATGCTGACGTTGTCCGCGTCGAACGCCCCCCAACCGCCGTCCTTGCTGCGCATTCCGGCCGTCCACCGCTCGGCCCGGTCCAACACCGCGTCCTTGCGTGCGCCGTCCGGGTGGTCGGTGTAGCGCAGGGCCATCACGACCTCGGCGGTGTCGTCGGTGTCCGGGTAGTAGTCGTTGGCGAACTCGAAGGCCCAGCCGCCCGGTTCCAGGTCCGGCCGGCGCACCGCCCAGTCGCCGACCTCGCGGATCTCCTCGTCCATCAGCCACCCGGCGGCCTTGACCACGCGCGGGTCGGACGCCGGAACTCCCGCGTCCCGCAAGGCGACCAGCGTCAACCCGGTGTCCCACACCGGCGACTGGCACGCCTCGAACCGGCGGCGCAGCTCACCGTCCTCGTCGGTGTCCACGATGGTGAACCCGTCCAGGCCCTTGATGCCCTGGGCCATCACCGGGTGGTTGAGCGGATAACCCATCAGCCGCAGCGCGATCAGCGAGTAGACCCACGGCGGTTGGATCCCGCCCCAGCCGCCGTCCGCCTCCTGACGCTGCACGATCCACTGCGCGGCCTTGCGCCGGGCGGCCTGCCGAAACGGCTTGAACGGCGCCTTGTGGTACTGGTGCAGCACCGCGTCGAGCGCGCGGAACACCTTGGACCACGGGTCGTCGGCCGTCGGCCGGCCCCTGACCACGCCGGTCGGACGCAGTTCGGCCAGGTCGAACGGCGCGGGCCGCACCGGGCGCATCGAGCTGACGATGGTCAGCGGCACGATGGTCTGGCGGGCCCAGCAGGCGAAGTCGTAGACGTTGAGCGGGAACCACTTGGGCAGGTGGATGATCTCCGGCGGGAGCACCGGCAGGTCGTCCCAGGACCACCAGCCGAAGAAGGCCAGCCAGAACCGGGTGAACACCCGGGTGTTGGCGATGCCGCCGCCCTCGCGGATGAAGGCCGCCGCGGCGGCCATGTGCTTGGCGTCCACGTCGTCACCGGCCAGCTTGAGCGCGACATAGGCCTCGACGGTCACCGACAGGTCGGCGGGACCGCCGAAGAAGGTCGCCCAGGTGCCGTCCGAGCGCTGGTTCGCGCGGATCCAGCGGGCGCTCGCCAGGGTCTGCTCCTGGGTGCGGATGCCCAGGAACTCGCGGAAGAGCAGATCCTCCGCGTCCATCGTGACGTTGGTCTCCAGCTCCCCCTTCCACCAGCCCGCATCGTCCTGAAGCTCCATCAGGTGGGCGACGGCCTTGTCGAGCGCGCCCTTGACCCTGTCGTCGTCGACGTCGCCGATTCCCGGCTGGACGGTCACTGTCATCTCTTCACAACTCCCGAGTGGTGGTGAAGGCCGCAAGTGAGGTCAGGTCCGTATGGGTACCTTGCGGGACGTCCAGGGAATCCAGGCAGGCCATGGCCTGCTCCAAGCGCCGTGCCGCCTCGGTCTCGGTACGGGCACGTCCGCCCGCCTCCTCGACCAGGCGGGCGGCCAGGGCGAGTCCCTCCTCGTTGCGCGGTCCTTCGTCCGTGTAGATGCGCGCCAGCTCGCGTCCGGCGGTCGTGTCGCTGGAGAGGGCGGCGACGACCGGGACGGACTTCTTGCGCCGGCGCAGGTCGTTCCAGGCGGGTTTGCCGGTCACCTCGGGTCGCCCCCAGATGCCCAGCAGGTCGTCCACCGCCTGGAAGGCGACGCCGAGGTGATGCCCGAAGCCGTACAGCGCCTGCACGGTGCGCTCGTCGGCGCCCGCGAGGGCCGCCCCGATCGCCGACGCGCAGGCCAGCAGGGCCCCGGTCTTGTTGCCCGCCATGGTCAGGCACTCGTCGACGGTGACGTCGAGTCGGGCCTCGAAGGACAGGTCCTGGGACTGTCCGTCGATCAACCGGGCGGTGGCCTCGGTGAGCAGGCGGGCGGCGCGATCGCCGTCCGCGTCGTCGGCGTCCATCAGGACCTGTTCGGCCAGCACGAGCAGACCGTCGCCGGCCAGGACGGCAAGTCCCGGACCGAAGACCTTCCACGCGGTGGGCCGATGCCGGCGTTCCTCGTCGCCGTCCATGAGGTCGTCGTGGATCAGCGAGAAGTTGTGCACGAGTTCGACCGCGACGGCGCCGGGCACGCCCACGTGCGTGGGCGCGCCGACCGCCTCGGCGGACAGCAGCGCGAGCGCGGGGCGCAGTGCCTTGCCGCCGTTGCCGGGCAGCTCGCGACCGGCCTCGTCGGCCCACCCCATGTGGTACGCGGCCACGCGGGCCAGCGGCGGTTCGAGTCGGGCCGTCGCGACCCGCAGCGCGGGGCGGCTCGCCTCGCGCGCGCGATCGAGCACGGCGGGGGCGATCGATGCGTCGGCGAGCGTCATAGCGGCGTCGTCCTCTCCGGAATGGCACGGGTGCGGCCGAGATGCGGGAGGGCCTCACGGGCGGCGGAGAGACCGCTGCGAACGGCACCCTCCATCGTCGCGGGCCATCCGGTGGCGGTCCACGCCCCGGCCAGGGCGAGACCGGGGAGCGCGGTCCGGGGGCCGGGACGAAGCCGGCCCGAACCGGGGGCGGGACGGAAGGTCGCGGCGCGTTCCTTGGTCACCACGAACCGCTCGACCCGGGCATCCCGGGCCGAGGGCAGTACGCGGGCCAGCTCCGGGACGAACCTATCCCGCAGCTGCGCACTCGTCAGGTCGATTTCCCGACCCGCCGCGGACAACGACACGGCCACGTAGCGGCCGGCGGCCAGACCGTGACCGGCGCTGCGGTCGAACATCCACTGGACCGGGCCGCCGATGCCCGCGGCGAGCGGGACGTCCAGCACCGGGCGGTCGTAGACCACGTGCAGGTTCACGATCGGCGAGGTGCCGAGCCCGGTCAGCAGGGTCGGATCGGCGGGCATGTCGCCCAGGAGCAGGGCGCCCGCGGGCAACAACCTGGCCGCGTCGTAGTGCGGCACGGCCAGCACCACCGCATCGGCCTCGATCCGCTCGCCCCCGGCGAGTATCGAGAAGACGCCCGCGCCGAGGTCGAGCGTGTCCACCCGGGTGCGCAGGTGCACCCGCACACCCGCCCGCTCCAGCGCGCGGGTCGCGGCGTCGCCGTGCAGTTCCTGGAGCGGAACCAGGCTCCAGCCGATGTCGGCGCCGTCGTTGCGGTCGAGCACGCCGGTGCGGAAGACCTTGACCGCCATCCCGAGCGAGGCTTCGGTCGCGGGCAGGTTGAGCGTGGCGATCCCGATCAGGTCCCACATCGCCTCGCGCTCGCGGGCGGTGACGCCGAAGCGGTCCAGCCAGGCGGCGAAGGTGAGTTCGTCCAGGGCCGGGTCGGCCGGGTCCAGCCGGCGCAGCGCGAGCGCGGCCAGGCCGACCCGGGCCCGGCCGGCCATGGTCAACAGCGGATACCGGGCCAGCGCGGAGGACAGGTGCAGCGGGGCGGGCAGGGCGGATCGGCGCAGTCGGGTGCGGGTGCCCCAGGGGGTGCGCACCGGGACGTCCATCCGGGGTTGGAGGTAGACCTTGTCGGCGCTGCCGATCCGCTCCAGAAAGGAGATGTACTCGGTGCAGCAGCGCAGGAAGACGTGTTGCCCGTTGTCGAGCCACATGTCGTCGCGGCGCAGCGAGAACGTCGCACCACCCAGCCTGGGCCGGCCCTCCAGGAGGGTGACCTCGACGCCGGTGTCGGCGGCGGCCAGCGCGGCGGTGATGCCCGCCAGGCCGCCCCCGATCACCACCATGCGTGCGCTCATGCCTTGCTCCGTACCCACGTGATCAATCCCTGTACCGACCCCTGCGGCCGGCCTGCCGCTCCGGCCTCGGGCCGGTCATCGAACGACGTTCACCGCCTGCGCGCGAGCAGCGAGTGCGCACCGACCGGCAGGCCGGCGAGTGCACGCGTGGCGATCTCGGCCTTCTCCCAGTTCGGGAGGGAGAGCCGACCTATCAGCACCTGGCCGGGCTCCTCCACGATCCTGGTCAGCAGTCGGCGGTAGATGCCGGCCATCGCGCCGGTGCTGGCCGCGCTGCGCCGGTCGAGCAGCGGGAGCAGGGTCACTCCTCGCTCGAAGAGTTGCTCGGCGCGCGCGCCCTCGAACCGGACCAGGTCCTCGAACGCGGCGCTCTGGGTGAATCGCCCGTCCTTGTGCCACGCGTCCTCCAGGCCGAACTTGGCCAGGTCCTCACGCGGCAGGTAGACCCGGCCGTTGTCCTTGTCCTCCTTGATGTCGCGGAGGATGTTGGTGATCTGCAACGCGATGCCGAGAGTGTCCGCCAGGTCGGGCGCGTGCAGCGCGTCGCGCGAGCCGAAGATGCCCAGCGAGAGCCGGCCGACGGTGCCCGCGACGCAGCGGCAGTAGACCCGCAGTTCGTCGAAGGTCTCGTACTCGGTCTCGCGCACGTCCATCTCGACGCCGTCGATCAGCTCGTCGAGCGCGGCCAGCGGGATCGGGAACCGGGTCGCGGCATCGGCGAGCGCGACCGCGACGGGATCGCGATCCGCGCTCAGGTCCTTGAGCTGCTTGCGCATCCGGGCCAGCTCGGCGATCTTGCGATCGGCCGGCAGGTCGCCGTCGCCGATGTCGTCGATCTCTCGCGCGAAGGCGTACACGGCGCTGAGCGCGAGGCGCTTGGGCTCGGGCAGCAGCCTGATGCCGTAGTAGAAGTTGCGTGCCTGATTGCGGGTCAGGCGCTCGCAATACGCATACGAAGCGTCGACGTCCATGGTTCCCCTTTTACCTCTTTCGTACCAGTACGCCGGACAGCTCGCGCAGCAGGGTGGCCTTGCCGGGCTTCGCCCGATGGGCCAGGACGTCGAAACCGGCGTCCTTGATCGCGGCCACGGCCGCTCGTCCACCGGCCACGAACCCGGCGATCGCGAGGCGCTCGCGCCCTCGCAGTGTCCGCGCGAGCGGTGCGCCGAGGCGCAGCAACTGCGTCGCGCGGTGTGTCTCGTAGGCGATCAGTCGCCGCACCGCGGGTGCGGCGGCGGGCGCGGCCAGGTCCGCCTCGGTGACGCCGAACCGGTCCAGGTCCTCCTTGGGGAGGTAGATCCGGTCGCGTTCGAGGTCCTCGGCCACGTCCTGGAGGTGCTCGACGATCTGGAGTGCGGTGCAGATCTCGTCGGAGCGGGCGACGCGTTCCTCGTCGGCGCGCCCGAACACGTGCAGCACCAGCCGGCCGACCGGGTTCGCGGACAGCGCGCAGTAGGCGGCGAGGTCCGCGTACGTCGCGTAGCGGCGCACCACCTGGTCCTGTCGGTTGGCCTCGATCAGGCCCAGGAACGGTTCGATCGGCAGGTCGAGTTCGCGCACGCTCGGTTGCAACCGGCGCAGCACCTCCAGCTCGGGGGTGCCGGTGAACACGCGACGCAGGTCGCCTTCGAAGGCGTCGAGCTGGGCGACCCGGTCCCCCTCGGCCTCGTCGCCGATGTCGTCCACCAGGCGGGCGAAGCCGTAGACGGCGAGCAGGTGGCGCCGGTGGTCGGGGCGCAGGATCCCCATCGCCACGGGAAAGTTCTCGTGGCCGGCCTGACGCATGACCACGTCCGGGTCGATGACCGCGGCGTCGATGCCCGCCGTGTCGTCGCCGCTCGCGCCGGGCGCGCGCTCGAGACCGCGGGAATCACTCCCCATAACTCTCCCTGGGCCCCCGAAAACATTCCCAACATTACAGTTGGCCAGGAATTCGTGCCGTCCCGGTCGGTCTGACGGTTCAGCTTGCCCGATCGAAGTCGGATCGATCAAGCACCGAGAACACGCGTGTCATAGCTCACCCGGACTTTTCCTTCGCGAAACACTTTTGTTATCACCGCGAACCTCTCGCACGCCGTTGCCGATCCCCGTACCACTCAGGACGTCCGGCATGCCCGGGTGGTTTCCGGGCACCTGAGGAGGTTTCGTCTCCCGATCCCCTCCTTGCGGAGTAGTGCGGAGTTCCGCCTTCCGCATGATGAGTACGGCGATTATCCGTGCGCAATGGACCAAGTGGGGTCGATAAAGCGAGTGGCCGGCGAAATGTTGATCAACTTTCCGGATTTGCGGAATACCCGGAGGATAGCGGTGCGCGCCGACACGCCGCCGTACACCGAATCGATACCCGAATGCGCAGACCGGGTCGACCCCGGTCCCCCGACGGTCCACGATCCGCACCTTCGACCCCCGCCCGCACCGGCCGCGCGCAGCCGCACGTCGGCACGACGACCGGGTGTGCGCGAGGTTCACCGGGGGTGCTGGCAGGCCACGTCGACCTCGCCGAGCGACGCGATCGGCGGGCGGTGCTCGGCGCACACGTCGGTCGCGAACGTGCAGCGCGGGTGGTACGCGCAACCGGGCGGCGGCGCCGCGGCCGAGGGCACCTCGCCGACGATGCCCGCGCCGAGTGCCGCCGCGCTCGCCCGGCCGGTCCGCTGCGGGTCGGGCACCGGCACGCTCGCGAGCAACATCCGCGGATAGGGGTGCCGCGGGTGGGACAACACCCGCTCGGCCGGGCCCAGCTCGACGATCCGGCCCAGGTACATCACCGCCGCACGATCGGCGAGCCGCCGGGCGATGTCGATCTCGTGGGTGATCACCACGATCGCCAGGTCCAGCTCGGTGCGCAGCCGCAACAGCAGGTTGACCACCGTCGCCTTGACGCTCGCGTCCAGGCTCGCGGTCGGCTCGTCCAGGACCAGCACCCGCGGACGCACCAACAGGGCGCGCGCGAGCACCGATCGGGCCAGTTCGCCACCGCTGACCTCGGCGGGCAGCCGGTCCAGGTGATCCGCGCTCAACCCGACCCGCTCGACCATCGCGAGCACCAGTTCGTCCCGCTCCGCCCGATCCGCGCCCAGTCCGTGCACGCGCAGCGGCTGGTGCAGCGCGTGCCGCAACGTGCGACGCCGGTTGAAGGCGGCACGCGGATTCTGCGTGACGAGCTGGATCAGCCGCTGATCGGCGGGGGTACGGTCGTCGGACAACACCCGGCCGGCCACCGCGACGGTGCCCGACGTCGCGGTGTCCAGACCCGCGAGCACCCGCGCGATCGTGGTCTTGCCGGAGCCCGACTCGCCGACGACCGCGAGCACCTCGCCGGCCGCGACCGTGAACGAGACGTCCTCGGCGGCGGGCACGACCCGCGGCTCGGTCCGGCGCAGGCCGAACGAGCCGGGCAGGGTGAACCGGCGGGTCAGTGCGTCCACCGTCAACAACTCGCTCACCGGCCGGCCTCCCGTTCCACCCAGTGGCAGCGCACGTCGCTCGCACCGTGCCGTGCCGCGGCGGGCATTCGTTCCCGGCACACGTCCAGGACGTGCGGGCAGCGCGGCGCGAACGGGCAACCGGACAGCAGGTTCGCACCCTCCGCACTGCCCTCGACCGCCCGCAGCGGCCGGTCCGCCGGCGTCGTCGCCGGCATCGCGGCGATCAGTGCCCGGGTGTACGGATGCCGCGGCGCGGCGAAGAGCTCGCGCACCGGCGCGGTCTCCACCAGCCGTCCGCCGTACATCACCCCGACCCGGTCGCAGATCGTGGACACCACCGCGAGGTCGTGCGAGACGTAGACCATGGCGAGCCCGAGCTTGTCCCGCAGGGTCAACAACAGGCGCAACACCTGCGCCTGCACGCTCGCGTCCAGGGTCGTGGTCGGCTCGTCGGCGAGCAGCAGCGCGGGCTCGTGGGCGAGCGCGGCGATCGCGATCACCACCCGCTGGAGCTGACCGCCGGAGAAGTTGCCGGGCAGGTCGCGCGGCCGGTCCAGGACCGGGCCCAGGCCGATTCCGGTCAGCGTCTCGCGCACCTCGACGTCGTCGAGGCGATCGCCCAGGTACCAGCGCAGTTGACGAAGCACGGGCGTGGTCGGCGCCAGCGAGGTCATCGGCTGTTGCGGCACCAGCGCCAGCCTGCGCCCGCGCACCCGACGCAGGTCCCGTTCGCGCATCGCGGCCAGGTCCTCGCCCTGGAACTCGATGCCGCCCGCGCGCGTCGCGCCGTCCGGCAGCAGACCCATCAGTGCGGTGCACACGCTGCTCTTGCCGCTGCCGGATTCGCCGACCAGGCCCAGGATCTCGCCGGGTGCCACGTCGAAGGAAACCCCGCGCACCGCGGGCACCGGCCCGAACGGCCCGCGATAGCCGACGTCGAGGTCGCGCACCCGCAGCAGTGGCGCCTCGGTCGCATGCGCCTGCGCCATCACACGAACCGCAGGTGCTGCGGGTCGAGCCGGCTGATCCGCAACATCGTCGGGTCGAGCGGGGACAGTTCGGCGCGCTGGGCCAGGGCGAGCTTCGGGTACACCGGCGGGGTGATCACCGCGTCCTCGGCGAGCAGCCGATTCACCCGGCCGAGCGCGGCCTCCCGTTCGGCGGGGTCCGAGGTCTGCCAGACGGTGTCGATCAGCCGGTCCACCTCGGGGTTGGCGTAGCCGCAGGAGAGCACATTGGCGGAGCCGGCCGGAGCGAGCGTCAGGTAGTTCGCCGGGCCCGAGGTGAAGCCGGACGAGAACGTGTTCATCAGCATGTCGTAGTCGCGCGACAGCCACTTGTTGGACCACGGCCCGCCCGCGAGTTGCTCGATGGTGACGTCGAGGCCGACCTGCTTCCAGCCCGCCACCAGCACCTGGGCGATGTCGCGGATGCCCTGGTTGGTGCCGATGGTCACGGTGAACGAGCGCTTGGTCGTCTTCGCCCGGGCCAACAACGCGCGGGCCTGGGCCACGTCGGGTGCGGGCGGGAACGGCTTCAGCGTTGCGTCCCAACCGAGTTCGGCGGGCCCGATCGGGCCCTGGCCGATGGTGCCCTCGCCGCCGTACACCCGTTGCAGCACACCCTGGCGGTCCATCGACAGCGCGACCGCCTTGCGGAAGTCGGGGTCGGAGAACGGCTCCTTCTTCATCATCACGTAGCTGAGCACGTCCAGCGGCGCCTCGGCGAGTACGAGCGCGAGCGACTTGTCCCGGCGGATCGTGTCGAACGTGGCGAAGGACGGCGCGGTGATCAGATCGACCTTGCCCTGCCGCAGGCTCAGCACCCGCGTGTTCGCGTCCGCGAAGACGGTGTACTCCATGCCGGCGAACGCGGGCTTGGCGCCGCCGGGGTACTGGCCGCCGTGGTAGCGGTCGAAGCGGGAGAGGGTGAAGCTCTGGCCGGCCACGAACTTGTCCAACCGGTACGGCCCGGTGCCCATCATCGTGTCCTTGCGGGCCACGAAGTCGCGGTGCGTGATCGGCAGGTTGGTCAGGTGCGAGCGCAGCAGACCGTACGGCTTGCTCAGCACGATCCGCACGGTGTGCTCGTCGACCTTCTCGAAGCGGGAGAGGTAGCCGAGCATGTAGGTGATCCACTCGCTGCCGGCCGCGAGGTCGAGCATGTGCGCCAGCGTGGCCACCACGTCGTCCGCGGTGAACGCGCTGCCGTCGTGCCACAGCACGCCCTGGCGCAGGCGGATCGTCCAGGTCAGGCCGTCGTCGCCGATCTGCGGTTCGCCGTCGGCGAGCAGCGGCACCGAGGCGAGCTTCGCGTCGTAGCCGTACAGGCTCTCCATGATCGGCTCGGCGATCCATCGGGTGATCTCCGAGCCGGAGTCGAGCGGGTTCAGGCTGCTGGGCGCGGACGCCACGCCGATCCGCAGGATGCCGTCCCGGTGTCGATCGGCCACCCGCTTGCTCCCGGAAGAGCTCGAACACGCGGTGAGCACGCCCGTGCCGCCGGCGGCCGCGAGCGCCGCGAGGCCGAGGAAGCCTCGGCGGTTCAGGCCGACTGTGCGCACCGGGGTCACTGGGTCTCCTTCTGGGTCGGGGACTGCTTGGGGGTCTGCTCGGGCGCGCGCCGGCGGACCGGACCGGTGCCGACGACGCGCGGTCGGCCGCCGCCGGCCGTCTCGCCGAGCAGGTTGAAGCCCAGGATGCCGAGCACCAGGACCGTGCCGGGCAGCGTCGCGTACCACCAGTCGCCGCCGATGATCTGTCCGCCGGCGTCGGCGATCAGGTTGCCCAGCGTGGCCTGCGGCGGCGCCACGCCCAGGCCGAGGAAGCTCAGGCCGCCCTCGGCGAAGACCGCGATGGCCATCGCCAGGAGGGCCTGGCCGAGCACCGGCGGCCAGACGTTGACCAGCACCTCGCGAAAGAGGATCTCCCGGGTGGGCACACCCAGGCCGCGCAGGTTGGTGACGTAGTCCTCGCGCATCTCCACCACCGTGGCGCCGCGGGCGACCCGGGCGAAGTAGGGCACGAAGCCCAGCCCGATGGCGAATGCGACCCGCGGCCCGTTGCCGACGGTGACCGGACCGAAGTGCATGTCCGCGGTGCCCATCAGGCCGATCAGGAACATCACGAAGACGAACTGCGGCAGCGCCTGGAGGGTCTCCACCGAGCGCATCAGCACACCGTCGAGGCGACCGCCGTGCCGGTATCCGGCGAGAACGCCCAGCGGCATGCCGACCGCCACTGCGAAGCCGATCGAGGTCAGGCAGATCCACAGCGAGGTCCAGGCGCCCTCGGCGGTTCGAGCCAGCAGGTCGCGGCCCAGGTGGTCGGTGCCGAAGGGGTGCGCGAGCGAGGGGGCCTCGGGGCCCGGGGTGACCAGCGCGACGGGATCGCTGTGCAGCCGGCCGACGGTGGCGACCAGGAGGTAGAGCACGACGCAGGCCAGGCCGATCCAACCGGCCGCGCCCAGGCGCGGGCGGGGCCTCACCCGGCCCGTCCGAGCTTGTCCCGGGTGACGCCGGCCGCGGTGCGCGGATCCACGAGCGGGTAGAGCAGGTCGACCACCAGATTCAACAGCAGGAAGATCGCCGAGGTGGCCACGCAGGCGCCGAGCGCGAGCGGATAGTCCTGCCGCTGGAATGCGGTGACCATCAGTTGGCCGATCCCCGGGATCTGGAACACGTTCTCGATCAACACGGTGCCCGACAGCAACCCGCCGATCAGGACGCCGGCCACGGTCAGCGTCGGCACGAGCGCCCCGCGCAGCGCCACCCGGCGCAGCGTGAGCAGCCGCGAACCGCCCATCGCCCGCGCGAACAAGGCATGGTCGGAGGCCATCGCGTCGGCGAGCCCGCCGCGCAGCGAGCGGGTGAGCATCGCGAACGTGGCCAGTGCGAGCACGATCGCGGGCAACACGAGCACCTTGAGGTTGGTCGCCGGGTCCTCGGTGAAGGTGACGAAGCCACCCGCGTTCGGCAGCAGGTCCGGATGGCTGTCGCCGACCAGCACGAGCGCGAGCACGGCCAGCCAGTAGCCCGGCAGGGACATCGCCAGCACGCTCAGCACCCGCGTACCGTGGTCGACCACGCCGCCGCGGCGCAGCACCGACCACGCCCCGAGCAAAGTGGCCGGGATCACTGCGAACACGGCTGCGAGCAGCCCGAGTTCGAGCGAGATCGGCAGCGCGCGGCCGATCTGGTCGGCGACCGAGGAGCCGTCGTAGAGCGAGGTGCCGAAGTCGCCGCGCAGCGCGTCGCCGACGTAGTCGAGGTATTGGGTCACCAGCGGCCGGTCCAGACCCATCCGGTGCTCGACCGCAGCGCGGGCCACCGGATCGGCCGCGACCTGCGGCGCGAGCTGGTTGACCGGGCTCACCGGCGATGCGTGCAGCAGCAGGAACAGGCCGGTCACGACGGCAAACATCACCACGACGACGCCCAGCACGCGCCGCACCAGGTAGTTCGTCATCACTCTCCCGCCGATCCGATGCGCCATCCATTGTCGGACGGCGCATCGGACGGTGGGCCCCCGGGGCGTGCGGTGGTGGCGGAACGCACGGTTCCGCGGTCGATCGGGTGTTGCCGCGATCGATCAGGCGGTCTTGCGGAACCGCTCCAGGTCCTTGCCCAGCTCGCGCAGCACGGCACTGTTGATGTCGTACGCGAACAGCACCTCCTGGATCACCAGTTCCTGCTCCTCCGCGTCCCACGGCGCGTTGTTCATCGCCGCGCGGTAGGCGTCCTTCCACACGGTCAGGTCGCCGAGCCCGTCGAACACGTAGAAGTCGCTGCCTCGGGTGCCCGGCAGGTCGTAGTGCTTGCGCATCTGCTTGGCGATGAACTGGCCGCCGGACATGTCGCCGAGGTAGCGGGTGTAGTGGTGGGCCACGAAACCGCCGGCCCAGTCGTAGCACTTCTCCCGCATCCGGTCCGCGTAGCGCCGGGTGGCCTCGTTCGCGGGCCATTCCTGCTTCCAGTTCTCGCCGGCCAGGAAGAGCATGTCGGCTTCGAGCACCGCCCGGCGGTCCAGGCGCGCATCGGCGAACGGGGCGCCGATCGGGTCGTTGCGCATGGTGTCCGCGGCGTCGTCGAGCACGACGTAGGCCCAGTAGTGCTGGGCCACCATCGCGGTGTACGCGTCCCGGGTCAGTTCGCCCTTCATCAGCGCTTCGAGGAAGCCCGAACCCTCGGCCTCCTGGTGGAAGGCCCACGAGCGCTTGCGCAGCGACTCGGCGAAGGTCGGGGTTGCACCGGCGGTTTCGGCGGTCTCGGTCGTGGTCATGAGGTTTCCCCTAGGTGCGACAAGATCTACCGAACACGCACAAGATGGTGCGGACGGTGCGAACTGTGGTGAGTCAGGCGGCTTCGCCCGTGCGGATTCGACACTTCGCCCAGGGCGCAGCGCCGGCAGCGATTCGGGTCGCCGCCCGTTTCCGCCGGCCCTCGCAGTCTGTGTGGCGCGATGCGGTGCCGTCAATAAGTTACCGACAACTTGTCGGCACGTTGTCGGCAGGGTCTCCATCCGCCGGACTCGGCGCGGCCGACCGGTGCGAGGGCTCGCCCGAGGGGCGGCACGAGCCGGCCTCGCGGAGTCGGCCTCACGGAGCCGGCCGAGCGCTCGATCGCGGCCGTCTGCGGGGCCACCCCGGCAGTCCCGTCGGATCGGCCCGGTCTTAGGATAGCCTCACCTCCAATCATTCCGTACGCGATCGTACGGTCGGCCCAGAGGAAACAACGTGAGCCCAGCCCGCACCGGACGCCTCGGCGCCGTCGCCGCCGTCGCGACGCTCCTTCTCGCCTGGTCGCTCGGCGGCCCGGCGAGTCCCGCACACGCGGCCGGTACCCCGGCGGCGGGCAAAGCCACCCTGACCGCGGCGAAGACCACCGGGCTCGACCCGGCGGGCGACGTGGTCAAGCTGGTCGGCAAGGGCTTCACGCCGGGCGTGCGGCTGTTCATCCTGCCGTGCGACCCCGCCCAGGGCGCGGGCCGCGCGTGTGACATGGGCTCGTTCTCCGGCCCCACCGAGGCGGACGCGACCGGCTCGTTCAGCACCGACGTCAAGGTCATGGCCAAGTTCGGCGCGGTCGACTGCCTCAAGACCCGCTGCGCGATCGCCACCTCGAACTCGGCCAACGGCAAGGACCGTACGCAGGAGGTCTACCTGCCGATCGGCTTCCAGGGCGAGGACCCGGGTCTGCCCGCGAGCCCGCCGCCGGCCACCGCCGCGCCGCAGGCCGGGGCGCCGGGTGCGGGCGCGCCGAAGACGTCGGCGGCGCCGGGTGCGGCCGCGCCGACCGCGACGGCCCCGAAGACCGACGGCACGATCGTCGCGACCGAAGACAAGGACGACGACGACGGCAACGGCGGCCTGATCCTCGGAGTGATCGCCGCCGTCGTGGTGGTGGTCCTGGTGGTCGTCGGCGTGCTGATCAAGCGCCGTCGGCCGACCGCCTGACCGCGGCCCTTCGTCCCTCACTCCCCCATCCGACGAGCCACCGAGTCGGCAGGCTCGTCCCCAGTCCTCGGAGTCCGCACATGCGCACATCCCGTACCGCCGCCGCCGTCGCCGCCACCGCGATCGCCGGTCTCGGCCTCACCGCCTTCGCGAGCGCTCCCGCCTCGGCGGCCGACGCACCGACGATCAGCCTGTCCAAGGCGAGCGGTCTCGCCGCCGGCGGCGAGGAGATCACCGTCACCGGCAAGAACTTCAAGCCGGGCAAGGGCGTGTACATCGCGCAGACCGTGGCCAAGCCGGCCGGCGGCGTGCCGACCCAGTACGGCAACGCCGGCTACGTCCCGCAGGTCGGCCCGGACGGCACCTTCTCGGTCAAGATCAAGCCCGCGCAGAGCTTCGAGGGCAAGGACAAGAAGAAGGTCGACTGCGCCACCACCGCGTGCTTCGTGGCGACCTTCAACGACCACACCGACCTCGCCAACCGCGACCAGGACGTGTGGGTCCCGGTGAGCTTCGGCGCCACCGCGCCGGCCGCCACCACCCCGCAGACCGGTGCCACCACCGAGGCCGGCGAGCCGAAGCTGCCCAAGACCGGCTCGTCGAGCACGCAGCTCGCCTACGTGGGTGCGGGCATGCTGGTGGTCGGCGTGGGCGCGGTCGCCGCGTCCCGGCGGCGCCGCGACTCCGCGCGCGCCTGACCACCTCCACCCCCTACCGCCGGAGGCGACCCGCATGAGCGAGGCGACCGTCAACCCGTTCGGAGCGGACGCGATCACCGCCGTCTGCAAGCACATGAACGACGACCACCCCGAGGACTGCCTGCTGATCTCGCGTGGTCTGGGCGGCCAGCCGGACGCCACCTCGGCCACCATGACCGGCCTGGACGGCGACGCGGCGTACTACTCGGCGATCGTGGCCGGGGAACCGATCCCGGTGCGGGTGCCGTGGAGCCGCTCGATCACCGAACGTCGGGACGTACGGATCGAGGTCGTCACGCAGTACAACGAGGCATGCAAGGCACTGGGCCTGCCGGCCCGCGGCGAGGGCGAGCACTGAGCCGGAGCGACGGGCGGGGAACCGACGGGCGGGCCGAGCCGACCACCTGACGGGGCCGACCGTTCGACGGGCCCAGAGCATCCACTTGTAACGAGCATCACGCCGACGGCCCGGGAGGACTTCCTTCCGGGCCGTCGGCGTTGTGCATCCGATGTGTGCGGCCATGCGGGCGCCGGGAAAAATAACCTGTCGGCTGCACATGTACAAAAAGATATAGTGAGCTTCGCTCAGTATCAGGCTCCACCCGGTGTGCCGGACTCCGCCCGATCCCGGACTCGGTTCGGTCCCAGGCTCCGCCCCGCTCCCCCGACAACACGAAGGCCGTCTGCCGTATGCCGCCCATATCCGCGTCCCGCCTCAGTCAGAAGGTCGTGGTCGGCGCCGTCTTCGTCGCCGCGATGTTCGTCAACATCCTCGACGTCACCATCATCAACGTCGCGCTCCCCGCGATCGGCAAGGACCTGGGCGCGTCCCAGGCGAGCCTGGCCACGGTCGCGGTCGGCTATCTGGTCAGCCTCGCGGTGTTCATCCCCGCGTCCGGCTGGCTCGGCGACCGCTTCGGCACCAAGCGGATCTTCCTGATCGCACTGGCCCTGTTCACCGGCGCGTCCGCACTGTGCGGACTGGCGCAGAGCATCGATCAACTGGTGCTCTTCCGGATCCTCCAGGGCGCGGGCGGCGGCATGCTCACGCCGGTCGGCATGGCGATGATGTTCCGGGTCTTCCCGCCCGAGGAGCGGGTGCGCGCGTCCCGCATCCTGATGGTCCCCACCGCACTGGCCCCCGCGCTGGGCCCGGTGCTCGGCGGCCTGCTCGTGGACAAGGCGTCCTGGCACTGGGTCTTCTACATCAACCTGCCGGTGGGTGTGGCCGCGTTCGTGTTCGGCCTGGTCTTCCTGGAGGAGTACAAGAACCCCAAGGCCGGTCGCTTCGACCTGCCCGGGTTCGTCCTGTCCGGGGCCGGCTTCGCGCTGCTGATGTACGCACTGAGCGAGGGCGCGACCAAGGGCTGGGGCTCGCCGATCATCCTGTCCACCGGGATCGCCGGCCTGATCCTGTGCATCGCGATGATCTTCGTCGAGCTGCGGGTCAAGGAGCCGATGCTGCACCTGCGGCTGCTCCGCGACCGGTTGTTCGTCAGCACCAACGTGGTGTCGATGGTCAACTCCGCCGCGTTCCTGGGCGTGCTGTACGTCTTCCCGCTCATGCAGCAGCAGGCGTTCGGCAAGTCGGCCCTGGAGACCGGTCTGCTCACCTTCCCGGAGGCGTTCGGCGTGGTGATCGCCACCCAGTGGGTCTCGCGCCTGTACCCGGTGGTCGGACCGCGCCGGCTGATGGCGGGCGGCCTGCTCGGCATCGGCGCGTGCGCGGCGCTGCTGGCCCTGGTCGACGGCGACACCGCGCCCGCGCTGATCGTGGTGCTGATGTTCTGCACCGGCGCCTCGATGGCGCACGTGATGATCCCGATGCAGGCGGCCGCGTTCGCGCGGACCGCGCCGGCCGACAACGGCCGCGCCTCGACCATCTTCAACGTGCAACGCCAACTCGGCTCGGCCCTGGGCGTCGCGCTCCTGGCGAGCGTGCTCGCCGGAATCGGCACGATGACGACCCACTCCGGCGGCGTCCCGAGCCCGAACCTGCACGCGTACCACGTGGCCTTCCTGGTCGCCGCCGGCCTGGCGGTCCTCGGCGCGATCGCCGCCCTGACCATCCGCGACACGGACGCGGCCTCGACGCTCCGCAAGAAGACCGAGGTCGTCCCGGCCAAGTCCCCGGCCACCGAAGGCGCGTCGGTCTGAGACGACCGGGCGGCGCGGGGCATCCCGTGCCCGTGCCGGGCCACTGCCGGCGACGCGGTCACATGCGCCGTGGCCTCGTCCGAAGTGCCTCGGTTACGGAGCCTTCGGGCGGCCCCGTACTCCCGCAGCCCGCCGTCGCCGATCCGGCGGTGACGGATGCCGGCTGCTTGCTCGTGCGGTAGAGGTGTCGCCCCGGTGTCACCGGGTCCGGAAGTCAGGTCGTAGGGGCGCGCCGCAGGGCTGTTTCGTCCCACGAGTGGGCGGATGCGCGTGGGACCGGGTATACGGCCCTGCCGGACGTGGCAGGGCCGTATCGACGGTGGCCCCGTCACGCCCGGAAGCGCCAGGACACGTGGGCGGAACGCCGGCGCATCGATTCGCGGCGCTCGGGTGCGTCGACGGCGCGGGTGTCGGGGACGAGGTGGTTGCGCACCTCGTCGCGCGGGACCACACGGGTGCGGACGGTGGGCTGTTCGTGGGGGTCGAGCCAGCGGTGTGTGGCGAAGACCTCCGTACGGCCTTCGGTGTCCAGCCAGTTCGGCACACCGGGGTCCAGGGCGCCGATTACGACCCGGATCAGACCGTCCGGATCGGCCTCCGCCTGCACGTGGTTGAGCGAGGTCTGCCGGTTGGCGAAGTCGAGCGACTCGAACCAGCCGGGGCTGTACAGCTGGAGGTCCCACTGCGCCGAGACGCGCGGATCGGTCTCCACGATCAGCACCTGATCATCCGTCAGCCGCACCCGGGCGAAGCCGTACACGACCTCCTTGACCCCGCCGGCCACCGTGGACGGTGTGCTGAACGTGTTCACCGGCTGCCGGTCGCCGGTGGTGCGCACCCAGTCGTTCCAGACCTCGATCGAGTTCTCCACCGACGTCGCGGCGCTGTCGAGCATCCCCGCGACCCGCTCCGGGGTGACCCGTGCGGCCGGTTGGCCCTGGGTGTCCAGGCGTTCCAGGGCCAGCATGGCCGGTTGTTCCGGCTTCCAGTCGAAGTAGTAGTCGCGTACGTGCAGGACCCGGGCGTCCGGTGTCAGGCGGACCCAGTTCCCGGGTTGCTCGGCGGCACTGAGGATGATCTCGACGGTGTCGCCGGGCCCGACACCCAGCGCGGTCGAGGAGGTCTCCGCAACGATGTCGGTCCGCCCGGAGTGCATGTCCCCCGGCTTGACCTGGAGGACGAACTTCTCGCACGCGTTCATCGTCACGGTGAGCCGGTACACACCGTCCCCGGAGATCGGCGCACGGCGCGCGTTCTGGTCCACGTTCGGCCCGCCCCAGCGGTACGCGAGGTCGTTGTGGGTGAAGAACGCCGGGTTCTGCGGATCGGTCGCGGCGAGTTGGTAGGTCAGCCAGCAGGCGACCTGATTGGCCAGGTGCCGGATCCCCTCGGCCCGATCGGTGTCGGTCGCACCGGGGAAGTCGGCCTCCAGGATGCGATCGCCCAGCGCGGCCATGCGCTCGCAATAGGCGCGCCACGCGGTGCCGTTGACGACCTCGTGCGCGGATGCGTCGTTGCGCTGCGCGTCGTCGCGCGGGTCGTCGCCCTGCGGGTGCGTGCGGTGGGGGTCGTTGCGGTGCGGGTCGTTCGTGTGCCGCAGGCTCGGGTGCACGTCAGATCTCTTCCGTCGGGACCAGGAACCGCTTCTGATACTCCGTCAGCCGAGATCGTACGTCCTCCCGGTCCAATCCGAGGTCGTCGAACGAATAGTTGTGCCGCCCGTGCCTGCCCTGCGGACGATCGGCCAGGTGCGCGCGCATCGCGTCCTCCGCCTCGGCGGTGAGGTCGAGACCGAACGTGGCGTACAACTCGCGCACCACCGCGATCGGATCGCGCATGAAGTCGGCGTAGGCCGAATCGTGCCAGTCCGACTCGGCGATCCGGCCCGCGTCGCGAAACGCGGTGAGCCGGTCGTAGGCGGTGCACCACAGATCGCTCTGGGTACGGGCGACGTCGCGAATGTCGGACGCGTTGCCGTACGCGTGGTGGATCGTGGCGATCAGGCTGCTCAGCGACGCGAGCACGGTGAGCGGGTCGCGGTGGGTCACCGCCAGACGCGCGTCCGGGTAGACGTCGACCAGCGCGTCCAGGGTGAGCAGGTGCGCGGGCGACTTGAGCACCCACCGGTTCCGCCCCGGGGTACGGCGCTGGAGGATCTGCAGGACGAGCCGGTGGTAGGCGTACGCGGGCCGCATGTCGCATTCGGCCAGCCACGCGGCGTAGGACGGAATCGCGAACTGCCCGGTGAAGTCCTCGGATCGGAACGCGAGCGCGTGCGCGCTGATGCACTCCTTGGGCAACGTGCCGCTCTTCTCGTGGATCGCGTCCATGGCCGGCACCGCGGCGGTGATGAACCGGATCTCGCGCTCGGCGAGCCCGATCCGCGGGTCGGCGTCCCGGGTCGCGGGCTCGGGCGGCGGCACGGGCCGCAGGAACTCCCAGGTGGTGGGGACCCGGTTCGCCGGATCCCGAGCCAGCAGCGCGTGCAGGATCGAGGTACCGGTCCGCGGGCCGCCGGTGACGAAGATCGGCCGGTGGATCTGCTCGTCGAGCACGCCGGGGTCGTCCCGTACGTAGCGGGCGATCTGGAGCCGCACCTCCAGCAGCCGGGCCACCCAGGTGTGCGCCCACCAGCGGCCGACCCGATCGAGGTCGGCCTCGTGCTCCAGCGCGTACAGCAGCCGGTCCAGGCCCTCGCGGAAGCCCGGGTCTTGCTCGCCCAGGCCGTCCTGGCCCGGGCCGTCCTCGCCCGGGTCGTCCTGGCCCGGGTCGTCCTGGCCCGGGTCGTCCTGGCCCGGGTCGTCCTGGCCCGGGTCGCTCAGTCCGGTCCTGGCCCGCGCCTCACCGAGCAGTGCGTCGGCGTCGAACGGCCGGTCGAGGTCGTCGGTGAGCGGCGGGATGTCGCCGGCGGCAAGGGTCTCGGTCCAGGCGGCGCGCTGCGGTGGTGTCCAGGGCATGACTGGGCCTCTCCCTCACGTTCGGATTCGCGGCCGAACGCCAGGCGGCGTGGCCTCGCCGCAGATTAGCTCTTTGTGAAGGTAAATCTGAAGGGCCGTCAGATACTTGTCCGGGGGTCGTCGGGTCGTCGGGTGGTCAGGTCGTCGGGCGTCGCACGGGCGAGGAGTGGGCAGGGCGGTGGGCCGGGCAGCGACTTGGGCGGTGGGTCGGGTGTCGGGTCGGGGAGGCGGGTCGGGGCGTCGGGTCGAGGAGGCGGCTCGCCTGCCGGTTGTCGCGCGGCGGGCCGGATCCGGGGCGCGGCGTGGCGCCCCGTACCGTACGAATCCTCGATAGCAATGTGGATGGAGAGTCGTGAGCGAGCGCAACGTGGTCTGGCACGAGGGCGGAGTGACGCGCGAGCAGCGTCCGGCGCCCGGAGCGACGATCTGGTTCACCGGTCTGTCGGGCTCGGGCAAGTCGACGGTCGCGGTGATCGCCGAGCGGCTCCTGGTCGAGCGCGGGATCACCGCGTACCGGCTGGACGGCGACAACGTCCGGCTCGGTCTGAACGGCGACCTGGGTTTCGGCGCCGAGGATCGCACCGAGAACATTCGCCGGGTCGGCGAGGTGGCCCGGCTGTTCGCCGACGCGGGCGTGATCGCGATCGTCCCGGTGATCAGCCCGTACCGCGCCGACCGCGACCGGGTCCGCGCCCTGCACGCCCGGGACGGTCTGCCGTTCCTGGAGGTGTTCGTGGACACCCCGATCGAGGAGTGCGAACGTCGCGACCCGAAGGGCCTGTACGCCAAGGCCCGGCGCGGCGAGATCGGCGACTTCACCGGCATCTCGGCCCCGTACGAAGCCCCGGAGAAGCCGGAGTTGCGGCTCACCCCGGCGGACGGCGACCCGGAGCAGCAGGCGGAGCGGCTGCTCGCGCTGCTGGAGACGGTGGTCGGGGGGTAGGGCGGTGGGGGCGGGGGTCGGCGGGTTGGCGGGTTGGCGGCCGAGATCGGCGGTCGGCAGTAGGTGGTCGGCGGTAGTCGGTCGGCGGTCCGCGCGGTAGGTGACGTGCCGTCAGGGCCCGGGTATCCCCCTCGGATATCCGGGCCCTGACGCTGTGTCGGGTCGCTCGCGCCGAGCGGCCGATACGAACGGCCGACCGCTTCGATGGTTGCCGACCCGCTTGGTTGCGGCCGGCCGCTCAGTGCAGCAGGCCACCCGTGGCGGGCTTGCGGCCGTGCTTCATCAGCAGCGCGATCCCGAGCGCCAGCACGCCGCACACGATCAGGATCCAGAAGCCGGTGGTGAAGGCGTCCGTGGTGTAGGTACAGCCACGCGGGTCGCATGCGTCGACGGTGGCCATGCCCTGGCCGGTCGGCGAGGGACCGGTGATCCGTAGGCGGTTGTTGGTGAAGATCGGTGCCAGCAGCGCGACGCCGACCGAGGCGCCGAACGACTGGGCGACCACCAGCATGCTGGACGAGATGCCCTGCTGCTCCTGCGGTACGGCCTCGATGATCAGGTTCGGCGCGGCGGCGTAGTACATCCCGAAGCCGATGCCGTAGACCACGCCGCAGATCAGCATGAGCTGCCACGAGTCGTGCAGGAACAGGTACATGAAGCCCGCGACGGTCAGCGTGGCGACACCGACGATCATCGGCATCCGCAGCCCCCGACGCTGCCCCCACAGCCCGGCCAGCGGGCCGGCGATCATGCTGGACATGGACTGCCAGATCAGTACGTGCAGGGCGAGTCCGAGCAGGGTGAAGCCGAGTGCGTAGTCGAGCGAGTCGTTGAACGAGACGGCCGCCTTGACCTGGTCGGCGATTCCCGCCCACATCGCCTCGGGTGCGCCCATCGCCTTGGCGCCCTGGACGGCGCCGTCGCCGTACTTGTCCAGAGTGCTCTGCTTGATGTTGTCCGGGGTCAGGCCCATGTAACTGGTGAGGTAGTTCTGAATGCCGATGATCATGTTCGCCAGGAACGCGATCCCGAGCACGAGCGCCACCCGCGGGGCGGTCAGCAGCTTGAGGTCGATGATCGGGTTCTCCACCCGCTTCTCCCACAACACCCACAGGCCGATCACCACGATGCCGAGGACCGCGTACCCGAACGCGGACGGCTTGCCCCAGCCCCAAGCCTGACCCTGGCTGATGTAGAGCAGGATCAGCGCGAGCCCGACACCGAGGATGACGCCGCCGACGTAGTCCACCTTCTGCGGGACGCGCAGCTTGGACTCCGGCACCACGACCACCAGCAGCGGGATCAGCACGAGCATGTAGACGACCAGGAACCAGAACAGCGAGCGCCAGGAGTAGTGCTCGGTGAGCACGCCGCCGACGACCGGCGCCAGCGCGGCGGAGAGCCCGAGGCCGGTGGCCGAGACGCCAATCGCGACCGGGATGAACTTGCGCGGCATCAGGTCGCGGATGAGCCCGTACACGACGGCGGTCATGCCGAACGCGACCGCCTGGAGCGCGCGGCCGAGCAGGAACAGCGGCCACGAGCTGGTGAGCGCGCAGATCAGCGAGCCGAGCAGGAACGAGACGCTGGTCGCGAGCAGCAGCCGCTTCTTGCCGTAGACATCCGAGAGCTTGCCGATCAGCGGGCTGACCGCGCCGCCGACCAGGCCCAGGATCACCACCATCCACGTGATGCTCTCGCCGACGGACCGGAACGACGGGGCGATTTCCGGCACGGCCGAGGAGATCATCGCGTACTGGAGCGGCACGACCTCGGAGAACATGACCACGACGGCCAGGACGGCCAGGACTCGGCCCTTGGACACGCCCTCCAGTCGACCGGTGTCGACCGAGGACGGGTCGGATTCGGGCTCCGGCGGCTTCGCGGATACTTCAACGGTCGCAGACATACCGGTACTTTCCGTTCTGTGCAGGGGCGCGCGCCGGACACGTGTCACCACTGCGACACGTCCGGTTTTGTACGGAATCTTTGGGGGCAAAGCGCCGCTCGGCCTCGATGGGGCGGGCACGCATCTCGTGGACGCTGCCAACCGGATCGGTGCACTCCAGCCGAACTGGTTGACAGTGTTTAGCACGCCGGGGAGGTGCGGGGAAGAGCAACAACCGAGCCGTGGGCCATTTGATCCCGTTATGCGAAGAAAATTCCCTGACGACCCGTCAGCTAACTGTCGCGGTTGGGGTGGGGTGGGGTGCGCTGGGGGTTGGGTTGGGGTGGGTTGGGTTGGGTTGGGGTGGGTTGGGTTGGGGTGGGTTGGGTTGGGTTGGCTTGGAGGTGGGGTTGGGTCGGGGGTCGGGGTCGGGGTCGGGCGGGGGTCGGGAACTTCGCTGCTGCGTTTTGGTGGGGGCGGCGGTGCGGGTGGCTTCTCGGCTGCGCGTTGGCGGCGCGGGACGGGCGAGGATGGGTGGCTTCTGCGCGTTGGGGGGCGGGACGGGCGAACGCGGGCGGCTTCGGTCGGAGGGTGGCGGGGCGGCCCGGGGCCGGACCCGGGCCGTGGCCTCGCGGGGTTGCCTGGGGGGCGACGCGTCTTCCCGGGTGGGTCGGCTGCCGGCGGAGCCCATGCCCGACGGTGCACGTTGCGTCTTGGCCGGGTCGGGCGCGGGTGGCTTTGTGCTAACCGGTCGGCGTGGTCCGGCGGAGATCGGCCCGGTCCCACGGTCACCGGCGGTCAGGAGCCCTGGGTCCCCCGGCGAGACGCGGGCGTTGCTTGCCGGAAAGGCGCTGGCAACGGCGGAGCGGGAGGGCGGCCCGGCAAGGTTCGCCGGGGGGCCTTCCCGAGTGGGTCGCGCGTTCTCGGCCGGCGGTCGGGTCTTGGTAGGCAGCGGGTGGCTTTGTGCTAACCGGTCGGCGTGGACCGGCGGAGATCAGCCCGGTCCCACGGTCACCGGCGGTCAGGAGCCCTGGGTCCCCCGGCGAGACACGGCCGTCGCCTGCGGAGAAAGGCGCTGGCAACGGCGGAGCGGGTGGGTGCTTTCGTCAGGTCCGCCGGTGAGCCTTCCCGAGTGGGCCGGGCGCTCTCGGCCAGCGGTCGCGACTTGGTCGGGTCGGGCGCGGGTGGCTTTGTGCTAACCGGTCGGCGTGGTCTGGTGGAGATCGGCCCGGTCCCGGGGTCACCGGCGGTCAGGAGCCTTGGGTTTCCCGGCGAGATGTGGGTGTCGCCTGCGGAGAAAAGCGCTGGCAACGGCGCGGAGGGGTGGGCGCCCCGGTCAGGTTCGCCGGGGAGCCTTCCCGAGTGGGCCGGGCGTTCGCGGCCGGCGGTCGGGTCTTGGTAGGCAGCGGGTGGCTTTGTGCTAACCGGTCGGCGTGGACCGGCGGAGATCGGCCCGGTCCCACGGTCACCGGCGGTCAGGAGCCCTGGGTCCCCCGGCGAGACACGGCCGTCGCCTGCGGAGAAAGGCGCTGGCAACGGCGCGGAAGGGTGGGCGGCCCAGTCAGGTCCGCCGGGGGGCCTTCCCGGGTGGGCCGGGTGTTCTCGGCCGGCGGTCGGGTCTTGGTGGGCAGCGGGTGGCTTTGTGCTCACCGGTCGGCGTGGCCTGGTGGAGATCGGCCCGGTCCCACGGTCACCGGCGGTCAGGAGCCCTGGGCTCCCCGGCGAGACGCGGGTGTCGCCTGCGGAAAAGGCGCTGGCAACGGCGGAGCGGGTGGGTGCTTTCGTCAGGTCCGCCGGTGAGCCTTCCCGAGTGGGCCGGGCGCTCTCGGCCAGCGGTCGCGACTTGGTCGGGTCGGGCGCGGGTGGCTTTGTGCTAACCGGTCGGCGTGGTCTGGTGGAGATCGGCCCGGTCCCGGGGTCACCGGCGGTCAGGAGCCTTGGGTTTCCCGGCGAGATGTGGGTGTCGCCTGCGGAGAAAAGCGCTGGCAACGGCGGAGCGGGAGGACGGCCCGGCAAGGCTCGCCGGGGAACCTTCCCGAGTGGGCCGGGTGTTTCCGGCGGGCGGCGGGCGTTCGGTGGCGAGCGGGGGGGGAAGTGGGGTGGAGAGTGGGCGGTTTCGGTCGCCGGAGTGCGAAACCCCGCCCTCGGCACGCGGTTTCGCCGGTCGTTCCCGCTAAACCGCAGGTCAGCGGACAGTCTTGGGCTCGAATGCGTCTCGGGATCCGGATCGAGCCCCGCGAGACCCGCCGGGGGGTTTCCTCTCGGCCGACCCGACCCGAAACGCCCGCCGAAACGGCACGACCCGCTCGGGGAGGTCTCCCGGCGGGCCGGGCAGAGGGGCCGGCGTGGGGTTGGGGGTCTCGATCCGGATCGCGGAACGGCTTTCGGCGCATAGGATTCCCGCCGACCTGCGGTTTTACAAGAGCCGGGCCGCGTGTGTGCCTGTCGCGGGCCGGGTTGTGCACTTCGGCAACCGAAACCGCCCACTCGCGGCCCCACTTGGCCCCGGCCATTGAACATCCACCGCACGCCGAAAACACCCGGCCCACTCGGGAAGGTTCCCCGGCGGACCTGACGGCAGTGCCCACCCGTTCGCCGTTGCCAGCGCCTTTCCGACGAGCAACGCCCGTGTCTCGCCGGGGAGCCCAGGGCTCCTGACCGCCGGTGACCGTGGGACCGGGCCGATCTCCACCAGGCCACGCCGACCGGTGAGCACAAAGCCACCCGCTGCCCACCGAAGCGCGACCGCCGGCCGAGAACACCCGGCCCACCCGGGAAGGCCCCCCGGCGGACCTGACTGGGCCGCCCACCCTTCCGCGCCGTTGCCAGCGCTTTTCTCCGCAGGCAACACCCACATCTCGCCGGGAAACCAAGGCTCCTGACCGCCGGTGACCCCGGGACCGGGCCGATCTCCACCAGACCACGCCGACCGGTGAGCACAAAGCCACCCGCTGCCTACCAAGACCCGACCGCCGGCCGCGAACGCGCGGCCCACTCGGGAAGGTTCCCCGGCGAACCTTGCCGGGTCGTCCTCCCGCTCCGCCGTTGCCAGCGCTTTTCTCCGCAGGCGACACCCACATCTCGCCGGGAAACCCAAGGCTCCTGACCGCCGGTGACCCCGGGACCGGGCCGATCTCCACCAGACCACGCCGACCGGTTAGCACAAAGCCACCCGCTGCCCACCCAAGCGCGACCGCCGGCCGAGAACACCCGGCCCACTCGGGAAGGTCCCCCGGCGAACCTTGCCGGGCCGCCCTCCCGCTCCGCCGTTGCCAGCGCTTTTCTCCGCAGGTGACACCCGCGTCTCGCCGGGGAGCCCAGGGCTCCTGATCGCCGGTGACCGTGGGACCGGGCCGATCTCCGCCGGACCACGCCGACCGGTGAGCACAAAGCCACCCGCGCCCGACCCGACCAAGACGCAACGCGCACCACGCACCGCTAACAACCCACCCACCCGGGGCGGCATCCCGCACCTCGTACCCCGGCAGCCTGCGACCCGAGGGCCGGCCCCGGACCCAGCCCCGATCCCGGCCCAAGCCGAAACCCCGGACCCAGCTTCGATCCCGGCCCAAGCGGAAACCCCGATCCCAGCCCAAGCCCGGCCCCGATCCCACAGCCCCGCCAACCTCCAGGCGCAGCCGCAGAGTTCCCGACTCCTCCCCCAGCCGAAGTCCCCAACTCGCCCCCGGCCCCCGCCCAGCACCCCGCAGTCCGCACCCCGCGCCCTCCCCCAACCCTCACCCCAAATCGTGGAAAGCCGAGGCGACCTCCGTCCAGCGTTCGACCGACTCGGTGTCCTCGCGCCATGTGCTCACCGCCGAGTAGGCGACGACGCGCGTGGCGACTCCGCGGTATCGGCTCATCAGGGCCTCCGCCAGGCCGTCCCATGGGGCGCTTACCGTCAGGGTGTCCAGCACCTCGTCGTCGATCGCGGCGGCCATGCCGGCGCGGTCCTTGGCGCCGAAGAGGCGGTGCAGGCGGGGCTGGAGGTCGTCCCAGCCGTGCGTCTCGAAGACCTTGGCGTAGCCGGGCGTCGAGCCGTAGAAGGCCAGCCGCATGCGGAGTTTGGCGCGTTCGGCCTCGATCTCCTCTTCGGTGTCGCCGGTCGCGGTCATCACCGGGCAGACCAGCGCGAAGTCGTCGGCCGCGCCGCCGGCGGCGAGTTGGGGACGGACCACCTCCCGGATGTAGCGCACGCTGTGCAGCGGGTGGATGTGCAGGCCGTCGGCCACCTCACCGATCATCCGCAACATCCACGGGTTGACCCCGGCCAGGTAGATCGGCGGGTCGGCGATCGAGCCGCCCGGCGTCCACTCCGGTGTCATCAGCGTGAATTGATAGAAGTCGCCCTTGAAGCGCAGTCGTTCCTCGCCTCGGAAGGCCGCCCAGATCGCCCGCAGCGCGCCGACGTACTCGCGCAACCGCGGCCCCGGTCGGTCGAACTCGGCCGAGTAGCGCCGCTCGATGTGCGGTCGCACCTGGGTACCGAGGCCCAGGACGAATCGGCCGCCGGTGGCCTCGGACAGTTCCCAGGCCGCCGACGCGGTGACCATCGGGCTGCGCGCGAACGCGACCGCGATGCCGGTGCCGACGGTGAGGCTCTCGGTCGCCAGCGCCGCGGCGGTCGCGGCGGTGTACGCGGTGCGGCCACCTTCGGTGAGCCATAGCCCGTCGAAGCCGGCCCGCTCGGTGGCGGCTGCGGCGCGTTGCATGCCGCGCAGGGTGAGGCCGGCTGCCATGACATCGAGCTGAGGGGGCGTCACTTGTTCTCCTGTACAGAGGATTCCGCGGATTCCGCTTCGCGTACACGGTCCCACGCGCCGGTGACCGTGCCGCTCCAGCGCGGCGCGCGCCGTTCCGACCAGGCGCGCGGGCCCTCGCGCGCGTCGTCGGTGCCCATCAGGATGCGGTGGTACGCGGTTTCCAGCCGTTCCACCTCTTCCGGGCCGGCGTCCGCCCACAACAGGCGCTTGGTCAGCGCGGCCGACACCGGGTGCACGTTGGTGGCGATGTCCTGGGCGATCTCCATCGCAGCCGGCAGCACCTCGGCCGCGGGCAGCGCACGCGACGCGAGCCCCAGCGCGAGCGCCTCGCTCCCGCGGAACGTACGCCCGGTCAGCAGGATGTCGGCGGCCACCGCCCGCGACGTGGCGGTCGGCACCGTCCAGTGCGACTGGGCATCGGGCACCATCCCGCGCCGAACCTGCGGAATCGCCAACTTGGCGTCCTCGGCCACGATCCGGATGTCGCACTGCATCGCCAGGGTGAACCCGATGCCGATCGCGTGCCCGTTGATCGCCGCGATCACCGGCTTGCGCACCGCCCAGGCAGGCGGCTGCACCGGCGATGCGCTGAAGGCCCGCGCACCGGGTCCCGGGCGCGGCCCGGTCCTGGACTCCGGACCCGCCCCCGCTCCCGGCTTCGCCCCCGGCCCCGCAAAGGTGTCCGCCGCCGGCGACATGTCGGCGCCCGCGCAAAACGCCCGCCCCGCACCGGTCAGCACCACCGCCCGCACGGCATCGTCCGCATCGCAGCGCGCGTAGGCGTCCCCCAACGCGATGCCCATCCCTCCGGAGAACACATTGAGCAGGTCGGGTCGATCGAGCGTGACGACGGCGACGCCGTCACGGATGGCGAATCGGATCACTCTGGGACGGTAGGCCGATTCCTTGACATGGTCAAGTGAAACTTCCCGGGCGGACGACCGGGCCCGACGGTGTCTTCGACCACCCACCCGGATCCCACACGGCGGTGGCGGCACGGCCGCCGAGGTGGCGACGCAACGACGCAGCGACCCGGCGACGCAGCAGATTGTTGACCAGATCAAGGAGCGATCCCTAGGGTCTGGTCAAACACTGTCACGAGGGGACTCCACCATGACCAACCCGTTCGGGTTCGAGGGTAAGCGCGTTGTCGTCACGGGGGGCTTCTCGGGTGTGGGGGCGGCCCTGGTCGAGGTGTTGGCCGAGCAGGGTGCCGAGCACATCACCGTGCTCGACGTCAACGAGCCGACCGGTTCGGCGCAGACGTTCATCCGGACCGACCTGTCCGACCCCGCGTCCGTGGACGCCGCCGTCGCCGCGATCGAGGGCCCGGTGCACGCCCTGTTCAACAACGCGGGCGTGGCCGGCACCCTGCCCGCACCCGCCGTGTTCGCGATCAACTACCTTTCGCTGCGCCGGTTGACCGAGTCACTCGTGGCCAAGGACGCCCTGCCCGAGGGCGCGGCAATCGTGAACACCGCCTCGATCGCGGGCATTTCGTGGCCGGCCCACCTGGAGGCGATCAAGCAACTGATCGCGATCGAGGACTGGGACGCCGCGCAGGAATGGCTCGCAAGCAACGAACTCGGCAGTGACGCCTACAGCTACAGCAAGGAACTCGTCCAGGTTTACACGATGCACTACGCCCGCACGGCCTCCGCGAAGGGCCTGCGAATCAACAGCGTGTGCCCGTCGCCGATCGACACCCCGCTGCTGCCGGACTTCCGCAAGACGATCTCCGACAAGGTGATCGACTGGAACATCTCCCAGGGCAACGGCCGACTCGCCACCGGCCGCGATGTCGCCCTCGCACTCGCGTTCCTGGGCTCGGACGCCTCCGGCTTCGTCAACGGCGTCAACATCAACCTGGACGGCGGCTTCAACGCCGGCCTCACCGTCGGCAACCTCGACTTCTCCGGCCTCGCATAACCGGCAGGCGACACCCGACGCGCGGTGCCCCGCCGAACACCGAACCAGGCGGCGGGGCACCGGCGTTCGTCAAGAGTCGGTGCCACTGGTCAAGAGTCGGTGCCACCGCGAGAGCCGTCCAGGAGGCCGCGGGGCAACGAGGTTGGCCACACCCGGTCCTGCGCGTGGCGGCCCCCGCACCCCCGCGGGGCGACGGGGCCAACGCGGTTTCGACGCGATCGGCACCGTAAGGGCTGTCCGCTGCGCGGGCCGTACGGCTGTCCGAGTCCTTGCGCTGCGAACCGGCGAGATCCCCGACGTCCCCTGGTCTGCGAGAAAGGGCCGGGAGCAGGTGCAGGACGAGCTTCCGGTGCGGAGCTGACAGCATGGGCTCATGGACGATGCAGTGGATCTCGGCGGGTTCGGTGTGCGCCGCGCGAGCGAGTCGGAGTCGGATGCGCTGATCGGGATCGACACGGTTGCGATCGAAGGCGACATCGGGCGACAGGCGAGCATCCGAAAGTGGTGCCGGGAGGGCCTGGCGGTCGTAGCGGAGGACGCGTCCGGCCTGCTCGGTTATTGCGTGGTCGAGCACACCTTCTTCGAACAGGGCTTCGTCACGATGCTGATGGTGGCCCCATCGGCCCGCGGCAAAGGAGTCGGTCGTCGGCTGCTGGACGCCGCGGCCGCCTCGTGTACGACTCCCAAGCTCTTCACGTCGACCAACGTCTCCAACCAGCCGATGCAGCGACTGCTCCAAAAGGCCGGATGGAGTCCGGTCGGCCTTCTCCACGGCCTCGACGAGGGCGACCCCGAGCTGTTCTACCTCCACCGACCGCAGATGCCGGCGCAGTGACCGAAGCGTCGCCTACACGGATGCGTTTGCAACTCATCAACCGGGCCGGTGAAGAAAGCGGCACCGGGCGTACGCGCGGTACACGAGATGCCCCGCCACCCACCGAATTGGGCGACGGGGCATCGGCGTTCGTCAGACGGCCAGGGCCGCCGTGAGGGCAGCCCACGAGACTCCCGGGACAACGAGGTGGCCCACGCTGAGACCGCTTGTGCCGAACGCGGCATCGAGCTTCGGGCACGGTTCTTCGGGATGGGGAGGTGCCACGCATCGACGAGTTCCCGCTCGGTCGCTGTGTGACCATTCAGCCCCCGGGCCATACCGTCCTCTGGCTCAGATGGGAGAATGAGGTTCACCAAGTGCCGCGCCCGTCCGGCCGGTAGGCCCTTTGCAGTGGATCTTGGTGGAGCCGCTGAATGTGCGGCCCGAAGCAGGCCACGTGTCTGCCGAGACGGCGCCGGTCGCGTGGAACGTCCCGACCGGCAGGGCATGTTCGTCCGGGGCATGGCCCGGTCATCCCAGGCCGGTGGACGCAAGCCGCCCTGGCAGCGGCCTCGGCGGCAACGCTGACCGAAACTCCCGAGCTCGAGTGTCGGAACGATCTGGGCTTTCTTCCGCATGTCATGACTCAGCGGAGTGAGTCCGTAGCGCATTGACACGTGTCACGGGTAACAAGCGTTACATGACATCATTTGACTCCTTGCTGTCGGGCGGATGCAAGGAGTTGTAGATTCCAAAGGCAACCAACCGGTCGGCTTCATGCTTCGACAGTCGAGGATCCCCGCATGTCCAGAATTGCCAAGCTCGCTATCGCCGGCCTCATAGCCGCCGGTTCACTCTCCGTCGCCTCTCCGGCCATGGCCGCAGAGGGCGGTACGTCGCAGAAGCCGACCGCCGAGTCGTCCTCCTCGGGTGATGTCGGTGTCAAGTCCTATCCCTGGTGCACATCGCTCACCAACGGCAAATTGTGCTCGACGTTCGTCAACTTCGAGGCCGGCGAATGGGGCGCCCAGGTCCAGGTCGGCTACAACAAGACCGGGGGCTCGGCCGTGAATCGCCGTTTCGGGCACGCCCACGGCGGCGGGAACCACTGGGGCAACTGGGAATGGCAGGGCAAGGGATCCACCAGCTATACATGGGACTACTGGCGCTACGGGTGCGACACCGTGGTGGGCTTCATGGAGGCCGAGGGCAACGGCACCTACCGCATCCCGCCGATGAGCCTGTGCTGATCTGATCCACGCGTGGCCGGGACGGACTCCCGGCCACGCACGCTCGTCTCGACCTGTCGGCCCCTGCACTTGCGAGATTCCTTTGCTCACGGCGATATTTCGTGACAACACGTCCCTGTGGACGGCTCTGATCCTGGCGATCGCCGTTCTGGTACCCGCAGGCGCGGTCGTCGCCCGACGCTGCGGGCGCGCCGGGACCCTCGGCGCCCTGTTCGCCGGCAGCCTTGCCGTCGAACTGGCGGCCACGCTGCATCCCGAAGGCGCGATATCGGGGGGCAGCCGGGGCTGCGTCGTCAACAGCGACATGTTCCTCGCGGTCGGCACGCAGCAGTGGTTGATGAACCTGGTGATGTTCGTACCCGTCGCCCTGTTCGCCGGCCTGCTGTTCCGGAACACCTTCCTGGCTGTGGCCACGCCGATACTGCTGTCGACGGCCACCGAAGTCGCGCAGGCCCTGGTGGGCTTGGGTCGGGCCTGCGACTCGGACGACGTCGTCGCCAACTCCGCGGGAGCGATGGTCGGCGCCGTCCTGGCGTTCGGGATCAACCGATTCCGGCCGAAGGACGAACCCCCGCAGGCACGGCACGGTGCGGGGACGGAAACGGGGTTCGCACGCGCCCTGGCCCCGCCCGCTCCCCTGTACGGCACGATCGCCGGCTTCGTCGTCCTGGCAATCGTGTGGGCCGGGTGGATCGAGCGTCTCCCATATGGGGTGGACGGCGCGTTCGAGGCCGACGGCAAGCAGCGGGCCGTCGCCGAGCGCGTCACCCGTTCCTTCCTCGGAGCCGACACCGACATCCAGCGAATCCAATACATCAAGAGCGCGAACGGCATGCCGCCGATCCTGGCCGTCTCGACACCGGGCAAGTCTCTGGAAATCCAGTGGCCTAGCGGCGAGTTGAGTCAACTGTCGGACAACCGGCCCGTCACCCAGGTCCCCGCCGCGGAACGCCTGCCCGCCCCGAGGATCGAGGCTAACGCAATCGCCTTCATGCGCGAACACTTCCCCTGGGCCGGCGGCGCACACCATCGGATGGACCCGAGCGGGGAGTGGGGCGACCAGCACGTCGGGTGGACCTCCGTCGTCGACGGCGTCCTGATGCCCAAACGCCTGGACATTGTCTTGGATGCACGAGGCGACGTAGCCACGATCAGCGCCCGCAACATCCCCGACCCCGTGCTGCCCCCGGCCCGCATCCGTGACGAATCGGCCGCCCGCCAGGCGATGCAGCGAGCCCACCCCGACCTGACCCCACAGGCCGGCGTCCTACTCGCCGTCGAACACCGCGGCCAATGGCGGCCCGCTTGGCGCTTCCCGCTCACCGACGCCACCCACCCCAATCCGATCGCGATCGGCATGCTCGATGCCGAAACCGGCGAAGTCCTCCAGTAGTCCTATACATCGACAGCGAGTCGCGCCGCCCCAATCGGCGATGAATACGGTCTGTGCTTCGCGGATGTGGATGCCGTCGACGGCGGCACGTAGGGCTGTATCAGCGCTGCGATCGTGAACCTGGGCATCGGAGAGGGGATAGCCGATACCGGATACGGGTTTGACCGGGCCGACGAGGCTCGGCTTGTGCCTGATGTTGAAGTTCTTCGAGATCGAAGCCCGATTCCCGGAGTTCATCGAGGAGTTCCCTCGGCCCGCGGTGGAGTCGGTGGGAGCGGGCGATCAAGATGTACCCCCCGGTCCCCCCGGCCTGCGTCGCGAGATCCACGGCGGGCTCCAAGTCGTGAAGAACTGGAACAGCGCCAACACCGTGCTCCACTACGGCAGGACGGCGCCCTGACCGGCCCGGACAAGTAACACGCCGAGACCTCGATGCTCGCCCTGCACCTGCTCCAGTCCGCGCTTGTGCATGTCAACCAACCGATCGGCGTCACCGAGCCCGTGTGCTCGACCTCCAGCCGGCGCGGGCGGGGCACCACGTCGCGGAAGGCTACGCAGTGGCCGCTCGGGATGATCTCGCTCGGAGCGAGTAGAGGATCGGGAGGTAGGTGTCACCGAACGGGAACCGACAAGTGCCGTCGGGTCCTTGAGGCAGGATGCGACGTCCGGGGATTTCGGCCTCGGTGTGCTCGACGAGCCGGTCGACGATCAATCCCGATCCAGCGGCCGCTGTCACGATCTCGCCCACCGAGTGCGGGTACTGGACCACCTCCTGTGCGGTCATCGGCAGGTCCGGGTCCGCATATGTGTCCGATACGACCTCACGCTGGGGCTCTCCTCCGCCGTAGGGCCAGTCGGCCACGAGCGGCTCGTAGGTGGCCAGGGTCTGGTAGGCGGGATGCAGGTCGACCAGCACCAGCCTTCCACCCGGCCGCAGTGCCGTCGCCGCACCACGCATCCACGCGCCAAGGTCCCCGATCCAGCACAGCACTCCGTAGGTGGCGATCACCAGATCGAACCTGCCCGCCAGGTCGGACGGTAGGTTCTGCGTGTCCGCCTCGACGAAATCGGCGGTCAGCCCGGCGAGCTCGGCCAGCTCGCGTGCCCGGACGATCGCCGTCGACGAGAAATCGACACCGGTGACCCTGGCACCCAGACGAGCCCAATTGAGTGTGTCCATGCCGAAGTGGCATTGCAGATGCAGCACGTCCTGTCCGGTCACATCACCGGCCAGTTCCAGCTCGATCCCATAGAGCGTCTGCCGGCCCGCCAGAAACGAATCGACGTCGTAGAGCATGTCGTTGGGAGTCGTGCCATGCATCCGGGCACGGGCATCCCAAAGGGCCCGGTTGCCGAGCCCGTCGTCGGGAGAGTTTCCGTTCATGTCCGCAGTGTGGCAGGCCGATTCGAGCAAGCGCCGATAAGGCGCGGTCCCGGTCCGGTAGATCGTCTTGTCGTAAGGCGAGAGCAACCGACCTATGTGGAGCGGGAGTTCATCGCGCCGTACCTGCCCGTTCAGCCGGAGCACCTGTTGATCTCAGCCGTCGGTCGGTGTCGTCCCCCCGAACGGCCTCGCCGGCGTGGTCCTACTCAGCGATGCACCGCAGGGTGCCCGCAGCTCCCGATCAGCGGCCGAGTCGTCGTGAGACACCGGGCGGCCAGGTGGCGGGAACCATCGAGTGCAACCGACTGAAAGCCATACCCGGTGTCTCTGGGTCTCCAGACCTTACGACTGGCCTTGGTCAACCCGTACAACAACGTAGGACCGACCGACCGGGCCGGCCTCAGTCCACCGCAGAGTCGGCCGCGTCGGGGTTGCCAATGTGAAGTCGAGCTGCGGAAACAACGTCGAACAGGCGGTCCGATCCTCGACTTCCCCGGCTCGACGTGGCAGAGGTCGGATACGCGATACGCGGATAGGAGGCCGACGGGACGCCGACAAATCGGTGACCGTGCAGGCGTTCCATGCGGTAATTTGCGCCGACCGGCAAATAGCCAGGGCTTCGTGTCGAGTGTCTCCGACAAGAAGCCCTGGCAATTTGGAATATGACGAATAGTCAGGCGACCCCGGCCGTACTCACACGGCGGGGTCTTCGACGGCCGCGGGGATCTCGCCCTGGGCCATCTCCTCGACGAAGCGTTGCAACAGCGTGGCGAACGTCTCGCGGTCCGTGTCGCTCCAGCGGTCGAGCATCTCGCTCATCCGTCGATCCATGACGTCGTTGAGCCGGCGTCGGACCGAGTCGCCGCGCGGCGTGAGCGAGACGAGGCTGACCCGCCCGTCGTCCGGGCTGGGCGAGCGCCGTACGTAGCCCTCCCGCTCCAGTTGGCCCACCTGGCGTGCGGTGGCGCCCGGGTCCATGTTCGTCATGCGCGCCAACTCCCCCATCGGGAGCGGGCCTTGCTTCTCGATGCGGCGCAGCAGCACATAGGCGGGCTGCGAGATGGTCGCGCCCGCCGCGGCGGCCTGGCCCGCGTACACTCGGCGGCTGGCGTGGCGCCGAAGCAGGGCCTCCAGCGCCCGCTGGATCGCTTCGACGTTTTCGGTGGAGTTCACCCGACCATGATAGCAGTCCTTGACTGCGTCAATTTAATACCGTGCGATAACGTGCATAACTCGGATCGGATTCCGAACCCGGCGCACCTCGCGACCAAAGGTCGCATTGGTGGATGGGCGACGAACGGGGCTTCGGATCCGGCGAGATCAGCGCACGGCGAGGTCTGCGGTACACAGCGGTACACGCGACACCCTCGCGATCGGGTGTGATCAGACTTGATTGATATCCGCGGCGAGCGGGCGAGCGGCCCGGTTACGGCCGCTATGCGGCCCGGCCGAGTGGCCCGGTTATGCGTCCGGCCTAAGCGGTCGCCTCGGTCCCGACGGAGGAAACGAGACCGAGACGACCTGCCCATGGACTATGTCAGTCGTCAGACGATCAGACAATGGCAACCGGATTGATGGGGCTACCCGTTGCGCCCGTGACCGGAAGCGGGGCGACACACAACAGACACGAATAGGCGCCCGCTTCCGCCATGGCCTCGGCAAGGTCGGTCAACCACAGGTGTTCGAGGAGCGGAACACCGGATTCGACGAGCAACGCGATGTGTACCGACAGAAACCGATCATCGAACGGAATGCACTCGATCGCGCTGTTGTCCGCGCCTACGACGCTGATGTCGCAGGCCCGAACGTACTCCACCGCGTCGAGCGAGAGACCGGGTTGGGCGAACGAGGGTTCGCGGCCCGAGGCGACCGTGGCCCGGTACTCGTCCAGGTAACCGGTGCGCACCAGCAGCGCATCGCCGGAGCGGACCTCGACCCCCTGCCGCTCGGCGCACCCGGCCAGATCGGCGCCGGTGATCTTGTATCCGCCCTCCAGGTACGGCGTGTCGAAGTGCCGCGGCAGGTCGAGCAGCACCGCCCGGGTCGCGAACGCGCCGAGCTTGTCGATCCCGCAACGGCCGGCGCCGGTGTGCGAGCGGAAGCTGTCGGCCGGGAAGCCGTTGTAGAAACGCCCCTTGGCCTGCACGTGGCACAGCGCGTCCATGTGCGTGAGGTTGTGCGACGGGATGATCAGCACGTCCTCGTTCGAGCCGACGTCGTCGCCGCCCTCGAACCCCTCGTACATCGCGTCGGTCTGGCTCACCAGCGTCAGCCGCTGCGGTGTGCCTCGGAAGTCGAAGGCGGGCTGGTTGCCGCGCACGATGGGCAGGGCGAGCGAGTACGACCGCCCGGTCCGGATCTCGTAGGCGGCGGCCCGGACGCCGGCGGGCTCGATCAGATTGAGCGCCCCGCGTTCGTCCTCGGCACCCCAGCGCCCCCAGTTGCCGGCGGCGGGCGGAGGGTCGTCTCCGGGCGCGGGTTCGGACCCGAGCGAGGGCCCGACCCCGGGCGGGGTTTCGGATCCGGTTCCAAGCGATGATTCGGACCCGGGCGCGGTTGCGTCCGTGTCGGATCGGGTGTCGTCCGTCATGCTCGGGCGGTCCTCTCGGGCGGCCGGGCGGATCGGCGATCCGCGTCCGGCGGGCGGGCCGGGCGGATCGGCGATCCGGCCGGGCGGTCCGGTCCGGGCGGGCCTCAGAACGCGATGACGCCGCGCGCGATCCGTCCGTTGTGCATGTCGTCGAGCACGTCGTGGAAGCCGTCGACCGGGTAGACCTTGGAAACCAGCGCGTCCAGGTCGAACTTGCCCTGTCGGTACAGCTCGACGATCGCCCGGATGTCCTCGTGCGGACGCACGCCGCCGGCGCGTGTGCCCAGGATGCCTCGGTCGCACTGGAGCAGGTTGGCGATCCGGATGTTGGCGGTCGCGGTCTGCGCGGGCTGGCCGACGGCGATCAGCGTGCCGCCCCAGTCCAGCGCCTCCATGGCGTTCTCCAACACGGCCGGGATGCCGGTGCACTCGAAGATCCAGTCCACGCCGCCCGCGCCGAACACGCCGACCTTGACCTCGTCGCTGAACGGGAAGAGGGTGCGGATCTCGTCCGCGACGTCCACGCCCTTCCCGGACTTGACGAAGTCGGTCGCGCCGAACTTGCCGGCCAACTCGAACTTGCCGGGCACGGTGTCGACGCCCACCACGCGGCCTGCGCCCTTGAGCCGGAGCGCCTGGACGGCGGACAGGCCGACCCCGCCGAGGCCGATCACGGCCGCGGTCTGGCCGGGCAGTACGTTCGCCCGGTTGAGCACCGCACCCGCGCCGGTGACCACGCCGCACGGGACCAGGCACGCGGAGGTCAGCGGCACGTCCTTGGGGATGGTCACGCACTGGATTTCCTTGACCAGGGTCAGCTCGGCGAAGGTGGACGCGCCGGCGAAGTTCCACACCGGCTCGTCGCCGATCGCGAACGGCGTGCCCCGGTTGCCCAGCGTCTGCCGACAGCGGTTGGGGTGTCCGGTCTGGCAGTGCCGACACATCCCGCACGCGGCGATCGTGGTGATCACCACGTGGTCGCCGGGCGCCACCGAACCGACTCCCGCGCCGACCTTCTCCACGATGCCGGCGCCCTCGTGCCCGAGCACGGACGGCGTCGGCCACTCGATGACGCCCTCCAGCACGCTGACATCGCTGTGACAGACCCCGGTCGCGACGATCCGCACCAGGACTTCACCGGCCTCCGGGTCACGGACGGTGACATCGTCCCGGATCTCGGCGCCCGTGGCGGTGTGCAGGATCGCGCGCATGTACCGTCTCCTCGTTCCGGGCGGACGGCCCGCCGCGAGGTGTGTTCGCCGCGCATCGGACCGGCCCACCCCAAGCCGAACTTCCACATCCTTGATCACTACAACGATGTCGATTATTCACCGCGCGCCGAAGAGGTCAAGGCATACCGGACCCAGGATCTGACGGACCGTCGGCTGCGGAACCACGCCGGGCGACACGGCCGCACGGCCGAAACCGCCTGCACGATCCTGCACGATCGCGCCCCGGGAGAACCGCGCCGGCAACCCGTCCGAGTATCGGAGTCTCTCGGATGTCGGGGCGCCGGGGACGGGGTCTCGCGACGTCCGGGCGGCCGAGTGGCCGGGCGGCGGAGCGTCCAGGTGGCGGGGCGCCGGATGTCGCAGTGCCCGGTTGCCCGGTCCCGGACGGAGCCGATGATTCACAGCGTCCACATGCCGGCGTGCTCCCCCGACCCGTCACCGACACGGCGCAATGAGAACGACACGGACGGACGCGCCTCCGCGCAACGAGAGGACAGCCGGGATACCTTGGCCGACATGTCGACAAAAACGGTGCATGTCACCCATTACACGGTCCAGTCCGGTAACACGCTCACGGCCATCGCGGGCATGTTCGGGACGACGATCGAGCGCCTCGTCCAGTTGAACGGCATCCCGAACCCGGACCGGATCGACGTCGGTCAAAGGCTCATCGTCAACGAGTCCCCCACACCCCACGACACCTTCTACACGGTGAAGTCCGGCGACACGCTCACGGCCATCGCCCGCAAGTACGGGACGACGATCGAGCGCCTCGTCCAGTTGAACGGCATCCCGAACCCGGACCGGATCGACGTCGGACAGCGGCTGATCGTCGCCAAGTCGGCACCGGCACAGGCCTGAGAACACGGGTGAACGGCGGTTGGGATCCCAACCGCCGTTCACCCCCGATCCGTTCGACCCGCGTGCGGGGGTTCAGCAGACGACGTCCGACGAGTTGGCCCAGAAAGTCAGGAACGACCAGGTCTGCGGGCCGCAGATGCCGTCGACAGTGATATCGGCGCACGACTGGAACCGGCGCGTCGCGGCCTCGGTCACCGGCCCGAACACTCCGTCCTCCGCGAGTTTGTCCCCGGTCAACGAGTGGTTGAGGTAGCACTGCTCCTGCTTGACCGCGTCTCCCGTAGAACCACGCTTGATCGTGGGCCTCTGGACGCTGTAATTGCAGGGCTGATTGATCTCGCCGGGCATGGTCGGCTTTTTCACTGGCGTGGTTTCCGTCTTCGGGGCGCGGTTTCAGCCTTCGGGGCGCGCTTCCGTCGCTCGGCCGCCGCGCGATTTCGGCTCGCTCGGCGCGACCACGGGCATCGCGCGTCGGGTTCGACGCGCTCGGTTCGGCCGTGATCGCTCGCGCCCGTCCCAGCGGAACACAAGGCACTACGAACCGCATGTCATCGGCCCCCTCGAAGGAGTAACCGCGAGGGAGGTGATCGGGCGATTCGGCGGGAATCTCGGGGCCGGCACCCACCGGCGACGCATGCACCCGCATGCCGCGGGCTGCGCCGATCGTGGGACGAACCGAGGACCGTGTCACCCGGATCGATACGGCGAAGCGTCGCGGAGAGGTCCGACGGCCCCGCAAGGTCCGGTGCCGCGCTCGGCGCCCGATGCCGCGACCGAGTCGAGGACGATCCGCCGTCGCGCCGTCGGATCAGTCGATCGCCGGATCAGTCGGTCCCCGGATCAGTCGATCATCGGGCTGCGGCGTTCCAGGAGGGTTACGTCGCGCCACCGGCCGTGGTGGCGGCCGACTCTTTCGCGTGTGCCGATGGTGCGAAACCCCAGGGCCGTGTGCAGGGCCAGGCTGCCGGTGTTCTCCGGGAAGATGCCGGCCTGGATGGTCCATACGCCGGCCGCCTCGGTGGAGTCGATCTGGGCGGCGAGCAGGGCACGGCCCACTCCCCGGCCCGCCGCGTCGGGGTGGACGTAGATCGAGGTCTCCACCACGCCGCGGTAGACCGCGCGCTTGGACGTCTCGCTCGCGGCCACCCAGCCGAGTACCGTCTCGGTGCTCCGGTCGAGCGCGACGAAACGGTGGTCCGGCAGTTTGCCCGCGTCGAATTCCGCCCACTCCGGCGCGCGCTCCTGGAACGTGGCGTCCCCGGTGTCGATGCCGAGTTGATAGATCGCGAGCACCCGGTCGGCGTGCTCGGCGCGCATCGGCACGATGGTCAAGGCGGTGGGGGCGGCGGCGGTGGTCATGGCGCTCTCCGGGGACGCGGTGGCCGGCAGAACCCCCATCCTGACGCAAATGCACATGCGCCCTCGCACCCACCCCGGTATATATCCCCGGATGGGAACACAGGCAGCACAGGACGTGGAATCGACGGTCGTACGCGCCGTCGCGGTATTGGCCGAGGCCACCGAGGGCGAACGGGACTGGTCCCGCCGGGCAGGCGGACTGGAGTGGGACTGTTGGTACACGCTCGTACACGTGGTCGGCGACCTGTACGCGTATGCCGGCCAGGTCGCGTCCGGCCGGATGGACGACTACGTCCCGGTGGACATCCAGGCCGACGACGACGCGACGCCGAGCACGATGTTGCACGCCGTCCGCGCCGGCGGCACTCTGCTGGCGACCATGGTGGCCACCCGGCCGGATTCGACCCGGGCATACCACCCGTACGGCATCTCCGATCCGGACGGCTTCGCGGGCATGGGCATGGTCGAGGTGATGGCCCACATGCACGATCTGGCGGCCGGCCTCGATCTGGCCTACGAGCCCGACTCGCGGATCTGCGGCCGGGTGCTGGCCCGGATGTTCCCGGACGCCCCCACCGGCTTCGCCCCGTGGCCCACCCTGCTGTGGTGTACCGGCCGTACCGAACTCCCGGGCCACCCGCGCCGGGTCGGCAAATGGCGCTGGCAGGGCCTGCCCGACGCGTAGGCCGGCCCGGCCGCGTGGGCCGGCCTCGGCGCGCGACCGGCAGTCGCGCCCTGCGGCGCCGATCGGGGCGGCCGGCGCCTACGCAACTCGCGTCCAGGCGGCGGCGCGTTCCGCGCGTCCGTGCCGGTGCGTCCGTGTGCCCGAGGATCCGCGCGTCGGAACTCGGGGGCTCTGGAGCAGACTTGGGCGCGCGGGTGCGCCGAGGGCGCTCCCGTTCCATCGCCCGAAGCGACCCAGGAGGAACACCATGCCCGCACCTTCCCTGGACGGACTCGGTTTCGCCCCGCTCGATCGTCCCGAGCACGGTGAGGTGGACGCGTCCACGTTCTTCACGTACCACGAGGCCGACGGAGTGGTCTGGGCCGAGTACAGCGGCGGCGACATCGTGCGCGGCCACCTGATCGGCACCCGGGACGGGGACACTCTGGACTTCCGCTACACGCAGCTCAACCGGTCCGGCGCCACCGCGTCCGGGCACTGTGTCAGTGCCGTCGTGGTGTTGCCGGACGGTCGGATCCGGCTGGAGGAGACGTGGGAGTGGGAGTCTCGGGAGGGCAGCGGTACCAGCGCCGTGGAGCAGGTCCTCGGCATGCGGACCTGACACCCGGTCGGTTGTCGGACGCGGTATCTACGTTGAACCCCAACGGACATCGCAACCGAAGGGGTGGGCCATGGGATTCAACGGGGACATCGTCGTATTACGCGCACGGACGCCGTTGCCGGACCTGGCACCCTACGTCGGTGGAAACGGACATCCGGTCTACGGCGAGTGGTCCTACGCGGACGGCTGGCGCGCTGTGCACGTGCGCCACTTCGAGGACCCGTACGCCTTCCAGGGGCCCTGGCTGACCGATCTGGCCGCCCGTACCGGCTCGCCCGTGCTGGTCTGCGGGGTGGTCGAGAGCGATGTCGCGCACGTCCAGGGGCTGAGCGGGACGGACTTCTGGGAGGGCTGGCTCGATCCGGGCAGCGCCGCCACGCAGTTGGCCGACGACCGGTGGAACAGGACCGGGCAGCAGGGCGACTTCGCCCGCTTCCGGGACGAGGCCGCGGCGTGGCTGGAGGAGGATCGGCCGCGCGTCGCCGAGGCGGCGGTGCGGTGGGCGGCGGCGGCCGGATACCGGGTCCGCGCCGAGCCGATCCTGGAATTGCTCAGCCTTGAACGGGACCCGTTCGTACAGCACCTGTTCTTCGATCTGCTCACGTGCCTGGGGCTGGTGTCGGTCTCCGAGCGGTGATCGGGCGGGCGGGGCTCACCCGGCCCGGTCCGCCTCGGTCTGCTCCGGCACCTTTTCCACCTGCGTGTCCTCCGGTCGAATCCGGCGGCCGTCCGCGGCGCGTACCTCCAGGGTTCGCAGCGGGCGGCCGTGGCGTCGATCCAGCAGCCTGGACTGCGGCTCGGCCGGCTCGAACCAGTGCGCCTCGCCCCACTGGCGCAGCGCGACGATCACGGGGAACAGGTCGCGGCCCTTGGCGGTCGGCACGTACTCGTTGTAGGCGCTTCCGTCCGACGCCGGGACCACCTCCAGGATCCCGCCGGCCACCAGCGTGCGCAGTCGTGCGCTGAGGATGTTCTTGGCCACGCCCAGGCTGCGTTGGAACTCGCCGAATCGTCGGCTCCCGTCGAACGCGTCGCGCACGATCAGCAACGACCACCAGTCGCCGATCGCATCCACCGAGCGCGCCACCGGACAGGTGCTCTCGTCGAACCGTGTGCGCTGCACCATGACCGACCCCTTCTTCCTCGTCTCGGGCGGCCACCCACGCCCACCCTGGTTGCAACATGCTACCAAGCTCGTCTAGCGTGCACTCGGTAGCAACTTGCAACCAGGCGCGGAAGGCGACGAGGCATGAGGAGCGTTGTATGGCAGCGACCGAGCAGGGCCCTCCGAGGCGGAACGGGGCGGCGACGGGCCGGTCGGGGGCGGATGGGGTGGGAGCCGGCAAGGCGCGGGCGGAGGGGGTGAGGGCCGGCGGGGCGGGAGGCGATGAGGCGAGGCAGGCCGACGAGACACGAACCGGCCGGTCGGGGGCGGACGGAGTGAGGGCCGACGCGGCAGTGCGGGTTGGCCAGGCCCGGACGGGTGGGGTGTGGGGCGGCAGGGCGCGGGCGGACGGGGCCGGAGGCGATCAGGCAGCCCGGATCGGCGAGGCCCGGACGGGCGAAGCCGGGGCGGAAGGAACGCGGGCCGACACGGCAGGGCGGGCCGGTGACGCACAGGCGGACGGGGCACGGCGGGACGGCAGGGCGCGGGCGGACGGTGCGGGCGCCGAGGCGGTACGACGGCCCGGCAAGGCACGGATCGGCCGGCCGCGGGGGCTTACCAAGGGGCAGACGCTTCTGTTTGCGGTTGCGGCCGGTGTTGCCGTGGCCGGCGTCTACCTCGCCCAGCCGCTTCTGGTGACCATGGGGCGCGACCTCGGTCTCGCGCCGGGCACCGTCGGCGTGGTGGTCACGCTCACTCAGGTCGGCTATGGGCTCGGGCTGTTCCTGCTCGTCCCGCTCGGCGACCTGATCGACCGTCGCCGGCTGATCGTGGGCCAATTCGCCCTGCTCGCCGTCGCGTCGGCCGCCGTCGGCCTGGCCGGTCACGCCGCGCTGCTGCTGGTCGCGATGATCGGCGTCGGCCTGCTCGCCGTGGTCACCCAGACGGTCGTCGCCCACGCCGCCTCGCTCGCCGCCCCGGCCGAACGCGGTCGCGTCGTCGGCGTGGTCACCAGCGGCGTCGTGATCGGCATCCTGCTCGCCCGCACGGTCTCCGGCACGGTGGCCGACCTGGCGGGCTGGCGTGCGGTGTACCTCGGCTCCGCCGCGTTGTCCCTGGTCCTGGCCGCGACGTTGTACCGGGTGCTGCCCCGCGGACACGACGACCGGGCCGTGGCGTCCGGCGGCGACCGGCCGAGCTATCGAGAGCTGCTCTTCTCGACGCTGACCCTGTTCGCGCAGGAGCGCCTCTTCCGGATCCGGGCCCTGTTCGCGCTGCTGATCTTCGCCGCCTTCAGCACCCTCTGGAGCAGCATCGCCCTCCCGCTGAGCGAGCCGCCGCTGTCCCTGTCGCACACCGCGATCGGCGCCTTCGGCCTGGCCGGCGCCGCCGGCGCGCTGGGGGCGATCCCGGCCGGCCGACTGAGCGACCGGGGCCACGCGAACCGGGTCACCGGGGTCGCCCTGGTTCTGCTGACGCTGTCCTGGCTGCCGCTGGCCTTCACCCGCCAGTCGTTGTGGGCGCTGGTGGTGGGCACGATCGTGCTCGACTTGGCCGTCCAGGCGGTACACGTGACCAACCAGACGCTGATCCACCCGCTGCGCCCGGACGCCGGAAGCCGGCTGATCGGCGGCTACATGATCTTCTACTCGATCGGCAGCGCCGGCGGAGCGATCTCCTCCACCACCCTGTACGCGGCGGCCGGCTGGCCGGCGGTGTGCCTGCTGGGCGCGGCCTTCGGGGCCCTGGCGCTGATGGTGTGGGCGGTGGATTCGCTCCGGAAGCCTCGGGAGGAGGGCGCGTCACCCGGGCCGGCCGTCACACCGTGAGCAGCACGTTCACGATCACGCCGACGACGAGCAGCAGGACGATCCAGGACCACACCGGGCGCTGCACCGGACGAGGCAGCGCTGGTCGATCGATCATGGCCGCACTCCTTCGTCGTGGGCGTCGACCGCTCTCGGACGAGCCGGGGACCCGCACAAACGTAGGATCCCGGGCGGTCCGCCGGCATCCCGGACGTGGGCGTTTCGAGGGTGGTGCGCGCACCACCCTCGAAAGGGGAACGGCTCGGCTGCCCGTCGGGCGCCGCGCCGGCGAGCTCGGTCACCCGGTCGCCTCGCCGCCCGACCTCCGCCTCACGCGTCGAAGGCGTCCCTGCGGGTGCGCGGGCGCTTGCGCGCGGCCGGGATCGGCTGCGGGGCGGCGCCCTCGACCACCGTGTTGCTCAGCGTCCCGATCCCCTCGACCGTGAGGGCAACCGTGTCGCCCGGCTTCAGCGGCGGCAACTCCCGGCCCAGGCCCCACAGTTCGCCGAGGCAGCCACCGTTGCCGCAGGTGCCGGTGCCCAGTACGTCGCCGGGGCGGATCCAGGTGCCGCGGGAGGCGTAGGCGACCAGTTCGGCGGGCGGCCAGCCCATGTTGACCAGCGAGTCGCGACCGATCTCGACACCGTTGACCGATGCGCGCAGCGCGATGTCCAGGAAGCCGTCGGAGTCCCGGTACGCCTCGAACTCGTCGGCGGTCACCAGCCACGGGCCGAGCGTGGTCGCGGTGTCCTTGCCCTTGCACGGCCCCAGACCGACCCGCATCTCGCGGGCCTGGAGGTCGCGCGCCGACCAGTCGTTGAAGATGGTGTAGCCGACGATGTGTTCCGCCGCCTGCTCGACCGTCAGGTCCTTGCCCGCGCGGCCGATCACGATGCCGACCTCCAACTCGAAGTCGAGCACGCTCGACCCCGGCGGCATCGGCACCACGTCCTCGGGGCCGATGATCGCGTAGGGGTTGGTGAAGTAGAAGGTGGGCAGTTCGTACCACTCGGGCACCACCGTCGCGTCCGGCCCCTGCACGGTGATCGCAACGCCCTCGACGTGCTCCTCGAACGCCACGAAGTCACGCACGGTGGGCGGCTGTAGTGGCGGCAACAACCGCACGTCGGCGAGGGCGACCGAGGGCTTCGACAGGGCCTGCTCGCCCACCGCGCGCAGCTCCTGGGCGCCGCGCTCGATCAAGCCGAGCAACGTTTCGCCGGCCGGCAGCGGGTGCACGGTGTCGCCGGCGCTCGACACCACCCCGGAGAGGATCGAGCCATTCAGGTCGAAGGTCGCGAACTTCACGATTGTTGCTCCTTGTTCCGTACGTGCCGAGGACCGGCGACGGTGTGTCGGTGTCGCCACATGATCACCGTCGCTAAATGATCACATCGGCGCCGGCCGGGTCGCGGCCCGCCGTCCGCCGAACGGCCGAGGGCGCTCGACACGCGACCGGCGGCTCCCGACGCGTCGGCTCAGGTCCGGAGTTCGGCGCCGGTCTTCGCGCGGACCTCGTCCTCGGTGACGTCGGGGGCTGTCTCGACCAGGAGCAGGCCGCGCTCGGTCACGTCGAGCACCGCGAGATCGGTGATGATCCGCTGGACGCAGCGCTTGCCGGTGAGCGGCAACGTGCAGGTCTCGACGATCTTGTGGTCGCCCTTGCGGGACACGTGCTCCATCAGCACGATCACCCGACGGGCGCCGTGCACGAGGTCCATCGCGCCGCCCATGCCCTTGATCATCTTGCCGGGAATGGTCCAGTTCGCCAGGTCGCCGACCGCGCTGACCTGCATCGCGCCCAGGATCGCGGCGTCGATGTGGCCGCCTCGGATCATCCCGAAGGACAGCGCCGAGTCGAAGAAGGAGGCGCCCGGCAGGACCGTGACGGTCTCCTTGCCGGCGTTGATCAGATCCGCGTCGACCTCGTCCTCGGTGGGATACGGTCCCACCCCCAGCAGCCCGTTCTCCGAGTGCAGCACCACGTGCACGCCGGGCGGGATGTGGTTGGGCACCAGTGTGGGCAGCCCGATCCCGAGATTGACGTACGAGCCGTCGGTCAGCTCGGTCGCCGCCCGCGCGGCCATCTCGTCCCTGGTCCAGGCCATCAGTCGCGCACCGTCCCCCGCGCCGCCGGCGCGGTGATCGTGGTCTTCTCGATCTGCTTCTCGGCGGCCTGCGCCGCGCTCAGCACCACCACCCGCTGGACGAACACTCCGGGCAGGTGCACCGCGTCCGGGTCGAGTTCGCCCGGTTCGACCAGTTCCTCGACCTCGGCAACGGTGATCCGGCCGGCCATCGCGGCGAGCGGGTTGAAGTTGCGCGCCGACTTGTCGAACACCAGGTTGCCGTGCCGGTCCCCGCGGACCGCGCGAACCAGCGCGTAGTCGGTGGTGATCGACTCCTCCAACACGTACTCGACGCCGTCGAAGAGACGCACTTCCTTGCGCGGCGAGGCCACCACCACGTTGCCGGCCGCGTCATAGCGCCAGGGCAGACCGCCCTCGGCGACCTGGGTGCCGACGCCGGCCGGCGTGAAGAACGCCGGGATGCCGCAGCCGCCCGCGCGCAGCCGTTCGGCGAGGGTGCCCTGCGGGGTGAGTTCGAGCTCGATCTCGCCGGAGAGGTACTGCCGGGCGAACTCCTTGTTCTCGCCGACATAGCTGCCGGTCGCGCGCGAGATGCGGCCGGCGTGCAACAGGATGCCGAGCCCCCATCGGTCCACGCCGCAGTTGTTGGAGACGACCCGCAGATCGCCGGCGCCCTGCGCGTACAGGGCACCGATCAGCACCGAGGGAATCCCGCACAGCCCGAACCCACCGACCGCGATCGAGGCCCCGTCCCCGATATCGGCCACCGCCGCCTCGGCCGTACCGACCACCTTGTCCATACCGACTCCGATCACCCACCAGCCCGACCCACCGACGCTATGCGCCGGCCGATCCGCCCCCCACCCCCTCCTTCCACCCACCGGAAGCCACCCGGCCACATATCCGACACCGAAGCCCCAGCCACCCAAATCCATCCCGGCCGCCGCATGAGGCCAACGCACCCCAGCCGGCGCATGAGGCAAATCAGCCCGGCCGGCGTTGGAGGCCAAGTAGCCCGGCCGGCGCTTGAGGCCACCCAGCCCCGCCGGCGCTTGAGGCGAACCCAGCCCACCAAAGCGCAACGCCGACCGAACACAACCTCAGCCCGGCCGGCGCATGAGGCCACCCAGCCCCGCCGGCGCTTGAGGCGAACCAGCCCGGCCGGCGCTTGAGGCCAAGGGCCCGGCCGGCGTCGGAGGCCCCAACCCACGGGCCACCCAAGCCGCAGGCCGGGCCACCCCGTCACGCGTAGCAGGAAAGCGGCTTGCCATCGTTGAACGTGACCATGTCACCGAGCGCACCGTAGATGTCGATCGACGCAGCCCGCTCCGCCCCGTTCAACTCGGCATAGGCGCGGTGCAGGTTGCCGACGATCCGCTCGGAGTCGGACAGCGCCGCGTACTCGCCCAGGTCCGTCTCGCGCGCCACGCTCAGCGGGTCCAGGCCGGCTTCCAGACCCTTGCGGGCGGTGTCCAGAAGGAAGTTCGTGTACCCGATCGCGTAGTCGATCTGCTCGGGACCGCACACCTCACCGTGCCCGGGGACCAGCGTCGTCGGGCCCAACGCCTTGATCCGCTCCAGCACTTCGAGGTAGCCGGCGGGCGAGCCCATCAGCAGGAACGGCGTGCCGCCGTTGAAGATCAGGTCGCCCGTGTACAGGACGCCCTGCTCCTCCAGCCACACCACCGAGTCGTTCGAGGTGTGCGCCGGACCGAAGTGCCGTACCTGCGCCCGCAGTTCGCCCGCGTACACGGTGACGCTGTCGGTGAAGGTCAGGAACGGCGGCACCGCGCGCACACCGCCCCAGCCGACACCCGGCCAGATCGCCTCGACCTCCATGATGCCGAGGTTGAGGATCTCGGCCCGGGTGTTCTCGTGCGCCACGATGGTGGCCGACTCGAACAGGTAGTTCCCGTTCGTGTGGTCGCCGTGGTGGTGCGTGTTGATCAGGGTGCGCACCGGGGCGTCGGTGTGCTTGGCGATGGTCTCCTGGAGCATCCGGGTCCGGGCCTCGGTGGCGCAACCGTCGATCGCGACGACGCCCTCCGGACCGACCAGGAAGCCGGTGTTGTTGATCCACCAGGTGCCGTCCGGCTGGATGTACGCGAACGCTCCGTCGGCCACCTCCTGGACGCGAGGCGGATCCATCCGGCCGTGATCGTGCTGCGACGTGCTCATCGATACTCCCGATCGACTGGGGGTGTGCGTTGACGTGCATACACCGCCGACCACCCGATGCGCAGCCTGACGAGCCGTCAGTTGCCGCGTCCGGTAGGGCTTGTCCCGGGATGTCCGGGGCCCGGCGGCTCGATCGAGCTCAGTTCACGACGCGACCGGTGAATGCGGCGAGCCGGTCCGCGGCCGGCGCGTCGGCGTCCACCGGCTGCACCGGACCGAACGCGCGACCCTCGCCGCGCGCGGCGTCCGGGAGGGTGGTGCGCATGCGCTCCAGGAGCGTCTCGGCGAGTTCGGGGTCGAGGTCGGTCGGCTTGCCCAGTGCGCGGGCCAGGTCCCAGGCGTGGACAAAAATGTCGCCGGTGGCCAGGCCGAGCAGGAAGCCGCCGTTCCGCTCGCCGAACGGGGTCTTGATCGACGCGGCGATCCGCTCCGGCGTGAAGGTCGCCAGCATCGTCTCGACCACCGCCTCGAAGTCCTCCCGGGGGTCCTCGGAGACCGGCTCGCTCGGCCCGGCCAGGGCCGCCGCGAGGCCGCGCTGAGCACCGGTGGCGTGGGCGAGCAGACCCCGTACGTCCCATTCGTCACACGGACACGCGAGTCCGAGCTTGGCGTCGTCGACCTCGGCGAGCAGCGGGCGGAACGCGTCGACGGCGCGCTTGTACTGGGTTATCTGATCCACGAGGGCTCCTTCGAGGGATGACGCCGCGCTGACACGGCGTGCTTTCGGGGTGACGCACGACGGGCAGCGGTCAGGCTACGCCCGGGCCCGGGCGGCGGATACGGCCGGTTGGGGAATGTTTGGCGGCTGCACGTATGTTTCCTTTTCGGTGCGTCCGCCGCCGTGACCGTCGGTACGTCCGTCTGTACAGCACCCGAGGTGCCCGGGTCCCGAGGCGCCGCCCGCCGCCGTGCGCCGAGCGCCCGCGACCACCGAGCAAGGAAGCCGGAGAGCAAGTGAAGGTCGAGATCTACAGCGATATCGCGTGTCCGTGGTGCTACGTCGGGAAGCGGCGCTTCGAGCGGGCGCTCGCGGCGTTCCCGGGCGCCGAGGACGTGCGAGTCACGTATCGTCCCTACCAGCTTGACCCGAGCACCCCCGCGGAGCCGTCGCCGCTGCGCGAGCGACTGGCCGAGAAGTTCGGCGCGGCCAACCTGGACGGGATGAACGCGCGGCTCGCCGAAGTGGGCACCGCCGAGGGCATCGGCTTCGACTTCACCCGGGCCCTGTCGGTGAACACGCTGACCGCTCACCGGGTGTTGTGGCTCGCGCTGACCGAGTTCGGCGCGGCGGCCCAGGCCGCGCTCAAGGATCGGCTGCTCGCGGCGTACTTCGCCGAGGGCGAGAACGTCGCCGACCACGCCCGGTTGACCGAGTTCGCGGTCGAGGCCGGTCTGGACCGGGACCGGGTGGTCGCCTTCCTCGCCTCGGACGAGGGCACCGACGAGGTCCGGCGCGAGATCGCCGAGGCGCAGGAGATGGGCGTCACCGCCGTGCCGACGTTCGTGTTCGAGGGCAAGTGGGCGGTGCAGGGTGCCCAGGAGGCGTCCACGTTCCTCCAGGTCCTGGAGCAGGTACGAGAGCAGGTACGCGAGCAGAGCGGCGGGTCGGCGGCAACCGCGCCGGCGGCCGACGGCGACGCGTGCGCCGACGGTTCCTGCGCGGTGTGAGCGCCCCGGGGGGAACGACCGGGCGGTTGTCCGTCGAGCGCCTGCAACGGGCCCGGTGGGCCGCGCTGTGGGTGTTCTTCGCGTTCAGCGCCGCGGTGGCGGACTTCCTGGCCCGGATCCCGCAGTTCAAGGAGGATCTGGGGCTCGACGACGCCCAGTTGGGGTTGGCCCTGCTCGGTTCGCCGGTGGGCGCGCTGGTGGCGGTGCAGCTCGCGGGCAGCGCCGCCGGACGCTGGGGCAGCAAGCGGGTCGCCCGGGTTTCGGTGATCGGCGGGTGTCTGGCGCTGTTCCTGCCCGCGTTCGCCTGGAACCTGCCCTCCCTGGCGGTCGGCCTGCTGGTCCTGGGCGGGCTGATGGGGTTCACCGATGTCGCGGCGAACGCGCAGGGTGTCGCGATCGAGCAGCAGTTGCGTCGGCCGATCATGAACGGCCTGCACGGCGGTTACAGCCTCGGCGGGCTGTTCGGCGCGCTGGTCGGCTCCGGCGCGGCGGCCCTGGGCATCACGCCCAGGGTGCACCTGTCGGTGATGGCGCTCGTGCTCGCGGTCGGGGCGTGGGCGAGTTCGCGTGCGCTGCTGGGCGTCGCTGACGATCCGCACGTGCACTCGCCGGCGGAGCCGGATGCAAAGGCCGTGAGGGCTGTGGTGCCCGAGAGCGCCGAGCCGACCATCGGCGGTGTGGCCCGGCTGCTCGCCGGCTATCGCGCGGTGGTCCTGCTCGCCCTGATCGGGCTGTGCTCGTTCGTCGGCGAGGGCGCGGTGGCCGATTGGAGCGGGGTGCATCTGCGCGAGACGCTGGACGGTTCGGCGGGCGTCGCCGGGTTGGGCTTCGCGGGCATGTCGGTGGCGATGGCGGCGGGCCGGTTCGCGGGCGACCGGGTGGTGGAACGGTTCGGCCCGGTACGGGTGTTGCGGATCGGCGCGCTGATCGCCGCACTGGGCATGACACTCGCGCTGGCCACGCCGTGGCCGGCGGTTTCGGTGCTCGGGTTCACGCTGTTCGGCGTCGGGGTGGCCCCGGTCGCCCCGGTGACGTTCAGCGCGGCCGGCAACACCCCGGGGGTGCCCGCCGCGTGGGCCATCTCGCGGGTGACCGGGATCGCCTACATCGGGCTGCTCGCCGGCCCGCCGGTGATCGGCTTCATCGCCCACCACACCAGCTTGACCACGGCGTTGGCGATCCCGGCGGTACTGGTCGCGATCATCGCCCTGACCGCGGGCGCGGTCCGCCGCTGAGCCGCTCCGTCCTCGGGCGCGCTCGGCCGTCCCGGCACCCGAGGACACCCGGCGCACGAGCTTCGCCTCGCCGGATCTCCCCGTCCTGACCCACCCGCGCCCGCGGCCGGCCCGCGCCGGGTCGCCGGGGCGCGGGCCCGGGCGTCAATTCAGCTTGTGCGCGTACTTGATGCCCTTTGCGTCCCAGCGCGCCTCGTGTGCCGCGGCGCGGGTGCGGAAGTCCGCCCAGTCGCGCCGTTCCGGACGGGACCAGGCGGCCTCGGCGACCGAGGCGATCCGCGGGAAGAGCAGATACTCGGCGTCCGCGACGCTCCTGATCGTCTCGCCCCACAGCGCGCCCTCGACACCGAGCACGGCGTCCGCGGGCATGCCGGGCAGGTGCGTCGAGGGTTCCCAGTCGTAGGACTTGCGCACGTCGACGGTGCCGGCCCAGGTCACCCCCAGCCGCTCGCCGCCGCTGTATTTCATGTCCAGGTAGGCGTGGTCGGCCGGCGCCATCACCACCTTGTGCCCGGCCCGCGCGGCGGCCACGACCTCGGCGGCGTCCTGCTTGGACGCGCCCCAGTACTCCAGGATCGCCCCCGGCGCCGGGTCGCCGGAGGCGAGTTGGTGCCAGGCCATGGTCTGTTTGCCGTGCTTGGCCACCAGCGGCTGGGCCCGGGCCATGAAGGCCCGATACTGCGCGGGCTCGAGGGTGTGCGTCTCGTCGCCGCCGATGTGCAGGTAGGGCCCGGGGGTGAGTTCCGCGAGCCGGCCGAGCACTTCGTCCAGGAACGTATAGGTGGCCTCGCCGTCGACGCGCAGCGAGGAGAAGCCGACCTGGGTGCCGGTATAGGGAACGTGCGGTTTGCCGTCGTGGGCCAGTTCCGGGTAGGCGACGATCGCCGCGTTGGTGTGCCCCGGCATGTCGATCTCGGGCACCACGGTGATGAAGCGCTCGCCCGCGTAGTCGGTCACCGCGCGGTAGTCGTCCGCCGTCCAGAACCCGCCCGGGCCGCCGCCCACCTGGGTGGACGCGCCGATCCCGGTGAGCCTGGGGCGTCCCTCGATGGCGATCCGCCACCCCTGGTCGTCGGTCAGGTGCAGATGCAGGTGGTTGAACTTGTAGGCGGCGAGGTGGTCGATCAGTCGGCGCATCTCGGCGGGCGGATAGAAGTGCCGGGCCAGGTCGATCATGATGCCCCGGTACGGATACCGGGGTGCGTCCCGGACCACGGCCGGGCGCAACTCGAACGGCGGCTTTGCCGGCACCAGTTGGCGCAGCGTCTGGGCGCCACGGTAGAGGCCGACCGGCGCGCCCGCGCGGATCGCGGCGCCGTGCTCGGTGACGACCAGTTCGTACGCCTCGTCGCCGTCGGGTCGGCCGGCCGGGTCGGGGTCGGGGACCAGGGAGATGTCGGTGCCGGTGCGCGATCGTGCTTCGACCACCACGGGCAGCGGCAGGCCGGTGGCGGCCCGCAGTTCGGCGGCGACGACTTCGGCGACCGCCCGCGCGGCCTCGGTCGCGGCCCGCACCCGGGTGTCCCGGGCGGGTGTCCAGGGTCGGCCCGGGCCGCCGAGCGCCTCGACCGGGATCGGCACGAGCCCGCGCGCGTCGGCGTGCAGCGGTCCGCTCGGCGACTGCGGGGTCTCGGCCGCGGCGGTGGTCGGCGGGGCCGGGCCGCCCGCTCCGCTCGGGTCGGCCTTCGGCGTGCCGCCGGAGGAGGAGGTTGCGTCGGTGATCCATACGGCCGCCCCCGCCGCGGCGATCGGCACGGTGAGGAAAAAAGCCAGGGCGCGTCGCCGCATCATGTGACTCTCCCAAATCGATCCGTCGGGATCGGTCTCGACCCAGTCTAGGCAGCCCTCGGCGACGGTCCGGTTGGTCGACACACCGATAAACGGAAGGCAACGGTCCGGTATATCCCAACGAATGGTTGGCAAACGGGCATCGAGCGGTGGGTGGCGAAATACGGATATAGAGGCCGGACAGACGACGTCGGGGTCAAATGCCGTGATATCACGGCGTGTAGGATCATGCCCGGTCATCGATATTCCTTCGCAGCGTTAACTTACGCATGTCAACATTCGGGGGCGTATGCCGGGCTCTCGTCCCTTTACCCACCGGCCACTGCGAGCACACGTGCGAATGCCGCTAGGCTCTGCCCGTCGTGCACGGAATAGGACGCGATCCGCGTCACCGAAAGCGCAAGACCGGAAAGTGCGAATCATCGGGAAAATGACGTACTTGACAAGCGGAATACTCGACTCCGTATCCCTGCCTCGCTCCACCCCGGCGGCAACGACCTGGTGGTGGACGACCTGAACATCACACGGAAACTCGTCCTGCTCGTCGCCGTGCCGCTCACCGTGATGGTGGGCTCCGCGGGACTCGCCGTGTCCACCACGACCGGCGAGGCCCTCGACGCGAACCGCCTGCGCTCGCTGACCAAGGTCTCCGCCGAGGCCGGTGAACTCGCGCACCGCCTGCAGAGCGAACGCGCCGCCGCTGCCGCGGTGCTGTGGCCGGAGGCCGGCAACGGCGCGCTGGTCACGTACCACCAGCGCACCGCAGCGACGGACGAGAGCGCCACGCGCTACCGCAAGCTGCGCAAGGACCTGGGCTCGATCCCCGGCAACACCAAGGAACGACTGCGCAGGCTGGACGCGGGTCTGACCGACCTGACCGCGCTGCGCGTGCAGGTCCAGGCGCCCAAGGGCACCTCGCTGACCGCCGTCGTCTTCCGCTACCGCATCCTGATCGCGGACGCGCTCGACTACCGCGACAGCGTGGCCCAGGCCGGTGGCGCGGGCGCGGACAACTCGGACCGCCTGCGTGCCGCCGCCGCGCTCTCGCACGCCACGGAGTGGCTCGGACAACAACAGACGGCGGTCCTGCGCGCCTTGGCGTCCAGCCGGATCTCGCCGTCCCAACAGCAGGACATCCTGGCCACCCGGACCGGCTACGACGAGAGCGAGACGTCCTTCGAGTCGCTCGCCGACGAGGAGTGGCTGGGCTGGCTGGAACTCGCCCAGACCGGCCCGGAGATCCTGGCCGTGCACCAACTGGAAGACGCCGTCTCCCGGGCCAAGGTGGACACGCCCATCCTGATCAGTCAGGACGTGTGGACCAAGGCGACCGCGGACCGGATCGCCCGGATCAGCGACGTCGAACGACGCGTGGACGCATCGGTGCTGTCCTCGGTCAGCGACGAACGCGACGACCGCCGCTGGTGGGCGATCGGGCAGGCCGCCGCGGTGCTGCTCGCGCTGGCCGCCGCGGTACTCCTGGTGCTGCGCCTGGGTCGACCGATGACCCGCGAACTGCTGCGTCTTCGCGACACCGCACACGAGGTGGCCTACACCGGCCTGCCGGACGCGGTGGCCAAGCTCCAGCAGGGCCGCTCGCTCGACGGCGCGACCGCCGACGAGATCGCCGAACGCGCGGGCACCCCGATCGAGGTACGCGGCAAGGACGAGATCGCCGAGGTGGGCTCGGCGTTCAACACCGTCTTCACCGCCGCCGTGCGGATCGCCGCCGAACAGGCGGTCCTGCGCGCCGGTATCGCCACCGTGCTGGTCGCCCTCGCGCGCCGCAACCAGCGGCTCACCGACGGCCTGGTCAAGGTCCTCGACGAGGCCGAGGCGCACGAGCACGACCCGGACCGGCTCAAGCGGCTGTACTCGCTCGACCACCTGGTCCAGCGCATGGGCCGCAACAACACCAGCCTGCTGGTGCTCGGCGGCGAGGGCACCGCCCGCGTGCGCGAGGACGCGCTGCTCCTGGACGTCGCACGCGCGGCGATCGGCCGCATCGAACGGTTCACCCGGGTGGACCCCGGCGCGGTGGACCCGCGCATCCTGATCGCCGGGCGGGCCCGCGACGACGTCGCGCACCTGCTCGCCGAACTGCTGGACAACGCGACCAAGTTCAGCCGTCCGGAGACCTGGGTGGTACTCCAGGCGAACCGGCGCGGCGACGGCGCGGTGCTCACCATCACCGACTCCGGCGTGGGCATCACCCCGGAACGGCTGGCCGCGTTCAACGAACGCCTCGCCTCACCCGCCCAGTTGGACGTGCACGCGGTGCGCGCGATGGGTCTGACCGTGGCCGGCCACCTGGCCACGCGCTACGGCATCACGATCACCCTGAGCCAGGGGGCGCAGGGCGGCACGGTCGCCGAGGTGGGCCTGCCCGAGGACATCGTGGTCTTCCGCGATCGCCCGGGCCGACACCGCGGTGTGCCCAAGCCCGAGGTCACTCCCCTGCCCGCCTCCGGTCGGGTGCCGGACGTGGGAGTACGGGCCGGCGGCCACCCGGACCCGGGCCCGTTCGAGCCGGTCGCGAACGTGTTCACGCCGACCCGACCCCAACCGGTCAGCGACGCGGCTGCCCCGGGACCGCGCGAGCCCGCGCCCTCGGGACTGCGCTTCACCGGTACGCGGCCGCCCGCGCCCGAGGCCCCGACGCCGCCCGCACTCGCCCCGATGGGCTCGGCCGAACGCGCCGAGCGCCCGGAGCAGCCGCAGGCACCCGCGGCTCCGGCGCCGGACTCGGCACTGCCCAACCGCACCACGAACACGGGCCTGCCACTGCGGGTTCGCCGGGACACGCCCAGTGTGCACCCGGGCAGCCCTCCCGCTCCCGCCGCGCCGCTGGTCGGCTCGGCCGGGACGCCCGCCCGGGCGAACACCACGCCGGACCGTCGCGACGCCCGCCAGGTGTCCGCGGCGATGTCCGCCTTCGCGCAGGGCATCGGGCACAGTCGGGCCCGTCGCGCCCCCTCGCCCCGCCCCGGCGGCGGCGAACCGGATCACAAGGAGAGATCGTGACCCACCCCACCGCAGCCGATCTCAGCTGGCTGCTCAACGATTTCGCCACCCGGGTGCCCGAGGTACTGCATGCCGTCGCGGTCTCCGCGGACGGTCTCGTGGTGGCCAACACCAGCACGCTGCCGCAGGACCGCGCCGACCAGCTCGGCGCGGTCGCCTCCGGCCTGGTCAGCCTGCTGGCGGGCGCCGCGCGCCTGTTCGGCACCGACCCGGTGGCGAGCAACCTGACCGAAATGAACGGCGCGTTCATGTTCTCCATGCAGGTCAGCGACGGCGCCTCGCTGTTGGTACTGGCCTCGCGCGAGTGCGACATCGGCCAGGTCTCGTTCGAGATGGCCGAGCTGATCAACCAGGTCGGCCCGGCCCTGACCCCTGCCGCCCGCGAGCGCTTCCTGCACGTGCAGCGCGGCGCGTTGGGCTGACCGACACACCCACGCGTCCCTCCCGACGCGGCCCACTCGACCGCTCGACGCTGTACCCGTCACAACCCTGGAGCACGTCATGACCCCGGCAAGTCACATATCCCGACGCTCGTTCCGCGTCACTTCCGCCGGCCTGCTCGCCGGTGCGCTCGCGTTCACCGCCGCGTGCAGCGGCAGCGCGGCGGACGACAAGAAGGGCGGATCGTCCTCCGGCACGGTCAAGATCGGCCTGACGATCCCGCTGACCGGTGTCTACGCCGCGCTCGGTCCGGACCTGCAGAACGGCTTCCAGACCTACCTGGACCAGCACGGTGGCAAGCTGGGCGGGCACAAGGTCGAGCTCGTGATCACGGACGAGGGCGACGGTCCGCAGACCTCGGTGCCCTCGGTCACCAAGCTGATCAAGCAGGACAAGGTCACCGCCGTGGTCGGGCTGACCAACGCGGCCACGGTGGCCGCCAACGTGCAGATCGTGAACGACAACAAGGTGCCGATGATCGGCGCCGTCGGGCGCCCCGGCAAGATCGACAAGCCGGACTACGTCTGGCACACCAGCTACCTCTCCGAGGAGCCGGGTGTGGCGGCGGCGCCGTACATCAAGGAGAACGTGCCCGGCACGGTCTACGCGATCGGCCCGGAGTACCAGGGTGGTTTCGACCAGCTCCGCGGCTTCACCGAGACGTTCGACAAGCTCGGCGGCAAGCTGGCGAACCCGGACGGCAAGACCAAGTGGACGCCGTTCCCGGCCACCACCAACTTCCAGCCGTACTTCACCGAGATCAAGAACTCGGGCGCCAAGGCGGTCTACACGTTCTACGCGGGCACCGCCGCGGTGAACTTCGTCAAGCAGTACAAGCAGTCCGACGTCAAGGACATCCCGCTGTACGCCGCGGGCTTCCTGACCGAGGGTGCGGTGCTCGGAGCCGAGGGCGACGCGGCCAAGGGCGTGTTCACCTCGCTCAACTACACGCCCACCCTGGACATCCCGGCCAACCGCTCGTTCGTCGCGGCCTACCAGGGCAAGTACAACGCGCTGCCGACGATGATGTCGGCGACCATGTACGACGCGGCCGCCGTGCTGGACAAGGCGATCGCCGCCGCGGGTGACAAGGTCACCCCGGAGGCGGTCAACGCCGCGATCGCCAAGACCGGCAAGGTCGACAGCCCGCGCGGCTCCTGGGAGTTCAACCCGAGCACGCACGCGCCGGTGCAGAAGTGGTACCTGCGTGAGGTCAGGCAGGACGGCACCGCGCTGAGCAACGTCATGGTCCGCGAACTCGGCACGCTCGGCTAGCGGCGGCTTCGGAGCGAAAGGGAGCGTGCCGTGGGCTGGTTCGACGACAATTTCATCCCGGCCCTGGACGGTGTGGCCTACGGGCTGCTGCTGTTCGTCGTGGCCGCGGGCCTGACTCTGGCCTTCGGCTCGGGCGGAGTCCTCAACCTCGCGCACGGCACGCTCTACGCGTTCGCCGCCTACACCGCGACCGCGGTGGCCGACGGGTCCTGGGTGGGCCTGGCGCTGGCGGTGCTCGCGGGCATCGGGGCGGGCGCGGCCGGCGGCGGGGTGCTGGCGGCGCTGACCGCGCCGATCGCCGACCGAGGGCATATGGCGCAGGCAATGCTGACCTTCGGCGTCGCCCTGGTCGGCAGCGATCTGCTGACCACCACGTTCGGCAAGGACGACCCCCAGGTCTCGGTGCCCGGCGCACTGGAGAAGCCGGTGTCGATCCTGGGCCACAACTACCCGGGCTACCGGCTCGCGTTCATCGTGGTCGCGATCGCGCTCGGGCTCGGCGGCTGGTACGTACTGGCCCGCACCCGGATCGGCGCGGCCGTGCGCGCGTCGGTGGACGACCCCGAGATGCTCGCGGCCGGCGGCATCTCGCCCGCCCGGGTACGCACCGGCGTGCTGGTCGCCGCAGGCGCCCTGGCCGGCCTCGCGGGCGGCCTGGGCGCGCCGATCATCGGCCCGTCCACATCGGTGGCCAACACCGTGTTGTTGCAGTCCCTGCTGGTCGTGGTGATCGGCGGGTTGGGCTCGGTCGGCGGCGCACTGCTCGCCGCGATCCTGGTCGGCGAGGTACAGACGCTCGGCGTGACGCTGCTGCCCGACCTCGCGCCGTATCTGCTGTTCGCCACGATGGCCGTGATGCTGATCGCGCGCACCGCGCGCTTCGGCCCGACGGGGAGCCGAGTATGACCACCCTCGCCCTGCGCGCACGTACCGCGCTGCACTCGCCGCGTGCGCGCGTGGTGGGCCGAGTCCTGGCCGTCGCCGCGATCGTGTGGCTGTTCGCGGCGCCGTACCTGGTCGGCCTGTTCACCCTCATCCTGCTGTCCCAGGCGTTGTCCCTGGGCGTGCTCGCGGCCAGCGTCGCAGTGCTCGGCGGCGGCGCCGGGCTGCCCTCGCTCGGCCAGGTCGCGCCGTACGCGGTGGGCGGCTACACGGCGGCGATCCTGGCCGAACACGGCATGCGGATCGGCGTCGTGCACACCCTGGTCGCGGCCGCCGCGGGCGCCCTGTTCAACGCGCTCACCGCGCCGATCGTGGTGCGCACGCGCGGCGTGACGGTGCTGATGATCACCCTGGCCGTCGGCGAGTTGGTGCGCACCGCGGCGGAGAAGTGGAAGTCGGTCACCGGCGGCACCGACGGCAAGTCGGGGGTGCCGGCGATCCAGCCGTTCTGGGGCATGGGCGACCTCGTCGACGACGTGGACACCTACTGGTACGTGCTGATCACCACGCTCGTGGTGATCGGGCTCACCGCGCTGGTGCTGCGCTCGCCGGCCGCGCTGCTGCTGGACGGTGCGCGCGAGAACGAGACCCGGATGCGCGCGACCGGTCACCCGGTGACCCGTTACCTCTCGATCACCTACGTCGGCGTCGGCGCCCTCGCCGGCGTCGCGGGCGCGCTGCTGATCTCGGTGCAGCGCTACATCTCGCCCTCGCACATCGGCTTCGACACCTCCTCGCTGGTGCTGCTCGCGGTGGTCATCGGCGGTGGCGCGTCGCTGGTCGGCGCGATGATCGGCGCGGGGCTGATCGTGTTCACCCGGGACTGGCTCTCCGGTCCCTGGCCCGGGCACGGCCCGCTGCTGCTCGGCGTGCTCTTCCTGATCGCGGTGTACACGCTGCCGGGCGGCCTGGTCGGCCTCACGGCGGGCGGTCCACGGGCGGCGTGGCGGGCCCTGGGTCGGGCCATCCGACCGGCGGACGAGACGGCGAAGCCGGAGAAGCCGGAGAAGCCGGACGAGACGGAGAAGCCGGAGAAGCCGGAGAAGCCGGAGAAGGCGGAGAAGCCGGACGAGACGGAGAAGGCGGAGAAGGCGGAGAAGGCGGACGAGACGGAGAAGGCCGCAGCCGATCCGGATGCCGTGCCCGAACCGGCTGCCGTGCCCGACCCGGATGCGCTGCTCACCGTCACCGGTCTGACCCGCCGATACGGCGCGTTGGCGGCCGTGGACGGGCTGGACCTGACCGTGCGCCGCGGCGCCCGACACGCGCTGCTGGGCCCCAACGGCGCGGGCAAGTCGACCGTGCTCGGCATGATCGCGGGCGCGATCCCGGTGACGTCCGGCAGCATCGTGTTCGCCGGTCGCGACATCACCGGACTGGCCCCGGCCCGCCGCTCCCGGATCGGCATCGCGCGCGCGTTCCAACAACCGGCCGTGGTGCCCTCGCTCTCCGTCCTGGACAACGTGACCCTGGCCGCCTGGCGGCATGCCGAGGTCACCGGCACGGCCTGGCGACCGGGCCGCTACCGGGCCCTGGCCGGCGAGGCCGCGACCCATCTGGAGACGGTCGGTCTGACCGACCGCGCCGACGAGATCGCCGGCGAACTCTCGCACGGGTCACGGCGGTTGCTCGACATCGCAATGGCGCTCGCCGGGCATCCGAAGCTGCTGCTGCTGGACGAGCCGGCCGCCGGTCTGACCGACACCGACATCGAGCGCCTGGCCTCCGTCCTCAAGGCGCTGCCGGCCGAGGTGACCATGGTGCTGGTCGAGCACAACTTCGCGCTGGTGCGCGAGGTCACCGACACCGTCACGGTGCTGGCGTCCGGACAACTGCTGGCCACCGGCACGCCGGACGAGATCGCGGCGGACCAGGCGGTGCGCGACACGTATCTGGGCGCGTCCGAGCCCGAGCACCAGGAAGTGGGCTGAATCGTGCTGGAGATCGGCGAACTGACGGCGGGTTACCAGGGCGGCTCGGTGCTGCACGGCGTCGACCTGAGCATTCCCGAGGGCACGGTGCACGCGCTCCTGGGCGCCAACGGGGCGGGCAAGTCCACCCTCATCCATACCGTCGCGGGGCTGCTCAAGCCCTCGGGCGGACGGGTCGAGCTGGCCGGCACCGACCTCACCGGGCGCCCCGCGCACCGGGTCTCGGTCGCGGGCATCGGCCTGGTGCCGCAGGGCCGTCGGGTATTCGCGAGCCTGACCGTGGCCGAGCACCTGAAACTGGCCCATCGCAAACACGCCGCGTGGACTCCCGGGCGGGTGTTGGAACTGCTGCCCCGACTGGGCGAGCGGGCCGGCAACCGGGGGTCCCAACTCTCCGGCGGCGAACAGCAGATGCTCGCCATCGCCCGGGCCCTGCTCGGCGGTCCGCGGTTGATCCTGCTGGACGAGCCGACCGAGGGGTTGTCCCCGGTGATCGCCGAGCAGATCCGCGGGCTGATCACCACCCTCGCCGACGAGGGCCTGACCATCCTGATCGCCGCCCCCCAACTGGGCTTCGTACAGGGCATCGCGGACCATCTGACGGTGCTGTCCACCGGCCGCGTCACCGCACGGCTGACCGCGGCCGAGGCCGCCGCCGACCCGGCCCCGATCCTGGCCGCCCTGGCCCCGGGCGTGGCCACCGTCGGCTGAGCCGTGCCCGGCCGACCGCCGGGGCGCGGCTCCCGTCCGCGCCCCGGCGCCGGTCGGCCGTCGGCCGATCGGCGCCCGTCGAGGCCGGATGGGGTCACGGGTCCACGCGTCGGATCTCCAGCGTCGTCCAGGCACCCACGTGCACCCGGTCGCCGTCCTTGAGGTGCACCGGGTCGCGGCGGACCCGGTCGTAGCCCGCGTTGATGGTGGTCCCGTTGGCCGAGCCCAGGTCCATCACCTCCCACGTGCCGTCCCCGCAGCGCAGCAACATCGCATGCCGACGGGAGACGCCCGGATCATCGAGCGGGATCTCCGGCGGGGCCGAACTCGCGCCCGCGTTGCCCCGGCCGATCCGCATCGACTCGCCGGTCAACTGCAGCGTCCGCGGCTCCTGCTCGTGCGGGAAGCGCATGCTGTGCGCGTCCGGGCCGTCCCATTCGAGCACCCGCAGGAAGTAGTCGTGGTCGGGCACCACCCGCGCCGACCACACCGTGCCGGGCAACGACTTCTCCGGCTCCCGTGGGGGCTGCGGCTTCACCGGGGGCTGCGGCTCCACCGGATCCCGCCGCTTTACCGGGAGCACCGGCTCCCCCGCCTGCGGATTCTCGTGCCCGCAGCCCTCGCAGAACTGGTCGTCCGGGGTGTACTCGGTCGCGCAGAACCGACATGTCAGCACAACTTCGTCCGGCGGCCTGTGGAGGCCGGGCCCGTCGGAGTCGTGGGGCAAGTCCCCCTCGGCGGGTATCGTGCGCCCGCACTCGTCGCAGTAGTCCGCGGCGGTGGACGGATGACCGACCGGACAGATGTGCATGAGCGGACCTCCTTCCTCTTCCGTACCCAACTCCGGGCGTGTGCCGAACCGATGCCACGTGCGGCACCGGACAGGATCAGCCCTCGCGCGGCGGCCCCACCCGGGCCGTCTTGTGCGACTCGATGTCGATGACCATCAGGTCCTCCTCGTTGTTGCGCAGCCTGCTGGTCCCGTCGGCCTCGATCTCCACCACCCGGCCGAGCAGGCGCGCGGTGTGCTCGTCGCCCGCCTCGTTGGCCAGCTGCAGGGCCTGGACCAGCCGTGCGGTCGCGGCGAGCTCGTCCCCGCGCCGGCGGAAGTCCAGGCCCTCCTGGACGGCCTCGGCCAGCTTCGCCCGGCCGGTGACCTGGGCCACCTCCGGATTGATCCGGGTGGAGAGTTCCTCGTCGTCGGTCCACTGCGCGAACACGCCGGCCTTGGCCAACTCCAGGCCGCCGGCGCCGTCCGGGAGCACCACCGAGATCTGGCACGGCCGGCGCTTGCCGCCCGGGTTGACCTCGTCCGGCTCGACCTCCAGGCACACGTGGTAGTGCTTGCTCTCGCCGCCCCACGAACCGGTCGGGTAGTCGCCGACGTTGGGTCCGACCTCGGTCCGCCGCGCGGTCAGGTCGTCGATCACCGGGTAGGTCTGCTTGACGTACTTCACCCGGGCGTTGCTGATCGTGCGCACCCGCAGCGCCACGTCGGCCACCGCCTTGCCCATCGCGTTCTCCATCATCTTGGTGAAGTCGGCGACCAGGTCCGCCGGTTCGCTCACCAAGCCGATGTCGCCCAGCAGCGCGGTGGAGATCTTGCGCACCTCGTCCACCCGCCAGTCCAGGCCGATGCCCCGACAGTCGCAGACGAACACGCCCTCGCAGTAGGCGATCGCCTCGGCCAGGTCCTGCTCGCGCTCGCTCTCGTTCTTGCCGTCGGTGAGCAGGATCGCGTGCCGGATCGCATCCGAGTGCGGCTCCAGGAGGCGGCGGGCCATCAGCAGCCACTGCCCCATCGCGGTGCCGCCGCGCGCGCGGAGCTTGTCCACCTCGCGCTTGGCCTCCTTGCGGGTGCGCTCGTCGGCGGCGACCAGACCCTCCTCGTACGGGTACACCATCGACGCCATGCCGGTGCCGGAGACCACCGCGAACAGCGTGCCGTCGCGCAGCGTGTCGATCGCGGCCTTGGTGGCCTGCTTGGCGGCCTTGAGCTTGGTGGACGGGAAGTCCATCGAACCCGAGCTGTCGACCATGATCACCTCGGCGCCGCGGGTGCTGCTGCGCACACCGGTCGGCGCACCGGAGGCCCGGATGTGCGCGACGGCGTGCACCTCGTGACCTCCCATCGGGAGGTAGGGGTTCTGGTTGACCTCGATGGTGAATTCGGGGGCGCCTGACATGAATCCGACTCCTTCGTTTCCGGGTCAGTCGTGGTCGGGTCCGCGCACCGGATCCCCGGGCGGGTTGAACGGGATCAGCGCGACGGTGATGTTGTCCGCACCACCGTGATCGAGCGCGAAGCCGGTGAGCAGACGCGCGGCGGCCAACGGCTGCTCGAGCGCGCCCGGCAGCACCATCGCCGCCAGCGTCGGCGCGACCGAGAGGTAGTTCCACAGTCCGTCGCTGCACAGCAGCAGGGCCCCGGGCCCGGTCGGCCGCAGGCTGGTCACCCTGGGCCGCACCTCGCCCGCGTCGGCGCCCAGCCAGGACACGATCGCGTGCGCGCGCCGGTCCGCGTACGCCTCGGCCTCGGTCATCGCGCCGAGCGCGATCATCCGGGTCGCCCAGGAGTCGTCCTCGGTCAGCAGGGCGGAGGGGGTGCGCCGGACCGCGTCCGCGTCCGTGCCGGGCTCGTACGGCTCGCCGACCGCCCCACGAGGCAGCGTGCTCGCACCGGGCAGCGTGTCGTCGCCGTCCGCGGGGTCGTCCGCCCCGCCGGCCGGATCGGCCAGCCAGTAGGCGCGGCTGTCGCCGACCCAGCCCACGGTGATCTCACCGGGCGTCATGATCGCCGAGACCAGGGTGCACGCGGGCGCGTTGCCCCCGTCCTCGGCGCCGGGCATCCGGGCCACCGCGCTCGCGGCGGCGGCCACCCCCGCACTGGTCGCCTTGGCCGGTGCGCACCCCTCGATCAAGGTGGCGGCCATCGTCGCGCACGCGGTCTCGGCCGCGGTCGCGGACGCCTCGTCGGGTCGCGGCGAGGAGGACACCCCGTCGCACACCACCGCGACCACATGGTCGCTGCCGTCCGGCATCCGCAACACCCGCAGCGCGGCGGAGTCCTCGTTGCGGCGGTGCCGCAGGCCACGGTTGCTGACCATGGCCACCAGGCCCAGGTCGCTCTCGACGTGATCGCGCGGGTTGAACGGCCGCCCGCACGCGTCGCACCACCCGTCCGAGCCGATCGTGGCCGTGCCGCACGCGGAACACACCGGACCGTGCCCGCTGGGCGCCACGACCCGCCGCGGCGGCGGGCGTTCGGCCACCGGAGGCACCGGGATGTCCAGGTCGTAACCACAGGACTCGCAGTACCGGTCGTCCGCGTCACCGGCGAGTCCACACGACGGACACGCCGCACCCGCGGCCGTCGGCGGCTCGGGCGGGGCGACCTCGCTCCCGTCCGGGGCGCCTCCGGGCCCGGTCGCGTCCAGTCGTCCATATCCAGCCACTCTGATCACACCCACGTCCACGGTCGCACCTCGTTCGCCCGGTCGACGAGCGCGATGCGCTCCGCATGCGTCGTCACATGCCGGGCCAGATCGCGGTAACACTTTTCCAGGGCGAACCGCAGAGGCTTTTCCTTCAACTCGCTGCCGAGCACCTTGGCGGTTCCACCCAGGTCCCCGGTACCCGAACTCCCACCCGGCGAGCCCGCCTTGACCCACTCCAGCGCCGTCTCCAGGAGTTCGACGGCGAGCCGATCGCGCGCCTCGCCCTCCAGGCGCAGCGCGCCGAGCCGATCGGAGGCCGCGGTCAGGTCGGGGCCCAACGCCTCGCCCGCGCCTCGCCCGCTGATCCGGGTGCGCAGCGCCGCGGTCTGCGCCGCGACGTGGTTGGCCGAGGTGTCCGGCACGGTCTCCAGGGTGCGCACCGCGCCCGCCCGGTCACCGGTGGCCAGTTGGCACCGGGCCAGTCCGAAGGCCGCCGCGACGTAGGCGCGGTCGGTGGCCCAGACACCGCGATACTCGGCCGCGGCCTCGTTGTGCCGGCCCATCAACTCGCGGCACGCGCCGAGCGCGATCCGCGGCGCGGGCTCGCCGGGCAGCGCGCCGCGCACCCCGTCGAAGCACTCGTGGGCGCGGTCGAGGTCGTGCTCCGAGAGTGCGGCCAGGCCCTCGAACCAGGGCAGCCGCCAGTCGTCGGAATCCAGGTCGGCGAGGAACGCGCGGGCGCGCACCACGTCGCCCTGTTCGATGCACATCCGGACCAGCCGCAGCGTGCCCTCCGGCGAGGAAATGCCCGCGGCGGTGAGCGCGGAGAGCAGTTCGTCGGGGTCGGTGGTGGCGACGGTGGCCAGCAGGTTGGCGGCCGGGTCGGCGGCGTCCACCCGGGGTACCGGCAGCGCGCCGGCGATCACCGCCGGATCGGGCGCGGGTGCCAGCAGGCCGGGTTCGGTGTTGCGGGCGGCCACCTCGGCGTGCACGACCCGGGTCTCCGGGCCGAACAGGCCGGACACGCCCGGTCGCGGTTCGCCGGTGCGGATCGCCACCACCTCGCGCAGCACCGCGACGCACTGTTCGGCCATGTCCGCCGCGGAGGCGAAGCGCAGACTCGGGTCGGGGTGTGTGGCACGCAGCAACAGCCGGTGGTACGACTCGAATTCGGTGAACAGCGGCACCTCGGACGGTGGCGGCAGGGATGCCTTGTACTTGCGGGTGTAACCGGCGAAGTAGAAGCTGAGCACCGCCATCGTGCGGCCGATCGTGAACAGGTCGGATTCCACCGAGGGTTCGGCCCGTACGGTCTCGATCTCGGGTGCCTGGTAGCCGACCGTGCCGTAGGTGAACTTGCCCGGCCGGGCCAGGTCGGTCACCGCGCCGAGGTCGATCAGCTTGAGCTGGTCCTCGGTCTGGATCACGTTGTCCGGTTTGAAGTCGCAGTAGACCAGGTTCTGTTGGTGCAGGTAGCCGAACGCGGGCAGGATGTCGATGGCGTAGGCCAGCACCTGCTCGACGGGCAGTACGGCCTTGGGGTCGGTTTCGCGCATCGACTTGAGCCGGTCCATCAGCGACAGGCCGCCGACGTACTCCATCACCAGGTAGGTCTCGTCCTGACCGGTGAGCGGGTCCGGGTGCTGCACGACGGTCTGGATGTGCACGATGTTGGCGTGCTGGATCTGGGTGAGGATGCGCTGCTCGGCCAGGGCCGCGGCGCGCGAGTCGGCGTCGTCGCTGCCGAGCAGGCCCTTGAGCACGACCCACATGTTGTGCGCGGCGGTGTCCTGTGCGAGGTAGACCCAGCCGAAGCCGCCGCGGGCGAGGCAGCCGATGATCCGGTACTGGCCGACCATGTCGTCGCGCTGGAGCTTGGGCGCGAACGAGAACGGCGTCCGGTCGCGCGGGCAGAATCCGTTCGCGACACCGGGCCGGCCGCCGCGACCGCGTCCGACCGGCTGGTCGCACTTGCGGCAGAAGCGCTTCTCCTCGGGGATCACCGGGTTGCGGGCGAGCGCGGTCTCCGGGTTGCGGCGCGGCACGTTCGGCATCTCGACCAGACCGCCGCCGAGTCGCCGGCTGGTGCCGGTGCTGCCGGAGCGGCGCGAGCTGCGCCCGGAGGCGCTGCGTGCGGACGAGGAGCCCGCGGTGCCCGCCGTACCGGACACACCGGATCGGCCGCTCCGGTGCGGCTCGGATGCGGCCGGCACCGGCACCGGGGCCGGCACCGGGGCGCCGGCGCCGAGCGGCTCCTGGCCGCATTCGGTGCAGTACCCGTCGTCGATCTCGCCCGGGCAAGGCGGACGATTGCACTTGGTCATCTCTGTTCCCCCTTGTCGTCCGCACGATCCTTGCGGTGTGCGGCGATCACCGCCTCCTGATAGCGGGTCACCACCCGTACCGCCACCTCGAGTTCACACGGTGCTCGCCACAACAACTCCTTGGCGTGGCTGTACAGCGACTCCAACACGGCTTCCTCGCCGTGTCCGCCGCGTGCGGCCATCGCCCGGTAGGACTGCACCAGGCCACGCAGTTCGTCGCGCCGGGCCAGCGGCGCCTCGATGTGCCCGCGCGTGGCCGCCAGTCGGTCCCGGGCGCCCTCGGCGTCGTTCTCCAGGGTGCTCAGCTCGCGCGAGACGCGTACCCAGTCGCCCTCGCCGCCGAGCACGGTGACCGCGCCCAACCGTTCCTTCAGCATGGCCGCCCGGAGCGGTACCTCGGGCACCCGCTTGTCGCTGATCCGACCCAGGACGTGTGCGCGCCGTCGGATGGTGTCGCCCTCCTGGTAGCTCAACTCGTCCAGCACTGCCGCGAGTCGGCGGATGCGCTCGTCGAAGCGGCCGCGGACGATGAGCAGGTGCCGCACCGCGTCGGTGACCCGGCTCAGCTCCGCCTCGACGGCAGGCACGTCCACGGTGCCGATCCGACGCTCGTCCCCGGCGGTCAGCGCCAGCGGGTCGCCCGCCACCAGGGTACGGGCCGTTTCCAGCTGGCGGCGGATCCGGTCCAGCGCGGCGGTCTGCTCGGGCACCGCGTCCGGGCCGCCGAGTTCGGCGATCCGGGCCTCGGCGGCATCGATGCCCGCGTCCACCCGGTCCAGCGTGGGCACCAGGCGCGTCCACACCGCGTCGGCGGCCTCGACGATCGCGGTCACCTCGCTCCACGCCGGTGCCATGTCCACGATCAGCTCGGCCAGGCTCATCCGGCGCACGTGCATCGCCGGATCGGTCAGCCCTCGTCGGCCGATCGGCACGTCCCGCGCGGCCAGTTCGGCGGACTGTCCCAGCAGCAGGAAGGAGAGCTCCTCCAATTCGGCCCGCTGCGGCTTGTTCCGGCGCCCGCGCAGCCCACGCACCCGGTCCAGGACGGCGCTGTACGCCTCGCGGTGTCCCCACAGCAGTGAGATCGCCCGACGGCCGCCCTCCCACTGCTCGGCGGTGCGTCCGGTCAGCGTGGCGCCTTCCAGGAGTTGTCGGCCCGGGTGGTTCTCCAACTCCATCAGGCCGGCCGTGATCCCGTCGTACTCGGCCTCGTGACGAGCCGTCAGTTCGTCGACCTCGTCGCGGCCGAGCACGCGGGGGGCTCGGTTCACGCGCTGTCCCGGTATTCGGCGGGAGGAGGCTCGGGCACCTCGGACGACAGGGTCTCGCCCAGGTAGTCCCGGTACAGCTGCTTCCATCGGCCGTTCTGGCGCAGCCGCTCCAGCACCGCGTTGACGAACCGGACGAAGTCGGCGCGGTCCTTGGCGATCGCCATGCCGTACGGCTCCAACGTGAGGTTGGGCCCGACCACGACGGTGAAGATGCGATCCTGCGCCTGCAGGCCGGCCAGGATCGTGTCGTCGGTGGTGATCGCGTCCGCCTGGCCCTGTTGGAGCAGCACCAGGCAGCCCGCCCACGTGTCGCCCTCGACCACCTTCGTCTGCGGCGCCTCGGCGCGCAGCAGGCCGATCGAGGTGGAACCGGGCACCGAGCACACCCGCATGTCGCGCGGCAGCGCCGCCAGGCCGCCGGCGTAGTCGGCGCGGTCGGCGACGCCGTCCCGTTGCACCAACAACCGCTGGCCGGCTGTGAAGTAGACCGAGGAGAACTCCACGCTCTGCCGGCGCTGACAGTTGATCGTCATGGTCTCGGCGATGATGTCCACGTCGCCGCGCGCGATCGCGATCGTGCGGTCCTCGTTGCGCACGACCCGGAACTGGATCCGGTTGGGGCCGGCGTCGCCGAAGATCGCCTTGGCCACCTCGCGCAGCAGGTCGATGTCGAAGCCGCGGAGCGCGTTGGTCCGCGGATCCACGAAGCCGAACGGGAAGCTGCTCTGGTCGATGCCGGCGATCAGGAAGCCGCGCCTGCGGAGCGTGTCCATGGTGCTGCCGGCGGGCAACGCGGTCGGCGCCGGCAGGGCGCCGTTCGGACGCAGGCTCGCGGTGACGTTCGGGCAGGACTGATCGGGACCGGGGGCCGCCCGGGGCGCCTGCGGCGCGGCCGCGAGTCGGACCGGTTGCCGAGTGCCTTGCTCACCCACTCCGGCACCGCAGCCGGCGACGGTCAGTGCGAGGGCGCATACCGCTGCGGGCAGCGCGATGCGGATGGTCATGGCCGGTTGTACCTCCCGACCTCACGACGGACGCCGTCCACGGTCGCGGCGGCGGCGAGCAGCGCCAGGACGCCCAGGCCGACGTCGAGGTTGCGCAGCGCGTTGCGGCCCGAGGCCACCGAGTGCTCGAAGTCCTTCTGGTCCTTGGCGACCGCGGCGCGCAACGCCTCGTCGATCCGGGTGAAGGCCACCCCCGAGGCGCCGTCGGCCTTGGTCACCCGGGCGACGGCCTGCTCGAACTCGCCATTCTTGTAGAGGGTGGCGACGTCCGCGTGAGCCTTCCTCCAGTCGGCGGCGGCGGCCTGCGCGGCCTTGACCCGCTCGCGTGTGACCGGGTCCGAAGCTGCGGCCCGCTCGGCCAGGGCCAACATGCCGACCACCGAGGGTCGACCGTTGTCGGCCGGGACGCCGGCCAGCCGACCGAACACGTCCTTGAAGTCGTCCTCGTACTGACCGTTGTCGCTGCCGCGCATGACCAGGGTCAGGCTCTCGTCGCCGTGGGCCTGCAGGGCCAGGAAGCGGGCCTGGGCGAGCGTCTCGACCGGCCCCCATCCGTCGCTGCGGCTGCGGTCGAGGTCGCTGCGCGAGGAGTCGGTGCCCACCCACAACCACCCGATGGACACCAGCGTGGCCAAACCGGCGATCGCCAGGCCGATGTTGATCCGGCGGTGCGTGCGCCGCGCGAAGAACCACAGGGCGGCGCCGAAGGACACCAGGCTGACCAGGAGCAGGACCAGCGGCACCCACGGGGTCGAGGCGGCGTCGCGGTGGTCGTCGGCCAGGCGCTTCTCGGCCATCTCGTGCAGCTTGGTGGCGGCGGGCAGGATCTTGGCGCGCATCACGTTCTTGGAGGCGGAGCGCAGGTAGGCGGCGCCGACCGTGTTGCCCTGCCGGGTCTCGGCGCGGGCGCGCTCGACCAGTCGGGCGTACTCGGGCAATTGCACACCGATCACGGTGAGTTGTTCGGCCACCTTGCCGGAGGCGCCCGCGGCGGTCGCCTGGATCAACGTGCTCGAGGCGGTGTCGATCGCCTGCTGGTAGCGCCGTCGCACGTCCGTCGACTCGACGCCGCCTTCGAGCAGCCCGGCCGCGGCGGTCGCGTCGGCGTCGGCGAGGGCCCCGTAGATCTCCTGGGTCTTGACGCCGAGCGGTTCGCTGCCGGTGGCCACCGCCTTGGCCGCGTCCGCACGCTGCCCCACCGCCAGCACCGCGAACAGGCCCGCCAGCAAGCTGATCAGCACCAGCACCACGCCGGTGGTGAGCATCAGGCCCGGGGTCGTGCCGCCGACTCGCACGAGTCGGCGCACGGATATGTTCCGGGATCGAATCAGCCCGTTCGAACGGCCTGTGCCCCGTGCGGGCACTCCCGGGCCCGGTGCCTGCGAAATCGGAACGGCTGCCGCCAACGCTCTGCCTCCCCCACCTGTCGCGTGTGCCCCTTGTCGGTCCCCCGACCCACGTCCACCGACCGTCGATGTGCCCGGCGAACGGCCCTACTCCGAAGTTATCGCGAGCGTGTGGCGGCTCCCGATGGTCTTCCCTCGTTCTCCCCGCAAGGACCCTCGGGCCAGGACATTACCGCTGCCCGGGCCCGGGACGGTCGCGGCACCGTGTCAGTTCGGTGCCGGCGATGCCGGCCCGGTGTGCGCGGGATATCAGCGGGTGGATCGAAGCTGATGGGCAACGGACGACGAACCGACGTCGCACACCGACGACGAACACCCGACGGGGAGCAACCCGATGACTTACGCGATCGAGACCGAGGGCCTGGTCAAGCGGTACGGCACGACCACCGCGTTGGCCGGGGTCGATCTCCAGGCCGAGACCGGTACCGTGCTGGGTCTGCTGGGCCCCAACGGTGCGGGCAAGACCACCATGGTCCGCGCGCTGGCCACGTTGATCACGCCGGACGCGGGCGTCGCCCGGGTGGGCGGGTTCGACACGGTCCGGCAGGCGCACGAGGTGCGCGGGCTGATCGGGTTGACCGGGCAGTACGCGTCGGTGGACGAGGAGATGACCGGTTTCGAGAATCTGCTCCTGCTCGGCCGGCTGTTGAACCTGTCCCGCGGCGAAGCGAAGGCGCGGGCCCGCGAGTTGCTCGCCCGCTTCGAGCTGACCGAGGCCGGCGGCCGGACACCGGACACCTATTCGGGCGGTATGCGTCGTCGACTCGACCTGGCCGCCTCGCTCGTCGGGCGTCCCGCGTTCCTCTACCTGGACGAGCCGACCACCGGACTCGACCCGCGCAGTCGGGGCGACGTGTGGCAGATGGTGCGCGAGCTGGTCCGCGACGAGGGCGTGACCGTGCTGCTGACCACGCAGTATCTGGACGAGGCCGATCAGCTGGCGAGCGACATCGTGGTGATCGACCACGGCCGGGTGATCGCACAAGGCACCTCGGACCAGCTCAAGGCCCAGGTCGGCGGTCAGAGCCTGGAGGTCCGCCCGGCCGACCCGGCCCGAATGCCCGACGTGGTCGCGTTGCTGCGCGAACTCACCGGTCGGGAGCCGATCGTGGAGAGCGAGCGCGGTCAGGTCACCGTGGCGGTCTCGGACGAGGACCTGTTGCCGGTCGTGGTCCGCCGACTCGACGAGGCGGGTATCAGGGCCACCGAATTCGCGCTGCGCCTGCCCAGCCTGGACGAGGTGTTCATGACCGTCACCGGGCACCGCAGCCAGGATTCGACCGAGCGCGACGAAGGGTCGGCCGACCGGAAGAAGGCGGCATGAACGACCTCCAGGATCTGTACGGCACCCGGGTGCTGCCGCTGCTCGCCGTCCTCCTGCTGACCATCTCCCACCTGGCCCTCGTCCTAGGAGCCTCCCGATGACCACCACCACCGTCCGTCCCACCGAGGGCACGCCTGCGCACAAGCCCCACCAAGCCGCCCGCGTGCCACACCGCAACGACGCGAGCGCGTTGGTGCGGCACACGCTCACCCTCACCTGGCGCAGCCTGGTGAAGTTGAAGAAGCAGGGCGAACAACTGATCGACCTGACGCTTCAGCCGATCCTGTTCCTCGTGATGTTCGTGTACCTCTTCGGCGGTGCGATCGAGGGCAGCACGCACGACTATCTGCAGTTCGTGCTGCCGGGCGTGCTGGTGCAGACCGTGGTGTTCGCCTCGGTGGGCACCGGCGTCGGCCTGTGCACCGACATGTCCACGGGTGTGTTCGACCGTTTTCGCAGCCTGCCGATATCGCGGATCGCACCGCTTGCCGGCACCGTGCTCGGTGACGTGCTGCGCTTCCTGGTGGCCGTCGGGTCGGTGTTCGTGTTCGGCTCGATCATCGGCTTCCGGTTCCAGACCAACGTGTTCGCGGTGGCCGCCGCGGTCGGTCTGGTACTGCTGTTCGCGTTCGCCTTCTGCTGGGTCGTGGCGCTGCTCGGAGTGACCATGAAGCAGCCGCGCAGCGTGCAGGGCGTGTCGTTCCTGATGATGTTTCCGCTGACCTTCGGCTCGAACCTGTTCGCCAAGACCTCGACGATGCCGGGCTGGCTGCAGGCGTGGGTCAAGGTCAACCCGATCACCGAGGTGACCAACGCCGCGCGCGGGCTGCTCACCGGCGGGCCGGTGGCCCATCACGCGACCGTGGCGGTGATCTGGGCGTTCGGTCTGATGCTGGTCTTCATCCCGCTGACCCTGCGGCAGTACAACCGCCGGGTCTGACGCCCGATGCCCACCCGCGTCGAGCGGGCTTCGGGTCGCCCGCTCGTAAGTCGCCCGGACCGCCCCGGCACCTCACGGTGTCGGGGCCGCGGGCGGTTCCGGCTTGATCAGCTCGATCGCCTCGGCCAGGCCCAACGCCGAGCCGATCGCCCTGACCCGGGCGAACTCCTCGGCTCCCATCCGCGTTTCGAGTTCGCGACGGACCCGGTCGGCGTCGATGTCGCCCAGATCGGGGTGGCCGCGCACCACCTGCGCCGCGCCCAGCAATGTCGCCGCGCGTTCGAACTCGCCGACGGCCAGGGCCAGTGCGGCGAAGCCCTCGACACACAAGCCGAGCACCGGCATGTCCTGGCCCTCCATCGCGTACGGGACCGCCGTCTCGAGGTGCAGCCGGGCGGTATCGAGGTCACCGCGCCCGCACGCGACGTGCGCGCGGCCGATGTGCAGACTTCCGATCAGCTGCGGGGGCAGCAGCCGCGCGTTCGGCAATGCCGCGAAAGCGCTCTCGTAGCGGCGTTCGGCCTCGTCGAAATCGCCTACGAAGCGCGCCAGTTCGCCCAGCCCGAGTTCGCCGAACAGGTGCGACAACGGAGTCACGTGCGTCTCGACGCGCTGGTTGAGATCGACCATCACCTGCCGCGCGCGGTCGATGTCACCGGCCCGGGCGTGGATCATGCCCCGACGGAGCATGAGTTGCGGGATCTCATCCTCCGCCTGAAGCTCGCGCAACAGTTCCAGCGCCTCGTCCACGGCGGCCAACGCGCCGTCGAAGTCGGACATGAACATCAACAGTTCGGCCAGTCCCGAGATCGCGGAGGCGCGTCCCCAGCGGTCACCCATGGCGTTGAAGCGGTCCCGGGCGTCGGTCAGGAAGGTGACCGCTTCCTCCGGGTGACCGAGATTGACCGCGAAATGCCCGCGCATCAGCCGGGCCATCGCCTGGGTCCACTCGTCGCCGAGGGCGTCGGCCTCGATCAGCGACTCGCTCAGTGCCGCGTTGTCCTGACGCACCACTGCGGCCAGCATCTCGATGAACACCGGCAGCACCGGTTTCACATTCGCGCCCAGTCGCCGGATGATCAGCCGGGCCCGGGCGTAGGCGCGGACGGCGTCCCATCGTTCGCCGGCCGAGAAGGAGTGCAGCGCGTGGAAGGCGAGCGCGCCGGCGAGCTTGTCCAGCGGCACGGGGCCGGGAATCGCGAGCCCCTCGTGGCCCCACGCCTGTGCCTCGCCGTGGTTGCCGCGCATCGCCCAGAACCAGGACAGCGCGTCGATCAGCCGGACCGCCAGTTCCGCGTCCGCGTGGTCCACCGCGTAGCGCAGCACCACCGCCAGGTTGTCGTGCTCGGCGGCGAGCCGGTTGATCGCCTCGATCTGTCCGGGCCCGCGCAGCCGGGCGTCCGCCTCCTCCGCATAGCGGGTGAACCACCGCGCGTGCCGGTCGGCGGTCGCCTGCGTCTCGCCCGCGTCGGCCAGCCGCTCGCTCGCATACGCCTGGATCGTCTCCAGCAACCGGTAGCGGGTCTCGGTGGTGCCGATCACGTCCACCAGCGACTTGTCCACCAGTCCGGCCAGCAGGTCCAGCACGTCGGCCGCGGCGAAGTCCGCCCCGGGCAGCACCGCCTCGGCGGCCTCCAGCGTGGTGCCGCCGGCGAACACCGACAGCCTGCGCAGCGCGACCCGCTCACGCTTTTCCAGCAGGTCCCAGCTCCACTCCACGACCGCTCGCAGTGTCTGGTGCCGCGGCAGCGCGGTCCGGCTCCCGCCGGTCAGCAGCCGGAACCGGTCGTCCAGCCGGCAGGCGATCTGGGTGGGGGTGAGCGAGCGGGTGCGGGCGGCGGCGAGTTCGATGGCGAGCGGTTGTCCGTCCAGACGCCGGCAGATCTCGGCGACCGCGCCGATCGTGTCGGCGTCGATCACCAGGCCCGGGCGGACCGCGCGGGCTCGATCGGCGAACAGCCGCACCGACGCGTAGGCCATGCCCTCGGCCGCGTCGACGTCCACCGGCGGCAGCGCGAGCGGGCCCAGCGGGCACAACATCTCGCCGTCGATGCCCAGCGGTTCGCGGCTGGTGGCCAGGATGCGCAGGGCGGGCGTGCGGGCGAGCAACCGGCCGGCGAGGGACGCCGCGGCGGCGATCAGGTGCTCGCAGTTGTCCAGGATCAACACGCTGGGTCGACCGGCGAGCAGTTCGACGATCCGGTCCACGACGTCCCGACCGGAGCCGGGCACGTGCGTGTCCAGCAGTCCCACCTCACGCCGCCCGAGCGCGGTCAGCACCGCCTGCGGGAGATCCAACGGGTCGAGTACGGGCGCGAGTTCGACGAACCAGATGCCGCCGTCCACGCCTTCGCCACGAGCCGCGATCCGGGCGCCGGTCTCGGTGCTCAGCCGGGTCTTGCCCGCCCCGCCCGGACCCACCACGGTGACCAGGCGCGACTCGTCGAGCAGTCGGTCGACCCGGACCACCTCGTCCTCGCGCCCGACGAAGGTGGTCAGCCGCGCGGGCAGGTTGCCCGGCGCCGGGCGGGTGGCGGCCGAGACCCGGTCGGCGGATGGCGCGGCCGGGGTCGCCGGGCGCGGGTCGCCGCCGCGCAGCACCGCGAGGTAGGCGGCCTCCAGGTCCGGCGAGGGGTCGATGCCCAGTTCGTCCGCAAGCCGCTCGCGCAGGTCCTGATACAGCGTCAGCGCATCGGCCCGGCGGCCCTCTTCGTGCAGCGTGCGGATCAGCAGTGCGTACAGCCGCTCGCGCAGCGGGTGCTCCCGGGTCAGCTGTTCCAGCTCGGCGGCCAGGCCCCGGCTGCGGCCGAGCGTCAGCTGGGCCTGGGCCCGGTCCTCGATCGCGCCGAGCCGCTGCTCGGCCAGCCGGGCGGCGGGACCGATCGCGAACGAGGCGTCGGCGGCGTCGGCCAGCGCCGGGCCTCGCCACAGCGCGAGCGCGCGGTCCAGGGTCTCGGCGGCGCCCGCCGGGTCGCGCTCGCCCAACTGCCGGCGACCGCGGACGGCGAGCGTGCCGAACACGTGCGCGTCCACCTCCTCGGGCCGGATGCGGAGCAGGTAGCCGGCCGGTCCCGAGTCGAGTTCGACGGGCAACTGCCGGCGCAGCCGGGAGATCAACGACTGCAACGCGTTGCCCGCCCCGGCGGGCGGCTCGTCGCCCCACACGGCCGCGATCAGCCGATCCGCGGAGACCGGCCTGCCGGGGTCCAGCGCAAGCCGGATCAGCAGCGCACGCAGTCGCGCGCCGCCGATCGTCACGGATCGACCATCGTCGTCCCACGCCTGGAGTGGGCCAAGCACCGAGATCTGCACCCCACCACTCTTCCACCCCGATGCGCTGCCGGAGCGAGCCGCAGCAGCGCACGGAGTGAAGTGGGGGGTCGGCGACGGAGAGTTGCGCTTTGGGAGCGTCCCGGGGCACGGGAACCCGGGACGATCATCTGGAGAATTCACTCTTTCGTGGGATTAATTCCCACTCTTGGGAGTGAGGAGCGCGAACAATCAACCGTTCGGTATCGGAACGGAGACGACTCAGGCGCCGATCCCACCGATAAAGGTCTGCCACGCACCGGCTTCCATCTGGAGCACCGGACCGGCGGCAACTTTCGAGTCGCGCACCAGGACCGCACGCGCGACGGGGGCCGTCTCGACGCAATTGCTGGTGGCGCCACTGTAAGTGCTCCGCCGCCAAGCGTGGCCGGCGAAAGCGCTGTGACCTGCTGCTTTGAGGTCTTCTTGGGAATCTGCGGGGATACTCGGGGAATCGAACCGGAAATGCGCACCCGGGTTTGTGTTGCTCAAGACAATTCCTTTGCTGCGAGCTCGATCATGGACAAGGATTCACCGTACGACAGCGCCGAAGCGCGGATGTCCTCAAACAAACGCTCATAGACACTGACGTGTTCGGGCTCCTCCAGATAGAGGCTACTCGTATGCGTGTCGAGGACGACCACATCCAGATCGGAAAGCGCGGGGAATCCGATGATCGCGAATGAACCCTCGATCGCGGGGTGTGCGCCCGCCGAGAACGGGAGGATCTGCAGCCGCACGTGTGGCCGGGCGGCGGCGGCCATCAGGTGCTCCAACTGGGCCCGCATCGTCTCCCGGCCGCCCACCACGGTGCGCAGCACGGACTCCGAGATCACCACGGTGAGCCGGAACGTGGCCTCGCCGTGCGGCCCGACCCGATCCAACACCGCCTGCCGCTCCTGCCGGACCCGGACCAGCATGTCCACCTGCTCGGCGGACATGTCCTCGCGGACCGCGGCGATCACCGCCCGGACGTAGTCCGGCGTCTGCAACAGGCCGGGAATGAGCGAGAGTTCGAATCCGCGCATACCCGAGGCCTCGGCCTCCAGGCTGAGCAGTTCGGCGTAGGAGCTGGGCAGGATCGACGAATAGCTGTGCCACCAGCCGCGCTTCTTGGCCTCGCGCGCCAGGGTGAGCAGCGAATCCCGCTCCTGCTCGTCCTCGACCCGGTACAGATCCAGCAGAATCCGCAGGTCCACCGGTCGTACCCCGCTGCGGCCCAATTCGATCCGACTGACCTTGGAATCCGAGCACTCCAGGCGCACGGCGACATCTTCGAGGCTCAGGCCGCGCGCTTCGCGCAACCGGCGCAGCTCGGTCCCGAGCCTGCGCTGTCGAACGGTCGGATTGGGCGCCATGGCCACGCCGCACCTCCACTTACACGCTGTTCACGCACCGAACCGGAACGTCGGCGCGTCCGATCGGGGGACAGTGTGCCCTACTGCGGGTGGAAGTGTGGTTACTACCGGAAACTTCCCGTCGGTCCAAGAGTGGGAGTTGCACACTCATTCACGACCGGGCACGCTCCATGCCGGCCATGACTTACTGTTGTCAACGGGTCGCTCTGGGTGCATGCCCCGGATCGTGCGACCCCCTGCCGCACGTCCGGAGGCCGACATGCCGGTGATGGCGGAGGACGTCCGTCACTATTGCGTTCAGCTCGCCGCCTCGACCCTGGGGGTCGGCCGAGTCCGCCGGGCCACCAAAAAGGTCCTGCACGACTGGGGCCTGGCCGAGTTGGTCGACGTCGCGGAGGTACTGCTGACCGAACTGCTGACCAACGTGCTCGTCCACGTCGGGCCCGGGGCCTGGCACGCGCTGACCCTGCTGCACGACGGCGACCTGCTGCGGGTGGAGGTGCGCGACTCGTCACCGCGCATGCCGGTCGCCCGGGTCGGCGAGTGGGACGAGGAGTCGGGGCGGGGCCTGCGGATGATCGAGGGCCTGGCGCACGCATGGGGTGCCGACCCTCTCCCGCCGGGCAAGGTGGTCTGGTTCACCCTGCCGGACACCGTGTGCCCGACCCGCTGCGAACGACTCCGGGTGAGCGACGCGGTGTGATCGCCTTCGCGTGACCGCCTTGGTGCGAACCACGCCGTGTGACCGGACCCCGCGCACGGCGACATCGGGTGCCCGACCTCCGTGGCACCCGCGGCTGGCGGGCCGTCAGCCGGCGGACGGCCCGGCCGCCACCGATCCGGCGGAGGCCGGGCCGCTTCCGTCCGGGTCGCCTTTGTGCGCGCCGGCGTTCGCGGCTTCGGCGAGCAGGCATTCCTCGGCGAAGGCCAGCACGCGCAGGTGATAGGCGCGTGCGGCGTGGTGCAGGCTGATGTTGTGCCCGACACCGCGTTGGACATGGGTCTCCACCCACCGCGCGCCGACGAGCAACTCGCGTGCCTCGGCCGGCACTTCGGGACCGGCCGGTTGGGATCTCTCGAACTCGGCCACGGTCCAGTGCACCGGCGACACCACCCGCGCCAGCACCCCGGGCAGGGTGTACGGGCTCTGCCGCACGTCGACGAACTCGGCCATCGGCACCGGGGCCGCCACCCGCCCGGCCCGGGTGAGCAGGGCCGGATCGTAGGAGCCGGCCGGTCCGAAGAAGGTGTCCGGCGCGCCGCCGCCCGCCGACGGCACGAACGCACCCTCGGTGGGGACGGTGGCGAACTCGGCCAGCCGCTCGGGGGTATACCGCAGCGGCGCACCGCCGACCGCGACCCCGAGCAGGTCCCGGCCGCGCTTGTCGGCCGCCATCCGCAACGCCACGAGCGCGCCCATCGAGTGCGCCGCGAGGAATACCGGCACCGGACCCGACCCGTCCGGCTCGGCGGCGACCGCGGCCTCGCCGAGTTCGTCGAGCAGCGCGAACAGCACGTCCACCTGCGCGTCCAGCCCCTGTCGCTCCCGGGCCAGGCCCACGGATGCGCCGTAACCGGGTCGGTCGATCGCCAGGACCGTCCAACCGAGCGCCGCGCCCAGCAGGAGCAGCGAGCCCTCGGCCGCGCCGTCGCGGTGCCAGTAGGCGGCGCGCGAGCCGCCGCCGTGGATCGCGAGCAGCAGTCCGCGCGCGGGTACGCCGGGTTCGGGGCGGGCGAGCAGACCCGACAGGGTCATGCCCGCGATGTCATAGCCAACGTTCTCGACCCGGCCGGGCATGGTGCTGACCTCCACGTGCGATTGCCCACTGATGAGACCACATCGCCCCGCGGGTCATTGACGGGGTATCGGCCCCGGCCAACAATGTAACGGTGTAACAGAGACATGGTCGGAGTACTGAATCTCCCCATTCCGGACATCTCCCAGACATCGGAGTCACCCCTTGAAGCACCAGGACGTGGTCGCCACCGGGCGACGCATCATCGAGCACATCACCAACCGCACGCTCGACCTGGGCGCGGCGCCCGCCGTCCTGGACGGCTCGTGCTTCACCGATCCGGAACGGCACGCCCGCGAGCGCGAGGTGCTGTTCCGCCGCACCCCGCAGGTGATCGGGTGGGCCGGCGAGGTGGCCGAGCCGGGCGACTTCATCGCGCGCGACGTGGACGGCGTACCGGTCCTGGTGACCCGGGACCGGGACGGCGAACTGCACGCGTTCCTGGACGCGTGCACGCACCGGGGCATGCAGGTCAGCCGGGACGCCCCGGAGACCGAGGGCCTGTCCGGCACGGGCTGTGGCAGCGCGCAACGTTTTCGCTGCGGCTATCACGGCTGGACCTTCGGCAACGACGGCGAACTGACCGGGCTGCCCTCGCGTCCGCAGTTCCCGGGCATCGACCCGGCGAGGTTCGGCCTGCGTGCGCTGCCGGTCGCGCTGTCCGCCGGCCTGGTCGTGGTCGGGTTGCGCCCGGACGTCGAGGTCGCCGGCGCGCTGGACGAACTGGAGGACGCCTACGCGGGTTTCCCGTACCAGCGCACGCGCGCGGTGGTCAGCGAACGGTTCGACCTGGCCTGCAACTGGAAACTCTCGGTCGACATCAACGTCGAGGCGTACCACGTGCCGTTCCTGCACACCGCGACGATCAACGGCATCGTGCTCAACCACGGCATCGTCGACACCTGGGGCCCGCACACCCGGTTCGCCGTCCCGATCGTGGGTTTCGAGCAACTCGCCGAGGTGCCCGAGGAGTCCTGGCCCGCGCGGCTGCCGATGGTCAACGTGCAGACCGTGCTGCCGTCCACCGTGCTGATCGAGAGCCCACTGAGCACCACGATGTTGCGGATCTACCCGGGCGACCGGCCGAACCGCTCGATCGTGCACATGACCGAGGGCACCTGGGAGCCACTGGACGAGAGCAGCATCGCCATGGCCCGGGCCAACCACGAGACCAACAAGCGGGTGCTGGTGACCGAGGACTTCCCCGGCGCCGAGTCGTGTCAGCGCGGCTTCGACGCGGGTCTGCCGAGCATGGTCGCGGGCATGGGCGAGTCGGCGGTCGCGCACTGGCACCGGGTGTGGGACGACGCACTCGCCTCGGCGGGGTATTGAGCGCCCCGCCGGCAGCCGCGGGCGGCGGGCGGCCGGGTCCGGTCCGCGGCCGGGTTATGATCGTCCTGCTCGCGAAACGCTGTGCGGTTCGCGAAGGAGGCGCCTTTGGCCGGGCGCCTCCTTTTCTTTGCCCGGATCCGGTCGCGTTCCCTGCCCGGACCCCGTCACGTCTGCCCCGTCGGGGCCGGTCCGGCCCGGTGACCGAGCCGGTCGCGAACCCGCGTGGACCCGGGTCCGTTCCGCCCGGTGTGGACCCGGGTCGGGCCGAAAGCCGGATCCCGGGCACCGCAGCGGCCGTCCCGGGCGCCTCGGACATCCCTCCCGCATCACCCGGAGGAACCGTTTCCGGATCGTATTTCCGCGCTCTATCCGTGCCGCCGCCCAGGTCCTACTCTGCTCTCCAGCAAGCACGTCGACAGGTCCCGGAAGGGCGTGGGCGATGCCCGGAGTGCGGACGCTCGGTGAGGTGCTCGACCACGACGGCCCGCTTGCGGAGGGGCCGCTGCGCGAGGTCGCGGCGGGAATAGCCGACGCCCTCGCCCGAGTGCACGCGATCGGACTCGTGCACGGTCGGCTGGGCCCGGACCAGGTGCTGATCACCCCGTACGGGCCGCGGGTGACCGGTTTCGCCGGCCGCACCGACGCGGACGGCGGCGGCGACCCCTCGGAGGACGTGTACGCGTTCGGCACGCTGATCACCCTCGCCGGCGGCGGCACGCCCTCCGCCGAGTTGAGCCCGCTGCTCCGGCGCTGCCTCGACCCCGACCCGGGGCAGCGCCCGACCGCGGTGGACGTCGATCGGGTGTTGACCCCGCGGGCGATGGTCCTGGTGCCGCCGGCCGCACCCGTCGAGGAGGCCGCCGACATGCCGCAGGCGGTCCGCGCCGAGGATCCGCCGACCGGTCGCGGGCTGACCCGGCGCCGGTTGCTGATCGCGGGCGGGTTCGCGGTCACCGCGGCGACGGTGACCTCGGCCGGCATCGCCTTCGCCCGGTTCGCCGACCAGGGCCGGCCCCGGCCCAAGACGCGGTGGCGGCGTGCGGTGGAGGGTCGGGTGACCACGCTTCAGGTCTTCGACAACGTCGCGTACTGCACGACCACGGAGAACGTGGTCATGGCGCTGGGCACCGAGACCGGCGTCGCGCTGTGGACCGCACGCACCGAATCGATGGTGTGGTCCGAGCCGGTGGTCTCCGGGACCGCCGTGTACCTGGGCTGTGTGGCCGGGCAGCTCTGCGCGCTCGACCCGGGCAGCGGCGAACGCAGGTGGCAGCAGAACGCCGGCGATCAGATCCTCGGCGCACCGGTCGTGCTCGGCTCTTCCCTGGTGGTCGGCACCCGGGACGACCGGGTACTCGGCTTCGACATGACGCAGGGCGCGCACCGGTGGGAGTGGTCCGAGCCGCAGGCGCGCGGCGGGGTGATGCCGGCGGTCTTCGCACACAGCGCCGGCGACGCGGTGTACCTGACCTACACCGACGGCACGGTGAGTGCGATCGCGCCCGAACGCAAGGAGCCCCGCTGGAGGATCCACCTCGCCTCGCCGATCACCCGCCCACCGCACGTGATCCGTGATCTGGTGTACGTGGTGACCGGGTTCACCCTGGTCGCGCTGAACAGCGCGACCGGCGACATAGTGTGGCGCTTCCGCGGCACCCCGGACCTGACCGCCCCGGTGGTGGCGGAGGACGTCGTCTACACCACCGACGTCGGCACGCTGTACGCGCTGGACGCACACAGCGGCGCGGAGCGCTGGCGACAGAGCACCGGCGCCAGTGTGCCCAGCCCGGTGGCCCTGGTGAACGGCACCGCCTATGCCGGCGGTACCGACGAACTGCACGCCTTCGACGCGGAGTCGGGCCGGCGGTACTGGACGCATGCGCTGCCGACCTACCTGACCGCGGCTCCCGCGGGCACCGACGAGGTGCTGCTGCTGGGCACGGCCGGCTCCGAACTGGTCGCCCTGGAAACCTGATCCGCCGGGATCGGCGCCGCCACCAGGGCGCGCCGTGCGGCCATCGCGTCGCGCGCCGTCACGGTCACGAGTCGGCCGCCGCCGGCCGGATCGCACACCGCGCGCCCGGGGGCGCTCGGCAGCCGGTCGGGCGGGGCGGGCAGGGTCAGCCGGGAGGCCACCACCGTCCCGCCCGCGGTGCCCGCCGGACCACGCCAGCCCGGGTGCGCGGCGGGCCCGTAGGCACTCTGCTGGCGCAGCACCGGGCGCCCGCCCACGATCACGTCCCAGCGCGAGCGCACGTCGCCGCAGGGCTCGCCGGCGCGCCCCAGGACCAGCGTCTCCTGGACGAACAGGCGCGCGTCCGAGGCCGGTTCGGCCCGTACGTGGGTATCGAAGGTGGCCCGCGCGGCCACCACGACCGGCTCCGGCAGCCACTCCAGCAGGCCGCCGGGGCCGATCACCAGGTCCACCCGCTGCCGGGCCGGGGTGCCGTCGCCGATCAGGATCACCGCCGCGGCGGCGGTGCGCACCCGCAGTCGCGCGCCGGCCCCCACCTCCACGCGCAGCATCAGATCGTCGCCGCCGATCGGTCCCGCCGCGCCGCCGACGAACACCACTTCGGCGGTGTCTCCCGGGACGGACACCTCGCGCGGCAGCAGCGGCACCTGTCCGCGCAGCTCGGCCAACACCGTACGGCCGTGCCGAAGTTCCGCGCGAACCACGGCGGTTGCCCTCACCCTGCGGCCGATCCCGCGGTCGGCGAGAGCGGGGCCGAGGCCGGGACCGAACCCGTCGCCGGGGCCGAGCGCGCGACCGAGCCCGGGGCCGGGGCCGGGGCCGTGACCGGCGCCGAGCCCGCGACCGGAACCGCCGTACCGGCCTGCCACGCGGTGATCTGGGCGAGCACCCACGCGGCGACCACATCCGCGCCCGGGCTCTCGCGCAGCGACAGGAACGCCACGGGGGTGCCCGGCCGCATCCGGGCCGCGTCGCGGTCCATCACCGCCAGGTCGGCGCCGATCTGCGGGGCGATGTCGGTCTTGTTGATCACCAGCAGGTCGGAACGGGTCACCCCGGGGCCGCCCTTGCGCGGGACCTTGTCGCCGCCGGAGACGTCGATGACGAACATCTGCACGTCGGCCAGTCCCCGGCTGAAGGTCATGGTGAGGTTGTCGCCGCCGGATTCGATGATCACCAGGTCCAGGTCCGGGTGTGCCGCCTCCAGGTCCTCGACCGCGTCCAGGTTGCCGCTGATGTCGTCGCGCACGGCGGTGTGCGGGCAACAACCGGTCTGCACGGCGGCGATCCGGTCGGCCGCCAACACCCCGGCGGCGCGCAGGAAGTCGGCGTCCTCGGTGGTGTAGATGTCGTTGGTGACCACCGCGAGCGAGAAGCGGTCGGCAAGGACCCGGCACAGCGCGGCGACCAGCGCCGTCTTGCCGGATCCCACCGGCCCGCCGATGCCGATGCGCAGCGCTCGCGAGCCGGGCACGGCGGGCGCCGGCGAAGTGTGCGTGCGGGTACCGCCGTTGCCGGGGGTGTGGTCAAGATGCAAAGTGGACGACCTCCTCGTGGACGTGCAGTTCGGCGCAGACGTCGAGCCCGACCGAGGACCAGCACGGCAACCGCTCCCAGTCGCCGTCGGCGAAGACGGTGCGCGCCGCGTCGGCGGCCTCCGCGGCGACCTGATCGCAGTGCCCGGCCATTTCGGCGAGCACCACGGTGACCGAGATCGGGTCGAAGGACAGCAGTTTGACCGCCGCCGAGGCGGGCCCGTTGACCACGTTGGTGGCGGCGAGCACGGCCGCCTCGCGCTCGTCGAGCCGGGCCCGGGTGGCCGCGGCGCCGAGCACGATCGCGTGGTGCGGCGAGACGCCCAGCGTGGCCCAGGGTTCGGTGGGCCAGGCCGCCTTGGCCACCCGGCGCAGCGACCTACCCTGTGCGCGCGAGGCGGCCCGGGCGGGCGCGGAGGCGGTCCGCGCGTCGAGTTCGGCGTCGAGTTCGGCCCAGGGGGCGACCTCGGGCATCGTGTACGGGCCCGCGGTCAGCGCGGCGACGGCGGCGAAGGCCGCCTGCACCGCGCCGGTGCCATAGAGCTTGCCGAGCAGGAATTCGGTGAGTGTGTCGAGGTCGTGCACCTCGCCCCGCAGGACGGCGTTTTCCAGGCCGCCCGAGTGCGCGTAGCCTCCGGCCGGCAGCCGGGAGTCCGCGAGGAGGAGAAGTCCAGCACCCATGAGTACCACCTCTTACTGGTCGTAACGTGTCGATGTCGGTCCTGGCCGGTCACCGCAGTCACAGTTCTACATCCTGACGGTGAGTCAGCTTGCATTGACCCTCCGTCAAGAAGCATTCATGCGCAATCAGAACAGGAAATAACGTTGCGCCATCGGCAGGGTTCCGGCCGGCGCCGCGACCACCTTCTCGCCGTCGATGCGCACCGAGAAAGTCTCGGGATCGACCTCGATGTGCGGCATGGCGTCATTGAGTGGCATGGCCGACTTGCCCCTTCCCCGCACGTCACCGGTCGGCACGAGTCGGCGGTCGATGTTCAGCCGTCCCGCGAGCCCGTCCTCCAGCGCCGCCGGAGCCACGAAGTGCACCGATGTGGCCGCGGCGGTCCGCGCCGCCGCGCCGAACATCGGTCTGGGCAGCACCGGTTGCGGCGTCGGAACGGAGGCGTTCGCGTCGCCCATCGCGGCCCACGCGATCGCCCCGCCCTTGACCACCAGATGCGGCCGGACACCGAAGAACTTCGGGTCCCACAGCACCAGGTCGGCGAGCTTGCCGACGGTGACCGAGCCGACCTCCTCGTCGAGGCCGTGGGCGACCGCCGGGCAGATCGTGTACTTGGCCACATACCGTCGGGCCCGCAGGTTGTCCGCGGCCCCGTCGCCGGGCAGCGCACCGCGCCTGACCTTGTTCACGTGCGCGGTCTGCCACGTGCGCAGCACGGTCTCGCCGACCCGGCCCATCGCCTGGCTGTCCGAGCCGATCATCGAGATGGCGCCGAGGTCGTGCAGCACGTCCTCGGCGGCGATGGTCGAGGGCCGGATCCGCGATTCGGCGAAGGCGAGGTCCTCGGCAACGGCCGGATTCAGGTGGTGGCAGACCATCAGCATGTCGAGGTGTTCCTCGACCGTGTTGACGGTGTGCGGCCGGGTCGGATTGGTGGACGAGGGCAGGATGTTGGGCAGGCCGGCCACGGTGATGATGTCCGGCGCGTGTCCGCCGCCGGCCCCCTCGGTGTGATAGGCGTGGATGCTCCGCCCGCCGATCGCGGCCAACGTGCCCTCGACGAATCCGGTCTCGTTGAGCGTGTCACTGTGCAGCGCGACCTGGATGCCGGCCGCGTCCGCCACCCGCAGCGCGGCGTCGATCACGGCCGGGGTCGAGCCCCAGTCCTCGTGCAGCTTGAGCCCGCCGGCGCCGGCCCGGATCTGCTCCCACATGGCCTCCTCGGACACGGTGTTGCCCTTGCCCAGGAGCACGAAGTTGATCGGCACCTCGTCCAGCGACTCCAGCATCCGGGCCAGGTGCCACGCACCGGGCGTGACGGTGGTCGCCTTGCTGCCCTCGGCGGGCCCGGTACCGCCGGCGACCATCGTGGTCACCCCGGCGGACAGGGCCTCGGGAAACTGGGTCGGCGAGATCAGGTGCACGTGACAATCGACGGCGCCGGCGGTCAGGATGCGCCCGTTGCCCGCGATGATCTCGGTCGACGGCCCGATCACCAGGTCCGGATGCACGCCGTCCATGATGTCCGGATTACCGGCCTTGCCGATCCCACGGATCCGCCCGTCGCGGATGCCGATGTCGGCCTTGACGATCCCCCAGTGGTCCAGGATCACGGCCCCGGTGATCACCGTGTCGGGGGCGCCCTCGGCGCGGGTGCGCGGCGACTGCCCCATCGACTCCCGAATCACCTTGCCCCCACCGAAGATCGCCTCGTCCCCGGCCGCCCCGTGCGGGCGGGTCAGATCCTCGGTCACCTCCACCAGGAGTTCGGTGTCGGCGAGCCGAATCCGATCCCCGGTGGTCGGCCCGTAGAGCAACGCGTACCGATGCCGATCGATGGTGGTCATCGCGTGTCCTCCCGGTCCAGATCGCCCCCGCGCCCGACCCGGAGCCCCGGCACCACCCGCGCACCGGCCAGCGGCACCAACTCCACCTCGCGGCCCACCCCCGGCTCGAACCGCACCGCCGTCCCCGCAGGCACGTGCAGCCGATGCCCCCAGGCCGCCGCCCGATCGAACTCCAACGCGTCGTTGGCCGCCGGGAAATGCAAATGCGACCCCACTTGAACGGGCCGATCCCCGGTGTTCACCACCACCAGCGTCAACACCACCCGCCCGGGATGGAGCGGGATCTCCTCCTCGCCCAACAGGATCTCCCCGGGCACGACGGCCACGAGCGACCTGCGCGGCTTCACGGGATCGGCCGATGCACGGTCACCAGCTTGGTCCCGTCCGGAAAGGTGGCCTCGACCTGCACCTCACCCACCATCTCCGGGACACCCTCCATCACGTCATCGCGCCCCAACACATGCCGCCCCGCCTCCTGAAGGTCCGCCACAGACCGCCCGTCCCGAGCCCCTTCGAGCAGAAACGAAGCCAACACCGCGGTCGCCTCGGGGTAATTGAGCCGAAGCCCTCTGGCTCTACGCCGCTGCGCCAGGTCGGCCGCATAGGACACCATCAACCGCTCCTGCTCATGCGGGGTCAGCAGCACGTCGTGCCCCTCCTCCGAGGTCGTACCGACTCGTTGCCCTCGAAGCCTGACCGCTTCGTGTTTCCCACCGAAACGGCGCATGTTAACGCGGTGTATCCAAACCCTCACGCATCGGCGCCCGATGGGATCGACGGATAGGCCGACAAACACCGTGCGATCGGCGCCGCCACCGCATCGACGCGCTCGCGTCGCAGCCCGGGTCGCGACCCGGCGCGAGCACGACGAAGCAGCCCCGCCCGGCCGGGATCCCTCGGCCGGGCGGGGCTGTGCGCGGATCCGCGCCGCGGTCGGCTCAGAAACCGCCGCCCGGCGGCGCCTCGATCTCGTCCGCCGGGGTGAAGCCGAAGACCTTGCCGTAGAACCACAGTTCGGCTTCCAGGGCGCGGATGATGTTCTCCGATCGCCGGAAGCCGTGCTGTTCGCCCTCGAACGCCAGGTAGACGTAGGGGAGTTGCTTCTCCTTCAGGGCGGCCACGATCAGCTCGGCCTGGGCCGGCGGGACCACCTGGTCCTCCAGCCCCTGGAAGACCGCGAGCGGACTGGACAGGTGCTCGGTGTGGTTGATCGGCGAGCGCGCCCGGTACACCGCCTCGGCCTCGGGATAGGGACCGACCAGGCGATCCAGGTAGCGCGATTCGAACTTGTGCGTGTGCCGGGCCAGCGCGGCGATATCGGCGACGCCGAAGTGGCTCGCGCCGGCGGTGAAGTCGTCACCCGCCACCAGTGCGGCCAGCGTGGTGTAGCCGCCCGCCGAGCCGCCGCGGATGGCCAGCTTGGCGCCGTCCACGACGCCGGTGTCGGCCAGGTGCCGGGCCACCGCCGTGCAGTCCTCGACGTCGACGATGCCCCACGAGTCGTACAGCAGGTTGCGGTATTCGCGGCCGTAGCCGGTGCTGCCGCCGTAGTTCACGTCCGCCACCGCGAAGCCCCGGCTGGTCCAGTACTGGATCCGCAGGTTGAGCACCGCCGGTGCCTGCGCGGTCGGGCCGCCGTGGATGGACACGATCAGCGGCGGCAGTGCGCCCTCGGGCGCCCGTACGTCCGGGTTCTTCGGCAGGTACAGCAGCGCGTGCGCGGTGCGACCGGCCGCGGACTCGAACTCGATCGGCCGCGGTGCGCTGAACCACTCCGCGCCGAAGCCGAAGTCCCGGGCCGGACGCAGTCGTTCGATTTGCAACGCGGTCGCCGTGCCGGGCGCGAGCCGGACCCGACGCGGCGCGTCCTCGTCGTCCGGACCGCCGCCGACGAGCAGCACGCCGCCGGGCACCGCGGCCAGGTCGGACAACCAGGTCAGCCCGGTCTCCACCCGGGTGGGCGACTCCTCGGGGCGGGTCGGATCGACGATGCCCAGGTGGGCGAAGCCGCCGGAGTTGACCGAGCAGGCGATCCGGCCGTCGTCGAGGAAGGCGTAGAAGCGCTCGCCGAAGACCCACTGCGGGCCCCCGATCTCCGCCTCGACCGGCGCCACCGCCTCGACCTGACCTCCCGCACCGACCCGGTACAGGTTCCACCAGCCGGTACGGTCCGACGCGAACCACAGCGCGCCGTCGGGTCCCCACTCCGGCTGGACCACCGACTCGCGCCCACCGCCCGCGACCACCTGCGCGCCGGTCGGCCGCGGCCCCGCCTCGATCGCCGCCACCATCAATTCGGCGGCGTCCCACGGCATGTCCGGATGCGACCACTGGGTCCAGGCCAGCGCCGAGCCGTCCGCGGCCGGGCGCGGCGAGGACACGAAGTCCGGGCCGGTGACCAGGACCCGCTCGCCGCCGAGGCCGTCCAGCGGCAGCGCGACGATCTCGTTGACCGCCTCGCCGTGCGCCTTGACCGCGGCCGGCTCGTGGCTCTCGCGCACCGCGATCAGCCACTCCCCCGGCCCCCACTGCCCGGCCGGCACGATCGTGCAGTCGGCGTAGCGCAGGCCCGCCTCGGTCTCCGGCTCCGCGGTGATCGGCACCGGCGCCGCGTCTCCCGGCGCGAGCCGGTACAGGCGCTGGTCCGTCCAGTTCGCGAAGACCAGCACTCCCGCGCGAACCGTCCAGGCGGCGCCGCCGTACTCGTGCACACGGGTGCGGGCCGAGAAGCCCTCCGGGAGCACGTCCTCGGGAGATCCGCCCGGCCGTAGTCGCACCAGTTGGATGCGCCCGCCCTCGGACGGCCGGCCCTCCGACCACCACACGTCCCGGCCGTCGGCTCGGATGTCGCCGGGGTTCGCGGCCCCTTCCACCAAGCGCTCGGCCGTGATCGGCGAGGGCCAGGAACCGTATGTCTTCGTCGCGTCGGCGTTCATGTCGGCACTCATGCCCCGATCCTCTCCATCCGGAGCCGGGAAAGCATCCGGCAGAGCCCTCGAAAACCGGGTCGACCCGAGCGGGTTGGACGCGGGATCATGTGCGTATGACGACAGATCTCGACATTCGCGGCGTGGTGATACCCGCCGCCGAGCTGTCGTGGCGGTTCTCGCGCTCCTCCGGACCGGGCGGGCAGTCGGTGAACACCACGGACAGCCGCGCCGAGGTGTCCTTCGACCTGGGCGCCAGCACGATGCTGCCCGACGTGCTCAAGGAGCGCGCCCTGCGCCGACTGGAAGGGCGTCTGGTGGACGGCGTGCTCACCGTCGCCTCGTCCGAACAGCGCTCCCAGCTGATGAACCGGCAGAGCGCGGTGCGCCGACTGGTCGACATCCTGGTCGAGGCCACCGCCCCGCCCCCGCCGGCACGGCGGCCGACCAAGCCCTCGCGCGGTATGCGCGAGCGCAGGCTGCGCAACAAGCACCATCGCAGTGAGATCAAACGACTGCGACGCTCGACCGGGGACTGATCCCGAGTCCGAACAGGGTCCGAACCGGACGCAAAGTCGAGATGAAGTGTCGCTTACCGAAGCATTACGGATCACACCCGGAAAACCACGCCACAAGCACGATTCGCCATCGCACACTGCCAACGCCGGCAAGACCACCCGCGAAACGCAGTGAACGAAGCGAAGGACACCGGGATGCCCTCCCCCGCACGTGCAGCACACCCGCCCCAGCCGATGACCGTCCCGGCCGCGTACCACTCGTCGAGTCATCCGTGACCGCCGTCGAGCGGGCCCGTGCCCGCGCTCGACACGACCGGCGTACCTCGACGGACCCCCGGCACGACACCGAGCCCGACCATCGGCCCGGCCCCGTGTTCGTCCGCTGGACCATCGCGCCCACGGTCGCGGGCGTACCCGAGGTCCGACACCGCCTGCGCGACCTGTTACGCGCCTGGGGGGTGGCCGAGGAGATCGAGGAGACCCTGCTCCTGGTCGCCACCGAGTTGACCTCCAACGCGGTCCGACACGCCGCGATCCGCACCGAGCGGATCCGGATCACCGCCTCGCACAGCGGCTCGGAGATCCGCCTGGAGGTCGCCGACGACCATCCGTTCCGCCCGCACGCGCTCCTGGAGACCGGCCCCGAGGCCGAGGACGGCCGGGGGCTGATGATCGTCAAGCTGACGGTGGCCGAACTCGGCGGCCGCATCGACGTGCTGCCCTGCGGCACGGGCAAGAGTATCCGGGTCACCCTGCGCGGGGACGCCCGCGGATAGCCCCTCCCGGCCTCAGCGCACCCGCCGCCAACGCGCCTCACAGAACGAATACAGCCCGAACACCACCAGGCCCAGCGCGATCACCACGAGCAGTGCGGGCCCCATCGGCGTCTCGGCGAACGAGCGCAGCGTCTCGTCGACGCCCTTGGCCCGCTTCGGGTCGAACTTCACCGCCGCCACCAGCACGAACACCCCGGCTGCGGCGAACACCACGCCTCGGCTGATGCCGCCGATCATCCCGAGCAGGTCCACCACCCGGCGCTGGAGCGGGCTCATCTCCCCCGTGTTCAGCTTCTCCCGGAACTTGCGCAGCGCGTATCGCACGGCCATCCCGATCCCGAAGCCGAGCAGCACCAGTCCGGCCAGGCCGACCAGGTACCGGCCGCCGGGCCAGTCCAAAGCCTTGGCGGTGAGGTCCTTCGAGGTCTTGTTGCTGCCGCCGCCCTGGTCCTGGCCCTTCCCGCCGCCGCCGTCGCTCGCGGTGAGCGTACGGATCAGCGAGGCGACCACGAAGCCGTAGAAGATCGCCCGGCCCAGCGACATCAGGCGTTTGCCCGCCTTGTCGCCGTCCGGCGCGGCCTGCCCGAACGCGGCCTCGACCAGCCGCCACAGACACATCCCGATCAGTGCGACGACCAGCACCCACAACATCGCCTCGCCGAACGGCTTGTTGCCGATCTCCTCGACGGCACCGCCGCGGTCGGCCTCCTGGTTCTTGTCGCCGAAGGCGATCTGCACCGCGATGGCACCGACGAGGATGTACAGCAGCCCGCGTGCGGCGAGGCCCGCACGGGCAAGGCCGACCATCACCTTGCTGTCCGCGGCCTGCCGCCCCGCGGACTTGGCCGCCCGACCCGATCCGGCCATGGAAGCTGACCCTGACATGTCGTATCCCCAATGCTTCCCGGAGCGCCTTTCGCGGCCGTGCCGTATGGCATCCGGCTGGGCTGACGTCTGCCCGGACCGGACGCGGGCAAACGGCAGGCAAAGCCGCGACGACACCGGGAAACGACGGTACGGCGGGAGCGGCAAGAGCGGCGGGAAAGCTCAGTGGAAGGCGTCCAGGCCGGTGAGCGCCTTGCCGATGACCAGGGTGTGCATCTCGGAGGTGCCCTCGTAGGTGAGCACCGACTCCAGGTTGTTCATGTGCCGGATCACCGGGTATTCCAGCGAGATCCCGTTGGCGCCCAGGATCGTGCGCGCCTCGCGGGCGATCGCGATCGCCTCGCGGACGTTGTTGAGCTTGCCGAAGCTGATCTGCTCCGGCCGCACCGCACCCGCGTCCTTGCGCCGACCCAGGTGCAGCGCGAGCAGGTGCGCCTTGCCGATCTCCACCGCCATGTCCGCCAGCTTGGCCTGGGTCAGCTGGAATCCGCCGATCGGCCGGCCGAACTGCTCACGCGTGCGGGCGTAGTCCAGCGCGGACTCGAAGCACGAGCGAGCGGCGCCGACCGAGCCCCACACGATGCCGTACCGGGCCTCGCCCAGACACGTCAGCGGACCGCGCATGCCCACCACGTCGGGCAACACCGCATCGGCCGGCAGCCGCACCTCGTCCAGCGTCAGCTCGCTGGTGATCGACGCGCGCAGGGACATCTTGTGCTTGATGTCGCGGGCGGCGAACCCGGCGGTGTCGGTGGGTACCACGAAGCCGCGCACGCCCTCCTCGGTCTGCGCCCAGATCACCGCGACGTCGGCCACCGAACCGTTGGTGATCCACATCTTGCGACCGCTGAGCACCCAGTCGTCACCGTCGCGCTTGGCGTGCGTACGCATCGACGCCGGGTCCGAGCCGTGGTCGGGCTCGGTCAGGCCGTAGCAGCCCAGCGCCTCGCCGGCGGCCAGCCGAGGCAGCCAGGTGCTGCGCTGCTCCTCGCTGCCGAACCGGTGGATCGCAAACATCGCCAACGAGCCCTGTACCGACACCAGCGAGCGCAACCCCGAGTCGCACGCCTCCAGTTCCAGGCAGGCCAGGCCGTACTGCACGGCACTGGTCCCGGCGCAGCCGTAACCGTCCAGGGTCATCCCGAGCACGCCGATCCCGCCCAGCCCGCGGGCCAGTTCACGCACGTCCGGCAGGGCCCCGCGCTCGAACCACTCGGCCACGTACGGCGCGACCCGGTCGGCGCAGAACCGGCGCACGGTGTCCCGGATCGCCTTGTCCTCCGGGTCGAGCAGATCGTCGATGCCGAGCGGGTCCATCGGGTCGAACGCGGGAGCCTTGGCCATGCGGGTGCCTCCTGATGCGAGTCGGCAGACCCGAACGACGCCGGACGGGTCCCGGTAGATTGCCCCGAACATAGATCCGGAACGCGGGGAGCACCACCATGACCCAACCACCACCCGAACCGCATCCCCTGTTCGGGGAAGGCGCGGGTCGGCCCGGTGAGACGCCCGAGGAACGGCGTCGCCGGCTGGAGGAGGAAGAGGCGCGTCGACGGCGCAGCGAGCGCCGCGAGGATCTGGTGGAGGGCATCGGCGAACTCGGCGGCCCGGCGTCGGGCGGCGGTTCGGGCGGCGGATCGGGCGGCGGTCGTGGGGGCGACGGCGGCGGGGGTGGCGGCGGGGGCTGCTGTGGCCGCGGCGGCAACAAGGACCGCGGCGACCGCGACAGCGGTGGTGGTGGCGGCGGCGGTCACGGCAGCGGAGGGGGTGGCGACTGCGGCTGCGACGCGTGCCTGATCGGCATGTTCTCGCTGCGCCTGATGTGGATCGCGCTGACCGGCCTGCTCCGCCCGCGCGGCGGGCCGCCCGCCCGCCGGCTCGGCGCCGCCGTCGAGCGCTACCGCACCGAGATCAGCCCGCTGAGGCCACCGTGCTGCAACTTCACGCCGTCCTGTTCGACCTACGGCAAGAAGGCCCTGCACCGACACGGCGCGGTCCGGGGTACCTATCTGACCGCTCGTCGACTGATCCGCTGCCGGCCCGGCAACGGCGGCTTCGACCCGGTGCCGCCCGCACGGCGGCCCGAGCAGCGCTGACCGGCGCGGAAGGTGCGGTCGGGGGTGGGCCGAGCCCACCCCCGACCGGTCCTCACTTCTTCGGCGACGGCGAGCGGCGCATCTCCTTGTGGATCAGCTTCCACTCCCGGGCCCGTTCGGCCCGGATGCGGTGGTCCTCACGCGAGGCGATCCAGCGCGCCTCGCGCAGCAGTTTGCGATAGCTGTCCAGGCGACGTTGCGGAAGCTCGCCCGCCTCGATCGCGGCGAGCACCGCGCAGCCGGGCTCGCTCTCGTGCGTGCAGTCGGCGAAGCGGCAGTCCGGGATCAGGGCGTCGATGTCCGCGAAGGTGCGGTCCAGGCCCTCGCCGACGTCGTACATGCCGACCCCGCGCATGCCGGGGGTGTCCACGAGCACGCCGCCGTTCGGCAACGGCACCAACTCGCGCCACGTGGTGGTGTGTCGGCCCTTGCCGTCCCCGCGCACCTCCCGGACCGAGGTCACCTCGGCGCCCGCGAGCGCGTTGGTGAGCGTGGACTTGCCCGCGCCGGAGGTGCCGATCAGGGCGACGGTCCGGCCGGCGGTGTACGCCTGGAGCACGTCCAGACCCTCGCCGGTGAGTGCACTGGCGACCACGACGTCCACGCCCATGGCCACGGCTTCGACGTCCGCGCGCAGGTCGTCGGCGTCCGCCGCGAGGTCGGCCTTGGTGAGCACGACCAGCGGCGTGCCGCCGCTCTCCCAGGCGAGCGTGAGCAGCCGCTCCAGGCGGCCGAGGTCGGGCGCTGCGTCCAACGGGACGACGGCGCCGATCAGGTCGACGTTGACCGCGAGGACCTGGCCCGCCGAGCGCCCGGAGGCCTGCGAGCGCACCAGCGCGGTCCGGCGGTCCAACAGGGCCGCGACGAAGGCCTCGCGGCCGTCGTCGGGAAACTCCAGTGCGGCCCAGTCGCCGGTGCACGGCAGTTGCCCGTCGCCGTGCGCGGCCCGTACGGTGCCGTCGGCGGTGACCACCTCGCACAACGAACGGTCCACCCGGGCGATCCGTCCGGGCACGAGGCCGTGCGTGCGGTAGGGGGCGAATTCGGTGTCCCGGTCCGCGTCCCAGCCGTATGCGGCGAGCACGTCGGAGGTCGGTACGAAAGCGGTGTCGGAAGAAGAGGTGTTGCGGGAAGCGTGATGCTGCCGGGAAGACAAGCCGGTGGCCCTTCGAGGGGCGGATCCGCCGACCTGCGCGCCGTCACGACGAACGACGTGGCGCGGCTACGCGGTGCGAATCCGAGAGGCGGAGAAGTGGAATGAGGTCCAGCCCGTCCGGGCGACCGTCATCGAGGTCGTGTTCACGACATTCCACCTCCCACCTGTTCCGTGCGGCCTCGGGCCGCGCTCTCGGGCACTGTGCGGGCCCAAGGGCCACGCGTGCAGCCTAGGCCATCACGGCCGGTCGCGTCGAGCGTGTTCCTGCTCGCCGACCGCCGGCCGACTCGGCCGCGGCGGCCACGCGGTGTCGTCCAACGGCAGGCCGGGCAACTCCTGTCCGGCCGGCATGTGCAGGCTCGGCGGCTGACCGTTGGTGGGCGGCGGACCCGGCGGGCGCGGCGGCCGGGACGGCATCCGGGGCAGGTCGGCGGCCCGGCGGGCGCCGTTGGCCCGGCCGTTGATGGTGCCCGGGTCGTTGCGCTTGGCATCGCGCGCGTGGATCGCCCAGCGCTCGGGGAACTCGGACGGCGGCTCGGCGATGTCGGGGAGTTCGCCGTGGATGACGGTGTCCTCCATCTCGTCGTGGTCGTCCGAAAGCGGCGTCCAGTCGCCGGGGTTGCCGCGGTGGCGGCCCGAGCGCAGGTGTTCCATGGCCGCGGCGATCTCCTCGGCGGCCTTCTCCTTGTCCCGCTCGGCACGCGCCTGGGCGGTCTCCTGGCTGGGCCAGACCTGGTCGATGGCGGCGTTGACGGCCGCGCCGATCAGCACGGCCATGGCCGCGAAGTACATCCAGACCATGACCGCGACCGGAGCCGCCAGCGAGCCGTAGACGGTGGGGCCGTCGATGGTGGTGGCGAGGTAGACGCGCAGCAGGAAGCTGCCGACGATGCACAGGAGCAGGGCCACCAGCGCGCCCGGTATGTCCTCGCGCCACGGCGTCCGCACCGGCACCGACACGTGGTAGAGCGAGGTCAGGAAGCACACCGACAGCACCACCAGGACCGGCCAGTACAGGATGTGCACGGTCCCCTCGAAGTGCGGGAACGCCTTGACCACCAACTCGGGGCCGGCCACCAGGAGCGGGATCAGGAACATCCCGAGCAGCAGGCCGACCACATAGAGGGTGAAGGACAGCAGCCGGGTGCGCACGATGCCGCGCTTGCCGGAGAGCCCGTACATGATCGTGATGGTGTCGACGTAGACGTTGAGCGCGCGCGAGCCGGACCACAGCGCGATCAGGAAGCCGGCGGAGATGATGTCCGCGCGTCCGGAGTCGAACACGTCGTTGACCAGGGGCACGACCACCTGCTCGGTGCTCTTGCTGGAGAGCACCGACCCGGCGGCCTTGACGATGTCCGCCTTGAGGTCGTTGACGGTGCTGCCGCCGAGCATGCCGTGCAGGTAGCCGACGGTGCCGGCGAGCCCGAGCAGCAACGGGGGCAGCGAGAGCAGCATGAAGAACCCGGCCTCGGCGGCCAGGCCGGTCACCCGGTGGTTGAAGCAGGAGATCACCGTCTCGCGGAGTATCCGCCACAGTGCGCTCCGCAACCGGATGCGCCCGGCCCCTCGCAGGCGAGGTCGTTGTCGGTAGTCCGCTGCCACCCCTTTAAGGTATCCGGCCGGGGGCTCGACATTCGCCAAGTCGCCGTCCGGGTGAATACCACCTTCGGGCCGGGATCTCCCCCGGTCGCCTCTCCCGGCCGTCCGCGCCGGTCAGCGGCTGGGCACCAGCACCCCGGAGAGCCTGCTGAGCACCCGGGCAGCGGTCCGCAGTTCCTCGGCCGGCAGGTCGGCGAAAGCGCTCTCCCACGTCTCCCGGAACAGCGCGTCGAGCCGGTACAGCTCACGCCGTCCGGCCGGGGTCAGGCGCACCACCGAGCCGCCTCGTCCGCGCCCGGCGCGCGCCGCCTCGACCAGCCCCTCGCGCCCGTGCACGTCCAGCAGGTCGCGCACGGCCGATCCGGACAGGCCGAGCACTCGGGCCAGCCGCTCGTTGTCCAGGTCGAGTTCGTCGGCGAGCGCCGCGAGCAGCCGGTACCGGGTACCGTCGGCTCCGGCGTCGACCGGACCGGCCTGCCCGGCGCGATCGGCGCGGATTGCGGAGAGGAAGCCGTTGAGGGCGTAGCGCAGCGTCTCGACCGCTTCCTCACGGCGCGGCTCCGGCCGCTCGGAGGTGGGTCCGGCGGCGGATTCGACCGTGCATACGGAGCGCGTTCTGCGCCGGGGCGCGCCCAGAACCTCGCCTGGCATACCCATCAGCTCCTCGTCCACTGTGGTGCGTGGGCCGCGTACCGTCCGGGGTAACGGAATCCGGCCCCCCGTACCGTAACCAACCGCGGCGACGATCCATGCCGCGGTCGGTGTGGAAGATCGGCTCATCTCACAATATGGGCATGCGTGTTCGACATGTGGGATGGGCGTTCGTATCCCGGACAGTGATGGACTGCTTTCCGGCACCATGTCAATCTTTGCGACATGTCACGCGCCGGTATTGCTCTCGTAGGTCGACTCCACGTCGACCTCGGACGCATGTCCAGCGCCGTCTGTTCGCCGGTCTGACGACCCGCCCGTTGCACCTGTCTGCCGGGCGCGCGGTCGCACCGGCACCACGACTCTCACGGCCGGTCCGGCGAGGGTGCGGCCGGATGCTCCCCCGTGCGTCCCCCACCGATCCGCCCGGAGGACGCTCCCCATGGCCGCCACTACCGACACCGCCGGCAGCGGTCCCCGCGCCCGCAAGACCGCTCGCCATCGCGGCGAGGGTCAGTGGGCCCTCGGCCATCACGAGCCGCTCAACGGGAACGAGCAGTTCAAGAAGGACGACGACGGTCTCAATGTGCGCGCGCGCATCGAGAACGTCTACGCCCATCGCGGCTTCTCCTCGATCGACCCCAACGACCTGCGCGGCCGGATGCGCTGGTGGGGCCTGTACACCCAGCGCAAGCCCGGGATCGACGGCGGCAAGACCGGTGTGCTGGAGCCGCACGAGCTCGACGACGAATACTTCATGCTGCGCGTGCGGGTGGACGGCGGCCGGCTGAACCTGGCCCAGTTGCGGGCCATCGCCGAGGTCTCCGAGCGCTTCGCCCGCGGCACCGCGGACGTCACCGACCGGCAGAACGTGCAGTTCCACTGGATCCGGATCGAGGACGTGCCGGAGATCTGGCGGATCCTGGAGGGCGTCGGCCTGTCCACGACCGAGGCCTGCGGGGACACCCCGCGCGTGGTGCTCGGCTCGCCGGTGGCCGGCGTCGCCGAGGAAGAGATCATCGACGGCACCTGGGCGATCGACGAGATCAACCGGCTCTACATCGGCAAGCCCGAATACTCGAACCTGCCGCGCAAGTTCAAGACCGCGATCTCCGGATCGCCGCTGCTGGACGTCGCGCACGAGATCAACGACGTCTCCTTCGTCGGTGTCGTGCACCCCGAGTTCGGTCCCGGCTTCGACGTGTGGGTCGGCGGCGGGTTGTCCACCAACCCCAAGCTCGCGGTCCGCCTGGGCACCTGGGTGCCGCTGGAGGAGGTGCCGCAGGTCTGGGAAGGGGTCATCTCGATCTTCCGCGACTACGGCTACCGCCGGTTGCGCAACCGTGCGCGCTTGAAGTTCCTGGTCGCCGACTGGGGGCCGGAGCGCTTCCGCGAGGTGCTGGAGAACGAGTACCTGCAACGCAAGCTGGTCGACGGGCCCGCCCCCGAGGCGCCCGCGCAGGTGTGGCGCGACCACGTGGGCGTGCGTCCGCAAAAGGGCGGCGGCTTCTACGTCGGCTTCGCGCCGCGTGTGGGTCGGGTCGACGGCGCCACGCTCGGCAAGATCGCCGACCTCGCCGAGCGGCACGGCTCGGACCGGGTGCGCACCACGGTCGAGCAGAAGATGCTCATCCTGGACGTCGCCGAGGACAAGGTCGCCTCGCTCAAGGAGGGCCTGGAGGCCCTCGGTCTGCGGGTGGACCCGAGCCCGTTCCGGCGCGGCACGATGGCCTGCACCGGCATCGAGTTCTGCAAGCTGGCGATCGTGGAGACCAAGGGCCGCGGGATCCGGCTGATCGACGAACTCGAGCAGCGGCTGCCGCAGTTCGACCAGCCGATCACGATCAACATCAACGGTTGCCCGAACGCGTGCGCCCGGATCCAGGTCGCCGACATCGGCCTCAAGGGTCAGCTGGTGCTGGACGACGACGGCGAGCAGGTCGAGGGCTACCAGGTGCACCTGGGCGGCGGGCTGGGCCTGGACCCCGGCTTCGGGCGCAAGATCCGCGGCCTCAAGGTGACCTCGGCGGGCCTGGCCGACTACATCGAGCGCGTGCTGCGCCGCTTCGAGGAGCAGCGCACCGAGGGCGAGCGCTTCGCCCAGTGGGCCGTGCGCGCGGCCGACGCGGACCTGTCGTGAGCGCCGCCGGCGGCGCCGAGCCGGGTCAGCGGGCCGTTCCGTTCTACTGCCCCTTCTGCGGCGACGAGGACCTTCGTCCGCACGAGGAGGGACACGGCACCTGGCTGTGCTCGGCCTGCCGGCGGGCGTTCTCGCTGAAGTTCCTGGGGCTGGTCTTCCCGGAGAAGCACAGCCCGGAGAAGCACGGCACCGAGAAGCACGGCCCGCAGGGCCACGGCACGACCCGAACCGAACCGGAGCACGACCAGTCGATCACCCAGGAGGAGGGCCGATGACCGTCACCGAGACCACCGACCTCGAGGCACTCGCGAACCGCGCCGGCCTCGAACTCGAGGACGCGACCGCGTCGGAGATCCTGGCCTGGACGCACGAGCGGTTCGGCCCGGCGTGGTGTGTGACGTCCTCGATGGAGGACGCCGTGGTCGCGCACCTCGCCTCGCGGGTGGCGCCCGGTGTGGACGTGGTCTTCCTGGACACCGGCTACCACTTCCCCGAGACCATCGGCACCCGTGACGCGGTCGCGGCGGTCTACGACGTCAACGTGATCACGGTGCACCCGGAGCTGACCGTCGTCGAGCAGGACGCGAAGTACGGCGCGGCGCTGCACGATCGCGACCCCGACGCGTGTTGCGCGATGCGCAAGGTGGCGCCGCTGGAGCGGTCGCTGACGAACTACCGGGCGTGGGCCACCGGGCTGCGCCGGGACGACTCGCCGAGTCGGGCGAACACCCCGGTCGTGTCCTGGGACGCGCGCCGGCGGAAGGTCAAGGTCGCCCCGATCGCCCGCTGGACGCAGGACGACGTGGACGCCTACGTGGCCGAGCACGGGGTGCTGACCAACCCGCTGCTGATGGACGGCTACGCCTCGATCGGCTGTGCGCCCTGCACCCGCCGGGTGGCCCCCGGCGAGGACGCCCGCGCCGGCCGGTGGGCCGGCAACGGCAAGACCGAGTGCGGGATCCACACATGACCGGCCCGATACGCATCACGGCACCGTGCTCGACGAAGACGAAGGAGGGGTTGGCGTGACCACGACGATCGACAAGGGCACCGCACCCGGAGCCCTGACCCACCTGGACGCGTTGGAAGCCGAGTCCGTGCACATCTTCCGCGAGGTGGCGGGCGAGTTCGAGAAGCCGGTGATCCTGTTCTCCGGCGGCAAGGACTCGATCGTGATGCTGCATCTGGCGCGCAAGGCGTTCTGGCCCGCGCCGGTGCCGTTCGCCCTGCTGCACGTCGATACCGGGCACAACTTCCCGGAGGTCATCGAGTACCGCGACCGGGTGGTGGCCGAGCACAACCTGCGGCTGCACGTGGCCAGCGTGCAGGACTTCATCGACAACGGCCGGCTGCGCGAGCGCCCGGACGGCACCCGCAACCCGTTGCAGACCGTCCCGCTGCTCGAAGCGATCGAGTCGAACCGCTTCGACGCGGTGTTCGGCGGCGGCCGGCGCGACGAGGAGAAGGCCCGCGCGAAGGAGCGGGTGTTCTCGCTGCGCGACGAGTTCGGCGCCTGGGACCCGCGCCGGCAGCGGCCCGAGCTGTGGCAGCTGTACAACGGCCGGCACCGCGTCGGCGAGCACGTGCGGGTGTTCCCGATCTCGAACTGGACCGAGCTGGACGTGTGGCAGTACATCGAGCGGGAGGCGATCGCGCTGCCGCGGATCTACTTCTCGCACGAGCGGGACGTCTTCGAGCGCAACGGGATGTGGCTCTCGCCCGGCGAGTGGGGCGGACCGAAGGGCGACGAGGAGGTCGTGCGCCGCGTGGTGCGCTACCGCACGGTCGGCGACATGAGTTGCACCGGCGCCGTCGACTCCCCCGCCACGACGGTGGCGGACGTGATCGCCGAGATCGCAGTGAGCAGGCTGACCGAACGAGGTGCCACGCGCGCGGACGACAAGATGTCCGAAGCCGCGATGGAGGACCGCAAGCGCGAGGGGTACTTCTAGCCATGAGTGGGACTTCCGAGATTTCCCCGGACGCCCTGTCGTCCGCGGACGAGCGCGTGGGTCTGCTCCGGCTGGCCACCGCCGGTTCCGTCGACGACGGCAAGTCCACCCTGGTGGGCCGGCTCCTGCACGACTCCAAGTCGGTGCTGACCGACCAGCTGGAGGCGGTCACCCGGGTCAGCAACGAGCGCGGCCAGGAGGAGGCCGACCTCGCGCTGCTCACCGACGGGCTGCGGGCCGAGCGCGAGCAGGGCATCACCATCGACGTCGCGTACCGCTACTTCGCCACCGCCAGGCGCCGGTTCATCCTCGCCGACACCCCGGGCCACGTGCAGTACACCCGCAACATGGTCACCGGGGCCTCCACCGCGGAGCTGGCCGTGGTGCTGGTGGACGCGCGCAACGGCGTGGTCGAGCAGACCCGCCGGCACGCCGCCGTCGCGGCGCTGCTGCGGGTGCCGCACGTGGTGCTCGCGGTGAACAAGATGGACCTGGTCGACTACAGCGAGGAACGCTTCGCCGAGGTCGCCAACACGTTCGCCGAGTACGCCGAGGCGTTGGGTGTGCCGGACGTGCGCTCGATCCCGGTCTCCGCGCTGCGCGGCGACAACGTGGTGGACCCCAGCTCGCACATGGACTGGTTCTCCGGGCCGACGCTGCTGGAGTACTTGGAGACGGTCCCGGTGGAGACCGACCCGACGCTGGAGCCCGCGCGCTTCCCGGTGCAGTACGTGCTGCGTCCGCAGTCGGACGACGAGTACCGCGACTACCGGGGCTACGCCGGCCAGGTCGCCTCCGGGGTGTTCCGCGAGGGCGACGAGATCGTGGTGCTGCCGTCCGGGCAGCGCACCTCGGTCGCGGGCATCGACCGGCTCGGCGTCGCGGTGCGCCAGGCCCGGCAGGGCGAGTCGGTCACCCTGCGGCTGGCCGACGACGTGGACATCTCGCGCGGCGACCTGATCGCTCCGGTCGACTCGGCGCCGCACCCCACCCAGGACGTCGAGGCCACCGTGTGCCACGTGGCCGACCGCCCGCTGCGCACCGGCGACCGGGTCCTGCTCAAGCACACCACCCGCACGGTCAAGGCCATCGTCAAGGACATCGCCTACCGCCTGGACCTGAACGCTCCGATCGACGGCGTGCTGGGCCACGAGCAACACCTGACCGAGCTGCACGCCAACGACATCGCCCGGGTCGTGCTGCGCACCGCCCAGCCGCTCGCGCTCGACGACTACGCCATCGGTCGGCGGACCGGTTCCTTCCTGTTGATCGACGAGGCCGACGGTTCGACGCTCACCGCCGGCATGGCCGGCGCCGCGTTCTCCGCGCCGGGTCGATGTCACAGCTGACGCGATCGCGGGTCTGACCACCCGCTTTTGACGCTCCGTCGGCCATACCCGTGACATCGTCCGCCGCCGTCCACCACACACGTCGTCCCGGCCCGCGCACAACGCGCGGGCCCGAGGGAAGGTCCCCGCATGTCCGTTTTCAGGACAAACCGACGCAGATCGCTACGTACCGGCTTTGCTGCCGCCCTCCTCCTGCCGCTGCTCGCGATGTCCGCGTGCGGCTACGGCTCGGACAAGAAGGACGACAAGAACAAGACGCCGGCCGCGGGCGCGGGTCCGGCGACGGCCGGCGGCGCCAAGGCGGGCACCTCGGCCTCGCAGATCCGCCTCGGCTTCTTCGCCAACGTCACCCACGCGACGCCGCTGATCGGTCTGAACGAGGGCTTCTTCGCGAAGGAGCTGGGGAGCACCGAGATCAAGCCGCAGGTGTTCAACGCCGGACCGGCCGCGATCGAGGCGCTCAAGGGCGGCTCGATCGACGCGACCTACATCGGCCCGAACCCGTCCATCTCCGGCTTCACCAGCACCAACGGCGAGTTGCTCCGGATCGTGGCGGGCGCCACCTCCGGCGGCGCGTCCCTGGTGGTCAAGCCGGGCATCAACCTGCCGGCCGACCTCAAGGGCAAGAAGATCGCCTCGCCGCAGCTCGGCGGCACCCAGGACGTGGCACTGCGGGCCTGGCTGACCAAGGCCGGCTACAGCGTGGACACCTCCGGCAAGGGCGACGTGAGCGTCGTGCCGACGGACAACGCGCAGACCCTGGCCGCGTTCCAGAAGGGCGACCTGGACGGCGCCTGGCTGCCCGAGCCGTGGGCCACCCGGCTCGTCCTGGAGGCGGGCGCCAAGGTGCTCGTGGACGAGCGCACGCTGTGGCCGGAAGGCAAGTTCGTCACCACCGACCTGATCGTGACCACCAAGTTCCTCAAGGACCACCCGGACACCGTCGAGGCGCTGCTCAAGGGTCAGGTCGCCGCGAACGACTGGGCCGCGAACAATCAGGACAAGGCCAAGGCGGCGGTCAACAGCAAGATCACCGAATTCGCCGGCAAGCCGCTCGCACAGAACGTGCTCGACGCGGCCTGGCCCAACATCGCCATCACCAACGACCCGCTCGCCGCCTCGCTGCAAAAGCTCTCCGACGACGGCGTCGCGGTGGGCGTGACCAAGAAGCTCGACATCCACGGCATCTACGACCTGACCATCCTGAACAAGGTCCTCGCCGCCGCCGGGAAGCCCGCGGTGAGCGACGGGGGTCTGGGCCCGAAGAAGTAGCGTTCGCGCCGCTTCGAACCGGGTGACCGCGCCCGGATGAGCACTTCCCGCCCGACGCGCCCACCGAGAGAGGTGATCCGGACATGACCCAGACCATCAGCGAGGCCACGCCCACGGCCACGACCCCCGTCGAGACCGGCTTCGCGGTCCGCCTTGACCAGGTCACCAAGGTCTTCGGCCGAGGCGGCGGCACGCCCGTTTTGGACGGCATCGACCTGACCGTCGCCCCGGGCGAGTTCGTCTGCCTCCTGGGCGCGTCGGGCTGCGGGAAGTCCACCCTGCTCAACCTGATCGCCGACCTTGACCGGCCCACGTCGGGCACCATCGAGGTCTCCGGCGACCGCCCCGCGCTGATGTTCCAGGACCACGCGCTGTTCCCCTGGCTGACCGCGGGCAAGAACATCGAACTGGCCCTGAAACTGCGCGGTGTGCCGCGCGATCGGCGCCGGGCCGAGGCGGACGAGCTGCTGGAGCTGGTCCGGCTCGGCGGTGCGCACAAGAAGCGCGTACACGAACTGTCCGGCGGCATGCGCCAGCGGGTGGCACTGGCCCGCGCGCTCGCCCAGGCCGGCGACCTGCTGCTGATGGACGAGCCGTTCGCCGCGCTGGACGCGATCACCCGCGACGTGCTGCACGACGAACTGACCCGGATCTGGGCGGAGACCGGTCGCTCCGTGGTGTTCGTGACGCACAACGTGCGCGAGGCGGTCCGGCTCGCCCAGCGGGTGGTGCTGATGTCCTCGCGCCCGGGCCGGATCGCCCGGGAGTGGAACATCGACATCCCGCAGCCGCGCCGGATCGAGTCCACCGGCGTGTCCGAGTTGTCCGTCGAGATCACCGACCAGCTGCGAGGGGAGATCCGCCGCCATGGCCGCGCCTGATCTGACCGAGACCGACCCCGAGATCGGGACCGACACCGCGGGCAAGCACGCGGAGGAGGACCTGGCCGGGCTCGAGGCCGGCCTGGACGCGCTGGAGAGCTACGAGAAGGAGCGCAAGCCGTTCTCCCGCGTGCTGCTGGAGAAGGTGCTCCCGCCGGTCATCGCGATCCTGCTGGTGCTGGCCGCGTGGCAGATCGCCTACTGGATGGAGATCAAGCCCCGCTACGCGCTGCCCAGCCCGCAGGACGTGTGGGACGCGTTCCTGGTGCAGTGGCGCAAGGGCACCGTCTTCGACATCCTGTGGACCAGCCTCTCCCGCGGCATCCTGGGCTTTTTGATCGCGGTCGCGATCGGCACGCCGCTGGGCCTGATCGTGGCCCGGGTGAGCTGGATCCGGGCCGCGATCGGCCCGATCCTCTCCGGCCTGCAGTCGCTGCCCTCGGTGGCGTGGGTACCGCCGGCGGTGATCTGGTTCGGCCTGAACAACAGCGCGATCTACGCGGTCGTGCTGCTCGGCGCGGTGCCCTCGATCGCGAACGGCCTGGTGGCCGGGATCGACCAGATCCCGCCGCTGTACCTGCGGGCCGGCCGGGTGCTCGGCGCCCGCGGCCTCAACAGCGTGTGGCACGTCATGCTGCCCGCGTCGCTGCCCGGCTACGTGGCCGGCCTCAAGCAGGGCTGGGCGTTCTCCTGGCGCTCGCTGATGGCCGCCGAACTGATCGCCGCCGGTCCGGAACTGGGCTCGGGACTGGGCCAGTTGATGGACCAGGGACGCGATCTGGGCGACATGCCGATGATGTTGACCGCGGTCTTCATGATCCTGATCGTGGGTATCGGCATCGAGATGCTGGTCTTCACCCCCGTCGAACGCCTCGTGCTGCGCCAGCGCGGCCTGGCCACAAGCAAGTAGCACACGCCATGGCTCCCGTTCCCCCGCTCCTGGCCGTCGCCCACGGCAGCCGCGATCCTCGGCACGCCGCGGCGATGGCCGCCCTGGCCGCACGCGTGCGCGCGCTGCGGCCGGGGCTGCGGGTGGACATCGGCTACCTGGACCACTGCGGCCCGCGCGTACCCGACCGGCTGGACGCGCTGGCCGACGCCGGCGCCGAGACCGTGGTCGCGGTACCGCTGCTGTTCACCCCGGCGTTCCACGCCAAGCAGGACGTGCCGAACGTGCTGCGCCATCGCCGACTGACCGTGCGTCAGGCGGCCACGCTGGCTCCTTCCCCGCTGCTGCTGGCGGCCTTGGACCGGCGCATGCGCGAGGCCGGCGTGCGGCCCGGAGACGGCCGTTACGGCGTCGTCCTGGCCACCGCCGGTTCCACAGATCCGGAGGCGAACGCGGTGACCACCATCGTCGCGCGGGAGTGGCGGCGTACCGGTTGGTGCGCCGTGGTCCCCGCGTTCGCCTCCGTCCACCAGGGCTCCACGATCGGCGCCGCGATCGAGGACCTGCGCACGCTGGGCGCCGAACGCATCGCCGTCGCGTCCTGCATGCTGGCCCCGGGCATCCTGCCGGACCGGATCCTCGAACAGGCCCTGGCCGCCGGAGCCGAGCCGGTCACCGAGCCGGTCGCGGACACCGAGGAGATCGCCCGGCTGGTGCTCGACCGCTACGACGCGGCGTTGCCGTCCCGATCCTGGCTCTCCGCCTGACCCGGGACCGGTACCATCACCGGCGTGATCGACTCGGTGGCCGGCGAACGTTCGGTGCTCGTACGCGCGTGTGCGAAGGTCGGAGTGCCCTCCGCGGACGCGGTGTTGCTCGCCTTCGGCGAGAACGCGGTGTTCGCCCTCCCGGGTCCGGGTCTGGCGGTGCGGGTGGCACGCGGGGCACACATGGCCGAGCGGGCGCGCCGTGAGATCGCGGTCGCGTGCTGGCTCGCCGAACAGGACTTCCCGGCGGTACGACCCGCGGCCGGGATCGATCCGCAGCCGGTGGTGATCGACGGCCGTCCGACCACCTTCTGGGAGTTGTTGTCGCCGGCCGAACGCGAGCCGGACATCGCCGACCTGGCCCGGTTGCTCAAGAAGCTGCACGCGCTGCCCACGCCCCCGTTCGCCCTGCCCGCCCGGGCGCCGCTCGCGCTGGTGGAAACCTGGCTGGATTCCGCCGACGCCGCCGTGGGGTTGGAGGACCGCCGCTATCTGCTGGACCGCCGCGACGCGTTGGAGGCGGCCCGTCACGAGCTCACGCCGGCCCTGCCGCAGGGCCTGATCCACGGCGACGCGCTGCTGCGCAACGTCCGTGTACACGGCGGCCGGGCGCTGCTGTTGGACTGGGAGACGGTCGCCCACGACCTGCGCGAATACGACCTGGTGCTGACCCCGATGGCGGCCGCGCGCTACGGCCTGCCCGACGGCGCGGAACGGCGGTTCGCGAAGAAGTACGGCTTCGACGTCACCGACTGGCCCGGCTACCGGGTGCTCCGCGACACCCGCGAACTGGCCGCCACCGCGTGGGTGGCCCAGCACGTACCCGGCAACCCGGCGGCGGAGGAGGAGTTCCGCCACCGGGTCCGCACCCTGCGCACCGACGACGAGAACGCCCGCTGGCACGCCTTCTGACCCACCGAACCGCCCCACCACCGGCCCCGGCAGGCCACCCCGAGCGCCGTGGAACCGCGACCACCCTCCGTACGCAACAGGCGGCGCGGGTGGGCACACTCGAACCCGAGTCGACCAGGACTCAACCGCAGCCCCCGCTCAGGACGTGCGCTTGCTGTCCACCCATTGCTGCTCGAACTCCTCCTGGAACAACGGATAGAGCCCACGCCCGGTGGTCCCCGTCGCGTCGGCGCGAAGCACGAAGGCAGGCGACTCCACCCCCCGCGCGCGGCGAAGGTAGGGCTGGACGAGTCCCACGTCCCCGTCCACGAAATACGCGACGAACCGCGGTGCCTCGTCGTACAACCGGATCTCGATCCGGCGCGGCTCGCGCAGCTTCGAGCGGATCCGGCGCAGGTGCAGGATGTTGAGGGTGGTCATCCGGGACAGCAGCCCCTTCTTGATCCCCTCGTCCTTCTCCCGCTGCTTCATCGCGTCCCCGGCCGGGTTCAGGAAGAGCAGGCGCATCTCGCAGCCGCTCGCCGCCAGCCGGGTCAGATCGCGCCCCGAGTAGTTCTGGCACAGCAGGTTGAGCGAGACGCCCATCGCGTCGATCCCGCGCGCGCCGTCCACCAGGTCGGCGAACGGCAGGCGCCGTTGCAGCGCCGAGCGGTCCTGGAAGACCCCCACCACGTCCGCGTAGCGCCCCGCGAACAGTTCCTCGACCGCGTCCAGGGCCAGCCGTCGATCGCCCTGGTCGGCGAGCGGGCCGTCCAGCATCGCCAGCACCCGCAGGCACGCCCGTTCGACCTGGGCCAGCACGTCGGGCGAGAGCACCCGGTTGCGGGCCACGATGTGCCGGCCGATCTCGACCTCTTCCAGGGCCCGTTCCAGCTTGCGCCGGTCCGGCAGGAACGGTTCGAAGCACCACCAGTTGCGCACCATCAGCTCGCGCAACTGCGGCAGGGTCAAGAACGCGATCAGTTCGTCGTCGGCCGGGTCCACGATGTATCCGCGCCGGCGGCTCATCTCGCGCACCGCCTCGGCACGCTCGACCCATTCGTTCTGCACGTTGCCCGCCGCCGCGAGCACCCAGGCGCCGTCGTCGTGCGGGTGCTCGCCGGGCCCGTAGACCGGGACCAGCACCGCGGCGATCACCGCCCGCAGCCGCTGTTCGATCAGGTTCAGGTACACGTACGCCCGGCCGGCCCGGCGGGCCCGCAGCAGCGCGCCTGCCCAGTCGTCCTCGGTCCAGGTGAGCGTCGCGGGGTCTATCCCGGGCATCGGGTCGGGCGGGCTCGAACCGTCCAGGACCGCCGTCCCCGCCCCCATCCCCGCTCCCGCCCCCATACCGGTCGCCGCGTGCCGGGGCCCGGGCAGCATGCCCGGGTCGAACGCGAACGAGCCGGTGTCGGTGAGCCCGGCCGACCCACCCGCGGACTCGGCGTCCGGGTAGCCGGCGTACGGATCCGGGAAGGTGTCCCCGCCGTCGCCCGGTGTCGGGCCGGTCCCACCGCCGAGGCCGGTCGTACTCGTCCCCTCCGCGGGTTCCTCGGGCGTCGAGGGTGGCGAGCTGGACTCCCGATCGGCCATCGCGTCCCATCCGTTCGTCGTCGAGCCGGAACCGAACGAGCGTATAGCGAAACCCGACGGCCTCGGGAAGGCCGCGCGGGGCGGCACGGATACCTCGTTCGAGTGATGAGCGCACGTGCATTACCCGGATGGCGCAAGGCAATTGGGGGGACTCGGCGCGCTCTGGCAACTTCTGCCCAGCGGCACGATGACGTCTCGGAACAATTGCCGGACGGTAGAGGGTCTTCCCTCCACCTGTTCCGGAGCGCAACCGGGACGGATCGACGGTCCGTCTCATGCGGCAGGAACCGTGGGCACCCAGGAGGTCGTCATGTTGGCCATGAACGGCAGGATCCCGGCGGGACGCACCGGCACCGAGGACGATTTCGCCAAGTACCGCGACGTGGTCGCGGACATCTTCGCGCACCACCGGCGCACCGAGCCCGGGGGCACCGGCAATGCGGCGTGCTCGTGCGGCGGCGCGTGGCCGTGCCGGGAGGAACGACTCGCGGCGGAACTGCTCGACTGGATCTGACCGATGTGATCGAAACCGATCGGATCGGCAGTACGCACCCCACAGTCGGGCCGGAAATCCACCCGACCGGGGGACGCCGGAGCGGATCTCGCACATGAATCCGGTTCGGTACGGGAGACTGCAAGCTGCCGAAGCACGATCCGCGACAAAGCAGGTTGCTCATGCAGGTCTGGCCCGGTCATCCGTATCCGCTCGGCGCCACGTACGACGGCGCCGGCACCAACTTCGCGGTCTTCTCGGAGGCCGCCGAACGCATCTGGCTGTGCCTGCTCGACGAGAGCGGCGCCGAGGAGCGCATCGAGCTGCGCGAAGCCGACGCGTTCGTCCGGCATGCCTACCTGCCGGGCATCCAGCCCGGCCGGCGGTACGGCTACCGCGTCCAGGGGCCGTTCGACCCGGCCTCCGGCGCCCGGTGCAATCCGCACAAGCTGCTGCTCGACCCGTACGCGAAGGCGATGTGCGGCGAGGTGCACTGGCACGAGTCGATGTACGGCTACTCGTTCGAGCACCCGGACCTGATGAGCACCACCGACTCCGGGCCGCACACGATGGCCTCGGTGGTGATCAACCCCTACTTCGACTGGGGCGACGACCGGCCGCCGCGCACGGAGTACCACGACACGGTGATCTACGAGGCGCACGTGCGCGGGCTGACCCGCACCCACCCGGGGCTGCCGGAGGAGATCCGCGGCACCTACGCGGGAATGGCGCACCCGGCGGTGATCGAACACCTGGTGAGCCTGGGCGTGACCGCGATCGAGCTGATGCCGGTGCACCAGTTCATCCACGACCACCGGCTCTCCGACCTGGGCATGCGCAACTACTGGGGCTACAACACGATCGGCTTCTTCGCGCCGCACGCGGCCTATTCGTCCACGGGCGAACGCGGCCAGCAGGTCCAGGAGTTCCGCTCGATGGTCAAGGCGCTGCACGCGGCGGGCATCGAGGTCATCCTCGACGTGGTCTACAACCACACCGCCGAGGGCAACCACCTCGGGCCCACGCTGTCCTTCCGCGGCCTGGACAACGCGTCCTACTACCGGCTCGCCGACGACAAGCGCTACTACCTGGACACCACCGGCACCGGCAACAGCCTGCTGATGCGCAGTCCGCACGTGCTCCAGCTGATCATGGACTCGCTGCGCTACTGGGTCACCGACATGCACGTGGACGGCTTCCGCTTCGATCTGGCGGCCACCCTGGCCCGGCAGTTCCACGAGGTGGACCGGCTGTCCTCGTTCTTCGACCTGGTCCAGCAGGACCCGATCGTGTCCCAGGTCAAGCTGATCGCCGAGCCGTGGGACGTCGGCGAGGGCGGCTACCAGGTGGGCAACTTCCCGCCGTTGTGGACCGAGTGGAACGGCAAGTACCGCGACACCGTGCGCGACTTCTGGCGCGGTGAGGAGCGCACCCTGGCCGAGTTCGGCTCGCGGCTGACCGGCTCCTCGGACCTGTACCAGGACGACGGCCGGCGGCCGATCGCCTCGATCAACTTCGTCACCTGCCACGACGGCTTCACCCTGCACGACCTGGTCTCCTACAACGACAAGCACAACGCGGCCAACCACGAGGACAACCGGGACGGCGAGAGCCACAACCGGTCCTGGAACCACGGCGTCGAGGGCGAGACGGACGACCCGGACGTGCTCGCGCTGCGGGCCCGCCAGCAGCGCAACTTCATCGCCACCGTGCTGCTGTCCCAGGGCGTGCCGATGATCGCGCACGGCGACGAGTTCGGCCGCACCCAGCGGGGCAACAACAACGTCTACTGCCAGGACAACGAACTCGCCTGGGTGCGGTGGCCGCAGGGCGAGGTGCCGGACCAGCTGGAGTTCATGCGGATGATGACCCGGCTGCGGGCCGAGCACCCGGTGTTCCGGCGCCGGCGCTTCTTCCACGGCAGATCCGTCCAGGGCACCCACGACGAGCTGACCGACATCGCCTGGTTCACCCCCACCGGCGAGGAGATGTCCGACGGCGACTGGTGGGCGGCAGCGGCCAAGTCGGTCGCGGTCTTCCTCAACGGCAACGCGATCTCCGAGCCCGACCCGCGCGGCCAGAAGATCACCGACGACTCGTTCCTGCTGTTGTTCAACGCCTCGCACGAAACCGAGGAGTTCACCATCCCCGAGGGCTTGGGCACGACCTGGACGGTCGTGGTCGACACCGCCGACGACAAGACCACGATGCACGACCCCAAGACCCGCACGACCGTCGACGGCGGCGGCTGCCAAACGGTCGAATCCCGCTCACTGGTGGTCCTGCAACGCCCCTGACGGGCGCATCAGACGAGCAGGGAGGCGTCCGGGTCGGTGAACGGCTTGGGTTTGGGAGCCGCACTCCCGTACGGAACCGTGGCCACGGCCGCGTACCAATTGCCCGGAACGGGGGAATCGGCCGGTCGTGGCGAGGCGCGTCCGATCAGGTTTCACCACCCCGGCGGGTGGTAGTGCGCGGTCGTCCGGGGAAGCTTGTCCGCATGACCTCGTCGCCTGTTCACCTCCCCACCGGGACCTATCGGCTCCAGTTGCAGCCCGCCTTCGGGTTCGCCGACGCTGCCGCCGCCGTGCCCTACATCGCCTCGCTCGGGGTCAGCCACCTGCACCTGTCGCCCGTGCTACAGGCCGTTCCCGGGTCCACCCACGGCTACGACGTGGTCGATCACTCGCGCGTGTCCGCCGACCTGGGCGGCGAGGACGGGCTGCGCGCGCTGGCCGGCTCCGCCGCCGCACACGGGCTGGGCATCGTGCTGGACATCGTGCCCAACCACATGGCCGTGCCCGCGCCCGAGTCGCTCAACCGGCCGCTGTGGCAGACCCTGCGGGAGGGGCCGGACTCGCCCTACGCCCGCTGGTTCGACATCGACTGGTCCCGACACGACGGCCGGGTGCTGCTGCCCGTGCTCGGCGGGCCGGTCGAGGAGGTCGCCGACGAGCTGATCGTGGACGGCGACGTGCTGCGCTACCACGAGCACGAGTTCCCGCTCCGGGCCGGCACCGACAAGCTCGCGCTCGACGAACTGCTCGCCGCCCAACACTACGAACTCGCGCACTGGCGGCGTGCGGACACCGAGCTGAACTATCGCCGGTTCTTCACCATCACCGGCCTGATCGCGCTGCGCCAGGAAGACGAGGAGGTCTTCGCGGCCACCCACGCGACCATTTTGCGACTGGTCGCCGAGGGCCTGGTGCAGGGACTGCGGATCGACCACCCGGACGGGCTCGCCGACCCGCGCGCCTACCTGGCCCGACTGCGCGCCGCCGCGCCGCACGCGTGGATCGTGGTGGAGAAGATCCTCGCCGCCGACGAACGCCTCCCCGCCGACTGGGCCTGCGACGGCACCACCGGATACGACGCACTGCGCCGGGTGGACAACCTGTTCGTCGACGCCGAGGGCGCCGAGCCGCTGCGGGCGCTGCACCGCGAGCAGACCGGCGTCCGGGAGGGCTTCGACTACCTCGCCCAGGAGGCCAAGGCCGAGGTGCTCGCGGGCGGCCTGGCCACCGAATTCGCCCGGCTGCGGCGCACCCTGGACCGGCTGGAACCGATCGCGGGGGCCGGCGACATCGGCCGCGCACTGCCGCCGCTGCTGGCCGCCTTCCCCACCTACCGGCCCTACCCCGGCGGCGGCCCCGGCTCGATCGCGGCCATGGCACAGGCGCTGACCGGGGTGCCCGGCCAGGTCTCCGAAGCGGCCCGCGAGATCGCCGAACTCGCGCTCGCCGACGGCGAGTTCGGCACCCGCTTCGGCCAGGTGGCGGCGGCACTCGCGGCCAAGGGCGTCGAGGACCGCGCGTTCTACCGCTGGTACTGCTTGAGTTCGCTGAACGAGGTCGGCGGCGAGCCGGACTCGATCGGCCTGGACATCGCCGGCTTCCACGACGCGTGCGCACGCATGTCGCCGACCACCATGACCACGCTGAGCACCCACGACACCAAGCGCAGCGAGGACGTGCGGGCCCGGCTCGCGGTGCTCGCCGAGGTCCCCGAGGACTGGGCCGAGCGGGTGCACACCTGGAACGACTGGTCCCGCCCGCACCGCTCCGAGTTCCGCTTCGGGCCGGACGGCTACGACACCTACCTGCTGTGGCAGACCCTGGTCGGTGCCTGGCCGCTGTCCGCCGACCGGGCCGTCGACTACCTGCGCAAGGCGATGCGCGAGGCGGCCCGGGCCACCACCTGGACCGACCCGAACCCCGACTACGAGGCGGCGAGCGAGGCGTTCGTGCGCGCCGTTCTGGCGGACGAGGAGCTCACGGCCGACATCGCGCAGTTCGTCACCGACCTGGATCGTCCGGCCCGAGCCGTCTCGCTCGGCGCCAAGCTGGTCCAGCTCACCATGCCGGGCGTCCCGGACGTCTACCAGGGCGGCGAGCTGGCGCTGTACACGCTGGTCGACCCGGACAACCGGGCCCCGGTCGACTTCGGCCGCGAGCACGGCCCGCTGGACGCGCTCAAATTCCGGGTCACCGGCGCCGCACTGCGCCTGCGCCGCGAGCATCCCGACTGGTTCACCGGCACCTACACACCGCTGCTCGCCCGCGGCAAGGAGGCGCAACACGCGATCGCGTTCGTGCGCGGCGGCGAGGCGATCACCGTGGCCACCCTGCTGCCGGCCGGCCTCGCGGCCAAGGGCGGCTGGGGCGGCGCACTGCTGCCGCTGCCACCGGGCCGCTGGATCGACGCGCTGACCGGCAACCCGTACTCCGGGCAGGCCCGGCTGCGGCACATCCTGGAGGACCTGCCGGTGGCCCTGCTCACCCGCGGCTGACCCGGCCGCCGCGCGCTTCCCCGTTCCCACGTCGTTCGCACCCGCTCCCGCACGTTCCCGGAAAGGACACAACCATCGTGGTCAGGTTCGAGGTCTGGGCTCCGAAAGCGTCGTCGCTGGACGTCATCGTCGACGGCCGACGCAAGCCGATGCGGGACGCGAACCGACCAGGGTGGTGGCAGGCGGACGTGCCGGCCGCGGTGCACGGGAGCGACTACGCGTTCGTGATCGACGGCAGCACACCGCTGCCCGACCCGCGCTCGCCGTGGCAGCCGCAGGGCCCGGACGGCCCGAGCCGGGTGGTGGACCACACCGCGTACGCGTGGGCCGACCGGGCCTGGACCGGCCGGCCGCTGCCCGGCGCGGTGGTCTACGAGTTGCACATCGGCACCTTCACCGTCGAGGGCACCTTCGCGGCGGCGATCGAGCGCTTGGACCACCTGGTCGACCTGGGCATCACGCACGTCGAGGTGATGCCGGTGTCCGCCTTCCCGGGCAGGCACGGGTGGGGCTACGACGGCGTGTGCCCGTGGGCGGTGCACGAGCCGTACGGCGGCCCGGAGGGCTTCAAGCGCTTCGTGGACGCGTGCCACGGGCGCGGTCTGGGCGTGATCCTGGACGTGGTGCACAACCACCTGGGCCCCTCCGGCAACCATCTCCCGCGGTTCGGGCCCTACTTCACCGACCGCTACAAGACGCCGTGGGGTTCGGCGGTCAACCTGGACGGGCCCGGCTCCGACGAGGTCCGTGCCTACCTGGTCGGCAGCGCGCTGATGTGGCTGCGCGACTACCACGTGGACGGGCTGCGGCTGGACGCGGTGCACGCGCTCGCCGACAACCGCGCGGTGCCCTTTCTCGAAGAGTTGTCCGAGGCGGTGGACAAGCTCGCCGCATCCAGCGGCCGGCCACTGTTCCTGATCGCCGAGTCGGACCTGAACGACCCCCGCGTGGTCACCCCGCGCGAAAGCGGCGGAATGGGCGTCCAGGCCCAGTGGAGCGACGACTTCCACCACGCGCTGCACTCGCTGCTCACCGGGGAACGACAGGGCTACTACGGCGACTTCGGGTCGATGGGCACCCTCGCCAAGACGCTCACCCGGGTCTGGCTGCACGACGGCACGTGGTCCTCGTTCCGCGAGCGCACCCACGGACGCCCGGTGCCCGTCTCACGCATGCCCGCGTACCGCTTCCTGGGCTACCTGCAAACCCACGACCAGGTCGGCAACCGGGCCACCGGCGACCGCATCTCGGCCGCCCTGCCACCGGCACTGCTGGCCGCGGGCGCGGCCCTGGTGCTCACCTCGCCGTTCACCCCGATGTTGTTCATGGGCGAGGAATGGGGCGCGTCCACGCCGTGGCAGTACTTCACCGACCACACCGACCCCGAACTGGCCGAGGCGGTACGCAACGGGCGCCGCGCCGAGTTCGCCTCGCACGGGTGGGACGTCGCGCAGATCCCGGATCCGCAGTCGCCGCAGACGGTGCGCGACTCGTGTCTGGACTGGGACGAACTCAAGGGCTCGCCGCACGCGGCGCTGCTGGCCTGGTACAAGCGGCTGATCGCGCTGCGTCGCGAATGGGAACATCTGACCGACCCGGACCTGACCCGGGTTCAGGTCAGCTTCGAGGAGACCGCCGGCTGGCTGATGGTGCACCGCGGCGCCTTCCGTACCGCGGTCAACCTGGCCGAGCAGCCCGCCACGCTGCCGATGGGCACCGGCGCGGCCGAGATCGTCGCGGCCTGGGACGACCGCGCGGAGATCCGCCGCGGCCTGGTCGGCACCACCCTGCGACTGCCCGCGACCTCGGTCGCGGTGGTCCGGGTGGGATCGCGCTGAGCCCGCCGCCCGGACCACGACTGCGGCATCGGGCGCCGGACGAGTCGATCCGACCCGTCCGGCGTTCGAGGACGGGCACGGCCCAAGGGCCGTGCCCGCGTGCTCACGACTCCAGCAGCCGCTTGCGCTCCGCCTCGACGTCGAACGTCCCCGCCGGGTATCGGGGGTCCAACTCGGTGAGGTATTCGAGCAACAGCCGGCTGATCGCCCAGTTGCGATACCACTTGCGATCCGCCGGCACCACGTGCCAGGGCGCCGCGTCGGTGTCGCACTTCTCCAATGCGGCCTCGTAGGCCGCCCGGTAGTCCGGCCACACCGAGCGCTCGTCGATGTCCGCCGGGTTGAACTTCCAGTGCTTGTCCGGGTTGTCCAGCCGCGCGAGCAGCCGCTCCTTCTGCTCCTCCGGGGAGATGTGCAGGAAGACCTTGACCACGCTCACCTCGTCCTTGGCCAGGCCCTGCTCGAAGCGGTTGATCCCGGCGTAGCGGCGCGACCACACCTGGCGCGGGACCAGATTGCGCACCCGCGCGATCAGCACGTCCTCGTAGTGCGAGCGATCGAACACGCCGATCAGACCGGGGCCCGGTACCTGATTGCGGATCCGCCACAGGAAGGGGTGCCCGAGCTCTTCCTCGGTCGGCGCCTTGAACGCGTGGATGTGGCAGCCGGACGGGTTGAACTGGCCGATCACGTGCTTGACGGTGCCGCCCTTGCCGGAGGTGTCCATGCCCTGGACCACCAGGAGCACCCGGCGGCGCGCACCGCCGGCCACGGCCTGCGCGTACAGCCTCTCCTGGAGTTCGGCCAACCGCGGCCCCATCGCCTCGATGTCGGCGAGCGCGTCCGCCTTGTCGCCGCGGAAGCCGGGTGTGGCCCGCGGGTCGATCGCGGTCAGGTCGACGGGGCCGCCAGCCAACCGCAGCGCGGCCCGAACGGAGGACTCGGCGGGCCCGGAGTGGTCGGGCGCATCGGCGCGCGGTTCGGCGACCACTCGAAGCCGGGGCGGCCCGGACCCGACCTCGGGCTCCGGCGCGGGCGCCACCTCGGATTCCGGCTCCGGCTCCGGATCGCTCACGGTGGCCGGCTCGCTTGCGGCCGACGGGTCGGTGCCGTCTTCGGCGACCATGTCGAGTTCGAGGACGGCGACGTCGACGGCTTCGACCTCGACCCCGACAGCCTCGACCCGGACAGCCTCGACCTCGACGGTTTCGAGACCGAGCGCTTCGCCTTCGACCGTCTCCAGGCCCAGCGCCTGCGCCGCGGCCCGCTCCGCCTCGGCCCGCTCGGATGCGGCCTTCAGCGCCTTGGCGGCCTTCTTGTCCGCCTTCCCGGCCGCCTTGACCTGCTCCGCGCGCAGCTCCCGCTCCGCCTTCAGCGCCTTCTCGGCCTTCTCGGCGCCCGTGGCAGCCTTCGCGGATTTCTCGGCCTTCTTGACGGCTTTCTCGGCCTTCTCTGCCTTCTCTGCCTTGGTGGCCTTCTCGGCCTTCTCGGCCTTCTCGGCCTTCTTGATCTTCTTGACCTTCGCGGCAGCCTTCTCGGCCTTGGAAACCTTCTCGGCCTTGGCAGCCTTCGCGGATTTCTCGGCCTTCCCAGCCTTGGCGGCGGCCTTCGCGCCGGCCGTCTCGGCCGATGCCTCGCCCAGGCCCGCCAGGGCTTGCCCCTTCGAGTCCCGGTCGGTCCTGCCTGCACTCCTGCGTTCGGCCTTCTTCGCCATACCGCTGCCTCCGCATCGTCGGGACCCGGGTCCGATGATGCCGCACCCGAACACCGGTCGCCCACGAACAACGTCCGCACGGCACACGGCCGATGCCGGCCGTACCACGCCCGGGGCGGGTCTTCGATCCCTCGCCCGAGCACCGCGACGCGGGACGGCAGGCCCGCCCCGGGCCGCCCCGGTCAGCGGGTGGGTACGTGCTCCGCGCCGTCGCGGGCCATCGCCACCAGCCGCGAGACCGCCCGCAGGTACTTCTTGCGGTAGCCGCCGGCCAGCATCTCCTCGGTGAACAACTCGTCGAAGGGCACACCCGAGGCCACGATCGGCAGCTCGCGGTCGTACATCCGGTCCGCGAGCACCACCAGGCGCAGCGCGGTCGCCTGGTCCTGGACCGGTCGCACCCCGTGCCAGAAGATCCCGGTGACACCGTCGAGCATGGCCCCGTACCGGCTGGGATGCACACTCGCCAGGTGCCCGAGCAGCTCGGCGAAGTCGTCCAGCGCGGCGCCCTCGGGCGCGGCCGCGGCGGCCTTGCCGACCACGTCGTCGGCGATCGGCGTGGGGGCCGCGGGCAGGCCCCGGTGCCGGTAGTCCTCGCCGTCGATGCGCAGCGCCTCGAAGCGTGCGGACAGCCCCTGTATCTCGCGCATGAAGTCCTGCGCGGCGAACCGGCCCTCGCCGAGCTTGTCGGGCAGCGTGTTCGAGGTCGCGGCCAGCTTGACGCCCGCGTCGGCGAGCTTGCCGAGCAGCGTGGACACCAGGACGGTGTCGCCCGGGTCGTCCAGCTCGAATTCGTCGATGCACAGGAGCCGGTGTCCGGACAGCGCCTCGACGGTCTGCCGAAAGCCCAGGGCGCCGACCAGGTTGGTCAGCTCGACGAACGTGCACAACGACTTGGGGCCGGGTGCGGCGTGCCACAGCGACGCGAGCAGGTGGGTCTTGCCGACGCCGTAGCCGCCGTCGAGGTAGATCCCGCTGGGGCCGGGCGCGCTCTCGCGGCGAAACCAGCGCCGCTTCCCGTTCCCGCCGTCCCCGTTCAGCTCGGCGGCGAACCGCTCCAGGCGCCGCACGGCCGCGGCCTGCCCGGGTTGGTTCGGATCGGGGATGTAGGTATCAAAGCGCACGTCGCCGAAGCGCGGCGGCGGAACCATCTCGGCGACGAGACGATCGGCGGGGACGCTGGGCTGACGCCGGGTGAGTGACACGACGTGGGCTACGGACACGATCATCAAGCCTACGACGCGTGCAAAACTCGGTCGCATGCGCCGTCTCCTTCCTGTGCCCAGCACCCCTGCCGAGCCCGACGTCGACCTCGTCGAGGCATACGCCTATCCGCCCGACCGCACCTGGCTGCGGGCGAACATGGTGGCGAGCCTGGACGGCGCCGCGCAGGCGCCCGACGGCCTGTCCGCGGGACTGTCCTCACCGGCCGACAAACGCATCTTCGGGGTGCTGCGCGGGCTGGCCGACGTCGTGCTGGTGGGCGCGGCCACGGTCCGCCAGGAGGGCTACCGGCCGCCGAAGCCCAAGGCGGCCTACGCCGCCGCCCGCGCCGCCGCCGGGCAGCCGCCGGCGCCGGTGATCGCGATCGTCTCGCGCAGCCTGGCCCTGGACTTCACCACGCCGCTGTTCACCGAGGCGATCACCCCGACCATCGTGATCACCTGCGAGGATGCCGCCCCACAGGGTCTGGCGGCGGCCCGCGAGTACGGCGACGTGATCGTCGCCGGGCGGGACCGGGTCGACTTCGCGAGCGCCCTGGACGCCCTCGCGGCCCGCGGGCTGACCCGGCAGCTGACCGAGGGCGGCCCGCACGTGCTGGCCCAGATCGCCGCGTGCGGCCGCCTGGACGAGCTGTGCCTGACGCTGAGCCCGCTGCTGACCGCCGGCCCCGCCGACCGGATCCTGGCCGGCCCCACCCTCTCGGACGCGGTGCCGATGCGCCCGGTGTCGCTGCTGGAGGAGGACGGCTCGCTGTTCACCCGCTACGTGCGCTCGTAGACACCGGCCGGGTGCGCTCGTGAGCCCCGCCCGGAGGGCTCGCGAGGTCCGGCCGATCCCGGTGCCGCGCCCGAGAGTGGGAGGGTGATCTCCCGGGCAGACGGGGCACAGACGCCCCGGCTCGGCGGTCGGACCAGGTGGATCAAGGGAGTGTTGCGTGTACACGATCGTGCTGCTCATCGAAAAGGTCCTGAACGAGGCGGACGTCAAGTTCGTCACGAGCCTGCACGAAGGCGTCGAGACGTCCTTCGTGGTGGTCCTGCCGGGCAAGGCCGACCATCGCAAGCTGCTCCAGGCGCTGGACGACGTGGCCCTGGTGCGTCTGGACGAGGCCGCCGAGGACATCGAGGACAAGCCCGGTCCGGACGACGGTGCGACCGCCGCCCGACGCACGCTGGACGCGAGCGTCGCGGCGCTGCGCGCGAGCGGCGCGAACGCCGTCGGCGAGACCACCCCCGGCCGCGACCCGCTGGACACGCTCAAGCAGATCGTCGAGCGGCACGACGCGGACGAGGTGATCGTGCTCACCGACCCGCACTTCATCGAAGAGGTCTTCCACCGCGACTGGGCCTCGCGGGCCCGACAGAACGTGGGTGTCCCGGTGCTCAAGCTCTTCGCACACGACGTGAGCTGACACAATCGCGGGAGCCCGCGCCGAACCGCCCGGGTCCCACGATTCGAAGGAGCCCGCGTCATGGCACCCCCCGCCGAGCCCGTCGACCTCGGCAGCCCGTTCTTCGTCGGCATCGGTGGCGCCGGCATGTCCGGGCTCGCCAAGATCCTCGCGATTCGCGGGGCCCGGGTCTCCGGCAGCGACGCCAAGGACTCCACGCAGGTGCTCGCGCTGCGCCAGCTCGGCTGCACGGTGCACGTGGGCCACGACGCGGCCAATGTGGCCGAGGACGTGTCCTGCGTGGTCGTGTCGTCCGCGATCCGCACCGACAACCCCGAGCTGGTGCGCGCCCGCGAGCGCGGCATCCCGATCGTGCACCGCGCGGACGCGCTGGCCCGGCTGATGGACGGGCGCCGCTCGGTGGCCGTCGCCGGCACCCACGGCAAGACCACCACGACCAGCATGCTCGCGGTCGGCCTGACCTCGCTGGGCCTGGACCCGTCGTTTGCGATCGGCGCCGACCTCAACGAGGCGGGCAGCAACGCGCACCACGGCTCGGGCGACATCTTCGTGGCCGAGGCGGACGAGAGCGACCGCAGCTTCCACAAGTACGCGCCCGAGGTCGCCGTCGTCCTCAACGTCGAGTTGGACCACCACGCCAACTACGGCTCGCTCGACGACGTGTTGGAAGCGTTCGAGATCTTCGCGGCCCGGATCACCCCGGGCGGCACCCTGGTGTTGTCCGCCGACGACTCCGGGGCGGGCACCCTGCGCGAGCGGCTCGCGGATTCGCTGCCGGAGCTGCGCGTGGTCACCGTCGGCGAGCACGAGGACGCGGACCTGCGCCTGGTCGAGATCGAGTCGCTCGGCCTGGGCAGCCGGGTCACGGTGCGTGGCAAGGCCACCGGCGGCGATCTGGTGTTCACCGTCGCGGTGCCCGGTCGGCACAACGCCTCCAACGCGGTGATGGCGCTCGCGGTCGGCCTCGCGCTGGGCGTCGAGGCGCAGCGGATGGCCGAGGGCCTGGGCAAGTACCAGGGGGTCCGCCGCCGGTTCCAGCTCAAGGGCGAGGAGAGCGGCATCCGGGTGATCGACTCGTACGCGCACCACCCCACCGAGATCACCGCCGACCTGGCCACCGCTCGCGGTGCGGTGGGCGCGGGCCGGGTGATCGCGGTGTACCAGCCGCACCTGTTCAGCCGCACCCAGCAGTTGGGGGTGGAGATGGGCCGCGCGCTGGCCGCCGCCGACATCGCGGTCGTGATGGACATCTACGCCGCTCGCGAGGACCCGCAGCCGGGCGTGACCAGCAACATCATCGCGCACGCCGCACTGGACAACGGCGGCCTGGTGCGCACCGAGCACAGCTGGTCCGACGTCGCCGGTTCGGTGGCCGCACTGGCCCGGCCCGGCGACCTGGTCCTGACCATGGGCGCGGGCGACGTCACCCTGCTCGGCCCGGAGATCCTGGACGCGATCCGCGACCGCGCCAACGCCCCGCGCTGAGCGCCGGTCGGCCCGGCCGACCACCCCGCGGTGCCGCGACGTCCCCAAGGGAACGTCGCGGCACCGTTGCGTGTTGGATGTGAACATGGCCTACGAAATCGAGAAGACCGACGACCAGTGGCGGGCCGAGTTGTCCCCCGAGGAGTTCCGGGTGCTGCGCCGGGCCGGCACCGAGCGCGCCTGGACGGGCGAGTACACCGAGACCAAGACGACCGGCGTCTACCGCTGTCGGGCGTGCAGCGCCGAGCTCTTCCGCTCCGACACCAAGTTCGACAGCCACTGCGGCTGGCCGTCCTTCTACGCACCGCTGGCCGAGGACCGGGTCGAGTACATCGAGGACTCGTCGATGGGGATGACCCGGGTCGAGGTGCGCTGCAAGACCTGCGGTTCGCACCTGGGTCACGTCTTCGAGGGCGAGGGCTACGGGACGCCGACCGACCAGCGCTACTGCATCAACTCCATCTCGCTGACCCTGGAACCCGACCCGCAGGGCTGACCGCAGCACCCGTCAAACCTGCTCTCCGGTGGTGCGGCAAACGTCACATCGGGTCACGGGGGCGGTGTTCGTCCGCTATGCCTGATGTCCATGAATCCGTGGCTGCCACCCCTCGCGTACTCGGTCTGGACGGCGCTCGTGCTCGGCGTCGCCATCGGGTCCGCCCGGCGTGGCGGCAGCCGGGCGGACCGGCTGGACCCGGCCGAACTGGGCCCGGCCGAGTACGCGTTCGTGTCCGGCGGCGCGGCGCGCGCGGCGGACGTGTGCATCCTGCGCCTGATCGGCACCGGTTGCCTGCACGTGAGCCGGGACGGCCAGGTGGTCGGCGCCCGCACACCCGAGCCGGGCGCGGCGGCGGACGTGCCGCTGCGGGTGCTCGACGAGGAGTACGGCGGGCTGCCGCTGCGCGACCTGCGCACCCGGGTGGCCGCGTCGCCGGAGATCCAGCAGATCGGCACGGCGCTGCTCGCGGCCGGTCTGCTCGCCCGTCCGGACGCGGGACCGCGCCGGGTGCCGCGCTGGGCGCTGTTCGCGACCATCCCGCTGGGCGTGGCCACCGCCGTGGCGGGCTTCGTGACCGCCGACGACAGGGCGGCGAGCGCGCTGCCGTGGGTGGGTCTGCTGCTCGCGGTGATCGGCATCCAGGCGTGTGTCGCGGGCCTGCTGCTGCTCGGCGTGTTCGGCGAGCGGGTGGTGCCGACCGCGCCGATGATGCGCCGGCTGATCCGGATGCGCCGCGACGAGGCGGCGGTGGCCGCGCTGGGCGCCGACGGGGTGGGCGCGGTCGCGCTGTGGGGCCTGGACCGCTTCCCCGACCCGGTGGTCAAGGAGATCTTCCGCCGCAACGCCCCCGCCCCGGGCGACCGCGACCCGCAGTCCCCGTGGTGCGGCAGCACGTCCTGCGCGTCGCCCCAGGGTGCCCGAGCGGGCTCCTGCGGCGGCACGGCGGACGGCTGCGGCGGGTAGGGCTCGGGCCGGTCCGGCACATCCTGGTGCGCGGCGGACGAACCGAGGGAACTCCGCCTGTTTCGGTGTGGGTCGGGGCCGCCATGCTTGGCACATGCGGACAGCGGTGGGAATCGGATGGCGGCCGGAGATCGACCTGACGATCGAGCGCCTGGCCGGCGTCGACTTCGTCGAGGTGATCGCCGAGAACGTGTGCGTCGAGCACCTGCCGGAGTCGTTGCGCGTGCTGCGCGCGCGGGGCGTGCAAGTGATCCCGCACGGCGTGGGCCTCGGGCTCGCGGGCGCGGACCGGCCCGACCCGGCGCGCTTGGCCCGGCTGGCGGAAGTGGCCGACGCACTGGGGTCGCCGCTGGTCAGCGAGCACCTCGCGTTCGTCCGGGCGGGCGGCATGGAGGCCGGCCACCTGCTGCCCGCGCCGATGACCCGGGACGCGCTCGAAGTGGTCGTGGAGAACGTACGGATCGCGCAGGAGTCGCTGCCGGTCCCGCTCGCCCTGGAGAACCCGGCGACGCTGTTGTCCTGGCCCGGCAACGAGATGAGCGAGGCGCGGTTCTTGACCGAGTTGGTGGAGCGCACCGGCGTCCGGCTGCTGATCGACGTGGCCAATCTGCACACCGAGCGGGTCAACCACGGCCTGGACCCGGCCGTCGCACTGGCCGAACTGCCCCTGGAGGCGGTCGAGTACGTGCACGTCGCCGGCGGCGTCGAGCGCGACGGCCTGTGGCACGACACGCACGCGCACCCGGTGACCGCGCCGATCCTGGAGGTGCTGGCGATGTTGTGCGCGCTGCGCCGCCCGCCGCGGGTGCTGCTGGAGCGCGACACCGACTTCCCGTCCGCCGGCGAGATGGCCGCCGAACTGGCCGCGATCCGCGCGGTGGTCACCCGCACGGCGGTGCGCTCGTGAGTGCGCGCGAGCGGCTGGCGCGGCAGCAGGGCGAGTTGCTCGCGGCGCTGGTGGCGGGCGGGCCGACGCCGCCCGGTTTCGATCCGGAGCGAGTGCGCGTCCAGGCTCGGGCGCTGGCCGCCAAGCGGCGCGACTCGGCGCTGCGCGCGGTGCCCGAGCTGGCGACGGCCCTGGGGCCGCGCTGGCCGGGCGAGTTCATGACGTGGGCCCTGGTGCACCCGAAGCCGGCGGACGGTGGCACCCGCGCGGACGTGCACGCCTTCGCGGCCCATCTGTGGGAGCGCGACGCGCTGCCGGCCGAGTTGGCCGAGGTCTTCATGCCGCGCGAGCCGTCTTGGTGGGGGCTGTTGCGGGCGCGGCTCGGGCGTCGCCCGTGGATGCGCGACCGGTAGGTACGGGCAGGGAATCACACACAGAGGGTGGGCGGCATGACCTGGTTCATGGTGGTTCCGTTGGTCATCGCGGGAGCGGGCGCGCTGGTGGGGAGCCTGAGCGTCCGATGGGCGGCCCGACGGCGGATGCGGCGCACGTTCGGCCGGCCGTACGCGCCAGGCGGGTGGCCGCCCGGCAGCCCGTCGTTCGGCCCCACCCCGGGCTCCGGCCCGCCTCCCGGCCAGTGGCTGCCGGGCACGCCCCCGTTCGACGGGTACAACCCGCACCACTCGCACGGGCACCACTCGCCCGGCCCCGACTGGCAGGGGCACCACTCGCACGGACAGCACGCCTCGTGCGGTGGCAACTCCTCGTGCGGCGGGGGCGGGGGCTCGTCCTGTTCGAGCGGCTCCTCATGTTCGAGCGGCTCGTCCTGTTCGAGCGGCTCCTCGTGTTCCAGCGGCTCGTCCTGTTCGAGCAGCTCGTCCTAGAAGGTACGGGCCCGGGTCCCGGCGTCCCGAGGCGGTCGGCCCGATCGTGGTCCGACCGCCTCGCGAGGGGACTCAGGCCAGGCCGGCCAGCAGCTCGCCGACCGGGCGCCGGCGACCGGTGTAGAACGGCACTTCCTCGCGCACGTGCCGGCGGGTCTCCGAGCCGCGCAGGTGCCGCATCAAATCGACGATGCGGTGCAGTTCGTCGGCCTCGAAGGCGAGGATCCACTCGTAGTCGCCGAGCGCGAACGAGGGCACCGTGTTCGCCCGCACGTCCGGGAAGCCGCGCGCCATCCTGCCGTGCTCGGCGAGCAGCCGCCGACGCTCGGCGTCGTCGAGCAGGTACCACTCGTACGAGCGCACGAAGGGGTAGACCGCGACGTAGTCGCGCGGGGTCTCCTCGGCCAGGAAGGCCGGGATGTGGCTCTTGTTGAACTCCGCCGGGCGATGCAGCGCCATGTTCGACCACACCGGCTTCAGCAGTCGGCCCAGGCCGGTGCGGCGGAAGCGGTTGTACGCCTCCTGGAGCGCGTCCGAGTCCTCGGCGTGCCACCAGATCATGATGTCCGCGTCGGCACGCAGCCCCGAGACGTCGTAGGTGCCGCGCACCACGACGTCCTCGTCCAGCAGTTGTTCGAACAACTGCTCGACCTCGCCCGCCAGGTCGGCCCGATCACCGGGCAGCGGTGCACGGAGCCGGAAGACCGACCACATCGTGTACCTGATCACCTGGTTGAGGTCGCGGGCCTTGGGGCGCGCCGGCGTGGGTCGGCCTTCGGTCCCCGGGACGTCCTCGTCGAGAGCGTTGTCGATCACGGCTGCTGCGGCGTCGACCGGATCCGGGGTGTTCTCCGCGGTGCTTTGCGTCATGGGTCGATTCTCCCTCTCCGGTGCCGGCCGTCAGCGCACGGGGCGGGCAAGCGGCTGCGCGAGCTGCGCCAACACGTCCGCCGCCGCGCTCGTCGCGCTCGCCACACACGCCGGGATGCCGACCCCCTCGTAGACCGCACCGCACACCGCCAGCCGGGGCAGCCGCTCGATCGCGTCGCGCACACAGGCGATCCGGCCCGGATGGCCGACCGCGTACTGCGGCAGCCCGCCACCCCAGCGGGTGACCCTCGTGTCGATCGGCTCGGCGCTCAACCCGATCGCGTCCCTCAGGTCGGCGAGCGAGTCGGCGACCAGGTCCGCGTCCTCGCGCTGCAACACCGCCTCCTCGCCGGCGCGCCCGAGCGAGGTGCGCAGCACGAACGTGTCCGGGTCGGCGTCGGCGAGCCAGCCCCACTTGTTGGACGCGAACGTGCTCGCCTTGATCCGCCGGCCGTCGATCGGCGGCACCAGGAACCCGCTGCCGGCGGGCACCCGTGCCAGGTCGGCGCGGCGGAACGCGAGGGTGACCAGGGCCATTCCCGCGTACTCGATCGAGGACAGTTCGACCGCGGCGACCGTGGAGTGCGGGCGCAGCAGCCGAGCCGCGGGCGCCGCCGGTACCGCAAGCACCACCGCGTCCGCCTCGATCGGGGACGGCGCGTTCGTCGGTCCGGTGACCAGCCGCCAACCGGTGGGCGTGCGCTCCAGCTCGCGCACCGTGCTCCGGGTCCTGATCTCGCCGCGTCCGGTCGCCACCACCGCGCCCGCGACGGCGAGCGGCAGCCGCCCGACTCCGCCGCGGATGCCCATGAACACCGGCCCGCTCGGTCGCTCGGCGGCCCCCTCCAGCAGCTCGCGCACGCCCGCAACCAGCGACCCGCCGGCGCGTGCGATCGGCAGCAGCTGCGGGACCGCCGCGGCGAGCGAGATGTCGTAGGCGTTGCCCGCGTACACCCCGCCCAGCAGTGGCTCGACCAGCCGGTCGACCACCTCGTGGCCGACCCGCTCGGCGACATAGCGGCCCACCGACACGTCGTCGGCGTAGGGGTGCGGCGCGAGCGCGTGGTCCAGCGGGATCCGGGCCAGGCCCGCCGCCGACAACACCCCGCTCGCCGCGAGCGGTTCCAGGTCGCCGGGCACGCCCATGACGTGGCCGCGCGGCATCGGCCGCAGCGCACCGCGGGTCCACAACGACGCGCTCGCGGTGGTCGGCGGCTGGAGGTCCGCGGCCAGGCCGACCTCGCGCGCGAGGTCGATCGACTCGCTGCGCCGGGCGAGCATCGACTCGGCGCCCTCGTCCACCGCGACGCCCGCGATCGTGCCGGCGTGCAGTTTGCCGCCGATCCGGGCGGAGCCTTCGAGCACCGTGACGGTCAGCCGCGGATCGCCGTCCCGGAGCAGGATCCAGGCGGCCGTGAGACCGGCGATTCCGCCGCCTACGACGACGACATGACGACCATCTTCCACCGGCGAACTGTCCACACCGCACCTTCTCACGAGCACCACCCGCGGATCGGAACCGGCCATGCGCCGGCGCCGTCCCATCGTCGACTTCGAGGGGGGAACGAGATGGGCGCACGACAGGCGAGACGACGTACGAGCCTGGCACTCGCGACCGCCGTGGCCGCGGTGCTCGCGGTGGGCGGGTGCAGCGGCGACGGCTCGGGCGACAAGGATCGCTCCGGATCCGGAGCGAAACCGGCGGCAGCGGCACCCGCGGCCCCTGCGACACCCGGCACCAAGACCGGCCCGAGCGCGGCCGTCGACCCGGCCGCCGGGCAGCGCAAAGTGGTGCTGACCGGCGAACTGCGTGTACGGGTGCCCGACCTCGACCGCGCCACCGGCGACGCCCAGGGCGTGGCCCGGGCACGCGGCGGCCTGGTCACCGACGAACGCACCACCCGCTCGAGCGAGCAGGAGGCGAACCGGACGGGCGCCGCGACCACCACGCTCACCCTCAAGGTCCCGCCGACCGAGTTCGACCGGGCGTTGGACGAGCTGAGCCGGATCGGCCGGGTGCTCAACCGGCAGCGCACCGCCAAGGACGTCACCGACGAGGTCGTGGACGTGGACAGCCGGATCGCGTCACAGCGCCGCAGTGTGGAGCGCACCCGGCAGCTGATGGACAAGGCCGCGACCATCGCCGACATCGTCACCCTGGAGAGCGAGCTGACCCGCCGCGAGGCGGACCTGGAGTCGCTGCTGAAGCGGCAACAGGCGCTCACCGCACAGACCGACCTGTCGACGATCACGATCACGATCACCACCGACCCCGAACGGACGGCGGACCGGCACAAGGACGACGACGGTTTCGCCGGCGCGATCGGCGACGCGTGGTCGGCGGGCTGGCACGGCCTCGCCGGCACCGGCCGGGTGATCGCGATCGTGCTGGCGGCAATCTTCCCGTTCGCGCTGATCCTGATCCTGGTCTGGCTGGTCGACCGCTTCACGGGCCGCCGACTGCGCCGATTGCGCCGCTCGCGCCCGACGCGCCGCACCCGACCGCCGGTACCGACCCGACTCGGCCCGACCGCACCGCACCCGCCGACCGGCGCCACCGAAACCTCGCCGCCGACCGGCACCACCTCGCCAGAGCCGCCGAGCCCGCGGCCGTAACCGGCCGCAAGCGCCGGCCGAGGCCACCCGCGGCCCGGCCGGCGCCCGACGCGGGGGGGCTCTATCGCGCGCTGACCTCGTGCACGTGCGCCACGATGCGGGTGAGCACCTCGGGGTCGGTGTTGGGCAGTACGCCGTGCCCGAGGTTGAAGATGTGCCCCTCGGCGGCGCGACCGGCGGCCAGCACCTCGTCGGTCTTGGCCCGGACCGCCTCCCACGGCGCGAACACCACGGCCGAGTCCAGGTTGCCCTGGAGCGCCTTGCCCGGCCCCACCCGGGTCGCCGCCACGTCCAGCGGAATCCGCCAGTCGACGCCGACCACGTCCGCGCCGGCCTCGCCGAACATGTGCAGCAGTTCCCCGGTGCCCACGCCGAAGTGGATCCGCGGCACGCCGTAGTGCTCGACCGAGGCCAACACCTTCGTACTGGCCGGCAGCACCGACGCCCGGTAGTCGGCGGCGGAGAGCGCGCCGGCCCACGAGTCGAACAGCTGGACCGCCGACGCGCCCGCCTCGATCTGCACCTTCAGGAACGCCGAGGTGATCTGCGCGAGCCGGTCCACCAGGTCCGCCCACAGCTGCGGGTCGCCGTACATCAGCGCCTTGGTGCGCTCGTGGTTCTTCGACGGGCCGCCCTCGACCAGGTAGCTCGCCAGGGTGAACGGCGCCCCCGCGAAGCCGATCAGCGGCGTGCCGCCGAGTTCGCGGACGAGGAGGCCGACCGCCTCGGTGATGTAGGGGACGTCCTCCGGCGTCAGATCGCGCAACTGTGCGAGATCGGCGCGCGAGCGGATCGGGTTCGCCACCACCGGGCCGACGCCGGGCTTGATGTCCAGGTCGATGCCGATCGCCTTGAGCGGGACGACGATGTCGCTGAAGAAGATCGCCGCATCCACGCCGTGCCGGCGCACGGGCTGGAGGGTGATCTCGGTGACCAGATCCGGCTGCATGCACGATTCGAGCATCGCGGTGCCCTCGCGCAGCTTGCGGTATTCGGGCAGCGAACGACCCGCCTGGCGCATGAACCACACCGGGGTGTGCGGTACGGGTTCACGTCGGCAGGCCCGCAGGAAGGCCGAGTCTCGGACGGTGGCGTGCGGCAGGCTCGTTTCGGTCACATCCGCCATGGTCCCAGACGCACCCGGACGGCCCAGACCGAGCACCCCCGTCCGGCGCGTCGCCCAGGCCTGGCGACCCCGGCGCGGCCTAGGCTGCCAGGCATGGCAGCAGTCGGCGAGACCGAGGAGCCCGAGGAGTTCCGGCAGGCGCTGGCCGGATGGCGGGCCGCGACCCTGCGCCCGGAGATCGTGCTGGAGGAGATGTCCCGACCGCGCGGCCTGGCCCCCTTCTCGGCGGCGTTCGCGGCCGAGGTGGCCCTGGGCGAGGACGAGGACGAACTGGCGAGCGGCCGGATCGTGCTGCTGCACGACCCGGCGGGCCACGAGGCCTGGGAGGGGACGTTTCGCGTGGTGACCATGACGCGCGCCGAACTCGAACCCGAACTGGCGATGGACCCGCTGCTGCCCGAGGTCGGCTGGACCTGGCTGACCGAGTCGCTGCACGCGGTCGGCGCCGCCTATCGGGCGCCCAGCGGCACCGTCAGTCGCAGTACCTCGCAGGGCTTCGGCGGACTCTCCGGGCAGATCGCCCGGACCGAGATCGAGGTCCGGGCATCGTGGACGCCGGCCGACGACCAGTTGCTCCCGCATCTGCTGGCGTGGACCGAACTCATGTGCACATGTGCGGGTTTGCCGCCGGTGGTTTCCGGCGAAGGGGTCGTCGCCATACCGCGTCGGCCCTCGCGACCCGGCTCCTGACACGCCGGGTCGGCGCTACGAGACGTCGCGGTCACACACCCGGGTCAAACTCGCATAACGGATTTGGATCTTCCTCTAAAGGCCGGCGCCATATGTGCCGAAGGACAGGGTGACCACCCCGAAGGAGTAGCTGGTCGGGCCGCTTCTTCGGGAATCGCGATCACTGCGCAGGAGGCCCGGTGTCGGTACTTCTCGATCACCCTGCAAACCTGCTTGCCTACCGTCCTTCCAAGCCCACGGCAATGGTTGTCGTCGCGGACCCCCGGGTTCGCGACGCGGTCATCCGCCACCTGTGGGCCCTCGGTGTGCGCGACGTCGTCGGGGCGTCGACCATCGCCGAGGCTCGATCCCGTGCCGGCACGCCGCGCGACCTCTGTGTCGCCGACGTGCACCTGCCGGACGGCTCCGGACTCACGCTTCTCACCGAGATGCGCGCGTCCGGTTGGCCGAACGGCTTGGCACTCTCCGCAGCCGACGACATCGGTGCCGTTCGTTCCGCGCTTGCCGCGGGCGTTCGAGGCTATGTCGTGACCGGCGCGCGAGCGGGACTGAACCCTGGACACGCACGGCAAGCGGGAATGCACCACGGGATGCCCCAGGCAAACCGCATGCGTCCGTCGGAACAGCGCGGGACGGAGCCCGGCTCCGGCGTCCGGGAGCTTTCGGCGCGCGAGATCGAGGTCCTGCGCCTCGTCGCGGAGGGCCGGTCCAACAAGGCGATCGGCCAGGCGATGGGCCTGTCGGCGCTGACGGTCAAGAGCCATCTCGCCCGCATCGCCCGCAAGATGGGCACGGGCGACCGTGCCGGCATGGTGGCCCTCGCATTGCGGGCGGGCATCATCAGCTGACGCAGGTCGGCTGGGCATCAGGACACCTCATCAGGTAGAGCCGAATCCCGGCGGGTGGACCCACCCGCCGGGATTCGGCATGTCGGGACCCGGTTCGGCGCGGGGCGGGTCCGCAGCGGAGCGAGTCGGCACGGGACCGGGGTAGCCGATGTCGGGTCGGCCATGTCGCTCCGCTCGGCCTCGGGCGCCTGGGCACGGGAACGCTCGGCGTCGGTCCACCGCGCATCGGGTCGCCCGACATCGGACCGTTCGGCGTCCGCCACTCGACATCGGGTCGGCCGTCCCGCACGCTTCGCGCCCCTCGGCGCCCCTCCCCTTCCGGCCGAATCCGGCGCCCCGGCACGTCCCGGATATTTCGCGCCGGCTGATTTTGTACGGTTTCCGACCGCCGTACACCGCCCGTGGCGCGCCCACCTTGGCGGGGACCTGCCCGATCGGGTGGACGGGCGGGTTATTTTGGTGGGGTGACCGACGCCTCCTTCGAAACCTCATCCGAACTTCCGGCGCCGGTCCCCCCGGCGCCGGTCCCTCTCCTGGCACCTCGCGAGGGCGTACCGCCGGTCGTGGCGGATTCGCGAACGCTCGCCGAGACCATCGCCGCCTTCGCCGCCGGAGCGGGACCGGTCGCCGTCGACGCCGAGCGGGCGTCCGGCTATCGCTACGGACAACGCGCCTATCTGATCCAGCTGCGTCGGGCCGGCGCGGGCAGCGCCCTGGTCGACCCCGCGGCGTGTCCGGACCTGTCCGAACTCGGCGCGGCGATCGTCGACGCCGAATGGGTCCTGCACGCCGCCTCCCAGGACCTGCCGTGCCTGGCCGAGGTCGGCATGGTGCCGCGGCGCATCTTCGACACCGAACTGGCCGGCCGGCTCGCCGCCTTCCCCCGGGTGGGGCTGGGTGCGATGGTCGAGACCGTGCTCGGCTTCTCGCTGGAGAAGGGGCACTCGGCGGTGGACTGGTCCACCCGCCCCCTGCCCGAACCGTGGCTGCGCTACGCCGCGCTGGACGTGGAGGTGCTGATCGAGCTGCGCGACGAGCTGGAGGCCATCCTGACCGAGCAGGGCAAGCTCGACTGGGCCCTGCAGGAGTTCGCCGCGATCGCCGCCGCGCCGCCGCCCGCCCCGCGGGTCGACCCGTGGCGACGCACCTCCGGTCTGCACCGGGTGCGGCGCCGTCGGCAGTTGGCGATCGTGCGCTCGTTGTGGCTGGCCCGCGACGCCATCGCGCGCCAGAAGGACGTCTCGCCGGGGCGGGTCATCCCGGACACCGCGATCGTCGAGGCCGCGATCGCCGGGCCCGCGTCGGTGGCCGCCCTGCTCGCGCTGCCCGGCTTCACCGGCCGGGACAGCCGACGCCAGGCCGGCGTGTGGCTGGCCGCGATCGAGCAGGCCCGGGCACTGCCCGAGGTGGAACTGCCGATGTCCACGTTGCCGCACGAGGGCCCGCCGCCGGCGCGCGCGTGGACGGACAAGGACCCGGCCGCCGCGGAGCGCCTGACCGCGGCCAAGACCGCCGTCGCGGCCATCGCGGACGAACACACGCTGCCCACCGAGAACCTGCTCGCGCCGGACTACGTGCGCCGGCTCGCCTGGGCTCCGCCCTCGGTGCCCACCGCCGACGCGGTCGGCGACGTGCTGCGCGCCTTCGGCGCACGTCCGTGGCAGATCGACCTGACCGCGCACGCGCTCTCCGGCGCGTTCCTGCGGCTGGCCGCGCACGCCGCCAACGGCACGAGCGCCTGAACCGCACCGGGCACCGGGCCCCTCCCGCCCGGTGCACCGGGTCCAATCCGCGCTCCGCCGATCCCGGCGCGGCTGCGCCGGCCCGCGGCCTTACCCGAGCTTTGCTTTGTCCACATTGACGCCGGATCCCGCCGGATGGTTTGGTTAGCCTCGCCTAATTCTCATTCTTCAATGTTTGTTCGAGTCGGTGGGGTGGCCTGTGTTCGCCAACTATCTGATTGGCCTGCGCGAGGGCCTGGAAGCGGCTCTGGTGGTCAGCATCCTGATCGCCTACCTCGTCAAGAGCGAGCGCCGGGACGCGTTGCCGGCGGTGTGGGCCGGGGTCGCCGCCGCGGTGGCGCTGAGCGTCGCGCTGGAGGCGACCCTCGAACTGACCTCCGCCGAGATGACCTTCGAACAACAGGAACTGTTCGGCGGCTCGCTGTCCATCGTCGCGGTGCTGCTGGTGACCTGGATGATCTTCTGGATGCGACGCACCTCGCACGCGCTGAAGGCGCAGTTGCAGGGCCGGCTCGACCACGCGTTGGCGATGGGCACCGGCGCGCTGGTGCTGACCGCGTTCCTGTCCGTGGGCCGCGAGGGCCTGGAGACCGCCGTCATCGTCTGGGGCACCGCCCGCTCCACCGGCGAGAACACCGAACCGATGATCGGCGTCGCCCTCGGCCTGGCCACCGCCGTCGTCCTCGGATACCTCTTCTACGCCGGCGCGATCCGGATCGACCTGGCCAAATTCTTCCTGTGGACCGGCGCCGGCCTGGTCGTCGTCGCCGCCGGCGTCCTCGCCTACGGCATCCACGACCTCCAGGAGGCCGACTTCCTCCCCGGCCTGAACAACCGCGCCTTCGACATCACCGACACCATCCCCCCGGACAGCTGGTACGGCACCCTGCTCAAGGGCATCCTCAACTTCCAACCCGACCCCACCGTCCTCCAGACCACCGTCTGGCTGCTCTACCTCCTCCCCGTCATGGCCCTGTTCTTCCTCCTCCCCAAGGGCCGCACCAACACCCCGGCGCCGGCGTCCCGGGAGACCACGGCCGCCGCCTGAGCACCCGGCACGCATGCGCGAAGGGCCCGATCCGTACCTCGGATCGGGCCCTTCGGGTATCCACGTGTGCGGCGCCGGTCGCCACTCGGCGAGCGCTCAGGCGAACAGCGCCTTGCCCCAGTAGTCGTCCGCGCCGCGCACCCCGCCGGGGCAGGCGAACAGCGCCGAACCCACGTGCTGGATGTACTCGTTCATCGCGTCGTTGGCGGCCAGCTGCTGCTGAATCGGGATGAAACCCTTGCGCGGGTCGCGCTGGTAGGCCAGGAAGAACAGGCCCGCCTCCAGTCGGCCGAGCCCGTCCGAGCCGTCCACGAACGAGTAGCCGCGGCGCAGGATGGTCGCACCGTGGTTGGAGTCGGGGTGGGACAACCGCACGTGCGAGTTCTCCGGCAGCGCCTTGAGCGGGACCACGTCGTGCTCGCCGGTGGCGCCGTGCGGCGCGCCGACGCCCTTGGACCGGCCGATCACGTCCTGCTGCTCCTGCAGCGAGGTCCGGTCCCAGGTCTCGATGTGCATCCTGATCCGGCGGGCGACCAGGTACGACCCGCCCGCCATCCACTGCGGGCCCTCACCGGCCGGCACCCACACGTGCTCGCGCAGTCGGTCGGTCTCGGTGCCGGCGATGTTGCGCGTGCCGTCCTTGAACCCGAACAGGTTGCGCGGAGTCATCGCCTCGGGCGTGGTCGAGGAGGTCTTGCCGAAGCCCAGTTGGGACCAGCGCACCGACACCACGCCGAAGCCGATCCTGGCCAGGTTGCGAATCGCGTGCACCGCGACCTGCGGGTCGTCCGAGCAGGCCTGGACCGCGATGTCGCCGCCCGAGCGCTGCGGGTCGAGCTTGTCGCCCGGGAACAGGGGCAGTTCGGCGAGCGCCTCGGGCTTCTTCGCGGCGATCTGGAACCGGTCCCTGCCGTCCTTGGTGAACAGCGAGGGGCCGAACCCGACGGTGAGCGTGAGGTTGTTCGGCGGCAGGCCGACCGCCTCGCCGGTGTCGTCGGGCGGCGATTCCGGAACGCCGCTGTCCGCGCCGGTCCCGATCGCCTTGCCGGCGGTCATCGCGGCCGCCGCGGCGGTCCACTGCTGAAGCATGCGGACCAGCTTGGCGCGGTCGTCGGTGATCACGTCGAAGACGCAGAAGTGCAGCCGGTCCTGCACCGGGGTGGCGATGCCGGCCTGGTTGACGCCGTGGAAGTCGACCGCGCCCGGGACCGGCGCGGACGGCTTGTCGTCGGTCCCGGTGACCGCGGTGGCCACCCCGCCGGCCGCGGCGGCGCCGACCACGAGCGCGCCGCCGGTCCAGCCCAGCAGGGCCCGCCGACTGACACCGTCGCCCGACGGCTCGACCGTTTCGGTGCCGTGTTCGATCTCGGTCATGAGGCCCTCCCTAGGGACGTTCGGTGCGGCCGGCGACGTGCTGCGCCCGGCCCCGGGTGGCGGCCGGTTCGCGGCCCGTAGCGGTGTGCGGCATGCCTAGGCGACGACGCCGGCCAGCTTGGACAGCGGCTCGCCGAGCGCGTTGACCGCGTCCGAGAGTTCCTTGCGCTTGGCGTCGTCGACAGTGTCGTAGGAGACGTAGCCCTCGCCCTGCTTGTACTTGTTCAGCAGGGCCTGGATCTTGGCGAACTCGCCGTCGAGGGTGCCGGCCAGCGCCGCGTCCTTCTCCGCCACGTACGGCTTCAGCAGGTCGAACGCCTTCTTCGCGCCGTCCACGTTGCCCACGAAGTCCCACAGGTCGGTGTGGCTGAACGCCTCTTCCTCACCGGTGACCTTGCCGGTGGCCACCTCGTCGAGGAGTTCCTTGGCGCCGTTGGCGATCGAGGTCGGGGTGATCTCGGCGGTGCCCACCTTCGACTGGAGCGTCTTGAGGTCGGCCAGCAGGCGGTCGGCGTAGCCCTTCTCCGCGTCGGTGATCTGCCCGGTCGTCCACAGCACCTTCTCGATCCGGTGCCAGCCGGACCACTCCTGGCCCGGCTCCAGGTCCGCCTCGCGGGCGTCCATCTGCGGGTCGAGGTCGCCGAAGCTCTCCGCGACCGGCTCGATGGTCTCCCAGCCCAGGCGCGACTTGGGGTAGAGGTCCTTGGCCTTGGCCACGTCGCCGGCCTTGACCGCGTTCACGAAGTCGGTGGCGATCGGCAACATCTGGTCGACCGTCGTGGTGGTGAAGGCGCGGTAGTGCGCGACCGCCTGGGCGAGTCGGGGGTCGACCGGCTTCTCGGCGGGGGTGCCGGCGACGGTGATCGTCTGCCGGATGCCGTCGCCCTTCATGCCGGGCTTGCAGGCGACCTCGTACTTGCCGGCCTTGATCTCGAAGTTCAGCGTCGCCGAGGTGCCGGGGCCGATGTTCTCCCGCTCGGTGACGATCCGGTCGCCCTGGGCGTACACGTACAGCTCGGTGACCTGGTTGCCCTTGTTGGTCACCTTGATGCTGTTCTTGCCCGCCGGCCAGTCCTTCTTGGCGACGTCGCAGGACTTGTCCTTGGCGGTGACCTTGACGGCGTCGCCGGAGGATTCGTCGCTGCTGCTGCACGCGGTGAGTGCCAGCGGCAACGCGAGCAGCAATCCGGTGCCCAGCACGCTCGCGCGGGCGGCAGGACGGCGACGGACAACAGACATGGAACTCTCCCGGGGACGAGAACAAGCGAAGACGGGTCGAGGCCCGGCAGACGAACGACAGGAACCGGCAGGAACCGGCAGGGACACGCAGGGATACAGAAGCGGGACAAAAGGCAATTATTAGGCAAGGCTAACCAAGCCTAGGCTTGGCTTATTTTGTCAGCCGAATGTCCCCATACAGTCAAGCCGAAGTAAAGGCCCGCCCCGCCGCGCGTGGATCGCATCACGTCCGGCTCGGCCCCGCCGGCGCGGCAAAGCATGGCAAGCCCGATAAATGCGTAGGGTCGTGCCAATCAGCGCAATCCGGAGTCGTCGTGATCACCTCGGAGCAGCCGACCGCGGCAACCCGCCCGCGGCTCCGTCGCCGACCCGAGCGATCGTGCGCCCGCCGCGGGCAGTCCGGTGGCGCCGAATCCGGCTTCGCCGCCGAACTCGCCGACCCGCCCGGGCGGTCGGCACGTCCGGACGCGCCCCCGAACCATCCGAACGCACCGCCGGCGCGCCCGGACGCGTGCCGCAGCGCACCCGTTCACGCGCCTCGCCTGCCCTTCGGTCGCGAACCCGACCCACGGCCTTCGGCTCGATCGCCGCGAAAAGCGCCGGTCACGGGGGCGATCCCGACCACCGCCGGCACCGTCCCGGTGGATCGGGGCGGGCGGAGTGGGGCCGAGGGCTAGGACCATTGGTTACTCATGAGTAGCATGGGGCTCGTACCCATCGCAGGAGGAGTGTGCGCTCGTGCCTCGTAACGTCCGGGACGTCGTCTTCGTAGACGGCGTCCGTACCCCCTTCGGCAAGGCCGGCCCCAAGGGCATCTACCACGAGACGCGAGCCGACGACCTCGTCATCGCGTGTATCCGTGAGCTGATGCGCCGCAACCCGTCGCTGCCGCCGGCCCGCGTGGACGAGGTCGCCATCGCGGCCACCACGCAGATCGGCGACCAGGGCCTGACCATCGGCCGCACCGCGGCGCTGCTCGCGGGTCTGCCGCGCGAGGTGCCCGGCTACTCGATCGACCGCATGTGCGCGGGCGCGATGACCGCGGTCACCACGGCCGCCGGCGGCATCGCGTTCGGCGCCTACGACGTCGTGGTCGCCGGCGGTGTCGAGCACATGGGCCGCCACCCCATGGGCGAGGGTGCCGACCCGAACCCGCGGATCATCTCCGAGCAGCTCGTGGACCCGTCCGCACTGGTCATGGGCAACACCGCGGAGAACATCCACGACCGCTTCCCGCAGCTGACCAAGGAGCGCGCCGACCGGTTCGCCGTCGGCAGCCAGGAGAAGGCGGCCAAGGCGTACGCCGACAACCTGATCCAGCCCGACCTGGTGCCGGTCGCGGTTCGCTCGGTCGAGCAGGGCTGGGGCCTGTCCACCGTCGACGAGCCGATGCGCCCGGGCACCACGCTCGAGGGCCTCGGCGCGCTGAAGACCCCCTTCCGTCCGCACGGCCGGGTCACCGCGGGCAACGCGGCCGGCCTCAACGACGGCGCGACCGCGTGTCTGCTCGCCTCCGAGGACGCCGCGCGCGAGCTGGGTCTGCCGATCAAGATGCGGCTCGTGCAGTTCGCCTTCGCGGGCGTGGAGCCCGAGGTGATGGGCATCGGCCCGGTCCCGGCCACCGAGAAGGCCCTGGAGCGCGCCGGCCTCACCATCGAGGACATCGGCCTGTTCGAGCTGAACGAGGCGTTCGCGGTCCAGGTGTTGTCCTTCCTGGACCACTACAAGATCGCCGACGACGACCCGCGCGTGAACAAGTACGGCGGCGCGATCGCCTTCGGTCACCCGCTCGCCTCGTCCGGCGTGCGCCTGATGACGCAGCTCGCGCGGCAGTTCGAGGAGCACCCCGAGGTCCGCTACGGCCTGACCTCGATGTGCATCGGGCTCGGCATGGGCGGGACCGTGATCTGGGAGAACCCGAACTGGACCGCGAACACCGCGAACTCCGCGGACGCCGTGAACTCCGAGGGGAACGACAAGTGAGCGACCTGACCCGACTGGCCGCCGAGGTCTTCCCGGACGAGCTGGTCTCGCACTTCCCCGTACGCGTACTCGATCTCCCGGGCGGCGCGGGCAGGTTCGCGCTGATCACGATCGACAACGGCTTCGACCACACCAAGCCGAACACGTTCGGGCCGGCCGGACTGGGCGAGCTCAACGGCGCCATCGACAAGGTCGAGGCCCTGGCCGCGGCGGGCGACATCGTCGCGGCCGGCGTGACCGGCAAGCCGTTCATCTTCGCGGTCGGCGCCGACCTCAAGGGCGTGGAGAAGGTCGGCCTGCGCGAGCACGCGCACGCCATCGGCAAGGCCGGCCACGACACGTTCAAGCGGCTGACCACGCTGTCCGTGCCCACGTTCGCGTTCTACAACGGCGCGGCGATGGGCGGCGGCGTCGAAATCGGCCTGGCCTGCACGTACCGCACCATCTCCACCGCGGTGCCGGCCTTCTCGCTGCCCGAGTGCTTCCTGGGTCTGGTCCCCGGCTGGGGCGGCTGCGTGCTGCTGCCGAACCTGATCGGCCCGGACAACGCGGTCACCGTGATCATCGAGAACGCGCTGAACCAGAACCGGCAGCTCAACGGTCCCAAGGCGTTCAAGCTCGGGATCGCGGACGCGCTGGTGGAGTCGGCCGACTTCCTGGCCCAGTCGCTGGTGTGGGCGAGCAAGGTCGTCTCCGGCGAGATCGTGGTCGAGCGAGCGGAGATCGACCGCGGCGCCGGCTGGGACGCGGCGATCGAGCGAGGTCGCGCGATCGCCGACTCGAAGGTGCACGGGGCCTCCCCCGCGCCGTACCGCGCGCTGGAGATCATCGACGCGGCACGCTCCGCCCGGTTCGGTGACGTCGCCTCGCTCCAGGCCGGCTTCGACGCCGAGGACGACGCGCTCGCCGATCTGATCATGGGCGACGAACTGCGCGCGGGGCTGTACTCGTTCAACCTGATCCAAAAGCGCGCCAAGCGCCCGGCCGGCGCCCCCGACCGCAAGCTCGCGCGCCCGGTCACCAAGGTCGGCGTGGTCGGCGCCGGGCTGATGGCCTCGCAACTCGCGCTGCTGTTCGCCCGTCGCCTGCGGGTGCCGGTCGTGCTGACCGACATCGACCAGGAGCGGGTGGACAAGGGCGTCGGCTACGTGCACGCCGAGGTCGACAAGCTCCTGCTCAAGAAGCGGATCTCGGCGGACGCCGCGAACCGGCTCAAGGCGCTGGTGACCGGCTCGCTGACCAAGGACGCGTTCGCGGACGCCGACTTCGTCATCGAGGCCGTGTTCGAGGAGATGTCGGTCAAGCAGCAGGTGTTCGCCGAGGTCGAGGCCGTGGTCTCGCCGACGTGCATCCTGGCCACCAACACCTCGTCGTTGTCGATCACCGAGATGGCCTCGAAGCTGGCGCACCCCGAGCGGGTCGTGGGCTTCCACTTCTTCAACCCGGTCGCGGTCCTGCCGCTGTTGGAGATCGTCCGCGCCGAGCAGACCGACGACGGTGCGCTCGCCACCGCCTTCGCCGTCTCCAAGCAGCTCAAGAAGACCTCGGTCCTGGTCAAGGACGCCCCGGCGTTCGTGGTCAACCGCGTCCTCACCCGCTTCCTGGGCGAGGTGCTGGCCGCGGTCGACGAGGGCACCCCGATCGAGATCGCCGACAACGCGCTGGCCCCGCTCGGCCTGCCGATGTCCCCGATGGTCCTGCTCGAACTCGTCGGCCCGGCGATCGCCGCACACGTCGGCGAAACCCTGCACACGGCCTTCCCGGACCGCTTCGGCGTCTCGCCCAACCTGGAGCGGGTGGTCAAGGCCGGGAAGCGCTCCTTCCTGACCTGGGCCTCGGGCGCCCAGGAGGTCGACCCCGAGGTCGCCGCCCTCCTGGAGGTGGGCGACTCCCCCTCCACGGAAGAGCAGGTCCGCGACCGCGCGTTGGCCGCCCTGGCCGACGAGATCAACCGCATGCTCGAAGAGGGCGTCGTCGCCGCCCCGCAGGACATCGACCTGTGCATGATCACCGGCGCCGGCTGGCCCTTCCACCTGGGCGGCATCACCCCGTACCTGGACCGCGCGGGCGTCACCGAGAAAACCCTCGGCAAGCGCTTCCTCCCCCCGGGCACGGCCTCGGTCCCGCAATAGTCGCAACGTACGAAGGGCGGCCCCGCTCCATCGGGCCGCCCTTCGGCATTCGCTTCACCCGGGGATCGGAACGCGACCTCCGAGTCGGCCTTTTGGAAGTACCACAATTCTGGATGCGCCTGAACGGGTAGGTATGGCGGACATGCGCTTGTCCGCCGGCGGCACGACCGAGTGAACGGCCCACGCCTCGAAGGCGGCCTTGGCGTCGGGCGAGTCACGTTGAGCGAGCGTTCGGGCACAGTCAAGCAATCGGTCGGCATCGGACCTCGGCGCGTTCCTCCGATACGGGCGGGACGGTGTACCGCCGCCACATGCCCCGTCCCGCGCTTCCCGGCGGCGGCCACAATGGTGATCATGAGTGATGTGATCCGTGCTGCCTCGGTGCGTGACCTGGAGCGAATGCGGGAGATCGAGGTCGCCGCCGGGATGTGCTTCGTGGATGTGGGCATGCCGGAAATCGCGGCGGACGAGCCGCTTTCCGTCGAGGAGTTGGCCGCGTATCGGGCCGGCGGGCGGTGCCTGGTGGTCGGGGAGCCGGCGGTTGCCTATCTGATCTGGGATCTCGTGGACGGGGCCGCGCACATCGAGCAGGTGTCGGTGCACCCCGACGGGGCGCGGCGCGGGCTCGGGCGGGCGATGATCGATCGGGTGCAGGCGCAGACCGGTCTCGCCTCGACGTTGACCACCTTTCGGGACGTGCCGTGGAACGCTCCGTACTACGCGCGGATCGGTTTCCAAACGCTCGACGCGGCGGAGGTGACGCCTGGGCTCGCGGCGATCCGGGCGCACGAGGCGGCCATCGGACTGGATCGGTGGCCTCGCGTGTGCATGCGGCGGCCGGCCCCGGATCTCGGACAGGCAGCGAAGTCGATCTCGTCTTCGCACTGATTTTCGGCTTCCCCTGCCCCTGCTGACGGTAGGTCAGCTAGCTTCTGCGCATGACGGATGCGCTGGGTGCGACGGACGAGTCGGCCGAGGTCAGCGGGACGGACGAGGACGTCGAACCGACATCGACACCCGAGCGCAAGCCTTGGTCACGGCGCCGCAAGGCGGTCGTGGGACTGGTCGCGCTGCTCACCCTGTCGCTGTGCGTGGTCGGCGGATGCGCGGTCTGGGTCGTGTACTCGCTCAACGCCAACATCAAGCGCATCGACGGGGTCTTCGACCGATCGAGCATCCCCGCCGCGGGACCGCGCCCGCCGACCGACCCCGCCGCCGGCCGGGCGCTGAACATCCTGCTCGTCGGCATGGACGCGGCGGCGGCCGGCGCCGACCCCGAGGCGCTGGAGGGCCGGCGCAGTGACACCATGATGATCCTGCACCTGCCCGCCGGCCGGGCCTCGATCTCGGCGATCTCGTTGCCGCGCGACTCGTGGGTGCCGATCCCGGGACACGGCGAGGCCAAGCTGAACGCGGCCTTCTCGTGGGGCGGACCCGCGCTGCTCGTGGCCACGATCGAAAACCTGACCGGCGTACGGATCGACCACTACGCGGCGGTGGACTTCGGCGGCTTCAAGGGCATGGTCGACGCACTCGGCGGGGTGACGGTGGACGCCGACAAGGGCCGCGCCGAGCTGGACGGCAACGAGGCGCTCAAGTTCGTGCGGCAGCGGTACGGGCTCGACCGGGGCGACCTCGATCGGGTGGCGCACCAGCAACAACTGCTGGGGGCGATCGCGGAGAAGGTCACCGCGGAGGGGGTACTCGGCAGCCCGCTGCGCACCGAGAACCTGTTGCAGTCGCTGACCAAGTCGCTGACCGTCGACGACAACCTCAACTTCAAGGCGCTTTTGGACCTGGCCACCGACCTCAAGGGCATCAGCGAAGCCGACCTGGCGTTTCGCACCGCCCCCGTCGCCGGCTTCGGCGAACGCGGCGGCGGCCAGAGCGTGGTCCTGCTCGACGACAAGCGCTGCAAGGAACTCTTCGCCGCGGTCCGCGCCGACATCCCCTGGCCGGAGCCGGCCCCCGGCGAACTGTGGCGGCCCTGACCGGACTCCCCCGAACCGGGGACTCCGCAAGACTCGGATGGCGTCGAGCCTCGAAGGAGGTCAAGCCTCAGATGACGTCCTTGAGCCACGCGAACACCTGGTACAGCACCGCGCGATCGTGCTCGTCCGCGAGCAGCGTCAACGGGAAGTGCGGGCGGCGGTGCGCGTTGTGCCGCTGGATGTCCAAGCCGGTGATCGCGTTCAGCCGGGTCCGCAGTTCCTCCCGCATCGCTTCCGGCGCGAACCGCGGGTGTCGCGTCAGCTCCTGAAACTGCACCTCGATACCGCTGCCCGCGGCCGAAGGAAACACCAGCATCGGACACACGCTCGTGCCGTCCGCCGCATCCCGCACCAGTCTCGCGGTGGGGGTGCTGCCGTCGCCGAACTCCACGCGCCCTCGGCTGATCTCCCAGAATTCCAGCAGTTCCTCGACGATGGCCACTTCCGCCGGGGTGGAACAGGCCGCCAACTGCCGGCGAAACCGTTCGCTGGTGTCGAGGTCCTCCGGCTCGCCAACCGTCGTCTTCCCCGCCGGAGGGCGGCTTTGCGGCGGGGGTTCGCAGCCGAAGGGTTCCGCGTCCGCCGCAGGCGCGTCGTTCGCCGAGGCGGGGAACACGGCCGGCGCCGCCTCGGCGTCCCGTCCCACGGCCTCCTCGGCGCCCGGCAGGCCCAGCATGGCATTGAGCGTGGCCGCCATCAGCCGTCGCCGCTCGGCGAGAAACTCCGGGAACCGATCCACGGTCCACAACGCCGGATCCATCGGCATCCAGTGCCGAGCGAGGTGTTCCGCTTCGAGCGCGGGCAGGTATTCCGCGGGCGTTCGCGATCCGATGTAGCGCTTCGTCCGAGCCGAGACGAAGGCGTAGTTGGCCAGGCTGTATCGCAGTTCCTTCGGGTGCGCGCCGCCGATCGCCGCGTCGGGGAACACGTGGTGGTACTCGATGCGCGCCGACGAATCCTCGCGCAGGTCGTCGAGTTGCTCGCCGTCGACCCAGTCGCGCGCCTCCCGCCGCAGCGCGGCGATGTACAGGACGTTGAAGAAGGCGTGCAGATGGGATTTGTGCTCCAGGTCCGACGCCTGCACCGGCGCGTCCAGCGGCCGACTGCCGAACGCGCGGTGCATCAACTCGCCGAACCGCACCCGACCTTCGTCGGCGTCCATCCAGCGGACATCGCTTTCCAACGCGGTCTCGGTGGTCCCGGTGTACCGCATGAACGTCAGGATCGTGTAGATCCACCGGCGCAGCCGCACCGTCTCGTCCGGACCGAGCCTGCCGCCCCGGCGATGGAGCAGGATGGAGGGCGCGACCAGGACGGCCTGCGTCTTGAGCACCGCCGAACGCGGCACCGAGCATTCCTCGCGCAGGAATCGGACCGTCATCCGAACCGCCTCGGCCGTCTTGGCCCAGGCCGCCTTCAGGACCGGCTCCGTGACGGCGGCGTCGAGCAGTTTGATGCTGCGCAGGCCCACTCCCGCGAAGTGACCGAGGACGCGCAGCACCGGGTCCCGGTCGAGGGCGAACCCGTCGCGCGCAAGCTCCGCGTGGAAGGCCTCGATCGTGGCGAGCCCGTCCTCCCAGCGGGCCGCGATCGCGCTGTACACCAGATCGCCCTTGGTCAGCTTGCGACCACCCTTGTTGACCCGCGCGAAGACGTCGGCGACCTCCTCGTAGTCGTCCGAGGCGTAGGTGATCACCGCGATCTCGCGCTTGTGGACGTCATGCAACTGCTGAAGCCGCTTGTAGTAGGTCTGGAAGACCGGTGTCGCCGGGTCGACGCCGGCCGTGGTGAGGAGCCGGTAGAAGTCCGGCGTGGTGGCCAGCACCTCGACCACCGGCACCAGGAGCGGATCATTGCGCTGCTGGGTGCCCACCGGGCTGACGAACTGCTCGTTGGCCAGGTCGAAGCGCAGATCGAGCTTCTTCGCGTCGGCGCGGGACTCGGGTCGATACACCCATGCGAGTGAAATAAGCCGCTGCTGGCCGTCGAGGAGATAGACGGGCTGCTGTACGCCCTGCGTCTCCTGGCTGACGGCGGCGGTCCGGAACGGGACCGTGATCCTGGTCTTCCACAGCAGCACGGACCCGATGGGGTATCCCCGGTACAGGGAGTCGAGCAGATCCCGGATGTCGGGGGTCTTCCACACATAGTCCCGCTGGATCGACGGGATGACGATGCGCCCGGCAAGCAGGTCCTCGACCTGCGTGATGATGTTCTCGTTCGCCAATCCCACGCCGGGCTCCCCCTGTTGCGACCCACCCCTTGTGGTGCGCGAGACTACGCGAAACCGCCGACCCGCGGTCAACCGTTCGGTACCGTTCGGTCAGGAAGATGATTCATGACATTGGTCGATCTGTTGTCCGGGCTCTCGACGTTCCCCGAGGAGGAGGTCGGCGCGCGCCTGAACGTGGCCGGCCTGCCCCGGGATTGGTGGCGAACGCTGCCGCCGGCCGACTTCGCGCATGTCGTGGACGAGCCCGGGTTCTGGATCCGGGTGGCCGAACTTGTCGTCGAATACGGTTCCGGGGACACGCTCACTCGGCTCGCTCCGCTTCTGGCGGATGCGAACTCCGTGCGGCACACGGCCCGATGGCCCCGTGCCGCGGTGATCGCCTTACGCCGGGAAAGGCTCGACTGGCGTGGGCTGGTCGCGCTGTCGGCCGGCGAGCTACTCGCTCGGCCTCGGCTGCACCGAACCGACGTCGTCGGGATCATCGCGGGCGCGCTGCGCGAGGTCACGATCGTGCGATGCCGGCGGCGTGGACTGCGGTGCCGGTGAACCACAGCGCTCCGGAAGACGAACCGTCGCCCGAACCGGCCCGGCCTCCCACCCGCGAACCAGCCTTCACCGAAAGCCGGTTCGACGTCGTCGCGTCCGTCACCGCGTTCACCGACACCTGGACGCAGCGCGAAACCCTGGTCGCCGTCGACCGATTGTTCGCCCATCCGCCGGCCACGCTGGAGTCGATCGCGCAGGACGTCGGCATCACCCGAGAGGGGGTCCGGCAGATCCAGAACAAGTGCCGCGCCCGTCTCGAGGACTGGGCCTTCGGCGGCGGCAACCCGCAACTGGCCTCCTACGTGGCGCAGTGTGTGCAACCAACTCCAGGCCGACGAGCGGTTCGTGCGTACCGACCGTCTGCACTACGGTCTGCGTCGCTGGGACCGTGAGGAGTACCTCGGTATTCGCGAGATGATCGAACGGGAGCTCCGCGGACGCGGCGGTGCCGCGCGCATCGACGCAGTCGTCGAATCCCTGACGAGTCGTTTCGACGTCAGTGAGAACTCCGTCCGTACCTACGCGACCGGGCCGTCCTTGGACCGATACCAACCGGGCTGGATACGACTCGCGCGCACGGATGCGTCCACCCCCGCCCCCGTGTACAAACCGCGCCGGGACGTGTCGGCCACCCAGCGCTGTTTCCGCGACCGAAAGCAACGATGGTGGCACCGTATCGACCTCAATGGCGACCACCTGCGCGGATCCGGCTTCCCGGTCCCGACCGGTTTCGCCGCGCACCTCGGTCTCGTCCCCGGTGCCCGCCTCACTCTCACCCACGACGCGGGCGAGGTCACCATCGTGTGGCGCAATCAACCGTGCTTCGGCTCGATGCGCCCGCTGCTGCTCGAACTGAACGCGGCCGAGGGCGAGCATCTGTTCGTCATCCCGAGCGGGGATCGCCTGCTGACCCGGCACATCCGCCCCATCGAGGACGACCTGCCGCCGCTGCAACGGGCGGTACGCCTGGTCGGCTGGACCACGCGGGTGCCGGACGCGCAGGCGCTGCCGATCATCGCAAGCCGCATCGGCCTGCCCGCCACGACGCCACTCGCCGCGGTCCTGGCCCGACTGAGCGAGCGCCGGGACAAGGACCTCATCGACCTGTTGACGCCGGCCTGATCGGCGCTGCGGGAGCGGCCGGGGCCACGAACACGGCCGCGATTTCGTCGGCGGCGGCAGAGGCGTGGCGATGGCGGCGGAGGCGGCGGTGGCGGCGAGCAGTTCGGCGGGTGATCGATCCGGCCCGAGCACATGTCGCTTCCGCTGTGGGCGATGAACCGCACTCCGTTACGGTACGAGATGACACGGACACGAAGCCTGGTGATCGGCTCGGGAGGACATGTGCCGCAACTCGCGCTCGGGAAGGACTTCCTGGCCGAATACGCCCGCCTGGAGAAGAGCGCACAGCGGGGAGTGCGCGAGGCCATCGCCAAGTTCCAGAGCCTGACCCTGGTCGAACTCCTGGCCGACAAGGGGTTGCACCTGGAAAAGCTCGACCGGGCCAGGGACGCGCGGATCCGGACGATTCGGGTCGGCGGATTCCGGCGCGGCGTGGTGCTCGCGCCGGACAGCGGCGAGACGTTCCTGTTGTTGCGGGTGCTGCCGCACGACGACGCGATCGCCTGGGCGGTACAGCAGCAGGCCGGCGTCAACCGGGCGACGCACGCGCTGGAGATCCAGGACGTGGTGGCGCAGCAGCAGGCCACCCCCGCGCTGGAGCACCTCGCGGCGGGATCGGTCGACCGACTCCTGGCCGGTGTCTCGGATGCCGACCTGACCCGGTTGGGGCTGGACGCCAACGTGTTGCGCATCGCGCGACTGCTCACCGAGCGCGGGCAGTTGGAGGCGCTGGAGTCGCTGCTTCCACAGGACCAGTACGAGGTGCTGTTCTATCTCGCCGAGGGGTACTCGCCGGAGGAGGTGTGGCGGGACGTGGTGAGTGCGCGCCGCCCGGCCCCGGCCCCGGCGGACGCGCTGCCCGACCCCGAGGACCTGGTCACGGCGATGGGGCACGCCCAGGGACGGGTGGCTCTCGTGGAGGGCCCCGACGAACTGCTCGACATCCTCTCCCGGCCGTTCGACGCCTGGCGGGTCTTCCTGCATCCGTCCCAGTACCGGACGGCGTATCGCGAGTCGTACGCCGGGCCCGCCCAGGTCAACGGCGGTCCCGGGACGGGCAAGACGGTGGTGGCCCTGCACCGCGTGAAGCACCTCGCCGGGCGCCTGGCGCCCGGCGAGCGCATCCTGCTGACGACGTACACGACGACGCTGGCCCGGAGCCTGCGGGAGAACCTGGCGATGTTGTTGGCGCCCGAACTGCTCGAGCGGGTCGATGTGACCACGGTGGACGCGGCGGCCAATCGACTGCTTCGGCAGGAACTCGGCGGCGCGGCACTGGCGATCGCGCACGACGAGAAGGAACGCTGGGCGACGATCATCGAGGCGCTGCAGCTGCCGTGGACGGTGCCGTTCCTGGTCCAGGAGTACCGGAACGTGATCGTCGCCCACGACATCGGCAGCCTGGAGTCGTACCTCAAGGCGTCACGGACCGGCCGGGGCACCCCGCTGGGGCCCTTGCAGCGGGCCAAGGTGTGGCGTGCGGTCGAGGAGTTCGTGACCGGGCTGCGCGCGGAGGGTCGCCGGACCTGGCTCCAGGTGTGCGACGAGACCGCACTGTTGCTGGCGGAGCGGGCGGAGCGGCCGTATCGTCACGTGGTCGTCGACGAGGCCCAGGATCTGCACCCGGCACAGTGGCGGGCGTTGCGGGCGATGGTCGCGACGGGTCCGGACGACATGTTCATCGCGGGCGATCCGAACCAGCGGATCTACGACAGCAGGGTGTCGCTGGGCAAGCTGGGGATCCGGGTGGTCGGCCGATCGAGCCGGCTGCGCGTGAACTACCGGACGACGGCGGAGATTCTCGGATGGTGCACGTCGATCCTGTCCGGTCGGCCGGTCGAGGGCCTGGACGGGGAGCATGCGGACTCGGTGCAGGATTGCCGCAGTTCACTGCACGGCGCGAAGCCGGATCTGGTGGCGCTCACCGGGACGGAGGCCGAGTTGGCCGCACTCGTCGCGCGGGTCCGGGGCTGGCTGGACGCGGGTGTGCGGCCGGAGGACATCGGGATCGCGGCGCGCTTCGTCGGCTATGGCCGCAAGGCGGCGGAGGCGCTGTCGCGCGAGGGCGTACCGGCCGTGCTGCTCAAGGACCGTCCCGGGGCCGCCGCGGCGGGAGTTCGGATCGGCACGATGCACGCGATGAAGGGACTCGAGTTCCGCTGCATGGCGGTGGCGGACGTGAGTGATTCGACGGTGCCCTATATGGGCCATGTGACCGGGCGCGAGGTGGATCGGCTCCAGCACGAGGCCGACCTTTTGGCGGAGCGGTGTCTGTTGTTCGTGGCCTGCACGCGGGCTCGGGAGGCGCTGCACGTGTCGTGGACGGGTGCACCGAGCGTCTTCTTGAGTCAGGCGGCGGGGGTGTAGGCGGTGCGGGTCGGCATGGGTGATGTGCGGTGTGGCGCGGGCGCGCCCGCGCGGGCGGTGTGCGGTGTACCTCCGGGGCGCGTTGGCACGGGTGATCCGCGGAGCGGCTCGGGGTCCGTCAGCACAGCCGATGTAGGGCCCGGCGGGCGGCGCGGGCCACCTTGGGGTCGGGGTGCGTGGTCTCGGCGAAGCGCAGCACGTCCTCGGCGCAGGGGTGGCCCATCGTCGCGAGTTCGCCGAAGACCACGTCGGCGCCCGGACCCTGACTGCCGGTCACCTCGGTGAGCAGGCCCAGTACGGCCGCCTCGTGCCGGCCGAGCAGCGCCGCGGCGGCGTTGTCGGCGGTGAGCCAGGCCAGCGTGCGCAGGGTCGCGGGGGGCACGTCGTGGTCGTGGGTGAGGCGCCAGTTCCACACGTGCGGGGCAAGGGTGGGGTCGGCGGCGGCCTCGTCGAGGGCGTGTTCGACGGCGGCCTCGGGGAGGCCCGCGTCACCCACGTGGGCGAAGAGCATGAGCCGCTCGGTGGGTCCGGCCGCGCCCGCGACCGCACACAGTTCGGACAGCGCGGCATCGACCGGGCGACAGGCGATCCAGCTCGCGAACGTACGGGTCGCGATCGGTCGCGGCCACGCCCCCATCGCGCCGAGGAGACGGGCGCCCGGCGCCGCGGTGTAGTCGTCGACGGTGGCGACCGGCAGCCCCTGCTCGCGGAACATCCGGTGTACGAGGGTGCCGCCCAGACCGGTCAGCGTGATGCCCTCGGCGGTGCGCCGGACGATGCCGAGGGCCGCCAGCCGATCGGCGAGCAGGACCACCCCGGCGCGTACCCGGGTCAGCGCTTCGGTCGGTGTCTCCGCCGGGAAGGACGGGGAAGACGGCGGGAACGGCAGGCTCGGCGTGGTGGGGTCGCACAGTCGGCCCATTTCCCGAACCAGGTCGGGCGCGTCCAGGATCCGGCCGAGTGCGAACGCCTCGTCCTCGGCCGGCGGCTCGGTGGGCAGCGTGCTCACCACGTGATCGAGGTCGCGGCGCACCGCCAGGCCCACGAACAGCGACACCGGAAGCGGGCCGCCGAGTTGGACCAGGCCGGTGAACAGCGACGCCGCGAGCCCCTCGGGGACGTCCCACCGCTGCTCGTGTGCCTCGCCGAAGGTCGCGTTGTCCTCGGCCACCACGACCATCGCGCGCGCGGCGAGCGCGATCAGCTCGCGGTCACCACCCTCGCGCCACACCCGCAGGCCGTCCGCGACGTGCACCGCGCCGTCGAGCAGGACCAGCAGACCGGTGCCCAGCGCGAGTGTCCAGCGCCGGTGCAGGGCGTGCTCGCCCCGAGCGGTGCGGGGCGGATCGGCGGCGGGGCGGCGGGGCTGCTCGGGGATGCCGAGGTCGACCATGGCCCGGCGCGCGACGTCGTCCGCCAGTACCTCCTCCCGGGTGATTGGCAGCGGCCCGTGCTCCTCCACGTACTCCGCGAGCGCAGCCGCCTGCGCCAGCAGCGGCGACATCCGGGCGGCCAGCGCGCACTCGGAGGTGGGCGGCACGTACAGCGGCGGCAACGCGGGCTCGCTCGGGCCGCCACCCGGGCCAGTGAGCGGAGCGGGAACGCCGAGTTCGAGGAAGCGGGTACGCAGCCCGTACAGCCCCAACGGGGTCAGCCGCACCGCCATGAACGGCGCACCGCCGCCCACCAGTTCACGTATCTCCAGGACGCCGAACGCACGCAGGTCGTCCATCTGGTGGGCCAGGGTCAACCCGGTGAACAACGCCGGATCGGCGACCGAGGGCGACCTCGGCCGGCCGTCGGGCGTGTACGAGAGCAGCTCGAACAGTCCGCCCATCGGCACCCAGCGACCCGCGTGGTCGTACAACTCGCGCAACAGCTCGCGAATCACGTCGCCGCCGCGCAGCACATACCCGGCGCGACGCACCGCCGGGCGTCCGGTAGCCTCGCCGACCGCGACGCCCTCCCACAGACTCGACCACACGCGCAGCACGTCGCACGGTCGGCCGACCGCCAGCGCCCGGGCAAGCGCACCTGCGGTCGCAACGGTGCGGCCGACCTCGACCAGGCCCGCCGCACACGCGATCGACCACACATGGTGCAGCGGCTCGACGTCGCGCGCACTCCGGACGCCCGCGACCGGCGCCTCGATGCCCAGCAACGACGCGGCCTCGGCCGCCGGGGCACGGCGCAGGACACCGGTCGCGGTCACCGGCCGGCCGCGCCCGACCCAGCGGGCGAGGGTGAGCGCAGCGGCGAACGACGGCGCCGCCGACGCAGCCCGAGCCAACTCGCGCTCGTCCGGCAACCGAACCGCCGGCAGCGCCCTGCCCCGCCCGGGGCCGGTCGCATAGCCCGCCACGAACAACTTCTTCGCCGACCCCCAGCAGCTCGAATCCGCCATCCGGGCCGGCAGCTCACCCTCGTGTCGATCCAGCACCGCAAGCAGCGGGTCGAGGCGATCGCTGTCCGGATGCAGGGGCCCACGCTCACGCAGGAACTCCAGGAACAACCGCAGCGCGGGCACCACCAGACCCACCGTGTCCTCACGGGGCAGCGCGACGTGCGCGGGCACCAACGTCTCCAGCAACGAATTCAGATCGCCGGCACGCCAGCGCGTGTGGTCGTCGAGCCGCAGGCAGGCAACACGCAAATCGAGCAACGTGCCCAGGACATCGATCATCCGCTCGGCGTCCGGAGCCGGCCGGCCGGCTCGCGCGAGCCACGTGCCGAAGTCGGCCACGATGCCGCAGGAATCGGGAGATAGCGCCACGTCGCAGAGCGTAGTGAGCACCGCATCCACTGCGCATGGATTTCGGACAATCCATGCGAACCGACAACGAGGCCACTCGGCGCACGGCCGAAAAGCCCCCGGGCACACATCCACCTGTCGCGGCCCACGCGCGCCGGCGCCTCACACCACCGCACACGCCCACAGATGCCTGCGCGTGCGCGGGCGCCTCGCCTGCGACCAAATCCGCCGACATCGACACCTGCGCCCGCAACCACCTCGACCTGCGCCTGTGCCTGTGCCTGTGCCTGTGCCTGTGCCCGCAACCATGAGCACGACCACGAGCAAATTCGCCAACGTCGACACCTGCACCCGCAACCCCCGACGCCCTCGGCACGCACCCGCAGGCGCATCCCCGGCACCCGCGACCATGCTCGGGCTCACGCTCGCCGGCGTCGACGCCCGCACCCTCCAACGACTGCACCCGCACCCGCAGGCAACTCCGCCCGCGGCCCCGCTCCCACCCATCAAAGCCCTACAGCTCCACCACAACCGCCGAACAAGCACATGCGCCCGCAGCCATCGGTGCCTGCGCCCGCACCCGCCGACGACTGCACTCACACCCGCAGGTAACTCCGCCCGCAGCCCTCCTCCCACCCACCAAAGCCCGAGGCCTCCACCACAACCGCCGAACAAGCGCACGCCCTCGCCACCACAGGCACATGCGCCCACACCCGCACCCGCACTCACCTGGGCGACCTACGACTCTCGGCCTCGACACCCACACCCACAAGCGTCGACATCGACGCCCGCACCCACAGCCGCCGGCGCGGCACCCGCCCGCACCCGCGATCACAGGCAACTGCCCGCCATCGGTACCTGCAAGGCCGGCCGGCCACCCCCACACCTGCGGCCTCGCGACGACTACTGCCATCCGCGCCTGCACTCGCAACCGGGATCACACCCGCGGCCGCCTCCACCCGCAAGCGCACCCGCACGCCAGGCGCTCGCCGGCACCCACCATCCCCAGCCGGCACCTGCACCCGCCTCGCGCCCGCACCCGCACTCGCCCCCACCCACGCGCAACCCGTGCACCCCCGCACCCGCGCCCGCAAGAGCCACACGCCGTCTCCCCCACTCACCCTCTCGCCAAGAGAGGCAGCCCCACGCACGCCGCACCATCACCCCCATCGCCGTCAGGCGCGGCCGCACCGAACGGTGATGTCCGCCACTCCTACTGACTGAGCGTCAGTTCACCTGCGGACCTGCGTGAACGCCGGCGCACCGAGTCGGAAAAAGACAGCCGTCTCCCTTCAGGTGACGGGTCGTCAGGTGGCATGGTGACCCCAGCGCAGAGCACGGCCCGCGACGGCGGCCCCGCGCCGAGGCGACAACGTACGCGATCCACAGTGAGGTGCCCCCGTGCTGCTCGACCCTTCCGCCGCCCTGCTCACCGATCGCATCGCCGTGGTCACCGGCGCCGCCCGGGGAATCGGCGCGGCGACGGCCGTCGCACTGGCCCGGTTCGGCGCGGACGTCGCCATCTGCGACCGCGAGCCGATCGGCCTTCAGGAGACCGCAAAGGCGATCGAGGCGACCGGCCGCCGTGCGCTCGCGGTCGAACTCGACGTCCGCGACGGCGACGGCGTCGAGCGTTTCCTCCGCGAGGTACACAGCACGCTCGGCGGACTCGACATCCTCGTCAACAACGCCGGCGGCGGCTTCTGGTCGCCGTTCATGGAGGTCCGCCCCAAGGGCCAGACCGCACTGGTCGACGAGAACTTCACCTCCGTAACACACGTGATCCGACACGGCGCCCCGCTCATGCGCGAGGGCGGCTCGATCGTCAACGTGACCAGCATCGAGGCGTTCCGCGCCGCGCCAGGCTTCGCGGTGTACGCCGCGATGAAGGCCGCGGTCGAACAGCTCACCAAGTCGCTCGCCCTCGAACTCTCGGATCGCCGCATCCGGGTCAACTGCGTGGCCCCCGACGCGATCCCCACCCCCGGCGACGCCGGCCTCGCGGAGACGTTCGAGACCGACGAGGGCGCCTACGACTACGCCGCCAAGGTCCCCCTCGGCCTGGGCACACCGGATGACTGCGCCGCCCCGATCGTCTTCCTCGCCGGCGACCTGGCCCGCTTCGTCACCGGCACCACCCTGCACGTCGACGGCGGCACGATGGCCGCCTCCGGCTGGGTCCGCCGCCCGGACGGCACCTTCACCCCCTGACCCAAAGCGCCGGCGCCCGCACCCGCCGGGGCCCCACCGGCGCCCCGGAAGCTTCCGAACGGGCCACCCGAACGGGCGACCCGAACGCACCCGAACCACCATCCGACCTACTGACCGACCGGCTGACCGACCGACCACCCCGCCCCGACCAGACCGCGGAACTGGGAGTGCAATGGAATTCGGCATCTTTCTTCAGGGCTACAACCCGTCGTTCCGGCGCGAGGGAAACCCCAACGCCGAACACGAAGCCCTGATGAACGACATGGACTTCGCCATCGCCGCCGACCGGGCCGGCTTCAAGTACGTCTGGCTGAGCGAACACCACTTCCTCGACGAGTACTCGCACCTGTCCGCCAACGACGTCATGTGCGGCTACCTCGCCCACGCCACCGAGCGCATCCACATCGGCTCCGGCATCTTCAACCCGCTCCCCCAGGTCAACCACCCGGCCAAGGTCGCCGAACGGGTCGCGATGCTCGACCACCTCACCAAGGGCCGCTTCGAGTTCGGCACCGGCCGGGGCGCCGGCAGCCACGAGATTCTCGGTTTCCTGCCCGGCATCGAGGACATGTCCGAGACGAAGGCGATCTGGGAGGACGTGATCCGCGAGTTCCCGAAGATGTTCCTCCAGGACACCTACGAGGGTTACAACGGCACCTACTGGCAGCTCCCGCCGCGCAAGATCCTGCCCAAGCCGTACGGCAAATCGCACCCCGCCATGTGGTACGCCGCCGGCAGCCCGCCCTCGTACGCGATGGCCGCCCGGATGGGCCTGGGCGTACTCGGCTTCTCCATCGGCGACCCGGCGAGCGCCGAGAAACTGGTGGCCGGATACAAGCGCGAGATCGGCAACGCCGAACCGATCGCCGACTTCGTCAACGACAACGTGCTCGCGGTGAGCACCGGCTTCGTCGCCGAGACCAGGGAACAGGCGGTCGCCAACGCGGTCGCGGCCCGGCCGATGTACCTCACCAGCAACGTCTTCCGCTACCACGACACGTTCCCGCACCCCGAGGGCATCCCGTACTGGCCCGAGCTGATGCCCGACCTGACCCCCGAACTGGTCGAGTTCGCCGCCGACGCCGGCGCCCTGATCTGCGGCGCGCCCGACGGTGTGCTGGACGCGGTCAAGGCCTACGAGGCGGTCGGCGTGGACCAGCTCGTCCTCGGCCTGGGCTGCGACAACCGCGAGAACACGCTCAAGACCATCGAACTGTTCGGCAAGCACATCATCCCCAAGCTCGACACCGAGCCGGAGCACCGCACCACACGATTCCGCCGACAGGCCTGACCGCCCCCACCCGACCACCCCACCCGGCCGGCGTCCCCGGCCGGGTCCGCCCCGCCGACACGTGTCACCGCACGACCCGAAAGGCAGACATGAGCTTCAACGAATACCCGATCCGGGTGGGCAGCATGCTGTTCACCGCCGTGGACCCCGAGCGCGGCCACGAGGTGAGCTACAACCGCTGGTACGAGCGCGACCACTACTACGCCGGCTGCATGATCGGCCCCGGCATGCTCGCGGGCAGCCGCTGGGTGGCCACCGCCGACCTCAAGGCGCTGCGCTTCCCGGCCGACACCGACGTGGTCCCGGACATCGAGGCGGGCTCCTACGTCGCGATCTACTGGATCAACGACGGCCAGTTCGACGAGTGGAACGCGTGGGCGGTCGACCAGGTCAACTGGCTCTACGGCAACGACCGCGGCTTCCAGCACCGGATCCACGCGCACACCGGCATGTACCTGCACGACAGCCGCTGGTACCGCGACGAGGACCCGGTCCCGCTGGAACTCGCCCTCGACCGCAACTACCAGGGCCTGGTCTCGCTCACCGTGCAGCGCGCCGAGGGCACCACGCAGGAGGACCTGGAGGCGTGGTTCTCCGCGCAGTTGCCGGACTTCCTCAAGGGCTCGCCGATCGCGTCGGTGGCCGCGTGGACCGCGGTCCCGCTCAAGGACGACGCTCCCGCGTTCGTCCCGCGCGACCCGAACGCGGCAACCCGCAGCATGCAGCTGTACTTCCTCGAGGGCGACCCGCGCGAGAGCTGGGACGCGTTCAAGGAGTGGGCCGAGCGGATCGACGCCTCCGGCATCGGCCGGGTCAGCTTCTGCGCCCCGTGGATTCCCACCGTGGTCGGCACCGACAAGTACACGGACGAGCTCTGGGGCTGATCCCCGGCCGTCACGCGATACGTGCGCGGGTCCGGGTCGATTCGACCCGGACCCGCGCACGCCACCTGACCACCGTCACCGAACAACCCTCATCGAACAACCGCCGCCTTCACCGCAGTCGGCTGTGCTGCCGCCCGTAGAAGAAGTAGACGGCGAAGCCGGCCACCATCCACACCAGGAACCGCAGCCACGTCTCACTGCTGAGATTGATCATCAGCCACAGCGTGGCCAGTATGGACAGGATCGGCAACCACGGCACGAACGGCACCCGGAACGCGCGCGGCAACTCCGGTCGGGTCCGGCGCAGGATCAGCACGCTCGCGGCAACCACCAAGAACGCGAACAGCGTGCCGATGTTGACCATGACGTCGATCTCGTGGATCGGGGTGAACCCGGCGATCGCCGCGACCACCACCGCGATCAGTATCGTGCTCACGTGCGGCGTGCCGTACTTGGGATGCACCTTCGCAAACAACGGCGGCAGCAGCCCGTCCCGGCTCATCGCGAAGAAGACCCGGCTCTGCCCCATCATCAAGATCATGCACACGGTGGTCAGGCCGGCCACCGCGCCGACGCTGATGATGGTCGCGATCCAGCCCTTGCCGACCGACCGGAACGCCTCGGCCAACGGCGCGGAGGACGAGAGCATGTCGTAGCGCTGCATACCGACCACGACCAGGGCCACCGAGACGTACAGGATCGTGCAGATCACCAGCGAGCCGAGGATCCCGATCGGCATGTCGCGCTGCGGCTTGCGGGTCTCCTCGGCGGCGGTGGCGACCACATCGAATCCGATGTAGGCGAAGAACACGAGCGCCGCACCGGAGAAGATCCCCATCACACCGTAGATCTGCGGCTCGAACCCGAACAGGGTCTGCACGAGCGGTGCCTTGAGCCCGCCGTTCCCGGATGCAGGCGGCTGCGAATCGGGCACGAAGGGGTTGTAGTTGCCCGTCTTGACGAAGAACAGGCCGGCAAAGATCACCAACAGCACGATCGCGATCTTGACGGTGACCATGACGAGGTTGAACCGTGCCGAGAGCTTGATCCCGAACACCAGGATCGCCGCGACCCCGAGCACGAGCAGCAGCGCCGGCAGGTTGACCTTCCCACCGTCGCCCGGTGCAGCCGTGATCGCCTTCGGCAGGTCGATGTTGGCCTGCGAGAGCAGCGAGGTCAGATATCCCGACCACCCGATCGAGACCACCCCGACGCCGAGCGCGAGTTCCAGAATCAGGTCCCAGCCGATGATCCACGCGGGCAGTTCGCCGAGCGTGGTGTACGAGAACGTGTACGCGGAACCCGCCACCGGAACCGTGGACGCGAACTCGGCGTAGCACAGCGCGGCGAGCCCGCAGACGAACCCCGCCAGCACGAACGACAACGCGACGGCGGGGCCCGCGTAGTCCTTCGCCGCCGTACCGGTCAGCACGAAGATGCCCGTGCCCACCACCACACCGACACCGAAAACCATCAGGTCGAGTGCGGACAACTCCCGGCGTAAGCCGTGCCCTTCGGAGACATCGGTGTCCTGGATGGACTGCTCGATGTTCTTGGTGCGAAACAACGCGTTGGCCATGGCAACACCTCCTGGTGGCGGAGACCGTTGCCATGATCGAGGCTTTCACTCCTGTTTTCGGGTGACCGATCCTCGGCGCGTCAGGGTGATCTTCGCGCCCGCCCCCGCGAAATCGACGCCGGGCACCCGCAAAGCCGAAGCCCTAGAACCCCGAAACAGCCGCGAAGCCGCGAAGCCGCGAAGCCGCGAAGCCGCGAAGCCGCGAAGCCGCGAAGCCGCGAAGCCGCGAAGCCGCGAAGCCGCGAAGCCGCGAAGCCGCGAAGCCGCGAAGCCGCGAAGCCGCGAAGCCGCGAAGCCGCGAAGCCGCGAAGCCGCGAAGCCGCGAAAAGCAAAACGACCCCGGGGTCCTGGAGCAAGAGCCCGTGGCTTCTCGCTCCCGACCCCGGGATCGTCGCAATGTGCGCGGCGGCCCTGGATCAGGCCGTCGTCTCGTGCTGCTCGGCGTCGGCGTCCACGGTCTTGGACGCGATCTCCTCGACCACCTGGCGTGAGATGTCCTGGGCGTTCAAGCCGATCCGAACCAGGATGTCCGAACGCTCCGCGTGGTCGAGGAACTCCTGCGGAATGCCGAAGTCGCGCAGCGGTACGTCCACCCGCGCGTCCCGCAACGACTGCGCGATCGCCGATCCGACGCCACCGGCCCGGCCGTTGTCCTCGATCGTGACCACGAGCCGGTGCCGAGCCGCCAACGGCGCGATCCCGGCCGGAACCGGCTTGATCCAGCGCGGGTCGACCACGGTCGCCGCGATGCCCTGGTCGGCGAGCCGATCGGCGACCTCGACCCCGATCTCGGCCATCTGCCCCACGGTCACGATCAGCACGTCGCCGCGCTCACCGCCGCCGTTGCGCTCGGGACCGGTGCGGCGCAGCACGTCCATCCCGTCGATTCGGCCGATCGCCTCGATGTCGGCGCCCACGGCGCCCTTGCCGAAGCGCACGACGGTCGGCGCGTCGTCGACCTCCATCGCCTCGCGCAACTGCGCGCGCACCTGCGTGGCATCGCGCGGCGCGGCGAGCCGCAGACCCGGCACGACCTGGAGGATCGACATGTCCCACATGCCGTTGTGGCTGGCCCCGTCCGGCCCGGTCACACCGGCCCGGTCGAGGACGAAGGTCACGCCGCACTTGTGCAACGCGACGTCCATCAACACCTGGTCGAACGCGCGATTGAGGAAGGTCGCGTACACCGCGACCACCGGATGCAGCCCGCCGGTGGCCAGGCCCGCCGCCGAGGTCACCGCGTGCTGCTCGGCGATCCCGACGTCGAACACCCGGTCCGGGTGCTTGGCGGCGAACTTGTGCAGTCCGACCGGGATCAGCATCGCCGCGGTGATGCCGACGACGTCCTCCCGCTCGTCCGCGATGGCGACCATCTCGTCGGCGAACACCGACGTCCACGACGCGCCCGACTTCTTCACCGGCAGACCGGTCTCGGGGTTGATCACGCCCACCGCGTGGAACTGGTCCGCCGCGTCGTTGACCGCGTGCGCGTAGCCCCTGCCCTTCTGGGTGATCGCGTGCACGATCACCGGGCCGCCGAAGCCGCGGGCCCGGCGCAGCGCGTTCTCCACCGCCTCGACGTCGTGCCCGTCGATCGGACCCACGTACTTCAGGCCCAGGTCCTCGAACAGACCCTGCGGTGCGACCGCGTCCTTGAGGCCCTTCTTGGCGCCGTGCAGCATGTCGTAGACCGGACCGCCGACCACCGGGGTGCGGCCCAGCACGCCCTTGCCCCACTCCAGGAAACGCTCGTAGCCGCGCGTGGTGCGCAGCGTGGCGAGGTGGTCGGCGAGGCCGCCCTGGGTCGGGCCGTACGAGCGCTCGTTGTCGTTGACCACGATGATCACCGGGCGGTCCTTGGCCGCCGCGATGTTGTTCAGTGCCTCCCAGGCCATACCGCCGGTCAGCGCGCCGTCGCCGATCACCGCGACCACGTGCCGATCGGTTTGACCGCGCACCTGGTACGCCTTGGCCAGGCCGTCCGCCCAGGACAACACCGTGGACGCGTGCGAATTCTCGATCACGTCGTGCTCGGACTCGGCGCGGCTGGGATAGCCGGACAGACCGTCGGCCTGTCGCAGCTGCCCGAAGCCGTCCTTGCGACCGGTCACGATCTTGTGCACGTAGCTCTGGTGCCCGGTGTCGAAGAGGATCTTGTCGCGCGGCGACTCGAACACGCGGTGCATCGCGATGGTCAGCTCGACCACACCGAGGTTGGGACCCAGGTGACCACCGGTCTTGGAGACGGACTCCACCAGGAAGGTGCGGATCTCGTCCGCGAGCTGCGCGAGCTGCTCGGGCGAGAGGGCCTTGAGATCACGGGGTCCTCGAATGCTGTCCAGCAGGGCCACCCGTTCCTCCTTCGTCAGATCCGTCACCGCCCCCACGGGTCTGCGTGCAGGAGAGGCGTCCATCGAGTCTAGACGCGGCGATGCGGGCGGATGGTTCGCATCGGGGTACACCGATGCGCCATCCGCGCGCGCCGACTCACGTCGAGGCGCCCGCGACCAGCACCTGGGGCGTGCGTTCGACGGCGAAGGGGGTCATCTCGCTCATCACCATCGCCATCGCACCGAGCACCTCGGCACGCTCGCCGAGCGACCCGGTGACCACGGTCAACCGGCGTGACGCGCTGGGAATGGCGTACCGCCCGACCGACTCGACGATCGGCGCGATCAACAGGTCGCCGGCGCCCGCGAGATCGCCGCCGAGGATGATCCGTTGCGGATTGAGCAGGTTCGTCAGGCTCGCCACGCCCACGCCCACGTGCCTGCCGGCGTCCGCGACCACCCGCCGGCAGCCCGCGTCGCCGGCCTTGGCGAGTTCGATCATCCGCTGGATGGTCAGGTCGGTGCCGTGGCTGCCGCGCAGCAGGTCGAGCAGGTAGGAGGCGTTGGTGAAGGTCTCCAGGCAGCCCCGGTTGCCGCACCTGCACACCGGCCCGGACTCGTCCAGCGTTATGTGACCGATCTCGCCTGCGGTGCCGCCCGGACCCCGGTACAACCGGCCGCCGATCACCAGGCCCGCGCCGACGCCGCCGGACACCTTGAGGTAGGCCATCTCGGTGCAACCCACGCCCGCGCCCCAGACGAGTTCGCCCAGCGCGCCGAGGTTGGCGTCGTTGTCCACCAGGACCGGCAGGCCCAGCCGGGCCTGCATCGCCTCGCGCGGGTGACAGCCCACCCAGCCCGGCAGGATCGTGGTCGAGCCGAGCGCGCCGGTGTCGATGTCGATCGGGCCGGGCACCCCGAGCCCGACCCCGGTGACCTCGCCGCGGACCGCGCCGGCGCGCTCCAGCAGCACGCCCAGCAGTCGATCCGCGAGCGCGAAGCCCTCGTCGGCGCAGGAGTCGACGTCGATCGGGACGTGCTCCTCGGCGAGCACCCGGTGGGCGAAGTCACCGATGGCCACGCGCAGGTGGCGATGGCCGAAGTCGATGCCGACGACCACACCCGAGGCGCGGCTGAGCGAGACGTTGCGGGCCCGCCTGCCGCCGGAGGAGGTGGGGGTCACCTCGACCATGTCGAGGACCTTCAACTCCCGTACGATGTTCGACACCGTCGCGGCGGACAGCCCGGTGCTCCTGGCGATCTCCGCCTGGGTGAGCGCACCCGCCATGCGAACCGCGTGCAGGACCCGATCGAGGTTGGCCCGGTGCAGCGAGGACTGGGACCCGGACGAATGCGACCCCGGCGACTGGGCCTGCGGAAAGCGGGACCCCGTCATGCCGTCGGACATCTGCGATCCCCTCGCCCCGGTGCAACTGACGTACTTCTTGTGTGCAAGTCCTGAACTCTATTGCCCCCTCCGTTCGGGCAGAAGAGTCAAACCTGAACGCAGGCGTCACGATCGGGCCTCTATTCACTCCCGCATCGCCGGTGCGCGCATGGAACGTTACAAACACCCCTTTCGCCCCGGCCGCCGCGTCACCGTCGCCGTCGGGGCAGGAACCGAGCAGGGGTCGGAGCTGCCCACAACGTCGCGCACGTCACAGTCGGGGCTCCCAGCGCTCGCCCGCGAGAGCCTCCTCGACCAGCCGAACCGCACGCTCGGTGGCCGCCGCGCGCGAGCCCTCGTACTCGTACATGCGCAGCGCCGCCTCCACAGCCTGCACAGGCACCCGCTCGGCAAGCTCGACGCGCGCCGTGCCGTAGCCGTGTCGGGCCGCGGCGAGCGCGGCGGCCACGTGCTGGCGGGCCATCCGGGCCAGGATCAACGGGTGTTTGCGCAGGACGTCGTGGCTTCGATAACCCGGCGGGCACAGGTCGAACAGCCAGGCGACGGCCGTGTCCTCCCAACCCGCCACACCGGGCGGCCGAACGCCTCTCGGCCATCCCGTCGGCGCGATCCCGTCCCTGCCTCGGGGCTTGGATTCGGCCCCGTCCCCGGTTTTGGCATGGGCGAAGCGACCCGGCTGCTCCCAGGCCGGGGTGTCGCGATCGCCATTGCCGTACATATGTTCGATTATGCGCGGTGGCAGACCGAGAATGCACACGTGGATCATGGAGGGGGGCATCCGCACCCGCGTTCGACTCTCGCGTCGTCACGCCTGCGCCCGCCCCACCCTTGCTCCACCCCTGCGCCCGACCTCGTTCGACTCTCGTACGACCTCAGGAGGACCCGTGATCCAGGCCGACCGCGCCGGTGACGAGGCCGCGTTCGCTCACATACCGCTGGTCGGCGTGTGGCGGAACGGCTTCCTGGAATCGATCCACCACGGCACGGCCGTGCTCACCGGCACCGACGGCTCGGTGGTCGAAGGACACGGGGCCGTGGACGCGCCGATGTTCCCGCGCTCGGCCAACAAGCCGTTCCAGGGCCTGGCGATGGTGCGCAGCGGGCTGGACCTGAACGGCGAACTGCTCGCACTCGCCTGCGCCAGCCACTCCGGCGAGACATTCCACCTGGAGGGGACCCGGCAAATCCTGTCCCGCGCGAGGTTGCCGGAGAGCGCGCTGCGCTGCGTACCGGACCTGCCGCTGGGCACCGCGCAGCGCGATGCGTGGCTGGCGGCCGGCAAGGGGCCCGAGCGGATCGCGATGAACTGCTCGGGCAAGCACGCCGCGATGCTGCTCACCTGCGTGCACAACGGCTGGTCGACCGAGGACTACCTGGAGCTGGGGCACCCGTTGCAGCAGGCCGTCCGCCGAGCGGTCGAGGACGTCGCCGGCGAACCGGTCGCGGCGGTCGGCGTGGACGGGTGCGGGGCGCCGCTGTTCGCCATCTCGCTCGCGGGCCTGGCCCGGTCGTACGGCCGCTTCGCGAGCGCCGCCGAGGGCACCCCCGAGCGGCGGATCGCGGATGCGATGCGGGCCCACCCGGAGTGGGTCGCGGGCACCGGTCGCGACGTGACGGGGCTGATGCGGGCGATCCCGGGACTGCTCGCCAAGGACGGCGCCGAGGCGGTGTACGCGGTGGGCCTGCCGGACGGGCGGGGCGCCGCGGTCAAGATCGCGGACGGGGCGACGCGGGCCCACATCGTCGCCATGGCGGCGCTGCTGTGGCGCATGGGCGCGGACGAACAGAGCCTCGCCCCGTTCGCCCAGGCGCCCGTGTACGGCGCCGGCGAGGTGGTCGGCGCGATCCGCGCATTCCCCCTTTTGGGTGAACCGGCGCCCTAGCCCTGTCGCCCGCATGGGCCGAGCGCCAAACTGACGCTGCGGCCGGTTGGGAAACCAACCGGCCGCACCAATGCCGGCATCTCCGGTGCGCCCGCAGGCGAAGACGGTCCCGCTCGCAGGCGCACGCACCCTGCCCACGGCCGCCCGGGTCGCCGATCGAACCCGTGACGGTGCACCGAACGGCACCGGGCCGGACCCCGAAGGAGCCCGACCCGGTGTGTCGATGCCGTACGACGCGCTACCGTCGCGGTGCGGCGGTCAGCCCTTGTTCACCAGCGAACGCAGCACGTACTGCATGATGCCGCCGTTGCGGTAGTAGTCCGCCTCGCCGGGGGTGTCGATGCGCACGACCGCGTCGAACTCGACGCCGGTGTCCGTGGTGACCTTGACAGTCTTGGGGGTGCGACCCTCGTTCAGCGCGGTGATGCCCTCGAACGCGAAGGTCTCCTCGCCGGTGAGGCCCAGCGTGGTGGCGCTGTGGCCGGCCGGGAACTGCAGCGGGATGACGCCCATGCCGATCAGGTTCGAGCGGTGGATGCGCTCGTAGGACTCGGCGATCACCGCACGCACACCCAGCAGCGAGGTGCCCTTGGCCGCCCAGTCGCGCGACGAGCCCGAGCCGTACTCCTTGCCCGCCAGCACCACCAGCGGGATACCGGCGGCCTGGTAGTTCACCGACGCGTCGTAGATCGTCGACACCGGGGCGTCGGCCTGCGTGAAGTCACGCGTGAAGCCGCCCTCGGTACCCGGCGCGATCTGGTTGCGCAGGCGGATGTTCGCGAACGTGCCGCGGATCATCACCTCGTGGTTGCCCCGGCGCGAGCCGTACGAGTTGAAGTCCTTGCGCTCGACACCGTTCTCGGCCAGGTACTTACCCGCCGGGCTGTCGCCCTTGATCGAGCCCGCCGGCGAGATGTGGTCGGTGGTGACCGAGTCGCCGAGCTTGGCGAGCACGCGGGCGCCCGAGATGTCCACGACCGGGGCCGGCTGCATCTGCATGCCCTCGAAGTACGGAGGCTTGCGCACGTAGGTCGACTGCGGGTCCCACTCGAACGTTGCGCCCGTCGGGATCTCCAGCGACTGCCAGCGCGAGTCGCCCGCGAAGACGTCGGCGTAGCGGTCGATGAACATGTCCTGGTCGATCGAGGAGGCCACCACCTCGGCGATCTCCTCGTCGCTCGGCCAGATGTCGGCGAGGTAGACCGGCTTGCCCTCGGGGTCCAGACCCAGCGGCTCGGTGGTGATGTCGATGTCCATCGATCCCGCGAGCGCGTACGCGATCACCAGCGGCGGCGAGGCCAGGTAGTTCATCTTGACGTCGGGGTTGATCCGGCCCTCGAAGTTGCGGTTGCCCGAGAGCACCGAGACGACCGCGAGGTCGGCGTCGTTGACCGCCTTGGAGACCTCCTCCGGCAGCGGGCCGGAGTTGCCGATGCAGGTCACGCAGCCGTAGCCGACCAAGGCGAAACCGACCTTGTCCAGGTACGGGATCAGACCGGCCTTCTCGTAGTAGTCCATGACGACCTTGGACCCGGGCGCGAGCGTGGTCTTGACCCACGGCTTGCGGGTGAGGCCCTTCTCGACGGCCTTCTTCGCGAGCAGCGCGGCGCCGAGCATAACCGAGGGGTTCGAGGTGTTGGTGCACGAGGTGATCGAGGCGATCACGACCGCGCCGTGGTCGATCTCGTACTCCACGCCGTCGTCGCCGACCACCTTGGTCGGGTTGTGCACGCGACCGTTCGAGCCGGTCGGTGCGTCCGAAGCCGGGAAGGACTCCTTGCCGGACTCGTCGCCGTTGGTGACGTAGTCCGCCAGCGCGCTGCGGAAGCGGGACTTGGCCTCGGCCAGCACGACCCGGTCCTGCGGGCGCTTGGGACCGGAGATCGAGGGCACCACGGTGGAAAGGTCGAGTTCGATGTACTCCGAGTACTCCGGCTCGTGGCTCGGGTCGTGCCACAGGCCCTGGGCTTTGGCGTACGCCTCCACCAGCGCGAGCTGCTTGTCGTCGCGGCCGGTCAGTCGCAGGTAGGTGATCGTCTCGGCGTCGATCGGGAAGATCGCGCAGGTCGAGCCGAACTCCGGCGACATGTTGCCGATGGTGGCGCGGTTGGCCAGCGGCACCGCGCCGACGCCCTCGCCGTAGAACTCGACGAACTTGCCCACCACACCGTGCTTGCGCAGCATGTCGGTGATGGTCAGCACGACGTCGGTGGCGGTGACGCCCGGCTGCGCCTTGCCGGAGAGCTTGAAGCCGACCACACGCGGGATCAGCATGCTGACCGGCTGGCCGAGCATCGCGGCCTCGGCCTCGATGCCGCCGACGCCCCAGCCGAGCACACCCAGGCCGTTGACCATCGTGGTGTGCGAGTCGGTGCCGACACAGGTGTCGGGGTATGCCTGCCCGTTGCGCACCATGACGGTGCGAGCCAGGTGCTCGATGTTGACCTGGTGCACGATGCCGGTGCCGGGCGGTACGACCTTGAACTCGTCGAACGCGGTCTGGCCCCAGCGAAGGAACTGGTAGCGCTCCTTGTTGCGGCCGTATTCGATGTCGGTGTTGATCTCGAACGCGTCCGGACGGTTGAACACGTCGGCGATGACCGAGTGGTCGATGACCATCTCGGCGGGCGCGAGCGGGTTGATCCGGGAGGCGTCGCCGCCGAGGGCCTTCACGGCCTCGCGCATCGTGGCGAGGTCCACGACACACGGCACGCCGGTGAAGTCCTGCATGATCACGCGCGCCGGCGTGAACTGGATCTCTTCGCTCGGCTCGGCCTTCGCGTCCCAGCCGCCCAGGGCACGGATGTGATCGGCGGTGATGTTCGCGCCGTCCTCCGTGCGGAGCAGGTTCTCCAGCAGGACCTTCAGGCTGTAGGGAAGGCGCTTGCTGCCCTCCACCTTGTCCAGCCGGAAGATTTCGTACGACTCGTCACCCACGTTCAGGGTGGAGCGAGCGTCGAAGCTGTTCGCGGACACGACGGTCTCCCTTGATCTTGTGCGTTTCTCCCGCATCCTGCCGACACCCACTCGACGTTCGCCAAGCAAGGTGACCCTAACCAGGGATGCCGGGGTCTGCGCCCCGCAGATATCTTGATGTCAAGACAAGTCTAGTCTAGGCCCCGCCTCGTCCGTGCGGGTACCCGCCACACACGGGCCGACCCGTCGGTCGCTGATTCCTCGGGGCGATCTCCCCCACACGCGCGCGTGCGCCCCTAACATGCGGGAAAGCGAGTCCGGTACGACCCACCGAGTGGGTCCGGAGAGTGGTCCGGGGCAGGCGTTCGGCACACGAGCGCGTCGGGTGGGATGGCGACGAGGGGGATGACGCCATGAAGCGGATCCGGATCGGCGTATTGGGCGCGGCTCGCATCGCACCGGCCGCGCTGGTCAAGCCCGCGCGACTGATTCCCGAGGTGCAGGTCGCCGCGATCGCCGCCCGCGACGCGGTGCGGGCGGACGCCTTCGCCCGGCGCCAGGGCATCCCGCGCGTGCACGCGGACTACGCCGCCCTGATCGAGGACCCGGAGCTGGACGCGGTGTACATCCCGCTGCCCAACGGGCTGCACGCGCACTGGACGATCCGGGCGCTGGAAGCCGGCAAGCACGTGTTGTGCGAGAAACCGATGGCGGCCAACGAGGCACAGGCGCAGCAGATCGCGGACGCCGCGGCACGGGCGGGCCTGATCGCGATGGAGGCATTCCACTACCGATATCACCCGCTCGCGAGCCGCATGCGCGAGATCCTGGACGACGGCGAGTTGGGCGATATCCGCCGCATCACCACGTCGATGTGCTTCCCGTTGCCACTGCTCGGCGACATCCGCTACCGCTACGACCTCGCGGGCGGGGCGCTGATGGACGGCGGCTGCTACGCCGTACACCTGATGCGGCTGCTCGCGGGCGACGACAAGGCCGACCCGATCGAGGTCTTGGACGCGCACGCCCTGACGATCCGCAAGGACCGGCGGGTGGACCGCGCGATGTCGGCCCGCCTGCGACTGCCGGGCGGCGCGACGGGCACCGTACACGCGTCGATGTTGTCCCGACGCGTGCTGGACATGCACGCCCACGTCGTGGGCACCCGTGGCGAAATGCGGGTGATGAACTATCTGATGCCGCACCTGCCCCATCGATTCACCGTGCACACGGGCAAGCTCAAGCGGCGCGAACACCTGGGCGAGGCGGCGAGAACGCCGACGTACCGCCTGCAGCTGCAGGCGTTCGCCGACGCGATCCGCCTCGGCGTGCCGACGCTGACGCCCGCGGTCGACGCGGTGCCGACGCTGCGCGTGATGGACGCGATCTACCGCGCGGCGGGACTGCCGCTGCGCGGACAAACCCCGGCCACTCGCTGAGCACGGAAGGGCCGAAGCCACGCTCGAAACACCCGAGTTGCCGGCGAGCCTTGCGCGGTCTGCGACCCACCTGCTCAGCGCATGATGTAGTGCAGAATCACGTCATGGACGTGGCGGCCCTTGTCGTCACTGCGAAATTCCACGCTGTAGGTCTGCGTGCCGACGTGGATCGCTATTTCGCTGGAGCTCAGGTAGGAGCCGGTGAAGCTCTTGTTGGAGACCATGCTCACGCTGCTGATCTTCGAATAGGGCAAGGAGGTGATCGCGATCTTCTTACCGACGAAACTGTTGTCCTGGATGATCGCGCGCCGGTCGGTCAGACCGATGAAGCCGGTGCCGACGCCCTTCGCGTCGTAGACCGCGATGATCTGCTCGCCCGGCAGCAGCCCGCTCTGGATCTTCTCCAGTTGCTCGCGCTTGTCGAAGACGACGTTTCCCGCCCCACTCATCCTGTGCTCCTCCTCGTTGACCTGCGGCACCCAGCCTAAGGCTGCTCGATCAGTGCCATTCGCTCGTCGCGTGGAAGTGTCGCAACGTGTCTTCGTACGCGCCCAGGTCCAGGTTCTGCCCCGCGAGCCACTCGTCGGAGTAGTACGAATGCGCGTAGCGCTCCCCGCCGTCGCACAGCAGCGTCACCACCGAGCCGGTCCGGCCCGCGGCGCGCATCTCGGCCACCAAGCGCAGGGCGCCCCACAGGTTGGTGCCGGTCGAGCCGCCGGCCTTGTGCCCTGTACGCCGGTGCAGGTCGCGCATCGCCGCCACCGACGCGGCGTCGGGGACCTTGATCATCCGGTCGACGATATTTGGCATGAAACTGGCCTCGACCCGGGGTCGACCGATGCCCTCGATCCGCGACGAGCACGCCTCGGCATACGCCGGGTCGTGAGTGCGCCATCCTTCGAAGAAGGCCGAGTTCTCCGGGTCCACGACGCAGATCTTGGAATGGTGTCGGCGGTAGCGGACGTAGCGGCCCATGGTCGCGCTCGTGCCACCGGTACCGGCGCCGACCACGATCCACTCGGGGATCGGATGCCGCTCCTGCGACATCTGCTCGAACACCGACTCGGCGATGTTGTTGTTGCCCCGCCAGTCGGTGGCGCGCTCGGCATAGGTGAACTGGTCCATGAAGTGCCCGCCCGTCTCCGTCGCGAGCGCGCGCGAGACCTCGTACACCGTGGCGGCGTCCTGGACCAGGTGACATCGACCGCCGTGGAACTCGATCAGCTCGATCTTCTCAGGGCTGGTGGTGGCGGGCATGACCGCGACGAACGGCAGGCCGATCTGGTTGGCGAAGTACGCCTCCGAGACGGCCGTCGAACCCGAGGACGCCTCGATCACGGTGGTGCCCTCCTCGATCCACCCGTTGCACAGGGCGTACAGGAAGAGCGAACGTGCCAGGCGGTGTTTGAGCGAGCCGGTGGGATGGGTGGACTCGTCCTTGAGGTAGAGGTCGATACCCCACTCCGCGGGCAGCGGGTAGGCGAGCAGGTGGGTGTCGGCGGAACGGTTGGCGTCGGCACTCACCTTGCGGATGGCCTCGTCCACCCAGTCGCGGGTCTTCGCGCTGAAACGGTCCACATCGTTGTCCACCGACGTCACGTCGACTCCCCTGGCTTGTTCGTGTCCCGTGCCGGGTTCCGGATCGCGGGGGTGCGGGATCGATGGTGATCGACCCCGGCCCAGGCTACGGGCCGACGCGCGGATCCCTTGGTCAACCCCTCGAATGGCCTATGAGCTGCGGATACGTATTCTCGGCCGGAAGTTGTGACGTGTCGGGGGGTCCGCCGCGTCTATGGGGTGGGTACGCGCGAGGGCGCGTAGGGACGAGGAGGGTCTATGGCGGGCTTCGACGCTGAGCCGGCCGATTTCCTGGAGTTCGCCAACGCGTGCAGCGGTCGGCTGTTCCGGACGGCGTGGCTCCTGTGTGGCGATTGGCATCTCGCCGAGGACCTCGTGCAGACGACGCTGGGCAAGTTGTACCGGGCCTGGAAGCGGGTGAGTCGGGCCGACAGCCCGGAGGCGTACGCGCGCACCGTGCTGACACGCACCTATCTGTCCCACCGACGCAGGTTGAGCAGCACCGAGCAGCCCTACGCCGACCTGCCGGAGGGCTCCGGTCCCGAGGAGGACCAGGCGTTGCGGTTGACGCTCCTGAAGAGTCTGGCCGAACTGCCGCCCAAGGACCGGGCGGTGTTGGTCCTGCGCTACTGGGAGGACCTGAGCGTGGAGCAGACGGCGCGACAGATGGGCGTGTCCGAGGGGGCCGTGCGGAGCAGATCGATGCGAGCCCTGGAGAAGTTGCGGAGCGTGCTCGGAAGCGAATCCGGCTGGCTCTCCGCCGCATGAGGCGTCACTGAGACACCGCCGGCACGGCCGTACGGCTGGTGAGCAGTGCGACCTGTGTTCACACGGATGGCGAGGAGACAGTACGTCTATGGGGTCTGACGAAAAGGAACTGGCGGCCGCGATGCGGACGTCGGCGTCGGGGCTGGTCCCCCCGGCGGGATTGGTCTCGGGTGGTATCGCCCGAGGCAGACGGATGAAGCGGGTACGGCGCGTGCAGATGGGCGTGTCGACCGCGGCGGTGCTCGCAGTGGCGGGAACAGCCCTGCTCGTCGTCCCGGACCGAACCGACGGCGCCCCCGGCCGGGTGGCGGGGCCGGCGAGCTCGACGGCAGAGGTGTCCGCGCCGCCCACCACCCCGGTGGTGCCCAAGTCTCGGCCGACGCTGTCCGCCCCGCCCGGGATGACGCCCGTGCTGCCGCCGCTGCTGCTGCATTCGCTTCTGCCACTGTTGCCGCAGGGCCTTCCACCCAGCGGGATCACCGGGTCGGACAACACCCACACGACGACCGCGGGCGTGCACAGCGTCGGTGCCTCGGTGTCGTTGGTCCTGGAGGACGCCGCCGGGCCCAGCCTGCTCTCGCTGTCGGTGGAGCAAAGCGCGGAGCAGGCCGACGACACGGGGTGTCCGCACCCGGAGGGCAGCACTGCGGCCAAGTGCCTGGACTACCGGACCTCGGACGGCAGTCGGGTGGTGGAGCGCCAGGATTGGGTCTACCCCGCGACGCCGGACACGCCGGAGAACCGCGCCGACGGCAAGGCAGGTCCTTCGGGAAGGGGGCCCAAGGACTGGTCCGTTAGAGTCGTCCGTCGCGACGGTGTCGTGATCACGCTCAACGAGGTCGCCTCCCGCGAGGAGAAGGGGGACATCGCCCGCGATACGCCGCTCCTGTCGATGGACCGCCTGCGCGCCATCGCCCTCGCCCAGGTTTGGCGCGCGTGGGTGAGCGCGGACGCCAACAAGGCGACGATAACCACCCCACCGACCTTCACCTACCAGTCCTCGTTTCGCCGAGAGGGGTACGAACTCCCGCCGTCGTCGACAGCCGTGTCGTCGCCACGGACTCCGGGGGGTGCACAACCGTCAACCGGGATCGGCTCGATCGCCCGATCGGACGTCCCCACCGCGTCGGTTCCCGGCGGCGGGACGGGGTTCTGAGCATCTACAACGACTGCCGGGCATGAGCGGGCGTCGGCCGGGCAGGCGCCGGGTGTCGAGCCCCCGGGCGCCTCTGACTCCCCCCTCACGCTCCGGGGGCTCGATGCCGCGCCGGCCCTCCCGTCTGGGATCCTGACGCGGGGCCCTGCCGGCCCCGCGGAGACTTCGAGGGAGGCGGTCGCAATGGCCGAGGGCATAGGGATCGGTCTGGGCGGCGTGGGGTTCGAGGGCGGCTACGCGCAGTACGGCCCGGCGGACCCCGAGGATCGCGCCCGGCACATCCTGGAGGTCTTCGAACGGGCCTTCGGAGCATTGATCGATGGTGACGCAGCCGCGTTCCGGGTGAAGTTCCGCAAGATGGCGTCCTCGGCCTTCGCGTTCTACCGGGGCACGGCCTGCCTGTTCTACGCCGACCTCGACGGCCGCGAAGATCCCTTCCTGGACGAGCGCACCTCCCGGGTGTGGATCCACGGCGATCTGCACGCGGAGAACTTCGGCACGTATATGAACGCCGACGGCAAGCTCGTGTTCAACGTCAACGACTTCGACGAGGCGTACGTCGGCCCCTGGACGTGGGACGTCAAGCGCTTCGCGGCAAGCCTGGCACTGATCGGGTACGGCAAGGCCCTCAGCGACGACACGATCGCAACCCTCGTCACCGGCTACGGCGCGGCCTACCTGGACCAACTTCGGCTGCTGACCGACAAGACCACACCGCAGGACGCCGCGCTGACACTGGCGACGACCCAGGGACCGCTGCTCGAGGTGCTGCGGCAGGCCCGGTTGCAAACCCGCATCGGATTGCTCCGCTCGCAAACGGTCGTGGCCGACCACGAACGGCGCTTCGCCCTGTCCGGCGGCGCCTTCGAGTTGTCGGACGACGTCAAGGCGACCGTGCTGGAGGCCTTCCGGCGATACCTGGACACCCTGCCTCCCGCGACTCGGCAGCGGCCGGACACCTACGACATCAAGGACGTCGTGGGTCGGCGCGGGGTCGGCATCGGCAGCGCCGGGCTGCCCTCGTACAACCTGCTGATCGAGGGCAACACGGAGGCGCTGGAGAACGACGTGATCCTGTACATGAAGCAGGGTCAGACACCGTCGGTGAGCCACCACGTCACCGATCCGCAGGTGCGCTCCTACTTCGAACACGAAGGTCACCGCACGGTCATCTCGCAGCGGGCCTTGCAGGCGCACGCGGACCCGTGGCTCGGTTACACCGACATCGACGGGGTCGGGCAGCTGGTCGCCGAGGTGTCGCCGTACGCGAACGACCTGGACTGGTCGGACCTGAACGAGGTGGACACGATCGCCGAGGTGGTGGAATATCTGGGCCGCGCCACCGCGACGATGCACGCGGTCGCGGACGAGGAAAGCGGTCACACACTGGTCCCCTTCTCGACCGAGGACGCGATCCTGGAGGCCATCGAGCGGGACGAGGAGGGCTTCAAGACCTCACTCGTGGACTTCGCGCACGCATACGGAGCCCGTGCCCGCGCCGACCATGCCATCTTCGTCGACCTCTTCCGCAACGGACTGATTCGGGGGTTGTAGGCACGACTCGCGACTCCGAGGCGGCGCCACGGTGCTGTCCGATTCCCGCCGGCCACTCCTGCGGGTACGGGTGACACTTGTCGACGTGATGGACGACGAGCAGTGCTACCGAGCGTGCAGCAGCCGGGACAGTCGGTTCGACGGCTGGTTCTACATGGCGGTCACGAGCACCGACATCTACTGCCGGCCGAGTTGCCCGGCGGTCAAGCCGAAGCGGGAGAACGCGCGGTTCTACCCGTCTGCGGCAGCCGCGCAGGCGGCGGGGTTCCGGGCTTGCAAGCGCTGCCGCCCGGACACCTCGCCGGGCTCGCCGGAGTGGGACGTGCGCGCCGACGTGGTCGGGCGAGCCATGCGCCTGATCGCGGACGGGGTCGTGGATCGCGAAGGCGTCGGCGGCCTCGCGGGTCGGCTCGGATACAGCGATCGCCAGTTGAACCGCCTGTTGATGGCCGAGGTCGGCGCGGGCCCTCTCGCGCTCGCCCGCGCCCGACGGGCGCAGACGGCCAGGGTTTTGCTGGAGACTTCCGATCTGCAGATCGCGCAGGTCGCGTTCGCAGCCGGATTCGCAAGCGTGCGGCAGTTCAACGACACCGTCCGTGAGGTGTTCGGCCGCACCCCCACCGAGGTGCGCGGGCGGGCGGGCGTCCGGAGCGTCGAACCGGGCGAAATCCGGCTGCGGCTGCCCTACCGGGAGCCGATCGCGCTCGGTCACGCGCTGGACTTCCTGGGGCTGCGGGCAGTGCCGGGCGTGGAGGAGTACGTGGACGGCGTCTACCGCCGGGTGCTGTCGCTCCCGCACGGCACGGGCGTGGTCGAACTCTCCCCCGGGCCCTCCTGGGTGTGGTGCCGCCTCGTCCTCGCCGACCTGCGCGACCTGGGCGCCGCCGTCCAGCGCTGCCGCCGGTTGCTCGACTTGGACGCGGATCCGCTCGCCGTGGACGAGGCGCTCGGCAGCGCCGAACTCGACGACGGTGGGCTGGGCGCGCTGGTGCGCGCCACGCCCGGCCTGCGTTCACCGGGCCATGTGGACCCCGACGAACTCGCCGTGCGAGCCGTGCTCGGCCAGCAGGTGTCGGTCGCGGGCGCCCGCACCGTCGCGGGTCGGCTGACCCGCCTGTACGGCAAGCCGCTGGCCGCACCACAGGGCGGGCTCACTCACGCGTTCCCGACCGCGGCCGCGTTGGCGGACGCGGATCCGGCGGACCTGCCGATGCCCACGGCACGCAAGAAGGCGATCTTCGCCCTCACCGAGGCGCTCGCGTCCGGAGCGGTCCGCCTCGACCCGGGTGTGGACCGTCGGGCGGCGGAGGCGGGCCTTGTGGCCCTGCCGGGTATCGGACCCTGGACGGCGTCGTACATTCGACTGCGGGCACTCGGTGACCCGGACGTGTTCCTGCCGACCGATCTGGGCGTCAAGCACGCGCTCGCGCGCTGGGGGCTTCCGGTCTCGGCCGCGCAGTCGTGGTCCCCGTGGCGCTCGTACGCGTTGCACCACCTGTGGGCGAGTCTGTCCGCAGCATCCACCGTCTCGGAGAAGGAAGTCGCATGAACCAGGACGCCCTGTTCGAGGCCGTCGAAACGCCCGACCCGAACGTGCCCCCGACCGTGTTCAACGCTCCCCTCGACGGCCCCCGCCGATACGCGACGCTGGATTCCACGGTCGGCGAATTGCTCATGATCGGTGACGGGCAGTCGCTCACCGCCCTCTACATGGCGGCCACGCCGGGCGTGGATTGGGTACACGACCCCGGTGCGTTCACTCAGGCGAAGGCGCAGTTGAGCGCTTACTTCGCCGGCGAACTGCGCGAGTTCGACCTGCCGTTGGCGCCGGCCGGCACGGCCTTCCAGCTCAAGGTCTGGTCCGCCCTGACCACCATTCCGTTCGGACACACGATGTCCTACGGGGCTTTGGCCACCAGGTTCCTCGGGCAGCCGACGGCGTCCCGAGCGGTCGGACTCGCCAACGGTCGCAACCCGATCAGCATCATCATCCCGTGTCACCGGGTGATCGGCGCCGACGGCACGTTGACCGGCTACGCAGGCGGATTGCCGCGCAAGCAGCGCTTGTTGGCGCTGGAGAAGATCCGCGTCATCGGGTAGTCGGACCGCTTCCGAGTGCACCGACACGGTCGCGGGGCTCACGACTGGAACGCCCGCCGCACGAGCCCCGCGACCCGCCCCCGCCGGAGCGTGTCGTGCCACGTGAAGCGCAGGACGAGCGCGCCCACCAGGGCCAGCTCGTTGGCCCGGGACCGGTCGCGGAACAGCGCGTCGGGCCGCGAATGCACGTCCGCTCCGTCTGCCTCCGCGAAGATCGGCCGCAGCCCGGTCAGCCACGCGAGATCCACGCGGGCCCGGCCGCCGCCGGGCAGCGCGACCTCGTGCTGCAACTCGTCCGGTGCGACTCCGCCCCGCACGCAGTCGAGTCGCACTCGCGACTCCAACGGGCTTTCGGCCCGAGCGTCCGCGATCTCCAGCAGCGGCCGCACCTGTCCCGCCCCGGGCCGGCCTGCCGCCGCCCGCTCGACCGCCTCCAACTGCGCCGGCTCGACCAGGCCCAGATGCAGCGCCGAATCGAGGACCGCCAATCCGTCCTCGGACGGGAGCCTGGGCAGCAGATCGGCGAGCGTCCGCACCGGCGTCGTCACCGGGAAGCCGTCCACCATCACGATCTCGTCCGCTCGCAACCGTCGCCGATGGGCCACGATGCCGGGCCCACCACGACGTGACGCGGTAGCGGGCGTCGCGATGTGCACAGATTCCGCGCGTGGCACGCCACGCATCCCGTGCACGTGGGCCGCACTGTGCAATACGGCCACGGCTCGCTCGCCATAGGCCGCGAGCCCGGCGCGCAACAGTCCGCGCGAGGTGAGCGCACATCGATCGGCATCGACGAGCCCCACGCCGCGCGCGAGTTCGCGCACCTTCCCATCGTTCACGAGCCTGCGCCACATCCGCCCGGATACTCCGGCGGACAGCGCCTGTTCCCGTGTTACCACTCCGTCGTGCTGCCATGCCAACCCCCGCAAGACTCGTACGGCCTCTTCCATCCCCGGATCCTGGTCTGTACGGCCTGACGCGGGGTGGGGGTGGATGCCATCTGTGGACAACTCGACCCTTGTGGACGACTTGAGGCTCGCTTTGCCGGATTCGTGGACAATCTTCAGCCGTTCGACACCCTCATGATCATTGCGAGCTGCCGGGCGGTCGGGACCAACCGGTGTGATGGGTGGGTCCCCAGACCCCCTCCCTCCCGAGGATCGCCATGCCCGACTTCCGCAAACACCGGCGCGTCGCAGCCGTGTGCGCCGCGCTCGCCCTGACGGCAGGCGCAGGCGCCGCCTACGCCGAGAGCCGCCCCGCTGCGTCCCACGCCTCCGCCCCGGTGAACGCCGCCCCCGCCTCCGCGCCCACCAAGGTGTCCTTCAACGTCATCAGTGACGTGCAGGGAGACCTCGCGGACTTCGGCCGCGCGCTCGACCAGATGAAGGCGATCAACCCGAACAGCGGCGCGCTCGTCGTCAACGGCGACATCACCCCGCGCGGCTACAAGTCCGAGTACGACCAGGTGAAGCAGGTCCTGAACACGCGTCCGCACCCGACGAACACGTTCTTCACGATCGGCAACCACGAGTTCTACGTGCCCAAGTACTGCAATCCGGACAAGCTGTGTCAGGAGACCTGGCCGAACGGCACCACCGAGCAGTCGCTCTTCCAGAACTTCTACGACTTCACCGGTCTCGACAAGGTCTACTACGAGCGCGTCGTCGACGGTGTCCCGATGCTGTTCCTCGGCACCGAGAAGTACATGAAGTACACCGACCCTACCAAATGGGACGAGGTGTGGTTCAGCGACGAGCAGCTGACCTGGCTCGAGCAGCGGATGAACTACTGGGAGGCGCGGGGCAAGCCGACGTTCGTGTTCTCGCACCACGTCCTGCCGGACACGGTCTCGGGCACGCGCAACAAGCTCTACAAGTCGGACTACCTCCAGGCCGACCGGATCATGAACATCCTGGGCGCCCACAAGGACGCCGTACTGTTCACCTCGCACACGCACTGGGACCTGAACCTGTCCGACTGGGCCGTGCGCAAGGTCGTCCCGGGAACCGGCAACCTCGAAGGCTTCACCGTCGTCAACACGGGCGCCGTTCAGACCCAGTGGACCGACAACGGCTCGGGCGGCGAGAGCGCGCTGAGCGGGTTGGAGAACAGCGGGCTCCAGGTCGAGGTCGCCAACGACCGGGTGACGATCAAGGCCCGCGACTTCCGGCGCAACCAGTGGGTGAAGGAGATGAACGTCCCGCTGCACACCAAGTGCGCTGCGGCCAAACCGTGGACCGAGTCGATGACGTACACGAACGGCGACACCGTCGTGTGGAACAACCATACGTGGCGTGCCAAGTGGTGGACGCGCGGCGAGGCACCGGCCACGACCGGCCAGTGGGGCGTGTGGGAGGACCAGGGCGCCTGCTGATCGCCTGAAGGGGTGGGACCGTCGGCGGCCGGTCCCACCCCTTCGGTGACCCGGCCGCGCCCTCACGGCCGCTCGGTGCTCGCCGTCGGAGAGGGGAACGCGCGCGGGTGGCTTCGCGCGGGGGTCTGGTCCCCACCCCCGTCCCCAGGCGTTCGCGCCGGACCGATCATCGGATCGATGCGCACGAGCGTGAGGTCTCCCTTGTCGAGGATGCCCGCCCGCCGTCGCGCGGCCGCCCACCGGGCGAGTTCGCGCGGACTGCCCGCCGCGGGCTCGCGGAGTTCCTCCCAGGGGCGCCCGCCTGCCAGCGCGGTGCGCAGGAACCACGCGCCGGCCGTGTCGTTGGCGACGTACAGCAGGTCGCGATCGGTCCAGGTACCGCGCGCGCAGCGCACCCGCCGTGCCACCGCCGCGGGGTCCGCGCCGTTGCTGGTCGCGACATCGGGCCGTCGGGAGGTGGGAAACACCCGCCAGAGCCGGTCGCCGCGGACCTGGAAGAGATAAGCGTCACCGAGCACCGCGGCCGCCCATTGGCCCCGTCCGGACAGCCACGGATGCGGCGCGAGGTGCGCGGCGAGTACCGCCGAGGCATGCGCTCCGCGCGCCAACTTGCGCAGTTCGTACGGCTGTACGGGCATCCCGCGTCGATCCCGCTCGACCAGGTACCGCTTGGTCAGCTCGGGCCACCGGTCCGCGGCGCGCCCCAACACGTCGGCGAAGCCCGTCCCCCCGCACAGGAGGGGAGTGGGCGCCGCGCCGCAGGCCCGCACCAGGAGTTCGGCCCAGCGCCGCGCAAGCAGGCTTTCCGCGGCGCCGTCCGCGAGAGCGACCCGAAGCGCGCCCGGCCGGTCCACTCGGGCGCGCCTGCACGCGGGTCCGGCAGGCGGCAGGAACCCGCGTCCGGCCCCGTCACCGATCCAGACCGCGTCCTCGTACTCCAGGGGTTCGCCTTCGTACCGGTGCAGCGCCAGGACCGTGACGTTCGCGCGCACCGTGCCGTCTCCTCTGTGGTGGTACGAGAACCGCTCAGCCGCGCACGTCCGCAATCGGGTTGGGGATGTCGACGTAGACGGACTGGGTCTCCAACGGGACTTCGAGTTCGTCGAGACCCGCGACGCGGGTGAGCAGATTGGCCTTGCACCGCAGTGTGGCACCGTCGAGGAGGCGGTCCATGAGCGGGCGCCCGGCAGGGTGATCCGCGCGCGTGCGGACGAGCCGGTCGCGGAAGATCGCGATCATCGCCTTTTCGTCGGCCAGCCCTTGCGCGCCCATCGCGCCGACAAGACCCAAGACGTTGTTGATCGCGAGGTAGTAGCCGAGCCGTTCGTCGATCACGTGGTCCGGGCACCACGTGCCCAGGTCCCGACCCGCGCCGGGGAGCCAACGGGCCAGCCGCGCACCCCGTTCGGCCGAGAAGTAGTAGCCCTGATTGCCGCGGTAGCGCCCGCCGATCGGACGGCCGTCCGTGTCCAGCACGACCAGGGTGTTCTGTTGGTGCGCCTCGAGCCCCAGACCATATTCGCCGTGCAGCCACAGAATCGGTGCGACCAGTACGTCGAGGTAGCGACGGAACCACGATTCGGCGGTCTCCCGCAGCGGCGTCGCGGTGCGCGCCGCGAGCGTGTACAACACCTCGGCGAGCATCGACCTGCCCCGCGGCAGGTCCGGGCGCGGCGCGGCCAGCCCGGCGATGCAGTGCACACGGTCTCGCGGGCCGAACGGGTTGTCCCGCACCACGAGTTCGAGCCCCGACTCGCCACGACCACCAGGGATGTCGACGGCGATCCAACCGAGATCGCGCAGCACGTCGAAGCCGGGGTGGGCGGAGTGCATGACGCGCTTGAGGCCGGCGTCGAGCATGCGGTGCACGGCCAGACCCCGGCGCAGTTCGCTGCGGTGGTTCTCCCGGCGGGAGTTGGTGATCTCCACGCCCAGCGAGGTCTTGAGCATGACGGGCGCCCCGGTGCGGTACACGGTGCGCAGCGAGGAGGTCGCGGACCACGCGGGCCCACCCGGGCCGAGGTCGCGAAGCAGGCCCCGCTCCAGGAGGGCGGCGACACCGGGCCTGCCCAGCACGTCGCGGGCCTGCCACGGGTGCGCCGGCAGCGCGACCATGCCCGGTGGCAGGCTCACGTCACCTTCGGCAAGCCCGGCGAGCACGACCGGTACGGGACGACCCAGGTCGCCGTCGTGAATCGCGACAGAGGGGTCGACGGCGAACCAGTGCAGTGGGAACGAACCGCGCAGTTCCGGCGAGTAGCGCGGCGACGAGGGTCCGTACATGCCTTGGCGGGACGCCGGCGAGGGGTGCATCGGGTGGCCGAGCACGATCGACTGTTCGGTGCACAGGAACGGCGTGGTTCCGGGACTGTCCTCGGGCGACTTGCGGCGCTCGGCGACGTGGTGTGCGATCCTCCGGGTCGAGTCGATCACCCGGTCGGTCATGTCGGCGATCGCGGTGATCGAGCCGACCCGCCCGTGCGCCGCCTCGATCGCAAGCAGCACGGCCAGCGTGGTTGCGTCGAGTGCGACGCCGCTGCTCAGTCGGACCGGCCCGAAGCGGTGCATGCCCGTCTCCGAGCGGTACAGGATCGGCGCGACGACGGTGCTGGCGGTCGCCGGCAGCGGAAGCCGTAAAGGACCGTCCGCCGGTACCACCGTGCCGCTTTCGCGGATGCGGCAACGCAGCAGGTTCTCGATGGCCGCGTGGTCGGCGGCACGCGCGGGCACGGGGTCGAGCAGTGGGTCGCTCGGTACGGACTCGCCGGGGCCGATGTGTCGCGCGGCGCCGAGTACCGCGCCGGGGCGCGGGTGTTCGGGTTCGAGATGGGTCGGATGGGCTCGCGGGGGCGAGGGTTCGTCCCCGGCCGGGCCCGGAGTGGGCTTTCGAGGGCTGCCCGGTCGCGCCGGCTCCGGAAGCGCCTCCGCGGATGTCGACATGTGCGGTACGTACCTCCCCTGGTCTGCACGGCCGTGGGTCGGGCTACGGTTCGAATCGTGGACGCGGCCCATTCACCGCCGCTCCGAGGGACGTTCACCGTACGGCAATCCGCCGGTTATCAGAATCATGTCCCGCATCGGGCTCCCGTGTGCGGGCTTTGCGTGATGGCAACCCCTTGTCATGATCCGAGATGTTGGCGGTCACCAACGCATCTGCAAAATCGCCCCGTTGCCGCGATGTCGTTGCCGAGCCGCCGTGGGCGGCCGTCACCACGGTACGAACGCCTCCATAAGAGCGATGTCAGGGACCGGACACGGCGGTTCCGGTGCGGTTTCGCGTTCCCCGGATGAGGACGCGCGGTCGTGACGAGCAGACCGTGACGGGTCCGTCGGCCGGTGGTGATCGTCGATGCGGGCAATCGAGCCTGGGCAGGGTGTACATCCCGCACCCACAAGGAGTTTGCGCCATTTCCGATGGATCGGGGTACTGGTGCCGAATATGGGCGCCGTAATCCCCCCGTTCCGCTGATCGTCGGCACGGTCCGTCCGCCTGCGGTTACGATACGAACGCCCCGATGTCGTAGGTGTCGAGGCTTGAACCGTGCGACGTCTCGCCTCCGGTCACGCGCTCGACCACGGGTTGCTCGGCCGACGAAGCGAGGTTCTTGCGCCGCCTGAACGTCGACCGACGGGATCGCTCGCACGTGCGTTCCACTCTCGTACAGGCCGCGGTTGTCGATGTCGCGCGGCGGCGTGGGCGACCGCGCATCCGGGGCTCTCGGACCTTGCCGGGGCGGCTCATCGGTGAACCGAGATCGATGACGGACCGACAGCGCACCCCGAGATTCGCCGGTCCTTCAATCGGGAAGGCGACGGAGCGCGAAGCGGGGAGATATCGGGAAGCCATGGGCAGGGCGGAGTTCAGGCGACCGGCCACGGCAGGATCACCCACAGGGTCTTGCCGTCCGGGTGCGCCTCGATGTGGATCTGGCCGCCGAGTTCGGTGACGATGTTGCGCACGATCAGCAGGCCTCGGCCGGAGGTGTCGTCGACCGTTTCCAACAGGGCGACCGGACGGTAGGGGTGGCGGTCGCGTACTCCCAACCACAGCCAGCCGTCGTGCACCGTACAGGTCACCGAGACCTCCGGCGAGAGTACGGCCGCGTGTTCGACGGAGTTGGTGATCAATTCGGAGGCGACCAGCTTGAGGGCGTAGCCCAGGTCGTGCCCGTAGGGCAGTCCCCAGTAGGTCAGATGGTCTGCGAGAGCCCGTCGGGCCTGGGCGACCGAGGCCGGTTGGGCGGGCAGGGTGAACCAGCAGGATCGCTCGTATCCCGTTCCCATGTCACCCCTTTCGGCACCGCGCCTCAGCGTACTGACCGGCGCGCTTGCGGGCGCACGGTTGACGATTCGTCATATCGCTACGATTCGATGATCGGTCGCGTGTGTGAGTGAAGGTCGACATGGGCAAGACCATCGCAGTCCACGTCCCTCCCGGCGTGTGATTGTGAGCGCCGAACAGCGGCATTCCTCTGCGAATGACCGGATTGTGCACGGCGCGGATTCCAGAAGGGTGACTACCTGTGGTGGAAGATCTCGATGCCGTCGAACAGGCCATGCTGGCCAACCTTCTCGACGGTCGGCGGCCTCGTCGGCGCAGCTCGGAGACGCCGTCCCGGTCCAATCGACAACACCAGCCCCCGCAGCAGCAGCGCCGTCAGGCGCAGTCGGTGCCGCGTGCGGTCATCCCGGCGCCGGCCCCCACGGCGGCACCCAATCGAGACGCTACGCGCGTTCTCGACATCGGTCGCGTCATCAAGCAGATCGACCCCCGGACCACGCCCGAGCAGCGGCACGCGATGGCGACGAGTTGGACCCAGTTGGACATGACGGCAGCTCAGGTGTTGGCCTGGCTGACCGCCGGCATCCTGCCCACCGAGTACAAGCTGGCGGCCCTGTGCCTGGAGCGGGGGCTGACCCCGCAGGACATGAAGACCCGCCTCGATGGCGTGCGCGTGGTCGAGCGGCTGCGCAGCGAGGGCGTGGACGGCGTGGTGGCGCAGCTGCGCAGCGGTGCCGCGTAGGCGGGCCGCGCCGATGAGCATCGCAGGACCGGCCGGTTGATGATCATTGACATGGTTCATTACCAAGCCTAGCTTTTAGCGATGTGAAGGATTCGGGGGCGGGGTCCGCCGCCCCACATACTCTGACGCACCGCCAGATCTTGCTGGTCTTCTGCGGGTTGATGCTCGGCGTCATGCTGGCATCGCTCGACGCGACCATCGTCTCGACGGCGATGCCGACGATCGTTGCCGACCTCGGCGGGCTCGAACACCTGGCGTGGGTGACCACCGCGTACACCCTCGCCACGGCCGTCTCGATCCCGCTGTACGGAAAGCTCGGTGACGTGCACGGCCGCAAGCGGCTGTTCCAGTTCGCCATCGTGGTGTTCCTCGCAGGCTCGATGTTGTGCGGCACCGCGCAGTCGATGGGCGCGCTGATTGCCTTCCGGGCGGTCCAGGGGCTCGGCGCAGGCGGGCTCATGAGCAACGCGCAGGCGATCATCGGCGACCTGGTGCCGCCCGCGGAACGTGGTCGCTACCAGGGCTTCATCGCGTCCACGGTCGCGTTCTCGACCGTGTGCGGGCCGCTGATCGGCGGCTTCTTCACGGAGGCGCTGTCGTGGCGATGGGTGTTCTACGTGAACATCCCCCTGGGTGCGGTGGCGCTGATGGTCACGTCCGTGGTGCTCAGACTGCCGCGCAAGGCCTACGTCAAGCGGCCGTTCGACGGCTCCGGTCTCGCTCTGCTTACCTGCGGGACCAGTGCCCTGATCCTGTTCACGAGTTGGGGCGGGACACAGTTCGCCTGGATCTCCGCACCGAGCCTGGTGCTGGCGGTGACGGCGGTCGGCATGCTCGCCGGTTTCGTATGGGTCGAACGGCGTGCAGCCGACCCGTTGATTCCCTTGCGGCTGCTCTCGCGCAACACGATCGTGCGGGTGGCGTGTCCGCTGACGATGGTCACCGGCTGTCTGACTCTCGGGATGAGCACGTTCCTGCCGATCTACCAACAGATCGTGCGCGGTCACGGTCCGACCGAATCGGGGTTGCTGCTTGCGCCGATGATGCTCTCGATGATGGTGTGCTCGACGCTGTCGGGTCGGTTGATCTCGCGGATCGGCAAGTACAAGCGCTTTCCCGTGATCGGCACGCTGCTCGCCGCGGCCGGACTCGTGGTGTTGTCCCTGCTGGGCACGGACAGCCCGTACTGGCATCTGCTGATCGGGCTGATGGTGCTGGGCTTCGGGCTCGGCACGATCGGACCGGTGACCACACTCGCGGTGCAGAATTCGGTCGAGCAGTCGGACATCGGCGTGGCCACCGGCCTGAATTCGTTCGCCCGCTCGATCGGTTCGGCCCTGGGCGCGGCCGTGCTCGGTGCGGTGTTCGCACACGGGCTGGCGGACGGAGTCGGGGGCAGCGGTGCAGGCGAGACCGGCATGGGGGTCACCCGGAAGGCGATCGACGCATTGCCGCCGGCGCAACGGGAGGCGACGTTGGTCGGATTCGCCGACGCTCTCGACGCGGTGTTCCTGGCGGCCGTCCCGATCGCGGTTCTCGGCTTCGTGCTGGCGTTGATGTTGCGGGAGATCCCGTTGCGTCGGGGGCCGAAGCACCTCACGGCCGGGTCAGCGGCCACCGAACACAAGCTGTCCGAGGCCGGCTGACAGGTCGCGCAGGTCTTCCGCCGCATCCCAGGCCCAGTGGTTGGGATTGCCGGCGAGCGCTTCGTCGGTTTCCAGTCGGCGCAACGCGAGCCCTGCCAGGTCGAGGACCAGGTCGTGCTCGCCCTGGCCGTTGAGTCGATTCAGGACGACCACGACGTCGCAAACGCGCCGGGTGAGGCTGCGTTCGGGAATGCCTGCGATCAACCGGGCGAGGCCGTAGCCGGCCATCAGGCCCAGGATCATGCCGCGTATGGCCGACAGATCGCGCCGTTCCCTGGCCGGTTCGAAGCGGCGCCACCAGCGCACCCACGCCTCGGGCTCGGTGGTCGCGCGAGCCTCGATCGCGGTCCGGCGCGGCGGCCCGAACGCCGACCGCACGGATCCGGCGAGCATCAGCCGTTCCAGGGCCGCGTCCACCGCGACCTCCAATTCGGGGCGCGTCGTCGATCGCGCGGAGATTCGGGTCTGTTCGGCGGCGGTCGATGCCATCGTCGTCATGCGATGTATTGGAGCGGAGTGTTACGTTGCCCCGCCCGGCGATCACTCGAACGAGGGACACTGTCTCGCATGAACGAGTGGGAGCTGTGGCGCCGGGACGACACCAGCGCTCGTTTCCGGATCCGGGGCTGTGCCGATCGTATGGCTGCGATCGCCGGCCGCTTGGTAATCGAGGCCGGAATGCCGCACAAGCAGCTGTACCGGGTGGCGGGGCCGCCTACCCCGACCTGTCCGACACCGGGCGCCGCGGCAGAGCGGATCCAGGCCCTGTCGGCGGACCGCGAGCCGACGGCCGCCGCGTTCCTCGCGGCCTTTCGGTACATGGGGGCATCGCTGCGGGACGACCGCCGCCTCGAACCCGACACGGTCGCTGCTTTGTTCCAGGTCGCGTGGGAGCACGCCGAGACCGGACCGGCGCGCGGATGCGAATCCGACCCCGCGTGCGCACCCGCGGGCGAAGGCGAGCCGGTGCAGGCACCGGCGCTCGACCGCGCTCGGGACCATCGCGTCCACGCGGCGGCGTTTTTGCGGGCTTGGGACCCGAACGCCGGTCTGCGCCGGCAGGATCTGCTCGACCTCGTGACGCGCGTGCCGCACTGACGGCGGTCCGGCGCCCGGGGGCGTGGGCACTCATCGACTCAGGGGGAATCGATGCGCGAGCTTCAGGCAGGGGACCCGACTCGGATCGGGCCGTACTCGATCCATGGTCGGCTCGGCGCCGGCGGCATGGGGCGCGTCTACCTCGGCCGTTCGCCCGGCGGGCGGCCGGTCGCGGTCAAGGTCATTCATGCCGAACTGGCCCAGGACCCCGACTTCCGGGCCAGGTTCCGGCGCGAGATCGACGTCGCCAGGCGGGTGCAGGGCTTCTTCACCGCGCCGGTCCTGGACGCCGATGCGGACGCGGACGAGCCGTGGCTGTCCACCGCCTACATACCCGGGCCGTCGCTGCACGCCGCGGTCGCCGAGCAGGGTCCGCTGCCCGCCGAGGCCGTGCGCGTGCTGGCCGGTGGCCTCGCCGAGGCTCTGGCCGCGCTTCACACCGCCGGGGTCGTGCACCGCGATCTGAAGCCCTCCAACGTGCTGCTGGCCCAGGACGGTCCGCGCGTGATCGACTTCGGCATCTCGCGGATGGGTGAGCAAACCGCGCTTACCCGCACCGGCAGCACCATCGGCTCTCCCGGCTACCTCGCCCCCGAGCAGGCCCTCGACGGGGAAGTGGGACCGGCCGGCGACGTGTTCGCCCTCGGCGGCGTGCTGGTCCACGCGTCGACGGGTCGCCCGCCGTTCGGCGGCGGCCGGGTGGAGGCGGTCGTGTATCGCGTGGTCCACGGCGAGCCGGATCTGGACGGCGTCCCCAGCGAGTTGCGCGGCCTGATCCAGTCCTGTCTGGCCAAGGACCCTGCGGACCGCCCGCCCGCCGCGCAGGTGTTGACCTATCTCCAGGAACTCGGCGTCGACGCGCACGCGGCCCCCGATGCCTGGCTCCCGGAAGCCGTCACCACGATGCTCCCGGCGCATCAGGCCCCCATCGGTGGCCCAACCGAGGGGACGCCCGCGTCGGCCCGCCCGTCCGCCTCCCCACCGTCGCCGGGACCGCTCGCCGATCCCCCGCCGCTGTCGTCCACACGTGCGCAATCCGTGCACACGTTCCACGCGACGCCTCCGCCGCCGTTAGCACCTGCGGCCCATCCCTCGGCGCACCACCTCCCTCCCGCCCTACCGCCCCCGCCCGAGCCCCGCAGTCGCGGTCGTGCCGGGCCGATCGTCGCGGCAGTGGCGGCCTGCCTGCTGGCCGTCGGTACTGCGGTGGCCGTGCCGAATCTGGTCCACGACGACGCACCGGCCGCTGCCCGCAAGACGGGTTTGCCGACCACGAAGACCGCCGCGGGCGGCACCACCGTCTCGACTGCCGCCTCACCCGCAGGCACCTCACCGGCAGGCGCCACACCTCCTGCCTCGGCCTCGCCCACCATCCCCGGGGCGCGGCCTCCGGCGGTACCTCCGAGTGCGGCCGGTGAGACCCGGCGCAGCCTCCAGGGCATCACGTTCGTCGTGCCCGCGGGCTGGACGGTCGAGCAGGGCGCGGATGGCCCCCACGTGATGTGTGTGCTGCCGCCCGCCACGCTCCTGGGCCGCCCCGGTGACGGCTGCGCGGTGGACGGTGTGGAGATCCGCCTGCCCGATCCGCCCGGTGACGAGTGGGGACGGACGCTGGACCTCGAATCCGGATCCGGCTGGGTCTGGCAGGGCGACGCCTGGTGCCGCGGGGCAATACCCCGCGGCACCGCGATGACCACGTCCTCGACGATCGTCGAACGCGGGTTCCGCCCGGTCGGGCCCAAGACCGCCGACTACCGGCGCTGGTCGGCCGGTTGCGACAACGGCTCGACGTACCACCCTCGGGTGTGGTGGTTGCCGGTCACGAAGGTCTCCATCGAGACCTTCGCGATGCCGCCGAGTCTGGACGCGACGGTCGACCGGATCGTCGCGTCCTTCGATTTCTCGGGCTATTCGGGAGCCCAGAGATGACGATCGTCTGCCGTCACCACCGTCACGGCTTCTCCCAGATCTGGAAGGCCCGCACCGTGAAGGGAACGTCGGGCACGAAGACTCCCTCGCCCGGATATGTGCTGAAGTCCCCTTCCGTGGCGCACTCCCTGCTCTGATACATCGTCACGTAGCGATCCATGCGGTTCGCGAAGGACAGTGCGTCGACCCCGGCGGGCAATGACACGCACTGCTCGACGTTGGCGCCGCTCAGTTCGAAGGTCGCCGCCGGCGCACCCGCAAAGCCCGGCTCGGTCCAGAAGCACACCTGCCCGGGGGCGCACGAGGCTGCCGCAGCCGATCCGGCGGAGGCGCTCGGCGCCCCCACGGCGGTCAACAGGCTCGTGGTCAGGGCCAGCGCGCAGACAAGGCGACGTCGCATGCGATTCATGAGAACTTCCCCGTTCGTCGAATCCGTGCCCCGGTTCCGACGTGTGTCCAGGGTTGCTCATGAAGGGGCGAAGTGCGGGCGAACGGGCGTGGATTTACCTCGAAAGAGTGCATTGAAGATCGACATCGCCCATCTCGGAACCAGAGTGCGAAACGTTTCGTCGCTGTATATATCGGCTCATTCGGAGGCTGTCATGGCTGTTGTATCCGTCCCCCGTCGCCATCTCGTCCGCTCCGCACTCGGCGTCGCCGCCGTCGTCGGCATCGCCGCCACCACCGTGTTGTCGGGCACCGCCCAGGCCGCCGGCACCACGTACCTGACCAACATCCGCACCGGGCAACACGCGACTTTCGACCGTGTGGTCCTCGACTTCTCCGCCGGCGTGCCCGCCTACGGCGTCACCGGCACCAGTGGCCTGGAACAGTGCGCCAGCGGGAAGCCGGTCAGCTTCCCGAACAGCGCCGAGTACGTCGAGTTGGACATCGCGAGCGCCGCTCACGACGACAACGGCAATGCGACCTACACCGGCCCGCGCACCGTGGTGACCAACATGCCCTCGCTCACCGGGTACGCGGTCACGTGCGACTTCGAGGGCAAGCTCAAGGTCGGCATCGGCTACAAGAGCAACGTCCAGCAGGTGGTCACGTCGGTTCTGACCAATCCGAGCCGGATCGTGATCGACGTCAAGCGCTGACCGACGGCCGGGCCGGGGTACGCCGCGGCCCGGCCCGTACGGATCGCCGGTCTACGCCATCCGTTGTTCGACCGCCGCCAATTCGGCGGCGGTCAGCACGTTGGGCGTACCCACGGTGAGTGAGCGCACGTAGACCTCACACAGCCACTCCAGGATCCTGGTGCGGTCGTACGCCTCGATCAGATCCCGTCCCAGGGTCACGCCCCCGTGGTTGGCCAGCAGCGCCCCGCTTCGGCCACCCGCGAGCGCCGCTCGCACCGAGTCCGCCAGCTCCGGGGTGCCATAGGTCGCGTACGGGGCGACCCGCACATCGTGGCCGCCGAGCAGCAGCACGTTGTAGTGGATCGCCGGCAACACCGGCAGGGTCGTCGCCACCACCGCGCCGAACACCGCGTGGGTGTGCACCACGGCCCCGGCGCGCGGGTCGCTCTCGTACAGCGCGAGGTGCATCGGCGTCTCGGAGGACGGCGCCCGCGTGCCCTCCACGACCGCCCCCGACAGGTCCACGACCGCGCACTCCGCCGGCGTGATGCGCTCCAGCGGGGCGCCGGAGGGGGTGATCGCGATCAGCGGGCCGCGGCGCACGCTCAGGTTGCCCGAGGCACCGACCACCAGGCCGCACTCGACGATCCGGCGTCCGAAATCGCACAGTTCGCGACGCTCGTCCTCCAACAGCACCGAGGCCTCCCGACCGGGATGCGCCCGGATTCGCCGACACCATCACGACCGATCGGGCCGACATCGCCCGAACGGATCCAATCAGATCGGCGTGCTCAGATCCCACCGTGGTGTCGGTGGAAGGCCTCCGCCTCGACGTCCTCGCGCTCGTCCCCCACGGCCGTACGCACCGCCTCCGACAATCCGCGCGCCCGCATGCGCCTCGGTCCCGCCGCGACCATCGGGTCGCTGTTCAGGTCCTTCAGCAAGGCCACGCACAGTGCGAGCATCACCAGCACGAACGGCAACGCCACCAGGATGGTCGCCTGTTGCAGCGATTCGAGGCCGCCGGCGACCAGGAGTACGGCCGCGACCGCGCCGATCAGCGCACCCCACCCGACCACCAGCCAACGCGCCGGCTTGAGTGATCCCCGACTGGTCAGCGAACCGAGCACGAGCGAGGCGGAGTCGGCTCCGGTGACGAAGTACAGCGCGACCAGCACCATCGCCACCATCGCGGTGACGGCGTACAGGGGCAGCGCGTCGAGCATCGCGAACAGGCCGGACTCCGGCCCCTCGGCGACCTTGGCGACCAGGTCGGCCGCGCCGGTCTGTTGCAGGCGCAGCGCGGTTCCGCCCATCACCGCGAACCAGACCGTGCTCGCCGCGCTCGGTACCAGCAGCACGCCGATCACGAATTGACGAACCGTGCGGCCCCGCGAGATGCGTGCGATGAACGTGCCCACGAACGGGGCCCAGGACAGCCACCATGCCCAGTAGAAGATCGTCCACGTGCCCATCCACGCGTCGCCGCCGAAGGTGCCGGTACGGGTCGCGAGGGTCAGCAGGTCGTTGAGATAGCTGCCGACGGACGCGGGCAGCACACCGAGCACGTACACCGTCGGCCCGACCACGAACACGAACAGCATGAGTACCAGCGCGAGCAGCACGTTCGCGGTACTGAGCCACTTGACGCCGCGATGGATCCCACTGAAGGCGGACACCACGAAGGCGGCTGTGAGCGCGATGATGATCACCACGTGCAGCGTCGAGGTGTCCTTGATGTCGGTGGTCAGGTCCAGGCCCTTGGCAACCTGGAGAGCGCCGAGCCCCAGGCTTGTGGCCGAGCCGAACACGGTCGCGAAGATGGCGAGCAGGTCGATCGCTCGCCCGGGCGCGCCGTCCGCGTGCCGGCCCAGAAGCGGTACGAACGCGGCGCTGACCCGGTTTCCGCGACCGCGCCGAAACGTCGCGTAGGCGAGGGCGAGGCCGGCGATCGCGTAGATCGCCCACGGGTGCAGCGTCCAGTGGAACAGCGTCCATTCGAGCGCGGCGCCGGCCGCACGTGGGGTCTGCGGGACCGCGCCCGAGGCCGGCGGCGGAGTGGCGAAGTGCTGGATGGGTTCGGCGACCGCGTAGAACATCAAGCCGATGCCCATGCCGGCGCTGAACATCATCGCGACCCAGGCACCGGTGCCGAACTCCGGTTCGTCGTCGTCCTTGCCCAACCTGATCCGGCCGTACTTGGACGCGGCGATGAACACTGCGAGCACGACGAAGGCGTCGGCGGCGACGACGAACAGCCAGCCGAAGTTGCGGATCGTCCAATCGAGTCCGGTCGACGCCGCGGTCTCGAGCGAACCCTTGGCGAAGACGCCCCACAGGACGACGGCGAGTACGGCGGCGAAGCCGATGCCGGCGACGACCGGGTCCACCCGAGGCGCGGCAGCGGCGTCCCGGCTCGATCCGCTCACTGAATCGTCCTCTTCGTCCGGTCACATGCCACACGACATGGTGCGGCCTCGCGGATCGGGAAATGCGGGGCGCGCCGGGCTCCGCCCCCGCATCACTCCTTTGTCGCAGCCACCCCGGTGGCGTGTGCCGCGGACCGGTACAGCGCCACGATCTGCCGGATCTGCCGGTCGGGGTCCCGGATCCAGTCCCCACTCCACAGGCGATACACGACCCACCCCCGCTCCTCCAGACGGGCCGGCCGCAACCATTCGCGCTCGCGCACGGACGGCTCCGCACGGTAGGCCGCGCTGCGATCGGTCTCGATCGCAACCACCATCCGCCTCGGCGGACCCGCACCTGCTGGTGCGCTTGCGGGCGCGTTTGCGACCTCGCTGTCGCCGTGGCAGGCGCCTGGGCCCGCGACCGCGCGTGTACCCGGGTGACCTGCGAGTGCGACCGCTGTCTCGTCCGAATCCGCGCCTGTGGCGTCGACCGGGTATCGACATGCGGTGGCTCGGGCCCGCAAGCCGTCGAGGGTGCGTGCGCCCGCGCGTTGGCCTGCACCCGCAGCCGTACCCGGATCCGCCGGAGGTCCCGGCAGCGCGATCACGACACCCGCACGCCCCCCGAACTCATATATCGGTTCGAGACCGGCCGCCCGCAACCGATCGAGCACATCGGCGTGGAACGCGTCCGGGGCTCCGGTCGCGCCCGCGCCCGCACCGACCCTGCTGCCGCGCGCGCCTGCGCCCGCAGCCGCGACCTCACCCACCACCGCTCCGCGCCCGCCGGTTGCCGCGTGCCGCAGCACCGTTCGCAACAGCCGAGCCCCCGGCGCCCGCAGCCGTGCCGAATCGAGTTCGGCCTCCTCGAACGTGGTCATCACGACCAGTCGCCGGCGTGCCCGTGAGACCGCCGAGGCCACGAGTGCGTCCCCGCCGGGCATGGTGGCCGCACCGAATCGATGGATCAGGCGTCCTTCGGCGTCTCGCTTCGCCCCGACGCTGAGGAGCACCGTGTCCCATTCGCCCCCGTGCAGGACCGCCGCCCGCTCCACCGCGAACTCCTCGTCGGCGCGCCCCGTCGCCAGTGCGGACCGAATGCGCCGCGCCTGCGACCCGCCCAGGGTGACGATCGCAAGGGTTTCCTCGGGATACCGCGCCCGGTACGACCGGGCCGTGGCGACCACTTCCGCAAGGTCGTGTGCGCCGGTCACGATGTGCCGTACCGCCGCCTCCTCGCCCCGCACGCCCGGAAGCCGTGCCGCCGGCAGCACGCCCGGCACTGTAAGCCGTTCGTCGAGAGGGCGGTGTGTGTATGCGATCCGAACCGGCTCGACGAACCGGCTCACCGACGCGAGGGCAGAGCGCAGGTCGCCTTCGGAGCCGGGATCACCAGGCTCGCCCGGCCCGTCGGGATCGCCGAGTCCCGGCCCCGTCGGGTCCCCGAACAACACGACGCGACCCGCCCGCAACAAAGCCGGAATCACGTCGCGTTCGCTCACGAGCCCGGCGTCGTCGATCACCACCAGGTCGAAGTACGCCGTGTCCGGCAATCGCCGAACATCGCGAGGCGACATCACCCTCACGTTTGCGTCCGCCGACACATCCGACGGGCGCCTCCGCGTCCTCGGCCCCGGCCCGGCGGCAGCGGCCGCAGTCGCCCGCGTGCGATACCGATGCACGTGCGCCTGCAGGCCCACCACCCCGCCGGGCGCGCCGCCGGTGCAGGCGTGGGCCAGCGACGTGTACAGGAATCGCTCGTACTCGTCCGCGATCCGCCCCGGCGACACGCCGCGCGCCGTCAGATCCGCCATCAGGGGCCCGAGGCCGGCGGTCGCGAGATCGCGGTACGACCGACAGCGATCCGCGAGCCGCTCCCAGGACGCCCCGTCCGCCGAGATCGATTCGGCCAGTCGGTCGAGCCGCGCGCCGACCTCGGACAGCGAGGTGTCCACCGGCAGGTTCAGGATCGGGAACAACGACGTCGCGTAGCCCGCCAGTGCCTGCCCTTCGCGTTCCGAATCGGCCCACGCCAGGACCATCCTCCGCAGGAACGCCGGTTCCGGCACCCCACCGGACTGGGCTCGGAAGAGCCGGTGCAGGGTCCGCGCCTCGGCCAGGGTGAGCCGCATGGCGGCCCGGTCGGGAAGCGGGTGCGGTCGCGCAGATAGCGGCGCGCCGCGGGTCGGCCGTACCAGTGCGTGGCCGCGAGCAGTTGTCGCATCGAGTACGGCCCCGCGAGGATTTCCGGGTCGACGGCGATCGAGAACTCGCGCAGCCGCTTGGCGAGCACCAGGCACGCGGTCCACTCGGCGAGGTCGCGCGGTTCGGGCCGATCGGCGTGCAACCGCGCCCCGGAGGCGCCGGCTCGGATCTCCCGGAAGCGGGCGCGCAGTTCGGCGATCTCGCCGACGGCGGTCCGGGCCTGCTCGGGCGTGTCGATCCGAACACCGTGCCAGGCCGCATCGCGCAGCCCACCCGCGTGTGCGAACCGTTCGAGTTCGCGACCGAGCCGACGGGCCTCGTCCGGGTCGAGCGCGGACGCGACCTCCCGATCGAGCACCGGCCCGGTCCAGGGCGGCCGTCCGATGAGGTGATCCTGAATCCCGCCCAGTGTCGATCCCCAGGCCCCGTACGGCTCGACCATCGAACGCAGATGCCGGTCCAACAACGACCCGTCCGCGTCACCATCCGACGCGGCGCCGAGCCCGGCCCCCGCCCGCGCACCCACACCCGCACGGGCCGCATCGCCACCGCCCACACCCGCACCCGCGCCCGCGCCCGCAAGGCCACTCGTCACCCCGGCCCGCGCGAGTTCCTCCCACAACCGCCGCGCCCCGTACCGCTGCCGTGTCACGACCAACACGCGCCCGCCTGCGTCCTGCTCGCGCCGGACCACCATCGCGGCGGTCCTGGTCTTGCCGGTGCCGGCCGCCCCCACCACGACCAGGGCGGGAGGACGGGCAGACGCAGCGGCGAGTACCCGTATCTGGTCCGGGTCGGCGTCGCCCACCCACCCGGCCACCGCCGCATCGGGTTCCGCCGCCCGCAGCGTCGTCGCGGCCCCGGCCAAGGCCGCGACGACGCCCTCGCGAGCGAAGTACCAGCGATGTCCCGGATCGGCCGGCAATGGAAAACGTCCGGCCGCCCACCGCGACAACGCGGCACCGACGACCTCATCCCGACTGCGCGTCATGTCCCGTCCCCCTCGGGAAGACTCTCTCCCGAGACGCCACCCTCCCGCAGGGGGCAATCCCTCAAACCGGGTGCCAGCGCGACGCCCGGCCCGAGAGTCGCCCACGGCTCGGCGCGGGAGCCCGATCGGATCACGACCGAAGCCCGCAATCCACAATTCACCAACCACGACCGGTCACCGGTCACCGGTCACGGTTGACCACCAACGGCTCGGTCCCCAGGCCGCCACCCGGCCCTGGCCACGGCGGCATCAACGAAATGCCGCCCCTCATCCCCGATACAGCCGCGCAACCACCTCCTCGATCGTGGGCTCCCGCACGGACACGTCCCGCAGTCCCCCGTCGCGCGCGATCCTGGCGATCAGCTCCCCCGCCGGCACGCCGTCCAAGGCGAAGGTGATCCGTCTGCCGTCGGCCTCGATCGCCTCGATCGTGATCCCGGGCGTGTGCACGTCCAGCGCACGCGCCTCGTCCAGGTCGACGACCACTCGCCGGCGCGAGCCGTAGCGTGCGTGCAGGGCCTCCAGCGTCCCGTCGTGCACGACCTGGCCGCGGTCGATCACGATCAGCCGCCGGCACAGGTGCTCGATGTCGGCGAGGTCGTGTGTCGTCAGCACGGTCGTCACGTCCCCGCGCGTGCCGATCTCGGCCAGGAAGGCGCGCAGCGACTGCTTGCTCACCACGTCGAGTCCGATTGTCGGCTCGTCCAGGAACAACACGTCCGGCCCGTGCAGGAGCGCGGCCGTGATCTCGCCGCGCATGCGCTGCCCGAGCGAGAGTTGGCGCACGGGCGTGTCCATGAACTCGTCCAGTTCGAGCATCGCCCGGCACTGCCGGAGCCGGGCCTGATGCTCGGCGTGCGGCACGGCATAAACGAATCCCAGCAACCGGAACGATTCCCGCAGGGGCAGATCCCACCACAGCTGCGAGCGCTGGCCGAAGACCACCCCGATCCGACGGGCCAGCCGGCGTCGACGGGGCACCGGTTCCAGGCCGCAGACCCGCACGTGTCCGGAGGTGGGCGTCAGGATGCCGGTCATCATCTTGAGCGTGGTCGATTTGCCTGCCCCGTTGGGTCCGATGTAGCCGACCGTCTCGCCTCGCGCGATGCTCAACGCGACGCCGTCCACAGCGGCCACCGTCCGGGATTCCCGGCGGATTCGGCCGACCTTGCGCCGGACGGTGAACTCCTTGCGCAGATCGCGCACTTCGATCATCGTCTCGGTGTCGGTCCCGATCGCGGTCATGGTCTCGGTCGCGGTCACGATCCCGTACTCCTGTAGTGCCGAATCCCCGTCCGCCACATCAGCAGCGCGATCAGCCACGCGCATGCGGCGACGGCCGGGGAAAGCCAGGCGAGCCAGTCCGGCCCGCCGAGTGGATCCGCGTGCCCCGTCAGGAACAGCGCGGGGTGGTACCCGACCAGCGCGAGGCCGACCCCATAGCCGAACACCCGGCGCAGCAGCCCCGGGTAGATCGTCGCCGGGTAGCGGGCGAACTCCCTGCCGCCGTAGGTGAACGCGTTGGCGATCTCGCCGGATTCGACGAACCAGAACGCGACGCAGGCGCCCAATACGAACACCGCGGCGAACAGCGCGCAGCCTGCGACCGGGGTCAGTACGAGCATCAGGACGCGGGCCGGCGTCCAGTGCAGATCGGCGTACACGAGGACGACCACGAGCAGCACCCACGACTGCGCGACCCGGCCGATTCGGCGCAACGCGAAGTCGGTGGCGAGCAGTTGCGGCAACACGCGCAAGGGGCGGACCAGGACCGCGTCGAGCGTGCCCTTGCGCACGTACAGCGACAGTCGTTCGACATTGCCGACGATCAGGTCCGCGAGGTCGAAGGCGAACACCGCGAGCGCGGACATCACGAGCACCTCGCGCAGTCCGAACCCGCCCACGGTCGGCGAGACCCGGAACACCACCAGGACGACCGCGGCCTCGACGAGTGTGCTCAGCGCGGAGGACGCGACGTCGACGCAGAACGACGTGCGGTACTGGGTCTGGCTGCGGATCTGGGCCTGCACCAGGCGCACGTACGCCTGGAGCACACTCGGCTCAGCCACCCTGGATCACCAGCTTGTCGGTCGCGGCCCGCTGCACGCGCAGGACGAGGGGCACCAGGATCGCGACCCAGACCAGTTGCAGTACGACACTGCCGATCTGCTGTGCGGGTCCCGGGCGTTCGACCACGACGTCGAGCGGGATCTGGAACAGGCCGGGGAAGGGAGTGCCGAACCACAGCACCGCCTGGGCCCAGTCGGGCAGGAAGCGCAGCGGAAAGAAGGATCCGGCCAGTACGCCGGAGGCCAGCATCCACATGGCACCCAGGCCGCGATCGTCGAGGAGCCAGAACGCGCCGAGGTTGACGAGATAGCGCAGGGTGAAGCTGAGAATCGTGCCCATGATCAGCGAGAGCACGAACAGCGGGATCGTGTAGGGGCGTTGTGGGATGTACATGGTGAACATCAGCGCGCCGGCGAGCACGGGTACCAGCATTCGGGCGAGCACCGCGTAGGCGGCCCGGCCGAGGTCGGCGGCCAGAAATGCCTCGAACGGGTCGATCGGGCGCAGCAGGTCGGAGGTCACGTCGCCGCTGCGCACGCGGTCGGCGAGTTCGTTCCAGGACCAGGCGTTTACGACGCTGAGAACGCCCTGACCGACCCAGACGTAGGTGGCGAGTTGGGCGGCGTCGTAGCCGCCGGGCCGGCGTCCGTCCTCGGCGAGGGCGCGCATCAGGGAGTAGATCATCACACCGAAGACGATGTTGGTGAACAGGCCGGCGAGGGCGGCCTGCCGGTAGGTGGACCAGCGGCGGAAGCCCGCGCCGAAGAGCGCGCCGAAGCGGTACAGCCGGGCTCTCCGGTCCGGCGGGTGGTCGACCCGCAGTGGGCACGCGAAAGCGAACGTCATGGTGAAATCCCTTTCCCCGGGCAGCGTGCGGCGTCGGCGGGGCCGACGGGACACGCGACTCCGGGCATACCGAAGTGACCTCGGTCGGAGGTGTGGGGATGCTCACTCTTGGTTTCGTTGCGCCGAGCCTGATGCGTGTCGAACGCCGGCCCCGGCCCGCAACACCCCGGGCAAGGCGAGCAAGAGTAGCGGACGAGCGGGTACGTTTCACCCCGGTTTTACTGACCCGTACGAGTGGGCACCCGATTTTTTCGCCGCAAAGGATGAACCGATCAGCCCACTCGTGTGACGATCGTGCGCATGGTGCAGCAGTTGGGCAAGGGACAGAACACGCCGGTGGCCGCAGCGAAGGTACGCGCGGTCTTCGTCTGGCGACCGGGGCCGAGTACGCCCGGCCTGGACGCGTCGGCGCTGTTGTTGGGTGCGTCGGGTCGCGTCTCTGGCGACGCCGACTTCGTGTTCTACAACCAGCCGACCCATCCCTCCGGCGCGGTTCGCCACGTCGGCAAGGACGAGGGGACGTGGTCGCGGGACGCGCTGGAGATCGATCTGGGGTCGATTCCGGCAAGCGTGGATCGGGTGGTGCTCGCGGCCTCGGCGCACAGCGGCACCTTCGCGGGTATCCGTGACCTGCACCTGTTGGTGAGCGATCCCGGGGCCGAGGTGGACCTGGTCCGGTTCGACATCGCGGATGCGACGGTGGAGACCGCGATGCTCGCGGGCGAGTTGTATCGCCGTGGTGGGGCCTGGAAGTTCCGGGCCATCGGACAGGGCTACTCGACCGGCCTGGAGGGGCTCGCCACCGACTTCGGCATCACGGTGACGGCCCCGCCTCCGCCACCCGCGCCTCCTCGGGTGCAGGCGCCCGCGCCGCCCCCGCCTCCGGTTTCGACACCGCCGCCGGCGCCTCGGCTGAACGTCCGCAAGCCCGAGCCGGCGCGTCCGCCGGTCACCCCGCCGCCGGCGAGCGCACCGGGCAGGCCGCCCGTGCGGTTGAGCAAGGTGACGCTGACCAAGGCTTCACCGATGGTGTCGCTCAGCAAGGAGGGCATCACCGGCAGCCGCATGCGGGTGAACCTCAACTGGGTGCAGGCCGCCCCCGGGCGCGGCATGCTCAAGCGGTTGATGGGGCCGACCGACCTCGACCTGTGCTGCCTGTGGGAGCTGAACGACGGAACCAAGGGCATCGTGCAGGCGCTCGGCAACATGTTCGGTTCGCCGGACAAGCCGCCGTACGTGTTCCTGGACGGCGACGACCGCACCGGCGCGAACACCGCCGGCGAGAACCTGTTCATCAACCTCGACCACAAGAGCAGCTTCAAGCGCCTGCTGATCTTCGCGTTCATCTACAAGGGTGTGACGTTCGACGACGCGCAGGCGGTGGTGACGCTGACTCCGGCGACCGGCCCCGAATTGGAGATCCGGCTCGACGAGACCGGCGGCGCGGCACGCTCGTGCGCGATCGCGCTCGTCCAGAACCAGGGCGGGGATCTGACCATCCAGCGCGAGGTGCGTTACATCAAGGGGAACCAGCAGAAGGTCGACCAGGCGTACGGCTGGGGCCTGCAGTGGCGAGCGGGCACCAAGGACTGACGAACGCGCCCTGCACAGGGCCATGACGGGGGTACGAGTGCGGTCGCAGGCGCAGGCGCGGTCGCACTCACGGTCGCGACCGTGCGCCGGAGGTGGTCGCGGGCACGTACCGGGTCGCGGTCGCGGGCGCAGGCGCGGGCGCAGGCGCCGACGGTCGCCGGCGCGGGCACGGGCGTCCCCCTCGCGGTCCGCGCGTCGCTCGTCGTCACGCGTCATCCGGGTGTGTCCCCTCGGGGCGTACTCCGATGCCGGGCAGGTCGACGTAGCCGCCGGACGTCCATGCTCGGGTGCGCAGCCGGCGTACGCCGTCGATGCCCCAGTACGCGAACGCCTCCAGGATCGACTCGGCCGCCGCGACGGCGTGTTCGGCGCCGGGGCGCAGCCACACCTGGCGCCCGTTGCCGGGCACGTTGCCCAGTTCGAGACGGTCCTGCCCGACCCGGATCTCGGCCGTGTGCGCGGGTTCGGCGACGTCGCCCAGCACCAGCAGGACCGGTTCCACCCAGCCGACCAGCGGCATGTCCACCACCAGCGAGGACAGTACGCGCGGCAGCGCATCGCGGAAGTCCGCCCAGTCGCGCGGGTCCGGCCCGAACGGCAGGAACAGTTCGGTCAGGCTCATGTCGGGGCGGCTGACACACCAGATGTAGGGCAGTTCGGCCAGTGAACCGGCCCGTTCGAAGCCGCGCCGTTCGAACGCCTCGCCGGCGCGCGTGGGGAACAACTCCATGACGAGCGCCTCGTTCGCGTCGTCCCGGGAGAGCCGCAGGGTGGTGCGGCGCGATCGCCAGCGCAACCACGCGGCGGGCCCGCCCCGCCAGGGCGCCGGGCCCAGGGCCGCGGTCAGTGCCGCGCCGAGCCTGGTGTGCGCGGCGTCCAACTCCCGCCCGCGGTCACGGACGTAGGGCACGGTGCCCCAGGCGCCGCCGCCGTAGGGGTACTGGCCGGGCACGGACGGGCCCTGGAACCCGGGCATCGGCGGCGGATCCGCCCGGACCGGCAGCGGAGCGGTGAAGCGGATACAGGGGGCGCCGTCGGCGCGCTCGCCGGGATCCCCCCGGCACAGCAGTCCGGGTATGCCGGTCTCGATGGCCACATACCCGTCCTCGTCCCGGCGAGTCTCCCAGCCGAGCCGCCCGGCGCTCTCCTGCAGGGCTTCGACGGACCAGTCCCCCCACTCGGCGCCGCGGGCGGCGAGCAGCGTTCGGGCGAGTGTGTCGGCGGCAGGCATCACGGAGACGGCCATGCTCGACATGGTCACAGGACACGGGCCGATCGGACCAGACCCTTTGCCGATCCGCGCTCGAAAAGATCGTCGACGAATGTGGGCCCGCAGGTGCGTCCGGCACGATCCGCATCGCCTGCGCACCCGTCGACCGCCGCCCGCGACCGCCACCCGCACCCGAGGACCCGCACCCGCCGGCCGCACTCGCGGCCCGTGTGTCGCCCGGTCGTCCCCTACAACAGGCTGGTCTCCGGATACTTGCCGCTCGGTGTGACGATCGTGCCGGCGTTGCCCCGCAGGATCTCGGTGGCCTGGTCGAGCGCGCCGATCGCGGCCATGTCGCCGGTCATCTCGACGAAGCGGCAGATCGCGTCGACCTTGGGGCCCATCGAACCGGCCGGGAAGTCACCGGCGCGCAGTTGCATGGGGGTGGCGTTGGTGATCTCCTGCGCGTCGGGTTGTCCGAATCCGCGCACCACGCGGGGGACGTCCGTGAGCAGCAACAACACGTCCGCGTCCAGGGCCTCGGCCAGCAGCGCCGCGGTCAGGTCCTTGTCCACCACGGCCTCGACGCCGGTGAGTTGGCCGAGTTCGTTGCGGACCACCGGTACGCCTCCGCCGCCTGCGCACACCGCGACGGCCCCGGAGGCGAGCAGTTGCCGAATCAGTCGGGTCTCCACCACGCGGGCGGGTTTGGGCGAGGGCACCACCCGGCGCCACCACTTGCCGTCCGCCTTGACGATCCAACCGCGCTCCTCGGCCAGCCGCTTGGCCTCGTCCTCCTCGTAGACCGGGCCGACGAACTTGGTCGGGTTCTGGAACGCGGGGTCGGCGGTGGAGACCAGGGTCTGGTTGATCAGCGAGCACACCTGTCGGCCCGGCAGCGCGTTTTGCAACGACTGGAGCAGCCAGTAGCCGATCATGCCCTGCGTCATCGCGCCCAGCACGTCGAACGGGTAGGGCTGGCTGAGCGACTGGTCGGCGGCGGACTGGAGGGCGAGCACGCCGACCTGGGGGCCGTTGCCGTGGGTGACCACGAGTTCGTGTTCGCGGGCCAGCGGGGCCAATGATGTGACCGCTTTTTGGATGTTGTGCAGTTGGATGTCGGCGTCGGGCTTGTCCCCGCGCTGAAGCATCGCATTTCCGCCGAGGGCGACGACGACGCGCATGGTGGATCCCTTCGGTCCGGGGCGGCGATCGCGAACGGCCGGCGGCCGATCGCAACGTCGCGGCAGATCACGATGAATGGGGTGTTCCGCAACCACGAGCGGCCCGGGTACCGGTGGTCCGGTGCCCGGGCCGCGCCGATCCTCGTACCGTGCTCTAGTCGCCGAGCGTGGCGACCATGACCGCCTTGATCGTGTGCAGGCGGTTCTCGGCCTCGTCGAAGACGATCGAGAAGTGCGATTCGAAGACCTCGTCGGTGACTTCGAGCGCCTCCATGCCGGTCTTCTCGAAGATGTCCTGCCCCACCTCGGTGTTGCGGTCGTGGAACGCCGGGAGACAGTGCATGAACTTGACCTTGGGGTTGCCGGTCGCCTTCACCACGTCCATGTTGACCTGGTACGCCTTGAGTTGCGCGATCCGGGTGTCCCAGACCTCCTTGGGCTCGCCCATGGACACCCACACGTCGGTGTAGAGGAAGTCCACGCCCTTGACGCCCTGCGCGACGTCGACGGTGTGGGTGATCCGGGCGCCGGTCGCGACCGCGATCTCCTTGGCCTTGTCGACGATCTCCGGGTCGTTCCACAGCTCCTCGGGCGCGACCATGCGCACGTCCATGCCCAGCATCGCGGCGGTGATCAGCAGCGAGTTGCCCATGTTGTTGCGGGCGTCACCCAGGTAGGCGAACGAGACCTGGTGCAGCGGCTTGTCGGAGTGTTCACGCATGGTGAGCATGTCCGCGAGCATCTGGGTGGGGTGCCACTCGTCGGTCAGCCCGTTCCACACCGGCACACCCGCGTACTTGCCGAGTTCCTCGACGTACTCCTGCTTGCTGCCGCGGTACTCGATACCGTCGTACATCCGTCCGAGCACGCGCGCGGTGTCCTTCATCGACTCCTTGTGCCCGATCTGGGAGCCGCCCGGGTCGAGGTAGGTCACGCCCGCGCCCTGGTCGTACGCGGCGACCTCGAACGCGCACCGGGTGCGGGTGGAGGTCTTCTCGAAGATCAGCGCGATGTTCTTGCCGACGAGGCGCTTTTGCTCGATGCCCGCGTACTTGGCGGCCTTCAGATCCGCGGCGAGGTCGAGCAGGTGGTTGAACTCCTTGGGGGTGAAGTCCAATTCCTTGAGGAAGTTGCGGTGACGCAGATTGAAGGCCATGGCTCCAGGCTTCTCTTCGGACGGGATCGAAAGTCGACGAAACATTCGGGCGAGACGTCGCACGACGAATCGCACAACGCATCGGTCGCAGACTCGGACGACGGGTCACCCGGATCGGCAAACCGCCAGGTTAGACGGCCTCGCGCTCCACCGGACAGCTCATGCAGCGCGGCCCGCCACGGCCGCGGCCGAGTTCGCTGCCGCGGATGGTGACCACCTCGATGCCGTTCTTGCGCAGGTAGGTGTTGGTGGTCACATTGCGCTCGTAGGCGAAGACCACGCCGGGCTCCACCGTCAGCACGTTGCAGCCGTCGTCCCACTGCTCGCGCTCGGCCGAGCGCACGTCCTGGGTCGCGGTCAGGACGCGGATGTCGGACAGATCCAGCGCGCCCGCGATCGCCTTGTGCATGTCGTGGGCCGGGTGGTCGGTGACCTTGAGTTCCTTCTCGTGCTCTCCCGGCTCGATCGTGTACGAGGGCAGCATGCCCATGCCCGCGTACTTGGTGAACGTCTCGCCGTCGAGCATCGTCATCACCGTGTCGAGGTGCATGAAGGCGCGCTTCTTCGGCATGTTCAGCGCGACCACCTTCGTCGCGGAACCGTGCTTGAACAGCGCGCGGGCCAGCGCCTCGACACCCTGCGGGGTGGTCCGCTCGCTCATCCCGACCAGGACGGCGCCGTTGCCGATGACCAGGACGTCGCCCCCCTCCATCGTCGCCGGGAAGCTGCTCTGGCCCGGGTTCCACACGTTGAAGTCGCCCTTGGCGAAGTTCGGGTGGTAGTTGTAGATCGCCTCGAAGTGCACGGTCTCGCGCCGGCGGGCGGGCATCATCATCGCGTTCACCGCGACGCCGTCGTAGACCCAGCACGAGGTGTCCCGGGTGAAGATGTGGTTGGGCAGCGGCTTGAGCACGAAGTCGTCCACGTCCATGGTGTGGAACGCGACGCTGTGCGGCTCCTGCATGTACTCGAGCACTTCGCGCTTGGTGATGCCGCCGACCAGGTAGCGGACCAGCTCATTGGCGTCGAAGCCCTCGAACAGGCCGCGCAGTTCGTCCACCGCCAGCAGGCCGAACTCGCGCTCGTCGAAGACCCGGTCCAGGACCATCTTCTTGGCGGCCGGCTCGCCGGAGAGCGTCTCGCGCAGCAGGTCGGTGAACAGGTGCACGCGAATGCCGCGATCACGCAACGCGTCCGCGAAGCCGTCGTGCTCCTCGCGGGCCCGCTTGACCCACAACACGTCGTCGAACAGGAGCTCGTCCTTGTTCGTCGGGGTCAGCCGCTTCATCTCCAGATCCGGGCGGTGCAGGATCACCTGCTTGAGGCGACCGGTCTCCGACTCGACGTGGAACCCCATGGAATGGTCCTCCTGACCGTTGCGAACTGCGATGTGCTTTCCGGCCATCGGGACCGGGTCTGGTTTCGGTGGTGGCACCGTCGGATCCGATGCGGTGGTGCTTCTCGGCTCCCGCTCGGTTCCGCTTCTACTTCTGCCGCCGTTTCCGTTTTTCTGCTTCCGTCTGCGGATGGTGTTTCCGGTGCCGCGGAGTACGAGGCGCGCCGCGAGCGCACGCCGGGCTACTCACGCATGTCCACGGCGACGTCCTCCTCGGCCTCGACGTAGGTCGCCTCCGTGCCGCCGGGGCCGTATTCGCCGCGCGAGGCCTTGACCCAGATGTAGACCGGGATGCCGAGCAGCAGCATGATCAGGCTCTTGAGCACCGCGTCCGAGCCCGCGCCGTAGACCATCCACAGGGTGAACAGGAAGCCCACGCCGGCGATGGTGAGGTCCTTGGCGAGTGCCGCGCGGCTGACCGGGCGCTCGCGGGTGACCAGCCAGAACAACTGCGCCGACGCGGAGAACAGGTACGGGATCACGGTGGTGACGGTGGCCAACAGCAGGATCGTCTCGAACGCGTCCTCGGACCACAGGTAGTTCACCGCGACCACGACCGAGGTCAAGGCCGTGGCGACCAGAATGCCGAAGGCGGGCGCGCCCGCCCGATTGACCGAGGCGAACGGTCGCGGGAACATGCCGTCCTTGGCCGCCGCGTAGGGCATCTCCGCGCACAACATGGTCCAGCCGTTGAGCGCGCCGATGCCCGAGACGATTGCCATCGCGGCCATGATGCCGCCCCAGAGGCTGCCGCCGAACATGTTGTTCAGCGCGTCGGAGAACGGGGCGGAGGAGTCGACGAGCTCGGCGTGCGGGACATTGCCCATCACCGCGATCGTGCTGAGCATGTACACCGCCGCGCATGCGAGCGTGCCGTAGATCGAGGCCCTGCCGATGTTGCGTTCGGGGTCCTTGACCTTCTCGGCGGCCACCGATGCGGCCTCGATACCCGAGTAGGCGAACACCACCAGTGCCGCGGACACCTGCAGGGCGCCGAGGAAGCTCTTGCCGCTCGCGTTGAACTCGCCGAAGTTGCCGCTCTTGACGAAGAACAGGCCGACGACGGCCACGAACATCAGCGGAACGAACTTGAGCACGGTGGTCACGACCTGGAACAGGCCCATGTTCTTGACCCCGGACAGGTTGATCAGGGCCGGGATCCACAGGCCGACCAGGGCGATCGCGATCTTCCCCGGCTCGGAGTCCCAGTGCAGGAAGTAGTTCACGTAGCCGACCCAGGCCACCGCGATCCCGGCGTTGCCGGCCCAGGCGGTGATCCAGAACGACCACGCGTTCAGGAAGCCGGGGAATTCGCCGAAGGCCTGGCGGGCGTAGGCGTAGGGGCCACCGGCTGCCGGGATGCGTGCGCCCAACCTGCCGAAGATCGCCGCGATCGTCAGGGCGCCGACGGTGACCAGGCCGAAGGCGAGGATGCTGATCGTGCCGTACTTGGCGAGGGTGGCCGGCAGCAGGAAGATCCCGGTGCCCACGACGCCGCCGACCACGAGCGCGGTCGCCTGCGGGAGGCCGAGGGTGCCTCGCGAGACGTCGTCCGTCGCGGGTTCCGCCGGAAGCGACGCCGTCGGGGCCTGGGGATCCACCGCGTGGCTCATCGCTGTTCCTCCGTGTGTCGAGGGGGCCCGGCACCGCGGATCGGCTCCGTTTTCCACCACATGGGGATCCTGCACCCGGGACCGGGCGCGAACCTCCGACACAGGTCACGACCTGCGACGACGCTCGGACCGATCGGCACAGGACCTTCGACCCGCTTCGATCGGCACACGGCACTGAAGCGACATACCCGAAAGTTTCCGGCAATCACCCGCGCGAGGGCGGTATCCGCGCCGGCACGGATACCGCCCTTGCTGCGAACAGGTGACGCGGTCTCAGAGCCTGGGGTCCACCGGCTCCGATTCCAGTGCCAGGACGGCAAAAACCGCCTCGTGCACGCGCCACAGCGCCTCGCCGGCCGCCAGCCTGTCCAGCGCCTCGGCGCCCAGCGCATGCTCACGCAGCGCCATCGAGCGCTTGTGGCCCAGACCACGATGGCGCAACCGCTCCAGGTTCACCGGTTCGGTGTAGTCGGCGCCGTAGATGATCCGCAGGTATTCCGGGCCCCGGCACTTGACCCCCGGCTGCACCCGACGGTTCGTCGCCCGTGCGGCCTCGCCCGCGAGCGGCTTGACCACCATGCCCTCACCGCCGGCGGCGGTCAGCTCGGTCCACCACTCGACGCCGGCCGTGACCTGCTCGTCGTCGGTGACGTCCACGATCAGCCGGCCGGTCGGCGCGAGCAGCCCCGACGGGTCGGCCGCCACCAGTCGGTCGGCGAGCGCGAGATGCCACGCGTGGTCCCGGCCCAGGTAGGAGCCGCCGCGCCCGGCGAGCACCTGGAACGGTGCGAAGCGCAGTCCCTCCAGACCGTCCGTCTCCCAGCAGTACCGGCCGTACGCGTCGACGAAGGCGTGTGCGTTGGCCTCGCGGCCCCTGATGCGGGCGGCCAACTCACCGACGTCGATCCCGCGTTCGAGTGCACGCGCCAGCGCGGCGCCGGCGACCGGCAGCGCGGAGGTCGCAGCCGCACCCACCGAGGCGTACTGCTGCCGCAGCAGCTCCTGCGCCTTGGCCGACCACGGCATCAACTCGGCGTCGAACAGCAACCAGTCGGTGTCCAGCTCCGCCCACAGTCCCGCGGCGTCGATCGCCCCGCGCAGCCGGTCCAGGAAGCCGTCGGTGGTGGCCCGATCGGGGAAGAAGGCGCGCCCGGTGCGAGTCCACACCGCGCCTGCGCCCATCCCCTCGTCCACGCCGAACGCCTCGCGCGCGGCGGCCTCGTTGCGGCACACCAGGGCGACCGCCCGCGAGCCCATGTGCTTCTCCTCGCAGATCACCTTGGTGACCCCGTCCGCCCGGAACTGCGCGAACGCCTCCGCCGGATGTTCGAGCAGCCCCGGCAGCGTGCCGGTCGCGCACGGCGCCATCGTCGGCGGCAGGTAGACCAGCCAGCGCGGGTCGATGGCGAACCGGCTCATCACCTCCAGCGCTGCCGCCGCGTTCTCCTGACGTACCGTCACCATGCCCGCGCCGGCCGTCTCGACATGCCGGCGACCAACCCCGCCGGGGCTCAGGTCGAGCACGTCGCCCAGGTCGAGGGTGCGCCCGTCGCGACCACCCGGGGCCTGTGAGGCCATCGGTCGCATCGGCTCGTACCAGACCTGTTCTGCCTGCACCGCGACCAGTTCGCGCTCCGGCCAGCGCAGCGCGGTCAGGTCGCCGCCGAACACCGCGCCGGTGTCCAGGCAGATCGTGTTGTTCACCCACACGGCGCGCGGCGTGGGCGTGTGGCCGTAGACCACGGTCGCCTTGCCCCGGTACTCGTCGGCCCACGGGTAGCGCACCGGCAGGCCGTACTCGTCGGTCTCGCCGGTGGTGTCGCCATACAGCGCGAAACTGCGCACTCGCCCGGACATCCGACCGTGGTACTTCTCCGGCAGCCCCGCGTGGCACACCACGAGCCTGCCCTCGTCGAGCAGGTAGTGGCTGACCAGGGACTCGCAGAAGTCGACCACCTCCCTGCGAAACTCCTCGCTTTCCGCGGCCAGTTGTTCGAGCGACTCGGCGAGTCCGTGGGTGGTCTTGACCTGTCGGCCCTTGAGCGCGCGCACCAGCTTGTTCTCGTGGTTGCCCGGTACGCACAGCGCGTGCCCCGCACCGACCATGCCCATCACCAGGCGCAGCACGCCCGGGGTGTCCGGTCCGCGGTCGACCAGGTCGCCGACGAACACGGCGGTCCGGCCCTCGGGGTGTGCGGCGTCGACCGGCCGCCCCGCCTCGTCGCGGGTGATTTCGTAGCCGAGTTCGACCAGCAGCGATTCCAACTCGGCGCGGCAGCCGTGGATGTCGCCGATCACGTCGAACGGGCCGGTCAGGTGCCGCAGGTCGTTGTATCGGCGCTCGTGCACGATCTCGGCGCGTGCCACCTCGTCCACGCCGGAGAGTACGTAAACCTTGCGAAAGCCCTCGCGTTGCAGACCGCGCAACGATCGGCGCAGATCCCGGTGCTGACGCTGGATCACCTGCGGGGGCAGGTGCATCCGGTCCGGGCGCGCGGAGTTGCGCGCCTGGCACTCGGCCTCGGGGATGTCCAGCACGATCGCGACCGGGAACACGTCGTGGTCGCGGGCGACCTTGACCAGTTGCGCGCGGGCCTCGCGCTGCACGTTGGTCGCGTCCACCACGGTCAGCCGGCCGGACGCCAGGCGCATCCGGGCGACGTGGTGGAGCAGTTCGAACGCGTCGCCGGAGGCGGACTGGTCGTTCTCGTCGTCGGCGACCAGTCCGCGGAAGTAGTCGGAGGACAGCACCTGGGTGGGCTTGAAGTGGGTGCGGGCGAAGGTCGACTTGCCCGCTCCGGTGGTGCCGATCAGGACCACCAGGCACAGGTCGGGCATGGTCAATGCACGGCGGGTGCTCGCGTCGTGGGTCATGCCGTTGCTCCGGTGCCTTCGTCGTCGGCGGTGGGGAGGGTTGCGGGTGCGGATGGGTCGCGGGTGGGCGGGATGCCGGCGACGTCGGTCTCGGTACGGGTGAGCACGACCATCTGGGTCGAGGGGCCGACCTCGGGATCGACCTCGCCGACCGGTTCGAATCGGGTCGCGTAGCCGTACGTGGCCGCCGCCTGTTCGGCCCACGCGCGGAACGTGGCGCGGTCCCACTCGAAGCGGTGGTCACCGTGCCGCATGGCGCCGGCCGCGAGGCCTTCGCCGCCCACTTCCTCGGGGGCGTAGCGGATGTTGTACTCGACGTTGGGGGTGGTGACCACGACGGTCGCCGGCCGGGCCGAGCCGAGGACGGCGTATTCGAGGGCGGGCAGGCGTGGTTCGTCCAGGTGCTCGATCACCTCGCACAGCACGGCCGCGTCGTAGCCGACGAGCCGCTTGTCGGTGTAGGTCAGTGCCCCCTGGATCAGCCGCACCCGATCGCGCTGCCGCTCCGACATCCGCGCGAGCTTGAGCTTGCGCTCGGCGATGGTGAGCGCGCGGGTGGACACGTCGACGCCGACGATCTCGCGAAAACGCGGTTCCCGGAGCAGCGCCCGGATCAACTTGCCGTCGCCACAGCCCAGGTCGAGCACGCGCTCGGCCCCGGCCGCCCGCAGGGCCGCCAGGATCGCGTCCCGCCGTTGCCTGGCGAGCGTCGGCGGCCGCTCGTCCGCACCCGCACCCGCGATCGCCCCGTCGGGGGTCGCCGGCGCTGTCGCAAGGACCGCGGTCACAGGCACAGCACCGTCGGCCGCGCTCGCAGCCGCAGCCGCAGGCACGGGCGCAGGTCCCCCGGTCGCAGGCGCACCCGCAATCCCGTCGGTCGCAGACGCAGACGCCACACCTTCGGTCGCCACCGCTCCCTCCGCACGCGCCGGCGCCACACCCGCAGGCGCAGCCCCACTCGCACCCGCACCCGCGCCCGCAGACGTCACATCCGCACCTGCGTCCGCACCCACCGGCGTCACGCCTGCGCCTGCGCCTGCGCCCGCGAGCGCGACCGCACCCGCGTCCTCGTCCGTCTCCGCCTCCTCGCCGACGTCGTCCGGTATCGCGTTGTCGAGGTGCTCCGGTGCGGTCTCGTCGATCTCGGCGAGGCGCTCCATCGCGCTGCGGGTGAGGGTGGGGCGACGCGAGAGGTAGCGGCTCGCGATCAGGTCGCGATCCGGGTGCGCGGACAGCCAGCCCTCGCCGGCGCGGAGCAGCTTGTCCACCTCGTCGGGCGCGACCCAGTAGTGCTTCGCGTTGTCCAGGACCGGGAGCAGCACGTACAGCTGCCGCAGCGCGTCCGCGAGCGGCATCGTGCCGGTCAACGCGAGCCGTACGTAGCGCGATTCACCCCACGCCGGGAAGCGCGGGTCCAGCGGAATCGGCTCGATCCCCACCTGCCATCCCAGCGGCTCGAACAGCCGCCGGACCATCTCCTCGCCACCGCGCGCGGGCAGCGCGGGCACCTCGATCTCCAAGGGCATCGGCATCGCGGGAAGTTCGGGGCGCGCGTCGCAGCGGCCCTGCATCGCGGTGCGAAAGACCGTGCCGAGCGCAACCGCGAGCAGCGACGACGCGGCGTAGGGCCGGTCGTTGACGTACTGCGCGAGCGCCAGGTCGGGCGAGCCCTTGGCTCCCTTGCCCCGCTTGACCCCGCGCGTGAGCGCGATCGGGTCGACGTCGAGCAGGAGTGCCGCGGTGCAGCGCGCGTCGTCCGCCTCGGGGTAGAAGACGTGTGCCTCGCCGTAGGTCGTGGAGAACCGTTGCGCCTTCCCGGGATGCTTGTGCAGCAGGAAGCCGAGGTCGGTGGCGGGCCGATGAGTGGTTGCGATGGTCAGGAACACCAGGCCGATTATGTGCCAGGCACCCGGTCGCCGACGATCGCTTTTCACCGACGTGCGCCCGCCGGCACGTCCTCCGACGCCTCCTCCGGTGCGCCCGTCGATCCCTCCTTCGGCAAGCCCTCCGACGCTCCCTTGGCGCACCCGCCGGCACGTCCTCCGACGGCGCGCTCGCCGGTGCACCCACCGGCAAGCCCTCCGGCACGCCGGCCGGCGCACCCTTCGACGGCGCCCTCACTCGTCGACGTCGACGGACAGTTCCACCACCGTGCGGGTTCCCGTCCCGCTCCCCGGGACCCCCTTCCCGCTCCCGGGACTGCCCGCGACCTCTCGCGGACAGTGCTGCCGCAGGGTGCCCAGGTCGATCGACAAGTCCCGCTCGGCGGCGGCCCGCACGAGCGCGGCGAACGCCGGATGCACGGCCGTGCCGTCGTCGGGGTCGTCGTCGGTGACCACGTGCTCGGTGGTCAGTTCGCGGCCGGCCGGACGCGTGCCGGCGATCGTCCGTCGGCCGGGAACGGACCAGCCCTCGGGTACCGGCGCGGCGAGCGGCACGCACAGCCCGACCTCGGCGCCGGCGTCGTCCGCGGGTCGCCCCAGGTCCAGCCAGAACGCTCCGGTGGGTGCGATGCCATCCGCGTGCAGGCTCGCGTACAGGTCGAGGAGGGCGGCCTCGATCGCGACGTCCGCGTCCACGGGGGTACCGCCCGGGTCCGCGATCACCGGGTCCGCGTCCGCAGGCAGCACGACGTACTCGACCACGCCGACCCAGGCCCGAGACGGGCTCGTGCGCAGGTGCACGTCGTAGTCGAGACCTGCGCCCGCGAGCACCCGCTCCGCCGCCGCGAGGGCTCGATCCTCGCGCGCCCGTTCGGTCACGACCGCCTCCCGCCGCGCGCGCAGCGCCTCGTGCGGGGAGCCGCCTTCACGCAGCGCGGTGCGGATGGCCGCGAGCGGTACGCCGGCGGTGCGCAGCGCGCGGACCAGGCCCGCCTGTTCGAGTTGGCCGACCGTGTAGCGGCGGTAGCGCGTGTGCGGATCCACGTCCGCGGGCACCAGCACGCCCTGTTCGTCGTACCAGCGCAGCGCCTTGACGGTCAGGCCGGTGGCGCGCGCGAAGTCTCCGATGCCGAGGAACATCCTCATCACCTCCGACCGACAACGGTGCCCTCTCCCGTGACGGGAGAGTCCACTGCGGGGGGCGCGCCGCCACGATCGTCGCGATCGCGGCGGGCGCGCGGCCCGGGTCACCAGTCGTCGGGCTCGGTGACGGTCAGCAGGCGGACGAATCTCTCGTAGGACACCTGGCAGCTCTCCAGGCGCTCGTAGGTGCGGGCCGACAACGCGACGGGGGCGCTGGGTTCGAGAGCCACGCTCCAGAACCAGCCCGGTGCGCCCGTGGCTCGTCCGATCACGGGCACGAGGTCGACCACCCGGCGACGTAGCCGGTCCAGCTCGATGCGGCAGGCCCCCGCCGTGACATGGCCCCGAGCGGACCGCGCGAGCACGCGTCCGTTCGGGGCGATGAGCCGCCACCGCACGTGCTGCTCGGCGTCCAGGTGGACGTCGTAGCGCGCGTGCCGTTCCGGCGTGCCGTCCGGGGCCCGCGACTCATCCGAAGCGACCGGCGACATAGTCGGCCGTCCGAGGGTCGCGGGGTGTGCCGAAGATCGCGGTGGTGGGTCCGGCCTCGACGATGTGGCCGGGGGTGTTCTCCGCCGCGAGGAAGAACGCACAGTGGTCGGATACGCGTTGGGCCTGCTGCATGTTGTGGGTGACGATGACGATGGTGATGTCGTTGCGCAGTTCGCCGATGGTGTCCTCGATCCGCCGCGTGGAGGTGGGGTCGAGCGCCGAGCACGGCTCGTCCATGAGCAGCACGTCCGGGTCGACCGCCAGTGAGCGGGCGATGCACAGACGTTGCTGCTGGCCTCCGGAGAGCGCGCCGCCGGGTTGCCTGAGCCTGTTTCTCACCTCCATCCACAGGCCGGCCCGCACCAGCGAGGACTCCACGACGGCGTCCTTGTCGGCGTTGCGCACGCCGGTCAGCTTCAGGCCGGCGACCACGTTGTCGTAGATGGACATCGCCGGGAACGGGTTGGGCTTTTGGAAGACCATCCCCACCCGTCGCCGGGTCTCGATCGGGCGGCGGGTGGAGTCGTAGATGTCCTCGCCGTCGAGCAGGACCCGGCCGGCGAGTTGCGCGCTGGGCACGAGTTCGTGCATCCGGTTGAGGATGCGCAGGAAGGTGGACTTGCCGCAGCCGGACGGCCCGATCAGGGCCGTGACCGAGTTGGCCGCCATCACGAGGTCGACGCGTTCGAGCACTTTGTGGGTGCCGAACCAGGCGCTGACGGCCTCCGCGGTGAGCGTCGAGCCACGCCCGCCGGCGGATTGAGCCGGTAAGGGCTGGGTCTGGGCTGCGGGAGCGAGAGTCGTCGCACCGCTGTCCGGGCTGGTCACGTGCGGAGCCTCCGGGGTGTGGAGTGGGACGGGAGGAGAACCGGCGTCAGAGCGTCGCCGGGAGTACGCGAGCGGCGGATTCGTACAGTGCCCACACGACGGCGAGCACGACCGGGGTGCCGAGCAGGAGCGTGACTCGGCGATCGGGATTGCGGCGCAGCGCCCAGACCAGGACGACGAGCACGAGCGTGAACGCCTGTGCCCACAGCAGCAGCCGCACGCCGGCGTCCGCGTAGCCGCCGGTGCCCTTCTCGTCCGCGCGTAGACCTTGCGGACGGCGACCCTCCTGGGCCTTGGGGGCGCCCTGCAGTTCGGCGATGACGACGGTGCGCCCACCGGGGCGGATCCACGAGTCGGCGGTGATCAGTACGAGCCGGTTCTCCCGGCCGGGCGCGAGCACGTCGTCCTTGCCGTTGGCGACGTGCCGGCGCTCGATCACCTTGTAGGTGAACTCGCCCTGTTGGGTGGTGGCTTCGATGCGTTGGCCGACGCGCAGCTCGGCGAGGTCCCGGAACGGGCCGCCGAAGGTGTGCGAGCGGCCCATGATCACGCTGTGCCCGCCCTGGCCGGGCAGGCCGCTGGTGCGCAGGTGTCCGGGTCCCTTGGCGAGCGAGTCCGCGGTGGTGCCCTCGACCACGACCTGGCGCACGCCGATCGCGGGGATGCGCAGCATCGCGACCGGGCTGCCCTTGTCGATGGTGCCGCCGAGCGGGCCGACGTCGCGGTAGAGCTCGTCGGAGAGCCGGTCGGCCAGGATGCTCTGGTCGCGGGCCTGTTGGATGTTGGAGACGACGTACAGGTAGCCGACGAAGCCCGCGATGAGCAGGGCGAGCAGGGCGACCGAGGCGCCGGCGATCGTGTACGGGTCCGCGCGCTCCGTGCGGGGTTTGCCCGCGGGCGCCGGCGGTTGCCCGCCGGTGCCTGCGGGCGCGCTCGCGGGCGCCTGTTCGGTCGCGGGTGCGGGCGCCGGCGCGGTCGCGGGCACCTTGGCGACGGTGTCGGCGCTCATGCGGCGGCCCCCTGGCGACCGATCAGGCGCAGGACGGCGGCCACTGGTGGTGGCCACCCGCCGGTGCGGCGCTTGTGTCCGAGCGAGAGCAGTACCGGGCAGGCGATCAGCGCGGCGCCGCTGACGCACATCAGGACCAGCAGTACGACCGCGGACGGGTCGCCGTCGAGCGCGTCCTTGATCAGGTTGGCGACCGGGGGGAACGGGCCCTTGTCGGCGGGCGGGGCGGCTGCGCCGACGGGAGTGGTGGAGGGCGAGGCCGAGGGCGCCGCGGTCGGGGTGCCGGTGGGGTCGGCCGGGCCCGGGGTGTTCGGGCCGCCGTTGTTCCCGGTGCTCGTCCCCGCCGAACCGGCGGCGTTGTTGCCCTGGTCGACCGGTGCGGTGGTGGGCGGCGGCGTCTCGCCGGTCCACTTGGGCGCGTCGGCGATCTTCTTGCGGGCGTCGGTGATCTGCTGCTTCTGCGCGTCGCCGAGCGGGACGTAGCCGGGCGGGAGTGCGCCGGGCTGGAAGCTGCCGGTCTGCACCTGACCGGCGGTCGCCGCGTAGGCGAGGAAGGCGTCGATCTTGCCGGCCTTGGCGGCGGTGAGCTTGTCCGTGGAGACCATCGCCACGTTGGTGATGGTGAGCGGATAGGCGTTGGCCACGGTGCTGCGGTAGTCGTTGGTGAGCGTGACCCCGTCCGGCCCGGGCTTGGCGGCGGCGAGGCCGGCGCGGACGGTCGCGGGGTCGGTCGGGTCGACGAAGTTGCCCGCCGCGTTGCGAAGCTTGGCCACCGGGGTGCCCATCCGGGCGGCCGCCTCGACCGAGGTGATCGCCATGACGTTGTGGTAGCCGTACTTGTCCTGGCCGATGTCCTTGGGCCCGGTCTCGGTCATGGTGCGGTTGGTCGGGATCGAGTTGCCGAGCCGGTTGACGATGTCCTCGTACACGGTCTGCGGCACGTTCGTGTTGGTGAGCATCTCCAGCCGGTTGGTGTACACCGCCATCGGGTAGTTCGCCGCGCCGATCCGCCAGTCCGGCGGGCACACGACGCCGTTGGCGTCGGGTGTGCCGGAGAGCCAGGTGACGGTCTCCGGATCGGACGCGAGCCACGACGTCAGCGCCCAGATCGTGTCGTCCTGGACGCCGCGCAGGATCGGCGTGCGCAGGTCCAGGGGCCAGTTGCGGGCCTCGTTGATGGCCTTGAATTCGGGGTCGTTGGCCAGATACACGATCGCGTTCGGCCCATGCGGCGCGGCCTGGTAGGCGCCGGTGATCAGCTTCGCGATCAGTCGAGGGGTGAGTTTCATCGACGTGATCGGTAGGCGGGTTCGGGTGTCGTCGATGTTGAACGAGAAGGCCAACGCACCGTTGGTCAAGGGCGCGTACACGGTCTTGGCCTTGTCTCGGACGCCCCCCAGCGCCACCGGTCTGGCCTGATCCAGCGCGCCGCCGATGGGCTGCTGGGTGACGCCGATGTCGACTCCGTCGCTGAGGAAGACCTCACGACCGCTGGGTCCGGAGCCGGCGCTCACCGTCATGTTCACGGTGTTCGTCCGGGCGGTGCACAGCCCGAACACCCACGAGGCGCCCGCCTGGGTGAACTCGCCGGCACCGTTGACCGAGAGGTCCGGGTGCTCCATGCCGGGGCAGACGTCGGGGGCGGGTACGAACGACAGTGGCGTGACCGCGGCCTGGCCGGCGGCAAACGCCAGCTCCATGTCGGTGTCCAAGGGCCCGAAGCCTTCGCCCAGGAGAATGTTCGCCTTCGGCCGGAACGAGGAGACGGTGCTTCCGTCGGCGGGCATCACGAACGCCACGACCGAGCACAGCTGCCGGTCGGTGCAGCCCAGTTCGGTCAACCGCAGGGCCGGCCGCACCTGGAGCCACACCTGCCCGGACCCGTCCGCGGCGGTGGGCAGTCCGGTCTGCTTGGTGGCCGCTCCCGGCGAGGACCCGTCGGGCTGACCGATCTCCTCACCGTTTCGCGTCCAGCGCGGAGCCCAGCAGTCCCGGGCCTTGGGCGCGGTGCCCTTGCACTGCATCACGACCACGGCGTTGGTATCGGCGGCCAGGGTGAATCCGGTCCACTTGACCAGGATTCGCTGGTTCACCAGGTTCGTACTCTGCGACACGGTCACGGTCGGGCGGCCCGGTTCGGCCGCGGCGGCCGAACCGGTGGCAACCACGCTCAGCCATCCCGAGAACAGCGCGACGCACAACGCGAGGACACCGGCAACGGTCAGCGCCCGGCCTTGCGAAGTGGTGGATCGTTCGATGCCGCTCACGGCAACTCCACTTCTCTCACTCGCATTCGGGACCGTCTCCCGACGAGGACGACCCGCGCCGATCCTCGCGCGGCGCGGCGGTACCGGGGGAGCCGAAACCGGCACGGTGTTCGAAAGTTCGTCTGTGGCGCACGGACCGGACATCTCCCGGCCACCCGACTCAACCGACATCGGGCCCACCACTCCCTCGGCCGAGGCGGCTGTACAGGAACGGCGCACCGAACACCGCCGCCGCCAGGCAGACCAGCGTGAGGGCGTAGAACCACACCGGTGGCAGCGGCGGCGAGTCACCGGCGTCCACCGATCCTGCGCTGACCGGCCCGGCGGAGCCGGACTTGTCGCCGCCGGCCAAGACTTCGCCGGTGCCCTGGTCGGGGGTGGCACCGCCCGCACCGTCCTGGCCTTGACCGCCGGGGGTGGCCGCGCCGGGCGTGTCGCCGGGCTTGGGGGTGTTCCCGTCCCCGCTTCCGTTCCCGTTACCGTTGTTCTGGTTGTTCCCCCCGCCGGGACCGTTCTGCTGTTGCTGTTGCTGCTGCTGGTTCTTCTGGTCCGGCGGCACCCAGGCGGGGTCGAAGGTCGGGTTCGGGCAGGCGTCGTAATCCGCCTTGGTCGGCTTGTTCAGGTTCGCCGGCAGTGCGCCCGGGTCCGGTGCGCCGGGGATCGACTTGATGGCGTCGTAGCCGAAGCTCACCAGTTTGGGCGGCAGCGGTGAGTAGCCCAGTCGCGGTGCCTGCCCCTGCCCGGCGCACAGGAAGTACTTGATGAACCTGCCGAGCGTTTCGCCCTTGGACTCGTCGAAGGAGAACTGCTTGGCGGCCGGCACGATCATGTAGCTGTAGCTGGAGATCGGGTAGGCACGCCGATCCGGGTTGGTGTAGACGTCGTCCAGGATCTGCGTACTGTCCGGGTTCAACCGGGCCTTGGTGAGCGCGATCGACACCGCGTCCGAGGTGGGTTGGGTGTAGACGCCGGCGGCGTTCTTGATCGAGGCCACCGGGAACTGACGCTGGATGGCGTAGGCGGTCTCGACGTAGGTGATCGCGCCTTCGCCGTATCCCGCCGCCACGTAGTTGGCCACGCCTTCGGAGCCGGCCTGTGCCTTGGTCGCGCCCTTGACCGGGAACTCCGAGGTCATTCCGCCGGGGAAGAACGGTCGCCAGACGTCGTTGACCTGGTTGGTCAAGAACGCGGTGAACTGCGCACTGGTGCCGGAGCCGTCGGAGCGCACGACCGGGGTGATCGGGGTCGCCGGCAACGACAGCGCCGGGTTGTCGGCCTTGATCGCCTGGTCGTTCCACACCCTGATGCGATTGGTGAAGATTCCGGCGATGGTGCGCGGGGACAGCTGGAGATTGCGGACCTGCTGACCGCGGATCTTCAGGTTGTACATGAACGAGGTGCCGCCGGCGACGATCGGCAGGTACTTGAACTTGGTGTTCGAGTTGGCCAGGGCCGCGAGTTCGTTGGTGGCCGCGCCGGTGCGGTCGACGTAGTTGCCCTGGAACGGGATCTCGGAGACCGCGAAGTCCACCAGGTGGTTCATGAAGTCGGTGCGACCGGCGGTGGACCCGTTGGGCGTGTAGTCGACCGCGAGGCCGCGGGCGGCGACGTCGGCCGCCCACTGCATGGTCGCGGGCGAGCTCCAGGTGGAACCGCTGCCGTGGATACCGGTGGCGGCCGAGGCGGTGCCGGTCGGCAGGGCGAGCAGGGGGACGGCAAGCGCGGACACGATCGCCAGCCGTAGCAGGCGCCCGGGCAGGCGCGTGATCCTGGTCATGAAGTGGGCTCCGGGGTGAGGGACTTGGCGACGGCGGTGGCGCGCCGCCGCTTGCGACGACCGGACTCGCCGGGGGCGCGACCGCCGATCAGGCGCGCGAGCGAGAACAACACGAGGACGATGAGCAGCAAGGTCACGCCGGCTCCCCAGGCGAGGGAGTTGAGCTCGTCGCTGGGCGACTTGTAGTTCACCCAGATGAAGTACGGCAGCGAGGTCTGCACACCACTGAAGGGGTTCCAGTTCATCCCCGCGCCGCCGCCCGCGACCAGCAGTACGGGCGCGGTCTCGCCGACCACGCGGGCACAGCCGAGGATGACGGCGGTGACCAGGCCGCTGCGGGCGGTGGGCAGTACGACGTTCCACAGGGTGCGGAACTCCCCCGCGCCCAATGCCAACGACGCCTCGCGCAGCCCGTTGGGTACCAGGCGCAACACCACCTCGGTGGCGCGCGTGACCACCGGCATCATCTCCACCGACAGCGCCAGGCCGGCGGCGAGGCCGCAGAAGCCCTGGCCGAGCGAGATGACGAAGAAGGCGTAGACGAACAGGCCCGCGACCACCGAGGGGATCGCGGTCATCGCCTCCACGACCACCCGCACCACCACGGCGAACCGGCCGCCGACCTCGTTCATGTAGATGGCGGCGATCACCCCGAGCGGAACGCTCAGCACGATCGCGATGCCCATTTGTTCGAACGTGCCTACGACGGCGTGCGCGGCGCCGACCGCGACCCCGTCGGCGCTGAGCGCACTGAAGTGCCGCTGGGTGGCGGTGAAGAAGTCGGTGTGCAGGATCCGGCCGAAGCCCTTGACGAAGACGTACCCGATGACGGTGACCACCGTGCCGACCATCAGGGCCGCGCCGGTGGAGATGACCGCGCCGGCCACCCGGTCACTGGCGGCCACTCGGTCCAGGCGCATGCGGGTGGCGATCGCGTACAGCAGCAGGAAGCTCGCGTAGGCGGTGATCAGGTAGCCCTGCCAGCCGGCGACCGGCAGGATCCGCCCGTACAGCACCCACGCGAAGCTCGCGCCGGCGACCGCGGCGCCGAGTGCGACGCCGATGTCGTCGGGGGCCACGCGGCGCAGTGCCACGCGGGCTTCCTCCGGTGGTCGCGGCGCGGGCGCGGGCGGCGGCGCGTCGGGCCCGGGCCGAACGATCGGCTCGGTGACGGTCATCGTCGTGGATCCCCTCGGTGGTGGGTCTGGTGGAGCCGGGGCCGCTGTGCGTCGTTGCTCAGATCTCGGTGGACTTGCCGCTGCGCGAGCGGGCGACAAGGACGCCGGCGACGGTGTTGACGGCGAGGGTGAGGACGAAGAGCGCGAGGCCGGCGGCCATCAGCGCGGAGATCGACTCGGTGTCGGCCTCGCCGTACTTCAGGACGATCAACGAGGAGATCGTCGAGCCCTGGCCGTCGAGGATGCGGAAGGAGAAGTCGGTGTTGAACGAGATGATCATCGCGACGGCGATGGTCTCGCCCAGGGCTCGGCCCAGGCCGAGCATGACGCCGCCGATCATGCCGCCGCGTCCGAACGGCAGGACCACCGCGCGGATCACCCCCCAGCGGGTGGCGCCGAGCGCGAGCGCGCCCTCCTTCTCGCCGGGCGGCGCCTGGCCGAAGACCTCGCGGCTGACCGAGCAGCAGATCGGGATGACCATGGTGGACACCACGACGCCGGAGATGAACAGCGAGGAGCTGAACTGGCTGTCCACGAAGCGGGCCTTCACGTCGATCGTGCGGATCTCGAAGATCGGCAGGAAGTCCAGGTTGGTGGCCAACCACCGGCTGACCGGGATCAGTTGGGGTTGCAGCACGAAGAAGCCGAAGATGCCGTAGATGATGCTCGGCACCGCGGCCATCAGGTCGACGATCGAGGTGAGCACCCCGCGTAGACGCCGGGGGGCGAACTCGGTGATGTACAGGGCGGCGGTGAGTGCGATGGGCACCGCGACGACGAGCGCGACGATGGCCACGAGGACCGTGCCGGTGAGCAGGCCGCGCACGCCGAAGGTGCCGCTCTTGGGTTCCCACACGTCCTCGGTGAGGAATCCCCAGCCGGCCCGGTCGAGCGCGCTGCTGCCCTGGTAGAGCAGGTAGCCACCGATCGCGGCGAGCAACCCCAGGACCAGGATCGCCACGCCGCGCGTGGTCCAGCGGAACGCGTGATCGGCCCTGGTCCGACGTACCGCGATCCGCCGGGGCGCATCGATGAGTTCCGGCGACTCGGGTGCGAACACGGGCGGGTGTGCCATGGCTTTCGGCTCCTGGAAGCGGGTGGCGAACCGACCTGACGGTTCGTCATGTCGCCCGGCGATCAAGCCGGATGCCCCTCGCCTGGAGACAACCAGAGCGCAGCCCCTCGGCAACTGTCCGCTACGGAAACAACCGGTGCCGAGGGTGTACGGCAGGCGTCGTATCCGTGCCGCAGAGGTTCCGGTGTGTCCGGTTTCCGTTACAGGCGCGGTCCGTTCGCGTCGACGCCTCGCGCAGCCCGATCCCGTTTCCCTGCCGGACATCCCACGACGATCAAGCCGCCGGCAGCGTTGTCGGCGTCGGCCACTGCGGTCGATGGCCAGCAGATGCCAAGAGAGAGTTGAGACTTCGAATGTCCAGCGTCTTCAGCATGCGCAAGACCGCCACCGTACTGGGCACCGCGACCGCCGCCATGGCGCTCGTCGTCGGCGCCAACGCCTCGGCGAACGCGGCCACGTACGTCAACGCCGGTTCGGACACGCTGCAGAACGTCACCGCGGCGCTCACCTCGGACTATGCCGCCAACGTCGACCCGGGTGGCAACAACTGGATAACCGTCAACGCCGGCGTCCCCGCCGGTGGCCAGGCGACCGGCAAGGCCGCCTGTGACACCCAGTACGGTGCCGGCAAGAACCCGTGGCCGAACGGCTCGGGCGCCGGCATCAACGCGCTGCTGGCCGAGCGCGCCGGCACCAGTGCCAACTGCCTGAGCTTCGTTCGCTCCTCGCGTGGCCCGAAGGCCGGCACCCCCGAGACCACGCTGACCTTCACCCGGGTCGCCGGCGACGCCGTCACCTGGGCCACCAAGAAGGTCGGCGCGCCCGCCGGCCTGACCTCGGCGCAGCTGCACGGCATCTACGACTGCTCGATCACCAACTGGAGCCAGATCAACCCGAGCCTGTCGGGTGCGATCCAAAAGCACATCCCGCAGGCCGGTTCCGGCACCCGCCAGGAGTTCATCGACAAGGTGCTCGGTGGCTTCGACCCGACCTCGGCCGCCAACGGCGCCTGCGCCGCGACCGTGATCCAGACCGCGCAGGAGAACCGCGGCGACGCGCCGCAGATCACCTCGACCGACGCGATCATCCCCTTCTCGCAGGCCGCGTACGGCGAGCAGACCAACCCCGCGTCGGGCGTGACCAACCACACCAATGGCTTCACCCCGCGCAGCATCGACGGCAAGGCGCCGAACGCGAGCGGCTTCGTCGGCAACCGCAACGTGTACTTCGTCTACGACCCGGCGGACACCGAGAGCGACACGGACACCATCGCGTTCATCAACTGGGCCAAGGCCCCGGCGCAGCAGGCGATCTGGACCACCTTCGGCTTCGTCGTCTGACCCACGCCCGACCTGCTCAAAAACACGTGATCGGTGACGGGCCGTCCCGGGTCGGGGGACCCGGGACGGCCTGTCCCCGCATGATTCCGGCGTGGCCGCCGGTGGGATCGACACCGGCAAGCCGGCCGGTCATGTTGCACACGGCCTCGGGGCGCTGCGTGGCCTCGCAACACAGGCGGTCTTGATCCGACTGCGCCGATCAACGGCTCATGTGGGCCACACCGTGTATTGCGTTCACGACTGCGGCGACGGCAACCATCACGCCACCGTTGCCAACTTCATCGCCTGGGCCGCGGCTGCGAAGCGGCGACCGATCGCAAGCATGTTCGACTTCGCTCCCTGATCGATGCTTCACGAGCCGGATCCGCGACCGTACGACGCGGAGCCGAGGTCGTGATCGGTCTCTCGACGTCACTCCCGAAGTCCCGCGCCTCGTGTTCACCCTCCGGTGGCGGATCGCTCATCCGTCCGCCATCGCGAGCCCCTGACGTTTCCCCGGCGGATGCCCCACAGGCCGCCGCGTGCTGTTTTGCTCGAACCCACTGACCTCGGAAGGGCATTTCATGAAGCTCCGTCGTCTGCTTGCGCTCACGGTCGCGGTTCCGGCCGCGCTCGCGATCGCCTCCGTGCCGGCCATCGCCACGGATGCCGCTCCCTCGTCGTCCGCGACCGCCGAGCAGGGCACCATCAAGGTGAGCCCGCTGTACGGCCCGGCCGACGCGACCGGCAAGGCGACCGTCCGCGCGAGCGTTCCGTGTGGCCCCGACGCGACCGCGTTCCGCTTCGTCGTGCGTTCGCCCAACGCCAACGAACGCGTCTTCGGTGGCTCGTTCCTGGGCACCCCGCTGCCGGCCGACAAGGTCGCGGACACCGCGGTCGTCGGCCTGCGCGCGCTGTTCCCGCTCGGTTCCGCCACGCAGGAAGGCGTCGCGCACAAGCTCGTCGCCCAGTGCTACACGACCGGCGCCGATGGCGTGCTGACCATCACCGAGCCCGCGTCGGTCGACCTGAGGGTCAACGGCGGTGTGTGGAGCTCGCTTTCGCCCGAGGCCCGTGCGCTGCCGACCAAGCTCGGCGCGCTGCGCTTCGGTCTGGTCCTGTTCCGCGGCTTCGCTCCCGGCGAGCACGTGGACGGTGCCGTGCGCGCCGCCGACGGCACCTCCGTCCCGGTCTCGCTGCAGCCGCAGATCGCGCCCGACGGCACCTGGGGCGGCGCGCTGCTGACGCTCCCGGCGACCGTGGCCGACGGTTCCCACACGCTCGTGCTCTCCGGCACGGACTCGAAGGCGACCACCTCGGTCGCGATCACCCTCGACTCGTCCCGCCTGTGGTGGTGACGCGGCGTCGGTGACAACGCCTTGGGCCGCCGGGATTCGTCCCGGTGGCCCACTCGCGATCCGTCCCCGTTTTCCTTTCTTCTCAACGGAGTTGACCAGATGAGCCTAAGACTCGCGCGCGTGCTGGCATCGTGCGGAGCCGGGCTGCTCGTAATGTCGGCGATGCCGACGCTCGCGGCGGCGGCCGACCCCGGCTCCCCGACACCGACGATCATCGTCGCTCCGGGCACCGGAAAGATCGATACCAAGGTCACGATGAAGGCGAACGTGCCCTGTGCGGCACCGGCCACCAACTTCCGGTGGACGGTCTCCGGAGGCACTCTGGCCACACCCCGTCTGATCGGCGGTGAGACCGGTGATCCGCTGCCCGCCGACCGGATTCCCGACCGCCCCTTGCCGATCCGGTTGTTCCTGGCGGGAACCGACCTCACCGGCACCTTCAAGTTGACCGCACAGTGCGTCGACGACATCGGCACGTTGCTGAGCGAACCGGCTTCGGTCGACATCACGACCGCCGACGGAGCGGATGGCAAGACGTGGAGCGCGGCCGCGCCGCCCACCACCACGCCTTCGACCACCACCCCACCGACCACGACCCCGCCGACCGACAGCGACGTCCTCACGATCAGTCCCAGCACGGGCGACCTCTCGCAGAAGGTGACCATCACCTCGGCGAAGGCATGCCCGGCCGGGGCGACCAAGGCCCTCTTCTGGCGGACCCTGCCCGGTGGGGGCAACGTCCGGCTGGGCTCGTTCAGCCCCATCACGCTGCCCGAGGACCGAAAGCCGGTGCTCTCCCCGCCGGCCCAGCTCATCGTCAACGCACTCCCGGGCGACCACCGCGTCCGCGTGCAGTGCCTCGACGACAACTCTGCCGTTTTGGTGGACGACCTCGCGCACGCGAACGTGCGGATGACGGGCAACACGTGGAGCGTCGTCGCCACGGTTTCCCCGAGCGTGGTCTTCGACGAGGGGATTCGCATCCCGGATGCGGCCGGCGTCACGGTGAACTACAGCCTGTCGCTGACGAACTTCCCCCCGAACACGCCGTTCAAGGCCGTGATCACCCGGAAGAACGACACGTCCTTCGCCCCGGTCGAGTTGCGGTCGGACACGACGGATGCCCATGGGCTGTTCTCGGCCGCCCTCGCCATCTTCCCTCGGGACGCGGCCCCCTGGACCGACGGCGCCTACGTCCTGACGGTCACCACGACCGAGACCGGGCCCAAGGTCGAACTTCCCTTCAAAATCGAGCTCGCGCACGCCGGGGCCACCAACGGCTCGACGGCCGGCACCACCACGGGCACCACGACCGGTACGACGACGGGCACCACCACCGGAACGACGTCCGGAACGACGACCGGCACCACCGCCGGGACCACAGCCGGTGACACTGCCGGAAGCACGACCGGCACCACCGCCGGAACCACCACCGGTACGACCACGGGCACCACGGCCGGCAGCGGTTCCGGTACCTCCGCCGGAAGCGGCAACGGCGGTGGCGGCGGTGCTCTCGCGCACACCGGGGCCCTGCTGGACCCGCGGCTGCTGGGCACCGCCGGTGGCACGCTCCTGATCGTCGGCGGCGTCATGTGGTACCGCGCACGTGGCACCCGCAGCGCGCTGCTTGCCGGCAGCGGCACCTTCGGCAAGGACGACGGGGACACGCCCGCGACCGTCTGACGACGGGGGAACACACCGAGCGACCGCCCGCAGTGGCCACCTGGGCGGTGGGGTGAGAGGAGGGCTCTGTCGCAGCGCACGGGCTGCGACAGGGCCCTTTCCCCCTGCCCGCACGGCTCCGGGCCGGTCGGCCCGTGGGCTCAGCCGAGTTGGGACATCACCTCCGAGGCGATCAGTTCCAGGTGGTCCAGGTCGTGCAGATCGAGGATCTGGAAGTAGATCCGGGTCGAACCGATCTCGGCGAACCGGCCGATCTTGTCGACCACTTCGGCGGGCGAGCCGGCCAGGCCGTTCTCCTTGAGTTCGGCGGTTTCGCGGCCGATCACCGCGGCGCGCCGGGCCACCTCGGCGTCGTCCTTGCCCACGCAGGCCACAAGCGCGTTCGAGAAGACCATGTCCTCGGCCCTGCGGCCGTGCTCGACGAGCGCGTGGCGCACCCGGCCGAACTGCTGCGCGCTCGTCTGGACCGATCCGAACGGGACGTTGAACTCGTTCGCGAAGCGCGCGGCCAGCGCCGGCGTGCGCTTGGCGCCGAAGCCGCCGATCAGGATCGGCGGGTGCGGGTGCTGGGCGGGCTTGGGCAGTGCGGGCGAGTCGGCCAGCGAGTAGTAGCGGCCGGCGTAGTCGAAGGTGTCGCCGACCGGGGTGTCCCAAAGCCCGGTCAGGATGTGCAACTGCTCCTCCAGCCGGTCGAACTTCTCGCGCGGGAACGGGATCCCGTATGCGGTGTGCTCCTGCTCGAACCAGCCGGCGCCGAGGCCCAGTTCGACCCGACCGCCGGACATCGCGTCGACCTGCGCGACCTGGATCGCGAGCACGCCGGGCAGGCGGAACGTCGCCGCCGTCATCAACGTGCCCAGCCGGATGCGCTTGGTCTCCCGGGCCAAGCCGGCCAGGGTGATCCACGCGTCGGTGGGACCGGGTAGGCCCTCGCCGCTCATGTGCAGATAGTGGTCCGAGCGGAAGAAGGCCCCGAAGCCGAGGTCTTCGGTGGCCCTGGCCACGCTCAGGAGCGTGTCGTAGGTCGCGCCCTGCTGGGGTTCGGTGAAAATACGAAGATCCATGTGCCCATCCTCTCTTGAGGACGCGCACCACGCCGGACCCGATCGCCTGCGCTACGCGGGAGTCGATCACGCGAGCCGCGCCGGAAACGGCAGCACGTGTGCCGTGCCGCGTCGCCTGCGCTGCGGGATCGCGGGGGCGTGCCGATGCGGTCGACCCGACCAGGTCGCGGTCTCCTCGGCCGCACGCAGCCGAACCAGGTTGCGGAAGACGATCGCCCACGCGGCCGCGCAGGCCCGGCGGTGGGCGGGCGCCAACCGGGCCCAGTCCCCGCAGGGGTTGTCCGCCACCCCCTGCCGGGCCAGCAGGGTGAGCACCTTGGCCACTCTCCCGAGCACCCGGGCGGCGCCCGCGATCGGCACGCCCGCCGGATCCCCGCCCGGCAGCGGAACGACCGTGTCGGCGTCGGGGCCCACGATCCGGCCGATGATCTCCCGGGCGTCCCCGAGTTCGTCGGCGACCCGACACAGGCAGCCGCCCCGGTCCGGCTCGCCGCTCCACGCGTGCACCACCTCCTGCACGGTGTGCAGCGCGAGTGCGACGGCGGCCAGCGCACGTGGCGTGGAATCGACGGTGGCCAGCTCGTCGTCCAGTTCGGCGAAGGTCTCGATGGTGTGCATGGTCGCTCCCTCGTGTGGTGCTTGTCCGGATCGCCCGGAGTGCCGTCCGGTGTGTTCACGACGTGTCCAGGTTGCGCCCGAGCGGCGGATGAATCGCCCGCCATCGAACAATCTGTGGACAACCAAGCGGATTTTGGCGGGGTTTCACTCTTCGGGGTGATGTGGCTCCGGGTTGTCCACAGGGAGCCGGCACCCAGAGTGACCGTGTGCCAACCTGATCGTTTCCCGAGAAGGCGCCTCGATCGGCTCCCGAACGAGCGTCACTTTCCCGCCGGCCCGGCACCCGAGGGCAACCGGCAACCAGGCACACAGGCACACACCGGAACACCGGAACACAGACACAGACACACACGCACGAGCAGGCAGCAGGCAGCACGAGCACACGGCTCAAGCACATATCAGGGGGTGGTGGCATGTCCCGCACCGACGGCGAGGGCACGACGGGCTACGCGGTCGATACCGGCGAACTGCACGGACTCGTCCGGCGCTTGCACAACATCGGCACCGACTACCTCGCGCGCGGGTGCTTCGCCGAGCCCGCCCGGGTCGCGGCCGACACCGCGCTGGGCACCGACGCCCTGGGCGCGCTCCCCGGCGCCGCCGAGTTGACCGACCGGCACCGCCGCGCGGCGGCCCGGATGGTCGAGCTACTGGCGCAGATTCGCGCCGAGCTGGCCACCACCCGGACCGAACTCGGCCGCACCGCCGACCGGTTCACCGCCACCGAGACCGAGGTCGGCACCCTGCTGCGTACGGCGGCCCCGCGATGAGCGCCCCCGACGCCGTGGATGCGTACGCGGCGATCCACGCGGCCCGGCCCGGCGAGGTCGGCGCGGCGGCCGACGGTTGGCGGCTGGCCGCCGCCCGGCTGGGCGAGTTGCGCGACGCGCTCGCCGAGACCGGCCGGCGCGGCGCGCAGATCTGGACCGGTGGCGGCGCCGAGCGCTTCACCGCACGCTGTCAGGCGCTGGCCGACGCCGCCGATCGGCTCGCCACCCAGGGCGCCGCGCTGCACGAGCACCTCGACGAGGCGGCCCGCGCCCTGCGCCTGGCCCAGGAGCACGCCACCGACCCCACGGCCGCCCAGGCCGCCGCCGCGCGCCTGGAGGGCGTATATCGCGACCTCGGCGAGCGGCTGTCCGGCCGGCCCCTGCCACCGCGCGCCGACGCCGCGTCGGGAGCGACGCAACCGGCCACGACCGCCGGCATCCCGAACCCGACCCGCCCGTGCACCGCGGCCACCGCCTCGACGACCGAGCCCGCCGGTCCTGCCGGCCCCGTCGATCCCGTCGATCCCGCCTCCCCCGAAGTCGTCCCGACGGCGACGGACACGCCGAACCGACCCTCGCCCCCATCGGCCGCCACCTCGCCGGAGTCCTGCGAACCACCCGGAACCCCGGCGCTCCCGGCACCTCCGGCACCCGCCGTACCTGACGTATCCCCGGCGTCCAACGTGCTCGCCGTACCCGAGGCGCCCGCGCCACCGCCCCCATCCGCTCCGGTGGCCACCTGCGTGGCCGCCACCCCGCCGGCCCCGCTCCCACCCGATCCCCCGGCCGCCCCAGCGGCAGCGGCTCTGCTCCCGCCACCTGCGGTCGCTTGCGCGCCCTCGTCCGCGCCGCCGGCACCCGCAGTCGTGGGCACCCCGCTGCCCCGGGAACCGCGCCGGGTGCAGCCGGCCGGGATCGGCCCTCGCGCACGCCGCCCTGCTCCACCGCCCTCGGCCCCGATCGCCCCGGTGACCGGCATCCGGGTCGCCCCCGGCCTACGCGGCGACAGCGGTATCGGCGATCACCCGGCGGCCACCCACGACGCCGCGCACACCACGCACGCCGCCGGGCCCGTCCCCGACCTCCTCGGCGGCACCGCCCGGGACGCCACCCCCCTCACCCCCATGTCACCCACGTGGGTGACCACCCCCACCGCAGCCACGACACCCACCACCGGCGGTGTCCCCACCACCCCATCCACATCGATCCGCCCCCGCCCCCGCCCCGGCAGCCGCTACGCCACCCACCCGGCCGAAGACTGGTGGACCGAACCACAAACACCCCCGCACCCGACGTGACCGGTACCGCGCCCGCGCTCCTCGACACCCACACCCCGAGCGCGTGCCCCGGGGCCGCCACCATGGAGCCGCAGGGGCACACGGGCACGCGGGCACCCGGCCCGGACAGTCGGCCCCGGCCCGAAGCACCGCCCGACATCGCGCCGCGGCTCCAAGTCCCGTCCGGCGCACAGGTGTTGCGCACCCAGTACGCGCATGGGTCCACCGGCGGGCCGGTGATACCGGCGTTTTCGTTCAAGTGATACCGGCGTTTTCGTTCAAACCGAGACCACCGAGACCACCGGGGCCACCGAGACCATCGATCAATCGGCCGATCGAGGCGTCCGAAGACGGTCGCCTGATCGCGACCGTATGCCTGGTGCCGAGCTCGGCCAACACCGGATCGGTCGGCGAACCGGCCATGTTGGGCACAACCACTCTCAACGCGCAACGGCCGCCCCGACCTTGATCGGGGCGGCCGCTTCAAGCGCGAACTACGCGCCACACGTACCAGGGCGCACACGCACCGCGCGAACCCTCAAGCGCAACGCACGCAACGCACCACACACGACAGTCTCCAAAGACTCAACCGGCTCGACCGGCTCCACCGGCTCCACCGGCTCGACGGGATCAACAGGCTCAACGCGCGCGACATACCCAACGCACTACCCGCCCCCGACACCGCGACCGCCGACACCGCAACCGCTACCGCTAACGCCGAGGTCGCGCCGCCCGAGGCGCCGGCTCCAGGATCGCCACCGACTCCACGTGATGCGTGTTCGGGAACAGGTCGAACGACCGCACCGACCGCAGCTTGAACCCGAAGCCCGCGAAGTACGCCACGTCCCGCGCCAGCGCCGCCGGGTCGCACGCCACGTACGCGACCCGACGCGGGGTCAGTCGCGCGATCCGCTCGACCACCGCCTTGCCCGCACCCGCGCGCGGCGGGTCGAGCACCACGATGTCGGCGCGGCGCAGGAACCCGGCCCTGCTCAACACCTTCTCCACCGTGCCGGTCTCGAAGCGCGCACCCGGCACGTCCCGAAGGTTGTGGATCGCGTCCTCGACCGCCTGCTTGGAGCTCTCGATCCCGATGATCGTGTCGCTGTCCGCCAGCCGCTCGGAGATCGCGCCCGCGAACAGCCCGACTCCGCAGTACAGGTCGAGCGCCAGGTCGCCCGGTCGCGGCTCCAGCCCGTCCACGACGGCTTGCACGAGCACGTCGGCCGCGGCCGGGTGCACCTGCCAGAAGCCGCCCGCCGAGACCTTCCAGGTGCGTCCCGCGGCCACCTCGCGCACCGCCGGTCGGCCGTGCACCTTGCGGACCCGGCCCTTGTCGTCGGCCCGGAACACCGACACCGCGCGGTTCAGCTCGACGATCGGCATCCGACCGTCCGCGCCCTCGGCGGGCACCACGGTGACCGCGCGGTCCAGCGAGCCGGTCGCGGAGACCGCCTCGACCGAGGCCACGCCGGGCCACTCGTGCGCCTCGATGCCCAGTTCCTCGACGCCGGGCGCCGCGATCGGGCAGGAGTCGATCGGCTGCACGTCGTGCGAGCGGTGCTTGCGCAGCCCCGCGCGGCCGGTGGCCGGGTCCACGGTGAACTGCACGCGGGTGCGCCAGCCGAGGCCCTCGGCCATCCCGGGCGGGCTGTCCACGGCCTCGACCTCGACGTGCACGTCTACCTTGCCGAGCCGCAACAACTGCTCGGCCACCACGTCCGCCTTGAGCCGGCGCTGCGCCGCGGGCGTGGCGTGCTGCCAGTCGCAGCCACCGCACATGCCGGGGCCGGCCACCGGGCACGCGGGGGTGATCCGGTCCGGGGAAGCGGCCAGCACCTCGACCACGTCGCCGCGCAGGAAGCGCGAGGTGGGCCCACCGTCGGTGATCTGCACGACGGCCCGCTCGCCCGGGAGCCCGTGTCGGACGAAGATGACGCGGCCCTCGTGGCGGGCCACGCAGTGCCCGCCGTGAGCGACCGGGCCGATCTCGACCTCGTACCGCTCACCCCGCAGGGACTGGTCCGATTCGGGGGTGGTCGATCCGACAGGCACGGCACTCCTCGTACAGCTCGTACAACATCAACAGGTTTCGGTGGTCCCTCGGCCGGCGGCGCCCGACGGCGACGCCCGGGGACGACACGGCGACACAAAGAAAGCGCCTCACGGAGGTGGGCGCGCATCCAGGGTAGTCCCTACCCGAAGAAGCCGCGCCCACCGTCGTGACACGCCGTCCACACACCCGCCGCCGCGCAACGCCGCGCAACGCCGATCAGCGCCGATCAGCGCCGCCCCAACCGATACCGCCCGCCCACCGGATGGCACCAGCCGCTCACCGCACCCGCACGCTCACGACTCCCCACCCGATCGATTCTCCGACCGGCTCTCCGACCGAGTCTCCGGCCGCTCCCCCGCCCCCCGCTTGCCGTCCCCGCCCCGCGGCGTCCGCGCCGGCCCGCGGCGCACCGACCCGGGCGCGACCCACGCCTTGGGCTCCTTGAGCCGCTCGGACGACTCCAGCTGCCACGGCACCGAGGTGACCATGACACCCGGCGTGAACAACAACCGACCCTTGAGCCGCAGCGCACTCTGGTTGTGCAGGATCTGCTCGTACCAGCGCCCGACCACGTACTCGGGGATATACACGTTCACCACGTCGCGCGGGCTGGACCGGCGCACCGACTTCACGTACTCGATCACCGGTCGGGTGATCTCGCGATACGGCGAGTCGAGGACCTTGAGCGGCACCTCTATCCCGCGCTCGTCCCACTCCCGGCGCAGCGCCTCGGTCTCGGCCGGGTCGACGTTGACGGTGACCGCCTCGACCACGTTGGGCCGCGAGTACCGCGCGTACGCCAGTGCCCGCAGGGACGGCTTGTGCAGCTTGGACACCAGCACGATCGCGTGCACGCGCGAGGGCAGCTTGGTGTCGTCGATCTCGACCGCGGCCAGCTCGGCGGCGACCCGGTCGTAGTGCCGGCGGATCTGCTTCATCAGCAGGAACAGCACGGCCATCGCGGCTATCGCGATCCAGGCGCCCTGGGCGAACTTGGTCACCAGCACGATCACGAGCACCGTGCCGGTCATGAACAGGCCGAACGCGTTGATCACCCGGCTGCGCATCATCCGGCCGCGGGCGGCCGGGTCGGTCTCGGTCTTCAGGTGCCGGGTCCAGTGCCGGATCATGCCCGCCTGGCTCATCGTGAAGGACACGAAGACGCCGACGACGTAGAGCTGGATCAGCTTGGTGGGTTCGGCGTCGAACGCGATGATCAGCACGATCGCGAACGCGGCCAGCATGATGATGCCGTTGCTGAACGCGAGCCGGTCGCCGCGCGTGTGCAGTTGCCGGGGCAGGTAGCGGTCCTGGGCCAGGATCGAGCCGAGCACCGGGAAGCCGTTGAACGCGGTGTTGGCGGCCAGGATCAGGATCAGGCCGGTGACCGCGAGCACGAGGTAGAACAGCGGCGACGCGAACGTGCCGCCGAAGACCGCGTCGGCGACCTGCGCCACCACGGTCTTTTGTTCGTAGTCGGCGGGCGCTCCCTGGATCTGACTGGCCGGGTTCTCCGCGAACCGCACCTTCGTCATGTTCGCCAGCGCCAACATGCCCATCAGCATGGTCACCGAGATGGTGCCCATCAGCAGCAGCGTGGAGGCGGCGTTCTTGCTCTTGGGCTTGCGAAACGCCGGGACGCCGTTGCTGATCGCCTCGACACCGGTGAGCGCCGCACAACCGGAGGAGAAGGTGCGCAGCAGCAGGAACACGAGCGCGAAACCGCTGAAGCTGTCCTCGGCCTCGATGTGGAATCCGGCGCTCTCGGCCTCCATGTTCGCGCCGGTGGCGCCGCGGATCAGACCGAACAGCGTCATCCCCAGGATGGCCGCCATGAACGCGTAGGTGGGAACGGCGAAGAGCTTGCCCGACTCGCGGACACCGCGCAGGTTCATCGCCATCAACAACAGCACCAGGCCGACTGCCAACAGCACCTTGTGCGATTGCAGCGCGGGCACCGCGGAGGCCATGTTGGCCACCCCCGAGGAGACCGACACCGCCACGGTCAGCACGTAGTCGACCAGCAGCGCGCTACCGACCGTCAAACCGGCGTTGGGCCCGAGGTTGACGCTCGCGACCTCGTAGTCACCGCCGCCGCTGGGGTAGGCGTGCACGTTCTGGCGGTAGGAGGCTACGACGGTCAGCATGACCACGACGACAGCCAGACCGACCTTCCACGAGAAGTGGTAGGTCGCCATTCCCGCCATGGAAAGGGTGAGCAGGATCTCGTCCGGCGCGTATGCGACGGAGGACAGTGCGTCGGAGGCGAAAATGGGCAGCGCGATGCGCTTCGGCAGGAGCGTCTCGGACAGCTTGTCGCTGCGTAGGGCTCGGCCGACAAGGATGCGTTTGGACAGATCGGTCAGTCTTGACACGCAGGTGATCGTAAGCCCAACGACTTTCCCCGGGTCGGGGGCATGCCGTATGGCGCTCACGTGTAACGTCTCGGCGAGGTCTGCCACCCTGGTAACACCACAAACGAGCATCAGACCGGGCACAACGGACCAAATCCGGAAGGACGGCCGTGCACATCGTCATCATGGGCTGCGGGCGCGTGGGTTCCACGCTGGCCCAGACGCTCGAGGAACTGGGGCATTCGGTGGCGGTCATCGACCGCGATCCGTCCGCGTTCCGCCGGTTGGGGTCGCACTTCTCCGGCCGCCGGATCAAGGGCATCGGCTTCGACCAGGACACCCTGCGCGAGGCCGGCATAGAAGAGGCCGGCGCATTCGCGGCGGTCAGCAGCGGCGACAACTCCAACATCATCGCGGCGCGGGTGGCCCGTGAGACCTTCGGCGTGGAGAACGTCGCCGCGCGGATCTACGACCCGCGGCGGGCCGAGGTCTACGAACGCCTGGGCATCCCGACGGTGGCCACCGTGCGCTGGACCGCGGACCAGATGTTGCGCCGGCTGCTGCCCAGCGGCGCGGAGCCGCTGTGGCGCGACCCGTCCGGGAGCGTGCAGCTGGCCGAGGTGCACGTGAACTCGGCATGGGTGGGCCACCGGGTCACCCGGCTCGAACAGGCATCCGGCGCACGCGTCGCCTTCCTCACCCGTTTGGGCGAAGGCATCCTGCCCACCTCCGAGACCGTGATCCAGGAGGGCGACCTCGTGCATGTGGTCATGCACCAGGCGGATGTGGCCGCCGTCGAGGCGGCCTTCGAAAAAGCGCCGGAGGAGAGCTGATGCGGGTCGCAATCGCGGGCGCGGGTGCGGTGGGTCGCTCCATCGCGGCCGAGTTGTTGGAGAACGGCCACGAGGTCCTGCTCGTCGACAAGGCACCGGACGCCATCAAGGTGGACAGCGTGCCGCAGGCCGAGTGGCTGCTCGCCGACGCGTGTGAGATCTCCTCGCTCGACGAGGCCGCGCTGCAGCGCTGCAACGTGGTGATCGCGGCCACCGGTGACGACAAGGTCAACCTGGTCGTCTCGCTGCTGGCCAAGACCGAGTACGGGGTGCCGCGTGTGGTCGCCCGGGTGAACAACCCGAAGAACGAGTGGCTGTTCAACGAGGCGTGGGGCGTGGACGTCGCGGTGTCCACGCCGCGGCTGATGTCGGCACTGGTGGAGGAGGCGGTCAGCGTCGGCGACCTGGTCCGCCTGATGCGGTTCAGCCAGGGCGACGCCAACCTGGTCGAGCTGACCCTCCCGGGCGACGCCGCCCTCGTCGGCACGCGCGTCGGGGACGTGGCGTGGCCCGAGGACACGGCGCTCGTGACGATCATCCGCGAGGGCCGGGTGCTGGTTCCCGGCAAGGACGACTCGCTCGAGGCCGGCGACGAACTGCTGTTCGTCGCGGCGCCGCATCGCGAAGAGGAACTGGAAGAGCTGCTGTCGGCCTGACCGACGACGAGGCCGAAGGCCCGACCGACGACGGGACCGGAAGAAGCGACGGGACCGGAAGAAGCGACGGGTCCGCACGAGACGACGACGGAGCCGAGAGCCGGCGTCGGGTCGACCGGCGGCACGGTGGAGCGCACGCTCAGGCGGCGGCCAGGTCACCCATGACCTGGTCCGCCTCCTCGTTGAACGCGCGCGCGATCGGCTCCTTGTCGTACGGGCGCAGCCGCCTGCGGAAGTCCGCGAGGAAGTCGTTGCACTGGGCGGAGGAGAGGTTGCCCGCGATCCGCAGCGCCTCGGTGGCCTTGCCGCAGGCCGCGTCCAAGTCGCCCTGGGCCAGGTGGGCCGCGGCCATGAAGGTGGTGTCCTGCGCACACCGGCGGGACGCGCCGGCTCGGCGCAGTTTGATCGACTCGCCCGCGAAGTCGTGGATCTTGTCCGGCAGCCCGAGGTCGCGATGGCTGTGCGCGAACTCGTGTTGCAGCTCGGATTCGTCGAAGTAGTTGCACCAGGACGGCTCGTCCTCGATCGGTCCGGCCGCCTCCAGGTGCCGTTCGGCGATTCCCATCGCCCGTTCGCACCCGCGCCGATCGCCCAGCGCCGCATGGCCGCGCGCCTCCATCGCGGCCACGATCGCCCGCGCCCGCGGCCCCAGCTTCGCGCCGGCGCCCTGTTCGGCGGCCCGGGCCAGTTGCACCGCCTCCCAGCCGTGCCCCAGGTACACCGACTGGCAGGCCATGTTGGCCATCACGTACGCCCCGTACGCCGGGTCGTCGGCCGCCTGCGCCAGCCGCAGCGCCTGGATGTGGTAGCGCTGGGCAAGCGCGTGCCGGCCGGAATCGAAGGACAACCAGCCCGCCAGTTCGGTGAGTTCGGCGACCGCGCGGAACAGCCGGCGACCCACCTCCTCCCCGTAGGAGCCGGCCAGCTTGGTACGGGCGACGCCGTTGAGGTGGTTGACGACGGTGTCCCGCAGATCCCCGCCGCCCTGTGCCCGGTCGAGCCGGCGAAAGGCCAGGACGGTCTGGTGGATGCGTAGGACGTCCGCGTCGCGCACGGTGGTGGGGCCGCGCGAGGCGAGCTTCTCGGGCTCACTTTCGGCCCGGGACGCGGTCGACCAGAACAGCGCGGGGGCGGCGAACGCCCCCACGCCGAAGGCCGTGTTGGCCAGGAAGGTACGGCGGTTCATGTCTCTCTCCGACAATTCGGCCACGGCGTGTCTGACTTCGGCCGCGGTCCGGGCGACTTTCAGCCCGTCGAAGGGGTCGGGGTTCGGTGGCCGCCGGTCGTGCAGCCCCAGGTCCGCGACCGTGAGTTCGCTTCCCAGGCGTCGGCCGAGAGCCTCGGCCAACAGCTCCGGAATCGGCCAGCGCGGCTGTGCACCGTCCAGCCAACGGGCCACCGAGGTGTGACTGCACCCGAGGTGCAGCCCGCGTCGCTCGGCGACCGCGTTGACCCAACGGGCCAGTTCACGCCGGGAGAGACCGGCTTCCGCTACCAATGCGATGAGGTCACCGTTTCCGGCCACCGTCCCCGCCTCCTTCGTCCACTGGAGGTCTAACGGGACGCTAATCGCACGGTTACGGGATCATGCGGAAATGGCCGATTGGACCGTACATGGTCCAAAATCTCCGGAATCGACTGTCGCGAGTCACCCGGATGATCACTTGGGTGGTCACTTGGCTGATCATTTCGAAACCCCGCAACAGCCGGGGGCGGTAGAGCAAAAATCGTCCGCCATCGCACGACGACGCCAACCCCGCGGCCCGGCGGATCACGCCGGGGCGAGCCGGGGCACCCACCGCCCGGCCCGCCCGCACCGATCGCCGGCACTGCCGGCCCGACCCCGCCGGAGCCGTCGGGCCGCGCCTAGCCGAGCCGTCCTTGCCGCATCGACACGGCCGGCTCGCCGCACTCAATCCGCGACGCGGCCTTCCCGTCGCTCGTCCCGCTGCTCGACCACCGGCGCACCCTCGCCCACCGCCGAGCCGGCCGCGGCATCCTCGTCGTCCTCGTCGGCCGGCTTCACCGGCGGCGGCGCCTTGGACATGATCAGCCAGGTGATGTAGCAGACCACCAGGAACGGCGGCACACCCAGGGCGACCTTCGCGATGCCCAGGGCGGTGACGTTGCCGGTCCAGTAGATCGGGATCTGGATCACGATCCGCAGCACGAACATGACGAACCAGACCCAGGTGGCCTTGCGGTACGCCGCGTACCGGCCGGGGTTCCGTCGCCACGTGAAGTTCTCGCCCAGCGCCGGGCCGAGCACGACACCGATGATCGGCCAGCGCACCAGGATCGAGATCAGGTAGGCGAGCGCGTACCCGCCGGAGAGGAACATCCCGAACGCGTAGAAGTTCTCGGCCTTGCCGGACTTGACCGCGATCCAGCCGGCCAGCGCGACGCCCAGGAAGCCGCCGAGCGCGTGTTGCAGGGTCTCCCGGCGCGCGATCCGCACGATGGCGAACGCCAGCGCGACACCGCCGGCGGTCATCGCCGAGGTCCAGGTGGAGTGGCTGATCGTGAAGGCGATCACGAAGACCAGCCCCGGCACGGTCATGTCGATCATGCCGCGCACACCGCCGAAGGCGGCGATCATCGAGGCCGCGCTGTCGGTGGGGGCCGGCTGCGCGCCGGCCGCATCGGACGCGGGTTTTTCCATGTGGGCGGTCACTCGTTCACTCTCGGCCGACGGGGCGCAGCTCGTACCTGGGGTTGAACAGGACGGGGCGGCCCGCAGTGGTGCTCACCCGCCCGTGGGCGACCAATTGCCGCCCCGGCTCGATCCCGGCTATCCGCCGTCGACCGAGCCAGACCACCGACAGTGCGGCCGAGCCGTCGTACAGCTCGGCCTCGAGCGCGGGGACCCCCGCTCGCGGCCGGAAGGTCACCGTCCGCAGCGTGCCCCCGACCGTGATCAGGTCGCGCTCGACCACGTCCACGATCTTGGTGCAGCCGAGCCGCTGGGTGTCGTGCAGCAGCTCCTCGGCGTGCAATTCCTCATGCGTGGACGTCCACCGATCCAGCATCCGCCGCAATCGCCCGGACCGACGCTCCACCCCGGCTGCGCTACCACTCATGCCGGCAAGGGTACCGCCTATCCGACGGCCCTCCGCTGCCCGAAAGCGCCCGGTCGGGCGGGCCGTCGCCGGACCGGGCGGGGCCGCGCACTATCCCTCGAAGCGATAACCCATCCCCGGCTCGGTCAACAGATGCCGAGGGTGCGAGGGGTCGTGCTCCAGCTTGCGACGCAACTGGGCCATGTAGACCCGCAGGTAGTTCGTCTCCGTCCCGTACTGCGGCCCCCACACCTCCTGCAACAGCGCGCGCTGGCTGACCAACCGACCGGCGTGCCGCACCAGCACCTCCAACAGGTGCCACTCGGTCGGGGTGAGCCGCACGTCGGCGCCGTCCCGGGAGACCCGTTTGGCCGCAAGATCCACCGTGAACGAGTCGGTGACCACGACCGGCGCCTCCTCCTCGGGCACCGCACGCCGCACCGCCGCCCGCAGCCGCGCGAGCAACTCGTCCATCCCGAACGGCTTGGTCACGTAGTCGTCCGCGCCCGCGTCCAGCGCCGCGACCTTCTCCGCCGACGCGTGCCGCGCGGACAACACGATGATCGGGATCCTGGTCCAGCCGCGCAGTCCCTTGATCACCTCGACCCCGTCGATGTCCGGCAGGCCCAGGTCGAGCAGCACCACATCCGGATGCCGATCGGCGGCCGCGGTCAGCGCGGCGGTGCCGTCCCCCGCGGTGTCCACGTCATAACCTCGGGCCTTGAGGTTGATGGCCAGGGCCCGCACGATCTGTGGCTCGTCGTCGACGACCAGGACCCGTGTCATCGCTGTTCCTCCCAAGTGGTCCGCTCCTCGCCCGCGGGGGTTCGCCCCTCGGCTTCGCCCGCGCCCGCGAGCCCGGCCGTCCGCAACGCCAGCACCATCGTCAGTCCTCCGCCGGGGGTGTCCTCGGCGGTCAGCGAGCCGTCCATGGCTTCGGCGAAGCCGCGCGCGACCGCCAGCCCGAGTCCCACCCCATTGCCCTTCGGGGCGTCGCCCAAGCGCTGGAACGGCTCGAAGATCCGCTCCTTGGACTCGTCCGGCACGCCGGGTCCGCGGTCGGCCACCCGCAGCTCGACCCGATCCCTCAGCGCGCCCGCCGACACGTGCACCCGGCGGCCCGGCGGGTTGTGTTTGACCGCGTTCTCGATCACGTTGGCGAGCACCCGCTCCAGCAGACCCGCGTCCGCGCACACCGCGGGCAGCGTCTCGGGGATGTCCAGCGCCACCCGGTCCTCGGCGACCCCGGCCAACGCGCCCGGCACCACCTCGTCCAGGCCGATGTCGCCCATCAGCGGGGTCACCGTCCCGGTCTGCAACCGGCTCATGTCCAGCAGGTTCCCGATCAGCGTGTCCAGCCGGTCCGCGCCGAACTCGATCGCCGCCAACAACTCGGCCTCGTCCTCCTCCGACCAACTCACGTCCTCCGCCCGCAGGCTGGACACGCTGGCCTTGATCGTGGCCAGCGGCGTGCGCAGGTCGTGCGAGACCGCGGCCAGCAGCGCGGTCCGGATCCGGTTGCCCTCCTTGAGCCGGCGCGCCTGGGCCGCCTCGGCCAGCAACTGCCGGCGCTCCAGCACCACCGCGGCCTGCGCGGCGAACGCACCGAGCACCCGGCGGTCCTCGGCGGGCAGCACCCGCCCCGACAGGGCCAGCGCCAGCGAGTCGGAAACCGGCACCTCCACGTCCGCGTCCTCGGGCCTGACCGCCGGATGCGGCCCCACACTGCCCACGCACATCCACGGGCTGTGGTGCTCCTCGCGCTGGAGCAGCGCCACCGACTCCATCGCGAACGTCTCGCGTACCCGGTCGAGCAGCGCCGGCAGCGCCTGCTCGCCGCGCAGCACACTGCCCGCCAGGAAGCTCAGCGTCTGCGCCTCGGCCTGACTTCGCGCGGCCTGATGGGTACGTCTGGCCGCCAGGTCCACCACCGAGGCCACCGACAGCGCGACCAGCACGAAGATGCCCAGCGCGAGCATGTTCTCCGGGTCGTCGATGGTCAGGTTGTGCAGAGGCGGCGTGAAGTAGTAGTTGAGCAGGATCGAGGACACCACGGCGGTGAGCATCGACGCCCACAGTCCGCCGATCAGCGCGACCATGACGGTGACCGTCAGGAACAGCAACATCTCGGTGGACAGGCCGTGACTGTCGCGGGTCGCGTCCAGCGTGTAGGTGAGCGCGGCCGGACCGATCACCGCCACCGCCCACGAGGCGATCCGCCGGCCGCGCCCCAGCGGGGAGCGCATCGGGCGCAGCACCCGTCCCACGCCCGCGTGCTCGTGGGTGACGATGTGCGTGTCTATGTCGCCGGACTGCGCGGCCACGGTGGCGCCCACGCCCGGGCCGAACAGGTACTGCCAGGGCTTGCGCCGGCTGCTGCCGAGCACTATCTGCGTCGCGTTCACCCCGCGCGCGAAGGACAGCAGCGCGGTGGGCACGTTCTCGCCGACCACCGAGTGGAAGGTGCCGCCGAGCGACTCGACCAGCGCGCGCTGCCTGGCCAGCGCCTCCGGGGAGGCGCCGGTGAGACCATCGCTGCGCGAGACGTACACCGCGAGCAGTTCACCGCCGGAGCCGCGGGTGGCGATCCGAGCGGCCCGACGCAGCAGCGTTTCCCCTTCCGGGCCGCCGGTGAGCCCGACCACGATGCGCTCCCGGGCCGGCCAGGTGGCGTCGATCCGGTGTTCGCTGCGGTACTGCTGGAGGTATTCGTCCACCCGGTCCGCGGTCCACAGCAGCGCGAGCTCGCGCAGCGCGGTCAGGTTGCCGACCCGAAAGTAGTTCGACAGTGCCGCGTCGACCTTCTCCGGCGCGTACACGTTGCCGTGCGCCATCCGCCGGCGCAGCGCCTCCGGCGCCATGTCGACCAACTCGATCTGGTCGGCCCGGCGGGCCACCTCGTCGGGCACCGTCTCGCGCTGCGGAACGCCGGTGATCGACTCGACCACGTCGTTGAGTGATTCGAGGTGTTGCACGTTCACCGTCGAGATCACGTCGATCCCGGCGTCGAGGAGTTCCTCGATGTCCTGCCAGCGCTTCTCGTTGCGCGAACCGGGCACGTTGGTGTGCGCGAGTTCGTCCACGAGGGCGATCTTGGGTCGCCGCGCGATGACGGCGTCCACGTCCATCTCGGTGAACGAGCCGCCTCGGTGGATCATGTCCCGCCGGGGGACGACCTCCAGACCTTCGAGTGCTTCCTCGGTGGTGGGTCGGCCGTGGCATTCCACGAAACCGACCACGACGTCGCTGCCGCGCCTGCGCCGACGTTGTCCCTCGCCCAACATCGCGTAGGTCTTGCCGACGCCGGGCGCCGCACCGAGATAGATCCGGAGCCTGCCGCGTGCCATGTCACCCATTCTCTGCCTCGGGCCGGGGAGTACCGACACCGGCACTCCCCGCCCCAGTGCCCACCACGACCGCCGGGATCAGCCGGCGAGCCTGGCGAGCGCGATGTTGAGGTTCAGCACGTTCACGCGCTCCTGGCCGATGAACCCGATGTCCGCGCCGTCCACGTGCTTGTCCACCAGCGCGCGCACCTCGGCCACGTTCAGGCCGCCGCGCTCCTTGGCCACCCGCTCCACCTGGAGCAGTGCGTACGCCTTGGAGATGTGCGGGTCCAGGCCGGATCCGCTCGCGGTGACCGCGTCCACCGGGACCCGGTCCTCGCTCACGCCGTTGAACGTGGCGACCTGCGCCTTGCGGGCGGCGATGAGCTTGACGAAGGTCGCGTTCTCGGGGCCGTAGTTGGACGCCCCCGAGGCGAGGCCGTCGTACTTCGCGGCCGACGGACGCGGCTGGAACCACTTGGGGTCCGGCAGCGGGCCGACCCCTTGGGCCTGCTCGGCGGTCAGCGCGCCGCCGCCCTGGAGGTAGGTGTAGCCCGCGCCGTCCGCCGTGGCGATCACCTCGCGGCCGTCCGCGTCGAACGTGCGCGGGTTGCCCTGGGCGTCGACCAGGTCGAAGGACTGGCCGATCAGGCTGGAGCCGACGTCCTTGCCGTTGACGCTGACCATCGAGCCGTCGGCGTTGTCCTTGAACAGTGCCTGCGCGACGCCGGTCATGGACAGCGGGTAGAGCACGCCCAGGAGCACGGTGAGCACGAGGAAGGCTCGAAGGGATGCGCCCAGGACACGGATGCGGGTACTGAAGTTGGTTGCCATCTGAATCAGCCGATTCCGGGGATGAGCGAGACGAGCAGGTCGATGAGCTTGATCCCGACGAACGGGGCGACCAGGCCGCCGAGACCGTAGATCCGCAGGTTGCGGCCGAGCAGCTTGTCGGCCGACATCGGCCGGTAGCGCACACCGCGCAGGGCCAGCGGGATCAGCGCGACGATGATCAGGGCATTGAAGACGACCGCCGAGATGATCGCCGACTCGGGGGCGGCCAACTGCATGACGTTGAGCTTGTCCAGCGGGGCGAGCGCCTCGGCGCCCTTGATGCTCGCGAACATCGCCGGGATGATCGCGAAGTACTTGGCGACGTCGTTGGCGATCGAGAACGTGGTGAGTGCGCCGCGGGTGATCAGCAACTGCTTGCCGATCTCGACGATCTCGATCAGCTTGGTCGGGTTGGAGTCGAGGTCGACCATGTTCCCGGCCTCTTTGGCCGCCGAGGTGCCGGTGTTCATCGCCACGCCCACGTCGGCCTGGGCCAGTGCGGGCGCGTCGTTGGTGCCGTCGCCGGTCATCGCGACCAGCTTGCCGCCCGCCTGCTCGCGCTTGATCAGCGCGAGCTTGTCCTCGGGGGTGGCCTCGGCCAGGAAGTCGTCGACGCCGGCCTCGTCCGCGATCGCCTTGGCGGTCAGCGGGTTGTCACCGGTGATCATCACCGTGCGGATGCCCATCCGGCGCAGTTCGTCGAAGCGCTCCCGCATGCCCTCCTTGACCACGTCCTTGAGGTGGATCACGCCCAGGATCCGGGCGCCGCCCACGTCCTCGACCGCGACCAGCAACGGCGTGCCACCGGCGGCGGAGATGCCGTCGACCAGTTCGCCGGACCGGGCCGGGACCGCGCCGCCGCGCTCGGACACCCACGCGTTGATCGCGGAGGCGGCGCCCTTGCGCACCATCCGCACGCCCTTGTCGTCGCTCAGGTCCACGCCCGACATCCGGGTCTGCGCGGTGAACGCGATCCACTCGGCGTGTGCGAGCTCGCCCTGATGCCGCTCGCGCAGCCCGTACCGCTCCTTGGCGAGCACCACGATCGAGCGGCCCTCGGGAGTCTCGTCCGCGAGCGAGGACAACTGCGCGGCGTCGGCCAGCTCGGCTTCGGTGACGCCGTCCACCGGGACGAACTCGGACGCCTGCCGGTTGCCCAGGGTGATCGTGCCGGTCTTGTCCAGCAGCAGCGTGGACACGTCGCCCGCCGCCTCCACCGCACGCCCCGACATGGCCAGCACGTTGCGCTGCACCAGTCGGTCCATGCCCGCGATGCCGATCGCCGACAACAGCGCGCCGATCGTGGTGGGGATCAGGCAGACCAGCAGCGCGACCAGGATGATCATCGACTGCTCGGCGTGTGCGTACATCGCGATCGGCTGCAGGGTCACGACCGCGAACAGGAAGACGATGGTCAGCGACGCGAGCAGGATGTTGAGCGCGATCTCGTTCGGCGTCTTCTGCCGGGCGGCGCCCTCGACGAGGGCGATCATCCGGTCGATGAAGGTCTTGCCGGGCTCGGTGGTGATCTTGACGACGATCCGGTCCGACAACACCTTCGTACCGCCGGTCACCGCCGACCGGTCGCCGCCCGACTCGCGGATCACCGGCGCGGATTCGCCGGTGATCGCCGACTCGTCCACGCTGGCCACGCCGTCCACGACGTCGCCGTCACCGGGGATGACGTCGCCGGCTTCGCACACCACGAGGTCGCCGATGGCCAACTCGGTGGCCGCGACCCGCTCTTCCCTGCCGCCGACCATGCGCCGGGCGACCGTGTCGGTCTTGGCCTTGCGCAACGTGTCCGCCTGCGCCTTGCCGCGCCCTTCGGCGACCGCCTCGGCCAGGTTGGCGAACACCACGGTCAGCCAGAGCCAGACGGTGACCACCCAGGCGAAGACGCTCGGGTCCTTGATCGCCATGACGGTCGTGATGACCGAGCCGATCTCGACCACGAACATGACCGGCGTGCGGACCATGACCCGGGGGTCGAGCTTGAGCAGGGCTCCGGGCAGCGACTTGAGCAGTTGACGGGGTTCGAACAGGCCGGCCGAGACCCGGCCGGGGCCGGTGGGTGAGTCGACGTGTTCTTCGGTGGGGCGTATTGCGGTGTCTGTCATGCCAATCCCTCGGCAAGCGGCCCGAGAGCCAGGGCGGGGAAGAAGGTCAGGCCGGTGATGATCAGGATCACGCCGACGAGTTGGCCCACGAACAGCGGCCGATGCGTCTGCAGGGTGCCCGCCGTGTCCGGGATGCTCTTCTGCTCGGCGAGTCGACCGGCGAGGGCGAGCACGAGGCAGATCGGCACGAACCGGCCGATCAGCATGGCCAACCCGATCATCGTGTTGTAGAACTCGGTGTTCGCACCGAGCCCGGCGAACGCGCTGCCGTTGTTGTTGGCGCCCGAGGTGAACGCGTACAGCACCTCGGAGATGCCGTGCGGCGAATCGGAGTTGAGGATCGCGGCCTGTTCACCGGGCAGCGCGATGGCGATGCCGGTGAAGGTCAGGATGGTGGCGGGTATCACCAGGATGTACATCGCGACCAGCTTCATCTCGCCGGCGCCGATCTTCTTGCCCAGGTACTCGGGCGTGCGGCCGACCATCAGACCGGCCACGAAGACCGCCAGGATCGCCATGATCAGGATCCCGTACAGGCCCGAGCCGACGCCGCCCGGCGTGATCTCGCCGAGCATCATGCCCAGCAGGGTGATCCCGCCGCCCAGTCCGGTATAGGACGAGTGGAACGAGTTGACCGCGCCGGTGGAGGTCATCGTGGTGGACACCGCGAAGACGGACGAGCCGGGGATGCCGAACCGCTGCTCCTTGCCCTCCATCGCGCCGCCGGCGAGTTCCGGGGCCGCGCCGTTGCCGTGCGCTTCGGTCCACCACATCAGCAGGACGGCGACGAACCAGATCACGAACATCGCGGCGAGGATCGCGTAGCCCTGCTTGAGGTTGCCGACGAGGCGACCGAAGGCGCGGGGCATCGAGAACGGGATGACCAGGATCAGGAAGATCTCGAAGACGTTGCTGAACCCGTTGGGGTTCTCGAACGGGTGGGCCGAGTTGGCGTTGAAGAAGCCGCCGCCGTTGGTGCCGAGTTCCTTGATCACCTCCTGCGAGGCCACCGGACCACCGGGAATGGTCTGCGACCCACCCGAGAGCGTCCGCACGGTCTGCGGGTCGGCCAGGTTCTGGATCGTGCCCGACGCGACCAGCACGATCGTGCCGATGATCGCGATCGGCAGCAGGATCCGGATCGAACCGCGGATCAGGTCGACCCAGAAGTTGCCGATCTCGCCCGAGCGGACCCGAACGAACCCGCGCACCAGGGCGATCGCCACCGCCATGCCCACCGCGGCCGACACGAAGTTCTGCACGGTCAGACCGACCATCTGAACCGTGTGGCCCATCGCGGTCTCACCGGAGTACGACTGCCAGTTCGTGTTCGCGGTGAACGACGCGGCGGTGTTGAACGCCTGGTCGGGCGTGATCGGCTTCATCCCGAGGTCGAACGGGAGGTGGTCCTGGAACCGCTGTAGGGCGTACAGGCCCAGCAGCGAGAACATCGAGAAGCCGAGCACGCTGCGCAGGTAGACGCTCCAGCGCTGCTCGGCGTTCGGATCGGCGCCGATCAGCTTGTACAGGACGCGCTCACCGCGCATGTGCTTGTCGCTGGAGTACACCCGGGCCATGTAGTCGCCGAACGGGCGATGGACCGCGGCCAGGACGGCTATCAGCAGGGACAGCTGGAGCATCCCCGCGAGCGTGACGCTCACCTAGAACCTCTCGGGGAAGATCAGGGCCAGGACCAGGTAGCCGAGCAGGGCGATGGCAACGCTCAGGCCGACGATGCTGTCCGCGTTCACAGCTTCGCCACCCCCTTGGCGATCAAGACGACCAGCGCGAAGAACGCGATCGTCAGGAATACGAAGGCCAGATCAGCCATCGCGGATGCTCCTTGGGACGGACAGGCGCTTGATCGCCCGTAGCGAGGACATTGATAGCACTTCCAAGCCGTCAAAAATCCCCATAAACAGGGCAAAACCCAAAGCGTTGGCGGCGCCCTAACGCACCCATATGCCTTCTTGATGCGCCCTTGACATCAAAATTCGAAACAACCCGAACCGAACACCACCGGGGCACGCGCCACCCGACTCCACAGCCCCGCGAAAACCGGCCCGAAACGCACGAAGCCCGGTCCCGCCTTTCGGCGGAACCGGGCTTCGGTGTCTTGTGGTCCTTCGCTGCTACCGGACCTCGGTGATCTCCGGGCCACGCTGGAACGGGTCCAGATCGCCCGCGAAGCGGTCCTCCTCGGCGCCCTGCGGCGGCACCGCGAGCCCGCTGTTCGGGTCGACCTGGGCGTTCTCCGGCAGGCGCAGCAGGATCGGGTCGCGCGGCGCCATCGGCTCGTTGCCGCGCACCACCACCGTGTCGCGGAACATGGTCTCCAGATCGGCGCCCACGGTGGGGTCCACCGCGGCTCGACCGGAGATCACTCCGCGCAGGAACCAGCGCGGCCCGTCGCACCCGACGAAGCGCACCAGCTGGTGGCCCTGCGTGCCGTCCGGAAGCTGCACCGGAACCTGGGCCCGCAGTTCCCAGCCGAGGCCGGCGTCCTGCTCGTCCACGATGCCACCCTGCTGGGTGATCCCGGAGGCGATCTCGGCGCGCACCTCGTGCCAGATGCTCTCGTTGCGCGGGGCGGCGAACGCCTGCAGTTGCAGACCGCTGTCCTCGAGCACCACGGTGGCGGCGATGATCAGGTCGTTGGAGACCTCGACCCGCAACTCCATCCGGGGGTCGCTCGGGATGAGCATCCCGCCGAGGTCGATGCGGTCCTCGTGCGGGTCCTCGAGCTCGTCGAAGTCCCACGGACCGTCCGGCCGGGGCGCGGGCGGGATCGGTCGGCTCAGCTCGTCGAGGTCCGAGTCGTCGGAGCCCGTCGCGGCCCCGTCGCTCGACGCCTCGTCGGCATCGCCCTCGTCCTCGATGATGCCGTCGAGGTCTTCGTGCTCCTCGACGGGCAGATCATCCTTTTCGCTGCGTCGGCGACGACCGAACACGTCACAGTCCTTCCCTGTCGGAAGCCGAGTCTTGCACGATGCCCGCGCTGCCCGCCGCCACGGCGCTCGAAACGCCGATCGCGGCGTGCCCGCCGGTGGATCCGAAGCCGCCTTCGCCGCGCCCGGAACCGGGCAACTCGGCGACCTCGTGGAACCCCGCTCGCTCGACCCGTTGGATCACGAGTTGGGCGATTCGGTCGCCGCGACGAAAAACGACCGGCGTACGCAGGTCGTGGTTGACCACGACAACCTTGATTTCGCCACGGTATCCCGCATCGACGGTGCCTGGGGCGTTCACCAGGGATACTCCGCACCGCGCGGCGAGTCCGGAGCGCGGATGCACGAACGCGGCATAGCCGTCCGGGAGCGCGATCGCGATGCCCGTGGGCAGCACCATGCGCTCACCCGGGGCGATCTCGGCGTCCTGCGCGGTCACCAGGTCCGCGCCGGCGTCGCCCGGGTGCTCGTATGCGGGCAGCGGAAGTCCCGGGTCCAGCCGGCGCACCAGGATGTCCACACTCGTGCTCACGGGTTCACCTCGAACGCTCGGGCCGCCTTCATCAGGTCGGGATTGTCCATGACGCGTTGTACGTCTTCCGCACGTCCATTGTCGACGAAGTGCTCGATTCCCACGCTCACGAACAGCGCCGCCGCCTCGACCGCGATCGGACCGTCCGGCGCGTCGAGCCGGCCCACCGCGCGCGAGTAGATCTTGCGGCCGGCCACCGCCTCGCACCACGCGTGGATGTACAGCGTGGATCCCACCGGGACCGGGCGGCGGAAGTCCGTCTCCAGGTGCCCGGTCACCGCCGTGGTGTGCAGCATGTACCCGATCGCGCCGAGCGCCTCGTCGAACGCGCAGGTCAGCAGCCCGCCGTGGGCCAGGCCCGGGGCTCCTTGGTGCAGCGTGGTGACGGTGAACTCGGCGTCCACGGACACGCCCTCGCCGGCGCGCGCGCGAATGCGCAGCCCGCCGGGGGCGGCCTCGCCGCAGCCGAAGCAGTCGCTGTAGTGCTCGCCCAGCTCGGTACCGGGGGAAGGTGCGTCCGGGTGGGGCTGGGGCACCACCGCTTCCGGAGGCGGGGTCAGGGATGTTGGTCGACTCACGCCGAAGGACACTACCGTCGTTCCGACCGACACCCGCGCAGCGGCTTGGGAGCCGCCGGCGCCGCGGCCCGAAAGGGGCGCGGGACGGAAGGAAGCGCATGACCAAGAGCGTGGTCGTCACCGGGGCGACCGGTGGGATCGGCCTTGCCGTCGCCCTGGAGCTGGCGGGATCCGGCTTCGACGTGATCGGCACGGCCAGGACCCGGGAGCGGGCAGAGCGCCTGCGCGAGGCCGCCGAGCGCGCCGAGGTGGGCGTGCGCACGGTCCTGCTCGACGTCGCCGACGCCACGTCGACGGTGCGGGCCTTCACCGAGATCGCCCAGATGACCGCCGGCGGCCCGTGGGCCGTGGTCAACAACGCCGGGATCGCGCAGCCGGGCGCGATCGAGGATGTGGACGACGAGCAGATCCGCGCCCAGTTGGAGACCAACCTGATCGCGCCCGCGCGCATCGCCCGCCTGGTGCTGCCGCAGATGCGCCGGTGCCGGGACGGGCGGATCGTCAACATCTCGTCCGTCTCCGGCCGGATCTCGAACCCGTTCCTGGGCTGGTACTGCGCGAGCAAGCACGGGCTGGCCGCGATCACCGACGCGCTGCGGATCGAGACCGCCGGGTTCGGCGTCAAGGTCGTGCTGATCGAGCCCGGCAGCTTCGGTACCGACATCTGGGAGCGCGGCATGTCCCGGCTGCCACCGCGCAAGACGTCGGCCTACAACGACTCCTACGACCTCGCCGACGACCTGGTGCGCCGGGCCAAGGCGCTGCCCGGACCGGCGCCGGTCGCACACGCGGTGCGTGTCGCGCTGAGCGTGCCGCGACCGCGACCGCGCTATCTGGTGGGCAACGACGCCCGGGCCGGTGCGCTGCTCGACCTGGTGGCGCCCACCGCTCTCGCGGATTACGCCAAAGGGGTCGCGACCGGGCTGCGTACGCCTCCGGAGCGGGTCACCCGCACGCTGGCCCGATTGACCCGGCGACACGGCCCCCGCTGACCCGCGTCGGCCGCGCATGACAGGCTGGTGCCCATGCAGGTGTACAGCGAACGACTCGGCGTGCCGGCCTCGTGGTGGGCCCTGACCGTCCTGATGGCCGTCTCGGGCGGGTTGGTGGGCCTGGCCTTCGGGATCGCGGCGACCTTCGTGCTCGCGCTGGCCCTGGGCGCCCTGACGGCGTGGGGCACCGCCGCCTACGGCGCGGCACGGATCACCGTGACCGAGACCGAGCTGTCGGCGGGTCGGGCCACGATTCCGCTGACCGCGCTCGGTGCGGGCGTCGCGCTCGACCCGGAGCAGGCCCGCTCGCTGCGGATGGAGAACGCGGATCCGCGCGCGTTCATGCTGCTGCGCGCGTACATCCCGGGGGCCGCGCGGATCGAGGTCACCGATCCGGCCGACCCCACGCCCTATCTCTATCTGTCCTCGCGCAACCCGCAACGTCTGGTCGACGTCGTGGCCGCGCTGCGCGCCCGCGCCTGACCGCGGTGCGGACGGGCTCGATCCCGGCTCGGGCGAGCCGGGGGTGAGCCGATCGTCCGGCGCCGAATCGGCCACCGGACAGTCAAGAACGCCCGCCGGTGCGTCGGCGGACGTTCGACTTCGTACGTCATGCGTGCGGCTTCGTCACACCCACGCCCTCGTATCGTGTTCCCGCGTTCAAGGACGCTCGGCGAACGTCGACGGTCCAACTCCTGCCGATACCCGTATGGCGTGTGCAGGGTTGCCGTTCATCGCCGGTCGTCCTCGACCGCACACGATCAGGCGCAGTCGCTGCAGATCGCCTGGCCGTCCTTCTCCTTGGCCAGCTGGCTGCGGTGGTGCACCAGGAAGCAGCTGGAGCACGTGAATTCGTCGGCCTGCTTCGGGACGACCCGGACGGACAGCTCCTCATTGGAGAGGTCCGCACCGGGAAGCTCGAGAGACTCGGCCTGCTCGAACTCGTCGACGTCGACCGAACCGGCCGACTTGTCCACGCGCCGAGCCTTCAGCTCCTCGATGCTGTCTTCGTTGATGTCGTCATCGGTCTTACGCGGGGTGTCGTAGTCGGTTGCCATGTACCTCTCCCCCTCCGGGTGGATCTGCGGTGCTCAATCGTGCGACATCGCCCGAGGACCTTCGTGGACGATGCCTTCAGCGCACGTAACGCGCGAGGGGCCGGAGTTGTGCCCGACCCGAAGCGCAGATTTTGCCTTACATCAAGGCTCGTTACGCAATCGACACCCAACCGAACCCCCAAAGAGGTGACTTGGTTGGATGGGGGGCCACTGTAACCCCGTACCGCCCTGCACAACCAGGAGGAATCGTGACGGTCTACGCGCTGGGTGATCAAATACCCAAGGTGCACCCCGATGCTTATGTGCACCCGGATGCGGTCGTGATCGGCAGCGTGGAGATCGGCGCGGATTCTACGGTGTGGCCGGGGGCCGTACTGCGCGCCGATCACGGCCGGATCGTGATCGGCGAGCGCACGTCGGTCCAGGACGGGTGCGTACTGCACACGACGGCGCCGTGGCCGACGGTAGTGGGCGACGAGTGCGTGATCGGTCACATTGTGCATTTGGAGGGCTGCGTGATCGAGGATCGTTGCCTGGTCGGCAACGGCGCGGTGGTCATGCATCAGGCCGTGGTGCGCACAGGTGCCCTGGTGGGAGCGGGTGCGGTGGTCGGAAATCGGATCGAGGTGCCGTCCTACGCGATGGCGCTGGGGGTGCCGGCGAAGATTCGCGAGAACGCCGTTCCGCCGGGCGCGTTCGCGGAGGCGGTGCGCAGTTACGTCGAGAACGGTCGCCGTTTCCGTCGGGATCTGCGGCGGATCGACTGATCGGCGCGTGCTCACGGGGTCGGCGGGGTGTGTCGGATCGCACACGTCCGCTTCGGTTTGAAGGCCCCGTTCGGCCCCGTATATATGTGCGACACGGGGGCTGGGAATCACACGGGGAGTGTTGTGCTCGAGTTGGCCGGCCTGGACAAACGGTTCGGTGAAAAGGTCGTCCTCGACGACCTCTCACTGACCGTACAACCGGGCCAAATGTTTGGTTTCGTCGGCACCAACGGTGCCGGCAAGACGACGACCATGCGCATCGCGCTGGGTGTGTTGGCGCCGGACGCGGGCGAGATCCGCTGGCGCGGGGTGCCGGTGGACCGCGACGTGCGGCGACGCTGGGGCTACATGCCCGAGGAGCGTGGCCTGTATCCGAAGATGCGCATCCGGGATCAGCTGGTCTACCTGGCCGAGCTGCACGGGATGACCCGCGTCCGGGCGCACGAGTCGGCCGAGCGCTGGTTGGACCGGCTCCAGGTCGCGGGCGGGCCCGCGGACCGGCTGGAGACCCTCTCGTTGGGCAACCAGCAGCGGGTCCAGCTGGCCGCCGCGCTCGTGCACGAGCCGGACCTGCTGGTCCTGGACGAGCCGTTCTCCGGCCTCGACCCGGTCGGCGTGGACGTGATGGCCGGCGTGCTGCGCGAGCGCACCGCCGCGGGTGCCTCGGTGGTCTTCTCCAGCCATCAGCTGGAACTGGTCGAGTCGCTGTGCGACGCGGTGGGGATCATCAACAACGGACGCATGCACGCCGTCGGCACCGTCGCCGAGCTGCGCGGGGACGACCGCGCGGTGCGCTACCGGGTGCGGCTGGCCCAGGCGCCGACGGACTGGGCGCAGGAGGTCACCGGGCTGAAGGTGCTCTCCGCGCAGGAGGACACGGTGCTGGTCGAACTGCTTGCCGGGACGAGCGAGCAGGTGCTGCTCGACGCGGCCCGGGCGGCGGGCCGGGTGCTGGCCTTCGCGCCCGCGACCCCCTCCCTCGCCGAACTCTTCCGCGAGGTCGTCAACGGGACGGAGGTCGGCGCGTGAGCACCGGCGGCAGCACGTTTTGGTCCGCCGTGCGCCTGGTCGCGCGCCGCGAGTTCACCGAGCGCATCCGGGACCGGGGCTTTCAGATCTCGGTCGGGGTGATGTTGGCGATCCTGCTCGCGTCGGTGGCCATCCCGGCCGCACTCGGCGGCGGCTCGGACAAGTACGACGTGGCCTTCCTCGGCCCGCAGCAGACGCAACTGGCGCAGACCGCGCAGCGACAGGCGACGCTGCTGGACGTGGACGTGCGGGTCGGCTCCGTCGCCGACCGCGCGGCGGCCGAGAAGGCGCTCGCGGACGGGAAGCTGGACGCGGTCGTGGACGACGGCCGGATCCTGGTGGACAGCAAGCTGGCCGACCCGCTGGCGGCCGTCCTGCAGAGTTCGTGGGCCACCGTGGAGCGGGACCTGCGCCTGAATGCGGCGGGCATCGACCCGGGCGCGGTGAACCAGGCCTCGGCGATCGCGCCGATGCCCAGGACCACCCTGGATCCGGACGCCGACCAGCGCGACGCGCGCAAGGGCATCGCCTTCGTCGGCACCCTCGTGCTCTACGGCATGCTCATGCTGTTCTGCATGTGGGTGGCGAGCGGTGTGGTCGAGGAGAAGTCCAGTCGGATCGTGGAGATCCTGCTCGCGACCGTGCCCGCCCGCGCGCTGCTGACCGGCAAGATCCTCGGGATCGGCCTGCTGGGCCTGCTCCAGATGCTGGTCACCGCGGTGGTCGGGCTGGTCGCGGCGTCCGCGCTGGGCACGATCGAGCTGACCGGCGACATGGTCTATCCGGTGGCGCTGGTGCTGCTGTGGTTCGTGGTGGGCTACGCGATCTACGCGTGCATGTTCGCCGCCGCCGCGGCCCGGGTCTCGCGCCAGGAGGACCTGCAGAACGTCATCACGCCGATGACCTCGCTGCTGATCGCCTCGTTCCTGGCCGCCGTCTTCCTCGGCCAGAAGGGCGGCACGCTCGCCCAGGTGCTGGCGTACGTGCCGCCGTTCTCGGCGATGCTGCAACCGGTCCTGACCGCGGCCGACGAGGTCTCCGTGGCGGAGAACCTGGCCGCCCTCGCGATCGCGCTGCTCGCGCTGGTGGGCCTGGTCCGGTTCGCGGCCCGGATGTACGAGGGCGCGGTGTTGCGGATGGGCGGCAAGGTCGGCTTCCGGGAGTCGCTCGGCGGGTCCGCCCGCAAGCGCTGACCCGGCGCGCACATGCCCAGGCCCGCCGTCCCCGAGGGGGCGGCGGGCCTGGGCGTGTTCCGGGCGGGGGTCCCGCTCAGCGGCGGTTGGCCGCCTTGCGGGCCTCCAGGGCGAGCCGGCGCTCCTCGAAGCGCACCACCTGGGAGTCCAGGCCGCCGAGGAACAGCGCGAGCTCCTCACGGGCCTTCTCGCCCTCCGGGCCCAGGTCCGTGCGCTCCATGATCTTGAGGTTGCGCAGCACCGGCAGGATCACGTCGTTCTGGTGGATCGGCAGGTTGTACACGCCGCCCACCGCGAGCTTGGCCGCCGCGCGCTCGAAACCGCTGATCCCGTGCCCGGGCATCCGGAAGTCGGTGACCATCTCGGTGACCGCGCGCATCGCCTGGTCCGGGGCGATCTCGAAGGCCGCCTTGAGCAGGTTGCGGTAGAAGACCATGTGCAGGTTCTCGTCCGTGGCCACCTTCGCGAGCAGCTGCTCGGCGATCGGGTCGCCACACGTGCGGCCCGAGTTGCGGTGCGAGACCCGGGTGGCCAGCTCCTGGAAGGTCACGTAGGCGATCACGTGCAGCGGGTTGTCCATGTGGTCGCCCTGATAGCCGGCCTCCATGTGTTCCATCCGCGAGCGCTCCAGCGCGACCGGGTCCACCGCGCGGGTGGCCATCAGGTAGTCGCGGATCGCGATGCCGTGCCGGCCCTCCTCCGCGGTCCAGCGGTGCACCCAGGTGCCCCACGCGCCGTCGCGACCGAACATCGCCGCGATCTCGTAGTGGTAGCTGGGCAGGTTGTCCTCGGTCAGCAGGTTCAGCGTCAGCGCTATCCGGCCGACGTCGGTGAGCCCGGACTCCTCCGGGCTCCACGCCTCGCCGCCGAGCACGCCGTCGAAGTCGCGACCGGCGCTCCACGGCACGTACTCGTGCGGGAACCACTCCTTGGCCACCGCGAGGTGGCGGTCCAGCTCGACGGCGACGACCTGCTCCAACTCGCGAAGCAGGTGCTCACCGGTCGGGGCGGGGGCGAGAAGGTTCATCGGCTCTCCAGGGCATAGGCAGACAACGTCGTACAGCGGCAGACACGGAGGACAACGCTGTGCATCGCCCGCACGACGCGTCCCTACGATTCCGTAACTTACGACAGCGTAGGTTGGTTCCACCCCAAGACGGAAATGTGATCCACGACTCTCGTACGTTCGTACGACGAAATCGGGCCGCGGCGGCCGTCCGCACCGGGCCGGCCGCCGTCGTCGATCAGCCCGCCGGGAAGCCGATCCGCATCATCAGGCCACCCTCTTCGTGCGGCTCGACCTCGATCCAGCCGCCGTGCGCACGCACGATCGAGCGCACGATGGACAACCCGAGCCCCACGCCCTTGTCGCTGGCGATCCGCTCCGTGCGCAGCCGCCGGAACGGCTCGAACATGTTGTCCACCTCGTAGCCGGGCACCACAGGACCGGTGTTGACCACGGTGAGCACCGCGACGCCCGCGGTGGACTCGGTGGAGATGTCGACCGTGCCGTCGGGCCGGTTGTAGCGCACCGCGTTCTGGATCAGGTTCATCGCGACCCGCTCCAACAACACGCCGTTGCCCTGGAGCACGGCGGGACCGAGCTCGTCGTGCAGGGTCACCTTGCGCTCGGCCGCCTCCGCGCCGGTCTGGTCCACCGCACGGCGGGCCACCTCGGCCAGATCCACCGGCTTGCGCTCGGTCAGCTCGTTGTCGCTGCGGGCCAGCAACAGCAGGCCCTCGATCAGGCCCTCGCTGCGCTCGTTGGTGGCCAGCAGGGTCTTGCCGAGCTGCTTGAGCTCGACGGACGCCTCCGGATCGCCGAGCGCGACCTCCAGCAGGGTGCGGTTGATCGCCAGCGGCGTGCGCAACTCGTGCGACGCGTTGGCGACGAACTTGCGTTGCGACTCCAGCGAACGATCCAGCCGGTCGAGCATGTCGTCGAAGGTGTCCGCGAGCTCCTTGAACTCGTCGTCCGGCCCGTCCAGGTCGATCCGCCGGTGCAGGTTGGATCCGGCCACCTCGCGGGCGATCGAGGTGATCCGCTCCAGCGGGCGCAACACCCGGCCCGCCATCACGTACCCGAACCCGAAGGCGATCACCGACAGCAGCAGCAGCGCCAGCAGCGACTGCTGGAGCAGCGAGTTCAGCGCGGCGTCGCGCTGGTGGATCTGCTGGATGGTCTGCCACTGCTCGAACTGCTCGGGCGTCATCGGCACGCCGTTGATGGTCATCAACGTGTTCGGCGCCAGGCTGAGATTCAGCCGGCCCTCGGTCAGGCTCTGCCGCACGAGCAGATAGACGGTGCCGAGCAGCAGCACCCCGGCGATCAGGAACATCCCGCCGTACAGCGCGGTCAGTCGCATCTTGATGGTGGAGCGCAGCAGCGCGGGCAGCTGCGAGGGGGCCATCCGCGACAGCCGGGACATCTCCGCCGCGTCGTCGGCGTCCCGGCCCAGGATCAGCCGTCGGCCGCCTGCGGTCGGGCGCTGCGGGTCGCGACCGAGGTCGCGGGCGGGCTCGCGATTGGGCCTGGGCGGTGCGCCCGGCGGCCCACTGGGACGCGGCGGCTGGGGCGGGCGGCCCGGGCGCGGCGGTGGACCGGGCTTGGGCGCCGGACCCGGCTTCGCGGGTGCCGCGGCAGGCTTCCCCGGCACCGGGGCGGGCGTCGCGGGTGCCGGGGCGGGCGTCGCGGGTGCCGGACCCGGCCTGGCCGGCGCCGGGGCCGGCTTCGCAGGTGCCGGACCCGGCTTCGCGGGCGCGGTCGAGGCGCCCGCGGCCGGCTTCGCGGAGCCGGCTGCGGTACTTCCGGCTTCCGCCGGGACGGCCCGAGAGCTGTCGTTCATGGCGGTCCTCAAATGCGGTATCCGGCGCCGGGCACCGTCAGGATGACGGGCGGCTCGCCGAGCTTGCGGCGCAGCGTCATGACGGTGACGCGGACGACGTTGGTGAACGGATCGGTGTTCTCGTCCCAGGCCTTCTCGAGCAGTTGCTCGGCCGAGACCACGGCCCCGTCGGCGCGCATCAGCACGTCCAGCACCGCGAACTCCTTGGGCGAAAGGTGCACCGGGACGCCCTCGCGCAACACCTCGCGCCGGTTCGGGTCGAGCCGGATGCCGGCCCGCTCCAGCACCGGCGGCAGCGGGGAGACGGCCCGCCGGCCGAGCGCGCGCACCCGGGCGATCAGCTCGCTGAAGGCGAACGGCTTGGGCAGATAGTCGTCCGCCCCCAGCTCCAGACCCTCGACCCGATCGCTGACGTCGCCGGCCGCGGTGAGCATCAGCACCCGCATCGGAATACCGGTCTCCACCACCGCCCGGCACACGTCGTCGCCGTGCACGATCGGCAGATCCCGGTCGAGCACCACCACGTCGTAGTCGTTGACGGCGATCCGCTCCAGCGCCGCCTCCCCGTCGTATACGACGTCGACGGCCATCGCTTCCCGGCGCAACCCGGTCGCTACCGCGTCCGCCAGGAGCTGCTCGTCCTCGACTACGAGAACCCGCACCGGCTGTGCCTCCTGCTCGATGAAAGGGGATGCATCCGTTGTCCATCTTCCCCCGCACCCCGGTAAAGCCCCGGTAAGCCGACCGGCGGCCCGGGCGGGCGGGACGGGGCCGCCGAGCCGGTCGGGTCTCGGACGTTACGGCACCCCCCGAGGGAGGGAAGGATTCCGGTACGCCCCGGAAAGTCCGACACTGCGCCGTTGGGCAGGACAAGTCCCCTGGTCAGACCCCTGGAGCGGGCGTCGCCAAAGGCCGGGATCGGTGGTTTCCCCGGCGATGTACGGGGGGTAGGACAACCGAAACCGGCGACGACGAGTGACATTGGGGCGGCCTTATGGACGAATTCACGGCCGGCGTACTGCGACGCATACGTGAGACCGAACAGGCACTGAAGCAGGCGTGCGACACCGGCGACGATTTCCTCGTCGAGGTCGAACAGTCCGAGTTGGACGACCTTCTGCGGATGGCATCGGAGCACGGCGTGCGGGTGCTTCCCGAAAGCGCCTGACCCACCGCGACACCACCCGAACCACAGGCGCACCGGTTACTTTCCCCCCGGCGAGGTCCCCGAGCGGACGCCGGGGGTTCGGCTGTCGGGGCGAGGGTCACGAGGCCCGGATCGAAGGATCCGGGCCTCGCGCGTGCTCCGGCCTACGCGTGCAGAGCGGCCAGGGCGGCCTCGAACTCGGCGCGCAGCCCGGCGGGCGCGGCCAGGCACAGGCTCGACCCGTCGGGCTCGGGCCACAGGTCCTCGATCACCTCGGCGCCGGCCTCGCGGGCGATCAGCGCGCCCGCCGCGACGTCCCAGGGGTTCAGGCCGCGCTCGTAGTAGGCGTCCACCCGGCCTGCGGCCACCGAGCACAGGTCGATCGCGGCCGAACCGCCCCGGCGCACATCCCGCACGCGCGGCAGCAGCGCGCCGATCACCGCGGCCTGCCGGGTGCGCCGCTCGACGGTGTACCCGAATCCGGTCGCCACCAGCGCCCGGGCCGAGGGGGTCGCGGGGCGGCAGTGGATCGGCTTGCCGTTGCGGTAGGCGCCTCCGCCGCGCACGGCGTGGAAGGTCTCGCCGACCACCGGCACCTCGACCACCCCCAGCAGGGTGCCCTCCACCGTCTCGGCGGCGATCGACACGCACCAGCCGGGCAGGTCGTACAGGTAGTTCACGGTGCCGTCGATCGGGTCGATCACCCAGCGCACGCCGCTGCTGCCCGCGCTCGCGTCGCCCTCCTCGCCGAGGAAGCCGTCGTCCGGTCGGTGGGCGCGGATGCGTTCGATGATCAGCTTCTCCGCGGCCGTGTCCATCTCGGTGACCACGTCGGTGGGGCTGCTCTTGGTCGCCGCGACGCCGAGGTCGGCGGGACGCTCGTGCAACAGGAAGCCGCCGGTGTGCCGGGCCGCATCGCGAGCGATGGCCAGGAGTTCCGCGGTGTCGATCGTCATGGGTCCATCCTGCCGGCGCAACTACCCCAGCAGGGCCGCCCCGCGGGGCGCCCGGGCGGCCGCCTCCGGGTCCGCGCGCAGCGCCCGCGGGTCGGGGCAACAACCGACCGGGCACACGTCGTGCGCGGCGCCGAGCGCACCGAGCGCACAGCGCGCGGGCGTCTCGCCGCGCACCGCGGCGGCGCGTTCCAGCACCAGTTCGCGCACCGCGCCGGCGAACCTGGGGTCGGCGCCGGTGGTCGCGGCCCGGCTCACCGGCAGCCCGATCCGCGCGGCGGTCGCGGCGGCCTCCACGTCCAGGTCGTAGACCACCTCCATGTGGTCGGACAGGAACCCGATCGGCACCAGCACCACCGCCGGCACCTCGTCGTCGCCGCCCAGTTCCACGAGGTGGTCGTTGACGTCCGGCTCCAGCCACGGCACCTGCGGCGGGCCGCTGCGGCTGGAGTACACCAGGTCCCAGTCGTGCTCGCGCCCGAGCACCCGCGCGACGCCCTCGGCGACCAGGCGGGCGGTCTCCCGGTGTTGTGCGACGTAGCCGCCGCCGGCCGGGCCCGCGGTGCGTGCGGTGACCGTGGGGATCGAGTGGGTGACCATCACCAGTCGGGCGCCGTCCCGTACCGGCTCGGGCAGTTCGGCCAGCGCGGCCACCACGTGGTCCACCAGCGGCTCGACGAAGCCGGGGTGGTTGTAGAAGTGCCGCAGCTTGTCGAACCGGGGGGCGTGCTCACCGACTTCGGCTCGGGCTTCGAGCAGGTTCTCGTGATACTGCGCGCACCCCGAGTAGGACGCGTAGGCGCTGGTCACCAGGACCGCGGCGCGGCGGATCCCGTCGTCGGCCATCCGCCGCACGGTGTCCGCCAGATACGGGCGCCAGTTGCGGTTGCCCCAATAGACCGGCAGCCGCACGTCGTGCGCGGCGAAGTCGGCCTCGACCGCGGCGATCAGGGCGCGGTTGTGCGCGTTGATCGGGCTGGCGCCGCCGAAGTGCGCGTAGTGGCCGGCGGCCTCTCGGAGGCGTTCGCGGGGCACCCCGCGTCCCGCGGTCACGTTCTCCAGGAACGGGAGCACCTCGTCGGGGGCGTCCGGGCCGCCGAAGGAGAGCACCAGGAGGGCGTCGAACGGAGTGGGGTCGAGGGGCCGGGTCGCGTGCATGCCTGTGATCCTCGCATCGCCGACCCCGCGGTGCCCGCCACCCCCGCCCGCACGGCGTGAGTTGCGGCGCAACCGCGCGCGACCCCTTCCCGGTCCGATGACCGGCGAGTAATGTCCGGCTGATCCCACGGCGACCCCAGGAGGAACCCGTTGAGCAGCACCACCCCCGCCGTCTCCAAGACGCCCCCCGCCTGGCGGAACTGGGCCGGGAACCAGTCCGCCCGGCCGCACTCGGTGCTGACCCCCAGGTCCGCCGAGGAGATCTCGGCCGCCGTGCGCCGGGCCGCGGGGCAGGGTCTCGCGGTCAAGGCCGTCGGCGCGGGGCACTCCTTCACGTCGGTCGCGGTCACCGACGGGGTGCAGATCCGGCCGGAGGGGCTGACCGAGGTGCACGCGCTCGACCGTGCGGCGGGCACCGTCACGGTCGGGTCCGGGATGCGGCTGAGCGACTTCAACACACTGCTCACCGGCTACGGCCTGGCGCTCGCCAACATGGGCGACATCGCGGTGCAGAGTTTGGCGGGCGCCACCTCGACCGGCACGCACGGCACCGGGCGGGCGTCCGGCTCGCTGGCCGCGCAGATCCGGGGCATGGAGATCGTGCTGGCGGACGGCGAGATCACCACGTGCTCGCCGACCGAGAATGCGGAACTGTTCGCGGGCGCCCGGGTGGGCCTGGGCGCGCTGGGCATCGTGACCGCGCTGACGTTCGCGGTGGAGCCGAGCTTCCTGTTGGAGGCGCGCGAGGAGCCGATGAAGTTCGACGCGGTGCTGGCGGACTTCGACGCGATGTGCGCCGACAACGAGCATTTCGAGTTCTATTGGTTTCCGCACACGGACAACTGCAACGTGAAGCGCAACAACCGGATCGAGGGACCGGCGAAGCCGCTTTCGAAGGCACGTTTCCTGCTGGACGACGAGTTGTTGTCCAACGGCGTGTTCTCGCTCGCCTGCCGGGTGGGCAGGCGCGTGCCCAGGACGGTGCCCTCGATCGCGCGGCTGTCCAGCCGCGCGTTGTCGGCGCGGACCTACTCGGACACCTCGCACAAGGTGTTCACCAGTCCGCGCCGGGTGCGCTTCATCGAGATGGAGTACGCCCTGCCGCGCGAGGCGGCGACGTCGGCGCTGGCCGAGGTGCGCGCGTTCGTCGAGGCCGCCGGTCTGCCGATCAGCTTCCCGGTCGAGGTGCGGGTGGCTCCGGCGGACGATCTGTGGATGTCCACGGCGTACGGCCGCGACACCGCCTACATCGCCGTGCACATGTACAAGGGCACGCCGCACGAGCGGTACTTCACCGAGGTCGAGAAGATCATGGTCGGGCACGGCGGGCGCCCGCACTGGGGCAAGATGCACACCCGCGACGCGGACTACTTCGCCAAGCTCTACCCGAGGTTCGCCGACTTCACGGCGCTCCGGAACCGGGTGGATCCGGAGCGCCGCTTCGGCAACGACTACCTGCGTCGGGTGCTGGGCGACTGAGCCGCAGCCGCCGCCGACCGGGTTACGACCCGGAGCCCGCGTTCGACTTCGGATCGGACTTCGCCGCGCCCTGACCGGTGCCGCCGGCGTCGTTGCCCGCCGCCGCTCCGCCGTTGCCCGCTCCGCCGTTCGCCGCGCCGCCGGGCGGCGTGGTCGCGGGCGGGGCCGTGGCCGGCGGCCGGGAGCCGGTCGGGTCGGGTGTGGGGGTGTTGCTCGGGCGGGTGGTCGGGGTGGTCGAGGGCGCCGAGGTCGCGCCGTCGCCGCCGTGCTCGCCCGACGTGCCCTTGTTCCCGGTCTCCGGGCCGCGGGTGGGCGTCGATGTACCGGTGCCGGTCGGGTTCGGGGTCGACCCGGTCGGCGGCTTGGGCGGGTCGTGCCGGGCGGGCCGGTCGTCGACGATCCGCGAGATGGTCGAGCCGCCGCCGTCGCCGTGGCCGAACAGGCTCGCGAACGAGCGCCCGATCGCGGTCTCGGCGAGCGTCACGACGCCCATCGCCACGACGAACACGAGCACGGCTCCCACCAGCGATCGGCCGAGCCACACCCGTCGGTCGCCGACGTCGCCGGGCGGGGCCTGGATCCGGGCGGCGCCGGCCCGGGACGCTCCGCTCGGCGCACCCGCTTCCGGATCGAGGCGCTCGTAGTCGCCGACCGGCAGCAGCACCGTCTCGTCGAACGCCTGCCGCCGTTCGGCCACGCCGGTGGGCCGATTCGGCACCGCGGCGGGGTCCGGGCTGGGCCCGCCCTCGTGCGGCGGGCTCAGCGTCGCCCGCACGTCGCGCAGTTGCTCGCCGGTGCGCCGGAACAGGTGCACGTAGACCGCGCTCCCGACCGTGGCGACCACACTCGCGAGCGCGGCGCCGATCACGGTCCCGGCGACGCCGAGCGTGGAGAGCAGGAACGCCGAGGAGATGGCCGCCAGGGCACTGCCCACGACCTGCACCGCGTTGACATCGATCCGGCGACGTTCATTCTCGGTCCTTTCCGGCATCACTTTCCTTGCCCGTCCGCACTCGGACGGTGGTTAATCATGAAAAACAGGACTTCACCCTGCTTACGACCGAACAGCCCATCCACATCGTTCCGATCGGCCCAATCTTGTGATCGACATCACCCCGGACGGCCGAAAACGACTCGTCCGAACGGGACGCGCCGATGCGGCGCGGTGTGTCCCGGTAGAGCCCCCGAATGGAGTACTGTTCACGCGAGGTTCCGGAAAGACCTGTGCGCGAAAGGGGAGGCGACCGACCGCAGAGGTCAGGGTGGGGCGCCGCCCCGGTATCTACCCGAAATGGTGTAACCAAGGCAATTCGGCCAGTCAGGTAATAAATCCGACACGCCGGACAACTCGGTCAGGTTGTGGCCATGCCGAGGCTGGGCAGGTCACACTCGTAGCGGGAGCAACGACGCAGGTGACGTCGGCAGGCACCACCCGGGAGGTCCCCATGCCCGAACTGCGTGTCGTGGCCGTCAGCAACGACGGCACACGGTTGGTGCTGAAGGCTGCCGACGGCACTGAGTACATGTTGCCCATCGACGAACGGCTCCGTGCCGCCGTCAGGGGCGACCGCGCCAGGCTCGGCCAGATCGAGATCGAAGTCGAAAGCCAACTGCGTCCGCGTGACATCCAGGCCCGGATAAGGGCCGGTGCCACCGCGGAGGAGGTCGCACAACTCGCCGGCATCCCGGTCGACCGTGTGCGGCGTTTCGAGGGTCCGGTGCTCGCCGAACGCGCCTTCATGGCCGAGCGCGCCCGCAAGACGCCCATCCGTCGCCAGGGCGAGACCACCGGCCCGCTGCTCGGCGAGATCGTCACCGAACGCCTGCACCTGCGCGGCGCGGACTCCGAGTCCGTGCAGTGGGATTCCTGGCGACGCGACGACGGCAGCTGGGAGATCCTGCTGCTCTACCGCGCCGACGGCGAGATGCGCTCCGCGAGTTGGAGCTTCGATCCGCCCCGGCGGCTGGTCACCACGAACGACGACGAGGCCCGTTCGCTGATCGGCGAACACCCGGCGGCGTCCGAGACCCCGTTCCCGTTTCGGCCGCGCCTGGCCACCATCCCGCGCGAGAGCGACGACGACGCAATCACCAGCCTGCTGGACGCGGTCCCGGGGCTGCGCGGCGAACCGCAGGCCCAGTCGGTCTCCCCCGGTCCGATGCGCATCGACGTGACCGCACTGGCCGAGCGCCCGCGGGTGGGCAGCATCGAGCGGTCCGAGCGCGCCGAACGCCCGGAGCGGATCGAACGCGTCGAACGTGGCGAGCGGATCGAACGCGTGGAGCGGCCGGAGCGCCCGGAGCGCGCCGAACCGATCGAGGAAGAGGAGACCCAGGCCCCCGCTGCGGCGGCGGGCGCGGGCAGCGCGTACGAGAACGTCCTGGTACCGCGCGGCGTGGTCGGCCCGCACCGCGAGCGCCTGGTCGGCAGCACCGACCGGCAGGCCGAGGCGGACGGCGTGCGTCCGGGCCGCCGGGCGACCGTGCCCAGTTGGGACGAGATCGTGTTCGGCAGCAGGCGCAAACGCCGCGAGTGATCGACGCATACGGATACGCGAAGAGCCGAGGGCCCCGACGGGACCCTCGGCTCTTTCGTTGCCGGCAACGAACGGGCGCGGACCCGCTACTCGCCGGTGGCCACCGGGCGGTCCGGATCCGTGATCCAGTCGCTCCAGGATCCGGCGTACAGCGCGGCGGGGACGCCGGCCAGTGACAGCGCGAGCACCTCGTGCGCGGCGGTCGCGCCGGAGCCGCAGTACGCGGCGACCCGCGCACCGTGCACCGCGCCCTTGGCGGCGAAGTACTCCTTGAGCTCGGCGGGTTCGCGGAACCGGCCGTCGGCGTACGTGTACTCGGTCGCGGGCGCGCTGATCGCGCCGGGGATGTGGCCGGCCTTGGCGTCGATCGGCTCGGTCTCGCCGCGGAAGCGCTCACCGGCGCGCGCGTCCAGCAGCACGCCGCCGGCGGCCACCAGCGCCGCGGTCTCGTCCGCGTCCAGCCGCGACATCCCGCCCGGACGCGGAACGAACGTGCCGGGCTCGGCGGGCCCCGGCACCACGTCGGTGACCGGCAGGTTCGCGGCCGTCCAGGCCCCGAAGCCGCCGTCGAGCACCCGCACCCGGTCGTGGCCGAAGTAGCGCAGCAGCCACCACGCACGCGCCGCGGCGACGCTCTGGCCTGCGTCGTAGACGACCACGTCGGTCTCCGGGGAGACCCCCAGGCGGCGCATCGCCGTGCCGAACGCGGCCGGCTCCGGCATCGGATGCCGGCCCCCGGCGCCGGTGGGGGTATGCGGTCCGGACAACTCCGTGGCGAGGTCGACGAAGCGGGCGCCGGGTACGTGGGCGATCCGGTAGGAGTCGATTCCGGGCGGACCGCCGAGCTGCCAGGTGACGTCGAGCACCAGCGGCGGCGACGAACTGTCCAGGGCGGCGGCCAGGTCGGCCGCCTTGATCAGGGAACTCATACCCGCATCCTGCCTCGTGCGGCGGTCACCGACGAGCACATGTCCGACCCTGGTGGCAGCATCGGTTTCGGATCGTCCCGAATTGTCGGCATATGCCCGAGGAGGCAGTGATGAGCGAGTGGACCTCGCGGTATCCCACCGGCGTGCCGTGCTGGGTGGACCTGGGCGTGCCCGACGTCGAGGCCGGACTGGCCTTCTATCGTGGCCTGTTCGGCTGGGAGGGGGAGATCGGGCCGGCCGACGTGGGCCATTACACGACCTGCACGCTCGGCGGTCGCCCGGTCGCCGGCCTGATGGGGCGCATGCCCGGACAGGAGGGGCCCGTCGCGTGGACCACCTACCTTGCGGCCGACGACGCGGATGCGGTGATCGACCGGGTCCGCACGGCCGGCGGCACGGTGCTCGTGCCGCCGACGGACGTGCGGACGTTCGGCCGGATGGCGGTGGCCGCCGACTCGACCGGCGGCGTGTTCGGCGTGTGGCAGGCGGGCGACCACAAGGGCGCGGGTGTGGTCAACGAGCCCGGCGCGGTGGTGTGGAACGAGCTGTACACGCCGGAGAGCGCGCGGGCCAAGGAGTTCTACACGGCGGTGTTCGACTTCACCTACGAGGACATGTCCGACGCCGACTTCGACTACGCGACGTTCCATGTCGGCGGCGAGCTGCGCGGCGGCGTGGCGGGCGTGCGGAACGGCCCGCCGCCGCACTGGGCGACGTACTTCGCGGTGCGCGACGCGGACGAGACCGTGGACCGGGTGGACGCCCTGGGCGGCAAGGTGCTGCGCGGCCCGGAGGAGTCGCCGTACGGCCGGGTGGCCGCGGTGCAGGATGCGCAGGGCGCGGTGTTCAACGTGATCGCGGTGGCGTCGAATCCGAATGGTCCGCAATAGCCCGCCTGGTGCGAATCCGCGGCCGGTACCCCCTCGCGAGGCCCGCCACTCCGACCGGAAACCACTCCACCCTTGAGCCAAACGGGTGACGTAGAGTCGAGCTTGACGGGCTCCCGTCCGGAAACGGGGTCCGGGATCGGCGGGTTCCCGTGCGCCTACGTACACACGGGGCGCGTCGCCCGCGACCTTCCCGGTCGGGAGACGCATCTTCGTTCGACCATCGAGGGGGTCCTTTTCCATGGGCAAACTGTTCAAGATCGTCCTGTTGCTCGCCGCCGCCGCGGGCGTTGCCACACTCGTGGCGTCCAAGAAGCGCAACCAGGCCTGAACCGGCCTCGGTTCGTGCCGAAGGGACGGTCTCCGTGCGGAGACCGTCCCTTCGGCGTGAACGGGACCACCCGGCGCCGTCCCTTCGGCACGAACGAAACCGCCCGCCACGACCGAAGGTGCTCACCGGTCCTCGGCGCACGCCCTAGCCGCGAACCTCGAGAAGCGGAATCAGCTGTTCCGCCGAGGTCATCGACCCGTGCACGCCGGTGAGTCGCGATTCGCCCGGTTCGCGACGGGAGGCCACCACCGCGATGTCGCCGAAGGCCGCCGCGACGATGTCGCCGATGCGCGCTCGCACCCGGTCCTCGACGACCGGCCCGAACCAGCCCGCCTCGATCGCCTCGTCGCGGGTGAGCACCCACATCTGGTCACCGAGCATGTCGTCCCAGATCGCGTGCACGTCCTTGGTCGCGCCCGGACGGGTATACACGTGCCGCGCCCGGGACTCGCCGCCGAGGAGAGCGACGCCGGCGGACAGACCGGGGTCGCGGTCCACGTCGATGCGCTGCTCGGGAGCCACGTCGACCATGCCGTGGTCGGCGGTGACGTACAGGACCGAATCCGCGGGCAGGCCCTCGGCCATCGCCCGCACGACGCCGTCGATCCGCCGCAGTTCGGCGCGCCACTCGGGCGAGTCGACGCCCATGCCGTGGCCGCAGCGGTCGAGTTCGCTGGCGTAGGTGTACACGAGCACGGGGCCCGGTCGGGCGAGTTGCCGGTGCACGCCCTTGACCCTGGGCTCGCCGAACTCGGCGCCCACGTAGCGACCGCCGCGGAGCACCGCCTTGGTCAGTGGGGTGTGCTCGAAGATGACGTCGTTGACCTGCGCGACGGTGATCCCGGCGGCGGCGGCCCGCTCCAGCAGGCTCGGGTACGGCTGCCAGTCCCGCGGGCGGATGTCGTCGGCCCAGCGCAGCTGGTTCATCAGGCGGTTCTCGCCCGGCACCGCCACGGAGTAGCCGACCAGTCCGTGCACGCCGGGGGTGAGCCCGGTACCGAACGACGCGAGGCTGGTCGCGGTGGTCGCCGGGAAGCCGGCCGTCAGCGGCCTGCCGCTGCCCGCGAACGAGGTGCCCAGGAGCGAGTGCAGATACGGCGCCTCGACCGGGTGTGCCCGCAGCAGGTCCCAGCCCAGGCCGTCGATCAGGAACACGCACGCGGCGCGCGCGGGCGCGAGGCCGAGTGTGTTCGCCTCCCCCGGCATGCCGAGGGAGGCGGCTATCGAGGGCAACAGGTCGGACAGCGCCCCGGTCCCGTAGCGAGGCAGCGGGACCGGGGGTTGTTCGTCGAACCAGACGGAAGCACTCACTGGTTGATGCCGGCCACTGCCTCGGACAGCGCACGGGCGAAGGTCAGGGTGCGCTCGACCGCTTCGGGGCCGTCGGCGGCTTCGCTGACCCGCAGCGAGAGGTCGTCGGCGGTCAACGAACCGGTGTAGCCGTGGTCGACCTCACAGTTCGGGTCGGCGCAACCGGCCGGTTCGAGGTCGATCCGACCGACCGCACCCCAGCCGATGGTGAGCACGGCTTCGCGCGGCGGGGCTCCCGGGACGTACTCGGCGGGGTTGCCCACGACGCGACTGACCACGACCGACTCCAGGCGGTCGATCCGCACCGTCTCGGTGGACGTCGTCGCATACGGAGTGGGCGAGGTGTCGTCCGGTGCGTGTTCATCGGTGTGGCTGACCAGGAAACGGCCTGGTGTGAGCACCAGAACGGTGATGTGGCGGCGGACCTCATTGGAATCGAACGTGGTCTCCTGGTGCACCAGGAAAGCGTCGACCGGCTCGGTGCCGATCGTGGACTCGACCGCGTCGGCAACGAGGCTCGGGTAGTAACCGCTGCGCTCGATGGCCGTGCGCAGCCCCTGGGTCGAGGTGGTGGTCTTAGCCATACCCCCATCCTGGCACCTCCGAGGGCACACGTGCGCCATCCACCCCCTGCGAAGGTCGGGTTGCGCATCTGCCGTTGCCAAACAGTGACGGTTTGTCGACGTAATGACAGGACCGAACGGGTGAGGTGGATGCGCACTGTTGGTGCGTCCTCTACGGATCGCCACCGTGCGCCTTCCGTGCGCCCTCCCGGTGAACGGCTCGGCGGGGTTGACTGATCCCTCGAGAGGCCCGACCGGGGCAACAGGGACGCGCCGTCGACACGGTGGCACCGGTGGATCTCTCGCGACACTCGTGCCCCCCGGGCGGGGGAACGAGTGACACCGCCTCACCGCCGGGGACACTCGGGGAAACGACCGGCGCGGGGCGGCTCGGTCCGGAAAGCGTCGAACGGCATGAAATGCGCAGCCATGTGGAGGGTAGGCGCGGAGGGGCATGCCGCGGAGCGGATCCGGCCTGGAGCCGCCGCCGTACGTAGGTGCCACAGCTCGGGGTGGCATGTGAGTACGGCGGCGGTTCCGCATGTGTGTACGGGCACGCGTCGGCGCGCACCGAAGCGGATCCGCCCGCACCCGGGCGGTCCGGCGCGATCGCCGGCTACGGTCGGGACAGTGACCTGGGGCCCAGGTCGGTGCGGGCCGGCGGGCGGGACAGGCGGATCTGCGCGCCCAGTACGTGCGCGCCCTCGGCCGCCACCACCACCGGATTCAGCGCGATGGACGTCACCTGCGGCAGGTCGTCGGCCAGCCGGGACAGCCGCAGCAGGATGTCCTCCAGTGCGGGCACGTCCACGGGCCGTGCGCCGCGGTAGCCGAACAACATCGGCGCCGCCCGGACCTCGCGGACCAGGTCCGCCACGTCCTGATCGGTGGCCGGCACCAACCGGTGGGCCACGTCGCCCAGGAGTTCGGTGGCGGGGCCGGCCAGCCCGAACGAGAGCACCGCGCCGAAGGATTCGTCGTAGGTCAGCCCGAGCACGGTCGCGATCCCGTGCGGCGCCATCGGCTGCACCACCAGTCGGGCCTGGTCCGGGCCGCCCAGCCGGGTGGTCATCTCCCGGAACACCCGGCGCAGTCCGGCCTCCGCGCCGATGTCCAGCCGTACTCCGTCCACGTCCACCCGGTGGCGCAGATGTTCGGCGATCGTCTTGAGCGCGACCGGGTAGCCCAGTTCGGTCGCCGCGCGGACCGCCGCGTCCTCGCTGTCCACCCGCACCGCGGGCAGCAGCCTGACGCCGTAGCAGTCCAGCAGCTCGGCGGCGTCCGCCGGGGACAGGCCCACCGCGTCCGCCGCGCCGAGCCGGGCCCGGACCAGCGCGCGGGCCTGATCGGTGCGCACCTCGGGATGTTCGGGCACCGAGCCGGTGGGCCGCCGGCGCCACGCGGCGTAGCGCACCACCTCGGCGAGCGCGCGGACCGCGTTCTCCGGGGCCGGGTAGGAGGGCACCGAGCCGAGCGCCGGCACGCCGTCCGCGTCCAGTCGGCGCAGTTGGGTGGGCAGCCCCTCGTGCGCGAGGTAGGTGGTCAGCAGCGGCTTGCCGATCCGTGCCGCGTGCCCGGCCATCTCCGCGATCGCGCTCGCCACCTCGTCGCCCGACGTGGTCAGCGGTGGGATGAACACGGTGATCACCGCGTCCGTCTCGGTGCAGGCCAGTGCCTCGGCGAGCGCGTCGCGGAAGTCGTCGGCGGTCGCGGACGTGGTCAGGTCGACCGGGCGCCGCGGCTTCAGGCCCGCACTGGCGCACGCGTCCTGGGTGAGCAGGCCCAGCGAGTCGGAGTTGCCGATGATCGCGATCCGGTCGCCGGCGGGCAGCGGTTGGTAGGCGAGCAGTTGGCCCACGTCGAACAGTTCGGCGACGGTGGGCACCCGGATCACGCCCGCCTGCCGGAACAGTGCGTCGACCGCCGAGTCGGGCAGGGTCAGCGTGCGGGTGACGTGCCCGAGCGGTACGCCCTGGGTGTGTCGCCCGGACTTGACCGCGACCACCGGCTTGGCCCGGGAGACCCGGCGGGCGAGCCGGGTGAACTTGCGCGGGTTGCCGATCGACTCCAGGTGCAGCAACACCACGTCGGTGGCCGGGTCGTCCTCCCAGTACTGCAGCAGGTCGTTGCCGGAGACGTCGGCGCGGTTGCCCGCGGACACGAACGTGGAGAGCCCGATCCCCCGGCTCACGGTGGACTCCAGGATGGCGATGCCCAGCGCGCCCGACTGGGCGAACATGCCCACCCGGCCGCGGCGCGGCATCCGGGGCGACAGGCTGGCGTTGACCAGCAGGTCCGGGTCGGTGTTGAGCACACCCAGGCAGTTCGGTCCGATCACCCGCATGCCCCGCCGGCGCGCGGCGCGGACCAGGCGCCGCTGCCGTTCCCGGCCCTCGGGTCCGGTCTCGGCGAAGCCGGAGGACACCACGACCAGGCCGTGTACGCCCTTGCGCCCGCACTGTTCGACCACCTGGCGCACCGCGTCCGCGGGGACCGCCACCAGCGCCAGGTCCACTCCCCCGGGGATGTCCAGCACCGAGGCATAGGTCGGCACACCGTCGATCGGCTCGCTGCCGGCCCTCGGGTTGACCGCGTACAGGTCGCCGGTGAACTCGCCCGCACGCAGGTTGGCCAGGAGCGTGTTGCCGACCGTGCCCTCGTGCCGGCTCGCGCCGATCACCGCGACCGAGCGCGGGGTGAGCAGCCGGGCGATCGAGCGCGACTCGGCCCGGTGTTCGCGCCCGAGCATGACGCCGAGCGAGGTCTCGGTGGGCGCGAGTTCCAGGGTGAGCCGGACCACGCCGTCCTCGAATGCGGACTGCTGGGTGTAGCCGGCCTCGGTGAACACCGTGACCATCCGGCGATTCGAGGGCAGTACGTCGGCCACGAAGCGGCGGATGCCGCGCTCGCGGGCGACCGCGGCGATGTGTTCGAGCAGGACCGACGCGACGCCGCGGCCCTGTTGGTCGTCCTGGACCAGGAAGGCCACCTCGGCGGTGGAGGAGCGGCCCTGCGGGCCGGTGCGCACCGCGCGCCCGTCCGGGCCGATCCGGTCGTAGCGCACGATCGCGACCATCTCGTCGCCGACGAACAGGCCCAGGCCGACCCGGTCCACCCAGTCGTGCGTGGTGAAGTGGCGCACGTCGCGGTCGGAGAGTCGGGGGTAGGGCGTGAAGAAGCGCAGATACTTCGACTCGGCCGAGACGCGCGCGTAGAACTCGACGAGGCGGCCGGCGTCGTCCGGGCCGACGGGGCGGACGTGGGCGGTGGCGCCGTCGCGCAGCACGACGTCGGCCTCCCAGTGTTCGGGGGGCTTGGGTGGCACGTCTGCCGTGTCGGTGGGCTCCACGTTTGCGAGGCTAACCCCTGAGGCGCGTCACCGGTGCTTTCCGGCCGCCCCGATTCGGTTGGTGTCCGCCGCACCTGATAGACCATCAGATACCGTGCCCGGTCTCGTCGCAGGAGGTAACCCATGTCCGCTCAGGGCCTGTCCGCCGCTTTCCCCGTCGCCGACATGGCTGCGGCGGTGCGCTTCATGACCGCGGTACTCGGCGCGGAACCGACCTTCGTCGACGGTGAGCGCTGGGCCCAGTTCGACGTGAACGGCGGCCGGCTGGCGCTGGCCGGCACCGACCGCGAGGGCGAGGCGGCCTCGGTGATGGTCAAGGTCGCCGACCTCGACGCGGCCCTGGTGCCGCTGCGCGAGGGCGGGTTCGGTGTGGGCGAGCCGGTCGAGGGGCCGCACGAGGTGCGGGTCCGGGTGACCGGGCCGGACGGCTGGGCCGCCGTGCTGTACCAGCCGCGGCGCTGACCGCGGGTCGCGACGGGACGGCGGATTGCCATGATCATCGGAGTATCCGAGCGCCGAGGCGAGGCCGAACCGCCGCGTCCCGGTGCATATGCCGTGCCACTGCCGCCCGCGCCCGGTAGCGTCCTACCGGTGAACGGCTTGCGGATCCTGCCGGAGGTCGCGGACGCGCTCGCCGCGGGCCGACCGGTGGTCGCCCTGGAGAGCACGATCATCGCCCACGGGTTGCCGCGCCCGGACAACCTGCGGATCGCGCGCGAGATCGAGGGCCGGGTTCGGGCCGCCGGCGCGGTCCCGGCGACGATCGCGGTCGTGCACGGCCGTCCGTCGATCGGGCTGGACGCCGAGACGCTCGAATTCGTGGCCACGTGTCCGGACGTGCTCAAGGCCGGCATGCGGGATCTGGCCCTGGTCACCGCGCGGGGCGGGTACGCCGCGACCACCGTGGGGGCGACCGCGCACCTGGCCCACCAGGCGGGCATCCGGGTGTTCGCCACCGGCGGTCTGGGCGGGGTGCATCGGCAGGCGCGGGAGAGCTGGGACGAATCGGCCGACCTGGTCGCGCTGACCCGGTGCGGGCTCGTCGTGGTGTGCTCGGGGGTCAAGTCGATCCTGGACGTCGGCGCGACGCTGGAACGCCTGGAATCGCTCAACGTGCCGGTGGTGGGTTTCGGCACCCACACGTTCCCGGGGTTCTACCTGGTCGACTCCGGCCATCGGCTGGAGTGGCGGGTGGACACCGCGGACGAGGTGGCCGACGTCGTGCGGGCGCACGAGGCGCTCGGGCTGGGACGCAACGCCCTCGTGGTGGCCAACCCGGTGCCGCGGGCCGACCAGTTGGACCCGCAGTTGCACGACCGGGTGCTGAACGAGGCACTGGCCGCGCTGACCGACGAGGGCATCGGCGGCAAGGCGGTCACCCCGTTCCTCCTCGACTTCTTCCACCGCGAAACCGCCGGCGGCAGCCTGAGCGCCAACATCGCCCTCATCCTCGACAACGCCGCCCTGGCCGCCCGCATCGCCCAGGCCCTGACCATCACCTGAGCGCCGACGAACCGAGCCGGTCACTCCACTGCGCACAGCGTGTTCGCACCCTCGTCAATCACCGACCCCGCACGATCTCCCGGGTCGCGACCGCGGCCGGCGCAGTCGTCGGGACGGTGGCACTCATCCGCAGGTGCAACACGCACGCCACCGCCGCGTGCGCGTCCCCGACCAGCCCGCCCTTCGCCGCGAACGGCAACCCGTCGTGCGGCCCGCCGACCAGCCGGCCGGCCACCACCAGCGGCTGCACCTCGGTCTCCACCGCGAGCCCGTCCGCACCGAGCGCGGTGCACACCGCGCCCGCGATGTCCCCGCCCGTCGCGTACACCCCCGCGAACGGCGCGGCCGCCAGCGCGCGTTTGACCACCTCGCCGAGCAGCACCGGCAGCCGCGCGGCGCGCACCGGGTCGATCCGATCCGGGATCCGGGTGCGGATTCCGGTCAGGGCCGCGCCGGTGCGGGCCAGCGCCACCAGGTCGGCGGCGACCCGAGCCGGATCGGGCGCATCGCCCACGTCCAGCCAGCGCGCACCCAGTCGGCGCTGGGTCTCGGCGATCTGATCACGGCTGAGCCCGCTGAGACTGCCCGCGACGCCGAGCACGGGCAAACCGGTGGGCACCGCGCCCAACGCGCCGACCAGCGCCGCGCCGAACGGCCCGGGATCCACCGGCAGCCAGCGCAGTTCGCCGCCCAGCGCGGCGGCCGCGGCGGCCAGCGCGAGCGTCTCCACGTCCGCCTCGGTGACCGCGTCGCAGACCAGCACCCGGGCACCCGGGTCGCACAGCGCCCGCGCCAGGCCGGAGGCATCACCGCGCACCACGTCCAGGGGGACGTGCACGATCGGCCGCTCGATCACGTCGAAGGCCTCGATCACGCACGAGGACGTCACCGGGCACAGCGGGTCGCGGCCGACCTCGCCGGCCGCGATCGGCACGCCGTGCACGTGCTGGATGCCACCCTCGGTGGTGCCGCCCGCCTCGGGATGGGCCGGCACCACGAGTGCGCGCACCGGCGGCCCCGGGCGGGCGTCCAGCACGTGCAGCAGCGCGGCGGTCTCCGCGCCCGGGTTGCCGCGCAGGGTGCTGTCCACCCGCTTGGTCACCAGCGGCGCGTCCGGGAACACCGAGGCGCCCGCGACCACTCGGCGGGCGGCCTGCTCGGCGGGCAGGTGTCGGGTGGCCAGATCCAGCACGAGTACGTCCGGCGCACTGACGCAGGCCCGCGGCGGCCCACCGGTGACCAGCGTGCGCATCCCGCGCCGGGCGAAGCGCACCGCGGTGGCGTTGGCGCCGGTGAGGTCGTCGGCAAGGACGAGCACCCGCGGGTCGGATCGCCCCGTACTGTCTGTCAATTACGGTCCCGAATGTCGGATCAAGATCAACTTTGGGTGGTTTTTGTGGTGGCCCCGGGAGTCTTGCCGCCCGGCGCGGGGACGGTCAATGCGAGGAGCCCGCGCACGGTCGTTGACCGCTCGAACGGGTGATGCGAGGGTGCGTTCCTGTACCGACGACGCGATGCCGCGGTACGGCGATCCGCACGACAGACGGAGGAATTCGGCGATGACGACGGGTGCGACCGAGGCTTTTCGCGCTGCGCGCGACTTCCTGCTCGAACACCGCGAGGACCAGCCCACCGCGTGCCGGGACTTCCCGCGCCCCGAACCCACCGAATTCAACTGGGCGCTCGACTGGTTCGATGTGATCGCCCGCGGCAACGACACGACCGCGCTGTGGATCGTGGCCGAGGACGGCACCGACACCAAACTCTCCTTCGACGAACTGGCCCGGCGCTCCGACCGGGTCGCCGGGTGGTTGCGCGCGCAGGGCGTGCGCCGCGGCGACCGGGTCCTGCTCGTGCTCGGCAATCGGGTCGAGTTGTGGGAGGCGATGCTGGCCGCGATGAAGCTCGGCGCGGTGATCATCCCGGCCACCACGATGCTCGCGCCGGCCGACCTGACCGACCGGGTCACCCGGGGCGACGTCGCGCACGTGATCGCCGAGTCGGCGGTGACCCCGGGCTTCGCCGAGGTGCCGGGCGCGTGGACCCGGATCGTGGTGGGCGAACCGACGCCGGGCTGGCTCTCGTTCGCCGACGCGCACGACGGTCCCGACGACGCGCACGCGGCGTTCGTACCGGACGGCCCGACCGCCGCGACCGACCCGCTGCTGCTGTACTTCACCTCCGGCACCACCGCGCAGCCCAAGCTGGTGGGCCACACCCAGGCGAGCTATCCGATCGGGCACCTGTCCACGATGTACTGGCTGGGCCTGCGTCCGGGCGACGTGCACCTGAACATCTCCTCGCCCGGCTGGGCCAAGCACGCCTGGAGCAACTTCTTCGCTCCCTGGAACGCCGGGGCCACGATCTTGATCGTGCGTCAGGAGCGGTTCGCCGCACGTCCGTTGTTGGACACGATGGTGCGCTGCGGGGCGACCTCATTCTGCGCGCCGCCCACCGTGTGGCGGATGCTGGTCCAGGAGGACCTGGGCGCGTGGCGGACCGCGCTGCGCGAGGTGATCGGCGCGGGCGAGCCGCTCAACCCGGAGGTCATCGAACAGGTGCGGGCCGCCTGGGGATTGACCATCCGGGACGGCTTCGGGCAGACCGAGACCACCGCGCAGATCGGCAACGCACCCGGGCAGGAGGTCCGGCCGGGCTCGATGGGCCGGCCGCTGCCCGGCTACACCGTGGCCCTGGTGGACCCGATCTCCGGCGAGGTGGTCACCGGCACCGACGCCGAGGGCGAGATCTGCCTCGACCTCGCCGCCCGCCCGCTGGGCCTGATGACCGGATACCTCGACGACCCGGAGCGCACGGTCGAGTCGATGCGCGACGGCTTCTACCACACGGGCGACGTCGGCACCCGGGACGCGGACGGCTACATCACCTATGTGGGCCGCTCCGACGACGTGTTCAAGGCGTCCGACTACCGCATCTCGCCGTTCGAGCTGGAGAGCGTGCTGATCGAGCACGACGCGGTGGCCGAGGCCGCGGTGGTGCCCTCGCCGGACCCGGTGCGACTGGCCGTGCCGAAGGCGTACGTGGTGCTCGCGCCCGGGCACGAGCCGACCCGGGAGATCGCGCTGTCCATCCTGCGGCACGCCCGCGCCGTGCTCTCACCGTACAAGCGGGTCCGCCGGATCGAGTTCGCGGAGTTGCCCAAGACCATCTCGGGCAAGATCCGCAGGGTCGAACTGCGGGGTCGTGAGCGCGAATTGCATGACGGCGACCTGGCCGGTCGGGGCGCCCTGGAGTGGTTCGAGGAGGACTTCCCGGAACTCAAGGGCAACTGATCGCGGGCCCGGTGGCCGAGGGCCGAGGAGTCGAGGCCGGGCCGGGGCCGAGCCGACACCGGCTCGGCCCCGGGCGGCGGGTCAGATCTTGTCGGCGATCAGCTTGGCGATCGCGATGTGCTGCCCGCGCGGCAGGTCCTTCGCGGCGGGTGCCAGGCTCACGTGCATGTCGACGATCAGGTCGCCGTGCGTCTTGGCGAAGTAGATCTCGGGGACACTGGGCGCCGGATAGCTGCCGGTGCCCGGCACGTACAGCGTGGGGAACGCACCGAGGTCGGTGATCGGCTTGCCGTACTTCGACATTTCGTTCTTGGCCACGACGCTCTCCGGCGTGTCGCCGGCCCTGCTGCTGCGGGTGAAGTACTGAAGGGTCACCACCGGCGAGTCGCCCGGTCCGTAGTAGCGGCAGGTGCGCAGCGTGTCGTCGTTCTTGGTGCGGGTGACCTCGCTGCCCAGCACGCCCTTGAGTTCGGCGGGCGTGAGCAGGTTGCAGAAGGCCTTGGGGTCGAGGTTGCCGGTACCGCCGGGCTTGTCCGTGGCCGGCGCCGTGGCGGGCGCGGTGCCCTTGCCCCCGCCGGGCTGCGTGGCCGGCGCGCCGGTCGCCCCGCCGGTCGATCCACCCGCCTGGGGCGCGGTCGTGGCCGGGTCCTTCTTCTTGTCGTCGTCGCCCTTGACCTTGTCGACCAGGCCGCATCCGCTGGAGAGCGCGATGACGGAAGCGGCGATCAACAGTCCCGGAAGGGCAGGCTTGCGCAGGTACAACGTGGTTCTCCATCCCCGTGGCGCGACCGGACGCCGCCACCCCCCTGGATGCGTGACGGGTCGTCACGATGGCGCCGATCCCGCGATGTCGCCGGTGCGTGTGTGCGGCAGAGCGAGGCTAATGCACGAAATTGCCGGCCGCTGAAGTGCCGCGGGGACGGTACCGTGACGGATGTGACGAGCACGCTACGTGATCCCGAGGGCCTCATCCGCACGGCGATCTTCGGCTGGGCCGGCGCCCGGGCCGTGCTGGGCGTGGTCGCGCTGCTCGACCCGCCGCGGGTCTCCCGACCGTGGATCGGCGACGACGCGAACCGCACCGGGACCCTCGTGTTCGCCCGCGCGCTCGGCGGGCGCGACCTCGCGCTCGGCGCCGGCACGATGTTCGCGGCCGCCCGCGGCGAGCCGATCCGCACCTGGGCGCTGGCGGCCTCGGCGGCCGACCTCGGCGACACCCTCATCACGTACCGGCATCGCGAGCAACTGCCCCGCGGCCGACGGGCCTTCATCGCAGGCCTGGCCGGCGGCTCGGCACTGATCGGCGTGGGCCTGGCCCTGGCGGAGCGGCGCCGAGCCGGCAGCTAGCGGCGCAGACTGCCGGGCCGGAGCGGGGCGCCCCGCCGTGACGTGACGCCGATCTCCGCACCGCATCGCAACGGGTGGGCCGGGTGAGCGCAACAACCGCCGACCCGGCCCCCCGCCACCGCCGCGAGCACCATGCCCCGACACCCATCGGGGCCATCCGGCCCACGAGCTAGGCCGCCGCGACCTCGCTCGCCAGTCGCCGCTTGTTCCAATAGGCGACGACCTCCAGCAGGATCCCCGCGACGACCGCAATGCCGACCGCGGTCCACGGCATCTTCGTGCCGACCAGCTTGAGTTCGAAGAAGTCCTGTAGCCACGGCACCGAGAGCACCGTGGCGAACCCGGCCCCCATCACCAGCACCAGGCCTATCCGCCACCACGTGTACGGGCGGGCGATGATCGCCAGCACCCACAGGCCGACCAGGAACAGCGTGAGCGTCGCGATCGACGTCTCGGCCGTACGCGTGGCGTCCGTCGCGCCGTAGTCCGCGCGGGCCAGCAGATACGCGGTGAAGGTCGCCGTACCGGCGATCACGCCGGAGGGGCCCGAGTAGCGCAGCACCCGCTTGACGAAGCCGGGGCGCGCCCGCTCCTTGTTCGGGGCCAGCGCCAGGAAGAACGCCGGCGTGCCGATGGTGAACCAGGCCAGCAGCGTCAGGTGCCGGGGCAGGAACGGGTAGGGCACGTTGGCGATCACGACCAGGATGGCCAGGAGCACCGAGTAGGCGGTCTTGGTCAGGAACAGGTTGGAGACCCGCTCGATGTTGCCGATCACCCGGCGGCCCTCGCCGACCACCGACGGCAGCGTGGCGAAGCTGTTGTCCAGGAGCACGATCTGCGCGACGCCCTTGGTGGCCTCGCTGCCCGAACCCATCGACACGCCGATGTCGGCGTCCTTGAGCGCGAGCACGTCGTTGACGCCGTCGCCGGTCATCGCCACGTTGTGCCCGCGCGACTGGAGGGCGGCGACCATGTCCCGCTTCTGCTGCGGGGTGACCCGGCCGAAGACCGTGTTGGCCTCCAACACGTCCGCGAGTTCGTTTTGATCGGTGGGCAGCGTGCGGGCGTCCACCGGGTGTTCGGCGCCCTTGATGCCGAGCTTGGCGGCCACCGCGCCGACCGAGATCGCGTTGTCGCCGGAGATCACCTTGGCCGCCACGCCCTGGTCGGCGAAGTAGTCCAGCGTCGCGCCCGCGTCGTGCCGCAGCCGCTGCTCCAGCACCACCAGCGCGGCGGGCGTCACTTCGGCGCCCTCCGGGCCGCCGACGAGCGCATCGACGGTGTCGGCGAGCGAGGCGTCGGTGCGGACCAGCAGCAGCACCCGCAGGCCCTGCGCGCCCAGTCGCTCGGCGTCGGCGAGCAGTTCACCGTGCTCCTGCGTGCCCACCAGCACCTCGGGGGCGCCGATCAGCCACGTGGCGCGGGCACCGGACACCTCGAACGTCGCGCCGCTGTACTTGCGGGCGGAGGAGAACGGCACGCTCTCCACCGACGTCCAGCCGGTCTGTGCCGGGCACTCGTCGATGATCGCGGCCAGGCTCGCGTTCGGCCGGGGCTCGGTGGTGCCGAGCGCACCGAGCGCGGCGCGCACCGGCAGGTCCTCGGCCAGTTCGCGCACCTCGGCGACGTTCATGCCGCCCTCGGTGAGCGTGCCGGTCTTGTCCAGGCAGACCACGTCGACCCGGGCCAGGCCCTCGATCGCGGGCAGTTCCTGGACCAGGCAGTGCTTGCGGCCCAGCCGCACCACACCGACCGCGAAGGCCAGCGAGGTGAGCAGCACCAGACCCTCGGGGACCATCGGCACGATGCCCGCGATCATCCGGGTGACCGCCTCGCGCCAGGTGGTGTCCTCCAGCCGGTACTGGCTGATGATCAGCGCGATCGAGGCCGGGAACAGGATCCAGGTGACGTACTTGAGGATCGTGCTGATGCCGTTGCGCAGTTCGGAGGCCACCAGGGTGAACTTGCTGGCCTCCTCCATCAGCTGCGCGGCGTACGCCTCGCGGCCCACCCGGGTCGCGGTGAAGGCGCCGTTGCCGGCCACCACGAAGCTGCCGGACATCACCGGGTCGCCCGGGCGCTTGATCACCGGGTCGGCCTCGCCGGTCAGCAGCGACTCGTCGATCTCCAGGTTGTCCGCCTCGACGACCACGCCGTCCACGGCGGCCTTGTCGCCCGCGCCCAACTCGATCACGTCGTCGAGCACGAGGTCCGAGGGGGACAGCGCCACCGGCTTCCCGTCCCGGCGCACCACCGGCCTGGACTCGCCGATCACCGCAAGCCGGTCCAGGGTGCGCTTGGCGCGCATCTCCTGGATGATGCCGATCCCGGTGTTGGCGATGATCACGAAGCCGAACAGGCCGTCCTTGACCGACCCGACGGACAGGATGATCAGCCAGAGCACACCGATCACGGCGTTGAACCGGGTGAAGACGTTCGCCTTGACGATCTCGGCCGTCGAGCGGCTCGACCGCACGGGAACGTCGTTGACGTCCCCTCTGGCGACCCGTTCCGCGACATCCGCGGCGGTCAGTCCGATGCCAAGGGTCACGTCGGGTTCGTTTGCCGTCCCGTCGGGTCTGTCGACCGGCGGGATGGCTGTCGTCTCTCCGGGCCCGGCGCCCGGCAACGGCTGAGTCATGGGTCTACCGTAAGTGCCCCAAGAGATCGTGGTTGGCGGTGGGCCGACCGTTGTCGTCCGCCCACCGCCGGATCCCGACTATTCGACGACCGTGACCGGTCCGAGTTCGAGTGCTTCGAGCGGTTCGCGGATCTTGTCCGCGTCGCCCACCAGGACCACCACGAGGTGCTCGGGATCGAACCCGGCGGACACCGCCTCGGCGGCGTCCTTGGTCGCGACCTCGGCCAGCCGCAGGTAGAGCTGCGGCAGGTAGCCGTCCGGCTGCCGCTCGGCGGCCATGTCGGCCAGCGAGTCGCACACCGCGCGCGGCGTCACGTACTTGAGCGGTGCGACGCCCACGATGCTCTGCACCGCCGCGTCCCGCTCGCCGTCCACCAGGCCCTCGGCGGCCAGCGTGCGCAGCACGGTGACCAGGTCCGCGACGGCCGGCCCGGTGACGTCGGTCTCCACCGAACCCTGGATCGCCAACAGCGAGCCCTGCTGCAGCGATTGGTTCGCCGCGCGCACGCCGTAGGTGTAGCCCTTCTCCTCGCGCAGCACCCGGTCCAGCCGCGAGGTGAGCGTGCCGCCCAGGCAGTACGTGCCGATCGTCAGGGCCGGCCACGAGGCGTCCTCGCGGCCCGGTCCGATCCGCCCGATCAGCAGCTGCGTCTGCACGCTGCCCGGTCGGTGCACGATCAGGACGCGGGCGTGGTCGTCGGCGAGCACGGGCGCGGGCTGCGATGGCTCGGCGGGCGCCGCGGTCCAGGTGCCGATCGTGCGCTCCAGCACGTCGGTGACATCCACGCCGGCGAAGTCGCCCACCACGACCAGGGTGGCGGTCTGCGGGCGCACGTGGGCGGTGAAGAAGTCCCACACGGCCGCGCGGTCCACCCGCGCGACGCTCTCCGCGGAGCCGGCCCGCGGTCGGGACAGCCGCATCGAGGCGTCGAACAGGGTGCCGCTGAGCGCGAGCGCGGCGCGCCGCGGCGGGCTGGCCAACTCGTGCACGATCTCGTCCTGCCGCTGGCGCACCAGCCGGTCCACCTCGGCCGCGGGGAAGGCCGGTGCCCGCACCGCGTCCGCGAGCAGCCCCAGGGCCCGTTCCAGACGCGAGGCCGGCACGTCGAGCGCGACCCGTACGCCCGGGTGATCGGCGTCGGTGTCGATCGTCGCGCCGCAGCGCTCCAGTTCGGCGGCGAACTCCTCGGCGCCCATCCTGTCGGTGCCCTCGGTGAACGCGCGCGCCATGATCGTGGCCACGCCCTCGCACTCGGCCGGCTCGGCGGCCAGCGGCGAGTCGAGCACCAACTCGACGGCCACCACCTTCTGGCCGGGCCGGTCCACGCGCAGCACCGCGAGGCCGTTGCCGAGCACGAAGCGCTCGGGCGCGGGGAAGGTCCACTCACGGGCCGGGCCCGCGCCGGGGCGCGGGTGGAACACCATCTCGCCGGTCTGGGTCACGCGACCTGCTCCTCGTCCTCGTCCGCGTCGTCGTCGGTCGGCTCGTCCGTCGGTTCGTACACCAGCACCGCGCGGTTTTCCGGCACCAGGCGTTCGGCGGCGACCGCCCGCACCTCCTCGGCGGTGATGTCCAGCAGCCGCTCCAGCGCGGTGAACGCCAGGTTCGCGTCCCCGAACAGCGTCGCGTAGCGGCACAGTTCGTCGGCCCGGCTGCCCACCGTTGCCATCGTGTCCAGGTAGGCGCGCTCCAACTGAGCCTGCGCACGCTCGAGTTCGGCCGGGGTCGGCCCCTCGACGGCGAACCGGGCGAACTCCTCGGTCAACGCCGCGTCGATCGCCTCCACCGCACCCGAACCGGACGCCTTCACGTCCAGCATGCCCACCGACGCGGTTCCGGCCTGGCGCATCAGGCCGACCCCCGCGTAGAGCGCGAGTTCGTCGTGCCGCACCAGGCGGGTGTTCAGCCGCGAACTCTCCCCCTCGCCCAGGACGGTCAGCGCGATCTCCGCGGCGTCCGCCTCCCGGGTGCCGTCGGCCGGCATCCGGTAGGCGGCCATCAGCGCGGGCGAGGGCACGTTCTCGCGCACGACCTCGCGCAGCTCGGCGCCCAGGACCGGCGGCAGCGCACCGTCCGCGGGCACCGGCTTGCCGTCGTGCGCGGGGATCGTGCCGAAGTACTTCTCCACCCAGGCCAGGGTCTGCTCGGGGTCCACGTCGCCGACGATCGCCAGCACCGCGTTGTTCGGCGCGTAGTAGGTCCGGAAGAACGCCTGGCAGTCCGCGAGCGAGGTGGCGTCCAGGTCGGCCATCGAGCCGATCGGCATGTGGTGGTATGGGTGGCCCTCGGGGTAGGCCATCGCCACCAGGCGCTCCCACGCGGTGCCGTAGGGCACGTTGTCGTAGCGCTGGCGGCGTTCGTTCTTGACCACGTCGCGCTGGTTCTCCAGGCTTTCCTCGGTCAGCGCCCGGAGCAGCCCGCCCATCCGGTCCGCCTCCAGCCACAGCGCGAGTTCCAGCTGGTGCGCGGGCATGGTCTCGAAGTAGTTCGTGCGCTCGAAGCTCGTGGTGCCGTTGAGCGAACCGCCCGCGGACTGCACGAACTCGAAGTGCTCGTTGCCGTGCACGTTGGCCGAGCCCTGGAACATCAGGTGCTCGAAGAGGTGCGCGAGCCCGGTCCGCCCGGGCCGTTCGTGCCGTGAGCCCACGTCGTACCAGAGGCAGACGGCGGCCACGGGGTCGACGTGGTCCTCCGAGAGCACCACGCGGAGCCCGTTGCCGAGGGTGTGCGTGGTCGCGGTGAACCCCAACGATGCAGTCGCCGGTCCTGCCATAAGCCCATCCGTCCTCTCCTGGAGGGTGACCGCCGCGACGGCGGCCACCCTCACCCTAACGACGCGCGGTGCCCGATCGACTCCCGCTCGCGAGGGTGTTCGCGGTGGGCGAAGCGCGCCCGCAGCGCGCCTACTGCTGGTAGCCCTCGACCTCGCGCGCCGGGCGCGCGGCCGCGCTCGACGGGTCCCCGCCCGCGTCGCGCAAAGCCTGACGCTGCCTCAGCAGGTCCCAACACCGGTCGAGTTCGGCCTCCACCTCGGACAGCCGACGATGCTCCTCCGCACCGGAGATCGTGCCTTGCGCAAGTTGGTCCCGCAGGGCACGCTCCTGCTCGACCATGTCGGTGATGCGTTCGCGAATCTGCTTGTCGTCCATCGCGAAAACCCTTCTTTTTTCCTGCTCGGACGGCGGCCGGAGACTGCGGCACAACCGTGGGCCAAAGGGCTGTCCTTCCCTCCTCGCACGGCCCCCAAGCACGGTGTCACCCGGGTCGATGCACTCACATGTCGCAGCGGCGCGTCACAATGGGCACGCCGTGCGGGCCGTCCCCGGCCGCGCCGCCCTCGGGCGGACACGGGAGACACGGCCCGGCGCCGGCCCGAAGAAGCAAAGGAGCAACGCCGCGCATGGCCCGCCGTAGTACGAAAACTTCCGGTCCGCAGCCACCGGACGACTTCGAGGAACGCATCCTCGACATCGATGTCGTCGACGAGATGCAGGGCTCCTTCCTGGAGTACGCCTACTCGGTCATCTACTCGCGGGCACTACCGGACGCCCGCGACGGGCTCAAGCCCGTGCATCGCCGCATCCTGTACCAAGCCGCCGAGATGGGCCTGCGTCCCGACCGGGGGTACGTCAAGTGCGCCCGGGTCGTGGGCGAGGTGATGGGCAAGCTGCACCCGCACGGTGACGGCCCCATCTACGACACCCTCGTGCGGATGGCGCAGCCGTTCTCGATGCGCCTGCCGCTGATCGACGGCCACGGGAACTTCGGCTCGCTCGGCGGCGACGACCCGCCCGCCGCGATGCGATACACCGAGTCCCGACTGTCCTCCGCCGCGATGTTGATGGTCGACTCGATCGACGAGGACGTCGTCGACTTCGGCCCCAACTACGACGGCCAGGAACAGGAACCGGGCGTCCTGCCCGCCGCGTTCCCGAACCTGCTCGTCAACGGCGCGTCCGGGATCGCGGTCGGCATGGCGACCAACATGCCGCCGCACAACCTGGTCGAGGTGGTCGCCGCCGCGCGCCACCTGATCCGGCACCCCACCGCCACGCTCGAAGACCTGATGCGCCACGTGCCCGGCCCCGACCTGCCCACCGGCGGTCGGATCGTCGGCCTCGGCGGCGTCCGGGACGCGTACGAGAAGGGCCGCGGCACCTTCAAGATCCGCGCGACCGCGACGGTCGAGTCGGTCACCGCACGCCGCAAGGGCATCGTGGTCACCGAACTGCCCTACAACGTCGGCCCGGAGCGGGTGATCGCCAAGATCAAGGAGTTGGTGCAGTCCAAGAAGGTCCAGGGCATCGCGGACCTGAAGGACCTCACCGACCGCTCGCACGGACTGCGCCTGGTCATCGAGATCAAGAACGGCTTCAACCCCGAGGCGATCCTCCAACAGCTCTACAAGCTGACGCCGATGGAGGAGACCTTCGGCATCAACAACGTCGCCCTGGTCGACGGCCAGCCGCTCACGCTGGGCCTGAAGGAACTGCTCCAGGTCTACGTGGACCACCGCTTCGAGGTGATCCGCCGACGCAGCGAGTTCCGCCGCCGCAAGCGCCAGGAGCGCCTGCACCTGGTCGACGGTCTGCTCGTCGCGCTGATCGACATCGACCGCGTGATCGAGCTGATCCGCTCCAGCGACAACTCGGCGCAGGCCAAGGAACGTCTGATGGAGACGTTCTCGCTCTCCGACATCCAGGCGTCCTACATCCTGGACACCCCGCTGCGCCGGCTCACCCGATTCGACCGGATCGAACTGGAGGCCGAGCAGGAGCGGCTGCGCGCCGAGATCGCCGAGCTGACCACGATCCTGGAGGACGACAAGCTGCTCCGGAAGGTGGTCTCGGACGAACTGGCCGCGGTGTCCAAGAAGTACGGCACGCCGCGCCGCACCGTCCTGCTGGAGTCGGCCGACGTGCCCGCCGCGGCGGTCCCGCTCCAGGTCACCGACGCGCCGTGCACGGTCCTGCTGTCCTCGACCGGTCTGCTCGCGCGCACCTCGACCGGCGGCCCGCTGCCGCCCGAGGGAGGCCGGGCCAACCACGACCTGGTGGTGTCCTCGGTCGCGGCCACCGTGCGCGGCGAGGTCGGCGCGGTCACCAGCACCGGCCGGCTGCTGCGGATCAACGTGGTCGACCTGCCCTCGTTGCCGGAGACCGCGACCGCGCCGAACCTGGCCGGCGGCGCACCGCTGTCCGAGTTCGTCTCGTTGGAATCGCACGAACGCCTGGTGTGCCTGACCACGCTGGCCGCCGACTCCCCCGGGCTCGCGCTCGGCACCGCGCAGGGGGTGGTCAAGCGGGTCGTGCCGGACTATCCGGCGAACAAGGACGACCTGGAGGTGATCACGCTGCGCGATGGCGACTTCATCGTCGGTGCGGTCGAGTTGCGCACCGGCGAGGAAGACCTGGTCTTCGTCACCGACGACGCCCAGCTGTTGCGCTTCCAGGCCGCGATGGTGCGGCCGCAGGGTCGCCCGGCGGGCGGCATGGCCGGGATCAAGCTGGGTGCCGGGCAGTCCGTGCTCTCGTTCACCGCGGTGGATCCGGCCGCGGAAGCGGTGGTGGTCACGGTCGCCGCCTACAGCGGCGACGCCCTGTTCGGCTCGGAGCACGGCACCTGCAAGGTCACCCCGTTCGCCGAGTACCCGCGCAAGGGCCGGGCCACCGGCGGCGTGCGCTGCCAGCGCTTCCTCAAGGGCGAGAGCACGCTGCGCCTGGCCTGGGCGGGCCCGGCGCCGGCCCGCGCCTCGGACGCCAAGGGCCGGCCGGTCGAGCTGCCCGCCCTGGACCCGCGCCGCGACGGCTCCGGCACGCCGCTGGCCAAGCACGTCGACGCGGTCGGCGGCCCGCCGGGCACCGTCTGAGCGACCCGTCGACGAGGCCCCCGCAGCGTCCCTCGCTGCGGGGGCCTCTCCCGTTCCGTCACCGGGCGTACCGGCGGCGATCGACTCGTCAGCGTGCCGCGAACTCCTCCAGGAGCTCGATCGAGCGCGCGTACTTCCTCCGCAACCGCACCTGCGTCCGTGCGTCGAGCTGGCCGAGCCGGGCCTCGGAGCGGTTGTCCGCGATGTCCGCCCGCTTGACCACGAGCGCGATCGGGTCCGCCGCCGCGCGCGCGATGCTGACCTCCAGCGGTTCGCCGGGCAGCTTGGACAGCGCGATCACCGCCACCACCACCCGCTCCGGCACACCCGCCTTACGCAGGTCGTCCGCACCCACCGGTGTGTCTTCGATCACGTCGTGCAGCACCGCCGCCATCTGCGTGTAGGTGCCCTCGACCTGTTGCATCACCCGCAGCGGGTGCGTGATGTACGGATGGCCACCCTTGTCCAACTGACCGTCGTGCGCGGCCCTGGCGAGCGCCACCGCGTCGTCCAACGTGAAGCCGGCTATCGCCGCGCTCCCGTCGGTCCGTCCCTGGGGCATGGCCGCCTCCCATCGTTACCGTGTGCAACAACCGTACCGGGATCACCGGGTCGGGGCGCTCGGGGCGGGACCGATCGGGCCGGACGGCGGGGGAAAGCTATACGGTGCACAGTCGTGGAAACCTGCGTCTTTCTCTCGCACGAACTCGCCGAGCCGATGGCCGGCACCGCTCCGACCACGCGCGGCTGGTTGCTCGTCGAGCACCCCGGGCCGTGGGCCGCCAAGGCCCTGACCGGCAGTCGCGGGCTCGGCGACGGGGTGGGCGCAGAGTTGGACGAGCGGGCCGCCCGGGCCGGTTTCCGCGCCGCGCTCATCCGCCGGCCGGACGAGGCCGGCCGCCGACTCGACGGGGCGGCGGACCCCGAGGGCAACGAGGGCGAGCGCGCCTTTGACGCCCCGGGACGCCGCGCCGGCGACGGGGGCGCCGCCGGCGACGGTCCCCGGACCGTCTTCCTGGCCTGGACCGAGCCCGGCCGCACGTGGCTGCGCCGGTTTCGCGTACGCACCGCCGCCGACGTGCTCGCGCTCGACCTGGCCGCGCTGGCCGGACCGGTCGAACCCTCGGTGGGCGAGGCGGCCACCGAACCGCTCCTGCTGGTCTGCACGAACGGCAAGCGCGACCGGTGCTGCGCGGTCGCGGGCCGACCGCTGGCCGGCGCACTCGCCGTGAGCTTCCCCGAGGCCACCTGGGAGGTCACCCACCTGGGCGGGCACCGATTCGCACCGACCGCCCTCGTGCTGCCCCAGGGCTACCTGTACGGGCGCCTGGACCCCACCTCGGCCCGCGCCGTGGTCGCCGCCGCCCGGCGCGGCGAGATGTTGCCGGACCGCTGCCGGGGCCGGGCCACCTACTCCCGGGCCGGGCAGGCCGCCGAACTCGCGGTGCGCGCGGACTGCGGCGAGCGCCTGGCCGACGCGCTGTCGGTCTACGACGAGCGCGCCGAGGACGACGGCGGCTGGACCGTGCGGGTCGATCACCGCGACGGCCGCACCTGGACCGTCGCGGTGGACGCCCGCAAGGAGGCCCCCGCCCGGCCGGAGAGTTGCGGCAAGGACGAGGGCCTCCCGACGAGCATGCGCGCCCGCCTGTTGTCGCACCGTCAGTAGGCGCCCGCCCCGGTCAGCGAACGGACCTCCATCTCGGCGTACTTGGCGGCATCCGCCTCCTCGTCCGAGCGCAGCGTGCCGATCCAGCCGCACAGGAAGCCGATCGGGATCGACACGATCCCCGGGTTCTCCAACGGGAACCAGTGGAAGTCGATCCCGGTCACCAGCGGCGTTTTGCCCCCGGAGACCACCGGCGAGAACAGCACGAGCACCAGCGCCGAGCCGAGCCCGCCGTAGATCGCCCAGACCGTGCCGTTGGTGTTGAACCGGCGCCAGAACAGCGTGTACAGCAGGGTGGGCAGGTTGGCCGAGGCGGCGACCGCGAAGGCGAGCGCGACCAGGAACGCGACGTTGAGCTTCTGTGCGGACAGGCTCAGCCCGATCGCGATCCCGCCGATCACGATCGCCGAGAGCCGGGCGGCCCGCAGTTCGCTCTTCTCGTCGGTCGCCTCCTTGCGGATCACGTTGGTGTACAGGTCGTGCGCGAAGGACGCCGAGGAGGCCAGGGTCAGCCCGGCCACCACCGCCAGAATGGTCGCGAACGCCACCGCCGCGATCACCGCGAGCAGCACCACGCCGCCGAACGTGTTCGGACCGCCGCCGAGTTCCTCCGCGAGCAGCGGCAGCGCGGTGTTGCCGGCCGCGTTCGACTTGCGGATCTTGTCCGACCCGAGCACCGCCGCAGCGCCGAATCCGAGCACGATGGTGAGCAGGTAGAACGTGCCGATCAGGGCGATCGCCCACATCACCGAGTGCCGCGCGGCCCGCGCGGTGGGCACGGTGTAGAACCGCACCAGGATGTGCGGAAGCCCCGCGGTGCCGAGCACCAGGGCGATCGCCAGGCTGATGAAGTCCAGCCGACTGGTCAGGTTCTTCCCGTACTTCAGCCCCGGTTCGAGGAACTGCTGTCCGTGCCCGCTGGTGTGCGCCGCGGTGTCCAGCAACTCGTCGAGATCGAAGTGGAAGCGCAGCAGGACCAGGATCGTCATCAGGATCGCGCCGCCCAGCAGCAGCACCGCCTTGACGATCTGGATCCAGGTGGTGCCCTTCATCCCGCCGAAGGTCACGTAGACCACCATCAGCGCGCCCACGCCGACGATCGTCCAGGTCTGCGCCGAACCGCCCGTGTCGCCGAGGAGCAGGGCGACCAGTGTGCCCGCGCCGACCATCTGTGCGATCAGGTAGAAGATCGACACCACGATCGTCGCGGCTCCCGCCGCCGTCCGCACCGGCTTGCGGCTCATCCGGAACGCGACCACGTCGGCCATCGTGAACCGTCCGCAGTTGCGCACGAGTTCGGCCACGAGCATGAGCACGACCAGCCAGGCGACCAGGAAGCCGATCGAGTACAGGAAGCCGTCGTAGCCGAACAGCGCGATCAGTCCGGCGATGCCCAGGAAGGACGCCGCGGACATGTAGTCGCCGGCGATGGCCAGTCCGTTCTGCGACGCGGAGAACTCCCGCCCGCCGGCGTAGAAGTCGTTGGTCGTGCGGTTGTTGCGGCTGGCCCACACGGTGATGCCGAGGGTGATCAGCACGAAGACCACGAACAGCAGACCGGTCAGACCGCGGTGGCCGCCGGCCGCCGCGAGGTTGGCAGGGTTCACCGGAACATCTCCTGGGTCTCCCACCGCAGGTTGAGCGCGGCCCGGTCGCGCTTGCCGCGCGCATTGCGGGCATACGACCACGTGATCGCGAACGTGCTCGCGAACTGGAGCAGGCCGAAGGCGAGCGCGACGTTGAACGCGCCCAGGATCCGGTGTGCCATGAAGCCGCGCGCGAAGGTGGACGCGAACACGTAGAGCAGGTACCACGCGAGGAACGCGAGCGACATCGGGAAGACGAAGTCGCGATAGCGGCGCCGGATCTCCTGGAACTCCGGGCTCGCCTGCACGCGTAGGTAGATGTCCGCGCGCGTGTCCGGCTCCGGGTCGCCGAACGGCACACCCTGGGTGGGTGTGGGTCGGTACGAACTGGTCGTCACCGTAGCTCTCCTCGTCGATTGCCGAACCGCGCGGTTCCGTCCGGCCCGAACCCCCGAGACAGGCGTTCGATGGGACTGGTGTTCAGCATGGGCAGCGGGCGCGGGCCGCACGGTCAGGTTCTGCACGATTCACCTGTACGGATGAACCGCCGGCACGGCCGCACACCTGGCTCCGCCATGCGTCGTGGAATCGTTTGGCCAACGAGGATCCGAGCCCTGCCGATACGGGATGCGTGACGGTCACACGCCAATGAGTGACATTCGTCCTTCTATCCCAGATATACGGACCATTTGGTCCAGATGTGGTGATCATCAAAAAAAGCCGGGCCCGAAGGGACGAATCCCTTCGGGCCCGGCCAACGACCGACAGGTCGGTGTGCTCAGGCGTCGATCCGCGAGCGGTCGAGCAGCGACGCGGAATTGGTGATGAACTCCTTGCGCGGCGCCACCTCGTTGCCCATCAGCAGGTCGAACACGCGCTCGGCCGCCTCCAGGTCGCCCAGGTTGATCCGGCGCAGCGTGCGGTGCCGGGGATCGACCGTGGTCTCCGCGAGCTGGTCGGCGTCCATCTCGCCCAGACCCTTGTACCGCTGGACCGGCTCCTTCCAGCCGATGCCCTTGCGCTGGTACTCCAGCAGCGTGCGCTTCAGCTCGGCGTCCGAGTACGTGTAGACGTACTTGTCCTGGCCCTTCTTGGGCCGGGACAGCTCGATCCGGTGCAGCGGCGGGACCGCGGCGAAGACCCGGCCGGACTCGACCATCGGACGCATGTAACGCTGGAAGAGGGTGAGCAGCAGGCAGCGGATGTGCGAGCCGTCGACGTCGGCGTCCGCCATGAAGATGATCTTGCCGTAGCGGGCCTGGTCGATGTCGAACGTACGCCCGGAACCCGCTCCTATCACCTGGATGATCGCGGCGCATTCGGCGTTCTTGAGCATGTCCGAGACGGACGCCTTCTGCACGTTCAGGATCTTGCCTCGAATCGGCAGCAGTGCCTGGAACTCCGAGTTGCGCGCGAGCTTGGCGGTGCCCAGCGCCGAGTCGCCCTCGACGATGAACAGCTCGCTGCGTTCGACGTCGTCGCTGCGGCAGTCGGCCAGCTTGGCCGGCAGGGCCGAGGTCTCCAGGGCCGTCTTGCGCCGCTGGGCCTCCTTGTGCTGACGCGCGGCGATCCGGGTGCGGGCCGCGGAGACGACCTTCTCCAGGACGGCGCGCGACTGCGCCTTGTGGTCGCGCCCGGTGGAGGTCAGGAACGCCTTGAGTTCCTTGGACACCACGTTCTGCACGATCCGTGCGGCGGCCGAGGTGCCCAGCACCTCCTTGGTCTGCCCCTCGAACTGCGGCTCGGCCAGCCGCACGGTGACCACGGCGGTCAGGCCCTCGGTCGCGTCGTCCTTGGTGATGTCGTCCTCGGCCACGCGCAGCAGCTTGGTCGAGCGCAGCACGTCGTTGACCGTGCGCCGGAGCGCCTGGTCGAAGCCGGCGACGTGGGTGCCGCCCTTGGGGGTGGCGATGATGTTGACGAAGGAGCGCAGGGTCGAGTCGTATCCCGTGCCCCAACGCAGCGCCACGTCCACGCCCAGCTCGCGTTGGACCTCGGTGGCCACCATGTGCCCCTGCTCGTCGAGCACGGGCACGGTTTCCTTGAAAGTGCCGGAGCCGGTGAAGCGCAATACGTCGCAGAGCGCGCGGTCGGGGGCGAGGTACTCGCAGAACTCGCTGATCCCGCCGGAGTAGTGAAAGACCTGTTCGTCCACTTCGCCCGGATTCGCACCATTACGCTCGTCGCGAACAACGATCGTGAGTCCGGGTACCAGGAACGCGGTCTGCCGGGCCCGCGAGTACAACGATTCCAGGTCGAGCGCGGCGTCCTTGAGGAAGATCTGCCGATCCGCCCAGTAGCGGACCCGGGTGCCGGACTTGGCCTTGGGGATCTTCTTGATCTTGCGCAGTCCGTTACCGGCACTGAACGGAGCGTCCGCACCGAGCGTGGCGAACTCGCCGGGCACGCCGCGGCGGAACGAGATGGCGTGGGTGTGCCCGCCGCGGTCCACCTCGACGTCGAGTCGGGCGGACAGGGCGTTGACCACGGAGGCGCCGACGCCGTGCAGGCCGCCGGAGGCGGCATAGGATCCGCCGCCGAACTTGCCGCCTGCGTGCAGCTTGGTCATGACGACCTCGACACCGGACAGGCCGGTCTTGGGCTCCACGTCGACGGGGATACCGCGACCGTTGTCCCGAACCTCCACCGAGCCGTCAGCGTGCAGGAGCACCTCGATCCGGTCGCCGAAGCCCCCGAGGGCCTCGTCCACCGAGTTGTCGATGATCTCCCACAGACAGTGCATCAGGCCCCGACTGTCGGTGGAGCCGATGTACATGCCGGGCCGCTTGCGGACCGCGTCAAGACCCTCGAGAACGAGGAGATGCCGCGCGGTGTAGTTCGAGTGGTCGGGCTCGCCCGCCAGGAGCGCGGTGGACTGCGCGGTCGTCTGGGCGGTCACGCGGTGCAACTCCTCGCATGTAGTCGCGTAGTCGAATCGCCGCGAACGCGTCGATCCGTACGGCGCAGCGGCGGTGTCCGAGCCCACGAAATCGGGCCCGGTGATCACCCTCGTCGCGCCGGAGAGCAAGGCTACCGGGGCCGGAAGACAGCCCGGCGACGGCTCGCCGCCGCATCCTAGCCGGCATCCGAACACATCTTCGACCACCCGATCGGGTGGCCGGCATGAACCGTCCGCGCACAGGGCACGTCCTATGCACAAGGAATGAGTTGCAGAAGGGGTGTGCCGAGAAGCTGTTGAACATGACACGATCACCCCGGGAACGTTCGAGGCTGATTTGATGTTGGACATCGATGAAGGCTTCGTCGAGTAGAGAAGAGGCGACGTGAATTCGGTTCTGACACCCGCCAGTCCGTTGACGGCCGCCGACCGTTGTGATCGGTGCGGCGCCCAGGCATACCTTCGGGTTGTCCTTTCCAGCGGCGGCGAACTGCTGTTCTGTGCGCACCACGCCCGCAAGTTCGAGCCTGAACTTCGGAAGGTGGCCGTGGAGATACAGGACGAGACCGACCGCCTCACGGCGGTCCCCGTTACCGCACCGGACGACGACAACTGACCAGACAGCCGACCCTCTGAGATCCCGACGAGCAGACATCGCGCCGATGGCGGCCACCGCGAGGTGGCCGCCATCGGCGTCTGTCGTGCTCGCCCACGGGGCGGCCGGCGCCCGAGAGGCGCGTGATATCCCTCACAATCCGGCGGCATCCCGGATGTCCCGGGCGAACGCCGCGACCCGGGTATAGACGCCCGGTTTACCCGGCAGGGCACATCCGTCGCCCCACGAGACGATCCCGGCGACCCGGCCGGCTACCAGGAGCGGCCCGCCGCTGTCCGCACTGCACGCGTCCTTGCCGCCCTGCCGCTCACCGGCGCACACCATCGTGGCGGCGTCGTACGTCCCGAGCCGCCCGCCCGGGTATGCGGTCCTACAGGTCGCGTCGGACACCAGTGGCACGGTGACCTGCCGCAGTGTCGAGGAGTAGTCGCCGTTGCCCGTGGTGTCACCCCACCCGATCACGGTCGACACGATGCCGCTCGCATAGACGCTCGCACCCTGTTCCACCACCGACGCGACACCGGTGCCGAGCGGCTCGTCCAGGGTGAGCACCGCCCAGTCGCCGGAGATCGAGCCCGGATCGAAGGTCGGATTCACGTACACCTCGCCGACCGTCACCTCCCGGCCCTGCGTGGTGCGCAGGTCGGTCCGGCCCTGGATCACCTTCAGGTCAGGGCGGTCGTCCCGCCTGCCGTTCGCGTCGTACATGCAGTGCGCGGCGGTCAGCACCTTGGTGGGTGCGATCAGCGTGCCGCCGCAGAACTGTCCCGATCGTGCGGAGCCGTACTCGGCCCGACTGGACAGGGCCACCGCCCACGGAAAGGTCGCGGTGTCCGCGGGGGTCCCGCCGACCACCACGCGCGGCGGCCCCGAGGGCGTGGCTCCCGTCAGGACTCCCGCCGTCACGACCGCGGCAAGCGCGACCGTCGATCCTCGTCTGTACCGCCGGAAATTGCTGCGTCTGTTCCGCTCGGGCGCTCGCACCATCATGGGGAACCTCTCGCCGGCTACCGTCAGGTAGAGGCCGGTGCCCCAGCGTGGCCGTCCGGAACCCTCGCTCTGCGCGAACGGGTGATTTCCTCGCCAAACGCACACATTACGGCCCCGGATGGTGTATCCGGGGCCCGATGTCGTCCGTCGTGCGGTGCGGCCGCGGCCCGCCGGGTCCGCGCCGGCGCTCAGTCCAGGTAGTCGCGCAGCACCTGGGAGCGGGACGGGTGGCGCAGCTTGGACATGGTCTTCGACTCGATCTGGCGGATCCGCTCGCGGGTGACGCCGTAGACCTTGCCGATCTCGTCGAGCGTCTTGGGCTGACCGTCGGTGAGCCCGAAGCGCATCGACACCACGCCCGCCTCGCGCTCGGAGAGCGTGTCGAGCACCGAGTGCAGCTGTTCCTGGAGCAGCGTGAAGCTGACCGCGTCGGCTGGCACGACTGCCTCGGAGTCCTCGATCAGGTCACCGAACTCGCTGTCGCCGTCCTCGCCGAGCGGGGTGTGCAGGGAGATCGGCTCGCGGCCGTACTTCTGCACCTCGATGACCTTCTCCGGGGTCATGTCGAGTTCCTTGGCCAGCTCCTCCGGGGTGGGCTCGCGGCCCAGGTCCTGGAGCATCTGGCGCTGCACGCGGGCCAGCTTGTTGATCACCTCGACCATGTGCACCGGGATGCGGATGGTTCGCGCCTGGTCGGCCATGGCCCGGGTGATCGCCTGGCGAATCCACCAGGTGGCGTACGTGGAGAACTTGTAGCCCTTGGTGTAGTCGAACTTCTCGACCGCCCGGATCAGGCCCAGGTTGCCCTCCTGGATCAGGTCCAGGAAGAGCATGCCGCGACCGGTGTAGCGCTTGGCCAGCGAGACCACCAGGCGCAGGTTGGCCTCCAGGAGGTGGTTCTTCGCCCGGCGGCCGTCCTCGGCGATGATCTCCAGCTCCATCCGGAGCTTGGGTTGCAGCTTGTCGCCGGAGCCGAGCTTGTCCTCGGCGAACAGGCCGGCCTCGATCCGCTTGGCGAGGTTGACCTCCTGCTCGGCGTTGAGCAGCGGAACCTTGCCGATCTGCTTGAGGTAGTCCTTGACCGGGTCGGCGGTGGCGCCCGCGGCGGCGACCTGCTGTGCGGGGGCGTCGTCCTCGTCGTCGGAGAGGATGAAGCCCTTGCTCTCCGGCTCGTCGGGCACCGCGTCCTCGACGACCGCTTCGGGGTCGTCGGGCAACTCCTCGGCGTCCGCGTCGGGTTCGCCGGCCTTGCCGGCGGTCTTCTTGGCGGCGACCTTCTTCGGCGCGGCCTTCTTGGCGGTGCCCGCGGCGGCGGTCTTCTTCGCGGCGCTCTTGCGCGGTGCGGCGCTCGCCGCGGCCGGGGCGGGCGCGGCCGGGGCGGCCTCGGCCACGGAGCCGGCCTGCACGGCGCCGGCGTCGGGCGCCGCCGGTTCGGCCGGTGCCGTCACGGTGCCGGCACCGCCGGGGTTGCCGGGGTTCCCGGGGTTGCCGGCGCGGTTGGAGACGACGGTCTTGGTCGCGGTCCGCTTGGCAGCGCTCTTGGCGGCCACACTCTTCCGGGTGCGCTTGGGCGCCGCCGAGTCCGCGGCACTGACCATGATGGTCACACCCTCCTGGTCGAGGACCTGGTTGAGGCTGCGCAGGACGTTCTTCCACTGGGTGGCCGGAATCTGGTCGGCCTCGAACGCCTGACGCACCTCGTCGCTGGCGATGTACCCCTGGGCCTCACCCCGCTCGATCAACGACTTCACGTTGACGAATTCGGCGATCTCGGGCGGGAGCGAACGGGATGTGCTGGCCGACACAAACAACCTCTCGACGATCTGGACGGCGTCACGGCCTGGTGCACAGGCAGGCGCCGCCAAGCGAACGACACTCGGGCGGACAGCGTGGTTCCGGCAAACCGGTTGCGCTCGGATCAGCGCAGCGGCCTGTTTTGCTATTCCCGAACGGCTGCCACCTTCGTACTCATCGGGCCAGGCGAAGAAGTGTTACGCACCCGTTCGGTGGTGCAGCTCACACGATTCCCCCTTGCGGCGCGCGCCACACCCTGTGTGAGGGATCCGACTTACGCATCACCGGTGATCCGCACCCCCAGGATGGTCACGTCGTCGTCTCGATCCCGGCCCCCGAGCAGCCCTTCCAGGATGTCGGTGAGCAGCGCCTCCAGGCCCTCGTTGGTCCCGCGGGCGATTTCCACGAGGTCGTCCAGGCCCTCGTCGATACCGCGCCCGCGGGTCTCCACGAGGCCGTCCGAGAAGCCGATCAGGATGTCCCCCGGATCGAGTCGGATGGTGTGTTGCGTCCGCCGTTCCGCAACTCCCAGGGGCGTCGACTCCTCGCCGATCTCGACGAGTTTGGCCTTTCCGTCGGCCGAGACGAGCACCACGGGCAGGTGGCCGGCGTCGGCGAGGTCGAGCAGGCCGGTCGCGGGATCCACCACGGCGTACACCAGCGTGGTCAGCGACTCGTCGTCCTCGGTCGCGGTGAACAGCCGGTCCAGGCCGGTGAGTACGGCGGCCGGTTCGGGGTCGGTGAAGGCGAGCGCGCGCAGGGCCGAGCGGACCCGGCCCATGCCGGCCGCCGCGGTCAGGCCCTTGCCGATCACGTCGCCGACCACGATCGCCACCCGCCCGTCCGGCAGTTGGAACACGTCGTACCAGTCGCCGCCGACCTCGAAGTCGGGTGCGCCGGGCAGGTAGCGGAAGCCGAACTCGACGCCGCGCACCGCCGGCAACCGCTCGGGCAGCAGGCTGCGCTGTAGTGCGACGGCAGTGCGGTGCTCGCGCTCGTACAGGCGCGAGCGCTCGATGGCCAGCGCGCACTGGCCCGCGAACGCCTCCAGGAAGATCCGGTCGTCCGGGTCGAACACACGGCCGTCGTCGAAGGTGTAGCGCAGCACGCCCAGCGGTGCGCCGGAGCCGACCAGCGGCAGGATCACCCGGGATGCGCCCGGGCCGTCGTTCGAGGTGTACTGCGCGATGCCGTCGGTCACCGCGGCCACCAACTCCGCGGACCAGTGCGCGGGCAGGCCGCGCCGGCGGGCGACGGTGCGCTGTGCGGGCACGTTCGGCCACGGGTACACCGGCGCGGTCTCGTCCAACAGGTACGCCTCCGAGCACACGGCGGCGATGCCGGTGCCCAGGTCGCCGACCGCCTCCTCCACCTCGGGCACGCTGAGCGTGCCGGCGATCCGCGCGGTCATCGCCTGGAGTCTGGCGGTACGCCACTGGCTGGACCGCAGGAGGTCCTCGCAGCGCCGCTGCTCGGTGACGTCGCGCACCACCAGCAGGACGCCGATCACCGGGCCGGCCTCGTCCACCGGGTCGCGCACCGGCAACCACTGGGACTCGTACTCCCGTTCGCGTCCGTCGGGGCAGGCCGCGCCGACCCGGTCGGCCGGGTCGCCGCCGTCGTGGGCGTGGCCCGCGTGGGTCTCCACGTGCGGTTCGCCGCGGGCCAGCACGCGGGAGAGGGCCGCCTCGATCCGGCGGGCCCGGGCCGGCGGATGGACCTCGTCGGGACGTCGGCCGAGCAGGTCCTCGGCCGCGCGGCCGGCCAGCCGGGCGAGTGCGCCGCTGACCCGCCGACAATGCAACTGCCGGTCGTAGAAAGCGAATGCCGTCGATCCCTGGCTGGTCAAGGTTGCCAACAGCGCCGCGTCGATCCCTGCGGGCCGCTCGCATCCGACCTTGTCGTCGTTCATTGCCTCACAACCCCACCTGTTGGCAATTCCGGGCCGGCGAGTCAGATATCGAGAGTACGCACGCGAACCCCCTCCCCGGGAGGATTGGCCCGAACTCTCCGTACATCGGATAAGCGGACGGACTCGGACATACGCGCGCCCCCTCGTCGACCCGTGCGTCGGGTCGGCGAAGGGGCGATGCGTGCGTCCCGCGTGGCGCTGTCCCCGCTGCGGATCAGCCCTCGCGCGGGGCGGGGAACTGGCGGTCCACCTCGGGGTGCACGGCCAGCAGCGAGCGCATGGCGGCCTCGGCGCTCTCGCCGTCGCCGGCGGCGACCGCGTCGACCAGGCGCGCGTGCAGCGCCACCGACGCCTCGGAGAGGTGCTCGCAGCCGGCCACGTGCCCGCCGGACACCTGGAGTGCGGCGGCCAGGATGCTCGCGAGGTGGTCGAGCATCCGGTTGCCCGCGACCTGGAGCAGCAGGCCGTGGAACTCCGCGTCGGCGCGGCTGAAGGTCAGCGGGTCGGGCTGGGCGACGGCCCGCTGCATGATCTCCACCACGTCGCCGAGTCGGCGGACGATCTCCGGGTGGTTGCGACACGCGGCCATGTGCGCGGCGAGCGGCTCGATGCCCCAGCGCAGTTCGAAGAGTTCACGGCGCTGCGAGTCGCGCTGTGGGCCGCACGCGCGCCACTCGATCACGTCGGGGTCGAGCAGGTTCCAGTCGCTCACCGGGCGCACCCGGGTGCCGACGTTGGGCCGGGCGCTGACCAGGCCCTTGGCCTCCAGGACCCGCAGCGATTCGCGCACCACGGTCCGGGACACCTCGAAGCGCTGGCCGATCTCCTCGGGCACCAGCGGGCGTTCGGCGCCCACCTCGCCCGCGACGATCATCTGGCCGAGCTGCTGGACGAGTTGGCCGTGCAGGCCGCGGCCGCGCCCGACGCCGGGTTTGCGCACGGCGCGGGCCGGTTCGAGGTCGGGTCCGTCCCACACGTACGGCCGGCGGGACATCGGGTCGGTGCCGGCGGCGCCCGGCTCGCCGGCGCGGAACGCGTCGGCCGAGCCGCTCGCCGGGGCGTGGGTCATTGTCTGATGGGCAGCGATACTCACGCTCTCCATCTCGGCCTCGAACGGGTCCGGCTTGAGCAGCAAACCCGCTCTCGGCTGAAAAACACACGAAAGGGTGATCTACCTTGCGGGTCGATCGTCCGAAAGTGTGACGTCCGCCGGACCCGGCCCGGGGTCGGTCCTAAGCCCGTCGGCGGGTGAACGTGATCAGCGCGAGGACGGTGAGCACGAGCGTGGTCGCGGCCAGGACCGAGCCGCCGACCATCGGCGACAGGCCGCCGTCGGTGACGGCGAGCATGCGGTCCGCGGCGCGGAACGGAAGGTAGCGCACGAGGTCCCGGTGCGCCGGCGGGACACCGGCCGAAACGGCCGCCGCGATCAGTCGTTCGGCCCCGGCGGGCAGCGCCGCGGCGGCGATCGCGATCAACGGGGCACCGCGGGACAGCGTGCCGATCGCCAGGCCGAGCACGGCGGCGAGCAGCACGTAGGCGACGAAGCCGGCCAGGATCCGCGGTGCCGGGGCCTCGATCGCCGCGGTGTCGGGGAAGGTCGGGCCGAATACGGCGCGGGCCGTGCCGACGCTCGCGGCCACCGCCAGGACGGCGACCACGACGGCCGCGAGCGCGGTACCGACCAGCTTGGCCAGGTACACCCGCCCGCGCCGGGGCAGCGCGAGCAACAGGGTGGGCAGCGCGTCCCGGCGCTGCTCGCGCGCACAGGCGAGGGCGGTCGCCAGCATGATCACCGGGATCAACACGGGGGTGCGGCCCGGCCCCGCGGTGACCAGGCGGGCCGCCTCGGCGGAGTCGATCGGGACGGCGCCGGCCTGGCGGGCCGCCACCCATGTCGCGCCGGCGGCGAGCGCGAGCAGGCCCAGGAGGCCCCACCATGTCGTGCGCAGGCTGCGGGCCCGCACGAGTTCGTACCTGATCGCGCTCATGCGCTTCTCACCTCGTCGGTCTGCTCGGCGCGCTCGGTGGAACGCCAGGTGCGGGCGAATCGGCGCCTCGGCGGCAGTGCGGCGGGCGCCTCGTTCGGATCCGGCTCGCCGCTTGGGCCGCTGCCGGTGGCGATCTCGTCGATCGGGCGGGTGTGCGGCGCGAGCGACGTCCGGGGGTTCGGGTCGACGGCGGGGGTGCTGCCGGGGTCGATGTGCGACTCGATGCCCCGATGGGCCTCGGGTACGGCCATCGAGGCGGTGTCGCGGCCGGTCGCCGGCGTGGTTGCCGGCAGGGCCTGCGCGTGCGGCCGGGCCGGGCGCGGCTCGGGGTCGGGGCCGGAGCCGGGATCGAACCCCGTCCCGAGCCCGGTCGTCGGCGCCGCGCCCGCGAGCGCCGGGCCCGGTGCCGCCGCGCGGGCGAACTCGGATCCGGGCCCGGCGAGTTCCTCGGTGGGCCGGGTCGTCGCGTCGATCCCGCCCGGGTCGATCCCGGTCGATCGCTCGACCCGGGCATCCTCGTCCCCGGCGAGCTGCGTGCGCTCGCGCCGGCGGGTGATCACATCGGTGAACGCGTCGCCGACGCCGGGCTCGCGTTCGGTCAACTCGTGCAGCAGGATCCCGCCGCGGAAGGCGATCTCGCCGACCCTGGCCCGGTCGGCGCCGGTCACGGTGAGCGTGGTGCCGCCGGAACGGGCGGCGTGCACGCCCTCGGCCTGCAACAGCGCGGACAGTCGGGCCACCTGCGGGGTGCGCACCGAAACGCCGGCCCGTACCCCGCGGCGCAGGAAGTCGGCCGCCGATTCGTCCGCGACCAGGCGGCCCCGGCTGATCACCAGGACCCGGTCCGCACAGTGCGCGGTCTCGGCCAGGACATGCCCGGCGACCAGGACCGTCCGGCCATCGGCCGCGTAGGCGCGCAGGAAGTCGCGCAGCCAGCGCACCCCTTGCGGGTCCAGACCGGCCGCCGGTTCGTCCAGCACCAACGTGCCCGGATCCCCGAGCAGCGCGCCGGCCAGCCCCAGTCGGCCGAGCGCGCCCGCGGAGAGCACCCGGACCCGGGCGCCCGCCACCGGGGTCAGCCCGACCAGGTCGAGCACCTCGTCCACCCGGCGCGCCGGAATCCGGCCGGCCGCCGCGAGCATCCGCAGGTGTGCCCGCACCCGGCGTCCCGGATGCGCGCCCGCGGGGCCCACGCAGGCGCCGACCCGGGCGGCGGGTCGGCGCAGCCGGCGGTAGCGTCGGCCGTCGTACAGCGTCTCGCCCCCGCCGCGCTCCAGGTCGAGCATCAGCCGCAGGGTGGTCGACTTGCCCGCGCCGTTGGGCCCGAGCAGTGCCGTGACCTTGCCGGGGAGCACGTCGAAGGACAGGTCGTCGACGGCCACGATGCCGCCGTATCTCTTGGTCAGCGCGCGTGTCTGGATCATCGCCATCGCTCCTCGGCACCCCGAATACGGGAGATCTATGGATCTTTGGCAACATACCGGCGAAATCACAATTTTCCCGGCATTTGCTTCCATATCGGCGAGCTGCGGAAAAGTCCGCCGAACCTGGACAGGCCGCCCGGTCCTGGAGGACCATCGAGAGACCGCCGAGTACCGCCTCTGGAGGTCGGCATGTCTCTTCCCGATCCGGGCGTCCTGGACGCCGTCCGCCGCAGGCGGGGCGACCTCGACGACGCGTTGTTGATCGTCCGGGACGGTCTGGTCGCCGACCCGGCGGGCCCGCGCCGGGTGGCCGCGCTGTGCGCGGGGCTGCGGCAGTTGCGGGCCGACCTGTACGAACATGTCGCGGTCACCGAGGGGCCCGACGGTCTCTACGACGAGGTGCGCCGCGCGGATCCCAGGTTCGAACCCGCGGTGTGGCGGCTGCGGGGTGAACACGCCCGGCTCGGCCTGCTCTTGGACGACCTCCTGGCGGGCATCGCCCACCAACCGCAGGGCGTCGCGGGTTGGCCCACCCTGCGCCCGCAGGTGGTGGAGCTGCTCACGCTGCTGGGTCGCCATCGCAGCCGGGACGCCCAGCTCGCCTACGACGCGGGCGGCCTCGATCTGGGCGGCCAGGACTGACCGAACGGCCGCCCGGCACCGACGCGGAGCGGCGATCCCAGGACGGCGGGCAGCGGCAGCGTCGGGCGTCGGCGGCAGTGCGGGCACCGGGCACCGGGCGGCGGACTCCGGGCACCCGGCGGCGCCGGCGAGCGTGGCCGCGGCCGGGTCGGTCAGGCCTCGGGGCGCAACATCGGCGGGTTGAGCTTCTCCGCGGAGCCGCGCCGGAACAGCTGGGCCGGCCGGCCGCCCTGTCGGGTGGTGGTGCCACCGGTGGGCACCAGGAAGTCGGGCGTGCCGGTGACCTTGCGGTGGAAGTTGCGCGGGTCCAGGGCCACGCCCCACACCGCCTCGTAGACCCGACGCAGCTCGCCGACGGTGAACTCCTCCGGGCAGAACGCGGCGGCCAGCGAGGAGTATTCGATCTTGGAGCGGGCGCGCTCGACGCCGTCCTCCAGGATCCGCCCGTGGTCGAAGGCCAACCGGCTGCCGTCGCCGAGCAGTTCGCCGACCGAGGACCAGCGGGCGCCGGCCGCGTCGCCGCCGGGGCGCGGGGCGGGCAGATCCGGGGCCAGGACCAGGTAGGCCACGCTGACCACGCGCATCCGGGGATCGCGTCCGGGGTCGCCGAAGGTGGCGAGCTGCTCCAGGTGCACCGGCAGCCGGTCCAGGCCGGTCTCCTCGGCGAGTTCGCGTGCCGCGGCGGCCTCCAGGCCCTCGCCCTCGCGCACGAAGCCGCCGGGCAGCGCCCACGCGCCCTGGAACGGCGGCTCGCCGCGGCGGATGGTCAAGGCACTCAGCGCGTGCTCGCGCACCGTGAGGACGACGAGATCCACGGTGACTCCGAAGGGCGGAAAGAGCGAGGTCTCGGAGCGCGGCATGGGGCGATCCTAGTGCCCGGAGGGCACTAGCTGTCTGGCTGACGATAAAACGGATTCCCGATCGCTCGGCATACCCCGCGCATGCGGGTGGTGGCGTCGCGTCACCGGACGGTCGGGTTCAGATCGCCAGTTGCATCCCTTCCGCCGCCTCCTCCACGATCGCCTGCCCCGCCCGATTGACCCGCACCGTGAACGGTTCGCCGGCCACGCACAGGTCGCGCAGTTCGAGTTCGCCGATGTCCAGCGGGCCGGCCGGGCGCACGGTGACCCGGCCGGCCGGGACGTCGGGCCGAATCCCGGCGAAGGCCACCAGCACCGGCAGGATCGCCCCTGCCGCGCGCGCCAGCGGCCGGCATGCCAGGGGATGGGCCACCGGTGCGTGGCCCTCCGCGCGCTGTTCTCCCGCGTGCATCTCCGGCAATCGGTACTGGAACCACGGTGCGGCGTGCAGCAAACCGGCGAACAGCTGTTGTGCGGCGTCGAGATGGCCCGCCTGGGCGAGTCCGGCGGCGGCCACGCACGTGTCGTGGGCGCGCACCACGCCGCCTCGGACGGCGAGCGGGTGGTAGCCGGGCATCCGGGCCGAAGTGCCGCGCAGCCCCCAACCGCAGTCCAGGTCGGGGGCGGTCAACCGGCGGGCCACCGCCCGATTGCCGGTGTCGTCCAGGATGCCGCTGCCGGGCAGGTGCGCCATCGCGGACGAGGCCACGGTGATCGGTCGGCCCGCGGGATCGAGCGCCGCCGCGTAGTACTCCCCCGCCGCGTCCTCGGCGCGAAACGCCCGACGGAAGGCGACGCCGAGCTGCTCGGCCCGCTCGCGCAGCGCGCCCGCGCCCGGCAGGCCGTGCGCGTCCAGCAGCGCCGCACCGTGCCACGCGGCCTGGTAGGTCTGCGCCTGGAGCTCGCACGGCGCGGGCCCCTGGGGGCCGAGCCGGACGAAGTCGCCCGGCCGCTCGCCCATCGTGCGGGACAGGTGTCCCAGCGCACGGCCGAGCGCGGGCAACAGCGCGCCCGCCTCGGCGGCGGGCAGTCCCCAGCGCCAGGCCTCGCCGAACAGCGTGACGAACAGCGCGGTCGAGCCCGCGCAGTCGTAGCGGTCCGGTGCGCCGGCCCGGCCCAGGGTGTGCGGGATCCGCCCGGGGTCCTCGCCACCGCGCGGCTGAGCGCGCACACCCTGACGTGCGGCCAGCAGCCGCAGCACACCGCCGGCGAATCGGGTCCCCAGCGGCAGCAACATCCGGGCGGTCCACAGCGCGTCGCGCCCGGTGGGGGCCAGTTGCCACGGCGCACCGGCCGCAGGCAGCGGCGCGGTCGGCAGCTCGGGATCGGGGACCACGAGCAGCGCCCGCAGGTCGCGCAGCCCCTGGTCGAGCCAGGCCGCGACCCGCACGTCGTCGCAGCGCACCCGCGGCTGCGCCCACGGCGGCCCGCCGGAGAAGGCGCGTGCACCGGGTCGGCCGGGAGCCGGTTCGGCGACCACCCGCAGTTCGACCGCCCACGAGCGGGCCGGCTCCAGCTCGACGTCCCAGCGCAGCGTGGCGGTGGCGGCCAGCGCGGTGTCCGGCGCGGGCTCGGCGCTCGCCCGCACGCTCGTCCCGTCCGGTGCGCTCCAGCCCAGACCGGCTGCGGCGACCCGGGCCGGCAGCTCGGGTGGGCGGTGTCCGGCCCGCAGCGCGTCGAGCGGGATCAGGTCGGTGCCCAGGGCCAGTTCGACCGGGAAGCGCAACGCCCGGCGCCCGGTGTTGCGCAGCACGAGCCGCTCCCGGCCGGCGGCGTGGCGGGTGCGCTCGATCACCAGACCAGGGTCGGGCGAGCCGTCCGCGGTGAATCGGCGCATCGCGAGGTAGCGCACGGTGTCGGCCGCGACCACGTGTCCGGACAGCGGTTCGGGCTCGGTGCCGTCGATGGTCAGCACGATCCGCGAGAGGATGCGCCGCCCGTCGTGGTAGATGCCCTGCACGCCGTACCCGCGCAGTTGCCCGTCGAGCCCACTGATCGCCATGCCCGGCGCGTCCACGCAGACGAGCGCGTCGTGCGCGACGGGATGGGGGATCGTGCTCACGCTCACCGCTCTCGTCTCCCGCTTCCTCGTGGGCCCCGCGCGGGCGGGGCTCGGGCTCTCCCGCGGCAAAGCCCGCCGCGGTCCGCCCCGCCGTCGACCGGTCGGTCGACATGTGGCCCCCGGCCCCCCAACGGTCACGGCGCCCGGTTGGTCACGGCATCGCGGAAGATCCTTCGGCGCACCTCGGCCGCGCTCAGCGGGCTGTTGATCGCCGAGTGCAGCAGCCGCGCCATCGTGTATCCGGCGTCGGCCCGCAACGCCCGGGTCACCGCGACCCGGGCCAACACCCCGTCGCCGATCGTCCACGCGGCCCATGCGGCCAGGGTGAGCGGCGGCGCGGAGGCGGGGGCGAAGGCCCGGCGGGCCAGCGCGGTCCACAGCGTGAGCAGGGCCAGGTCGTCGGCGTCGCCCGGCTGTTCGCCGTGCCAGCCCATCACCTCGTCGCGCACCCGGGAATCGCCCAATCCGAGCACCAGCCGCGCCGCCTCGGCCGGTTCGATCGTGGTGTCGCCGGCCCGGAACCGCTTGCGGTGACCGGCCAGTGCGGTCAGCGTGCGCCGCGCCGCGAACCCTTCGGGTTCGGCCCGCACGCTCTCGTACGCCCGCAGCATCAGCTCGCGCATCGCGTACTCCGGCGGCCGGAAGCGGCGCACCAGATCGGCCAACGACACCGGTTCGGGCAGTCCCGCCCAGACCGCCGTCGCGGCGACCGTCGAGCTGCGCTCGGTGCGCAGCAAGGTTCCCTCGGCCGGACAGCACCGGGTATCCGTACAGCCGTAGGACCACCAGCGCTCGGCGGTCACGCACACCGCCTCGCGCACCTCGATCGCATGCGTGCCACACGCGTGGGCGATCGCCGCGTGCAGCGGCCGCAGCCGCTCGACGGCCGCCGACCCGACCTCGGGCGCCGTGCCTTTTGTGACCGGCGCCGTCGCCTCGGCGCCGTCCGGATACATCGCGACGGCCACGCCGCGCGCGCCGGTGCGCACCAGCAGTCGGGCGAAGTGCCGGGCGGCGGGCTCGAAATCGGCCGGCGGCGGCAGATCGTGCCGCAACACCGGGCCGACCCGGCTGCGCTCGCCGGGCAGGATGCCCAACAGCACCACGCTGTCGGTGGGCCGCACCCCGATCAGATACGGCACGGCCTCCACCAGATCCGCGGGCGAGCGCACCCGCAGCACGGACTGCGGGGACATCGCCACGAAGGGGGCGCGGTCGAAACCATCGGTGTCGTTCATGCGGCGAGCCTGCGCCCGCCCGCGACCCGAGCCCGGCGCGGGCCGACGGCCGGTGCACGAATCGGGAGTTGTGGATACACACCTTGACGAACCAGGTCGACCCCACCCGATTTTCCACCCTCGGCGGCCACACCCCTCGGGCCACCGGCCGGCCCGTGCGCGTCAATGCACCGGCGCGTTCCGCGACTCGTCCCGTGCGCGCGAGCGCAGCGCGTCCAAGCCCCGAAGCGGTGCGAAGACCTCCGCCTGTGCCGTCAGCGCCCGGTACTCGTCCTCACCCAGCTCGATCTCCGCCGCCGCCACGTTGTGTTCCAGTTGCTCGATCGTGGACGCCCCGGGAATGGCCACCACCGGCCCCCGATGCAGGGTCCACGCCAACGCGATCTGGGCGGGCGTCGCGTCGTGTGCGACGGCCACCTCGCGCAACAGCTCCAGCAGCGGGCCGGCCCGGCGCAGATTCTCCGGCCGGAACAGCGTCGTGTGCGCACGGAGCCCGGCCGGCCGGTTGTACTCGTCATAGCGCGAGCCGAGCAGGCCTCGGGCCAGCGGGCTGTGCGCGATCACCAGGCGCCGATTGCGCTCGGCCCACGGCACCAGATCGCGCAGCGGTCCGGGCGCCGCGAGGCTGAACTCGACCTGGTCGGAGAGCACTCGTCGACCCAGCGCATGCTCGGCCCGGCGCCACCGGGCGAGGTCGTGGTTGCTCACCCCGACCTCCCCGACGATCTTCTCGTCCTGGAGTTCGCCGAGCGCGTGCATCATCACGTCGATCGGCACCAGCGGATTGGCGACATGGGCCTGGTACAGCGGGATCCGGTCCAGGCCCAGCCGGGCCATGCTGCGATACGCCCGACCGCGCAGCACGGGGGTGGTCGGCAGCGCCGGCACGAACTTGGTGGCCACCACGACCCGGTCGGCGTCGGCTCCCAGCGCCTCGCCCAGGATGCGTTCGCTGCGCCCGAGCCCATAGATCTCGGCCGTGTCGAACAGGGTCACCCCCAGTTCCAGCGCCCGGCCGACCAGCGCATGGGCGGTCACCGACGCGTACGCGTCGCCGTAGCCCCACACCCGTGAACCGAACTGCCACGTACCCAGTCCGATCCGACCCACCGGGGGAAATCCGTCCACTTCGAGGTAGCGCACGTCGCGCCTCCGTCGCCGTAGGGGTTTCGGTCCCTTCCACCATCGCGCGCCGACCGCCCGCCGGCCAGGGTGTCCCGCATGCCCCGATCGACCCGGGCGGCCCGGGGCGCGCCGCGCAGACAACACGTTTGTGCACAAATCGCCCCGGCCCGCTTTTCGCGATGTCGCCGCCGGCGACTACAAAGGGAGGCATGACCGAGGACCGATCCACCACCCCCGACGCCCGCCCCGACCCCGCGACGCACCTGCGCACCCGCGCCGACGCCGTGCTGCGGGACCTGGCGGGCGGCGACGCGCGGCTGCGCGAGGACCAGTGGCGCGCGGTCGAGGCGCTGGTCGCCCACCATCGCCGGGTCCTGGTGGTGCAGCGCACGGGCTGGGGCAAGTCCGCGGTCTACTTCGTGGCCACCGCGCTGTTGCGCGAACGCGGCGCCGGGCCCACCGTGATCGTCTCGCCGCTGCTGGCCCTGATGCGCAACCAGGTCGACGCCGCCGCCCGCGCCGGGATCCGGGCCCGCACCATCAACTCGGCCAACGTCGACGACTGGGACGCGGTGCAGGCCGAGGTGGCCGAGGGCGTCGTGGACGTGCTCCTGGTCGGCCCCGAGCGGCTGAACAACCCCGACTTCCGGGACAATGTGCTGCCCAAGCTGGCCGCCACGACCGGCCTGCTCGTGGTCGACGAGGCGCACTGCGTGTCCGACTGGGGGCACGACTTCCGTCCCGACTACCGCCGGCTGCGCACCCTGTTGGAGGAGCTGCCGACCGGCGTACCGGTCCTGGCCACCACCGCGACCGCGAACGCGCGGGTGAGCGCCGACGTGGCCGAGCAGCTCGACCCGGCCGGCGACGCGCTGGTGCTGCGCGGCACCCTGGACCGGGAGAGCCTGTCGCTCGGTGTGCTGCGCCTGCCCGACGCGGCCGACCGGCTGGCCTGGCTCGACACCCACCTGCCCGAGCTGCCGGGCTCGGGCATCATCTACACGCTGACCGTGGCCGCCGCCGAGGAGGTCACCGCGTTCCTGCGCTCGCGCGGACACGCCGTCGCGTCCTACTCGGGCCGCACCGAGGATGCCGAGCGCCGGGTCGCCGAGGCCGACCTGCTGGCCAACCGGGTCAAGGCGCTCGTGGCCACGTCGGCGCTGGGCATGGGCTTCGACAAGGGCGACCTGGGCTTCGTCGTGCACCTGGGCGCCCCGCAGTCGCCGATCGCCTACTACCAGCAGATCGGCCGGGCCGGGCGCGCGGTGGAGCGGGCCGACGTACTGCTGCTGCCCGGGCGTGAGGACGAGGCGATCTGGCGCTACTTCGGCTCGCTGGGCTTCCCCGCCCGCGAGCAGGTCGAGCGCACGCTGGCCGCCCTGGAGGGCGCCGGTCGCCCACTGTCCACGCAGGCCCTGGAACCCCTCGTGGACCTGCGCCGCAACCGCCTGGAGCTGATGCTCAAGGTGCTCGACGTGGACGGCGCGGTCCGGCGCGTGCGCGGCGGCTGGACCGCGACCGGCCGTCCCTGGGAGTACGACGCCGAGCGCTACGCGCGGGTGGCCGCGGCCCGCGAGCACGAGCAGCAGTCGATGCGCGACTACCAGGCCGACGGCACCTGCCGGATGGAGTTCCTGCGCCGCTGCCTGGACGATCCGAACGCCGCCCCGTGCGGGCGCTGCGACACGTGCGCGGGGCCGCGCCACGACGCGCGGGTGGATCCCGCCTCCCGGGACGCGGCGCGCGCGGCGCTGGGCCGGCCGGGCGTGGAGGTGGAACCGCGCCGGATGTGGCCCACCGGCATGGCGGTGGCCGGCGTCGAGCTCAAGGGCCGCATCCCGGACCGCGAACAGGCCGCCGCCGGCCGGGCCCTGGGTCGCTCCTCGGACATCGGGTGGGGCAACCGGCTGCGACCGATCCTGGCTCCCGGCACTCCCGACGGGCCGATCCCGGACGCCGCGTTCGACGCCGTCGTCCAGGTCCTGGCCGCCTGGGGATGGCAGCGCCGACCCGGCGGCGTGGTGACCATCGCCTCGCACACGCGCGGCGCACTGATCGACAGCCTCGGCGAACGGCTTGCCACCGTCGGCCGACTCCCCTGGCTCGGCCGGGTCGAATACGCACCCGGTGCGGGCGGTCCGGCGCCGCGCAGCAACAGCGCGCAGCGCCTGCGTTCGATCGCCGACGCGTTCGTGCTGCCCCAGGCACTCGCCGAACGGGTGGCCGCCCTGGACGCGCCGGTCCTGCTCGTCGACGACCGCACCGACACCGGGTGGACGCTCACCGTGGTGGCTCGCCTGCTGCGCCGGGCCGGCGCCCCCGAGGTGTTGCCCCTGGTGCTCACGATGGAGGGGTGATCGGCTCGGGCCGACCCCGCGCCGTCACGCGAACGTATCGAATGATCACATGTACGTGTTGCCGTGTTCGCGGGCCTCACGCAAGAATCGACAAGGCGTTCCCTTCACATTCCCGTGCGGGCCCCTCGGCGCCGCTCCGCCGCGAGCCGCCCGCAGTCGGAGCGTGCGCCGCTGTCCGTTTGGGACGGAAGGAGGACCGTGCACATCGCCGCAACCGCCTCCACAGCGTCCGCTCGCCACGACGCGCCCACGAGCGGGCCCTCCCGCTCGCTCGACCCGGAATCCTGGCAGGCGCGCCGGGTCCCGTTGCTGCGCGACCCCCGCACGCTGATCAAACGCCTGTACGACCTGCACCAACCGGTCGCGCGCACGGCGGTGGTGGCCGTCCTGGATCGGTCCGAACGCCCGGTGGCCAGTGCCTCCTTCGGCTTCGGCGAGGGTCGTACCGACGGCTGGCGCTGCCGCAATCTGATCCTGGCGAACCTGCGCCTGATCGTCCCGGACGACCTGCGTCGGACCACCCCGACGCACACCACGGTGCTGGCGATACACCGCAAGGGCACCCGCGAGTGGGAAGCGGACGACGGCCGCTGGATGTGGGGGCTGCACGACGCGTGCGTGCTGCACGGACTGCGCTGTGGGGCGTTCGCGATCGTCGCACAGGACGGCTGGCGGGTGATCGCCGACGGACGCTCCGGGCGTACCCCGGCGCTCGCCGCGGGCCGCGGCGGCGGTCCCGGCGGCAGCAGGCCGATCAGGGCAGCGGGCATCGCCCCGGCCCGCCCCGCGACTGAACTGCCGCAGGTGCGTTACCTGCCGGAGACGGGGCCCACTCCCCTGGTACGACCTTCCGCGTCCTGACGGACGCTCCGGATCAGGCGGTGAGACCGCGCTCTGCGAGCCAGTCGACCAGATCGGTCGTGACCGTCAGCGCGTGGTCCTGGACGAGCTCCGGGCTCTGCAACCGCGTACGCAGATGTTGCGCGTGGAACGGCTTGATCCCGGCGATCAACTTGCGCACCCCGAACACGTTGCAGAACGCCCGGTCGTCACCGGCCGAGAAGGCGCGGTCCCATTCCTGGCGTTCGGCCCCGATCAGGGTGGTGTAGGCATACCGGTTGAGATAGCCCGACAACATGTCGATGACGGTGCTACAGGCCCGATACTGCTGGATTTTCAGCCGGTCCTCCTGGTCGCTGAGGAACCGGTCAAGGAGCTGCGCGATCGACGGCGATTCCGACATGGCAACGAACCGTAGCCGACCTTCGGGTTTCGCGGGGCAGGGGGCCCGAGTTCGGTCGGACCGGACCCGGACGGGCCCCCTGCGTGCTACGACGTGCTATGCGACACCGGTGAGGGCGCGCACCCGCTCGATGTCGCCGCAGACCGTCACCGACGCCCCGGCGGTCAGTGCCGCGGTCAGGAGCTGCGCGGCGTTGTCCTGGTCGGCGAATCCGTTGACCACGACCACGACCGCGGCCCGGCGCAGCGGACGCGAGGCGGGCAGCGAGGCGTAGAAGACGTCCTTGCCCTCGTCGTATTGACGCCAGTACTGCGCGGCGCCGAACGTCTCCTCGTGCTGCTGCCACGGGTGCGGCCCGCCCGTGGTCAGCACCAGGATCGAGCCGGGCTCGGTGCCGGCCTCCAGGAGCGCGTCCACCGCGTCGTCGGCGGCGTCGAAGACGTTCTCCTCGGTCGCCGGGATCAGCGTGACCCGCGGCGCGACCGGAGCGGCCGGAGCGGGCTTGCCGGGCTTGCCCGGCTTCGCCGGGGCGGATCCCGCGGTCGCCTGACGCGGCACGGCGGGCTTGGGCGGGCCCGGCTTCGGGCCCGGACGGGGTCCGGGCTTGGGCACCGCGCCGGACGGGCGCGGTACGGACGGGGTTTCGGGTGCGGACGTCGCGTCCGCGGTGTTTTCGGCAGTCACCGGATTCACAGTCATGTCTGGGGAAGGCTCGGTTCGTTCGTGGCGGTACCGGGATGCCCGGCGGTGAGGAGACGCGGGGAGGGATCGGTGGAGTCCCGTTCCCCGGAGAACACGCGCGGCATGGTGGCAGTCCTATCAAAGCCGCGCGGGGCGTGCCCACCCAGGGTGCTCCTGGGGTGTGGCCCGGGCGTACGACGGCGCATCCTACGATGCCCCGTCAGCTCGGCCGGATCAATCGTCCACCACCACCCCGTGCTCGATCACCAAAGCTGCCAGGCCCTCCGCATAGCCCTGACCGACCGATCGCAGGCGCCAGGAGTCGCCGCGCCGATAGACCTCGGCCAGGATCATGACGGTCTCATCGCCTCCGCTCAACCGGAATTCGGCGAGTCGACGGCAGGTCACAGGGTCGACGATACCGACGGTGACGGGTACCTGGGCGAAGGTGGTGCCACTGCCCGCGTCCAGCGCGAGTGCGACCAGGACCCGACTGCGGCCCGGAGGCAGCGTGGTGACGTCGATCTCGACCGAATCCGAGCCCGGTTCCACCTCGTTGGTGGTCCCGGTCTGCAGCTTGCCGGCCAACCGCACGGCGCCGCTGGCGTGTACGGGCTGATTGAAGAACACCAGGTCGCCGTCGTCGCCCACTCGGCGGTCGTCGTCCAGGACCAGGGCCACCGTGTCACCGTCCGCCTGGCCCGGCGCCCACCACGCCGCCTCGATCCGCACCGTGCCCGCGAACGGGCCCAGGTCCTCGATCGTGACGGCCTGCCCGCGGGTGAGCTCTCGCGGCGGCGCATCCGCCGGCCGCGGCGGAACGGCGGCCGGGGGGTTGTCCGTCGGCCGGGGCGGCACGGCGGTCGGTGGGCCATCGGTCGGTCGCGGCGGGACGACCACCGACGAGGCCCCGGACCCGCCGGCGGCGGGCGTGGCCGCGGGCACCGCCGGCATCGGCTGCGGCGGCGTCTCCGGGCCCGGCACCGGCGGTGGCGTGGTCGGCGCGGTGGCGTGCGTCGCCGGCACCTCGGGCGGCGGCGGGAGCACGTCCGGGACGGTGGCCTGGAGCACCTCGGCGGCCGAGGAACCCGACGCCACCGGCAGATCGGCGGCGGTCGGCGGCGGCGGGATGCTCGGCAGCGTGACGCCCGTGACCGGCACCGGCGCCGGCGTGGTGGCCGACGCGGACGCCGACCCGGACACCGGCGTGGCCGGCGCGGTCTGCGCCTCGGTGATCTCGAACGCCTCGGTGGGCGCGAAGGCTTCGGCCGATCCCGGGGCCTCGGTCGACGCGAATGCCTCGGTCGGCAGCACCTCCGAGACACCGTCCACGGGCGTGTCGTAGGGCCGGTAGGGGCTCGGCGCGAAGGATCCGGCGGCGGCCGGCACCGCGGCGCCCGGCCGGGGCAGCAGGAAGCCGCTCGTGGTGCGCGGCGCGCCGGGCACGGCGTGCGCGAGCGAGGCGGCGGCCACCTGGGAGGCCGCGTCGGCCGCGCTGCTGCGCCCGCGTTCCAGGTCGGCGAGCAGCGCCAGGAACACCGGCTCGATCAGCACCCGGATGCCGCGCTGGCGGGCCCAGTAGGTGCGGTCCGCGGATTCGTCCGGGTCGGCCACCACGAGCACGTCCACCCGATCGTGGATACCGGATGCCACGGACAGGTCCGCGCGGGCCATCCGGCGCTCCAACTCGCCCCGGGTGACCGCGAGATAGCCGTGGAAGAGCACGTGCAGACCCGATTCCAGCGGACGCCCGCGGGCCAGGATGCGCGGCCCCCCGTGGCCCTGCTCGACCGTGGAGCGGGCCATGCCGACGATCTCGTCCAGCGCGGTGCGCGGGATGCCCAGTTGCGCGGCGACCCGGGTCAGGTCGGCCCGCTCCTCGCGGTCGACCGGTCCGGCCGCGACCATGGACGCGGCCAGCGCGGTCACGTACAGCCGGTCCAGGTCCTTGCGCTGCGCCTCGGAAATGCCCAGGGACACCGCGAGTTCGGCCAGGTCGATGGCCTCCTGCGGGGTGATCACCCGGTCCTCCAGGGCCGCGTCCAGCACCGCGAGGTAGCTGTCCGGGCCCTCACCCACGCCGGTGGGCGGACCGTACGCGCGGGCCTTCTCCAGGTACGACACCGCGTCCCGGCGGCGCACCTGCTCGGCCTCCTCGCGTGCCCGCCGGGCCACGTGCGCGTCGTCGCGGGTGAACGTGCGCGGTACGTCGGCGTTGCGGCGCGGCCAGTTCAGCGTGGCCGCCACCGTCCGGGCCTGTTGCCAGTGCCGGGCCTCGCCCGCGCCCTGCCGCAGGTAGTGCTCCAGGAGCCGCGCGGTGCCCATCGCCTTGGCCGCCGCGCCGTGCCCGCCGTCCACCGGCACCTCGGCCGCCTCGCAACACGCGAGCAGGGTGAAGCGCGGCGCCTCGGGCAGGTGGTGCGGTGCCTCGCGCATCGTGCACAGCGTGGTCAGCGGCGGCACGGTGGGCCGACCGCGGCGCTGGAACTCGCGCTCGACGAAGCCGATGTCGAAGCGCGCGTTGTGTGCGACCACGACCCGTTGCCGGAACAGGTGTGCCAGCCACGGCGCGACCTCGGCGAACGTCGGGGCGTTCACCACGTCGTCGTCGAACAGGCCGTGTGCCTGGAAGTCGCCCGCGGGACCCTGCGGGTCGAGCAGGGTCGTGAAGAACTCGGTCACTCGTCCGTCGAGATCGCATTGGGCTACCGCGATCTCGATGATGCGATGTCGATGTGGGGACAATCCCGTCGTCTCCACGGCCACCACCGAGTAGCCGGGGCATTCGAGGCGATCACCGATGCGCACAGTCACCCCCCAATGATGATGTGCCCGGTGCGGCCTCCTTCAGTCGCATCCCGGCAAGCCCGACCTGCGGCGCGCGTCCACGGTACGCGCTCGCGACCGGTGCGGGGTACGGCGCGACCGATCGGGCGTACCGTACCGCTGGTGACGTCTCGTCAGATATGACGCAGGGTCAGGATGTGCTCTCCGAGGGCTGCGGCGTGCCCACCTTGATGCCCTTGAGCACGGTGTCGAGCGTGGACTTGTCCGGCGCCGAGGGGGAGATCTCCAGCTTGAGCAGCACGCAGGGGAATTCGCCGTCCGCGTTCTTCTCGGCGATCACCACCGCCTGCGCCCAGGCGGTGTCCGAGTCCATGTTCAGGTCCTCGGGCTTGCCCTTGACCTTGGCCCGCAGGACGTAGCCCGGATGGCCGTCCACCGTGATCGACTTGTCCAGTTCCAGGGTCTCCAGCTTGATCCTGCCCTTGGTGCCGGTCACGTCCTTCTTCAGATCGGCGACCAACTCCTCCAGGGTGTCGGCCTTGCGGGTGTCCAGCGTCAGGCCGGCGCGATAGCACTTGCGCTCCGCCTGCAGGGCGGTCTCGGCCGCGGCCCCGCTCGACCGGGTCGCGGACCTGCTCGGACACGGGCGCTCCACCGCCTGATCCGCGGGATCGTCGTCCGGGTCCGGGACGACCCAGCCCTTGAACCTGGGCACGGTGATCCCGGTGGCGGGATCGGTGACCGTGCCGTCCGTGGCCGCCGTCGTGCCGCCGTCGCCGTCGTCCCTGCCCAGGACGACGATCAGCGCGGCGATGATGCCGCCCACCACGACCAGGGCCAGCACGCTCAGGCCGATCGCCTTGCCGCGGCCGGGTCGGGCTGCGGCGGGCGGCGGGCCGACCGGCTGATAGCCGCCGGGATACCCGCCCTGGGGGTAGCCGACCGGCCCCGCGGCCGGCGGCGCTCCCATCGGCGGTGGCGGGATCTCCCCCTGTGCGCGGGTGCGGGTCGAGGCGGTCCACTGGGCGCCGTCCCACCAGCGCTCGGAGCCCGGGGCCGAGGGGTCGTCGTACCAGCCGGGAGGAATCGAGGCAGTCACCCGCGTGACGCTACAACCGGCCGCGGGCGGCGCACGAGCGCCTCCGGGCAAACGTGACCGTTCGGAAACCGAGGCCGATCAGCCCAGGTCGAAGCCGAGTTGCCCGTCGGTGACCGGTTCGACCCGGGGTCGCTTGAGGTGCCGCCACGCGGGCAGGTCGTCCCAGTACGCCCAGGACATCCGATGGTGCGGCGTGGGGCCGTGCTCGGCCAGCGCCGCCCGATGCACCGGCGCCGGGTATCCGGCGTTGCCGGCGAAGCCGTACGCCGGATACCCGGCGCCGAGGTCGGCCATCAGGGCATCGCGGTGCACCTTCGCCAGCACCGAGGCCGCCGCCACGCTGACGCAGGACTGGTCGCCCTTGATCACGCAGCGCACGGCCCAGGGGGCACCGAGGAAGTCGTGCTTGCCGTCCAGCACGATCGCGTCGGGGCGCACCGGCAGTGCGGTCAGCGCGCGTTCGGCGGCCAGACGCAGTGCGGCGGTCATCCCGAGCGTGTCGATCTCCTCGGGATCGGCCGACCCGAACGCGTAGGCGCGCACCCACGGGTCGACCGCGGCGGCGACCTCCTCGCGGCGGCGCGCGGTGAGCAGCTTGGAGTCGGTGAGCCCGGCGGGCGGCACGGACAGGTCGGTGATCGCGGCCGCGACCAGCACGGGGCCGGCCCAGGCGCCGCGGCCGACCTCGTCGACCCCGGCGACCACCTGTGCGCCCCGGGCGATCAGTTCGCGCTCGACGTCGTAGCTGGGCGGGGCGATCCGCACGGCGGGCTTGCGCTGCGCGACGACCTTCTTGGCGGCGACTTTCCTGCCGGACACCTTCTTGGCGGCGACCTTCTTCGCGGCAACCTTCTTGGCGGCGACCTTCCTTGCCGCCACCTTCCCGCCCGAACCCTGTTCGGTGGAAACCTTCTCGGCGACATTCCCGTTCGCCGCGACCGTGCGGTCGGCGGTCGGCTTCGCGGCGGCTCGCTCGGGCTCGATCCCGGGGCCACCGGCCTGTTCGGTGCTCGGCTGCTTCACACCACCACCGTAGGTCACCGATCAGCGGTGGCCGACCACCGTCTCCCGCTCCCCCTCGGCGATCGACACCGGCGGCCTGGGCTCGAAGTACGTCGAGACGCCCGCCGCGGTCAACCGCTCGCGCAGCGCCCGGGCGCCGGGCGCGCCGGCGAGCGCGGCCTCGGCCCAGCCGAGCAGGTCCAGGTCGACGCCGAGGTGGTCGGTGACGGCGCCGCTGCCGGCCCAGGTCGGCCGCGACCGGCCACGCCCGGACTCCACCCACGCACACCCCAGCAGGGCGGCCAACGCCCCCGCGGTGTCCGCGCCGTGCCGGGCCGCCAGTTCCGCTCCGCGCCCCTCGACCAGCAGCGCCAGCACCCCGCCCAGGGTCACCGGGTATTCCACCCCCGCCCGTCGCGCGGAGATCCCCAGTGCCGCGGCCCGGCGGGCCCGGACGAAGCCGACCAGGTGCTCCAGGAACGCCTCCTCGGGCAGTGTCACCAGGCCGTCCAGAGCCGCGAACCCGTGCCGGCCCAGATGCCCGTCGTCGTCGGTGACCAGCAGGTACGGATGCACGTGCGCGAGCAGCCGGAGCGGCTCGATCAGCAGCGAGCCGCCGGCCAGGTCGGCGCCGCCGGGGGTGCCCCGCCCGTCCAGGGGCCGAGTCAGGAGACGCTCGACCCGGTCCGCCATCACCCCTTCGGAGCCGGCCTCGTCCTCACCCCGTGCGGCCCGCAGGTCCCGAAAGGCCAGGAAGCCGGCGATCGGGTCGCTCGGCACGCAGCCCGCCTCGCCCCCCGGGGTCAGCACGTCGTCCCGGAACCGGTCCCAGTCCGCCCGGACCTTCGCCAGTTCGGTCAGCGCGTCCGCCACCGCGTCGGTGCCGTAGGCGCGGGCCGCGGCCCGGTCGGCGGCACGCTCCTCGAAGCCCACCACCGGGGCGGTCACCCGCCGGTAGAGCACGGCGTACCGGGCCGCGGCCCGGCCCGCACCGCCGTTCCCGGCCAGCGCCTCGGCCAGCCCGTCCACCGCGTCCACCCCGTGGCAGGCGATCCGGTCCGCGAGCGGCGGGCGGCGACGGCGGCCGTGTCCGAGCGCGTGTGCGATCGCCAGCCGCAGCCGCCGGCCGGTCAGCACATGCGGCAGCACGGCGCCGAGCACCAGATGGCGGTGCAACCAGGTCCCGGGACGGCGCACCACCCGCAACTCGCAGCCGGGCCCACCGGTCAGCACGATGCCGTCCGGCACGGGCACCCGCAGATCGGCGGCCACGTCCTCGACCAGTTCCCACAACACCGGCTGCGCCCGGGCGTCCACCGCGAGCCCGGCCGGCAGCCGACGCGGACCGGTCAGCTCCAGCAGCAGCGCGACCAGCGCGACGACGCCCAGCCCCCACAACACCGCGGCACCCGAGGTGAAGAACCGCCCCTGGTCGACGATCGCTCCGGTCACGAAGGCCACGAACAGGAGCGGCAGCGCGAGCACGACGTACAGCACGCCCAGGAGCAGCACTCCGGCGAGTGCGCGTAGCCCCGTCCCAGCGCCCATGGATCCCCCTCGAAGCGATGACTCACCCGTTCGAGGACGACCCTAGGGCCTGTGTCTCGACCACCGCCGGATCCCGCACGATCCGACCGAACCGGCCACGTCACCGGCCCGGGGATCACCGGCCGCCCGTGCCTGCCGCGGGTGCCCGCCGCAGGTCGCTTCCGCGGGCCGTGTCGGCCGAGGCGCCTGCCGATCGTCCGCCGCGGCCGTCTTCCCGGGTCGGCTGCCCGGGTTCCTACCCGGGCAGCCTGCCCCGGCTCGCCGAAGCACGGGCCGCCGGTCAGGGCAGCAGCGGCTCCAGCAGGCGATGCGGCCGGCGCATCGCGCGGGTGACCGCGTCCTCGCGCCGCAGCACGTCGGCGCCGGGCCCCGGGGCCACCTCGGTCTGCCCGGGGGCGACCACCTCCGCGCAGACCGCGCAGATCCCGGTCGGGTCCACCGTCCCGCCGCAGCCGTGGTGCCGGAAGATTCGGCAGGGCACCCCGTTCTGCACGTGCTTCTCGCCCCAGCGGGCCATGGTGCGGATGATCGGCCACAGGTCGATGCCGCGTTCGGTGAGCACGTACTCCTCCCGAGGCGGCGACTCCTGGTAGCGGCGCTTGTCGAGCACGCCCGCGTCGACCAGCGTCTGCAGCCGGCCCGACAGCACGGCGCGCGGAATGTCCAGGTGGGCGAGGAAGTCGCTGTAGCGCCGCACGCCGTAGAAGGCGTCCCGCACGATCAGCAGCGTCCAGCGCTCGCCGACGAGTTCGAGGGTGCGGGCGAGCGCACAGTCCTGCTGCCCGTAGTCCTTGCCCAAAGCCATACGAGCACTTTAACCCCGGGTCGGTTCATTCATCGAACCTTCGAGTGCTACGTTCTTCGAGCACCAAGGTTCATTCACCGAACCTACTCGTCGAAATCGCACTCCGGGGAGCACAGCCATGTCCGTCACCACGTCCATCGCCCCGCGCACCGCACCGAAGGCGCCCGGCCCCGCCGGCGGCGGCGGCTCCGCGGGTGCGACCGTTCCCGTGGTGGCCCTGGGCACGCTGCTGCTCCTGGCCACCTACACGATGCCGATCGCGATCGTCCCGGACACCGTGCGCGAGTTGCATGCGGGGCCCGGAGGCCCGGCCTGGATCCTCAGCGCCATCGGCCTGGGCCTGTCCGCGGCCCTGCTGATCACCGGCAGCCTCGCCGACGACTTCGGCCGCCGCCGGATCTTCACGGCGGGTGCCCTGGGCCTGGCGGTGTCCTCGGCGCTGACCGCCCTGGCCCCTTCACTGCCGCTGTACGTGGTCGGCCGCGCGCTCCAGGGCGTCGCCGGGGCGGCGATCATGTCCGCCGGGCTCGGCCTGCTCGCGCACAACCACCAAGGCGCCGCGCGCGGCCGGGCGATGGCCGCGTACGGCTCCTCGATCGGCGCGGGCATGGTCGTGGGTCCCCTGCTCGGTGCCGGACTGGCGCTCGTGCACCGCTCCGCGCCGTACTGGTTCGCCGCCGCGGCCGCCCTCGCGGTGGCCGCCGTCGCCCGCCGGATGCCCGAATCGCGCGCCGAGCACCCGCGCCGGCCGGACGTGTGGGGCACGCTGACCCTGGGCCCGGGTCTGATCGCGCTGACCGCCGCGCTGATCGAGGGCCGACAGGGGTGGCACCGGCCCGTGGTCGACGTGCTGATGGTCGTCGCGGTGCTCCTGCTCGCCGGCTACGGCGCGACCGCCCTGCGCGGCCGGGCGCCGATGCTCGACCTGCGCATGTTCGCCCGCCCCGCGTTCGCCGTCGCCACCTTCGGGGCCCTGATCGTGGGCGTCGCGGTGATCGCCATCGCCGCCTACCTGGGCACCGTCTTCCAGGGCACGCTGGGCGTGAGCGCCCTGGGCGCCGCCCTCCTGCTCGGCCTGTGGTCGGCCGCGGCCGCGATCACGTCCTTCGCCGTCGGCCGGGTGCACGTGCTGCCCGCTGCCCGACACCGCTTCGCCTCGGGACTGCTCGTCGCCGCCGTCGGCTTCCTGGGCCTGTACGGGCTCACCCCCGCCGACTCGTGGGTGCGCGCCGTGCCCGGCCTGCTCGTCGGCGGCTTCGGCGTGGGCCTGGTCAACACCGCACTCGCCCGTCTCGCGGTGGAGAGCGTGCCGGTCGACCGGGCGAGCATGGGCTCCGGCGCCAACAGCACCGCGCGCTACATGGGCGCCTCGATCGGCGCGGCGCTCGTGGTCGCCCTGGTCGACGCGGGCGGCATCGACCTGGCGATCCTGGTCGCGGCCGGCCTGTCCGTGCTCGGCGCACTCGTCACGCTCGGTCTGCACCAAAGCGAATAAACCCACAAATCCCCCATTTCCGGCGCCCACCGGCGACGCCGGGCCCCGCGTCTGGAAAACTCGGGTCATGTGACGAGCGATGTGCAAAGCCCAGCGACGGATCGACCCGCAGCGCCGGCGGGTCGCCGTCGTTTTCGGGCCCTCGCGGACGCGATAGTCGAGCGGCCGTACCTGATCACCGCCGGCCTGATCGGCCTGATCATCGTCACCGGTGTGAACGGCCCCGACTGGCCGGCGCAGTACTTCCGGACCTGGCTGATCCGCGACCACGGCACGTACCTGTGGAACAACCAGTGGTACGGCGGACACCTGCTCCCGGGCTACAGCATCCTCGCGCCGGTGATCGCCTCCAAGATCGGCACCGCCACGCTGACCGCGCTCTCGTGTGTGACCTCCGCGTGGGCCTGGGACAAGCTCCGGGTCGGCGGGAACGACTTCGCCCGCAAGGTCGGCAGTTGTTGGTTCGCGGTGATGTGCAGCGTCGACTACCTGATCGGCCGCACCCCGTTCGCGCTCGGTGTCGCCGCGGGCATGCTCGCCATACTGGCCGCTCGTCGCCGACACCCGCTGTGGGCCGGTTTCGCCGCCCTCCTGTGCGGGCTCTCCAGCCCGCTGTCCGGCGCCTTCCTGATGCTGGTCGCGCTCGCCTGGGTGCCCAGGGAACGCGTCTGGCCGACCCGCCTGTGCTTCGCTCCCGCCGCGCTGGGCCTGGTCGCCGCGCTCGCCTTTCCCAACGAGGGCATGTTCCCGTTCCCGTGGTGGCGGTTCCTGCCGATCCTGGCCTTCGCCGCGGTCGGCCTGCTGATACTGCCCAAGGAGCAGCAGAGTGCCCGGCGCTTCCTGTGGCTGTACGCGGCGACCGCGGTGATCTTCTTCTTCGTGCCGACCTCGCTCGGCGGCAACCTGGCCCGCCTGGGCGAGCTCACCGCCGGCCCGCTGATGGCGGTCGTGCTGCTCTCGGCCGGCCGGCGTCGGCTCGTGGCGCTGCTGGCCCTGCCGCTGCTGGTCTGGCAGTTCCAGTCCGCCGCGCTGGCCATCACCCACGACATCAAGGACTCGCCGGGCGAGAAGCCGCAGTACTACGCGGGCATGCTCGACTTCCTGCAGAAGAACAACACCCACCCACTGGGTCGGGTGGAGATCCCGTTCACGCGCGGCCACTGGGAATCGGTGTTCGTCGCCGAGAAGATGCCGCTGGCCCGCGGCTGGGAGCGCCAGTTGGACCGCAACTACAACGCGGTGCTCTACCAGGAAGACCTGACGATCCAGGAGTACCGCGACTGGATCGACGACACCGGCGTGCGTTTCGTGGCCCTGCCGGACATCCCGATCGACCCGTCCGCGATCCCCGAGGCCGAGCTGATCCGCAAGGGCATCCCCTGGCTCAAGCCGGTCTACTCCGACAAGGACCGGCACTGGCAGATCTGGGAGGTGGAGAACCCGACGCCGATCGTGATGGGGCCGGGCGAGCTGACCGAGCTGACGCCGAGCAGATTCTCCTTCGACGCGCACGCGGCCGGAACGTTCGTGATCAAGATCCACCCGACCTTCTGGGTGACCCCGGACCGCCCCGGGATCGTGATCAAGCCGACCGCGGACGAGTGGAGCGAGATCACCGTCGATCGGCCGGGACCGGTCACCGTCTCCGCGCGCGACTCGAAGCTCTTCAAGGGCAAGAACAACTAGGCGTGTCCGGCAGGTCTCGGTCCGGGCCGCGCCGGCAGGGTCCGGCGGACCGGGCCCGGGGCCCGGCCACCGGACCGGGCCCGGCCGGCCGATCCCTCGCACCGAGTCGACGGGCCGGTCCGCGGGCGGGCCGGCCCGGACCGCTCACGGCTTCGGCGGCGCCGCCGGGTCCAGGCCGCCCGCCCACTTGGGCAGCGGCGGTTGCCACCCGTTCGTCCGGGCCAGCAGGTCCGCGCCGTCCCGGGCCACCAGCAGGGTCGAGCGCAGCTCCGGCTTGAGGAAGCCGTTCGCCGTCATCGTGTCCAGCGCGTCCAGGAGCGGCCGCCAGAAGCCGTCCACCTCCAGCACCGCCACCGGCTTGGCGTGGATCGCCAGGTGCTGCCAGGTCCACACCTCGAACAGCTCCTCCAGGGTGCCCGCGCCGCCGGGCAGCGCCACGAAGGCGTCCGCCTGCTCGGCCATCGCCGCCTTGCGCTCGTGCATGGTCTCGGTGACCTGCAGCTCGGTCAGGCCCAGGTGGGCGATCTCCCGGTCCACCAGCGAGCGCGGCATCACCCCGATCACCTCGCCGCCCGCCGCCAGACACGCGTCCGCCACCGCGCCCATCAGGCCCACGTGCCCGCCGCCGTAGACGATCCCGACGTCGGCCTCCGCGAGGGCGCGACCCAGCTCGATCGCCGCCTCCCGAAACCGCGGCGAGACACCCGACGCCGATCCCGCGAACACCGCTACCCGCATGCCAGGCTCCCTGCACTGCCGACCACCGAAGTGATTCGTATCGAACCGGTTCGCCACGAAGTCTGCCAACCCGCCGCCGGGGCACGGCGGCTGCCCCGGCCCGCGAGCGGTGCGGCGATCGGCGCAGCGCGGCGCGGCCGGCGAATCGGTATCGCATCGATGGCGAATCGAGTCGATGAATCGTCTATCCCGCACCGGAGCGGCGGTACAGTCCCGGCATAGAAGGGCAAATTCGGCCATCGTCGGTGGCGGTCACACAACCCGACGTTGACGGGAAGACCCCCCGCCACGGCAGAATGCCCGCGTGCCCGCCACCGAGCGCCCTGCCTCGGACATCCCGTTCGAGCGGCTGTTTCCCGATCTCGACGACCATGGCCGCGAACGCCTGGTCGCCGCCGCTCAAGCGCTCGATCTGCGCCGCTCCCTCGACGATCCCGCGCGCTGGTTCTGGAACGAGCCCGACCCGCTGAGTCCCGAGCCCGAGCCCGAACCGTCCCCGCACATCCTGGGCACCGCGCTGCTGCTCTACGAGGCCGACGGCGACTGGCTGGAACTGGGCCTGGACGTATGGCAGCTGGACGGTCCGTTCGTCAGCGTCACCGCCACGGTCGAGGTGGCGTGCTGGTGCGACACCGATCACAACATGCACGCCGTCCAGCGCGCGGAGTGGCCGGCGTCCACCGCGCAGGCGTTCCTGGAGGCGTTCCACACCGCCGCGCTCTCGGTGATCCGCCGGATCGAGGGTCCGCGCGACCCGCGCGACCTGCGCGCCCGTGCGGGGCTGCCCAACCCGCCCGAGCCACCCCCTGAGGATGACCTGCCCGGCCCCCCATCCGGCCCCGTGGTCTGAACCGCCGTTTCATCCGAACGAAGGATTTTTTCCCGCCACACCGGTGATTCCTCGGTGGACATTGCGTCATGGCACGCCATACATCGGACAATCCGGCGTCCTACCTCAGTGCCCACCTGCACCACTTCGGCCCCGATCTGAAAAACTAGGCCGTCATGACACATGCTCTGGACGGCCGCATACCCCTCGGGGAGCCCAAGTCGGATGCCGGCGGCGCCACCCGCCGCACCTGGCGACGGCACCTGCGCGGGATCCTGATCGCGGTCGCCGAGCATCCCTACGTGATCACCCTGGCCCTGGTCGGTCTGCTGACCGTGCTGGGCATCAACGGCGCCGACTGGCCCGCGCAGATCTTCCGTGCCTGGCTGGTGCGCGACCACGGCGCGGTGCTGTGGAACAACCAGTGGTACGGCGGCCACCTGCTGCCCGGCTACAGCGTGATCACCCCGGTCCTGGCCGGTGGGATCGGCACCCGCCTGCTCACCGCCATCTCCTGCGTGGCCGCCGCGTGGGCGTTCTCCCGCCTGCGCCTGGGCCGCGGCGACCTGGCTCGCCGGGTCGGCAGCTGCTGGTTCGCGGTGATAGTCAGCATCGAATACCTGATCGGCCGCACCCCCTTCGTGCTCGGCGTGGCCGCCGGGCTGATGGCGATCCTGGCGGCCCGCACCGGGCATCGCGCGTGGGCCGCGGTCGCCGCCGGGTTCTGCGGCCTGGCCAGTCCGCTGGCCGCCGCGTTCCTGCTGATGATCGCGCTCGCGTGGGTGCCCGCCGAGCGGGTGTGGGCGACCCGGTTCAGCCTCGCCCCGGCCGTGATCGGCCTGGTGATGTCGCTGATCTTCCCCGGCGGGGGCGACTTCTCCTTCCCGCTGTGGCGGTTCGCCGCGATCCTGGGCTTCGCGGGGGTGGGCCTGGCCCTGCTCCCGCGCACCGAGGTCAGCGCGCGCCGCTTCCTGTGGCTGTACGCGCTCTCCTCCACCGTGCTGTTCCTGATCCCCAGCGCGGTGGGCGGGAACGTGGCCCGGCTCGGCGAGTTGTGCGCCGGCCCGCTGATGGCCGTGGTGCTGCTCTCGCTGGGCCGCAGGCGGCTGGTGGTGCTGCTCGCCATCCCGCTGCTGGCCTGGCAGTTCTCCTCGGCCGGCAAGGCGGTCGCGTTCAACAACCAGGACAGCACCGGCAAGAACTCCGCCTACTACACCGGCATGCTCGACTTCCTGGAGCGGGCCAACCTTCCGGTGGGCCGGATCGAGATCCCGTTCACCCGCGGCCACTGGGAGACGGTCTACGTGGCCGAGCACATGCCGCTCGCCCGCGGCTGGGAGCGCCAACTCGACCGCGCGCACAACGCGGTGCTCTACGGCCCCACGCTGGACGAGGGGCAGTACCACGGCTGGGTGCGCGAGACCGGCGTGCGCTTCATCGCCCTGCCCGACGTGCCGCTGGACCCCTCCGCCAAGCGCGAGGCGGAGATCCTGCGCGCCGGCGCCGACTGGCTGGTGCCGGTGTGGTCCGACCCGCACTGGGTGATCTGGGAGGTCGCCGACCCGGTTCCGCTGTTGGACGGCCCCGGCCAGCTCGTGGACATCACCCCCAGCGGCTTCACGCTGCTCGCCCAGCAGGCCGGCACGTTCACCGTGCGCATCCACCGAACCAGCTGGTTCGTCGCGAACAAGCCCAACACGAGCATCGGCGAGACCGAGGACGGCTGGACCGAGATCACCGTCACCGAGCCCGGCGAGGTCACCATCACGGCCAAGGCGTCGGCAGTCCTGCCCTGACGGGTGCGGGTAGGGTGAATCGGGTTCATGCCCTGGTGGAAAGGTAAAGCAAACCGATGGCCGAGCACCACGACCACTCCAGCCACGATCACCACGATCACGAAGAAGGCCGGATCTTTGTGATGGGCCGCCCGGTGGACTCGTACCCCGCCATGGCGCCCGAGGCCGCCCGCGGCAAGGTCCTGCGCGTCACCGTGGTCGGCGAGGACATCCTGCACCGGCCCTGCGCCGAGATCACCGAGTTCGGCACCGAGGAACTGAACACGCTGATCGACGACATGTTCCTGACCATGTACGTCGCCGACGGCGTGGGCCTGGCCGCGAACCAGGTCGACGTCGGCATTCGGCTGTTCGTGTACGACTGCGTGGACGAGGACGGCCACCGGCACGTCGGCCACCTGATCAACCCGGTCCTGGACGAACTGCCCGCGACCGAGCGGCACCTGGAGGAGGCGGGCGAGGGCTGCCTGTCCGTCCCCGGCCCGCACGAGGACCTGGCCCGCCCGGACCGCGCGATCGCGCGCGGGGTGGACAAGGACGGCAACCCGCTGGTGATCGAGGGCGAGGGCTACTTCGCCCGCTGCCTCCAGCACGAGACCGACCACCTCAACGGATACCTGTACATCGACCGCCTCTCCAAGCGCGAGCGCAAGAACGTGCTCAAGGAGATGGAGTCGATGCGCGACGAGGTCTTCGCCAAGCGCGACGCGAAGGCCAAGCAGCTCGCGGGCTGACCCGCCGGGGGGCTCGCGCGCCGACCCGCCGGGGCGATCCACCGCACGGAGCCGAACCGCCGAGCACGTAGGGGTCCGGGCCACCGCGTCGCGTGCCCGCCGCACCGAAAGGGGCGGGGAACCGAGTTCGGTTCCCCGCCCCTTTCGGGCGTTCACGTCAGCGACGCTCGGGTCAGCTGCAACCGCTGGTCGAGCCGCAGCCCTCGCACACGTAGCAGCTGCCCGCCGGGCGCATCTTGATCCCGCAGGAGAAGCACAGCGGGGCGTCCGCGCTGCGGCCCTGGCGGGCCTCCAGCAGCTCGGTGGAGGAATGCACCGCGGCCGGGACCGGCTTGAGGTCCGGGGCCTTGGGTGCGGCGTCCACGGGCGCGGACTGCGCGAGCGTGCGCATGTCCTCGGCGGCGGCCGGCTCGTCCGGCTCGTAGGAGCCGGTCTCCAGGTGCCGGGTGCGCTCCGCGGCGGAGTGGATGCCCAGCGCCGAGCGGGTCTCGAACGGCAGGTGGTCCAGCGCCAGGCGGCGGAAGATGTAGTCGACGATCGACTGCGCCATCCGCACGTCCGGGTCGTCGGTCAGACCGGCCGGCTCGAAGCGCATGTTGGTGAACTTGGAGACGTAGGTCTCCAGCGGCACGCCGTACTGCAGGCCGACCGAGACCGCGATCGAGAAGGCGTCCATCATGCCCGCGAGGGTCGAGCCCTGCTTGGACATCTTCAGGAAGACCTCGCCGAGGCCGTCGTCCGGGTAGGAGTTGGCGGTCATGTAGCCCTCGGCGCCACCCACCGAGAAGGACGTGGTGATGCCGGGCCGCCCCTTGGGCAGGCGCTTGCGCACCGGGCGGTACTCGACGACCTTCTCCACCACGGCGGCCGCGGTCGACTTGCCGTCGTCCGCCTTGCCCTTGTTCTCGCCCTTGCCGGCCGACAGCGGCTGGCCGACCTTGCAGTTGTCGCGGTAGATCGCCAGCGCCTTGATGCCGAGCTTCCAGCCCTGGAAGTAGATCTCCTCGATCTCCTCGACGGTGGCGTCCTCGGACATGTTGACCGTCTTGGAGATCGCGCCGGAGATCCACGGCTGGATCGCCGCCATCATCCGCACGTGGCCCATCGGCGAGATGGTGCGCTCGCCCATCGCGCAGTCGAAGACCTCGTAGTGCTCGAGCTTGAGGCCGGGCGCGTCCACCACGTGGCCGTGCTCGGCGATGTGCTCGATGATCGCCTCGACCTGCTCGGGCTGGTAACCCAGCCGGCGCAGCGCCCGGGCGACCGTGCCGTTGACGATCTGCATCGAGCCGCCGCCGACCAGCTTCTTGAACTTCACCAGCGCCAGGTCGGGCTCGACACCGGTGGTGTCGCAGTCCATCATCAGGCCGATCGTGCCGGTCGGAGCCAGCACCGAGGCCTGCGCGTTGCGGAAGCCGTTCTTGTCACCAAGCTTGGCGACGTCCTTCCACGCCTTGGTCGCCAGGTCCCACACGGGGGCGTCCAGGTCGTCCATGCGCTTGCCCGCGTCGTTGGCCTCGGCGTGCTGGCGCATGACGCGCTTGTGCGGCTCGGCGTTGCGGGCGTAGCCCTCGTACGGGCCGACGATGGCGGCAAGCTCCGCGGAGCGCTTGTACGCGGTGCCGGTCATCAGCGAGGAGATCGCACCGGCCAGTGCCCGGCCGCCGTCGCTGTCGTAGGCGTGACCGGTGGCCATCAGCAGCGCGCCCAGGTTGGCGTAGCCGATGCCCAGCTGGCGGAACGCGCGGGTGGTCTCGCCGATCTTCTCGGTCGGGAAGTCGGCGAAGCAGATCGAGATGTCCATCGCGGTGATGACCAGCTCGACGACCTTGGCGAAGTTGACCGCGTCGAAGGTGTCGTCCTCGCGCAGGAACTTCATCAGGTTCAGCGACGCGAGGTTGCACGACGAGTTGTCCAGGTGCATGTACTCCGAGCACGGGTTGGACGCGGTGATCCGGCCCGACTCGGGGCACGTGTGCCACTTGTTGATCTCGTCGTCGTACTGGATGCCCGGGTCGGCGCAGGCCCACGCGGCCTCGGCCATCTTGCGGAACAACGCCTTGGCGTCGACCGTCTCCAGCACGTCGCCGGTGAGTCGGGCGCGCAGGCCGAACTCGCCGCCCTGCTCGACCGCGTTCATGAACTCGTCCGAGACGCGGACCGAGTTGTTCGCGTTCTGGTACTGCACCGACGCGATGTCGGCGCCACCGAGGTCCATGTCGAAGCCCGCGTCGCGCAGCGCGCGGATCTTCTCCTCCTCCTTGACCTTGGTGTCGATGAAGTCCTCGATGTCGGGGTGGTCGACGTCGAGGACCACCATCTTGGCCGCACGGCGGGTGGCGCCGCCCGACTTGATGGTCCCGGCCGAGGCGTCCGCCCCGCGCATGAAGGAGACCGGGCCCGAGGCGTTGCCGCCGGAGGTGAGCAGTTCCTTGCTGGAGCGGATCCGGGACAGGTTCAGGCCGGCACCGGAGCCGCCCTTGAAGATCAGGCCCTCTTCCTTGTACCAGTCCAGGATCGAGTCCATCGAGTCGTCGACCGACAGGATGAAGCACGCGCTGACCTGCTGCTTCTGCGCGGTGCCGACGTTGAACCAGACCGGCGAGTTGAAGCTGAAGATCTGGTGCAGGAGGGCGTACGCGAGCTCGTGCTCGAAGATCTCCGCGTCGGCGGGACCGGCGAAGTAGCCGTTCTCCTCGCCGGACGTGCGGTAGGTCTTGACGACCCGGTCGATCAGCTGCTTCAGGCTCCACTCGCGCTGCGGCGTGCCCACCGCACCGCGGAAGTACTTGCTCGTGACGATGTTGACCGCGTTCACCGACCAGGAGTCGGGGAACTCGACGCCACGCTGCTCGAAGTTGATCGAGCCGTCGCGCCAGTTGGTCATGACGACGTCACGACGCTCCCAGACCACCTCGTCGTAAGGGTGGACGCCGGGGGTCGTGTACACGCGCTCGATCCGCAGGCCCTTGCCGGGTCGTGACCGGCCGGAACCGCGGGCCGATCCGCTCGTCGTCTCTGTCATGCCGTCTCCTCTTTTGAACAACGCCGTGGGCAGGCCGGAGCATCCCGGGGGATGTCCCGCCGACCGGTCGGGTGGTCCGTCGTTCGTGTGCTACCGAAATTGATTTCTGGTGATCCGCGGTCAGTCCGAGGTGGGACCGTCCGCCGCGTCCACGGGCACCGCGGGCTGCGCCGACTCCGCGCGGCCGGCGCGCAGCAGGGCGACTTCGGCCTCGAAGTCCTCCAGCGACTCGAAGGCTCGGTACACGGACGCGAACCGCAGGTAGGCGACCTCGTCGAGCTCCCGCAGCGGGCCCAATATCGTCAGGCCCACGTCGTGGGTGGTCAACTCGGCGCATCCGGTGGCCCGCACCGCCTCCTCGACACGTTGACCGAGCAGGGCCAGCGCGTCACCGGTGACCGGGCGACCCTGGCAGGCCTTGCGCACGCCGGCGATGACCTTGTCCCGGCTGAAGGGTTCGGTGACGCCGCTGCGCTTGATCACCGTCAGCGAGGCGGTCTCGATCGTGGTGAACCGCCGTCCGCAGTCCGGACACGATCGTCGGCGCCTGATCGCGGCGCCGTCGTCGGTGGTCCGGCTGTCCACGACGCGGCTGTCCGCTCGCCGACAGAAGGGGCAGTGCATGCGGTTCCTCTCCCCCTCGTTGAGACGCAGGTCGTACGTGTTGCCCGTGCGTGCCGCGCGCGGTATGGCGAAGCGTGCCCGGTCGTTGCCGCGCCCTCGCCCCGAGGGCCGCCGCGAAGGGGCCCGTCCGGTGCGCTCCGGGAATATGGTATATACGGCAACCACAACTTGTGGGTTCCTTCAACGCCCTCGACCACAAGATGTAGTGGCTACGGTAGACCGCGACCCCGAGCGCTGCAAGCCGACTCGCAGACACTCGGAGAGCCTTCGGTGACCTCTCGTCATCCCCGCAGGTCACCGCCCGCCGGCGGCGAAAAATTAACCCGGCCGGCCGCGTGTCGCGGCATACGAGTGACGGATGCGACATATCGGACGGCGGAAACGATGGCTTTTCCCCGTCGAATTCGAATGTATGTACGATTACTACAGCGGGAACCGAATGATCGCCACCGGATTGGCCTAAATTCACTCGAACGTGTGTTTGGCGCAACCTTTCGAACCCGACTACCGTTCTCCACGTGCGAGCAATCCGTCGAAAGGGCCAGCCGTGACCGGAGAAGCCACCGGAGCAATCCACCCCGGAATCCGCACCGAAACTCTCCCTGCGAAACACCCGCACAGCGCCACCGTGCCACCCCCGACGCCCGCCCCGGGCACCGAGAACGGGCAGGTCCAGGGCGGTGTGACGCGGCGCCCGACGGGGGGCCTGACGCCGCGCCAGACGCGCGTCCTCGAAGTGATCCGCACCTCCGTGGAGTCCCGCGGATATCCGCCGAGCATGCGGGAGATCGGCGAGGCCGTCGGCCTCTCCAGCACTTCCTCCGTCGCGCACCAACTGATGGCCCTCGAACGCAAGGGCTATTTGCGCCGTGATCCGCACCGGCCGCGCGCCTACGAGGTGCGCTCGCCCGACGGCGGCCGACCACTGGCGCCGGCCGGGCCGCACGCCGAACGCGGCTCGCAGGCCGCGTCCTACGTGCCGGTGGTCGGCCGGATCGCGGCCGGTGGCCCGATCCTGGCCGAGCAGTCCATCGAGGACGTGTTCCCGCTGCCGCGCCAGCTCGTCGGCGACGGTGACGTGTTCCTGCTCAAGGTGAGCGGCGACTCGATGATCGAGGCCGCGATCATGGACGGCGACTACGTCGCGGTGCGCCGGCAGCCGGTGGCCGAGAACGGCGACATCGTCGCGGCGATGATCGACGGCGAGGCCACCGTCAAGCGCCTGCGCCACCGGGACGGGCACCGCTGGCTGATGCCGCACAACCCCGCCTACGAACCCATCCCGGGGGACGAGGCGACCATCCTGGGCCGTGTGGTGGCCGTCATGCGACGGGTGTGAGATGAGCGGGGACGGCGACATACCGCCCGTCTCACGTGCGCGGCACGCCGGCGCCCGCGGTAGGGACCCGGCTCGCCCCCGCCCCCGCGGTAACGCTTCAGGCCGGCTCGCCCCGGTCGTCCTTGTCGATCGCGGCCAGCGAACGGCGCACCTGATTGCGGTCCTCGGTGTACCACAGCGGCGGCATCGAGGCCCGAAAGAACCCGCCGTAGCGGGCGGTGGCCAGTCGCGGGTCGAGCACCGCCACCACCCCCCGGTCGTCCATCGCCCGGATCAGCCGCCCGGCGCCCTGCGCCATCAACAGCGCGGCGTGCGTGGCCGACACCGCCATGAAGCCGTTGCCGCCGTTCTCCTGCACCGACTGCGCCCGCGCGCTCATCAACGGATCGTCCGGACGCGGGAACGGGATCCGGTCCATGATCACCAACTGACAGGACGGCCCCGGCACGTCCACGCCCTGCCACAGCGACAACGTGCCGAACAGGCACGTCCGCGGCTCGGCGGCGAAGCGGCGCAACAGCTCCGCCAGCGAGTCGTCGCCCTGGCACAGGATCGGCAGGTCCAGCCGCTCGCGCAGCGCCTCGGTGGCCGCCTCCGCGCCGCGCCGCGAGGAGAACAGGCCCAGCGCCCGCCCACCGGCCGCCTCGATCAGCTCGGCGAGTTCGTCCAGGGTGTCCGCGCTCATCCCGTCCCGACCCGGCGGCGGCAGATGCCGGGCGACGTAGAGGATGCCCTGTCGCGGGTAGTCGAACGGCGAGCCCACGTCCAACGCACGCCACTGCGCCAGGTCCGCGTCGGTGTCCGGATCCGCGTCGTCGTCGGACTCCTCGCCCTCGCCCGGCTGCACCGCCACCTCGGTGGGCACCGGCTCGGGCTCGTCGGTGAGCAGCCCCTCGGCGGTCAGCCCCAGGCTGCCGGCCACGCCCCGGAAGTCGCCGCCGAGCTTGAGCGTGGCCGAGGTGAGCACCACCGTGCGGTCCCCGAACAGCGCCTCGCGCAACAGCCCGGCCACCGCGATCGGGGCCACCCGCAACGACGCACCGGTGCGCTCGTTGCGCTCCAGCCAGATCACGTCGTGCGGCGAGCCCTTGAGGATGCGCTCGCACGTGTCGTGGATGTGCTCGACGCCGGCCAACGCCTGGCGACGGGCCGCGTCCTCGTTGCTCAGCGACTTGTCCCGGACCTCGCCGAGCGAGGTGATCACGCCGCGGCTCGCGTCGCGCAGCGCGGACACCGTCCAGCCCAGATCCGGGTCCAGCTCGCGCAGCCGACCGGGTTCGCGCCCCTCCATGGTCTTCTTGAACGCCTCCGAAGCGGCGTCCAGGTTGTCCACGGCGCTCTCGTTGGCCAGCTTGCCCGCGCGGCGCGCGGCCCGGTCCACCGCACTCAGGCTCAGCTCGGCGGTGGCCACCCCGGTGGCCCGGCTCGCGAACTCGTGCGCCTCGTCCACGATCAGCAGCTCGTGCTCGGGCAGCACCGGCGCGTCCTCCAACGCGTCGATGGCGAGCAGCGCGTGGTTGGTGATCACGATGTCGGCCTGTTTGGCCCGCTCCCGCGCGGCCTCGGCGAAGCAGTCGTCGCCGTACGGGCAGCGCGAGGCGCCCAGGCATTCGCGCGAGGACACCGACACCTGGGCCCAGGCGCGGTCGTTGACGCCCGGGCTCAGGTCGTCGCGGTCCCCGGTCTCGGTCTCGTCGGCCCAGTCCCGCAGCCGGACCACGTCCTGTCCGAGCCTGCTCGTGGGCGCCGGGTCGAAGAGCACCTCGCCCTCGTCCGGCGGCCCGTCGTGCAGTCGGTGCAGGCACAGGTAGTTGCCCCGGCCCTTGAGCGTGGCGAACGTCGGCGAGCGGCGCAGCAGCGGGCGCAGTGCCTCGACCGTGCGCGGCAGGTCGCGCTCGACCAGCTGCCGTTGCAGCGCCAGCGTCGCGGTGGCCACCACGACCTTGCGCCGGGCGGCCAGCGCGGGGACCAGGTAGGCCAGGGACTTGCCGGTGCCGGTACCCGCCTGGACCAGGAGGTGTTCGGCGCGGGCGACCGCGCCGGAGACGGCCTCGGCCATGGACACTTGTCCGGGCCGCTCCGCTCCGCCGACGGCGGCAACGGCGGCGTGCAGGAGTTCGGTCAGCTCGGGACGGTCGGAGTCGCTCATCGGGCGACAAGCCTAGATGCTCCGCCGGACATCCCTTACCACGCGGCCCGCTTCGCCCGGCTTCTCCCGCGCCGCTTCGTGCCGCGGGAGCAGCCGGGCCCGATCAGCCGAGCTTGGCGAGCACCGCCTTGGCCAGGCCCTCCTGGCCGAGCGCGTTGGGGTGCACCGGGGCGGCGGGCGACTCGGGCTTGATCCCCTCGATCCACTTGGTGCCTGCCGGCCGGCACACATCGTGGCCGGCCGAGCCGGCGTAGGTGTCCACGTACTCCGCGCCCTGGCCGGCCGCCTCCTTGGCGAGCATGTCGTTCAGCGCGGGCACCACCTTGCGCAGGTAGGGCAGGTCGCCCTCGGCGACCGGCACCTGGGCGGGGCAGGTGCCGGTCTCCGGGAGGATCGTGGGGTAGCCGACGACCAGGATCCGGGCCTTGGGCGAGCGCTGCTTGATGCCGGCGATGGTGGCGGCGATCTTCGGGCCGGTCTCGGCGATGCGCTTGGCCAGCTCGTCGTTGCCGCCGGCGGTGTACTTGTCGGTGCACGGCTGTGTGGACGTGGTGCTGCGGCTCTGGATCACGCACGTCGTGACGATCTCGGAGAAACCGATGTCGTTGCCGCCGATGCCCAGGGTGACCAGCGCGGTGTCCGGGCGCAGCGCGTCGAACTGCGGCGGCGGTGAACCCTGGGTCTGCTGGCCGGCCGTCATGTCCGGGGTGCGGGCACCGCCGCAGGTGGCGTCGACGAAGCCGGTGATGTTCCGCTGCCTGGCCACCAGGTGTGCGTAGTTGCTCTCCGAGCGGCTGCATCCGGGCGGCGCGGCGGGCACGATCACGGGTATCTTCACGCCCGCCGCGTACGAGTCGCCGAGCGCGACGAAGGTGGCCCCGCTTGCCGCGGCGGGCAGTGCCTTGGGGTTCGCCGGGGCATCCTTGCCGCCGCCCGGGGCGCCGGGCGCGTTCGGAGCGGCGGCCTTGCGGTCGGCGGAGGTGTCGGAGTCGGAGTCGTCCGAGCACGCGGACAGCGCGACGAGCGCCGTCAGCGCGGCCAGGCCCGCGATCGCCCTGCGAGTTGTGCGCACGTGCGCTCCCCTCTCGTCGTTGCCCTTCCACCGTTACCCGTCGGTAGGTTGCGGTGATCCGGCGAGACTAGGCGCTTGCGCACGCGGATTCCAGCACCGACGGGCCCGGATCGGGTGGGATCGGATCGGATCTGGTGGGTCTCAGTCCAGCTTGATCGTCTCGCGACGCTCGCCCGGCCCCGCGCGCCGTGACCCCGGCAGGTCCTCCAGCATGGTCAGGCACTCGCGGGCGGCGTCGATCTCGATGTCCTGGAAGGTCGCGGCGACCACGTCCACGCGTTCCCCGTCGGCCTCGATCACCACCCGCCCGTCCGGGCCGTACACCCCGCTGCGTCCGCACGCCGGGCCCAGCACGGTGTCGCCGATGTGGTTGGCGACCACCGTGTAGCAGGTGTTCTCCAGGGCTCGGGCGGCGAAGTACAGGTCGCGGCGGTGCTCGCTGTCGCCGCGGGTGTACACGCCCGGGCACAGGTAGGCGTCGCAGCCGTCGTGCACGGCGGCGCGCACGTGTTCGGGGAAGCTGACGTCGTAGGCGCTGCCCAGGCCCAGTCGCCATCCGGCGATCTCGATGGTGCAGCCGTGGTCGCCCGGGCGGAACAGCTCGCGCTCCTCGTGCCACAGGTGCTGGCGGTCGTAGGCCACGTGCGCGTCGCCGTCTCGGCCGACCACCACGAGCGAGATGGTCCGGGCGCCGGCGCGGCGGACCGCGGCGCCGACCACCGCGACCGTGCGGGTGGCGTAGCAGGCGGCCTGGAGTTCACCGAGCCGGGTGTCGCCGGGCACGATGTCGCACGGTTTCACGTCCGGCCGGAACAGGTCGAGGTCATACCCCGACAGGAACAGTTCCGGCAACACCACCACGTCGGCGCCGGCCGAGGATGCGAAGCGCACGAGTTGCGCGGCCGTGGCGACATTCGCGGGGATGTCGCCCGGCCGCGCCTGGGCCTGTGCGGCGGCAACCTTCAGTGGTTGCCTCGCGTTTTCGGCGACGTCGGTCACCCGCCGCATTCTGGCATCGTGATGGGGATCACACCATCGGCAAACCGGACAGGTTGTCGGCGACCCTGTCGTGGTCCGATGTCGAGGTCATGGGCACAGCGCGTTGGGCACGCTGCCGTGTGCGCTCACGTGCGGGCGCGTGGGACGGTCCCGATAGCCGTCCAGGAGCAGCCGATTGCGGTTCAGGCACAGCCGGTCGATCCGCGGCGTGAGCAGGTCGAACAGCTCGTGCCGGTCCTCGAGTTCGGGGAATGCCCCCTGGTGGTCCAGGATTTCCTCGCGCACCAGCGCCCAGAAGCCCGCCTGCGGGATGCCCAGGTGCACCGCCGCGAGATCGGCCAGATAGCGGTGGTGCCCCACCAGCAGCGCGGCGTGGATGAACTGGCACAGGTAGTCGGGCCGCTCGCGCAGCAGCACCGACGCGACCTCGGCCGGCAGGTCGGCGAGTTCCGGCAGCGGCTGGTCGCTGATGTTGACGTCGTCGACGAAGTCCTTGATCGCCAGCCGGACCGGCACGTCGTGCTCGTCGAAGATCACGATCGCGTTCTCGCCGTGCGGGGAGAACACCAGGCCGTACCGGTACAGGCAGTGCAACAGCGGTGGGAGCAGGGCGTGGAAGAGCCGACGCAGCCACACCCGGGGGGCCAGCCCCGAGCGTTCGACCAGTTCGAGAACGAACGGCCGGCCGGTCGGATCCACGTGCAGCAGGCAGGCGAGCGTGCGGGCGCGCTCGCCGGGATCCAGTCGCGGCGCCAGTGGTTCGCGCCAGATCGCGCCGAGCAGTTCGCGGTACTGGTAGGGCACGCCCGGCAGTTCCTCCAGCACCGGGTGGCGCACGGTCACCGACGCGGTCTCGCCCAGCATGATCACCCGGCACTCGTCGCGCAGGAACGGGTCCGCGTCGCGCAGTCCCAGCACCCAGTCGGTGACCGCCGGCGCGGCCAGCGTGCGCTCGCTGGGCAGGCCGCGCCACACCAGCGTGTTCAGCACCGACAGCGGAAGCTTGACGGTGCGCCGCGCGGGCCGGTCCAGGTTCAGGAAGGTACGCACCGACTGCTGCGCGAGGTGCCGGTCCTCGGCCTCGCCCAGCGCGATGATGCGACCGGCGGCGACCTCGGGCGCGAACAGCGTCGCGATCGTCTCGTCCCACTGCCACGGATGCACCGGCAACCACAGGAAGTCGTCCGGATCCAGCCCGCGCGCGGCCGGGACCCGGCGAAAGCCCTCCAGGGTCGCCGGGTCCAGTTCCTCGTCGTACAGCCGCTGTTCGCTCAGTCCCGGCACCGCCCGGTAGACCGCCAGGTCCCGATGCACCGCGATCCACGGCAGCCGCAGCGCCCGCCGCGCCTCCGGGGCGTAGCGGCGCGCGTCGCTCGCCGAGAAGCCGATCCGGCCCTTGTTCGGCACGATCCACGGGTGGCCGGTCTGGTGGCCCTCCAACTCCGCGTAGCCCAGGTCGGCCAACGTGGCCGCGCTCACCGCGCTCGCCGCACTCGCCGCGTCGGCGGCCAGCGTCGCGGTCAACTCGCGCACCAGGTGGCCGGCGGTGTCGCCGCTCAGCCCGATCACGGTGTGCGCGTCCAGCAGGAACTGGAGCATGTCCTCGGCCGGGTCGGCGCCGCCCTCCCACTCGCGCACCACCGACTCGGGATCCACGTGCCACGCGTCGTAGGCGCCGCGCCGGGCCCGGAAGCGGTAGCGCACATCGCCCGAGACGTCCACGGTGTACGTCCGGCCGTCGGCGACCGGGGCCAGCAGTTCCTCGTAGGCGAACTCGGCGAGCGACTTGGCGATCATGTCCCGGTTGACCCGTCGCCAGACCTCCGGGTCGGTGGGGGGCACGCCGTGCCGCGCGCCGGGGAACCGGGAGGCGGGCTCAGGCTCGGCGGGTCGGGCGCCCTGGTGCGGCAGTTCGGCCTCGATGGGCTCCGCTGCCGGGTTCGACTGCGACATGGGGTACCTCTGCGGGGTCGGTCGCGTCCCCTCGCTGCGGTCGGTGCGCGGGCTCGGTGTCGCCCGCGGCCAGGCCGAACGTGGTGAACGCGGTGCGGATCGGCAGCCGGTAGACCGCGTCGCCGCAGACGGAGTTGAGAATGGTCGCGGCCCGGTGCGCACCCAGGCCCAGGTCGGGGGTGCCCACGCCGTGCGTGTGCAACTCGGCGTTTTGCACGTACAGCCCGCCGGTGACGGGTTCGGCGAGCACGACTCGGTGGTCCAGGTCGATCAGCGGACGGCCGGCGGCGTCGCGCACGATCAGGTCCTTCACCGGATCCAGCAGCGCGGGATGCCGCTGCGCGTACCCGGTCGCCAGCACCACCCGGTCGGTGCGCACGGTGAAGGCGCGGTCCTGTTCGCCGTGCCGGCACCCCAGTTCCACGCCCTCGCCGGTGGTGCGCGCGCACGTCACGGTGACGTCGGGCATCAGCGTCGCCCGCACCCGCCCGCCTGCGATGCCGCGCTCGTAGAGCTCGTCGTGGATGGCCGCGATGGTGTCCGCGCTGATCGCCTTGTACAGCTGCCACTGCTCGGGCACCAGGCGGTCGCGGACCGGTTCGGGCAGCGCGTGGAAGTAGCGCGTGTAGTCGGGCGTGAAGTGCTCCAGACCGAGCTTGGAGTATTCCATCGGGGCGAACGCGGGCGAGCGGGTCAGCCAGGTCAGCCGTCGGTTGGGGCCGGTTCGCCGGCGCAGCAGGTCCAGGAAGACCTCCGCGCCGGACTGCCCCGAGCCCAGCACCGTGACGTCCTGCGCATCGGTGAGATCCGCGCGATGGTCCAGGTATCGGGCCGCGTGCAGCACGGTGTCGCCGAGCAGACCCGCGAACGGCTCCGGCACCACCGGCTCGGTGCCGATGCCGAGCACCACGTGCCGGGCGTGCACGTGGTGCCACTCGCCGGTCGCGGTGTCGCGGAAGTCGACCCGGTACAGGTCGCCCTCCCAGGACACCGACCCGACGTCGCTGCCGAACCGGCAGGCCGGCAGCGCCTCGGCGACCCACCGGCAGTAGTGGTCGTACTCGCGCCGCGGCACATGCAGGCGCTCGGCGAAGTAGAACGGGAACAACCGGTCGTGCGCGCGCAGATAGGCCAGGAACGACCACGGATTGGTCGGGTCGACCAGGGTGACCAGGTCGGCCAGGAACGGCACCTGCAGGGTGGTGCCGTCCAGGAGCAGTCCCGGATGCCAACTGAACGCGGGAGCCCGGTCCAGGAACAGCGTGCGCAGCGGTTCGACCCGGTCGGCCAGCGCGGCGAGCGCGAGGTTGAACGGCCCGATCCCCACCCCCACCAGGTCGTACACCACCGCGCCGGGGTCGGCCGCCCGGCGCGGGGCGGGCAGGCGCTCGCTCACCGCCGCGCACCCGATTCCCGCACGGTGCGTCCGCGCATCATCAACGCGGCGCGCCTGCCCGGGAGTTCGACATCGGCGAAGCGGTGGAAGCCGGCCCGCGCGAAGGCCGCCAGCGACGCCTCGTTGCGCACGTCGGGCTCGGCCACCACCCGCATCGTGTCGGGGGCGGCGCGCAGCACCAGTTCGGTGACCGCGCGCAGCAGCAGCGAGCCGATCCCGCGCCCGCGCCACGCGGCCGGGCCGACCAGCAGATGGATCCCCACGTCGTGCGGGCGGGCCGGGTAGTGCCGGGCCAGGTCGTCCAGGTCTGCGCGGTAGAGCTCCCAGTAGCTGACCGGTTCGTCGTCCAGGCAGCCCAGGTAGGCGTGGTTGTGCATGCGCACGGCCTGATCCGCCAGGTGTCGGCGCACCACCTCCTCGTCCCCGGCCAGCTCCCACCAGCGGGCGATGTCCGGGTCGTTCATCCACGCGTGCAGCAGCGGCAGGTCGCGCTTGGTGTGGATCTCGTGCAGCGAGAACCGGCCGGCGGGCAGCGGGACCGTTCCCCAGCGTGCCGCCTCGGCGAGCGGGCCGGCCTGCCCCGCCGCCCGCGGCCCGGTGTTCAGGCGCACGGTCTGGGCCTCGGCGAAGTCGCTCGGCCGGGCATCGGCGGGCGACGACAGGAATGACGGGCTCATACGGGGACGGAACCTCCTGGGACCGGGCTCACGCGGGGGCGTCGGCGAGCGGGTTGCGGATGTGCACGTAGATCGACTGGGTCGCCACGGGACCGACGAGTTCGTCGAGGCCGTGCAGTCGGGTCAGCAGGTTGGCCTTGCAGCGCGGCCTGGGATCGGTGAGCAGCGAGCGCGCCGCGCCACAGGTGGGCGCGTGGGCGGCGAACAGCGTGCGCAGCCGCGCCAGCAGCACCGACTCCTCGACCAGGCCCTGCGCGCCGAACGCGCCGATCAACCCGAGCAGGTTGTTCACGCCCAGGTAGTAGGCCAGCCGCTCGTCGGCGATCTCGTCCGCGACGATGGTGTCGCTGGCCACCCCCGCGGCGGGCAGTCGCCGGGCCAGGTCGGCGGCGCGCGAGGCACGGAAGTAGTAGCCCTGGTTGTCCCGGTAACGTCCGCCCGCGGGCCAGCCGTCCGCGTCCAGCAGGACCAGCGTGTTCTGCTGGTGCGCCTCCAGCGCGATGCCCGCGTGCCGATCCAGCCACAACACCGGCTCGGCCACCACCGCCAGGTAGCGCTCGAACCACTCCTCGGCGACCGAGGCCAGGGAGCGGCCGTTGCGCTCGGCCAGCGCGTGTACGTATCCGGCCAGCCGCGAGGGGCCGATCCCGGGCCGCTCGGCCACCAGCGCGGCCACGCACGACACCCGCTGGTCGGGCCCGAACGGATTGGCCCGCAGCACCAGTTCCAGGCCGGCGGCGGGCCGGTCCTGGCGCGGGAACGGCTCCGGCTCCGCGACCGAGATCCAGGCCGGATCGCGGACGATGTCGAAGGTGGGGTGCGCGCAGCGCAGTTCGTGCTCCAGGCCGGAACGCAGCAGGCGGTGCACCTCGATCCCGCGCAGCAGTTCCTTGGGCAGGTTCTCCCGACGCGAGTTGGTGATCCGCAGGCCCAGCGAGAGCTTGAGCATCACCTCGGCGTCGGGTCGATACACGGTGCGCACCGAGGAGGTGGGGTACCACGGGGCGCCCGCCGGGCCGAGCGCGCGCAGCCGGCCCGCGTCGAACAGGCCCCGCAGGTGCGGGCGCCCGGGCAGGTCCCGGGCCTGCCACGGGTGGGCGGGCACCAGCACGGTGCCCTCGGGCGCGCGCAAGTCGCCGGCGAACTCGGCCAGCACGTCCGCGGCCTCGCGCCCCAGCGCACTGTCCTGCCCGACCAGGTCGGCGTCGGCGGCGAACCAGTGCAGTGCGAAGGACCCGCGCAACTCGGGCGACCACGCGGCGTCCTCGGCCGGGTCGAGCCGGTCGCGGCTCTTGGGTGTGGGATGCATCGGGTGGCCCAGCACCAGCGACTGCTCGGCGGCCAGGAACGGCGCCGTCCCGGGCGGGTCCTCGGGGTGCGCCCGACGATGGGCGATGTAGCGCTCGGCGTGGGTGACCGAGTCGGCGACCCGGATCGCGGTGTCTCCGCACGCCCCACCGGCCGCCGAGGTCCCGCTCGCACTCGCCTCGTCGCCCAGCACCAGCGCCAGCGTGACCGCGTTCAACGGCCCCTCGCCGTCCAGGTGCGGAGCGCCGAAACGGTGCCACCCGGACGGCGACCAGTAGCGCACCGGCACGGTGACGGTCCGCCCGATCGCGGGCAGGTCGATGCTCAGCACGCTCGACTGCGGCCTGGGCAGCGCACGTTCGCGCACCCAGCAGCGGAGCAGGCACTCGACCGTCGCCCCGTCGGCGGCGCGCCGGGCCTCCGGCGCGTCGAGGTGGTCCGTTTCGGGATCCGTCCGCACGGCGGACGGGTCGGGACCCGCGATGGTCATCGCTGCTCCGTGTGGTGTCGATCGACCCGTGGTCGATGCCCGTGGATGAGGTTGCTCCCGATTGGGGAGATTTCGACCCGTGTCGATTGTTCGGCGAGGCGGGTCACAAACATGCGAGGCGCGCGGAACCGATTGTTTGTTGACGGAGCGTCAGCAAGGCGGCGCGCTTTCCGCGCGCCCCGCCTCGACCACGGCCGCCAGCAGGGCCGCCAGGTCCGCCGCGGTGGTGTTCGGGTTGAGCAGGGTGAGCTTGAGCCGCACCGCGCCCGGGCCCCCGCCCAGTTCGGTCCGGCCGACCACCGCGCTCCCCTCGTGCAGCAGCCGGCGGCGCAACGCGGCGTTGACCCGGTCCGTCTCGGCCGCGCCCGCCGGACCCGGCCCGTCCTGGCGCTGCGGGAGATAGCGGAACACCACCGACGTGAGCACCGGCTCCGCGGCCAACTCCAGGCGCGGATCGGCGCGGATCAACTGCGCCGCGTGCCGGGCCAGGTCGTGGCAGCGCTCGACCAACTCGCCCAGTCCGGCCCGGCCCAGCGCACGCAGGGTGACCGCGATCTTGAACACGTCCGCCCGCCGGGTGGTGCGCGGCGAATTGCCCAACAGGCTGAAGTAGCCGGCCTGTTCGTCGTCGTCCGGATTCAGGTAGGCGGCTCGCTGCGCGAGCGGGGCCAGCAGCGCCGCGTCGCGCACCAGGAAAACCCCGGCGGCGACCGGCTGCCAGCCCAGCTTGTGCAGATCCAGGCCCACCGAGTGCGCCCGGTGCAATCCGGCCAGCAGCGGCGCGAGCCGGTCCGAGAACAGCGCGCCGCCGCCGTAGGCCGCGTCCACGTGCAGCCACGTGCCCAACTCCCGGGCCACCGAGGCGATCGCCGGCAGCGGATCGATCGCCCCCAGGTCGGTGGTGCCCGCGGTGGCCACGATCGCCGCGATCCGGTCGTTGCCGGCCCTCACCCGGCGGCCGGCCGCGGCCAGCGCGACCGGGTCCATGCGATGGTCGGCGCCCGCCGGCACGGTGACCACGGCGTCCTCGCCCAGGCCCAGCAGGCCCGCACAGCGGCGGATGGAGAAGTGCGCGGCCTGCGAGCACAGGATCCGCCGCCGACCCACCCCGGGACCCGCCGCGTCCCGCGCCAACAGCAGGCCCATCAGGTTGGACTCGGTGCCGCCGCTGGTGATCGTGCCGCCCGCCGCCCTCGGCGCGAAGCCGACCAGGCCCGCGAGCGCGGCGACCACCTCGACCTCCAGCGCGGTCGCCGCCGGCGCCTGGTCCCACGAGTCGAGCGAGGGGTTGAGCGCGGCGGCGACCAGGTCCGCGGCCACCGCGACGGCCAGCGGCGGACAGTGCAGATGCCCCGCACAGTACGGATCGGCCGGATCCGCCGCCCCCCAGGCCAGCAGCGCGGACAACTCGCCCAGCGCGGCGAACTCGCCCACGCCCAGCACCGGCAGCGGACCCGGGCCGACCGCGGCCGATCCGCGCGGGTCCGGCACGGAGCCCACCGGGCCCACCGCGCCCGGACCCAGCACTCGGGCCACCTCGGCCGCGACCGCGACCGGGCCGCCCGGCGGCAGCGGCCCACCCCGTGCATCCGCACCTCCCGCCAGCGCGGCCAGCGCGACCTCGACCAGCGCGCGCAGCGCGTCGGTGCCCGCGACCCCGCCCGCGAGCGCGGCCCCGACCGGATGCCCGACGTGCCGCGCGGTGCTCACGCCGACTCCGATCCGCCGGTCGAGGTCGGCCGGCCGGCCCGGGCCGCCTCGATCGCGTCCGCCAGCCGCTCCAACACCGCGTCCGCCTGCACGTCGGTCATCGTCAGCGGCGGCAGCAGCCGCACCACGCTGTCGTGCCGCCCGCCCAATTCGACGATCAGCCCCCGACCCAGCGCCTCGCGGCGCACCGCGAGCGCCAGCGCGGGCGCCACGGGCCGGGCCCCGCACGCGTCCGCGGCGGCTTCCGGCTCGACGATCTCCACGCCGAGCATCAGCCCGCGCCCGCGCACGTCGCCGATCGCCGGCTGACCGGGCATCAGGTCGCGCAGCGCGCCCGCGAGGCGGGCCCCCAGGCGGGCCGCCCGCTCGTGCAGGCGGTGCTCGCGCACGAAGGCGATCGTCGCGGTGCCGGCCGCCATCGCCAGCTGGTTGCCGCGGAAGGTGCCCGCGTGCGCACCGGGCCACCAGTGGTCCAGTTCGGCGCGATAGACCACGACCGCGAGCGGCAGGCTGCCGCCGATCGCCTTGGAGATCACCATCACGTCCGGCACCACGCCGGCGTGGTCCACGCCCCACATCGTGCCGGTCCGACCCAGGCCGGTCTGTACCTCGTCGGCGATCAGCGCGATGCCGCGCTCCGCGGTCAGCCGGCGCATCTCGCGCAGCCAGCCGTCCGGCGCCGGCAGCACCCCGCCCTCGCCCTGCACGGGCTCCAGGATCATCCCGGCGGGTACCGGCACCCCGCCGTCCGGGTCCTCCAGGAGCGTGCGGGCGTAGTGCGCGGCCACCCGCTCGCCCTCGGCGCCGCCGGTGCCGAACGGGCAGCGATAGCGCTGCGGGAACGGCAGCCGCACGGTGTCGCCGGTACCCGCGCCGGTCGCGTTGCGGATCGCGGTGTCTCCGCTGACCGCCAGCGCGCCCTGGGTCATCCCGTGGTACGCGCCGGTGAACGCGACCACCCCACGCCGCCCGGTCGCGGTCCGCACCAACTTCAGCGCCGCCTCCACCGCGTCGGTGCCGGCCGGCCCGCAGAACTGGATCCGGCCGCCCCGCGCCAACTCCGGCGGCAGTGTGGCGAACAGCTCCTCGACGAAGCGGTCCTTGACCGGCGTGGCCAGGTCGAGCACGTGCAGCGGCGCGCCGGTGTCCAACACGCCGCGAATCGCCGCGAGCACCACGGGGTGGTTGTGGCCGAGCGCGAGCGTGCCGGCGCCGGAGAGGCAGTCGAGGTAGCGCCGGCCGTCGGCTCCCTCGACCGTCATCCCCCGGGCCCGCACCGGCACGATCGGCAACGAGCGCGCGTAGGTGCGCGCCGAGGACTCGCGGGCGGCCTGCCGGCGCAGGATGCCCGGCCCGTCGGCCGACGGGCCGGTGCGCTGGCGGCCGATCCGCCCGGTGTCCGCGGGAGCGGTGTCGACGGGCGTGGTGGGCGCCGGCGCGGCGGCCGCGGGCGCGTTGGCCGCGGGCGGCGCGTCCGGCGTCGGGTTCCCGGTGCCGGAGCGGTCGTCCGGCCTGGTCAGGGCGGCGGTCATGACTGCGGCACCTCCACAAGGGCGATCGAAATTTAGGTAAGGCTTACCTTGGAATGATGACTGGGGGCAAAATGGTCACCACAACGAGTGACAATCGCCGGATCGACGGCCCCTGTCCAAACAACGACCGAACCGCCGCCCGATCACGGCCGCAATGCCCTCCGATACTGTCGGGCGGTCATATCCGGGGGCGCACACGGGGAGGTAGGCGCTTGACGCGCGGCGTTCGCACGCTGTTCGTCACGCTGACGGTGGCGGTGTCGCTGCTGGTGACGGGCACCGTCATGGCACTGACCCTCACCGGAGTCGGCGACGACGGCGGCGGCAGGGGTCCGGAGACACTCGCCGATCCCGGCGACCCCGCGCACTGGACGCCGGAACGCATGAGCCGGGCCCGGCCCCGCGACCCCAAGGGCGAGGACGGGCCACCCGCCCCGACCGCGGCGCCCGACCGGACCGGCCCGCAACCCTCCCGCGGCCCCCTGCCGGACGTGCTCGCCGAGGCGAAGCCGCCGCCCGTCCAGGCCCGCCCGGTGGCCCGCCCCTACACCGGCGCGGCCGGCACCGTCGCCGCCGGCAAACTCTTCTTCGAGGCCCCCGACGGCCCCTCCGTATGCTCCGGGACCGTGATCGCCGACCCCAAGCGCCCCGGCCGCAGCAACCTGGTCTGGACCGCCGGCCACTGCGTACACGCCGGTCGCGGCGGCACCTGGTTCACCAGCCTGCAATTCGTGCCCGCGTTCAACAGCAGCGGCCAGGCCACCCTGGCCAACCTCGGCAACCCCGGTCCGGTCGCACCCTTCGGCCAGTGGTGGGCGACCTCGGTGTCCACCTCCGACCAATGGCGCGCCGGCGGCACGAACTCCACGTCACCCGCCACCGCCTACGACTACGCGGTGGTCGAGGTCAAGAACCCCGACCGCAGCGCACGCAGCCTGGAGGAGGTCGTCGGCCGCGCCCTGCCGGTGTGGTTCGACGCCCCGCGCGACCTGACCGACGCCGGCGCGTACGGCTACCCGCAGGACGCCCCGTTCGACGGGCTGACCATGTTCGCCTGCACCCAGGACCCGCGCCGGCTGACCGTCGACCCGAACAGCCCGCCCCTGTTGCGGATCGGCTGCACCATGACCGCCGGCGCCAGCGGCGGCGGCTGGTACGCCACCGCCCCCGACGGCACCCTGCGGCTGATCGGCAACAGCGCGCTCAGCGGCGCCGGACACACCTGGATCGCCGGCCCCTACCTGGACCAGGACGCCCGCCGCATGCTGGACAACCTCAAACGCAAGAACTGAGCGGCGCCCGGCCGTCCCCGGACACGACAAAGGCCCGGGCCGCACACGATGTTCGTGTGCGGCCCGGGCCCGGTCGACCGTCGCTCAGCGCTTGGCGACCACGAACCGCTCCAACTCGGCGGCGAGTTGCCGGCCCACCCGAGCGTGCAACCACGTGCCCGCCTCGCGGTGCTCGGTGGCCAACAGCTCACCGGTGCCGTGCACCTTGGCCACCAGATCGCCGCGCTCGTACGGCACGACCACCTCGACCTCGACATCCGGGCGCGGCAGTTCCTCGTCGATCAACGCCAGCAACTCGTCCATGCCCTGCCCGGTACGGGCGGACACCACGATCGCGTGCTTCTCCCGACGCAACAGCCGCGCCAGCACCTCCGGATCGGCCGCGTCGGCCTTGTTCACCACCACGATCTCGCGCACCTTGTGCGCCTCGACCTCGGTGAACACCTCGCGAACGGCCGCCAGTTGGGCCTCCGGCGTGGGGTCGGAGCCGTCCACCACGTGCAGGATCAGATCCGCGTCGGCGACCTCTTCCAGGGTCGAGCGGAACGCCTCGACCAGCTGGTGCGGCAGATGGCGCACGAACCCGACCGTGTCGGCGAGCGTGTACCCGCGACCGCTGGGCGTCTCGGCCCGGCGCACCGTCGGATCCAGCGTCGCGAACAGCGCGTTCTCCACCAGCACGCCCGCACCGGTCAACCGGTTCAGAATCGAGGACTTGCCCGCGTTCGTGTAACCCGCGATGGCCACCGACGGAATGGCGTTGCGCCGCCGCTCCTGCCGCTTGGTGTCCCGGGCCTTCTTCATGTCCGCGATCTCGCGGCGCATCTTGGCCATCTTCTCCCGGATGCGCCGACGATCGGTCTCGATCTTCGTCTCACCGGGGCCACGCGTGGCCATGCCGCCACCGCCGCCGCCACCCATCTGGCGCGACAGCGAGGCGCCCCAGCCACGCAGGCGCGGCAGCATGTACTGCATCTGCGCCAGCGAGACCTGCGCCTTGCCCTCTCGGGACTTCGCGTGCTGCGCGAAGATGTCCAGGATCAACGCCGTGCGGTCCACGACCTTGACCTTGACCACGTCTTCGAGCTGAATGAGCTGACCCGGGGTCAGCTCACCGTCGCAGACCACGGTGTCCGCGCCCGTGGCGATCACCACGTCGCGCAGTTCCTTGGCCTTGCCGGACCCGATGTAGGTCGCCGGGTCCGGCTTGTCGCGGCGCTGGATCAGCCCGTCCAGCACCTCCGAGCCCGCGGTTTCCGCGAGCGCGGCGAGTTCCTTGAGCGAATATTCGGCCTCGGCTGCGGTCCCGTCGGTCCAGACCCCGACCAACACGACCCGTTCCAGGCGAAGCTGCCGGTATTCGACCTCGGTGACGTCGGTCAGCTCCGTGGAGAGACCGGCGATGCGGCGGAGCGCACTGCGCTCCTCGCGGTCGAACTGGTCGCCGTCGTAGTCGAGCGGACCGACCCCGACGTCATCGCCCGTTCCGAATCCGTCGAAGGTCGCTCCGTCGTCGAAGCCGTCGGCATCGTCGAATGGGGGAGTCGAGTCCGTGTCGTCGTGTCCGGCGCGGTGTGAGCGAGAAGTCATATCGTCCTGTTCAACGTAGTCGGCGGGCCGCTCCATTCCCCGGGGCGGCCGTCACGATGGTCCCACGACCGCCCGCGCGCGGGCATCCGGGTTTTCGGCCGGTTCGTTCCACCGGCCTCCCCGAATCGGGTCGACCCTCGATCGGCGACCTCGCCGAACCGTCGACCTCACGAGGTCAGCAGCCGCGCCTGCCCCGCGTCGGCGTGCACCTTGATCCGGTGCTGCGACTGGTCGTTGCGCGAGACCTTGACGTCGGTGTCGCCGATCGTGGTGGACACGTCCGCCGCGTACTGCTGCCCGCCCGGCACCCGCACCGTCGCCCGGCCCGCGTTGGTCTTGGCGTCCACATCGGTGGGCGGCTTGGTGAAGGTCAGATCTATCGACCCGGCACTGGTCTGCGCGGTCACCTTCGCCGAGGTGACCCCCTCGCCGTCGATCTTGCCCGCGCTGGTGCGCAGGTTGAGCGTCCCGGTCACATCGCGCAGGGTCACGTTGCCGGCATCGGTACGGATGTCGAGCGCGGCGCCCCCGCGCGGGATGGTCACCTCGTACGCCACGAAGCAGGCCTTGTTGCTCGCGCAGTCGTAGTCCAGGACCAGTTGCCCGTTGCCGTCCACGTTGTGCGTGGTCGTCGGCGCGGTCTTGTCGTAGTGCTGTTTCTCGGTCACCTCGACCGTCTTGACGTCGGCCTCCGTCACCTTGACGTTGCCCGCGTTGCTGTCCACCTTGACCGAGCGCACGTTCTGCGAGACGTCGTAGGACGTGGTCTTCTTCTCCGACTCGTGTCCGTCGGTGTCCACGTTGAACTCACACGCGGTGAGCACCAGCGGAAGGGCGACCAGCGGGACCAGCAGAGCCAATCGACGGTTGCGGGCAGGCATCGTTTCTCCTTGGGTCGGGGCGGGGTCCGCCGCCCGAACGCACGACCACTCCCCCGCTTTGCTGATGCCTCCAGGCTAGGAAGGCACACCCCCGCCCCGCGTCGGTCCGGCGTCGGGTAACGCGGGTCCTTCCCTGGCAGGAGGGAACCCCGAGACGGTCCACCTCCGGGAAGGACCCGTCTAGGGGTTCCCCCGGACCCCGGTACCGGGACCGTGCGCCCGCGTCAGTGCGCCAACCGGGCGCCCAGGGCCGGCGCGAGAGCGGTGAAGTCCGCCGCCTCGGCCTCGTCCAAAACCGCGTAACCGGCCGCCACGAGTTCGTCGGTCAGCTCCTCCGCGGCCCGATACCGCTCCGCCAGATCGGCCGTGACCTGCGGAAACGGCTTTTGGTGCCCATAGAACTCCAGGTATGGGCTCCCCTCGGCCACCTGCGCCTCCAACGGGCTGATCCGGTGTGCGGCCAGCGCCAGGATGTGCAGGCCGCCCCGGTGCTCCCGCAGCGTCTGCAGGTTCTGCGCGAGCCGGGCGGGCGCGTCATCCGGAAGAGGTACACCGCGCCAGGCCGAGTACAGCGGGGCCAGGCCGGCCAGGTCGTTGGCGCGCACGATCGAGGTGGTGATCCCGGCGAGCCGCTCCACCTCCGGCAGGTCCGCGAGGTGGGTCCGGCCCCACTCCCGGGCGCACTCCGCGTACAACTCGCCGACCTGCGCGGGCGGTGCGACCTTGCGGCCCGCCGCCCACAGCGGGAGCAGGGTGTCGGCGGTGAAGTGGTGGAACGCGCGGACCACGGTGTCGTCGTCCACGTCCCCCAGGACCCCGCCGCGACCGGCGATGTACAGGGTCACCCCGTCCAGGCCCAGTTCCGCACCGCGCGCGACCGTGTGCGGCGCGAAGAAGAAGGCCCCCGCCGCCTGCACCGTCTTCTTCACCGCGCGAGTGGTGTCACGTGCCGTGTCCATGCTGCTCATGCTGGTGTCTCCCCATGACGGCATTGCTTGACCAGGTCATGCAAGACCTATCACGGAGCCTCGGGCGTGCACAGGGCCGACGGACTCCCGCAGGGCGACACCGGCGGGCCGGGCCTCACAACCGATCGAGGTCGACCCGTCCCTCGGCGACGATCACGGCCGGGCCGGTCATCTCGATGTGGCCGTCCACGCGCTCGGTGATCACCAGTCGACCGCCCGGGACGTCCACGATGTAGCCGACCGGTTCGCCGGTCACCGCCGGCTCCGCGCCGTCGGCCCGCGCCGTGGCGACCATCACCGCACAGGCGCCGGTCCCGCACGACCGGGTCTCCCCGGAGCCGCGCTCGTGCACCCGCATCGCCACGTGCCCCGGCGCCCGGCGCACCACGAATTCGACATTGACCCCGTCGGGATACGCCCCCGCGGGAGACACCGCCGGCGCCGTGAACAGGTCTCCCGCCTGGGCCAGATCCTCGACGAACACCACGGCGTGCGGGTTGCCCATGTCGACGTTGGTCGCGGGTCGCACCCGCCCCTCGACGTCCACCCCGATGCCCGCGGAGTCGGGCAGCCGGGGCACACCCATGTCCACCGTGACCGGGCCCTCGATCGGCACGGTGACCGTCTTGACCCCGCCGCGCGTGGCCACCCGCAACTCGCCCGCCTCGGCCAGCCCCTGCTCGACCAGGTGCCGGGCGAACACCCGCACGCCGTTGCCGCACATCTCCGCGATCGACCCGTCGGAGTTGCGGTAGTCCATGAACCACTCGGCCTCGCCGGCCATGTGCTCGGCGGCCGGATCCTTGGCCGAGCGCACCACCCGCAGCAGACCGTCCCCGCCGATGCCCGCGCGCCGATCGCACAGCGCGGCGACCTGCTCCGCGGTCGGGGCGAATCCGCCGTCCGCGTCCGGCACGATGACGAAGTCGTTCTCGGTGCCGTGGCCCTTGAAGAAGTGCAGAGTGCTCACCCGACAATCCTAGGGCGTGACCGAGAGCGGCCCCGATGGGTTTCCACCGGGGCCGCTCCCGTGCGGTGCGTCGAGACGCGTGGGGCGAGGTTCTTCGGGCCGGGCGTGTCGGGCGAGGCCCGTGATCAGTCGGGTCGGACCACGCCCGCCGCGCCGCCGCCCCGGCGGGTGGGCTCCGCCACGGCCTGGACCCGGCCGCCCGGGAGGAACTCCAGTGCGGCGGCGGCGCCGATCTCCGGATTCGCCTTGAGCACGTGGCCACGTTGCTCCAGGGCCGCGCGCAGCGGCTCGGGCACCCCGGGTTCGACCTCGGTGGCCGCCCCGTTGCGCTGGGACAAGCGCGGCGCGGCGACCGCCTGCGGCAGCGACAACCCCCGGTCCAGGCGCCCGGTCAGCACCTGGAGCACGGTGGTGATGATGGTCGCGCCGCCGGGCGAGCCGACCGCGATGAACGGACGACCGTCGCGGAGCACGATGGTCGGCGACATGCTGCTGCGCGGGCGCTTGCCCGGCGCGGGCAGGTTCGGGTCGAACACGCCGGGGGTGAGCGGCGCGAAGTTGAAGTCGGTCAGCTCGTTGTTGAGCAGGAAGCCGCGACCGGGCACGGTGATCGCGCTGCCCCCGGTCTGCTCGATGGTCAGCGTGTACGACACCACGTTGCCCCAGCGGTCGGCGGTGACCAGGTGGGTCGTGGACAACCCCTCGACCGGCTCGCTCGCCTCCGGCGTGCCGGTGGGCCGGCAGCCGCGGTCGTACGGCGGCGTCGGGTCACCCGGCGGGACCGGGCTCACCGCGGCGTGGTCGGGGTCGATCAGGCACGCGCGTTCCTTCGCGTAGCCGTCCGCGAGCAGGCCGCGGAGCGGCACGTCCACGGCGGCGGGGTCGCCGACGTAGCGGTTGCGGTCGGCGAACGCGAGTCGGGACGCCTCCAGGTAGTAGTGCGTCGCGGTCGCCTCGTCCTGCCGACGCGGATCGGTCGTCTCCAGGATGTTGAGCGCCTCGCCGACCGTGGATCCGCCGGACGAGGACGGCGCCATGCCGTAGACGTCCAGCCCGCGGAAGTCGACGTGCGTGGGCCGCTGGTCCAGGACCCGGTAGCGGGCCAGGTCGGCGGTGTCGATCAGGCCGGGCCGGAAGACCCGGTCCGCGCCCGGTGCCACCGGCGGCTGTTGCGCGGTCTGCACCACCTCGCGGCCGAGCCCGCCCCGGTAGAACCAGTCCACGCCGTTGCGGCCCAGCTGCTCGTAGGTGCGGGCCAGGTCCGGGTTGCGGAACACGCTGCCCACGACGGGCGGCCGGCCGTCGGGCAGGAACAGCCGTGCGGTCGGGGTGATGTCGTCGAACCGGGTCGCGTTCGCCGCAGTCTGGTCGTGGAAGGTTTGGTCGACCACGAACCCGCGCTCGGCCAGCGCCCGGGCGGGCTCCAGCGCGGCGCGCAGGCTGGTGGTGCCCCACTTGCGCAGCGCGGTGTTCCAGGTCTGCGGGGTGCCGGGGATGCCCACCGAGAGCCCCGAGTTGACTCCCTGGTCGAACGGGATCGGCAGCCCGGTGGCCGGGTCGAGGAACGCGTCCTTGCCCATCTTCGCGGGCGCCGTCTCACGGCCGTCCAGGGTGCGCACCGTGCGGCTGCGCGCGTCGTAGTAGACGAAGTAGCCACCGCCGCCGATCCCGGACGAGTACGGCTCGGTGACACCCAGGGCCGCGGCCGTGGCCACCGCGGCGTCCACCGCGTTGCCGCCCCTGCGCAGCACGTCCAGACCGATCCGGGTGGCGTCGGGGTCGACGCTGGAGACCGCACCGCCCCAGCCCGTGGCCACCGGCTGCTTGGGCGGCGGGACGGCCGATTCGCCGGGGTGCGCGGACGCCACCCCCGGAAGGGTCAATGCGAGTCCCAGCGCCGCGCCCAGCGCCAGGGCGCGACGAACAGAGCGGATCACGCCGCCTCCCCCAAGAAGGTTTGGGTGTGTCACGGACCTCCCACCGTGCCACGCCCGCCCCACCCGCAACACCCCTACGCGGGTCGGATCACCCGTTCGAGCGCGGCGTCCAGCAGATCGGCCCTGGAGTGCGTCAACCACTGGATCCGCGGGTCCCGCCGAAACCAGGTGTCCTGCCTGCGGGCGAACCGACGGGTGGTGCGCACGGTGTCCTCGCGGGCCGCTTCGTCGGTGCACTCGCTCGCGAGCAGCCGCAGCACCTGCGCGTAACCGAGCGCGCGCGAGGCGGTCCGGCCCTCGCGCAGCCCGACCTTCTCCAGCTCGCGCACCTCCTCGACCAGACCCGCGGCCCACATCCGGTCCACCCGCGCGGTGATCCGCTCGTCCAGCACCGGGCGCGGCACGTCCACCCCGATCTGCACGCTGTCGTAGAGCGAGCGGTGGGTGGGCAGGGTGGCGGTGAACGGGCGCCCGGTGAGTTCGATGACCTCCAGCGCGCGCACGATCCGCCGGGCGTTGCTCGGCAGGATCGCCGCCGCGGCGGGCGGATCGGCCTCGGCCAGGCGCCGATGCAGCGGCCCGGGCCCGACCCGCTCGGCCTCGGCTTCCAGGCGGGCCCGGATGTCGGGGTCGGTGCCGGGGAACTCCAGGTCGTCCAGCACCGCGCGCACGTACAGTCCGGAACCGCCGACCAGCACGGGCGTGCGGCCGCGCGCCAGCAGGTCGTCCACCAGCGCCCGCGCGTCGCGCTGGTACTCGGCCACGCTGGCGGAGCTGGTCACGTCCCACACGTCGAGCAGGTGGTGCGGGACGCCGGCGCGCTCGGCGACGGTCAGTTTGGCGGTGCCGATGTCCATGCCCTTGTAGAGCTGCATGGAATCGGTGTTGATCACCTCCCCGTCCAGCGCACGGGCCAAGGCGACCCCCAGATCGGACTTTCCGGCCGCAGTGGGACCGACGACGGCAATGACACGGGGACTCACCCCCCAAGTCTGCCGGATCGGCGCACCCGGTCGTGCCGTCGCTCGTTGCGGTACGGCCGTGCGCGAGGTCGTGACCGGCCCCGCGCGCTCTCGTTGATCTCCCGCGACCCGTGTACTCCGGGTGGCTTTACTCCGGGCGGCGTGGCGGTACCCCGTACGGCCCAGCGGATCTTCCCCGCCCCGCCGCCGAAATGCACGACAACGACCACAGACATACGGTCTAGGAGAAATTGTGAGTGTTTTCGACTGGTTCAAGCGGCGTCCGAGCACGTCGGAGGAGAGCGGCTCGTGCTGCTCGCAGAACGCGGCGGGCACGGACACCGCCACGCTGGTCGAGGACCGGCCCGCACCGCGGACATCGGCCGACGCCGAGGCCGAACCGGTCGAGGCGGCGGCCACGACGCCCGCTCCCCGGACTCCCGGGGACGCGGTCGCCGATCAGGTCGCGACGGGCGCATCCGAGGAGGAGCAGGACATGGGCGTCTTCGAGAACATCAAGGCCAAGGCCGAGGGGCTGCTCGGTCAGCACGGCGACAAGGCCGACAAGGGCATCGACAAGGCCGCCGAGGTCGCCGACCACAAGACCGGCGGCAAGCACACCGACCACATCCACGGCGCCTCGGACCGGGCCAAGGAAGCGCTGGGCAAGACCGGCGGCGACGCGCCCGAGGCGACGCCGCCCCGGCCTCCCGCCGATCCCACCGTGTGAGTCCGAAGCGGGCGTATGCGAGGGGGCGCTCGCGCCCAGGGCTTTCGTGTTCCGGGCCTTCGGGTTCGGGGCTCACCCGGCCCCGGCTGTCGGGTTCGGGCCCGACCGTCGTGGCCCGCCGCCGGTCAGGACCAGAGCGCCACGAAGTAGCCGACGCCGTAGGGCGCCTCGGCGTACAGCAGCCGGCCGTGCCGACCCGGGCCCGCCGCGCCGGCCAGCACCTGGAGGGCGGGTCGGCCGGCCACCCACAACTCCTGCGCGAGGGCCGGGTCCAACGCCGCGAGCGCGTCCGCGTCGGCGTCCGCGAGTGCCACGCCCAGTGCGCGGTCGTACGGTTCGGCGCGTGCGTCGAGGTAGCCGGGGGCCTTCTCGGTCCGGCACGCCGACCCGTCCCCGACCACCAGGAGCGCGACCCGATCTGGGCCCGCGACCAGTTCGGCGCCCCGGGCCGCACAGCGCGCCGGGTCGGCGTCCGCGGCGATCACCGATCCGGTCACCGGGCTCGGCGCGGTTCCCGCCGCGATCCGGTCGGCGGCCCACGGCGAGCGGCCGAGCAGCCAGGCGCCGACGGTCAGCGCGGGCGACAGCGGCTGCGCGGCACCGGCTCCGAGGATGACCTCCAGGTCGAGCCCGTACGGCGCGAACGAGCCGGTCCCCCCGGCATCCAGGGTCGCGTCCGCGTCGCCCGCACCCAGGACGACCAACCGGTCCGGGGCCGTCTCGGCCAGCGCGGCCAGCGCCTGATCGCACGCCGCGCGCAGCGCGTGCAACTCCGCTGCGGCCCCGCGGGCCAGCTCGGGCACGATCATCGGGGGGCACGGGACTACCGCGGCGGCTACGAGCATTCAGGGAGAGTACTAAGTGGCCGCCGCGACGCCTCCCGACCCGCGTGATGGGATGGATCACATGCGAGAACTGATGTTGGTGCGACATGGCGAGACCGAATGGAGCAGGTCCGGGCGGCACACGGGGCTGACCGACATCCCGCTGACGCCGGAGGGCGAGGCCCAGGCCAAGGCGATGGCGAACCTGTTGGCCGGGCACGGGTTCGGGCTCGCCCTGATCAGCCCGCTGACCAGGGCCCGGCACACCGCGGAGCTGGCCGGGATCACCGGCGGGCGGCTCGAACCGGATCTGGTCGAGTGGGATTACGGCGGCTACGAGGGCATCACCACCGACGAGATCCGCCGGACCGCCCCGGGCTGGTCCCTGTGGCGGGACGGGGTGATCCCCGGTGACGCCGCGCATCCGGGCGAGTCGGTCGCGGACGTGGGTCGCCGGGTGGACCGGGTGCTGGATCGGGTGCGGCCGGTGCTGGAGCGCGGCGAGGACGCGGTGCTCGTCGCCCACGGCCACCTGCTCCGGGTGTTGACCGCCCGCTGGTTGGGCCTGCCGCCCGAGGACGGCCGACTGTTCCGGCTGGAGACGGCCCGGCTGTCCACCCTCGGCTACGAGCGCGAACAGCCGGTCCTGCTCGGGTGGAACGTGACCTGAGCGCCGCTCAGTCGCAGCAGACGACCCCGGTCGGCGCCGCCGGCGCGGGCGCGCCGACCTGCGGCATGCCCAGCAGTACACCGGGCTTGGCCGCGGGGGCCGCGTTGCGCCGCTCCCACGCGTCGCCCGCCGGGGTGCGCCGGATCGCCAGGGTCGGCTTCTCCGCGAGCAGGTGGTGCGGCGCGGCGTAGGTGATCTCGACCGAGACCATGTCGCCGGGCCGCACGCCGTCGGCGGGGCGCTCGAAGTGCACGAGGCGGTTGTCCGGGGCCCGCCCGGACAACCGCGCGGTGTCGTGGTCCTTGCGCCCTTCGCCCTCGGCCACCAGCACCTCCAGGGTGCGGCCGACCTGGGTGCGGTTCTCCGCCCAGGAGATCTCCTCCTGGAGCGCGAGCAGCCGCTGGTAGCGCTCGGTCACGACCTCCTTGGGCACCTGGCCTTCCATCGTGGCCGCCGGCGTGCCCGGGCGCTTGGAGTACTGGAACGTGAAGGCGGCGGCGAACCGGGCCTCGCGCACCGTGTGCAGGGTCTGTTCGAAGTCCTCGTCGGTCTCCCCGGGGAAGCCGACGATGATGTCGGTGGAGATCGCCGCGTCCGGCATGGCCGCCCGGACCCGCTCGATGATCCCGAGGTACTTGTCCTGCCGGTAAGAGCGGCGCATCGCGCGCAGCATCGTGTCCGAGCCGGACTGGAGCGGCATGTGCAGTTGGTGCATCACGTTCGGCGTCTCGGCCATCGCCGCGATCACGTCGTCGGTGAAGTCGCGCGGGTGCGGCGAGGTGAAGCGCACCCGCTCCAGGCCCTGGATCCGGCCGCACGAGCGGAGCAGCTTGGAGAACGCTTCGCGATCGCCCATGTCCGAGCCGTACGCGTTCACGTTCTGGCCGAGCAGGGTGACCTCGATCACGCCCTCGGCGACCAGCGTCTCGATCTCGGCGAGCACGTCGCCGGGCCGGCGGTCCTTCTCCTTGCCGCGCAGCGCGGGCACGATGCAGAACGTGCAGGTGTTGTTGCAGCCCACCGAGATGGCCACCCACGCCGCATACGCCGACTCGCGCCGGGTGGGCAGCGTGGAGGGGAAGACGTCGAGCGACTCCAGGATCTCGACCTGGGCCTCCTGCTCGATCCGGGCCCGCTCCAGGAGCACCGGCAGCGAGCCCACGTTGTGCGTGCCGAAGACCACGTCCACCCACGGCGCCTTGCGCACGATGGTGTCCCGGTCCTTTTGCGCGAGGCAGCCGCCGACCGCGATCTGCATGCCGGGGCGTTCGGCCTTCGCGGGCGCGAGGTGGCCCAGGTTCCCGTACAGCTTGTTGTCCGCGTTCTCCCGGACGGCGCACGTGTTGAAGACGACCACGTCGGCCGACTCCCCCTTGGGCGCGCGGACATACCCCGCGTCCTCCAGCAGACCGGACAGTCGCTCGGAGTCGTGGACGTTCATCTGGCACCCGTAGGTGCGGACCTCATAGCTTCGCGCAGTCATAACACCCGACAGGGTACGGGGTTTGCTTCCCCGGGTGTGTGGCCGACCTCCATGGCAATATCGCCGCCGTGCCCTCCTTGTCGTTCCTCCCCGTTTCCCTGCGCGACGCCCTGGCGCGCCGACCCCGCACGGTCCGGGCCGCGCTGGTCGCGCTCGTGCTGTCGTGCCTGGTCGGCGGGTACCTGGTGTTCTCGCAGGACGACCGGACCACCCCGCGCGGGCCGGTCTCGTTGGCCACCGGGGTGCCGACCGGGGTGTACCACCGCTACGGCGAATTGTTGCGGCCGCGGTTGTCCACGGACCTCGACGTCAAGGTCACGGTGAACTCCAGCGGCGGGTCGGTGGAGAACCTGCGTCGGGTGATCGATGGCGTCGACACCTTCGGCATCGCCACCGCCGACGCGGTGGCCGACGTCGGGCCGGGCGATCGCGACCGACTGCGGGCGGTGGCCCGGTTGTACGACGACTACGTGCAACTGGTGGTGCCGGTCGGTTCGCCGGTGCAGAAGATCACCGACCTGCGCGGTCGCCGGGTGGTGGTGGGGCTGCCCGGGTCGGGCGTGGAGCTGATCACCCGCCGGCTGCTGAGCGAGGTGGGCATGGGCGACATGGAGCGGGCCATCACCCCGGTCCGGATCGGCATCGGGGAGGCCACCCAGCGGCTGCGCGACGGCACGGTGGACGCGTTCTTCTGGTCCGGCGGGCTGCCCACCGGGGCGGTCTCCGACCTGGCCGAGCACTGGTCGCTGCGGCTGGTCCAACTCGGCGACCTGGCAGGAAAGCTGCGCGATCGCTACGGGCCGGTGTACCGCGAGGCGGTGGTGCCCGCGGACGCCTATCCCGGCGGCACCGAGACGCCCACCATCGCGGTGCCGAACCTGCTCGTCACCCGCGCCTCGCAGGATCCGGAGCTGATCAGGCGGGTGACCGAGACGGTGATGGAGAACCGGGAGGCGATCGGACGCGAGGTGCACGCGGCCCAGTTGGTCGATCCCAGGACGGCGATCTTCACCGATCCGCTGCCGCTGCACACGGGCGCCCAGCGGTGGTACCGATCGGTGAAACCCTGATCGGACAGATCGTGATGCCAAGGGCGTCGCGCGAAGCGGCTCCGATGGCACATGCTGGGTTCGTGTCATCGTGTTCGGGACCGACATCTACGCTCTGAGCTTGTAGGCCAGACCGTGCGCGGTCCCCGAACCGACGCTGTGAGCCGACCGGGGGGAAGGCCGCACACATGGTCAGGGAGGCCCGCTTGCTCGGGAGGAGGGTGCGACCGCGGTGTCCGAGGGGGAGATCGGCCGAATACTGAACAATCGTTACCGCCTCAGCCGCAGTCTCGGCCGGGGCGGCATGGGCGAGGTCTGGCTGGCCGTGGACACCGCCCTCGGCCGCGAGGTCGCGGTCAAGGAGTTGCTGCTGCCGAAGTCCCTGGACGCGGGCTCGCAGCGGTCCTGGCTGGAGCGCAGCAAGCGCGAGGCGATCGCCGCGGCCCGCATCCGCCACGAGAACGTGGTGACGGTGCACGACGTCTTCGAAGAGGACGGTTTGCCGTGGATCGTCATGGAATTGGTGATCTCGCGCTCGCTGGCCGACGTGATCCGCGCGGAGGGTCGACTCGACCACGCCGAAGCGGCCCGGATCGGCCTGGACGTGCTGCGGGCGCTGCGCGCCGCGCATGCCAAGGGTGTGCTGCACCGTGACGTGAAGCCGGCGAACGTGCTCCTGGGCACCGACGGCCGGGTGGTGCTCACCGACTTCGGTATCGCCACCTTCGCCGATGCGCCGCAGGTGACCCAGTTCGGCGAACTGCTCGGCACCCCGGGCTATCTCGCCCCCGAGCGGGCGGAACAGTTCTCCCGCGGCCGGGCCGGCGTGCTCACCGACAACGGATCGAGCGAGCACACCCTCGCCGACGGGCCGGGCGCGCTGGATCCGGCCTCCGACCTGTGGTCGCTGGGCGCGACGCTGTACGAGATGGTCGAGGGTCTCGCGCCGTTTCGTCGGTCCTCCCCCGTGGAGGTCGTGGACGCGGTGGTGAACGCGCCGCCCGCGCCGCCTCGGCACGCGGGCCCGCTGGAGCCGGTGATCATGGGCCTGTTGCGCAAGGATCCGCTCCGCCGACTGGACGCCAAGGAGACCGACGCGCTGCTCACCCGGGTGGTGCAGGACTCGGTGCCAGTGACCTGGGGCGGCGACCCGCTGCCCCGGCGCGAGCGGGACGAGCCGGACGAGGACGTCGAGGCCACCTACGCGGGCGAGGGCCCGTCCGCCGAGCCGCCGAGCCGCCCCGCGGGCCGGGCCCGGTGGTGGCGGCGCACCCGGATCGCGCTGCCCGCCGCCCTGGCGTTCCTGTTGGTCGCGGTGGGCGCGTCCTGGCTCGCGGTGGAGAACAACCGGGCCGAGGGCGGCACACACGCCCCCGACCCGCTCGCCAACCTGCGCAAGAACTCGCCGACTTACCGGGAGATGGTGTCCCGGGGCCGGATCATCATCGGGGTCAAACCGGACCAGCCCGGCTGGAGCGTGCGCACCGGCGAGCAGGCGTATCAGGGCTTCGACGACGACGTCGCGCGGATGATCGCGGACGATCTCGGGTTCAAGGACCGGATCACGTTCATGGACGTGGAGACGCAGAACCGCGAGTACCGGATCACCAGCGGTCAGGTCGACCTGGTCGTGGCCAGCTACACGATCAACGCCGCCCGGTCGCAGAAGGTCTCCTTCGCCGGGCCGTACTTCATCGCCGGCCAGGACTTCCTGGTCCGCGCGGACGAGACGGACGTCAACGGTCCCGAGGACCTTGCCGACAGCGCGGTGTGCGTGGTGCGCGAGTCCACGTCGGCGAACCGCATCCGCACCGAGTTCCCCACCATGAAGGTCCAGGAGCGCGGCAAGTACTCGGAGTGCGTGGACGAGTTGTTGGCCAAGAACGTGCGCGGGGTCAGCACCGACGACGCGATTCTGTCCGGCTTCGTCGCCCAGTACCCGGGCACGTTGCGGATCCTGGGCCGGCCGTTCTCGGACGAGCCGTACGGCGTGGGCCTGAGCAAGGGCGACGTCGCCCTCGCGGACGCGGTGTGCGGGGCGCTGAACCGGCACATCGCCAACGGCGACTGGCAGCGCGCTTACGACGTGCGATTGCGCCCGCTGGGCCTGCCGCAGCCGCGTGCGCCGCAGTGCCGGGTGGCCGAATAGCGCGGGTGTCGGCGACCGCCGTGTCGTTTGCGCGTCCGCGCGCGGCTCAGTCGGCCCTGGGCACGGTCAACGTGACGGTCAGCCCGCCGCCCTCGCGCGCGGCGAAGTCGATCGTGCCGCCGCTCGCGGCGAGCAGCGTGCGGGCGATCGACAGGCCCAGGCCCGAGCCGTCCACGTTCTGATGCCGCGGGCTGCGCCAGAACCGGTCGCCCACCCGGCGCATCTCCTCGAAGGTGAGCCCCGGGCCGCGGTCGCTGACCCGGATCTCCACCTGGCTGCCCACCGCCGAGCACCCCACGGTGATCGTGGTGTCCTCGGGGGCGAACTTGAGCGCGTTGTCCAGGATCGCGTCGAGCGCGCTGCCCAGGGTGACCGGGTCCACGTTGCCGGTCAGCGCGAGCGGGCCCTCCTGCTCGAACCGGCGACCGCGGCTGCGGGCCAACGTCTGCCAGGCGTCCACCCGTTCGTGCACCAGGGCCGCCACGTCCACGGCCCGCGCGGACGGGCGGGCATTCTCCGCCAGCGCCAGTTCCAGGAGTTCGTCCAGGACGTGGGTGAGCCGCCGACCCTCGTCGCGCACGCCGTCCAGCGTCTCGCCGTGGCCCGGCGGCAACGACAGGCCCAGTTCCTCGATCCGCAGCAGCAGGGCGGACAGCGGGTTGCGCAATTGGTGCGAGGCGTCCGCGGCGAACGCCCGCTGCTGGTCCACGACGGTCTCCACGTGATCCGCCATCTCGTTGAACGACCTTGCCAGCCGCCGCAGTTCCGGCGGCCCCTGGGCGCCGGCCACGCGTGCGCCGAGCCGGCCGGTGGCGATCTCGTGGGTCACCGAGTCGAGCACTCGGACCGGACGCAGCACCCAGCCGGTGAGCCGGGTCGCCAGCAGCAACGCGGCCAGCACCGCGACCACCTCGCCGGCGACCAGAATCAGCCACACCCGTTGGATCTTCGAACGCATCCGTCCGGTCGGCGAGTCGGTCAGCACGACCGCGACCACATCGCCGCGGTGGATCACCGGGACCGCGACCACGATGCGATCGCGCTGCCAGGGCCAGACCTGTCCGGGGTCGTCGCTGCGCCGCCCGGCGAGCGCCTCGGTGAACGCGGGCGAGCGCGGGTCGACCCGAAATCCCGGATGCGACACGGCGATCGGCTGCCCGCGCCGGTCGAAGGCGCCGACCCGGATGCCGTAGACGGCCTCGTAGCGCTCCAGTTCGGAGCGCAGCATGTCCAGATCCGCGGCGTCCGGACCGGGTGGTTGCCCGCCGTCGGTCTGCGCGCGCAGCGTGTCCGAGACCACGGTCAACTGGGTGTCCGAAACGAAGCGGGTGAGATCGTCCACGCGGTCCCGGATCAGCTCCTGCTGATGTGCGGACGCGCGGGAGATCGCCAACGGGATGCCGAGCGCGATCAGCACCGCGGTCATCAGGGCGAGGAGCAAGGCGAGCAGGCGGGTACGCACAGGAGCCGGTGACGATCCGTCAGGAAGCCGGTGGGATCAGGCCTCGGGAACGACACGGTAGCCCACGCCGCGCACCGTCTCGACGATCGCCGGATTGCCGAGCTTGGAGCGCAACGACGCGACATGCACCTCCAGGGTGCGGTTGTTGCCCGCCCAGCTGGTGTGCCAGACCTCGCTGATGATCTGTTCGCGCCGGAAGACCACGCCCGGGCGCTGCGCCAGCAGGGCGAGCAGGTCGAACTCCTTGCGGGTGAGCACCACGTCGGCGCCGCCGACGGTGACCCGCCGGGTGGCCGGGTCCAACTCGATGCCGCTCGGCCCCTTGGCCGCCGGCACACTCTCCGCGACCGGCGCGTCGCTGCGCGTGCGTCTGCTCACCGCGTGTATGCGGGCCAGCAGTTCGCCGATGTCGTAGGGCTTGGTGACGTAGTCGTCGGCACCCAGGTTCAGCCCGTGTATGCGCGAGCGGATGTCCGCGCGCGCGGTGACCATGATCACCGGGACGTCGCACAACCGGCGGATCCGACTGCACACCTCGAAGCCGTCGTGGTCGGGCAGCGACAGGTCGAGGAGCACCACGTCGGGCACGTCGTCGAGCGCGGCGAGGGCTTCCTCGCCGGTGGTGGCGTGCCGCACGGTGAAACCGTGCCGACCCAGAACCGCGCGTAGCGGCGCGGCGACTCGCAGATCATCCTCGACGAGCAGGAGGCGCACGTGGTTCCTCACATCTGACGGTTCGTTACCGACTCTTGACCTCAAGACAAGCTCAAGTGCACTGACTGGGGGGGTGCTGCCTGCCTTAGTGTCACGCACCACCCGGCCTCGCCGGGAGACTCTCGAACCCACCTGCCACCCGGTCGCGCAAAAAGATACGGGACGACTCTGGACGGAGCCCGCCATCGTGACGACGGATGCCTCTGACATCGCACCGAAGCCGCCGGTGCTCACCAAGCGCGACGCCGGCAAGGACGCGCACCCCGGCGAGCCCCTCGTCGTGTTGGAGAACGTCAACAAGCACTTCGGCGCCCTGCACGTGTTGCAGGACATCGACCTGACGATCCACAAGGGCGAGGTCGTCGTCGTCATCGGTCCCTCCGGATCGGGAAAGTCGACGCTGTGCCGCACGATCAACCGGCTGGAGGCGATCGACGGCGGCCGGATCACCATCGACGGCAACCTGCTCCCCCAGGAGGGCCGCGAGCTCGCCCGCCTGCGCTCGGACGTCGGCATGGTGTTCCAGTCGTTCAACCTGTTCGCGCACAAGACCGTGCTCCAGAACGTGACGCTGGGCCCGCTCAAGGTCCGCCGCGAGAAGGCCGAAGTGGTCACCCGCCGGGCGCACGAACTGCTGGACCGGGTCGGCGTGGGCAGCCAGGCGGACAAGTACCCGGCCCAACTCTCCGGTGGCCAGCAGCAGCGCGTGGCGATCGCCCGGGCGCTGGCCATGGAACCCAAGGTGATGCTCTTCGACGAGCCCACCTCGGCGCTCGACCCGGAGATGATCAACGAGGTGCTGGAGGTCATGCGCGACCTGGCCCGCGAGGGCATGACGATGGTCGTGGTGACCCACGAGATGGGCTTCGCGCGCTCCGCCGCAAACCGGGTGATCTTCATGGCCGACGGCCGCATCGTCGAGGAGAACACGCCCGACGAATTCTTCAGCAACCCGCGCAGCGACCGTGCTCGGGACTTCCTCTCCAAGATCCTGCACCACTGAGCCGGATCGGGCGCCCCCAGTGCGCCCGATCGCGCAACTCACGCTTCGCACCACGCGGTTCGTCTGTAGTCAGGCCGCTCTCCTCTTTCACTCAAGGACGTTGATCATGAAGATGCGCTCATCCGTGGCCGTCGCCGGCATCGCCGTGCTCGCCCTGTTCGGTACCGCGTGTGGCAAGGACGGTTCGCCGGAGGCCAAGACGCCGGGCGGCACCACCGGTGGTTCGCAGGGTGCGCCCGGCGCGCCCGGTGCCGCCAAGCCCGAGCTGCCCAGCTACACGCCCAAGGCGGACGCGGCGCTCACCGGTTCGAAGACCTTCGACAACGCCAAGAGGCGCGGCAAGTTGATCGTCGGCGCCAAGGAGGACCAGCCCTTCCTCGGCTCCAAGGACCCGGCCACCGGCAAGTACTCCGGCTTCGACATCGAGATCGCCAAGATGATCGCGGCCGACCTCGGCTTCGGCCCGGACAAGATCGAGTTCAAGGCGATCGCGTCGACCAACCGGGAGAACGCGCTGGTCAACGGTGACATCGACTACTACGTCGGCACCTACAGCATCACCGACAAGCGCAAGGAGCAGGTGTCCTTCGCGGGTCCGTACTACATCGCCGGCCAGTCGCTGCTGGTGCGCAAGAACGAGAGCGCGATCACCGGCAAGGACACCATCAAGGGCAAGACGGTGTGCTCCGCCAAGGGCTCCACCCCGCTGCAGAACCTGCAGACCAAGTTCCCCGACACCACCACCCGGGTGTTCGACACCTACTCGCTGTGTGTCGAGAACCTGCTCTCCAACCAGGTCGACGCGGTCTCCACCGACGACGCGATCCTCAAGGGCTACGCGGCCAAGGACCCGGGCGCGCTCAAGGTGGTCGGCGAGCCGTTCACCGAGGAGAAGTACGGCGTCGGCCTGAACAAGGACGACGCGGTGTTCCGCAACGCGGTCAGCGACGCCCTGGAGGCGCACGAGAAGAACGGCGACTGGAAGAAGGCGTACGACGCCACGCTCGGCCTGTCCGGCTCGGCCGCCCCGGCCATCCCGGCGCTCGTCCGCTACTGACCCGCCTCGTCGCGCGTCGCACCCGTCGCACGTCGTGCGCCGGCCGGTCCCGGCTCCCCCGGGACCGGCCGGCGCTCGGCCCCTCCCGTCCCCGCCACACGTGAGCAGGGGAACGGACCCTCGACCCACCCCTGAACCCACGATCACGGAGAGGAGGGCTCGATCACGATGCTCGAAGTGATCCAGGACAACTGGGATCTCTTGCAGGACGGCTTCGTCGGGACGCTCAAGCTGACCGTCGTCTGTGGGATCGCGTCGCTTCTGCTCGGCACGCTGATAGCCGCGTGTCGGGTCTCGCCGGTGCCGCCCCTGCGCTGGTTCGGCACCGCGTACGTCAATCTCTTCCGCAACACCCCCCTGACGCTGATCTTCTTCGCCGTCGCGCTCGGTTTCCCCAAGCTGCGGTTCAACTTCTCCTTCTTCCAGTTCGCGGTCATCGCGCTGAGCACGTACACCGCCGCCTTCATCTGCGAGGCGATCCGCTCGGGCATCAACACCGTCCCGATCGGCCAGGCCGAGGCCGCCCGCAGCCTGGGCATGTCCTTCACCCAGACGCTGGGCCAGATCGTGCTGCCGCAGGCCGGTCGGGCGGCGGTCCCGCCGATCGGCAGCCTGCTGATCGCGATGGTCCGCAACTCGGCCATCGCCAGCGCCTTCAACACCACCGAGCTCATGGGCACCAGCGCGACGATGATCGAGAACGGCTACAAGTCGTTGTGGGTCCTGGTGTGGATCGCGATCGGCTACCTGATCATCACCCTGACCATGAGCGCGCTCCTCGCCGCGCTCGAGAAGAAGCTGGCGGTGGTCCGATGAGCCGCGAAGCGAGCGTGCTGTTCGACGTCCCGGGCCCGAAGGCACGCCGGCGCAATCTGATCATCGGCGTGCTCGGCACCCTGGCCCTGGCCGCCTTCTTCGTCTTCGTGATCATGCGGTTCGAGGACACCGGCCAGTTCGAGTCGACCAAGTGGGACCCGTTCCAGTACACGGGCGTCCAGCAGTTCATCCTCGACGGCCTCAAGGCCACCTTGAAGGCGTTCGCGCTGGCCGCGGTGTTCTCGATCGTGCTCGGCGCCTTCCTGGCCGCCGGCCGGCTCTCCGATCACAAGATCGTGCGCTGGGCCTCGACCACGTTCGTGACCTTCTTCCGCGCGATGCCGCTGCTGGTACTGATCTTCATGCTCTACCTCGTCCCGGGCAGCCAGGGCTGGTGGAAGTGGGATCCGATGTGGCCGCTGGTGGTCGGCCTGACCATCTACAACGGCACCGTGCAGGCGGAGAACATCCGCGCGGGCATCCTCGCCGTCCCCAAGGGACAGAGCGAGGCGGCCTACGCGCTGGGCATGCGCAAGACCCAGGTGATGACGATGATCCTGGTCCCGCAGGGCATCCGCACCATGCTCCCGACGATCATCAGCCAGATCGTGGTGACCCTCAAGGACACCTCGCTCGGCTTCCTGATCACCTACCCGGAGCTGCTCGCGGCGGCCAAGCTGATCGGTGGTTACCAGGACTACCACATGCCGTTCATCCCGGTGACGATCATCGTCGGCTCGATCTACGTCGCGATGTGCATGATCCTGTCGGCCTTCGCCACGTGGCTGGAGCGCAGGCTGCGCACCTCGCGCAAGGGCAAGCCGCCGGCCGTCGAGCCGCAACCGGCCGTCCTGGCCCTGGACGGCGCCGGGGTCTGACTCGCCCGGACCACCGCCCCACCCGCAGCCCCGACGACCGACGCCCCGCGGTGAACGCCACCCGCGGGGCGTCGCTTTGTCGTCGCGGGGTCCCGGTGCCGGATGATGGGCGACGAGTACGACACGTCTTGCAACACTTGGGGGGCCACGATGGCGGGCAATGTTCCGCGCGCGGACTCGGTGATCATCGCGGGCGCCGGGCCCGCCGGTTTGGCCGCCGCCCTGGCCCTGGCCGGGCGCGGGGTGCGCTCGGTCGTGGTGGACTCGGGCAACGGCACGCCGCGGGCCGGCTCGCGCGCGTGTGCGCTGGACGGCGCGACGCTGGCCTTCGTCTACGACCTGACCGGCACCCGCCTCGACGGCGCCGCCGAGCCGTGGGGCGTGCAGCGGATCCGCCGGCGCACCCGCGACGTACCGCAGCCGGTCGACGAGCCCGAGGCCCCGGTCCGCTACGGACTCTCCCAGCAGCGCCTGGAACGCGCCCTGTTGGACGCCGTGCACGCCAGTCCGCTGGTGACCACCGCGTGGCGGCACCGGATCGAGGGAGTCGAACAGGACGAGACCTCGGTCACCCTGCTCGCCCGCGGCCCGGCCGGCCCGGTCAAGTGGCGCGCACAGTGGCTGCTCGGCTGCGACGGGTCCCGCTCGGTGGTCCGGCGCGCGGTGAACGTGCGCTTTCCCGGCCGCCCGCGGGTGGACCGACTGTTGTGCGCGGACGTCAAGGTACGGCTGCCGCGCCGGATCACCGCGACGTCGCTGGTGCCCCCGGATCCCTCGCTGGCCGACGAGCCGCCGACCCCCGACACCGGCGGGCCGGCCACCCCGTGGCTGTTCGTGGACCCGCCGTTCCACAAGGGCGGCACCGTGCTCGCCCAGCCGCTGCCCGACGACGTGTGGCGACTGACCTGGCAGCTCCCGATGGCGCACGGAGTGGCCAAGGCCGCCGAGGAGACCCGGGTGATCCAGGTGACCGGCGACCTGGCCGACCCCAAGCGGGTCTCCGCCAAGGTGCGGTCGGTGCTGCGCACCCTGGACGCGCTCTCCCCCGACTCGGACTCGGCCGAGGATCCCGCGCACGACCTGCTGTGGAGCGGCGAGTACGAGGTGCACCAGCGACTCGCCCGCCGCTTCCGGGTCGGCCGGGTGCTGCTCGCCGGGGACGCCGCGCACCTGGTCCACCCGTCCGCCGCGGACGCGGTCGAACTCGGTCTCCAGGACGTGCGAAACCTGGCCTGGAAACTGGCCTTCACGCTGCGCGGCTACGCCCCGATCCGGCTCCTGGAGACCTACCACGGCGAGCGCCGGGGGGCGGCCCGGCGCCGATTGGCGCTGGGCGAGGACGCGCTGCACTTCCTGGCGCCGGCGAGCCCGGTACAGAAGGTGGGCCGCCGGCTGACCCTGATGGGCGCACGCGGCAAGGGCACCACGCTGCGCCGGCTGGACCCGCGCGGTCCGGCCGCGAGCACGTCCGGCCCCGACTACCACGGCTCGCCGCTGCTCACCCCCGGCCCCGGGGTCGGCGAGTGGATCCGGGACGTCCCCGTGGTCCGCGCGGACGGCGCCGACGGGTGGCTGACCGAGTGCCTGGACCGTGGGTTGGTCGTGCTGTTGATCGCCCCCGGCATAGAGGTGTGGCACGGCGACCGCTGGCGCGAGGCGGGCCTGATGCCCCGGCTGCGAGCCCGGCTGGACAAGCTCGCCGCGCCGGCCGAGTTGGTGGTCACCCCCGAGTACCCCGGCGCCGGCGCGCACACGATCCTGCTGATCCGCCCGGACGGCTACATAGCGGCGCACCTGCCCCCCGAGCACCTGGACATCCTCGAGGAGGCCATCGACCGCGCCCGCGGGGCGGGGCACTGACCCGGAACGCCTCGTCCTCGCCCGCCGGGCGGGCCGATCTTCGGCCCGCCCGCCGATCGAGGACGGCGGACGTCAGATCCCGTAGTGCCAGGTGGTGAGCATGTACGCGCCGTACCACATGCCGAACAGGCACATCCCGCTCAGCACGAGCACCGCCGTACGGGTGCGCGCCCGCGCCAGCACCGTCGCCAGGGGGACGAAGAACAGCAGCGTGGGGATCATCAGCCGCAGCTTCGAGTGGTAGTAGTTGCTCTGACACAGCGTCATCACCAGGATCGACAGGCCGTACACCGCCAGTGGCGGCCAGATCCGTCGGTTCAGCGCGACCAGCGAACCGATCACGGCCGCGATGATCAACACCGCCGTGCTGACCGCTATCCACTGGTCGCCGTTGCGCAGCGTGTCGGTCAGGAAGTGCCGGACCGCCTCGCCGTTGTCCCACCTGGTGCCCCAGCCGGCGTCCTGGATGGTGAACCAGGCGTCGATCTCGCCGAGCCGGGTGCCCACCCACAGCAGGTACAGCGGCATGCCCAGGCACGCGATCACACACGCCGCGATCGGGCGGTACACGAGCCGTCGGTGCTGCCACATCTCCAACAGCGCGGCCACCCCCAACGCGGCGATCGCCGCGATGCCCGCCGGCCGGGTGATGCTGGTCAGGCAGGCGAGCAGGCCCGCGGTCAGCCAGGCCCGTCGGTGCGCCGCGAGCAGCGTGCCCACCGCGAGCGCGAGGAACAGCGTCTCGCTGTAGGCCATCGAGAAGACCACGCCCATCGGCTGCGCGCCGCCCACGAGCACGGTCATCACGAGCGCCGCACGCCGGTCGTACAGACGCTTCATGAACACGTACAGCACACACAGTGCGGCGGCGGTGGCCAGGTGTCCGGCGATCAGGCCGGCCGTCTCGTAGTCGGTGCCGGTGAGGTAGTGCACGATCCGGACCAGGCCGGGATACAGCGGGAAGAACGCGAGCGTATTGCCGGTGAGGTCGCCCTCGGGGGTGTACGTGAAGCTGTCCGGGTAGCCGTGCGCGGCGACGTCCACATACCAGTGCGCGTCCCACTGCAGCAGCCGGTCGCGCAGACTCGGGCCGCCCGGCGGGATCATCCACGCGAGCACCAGCAGCTGGAGCACCGCGGTACCGGCGTACACCGCCAGCGGCGGCCACAACAACCGGAAGCCGCGCTCCACGAACGACAGGGCCCCCGACGAGTGCTCGTCGGGGGCACCTCGGCCGGGGGTGGACGTCGGCGCGCCCGGTATCCGGGGCTCGTCGATGACGGTCAACACGTACTCCTCAGTGGGTTCCGTTTATTCAACGCCGGGGGCAACTGGCACGGTTGACGCCCTTCGCGCGCTTTCTGTGTGGTCTATGTCACGCACTCGGAGTCTGACGCTCTGTCAACTCCGGGCGCGAAGTTCTACTGTGCTGCTTCGTAATCCGTTCGGAGGAGTCGCATGCCCGTCGCACCGCAGATCCAGCCGATCCTCGACGCTGTCGCCGCCGCGCCGCCCCTGTTGGCCGACCTGCCCTTGGCGGAGCGCCGTGCCGCGTCGAACAAAGCCCTGGAGTCGTCCATCCTCGCGTTCGCCGAGCCCGCGCCGGAAGATGTGACGACGCGGGATGTGAACATCACGGTGAAGGAGCCCGAGCCGGGCAAGATCACCGCCCGCGTGTACACGCCGGCCGGACCCGCCCCCAAGGGCGGTCGCCCAGGCTACGTGTACCTGCACGACGGCGCGTGGTGGCTCGGCGCGGTGGACCGGTTCGACGGTCACTGCGCGCACGTGGCCGCCGAGAGCGGCGCCGTGGTGATCTCGGTCGAGTATCGCCTGGCGCCCGAACTCAAGTTCCCGTGGCCCCTGGAGGACGCCTACGCCGCGTGGATCTGGGTGCAGGAGCGCGCCTTCCAGCTGGGCATCAACGCGGACAAGGTGGCCATCGGCGGCACGGGCGCGGGCGGCAACCTGGCCGCGGCCTGCTCGATCATGCTGCGCGACCGCCGCCAGCCGACCCCGCTGGCCCAGGTGCTGGACGCTCCGATCCTGGACCTGACCCTCTCCCGGCCGTCCGTGTCGGAGAACGGCGAGGGCTACCTGCTCACCCGCGAGGCGCTGGAGGAGGCCGTCCAGCTGTACCTGACCAGCCCGCGCAGCGAGCGCACCGATCCGCTCGCGTCGCCGCTGCACGCCGAAGACCTCGCCGGGCTGCCCGCCGCACTGGTGCTCACCGGCGAGTACGACCCGCTGCGCGACGAGGGCGAGGCGTACGCGAAGCAGTTGGAGGCGGCCGGCGTCCCGGTCGAGGCCAAGCGCTGGGACGGCTTCGTACACGGCGCGGGCGAACTCACCGCGCTGCTGCCCGAGGCCCGCGAGTATCGCTCGACCATGGCGCAGTTCCTCAAGCGCACGCTCGTCTGACCGGGGCGCGGGGCCGCCTCGCTCCGCCCCGCGTCACCTCGCCCGCATCGCCGCCGGACATGCGGCGGCCGTCCCGTCGGGCTTGCGCTCGGCGGGACGGCCACAGGTCCACGGCCTTCGGGCGACAGCAGAAACATCCGGCGCGCGAACATTCCAAGTGTGGCGTGCATGATCGAATCCGGCCAGCCCTGCGCCGGATTTTGATCATGATTCTTGGTGTTTTTGCTCAGGCCCAGGGCCCCTGGTCCTGTCCCGCCGGACAGGGTCGGTCAGTCGAGCCCGGCCGGGCTGTCCTGCGCGGCGAGCGCCTCCTGCACGGTGTCGTGCACGGCCACCATCAGGGTGAAGCCGGTCAGCCGCAACACCCGCGCGACCGCCCGGGTCGGCGCGATCAATTGCAGGGAACCGCCGGCCTCGCGGGCCCGCCGCTCGGCCCGGACCAGGATCCGCAGGCCGAAGGAGTCGATGAAGCCGACCGAGGACAGATCCAGCAACAGCCGGTTCAGGCCGGCCGAGACCTGTCGGCTCAGCGCATCGTCCAGGATCGGACCGCTGTCCATGTCGATCTCGCCGTGCACGGTCACCAATGTATGACCGGCTCCGACCGCCGACACCTGCACCAGGAGGGGACCGCTCTCGTCGTTCACGGGCGCATGCCTACCCTTCGATTCCGCGAGCACACCTCACGTGTCCCGCCGGGCACATCAACGCGACGCCGGCACGTGCGTCACCGATGTCGGGACGTGCGGACCACCGCCGCCGCCCATCCCGGCGGGCGGCGCTCAGCACTCGATGATGTTGACCGCGAGGCCGCCGCGGGCGGTCTCCTTGTACTTGGTCTTCATGTCCGCGCCGGTCTCCTTCATGGTCTTGATGACCTTGTCCAGCGAGACGTGGTGCCGACCGTCGCCGCGCAGGGCCATCCGGGCGGCGGTGACCGCCTTGACGCCGGCCATGCCGTTGCGCTCGATGCACGGGATCTGCACCAGGCCGCCGACCGGGTCGCAGGTGAGCCCGAGGTTGTGCTCCATCCCGATCTCGGCGGCGTTCTCCACCTGTTCCGGGGTGCCGCCCAGCACCTCCGCCAGACCGCCGGCGGCCATTGCGCAGGCCGAACCCACCTCGCCCTGGCAGCCGACCTCGGCACCGGAGATCGACGCGTTCTCCTTGAACAACATGCCGATCGCGCCCGCGGCGAGCAGGAAGCGCACGATGCCGTCCTCGTCCGCGCCCGGGACGGTGGCCACGTAGTGGTGCAGGACGGCCGGGATGATCCCGGCGGCGCCGTTGGTGGGCGCGGTGACCACCCGACCGCCGGCGGCATTCTCCTCGTTGACCGCCATCGCCCACAGGGTGACCCACTCCATCGCGTGCGTGGGTCGGTCTCCCTCGGCGCGCAGCGTACGGGCGGTCCGCGAGGCGCGGCGGCGCACCTTGAGCCCACCGGGCAGGATGCCCTCGGTGGCCAGGCCGCGCTGCACGCACGCGCGCATCACCTGCCAGATCTCCAGCAGTTCGGCGCGGATCTCCGGCTCGGTGCGCCACGCCTTCTCGTTCTCCAGCATCAGCGCGGACACCGACAGGCCGGTCTCCCGAGTCAACCGCAACAACTCGTCGCCGGTGCGGAACGGGTGGCGCAGCACGGTGTCGTCGGGCTTGACCCGATCCGCCCCCACCGCGTCCTCGTCCACCACGAAGCCGCCGCCGACCGAGTAGTAGGTCTTGGTGAGCAGCTCGGTGCCGTCCTCGTCGCGCGCCCACGCGGTCATCCCGTTGGCGTGGTACGGGAGCGACTTGCGACGGTGCAGCACCAGGTCCCGGTCGCCGTCGAAGGCGATGTCCTGCACGCCGAGCAGTCGCAACATCCCCGACTCGCGGATGCGCGCCAGTTCCGGCTCGACCTCCTCCGGGTCGACGGTGCGTGGCGAGTAGCCCTCCAGGCCGAGCAGCACCGCGCGCGGCGTGCCGTGTCCGTGGCCGGTCGCGCCCAGGGAGCCGTACAGCTCGACCCGGACCGAGGCGACCCGGTCCAGGACGCCCTCGCTCTTGAGGCGCTGCGCGAACATCCGCGCGGCGCGCATGGGACCCACCGTGTGGGAGCTCGACGGGCCGATCCCGATCGAGAACATGTCGAACACACTGATCGCCAAGGCGGATGGCCCTTCAAGCGGACGGCTGGGACGTGAACGCGCCGAGGGACGCGCTTGTGGCGGCCCGACGGCTCGGACAACCCTCCCAGGCTAGGCCACCCTCGCCCGGTGGCGGGTGCTCGGCTCAGACCGGTCCGTCCCAGGCTCGCCACGGGGTCTCGTCCGCGTCGCCGGTCTCGTCGGCCGCGGCCTCGTCATCGAGTGCGTCCCGGACCACGCGAACGGCCAGTCCCTCGCCGTATCCCTTGCGCGCGAGCATGCCCGCCAACCTGCGGATGCGCTTGTCCCGGTCCAGGCCGCGCGTGCCCGGCAACCGGCGGGCCACCAGGGCCCGAGCCGTCTCCAGCTCCTGTTCGGGGTCGAGTCGGGCGACCGCCTCGTCCACCACGACCGCGTCCACGCCGCGTTGGCGCAGTTCCCGGGCCAGCGCGCGACGGGCCAGCCCCTTGCCGGTATGTCTGGTGTCGACCCACGCGCCCGCGAAGGCGGTGTCGTCGATGAGTCCCACGTCGGTGAATCGGCCCAGCACGTATTCCGCCACCTCGTCGGGCACCTCCCGGCGACGCAGCGCGTCCGCCAGTTGGGCCCGGGTGCGCGCACGCCCGGTCAACAGGCGCAGGCAGATCGCGCGCGCGGTGGCCTCCGGATCGGCGAGTGGTTCGGGAGCCGTGTCGGCGCCCTCGATGCCCTCGTCGTCCGTGTCCCGGCGGGCCCGGCCCCGAGTCCCGGCCCGCTCGCGCCGGTCCCGTTTGGCCCGACCACCTTCGGACCGCCGACCGGCGGCCCGCTCACTCGCTTCGTGGACGTCGGCCCCCGAGCCGTCGTCCCTCCCCTCCCGGTCGCCCGCTTCGCGCTCCTGCGCGTCGCGTCGCGGCGGGCCGGATCGGCCTGCGGTACGGCGCCGGGCACCGCCGCGCTCGGCCCGATCACCCGTCGCGGTTCGTGCCGCGACCGCCTCCAGCGCGGCCCGCAGTTCGGCGGGGTCGACCGGCGGGGAGACGGGTCCGGCCTCGGATCCGTCCCCCCACGTGTTCGACCACTCGCCGGCAGGGCGACCCACGAGCTCAGCCCTCCTCGGGTTCCGCTTCCGCCGGCACGTCGACCCGCGGGCCGACCCCGAGCTTCTCCTTGATCTTCTTCTCGATCTCGTCGGAGAGGTCGGGGTTGTCCTTGAGGAACTTCCGCGCGTTCTCCTTGCCCTGACCGAGCTGGTCGCCCTCGTACGTGTACCAGGCGCCGGACTTGCGCACGAAGCCGTGCTCGACGCCCATGTCGATCAGGCCGCCCTCGCGGCTGATCCCGATGCCGTAGAGGATGTCGAACTCGGCCTGCTTGAACGGCGAGGCCAGCTTGTTCTTGACCACCTTGACCCGGGTGCGGTTGCCGACCGCCTCGGTGCCGTCCTTGAGCGTCTCGATCCGCCGGATGTCCAGGCGCACGGAGGCGTAGAACTTCAGTGCCCGACCACCGGTCGTGGTCTCCGGCGAGCCGAACATCACGCCGATCTTCTCGCGCAGCTGGTTGATGAACAGCGCGGTGGTGTTCGTCTGGTTGAGCGCACCGGTGATCTTGCGGAGCGCCTGGCTCATCAGTCGGGCCTGGAGGCCGACGTGCGAGTCGCCCATCTCGCCCTCGATCTCCGCACGCGGCACGAGCGCCGCCACCGAGTCGATGACGATGATGTCGACCGCGCCGGAGCGGGTCAGCATGTCGACGATCTCCAGCGCCTGCTCGCCGGTGTCCGGCTGCGAGACCAGCAGGGCGTCGGTGTCGACGCCGAGCTTCTTCGCGTAGTCGGGGTCGAGCGCGTGCTCGGCGTCGACGATCGCCGCGATGCCGCCGGCCCGCTGCACACTCGCGATCGCATGCAGCGCGAGGCTCGTCTTGCCGGAGCCTTCCGGGCCGTAGACCTCCACGACGCGCCCGCGCGGGAGGCCACCGATGCCCAGTGCCACGTCGAGCGCGATCGCGCCGGTGGGAATGACCTCGATCGGTGCACGCGCCTCGTCGCCGAGACGCATCACCGAACCCTTCCCGAACTGTCGTTCAATTTGGGCGAGGGCGTTCTCCAACGCCTTCTCGCGATCCTGTCCTGCCATGCCTGCCGCCTTGCCGGTCTGTGGTGTTCGCTTCACACCTTGAACGCTAACCCGTCGCACCGACACGGAGGCACGACCGGCGCACGCCTGTGGACAACGTCGGGTGGAAGCGTAGCCCGAACCTTTGTTCGAATTCGATGACGACACGCCACCGATCGGCGGCATCCACCCATACGGGTGACGCCCGGCGGGCGGTGAAAGCGGACTCAGGCGCGCGCGGCGAGCTCACGCGAACGGCGGACACGGTGCCGGCGCAGGTAGTAGAAAGCGAGGTTGCCGTCCAGCGCGGCGAGCAACACGAACGGGACACCGAGCCAGCTTCCGCCGACGAAGGCCACCACGGCGGCGGCGAGCGCCAGGACGCACACGATCACGGCGAGAACGACGATGCGGGGCATGGCGGGGGGCTCCAGACGAGTGCGAACGGGGGACGGCCGCAGGCGATGCGGGCGCGGCGCGGCTCCATTGTCGCCCCCGCCGACCCGGCCCCCGGCACCGGCCGCCGCCGGTCCGGGACGCCGATTCCGTCCGCGAATCCCGAGGGGGAAGTTGAATCCACAACAAGCGCGCGATACATTGTTAAACGTTCAACAACCTGCTTCGCCTCGTCTTGCCATCCACGGAGGACCCCATGTCCCGCATCCTCGCCATCTCCGGCTCGCTGCGCGCCGAGTCGTTCAACACCGCGCTCCTGAACGCCCTCCAGCCGTTCGCGCCCGAGGGCATGCAGATCGAGGTCTACAAGGGTCTGGACGAGCTCCCGCACTTCAACCAGGACCTGGAGGCCAACCCGCCGGCGTCCGTGGTGCGCCTGCGCGAGGCGATCGCCGAGGCGGACGGCCTGATCATCGCCACCCCCGAGTACAACCGCAGCCTGCCGGGCGTGCTCAAGAACGCACTCGACTGGGCCTCGCGCCCGTACGCCCAGGGCGTGCTGGCCGGCAAGTCGATCGTCGCGGTCTCCGCCTCGCCGGGCGTCCAGGGCGGCATCCGCGCGCTGATCCAGCTCAAGACCCTGCTCCGGGACCTGAACAACTTCGTCGTCTCCGGCCCGGAGATCTCCGTCCCCGAGGTGCACACCCGGCTCGGCGTCGAGGCCGACGTGCAGCACGTGCTCACCGACCCGGCCACCGCCGGCATGGTCACCCACGTACTGGCCGGCCTGCAGGACGCGATCGACAACAACGCCGGCGAACTGGTCGCCCGCCCGCTGGGCACCTGGGCCGCGTCGCTGGCCTGACACCGGGGCGATCCCCGCACACGGCAGGACGGCACGAGGCCCGGCGCATCATCGGATGCGCCGGGCCTCGTGCCGTCCGGGTACTCGTGTGCGGCGTGGCCCGCACCCGAGCGGGCTCACACGTCGGTGATGCGCAGTCCGGCGTGCGCCTTGTACCGGCGGTTGGTCGAGATCAGGTTGGCGGTGAGCCCCTCGACCTGACGCGCGTTGCGCAGCCGACCGGCGTACACCCCGCGCATCCCGGGGATCCGCGACGCGAGCGCCTGCACGGCGTCGGTGGCATCGCGCTTGTCGCCGAGCACCATGATGTCGGTGTCCAGGGATTCCACGTTCGGGTCGAGCAGCAGCACCGCGGAGACGTGGTGGAAGGCGGCGGTGACGGCCGAGTCGGTGAGCACGGCGGCGGCCTGCTGCGCGGCACTGCCCTCCTCGACGTCGAGCACGAACGCGCCCTGCTTGTCGAAGCCCATCGGGTTCACGCAGTCGACGACGATCTTGCCCGCCAACTCGCTCTTGAGGGCGACGAGCAGGTCGCGGTGCCCCTCCCAGGGCACGGCGACGATCACGATGTCGCTCTCCGCCGCGCAGGTGGCGTTGTCCGCGCCGCGGACACCGGCACCGAGCTCCGCCGCGGCGGAGCCGGCCCGCTCGGCGCTGCGCGAGCCGATGATCACTTTCTGGCCGGCGACGGCCAGGCGGTACGCGAGACCGCGGCCCTGCTCGCCGGTGCCGCCGAGGACGCCCACGACCAGGTGGTCGATGTTCGGCAGGTCACGCGGGTCGCGCTTGGGGGACGAGGGGGTTGTCATGGCGTGATCCTGCCGGCCGGAACCGCAGAGGACACGGGGTCGGCGCCCGGATGCAGTCGAGGTCACAGTGGTTTTCGGCTGAGCGGGTCGATTCACTCCGAAATAGCACTTATATATGACAACCGGGACAAACCGTGTTTCCGTGGAGGAGAAAACTTTCTCTTCGCTCTCCAAGGAGACGCAAGTGCCGGCCAAATTCATTGTGACCAAGGGACGCTCCGGCAAGTTCGGCTTCGTCCTGGCAGCTTCCAACGGTTCGACGATCATCAAGTCGTCGCCTTATGAGACCAAGCGCGAGGCGCTTACCGCGCTGCGCTACATCCAGCGCAACGGCGACACCGAGACGGTCGACGACCGCACGGTCGACGCCGCCATGCCGCGGACCCAGGCCCCGAAGTCCGGTGCCACGCAACGGCGGACCCCGACCGCCCGGACCGTCGCACGGCGCGGCGGCGCGACCCGCAAGAGCAGCACGGTGCGCAAGAGTTCGTCCGCGAAGTCGACCACCGCAAAGGCGTCGCCCCGAAAGGCGCAATCGCGAAAGGTCGCCTCCAGGCCTTCGGCCACCCGAATGGCGGTATCCCGGCCGGCCGTCTCGCGCACCCGAAGGGCGGCGGCCAAGCCGACCGTCTCGCGCACCCGAAAGGCCGTATCCAGGACGGCCGGTTCGCGAAAGCGAATCCCGGCCGGCTCGCGCGCCTGACCCTCGCCCGCCCCTCCCTCGATCGGTTTCCGAACCGGCGCGCGTAACCACTGCTCCGAATGGAGTCGTAGCGTGCCGGAAAGGTAAGTCGGTCGAGCAGCCCCGGGACCCCGGTCCCGGGGCGGAGGAGGTGGGCGCGTGGATGCCGGCACGACCCTGGCGGGCTGGTCGCAGGGAATCGCGCAGAGTCAGGGGTGGACCCAGTTCTCCGAACTGATGTTGTCCTTCATGCTCTCCAGCGTGATCGGCGTCGAGCGCGAGGTCCGGCAGAAGAGCGCGGGACTGCGCACGCACGCGCTGGTCGGCGTCGGCACCACGCTGTTCATGGAGATCTCCAAGTACGGCTTCGCCGACGTGCTGCCCGCCGGCCACGTCGGCTGGGACCCGTCCCGGATCGCCGCGCAGGTGGTCTCCGGCATCGGCTTCATCGGCGGCGGCCTGATCTTCGTCCGCCGCGACACCGTGCGCGGCCTGACCACCGCCGCCGTCGTCTGGTTGACCTGTGCGATCGGCATGGCCTGCGGCGCGGGCCTGCCCTATCTCGCGATCGGCGTCACCACGCTGCACTTCGTGGTCGTGTACGGCTATCCGCCGATCATCCGCAGGATCGGCGGGATCCGGGCCCGAGCGGCCGAGGTCCGGATCACCTATCTGCCCGGACACGGCGTGCTCTCCGCGGTCCTGGTCGCCTGTACCGGCGCCGGGTTCACCGTGGTGGACGTGTCCGTGCACAATCGCGACGAGCGCGCGGAGGACCCCGGCGAAACCCCGCCCGGCGAGCCCCGGGCCGCGGCGGTGGTCCTGCTCGTGGAGGGCCCGGCCGACCCCACCGATCTGGTCTCCGGCCTGTCCGAGTTGCCCGGCGTGCTCACCGTGGGCGGCGGCCGGGTCCCCGAACCCGCCGAGTGACCCGACCGCCGCATGCCGCGCTCGTCGCGTGCCACCTCGCCGAGCGCGGCGACCGCCCACGAATCGGTAGCGCCGTTTGCTCAGCGGCGCCCGGGGTCGTTCCAGTTGGGGTCGTTCTCCCAAGCCTGGTTGCGGGTCTTCGCGGTCTCCAGCGCGTTCGCCGCCTCCCGGCGGGTCGCATACGGACCGAGCCGGTCGCGCGCCGGGCAGTCCGGACCCTCTTCGACCGTGCCGTGCCTGATGCAGTAGTACCACTCGCCGGCGCGCCCCTCGGGCTTGCGCCACAGTCTGAACTTCACGGCCCGTCCTCCACCCACTCGATCCCTGTCCGGCACGACGCGTCGCATCCGTCGTATCGATCGCCGCCCCGGTCGCGGCGCCGGCTACACTCGCTGGTTATGGCGATTCTCGTACCCGGTAAGGCGACCCCCATCCGCTCCGTTCCCGCCGACATCCCGCGGCCGGAGTATGTCGGGAAGCCCGCGCCGACCCCGTACACCGGGCCCGAGGTGCAGGACGCCGAGACGATCGAGCGGATGCGTGTCGCCGGTCGGATCGCGGCGGGCGCGATGGAGGCCGCCGCCGCGCACATCGCACCCGGAGTGACCACCGACGAGTTGGACCGGGTCGCCCACGAGTACGTGCTCGACCACCACGCCTACCCGTCCTGCCTGGGCTACCGGGGCTTCCCGAAGACCATCTGCACCTCGATCAACGAGGTGATCTGCCACGGCATCCCGGACACCACGCGCCTGAACGACGGCGACATCGTCAACATCGACGTGACCGTGTTCATCGGCGGCGTGCACGGCGACACCGACGCGACCTACCTGGTCGGCGACGTGGACGAGGAGTCGAGGCTGCTCGTCGAGCGCACCCGCGAGGCGCTGAACCGGGGCATCAAGGCGGTCAAGCCGGGTCGGCAGATCAACGTGATCGGCCGGGTCATCGAGTCCTACGCGAAGCGCTTCGGCTACGGCGTGGTCCGCGACTTCACCGGCCACGGCATCAACAGCTCGTTCCACTCCGGCCTGATCATCCCGCACTACGACGACGAGCGGGCGACCACCGTGATGGAGCCCGGGATGACCTTCACCATCGAGCCGATGCTCACCCTGGGCACCTACGACTACGACATGTGGGACGACGGCTGGACCGTGGTCACCAAGGACCGCAGGCGCACCGCGCAGTTCGAACACACCCTGGTCGTCACCGACACCGGGGCCGAGGTGCTGACCGTCGTGTAGTCCGTATCGGCGTCGTGCGGTCCGTATCGGGCGGGCGCGGTGCCGCACGGGGTGCGGGCAGTAAGGTTTCGCGAGATCTCCTCCTGCCCGCTCCCCCGGAAGAGTTGCCGAGTACCGATGCGCATATCCCGCGCGGTGGCCGCGACCGCCGCCCTGCTCGTGACGGCGCTCGCCGCGACCGGCTGTGTCGCCGTCCACGGCTCCACGACGCCCGTCGAGGCCCTGGACCGGCGCGAGGCCGGCAAAGTGCTGCACGACTACGAGGTGCAGAACAACCAGGCCTATGCCAACCGCGATCTGCCGCTCAACGCCCGGGTCGAGACCGGCTCGCTCGGCGCGCTGGACCAGGCCGGTCTGAAGATCCTGAGCTTCACCGACCCGCGCGGGAATCTGGGCAAGGCCCCGATCGCGCACGAGCGGCCCGAGTTCTTGATCCCCAAGGTGATCGGCTGGCCCAAGTGGTTCGCCGTGCACAACACACCGAACTTCAACAACGCCAAGCCGCAGTTGCTGGTCTTCGTCAAGGCGAACCCGGACGCGGTGTGGCAGGCCGCGTGGGGCCCCACCCTGCAGAGCCCGCTGCCCGAGTTGGCCGAGGACGCGGACGGCTACCTCGAACCGGTCGCCCCGACCGCCCCCGGACTGGCCGCTGCGCCCGGCGAACTGGCGCCCATACTCACCGAGTTCCTCAAGGACGGCAAAACGCGCGCGGAGTTGTTCGGGCCCGACCCCTACACCGCGCAGTTGCGCAGGCAGCGGGACGAGCCGATCGGCGAGGGCTTCGTGCGGCAGACGGTGGACAGCGCGGCGAACCAGTTCCCGCCGCTCGCGGTGCGGACCAAGGACGGTGGCGCGCTGGTGCTCTTCGCGCTCCAGCACAGCGTCAAGCTCACCGTGCAGCCGCCGCGCCGGCTCGGCGACGTGGACCCCTCGACGCTGACCTTCCTGGCCGGCAAGCCGACCAGGTCGGTGACCGAGCACCGGCTCTCCGAGTACGTCGCGGTGGTGCCGAAGGCCGGCGGCAAGGTGCAACTCGTCGGGTGGATGTACGGCTTGGTCGGCGCGGACGGCGAATGACCCTTGGACGCGGCCGGGCCGGCTCCGCTACATCCAGCGCCCGTCGCCGGCCGTCGCCCCCACCGTGTCGCACGCGTCGGTGAGCACGTCCAGCACCCGCAGCGGGTCGGGCAGCGGCAGTTCCGGACCCCGGATCCAGCGCACCGGCTGCCCCGAGGGGTGTTGCGAGGACGGCACCAGCACGTAGCTGCCCCGGCAGTGCCAGCGCAGGCCCGGATGGGCGTCCAGCGTCTCGGGGTGGCAGTCCAACTCGCAGGGCCACCACTCGTCCTCGTCGGCGGGAGTGCCGCGGGTCGCGGTGAAGAACAATGTGCGCTCGGGGCCGCAGGAGGCCACCGGGCCGATCTCGATGCCCTGCTCGGCGAAGACCGCCAAGGCGATCTCGCCCGCCTGCGCCGGCACGTCCAACACGTCGTGGCCGGCGCCGGTCGCGGTGACGAAGTTGGCCTCCGGATACAACTCCAGCCAGCGCGCCACCTGAACCGGGTCGGTGGACGCCTGGGTCTGCCACGCGAACGAGACGGGGTGCATGCCCGGTGACGGACAACCCACCCGGTCACAGGAACAGCCGAAACCCACCGGGTGTGCCGCCGGACAGACGGGCCAGCCGCGCTCGACCAGGTCCATGAGCAGTCCGGCCCGCCGGTCGCGCACGGCGTCCGGATCCTCACGCGGTCGACGGCGCAGCCATCCGGCCATTCTGCCCATTCGCTCCATGGAACCCCTTCTTCCGCGTGCGTTTCGTACGCGCCCCACACGGCGCCTCTGCGTATACAACGCGGAAGACCGGCCCGGGCAATCCCCATCATCGCGGGTCGCTCGAGTCGATGTGCCGACAGGGTTCGCAGGTGATCGCAATGACACCTGTCCGGCACGGTGGACCCGCGAGAAATGTACATCGCGGATCGCTTCGGTTCGGTGCGCCGCCCGCAACGACGAGCGCCCCGTTCCCGATGATCGGGGACGGGGCGCTCGTCGTCGCGGGCGGTCCGCGGGTCGGCCCTACCTGACCTTGCCGTTCTGGTCCGGGCAGAACGCGGCGATCGCGCCGCCCACGACCATGCCCTTCTCCTGCACCGCGCTCACCATGGTGACCTTCATCGCGGCCTCCAGCAGGGTCTTCCCCGACTTGAGGTCCGAGCAGGCCTGCTTGCCCTGGGACACCAGTTCGGCGTCCGGCTTCGACTTCGTCGCCGGGATGAGCATGTGCACCGTGGAGAGGAAGTTGTCCTCACCCAGACCGGTACCGCCACCGCCCGGCCCGGGCGCCGAGGTCGAATCCTCGTCGGGGTCCGGCTCGGGTGTGGAGCTGCGCTTGGCCGACGTGGTCGACGGCGTGGGCGACCCGGACTTCGCGCCGGTGGACGCGCTCGCCGACGAAGTCGAGGCGGCGGAGCCCTTCTTGTCGTCGTCGCCGGACATGCCGATCGCGCCGACCACGCCGACGATCGCGAGCACCGCGACCACCGCGACGGCGATCCACAGGCCCTTGCGATTGCGCCCGGGCGGCGGCGGGTAGCCGGCACCCTGCGGGTAACCGCCCGGGTACTGCGGTTGCCCGTACGGGCCCGGCTGGCCCTGCGGGTATTGCGGCTGCTGGTACTGCCCCGGGTATTGGCCCTGGCCGGGGTACTGCTGCTGACCGGGGTACGGCTGCTGCCCGTACGGCTGGTTCGGGTCCTGGCCGGGCGGCGGCGGGTAACTCACTCATCCCCCATGGATGTCGGATCGTCGACTCCGCCGGACGCGACGCACGAATCATCCAAAGTAGGACGAAATGCTTTGTTTTTTTCCTGCGGAGGAAGCGTCAGGATCATGAAACCCCCTTGTTTTGTCAAGGCGGGACTTCGTTCGATCGCAATTGCTCGGACGTCGGCCGCATTCAGATCGCGGCGACCACGATGTCCAGCGCCCAGGGTGTGCCGCCCTGCTTGGGCTCGGCCGTCTCCACCGTCCAGCCCAGTTCGCGCAGCACGTCGGCCAGTTCGGCCGGATTGCGCGGTTCGGCGCCGGAGACCAGCAGGTCGCGGGTCACCCGGCCCTTGGTCGCCTTGTTGAAGTGGCTCACCACCGAGCGCTTGGCCACCCCGTCCACGATCCGCTCGTGCAACACCCGCACGGTGGCGGTTCGCTCGGCGACCGCGCCGGTCGGCTTCCAGGCCGCGCCGTACGCCGCCGATCGCAGGTCCAGGACCGTTTCCTCGCCCGCGAGCCTGGGCAACACCGGTGCCATCGCCGCGCGCCACTGGCCGGCGAGCGCGCCGATGCCGGGCAACCGCACACCCATCGAGCAACGGTACGGCGGCACCCGGTCGGTCGGCCGCAACGCTCCCCAGAGCCCGGAGAAGACCAGGATCGACCCGGCCGCGCGCGCCGCCGCCGCGCCGGTGAGCGAGGGCAGGTCCAGGGCGTCGTAGAGCACGCCGGTATACAGCGCGGCCACCGGCAGCGCGGGCGCCTCGCGCAGGTCGAGATTGCGCAGCACCTCGCCGCGCAGTTTCGGGCCGAGACCGAGCACTTCCAGAGCCTTGACCTCGTCGCCCTCGCACAGGGTGATCAACGAATCGAGCACCTGCCGCCGCACGGAGTTCAGTTCCGGCATCGAAAGGCCCGCGAGGTCGAGCGCGGGGCCCGTCCCCGCAGCGGCCTTGCCCTCGGAGGGCGGCAACAACACGAGCACGGGCGGGACTCCAAGCGACGCGGGGGGTGGACGAGGCCGATCGAAGGGGACGATCGAGGGGGCCGATCAAGTTTATGGGGACGAGCCGGGCCGAACACGACGCCGCGGCTCCGGGCGCGCGGGCGAAAAGCCGTGAAAGTCCTTCGCACCGCGGCGGATCTTTCCTAAGCTCGATCCGTGCCTCGTCGCCATCTCCACATCAGGTCCGCCGACGGCGACCGCCTGCGCGCCGGCTTCACCCGCCTGCGCGCGGACCTCGCACTGCCGGGCCCGTTCTCCCGGGAGGTGCTGGCCGAGGCGGACGCAGCCGCCCGGCGCGGGCCCACGCTGACCCGCCGGGATCTGACCGAGCTGCCGTTCCTGACCATCGATCCGGCCGAGTCGCTGGACCTGGACCAGGCGATGCACCTGGTCCGCACCGACACCGGCTACCGGGTGCACTACGCGATCGCGGACGTGGCGGCCTGGGTGACCCCCGGCGGTGCGCTGGACGCGGAGGCCATGCGCCGGGTGGAGACCCTCTACCTGCCGGACGAGCGCATCCCGCTGCATCCGCCGACGTTGTCCGAGGCGGCCGCCAGTCTGCTCCCGGGGCAGGACCGGCCCGCGCTGGTGTGGGTGCTCGACCTGGATTCGTCCGGCGACCTGATCGGCACCGACGTCTTTCGCGCGCTGGTGCGCAGCCGGGTCCGATTCGACTATCCGCAGGTCCAGCACGCGATCGAGGCGGGCACCGCCGAGGAGCCGTTGGCGCTGCTCGCCGAGATCGGCCGGCTGCGCGAGATGCTCGAAAGCGATCGCGGCGGGGTGAGCCTGCCGATCCCGGAGCAGGAGATCGTCGAGCACGGCGACTCGTGGCGACTGGAATACCGGGCGCCGATCCCGGCCGAGGGCTGGAACGCGCAGATCTCGCTGCTCACCGGCATCGCCGCCGCCGACCTGATGACGTACGCGGGCATCGGCATCCTGCGCACGCTGCCGCCACCGCCGCCGGACGCGCTGGCCCAGGTCCGCCGGGTCGGCCGGGCGCTGGACGTGGCCTGGCCCGAGGGCGGCACGTACGGCGCGGTGATCCGCTCGCTCGATCCGGACAACCCCCGGCATGCGGCGTTCCTCCAGGAGGCCACCGGGTTGCTGCGCGGGGCGGGCTACACCGCGTTCGACGCGGGGGTGCCGGAGCAGGCCGGGCATGCGGCGGTCGCCGACGAGTACGCGCACGTGACCGCTCCGCTGCGGCGCCTGGTCGACCGGTACGCGGGCGAGATCTGCGTGTCCCTGGTCGCGGGCACCGACGTGCCCGAGTGGGTGGGGGCCCGGCTGTACGAATTGCCGAAGGCCATGGAGACCGGCGACCGCCGGGCGCACGAGGTCGAACGCGAGGCGGTGGCCCTGGTCGAGGCGGTCGTGCTCGCCGACCACGTCGGCGACGAGTTCGACGCGGTGGTGGTGGACCTGAACGACCGCGGCGACGGCGGGACCGTGCAACTCGCCGAGCCGGCCGTGCGGGCCCGCTTCGACGGCACGGGCCTGGGTCTGGGCGAGCGGGTCCGGGTCCGGCTGACCGAAGCCGACGACACCCGGCGAAGGGTGCGGTTCGCCCCCGCTAGGATGGCTGGTACGGCGGACGAGTCGGCCGGGCGGCCGCGTCGGGATTCCTCCTCGGAGGGTTCCGCCGAGGAACGTCCGGGCTCCACAGGGCAGGGTGGTCGGTAACACCGACCCGGGGTGACCCGCGGGACAGTGCCACAGAAAACAGACCGCCGGCGTCCTCGGACGACCGGTAAGGGTGAAACGGTGGTGTAAGAGACCACCAGCGCCCGAGGTGACTCGGGCGGCTAGGTAAACCCCACCCGGAGCAAGGTCAAGAGGAGCACCGTCACACGTGCTCTGCGCGAACGTTCGAGGGCGGCCCGCCCGAGTTCGCGGGTAGACCGCTGGAGGCTGTCGGCAACGGCAGTCGTAGATGGATGGCCGCCTCCCCGGGCGCCGCAAGGCTCCCGGGAGACAGAACCCGGCGTAGAGGCCGACTCGTCCGTCGCCTGTGCCTCTGATCGGCAAAAACCCACTCGATCCGGGATCGAGTGGGCCTGTCGGGGAGATCTCGGGGGCGTCGACGCTGCGGATCTCGGTCCGGGCTCGGTGGAAGCAAAACGAAAGCCCCGGCCGGGTCGGCTCGGGGCTTTCGGAAGTTTGGTCCTCCGCGTGGTCCGCCCGGAATCCTACTGGCGGGCACGCTGAAGGCACTGCCGACTATGACACGTCGCGGCGGCGGAGTCAAACCTTTGTTCGACGCGCCGTTTCGGTCACGTTCCGCGCAGGTGCGCGGTCTCGTTGAACACGCGCAGCGACGCGTTGCCGTCCGACCACCACTGGACCGCGCTGATCGCCGCCGCCGACAGCTCCATCCGGAACATCGACTCCGGCGGAGCGCCGAGCGCGATCCGCACGAGCGTCTTGATCGGCGTCACGTGGGTGACCACCAGGACGGTCTTGCCGGGGTGTCGCGCGATGGTCTTGTCCCGGGCCACCTCGACCCGGCGGGCCACCTCGGTGAAGCTCTCGCCGCCGGGCGGTGCCGCGTCCGCGGAGGTCAGCCACGCGTCCAGGGCGTCCGGCGTCTGCTCGCGCGCCTCGGCGAAGGTCAGCCCCTCCCAGGCGCCGAAGTCGGTCTCCCGGAAGCCGGGTTCCTCGCGCACCTCGAGCCCCAGCCGTTGCGCGACCGCCTCCGCGGTCTGCCGGCAGCGGCCCAGCGGCGAGGACACGATCGCCTCGATCGTGCCGCGCTCGGCGAGCGCCTCGGCCGCGCGCGCGGCCTGCCATCGGCCGCGCTCGGACAGGTCCGGGTCGGCGCCGGTGCCGGAGAAGCGCTTCTGCGGGGTGAGTACCGTCTCGCCGTGCCGCAGCAGGACCAGCGTGGTCGGGCGGCCCAGATCCGGGCCCCAGCCGGGGGCGGTCGGGCGGACCTTGGTGGTGACCGGCTCGTCCGGCACCGGCTCCGCGGCCTTGGGGGTCGCGAACGCGGTGGACTCCTGCGGGGTCCAGGCCCGGCCCTTGGCCGCCGCGTCCATCGCCTCGTTGGCCAGCCGGTCGGCGTACTTGTTCTGCTCCCGCGGGATCCAGGTGTAGGTGACCTGCCCGGGCGGATGGATGCCCCGGGCCCTGGTCGCCAGGTCGCGCATGTCGGCGTGCTTGATCTTCCAGCGGCCGGACATCTGCTCGACCACGAGCTTGGAGTCTGCCCGCACCTCGACGGTCGCGGTCGGGTCGATCGCGTGCGCCGCGGTCAGGCCCGCGATCAGACCCCGGTACTCGGCCACGTTGTTGGTGGCCACGCCGATCGCCTCGGCCACCTCGTGCAGCACCTCGCCGGTCTCGGCGTCGCGCACGAGCGCACCGTAGGCCGCCGGGCCCGGGTTGCCCCGGGAGCCGCCGTCGGCCTCGACGACGAGCCTCACAGGCCCGACTCGGCCGTGCGGACGAGGATGCGCCGGCAGTTCTCGCAGCGCACGATCGCGTCCGGCGCGGCGGCGCGGATCGCACCGAGGTCGGTGATCCCCAGCTCCAGCCGGCAGCCCTCGCAACGACGCTGGAACAGCGGCGCCACGGCCACGCCGTGCGACTGCTCGCGGATCTTCTCGTACAGCTTGATCAGATCGGCCGGGATGGCCGCCGCGATCACCGCGCGCTGCTTGGTGATGGCGGCTGCCTCGGTGTCGATCTCCGCCTCGGCGGCGGCCCGCCGGGACTCGGCGGCGTCGCGCGCGCTCTGCGCCTCGTCCCGCTCGGCGACCAGCTTGGCCAGTCGGCCCTGGATGTCCTCGCGGTGCTCCATCACCTCCAGGACGACCTCTTCCAGGTCGCCCTGGCGCTTGGCGAGCGAGGCCACCTCGCGCTGGAGGTTCTCCAGGTCCTTGGGCGAGGTGACGTGGCCCGAGTCCAGGCGCTGCTGGTCGCGTTCGGCGCGCTTGCGGACCTGGTCGACGTCCTGTTCGGCCTTGGTCTGCTCGCGGGCCGCGTCGCTCTCCTCGGTCTCGCCCGCGACCACGAGGTCGCGCAGCCGGGCGAGCCGGGAGCCGAGGCGGTCGATCTCCTCGTTCTCCGGCAGCGTGCGCTTCTTGTGGGCGAGCAGATCGATTCGCGAGTCGAGGGCCTGGAGGTCGAGCAGGCGGAGCTGGTCGGCGGGCGCGGCGTTCAGCGGGGGCTCCTTGGATGCGGCTCGGGTGGGCGGGAGGTTGCCTCCCACCCGCCCACCCGGTGCGTTTGTGGTGGGTGGGTTCGGGTTCTGCGGGCGACTGGCGGGGGTCGGACCTCATGCCCCCGTCGCGGTGCTCAGGGGTGCGGAGTGTGGAACGTCCATGGGTCCGTGACTAGTTCCGACACGTGGGTTTCCACCGTAGTACCGGTTGCGGCGAGCGCACGGGTGAGTTCGTCGGCCGCGTACGCCAGCCACGGCCACTCGGTGGCCCAGTGTGGGGCATCGAGCAGCGCGGGGCCGCCGTGTTCCAGCGCCTCCGAGGCCGGGTGGTGGCGCAGGTCGGCGGTGACGTAGACGTCGGCGCCGCTGCGGCGGACCGCGTCGAACAGGCTGTCGCCCGCGCCGCCGCACACCGCCACGGTACGCACCGGGCGATCCGGGTCGCCGGCCACCCGCAGGCCGGTCGCGGTGCGGGGCAGCGCTCGGGCGGCCCGGGCGGCGAACTCGGCGAGCGTCTCGGGGACGGCCAACTCGCCGATCCGGCCGATTCCCCGACACTCGCTCGGGTCGGCCGGAGCCGGGTCGAGCGGCGCGGTCACGGTCAGCCCGAGGGCGGCGGCGAGCGCGTCCGAGACGCCCGGGGACGCCGAGTCGGCGTTGGTGTGCGCGACGTGCAGGGCGCACCCGCCGGTGATCAGCCTGTGCACGACGCGCCCCTTGAAGCCGGTCGCGGCGACCGAGTGCACCCCGCGCAGGAACAGCGGGTGGTGGGTGACCAGGAGGTCGGCGCCGCGGGCGAGCGCCTCGTCCGCGACCGCTTGCGTCGGATCCACGGCGAACAGCACCGAGCGCACCTCGGCGTCCGGGTCGCCGCAGACCAGCCCGACCACGTCCCAGGATTCGGCCCAACCGGGGTGGTAGATCCGTTCGAGGGCGCTGACGACGTCGGAGAGCTTGGGCACGAAGGGAGGTTACCTCTCCGGGTCGCCGCCCCGGATTCGGGCATCCCGGACGGGAGGTGACACAGTGCACCGGAGTGCCCTCGGATTGTGTGAAGTCGATCCCATCCGAAGCGTTTGTGCGGTAGGCAGGCTCGCACTGTCGTACGACGACGAGGGGGACGACGACGATGGTGCACTGTCTGCTGTGCGGTACGCCGTATCTGGAGACCGACGCGTACTGCCCGGGCGAACAATGCGGCACCGACCTGCACGGGCAGCGCATGGGCGATCCGGAGTGCGCGGTGCAGGCCTGGTGCGAACCTCGTCGGATCACCGCGGCTCCCGGCGAGACGGTGATGGTGGCGCTGACCCTGCGCAACGCGGGCAGTGCGCCGGACCGCTACGACTGCGAACTGCCCCGGGACGTCGGCCGGCGGATCGGCCTGGATCGCCCCGGGCCGCCGGATGTGTACCCGGGCGAGACGCGGGTGTGGACGATCGTCTACACGGTGCCTTTGGACATCGCGGACCAGGTCCCGCCGGGCGGGCTGTTCGGGCTCGGCGAGGTGGGCCGGGACAGCGGGGGCAGCGCCTTCGAGGAGGCGTCCCGGGTGGTGGAGGAGAGCGACGTCCCGGTGCGGGTGGTCTCCGCCCGGGACATGCGGGTGGCCGCCTGCGCGCCCTTCTCGGTCCGGGTGGTGTCCACCGACCGCGACGAGGACTCCCCCGGGGGGCGGGCTGGCGGTGCGCCGGTGAATCCGCACCACGACGACCGCGAGCGCCGCGGCGGCGGGCGGCGGAGCAGGATCGTCGCCGCCGTGCTCGCGACCGTGGCCGCGATCGTGGTGGCGGTGCTGGTCGGCATGGCGATGGCGGGTTCGGACGACACGAAGCCGGCCGCCAAGACCGATCCGACCGGGGCCGCCCCCTCCGCGACCGAAACCCGGTCGGCCGCCGTGCCGACCACCGAGGCACCGGTGACCAGCACGCCGGATCCGTCCGACTCGGCCTCGCCGAGCACGAGTACGAGCGCGCCGGGGAAGTTGACGGTGCCGAACGTGGTCGGAATGACCGAGGCGCAGGGCGTCGCGCTGCTGCGGGAGCGGGGCTTCCGCGGCACCGTCAGGGGCACCGGCGGCACCATCGCCTCCACCGACCCCGCGGCGGGGCGCAAGGTCGACCGGGACAAGGCGGAGATCGTCGTGGTGATGTCGGGGGTCAGGACGAGCCCGCCGATCACCCGGCCGTCGACCCCGACGACTCCCACCGACCCGGCGTCGTCCTCGGCGCCCGCGACGACCACGGTTCCCCCGCTGTCGGGGCTGACCGTCGCCCAGGCCGGCACCGCGTTGAGGAACGCCCGGCTGGACATCGCGCTGCCCTCCGGGGCGTCCCGGAACGACGTGGTCTCCGGCTCGGATCCCGACTCCGGCGACGTGGTGCCGGTCGGGACGACCGTGACGGTGAGTGTGGCGACGCCGACGACCGGGGCGGGGCGCAACTGACGCCTGCCCGGCGACGATGACGGCCGGGCCGAGACGGACACGACGCCTGCGCGGCCGGTGGGGCGTGAGGGCACGCCAGGGCGAGGACAGATTGCGGCCGACGCTTCCGTGACGGTGAGCGGCACAAGGCCCGCCGGGTGCAAACTGATGCTTCGTCAGATCCCCTGGTCGACTCCCCTTCCCATGCAATAGCTTGCCTCAGTCAAGAACAGGCGAGGGGAGAACGCTCATGCTGGACCTCACAGGCGCGTCCGCGATCGTCACCGGCGGAGCCTCCGGGCTCGGCGAGGCCACCGCGCGCCGGCTCGCGGCCGGCGGCACCTCGGTGGTGATCGCGGACAAGAACGAGGAGCGCGGCAAGGCCGTCGCCGCCGAGATCGGCGCCGGCTTCGTCGCCACCGACGTCACGAACGAGGAGCAGGTCCAAGCCGCGGTGGACGCGGCCGTCGCGCTCGCGCCGCTGCGCGCGCTGGTCTCCTGCGCCGGCACCGGGATGGGCGCCCGCACGGTGGCCCGGGACGGCTCGCCGCACCCGCTCGCCTCCTTCGAGTTCATCGTGCGACTCAACCTGATCGGCACCTTCAACGCGATCCGACTGGCCGCCGCCGCGATGGCCTCGGCCCCGCCGCAGGCGGACGGCGAGCGCGGCGCGATCGTGTGCACCGCCTCGGTGGCCGCCTTCGACGGACAGATCGGCCAGGCCGCCTACGGTGCGTCCAAGGCCGGCGTGGCCGGCATGACGCTGCCCGTGGCGCGCGACCTGTCGGCGATCGGCGTACGGGTCAACACCATCGCACCCGGCACGATGGACACCGCGCTGTTCGCCGCCGCGCCGCAGGCGGTCAAGGACACCCTCGGACAGCAGGTGCTCTTCCCCAAGCGCATGGGCGTGCCGGACGAGTTCGCCTCGCTCGCGTACGAACTGCTCACCAACAGTTACCTCAACGCCGAGGTGATCCGGCTCGACGGCGGGATTCGCTTTCAGCCGAAGTAGTGGGAATCGTCGTGAATCAGGACGATCGGAACGTCGATCGGCGCCGGTGGTCGGCGCGCCCGCCCCAATGATGTTGGGATGGGGGCGTGAGCGATCCGACCTCCGCGCGGCAGCGCCCCCTGCCCTTCCATCTTCCCGGCCTCGCGCCGCCGATCCGCCGCGACTGTGCGATCGGCGGCGTGGTCCTCGTGGGCGCGCTCGTCCTGCTCGTCACCAACTCCTACCTGATCTGGGGAGCGTGGGACCCGAACCGGTGGCTGCGCCTGCTGCCGCTCCTGCCGCTGACCCTCGCCGAGTGCCATCGCAGCACGTCGCCGCGCTTCGCGGTGTTCCTGGGCTTGGTTTGCGAAAGCGTGGACATCGCGCTCGGGCCCTCCATCGGTGGCCTGATCATGTGGTCCGACGTGCTCTACGCGGCGTGCCTGTACGGCACTTCGCGGCTGGCGTTCCGCCTGCTGTACGGCAACGTGCTGGTGTTGGTCCTGGGCGCGAGCACGGTCTGGGCGGTGACCGGCGAGTTCCGCCTGTTCGTCCTGTCGATCTTCTACATCGGACTGGTGGGCATCTCCCCCGTACTCACCGGCTTCTCGGTGCGCGAGCACCGCGAGAAGGCCGAGGTGGAACGGTTGCGCGCGACCCAGACCGCGCGGTTGGCCGAACTCGACCACCAGGCCGCGGTGGTCGCCGAACGGGCCCGGATGGCGCGCGAATTGCACGACGTGATCGCCAACCACCTGAGCGCGGTGGCGGTCCAGTCCACCGCCGCGCTGTCGGTGAAGAGTCTGGACGAGGCCCGGCTGCGCGAGACGTTGGAGGTGATCCGGGAGAGCAGCCTCCAAGGGCTCACCGAGATGCGCCGGATGATCGGCCTGCTGCGCTCGGAGAACACGCCCGAGGAACCCGTGTCGGTTCCCCGCCTGGCGGAGACCGATCGCCTCGTCGAGCACGTGCGCCGGGCCGGACTGATCGTCGACATCGAGGTCACCGGCGTGGTACGGGAGTTGCCCACACCCGTCGACCTGGCCGCCTACCGGGTGGTCCAGGAGACCTTGACCAACGCGCTCAAGCACGCCACACCACAGGAGTTGCGGATGGTGTTCGCCTATCGCACCGATGGTGTGGTGATCACCGGCGTCAACGGGATCGACCCCGAGCACGTCACCCGGCTGCCGGGCGCGCGTGCGGGGCTGGTGGGCATGTCGGAGCGCGTATCGCTGCTGGGCGGCGTGTTCGAGGCGGGCCCACGCGAGGGCCGGTGGCATGTACGAGCCGAACTCCCGTGTGGCGACGATGTGGTGCGCGGTGTCGGAAACAATGCCTCGACGGGGCCGAAGGGTGGGACCGGGTGAGCGACGTCGACACGTTGCGGGTGCTGGTTGCCGAGGATCAGGCGGCGGTCCGGGCGGGGTTGGTGCTGATCCTGGACGCGGCCCCGGGCATCGAGGTGGTGGGCGAGGCCGCCGACGGCGAGGCCGCGGTGGCGCTGGCCCGGTCGTTGCGCCCGGACGTGGTGCTGATGGACGTGCGGATGCCGCGACTGGACGGGATCAGCGCCACGCGCGAGCTGACCGCGGAGGGCCTGGACGTCCTGGTACTGACCACGTTCGACCTGGACGAGTACGTGTTCGGCGCGCTGCGCGCGGGCGCGGCCGGCTTCCTGCTCAAGACGGTGGACGCCGAACGCCTGGTCGAGGCCGTCCGGTTGGTCGCGCGCGGCGACGGCTTCGTCGCGCCGGAGGTCACCCGCCGGTTGATCCACGCGTTCGCGAGCCCGCCCCGGTCGGCCCCCGCGGACGGTCCCGAAGTGGGCGCGGAGGCGCTCGCGTCGCTCACCCCGCGCGAGGGCGACGTGCTCGCGTGCCTGGGCCGGGGCATGTCGAACCAACGCATCGCCGAGCACCTGGACATGGCCGAGGCGACGGCGAAGACCCATGTGAGCCGGATCCTCACCAAACTGGGTCTGCGCAGCCGGGTCCAGGCCGCGATCCTGGCCCAGCAGCGCGGAATCGGCGAGTAGCCCGATCAGCCCATCCCCAGCCGCATGGTTGTCCCCATGCACGCTCGTTGACCTGCACCGATATCGACGGTTCGGAAATATGCAGATCAACTGACCAACCAACCCTCAATACAGGTCACTTCACTCGAAGGGGTGAAGGCTGCCGCAACTCGTTGAGGTGGCCCGAAAGCGCTGCGTACGGTCATGCCGTCCCGCCGGGGGGAGCGATCCGAGGCGGGGCGGCCACGTCGGCGACCGGGTCGGGTCGCTCGACACCCGTTTCCGGGCACCGGTCGACGAGCGCGACGCGCACCGTCGACCGGGGCGCGCGGGCACATTCGAGGGGGAAGTCCAGGGATGGCTACGACGACGCGTGGACACCGTGCGGAGCGCACCGGCGGCCACGGCGCGCCGGGGACGAACCTGGTCGACCGCGTCCGTGCCGCACTCGCCCGGGCTGCGGTGGACCGCGCTCCGCTGGACCGCGGTGCGTCGGACCGCGGTGCGTCGGACCGCGGTGCGGTCGGTGTCCGGGAACAGGGGCACGACGGGCGGGTCGTGCGGCGGGCCGACGTTGCCGGCGCGGCGGGTATGCCCGCTGCGTCCGTCGCTTCCGGCGTGGCCGGCGCCTCCGGTACGTCGAGTGTGGACGGTGCCTCTGGCGCGGGCGGTGCGGAGGGCGAGTGGGATGTGCGCTCGGACGACTTCTGGTGCACCGTACGACCGCCCGGCCACGCGGCCCGGGCGCAGGGTTGGAAGATCCACGTCAGCGCGCGGACCGGGGATGCCCCGCACGTGCTGGGTCGGGTCTGCGACGTGTTGTTGCCGCGCCGTGTGGCGTTCAAGTTCGCCGGCGACCTGGAGCGGCTGCGGATGCTCAACTCCCGTGAGGCGGACCGGGCCTCGGCGGGCAAGTTCATCACGGTCTATCCCGACGACGACGAGCAGTTCATGGAGTTGGTGGACGCGCTCGACGAGGTGACGCGCGAGCTCACCGGACCGGGCATCCTCTCCGACCGACCGTGCCGACCGGGCAGCGTCGTGCACTACCGCTACGGCGGCTTCGGCCGGCGCGCGGTGCTCGGCAACGACGGCGGCTACCGCGCGGTGCTCACCGACCCCGACGGGGTGGCGGTGGACGACGCCCGGGAGGCCTGGTTCACCCCGCCGGCGTGGGCGCCCGATCCGCTGATGGAGCGGGCCCGTTCGGCACCCACCGCCAAGCCCGCGGCGGCGTCGACACCGGGCGTGCTGATCGCGGGTCGCTTCGCGGTCACCTCGGCGCTGCGGCACTCGGCCAAGGGCGGCGTGTTCCTGGGCCGCGACACCACCGACGACACCGCCGTGGTGGTCAAGCAGGCCCGCGCGCACATCGAGGTGGACCGCTCCGGGCGGGACGCGTGCGCCGCCCTGCGGCACGAGGCGGTGGTGATGCGGCGCCTCGCGCACACCGGCCTGACCCCTCGGCACGTCGCGCTGGTCGAGGAGGCCGAGACGATCTTCCTGGCCCAGGAGCGGGTGCCGGGCGAGCCGCTGCGCACCTGGGTCGGCCGGCATGCGCAGGACCCGGACGTGCCCTGGTCCCTGGCCCGACCCGTCGTCCTGGAACTGATCCGGGCGGTCGAGACCGTGCACGCCGAGCATCTGGTGATTCGCGACCTGTCGCCGACGAACGTGCTGGTCGCGGCGGACCACTCGGTGCGCCTGGTGGACCTGGAACTGGCCGCCGAGATCGGCTCCCGGGCCGGCGCGGCGGGCACGCCCGGATATCGCGCACCGGAGCAGCGCCCGAGCGCGGACGGCGGACACCGGGTGCACCCCGCCGCCGACCTGTACAGCCTGGGCGGCCTGCTCTTCCTGCTGGCCACCGGCGCCGACCCGGCCCTGCCCGAGGACGTCGGCGCGAGCCGCGGCACCGTGGAACGCCTGGGCGCGTGGCTGGACCTGGCTGCTCGGCACGGAGGGACCGCGCGTCGCCTCGCGCCCGCGATCCGCGGCCTGTGGCACGAGGATCCGACGGAGCGTTGGTCGCTGGAGCGGGTGCGGGCGTGCGTCGCGGAGGCGGCCGACGACGAGTGTGGCGCTGCGAAGGCGGACTCGGGCTCGGGCTCGGGTGACGCGGGTGGGCGTGATGCGGACTGTGGCGGGGGTGGCAGGGGCAACACGGTCGCGGGCGGGGGTCGGGACACGGCGGGGGGCCTCGGGCCGGGTGCGGGGGCGGTCCTGGAGTCGGGTGCGATCTCGAGCTCCGGTGTAGCCGCGGACTGGGGCTCGGGTGCCGGCTCGGGTGCGGATGTCCGCCTCGGCGTGGTCGCGCGGCAGGACGAGCCGGACGGGCCGCGGCCGCACCCGGACACCGAGGGCGACAAGGTGCCGCCGCATCCGCTGCCGCCCGAGGACGACGCGCTGCTCCTGGACGGGCTCGCGCACCTGGTCGCGACGATGACGCCGGGGCGGGTGGATCGGCTGTGGCCGATGACGGCCGGCGCGGCGGCGATGGATCCGTGCAGCGTGCAGTACGGCGCGGCCGGGGTGCTGGGGGTGCTGGCCCGGGCCGCGCACACCACGACGCTCGAACCGCGGCTGCGCTACGCGCTGCATCGCGCGGTCGAGGACGGCGCGGTCTGGCTGCGCGATCGGGCGGCGGCCGAAGCGGTGGTCCTGCCCGGCCTGCACTTCGGCCGGTCCGGGACCGCGTGGGCGCTGTACGACGCGGCGGCGCTGCTCGGGGACGCGGATCTGGCCGCCTCGGCGATCGAGACGGCGCTTCGGGTACCGGTCGTGTGGCCCAATCCGGACGTCTGCCACGGCGCTGCCGGGGCCGGTCTGCTCCAGGCGCGAATGTGGCGGGCCACCGGTGACGAGCGGTTTCGCCAACGCACGCTCGCCTGCGCCGACGCGCTGCTCGGTGCGGCCCGGCAGGCGGGCGATCTGACCCTGTGGCCGGTCCCGAAGGACTTCGATTCGCGTCTGGCCGGCGCGGCGCACCTCGGCTTCGCGCACGGCGTCGCCGGCGTCGGCGCGTTCCTGTTGGACGCGGCGCTGGCCACCGGTCGCGAAGGTTTCCTCGACGGCGCGCGGGCCGCGGCGCGCACGTTGACCCGGACCGTGCGCACCGACGGCGACACGGCGTGGTGGCCGCAGGGCCCCGGCGATCCGGCGGGCGTACGGCTGGCCCACTGGTGCAGCGGTTCGGCCGGCGTCGGCACGTTCCTGATCCGGATGTGGCAGGCGGACGGCGATCCGCAGCACCTCGCCTTGGCCGAGCGCGCGGGCGCGGCGGTGCACCGCGCCCGCTGGCACTCGGGCACCACCGCGTGTCATGGCCTGGCGGGCAACGGGGAGTTCCTGCTCGATCTGGCCGAGGCGCTGGACGACTCGATCCATCGCGCGCACGCCGTGGACCTCGCCGAGCAACTGCGCGCCCGGACCGCGCTGATCGACGGCCTGCGGGTGCCCGCCGACGAGAGCGCGATCGGCGTCTCGGCGTCGTACGGCACCGGCACGGCGGGTGTCCTCGGCTTCCTGCTGCGGCTCGGCCACGGCGGCGCTCGGCTCTGGTTGGACGGTGAGGACGCGTGAGCACGATGGTGACGACTCGGCCGCTGCGGCGGATCAGTTGGTCGTTCGCGGCCGACGGCGGGCATGCCGCGTGCCTGGCCACTCCCGGCGACGGCACGTGGCGGGTGGAGTCCTGGTCGTTGCGGCCGGGCCGGGCCGGTGGCGCGCTGCCGGTGGGTACCGGGGCGCCCGAGCGGCTGCACAGCCAGTTGCTCGCGCTGCCGGACGGCCGGGTGCTGGTCTGCCGACACCAGCCGGGGCGGCACGAGCTGGCCCTGTTGGAGGCCGACGACGCGGGCAGCGAACGGCACTTGGCCACGGTCCGGTTGCCGGGCCTGCGGTTGTTGCCCTATCCCGGCACGGACGCGCTCGCACTCGCACTCGGGGCGGACACGAACCCCTCGACCACGGTGTGGCTGGTCCGCGAGGACGGCCGGTTGGATCCCGCGGCGGAGCTGTCGGCGCTGTACAGCGGCGGGGTCTGGCTGGACCCGGACGGGCGGCGGCTCGCCCTGGACGAGGTGCGGGGCGGTCGGATCAAGACCGTCGCACTCGACTTCGACACCGCCACGGTGCGGCCCTTCCTGGAGTTGACCGAGGAGAGCAACGACCGGTTGTTGCTCGCCGATCCGGTCGGCGGTCTGCTGGTGATCGCCAGCGACGCGCCGGGCACCGATCGGCTCGGTTGGATCCGACTGCCCGCCGATCGTGGGCAGTTGCCGGGCCGGGTGCGCTTTCCCGAACTGGTACATCCGGCCGACGCGCAGGTGCGGCCGATCGCGATCGCGCCGGACGGCCGCCGGGTGGCACTCCAGCTGGACCGCGGGGCGATCTCCCGGTTGGCGGTGTGGACCCCCGAGGACGGCGCGCTGGCGGAGGTGGCCACCCCGGACGGTTGTCTGGGCGCGGTCGGCCGATGGACCGAACAGGGCTTGCGGATCCCGTACTCCGCGCCGGACCGGCCCAGTTGCCTGGCCCGAATCGATCCGGAGCAGCCCGGGTCGTGGCGCCAGGACGGCGAGCCGGGCCCGTTCATCGGGTTCGACGACGCGGCCCGCCCGGTGTGGCAGCCGGCCCACCTGGAGTTGCTGGTCGGCGGCGCCGGCCCGATCGAGTCGATCGTGTACGGCGGCCCCGACTGGCGCAGTGCGCACCATGTCCTGCTCGCCCTGCACGGGGGTCCGGCGGCGGCCTGGCGGTTCGAATTCGACCCGCTCCTGCAACAGCTCGCGGCGGCGGGCATCGCGGTGGTGGCGCCCAATCAACGCGGCAGCACGGGCTACGGCGCGCGCTTCGCCCGCGAGTTGCACGGCGCGTGGGGCGGCCCGGATCTCGCCGACGTGACCGCGATCGGGCGCACCATGGCCACCGAGCGGGCCGCGTTCGGGCTCGCCCCGCCGGCCCTGTTCGGGGTCAGCTACGGCGCCTACCTGGCCCTGCTGGCCGCTTCGTTCGGGCCGAACGTGTGGTCGAGGTGTCTGGCGGTGGCGCCGTTCCTGTCCGGGCCGAGACTGATCGCCGAGGCCTCGTTGCCGATCCGCGCGCTGATGACCCGACTCGGTGGCGACACCGAGTACGCCGACGAGCAGGGCCCGCGCGACGTGGTCGCGGTGTGCGAACGCATCGCCGTACCCCTGCTGTTCGTGCACGGCGACCGGGACGACACCATCCCGGTCGGCCAGTCCCGGACCCTGCGCCACACCCTCCTCGGGCGCGGCCGGGTCGAGGGCACCGATTTTCGCTACCTGGAGCTTCCCGGTCTGGGCCACCAGGTCCTGACCGGGGATGGGGCACCCGATCTCCACGCACGCCTGACCGGTTTCCTGCAAACCGGCCGGGTGTGACGACAGGGGGGAACCGCCCCGCAACACCCGTCCCGGGCAACCGCTCGCGACGGCAGCACCGTCCCGAAGGAGATCCACCATGGAGCACATCGAGACCGACCTCGCGGCCCTGCAGCAGCTCCCCGAGACCGAGTCGGTCGAGCTGGGCGGGCACGGCGGCAACGGGTGCCAGTTCACCTGCCTGCTGGTCACCTGCCTGATCTTCACGATCAGCTAGTTCCGGCACCGCGCGTCCGGCCGATCGGCCGGTGGGCGCGCGACGGACGGGTGTCCGCCCCGGTGGGCCGCTGTTCGTCACGGTGGGCCGTTGTTCGCCGCGGTGCACGGGTGGTCGACCCGGTAAGCACGAACCCGGGACCGGGAGTTCCTGCCGGAATCAGGAGCTCCCGGTCGCGGGCCGATCCTCAGCATGACAACCGCGGACGGTTCCCGGGAGGCGGCGCGCCGCCACCGCCCGTACCGCCTTCTTCGTACTGCCCCATTCGTGCTGCGTTCTTCGTCGTACTGCCTTCTTCGTCGTACTTCCTTCCTTCTTCCTTCCTTGCTTCGTCCCGGCCGGGATCCCTCGTCGTCGCGACGGTGAGCCTTCTTCGTCGCAACGGGGATCCGTCTTCGTCGCAACGGCGCCGTCCGGGCGCCGCCCCGTTCAACGGTCCGCGCATCCGAGGAGTCACGCTGTGGCCGATGTTCCGATAGGCACGCAGGCCGCCGCCCCGACCCGGGAGGATCGCACCGGCACGGGTTTGCGGTCCGCATTGCGGACCGTGCCCGGGCCGACCCTCACGCTCGCCCTGGCCGTCCCGGCCGGCTCGATCGCCGCGCTGTCGTTGCCCGCGGCCGTGGCCGGTTCGGTGGACGCGGTGGTGCGCGGCGACTCCGCGTCGGGGCCGACCCTGCGGCTGGTGGCCGTGCTCGTACTGGGGCTGCTCGCCGGTCTGGCGACCGAGGTGGCCGGGCCGGGGCTGGCCGCCGAGTTGACCGCACGGTTGCGCCGGCGGCTGGCGGTACGGGTCACCGATCTGGGCACCGGGGCGCGGAATCCTTTTGCCGCCGGCGACGTCACCTCCCGGCTGGTCGGCGCGGCGCCGGACGCGGCCGGTCTGGTCCCCGCCCTGCTGGGCACCCTCGGCGCGCTGGTCACCTCGATCGGCGGGATCGTCGCGTTGGCGCTGATCGATCCGTGGCTCGCGGTCGGCTTCCTCGGCGGGCTGCTGCCGGGCCTGTTGGTGGTGCGGCTGTTCATGACCCGTGCGACCGACCTGTTCACTCGCTATCAGGTGGTGCAGAGCGGGCTGGCCGCGCGGTTGACCGACGCGCTCGCGGGAGCCCGTACGATCCGGGCCTGCGGTACGCGCGATCGCGAGATCGCCCGGATCCTCGCCCCGCTGCCCGAGTTGTCGGCGGCGGGACACGGCCTGTGGCGGGCCCAACGCAACGCGGTGGCCCAGGTGTTGCTGCTCGCTCCGATGGTCGAGTTGACCGTCCTGTCGACCGCGGGATGGCTGCTCGCGGAGGGCCGGATCCCGCCCGGTCAACTGGTCGCGGCGGCCGGGTATGCGGCGCTCGGGCTGGGCTTCCTGGAGCAGGTCGAAGCGCTGGTCGGGGTCGCCCACGCGCGAGCCGGGCGGGCCCGGGCGGCACAGTTGCTCGCGGTCGATCCCGCCGGGTTCGGCACGGCACGCACCCTGCCGCCGGGGCGCGGCGAGTTGACCTTCCGGCAGGTGCGCGTACGGGTGCCGGAGCCCGGTCGGGATACGCACCGGGTGGTCTTGGACGGGATCGACCTGACGGTGCCGGCGGGTGCGTGTGTGGCACTGGTCGGTGCCTCCGGTTCGGGTAAGTCGACGCTGGCCGCACTGGCCGGGCGGTTGCGCGAGCCGGACGAGGGTGAGGTGCTCCTGGACGGGCTGCCGGTGAGCCGATTGGCCCGCGGCGAGTTGCGCCGCGGCGTCGCCTACGCGTTCCCCCGGCCGGTCCTGGTGGGTGCGGACCTGGCGGGGGCGCTCGCGTACGGACGGCCCGGGGCGAGTGCGCAGACGGTGACCCGGTCGGCCGAGATGGCGTTCGCGGACGACTTCGTCCGCCGGTTGCCGGCCGGCTACGCGACCCGGACCGAGGGCCTCGCGCTGTCCGGGGGCGAGGTGCAACGGCTGGGCCTGGCCCGGGCGTTGGTGCAGGACGCGCGGGTGCTGGTGCTGGACGACGCGACCAGCGGGCTGGACACGGTCACCGAACACCGCATCCACGAGGCGTTCCGCACCGGCCTCGCGGGCCGCACCCGATTGGTCGTCGCCCACCGCGCCGCCGCGGCGGCCGACGCGGACTTCGTGGTCTGGCTGGACGCCGGCCGCATCAGGGCAATCGGCCCCCACGCGGACCTGTGGAGCACCCCGGCCTACCGCACGGTGTTCACCACAACCGACCCGGCCCCGGGGGCGGGTCGATGAGAGGCACGAGGGCATGAGGCACGGCGGCATCGGGGGCACGGCGGCATGAGCGAACCGCTCGACGAGCGCCCGGCCGGCGACACGGCACGGGACGACGCGACTGCGTCGCCGCTGCGCGGGGCGGCGGAAGGGGGTGCCGCGGGCCCGGCCGACGGGGCCGCTGCGTGGCCCCTGCGCGGGACGGCGGGCAGGGGCGCCGCGGACGCAGGCGGCGGGGCAGGGGATGCCTGGGGCGAGCAGCCGACCATGCACACGACGGCGGGCCCGGGCGCTGTGTGCGGTGGCGACGGAGCGCTGGATGCCACGACCGGGGAGCCGACCATGCACACGACGGCAGGCCCGGACGTTGCGTGCGGTGGCGACGGGGCGCTGGATGCCACGACCAGGCAACCGACCATGCAGGCGACAGCAGGCCCGGGCGCTGCGCGCGGTGGCGACGGGACACCGGATGCCACGACCGGGCAACCGACCGTGCACACGACGGCAGGCCCGGGCGCTGTGTGCGGTGGCGACGGGGCACGGGATGCCCGGGGCGAGCAGCCGACCATGCAGGCGACAGCGGCCGAGGACGGTGCATGGGCGGTACCGAGCGAGGCGCCGGGTGGCACGGCGGCGGTAGGCGGAGCCGCACAGGTGGAAGCCGCGGTGGAGCCGAGTGGGGTCGCGGGAGGCGCCTCGGCCGAGCGGCCGGGGCGTGCTCCGGTGGAGGGGCGTAGCGGCGAGTGGACTTGGTGCTCGGCGGTGTCGGTTCACGCGACGCACGCACCGTTTCCGAGGGCCGGCCGACCATCGCCGTCGCCGACCACGGCCACCGACGGGACGCCGCCCGGCGAGCCGACCGGGATCGAAGGGGGAAGCCGGATGACCGACGACGGACGACGGGACGCGTCCCGCGCGGACGACCGGGCACACGACGATGGTGCGCACGGCTCGGACCGCGAGCGGGATACGGCACACGCGCAGGCGGCGGCGGACGCCCCTGCGCCGGCCGCGACGCCCGATCGGAACGCACGGCGGTGGCACCCCCGGAACCCGTGGGGACGCTCCGGCCGACGACAGGTGACGCGGGCGAGCGAGGGTCCGGACGCCGGCAACGACTCCCCACCCGATTCCGGCATCGATACCCCTGCCCGTGCGGACATGGCCCCGGAGACGGGTGTTACCCCGCCGCACGATCCCGGGGACGCCGACAACACGGCGGAGGGCCCCGACACGGGGCTGCGGCGGCACGTGGCGCGGGCCCGTACGGTCCCGGAAACGGACGAGGATTCGCCGAGCGGCCCCGAGAACGCCCGTCGCGCGGCGGAGACACCCGGCCGGGGCAGGCGTCGGCGCGTGTTGTGGGCAGGAACCCGCCCGGAAGCGACCGAGGATGCGCCCCGCGACCCCGAGAACGCCCATGGCGCGGCAGAAGCACCCGGCCGGGGCGGGCGGCGACACGTGTTGTGGGCAGGAACCCGCCCGGAAGCGACCGAGGATGCGCCCCGCGACCCCGAGAACGCCCATGGCGCGGCAGAAGCACCCGGTCGAGGCGGGCCGCGGCGCGTGTTGTGGGCAGGAACCCGCCCGGAAGCGACCGAGGATGCGCCCCGCGACCCCGAGAACGCCCATGGCGCGGCAGAAGCACCCGGTCGAGGCGGGCCGCGGCACGTGTTGTGGGCAGAAACCCGCCCGGAAGCAACCGAGGATGCGCCCCGCGACCCCGAGAACACCCATGGCCCGGTAGAAGCACCCGGCCGAGGCGGGCCGCGGCACGTGCTGCGGGTCGGCACGACAGCGAGTCCCGATGGCGGGCCTCTGCCAGTCCGAGAGAGCGCAGGCGACACCGTCGCACCGCCCGGCAGGGGTAGGCGGCGGCGCGCGGCACGGCCCGGCGGAGACGCCTCACCCATCGAGAACGTCGGCGACACGATGGAGGCCCCCGGCCGGGGAAGGCGGCGGCGCCTGGTGTGGGCCGGCACCGACCCGAACCTCGATGGCGGCTCCCCGCACAGCCCCGAGGATGCCGGTGAAGCCGTCGAAGTGCCCGGCAAGAGTGGGCGGCGGCAAGCGGCATGGCCTGGGACGGGTTCGGAGCCGGACGGGGCCTCTGCTCGCGGCCCGCAGGACGACAAGGACACCGGAGTCGGGGCCGATGGCCGGGGTGGCAAGCCGGGGCCGGCCGGGCCCCGCGCACGCCCGACGACGGAGGGAGACTCGTCGTTGCCCGCGCATGCAAAGAAGCGTGACGACGACGTGGCCCGCGACCCGGGTAGGCGGCGAGTGGTCTGGGCCGGCTCGAATCCGAACCTCGATGGCGGACCCCAGCCGGTCCGGGAGAACGCGGGCGACGCCATCGAAGCCCCCGGCAAGGGCAAGCAGCGGCACTGGGCACGACACGGCGTAGCCGCCGAGGACTTCGACGACGCGGAGGCGCCCGTCCGGGGCGGGCCGCGGCGCGTGATGAAGGCCGGCGCCGACCCGGACGCGGATGAGAACTCGTCGGGCGCCCCCGAGAGCGCGCATGGTGCGGCGGAGGCTTCCGGGCGAGGGGCGTGGTGGCGGGTGGTTCGGTTGTGGGGTGAGGCGGCGGCGCGCGAGGGCTTGCCGCGTGGCGGGTTGGGCGATGAGGGCGCATCGGGGGGCAGGCGTCGGCGGGGGCGTGGTCGTCGGCGGGCAACGGGGCGGGGAGCCGGGGGTGTTCTGCCGGCTCGGGAGCGTACGGGTGATCCGGCTCGGGTCGCGATGCCGACGCCGGCCGATGCGTCAGGCGGTGCATCGGCCGATGCGTCGAGCGGTGCGCCGGAGGCCGGTGGAGGCATCCCACCGACCCGGCCTGTGACCGATTCGGCGCGGCTCGGCGTGAGTTCGGCCGTGCCGGTCGCGGGCACCTGTGCCTCGGGGAGTGACGAAGTTGCCCCTTCGGATGGGGCATTCGTGGCTGATCCGGCCCGATTCGGAGTTCCGGCGGCGCCGCCTCCCGCCAACGGGCCATCGGACCGCTCGGACTGCGACGCGCCCGTCGCCGGCCCAACTCTCCCCGGCGCACCGGCCACGCCGCCTCCCGCCAACGAGCCATCGGACCACTCGGACTGCGACCCGCCCGTCGCCGGCCCGACTCTCCCCGGCGTACCGGCCACGCCGGCTCCCGCCGACGGGGCGTTGGATCGGTCGCCCTCCGGCGCACCCGTGCCCGACCTGACCCCGTCCGGCGTGCCGGCGACATCGACCCTCGGCGACCGGTCGTCGGGCCCGCCCTCCACGGCGGTTCGGTTCGTGGAGGCGGTCGGTTCGGCGGCGACGGGTGGGGCCGGGGGGACGGGGCGGGCGCCCACTCGGCATCGGCGACGGGCTGTGGGCGGGGGCAAGGGCGCTCGCGGGGCCGGCGCGGCCCTGGGGTGGCGTGAGCGGCCACGGGCAACGAGCGTTGACGACACCGACGGGGCGGGGCCGGGGCGCCTCGCCGACGATCCCTCGGCGGTGCCGCGGAGGCGGCGGCACAGTGCCGGGCCGTACGGCGGTGGCCTGCGGGCCGGACAGGCCCTGTTGGTCGGGCTGTTGCGCGAGCGGCGGGAGCCGTTGGTGCACGTGTTGGGGTGGTCGGTCGCGGAGGGGATTCCCGCGCTGCTGTCGGGTGCGTTGCTCGCCGCCGCGCTCGATCGCGGGTTCCTGGCCGGCCGGCTCGGCGTCGGATTCGTACTGCTCGGCGTGCTCGCACTGGCCATGCTGATCCGCGCCGCCGCCACGTACGCGATGTTCCCGCACCTCGCCGCCGTCGTGGAGCCGATCCGGGACACGCTGGTACGCCGGGTGGTGTCCGAGGCGGTGCTCGACGCGACCTCCGGGCGCCCGGACGTGGGGCGGCACGCGGAGGCGGCGGTGGCCCGGCTGACCGAGCAGGTCGAGAGTTGCCGCAATCTGACCGCGTCGCTGCTGCGCACGCTGCGCCAACTCGGCGTGACGATCGTGGCCGCGCTGCTCGGCCTCGCCGTGCTCGCACCGCTTCTGCTGCCGCTCGTGCTGATCCCGTTGGGACTCGCCGCGTGGTTGTTCGTCCGCCTGCTGCCCCCGCTGGCTCGACGGCGGCGCGCGTTGGTGCTGGCCGACGAGGAGATCGCCGCCCGCACCGGCCGGACCGTGGCCGGTCTGCGGGACGTGGTCGCGTGCGGCGCGCAGGACCGCGTGGTCGCCGAGCTCGGCACCGCCGTGGACGCCCAGGCACGCGCCGCCAAGCTGCTCGCCCGCGCCTCCTCGGTACGCCTGCTGGTGGTCGCCCTCGGCGGCCAACTCCCGCTGCTCGCCGTGCTGATCACGGCGCCCTGGCTGGTCCGGCGAGGCACTCTGAGCACCGGCGAGGTGGCGGGTGCCGCGCTGTACCTGGCGCAGCACCTGGAGCCCGCCGTGCGCGCCGCGACCGCGACCGTGGGCGGCTGGTTCCTGGAACTGCTCGTGGTCGCCGGCCGCCTGGCCCAGACGGGCACGGCCGGCTCCACACCGGTGCCCGCCGCCCGTACCGCGTCCGAAGCGCTCGACCCGCTCGACCCACTCGAGCCACTCGACGCGTCCGACCCCGACGACTACTCATCCGCCGTGGAGGCGTCCGACACGCCGAACACCTCCGGCGCGCCGCCCTGTCTGGTCCTGGACCGCGTCACCTTCGGCTACGGCCCGTTCGCCGAGCCGGTCGTGCGTGACCTGTCGATAACCCTCACCTCCGGATCACACCTGGCCGTGGTGGGCCCGAGCGGCATCGGCAAGTCCACCCTCGCCGCGCTCCTGGCCGGGCTGCTGCCCCCGGACCAGGGCACGGTCTCGCTCACCGGCACCCCGTTCGCCGACACTCCGCCCACCGGCCGACTCGGGACCGCCCCACCCCGCGGCACCGTCGCGGTGGTCCCGCAGGAGGCGTACGTCTTCGCCGGTTCCGTGCACGAGAACCTCGGCTACCTCGACCCGGACGTCACCCGCGCCGCGTTGGACCGCGCGGTGCGCCTGGTCGGCGCGGCCGAACTGGTCGCCCGGCTCGGCGGCTACGACGCGCGCATCGCCGATCCGGGCGCGCTGTCCGCCGGCGAGCGCCAACTGATCGCGCTGGCCCGCACGTACCTGTCCCCCGCGCGCTTCGTGGTCCTCGACGAGGCCACCTGCCACCTGGACCCGCCCACCGAGGCGCTGGCCGAGGCGGCGTTCGCCACCCGCGGCGGCGCGCTGGTGGTCATCGCGCACCGGATCGACTCGGCGCGGCGCGCGGACCGCATCCTGCTCATGGACGGCAATCGGCCGATCCTGGGCACGCACCACGAACTGCTCGCCGAATCCCCGCTCTACCGCGACCTGGTGGGCGCATGGGAGCGCCACCCGAGCGACCCGGTCGGCTGGTTCGAGCGCAAGCCCGCCCGGGCCGACGCGGACGCGGAGGACCTGGTCTGACCGACCGCGGACGCGCACCGACCGCGGACGCGCAGGGCCCGATCCGATCCACTGCGGGGACGCACCAACCGGATCCGATCGCCCCACCCCCGCGCCTTCGCGTGGTCCGACTCACGCTCCGTCGAGGATCTCCGTGAAGCCGTAGGGCCGATGCGGGCCGAAGAACAGCTGCTCGACCACGCCCACCCCGACCCGTCCGGCGCCGGTCAGTTCGGTCACCCGGATCACCTGCTGCTGGTGCTGGCGGTCGAACCGGAGTGGGTCCACCTTGTCCAACTCCCAGCTCTCGTAGCCGACCTTGAGCTCGCCCTGCCAGACCGCGTGACCCCACTCGGAGTGCAGGTAGCCCAGCCCCGCGAGCAGCCCGCGGGTGCCGATCGGCTCGATCCGGTACGCGAACGGCTCGCCCGCGCCGTCGAGCATGTGGAACTCGCCGCCCTGGATCCGACGGGTGCCGGGGACCCAGGTGAGCGCGTGGTGATGCGGCGTCAGCTTCTCGAACGCGGGCTCGTCCTCGGGCACCGGTACGGCCGCCGGGTCGGGCAGCGCGCCCAGCGGCGTCGCGGCGACCCGCTTGCCGTCCACGTGGTACATGTGCCCGTCCGCGCGCTCGAACGAGGCCCACAGGCTGACCTCGTCCGCCCAGTGGATCGGCGTCCACAGCCACAACATCGGGTTGAACGGCTTGGGCGCGCCGCCCTCGCGCTCGCCGACCGGTCGCACCCCCCACGAGCGGTCCCGGGTGCCGAGTGTGGTCGCCGGGTCGATCTCCAGGACCCGGCCGCCGGGCAGCGTCACCGTGCCCGACCACACGCCGAGTTGGGTCAGCCGGGTCGAGTCCATGATCACGTGGTGCCCGTTGCGGGTGGTGGTGCGCTCCTCCTCGATCGCGGCGGCGCGCGCGGTGAAGGTCAGGTCGCAGCCCAGCCCGTGCTCGTTCGGCTCGACGTACACCCGCAACACCTTCAGCGGCGTGCGCACCTCGATGCCGACCGGCCCGACGGTGAGGTCGAAGCGGTCCAGCGGTGCCCGGCGGGAGGCGTGCAGGCTGTGCTGCACGCCGTCCACACTGATCGTGAAGTGCGCGTCGGCGACGAAACGATTCGGGTACAGGCCGTGCGAGAACGCGAAGTAGAACGCACCATCGCGGTCGTAGCCGTTGAACCAGTAGCGGTCGTACGCGTTGCGGTCCGAGGTGGCGGGCGTGGCCACCGGCTCGGGGGTCTGGTGGATCGGAAAGTCGTCGGCGGAGGTCAGCACGGGGAACCCCTTCTTGGTGCGGTACGGGGTACGACCCCTCATACCTGCGGCCGGCGGGCCGCGGCCCGATCACGGCGATCGGCAGGAAGTCCCTGCGCGGGCCGCGTCACGACACGTGTCAACGGTGCGGGCGAAAGGCGGGGCCGGAGGTGATCCGCCACCCCCGGCCCCGCGGATCGGGAATCAGCGCGGGTCGCGCTTGAGGAAGAGCAGGTCGTCGGCGGTGTAGCCGGCGCCCAGCTTCTTGTCGGCGTAGTGCGCCGAGAGCACCTGGTCCAGCTCGTCCGGCGTGAAGGTGGCCTGCTTTGAGTCGAACTTGGCCTGGAGCGTGGGGCGTTCGATGACGGCGACGAAGCCGCCGTGCACCACGAACGCCTGACCGGTGATCTGCTCGGCGGCCGGGCTGGCCAGGTAGGCGACCAGCGGCGCGACGTGCTCGGGCGCCAGCGGGTCCATCTCGCCCTCGGCGATGTTGTTCGCGCTCTCGCCGAACACGTGCGTGGTCATGCTCGTCCGCGCCCGCGGGCAGATCACGTTGGCCCGCACGCCGTACTTGACCAGGGCGTTCGCGGTGGACATGGTCAGGCCCACGATCGCCGACTTGGCCGCGGCGTAGTTGGGCTGTCCGGCGGAGCCGGCCAGCCACGCCTCGGACGCGGTGTTGATCACCCGCGCGTACACCGCGCCACCGGTCGCCTTGGACTTCTCCCGCCAGTACTTCGAGGCGTGGTGGGTGGTGTTGAAGTGGCCCTTGGCGTGCACCGCCAGGACCGAGTCCCACTCCTGCTCCGTCATCGAGAAGATCATCCGGTCGCGCAGGATGCCCGCGTTGTTGACCACGATGTCGATCGAGCCGAAGGTGTCGATCGCGAGCTGGATCAGCTTGCCGGCCGCGTCGAAGTCGGAGACGTCGCCGCGGTGCGCGGCGGCCTTGCCGCCGGCGGCGACGATCTCGGCGACGACGTCGTCGGCCGGGTTGGGGCTGCCTTCGGGGGCGAAGTCGTTGATCACGACGGCCGCGCCCTGCTTCGCGAGTTCGAGGGCTTCGGCGCGGCCGAGGCCACGGCCGGCGCCGGTGACTACGGCGACCTTGCCATCCAGCGACGTGGTCATGCGGATACTCCCGTGGGGTCGGTGGTTCTTGCTGCGGTCGCGTGTCGGTCGGCTTGGGAGTCGGTGTTCCCACCCGCCCACCCGTTGCGTCGGGTGGGCGGACTGCGGGTTACTGCGCCGCTTGCCTTCCGGCTTTCGGGTGCTGCCCGGTCAGAGGGTGACGATGGTGCGGATCGACTCGCCGCTCTTCATCAGGTCGAACGCGTCGTTGATGTCGGCGAGGGTGAGGCGATGGGTGATCATCGCCTCCAGGTCGAGCCGGCCGGCGCGCCACAGCTTGGTGATCCGCTCGTACTCGGAGACGATGTCGCCGCCGCCGTAGATGCTGCCGATGATGCGCTTCTGGTCGAAGAACAGCTCGAACATGTTGAACGAGACGTTGTCGTCCATCGCGCCCGCGCCGACGATGATCACGTCGCCGCCGCGGCGGGTGAGGTCGTACGCGCTGCGGGCGGTGAACGACTTGCCGACCACCTCGAAGACGTAGTCGAAGCCCTGGCCGGCGGTCAGGTCGCGCTTTGCGTCCGCGGCCTGGTCCGGGGTGATCGCGTGGGTGGCGCCGAACTTCTTGGCCCACACGTGCTTGGACTCGGCCGGGTCGATGGCCACGATCTCGGCGGCACCGGCCGCGCGCAGACCCTGGATCACCGCGATGCCCACGCCGCCCGCGCCGATCACCGCGCAGGACGCGCCCGGCTCGATCCGCGCGCTGTTGAACACCGCACCGACACCGGTGGTGACGCCGCAACCGATCAGCGCCGCGATCTCGTACGGCACGTCGTCGGCGACCTTGACCGCACACGGGGCGGCGACCACGACCTCCTCGGCGAAGGTGCCGGTGCCGGTGAAGCCGTACGACGGGGTGCCGCCGAAGGTGAAGTTCTGGGTGCCGGCGTTCATGAACCCGGCCAGGCACAGGTTGGACTGGCCGCCGCGGCAGTAGTTGCACACACCACAGGGCGGCGCCCAACAGATGATCACCCGGTCGCCGACCGCGACGGTGCTCACGCCGTCGCCGACCTCGACCACCTCGCCGGCGCCCTCGTGACCGGGGACGAACGGCGCGGGCTGGGGCAGCACGCCGGTCATCGCGGACAGGTCCGAGTGGCACACCCCGGTCGCGTGCAGCTTGACCCGCACGCGTCCCGGGCCCATGCCCACGGCCTCGACGTCATCGCGGACGTCGAGCTTGTCCTGGCCGGTCTCGTGCAGAACCGCTGCGCGCATGGGGGCTCCCTCGTCGTTCCTCGAACCAATACTTGGCCCGGTCAAGAACTATAACTTGTTCTCGTTTTGACTCAAGACCAATGACACAGTCAAGGTATCCGGCCCCGAGGGAAGGCGAAAGGCATCCGACGCGGGACGAGGCAACGTCACACACTCGGGCAACGAGCGCGTGCGGTGTGTCGGTGGGTGGGGGTGGGGGTGGGGGTGGGGGTGCGGGTGTGGGGTGTGGGGTGGCAGTGCGGGTGCGGGGTGGCGGGTGCGGGGTGAGCGGTGGGGGTGTGGGTACGAGAGGCGGGGGTCGGGAGTGCGGGCGGTGGCGCGGCGGGCAGCGGGGAGGAGCGGCCGGGGTCGGGGGTGCGGCGAAGCGGGGTGCGGCGAAGCGGGGGCGCGGGAGTCGCGGGCACGGCGAAGCAGGCCCGCCCGAGTCGCGGGCACGGCGAAGCAGGCCCGCCCGAGTCGCGGGCACGGCGAAGCAGGCCCGCCCGAGTCGCGGGCACGGCGAAGCAGGCCCGCCCGAGTCGCGGGCACGGCGTTGCTTCTTGTTGGGCGCCTTCGGCGCCGGCTCGCGAGGCACCACTTTTTTCTCTCCCCCGCTTCGCTCCTCCGAGAAAAAAGCGGCCCCTCGCTCGTGACTTCGTGTCCCTCCGCTTCGCTCCGGGCCACGAAGTCTTGGTTTTGCGGCTCCGCCGCTCTCCGCGCTGCGCGCGTCGATCACTGTGGGCGGCCGGCCTCGGGGGCGCTGACGCGCCGGGGGTTTGGCGGGCCGGGGCGGCCAGGTACCTCGGGGGCTGGAGGCGCGGCGCCGCGGGCGGGGCGGGAGTGCAGGTGCAGGCACGGGCGTCGCGGGCGCAGCGGCGGGTGCGAGCGACGAGGGCGCAGGCGCGCGGGCGGGTGCGATGGCGGCGCAGGTGTGGTGCGGGCCACGAGGGCGCAGCGGCAGGTGCGGGGGCAGACGCCGTGGACGCAGAGGCAAGTGCGGGTGCAGGCGACGCGGGAAGTGTGAACTCGGACGCCGGGAGCGCGCCGGCAAGTGCGGGCGCAGACGCTGTAGGGGCGGGCACGCGCGACGCGGCACAGCAGCGAATGCGGGTGCAGGCGTGGGCGATGCGGACGGTGGATGGTGGGTGGATCCCGCAGCGGGGTGTCACGGCGTTCGGTCGCGTGGGTGAGCAACTCGCGGGAAGTACCGGAGGGACGGCCACATAGACATCAGGCCCAAGCACCATGAAGCCCCGACCCACCCCTACGCACCCGCCCACCCCAGGCGCGTCAGCGCCCCCGACGCGGGCCGCCCGCAGTGATCGACGCGCGAAGCGCGGAGAGCGGCGGAGCCGCAAAACCAAGACTTCGTGGCCCGGAGCGAAGCGGAGGGACACGAAGTCACGAGCGAGGGGCCGCTTTTTGCGGAGGAGCGAAGCGGGGGAGCAAAAAGTGGTGCCTCGCGAGCCGGCGCCGAAGGCGCCCAACAAGCAGCAACGCCGCGCCTGCGACTCCGGCCGCCCCGACCAGCCTCGCTCACGACCCCGCCGCTCCGACCAGCCACACCCACGACCCTGCCGCCCCAACCAACCTCGCCCGCGACTCTGGCCGGGTGGGCCGGCTACAACTACGACTCAGCCAGCTGCCCGTACCGCACCCGCCACCCGGCCGAGCGGCCCGCCGCCCCAACCAACCTCGCCCGCGACCCAGGCCGGGTGGGCCGACTACAACTACGACTCAGCCAGCTGCCCGTACCGCACCCGCCACCCGGCCGACCGACCCCACCACCCCGACCAACCTCGTTCGCGCCCCCGCCGCCCCAACCAACCTCGCCCGCGACCCGGGCAGGGGTCGGCCGGCTACAACTACGACTCAACCAGCTGCCCCTACCGCCCCCGCCACCCGGCCGAGCGGCCCGCCGCCCCAACCAACCTCGCCCGCGACCCAGGCCGGGTGGGCCGACTACAACTACGACTCAGCCAGCTGCCCGTACCGCACCCGCCACCCGGCCGACCGACCCCACCACCCCGACCAACCTCGTTCGCGCCCCCGCCGCCCCAACCAACCTCGCCCGCGACCCGGGCAGGGGTCGGCCGGCTACAACTACGACTCAACCAGCTGCCCCTACCGCCCCCGCCACCCGGCCGAGCCGTCCCGCCGCACCCGCGGCTCGGCACACCCCGTCCCCTGTCAGCCCGTGTACTCCACCACCGTGTCGGACAGCACGATCGCGTCGTCGCGCTCCACGGCCGAGGTGTTGATCAGCAGCTTGCCGTCCTCTTCCCAGACGCGGATCCGCATGGTCTCGCCCGGGAAGAAAATGCCGGCGAACTTGGTGCGGTAGCGCTTGACGCGCGAGACGTCGCCGCCCAGGACGTTGTCCACGACGGCCTTCAGGGTCAGGCCGTACGAGCACAGGCCGTGCAGGATCGGGGTGTCGAAGCCGGCCGCCTTGGCGAAGTCCGGGTCGGCGTGCAGCGGGTTCCAGTCGCCGGACAGGCGGTACAGCAGCGCCTGGTCCGCGCTGGTGGGCACGTCGATGGTGTGGTCGGCGGGCCGCTCGGGCACGTCGATCTTGGTCACCGGACCGCGCTCGCCGCCGAAGCCGCCCTCGCCGCGCACGAAGATCTCGGCGCGGGAGTCGTACAGCTTGGTCCCGTCCTCGAGTTCGGCCGACGACTCCAGCACGATCACGGCGGCCTTGCCCTTGTCGTACACGTCCGCGACCCGGCTGGTGGCCTTGACGCCCTTGGCCTTGGCCGGGAGCGGGTTGTGTACGACGATCTCCTGGCCGCCGTGCAGCACCGCGCGCAGGTTGATGTCGATGCCGGGCAGTGCGGAGAGGCTGCCGCCGACCTTGGTGCCGGCCACGGTCGCGAACGTCGGCAGCACGTGCAGGTTCTTCTCGTACGTGTAGCGCAGTTCGTCCGCGCCGGTGGCGGGGGTGCCTGCGCCCAGGCCCAGGTGGTAGAGGATCACGTCCTTGTTCGACCAGGCGATCTCACCCGTGCGGGGCTCGGCTCCGGTGGCCTTCGCGGCATCGATCGGCATGACGTCTCCTCTACTGTGACTGCGATTCGGTACTACGACGGCGCCGGCCGTGCCGGCCGCTCGCCAAAACTAGAACTCGTTCTTTTTACATGCAATGATCGGCCATTCGCCCGACCGAAGCCAGGGCCACCTCACCCGGGAGCCGTCATGACCGCCGCCGCAGCCCCCGACCCCACGGACGCCCTCGAGCCCATCGAGGCCCTCGATCCGCCGGTATCGCCCGACGTGCTGCGCGAATTGCGGCTGACCTGGACGCCACAGCCGGAGCCGGACAGCGCCGGACGCGCGGCGCGGCACCGGTTGGCCGAGGCGACCCGCCGCCTGATCGAGGCGGTGAAGTCGGTCGATCCGAAGGATGCCGCGAGCACGCTGGAAAGCGTAGCTGACGATGTATCAGATTTGGCGGATCGCATCGCCGTACTGGCCCGTGTGGGCGACGGCACACCCACCTCACGCGATCTCGCGCTGCACGAACGCGGCCCCCTCATCGGCGCCGCGAACCCGCTGGCGCCGCCGATGCGGATCACCGGCGACGGGCCGCTGGTACGGGCGCATGCCACGTTCGGCGCCGCGTACGAGGGGCCGTACGGGCGCGTGCACGGCGGATATGTGGCCGCGGCCTTCGACGAGGTGATGGGCTGCGCACAGTCCGGCTCGGGAACGCTCGGGATGACCGGATGGTTGACCGTGCGGATGCGCCGGGCCACGCCGCTGTACACGCGCATCGACTACGAGGCGGGCGTCACGCGCATCGAAGGGCGCAAGGCGTGGGTGACCGCCCGGTCGTATGCCGACGGTGTGCTGGTCGCGGACGCCGAGGCGCTGTTCATCCGCGTGGCGCGGGCCTGACACGGCGTCAGGGACGCACGGTGCGTGCGTCCCTGACGTGGTGTCACTTCACTGGGCCGGCTCGGCCGATCGGCGCGGTCGCGAATGCGGATGCGGTCGCGAATGCGGGCGTGGGTGCCGTGGCCGGTGCCGTGGTGACTACTTGAGCGCGATCCGGTCGAACAGGATCAGGCCGTCCTCGAACAGCGACAGGCCCTCGATCTTGGTGTTCTTGCCCTGCACCGCCGCCGCGAAGGACTTCTCGTACGAGAAGAACGGGACGTCCTTGACGATCTCCGCCTGCACGCTCTGGTAGGCGGCCTTGCGGACCGCCTGGTCGTCGGTGTTACGGGCGTCGTCGAGCGCCTTGTCCACGGCGGGGTTGTTCCACTTGGTGCGGTTCTCCGAGCCCTTGGAGTGGGTGAAGTTGTACAGCACCGGCTCCGGCTCGTCGAAGGTGATCACGAACTCCGAGGCCTGGAAGTCGTTGTTGATCATCACCTTCTGGATGTAGGCCGCGCCCTCCAGGAACTCGGTCTTCATCGTGATGTTCTTCATGCCGTTGATCTGGGTGAGCCAGTACTCGGCCGTCATCCGCGCGCTCGCACTGCTGTTGGTCGTGTAGGTGAAGCTCAGCGGCTTGCCCTCGGCGGCCAGTTCGTCGAGCAACTTCTGTGCCTCGGGGCGGTTGTTGGTCGCGTACACCGCTGCCGGGTTGGCGAACGGCGACGCGGGCTGGAACCAGCTCTTGAGCGTCTGACCCGGCGAGCCCTGGATCGTCTGGTTGCGATCGTCCGGGTTCATGATCAACGCGAACGCGCGGCGGGCGCGCGGGTCGTTGAACGGCGGCTTGGAGGTGTCGAACATGGTCATGAAGCCGCCGCTCTTGGGATCGAGCGTGACCGTCATGCCGTCCTTCCTGGCCTGCTCGGTCGACGGGAAGTGCGCCGTCGTCATCAGCTGGGCCTGACCCGAGGACAGCGCCGCCAGCCGCTGCTTCTGGTCCATCACCGGCTTGAAGATCAATTCCTTGAGCGCGGGCTTGCCCTGACTCCAGTACGAGCCGTTGCGCTCGAGTGTGAGCTGCGAGTCGCGCATCCACGTCTTGAGCTTGAACGGGCCCGCGCCGACCGGCTTCTGCGCGAACAGCTTGGGGTCGGCCTTGATCGCGGTGGGCGATCCGATGAAGGCGAGGTTGTGCGCGACCACCAAGTCGAAGTGGGCGTTCGGCGCGGGCAGCGTGACCTTGACGGTCTGCGCGTCGACCGCGTCGAACTTCATCCCCTTGACGGCGGTGAACTGCACCGACTTGTTCGCCGGGTCGGCGTGCCGCTCCCAGTTGAACTTGACCGCCTCGGCGTCGAGCGCGGTGCCGTCGGAGAACTTGACGTTGGGCCTGAGCTTGATCGTCCAGACCGAGTTGCCCTCGCCGGCGGTCGCGCTCTCGGCGATCTGCGGTTCGGCCTTGCCGGTCTTCGGGTTGATCCAGAAGAGCATGTCGAACACGGCCGCGGCCTGGTTGCCGCCGGTCAGGGAGGACACCGTGGTCATGATCGGGTCGATGCCCTTGGCCTCCTGCGTGATGAGCACCGTCATCGAGCCGGAGGCTCCGCTGCCGGAGTCGTCGTCGCCACCGCACGCGGTGGCGCCGAGCGTCAGGCCGACGAGGCCCGCCAGTACGCCGGAGCGGCGCAGCAGGCGGGTTTTGAAGGGTGTGGAGTTCACGGTTCGCACGGGACGCTCCTGCATTCGGAAAGCACAAGGCACGCCGTCCCGGGAGCGGGGTGGCGTCGTTTCCTTGATCCAGACGTGGATATACGGCCACGGTAAGGAGAAATCTGACGGTCCGTCAAATAACAATTCGGCACCGTCCGTGACGGTACCGCAGCCCCAATCCCCAATATCCACCGGCTGATGTGACTCTCCGTCAGGTTCCCTGACCCCGGTGGCCTATGACGCGATTTCGACCGACTCCGACGGGCACTTCCGAAGCCACATCACGCAGAACCGGGCCGATTCACGCGAAGTCCGAATCACGCGAACAGGGCCCGATCACGAAGCCCAACGCGCCGCGCGGACACGCGGGTCGCGTTGCGGGGGCCGGATCGGGCCGGGGTGGGGTCGAGGCCGGGACGGAGGCCGGGGCGGAGCCGAGCCGGACCGGGTCGGGTCGGACGGGTCGGATGGGGGCGGGTCGGGACCGAGCCGAAGCCGACGCCGACGCCGGGTGGGCCGAGGCCGGAGCCGGCCGGGGCCGAGGGGTCGGGGCCGGGATGGGCAACAGGGGCGGGTCACGCGTGGAGTGGCACGATCCGGCGCCCGGAAGCCGCGTGCCTCATACGGGACAAGCACGGGTCCGGCAAGCGCGAGATCGGGCCGTGCCTACCTAAAGCGCCGATCCGCCACGACGCACCGAGCGAACGGCTGTCCAAGGCGCGGCCGTAGGTCGGCGGGACGTCTCCGTGATCGGTCGCTGGAGCGCGCTTGCGCGTATCGCCGATCAGCGACCGGCCACCTCCGTGAGGCGTGCCCATGAGGCCGGGCTGACGGCTATCACCGGGGAATCGGCGATCTTGCTGTCCCTCACTCCGACGGCGGCGCCCAAGGACGCGACCTCGACACAGTCTTCCCCTCCACTGTGGGTGCTGGTGGTCCATCTCCCGCGAGCATCCATGCCGTCTCCAGTTCTGCGAGCCTCTGCGCAACGAGTTGCATCGAATCGTTTGCAGTAAGCGCTGCCGCCTGGAGCCGATCGTAGGCGAACGAGTACGCCGCAAGACATGCCGGCCGCGAAGTCCACGAAGCCCCGGTGAGGGCCTCGGTGTAGACGACTCGCCGGTCCCCGAGGTCGAACATCGTGAATGGACCGGCCATGCCGGGATGACCACCGGCAGCGAGAGGCACCACCCGGAGTTGCACGTGAGGTAGCGCGGACACCGTGATGAGCAAGTGCGCGAGTTGGTCACGCAGGACCGCATCGCCGCCGACGGGTCGATGCAGGACGGGTTCGTCGATGATGTACGAACAGCGCACGTGACCCGTCGGGGCGTGCCTGCAATCGGGCCAGCCGCTCGGTCCGCTTACGTGCTCGCTCGATGACCTCGTCCTCGGGCAATGCCGGCAGGAACGCGCGGATCGCCGCGACCGCGTATTCGTACACCTGAAGAGGTCCGGGAATCAGGCTGGACGCGTAGGTGCGTGTGACCCCCGCCCGTTGCTCCACCCGAATCAGGCGATCCACACGGGCGCCGGATCCTTCGTCCGGGTCGGTACGCCACCATCCGGATTGCTCGCCCTCGTGCAGATCTTCGAGGATGCCGACGACCTGGGCGCTCGCGATCTCCTCCTCGAAGCGACGCGAGCCAACCGGTGGCGAGAAACCGAGCAAGGTCAACGGCAGTCCGAACAGCGCCTCGAGCACCATTTGGTAGTCACTCGACGGCCATGGTGGTTCCGCGCTTTCCCAGCGTCGGACCTGACGGACGCTGACTCCGATGCGCAAGCCGCATTCGGCTGCCTTCTCCTCGAACGCGTCGGCAAGCCGCTGCTGGGAGCGCCACCCACGCTGGTGCCGGGCAGAGACGAACGCCGGATTTCCCGGCTCGATCGAGCGCTTCACGACACCCCCAAGGTGGTCACCGGACACACGCTAACGACCTCGATCGACACATTTGGTCGATTCGCGAGTCTTCGCCCGTGGCGGACCGTGGCGGTATCCCCCATCGCCGATGGATCAGGGGCGAAGTGCCTTGAGGGTCAGCGCCACCAGGCTGTCGGCGTACTCCTCCGTGAGCGGGCCGGAGCGGAGCAGCCAGCGCTGGTACAGCGGGGCGTAGAGCAGTTCGAGAGCCAGGTCGAGGTCGACGTCGGCGGCGATCTGTCCGGCCCGCTGGGCGCTGCGCAGGCGTTCCTTCTTCGCCTCGTCGACGGGCGCGGCCATCTTCTCGTGGTAGAGCCTGGCGAGCTTGGGGTCGTTGATGATCTCGGCGTTGAGTGCGCGGATCGGGCCCTCGAACGCGGGGTCGGCGAACTCGGCGACGGTCTCGCGCATCAGGAACCTCAGATCCGTCTCGACGTCGCCCGTGTCGGGGAGCACGATGCCCTCCCCCGGATCGCTCAGCGCCAGGAACGCCTCGAAGACGACCTCACCCTTGGAGCCCCACCACCGGTAGATGGTCTGCTTGCCGACACCCGCACGCGCCGCGATCGCCTCGATCGTGAGCTTCGCGAAGCCCAACTCGGCGACCAATTCGCGGGCGGCGGTGAGGATCGCGCGGCGGGACTGCTCGCTGCGGCGGGACGGATTCGGTTTGGTGGCGGCACGGCCGGAGGCGGCCTCGGCGCCCGGACCCGAGCGGCGCGACTCGGCGCCGCCGTCCGTGTTGTCGATGCTCATGGTCACATCCTAGCCGACCCACGAGACGAACCGTCTCGTATTGACATCGGCAAGGGAGAGGTACATGCTGGATCTCGAAGCGAGACGAACCGTCTCGTCTCGCAGGTCTCGCCGTCTCTCGTCCCCCGATCTCCGAGGAGTTGTCGCTCATGTTCCGCACCCCGGCCGCCGCCGCACCGATCACCGACCGCACCACCGAGGCGTTCTCCGTCCTCGACTCGCGCCCCGCGAGGGAAACCCGCCTGCGGATCACCGTCGATACCGCCGACGCTGCGGCTGCCATCCGGCGCGCCGCTTCGCCCCCCGAGCCACCCCGGCCACGTCACCGCCGCGAGGCGCGGATCGCCGTCCCTCGCCCCGCGCGGACCGATCACCGCACGGCGACCTCGTCCGGCTATCGGCCGAGGTAAGCCCCCCGCCCCAAGCCCTCCCTAAGCCCCCTCCCGAACACCCCACGAACCGCCCCACCGACACCTGCCCCGAATCCTCCGCACCTGCCGAATCAGCCGACCCTTCCGGCCCCGCGGAAACAAAGGAGCCCACGCTCATGACCACCGCCACCGCCACCGCCACCCCTGCCGCCGACACCGTGAAGGAGCCCACGCCCATGACCACCGCGACCGCCACCCCTGGAGCCGACGCCGCGACCGAAACGACCACTGCCCGCCACCCCACCAACCGCGACCCCCGCGTCTGGTTCATCACCGGTGCCTCGCGCGGCTTGGGGCGAGCCTTCACCGAGGCCGCGCTCGCGGCGGGTGATCGGGTCGTCGGCGCCGCGCGGGATGTCGGGCCGCTCGCCGCCCTCGCCGCCGAGCACGGCGGCCGCTTCGTCCCCCTGCCCCTCGACGTCACCGATCGCGACGCGGTGTTCCGCTCCGTGGCTCGTGCCGTCACCGCCTTCGGCCGGCTCGACATCGTCGTCAACAACGCGGGCGTCAGTCTGATCGGCATGATCGAGGAGGCGACCGAGGAACAGGCCCGAGCGCACTTCGACGTCAACTTCTTCGGCGCGCTGTGGGTGACCCAGGCCGTGCTCCCCTACCTGCGCGAGCAGGGCTCGGGGCACATCCTCCAGATCGGTTCGATGGGCTCCGCCGTCGGCTTCGCGTCCACGGGTCTGTACAGCGCGACCAAGGCCGCCCTCGACAGCGTGACCGGTGCCCTGGCGATGGAAGCGGCGGCCTTCGGGGTGCACGTGACCCTGGTCCAGCCCGGTGGTTACGAGACGGCACTGTTCACCCACGGCCTGACCACGACCACCGAGAACGAGGTGTACGCCCCGCTGCGCGCCGAACTGGCCGAGATGTGGGGCGAGTCGAAGGACGCCGACCCGGCCAAGGCGGCGGCCGTGCTGCTCAAGGTCGTCGATCTGCCCGACCCACCCCGCCGGATCATCCTGGGCGGCCTGGCCTTCGACATGGTCGCCGAACTCGACCGGGCACGCCGCGAGGAGTACACCCGATGGGAGGCATTGAGCCGCGAGGGCGACTGAGGACCGGGAACATTCCGTGGCGCAACGGATCCACGCGTCCGAAATTGGCTCCTGACGGCAGGCCACTTCGCCAGTACCGTCGGCGGCATGGGTTCAGAACGACGCGGTTTGCTCCTGGGTACGGCGGCCTATGTCATGTGGGGTCTCTTCCCGCTCTACTGGCCGCACGTCAAGCCGGCCGGCGCCGTCGAGATCCTCGCCCACCGGATGACCTGGTCACTGCTGTGCATGGTCGTCCTGCTCGCCGCGCTCCGGCAATGGTCCTGGATCCGCGAGATCGTGCGCACGCCCGCCAAGTTGGCCACGGTCACGCTGGCCGCGGTGATGATCTCGATCAACTGGGGCGCCTACATCTACGGCGTGAACCACGACCAGGTCGTGGAGACCTCGTTGGGCTACTTCATCACGCCGTTGGTGCTCATCGGCATCGGTGTCGTGGTGCTCGGGGAGCGGTTGCGGCCGGTCCAGTGGACTGCCGTGGGGATGGGCGTCACGGCGGTGGTGGTGCTGATCGTCGCCTACGGCCGAGTCCCCTGGATCGCACTGACCCTGGCCTCGTCGTTCGCGACGTACGGCTACATCAAGAAGCGGATGAACCTGCCCGCCACCCACTCGATGACGATCGAGACGGCCGTGATGTTCCTGCCCGCTCTGGGCTACCTGACCTGGTTGGCCTGGTCCGGCGAGGGCACGTTCGGGCACGAGGGCACGCCGCAGGCGCTGATGCTGATGACGGCGGGCCTGATCACGGTGGTCCCCATGCTGTGCTTCGCGGTGGCCGCGAACACGGTGCCGCTGAGCACGATCGGCATGCTGCAATACCTGGCCCCGATCATCCAGTTCGGGATCGGCGTCGCGGTCTACCACGAGCCGATGCCGGCCGCGCGGTGGGCGGGCTTCGCCCTGGTGTGGGCGGCGCTCGCGGTGCTCACCTACGACGCGATCCGCCAGTCCCGGCGCAATCGGGTCGCCGCGATCCCGGCCGCGCGGGTGCCCGGGACCGCGGTCACCGAGCCGGAGTGCGAGACTCCCGACACGGTCGTGCCCGAGCGGGAAGTGACCTCGTGAGCGTCGAACAGTTGCGCCTGGCGGTCTACCGCGGCTTCGCCGAGACCGGACGGGCGCCCTCCGACCCGGAGTTGGCCGCGACCCTGGGGGTCTCGGAGGCGACCGTGCGGGCGGGATTGTGGGCCCTGCACGAGCGGCGGCACATCGTGCTGCGCGACGGCGCGATCGTGATGGCACACCCGTTCAGCGCGGTTCCGCTGGGCTTCTCGGTGATGGGCCCACGCACGCTGTGGTGGGGCGGCTGTGCGTGGGACTCCTTCGCGATACCGCACCTGGTTGGCCAGGAAGTCCTGGTCGCGACCCGCTGCCCGGGCTGCGAGCAGGCCCTCGCCTGGAACGTGGGCACCGAACAGCCGCCCAAGGGCGACGAGGTGGCGCACTTCCTGGTCCCGATCACCACACTGTGGGACGACGTGGTGCACGCGTGCGGCAACCAGCGGCTGTTCTGCGACGAGGGCTGCGTGGACGGCTGGCTCGCCCGCACGGGCCAGACCCGCGGTTGCGTCCTGGACCTCACAAAGCTGTGGCGCCTGGCCGAACACTGGTACGAGGGCCGCCTGAACCGCGGCTACGAACGCCGCGACCCGGCCTCGGCGGCGGGCTACTTCGCAGCGGTGGGCCTCGAAGGCCGCTTCTGGGGCCTGTGAGAACGCGCACGGCCGACGCCCCCACCACGCCGACGCCGCACACCCCCACCGCACCCCCACCCACCCGAGCCGATCGGCACCGGGTCGGGGCCGAGCGGGACGAAACCAAGCAACACGGGTTCGGGGCCGAGCAGGACGACACCGAGCGACACGGTTCGGGGCCGAGCAGGACGACACCGAGCGACACGGGTTCGGGGCCGAGCAGGACGACACCGAGCGACACGGGTTCGGGGCCGAGCGGGACGAAACCGAGCAAGTCGGGTTCGGGTCGAGCGGGACAGGCTCGAGCGGCCGCGATTCCGCGCAACTCCCCGGCCTGAGCCTCGTCGTGACGACGCGTCAGCAGGTCACCGCGCGGCCGGCGGCCGGCGCGCGGTAGCCCGCACGCCGAAACGCGCTCCCCACCGCGGGCGCCCGAACGCCCGCCGTCCGAGTCTTCGCGAGGGGCCGGCAGCATGGCCCGTATGGACGTGCTGACCCACCTCGCCTCGTTCGCCCTGGTCGCCGGGCTGCTGACGATAATGCCCGGCCCGGATACCGCGATCGTGCTGCGGGCGGCGCTCGCGCGCGGGCCTCGGCACGGGTTCGCCACCGCTTTCGGCATAGGCTCCGGGACCCTGGTCTGGGGTGCCGCCGCGGCAGCCGGCGTCTCGGCCGTGCTGACCACGTCCCGGGTCGCCTATACGAGCCTGCGGATCGTCGGCGCCTGCTACCTGCTCTGGCTCGCCTACGGACTCCTGCGTACCGCGTGGGTGAACCGGTACACCGACGTCGAGGCCGCCCCGGTGGCCGGCGCGAAGGCCGCTGCGGGGTTGTGGTCCGCGTGGGGGCGCGGCGTGCTCACGTCGCTGACCAACCCCAAGGTGGGCGTCTTCTACATGGCGATGATCCCGCAGTTCATGCCCTCCGGTGCACCGCACCTCGCCTTCGGGATACTGCTCGCGCTGGTCCACGACATCGAGGGCATGGTGTGGTTCACGGCGATCATCCTCGGCGCGAACAGCCTGCGCACGAAGCTCCGCCGCCCCCGCTTCCGCCGCACCCTCGACGCCACCACCGGCACCGTCATCGGCGCCTTCGGCATCGGCCTCGCCGCAACCGACGGCTGAGGCCCCCACCGGATCGAACCCCGACCGCGCCCCCGACTCACCGATCCAGCAGCGCCAGCACGTGTGCCCGGCCGCGGTCGGCGAAAGCCTTCTCCAGGGTTTTGCGGTCGGCCTCGGTGAACGGTCGGTACGGGCCGTCCTTGCTGTCGCGCCACCACAGTTCGTCGGTGCCGGTGTACCAGGCCTGGCGGACCAGGACTCGGGTCAGGATCTTGTTCGTGCTGGTCTGCGGGAGCGCCGCGGCAATCCGGATGTAGCGCGGGTGCCAGGCCCGGGACAGGTCCGACTGCGCGGCCAACCAGGCGGCGAACGCGGCCGGTTCGAAGCTCGCACCCTCGCGCAGGACGAGGGCCGCCATCGCCTGGTCGCCCGCCGCCTCGTCGGCCACGCCGTACACCGCGGCCACCGCGACGTCCGGGTGTCGGGACAGGATCCGGGTGACCGGCGCCGCGCCGAAGTTCTCCCCGGCGACGCGCAGCCATTCGCCGCTGCGGCCGGCGAAGAAGACCAGGCCGTCCTCGGTGCGGTAGGCCAGGTCGCCGCTCCAGTACCAGCCCTCGCGCATGCGCTGCGCGGTCGCCGCCGCGTTGTTGTAGTAGCCCTCGAAGGCTCCCGCACCGCCGATGTTGACCAGCTCGCCGACCGCCTCCTCAAGGTTGGTCATCCGGCCCTCGGCGTCGAAGGCCGCCGGCGGGCACTCCTCGCGGGTGTCCTGGTTCAGGATCCGGATATCGCCGTTGGGCCGGCCCAGCGCGCCCGGCGGCATGTCCGGGACCGGCACGAAGGACAGGCCGCCCTCGGTCGAGCCGAATCCGTCCCGCACCGTGCAGCCGAACCGCCGGGCGAAGCGCTCGACGTCCTGCGGCCCGCCCTCGTTGCCGAACACCCGGGTGAGCGGGTTGTCCGCGTCGTCGGGACGCTCGGGTGTGGCCAGGATGTACGACAGCGGCTTGCCCACGTAGTTCGCGTAGGTGACCCCGAACCGCCGCACGTCGGGCAGGAAGCCGGACGCGGAGAACCGCGGGCGCAGCACCAGTTCGGCCCCGGCGGTGACCGCCGGCGCCCAGCACGTGATGATCGCGTTGGAGTGGAAGAGCGGCATCGCGCAGTAGGCGACGTCCGCGCCGGTCAGCCGTTCCATCGCCACCACGCTGGCCCCCTGCGAGGCGACCTTGCCCTGCGAGCAGATCACCGCCTTGGGGTGTCCGGTGGTCCCGGAGGTGAGGATCAGCATGAAGGTGTCGTCGGCGCTCGGCCGCTCGGCCGGCAGTTCGGTTCCCGCGTACGGCTCCAGTGCCGCCGCCCAGGACGCGTCGTCCACGCACAACAGCCGGTCCGCCGGGAAGTCCGGCGCCGCGGTGCGCAGCTGCTCCAGGTGCGCCGCGTCGGTGATCACGAGCGAGCAGTCCGTGTGATCGATGTCGCGGGCCAGTTCGGTGCCGACCCGGGTCGGATTGAGCCCGACGATCACCGCACCGGACAGCGCCGCGGCGCCCAGGAGCAGCGGAAACTCCGGGACGTTCTCCAGCATCACCCCGACGTGCCACGGCCTGCCCTCGACCCGCAGGGCACGCAGCAGGGCCGCCCGCCGCGCCGACTCGGCGACCACCTCGGCCCAGGACCAGGCCCGGTCCTCGTGGCGGAGCCCGGGTGCGGGATCCGCGGCCCGCTCTCGCAGCAGTACGTCCAGGGTGGTGCTCCAACGTCCCGACACGGCACGACTCCTGACGGACAGACATACCTACATGGCACGATCAAGCTTTCGCTTCGCAACCTAACCCGCGTGCGCGCGGATCGGAAGACGGCCAAGATCACAAGGGGACCGTGAGTGGCCTCGCTTGCCCACACGTGACGCGTCGGACAGATTGAAGCCGTACGCATCGGGGGAGGCAGGCATGGACATGAGTATGGATTCGGGCATACCAGGCAGAATTCGCAGCGCGCTTTTTCTTGACTTTGACAACATTTACAGCGGGCTGCGCGAGACGGATCGGGCTTCGGCGGAAATTTTCGCCCGGAAGCCGTCCCAGTGGTTGGAGTGGTTGGAGAACGAGGCGATCGAGCGTGGCCTGCGCCGATCCCTGCTCGTACGCAACTGTTACCTCAACCCGGTCATGCACGACCGTTACCGGGCCTTCTTCACGCGGTCGGCCTTTCGCGTGATCGACTGCCCGCCGCTGACGGGCCGGGGCAAGAACAGTGCGGACATCCACATGGTGATGGACGTACTGGACACGCTCCAGCACTCGACCCGGTTCGACGAGGTCATCATCATGAGCGCGGACGCGGATTTCACGCCCGTGCTGCTGCGACTGCGCAGCCACGACCGGCGCACCATGGTGATCGCCAGCGGTCCGGCCGCCCAGGCGTACGTCGCCGCCGGCGACGTGGTGATCAGCGACCAGGAGTTCATCGAACGGGCGCTGCGCGACGAGATCGACGTCGCGCCCGCCGACGAGGGCGTGCGCGAGCAGGTGATGGCGCACGTACGCGCGCAACTCGACGGATCCGACGAGCCGATCGTGCTCGCGACGCTGGCCCACTCGGTGCTCCAGCAGGTCGGCCGGGAGCAGGTCACCCGCACCCGCTGGGGCGGCGCGACCACCTTCTCGTCCCTGCTCGAACTGATGCTGGAGCAGGGCGCCGACGAGAAGCTGCTGATCAGCCGGGTCCCACCGGGCTACATCTACGACCGCACCCGACATCAGCCGCCCTCGGCCCGACCCAACGGCCAGGGTCGGATGGACCACGTGCGCGAACCGGTCCGCGACCTGATCGACCGGGTGGCCACGGTCACCGGGGCGCCTCGGCTCTCCCCCGAGGAGTACCAGGTGCTCTTCGAGGAACTGCACGCCGAGGTCAGCGAGAACGGCTTCCAGGGCAACCAGACCTCGGGCGCGGTCCGCGACCGGTGCGCCGAACGTATGCAGACGATCGCCCGCAAGGCCATCGCGTTCGTGACCACCGGGCTGGTCTACTCCGGCTACTGGTCCTCCACCGCCCACCCGGTCGCCTCCGCCGACGACCTCGCCGACGCCTTCCTCCGCAACGTCGAGACGCTGTGCGCAAACGCCCGCCTGTACCTCAACGACACCGAACGCACCCTCCTCACCGAATGGCTACACAGCACGCCCGCCCCGAACCGGACCCCCTCCGACCTCACCGTCGTCCCGGGCCCCAACGGCGCATGACGAGACCGTGACGGGTGCGACCCACGCGCCGTACCCGTCACGAGGACGGCGCCGCCGCCCGCGGCTCGGTGAAGCACGGCGAGCTCACCTCCATCACGATCGCATCGGACGCCGGCCGCTCGTACCGGTCCGCGCGTACAGCCGCAGTGCGTAGCGGCCCTTCGGATCGCTCGCGATCAGGACCGCGAACTCCCCCGGCTCGCCCGCCCCGTCGAACGAGATCTCGAACCGCGCCCGCGCATGCCACCGCGCGCCCTCTCGTACGCGTCCGGATGCGAGGCGCCTGCCGCCGGCACCTCGAAAACACCCCCGGCCCACCGCATGAGCCCGCGTACTCATCGTGCGCCGGGCGGCCCTGGGTGGGGCCGCCCGGCGCACGTCGAACCGGGCCTAGAACTGGCCGCGGCGGTACACACCGATCACGGCGGCGCCGCCGAGGCCGATGTTGTGGGTCAGGCCGACCTTGGCGTCGGCGACCTGGCGGGCCTCGGCCAGACCACGCAGTTGCCAGCTGATCTCCGCGGCCTGGGCCAGGCCGGTGGCGCCGAGCGGGTGGCCCTTGGAGATCAGGCCGCCGGAGGGGTTGACCACCCAGCGACCGCCGTAGGTGGTGGCGCCCTCGGCGACCAGCTTGCCGCCCTCGCCCTCGCCGCACATGCCCAGTGCCTCGTAGGTGAGGATCTCGTTGATCGAGAAGCAGTCGTGCAGCTCGATCACGTCGACGTCCTCGATGCCCAGGCCGGACTGCTCGAAGACCTGCCGACCGGCCGCGGCCGACATCGGCTTGCCGACCACGTCGATGCACGTCTTCGAGGCGAAGCTCTCCTCGGTGTCGGTGGTCATCGACTGCGCCACGATCTCGATCGCCTGGTCCTGGAGGCCGTGTTCGCGCACGAAGCGCTCGCTGACCACGAGCGCCGCGGCGGCGCCGTCCGAGGTGGGCGAACACTGGAGCCGGGTGAGCGGCGCGTGGATCTCCTTGGCGGCGAGCACCTCTTCGAGCGAGTACTCGACCTGGAACTGGGCGTACGGGTTGTTCACCGAGTGCCGGTGGTTCTTCACGCCCACGTGCGCGATCTGCTCGGCGGTGGTGCCGTAGCGGGCCATGTGCTCGCGGGCCGCGTTGCCGAAGATCTGCGCGGTCGGCGGCGCGGTCATCGAGAACCCGTGCGCGTCGCCCATGATCTTGTAGTGCGCGGCGACCGGCGACGTGGAGAAGTCGCCCTCGCCGCCCCCGCCCAGCGAACCGCGCTTCATCTTCTCGAAGCCGATCGCGAGCACGCAGTCGTTCAGCCCGCCCGCGACGAACTGGCGGGCCATCATCAGCGCGGACGAGCCGGTCGCGCAGTTGTTGTTGACGTTGTAGACCGGGATCCCGGTCAGGCCCAGCTCGTACACCGCGCGCTGGCCGGCGGTGGACGCCTGGAAGCAGTAGCCGACCGGCGCCTGCTCGACCAGGTCGTAGCCGACGCCGGCGTCCGCCAGGGCCTTGTCGCCGGCCTCCTTGACCATGTCCCAGTACTGCCAGTCGCGGCTCTCCGGCTTCTCGAACTTGGTCATGCCCACGCCGACGATGAACGCCTTTTGTGCCATGTCGCGAACTCCCACTGAACAGATGAGGAAAGGAACCGAACGAACCGAGGAACCGAACGAACGAAGAAACCGAACGAAATGAACCGAGCGAACGAATCGCACCGAACGAATCGAACCGAGCGAATCGAACCGAGTGAACGAAGGAGACGAACCGAGCGAAGGAACGGACTACTTCTCGGTGGGCTGCGGGTCCCGCGGCAGCCCGAGGATGCGTTCGCCGACCACGTTGAGCTGGACCTGCGTGGTGCCGCCGGCGATGGTCAGGCAGCGGCTCATCAGAAACCCGAACGCGGCCTTTTGCCCGGCCCCCTCGTCCACCGCGCCCAGCGGGCCGAGCAGTTCGAGGGACAGTTCGGACTCGCGCTGCTGATGCGGAGTGCCGACCAGCTTGCGCACCGAGGCACCGGCGCCGGGCTCCAGACCGGACAACCGGGCCAGCGTGGTGCGCAGTTCGATCAGGGCGAGCGAGGACGCCTCGGCCACCAGCGCGCCCAGCCGCTCGCGGAAGCCGCCGTCCACGAACTCGCCCGCCGGGCCGTTCACCGCCGCGACCAGGTTCGCGATGCCGGCACCGAACGAGCTGCCCGCGCCCATGTGCACGCGCTCGTTGCCGAGCGTGTTGCGGGCCACCTGCCAGCCCTCGTCGACCTTGCCGACCACCATCTCGTCCGGCACGAAGAGATCTTCGAGGAAGATCTCGTTGAACATCGCCAGGCCGCTGATCTCCTTGAGCGGCCGGATGTCCAGGCCCGGCGCGGCCATGTCCACGATGAAGTAGGTCAGCCCCTCGTGCTTGGGCTTGTCCGGCGAGGTGCGCGCGAGCAGGATGCCCCACTGCGACTCGCGGGCGCGCGAGGTCCACACCTTCTGGCCGTTGATCAGCCAGCCGCCCTCGGTCTTGGTCGCGCGGGTGCTGATCGCCGCCAGGTCCGAGCCCGCGCCCGGCTCGGAGAACAGCTGGCACCACTGGATCTCGCCGCGCAGCGTCGGCGGCGCGAACCGCTCCTGCTGGGCCGCGGTGCCGTACGCGATCAGCGACGGGATCACCCAGTTGCCCATGGTGATGTCCGGCAGCCGCACGCCGAGCGACTTCATCTCCTGCTGGATCACCAGCTGCTCGACCGGCCCGGCGCCGATGCCGTACGGCTTGGGCAGGTACGGCGCGGCATAGCCCAGCGGGGCCAGCCGGGCACGCTGCTCGGCGCCGGACTCGCCGGCCACCTCGGTCAGGATCGCCCGCGCGGTGTCGCGCAGGTTCTCCGCCTCCGGGGGCAGGTCCAGGACCAGCTCGCGGCGCGCCCCGGCGCTCGCCAGCTCGGTCACCCGCAACCGCCAGAACGCGGCGGGCCCGGCGTACTGCCGCAGGGTCAGCCCCCGGCGCAGGTAGATGTGCGCGTCGTGCTCCCAGGTGAAGCCGATCCCGCCGAGGATTTGCACGCAGTCCTTGGTGGTGGTGAAGGCCGCCTCGATCGCGTAGGTCGCCGCGATCGCCGCGGTCAGCGACCGGGTCGGCGCGTCCGAGCCCGCGTCGATCGCGCGCGCCGCGTCCCAGGTGACCGCGCGCGACTGCTCGACCCGCACCAGCATGTCCGCACACAGGTGCTTGATCGCCTGGAACTGACCGATCGGCCGGCCGAACTGCTCGCGCACCTTGGCGTATTCGGTCGCCGTGGTGAGTGCCCACGCGGCCACGCCGCATGCCTCGGCGGACAGCAGTACGGCCGCGAGGTCGCGGGCCAGGTCCTCGTCCACGCCGCCGAGCACGCGCCCGGCCGGGACCACGGTGTCCACCGTGACCTCGGCGCTGCGCCGGGTCGGGTCCACGCTCTTGAGCGCCCGGACGCTCACCTGCGCGGCGTCCACGACCACGTACGCGGGCGTGCCGTCGGCCCGGCGCGCGGCCAGCACCAGCACGTCGGCGAGCGCGCCGCCCAGGATCGGCGTGGCCACCCCGGTCACCCGCAGGCCGCCCGCCTCCTCGGCCGCCACCACGGTGCCCGGGTTCGGCGCGACGGCGCCGATCAGGGTGCCGTCCACCAGGCCCGGCAGCAGTTCCTTGGCCGCGTCGCCGCCGTCGGCCTGGATCAGCGCCGAGGCCAGCACGGTGGGCAGGAACGGGCCGGGCAGCATGCCCTGACCGGCCTGCTCCAGCGCCACGGCGGCTTCCACCAGGCCGTAGCCCGCACCGCCGAACTCCTCCGCGACGTGCATGCCGAGCAGGCCCTGTTCGGCCAGGCCGGCCCAGTGGCCGGGCCGTTCCTCGGCCTCCGCCTCCAGCACCCGGCGCACCTCTCCGATGGGTGCAACACGTTGCACCCACCCGCGTACCGATTCCGCCAGGGAGCGGTGCTCCTCCGTGATGCCGATGGCCATATCGCGCCTTCCGTGACTTCCGTGACTCGGTCCAGTACTTGCGATAGTAGAACCCGTTTCAATTAATCGGGAGACCGAAGTCGGTTCCAGGGCCCCGATGTGGCCCCCGACACGGTGCCGCCGGCCCGGCTGCGGCAGCATGGCGGCCCGCGGTCGCACCGACCCGGTGCGCCCGGCCCGTCCGGCGGATGCTGGTGGCCCCACGAGGAGCGCATGCTGGTGGCCCCACCAGCATCCGCCGGACGGGCCGAGCGCGGCCTCGATCAAGGAGAACCCCAGGATGAGCACCATCGACCCCGCCGTGCGGGCCGCGTTCGAGGCCGCCACCGGATTCATGCCCGCCAACGAGGGCGACGCGCTGTACGCGGCGGCGACCGAGGCCGCCAAGGTCGGCCCGCTGGTCGAACTCGGCACCTACTGCGGGCGCTCGACGATCCTGCTCGCCGCGGCCGCCCGCGACGCCGGCACCGTGGTGGTCACCCTCGACCACCACCGGGGCTCCGAGGAGCAGCAGCCCGGCTGGGAGTACCACGATCCGAGCCTGGTCGACGCCGAGGTCGGCGTGATGGACACGTTGCCGCGCTTTCGGCGCACGCTGTACCGCAGCGGCCTGGAGCCGTACGTGGTGGCCCTGATCGGGCACAGCCGGGTGATCGCGCCGCTGTGGAACACCCCGGTGGGCCTGGTGTTCATCGACGGCGGGCACACCGACGAGCACGCACAGGGCGACTACGAGGGCTGGGCGCCGCACGTGGCGGTCGGCGGACTGCTGTTGATCCACGACGTGTTCCCGGATTCGGCCGACGGCGGCCAGGCGCCGTACCGGGTCTACCTGCGCGCGCTGGCGTCGGGCGCCTTCGAGGAACTGCCCGGCGACGGGTCGCTGCGGGTGCTGCGACGGATCGCGCCGGGCATCTGAGCGGTACGGCGGCCGAGCGGCGCCCGGGTCGAGCGGACCAGCGGCCCGGCGGTCGCGCCGCCGTGCCCATCATGCGGTGGCACATCCGGTCAAGAGTGATTCGAGCCTGATTCGATTCCCGAAAGCAATCGGATCCGGTCCCGCGCGGGTCCCATTTGCTGGGACAATGCCGATCCGGGGAAGGACGCGGGGGGATCTTGATGTCCGATCAACACGAGCACGACGACCGGCCCGGTGAACCCACGGCGGACGGTGAACGGTTCGAGACCGTCTGGGACCGGGCGGCCAACGGCGGCGTGGGCGGCTGGGTGCGCCGCCGGGTCACCGCGGCGCCGACCGCGGTGAATCCGGACGTGCCGCCGCGCCCGCACCACCAGCCGACCGCCCACCTTCCGGCCGCCGGCCCACCGCCACCGCCCGGGCAGCCCCGGCCGCCCGAGGACCAGGACACGGTGGACAACCCGGCCGCCCGCGGCGTTCCGGCCGCTCCGCCGCCGCCGGCGTGGCCGGTTCCCGCTCCGCCGCCGACGCCCCGCCCGGACGTGCCGCCGAACGAATCGACGCCGCCCGCCGACTGGTTCCAGCACGAGCGCGGCCCCTCGCCGCTGCCCTCGGGCGGCACCTTCGCCGACGCGGCGCACACGCCCGTGCACGGCTACGGCATGCCCCCGGCACGCGACGTGCCCGCCGCGCCGGACTGGTATCGCGGCGCCACCCCGCCGCCGCCCGGACCGCTGTCGCCGGCCCCGCCTGGTCCCTCGTTCGAGCGCACGCTGCTGTTCATCGTGGTCGCGGTGGTGTTCGTGGCCGCGCTGGGCACGCTGTTCGCGCTGCGGCCGTGGGAGGACGACAAGAAGACGCCGGCCGCGCACGGTTCGGAGAGCGCCGGACAGTCCTCGACCGGCACGCCCACGCCCTCCGGGACCGGCCCGGGCGAGCAGTCGGGCCTGCACCCGGCCACGCCCCCGTCGCAGGGTTCGGCGGTGACCACCCCGCCGCCGACCACCGCCGCGCCGGACGCCCGCGCGCAGGCCGCCGCGCTGGATTCGCTGCTCTCGCGCAGCGGTTCGTCCCGGCAGTCGGTGATCGACGCGGTGAACAACGTCGGCTCCTGCTCTTCGCTGGCCGCGTCCCGTTCCGCGCTGCTCGACGCCGCCGCGCAACGCGATCAACTGGTCACCCAGCTGGACGCGATGCGCTTCGACGGCGTCCCCGAACTGCAATCCGCCGCACCGACGTTGCGCACCGCGTGGACCGCGTCGGCCCGCGCCGACCGGGCCTTCGCCGCGTGGGCGCAGTCGGCCGCCGACTCGGGCTGTCCGGGCACCCGGTCGCTGTACGACGACGGCGCCACGATCAGCGCCGAGGCGTCCAGCGCGAAGAAGTCGTTCGTCGACACCTGGAACACCGTCGCGTCGCGCTACGGCCTCACGTCCAGGAGTGAACTTGACCTCTGACCGCCGCGACGACCGCGGCCGTCCCGACGACTCCGGCAACGCGTACTCCCGCTCCGGAGCCGGCTTCTTCGGCCACTCCGCCTCGCACGAGGAGCGGTTGGCGGCCGCGCGCGAGCGATTGCGCCGGCGCCGCCGGGTCACCCTGACCGTGCTCGCCCTCACGCTCGCCGCCACCGGGATCACCACGATCGCGGTGGCCTGGCCGGACGGACACGACACCGGCCGCACGGCCGCGGCGCATCCGCCGGCGAGTCCGACGACCACCGCCGCGCCGGAGGCCACACCCGACCCCGCGGCGGCCGGCGGCGCGCCGGCCCCGGCATCGAGCACCCCACCGGATGGACAACAGCCGTCCACCGCACCGCCCATCGCCGCACCCGTCACCTCGCCCGGCCCGCCCGCGCCGCGCGCCGGGACCACCGGGCTTCCGCTGTCCGGGCGGGTGGTGATGATCGATCCGGGCCATAATCCGGGCAACGGCGGCCACTCCCGCGAGATCAACAAGCAGGTGTACGCGGGCGGGCTGACCAAGGAGTGCGACACCACCGGGACCGAGACCGACAAGGGCTACACCGAGGCCGAGTTCACCCTCGACGTGGCGCACCGGGCCAAACGCCTCCTGGAGGCTCAGGGCGCGACGGTGCTCTACACGTGGGAGACCGAGGCGTGGGGTCCGTGCGTGAACGAGCGGGCGGCCCGCGGCAACACGGCCCGGGCGGACGCCATCGTGTCCATCCACGCGGACGGCGGACCGGCGAGCGGGCGCGGCTTCCACGTCATCCTGCCCGCCTCGGTCAAGGACGCGAACGTCGACACCACCCCGATCCTGGCCCCCTCGCGCGCCCTGGGCAGCACCTTGGCCGCCGCCTTCCGAGCGGCCACCGGCGCGAGCCCCGCGACCTACCTCGGCACCCAGGACGGCCTGGTCACCCGCACCGACCTCGGCGGGTTGAACCTGTCCACCCGACCCAAGGTGTTCATCGAATGCGGCAACATGCGCAACGCCACGGACGCCGCGCAGTTCACCGACCCGAACTGGCGCGAACGCGCCGCGTCGGGCATCGCGACGGGGATCACGGCCTATCTCCTGAAGGGGACGTGAGCCGCGGGTCGGCTGTCCCCTAGGGTCTTTCCGACCGTCCTCGTCGCGCACGCGTCGGTGACGGTCCCCGGTTCGCGGCGTCCACGCGCGCCATGCACCACCGGACGGTTCCCGGTCGGGCCACCGACTGCCGTGAGCCGCACGATCGGGCCCGGCGCGAGCCGTCCACGCACCGCACGTCGTCCGGCGCGCCCCGCGCCGTCGTCGACGTCACGTCCCCTCCGTACCTGTTAAGGAGAAACGTTGAACCGGAAAGGGATCACGAGGGGCGATGCGATCGTCATTCTCGCGATCGTCCTGATCTTCATCTTCTCGTTCTTCAAATACTACGAAGTCAGCGAATCGCTGAGCAGCAGCAGCGACGACGACAGCCTGTTCGACAGCGGCGGGCGCAGTCGGAGCCAGGGCTGGAACGCCTGGACGGTCAACTTCTATCCGCTGATGCCGGCCGTGGTGCTGGTGCCGCTGCTCGCCGCGCTGCTCCTGGTGATCGGCCGCTTCGTGGCCCAACCGGACAAGCCGGTGCTCGGTCTGGCCCCGCGCCAGTGGGCGATCGCGTTCGGCGTCACCGGCGCGATCAGCGGCTTCTTCGCCCCGTTCGGGGCGGGCGGCGTGATCGGCGACATCGTCAAGGGTTCGGACTCGATCGACGCCGGACCCACCGTCTTCGCCTGGCTGATGATGGTGGCCGGGCTCGTCGCGGCGCTCTTCCTGATCATCGGGGATCGCATCCCCAGCCTGGCCACACCGCTGTTCAGCCCGGTCCCGCAGCAGCCGTGGGGCTACCCGCCGCCGGGCGGCACCGGTGGCTACCCGGCCCCGGTCGACCCGAACACCGGCTACCCGCTGCCGAACGCCACCGGCGCCTACCCGCCGCCCGCCTACCCGGTTCCGGGCACAGGCACAGGCACGGGCACCGGCGCCGGCGCGCCGATGGCCGGGGTGCCGGCCCACATGCCGCCCCCGGACGTCACCGGCGCGGGCGCCGGTACCGGCACCGGCGGCGCATCGGTCGCCGGCGCGCAGCCGGCCGCGCCGGGTCGGGACGCGCAGGAGTTCGCGCAGTTCTGGTTCGCCGTCCCGGAGGCCCGGCCGCTGGCACCCGCCGAGGGCCTGTCCAAGGAGCCGGTGGCCACGCTGCAGACCGGCCAGTGGTACCTCGCGGTCGCCCCGCATCCGGGCGGCGTCCTGGTCGAGGCGGACGGCGTTCGAGGGGTCCTGAGCGACGTCTCCGGGATCCAGCGCGGAGAATGACGGTACGTCAGGCTCGGGTGCCGGTGCGGGCGACCGCACCGGCACCGGGCCGGGCCCAGCAGACGCACGGCAATTCCGAGCAGTACGAAAGCCCCGTCAGGGAGGAGCACGATGCCACGCAAAGGCGTCACCCGAGGTGATCTGATCGTCGCGGCGGCGGCGATCGGAGTTCTGGTCTTCTCGTTTCTCCCCTGGTACACGGTGACCGCCAAGGGCAAACAGATCACCGAGGGAAGCAAGGACTATTCGGCGTGGATCGGCGACTTCTCGCCGCTGGCGCCCGCCGTCGTCCTGCTGTCCTCGATCTCGCTGGTGCTGCTGCTGGTCGGCCGGTTCACCTTCCGGCCCGGCTCGCCGCAGCCGACCGAGATCCAGTTCTGCGGACTCGCCTTTCGGCAGTGGGGCGTCGCGCTGGGCATCGCGGCGGCGTGGAGCGCGGTGTGGGCCCTGTTCGGCGCGGACGGCGGCTACGAGAAGTTGGCGCGCTTCGCCGAGGACTACGCCCGCACCAACGGCGACACGCAGGCGACCGTGGAGGCCGGACACGGCTGGGGCGCATGGGGGTTGGCGGGCTTCGCCGTGCTCCAGGCGCTGCTGCTGTTGACGGTCGACCGGATCGGCGGGCTGAACGCCCCGCTGGTGCGCCCGCGCGAGAACAATTGGCAGGGCTACCCCGGCGGTGGCTTCCCCGGCGCTCCCGGCGGGTACCCGCCCGGCCCTCCCGGCACCGGCGGTTTCCCGATCCCGCCGCCCGTCGCACCGCCGGTCTACGGGCCGTCGGGCAACACTCCCCCGCCGCAGACGCCGCCGATGCAACCGCCCGCGGTCCAGCCGCCGGTGCTGCTGTTCAAGCAGGACGACGCCCCGGAGCCGGCCGCACCGGTCGAGGAGCCGGCCCCCGCGGCGCCGGAGTCCGGCGATCCGGGCACGTTCGAGCAGTACTGGCTGGCCGTGCCCGAACCGAGGCCGCTGCACCCGCTGGACCACTCCGGTGACGCGGTGGCCACCCTGCACCCCGGTGTGTGGTATCTCGCAGTGGGCGTTCGAGACGGCGGCATCGTGATCGATATCGACGGCCTACAGGGCGTGTTGGCTGATCTGACGGGTATTCAGCGGGGCGAATAGACATCTTCGAAAAAATGCCCCCATACGGCGCGTCGCGTGGGGTCGGGGTACAGATCGTTCCCCCGTCTGGCACAGTGTCCCCGGACCAATGCACCGGGGACGCGCGGGGGCGACGTCGGTGGCACGACTTGGGTCGCCCCCGTACGCTGTCGGCGCCCATCCCCCTCGGGAGGAGTATTAGTGGACGTCAGAAAGCTTTCGCGTGGCGACGCGGTCATCGGGGTCGCCGCCGTGCTCATCTTCATCTTCTCGTTCTTCAACTACGTCAAGTCGACGCGTTCGGACGAGGGTGTCAACGCGTGGTCGTCGCATCTCGCGCCGACCGTCTTCGCCGTGGTTCTCACGCCGATCATCGCCGCCGTCCTGTTCATCCTCGGTGGCCTCCTCCCTCAGCTCCGGGACAAGCCGATCCTCGGTCTGACCGCGCGTCAGTGGGCGTTGCCGCTCACGATCCTGGCGCCGATCTCCGCGCTGTGGTCGATCGCGCAGGCCGACAGTGACCTCGGCGTCGAGATGGGGATCGGTGGCATCTTCCTCATCCTGCTCGTCATCGTCCTCGTCGCGACCATGATCGCCACCACCGTGATGCCTGCCCTCCAGGTGCCGCTGCTCGGCGCGGCCGGCCCCGCGGCGGGCCCGCAGGGGCAGTTCGGCGGCCCGCAGGGTCAGCAGCAGTTCGGCGGCGCGCCCTACGGCGGCCCGCAGGGTCCGCAGGGCGGCCAGGGTCCGCAGTCGTACGGCGGCGCCCCGCAGCCGGGCGGCTTCGGCGGCCCGGCTCCGCAGGGTCCGCAGGGCGGCTTCGGCGGCCCCGGCCCGCAGGGTCCGCAGGGTCCCGGCGGCATGCAGCAGCCCGCCCCGGGCGGTGCGCCCGGCGGCGCCCGCGCGCCGTTCCAGCCCTTCTGGTTCTCGGTGCCGGACTCGCGCCCGATGCTGGACGAGCACACCAACCAGGAGAAGGGCGTCCTGAACACGGGCGTCTGGTACCTGGCGGTGGCCGAGCACCCCAACGGCCTGCTGGTCGAGGTCGACAACGTGCGCGGCGTGCTTCAGAACACGATCGGTATCCAGCGCTCGTGACACCGGTGCTCCCGAGGAACCGGTAGTACCGAGACACCGCGACTCGGCAACACGACAGGGCGTCGTCCACCCGGACGGCGCCCTTTCGCGTGCCCGGAAGGTGGTTCGGCCCAGCGCCACGGCTTGATCCCGGGGGAGTCGGCCTCCCAAGAAAGTAAAACGTGTTCTAGTCTGCGGAGGCGATTCGCCGTGCTACTCCGTGGAGGTAACGCCATGAGGCTGGGTCTGACGTTCGGGTACTGGGGCCGAGGCCCGTCCGCCGACTTCGTCGAGTTGGCGCAAAAGGCCGAGCAGCTCGGGTTCGACGCGGTGTGGACCGCCGAGTCCTGGGGGTCGGACGCCTTCACGCCGCTGACCTGGATCGCCGCCCACACCTCGCGGATCAAACTGGGCACCGCGGTGACCCAGATGACCGCGCGCACGCCCACCGCGACCGCGATGCACGCGCTGACCCTGGACCACCTCTCCGCAGGCCGGATGATCCTGGGCCTGGGGCTGTCCGGCCCGCAGGTGGTCGAGGGTTGGTACGGGCGGCCGTTCCCGAAGAGCCCGCTGACCTTCACCCGCGAATACGTGGACGTCATCCGCCAGGTGTTGCGCCGCGAGGGACCGGTGGTCGCCGAGGGCCGATACGCCCGGCACCCGTACACGGGCGAGGACGGCAGCGGGCTGGGCAAGCCGCTCAAGTCGATCACCCACCCGCTGCGCGCCGACCTGCCGATCTTCCTCGGCGCGGAGGGGCCCAAGAACGTACACCTGACCACGCGGATCGCGGACGGATGGTTGCCGCTGCACTGGGCCCCGACCCGGCCGGAGGTGTACGCGGACGCGCTGCGCGACAAGCCGGCCGGCTTCCGGATCGCGCCGATGGTGCAGGTGGCCCTCGGCGACGACGTGGAGCAGGCGATGTACCCGATCAAGGCGGCGATGGGCTTCTACATCGGCGGGATGGGCGCGAAGAACAAGAACTTCCACGCGGACCTGATGCGCCGGTTCGGCTACGCCGACGAGGCGGACCGGATCCAGGAGTTGTTCATGGCAGGCAAGCGGGACGAGGCGATCGCCGCCGTGCCGAGCGCCTTCGTCGACGAGATCGCCCTGGTCGGGCCGGCCGCCCGCATCCGTGAGCGGTTCGCCGTCTGGTCCGCCGACCCGCACGTCACCGACATGATCGTCACCACCCGCAACCACGCCGCCCTCGAACTGCTCGCCGAGCTCGCGAGTTGACGTCGACGGGCGACCCGGCCGGCACCGACCGGGTCGGCCGGCCGGGCGCCGGCCCCGCCGGTTCGTCGTGGCGGGTCCGGCGGCGCGGGCGGCACTACGGCAGCGGGGCCATGCACAGTTCCTGGTTGCGGGAGGGCAGCGGGTAGTAGACCGGGGAGCGGCCGGGACAACTGGTGGCGTTCGCGGCGGCCAACGGGTGCACCTCGTCGATCCGCAGGCGGGCCGGGCGATCCTGCGGCAGCGGGCCCTCGCACGGCACCAGCGAGGCCAGGAAGGCCCATTGCCGGCCGTCGCGCGTCTCCGCGGGCACACACTCGCCCGGACGGAAGATCCGTTCCAGACACAGCGCGGCCACGCCGGGGGTCGCCGGCCAGCGACTGCGCCCGTCGGTGTTCATGCAGTCCGTCGTACCGCCGCCGGCCGAGGTGCGCGCCAACACCCGCTGCCGGGCCGCCGGATCCTCACACGGCAGCGTGCGGAGCGCGGCGGGCCGCCACCCGGGCGTGCCGTCACTCGCGAAGTCCACACAGCCGCCCACCTGTGCGCTCGTCACGAAGGCCGCGATCGGGTCGGTGGGCGAGCCGGACGCACGGGTGTCGTCGGCCGCGGCCGTCTTGCCCCGCTCCCGGTCCCCGCGCCCGCGTTCGTAGGCAATACCCCCGAACAGGCCGCCCACCAGGGCGATCACCACGAGCGCGGCGACCAACAGCCAACCGGCCCCGCCGGCCGCGTGCGGCTCGGGCGGGTGGGGCACGTCGTACGTGTCCCGCCGATCGTCGCTGTCGTCGATGCGCGGCACCATCGCCTCGACGATCCGGGCCAGTTGCATCGTCTCGGCGGCGGCCGACGGCTCCGCGGCGGGCGGATCCGCGACGGCTGCCCCGACCGAGTCGGCCCGGCCCGGCCCGGGCTTCCCCGGCTCGCCCGGGTGCGCCTCGGCCCCCGCAGGTCCGGCCGGGTCCGGCTGTCGGGACGCATCCGCCGCAGCCGGCTCGATCGCCGCCGCAGGTCCGGTCGGCTTCACCGGGCCGACCTTGTCACCGAGCGAACCACCGTGCGCGGAGCCGCCCTTCGCCGAGCCGCCGGCCGGATTGCCGAGTCGATCGGCGAGCGGCACCGTGGGCGGGTCACCGACCAGGCGCCCACGCCGGTGGTACGCGTCGATCAGCTCCATCGCCGGCGCCGGCAGCCAGGCGGCGGCGCCGTACGCCCCCCGGCGATCGGCCGAGTCCGCGGCCACCTCGTCGAGCAGCGCACGCGGCGTCGGCCGATCCTCGGGATCCCGGGTCAGACAGGAGCGGATCAGCTCGATCAACTCGTCCGGCACATCGGCAAGTTCCGGCTCACCCGCGGCCACGTTGCGGCGGATCTCCGCCTCGCCCGCACCGGAGTGCGGCGGCCGTCCGGTCGCCGCGAAGCACAGCAGCGCGCCGAGCGCGTAGACATCGGACGCCGGCCCCGGCTCCTCGCCTCGGGCCTGCTCCGGGGCGAGGTATCCGGGCGCGGCGAGCGGGTTGCCCGCGCCCTCGATCCCGAATCCGGTCACCCGCGGGCCGTCCGAGGCCACCACGATCTGCGCGGGGCGCAGATCGCCGTGCACGAGCGATGCCTGATGGATCGTCACCAGCCCCTCGGCGATCCCGCCGGCGAGCCACCGCACCGCATCCGGGGGCAACGGACCGCACGAGATCACCAGGTCCGCGAGCGACGGCGCGGGCACGTACACCGAGGCCACCCACGGATTGCGGGTCGCGCCACCGGCGGAGATCACCTCGACCACGCCCGGCCCGCGCACCTTCTGCGCGCGCTTGATGCCGCGCTGCTCGCCGTACAACATCCGCACGGCCATCGGCCGCCCGGCACCGGTGCGCGCGAGATACACCCAACCGGGGCTGCCGGCGCCCAGCAATCCCACCACCGTATAGGGACCTATTCGATCCCCCGGCTCCAACCCAGCCGCCATGCCCACCCTCGTCACGCGAGTCGCCCAGCCCCCCACGCGAACCCTATTGCCGCCACAACCACCACCGACAACCGAGTACACGACCCCCGATCACCAGCCCAACCGACCCCACCCACACCTACCCGACAATCCCGAACCAACGCCCCCATCCCACCCGAACCAACTCCCCCGCCCCACCGAACCAAGCCCTTCAACCCACCCACGCCAAATCCTTCAACCCGCCCAGGCCAACTCCCCCAGCCCGTCCGGCGTTTGAGGACAAGCAGGAAATCCGACCCAACACACCCAAGGCACCCGAAACCTCAGCCCGTCCGGCGCTTGAGGACAACCCGCCCAGCCCGTCCGGCGACTGAGGACAACCCCTCCAGCCCGTCCGGCGTTTGAGGACAAGCCCGTCCGGCGACTGAGGACCCCAGGCTCAAACCCCGTCCACACACAGCTCCGAACCACACCGCACCTGCGCCGGATCCAGCCCGACCGGCAACCCATCGCCCTCGAACGCCGAGACCGCACCGCCGAACACCGCCGTCGTGGCCGGCTCCCCACCCAGCACGGCGGTGGCCAGGATCATCGCGCCCGCCGTCCACGCGGTCCGCTCCACCGGCCAGATCGCGTCGTCCTCGAACACGTACCCGGTCCAGTACAGACCGTCCTCGTGCCGCAGCCGCTGGATCCACGAGACGATCTCGACCGCCCGGTCGCTCTGCCCCAACGCCCACAACGCGATGGCCAGTTCGCAGCTCTCCGCACCGGTCACCCAGGGCCGGTCGGAGACGCACCGCACGCCCAGGTCCGGCACCACGAAGGTGTCCCAGCCGTCCTTGATCCGCTCGTCCGCCGCCGGCCCGCGCAGCGCGGTGCCCAGGACCGGGTAGTACCAGTCCATCGAGTAGCGGTTCTTGTCCAGGAACCGCTCGGGGTGCGACAACACCGCGTGGCCCAACCGGCCCGCGGCCAACTCCCAGTCCGGCTGCGGCTCGCCGAGGTGCTCGGCGATCGCCAGCGCGCAGCGCAGCGCCTGGTACATGCTCGCCGACCCGGTGAGCAGCGCGTCCGGCACCGCCACCCCACGCTCGTCGCGCTTCCAGCGGATCTCCCCACCGGGCGCCTGCAGGTCCAGGATGAAGCCCATCGCCGCGCGCAGCTGCGGCCACATCCGGACCAGGAACTCCTCGTCCCCGGTGAGCAGATGGTGGTGCCACAGGCCGACCGCGAGGTAGGCCGTGAAGTTGGCCTCCTTGTTGCGGTCGGTCACCGCGCCGTCCACGTAGGCGGCATACCACGAGCCGTCCGGCTCCTGCCGACTCGCCAGCCAGCGATACGCCCGTTCGGCCTCGTCGTGCCGGCCGGCCACGTCGAGCGCCATCGCGGCCTCGGTGTGGTCCCACGGGTCCAAGTGTCCGCCGACGAACCACGGGATCGACCCGTCCGGCCGCTGCACGGCGGCGATCCCGTCGATCGTCTCGGCCACCTGATCGAGCGTCAACACGCCTTCCAGCGCCAGCAGTTCGAGCGCGGGCTCGGAGCCGCGCCGGCGGCCCGCGAGGCTCACGCGCTCGCCCCGGCGAGGTCGGTGTCCGCGCCGTCGGCGCCGGCCGCGGTCTCCTCGGTCGGCCGGGGCTTGGTCGCGTAGACCACCAGGCTCTTCCCGATCAGCGGGTCCAGCGCCTTCTCCGCGAGGCGGGTGGCCAGCGGGCGCTTCATGATGTCCCACACCAGGAGCTTGTGCCAGGCCCGGACCGGGAGCGCCTTGTCGTTGTCCACACCCACCGCACACTTGATCCACCAGTACGGCGAGTGCAGCGCGTGCGTGTGGTGGGTCCCGTACGGCCGGAGCCCGGACTCGCGGATCCGGGCCTCGAACTCGTCACCCTTGTAGATCCGGATGTGTCCGCCCTCGACCTCGTGGTACGCGTCCGAGAGCGCCCAGCAGATCTTCTCCGGCCCGTAGCGCGGCACGGTCATCGCGGCCAGGCCGCCGGGCTTGAGCACCCGGAACAGCTCGTTCAGCACACCCTTGTCGTCCGGGATGTGTTCGAGCACCTCGGAGATGATCACCCGGTCGAAGCTGTCGTCCGGGAACGGCAGCGCGAGCGCGTCCCCGACGAGTGCCTCGGCCCGCGCACCCTCGGGCACCTCACCGGCGGCCAGCATCGAGGCGAACATCGCGTCCACCTCGGCGATGTCCTTGGCGTTCCGGTCGAGCGCGACCACGTCGGCGCCGCGCCGGTATGCCTCGAAGGCGTGCCGGCCGCCACCACAACCCATGTCCAGGACCCGATCCCCCGGGGCCAGGGGAAAGCGGGAGAAATCCACGGTGAGCAAGTCGGCGACTCCGTCTCGTATTGCGCGAACCGGTTGCGGGGGCGGCCGGCGAGGGTGGGCTGGGATCAGCGGGTTCCGGGTCCGCCGCCGTGCGAGGCGGGCGGCGGCAACCGGCGGCCGAACGGCGAGCGGCCCAGCAGGACGTCGCTCGCGCGCTCGGTGATCCCGCGTCTGCCGGCGCCGGCCGTGGTCGGCGCGGTGGGACCGGCCGCGAGTGCGGCCCGGTAGCGCTCCACGGTACGCACCGCGGTGTTGCGCCAGGTGAACCGCTCCAGCACCCGGGCGCGGCCCGCCTCGGCCAGGCGGGCGCGCAGTTCGGGATCTTCCAGCAGTCGGGTGAGCGCGGCGCGCAGGGCCTCCGGGTCGCCCGGCGGCACCGCGAGGCAGGTCTCCCCGTCCGGACCGGCGACCTCCGGGATCGCCCCGCCCGTGGTCGCCACGAGCGCGGTCCCGCAGGCCATCGCCTCGGCGGCGGGCAGCGAGAAGCCCTCGTAGAGCGAGGGCACACAGGCGATCTCGGCGCTGCGGATCAGGTCGACCAGTTCGTCGTCGCTGAGTCCGGACACGAACCGGATCGCCGAGGTCAGGCCCAGCCGGTCGATCGCGCGCAGCACCGGCCCGTCGCCCTTGGGCCGGCCGACCACCACGAGTTCGACGTGGTCGTGGTCGGCGCGCAGCTTGGCGAGCGCCTCGACCAGGTGGATCAGGCCCTTGAGCGGCACGTCCGCGCTCGCGGTGGTGACGATCCGGCCGGGCACCTTCGCCACCGAGGGATCCGGCGCGAACCGGTCGGTGTCGGCGCCCACCGGGACCACGGTGACCCGGCTCGGCGAGACGCCGAGGTGGTCGATGATCTGGGCCTTGGACGAGCCGGACACGGTCAGCACGTCGCTCAGCCGCGCGGACACCCGCTTCTGCATGGTGGTGAACCCGTACCAGCGGTGCAGTGTGGCCTTGCGCCGCAGCGTGGTGGCCTCGCCGATCTCCAGCGCGCGGTCGACCGTGATCGGGTGGTGGATCGTGGTCACCAGCGGAAACCCGAGTCGGGGCAGCGCGAGTTGGCCGTAGCCCAGCGTCTGGTTGTCGTGCACGATGTCGAACTCACCACGCCGGGCCGCCAGGTGCCGCCACGCGCGCAGCGAGAAGGTGAGCGGCTCGGGGAAGCCCGCGGTCAGCATGCCGCCGACCTCCAGGACGTCGATCCAGTCCCGGTATTCCTTCAGCCGGGGCAGCCGGAACGGGTCCGGGTCGCGGTACAGGTCCAGGCTGGGCAGTGTGGTGAGCTTCACGCCCTCGTCCACGACCGCGTACGGCGGGCCGGAGATCACCTCGACCTCGTGGCCGAGCCGGGTGAGTTCACGGGACAGGTGGCGGACGTAGACTCCCTGTCCGCCGCAGTACGGGTCGCCGCGATACGCCAACAGGGCGATCCGCAAGGGTCGCTCCGGGGAGGTCCGCGCCGGGCCCACCTGGGTATCCACAGCGGTTGCGGTCTCCCGTATCACGAATGGCCCCCTATCGCTGCCCTCGTCGGAGCATAGTAGTCGCGTAATCTAGAACAAGTTTCAGTATCTGCTCGTCGGAGACCAGCCAAGATACCGCCGGGTACCCACTGCGACGAGCACCGCGTGACCCGTAACACACCGGCCGGCGAACCGCCGCGCACCGAGAGGCTGACATGACGACGTATACGAAGGCCGACCGGGCGCCGCTGACCGAGCGGCAGGAGGCGCGCCGCCGGCGGATCCTGCGCGCGACCACCCAACTGGCCGCCCGCGGCGGCTACGAATCGGTCCAGATGCGCGAGGTCGCCGAGCTGTCCGAGGTCGCGCTGGGCACGCTGTACCGCTACTTCCCGTCCAAGGTGCACCTGCTCGTGGCGACCATGTACGACCAGCTGGATCAGCTGCACGCGCAGCTGCGCCGGCGCCCGCCGCGGAGCGCGGGCTCGCGCGAGCGGGTGGTGGACACGCTGCTGCGCGCGTTCAAGGGCATGCAGCGCGAGCCGCACCTGACCGAGGCGATGATGCGCGCGCTCCAGTTCGCGGACCGCTCGGTCGGCGCGGAGGTGGACACGGTCAGCCGGGAGACCACCACGATGATCCTGGAGGCGATCAGCGGCGACGAGCCGGCCGGCGAGCCGACCGCCGAGGATCTCGCGGTGATCCGGGTGATCACCCACACGTGGCACTCGTCGCTGATCGCGTGGCTGAACGGCCGAGCCTCCATCGCCCAGGTCCGCACCGACATCGAAACGGTCTGCCGGCTGATCCCGGAGGACTGAGCCGCCCACACCTGCCCCCGCCGCGCCGCGGTCACCGACACGCACCGGTCCGGCGGGGCGGCGGCCCGACCCGGCGTCGGCGCCGCCTCGGCAACGCCGCCGCCCGCCGGCCTCGCGGATCTAGTCCGGCGGGAACACCGGCTTGCCCGAGGCGATCTCGATGATCGAGATCGCCTCGACCGGGCAGCTCTCAGCCGCCTCCAGGATCGCGTCCGAGGCGTCCATCTCCTCCGCCCTGGGGTGCGACTGCCGACCCGCGTCCAGCTTGAAATCGGTCGGGGCACTGCCGATGCACATGCCCGAACCGATGCAGACGCCCCTGTCGACCTCGACGCGCCAGCGATCACCCATCAGAACACCTCTTCTTCGCTCGGCCTCGCGGGGCCTGGAGCCGCCGGCCCGCCCTGCGGGGCGGGCCGGCGGCGACGGTCAGATCTGCGCGTCGTAGCCCGCGGGCAACGCGATCGACTTGGCCTCGGTGTACGCGCCCAGGCCCTCGATACCGAACTCGCGGCCGATGCCCGAGTTCTTGAAGCCGCCGAACGGGCCGAAGAAGTCCAGGCCGAACGTGTTCACCGAGTAGGTGCCGGTGCGGATCCGGCGGGCGACGTCGATGCCCTTTTCGATGTCGTTGGTCCACACGCTGCCGGACAACCCGAAGTCCGAGTCGTTGGCCAGCGCGATCGCCTGCTCCTCGTCGTCGTAGGGGATCAGCGCGACGACCGGGCCGAAGATCTCCTCCTGCGCGATCCGCATCGCGTTGTCCACGTCGCCGAACAGCGTGGGCTCGACGTACCAGCCCTTCTCCAACGCCTCGGGACGGCCGCCGCCGGCGAGCAGCTTGGCGCCCTCCTCCTGGCCGATCCGGATGTAGTCGAAGGAGCGCTGCTGCTGCCGCTTGGCCACCAGCGGGCCGACCTGGGTGTCGGCCGCCATCGGGTCGCCGACCTTGAGCTCGCCCACCCACGCGGTGAACCGCTCGGCGATCTCGTCGTAGCGGCCGCGCGGCGCCAGGATCCGGGTCTGCGCCACGCACGCCTGGCCGTTGTTCATGTACGAGTTGGGCAGCAGCGTCGTGGCGGTGTGCTCCAGGTCGGCGTCGGGCAGGATGATCGCCGCCGACTTGCCGCCCAGTTCCAGGGTGACCCGGGTGAGGTTGCGCGCGGCGACCTCCATGATGCGCTTGCCCGCGCCGACCGAGCCGGTGAAGGCGACCTTGTCGATGCCGGGGTGGGCCACCAGGTATTCGCTGACCTCGCGGTCGGCGGCGACGATGCTCAGCACGCCGTCGGGCAGGCCCGCCTCACGACAGATCTCGGCCAGGATGTACGAGTCGAGCGGGGTCTCCGGGGACGGCTTGAGCACGATCGTGCAGCCGGCTGCGATCGCCGGCGCCAGCTTGGCGGCGGTGACGAACTGCGGGACGTTCCAGGGCACCACGGCGGCCACCACGCCGACCGCCTCGCGGCGGATCAGCAGCGGGTTGAGCAAGCCGGTCCGCTTCTCCTCCCACTGGTAGTCGCGGGCGATCTTGGCCACCGTGTCGTAGATCATCCCGGCGCCGATGGCCTGCGCGAACAGACCCCAGCCGACCGGCGAGCCGTTCTGCGAGGCGACCACCTCGGCGATCTCCTGCGAACGCGTCATGAAGCCGTCGCGGATCTTCTCCAGGATGGCGATCCGCTCGTCCAACGACATCCGCGGCCACGGGCCCTCTTCGAATGCCTTGCGCGCGGCGGCGACCGCGGCGTCCACGTCCGCGGTCGAGGCGTGCGGAACGCGCGCGATGACCTCTTCGGTGTGGGGCGAGACGACCTCGATCGTGTCCTTGCCAATCGGGTCCACCAGCTGTCCGCCGATGACCAGTTGGCTGTGCTCCACGATATCCGTCATCACGGTCCTCCTCGGTGCGGGCGTGCACACACGCTGCGCGATACAGGGGCTTGCGGGCTATGAGCAGAACTCTGACTGAACGCTGACTAGAACAGATATCAGTTTGCTGCCGAGGGAACAACGCATTCCGGGCTCGAATGAGACTGGAGTCTCATCGGCTGACAGGTAAGGATCGTACGTGCCGGATCTCGATCTGACGACCCCTCAAGTCACCGGCTCGGTGATGTATGAGAGAACGTGTTCTATGGTGATCACCGAAGCCGGGCGGGCATCCGGCGTTCGACTGGCGCCACTTCGAGAACCGTCGAGAAGGAGGCCGCCCGTGACCACCGCACCCGACCGCCCCACCCCACCCGCTCCCCGTGTCGCCGATCTGGGCAACGGCGTGTGGACCGTCCCGGTTCCGATCCCGAACAATCCGCTCGGTTGCACCCTCGTCTACGTACTCGAAACCGACGCGGGGCCGGTCCTGGTCGACTCGGGCTGGGACGACCCGATCTCCTACCGGGCCCTGGTCGACGGCCTGGTCGAGGTCGGCACCTCGATCGAGGACGTGCACGGCGTCCTGGTCACCCATGCGCACCCCGATCACCACGGACTGTCCGAGAAGGTGCGCGAGGTCTCCGGCGCGTGGATCGCGCTGCACGCGGCGGACGCCGAGCAGGTCGAGCAGATCAACCGCGCGCCGCGCGCCGCGTGGTTGCGGCACCACCTGGAGGTGCTCACCCTCGCGGGCGCGCCGCAGGAGGCCCTGGACGCGCTCACCGGCCTGCGCACCGCCGCGGCCGGGAGCAGCCGACCGCGCCTGCGCTACGCGGTGCCCGACCGCGAGTTGGTGCACGGCGAACTCGCCCCCGCGCCCGGCCGCACGGTACGCACGGTGTGGACGCCCGGCCACACACCCGGCCATGTCTGCCTGCACCTGGAGGGCGACGACGGTCGGCTGCTCTCCGGCGACCACCTGCTGCCCTCGATCACGCCGCACATCGGGCTGTACGACGAGGCCGAGGAGGCCGACCCGCTCGGCGACTTCCTGGCCTCCCTGACACGTGTCGCACGGTTGCCGATCACCGGCGTGCTGCCCGCGCACGAGCACGCCTTCACGGACGCTGCGGGCCGGGCCGCGGAGGTGGCCCGGCTGCACGAGGTGCGGCTTGCGGCGCTGCACACCCGGCTGCGCGCGGCATCGCTGACCCTGTGGCAGATCGCCGAGGGCATGGACTGGAACCGGCCGTGGGCGCAGCTGGGCGCGCAGAATCGGCAACTGGCGCTGAGCGAGGCCGCCGCGCACCTGCGCCACCTGGTCAAGCGCGGACGGGCGACCGCCGAGTCCGGCGGCGACCCGGTGCGCTATACGGCCCTGTGACGCTCGGGGCCCGGGGGGCACCCGGGTAGGGTGACGAGAACTCTCGACAGTGGCCCCCACAGTCCGATCCGTGCAGCGCGGTCCGATCCGCACAGCGTTCAGCGAAAGGCCATGCATGCCCTCCCCCCGACGCCGCGGGCGCGCCGCGGCGGCCTCCGTGCTCACGACGGCGCTGTTGTGCTCGGTCTGGACGGGGGGGGTGGCCGGCGCCGCACCGACGCCGCCGCCTCCCGGCGGTGAGCTCGGCCCCGCCGCGGGCAAACCGGCACCGCGCACGACCGTCCCCGTGTCGGTCGTCGCACGCGTCTCCGCCGGCAAGGCGCAGAGCGCCCCGGTGCCGCCCGCGCTGTACGGGAAGAGCGATCCGAGCGCGGACGGGGTGTACCGGCAGTCGCTGGCGGTCCTGGCCTTGGCCTCGACCGACAGCACGCCGGCCCCGAGCGCGATCGAGTGGCTGCTCGGGCAGCAGTGCGCGGACGGCGGCTTCACCGCGTACCGCGCCGATCCCGCGGCGCCGTGCGACGCCGATCGTGAGGACACCGTCGCCACGGCGACCGCGATCGAGGCGCTGCGGGCGCTGCGTACGTACGACACGCGAGTCGCCCGCGGGATCGACTGGCTCCGGTCCAAGCAACTCGCGGACGGCTCGTTCGCGGCCGTACCCGGCCCGAACGCGATCGGCGACCCGACCGCGACGGCGGCCGCGATCAGCGCGATCGTCACGTCCGGCAGCTCGCCGGAACTGCTCAGGTCTCCGCAGGGCCGTACCCCCACCGACGCGCTCAAGGCGACCCAGTTGCGCTGCACCGCGCCGGAGCCGGACCGGGGCGCGTTCGCGGCGGGCCCGGGCGCGCCGGTCGACCCGCTGCTGACCGCGCGCTCGGTGCTCGCGCTCGGATACGGCACCCAACCGGCCGTCCCGGCGCCCTCCATCGCGGTCACGCCCATCGTCTGCCCCGGCGCCGAGCCGAACCGGCAGGCGGCTGCGCAGGGCGGTGCGGCGTGGTTGATCGCCAAGCTGAAGGCCGGTGGCAACCATCTCGGTGGGCCGACCGACTTCGATGCCACCGCGGCGGCGGTCCAGGCGCTGTCGGCGACCGGACACCCGGCCGAGGCGGGCGCGGCGGTCGACTGGCTGGCCGCGGGTGCCAAGACCATGGCGGGCAACGACCCGGTGCGGCTCGCGTCGCTGATCCTGGCGGCCGTGGCGACGAACCGCACGGTCACCACGTTCGGCGGCCTGGACCTGCCGAACCTGCTCGCGGCCACCGGCCCGGCGACGACGCCGACCGCGGACATGACCAACCAGAGCAACCTGATCGACGGCCCGGAGGATCACACGCTGCGGGACACGGTGAGCGCGGTGATCGCGGTGTTGCTGGCCGCCACCCTGATCCTGGGCATGCGGCGCAGCCGCCGCGAGGACTGAGCGCCCGCCCGTTTCGGCTTCCGGTGCCCGGCCTGCTCAGTGCCGGCGGCCCGGCGGCACCGCGTGCGTTTCCAGCCGGCGCGCCTCCTCGTCGGTGAACACCCGGGAGCGGATCAGGAATCGTTTGCCGGTGGGCGCCTCGACCGAGAACCCGCCGCCGCGGCCGGGCACCACGTCCACGGTCAGGTGGGTGTGCCGCCAGTACTCGTACTGCGCGGCGGACATGTAGAACGGCTGGTCCGCGACCCAGCCGAGCAGCACGTCCGCGTCGCCGACCAGGAACTCCCCGCGCGGGTAGCACATCGGTGACGACCCGTCGCAACAACCACCCGACTGGTGGAACAGCAACGGCCCGTGCTCGGCCGCGAGTTCGGCCACGAGGTCGGCGGCGGCCGCAGTGATCGCGACCTTCTCGACGTCGGCCGGGATGCCCGACCCGGCAGGGCCGCCCGGCGTCCGTGCCGGCTCGTCCATCAGAAGAATCCGAGCTTCTTCGCCGAGTAACTGACCAGCATGTTCTTGGTGTTCTGGTAGTGGCCGAGCATCATCCGGTGGTTCTCCCGGCCCATGCCGGAGGCCTTGTAGCCGCCGAACGCCGCGTGCGCGGGATAGGCGTGGTAGCAGTTGGTCCACACCCGGCCGGCCTTGATCTCCCGGCCGAACCGGTACGCCCGCGTCGCGTCCCGGGTCCACACGCCCGCGCCCAGGCCGTACAGCGTGTCGTTGGCGATCCGCAGTGCCTCGGCGTCGTCGCGGAAGGTGGTCACCGAGACCACCGGGCCGAAGATCTCTTCCTGGAAGATCCGCATGTCGTTGGTGCCCTTGAAGATGGTCGGCTCGACGTAGTAACCGTCCTCGAAGCCCTCGACCACCTTGCGGGCGCCGCCGATCAGCACCTCGGCGCCCTCCTGCCGGCCGATGTCCAGGTAGGACAGGATCTTCTCCAACTGGTCGTTGGACGCCTGCGCGCCGACCATGGTCGCCGGATCGAGCGGGTTGCCCTGCACGATCGCCCGGGTGCGCGCCAACGCGCGCTCCATGAAGCGGTCGTGAATCGACTCGTGGATCAGTGCCCGGGACGGACACGTACAGACCTCGCCCTGGTTGAGGGCGAACATCACGAAGCCCTCGACCGCCTTGTCGAAGAAGTCGTCGTCCTCGTCGGCCACGTCGGCGAAGAAGATGTTCGGGCTCTTGCCGCCGAGTTCGACGGTCACCGGGATGATGTTCGCCGACGCGTATTGGAGGATCAGCCGACCGGTGGTGGTCTCGCCGGTGAAGGCGACCTTGGCCACCCGGCTGCTGCTCGCGAGCGGCTTGCCGGCCTCGAAACCGAAGCCGTTGACCACGTTGACCACGCCGGGCGGCAGCAGGTCGGCGATCAGTTCGATCAGCACCAGGATGCTCACCGGCGTCTGCTCGGCGGGCTTGAGCACGACGCAGTTCCCGGCCGCGAGCGCCGGCGCGAGCTTCCAAGTGGCCATCAGCAGCGGGAAGTTCCACGGGATGATCTGCGCGACCACGCCGAGCGGCTCGTGGAAGTGGTAGGCGACGGTGTCCTCGTCGAGCTGCGAGATGGAGCCTTCCTGGGCCCGGATCACTCCGGCGAAGTAGCGGAAGTGGTCCACGGCGAGCGGCAGATCGGCGGCCAGGGTCTCGCGGACCGGCTTGCCGTTCTCCCACGTCTCGGCAACCGCGAGGCGTTCGAGGTTCTGCTCGATGCGATCGGCGATCCGCAGCAGGATCAGCGATCGCTCGGTGACGCTGGTCCGTCCCCACGCGTCGGCCGCGGCGTGTGCGGCGTCCAGCGCGAGTTCGACGTCCTCGGCGGTGGAGCGGGCCACCTCACAGAACGGCTGTCCGGTCACGGGGGTGATGTCCTCGAAGTACCGGCCCTGCACGGGCGGTACCCACTTGCCCCCGATGTAGTTGTCGTACCGGGGTTCGAAGTTGACGATGCTGTCCGGTTGGCCGGGCTGACTGTAGACCACGCGAGCCTCCGCTTCCCTTGCCGTGCGCTGGGCATGACGGACCATCGGCGGCCCCCGTCCGGGCCGTGCCGCGGCTCGGGGCGCCTGCGGCCGACGCTAGTCGCTCGGGCGGCGATGGTCACGGGTTCGCCGGCGCGAAATGCCCGTCCGCAGCCTTCGCCACGAGCCGCGCGCCCGTCGTCCGCCGACCGTCGCTCACCGGGTCGGTGGCTTCGCCGAGTCCTTCCGGCGATACCCCCGCCCGGCGCGGGAGTTGGTCGTCGATTCGGCAGGAATCCATCTGGATGTCACGTGTGACATGTGCAATTGTACTCGTCGTCGTGTTCTCACCGTGGACCGCCGATCGTGGTCCACCCGTGCCCGAAGGGCCGTACATGAGTGCTCACGTACGCCGTAGGAAGTGGTTTGCCACAAGCGTTCCCCTCTTGGCACTGGCTGTTGGAGTACTGCCGATCGCAGTGGCTCCGTCGGCCTCGGCGGGCCCGGCCACGAGTACGAACTCGCGGGTCGGGCAAGCGAACACGGCGACGGCGGCCGATCCGGGCGACGAGGTCGACCGGATCGGCTCACCGCTCTCGCTCGACCCCGACCGCGGTCCGGGTCCGGTCGACGGGAGCAACGCGAAGGCACCCGGCCGGGGTCCGTCCCCGTCCGACCTCCCGCTCGGGCTTCCCGCGCAACTGCGGGCCACGGCCGCCCCGGTGCCCGGCTGCACCCTTGCCGAGTTCTCCGCGCTGTCCCCGCAGGCGCTGGCCGACTTCCTCACCCGTGCCGACGTCGGACCCGACTGCCTGCGCGGCTTCCTGTGGACCTACACCCCCGAGCTGGGCCGGGTGCTGACGCCGGCTCACCTCCAGGCGGTGCTGGCCCGGATCACCGCACTGGCCCCCGGCTACGACGGCACCAACGCGTCGCACATGTACGAACTCTGGTACTTCACGCATGCCGCGCTCTACCTCGACTGGGACAACCCGGCGATCGACCTGCGCGGACCGGCCACGGTGGCCGCGATCAGCGCCGCCGCCGACGCGTTCCGCACCGGACCGCACGCGTTCGACCTCACCCCCACCTCGGGCGCACTGCTGCGCGAAGTGCTGATCAGCGTCGACGTCGACGGCGTGCGCCAACACCAACTCCCTTTGCTGACCCGGATGTTCCGCGACCTGGACGGCAGTACCGCGGCGTGGCAGAACGCGGCCCGACGGGAGGCGGTACTCTCCGCGCAGACCCTGGCCTACCACGGCATTTACAACGCCGACGCGGGCTTCATCGCCGCCGTGCAGGCCGATCCCGCCTACCGCGCCGGGCTCGAGGCGTTCGTCGGCTACCGGCACCTGAACACGCCGAGCACCTCCGGGCTGTTGCGCAACGGCGTGTACGAGTACGGCCGGCTGGGCCGGATCCCGAGCCTGACCGCCGAGACGGTGACCGGACTCGGCACCATGCTCACCGCCACGGAGGGCTGGTACGGCCGCTTCTCGGTGCCGTGGAGCGAGGTCGCCCACTGGCTGGAGACCTACGGTCGGTGCCACGCGGCGGGGGTGTGTCGGGCCGACGTCGAGGCCACGGTCTTCCCCGACACGTACACCTTCGACCAGGGCGACATCGAGGTGCACACGTCCCTCGACCGCGCCACCGTCGAGCAGTTGTATTACGCGTCCAAGCAGGTCAAGGAGCAGTTCTTCCGCACGGTGGGGGTCGATCAGCCGCTCGCGGGCGACCCGAACCACAAGCTGACCGTCCGGCTCTACGCGAGCATGGCCGACTACCACACCTACCAGCCGTTCCTGTACGGCTACGCGACCAACAACGGCGGGTTGTACATCGAGGAGGGCGCGACCTTCTACACGTACCAGCGCGTCGTGCCGCGCGATTCCCTGCTCCAGTTGGAGGAGTTGTTCCGGCACGAGTACACCCACTACCTCAACGGCCGCTATGCGGTGCCCGGTTCGTTCGGCCAGGGACCGTGGTACGCGGAGAACCGGACGACGGCCTTCGACGAGGGCATGGCCGAGTACCTGGCGGGTGCGACCCGCGATCAGGGGGTGAAGCTGCGCAAGTCGCTGGTCACCAAGGTGATCTCGGACGTGCAGAAGTACGGCAGCCGCCCGTCGGTCCGCGAGACGCTGCACTTCAAGTACGACGACGACGGCTACTTCTTCCGCTACTACGCCTACGCCGGATCGTTCTTCTCGATGCTCGGCCGGGACCACCCGGACCTGCTCGCCGAGATGTACACGCACCTGCGCGACAATGACGTGGCCGGCTACGACGCCTTCCTGAACCGGGTGAGCGGGCCGACCTTCCAGGCCGAGTTCGACGCCTACCTCGACCGGCAGATCGCCGACGTGAACAACCTGATCGTGCCGGTGGCGACGTACACCCCGACCGGGCAGCTCTCGGCGACCGGGCCGGACCACGTGCGCCGGGTCTTCCGCCGGGCCACCGGCAACGACCCGACGTCGTGCACCGCGACCCGCGAAGCGCTGCCGCGCTTCACCTGCAAGGGCTCGATCACCGCGAACATCGGCTCGACCGACCCCGGCCGGATGCACACCGACATGGCGGCCACGGTCGACTACTTCATCCTCACCCGCGCCGGCGCGGCGCTCGACAACCTCGCCGACATGAACTGCCACTTCGCCCCGCCCGTGCCCTGGTCCAACGGCCGCGCCGCCACCTCCACCTACTCCTGCGAGGGCCCCCTCCGCCCATAACCCCCCGAACGACGGCCCCCGAGCGCTGCCCACCCCGCGCCCGGGGGCCGTCCCGATGCCGCGCCCGGCCCGCCGGACCGGCCGGGTCCTCCCCATCGGGCACACTGGTCCCATGTCTGTGGTGAAGATCAACGCGCTGACCGTGCCCGCCGAGATGCGGGAGACCCTGGAGCAGCGATTCGCGTCGCGCGGCGGGATGGTGGACTCGCAGGACGGCTTCGAGTGGTTCGAGCTGCTGCGCCCGGTGGCGGGGACCGATCAGTACCTCGTGTACACCCGCTGGCGCAGCGAGGCCGACTTCCAGGCGTGGATGGACGGAAACATGAAGGCCGCCCACGCACAGGGCGACGGCGCCGAGCGGCCGAAGCCGGCGTCCACCGACTCGGCCCTGTGGTCCTTCGAGGTCGTCCAGAGCACCGGCCCGAAGGCGTGACATCCGACTAACCTGAGTACCATGCCTCGCTACGACTACCGCTGCCGCGCCTGCGGACTCACCTTCGAACTCAACCGCCCGATGTCCGCGGCAAACGACCCGGCCACCTGCCCCCAGGGCCACGCCGACACCACAAAGCTGCTCTCCACAGTCGCGGTAACCGGCGCCGCCACCACCCCCCGCCCCTCCACCGGCGGAGGCGGTGGCGGAGGCTGTTGCGGCGGCGGCTGCTGCAACTGACCCCACAAACCAGCAGGCCCTCAGCCCGGCCGGCGCATGAGGCCACCCAGCCCGGCCGGCGCATGAGGCCAACGCCCGCTACGCGGCCAGGGGCGCCGGCACCTCCTTGTCGCACTCCCAGTGCGCAAGCGCCGACCGATCCAACAACACCACCCCGGCGGAAGCCGCAAGTGCCGCCGCCTTGGCCGAGAAGCACCCGGCCGTCGTCGCGAGCAACAACGCCCCCGACCGGCCCGCCTCCGCATCCGTGTCGACGGCGAGCGCGCTCACGAAGTCCTCGACCACGCCGCCCGCCACCGGCCCGGGCCCCTCCGCGCTGCGACACCGCAGCACCGCCGGCGTCCCGTCGCCACGCCTGGCGTGGATGTCCACCGCGTACGCGTCCTCGACGACCCGCACCGTCTCCACCTCGGCCAGCCCGTCCCGCTCGCACAGCTCCGCCAGGTGCTCGGCCAGCCGGGCCGGGTCCATCCGGTCCAGCCGCGCCTTCGCGTCCCGCAGCGCGGTGTCGTCGCAGTGTTCGGTCCACTCGTCGGCCCGCGGCCGGTATCCGGCCAGCCAGATCGCCGAGGCCAGCCCCGCCGCGGCGCAGATGTAGACGACCATCAAGCCGTCGGACTGGTTCACCCGGATGCCCTCCAGGACGAACCAGATGCCGACGGCGAGGAGTTCGAGCCCGGCGACCAGGATCGCCAGATTGAGGTAGGCCCTCGTCGTCGTACGTGCCATGTCCGTCGTCCCCCCGGTGACGCGTTGGCCGGTCGTACACGTGGTCGTTCTCATGGTCGTGCTCGTCATCGTGCTCGTGGTCGTACTGGTGTCGTTCACGCCGTCCCGATCCGATCGACGCGACCGACTCGGCCGGCCACACATCTCGTTCCCCTGCTGTCCCGACGTTCGGGACACCTGCCCGGTTCCCGAACAGAACAACAACCGGACACCCTACGAAATGCCGCTCACGCACCATCCGGCAGGTTGGTCCAACCGCGACCGTCCGCCTTGCCGTACCAACCGCTCGCGGCGGTCGTACCGCCGTCCACCGGAATCAATTGGCCCGTCACATATGACGATGCGGCACTCGCCAGGAAGAGCACAACCTTCGCGTAGTCGTCGGGTTCGCCGAATCGCGCCATCGGCACCCACGAACCGATCAGCGCGGGGTCACGATCACGCAATTTGGCCTCGTACGTCGTCTGCGGCGTGTTCGCCATGTCCGGTGCGATCGCGTTGACCCGGACCCCCTTGCGCGCCACGTCCACCGCGAGACTCCTGGTGAACGCGATGATCGCCGCGTTGTAGGCGGAGTAGACCGGGCAACCCGGGATGCCACGCAGCGCCTCGACGGTGGACACGTTCACGATGCTGCCGGAGCCACGCTCGACCATCTGCGGCAACACCGCGTGCGTGACGCGCAACACATGCTCGAAGTTGATCGCGTGCAGCGCCTGCCACTCCTCCTCCGTGCTGCGCAGGAAGGTGGTCGAGGGCCGATAGTCGCCGACGTTGTTCACGAGTACATCCGCGCCGCCCGCCGCGAGCGCGGCGTCGCGCAGCCGGGCCACGGTGGCCGACTCGCGGATGTCGCCGAGCACCACCTCCACCCGCCCGCCGGCCGCCTCGATGTCCACCCGGGCCTGCTCGGCCCAGTCCGCGTCGATGTCGTTCAGCAGCACCAGCGCACCCGCACGGGCCAGCAGCCGAGAGACCCCGCCGCCGATGCCCGCGCCGCCTCCGGTGACGACCGCGACCTGACCGGCGAGGGGTTCGGGATCGAGCATGGTGGTGCCTCCTCGGCGAATGTGACGATGCGTCAGATCTGCGCATGCTCCCCCAGGTCGCTCGCGAGGTCAACGGCGCAACGGGGAATGAACGATCACCCGGGTCGAGCCGTTGGGCGGCGCCGCCCCGGATCGCGACCCACCCCGTTATGCGTTCGAATGGATACGAGAGAGTGTCCGGTCGGCATTGGCCGACCTCACACCGATTCGAGGGGATCACATGGACATCGCGGTCGAGGACGTTCCCGCACAGAACCGCTTCGAGGCCCGGGTCGACGGCGACCTGGCCGGCTTCGCCGAGTACATGCTCACCGACACCCTGATCGTGTTCACCCACACCGAGGTGGACACGAGGTTCGAGGGCAAGGGCGTCGGCGGTGCACTCGTCCGCGGAGCGCTCGATCGGGTGCGCGTCGGCGAGCGCAAGGTCCTGCCGTTGTGCCCGTTCGTCAAGGCGTGGATCGGCAAGCACCCCGACTACTTCGACCTCGTCTACGACGCCCCGCCGAGCAAGGTCACGGACTGACCCGACGAACGGTCCCGGCCCGACCGGGCCCGAACCGAGTCGTGGACGACAGGACGACCCCGGTCGGCCGACGTCCGGGACGACCGGGACCGCCCGATCGGACACGCGACCCGCGGACCCGGCACCGCCCCGGACTCGGCCCGCCCGCCGCCGGGGCCATGATGTCCGGATGACCTCGCTCCTGTTCGTGTGCACCGGCAACGCCACCCGCTCGGTGATCGCGGGCGAGCTGACCCGGGTCGCCCGGCCCGAATGGTCCGTGGCCACCGCCGGCACCTTCGTGGTCGAGGGCCTGCCGATCAGTTGGCGCACCCGCAGCGCCCTGACGGAGCTCGGCCTCCGGGCGCCCGGACACCGCAGCACCCAGCTCACCGACGCACACGTGGCCGCCGCCGACCTGGTGGTCGTCCAGGAATACCAGCATGTCCGGTACATCCGCCGACACCACCCGCACGGCGCGGCCCGCACCGCGACGCTCAAACGCCTGGTCCGCGACCTGCCCGCCGCCGGCCCGACCGACGAACCCCTGGCCCGCCGGCTCGCCGGGCTCGATCTCGGATCGGTCGAGCTCGAACCGGACTGGGAGGACGTGCTCGACCCGGGCGGCGGCGAGGTCGCCGATTTCGTCGCGTGTGCGCACGAACTGGCCGCGCTGATGCACGATCTGCTCCCTCGGTTGGGCGCCCGCGTGGCCTCACCGTAGGCTCGACTCCCGTGAACAGCCTGCGCATGATCGACACCTGGCCCGTCGGGAAGGCCGCCGCCGCCGTGATCACCCGGGACGGGGTGATCAAGGGCGAGCACGGCCCGGTGGACGAGCCGTTCCGACTCGCCTCGGTGACCAAGTTGCTCACCGCGTACGCGGCGCTCGCCGCGATCGAGGAGGGCGCGATCGAACCCGGGGACGCGGCGGGACCACCCGGATCCACGATCCGCCACCTCCAGGCGCACACCTCGGGTCTGGCCTTCGACGAGGACCGCGTCCTCGCCGCCCCCGGTCGCAAGCGGATCTACTCGAACACCGGCTTCAACCTGCTCGGGGCCACCATCGAGAAGGCGTGCGACATCCCCTTCGGCGAGTACGTCCGCCAGGCGGTCTTCGCGCCGCTGGGCATGACCGAGACCACGATCGGCGACTCCCCCGCGGCCGGCGGCGTGTCCACCGTGCGCGACCTGAGCCGATTCGCGGCCGAACTGCTCGCACCGCGCCTGCTCGCACCGGAGACCGTGGCCGAGGCCACCAGGGTGGTCTTCCCCGGCCTGGACGGCGTACTGCCGGGCTACGGCTCCCGGCGGCCCAACGACTGGGGGCTGGGCTTCGAGATCCGCGGCACCAAATCGCCGCACTGGACCGGGACCACCAACTCGCCCGCGACATACGGCCACTTCGGCGCGTGCGGCACGTTCCTGTGGGTGGACCCGGAGCTGGACGCGGCCTGCGTGTGCCTGACCGACCGCGAGTTCGGCCCCTGGGCCGCCGAGGTGTGGCCGGTGCTGAACGACGCGGTGGTCGCCGAACTGCGCTGATCCGCGAATGCGGCCAACCGGGCGGCCCGGAGCGGCAGTTCGGTCCGGGCTCTCCCGGTTCGCCGAGGGCGAGACCGAGAGCGAGAGCGAGGGTGCCCGAGAGCACGCCCGCTGAGCGATTCGGGCGCGGGCCCATCCATGCCGACGGCTCCCGCCGACCGTGCGACGGGAGCCGATGCACCACGACCGACCGCGACCGGACAGCACTCGGTCGCGGCCCGATCACTCCTCGGGTTCGATGATCTGGTAGTCCAGCTCACCGATCGAATGCGCCAGTTCGGCCGGCGTGTACACGGCGCCGTCGTACACGAACGCGGGCTCGATCGCGGTCTCGGTCAGCCCCTCGGCGCTGGTGTCGAGCACGACGATGGCCCAGCCGATGACGGGGCACAAAACGGCCTCTTCGCCGGCCTTGGTCACCTCGACGTCCCAGCCGGGTTCGGCCGGGGCGAGACTGACGACGCTGCGGCGGGTGTAGCGCATGGCGGGACTCCTCGGCTGCACGGTAACCGGCGTTCGGCACCGGTCCGAACAAGCCTATGGTGCGGGTGTGACGGTTGGGATCACGGGGCGTACACAGTCGAATCGCCGGCGGTCCCGGACCACCCGGCCTCGCCGTGTGCCGCGCTCCGGGAGTCGCTCGGACGGGCCGGGGAAGGAGTCCAGGAATGCCCGCGACCCCGCACCTGTTGTCAGGCACGTAGACACGGACAGACAGCACGGGGCACGAACGTTTGGGAGGACGCATGGCCACGGTCGCACTGACCAAGGAGAACTTCGAAGAGGTCGTATCCGGCGACGGGCTGACCGTGCTCGACTTCTGGGCATCGTGGTGCGGACCCTGCCGGTCCTTCGCACCGACCTTCGAAAAGGTCTCGGAGGCGACCCCCGACGTGGTGTTCGCCAAGGTGGACACCGAGGCGGAAACCGATCTCGCGCAGGCGTTCTCGATCCAATCCATCCCGACCGTGATGCTCGTCCGGGACGGCGTCGTGGTGTTCTCGCAGCCGGGCGCGCTCCCGGAGGCCGCACTCGTCGACCTGATCAAGCAGGCGCAGGGGCTGGACATGGACGAGGTCAAGCGCAAGATCGCCGCCCAGGGCTGAGCACTTGCGCTCCGCGCAGGACTGAGCATGTAGGCCCCGGGTGGGCCCGAACAGACCGCCCGGGAGCCTGTCGAAGGCGAGCCCGTCGCAAAGCCCGGAAGCCCGTCGGACCGATGTCCGACGGGCTTCCGTGTCGCCTGCTCCAGGTAACCGGGTGCCTAACCGGGTTACCGAACCGCCTTGCCGCACCACCGCGATGAGGCGGTCGAGAGGGGCCCATCCACTTCTCGCGGATCCTGATTGCGCGGTGCACGGCCCGACCTCGACCGCTCCTCCGCGTCTATCCGTTGCGGACCCCTCTCGCTCCTCCAAGTAGAACTCCAACACCGCAATCTTGCAAAAGTTGCCGGATACCGGCCGATGGCCGCGAAGCGGACCGGCACACCGGGCACGGCGCAGCCGGTGGGTCGCCCGCACCCCGGACACCTCCCACAACCGCCGCCACGCCACGCGGCAACCGGTCCGCCGACCCGACACCGCGCCCGCTCCGGCTGCGCCGCGGACGGGCAACCGCTCACCACCTCGGCGCCGGCGGCTCTTCCCGGTCGTGTGCCGGCCGACTCGGGGACGCGACTCGGCCTCCGCGCAGATGTGCCCGCAGGGTGGCGATCTCCTCCCGCAGGCACTCGGCCGATGTCCGGGACTGCGGGTCCGCGCGTGGGATTCGGGCGGCCACGAGGGCGAGTTGGGCGTCCTCGATCTCCCGGATCAGCACCCGTGCCGGTCGCGGACGCGGGCCGCCGCGGGCCTGTCGGCGGCCGTGTCGGCGCGGCAACAACTCGGCTTCCTCCGGCCGGATCGCACCGGTTGCCGCCTCCTCCGCGGCCACTTCCCGGAACCGGGCCAGGTAGTGCCGGCGCGCGGTTCGGTAGACCAGCAGGGCGATCGCGAGGTTCACCGCGACCTTCACGATGCCGCGCCACCCGGGCAGGAACGGCGCGTTGAAGAGCCAGTGCATCCCCATCGCCGTCACCCAGCAGCCGAGCGCGACCGCCACCCGTCGGGCCGGCGGCCGACCGTCGCGGGCGACCAGGTAGCCGACACCGGTGCCGGCCACCGCACTCATCGCCCAGTGCGAACCCCACCCGGTGATCCCCACCCGGGCCGCGAACGACGCGTCCACCGACGCACCTGGATCGGTCGCGCCGTCCAGCAGGATGGTGTTCAGCGCGTACAGCAGGTTCTCCACCGCCTGGAAGCCCAGGCCGACCAGGGCTCCGTACACCCAGCCGTCGATCGGCGCGTGGATAGCGCGCGAGGCGATCAGCGCGAGGATGATCACGCCGCACACCTTGAGCGTCTCCTCGTTGAACGGCGCGGTCGACGCGGCGCCCCACGAGTCGGCGAAGTCGACGCCCCGGGTCTTCGCCCAAATCCCGCCCAGACCGCTGTTGGCCGGGATCGCGCAGCCGGTCGCGGCGGTCATCCCCCAGCCGACACACATCAGCGAGGTCGCGTGCGCGGGCGCCACGACCGGGCGGATCCGGCGGGGCAGCAGGTAGCCGACGCCGAGGGTGAGCAGGAGCAGAAAGCCCGCGAGCGCGGCCGCCGCCGGGAACACCCGGACCACGTCCCGGTATTCGTAACCGATCACACCGAGGCCGAACAGACACGCGAGCAGTGCCACCGTCGCGGCGACCGGTGCGAGGCGCTCGCCGGCCGGCCGGACCCCGACACCGCTCACGCCGCCGCCTCGGTGAACGTCAACGACCGCATCACGTCCCGTACCGGCAGCCATTCCGGATCGGTGCTGTCCGGCGGCGCGAGCGCGATCAGCCGGATCGCGAACGCGCCGTCGGGGCCCGGATAGATCACCGCCCGCCCGGTGTCACCGCCCCGGGTCAGCGTGCCGACCATGCCCTGCGCCCCGGCGTCGGCGACCACCGGCCCCGGCGGGCCGAGCCGGGCGTGCCGGTCGGCGACCCGGATCGTCTCGCGCAGCCCGCTCCACAACGCGTCCGCGTCCTCGCTCCGAGGCAGCGAGATGTACGCGATCGACAGGTCGACCTCCCCGTGCCGCAGCACGAACACCCGCGAGGGGGTGGTCGCCGCCTGGTCAAGCGTCCAACCGGAGCCGACCCGGAACCAGGCGCGATGGTGCTCGTCCGGCCCGACCCGGAACACCGTGCCCGCCGTGATTCGCTTGTCGCCTGCGATCCACGACCCGATCAGCGGCCACCCGCCGGCGAGCAGCACCAAAACGGCGGCAACCGCAAGCGGCCCCCACCAACGAGCCCGCCGCGGCCCGGAGCGGATGCGGGCGTCGGTCATGTCTCCAACGTCCGACGAGGCCCGGGATTCCGCCCGACGAACATCGGCCGTCGGGCGGAATCGGTCCCTCGAAAGGGTTGGCCGAACCGGCGGGGTGGTTACGCCCTGCCGTCGACCCCGACCGGGATCAGAGGCCGAACTCGACCGGCGCGAGGTCGAGTGCGAAGCACGCGTCCCGCACGACGGCCTGCTCGGTCTTGTCGAAGTGGCCGTCGGCACCGCCGATGACGATGCCGATCTGGATCACCGCACGCGCCTCGGTCGGCTTCTTCTTGACCTTGCCGATGTCCTGGAGCAGGGACACCTTGCCCAGCTCGAAGTCGGCGGTGAGCTTGGCCAGGTAGGCCTCGAAGCGCTGCTCCAGGTCGCTCGCGGCGAAGTTGCGCAGCACGTCGTTGGTGGTGATCAGCGCGGTGACGCGCTGCCGCTCGGCCGGGTCGATCGAGCCGTCGGCCGCGGCCACCAGAGCGCAGATCGCCATGCTCGCGTCCCGGAAGCCGCCGCTCTTCAGCTCGTTCTTCTTCGCCTCCAACTGTCCCTGCATCGTCTGGGCCGACTGCTTGAACTTGTCCCACAGAGCCATCGAGGTCCCCTGTCCCGCGCACACGCACGCACGCTTCGAGCCGTTTATCTACAGACCCGTAGAAGATACCTCTCCCCCACCACGCTTGCAGAATCCATTCGCCAACCTACGGCGCCCCGAGGTCCGACCGGTCGCCCCCGGTCGGCTGAACCCCGGCGGCCTGCGTCGCCTCCGGGGCGGGCGTTGCCCCGCTGCCGAGACCGCCGTCGAAAAGAATTCGGCCGCCCCTGTAACACCCGTCCTCGTCCGGGCGTGCATGTGCCGAAACCGACGAATACGAGATGCGACGAGAACGGAGGCACCCGAAGGCATGCCGAGAACCGACAGCACCGCGGATGCCGAGCGAAAGGCCGAGTTCGACGCCTTCTATCTGGCCACCTCCCAACGAATGACCGGCGTGATCTACGCCCTGACCGGCAATCTCGCGGACGCGGAGGACGCCGTCCAGGAGGCCTACTCCCGAGCCTGGACGCGCTGGGCCACACTCACCGCCTCCGGGGATCCGACCGGCTGGATCCGGGTCGTCGCCCGCCGGATCGCGGTCGGGAACTGGCGGCGCGCGCAATCGTATGCGCGCGCACTTCCGGCACGGAGAAGCGTCGCCCGCGCCCGCGATCTCACCGGATCACGTCGCGCTGGTCGCGGCGCTACAGCGGCTGTCCTCCGTTGACCGCGTGCGTGGTCGCCGGAGGAGTCTGGGTGAGTCCGCAAACCGTCGAGGCCAACGCGCAGCAGATCTACGCCTCATGGCAGGCCGCGGCGGCACCGTGCATGACCCACGTACCGAGCAACGTGCCCGGCACGGATATCTGGTCCTGGACCGGTGACGGCAAGCGCGGAACGGTGGTGACCACCATTCGCGGCCATGCGCTGGGGTGGATCGCCACCGAGATGGTCGCGGCCGATCCGGAATACCCGCTGCCCGCCGAGGTCGGCCCGGCCCTGTTGGACGAGGAGGCACCGACCCACGATTCCCCGACCGAGACCGCCCGGCCGCCCGGGGCCACCGACCGGACATCCGACAGGTAGAACCCCGCTCCGGTAGGGCTGTGACCCGGGGCCCGGTCGGTACGGCCGGGCCCGGTGTGCGCGGCTCAGCCGGTAAGGGCGCTCTTGGCCTTCCACTGGGCGTAGGTCAGTTGCCAGTTGCCGAAGCCGTTGCCGGGCTCGGTGGCCTCGGTGTTGGTCGAACCCTTGACCACGACCGGGTCGCCGACCTGGACCCGGTTGTAGAACCACTCCGCGTCCGCGACGGTCATCCCGACGCAGCCGTGGCTGGTGTTCGCGACGCCGATGTTGGCGGTGTTCCACGCGGCCGAGTGGAAGAAGGTGCCGGAGGAGGTGAAGTGCACCACCCACGGGACGTCCGGAAGGTTGTAGCTGTCCCCGAGGCCGACCGTGGTCGAGTCGAGCGTCTCCTTGGCGTTCTTGTTCAGGATCACGTGCGTGCCACCGCGGGTGGGGAACTCGCTCGAACCGGCCGACATCTTGATCGTCCTGACCGCCACGCCGTCCTCGATCACGGTCAACCGGTGCTTGGGGACGTCCACCTCGACGACCCGGTTCGTGCCGACCGTGAAGGTGCTCTCGTAGTCGCGGGTGAAGTACGAGCCGGGGGCGCCGGCCACCCCCGCCAGGTTCGCGTTCAGGGTGATCCTGGTGCCACTCGGCCAGAACTCGCGCGGCCGCCAGTCGACCCGGTCCTTGCCGGACTGGTCCTTGGTCCAGCCCCACGAGCCCTCGACGTTCGGGGTCGTGGTGACCTTGAGGTTGCGCTCGACCTCGGCCTTGTCCTTGACCGCGTGGTCGAACATGATCGACACCGGCTGGCCGACGCCGAACGTGCCGCCGTTGGCCGGCCGCAGCGTGACCTTGTTCACGATGTCCGCCTTGAGCGTGCCGAACCTGCTGGTGGCCGCGGCGGTCTCCACGCCCTTCTTGTCACGCGTGGTGACGGTCACCGTGTAGGCCGCGCCCGGCACGGTCCGCGTGGTCGAGGTCCAGGTGCGCCCGTCCGGCGCCGTCGTGCCCTCGATCGCCCGGTTCTGCGCGTCCACGACCCGCACCGATCCCAGCGTCCCGGAGTCCGCGGTCACCGTGATCGGCTTGCCCGGCACGACTCCCTGGGTGCCGTCCACCGGATCCACGCTCACCCGCGCCGGTGTGTCCTTCGCCTCATTTTCGCCCGAGCTCGGCTTCGCCTGCGCCGCATCCGACTTCGTCGCCTTGTCGGACCCTCCCGAGCCGCACCCCGTGAGCAGTACGGCAGCCGCGGCAAGCGGCAGCGCAACCACGCGAATTCCCTTGCGGGAGCCGGATATCAGGGGCTTTCGCACGTGCTGACCTCACGAACTTGGACGACCGGGGATCGTTCAACAGTAACAATGCGGATCAATTCCCCATGCCCGTGGGCGATGTGACGGTGTCGACACCGCTCCGACGCAACCGATCCCCCGGCACGACACGAAGCCGCGCCCGGGAAAATCCCGGACGCGGCTTCGGAGTTGCCGAGCGTTCGCAGGCCGCCCGCCGATCGACCGGCGGGTGCCGACTACGCGGCGGCGGTACGCCGGCGCGGAGCGCCGCCACCGGCGGCGGAACCACCGGTACGGGCCGAGGAGGCACCGGCCGCGGTGGACGGACGACGTCCGGTACCGCTGCCGCCACCCTGACCGGGACGACGACCGCGACCGCGGCCACCGGCCGAGCCACCGCGACGCGGGGTCTCGGACACCGGCGAGGAGATCACGACCGGGATGCCCGAGGGCACCTGCGCACCGGTGACCCGGGTGAGCTCCTCGTCGCCCGAGCGGACCTGGATGGTCGACGCCTCGATGCCGGCGATCATCATCAGGCGGGCCATCTCCCGGCGCTGGTTCGGCGTGACCAGCGTCACGACGCTGCCCGACTCGCCGGCGCGGGCGGTACGACCGCCGCGGTGCAGGTAGTCCTTGTGGTCGGTCGGCGGGTCGATGTTGACGACCAGGTCCAGACCGTCCACGTGGATCCCGCGCGCCGCGACGTTGGTCGCGATCAGCGCGGTGACATGCCCGCTCTTGAACTGCTCCAGGGTGCGGGTGCGCTGCGGCTGGGACTTGCCGCCGTGCAGCGCCGCGGCGCGGACGCCGCTCTGCAACATCTGGCGGGTGAGCCGGTCCACCGCGTGCTTGGTGTCCATGAACATGATCACCCGGCCCTCACGCGCCGCGATGTGCGTCGCGGCGGTGTGCTTGTCGGCCTCGGTCACGTGCAGCACGTGGTGCTCCATCGTGGTGACCGCGCCCTGCGAGGGGTCGACCGAGTGCACGACCGGGTCGGACAGGAAGCGCTTGACCAGGCGGTCGACGTTGCGGTCGAGCGTGGCCGAGAACAACATCCGCTGGCCGTCCGGCTGCACCTGGTCGAGCAGCGCGGTGACCTGCGGCATGAAGCCCATGTCGGCCATCTGGTCGGCCTCGTCGAGCACCGTGATGCCGACCGCGTCCAGTCGCGCGTCGCCGCGGTCGATCAGGTCCTTGAGCCGGCCCGGGGTGGCCACCACGACCTCGGCGCCGTTGCGGAGCGAGCTGGCCTGACGGCCGATCGACATGCCGCCGACGACCGTGGTCATCCGCAGCTGGACCGAGTTGGCGTACGGCATCAGCGCGTCGGTGACCTGCTGTGCGAGTTCGCGGGTGGGCACCAGGACCAGGGCGAGCGGCTGCTTGCTCTCGGCCCGCCGACCGGCGATCCGGGCGAGCAGCGCGAGGCCGAACGCGAGCGTCTTGCCCGAGCCGGTCCGTCCGCGACCGAGCACGTCCCGGCCGACCAGCGCGTTGGGCAGCGTGGCCGCCTGGATCGGGAACGGCTCGGTGACGCCCTGACGGGTGAGCGCGGACAGCAGCGGCTTGGGCATGTCCAGATCGGCGAACGCGTCCACCGCGGGCAGCGACGGCGTGGTGCTGACCGGCAGCGCGAACTCGGCCACGGGACCCGCGGTCATCGGCTTGCGACGGTTGCCCGCCGGGGCGCCGCCACGGCCGCGGCCGCCGCCGGAGCCGCCGCCGTAGCCGCCACTGCGGCCACCGGCGCTGCCGCCGGTGCGGCTGTATCGGTCGTTGGAACGGGGGGTGCGATTCATGGAGAACCTTCCTCGATGCGGCGCGTATCGAGGACGTCTCCGCGGCATGACGCCGCACAAGGAGTCGCAAGAACGAGCCGAACTAGCTGAAAAAGAACCGACGTGGTGACTCGGGTCACTCGCGTCGAGATAGTGCGCAACGGTCGGGCGCCTGCCGAAGAGCGGCGGCCGATGTGCCGGACCGTGCGAGGCCGCGCGACGAGGTCGCGTCGGGCAGGGTCCTGATCGGCGGACGTGGAGCGTCCGCCTGGGGTGCTGCACCGTGGCCTTCCCGGTCGGAAGGACCGCCGCCCCGGAAGGGGCCGCCGGCCACGGGAAGGGCCCGCACCTTGCGGCGCGGGCCCTCGCTGCGCGGCCGAGGCCACGCCCATGAGACAGGTCAGACGATGTTGATGTTCTCCGCCTGCGGGCCCTTCTGGCCCTGCGTGACGTCGAAGGAGACCTTCTGGCCCTCCTGCAGCTCACGGAAGCCCTGAGCGTTGATGTTCGAGTAGTGGGCGAAGACGTCGGGGCCGCCACCGTCCTGCTCGATGAAGCCGAAGCCCTTTTCGCCGTTGAACCACTTCACGGTGCCAGTAGCCACGTATCTTCCCCTTCGGGGCAGTACCGGGATCTCGCACCCTGCGAAACCCGAATCGTTGCTGATTACCCCGCCCGGAGATGGACACCGGAAAAACAAAAGTGCACCTGTTGGCTACAACCAGCAGGCGCACAGAAAATTCCATGGGAACCACAGCAGCAATTAACGTTAGCACGCCGGACGGCCCGGCCGGCGGGATCCTCTCGATCTTGTGCCGGCCGCATGCCCGGACACCGGGTGCGACCATGGACGCTCCGCCGGTCCCCCGGCCGACCTCCCAGCCTCCCGAAGGGTTCGCGTGTCCTCCTCCGACTTCCCCGCGTCCGACGACTCGGCCCAGCCGATCTCCCTCTCCACCATCGGCAACCCCCTCACCCTGGAGGACGTCAGCGCCGGCGGCGGCTGCGGCGACGGGTGCGGATGCTCCGGCGGCGGCATCGACATCGACGCCGATCTGCTCGACGCCTTCGTCACCGAGCAGGTGCTGATCCGCCTGGAGTCCGAGCCGGCCTTCGTCGCCCGGTCCATCGCGGCGCTCGCCGCCGGTGACGACCTCGATGCCGAACTGGCCGAGGAGATCGAAGAGTTGGAGTCCGACCCGGTCCTGCTCCTGGACGTGCTCGGGGCCACCCGGGAAACCCTGCCGGACATGGAGTCCGACGCGGTGGTGCTGCTCTTCCGCTACGTCATCGACCACGTGGCGCTCGGCCCGGAGGAACTGCCGCTGGAGGAGCGCGTGCAGATCGAGTGGCGGGTGCCGCCGGTTCAGGTCTGACCCGAACGCGCCCCGCCCGGCTGCGCCGGCCCGTTCCCGGCGACCTCCGGGAGCGGGTCCGCGGTCGGCGGGAGCGCGGCATCGGCCGCCGCCACATCCGGCGACGCCGGCCGCAGCCGTCCCGAGAACAGGTAGCCGGACCCGAGGCCGATCAGCGCCGCCGAGACGTGCCCGATCGTGGTGAAGTCCGGCAGATCGCCGTACCACTGCACGGACGAGAACGGGTACAGCAGGCACCCGAGGGCCCACCAGGGCCGCAGCCGCCCGGGCAGCAGCGGCGTGATCGCCGCTATGGCCGCCATCGAGGCGTAGCTCACCCCGTAGTCGAGCGTGTACCGGGTTTCCGGTGGATACGTCCCGGCGTCGATCGCCACGATCAGCACCACCGCTGTGACGAGCGTCGCACCCACGTGTCCGAGCACCGTGACGCCGACCGCCCGCAGTGTGCCGACCCGCTGCTCCAGGTACGCCATGCACACGCCGAGCCCGAACCCGATCGTCAGCACGTTGCCGGACAGGGTGCCGTGCACGTCCGCGACCATCAGGCTGCCCGCCATCGCGCGCAACGGGTGGTGGTGCAGGTTGTCGAGGTTCGTACTGATGTCGCCCAGGAGCCGATCGGCGTCGGTCTCCGACATGAGCCGGCCGACCACGACGCCGGTGATCGCGAGCAGGACCAGGACGGCGAACGTCGCCGGGCTGCGGCGCGGGTATCCGACCAGGTCACGCAGACGGCTCGCGGGGTTCCGACTCACGGTGCGACTCTCCTTGGGCCGGTGCGGGGACGCGGCACGAAACCACCATGCTGCATCACGAAGCCGGGTCGCCGCGGCTCGGCCCCGGATCGGGGCGGCGGACAATTCGGTGGGCACCGAAAGGACCGGCCCCTACCGTCGTGTTCGCAAGCGCGTCCGCCACCGGTGAACGCTTCGGCAGCGGCCGACCCGGGCCGCCGGCACAGAGGGGTCCGCACGATGTCGGATACACGTCTTCACCCGGCGACCGGCGTCGACCGGCGCGCCGTGGCGGCGGCCGCCGCCACGGTCGTGTTCTGGGCGTCCGCGTTCGTGTCCATCCGCAGCGCGGGCGCGCACTTCGCGCCCGGAGCGCTGGCCCTGGGCCGGATGCTCGCCGGTTCGCTGGTGCTCGGTGTGATCCTGCTGGTCCGCCGCGAGGGCCTGCCGCCGCGCGCCGCGTGGCCGGGCATCCTGCTCTCCGGGGTGTTGTGGTTCGGCCTGTACATGGCGGTGCTGAACTGGGGCGAGCGCAAGGTGGACGCGGGCACCGCGGCGATGGTGGTCAACATCGGCCCGATCGCGATCGCGCTGCTCGGCGGCTGGTTGCTCGAGGAGGGCTTCGCGCCGCGCCTGCTGGCCGGCATCGGCGTCTCGTTCACGGGCGCGGTCGTGGTGGGCGTCTCGATGTCCGACGGCGGCGGGGCCCCGCTGCTGGGCGTGGGCCTGTGCGTGCTCGCCGCGTTGTCGTACGCGGCCGGCGTGGTCGCACAAAAGCCCGCGCTGCGGCACACCTCCGCGCTCCGGGTCACCGCGTACGGCTGCTTCGTCGGCATGGTGTGCTGCCTGCCGTTCGCCGGCCAACTGGTCGAGCAGACCGCCGACGCGCCGCTCTCGGCCACGCTCAACGTGATCTACCTGGGCGTCTTTCCCACCGCGCTGGGCTTCACCACGTGGGCGTACGCATTGGCCCGCACCACCGCGGGCCGGATGGGCAGTACGACGTACGCGGTGCCGGCCATCGTGGTGCTGCTCGCCTGGGTCTTCCTGAGCGAGGTGCCCGGCCCGCTGACCTTCGTCGGCGGCGCGTTGTGCCTGGCCGGCGTCGCGGTCTCGCGGGGCGGCGGCCGGCGGCCGGTCGACGGGCCCGACCCGAAGGCCGCCGATCGGCCGCCGGTGCGGCAGGATCTCCCCGACGGCGACCGGACGAGGGAGATGTCGTGACAGCGGTGGGTCGGGTCCTGACGGACCGGTACGAGCTCCTGGAGCAGCGCGGTCGCGGTGGCCTCGGTCGGGTGTGGGCCGCGCGCGACCTCACCGAATCCCGCGACGTCGCGGTCAAGCTGCTGCACGGCCCGCCCGACGAGGAGGCCGCGGCGCTGTTCGTGCGCGAGGCGCGCACCGCGGCGGCGTTGGAGCATCCGGGCCTGGTCGCCGTCCTCGACGTCGGGCAGGACACGGACGACACCCCGTTCCTGGTCACCGAGTTGCTCGCCGGCCGCGACCTGCGGGCGACGTTGCGCGCGGGCCTGCCGAAGCCGGCGACCGTGTCGGCGTGGGCGACGCAGGTGTGTGCCGCGCTCGGGCACGCGCACCGGGCCGGTCTGGTGCACGGCGACCTCAAGCCCGCCGATCTGTTCGTGGGCGAGGACGGCCGGGTGCGGGTGCTCGACCTCGGCCTGGCCGGGCACCTCGCGGCGGTCGCCGCGACCGGCACGCGCCTGCTGGGCACACTCGCCTACACCGCACCGGAGCGGCTGCGCGGGCATCCCGCCGAGCCGCGCTCGGACCTGTACGCCCTGGGCTGCGTGCTCTACGAACTGCTCACCGGGACACCGCCGTTCGGCACCGGCGACGTCGCCGCCACGGTGTACGCCCAGCTCGACGCGATTCCGGAACCGCCCGAGCGGCGCCGCGCGGACGTGCCGGCGCAGCTGAGCCGACTGGTCCTGGACCTGCTGGCGAAGGACCCCGCGCGGCGCCCCGCCGACGCGGCCGCGGTCGCCGCGCGGCTGACCGAAACGCCCCCGGCGACCCCGGCGGACCGGCCGCGGCCACCCGTCGCACCACCGCCGATGCCGGCTCCGCCGGTACCGCCCCCGGCCGCCCCGCCGCAGCCCCCGCTCGGCCCGCCCCCGCCGGCGCCGTTCCCGACCCCCGTCGCGGCGCCGTTCCCGACCCCCCTGGCGGCCTCCGGCGAGGACGAGGAGCCGCAGCTGCGTCGGGCGGCGGCGGCCGGCGATCCGGACGCCGCCGTGCAACTGGCCTACCACCTCGCGGACACCGGCCGCGAGACCGAGGCCGAGGCGCTGTACCGGGAGGCGCTGGCCCGCGACCACCCGGAGGCCGCCAACGACCTCGCCGACCTGCTCGCGGCCCACGACCGAGTCGGCGAGGCCGAGGAGTTGTATCGCCGTGCGTTGGCACAGGGCCACCCGGACGCCGCGAACAATCTGGGCCGCCTGCTGGTGCGGCTCGGCCGGGCGCCGGAGGCCGAGATGCTCTTCCGGCACGCGTCCGCGCACGGCCACGACGACGCGGCGAACAACCTCGGCCTGCTTCTGGCCGGCTCCGGCCGCCCGGACGAGGCCGAGCAGTTGTTCCGGCACGTCTATGCGCAGGGCCACCCGGACGCCGCGGTCAACCTGGCCGGGTTGCTGGGTGCACGCGGCCGGTTGAAGGAGGCGGAGAAGCTCTACCGCCGCGCGTGCACCGAGGGCCACCCGGACGCCGCGCTCGGCCTCGCCGTCCTGCTGGAGCGGCGCGGGCGCACCCGCGAGGCGGAGGAGATGTATCGCCGCGCCCTGGCCGAGGGGCACCCGGCGGCGGCCGGTCAGCTCGCCCGCTTCCTCGACGCCCACGGTCGCGGGCAGGAAGCGATGTGGCTGCGTTCGTAGGCCGCCGGCGTGGCGGCGGGCCGGACCGTGCCCGTCCGGGCGGCGGGTGCTCCTGTTGCCGCCGGGTGCGCCTGCCGCGGCGATCGCCGAGTGCAGAAATCCGCCACGCACGAGACCCCGGTCGGGTCCGTGCGTGGCGGATGGTGTGCTTGCGCTACGTCATCGGTTCGTCGCGTTCGGCGCCCGTGCGTGCGGCGCCGGTGCCGGTGCCGGTGCCGGTGCCGGTGCGGCGGCGTTCGTCCCGGGCTCGCCATTCGGAGACCGTCTCGTCCCGGTCGTAGCCCTGGGCGGCGTCCCAGCGCACGGTCAGTGCGAACAGGACGACCAGGTCGAGCGCGATCACGATGGTGGACCAGGCCGGATGCGCGGCCAGGAAGCCGATCTCGCCGATGATGTTCATCATCACCAGGAACGTACCGACCACGCGGGCCCAGGTCGCTCCGGTGAGCAGTCCTCCGCCGACGAGCAGTTGCAACCCGCCGAAGATCAGCAGGATGACGCCCCACGTGTTGTAGTTCCACACCAGGAGTTCACCGGAACGGGTGACGAAGTACCCGTCCGAGAACAGTGCCGTGAGCCCCTGGAAGAGGTTGAGGACACCCAGGACGAGCAGGGTGCATCCGGCGAAAGCCACCCACCCGGACCAAGCGCTCGACCTGCGGGTTGTGCTGTTCATGGCCTACTCCCAACCCCGGCCGGGCGGCCGGGAAGGTTTTGCCTTGTACCGATTGCCGGCCGTCGCGGGGGCCCGCGACCTTGCAAGTCGGCCTTCTCGCACCTTGGCACGGCTTGGCATGCTCTGCACCTTTTGCCGAGTAGGAGTAGATGTCCGGATTTGATGGAACCCGCCCCGGGACACCTGGTCACGAGCGGGGAGGACGACACAGATGTCCGAGTCGGCGCCCGAGTCGGGCAAGCGAACCCGGGGTCGGCACCGGTGGCGGGTCGCCGTGGCGTCCGTACTGGTGGCCCTGGCCTGCATCCTCACCCCGGTCGCGGTGACGGCCGCATGGGCGGACGACGAGGTCGGCGACACCGATCGCTTCGTGGCCACGCTGGGGCCGCTGTCCTCGAACCCGGCCGTCCAGGCCGAGGTCGCGGATCGGGTGGCCGAAGCCGTCGTGCGGGCGGTGGACGTGGGCAGCCTGACCGACGCGCTGCGCCAGGCGCTCGGGCTTGATCCCGACGACGGGTCGGGGCCGTTCTCCGGATCGTTGCAGAGCCTGCTCAGGGGCGTGACCGATCAGGCCACGCGCGCGTTCGTCACGACCGACGCGTTCGACCCCGTGTGGCGTGACGCGCTCCGGATCGCTCACGCCTCCGCGCTGCGCGCGCTGGAGGGCAAGGACGACGCCACGGTGACCACGTCCGGCGGCGAGGTGGTACTGGACCTGGGTCCGATGGTGGACCGGGTCCGGCAGAGCCTGGTGGATCGGGGCTTCTCGATCGCGACGAACATCCCGAGCACCGAGCAGCGGTTCGTCCTGCTGCACCGCGACGGGCTGCGCAAGGGTCAGGACGCGTTCCGGTTCCTGGAAACCGCGGGCACCTGGCTGCCGATCCTGGTGGTGGTGCTGTTCGTCGTGGGCGTCTGCGTCGCACCGCGTCGCCGCCCGGTGCTCATGTGGGCGGGTCTGGGCACCCTGCTCGCCCTGCTCGTGCTCGCCATCGGGCTCGTCGTCGCCCGCCGGTACTACCTGGACGAGTTGCCGCGGGAGGTGTCCCGGGACGCGGCGGCGGCGGTCTTCGACGCACTGGTGCGGTTCCTGCGCGAGACCACCCGCACCCTCGCGGTGATCGCTGCGGCGATCGCGGTCGCCGCCTTCCTGGTCGGTCCCGCGTGGCCGGCCCCGAGCGTCCGACGCGCCCTGGCCGCCGGACCCGACGCGGCGGGCGGCGCACTGGCTCGGACCGGCCTGGGCACCGGATCGGTGGGCCGCTTCGTGGCTGCGCGGCGAGGCCCGGTCTACGCCGTGGTGGGCTTGCTCGGCGCGGTCTGGCTGGCGTTGTGGAATTACCCGACGTGGTCCTCGGTGCTCCTGATCGTGGTGGTCGTCCTGGCCGTCGTGGCGCTTTTGGAGGTGCTCGCGGCGGCCGGGAGCGGCAAGCCGGCCTAGACCGGGTCCGGTGGTCGTCGGCCTGCGCGCTGGTGGTCTTCGCGATCACCACCGGTGCCTTCCCGGCCGGGAAGGAGCCGCTGCGCAGGGCGGGCGCACCCGAGGCGCCGCGGTACATCGACCCGGCTCAGGTCTGACCCGACGTCTGCCCGGTGCGCCGGAATTCCGACGGCGACTGCTGGACCCGGCGGGAGAACAGCCGGGCGAAGTAGGCCGGGTCGTCGTAGCCGACGTTGCGGGCCACCTCGTGGATGGACTGGTCGGTGGCCAGGAGCAGGCGCTTGGCCCGGGACAACCGGGTGCGCACGATGTACTCCTTGGGCGTGGTGCCGGTCGCGCGCTGCATCTCGCTGCGCAGGCCCGCCTCGTCCAGGCCCAGCCGCCGCGCGTGCTCGCCGACGGTGAGCGGCTCGGTGGCGTGCTCGTCGAAGTAGCGGACCACGCGCGAGCCGTCCTCGTCGACCCGGATCGTCTTCAGGTCGATGATCAACTGGTGCACGATCGCGGAGGTGACCACCTCGCGGTTGGGCGCCCCCGGCTCCACCGCGGTCAGCAACCGGTCGAAGCCCTGGCGCAGCGGCCGCACCCCGCCCAGCGACATCACCGGCTCGGCCCGGTCCAGAAAACCCAGGTCCTCGTACGCCGCGGCGGTCGGCCCCTCGAACAGCACCCAATGCTCGCGCCACCCGGTGGGGTCGGGGCTGTAGGCGTGGTACTCGCCGGGGAAGAGCAGGAAGGCCGCCGGCGCCTGGACCGGGATCCGCGGCGCGTGCCGGTTGCCGGAGCGGAACCAGCCCGATCCGCCGGTGATCAGGGTGAGTTGGTAGCAGCCCAGCACCCGGCCCTCGAACTGCATCGCGGTGACCTGCTGCCAGCCCACGCCCAGGCACACCAGGCCGAGCCGCTGGTGCTCCTTGGCGGGCGTGAGGTAGCGCGCGAAGATCATGGTGCGCCGATCGTACGGCGGCGGGCGCCGGCCGCGAAGGGGTTGTTCACGCCTTCACCCCGCCCGCGACCAGATCGGTGCGCCAGAACCGCTGGAGCGACCAGAATGCGGCGACCAGTGGGATCACCGACACCAGGGCGCCGACCACGACCAGGTTGGCGTGCGGCTGGTTGGGGTCGCTGTTCCAGGCGTTCAGGCCCAGCGTGACCGGCCACAGGTGCTGGTTGTTGAGGGTGATCAGCGGCAGGAAGAAGTTGTTCCAGACCGCGACCAGTTGGAACAGGAAGATGGTCACCAGCGCGGGCGACATGATCCGCAGCCCGATGGTGCGGAAGATCCGGAACTCGCTCGCGCCGTCCAGCCGGGCGGCCTCGATCAGTTCGTCCGGCACCGACGCCTCGGCGTAGGTCTTGGCCAAAAAGACGCCGAACGGGCTGACCGCCGCGGGCAGCAGGACCGCCCAGATCGTGTCGACCAGGTGCACCTTGGAGAGCATCAGGTAGATCGGCAGCGCCAGCATCGGGGTCGGGATCAACACCGCGCCCAGGATCACCGAGAAGATCGCGCCCCGGCCGCGGAAGCGGTACTTGGCCAGCGCGTAACCGGCCATCGCGGCCAGGAAGGTGGCCACCACGCCGCCGCCGACCGCGTACAGCACCGAGTTGAACACCCAGCGCAGGAAGATGCCGCCGTCCTCGGCGAAGAGTTGGCGCAGGTTGCTGCCCAGGTTCCAGTCGGCGAACCAGAAGCCGTTGCTGCCGAACAGGTCGCTGGAGGACTTGGTCGAGGAGACCAGCAGCCACCAGACCGGCATCAGGAAGTAGGTCGCCACCAGGAACAGGAACGAGGTGGTCAACACCTGCGAACGCATCGGCGTACGGCGGCCCTTGCCCACCTTCGGGGCGGGCTGCGGCGCCCGATCGCGGACCGGGCGCGCAGGCGGGGTGGTCAGCGTCGTCACAGCGAGGACCTGCCGTTCGTGAGCCGGGCGGAGAGCTTGAGAACCGCGAAGGACAACACGCACGTGCCCAGGGCGAGCAGCACCGAGACCGCGGCGCCCTGGCCGTAGTCGTTGTTCTCGACCGCCTTGTGGTAGGCGGACATGATCGGGGTGTAGTCCGCGTCCAGGGACGAGGTCAGCGGTCGCAACACGCGCGGTTCGGTGTAGAGCTGGAGCGTGCCGATCACCGAGAACACGGTGGTCAGCGCGATCGCCGGGGCCACCAGCGGCACCTTGATCCGCCACGCGGTGCGCCACGGGCCGCACCCGTCCAACTCGGCCGCCTCGTACAGCTCTTGCGGGATGGCCTGGAGCGCGGAGTAGATGACGAGCATGTTGTAGCCGGTCCAGGTCCAGGTGACCACGTTGGCGATCGACCACAACACCGCGTCCTCGCCGAGGAAGTCGGACGGCAGGCCGACCGCGTCGAGCATGCTCACCACCGGGCTGGAGCGCGGCATGTACAGGAAGGCCCACAGGATGGTGGCGACCACGCCGGGGATCGCGTAGGGCAGGAAGTAGGCGGTGCGGAAGAAGCTCTTGAGCCGGGCCGACTTCGCGTCCAGGAGCAGCGCGAGCACCAGCGCGAGGCCGAGCATCACCGGCACCTGGACCACGCCGAACAGCAACACCCGGCCCACGCCGTGCCACAGCGCGTCGTCGTGCAGCGCCTTGGTGTAGTTCTCGAATCCCGCGTACACCCGCTTCGGCGGGGTCAGGCCCAGGCCGGAGCGCTGCATCTTGTGCAGGCTCTCGACGATCGCGTAGCCGACGGGGACCGCGTACATCGCGGCGAACAACACGCCGAACGGCGCGAGGAACATCAGGGGTGCGGACCGCCGGCGCTTGCGCCGCGGGATCGGTGCGCTCAAGGGCGGGCTCCCGGTGGATGGTTCGGGTGGAACGGGGGTGGAGTGGTACGGGGCGGAGTGCTACGGGGCCGACGGCGGCATGCCCCGCCGTCGCGCGCGGGTGACGCGCGGACGGCGGGACACGGGCGAACTGCCTGCGACGTCGGGGGTGGTGACGGCGGGTCAGCCCGCGGCGGCCTTCAGGCCCTTGTCCTGGATGGCCTTGATCGTGGTGCCCTGGACGCCGGTCAGCGCGTCGGCGAGCCTGCCGTTGCCGGCGCCGGCCTTGCCGACCCGGTCGGTCAGGTCGGCGGAGACCTGGGTCATCGTGGGACCCCACTGCCAGCCGGCCGGGGCCTGGGCGGCGGACTCCTTGAAGATGTCGTAGATCTTCGTGTTGCCGAAGTACGCGGACGGCTGCTGCATTGCGTCCAGGCTCGCGCCGGACGTGGCGGCCGGGTAGATGCCGGCGTCCTTGACCAGGGTGGTCAGGCTCGCGGTGTCGCTGCTCATCCAGTCCGCGAAGGCGACCGCGGCCTTGGTGTTCTTGCAGCCCTTGAGCACGGCGGTGCCGGAGCCGCCGATGTTGCCGGTGGCCTTGCCGTTCGCGTCCCACTGCGGCATCGGCGCGACCGCCCACTTGCCCGCCGCGTCCTTGGCGTTCTCCTCCAGCAGGGCGGTGAACCACACCGGGCCGACGTAGCTGGCCACGCTGCCGTCGCCGAACCGCTTGTACCAGTCGGGGGTGAAGGTCGGGTCGGACGAGACGACCTTCTTGTCCAGCAACTGCTGCCAGTACTGGGTGACCTTCTGCGTGCCCGGCTCGGTCAGCGAGACCTTCCAGGTGTCGCCCTCGGGCTTGAACCAGCTGCCGCCGTTCTGCCAGGCCATGCCCGCGTACCACCACGGGTCGTTGCCGCCGAAGGCCGAGTAGGCCACCGCGGGGTCGGCCGTGTGCACCTTGTCGGCCTGCTGCGCGAACTCGTCCCAGGTCTTGGGCGGGGTCAGGCCGTTCCTGGCGAACACGTCGGTGCGGTAGAACATCGCCACCGGGCCGGTGTCCACCGGGATCCCGTAGGTCTTGCCCGCCACGCTCATCTGCGACCAGGCGCCGGCCGAGTACTTGGACTTGACCGCCGCGGCATCCTTGTCCACGTCCTGGAGCGCGCCCTCGACCAGGAAGCTGGGCAGCGTCTCGTAGCCCATCTGCGCCAGGCACGGCGCGTTGTTCGCCTTCACCGCGGCGAGCATCTTGGCGTAGCCGCCCTTGGAGCCCGGCTCGACCTTGTTGTAGTTGACGTGGATGTCGGGGTGCGCGGCGTTGAACGCGGTCACGGCCTTCTCGTAGGCCGGGTTCCAGCCCCAGAAGTCGAGCTGGGCGGTGCCGCCGCCCTGGCCCCCGGGTGCCTTGTCGCCCTGTGCCGCCTTGTCGGTCTTGGCATCGGAGTCCGAGTCGGAACCGCAGGCGGTGAGCGCGGTCAGGGCCGCGATGGTGACCGCGACGGCGGCGCGGCGCGCCGTCCGGTGGCCTCGGCGCGAGGAGCGCGAAGCGGCGCACGACGACGAGCGCGAAGCGCGGGAGCTACCCCACATGAGGTGGCCGTCCCTTCGGGAAATGGGCAGGGCTCGACGGAGCCCGGCGCGTGGTCGGAGGCAGTGGAGGCTGTCTGGCCGCCGATCATGTGCCCTGCCCGACAAGGCGTCAACGGGTTGCCGTCGGACTCCTGCTTTTGTCGAGATGATCCGCAAGAAAAGTCCAAGTGCGTGGTCACCGGATGGCAAGGTGCGTGAACCAGAGAGTATCCATCCAGGTGAGAGCCCCACGACGACGGGTCGGTGCTCGCGGAAAAGTCCACGATGCCGCTCAGAAGAGTGCATGTTCGGGTCGCGCGCCTCGTGCACGATGATCCGGACCCACCGCACGGATCTGCCCGAGGAGCGTCTTGACCACCCCCAGCCTCGTCCCGAGTCGAGACGGCTTCACCCTCGACGGCAGACCGTTTCGCATGCTCTCCGGGGCCCTGCACTACTTCCGTGTCCACCCCGAGCAGTGGGACGACCGGCTCGCCCGGCTGCGCGGCATGGGCCTGAACACGGTCGAGACCTACGTCGCCTGGAACGTGCACGAACCCACCCCCGGGCACTTCGACTTCGACGGCGGCAAGGACCTGGTCGCGTTCCTGCGCGCGGCCGAGCGGCAGGGCCTCAAGGCGATCGTTCGACCCGGTCCCTACATCTGCGCCGAGTGGGAGTTCGGCGGCCTGCCGGCGTGGCTGCTCAAGGACCCGGGGATGCGGTTGCGCTGCGCCCACCCGCCCTACCTGGCCGCCGTGGACCGCTACCTGGACGCGGTGATGCCGCTGGTCGAGCCACTGCTCGCGGAGAACGGCGGGCCGGTGATCGCGCTCCAGGTGGAGAACGAGTACGGCAGCTACGGCAACGACGTCGCCTACCTGCGGCACCTGGTCGAGGGGCTGCGTCGGCGCGGCGCGAACGGATTGCTGTTCACCTCCGACGGGCCCACCGAGCCGATGCTCCAGGGCGGCACCGTCGCCGGGGTGTTGCCGACGGTGAACTTCGGCTCGCGTGCGGACGAGGCGTTCGCGACGTTGCGCCGCTGGTCGCCGGACGGCCCGCCGGTGTGCATGGAGTTCTGGAACGGCTGGTTCGACCACTGGCGCGATCCCCATCACGTGCGGGACGCGGCCGATGCGGCGGGCGTCCTGGACGACATGCTCGCGGCCGGCGGGTCGGTGAACCTGTACATGGCGCACGGCGGCACCAACTTCGGGCTGATGAACGGCGCCAACGAGCACGAGGGCGTCTATCAGCCGACGATCACCAGCTACGACTACGACGCGGCGATCGGCGAGGCGGGCGAGCTCACCGAGAAGTACTGGGCCTTCCGCGAGGTGATCGGGCGCTACGCACCGCTGCCGGCCGAACCGCCGCCGGCGCTGCCGCCGCGGATCAAGCTCGGCGAGGTCGCGCTGCCCTCGGCGGCGGCGCTGCTCACGCACGTCGAGGACCTGTCCGCGCCGGTGTACTCGCCCGGCACGCTCACCATGGAGGAGCTCGACCAGGCGTACGGCTTCGTGCTGTACCGCACCTGGGTCAGCGGCCCGCGCGAGGCGGCGCCGCTGCACGTGGACGGGCTGGCCGACCGGGCGCAGGTGTTCCTGGACGGGGTGCCGGTCGCGGTGCTCGACCGGAGCGAGGGCGGCTCGCCCTCGTGCGAGTTGGCCATTCCCGCGGGCGGCGCGCGGCTGGATCTGCTGGTGGAGAACTGCGGGCGGATCAACTACGGGCCCGAGCTGCACGACCGCAAGGGCATCACCCGGGGTGTCCGGTTGGAGCGGCAGAACCTGTTCGGCTGGCAGATGTACCCGCTGCCGCTGGACGCGCCGGGCGGGCCGGTGCTGCCGGATGCCTCCGGGCCGATTCCGGCGGGCGTACCGGTGCTGCGCTCGGGCACCTTCGAGGTGGAGGCGGTCGGGGACACGTTCGTCCGGCTGGACGGGTGGACCAAGGGTCTGGTCTGGATCAACGGCTTCCTGCTCGGTCGCTACTGGTCGGCGGGGCCGCAGCGCACGTTGTACGTCCCGGCTCCGGTGTTGCGGGTGGGGGCGAACACGGTGACCGTGCTGGAGTTGCATGGCCCTGGCGGGGGGCAGGTCTCGTTTGTGGACGTGCCCGATCTGGGCGAGCCTGCGGCTGCGCCGATCGCGTAGCGGCGGGTCCGCACGTGCGGACGGGGTGGGCGGTTGGCGCGGGTCGGCTCGGCCGATGGGCTCGTCGGCCCGACGAACGCTGAGCGGCCTGCGGCCCGGCTGTCCTCAAACGCCGGACGGGCTGACGGGTTGGTTCGGCGGGCTGCGAGGAGGTTGGCTCAGGGGGCCGAAGAGATTCACTCGGCCGGCCGGAGAGGTTGGCTCAGCGGGCTGAGGAGATTGGCTCGGCAGGTCGAGGAGATTAGCTCGGCGGGGCGGAGGGGTTGGCTCGGCAGGCCGAGAAGATTCGCTCAGCAGGCCGACGACGTTGGCTCGGCGGGCCGGAGAGGTTGGCTCGGCGGGCCGGAGAGGTTGGCTCGGCAAGCCGAGGCCGAAGGTGTTGGTTCGGTGGGGCTGGGCTTGGGGTGGTGGTTTGGTCAGTCTGCGTCGGGTTCGCTGACGCCGCCTCGGCGGGCCAGGTTTATGAAGAGGCGGGCCGAGCGTTCGCGGGCGTCTTCTCGGCAGACCAGCATGATGCCGCGGCGCAGCGGTGGGTCGAGGGAGCGGACGGCGGCCGAGTCGCCGAAGACGTCCTCGGCGACGTCCCGGTACCACAGCAGCGAGCCCTCGCCGTTGAGCACGCCGGCGACCCAGTTGACCCGGTCGTTGTGCTCGCAGGCGGCGATCGGTCGCACGCCCATCTCGGCGAACATCGCCTCGAACTGCGAGCGCCGCTCGCTGCCGCGTCCCGGCAGCACCATCGGCAAGCCGTCCAACAGGCCCCACGGCACCGGGTCGGGCAGCCGGGTGCCCGGCAGCGAGACGAGCACCACCTCCGCCTCGGCAAGCCGGTAGGTGCGCAGATCGCCGGGCCCGGGTGCGTCGGCCACCCCGATCGCGGCGGTGCCCGCGCGGACCGCGCCCAGCACCCCCTCGCGCCCGTCGTACCGGGTCACCTCGATCGGCGCCTCCGGGTGCTCGGCGGCGAACGCCGACACCAGGCGGGCGACATGGCCGATCGCGAGGGTGGAGGTGGTGGCCACGGTCAGGGTCGGCTCGGACTCCGGGCCGGCCACTCGACCGATGTCCTCGATCGCGGTGACGGTGTCGAGCACGGTTCGGGCGAGCCGGACCACTCGGGAGCCCTCGGCGGTCAGTCCGACCGTCCGCCCCTCGCGCACGAACAGCTCGGCGCCCAGCTCGTGTTCGAGCGCCTTGAGCGCGCGGGACAGTGCGGACTGGGCGACGTAGAGGGCTTCCGCGGCCGCGGTCATGGTGCCGAAGTTCGCGACGGCGACGAGGTAGCGCAGCTGCTGGAGGGTCACGCGCCGCACCATAACGGTCACGCCACCCATACCGGCAGGGCATGAAACGGGCAATTCGCTTGCGAAGCCCGGCCGTTGTGTCGGTCCGGACGGATCATCCGGGCATCGGTGTATGCCGTACGGGCAAGTTTCGGCGCCCACCACCCCTGCCCGGGCCGGGCCGGCGGGCCGATCCGGCCGTGTGCCGACTGGGCGAAGCGGGCTCGTGGGGCATGCGCCGGAGCCGTCGCGGGCCGTGCTCCGCGAACTCGTTCGCCGTTGACACCTCGATGTCCGAAACCGACGATACGGCCCAGTGATTCGGCTGCGGCCGATATTTCGATTACGTACCACTTTCGGCTGTCGGACGCGTCCCGGCATCGGCACCGAAGCGGCGATTCACCGTGCCCGGAAACGAATTCGCGCGCCCATTCCCACCGCACCGTTCGCCCGTCGCACGGTTCCCCGGATGGAGGCACTCCCCCATGACGTCGCAGTCCCCGCGTCGCGATCAAATCCTCGCAGTGAGCCCCCTGGGTCGTCCGAACGCCCGCATCGTGATCGCCGCGCACCGGGCCGGCGCGCTCGGGGTGCTCGATCTCGGCCGGGAGCGCGATCCGGCGCTCGACGCGCTGGCCGAGGCGTCCGCGGTCCCGTCCTTCGGTGTTCGGGTGCCGGTGGGTTGTCCGCTGGGCCCGCACGAGTTGCCCGAAGGGGTGGACGTCGTGCTCCTGGCGCCGGACGCGCCGTGGTCGCTCGCGGACGTCGGCCCCGGGCTGCGGGTCCTGGTCGAGGTCACGTGCGCCGAGGCGGCTCACGCGGCGGTGGCGGCCGGGGCTGCGGGGGTGATCGCGCGCGGCGCCGAAAGCGGCGGGCGGTGCGGCGAGTTGACCACGTTCGTCCTGCTCCAGCAGTTGCTCGCGGACGATCGGGTCTCGGTTCCGGTCTGGGCGGCCGGAGGAATCGGGCCGCACACCGCCGCCGCGGCGGTCGCCGGTGGTGCCGCCGGCGTGCTGCTGGACACCCAGCTGGCCCTGGTGGCGGAGAGCACACTGCCGGCCGACGTCGCGGCGGCCGTGCGGGTGATGGACGGCAGCGAGACGGTCGTGATCCGCGGCCATCGGGTCTACCGGCGTCCGGACCTGCCGATCGCGCGGCTGGCCGAGCAGGCCGCCGACCTCGGCGCCGCGCTGGGTACGGGCGGGCTGCACCGCGAGCTGTTGCCGGTCGGGCAGGACGGCGCGTCGGCCGCCCGGCTCGCGGATCGCCACGGCACGGCCGGTCGGGTGCTGCGGGCGGTGCGCGAGGCGATCGTGGATCACGTGGCCTCGGCGGCCCGGCACGGGGTGGGACCGCGGCCGGTGCAGGGGCCGATGACGCGGGTGAGCGACCGGGCCGCGTTCGCGCAGGCGGTGGCCCGCGAGGGCGGGCTGCCCTTCCTGGCGTTGTCCCTGCTCCGCGGCCCGCAGGTGGGCGCGCTGCTCACCGAGACCGCCGCGCTGCTCGGCGACCTGCCGTGGGGGGTGGGCCTGCTCGGCTTCGCCCCGCCGGAGCTGCGCGAGGAGCAGCTTGCCGCGGTGCTTGCCGCCCGCCCGCCGTATGCACTGATCGCCGGCGGTCGGCCGGATCGCGCCGCGCCGTTGGAGGCCGCCGGGATTCGCACCTATCTGCATGTGCCCTCCCCCGGATTGTTGACGCAGTTCCTGCGGGAGGGCGCCCGGCGGTTCGTCTTCGAGGGCACCGAGTGCGGTGGCCACGTCGGGCCGCGCGCCAGTTTCCCGCTGTGGGAGGCGCAGTTGCACGAACTGCTCTCGTTCGTCGAACGACACGGCGGTGCGGCGGAGTTGGATCTGCTGTTCGCGGGCGGGATCCACGACGCGCGCTCGGCCGCGATGGTGGCCGCGGCGGCGGCGCCCCTGGTCGAGCGCGGGGCCTCGATCGGCGTGCTGATGGGCACCGCGTACCTGTTCACCCGCGAGGCGGTGGACAGCGGCGCGATCGTGCCCGGGTTCCAGGCCGCGGCGGTCGAGTGCGCGTCGACCGCGCTGGTGCAGACCGCGCCCGGGCATGCCACCCGCTGCGCCGGCACGCCCTTCGTGGCCGCGTTCGAGGCCGCCCGGCGCGATCTGGAGGCGCGCGGCGTGCCGTCCCGGCAGGTCTGGGCCGAGTTGGAGCAGCTCAATCTGGGTCGGTTGCGGATCGCCGGCAAGGGACTGCGGCGCGAGGCGGGCGCGTTGGTCGCGGTGGACGCGGACACCCAGCGCCGGGACGGCATGTTCATGCTGGGGCAGGCCGCGGTGTTGCGGTCCGCGCCGACCGACGTCGCCACGCTGCACCGCGAGGTCACCACCGGGTCGGCCGCGTGGCTGGCCCGCCGGGTGCGCGAGTTGGGCGGGCCCACCCGGCCGGCCGCGCCTCGACCGCAGGACGTCGCGATCGTGGGCATGGCCTGCGTGCTGCCGGGCGCACCGGACCTGGCGAGCTACTGGCGCAACATCCTGGCCGGCGTCGACGCGGTGACCGAGGTGCCGCGCGAACGCTGGGACGTGGAGCGCTACTTCGCGGCCGGTGCCGAACCGGGCAACACCGTGCGCGGCTCGGTCCGCGGCGCCGCCCCCGGGGCGGTCCCGCCCGGACGGACCCCGTCCAAGTGGGGCGGGTTCGTGCCCGCGATCGGGTTCGACGCGACCGGATACGGGATCCCGCCCGCCTCGCTGGCCGCCATCGAGCCGGCCCAACTGCTCGCGCTGCACGTCGCGTCGGGAGCGCTGGCGGACGCCGGCTACGGACCCGGACGGGCCTTCGCCCGCGAGCGCACGTCGGTGATCTTCGGCGCCGAGGCGGGCGCCGACCTGGCCGGCGCCTACGGCTTCCGTGCGCTGTTCCCGGGATACTACGGCGCGTTGCCCGCCGACCTGGACGGCCGACTCCCCTCCCCCACCGAGGACTCCTTTCCCGGCGTACTGGCCAACGTGATCGCCGGCCGGATCGCCAACCGGCTCGACCTGGGCGGCGTCAACTACACCGTGGACGCCGCGTGTGCGGCCTCGTTGGCAGCGCTGGACCTGGCCTGCAAGGAGCTGAACACCGGCTCCAGCGACCTGGTGTTGTGCGGCGGGGTGGACACCCACAACGGGATCAACGACTTCCTGATGTTCTCCTCGGTGCGCGCGCTGTCGCCGACCGGGCGCTGTGCGACGTTCGACGCGGACGCGGACGGGATCGCGCTGGGCGAGGGCGCGGTATGCGTGCTGCTCAAGCGGCTCGCGGACGCCGAACGCGACGGCGACCGGGTGTATGCGGTGGTCAAGGGCGTCGGCGGGTCCAGCGACGGCCGCTCGCTCGGCTTGACCGCGCCGCGTCCCGAGGGCCAGCGGCGGGCGCTGGAGCGTGCCTATCGGGCGGCGGGCGTCTCCCCGGCCCGGGTCGGCCTGGTCGAGGCACACGGCACCGGAACCGTGGTCGGCGACCGGGCCGAACTGGACACCCTCACCGAGGTGTTCACCGAGCACGGCGCCACCCCCGGGGACTGCGCGGTGGGCTCGGTGAAGTCCCAGATCGGGCACACCAAGTGTGCGGCGGGCCTGGCCGGTCTGGCCAAGGCCGCGCTGGCGGTGCACTTCGGGGTGCGCCCGCCGACCCTGCACCTGCGCCGGCCGCCGGACTCGGGGCCGTTCGTGTTCGACGGCCGGGCCCGCCCATGGACCGCGCCGGTCACCGAACGCATCGCGGGGGTGAGCGCATTCGGCTTCGGCGGGACCAACTTCCATGCGGTTCTCGCCGGTTCGGAGCTGTCCGGCACGGGCGGGCCGGGAGGAGCGGACGCCGCGTGGCCGGCCGAACTGTTCTGCTTCCGCGGCGCGGATCGCGCGGCGGCCCGGGCGGCAATGGATCGGCTCGCCACGCGGCTGGACACGGACGAGGACCTGCCGCTGCGGGGGCTGGCGGCGCTTGCCGATGGGGATTCCGGTGGCGGTGGTGCCGGTGCCGGCGCTGGTGCCGGTGGCCGTACCGGCGCCGGGGCCGGCGTCGAAGTCCCGGTACAGGTCGCCTTCGTCGCGACCGATCACGCCGATCTGCGGGTCAAGCTGACGCTGGCCCGCGCGGGTGCGGTCGATCCCGCCGGCGAGATCTTCCACCGGGAGGAGACCGGCACCGGGTCGGGCACCGGGTCCCATGGAGCAGCGGGCACCGGCGCGAACGACGCGGCGGGCGCCGGGGCGAACGGCGTAGCGGGCACCATATGGGCCGCCGAGTCGAGTGCCGCGACGGGCGCCGGAGCGGACACCGGTTCGGGTGCCGGGGCGGGATCCGCGATGGTTGCCGAGCCGGGCGCCGACGCCGGTGCCGGTGCCGGTGCCGACGCGGTCGGCCAGGTGGCGTTTCTGTATCCCGGACAGGGGAGTCAGCGGCCCGGGATGCTCGCGGATCTGTTCGCCCGCTTCCCCGAACTGTGCGACTCGCTGCGGGACATCGACCCGGAGTGCGTACAGGCCATGTTCCCGCCCGCCGCGTTCGGTGCCGAGGCACGGGCCGAGCAGTCGGCCCGGATCACCGACACCCGGCGTGCGCAACCCGCGCTCGGGGTGGCGGCGGTCGCGCTGACCCGGCTGCTCGACCGGTTCGGGGTGTGGCCGGACCAGGTCGCCGGGCACAGCTACGGCGAGGTGGCCGCGCTGTGGTCGGCGGGCGTGTTGTCCACCCGGGATCTGGGCCGGCTGGGCGAGGTGCGCGCGGCGGCCGTGCTGGCCGCCGCCGGGGCGGAGCCCGGTGCGATGGCGGCGGTCCCGGCCGACGCGGACCGGGTGGCCGAGGTGTTGGCCGGGGTCGACGGCGTCGTGCTCGCCAATCGCAACACCCCGACCCAGACCGTCGTGTCCGGCCCGGAGGCGGACCTGACCACGGCGATCGCCGCGCTGGAGGGGGCCGGGCTGTCCGCACGCCGGCTGCCCGTGGCGTGCGCGTTCCACAGCCCCGTGGTCGCGGCGGCGGCCGACACCCTCACGGCCGCCGTCGCGGACCTGGACGTACGCACGCCCAAGATCCCGGTGTGGTCCAACTGCACCGCCGCGCGCTATCCGGACACGCCCGCCGAGGTACGCGCGCTGATCGCCCGCCAAGTGGCCGAACCGGTGCGCTTCGCCGAGCAGATCGAAGCGATGTACGCGGCGGGCGTGCGGATCTTCGTCGAGGCCGGGCCGGGCCGGGCGCTGACCGGCATGGTCCGCACGATCCTGGGCGACCGGCCGCACACCGCGGTGGCCTGCGACGTGCCCGGCGAGGACGGCCTGCGCCGACTGCTCACCGCTCTGGCCGAACTCGCGGTCGCCGGCGTGCCGGTGCGGGTCGCGGGCGGCCTGGCCGGCCGGGTGCGGCCGGTGGACGTCGAGCCCGGCCCCCGCCCGGCCTGGACCGTGGACGGCCACCTGGTGCGCACGGCCGACGGTCGGCCGGTGCCCGGTGGGCTCCTCCCGGCGACCCCGCTGGCCCCGCTGCCCGCCGAGCCGGCAGCCGGCCCGGGCGTGTCCGCAGGGTCCGCAGGGTCCGCAGGGTCCGCGCGGGACGCGGTGCTGCTCGAATACCTGGCCGGCGCGCGGGCCGCGGTCGCCGCCCAGCGCGAGGTGCTGCTCGGCTACCTGGGGGTCCCCGGTGGGGTGCCCGAGGCGCCGCCCGCCGCTGCCGGACCGGTGCCGGCCGCCCTGCCGCTACCCGAGCCCGAGCCGGTCGCGGTGGTTGCCCCGGCCGAGGAGCCGGGCGGACCGCTCACCCGCGAGCACGTCTTGGCCGTGGTCCTCGACATCGTGGGCACCCGGACCGGCTATCCCCGGGACATGCTCGATCCGGCGCTCGACCTGGAGGCGGATCTGTCCGTCGACTCGATCAAGCGCACGGAGATCATCGGCGAACTGGCCCTGCGGCTGCGGCTGCCCGGCGCGGTCGCCGGAACGGGCGCCGGCACGGGCGGTGCGCCGGGCTCGGCCGACGAGGCGGTGATCGAGCAGCTGGCCAAGGTCAAGACGATCGACGCGATCGTGGCAGGCGTACTGGCGGTCGACGCCGGGGCGGATGCGCGCGCGGGGTCGATGCCGACATCGGCACCGGCGTCGGGGTCGGGGTCGGGGTCGGGTGAATGGGCGTCGCCGGCGCCGCCGATCGAGCCCGCCGAACCGGTCGGGGCGGCCCGGGAGGAGCCCGCTCCGCCCGGCGCCGACCGGCCCACCCGACACCTGGTCGAGTGTGTGCCGATCGAGGACCCGCCGACCGCGAGCGAGGCGGGGCCGCCCACCGGCGACGCGCTGCGCGGTCGCCGGGTGGTCCTGGTCGAGGACGGCGGCGGGATCGCCTGGGCGCTGGCCGACCTGCTCGCGGCGCACGGCGTCGTGGTCGAGTCGCGTGCCCGGGATCGGGCCGAACCGGCCGACGACGATCGGCCGGACCCGGCGTGGTCGGAGGTCGACACGCTGGTGCACCTGGCCGCGCTCGCCGACGGCCCGGACCCGATCCTCCCGGATGCCTTCGCGCTGCTGCGGGCCGCGCTGGTGGGCGGCGTACGGCAGGTGTTCCTCGGCACGGCCGGCGGCGGCCACTTCGGTCGGGCACGGGCCGCCGCCGGCTCCGATCCGGTGCCGGGCGCGGGCCTGGCCGGGTTTGCCCGGTCCGCCGCGCTGGAGTATCCGGACCGGGTGCTGCGGGTGCTGGATCTGGACCCCAAGGAGGAACCGGCCCGGATCGCCCGCCGACTCCTGGCCGAACTGGGCCGCACGCCGGGCCGGCCCGAGCCCGGCGACCCCGTGCTGCTCGGCCTGTCCGGCGACCGTCGGCTGACCCTGCGCACTCGGCCGGCACCGCTGCCCGACCTGTCGCCCGCCGACCGGGACGAGCTGCTGCGCGAGCGGCTCGGGCCGGACTCGGTGGTACTGCTGACCGGTGGCGCACGCGGTATCACCGCTCGGACGGCCGTCGGCCTGGCCCGAACCACCGGGTGTCATGTCGAGGTGCTCGGTCGCACCGGCGACGACGGCGCCCCGGAGCCCGCCGCGCTCGCCGACGCGGCGGACGCGCCCGCGCTGCGGGCCGCGTTGATCGCGACCGGGGTGCGCGAGCCGGCCCGGATCGAGGCCGAGCTGACCCGGGTGCTGAACCGTCGCCATGTCCGCGCGACGCTCACCGAGCTGGGCGAACACGCGGCCTCGGTACGGCTGCACGTGGCCGACGTCACCGACGCCGACGCGGTGCGCCGGGTCCTGACCGGGATCGCCGAGCGGCACGGTCGGCTCGACGGAATCGTGCACGGCGCCGGCGTGCTGGCCGATCGGCTGCTCGTGGACAAGACCGCGGAGTCCTGCCGGCAGGTGTTCGCCACGAAGGTGGCCGGGGCGCGGGCCCTGGTCACGGCACTGCGCACGCTGCGGCCCACGTTGGCGCCACCGGCGTTCCTGGCCATGTTCGGCAGCGTCGCGGGGGTGTACGGAAATCGGGGCCAGACCGACTATGCCGCCGCCAACGACGCGCTGGCCACCCTCGCCCGGCACTGGTCCGCCGAATCCGAGGACACGCTCGCGCCGGTCGCGGAACGTGTGGTGACCATCGACTGGGGTCCGTGGGCGGCGACCGGCGGCGGCATGGTGACGCCGGAGTTGGCCCGCGAGTACGCCCGGCGCGGCGTCCCGTTGATCGACCCCGAGCACGGCGTGCAGGCGCTGCTCACCGAACTGGCCTCGGGCCGGGGCCCACAGGCCGTGTACGTATGCCTCCCGGCGCACGGGCCGGTGTCCGGATGAGCGCCGGGATCGGCGTGCGCGGCCCACGTCCCGACGACGCGGCGATCGTCGGGATCGGCGCGATCTTCCCGGGGGCGGCCGACCCGGCCGGCTTCTGGCGGCTGATCGAGTCCGGCGGCGACGCGATCACCGACGTGCCGCGCAATCGCTGGGATCCGGCGCTCTACTACGCACCGGGCACGGCCGGCGAGCCCGCCCGCAGCGACCGGTTCTACTGCCGGCGCGGCGGCTTCGTGGACGACCTGGCCACGTTCGATCCGGTGCACTTCGGCATCATGCCCGCGGTGGTCGCCGGTGCCGAGCCGGACCAGCTGTTCGCGCTGCGGGCCGGCGCCGAGGCGATCGCCGACGCGGGCGGCGAGGCCCGATTGCCGGACCGGTCCCGGATCGGCGTGGTCTTCGGCCGCGGCGGTTACATGGGCGTGGCCACCGCCCGGCTCGATCAGCGAGTCCGCACGGCGCACCAACTGACCAGCCTGCTGGGCGAGTTGGCCCCCGAGCTGGGGCGGGACCGGTTGACCGCGATCCGAGCGGCGTTCTGTGCCTCGCTCGGTCCCGAGCAGCCCGAGGCGTCGATCGGCCTGGTGCCCAGCTTCACCGCGTCCCGGATCGCCAACCGGCTCGACCTGGGCGGGCCCGCCTACACGCTGGACGCGGCCTGTGCGACCTCACTGCTCGCGCTGGACCAGGCCGCCGCCGAGTTGCGCTCCGGGCGCTGCGACGCGGTGCTCGCGGGCGCCGTGCATCACTGCCACATCGCGACGTTGTGGAGCGTGTTCACCCAGCTGCGCGCACTCAGTGCAAGCGAGCGGATCCGGCCGTTCGACCGGGCGGCGGACGGCACGCTGATCTCCGAGGGCACCGGCGCGGTGCTGCTCAAACGGTTCGCGGACGCCGAACGCGACGGTGACCGGGTGTACGCGGTGGTCCGCGGCGTCGGCGTCTCCAGCGACGGCCGGGCGGCGAGTCTGCTGAGCCCGCTGGTCGAGGGGCAGGTCCGGGCCCTGGAGCAGGCCTGGCGGGCGGCCGGGCTGGATCCGACCGAACCCGGTCTGCTCGGCCTGCTCGAAGCCCACGGCACCGGCACCCCGGTCGGCGACGAGGCGGAACTGGCCACGCTGGGCAAGGTCTTCGGGCCGCGCTCGGGCAACGGCCCGGCCGACGTCGCCCTGGGCACGGTCAAGTCCAACATCGGCCACGCGATGCAGGCGTCCGGGATGGCGGGCCTGATCAAGGCCGCGCTCGCGCTGCATCACCGTACGCTCCCACCGACCCTGCACGTCCGGGACCCGCATCCGGCCTTCGCCGGCACCCGGATGCGCCCGCAGACCCACGCCGAGGCGTGGCCGGCCAACCCGGCGGGCAGCCGACTCGCGGCGGTCGACGCCTTCGGCTTCGGCGGCGTCAACGCGCACGCGGTCCTCGAACAACCACCGACGGGACGGCCGGTCGCCCTGCCCACCGCAGGCGGATCGGCGGTCCCGCGGGAGACCCGGGGCACCGGGCGCGGGCCGGTGGTGCCGGACGCGCCGCCCACCGGGGCGGGGCCGGTCGCGCCGGCCGCGCCGCCCGCTCAGGCCGGCCGGGTCGTGGCCCCGGATGTGCCGCCCGTCCCGGGCAACCCGGTGACCGCACCCGACGTGTTGACCCTGGCCGCCGATTCGGTGGCCGAACTGGCCCGGCTGCTGGCCGAGATCGCCGCGGGGCGACCGGCGCCGACCCGGCCCGCCGGACCGGCCGGGCCGTGTCGGCTTGCGGTCGCGAATCCGACCCCGAAGCGGCTCGCGCTGGCCGCCCGGGCGGTCGACCGCGGCGTGCCGTGGCGCGGCCGGGCCGAGATCTGGTTCACCCCGCGCCCGTTGCTCGGCCCGGACGCACCGAATCCGGGCCGGGTCGCGTTCCTGTTTCCCGGTCTGGAGCCGGAGGTGTCGCCGCGCCTGGACGACCTGGCCGACGCGTACGGTCGGCCCCGGCCCGAGTTGGCCGGCGCCGAGGATCTGGTCGGCCGGGCCGTGGACGCGTTGACCGCGGGCCGTTTCCTGGCGGCCGAGTTGGAACGGGCGGGCCTGGTCCCGGATCTGCTGGCCGGGCACAGCATGGGCGAGTGGACCGCGATGGTGGTGGCCGGGATGTACCCGCGCACCGCCGTGGACGGCTTCCTCGCCTCGTTGCGGCCGGACTCGCTGGCCGTTCCGGACCTGGTGTATGCGGCGGTGGGCTGCGGAGCGGCGGTCGCCGGGCGATTCACGGGTACCACCGGTCCGGTGGTCGTCTCGCACGACAACTGCCCGAATCAGAGCGTGCTGTGCGGTCCCGGTGACGCGGTCGCCGAGGTGCTGGGCAGGTTGCGCCGGGAGGGCATCGTGGCCGGCGAACTGCCGTTCCGGTCCGGGTTCCACACCCCGATGTGGGCGCCCTACCTCGGACAGGTGGCCGACGCGTTCGAGCAACTCCCGCTGCGGGCCCCGCGGGTGTCGGTGTGGTCGGCGACCGGGATCGCGCCCTACCCGGCGGACGCGGCCGCGGTGCGTGAACTGACCGTACGTCACCTCCTGGAGCCGGTCCGGTTCCGGGAGTTGATCGAGGAGCTGTACGCGGGCGGCGTGCGGGTGTTCGTCCAGCCGGGCGCGGGCAGCCTGGTCGGCTTCGTGCACGACACGCTGCGCGGACGCGATGTGCTGGCCGTCGCGGCGCACTCGACCCTGCGCCCGGGCCTGGCGGGCTTCCGGCGCGCCACGGCGGCGCTGTGGGTGGAGGGCGCGGCAATCGATCGGGCCGAACCGGCACGCACACCCGACCCCGACCTCGACCACGCGCCCGCACCCACGCCCGTACTCGGCCGCGCGCCCACCCCGGCGCACCCACCCACCCCCGACCACGCACCGGCCCCGGCCCCCGCACCCGCCTTCGGTGGCGCGCCCGCCCCGGCATCCGCGTCCACACCCGGCCTCGCGCCCACCCTCGCTTTGGACCACTCACCCGACCTCGCACCCACCCCGCCCTCCACGCCCGCCCCGGCCGGCGCACCCGACCTCGGCCCCGGCCCCGTGCCCGCCCCGGCGTCCCCGCCCGCCGGTCCGATCATCCGGCTCGATCTCGGGTCGCCGTTGGTCACCTTGGGGCCGGCCGCAGGCCCGTTGCGGCTCACGGGCGCTCCGCGCTCGACCGCCGACCATCCGGTGCTCGCCGCCTTCCACGCGGCGCTGGCCGAAGCCGATCGTTCGGTGACCGAGGTCGCCGAGCTGAGCCGTGTCCCGTCGCCGGCCGCCCCGCCGTCGGTCGACGCCGAGCAGCGCCGGGCGTACCGGTTCTCCCTGGCCGGGCACCCGTACGTCCGCGACCACTGCGTCTACGAGCAGCCCGACTGGTGGCCGGACCCGGCGGACCGGTTCCCGGTACTGCCGATGACCACGCTGATCCGGCTGGCCGGCCGGGAGGCGTGCGCGGCGGCCGGACCGGGCCGGGTGGTCGCCGGGTATCGGGACGTACGCGCGCTGCGCTGGCTGCCGGTGGCCCCGCCGACGGACACCGAGGTGGTCCGCACGCCCCTGGCCGCGGACCGGATCCGGGTCGGCTTCGGCCACTACATGTCCACCGAGGTGCTGCTCGCGGACGAGCATGCCGCCCGCCCCGCACCGGCGGCCGATCGCACGCCGCTGACCGGCGAGGGGCCCGCGCCGGTGAGCGCGCAGGACCTCTACCGGGATCGCTGGATGTTCCACGGACCGGGATTCGCCGGGATCGACCAGGTGCTGACCGTCGCCGACGACGGCATCCGCGGCATCGTGCGCGCACTGCCCGCACCCGGTGCGCTGCTCGACGCGGCCGGGCAACTGCTGGGCCACTGGATGCAGTTGCGCCTGACCACGGATCGCCTGGTGTTCCCGATGTCGGTGGCGGCGATCGACGGGTACGGGCCGCCGGTCGAGCCGGGCGCGCGGCTGCTGGCCACCGCGCGGATCCGGGAGGTCCGGGCGACCACCGTGCGCGGCGACGTCGAGCTGGTGGACCTGGAAACCGGCGCGGTGCGGATCCGGGTGCACGACTGGGTCTACCGCCGGTTCGCCGCCGACGAACGGGTGTGGCCGATGAAGTTCACCCCGCACACCACCGGGATCGCCGAGCCGCAGCCCGAGGGTTGGTGTCTGGTGCGTACCCGCTGGCCCGACCCGGCGGCACAGGATCTGGTGACGCGGCGCTACCTGGATACCGCCGAGCGGGCCGAGTTCGAGGCCGCGGCGCCCCGGGAGCGCCGGGGTCGGCTGCTCGGGCGGGTCGCGGTCAAGGACGCGGTCCGGCAGTACCTGTGGGCGCGCGGGCACGGCCCGCTGTATCCCGCACAGGTGCGGATCGGCTCCGACGAGACCGGCCGCCCGCTCGCGCACGTGGTCGTGGAACCCGGCAGCAACGCCCCGGCGCCGCCGCACGTGTGCCTCGCGCACAGCCATCGGTTGGGCGTCGCCGCCGCGGGCGCCGTGCCGATCGGCATCGACATCGCCCTCCTCGACCCCGCCGCCGACCTCTCGGCCCTGGAACACGACGCGCTGACCGCCGAGGAGCGCCGACTGCTGGACACGCTCGCGGGCGCCGAACCCACCTCGCGACACCTGTGGGTGCTGCGCTTTCGGTGTGCCAAGGAGGCGGTCGGCCGGGCGCGGGGCACGGACCCGGCCGACCGGCGGGCGGATCCGGTGGTCGCCTCGGCCCGGCTCACCGGCCCGCACGACGCCGAGTTGTCCGTGGGCACGGGCCCGCCCGACCGCGCCGGACACCTCGTCCGTACCCGGGACGTGGCGGACCCCGACGGCTCGCGGATCGACCACTACGTGGTCGCGTGGACGAGCACGCGGCCCGACGAACACCGCAACGGTTTCCCCACTACCTCACATGGGAGCACCCGATGAGCGCGGACCCGCACGCCGACCGGATCCTGGCCGAGGTCGCCGGGATGCTCGCCGAGATCGTCGGCGAGGAACTGCTGATCGCCGCCGAGATCACCCCGGACAGCGGCTTCGACGACGATCTGGCCTTGGAGAGCATCGAGTTCGTCGCCCTGGCCGGACGGCTCCAGGAGCGCTACGGCGACCGGGTCGACTTCATCGCCTTCCTCGCCGACCTGGAGATCGAGGAGATCATGGCGATGACCGTCGGCCGGCTCGTGGAGCACATCGCGACGTGCACGCGCTCCGAGGCCGTCGGCGGTGGCCGATGAGCGAGGTGCATGCGAACGGGCTGCGCTTTCACGTCCAGCGGCTGGGGGCGCCCGCCGACCGGCCCGCACTGCGCACGCCGGTGGTCTTCCTGCACGGCCTGGTCCTGGACAACCTCTCCAGCTTCTATTACACGCTGGCCGCGCCGATCGCCCGCGCGGGCTCCGAGGTCGTGCTCTACGACCAGCGCGGACACGGCCGCACCGAGCGACCTCGGACCGGATACGACCCGGACACCGCGGTCGCCGACCTGGCCGCCCTTTTGAAGGCGTGCGACGTGACGACCCCGGTGCACCTGGTCGGCAACAGCTTCGGCGGCCTGATCGCACTGCACGCCGCCCGGACCCGCCCCGACCTGGTCGCGAGCCTGGTGCTGATCGAGGGACAGTGCCTGGACCTCCCGGCCGGCAGCGAACCGTACGCGGGCGGCTGGGTCGAGGAGTTGGCCAACACGCTCAACCTGGCCGCGCTGGGCCTGGAGTCACATCCCGGCCCGGATCGGCTGCCCACCGGGCCGGCCCGCAAGGCGGCTCGGCTGCGGGCCGGCGCCGACGCGCTCCTGAACGGCACCACGCTGATCGAGGACGTCACCCTGTTGCGCGCACCGACCCCGGACGAACTGGCCGACCTGGCCTGCCCGGTCCTGGCGCTGTACGGCGAGCTGTCCGAACTCACGCCCCCGGCGCGGCGGTTGGCCGAGCTGCTGCCCGACTGCACACTCACCGTGCTGCCCGGCGTCGCGCACACCGTGCTGCGCGAGGCCACCGCGCCCGTGCTGGGCGCACTGCTCGACTGGTTGCCGCGGCACGATTCGGCCCACGGCCGGGCCGGGGCCGGCCGATGAGGTTCATGTTCGTGGTCCCGCCGTTCACCGGACACGTCAATCCCACGGTCGCGGTCGCCGCCGCGCTCGTCGAGCGCGGACACGAGGCGGTGTGGTGCGGACCGCCCGACATCCTGGAGCTGCTCCCGCTCGGCGCCCGGCTGTTCACCACCGGCAACTCGCCGGACCGGGCCGGCGGTTACGCCGCACTGCACGCGAACTGGCAACGGCTGCGCGGGGTGGCCGCGCTGCGCTTCCTGGTCGAGGAGACGCTGGTACCGCTCGCGCACGCGATGTTGCCCGGCGTGACCGCGGCCGTGGCCGGCTACCGGCCGGACGTGGTCATCGCCGACCAGCAGACCTTCGCCGGGGCGTTCGCCGCGGTCCGGGCCGGCGTGCCGTGGGCCACCTCGGCAACCACCTCGGCCGAGTTCACCCGGCCGCTGGTGGGCTTCCCGAAGGTCGCCGACTGGGTGCGGGCCCGGATCGCCGAGGCCGCGGTCGCGGCCGGCGTACCCGCCGACTGTGATCCGCGCTTCTCCGCCCGGCTCGTGCTGGTCTTCTCCACCCCGGAGCTGGTCGGCCTGACCGAGCCGGTCCCGGCGCACCACTGCTATGTGGGACCCGCGTTCGGCCCCAGGCCGGTGGCGGTGGACTTCCCGTGGGACCGGCTCGACCCGCAACGACGCCGGGTCCTGGTCTCGCTCGGCACCCTCAACCGTGAGGCCGGCGACCGGTTCTATCCGGCTGTGGTGGCCGCCACCCGACCGCTTGCCGACCGCCTCCAGCTGATCCTGGCCGCGCCCGAACGGCTGGTCGGCGAACCCGCCGAGCACGTCCTGGTCCGCGAGTACGTCCCGCAACTGGCCCTGCTCCCGCACCTGGACGCGGTGGTCACGCACGGCGGCCACAACACCGTGTGCGAGGCGCTCGCGTTCGGCCTGCCGCTGGTGCTCGCGCCGATCCGCGACGATCAGCCGATCGTGGCCCGTCAGGTGGTGGCCGCGGGCGCCGGCGTCCGGGTGCGCTTCGGCCGCGCGCACGTGCCGGAACTGCGCGCGGCCGTCACCGATGCGCTGGATCGTCCCGAACTGCGCGCGGGCGCCTGCCGAGTGCGCGCCTCGTTCGCCGCGGCCGGCGGCGCCCGCGCCGCCGCCGACCGTTTGGAGAAGTTGTGCTGAACCCCGTCGTCGGACCGTTCCCGTGGCTCGCCCTGCTGATCGCTCTCGGCCTGCTGGGCGGCACCCGTACGCTGCGCCGCCGGCTGCGCGCGCTGCCCTCGCTGCCCGCCGCCCCCACCGACGACCGGCCGATCGGCGCCTGGACCTGCGTCACCGCGACCGGGGTCCGTCCGAACCGGGCCACCCTCCGCGCCGCCGTCGCCCATGCGGAGCGGCACGGGTTGCTGCTGCTCGACCTGGTCCCCGGCGACCTGCCCGCCGATGAACTGCTCACCCTGCTCGGCCGGTTGGACCCGGATCGGATCCGCCGCGACCCGCTCGCCCGCGGCCGGGGCGCGGGCCACGCCCTGCTCGTGCACGAGGACGTGCTGCGCCGCGCCGCCGTCCCGGCCGTCGACCTGGTCGACCCCGAGGCCCCCGAGCTGATCGAACTCATCGCCCGACTCCGCCCGTTCGCGGCCCTGGGCACCGGCCACGCGGTCGCACCCGAGCTGACCGCGACCCGACCGGACCCGTCCCTGCGCAAGCGTCGGCTGCGGGCGGCCGGTGTTCCGGTGTGGCCCACCCTGGTCGGAAATCTGGGTGAGGCCGCCGCCTACACCGGTACGTGTGTGGCCACCCCGTTCTGGGGCGCACTGGCCTTCCTGGCCATGTGGATCCAGCCGTACGCGGTGGTCGCCGGCCGCTCGCCGGTGCGCCCGCGCGACCTGGGTCGGGCCTGTGCGCTGCGGCCGGTCCTGGCCGTCGGGCGCTGGGTGCGCGCGGTGTCCGGGCCCCGCCCGACCCGGGCCGCCGCGCCGGCGGTGGATCCGGCGGCCCTGCGCCCGGAGTACGCCCGCAGCGTCGCCGACGGCCTGGACGCGTTCTTCGAGGAGCGCCGGGAGACCTGCCCGTGGTGCGGCTCGACCCGGCTCACGGTGCGCAGCCGGATCGGCGACCACCTCCAGGGCAAACCCGGCCGGTTCACCCTGGAGCGCTGCCGGGACTGCGCGCACGTCTTCCAGAACCCTCGGCTGTCCCTGGCCGGACTGGAGTACTACTACCGCGACTTCTACGACGGGCTCGGCGGCCCGGGCGCCGAGGCGCTGTTCGCCACCATGTCGCGCACCTACCGGGCGCGCGCCGAACTGGTGCGTCGAAACCTGCCGGCGGACACCGCCCCGCGCGCCTGGCTGGACGTGGGGACCGGGCACGCGCACATGTGCCTGGTCGGTCGAACCGTGCTGCCGGACACCGTCTTCGACGGCCTCGACCTCGGCGACGGCGTCGCGGAGGCCGAGCGGCGCGGCTGGATCCGGACCGCATATCGCGGCCAGTTCCCGGAGTCGGCCGACGATCTGGCGGGCGGCTACGACATGGTCGGCATGCACCACTACCTGGAGCACACCCGCGATCCCTTCGCCGAACTGGACGCCGCCGCGAAGGTCCTGGTGCCGGGCGGCCGGCTGCTGATCGAACTGCCCGACCCGCACTGCTGGTACGGCCGGCTGCTGCGCGGCCTGTGGCTCCCGCTGTTCCAGCCCCAGCACCAGCACCTGATGCCCTGGCGCAACCTGGAGGCCGCGCTCAACGCCCGCGGGTTCACCGTCGTCGCGCGCGAGCACGGCCGGGCGCACCAGGGCAACGACTTCACCGGGGCGGTGTCCCAGGCGCTCACCGTGCTCGCACCGAATCCGGCCATGCCGTGGATCGTCGGCGGCCCGACCCCGCTGCGCCGGGCCCGCCGCATCGCGCTGGTCGCCCTGTCCGTTCCGTGCTTCGTGGCGGCCGTACTGCTCGATGCGGTCGGCCTGCTGCTCGCGCGCGTCGCCGGCGAGCGCGGCGGCAGCAACGCCTACCGCCTCCTCGCCCGAAAGGACCCGGGATGACCCATCCGCACAGTGGCCCACCGCCCACCTCACCGGCGGCGGCGTTGCCCGGCCTACGCAGCGCGGCGCCCGTGCTGCGCCTGGTGCCGTTCGCCTTCGCCCAGGCTTTCGGCCGCGCACCGGCCGGGGTCTGGTCCGCGCCGTACGTACTGCGCCTGTCCGGCTCGCCGGCCGGGCCGGGCACCGCCGTGGCGCTGTCCTGGCGAGTGGTGGTCGCCGCCGCGCCGCGCAACGACGGCTTGCTTCGGGTGGGCTCGATCGACCGGCCGGACGAGGGCGCCGAGTTCGACCCGGCGGGCGACATCGGGCCGGTCCCGGACTGGATCCGCCCGGTGCTCGCGGGCACCACCGGCGCGGGTGGGCTGGACCTGCTGGTGCACGCCGACCTGCCGGACAGCACCGGACTGTCCGCATCGGTCCCGCTGTCCTGCACGGCCGCGCTGATCGAGGCGGCCTTCCACGACCGGGCGGCGGGCACCGGTCGCCGGGCCCGGTTCGCCGACCCGCCGCTGGGCACGGTCGCGCTGTTCGGCCGGCCCGGCCACGTGCTGCTGATCGAGGACGCCGCCGGCGAGCCGACCCACGTGCCGTTCGACCCGGATCGGCTCGGCCTGCGGTTCGTGCTGGCGGTGCCCCGATGGGCCGACGGGAAGGACGTCGAATCCGCCGAGCCGGCCGAACGCCCGGCCGCCGACCCACCCGCGCTGCCGTCCCCGCCGGCGCGCAATGCGCTGGCCGCGGGCGCGATCGAGGCCCGGCCGCTGGGTGCGGGCGGGTCCACGATCGCGGTGGTGCCGGGTGCCGCGCTGGCCGACGTGCGCCGGGCGTTGGTGAACACCTACACCCGCGCCGGCGAGCCGGCGCCGCGCGTGCTCAGCGCCTCGGTCGGGTCCGCCTGTACGCGGGTGGCGTAGGACGGACCCGGCGGATCCCAACCGCGGGCGACGCCGGTGCCGATCCTCATACGTACTCCATCTCCTGGACACCCTGGCGCCGGGTGTAGTCGAGCAGTGCGCGCACCTCGCGGCTGATCGGACCGCGCCCGCGCACCAGGCCGACCGTCCTGATCAGCCGTGGGCTCATCGACCGCACGGCCACACTCGACGCGAACGGCTGGGCCAGGTCGGCGTACCACAACACCGATCCGTGTCCGGCCACCACGCACGGGATCCAGGCTCCGCGGTCGTCGGTCTCCATCGCGACCGTCGGCCGCACGCCGGCCGTGGCGAACAACATCTCGAAGTCGGCCCGCCGCGCGCTGCTGCGGGGAGGCAGGATCATCGGCAGCCCCTCCAGGTCCGTCCAGGAGACCGGATCCGACAGCCGGGTGTGCTTCGGCGAGACCAGCACCACCTCGTACGAGCGCAGCGGCAGCACCTCGAAGCCGCCGGGTGCGGGCAGGTCCACCAGCGCGATGTCCGTCTCGCCGGCGCGCAGCGAGGCGAACAGCGCCTCGCGGCTGTCCTGTCGGTCCACCACGATGTGCAACTCGGGGTGCAGCTTGGCCAGACCGGGCAGCAGGCCGCTGGTGCACTCGATGGCAAGCGTCGCGGTCGCGGCCAGGTGCACGGTGTCGCTGTGCGTCGGGTCCTCCACCTGTACGACGTCCTTGATCGCCTGCACGCCTCGAAGCACCTTGCGCGCGAGGTGGACCACCTGCACCCCGGCCGCCGTCGGCACCAGGCCGCGGCCGACCCGGGTGAACAGGACCACGTTCAGCTCGCGTTCGAGGCTCTGCAACGATCGGGACAGGGCCGGCTGGACCACGAAGAGTTCCTGTGCGGCACCGGTCATGCTGCCGTGTTCGGCGACGGCGATGAGGTAGCGCAACTGTTGGAGGGTCACGGGGTATCGATACCTCCGCCCGCGACCGGGCCGGCGACGACCCGTTCGTGCGCTCGGGTCCGGGTTCGCGCTCGACGTACCGCACGTTGGCTGTCGACCATGGTGTTCCTCCAGGGTGTGCCGTGTGCCGGGGACGAGTGGAAAGGTGACGCGGATCGGCCGCGCAGGCCGGCGCCGCGCTCGAGGCGACTGCTCCGAGCACCGCGCCGACCCGCCCGGTGGTGGTGCACTTTTCGACCGGCTTCGACCGGCTTCGATCGGCTTGCTGCGACTGTCGGCTGCGACCGGTGGGGGCGACCGGTTCGCTTGGATCGGTTCGCTCGAATCCGTTCGTTTCGACTGTGGGTCAGAACCAGCTCACGGTCCAGCGGAACGAGGTGCCGGCTTTCGCGCCCGTGGAGTCGGTCGCGGTCACCTCCACGGCGAACGTGCCCACCCCCCACGCCCGACCGGTGATCACACACGTGAGCGGATTCAGGAACAACCCCGCCGGAAGACCCCGCCCCGCACACGAATACGGCCCGGTCCCACCCGAGACCCCCAGCACCAGATTCACCCGCTGATCGAACTTCGAGGCCTGCGCCCCCGGATTTGCCACCGACACCGACGACGGACCACCGGGGATCGCCTCGGGGGGCAGCGGGAGCACCCAGAGCGGGCTGTTCGCGCCTTCCGAGCCGACGTACAGCGACTTGCCGTCGGGGGCGTACATCAGCGACTCGCCCTGGGTCGTGCTCGGCGAGGCGAACGTGGCGAGTTGTCGGCCCGGCGCCGAATAGACGGTGATGTCGGCGTAGTTGCGGATCGCGAACGAGCGCCCGTCCGGCGCGAACGCGCCGTCGGTCGAGGTGTCCGGTGCCGATCCGACCCTGGTCAACTCGTTGACCTGGTCGGTGCGCAGCTGCAGCGGGGCCGAATAGAGCGATCCGGGCGCGCCGAAGAGTTTGCTCGCCACGTACAGCCGGTTGTCGCGCGGGTCGATCATCGCGGTCTCGGCGTCGTGCGCACCGTCGGCGAACCGGAGCGGGAAGCTCGTCGCCGGCACGGTGGCATCGGCGAGCGTCGCGGGCTCGCCGATCCGATACAGCGTGACCTGCGTACGGCTGCCGAAGTTGTTGCCGATGTCGGCCGCGAAGATCGCCGGGTTGCCCGCGTCGTCCTTGCCGACCGCGATCGCCTCCCAGTCGGTGTTGCTCGCTCCCGACACGCGCAGCACCGCGACGGTGCGGCACGTGCTCGTGTCGATCGCGAACACGTCGGGGGTGTTCCCGCTGTCGTTGAGCGTGTAGGCGATGCCCGCATGCCGGGAACTGGGCGCCAGGCCGCTGGATTCGCCGATCCGCGCGTCGGCGATCTCGCACTGCACGCGCGGCGGGTCGACGGCGTGCGCGGGGCCGATGCCGGTGACCGTGGCCAGTGCCGTGGCGAGGGCGGCAACGGCGGCGGTACGGACAGAGCGGGTGACGACCGCGCCACCGGTGGTGCGTCGGCGACCGGGCCGTCCGCGGGCGCCGATCGGGGGACGAATCCTCGGATGGATACGGGGGCGTGATCTGTTCATGTTTCCAGGAGATGAGGCCGATCTCATCCACGTCCAATACCGGTCCGGCATGCATCCATGACGGACCGACATGTGTGCGCCGACACCGCACCGCTTGGGCATGGGTGCATGAGCGCAGGTTCTGAATGCGACCGGGCGCTCTCGCGCCACCCGGCCGGTTCAGCGCCCCGCGCGGCCAGTTCAGGCCCCGGAGTGGACCCGATGGCCGGCCCCGCCGCCCGGGCCGACGTCGATTCCGGTACGGGCGGGCGTCGTTGCTTCCGCAGGTCGGCGAATCCACGCTGCGATTCCGCTTCGTCCACGTCCAAGGAGGCGCCAGGTCATGTCCGACTCCGGATCCGGGTCACGACCCCGGTCGACGGCCCGGGCCAAGCCCCGATCGGCCAAACTCGTCGCATTGTCCGTCGGATTCGCGCTCGGCGCGATCGCCGGCCTCACCGCCCCCGCCTCGGCCGGCGCCCCCGACCGAGCGCCCGCGGCCACCGCCGCGGCGGCGATCCCGCGCTACGACCACGTGGTGGTCGTCGTGCACGAGAACACCAACTACGAGGAGATCATCGGCAATTCGCAAGCGCCGTACCTCAACCAGCTGGCCGCCGGCGGGGCCTCCCTGACCGACTTCCACGGCGAGACACACCCCAGCCAACCCAACTACATGGCGATGTTCTCCGGCTCCACACAGGGTGTCACCGGCGACGAGTGCCCGCCGCCCGGAGCACCGTACAGTGCGGACAACCTCGGTCGGCAGCTGATCGACGCGGGTGTCACCTGGGGCAGCTACAACGAGGACTGGTCGGCGGCGAACCCGGGTGTGTGCACGAGTGGTTCGTATGCCCGCAAGCACAACCCGTGGTTGTCGTTCTCGAACGTGCCCGCCACCACCACGTATCCGGCCACCGCGTTCCCGACCGACTACACCACGTTGCCGACCGTCTCCTACGTGGTGCCCAACCAGTGCAACGACATGCACGACCGCCTGTTCAACCCGGCCTGCGGGATCTCCACCGGGGACACCTGGACCAGGAACAAGCTGAGCGGCTACGCGGAGTGGGCCAAGACGCACAACAGCCTGCTCGTGGTCACCTGGGACGAGGACAACTTCCGCAGCGAGAACCGGATCGCGACCATCCTGTACGGCGCGCACGTCAAGCCCGGACAGTATCCGGGCCGCAAGGACCACTACAGCCTGCTGCGCACCTTCGAGGACATGTACGGCACCCGGCGCTCCGGCCAGGCCGCGACCGCGACACCGATCACCGAGATCTGGCAGGACGGTGGTCCGTCGCCGGTGTCGGTGGCGAGTCCGGGTGCGCAGGTGGGTGTGGTGGGTGTGCCGGTGTCGTTGGCGGTGCAGGTGTCGGGTGGGACGCCTCCGTACACGTGTGTGTTCCAGGGGTTGCCTGCCGGGTTGGCGGCGTCCGGTGGCGGGTGTGTGGTGACGGGTTCGCCGTCCGCTCCGGGGAGTTCGCAGGTGTCGGTGACGGCGAGGGATGCCGTGGGTGCGGTGTCGGCTCCGGTGTCGTTCGGGTGGACGGTCTCCTCGACGCCTTCGGGTGGGGTGTCGGTGGCAAATCCGGGGGCGCAGGCCTCGAAGTTCGATCAGCGGGTGAATCTGGTGCTGGAGGTCTCGGGTGGGACCGGGCCGTATTCGTGTGCGGGGCGCGGTCTTCCGGCGGGGTTGTTCCTGAATCCGCTCACGTGTGTGATCACCGGTCGGGCGTGGGGGGTGGGCACGTTCGCCGTGGAGGTGACCGCGACCGACTCCACGGGCGCGAAAGCCGGCACCTCGTTCCGCTGGACCGTGAGCTGGTTCTGATCGCTCGCCGCACCGTCGAGTGCGATCACTCGGCCGTCGGGGGCTGCCGAGGGCCCGAACCGGCCCTCGGCACCCCCGACTTCCGCCCTTCCCGCGCCGAACCCCAGCCGGAGGCCCAGGATGTACCTGTCGTCCAGCCGTTCCGCCGACCTCGCGTCCGGTGCGCGCGCCCCGCGTGCGCAGGCACCGCCGTCGACCCGGACCGGCAGCCGGCGGGTCGCGCCCGTCGTGCTCGTCCTCGGCGTGGTCTCGCTGGTAACCGACGTCTCGGCCGAGATGGTCACCGCGGTGCTCCCGGTCTACCTCGTGCTCGGACTCGGCCTCTCCCCCATGGCGTTCGGCATGCTGGACGGGCTGTACAACGGCGCCACCGCCGTGTCCCGGCTGCTCGGCGGCCATGTCGCGGACCGGTTCCGCCGGCACCGGACGGTCGCCGCGGTCGGCTACGCGATCTCCGCCGGGTGCAAGCTGCTGCTGCCCGCGGCCGGCGGGGTCTCGGCGATCGGCGGGGTGCTCGCGGCCGATCGTGCGGGCAAGGGGCTGCGTACCGCGCCGCGCGATGCGTTGATCTCGATGGCCGCGTCGCCGGCCGAGCAGGGTCGGGCGTTCGGCGTGCATCGGGCGATGGACACGGCGGGCGCGTTGTTCGGGCCGCCGGTGGCGCTCGCGGTGTTGTGGGTGACCGCGGACGCCTACGACGCGGTGTTCGTGCTGAGCTTCTGCTTCGCCGCGTTCGGGCTGCTGGTGCTGCTGTTGTTCGTCCGCGACCCGACCTCCGAGGCCGCGGCCGCCGGCGCGGGTCCGCCGGCGGTCCGCGCCTCGGTCCGGCTGCGCGACGCGGCGGCGGTGCTGCGGGTGCCGGGCTTCGCCCGGGTGTGTCTGGCCGCGCTGCTGCTCGGCGCGGCGACCGTCGGCGACGCGATGCTCTACCTGCTGCTGCAACGGCACACCGACCTGTCGCCGCACCTGTTCCCGCTGTTGCCGCTGGGCACCGCGCTGGTCTTCCTGCTGCTCGCGGTCCCGGCGGGCGTCGCCGGGGACCGGTACGGGCGCGGCCGGGTCTTCCTGATCGGCCATGTCGCCCTGCTCGGCGGCTACCTCGTACTGCTCGCGCCGCTGCCCGACCGGGTGCTGATCGTCGCGATCCCGACGCTGCTCGGCCTGTTCTACGCGGGCACCGACGGCGTCCTGATGGCGCTCGCGGCCCCGGCCGCACCCGCGGAACTGCGCGGCGGGGCGCTGGCCCTGGTGCAGACCGGGCAGGCCGGCGGGCGGGCCCTGGGCGCGGCCGGATTCGGCACGGCCTGGACGCTGTACGGCCCGCACACCGCCGGCGTCCTGGCCGCCGCCGCACTGGCCCTGGCCCTGCTCGCCGCCGCCGCCGCGCTGCCGGCCGGCGGCAACCTCACCCCGGGCGACGACCGCCCGACCGGCCCGAGAGGGGCAGCCCGATGACCCGCACCACACGCCTGACCGTGCTCACCGTCGTCACCGCGCTGCTCGTCGGGCTCGCGGTGGTGTACACACTGCGCGCCGCGGGTGACGCGGACGCCGGCCGGGACGGCGACTACGCGACGCTGAGCCTGGATCGCCCCGGCCGGATCCTGTTCCGCAGCACCGCCGCCGACACCGGCCGGGACCACGTCGCGGCGGTCGACGCGGCGCGGCCCGGCGAGCGCGCGGTGGCCGCGCGCAGTTGCCTGGTCTTCCACGCCGCGCACGGCACCGGGGTGTGTCTGCAACCGGCCGCGCTCGCGCTCGGCACCTACGACGCGGTGGTCCTGGACGCGAACCTGCGGGAGAAGGGCCGGCATGCGCTGGCCGGCACCCCCTCACGCGCCCGGGTCTCGCCGAGCGGCCGACTGGTCGCGTGGACGTCGTTCGTGAACGGCGAGTCGTACGCGGGCCTGAACTTCGCCACCCGGACCGCGATCCTGGACACCCGGAACGGCCGGCTCGACGACAACCTGGAGTCGTACGCGCTGCACCGCGGCGACGAGTCGATCCACGCTCCCGACGTCAACGTCTGGGGCGTGACCTTCGCCGCCGACGACAACACCTTCTACGCGACGGTGGCCACCGGGGGACACACCTGGCTGGCCCGGGGCGACGTGGCCGCCCGCTCGCTGCGCACGGTGCGCGAGAACGCGGAGTGCCCGTCGTTGTCCCCCGACGGCACGCGCGTCGTGTACAAGAAGCGGGTCCCCGGCGCGGACGCCGACCGGCCCTGGCACCTGTTCGTCCTGGTCCTGGCCACCGGCACGGAGAGCGCACTCGCCGAGACCCGGACCCTGGACGACCAGGCGGAATGGCTCGACGACGAACGCGTCGTCTACAGCCTGCCCGGCGACCTCCGCGCCGACATCTGGTCCACCCGCATCGACGGAACGACTCCCCCGACCCTACTCATCCCCCACGCCCTCTCCCCCGCCGTACTACGCAACTAACCGCCAACCCGCCACAAGCCATCCCCCCGAACCCAACACCCCCTTGAGGACACCCCAACGCAAGCCAACCCACCCGAACCGAGCAAGCCCCCAGCCCGTCCGGCGCTTGAGGACTACGGCGCGGGTCGCGCGTCCGCTGCGCGGCCGGGTCGAGGTTGGGCCGGGTGCCGCGGGCGGTTGGTCGTGTGGTGTGGGGTGGCGGGCGCGTAGCGGACGTGCATCCCGGACGCGAAGCGGACGTGCATCCCGGACGCGTAGCGGACGTGCATCCCGGACGCGTAGCGGACGGCTCGACCGTGACCGCGGAGTGGGCATGCACCCCGGCAGGGCCGACCGGGTTGCTCGTCCCCTCCGGGGCCGGTTGCGCGTCCCCTACGGGTTCGGCGTCGGCCGGTCTCTCCGAGCCGGGTTGCTCGGCCCCTACGGGGCGGGTTGCGCGTCCGCTGCGCGGCCGGGGCCCAACGCAAGCCAACCCACCCGAACCGAGCAAGCCCCCCAGCCCGTCCGGCGCTTGAGGACAACCCGGCGCCGGCCAAATCCCGTGCGCCGGCCCCCGCGCGATCAGCGCCGATGCACCACGCGCGCCGACGTCTGGTCCCGCGCCAGCACCATCATCGAGTCGATGTTCACGTGCGGGGGCCGCGTCGCCACCCACCCCACGCACTCCGCGATGTCCTGACCGACCAGCGGCGTCATCCCCGCGTACACCGCCGACGCGCTCTCCGCATCGCCGCCGAGCCGGTTGAGGGTGAACTCGGTCTCGACCATGCCCGGGTCGATCTGGCACACCCGCACCGGCTGCCCGCGCAGTTCCAGTCGCAACACCCGGGTCATCGCCGTCACCGCATGCTTGGCCGCGTTGTACCCCGCCCCGCCCTCGTACGGCTCACGCCCGGCCACCGAGCCGATGGTGATCACCTGGCCGTCACCGGACGCGATCAGCAGCGGCAGGAACGCCTTGGTCACCCGCAGCGTCCCGAGCACATTGGTCTCGTACATCGCGGTCCACGCCGCCTCGTCGGCCTCGGCGACCGATTCGGTACCGCGCGCGAAGCCCGCGTTGTTGACCAGGACGTCGCACCGCTCCACCGCGGCGGCGAACGCGGCGACCGAGTCCGGATCGGCCACGTCCAGCGGAAGCGCCCGGCCCCGCCCGGCACAACGCGCGACCACCTCGTCCAGCCGGTCCTTGCGACGCGCACCGAGCACGACGTCGAAGCCCAGACTCGCCAGATGCACGGCGGTCGCCGCGCCGATCCCGCTGCTGGCGCCGGTGACCACCGCGCAGCCTCGGGACGGGGCAGGGGGAATCGTGTTGTCGCCCTGAGTCATCACGGGTTCCTCTCGTCATGCGGCGGTTGCCGGAAAACCGCCCTCGCGGGTGTGCAGCACCACGTTGCCGGCCTCCCGGCACCGTATGCCGCACCGAGACGAGGCCGTGTCGGGGCCCTGCCGACCCACCCGCCCCAGGCCCCGCGCGGACCGGCGACACGTCCGCCCCGGCGCCCCCGACCGATCCGGGTGGGCGTCGCGCCGGTATCGGTCGACGAGATCGGTGCCGACGCCTACCGGGACGCGGTCGCCGCCGTGGTCCGCGACATCGCCAACGGCAAGCTGCGCAAGGCGATCGTCTCGCGCGCGGTGCCCGTCGCATGCGCTCGCGCACCGGGTGGCTCTGCACCAGCGCGGTCAGCTCGGGCACCAGGCACGTATGCAGGCCGAGTTCGATGTCGGCCTCGATCCGAGCCTCCAGCGCCCGTATGCGCGCCTCCCCGAGCCACGGACCGTCGTTGGCGGCCACGACGGGAAATTCCCATCCGTCAACGGGAGTTCCGGCCTGTTCCCGCCGACTTCGGGCAGCCTGGACCGGGTCGGGGCCGGCGTGGCCGGCGGATCGACCGGAGCCACCGCCCGAGTCTTTTCCGAAGCCGGTCAAACCGGCACCGGCGGCAACTCCTCGCGGTACAGCCACCCGTCGAACACCGGCCCCAGCGGCATGGGCGCATAAAGTTGCGCGTGCGCGGTGAAATCCTGGGTGGTCACCACGCCGTGCCGGTGCAATGTGGTCCAGTCGCGCAACATCGTGAAGAACGCCGAGTCGCCCAGCGCACACCGCACCGCGTGCACGGTCAACGCGCCGCGGGCGTAGATCCGGTCGTCGAAGATCAGCTTCGGCCGCGGCGAACCGAGCAACAGGTCCTGCGCCAAGCCGCCCAGTCGGGAGTGCTCGACGGCGGCCTGCGCGGCGGCCGTGCGCCCGCCTGAGCGCTCGGCCCACAACCACTCCGCGTAGCGCGCGAAGCCCTCGTTGAGCCAGATGTGCCGCCAGTCCGCGAGTCCGACGCTGTTGCCGAACCACTGGTGCGCCAACTCGTGCGCGACCAGCCGTTCGAAGCCGCGCACGCCGTCCACGTGGTTCGCTCCGAAGGTGGCCAGTCCCTGGGCCTCGATCGGGATGTCGAGGTCGTCGTCGGTGACAACCACGGTGTACTCGCCGAACGGATACGGTCCGAACAACTCCTCGAAGAGCGTCATCATCTCCGGTTGCCGGGCGAAGTCGACCAGGAAGCGCGGTAGCAGCCGGGCCGGCACGTGCGCGAACTGCGGCACCCGCGCGTGCGGTTCCAGCGGCCCGATCGTGTCGTAGCGGCCGATCGAGACGCTGACCAGATAGCTCGCGGTGGGCGCGGGCTGCTCGTAGACCCACGTGGACGTGCTGCCCCGGGTGCTGCGGGTGAGCAACCCGCCGCTGACCGCCACGGTGTACGCCGACGGCGCGGTGACCGAGATCTGGTACGCCGCCTTGTCGTCGGGCCGGTCGTTGCACGGGTACCAGGACGGCGCCCCGATCGGCTGACCGGCCACCAGCGAGCCGTCGGTCAACTCCTCCCAGCCCACCCCGCCCCACGGGCTGCGCACCGGCTTGGGATTGCCGACGTAGTGCACCTCGACGGTGAACGCGGCCCGCGCACGGATCGTCGCCCCCGGCCGCACCCGCAGCTTGCCCGCGCGGTGCGCGTAGCGCACCGCGCGGCCGTCCACCAGCACCCGGCCGATCCGGAACTCGCCCAGGTCGAGCACGACTTCCTGGAGCGGTCGATCGCCGGCCACCGCGCCGATCCGGGCGGTGCCGGCCAGCCGATTGGGGCCGGGGCGGTAGTCCAGGGCCAGCTCGTAGCGATGCACGCGATAGCGCGAATCACCGTGCGTGGCGAAGTACGCCTCCCCCGCGGCCGAGCGCGGCCCCTGGTCGATCACCGTTTCGTGCTCCGTCCCCGTCGCGCCCACCGTCGCGGGACGGGCCGTGTCCTGCGACGCCGCCTCGAAACGCATTACCGTCGCCATGCCTCGATCGGATTGCCCAGCCAGCCGGTGTCCTCCGGGACCGTCTCGCCGCGCATCACCAGCGAGGCGGGACCCAGCGTGCTGCGTGCCCCGATCGTGCTGCCCGGCAGCACGATCCCGCGCGGGCCCAGGGTGGCGCCCTCGCGAAGAATCACAGTATCCATCCGCATGATCCGGTCGTGGAAGAGATGCGTCTGGAGCACGCAGCCGTGCCCCACGCTCACCGCATCCTCCAGGGTGACCAGGTCCGCCTCCGGCAGCCAGTAGCTCTCGCACCACACGCCACGGCCGATGGACGCCCCGAGCCCGCGCAGCCACACGTTCAGCACCGACGTACCGGGCACCCGGCCGATCAGCCACGGCACGGCCAGCACCTCGACGAAGGTGTCGGCGAGTTCGTTGCGCCACACGAAGCCGCTCCACAGCGGGTGCTCGACCGGCTCGAACCGGCCGACCAGGATCCACTTGGCCGCGATCGACACGACACACGCGAGCACGCCGCAGCCGAGCAGGACCACGCCGGACAGCAGCGCGGCCAGGATCAGCGAGTGTGCGCCCAGCCAGGCCAGGGCGGCCAGGGTGAGCAGGGCCAGCGCCGCCGAGCACAACACCGGTACCGCGCGGCACAGCTCGACCAGGCCGCGGGCCCAGCGCAGCCGGGCGGGCGGGTCGTAGGTCACGCCCTGGTCCGCGACGTCCGCCGAGCGCGGCAGTCGCATCGGCGGCATGCCCAGGTACGAGCCGCCCTTCTTGGTCTTCTTCGGCGTCGCGGACAACACGCCGACCAGGCCGCGGGCGGGCACCGAGCGGCCCGGCGCGGTCATCCCCGAGTTGCCCAGGAAGGCCCGCTCGCCGATCCGGGCCTCGCCGATCCGCATCCACCCGCCGCCGAGTTCGTAGGAGGCGATCAGCGTGTCGTCGGCCAGGAACGCGCCGTCGCCGACCGTGGTCAGGCTCGGCAGCGCCAGCACGGTGGAGGCCTCGACGCCCTTGCCCACCTTCATCCCGAGCGCACGCAGCCACACCGGCGTGAACAGGCTCGCGTACAGCGGGAACAGCTTGTCCCGGGCCAGGTCCATCAGCTGGGTGACGGTCCACGCCTGCCAGCCGATCCGCCCGTGCAGCGGGTGGTAGCCGGGCCGCAGACCCAGGCTGAGCACCCGCACCAAAAGCACGATCGACAGCGCGTAGACCAGCGCGAACGCGGCCACCGCCGGCACCAGGGCGAGCATCGCGCCGGTGAGCGCCGCGCCGAGGCCGTCGCCGGGCCGCACGAACGCGCCCAGGATCGGCAGTACCGGCAGCACGGCCAGGACCGGCAGAAGCGTCGGCAACAACCCGCTCGCGCCGTACAGCACCGCCCAGCGCCTGCTGCGCGGCGGACGCGCGCCGAACCGGCCCCGGTCGACCTTGCCGAGTCGAACCGCCGGCACCCCGCCCCAGCGGCGGCTCGGCGGCACGTTGCCGGTCACCGCGGAACCGGCCGCCACCTCGGCGGAGCGGCCGATCCGAGCGCCGGGGAAGAGCGTGCTGCGGGTGCCCACGATCGCGCCCGCGCCGACCTTTATCGCGCCGATCTCCAGCCGGTCGCCGTCCAGCCAGTGGCCGGACAGGTCCACCTCGGCCTCCACCGCGCAGCCTCGGCCGAGCTTGAGCAGGCCGGTGACCGGCGGCAGGGTGTGCAGGTCGACGTCCTGGCCGACCTTGGCGCCGAGCACGCGGGCATAGCGCAGCAACCAGGCCCCGGACAGCGCGGTCGCACCACTGGCGTCGGCCAGTTGTTCGGCCGCCCACAGCCGGATGTGCACGCCGCCACCGCGCGGATACGTGCCCGGGCGCACCCCGCGCAGCAACAACCGGGCGCCGCCGGCGGCGATCGCCACCCGGCCGGGCGGGCTGAACAGCACGGCCCAGCCGGCCGCGACCCACCACCACGACGCGGTCGGCGCCCACGGGTGGTCGCCGAACCACGCGGCGACGTTGCCCAGCGCGAGCAGGCCGACCGTCCAGCGCAGTCCGATCAGGGTGAACAGCGGGACCAGCAGGAGCAACTGGGCGATCCGCGCCCGGGTGGGGGTGGGCGCCACCTTGCGCACCGCGCCCGCGCCCTGGGCCGAGCGCTCCAGGCGCCGGGCCAGTTTGCGCAGCGTGGGCTGCTGGTAGATGTCCGCGACCGCGGCGGCCGGGTAGCGCTCGCGCAGCAGCGTGGTCAGTCGGGCCGCGGCCAGGCTGTTGCCGCCGATCGCGAAGAAGTCGTCCTGCGCGGTCTCCGGAGCGACGCCGAGCACGTCGGTCCACTGCTCGGCGAGCCAGGCCTCGGTGCCGTAGAGCTGCTCGGTGGGCCCGGCGTCCTCCGCGTCCGCGAGCGGCCATGGCAGCGCGTCCCGGTCGACCTTGCCGGAGGTACGGGTGGGCAGGTCGGCCACCGGGGCGAGCCGGGGTACCAGGGCCGCGGGCAGCTCGGCCCGCAACCGGCGGACCGCTTCCTCGCGGTCCCAACCCTCCCCGGTCACCAGGTAGCCGACCAGGAGCTGGTTGCCGCCCTTGACGGTGCGCACCGCCGCGGCGGCGCCCACCACGCCGGGCAGGGCCTGCAGCGCCGCGTCGATCTCGCCGAGTTCGATCCGCCGGCCGCCGAGCTTGATCTGCTCGTCGCCGCGGCCGACGAAGACCAGGCCGTCGGCGTCGGCACGCACCACGTCGCCGCTGCGGTAGGCGCGCTCCCAGCCCATCGACTCCAGCGGCGCGTACTTCTCCGCGTCCTTGGCCGGATCCAGGTAGCGGGCCAGGCCGACGCCGCCGATCACCAGCTCGCCGGTCCCGCCCATCGCGACAGGTCGACCGTCGGGGTCGACCACGGCCAGTTCCCAGCCGTCCAGGGGCAGCCCGATCCGGACCGGGCCCTCGCCGGTGAGCAGCGATGCACAGGCGACCACGGTCGCCTCGGTCGGGCCGTAGGTGTTCCACACCTCGCGGCCCTCGGCGACCACGCGCTCCACCAGCTCGGGCGGGCATGCCTCGCCACCGAAGATCAGCAGCCGCACGTCCAGGAGCGCCTCGGTCGGCCACAGCGCGGCGAGCGTGGGCACCGTGGAGACCACGGTGATCTCCTGCTCGGCCAGCCACGGCCCCAGGTCGGCGCCGGAGCGCACCCGCGAGCGGGGCACGGTGACCAGGCACGCGCCATACCGCCAGGCCAGCCACATCTCCTCGCAGGACGCGTCGAAGGCCACCGACAGGCCCGCCATCACCCGGTCGCCGGGGCCGAGCGGCTCCTCCCGGAGGAACAGGCCCGCCTCGGCGTCCACGAAGGCGGCCGCGTTGCGGTGGGTCACCGCGACGCCCTTGGGCTTGCCGGTGGAGCCGGACGTGAAGATGATCCAGGCGTCGTCGCCGGGGCCGGGTCGGCCGGGCGCCACGGGCGCGCCGTCCCGGATGACGCGCAACGCGCGCTCGGCACCGAGCACGGCGCATACGCCGGCCTCGCCGAACACCAGGTCGGCCCGCTCGTCGGGGTCCTCGGCATCCACCGGGACGTAGGCGGCGCCGGCGGCCAGCACGGCGAGGATGGCGATGTACAGGTCGTTGCTGCCGGACGGCACCCGGATGCCGACCCGGTCCCCGACGCCGACCCCGGCATCGGCCAGCCGGCGGCGCAGCGCCTCCACCTCGGCGGCCAGGGCGCGGTACGTCAGCGTCCGCCGGCCGTCGTCGAGGGCGGGCTCGTTCGGGTGATTCCGGACGGTGGCGTCCAGGATGTCCACGAGGGTGCGCGGCGCGGGGGCGGGGCGCCCGGGGTAGACGGCGGGGGCCGGGGTGGTCGATGCGGTGACCGTGCCGGGGCCGGGGCTTTCGCCGGGGCTTTTGCCGGTGGTTTCTTCCGTGCCGGTGCTTCTTGTTTCCGTGGCTGTGCCTGTGCCGGACGGATCGTCCGAGGCTCGTACTGGTAGCGCGATGGCCATGAGGTCCTCATCATCCCTGGTCCCCGCTACGGCCCGCTTGGAAGGCTCCCGGGGAGGTGTCGCGTCCCCGGTCCCTGGCCGGCCGGGTCGCTTCTGGAGCGTGGCAACCCGACCGACACTAGCTCTCTTCGACATACAACGACGACCCACGATGCGATCAACTGCCTTTACGGCAAAGGGATCTGACGCACCGTCATATATGAATTGACGACCAGTCAGATCCCACGACCCCCTGAAACCAAGCCTCTTGACGCACCGTCAGCCCAGAACCCGCCGTAGACACCACCACTCACTCCTGTGACCCACACAACACCGTAAGCCCGCCCCAACCACCCCGCCCAACCGACTCCGCCGGACGGATGACGCCCTCCCGGACCGCACAGACCCCTATCCCCCGCCGACGCCCCTCGGCACATGCGCCGACGGATCTCCGCGTAGCGCGAGCGCCGCGCGTGCCACGCCTGCGACCTCGTGCCTTCCGCGCCTATCGCGCCCACCGCCCGCGCCCACCCCGCCCTCCGCATCCACACCCACGTATCTCCCCCCAGGCCCCGCACCCCGCCCACCGCGCCGTTCGGATCCGCCCGGCAACCGGCTCCCGGCCGCCCCGCACGCGTCAACGGCACGCCGACGTACACGGGCTGTGTCAACACCGCTACACGCTCAGCGCGATCGGGGCGTGTTCTCGGTCTGCCACCCGGGACGGGTGATGCACGCCCTCAGCCTGCGGCCTGCCGCGAGAGGAAGTCGGTGCTGAGAGTGACCTCCCGCCAGCCGTCGAACGTGGCCCTGAGGGAGTCGAGATGACGGCCCAGTCGCGGTAGAAGTCCCGGGCGGTCGGGTTGAGGAACATCGCTGTGATCAGACTGGAATCGTTGCCGAGCCACGAGAAGAGAGCCTCACCGAGGGAGTTGACGGCCAACAGGTCGAGGTACCGGCCGTAGACCAGAGCCGGTGTGTCCGCCCACGTGTCCAGCAGGGCCACCAGGTGCGGGCCTGCGTACTCCCGGACGGGCTCGAAGCGCCGAAGTTGCGGCGGATCGACCAGCGCGCGCAGGTAGGCGGCTTCCTCGTCCTTCAAGAGCAGGGCAGCCGCCAGGGCCCGCAGGACCTGGGACGAGGGATTGCGTTCGCGTCCCTGTTCCAACCGTACGTAGTAGTCGGTGCTCACCCCGGCGAGGACCGCGATCTCCTCGCGTCGCAGACCGGGAGTACGGCGCACCCCCGCAGGCATCCCGTGATCCTCGGGACGCACCAGCGCGCGCCGGACCGGCAGGAAATCGCTCAGCCGGTTCGTGTGCATTGCCACCAACGTACGAGCAGGCGGCACCGGCAAGGTGGCCCTGCCACACCCACCCGGTCGGCCCGATCGACAGCCACGGGAGGCCAGGCCGGGTACGACAGCGTCAAGTGACCGTCACGAAATTTCCGCCCCAGCCCTAGTTCTTTAGGGGCAGGTCACGCGTATCAACTGATCAAATGCCGGTCATCCGGCCGGGCTTCCTTCGCACTCTTACGAACCCTCGTCCTCGCCCAACCACCCTGATCTTCACAGCATCAGATGCTTCGCCCGCGCTTGGTCTTCGCGTGCATACGCGCGCGAAGCTCGGCCTGATAGAAGGCGGTCTTGTCGCCGCCCAGCCCGAAGTACTCACAGATGTCGGCCACCGTTTCGGCGTCTTCCGCAGTTCCGGTGAGCCCGATCTCGACAAGCCTCCAGAACCCCTCAAGCGCATGGTGCCCGCTTGCGTGGCCCAGACCCGCACCTTCCCCGGTCGGCCCGTCGTCACCGGAACCGGCGGCCACGAACGACAACGTCTGCAGCAGCACGCCTCGGGCCAGTGTCGAAAGATCGCCCGCCAGCGCGGCCATGATCACGCCGACCGCCGGCGGAGTGCACTCGAAGATGATCGTGCTTTCCTCGACATGACCATCGAGGGTGCATCCGATCATGTCCTGGGGGGTCTCGGCAGTGATGATCGCCTCGAAGAGAAGAGGCACATGCTCGGCAGAAGCACCGCAGCCACACTCCAGCGACGCCCAATCGACGCGTCGCAGCTCCGCACGCACCAGCTCGCTGACCACCACCCCTGACCCCCTCAAGGTCTGCCCGGGCCCGGGCCCCGGGCGCCGAGCGCCGGCGATCAAGCATGAGCCAACTGTCGCCCCCACCGCCACCATGTACTTCACGAAATATCCGCCACAGCCGATTCGGGTGATCGCCACCGCCGGGCCGACTCGGTCCGCCGCCCGGGATGAGATCGGTGCCCAGGTGACGGCCTACGGTGAGGGCACTGGCCGAACGCGTCGGCGCACCGGCCGGAGGCCGCGTCGACCGCGCCCTGGACACGGCGCCGACCGGAGGCCGGGTGGACCGCGCCGACCAACCCCGCCGGCGGCTCGCTACCGACCTTGATCGAGCCGACCGGGGATCCCGACCGTGTCCTCACCGTCTCGGACTTCGCCGCCACGGCCGAGCTGGGCGTCCGAATCACCACCGAGATCCGCCATGACCGGATGGACGAGTTCGCCCCGGCTCGCCGGCGAAGGCGTCTTCGTCATACCGGTCGCCCGTACCTACACGCTCAACCATGTCCAGGAAGCAGCCGAACTCAGCCTGTCCCGCCGACCCGGCGGCAAGCACATGCTCGTCCTGTGCTCGCCCTGCCTGCCTGGTAAAGCGAGACTCCTCGGGCGAGGGGCGGCTCCAGGACTCTCCTCGTCGTCCGGGGCGCCCCATTCTGTGTTGGTGCGGGGCGGCGAATTGCTCCTCGTCAGACCTGGGCGCGGGGAGTCCGAGACACGTAAAACCTGAGGGCGGAAGCGTGTGGGCGAAAGGGGCGTGGCCGACCTGGCGCGATGCGATGCGGCGTGGCGGACACCGTCTCCGTGCCCGGCCCCGGGCCGACGTCCGAGCCTTCGGGCACGCCGACCCACCGGTCGTCCTCCGCCGGTCCCACCCGCTCGGGCTGTCCGCCCCGACCGACGCCACGGCCGACGCCACGGCCGGGCGGTGGGCCTCGCCATCTGCTCGGCTACGGTTCGACAGCCGTCGCACAGCCCGCACCAACCCGGCGTCCGTCGTCGCCGGTCCCACCCAGGAACCCCGACACCTCGGTGAACGGGACCAATGACAGAGCCAAGGCTGCGCCGCTCGCCCGACCGACGCGGTAATTCGGGGCAAGCTGTGCTCCCCCGGCCCTCGCCGACGTCCGCTCCCCCGGGCAGACCGGCCGGACTGCCATCGTCGCCGGTCCCATCCCCACTCAGGCACGCCGCACTGCCTGCGGTCTCATGTCCCGCCGGCCCCGTCCCGGCTCAGGCCCGCCGCGCCGTCCGCCCCACCCCGGCTCACGGCCGCCGCGCCGCCAAGGGGAGACCCTTCAGGCGTGTCGGGTCTGCGATCACCTCGATCCGGGTGATCCGCCCGGCCGCGAAGGTCAGCCGAAGCGCCGCGAACAGCCGTCCGCTCGGGGCGATCACGATGCCCGGCCTGCCGTCCACCAGGGCCACCTCGCCCACCCTGGCCCGGTACGCGAACACTCGGGTCTCCTCGGCCACCGCCCGCGCACCCCGCACGTCGTGGTCGGCCCCGTCCGGCACCGCGAACCGGTCGACCTGCCGGACCACATCCGGCGCCAGCACCCGAAGCAGGGTGTCCAGGTCGCCTCCGCGCGCGGCCGCCAGGAACGCGTCGACCACGCCGTAGTGTTCGGCGAGGTCGGCGTCGTCGACGGTCGCCACCCCGCGTACGCGCTCCCGCGCCCGGCTGGCCAACTTCTTGCTCGTCACCGACGACCGCCCCACGACCGGGGCGATCTCGGCGAACGGGACGGCGAACAGGTCGTGCAGTACGAAGGCGACCCGCTCGGCGGGGGTGAGCCGGTCCAACACCACCAGCAGGGCCTGGCCCACGGACTCGGCCAACACCGCCTCCTGCTCGGGTTCGATCCCGCCCGACCGTTCCAGCACCGCGTCCGGGATCGACGTCAGGGATTCCTCGCCCCGGGTCCGCCGGATCCGCAACATGTCCAGGCACACCCGCGCGACCACGGTGGTCAACCACCCGGCCAGGTTCTCGACCCCGTCCACACCCGCCCGATCGACCCGCAGCCAGGCGGCCTGTACGGCGTCGTCCGCATCGTCCAGCGAGCCGAGCATCCGGTAGGCGACCCCGCGCAGGTGGTCACGGTGCGCCTCGAAACGCGTCGCCAAGCCCTCGTGTCCGTTCATGGTCACCTTTTCCGTCAGGCATCAGTCAAAGGGGAGACGAACCACTCCGCACGACGCCGACCGCAGGGGGACAACGAAAAACCAGGGGCCGACCCACGACTTTACCGTCGCCGCATCGCACCCACCCCCGGGCCGCACCCGCCCGGCCCCCATCGCCGCGGCCCACCAACCCGCCCAACCCGCACCGGCGGCACCGAAACGGTCCGCGCGGCACCCCGTGCTGCCCGATCGGCGCCACCGTCGTCCGATCCGTACCTAAGGAGAAGCCCGATGAAGTTCTTCCGCCTCGACTCCAGCATCCGAATCGAGGACTCGGTCAGCCGCAGCCTCGCCGACCTCGTCGAGGCCGAGTGGGCCCGCGCCCACCCGGACGCCGAGTTCGTCCGCCGCGACCTGGGCCGTCGGCCGCTACCGGCGATCTGGCCGGTCGCCGAGGCGAGCCGGGCCACCGAGGAACATGCCCGGACCGACGAACAGCGCGCCGCGACCGCGTTCGCCGCCGAACTCACCGACGAATTGCTCGCCTGCGACGCGTATCTGCTCGCCGTGCCGATCTACAACTTCGGCGTCCCACAGCAGGTCAAGCACTGGATCGACCTGATCATCACCGACCCGCGAGCCGCCGACGTCGGTCGGCGGATCCTGCCGAACCGACCCGCGGTGCTGGTCGAGGCCCGGGGCGGCGGCTACGCCCCCGGGACCCCGCGAGCCGGCTGGGACCACGCCACGCCGTACATGCACCGCATGCTCGCCGACGTCTGGGGCCTGGACGTGGTCACCGTCAGGGCCGAACTCACCGCGGCCGACGTCAACCCGGCAATGGCCGAACTCAGGCCGCTCGCCCACCGCCTCCTCGCCGAGGCCCGGGACAGGGCGACCGACCAGGCCCGCACCATCGCCGAACGCCTCCGCACCGCCCCGAAGCCCCGGACGCCCACACCCGCCTGACCGTCGCACCCACGGGGCCGCGCCCGGCCCGCCGGCCCGGCCGCCGTACCCCTTGCGGCCTTCGCGGCCTTCGCGCCGTCGGCGTACCGGGGCTACCGGCGACCCGGGTCGGCGGACCGCACGGGCGCGGTCGACCGAGGTCACTCCCCGTGCCGCGGCGGCGTGGGGAGCCGATCGCAACCGCCCGCCGGCAACGAGAGGGGCCGCCGACCCGGATCACGCTGAGCTCGGCGTCCTGCGGAATTGCAAGTCGTCATAGGGCGGCAAGAACTTCGCCAACAACTACGCCCCGAACTCCCCTAGCTTATGGGCCTGTTACGACCAGACCACCAAAGGTGCCACTGCTCGAACGCACCGCACTGCACCTCACCTCACCTCGCCTCACCCGGCGAACGCCAACGCCGCCACGAAGACGCGCAAACCCTCAACGCCAAGCCGGCCACGCCCCGATCGACGAACTGGCGGCCTATTACCCACAGACCGCCCCGAGGCGAATGCTCCGAACCGCTCCGCCGTACTGCTGATGCCTCATCAGACCTCGGAGGCGAGCGTAAGTTGCGCGCCGCAGTCGAGAACTACGGGCCGTACGCGGCCCATCGGGTCACCGCGGGGAGCGGAGGCGAGACGGGACGATAACTCCGAAAGCGGCCCCAACCCGGCCGGGTGATCCGCGCGCAGGCGGGTAGGCGCTCTCGGCAGGGGTGGGCGGAACGGAGAGGATTCCATGGCCGACATACGAGCAGTGGGGTGGGCGAAAGCCTTCCCCGTCAGTGGCGGAGTCGAGGCCGGGAGGCGCTGGGCCCGAGAACATCTCGCGTCCTTGGACTGGACCAAGGAAGCTAGCGAGACCGTGGACGATGTCATCCTGACCGTCTCGGAGTTGATCACGAACGCCCACGTCCATGCCCACAGCACGGCGCAACTGGTGCTGGCATGGGACAACCGATGCCTGAACGTCTACGTCAGCGACAGCGGCCCGGGCACCCCCAAGCCGCAGGAGACCGACACGACGACGCCGTCCGGTCGCGGGTTGACCATCGTCGACGCCGTCGCCGACGAATTGCACATGCGCTCGAGCAGACACGGCAAGGCCATCAGCGCCTGCTTCTACCCGCCCGGCCACCCCAACCCCCACGACACCCCATGACGGGCGGCGCGCGCTGATCCCTTGACTCACCACAGAGTCCGGGAACGAACAACCCTGCGACTCCGCAGGGTTGACGCAAATCCGCCCCGGCCGGTGCAGCCGGTGAAACCGGCGCTTGGGTGACGCGGCCCCACGATCGACGCGCAGCGACCATCACCTGGGACCTCAACATCACCCGTGATCTCCGAGATCTCCGAGATCTCAAGTCGCCCCCTCCGCCCACACGGCGCGTAGCCCGGGGGCCCTTCCAGAAGGCAAAGAGGCCGTGGCCCGACCCGCTTTCCCGGGTCGGGCCACGGCCTCATCACGTAACGTGCCGCCGTCGTTCGGCATTTCTACCAGCGGTACCAGCGGCCACGACCACCGCCACTACCGGCCGAGCGGAAGACGAAGCCGAGTGCCCAGACGATCAGCACGATGACAGCAATCCACCACAGTGCTTTCAGTGCGAAACCGGCACCGAAAAGAATCAGGGCAAGAAGCAGGACAACCAGAAGCGGAATCATTGTTTTTACCTCCACCCCACGTGTGCCCCACCTTTTCAAGTACATGCCTCGAAACATGACGGTTTACCGGCAGCATTTCCGGAAAGAAGTCGTCGCCGTTCATGGACGCGAGACCGTCGCGGCCGCCACGAACGCATCGGCCGCCCCGCCCCCAGTTCCAGGCCGCCGACCCACGCGGCACATCCGTCCAGCAGCAGAGACCCCACATCGCGCGAGCCGAGCACTCGACCCTCCCACTGTCACCAACGCGCCCCCCTCACCGCCGCCTCCCCGACGACCGAGAGCCCCTGCCTCACGAGCAGGAAAGCTCCCATCACGTATCCGCTTCGATAGTTGGGCGACCGCCCGAGGCGTTCCGCGGCCAATCTCATCGCCGGCTGCGACGGCCCGGATCGGATCGCCGGCCCAGAGACGCGGTCCGCCGTCGTCGCGAAATACCCCCTCGCCCATTCAAGGCCGGATAAGCCGCCATACCGCCGACCAGCACGCCGACGGCGACCGCGCGAGCGGATAACCCGCGCGGCCGCCGCCGCATCGCCTTGCCGCCTTTCCTTACCGTACTGCCTTACGGAATTCCTTTACCGAATTTCCTCGCCGAATTGCCTCGCCGAACTCCCGGTGGCGAAGCACCGATTCGCTACCCAGCCGGGCAGAACTCCGCAGCCAGCACGCCGTACTGGTTGTACAGCTCCCACATCTCCCAGTCACCGCTCTGGTTCCACGAGATCATGTGCGTCGCATCGGCGTTGGAGTACGTGTAGGTCTTGGAGCCGGGCAGCCCGCCGTTGTGCCCGTACAGCACCTGCTTGCTGCCGTCGCCGCAGGTCAGCGTGCGCTTGGTGATGCCCAGGCCGTACTCGGCGATGCCGATCTTCCAGCTGGGATTGGCGTACCAATTGGTGGGCGCGGTGGCGTCGTTCGGCGACTGCACGTTGCTCAGTGCCGGGTTCGGGATGCACTCCTGCCAGCGGTCGGTGCGCGCACAGCCGAGTTCGGGCACCTTGATGCCCGCCGGGTTGGTGTTGAAGCTCGCCTCCGCGATCATCCGATCGCGGAAGGTGGACGGCAGCAGCGTCTCCGTGGTCAGCAGCGCCTTCATGAACTTCAGCAGGTCGCCGGTGGTCGAGACGACCGCGCCGGTGCCGTATGTGTAGGTGACGTTCTGGTCGCCGGCCGGTCTGCCCAGCCAGACGCCGCCGATTCGCTGCTTCAGGAAGTTGGTCCAGTGCGCGTCGTGCGGCGCGGGCAGGACCGGGTCGCCGTTGCGCGGCAGTGTCGTGTTGGTCAGGCCGATGCGGTTGATGACGCGCTCGGTGAGTGCGTCCTCCCACGACATGTTCGTCTTGGCGGCGATGATCAAGCCGAGCAGCGCGTAGTTGGTGTTGGAGTACTCCATGCCCTTGCCGGGCGCGAACTGCGGGCCGTTGACCGCGCCTTCGGCCACCAGGTCGGCCGGGTTCGGGTACGACGTATTCGGGAACGTCACGGCCGCGTTTGCCTGGAAGGACAGGTCGGCCAGGTAGTCCGCCACGCCGCTGCTCATGTTGAGCAGGTTCTGCACGGTGATCTGCTTCGCCGGGTCGGTCGAGGGGGCGAAGCAGGGGCCGAACAGCCGGCAGCCCTGGCGGCCGTTGGCGTTCAGAATCGGCCCGAGGATGCTGTACACGTCGTCGGTGAGCTTGAGCTTCTGCTCATGCACCAGCTGCATGATCACGACGGCGGTGAACATCTTGGTGTTGCTCGCCGCCCGGAACTTGGCGTCGACCTGACGGGTGGCCGGCGCCGCGTGGTTGTCCACCGAGCCGGTCCACTGCACGCCGTCGATCTCGGTGCGGACGATCATGCCGGGGATCTGATCGGAGCCGTGCCCGGTGCTCACATCGTTGGTGATCAGGCGCATCGCGTCGAGCACACGCTGGTGGTCGCCGCCGGGCGGGGTGGTGGCCTGGACAGGCACTCCGGTGGTCGCGACGAGCACGGCAGCGCAGGCAGCGGCGGCGACCATGCCGCGGCGCAGCGGACCGGGTCTGCGGAGACGGGTGACGTACGTGCGGCGCATGGCGCGCCTCCCTGAAACGGAGGAGAGACGGAGGACGTGCGCACGTTGTCATCACCGGACAATCGCGGTCTTGGAGAATTCCGACAGCATCCGAAGGGACGCCGTCCGTGAAGCCTGCACTGCCGGCTGCCGGCTGCCAACCCCCTGCCGGGGCCGTCCGCATGCCCGTGCACCGGAACCTCATCTCCTGCGCTCTGTGCCGCCCCGCAGGATCATGGAAAGACGGGGGCGCAGGAGGCGACGACCAAACCCAAGGGTCGCCCCGGCCCCGACGGGCTGAGGAAGCGATCGGCGGCTCCCGGTCGTCGTGGGGTCGAGGCAGCGGCGCGGAAGGGTTGCGAAAGCCGGGGATCGACGTTTACGGAGCGTATCCGCCGTCGAGGAGGTCAGATGTACGCCGCAATGACCCAGCCCGTCCGGCTGGAGGCCAGGCTCGAAGCGGAACCGTCCCGCTGGCTGTGGGTGGTGAAGTGGCTCCTGCTGATCCCGCACGCGATCGTGCTGTTCTTCCTGTGGATCGCCTTTTTCGCGGTCAGTATCGTGGCGTTCTTCGCGATCCTGTTCACCGCCCGGTATCCACGCCCGCTGTTCGACTTCAACGTCGGTGTCCTGCGTTGGACCTGGCGCGTTTGGTACTACGGGTACGGCGGGTTGGGCACCGATCGCTATCCGCCTTTCACCCTCGCCGAACACCCCGACTACCCGGCGCGATTCGACATCGTCTACCCCCAACGCCTCTCGCGCGGGCTGGTGTTGGTCAAGTGGTGGCTGCTGGTCCTTCCACAGCTCGTCCTGGTCGGGATCTTCACCGCCGGTGCGTGGCGTTGGGGCGGGCTCATCCCCGCGCTGGTTCTGTTCGCGGGCATCGCGTTGCTGTTCACCGGCCGCTATCCCCGGGGCATCTACGCATTGGTGATCGGCCTCGACCGCTGGGTGCTGCGCGTGGTCGCCTACGAGGCCCTCATGACCGACGCGTACCCACCGTTCCGTCTCGACCCGGGCGGCGCAGAACCCCAACCAGCGCGCCCGAGGCACCCACCGCCGCCACCGAAGCCCGCGACCGACTCCTGCGCGCCATCAGCCGCGAAGCTGAGCACGTCGCAGCCACGCAGCCCGGCCAGGCATCCGCCCCCCTGACGGAACTCGCCCGCGCCTACGCCCTGGTGCCCACCCGAGCCGGCTAAGCCGGTCACTCGATCAGCCTCATCGGCCACGTCCCCACCAACGGCTTCAACGTCGTACCCACGGACTCGGACCTCGTCAACACGGACCAGGACATGAGCTATCAGCCGTCGACCGGAAGGTGACGCGGTAAGCGCGGTAAGGGCGGTAAGGGCGGTAAGGGCGGCAGCGGGGCGCATGCCGCCCCCGACACCAACGTCCGTCACCGAGTTCGCAGCCGGAGCAGCAAGGGTCGGGACCACCACCGGGGCCGTTGGAGCGCCCGTGACCTGACACGGTTGTGCGTAACGGCCAGGACCCGGACCTACGGGTGTGGGAGCGCGGTTCGCTCACGACCGCGCTCCCACACCCGGTCGTTCCGCGTGACGCGGCGTCAGCCCCGCGACTTCGCCCACGCCCACCGCGTGGCCTCATCATGCCGACGTAGTCCACGTCGTCGACCCTGCCGGGCCGCGCCTCGCGTGCAGGGGGGTGTACGTCTGGGGCGTGTCTTCAATCCCCCGCCGAGCACCACGACGCCCGACACCGCACCTCGCCACACCGTAGAAACAGACGAATGGAACCACTACGCACCTGCTTCTCCGATACGCCGATGCAGGGCACCGGACGCTGCGGAGCCCGACAGGGATTGAAGACATGCCTTAGCCGAGTTGGTCTCCGGTGTAGCGGAAGATCACGTTCCCGGCGTTGACCCCCCACACGTTGCCGTCGATGCCGGCGCCGATGTCGCTCAGAGTTCCGGGGATCTTCACCCAGGGGTTGGCGTCGTGATTGGTGAACCGGTAGACGCTGCCGGCGGAGTCCAGGCCCCACACGTTGCTGCGGGATCCGGCGGAGATCCGGACCAGGCTTCCGGTGATCTTGACCCAGTGGTTCGTCGACGCGTCCTGGTCGCCGATGTAGCGGAAGATCTCGTTGCCCTTGTTGACCCCCCACACGGTGCCGTCGGCGGCGACGCCGATGTCGCTGAGGACGCCGGGGATCTTCACCCAGGGGTTCTTGTCGTCGTTGGTGTACCGGTAGATGGAGCCGGCCGAGTCCAAGCCCCACACGGCGGTCCGCGACCCCGCGGAGATGCGCACCAGGCTGCCGGGGATCTTGACCCAGTGGTTCGCGGTCTCGCGGTCGCCGATGTAGCGGAAGATCTCGTTCCCGGCGTTGACCCCCCACACGGTGCCGTCGGCCGCGGCCCCGATATCGCTGAGGACCCCGGGGATCTTCACCCACGGGTTGTTGTCGTCGTTGGTGAACCGGTAGATGCTCCCGGCGGAGTCCAAACCCCACACGATCGTGCGCGACCCCACCGAGATCGCCGTGAAACTGCCGGTGATCGTCTTCCAATCGGCCATGCCGAACCCTCCCCTTGACGACGGACGTTCACCGGATACCTGCGGAGCGCACACCCCGACCAAACGGTCCGACCGTCGAATGGCCGGAACGCTCACCCCGGGTCCGTCCGCCTCCGTACGATCACTCCAGGTACACGAGTCGCCACGCCAAGTGGTACCGGGCGCGGTTTGGCCGAAAGCCCCGTCCCACGAACGAGGGACTGGCCACCCGGGCCCACCCGTGCGTCCCCCGAGACACCGCGCGTGAGCTTTCCGATCAGCGTCGGGCGGCCGGGCACCGTTCGGTGGGCAACGATCGACCACCGATTCCGAAGGATCACATCCCGCGGGACGTCGAGTTCGACCTTCCCGCCCCACCGGACCTCGACGGCGCCAGGCGCCACACCCCGGAGTGGGTGCGCCGCCCGGACCTGGTCGGCGACTGCCCGTCCCCGGACGCGTGGCACCGCGACCTCGACGGCACGTCGCCCGCCTGGGCAGTGCGAGTGGCTCACGAATGGGAGTACCACTTCGCCGCCCACCCCCACGAGGCGATCAACCGACTGCGCGCTACCCCCGGCGACATGGACAACATCGTCCCCACCCTCGAACGCACCCGTGCCCAAGCCATCACCACCGCCCGCCACGAGGTCGACCGGCGCTGCGCGCAGTACCGTCCGCTCGCCCGCAAGACCCGCCGTGTGTGGGGAGTTGGGGCTGACCGACGCCAACGCGCCGACGTGGACACCTACCTGGAAGCGACGACCGCGTGAATCAGCCGCTACCACATCCGGCAAACGCGGACCGTCCGCCGGACCCAGGCATCCCGCGTGCTCCCCCGCACCGGACCCGGACACTTCGACCACGTCCGCACCACCCCGGCCGACCGCGCCCCGAACGACCGGTCCCGCGCCTTCACCCTCGCGACCAGCGGCACCCCCACCGCCCCGGGCCCGCTCGCCGCCCGCGCGGCCACGTTCGACGTCAACACCACCAACGGCAGCGTGCCCGCCTACATCGAGGGCCCCTGCCGGCGCGAGTATCGACCCAGGGCGTGAAAAAGCCCAAGTCAGCGAGCCGACCTGGGCTTCATATCGGGTGGGCACAGACAGACTCGAACTGTCGACCCCTGCTTTGTAAGAGGAAAGCCCACTTCACGTATCCGCCCCGATGTTGCCTGGTCTTACGGGATCTTCCCTGGTCAGCGCGGCATCGGGGCGGCTATCTTTCCCGGTCTTGCCTTGTCCTACCGGATGTTGCTGATGTCTTCCGGCCCCACTACGGCTCCAGTTGAAGCCGCCCCGGTTCGCGACCCACAGCCTGGCGGCGCTTCAGCCCAGGTGGGGCGGCTGGCGAGAAACCGCAGGCACCACATTTCCCACGGCATGCAAACGGCCCTCGATCCCCGGTACTTCGCCGGAGAGAGGGCCGCAGTTACTCGTCTGATTGCGATCTCACGGGCGCGGCCCGCTACGGAATAGGGGCTCGGGCTCACGGTCGAGATGAGTGGGCACCGGGTCGCAGGGGTCGCGATCCGGACGGCAACACGTCACCAATTCCGAGGGAAGCGAGGCCACGCTCCTTCGGCGCCGGAGAAGCAACGAGGCGCCGAGGCGCGAATCGAACCCAACTCTTCTCCCCTCCCGGTGCCGAAGCTTCGCGTGTGACCGCGACGCCGATTCTTGTGCCGAGTGACCCGGCTGTGTCACAACGACCTGCGCGCGCCTTCACCGGTATGGGAGGCGACGTGGGCCGCCTCCCATACCTCCGCGAGGATCCGGCTTTCGATCCCGGTCGCGCGCGCCGCCTGCCGAGGACGGCAACGGCCGCCAACGGGAGGGAGTTCGGCAATCTCACTCAGGCGAGCGTGGGGTTGTTTCGGTGCCGGCTCCACGCAGCCGCGCTTCGATTTCCGCCCGTCTGCGTTGGGCCTCGGACGGGCCTCCAGCAGGAGGCGGCTGGTGGGGGACGCTCCTGAGCGCGGCTCCGTAGGAGTCGGTGATCTTGTGCGTCACCGGCTCCTGGTGGGGAGCGGGCCATACGCACACGAGGTAGTCCTCCTGGGAGGCTCGTGCGAGTAGGTCCGGAGCGATGTCCCGGCCGCGGGCGTGGATCCTGAGGCGATACGTCCCCGGGCCCTGGGGGGACAAGACGGGGAAGGTGTCGGGGGCGCTCGCGGTGAGCCCCGAGACGACCAGGCGTCCGTTGGGTACGGAAAGTGAGACTTCCGCGACCTCGTCCCAGGAGGTGACGTCGAGCGGGGGAACGTGTTCGTGGAGTTGTATCTGAAGTCTCACGCTGCCCGCTGCCGCGCCCGTGTAGATCATGGCGATGCCGGTGTCGACCCCGACCAGGCCGACGTAGGGTTCCGTCCCTGCGAACGGCGGAAATCCGGTGTCGCCCAGCATGAACTGATGGTGGTCCACCGGGACGTCGTCTCGGGCGGAAGTCGTCGGTTCACTCATCCCGACCTCCGTGGCTCGAGTGGGGTGTCATGGATCGATGATGACGACGATGCCGTCGTTGTCGAGGACGCGTTGGTCGACGTACATGGATGCCAGGGCGGAGCCGCCCTGGGAGTTCTGTGTGTCGATGGCCGGTCGTTCGTGCCTCCGGCGAGTCCGGATGCCTGGGCATCGCGACCGGGAGTAGCGTCCGGTGGCTGCGTCCATGGCCGTGGTTGCTGCGGGAAGCGGGCCATGAGCCGCCATACACCCCGCCCCGACCGCCCCGGCTGCGGTGGGCTGGCCGCAGATGCCCTCCAGCCACGTATTTCATACGGAGAGCCGTACGCGCAAATGCGTGCACTGGTCGGAGGTTTCTATGATGCGCCCCGGGGCTCTTCCGGGGCGCATCACACCGTGAGGGGGCGCGGGACCAGCCTTTTGGGTGGTCCCGCCGTCGTAGTGGTGACGAACCCGAAGCTCGTTTCGTAGCGTGCCGATCGGGTTCCGTCCTTCGGGCATGGCTTGCACGCACGTGCCGCTGTGATGGCTATGCCGACAGAACCGTCCGAAGTGTTCGGCGGGTGGCCTCATCGCCGATTGGGATGTGTGGACCGGATCGCCGGCGCGGATACGCAGTCGGTCGACCTTGCGGAACCCCTCGGCCGGCGCCAACAGCGCGGGTTGCAGCCGCGGATCGAGACCCACTCCACGCTCGGGCCCCCTGCCTTCCGGCCGGCCCGTCCCAACATGACCCGGCCCGAAGTCCAGAGCGGGAAGAACGCCCAAACATCGCCACCAGGACCACTTCAGGTCTCCCGGAGCCGTTCGGGAAGAATCGGTTGTCTCTTGGCAAGCCCTAACTGAACGGCGTTGCTTCCAACTCGGGGCGCGGCGATATTGCCGTGCGTCTTACATAGTGAGACTTTTCCGTGGCAGCGGAAAAATCTCAGGTCACGTCTATCGTCCGGACGGGAGTCGAGGCGCGTGATGGAGCCTTGGGGGCTCTCGAACACCAGTGAACGACTTGACGTACGCCATGGCAAGCGTTCCGCACAACGCCGCACGGCGTCTGAACAACGACGCACCGGATCGGTGTACTGACCTGCGGTGGCACCGAAGCATCCGGGCGGATCCGAGGGACCCTCGGGTGTTCGGACATCCTTCGCCGCACACGTGTGAACGCTCATGAACGTCGATCGAACAAATACCTGACTTGGTGTCAGATTCCGTTCGTGGAAACTGCTTCGGCGGCCCGGAACGGCGCTGGACAACCTGGTCGTCCTGCGCGGACTCTGGACCTCTCGGCCCGTCTCCACAGCGCTGGCAGGCGCTCGGCGGCAGCAGTCGGCCGAGTCCGTCCGGACAATCGAACGAGCCACGAGGTGATGGAAAATGCCTGTGCACGTCAATCCCGAACCGTCGCCCCTCGGCGGCCCACCGCTGAGACACCATCGCCGGCGCCTGCCGCAAATCGCCGTGGTGGTCGTGATCCTCCTCATGATTCCGCTTCTGGTACTCGTGGGGCTCGACCCGGCAGTGGCCTCGGCCACCGTGTCCGCAGCCGTCGCGACCGCTGCGCGGTACGGGCGCACATGGGCGCCCCGCAACCGTGCGGTACGTGCCGCCGCCAGTCCCGCCTGAGCCAAGAGCGAGGACTGGTTGCGATGGGCCGACGCGAGGCACCGTTGCCCGACGCACACGACCCGGTCACGGAGTTCGCGCGATCACTGCGTGAGCTTCGTGACCGGTCGGGGCGGCTGCCCTACCGGGCGATGGCGGACATTGGCGGGCGCTCCAGCGCCGCGTTGTGCGAGGCAGCGTCCGGCAGATCGCTGCCGTCATGGAGTGTGACCGAGGCCTTCGTGCTCGCGTGCGGCGGCAACCTCACCGCTTGGCGCTCCCGTTGGGACGGGGCGGCAGCGGTAACGATGGGGCCCGTCTCGGTAGCCGAACTCCGATGCGTTCCGACAAATGACCGTGCTGCTGCGATCGAAGAGTCGCGCCTGGACACGCTGTTGCCCACGGCAGACCGGGTGCGCGATGCTGCGGACCTAGTCGAACTCATGCATGTGCAGAGGGCGTTCGCCGGAAAACCGTCGTTGCGCACGATGGCCGCGCGGGCCCGGCTGTTGGACGGCGTCGACCTACCGCCGAGCACGGTGAGCGGAATCCTCCGTGGCAAGGCGCTGCCATCGCTGGCTGTCTACGAGACGTACGCGCGCGTCTGTGGCGTCGCCCCCCGGGAGATGGGACGCTGGCAGGCCGCGTGGGCGCGGGTCGCGGCCTGGGAGGCACTGGCATTGTCCGGCCGCCGCCCCAGCGCGCCGCAGGACTCCGATGCAGGCCCATCCGGGGAGTGCAACGGGTCCCGAACGTCGCCCCCGCCCGGGCCACCACCACGCACGAGTACAGCTTCGGGCACGGGCGCCGGTCGAAGGAGCGGTAGCGGGACCGGCACGCGTAGCGGTGCACGCAGGACGGGCGGTTCCACGCTCGGACCCGACGCCTATCTGCGCGCGTTCTGTGACGCGCTGGAGGAGTTGCGCCGTGCTGCCGACCTGACGCACGCACAGATCGCCGAACGCGTCGGCCTGGCCGAATCCGTGGTGCGTAAGACGGCCCGCGGCCGCACCCTGCCGACCCGGCATGCCGTGCAAGCATGGGTGTCCGCCTGCAATGGTGATCAGGCGATGTGGCATGACCTGTGGGATCGACTGGTCATGCTGCGCGAGGCAAGCATGCCCGAATCGCGCGGGCCGGGCCCGGAAGCGCCGACCGACACGACCACGACGAACCTCGACTTGTCGATACTCACCTCGGCGACGAATCCGCGCCCGGAGCTGTCCACCGAAGGGGAGCCGCCGGCCTCGCCGTCCCGGACGCCTCGGGCTCGGCCGGTCGATTTGGCCGCGCCGGACGTTCGAGCTGCGTTGGCGAAGCTGCGTGAGCCCTACGCGCGACGCGTGGAGCTTCCGGGAACGGCGCATCCGGGGCCCGCTCCGTCGAAGGAGTTCGCCCGCCACACCGCACACCCGGTTCAGGAGCGGCGACTACCCTCCCCGGCGGTCCCGGAGCGCTTCGGCCCCTATCGCGTCGTCCGCCCGATCGCCGCAGGCGGTATGGGGCAAGTGTTCCTTGCCCGGAGCGCGTCCGGGGTCGAGGTCGCGGTCAAGCGCATGCACCCGCATCTGTGCGTGGACGTCCCCGACATGCGGGCCCGGTTCGCACGCGAGGTCGCTGCGTCGCGGGCCGTCCGAAGCCTCTTCACGGTGCAGGTCGTCGCCGCCGATATGGACGCCGAAGTCCCTTGGTATGCGACGCAGTTCATCGACGGCCCTGGGCTCGACAGTTACGTCGACGAACGCGGCCCGATGGCCGGGCCAATGGCGCTGCGGCTCGGTGTGGCGATGGCCGAGGCGCTCATCGACATCCATTCCGTCAACGTCGTGCATCGGGATCTCAAGCCCTCGAACGTCCTGATCACCGAACAGGGGCCGCGGGTCATCGACTTCGGCATTTCGACACTCGCCGGCCACAGCCAGCTCACGCACACGGGCCATGTGGTCGGGTCCATGGGCTACATGGCACCGGAATGCATCAAGGGCGGCGCCCCGACCACGGCGTCCGACGTCTTCAACCTGGGATTGGTGGTCGCCTTCGCCGCCACCGGCCGCAATCCGTACATGGCGTCCACGTTCGAAGCCACGATGTTCCGGATTACGACGACCGGCCCGGACCTCGACCACCTCGACCCGGCCCTCGGCCCGGTGGTCGGCGCCTGTCTCGACCGAGACCCCGCGGCGCGCCCCGCGCCGGCCGACGTCGTGGACATTTGGGGCTCTCTGCTGTCGGATGGCCCCGGCAACTGGCTGTAGCGGGTCGAGCCGAAAACGAAGGGGCGCCCGCGTTCGGAAGCTCCGCGCCACCGCCGGACCGGCGGGTCGCCGCGTCGACGAGCTTGCAGCCCCGGCCAGCAGCGACGAGCTGCCAAGGCTCCGGAACGTCCGGAGCGGGAAGTCCTCGACGCCTCTCGGGGACCTCGTCGAGTTGGGTCTGGTCTACACGGGCATCGTCGAACACGCTCTCGCCGGTCGAGGCGTCGGCGGGGGAACTGTGTGAACGCAAGGAGCGGGTCGGCTCCCTCAGCCGGCGTCGCGGCCCGCGCCTGCGGGCCCAACTCGTCGACGAGAGCGGCGAGTGCCTCGGGGCCGCACGTCGTTGAAGACTGCCATAAGGCCACCGGCGACGGATGTGCCGATCACGCCGCTGCCGATGAGTCCCGAGCGTGGTGGGCACGGTGCTGCTCCTTCGAGGGCCGAAGTCGTCGCCTCGCAGCCTGCGGGGTCCGCCGCGTCCCAACCAGATCGGCTTCGTGGACACCACGTGATCACGCTCGGAACCAGCTCACCGAACTCGCTTGTTCTACGCGTCACCGGTCGGCGGCGTACTCCATGGGTAAGGCGCCCACATGCGCGGCGGCAAGGATCAACGACCCCACCCCGACGATGATGTCGGAAGGTGCAGTCCCACTGACCGACGAGCCGGGCGAACCGGACCTCAATCCAGACGATGGCCCCGGGCATGGACCTCCACACAATCCCGATACCTCGCCAACGTCTAGATCGCCACAAGCCTGTTCATGTCTCACGCACGACCCGCATTGGGATATCCGCGAAGCCTTGCAGCGGTACGGCTCCTCTCAGGCTGCTGCCACACCAGCAGCCGAGTGTGCGGTCCGGAACTACGCCCACGGTGCCGGCTACCAAATCGACGACGGCAATGCCCGACGCGCACTCCTTCCACTTGACCGCCCCGCCGGCGCCTCCGCAGTAGTTGCGGCCGGGCATGTTGGCAGACATGGTCCCGATGACCATTCGCCGTCCGGCGCTGTCCACCGAGCTCGCCGAGAAGCCGGCGGACGTGCCTTGTCGGCTGGAGAGTTAGCCATTGACTTGAGACGACACGACAAGCAGCCGACCCGCTCGGTCGGACATCGCGTCTTGTTCGGGGATCCCGGGCCCTGGTCGCGATACGGTCAGACTCGGCCTGGTGAGGAGGTGCCCGGGTGATGACCGTTGTGGGCATGTTCTTGTATGCGGGAGCGATGATCTTGATGGTCAGATTCACCTTTCGCGAGATCCGACGGTGGCTGCGGGGTGAAACGGGCCGGTCGCGCCTTCGGTGGCGCATATCCGGGCCACCGACCCGCCCCTGGAGCGGGGCGCCGGGCCGTTCGGCCGGTCCTTGGGGACGGACGCCGATCCCGTCGCCTCGCCCCCGGGAGTGGGCTCCCGAACTGCCGTGGCCGGGCGAGGTCTGGTGGGCACTGGTGCCCTTCGCCGAGGGCACGGGCGCCAAGGATCGGCCGTGCCTGGTGTTGTCCGTACAGGGCGATGCCGCAGTGGTCGCCAAGATCACCAGTAGGCACCACCCCGCGGCCTCGGGGCTGATCCCACTTCCGCCGGGCAGCGTCGACGATCGTCAGGGCCGCCCGAGTTACGTGGATGCCCGCGAACACCGCTACGTCGCCCTGTCCGACTTCCGTCGGTGTGTGGGGCCCGTTCCCCCGACCGTGTGGCACCAGGTGCACCGAAACGTTCGCTAACTCGGCGCCGCGGGCTCGGTCCGAGGCCGATCGGTGGTACGACGCCGGTCTGACTACCGTCGGCGTCGTACTGATACGTCGTCTTTCCCTTGGGGCCAACCGCGTGGGTGAGTTCGTCGGCGGCGTGCCTTCGCCCTCTACATCGACGCGACCGACGGCCTGCACGCCCTGCTGGTGGAGGCGTGGCACCCGTGCGCGATCCTCGGAGCCGGTCTCCACGGCCTCGCCCGCCGGCTCCGCGGGATCCGCAGCATCGAGCCGAACAACCACACCGAGTCGAACGACTCCGTCAGGTAGCCCGATGGCCCGCCGCGCCACCGTGGAACATGGCAAGTTCGACGAATCGGGTGTCGTCGAACGACGCTTGCCCGTGGAACTTCGTGCCGCCGAAGCGGGCGTCGGCGGAGAACGTCGCGCCGTCGAAGCAGGCGGTGCCGAAGCGGGAACGGGTGGTGCTCGGGCCCCGGAGCGTCGAGGAGTTCGGTCAGGAGGGGGCCGTCGAAAGTGGTGCCGCTGTGGTTGATGTCGGCGCCGGGACTCAGTCCCGCGAGATAGGCGGTGCGGTCGGCGGGGTCGAGGTGGGGGAGACAGCGGGCGTGTCCGGCGACCCGGATGCCTATACAACCGACCGGGTTGGTCGGGCTCGTGTTTCGGGCGCAGAAATCCGGGCGCGGGTAGTGGCGGGCGATGAGCTCCGCGATGTCGCGGACCGAGGTGGCTCGTCCGCTGCCGATGTTGATGGTCTGCGCGGCGGCCTTGTCGGCGACGAGTGTCAGCACCGTAGCGCGGGCGATGTCGTCGACGTGGACCATGTCGCGGACCTGGCGGCCTCCCCCGTTCAAACGCCGGCGCTTCGTTGGCCGGCAGGCCGCGAAAGGCCCCAGGTCATAAGGCTGAGATGAGGATTGGTGGCGCCATCTCGGGCTTTCCTCGAACGCTGGGCGGCGGATTAACGAAGTCCGTGCTCTGTCAGTGGCACCCGATCACAGGGCCTCTGAGGCAGACGCTGAGTAGCGAGCCATGTACACAGTCCGCATTGGAACATCGCGCACGCACGGCATTCGAGAAGGCCCCTCGACGGGCGAACTCAGCGTCACGGACAGCGATAAGCCCAGATCAGCGGGCTGACCTGGGCCTCGTTTCGGGTGGGCACAGACAGACTCGAACTGTCGACCCCTGCTTTGTAAGAGCAGTGCTCTAACCAACTGAGCTATGCGCCCGGATGTGAGAGGACAGCCTACCGAATCCGTGGGGGTGGTTGGTGCCGATGGGTCGTGGGGGCGGTCACTTCCTCGCGAGGTGGGGGGTGGTGGGGATGCGGCGGAACCAGGGAAGGCGGGTCAGGGGGGTGGCGATGGTGATTTCGGTGGGGCCGTGGTGGGTGGTGCCGTCGTCGGCCTGCCAGGTGCCCGGGGGGATGGTGACCTTGCGGGAGCGGGTGCCCTTGGTGGTTACGGGGGCGACCAGGATTTTGTCGCCGAGGAGGAATTGGTCGGTGACGGCGGCGTAGCCTCGGCCGGGGAAGACGTAGTCAAGGGGGAGCTGGATCGGCTCGCCGGTGTGCGCCGCGGCGCGGGCCAGGGCCAGGATCTCCGGGCCCAGGTCGGTGTGCAGGCGGGCGGCCGCGCGGCAGATGTCGAGGTGTTCCGGGTCCAGCACCCGCCACGGCGCCGCGGAGAATTGCATCATCGGGAACAGTGCCGCGGTCTGCGCGTACCGGACGAACAGCTCGGGGTCGAAGCCTTCGCCGTCCGGGCCCGGGACGAAGCGGAACTCGCCGCCGCCGATCATGTCCGGACACGTGAACGCATGGCCTGTGATCGACTGCGCGAGCGCGTTCGGGATCAGGCTGTCCAGGCCGAACCGCCCCTCCCACAAGTGGTACTTGTCCTGTTGGCGTTGGGCCAGCGGCAGCCCGGCCGCCCGCCAGGAGTCACGGAACTCGTTCAGCGGCCATTGGGCGCCGAACCGGTTCCATGCGTGCGTGTATGCCTCCGGATCGGCCACGCCGAGCGCGCGCCAGAACGGCGCGTCGCCGCCGTCGAACTTGAACCCGTCGATGCCGATCGACTCCTGAAGCTCCGTCAGTTGTGTACGCAGCCACGCGGTCGCGTTCGGATCCAGCAGGTCCAGCCCCGCGCTGTAGCCGTTCCACCACGCGTGCACGCCGAAGTACCCGTCCGGACGCCGGATCAACAGCCCCTGATCGTTGAGTTGCCGGCAGGTGGGCGAGTCCGGGGTCACGTACGGCACCAGCCACAACATCACCCGGAAGCCGAGTTCGTGCAGCCGGGCGACCATGCCCGCCGGGTCCGGGAAGCGCCCCGGGTGGAACGTCCAGGTCCCGTAGTCCTCGCTCCAGCGGTCGTCGATCATCAGTACGCCGGGCGGGAATCCGTTGCGCAGCAGGTCCTCCGCATAGCCCAGCACCTTGTCCTGGGTGGGCTCGAAGACCGTCTCGATCCACAGGTTGTACTGCGGCGCGGTGAACAACAACGGATCCGGCAGCCCACCGGTGGCCGGGTAGTGACGCTGCATCACCTCCAGATACGCGTCCCGCAACGTGCCGCCCGCCGCCACACCGGTGTCGACGACCACATCCGCCGCGGAGACCTTGGAGCCTGCGGAATCCGCGGAGTCCGCGGAGCCCAAGGAGCCCTCGGACACCCCCGCCGAATCCCCCGCGACCTCGATCACCGGCCGCCCGTCCTGCATCCGAAATGCGAACGGCCGGGTGCAGTGCACCCATCGGCCGTGGTCGGAGAGCAGCACCGGCATGCCCTGATTGGCCTTCACGTCCCGCAGGTCGATCTCGTACCCGTCCGCGAACGGCATGTGGCGGCCGTCGGCGGCGGCTCCGCCCCACCAGTGTTCACCGGCTCGTGGTTCCAGCACGAGCACGTGCCCGTCGACCGACCCGTCATTCGTCATGTCGCCCAGCTCTCCCACGTTCTCGCTCCCCTGCCCGCCCACCAACCGCCGCCGGCAGGCCGCCATCCGAACCACGCCCGCCGCCCAGTGCCCGCAGGCCACCATCCGGCCCACGCCCTCCACCCGGTGGCGGCGGGCCACCCAACCGGCCCGCCGCCACCCCACCCCGACCCCACCCCGACCCGACCAGCCACCCGAACCGAGCTTCGAACCACCGCTCGGTCAAAGCGCCGACCATCACCACCACCAGCGACGAGGCGGGCCGCCGCACGCATCACCTGATCAAGCGTCACTTCATGCTGAAACCCTGCTCCTTGCCGAACGAGGTGATCCGCTCCTGCCAGTTGGACAGCGCACCCGGCAGGTCGCCCCCGGGCTTGTAGACCTGGCCGATGGTGTCCTTGAAGATGCTGTTCGCGTACACCTGGAACGGCAGGTACTGCCACTCCGGACGCACCGCGCCCGACATCTGCGCGAACACCTCGTTCGGCTTCGTGCCCGGGAAGTACGGGAGTTCGGCGCCGCGAAAGCCCGGGTCGTCGAGCAGCAGCCGGGTCGCCGGGAACAGGCCGACGTCGGTGTTCAGCGACTTGACCGCCTCGGGGTCGGTGTTCAGCCACGTGGCGAACGCGACCGAAGCCGCCTTGTTCTTGGCCTGCTTCGTCACCGCGACGGACGAACCGCCGTTCTCCGCACTGCCGGGCGTGCCGTCACCGGTCGGCATCGGCGCGACGGCCCACTGGCCCGCGCCCTGCGGGATGTTCTTCTGCAACACCGCGGGTGCCCAAGCACCGGCCATCCACAGCGCGTACTTGCCGGCCCCCATCGACTTCCACCACTCCTCGTTCCAACTCGGAGTGGACTCCACCGTCTTGTCCGCCAGCATCGGGCCCCACGTGGCCGCCCACTTCGCCGTGCCCGGGTCGTCCTTGAGCTTGACCGCGGCCGAGGACTCCCCGGAGACCTGGTACGGCTTACCGCCCTGCTGCCAGATCAGGCTGTTCGCCTGGCCCGCGTCGCCCGGGTCGAGGTAGGTGACGAAGTTCCCCGGGTCGGCCGCCTTGATCTTCTTGCCCAACTCGGCCACCTCGGCCCAGGTCTTGGGCGGCGTCGCGCCGAGCTTGTCCAGGATGTCCTTGCGGTAGAACATCGCCATCGGTCCGGTGTCCTGCGGGACGCCGTAGATCCCGCCGGCCACGTTGACCTGCGACCAGGCGGATGCGGCGAACTTGTCCCGGAGCGAGGCGGAGCCGAAGTCGGCCAGGTTGACGAGTTGCTTGGTGATCGCGAACTGCGGCAGCGCGAAGTATTCGATCTGCGCCACGTCCGGCGCACCGTTTCCGGCCTTCAGCGCGGCCTGCAACTTCGTGTACTGGTCCGCCGATTGGCCCACGTTGACCAACTTGACGTGCACCTTCGGGTACTTCTTCTCGAAGAGCGCCACCGTCTTGTCGATGTTGGGCACCCAACTCCAGAAGGTGATCTCGGCGGGCTGGTCGAGAGCCCCCGCGACCGCCGCCGGGTCGGCCTGCTTGCCGCCCTTGTCGTCATCGGACTTGGAGTCCGACCCGCACGCGGAAAGCGACAGGGCGAGCGCCGCGACGGTGACTGCGGCGGTCATCGAAGTCGACCGGCGCGAGCCGAGCCGACCCGGGATCGACGGTTTTGCGTTCATGTGTGGCCACTCCAAAGAGAATTCGCGAACTCGGGGACGTGCGAAAGAGGCATGCGAGATACAAAGGGATGCAAAGAGGCACAAAGGAGAGACAGCAGGCCCTACTACGAAACGAGGAAGCACCAACAGCACCGCTGCGATAGGACGAAGCACCGCAGCCGAGAACCCGAGCACAGGAGCACCGCAGCACCGACGCTGTGACAAGCGAAAGCGCTGCCTCGCCAAGCACCGGAACACCCGAGAGCTACACCCCCGGACCACCGTCGCGGGCACCCCCCGCAGGCCACACCCGCAGCCCCCGCCCACGACCCGCGCCCGCCCGTACCAACACCAACCCCAACCCCAACACCAACACCAACACCAACACCGGCTCGTGCTACTGCTTGACCCCACCCGCCGAAAGACCCGACTGCCAAAACCGCTGCAGGAACAGAAACGCCACGATCAGCGGCACGATCGCCAGCAGGCTGCCGGTCAGCAGAATCGGATAGATCGGCGTACTGCCCGCCACGCTGCCGCCGTTGGCCAGTCCGTTCCACCGGTTGAGGCCGACGGTGAGCGGGAACCAGTTCGGGTCGTTGAGCACGATCAACGGCAGGAAGTAGTTGTTCCAGGTCGCCACCAGCGCGAACAGCAGCACCGTCACGAAGCCCGGCGCGAGCAACCGCAGCGAGATGGTGAAGAAGATTCGCAACTCCCCCGCGCCGTCCATCCGGGCCGCCTCCAGCATCGCGTCCGGCACCGCGTCCGCCGCGTACACCCGCATCAGGTACAGCCCGAACGGGCTGGCCAGGGACGGCAGGATGACCGCCCACGGGGTGTTCACGATGCCCGCGTCACTGAACAGCAGATACGTCGGCACCGCCAGCGCCGTACCCGGGATCGAGATCGCGCCCAGCACGAGCGCGAACATCAGCCTGCGTCCGGCGAATTCGAACTTGGCCAGCGCATATCCGCCGAGCGTGGCGATCATCGCGGCGCCGCCCGCGCCGACCACCGAGTACAGCAGGTTGTTCGCGAACCAGCGCAGATAGATGCCGTCCTCGTACGTGAAGACGTCATGGATGTTGTTAAAGAGGTTGAAGTCGTCGGCGAACCACAACCCGCGCGACGAGAACAACCCCTCGTTGGACTTGGTCGCGCCGAACATCAGCCAGACCAGCGGCAGCAACGTATAGCCGAGCATCAACGCCATCGCGACGGTCAGCGCGGTGCTCTTACGACCGCCACGATCCCGAAGATCACGACGCCCGCCGTGTCCACGAAATCCGCGAGATCCACGAGATCCACGAAGTCCGGGAACTCCGCGAAGCCCGCGACGCCCGCCGCTTCCGCCGTCCGGTCGTCGACCGCGCGGGCGGAAGAAGCGGCCAGACGCGTCGCCGTTCGCGGTCGGGTGATCCGGCAGGGTGGAGGTGCTCACTGCATGCGCTCCCGTCGGGCGGTGGCCAGCTGGACCAGGTACGCGACGAACACGGTCACCACACCGAGAACCACCGCGATGGCGGCCGAGTAGTTGAACTGCCGTCCGCTGAAGGCGAGGTTGTAGGCGTACAGGTTCGGGGTGTAGTTGGTCGGCACCGACGCCGGGGCGAGCGTCTGGAGGATGCTCGGCTCGTTGAAGAGCTGAAAGCTTCCGATCACCGAGAACGTCGTGGCGAGCAGCAACGCCGGTTTCAGCGCCGGGAGTTTGATGCTCCACGCGGTACGGAACGCACCCGCACCGTCCATCTCGGCCGCCTCGTACAGCTCTTCGGGAATCGCCCGCAGCGCCGCGTACAGAATCATCATGTTGTAGCCCACGTAGGACCAGGTCACCACGTTGCCGATGGACGCCAGCATCCAGTCCGGGCTCAGCAGGTCGGGCAGTTCGGTGCCGAACAGGTCGCCCAACTCGGCGGACAGGCCGAACCGGTTGCCGTACATGTAGCCCCACATCAGCGCGGCGACCACACCGGGCACCGCGTACGGCACGAAGATGCCCACCCGGAACAGGCCCGCGCCGCGCAGCCGACCGCTGTCGATGGCCAATGCGGCCAGCAGCGACAGGGTCAGCATCAGCGGTACTTGGATCGCGAAGAACAGCGCGACCCGGGCCAGTCCGGCAGAGAACAGGTGGTCGCTCAGCGCCTTCGAGTAGTTGTCGAAGCCGACGAAGACCGTGCCCCCGATCATCCGGTCCTCGTACAGGCTCAGCCGGAACGCGTAGGCGAGCGGCGCGGCGACGCCGATGACGAAGACCACCAGGAAGGGGAAGAAGAAGGCGTGGCCGGTGAGGTTGCGCCGCAGGGCGCCGCGCTTCACCGCGTGCCCCGGCGACGGCACGGGGCCGGATCGACTCTCACGCAAGGTCCTCCGGGACGCTCGGCGGGGGAATTCGGGAACAGCGGTCGCAGGGATGGGCGCCCGCCCGAATGTTTGCGCCAACATCGCGGCGCGTTTCGAGAGTGTTCCGTCAGCCTGACGACCTGTCAATAGGCATCTCTGCGGGAACTTTCCCGCATGAATGCGGCTTTTGGTGGCCTCTCGGAGTCGGTTGGAGTCGATCGCGACGCGCTGTTGACCCGACATCGTGTTTGCGCGAACATGAGCGCATCCGCCGCCCGGCGCGGATGCCGTAAGTGAAAGGATCGGGGCATGGCGAAGGACGGAGAGGTGGCGAAGCCGGGATCGGGCGGGCCGTTCGAAACGCGTAGCCGGCCTCCGTCCATGGCCGATGTCGCCGAGATGGCGGGCGTCTCCAGCCAGACCGTCTCGCGCGTCGCCAACAACCGCAGCAACGTGGACGAGGCGACCCGCGAACGCGTGCTCGCCGCGATGCGGATGCTCGGCTACCGGCCCAACACGGCCGCGCGGGCCCTGGCCACCGGCAAGTTCCGGATGCTCGGCGTGATCAGCTTCGGCCTGAACGCGTACGGCAACGCCCGCACCCTGGAGGCCATCGTCGCCGCGGCGCAGGACGCGGACTACTCGGTGAACGTGGTGAGCGTGCGGGCGCAGACCGAAAGCGCCGTGCGCGACGCCTTCGATCGACTCACCATGCAAGCCGTGGACGGCATCATCCTGATCGAGGCACAGATCCTGGACACCCCCGCGCTACGGCTGCCCTCCGGCCTGCCGGTGGTCGTGGTCGACGGCGAGGAGAGTCGCCGGCATCCCGGCGTGGACACCAATCAGGCCGAGGGCGCCCGACTGGCCACCACACACCTGCTCGATCTCGGCCACCGCACCGTGTGGCACGTCTGCGGCCCACAGGACTCCTACGCCGCCCGGCGGCGCGCCGAGTCCTGGCATCGCACGCTCAAGGCGGCCGGGGCACCCGTCCCGCCGCTGCTGTACGGCGACTGGAGCGCCGCCAGCGGCTACGCGGCCGGCCTCGAACTGGCCGCGAATCCGGAGGTCTCCGCGGTCTTCGCGGGCAACGACCAGATGGCGCTGGGTGTGGTGCGCGCGCTGCACGAGGCGGGTCGCTCGGTCCCGGGCGAGGTCAGCGTGGTGGGCTTCGACGATCTCGCCGAATCGGCCTGGTTCCTGCCCTCGCTCACCACCATCCACCAGGACTTCGAGGAGGTCGGCCGGCAGTGCGTAGCGCTGCTGTTCGACCAGTTCCGCGCCGGTCACGCCACCGTCCACGGCGCCACTCCGGTCGCCCCGACCCTGATCGTCCGGGACAGCACCTCGGCGCCACCCGTCCCCTGACGGGCCGTCACCGCACCTCGCCCCCCGCCGACGCGTTCCCACCGACACGTCGCGACCCGGCACGACCACGCACACCGAAGCACCACCAGGCAAGCCGCACACCACGCAAGCCCCGCGCAGCCAGCGCCCGCACACCACTGCCCTGACCATCAGGGCCTGCACAGCACTGCCCTGACCATCTGGGCCTGCACATCAGGGCCTGCACATCAGGGCCCTGCACATCCGGGGCCTGCACATCAAGTCCCCGAACACCGGGGCCACAAACGAAAACCGTGCCCCACCCATACCGCCCCACCCATACCGCGCCCACCGCAACCGCGCCCACCGAGACCCGCACCGCCCACCCGGCCAGGCGAAACGGACCACCCGCCCCGCCCCGCGCCCAGGATCGGCACGCCCGTCCCCGATACGCCCCCGTATCAACCCGGTTCGACCCGCGCAGCGCCCGCACCCCACTCGTCCTCAGCGACCCCGAAGTGATCCCGAAGGAGAAGTGGCGCCCGACCGAACGGCCTTCGGCTCCGGCGTGCCACAACGCACCGATGAACGACACCACACTCAGCCCCGCCGGCCGGATGGCCGCCCTGCGCGCCCGCCTCGGCGGCATCGGCTTCGGAGCCGACTACAACCCGGACCAGTGGCCCGAGGCCACCCGCGCCGAGGATCTGGCGCTGATGGCCCGGGCCGGGGTCACCGTGGTCAACCTCGCGATCTTCGCCTGGGCGCGGGTCGAACCGGCCCGCGACGCCTACGACTTCCGCTACTTCGACCGGGTGATGGACGACCTGGCCGCGCACGGGATCACCGCCGACCTCGCCACGATGACCGCCGCACCGCCGCCGTGGCTGGTCACCGAGCATCCCGAGGTGCTGCCGGTGACCGCCGACGGCACGGTTCTGTCCCCCGGCGGCCGGCAACACTTCTGCCCGTCCTCGCCGATCTTCCGCGACCGTGCCGCACGCCTGGTCGAGGCGGTCGCCACGCACTACCGCGACCACCCCGCGCTCGGGCTGTGGCACGTCGGCAACGAATACGGCTGCCACGTCGCGGAGTGCTTCTGCGACACGTCCGCCGCCGACTTCCGACGCTGGCTGAGCGAGCGCTACAAGACCGTGGACGCACTCAACGACGCGTGGTCCACCGACTTCTGGTCCCAGCGCTACGCGTCGTTCGACCAGGTCCTGCCGCCGCGCACCGCGCCGACCTACCCGAACCCCTCCCAGCAGCTCGACTTCAAGCGGTTCGGCAACGACGCGCTGCTCGCGTGCTTCGCCGCAGAGACCGCGATCCTGCGCCGGATCACCCCCGACATACCGGTCACCACGAACTTCCTGGCCGGTCTCAAGAGCGTGGACATGTACGACTGGGCGCCGGCCATGGACGTCCTGTCCCTGGACAGCTACCCCGACCCGAACTGGGAGCAGGCGCACATCGGCGCGGCGATGAGCTACGACGTGATCCGCTGCGCGGGCGGCGGCGACCCGTGGCTGCTCACCGAACAGGCGCCGTCCGCGGTCAACTGGCGCGCCCGCAACGCGGCCAAGGCGCCCGGCCGGATGCGGCTGTGGAGCTGGCAGGCGGTGGCACAGGGCGCGGACGCGATCATGTACTTCCAGTGGCGGCAATCCAGAGGCGGAGCCGAGAAGTTCCACTCCGGCATGGTGCCGCACGCCGGTCCGGATACCCGCGTCTTCCGGGAAGTCACCGATTTGGGCGCCGAGTTGGCCCGGGTCCCGGAACTGGTCGGCACCCGGATCCGCAACCGGGTCGCGCTGCTCACCGACTGGCACAGCTGGTGGGCCCTCGAACTCGATTCGCATCCCTCCGACGCCGTTCAGCACCTCGACCGCGCACTCGACCACTACGCACCGCTGTTCGACCTGGGCGTCGGCGTGGACGTGGTGCATCCGGGAGCCGATCTGTCCGACTACCGCCTGGTGATCGTGCCGAGCCTGTACCTTCTGTCCACCGAACACGGCGACAAACTCTCCCGCTTCGTCGCGGACGGCGGATCGCTGGTCGTGTCGTTCTTCAGCGGGATCGTCGACGAATGCGATCGGGTGCACCTGGGCGGCTACCCGGGTCCGCTGCGTGAGGCGCTGGGCGTATCGGTCCAGGAGTTCTGGCCGGCCGATACCGGAGCGGTGTTCCCAGTACGCGGAGTGGAGGCGTCGGGCGACACGCTGTCCACGGGCACCGGCGACCTGTGGCGCGAGGACGTCACGCTCCAGGGCGCACGGGTCGAGCTGGAGTTCGCCGGCGCCGAGTGGGCCGGCCGTCCCGCCGCGACCGTACACACCCACGGCGCGGGCATAGCACGCTACATCGCGACCCGCCCGGACGCCGCGACCATGCGCGCCCTGATCGCCCGCGCCTGTGCGGACGCGGGCGTCGAGCCGGTACTGCCGGTGCTGCCGCGCGGCGTCCAGGCCTCCATCCGCGCCGGCGACGGGTACGACGTACTCGTCCTGCTCAACCACACGGACGCGACCCACGAGATCGATCTCCCGCACGATCGCCGGGACTTGCTCACCAAGGACCGAGCAATCACCCGCCGAATCACCCTGTCCCCCCGCGCAGTGGCAGTCCTCGGATCACTACCGACCGACCCCACCCCGCAACCCGAATAAGCACCCCACAAACCTCCCGACCGCACCACAGGCACTACCCGCACCACCGCACCACCGCACCACCGCACCACCGCACCACCGCACCACCGCACCACCGCACCACCGCACCACCGCACCACCGCACCACCGCACCACCGCACCACCGCACCGAAGACTCAACCCGCACGCGCACCTCCGCACCAGTCGCACCGCCTGCACTTCCCTCACCCCTCGACCGAGGCAGGTACCGATGCAACGCACGAGGCACCGACTTCTCGCGCCCCCCACCCCAACCCCGGAGGCCCCCGGCCTCCCCCGCACCAGGCACCGACTTCTCGCCCGTTCCGCCCTCGCCCTCACCGCCGTCGCCGCCGGCCTCCTGATCGGCCCACAGGCCGGCGCCGGCACCCCCGCCGCACCGGCAACCCCGCAGACGACCCCACAGGCATCCGCCCTCGCCGCGTCCTGGACAGCCCCCCTGTCCGCGAGCGGCCGCTGGATCGTCGACGCGAACGGCAACCGGTTCAAGCTGCGTTCGGCCAACTGGGCCGGAGCGCAGGGGACCTGGAACGGTTCCGGCGACATCGGCGACGCCGCGAACCACCACAGCGGAGAGAACGCGAACGGCATGCCACTGGGCCTCGATCGGGCAAGCCTGCCGACGATCCTGGCGGGCTTCCACGCGGTCGGAATCAACAGCATCCGACTGCCCTTCTCGAACGAGATGGTGCACACGACCACGACGGTCCCGGACTCGGCCGTGGCCGCCAATCCGCAACTGCGCGGCAAGACCCCGCTCCAGGTCTTCGACGCGGTGGTCGCCGCGTTGACCGCCGACGGCTTCGCGGTGGTGCTGAACAACCACACCGGCACCACCCGTTGGTGCTGCGGCGTGGACGGCAACGAACGCTGGAACACCTCGCGGAGCACCGCCGACTGGGTCGCCGACTGGATCACCATGGCGAACCGCTACAAGACCAACAAGCGCGTGGTCGGCGCCGATCTGTACAACGAGGTCCGTCGCAACATCACCGACGACCCCAACTGGGGCTGGGGCAACGACAAGGACTGGCAGGCCGCGTCGCTGGAGGCGGGCAACCGCATCCTGACCGAAGCCAACCCGGACCTGCTGATCATGGTCGAGGGCATCAACTGGACCGGCATCCCGCTCGACGGCCTGCCGCACGGCCGCCCCACGCTGACCCCGGTCCGCGCCCTGTCACACACCCTGGTCAACCCGAACAAGCTGGTCTACGCGGCCCACTTCTACGGGTACACCGGCCCCAACCACAGCGGCGCGTACGGCTTGGGCGAAACCCACGACCCCCGCTACCAGGACCTGACGCGTGATCAACTGTTCGCCGAGATCGACCGATCGGCGCAGTTCGTCACCGCCGACGGCCAACACCACACCGCTCCGGTGTGGATCAGCGAGTTCGGCACCGGCGCGGAGGAGACCGATCCGGTCGCCCGCGCCTGGTTCACCAACTTCACCGACTACCTGGTCTCCCGCGACCTCGACTTCGCCTACTGGCCGCTGGTCGGCTGGAAGGGCAACGGCCAGGGCGACTCGTGGGCCCTGCTCCGCTTCGACCCGACCGGTGCCCGCAGCGGCATCGCGGACGACCCGGCCGACTGGCGCGCCACCGCCTGGACCAAGCTGATCGGCGCAGCCGGCCGTACCGGCCCCATCCCCGGGTCCGCGCGCTGGAACATGCTGAGCCTGGACAATGCCGACGCCCAACCGTCGCTGCGGATGCGGACCCGACCGGACTGGGACTCCGGTGCCCGCAAGGGCGTCTGTCCCGACGGCGAGCGCGTCATCGGCCTGTCGCACACCGGCAACCGCGGGCTGTGCACCACCGCTGGCGGCCCGGTTCTGTCCGCAACCGACGCCGGCTACACGGTCGTTCGCGACCAGTCGTACGTGCAGAACGACTGGGCCACGGGCTACACCAAGCTCGAATGCCCCACCGGCCGGATGATCACCGGCTACAGCGTGCGCGGCGCGGCCGTCTCCGCGATCCTGTGCACGCAACCGAGCACGGCGCTCGGCACCCAGGGCCGCACCGTGTGGTTCGACCGTGGCGACAACCGCCCGACCGGCAACCCCGGCGGCGAATTCGCCTCCGGCGCGTACAAGGGCCAGTGCAACGCCGACGAATACGCGGCCGGCGTCGCCTACACCGGCCGAATCGGCTCGGCCAAAACCCCCGACGCCCTCCTCTGCAAGCGCTTGACCTGACCGACTGCAAGCGCCCCGACCCGACCAACCGCCCACCCGGGCGCCCATCCCAACCGACCCACCTCGACTGCGCCGCTCCCATCCCGGGGGCGGCGCAGCCACGTAACCACTCCGGCGCAATACGCGCGTCCCACCTACCGCGGCACCAGCACCAGCACCGAAGTCGGCACCAACATCGGCACCGACACCGACACCGCCACCGGTGCTACCGACTCTCGACCGGAGTCCCCGTCGGAGTCCCCATCGGAACCGCCGGCGGGACCAACGTCTGCGGCGCCCGGGTGCGCAACGTGTTCGGACTCGGACTCGCGGACTGCTCCTGAAAACCCGTCACCTTCGCCCGCGCAGCCCGATTGACCTCGGGAGTCACCCAGAGCTGCCAATCCGACCACAGGGCAACATGCTTGAGCTCATCGAGCGTCAACGACATCGTCGGGTTCTGCGTGACGCCCGCAGCCGTCACCGAGATCTCCACTCCGTCCGGGCGCGTCAACCGCACGAACCGGGACCACGAACCCGAGGTGCCCGATTCCGCCTGCCCGCTCCCACCGATGGTCGAGCCGGGGCCCGGCCAGGACTCTCCGACGTGGCCATGTGTGCCGTCCGGCTCGATGAATGGCCGACAGGTGCCGCCGGTCTTGACGATCTCTGCGCAGTCGGTTCCCGAGGAGTCGGGCGCGGAAGAGGTCGGCGTACTCGACATCACCTGCACCGAGAGCCGGGTCGAGCCGGCGGGGCTGGTCAGCAGGATCGTGGCGGAAGCGCCCACTCGGCCGGCGGAATCACCCGGTCTCGGAACAAACGAGCCCCCCTTGGGCTCCACCTGTTTGCCGGCGGCCCATTGAATCCCCATCAGTATCCGCGCGATCTCCTGGGCCGAGACCGCTTCCTTCCCGATCGGTGCGCCGAATCCGCTGTTCGGCCCGGGGCTCGTGCTCGGCGAGATCGAGTCGCCGGCCACCGCCGCCGCGCCCGAGGCGTCCCGACTCCCGGGCTTCTCGTCCGTCCCGCTCGCCACCACCAGACCGGTACCCACCACGGCCAGCACCGCCACGACGGAAGCGCCCACGCGCATCCGACGGGCCCGCCGCATCCGCCGGCCCCGAGTGATTCCCCCCGCGACCAATCCGGCGGGCAGCACCAACTCCGATGCCGCCGTCCGCATCGCGGCCGCCAGTTCCTGCTCCTCAGATCTCGGGGATCCCATCGGCCTGCTGTCTCCTAGACGTCCGTCGACCACGTGTCGTACCCCTACACACGGAGGCCGTGCCGGCAGGCGCCCCGGAGGTCACTCGCGGAACGAATGACCGGGCCGTTCCCACCGGGCACGATGCCCGACCCGGCCGACGTCCCCCGACCCCGGCCGGCGCCGCGCGTGTACCCACTAGATAAAACGCGTTGAACCCCCCGGACCGTCACGCGAATGCGCCCGGAATATCAAGTACGGCTCATATTCTGGCGTTCGCACGAGGAACCGTGCCGGGCGGACCCGAACCGACGACTCCGCGGCACGCGGACCCGGAGCGGGGATCGCGGGGCACGCGGGCCCGGACCGATGATTCCGCGGCACTCGGGGAGTCTCCCATTCGGACCCTCGACCGCATGTACGCACGAGAAGGTGGCCCGATGACCGTCCCGGCAAACAGCCTGCACGAGCTCCTGAAGTCCCACGTCGACGTCGGGCCGGTGCCGGGAGCGGTGGCCCTCGTCGCGCGCCACGACCGGGTCGCGGTGCAGGCGGTCGGCTCGCTCGACGCCGCCGGCACCACCCCGATGGCCCGCGACACCATCTTTCGCATCGCGTCGCTCACCAAGCCCATTGTCGCCGCCGCGGTGATGCTGCTGGTCGAGGACGGGCGCTTCGCGCTCGGCGACCCCATCGGCCGGTGGTTGCCGGAGTTGGCCGCGCCGTACGTGGTGCGTTCGCCGACCGGGCCGATCGAGGACGTGGTCCCGGTCACCCGACCGATCACCGTGTTCGATCTGCTCACCTTCCGGGCCGGGTACGGCTTCCCGTCCGACTTCTCGCTGCCGGCGGTGGGCCTGCTGTCCACCGAGCTGGCCCAGGGACCGCCACAGCCGCAACTGGTCCCGGCCCCCGACGAGTGGCTGGCCCGGCTGGCCCGGATCCCACTCCTGCACCAGCCGGGCGAGGCCTGGCTGTACAACACCTGCTCGGACATCCTGGGCGTGCTGATCGCCCGGGTCTGCGGTCGCTCGTTGCCCGACTTCCTGGCCGAGCACCTGTTCGAGCCCCTCGGCATGGTGGACACCGGCTTCGCGGTTCCGCGCGCCGACCTCGACCGGTTCGCGTACAGCTACCGCGGCACCCCGACCGGCGGCCTCGACCTGGTCGACGCGCCCACCGGCCAGTGGAGCAGCCCACCCGCGTTCCCCTCCGGCGCCGGCGGCCTGGTGTCCACGGTCGACGACTGCCACGCCTTCGCCCGACTGCTGCTCGGCGAGGGCACCGTGGACGGCCGGCAGGTGTTGACCCCCGCGTCGGTCCGCCGGATGACCACCGACCACCTGACCGCGCCCCAGCGGGACGCGGCCCACCTCTTCCTGGAGGGCCAGGGCTGGGGCTTCGGCGGCTCCGTCGACGTCGCGGCCGTCAACCCCTGGAACGTCCCCGGCCGCTACGGCTGGCTGGGCGGCACCGGCACGGCGGCGCACATCGTCCCGTCCACCGGCACCGCCACCATCCTGCTCACCCAGCTCGAACTGTCCGGCCCCACCCCGCCCACCCTGATGCGCGAATTCTGGCGCCTGGCTGCGGGCGCCTGAACCCGAACCCGTACCTGCCGGGCCGAGCTGCGCCATGCCAAGCCGGGCCCGGCCACGCCATGCCGAACAGGGCCGGGCCAGGCCAGGCCGAGCCGGGCCGACCGGGCCGAGCCCGGCCACGCCACGCCACGCCAAACCGATCCAGCCCGAGCCAACCCGAGCCGGTCCGAGCAGGCCCGAGCAGGCCAAAGCCGCGCCCAGGAATCCCGCACCGCCGAAATGCGTTGCGCCTCGACATGACGACACCGCTCGGCGCAGAGACACCGGACGCCGCGAAGCCACTGCGCTACACCGCCTTCTCCGCCGACCCGGCCGGCGGCAACCCCGCCGGCGTCGTCTTGGCCGCCGACGGGCTGGACGATGCCGCCATGCTCGCCGTCGCCGCCGAACTCGGCTACTCCGAAACCGCGTTCCTGACCCGCTCCGAAGCCGGCCACGACACGGCGGCGGTCCGCGCCTTCGACGTGCGCTACTTCAGCCCGCTGGCCGAGGTCTCCTTCTGCGGCCATGCCACCGTCGCGGCGGCGATCGCGGTCGCCGAGCGGATCGGCCCCGGCGAACTCGTCTTCAGCACCCGGGCCGGCATCGTCCCGGTCGACGTGGCAGCCGGCGCAGACGGCAGTCTCCGCGCCACGCTGACCAGCGTCGAGCCCCACCACCGCGAGGTCCCGGCCGCCGACGTCGCCCGGGCGCTGGCCCTGCTCGGTTGGGCCGCCGGCGACCTCGACCCGGCCATCCCGCCGAGCTACGCCTACGCGGGCGCCCACCACCTGATCCTGGCCGCCGGCACCCGGGCCCGACTGGCCGAGCTGCGCTACGACTTCGACGGTCTGGCCGAGTTCATGCGCGCCCGCGACCTGACCACCCTGCAACTGGTGTGGCGCGAGTCCGCGCACACCTTCCACGTCCGCGACCCGTTCCCGATCGGCGGCGTCGTCGAGGATCCGGCCACGGGCGCCGCGGCCGCCGCCCTGGGCCACTACCTGCGAGCCCTGGACCTGATCCGCACGCCCGCCACACTCACCCTGCACCAGGGCGAAGACCTGGGCCGCCCCGGCGTGTTGACCGTCGACCTCCTCGCCGACGACCCGCGCGTGCGGGTCTCCGGCGTAGCCGTGCCGATCCCGGATCCGCTCGACTGAGGACCGCGCCGGACTCCCACCACCCGGCCCACGGGACGATCACCCACCTCGGACCCCGCCGTACCTTTCCCGTTCGCGTCGACCTCCCCTGCGTGCCCGCGGGTGTGCCGCCGGGCTTCGTCGAGCGGACGACGCGGTCGAGGCCTCCTCGCGTGCCCGCGGGCGCGTCGGCCACCACACCACCCACCACACCGCCACCCCCGCGCCCGGCCAACCCCCGCCTCCCCTCCCCTCGTTCGCCAATTTGTGACAGCACTGGTCCAGACCATTGACCGCCTCGAAGAGACACTCCTAACGTGGAAGAGCGCTCCCGGTAACGAAGGCACGCGACTCGCGCAGGTCGCATCGACGCGGTCCGCACCCGGACCGTGTGGCTTCACGTTCGGATGCGGACTCGACGTCCCATCGACTCGCCGGTGCCGCCCCGCGGCGCGTGCGGACGAGTCGGTTCGAGACCGCGCCCGAGCGGGTCGGCCAGTCCCAGGCACGACTTCGTTCACGAGGAGAAGTTCCATGCGCAAGAGGACCATCCTGGCCACGCTGAGCGCCGCGGCGGTCGCCCTGCCCTTCATGATGCTGCCGTCCTCCGCCTCCGCCCACGGATTCATCTCCAGCCCGAAGAGCCGCTCCGCGCTGTGCGGCGAGGGCAAGGTCAAGAGGTGCGGCCAGATCCAGTGGGAGCCGCAGAGCGTCGAGGGCCCCAAGGGCTACCCGGCCGGCGGACCCGCCGACGGGAAGTTGTGCGCCGGCGCGGACGGCCGGTGGGCCCCGCTCGACGACCCGCGGAACGGCACCTGGCCGACCACCGCACTCACCTCGGGCGCCTCGTTCAGCTTCACCTGGGAGATCGAGGCCAGGCACTCGACCAGCACGTTCCGTTACTACATCACCAAACCGAGCTGGAATCCCACCCAGCCGATCAGCCGCGCCCAGATCGAGAGCACGCCGTTCCTGACCGTCCCGTACGGCGGCGCCCTGCCCGCCGCACACACGGTGCACACCGGCACTCTCCCGGCCGGCCGCACCGGCCAGGCGCTGATCTTCGCGGTCTGGGACGTCGCGGACACCGACAACGCGTTCTACTCGTGCTCCGACGTGAAGTTCTGACCGAACACCCCTCGCCCGGCGGCCGGACGCCACCCACCGCGCCGCCGGGCCCGGCCCCGAACCGGCGTGCCCGGGCCCGGTCGGGAAACTCCACCACCCGATCACCCCGAAGCCGCCACAACGGCGGATCCCGGCCGGTCACCGCCGACACCCCGGCACCCGTCGACGTGCGGTAACGCCCCACCACGCCCAGTGAACCCGCCGCCACTCGCGGGGATCACCCCCAGCCCGCTCCGGCGGCACCGCAAACACCGCGCACCTACGGACGCCGAGGCCCACCCCCGCGACCGTGGCAGCGGCGAGCGGGACGCCGACGAGCGCGGCAGCGACCACACAACGTCGATGACCGGAACGGCCAGGCAGCACCCGGCGCATCCCTATCGTCCCCGTCATCACGATCTTCCCCGTCGCCTCGTCGCCCCGTCGCCTCGGTCGTCCCCGTCGCCTCGGCCGTCCCCCGTCGTCCCCGTCCGACGGTTTGCGAGGCCCCGCGATCACCCACCGTGCACACGCGCAAACAACACGCGCAAGCAACACGCGCGAAAACAGCAATAGCCGGCCCTGCCCCGGCCCATCCGCCCGCTCGGACACGCCCCGCGCGGACACTTGGTGGACCTCCATCGGACTGCACCTGGAAGGATGGGCAGGATGGAGTGGGCACGGTTCGCACGGTGACGGGAGCAGGCGTGGTGGTCGGATCCGCACGACGGTCCCTCGGGGTCGGCCTTCCGCTGTCGATCACGCTCGCGCCGCTGCTCCTGGCCCTGCTCCCGGCTGCGTTCGCCGGCGGCGAGACGCGCCCCTGGCGGCGGCGCAAGGATGCCGCCCGCTCGGCGGCGCTGGCCGCGCGCGAGGCGGCGGGCGAGGCGTTCCTCCAGCTCGATACCGCGCAGCGGGACATGATGTTGTCGCTGGAGACGGTCCGGGCGGTCCGCGGCGCACGCGGCACCGAGGACGCCCTGCGCAGTTTCGCCGCGGTCAGCCTGCGGATCGACGAGGCGAGCGCGGCATACATCGCGCTGATGGACCGCCATCCGCTGGACGTCGAACTGGAGACCGACGAATACGAGGCGGCCCGCCGAGAGTTGACCGAGACCGCGCGCAAGCTGGACGCGGTCCGCCAGGACCTGGAGCGGTTCGGCACCTCGCTCGGCCCGCTGCTCGCCGAGGCCGAGCACGCGCTCGGGCAGTTGCCGCCCGCGGTGGACCGGGCCCGCCGGGCCGCCGCCGAGGCGGCCACGGCGGTCGCCGACACCGAGCGGGCCGGCCTGGGCACCAGCGGCCTCACCACCCGCCTGGCCGCGATCCGCAGCGATCTGGCCGAGCTGGACCGGGGGCCGGCCGCACTCGGTATCCCGGGCACGCTGGAGGTGGCCCGCCGGATCGAGACCTCGGCCGGCGAATTGCGCGCCGAGGCCGAACGCCTGCCCAAACAGCGCGAGGAGGTGACCAATCGGCTGTCCTCGCTGCGCACCCGCGCCCAGGCCCTGGAGTCCCGACTGGCCGGCGTCGAACCCGCCCTGCACCGCCTGCGCCGCGATTACGTCCAGTCCTGCTGGACCGACCTGGAGCAGGTTCCGGCCAAGGCCCGCCAGGCGCTGGGCATCGCCCACGCCCGCCTGGAGGAGGCCGGCGCCGCGGCCGGACGCGGCGAGTACGCCGACGCGGTCAGCCGGCTGGCCACCGCCCGGGCCACCCTCAAGGACGCCGACGAGGCGATGGCCTCGGTCAACGACCGGCTGGGCGCGCTGGAGGAGGTCGCTCGCGATCCCGAGGCCGAACTGGAGCGCACCCGATTCGCGCTGCGCGACGCCCAGCGGCTCGCGCTCGGCGGCCGGGCCAACGCCGAGGAGCGCTACGCACGCCGGCTGGACGCACTGGTCTTCCGCCTGGAGGCGATCGCCGCCGAACCGGAGAACCCGCGCCCGGACTGGTGGCGCTTCCTCAGCGAGACCCGCGCCATCCGGGCAGAGGTCGCCGCCACCGTGCAGGTCATCCGCGAGGACCGGGCCGGCCCCGGACCCCACTGACGTCACCGCATCACAGGGCTTCGGCACTGGCTTCGGCGCGGACCTCGGCGCGGACCTCGGTACGGACCTCTGCACCGGGCCTCACAGCGCGTCACGACCCGGCGGCATCCGAAATCAGAAAAGCGACATTTTGCGCATTCCACGCACTTGGCGCAACTCAGCGTAGTGAAATCGTCGCGATGTTCGACCAGTCGGGTAAAGAATCGGCACCTTCAGCCACCTTCCTGAAATTTAAGGTTTAAAGTCGTCGGACCGGCCGACTTCGGGACCTCGGTCCCGATTCACGGGTCCGAAACCCCGCGCGCCGCGCCGTCGACCACTTGCCGACACCGGGAAGTCGCACATGCCCGTGCTCTTGATGCTCCTGTTCGCGTTCCTCCTCGTTCTCGCGCTGCCGAGCCTGCAGGCGCTGCGCCGGGGCCCGCGGACCGCCCCCGCACTGCCGCTGCACACGCACGACGTGACCGACATGCACCGCATGATGGTCCTCGCGTACGAGGAGGAGCGGGCGGTGCTGCATCGCCAGGCGGTCACCTGGCTGCACTCGCTCGGCCGCGGCCCGCTGCGGGTGACCGACGCCCAGGCGGCCACCGGCAACCGCGGCTGCGACCTGGTCACCCTGGGCGACGGCACGGTGCTGGGCCTGTCCTCGACCGGGCTGGTCATGCACGAGTTGTGCGGCGCGCTCGACCGATTCACCGAGGTGGCGCTGACCCGGGTGCGGGCCGCACGCGACGGCTTCGAGTTGACCTTCGACATGGAGTGCGGCCGGCAGTTGCACGCCCGAGCCGAACTACTGACCGTCCGCGGCGCCTGCGTCTGAGCCGAGTCCCGGGCCCGGGCCGCGGCCCGGGTCCGATCCCGGCTCCGCCCACCGCTCCACCGCTCCACCGCTCCACCGCTCCACCGCCGGCATACCGCCCGAACCCGCGCAGCACCACGGTCGCGGCCGGGCCGGCGCCCGGCGTGAGGTCGGACATCCGCACCGCATCCTGCTCGCGGTGCGGATGTCGGCTTTCCGGACGCCATCGGTCGCAGCCCATTCGACCGTGCCGGTCCCGCAACCGGGCCGGTCCCGCAACCGGGCCGGTTCCGGCGCCGGAACCGGCCGCGGCCGGTCACTCGACCGGCAACCGGCTCCGCTCCAGCAGCCAGGCCGCGATCCGCTCGCCCGCCGACACGCCCTGTGCGGTCAGTGCCTCGACGTGCGGCGCCGACCAGTTCGTCTCGGCCAACTCGCCGTGCCCCGGCCGCACCCCGGCGTCCGCCGCGCGCAGCAGTTCGATGTCCAGGAGCGAGTCGCCCGCCGCGAACACCGCGTCGGCACCGGCGCGCCGGGCGACCTCGCGCACCGCGTCGCCCTTGGTCAGTGCCTCCGGAACGAGGTAGAGCTTGCGGCCCTGGAGCGAGACGCCGTAGCCGCGCTCGGTCGCCCACTCGGTCGTCTCGGGCACGAACTCCGGCGGCAGCTGCGCCCGTTCCACCACGAGATAGGTGAACAGGTCCTCGGCCACCCGGAGTTTGTGGGTCCACTCGGGAAGGGCGACCCGTTCCAGATGGGCGACCACCTCCGGCAGCGGAGCGGCGTTCTCGGCCAGGGTCTTGCGCACTCCCGCATGCCAGTCCGGGTCGCTCTCGCCGTGCACGAGCAGGTGGCCGCCGTTCGCGCAGATCGCGAACTCCGGCGCCCGACCCGGCAGCACGATCCGGCCGTACTGCTCCCGGGTGCGCGTGGTGGTGGGCACGAACGTGGTCCGCTCGGCCAGTTCGCCGAGCAGCGCGACGGCCTCCCGCGTCACGAACGAGATCGGCGCGCCCTCGTACTCCTCCACGCACACCAGCTCGGGCGTCGGGTCCGTCGCCGCCAGGCCCAGCCGGGCGGCGGCCCGGGAGTAGACGAGGGTGCGGTCCAGGTCGCTGGCCACCACGACACTCACGCGTCGCTCCCTTCCCGGCGAAAGCCGGGTTTGACCAGACCGACGCACGAGTACGGCAGGTCGTCCACGTCGATCACCGGAACCCCGCGTTGTGCGGCGAGCATCCGCACGTGGTCCAACTCCGCGCCCACGCCCTTGCGGGCCAAGATCTGCCACGGGACCCGGCGCAGCAGCACCCGCGTGGTCTCACCGACGCCCGGCTTGATCAGGTTGATGTTGTCGATCTCGTACTCGGCGCCGATCCGCTCGACCGCACGCCATCCCTCCCAGGTCGGCGATCGGTCGCTCGCGGCCAGTATCGGCTGATCGCGCGCGACGTCCTCGGCCACCGCGGCGAACCGCTCGGCGACGGAGTCCAGGAACAGGCCGGAGACGTCGGCGTCGGCCAACTCGGCGTAGAACTTCGCGCCGTGGAACTCGTCCGGGCCGATCAGGTCGTCCCGCAGCACGGTGCGCGAAACCAGCCCGGACACCGTCGAGTTCAGGCACGCGGACGGGATCAGGAAGTCGTCGCGGGTGCCGTAGGTGCGTACGCACGAGCCCGGGTCGGCGAGCACGGCCAGTTCCGGGTCGAAGCGCATGCCGGTGGTCTCGGCGGTCAGATCCAGCGCGTCGGACAACTCCCGGGTGATCGCGCCCTTGCCGGTCCAGCCGTCCACGAAGACGATCCGCGACGGGTCGAACTCGCGCCCCAGCCAGCGCAGCGCGGTGGCGTCGATGCCGCGTCCGCGCACGATGGACACGGCGAAGTGCGGCAGGGTCAGACCGTGCGCGCGCCGGGCCCAGCGGCGCATCAGCACGCCCACCGGGGTGCCGGCGCGGGCGAGCGAGACCAGCACCGCGTCCCGGCCGCGTTCGGCCAGGATGGTCTCGGTGACCACACCGACCGCGTGCGCGATCCGGTCCGCCGAGGCGTCCAGCGCCGCGTGGAACAGCGCCTGGTACTCGGGGGAGGGCTGGTACTCGATCGGCAGCGACTCGGCGTAGTGCGCGCCCGCGTGCTGGATCGCCTCCTCGCGCTCCTCCAGCGGTGCCTCCAACTCCACCGCGGACAGGTCCTTGAGCAACCAGGCCACCTCGTCGGCGGCGTAGGAGGAGAACGCGGGCCCGTACAGCGGGTCCGGCAGTTTGCCGGTGTCGTGCCCTTGCGGGCTCGGCTGGTGGTTCATGACCTGCGCACCTCGGGGGTGAAGGAGGGGACAACGAGCAGACCGACGTGGTCGGTGACCCGGGACAACACGTCCAGCAGCCCACCGGGCGCGTGCAGTTCCGGGGTGTCGGCGACCGAGTCGACGACGATCAGCACCTCGTCGAAGCGTCGTGCGGGGTCGGTGCCGGCCGCGACGTTGTACGCGTAGCGGGCGCCGGGACCGTCCGACGGGTCGTCGTGGGCCGGGAATTCCAATCGGGTGCGGATCGCGTAGCCGGGGTCGTCGACCGCGAGCACCGGTGAGCGGGTCGTGGTCGAGTAGCGCACCTCGACGTCCGCCGCGACGTGTTCGGCGAGCGCGCGGGCCAACCGCAGCGGCGTGTACATCAGTTCCTCGAAGCCGAGCACCAGGATCCGCCGGCCGAGCACCTGTTCGGCCAGCGCGGCGCCCAGCGCGGGCAACGCCCGCTCCAGCGCGTCCTGATCGGCCTGGGTGAAGCCGTGTCGGCCGCCGTCGGGCAACCCGGCGGGCCAGTCCAGGTCGAGCGTGCGCACGATGCCGGGCGAGCCGCCGCCGGCCCGGCCGCCGTGGTCGTGCTCGGCCACCAGCGCGGTGCCCCGCGCGAGCACGTCCTCGGGCAGTTCGACGGTGCCCGCGGCCAGGGTCACCAGGTCCACCCGGGAGCCGAGTTCGGCCGCGAACACCTCCATCTCGGCCCGGTCGGCGGGACCGCGCACATCGATCAGCGCCGCGACCACGTAGTGCGCACGCGGCGCCACCGTGTGCAGCGCCCGGATGGTGTTGGCGATCGTGCGTCCGGTCGAGAGTTCGTCATCCACCAGTACCAAGGGGCCGGTCCCGGTCAGGAATTGCGGATCGCGCGGCAGGAGCAGATGCGAGGTGGCGTGCGAGTGCTCCTCCTCGAACGCACCGAACCGCGCGACGCCGGCCACCGACCGGCGGGTCGAGTGCAGGTAGGTCGCCCCGGGCAGCGCCTCGGCCACACAGTGGCCCAGGCCGGTCGCGGTCTCCGCGTAGCCGAGCACCACCGGCGTCGGCTCGCCGGTCAGCACGCTCGCCACCCGCGCGCCCAACTCGCGGCCCGCGTCGTGGACCACCGCGGGCAGTTGCGGAACGTGCTTGCCGAGCACGGTGGACACCAGCAGGTGGGCCCGGCGCGGGTTGCGCCGCAGGGCGAGCCCGACCAGCGTGGCGAGCCCCTCCCCCGCGAGCGTCACGTCGAGTCGCTCGGCGACCCAACTCCCCGACCAGGTTTCCATCCGATGTTCACTCAACGCACGAACCCGCTTCCCTCGGTACCCGATCGAATCCCACCACCGCGGGGCACCCGCCCCGTCGGCTCCTTCATCCCGCGCCGGTGCACTCCATGCCGGCGGCGAGCAGGTCGACGAAGGTGACCTCCTCGTTCGCGACGCCGAACGCCTGCGCCCGGCGCACTATCGCCTGGGCCCAGGCCCGGTGCGGCTTCACCTCGTTCATCTTGTTCGTGTACGCCGAGCGCAGCACCCCGCCGCCGGCCGCGCTCTCGGCCAGGATGTCGGTGGCGTCGCAGTACTCCTCGTGGGTGACCACCGACATCGCGTGGATCACCGCCACGTGGCTGGGGTGGATCGCGGTCTTGCCGAGCAGGCCGTTGGCCTTGTCCAGTTCGAGTTCGCGGATCAGCCCGTCCAGGTCGGCCGAGATCAGCCGGGTGCGCAGCTCGACCGCCTCGTCCGGGTCCTCGGCCTCGGCGAACGGGGTGCGGCGCAGCTGCGGCTTGAACAGTCGCTCGCCCTGGGGGAAGTACTCCCACACCGGTCCGCTGATCACGTATCCGGTGCCGTCCGCGCGGCCGAACACGTTGACGATGTCGCCGATCAGGCCGGCCACCAGCAGCACGTCGTACGCGGTCAGGTCGCGCGAGCGGCGCAGCGCGTACGCGGACTGGAAGTCGGTGGCCCCGATCCGCACCGCGAGGATCTTGTCCCGGTGCGCGGCGACCAGCTCGGCGAGTTCCGCGAGCACCGTGCGCCGGTGTTCGAGGTAGGCGATCGAGGGCGATTCCAGCACCGGCATCGCGTACAGCCGGCGTCCGCTGAGCGCGATCGCCTCGTCCAGGGCCTTGAGGTAGCGCGTGCCGCTGTCCGGCTCGAACTTGGGCAGCACGAATCCGGACAGCACGCTCAGGGTGTCGCCGAGCCGCTCGGTCAGGTCGGTGATCTGCTCGGGGTGGCGGACCCGGATGAACAGCAGCGGGCCCTCGACTCCGGAGCGGGCGAACGCGGCCAGTTGCTCGACCAGGTTCTGCTCGGCGCCGACCACCTCGCGGTCGTCGATCGAATCCTCCAGGCACAACACCATCGAGGTCACACCACGGGCGGCCTGCTTGACGATGTCCACCGCGAGCGTGCCGCGCGTCGCGGGGCTGTACAGCGTCGCGCCCAGGGCCGCGGCCAGGACCGCGGGGTCGCTGTCCCGGTCGAAGCTCTCCGGCGGGCGGTGGAACAGATGATCGCGGACCGCATCGTCCAGGTAGCCGAAATGCCGCATCGTGATCTGATCCCCCTCGACTGACGGTGGTGGTGGCAAAGGCGCGTCGGGGCGGGAACCCGTACGCGCCCTGGGTGTATCCAAATAGGCGCATTCGCGCCGCGCCGGTGAGCCGCCGGCAGGCGACTGCCTACGGTAACCGAAAAGCAAAATCGAAGGCGTACGATCCGGTTATAGGACCATGTGTTCACACAATCGTCACGAGCCTGACCCACGTTGAGCGCGACTCCTTCGGGACGGCAGGATGGGCGCATGACCCAGGTGATGTCCAAGGGAGCGAATACGGCCCTCCCTGCCCGGTCCGTGCGCGTGGTCCTCGAATGGCGGCCGGGAGCCGGTGTTCCGGACATGGACGCCTCGGCCCTGCTGCTCGGCGCGAACACCAAGGTGCGCGACGACAACGATTTCGTTTTCTACAACCAGCCCCGGCATCCGTCCGGCACGGTCGTGCACGAGGGCAAGAACACCGCCCCGAACCGCTGCACCGACGGCGTCCGGGTGGATGTCGCCGCGCTCGGCAGCGACGTGCAGCACGTGATCGTGGCCGCGTCCGCGGACGGCGGCACGATCGGCTCGGTTCCCGGCCTCGTCCTTCGACTGTACGACGCCGACGGCGGCGGCGAGCTGCTCAACTTCCCGATCGGCGGAGCCACCACCGAGACGGCGTTCGTCTTCGGCGAGATCTACCGGCGGGCCGACCAGTGGAAGTTCCGCGCGGTCGGCCAGGGTTACGCGAGCGGTCTCGCGGGCCTGGCGACCGATTACGGCATCAGCGTCGACGACGAACCCGGCGCACCGACGCCGGCCCCCGTGCCGACTCCGATGCCGCTGCCGCCGGTGCACCAGTCCCCGCCGACCGCCCCCGCCCCGCCGCCGCGACCGGCGTTCCACGACGGCCCGCCCGCTCCGCCCGCCCATCAGGAACCGGCCCCCACCGCCGTCCTGCCGCAGTACGGCCAGGGCACGTTGCCCGCACCGCCCGCGCCGCAGCAGCCGTCGCAGCCGCAGGGCGTGCTGCCGATCTCCGGCAACACGCCGTACGGCGGCGCCCCGATGCCGCCGCCTCCGCCGCGCCACGACGGCCCGATGATCCCGCCGCCCCCGGCCCCGCACACGATCGGCGGCCCGCCGCCGGGATACCCGCACACCCCCTCCGGCGGCGCGCCGGTCCCACCGCCGCCCGCGATGGGCGGCACCCCGCCACAGGCCCCGGGCACGCCCGCGCACGGCATGGCCTTCCAGACCCCGCCGGGCGTGATGCACATGCCCCCGGGCGGCCCGCAGCTGCCCGCGCCGGGCCACTACTCGCCGGCCCACGGCGTCCCACAGCCGCCCGGGCCGTACACGCCCTCGCACGGCGCTCCCATGCCGCCGCACGGGACCACTCCGCCCCAGGGCATGGGCATGCCGCCCCAGCAGCAGTACCAGGGCACCCCGCCGCAGGGTCAGGGCGGCCCGCCGCAGCTGCGCCGGCTGGACTCACCGCCGCAGGGCCCGCAGTTCCAGGGCTGAGCCGGTACGTCGTTCCCGGAGGCCGCCGCGCGTGGCGGTCTCCGGGGACGACGACCCGACCGGGCCGACTCACCTCACCCGGCCCGGCTCACTTGTAGCCGCGCGCCCACAGCAGGCCCCACCCGTACTCCCGGTCCAGCTCGGCCTGGTATCCGTGCACGTAGCGCACCTCGCGCCGGACCACGATCTCGTCGCCGTGGTTCTCCACCACCGCGACCGCACACGTGTGCGCCTCGCGGGCGTGCTCGTCCAGCCGCACCTCGATCGGCAGACCCGCGTTCGGGAACAGCGTGACCACACCGTTGACCTGGTCGAACGCCGGGATGCCCTCGTAGATGTAGACGAAGATCAACAGGCGGCGCACATTGCGCGCCTGGTCGACATTGATGAACAACGTCTCACCCGACGCCGATCCGGACCGGTCGTCGGTGTCCAACCGGACATAAGGCGGCTGGCTGAACGCCCCGTACAGGTTGCCCAGCGCCTGGACCACGCCCTTGGAGCCGTCGCTCATCTCCCACAGGCAGCCGAGGTCGAGGTCGATCTTCTGCGGCAAGGGCGGCGCCTGCACCGCCAGGGGCTGGAACAGGCCGCCGCTGCGCTGTCTCGGCGGCGCCTCCTCGACCTGCGGGTTCCAGTGCAGGTTGACCCGCAGCGTCCCGGTGGCGGAACCGGCCTGGGTCAGTGAGACCTCGGGCGTCGAACGAGTCAGCGCGACCTTGTGCCCGCCCTGCTCGGGCTCGCGCTCCATCAATCCCCGACGCCAGTCGAAAAGCGGCATCAAGCCCTCCCTGATCCCCCGGCCCGCACGCGTACGCGTAGTGGCGGCTTCAGTACACAACATAACCGGGCGCGAAAAAACCGGTACCGCGCCCGAATCGTGCTCGGGCGCGGTACCGGTCGCGGGTCGCGCGTCAACTGCGACCGACGGCTAGGCGTCGACCTTGGCCGCTTCGCTGTTCTGCCCCGGAACGTGTCCGATCCGCTTGTTGCGCATGATCGACGAGATCAGCGCGAGGCCGATGAAGCCGACCCCGACCACGCCGGTGATCACCTCGTGGATCTCCCACTTGATCGACACCAGCAGGATCGTCGCCAGGGCGCCGATCGCGTACATCGCGCCGTGCTCCAGGTACACGTAGTCGTCCAGCGTGCCCTGGCGCACCAGGTAGACCGTGAGCGACCGGATGTACATCGCGCCGATACCCAGACCCAGCGTGATCATCAGCAGGTCCTGGGTGATCGCGAACGCACCGACCACACCGTCGAAGGAGAACGACGCGTCCAGCACCTCGAGGTAGAGGAACATGAAGAACGCGGCCTTGCCGGCGGCGAGCTGCACGGGCTTGGGGCCGCTGCGCCCCTCGGCCTTGGCCGGCTCGGCGTTCTCCTCGGCCTCGTCCTCTTCATCGTTGATGTGCGCCAGCGTGCCGTGCGTCTCGAAGTAGTCCGAGAGCCCGCCGACGCCCAGGTACGCGATCAGGCCGAGCACGCCGGCCACCATGACCGTGCCCTCCTTGTGCGGGGGCGAGAGCGTCTGGGCGACGACCACGAGCGCGATCAGCGCGATCAGCGTGGAGAGCACGTCGAAGTTGCCGAGCTTGCCGGTGAACCGCTCCAGCGGGCCGATCCACTTGTGCTCGCGCTCCTCGTCGAACATGAAGTCCAGGAAGATCATCAACAGGAACAGGCCACCGAAGGCGGCGATCGCCGGATGCGCCTCGTCCAGATGCTGCGCGTAGGTCATCCCGTCGATCATCTTGTCGTCGTGGAACGCGAGGTCCACGACGTCCATCGGGCCGATTCCGGCGGTCAGGCTCACGATGAGCAGCGGGAAGACGAGCCGCATGCCGAAGACGGCGATCAAAATGCCGATCGTCAAGAACATCTTCTGCCAGAAGGCATTCATCTTCTTGAGGATCGTGGCGTTTACTACAGCGTTGTCGAAAGACAACGAGATCTCGAGGATCGACAGGATCAGCACGATGCCGAATCCGGTCGCCCCCCAGAAATATGCGGCGACGGCGAGACCGACTGCCGTCACGCCGAACGACCAGCCGAACGTACGGATTACCACGGATGAGGTCCTTATCTACCTGGGGATTGCATCTCCGGGTGGGTCATCAGGAAGACCGGCCCTCATCCCCCACCCGAGAGACCTCGGGAAAGGTGTCAGGGCCGGCCCCACCGGGTGACCGACCCTGACACAACGTCAGTACGTACTCATTGCACGCTGACGCCGAAGTCGAGTGCGATCCCCCGCAGGCCCGAAGCGTACCCCTGCCCTACCGCGCGGAACTTCCACTCCCCCTGGTAACGGTAAAGTTCTCCAAAGATCATGGCAGTCTCGCTTGACGCATCCTCGGTCAGGTCGTAACGAGCCAGCTCGTTGTTGTCCGCCTGATTCACGATCCGGATGTAGGCGTTGCGGACCTGTCCGAAGGTCTGCCCGCGCATCTCGGCGTCGTAGATCGAGACCGGGAAGACCACCTTCTCGACCTGCTCGGGGACGGCCATCAGGTCGACGAGGATCACCTCGTCGTCGCCGTCACCGTCGCCCGTGAGGTTGTCGCCGGTGTGCTCGATCGAACCCTCGGGGCTCTTGAGGTTGTTGTAGAAAACGAAATAGTCGTCGCCGAGCACCTTGCCCGCACCACCGCACAGCAGCGCACTCGCGTCCAGGTCGAACGAGGCGCCCGTGGTGGCACGCGCGTCCCAGCCCAGACCCACCAGCACATTGGTGAGATTGGGTGCGGCCTTGCTCAGCGAGACGTTTCCGCCCTTGGCGAGGGTGACCCCCATCGATTCCTCCTGATCGTCGTACATTCGCTTCAACCTTGCCACGCCCCCGACCCGGCGGGACCCCCTTTTTGCACAGCTCAAGGCGTGCACAGGCGCATATTCGACCGCGGTGCGCGCGACGCCACCGAGTCCGGGACGGCGAACGCCCGCCGACCGCGGGTGCGGTCGGCGGGCGTTCGTGATGTCTCGCCTGTCAGACGTTGACTCCGAAGTCCTTGGCGATGCCGCGCAGGCCCGAGGCGTAGCCCTGGCCCACCGCGCGGAACTTCCACTCCGCGCCGTTGCGGTACAGCTCGCCGAAGACCATCGCGGTCTCCGTGGACGCGTCCTCGGTGAGGTCGTACCGGGCGAGTTCCTTGTTGTCGGCCTGGTTCACGATGCGAATGAACGCGTTGCGGACCTGGCCGAAGCTCTGCTGGCGCGTCTCGGCGTCGTAGATCGAGACCGGGAAGACGATCCGCTCGACATCCGCCGGAACACCCGCCAGGTTGACCTTGATCGCCTCGTCGTCTCCCTCGCCCTCACCGGTGGTGTTGTCACCGGTGTGCTCGACGGAGCCGTCGGGGCTCTTGAGGTTGTTGAAGAAGACGAAGTGCCCGTCCGACGGCGCCTGACCACTTCCGTTGAGCAGGATCGCGCTCGCGTCGAGGTCGAAGTCCGTGCCGGTGGTCGTACGCACATCCCAGCCCAGGCCGACCAGAACAGCGGTGAGGCCCGGAGCCTCCTTCGAGAGCGAGACGTTGCCGCCCTTGCTCAGGCTGACGCCCACGAGTCCTCCAAAGGTTCATGGAGCAACTGGTGCCCCGGAATTTTCGCCTACAGACGTGACAACGCGCCGATCCTAGTCAGGAGTTCCTGACCGGCGGGAGTCTCGCCGCGGCATGGGTACCCCGACCCGGCCCGACCTACGCCCGAACCGGCCGGAGAACCCCCGACCGCGCACCGAATCGAACGATCAGACGCTCGCGAGCGCCTTGAGGTACTCCGCCTCGTCCCGCGCGTCCGGGATCGCGTTGACCACGCTCCACTTGATCACGCCCTCCTTGTCGATGACGAAGGTCGCCCGCACGGCGCAACCCTTGTCCTCGGCGAAGACGCCGTACGCCTGCGCGACCCCGCCGTGCGGCCAGAAGTCCGAGAGCAGCGGGTACTCGTAGCCCTCCTGCTCGGCGAACACACGCAGCGAGAACGGCGCGTCGCAGGAGACGGCCAGGACCTGCACGTCGTCGTTCTGGTAGTTCGGCAGATCGTCCCGCAGCGCACACAGCTCACCGGTGCACACGCCGGTGAACGCGAACGGATAGAAGACCAGCAGGACGTTCTTCTCGCCACGGAAGTCCGCCAGCCGAACAACCTCGCCGTGCTGGTTCTTGAGCTCGAACTCGGGGGCCTTGCTACCGATCTCGACGGCCATGATGCGATCTCCTTGTCCCAGGCGACGTCCGCCTCTCAGCGGCGAGCCTAGTCGGGGCCCGGAAAGCCCCTCGGCCCGGCCGGCCCCGATCCCGAGCCGACCCGCGACCCCTTCGGCCCAGGCTGCCCGCCGGGCTCAGGAACGGGGGCGGGTCAGGGTCGGGAGGAGAGCGGTCATCCGGCCGACGCCGCCCAGGGCGGTGGCGGTCAGGCGCAGGGCCGGGCCGCCCGGGAGGCCGGGGACGTGGTCGAGGAGCGGGGCCAGCGCGAGCAGGCCGGGCAGGTTGTGCGGCTTGAGTTCGCGCCGGGCCAGCAGGGCCGGGACGGCCCGGCGGCCCGCGGAGGCGTCCAGCAGCAGGGCGGCGGAGCGGGCCTCGACGGCGGGCAGGCCGGGGCGGCCGGGCGGGAGCGGGAAGACCTCCCAGCCGACGCCCTCGGTGCCGGGCGCGGCGAAGCCCCAGCCGCCGCCGGGTATGGCCAGCCCGGTTCGGGCCCGGACGCCGTGTCGGGCGGCGAGCGCGCCGGTGATGTCGGCCAGGGCCAGCACCCCCGCGTCGAGCAGCACGGCAGGTGGTTCGCCGGCTCCGCACGGGGCCAGGTCGAGCGCGTGCACGGCCAGTTCGTAGGCGATCGCGCCGAGCTGGGTGAGCAGCGGCACCGGGCCGACCTGGGAGCCGGTGCGGGCCAGGGCCAGGGTCGGGTCCTGTGCGGTCGCGTCGAAGGCCGCGGCCAGCCGGGCCCGCCCGTCGTCGAGCGCGGCCAGCAACTCCGCGGCCGTGGCCTCGCGGTGCGTGTCGACCAGGCGCGCGTTGACGTCGTCCTGATGCATCGGCGCGGCATCAGGGGCACGTCGACCGCCGGCCTCGGCGAGCAGGCGAGCCAGCAGCGGGGCCTCGGGCCAGGACGCGAGATGGCTGATCACGGCCCGCCCGTCCCAGCCCGCCAACCGAGAGGGCGCGTCCGGATCGACCCGCACAACCAGATCACGAAAGCCATCCCAGGCGGCAAGGGCCCGCCCCCGCTGCACGGCGACGGACATGGAGGCGACACCCCACGGCCCACTCACAATCGACGACATGCCCGCATCCTCCCCCCATCCCCCCACCCCAACGCCGCCCCCCACCCCAAAACCCACACCCCCCGGCACGTCAGCGCCCACCCCGAACGCCTACCCCCGGCGCCCACCCCCAGTCGCGTCAGCGCCCCCGACCCGCGCCCCCCACGCGATCGACGCGCGAAGCGCGGAGAGCGGCGGAGCCGCAAACCCAAGACTTCGTGACCCGGAGCGAAGCGCAGGGACACGAAGTCACGAGCGAGGGGCCACTTTTTTCTCTCCCCCGCTTCGCTCCTCCGAGAAAAAAGTGGTGCCTCGCGAGCCGGCGCCGAAGGCGCCCAACAAGCAGCAGCGCCGCACCCCCGACTCTGACGCCCCCGCTTCGCCACACCAACGACCCCCTCGCCCCGACCCACCGCACCCACCCCCGCGCCCCCGCGCCCAAGGCGCCCAACAATCAGCAAGACCCCGACCGGTGACCAAATCACCGCTCGGGGTCTTGCCATTCGTCTGCTTACCGCAGTGGCATCGGATCACTTCTTGCCGCTGCGCACCGCCTTGGGCGATACCAGACGGGTCGCCGACCAGTCCTTGACGGCGCCGAAGCTCGTCGTGCGGGCCAATCCCGCAGTCGGCGCGGCCTCACCGATATCCGAGGGTTCTACATATCCGTCCCGGCCGGTCTTCGGGGTCAGCAGCCAGATATGGCCACCATCCGTGAGCGTGGCGAGGGCATCCACGAGGGTGTCGACGAGGTCGCCGTCATCCTCGCGGAACCACAGCAGGACGACGTCGGCAACGTCTTCCTCGTAGTCCTCATCGACGAGTTCGTTGCCGGTGAGTTCCGCGATCTCCTCGCGCAGCTCCTCGTCCACGTCGTCGTCGTAACCGAGCTCCTGGACCACCTGTCCGGGCTGGAACCCAAGTCGAACGGCCGAGTTGGCCCGTTCTTCCGCGTGGTCCGCGGTCGCGCTCACGAATTAACCTCCCTTGTCCGGCCCCACAACGCTTCGGGGCTCACGCGCGTAAGTCCACACGCGCCAGGCTGTTCGCGCAAGTACCCAGGTCACGTACTCGCGCAAACGCCACACCACGCCCTGTGCGGAAGCTACCCCGACCAGGTGTGGATCACGCAACGTATTCGAGGGTCCAGCGTGACAGACGAAAACTCACCAGGTTCGCCGGGGCCGTCCGGCGGCCGGATCCGCACCGCCCGCCCGCTCGATCACCGCGTCCGCCCCGGGGATCACCAGCCCGGTGTGCCCGTCCTCGAACCGCACCACGTACGGCGGCGCCCCGTCCGGGCCCCTGACCTCGACGATCTCCCCGAAACGATCCCCACGACCGACCGTCTTCCCGTGCACGTGGAGCCGGTCGCCAATTCGTGCCTGCATCAGCTTTGACCTCCCTGTCGAACGGGTGCGAAACCACTCACACCCTCCCAGGGAACTACGCCAGTGCGTTGTGCGTAAGACAGTCGGCGTAAGGTCTTGGAGGTTCACGGTTGCATCACCCCGCAATCGCGAACCGCCGCGTGGAGCGTCCGGCGACAGTCGGACGATCAGGGCAGCTCCGCTCCTTTCGCGGTAACCGAACACGGATCGGGCTCGGTGGATGAGATGCAGGCGGGCACCCCGCCGGTCCATTACCGGTCGGTAGAGATGACGGATCCAACGTCCGGGTACCACGATGGGGACGGCGCGACACCGCTCAGGGTGGTCGACCCCGCTCTCGCGGGGAGGGTCCCCATCTACCGATAAGGCGAAGGAACAGCGTGGCTTCCGGACGAGAGCGCTTCTCGATCATCAGCGACGGCCTCCCGAGCCAGCTCCCCGACATCGATCCGAACGAGACCGGGGAATGGCTGGAGTCGCTGGACGCAGTCATCAACGAGCAGGGCCGCCAGCGAGCCCGCTACATCATGCTCAAGCTGCTCGAACGGGCCCGTGAACGACAGGTCGGCGTGCCGGCTCTGCGCAGCACGGACTACATCAACACGATTGCCCCGGAGAGCGAGCCCTGGTTCCCCGGCGACGAGAACATCGAGCGGCGCATCCGTGCGTTCGTCCGGTGGAACGCCGCGATCATGGTGTCGCGGGCGAACCGCCCGGGGCTCGGGGTCGGCGGTCACATCGCCACCTACGCGTCCTCGGCGAGCCTGTACGAGGTCGGCTTCAACCACTTCTTCCGCGGCAAGGACCACGGGGAGTCGGGCGACCAGATCTACTTCCAGGGACACGCGTCCCCGGGCATCTACGCACGTGCCTTCCTGGAGGGACGCCTCAGCGAGGCGCAGCTCGACGGTTTCCGCCAGGAGAAGTCGGCCGCCCCGAACGGGCTGCCCAGCTATCCGCACCCGCGGATGATGCCGGACTTCTGGGAGTTCCCGACCGTCTCGATGGGCCTGGGCCCGCTCGGGGCGATCTACCAGGCCCGGTTCAACCGGTACCTGCACAACCGCAACATCAAGGACACCTCGCGCAGCCACGTCTGGGCCTTCCTCGGCGACGGCGAGATGGACGAGCCCGAGTCGCTCGGCAACATCGGCCTGGCCGCCCGTGAGGAGCTGGACAACCTCACCTTCGTGATCAACTGCAACCTGCAGCGCCTCGACGGTCCGGTGCGCGGCAACGGCAAGATCATCCAGGAGCTGGAGTCGTACTTCCGCGGCGCCGGCTGGAACGTGATCAAGGTCGTCTGGGGTCGCGACTGGGACCCGCTGCTGGCCCAGGACACCGACGGCGCGCTCGTGAACAAGATGAACACGACGCCCGACGGCCAGTTCCAGACCTACGCGGTGGAGTCCGGCGCCTACGTGCGCGAGCACTTCTTCGGCGACGACGCGCGGCTGCGCCGGATGGTGCAGGACCTCTCCGACGAGGACATCCAAAAGCTCGGTCGCGGCGGGCACGACTACCGCAAGGTCTACGCGGCCTTCAAGTCGGCACGCGAGCACGTCGGCCAGCCGACGGTGATCCTGGCGCAGACGGTGAAGGGGTGGACGCTCGGCCCGAACTTCGAGTCGCGCAACGCCACGCACCAGATGAAGAAGCTCACCAAGTCGGACCTGAAGGCGTTCCGCGACCGGCTCTACCTGCCGATCTCGGACGAGCAGCTCGAAGGCGACGTCCCCCCGTACTTCCACCCCGGTGAGAAGTCCGAGGAGATGGAGTACATGCGCGAGCGGCGCGCCGCGCTCGGTGGTTCGCTGCCGCGGCGGCTGGACCGTTCCAAGCCGCTCAAGCTGCCCGGCGACCCGGTCTACAGCGTGCTGAGGAAGGGCTCGAAGCAGCCGGTCGCCACGACGCAGGCGTTCGTGCGCCTGCTCAAGGACCTGATGCGCGACTCCGAGATCGGCAAGCGCTTCGTGCCGATCGCGCCGGACGAGTACCGCACCTTCGGCATGGACGCGATGTTCCCGACCGCGAAGGTCTACAACCCGCACGGGCAGACCTACGACTCGGTGGACCGTGAGCTGCTCCTGTCCTACAAGGAGTCGGCGCAGGGCCAGATGTTGCACGACGGCATCTCCGAGGCCGGTTGTGTGGCGTCGCTGATCGCCGCGGGCTCGACGTACTCGACGCACGGCGAGCAGATGATCCCCGTGTACGTCTTCTACTCGATGTTCGGGTTCCAGCGCACGGGCGACCAGTTCTGGCAGATGGCCGACCAGCTCAGCCGCGGCTTCGTGCTCGGCGCCACGGCCGGTCGCACCACGCTGACCGGCGAGGGCACCCAGCACGCGGACGGGCACTCGCAGCTGCTGGCCTCGACCAACCCGGCCTGTGTGGCGTACGACCCGGCGTTCTCGTACGAGATCGCGCACATCGTCAAGGACGGTCTGCGCCGGATGTACGGTCCGGACGCCGAGGACGTCTTCTACTACATGACGGTCTACAACGAGCCCATCGCGCAGCCGGCGGAGCCCGCGAACGTCGACGTGGACGGCATCCTCAAGGGTCTGTACCTGTACCAGGAAGGTCCCGCCAAGGAGGGCGCGCTGCGTGCCCAGATCCTCGCCTCCGGTGTCGGCATGCCGTGGGCGCTGGAAGCGCAGAAGCTGCTCGCCGAGGACTGGAACGTGGTCGCCGACGTGTGGTCGGCCACGTCCTGGAACGAGCTGCGGCGCGACGCGGTCGCGGCGGAGGAGCACAACCTGCTCCACCCCGAGGCCGAGCCGCACATCCCGTACGTGACCCGAGTACTCGACGGCCGACCCGGGCCGGTGGTGGCGGTCAGCGACTGGATGCGGGCCGTCCCGGACCAGATCTCGCGCTGGGTCCCGGCCGACTTCGCGTCGCTGGGCACCGACGGCTTCGGCTTCGCGGACACCCGCGGTGCGGCGCGGCGCTTCTTCCACGTGGACACCGAGTCCGTCGTGGTGGGCGTGCTGTCCGAGCTCGCGCGGCGCGGCGAGATCGACCCGAGCGTGGTTTCGAAGGCGATCTCCCAGTACCAGCTCCTGGACGTCAAGGCGGCCGGCGTGGGTACGGTCGGCGGCGACGCCTGATCGGCAGGTAGTGCGGCCGTGGCCCCGATCCGTTCGCGGACCGGGGCCACGGCCGTTGTCGCCGAGCCCTCGGGCCGTACCTGCCGAGCCTTATTTGCCGAGCCTTCGACATGGCCCCGGGTCTAGACTCTGCGGGCCGGCCGCGGGACTTCGGCTGCGACTTTCGGAATCGCCTCTTAAGCGTCACTTCGCTGTTCGCGCCTCCATTCCCCGGCCGGCGTCAGCTTTTGTCCGGCCGAGGGGATGCGTCGTGGACCGCCGGGACCTGGCCGCGTGCGAAGACGTGGTGATGTTCGTCAACGCGGCGGTGACCGCCACCGGCCAGCGTGAGTTCCGCGACGACGCGGACGCACAACGGTTGTCGGTGCAGTTCCTGCACGAGTACATCGCGGGCAACTACCGCGAGCTCTACGCCGCCACCCTCGCGCTGGACATCAACGACTTCAACGCGGCCCTGATCGTCCGGCACCTGCTGGAGAGCAGCCGCGACCTGACCCCCGAGGTGCGCCGCCGCGAGGGCGAACTGATCGCGCGCCGGCTGGAACTGATGGCCCCTCAGCGGGTCTTCAAGCTCTTTCGGGAACTGGCCCGACGCGGCGTCAACAATCGGCGTACGCGCGCGATCATGCGCGACTGGACGGCGGGTCGTCGTGATCCGGTCTTCGACGCGGTGAAGTACCGGTCCGGGGTGAAGGCGACGATGCGGCACGCGCATCTGCGTGCGCCCGCCGAGACCGGCACGTTCCTGTTCACCGCGACCCGCAGGGTGGCCGCCTTCGACACGCCGCTGTTCGAGACCTGGCGACGGGCGCACTACGCGCAGAGTGCGCTGTACGACCTGCCGTACACCGTCGCCGAGGGGCTCGCGTCCAAGCACGGCATCAAGCGTGCGACGTTCCTGGAGAAGATCGCCCCGCAACTGACCCGGCTGGAGCGGCTGCGCCTGCAGGGCGCCGGCGAGCGGGCCGGGGTCGGCGCGGTGCAGGCGGAACTCGGCCGGATGCCTCTGACTCGGCTGGCGTCCTACGTGTTGTCCCTGACCCGTGCCCAGCGCACCGCCCGATACGACGAACTGCGGCAGGCGCTGACCGAGTCCGCACGTCGTGCGGCGGGGGATGCGGCGGGGTCCTGGGGCCGGGTCGTGGCGGTGCTCGACGACAGCTTCTCCTCGTTCGGGTCGACCACGAAGCGACAGCGCCCGCTGGCGGTCGCGCTGGCCTGTCGATTCCTGCTGAAGGCACTCGCCCGGGACTTCACCGGTCTGTGGACCTCGGGACTGCACGACCCGCTGCTGGTGCGGCCCAGCGGCCCCACGCCGCTGGGCGAACGGCTGATCGACGCGCTCGAACTGGCCCCGGACCGCCTGGTCGTGGTCTCCGACGGCTGGGACAACAGCCCGCCGGGACTGGCCGCCGAGGTGCTGCGGGTATGGCGCGAGCGGTTGGATCCGGACGGGGCGACCACCGTGGTGCATCTCAATCCCGTGTACGACGCGGACGGCTTCGACGTGAAGCGGTTGTCGGCGAGCGTGCCGACGGTCGGGGTGCGCGACGCGGAGGACGTGCCGGCGCTGGTCGAGTTGGCCCGGTTCGCCGAGGGCCGGGCCGGCTTCGCGGAGTTGCGGCACTACCTGGCGGATCGTCAGGACCGGTTCCGGGCCCGGAAGGCGGCGGTATGAGCGGCGGATTCGCGGCGACCGGGCTGGTCGCCCGGCCCGCACAGGTGTGGGGCGCGATCCGGCTGGTACCGCTCGTGCGCGAGGAGCCGCTGGTGGGCCTGCGGCTGGATCGGCGCGTCTACGACGCCGGTGACGCCTCGATCGTCGATGTCGGCGACGGCACCTGCTACCAGTCCTTCATCCCGCACGCGTTCGTGGCGTCCTGGGGCCCCGACGCCGACCCGTCGGCGGCCTTCGGCACCCAGCTCCAGGAGCGGCCGGCGACGCCTTCGAGCGCGAGGATGCGGGCGCCCAGGCGGGCCTTGCGGCGAATGGCCCACCGGGAGAGCAGCAATCGGCTGCGGTTTCTGCCGATGCACCTGGCCCTGGAGGGATATCTCTCGTTGCACTTCGGCGGGCCGTCGATCGTGTGGGAGGAATGGACCGACCAGGCCGTGCGCAAGGGGTTGTCGCCGCGCATGGAGGAGGCATTCTGCGGGTGTGCCGTGCGCGGACTGGCCGACGCGCTCAAGGTGTTCGAGATTCATCCGGGCCAGTGCGGGGTCGCGCTGTACGTCGCGGACACGCTCGCGAGCGTGTTCGTGGTGCCGCATCCGGCCGACTACCGGGCGCTGCACACGACGCTGCTCGAAGACCTGTACGGCGAGGTGCTGTTCCACTACGCCAACTACGTCGAGGCGGTACCGGATTTCGTCGTGGGGATCGCGAGCGAACGGGTGTCCTCGCTCGCGGACCTGCGCCGGGAGACAGCCGAGCAGTCCCTCGCGTGGGAACGATTCCACCGGCGGATGTTGGCCGGTCTCACCGGCGAGGGCGCCTACACGAGTGAATCGGTGTACCGGATGGGGTCGTTCGAGCTCACCCGTTTCCTGCCCTCGTTCCGGCTCGACGAGGAGAACCACATCGGTGAGCGGATCACCCACGAGGACGGCCGGCTCGCGTACTGCAAGACGTTTCGGCTGTCCCCGGCACAGACTCGCAGGGGTCACCTGCTCGCGACCCTGCGTGCGCACGAGTGGGATCTGGTCGCGACCGCGGCCGCGTTGCGCACGACGCCGTCCGAGTTGACTCGCCGGATCCGCGAATCGGGCTTCGACGGGCTGCTCCGGCCGCACGTGGCGGACCGGCTGGAGCGCGAGGGACGCCGACGCGGCTGAGGCCGCACCGCGCCGAGCGCGGGGCGGCCTCAGGCACGGGTCCGGCCCTGTCCTAGTCGCGGTCGTTGAAGGTCGCCGTCATGTCCGGGTAGCGCGCCCCGGTGACCTGCCCGGCGATCGGTTCGAGTGCGGCCAGTTCGGCCTCGGTGAGCACCAGGTCGACCGCGCCCACGTTCTCCTCCAGGCGGTGCCGCTTGGTGGTACCCGGAATCGGCACCACCGACAGGCCCCACGCCGCGGTGCGCGAGTGCACCCAGGCGAGCGCGACCTGTGCCGGGGTGGCGCCGTGGGCCTCCGCGATCGCCCGCACCGGCGCCAGGATGGCCGCGTTCGCGGCGGCGTTGTCGCCGGTGAAGCGCGGCTGGAAGCGGCGGAAGTCACCCTCGGGCAACGTGTCGGCGGTGGCCCACGCACCGGTCAGGAAACCCCGCCCGAGCGGCGAGTAGGCGACCAACGCCGCGCCCACCTCGCGAGTGGCCGGCACCACGCTGTCCTCGATGTCGCGGGTGAACAAGCTCCACTCGGACTGCACGGCGGCGATCGGGTGCACGGCCGCCGCCGCGTGCAGCTCCTTGGCCGTCACCTCGGACAGGCCCAGATGCCGCACCTTGCCCTCGCGCACCAGCTCCGCCATCGCGCCGACGGTCTCCTCGATCGGCACCCGGACGTCGCGGCGGTGCATGTAGTACAGGTCGATCACGTCGGTGCGCAGCCGGCGCAGGCTGGCCTCGGCGGCCTGCTTGACGTAGGCCGCGTCGCCACGGATCTCGCGCTCGCCCTCGGGCGTGACGTTGATCGCGAACTTGGTGGCCAGGGTGACCCGCTCGCGCCGGCCGCCCTCGGCGAGGAAGGCGCCGAGCAATTCCTCGTTGGTGTGCGGGCCGTACATGTCCGAGGTGTCGAACAGGGTGACGCCCAATTCGAGGGCGCGCTCCAGGGTGGCCACCGACTCGTTGTGCTCGGCGCCCGCGTAGAAGGCGCTCATGCCCATGCAGCCCAGGCCCTGGGCGAAGACCTCGGGGCCCCGGTCACCCAGCCTGAGAGTGTTCGTCTTCGTGGTGCTCATCGTCGTTACTCCGCTCCGCGTCCGCGTACATCTCGATCTTGTGGTCGATCACGAGCAGGCAGCTCTGCAGGTCGCTGATTCGGTTGCGGACCTCCTCGCGGTGGTCCTCCAGCAACTCTCGGCGAGCGGGCCGGGTCTCGTCGCCCTGGCGGACCAGTTCCGCGTAGCGGAGCATGTCCGCCACCGGCATCCCGGTCAGCCGCATCTTGCCGACGAATTCCAGCCAGTCGAGGTCGTGGTCGCTGTAGCGACGCCGACTCCCCCGCCCGTTCCCGTTGCCTCCCGTCCGGGGCCCCTGCCGGTTCACGTGCCGCATCAGGCCGATCCGCTCGTACCAGCGCAGCGTGTGCGCGGTCAGACCGGTGCGCTCGGCCACTTCGCCGATCGAGTACTTGCCGACCTCGTAGTCCTCGGGTGCGGTGACCTGCTGCGTGGCCGACATGGTGGAGCCTCCGGTGGGAAGCCCGCCCCGATGGGCGGGCACGAGACGAACGCTACGGAGTTGGAGCGCACTCCAAGCAAGCCCGAGCCTTCACGCGAGCGTCAACCCCGCGTGCATCTCCCACACGAGCACCTCGGCCGGACCGTCCGGGAAAGCGGTCAGCCGCTGCCCTCCGGCATCGGACAGGCGCACCGCGTCACCCGCCGCGAGCGCCCCGGCGCCCTCCAGGTCGACGATCCCGCGGGCGACGAACACGTGCACGAACGGCGCGTCCGGCAGTGTCGCGGTGCCGCCGGCGGGCAACTGCGCCACGTGCAGCGCGGCGTCCTTCTGGTGGATCCGGATCGCCGCGTCGTGCCCGGGCCGCCCGGACGCGATCGGCACCAGGCCGCCGCGCTCCAGTTCGGTGCGCACGTCCTGCTGCTGGTAACCCGGAGTGATCCCGTCCTCGTCGGGAGCCACCCACATCTGCACGAAGTGCACAGGGTCCGACGAGCCGGCCGCGTCGTTCTTCTCCGAGTGCAGAATGCCCCGGCCGGCGCTCATCCGCTGGGCCAGGCCCGGGTGGATGATCCCGTTGTGGCCCTCGGAATCCTGGTGCACCAGGGAGCCGGAGAGCACCCACGTGACGATCTCCATGTCCCGATGCGGGTGGGTGTCGAAGCCGGTACCCGGAGCGACCACGTCGTCGTTGCTGACCAGGAGCAGCCCGAAATGGGTGTTGTCCGGCGCGTAGTGGCGACTGAAGGAGAAGCTGTGGTGCGAGTCGAGCCAGCCCGCACGCGTGTGGAAGCGTTCGCCGGCCCGGCGCACGTCGATGGTGGTCATGCCCGCTTCAACCACGGACCGGGCGCGGGCTGTTCCCGCGACGCGCCCGGGCCGGCGGCGCCCGATTGCCGGCGGATCGCCCGGAATCCGACCCCCATCACCGAGGGTGAACGGGCCCGTTGATATCGTTCGCGCGTCGGCGGCCGGTTTGTCGCCGACGGCGTCGAACGCAGCGAAGTCCGGTGGGATCCCGGCGCTGTCCCGCAACCGTGATGCCCCGCCCGGACGCCCGGGAGGTCGGGGACGAGCCGGGTCGCCTCGTTCGCGCCGACGACATCGGCCTCGCAGGAGGGGCGATCCGTCTCCACGGGTCCCGACGCCTGCCGCGTCGAAGGACCTGGAGTCTTCGTTGAGATCCGTACCCCTGCTTCGTTCCGCCGCCGTGCTGCTGCTCGGCGCGCTCGTCCTCACCGGTTGCGGTGACTCGGACGACTCGAAGGACGACAAGACCCAGGGCACGCCGGCGGCGACCGGCACCTCGGCCGGGTCGGGTCCCGACACCAAGGCATTCCCGGCGACCGTGGACTCCGGCGGCGCCAAGGTCACCATCGCGAGCGCCCCGAAGAAGATCGTCTCGCTCGCGCCCAGCGCCACCGAGATGTTGTTCGCGATCGGCGCCGGCGGCCAGGTCACCGCGGTGGACGACCAGTCGAACTTCCCGGCGAGCGCGCCCAAGACCAAGCTGTCCGGCTTCAAGCCGAACATCGAGGCGATCACCAACTACACCCCCGACCTCGTGGTCGTCTCGGACGACATCGACGGCCTTGTCGCGTCCTTGAGCAAGCTGAAGATCCCGGTCGTGCTGACGCCTGCGGCGAAGACCTTCGACGACTCGTACGCGCAGCTGACCACGCTGGGCACGGCCACCGGCCACGCCAAGCAGGCCGGCGAGGTGGCGGCGAAGATGAAGAGCGACATCGCGGCCGTCGTCGCGGCGACACCCAAGCCGGCGAAGCAGCTGAGCTACTTCCACGAGTTGGACAACACGCTCTACACCTCGACCTCCAAGACCTTCCTCGGTCAGGTGTACGCACAGTTCGGCCTGAAGAACATCGCCGACGAGGCGGACAAGGCCGGCACCGGCTACCCGCAGTTGTCCGCCGAGTACCTCGTGCAGGCCAACCCCGATCTGGTCTTCCTCGCCGACACCAAGTGCTGCGGCCAAAACGCCGCCGAGGTGGCCAAGCGGCCGGGCTGGGACCGGGTGACCGCGGTGCGCAAGGGCGGCGTGGTCGCGCTCGACGACGACATCGCCTCGCGCTGGGGCCCGCGCGTGGTGGACCTGGTCCGGGCCGTGTCGGAGGCGGTCACCAAGGCCGGCGCGACGCAGGGCTGACGGCCGGCTCGTGCGGGATCTCCTGCCCATGCGATCCCGACCGGCGGTACTGCCCCTGCTCGGCGCGGGCGTACTGCTGGTCGGCGTCGTCGTGCTCGCCCTGAGCGTCGGGGCGGCCGATCTGCCCGCGAGCGGGGTGCTGCTCGCGCTGCTGGACAAGCTGCCCTTCGTGCACCTCGACCACGGCCTGTCCCCGGTCCAGTACGCGGTCCTGATGGACCTGCGGCTGCCCCGCGTGCTGGCCGCGGTGACCGTGGGCGGGCTGCTGGCCATCGCCGGCGCCGGCTATCAGGGCGTCTTTCGCAACCCGCTGGCCGATCCGTACCTGCTCGGCGCCGCCTCCGGCGCCGGGCTGGGCGCGACGCTGGTGATCGTGTACGCGGACGGGAACAGCGTGGGCGGGATCCCGGTGGTGCCGCTCGCCTCGTTCGTCGGCGCGATGGGCGGCGTGCTGCTCGCCTACGGGCTCGGCGCGAGCACCAGCCGCTCCGACGGCACCGCGAACCTGGTCCTGGCCGGCGTCGCGGTCGCCCAGTTCCTGGCCTCCGCGCAGACCTACGTGCAGTCCGCCAACACCGACGAACTGCGCCGGATCTACTCGTGGATCTTCGGCAGGTTGTCCGGGATCGGCTGGGCCGACCTGCGAATGATCCTGCCGTACGCACTGCTGAGCACCGCGGTGCTGCTCCTGCACGGACGCCTGCTCGACGTCATGTCGGTCGGCGACGAGGAGGCCGCGGGCTTGGGCGTACGGGCCGGCCGGGTCCGCCTGGTGGTGCTGCTCGCCGCCTCCCTGGCCACCGCGTCCGCGGTCGCGATCAGCGGCCTGATCGGCTTCGTCGGCATCGTCGTGCCGCACATCGTGCGCCGCTTCGTCGGCGGCAGCTACCGCCGTGTCCTGCCCATGTCGCTACTGTGCGGCGCGGCGTTCCTGGTGCTCACCGACCTGCTCGCGCGCACGATCACCGCACCCGGCGAACTGCCGATCGGCGTGGTCACCGCGTTCGTCGGCGCACCCTTCTTCGTGTTCGTGCTGCGCGGCACCCGCAAGGTGGACGTGTGAGCGCCCGCCTGGTGCTGCGCGACACCGGCGTGGACCGCGACCGGGTGCCGGTGCTGCGCGGGGTGGACGCGGACGTCGAACCCGGCGAGTGGCTCGCGGTGATCGGCCCCAACGGCGCGGGCAAGTCCACGCTGCTCAAGGCGGTCGCCGGGCTGCTGCCCTACCTGGGTTCGATCAGCGTGGCCGGCCGCCCGGTCCGCGAACTCACCCGGCGCGAATTGGGCCGCGGCATCGCCTACACCGCGCAGAGCCCGGTGGTGCCGGCACAGATGCCGGTGCACGAGTACATCCTGCTCGGCCGCACTCCGCATCTGGGCTATCTGGCCCGGCCGGGCCGGCGTGATCGGGCGATCACCGACGAGGTGATCGAGCGGCTGGACCTGGGTGCGTTCGCCGGCCGCGACGTGGGCCGGCTCTCCGGCGGCGAGCGGCAGCGGGTGGTGCTGGCCCGGGCGCTCACCCAACAGGCGCCGGTACTGCTCCTGGACGAGCCGACCACCGCGCTCGACCTGGGTCATCAGCAGCAGGTGCTGGAGATCGTGGACGGGCTGCGCCGCGACGACGGCCTCACGGTGCTCACCACACTGCACGACCTGGGCGTCGCCGCGCAGTACGCGGACCGGCTGCTGATGCTGGTCGACGGGCGCCCGGTGGCGTCCGGGTCGGCCGCCGAGGTGCTCACCCCCCGGTCGATCGCCGAGCATTACCAGGCCCGCGTATCGGTGGAGCCGGGTCCGGACGGCCGCCCGCGGGTGCACCTGGTCCGACCGGGGCACGCGGGCCGGGACGCCGCCGAGGGGTCCGCGTGAGCACGCTGCCGCGGCCGCGCGAGACACCGGCCGAACTGCTGCGCCCACGCACGGTGTGGCGCGACGAGGACGGCACCCGCCGCCCGGCCCTGGTGTGGCGGGCCGGCCCCGACTGGCGGATGGCCTCCTCCGCGCTGCTCGGCGGCGGCATCGGCGAGCGCGCGTGGGTGCTCAACCTCCAGGTCCGACCCGGCTACGACCGGATGGACCCGGTCGCCCACCTGGCCGAGGTGGCCGCGCCCCTGGGCCTGACCGGAGCCGGAGTCGGCCTGATGACCGCCGCCGACGTCACCGCCTGGACGCACGGCGCCGACGAAGGCGTCGAGGCCGCGGTCACCACCGGGATCGGCATCCCCACCTGGGCCGCCGCCCCGGTCCCGGGCCGCCCCGGCGCACCGCCCCCCGGCACGATCAACATCCTCGCCGCCATCCCCGCCGCCCTCTCCGACGCAGCCCTGATCAACGCGGTGGCCACAGCCACCGAGGCAAAGGTCCAAGCCCTCCTCGACGCCGGCTACGCCTGCACCGGAACCCCCTCCGACGCGCTCTGCATCGCCGCCCACACACCGAATCCGTCCCGACCGACGGAACCCTTCGGCGGCCCACGCTCCCTATGGGGCGCCCGCCTGGCCCGAGCGGTGTACACGGCGGTACTACGCGGCGCCCTCGCCGACCGCCACCGCAGACACACCACCCCAAATCCACCCCCACCCCAAAAACGCTGACCCCCACAACGCAACCCCCCGAAGCGGCACCCACCCCCACCCACCAGAGCAACACCCCGGTACAGAACCCCATCCCCGCCCCACCCCCGTCACCCTCCGCCCTCACCCCACCCCCACCACCCACCCCCGTCACGTCCGCCCCCCACCACCCACCCCCGTCACGTCCGCCCCCCACCGCCAGCCCCCGTCACGTCCGCCCCACCCACCGCCAGCCTTCGGCGCGTCCGCCCCACCCGGCGGCGCCCACCCCCAGGCGCGTCAGCGCCCCCGACCCGCGCCCCCCACGCGATCGACGCGCGAAGCGCGGAGAGCGGCGGAGCCGCAAAACCAAGACTTCGTGACCCGGAGCGAAGCGGAGGGACACGAAGTCACGAGCGAGGGGCCACTTTTTTCTCGGAGGAGCGAAGCGGAGGAGAGAAAAAAGTGGTGCCTCGCGAGCCGGCGCCGAAGGCGCCCAACAAGGGGGTCGCCCAAAAAAAGCCCACCCCTCGCGAGCCGGCGACGAAGTCGCCCCACAGCCGGAGGATGATGGCCCTGTGAGTTCCAAGCCCGATTTGCGCGCCGCGACCGTCCGCAGGCTGGAGAAGTCCGCCGGCGCACTGGCCGGAGCGGCGCTGGCCAGAATGGACGAGGCACTCCCCTGGTACCGGAACATGCCCGCCGACAACCGTTCCTGGATCGGCCTGGTCGCCCAGGCGGGTATCTCCGCGTTCACCGAATGGTTCCGGCATCCGGAGACCCCGCAGAAGGTCAGCGCCGACGTGTTCGGCACCGCGCCGCGCGAGTTGACCCGCACCATCACGCTGCCGCACACGGTGGAGTTGATCCGCACCACGATCGAGGTGGTCGAGGCCGAAATCGCCACGCTTGCCGCGCCCGGCTACGAACAGGCGCTGCGCGAGGCACTGTTGCTGTACTCCCGCGAGATCGCCTTCGCCACCGCGCAGGTGTACGCGCACGCCGCCGAGACGCGCGGCGCGTGGGACGCGCGACTGGAGGCGCTGGTCGTGCACTCGCTGCTGCGCGGCGAGGCGGACGAGGGCATCCTCTCCCGCGCCTCGGCGCTGGGCTGGGGTTCGCCGGACTCGGTCATGGTGGTGGTGGGCAACGCACCGGACGCGGACACGCAGGCGGTGGTGGACGGCATCCACCGGGCGGGCCGACACGCCCGACTCAACGTGCTCACCGGTGTCCAGGGCGAACGGCTCGTGGTGATCCTGGGCGGCACCGACGATCCGATCCGGGCCACCCGCTCGCTGATCGGCCAGTTCGGCCCGGGCCCGGTGGTGGTCGGCCCCGAGGTGCCGGACCTGCTGGCCGCGGTGCGCTCGGCTCAGGCGGCGATGTCGGGACACCGGGCGTGCGTCGCGTGGCCGGATGCTCCGCGCCCGGTGTCCGCCGACGATCTCCTGCCCGAGCGGGCGCTCGCGGGTGACGAGGAGGCCCGGGAGCAGTTGGTGGAGGAGATCTACATACCTCTGCACGCGGCGGGCTCCGCACTGTTGGAGACACTCTCCGTGTACCTGGAGCAGGCGGCGAGCCTGGAGGGGGCCGCCCGAATGCTCTTCGTACACCCGAATACCGTGCGCTACCGGCTGCGACGCGTCGTCGACGTGACCGGACTCGTGCCGACGGAGACCCGTTCCGCATTCACCCTCCAGGTCTCGCTGATCCTCGGCCGGCTCGCCGCAATCGAGATCTAGTCGAGACTATTTTGTAGGAAACCCACAAAGTCACCATCGGATCTTCGTCCCTGCCGATAAGGGGCTCAGACCCCCCGCAGGAGAGAGGCTTGACCTCGTGCTCGTACTCGTCGCCCCCGGACAGGGTGCCCAGACGCCCGGATTCCTCGCCCCCTGGCTCGACCTCGACGGTGTGGCCGATCGGCTGCGCTGGTGGTCCGCCGTCACGGGCCTCGACCTGATCCACTACGGCACCAAGGCCGACGCGGACGAGATCCGGGACACGGCGGTGGCCCAGCCGCTGCTCGTCGCCTCGGGTCTGGTGGCCGCCCTGGCCCTGTTCCCGCACCCCTCCGACGCGTACCGCGTGGTCGGCGCCGCCGCCGGCCACAGCGTCGGCGAGCTGACCGCCGCCGCCGGCACCGGCGTGATCACCGCCGAGTCGGCGATGACCATCGTGCGCGAGCGCGGCAAGGCGATGGCCGCCGCCGCTGCCGTCACGCAGACCGGCATGAGCGCGGTGCTCGGCGGCGACCCGGAGACGGTGCTCGCCAAGATCGCCGAACACGGGCTCACCCCGGCGAACATGAACGGTGCCGGCCAGATCGTCGCGGCCGGCACCCTGGAGCAGCTCGCCGCGTTCGCCGCCGACCCGCCGGAGAAGGCCCGCGTACGTCCGCTGTCGGTGGCCGGCGCCTTCCACACCGAGCACATGGCCTCCGCGGTGGACCGGCTCGCCGAGCTGGTCCCGGGCGTCACCGTGCGCGACCCGCGCACCCCGTTCATCTCCAACTCCGACGGCGCCGTGCTGCACGACGGCCGCGAAGTGGTCGGGCGGCTGGTCACCCAGGTCTCCAACCCGGTGCGCTGGGACCTGTGCATGGAGACCATGAAGGACCTGGGCGTCACCGGTCTGATCGAAGTGGCCCCGGCCGGCACCCTGACCGGTCTGGCCAAGCGCGCCCTGCCCGGCGTGGAGACGGTCGCCCTCAAGACCCCGGACGACCTGGAGGCGGCCCGCAAGCTGGTCGAGCGGCACGGCAGCCCCAGCGCGATCGACGCCTCGCCCACGTGGCGCCTGGTGGTCGCGCCGTTCAAGGGCATCATCGAACTCACCGACATCAAATCGGGCGACGCCCTCGTGCCCGGTGCCCGGGTCGCCACGGTGCGCTCGCACCGCGACGAGCAGAGCATCACCGTTCCGCATGGCGGCACCGTGGTCGAGTGGCTCGTCGAGGACGGCGACCCGGTCGCGCCCGGCATGCCGCTGTTGCGCATCCACCCGCAGAGCGCGCTGTGACACACGTCGCGACACCCGCTCCGCACCCGGCCGCGAACCCACCCGGCCTCGAACCCGTACGGGAGGACCACGCGTGACCGCTTCCATCACTCCCCGCGCCGGAGCCGCACACGCGCGCATCCTCGGCGTCGGTGGATACCGCCCGGCTCGGATCGTGCCCAACTCCGAACTGGTGGACCGGATCGACTCGTCCGACGAGTGGATCCAGACCCGTTCCGGGATCAGGACCCGGCGCTGGGCCTCCGCCGAGGAGACCGTCGCGGAGATGTCCATCGCCGCGGCGGGCAAGGCGCTCGCGCACGCCGGTCTGGACGCGTCGCAGGTGGGCTGCGTGATCGTCTCGACGGTCACGCACCTCAAGCAGACCCCGGCGATCGCGACCGAGATCGCGCACCGCCTGGGTGCGGGCGGCGGGCGGGCGGCGGCGTTCGACGTCTCCGCGGCCTGTGCCGGCTTCTGCTACGGCGTCTCGCTGGCCAGTGACATGGTCCGCGGCGGCAGTGCCGAGTACGTCCTGGTGATCGGGGTCGAGCGACTGAGCGACCTGACCAACCTGGCGGACCGCGGCACCGCGTTCATCTTCGGCGACGGCGCGGGCGCCGTGGTGATCGGTCCCTCGAACACGCCGGGCATCGGCCCGGTCGTGTGGGGTTCCGACGGCTCGCAGTCCGAGGCGATCACCCAGACCGTCGACTGGAACGAGCTGCGCGACCGGCCCGAGCAGGACTTCCCCACGCTCAAGATGGAGGGCCAGAAGGTCTTCCGGTGGGCCGTGTGGGAGATGGCCAAGGTCTGCGAGCAGGCGTTGGACGCGGCCGGCATCAAGGCCGAGGACCTGGACGCGTTCATCCCGCACCAGGCCAACATGCGCATCACCGACGCGATGATCAAGGCGCTGAAGCTGCCCGCCGAGGTGCCGGTCGCCCGCGACATCGCCGAGAACGGAAACACCTCCGCCGCGTCCATCCCGCTCGCCATGGAGCGCATGCTCGAAAGCGGCGAAGCGGTCAGCGGCGGAACCGCACTGATCATGGGATTCGGGGCCGGCCTCGTCTACGCGGGCCAGGTCATTACGCTTCCGTAGTCCCCCGTCGGTCCACGCCGGCGGACGAGCAACACATACGCAGTACCCGTCACCGCAGAAGATTCGAATCAAGGAGCAACATGGCTGCCAGCCAGGAAGAGGTCCTCGCGGGCCTCGCCGACATCGTGAACGAGATCGCCGGCGTCCCGCAGGACGAGGTCGAGCTGGACAAGTCCTTCATCGACGACCTGGACGTGGACTCGCTGTCGATGGTCGAGGTCGTCGTGGCGGCCGAGGAGAAGTTCGAGGTCAAGATCCCGGACGACGACGTCAAGGGCCTCAAGACCGTTCGCGACGCGGTGGACTACATCGTCAAGGCCGCCTAGGTCGGATGTAGCACCGGCCGTTTTCCGGGCCGGACCCGCGTCCGCGAGTCCGGCCCGGTCCGTCGCAGCCGCATCGGGCCCCGGCCCGCTCAGCCGCCGGATCCCCGAAACAACAGCGTGAGAGTGAGAAGACAGTGAAGTCGACCGAGCGCAACGACGCCGCGCGAACCGTGGTCGTCACCGGTCTGGGCGCGACCACGCCGGTCGGCGGCGATGTCGCGACCACGTGGTCCGCGCTGCTCGCGGGCACGTCCGGCGCGCGGGCGCTGACCGAGGAATGGGCCGCGGAGCTGCCGGTGACCTTCGCCGCGCGGATCGCCGTCGAGCCACTCGAGGTCATGCCCAAGGTCGAGGCGCGTCGCCTGGACCGTTCCGGCCAGTTCGCGATGATCGCCGCGCGCGAGGCCTGGCTGGACGCCGGCTACGCGGCGAAGAACACCGCGAACGAGGACGCCCCGGACGCGCTCGTGGTGGACCCGGTCCGCCTCGGTGTGGTCATCGCGTCCGGCATCGGCGGCGTGACCACCCTGCTCGACGCGTGGGACACCTTCCGCGAGAAGGGCCCGCGCCGGGTCGGCCCGCTCACCGTCCCGATGCTCATGCCCAACAGCCCGGCCGCCAACGTCGGCATCGAGCTGGGCGCGCGGGCCGGTGTGCACACCCCCGTCAGCGCGTGCGCCTCCGGCGCCGAGGCGGTCGCCTACGGCCTGGAGATGATCCGTTCCGGCCGCGCCGACGTGGTGGTCTGCGGCGGTACCGAGGCGGCGATCCACCCGCTGCCGATGGCCGCCTTCGCGAACATGATGGCGATGTCCAAGCGCAACGACGAGCCGCAGCGCGCGTCGCGCCCGTACGACAAGGGCCGCGACGGCTTCGTGATGGGCGAGGGCGCGGGCGTCCTGGTCCTGGAGAGCGCCGAACACGCGGCGGCCCGCGGAGCGCGCGTGTACGCCGAGGTCGCGGGCGCCGGACTCAGCTCCGACGGCCACCACATCGCCCAGCCCGAGCCGACCGGCCGCGACATCGCCCGGGCGATGGCCATGGCCCTGGCGGACGGCGCGATCGAGCCGGAGGAGGTCGTGCACGTCAACGCGCACGGCACCTCGACCCCGGCGGGCGACGTCACCGAACTCAAGGCGATCCGCGCCACGCTGGGCGACGCGGCGGCCGACAAGGTCACCGTCACCAGCACCAAGTCGATGACCGGCCACCTGCTCGGCGGCACCGGCGCGGTCGAGTCGGTCGCCTCGGTGCTCGCCCTGTACCACCGCACGGCGCCGCCCACGATCAACGTGGACGACCTCGACGACGAGGTCGACCTGGACGTCATCCGGGACGAGCCGCGCACCCTGCCCGACGGCAACGTCGTCGCCCTCAACAACTCGTTCGGCTTCGGCGGCCACAACGTCGTCGTCGCCTTCCGCACGTTCGGGTGACCCCCGAACTCCTTGCGCCGGCTCGCGACGCGTGCCGCCGGGCCGCACCATGCCCGGCGCGCGTGCCGCGGTCGGCAGGACGGACCAGACAGCCGTGACCGTGATGGACAACCGACCCGGCACCGAGGCCGCACCCGCGCCCACCGCCCGGCCCACCCGTCCGCACCGCGACGACGACCCGCGCAACCCGAGGCTGCGGCTGCGGAAGCTGGTGGATCCGGGTTCGTACGAGGAGATCTCGGCCTACGAGACCACCTCGGGCACGCTCGCCTGTGTCGGCACGATCAACGGCGCCCGAGTGGTGGCCTACGCGTCGGACCCCACCGTCCAGGGCGGGGCGATGGGCGAAGAGGGCTGCGCCATCGTGGTCGAGGCCTACGAGCGCGCGATGGCCGAGCAGGCGCCGATCATCGCGCTGTTCCACTCCGGCGGCGCCCGCCTCCAGGAGGGCGTGGCCGGCCTGCACGCGGTGGGCCGGATCTTCCACGCGATGACCATGGCCTCGGGTCGCATCCCGCAGATCTCGGTCGTGCTCGGCCCGGCCGCCGGCGGCGCGGCCTACGGCCCCGCGCTCACCGACATCGTGATCCTGGCACCCGAGGGCCGAATCTTCGTCACCGGCCCGGACGTGGTCCGCTCGGTCACCGGTGAGGACGTCGACGCGCTGCGCCTGGGCGGCCCCGAGCCGCACGGCCGGCGCAGCGGCGTCGTACACGTGGTCGCCGAGTCCGAGCAGGACGCGATCGACCGGGCCCGCGGCCTGGCCGACCTGCTGGCCAACCAGGGCGAGATCGACCCGGCCACCCTCGACCGCCGCGAACTGGGCGCGCTGCTGCCCGAGTCGGCCAAGCGCGCCTACGACGTGCACCCGATGGTCGACGGGCTGCTGGACGAGCCGGGCCAGGAACTGCACCCCAAGTGGGCGCCGAACATCGTCACCACACTCGGCCGGCTCGGCGGGCGCACCGTCGGCCTGGTCGCGAACAACCCGCTGCGGCTGGGCGGTTGCCTGGACTCGGCGTCGGCCGAGAAGGCCTCGCGCTTCGTACGCATGTGCGACGCGTTCGGCGTGCCGCTCGTGGTGGTCGTGGACGTGCCCGGTTACCTGCCCGGCGTGGGCCAGGAGTGGGACGGCGTGGTGCGCCGCGGCGCGAAGCTGCTGCACGCATTCGGCGAGTGCGTCGTGCCGCGCGTGACGATGATCACCCGCAAGGCGTACGGCGGGGCGTACATCGCGATGAACTCGCGCTCGCTGGGCGCGACTCGGGTACTGGCCTGGCCGACCGCCGAGGTCGCGGTGATGGGCGCGGTCGCCGCCGTGCGCATCCTGCACCGCCGCCGGCTCGCGGAGGTTCCGGACGAGCTGAAGCCGCAGGTCGAGTTGGAGCTGGCGGCCGAGCACGAGAAGGTCGCGGGCGGCCTGGACCGGGCGATCGAGATCGGCGTCGTGGACGAGGTGATCGACCCGGACGAGAGCCGGCTCGCGATCGCGAAGGCGATCGCCGCCGCCCCGCAAACCCGCGGCGCACACGGCAACATCCCGCTCTAGGTTCCGTCCGCGGATCTCGGTCCGCACCCGGCACCCGGTACTTGCGCGGCCCCGATGGGCCCGAAGGCGGAGACGCGTGGGGCCCTTCCGGATGATTCGGAGGGGCCCCACGCGTCGGTATGTCTATACGTATGTCTTCTCCCCGGCCGCTCCGGCCGCCGTCGCAGGCCCGCCTGCCACGCTCAGACCACCTGGTGCAACCAGCGCACCGGCGTGCCCTCCCCCGCGTAGCGGAAGGGCTCCAACTCGTCGTCCCACGGCTTGCCGAGCAGCTTCTCCACCTCGGAACGCAGGTCGACCTCGCCGCGCGCCGCCCGACCGAGCACCGCGCGCAGCCGATCCTCAGGGATCAGGATGTCGCCGTGCGCCCCCGTGACCGCGTGGAAGATGCCGAGGTCGGGGGTGTTGCTGTAGCGCTCCCCCTCGGCGTTGGCCGAGGGCTCCTCGGTGGCCTCGAAGCGCAGCAGGTGCCACCCGCGCAGCGCCGAGGCCAGGCGCGACGCAGTACCGGGCGCGCCCTGCCAGGACAGCTCGGCCCGCAACATGCCGGGCGCCACCGGCTGGCGGACCCAGTCAAGACTCACGCGCACGCCAAGAACGCCCGCTGCGGCCCACTCGACGTGCGGGCACAGCGCACGCGGCGCGGAGTGCACGTACAGAACTCCACGTGTCGTCACCGGGACCTCCAGGCTTCAAGGACGAGGTTCGCCTTCCCCAGCGGCCTCAACCCTTGTCTCGGACTGCCTGTTCGAATCCCGGTCTTCCATTGTGCCCCACGGACCACGGATGTACCACAGGCACCAGTTGCTGTCCGTAATCACATGTGGGCAATTGTCCGATGCGAAGGAACAATTCGTTACTCACCGTCTCGGAATGGTGAGCCACTGCACTCAACGTGCCCGGCCGTCGACAACGCCACTCCCGGCAGTGTCGGCCTTCACACGAAGGAGTGACGTACCGTCGATGGACATCGTCGTGTCGATGCTAGGGGTCGGAGGGGGCGGCGTGGGTGGGAAACGACGAGTAGGGGTGGCAACCGCGACGATGGTCGTGACCTTGTTGACGCTGTCCTCCTGTAACGACTCGGCCGGGGGCGACAGTGCCGCGCCGGCCGCGGTCGGGGCCGACCAGGCGGCCGAGCCGAGCGGGGGGAAGACCGGCAAGCCCGGCAACCCGAGCGCGTCCGAACAGCCCAACGGAAAGGCGCTCGTGCCCACTCCGGACGCGCCGGCGACCGCGACCGCCCCGCCGCGGCCGCGCTCGATGGCGGCCCTGGGCGACTCGATCACCCGCGGCTTCGACTCGTGCTCGCCGCTGCGGGACTGCCCGGAAAAGTCCTGGGCCACCGGCACCTCGGCCGACGTGAACAGTCACGCCAAGCGGTTGGGACTGCCCGCGGACGCGGTGTTCAACAACGCCGAGACCGGCGCCCGGATGGCGGATCTGGCCGGCCAGGCCCGCGAGGCGGTCCGGGAGCGGGCCGATTACGTGACGATCCTGATGGGTGCCAACGACGCGTGCCGCCGCACCGAGGCCGAGATGACCTCGCCGGGCACGTTCGAGAGCCAGTTCCGCGACGCGCTGTCGGTGTTGCGCGAGGGGTTGCCGCACGCGCGGGTGCTCGTGGTCAGCGTGCCGGACCTGGGTCGGATGTGGGAGACCGGCCACGACGAGATGGTGGCCCGCACGGTGTGGTCGGTGGCGAACGTGTGCCAGACGATGCTGGAGGACCCGCAGTCGGCCAAGCCCGCCGCGCTGGACCGCCGACAGCGGGTGCGCGACCGGGTCACCGCCTACAACGCGAAGCTCCGCGAGGTGTGTTCGTCCTGGTCCAACTGCCGCTACGACGGCGGCGTCGTGAACACCCAGCGGTTCGGCAAGAACGACGTCAGCCACTGGGACTGGTTCCACCCCAGCGTGGCCGGTCAGCGCACGCTCGCGGAGGTGACGTCCCGCCAGGGATATACATGGGGATAGCCCATATGAGTGATTTCTCTCCCGGAATCCCCGGCGAGCCCGCTAAACTCTCACTCGACTACGGAATAGAGTCGCTCGACGACACACAGCGACGAACCATGGTGACGAAAGCAGCCGACCGGGACATACGACGCGAGAACACACACTGCGAGACGCCGACCTGAATGGGTGGGGCGGGTGGGACTCGAACCCACGGCCAGAGGATTATGAGTCCCCTGCTCTAACCAGCTGAGCTACCGCCCCTCGCCGTCCGCTGCCGGACAACCTGAGGCAGCATAACCGGTCAGGCACGACCATCGCCCGGGGGGATCCTCGCGAGCGTGGTCTCATCCTGCCCGAAAGTGTTCGCTTCCCGTCCCCGGGTCGCACCGGGGCCGGCGCGCGCCAGGTCCGCCGCCGAACGGGTCGAACGCCGCGATTCGCGCACCGCTCGCCCGCCGCGCCGGCCGGGCCGCCGGTCAGGCCAGCAGCGGCGCCAACCGCGAGCACAGCGTGGTCACATGGGTGCGCACCATCTCCTCGCCCATGCCGCTCAGCGAGGCGAAGAACCACACCGTCTCGATCGGTGTATCGGCCACGTACGCCCGAATCTCGCGCGCCCCGTCCTCGGGCGTCGCGTGCAGGAAGTGGCCGGGTGCCGCGGACAGCCCCCGCGCCCGCCACCGGTCCGGGTCGATCGGGCGCGGCGGTGCGGCGTCGGTGCCCTCGACCGCGTAGCGGTGGTAGCCGTCCCACTGGTGCGCCAGGTGCCGGGAGACCACCGGCCAGTCCCGGTCGGGATCCTCGGTGATCCAGCCGTTCAGCAGTCCGGCCATCCGGGCGCCCGCCGGGTCGTGGCCCGCCTCGCGCAGTCCGGCCAGGTAGGGCGCGGCCATCGCCGGGTTCGCGGTGAGCAGCGATTCGCCGAGCAGTCCGGCCCGGCGTGCGCCCTGCGGCCCCTGGTAGCCGAGCCAGATCCGCGGCCGGCGCTGGACCGGGGCCGGCGTGATGGTCCCGCTCTCCCACAACCGGCGAATCTCGCGGGCGCTCGCGTCGGTGGCCGCGAACCGGGTCCTGAGCAACTCGGTCCGGTCGAAGAGGTCGTACTCGGGCTGCCGATATCCGGTACCGATGCCCAGCTCCAGCCGGCCGCCGCCGATCAGGTCCACGATCGCGGCTTCCTCGGCCAGGTGCGCCGGGTGGCGCAGCGGCGCGATGGTGACGCCGGTGCCGATCCGGGCCCGCCGGGTGCGCGCGGCAATCGCGGCGGCCAGGGTGAGCGGCTGGCTGAGGTAGCCGTCCTCGAAGCCGTGGTGTTCGGTGGTCCAGATCGAGTGCACCCCGAGCCGGTCCGCCTCCTCGCACAGTTCCAGGGTGAAGGCGTACAGCCGGGACCAGTCCTGCCGCCACTCGACCGGATTGCGCAGGTCCAGGTAGATGCCGACGTTGACCACGCGACGCTCCCCACGGGTGGGTGCCCGGATGGGCTGACCCGGGGCGTCGCCTCGGTCGGCCATCTGACACGGTGATATCTGACTGATCGTCAGCTTACGGAGGCAGCATGTCCGACCCGATCACCACCCGGCTGGATCGCCTGGAGGCGCACGAGCAGATCCGCCAACTCGCCGCCCGCTACGCGCTCGCGCTGGACAGTCGGGACGTGCCGGCGCTGGCCGCACTGTTCGTGGACGACGTGCGCACGGGTGACGGCGGGGTCGGTCGGGATGCGCTGGCCCGATGGTTCGACCCGGTACTGCGCCCGTACGGGATCACGTTTCACCTGATCGGGAACCACGTGATCGACCTGGTGGACGAGGATCACGCCACCGGGATGGTCTACTGCCGCCCCGAACACGAGGTGGGCGACCTGTGGGTGGTGATGCCGATGCAGTATCTGGACCGCTACGAACGGCGGGACGGGCAGTGGTACTTCCGCAGCCGCAAGCCCCGGGTGTTCTACGCGGCGGACGTCCTGGAGCATCCGCTGTCCGTGCCCGACCGGTTCCATTTCCCGAACAACCCGATGATCACGGACGCCCGACTCCCGCAGGCGTGGCCCTCGTGGCAGGAGTTCTGGGCCCGCACCGGGAGCGAATGAGCAGGCCCCCACAACGCACGAGCGCCCGCCGGATGGACCCGGCGGGCGCTCGTGATGGCTCCCGCAATTGGACTCGAACCAATAACCTGCCGGTTAACAGCCGGCTGCTCTGCCAATTGAGCTATGCGGGATTGCGTTGGACCGTGTGGCGGTCGCTGCGTGGAATACATTAGCGCATTCCCGGGGGTGGCCCGCACCAGGGTTTTTCCGGTAGGACCTCACAGGTTGCCCACGCACCGCGCCCGGGTAGGCGCTGACGTGCACGGGCGGGACACACGACCGCGGAGGACATCATGATCAACAAGCTCACCTTCGTCACCGGCCTCGCCATCGGCTACGTCCTGGGGACGAAGGCCGGGCGGGAGCGGTACGAACAGATCCGGAAGTTGTCCGGCACGGTGGCGGGCAGCCCGCCCGCCCGCAAGGCCGGGCAGGCGGCGGCCGGACTCGGCCGCGAGGCCGGCGTCAAGGCCGGTCGGGCGATCGGCGACCACCTGCCCGAGCGGGTGGGACGACACCTGCCGGACCGGTTCGGCCGACACCACACGAATGGCACGTCGGTGACCACCTCGCGCTACGGACAGGGGCTGTAACGGCCCGCGGCAGCGGATGAACGGGCTGCGGACCGGGTTCGTGGCGACCCCGGGCAGCTCGCGTGGAGGTTTTCGGGTACCCACGGTCGGCGGCGTCGGCGGGGTGGGTCGGACACCGGGTTTGCCCGGTGCCGGCCCGCCCCGCCGGCGCCGGCATCCGCCGTCCGGTCATCCCCTGCGGTGGCGCCCACCCACCTCCGCGCCCTCGCGCGGCGGCGGCACCGCGCCCGGGTGCAGCCGATCGCGCACCTCGCGGTACTGCGCCCGGACCGCGTCGCCGAGTCCGAGTTCCTCCTCGGCGGGTTCCGCGAAGGCGCCGACACCCGAGGGCCACGCCGGCAGCGCCCCGAACAGCGCCCACGCGGCCTGACGGGCCGCGCCCTGGGCCACGAAGCGTCCGGCGAGCGACGCCGCGGGCACCGCGGTGGGCAGTCCGAGCAGGGCCGGCGCGATCGTGGACACCGCGGCCGAGCGGGCGCCGGGGCCGACCAGGATCACCCGGTCCACCGCCACGTCCCGATCGCGCAGCACGTCCAGTGCGTCCGAGATGCCGCACAACATGCCCTCCACCGAGGCCCGGGCCAGTGCCGCCGGTGTCATGCTCTCCCGGCGCAGCCCGGTGAGCGTGCCCGCCGCGTGCGGCAGGTCGGGAATCTGCTCGCCGTCGAGGTAGGGCACCAGGACCAGTCCGCACGCACCCGGCGTGCACTCCAGCGCGACCCGGTCGAACTCGTCGGCGTCCAACCCCAGCATCGTCGCGGTCCCGCGCAGCACCCGGGCCGCGTTGAGGGTGCGCGCCAGCGGCAGGTGCCGCCCGGTGGCGTCGGCGTAGGAGGAGACCACGCCGGTGGGATCGGCCACCGACACCGGATGCGGCGCGAACGCGGTGCCGGTGGTGCCGATGGCGACCACCACGTCGCCGTCGGACAACCCCGCGCCCAGTGCCAGCGCCGCCTCGGCGCCGGTGCCGGCCGAGACCAGGACGCCTTCGGGGGTGTGTCCCGCGACGCCGCCCGGCGGCAGCACGATCGGCGTGCGCGGCACCCGACCGATGGCCAGGTGCAGCAGGTCGGCACGCCACTCTCCCGTGGTGGCGTAGTAGCCGGTGGTGGAGGCGTCCGCGCGGTCGGTGACCGGGTCCGGCGGGCAGCCGAGCAGTTGCCAGGTGACCCAGTCGTGCGGCAGCAGCACGGAGGCGATCCGGGTCACCGCCTCGGGTTCGAACCGGGCGAATCGGCGCAGTTGGGCGATCGCCGACGACGAGCCCGGCACCGAGCCGGTCGCGGCGGTCCATGCGGCCGGCCCGCCGAGTGCGTCGACGAGGTCCGCGGCGGCCCCGGAGGCGCCGGGGTCGTCCCCGGGCAGCGGATGCCCCAGGATCACACCCTGGGCGTCCAGCGGGACCGCGCCGTGGTTCTGCGCGGCCACCGCGATCGCCGCCACGCCGTCGAGGAGGCCGCCCGCCGCGGCCTCGCCGAAGGCGCGCAACCACGCGCCCGGCGTGGTCGCCGCGCCCTCGGCGTACGCGGCGCGCCCCTGGCGCAGGGGCGTACCGGTCGCGGCGTCGCAGACGAGGATGCGCAACTGTCGCGCTGAGCAGTGCACCCCGGCGACGAGGGTGGGTGTCGGGCTTGTCGGCATGGGCGAATTCTGACAGCAGACGACCGACGACAACCGGTCTCCGGGTCACAACGATCGAGGATCAGTCCAGATAGCCTCGCAGTTGCTCCGAGTAGGACCGTTCGCGAAGTCGGGACAGCGTGCGCGACTCGATCTGGCGGATGCGCTCGCGGGTCACCCCGAAGACCCGGCCGATCTCCTCCAGCGTGTGCGGTTCGCCGTCGGCCAGCCCGTAGCGCAGTTGCACCACCCGGCGTTCGCGGTCGCCCAGCGTGGACAGCAGCGCCTCCAGGTGTTCGCGCAACATCAGGGACGCGGCGGCCTCGGCCGGGGAGGTCGCGTCGGTGTCCTCGACGATGTCCCCGAGCAGCACCTCGTCCTCGCCGACGGGGGTGTGCAGGGACACCGGCTCCTGGGCCAGCCGCAGGATCTCGGTGACCCGCTCGGCGGTCAGGTCGAGCACCTCGCCGACGTCCTCGGCGGTGGGCTCCTCGCCGCGTTCCTGGAGCAGTCGGCGCTGCACCCGGATCACCCGGTTGATCAGTTCGACCACGTGGACCGGGACCCGGATGGTGCGCGCCTGGTCGGCCAGCGCCCGGCTGATCGCCTGGCGGATCCACCAGGTCGCGTAGGTGGAGAACTTGTAGCCGCGGGTGTAGTCGAACTTCTCCACCGCCCGGATCAGGCCCAGATTGCCCTCCTGGACCAGGTCGAGCAGGCCCAGGCCGCGCCCGACGTAGCGCTTGGCGATCGAGACGACCAGGCGCAGGTTGGCCTCGATCAGCCGGCGCTTGGCCCGTTCGCCGTCCTGGACCAGGGTGGTCAGCGCGTCGCGGACGGCCGGGTCGGCGGGCGGGTCGTCGAGCAGGCGTTCCCCGGCGAACAGGCCGGCCTCGACCCGACGGGCCAGGTCCACCTCGTCCGCGGCGCTCAGCAGCGGCACCCGGCCGATCTCGCGCAGGTATTGCCGCAGCAGGTCGGCGGACGAGCCGCCGGACTCCGTGGTGCGCGGGGCGTCCCGGGGGGCATCGGCGGCGGCCGGTCGCTCGACGTCTTCGGCCGTGGCCGGTGCGGGTGGCGCGGTTCCTGGGGTGACGTACTCCGTGAGGACGGTGGCCGGGCCCGGTTCAGGCTCATCCGTCCGATCCGTATGGGTGGGGTCTCCGCCGGGCGTTTTCCCCCCTCTGGTGTGCCGATGCACCTTCCCCAGTCTGCTGTACGAGGGGGCCTGTAGCCGAGAGTCCGGCGCGGAAATCTCGCCGGCCCCAAGGCGATTCGAGCGATCGACGTGGCCCGATGGCCCGGGCGGGGGCCTTTTTCTGCCGGCCGGCGGCCGAACCGTCAGCCGCCCGGGGCGTACAGCGCCTCGGCGCCCCGGTCGACCAGGGCGCGCTTGTACGTCTCCAGCGTGTTCAACTCCTGCCAGACCAGCGCGTACTCGTCCGCGTCGCGGACCGGATCGATGCGCAGCAGGCGGGACTTGGCGTCCGCGATCCGGCGTTCGGCGGAGAACACCCGCAGGCGCACCAGGTTGCCGTCGGCGTAGGCCCGGTCCGGGTCGGCGGTGCGGTGCAGGCTCTCCACGGCCAGTTCGGTGACCATGTGCCGGACGACGTCGTCGGGTGCGGCCGTGCGCACCTCGGCGACCCAGTTCGCGGTCTGGGCAAGCTCGCAGCACACGCCGCCGGCGGCGGTGATCGCCGCACGCACGGCCGCGTACGGCGGCGCGGTGAACTCGTCGACCTCGTAGTGGTCGAACGCCGGCGCCACCAGCGCGGGAGTCTGCAACGCGAGCTTGAGCACCTCGCGTTGCACGGCCTGGCACATGTCGCGCGGGTCCGGTCGGAAGCCGGCCGGTCGTTGCGGAGCCTGCGGTTGCCGGCCGGGCTGTGCCGGGACCTGGCCCTGGTGGGCGCCCCGCTCGCCGCGCGCGGCGCGCTCGCGCTGCCACCGGTTGACCTGGGCGACCCGGGCGACCACGAACCGCTCGTCCAGGAAGCCGAGCATGGAGTCGAGCCGGACCGCGTAGGTGTGCCGCAGGGCCTGGTCCTTGATGCCCGCGATGACCGGCGCGGCCGCGTCCAAGGCGGCCACCCGGCCCTCGGCGGTGGACAGGTCGTGGCCCTCGATCCGGGACTTGATGGCGAACTCGAACAGCGGGACGCGCGCGTCGATCAGAGCGAGCACGGCCTCGTCGCCGTGTGCCAGGCGCAGGTCGCACGGGTCCAGGCCGCGCGGCTCGACCGCGACGAAGGTGCGGGTGACGAACTTTTGGTCCTCCTCGAACGCCCGCAGCGCGGCCTTTTGGCCCGCCGCGTCGCCGTCGAAGGTGAAGATCACCTCGCCGCGGAACTCGCCGGAGTCCATCAGCAGCCGGCGCAGCACCTTGATGTGCTCGTCGCCGAAGGAGGTGCCGCACGTGGCGATCGCGGTGCCGGCTCCGGCGAGGTGGCAGGCCATCACGTCGGTGTAGCCCTCGACGATGACCGCCCGACCGGATTTGGCGATCTCCTTCTTGGCCAGGTCCAGGCCGTAGAGCACCTGGGACTTCTTGTAGATCGGCGTCTCGGGGGTGTTCAGGTATTTGGGGCCGTTGTCGTCGTCGTAGAGCTTGCGCGCGCCGAAGCCGATCACGTCGCCGGTGATGTCGCGGATGGGCCAGATCAGCCGGCCCCGGAAGCGGTCCATCGGACCGTTGCGGCCCTCGCTGGCCAGGCCGCCTTCGAGCATCTCCTGCGGGGTGAAGCCCTTGCCGCGCAGAAATCGCACCAGGTTCTCCCAGCCCTTGGGCGCGTAGCCGAGCCCGAACCTTTCGGCGGCGTCCTGCTCGAAGCCGCGGTCGGCGAGGAATTGGCGGGCGGTCTGGGCCTCGGGGCTGCCGAGCTGATCGGCGAACCAGCGTGCGGCGATCTTGTGCGCCTCGACCAGGCGGGTGCGCCGGCCCTGTTGGCGGCCGGGTGTGTAGCCGCCCTCCTCGTAGCGCAGCTCGATGCCGTACTGCTGGGCCAGCCGCTCCACGGTCTCCGAGAACGTGGTGTGGTCCAGGCGCATGACGAAGTCGAGAACGTCGCCGCCTTCGCCGCAGCCGAAGCAGTACCAGAGGTTCTTCGCCGGGCTGACCTGGAAGGACGGGGACTTCTCGTCATGGAAGGGGCACAGCCCCTTGAAGTTTCCTCCGCCCGCGTTGCGCAGTTGCAGGTGTTGTTCGGCGATCTCCGCGATGCGTGCCGTCTCGCGGACCCGCCTGACGTCTTCCTCACGGATACGGCCGGCCACGATCGTCGAGTCTACGGGGCCGCGCGGTGGGTGGCGGCGCCGACCGGGCGGCTCACCGCGAGCCCAGCGCGGCGTGCAGGGTGATCGCGGCGCGGTCGGTGAGCGAGGCGACCTGGTCGACGACCACCCGCAGTCGGGCCGCGTCGTCCGCGGCCTCGGCCCAGTCCTCGCGCAGTGACGCGTCCAGGACCTCGGGGCCGCCGGCCACGAGCAGTTCGACCAGTTCGGTGATCACCGCGCGTTGGCGCTCGCGCAGTCGATCGGCGCCCTCGCGGGCCATCACGTAGCGCGCGGTGACCGCCTTGAGCACGGCGCATTCGAGCCGGATGTCGCGCGGGACGATCAGGTCGGCGGCGTAGCGGGCGACCGGGGCGGTGCCGTACAGCTCGCGGGTGGCGTGTTCGGCGGCCAGGCAGAAGCGGCCGATCAGACCGCTGGTGGCGTTCTTGAGCCGGGCCTGGGCCCGGCGCGAGCCGTCGTAGCCCACCGGCCAGAAGTCGAGCGCGAGCAGGCGGTCCAGCGCCTCGCCGAGTTCGTCGGCCGCGCAGTCGGGGCGGTAGCGGCGCACGGTGAGGTCGAGCAGTTCGCGGCGTTCGCCGGCGTCGCGCAGTCGGACCAGGTCGAGCCGGTGCGACTGCACCGCGTCCTCCAGGTCGTGCACCGAGTAGGCGACGTCGTCGGACCAGTCCATCACCTGGGCCTCCAGGCAACGGCGGTTCGGGTCGGCGCCGGCGCGCACCCACTCGAACACGGCCAGGTCGTCTTCGTAGGCGCCGTAGGAGTGGGTGTCCGGCCGGCGCGGCCACGGGTATTTGAGCACCGCGTCCAGCCCGGCGCGGGTCAGGTTCAGGCCCACACTGCGGCCGTCGGGGCCGAACGTCTTGGGTTCGAGCCGGGTGAGCAGGCGCAGGCTCTGGGCGTTGCCCTCGAAGCCGCCGCAGCTCTTGGCCGCCTCGTCCAAGGCGCGCTCGCCGTTGTGGCCGAACGGCGGGTGGCCCAGGTCGTGGGCCAGGCACGCGGTCTCCACCAGGTCCGGATCGCAGCCCAGCGCCTGGCCCAGCTCACGACCGATCTGGGCACATTCGAGCGAGTGGGTCAGCCGGGTGCGCGGGCTGTCCTGGCCCGCGGCGGCGGTCTCGCCGGGGACCACGACCTGGGTCTTGCCCGCGAGGCGGCGCAGCGCGGCCGAGTGCAGCACTCGGGCCCGGTCGCGCTCGAACGCGGTGCGCCCGGGCCGCTTGTTGGGTTCGGGGACCCACCGGGCGAGATCTTCGGCTGCGTAGTGGCCCCGCCCGGATCGATCTTCCACCCCGGGACGGGCCGCGGGGAGTCCTGTCGTGCGTGCCGATTTGCTGTCCACTTGTCCACATTAAGGAATGCCACCGACATTCGACGAAGTCCGGACCGCGAACACCGGGGGAAGCCTTCACCGCGCGTCGGACAACTTGCCGCGCAGTTGCAGCACCGCCTTGGTGTGGATCTGGCAGGTGCGGCTCTCGGTGACCCCGAGCACCTGGCCGATCTGGGACAGGGTCAGGCCCTCGAAGTAGTAAAGCGTCACGACGGTCTTCTCCCGTTCGGGCAGGGCGTTGACCGCGCGGGCGAGCAGGTGCCGCATCTCTCGGCTCTCGGCCACCTCGACCGGGTCGTCGGCGGTGGTGTCCTCCAGCGTGTCCACCAGGCTGAGCCGGTCGCCGCCGTCCTGCCCGGTGTGCAGGAGTTCGTCCAGGGCCATCACGTTGATCAGCGAGAGTTGGCTGAAGATCGCGTGCAGGTCCTCCAGCGCGATGCCCATCTCGCGCGCGACCTCGACCTCCGAGGGCGTGCGATTGAGCTTCGCCTCCAGGCCCGCGTAGGCCAGTTCGACCGCGCGGGCCTTCTGCCGCACGGACCGGGGAATCCAGTCCAGCGCGCGCAGTTCGTCGATGATCGCGCCTCGGATGCGGCTGATCGCGTACGTCTCGAACTTGATCGCGCGGTCGAGGTCGAACTTCTCGATCGCGTCGATCAGGCCGAACATCCCGTACGAGACGAAGTCGGCCTGGTCCACATTGGCCGGAAGGCCGACGCCGACGCGCCCGGCGACGTACTTCACGAGCGGCGAGTAATTCAGGATGAGGCGTTCCCGCAGGGTGGGATCCCCCGAGCGCTTGAAGTCGCTCCAGAGGTTCTCCAGCGCGCGGTTGGAAGCGCCACCGTCCTCGACGGTGACGGCCGGTCCGTCCTGGGACGCGGCCGCGGTGGCGCTCTTACGCCCTGGGGTGTGCTTGGGCATGCGTGGCCTTGTGTCGTTCCACGGAGACGTGCGTGCAGATCTGAGTCCTCGCGAGCGTAGCGTGACCTGACGACTCCCGAGCGCTACGAAGATCTCGCCCGGCCCGGATCGGCCGGGTCGCGGCGGTGCGGCCGGGGCCGCGCGGATCGCCCCCGACGGATCCGATCGGGCCGGCGGAGGCGGCTGCCCCCGGGGCCGGGGGCGCCGGTCGGGGCGACCGGGCCGGCGGTTCGGCCGAACGGCGGGCGGCAGCCGGGATCCGGCCCGCGCGGTGCCGCCCACCGGCGATGATCCACCGAACGAGGGTGCCCGCGGTCCGGCCGGCCCGGGGCGGCGTGGGCATCTGCCCGACCGTGCTCGGCGTCCGCGCCGTGGCGCGCCCGCGCGCGGCGATCGCGCCTCCCCGAACGGGTGTACCCGCCGCCCCGCGGGCCGGCCCGGCCGCCGCCGCGACCGGGAGGTCGCGGGCCGGTACGGGCGTGTCGTCGCGGGTCGGGCCGACACCGCCCGGGCACGCGCGTTCGAGCGGACCGCGGGCGGCGTCGTGCCGGGTGCGCGGGCGGCGCGAGCCGAACCGTCGGACCCGGTCGCGGTCCGCCGGTCGGGCTGGCGCGGCCGGTGGTGGGGCGATCCGGTCGGGGCCGCCGGTGTCCCCTTCCTCGGCCGCAGCCTCGGCCACGCTCTCGTCGGTCACGGGGTATGGCACCTCCTCGATTGGGCCTCCCCTCACGGTGATGATCACTGCCGCCCCAGGTCAAGCACCGCCACGGCGACGCCACCCCTTCGAGGTGCGATCGACCAGTTCGCGGGCGGCCAGGACGTCGAGATGGCGACGGGTGGCGGTAGGCCCGATGCCGGCCTCGCGGGCGATCCACGCCGTGGACGAGGTACCCCGGGTCGGCACCGTCTCCAGGATCCGGCGCGTGGGCGGCGCCAGATCGTCGCCGGGCCGAACCGGGCCGGACAACACCGGCGCGAGGTCGTCGCCGATCAGCCCCACCTGTTCGATCACCTCGGCCGCCCGGGTGACCAACACCGAGCCCGGCTCGCGCAGCAGCGCATGCACGCCTGCCGAACTCGGCGATCCGACCGGCCCCGGCACGCCCATCACCTGGCGACCCAGCCGCGCCGCCCGCCGCGCGCTGATCAGCGCCCCGCTGCGCAGCGCCGCCTCGACCACCACGGTGCCCCGGGTCAGCGCGGCGATCACCCGGTTGCGCTCGACGAAGCGGTAGCGGGTGGGATGCGCCCCCGGCGGCAGCTCGGTGACCAGGGTGCCCTCGTCGGCGATCCGGGCGAGCAGCCGCTCGTGGCCGCGCGGATAGTTCACGTCGATCCCGCACGCGAGCACCGCGACGGTGGGGCCGGCCACCACGAGCGCGCCGCGGTGCGCGGCGGCGTCCACCCCGTAGGCGCCGCCCGAGACCACCGTCCAGCCCGCCTCGGCCAGGTCGGCGGCCAGCGTCGCGGCCACGTGCGCGCCGTAGTCGGTGCACGCCCGCGCGCCCACGACCGCCACCGAGCGCAGCGCGGCAAGCCGCAGCGGGACGGCGCCGCGCACCCACAGGCCCAGCGGCCGGACGTCCCCGAGGTCGTCGAGCTGGCTGGGCCAGCCCGGGTCGCCCGGGACCACGAAGGCACCGCCCAGCCCGGCGATCCGGGCCAGGTCCCGTTCCGGGTCGTGCCCGCCCAGTCGGACCCGGTAGCCGACCGGATCCCGCCGGGCCAGCTCGACCGGCAACGCGGCACCGGACCGCAGGTCGGCCCACAGCCGGGCGGCGCCGTGGGTGCGCACCGCGCGGCCGAACGCCGCGTCGCCCGGCTCCACCAGGCGGGTCAGCGCCGCCCGGGCCACCCGCTCCGCCGCGGCGTCCCGGGCGGGCGGGTCCGACTCGTCCCAGGGCAGCGGATCGGGCCCCGTCACGGCTCGGGCTCGCCGTCGCCGGCCGAGTCGCCCCGGACGATCCCGGTCCGCAGCTCCAGGGCCGCGTCCACGTCGGCCCGATCGGGCCGCTCGTGCCCGCGCAGGTCGGCGACGGTCCAGGCGACCCGCAACACCCGATCCAGGCCCCGGGCGGTGAGCAGGCCGCGCTCCATGTCCCGGGCGGCGCGATCCAGCGCGTCCGGCTCGACGCTCCAGCGGGTGCGCAGCTCGCGCCCGGGCACCTCGGCGTTGACCGCCCACCCGGTCCCGGCCAGCCGCCGGGCGGCCCGCTCCCGGGCCGCGAGCACCCGCGCGGCCACCACCGCGGACCGCTCCCCCGACGCCTCGGGCGCGAACAGCTCGGCCCGGGAGACCGCGTCCACGGTCACCCGTACGTCGATCCGGTCCATCAGCGGCCCGGACAGCCGGGAGAGGTACTTGTGCCGCATCAGCACCGAGCACGTGCAGTCCAGGCCGCGCCCGGAGAACCGCCCGCACGGGCACGGGTTGGCCGCCATCACCAGCAGGAACCGGGCCGGGAAGCACAACATCCCGCCGCTGCGCGCCACGGTGACCGTGCCCGACTCCAGCGGCTGCCGCAGTGCGTCCAGGACCCGCCCGGAAAATTCCGGGCTCTCGTCCAGGAACAGCACGCCCCGGTGGGCCAGGGAGACCGCGCCGGGGCGGGGCAGGCCGTTGCCGCCGCCCACGATCGCGGGCATCGTGGCGCTGTGGTGCGGTGCGCAGAACGGCGGCGTGGTCACCAGTGGCAGGTCCGGGCGCAGCGTGCCGGCGATCGAGTGCACCGCGCTGACCTCCAGCGACGCCGGGCCGTCGAGCGCGGGCAGGATCCCGGGCAGCCGCTCGGCCAGCATCGTCTTGCCCGCCCCCGGGCTGCCGAGCAGGAACAGGTGGTGTCCGCCCGCCGCGCACACCTCCAGCGCCCGCCGGGCCCGGCCCTGTCCCGCGACGTCGGCCAGGTCGGGTGGTTCGGCGCCGGCCGGCGCGGGGCCCGCGGCCAGGGTGCCGACCACGGCCAGGGGGTCCGGGCCCAGGCCGATGTCGGCCACCGCGTGTTCCTGCACGGGCACCGGTTCACCGCGCAGCAGGGCGAGCAGGTGACGCAGCGAGGTCACCCCGCACACGGTGATCCCGGGCACCAACTCGGCCTCGCCGGCCACCACGGCGGGCACCACGACCCGGGCACAGCCCGCCGCGGCGGCGGCCATCACCGCCGGCAGCACCCCGCGCACCGGCCGCAGGCGCCCGTCCAGGCCCAGTTCGCCGACCATCACCAGGTCCTCGATCACGCGGGGGTCGAGCACACCCGCCGCAGCCAGCACGGCGGCGGCGATCGGCAGGTCGAACCCGGACCCGGTCTTGGGCACGGTCGCGGGTGACAGCCCCACCGTGAGCCGTCGCTGCGGCCACTCCTCCCCGCTGTTGACCAGCGCGGCGCGCACTCGTTCCTTGGACTCCACGAGGGTCTTGTCGGGGAGCCCCACCAGCGTGAACGTGGTCACGCCGGGCTCCAGATCGGCCTGGACCTCGACCACCACGCCGTCCACGCCCAGCAGGGTGACCGAGCGGGTACGTGCGAAGCCCACGGTCAGCACACCCCCCGGATGTGCTCGACCCGGGCCGCCCCGCGCTCGGCCGGGATCACCGCGACCAGGTCGATCCGCACCTCGCGCCCCGGCGGGCCGCCGAGCGGGTGGGCCAGCAGCCAGCGTTCCGCGAGCAGCCGCAGCCGCTCCGCCTTGACCGCGCCGACCGCCTCCAGCGGGTGCTCGAAGCCACCCGCCCGGCGGGTCTTGACCTCGCACACCACGAGCGTGGGCCCGTCCCGGGCGACGATGTCGATCTCACCGTCGCGGCAGCGCCAGTTCCGATCCAGGACGGCCATCCCGGCCTCGATCAGGAACCGGGCCGCGACCCGTTCGCCGTACCGCCCCACCGCGGTGTTGCGCGATCGGCGGGCCGGGCCGGCCCCCTCCCGCGCGCCCCGGGGCCCGCTGCCCCGGTCTTCGCCGCCACCTGCTCCGATTCGCACGACGACCACCTCCGGTACCGACAGTGCCGGTGCCGAAGGTGGTCGAGAGCGCGTGCGCGACCGGCTGTGCACAAACCGGTCGTTGTGGATGCCGCCCTTGCGGGTAGGGAACCGCGTCCGGGCCGCTCAGCCGCCGAACCCTTCGTTGCCCGAGGGCATCTCGAACTCGCTCTTGGTCAATTCCTCGACGTTGACGTCCTTGAAGGTGAGGACCCGGACATTCTTCACGAAACGCGCGGGTCGATACATGTCCCACACCCACGCGTCCGCCATGGACAACTCGAAGAAGACCTCCCCGTCGGCCGACCTCACGTGCAGCTCGTACTGGTTGGTGAGGTAGAAGCGCCTTTCCGTCTCGATGACGTACTTGAAGAGACCCACGACGTCGCGGTACTCGCGGTAGAGCTGCAGCTCCATCTCGGTCTCGTACTTTTCGAGATCTTCCGCACTCATGCGCGCCCCTCGCTCCTGCGCTTCGCTGTCGTCTCCCATTGTGTACCGGCGACCCACGCGACCACCGGCGCACCATGGCACAACCGTCCGGGAGCCTGCGGGCGGCCCGGATCGGCCGGGCGGATCCCGGCCCGCCGGCCGTACCTCAGCCGTTCCACCACTCGAACGGCTCGTCGATCAGCTCGCCGGCCAGGAACGGCTCCAGCAGCTGCGGCAACCGGCCGGGATAGAACCGCGCCGGAGCGGCCGCGATCTCGGCCGGCGACCACCACACCGCCTCCTGGTACTCGGCCAGCTCCTCGGCCGTCCACTGCGACCGGTCCTCGCCGACCGTCGGCGCCCGCTCGGCGATCCGGACCAGGACCACGAACTCGTGTTGCACCCGCCGATGCCCCGGACGCACCCAGGTCACACTCCGCCGCCATGTGGGCGGGCCCACATCGGCGGGGGTGATCCGCAGGCCGGTCTCCTCCAGGATCTCCCGCACCGCCGCGTCGACGTAGGTCTCACCGGGGTCCAGGCCGCCGCCCGGCAGGTCGTACCACTGCGACGGATCGGATTCGGCGACCCGGGTGCGAAACAGCAGCACCCGGCCGTCCGGGTCGAGCAGCACCACGCGCACGGCGCGGCGTTCCAGGTCGGGAGCGAGGTCCGCGGGGTAGTCCGGAACCGGCTCAGGCACGTCTCCGGGCCATGACACGGGTTGAGTCGTCATCCACGGATTGTGCCCCGACCGCGCACGGCCGGGCCGCCCGGGAGAAGGATTCCCGAGCGACCCGGCCGTGCGGACAGGACCCGAGGGCCCGAGGTCAAGCCGGCGGCGCTCCCGAGGGGTCGCGCGTGCCCACCCGTGCCTGCGGCGCGTCGTCCGCCCCGGCCCGGCGCCGGCGGCGCCACAGCACCAGCGGCACGGCCCCGATCAGGCCGGCCGCCATCGGCGTGCCGCCGATCACGTCGAGCCCCAGCCCCGGCTGATCGAACGTGCCCGGCACCCCGAGACCGTGGATCCGGTTCAGCGGCCACACCACGGTGAACGCGCGCCCGATCACCTGGTCCTTGTCGACGGTCCCGTTGAACGGCTGGTCCATGTGGTAGCGCGAGTCGGAGGAGTTGTCCCGGTTGTCGCCCATCAGCCAGATCCGGCCCTTGGGCACGGTCACGTCGAACACCTTCGTCGACGGGGCCACGCCCTTCTTGAGGTACGAACTCTCGTCCAACGGCTTCCCGTTGACCATCAGGCGACCCTGCGCGTCGCAACACTGCACGCGGTCGCCACCCACCCCGATCACCCGCTTGATCAGGTCCTTCTCGTCCGCGGACGGCATCAGGCCGACCCAGGACATGCCCTTCTGCAACCCGCGCACGACCGCGTTGTCGGACTGCTTCGGGGCCTCCTGAAGCCAGTTGCCCGGGTCGTGGAAGACCACGACCTGGCCGCGCTCGGGCTCCGCGCCGAACCACGGCGAGAACTTGTTCACCAGCACCCGGTCGCCGACCTTGATGGTGTTCTCCATCGACTCCGAGGGAATCGAAAACGCCTGGACCAGGAAGGTCTTGATGAGCAGCGCCAAGACGATGGCGATCAGCAGAAGCAGCGGCAGTTCCTTCCAGAACGACCCCTTCTTCTTGCGCCGTTCGCCCGAGTCGGAGGCACCCTCGTCGTCGCCGGAGTCCTCCGGGCCGTCCGATCCACCGGGGTCGCCCGGGCCGCCGGGGTCGTTCGCGTCCGGCGGCGAACCGTCGCCCGGGCCGCCGGGCGTGGAGGTCGGACCCGCCGGCGGGAAGATCGGCGCCGCGTCCGGGGCGCCCCCTGGTCGCTTGCCCAGATCCGGCCCCGGTCGTTTCACCGGATCGGGCGACTGCGCAGGCGCGTCCCCGCTCGTTGGTTGGGTCGGTGGCGCTCCGGGATCGTGCGGCGCGTCGGTCGGGTGCCGCTCCTGCGGCTCCCGCCCACGATCGTCGTCTCCACCAGCGGCTCGCGCTCCGATCACGACTTCCCCCACGGCGCCTCCTCGTACCCGTGCAGGCCGGACGGCACCCGGTCGGGGCTGTCCACCGGCTGCCCACAGCTCTGTCTTGATGATTTCCGACCCGTGCCGCGCACGTTGCCGGGTCGATGTCGGCCCCAAGGGTCCGCCATGCGCCGGCGCGAGCGTACACGTCGGCGTAGCAGGACCAGCGGAACCGCACCCACCATTCCCATAACGACCGGGGTGGGCGGGGGAATCGCAACCGACAGGGCTTTGTTCCCGAACGTTTCCGGAACGGGCAGGCGATGCGCCCGGCCGAACGGCCAGGCCACCACGAAGGCCCGGCCGACCACATCACCCTCCGGGATCGTGCCCTGGTAGGGCCGATCCATATGTGCCCGCGAGTCGGCCGAGTCGCCGCGATGGTCGCCCATCACCCACAACCGACCCTTGGGCACGGTCACGCTGAATCTCTTTTCCGAGGGCGCGTTGCCCTTGTACAGGTACGGCTCGTCCAGCGGGACACCGTTGACGGTGATCCGACCGGAGGGGTCGCAGCAGGCCACCGTGTCGCCACCGATCCCGATCACCCGCTTGATCAGGTCCTGTTCGTCGTCCGAGGGCAACATGCCGACGAACACCAGACCCTGCTTGATCTGCTTGAGCACGGGCGGCGGGTCGTCCGACTTCTTCTTGTCCAGCCAACCGCCCGGATCCCTGAAGACCACGACCTCGCCGCGTTCGGGGGTCCACCCGAACCACGGTGAGAACTTGTCCACCAGCACCCGGTCGCCGATGTCGATGGTGTGCTCCATCGAACCGGACGGGATGTAGAACGCCTGCACGAGGAAGGTCTTGATGAGCAGCGCGAGCGCGAGCGCGATCACCGCCAGCATCGGCAACTCGCGCCACAGCGGCACCACCTTGTCCTTGCGCCGCGAGCGCCGGCCCCGCCGCCGCCGGGTGGGCGTACCCGCCTCGACCGAGGGCGCCGCGCGCGAGGTGGGCGCCGCTGCCGGCGGTTCGGCCTCGCCGAGCACCACCGCGCCGGCTGCTCCCGCGGGCGAGGCGCCGAGGACGGGGACGTCCGTGCCGGTGGCCGGCCTCGACGTGCGGGCTGCGGCGCGGGCACCCTTGGGCTTGCCGCGCTTACCCACGACGGTCGAAGTCCGACCGCTCGAACGTCCTCGGCCGGTCCGCGCCCTGGATGCGACCGAACGGCCAGATGATCCACTGCGCCCGCCCGATCACCCGGCTCTCGGGCACCATGCCGCCGCCCGGGTCGCCCAGGTGGTCGCGCGAGTCGGCCGAGTTGCTGCGGTGGTCACCCATGACCCACAGCTTGCCCTTGGGCACCTCGGCTTCGAAGGGGAAGTCCGAGGGCTTGTCGCCCGGATGCAGATAGTCGCCCTCGTCGAGCGGCACGCCGTTGACGGTGATCCGCCCCTGCGCGTCGCAACACTTGACCACGTCGCCGCCGACCCCGATCACCCGCTTCACGAAGTCGCTGTCGTCCGGGTTCGTGAAGCCGAACACCCCACCGAGCTTGCGCAGTGCGCCGGCCACCGGATTGGGCTTGTCGGTGTCCTCGGGGGTGAACGAGCCGCGTCCGTCGAAGACGATCATGTCGCCGCGTCGAATGTCCCCGAATCGATAGGCGAATTTGTTGACCAGCACCCGGTCGCCGACCTGGAGCGTGTTCTCCATCGAACCGCTCGGGATCACGAACGGCTGGGCCACCCACGAGTTCACCGCGAGCACCACCACCATCGCCACCGCGACCAGGAGCGGCAGTTCGACCCACGCGGGCATCCGCCGACGGCGCGGCGCGGGGGGCGGGTCGTCGGTGCCATCGGTGCCGTCACCGCCGTCGTCATCGGTGTCGGCGGTGGCGGCGGTAGCGGTGGCGGCTGCGTCCGCCGGCTCGACGGGCTCGTCCCGCTCCGCCGCCGGGTCGCGGTCGGAGTCGGGAGCGTGGGCGGGGGCCGGAACCGGGGCCGTGGGGACGTCCGCGTCCGCGGCGGGCTTCGGGTCGGCGGCGGGTTCGGGGGTGGCGGCCGACTCCCGGGTCCGGTTCGCGGCCGAATCCTTTGCCGGAGTCGGAGACTTCGCCGTCTCCGTGACCGTGGCGACGGCCCCCTCGGAGCCGCTCTCGCCGCCGTCCGCGCTCCGCACCTGCTCCGAGACACGCGAAGGCCGCGCCTCCACGACCTCGGTGGACGAGGTACCGGCGGATTCCTCCGCCGTGGAGGCACGGCCTTTGCTCTGCTCTGCGTCGTCCATCACGAACGAGACTAGCGTCCGGGTCGCCTCGACAGGGCCGAGGCACCCCGGGTGGAACGTACGGGTCAGCGGCCCGGACGGTCCGTGCGCTTCTCCTTGATCTTCGCAGCCTTGCCGCGCAGGTCGCGCATGTAGTACAGCTTCGCGCGACGGACCGCGCCGCGGGTGACCAGCTCGATCTTCTCGATCACCGGGGTGTGCACCGGGAAGGTGCGCTCCACGCCGACGCCGTAGCTGACCTTGCGGACCGTGAAGGTCTCGCGCACGCCGTCACCCTGGCGACGCAGGACGAAGCCCTGGAAGACCTGGACGCGGGACTTGTTGCCTTCGATGACTCGCACGTGCACCTTGAGGGTGTCACCGGGACGGAAGTCCGGGACGTCGTCCCGCAGGGATGCGGCATCGATGTGGTCGAGCTTGTTCATCTCGCGTCGCTTTCTCGTGGGTGCCACAGGTCACCCACGGGTTTCGTGGTCACAGGTGTGGGGTCGCCGCTCCCGAGTGGCGCTCCCCCTGTGGCAGGGGTGCCGTCCGGCTCCCGGGGAACCCGGTCCGGATCGGGACATGGCAACAGCGTCTCAGTCTGCCACAGGTGTATCGGCCGGCCGAAACCGGCCGTCCCGCTCGACCCAGCCCAGCTCGGCGAGGGTGGCCCGATCCTTCTTGTCCACGGCCCTCGGGTCGATCCGGGCGATCAGGTCGGGCCGGTGCGCGGCGGTCCGGCGCAGCGCCTCGTCCCGCCGCCAGCGGGCGATCGCGCCGTGGTTCCCGGACACCGTGATCGGCGGCACCTCGCGACCGCGCCACTCGGCGGGCTTGGTGTACACCGGCCCTTCGAGCAGGTTGGCCATCGCGCCCGGGGCGAACGAGTCGTCCCGGTGCGATTCGGCGTTGCCGAGCACGCCGGGCAGCAGCCGGGCCACCGCCTCGACCATGACCAGCACGGCCACCTCGCCGCCGGCGAGCACGTAGTCGCCGATCGACACCTCGTCCACCGGCATCCGGGTCGCCGCCTCGTCGAGCACCCGCCGGTCGATGCCCTCGTACCGGGCCGGCGCGAACAACAACCACGGCTCGTCGGCCAGTTCGACCGCGAGGTCCTGGGTGAACGGCCGCCCGGAGGGGGTCGGCACGATCATCCGGGGCACCGGCGCCGCCGCGCTCGCGCCGCGCTCGAGCACCGCGTCCAGCGCGAGGCCCCACGGCTCGGGCTTCATCACCATGCCGGGGCCGCCGCCGTACGGGGTGTCGTCGACGGTCTTGTGCACGTCGTACGTCCAGTCCCGCAACTGGTGCAGGTGTACGTCGATGAGCCCCTTGGCGCATGCCTTGCCGACCAGGGAGACATCCAGCGGCGCGAGATATTCGGGGAAGATCGTGACGACGTCGATCCTCACGAGGGGTCCTGCTCCGAATCCGAATCCGAATCCGACGGCGACTGCGGCGTCGGTCCCGGCTCGGGCTCGGCGTCGGGCTTCGCCGCGGCCCGGGCGGCCTTCGCCTCGGCCCGTTCGGCGGCCGTGAGCTTCTTCGGCTTGGCCTTCTTCGGCTTGCGCTCGCGCGGCTCGGCCTCGGTCGCGTCCGGGTCCGGGTCCGGTACCGCGAGCACCGCGTTCTCCGCGTCCAGCAGACCCGGCGGCGGGGTGATCACCGCGCGCTGGTTCTCCAGGTCGATCTCCGGGACGATCTGGTGCACGAACGGGATCATCACCTCGCGCCCGTCCGGGCGCCGGACCAGGAGCAGGTCCTGCGAGGGCAGGTGCACGACCTCGGTCAGCTCGCCGACCGCCTCGCCGTCCGCGGTGACCACGTCCAGCCCGATCAGCTGGTGGTCGTAGTACTCCTCGGGGTCCTCGGGGAGTTCCTCGGGGTCGATCTCGGCGATCAGCAGCGTGTTGCGCAGCGCCTCGGCACCGCTGCGGGTGGTCACGCCCTCGATGGTGAGCAGCAGCCGGCCGCTGTGCACCCGGCCGTCGGCGATGGTCAGCGGGCCGACCGAGGGGGGATCCGTCATCAGCACCGCCCCGGGCGCAAGCCGCAGTTCCGGCTCGTCGGTACGGACCTCGACGGTCACCTGGCCCTTGATGCCGTGTGCCTTGCCGATACGGCCGACCACAAGCTGCACCTGCGACTCCTCAATCTCTGCCCGATGGGACCTCATGCCCGAAGCAGGAGGGGGAAATGCCAAGTCGGTGGAAATGCCGGGACTGTAGATGCCAAGAAGCTGCCCGGCGGATGATTCCGCCGGGCAGCTCCCGGTTGGACGTGATGTCCGGGTACGTCAGCGAACCTGGTCGACGTCGACGAGGTCGACGCGGACTCCCCGGCCGCCGAGCGCGGTCACGACGGTGCGCAGCGCACGCGCGGTGCGACCGCCTCGACCGATGACCTTCCCGAGGTCTTCGGGGTGGACCCGAACCTCGAGAATGCGGCCGCGGCGGAGATTACGCGCCCGTACCTTGACCTCGTCCGGATGCTCGACGATGCCCTTGACCAAGTGTTCGAGGGCTTCCTCGAGCACGGTCAGCCCTCGTTAGCGGCGGTCTCGGCGGCGGCTTCGCCCTCGGCGGCCGGAGTCTCGGTCTCGGCGGCAGCCTCGACCTTCTTCTCCTTCTTGGCCTTCGGCGTGGTGGCGCCGTCCTTGGGCTCGTCCATCGCCTCACGGGCGGCGGCCTCGAAGAGCGACTTCTTGTCGGCCTTCTCCGCGGCGACGAGCAGCGGGGCCGGGGCCGGCAGACCCTTGTGCTTCTGCCAGTCGCCGGTGAGCTTGAGGATGTGCGCGACCGGCTCGGTCGGCTGCGCGCCGACACCCAGCCAGTAGAGCGCCCGCTCGGAGTCGACCTCGATGCGCGAGGGGTTCTCCATCGGGTGGTAGATACCGATCTCCTCGATCGCCCGACCGTCACGCTTGGTGCGGGCGTCGGCGACGACGATGCGGTAGTGGGGCGAACGGATCTTGCCCAGGCGCTTCAGCTTGATCTTGACTGCCACGAGAGTGGTGTCTCCTGCATCTTGACGTGGGTGAACAGCCGGCATTCACGTGGGGACATGAGGCTCGGCTGATCGTGGACACGGTAAGCATGCGGAGAGAGGGTCCGGCAATGCCCCGGGTACTCAGCTGGCCATTCTGCCAGACTTCCGGGCCCCGGCCAAAGCCGGGCGCGAACTCGACCGGCCGAGGGCCGCGCGGCTTTTAGAATGCAAGCCGCATCGCCCTTCTCCCACTCCAGTAGTTAGGTCGCCACGGTCTCATGCGTTGGTCCGAACTGTACGTACCCACCCTCCGCCAGGACCCCGCCGATGCCGACGCGGTCAGTCACCGTCTGCTCGTGCGCGCGGGGTACATCCGCCAGCTGATGGCCGGCCACTACTCGCTGCTGCCGCTCGCGGTGCGGGTGCGGGCGAAGGTGGTGGCGATCATCCGCGAGGAGATGAACCGGATCGGCTCGCAGGAGATGATCCTGCCGACCATGCACCCGGCCGAGATCTGGCAGAAGAGCGGTCGCTGGGAGGTCATGGGCGACGAGATGTTCCGGCTCAAGGACCGCAAGGGCTCGGACCTCGCGCTGGGCATGACGCACGAGGAGATCTTCACCACCCTCGCGCACGAGCTCAGCTCCTACCGCGACCTGCCGCAGACCTGGTACCAGTTCCAGACCAAGTTCCGCGACGAGCCGCGGCCCAAGAGCGGTCTGATCCGGGTGCGCGAGTTCACCATGAAGGACTCGTACAGCTTCGACCTGGACGCCGAGGGGCTGGACCGCTCGTTCGAGGCGCACCGGCAGGCGTACGTGCGGATCTTCCAGCGCCTGGGCATTCCGGCGATCGCGGTGCAGGCGTCCAGCGGCACCATGGGCGGCAGCGGCTCGACCGAGTTCATGTGCCCCTCGGCCGCCGGCGAGGACCTCGTCGTGCACTGCCCGAACTGCGACTACGCGGCCAACGTCGAGAAGGCCACCTCGCAGCTCGCGGCGATCGAGGACGGCCCCGGGCTCGACGCGCCGGAGCGATTCGACACCCCGGGCATCAAGACCATCGAGAACCTGACCAAGGCGCACGGCGTGCCGGCCGACCGGCAGATCAAGACCCTGGTCTACATGGTCGGCGGGCAGCTCACCCTGGCCCTGCTGCGCGGCGACCACGCGCTGGTCGAGCAGAAGCTGATCGACACCACCGGCTCCACCGACGTGCGCCCGGCGACGCCGGACGAGATCAAGGCCGCGCTCGGCGCCTACCCGGGCAGCCTGGGCGGGGTCGGCGTGCGCGACCTGCCGATCCTGGCCGACCAGGCGCTGCGCGGTCGCCGGGACATGGTGACCGGCGCCAACGTCGACAAGGTGCACGTGCGCGGCGTGGACGTGGAGCGGGACATCGCCGTGGGCACCTGGGCCGACCTGCGCGAGGTGGTGGCCGGCGAGCCGTGCCCCGCCTGCGGCACCGGCCTGGAGGTCGAGCAGACGGTCGAGATCGGCCACATCTTCAAGCTCGGCTACAAGTACACCGAGGCCCTGGGCGTGAACGTGCTGGGCGCCGACGGTGAGCGGGTCACCCCGATCATGGGCAGCTACGGGATCGGCGTCGAGCGCGCGATGGCCGCGGTCGTGGAGACGCACCACGACAAGAACGGCATCGTCTGGCCGGTCGCGGTGGCGCCGTTCGAGGTCGCGGTCGCGCTCCTGGACGTGGACGACGAGAAGTCGCGCGGCACCGCCGAGGAGATCTACGCCGAACTGGTCCGGCAGCGGGTGGACACGATCCTGGACGACCGCGCCGAGCGTCCCGGGGTGAAGTTCAAGGACATCGAACTGGTCGGCATCCCGTTCCGGGTCACCGTCGGCGCCCGCAGCCTGGCCGAGGGCAACGTGGAGATCGTCTCGCGCGCGAGCGGCGAGAAGGCCATGGTCCCGGTCGCCGAGGCGGTCGAGTACGTGCGCAAGCTGGTCCTCGACGCGAGCTGACCACGGCTTTGCCGCGTCCGACCCGGCACCTGCCCGGTGCCGGGTCGGTGCCGGGTCGAGGTGCGGAGAGGTCACCCGGGGGTGGCGGTCGCGTCGGCGTGGTCCCGACGGCGGCCGGTGGTGTGTTCGGCCAGGAGGTCGGCGAAGGACGTGGTGAGCGGGTCGGGGCGGGTGCGGGTGTAGGCGGTGAGGACGCGGCGCACGGGCGGGTCGGGGCGCAGCAGGACGCCGTCGAAGCCGGGGCGCACGATGTCCGCGGGAACCAGCGTCGGGCCCAGTCCGGCGGCGGCCAACAGCGGTGCGGCGGCGGTCTGTTCGGTGCGGACGGCGACCGCAGGGTGGAAGCCGGCCGCGGCGCAGACCCGGTCGAGCAGCTCGGCCAGGCCGTTGCCCGGGGCATAGTGCACCCAGGAGCGGTCGGCGAGCGCCGCCAACGTGATGGTGCCGTCGGCGCCGACGGCCGCCGGGTCGTCGGCGGCGAGCACCACGACGAACTCCTCGACGCCGAGGTCGCGTACCGGCCCGGGCCAGGCTTCCGGCGTCGGGCCGATGGCCAGGTCGGCCCCGCCCGCCGCCATCGCGGCCCGGAGTTCGTCGGTGTGCGCGTACTCGCGCAGCCGGATCCGCACGCCGGGCTGCCGGTGCCGCCAGGCGCGAAGTACCGGCGGCAGGATGCCCAGGCTCACCGAGTAGACCGTGGCGATCTCCAACTCGCCGCCGGCCAGCCCCGCCACGCATTGCGCCGCCGCGTGCAGGCGTTCGGTGTCCGCGAGGGCCGCCCGGGCGTGCGGCAGTACGGCGCGGCCCATCGGGGTGAGCCGGATCGCGCGGGGCAGGCGTTCGAGCAGCGCGCCGCCGACGGCCCGTTCCAGCGCCCGGATCTGGTGCGACAGCGCGGGCTGGGTGACGTGCAGCAGTTCGGCGGCCCGGGTGAACGACCCCGTGTCGACCACCGTCACCAGGTATTCGAGCTGTCGCACGGTCGCCGTCATGCACGAATTTTATCGTGATGCCCCTTTACCGGCCTTTGCCGCATGGACGGGCGGGCGCTCGTCGACCGGGATCGCCCAGCGGGCGATCTCCTCGACCCGCACCTGGTTGGTGCCGAACGGGCCGGGGGTCAGGGCATAGGTCAGTTCGCCGATGTCGACGGCGCCGGCCACGGACACCGGCCCGCCCGGGCAGGTGCCGGTGACCGCGAAGTCGATCGGGCTCGCCGGGGCGTGCAACACGTGTCCGGACCACATCGCGGTGCCCTCCTCGTCGACCTCGACGGCGTCCTCCACGACCCGCACGACCACGTCGGGAAACAGCCGCAGGGTGATCTGCCGCGGCGCCGACGCGATCGCCCCGCACAGGAAGTCGAAGTCCTTCGGCGACACGACCATCGAGCCCTCGCGCAACACCCACGGCCGGGCCGGGTCCGGGCCGACCGACGCCTCGCCGAGCACCGTCGCCCGGACCGGCCACACCCCGCCGGCCGACGAAATCGCACAGAAGCCCGCCATCAGGGCGCCGAGCAACCGTCGAGAAGTAGTCATGCCCCGACCAACGATCGACCCACGCGACCGTTATCGTCCGTTCCCGAGCGCCGAGTGCGGTGACGGCGTCGCCGAGCGCCATCCCGGGGATGCCCGCGGTGGCCGGCCAGGGCACCCGGCTTCCGCGTCCGCGACCACGACCGGTGCGGCGCACGGGCCCCGCACCCGACGCGCCGCCTCCACCTCGCGGGCGAACCGCTGCCCGCCCCGCTTCGCAGCCGCACGGCGGCACCCGGGACCCGGGTGCCGCCGACCGGATGTGGGGGGCTCAGCGCAGCGTGAGTTCGGTGGGCTTCTTCGGTTGGGCCGGGTCGAAGAGATCGAGCAGGGTCACCGCCCGTTCGGCGCCGCCCCGGGTGGTGCGGGCGTCCTCGCCGGCCAGGGCGCCGCGCAGGTCGGTGCGGCCCAGGTGCAGCGATTCCACGGTTTCGCGCGGGAGTTCGAGGATCACCTCGGCGTCCGAGGGGATCTCGCGCAGGAAGCGGGCGACGCCGCGGTGGATGTGCAGCGCGACCTCCTCCTGGCCGTGGACCCCGCCCAGCACCCGCCAGCCGAGCACGGCGTCCACGTCCAGCGCCTCCTCGGCCCGCAGTCGGGTCGTGTACAGCTCGATCAGCCACGCCGCCGGGATCTGCGCGACCAGGTCCCTCGGTGCGAAGATCGCCGCGAAGTTGATCAGCGGCAGGATCGGCTGGATCCGGTCCTCCAGCTCGTCGGCGCTGGTCAGGTACCAGTTCCGCCAGTTGATGTTGAGCTGCGCGTAGCCCAGCCGGCGAAACGCGGCGGCCTTGACCGAGCGCGCGTCCGCGTCCTCGCGGTCGATCCGGGTCAGGTGCGTGGCCAACTCGGCCGCCCACTGGTACTCGGCCGCCGCGTACGCCTGCGTCGCCGCGTCCAGCACGCGTTCCCGGCCGCCCATCAACTCCACCGTCCGGCGCGCGTGTTCGGCCCGGGGCAGCGGGTCCAGGTCGACCGGATCGCCGCCGAACCAGCCCAGGTAGCCGAAGAAGATCTGCCGCACGGTGTGCTTGACCGTGCCGTAGTACTCGCGTGCGTAGGGCGCGTACGAGGCCAGGTGTTCGGGCAGTTCGACGGTCTCGGCCAACTCGTCCGGGGTCAGCCCCTCGTTCATCCGGCGCACCGTCTGGTCGTGGATGTACTGGATGCAGTCCCGCTCCACCGCCAGCACCTCGGCCACCTTCGCGGCTCCCGACACCGGCTGCCCGTGACTGGGGATCAGGTGCGCGGCCCGGTGCGCGCGCAGCGCGTCGATGCTGCGCACCCACTGCATCGGGTCGCGGTAGCGACAACCGCGCAGGGTATGGATGTTCGGCAGGGTCGGGCCCTGGATGGTGTCCCCGCACAGGAGCACGTCGCTGTCCGGGAGGTACACGCTGATCGCGTCGTCGGTCTCGCCGGGATTGTGGAACAGGCGCAGCCGCACGCCCGCGACCTCGGTCTCCAACTCGTCGCCCACCAGCACCGTGGGCATCACGAACGACGGTGTGCCCACCCCCGCGTGCGGGCCGACCGCGTCGTTGACCCCCTCGGTGTCCGAGGGGGCGAGCAGGTTGCCGAGCGAGTACACCGAGCGCAGGCCCATGATGTGCAGCGCGGGACCGGACTGGTCGGTCAGACTCGCCAGGAACGTCCGGTGTGCGTACACGTCCACGTCCGGCGTCGCGGCCCAGTGGCTCAGGCCGTTCACGTGGTCGGGGTGATGGTGGGTGACCACCACGGCCCGGACCGGTGCCTGCGGGTCGCTCAGGTGCGGGCGCACCTCCGCCTCGATCACGGCGGCCAGATCCGCGCCGCTGCCGGTGTCGACGACCACCAGGCCGTCGGGGCCTTCGATCACCGTCGCATTGGCCGAGGACCAGCCCACGGCGACGTGTACGTGCTCGGCCACGGTGTACACGCGCTTGGTGAAGTGCGCGGTATGGGCGGCGAGTTCGGGATGAACGGCAGGCTCGACCTCGTACGTCATGGGCGGGCAGCCTGCCACGTCCGGCGCTACGAGGGAAGAATCGCCTTCTCCGCCCCGGGCCACTCCTCCGCGGTCAGCGCGAAGCGTTCGTGGTCGCGCCACGCGTCGTTGATGAAGAGCATCCGCGGCGTGAAGCCCTCGTGCCGAAAGCCCATCCGGCGCGCGAGCGCGATCGAACTCTCGTTTCCCGGTTGCACGTTGATCTCCAGCCGGTGCAGCCCCAGCCCGTCCGCCGCGAACACCCGATCGATCACCAGGGCGAGAGCCTCGGTCATCCGCCCGGTGCCCGCGTACGGCTTGTACGCGTCGTAGCCGAGCGAGGCGTTGCAGAACCGCGAGCGCACGATGTTCGAGACGTTGACCCGGCCGGCCAGGGCCGTATCGGCGAGATCCACCACCAGGAACGTGCGGAAGGTGTCGCTCTGTCGGCGGATCAGGTCCGGCAGGTCGTCCGGGTCGGACGGATTCCAGCGTGCGATGTGGTCCGAGCGGCGGATCGCCGCGGCGGACGCCGCCGCGTCCGACTCCCGCGGCGCGCGGATGCCCACCCGGGCACCGGGCACGGTGTACAGGTCCACGACCCCCGCCATCTGCCTGTGTCCCTTCGTCGTCCGATCCGACCGCACCCGGGGTCGTCCCCGGGTGCGGTGGTCCCGTGTCGCGGCCGGGGCTACTTCTGGCCCGGCGGCAGGAAGTTCTTGAACTCCTCGGGCAGTTCGAAGTCGGCCGCGCCCCCCGCACCGCCGCCGGCCGGCAGGCCGAACGGGTTCGCCGCGCGCTCCTCGCGGCGCGCCGCCTCGGCCGCCGCCTCCTGCTTGCGCTTCATCGGGTTGCCCGACTGGCGCTTGCCCTTGGCCTGCTTGGGCGCCTTGCCCTTCTTCTTGCCGGCGCCGCCGCCCATGCCCGGCATCCCGGGCATTCCCGGCATGCCGCCGCCCTTGGCCATCTGCCCCATCATCTTGCGGGCCTCGACGAACCGCTCGATCAGGTTGTTGACCGCGTTGACCTCGGTACCGGCACCCTTGGCGATCCGGGCCCGGCGCGAGCCGTTGAGGATCTTCACGTCCGCCCGCTCGGCCGGCGTCATCGACTTGATGATCGCCGCGACCCGGTCCAGGTCGCGGTCGTCGATGTTGTCGATCTGCTCCTTCATCGCGCCCATGCCGGGCAGCATGCCGAGCAGCTTCGAGATCGAGCCGAGCTTCTTGACCTGCTCCATCTGCTGGAGGAAGTCCTCCAGGGTGAAGTTGTTGCCGCCGCCGTGCAGCTTCTCGGCGGCCTTGAGCGCGAGGTCCTGGTCGTACTTGGCCTCGGCCATCTCGATCAGGCTGAGCATGTCGCCCATGCCCAGGATGCGCGAGGCCATCCGGTCCGGGTGGAAGGCGTCGAACTCGTCGAGCTTCTCGCCGCTGGAGGCGAACATGATCTGCCGGCCGGTCACCGACGCGACCGACAGGGCCGCGCCACCGCGCGCGTCGCCGTCGAGCTTGGAGAGCACCACACCGTCGAAGCCGACGCCGTCGAGGAAGGCCTGTGCGGTGACCACCGCGTCCTGACCGATCATCGCGTCGACGACGAACAGGATCTCGTCCGGCTTGACCGCGTCCCGGATGTCCGCGGCCTGCTGCATCATCTCGGCGTCGATGCCCAGGCGGCCGGCGGTGTCCACCACGACCACGTCGTACTGCTTGGTCTTGGCGAACTCGATCGAGTCGCGGGCGACCTTGACCGGGTCGCCGACGCCGTTGCCGGGCTCGGGCGCGTAGACCGCGACGCCGGCCCGCTGGGCGACCACGGAGAGCTGGTTGACCGCGTTCGGGCGCTGGAGGTCGCAGGCCACCAGGAGCGGTTGGTGCTTCTGCTCCTTGAGCCACTTGCCCAGCTTGCCCGCCAGGGTGGTCTTGCCCGCGCCCTGGAGGCCGGCGAGCATGATCACCGTGGGGCCGGTCTTGGCGAAGCGCAACCGGCGGGTCTCGCCGCCGAGGATCCCGACGAGCTCCTCGTTGACGATCTTGACGATCTGCTGGGCCGGGTTGAGCGCACCCGACACCTCGGCGCCCCGGGCGCGTTCCTTGACGCGTCCGATGAACTCGCGGACCACCGGGAGGGCCACGTCGGCCTCCAGGAGGGCGACGCGGATCTCGCGTGCGGTGGCGTCGATGTCGGCTTCGGAGAGCCGCCCCTTGCCGCGAAGGTTCTTGAAGGTCGCTGCGAGGCGGTCGGAGAGAGTGTCGAACACGTCGGCAGAGGTCCTTCGTCAGATACGGGTGGTGTCGGGCCCAGCCTAACCGCCCGAGGAGCGGTCGTGGCGGGGGCACGCGTCCGGGATCCACCCGCCGACGCCGTGACCGGCGCCGTTCGCCCCCTCGGGGACACCGGCCCGGGGCGCCCCGGCCGACGCCGGCGCGAAGGGGCAGCGGCACGGGCATCGACCCGGGAACCCGCCCGCCGGCCGGCCCGGCGCCACCGCCTCCCGGGCCGCGGCACGCGTGCCCGGGAGGCGGTGGCGCCGGTTCCTGCGATCACGGCGTGCGTGGCCCGGGCCGCGGCGCCGGGCCGCTGATCACGGCGCGAGCGCCTTCTCCAGCGACCTGGCCAGGCTCCGGGCGTCGGCGGCGGTCAACGGGCTCCCGTTCGGGGCGACCACGTAGAAGGCGTCCACCGCGTCCGCGCCGTGCGTGCCGACCCGGGCCTGACGCACGCTCACCCGGGCGTCGGCCAGCGCCTTGCCGATCCGGTGCAGCAGCCCGGGGCTGTCGTGCGCCCGCACCTCCAGGACGGTCGCACTCTCCGACGCGTCCGCGATCACCTCCACCCGGGCGGGCGCCCGGGTGGTGCCGCGCCGGGGCGGGTAGGCCGCCTCCCGCTTGGCCAGCCGGGCGGCCACGTCCAGGCCGCCGGCCAGGGCCCTGCGCACGTCCTCGCGCAGTGCGGCCGGGTCGGGCAGCCGGCCGAACTCGGTCTCCACCGTCCACACGGTGACGCCCAACTCCTCGATCACGTCGATCGCGGCCGAGCGCACGGTGAGGCGGTGCAGCGCCAGCACCCCCGCGGAGAGCGCCATCAGGCCGACCCGGTCCGGCGCCGCGATGGTCACCTCGGCCCCGAAGGGCAGCGGTTCCAGCCGCACCACCGGAAGTTCGCCCGACACGTCGGCGGTGACGATCCGCTCGGACACCGCCGGGGCGGGCCGGCCGGCGAACACCGCCCTGGTCCGGGCGACGAGGTCCCGGACCAGGGCGTCCCGCCACTCGCTCCACGCGGCGGGTCCGGTGGCGGCGGCGTCGGCCTCGGTGAGCGCGTGGAGCAGATCGAGGGTTTCCACGCTGCCCACCGCCTCGGCGAACGCCGCCACGGTGGTCGGATCGTCCAGGTCGCGCCGGGTCGCGGTGTCCACCAGGAGCAGGTGGTGGCGCACCAGGGTGCCCAGCACGTCCACGTCGTTCTTGGCGAAGCCCATCCGCGCCGCGGCCTCGCGCGCGATCACCTCGCCGCTCACACTGTGGTCGCCCGGCCAGCCCTTGCCGATGTCGTGCAGCAGCGCGGCCACCAGGAGCAGGTCCGGCCGGGCCACCCGGCGAGTGTGCGCGGCGGCCTCGATCGCGGTCTCGATCAGGTGCCGGTCGACCGTGAAGCGGTGCACCGCGTTGCGCTGCGGACGACAGCGCACCCGCTCCCAGTCCGGCAACAACCCGGTGATCAGCCGCTTGGACTCCAACGCCTCCCAGACCGGCAACACGTCCCGCCCGGCGCCGAGCAGCGACACGAACGCCTCGCGGGCGGCCGGCGGCCACGGATCGGCCAACGGCGGGCACTCGATCGCGAGCCGGTCCACGGTGTGTCGGGACAGCGGCAGGCCGGCCTGCGCGGCGGCCGCGGCGGCGCGCAGCAACAACACCGGGTCCCGGGCCGGCTGCGCGGCCTGTGCGAGCACCACCTCGCCGGCGTACTCGACCACGCCCTCGGCCAGCGGCGTGCGTGCGGACACCCCGGTCCGGGCCCGGCGCAGCCGGCGTATCCCGGCGCCCGCCTCGCGCGCCGCGAGCACCCGGCACACCTCGCGCCAGGTCACGTCGGATGCGTAGGTCAGCGCCCGGGCCGCCTCGGAGACCCGGCGCAGGAGGGTGTCCGCGTCCAGCAGGCCCAGCCGCCGGGCGACCGCGTCCTGCTCCTGGAGCAGCAGTCGATCCGCGCCGCGCCCGGTGACCAGGTGCAGTGCGTCGCGCACGTCGAGCAGCGTGGCCCGGGCGGTGTCCACCTCCTCGTGCGGCGCGTCCGCGATCCACGAGGCCGAGACGGCCCGCAGTGCGGTCGCGTCGCGCAGGCCGCCCCGGGCCTCCTTGAGGTCGGGTTCGAGCAGGAAGGCGACCTCGCCGTGGCGCTGCGCACGCTCGCGGCAGGACTCCAACAGCTCGGGCAGCCGCTTGACCGCCGCCGCACGCCACGCGCCGAACATCGACGTGCGCAGCGCTGTGGTCAGGTCGGCGTCGCCGGCGATGTGGCGGATGTCGAGCAGGCCGGTCTGCACCCGCAGGTCCTCGGCGGCGGCTCGGCGGGCCTCGTCGGGAGTGCGCACCGAGTGGTCCAGGGCGATGCCCGCGTCCCAGACCGGGTACCAGATCGCGTCGGCGAGTTCGGTGATCCGGTCGTGGCCCTCGTGCAGCAGGACCAGGTCCAGGTCGCTGCCCGGGGACAGCTCACGTCGGCCGTAGCCGCCGACCGCGACCAGGCTCACGCCCTCGGTCGGCGCGCCCGCGGCGGTGAACAGTTCGGTCAGCCAGCGGTCCGACAGCGCGCCGAGCGCCTGTCGACGGGCCACGCCGGTGGGCCCGGCGGGATCGGCCAGGAGGTCGTCCCTGGCGCGGGTGTACCGCGAGGTGGCGGTCGGTTCCATCGGGGCCTGCTCCCTCGTTCACACGCGCCGGCGGCACGGGCCGCCGGGCGCTGCGAGCGGTCGACACGAAGGCGGATGGCCGGACCCGTCCCCGAAGACTGCCTTCGGGGCGGGACCGGCCATCGGGGTGCTACAGGGCTTCCGGGCCGCGCTCGCCGGTGCGCACCCGCACCACGCTGTCCACCGGGACGATCCACGCCTTGCCGTCGCCGATCTTGCCGGTGCGGGCGGCCTTGACCAGGACGTCGAGCAGTTCCTCGGCGTCCTCGTCGTCCGCGACGACCTCGATGCGCACCTTCGGCACGAGGTCGACCTGGTACTCGGCGCCCCGGTAGACCTCGGTGTGGCCGCGCTGCCGGCCGTAGCCGCTCGCCTCGGTCACGGTGAGGCCGTGGACGCCGAACGCCTGGAGGGCGTTCTTCACGTCGTCGAGCCGGTGCGGCTTGATCACCGCCGTGATGAGCTTCACGCATCCACCTTCGTGTCGGCGGGCGCCGCGGCGCCCGCGCCCGTAGAGGTGCCGATGCCCGCCGACGCTCGGGTGGAACCGCCGAGTGTGGCGAAGTCGTACCCGGTCTCGGCGTGCTCGACCTGGTCGATGCCGGCCACCTCGTCGTCCTCGGACACCCGGAAGCCGATGGTCTTGTGAATGACCGTGCCCAGGATGAACGTGACGACGAAGGAGTAGGCCAGGACGGCACCGACGCCGATCAGCTGCTTGCCCAGCTGGTCGAAGCCCCCACCGTAGAACAAGCCCTCGGCGTCGCTCTGGACGTGACCGGTGGCCAGGAAGCCGGGGGCGAGCGAACCGATGATGCCGCCGACCAGGTGCACACCGACCACGTCGAGCGAGTCGTCGTAGCCGAGCTTGTACTTCAGGCCCACCGCCCAGGCGCACACCGCGCCGGCGACCAGGCCCAGGGCGATCGAGCCGAGCGGGCTGAGCGCACCGCACGCGGGGGTGATCGCGACCAGGCCGGCCACCGCGCCGGACGCGGCGCCCAGGGTGGTCAGGTGTCCGTCCCGGATCTTCTCCAGGAACAGCCAGCCGAGCATGGCCGCGGCGGTGGCGATCTGGGTGTTGATCAGGGCGCGGCCGGTGACGCCGTCCGCGGCGAGCCAGGACCCGGCGTTGAAGCCGAACCAGCCGAACCACAGCAGGCCGGCGCCGATCATCACCAGCGGCAGGTTGTGCGGGCGCATCGGGTCCCGCTTGAAGCCGACCCGCTTGCCGATCACCAGGATCAGGGCCAGCGCGGCGATACCGGCGTTGATGTGCACCGCCGTACCGCCGGCGAAGTCGATCACGCCCTTCTCGAACAACCAGCCGTCCGCGGCCCAGACCCAGTGCGCGATGGGGAAGTAGACCAGGGTGACCCAGAACGCCACGAACACGGCCCAGGCGGTGAACTTGGTACGGTCCGCGACGGCGCCGCTGATCAGCGCCGGGGTGATGATCGCGAACATCAGCTGGAAGGCCGCGAACACCGTCACCGGGATCGTGTAGCCGTCCCACAACTCGGCGACCCCGATGTCGCGCATGCCGTACCAGTCGAGGTTCCCCACCAGGCCGCCGAAGGCGTCCGTGGAGAACGTCATCGAAAACCCGTAGAGCACCCACAGCACCGTCACGACAGCCAGGCAGATGAAGCTCATCATCAGCATGTTGAGGACGCTCTTCACGCGGACCATGCCGCCGTAGAAGAACGCCAGCCCGGGCGTCATGAGCATGACCAGTGCGGCGCTCAGGAGTACGAATGCGGTGTTACCCGTGTCCATACTCTGCCTCTCTTCTCCGTGGCCCCGGCCGACCTCCGGGAACTCATGGAAAGGAGCTTCGGGGCGTGAGGTTTCACGCCGTGGCGCGACGTGTTTCGCCGACGTGACGCTTGCCGCACATGTGTTTCCGGCGGATGAACGTCCGCTCACGCGCACGGCCGGGCGGATCGCGCCAATCCCTCGACCCGCGGCCGGCCGGTCTCCAAACGCGCGGTGGAGGGATCCGGGCTCGCGCGCGAGGCGGCCGGCGGGTGTCCCGCAGGTGAGCGGCGGGCGACCCACACACAGCCCGTCGACGACATCTGACGCACCGTCAGTTAGTTGGCCTCCGCACCTTATTCCCGCAGGTCGACACGTGCCGCCGGAGCCCGACGCTCCGGTTCGCACCGGACGTTTTCGACCCGCTAACGGTTGCGTTGAATCCATTGACATTGATCGCGCCCACTGCCGTAATTAATCACCGCGCTTAACTGACGACCCGTCAAGGCACGTGTCACCACAGGTGATCGGCCCTGTCCGGGATTCGGCGGTTTCGCGCGAGCGCACGACCGCACCACCGCACGGAACGTCAACAGACCTCGTCAACCGACCAGACCAGCGAGAGGGGGTGACACCGTCGTGTTGCGCCTGCTCGGTCGCAAGTTGCTGGCTCTGATTCCGGTGCTGTTCCTGGTGACGTTCGCGACCACGGCCCTGCCCGACCTGGTGGACGGTTCACCGGTCGCCCAGATGCTCGGCCCCGGCTCCACGCCCCAGGATCTCAAGGACCTGGAGCACGAGTTCGGGTACGACAAGTCGCTGCCCGTCCGATACGTGACCTGGGTGGGCCACGCGCTCACCGGCGACCTCGGGGAGTCGCTGAAGACTCGAACCCCCGTCATGGACGGCATCACCGAGCGTTTCCCGGTGACCTTGGAACTCGCCGTCTTCGCCCTCCTCATGGCCCTGATCGTGGCCGTGCCGCTGGGTGTGTGGACGGCCGCGAAGGCAGGCGGTCGCGTCGACCGTGTCGTGGGCGGCGTGTCCTCGGCGCTGCTGTCGATCCCCACCTTCGTGAGCGTGTTCCTTCTCGTCTACTTCTTCGCGAACCGGGAGATGATCGCGGCGTTCAAGCCGACGGGATGGGAGTACATCTCGATCGACTTCGCCAAGAACATCGAGTTCGCGTTCCTGCCCGCGCTCGCGCTGGCCCTCGCCGAGATCCCCCAGTTCCAACGCCTCCTGCGCAGCGACATGCTCGCCACGCTCCAGGAGGACTTCATCCTGACCGCTCGGTCCAAGGGCCTGTCGACGTCGTACGTACTGTTCCGACACGCCCTGCGGCCCTCGTCGTTCTCGCTGCTGACCGTCTCCGGACTGACCCTGGGCCGGCTGATCGGCGGCACCGTCATCGTCGAGTCGTACTTCTCCATCCCCGGCCTGGGGCAGGGCATGTACCAGGCGATCAACGGCAAGGACATCCCGGTCGTCCAGGGCACGGTCGTGGTGATCGCGATCGTCTACGTGCTGCTCAACACGCTCGTGGACATCGGCTACTCACTCATCGACCCGAGAGTGAGGGCCCGATGAGCACACTCGAAACCGCCCCGGAGCCGGCCCTCGGCGCGGCCGAACCCACGGGCCTGCGCCCCTCGCAGGTCAAGCGGGCCAAGACCGGCAAGGCCCGTAAGCGGCCCAGCGTGCTGCTGTGGTTCGCGATCGGGTGGATGGCCATCGTGCTGCTCGGCGCGGTGCTGAGCCTGATCGCCCCGGGCGTCTTCCCGCACGAGTACGGGCAGGCGTTCGGCGACGCGAAGCAGAAGCCGTTCTCGGCCTGGCCCGAGTTCCTCGGCACCGACGGTCTCGGCCGCAGCCACCTGACCCGGCTCGCCTTCGGCGCACGCGTGTCGATGATCGTCGCACTGGTGTCGGTCGTGGTCGGCGTCATCATCGGTGGTCTGCTCGGCCTGGTCGCGGCCTACTTCCGCGGCATCACCGAAATGATCATCGACCTGTTCTCCGACGCGCTGCTGGCCTTCCCGCCGCTGATCCTGCTGCTCGCGCTGTCCTCGGTGTACGAGCCGTCGCAGACCAGCATCACCGCGGGTCTGGCCGTGCTCACCATCCCCGGCTTCACCCGGCTGACCAAGGCGAGCGCGATCGCCCAGTCCAACCGCGAATACGTCACGGTGGCCAAGGCGATGGGCGCGGGGCCGGGTCGGATCATCTTCAAGGAACTGTTGCCCAACACGTTCCCCGCGGTGATGTCGTACTCGGTGATCGTGATGGCCGTGCTGATCGTCGCGGAGGGTTCGCTGTCCTTCCTCGGCCTGAGCATCCCGCCGCCGATGCCCAGCTGGGGCGGCATGATCAACGCCGCCCGGGACGACCTCTCGCTGTATCCGGCCCAGGTGTTCGTGCCCTGCGGGGTGCTGTTCCTGACCGTCTTCTCGCTCAACGTCATCGGCGACCGGCTGCGTGCCAAGTTCGACGTCCGCGACACCAAGCTGTAGCCGAGGGATCGACGGCGGTCCCGCCTCCCACGGGACCGCCGTCGGCCTCGTTCTTCGACCCCCTCACACAGACGGGACCGCACACATGGACGGGATCCAACAGCCGCGCGGCGCGAAGGTGGCGTGGTGACCATGGCGGAGCCGAAGACGACCGGCTCGCCCACGCCGGACGAACCACTGCTGCGGGCCACCGACCTGCGGGTGCACCTGGACACCCCGCGCGGGCTGCTCAAGGCGGTGGACGGGGTGTCCTTCAGCATCGAACGCGGCGAGACGCTCGGCCTGGTCGGCGAGTCCGGCTCGGGCAAGTCGATGCTCGTGCGCTCGCTGATGGGCATCTGCCCCTCGATCGCCAACATCCACGGCAGTGTGCGCCTGGACGGCCGCGAACTGGTGGGCGTACCGCGCAAGGAGGCCCGCAAGATCTGGGGCAACCGGATCGCGATGGTCTTCCAGGACCCGATGACCTCGCTCAACCCGGTGCTGCGGATCGACCGACAGCTCACCGAGTCGATGCGGCTGCACCTGGGCCTGGGCAAGAAGGAGGCCGGCGAGCGCGCGATCGAACTGCTCAAGCTGGTCGGCATCCCCGAGCCGATCAAGCGCGCCCGGCAGTACCCGCACCAGCTCTCCGGCGGCATGCGCCAGCGGGTGACCATCGCGATGGCACTCGCCTGCGACCCCGACGTGCTGATCGCGGACGAGGCGACCACCGCGCTGGACGTGACCGTGCAGCGGCAGATCCTCGACCTGCTCCAGGAGATCCAGGCCGAACGCGGCATGGGCATGATCCTGGTCAGCCACGACCTGGGCGTGGTGGCCGGGCGCACCGACCAGATCGCCGTGATGTACGCCGGTCGCATGGTCGAACACTCCCCCACCGCAGACCTGTTCCTGCACCGCCGGCATCGCTACACCGAGGCCCTGCTGGGCGCCGTGCCGCGCCTGGACGTGCCCCGCGACCAGCGCCCGCGGGCGATTCCCGGCGCCCCGCCGGACCTGGTCACGCTCAAGTCCGGTTGTGCGTTCGCGGCCCGCTGCACGGCGGCGGACGACCTGTGCCGCGAGGAGCGACCCGAGCTCGGCGACGAACTCGGCGCACACCGGTTCGCCTGCCATCACCCCGTCGGCGAGGACGTCGCCCCCGCCGAGGGTGTCGAGAGCGGGCAGCCGTCCCTGATGAAGGAGGCCTCCGCATGACCGCCGACGGCACCGCGCCGGGCGCGCTCGCCCTGGACGACAAGCCCGCCGCCGAGACCTCGACCGGCACCGATCCGCTGCTCACGGTCACCGACCTGGTCCAACGCTTCCGGGTGCCCGGCGGGATGATGAACGCGGTCGCGGGCGTGAGCTTCGAGCTCGGGCGCGGCCGCACGCTGGGCCTGGTCGGCGAGTCCGGGTGCGGCAAGTCCACGCTGGCCCGGGCCATCCTGCAGTTGACCAAGCCGTCCGAGGGCTCGGTCCGGTTCGACGGGCAGGAGCTCACCACCCTGCCCAAGGCCGGTCTGCGCACGATGCGTCGGCGGATCCAGATGGTGTTCCAGGACCCCATCTCGGCGCTGAACCCACGCCGGAAGATCTTCGACATCGTCGCCGAGGGCCTGGTCATCTCCGGGATGTCCGCCGAGGAGATCCGGCCGCGGGTGGAGGCGGTGCTGCGCCAGGTGGGCCTGGACCCGGAGTTGGTCTCGGACCGGCGTCCGCACCAGTTCTCCGGCGGCCAGTGCCAGCGGATCGCCATCGCCCGGGCCATGGTGGTCGACCCGGACCTGCTGATCTGCGACGAGCCGGTGGCGTCCCTGGACGTGTCGGTGCAGGCGCAGGTGCTCGACCTGCTCGACGAGATGAAGAACCGCACCGGCGTGTCGATGATCTTCGTCGCGCACGACCTCGCGGTGGTGCGCAACATCAGCGACGACGTCGCGGTGATGTACCTGGGCACCATCGCCGAGACCGGCGACACCGCGGCCATCTACGACTCGCCCGCGCACCCGTACACCCGGGCCCTGCTCGACGCGGTGCCCGCGCCCGACCCCGCGGCGGCGCCGGCCGGGCCCTCGCTCAAGGGCGAGATCCCCTCGCCGATGAACCCGCCCAGCGGCTGCCGGTTCCGCACCCGCTGCCCGATCGCGCGCGAGGAATGCGCGGCGCACGTGCCGACGCTGCGCGAGATCGCGCCGGGACATCGGGTGGCGTGCCACTTCCCGTTGGTCGGCGAGGCGGCGGTGTTCGAGCGGACCACGCCGGCCGTCGAGGCCGCGCCGAAGGCCGAGCCCGAGGCGAAGTCGGAACCGGAGGCCGGGACCGAGGCGAAGCCGGAATCGAAGCCCGAGCCGGAGGCGAAGTCGGCACCGAAGGCCGAGGCCGAGCCGGTGCCCGAGCCGAAGGCCGAGGCCGAACCCGACTCCGAGCCCGAGCGCGAGGCCAAGGCCGACTCCGAGCCCGGAACCGAGCCGAAGGCCGCAGCCGACGCACCCGACGCGACCAAGCGGGACTGACCGCAGGCCCCCGACGCGGTACGGCCGACCCGGGCCGTACCGCGTCGCTGTGCGTACACGCCCGTGTCCGGGTGGACCGTGCAGGGGTCGAATCGGGCATCCCGTCGACGATGCGACACGTGTCGAGTTGTAGCCTCACGGCGCTGACCGCGCTCATCGCGCGGCATCCGGCCATCGGCCGGCCTGCTCCATGCTTGAGGACGTTTTCTGTGGCACACGCACGACCTTTCGCCCTTCGGGCACGCCGTCGCACCGCCGCCGTGATCGCGGCGATCGGCCTGTTGGCCGCGGCCGGTTGCGGCTCCGAGTCCGGTGAGGCCCCCAGCGCGGTGGGCACTCCCCGAGCCGGCGGCTCGCTGGACATTCTGGCCACCGCCGACGCCCGCAGCCTCGACCCGTTCCTGCCCTCCTACGCCGCACAGGCGGACGGAAACCGGATGGCGGCCCTGTACGACAGCCTGGTCTGGACGAACCCCGTCACCGGCTCCGTACAGCCGCAGTTGGCCGAGAGCCTGGCCCCGGTGGAGGGCGGCGGCAACAAGATCTGGAGCCTGCGGCTGCGGCCCAACCTCAAGTTCACCGACGGCACGGTCTTCGATGCCGCGGCGGTGAAGATCAACTGGGACACGCACGCGGTGCCCACCACCAAGTCGCGACAGCGGGACGCGACGGTGGGCATGAAGAGCCAGATCGGCGCCGACGCGCTGGAGCTGCGGATCATCCTGGACAAGCCGAACGGCAACTTCGACCGCCTGGTCGCACGCAGCCTGTCCTTCATCGCCTCGCCCAAGGCGATCGCCGAGGGAGTCGACAAGCTGGCCGAACACCCGGTCGGCGCGGGCCCGTTCATGCTGCGCCCGGGCGGCTGGGTCAAGGGCGACCACCTGACCCTGGTGAAGAACCCGAACTACTGGCAGGGCCCGGCCAAGCCGTATCTGGACAGCCTCACCTTCCGTTTCGAGTCCAGTGGCAGCGCGGCGGTCGACAAGGTCAGGAAGGGCAAGGCCGACGTCGCCAACGTCAGCGACGCGTTCACCCTCAAGGCCGCGCGCGACGCGGGCGTCGGCGTCGAGTCGCTCGCGCTCTCCGGCGGCCAGTTGCTCAGCTTCGACACCTCCGGCGGTCCCACCGCCAACCCCGAGGTGCGGCGCGCGATCGTGCTGGCGCTGAGCAGCGAGGAGATCAACAGGCGCGTGTTCGGCGGCGCGGGCACCCCCGCGCGCGGCATCTTCAACCAGGCCACCGCGTTGGCCAACCCGCAGTTGTCCGCGCCGGAGAACAAGCCGAAGCAGGCCGCGGAGCTGTTCGCCAGGGTGACCGACAACGGCGCCAAGCCGATGCGGCTCAAGTTCTTCGCGCCCAAGAGCGGCGCGATCGACGAACTCGGCCGGTACATGAAGGAAACCCTGGAGAAGTATCCCGGAGTCGCGGTCGACGTGGAGACCGCCGACCTGGCCGAGTTCGTCAAGCGCTCCAACCTGGCCGAGGCGTTCGACGTCAAGGTCAGCCAACTGCTGGCCGACGATCCCGAGCCGGTGGTGTACCAGTACCTGCACCGGGGCAGCCCGAGCAACTGCTGCTTCTACGGCGACGACGTGGTGGACAAGGCGCTCGACGACGCCCGCAACACCACCGACCCGGCCCGACGCCGGGCCGCCTACACCCAGCTCCAGCTCCAGTTGGACCGGGACATGCCGCTGTGGGTCTACCAGGAGGCGGTCGTGGCGGGCGTGTTCCACTCCGGGGTGACCGGGGTGCAGTTGTCCAACGACGGCATCTTCCTCTTCGATCGCATCGGCAAAAAGGCCTGACAGGTCATCAGAAGTACAACAGTGACCCGATCTTGATGGACCAGACCGCCGGAAGGCAGTAGAAAGAGACGGCACCCTTACCAGTCGGTTCGTGGAGGCCGGGAATCACCTTGGTGATTCCCGGCCTTCACGTGTCTCGCCCGAGGGTTGCAGACAGTCGCGTAGCACGCACCACCGCACAACAGCACAGCCGCACGGACGCACCACCATGCTCCACCCGGGGCGCCGTCGCCCTCTCCCCCCGAGTCGGCCGACGTACCCGGCACCAAGCACGTCCGCCGCCCGGCCACAACAGCCCGGACGGTCCGTCAGGTGAAGGTTGGCCCTGCAGTGACTCGTACTTCCCTGTTGTCCCTTCGATCCACGCGCCGTCCCCGGCGCCGAATAGCCGTGCTGGTCGTCGCGACCGCGCTGGCCACCGTCCTCGCCGGTTGCGGGGACGACGACAAGACCAAGCCGTCGGCCGCGGGTACGCCCAAGCAGGGCGGCTCGCTCACGATGAGCCTCCCGGGCGACTCCACCAGCCTGGACCCCTTCGCCACGTCGTATGTCAACGTCGCCGACGGCAGTCGCATGTCGGCGCTCTACGACTCGCTGGTGTGGACGGATCCCAGCACCGGCAGCATTCGCCCGCAGATCGCCGAGTCGCTGGCGATCAACGGCCCCAAGGCCGACACGTGGCGACTCAAGATCCGTCCGAACGTGAAGTTCAGCGACGGCACGGTGTTCGACGCCGAGGCCGTGCGGTTCAACTGGGACCGGCACAAGGACCCCAAGGTCGGTTCCTTCCAGCGGGGCGCGGCGAGCGTCATCCTCTCGCTCAACGTCAGCGACCCGCTCACCCTGGACATCAAACTGATCAGCGAGAACGCGAACTTCGACCACCTGGTGACGCGCAACCTCGCCTACATCGCCTCGCCCACCGCGCTGCGGGCCGCCCCCGCCGGGATCGGCGACAAGCCGGTCGGCGCCGGCCCGTACAAGCTGGTGCAGTGGGAGCGCGGGGTCAAGCAGACCTACACCCGCAACCCCGACTACTGGCAGTTGGACAAGGGCCTGCCGCATCTGGACAACCTGACCATCACGGTGGACACCGACGTCAACCACTCGGTCGGCGCGGTCGACGGCGGCAAGACCGACCTCACCGTCGCGGTGGACCCGCTCGCCGTGGCGCAGGCCGAGGAGAAGAAGCTGGGCGTGACCCGCATCGGCCTCAACGGCGGCCAGATGGTCGTGTTCAACCTGAACGTCGCGCCGTTCAAGGACCTGCGGGCGCGCCGGGCATTCGTCTACGCGTTCAACGGGATCGAGATCAACCAGAAGTTCTTCGGCGGCAAGGGCACCCCCGCCAAGGGCATCTTCGCCGCCTCCTCCCCGGTGGCCAACATCCAGCTCGCGGCGTCGGAGAACGACCCCAAGCGGGCCAGGGAGCTCTTCGACGACGTGACCGCGGGCGGCACCAAGCCGCTCAAGTTCACCTACTGGGTTCCCCAGGCCCCCGCCTCGATCCGGGTCGCGGAGTACATGAAGTCGGTACTCAACACCTACCCCGGGGTCCAGATGGAGGTCAAGGTCGTCGACATCGCGACCTATGTCCGGACCGTCCGAGGCGGCACCACCGAATGGGCCGCGGCTCTCGGTCAACAATGGATCGACGACCCGGAGCCGGGCATCTACGATCTCCTGCACAGCAGGAGCATGCCGAACAACAGCAGTTACGAGAACCCGATTGTCGACACCGCGCTCGAGGACGCGCGCAGGACGACCGACCCCGCCCAGCGACGTGACGCGTACACGCGTGTACAGCTGCAGGTGAACAAGGACATGCCCTTCTGGGTCTACCAGGAAGCGGTCACCGCCGCGGTCTACAACCCCAGGATCACCGGCATCCAGCTGGCCAACGACGGCGTCGTCCTGTGGGACCGGATCGGCACGACCGGCTAGTCGATCGACTCGTCCCGCCCGGGTTCCGTGACCCCGGGCGGGACGCCCCGCCGTACCCGGCCGGCGCACGACATTCGGTCCCCTCGCGCGGCTCGCGCGAGCCACCGCACCACAGCGCTACCGCACTTCCGGAACGACTGCACGACTGCACCGACGCACGACGCACGTTCGAACCCCACAGTGATAGGTAGGTAGGCCGGCAGTGGTACTCCACCCGAAGACACCCCTACGACGACCACCGTGTCGCGGCCTGCGCCGCCGACTCTCCCTCGCCCTCGGGCTCGCCGCGGCCACCGTGCTGGCGACGACCGGCTGCGGCCTGGGCTCGTCCGACTCGGGCGGCTCGTCCGGCGAGCCCGAGCACGGCGGTTCGGTGACGATCCTGATGCCCGGCGAGGAGCGTGGGCTCGATCCGTTCACCGCGTCCTACTCCAGCGTGGCCGACTCGAACCGGTTGTCCGCGCTGTACGACGTGCTGGTCTGGACCGATCCGAGCACGGGTGGAGTACGCCCCAAGCTGGCCGAATCGCTGGTCTCCGACCAGAGCGCGCGGATCTGGACCCTGACCCTGCGTCCCGACGTGCGCTTCAGCGACGGGAGCCCGCTCGACGCCGGCACGGTCAGGGCCAACTGGGAGGCGCATCGCGACCCCACGGTGCGATCGCTGGTCGGCGGTCCGCTGCGCGGCGTGCAGCTGACCGAACTCGGCCCGCTCCAGCTGCGCATCGAACTCCCGGCCTCCAACGCCAACTTCGACCACACCATCGCGCGCAACCTCTCCTTCGTCGCACCCCGGCGACTGGCCGCCACGGCCGAGGGCCGCTTCGAGCTCAAGCACGCGCCGGTCGGTGCTGGCCCGTTCAAGGTGAAGAGCTGGGAGCCGGGCCGGGAGGTCCGGCTGGAGCGCAACCCCTCGTACTGGCAACCGAATCGGCCCTACCTCGACGAGGTGGTCTTCCGGGTGGACAAGGACGTCGAGGGCAGCAACAAGGCGATCCAGGCCAAGCGGGCCGACCTCACCCTGAGCACGGACCCGCAGAGCATCGCGCAGGCCCGCGCGGACGGACTGGTCGCCGAGGACGCCCGGCTCAACGGCGGCCTGATGGTCGCCTTCAACGTGCGCAAGGGGCCGTTCCAGGATCCGAACGCCCGCCGGGCGACGGCACTGGCGCTCAGCAGCACCGAGATCAGCCGGCGCTTCTACGGCGGTCGGGGCGAATCGGCGCGCGGCATCTTCGACAGCGCGTCCCCGCTGGCGAACGTCAACCTGGCCGCGCCGGAGAATCGGCCCGAGGAGGCCCGCGCGCTGTTCGCGCAGGTCACCAACAACGGGAAGAAACCGTTCGTCTTCCGCTATCTGGTGCCGGACAGCGCCAAGATGCGCGCCACCGCCGAGTACATCCGGCAGACCCTGGAGGGTTTTCCGGGCGTGACCGTGATCGTCGAGGTCACCGACATGGCCTCGCTGGTGACCCGGTTGGCGGGCAACGACTTCGACGCCACCGTCTGTCAGCTGTGGGCCGACGACGTGGAGCCGACGATCTACCAATTCCTGTACAGCAAGGCCGGTTTGAGCAACATCACCGGTTACGCGAACGACATCGTGGACACCGCCCTGGAGGACGGTCGGCGCTCCACCGACGCCGGTTCGCGGCGCGATGCCTACACCCGGTTGCAGAACCAGGTCAACCGCGATCTGCCGTTCTGGGTCTACTCGTCGGCGGTGATCGGCGCCGTGCATCGGTCCGACCTGGTCGGGATCCAGCTCTACAACGACGGCCTGATCCACTTCGACGCCATCGGGCGGCGCTGATGAGCGGCTGACCCCCACAGACCCGGCCGGGTGGTCGGCCCGGCGCGGCGATCTCGGCGCCGGGCCGGCCCCCGGCCGTGCACCACCGCACCATCACACCCGATCCGAACGGGGACCGGGTGTGCCTTGTGACAACGGAGGAGTCACATGAGCAAGCACCTCGGCAACAACGCACGAAAGCGCGCGGCGGCCGTCGCCGGCGTATCGGCTCTGGCCCTGATCCTCGCCGCGTGTGGCGGCGGGGACGACGGCGCCGGCGGCAAGGCCGATCCGAATGCGTCGGCGGGCGGCAAGAAGGGCGGCAACCTGACCCTTCTGACCGTGTCCGACGCCCGCAGCATGACGCCGTTCAACGCGTCCTATGCGGCGGTCACCGACCTCAACCGCATGCTCGCGGTCTACGACGCGCTGTTCTACGTGGACAACACGCAGAACAAGGTCCTGCCGCAGATCGGCGAAAGCCTCAAGAGCGACGACGGCGGCAAGGTCTGGACGCTCAAGGTCAAGCCGAACGTCAAGTTCAGCGACGGCACCCCGCTGGACGCCGCGGCGGTCAAGTTCAACTGGGAGATGCACGCCAAGCCGGAGGTGCTCAGCCAGCACCGCCCGGCCGCGAGCGGCCTGGGGCTGGAGGTGGTCGACCCGCTGACGCTGAAGATCACCCTGCCGATGCTGAACGCGAACTTCGACCGCACGGTCGCCTCGGAGTTGTCCTACATCGAGTCGCCCAAGCAGTACGCGATCGACCCGAAGGGCGAAAAGCCGGTCGGCGCGGGCCCGTTCGTGCTCAAGACCTGGACCCGGGACAGCCAGATGGTGTTCGAGAAGAACCCGAACTACTGGCAGGGCGCGGACAAGCCGTACCTGGACACGCTGACCATCAAGGTGGTCAACGACGTCAAGCAGCAGGTCGACACGATCAAGGCCGGCGGCGCCGACATCACCTTCACGATCGACCCGCAGAAGACCAAGGCCGCGCAGGAAGCGGGCCTGGGCGTCACGCCGTTCACCCTCGACGGCGGCCAGATGATCGTCTTCAACACCTCGACGGCGCCGTTCGACGACCCGCGCGCCCGGCGCGCGGTGGCGCTCGCGCTCGACCCGGCCGACCTGAACCAGAAGATGTACGCGGGCACGGCGACCCCGGCCAAGAGCATCTTCCACAGCGGCAAGACCTTCACCGACCCCACCGCCGCGCAGCCGAGCCCGAACAAGGTCGAGGCGCAGAAGCTCTTCGACGAACTGGCGGCCGAGGGCAAGCCGGTCAAGTTCAACTACCTGGTCCCGGAGAACCCGACCTCCAACGCGACCTCCGAGTACACCATGACCGCGCTCAACGCGTTCAAGAACGTCGAGGTCAAGCTCGACAAGGCCGAGGTCGCCAGCTACTACCTGCGGCTGACGGTGCAGAAGAACTTCACCGCGGCGCTGTACCAGATCTGGTCCAGCGACCCGGAACCGGTGCTGTTCAACAGCCTGTTCTCGCAGACCCCGTTGAACTTCACCGGCTACAAGAGCCCGGAGGCGGACGCGGCGCTGATCAAGGGTCGCTCCACCACCGACGAGGCAACGCGCAAGGCCGCGTACGCGGACCTCCAGAAGGTGCTCGTCAAGGATCTGCCGATGCTCGCCTACCAGGAGGCGATCACCAACATCATCTCCGGCCCGCGGGCCGTGGGTGTCGTCGGCGTCCAGGACGGCGGCATGCTGATGGACCGGGTCGGCCTGAAGTAGTCCGACACCGGGCCCGGATCATCCCCGGCTGATCCGACGCACCGTCACCATCCGTGTTCGGGAGGCTCGTTCGCCGGATGCGGACGAGCTTCCCGGCCGGTACGCGGCAGCCGGGGGCAGGTTTCCCGACACGATTCGACAACTGTCTGTAACGATGTAACAGATCGGCTTACAGGTCGTGCAAGTTGCGCCCGGTGGTCCTACGGTGTGCCGCACGCAGTACCGATTCGGCTGTTCCCGCTCCACGCTCATGGCTCCCGGCACCACTTGTGTTGTTCCCCGGCGGAGGTGGCAAGAACGTTGTCTGCACGACGCACGACCGCACGTCGCACGACTCTCGTTACGATGATGGTGGTTCTCGGCATCACGGCCACCGCGTGTGGCGGTTCGGACGACTCCGGATCCACGGGCGGCAAACAGTCGACCGTCCAGGGCGAGGCCAAGGCCGGCGGCAGCATGACGATGCTGGCCGTACAGGACTCCGCCTCGCTCGACCCGTTCAAGGCCGCGTCCGTCGCGGTGGCCGACGAGCCGCGCCTGGCGGCCCTGTACGACCCGCTGTTCTACATCGACGCCGCGGACAACTCGGTCAAGGCACACCTGGGTGAGAGCCTGACCACCGCGGACAACGGCAAGACCTGGCAGCTCAAGCTCCGCCCCGGGGTCAAGTTCTCCGACGGCACGCCGCTCGACGCGGCCGCGGTCAAGTTCAACTGGGACATGCACGCCAAGGCGGAGACCCAGTCCCAGCACCGCCAGATAGCCGCGGGGCTGACCAGCAAGGTGGTCGACCCGACCACGCTGGAGGTCACCCCGCTGGGCATGCCGAACGCCCAGCTGGACCGGGCCATCGCCATCGACCTGACCTACATCGCCTCGCCCGCCTCGCTGGCCAAGGGGCCGGACGAGTACCGCAACAAGCCGGTGGGCGCGGGACCGTTCAAGCTGGAGAGCTGGACCCGCGGCAGCCAGCAGGTCTACGTCAAGAACGAGAACTACTGGCAGAAGGACAAGGGTCTGCCCAAGCTGGACAAGCTGACGATCAAGAACGTGCCGGACATCAAGCAGCAGTACAACACCATCAACGGCGGTGGCGCGGACGTCTTCATCAGCTCCGACAACGCCACCATCGCGCAGGCGGAGAAGGAGATCGGCGTCGTCCAGCGCTCGGTCGACGGCGGCCAGATGATCCAGTTCAACATGACCAAGCCGCCGTTCGACGACCTGCGGGCGCGACAGGCGATCACCCTCGCCCTCGACCCTGCGGGGATCCCCAAGACGCTGTCCAACGGCTACGTGCCCGCGAAGGGCTACTTCGCCCAGAAGTCGCCGTTCTTCGACCCGGCGAACGTGCAGGCGAACCCCGACAAGGCCAAGGCCAAGCAGCTCTTCGACGAGCTGGAGCGCGAGGGCAAGAAGGTCGAGTTCAGCTACCTCCTGCCGCAGAACCCGTCCTCGGTCAAGGTCGCCGAGTGGATGCAGACCCAGCTGGCCGAGTACAAGAACGTCTCGATGAAGCTGGAGTCGCTGGAGATCGGCGCGTACATCGAGAAGTACGCGCTGCGCAAGGACTTCCAGGCGATGCTCTTCCAGCAGTGGCTGGTCGACCCGGAACCGCTGACCTTCAACAACTGGTTCTCCAAGAGCCCGACCAACTTCATCGGCTGGAACAACCCGGCGGTGGACGGCGCACTGGTGGCCGGCCGCAGCTCGACCGACCCTGCCGCCCGCAAGAAGGCCTATTCGGACCTGCAGAAGGCAATGGTCGCCGATCTGCCGGTGTGGACGTACGCGGAGTCCTCGATCGGCGTGCTGTTCAACAAGAAGGTCACCGGTGTCGTGCAGTACAACACCGGCGTCTTCTTCATGGACCGGATCGGCATGAAGTAGCCCACCCCCGACGCCGTTCGGCCCCCGCCCGCCACGCGCGGGCGGGGGCCGACGCGCGTCACGCGGTCGGGAACGGCGCCTCGGGCAACTCGCGAGCCACCCGGGCGGCCAGGTCGCACACCGCCGGATCGGCCGGGAAACGCCCGGCCAGCGCCTCCACGGTGCGCCGCAGTCGTACGATCAGCCGCTCCGAGCGCACCCGGAAGGCGATCTCCAGGGCCGCCGTGGCCTGCTCGACCGCACCCGCCGAGTCGTGCTCGATCAGGAACACCGTGGCCAGCCCCACGTGGGCGAGCGCGAGGCTGCGCACGAACTCGCCGGTGCCCAGCAACAGCCGTACGGTCTCGCTCAGCCGCTCCTTCGCCGGGGCCACGAACGCCGGTCGGGTGTAGGCGAGATCGCGATAGGCGTGGCCGCTCTCGGAGAGCAGTTCGGCCCGGTCGAAATAACGGATCCAGTCCGGCTCGGTATGCGGCCGGCTGTCCGCCAGCGCCTGTTCGGCCAGTCCCAGCGCACGCCGACATCGATCCGTGTCGCCCAGTGCGGCATACGCGCGCCCCTCCAGCGTGTACAACATCGCCTGGAGCCCGGCGCCACCGGTGTCCCGGCTGCCGTACTGGGCCAGGTGGATCAACTCCAGCGCGTCCTCGGCCAATTCGTAGTGGATCATCTGCCGGGACATCACCCCGAGCACGTTCGCCCCGAACGGCGCGTCGTCGCACTCCTTCGCCGCGTGCAGGGCGAGCACCATGTACTTCTGCGCGCCCGGTTGCAGGCCGGTGTCGTAGGACATCCACCCGGCGAGCAGCGCGAGTTCGGCGGTCAGCCCGAGCAGCCGAGCGCGCACGGCGGGCGGGTGCTCGTCGCGCAACAGGTCGGTGAGCGCGTTGAGTTGGCCGATCACCGCCTTGCGCCGCAGCCCGCCGCCGCCCTGCATGTCCCAGCGCCGGAACAGCCGGACCGACTCGTGCAGGTGCTCGGTCGCGGACGCCGGCAACCGCGGCCGGCGCCCGCCGTGCCCGGCGCCGGGCACGATCGGCGCGGGCAGCGGAGCCGGCGTCGCGGGCAGCGGCGCGGACCAGCGCTGGAGCGGCTCGACCAGATCGCGGCCCGCCGCCAGGCGCAACGACGGACCGACGAACTCCTGCCGCCCGAGCAGCAGATCGCCCCGGGTGTACTCGCCGAGGATCTCGACCACCGTCTCGAACGTCCAGGGCAGGTCCACGCCGAAGTCGCCGTGCGGCTCGTCCGGCTCACGCAGGCCCAGTTCGTCGATGCTGACCACGCGCCCGAACCGTCGGGTGAACAACTCGGCCAGGATCTGCGGTATCGGTTCGCGCGGCTGCTCACCATCCAGCCAGCGGCGCACCCGGGAGGTGTCGGTGCTCACGTGCGGGGCCGAGATCGCCCGCGCGTGCCGGTTCACCTGACGGGCCAACTCGCCCTTCGACCATCCGCTGCGGGCGAACCACGCGGAGAGCCGGTCGTTGGGCTGCCGCCCGCCGTCCGGTTCGTGCTCGTCCGCGGAGCCGCCGCCCCGCGCTCGCGTCGTCGCCACCGCATCGCCCCCATGCCCTCAGCGGTCCGGCCGGTCAGGCGTCGGGCCCCGATGGGAACCGTACGCGCAGGCCCGTCTGCCGAACGTATTCCGACTCGCCCGCAGGCGTCGGTCGATGCGCCAAACGCCAGGCTTCGCCACCCCACGCGCCCGGGACGCGCCAGGGGGGAGATCGCGTTTGACTGATCGGCGACACAGGCCGACGACGGCTGCCGGTCCCGTTCATATCGTGCGAACCCCACAGCCGTCGAGATGACTCATTGCGGTCACAGCGTAACCAAAAGTAATGAGTGCCGTTGGGGAGGACATGGACATCATGCTCGGATCGCGCCGGCGTACGCGGGCCGCACTGTGGCAGGCGGTGGCCGAGTTCGCGGAAGAACGCGGCTGGCCGGTGGCCCAGGGTGCGCACCTGGTACGCGACGGACGCGGCATCCACTGCTCGTGCGGCCGTGTCACGTGTGCCGCGCCGGGCATGCACCCGGCGGACCCGCGCTGGTCGGAGCGGGCCACCGCGTCACCGGCCGCGGTGCGCTACCTGTGGTCGCAGTGGCCGGACAGCACCGTCGTGGTGCCCACCGGTCGGGTCTTCGACGCGATCAGCGTGCCGCGTCGGGCGGGCACCCGGGCCCTGGTCCGCCTGGAGCGGATGGGCACCCCGCTGGGCCCGGTCCTGGCCACGCCGACCGGGCGGGTCGCGTTCCTGGTCGCCCCCGGCGCGGCGGCCGAACTGCCCCATCTGCTGTACCAGATGGGCTGGGACGACGCCGTCCTGGACCTGCGCTGCCACGGCGAGGGCGACTACGTGTTCGCGCCGCCGTCGCCGATGGGCATGCTCGGCCCGGTGGAGTGGATCCGCCCGCCCGAGAGCGGCGATCCCGCGCTCCCGGAGGCCCGCCTGCTCCTGGGCACCCTGGCCTATGCGTGCCACCGCAAGGACGCCTCCTCGACCGGCCGAGGTCTGTGGCTGGCCTCCTGAGCGGGGCGCGCCGAGGGCGGAAAAAACGCCGGACGGGCCGTGTCGACCCGTCCGGCGTTCGTGATCGGCCCGTCAGTCCCCGATCAGCGCGTCCACGAACGCGGACGGCTCGAACGGCGCCAGGTCGTCCGGACCCTCGCCGAGGCCGATCAGCTTGACCGGCACGCCCAGCTCGCGCTGCACCGAGACCACGATGCCGCCCTTGGCAGTGCCGTCGAGCTTGGTCAGCACGATGCCGGTGATGTCCACCACCTCGGCGAACACCCGGGCCTGGACCAGGCCGTTCTGACCGGTGGTGGCGTCGAGCACGAGCAGCACCTCGTCCACCGGACCGTGCTTTTCCACCACCCGCTTGACCTTGCCCAGCTCGTCCATCAGGCCGGTCTTGGTGTGCAGTCGGCCGGCGGTATCCACGAGCACCGTGTCCACGCCCTCGGCGATGCCCTCCTTGACCGCGTCGAACGCGACGCTGGCCGGATCGCCCGCCTCGGGGCCGCGCACCGTACGGGCGCCGACCCGCTCGCCCCACGTCTGCAACTGATCGGCGGCGGCGGCGCGGAAGGTGTCCGCGGCGCCCAGCACGACACTGCGGCCGTCGGCGACCAGCACGCGCGCGAGCTTGCCGGTCGTGGTGGTCTTGCCGGTGCCGTTGACGCCGACCACGAGCACCACGGCCGGCCGGTCGCCGCCCTCGCCGCCGGTGTGCCGGGCGGTCTTGAGAGTGCGGTCCAGGTCGGGACCGAGCAGGGTGAGCAGCTCTTCGTGCAGCAGTGCGCGCAGTTCGGCGGGGGTACGGGTGCCCAGCACCTTGACCCGGGTCCGGAGGCGGTCCACCAGCTCCTGCGTGGGCGCGACGCCGACGTCGGCGGTCAGCAGGGTGTCCTCGATCTCCTCCCAGGTGTCCTCGTCCAGGTGCTCGCGCGCGAGCAGCGCCAACAGGCCCTTGCCGAACGTGGTCTGCGAGCGGGCCAACCGGGCGCGCAGCCGGACCAGCCGCCCGGCCGTGGGCTCCGGGACCTCCAGCGGGACGACTTCCGGCTCGGTCGGCACGACGACCGTCGTTTCCGGCAGATCGACCGTGTCGATGGTGCGCCGGGGCGCTTCGACGGGCGGGGCGGCCTCGTCGCCGACACCCGGCTCGACCGGTGTGCGCGGGGGCGCCGGCGGCACGCCCTTGCGGCGCGAGCCGACCACGAACCAGCCGGCGGCGACGAAGGCGACGAGGGCAATGACGACGATCAGGATCACAGTCTCCATAGGACCTCCAGTCTCCCAGACGGTCCGGCGCCGAACCGCGACCGGCCGCTCCCGGCGGGTCCGCGCCCGACCGCCCGTCCGTGACCCGGAGACCGTTGAATCCTGACACTGCGTCAGATAGCTTGCCCATGCCAAGCACCGTCCGGCAGATGACACGTGTCCGAGACGGCTTCGGCTCGACCCGGAAGGTGTTCACGCTCCATGGCTGTCACGAATCTGCGGTTCAACCAGGTCCTCCCCGGTCTCGACCGGCAGGAGATGTCCGCGCGCTACCGGGCCACCGTCGAGATGGCGGCCTTCGCGGACAAGAACGGGTTCGACATGATCAGCCTGGAGGAGCACCACGGCGCGGACAACGCGTGGAGCCCCTCCCCGCTGAGCACCGCAGGCGCGATCTTCGGCGCCACGGAGCGGATAGGCGTGATCGTCTGCGCACTGCTCGCCCCGCTGTACGACCCGATCCGGCTCGCCGAGGACATCGCCGTCCTGGACAACATCAGCGGCGGCCGACTCTCGCTCGTCGCGGGCCTGGGCTACCGGCCCGAGGAGTACGCGGCGCTCGGCAAGGACTGGAAGCGGCGCGGGAAGATCCAGGACGAGGTGCTGGAGACGCTGCTCAAGGCGTGGACCGGCGAGCCGTTCGAGTACCGCGGCGCCACCGTCCGGGTCACCCCCAAGCCGTTCACCGACCCGCACCCGATGGTCATGGTCGGCGGCACCGCCAAGGCGTCCGTACGCCGCGCGGTCCGGCTGCGGCTGCCGTTCTACGCCGCGGCGCCGATCCCGGAGCTGGAGCAGTACTACTACGAGCTCGCGGCCGAGGAAGGCTTCGAGGGCGGCTTCGCGATCCTGCCGCCGGTCATGACCCGGATGATCTTCTGCACCGAGGACCCGGACAAGGCGTGGGCCGAGTACGGCGAGTACTTCCTGCACGAGGCCACCACGTACGCCGGCTGGCAGACCCCGGACATAGCCTCCGTGGTCGAGTCCTCGGCCACCACGGTCGCCGCGCTGCGCGAGGAGGGCATCTACTGCTGCCTCACCCCCGACGAGTGCGTCGAGATCGGCCAGTCCGGCGGCCTGACCGACGCGCTGATCCTGCACCCGCTGGTCGGCGGCCTGCCGATCGACGCGGGCTGGGCGAGCCTGCAACTGTTCAACGACAAGGTCATGCCGCGCAACGTGCCGGCCGAGTGATCCCACAAGCCCGGTGAACCCGCAGGCCCGGTGACCCGGCACGCCCGGCGACCCGACCGACCCGCGACCGGCGGCGGTCACACCCTCGACTCGACCGGGGTGTGGCCGCCGCTCGCGTTCACCCGCCCGCGGACACCCCGCTCAACGGCTCCGCGTGCTCGGACGCCACTCGCCGGTCCTCCTGACGCAGTCGCTGACTGATCACCGTGGTGACCCCGTCGCCGCGCATCGAGACGCCGTACAGCGCGTCGGCGACCTCCATCGTGCGCTTCTGGTGGGTGATCACGATCAGCTGCGAGCTCTCCCGCAGCTCCGCGAAGATCCCGATCAGCCGCTGCAGGTTCATGTCGTCCAACGCCGCCTCGACCTCGTCCATCACGTAGAACGGACTGGGCCGGGCCTTGAAGATCGCCACCAGCAGGGCCACCGCGGTCAGCGAGCGCTCGCCGCCGGAGAGCAGCGACAACCGCTTGACCTTCTTGCCCGGCGGCCGGGCCTCCACCTCGATGCCGGTGGTCAGCATGTCGTCCGGGTCGGTCAGGATCAGCCGGCCCTCGCCGCCCGGGAACAACCGCGCGAACACGCCCACGAACTCGCGCGCGGTGTCGTGGTACGCCGCCGTGAAGACCTGCTCGACCCGCTCGTCCACCTCCTTGACCACGGTCATCAGGTCCCGGCGGGTGTTCTTCAGGTCCTCCAACTGCTCGGTGAGGAAGTTGTGTCGCTCCTCCAGGGCGGCGAACTCCTCCAACGCGAGCGGGTTCACCTTGCCCAGCTGCACATGCGCCTTCTCCGCCGCGCGCAGCCGCTTCTCCTGCTCGGCCCGGACGTACGGGCGCGGCTGCGCCTCGGGCGAGTTTGGGTCGCGCTCCTCGCCCTCGGCCGGCGGCGACGGCGGCACCGGCTGATCCGGGCCGTACTCGGCCAGCAGACCCTCGGCCTCGATCCCGTGCTCCTCCAGGGACTTGGCCTCCAACTGCTCGACCCGCAGCCGCTTCTCCGCGCGCACCATCTCGTCCCGGTGCACCGAGTCGGTCAACTTCTCCAACTCGGCCGCGAAGCTGCGGGACCGGCCGCGCTCGCGGGCCAGCTCCGCCTCGTGCGCGGCCCGGGCGCCCTCCGCCGCGTCGCGCTCGGCCCCGGCCCGGGCCAACGACGCCTCGACATGCCGCAGCAGCACCTCGGTGCCCGCGACCACCGCGCCCGCGATCCGCGCCTCCACCGCCAGCCGCTCCCGGCGCCGGGCCGCGCTCGCCCGCGCCTCGCGCTCGGCCCGCGCACCCCGGTCGAGCGCGTCGGCCCGGCCGGCCAACGACCGCACCCGCTCCTCGTGCGTGCGCACCGCGAGACGGGCCTCCATCTCGGCCTGCCGCGCGGCGCTCGCGGCGCCCGCGAGCCGGTCCCGCTCGGCGGTGTCCGGTTCCTCGTCGCCCTCGGCCGCGTTGTACTCCTGCGCCGCCTCCAGCCGGGCCGCGAGCTCCTCGACCTTGAGCTCCTCCTGCGCGCGCGCCGCCTCGGCCTCGGCCACCGCACCCGCCAACCGCTCGGCCTCGCCCGCCGCCGCCCGGGCCTGCCCGCCGAGCCGGCCCAACTGCTGCGCCGCCGCGGCGGCCTTGCGCTCGGCCTCGCGGCGCTGCGCGGTGATCCGCTCGACCTCGGCCGCCGCCTCCCGCCGGGTCGCCACCGCACCGGCCAGCGCCGCGGCCAGCCCGGCACACCGCTCGGTCAACACCGCCGCCCGCTCGGCCGCCTCGTCCACCGCCGCCTGCACCTCCAGCAGGCTCGGCGCGCTCGCCGACCCGCCGTGCGCGAAGCCCGCGCCGACCAGGTCGCCCTCGCGGGTGACCGCACGCACCCCGGGCAGCGCCCGGACCAGCTCGGCGGCGGCGGCCAGATCCTCGACCACCGCGACCCGGTCGAGCAGCGGGTGGACCGCGCCGCGCAACTCCTCCGGTACGGACACCAGGCGCGCCGCGTAGACCACACCCGCCGGCAGCTCCGGCCAATCCGCCGGCCCACCGGCCGCCGACCCCTGCGCCGCGCCCCCGGCCGGCAGCAGCGCGGCCCGGCCCGCGTCGTCCTTGCGCAGCAGCCGCAACGCGTCCACGGCCGGCTGCACACCCGTGACCGCGACCGCGTCCGAGGCCGCGCCCAGGGCCGCCGCGATCGCCTGTTCGGCGCCGTGCTCGACGCTGATCAGCGCGGCCACCGTGCCCAGCACGCCGGACAACCGGTCCCCCGCGGCGAGCAGCGCGCCGGTGCCGTCCTTGCGCCTGAGCGCCGGCTCCAGCGCCTCCTTGCGCGCGACGACCGCCGACCGCTCCCGCTCCGCCTCCTTCTCCGCGTCGCGGGTGAGCACGAGCGCCTCCTCGGCCTCGGCCAGCACCTCGCGGGCCGTGGCCAACCGGGCCTCGATCGCGGCGAGTCCCCCGCCGCCGTCGTCCTGCGGGGCGCCCTCGACGCCGAGCCGAAGCTGCTCGTACTCCTCCTGCGCCGCGACCGCACGCTCGCGCGCCTCGTCCCGCGCGCCCACCAACCGACCGATCTCGGCCTCCGCCGCGGCCACCCGACTGCGCGCGGCGCCGACCCGGCCGACCAGCCGGGCCAGACCCTCGCGACGGTCCGCCAGCGCCCGGGCGACCTCCTTGAGCCGGCGCTCCTCCTCGACCAGGGCGCGTTCCAGCTCGCCCCGCCGCTCCACCGTCTCGGCCAGCTCGACGTGCGCCGATTCCAGCGCGGCGGCCAGCTCCGCCTCCTGCTCGCGGATCCGCTCGGCCTCGCGCTCCATCTCCTGCGGGTCGCGCCCGCGCCGCTCCTCGGCGGGCGCCGACGTCGCATGGCGGACCCGCTGCCGGGCCAGCCCGGCCGTCCCGCGCACCCGTTCGGCCTGCGCGGACAGCGCGTACCAGGTCTCCTGCGCCCGGGCCAGCCGCGGCGCCATCGCCCGCACCTCGGTCTCCAGTTGTGCCTCGCGCGCCTGCACCAGCGCGAGTTCGCGCTCCACGGCGGTGCGCCGCTCGCGCAGCGCGGCCTCGTCCGCGACCTCCTCGGCCAGCGCGCTCTTGAGCCGTACCAGGTCGTCGGCGAGCAGCCGCAGCCGCGCGTCCCGCAGGTCGGCCTGGATCGCCGCGGCCCGGCGGGCCACCTGGGCCTGGCGCCCGAGCGGCTTGAGCTGCCTGCGCAGTTCGTTGGTCAGGTCCTGCACCCGGGTCAGGTTGGCCTGCATCGCGTCCAGCTTGCGCAGCGCCTTCTCCTTGCGCTTGCGGTGCTTGAGGACCCCCGCCGCCTCCTCGATGAACGCCCGCCGGCCGGCGGGGTCGGCCCGGAGCACCGAGTCGAGCCGACCCTGACCGACGATCACGTGCATCTCCCGGCCGATGCCGGAGTCGGAGAGCAGCTCCTGGATGTCCAGCAGCCGACAGGTGCTGCCGTTGATCTCGTACTCGGAGCCGCCGTTGCGGAACATCCGCCGGGTGATCGTGACTTCGGAGTAGTCGATGGGCAGCGCGCCGTCGGCGTTGTCGATGGTCAGGCTCACCTCGGCGCGCCCGAGCGGCGGTCGGCCGGTGGTGCCGGCGAAGATGACGTCCTCCATCTTGCCGCCGCGCAGCGTCTTGGCACCCTGCTCGCCCATCACCCACGACAGCGCGTCGACCACGTTCGACTTGCCGGAGCCGTTGGGCCCGACCACGCAGGTGATCCCCGGCTCGAAGCGCAGCGTCGTCGCCGACGCGAAGGACTTGAAGCCACGCAGGGTCAGACTCTTCAGGTGCACGCGACGAAAGAGTAGTCGGCACGACCCGGACGATTCGCCCGCTCGGTCCGTCCGAGGGCGTGTCGAGCGCCTCGGATGGGGGTATCAACCGCTGGAAGCGAGCGGGTGGGCGCGAGGGGGCACGGCGGGGACGGCAGCAGCGGAATCGAAGTACCGGGCGCGCGGATCACGGGGCGCGCCGCAGGGGTCGCGCGGGGATCGGGACCCGCGATCGGACCAGGGAACGCGAGGCACGGCCCCGCGAGAGTCACGGCACCGCGAGTCACGGACGAGAGACACGTAGTGGGTAACGGCCCGCTAACGGTCACGCCACACGAGGGCGTGCCGGGCCGGCTCCGAAAACGACAAAGGGACGCCTGAAGGCGTCCCTGGTTATCGCTTGCGGTTACCGCTTGCGCGAACCTACGCTCGCGAAAGCGCGGGTTCCGTCGCGGAGACGTCGAAGCCGGCAAGCAGCTCGTCCGAAGCGGCGGCGTTGAGCGCGTCGTTACGCTCCTGGGCACGGACAAGTTCCGTTTCCAGGTCACGAACACGCTGCTGGAGCCGTCGATTCTCGGCGAGCAGTCGGGGATCGGGGCCACCGACGTAACCGAGAAGCGCCTTCGCCATGAGAGGGTCCTCCACGCTGAAAATGAATGACCACGCAAGTTCGCGGGTCTAAATGTGGCACCCGGCCGCAAGGCTCCTGATAGGGTGCGCGGGCTTCCAGCGTCGCACCAAAAACGCAGGAGGTCAATATCATAACGGCACGATAACGAGACCTTCACCCGATCAAACGCGGTTCGACCGCGGACTGGGGTGACGGCTGTCGTGCTGGGTGTACGAGATCATCTTTCGACCTCCCCAGTCAAGAAGATTCCGGTTGTCCGCCAACTCCGGACGGCCGTGCCCTAGAGTCACTCCGGCACCACCACCCGTACGGGTGAATTGATATCCCCTGCCGGAAGGTGACTCAACCCTCCATGGCTCGGCACAGTCGTACCTCGGCCTCGGCCTCCGCCCGCCCGCATCGACGACGCGCGAAGTCGCGCCGCCGGCGCATCGCCCCCCTGCTCGCCCTGCTGGCCCTGCTCGCGGTGGGCGGCACGGTGGCCGGCATGGTCGTCTCGGACCGGGCGGGCGAGTCCTCCGCCAACCGCGTCGCGGGCGCCGACGGGCCGCTGCCCGGGCATGCGCAAGACGGCTCCGCCCCACCCGGCGGCATCGGGGCCGACCGCACCGGCGACGAGGCGTCCCGCAGCCTGCTCCCGGGCGCGTCCACCACCGGCCGGACCGCGCTGCCCGCCACGAGCCCCGGGCCCACGGCGAGCACCACGACCGGCGCGCCGACCACGAGCGCGGCCACGACCCCGAGCGCGAGCGCGACGCCGAGCAAGCCCGCAGGCACCCCGACCACGAGTGCGGCGAACCCGCCGAGCGGCCCCGAGGACAAGGTGCTCGCGGTGGTCAACCAGGAGCGCGCGACCGCGGGCTGCGGACCGGTCAAGAGCGACGCCAAACTGGTCGCGCTGGCCCGCGCGCACAGCGCGGACATGGCCGACCGCGACTACTTCGACCACAACACGCCCGAGGGCCTGACCCCGTGGGACCGCGCCGAGAAGGCCGGCGTGAGCTACCTGGGCGCGGAGAACATAGCGCGTGGCCAAAAGACCGCCGACGCGGTGATGCGGGCCTGGATGAACAGCCCCGGCCACCGCCGCAACATCCTCGACTGCGGCCTGACCAAACTCGGCGTCGGTATCCGGGAGGGCGCCAACGGCCCTTGGTGGACCCAGGAGTTCGGCCGCTGATCGGGCGGATCGGCCGGGCCGGGCCGCCGCCCCCGGCGGCGCATCCCCGCGGGGTCCGCGGCCCGGCCTCGAGACTGCCCGCTCAGCGCGGCCCCACCCCGAGCCGGTCCGCCAGCAGACCGAACACGTACAGCCCCGATTCGCCCTGGTTGCGGGCGAGCACGAGGTCGACCGCCTCCGCCGCCGCCGCGCGACCCGCCGCCCGCGCCCAGCGCACCGCCGCGTCGACCACCTTCGGCCGGGCCCGGTCCAGCACCTCGCCCACCTCGTCGCGCAGTTGGGCGTAGCGCTCCGGCCGACGCAACTCGCCGCCCCCGTCGAAGACGTCCGCACCGGTGCGGGCGGCCTCCAGCTCGAGCCGGCCCATCGCCAGGTGCGCCGCCGCCTCGCCCGGATTCAGCCACGCCTCCCAGGCGCCCGCCGCGCTCACCCCCTGGACGTGCGCCACGTGCGTCTCGAAGACCCAGCACACCAACACCGGCGAGTCCGCCTTCGCCGCCAGCGCCTCCAGCCACGGCCGCTCGAACGCGTACGGATCGTCCTCGTGCCGCACGTGCGTCGCGGTCCAACCGTCCGGCGACTCCCACATCGTCCGGGCCGGGTGCGCCGCCGTGTCCACGTGCGGCGCGAATTCGGACAACGGCCGCGCCTCGCGCACGACGACGATGTCCCCGTTGAATCCCATGACACGCGCTCCCTGGATTCCGGTGCCTACGCCCCGGCCGTCGCCTTGCGTGGCGCGCGCTGACAGGCCGGGCAGAAGTAACTGCTGCGATTCATGAACGAGATCCGCCGGATCGGCGTGGCACACCGGTTACACGGCTCGCCCTCGCGCCCGTAGGCGTCCAGACCCCGGGAGAAGTAGCCGCTCTCCCCGTTCACGTTGACGTACAGGCTGTCGAAGGAGGTGCCGCCCGCGGCCAGTGCGTCGGTCATCACGTCCCGCACGGACGCGAGCAGCAGCGTGGTCTGGGCGAGCGTGAGCTTTCCGGTCTGCCGGGCACCGTGCAGCCGGGCCCGCCACAGCGCCTCGTCGGCGTAGATGTTGCCGATCCCGCTGACCAGGGTCTGGTCCAGGAGCGCACGCTTGATCTCGGTGTTGCGCCGGCGCACCGCCGCGTGGAAGAGCGCGTCGTCGAACAGCGGGTCCAACGGGTCGCGCGCGATGTGCGCCATCGAGGGCGGCAGTTCGGCACCACCGCGCTCGACCGCGAGCCCGCCGAACGTGCGCTGGTCGACGAAGCGCAACTCGAGCCCGCCGTCGGTGAAGGTGAACCGCACGTGCAGGTGCTTCTCCCGGGGCGCCTCGGGCGGTTGCACCAGGAGTTGCCCGCTCATGCCCAGGTGCGCGAGCAGCGCGTCCTCCGGAGCCTCCGCGCCCGGCGCCACCAGCGGCAACCACAGATACTTCCCGCGTCGTCGGGCGGCGTGCACCCGGGCGCCGGCGAGCGCGTCGGCGAAGTCCACGAGGCCCGCGAGATGGCGCCGCACGGCGCGCTCGTGGGTGACCTCGACGTGCGCGATGGTGCGACCCACCACCCACTTCTCCAGTCCGCGACGGACGACCTCGACCTCGGGCAGTTCGGGCACCTTGCACTCCCCCTGGGGACGGCACAACCGGAGACGACACGACGGGAGACAACACGACGGGCGACACTGCGGACGGCGGCGGGGCCGCCGTCGGGAATGCGAAAATGCCTGCCGGTAGGTGAGATCGTGCCGGGCGACCGCGAGGTCGGTGACCGGTTCGAACTTACCTATCGGCAGGCATTGGCTCGGAGACTACGCGGTGGCCGGCTGCGTGCCGGAACCGTCTCCGTACTTGGCGCGGATCGAGTGCCAAGCGCTTTCGGCGGCCTGCTGCTCCGCCTCCTTCTTGCTCCGCCCGACACCGGTGCCGTAATCGACACCCGCGACCCGGGCGAGCGCGGTGAAGGTCTTCTCGTGGTCGGGGCCGGTCTCGGAGACCACGTACTCGGGGACTCCGATACCCGCCGCGGCGGTCTGCTCCTGGAGACTGGTCTTCCAGTCCAGGCCCGCGCCGAGATTCGCCGACTGCTCGATCAGCGGATCGAACAACCGGTGGATCAGCTCGGTCGCCGCGTCGAGACCCTGGTCCAGGTACACCGCACCGAGGATGGCTTCGAGCGTGTCCGCGAGGATCGAGGACTTGTCCCGCCCACCCGTGCCCACTTCACCTCGGCCGAGCCGGATGAAGGCGCCCAGGTCCAGTCGCCGACTGACGCCCGCGAGGGCGCGCGAGTTGACGACGGCGGCCCGCAGTTTCGCGAGCTGGCCCTCGGGCAGGTCGGGGTGCCTGCGGTACAGCGTGTCGGTGACGACGAGACCGAGCACCGAGTCGCCCAGGAACTCCAGGCGCTCGTTGGTCGGGAGCCCGCCGTGCTCGTACGCGTACGAGCGATGGGTGAGGGCGCGTTCCAGAAGGGCGGCGTCGAGCGACCAGCCCAGCCGCCCTTCCAGATCCGCGTATTGCGCGAGTGATTCCGTCACCGGAACGACCACCGGCCTGATCAGACGTCGAGGACCTGGCGGCGGTTGTAGGTGCCGCAGCTCGGGCACGCGATGTGCGACAGCTTCGGCTCACGGCAGCGCTCGCAGGTCACCAGGTTGGCGGCAGTGGCCTTCCACTGGCTCCGGCGGTGCCGGGTGTTGCTGCGCGACATCTTCCGCTTCGGAACAGCCACGGCTACTTCTCCTGGTTCTCGTCGGCGCTGGACGCGCCGTCAACGTCGGCTTCGGCGGAAGGTCCGTCGAAGATGTTGGTCAACTTCGCCCACCGGGGGTCGGCGAGCTCGTGACTGTGGTCGGGGTCCTCCGCGAGCAGTGCTCCACATTCGGAGCACAGACCCGGGCAGTCCTCCCGGCACAGCGGCGAGAGCGGCAGTGCGAGCACCGTCGCGTCCCGCAGCACCGGCTCCAGGTCGAACAAGTCGTCCGTGAGCCGGAAGGCGTCCTCGTCGGCTTCCGCGTCCGGGTAGACGTACAGCTCCTGGAAACGCACCGTGAGCTCACGCTCGAGCGGTTCCAGGCACCGGACGCACTCACCGGTCAGCGGCATCTGTGCGACGCCGGTGACCAGCACACCCTCCATGACCGCTTCCAGCCGGATACCCAGCTGGATGGGGGCACCTTCGGGAGCGCCGATCACATCTGCCACACCCATGTCCTTCGGGGCCGGCACGGAGCGGGACACCTTCAGCATGGATCCAGGCCGACGTCCCAGCTCGCGTGTGTCGACGACGAGTGGTTTGCGGTGATCCAAGCGGTCCAGGATGTCCTACCTCATGCAGTGCCACCCCCCGGGTCGCGGGGGGCTCGAATGGTCAGGGTGCCAACCCTCGGGGCACGCGAAAAGCACGCCTCGGGCAGGGTCGGTCCGTAAGAGTATCGCAGCCCGCGCGCCAGGCCCCAAACGGGGCCATTCGAGCGGGCCCGCCCGCCGCCCGACGAAGGGTGCCCGGCACGCGGCGCCCGACGAGCCGGCGGCACGGCCGCCGGCCCCGGCTCCGCCGGGTTCCCGCCGGACGGTTCCTAGCGGCCGCCGTCCTGCTGGAACTGACGCACGTCGATCAGGCTCGTGTCGAAGAAGCTGGTCTCGTCCAACGACTGTGCGTACTGGGCCTGCGGGTCGTAGGCGGGCTGCTGCCCCGTGTTCGCCGGGTCGTGCTGCGTCGGGTACGCCTGCTGCTGCCCGTGCTGGTCGTGCTGCCCGTGCTGGTCGTACTGCGGCATGTCGTACTGGCCCTCGTAGCCACCGGCGTAGCCGGTGTCCGGTCCGGCGCCCTGTGCGTAGGCGGGCTGCCCGTAGGCGTCCTGGCCGTAGCCGTGCTGACCGCCGTAGGGGCCGGCCTGCGCCGGCACGGTCGGCGCGGCGGGCGGCGCGGCCGGGTAGTCGGGTTGGGCGGGTGCGGCGAACGTCTCCTCGTGGCCGTCGAGCTGGGCCTGCAGGCTGCCCGGGCGGCCCTTGGCCTGGGCATCGGCCAGCTCCTGCGCCTGCATGTACTCGCCGAGCTCGTCGGACGGGCGGCGACCGCGCATCTTGTCCCGACCCCGGCCGATCGCACCGAGCGTCTTGGTCAGCACGACCTCGAAGTTGGCCAGCTTCTGGTCGACGTAGTCGTCGGCCTCCTCGCGGATGCGCTGGGCCTCGCGGCGGGCCTCGGACAGGATCCGGTCGGCCTCGCCGTACGCCTCGCGCGCCACCTCGGTGTCGGCGACCAGCGAGCCGCGCTCCTCGCGCGCCTTGGCCAGCACCCGCTCGGCCTCGCGGCGCCCCTCCTCGATCACCGACTCGCGGTCGCCGAGCACCCGGCGCGCGTGGTCGAACTCCGCCGGCAGCAGGTTCTTGAGTTCCTCGAGCCGGGCCACCACGTCCGCGCGGTTGACCACGCACGACGCCGACATCGGCATCGAGCGCGCGTTCTCGACCAGTGCGATCAGTTCATCGAGCTTGGGCTGCACGTCCACGGGCTTGCTCTCTCTCCTCAAACCGACGGTAGCCGTCGTGTTCGCCGGCATCGCGTGACGGACCGACTCGCCGCGGGCGGTCGGCCCGGCGACGAGGCACGTGCCGCGTCAGCCCTGCGCGAGCCGCTCGGTGAGCCGACGTAGCACCGTCTCCGGCACCAGGCCGGACACGTCGCCTCCGTACGTCGCGACCTCTTTGATGAGACTCGACGACAGAAAGCTGTAGAGGGGGTTCGTCGCGACGAACAACGTCTCCACCTCGGTAAGACCGTAGTTCATCTGCGCCATCTGCAACTCGTAGTCGAAGTCGGTGACCGCGCGCAGGCCCTTGATGATGGCCGGAATCCCGCGCTCCTTGCAGAAGTTGACCAGCAACCCCTCGAAGGCCTCGACCTTGACGTTCTTGTACTGCTCGACCACCTCGTGGAGCATCTCGATGCGCTCCTCGATGGTGAACAGACCCGAGCGCTTGGCGCGATTGAAGCCGATCGCCACGTAGACCTCGTCGTACAGGCTCGCGGCCCGTCCGATGATGTCCAGATGACCGTTGGTGACCGGGTCGAACGAACCGGGGCAGACGACTCGACGCAACGGAGGTTCCCCTCGAAATCGGGTGCCGACGGGTCCGGACCCGATGGTCCGCCCGCCTGGTCAGGCTTGCGCGGCGCGACCGTACCAGAGCGTTCCCTCGCCGTAGCGACGGGATCTGATCTCGACGAAATCCGCAGGCCACGCGAATGGCCCACCACGCGTTGCCCGTTCGACCACGATCAGCGCCTCGGGCGCCAGCCAGCCGTGCTCGGCCAGGGCGCCGAGCAGGGTGCCGACCTCACCGTCGGTGACCGCGTACGGCGGATCGAGGAAGACCACGTCGTACGGCTCGTCGGGGCAGGGCACCGCGGCGGTCTTCTCCGCGCGGGCCGGCCGCAGCTCCGCGCCGGGCAGTGCGACGAGGCGGATGTTGGTCCGAATCGTGTTCGCCGCACGCGGGTCGGACTCGACCAGCAGCACCCGCGCCGCGCCTCGGGACAGCGCTTCCAGGCCGACCGCGCCGGAGCCCGCGAACAGGTCGAGCACCCGGGCGCCGTGCAGGTTGCCGCGCAGCGACTGGAGGGTGGAGAACAGTCCCTCACGGGCCCGGTCCGAGGTCGGTCGGGTGCCCTCGCCCGGCGGCGTGCTCAGCCGTCGGCCGCCCGCCGCCCCGGCGATCACCCGGGTCATGCGTGGGCTCGTGGACGGAGGGCGGGCCGGCGGGCGGCGCCGCGGGCGGGCCGGGCATACGTGTCCTGCATGGGGTCAACGCTATCGACTGGTCCCGGCCGACGAAATCCGGGCCGAAATACGATGTGCGACCTGTCATACACACAGGGCCACCGGATCGTATGCGGGGTGTGCACGGCGAGGGCGCCATCGCCGGGCACGGGCGACACCGATCGCCGTCGAGACATCGATCCCACACCCGATCCCGGGAGAGCCCGATGAAGCTCCGCACCTTCCTCGCCACCGTCGTCACCGGCGCCGCGCTGGCCGCGACCGGCACAACCCCGGCCGTCGCCGGGACGGCCGGCACGCCGCAGACGACCGCGGCGAACTGCCACGTCGACAGCAACGGCACCCTGCACTGCGCCAACGCCGCGAGCGAGCTGCGCTCCGAGCCGTACTTCGGGGCCCCGGTGGTCAGCCGACTGGACAGCACCTACAGCTACTTCATCTGCTGGACCGAGGGCGACCCGCACTCGGGCGGCAACGACATCTGGTACTTCACCGACGGCGACGACGGCGGGCACGGCTTCCTGCCCGCGCAGCGCGTGTTCACGCCGCAGGACCCGATGCCGGGCATGTACCACTGCTGACCGACCGACCCACGCGGCCGGCGGACGGAGATCGTCCCGTCCGCCGGCCGCGTGCCCGGGTGGGTGCGCCCACCCGTCCGCTCAGAACGCGCAGTCCGGCACCTCGGCCTCGTTGCGGGTGCGGACGCCGGGCAGCCAGCCCTCGGCGCCGGTGCCCAGCACCACCACCCGATACCAGTGCTTGGAGGCGACGCCGGTCTCGTCGGTCACACGCGGGCCGTCCGCGAGCAGGCAGACCAGGAGCAGTCGGTCGCCGTGCCAGACCCGATCCGCCAGATCGGCCGTCCGCGACGACAACCGCGCCTCCTTGAAGACGCCGAGCGAGCATTCGAGCGTGCGCAGCCCGCGGCACGGCACCTCGGAGTTGTAGACCTCGGTCTGCACGCTGACCGCACGCGCGGCGGGCGGCCTGGGTGCCGGCTGCTCGGTCGGGTCGTGCCGGCCGACCAGGAAGGCGCCCAGGCCGACCACGGCGACCACCAGCACCGCGGCGAGCGCCATCGCGAACGCGCCGCGCCACACCGGGCGCGGGGCCGGCCGGCGCATGACCCGCAGCGCCAGGCCGGGTGGTTCGACACACGCGGCGTCCGCGGCGCGCAGCCGGGAGCGCAGCTCGTGGACCGCGTCGTCGGGGTCGTCGAGAGCGGGGGGCGGCGGGTTCACCGGGTGACTCCTTCGTGTCGGTCCCGGCGGCGGAATCGGCCGGCGGGGCCGCCCAGGCCGGCCCGCAGCCGGGCCAGGGCGCGCTCGCGCGAGCGGGACACCGTGCCCCGGTGCACACCGAGGATCTCGGCGGCCTGATCGATCGTGTATCCGTCCAGGTCGACCAGGAGCACCGCGGCGGCCTGCTTGGCGGGCAGCGAGCCGAGCATGCGCACCGCCTCCCACTCGGCCTCGCGCCGGGCGATCGCATCGCCGGCGGCAAAGTGGGCCCGCTCCCCCGGCTCGGGTGGTTCGGGCAGCAGGACCTGCCGGCTGCGGGCGCGCCACATGTCGCGGGTGACACTGACCAGGGCCCGGAAGGCGTAGGCGTAGGGCTCGGGATGGCCGAGCAGGCGATCGGGTCTGCGGGCCAGCTTGAGATACGTCTCGTGCACCGCGTCCTCGGCGCTGCCCTCGCCGGCGAGCAGCACGGCGCGTCGATACAGCCGAGGGAGCAACCCGCAGAAGAGCGCGTCGAAGCCCTCGTCCCCCGTACATGCGTCCATGGCCCATTGGTAGCCAACCGACGGGCTGTTCCGCGTGCTCCGAACGGGTGAGCCGTGGGGGCGCGCGGGAGCGGAGCGAGGGCGGTCAGCCCTTGTCGAGGTACTCCGCGCGCTCGTCGTCCAGGATGCTGGCCAGCGCGCTGCGCAGGTCGTGGTGCTCGACCAGGTCCGGGTCGTTCGCCACGATCGTGCTCGCCTCCTCGCGGGCCGCCACGATCAGTTCCTCGTCCCGGACCACCTCCAGCATGCGCAGCGACGAGCGCGAGCCGGACTGCGCGTCGCCGAGCACGTCGCCCTCGCGGCGTTGTTCGAGGTCGATCCGGGACAGCTCGAAGCCGTCCAGGGTCGCGGCCACCGCGTCCAGGCGTTCGCGCGCGGAGGTGCCGCCGGGCATCTCGCTGACCAGCAGGGTCAACCCGGGGGCGCTGCCGCGGCCGACCCGGCCGCGCAGCTGGTGCAGTTGCGAGACGCCGAACCGGTCGGCGTCCATGATCACCATGGCGGTCGCGTTGGGCACGTTGACGCCGACCTCGATCACCGTGGTCGCCACCAGCACGTCCAGTTCGCCGGCGGTGAAGCGGCGCATCACGTCGTCCTTGTCGTCCGGCGCCATCCGGCCGTGCAGCACCGCGATCCGCAGGCCGGCCAGCGGACCGGCGGTCAGCGCCGCGGCGACGTCGAGCACGGCCAGCGGCGGGCGGCGCTCCTCGGCTCCGCCGGCGGCGTCCGCGCCGATGTCCTCGGGGTCGTCCAGGTAGGCCTCGGCGGGCAGGTCCTCGTCCCGCTCGGCGGCCTTGGCCTTCGACTTGGCCTTCTTCTTCGCCTTCGGGTCGTCCTCCTCGTCGCCGATCCGCGGGCACACCACGTACGCCTGGTGGCCGTTCTCCACCTCCTCGCGCACCCGCTGCCAGGCGCGGTCGAGAAAGTGCGGCTTCTCCTTGGCCGGGACCACGTGTGTGGCGATCGGCGATCGGCCGGACGGGAGCTGGGCCAGGATCGAGGTCTCCAGGTCGCCGAACACGGTCATCGCCACCGTGCGCGGGATCGGCGTCGCGGTCATCACGAGCAGGTGCGGCGGGCGTTTGCCCTTGCCGCGCAGCGCGTCGCGCTGTTCGACGCCGAACCGGTGCTGCTCGTCGACCACGACCAGACCCAGGTCGTGGAACTCCACCTTGTCCTCGATCAGCGCGTGCGTGCCGATCGCGATCCCGGCCTCACCGGTGACCAGGTCCAGCAGTGCGGCGCGGCGCGCGGGCACCCCCATCGAGCCGGTGAGCAGGGTCACCTTGGTGCCGATCTCCGACCCGCCGAGCATCCCGGCGCCCTCGGCCAGCGGTCCGAGCATCTCCACGATCGACCGATAGTGCTGCTGCGCGAGCACCTCCGTCGGTGCCAGCAACGCGGTCTGCCCTCCGGCGTCGACCACGGTCAACATCCCGCGCAGCGCGACCAATGTCTTTCCGGCGCCGACTTCGCCCTGGAGGAGGCGGTGCATCGGGTGTTCGGTGGCCAGGTCGGCCTCGATCTCGGCGCAGACCTCCTTCTGGCCGTCGGTGAGTTCGAACGGCAGGCGGGCGTCGAAGGCGTCCAGGATGCCGTTCGAACGGCGCGGGCGGGCCACCGCGGACAGGGCTCGGGCGTCCCGGCGGCGGCGGGCCAGGGCGATCTGCAGGACGAAGGCCTCGTCCCACTTGAGCCGGTCCTTGGCCGCGGTGACGTCGTCCCACGAGGTCGGCCGGTGCACCCGCAGCAGCGCCTCGGCCAGTCCCGGCATGCCGCGTCGCGCACGCATCTCGGCGGGCAGCGGGTCGCCGATCTCGCCCAGCGTGTCCAACGCCATGCCGACGCACTGTGCGATCTTCCAGGACGGCATGTTGGCGGCGGCCGGGTAGACCGGGATCAGCGCGCCCGCGAACACGTCCGCCACGCCGTCCTGATCGTCCTCGCCGATCAGTTGGTAGTCGGGCTGGCTGAGCTGGATCACGTTGTTGAACCGACCCACCTTGCCCGCGAACAGGCCGCGCCGGCCCGGGCGCAGTTCCTCCTCGCGCCAGGCCTGGTTGAAGAAGATCAGGGTGAGCTTGCCGCGCCCGTCGGTGACCTCGACCTCCAGGAGGTTGCCGCGCCGATTGCGGAACTGGCGCTTGCTCACCTTGGCGATCTCCGCCATCACGGTGACGTGTTCCTCGGGCTCCAGGCGGGAGAGGTCGGTCAGGCGCCCGCGCTCCGCGTAGCGCCGGGGGTAGTGGCGCAGCAGATCTCCGACGGTGTCCAGCTTGAGGGATTTGGCCAGCACCGTCGCCGTGCGGTCGCCGACGAGTTTCTTCAGCGGTTCGTCAAGGCGCGACATGCCGCCCAACGGTACTGGTCGAGGGTGTCATCGGGTCGGCGCAACCGCCGGGTCGGGCCCTACTCGACCCCGATGAGCAGCGGGTACACCTCCTGGCCGCCCTCGTAGACCATCACGTCCACGCCGAGCCGGGTGGCCCGCAGGTGGTGTTCGATCGCGGCGGCCAGGCCCGGCGGGCAGGCGCTGCCGGTGACCAGGGTGACCAGTTCGCCGCCACCGGCGAGCATGCGGTCCACCACCACGGTGCCGGTCTCGCGCTGGTCGTGGCCGATCACCGCGATGTCGCCCTCGATCACGCCGAGCACGTCGCCCGCCTGGCAGACGCCGGCCATCGTCCACGACTCGCGGACGGCGACGGTGAGCGCGCCGTAGCGGGTGGCGCCGGCGGCCGAGGTCATCCCGACGATGTCCTGGTCGAAGCGCCGGCCGGGTTCGTGCACGGCGAGCGCGGCCAGGCCCTGTACGGCCGCCTTGGTCGGGATCACCTGGACCCGGATGCCGTGCGCCTGGGCCTGCTGCGCGGCCACCCCGGCCACCGCGTGGCAGTCGGCGTCGTTGGGCAGCAGCACCACTTCGCGCGCCTCGGTGCGCCGGATCGCGTCGACGAGCACGCCGGTGGAGGGCCGCCGGCCGGGACCGGCCTGCACGACGTGCGCGCCGTTCTCGGCGAACAGCGTGGCCAGGCCGCCGCCCTGGGCGACCGCGACGATCCCGCGCGTGGGGGCGGGCTCGGGCGCGGCGAGGCCGGCGAGGGGGCGCTCGAGGTGGGTGATCCGGATCCGGTGCGGCCGGCCGGCCTCGATGCCCGCCTCGACGGCCGCACCCGCGTCGTCCACGTGCACGTGCACGTTCCACAATCCCTCGCCGCCGACCACCACGAGCGAGTCGCCGAGCGCGCCGAGCCGCTCGCGCAGCGCGGGCAGCGCGTCGGCGGGCGCGTCCAGCAGGTAGATCACCTCGAAGCCGGGCCCCTCGGGCGAGGCGTCCGGCCCGACCGGTCCGGCGAACGGGACCGGGACCGGGGTGTGCACCTGGTGCGGGTGGATCCGGTACGCCGAGCGCTCTCCGGTGACCACCGCGAGCAGCGCGTCCAGCAGCACGGTCAGGCCGCGGCCGCCCGCGTCCACCACGCCCGCCCGGCGCAGTACGTCCAGTTGCTCGGGGGTGCGGGCCAGGGCCCCGCGCGCCGCGGTCGCGGCCGCTCGCACCACCGGCCGCAGCTCCACGCCCGCGCCGGCCGCGGCGTCGGCGGCGGCCCGGGCCACGGTGAGCATGGTCCCCTCGACGGGCCGGGCCACCGCGGCGTACGCGGCGTCTGCGGCGGTGCGCAGCGCGTGCGCGAGGGCGAGGCCGGAGGGCACCTCGCGGCCGGTCTCGATCGCGGCGGCCTGTTCGGCCTCCAGGCGCTCGGCCATGCCGCGCAGGAGTTGGCTGAGGATCACCCCGGAGTTGCCGCGCGCGCCCATCAGCGCGCCGTGCGCGAGGGCCCGGAAGGCGGTCGGCAGGTCGGGTTCGGGCAGGTCGGCGCCGAACAGGGCGTCGACCTCGGCGGTTCCCGACTCCAGGGTCAGGAACAGGTTCGTGCCGGTGTCGCCGTCGGGCACGGGATACACGTTGAGGGCGTCGATTTCCTCGCGCGCTCGCCCCATCAGTTCCAAGGCGACGCGACCCCAGCGGCGTACCGCCGGACCGTCCAGCTCTCCCAGCAGGCCCTGCACGCCCACCTCCTGTACGAATCCGTCTCTGCGCGTCCCGTCCGCCGGTCACGTTATCGAGACGGGGAGCGGTGAAGCGGCCGACCCGGATGGGTTAGGCTTGGCGGGAAGCATGACGAGATCAGCTGATTGCGTATGCCCGGATCATCCCGGGTTCGCGCAGCGCATGGTTCGTCGGTTACTCTTCTGCGGTTGTCCGGCATTCGGCCGGCACGTGTTCGTACGCAATTCCCATTCGTCTTTGGAGTGTTCCCGTGGCTGCCAACTGCGACGTCTGCGGCAAGGGGCCGGGCTTCGGCAACAGCATTTCGCACTCTCACCGCCGGACGCCCCGTCGCTGGAACCCCAACATCCAGACGGTGCGCGCGATGGTTGGTGCCACGCCGAAGCGCCTCAATGTCTGCACCTCTTGCATCAAGGCGGGCAAGGTTTCCCGCTAGTTGCTCGACCGCACGACTTCGAAGGGCCGGTTCACCCCAGGGTGAACCGGCCCTTCTGCGTGTCCGGGGTCCGTGCCGAGCGGGCCGGGACGCACACGCCGTGGGCGCGGGCCCGGCCCGCTCGGGTTCAGAACCCGTCCCGCCACCGCCACGCGTGGTCGACCGGTCCGATCCCCTCGCCCAGCGCGAAGCCGGCCCGGATCGCCCCGGTGACGTACTCCTTGGCCGCGGCGACCGCGTCCGGCACGGTGTCGCCGACGGCCAGCCGCGAGGCGATCGCGCTCGCCAGTGTGCAGCCGGTGCCGTGGGTGTGCCGATTGTCGTGGCGCGGACTGGTGAACCAGTACTCGCGGGTGCCGTCGAAGAGCAGGTCGGCGGCCTCGCCTTCGAGATGACCACCCTTGACCAGGGCCCAGCGCGGACCGAAGGCCAGCACCGCCTCGGCCGCGCCGCGCATGTCGGCCCGCTCGCGCACCTTGTGGCCGGTGAGCAGTTCGACCTCGTACAGGTTCGGGGTGACGACGGTGGCCACCGGGAGCAGTCGGGTGCGCAGCGTCTCCAGCGCCTCGTTGGCCAGGAGGGTGTCGCCGTGCTTGGAGGAGGCCACCGGGTCGACCACCACCGGTACGGACACCTCGGCCAGCAGTGCGGCGACCACCGCCACCAGGTTCGGCGACGCGAGCATCCCGGTCTTGATCGCCTGCACGCCGATGTCGTCCACGACACTGCGGAACTGCGCCCGCACGGCTTCCGCGGGCAGTTCCCAATAGCCCTGCACGCCGAGCGAGTTCTGCGCGGTCACCGCGGCGATCACGCTCATCCCGTGTACGCCGTGGGCCAGCATCGTCTTGAGGTCGGCCTGGATCCCGGCGCCGCCGCCGGAGTCGGAGCCGGCCACCGTGAGCACGCGCGGAGGAGTCTGCACCATGCCGGCAGCCTATCCACGCCGACCGTGCGCCCGACGTGTGCGCCCCTCAGCCGCGGCCGAAGTGATCCCACCCACCCGCCAGGCCCGGGTCCCGCCCGTCCACGGTGACGCCGGCGCCGGGATGCACGCGGCCGATCACGCGCCAGCGCGCGGGCAGCGCGGTTCCCGCCGGGAAGGTGGCGACCAGGGCGTGATCCTCGCCGCCGGTGAGCACCCAGTTGAGCGGGTCGGCGCCCAGCGCGCGGGCCACGTCGCGCATCTGGGCGGGCACGTCCAGCCGGGCGGAGAGGATGTCGATCCGTACGTCGGAGGCGCGCGAGACGTGGCCCATGTCGGCGAGCAGGCCGTCGCTGACGTCGATCATCGAGGTCGCGCCGAGGATCGCCGCGCCGGGGCCGGCGTCGTAGGGCGGTTCGGGCCTGCGGTGCGCCTCCACGAACGCGCGCGGTGCGCGGTGCCCGTGGCCCAGGATCGCCAGACCCGCGGCGGACCAGCCCAGCCAGCCCGCGACCGCGAGCACGTCGCCGGGTCGGGCGCCGGAGCGCACCACCGGGGCCCGACCCTGGAGGTCGCCCAGTGCGGTCACCGCGACGGTGACGGTGTCGCTGCCGACCACGTCGCCGCCCGCGACGCCCGCGCCGACCACCGCGCATTCGTCGCGCAGGCCGTCGTACAGCTCCAGCGCCCACCCCGTGGGCAGGTCCTGCGGGCCGCACAGGCCGATCAACAGCGCGGTGGGCACGGCGCCCATCGCCGCGACGTCGGCCAGGTTCTGCGCGGCGGCCTTGCGACCGACGTCGTACGCGGTGGACCAGTCCCGTCGGAAGTGCCGCCCCTCGACGAGCAGATCCATGGTGGCCACCACCCGCCCGTCGGCGGCGGCGACCACGGCGGCATCGTCGCCCGGGCCCAGGGACACGTGCGGCCCCGTCGGCACGCGGGCTACCAGTGCCCCGATCAGGCCGAACTCGCCGAGATCGCCCAGCGTCCCGCTCATCGCCGCTCTCCTGCCATGCCCATCAGCCCTGATCCGCCTCGTTCACCGTGTTCACTGTGATCCATCGGCTCCCGCTGTGGTCGCCGAGGCCCGCCGGGCCGACAATGGTCGCAGCAGCGGGGGTCACGTCAAGATCCCATCATCCTGCGCGCCGGGAGGCCGTGGTGGTACAGGCATACATCCTGATCCAGACCGAGGTCGGCCGTTCGGCTTCGGTGGCCCGAGCCATCGCCGAGTTGCCGGGGGTGACCCGGGCGGACGACGTCACGGGTCCCTACGACGTGATCGTGCGAGCCGAGGCCGCCGACGTCGACCAGCTGGGTCGCATGGTGGTCGCCGAGGTGCAACGCATCGACGGCATCACCCGCACCCTGACGTGTCCGGTGGTCAACCTGGGGTGACCCGCGAGAGTGCCCCGGAGCGTCGCGCGTCTAGGATCGGGGCCGTGCGCCCGACTCGACTTCTCGCCTGGCTGCTCCCGATCACCGTGCTCACCGCGACGGGGTGCGGCGGTTCGGGCCACGTCGAGGTCGCGGCGCCGACTCCGCCGGCGGGCGCCGCGGCCGAGGCCTGCCGCGCGTTGCACGACGCGCTCCCGGCGAAGGTGATGGACGCCGGGGTGCGCAAGACCTCGCCCGAGTCGACGCTGACCGCGGCGTGGGGCGATCCGGCGATCGTGCTGCGCTGCGGTGTGGGGCTGCCCGCGTCGTTGCGGGTGGTGGATCCGACCAAGGCCGGTTCCGAACCGATCGACTCGGTCGAGGTCAACGGCGTGACCTGGAGCTTCGCGAAGTACGCCGGCGGCGTGCGGTTCACCACGGTCTATCGCCGGGCCAACGTCGAGATGACCGTGCCGAAGAAGTTCACCGAGCCGGCCGCGCCGCTCGTCGACGTCGCCGACGCGGTCGCCCGCACGGTGCCGGCCACACTGGACCTGAGCAACGCGTGAGGGCGGGCGACGCGTCGCCCGCCCCTCGTTCGCGCCTCCCGGGCACGGCCCGGCGGATACCTAGCGCAGCAGCGTGTTGGGCCGGCGCAGTGCGGCCTGGATCAGCCGGTCGACCAGGTCGGCGTAGTCCACCCCGGTCGCCTGCCACATGCTCGGGAACATCGACACCGGGGTGAAGCCCGGCATGGTGTTGACCTCGTTGATCACGAAGTGGCCGTTCTCCAGCAGGAAGAAGTCCACCCGGGCCAGGCCCTCGCAGGACAGCGCCTCGAAGGCGGTCACCGCGAGCCGCTGCACCTCGGCGGTCTGCTCCTTGGTCAGCGACGCCGGCACGTCCAGCTCGGTGCCGTTGTCCGGCAGGTACTTCGCGGCGAAGTCGTAGAACTCGTGCTCGCCGCCGACCCGTACCTCGGCCGGCAGGCTCGCCCGCGGTCCGTCCTCGAACTCCAGGACGCCGCACTCGATCTCACGACCGATCAGCATGCCTTCGACGATCACCTTGGGGTCGTGCCGGCGGGCTTCCTCGATCGCCGCGTCCAGATCCTCGATCCGGTGCACCTTGGTGATGCCCATGCTGGAGCCGGCCCGGGCCGGCTTGACGAACACCGGGAAGCCGAGCGAGGACACCGCTTCGCGCACGGCGGCCGGGTCGCGCTCCCATTCGCGCGGGCGCACCGTGGCGTACGGGCCCGACGGCAGGCCGAAGCCGGTGAACAGGGCCTTCATGTACTCCTTGTCCATGCTCGCCGCACTGGCGAGCACGCCGGACCCGACGTAGGGGACCTGGGCCAGTTCCAGGAAGCCCTGGAACGTGCCGTCCTCGCCGTAGGGGCCGTGCAGGAGCGGGAAGACCACGTCGATCTCGCCGAGCAGCTTGGGCAGCGCGCCGGGTTCGAGCACGGTGATCTCGCGTGACGTGGGGTCGGCGGCAAGCACGACGGCCGCGGAGGACTCCGCGATGTCGGACACCGCGGGCAGCCGGTCACCGCGGATCGCCAGCCGTTCCGGGTCGTCGCCGACGAGCAACCAGCGCCCGTCGGTGCCGATGCCGATCGGCAGCACGTCGTACTTGGAGCGGTCGATCGCGGCCAGCACGCTCCCTGCGGTGACGCAGGAGATCGCGTGCTCGGAGCTGCGGCCGCCGAAGACGACCGCGACGCGGGGGCGCGAGGTGGAGTGGGGGGTGCCGGAAACGTCGTTCATGGTCGGACGACCCTATCCCCATCGTTGTTCGAACGCGGTATTGCCCGCCGAGCGCGCGGTGTTGCGTCGCAACCGACCGAGAGCGCGGGCCGGACCGGCACGCGGGTCCGGCCGGGCTACGGGTCTCACCGGGGCGGGTCCGACCGGGGGTGCGGGTCGCCCGCGACGCGGGTGCCGCAGGGGCGCGAATCCGGCCGGCGCGCACGAGTCCGGCCGGTCGGCGGCGCCGGGCACCGCGACGCCACCCGGCCGCCCCCTTCGGCGCGTCAGCGCCCACGACTTGATCGTCGACCAGTGATCGACGAGCTTGCGAGGAGAGCGGCCGGAGGCCGCGGCGGCGCAGCCGCCCCGCGCGCAGCGCGCTTTCCCGGAGCGGCCGGAGGCCGCGGCGGCGCAGCCGCCCCGCGCGCAGCGCGCTTTCCCGGAGCGGCCGGAGGCCGCGGCGGCGCAACCGCCCCGCGCGCAGCGCGGCGACAAGAGGGCCGCGCGCAACGCGGCCTTCCTACCGCTCCGGCTTGGCCGAGCGCGAGAGCAGGGCCATGCCCACCGACGGGGGCTTGCCGTCGTGCATGATCGAGACGACGACGTCGGTGATCGGCATCTCCACGCCGTACCGCCGGGCGAGCAGCTGCACGGACTCGCACGACTTGAAGCCCTCGGCGATCTGCCGGCTGTCCCGTACGGCCTCCTCGATCGGCATGCCGCGGCCGATCTTCTCGCCGAACGTGCGGTTGCGCGACAGCGGCGAGGTGCACGTGGCCACCAGGTCGCCGAGGCCGGCCAGACCCGCGAAGGTGTGGGCGTCGGCGCCCATCGCCGCACCCAGCCGGGCGGTCTCGGCCAGCCCTCGGGTGATCAGCGTGGCCTTGGTGTTGTCGCCCATGCCCATGCCGTCGGCCATCCCGACGGCGAGCGCGATCACGTTCTTGACCGCGCCGCCGAGTTCGGCGCCGACCACGTCGGTGTTGGTGTACGGGCGGAAGTAGGACGTGTGGCAGGCCGCCTGGAGCCGCCGGGCGACCTCCTCGTCGACGCACGCCACCACGCTCGCGGCGGGCTGGCGCTGGGCGATCTCGGGGGCCAGGTTGGGCCCGCTGACCACCGCGATCCGGCCCTCGGACACGCCGGTGACCTCGCGGATCACCTCGCTCATCCGGTTCGCGGTGCCCAGTTCGACGCCCTTCATCAGGCTGACCAGGATCGCGTCGTCGGAGAGCAGCGGCGCCCACGCGGTGAGGTTGCCGCGCAGCGTCTGCGACGGCACCGAGAGCACCACGAACTCCGCGCCCTCGGCCGCCTTCGCCGCGTCGGTGGTGGCCTGGATCCCGGTCGGCAGGGCGATTCCGGGCAGGTACTCGGGGTTCTCGTGCCGGGCGTTGATCGCGTCGGCCATCTCCGGGCGCCGACCCCACATCACCACGTCGCAACCCGCCTCGGCGAGCACGATCGAGAAGGCGGTGCCCCAGGAACCCATGCCGAATACCGCGCAGCGCGTCATGCGCGGCCATCCTCGGTGTGCTCGGTCCCGGCGGGCTCGGCCACCGGGTGCTCGGTCTCGGCCTTCGCGGTGCTGTTGCGCGCGGGCGCGGTGTGGACCGGCTCGGCGTGGATCGGCTCGGCGGGGATCCGCTCCGGCGCTGTGACCTGCTCCACCGGGGTCTTCTCGGCCGGGTCCTGCCCGGCCGGGAGCTTCTCCACCGGGACCTTCTCGACCGGGTCCGGCGTGCTCGGCTCCGGTCCGCTCGCCTCGATGTCGGCCTCAGCCCGGCGGCCGGGCACCCGGCGTACGCCGGCATCCGGCGGGGCGGCCTCTTCGCGCAGTTCGGCCAGCAATTCGGTCACCGACTCCATGATCCGGTCGGTCGCCCCGCGCAACACGTCCGCGGTCAGTTCGCGGCCGCGGAACTCGTCCAGGTCCACCGGCGGTCCGGCCAGTACGTGCATCGTCTTGCGCGGCAGCAGGCGCGGCCGCTTCCCGTACGGCGGCAACAACTCGTGCGCGCCCCACTGGGCGACCGGGATCACCGGGGCACCGGTGGTGAGCGCGATCCGGGCCGCGCCGGTCTTGCCCGGCATCGGCCACAGGTCCTTGTCCCGGGTGATGGTGCCCTCCGGGTAGACCGCGACGCACTCGCCCTTCTCCACGGCCGCCACCGCGGCGCGGAACGCCAGCGCGGCATCGGCGGAGTCCCGGTAGACCGGAATCTGGCCGGCGCCGGCCAGCACCCGGCCGACGAAGGGAATTTTGAACAGGCCGGATTTGGCCAGGAAGCGCGGCACCCGGCCGCTGTCGTACTGATAGTGCGCGTAGGTCAGCGGGTCGACATAGGAGATGTGGTTCACCGCCGTGACGAACCCGCCCGACGTCGGGATGTTCTCGGTGCCCCGCCAGTCACGCTTGGTGAACAGCAACAACAGGGGCTTGATCACCACGACCGCCAGGCGGTACCAGAAACCGATCCTTCGGCGGGCCACCGGCGTTCCTCCCGTTCATGTGTTTCGGATCTGTGCGTGTCGGCGCGGAAGTCCCGCTGCGGTGTTCCGCCGCCGTGTCGCTCCTCACACAATCGACGCTCCCCGCGAGAAGCGCGGAGCATCGATTCTGGCGGAACATCGATTCTGTACACGCGGACCCCACAGTTTCCCCTGGGCCTTCCGCATTGTCGAGAAACGTCCTCGTCGACCGACGAGGATATGGGCTTACGGTACGGATGCGAGGATCTTGCCGATGTCCCCCGCCACGGATTCCGCCGGCCGGCGCCGGCCCGCCGGCAACGGTCGCACCGCATCCTCCGGCACACGCGCATGGCGACTCGTGGTGCCGGTGAAGCCGTTGTCGATCGCCAAGAGCCGGCTCGCGGGCACGATCGGCCCCGGCCATCGCCCCGAACTCGCCCTCGCGTTCGCGCTCGACACCGTGCGGGCGGCGCTGACCTGCACGCGCGTACACGGGGTGCTCGTGGTCACCGACGACGTCCGGGTCGCGCGGGAGATCCGGGCGCTCGGTGCGGACGTGGTGGCCGACGTCGGCGGCGGCCTGAACGCCGCGCTCGCACACGGGGCCCGGTCGGCCGGCGCCGAGCGGCCGCGGACCGGGGTGGCCGCGCTGTCCGCCGATCTTCCGGCGCTGCGCGCCGAGGAGTTGGATCGAGTGCTCGCCGCCGCGGCGTTCGCCCGACGGGCCTTCCTGGCGGATGCGGCGGGAGTGGGCACCACGTTGCTCACCGCCGCGGCGGGCGTGCCGTTGGCACCCGGCTTCGAGGGCCGTTCCCGGGCTCGGCACCTGGCCTCGGGGGCGGTCGAACTCACGCCCCACGACGTGGATTCGGTGCGCCGGGACGTGGACACCGGGGAGGATCTGCGGGCCGCGATCGTGCTCGGGGTCGGCGCGGCCACCGCCGCGGTACTCCCGTCCGTGCCGTTTCTGCCGCGTGCCGCCGCTTCCTGACGCCGCGTCGGATCCGCGGTGGTCGCGACAGCGGTCACAATGGGGGCATGCAGGGCACCGTGTACACCTTCGAGACCGACTCGCGAGAGGGCGTCGTGCTGCTCGACGACGGCTCTCCCGTGCCCTTCGACGCGGCGGCGTTCGACGCCGGCGGAATGCGCTTCCTGCGGCCCGGTCAACGCGTACGGATGACCATGGACGCGACGGGTGATCGGGTGGTGCTGGTGACGCTGTACACGTTGCCGGATCCGCTGCGCTGAGCCGCACGTCGACCGGGCCGGCGACCGGCGACCCGCACGCGGCGGTCGGGAAATCGCAGTCGCGATACGGCGACGGGCCGGAACCCACGCGTGTGGGTTCCGGCCCGTCGCCGCCGTCCGGCATGTCGCCGGCTCGGGAAATCCGCTGCGTCAGGCCTTCTTGGCCGCGCGCTTGGTAGCGGGCTTCTTCGCCGCCGGCGCCTTGGCGGCAGCGGCGGGCTTGGCCGCGGCCGGCTTGGCGGTCGCGGTCTTCGGCGCGGCCTTGGTCGCCTTCGCCTTGGTCGCCGGAGCCTTCGCCGCCGCCGGCGTGCTCTTGACGGCCTTGGTGGTGGTGGCCTTGACCGTGCTGGTCGCGGCCTTGGCCGTGACCTTCTTCGCCGCGGCCGGCTTGCTCGCGGCCTTCGTCGCGGGTGCCTTGGTCGCGGGCGCCTTGGTCGCCTTCTTGGCGGCGGGCTTGGCGACCGCCGTCGTCTTGGCCGCGGCCGCGGTCTTGCGCGTCGTGGCAGCCGGGGTCTTGACCGCCGCGGCGCGCGAGGTCGCCGGCTTCGCCGGCGCCTTCTTCGCCGCGGTTGCCTTGCGGGTCGTCGCCTTCGCGGCGGGCGCCGTGGCGTCCGTCGCGACCACGCGCGGAGTCGGGCTGCTCTTGGCGGCCGCGCTCTTCACGTTGGGCTTCGGGAGCTTCTTCGTCCCGCTGGTGTAGTCCTTGAAGCCCTGGCCCGCGCGGAAGCGCGGCACCGAGGTCTTCTTGACGCGCACCCGCTCACCGGTCTGCGGGTTGCGGGCGTATCGAGCCGGGCGGTCCACCTTCTCGAACGAGCCGAAGCCCGTGATGGACACCCGGTCTCCCGCCGTGACCGCACGAACGATGGTGTCGAGGACGGCATCGACTGCCTCTGCGGCGGCCTTGCGGCCACCCAGTCGGTCAGCGACCGCCTCGACGAGCTGCGCCTTGTTCACGTCTTCCCCTTCGGAAACCGATGCCGGGACAGTTCAGCCGGCATTGGGCACGCTAAGCATCCAAAAGTGCCGAAGCAATTACCGAACGGGCGAATCACCCTTGTGTCGCAACGGATTCAGGCTTCGGCGGTGTCCCGCGAACTCGCGGGTCCCGCGTCCAACTCGTCCATGAGCTTGGTCAGTCGCCGCGAGGCGTCCGCCAAATCATGCTTTGCCGCGTCGGTGATGACCAACAAGCGGCGGATTAGCGCCACTTTAGCCTCGTTCGGTAGTCGGAGCCTACGCACCCGGGCGTGGGCGACCTTCAACCGGGTGGCCAGTTCGGCGAAGAGTTCCACTTCTTCGAACTCGTTCACGTGTCGGCCTTGGTGCTCCACACCGCAATTGTGACAGCTCATCCGGCTATGGGCACAACGGGGCGGCCATTGGGGGTGGACACCGAACATGCGAACGGCGGGACGCATCCGCGCCCCGCCGTTCGATCCTGGCAGATTTTCCTGCCCTGTAAGGGAGTTGGTGATCAGCCCACCGGTTGGGTGCGCGGCAGCCAACTCGGCCGGGTCGTCTCGAAGGAGGTGATGTCCTCCTCGTGACGCAGGGTCAGACCGATGTCGTCCAGCCCTTCGAGCAGCCGCCAACGCGTGTAGTCGTCGATCTCGAAATCGGCGACGAGCTCGCCCGCGCGGACCTGACGGTCCACCAGATCCACGGTGATGCGCGCGGTCGGGTCGGCTTCGGTCAGTGCCCACAGGCGTTCGACCGTCTCCTGCGGCAGCACGACGGTCAGCAGACCGCCCTTTTGCGAGTTGCCCCGGAAGATGTCCGCGAAGCGGGCCGAGATGACGGTCTTGAACCCGTAGTTCTGCAGGGCCCACACCGCGTGCTCACGCGAGGACCCGGTGCCGAAGTCGGGACCGGCCACCAGGACGGTGGCGCCCGCGCGCTCCGGCTGGTTCAGCACGAACTCCGGGTTCTTGCGCCAGGCTTCGAACAGTCCGTCCTCGAAGCCGTCGCGCGTGACCTTCTTGAGCCAGTGCGCGGGGATGATCTGGTCGGTGTCCACGTTGCTCTCGCGCAGCGGGACGGCCGTTCCGGTGTGGGTGGTGAAGGCTTCCATCGCTCAGACTCCTGCGGTGCTCAGGTCGGCGGGTGCGGCCAGGTGGCCCAGCACGGCGGTCGCGGCCGCGACCTGCGGCGAGACCAGGTGGGTGCGGCCGCCCTTGCCCTGCCGCCCCTCGAAGTTGCGGTTGGAGGTGGACGCGCTGCGCTCGCCGGGGGCGAGTTGGTCGGGGTTCATGCCCAGGCACATCGAGCAGCCCGCGTAGCGCCATTCGGCACCGAAGTCGGTGAACACCTTGTCCAGGCCCTCGGACACGGCCTGCAGCGAGACCCGCACCGAACCGGGAACGACCAGCATGCGCACGCCGTCGGCGACCTTGCGGCCCTTGATGATGCCGGCCACCTCGCGCAGGTCCTCGATCCGACCGTTGGTGCACGAGCCGACGAAGACCGTGTCCACCGCGATGTCGCGCAGCTTCTGGCCGGCCGTCAGGCCCATGTACGCGATCGCCTTCTCGGCTGCCGCGCGCTCGACCGGGTCCTCGATCGCGACCGGGTCCGGCACGGATTCGCCCAGCGGCGCACCCTGGCCGGGGTTGGTGCCCCACGTGACGAACGGCGACAGTTCGGCCGCGTCGATGACGACCTCCTTGTCGAACACCGCGTCCGCCTCGGTGGCCAGGCCCTTCCAGTACGCCACGGCCGCGTCCCAGTCCGCGCCCTGCGGCGCGTGCGGACGGCCGTTCAGATACTCGAACGTGGTCTCGTCGGGCGCGATCATGCCCGCCCGGGCGCCGGCCTCGATCGACATGTTGCACACGGTCATCCGGCCCTCCATCGAGAGGTTCCGGATCGCCTGGCCGCGATACTCGATGACGTAGCCTTGGCCGCCGCCGGTGCCGATCCGCGCGATCACCGCGAGGATCAGGTCCTTGGCACCCACGCCCTCGGGCAGGTCGCCCTCGACGGTGACCGCCATCGTCTTGAACGGCGCCATCGGCAGCGTCTGGGTGGCCAGCACATGTTCGACCTGGCTGGTGCCGATCCCGAACGCCAGCGCGCCGAAGGCACCGTGGGTGGCGGTGTGGCTGTCACCGCAGACCACCGTCATACCGGGCTGGGTCAGTCCCAGCTGCGGACCGACCACGTGCACGATGCCCTGCTCGACGTCGCCCAGCGAGTGGATCCGGACCCCGAATTCGGCGGCGTTCTTGCGGAGCGTCTCGATCTGGGCGCGCGAAACCGGATCCGCGATGGGTTTGTCGACGTCGAGCGTCGGCGTGTTGTGGTCCTCGGTCGCGATCGTCAGATCGGTCCGGCGAACCCGCCGACCGGCCTGACGCAGACCGTCGAACGCCTGCGGACTGGTCACCTCGTGCAGCAGGTGCAGGTCGATGTAGAGCAGGTCCGGCTCGCCCTCCGCACGACGCACCACATGTGCGTCCCAGACCTTCTCCGCGAGTGTCCGTCCCATCGCTGTCCCTCCGGCCGGCGCCATTGCCGGCGCTGTGTGTCCTCATGTCGCGCGGGTGCGGCTGATTCCGCATCCGCGGTCGACGCCCCTGACGCGTGCCCACGTCCCGACGCTTCCCGGTGGTGTTCCGGTGCTCGGCTCGGCGCGTTGCGCCACTGTGCCGGCACCGGCCTCGGTCGCGGACTTGCGTCTCGTAATCCGAGACGGCAATATCAAGGCATGGACAATTCTAGCGGAGTCGGCGTTCTCGACAAGGCCGCTGTCGTGCTGGCCGCGCTCGAAGCCGGTCCTGCCACGCTGGCGGGACTCGTCGCCATAACCGGTCTTGCCCGGCCCACCGCGCATCGACTCGCGGTGGCCCTGGAACACCACCGTCTGGTCGCGCGCGACATGCAGGGGCGCTTCGTGCTCGGCCCGCGCCTGGCCGAGCTGGCCGCCGCGGCCGGCGAGGACCGCCTGCTGGCCGCCGCGCACCCGGTGCTCGCGCACATGCGCGACATCACCGGCGAGAGCGCGCAGCTGTACCGGCGCCAGGGCGACATGCGCGTGTGCGTCGCCGCGGCCGAGCGGCTCTCCGGTCTGCGCGACACCGTCCCGGTGGGCAGCACGCTGCCGATGAAGGCCGGTTCGGCCGCCCAGTGCCTGCTCGCCTGGGAGGAGCCCGAGCGCCTGCACCGGGGCCTGCAGGGCGCGCGGTTCACCGCGACCACGCTCTCCGGCGTGCGCCGCCGCGGCTGGGCGCAGAGCATCGGCGAGCGCGAACCGGGCGTCGCCTCCGTCTCGGCCGCCGTGCGCGGCCCGAGCAACCGCGTGGTGGCCGCCGTGTCCGTCTCCGGTCCGATCGAGCGGCTGACCCGGCACCCGGGCCGGCTGCACGCGCAGGCCGTGATGGAGGCCGCCGCCAAGCTGTCCGACGCGCTGCGCCGGGCGCAGGTGGAGGTCTGACCGCCCGGTCCCCGGGCGCCGGCCGGCGTCCGGGGAGCCATGCCGCGTACGGCGATTGGCCACCGGCACCCCGGCATCCCACGCAGGCGGCCCGCGCAGGGCGTGCGGGCGGCCGTGACACACAGCCATCGGCACCGGTGTCCGCTCCGGAAACGAAGAAGACCTCCCGCGACTGCGGGAGGTCTTCTTCTTCGAGGTAGCCCCGACGGGATTCGAACCCGCGCTACCGCCTTGAGAGGGCGGCGTGCTAGGCCACTACACAACGGGGCCTCGTACTGCTGGGTGGTGCTCGCTGCCGTGGAAGCCGCGAACGGCTGATCTGGTAGCCCCGACGGGATTCGAACCCGCGCTACCGCCTTGAGAGGGCGACGTGCTAGGCCACTACACAACGGGGCCAGATCATCAATCATGAACTTCTTCCAGCGACATCGCCCGAAGACGATGCAGCTGGGGTACCAGGACTCGAACCTAGACTAACGGAACCAGAAACCGTCGGGCTGCCAATTACCCCATACCCCAATGCTCCGTCCTTCGCGGTACCCGGGGGTTTTTGCGAGGACTTCGCTCCGTGCCGCTCCCTTGCGGGGCGGCACGAGAAGAACTTTACCCGATGAGGCGCGCGTGACCAAAACGGGTTACCGGACCCTCGTTCGAACCGTCACAAGTCCGGCTGTCCCGCCCATGATTGTCCGCGCGCGCCGGATCAGCCGCGCTTGATCACGGTATTGGTCAGGGTGCCGACACCACCGACGGTGACCGAGACGCGGTCGCCCACGTGCAGCGGGCCGACGCCCGCCGGAGTGCCGGTCAACAGCACGTCGCCGGGCAGCAGCGTCATCGCCTGGGTGACGTGCACGATCAACTCGGTGACGGTGCGGATCATCTGCCCCGTGCCGCCCGCCTGGCGCACCTCGCCGTTGACGGTGCACGCCACGGTCAGCCCCTCGCCCTCGTCGACCTGGGCGAGCGTGATGTCGGTCTCCACCCACGGGCCCAGCGGGCAGAAGGTGTCCATGCCCTTGGCCCGACCCCACTGGCCCTCGGTCCGCTGCAGGTCGCGCGCGGTCACGTCGTTGGCGCAGGTGAAGCCGAAGATCACCTCGGCCGCCCGCTCGGCCGGCACGTCCCGGCACATCCGGCCGATCACCACGGCCAGTTCGGCCTCGTGGTGCACGTCGTCGGAGATCTGCGGGTACGCGATGCCGTCGCCGTGCCCGATCACCGACGTGGACGGCTTGAGGAAGGTGATCGGCACGTCGGGGACGGCCGAGCCCATCTCGGCGGCGTGCGCGGCGTAGTTCTTGCCGATCGCGACGACCTTGCTCGGCAACACGGGCGCGAGCAGGCGGACCGAGGACAGCGGGTACTGGGCGCCGGTGGGCTGTAGTTCGCCGAACGGGTGGCCGGCGAGGGCGTGCACCACCAGCGACTCGGGCCGGTCGGTGTCGCCGGTCACCACCCCGAAGGAGACGGAGTCGTCGGTGGAGAACCTGGCGATGCGCAAGATGGGTCACCCTTGCCGAAGAGACACGAACGAGACGAGCCCAAGGCTACGCGGGCGCGATGCGCCTCGGCGGGTGGTGTCGCGGGTCAGGCGTGCGTGTCCACCGGCGGGGTGTCCATCAGGTTGGTGCGCCTGGGGTTCGCGGTCCGCACCTCGGCGATGACCGATTGCCCGACCGCCGTCTCGACCACGCGCTGGTGGGGCAGGACCACGTCCACCCGGGTGCGCCTGGGGTTGGCCGTGCTGGGGCGGTGCGTACTGATGTTGTCCACGGTTCCCGGTCTCGCTCTTTCTCGATCGTGCCGCATTGTTTCGTGCCGCATGCTGAGCGCGGTCACAACTGCATGCAGGGTGCAGCCTTGTTCTTCAAGATTACCCGTGGTTACGTCAGGGGTGGTCACGGGTCACCCCGATGGGCTGGTCACCGACTGCACATCACGGTTTACACCAGGTGTTCGAACCGGGACATCAATATGTGATTTTCACCTCCCCGGAACCTCGACAAACGTGTGGCATTTTGCCCTCTATCGTCCCTTAATACCGGTTGTTAACCCCTCGAAGCGGGTTAATCGCCAAGACCGGTTGCAATGGCTCTATGTCCGGACCCCGCTATCTTGTTGCGGCCCCGTGGCTGTGCTGAAATGCCTGCGACCACGGGGGTGGTTCCCAACAAGCGGAGTTCCTTCACCTCGGCGCGCGAACGCAGCCGAGGTGCCCTGGGAAGAACGCGAATCCAGGGATTTACGCACACGAGCCTCGCCTTACCGGCGGGTCTAACGACTGGTCACAAGAGGTTGCGACGCTAGTGCAGGGACGTCGGAAGAAGCAGCACGACTCCGCAGGGGCCCCGGCCACGGCCGGTCCCTCCACGCCGGAGGTGCGAGCCCCGCAGCAAGCCAGCGGACCCCAGGACGCCAACGAGCCCTCCGACTCCGTCGGGGACTCCATAGCCGGCGCCGGGGCGGCCCGGCCCACCGGGGCGGCACCGTCCCGGTTCAAGTTGCTGTTCTCAATCGGGAACTGGCGCATCCGTACCCGGATCACCGCGCTGCTCCTGCTCCCGGTCGTGGTCGCCGCGTTGCTCGGTGGCCTGCGCATCCAGTCGTCGATCGACAAGACGCAAGAGATGGACACGGTGCAAAAGGCCGCGGCCATCATCGACCAGGCGTCGACGCTGGCCACGTGGCTGGAGCAGGAACGCGACCTGCTCGCGCAGGCGAGTGTGGCTCCCTCGTCGGATCTGACGGCCGAGGTCAACAAGGCCAAGAAGACCACCGACGACCAGGTCACCGTCTACAACGCGACCGTCGCGAAGATGAACACCGACTCGATGCCGGTGCTCGGTGCCACGCTCAAGGACATCGGCCACTCGCTGACGGAGCTCAACCGCACCCGTCAGGACGCCTTCCGCACCAGCACCCGCAGCACGGTCGACGCCTACAACAAGATGATTCTGCAGCTGCTGCAGATCAACCAGGAGGCGCCCGAGGTCACCCGCGACCCCGACCTGATCCAGGGCGCCCGCGCCCTGGGTTCGTTCGGTGAGTCGAAGGCGTACGCGTCCTCGCAGCGCGCCGCGGTGATCGCGTACGGCCTCAAGCCGAACGAGATCCCGCTGGAGGCGAGCGAGACCCTCGCCCGCCTGAACGAGTCCGAGCAGAACGCGATTCGCGGATTCACCAGCGTCGCGCCCGCCGACTGGAACACGGTCTACAAGGCCGGCGTCAGTCGGGACAAGATCACCGCGGTCGAGGAGCGGTTCCAGCTCTTCAAGAGCATGGTCACCACCGCGCTGGCCTCCAACAACAAGCCGAACGGCGCGGCCCGGCTGGAGAACGCGAACGACTTCACCACGCAGGAGTGGTGGACGCTGTCCACCGACAAGATCAGCGCGCTCGGCCAGGTCGAGGCCCAACTCGGCCTCAAGCTGACCGCCACCGCGAAGGAGCTGCGGGACGAGGCTCGTACCGACGCGTTGATCAACACGATCCTCGTCGTCGGCGCGCTGTTGATCACCATCCTGCTCGGTGTGATCGTGGCGCGGTCGCTGGTGCGTTCGCTGAACACGCTGCGGCGCTCCGCGCTGGAGGTCGCCGAGGAGCGACTGCCCGAGACGGTGCGCCGGCTCTCCGAGTCCGATCCCGGCGACGTGGATCTGGCGATCGAGCCGATCGGCGTGTTGTCCCGGGACGAGATCGGCCAGGTGGCCCGCGCGTTCGACGCGGTGCACGCCGAGGCCGTGCGACTCGCCGCCGAGCAGGCCCTGCTGCGAGGCAACGTCAACGCGATGTTCGTCAACCTCTCGCGGCGCAGCCAGAGCCTGATCCAGCGTCAGCTCGCGCTCATCTCCGACCTGGAGAACCGCGAGGCGGACCCGGACCAGCTGGCCAACCTGTTCAAGCTCGACCACCTCGCGACGCGTATGCGCCGCAACGGTGAGAACCTCCTGGTGCTCGCGGGTGAGGAGCCCGGCCGCCGCTGGACCCGACCGGTTCCGCTGGTCGACGTGCTGCGCGCCGCGGCCTCCGAGGTGGAGCAGTACGAGCGGGTCGAGTTGGGCGCACTGCCCACCACCGACATCGCCGGCCGCGCGGTCAACGACCTCGTGCACCTGCTCGCCGAGTTGCTGGAGAACTCGACCACGTTCTCCAGCCCGCACACCAAGGTGCGCGTCACCGGCCACATCCTGCCGGACGGTCGCGCGCTGATCGAGATCCACGACAACGGCATCGGGCTCACCGGCGACGACCTCGCCGACGCCAACCAGCGGCTGGCTCGCCCGCCGGTGGTGGACGTGTCCATCTCGCGCCGCATGGGTCTGTTCGTGGTCGGCCGCCTGGCCACCCGGCACGGCATCCGCGTCCAGCTCCGGCCGGGCGAGGGTGGCGGTACCACCGCGCTGGTCATGCTCCCGATCGAACTCATCCAGGGCGACCGCCCCGGTGGCGGCGACGGGTGGAGCAAGGGCGGCGACAAGACCGCGGCGGCCGTCTCCGGCTGGACCGAGGAACTGCCCGCGGCCGCACCTGCCGCCCAGGCCCTGCCCGGGCCCCGGGTGGGCAGCCGGGCCGAGGAGCGCAACCGGCGACGCGAACTGCCGCAGCGGAGCACCGAGGCACCGGCCCAGCCGGTCAACCAGGCCCCGCAGCCGACTCGGATCCCGACCAACCGGCCCGCACAGCCGCCGGTTCAGCAGGAGCCGTCGTACGGCAGCACGCAGTCCTTCGCGGCCCCGTCCTTCCAGGACGGCTCGGTCGGGACGGACACGCCCTACCCGGGCACGGTGAACCCGTTCGCGAGCGAGCCGGGCGTCACCAGCACGGGTGCGCACCGCGCGCCGAGTTCGCCGCCGCCGGCCACGCCGGGTCGGGACGACAACCCGTTCGCGCCGGTGCTGCCGCAGCCGCCGCAGCACCAGCCGCACGCGGACGACCCGCGTACCGGGGCCTTCCCGGCCGCACCCTCGGCGCCGATGTTCGGCACCGGCAACGACGACGTCCGCGAGGCCGAGTCGCTGCAGCCGCAGTACGGGCAGGACACCGGTTCGTTCCCGACCGCGCCGCAGCCCGTGGACGGATCCGGACGCGGGGGTGACACCTCGCAGTTCGCGTCACCGTTCGGTTCGCCGTACGCGGACGAGCCGCGGCCGGGGGCCGAGATCGACCGGGGCGGCTACGAGCAGCCCGCGCAGCCGTTCGGCCGCCCGGGTGCGGAGCTCGCGCCCCGGCAGGACGAGCGCGCGCCCGCTCCGTGGGGCACCGAATACGACGAACTCACGCCGGTGGCACCGCTGCCGGTCGAGCCCGTCGCGCCGCCGGCCGAGGTGCCGACCGGCTACGACACGCCGCGCCGCGAGGAACTGACCCGTCGGGAGGACCTGCCGCAACGCGGTCGCGCTCCTCGCGACGGCGAGCAGCCCCCCACCGGGGACTCGCTGCCGGTGCTGCGCGGTCTCGCCCCGCAGGCTCGCCCCGAGCCCGCGCGGCAGGAGCAGGACGAGCACACCCGGGCCGAGCAGGTACGCGGCCCGCAGGGCGATGTGCGACCGGCGGCCTCGCCGTTCGCACCGGTGGGATCCGGCCGCTCGGAGGGCTCGCCCTTCGCGCCGGTCGGTACGCCGGAAAACGCCGAACACCTGCCCGCTCCGTCCGAGTTGGACATGAGCGCGCCGCCGAGCACCGGCGACGACGGTAGGCTGCCGATCTTCGACACGCTCGAATCCGACTGGTTCCACCGCCAGGGCAACCGTGGCGGCCGGATGCGAGCAGCGCAGGTCCGTTCCACGCCGCGAGGCGGGGAGCAGGCCGCGCCGGAGCGCGAGCAGGAGGCAGCCGAGGCGAGTCCGCTCGGCAACCTCGACCGTCGGGTGCCGATGGCGACCAACCCGCCGCAGGCACCGGCACCGGTCGAGCAGGCCCCGGCGTTCGGTGGTGGGCGTCAGCAGCCCGTCACCGACATGTTCGGGACGCCGACGGAACCGGACGAGATTGTCGAGCAGTCCCCCGCGGTCGCACCCGCCGTCGGCCCTCAGGGTCAGCAGTCCGGCTGGTACTCGGCCGGTGACGACGGTTGGCGCGCGGCGGAGGCCGCTCGCGAGCCGTCCTCGGGTGGCACCACCGGAGCGGGCCTGCCTCGCCGTGTGCCCCGCGCCAACCTGGTGCCGGGCGGCGTCGAGCAGTCCGGCGGGGCTCAGGCCCCGGGCCACCCGGGTGCGGGTCCTGCCGCACCCGGCACCCGTCAGGAGCAGTCGGGCCGGCCCACGCCGGGCGCTCCGGGCCTGTCCCGGTCGCCCGACGAGGTTCGCGGGCGACTGACCAACTTCCGCCGGGGCATCCAGCAGGGTCGCACCGCCGGGTCCGGGGGATCCGCCCCTCGGCCTCGTGACGAGAACAACCAGGAGCAGGCATGACTGAGAAGTCGTTGAGCCAGGCCGCGCAGAACCTGAACTGGCTGATCACGAACTTCGTGGACAACACCCCCGGGGTGTCGCACACGGTCGTGGTCTCCGCGGACGGCCTGCTGCTCGCCCTGTCCGAGGGCTTCCCTCGCGACCGGGCGGATCAGCTCGCCGCCGTCGCATCGGGTTTGACCAGCCTGACCCAGGGTGCGTCCCGTATCTTCGAGGGCGGGCACGTGACCCAGACGGTCGTGGAAATGGAACGGGGTTTCCTCTTTATCATGTCGATTTCGGACGGCTCCTCGCTGGCCGTGCTGGCATCGCCGGAGTGCGACATCGGCCTGATCGGCTACGAGATGGCCCTGCTCGTCGACCGCGCGGGCGCCGTGCTCACGCCGGCCTTGCGCGCCGAACTCCAAGGTGCACTGCCGCGATGACACCTCCGGATATGTCCGATCACGGGGACCAGGAGTTTCACGAGACCCTGGTCCGCCCGTACGCCATGACCGGTGGTCGCACCCGGCCTCGCTATCAGCTCGCGCTGGAGGCCCTGGTCACCACGACACCTCAGGTGGCCAACCCACCCGGCCTGTTGCCCGAGCACCAGCGCATCTGTGCGCTGTGTCGGGAGGTCAAGTCGGTAGCCGAGATCTCGGCTCTGCTCACCATCCCGCTCGGCGTCGCCCGCGTACTCGTCGCGGACCTCGCCGAAGCCGGGCTGGTGGTCATCCACCAGCCCGGGAACGACCAGGGGCAGCCGGACGTCACGCTGCTCGAAAGGGTGCTCAGTGGACTTCGCAAGCTCTAGCCCGGGCCCGGCTCCCGCCAGGTCCTCCACCACGTCGGCGAAAATCGTCGTCGCCGGCGGATTCGGCGTGGGCAAGACCACGCTCGTCGGTGCCGTCTCGGAGATCGCTCCGCTGCGTACCGAAGCGGTCATGACGTCCGCCAGCGCCGGAGTCGACGACCTGTCGGCGACGCCGGACAAGCAGACGACGACGGTCGCGATGGACTTCGGTCGCATCACGCTGGACGAGGATCTGATCCTGTACCTCTTCGGTACGCCGGGTCAGCACCGATTCTGGTTCATGTGGGACGACCTGGTCCGCGGCGCGATCGGCGCCGTGGTCCTGGTGGACACGCGCCGACTCGCCGATTGCTTCCCCGCGATCGACTACTTCGAGAACAGCGGGTTGCCGTTCATCGTCGCGTTGAACTGCTTCGACGGATTGCAGACCCACCACGCGGAGGATGTCCGCGAGGCATTGCAAATAGGGCCCGACACCCCGATCGTGAGTTGTGACGCACGGCGTCGCGAATCGGCCAAGTCGACCCTGATCACGCTGGTGGAGCACGCACTGATGGCCCGCCTGCGCTGACCGTCGGGCTCGCTCGCGCCGGCCTTCGGTAACTGCTCGAACCTGTTTTTTTCGTATTGCGCACCACAACACCTCAGGCGAATCCCATTGCGGGGTTCGCCTGAGGTGTTGTGGTCGCGAGGTCCGAGTGGTGGGATTCCCAAGGGCGTTCGAGAAATTCGACAAATGTGTGACAGGACTCGGCGACATGCCCGGCCGAGTGCCCGCCTCGACCCGCACATTGCTAAGGTCCTCCCATAGTCATCTGTTGCCCAATTGATATCAGAACGTTTTGAGGCGCAGGCCCAACAACGAACCGAGGTGGGGTTCGGTGGACGACAACAGCAGGCGCGCGGCGCAAGCGGCTCGCCTTCCGATGGTCGACGGCACGACCGAGTCGGGGCTGCCGCGCAGGCCCCCGCAGGCGAATCTGCTGCCGGGCGCGGCGGCCGAGGAGTTCGGCCTCGACCGGGAACTACCCGTGTCGCGGGAACCGGAAGAGGTCCGAGGGCGGCTCGAACGTTTCGCCGTCGGACGCGAGTTGGCACGTCTCGAAGAGAGCGAACCGCTGCTGCCGCCCAACCCGATGACCGCGGCCAGCCCGCTGGCCTCCGCACCCGTCCGTCCGCCCGCTCCGGCGCCCGCACCGGCGCCGCTGCAACCGCGGGCCGCGGCGCCCGTGCAACCCGCGCTGCCGTCGCCGCCGCCGGGGTCCCTGTCACCGCTGCCGGCGGGCTGGGACGAACCGTGGGGCGACGGGTGGCGGTCGTTCCGCCCCGGCCGCCCCTGACGGTTCATCACCTTCGGTCTACGCGCGGTCCGAACCCTCGGTGTCCTGGGCGCCGGGGGTCAGGCCCGCCTTGAGCAGGCCGTAGGTGTACGCGTCCTCCAGGGCCTGCCACGACGCCGCGATCACGTTCTCCGCGACCCCGACGGTGCTCCACTCCTGCTTGCCGTCGGTGGTCTCCACCAGCACGCGCGTGATCGCGTCGGTCCCGTGTCGGCCCTCCAACAGCCGCACCTTGTAGTCCATCAGCTCGAACGCCGCGAGCTGCGGGTAGATCCGCTCCAGGGCCAGCCGCAGCGCGCGGTCGAGCGCGTTGACCGGGCCGTTGCCCTCGCCGGTCGCGACGATCCGCTCCCCCTTGGCGTGCAGCTTCACGGTGGCCTCGTTCACCGGCACGCCGTCGCCGCGCTGTTCGCTGATCGCACGCCACGACTCCAGCGTGAAGAACCGCGCGCGGCCCAGGCTCTCGTCGCGCAGCAGCAGTTCGAAGGACGCGTCCGCGGCCTCGTACGTGTAGCCGGCCGCCTCGCGCTCCTTGACCTGGTTGACCACCCGGCCGACCAGGTCCTTGTCGTTCGAGAGGTCGTAGCCCAGTTCCTTGCCCTTGAGCTCGATCGAGGCGCGCCCGGCCATGTCCGAGATCAGCATCCGCATGTCGTTGCCGACCAGCGCGGGGTCGATGTGCTGGTACAGGTCGGGGTCGACCTTGATCGCGGACGCGTGCAGCCCGGCCTTGTGCGCGAACGCGGACACGCCCACGTAGGGCAGGTGGGTGGAGGGGGCGAGGTTGACCACCTCGGCGATCGCGTGCGAGATCCGGGTCATCTCGCGCAGCTTGCCCTCGGGCAGCACCCGCATGCCCTGCTTGAGTTCGAGGTTGCCCACCACCTGGAACAGGTTGGCGTTGCCCACCCGTTCGCCGTAGCCGTTGGCGGTGCACTGGACGTGTGTGGCGCCGCCCTCGACGGCCGCGATGGTGTTGGCCACCGCGCAGCCGGTGTCGTCCTGTGCGTGGATGCCCAGGCGGGCTCCGGTGCTCGCATGCACGGCGGTGACGATCTCGCGGACCCCGCTGGGCAACATCCCGCCGTTGGTGTCGCACAGCACGACCACCTCGGCGCCCGCGTCGTGCGCGGCGGCGACCACGCTCAGCGCGTACTGCGGGTTGGCCCGGTAGCCGTCGAAGAAGTGCTCGCAGTCGACGAACACCCGTCGGCCCTGCGCCCGCAGGTGGGCGACGGTGTCCCGGACCATCTCCAGGTTCTCGTCCAGCGTGGTGCGCAGCGCCAGCGAGACGTGCTTGTCGTGCGACTTGGCCACCAGGCACACGACCGGCGCCTCGGCGTCGAGCAGCGCCTGCACCTGGGGATCCGCGGCGGCCGTGGTACCCGCCTTGCGGGTCGAGCCGAACGCGACCAGGACCGCGTGGGCGAGCTGCAGCTCCTCCTTGGCGCGGCGGAAGAACTCGGTGTCGCGCGGTACGGCACCGGGCCAGCCGCCCTCGATGAAGCCCACGCCGAAGTCGTCCAGGTGGCGGGCCACGGTGAGCTTGTCGGACACCGTCAGGTTGATGCCCTCGCGCTGCGAACCGTCCCGGAGGGTGGTGTCGAAGACGTGGAAGGCGCTCGGATCGGTCGTCGTGGGGTGCATTGGCCTCGGTTCTCCCGTCGATCAACAAATGGCGGGCCCACACTCGCTGCCGCAGGGGTGGCGCGGCCAAACAAAAAGACCCCTCGCGGTCGCGAGAGGTCTGCGTGCGGGCGTTGGGCGATAAGCACCCCTTGTGGGGGGATCAACCCGTTGCCGGCACGCTGCGGCTAATAATGAGCCACTGCTGCATGTTGCCGAGTCTGGCACATCCGCTCGGCGCGTGGCCGTGCGGTCTCACAATGTGGTCGGGCAGGTTTTGGTGTGCACCACCCGCCCACCCGTCACGACGGGTGGGCGGGCTGCGGTGTACCCCCCGGAGTCGGACCCCCGGGACGGCCGCCACCGCGCGCGGCGTGGGCCACCCGGCGGACTATTCGATCGTGTGCGTCCAGCCGTGGGGGTCTTCCGCTCGGCCGGTTTGGATGTCGACCAGGGCCTTGCGCAGTTCCATCGTGATCGGGCCCGCCTCGCCGGAGCCGACGGTCCAGTTCGCGGTGCTGGACTTGACCGAGCCGACGGGGGTGATCACCGCGGCGGTGCCGCACGCGAAGACCTCGGTGAGGGTGCCGTTCGCGTTGCCCTCGCGCCAGTCGTCGACCGAGATCAGCGCCTCCTCGGTGGCGTAACCACGATCCGCGGCGAGTTGGAGCAGCGAGTCGCGGGTGATGCCGGGCAGCAGCGAGCCGGTCAGGCGCGGTGTGACGATCCGCGCGTCCTTGCCCTCCCCGTACACGAAGTACAGGTTCATGCCGCCCATCTCCTCGATCCAGCGACGCTCGATCGCGTCCAGCCAGACCACCTGGTCGCAGCCCTGCTCGATGGCCTGGGCCTGGGCGACCAGCGATGCGGCGTAGTTGCCGGCGCACTTGGCCTCGCCGGTGCCGCCGGGCACCGCGCGCACGTACTCCTGGGACAACCACACCGAGACCGGCCGCACGCCGCCCGCGAAGTAGGGACCGGCCGGCGACGCGATGACCAGGAAGAGGAACTCGTTCGCGGGACGCACGCCGAGACCGACCTCGGTGGCGAACATGAAGGGCCGGATGTACAGGCTCTCCTCGGGCGCGCTGGGCACCCACGCGGCGTCCTGGCGGATCAGCGCGTCCACCGCGGCCACGAACAGGTCCTGCGGCAGCTCGGGCATGGCGAGCCGGCGAGCGGAGTTCTGGAAGCGCGCCGCGTTCGCGTAGGGCCGGAAGGTGGCCACGCTGCCGTCGGGGCGGCGGTATGCCTTGAGGCCCTCGAAGATCGACTGCGCGTAGTGCAGCGTCATGTTCGCGGGGTCGATGTCGAGGGACGCGTAGGGCGTGAGTTGCGCGTCGTACCAGCCACGTCCCGCACTCCACTTGATGCCGACCATGTGCTCGGTGAACACGCGGCCGAAGCCCGGGTTCTCCAGGCGCGTGGCGCGCTCGGCATCGCTCAGCGGGTGTGCGGAGGGCTTGAGGTCGATCGTCAGGGAAGCCTGGAGGGCGGGCTCCTGCGGGGCGGCAGTCGTCATGGCTGGTTCTCGTCCTTCACCGTGGAGTATGGCGGGGCTGGGTGCTGCTGGGACCCGGTTTCCCGTACCTGGACGTACTGGAAGTGTTCCCGGGAACCGCACCCGCGTTCCACCCGGTGAGACGTTAACGCAGTCGACCGGGATCCCGACAGGCGCGGCCCCCGACCCGCCGAACGACCGACTCGCCGGTCCGGCAGGGGGCACGCGTCGACGGTCCCGGTCGACGGACGTGGTGGTGCCGGCGAATCAGCCGGCTACTCGGGCGGCGAGCGCGTCGCCGATCTGCGACGTGCTGCGCGTGCCGAGGGTGCCGCGCTCGGCGAGGTCGGCGTCGACCGCGGCCTCGACGCGGCGGGCCTCGTCGGTCAGGCCCAGGTGCTCCAGGAGCATCGCGACCGAGAGCACGGTGGCGGTGGGGTCGGCCTTGCCCTGGCCCGCGATGTCCGGCGCGGAGCCGTGCACCGGCTCGAACATGGACGGGAACTCGCGGGACGGGTTGATGTTGCCGCTGGCCGCGAGGCCGATGCCGCCCGCGATGGCGGCGGCGAGGTCGGTGATGATGTCACCGAACAGGTTGTCGGTGACGATCACGTCGAAGCGCTCGGGCTGGGTGACCATGAAGATGGTCGCCGCGTCCACGTGCAGGTAGTCGGTGGTGACGTCGGGGAACTCGGCCGCGACCGCGTCGAACACCCGGGTCCACAGGTGGCCCGCGTACACCAGCACGTTGTTCTTGTGCACCAGGGTCAGCTTCTTGCGCGGCCGGGCCTGGGCCCGGGTGAACGCGTCCCGTACGACCCGCTCGATGCCGAACGCGGTGTTCACGCTGACCTCGGTGGCCACCTCGTGCTCGGTGCCGGTGCGCAGCGTGCCGCCGTTGCCGGTGTACGGGCCTTCGGTGCCCTCGCGGACGACCACGAAGTCGATCTTCGCGTCCGCGCCCAGCGGCGAGACCACGCCCGGCGCGAGCCGGGCCGGACGCAGGTTGACGTGGTGGTCGAACGCGAAGCGGAGCTTGAGCAGCAGACCGCGCTCCAGGACCCCCGAGGGCACGCTGGGGTCGCCGATCGCGCCGAGCAGGATCGCGTCCCGGCCGCGCAGCTCGTCGAGCACGCTGTCGGGCAGCGTCTCTCCGGTGCGGTGGTACAGACGGGCACCGAGGTCGTACTCGGTGGTCTCGACCTTGACGTCCGGGGGAAGTACGGCGCCGAGGACCTTCAGGCCCTCTGCGACCACTTCCTGGCCGATGCCGTCACCGGGAACCACTGCGAGACGAATGCTGCGAGACATACGGGGGACCATACCTTCCGTCCCAGGGGCTGACATGTGCAGTCCGGATGGTGGGACGCAGTGGTGCGAATCGGGGCTGTCAGCGTTCCTCGTCGGCGGGGCTGCCGCCGTTGTCGCGACGGTCGAGAGCGCGCTGGAGGGCACGGGCGGCGTTGCGGCGCGTGGTTTCGTCCATGGTGGCACTTCCTTCACAAGGCGGGGTTTCTACACGGTGTGTGACGGACACGTGCAGGGGCCTTGTGGGCGTGCTGAAATTTCCTGCCGTACGGGGATTTCCGGGTACGGAAGGGACCGTCTTCCTTCACGGTAGGCGACGGATCGCACCGCTGTCTGCAATTTACTCGGAGTTCCTACTATCTGAGATCGCCGACCCACCGACCGGCGTAATCGGGCCCGAAACGCGCGGGTGCGGGCGGGCATGCCGAAGGCCCGGGAACCGTGGGGTTCCCGGGCCTCCTGGGCAACCGGGCCGTGTCCGGCCGCGCGAAGCGCGGTCAGTCGTCCAGGTTCACCGAGCGCACGAACGTCGCGCCGATTTCCTCGGCGATGGCGTTGAGGATGGCCGGCTCGACCGTGGTGTCGACGGTGAGCGCGACCAGCGCCTGACCACCCTTGGCGGCGCGGGCCACCTGCATGCCGGCGATGTTGACGCCCGCCTCGCCGAGGTGCCGGCCGATCACGCCGACCACGCCCGGCTTGTCCGCGTAGCGCAGGAAGACCATGTGCGCGGTGAGCACCAGGTCCACGTCGAAGCCGTCCACCTCGACGATCTTCTCGATGTTCTTGGGGCCGGCGAGCGTGCCGGAGACCGAGATCTCGCCGCCGTCGGCGAGGGTGCCGCGCACGGTGACCAGGTTGCGGTGGTCCGGGCTCTCCGAGCTCGTGGTCAGCCGGATCTCCACGCCGCGCTCCTGGGCCAGCAGCGGAGCGTTCACGTAGGAGACCGACTCCTCCACGACGTCCGCGAACACGCCCTTGAGCGCCGCGAGTTCGAGCACCTTGACGTCGTGCTGGGTGATCTCGCCACGCACCTCGACGTCCAGGCGGACCGCGACGCCGCCCGCGAGGGCGGTGAAGATCCGACCCAGCTTCTCGGCCAGCGGCAGGCCCGGACGTACGTCCTCGGCGATCACGCCGCCCTGCACGTTGACCGCGTCCGGCACCAGTTCGCCGGCGAGTGCGAGCCGCACCGACCTGGCCACCGCCACGCCGGCCTTCTCCTGCGCCTCGTCGGTGCTCGCGCCCAGGTGCGGCGTGGCCACGACGTTGTCGAACTCGAACAGCGGGCTGTCCGTGCACGGCTCCTTCGAGAACACGTCCAGGCCGGCGGCGGCGACCCGACCCTCCTTGAGCGCGGACGCGAGCGCGACCTCGTCGACGATCCCACCGCGGGCGGCGTTGACGATGCGCACCGTCGGCTTGACCTTGCGCAACGCCTCGTCGCCGATCAGGCCCAGCGTCTCCGGGGTCTTCGGCAGGTGCACGGTGATGAAGTCGGACTGCTCCAGCACCTCGTCCAGGGTGAGCAGGCGCACGCCCATCTGCGCGGCGCGGGCCGGCTGCACGTAGGGGTCGTAGGCAACGATGTTCATCCCGAACGCGGACATCCGCTGCGCGACCAGGACGCCGATCCGGCCCAGGCCGACCACGCCGAGGGTCTTCTCGGAGAGTTCGACACCGGTGTACTTGCTGCGCTTCCACTCGCCGTTCTTGAGTGCGGCGCTGCCCTGCGGGATGTTGCGCGCGACCGAGATGATCAGGCCGCAGGCGAGTTCCGCGGCGGTGACGATGTTCGAGGTCGGCGCGTTGACGACCATGACACCGGCCTTGGTGGCGGCGGGGACGTCGACGTTGTCCAGCCCCACACCGGCGCGCGCGACCACCTTGAGGCGGCCGGCCGCGGCGATGGCCTCGGCGTCCACCTTGGTCGCGCTGCGGATCAGGATGGCGTCGACGTCGGCGATCGCGGACAACAACTCACCGCGGTTCGCACCATCGCAGTGGCGGATCTCGAAATCGGGTCCGAGGGCATCGACGGTGGCCGGGGACAGCTCTTCGGCGATGAGAACGACGGGCTTGCTCACGGTTTTCCTTCGCGTGCTGCGATGACGGGTGGCCGCGTGGAAGACGCACGACGGGGTGGCCTGACGCGTGGCCGATCCTACCGCCGCCCTTGTGAAGGACTTCACAGATGTCCGATGTGTGGACTCCGGACGCGCGGGGCAACGGTTCTGACTCATCGTCAGGTCACCGGGTGGACCGGTGTCGAGCGGATCGGCCGGACGATCGAACGGATCCGCCCGACGGAGGGCGGATCGGCTACCACTCGGCGATCAGTCGGCGGCCACGAACCACCCGATGGTGACCCGACGCTGCCCGTTCAGGTCGAGGATGACCACCTCGCCGGAGCCGGGACTGGGCAGCGGCGCGGTGCCGCCGTAGGGCAGCGTGCGCGCTTCGCCGTCGTCGACCTGGACCTCGGCCACCGGCGCGTCCTGCGATCCGCGCCGCCAGGTCACCCACCACGTCGTGTCGTCCCCGCACTGGAACTCCAGGTGCACCCGGGAGACGAACAGCCAGTCGGCCGGCGTCACGAGATGACAGCGGGTCGCGTCGCGACCGACCGCCAGCGTCGCCCCAGGCCGACTCGGCGCGCTTGCCATCAGCATGGCGACCGTCGCCGCGTCGTCCGCCCCCGAAGTCGACGCCATGTTGAGATCGAGCACCGGTTTCCTCCCCCACGCTCCTGGCCGTCAGTCAATGCCGCGCCCCGACCGTGCCGCCACCGCGGCCCGGCCGTTTCGTGTCGTCTCAGTCGATCGATCCGCCGCGACGAGCACACGGACACGGTTCGCGTCCCACAATGCCGCAGGTGACCGCCGTCTGGGCGATCAGGTCCCACCCTCCGTGCACGTGCGGGGTCGTGTCCAGGTAGTCGGGCCCCAGCAGAAGATTCAATTCCGGGCAGAGCAGCGAACTGTAGAAGTCGCGACGCAGCTCGGTCTTGCAGCGCTCGACCGTGGCCTTGGCCATGTAGAGCATCTCGCACAGCTCGTCGGTGGTCCTGGGCCGCTTGGTGGCGCGGCCGTGGATCCAGTCGCAGGACATCGCCGCGAGCACCTCCAGCCGAACCCCGTGCAGCTTGTTGCGCAGTTCCTCCGGTCCGACGTCGATGGTCGGCGGCGCGTTCCCGTCCAACGAGGAGGACGTGCTGGGCCGGATCGGCTGCATCGCCCGCCACGCGAGCACCACGCTGCGCCGCCGGGCCAGATCGCTGATCAGGATGTTGCCGGCGGTGCGCGCGGGCAGCGGCAGGATCGCCCCGTACGGCATGTCCTGCGAGGTCTCGCCGCGCTTGATCCGCACGATCGCCACCGGGGTGTCCCGCTGTCCGCGCGGCCATTCCACCGTCCAGCCCCGGTCCTCGCTGTACTCGAACACCAGGTGCTTGCGCGAGACGAAAAGCCAGTCGTGCGGCGTCAGCAGCGGGCGGCACACGCTGGGATCGCGGCCCACGAACACCCGCGTGCCGACCACGCCGGGCTCACGCACGCTCTTGGGGCTCGGCAGCGGGTCCCGCTCCGCCTCGCGACCGTCCTCGATCGCGACGAACGACATGTTCAGTTCGAGCATGATCCCCTCGCCCCCTCCCCGGTCCTACCGCTCACCTGGTACCCGCGTGCGGCGCATCCGCACCACACGGGCAGGGACCGCGCCCCGTTATGCCGTGGGTGACCGCGGTCTGCGCTATCAGGTCCCAGCCGCCGTGTACGTGCCGCACGGTGTCGAGGTAGTTCGGACCGAGCAGGGCGTTCAGCTCCGGGCACAGGCCCGAGCTGTAGAACTCGCGGCGCAGCTTGGTCTTGTACCGCTCGACCGTGGCCGCCGACAGGTGCAACAACTCGCACAGTTCCTTGGTGGACTTGGCGCGCTTGACCGGGCGGCCGTGCACCCAGTCGCAGGACAGCGCGGCCAGCACCTCCATCTCCGTCTCGGAGAGGCGGTTCTGCAGCACGAACGGCGCGACGTCCTGAGTCTCGGGCACACCGACGTCCGGCTCGGTGGGCTCCTCGCCCGGGCGTTGCGGCAACGACACCCGCCACTCCACCAAAACCCGCCGACGTCGGGCCAGGTCGGTGACCACGACCCGGCCCGGGCGCAGCGAGCCCAGCGGCAGCGTGGCGCCGTAGGGCACCGGTTCGGACACACCCTCGCGATCGATCTGCACCAGTGCGACCGGGCGCGGGTGTGAGCCCTGGAGCCACTCCACGCTCCAGCCGCGCTCCAGGGAGTAGACGAACTCCAGGTGCACACGCGACACGAAGCGCCAGTCCTTCGGCGTGACCAGGCCGCATCGCGACGGGTCCCGGCCGATCGCGATCTTCTTGCCGGGCTCGCTTTGCACCTTCACCGTGCGCGGCCGGGCCAGGTCCGACTCCTGCTGGTCGGCGTCGTCCGACGTCGCCACGGTGAGGATCAGTTCGAGCATCGCCATCCGTCCGGTCTCGTGCCCCGCCCTGGGGCATCGCCCATCTTCGCCCGGTGAACCGTCACCAGGCCGTTCCGCCGTCCGACCGTAGGGCCCCGGGGGCACCCGACGCATCCTCCGGTTGTTCCCGAGGGTCGGCGCCGGAGCGATGACCCTCGGGTACGGGCAGTGCGTCGCATTCGACCACGACTGCCGTCGCGTCGTCGTCACCGCTCTCGACAGCCGTCCTGGTCAAGGTCGTTGCCGCGTGGAAGGGATCGCCGTGTACCAGGTCGGCCACCGTCTCGTCGGGCAGATGGCCGACACCGTCCGTGGCGAGGACCACACGGTCGCCCGGGTGCAATTCGATCCGTTGCAGTTCCGGTTCGGGCGCCTGCGAGCCGCCCAACGGGGTGGAGGTGAGCAGCCACGGTCGGCCGAACTCGGCGGCATTGCCCTGCTCGGTCAGCCGGAACGCCCGCCCGCCGCGCACCAGCCAGCACACGCTGTCGCCGCATCCGGCCAAATGCAGCCTGCCGTGCTGGAGGACGGCCGCCACCACGGTGGTACGCATGCCCTCGTACTGCGCGACGCCGTGCCGGCGCACCGCGAGGTCGGCCACCGCGATCGCGGCGCTGAGGCGGTCGCTCCAGCCCGCGGACAGGTCGGCGGCGGCCAGTTCGGCCACCAGCGTGCGCACCGCCACGTCGGCCGCGTACCAACCCGCGGGGTGGCCGCCGAGGCCGTCGGCGACGATGAACACCTCGCCCGTCGCGGCATACCGGTCGTCGTTGTCCCGGGCGGTCAGCTCCGGGCCCAGGCCGCGCCGTTCACGCCGGGCGGCGCGGCGGCGGCCGGGGTGCGAGGAGGTCGACCACGCGGATGCCTGGACGCCCAGCGGGGGGCCGCTGTGGGCCTGGGGGTCCTCCTCGGCCGCCTCGGCCCGGCGCAGGCTGTCGCTGCGCGAGGTGGTCGGCACGTCCAACTCGTCCGCGTCCTCGACCGGCTCGGGCACCGGCACGGCGGCCGGCAGCATTTCGGTCTGCGGCGCGGGCACCGGCGGCGGAGAGGTGGGCATCGGCGGCACCGTGGGCGGCGGCGGCACCGCGTGGCCGGCGGCGAACGTGGTGTCGGCGGAGCCGCCGGCGACCGTGGGCGGGGCGGGAACCGGCGGCGGTGGTGCCGGAGTCCGGGCGTCGGGTCGGACCGCGCGCGGGGTCACCGTGTGCGGAACCGGGTCGGGCACACCGTTCGCCTGCGGCTCGGTCGCGAACGTCTCGGCGGGCCGGGGGGCCTGGTCCCACGGCGATCCCGACGCGACCCGGGGTGCCGGGGCCGCCTGCGGCGCGGGGCCGGGATCCGGTGCGGGCGGCGGGTCGGCGGCGTGGTCGGGGTCCGGCTCGTGGACTCGGTCCGCGGCGGGTTCGTCGGCCCGTTCCGGCTGCGGGTCGGGTTCGTGGGCCCGTCGCGGCTCGGGCTCGTAGGCCCCTTCCGGCTCCGGCTCGGCTTCGGCCGCCGCGTACTCGTCGTCGAACGTGGTCGGCGCGGGCGGGTGGGCGGGTCGCTGCGGTGCCGGTTCGATCCGCTCCACCGGCTCGCGGGTCGGCGCGTCCTCGAAGTCGAGATAGAGGTCGCCGAAGATGTCGTCGTCCGCCGCCGGTGGCCGTTCGGCGCGCAATTCGTCCTGCCGCAGCGTCCGTTCCGGGAAGCCACCGCGAGCCGGCACGGTCGTCTCCCGACCCGAGTCCCCTCTGCCCCTCATGTGTCTCACGCTCCACGATGTCGGACCGGAACGGCAAGTCCGGTGCGGCGATAGCACTGCCTCGTTCAAGCATGCTGCCTCGGATGCGGCCCTGGCATGTGAACCCGAAGGCCAATTCCTTCGGGTTTCTCGACACACGGCCGCCGAAGCACACCCGAATCGACCGCGCCGGAGCCTAACCCCGTCCGGTCCGGACCGCCTCCGAACCGTCCGCGAGCAGCCCGGCGAGCGCGCTGCGCCCCCGGGACAGGCGGGCTTTGATGGTTCCCTCGGGCGCGCCCTCGTGCGCGGCGATCTCGGCGACCGACAGGCCGCCCATGTGGTGCATCACCACCGCTCGCCGCTGGGCCTCGGGAATTTGTCGCAACGCGGTGACCAGGGCAACGGATTCGGGGCCCGGCGCGGGCAGGTCACCGTCGGGGCCGTGCCGGATCCAGCTCTTGAGCGCGGTACGGGTGCGCCGCCAGCGGCTCACCGCGATGCGTTGGCCGACGAGTCGGATCCACGCGACGGGGTTCTCGTAGTCGCTGATCCGGTCCCAGTCCTTCCAGGCCCGGATGTACGTCTCCTGCGCGGCCTCCTGGGCCTCGCCGAGATCGCCGGTCAGCGCGTACAGGTGTGCGACGAGTGCGCCGTGGCTCTCCGCGTAGAACACGTCGAAGTCGGCGCGACCGCCCGTGTCCCGTCCCATCGTTCCCCCGCGTCCCGTCGCGGCGTGTTCGTCCTGCCGTGACCCGGTACCTTATCCGGCCCGAGACGCGGACCCGATGTCGGTTCGGGTCCCGGAATACCCGCCTGTGGCGTCTCTCCCCCACCCACGCACACGACCGGGTGATCGGTTCCGGCCGGCGGCCAAGCGATAGGCCGCAAACAGCGCCGGCAAGAGCGCAAACCCGACCCCGACCAGGCCACGCCGCCGCCGACGCCGAGCGATCACCACCCGAATCGGCTTCCCCCCACCACCGGACCGCCCACCGAGAACGCGACCGACATCACGTTCGAGCGCACCGAACGCAACGGCAAGCACCTCCTCATCCACCATCGCCGAACGCCCCCCACCACTCCCCGACCCGACCCGCATGACACGCCCGGTACGGTCCACACGCCCACCACGGAGGGAAGGTTGCGCGAGACCTGGGACGGGGTGGGGCAGAGGGGGCGGGCTGGGTCGAGGGGGCGGCTAAGGAACGCGCCGGGGCGGGAAGGGCGATGCGGCGCGGGGGGGGCGGGGGCGCGGGGGGCCGGGGGCGCGGGGGGCGATGCGGCGCGGGGGGCGGGGGCGCGGGGGGCGATGCGGCGCAGCGGGGGTCGGGGGATGGAGGTGGGTTGCGGGGGCGATGGGGCACCACGGGTGGGGGCGTGGGGGTGCTGGAGTCGGGGGCGCAGCGAAGCGAGCACACCGGAGTCGCGGGCGCAGCGAAGCGAGCACACCGGAGTCGCAGGCGCAACGAAGCGAGCACACCGGAGTCGCAGGCGCAACGAAGCGAGCACACCGGAGTCGCAGGCGCAACGAAGCGAGCACACCGGAGTCGCAGGCGCAACGAAGCGAGCACGCCAGAGTCGCAGGCGCAACGTTGCTTCTTGTTGGGCGACTTCGTCGCCGGCTCCCGAGGCACCACTTTTTTCTCTCCCCCGCTTCGCTCCTCCGAGAAAAAAGCGGCCCCTCGCTCGTGACTTCGTGTCCCTCCGCTTCGCTCCGGGCCACGAAGTCTTAGGTTTGCGGCTCCGCCGCTCTCCGCGCTTCGCGCGTCGATCACGAGGTCTCACCCACCTCGGGGGCGCTGACGCGCCGAACCGCGGCCCAACTCGGCGACCCAGGGAAAGCCTGATTCCTCGCCGCAGCCAACCCACCCAACGGCGGTTCGCCACGCCGGGGGCGAGAGGCCGGAGTGGGTGGTCTCGGCCGCAGCCAAGCCGGGCGGCCACATCCACCCCTCCATGGCCGACCCGCGAACCCGCCCCCGGCGCGTCAGCGCCCACGACCCGCGCCCCCCACGCGATCGACGCGCGCAGCGCGGAGAGCGGCGGAGCCGCAAAACCAAGACTTCGTGGCCCGGAGCGAAGCGGAGGGACACGAAGTCACGAGCGAGGGGCCGCTTTTTCTTGGAGGAGCGCAGCGGGGGAAAGAAAAAGTGGTGCCTCGCGAGCCGGCGACGAAGTCGCCCAACAGGAAGCAACGTTGCGCCCGCGACTCCGGCGCACCCGCTTCGCTGCCTTCGCGACTCCGGCGCCCCCGCTTCGCCGCGCCCACGACTCCGGCGCACCCGCATCGCTGCCTTCGCGACTCCGGCGCCCCCGCTTCGCCGCGCCCACGACTCCGGCGCACCCGCTTCGCCGCGCCCACGACTCCGGCGCACCCGCATCGCTGCCCTCGCGACTCCGGCGCGCGCCCGCTTCGCCGCGCCCACGACTCCGGCGCACCCACTTCGCTGCCTTCGCGACTCCGGCGCGCCCGCTTCCCCGCGTCCGCGACTCCGGCCGCCCGCTTCCCCGCGCCCACGACTCCAGCGCACCCGCTTCAAGATCGCGCCGCAGCCGAGCGGTCCGGTCCGGTCCTTCCAGCGGCCCTCGTTCAGCGGCCCTCGTTCACCGGGCCGGGCAACTGCCCACCGCCGAACGCCGCCTCGGCGTCGAGGGCATCCATACCGGCGGTTCGGTATTGGTCTCGCCGCCGGTGGTCGCCAACGTCTTGGCCGAGGTGCGCAGTTGGTGTGACTCGACCCTGGTGTGATTCGTCGGGCCGCCGGCGTTCCCGGGCGGTATCGCGCTCCGGGGCATATCGGGGTTGGGAATCGCGTGGATCCGCGAGGGGTCGCTCATGATCGCCGAGCCTCAAGCGATCTTGTGGTGGCGATCGATACCGACGCGTGGTGAATCCCGCGTCAACGGCCGTGGCCCGATCCGGAAAGTGCCCCGGACCGATCCGGTCCGGGGCACTCACACCGCCTGCAAGACGGGCAACTCGTCGAGGATCAGGCCTCGTTGGTCACCCAGCTCATCATCTTGCGGAGTTCCTTGCCGGTGGTCTCCAGCTTGTGCTCGGAGTCCGCCTTCACGTACTCCTTGTACTTGGGCAGACCCGCCTCGTACTCCGCCATCCACGCGGTCGCGAACGAACCGTCCTGGATCTCGGCGAGCACCTTCTTCATCTCGGCCTTGGTGTCGGCCGTGATGATCCGCGGGCCGGTGATGTAGTCGCCCCACTCGGCGGTCTCCGAGATGGACCAGCGCATCTTCTCCAGGCCGCCCTCGTACATGAGGTCGACGATGAGCTTGAGCTCGTGCATGCACTCGAAGTAGGCGATCTCCGGCTGGTAGCCGGCCTCGACCAGGGTCTCGAAGCCCGCCTTGACCAGCGCCGAGGCGCCGCCGCAGAGCACGGCCTGCTCACCGAACAGGTCGGTCTCGGTCTCCTCGGTGAAGGTGGTCTTGATGACGCCGGCGCGGGTGCCGCCGATGCCCTTCGCGTAGGAGAGCGCGAGCGCCAGGCCCTGGCCCGACGCGTCCTGCTCGACCGCGACGATGCACGGCACGCCGCGACCCTCTTCGTACTGCCGGCGGACCAGGTGACCCGGGCCCTTGGGCGCGACCATGCACACGTCGACGTTGGCCGGCGGCTTGATGAAGCCGAACCGGATGTTGAAGCCGTGCCCGAAGAACAGCGCGTCGCCGTCCTTGAGGTTCGGCTCCACGGCCTCGGCGTAGACCTTCGCCTGGACCGGGTCGGGGGTGAGGATCATGATGACACTGGCCTCGGCCGCGGCCTCGGCGGGAGTGACGACCCGCAGGCCGGCCTCCTCGGCCTTGGCGCGGCTCTTCGAGCCCTCCAGCAGACCGACCCGCACGTCGACGCCGGAGTCCCGCAGCGACAGCGCGTGGGCGTGGCCCTGGCTGCCGTAGCCGAGCACCGCGACCTTGCGGTTCTGGATGATGGACAGGTCGGCGTCGTCGTCGTAGAACAGCTCGGCCACTTCGGGGTTCTCCTTCAAGACAGGGTGTTTCAGGGGCCACGCCCCGCTCGTCATCTTCGCAAATCACGAGCGCGGCGCGTGCCGCTGGTTTGAAATGTGGACCGTGACGGTCCGTCAGGACCGAGGTCCGGACATATCCGTCAGGCCGAGCGCTCGACAGACCGCAGCGAACGGTCGGTGATCGAGCGGCCGCCGCGGCCGATCGCCACGACGCCGGACTGGACGAGTTCCTTGACCCCGAACGGCTCCAACATGCGGAGCATCGCGGCCAGCTTGTCGGGACCGCCGGTGGCCTCGATGGTGACCGCCTCCGGCGAGACGTCGACCGTCTTGGCGCGGAAGAGCTGGACGATCTCGACCACCTGGGACCGCGTCTCGTGATCGGCGCGCACCTTGACCAGCAGCAGTTGGCGCTGCACCGACGCGGGCGGGTCGAGCTCGACGATCTTGAGCACGTTGACCAGCTTGTTCAGCTGCTTGGTCACCTGCTCCAGCGGCAGTTCCTCGACCACGCTGACCACGATGGTGATCCGCGAGATGTCCGGATGCTCGGTGGTGCCGACGGCGAGCGAGTCGATGTTGAAGCCCCGACGCGAGAACAGTGCGGTGATCCGGGCGAGGACACCGGGCTTGTTCTCGACGAGGACCGAGAGGGTGTGCTTGGACATGATCGCTGGACTCCTATGCCTTCCTGATGCCCTGTCGGCCTGTCAGTCGTCCGAGTCGCCGAAGTCGGGACGCACGTCGCGTGCGGCCATCACCTCGTCGTTGGACGAGCCCGCCGCGACCATCGGCCACACCATCGCGTCCTGGTGCACGACGAAGTCGATGACCACGGGCGCGTCGTTGATCGACATCGCCTTGTGGATGATCTCGTCCAGCTGGTCCGGGCTCTCGCAGCGCAGCCCGACGCAGCCCATCGCCTCGGCGAGCTTGACGAAGTCCGGCAGCCGGCGGCTCTGCAGGTCGGTGTTGGAGTAGCGCTCGTTGTAGAAGAGCGTCTGCCACTGGCGGACCATGCCCAGGGTGCCGTTGTTGATGATGGCGACCTTGATCGGGATGTCGTTGACCGCGCAGGTGACCAGTTCCTGATTGGTCATCTGGAAACAGCCGTCGCCGTCGATCGCCCACACCGTGGTGTCCGGCATGCCGGCCTTGGCGCCCATCGCGGCCGGCACCGAGTAGCCCATCGTCCCGGCGCCGCCGGAGTTGAGCCAGGTGTAGGGCTTCTCGTAGCGGATGAACTGCGAGGCCCACATCTGGTGCTGACCGACGCCGGAGGCGAAGATCGTGTCCGGGCCCGAGATCGCGCCGAGCCGCTCGATCACCAGCTGCGGCGACAGCGAGCCGTCCGCCGGCACGTCGTAGCCCAGCGGGTAGGTGTCGCGCCAGCGGTTGAGCGCGGTCCACCACTCCTGGTAGTCGCCGAACCGGCCGGCCTCGTGCTCGGCCTGGACCGCGACCACCAGGTCGGCGATCACCTCGCGGGCGTCGCCGACGATCGGCACGTCCGCGGTGCGGTTCTTGGAGATCTCGGCGGGGTCGATGTCCGCGTGCACGATCTTGGCGTGCGGCGCGAACGTGTCCAACCTGCCGGTGACCCGGTCGTCGAAGCGGGCGCCGAGCGCGAAGATCAGGTCCGACTTCTGCAACGCGGTGACCGCGGCCACCGTGCCGTGCATGCCCGGCATGCCCAGGTGTTGCGGGTGGCTGTCCGGGAACGCGCCGAGCGCCATCAGCGTGGTGACCACCGGAGCGCCGGTCAGCTCGGCGAGGATCTTCAGCTCGGCCGACGCGTGCGCCTTGAGCACCCCGCCGCCGACGTACAGGACCGGACGCTTGGCCTCGCTGAGCAGCCGGGCGGCCTCGCGGATCTGCTTCGCGTGCGGCCGGGTGACGGGGCGGTAGCCGGGCAGTTCGGGGGTGCCGTTCCAGATGAACTCGGTGGTCGCCTGGAGCGCGTCCTTGGAGATGTCGACCAGGACCGGGCCGGGCCGGCCGGTGGCGGCGATGTGGAACGCCGCGGCGATCGTGGGCGCGATCTCGGCCGGGTCGGTGACCAGGAAGTTGTGCTTGGTGATCGGCATCGTGATGCCGCAGATGTCCGCCTCCTGGAAGGCGTCCGTACCGATCGCGGCACTGGCCACCTGGCCGGTGATCGCGACGATCGGCACCGAGTCCATGTGCGCGTCGGCGATCGGCGTCACCAGGTTGGTCGCGCCGGGGCCCGACGTGGCCATGCACACCCCGACCTTGCCGGTGGCCTGCGCGTATCCCTCCGCGGCGTGACCCGCGCCCTGCTCGTGCCGGACGAGGATGTGGCGCACCTTCGTCGAGTCCATCATCGGATCGTAGGCGGGAAGAATCGCGCCCCCGGGAATGCCGAAGACCGTGTCCACCCCTGCGGCTTCCAGGGAGCGGATCAGCGCTTGGGCTCCTGTCACCTGATCGGTCATGCTTTCGTCTCTTCTCGATCTGAAGTCGGCATATCGAGTGGGGCGCGAGGCCCGGACCCGTCGGACTGCAACAAAAAACCCCCCGTGCCGTTAGGCAAGCGGAGGGGGCGCGCGAACCGACTCGGTGGTCAGTGCACGCGCTTCTCAAGTACGAGGATGCGGGTCTGCATGCCCGCGACTCTCCCTCCGCGCCCGTGTACGTGTCAAGCCGACTCTTCACGCGTCTCAGTATTCGGGATTCTTTGTCCAGGACTGACGGGACGTCATGGTTTCGGCCGGCCCTCGGATCGGCGTGCCACCCGTCACACCTGCGGTCTGGGCACCTGGACCGGCAGGGCCGGGCGGGCCTCCGGGAGCGGCTCGGGCCGCGGGCCGCGGACGGCGCTGTTGCCCAGCGGCATCTGACCGAGCACATCGAAGATCGCATCCCCGGACACCGCCGGATGGAACCAACTGCCCTGCCCGCGCTGACATCCCATCTCCCGGAGTATGTCCACCTGCGCGTGGCTGTCGATGCCGGCCGCCACCAGGGTCAGCCCGGAATCCAGCCCGAGCCGGACGATGGTCGAGGTGAGCACGGTCAGATGTGGACACGTGCCGACCTCGGCCACGAACGAACGGTCGATCTTGAGCGCGTCCACCGGCAGCCGGCGCAGGTACGTGAGCGAGGAGTGCCCGGTGCCGAAGTCGTCCAGGGACAACCGCACGCCCAGTCGGCGCAGCACCGCGATCCGGCCGAGCAGCAGTTCGTCGCCGTCCGGCAGCACGTTGTCGGTGATCTCCAGGGTGAGCGCCGCGGCGGGCAGGTCGGCCCTGCGCAGCGTCTCCTCCAGCACGTCCAGGAAGCCCGGCCCGGTGAGCTGGCGTGCGGCCAGGCCGACCGTGACCCCGATGTCGTGACCGGCCGCGCGCCAGGTCGCGGCGGCCAGCGCGCTCTCCTCCAGCAGCCTGCGGCCCACCGGCGAGAGTCGGCCCTCGGCGCCCGCGGTCAGCCGCACGTGGTCCACCCGGCCGGGTACCACACCGTCCTCGGCCCGGCACAGCGCGGCCTCCACGTCGCGCACCCGGCCCGTGTCCAGGTCCACCACCGGCTGGTACGAGACGGCCAGGCGTCCGTCCCGGTCCATCCGGCGCAGGCCCGCGGCCCGGGCCGCGCGGCGCTCCACGTCCGCGTCCATGTCCGGGGTGTAGACCTCCACCCGGCCCTTGCCGCCGTCCTTGGCCCGGTACATCGCGGCGTCCGCGTGCCGCATCAGCTCGGCCGGGGCGATCCCCGGCGCGGAGAAGGCGATGCCGATGCTGGCCGCGACCCGCACCTCCCCGTCCGCGATCCGGTACGGCGCGGACAGCGTGGTCAACAACCGCTCGGCGATCTCCCGGATCGCGCGCGGGCTGGGGTCGCCGACCAGGAGTGCGGCGAACTCGTCGCCGCCGAATCGGGCCACCGTGTCGCCGATCCGGACCGCGTGTTCGAGCCGGCGCGCCGCCTGCACGAGCAGTTCGTCGCCCGCGGTGTGCCCGTAGTTGTCGTTGACCGCCTTGAACCCGTCCAGGTCCACGAACAGCACCGCGACCGTGGGGGTGATCCCGCGCCGCTGGGCCAGCGCGTGCTGGATCCGGTCCTCGAACAGGGCCCGATTGGGCAGGTCGGTGAGCCGATCGTGGAAGGCGTCGTGCTCCAGCTGGGTCTGCAGCTTGATCCGGTCGGTGACGTCGCGGCTGTTGAAGATCAGCCCGTCGCCGTAGCGGTTGACCGCGGATTCGGTGTGCAACCACGTGCCACCGGCCGAGCGGATCCGGCACTCGACCCGCACCATCGCGGTGTCCCCCCCGCCCACCGGCACCGCACCGTCCAAGAACGCGCGCAGCTCGCGTTGGACACGTGCGCTCTCCTCGGGATGGATGAGCAGTTCCAGCCGGGTGCCGACCAACTCCTCCGGCTCGAAGCCGTACACCCGGCGCACCGCGTGGCTGACGTACTGGAGCACGCCGTCGCCGGCCGCGATCATGATCACATCGCTGGAGCCCTGCACCAGGGACCGGAAGTGGCTTTCCTTGGCGGACAGTTCCTGGGCCATGAAGACGTTGTCGACGAGCGTGATGCCCTGCCGCAGCACCAGCGTGACCAGTACGGTCGCGCCGACCCCGAGCACCACCTTGTCCGGGGCGTGCCCGGCCACCGCGCCGCCGAGCACGCCCGCGGTACACACGGCGGCGGCGATGTAGGGGGTGAGCGCGGACAACATCGAGATGGTGCGGTGCCGCGGTCGCTCGTGCGCCTCGACCCGCTCGCCGGTCCACGGCGCGATGGCGAGCAGCAGACTGCCCGCGAACCAGCCCGCGTCCAGCAGGCCGCCGGAGCGATATCCGCTGTTCAACCCGGGTGTGGTCCACAACGCATCGCTCATCACGGTGACCGCGAGGCCGACCAGCGCGAGATTCAGTGCCGCGCGATCTCCCGAACCGGCCCGAAAACGCAGGCCGAGGACCATGCTGATCATCAGGATGTCGAGCACCGGGTAGGCGAGGGTGAGCACGATCTTGATGATGTCCGAGCGGTCCCCGTTGGTATTGCGGGCCAGCGCGAGGCTCCACCCGAGCGTGAACAGCGAGCCCGCGATCAGCCAACCGTCCAGCGCCATGCAGGTCCACGCCGCGATGCCCCGCGGGCGCTGGGCCACCAGGACCAGGCCGACGATGGTGGGCGGCGCGAACAGCAGGAAGATCACGTCGGTGGGACCGGGCGTGGGCACCGGGACGTCGAGGACGACCTCGTACCAGCCCCAGATCCCGTTGCCGAGCGAGACCATCGTGGCCGAGAAGGCGAACAGCGCCCAGGACAACCGGGCCCGTCCGGATTCATGCACGGATTTGAGCGCGCACGAGACGGCCGCCACGGCAGCCGCGGCCGCCAGACCGAAGTCGCCCATCGCAAGCGACAGCGTCGGATTGCCCCAGCCCTGGAGCGCACCGATCGCATACACGAGACACAGCGGCACGATCAGGTACTTCAGCTGCCGCTGGGTTGGGGTGTCGGCCAAGATCAGCAGCCGCACCGGGTCGTCATGGCTCGGCCACTCCGGCAGTGGTCCCCCGGCATTTCGCACTCCCCTCTGCCCGAAGTCGCCTTCACGACGCTTCATGGCACTGCACCGGCCCTCACACCCCAGCCGTGAGGCGGGGCGGTCGGCGCCGGCGCGACGGGGGTGCAACACCCGACCGCGCACGTCTCTCAACGCCCCACGACTCGGACGATACACCAACCCGTCACTGTGAGCTTGTCTTACTCAACACAGAGTAACTAATGATGCCTGGCATGGGAGTCCCTTCCCGCGCATTTGTGACAAACTCCCGACACAGGGCGGAAAAAGGGGCCCTGATCAGGGCAAATCTGGGAGTTTCAGCGGTCGTCGGGCAGCCTCGCGGCAGGCTCGGAGGCATTCGGGAGCCGCGCCGGGGCCTCGGCGGGGGGCACTGGGGGGACTCGGCGGGGTGGGCCGGGCGGCACCCGGCGACGCATGCCCGACCCGGCCGCGGCGAGCGGAAGGGACCCGAAGAACTCGGACGGCCGAGCGCGGGAGCGGCGCGGAGGGGAGCGGGCGGGTCGCTCGGGAGGGGTCGCGGAGGGGCGTCCGGGATCAGTCGCGCTTGAGCAGGACCGCGCCCGGTTCGCGGGCGACCTCGGTGAAGCCCTGCCCGATCAGATGCGCGATCCAGTAGCGGGCCCAGTCCTTGTTGTCGCCCCACACCTCGATCGCCGCGTAACCGGGGCCGGGCAGGATGGTCGGGAAGTCGGTCACCCGTCCCGCCCGCGCGACCAGTTGCGGCGAGAAGCTCATCGTGGCCGACACCGTCGCGTCGTCCGGGACTTGGTCGAGCACCTTGTGCGCCGAGTGCACCCGGTCTTGGACCATCCAGGTGCGCTTGTGCAGCAGGTCCATCAGCGGGAAGTCGCGCGCGAACGCCAGGGACACCGCGAGCGGGACGATGGCGGCCTTGGCCGCGTACCGACGCAACCAGTCCACCCGCGACGCGCGCAACCTGACCACGCCGTCCACGAAGGCCGCGAACACGATCGGCATCAGCACCGCGCTGTAGTGGAAGTAGGTGCCCCAGTAGAACTCGTTGCTGGAGGTGAACCGCCACAACATCGTCGGCACGATCATCGCCAGGATCGGCGAGCGCAGCGCGATGAACCCGGTGGGCAGCAGCAGCGTGAACAGCGTCATCCACTTCGCACTGGGCAACACCATCGACTTGGGCAGTTCGACGACCAGTTCGGCGATCGGCACCTGGCTCAGCGACGTCTTGGGATCCGCGTTGCCGGAGCGCTGGGACGAGTCGAGGTTGCCCCAGAACGCGTACGTGTCGTTCGGGTTGACTGCCGGCAGCAGCACGAAGATCGCCAGCGCGAACGCGGAGACCCCGATCAGCACGTGCACGGCGGCCAGTTTCCAGCGGCGCACCAGCACCAGCGGCACGGCCGCGGCGGCCAGCGTGAGCCCGAGGTCCTCCTTGACCAGGATCAGCGGCAACCACCAGGCCAGCGCCTGCAGATACCGGCCGAGCAGGAATCGGTCGAGACCGAAGGCCAGCAGCGGTACCGCGAACGCGATCTCGTGGAAGTCGAACGAGACGGCCGACTGGATGCCCCAGGACAGCCCGTACGCGATGCCGAGTCCGGCGGCGCCGAGTGTGCCGAACGCGCGTGCGGCGATCCGGGTGATCGGTACCACCGAGGCGGCGACCAGGAATGCCTGGGCGACCAGCAGGGTGCTCGGGCCGGGAAAGATCCGGTAGATCGGGCCGAGCAACGCCAGGATCGGGTGGAAGTGCTCGCCGAGCACGTTGAAGTCGGGTCCCCGGATGTCCGATACCGGCGCCTCGAAGTTCGAGTACGCCTTGACCACCTGTTCGAACAGACCCAGGTCGTAGGCGTGCGTCTCCATCCGGCGATGCCGCAGTAGGGAGTGCGTGGTGTAGACCAGGAAGAAGCATGCGGCGAGCAGATACGGCAGCGCGCCGGGGCCGATCCGCCGTCGGGCCCGCTCGACCACTGTGCGCAGTTTGAGGTCGTGTTCACCCGTTCGGGGGGCGACCACCGCCGGTTCCACGACCTTCGAGGCGGCCGGGGCCCCGACCGTATCGACACTGCCCGATGCCTCGAGCCGCTCGTGAACAGCGCCGTGCGCCGTCCCCCTGTCTTCCATGTCTCTCCGTCCGGGTCGGCGTGCGCGGGCACACCGTACCGGTGTCGGCCCTGTCCTCAAGCAGAGCGCGGCCGGACGGTTTTGGTTGCTCGATCACGCACGATGTTGGCCGGAGTCACTCCTTCGGACCAGCGTGCGAGCTGCTCGCGAATCAGTCGCAGGGCGCGCGGCAGGAAGGCGGACGAACTGCCGCCGACGTGCGGGCTGATCAACACACCGGGCGCGAAGCGCAGCGGGTGGTCGGCCGGCAGCGGCTCGGGATCGGTGACGTCCAACGCCGCGCGCACCCGGCCCGCGCGCAGTTCGGCGAGCAGTGCGTCGGTGTCCACGACCGGTCCGCGTGCGACGTTGACCACGAGCGCGCCGTCCGGCAGCCGGGCCAGGAAGTCGGCGTCGACGAGACCCCGGGTGTCCTCGGTGAGCGGGACGGTGAGGATCACCACATCCGCGTGCGGGAGCAACCCGGGCAGGTCGGCCATCGCCCGGATCGGTCCGTGCGGCCCGGAACGGGCGCTGCGGGCGACCCGGACCACGTCCACCTCGAAGCCCTGGAGCCGGCGGTCCACCGCCTCGCCGATCGCCCCGTATCCGACGATCAGCACCCGCTTGTCGGCCAGCGCGGGATAGAACCCGGACCGCCACTCCCCCGCGTCCTGGCCGCGTACGAACGTCGGGATGTCGCGCAGCGCGGCGAGGGTGAGGGCGAGCGCGAGTTCGGCGGTACTCGTCTCGTGGATGCCGCGGCCGTTGCACAGCACCACGCCGGGCGGCAGGTAGGGCAGTACGTGTTCGTAGCCGGCGGTCAGGGCCTGGATCACCCGGAGCCGGGGCATCTCGGCGATCCGGGTCAACGGCACGCGGTCGAACGTATAGGGCAGGACGTAGAACTCCACGTCGGCGGCGGTGTCGGGAACCGGGCCGCCGAAGCCGTCGTAGACGTCGACGATCGAGCCGTCGCCGAGTCCGCCGGGGAGCGGCGCGAGTTGCTCCAGGGTGTACGGGACCCAGATCCTGCCTTCGGTGACCATGACGGGAACTCTAGATGTCGTGCCGGGCTCCGCTCTCGCGGGCTCGGACACGGCCTATGGTCGAGAGATCTGCGAAAGGTGGTGTTCTCCGGTGCGCGCACGCCGTCCGAAGCCCCGTTGGCCCTCCCTGGTGCTCGCCGTCGCGCTGGCTGCCGGACTCGCCGCGTGCAGTTCCGACGACGACTCGTCATCCGGCAGGGCCACGCCCCGACCCACCGCGCCGGTGGCCGCGACGCAGCCGCCGAACGTGCCGGCGGGGCCGACCGCGACCGGGGTCGTCGAGCCGGTCGTCGCCGGCGAGATCGCCCGGGACCTGAACACGCCGTGGGGCGTGGCGATGCTGCCGGATCGAGACGCGCTGGTGTCCTCGCGCGACACGGGCACGATCACCCGTCTCGGCCCGGGCACGGTGCCGCCGGTGGTGGTCGGCACGGTGCCGGGTTCGGTGCATCGCGGGGAGGGTGGCCTGCTCGGGATCGCGGTGTCGCCGACGTTCGCGACCGACCACTTCCTGTACGCGTACCTCACCACGGCGCAGGACAACCGGATCGTGCGGATGACCTATGTGCCGGGGCAACCGCTGGGACAACCCGAGGTGCTGCTCGCCGGGATCCCGGCCGGCTCGAACCACAACGGCGGCCGGATCGCGTTCGGCCCGGACGGCATGTTGTACGCGGGCACCGGCGAGGCCGGACAGAAGCCGTCGGCCCAGGACAGGTCCTCGCTCGGCGGCAAGATCCTGCGGCTCACCCCCGATGGCCGCCCGGCGCCCGGCAACCCGTTCCCGAACTCCCCGGTGTGGAGCCTGGGCCATCGCAACGTCCAGGGCCTGGCGTGGGATTCCACGGGGCGGTTGTGGGCGAGCGAGTTCGGCCAGGACACCTGGGACGAGCTGAACCTGATCCGCTCCGGCGCCAACTACGGCTGGCCGGCGGTCGAAGGCAGCAGCGACAACCCCGAGTACATGAACCCGGTCGCCCAGTGGGCCACCGACGACGCCTCGCCGAGCGGCATCGCGATCCTGGGCGACGTGGTGTACCTGGCCGGCCTCAAGGGCGAACGCCTGTGGCAGGCCCCGATCGTCGGCTCCACCGTGAGCGAACCCAGGGCCCTGTTCCAGGGCCGGTACGGCCGGCTGCGCGCGGTCGTGGCCGTCGGCTCGAACGAACTGTGGCTGGTCACCAACAACACCGACGGCCGGGGGACGCCGCGCAAGGGGGACGACCGGATCCTGCGCCTGGTTTCGGGCTGAGTCCCGGCGCGGGCGCCGGTTCCCGTCCGGTTCGGACGACGTCCGAGGCGGACGTTAGCGTGGGGCCCGAGGGAGGGGATTCATGAACAAGGGCCTGCTGTTGCTGCTCAGCGAGCTTTCCGAAGCCGACGTGGAGCGCGTGTTCGTACGGTTGGCGGGATTGCGCGGGATCCACGCGATGATCGCGGACGAGATGCGCGTGTCGGACGCTTTGGTCGAGGCACTCGCCGTGCACGGCAGTGCCGGGGCCGTCGTACGGGCCGCCGCCAATCCGCGGCTGACGCCGAGCCAGCTGTGCTTGTTGATCGAGGCCGGCGGCGACCCGGTGGTGGCGGGGGCCTTTCCCCCGGACGCGGACGCCCCGGACGCGGAGGCCCCCGACGCCGAAGCCGGCGATGCGGAAGCCGGGCCCACCCCTCCCGAGGGTGCCGCCGGCGAGGCGGACCACGACCTCGATCGAGGGCGAGAAGAGTTGCGCCGGCCGGGAGTCGCCGCCGAGCGGGCGCTCGCGCTGCTGCGTGCGCATCCCTTGCTGGCGCACACCGCCCGCCGGGGCGGACCCGCAGGTGTGCTGCACACCCCGGATGCGCCGGTGACCCGGACCGAGGCGCTCGACCAGGTGGGCCCCGCGCTGCGGGCCGGGGTGCTGGCGCCGCGCGAGATCCTGGTGCGGATGCGGCCTGCGCGCGTCGCCGCCCAGGTGCTCGCGGTGGTCTCGCGGGAACACTCCTACGTCACCGGCGAGGTGACGATCCACGAGTTGCTCAGACCCGGCATCGTGACCACCCTCGGCGCGAATCCGGCCGCATGGGCGCACCTGGCCCGCACGCTCGGCCGCTTCACCGGCACCCTGCCGGAGTTGTTCGCCGCCGCCTCGGCGCACCGGGGCGAGGCCACGATCGAGGTGCCCGCCGCCATCCGGCCGTCCGTGGTCTTCCTGCTCCGCCGGTTGAACACCGACGAACTGACCGCCCTCATACCGCATCTCGACCACGCGGCGGCCGCCGCACTGCTCCCGGGCAACGTGCCGCCGTTGCCCAACGTCGCGGAGGCGGCGCTGCGTTGCGGACACCCCGTGCTGCTCGAAGCGCTCGCCCAGCACCAGAGCATCGGGCGGCACTACGCCGGCCGACTCAAGGACCTCGGCGACGATCACCTGGACGGCCTCCTGGTGGACAACCGTTCCGGCGTCACCGCCGAGGTGCGGCGCGAGATCTACGCCGGCCGGCGGGCCGACCGACCCCGCGTCCCGATGCACCCGGACCTGCGGGCCAAGTTGATCGCGGAACCACCCTTCGGGAGCGAGCCCGAGGCGTACGCGCTGTCCGGCGACCCGGCGCTGGTGGACCACGCGCTGCCCCGGTGCGAGGCGCGCAAGCTGCGCCGGATCGACTGGATCGACATCGTGCTGAGCCTGTGGGAGCGGGCCGATCCGAGCGTGACCGGCGACATCCTCGACCGGCACGGCGCGCTGTTCCCGGACCGGATCCGCAGCACGGCCCGGGCCGCGTTGGCCGCCGACGACCCCACGCCGCTGCGCGAGTTGCGGGCCCGCTGGGATCGGGGGCCGCGCGCCGAACCGCCCATACCCGAACATCGTCGGCCGCCCGCCGACCGCATCCGCGACACGCCCCTGGACCAGTGGCACTCCTGGCTCACCGCCGCGGTCACCGCGGGCGAGTTGGACACCGAGGAGGTCGTCCGGCACGCGCGCCCGGCCCGGCACGCGTTCGAGGCGCTGGTCTCGATCGACGCCTATCAGTGGGCCCCGGGCGACCCGCGTCCGGCGCTCGCCCGACTCGCGAAGCGGATCGGCGCCAACCCGGAGGCGTGGGTCGTCCTGGCCGGGCTGGCCGCCGACTTCGAGGGCACACTCGGCGAACTCGCCGACCTGTCCTGCGCCGCGGCGGGGTAGCGCGCTCCGGCCTCGGGTCAGCCGTCGACCAGGTGCAACCGGTGGGCCACCGCCGCTGCTTCGCCGCGACCGGTCACCTCCAGTTTGGCCAGGATGTTGGACACGTGGACGCTGGCGGTCTTGACGCTGATGTACAGCTCCTCGGCGATCTGTCGGTTGCTGCGGCCGTCGGCGACCAGCCGCAGCACGTCGATCTCGCGCGGCGTCAGGGTCGGCAGCGGCGTGCCGGTGTCGCCCTGGGCGGTGGGGGCCATCCGGGCGCGGCGGGTGAGCAGGTCGATGAGTTCACGCAGGGTCTTGGCGTCCAGGTGGACGGCCACCTCCGCGGCGGCGGCCAGCGGGGCCGCGGCGGCGTCGCGGTCGCCGGCGGCCAGGAGCGTCTCCGCGTGCCGGAATCGGGCCCAGGCCGTGCGGTACGGCTGCTCGGTCAGCTCCCAGGCGCAGACCACCCGCCCCCACAACTCGGCGTCGTCGGTGCCGGCCGCCCGGGCCAGCTCGGCCTTGACCAGCGATGCGTACGCCGCGTCCAAGGCGCAGTCCACCGAGAGCGACTCGGCCATGGCCGCGATCCGGTCGGCGATGTCCTGGCGGGTCTTCAGCTCGGACTCGCGCGGACGCACGGTCGAGGTGCGCGCGTCCGCCTCGTTCGCCGCCGCGTCCGCGAGCAGTTGCCACATGTAGCGCTGGTGGCCCGGCGGGCAGCCGACCCCCTCCAGGGCCGCGATCAGCGCCTCGCGGGACTCGTCCAGCCGGCCCTGCGCCTCGGCCACCCGGATCTCGGCGCGCGCCAGCGGGATCCCGTACTGCGCCTCGACGTAGCGCGAGCCGGCGGCCAGTCGGGAGCGCTTGAGATGCGCGGTCGCACCTCGCACGTCGCCGCGGGCCAGACACAGGTCGACCAGTTGCAGTTCCAGGTGGCGGGTGGTCTGCGGCCCGGGGTCCAGGTCGAGGGTCTTCTCCACCAGCGTCTCCAGGTCGGCCCAGTCGCCGGCCGAGAGCAGCGACTCGGCGAGGTTGCCCAGCGCGAACGAGCCCGAGGTGCGGGTGAGTCCGCGCTCGGCGGCGATGTCCATCGCGCGCCGCGCGGCCACCGCGCTCTCCCGGTGGCGGCCCAGGCCCTCCAGCAAGGACGCCTTGTTGCTCAGGATGTGCACCAGGCTGTCCGGCTCGCTGCTGCTGATCGCGTTCTCCTCGGCCAGCGCGAGTTGCGCCATCCCCTCCTCGATCCGGCCGATCTGCACCAGGCCGCACGCGAGCGTCTTGCGCGCCTCCGCCTCGATGTCGGGGCTGTCCACGGTGCGCGCACGCTCCAGCGCGAGCAGGGCCTCGGCGATCGCCTCGTCGCCCTCGCCGTCGAGCATGCGGTCCCGGGCGATGTGCGCGAGCACCCGGGCCTGTTCCATCGACGGCGGCAGGCCCTCCAGGATCTGCTGTGCCCGGCGCAGCTCCGGCCTGCCCGACGAGCGGCACAGGTTGCGCAGGCTGCGGGCCTTCTCCCGCCACAGGAACGCGGCCAACTCGGGTTCGGCGACCGGGTCCACCAATTCGATCGCGCGCTTGCAGAAGTGGATGGCCAACTCGCGCTCGCTGCCCAGTCGGGCCGCGGTGACCGCCTCCATGTAGATGTCGAGCAGTCGGCGACCGCTCAGCTGCTCCGGATCGGGCACCTGCTCCCACAGCAGCAGCGCCCGCTCCAGCAGTCTGGTGCGCTCGTCGAAGGCATACCGCTCGCGTGCCGCCTCGGCTGCGGCGAGCACCGCCGGCAGCGCCTTGACCGCCTTGCCGGCGTGGAACCAGTAGGTCGCGATCCGACCGCGCAGCTCGTCGGCGGCGACCAGGTCCGGGCAGCGTTCGAGTGCCTCGGCGAAGGTGGCGTAGAGCCGGACCCGCTCACCCGGCATCAGGTCCTCGCGGATCGCCGTGCGCACCAGCGCGTGGCGGAACTGGAACTCCTCGCCGACCGGCACCAGCACGTGCGCGGACACCGCCGTGCGCAGCGCCTCCTCCAGGCGATCCGGGTCCAGCCAGGAGACTTCGGTGAGCAGCCGGTGGCCGACGGTGACCCCGCCTATCGCCGCCAGTCGGATCACCTTCTGGGTGTCCTCGGACAACTCCTCGATCCGGATCAGCAGCAGATCGCGCAACGTGTCCGAGATGCCGGTGAGTTGGCCGTCCCGGATGCTGCACGCGAGTTCCTCGACGAAGAACGCGTTCCCCTCGGACTTCTGAAAGATCTGACGAATCAGCCGGCGCGGCGGGTCCTCGCGCAGGATGCCGCGCAACTGGTCGCCCACCTGGGACCGGGTGAGTCGGGCCAGGTCGATCCGGGAAACGTTGTGCACCCGGTCCAGCTCGGCCAGGAAGGATCGCAGCGGATGCCGCCGGCCGACCGCGTCCGCCCGATACGTTCCGACGATCAGGATCCGGCCGGTGCGCAGCAGCCGGAACAGGAAGCCGAGCAGCTCGCGGGTGGACGAGTCGGCCCAGTGCAGGTCCTCGATCGCGATCACGAGTGTGCGGTCGCCGCCGAGGCGCTCCAGCAGGCCGAGCATCAGCTCGAACAGCCGGACCCGGTCGAACTCGCCGTCGCGCGCGATCGTGCCCGGCGCCAGGTCGGGCAGCAGCCATGCGAGGTCGCGCTCGCGCCCGGCGACCGCCTCGGCCAGCTCGGGGCCGAGGCGGCGGGACAGGGTGCGCAGTGCCGCCGAGATCGGCGCGAACGGCAGACTCTCCGCGCCCAGCTCCAGACAGCCGCCGACGGCGGTCACCGCGCCCTGTGCCTCGGCCCGCTCCAGGAACTCCTGGAGCAGGCGGGTCTTGCCGACGCCGGCCTCGCCCCCGACGAGCACGACGCCCGGCGTGCCCTCGTCGGCATCGCGCAAAGCCGTGAGGAACCGCGCCATTTCCAATGACCGGCCTACGAACACGGGAGAAACAGAAGTACTCGCCACAGTGCCGAGCATGTCATGTTCCTTCGCTTCGCAGCCGGGGTTTTCACCCCCGGCGAAACCCGTTTGCGCAGGTCAACCACGGGGTTTCGGCGAGCGTGGCGGGCATCACGTGCTCACCGCGCGTGCTGGTGCAGGCCGGATACCCGCCACCCGATCAGGCCGCGATCGGAACTGAGCCCCCCGGCACCTTGGCCGGTTCGCCGCTCCTCGCGCCGGGCCACCCGGGCCGCCTTGGCCGCGGCCCGGCCCGCCCGCAGCGCCTCGCGGACCACCCGGTCCTGGTCGGCGGTCGCCTGCAGCTCGCGCTCACGGGCCCGAAACAGTTCGTACTCCAACATGGTGTCGACCTCCTGGTCACCCGAGCCGGTCGCTCCGGCTCGTGGTACGAGCCTCGCGTCCCAGGGGGCCTGCGGGCATCGGTCGGATGCCGCATCCGAGGTGCTCGACTCGTCCTGGATCGATCTAAGGCGCCTGGGGAGAACCCGATAAGGGGGTCGAACAGACCTGAGGAGAACCCCGGTCGAACATCACGTCGTGCCGGTTCGTGGGCGTACACCGGGCATACGCCGGGCCTACGTAAAGCGTCTGCGCAGGGCTGCGTAAGGCTTACCCGCGGCCCGCATCCGGAGCACACGCGGCGAGACGACGAAGGGCCCTCGGTCGCGTTGCGACCGAGGGCCCTGCTCGGTTCCACCGAGCGGTCCGGTGTCAGGACACGCCCAGGCGCTCCAGGATCAGTTCGCGCACCCGGGCCGCGTCGGCCTGCCCGCGCGTGGTCTTCATGACCGCGCCGACCAGGGCCCCGACCGCCTGCACCTTGCCGCCGCGGATCTTGTCGGCGATGCCCGCGTTGGCCGCGATCGCCTCGTCCACGGCCGCGCCGAGCGCGGAGTCGTCGGAGACGACCTTGAGCCCGCGCGCCTCGACCACCGCGTCCGGCTCACCCTCGCCGGCGAGCACGCCGTCGATCACCTGGCGGGCCAGCTTGTCGTTCAGCTCGCCGCTCTTGACCAGCGCCGACACCCGCGCGACCTGGGCCGCCGTGATCGGCAGCGTGGCCACCTCGACGCCGCGCTCGTTGGCTCGCCGGGACAGCTCGCCCAGCCACCACTTGCGCGCCGCGTCCGCGTCGGCCCCGGCATCGATCGTGGCCAGGATCACGTCGAGCACGCCGGCGTTGACCATCGACTGCATCTCGAAGTCGTTGACGCCCCACTCGGCCTGGAGCCGGGCACGCCGCAGCGACGGCAGCTCGGGCAGCGTGGCGCGCAGTTCCTCGACCCACTCGCGCGCGGGCGCGACGGGCACCAGGTCGGGCTCCGGGAAGTAGCGGTAGTCCTCGGCCTCTTCCTTGATCCGGCCGGCGGTGGTGCTGCCGTCCTCCTCGTGGAAGTGCCGGGTCTCCTGCACGATGGTGCCGCCGTCGGTCAGGACGGTGGCGTGCCGCTGGATCTCGAACCGGATGGCCCGCTCGACCGAACGCAGCGAGTTGACGTTCTTGGTCTCGCTGCGGGTGCCGAACTTCTCCCGGCCCTTGGGGCGCAGCGACAGGTTCGCGTCGCAGCGCATCTGGCCGAGTTCCATCCGGGCCTCGGACACCCCGAGTGCGCGGATCAGCTCGCGCAGCTCGGCCACGTACGCCTTCGCCACCAGCGGGGCCAGTTCGCCCGCGCCCTCGATCGGCTTGGTGACGATCTCGATCAGCGGGATACCGCACCGGTTGTAGTCGAGCAGCGAGTAGTCCGCGCCGTGGATGCGACCGGTCGCGCCGCCCATGTGCAGCGACTTGCCGGTGTCCTCCTCCATGTGCGCGCGCTCGATCTCCACCCGCCAGGTCTTGCCCTCGACCTGGACGTCGAGGTACCCGTCGAACGCGATCGGCTCGTCGTACTGCGAGGTCTGGAAGTTCTTCGGCATGTCCGGATAGAAGTAGTTCTTCCGGGCGAAGCGGCACCACTCGGCGATGTTGCAGTTGAGCGCGAGGCCGATCCGGATCGCCGACTCGACCGCGAGCGCGTTGACCACGGGCAGCGCGCCGGGCATGCCCAGACAGGTCGGGCAGACCTGGCTGTTGGGCTCCGCGCCGAACTCGGTCGAGCAGCCGCAGAACATCTTGGTCGCGGTGCCCAGTTCGACGTGGACCTCCAGGCCCATCACCGGGTCGTAGGTCTCCAGCGCGTCCTCGTAGGACATCAGGCTGGTGGTACTCACAGGACGTCGGCCTCCGTCAGCTCTTCCTCGACCTCGCGCATCGCCCGGATCAGCAGCGCGAAGCCGGTGATCACGGCGGCGGCGCTGATCACCGCGTCGGCCAGCTCCAGCTTGTCGTTCTTGCCGCGGGCCTCCTTGATCTGCTTGAGCACGCCGATCGCACCGAACAGCTGCATGCCGACGCTGAAGACCTTGGCGACGTTGCTCTTGGGGGCTTTCTTCTTCTTGGCCATATCGACTCCTCGAAAAGTCAGAGCGCGGGTGCGCGGTCGAGCAGTGGGGCACCCCAGCGGGACAGGTAGGCGGCCTCGACGGCGGCACCCACCCGGTACAACCGGTCGTCGGCCATGGCCGGCGCGATGATCTGCAGGCCGACCGGCAGGCCGTCCTCGTCCGCGAGGCCGCACGGCAGCGACATCGCGGCGTTGCCCGCGAGGTTGGACGGGATGGTGCACAGGTCCGCGAGGTACATCGCCATCGGGTCGTCCGCACGTTCCCCGATCGGAAACGCGGTGGTCGGCGTGGTCGGCGAGACCAGCACGTCCACCTGCCCGAAGGCGGCCTCGAAGTCGCGCGTGATGAGCGTGCGGACCTTCTGGGCCTGCCCGTAGTACGCGTCGTAGTAGCCCGAGGACAGCGCGTACGTGCCGAGCATGATCCGGCGCTTGACCTCGGCGCCGAAGCCGGCCTCGCGGGTCAGCGACATGACCTCCTCGGCCGAGTGCTCGCCGTCGTCGCCGACCCGCAGCCCGTAGCGCATCGCGTCGAAGCGGGCGAGGTTGGACGACGCCTCCGAGGGCGCGATCAGGTAGTACGCCGGCATCGCGTAGGTGAAGTTCGGGCAGGAGATCTCGACGATCTCGGCGCCCAGCTCGCGCAGCAACTCGACCGCCTCGGCGAACCGTGCCAACACGCCCGCCTGGTAGCCCTCGCCGCCGAACTCCTTGACCACGCCGATCCGCAGGCCCTTGACGCTGCCGCTGCGCGCGGCCTCGACCACGTTCGGCACCGGGGCGTCGATCGAGGTCGAGTCGAGCGGGTCGTGCCCGGCGATCGCCTCGTGCAGGAGTGCGGCGTCGAGCACCGTACGTGCGCACGGGCCGCCCTGGTCGAGCGAGGAGGAGAAGGCGACCAGGCCGTAGCGGGAGACGCCGCCGTAGGTGGGCTTGACGCCGACCGTGCCGGTGAGCGCGGCGGGCTGGCGGATCGAGCCACCGGTGTCGGTGCCGATCGCCAGCGGCGCCTGGAAGGACGCGATGGCGGCGGCCGAACCGCCGCCGGAGCCGCCCGGGACCCGGCTCGGGTCCCACGGGTTGCCGGTCGGGCCGTAGGCGGAGTTCTCGGTCGAGGACCCCATGGCGAACTCGTCCATGTTGGTCTTGCCGAGGATGACCACGCCCGCGTCCTTGAGCCGGCGGGTCAGCGTCGCGTCGTACGGCGGCTTCCAGCCTTCGAGCATCCTCGACCCGCACGTGGTCGGCACGCCCTTGGTGGTGAACACGTCCTTGAGCGCGAGCGGCACGCCGGCCAGCGGGCCGAGCCGGTCGCCGCGCGCGCGGGCGTCGTCGACGGCCTTGGCCGCGGCCAACGCGCCGTCCGCGTCCACGTGCAGGAAGGCGTGCACCTTGGCGTCGACGGCCTCGATGCGGTCCAGGTGGGCCCGGGCGACCTCGACGGCGGTGACCTTGCCGTCGGCGATGGCGGAGGCGGTCTCGGCCGCGGTCCAGCGGATGGTCTCGGTCATGGCCGTCACTCCTCTCCCAGGATGCGGGGCACCCGGAAACGCTGCTCTTCGGCGGCCGGCGCTCCGGACAGCGCCTCCTCGGGGGTGAGCCCGGGGCGGATGACGTCCGGCCGCATGACGTTCGTCAGCGGCAGCGGGTGCGAGGTCGGCGGGATGTCGTCGGCTGCGACCTCGGCGACGCGGGCGACCGCGCCGATGATGTCGTCGAGCTGCGCGGCGAGGTGATCAAGCTCCTCGGCCCCGAGCTCCAGCCGCGACAGCCGGGCGAGGTGGGCGACCTCCTCGCGCGTGATGCCAGGCATGCAGGCGGGTTCCTTCGGTTTCGTCGGGTGTGGGCGCCAAGTCTATTGCGAAGCCGGAACGGATTCCGTGACGGACCGACCCGTCCGCACCGCACCCGGCCGCGGACGGTTCGTCGGCCCTCGCGACGGCACCGCGCCGCCGCCCAGGTGCGAATATTTCCGGCCGGATGGCACATCTCGTCGAACAACCCGGAAGTAACTTCACTCAAATGCCAACTTCCGTTACCGACTGGGTAAGAGAACCTTGCGAAGCCACTCTCCGGTCTGCGTCCCCCCGCGTCGATCGGCCCTTCGCACAACTCTTGGGCCCGGCGTCCGAGAGCGCGCTCGTCAAGGACTCGGGGCTTGGGAGGGGACACGATGGCCGCCATCGTGCTGGTACACGGGATCGCGCAGGAATACAGGTCGGCCCACACGCTCGAGGAGGAGTGGGTCCCACGGCTGGCCCGGGGAGTGAAGGCCGCGGGGTTTCCCGAGGTCGCGGATCGTCTGTGGAAGTACCGCCACACCCGTCGCGGGATCGACGCGCGGATGGCGTTCTATGGTGACCTGCTCCGCCGACACCCGTCGCAGGGCGAGATGATCGACGAGACCATCCAGCACGAGGTGACCGCGCGCATCGGTCGCGAATGGCTGGATCGTGCCGCGGTCCGCGGTTCGGTTCCGCCGGAACGGCAGCGCGCGGCAAGGGAGATAGCCCGACTGGAGGGCGGTCCGGGGGAGACGGGTCGCACCGTCGTGCTCTCCCCCACGTGCGGGCTCGCCGGGCTGCGCTGGTTCGCCGCCGACGGGCCGGGCTCGGCCGGCGGCTTCGTGAACAAGGCGCTGACCCAGCTGACCCGATATCTGACGGATGATCAGACCAGAAATCGGGTGCTCGATCGGGTCGGTGCCGAGATCGGCTTCGACACCAAGGTGGTGATCGGGCATTCGCTCGGTGCGGTGGTCGCGTACGAACTCGCCCACCGGCTGCGCCGACCACTGCCGCTGTTGATCACGCTCGGGTCGCCGCTCGGGCCGGACACCGTCGTCGACTCGTGGGTGCGACCGCAGCCCGCGCAGCCGCCGGCCTTCGTCGAGAACTGGGTGAACCTGGCCGATCGCGACGACCTCGTGGCCGCCGATCCCACTCTGTCGCGGATGTTCCCGGTCCCCGCGGACGGCGGGCCGGTGCTGCGGGGTGGTTACACCGGCGAGCATGGGGCGGAGCCGCACAAGGCCTGTTTCTACCTTCAGCGGCGCGAGATAGGTCGGAGCGTGGGGTTGGCCTTCGGGACATAGCGCCGTACGCACGAGCCGTGCGGCCGACCGGGGCAGGGCCTCGGGCGGGCCGGCCTGCGCTCGGGCCGTGCGGCCGACCGGGGCAACGACCTCGGGCAGGCCGGCCTGCGGCCCGCTGTCCTCAAGCGCCGGACGGGCTACTTGGCCTCAAACGCCGGCCGGGCTGGATTTTCGGCCCGGTCGGCGTTTGAGGTTGCCGTATCGGCGCGGTGAAAGTGGGCTTTCGGGTCAGGGGAGGGTGGACAGGATGTCGTGGACTATCGGGCCTGCCGAGCCGCTGCCGGTGATGCCCGCCTCGACCAGGCAGGCGATCGCGACGTTGCCTCGGTAGGCGACCAGCCAGCCGTTGTTCGGGCCGTCCTCGGTCACCTCCGCGGTGCCGGTCTTGGCGCCGACGTCGCCGGGTAGGTCGGCCAGCACCTTGGCCGAGCCGTCGGTCACCGTGGCCCGCATCAGCTTGCGCAGGTCGGCCACCACCGGTGCGCTCAGGCCGCGGGCCTCGGCCGTGGGCCGCTGTCCCTTGATCACCACCGGCTGGCGGAACTTGCCCGAAACCGCGGTGGCCGTCGCCGAAGCCATCACCAGCGGGTTCGCCTGCACCGTGCCCTGGCCGAACATCGCGGCCGACTTGTCGGTTTCGTCCACCGGCAGCGGGACCTTGCCGTCGAAGGACGCGATGCCCGTCTTCCACTCCCGGCCGATGCCGAAGTGCTCGCTCGCGAACCGGCTCAGTTCGTCGGTGCCGAGCTTGCCGCGCAGGCTGACGAACGCCGTGTTGCACGAGTGCATGAAGTCCTCGCGGAACGTGGCGCCGCGGATCTCCGAGGTCTCCACGTTGTGGAACTGCTTGCCCACGGTGAGGTATTTGGGGCAGTCGACGACATCGCTCGGCTTGACCGCGCCCTTGTCGAGCAGGGCGGCCGTGGTGATCACCTTCATCGTCGAGCCCGGCGCGTACCGCCCCATGAAGGCCCGATTCATGCCGGTGGTCGGCGCGTTCGCAAGGGCGAGCACCTCGCCCTTGTCGATGCTCAGCGCCACCAGGCCGACCAGCCGGCCCTTCGCATGCCTGGCCACCGCCGTGTCCGCCGCGCGTTGGAGCCGCGGGTCGATCGTGGTGGCCACCGGGCCACCGCCGGCGGCCGGCTTCGGCGCACCGAACTCGGCCTCGGTGGACTCGACCGCGCCGGTCTGACGGTTGATCAGTTGTACCGACCCGCCGGCCGATCCGCCCGCGCCGCCGGTCGCGCCGAAGATCGGGGTCAGCGACGGGTGGTCGGCCGGCGACAACACGCCTCCGTCGCGGTCCAGCACCTTCACCGTCGAGCCGCCCGCCGCGCCCTTGGTCAGCCGGAACTTGGCCGCCGCGCCGAGTTTGGGATGCACCAGCGACGGCTGCCACTTCACCAGCCACCCGCCCGGCCCGCCGCCCTTGGTCAGCGCCAGCGTCGAGGCGTAGTTCCAGGTGCCCAGCCCGCCGACCGGCATCGCCGCGCCGAACGGCACCGCCACCTCGCCGCCGGTCGCCGCCTTGGCCGGCCCCGGGGTGAAGGTGGGCGCGGCTATCTCCAAGCCGACGGTGAAGCTGCGCAGCGTGGTCTCGGCGGACTGCGGGTTGTCGGTCAGCGCGGCCGCGTCCGCCCAGCGCCCGGCCGCCCAGTGGTCGAGGAAGACCCGCGCCGCCCGATCCGCCTCGGCGCCGCCTGCTCGCGCCGGCCCGGCCCGGTCCTCGTCCGAGTCGCCGAACCAGCGATCGGCCGCGGCCCAACCGCCGCCGCCCAGCACCAGCGTCCCGGCCACCAGGAGCGCCGGCCAGGCCCGTCGCCGCCTGCCGGCCCGCCGGGACCGTCCGGGCCGCCGCCCCTCCCGGAGCGTGTTCGGCCCGAGCGGCGACGGCCGGTCCGAGCCCGCCCCCGCCCGCGCCCGTTCGGCCCGATCCGCTCCCGCCGACCCGCCCACCCCGTACGACCTGTCTGCCGTCATCTCCGGCCCTCCCGATCTCCGCGTGCTGCCAGGAGAACAGGGATTCGGCCGGACGGTCCAAGACCGTTATCGCAACGGATCCGATAGGCGGACGACTATCATTGCCGGTCATGGACCTGCTCCGGCACCTCCGGTACTTCCGGACCGTTGCGGAGGAGGGACATGTCGGTCGGGCCGCCGAGCGGCTGCGGATCGCCCAGCCGTCGTTGTCCCAGCGCATCCAGCGACTGGAACGCGAACTCGGCGTGCGGCTGTTCGACCGCAACAGCCGCGGGGTCGCCCTCACCCCGGCCGGCCGGGTCGTCCTGGCCGAGGCGGCCGAGCTGCTCGCCGCCGCCGACCGGCTCGGCGGCGCGGTGGCGGGGCTGCGCGGCGGCAGCACCGGCGCGATCCGCGCGGCGGTGCCGCCCGATCTGGGCGGCGCGGCGGTCGCGGCGATCCTGACCGGCTTTCGGGAGCGCTCGCCGGGCGGCGCCCTGGAATTGCGCGAGCTGACCACCGCTCGGCAACTGCGCGAGTTGGCGGCCGGCACGCTGGACGTCGGCCTGCTCCGGCATCCGTGCGCGGTGGCCGATCTGGAGGTGGGTCCGATGCTGCATCAGCCGCTGGGAGTGCTGCTGGCGGCCGGGGATCCGCTCGCGGCCTCGGCCGAGGTCGCGCTCGCCGATCTGACTGGGTGTGAGCTGGTGCTGTTTCCCCGGGAGTTCGCCCCGGCGCTGTACGACGAGACGCTGACCGCGTGCGCCCGGCACGGCTGTACGCCGGCGCTCGTGCACGATGTGGCCGGCGGCGACTTCGCCCGGGCACTGGTGTTGTCCGGCGCGGCGGTGGCACTGGCGCCGCCGACCACGCCCGACCCGGGCACGGTGTGGCGCCCGCTGGCGGGCACGCCGCTGGCCTGGCGAACGTCGACCGCCTGGCCGCGCGGCGCCGACGGGCCGGCCGTACGCGCATTCACCGAGACCGCGCATGCGGCCCTTCGGCGGCATGCCGGGGTGCTCGGCGAGCGACCGGGGCGGCCGGTCTTCCCTCGTCCGGCTTCGGAGTTCCCGCTGTGACCGGGTCCGGTGCCCCGCGTGGCGGCGTCCGACGTGCCGTTCGGAGCCGGATCGCCGACGCGTTCGCCGACGCGGGGGTGAGCGGTGTGCTGCACGCGGTCGACATCGACGCGGGCACCGAAGTCGACCTGGGCGCGGACACCTTGCACAGCACGGCGAGCCTGCACAAACTGTGCCTGGTGGCCACGCTGTTCCGGGAGGCGGCGGCCGGCCGGGTCGAGCTGACCCGGCGCGTCGAACTGCCGGCGGGCGCGGAACGCAGCCCCGGGGGCACGGGTGTGGCCGCGATGCTCGACCCGGTCGCCATGTCGCTGCGCGACCTCGCGTCGCTCGCGATCGCGGTGAGCGACAACGCGGCGGCCGACGCGCTGTGGGACGAACTGGGCCTGGACACGGTCAACACGACCATGGCCGAGTTGGGGCTGACCCGCACGGTGGCGATCGAGCCGCTGCGCGAGATGTACGCGGGAATGCGGGAGGACGCCGGGCCGGCGGGGCCGGCCGGGCTGGTCGACCCGGCGGTCGTGGCCCGACTGCGGGCGCTGGATCCGCTCCGCTCCAACCGGGGCACCCCGCGCGACCTGACCCGACTCCTGGGCGCGATCTGGCGGGACGAGGCGTGTGCCGGCGAGTACGGGGTCGGACTGCGGCGGGTGCTCGGCCTCCAGGCGTGGTCGCATCGGCTGGCGTCCGGATTCCCGTTCGACGACGTGCGGGTGTCCGGGAAGACCGGGACGCTGCCGACGATGCGGCACGAGGCGGGAGTGGTCGAGTATCCGGACGGCGGCCGCTACGCGATCGCGATCTGCACCCGCGCGGCCGACACCGCAGCGGCCCTGCCGGCCGCCGACGCGGTGATCGGAACGGCGGCCAGAATGGCGGTCGACGCACTCCGACTCGTGGAGCGCGCAACCACCGCCACCGGCCGCTGACCGCCGGCCGGCCGGCGCCGCGCGTACCGGATCCCCGCCGTGCGGGCCCTACCGGTTGCGGTAGACGTCGCGGCGATTGGGATCCCGTTGCCTCGCAGGTCAGATGCCCAGGCGGGTGGCGAGGCCGTCGAGGATGCAGTCGAGGGCGGTCTCGAATTGCCAGCGCGGATCGTCCTTGCGCCGGGCGGCCCCGAGGTACGCGTGGAAGGTGGGGTATCGGCCCGTGCTCATCAGGTAGGTCATCTCCGGGGCCAGGTGCGTTCGCAGTGCGTGGTTGTCGGCCGCGCCCCGCACCTCCATCAGCCGCAGGGTGGCCACCTCGGCGGCGGTACGGCCCTGCACGTACGCGCCGACCGTGTCCACGGCGACCATCAACTCGTCGGGCGGTAGGTCGAGTTCGGCCAGCGCAGCCATCCCCCACTCCACCGTCGCCAGTCGGTTCGGCGTGAGCGAGATCGCCGCCCGCGCCGACGGCAGTTGCACCAGCCACGGATGCCGCAGCACGATCTCGCGCGTGCTCGTCGCGAGCGTGCGCAACGTGGCCCGCCAGCCCGCGCCGGTCTCGGGCGCGGTCAGCTCGCCGTAGACCCGGTCGACCATCAGCTCCAACAGGTCGTCCTTGCCCGACACGTACCGATAGGCCGCCATCGGCGCGACGCCCAACTCGGTCGCCAGCCGCCGCATCGTCACCGCGTCGATGCCCTCGGCGTCGGCGATCGCGACCGCGACCTCGGCGATCCGGCCCGAGGTGAGCACGGTACGCGGAGCGGGAGTCGGGTTCTCCAGCCGCTCCCACAGCGAGACCCGACGTTCGCCGCCCGCATCCGGCCCCGCCGCCGCCTCCCCTGCCTCTGCCGGTGACGACTTCTTCTTCTGGCCGGCCATGAGTGCGGTCCTTCCGAAGGGCGATGGGTGCGGCGATACGGCGCATGCCCCGGATACGTCGGGGGTTCTGCGTACAACGTATCAAGAGTAGACGTCGTACACGCCACTGTGTACGTTGTATTCCGATGGATACGCTGTACACGAACATCGAGGAGTCACCATGCCCGCCACCACTCCCCTGCGCCTCGCGATCATCGTCGGCAGCACCCGGGAGGGCCGCTTCGCGCCCGTCGTCGGCACCTGGATCCGCGCCCGTGCCGCCGAACGCGACGACCTGACCGTGGACGTGGTCGACCTGGTCGAGACCCCGCTGCCCACGGTGTTCCCCGCCTTCGGGCAGCCGCCGGCGCCCGGCACCGCCGAACTGCTCGCCGAGGTCTCGCCCCGACTGGCCGCCGCCGACGCGTTCGTGATCGTCACGCCGGAGTACAACCACAGCTTCCCGGCCGCGCTGAAGAACGCGATCGACTGGCACAACCCGGAATGGCACGCCAAGCCGGTCGGCTTCGTGTCCTACGGCGGGGTGTCCGGCGGTCTGCGTGCGGTCGAGCAGTTGCGGGTCGTGCTCGCCGAGCTGCACACGGTCACCATCCGGGACACGGTCAGCTTCCACGGGCACTGGGACAGGTTCGACGCCGAGGGCGACGCGGTCGACCCGGCCTCGGACGCCGCCGCGAAGACCATGCTCGATCGGCTCGTGTGGTGGGCGCACGCCCTGCGCGACGCCAAGGCCGTGCGCCCGTACGCGGCCTGACGCCTGCTCACCCGTCCGAACCCCACCACCCACCACGGGGGCAGCGCCATGTCACACGAAACCGACACCCCACCCACCAGGATCCCCTTCGGCATCGTCGGCCTGGTCCTCGGCATGTTCCTGGGCATGCTCGACGGCACCATCGTGGGCACCGCACTGCCCACCATCGTCGGCGACCTCGGCGGGCTGGACCGGCTGTCCTGGGTGGTCACCGCCTACCTGCTCGCCGCCGCCGCGACCACCCCGATCTGGGGCAAGCTCGGCGACCTCTACGGTCGCAAGGGTGTGTTCATGGCCTCGATCGGCGTGTTCCTGGTCGGCTCGATGTTCTCCGGGACGGCCCGGGACATGAACGAGCTGATCCTCTTCCGCGCCGTCCAGGGACTGGGCGCGGGCGGCCTGATGGTCGGCGCCTTCGCGCTGATCGGCGCGCTCGTGCCGCCGCGCGACAGCGGCCGGGTGCAGGCGCTGTTCGGCGCGATCATGCCGATCGCGCTGGTCGGTGGACCACTGCTCGGCGGCTTCCTCACCGATCACCTGAACTGGCGCTGGGCGTTCTACGTCAACGTGCCGGTCGGCCTGCTGGCGCTCGGCATCGTCGGCGTCGGCATCCGGCTCGACACCGTGCGGATCAAGGCCCGGATCGACTACGCCGGCGCCGCCCTGCTCACCACCGGCATCGTCGCACTGACCCTGTTCGCCGGCTGGGCGGGCACCACCTACGCGTGGACCTCGCCGCAGATCCTCGGCCTGGCCGGGCTCACCGTCGTGGCGCTGGCCGCGTTCGTCCCGGTCGAGCGGCGCGCGGTCGAACCGATCATCCCGCCCCGGCTGTTCGCCGACCGCAACTTCGCCGTGGCGCAGGTGCTGAGCTTTCTGGTCGGCGCGGTGATGATGGCCGCGACCAACTACCTCCCGCAGTACATGCAGTTCGTCCGGGGCGCCTCGCCCACCGCGGGTGGCCTGCTGCTCCTGCCGCTGATGTTCGGCATGCTCGGCGTACAGATCACCAGTGGCCGACTGATCAGCCGGACCGGTCGCTACCGGGTCTACCCCATCCTGGGCGGCGCGCTGATGATCGTCGGAGCGCTCGTGCTGCTCGGCCTCGGTGTGCACACTCCCACGGCCGCGGCCTCGGCACTGACCCTGGTGATCGGCGTCGGTGTGGGCTTCGTGATGCAGAGCACCATGCTGATCACGATGAACAGCGCCGACCCCCGCGACCTCGGTGCGGCGAGCGGCACCGCAACGCTCACCCGCACGATCGGCGGCTCGCTCGGCGTCGCGCTGCTGGGCGCGGTGTACGCGCACCGCTTCGAAGGCAGCCTGGGGTCGCAGGACGGCCGGCCGGGCTCCGCCGGGGCCGACCTGACCCCGGCCGCGCTGCGCGAGTTGCCCGCCGCCACGCGGGACGCCTTCCACACGGCGGTCACCAGCGGCCTGCACGGCGTGGTGATCGGGCTGGCGATCCTGTCCGTGCTCGCGTTCGGGTTGTCCTGGTTCGTCCGCGAGGTCCCGCTGCGCTCGGCCCCCGGCGCACCGGATGGACCCGCCGCGTCGGAACCCGCGGCCGACACCGCGTCCGAAGTCGCGGCCGACACCGCTCCGGCACCCGCGGGGGTGCGCGCCGGGTCGAACTAAGCTTCCGAGCGTGGACACCCCAGAACGTACTTCTCCCTGGTCACCCGGCAGCGCCACCGGGGTCGGTTCCATGCCCGGTGAGGACATCCGCGAGACCGTCAAGATGGTGCTCGGCCTGCTGACCGACCTGCCGCACCTGCCCGAGTTGCCCGCCCGCGGGCCCGGTGCCGACCTGACCGGCCGCTCGGCCGGGATGCTGGTCGACCTCTACACCGACGTGCAGCCCTCCGGGTGGCGCTTCGTGGACCGCCCCGGACGCGACCACCGCCGGGCCCGCTCGTACCTGGGCCAGGACCTGGACGCCCTGGAGGAGTTCACCCAGGGCTACACCGGTCCGCTCAAAATCCAGGTCGCCGGTCCGTGGACGCTCGCCGCCACGATCGAACTGACCTACGGCGACAAGGCGTTGGCCGACCCGGGCGCATGCCGGGACCTGGCCGTCTCGCTCGCCGAGGGCATCCGGCTGCACGTGGCCGAGGTGGGCCGGCGGATCCCGGGCGCCGACCTGGTGCTCCAGTTGGACGAGCCCGCGCTGCCCGGCGTGATCGCCGGCGACGTGCCCACCGCCAGCGGCTTCGGCCGGCTGCGTGCGGTGGACAAGGCGGTGGTCCGGGACACGTTGCGGGACGTGATCGCGGTGGCGGGCGTACCGACCGTCGTGCACTGCTGCGCACCGGGTACGCCGGTCACGCTGCTGCGCCAGGCAGGTGCGGCGGGCGTCTCGCTCGACTTCTCGCTGCTGCAACAGTCCCAGGACGAATCGATCGGCGAGGCGGTCGAGGCCGGCTTCCGCTTCTTCGCCGGGGTGGTGCCCGCGCTGCCCCCGGAGAGCGCGGCGTCCGAGGTCGAGCCCGGTGTGGGAGCGCGGCCACTGTCCGACCCGCCCGGTACCGTCAGGTCTGTCGGAACGTTGTGGAACAGGCTCGGTTTTCCGCCGGAGTCCCTGGCCGAAGCCGTCGTGGTGACCCCCACGTGTGGCCTCGCCGGTGCCTCTCCGGCGCATGCCCGAGCCGCTCTGTCCCACAGTGTGGCTGCCGGCCGGGTGCTTCGGGACGACCCCGAAGGCGCCATGTAGCGAATCGCGGCGGCGCGCCTGGGCGGCCCGCCCGCGGGACGCCGCGAACCCAATCGAACTGGTGGCGCTGGAGGGCGACGACGTGGCTGGTGCGACGACCGGAGTGGACGAGATCCCGGCCGAGGTGCGCGAACGCGCCGCGACCCTCGCCCGTGAGCTGGAGGAGCACCGCTTCCGCTACTACGTGAAGGACGCGCCGGTCGTCAGCGACGGCGAGTTCGACGCGCTGATGCGGGAGCTGGAGGCGATCGAGGAGGAATACCCGGCGTTGCGCACGCCGGATTCGCCGACCCAGAAGGTCGGCGGCACGTACTCGACCGACTTCGCCTCGGTGGACCACCTGGAGCGCCTGCTCAGCCTCGACAACGCGATGAACGAGGACGAACTCGACGAGTGGGACGACCGACTCACCCGCGAACTGGGCACGGGGTCGTTCCACTACCTGTGCGAGCTCAAGATCGACGGTCTGGCGATCAACCTGCTGTACGAGAACGGCCGGCTGGTGCGCGCGTTGACGCGCGGAGACGGCCGGACCGGCGAGGACGTCACGCCGAACATCCGCACGATCGCCGAGATCCCGACCCGGCTGCGCGACGACGGCGGGCACGACGTGCCCGAGCTGGTCGAGATCCGCGGTGAGGTGTTCTTCCCGATCGAGAAGTTCGACGAACTGAACGCGCGACTGGTCGAGGCCGGCGAGAAGCCGTTCGCCAACCCGCGCAACGCCGCTGCCGGATCGTTGCGGCAGAAGGACCCGCGGGTGACCGCGTCGCGGCCGCTGCACATGATCGTGCACGGCATCGGCGCTCGCCGGGGCTTCGACATCGACTGCCAGTCGCACGCGTACGAGCGCCTGCACGCGTGGGGGCTGCCGACCGCGCAGCACAACAAGGTGGTCGACACGATCGACGAGGTGAAGGAGTTCGTCCGCTATTACGGCGAGCACCGCAACTCGGTCGAGCACGAGATCGACGGCATCGTGATCAAGGTCGACGAGATCCCGATCCAGGGCCGGCTCGGCGCGACCTCGAAGGCGCCTCGGTGGGCGATCGCGTTCAAGTATCCGCCGCAGGAGGTCAACACCAAGCTGCTCGACATCGAGGTGGGCGTCGGGCGTACGGGTCGGGTGACGCCGTATGCGGTGATGGAGCCGGTGACGGTGGCGGGGTCGGTGGTGGCCTACGCGACGCTGCACAACCAGAACGTGGTCAAGGCCAAGGGTGTCTGGATCGGCGACACCGTCGTGCTGCGCAAGGCCGGTGACGTGATCCCGGAGATCCTCGGCCCGGTCGCCGACCTGCGCCCCGCGGACGCCCGTGAGTTCGTGATGCCGACCGAGTGTCCGGAGTGCGGCACCGAGTTGCGGGCGATGAAGGAGGGCGACGTCGACGTACGTTGCCCCAACGCCCGGTCGTGTCCCGCACAGCTGCGCGAGCGGTTGTTCTATCTCGCCGGCCGCAAGGCACTCGACATCGACGGCATGGGTTACGTCGCGGCGACCGCGCTGACCCAGCCGTTGGAGCCGGCCGAACCGCCCGTGGTCAACGAAGGCGACCTGTTCTCGCTGACGGTGGAGCAGTTGCTGCCGATCAAGGTGGTCGTGCGCGAACAGCGGACCGGCATGCCCAAGATCGACGAGAAGACCGGCGAGCCGAAGGTCGTGTCGTTCTTCGCCAACCAGAAGGGCGAAGCCAAGCAGACCGTCGCCACGCTGCTGGAGGGCCTGGAGAAGGCCAAGACCCAGCCGCTGTGGCGGATCCTGACCGCGCTCTCCATCCGACACGTCAGCGACACCACCGCACGGGCCATCACGAGCGGCTTCCACGACCTCGACCGGCTCGCCGCGGCCTCCGAGGAGGAGATCGCCGCGGTCGACGGCGTCGGCCCGATCATCGCCAAGGCGGTCACCGAGTGGTTCGCCGAGGACTGGCACCGCGAGATCATCGAGAAGTGGCGCGCGGCCGGTGTGCGACTCGCCGAGGAGGGCGCCGACGAGGAGAAGCCACCCGGCCCGCTTGACGGAATTGTGACGGTCGTCACCGGAACTCTCACCGGGTACACCCGGGACAGTTCCAAGGAGGCCTTGGAACAGCGCGGTGCCAAGGTGACGGGTTCGGTCTCGAAGAAGACCGACTTCGTGGTCGTGGGCGACAATCCCGGCTCCAAATACGACAAGGCCGTGCAACTGGGCCTGCCGATCCTCGACGACGAGGGCTTCGCCGTACTCCTGGACGAGGGGCCCGAGGCGGCCCGTGCGTGGGTGGCCGAGCGCGCCGGCTGAAAGCGCTCCCTCGCACCGCCGGAACGACCTACCCTGGGCGGGAGCCTGCCCATCCGGCGGCTCGGTGCCCCACAGGCGTACCCGTCCCGGCGCCCGGGATGCCGCCCGACGAGGCCGCAGGGAGCAGGCGCATGGGTCGGATCGGCAGGACGGACCTGTCGCGACTGGCGCGACCGCGCGCGTTCTTCATCCACACCGGGATAGTGGCGCTGGCCGGCGTTTTCGCGCTCGTCGTGCCACCGGCGATCGCCGTGGCCGACGGTCGTTGTCCGGTCCCGCTGACCCCCGGCGTGTGGATCATGCTCGCGCTGGTGTCGATCGACGGCGTGTACACGGCGCTCACGCGCCGGGGGTTGTACATCCCCGGCGCGATGCCGTCGATCGCCATCACGTTCGGCCTGCTGCTCGTGCACGGCTGGCAGGTCGCCGCGCTGTGGCAGACCGTCCCGGTCCTGGTGTCCGGCCTGCTCAGAGGCGATTCGTGGTGGCGGATCGGCTACACGATGGGCCACTACGTACTCGCCTTCGTCGCCGCCGACGCGGTGCTCGGGTTGTTCGACATCGAGCCGGGCCCGGACCAGGCCCGCGGGCTGCGTGTGGTGGACTTCCCGGTGGTCGCGCTGGCCGGGCTTGCGATGGCGGCCGTGTCCCAGACGTCCGGGTGGCTGGCGCGGGCGAGTTGGCGCGGGACGAGTGTGTTCACGCTGATGCGGGCCGAGGTGCGGGCGCGGCTGGTCTCGCACGGCGCGCTGATCGGCCTGTCCCCGCTGATCGCCGTGGTGACCGCCGAACAACCTTGGCTGCTCCCGCTGTTCGTACTCCCGCTGCACGCGCTGTACCGCAGCACGATGGTTCGCTTCGACCGCGAGCAGGAGTCGCGGCACGACGCGCTCACCGGTCTGCCGAACCGGCGGTTGTTGTTGGAGCGGGGTGAGGAGGCACTGGGTCGGGCCGGCGGTCGTGGCGGCCGGGTCGCGCTGTTGCTGCTCGACCTGCACCGCTTCCACGAGGTCAACGACACCCTCGGACACGTCGCGGGCGATCGGCTGTTGCAGCAGGTCGGCGCGCGGCTGGAGACACTGGTCCGCCCGGGGGACACGGTGGCCCGGCTCGGCGGCGACGAATTCGCGCTGCTGTTACCGGGGTTGGACATGGGCTCGGATCGACAGACCGCGCAGGAACTGGTCCTGGGCCTCGCACATCGCATCGTGGACCGGCTCGGCGAGCCGTTCGACCTGGACGACTTGACCCTGGACGTGGAGGCCAGCGTCGGCGTGGCGATCTTCCCGGACCACGCCAGCGATGTCCTGGGCCTCCTGCAATTCGCCGATGTGGCCATGTACTTGGCCAAACGCTCGCGCAGCGGCGTGGAACTCTACGACGACTCGCGCGACGTGAACACCCGGGACAAGCTGCTGCTGCTCGGCGATCTGCGCCGGGCGTTGGACAACCACGAGGTCGAACTGCACTATCAGCCGAAGGTTCGGCTCGTGGACGGCCGGGTGGACGGCTGCGAGGCACTGGTGCGCTGGCGGCATCCGACCCGGGGGCAGGTCTCGCCCGAGGAGTTCGTCCTTCTGGCCGAACAGACCGGGCTGATGCCCCGACTCACCCGTTACGTGGTGGACGTCGCGCTGGACCAGGTGGCCCGCTGGCACGCGGAGGGCATCGACGTCCCGGTCGCGGTGAACATCTCCGCACGCGACATCCATGTGCCCTCGTTCGCCGACTCGGTGGCCGCGGGACTGCGCGAACACAACGTGGCGGCGGGCGCGTTGCAACTGGAGATCACCGAGCGGGTGCTGCTGGAGGAACCGCAGCGGGCCGCCGAATCTCTGGACGCACTGCGTCGGTTGGGCGTGCGGCTGTCCCTGGACGACTTCGGTACCGGCTACTCCTCGCTCGTGCACCTGCGGCACATCCCGGTGAGCGAGATCAAGATCGACCGCTCGTTCGTGGCCCGCCTGACCATGAACGAGGAGGACGCCGCGATCGTCTGCTCGATCGTGCAACTGGCCCACTCGCTGGGCCTGCGCGTGGTCGCCGAGGGTGTCGAGAACGAGGCCACCTACCAGCGGCTGCGCGAACTGGGTTGCGACGCGGCCCAGGGCTGGTTGATGTCCAAGGCGCTCCCGGGCGACGAGGCCACCGCATGGCTCCTCCGCCACGGCGCAGGCGCCCACGCAACCCCCGCGGCCCCGATGGAACTCCACCACCACCGCCGAGCGGACGTCGGCTGAACACGACGGGTGCCCTCCTGGCGGCACCCCGACCCGGGTGCCACTCGCGCGAGCGCCGACGGCCCGAACGGCCCGACGGCCGCCGAGTGCGGAACGGAACACAGGGGTTCCGCCCCGCAGTCGGTCGGCGGCCGGGCCGGGTCGGGTCGGCTCCGGGTGCCCGGGTCAGCCCGTCGGGCCGCGTCCGCTACTCGAGCCTCGGTAGCCGAGGTCCTGCCGGACGAAGTCCTTCACCACGGCGTGTGGTGACGTGATCGTCGCGGTCGTCCTGCCGGCTCGGACCACTGCGGCGGAATTGCTGCCGTAGGCCAGCGGGAACAGCTTCGCCTGGAGGCCGGCGGTGGCCTGATAGGGCTGCGCCTTTCCGCCGATGGACGCGTTCACCGTCGCAGGCGCGGTCAGGAACGAGAGCACCTCCACCGTGTCGCGCGGGCTGTTCGTCCCGCTCCTGGGGTTCATCAACCTGGTCTGCCCGCCGGAGGTGGGCCGAGCCGCGGCGAATTGCACCCGATGGGTCAGATAGACCGTGTCCCGGGTGATCACCGGCCAGGCGCCGGTCTTGAGCCGGGCCAGGTAGTACGCCGAGATGTCCACCCACGTGTGCCCCGAGTTGGCGGACGGCGCGAACTGGGTGCCCTCCGAGTAGTCGTTCCAGGTGGTCAACTGCACCCAGTCCGTACCGCCGTCGATCGCATTGGTCCACGTGGTGCGCAGGTTCTCGGTGTTGTTCGCCTCGTCGTAGATGCCCTGGTTGGGCCGCTCGTCCTGGACCGCCACCGGCTGCATCCAGATCTTGCCGAGGCTGTGTGCCTTGGCGATGTCCTGCTTGATGTTGCCCTGCCGATTGGGGCTGCGATTGCCCCAGTTGGAGAAGCCGTAGCTGACGGCCGCGTACTTGTCGGCGTTCGCACCGAAGTTGAGGAACACCGGCACGAGCGCGACCTTGGTCTTGTACGTGTTCGCCATGATCGCGTTGAAGTCCGCCCACCACTGCGGCGAAACCTGCTCGGCCTTGAACGGCGACACCACGACCCGCCCGTCCGCCAACCGCTGCACCACCTTGGACGCGGCCAGTTCGTTCATCGACGCCGCCAGCGCGGCGGGTGTGATGTCCTTGAGCGCGGTCATGTCCGGCATCACCACGATGTCGAACTCCGGATCGACCGTCTCCGCCGCCTTGATCAACGTCTTCAACCGGGTCCAGTGCGCGCTCGTGGTGGACAGCACGTCCACCGTGAAGCCGTCGATGCCGGCCGCGGTCGCCTCGCGCACCTCCTGCTGCATGTCCTGCAACGTCCAGTCGCCGGTGCGCACATCGCGCGGCTTGGGCCGGTCGCGCAGGAGTCCGCCGTAGGCGGCGTGCTTTCCGCTCTCTCCGTTCGGATCGAGGTAGTTGCGGGCGTAGTAGTCCCGATCCGCCGGCGCGTTCTCGAACGAGGCGGGATAGGGGGTGAAGTAGTGCGCGTACACCTTCTTGGTGCTCGCGCGCAGCGCCGCCGTGGACGGCATCGCGAACGGAAGCGGCCCGGCGGAGGGGGCGGGCGCCGGGTCGGATCCCTCGGTCCAGGTCACGGTCGCGCGCGGCGCTTCCTCGGGTTTGCCGCGGGACGACTGGAAGACGGCATGCGCACCGCCGGCCGAGGTCACCGCGAAGGAGTAACTGCCGTTGCCGGTGAACGCTCCGGAGACGTCGATCGGTGCGCGCTGCCAGGCGGTGAAGCCCTGTCGCGTCCCGACCTGTGCGCCGAGCGCCGGTTGGTTGTTCCAGGTGAGCTTGTCGGCCTGCCAGGGTGCGGTGACCTTGTGCACCCGCACGGTCGTGTCCACCGTGCGGGCCGGGGTGAACTCCAGGGCGAGCTTCACATCACGCGCGCCCGCCGGCACACCCGACACGTCGACGCGGACGAACGCGCGTTTCTCGGCGTTGACTTGGCCGTCACAGGTGGCCGTACACACCGACAACCACGTGACATCGGCGTGCGGTTTGGCCGGTCCGGCCTGACTGACGTAGCTGTCCTCCATTCGGATCGTCGCGGATGGGCCGTCGTCCTGCCGGCCCACCGCCACCCCGACCGTCGCGGCAATGCCGACCGCGAGGAAGACGGGCAGAATTCGCTTTCGTAGACGAACCCGCAATGAACCCTCCGAGGGTTGCGACGTGTTGTTCCGACCTCTTCGGTCGCACCGGTGCGGGACACCTTCACGGCTGCCGAGCACCGCTCGCCGGGAGCCGTCTCGGCTCCGCACGCGGTCGCGTGAAGATTAGGGGACCGGCGAAGTTCGGACAACGAATGGCTCGAAGTCGTCCGTCTCGGAAAGTCCACGTGCGGAATATGGACCCGTCCCGGATCCCGTCTGCGATTCCGTCTGTGGTTCCGTCTGTGGTTCCCTCTGTGATTTCGCAATCGCCGGATTCCGGGATCCTCCGGATTATGGTGCTGTTCGAGGGACGAACCCGAGGAATGGGGGAACGAGATGTTGGTGATCCGAGCAGCACGCGCCTTCGACGGCGAACGGGCGCATCCCGGGCCGGTATCCGTCTTCGTGGCGGACGGGCGAATCGTCGGGCTGGAGTCGGGCGAAGCTCTCGTACCGGACGGCTGGAACCTGGTCGAACATCCCACGGCGACCGTCCTGCCCGGCCTGTTCGACCTGCACAGCCACCTCGGCGGCGACAGTCGCGACGGCGCGCTCGACCGGCTGCCCGAGTACTCCCCCGAACAACTCGACGCGGTGATCACCGACTCGTTACGCCGCGAACTGGCCGTCGGGGTAACCGTGGTACGCGATCTCGGCGACCGTGACTGGTCGGTGCTGCACCGGCGCGATCGGGCGGGCGACGGCCTGCCCGCGCCGACGATCCTGGCCGCCGGACCGCCGATCACCAGTGCCAAGGGGCACTGTTGGCGATTCGGCAGCGAGGCCGTCGGGCCCGATCGACTGCGTGCGGCCGTTCGGGAGCGGGCCGAGCGCGGCGTGAACGTGGTCAAGGTGATGGGCACCGGCGGCACGATGACCCCGGGCACCGACCTGATGCGCTGTCAGTTCACCTCGACGGAACTGCGCCTGATCGTGGACGAGGCGCACGCCGCCGGACTGCCGGTCACCGTGCACGCACACAACCTGCCCGCCGTCGAACAGGCCCTCGCCGCAGGCGCCGACGGCATCGAACACTGCACCTGCCTGACCGACCGGGGCGTGCGGATCTCCGACGACCTGCTGCACCGGCTCGCGGCGCGGCAGGTCGCCGTGTGTCCCACGCTCGGTACCGACCCGGACGCGCTCCCGCCGCCGGCGGTACGGGAGTTGCTGGAGCGCATCGGACTGACCCGGGAGGTCCGGCTCGCCCTGGTGGCGCGCGCACACCGGGCCGGGGTCCGCGTCGTCTCCGGAGCCGACTCGGGAATCAGCGCCGCCAAGCCGCACGGGAGCCTGCCGGCCGCCATCGCCGACCTGGTCGCGGGCGGCATCCAGGCAGCCGAGGCGCTCGCGTCGGCCACCTCCGTCGCCGCCGACACCGTCGGCCTCGGCGGGCGCAAGGGCCGCCTCCGCGCCGGCCACGACGCCGACCTCCTGCTGTGCGCCGGCGACCCCCTCGACCGCATCGAAGCACTCACCTCCGTCACGGCGGTCATGGTCGGCGGCTCGTGGGCGGACCTCGCCTGAACCCTCGGTGCCGTGGACGGTGGATCAGCTCGGCGCGTACGTCGGGCGCGGCGGGACCGGACCGGGTGCGGTCGGTGGCCTGCGGGTGATGCGGCGGCGGCGCCACACCAGGCCGGCCGCGAGCAGCACGACGAGCGCGCCGAGTACCGACAGGAGCCAGGCCGGGATCCCGACGACGGTCAGCAACTCGTCGCGGTAGGTGGCCCGTTGATAGCCGCTGTCGTGTGCGGCCGGGCGCAGTTCGTGGTCGTCGACGATGCTTGCCGGGGTCGGGAAGTTCTGGTCGAACGCGGTCAGGAAGGCCGGCTTGCCGTCGATCGGCGCCAACCGGTCCGCGATACCGGCCGACTGCCCGGCGGACGCCGATCGTGCGGCGTCCGGCTTGCCCGCGTACAGCACGTTCGGGGGCGCGCCGCCGATGTCCGAGCGCGGCTGCATGCGGTGTGCGGCGACCACGTACAGCCGCAAGTGCTGCGGCACCTTGGCCAGTCGGGACAGGCGCATCGGATAGACCAGCCGATCCGAGGCGAAGCTCAGGTGCAACGGATCCAGGCTGCCGCGCAGCGTGGCCGGCCGGGCGCCGCTGCCGGCGGGCGCCTCGGGCGCGAGCCGGATCGCCACGTACTCCCAGTGCTGCCGCACGTACGGCTCCAGCGCGGTCGCGAGCGCGGGAGGCAGGTGGAAGCCGTTCTGCGTGAGCCAACTCCCCAACGCCTGCGGGTCGTCGGCCGCGAGGCGTGCGACGTCGAACGGGCCCAACCGCTCGCGCCCGACCACCTCGACCCCACCGCCACCCGGCGCCGCACCGGAACGAGGAGACCTGTCCCCGCCGCCCGAATCGTCGGAGAGGGGCCAGTCACCCGACCTCGGCCAGAAGTAGTGCCGAACCCGCTCGACAGGTGCCACCACCCGCTCCAACTCACCGAACAGCGCGCTGTTCCCGAGCGTCACGCTCGCCCGCGACGGCACCGGCATGATCCAGGCCGCCTGTTCCGCGTCCCCGGACACGGTCAGCTGCATGTCGATCTCCTCGACGCGCCCGTCCCAGCGCACCACCGAGGTCTCCTGACCCACCGTCAGCGTCCGCCCGCCGGCCGGCACCGCCGCCCCACACCCGCAAGCCCATGCGGGCTGCGCCACCATCAGCACCTGGATCGACACCACCGCCAACACCAACCGCAGCACCCGATCCCACCAGGCCCCCCGTACACCCATCACGCACCATCCCCATAGCCGCACAGCGAACACCCCTGCGACGCACCCCACCCCGCCCCGGTTCCCCACACGAACGGCACCCCCTCGCAGCGGGGGCACGCCCGGGCGCGGCCACGAAGCGACTCGCACGATGGCAGGGGTGGGCGCGCGCGAAGGCGGGGACGGGCGGCGTGGACTCGCGGGAGCGCGGAGGCGGGCTCGCGGACCGGGACCGTGGGCGTGTATTCGACAACCTTCGGACGCCCACGATCAACTTTCGTTGCTCCCGCACCCGTGTCGGGGGCCGGCATCGTCAGGGCTACCCAGACAGCCCGCACGGCGTCGAAGGCGGTGCGGGCACGTCGTGCGGGCACCCATCGGCCCCCGGGTACATCCCCGGCCCGGGGGCCGATTCCCCATGGCCGACTGCGAATCCCGACTCTGCCCCTACGCCGTCCCGTCGATCGTCGCCGAGCCGATGACGCGTGTCCCGTCGTAGAGGACCACCGCCTGGCCTCGGGCGATGCCCCGGATCGGCTCGGCCAGTCGCACGCGGACCTCGGCGCCGACCGCCTCGGCGATCGCCGGGGTTTCCTCGCCGTGGGCTCGGACCTGGGCCGTGCAGGCCACCTCGCCGACCGGGGCCGGGCCGCACCACCTCGGCCGGATGCCGACCAGGCGGTCCACGTCCAGCGCCTCGACCGGGCCGACCGTGACGGTGTTGCTCACCGGCGAGATGTCCAGCACGTACCGCGGCTTGCCGTCCGCCGCCGGGTGGCCGATTCGCAGGCCCTTGCGCTGGCCGATCGTGTACGCGTACGCGCCGTCGTGCTCGCCGAGCTTGGTGCCGGTCGCATCCACGATGTCGCCGCGCTCGGTGCCCAGGTGCTTGGCCAGGAAGCCCTGGGTGTCGCCGTCGGCGATGAAGCAGATGTCGTGGCTGTCCGGCTTCTGCGCGACCGCGAGGTCCCGTCGCTCGGCCTCCAGTCGCACGTCGCCCTTGGTGTCGCCGCCGAGCGGGAACATCGCGTGCGCGAGCTGGTCGGTGTCGAGTACGCCCAGCACGTACGACTGGTCCTTGCTCATGTCGACCGAGCGGTGCAGCTCGCGCGAGCCGTCCGGGTGCTCGACGATCTGCGCGTAGTGCCCGGTGCACACCGCGTCGAAGCCGAGCCCGAGCGCCTTGTCGAGCAGCGCCGCGAACTTGATCTTCTCGTTGCAGCGCAGGCACGGGTTCGGCGTGCGTCCGGCCTTGTACTCGGCCACGAAGTCGTCCATGACGTCCTCGCGGAAACGCTCGGCCATGTCCCATACGTAGAACGGGATGCCGATCACGTCCGCGGCCCGCCGCGCGTCCCGGGAATCCTCGATCGTGCAACAACCCCGGGCGCCCTCGCGCAGCGTCGCGGGTTTCGCCGAGAGCGCGAGGTGGACACCGACCACGTCGTGTCCGGCCTCGACCGCTCGCGCGGCGGCAACGGCGGAGTCGACCCCGCCGGACATGGCGGCGAGCACCCGGAGGCGGCGGCCGTTGGCAGGAGGAAGCGTGTGATCAGACATAGCGCCTCAAGAGTACGTGGTCACCCCGCCGACCCCCGAGGGGATTACCCGAGCCGAAGCCGCCCCCGAGCGAATCACCCGAACCCGAGCCGCCCCGACCGACACCCGGCCCCGACCGACGTCCAGCCCTGACCAACACCGGCCCCACCCGAAGCCGGTCCTACCGGCGCGCCGCCACCGACCCCGCGGATCGGGCGCGGGTGACCACCGGCAGGATCGCCTCGGCCAGTTCGGTGACCTCGGCCTCGGTGGTGGTGTGTCCCAGGCTGAACCGCAGCGAACCGCGGGCCCGGGCGCTGTCCGCGCCCATCGCGAGCAGTACGTGGCTCGGCTGGGCGACGCCCGCCGAGCAGGCCGAACCGGTCGAGCACTCGATCCCGCGCGCGTCGAGCAGCAGCAGCAGCGAGTCGCCCTCGCAGCCCGGGAAGGAGAAGTGCGCGTTGCCCGGCAACCGGTGTGCCGGGTCCAGCCGCCGATCGCCGTTGAGTTGCGCGTCCGGTACCGCCGCCACGATCCGCCGCACCAGTTCGTCTCGCAGTGCGCCCACCCGCCGCGCGTACTGTGCCTGTTCGCGGACCGACTCCTCGGCCGCCACGGCAAGCGCCGCGATCGACGCGGTGTCCAGCGTGCCCGAGCGCACGTCGCGCTCCTGGCCGCCGCCGTGCAGCACCGGCACCGGCGTGATGCCGCGGCCGAGCACGAGCGCGCCGCAGTTGCCCGGCCCGCCCAGCTTGTGTCCGGTGACGGTCATCGCGTCCAGACCGGTCGCCGCGAAGTCCACCGGGACCTGGCCGACCGCCTGGACCGCGTCGGAGTGGAACGGGATGCCGAACTCGTGCGCGATCTCCACCAGCTCGGCGATCGGCTCGACCGTGCCGACCTCGTTGTTGGCCCACATCACCGACACCAGGGCCACCGACGCCGGATCGCGTTCGATCGCCGCCCGCAGGGTGTCCGGTTGCACCCGCCCGTCGGCGTCCACGTCCAGCCACTCGACCTCCGCGCCCTCGGCCGACTCCAGCCACAGCACGGGGTCGAGCACGGCGTGGTGCTCCACCGGACTGACGAGTATCCGTCGCCGCGCCGGGTCCGCCGCGACGCGCGACCAGTAGATCCCCTTGACCGCGAGGTTGTCGGCCTCGGTGCCGCCCGCGGTGAAGACGATCTCGCTCGGTCGCGCGCCCAGCGCATGGGCCAGCGACTCGCGGGACTCCTCCACCGTGCGGCGTGCGCGTCGCCCGGACGCGTGCAGCGAGGACGGATTCCCGAGTCGGGCAAGCTGTACGGTCATCGCCCGGATTGCCGAAAGGCGCATCGGGGTGGTCGCCGCGTGATCGAAGTAGGCCATCGCACTGCGCAGCTTAGTCGGGTACCCGCGGGCGCCGGCGCGGGCGGCCGTACACCCGTCCGTATCGCGGCCCTCCGGGCAGGAATCGGCCGAGCCACAGGCGCCAGGACGGCAGCATCGCGGTCGTGTACGCGACGAGTCGCCGGCGCAGGCGCGCGTCCTTCGGATCTGGTTGTCTCGGCCGGTGGTCGTAGGTCAACGGCTGCTGGATCTCCCACACATCCTGGTGCAACGTCCGCCGAGGCAAATTGGGCACGGTCCACCCTTATGAGTGGAGGCATTGCGCCTGCCGGCCGAGCGGCGCAGCCCGGGGCCGCGGGCCCGGCGAGAACGCCCGATCCGGGGCGGCACGAGCGGTCGCGGGCCGCCGCCGGCTACTGCTCCTCGGCGCTGGTGCCCGAATTACGGCGCCACGCGCGCGGCGCCCGCCACCCGCGCCGGAGCGCGAGCACGCGAAGCAGGAACGCGAAGGTCACCGCCGCCGTCGCGGTGACCGGCCCGAACAGGTCGAACTCGATCAGCGCGGCGGTGATGCCGGCGCCGAGCAGGGCCGGGAAGGTGTAGATCTCCCGGTCCCAGCGCAGCAGCGTGGGCACTTCGCGCGCCAGCACGTCGCGCATCGCGCCGCCGCCGACGGCGGTGGTCACCCCGAGCGCGGCGGCCGGGATCGGATTCAGGCCGTACGCGTACGCCTTCGCGGTGCCGGTCACGCAGAACAGGCCGAGCCCGGCGGCGTCCAGTACGTCGATCGCGGACATGATGCGTTCGACCTGGGGATGCAGGAAGAAGACCAGGCCGGCGGCGAGCAGCGGCGTGGTGAAGTAGCCGAGGTCGGTGAAGGCCGCCGGTGGCACCGACCCGATGATCACATCGCGCATCACCCCGCCGCCTAGGGCGGTGACCTCGGCGAGCAGGGTGATCCCGATGACGTCGAAGTTCTTCCGCACGGCCATCAGCGCGCCGGCCGCCGCGAAGACGAAGATGCCGATCAGGTCCAGGACCTGCTGGAGCGTGTGGTGGAAGATCTCGGGCGGCACCTCGGGCGACATAACGGATGTTCTACACCGCCGGGTACGGTCCGTTACTCATGGGGCCGGTGTGGGCGGTGTGTCCTCCCCGTCGGGCTTTCCGCCGGGCTTCCCGTCGGCCTTGCCCTCGGCTTTTCCGACGGCCTTTGGTGCCGGCTCCGGTGCGGCCCCCGCAGCCTCGGGGTCGGCGTCCGTCGAAGCCGCGTCCGGCGCCGGTGCGTGCGCCACGGGAGCATCCGTCGTGGGCGCAGCCACGCCAGGCGCGTCCCCGGCGGCCCCATCCGGCACAGCCGCATCCTTCGTGGCCGTCTCGCCCGGCGACGCCGCCCTCGGCTTCACCAACTCCACCACCTCACCCGCGCCATCCCCCGCCGGCACGTTCTCCGGGAAGTGGCAGGCCACCTGATGCCGTCCGGCGATCTCGGCCAGCGGCGGTTCCCGGGTCTTGCAGATGTCCTGCACCTTCCAGCACCGGGTGTGGAAGCGGCAGGCCGGCGGCGGGTCCATCGGGCTGGGCACGTCGCCCTTGAGCAGGATGCGCTCGCGGGTCTCACGCCGGGCCGGGTCCGGAACCGGGACGGCGGACATCAGGGCGACCGTGTACGGGTGCTTGGGCGAGGTGTAGAGGTCCTCGCGGTCCGCGATCTCGACGATCTTGCCGAGGTACATCACCGCGACCCGGTCGCTGGTGTGCCGAACCACGGACAGGTCGTGCGCGATGATCAGGTAGGTCAGCCCGAACTCGCTCTGCAGGTCGTCCAGCAGGTTGACCACCTGCGCCTGGATCGACACGTCCAGCGCGGACACCGGTTCGTCGGCGACCACCAGCTTGGGCCGCAGTGCCAGCGCGCGGGCGATGCCGATCCGCTGCCGCTGGCCGCCGGAGAATTCGTGCGGGTAGCGGTTGTAGTGCTCGGGGCTGAGACCGACCAGTTCCAACAGCTCCTGCACGGCCTTCTTGATGCCGCCCTCGGGGGTGACCTTCTGTAGCCGAAACGGCAGCCCGACGATGGTGCCGACGGTGTGCCGCGGGTTCAGCGAGGACTGCGGGTCCTGGAAGATCATCTGGAAGTCGCGCCGCAGCGGCCGCAGTTGCCCGCGGGAGAGCCCGGTGATGTCACGCCCGCCGAACTCGATGGTGCCCTCGGTGGGATCCAGCAGCCGCATCACCATCCGCCCGGTGGTCGACTTGCCGCAGCCCGACTCGCCCACCAGACCGAGCGTCTCGCCCTCGCGAATGTCGAAGTCCAGCCCGTCCACGGCCTTGACCGCGCCGGCCCGGCGCCGGGTCACCCCGGACCGGATCGGGAAGTGTTTGCGCAGCCCGCGCACGCGCACCAGCACGTCCCGCTCCCGCGCGTTCGGGGAATCGGCGGCCGCCTCGGCGGCCTGCGCAGCTTTCACGTCGTCTCCCGCTCGGGCGCCCTCGGTCACTTCAGCGTTCCCGTTCCCTTTGTTTCCGGCCCTACGACCAGCCGTACGACCGGCCGCGCGGCCGTCCGTGTGCCCGGCCCCGTGCCCGTCCGCTTTCACGTTCGCCGTCTCGCTCACAGGCGCGGCCTGATGTCCTCGGTCCAGATCCGCTCGCGCTCCCGGATGTCCAGGTGGCAGGCGGTCCGGTGGCCCGGCTCGATTTCGAGCAGCCGGGGGACCTCGGTCTTCTCGCGCCCGTCGTTGTGGTCCGCGTACGGGCAGCGGGTACGGAACGCACAGCCCGAGGGCAGCGAGATCAGGCTCGGCGGGCTGCCCTTGATCGGCATCAGCCGTTCCTGGCGCTCCCGGTCGAGCCGGGTCAGCGAGCCCAACAGGCCCCAGGTGTACGGGTGTCGGGGCTGCTCGAACAGGGTCCGCGAGGGGCCGTGCTCGACCGCGCGGCCGGCATACATCACCAGCACGTCGTCGGCGAGTTCGGCGACCACGCCCAGGTCGTGCGTGATCATCACCACCGCGGAGTTGAACTCCCTTTGCAGGTCCCGGATCAGGTCCAGGATCTGGGCCTGGACGGTGACGTCCAGCGCGGTCGTCGGCTCGTCCGCGATCAGCAGTTCCGGGTCGCAGCTGAGCGCCATCGCGATCATCGCGCGCTGGCGCATGCCGCCGGAGAACTGGTGCGGGTAGTCGTCCACGCGCCGGTCCGGACGCGGGATGCCGACCCGGCCCAGCAGGTCGATCGCATGCGTGCGGGCCTGCTTGGCGGAGACCTCGTTGTGCACCTGGTAGGCCTCGATGATCTGGTGGCCCACCGTGTAGTACGGGTGCATCGAGGACATCGGGTCCTGGAAGATCATCGCCATCCGGCGACCGCGCATCAGCCGGACCTGCTCGGGGGTCGAGCGCACCAACTCCCGGCCGTCCAGCCAGATCTCGCCGCCGATCCGGGCGCCGGTGTTGCCGTGCAGGCCCATGATCGCCAGCGAGGTGACGCTCTTGCCGGAGCCGGATTCGCCGACGATGCCCAGAGTACGACCGCGTTGGAGCGCGAAGTCCACTCCATCGACGCTGCGCACCAGGCCGTCGTCGGTGGGGAAGTGCACGGTCAGGCCGCGCACTTCGAGGAAGTTTTCGGCGGCCGGCGGCGGGCCGGCCGGGGCGAGCTTGGGTGTCTCGGCCGCGGTGTCCCGCTTGCGGCGCGGTAGCAGTCGGGGCATCAGGTCCTCACCCGGGGATCGACGACCGCGTAGAGCAGGTCCACGACGAGGTTGGCCAGGATCACGAAGATGGCGGCGATCATCGTCACGCCGAGCACTTCGGGCAGATCCTGTTGCGTGATCGCCTCGACGGCGAACTTGCCGATTCCGTCGAGCGAATAAACCTGTTCGGTCAGGATCGCGCCGCCCAGGAGCAGCCCGACGTCCATGCCGAAGATGGTCAGGATCGGCGTGAGCGCCGCGCGCAGCCCGTGTTTGACGATGACGTCCCGCTCCCGCAGACCCTTGGCCCGCGCGGTGCGGATGTAGTCCTCGCCCATCGTTTCGAGCATGCCTGCGCGGGTGAGCCGGGCGTACAACGCCGCGTACAGGAACGCCAGGGTCAGCCAGGGCAGCACCAGGTTCCAGGCCCAGCTGCCGGGATTGTCGAAGAACGGCACGTAGTGCACGCCCTTGAAGATCGGCCATTGATAACTGAACAACGCCAGTGCCACCAGGCCGGTGAAGAACGGTGGCAGGGACACGCCCGCGAGCGCGAAGCCCATCGAGAAGCGGTCCCAGAGGCTGCCGCGTTTGAGCGCCGAGATCACCCCGATCGAGACGCCCGCGAGCAGCCAGATCACCGCGGCGCCCGCGGCCAGCGACAACGTGACCGGGATCCGGTCCTGGAGCCGCGGCCACACCTCCAGGTTGTTGCGGAAGGAGAAGCCCAGGCACGGCGGCGCGCAGTGCACCTTGCGTACGCCGGTGTCGTAGTCCTTGCCGGCGATCATGCCCTTGACGAACTTGCCGTACTGCTCGGGCACCGACTTGTCCAGCCCGAGGCTGTGCTTGACCTGCGCAATCGCCTGTGGGCTGGGCGATTTGCCGACGTACCGCGCGGCGAGTTGGTCGCTTGTGGCGCCTCCCAGACGCGGAATGAGGAAGAAGATGGCGAAGACCGCCATGGTGACGATCAACAGGAGCACCACCGCTCCCGCCAGTCGCCTGAGCAGATAGAAAATCATGAGCCGGCGACCCGGTCCGGTGCGGGGAGCGGGATCACCACTCCCCGCACCGGAACTGACGGGCCTTCACCTCTCCTTCGGGCTACTGACCTCGTCGCAGGCTTACTGGATACCGATGTTGAGGTAGTCGTACATCCCGGAGTACGCGGGAGTGACGACCAGGTTGGTCACGTTCGGCGGGCGGTAGAGCAGCGACTTGGTCCACGCGAACGGAACCATCACCGCGGTCTCCATGACCTTCTGGTCCAACTGCTGCCAGATGGCCGCGCTCGCGTTCTGGTCGATCGTGCGGGTGGCCTGGTCGATGAGACCGTTGACCGCGGGGTCGTTCAGCTCGGACAGGTTCGTGCCACCGGCGGGCTTGATCGCCCGGCCGTCCACGATCTGCTGGAAGAAGCCGAACTGGGTCGGGAAGTCGGGGCCCCACTGCATGAACATGATGCCGACCTTGTTGTCCGCCACCCACTTGGGCACACCGGCGAACTGGGTGAAGTAGTCACCCGAGGGGTACTGGCGGATCTCGATCTTGATGCCGACCTTGGCGAGCGCGTTCTGCACCGACGTGGCGCCCGCGACCTCCTTGGGCCGGTTGCTGCGCGCGGTGAGCACGGTGCTGAAGCCGTCCGGCTTGCCGCACTGCTTGAGTTCGTCCTTGGCCTTGGCCACGTCACCCGTGTGCTTTTCGCCGTTCGGGTACATGTCGGCGACCTTGGAACCGGCCAGCGTCGGCGGCATCAGGTTCGTCGCGATGTCGGCGCCGACCTCACCGCCGACCGCGCGCTGCATCTGCGCCTTGTTCACCGCGTACTGCACGGCGCGCCGGCAGTGCACGTTGTCGAACGGCGGGGTCTTCGAGCTGATCGCGAGGTACGCCAGCGCACCGGAGACCGCGTCGTCCGAGTTCGCGGCCAGCTTCTCGTCGGTCAGGATCTTGTTCTGGGCGGCGGCCTGGACACCGGTGCCGACCACGTCGAGCTGCGCCGTGCCGGCGAAGAGCCGGTTGTCGACGTCGTTCGCGTCCTGCTTCTCCAGGAGTTCGATCCGGTCCGGCAGCGCCTTGCGCAGCGGGTCGGTGTTCGGGTCCCAGTGCGGGTTGCGGATCAGGTTGACCGCCTTGCCGGGCTCGTACTGGCCGTCGACCATGTACGCGCCGGTGGCGAGGGGGTGCTTGACGTACTCCTTGCCGGTGTCCTTGGCGGGCGGAACCGGCGCGGTCTGCGGGAGCGCGGCGAGGTAGTTGAAGTCCGCGAACGGCTCCTTCATCTTGAAGATGATGGTGTAGTCGTCCGGCGTCTCGATCGCGTTCAGGCCCAGCTTGTCCGGCGCGCTGTCCTTGTACGGGCCCTTGTAGGTGCCGTCCGGGTCCAGGTACTGGCTGAAGTACGCCGGGCCGTTGGGCAGGATCTCCTTGTCGAAGGACCGCTCGACCGCGTACTTGACGTCCGAGGCCTTGACTTCGGTCCCGTCCTCGTACTTGACGCCCTTGCGCAGGTGGTACGTCCAGGTCTTGCCGCCGTCCTCGGTCTTGCCCACGTCGGTGGCCAGGTCCGGCGCGAACTCGTAGCTCGCGTTGCCCGGGGCGGGCTTGAAGGTCAGCAGCGGACGGGCCATCAGCCGGGAGAAGTTCCAGGCCGAGGCGTAGTACATGTCGCCCGGGTCGAGCGAGTCGAACTTGTCCGAGCTGACCAGCTTGAGCGTCCCACCCTTCTTGGGCGATTGGTTGACGACCTCGGTGATGGCCTTGTTGCTCGGCGAGTACTTCTTCTTCGAGCCGCCGCCACCACCGCCACACGCGGTTGCGGCCAGCGCGGTGACCGCAACGATGCCGATCAGCGCCTGGGCCCTGCGCCTGCGAGTTACCGGGTGTTTCATCGCTGGTCGTGCCTCCTCGTGGGGACTTGCGGGATATTCAGCGGCTGCGTGGGTCGAGGGCGTCTCGAAGCCCGTCGCCGAGCAGGTTGAACGCGAGCACGGTGATGAAGATCGTGACTCCGGGGACGACCATGAACATCGGTGCGTCCTCGTACCGGGAGGTGGCGCGCGCGAGCATGCCACCCCACGAGGCGGTGGGTTCCTGCACGCCGACCCCCAGGTAGGAAAGGGCGGCCTCGAACAGGATGTTGGTCGGGATCAGCAGCGTGGAATACACCAGGATCGGACCGACCAGGTTCGGCAGCAGTTCCTTGAAGATGATGTGCCGGTCGGTGGCCCCGAGGCTGCGGGCCGCCTCGACGAACTCCCGCTCGCGCAGCGACAACGTCTGGCCGCGCACGATGCGGGCGATGTAGGGCCAGCTGAAGAAGCCGATCACGAAGATCAGTACGGTGACCCGGAGCGTGTCGCCCTTCAGGCCGAACGCCTCGCCTTGGAGGCTGCTGCCGATCGCGATCGCGAACAGGAGGAGCGGGAAGGCCAGGAAGACGTCCATCGCGCGGCTGATCAGCGCGTCGACCCAGCCGCCGAAGTAGCCCGCCACGGTGCCCAGTACGACGCCGATGACCACCGACAGGAGCGTGGCGAGAAACGCCACGAGCATCGAGATGCGGGCGCCGTAGACGATGCGCGAGAAGATGTCCCGGCCGTTGACCGGCTCCAGACCCAGCGGATGGTCCCAACTGGCGCCGCCGAAGCTGCCGTTGGGGATGTTCAACACCGGGTCGAGCAGATCGTCGTGGTACTCGGCGGGGTCGCCTCCGACGAAGGAGGTGATCACCGGTGCGAAGATCGCCACGAGTATCATGAAGATGATCACCACGCCACCGGCCATCGCGACCTTGTCGCGACGGAATCGGGCCCACGCGATCTGGCCGAGGGAACGACCCTCGATGCGTACGCCGGCGGACTCGGCGATCGCTTCGGGGTGCGCCTCTCGGGCCACACCGGTGGTCTCGATCGGTGCCGTCATGGATCGACCCTCCCCGCTCACGGATGCGACGGCGGCTCGGGATCGCCGATCCCGTCGCCATACCCGGCATTGCGATCCCGATGATCTTCGGGATCTGTCGTCCGGGTGAGACTCCTCCGTGACGGGGGTCACCAACAGGGGTCGAGGAATACCTTTACTGAACCGTGATTACGGCGACACGATTCACCGGTTGATCCGCGTAGATCGGTCACGAAATCACAACAAGGCAGCGGTTGATGACGTGACGTCAGTTTATTGGGGGCATCAGTGCCTGTTGCCCCGCTCCCGGCACTGTGTGCCGATCTTCGTTCACTGCGAGTTGCGGGCGGCCTCGTCGAGCATGTCGATGCCGATGAACGGCCGGGTGTGCTCGCGCATCCACGCGGCGACCGGGTCGAACGGATCGTCCAGGGCGACCGAGGACAACGTCAGGCCGGCCGGCGCGGCGGCCGAGGCGCGCGCCATCGCGTCCCGCATCCGTTGCATCGTGGCGGGCTGATTGTCCGTCAGGCGCAGGCCGATGACGAGGCGTTCGGGTCCGACGGTGGGTCGCACCCAGGCCCGGTGCGCGGCTCGCACCACCTGGGTCTGGAACAGTTGGCCGCCGAGCAGGGCGTAGAACGCCGGGTCCCACAACGTCGGTTCGCCCACTTCCAGGGGGCCGGCCATCAACCGGTCCAGGCCGCCGACGATCCGCCGGAGGTCGAGGTAGGGAACGCCGACACCGCCGCCCTGAGCGTGCGGATTCAGCCACAGGCCCCAGTGGTCGGTGTACAGGGAGGAGGCGATCTCGGTGACCGGACAGACCTCGAAGGAGCGATCCCAGCCACTGAGACGCAGCTGCTCCTCGGACGTGAACGCCGGGGCGTAGCGCCATCCGGCCACGTCCATGTTCCCGTACTGCGCGTCCGGGCTGCCCGGTTGCCCCTGCCACAGCAGCATCCACACGTGAGCGCCGGTGAGCGCTTCGAGCAACCGCTCGTAGGCTTCGTAACGCCCGGGTGCCACCTGGCTCAATGCCTGCTCGACCTGGTTCACGACGTCCTCCCCGAACCCGAACCGATGTCCCGATGTTGCGATGTCCCGCCGAACCGCCGTCCCGCCAACCCCCGAACCGCCGTCCCGCCGAACCGCCTTCCCGCCGGACCACTGTCCCGCCGTCCCGCCGGACGGATGAAGTCATTGCGACGAGTGCCGCGGTGCGAACGCCCCGCACCGGAGCGCGCCGGCGCGAATCGCGCGCGTGGGCGCACGGGTGTGCCGGGCCCGCGGGCTCAGCGCTGGTCGGCCCGCAGGTAGAACGGCTCGGCCCGTTCCAGCATCCAGTCCCCCACAGGATCCTGCGCAACGTCCAACAGCACCACGTTCACCGGCCACGGACATGCGGCCCGGCCGAGCGCGCGCTCCAGGGCGCCGACCGCGGCCAACCGGTCCTCCTCCTGCCAGCGGTCCAGTTCGACACCGATGAACAGGCACGGCGGGTCGGACTCGATCTCACCCAGGCCGCGACGCGCACTCAGCACCACCGGCAGGTGGGTGAACTCGGCGGCGGCCGCGATCAGGAACTCCATCGGCTCCTCGTCCGGCTCGTACAGCCGCACCCGCGCGCCGCGGACGCCCGCGCCGGGCAGCCGGGCCAGTTCCAGCACCCCCGGCGGCGGGATCGGGATGCCCACCTCGCCGCCCGGGTTGACCGCGATGCCCACGTGCGCCGGCAGCCCGCGGGCGAACTCGCGCATCGGCGCGACCGTGCACGCCATCGGGCCGGCGACCCGCCGGAACTCCTCCTCCGAGGAGAACACCGGCACGTACGGCCGGCCGTCGATCTCGGTGGTCGGCAGCGTCAGTTCGCTGTCCGTCGGGTCGCCGCCCTCGGGCAGCGGCACCCACACGTCCGACTCGGCCAGGGCCTCGAAGAGAGCCTCGGCCCGGGACGGGTCGCGCATCGCCGCGACGAGCGCGCTCTCCACGGGATTGGCCGGAAACGGCATGGTGGTGCTCCTCTGGTGTCCGCCGCAGTTTACGACTCGGTCGGCCGCCGCCGTCGGGACTGTCCGGGCACGGGGTCTGCGAAAACGATCCGGCTGAGCGCCCGGGCGGCCGACCGGTCGAGCAGTACGCACGAGGTGAAGCCGCCGGGCGCGGACGCCAGGGTGGGGCCCGCGTCCAGCCACGGCGTCAGTCGGGCGAGCAGTTCGCGCCACTCGCGGTGGTGCCGGGCGAACACCGGCGTGGACACTCCGCGACCGCGGGCGCGTTGGCCGGCAAGGGCCTGATGGGCGCTCACGTCCAACAGCAGTGCGTGCACCGAACTGCCGCGCCGCCGGGCGGCGAGCACCAGCACCCGGCGCAGGATCGGGTTGCGGCCGCTGTCGTGCACGACCACCGCGCCGGGGCCGCGCAGAGCCCGGGCCACCTCGCCGTAGTGCGAGAGCCGCACCAGCGGCCGATAGGCCCGGTACGGGATGCGCCCGGCGCGCACCGCCCAGCGCGCCCGGACCAGGTCCGCGTCCAGCACGGCCACGGTGGGCCCGGGGGTGACCACGCGCGCGAGCAGCGTGCTCTTGCCGGCCCCGGGCAGGCCGGTCACCACGAGCACGCACGAGGCCGGATAGGCCAGCACGTCCACCACCCGGTCGCCGATCCGCTCCCCCGGGCGATCGCGCTCCTCCCGGAGGTCGTGCACGGCCCGGGGCATCAACACGCCGCTCGTCGCGGCGCCGGTATGCGCCCCCGCCGAGTCCGTCTCCACGAGTCCTCCCCTTGTCCCGAACCGTCCTGCCTTGCGCATGGTGTCGCACCCTCGCACCCTCGCACCCTCGCGCGCGAGCGCGTGTCGGTCATCCCTCGAAGTAGGCAGCCTCCGCAGTCGCCGGCGCCGGAAGTCGGCAGTCCTCGGACTCGGCGGGGTCCCGGCCCCGGCGGGGGATTGACGACACGCGCTAGCATGCCGGGCACAACCTCATATCGGCCGTCGACCCCACGCGGAAGAGTCCTCGCCCACGAGCGGGGCGCCGAAGGAGCAACTCCTCCCCGGAATCTCTCAGGCACCGATACCGCATGGGTCAGGCACTTCTGGAAAGCAACCGCACCGCTGGTGTGGTTCACCCACGGTGCAAATCGCCGTTCCGCGCGCGGATGCGCCCGGAAGCGATGAAGCTCTCAGGTTCCGATGACAGAAGGGGAGGGCACCCCACTTTTCGATCGACTCCGATCGAGAAGGGCTGAAAGCCATGGCAGGGAGCCCCCTTTGTTGTCGTATTCACCGCATCGCCCGTCGTCATTCGCCGCACTGCGCGCCGGCACCCGCTCCTCGTCCGCGCGTGGTGCCTCGTGCGCGCCGACCGAGCGCGCGGCCGTACGCCATGCCCCCGACCGGCCCGCGCCCCTGGGGTGTTCCCGCCGGCGCCCCCTCGAAGGAGCCTTCGCATGACCACCGACCGCCGGACCCCGCTCGACGCCGTGCACGACGCGCTCGGGGCCACGATGACCGACTTCGCCGGTTGGCGGATGCCGCTCCGGTACGGAAGCGAGCGTGACGAGCACACCGCGGTGCGCACCACGGCCGGCCTGTTCGACCTCACCCACATGGGCGAGATCGAGATCACCGGTCCGGACGCCGCCCGCGCGCTCGACCACGCCCTGGTCGGTTTCGTTTCGAAGATCGGGATCGACCGCGCCCGGTACACGATGATCTGCACCGAAGAGGGCGGCATCGTCGACGACCTGATCGTCTACCGGCTGGGCGACGAGCACTTCGTGGTGGTGGCCAACGCCTCCAACGCGGACGTGGTCGCGGGCAGCCTGAAGCACCGCTCGGAGAACTTCGACGCCGTGGTGCGTGACGCGTCCGAGGAGTACACGCTGCTCGCCGTGCAGGGCCCCGCGTCGACCGCGATCGTCGGTTCGCTCACCGACGCCGACCTGCCCGCACTCAAGTACTACGCGATCCTGCGCACCGAGGTCGCCGGCGTTCCGGTGCTGCTCGCGCGCACCGGCTACACCGGCGAGGACGGCTTCGAGCTGTTCGCCGCGCCCGACCACGCGGTCGCGCTGTGGGAGGCGCTGCTCGCGGCCGGCAAGCCGCACGGCCTGGTGCCCGCCGGGCTCTCCTGCCGCGACACGCTGCGCCTGGAGGCGGGCATGCCGCTGTACGGGCACGAGCTGACCCGGGACACCACGCCGTACGAGGCCAACCTGGGTCGGGTGGTCCGGCTGGACAAGCCCGAGGACTTCGTCGGACGCGAGGCACTGGCCGCGGCGCAGGACGATGTGCGCCGGACCCTGGTCGGGCTCACCTCGCCGGGCAAGCGGGTCCCGCGTGCGGGATACCCCGTGGTGGACGCGGAGACCGGCGAGCGGGTCGGCGAGGTCACCTCCGGCGCGCCCTCGCCGACACTGGGCGTGCCGATCGCGATGGCGTACGTGGCCAAGGAGCGCGCCGAACCGGGCACCCGGCTGGCCGTGGACATCCGCGGCAAGACGGAGCCGGTCGAGGTCGTCGCGCTGCCGTTCTACAAGCGGGCCTGACCGAGGCGGCAGGGCGGCCCGACCCGAGTTCTGCGGTCGCGGCCGGCGCGGGCCCCTCGGCCCGGCGGTACAAACCATTACAAACCCACCTGAGGGACAGACCCCCCTCGATCGAATGGAGAATGGACCCGTGCACGCACCCCAGCACCTGCGCTACAGCAAGGAACACGAGTGGCTCGACGAGGCGGCCTCCCCCGCCCTCGTCGGCATCACCCAACACGCGGCCGACGCGCTCGGCGACGTGGTGTTCGTCCAGCTCCCCGAGGTCGGCCAGACGGTCGTCGCCGGCGAGCCCTGCGGCGAGTTGGAGTCCACCAAGTCGGTCAGCGACATGTACGCGCCCGTCTCCGGCGAGATCGTCGAGATCAACGACGCGGTCGCCGAGGACCCCGCCCTGGTGAACTCCGACCCCTTCGGGACGGGCTGGCTGTTCAAGGTGCGCATCGACGGCGAGGCCGAGGGCCTGCTGTCGGCCGACGAGTACGCCGCGTTCTGCGGCGAATGATCGAGATCGACCCGATCGAGGAGCTGACAACCGTGACGATCCTGGACCGTCCGCTGAGCGAGGTGGACCCGCAGGTCGCCGCCGCCGTCACCGACGAGCTGCACCGCCAGCAGAATACCCTGGAGATGATCGCCTCCGAGAACTTCGCCCCCGTGGCGGTGTTGGAGGCACAGGGTTCCGTCCTGACCAACAAGTACGCCGAGGGCTACCCCGGCCGGCGCTACTACGGCGGCTGCGAGCACGTCGACGTCGTCGAACAGCTCGCCATCGACCGGGTCAAGGAGCTCTTCGGCGCCGAGGCCGCCAACGTGCAGCCGCACTCGGGCGCGTCCGCGAACGCCGCCGCGATGGTCGCGCTGCTCACGCCCGGCGACACGATCCTCGGCCTGGACCTGGCCCACGGCGGCCACCTCACCCACGGCATGAAGATCAACTTCTCCGGCAAGCTCTACAACGTGGTCGCCTACCACGTCGACGAGAAGACCCACCGGGTCGACATGGAGGAGGTCGAGCGCCTGGCCAAGGAGCACCGACCGAAGCTGATCATCGCCGGCTGGTCGGCCTACCCGAGGCAGCTCGACTTCGCCGGGTTCCGCCGGATCGCCGACGAGATCGGCGCGTACCTGATGGTGGACATGGCGCACTTCGCGGGCCTGGTCGCCGCGGGTCTGCACCCCAGCCCCGTGCCGTACGCGGACGTGGTCACCACCACGACGCACAAGACCCTGGGCGGCCCGCGCGGCGGCGTCATCCTGTCCAAGGCGGAGTACGCCAAGAAGATCAACTCGGCGGTCTTCCCGGGCCAGCAGGGTGGTCCCCTGGAGCACGTGATCGCGGGCAAGGCGGTGGCCTTCAAGATCGCCGCCTCCGACGACTTCAAGGACCGCCAGCGGCGCACCCTGGAGGGCTCGGTCATCCTCGCCGAGCGGCTCACCCGCAAGGACGTCACCGACGCGGGCATCACCGTGCTCACCGGCGGCACCGACGTGCACCTGGTCCTGGTCGACCTGCGCGACTCGGAACTCAACGGTCAGCAGGGCGAGGACCGCCTGCACGAGATCGGCATCACGGTCAACCGCAACGCGGTCCCGTTCGACCCGCGCCCGGCCATGGTCACCTCCGGCCTGCGGATCGGCACGCCGGCCCTGGCCACCCGCGGCTTCGACGCGGCCGACTTCGAGGAGGTCGCCGACATCATCGCCGAGGCCCTCCTCCCCGGCTTCGACGACACCCGCAAGGCAGCCCTGGCCGGCCGCGTCACGGCCCTGGCGAAGAAGCACCCGCTGTACCCGAACCTCTGATCCCACCTCGCGGATCCACGTTCACCAGGACGGCCGCGGGGCCGGTGGGGCGAAATCCCCACCGGCCCCGCGGCCGTTCCGCGCTCGGGCCGACCCCCTCGGCCGGGCTTCCCGCGGGTCCGGTCGGGTTCGGGCTGCCGTTGCCGTGGGCCGAACAGGTGACGGAAATGCATCAACTTGTGGATATTGCCCACGCGGTCGGGTTCGGCAGGCTGGGATGGAGCTTGCGGGGGTCCGGTCCGACCCGATTGGCCAAGGTGCCGTCCCATGAGTGACTCGTCCGGCAATCCCTATGCTCCGCGCCTGGTCGCCGCCGGCCAGACCTTCGACGTGATCGAGGTCGACGCGCGGTTGGGCCGCGAGGTGGTCAAGCACCTGCGTGCCGCGGGAGTTCGGGTCGGGCCGGTGATCCACGACCGGCGTTGCGCCAAGATGGGCTTCCTGGTCCCGGTCACCTCCCCGGCCCGCACCCGCCTTCGCGACCTGCGCGGCCCCAGTCGGCACGGCAGCGGCGCATGGGTCACCTTTCCCCCGCCCCGCAGCGAGGCCGGGCCCCTGGTGTGGTTCGTCCCACCCACCGAGAACCCCATCCCCACCCCGCTCGCCGCGCTCGACGCCGCCATCGCCCGCGCGGCGGCGGACCTGATCGATCACGGCCACACCCCGAACGGGTGAGCCGGCCCCGGCAACCGGGCCGGAGGGGCGTCCCGGAAGCTCTCGCCGGCGGTGGGAGCGCGCCCATACGATGCGGGCTTCGGTCCGGAGACGGGGGCGGCGGATGGGTGTGGTGGGGCGCAAGGTCGAGGAGTTACGGGGCGAGGTGGTCGGGCATCTCCGATGTCGGCGGCGGATCCGGCAGTGGATCGCGATCGGGTTCGTGCTCGGGCTGCTGATCGGCGCGGGCCTGGCCGCGGGCGCGGCGGCGCTGTACTGGCCGGAGAAGGACAAGCCGCTGAAGATGACCATGCGCGAGTGGGAGATACCGGTCAAGGCTCCGGCCGTGCTCAGCGGGCCGGCCACGTTCACCGTGCAGGGCCTCACCTGCGGGATCGAATGGATCACCGGCACCCACGCCGAGCACTTCGCCCAGGGCCGGCTGTGTCGGGTCAAGGTCTCCATCGCCAACACCTCGCTGGCCACCGTGCACATCGCCAACCTGGAGCAGCGCCTGGTCCTGCCGGACGACAGCCGACTCGGCATGGACCTGGAATCGATGGAGATCAAGCGCCAGCTCCGCGAGTTCACCCTCGGCGCCTCCGACACCCTGGTCGAGGACCTGTGGTTCGACCTCCCCAAGGGCGTCTCCCCCACCGCGATCCTCCTCCGCGCCAACGCCGACACCCCCCAGGGCCGCGCCGAACTCCCACAGCACGACTGGTCGAGAAAGTAGAGCAAGCAACGGGCGGCGTCCGGTCATCCGCGGAGTGGACATCTCCGCCCGATAGAATCAGACATGTCCGGTCAATCGAAGGAGAGCCGTGAGCCTTCCCGCATTCGATCGCGTGTGGACGCCCGAAGACGTTCTGGAGATCCACGCCGACGGTTGGCGTGTCGAATTGCTGGACGGTGCGCTCATGATGTCCCCGGCTCCCTCGCGCCGGCACCAAATGGTGTCTCGGCGCTTGGCCATGCTGCTCGAAGCCGCCGCTCTCGATGCTCGGATCGACTGTGTCGTGTACGAGAACATCAACGTGCGACACGACAACGACTTCACCCAACCGGACGTCGTGGTGATCGACGGGGCCGCCGCCCGGGCGGGTGAGGAGTCCGGCGAGGACGACATCTGGCTCGACCCGGAGCACGTTCTGCTCGCGGTCGAGATCGTTTCGCCGGGACAGGCGGGGCGAGACGGTGTGGACAAGCTCGAGAAGTACGCGTCGTGGGGGATCGAGTTCTACTGGGTCCTGGAGCCGAACGATTCCGTGCTCGAGGGCTTCGAACTGCGCAACGGGGCGTATGCCTCGGTGACCCGAGTCGAAGGAGCCCATGCGGCGATGCCGCCCGCGCCGTTTCCGGTGACGGTCCGCCCCGACGAGTTGCGCCGGCTGCGCTGAGGGGCGGATTCGGGCCGGGGCCCGCGTCGTTGCGCTCCGGGAAACGGGCGGGCGGGGTCGGGGGCGGGGGTCGTAGGGTTGGCGCATGTCCGAGGATGCGCGGCGGGAAGCCGATGTGCAGCAGGAAGCCGCGGCGCGGGTCCGGGAGTTGGCGCGGAGGTTTGCCGAGCGGCATCCCGAGTTGTTGCGGCGGTTGAAGGAGGCGTGAGCGACGTGTACCTGCTCACCGCCGCCGACGCGATCGCCGTCGCCGAGGAGACCACCGGGAATCCCGGGATCCGCGACCACGCCCTGATCGAGTCGGGCGTGGCCCGCCCCGGCGCGTCCGCGTTCGGCGTCGACGCCTATCCCGACCCCTGGACCAAGGCCGCCGCGCTGTTGCACTCGATCGTGGCCAATCACCCGTTCCTGGACGGCAACAAGCGGACCGGCCTGGTGGCCGCCGTGGTCTTTCTCGAATGCAACGGGATCGACGTCGAACACCTGGACGAGGACGCGACGTTCGACCTGATCATGGCCGTGGCGGACGGTTCGCTGAGCGAAATCCGGCCGATCGCGGACGCGTTGCGCGCCGCGCTGCGCGCCTGAACCGGCGACGAAGCCCCCGCCGACACCCCCTAACATCGGGGCGAGTCGGCGCCTGCACGGGGGCGCGTCGTCGAGAAAGGCGTACTTGTGACGCAGTCCTTCCATCCGCCCGGAGCCGCCGGAACCGATCGCAAGGCGATGTTCGCCTTCGGCTGGATTCCACTGCCGAAGCGAGTCGCCGAGCGGTACTTCGTGCCCGACTATCGGCTGATCGGGCGCGATGTGACCCTGGAGCGGGTACGCGCGATCCGGTCCTGGCTCGGCCTCGGTGTGCTGGTCTGGATCGCGATCACCTACGGCGGCGGCGAGGACGCCGCGCAGGGCTGGATGACAAGCTTCGTCGCGTCCGTCTTCGTGGCGATCATCGCGTGCCCGATCGCGGTGGGCATCATCGTCGCCCTGACCCGCTCGGACGTACGGACCGAGACGCGCAAGAGCCTGATGTTGCCGCTGCGTTCGCTCGGCCTGTTCGTGGTCGTCTCGGCGGCCACGCTCGGCGGCCTGACCTCGCTGGCCTACGGATCCCGAAAGGTCAACGCGGGCGCCGACGTGGGCTCGTTCTTCATCACGCTGCTCGGTCTGATCGTGTCGCTGTGGGTGCTGCGCTTCTGGTTCCTCGCGGTCCGGGCGATCCCCCAGCACCTGTTCCGCGCCGTGGACGGACACCCGCTGCTGCCCGCGGTGATCGCGCCCTGGCTCTCGTGGTGTGGCGCGCTGGTCGACCTGGGTGACGACGGCGGCAAGGGTGCGCTGCCGACCGGCGTACGGCTGGTCGGCACCCTCGGCGGTCCGATCACCATCACGCTGATGTCGCTGTGGGAGATCCGCCGGGTACGCAGCCGCTACGGCGTCACCTTCCGCGGCGGACCGCACCCGACCCGCCGGCCGGAGCCGGTCCCGCCGCCGATGCCGCTGTTCCCGAACCAGGCCAACCCGTGGCAGCCGCAGCCCGCACCACCGCAGGGATTCTTCCCACCGGGGCCCTTCCCACCCGCCCCGCCGCACCAGGCGTCCAACCCGCAACAACATCCGGCCTGGCAGCAGCCGCACTCCGGGTACCACCAGCCCCCGCCGCCGTGGGGCCCGCCGCGCGGCTGACCCCGTGTGCCGCCGGGGATGGGGCGGTCCGGCCCGCCCCCGGCGGCCGGCATGCATGTCCGCGCGGCGACGGATGCCTCGGCACGCCGACGACGGCGCCGCATCGACATCCGGCGGCGCACCGCCCACCGCCGACGCGTCGCACCCCTACTGCGTCAACAACCGCTCCCGCAACCGCGCGACCTCCGCATCGGTCAGCCCCAGCCCGTCCCGCACGTAGCCCTCGACCGACCCGTACCGCTCCTCCGCCGTGTCGAACGCCGTGTTCAGGTAGTCCTCGTGCACGTCGAAGACCGGCTTGAGGTGGGCGGGGTCGAAGCCGCGCTCGGCGATGTGCCTGAGGATCTCGCCGTTCTTGTCCGCGAGGTGCTTCGCGCTGGCCAGATAGTCCTCGACGACGGTCGCACGCGGCACCCCGAGCAGGGTGAGCAGCACCGCCGAGGTCCATCCGGTCCGGTCCTTGCCCTGCGAGCAGTGGAACACCGTCGGCGCGTCCACGGCCGCCATCCGCGCGAACACGTCGCGGTAGGCGGTCCGGGCGCCCTCGGTGGTCACGAAGCGCCGGTACACCTCGCACATCAGGTCGCGACCGGCGGTGCCGCCGAGCAGTTCGCCCGCGCGGTCCGGGTCGGCGAACACCTCGCCGAACAGCTCGTCGTTCTGGCGCCCCATCACGTCCGCGATCAACAGCTCGGCGCCGTCCGGCACCCGGTCCGGCTCGCGGTCGCGCTCGGTGTCCGAGCGCAGGTCGATCACCAGACCGATGCCCAGTCGCAGCAGCGTCGCGGCGTCCGTGGCATCCACCTCGCCCAGGCCGTCGGAGCGGTACACGAGACCCGTGCGCACCTTGCGACCGTCCGCGGTGGCATGCCCACCCGCGTCACGAAAGTTCGGGGCGGTGACCAGGATCGGCGTCGGGGACGTCATGGTGCGCGGTCCTTCGCTTCGAGGAGATGCCGGGCGAGCGGATGCCGGACGGGCGGCTGCCGGTGGACGAGTGCTTCCACCCTACGTGAGCGTACGGCGGAGGATGTCACTACCCGTATCCGGCAATGTCGAGGATCGCCCCCGGCAGTCCGGACGTCTGCGCACGGCCATCCCGAGACCCCCGGGGCGGCGCCCGAACCGCGCCCCGCCGCTACGTGGGTGCCCACACCGCGTGCTCGACCCGCAACAACATCGCCGAGCGCCCGGCCAGCCGCAGTCCGCTGCCGCCCGCGACCGGCTCGCTGTAGCGCGCCATCGGGTCGCCCTCCAGCGCCGTGTCCAGGACCACCTCGTAACTGTGCGCCCACGGCTCGTCCGGCAGGGTGAAGCGCATCGGCTGCGAGGACGCGTGCAGGATGAACAGGAAGCTGTCGTCCAGGATCCGTTCGCCGTGCGGGCCCCGGCGGTCGATGTCCAGGCCGGACAGGTACATGCCCAGCGTCGCCGTCGGCGCGAACCAGTCCTTGCGGGTCATCTCGCGCCCGCCGGGCGTGAACCAGGCCAGATCGCGCAACCCGTCCGGCGCCACCGGGCGACCCGAGTAGAACGCCCGCCGGCACAGCACCGGATGCGCCCGCCGCAGCCGGATCAGCCGCGCGGTCAGATCGAGCAGCGGCCGCCACTGCGGCGAGTCCAGCGCCGACCAGTCCAGCCAGGACAACTCGTTGTCCTGGCAGTAGGCGTTGTTGTTGCCCGCCTGGGTGCGGCCCATCTCGTCGCCGGAGGTGATCATCGGGACACCCGTGGACAGCAGCAGGGTGGTCATCAGATTGCGGATCTGCCGCTTGCGCAGCGAGACCACGTTCGGGTCCGACGTCTCGCCCTCGTAGCCGTGGTTCCACGACCGGTTGTTGTCGGTGCCGTCCCGGTTGTCCTCGCCGTTCGCCTCGTTGCGCTTGCGCTCGTAGGTGACCAGGTCGCGCATCGTGAAGCCGTCGTGCGCGGTGACGAAGTTGATCGAGGCGTACGGGTTGCGCCCGTCGCGCTGGTACAGGTCGGACGAGCCGGACAGCCGGTAGGCCAGCCCGCGCACGTCCGGGTGGGCACCTCGCCAGAAGTCGCGGACCGCGTCCCGATACTGGTCGTTCCACTCCGTCCACAGCGGCGGAAACGCGCCCACCTGATAGCCGCCGGCGCCCAGGTCCCACGGCTCGGCGATCAGCTTGACCCGGGACAACACCGGGTCCTGGGCGATCACGGTCAGGAACGAGGACAGCATGTCCACGTCGTGCGTCGACCGGGCCAGGGCCGCCGCCAGGTCGAACCGGAAGCCGTCCACGCCCATCTCGATCACCCAGTAGCGCAGCGAGTCGGTGATCAGTTGCAGTACGTGCGGCTGCACCACGTTGAGCGTGTTCCCACAGCCGCTGTAGTCGGTGTAGTGCCGGCCACCGTCGGCCAACCGGTAGTAGCCGCCGTTGTCGATGCCCCGAAAGCACAGCGTGGGCCCGGCCGGTCCGCCCTCGCCGGTGTGGTTGTAGACCACATCCAGGATCACTTCGAGTCCGGCCGCGTGCAACGCGTGCACCATGTCCCGGAACTCGTGCACCTGACCGCCGCGCCCGCCCGCCGAACTGTAGCCGGCGTGCGGCGCGAAGAAGCCCACCGTGTTGTAGCCCCAGTGGTTGGTCCGCCCGCCGCGCAACAGGTGTTCCTCGGACACGAACTGATGCACCGGCAACAACTCGACCGCGGTCACCCCGAGCCGGACCAGGTGGTCGATCGCGGCCGGGTGGGCCAGGCCCGCGTAGGTGCCGCGCAGGTGGTCCGGGATGCGCGGGTGGCGTGCGGTGAAGCCCTTGACGTGCAGTTCGTAGATGACACTCTCGGCCCACGGGATCTTCGGCCGCCGGTCCTGCGACCAGTCGCTGTCGTCCGCCACGACCACCGACTTGGGGACGTAGGCGGCCGAGTCGCGATCGTCGCGCACCGTGTCGTCCCGGCCGCGCACGTGCCCGAACACCGCGTCGTGCAGTACGAAATCGCCGTCCACGGCTCGCGCGTAGGGGTCCAGGAGCAGCTTGGCCGGGTTCCAGCGGGCGCCCCGACCCGGCTCCCAGCGCCCGTGCACGCGGTAGCCGTACCGCTGTCCGGGGCGCACGCCGGGCACGTAGCCGTGCCACACCCGGAACGTCTGCTCGCGCAGCGGCAGCCGACTCTCGCGCAGCGTCCCGTCCGGTCCGTCCTCGAACAGGCACAGGTCCACCGCCTCCGCGTCGCCCGCCCACAGCGCGAAGTTGGTGCCCGCGCCGTCGAAGCGCGCACCGAGCGGCAGTCGGCGACCCGGCCAGGGCGGCGGCACCCGGCCGTTGGGCGTGGCGTATCCGCCGAGCACGCCACGCGCATCGACCTCGGGCTCCGTCGATTCCCATTCGAGCGTCACGGCCCGCCTCCCATCCCGGTCCCCAGGATGTTCCCGCCGGGCGCCCACGCCTACACGCCCGCGCCCGGATCCCCCGGACGAGAGCCCGTCCCGGTACGCCGCAGCGGAGTGACGATCGGCCGGGTCGGTGCGGCCGATCGGGTCTGCTCAGAACCAGGGATGCCAGTGGTGGATCGCCGTGGAGGTCTCGGCGATGTCGGCGTTGCCCTGATCGATCACCACGACACCCGAGTTGCCGTTGACGCCCGCGGTGTTGTTCTGATTCGAGGCCCCGGCGCCGGTCGCACTCTGCTGCGTCGCGTTGTAGTTGCCGTCCACGCCGCCGAGCACGTTCCCGCTGCCACTGTTGGTGGTGGTGGAGGTCGTGGTCGACGCGTTCGAGCCGTTGTCGCCGACGGTGCCGTTGCCACCGTCGGCGCAGGCGGCGCCGGCGCCCAGGAAGAGCAGGCCGGCGGCGAGCGGGGCGACGGCGAGAGTGCCGAGCTTGCGGTTCATGTGGATCCTCCGTGTGTCGCGGATCCGGGCTGGGCCCGGGGCATCCCATCAGGTGCACGGGCCGCTGCGGGGGGCGAACGATCCGACCTCCGAAGCGACTTCGTGTGACCAAGCTGTCGCAAACAGTGACAACAAATCCAGTCACATGGCCCGGCTTCCCTCGGGAGAGTGACATGGGAGCCCCGAACCCCCAACGAGCGCCGACACGGAGGGTTGCGGCCGAGGCGGGATTTCCGCCGATTCGGCCTAGAGTTTCGGCCATTGTGGCCGGATTTCATGGCTTTGTCGATGAACGGTGAGTGACCACGGCGTCGTTCCCTACCGGCCGAGCGCGGAAAAGCACGTCGATTCACTCCGTGCGACCGCACCGGGGGGCGCGTGCTCCCGTCTTCACGCGAGCTTCACGAATGCCGGGTTTGAGTAAGGTTGCCGGTATGCCCGTCGTAGTCACCGGAGCCGACCAACCTCTCGGTCGCGCCGTCGCGCTCGAACTCGCGGCCTCGGACGGGGAGGTGCGGGCCACCGTCCGCGACCGCGGCGCGGTCGGCGCGCTGCGTGCGGCCGGCATCCGGGTCGCGGTGAGCGACCTGTGCGACCCGGGGCGCCTGGGCGCGGTGCTGGAGGGCGCGCACACCGTGGTGCACCTCGATCGCGGCGAGGACGGGGACGGTTCGCCGGGCGACACCTGGGAGTGGTTGCTGGAGGCCGCGGAGGGTACGGATCTCCAGCGGATCGTCACGGTCCTGCCACAGCCGACGACCCTTCCTTTGGCCCGAGAGGGCGAACGGGAGTACGAATTGATCATCCGTCAGTTGCCGGCCGGTGGTTCCGGTCGGCCGGGGTACCCGGATCCGGCGCTGGTCCACGAGCTGGTCGAGGCCGATCGGCGAGCCGAGTGAGGCGCGTCGACGCGGCGCAATCGCGGTCAACCGGCCGCCCGTTGTCCGAGAGGATGGCCGGGATGACCGCATTTGCCCGCGAGGGACCGGGACTTCGGAACAGCGGTTGATGTTCGATTCGTCATATGGGTTGGGAGATGTGGCTTTCGGCTCAGGCCGGGTCACGACTCGGCTCCGGATGAAGGGACTACCCGTACATGTCAGCAGGATCGAAGGCGCTCTCGTCGAAGTGGTCACCGGCTCGATGGCGCGTGGTGCCCGCACTGATGCTCGGCGCGCTCCTGCTCGTGTCGGGCTGTAGCTCCGACGACGGCAAGGACGACGGCAGGAAGCCCGAGGGCGGGAACACCGCCACGACCAAGGGCGACGGGAAGAAGGGCGCCGATCCGGCCGCGATCACGCTGACCCCGGCGGACGGCGCGACCGCGATCGACCCGCAGGCGCCGATCACGATCGCGGTCAACGGTGGCAGGCTCGGCGAGGTCAAGGTCGTCAACGCGCAGAACGAACCGGTCGACGGCGCACTCGACCCCGACGGCAAGACCTGGAAGCCCAAGGTCGCCTTCACCCTCGGCGGCAAGTACACGGTCACCGCGACCGCGACCAACGCCGACAACACGCCCACCACCGCCCGCGCGACGTTCGGCACGTTGTCCGGCGACAAGAAGGTCACCGCGAGGTTCAGCCCCGAGGACGGCGCCACCGTCGGCGTCGGCTACCCGGTGTCGCTGACCTTCGACTACCCGGTCCGCAATCGCGCCGCCGTGGAGAAGGCGCTGTCCGTCGACGTCGAGCCCAAGGTGGAGGGCGCCTGGCACTGGTTCGACAACAACCGGGTGGACTACCGACCGAAGGACTACTGGGCGCCCGGCACGAGCGTCAAGGTCAACCTCAACCTGCGCGGGGTCGACGTGGGCAACGGCGCGATCGCCAACCAGTTCAAGAGCTACAGCTTCAAGGTGGCCGCCACCAAGCGGATCGCCATGGTGGACGTGAAGGCGCACACCATGAAGGTGTACGAGAACGACCAGTTGATCAAGACCATCCCGATCACGGCCGGCAAGTCGCCGAAGTACAGCACGTGGAACGGGAAGATGGCGATCACCGAGAAGTTCGAGAAGACCCGGATGAACTCGCAGACCGTGGGCCTGGGCAGCGAATACGACATCGACGACGTCCCGTTCGCGATGCGGATCACCACGTCGGGCACCTTCGTGCACGGCAACTACTGGGCCGACCCGAGTGTCTTCGGCAGCGAGAACACCAGCCACGGCTGCGTCTCGATGACGAAGGAGAACGCCAAGTGGCTGTACGACCGGGTGATCCCGGGCGACGTCGTGGACATCTCCGGCTCCGACGAGCGCACCGTGGACCCGGACAACGGCTTCGCCGACTGGAACCTGCCCTGGGACAAGTGGATCGCAAGCAGCACGCCGGGCAGCGGCGCGCCGACGACCACGACGCCCACGCACTGAGGGCCGGACGGCGTCACCCGGGCGCCGGGGCCGAACACCGCCGCCGACGGCCCCGCTCGCGGCTGCGCGGGGTGTGGGCACCTAAGGTCGGATCAGCACATCAGGGCTGACCAAAGGAGAGCGTCATGGGCGAATTCGTCAACCTGGAAGTGGCCGACGGCGTCGGCACGATCCGGCTGAGCCGGCCGCCGATGAACGCGCTGAACCGGCAACTCCAGGAGGAGCTGCGGGCGACGGCGCAGGAGGCAGGCGAACGGGCCGACGTGCGCGCGGTCGTGCTCTACGGCGGCGAGAAGGTGTTCGCGGCGGGCGCGGACATCAAGGAGATGGCCGACATGTCCTACACCGACATGGCCGACCGGGGTGCCGCCCTCCAGTCCTCCTTCACCGCGGTCGCCGAAATCCCCAAGCCGGTGGTCGCCGCGATCACCGGCTTCGCGCTCGGCGGCGGCTGCGAACTCGCGCTGTGCGCGGACGTCCGCATCTGCGCCGACACCGCGAAACTCGGCCAACCGGAAATCACCCTGGGCATCATCCCCGGCGCGGGCGGCACCCAGCGCCTCCCCCGCCTGATCGGCCCGGCCAAGGCCAAGGACCTGATCTTCACCGGCCGCTTCGTGGCCGCCGACGAGGCCCTGGCCATCGGCCTGGTCGACCGGGTCGTCCCGGCCGAGGACGTCTACACCGAGGCCGTGCAGTGGGCCGCCCGGTTCGCCAACGGGCCGGCCTACGCGTTGCGCGCGGCCAAGGAGGCGATCGACCGCGGTCTCGACGTCGACCTGGACACCGGCCTGGAGATCGAACGCCTCCAGTTCACCGCCCTGTTCGCCACCGAGGACCGCGGCACCGGCATGCGCGCCTTCGTGGCCAAGGAGAAGCCGAAGTTCACGGGACGCTGATCGCGAGCCCGCAACGGCGGCGGAGCCCGGGGAGTGTGGCCCGTGGGCTCCGCTGTCCGTATGGCTGCGCCGCGCAGCCTCGCAGGAGCCGCATCGTTCAGTCCGGATAGGGCTCGCGGTAGAGGTCCGCGTGGACTTCGTTGTGGATTTCGATCGAAGCCCGGCGCACTTCGGCACCGGCGAGGTAGTGCTGGGTGCGGGCATGGCCGACGGCTTCGACGAGGTTCAGTCGGCGCAGGGCGCGCAGGTCGCCGAGAGCCTGGTCGCGGGTAAGGGCTTCCTCGGCCTGGTAGGTGGTGCGGCGCAGGGTGCCGTTGGTCGCGGCGTACAGGGCGGAGACCGTGCGCTCGTCGAGGCCGTGCCGGCGGGCGATGGCTTCGAGCCGGAACCACAGGCGGGCGGCGGTTTCGAAGCGACGCTGCACCTCTTGGGCCTGGAGATGGTGGGCGGTGAGGCAGAACCGGATCCAGGAGTGTGCGTCGTGTCGTGGTTGCCAGGATCCGTGCTGCACGGAGCGCAGCGCGGCGTAGTACTCCCGGGTGTTGAAGTCGTCGGCGCCGAGCCATTCCTCGATGCTCGAGAACTCCGGGGCGAGGACTCCCTCGCGGGCGAGGACGAGGGTATGCACGGCACGGGACATGCGTCCGTTGCCGTCGCGCCAGGGGTGGATGGAGACCAGGTTGAGGTGGGCCATCGAGGCGCGGACGAGGGCGGGGACGTCCGGTTCGTCGTGCTCGAGTCGGGTCAGGAACTCGGCCATCAGGTCGGGGACCTGTTCCGGGTCGGGGGCGGTGTACACGGGCGGTCGGTTGGGCCCGCCGGAGACCCACACCGCGCCGGTGCGGTATTCACCGGGCCTGGTCTCCTCGTCCGTCCTGGTCATCATGAAGTGCAGGGCGGACAGCAGGGTGTGGTCCCAGGAGAAGATCCGGAACCCGGACGCTCGCTGGATGTAGGCGAGCGCGTCGCGATAGCCGGTGACCGCGCCCCGGGTGGCGTCGTCGGTCTCGGGGGAGATCTCGCCGCCGGCCACCAGGGTCTCGGCGTCCTGCGCGGTGATCGAGTAGCCCTCGATGTGCGTGGAACCGCGCACCGCGGCGGCGGTGAGGGAGCGCCGGAGCCGCCCCTCCCATCGACGCGGCTCGGCCAGGCGGTGGCGGAATTCGGCTCGGAACGCCTCGATTTCCTCGATCACCCGGAAATCTGCGGGAGTCAGGGGCGGGGTCGCGTACAACACCCTTCGATACTACGACACACGTAGGGTCGGAGAGGTGGTGTCGCCCCCTACGCCGTCCGTCCCGCCTGGACCAGGCCGGATTCGTAGGCGAAGACGACCGCCTGGGCGCGGTCGCGCACGCCGAGCTTGGCGAAGAGGCCCGTGGCGTGGTTCTTGACGGTCTGCACGCCGATGCTCATCGCCTGGGCGATCTCGGCGTTGTCCAGACCCGCGGCGATCAGCCGGAGCACCTCCACCTCGCGCGGGGTCAGGTCGCGCAGAGCGGTCGTCGAGGGCTGTGGGGCCGAGGGGGCCTTGACGAAGGATTCGATCAGCCGGGTCAACAGCCGCGGCGCGACCGCCGCCTCGCCGAGGTGCACGGTGTAGACCGCCGCGATCAACTCCTCGGGGGACACGTCCTTGGGCAGGAAGCCGATCGCGCCCGCGCGCAGCGCGCCGACCACGTACTCGTCCATGTCGAACGTGCTCAGCGCGAGCACCCGGCTCTCGGGCAGCTCCTCGGTCAGCCGGGCGGTGGCCTTGACGCCGTCGAGCACGGGCATCCGGATGTCCATCAGGATCACGTTCGGGTGCAGTCGGTGGGCCGCCTCGACGGCCTGGGCGCCGTCGCCCACCTCGCCGATCACGTCGATGCCGGGATCGGAGCGCAGGATCATGGCCAGGCCCCGACGCACGAGTGGTTGATCATCCGCGAGCAGCACGGTGATCGGGGGTGCGTCCACGCTCATCTCGGTTCCGGTCCTCTCCTGGCTCCATCGGCGGCAGCGGCACGAGCGCGGCGACGCGATACCCGCCTTCGGGTCGCCTGCCCGCCTCCAGCGTGCCGCCGTGCACGGCGACGCGCTCGCGCATACCCAGGAGACCGTACCCGCCGCCCACCATCGTCGACCCACCGCCGTCGCCGTCGTCGCAGATCTCCACGGTGACCCGGTCCGGGCCGTATTCGAGGCGCACGAAGGCGCGCGCGTTGCCCGCGTGCTTGCGCGCGTTCGTGAGCGCCTCCTGCGCGATCCGATACAGGGTGAGCGCGGTCGCCGGCGGCAGCGCCCGCGGCTCGCCGAGTTCCTCGTATTCGACCGGCAGACCGGCCGCGCGCGACTCGGCGATCAGCCGGTCGATCTCGTCGATCCCCGGCTGGGGTTCCGAGGGCGCTTCCTCGGCGACGTCCGAGCTGCGCAGGATACCGAGCAGTTGGCGCATCTCGCGCAGCGCCGTGCGGCCGGAGGACTCCAGGGTGACCAGCGCGGCCCGGGCGGTGTCCGGATCGCGGTCGAGGGTGTACCGCGCACCGCCGGACATCAGGTACATCGTGGTGATGTGGTGCGCCACGATGTCGTGCAGTTCGCGCGCGATCCGCCGACGCTCCTCGGCCACCGCCCGATCCGCCAGCAGTTGCCGGTTCAGCTCCACCTGCTCCTGCCATCCGCGCACCCCGATCCCGGCCGCGCTCGCCACACAGATCGCGGACAGATCGGCGAGCACCGCCATCGGAAGCGACCATCCGATCCGGACGCCGCACACCACCTGACTCGCCAGCACCGCGACCCCGGTGAGGGCGACCACGCGCCGGCAGCGGTAGCGGCCCACCGAGTACAGCCCGACGGTGAGCGACACGCCGAAGTTGTACTCGGTCGGCGTGGCGATCAGGACCGCCGCCAGGTTCAGCGCGGCCACCACGCCGAGCACGTGCACCGGATACCGGCGGCGGACCACCGTCGAGGCGGCGCCCGCCACGAGCAGGAGCACGCCGACCACGTACCGGTGCGGCCCGCCGCCGTGTTCGGACAACGCGAACGAGACGGCATCGGCCGCGGCGCAGCCGAGCGCGATCAGCAGGTCGTCGCGTCGCCACGGGAAGGCCCGGACCCGGCGTTCGGCCATCCCCAGGAGGCCGGCCTGCGCACCCGGGGCGGCCGGCGGGGATCCACCGGCGGCCGACGGCGCCGCGGCGCCCGGCTCGATGACGGCCGGCGCGCCGCCTCGGGCCGCTGAGCGATGGTCGGCACCCATCCGCGGGCCTCCTTCATGATTTCGTGCGGTTCGTTCGGCCGCAGCCGGCCCGGCGCCGGCGCGCTTCGTTCACCCGCCGCCCGCCCGGCGCCTCCCCCGGGCACTCGGCGCCGGCGCAGCGACCGTCGTCCCGGTCGCGGACGCGGCCCGCGGCGACACGCGGCTGATCGACCCATTCCATCCTCTCCGCCCCTGTTCCTGAACCCCATCAGCGACGATCCCCGGCCCCGGACCGGAGTCCTGGTTGCGCGGTACTCCCGGACCGAGGTCCCGGTCCGCAGCCGTTCCCCCGGTCGATGCCCGAAGGGGGGCGCGCGTGATCACCTTGAGTCAATCCGGAGTTCCCGTATCGAGCTCCCGCGTTTCGACCCGACGGCGGAGAAGGAAAATGATCCGTAGAACAACCGCGTTCGCCACTCGTCATCGATGGATGACCATCATCGTCTGGGCGGTTTTCGGTCTCGCCCTGACCGCCGTCGGGCAACCGTTGATGAACAGCGTCACCGATTCTTCGACGGGCGACTTCCTGCCGAAGAAATACGACTCGGCGGCGGCTCTGCAAATAGCCGAGAAGAAGTTCGACGAAAAGCCCGATCCGAACCTGGTGACCGTTTTGGTGGCCCGCGCGGACGGCGCCAAGATCGGGCCGGCGGACCAGCGGAAGATCGCCGACACCTCGGCCGCCCTGGCCAAGAAGCCGATCAAGGTGGAGCCGGAGCAGTTCGCGAAGGACTTCTCGCAGACGCCGCGCTACACCGTCGGGTTGGTCGCGCCGGACGGGACGTTCCAACTGGTCTCGCTGTCGCTGAGCGGCAATATGAACGACGTCGGTCTCCAGGACGTCTATCGGGATGCCCGTGATCTGGCGAAGACCGATTACGAGGCCGCCGGATTCCGGGTCGGGTTCACCGGTGGTATCGCGAACACGGTCGACAACCTGGACGAGGAGAAGGACACCGAGGCTCTCGTCGGCATGTTGACGATGGGTCTCATCGTCCTGCTGAACGTATTGGTCTTCCGCAGTGTCCTGGCCGCCCTGCTGCCGCTGCTCGCGGTGACGCTCATCGGCGGTGTGGCCGCCGGGGCGGTGGCGGGCAGCGCGAAGCTGCTGGACATCAAGCTCGACCCGTCCGTGCCGTCGCTGATCACCGTGGTCCTGCTCGGCATCGGCATCGACTACTTCCTGTTCCTGATGTTCCGCTTCCGTGAGGTGCTGCGCGCCAACCCGGACATGGACAAGCGCGAGGCCGCCGCGATCACCGCGGGTCGGGTGGGCAACGCGATCACCTGCGCGGCCCTGACCATCGTGGCGGCGTTCGCCACGCTGGGCATCGCCAGCTTCGGTCAGTTCAAGGTGCTCGGCCCGGCCATCGCGATCTCGGTGCTGGTGGCCCTGCTCGGCAGCCTGACCCTGATGCCCGCACTGCTCGCGGTCACCGGTCGCGGGATGTTCTGGCCGGCCCGTGCGTGGAAGAAGGAGCGTCCGGCGGGCTTCGCCGCCCGTCTGGGCGAGAAGGTCAGCGCCCGTCCGGTGCGCTACCTGGTCGGCAGCCTGGTCCTGCTGGGCGCGCTCGGCGCCGGTGCGGTCGGCGTCAAGATGAGCTACGACCAGCATGGTCAGCCCACCACCAACGCGACCCGGACCGCCGAGGAGATCTCCCGCTCGCTCCCGGCGGGCGTGTCGGACCCGCACACGGTGTACGTGCAGACCAAGGCGGGCGGCAAGCTCGACCAGCGCTCGCTCACCGGGCTGACCGGCGCACTGGGCAAGGTCGAGGGCGTCGGCCAGGTTGCCGAACCGGTCCTCAACCCGGACGGTTCGGCCGCTCGGATCGATGTGTTCCTGGCCGCGAAGGCCGACACCCAGAAGGCGCGTGACCTGATCACCGGCCCGGTCCGGGGCACCATCGCGAAGAACACCCCGAACGGCGCCGAGGCGCACATCACCGGAACGGCGGCCATCTTCGCCGACGTGTCGACCGCGGTGAACAAGGACCTCAAGCTGGTCTTCCCGGTCGCCGCGATCCTGATCGCGTTGATCCTGTTCCTGCTGCTGCGCTCACTGCTGGCGCCGCTGGTGCTGATGCTCGCGGTCGGCTTGGGCTTCGTGGCCACCCTCGGCGCCGGCACGCTGGTCTTCCAGCACATGCTCGACCGACCCGGGGTCTCCTTCACCCTGCCGCTGGTGTTGTTCCTGTTCGTGGTCGCGCTGGGCACCGACTACAACATCCTGATGAGCGACCGGCTCCGGGAGGAGATGGACAAGCCCATCCCGGCCCGCAAGGCCGTGGCCAAGGCCGTCGAGCACACCGCACCCGCGATCGCCACGGCCGGTCTCGTCCTGGCCGGCTCCTTCGCCAGCCTGGCGGCCAGCCCCGCGACCGCCGAGATCGGCTTCGCCACCGCCGTCGGCATCCTGCTCTCCTCGATGCTGCTCTCCATCGTGCTGGTGCCCGCGATCGCCGCGATCCTGGGCCGGGGCCTGTGGTGGCCGCGCCGGGGCGGCAAGGCCAAAGGGCACGGCGGGGAGGGCACGCCCGAGGCGTACGACCACCGGGACGCGGACCGCACGCTCGTGACCGAGCCGCAGATGGTCGGCGGCTACGGGCCCGCGCCGTACCAGGGACAGCAGCCCTACCAGGCACAGCAGCCCTACCCGGGGCAGCAGCCCTACCCGGGGCAGCCGTACCCGCAGCAGTACCGCCCGGACCAGCCGCACGGCTGACCGGGTGGGGCGGAAACCCTACGAAATCCCCGAAGGGGGCGGCGCCGGTGACCCGGCACCGCCCCCTTCGGGCGTACGCGCCATGCGAATATTCGGCGCGGTCGAACGGTCGGATCGCTCAGCTCGCCGCCGTCCAGCCGGCCCAGTCCATCGACCAGCCGCTCCAGCCGTTGTCCGGGGCGATCACCTTGTCGGGCGAGTGGATCACCTCGACCACGTCGCCGATCAGCGATTCCTTGTAGAACCACGCGGCGGCCATGTTCGGGTCGCCGCCGCCCTTGACGTCCTGCAGGCTCACGCAGCCGTGGCTGGTGTTCTCCTTGCCGAACGGCGGCGGGTCGCGCCAGTAGTTGCCGTGCACGTAGGTGCCGGTGACGCTGAGCCGCATGCCGTGCGGAACGTCCGGGATGTCGTACACGCCCTTGGCCAGGCCCACCGACTGGGAGTTCATGTGCACCGTGGGCTCTTTGGACATGATGGTCATCTTGCCGTTGTACGTGGTGTTCTCCGGGTCGCCCAGGCTGGCCGGCAGCTTCTTGAGCACCGCGCCGTCGCGGGTGACGGTCAGCGTGTGCGCGGTGTTGTCGGCGACGCTGGTCTGCGCGCGGCCGACGGTGAAGGTGACGTCCTTCTTCTGCTTGCCGTAGACACCCGGGGAGGTCTGCTTGCCGTCCAGGTCCAGGTGCAGGGTCACCTTGGTGCCGGGCGTCCAGTACTTCTCCGGGCGAAAGTCCAGCCGCTGGTTGCCGAACCAGTGACCCTTGACGTCGACCGCGGGCTCCGAGGTGACGGTGACCGCCTGGTTCACCACCGCCTTGTCCCTGACCGGCTTGGTGAACTCCAGCGACACGATCATGCCGACGCCGTACGTTTCGTTCGCTTCGATGTTGAACACGCCGTAGTTGGTGTTCGCCGGGGTCAACGTGGTGAACGAGGACTGCAGCGCCGAGACCAGGCCGGCGGCGTCGGTCGCGGTCGCGGACACCGCGTACTTGGTGCCGGTCTGCAGCGCCGACGAAGGCACCCAACTGGCCCCGTCCGGCGCGATCGTGCCCTCGACCGGCTTGCCGCCCTCGGAGCCGGTCACGGTGACCCGGGTCAGCTTCCCGGCGCTCGCGCTCACCTTCAACACGCCGTCGGTGGCCACCCCGGTCGCGCCGTCCTTGGGGGTGATGGTGACCACCGCCTGGGAGGTCTTGGGCGCACCGTCGCCGCCGGGTGACTTGGTCCCGGCGATCGGCTCGACCTTGTCGTCCTTCCCGGTCTTCTTCTCGTCACTCCCGCTGCACGCTCCCGCTCCCAGGAGCGCGACGCACACGGCGAGCGCCGGCAGGGCCCCGCGTATCCGTCGTCGCGAGCGAGGTCTCCGTGCGTCCGGACCGGATGTCGCCCCTGCTGCCGTCGTCGGCATGGATCTCCCTAAGTCGCTGCGCTACCAGAGGAGATGACGACATTTCCCACCCTCGCCGTTACGACCCGGCGGTATGAGGTGGATCACCCACCCCGGCGCGGAACCGTACCCGGGGGTCGGCCGTCCGCGAGGCGGCTCGAGGGGTGGATCACGAGGTCCCGACGCACATGCGGCGGCGACTCGTTCGGCCGGCCCGCCGGTGGGACGCCGCGGGCCCCACCGCCTGGAAGGACGGTGGGGCCCGCGGGCGATCCGGTCACCGCGTCAGCGCAGCGGCATGCCCTCCGCGAAGCCCTCGCTCTCCGGAGGGGCCGCGATCAGGCCCAGTTCGGCCGGGCCCGCGAGCAGCGGGTGGGTCGGCATCACCCGGACGGTGTAGCCGAACGGACCGGTCCGGTCCAGGGCGAGAGTGCCCTCGTAGAACCGGCGACCGTGCTCGTCCCGGTGGCCCGCCTTGAGCGGGGCCACCGTGCCCTCGATGATCCGGTCCGCGTCGTCGACCCGACCGTGCACGACCTGGACCTCGACGTCGGCGGGCGCGAGTTCGCCCAGCGAGACGAAGACCCGCAGGTTCAGCGTGTTGCCGACCTCGGGCGCGTCCCCTATCCCGCCCGACTCCACGTGATCGACCCGCACGCCGGCCCAGGACCGCCGCACGTGCGCCTTCCACTCGGCCAACTCCCGCGCGGCCGACCCGGTGATCGCCCGGCCGGACAGCGCCGCCGGTGCGTACAGCACGTCGACGTAGTCCTTGACCATGCGATCCGCGAGCACCTTCGGGCCGAGCGTGGCCAGCGTGTGCCGGACCATTTCCAGCCATCGGGTCGGCAGGCCCTCGGGCCCCCGGTCGTAGAACCGGGCCGCGACCGAGTTCTCGATCAGGTCGTACAGCGCCGCCGCCTCCAGGTCGTCCCGGCGGTCGACGTCGGTGATCCCGTCGGCGGTCGGAATCGCCCACCCGTTCGAGCCGTCGTACCACTCGTCCCACCACCCGTCCAGGATGGACAGGTTCAGGCAGCCGTTCAGCGCGGCCTTCATCCCGGAGGTGCCGCACGCCTCCAGCGGACGCAGCGGGTTGTTCAGCCACACGTCGCACCCGGGGTACAGGTGCTGGGCCATCGCGATGTCGTAGTCCGGCAGGAACACGATCCGGTGTCGTACGTCCTCGCGGTCGGCGAACCGCACCAGCTCCTGGATCAGCCGCTTGCCGCCCTCGTCGGCCGGGTGCGCCTTGCCCGCGATCACGATCTGCACCGGCCGCTCCGGGTGCAGCAACATCCCGCGCAGTCTGGCCGGATCCCGCAGCATCAGGGTGAGCCGCTTGTAGGACGGAACCCGTCGGGCGAACCCGATGGTCAGCACGTCCGGATCGAGCACGTTCTCGATCCAGCCCAATTCCGCGTCGCCCGCACCACGTTGCTTCCAGGACGCGCGCAGCCGCAGCCGGGCCTCGGTGACCAGCTTCGCGCGCAGCGCCCGGCGCAGCTCCCACACCGAGCCCGCGGGCAGCCGCTCGATCGCCGCCCAGGCCGAGGGATCCTCGGCGAGTTCGACGCCCGCTTCGCGGCCGGCCAGGTCGAGCACGTCGGCATCCACCCACGTGGGCGCGTGTACGCCGTTCGTGATCGAGGTAATCGGTACCTCGGTGGTGTCGAAGCCCGGCCACAGGCCGTCGAACATGCCCCGGCTGACCCGTCCGTGCAACTTGCTCACGCCATTGGCCCGTTGGGCGAGCCGCAGGCCCATCACGGCCATGTTGAACACGCCCGGATCGCCGTCCGGGTAGGTCTCCGCACCCAGCGCGAGGACCCGGTCCACCGGAACCCCCGGACAAGCGAGGTCGCCGCCGAAATGCCGCTGGATCTGGTCGCGCCCGAACCGGTCGATGCCGGCGGGGACGGGCGTGTGCGTGGTGAACACCGTGCCCGCCCGGGCGGCTTCCAGGGCCGCGTCGAAGTCCAGCCCCTCGCTCTGGGTGAACTCGCGGATGCGCTCGATGCCCAGGAACCCGGCGTGGCCCTCGTTGGTGTGGAACACCTCGGGTGCCGGATGACCGGTGATCTCGCAAAAAGCCCGCAAAGCCCGCACCCCGCCGATGCCCAGGAGCATCTCCTGATGCAAGCGGTGTTCGCTCGTGCCGCCGTACAACCGGTCGGTCACCTCGCGTTCGGCGGGCTCGTTCTCCTCGATGTCCGAGTCCAGCAGCAGCAGTGGCACCCGGCCGACCTGGGCCTTCCAGATCCGCGCGTGCAACTCACCCGTCGGGAGTCCGATGACCACCCGTGCGGGTGCACCGTCGGCGCCCCGAAGGAGGGTCAATGGCAACTCGTTGGGGTCCAGCAGGGGGTAGCGCTCCTGTTGCCAGCCGTCTCGGGACAACGACTGCCGGAAGTACCCGTGGCGGTACATCAGGCCGACTCCGACGATCGGCACACCCAGGTCGCTGGCGGCCTTGAGATGGTCGCCCGCGAGGATGCCCAAACCGCCGCTGTATTGCGGAAGTGCCGCGGTGATGCCGTACTCCGGCGAGAAGTACGCGATCGCCGCCGGCGGCGAATCCGGACTTGTGCCCGGCTCCGACAGGGTTTGGTACCAACGAGGTCCGGTCAGGTATTCGTGCAGGTCTTCGGCCGCCACCCGCAATCGGGCGAGGAAGCGGCGGTCGTCGGCGAGGGCGCCGAGTTTGTCGTTCGGCACGGTGCCGAGCAGGCGGACGGGGTCTCGGCCGACCGAGGCCCAGGTGTCCGGATCGATCGACTCGAACAGGTCGCGGGTCTCCGCGTGCCAGGACCAGCGGAGGTTCATCGCCAGTTCACCCAGTGGCTCCAGCGGAGCGGGCAGAACCGTACGCACGGTGAATCTGCGGATTGCTCTCACGCTGCGACCCTAGCCGGAAGGCGGCAGAACTTGCGACAGTGGATGCAGTGCGCTTGCAAAGCCGGCAAGATCTTGCGGATGGGTCTGGGGGCGTTTTTACACCATATGGACCGTGCCCCGAGCGACTCGATGATCGTTGAACAGCCGGGTCCTTCCGTCCCGCCGTACCGCGGACACACCAGACATCCACCGTCCACGGTCGCGGGCCGGGCCCCACCCGGTCCCCGCCTGGTGGTCGCGTCACGAGCAATGGCCGCCGCGCAGCGGTGAGAGGTGGACCCGAGCGATCCCACCGGTCGCCGCCGGGTCGGTTTTCCGCCACTCCCGGGTCCGGCAATCGGGGTATCGAGTGGGTTTCCGTACGGGTGCATCGCGCGCGACGCGCACGGGATGCCCGTCCGTGGGTACAGGAGTTCGGCATGACCAGTTCGGCTGAGAAGGACCCCGGGGGCGCCCGCGCACCCCGGGCGGGGCAGGTCGCGGCCGGCGAGGCCGCGGCACGGAAGACGACCGCCAAAAGGCCGCGGGCCGCCGGGCCCGCGCCCGCGTCGGCCGGAGCATCGGCGGCCGGCCCGACCACGACCGGGGCGGGCGAGGTGCGGGCGGAGTCGGCGAACCGCGCCGCCGCGCCGACCACCGCTGCCGCCAAGTCGCCGGTGCGCGCCGGAAAATCGGCCAAACCGGTGACACCACGCATCGGGCGCATCCCGATCCTCGACGTCGAACCGGCCGTCGACGGCGGCACCCGGCCGGCCCGGGCCGTCCCGGGCGAGACGTTCCACGTGGCTGCCACGGTCTTTCGCGAGGGCCACGACGCGGTGTCCGCCAACGTGGTGTTGCGCGATCCGCGCGGCCGGGCGGGCGCGTTCACCCCGATGCTCCCGGGCGCGCCCGGGACCGACCGGATGCACGCGAGCATCACCCCGACCACCGAGGGCCTGTGGTCCTACGCGATCGAGGCGTGGGGCGACCCGATCGCCACGTGGCGGCATGCCGCCGGCATCAAGGTCCCGGCCGGCCTGGAGGTCGAGCTGATGCTGGAGGAGGGCGCGCAGTTGCTGGAGCGGGCCGCCGCCGGCGTGCCCAAGAAGGACGGCCTGCGGGCGGTCGTACTGGCCGCGGTGGACGCGGTCCGGGACGAGACGCGCAGCCCCGCCGAGCGGCTGGCGGCGGCGAACTCGGCCGCACTGGAGGAGGTGTTGGCCGGGCATCCGCTGCGCGAATTGCTCACCACCTCGGCCCGCTACCCGCTGCGGGTCGAGCGGGAGCGGGCGCTGTACGGGTCCTGGTACGAGTTCTTCCCGCGCTCCGAGGGCGCGGTCGTGGACCCCACCGGCAACCGCCCGCCGCGCAGCGGCACCTTCCGTACCGCGATGGAACGCCTGCCGCAGATCGCCGCGATGGGCTTCGACGTGGTCTACCTGCCGCCGATCCACCCGATCGGCCGAGCATTTCGCAAGGGGCCCAACAACACGCTCGAAGCGGGCGAGCACGATCCCGGCTCGCCGTGGGCGATCGGCTCGCCCGAGGGCGGGCACGACGCGATCCACCCCGACCTGGGCACGATCGAGGACTTCGACGCGTTCGTGGCCAGGGCCGGCGAACTGCGGATGGAGGTGGCGCTGGACTTCGCGCTCCAGGTCTCCCCCGACCACCCGTGGGTGGGCAAGCACCCGGAGTGGTTCCGGCACCGCGCCGACGGCACCATCGCCTTCGCGGAGAATCCGCCGAAGAAGTACCAGGACATCTACCCGATCGACTTCGACGCCGACTTCGAGGGCCTGGTCGCCGAGACGCTGCGGGTGCTGCGGTACTGGATGGCGCACGGGGTGCGGATCTTCCGGGTGGACAACCCGCACACCAAGCCGGTGATGTTCTGGGAGCAGGTGATCGCCACGATCAACGCGACCGACCCGGACGTGATCTTCCTGGCCGAGGCGTTCACCCGACCGGCGATGATGCGCACGCTGGCCAAGGTCGGCTTCCAGCAGTCCTACACGTACTTCACCTGGCGCAACGGCAAGCACGAACTTCAGGAATACCTCACCGAGTTGACCACCGGCGAGGCGTCCGCCTACATGCGGCCGAACTTCTTCGTGAACACGCCCGACATCCTGCACGCCTATCTGCAGTACGGCGGGCCGGCCGCGTTCAAGATCCGGGCCCTGCTCGCCGCCACGCTGTCCCCGTCGTGGGGCGTCTACTCGGGCTACGAGCTGTACGAGCACCTGGCCGTCAAGGCGGGCAGCGAGGAGTACCACGACTCGGAGAAGTACCAGCTGCGCCCGCGCGACTGGGCCGGTGCCGAACGCGAGGGACGCTCGCTGGCGCCGTACATCACCACGTTGAATCGGATGCGCCGACGCCACCCGAGCCTGCAACGTCTGCGAAACCTGACCTTCCATCACGTGGACGACGATGCGGTCATGGCCTTCTCCAAGCGCACCCGTGTGGGTGACGTAGACGACCTGGTCCTGGTCGTGGTGAACCTGGATCCGCACAACACGCACGAGGCGACCGTCGCCCTGGACCTGCCCGCCCTCGGGGCGGACTGGCAGGACACCTTCGCGGTGCAGGACGAGTTCACCGGAGCCGGTTATCGCTGGGGTCGGCACAACTACGTGCGGCTGGATCCCGCGCACGAGCCCGCGCATCTCTTCTCGGTCCGGAGGAACAGCCCGTGATCGTCAACGAACCCGTCCGCGACACCTTCGACGACACCCCGTCGCGGGATCGCGATCCCCTGTGGTTCAAGCGAGCCGTCTTCTACGAAGTCCTCGTGCGGTCCTTCCAGGACAGCAACGGGGACGGGGTGGGCGACCTGAAGGGCCTGACCCAGAAGCTGGACTATCTCCAGTGGCTCGGCGTCGACTGCCTGTGGTTGCCGCCGTTCTTCGCCTCGCCGCTGCGCGACGGCGGCTACGACGTGGCGGACTACACCGCCGTGCTGCCCGAGTTCGGCGACCTCGCCGACTTCGTCGAGTTCGTCGACTCGGCGCACAAACGCGGCATGCGGGTGGTGATCGACTTCGTGATGAACCATACGAGCGATCAACACATGTGGTTCCAGGAGTCGCGGAACAACCCGGACGGACCCTACGGCGACTACTACATGTGGGCCGACGACGACAAGGCGTACGGCGACGCCCGGATCATCTTCGTCGACACCGAGTCCTCCAACTGGACCTACGACCCGGTGCGCAAGCAGTACTTCTTCCACCGTTTCTTCAGCCACCAGCCGGATCTCAACTACGAGAACCCGCGCGTACAGGAGGAGATGCTCGCCGGGCTGCGCTTCTGGCTGGACCTGGGCATCGACGGATTCCGGCTGGACGCGGTGCCGTACCTGTTCGCCCAGGAGGGCACCAACTGCGAGAACCTGCCCGCGACCCACGAATTCCTCAAGCGGGTGCGCAAGGAGATCGACGACAAGTATCCGGACACCGTGCTCCTGGCCGAGGCCAACCAGTGGCCCGAGGACGTGGTGGACTACTTCGGCGACGGCGACGAATGCCACATGGCGTTCCACTTCCCGGTGATGCCGCGCATCTTCATGGCGGTGCGCCGCGAGTCGCGCTACCCGGTCTCGGAGATCCTGGCCGGCACGCCGTCCATCCCGGACAACTGCCAGTGGGGCATCTTCCTCCGCAACCACGACGAGCTCACCCTCGAGATGGTCACGGACGAAGAACGCGACTACATGTACAAGGAGTACGCGAAGGACCCGCGGATGCGGGCCAACGTGGGCATCCGCCGTCGGCTCGCGCCGTTGCTGGACAACGACCGCAACCAGATCGAGCTGTTCACGGCGCTGCTGCTGTCGCTGCCGGGCTCGCCCGTCCTGTACTACGGCGACGAGATCGGCATGGGGGACAACATCTGGCTCGGCGACCGCGACGGTGTGCGCACGCCGATGCAGTGGACCCCGGATCGCAACGCGGGCTTCTCCACGTGCGACCCGGGTCGGCTGTACCTGCCGAACATCATGGACCCGGTCTACGGCTACCAGGTCACCAACGTCGAGGCACAGATGTCCAACGCCTCCTCGCTGCTGCACTGGACCCGCCGGATGATCGAGGTCCGCAAGCAGAACCCGGCCTTCGGGCTCGGTGTGTACAACGAGCTGACCTCGTCCAATCCCAGCGTGCTGGCGTTCCTTCGCGAATACGAGGACGACATCGTGCTGTGTGTTCACAACTTCTCGCGCTTCGCCCAGCCCACCGAGCTGGATCTGCGTCAGTTCGAGACGTACGAACCGGTCGAGCTGCTCGGGGGGGTGACGTTCCCGGCGATCGGTGAGCTGCCGTATCTGCTCACCCTCGCGGGGCACGGTTTCTATTGGTTCCGCCTCACCCGTGGAGAAATGACGCTGTGACGGATTCCACCCGACCCCACGATCCGACTGCCTCCGCGGTGATCGCTCTGCTGCGCGACTGGCTGCCGCAGCAGAGATGGTTCGCCGGCAAGGGCCGGCCTCTTCGTGGGGCCGGCGTGGTCCACAGTCTCGAAGTGGTCTCCGGCGATCCCGCGCTGCACCACATGTTGCTGCGGGTCGAGCACGGCGGCACACCCGAGCACTATCAACTCCTGCTGGGGGTCCGCGAGACCCTGCCGCCCCGGCTCACCCACGCGCTGATCGGCCGGCTGCCCAACGGCCACAGCCTCTACGACGCGGTGCACGACGCCGAACTGACCCGGTGGTTGCCGGAACGGTTCGTCGCGGCGGACACCGTGGGCCCGTTGGCCTTCCACCGCCCCGGCGCACAGGCCCCCGACCCCGAGCACGTCGGCCTGGTGATCGGCGCCGAGCAGTCGAACACGTCGATCATCTTCGGCGACGACGTGATCCTCAAGCTGTTCCGGCGCGTGGTGCCCGGGGTCAATCCCGACCTGGAGGTCTCGCTCGCGCTGGCGGGCGCGGGTTCGCGGCGGATCCCCGCGCCGATCGCCTGGTTCGACATGCCGTTCCCGGACGCGGACGCGGAGCCGACCACGCTCGGCATGCTCCAGGAATACCTGCGCACCGGCACCGACGGCTGGGAACTCGCCAAGACCTCGGTCCGCGACCTGTACGCCGGCCAGGAGGTGCGCGGCGCCGGTCCGCACGCGCACGAGACCGGTGGCGACTTCGCCGGCGAGTCCTTCCGGCTCGGCGCCGCCACCGCCGAGGTGCACGCCGACCTGGCCCGTTCGCTGCCCACCGCGGTGGCGGGGCGCGCGGAGCTGGCCGCGATCGCCCGGGACATGGAGCGCCGCTTGCACACGGCCGCCGAGGCGGTGCCGGAACTGGCGCCGTTCACCGACCGGTTGCGCGAGGCATACCAGGACCTGGAGACGCTGGGCCGGGACGGGCATCCGGTCCCGTTGCAACGCATCCACGGCGACTTCCACCTCGGCCAGGTGATGCGCACCGCCACCCGGTGGGTGTTGCTCGACTTCGAGGGCGAACCGGCCCGGCCGCTGAGCGAACGGCGCTCGCTGCACTCGCCGCTGCGCGACATCGCGGCGATGTTGCGCTCGTTCGACTACGCGGCCCGGCATCTGCTGGCCGGGGGCGGCGGGTTCTGGGGTCGCGGGGCGCCCGCGCCGCACCTGGTACGCCGTGCGGAGGAATGGGCGACCCGCAACCGGGAAGCCTTCTGTGCGGGGTACGCCGAGGCGGGCTCGTTCGACCCCCATTCCGAGCCCGTGCTGCTGCGGGCCTTCGAGACCGACAAGGCCGTGTACGAGGTCATGTACGAGTCGGGCAACCGACCCTCGTGGCTGCCGGTTCCGATGTCGGCGATCCGGCGCCTGGCCGAGCGTGCGCCGCAGCCGCACTGACGATCCGCCGATTCCCGTTCAGCACCAACGTCCCAGGAGGTCCATCCGTGACGGCCCGTCAGGACACCAGCGCGTCACCCGAGGGCGGCGGAGTCACCGGCCGCCCCACCCCGCGTCGGGACAGGCGCCCCCGATCCCGCCCGACCGACATCCCGCTCGTGCCTCCGTTGGCCGCCGACGAGGTGCGCCGCCTGGTGGACGGCGGTCATCACGATCCGCACGCACTGCTCGGCCCGCACCCGAACGTGCCCGGCGTCGACGGCGTGGTGGTGCGGGTGTTGCGGCCGTGGGCCCGCGAGGTGATCGTGGTCACCGGCGAGCGCCGGGTCGAGCTGACCCACGAGGCGGAGGGCCTGTTCACCGGCGTACTGCCGGGCACGGAGGTGCCCGACTATCGCCTGGAGGTCCGCTACGAGGGCAGCGAACTGCACACGGACGACCCGTACCGGTTCCTGCCCACCCTGGGCGAACTCGACATACACCTGATCTCCGAGGGCCGGCACGAGCGGCTGTGGGACGTGCTCGGCGCGCACGTGCGCTCGTACGAGACCCCGAACGGGCCGGTCACCGGCACCTCGTTCGCGGTCTGGGCGCCGAACGCGCAGGGCGTGCGGGTGGTCGGCGACTTCAACTACTGGGACGGCATGGGACACCCGATGCGCTCGCTCGGCTCGTCCGGGGTGTGGGAGCTGTTCGTCCCCGACGTCGGCGACGGCACCAAGTACAAGTACGAGATCCTCGGCCGGGACGGGGTGTCCCGGCAAAAGGCCGACCCGCTGGCCTTCGCGACCGAGCAGCCGCCCTCCACCGCGTCGGTCGTCCACACCTCGACCCACTCGTGGACGGACAAGGAGTGGCTGGAAAAGCGCGCCGAGACCACCCACCACACCTCGGCGATGAGCGTGTACGAGATCCATCTCGGCTCGTGGCGACCGGGCCTGAGCTACCTCGAACTCGCCGAGCAGTTGCCCGCCTACGTCACCGAGATGGGCTTCACCCACGTGGAGCTGCTGCCGGTGGCCGAACACCCGTACGGGCCGTCCTGGGGCTACCAGGTGTCCTCGTACTACGCGCCCACGTCGCGGTTCGGCAGTCCCGACGACTTCCGCCGACTCGTCGACGCGCTGCACCGCGCGGGCATCGGCGTCCTGGTCGACTGGGTGCCGGCGCACTTCCCCAAGGATGCCTGGGCACTGGCTCGGTTCGACGGCACGCCGCTGTACGAGCACCCGGATCCGCGCCGGGGCGAACATCCCGACTGGGGCACGCTGGTCTTCGACTACGGCCGCAACGAGGTGCGCAACTTCCTGGTCGCCAACGCGGTCTACTGGTGCGAGGAGTTCCACATCGACGGGCTCCGGGTGGACGCGGTCGCCTCGATGCTCTACCTGGACTACTCGCGCGAACACGGCCAGTGGGCACCGAACCAGCACGGCGGCCGGGAGAACCTGGACGCGGTGGCGTTCCTCCAGGAGATGAACGCGACGCTGTACCGGCGGGTGCCCGGCGTGCTGACCATCGCCGAGGAGTCCACCGCGTGGGACGGGGTGACCCGCACCACCGAGAGCGGCGGTCTCGGCTTCGGCTTCAAGTGGAACATGGGCTGGATGCACGACTCGTTGGAGTATATCCAGAAGGAGCCGATCCACCGGCAGTACCACCACAACGAGATCACCTTCTCGCTGATGTACGCCTGGAGCGAGAACTACATCCTGCCGATCAGCCACGACGAGGTGGTGCACGGCAAACGCTCGCTGGTGGACAAGATGCCGGGCGACCGCTGGCAGCAGATGGCGAACGTGCGCGCCTACCTCGCCTTCATGTGGGCCCATCCGGGCAAGCAGTTGTTGTTCATGGGCTCAGAGTTCGGCCACGGCGCCGAGTGGTCGGAGGCGCGCGGCCTGGACTGGTGGTTGCTGGACCACGAGGAGCACCGGGGCATCCAGCGCCTGGTCCGCAACCTCAACGCGACCTATCGCGGCAAGCCCGCGCTGTGGACGCAGGACACCCGCCCCGAGGGCTTCTCCTGGATCGACGGCGGCGACGCGGCGTCCAACGTCCTGTCCTTCATCCGACACGGCGCGGCCGGCGAACAACTGGTCAGCGTGTGCAACTTCTCACCGGTGGTTCGCGAGGACTTCCGGGTCGGCCTGCCGCACCCGGGCCGCTGGCGTGAGGTGCTCAACACCGACGCCGGCGAGTACGGCGGTGCCGACGTGGGCAACCGGGACGGGATCCTGGCCGAGGACGTGGAATGGCAGGGTCGACCCGCCTCCGCGCTGATGACGCTGCCCCCGCTGGCCACCGTCTGGTTTGTCCCCGAATAGCAGGCGATACCCCCTCCGGGGGCCGACGTTCGATCCGGAACGTCGGCCCCCGGAAACGTGACACTCCGGCGAATCGTGAATTAGTGTCTTGCCTTCATGCCCCCGGGAGAGGTCCTGTCCGGAAACTGCCGGGGACCGTGCGACAGCCAGAGAGACACGGAACACGGGGGTGTTCTCACATGACGGCGGACGCGGGTACGGGATACAAGGCCCTTCCCTCGGACTTCAAGACGGCGGGCAAGGCCTTCACCGACGCGGGAAGGCGCGTCGGTGAGATACGGGCGACGCTCAAGACGTCCATCGAGGGCCTCGGCGAGTGCTGGGGCGACGACGATCTCGGCAACGGGTTCGCGAAGGAGTACAAGCCCGCCCGGGACAAGGTGCTCGACGCGCTCGAAGCGCTCGCCAAGGGTCTCGGCGAGATCGGCAAGGGCCTGGACACGTCCGCCGCCAACTACCAGAAGACCGAGGACCACAACCGCGAGACCTTCGGCGGCAAGGCCTGATGGCGGTCGAAGCGGGGGAGATCGTCGAGAAGGTCCTCGAACTCCTGGTCGGTGTCGACTGGCCGGAAGGCGACGAGGACAAGTGCGAGGCACTGGGCAAGGCTTGGGAGCACGCCGGCGGTGAACTCGCCAAGGTCGCGGGGGACCTTGCCGCGGCCGTCAACAAGCTCAACGCCGCCAACGAGGGCAAGGGCATGGAAGCCTTCCTTCGGATGTGGGACAAGCTGAGCAAGGGCGACAAGGCGTTCTTCCCGGCCCTGGAAGCCGCCTCCAAGGCGCTCGGCGGCGCGGCGGACGACACGAGTGACACGATCTACGCCACCAAGATCGAGTTCGTCACGATGGCGACCATCCAGGGCGCGGCCATCCTGGCCCAGATCGCCGCGGCTCCGATCACCCTGGGCATCACCGCCGGAACCGCCGCGGCCTCGACCGCCGCGCTGCGCTTCTCCTTCATGCAGGTGCTGCGCCGGATGCTCGGGCGGATCGAGGCGTCGATGGTGCGCCGACTGCTCAAGAACGTCGCCCTCGAAGCACTCTCCGAGGTGCGCGACGACATCATCTCCCAGTTCATCCACATGACCTGGGGCTCGCAGGACGGCTACTCGATCAAGCAGACCGCGCTGGCCGCGGGCGGCGGCGCGGCCGGTGGCCTGGCCGCGATCGGCGTGAACGGCCTCGGCAAGAAGGTCTTCGGCGAGGGCGCCGAACTGGGCGTCAAGGGCGTCACCACCTCGCTGGCCTCCAACGTGAGCGCCGAGGTCGCCGGCACGGTGGCCACCGGCGGTCCGGTGAACTGGGAGACCTTCGCCAGTGGTGGCCTGGGCGGCGCGACCGACCACGGCGCGTCCAAGCTCGGCGACCGGGTGAGCAACGCGTTCAACACCCCCGGCCTCGACCCGCCGAACCTGGGCGGGCCGAACCCGGGCGGCAACAACAGGCCGGTGAACGGCGGCAACAGAATCGATTCGACACTCAACCCGAACGGCGGGAACTCCGGCAACGGCGGAGCGAACGGCGGAGGGTCGAACGGCTCGGGCGGGTCGAACGGGAACGGTTCCGGGAACGGCGGGTCGAACGGCAACGGGAACGGGATCGGGAACGGGAGCGGGAACGGGAGCGGGAACGGCGGCTCGTCGCACAACGCGTCCGGGAACTCGGGTAACTCGGGCGGGAACTCGGGGAATTCCGGGGGTCATTCGGGCGGGGACGAGGGGAACTCCGGCGGTAACTCGGGCAACTCGGGCGGGCACTCCGGGAATACGGGCGGCAACTCCGGGAACTCCGGCGGAAATTCAGGAAACTCGGGTGGCAATTCCGGTGGCAACTCGGGCGGGAATTCCGGGGGTAGCCCGGGCGGGGACCACAGGCCCTCACACGCTCCGGTCGCGACCCAGAGCGCCTCGGCCGCGGCGCCTCCCGCGACGGACGCACCGGGCGGGGTGACCGGCCACGGCAACGACGTGCCACGCGGCGTGCCGAGCCACGACGGCGGCTCGTCGCAGAACAACACATTCGTGCAGGCGCCGCCGAGCGGCGGCCAGCAGCCTGGTGGCATGCCCGGCACCGGCGGTACACCGGGCGCCGGCAATTCCCCTGCGATGGGCGGCTCGCCGTCCGTGACCGGCTCCTCCGGTCCGAGCGGCGGTTCGCCGTCCGTGGGCGGCCCGGCGAGCACCGGCCACGCGGGCGGCGGCGTCCAGACCACGAGTGCCTCCGCGAGTACCGCGCCCACCACGAGCAGTTCGTCCCCGATCGGTTCGACGTCGTCCACGACGCCGTCCTCGGCGTCCGGTCCGAGCACGACCACCAACGTGTCGACGACGAGCACAGCGGCTGCGACGACCCCGGTTGCGAGCACGGGTGCAAGTACGGGTACGGGTACGGGCTCGGGTGCGAGTACCGGTTCGTCACACAACTCCGCTGCCAACAACGGCACTTCGGGCACGGCGAACTCCGCCGGCACGCCGACTGCGACCCGCCCCGCGGGTGGCGCGACGCCGACGACCGGAAGCCCGACCACGGGTGCCCCGACCACCGGCACCCCGAACGGCGCGACGCCGAGTTCGATCACGTCGAACTCGTCCACCTCGAACTCGGCCGATCCGAACTCGGCGACTTCGAACGGCACTTCGCCGTCCACCGGTACGCCGAACGGCACTTCTCCGGACGCGAACCACATTCCGGGTCAGCGACAGGACAGCCCGGCCGACAACACCCCCGCCCCCGCGACCGACCCGACGGAGAGCGGTCCGGACCCGACGTCGGGGCCGACGACGGACGCGAATTCGAACGTCACGCCCGACACCGCGCCGGACACCGGACACCGGCCGGACCCGACGACGGACCCGACCCCGACCCCGGATGCACGACCGGACTCGCTTCGGGACACCCACCAGAATCCGAATCACGACCCGAGCCAGGACCCCGGCAAGGACCCGAACCGGGATCCGAACCGCGATCCGGACCGGGACACGGATCCGACCCCCGACGACCCCGCCGGTCGGCCGGACCTGGCCTCCCATCCGACCGGGGACCCGACGCCCACCCCGGTCCGGGACGGCAACGGCGACACCACGGTCGACGCGACTCCGCAGCCGGGCGGACCGCTGACCACGACGCCGCCCGGCGCGCCGGTGCGGCCGAATCAGGCGGGCCCGTTCCACGACACGATCCAACGCCTCGGCGACCGCATGCGCGGTCTCTTCGGCCAGGGCCCGAACGTCGCGACCACCCCGAACCACGCCACCCCGGCCGCTCCCCCGCCGCATCAGCCCGGCCCGTACCACCAGAACAACAACGCGCCCTCCCCCTACAACGGGACGCCATACGGCAATGGCCCGGTCGCGAACAACCCGTACGCGCAACCCATGCCGCAGCACGCCCCGCCGCCCGCGCCCGGCAGTCCGATCGCGAACCGCCCACCGCTGTCCGCATCGCGTCCGCTCAACCAGCCCGGCGGCCTGCTCCCGCCCAACTGGAGCGACGCGGCGGCGCTGAACAACGCGGTCCCGCGCAATCCCGACGGCACTCCCGTGGTGCATCCGGACCCCCGACTGGGCCGATGGTTCCGGCTGCAAAACGACGGCGGCCTCCAGGTCCCCGGCCGAAACATCAACTGCCTGGACGGCGTACTGGCCTTCGGCCGCACCTGGTTCGGCCGTCCGGAGGTGTCCGCCGCCCGCATGCCGGGCGAGAACACCGGTGAAACCAACGGCATGGCCCGCGCGGCGCAGGAGGCGAACGCGCCGTGGAACCGACTCGGCGTCAACCCGGACGGCAGCAACAACCCGGGTGCCGGCTTCGCTCGGTTGGAAGCGGCGCTGCGGGCCTCGGGGCCCGGCTCGATCTCCTACATCGTCACCGAGTGGCCGCCGCGGAATGTGGTGCAACCGGACGGCTCGGTCAAGGTCGTGCACAGCTCGCACGCCTGGGCCGCGGTCAACGTGGGCGGCGACATCCTCTACGTCGACCCGCAGACGAACCAGATCGCAACCACTCCGCAGCCGAACGCGACAAGCGTCTACGCCATCACGCTGGGCCCGGACGCCCAACCGGTATCCATGTCGCCCCCGCCGGTCACCCAGCCCGTCGCAACACCACCACCTCCGCCTCCGCTGCCGCACCACCAGCACCAGCACCAGCCGCCGATCAACCCGTACAACCAACAGCCGGTGCAGCCCACCCCGTACAACCAGCAGCCGCCGCCGTACGCGCAGCCGCACCACCAGCAGCCACAACCGCCGCCGGTGCAGCCCGCTCCGCACCACCAGCAGCAGCCGCCGCTCCAACCGAGCCCGTACAACGGGCACCAACAACCAGGCCCGTACAACCAGCAGCAGCCCCCGCACGCCCAGCCGCACCACCAGCAGCCGGTACAAAACAACCCGTACAACCAGCAGCCGGTCCAGCCGAATCCGTACACGCAACAGCAGCAGCAACCGCCGTACGCGCAGCCTGCTCCCCACCACCAGGCCCCGGTGCAGCCCGGCCCGCACAACCAGCAGCAACAGCCGGGCCCGTATCACCAGCCACCGCAGGATCCCGGGCCCTACAACCAGCCCACCCCGCACCAGCAACAGCCGGTACAAAACAACCCGTACAACCAGCAGCCGGTCCAGCCCGCACCGCACAACCCGCCGCCGGTGCAGCCCGCGCCGCACCAGCAGCAGCCGTTCCAGACCGGCCCGGTCCACCCCGCGCCGCACAACCCGGCGCCCGGTGATCTGCCGGACAACGTCACGGGTCCGATGCCCGGCTCCGCGCCGAATCCGACCGGGGGCATCACGCCCGGCAGCAGCCCGAACCCGACGCCGGCCACCCCGCCGCCGCCGAGGCACGCCCAGAGCAATCCGCCCGCTCCGATCGACACGACGCCGCCGCTGGCGTCGCCGATGCGGCCCAACCCGAGGCCGCTGGGCGAGCCCGCGACCACGGCGAGCCCGACCGGCGATCGGCCGACCGCGCACGACGGTCGGCGCGACGACATCGAGCGCGAGGTCGCGGCGTTCATGGCGACCCGTCCGGCGGCGGAGAACTTCGACCCCAACGCCGCGACGAACCCCACCCCCGCGCCCAACCCCAACGGCACCGCCCCGAGCAATCCGAACCCGCCGAAGCCGGACGACGTCCGCGGTGGCCAGTCCCCGTACGACCTGCACGCCACCCGCGATCCGTCGTTCATGGCGGACCGCTCGAACCTGACGTGGGACACCCACCGCGGCGACGCCGAGTTCGAGATGCCGCAGAGCGCACGCTCCGACGACCCGCACCCGGACACCGGCGCACCGCCGCGAACCAACCTCAACCGGGCGAAGCTCCTGCGCATGTTCGATGCCGACGGCATCGACGCGCTGGTCGACCACCCGAACCCCGAGGACCTCACCAGCGCCGAGCGGCAGGCCCGGGACGAGTTCGACCGGCTGTTGCGCGGGGACGACGGCGAACTGCTGACCGGCCCCGACCTGGACGCGCGCCGCGCCGAGTTGGCCGCGCGCGGCCGGGACATGACCGGTGCCCGGCGCTACCCGATCAACTCCGGGTACGCGGGCCAGATCGTGCACTTCGCCGCCGCGACGCTGGACAACCATTTTCCCGACGGCGTCTACATCAATCTCCAGGGATATCCGGACTTCACGCCCTACGCGGTCCGCACGATCAATCTTCCGCATACCGTCATCGCCCCGCCCGAACGCAGCGACTTCCCGCCGGGGCCGGACGGCACCAAGAAATTCAAGGAAGCCCGCGCGGAAGCGAACGACGACCAGCGCAAGCTGGATATCCGCCAGGGCAATGCGGAATTCCGGAACGATCCGATGTGGGCGGGCGTCCGGCCGGGTCGTAGCGCACCGGGTTACGTCTGGCATCACGTCGAGGGCACACGAACCATGATGCTCATACCGTTCGCAGTACACTACGCGGTGAAACATCACGGCGGGATCGCCAGTGCCATGGCCCCCGATCCCTCGGCCAATGGCTCGACCGGCACCTCGAACGGCAACCCAGGAGCTCAGCAGTGACCGTCGAATTGACGCCGCGAGGGACACTCTCGGAAGAAGCCCTGCGCGAACTCGAAGGGAAACTCGGGTTCGCCCTGCCGGCCGAGTATCGCGCCTGGCTGGCCGCGACCAACGGCGCCGATTTCCCGGTCGCGGCCCAGCTCATGCCACGTGGCCTGGATCCCGAGGACGACCTCTACGGCTACCGCACGGGCGGCGATCCGCACACCGAGTTGCTCTACGCCCACGGCTATTGCCGGGACGTCCTCACCCTGGATTATCTGCCGGTCACCCGACTCACCACCGGAATCGTGGCGATCAAGGTCACCGAACCGGAATCCGGGTCGCTCTGGTATTGGAGCGAATCGACGCTCGACACCGACGAGGAATACACCCCGGAATACATCTCGGCCAACAACCTGCGCAAGGTGGCCGATACGTTCGCCCAATTCCTGGAGCTGTGGGAGATCGATCCGACCTCCCCGTTCCTGGATTCCGAGTCCTGAGGTGGGAGCGATGACACACCGCCCCGCCCCGATGAAATACCGGACATGAAGGAGAGGACCGCGGCATGACCGACACCGGCACCGAGCACGGCGACTCTCCGGCCGCCGAATTCGCGGGTTCGATCGTCGATTTCGGCCGCACGTCGCGCAGCCGGGTATACCCGGACGGTATCTTCGTCGACCTGTACGGATTCCCGGACTTCCTGCCGTATGCGCGGGTGATGATCGAGACCGGCCCGGTACCGCCGGGTCTGGGTATCGACGAGGCGCGGGTCACCGACGTGCTCGCCGCCAACCTCGCGGCGGCCGGCACCGGCGACCCGCTGTATGCCGACACGGTCGAGACCGCGACCCCGCGCGGGTGGACCTGGCACCACGCTCCGCACGTACGCCGGCTCTACCTGGTCCCGGTCGACGTCAAGAACGCGCTGCGGCACCACGGCGGCGTGGCCACGATGACGGTCGACCGCGAGCGCACCGGCCTGTGGAGCCCGGCCGAACAGCCCCGGGTGCCGGCCGGTCTGCACGTGGGCCGGCCGCTCACCGACGTCGACCTGACCCACCTGGAGAACAAGTACCTCAAGTACCGACTCCCGCAGGCGTACCGCGCGTTGCTGATCGACAACGGCGGCGGTCCGCCGGCCCGGCCCGCGGTGCACATGCGCCACGGATTCGTGCTGGACCAGCAGTTCTTCAACCTCTACGGCGAGTACGACCCCTACGATCTGCTCGACGTCGCGGCGCGCCTCACCGATCGGCTGACTGGCGATTTCCTGGCCGTCGCGTGGGTCCAGGGCGGTGCCCTGGTGCTCAAGACGCAGGGGGCGGACGCGGGTTCGGTCTGGTACTGGGACAACGACGACCGGTACGCCCGCCGGGGCGACTCCCCCGAGGCGACGGTCGCCCTGCTGTCCCGGCTCGCCGACGACGTGACCACGCTGCTGGCCGACGAGCTGATCCAAGTACCGAGCGAACTCGACGAGATCGCCCGCACCGCGGTCGCCGGCGGGCACTACCGACCGGTCCTCGCCGAGCACGCGGGCGCGGGCCTGCCCGCCGACCTGCGTCCCTGACGCGGCATCACGAAGGGAACGGACGAGGACTGATGTTCGACAATCTGCTGCCGCCCGGCGTCGGTGCGGCGCTGCAACGCCCGGGCATGGAGCCGATGACGGCGGTCGGCGCACACACCACGAGCGTGGACCTGCACCCGGCCGTGACCGCGCTGCTGGACCGCACCGAGCCCGCGATGCGCTCGGTGTTCCACGGCCGGTGCCCCGACGCCCTGTTGATGTCCCAGGTCGCGGTCGAGGCGGAGGCCTCGTTGGCCGCCGAGGGCACGCACGACCCCGATCACGAGGTCGTGCTCGACCGGATGCGACACCTGCTGCGCGGTGCGACGATCGCCGCGATCCTGCTGCGCGAGCCGAACGACCCCGCGCACGAACGGCCGATCCCGCCCTGCTCGTCCTGCGCGCCCGCGCTGGCGGCCCTCGGGGTCACGATCCTGGAGGTGCCCGCCTCATGAGCAACCGCTTCCCCGAGGCCGTGGCCCAGGCCCTCACGGCCACCGGCTGGCAGCCCGGCATCCACATCCCGGAAGAGGAACTCCTGCGCTGGTACCGGGCGTTGGGCACGGCCGGCATCGACGTCCCGCCGAGCGCGATCAAGGCGCTGTGGGAGTTCGGCGGGATGACGGTGCATCAGTACGGTCCCGGCGTGGACATGTCCCGGATGCCGTTCCGGATCGACCCGATGGTCGGGCTGTACGCGGGCGACGTGCTCGCCGCATACGGCGCGGCGCTGGGTCGGCCGCTCACCCCGGTCGGCGAATACGACCTGGGCCGCGGCCGGTTGGCGATGGACCCGCGCGGTGCGGTGTACCTGTGGTGGGGCGATCTGTGGCATGTGGCCGACACCTTCGACGACGCGCTGATCGCGCTGATCGAGGGCCGCCGTCCGACCCGCCTGGACCTGGCACCGGCCGACGCGCCGCTGTCGCCGCGGCCGATCGACGAGCGCGAGGCCCGGGACAAGGCCCGCCGGCACGTGGTCGGCGGCGGTCCGAACGCGCCGACCGACTTCGTGATGACCGAGTTCGAGTACGGCTGGCTGGTCCAGGCGATCTACCCGGACCCCGACCCGATGGCCAACGTCGGCGCCGGCCAGTGGATCGTGGACCGCCGCAACGGCCGCGTGACGCTGTGGCCGAGCCTGCCGTCCGCAAACGTCCTGGCCATGTTCCGCGAACGCTACGTGGACGCGTAGCCCGCACACGCCGGCCACGCACGCCGATGCGCCCCGGAACCGGGTGGGTTCCGGGGCGCATCGCATGACGGCAATCGGCGGAGCCGAGTCACTGTCGAATGTGATCCTTGTTGATCCCATACCCGGGTATGTGCATCCGACCACCCAACTGTGTGTACATCGCGGACTCCACGTTGGTGAAGAACACGACGGGAACGTTGATCGGCGGCGGACTGTCCGGGGTGAAGGTGATCGGAACGACTCCGAAGATGTTGCCCTTGAGGTACTTGACGTACATCGTCGTCTTCGTATCCGCTTCCATCCAGGACTTGCTGCCCTCTCGGGCCGTGATGGCGACGTCCTTGCCCGACGCTTCCTTCACCGTCATCGACAGGTTCCAGATGTCGATCCCCTTCGAGACGGTGAACTTCAGCGCCGGTTCCTCGGCCCCTTGGAGGGTCTTCACCTTCACCACACCCTCGTAGTTCAGACCCGCCATCGCCAGCAGATTGGATCTGAGCACGAACGGATCGACCGCGACCGGCGGTTCGCCGGATCCGGCCTTGGCCTCCACCGGGCCCTCGATCGGGCACGGAAACGGCGTCTTGCCGTTCGTCGGCTTGGCCGGGGACGACGTGGCGGACGGTTTCGCCGATGTCGTGGCGGACCGGGGCGCAGCCTTGCCGGAAGGCGTGGCCGCCACCGTCGCGGGCGGCGTGGTCGTCGCGAGTGCCGACGGCGCAGCTTCCACCGGAGCGACCGGCGCGACGGGTACCGCCGGTGCGGTCGATGCCTTGGGCGGGAGCTTGATCCCGGGCAACCCGAGCCCCGGGAGTCCGGGCAGGGACAACTCGGGCAATTTCAGCTCGGGCAGCTTGAGTTCGGGCAACTTCGGTGCTGGTGTCCCCGCTTGCGGCGACTTCGACTCCGACGCCCTGGTTTCGGCCGCCGGGAGGGACGCCGCCGCAGCGGGTTGCCCCGCCTTGCCGGCCGGCGTGGAGGCCACCGACTTGGCGGGGGTCGTGCTCGGCGCCGTGCTCGCCGTGCTCGGCGGCGCCGACGTGCTCGACGAAGTCGTGGGACTCGCCGAAACGCACGGACCGTCCGCGTACGGGTTGCTCGGCAGTTCATCGCTGGGCGACGCCTGGGCGATGCCGACGACACCCACGACGCCGATCATGGCCGTCGCGATCGTCGCCAGCGCCACGCGCGGCGAGGCCGCCCCTCGGGCACCGTCACCGGGCCGGTCGGTCTCCGACCCGGTCGATGCTTCCCCCGAGGCATCAGGGGCCTTTCCGTTCAGAGCCTGCGCGAGGAAGCCGTCCTCGACCAACGTTTCGTCGGGAACTCGTTCGTCCCCGCTGCCGCCCTGGTCGTCGTCATCCGAGCGGTCCTCGCCGGCTTCCTCTCCCGCCGGCAGGTACACCCACGAGATCGCGAGCGTGCCGCCGATCAAGCCGCACAACATCCCGACGAAGAACCCACCGAAGGTGGCGACGATGAACGACACGAGGGACACGAGGATCACGAAGATCCCGATGTACACCCTGGCCTTGGGGTTCAGCCAGATCGCAATCCCGGACAGGATCAGGATCGCGCCGATGAAGATCGCCGAGACGCCGCCCATCTGGGTGATCTTGAAGGTGATGTCACCGGCGCTGAGTGTCGCGTAGGGCGCCCACAGGATCGGGCCGGAACCCAGGATCGTGAAGAGCCCGGCCCAGAAGGGCCGTTCCTTGCGCCAACTCCGAAACGCCTGCCATCCACGTCCCAGCGCGCTGGGTTGCCGCTGTTCTGCGGTCACTCTCGACTCCCTGGAGTGTTGCTGCGGTACCGCGGACCGGCTGCGGGCGGACCTGCCCCCCGCAGCCGACGATGCGTCAGAAGCACTCCAGGCTCGGGCCGCCGACCTTCAGGTGCAGGTCATTGAGCCAGAACTTGCCTGCCTGGACCATCCACGCGGACTGGTTCACGTTGGTGAACTTCGCCTTGGTGGCCTGTTGGCCGAACATGTTCGGGGCACCGTTGCCGATGTCCTTGGGACCCTTGGCCCACGGAACGCCGTTGTCCTTGCCCATGGTCGACGCGTCCACGCCGATGTCGATGTTCTCGAAGTAGGCGTCGCCGTCGAGCGAATCCATCGAGAGCGTCATGTTCTCGGCCTTCGCGGGCCGACCGTTCCCGCCCGCCTTGATCTGCATGACGAGCGGAGTACCGGGCACGCGCACCGACTGACACATGTTGGTGATCTGCGCGGTGCCGAGTGCCGCCGTGGCCACCGGCACGTCGGCGCCGTTCTTGCGCTTGAGCGCCTCGCCGTACTGCGAGAAGTCGGTGGCGTCCATCTCGTCCGCGTGCACCTTGAAGTTGCCACCGGACACCGTGATGTTGACCGGCACGACACCGTTGGCGACCCCCGCGAACACACCGACGGTCATTGCCGCGACCGGTATGAGGGTGATGCCGAACCGCTTCCAGCGAGTCTTGCCGCTACCCGCCTGAACCTTCTTGTCCATGGTCCTCCTCGGGACAGAATCCCCTCCTCGTGCGGACCAGGGCCGCACGTGGCGGGGCATGGAGGGAGGGCCTGCCTGTCCTGGGACGGACCGGCACGGCCTGGATGGGGAGGTCCGCGCCCGAGCCACCGACCGGCTGCCGGGGCGAATGGGACACGGATCGAGCGGCCCGATCATCTTTCACGACCGGGTCGGCACACAAGAGGTTCGTTACCGGCGAGTAACGCCGACTCCGGGACGGCACTCACGGCCGGGTCACAGCGCGGCATCGACACCGGTATCGGGTGGTGCGGTTTGGCCGGATAAGTCCGCTACGGGGTTACCCGTAAGTCACCAAATGCCACGCAGGGCAAGGGAAATGACCCATAGTCAAAGATGGGTAAAGACCAAGCCCCGACCGCTCTCGAGCACGAGAACGACCGGGGCTTCATCACGAACCGAGTGCCTGCGCAGGATCGGAAGGCACAGGACCGGAGGTGCACAAGCGAAGAATCGCAGGATCGAAGGATCGAAGGTGCAGGATCAGAAGAGCACGCCGGCCAGCGCCATGCGCGCCTTGGGCACCCTCGGGTCGTCCGCGCCGACGATCTCGAACAGGTCGAGCAGGTGCAGGCGCGCCTTGTTCCGCTCGTCGCCCGCCGTCCGGCGCACGGTCTCCACGAGCCGGGCGAATGCCTCGTCCGCGCGACCGTCCAGGACGTCCAGGTCGGCCGCGAGCGTCTGCGCCGCGACGTCGTCCGGGCGCTCGGCGGCGTCCACGCGGGCCTTGTCCGCGTCCACGCCCTGGGTGCGCAGCAGGAGTTCGGTGTTGATCAGGCCGAGCTTGGCCTCGGCGTGCGCCGGGTGGTCGGAGAGCACGTTGCGGAACGCCTGGGCCGCGCCGTCCAGATCGCCCGCCTCCAGCGCCTCGTCGGCGGCCGCCAGCAGCGGGTCGCCGGCGGGCTCCTCCTCGGCCTCGGCGGGCGCGTCGGCGGGCCCGCCGTCGACCACGACGCCGGTCAGGCCGAAGCGCTCCTCACCGAGCTGGACGAGCTGGTCCAGCACCTGCCGGGCCTGCTGCTCGGGCACCACACCCTGGAACAGCGGAGCGAGTTGGCCACCCAGGACCGCCATCACGGCGGGGATGCCCTGGATACCGAACTCCTGGGCGATACGCGGGTTGGCGTCGACGTCGATCTTGGCGAGCACGAAGCGGCCGGCGTATTCCTCGGCCAGGCGCTCCAGCAGCGGGCTCAGCTGTTTGCACGGCTGGCACCACTCGGCCCAGAAGTCGATCACGACGGGGGCCTGTTGGGAGAGCGCGAGCACATCGGTCTCGAAGGTGGCCTCGGTGACGTCGATGACGACCCGTTGGGCACCGGACGCGGCGGCGGGCTTCCCGGCCGGCGCGGCCGCACGCTTGGCGGCGTTGTCGGCGGCGGCCTTGACCGCACCGAGGTCGACTACTCCGCGCATGGACATGTTCCGTGGCTGCATGTAGACATCTTCCCCCGAGAGCAAGCCGAACGATGCACGGGGCGACCCACCGGCGCATGCCGAAGCCTCGTCGCGTCCCGGTCCCCGCAGGATGCGGGCCCCGGGACGGACGACGACCCTTGACGGGTCGTCAGTCGCGATCGTGTGCTCGAATCCCCATCCAGGCACCGCGATTCGCTACGGCTCGTAGCGTAAGGGGCGCGCCGGGGGGAACGCGACCGTAGGATCCGCAATGGTGGATGTGAGTTGCACCACCGCCGCCCACCTTACCAATCGGTAACATGACCGACCGTGTACGACGAATCGGCCGGAGACCATCCGCACGACCCGCCCGTGCAGCGCAAGGGACGCCCGCGCAGCACCACCGCGGACGACGCGATCCTGGACGCGGCGCGCTCGTTGCTGGCCGACGGCGGATGGGCCGGGCTGACCATGGGGGACGTCGCCACACGAGCGGGCGTGGCCAAGACCACGCTCTACCGCCGCTGGCACTCCAAGCACGACCTGGCCATCGCCGCGGTCGCGGAAATGCTCGGCACCCTCGCACTGCCGGATCAGGGTCCGGATCTACGCGCGGACATCGAGGACGTGGTCCGCCGCTTCGCCGCACTCCTGGGCCGCCCGGACATGCGCACGGCCCTGATGGGCCTGGTCGCCGACTCCACCAGCGACCCGGTCCTGCGCCGACGCATCCGCGAAGAGGTCGTCGACCCGCAAAAACGCCTCGTCGTCGAGGGCCGCGCCCGCGCCGAAACCCGAGGCGAAATCACCTCCCCGGGTGACATAGACGTCGACCTCGTCTTCGACATCATCGCCGGCACGGTGGTCCAACACATCCTGGTAAGCGCCGAACCCGCCTCGGACGCCTGGGTCCAACGCTTCACCACGTTCGTAGTAACCGGCATGCTCCCCCCACCCACCCCACCACGAGCCCACCCACCCGAGCCGGCACACAAAACCCGCCACCCCAACACGAGACCAAGCAGCCCAGCCGGCGCATGAGACCAAGCAGCCCCGCCGGCGCTTGAGGCGAACCAGCCCGGCCGGCGCTTGAGGCCAAATAGCCCGGCCGGCGCTTGAGGCCACTCAGCCCCGCCGGCGTTTGAGGCGAACCAGCCCGGCCGGCGCTTGAGGCCAAGCAGCCCGGCCGGCGCTTGAGGCCACCGATGCCGCAGGCGAGGCCACCCCCGACCCCGTCAGAACCGCGCCGGCTCCGTATATGTGCCCCACTCCTCCCGAAGGACATCGCAAATCTCCCCGAGCGTCGCCTCCACCCGAGCCGCCGCCAACATCGGCGGCACCAAATTCCCCGAGCCCCGTGCAACGTCCCGCATCGCGGCCAACGCCGCAGTCACCGCCGCCTGATCCCGCCCGCCCCGCCGCACGGCAAGCGCCGACACCTGGTCCCGCTCGACCTCGTGGCTGACCCGCATGATCTCCAGGTCACCGGTCACCGAGCCCTCGTGGCAGTTGACCCCCACCACCCGCTTGTCGCCCTTCTCCACGGCCCGCTGGTAGCGGAACGCCGACTCGGCGATCTCCCCGGTGAACCACCCGTCCTCGATGCCGCGCAGGATGCCGGACGTCATCGGCCCGATCGGGTGCGGCGACGTCTCGCCCAGCTCACGGATCCGCGCGAACGTCGCCTCCGCCTCGGCCTCCAGCCGATCCGTCAGCGCCTCGACGTACCAGGACCCGCCCAGCGGGTCGGCCACCGCCGCGACCCCGGTCTCCTCCATCAGCACCTGCTGGGTGCGCAGCGCGATCTCCGCGGCCTGCTCACTCGGCAGCGCCAACGTCTCGTCCAGCGCGTTCGTGTGCAGCGAGTTGGTGCCGCCGAGCACCGCCGCGAGCGCCTCGACCGCGGTGCGCACCACGTTGTTGTACGGCTGCTGCGCGGTCAGCGAGACACCGGCCGTCTGGGTGTGGAAGCGCAACCACTGCGCCTTCGCGGTCTTGGCGCCGTACACGTCGCGCATCCACCGCGCCCAGATTCGACGCGCCGCGCGGAACTTGGCGATCTCCTCGAAGAAGTCCACGTGCGCGTCGAAGAAGAACGACAGCCCGGGCGCGAAGACGTCGACGTCCATCCCGCGCGACAGCCCCAGCTCGACATAGCCGAAGCCGTTGGCCAGCGTGTACGCGAGTTCCTGCGCGGCCGTCGCCCCGGCCTCGCGGATGTGGTAACCCGACACCGAGAGCGGCTTGTACGCCGGGATCTCGGCCGCGCAGTACTCCATCAGGTCGCCGATCAGGCGCAGATGCGGCTCGGGAGCGAACAGCCACTCCTTCTGCGCGATGTACTCCTTGAAGATGTCGGTCTGCAGCGTGCCGTTGAGCGTGCCGATGTCCACGCCCTGCCGTTCGGCCGCGACCAGGTACATGCAGAACGCCGGCACGGCCGGCCCCGAGATGGTCATCGACGTGGTCACGTCGCCGAGCGGGATGTCGCGGAAGAGCACGTCCATGTCGGCCGCCGAGTCCACCGCGACCCCGCAGTGCCCCACCTCGCCGAGCGAGCGCTCGTCGTCGCTGTCGCGGCCCATCAGCGTGGGCATGTCGAACGCGACCGAGAGGCCGCCGCCGCCGTTCGCCAGGATCATCCGGTAGCGCTCGTTGGTCTGTTCGGCGTTGCCGAATCCGGCGAACTGCCGGATGGTCCACGCCCGGCCGCGATAGCCGGTCGCGTACAGACCGCGGGTGTAGGGAAATTCGCCCGGCCAGCCGATCCGTTCGAAGCCCTCGTAGGGCTGATCGGCGGGCGGCCCGTAGACCGGTTCGACCTCAAGTTCGGAGAGCGTGGTGCGGCGCATGCCCTCGTTGCGGACCTTGTCGTACCGGTCCTGCCAGCGCCGCCGACCCTCTTCGATGTCCTCGGTGTTCACGTGGCTCCTGTCCGCTGCCGTCGTCGTAGGACCCATTCCCGCGCGGCACGAGAAAATTACTAGGACGTCCTAGTAAATGTCCACGACCCCGGAACCGACTCCGCGAACGGCCCCGAGAACACCGAAGCCCCCGACGGAACGTCGGAGGCTTCGAAAACACCGGGAGCCGGGGCACGGCCCCGACCGGCGACCGCTCAGGCGGCAGCCGGCGCGGCGGTCGGCTCGACCAGCTTGTGCTTCATCTTGTAGTCGAAGACGAACGGGCCGAACGGCGGGATCGCCGCGATGAAGGCGAGCAGCGTGGTCTTGTTGTCCCAGGACAGCTTGGTGCGCACGTCCATCATGGCCAGCAGGTACAGGATGAACATGACCGCGTGCAGCAGGCCCAGCGGCATGACCAGGTTGATGTCCGAGATCCGGCTCAGCAGCGAGCCGAAGACGAGCAGGAGCAGGAACGAAGTGCCCTCGGCGATCGAGATCACCTTGAAGCGGCCGACAGCGGTGGAAAGCATGGGGATCCTCGGGGGAAGCGGATACGAAACGGGCTGACTGCGAGCCGATGACGCGTGCCGAGCGGGCCGAGCGGCCACCGGTCGGGCAGACGGTGCGGCGGGAGTGGACGCCTCAGGCGGTGGCGCCGGCGGTGTCGAGCCCGCGCTCCCGGACCGCCTCGACGGCCTTGCGCTCGGCGAAGAACGACGCGAGCGGGATCGTGCCGGCGACCATCATCAGCAGCATGCGCTCGAACTTCCACTTCATCTTGCTGCTGAGATCGAAGGTGACGACCAGGTAGATCATGAAGAGCAGACCGTGTGCCTGGCTGACGTAGAGCGTCGCCTTCTCGCCCGTGTCGAACCCGTACTTGAGGACCATGCACAGGCACAGGACCAGGAGCATGCACCCGGTGATCCAGGCCATCACCCGGTAGCGGGTCAATACGACAGGCTTCACGGCAGCACCTTCGGTAACGGCGGCTTCGACGACCTCGTCGACCGCTTTTCACAATGGCGCATGCAGCTTACGTCGCCGCCACCGGGGTCCCCGAATCCGCCCCCTCCCACCGTTATGTGCCGGCCGGGACATGCCGGGCGCCGCGTCGGCCGTACGGCGGGCCGCAAGTCGCTCGGGTCGCCGTCCGCCTACGCGTCGGCCGAGTCGCGCTCTGCAACGATCGGCGTGCGTGCCGAGGCGTCCTGCGCCGCGGGCTCCTCGATCCGGAAGTCGCCCGCGTCCACCCGCAAGACCCGCAGCAGGTCGAACAGCTGGGCACACTGCTCCGGGGTGTACGCGCCGAGCCCGAACTCGCGCGCGGTCAGGTCGCGGGTGGCCCGCTCGGTGACGTCGCGCCCCTTGTCGGTGATCACCGCGAGCACGCCCCGCCCGTCCCGCGGGTTCGGCCGGCGGGCGACCAGTTCGGCCTGCTCCAGGCGGTCGATCGTGTTGGTCACACTCGTCGGGTGGACCATCAGCCGCTCGCCGATCCGGGACAGCGGCAACGATCCGGTCCGGCTGAAGGTGAGCAGCACCAGTGCCTCGTAGCGGGCGAAGGTCAGCCCGTACGGCTTGAGCACCGCGTCGGCGCCCGCGAGCAGGATCTGCTGGGCACGCATGATCGAGGTGATGGCGACCATCGGCGGGCACTCCCCCCAGTGCTCTCGCCAGTGCTCGTCGGCACGCGTGATCGGATCGAAGGGGAGATTCAGTGGCTTCGGCACGGGCCGAGCGTAGTGGAGGTTACCGATCGGTCACGTGGCCGTCTCACCGCTCGCGCATGCCCCCGCGCGCGTACCGTGCGCGCATGGCGCCCGGTCGGCCGCGGTCTCCGGGCCGCGACGCGCCGGTGGCCTGCCTCGACCCAGAGGTCATTCAAGCTTCAACTATTTTCGGTATTCTCTGTACATGACCGAAGCCGAGCCCAGGTGGCTGAGCGATGAAGACCAGTGGGTCTGGCGCCAGATCATCGCCGTGATCAACATGCTGCCGCCGCGATTGGAGCGTGAACTCCAGCGCGCGCACGGGTTGTCCCTGCACGACTACCAGATCCTGGTCCGGCTCTCCGAGCACCCGGATCGGGAGGTACGGCTGAGCGATCTCGCCGAGGCGACCCAGCAGTCCAAGAGCCGACTCTCACACCAGATGACCCGGATGGAGAACGCCGGCCTGGTGGCGCGCCGCAACTGTCCCACCGACCGGCGCGGTGCCTTCGCGGTGCTCACCGAGGAGGGTTGGCGAGTGCTCGAGGCCGCGGCACCCACACACGTGGAGGGCGTCCGCGAGCACCTGATGGACGTGATGACACCCGCCCAGAAGCAGGTCGTCGGCGAAGCCTTCGGCGCAGTGGCCGAAAACCTCCGCCCACCCACCCGCCCCACGTCCTGCCCCAAACCCAGCCCGTCCGGCGCGTAAGACCGCGAAACCGAGCCCGGCCCACCGGCACCGCAGCCTCACCCGAACCGCACCAAACCCAACCCGCCCGCCGCTTGACGACGCGAAGCCGAGCCCGGCCCACCCGACACCGCAGCCTCACCCCGAACCGCACCAAACCAGCCCGTCCGGCGCGTAAGACCGCGAAACCGAGCCCGGCCCACCCGACACCGCAGCCTCACCCCGAACCGCACCAAACCCAGCCCGTCCGGCGTTTGAGGACGCCCCAATCCGAACCGGGCCGGCCAAACGACCGGGGCCGAGCCGTCAGCCCGTCCGGCGCTTGAGGACGACAGAGCAGACCGACGTCGCCCCCGCGACCGGGCAGCGCCGACTCGGATCGGGGGCGGCGGCAACAACCGCCCGCCTAGCCCCCCAGCCCCGCGATCAGCTCGTCCGCAGCCGCATACGGATCCAGATCCCCCGAAAGCACCCGCGCAGCAAGCGCATCGAGCCGCAGGCCACCCCGCAGGTCGCCGATCCGCGCCCGCAACGCGGTGACCGCGATCGCCTCGACCTCGTCGGCCACCCGCCGCCGGCGCCGCCGGGTGAGCTCGCCGCCGGCCTCCATCCAGGCCCGGTGCTTCTCCAGCGCCTCGACCACCTCGTCGACCCCCTCGCCGCGCGAGGCCACCGTCTTGACGATCGGCGGACGCCAGTCCCCCGGCCCGCGCGCCTCGCCCAGCGAGAGCATGTGGCCGAGTTCGCGCGCGGTGGTCGCCGCGCCGTCCCGGTCCGCCTTGTTGACCACGTACAGATCGCCGATCTCCAGGATCCCGGCCTTGGCCGCCTGGATCCCGTCCCCCATCCCGGGCGCGAGCAGCACCACCGTGCTGTCCGCCATCGAGGCGATCTCCACCTCGGACTGGCCCACCCCGACGGTCTCCACGATCACCACGTCACAGCCCGCCGCATCCAGCACCCGCAGGGCCTGCGGGGTGGACCAGGACAGGCCGCCCAGGTGCCCGCGCGAGGCCATCGAGCGGATGTACACCCCGGGGTCGGTCGCGTGGTCCTGCATCCGCACCCGGTCGCCGAGCAGCGCACCGCCGGAGAACGGCGAGGACGGGTCCACCGCGAGCACGCCCACCCGCCGGCCCAGCCTGCGATAGGCGCTCACCAGTGCGGTGGTGGAGGTCGACTTGCCCACACCGGGTGATCCGGTCAGCCCGACCACGTACGCGTTGCCGGCCAACGGCGCGAGCGCGGCCATCACCTCGCGCAGTTTCGGCGACGCGTCCTCGACCAGCGAGATCAACCGGGCGACCGCCCTCGGCCTGCCCTCCCGGGCCTGGGCCACCAACGTCGCGACATCCATCCCCGACCTCATGCGCCACCGCTTCCCTGCTCGGATATGCCGAAACGACCCCGCAGTCGGCGCGACACACACCGAGGTGTGCGCCGCGCGACTCCGAGATCGTTTCAGGTGGGTGTATCACCGGGAACCGCCCGGTCGGCACCACCCGCCGGGTCCGGGCGCGGGCCCGGGTGCGCGGCGACCGGATCGGCTCAGTTGCCCGGGACCGTGATGATCAGCGCGTCGCCCTGGCCACCGCCACCGCACAGCGCCGCCGCGCCGGTGCCGCCGCCGCGCCGCTTGAGTTCGAGCGCCAGGTGCAGCACCACTCGGGCGCCGGACATCCCGATCGGGTGACCCAGGGCGATCGCGCCGCCGTTGACGTTGACCTTGTCGGTGCCGACCCCGAGGTCGCGCATCGACTGCACGGCCACCGCCGCGAACGCCTCGTTGATCTCGATCAGGTCCAAGTCCTCGACGGTCAGGCCCTGCTTGCCCAGCGCGTGCTTGATCGCGTTCGAGGGCTGCGACTGGAGCGAGTTGTCCGGGCCCGCGACGTTGCCGTGCGCGCCGATCTCGGCCAGCCACTCCAGGCCCAGTTCCTCGGCCTTGGCCTTGCTCATCACCACGACGGCGGCGGCGCCGTCGGAGATCTGCGAGGCCGAACCCGCGGTGATCGTGCCGTCCTTGGTGAACGCCGGGCGCAGCTTGCCCAGGGACTCCGCGGTGGTGTCCGGACGCACACCCTCGTCGGTGGCGAACGCGATCGGCTCGCCGCGCCGCTGCGGGATCTGCACCGGCACGATCTCGGCGTCGAAGACGCCGTTCTTCGCGGCGGCGGCGGCCCGCTGGTGCGACAGCGCCGCCACCTCGTCCTGCTCCGCGCGCGAGATGTTCAGCTTGCCGTTGTGGTGCTCGGTCGACTCGCCCATCGGGATGTTCTCGAACGCGTCGGTCAGCCCGTCGTAGGCCATCGCGTCGAGCATCTCGACCGCGCCGTACTTGAAGCCCTCGCGGGATTTCGGCAGCAGGTGCGGGGCGTTGGTCATGGACTCCATGCCGCCCGCGACCACGATGTCGAACTCGCCCGCGCGGATCAGCTGGTCGGCCAGCGCGATCGCGTCCAGGCCGGAGAGACAGACCTTGTTGACGGTGAGGGAGGGCACGTTCATCGGGATGCCGGCCTTGACCGACGCCTGGCGGGCGGGCATCTGCCCGGCACCGGCCTGGAGCACCTGGCCCATGATCACGTACTGGACCTGGTCTCCGGTGATGCCCGCGCGCTCCAGCGCGGACTTGATCGCGATGGCGCCGAGGTCGGTGCCGGAGAAGCCCTTGAGGGATCCGAGCAGACGACCCATGGGCGTGCGGGCCCCGGCGACGATGACAGAACCGGCCATGAGGGTGGCCTCCACAACTTTATGGTCGGGGTGCCATCGCCAGGCGGTCCGGACGACGTGCGGCATCCCCGCGACGGACGTGAGGTTGTTCCGGAACCTACCCGGAAGGGCCGCGACCGTGGCAGGGGGCTCCGATGTGACGGAACCCACCATGTCGGGCCGCCCAAATCGAGTGGGCTCTCACCCATAGTCTCGTTTCGACGGACCCGGGTATCTACTCGCAGGTAACCCGGGTGTTTCCCAGAGGCCTTTGGAGGCCATGGTGCTCACACGTATCGACCACATCGGCATCGCCTGCCACGACCTCGACGCGACGGTGGCGTTCTACACAACGACCTACGGTTTCGAGGTGTTCCACACCGAGGTCAACGAGGAGCAGGGCGTCCGCGAGGCGATGCTCAAGATCAACGAGACCTCGGACGGCGGCGCCTCCTACCTCCAGTTGCTGGAGCCCATCCGGGACGACTCCACCGTCGCCAAGTGGCTCGCCAAGAACGGCGAGGGCGTGCACCACATCGCCTTCGGCACCGCCGACGTCGATGCGGACTCGGCCGCGATCAAGGACAAGGGCGTGCGGGTGCTGTACGACGAGCCGCGTCGTGGTTCCATGGGCTCGCGCATCACTTTCCTGCACCCCAAGGACTGCCACGGTGTGCTCACCGAGCTGGTGACCTCGGCCGCGAACCCCGACGCGGAGCACTGAGCCGAGCTCTCGACCCGCGCCGGCGCGCGGCATTCCGGCGACCGCCCGCGACATCCCGCACGCGGCGCCGGCCCCGACCTTGCCCCGCCCGGCCCCGACAACCCGTCAAGCGAGCGGCGCAGTTCCTGCGACTCCGCCTCTTGTCGGGTTTGTGCGGACCGCCTAGCGTTACCAGCGGGTAAGTTCAGCGAAGTTCGACAAACCCTCATGTTGTCCCATGCTTCAAACGCCGACCCATGGAGGCCGACGATGAAGGAGATCCTCGACGCCATCCTCGCGGGGGACACCCCCAAGGAGGCGTACGCAGCGCTCCCGCTTCCCGACTCGTACCGCGCCGTCACCGTCCACAAGGACGAGGAGACGATGTTCGAGGGCATGGAATCGCGGGACAAGGATCCGCGTCAGTCGCTGCACGTCGAAGACGTGCCGCTGCCCGAACTCGGCCCCGGCGAAGCCCTCGTCGCCGTGATGGCCAGTGCAATCAACTACAACACCGTGTGGACCTCGCTCTTCGAGCCGGTCTCCACCTTCCGCTTCCTGGAGAAGTACGGCCGCAACTCGGAGCTGACCAAGCGGCACGACCTGCCCTACCACGTGGTCGGCTCCGACCTCGCGGGCGTCGTCCTGCGCACCGGCGCGGGGGTCAACGCCTGGAAGCCCGGCGACGAGGTGGTCGCGCACTGCCTGTCGGTCGAGCTGGAGAGCGCGGACGGGCACGCGGACACGATGCTCGACCCCGAGCAGCGCATCTGGGGCTTCGAGACCAACTTCGGCGGTCTCGCGCACATCGCCCTGGTCAAGAGCAACCAGCTGATGCCCAAGCCGGCACACCTGTCGTGGGAAGAGGCCGCCTCGCCGGGCCTGGTCAACTCGACGGCGTACCGCCAGCTCGTCTCGCGCAACGGCGCCGGCATGAAGCAGGGCGACAACGTGCTGATCTGGGGCGCCTCCGGCGGCCTGGGCTCGTACGCGACCCAGTTCGCCCTCGCCGGCGGCGCGACGCCGATCTGCGTGGTGTCCTCCGAGGACAAGGCGCAACTGTGTCGGGACATGGGCGCCGAGTTGGTGATCGACCGCCGGGCCGAGGACTTCCGCTTCTGGAAGGACGAGCGCACCCAGGACCCGCGCGAGTGGAACCGGTTCGGCAAGCGCATCCGCGAACTCACCGGCGGCGAGGACGTGGACATCGTCTTCGAGCACCCCGGTCGCGAGACGTTCGGCGCCTCCGTGTACGTCACCCGCAAGGGCGGCACCATCGTGACCTGCGCATCGACGTCGGGTTACATGCACGAGTACGACAACCGTTACCTGTGGATGAGCCTGAAGCGCATCGTCGGCTCGCACTTCGCCAACTACCGGGAGGCGTGGGAGGCGAACCGTCTGGTGGCGAAGGGTAAGATTCACCCGACGTTGTCGCGCACCTACGCTCTGGAAGACACCGGCCAGGCGGCCCGAGACGTCCACCGGAACCTGCACCAGGGCAAGGTGGGCGTACTGTGTCTTGCACCGGAGGAGGGCCTGGGGGTTCGGGACGCCGAGATGCGAGCGCGGCATATCGACGCCATCAACCGCTTTCGTAACGTCTGACGGCGGTCCCTGGATCTGAGACCATTCTCCCTGGTAGTCAATGCGGTACGGGCGGTTCCGGATGTACATACGGGGTCGTGTCGTCACCAACCGGTCGGAAACGGCCGATTTGCAGTACTGAAACGTACGCGGCCAGGGGATGGAGTGGGACCCCACAGTGCGGGGCTACGACCGCTACCAAGTTGACGAGCACCTCGAACTGCTCGACGACGAGATCAAGCGGCTGAAGAAGGAGCGCGACGACACCGTCGCACACGCGGAGGACCTCGGCTATCAGGTCGAGGTTCTCCGCGCGAAGCTGCATGACCTTCGCCGCCAGCTCGCCACGCCCCGATTCGACAGCATCGGCGGCCAGGCCGAGCAGATGCTGCGCAATGCCCAGTTGCAGGCCGATCAGGTCCGCGCGGACGCCGAGCGCGAACTCCAGGAGTCGCGCGCGACCACGCAGCGCCTGCTCCAGGAGGCCGCCGCGCGCTCCGCCCGGCTGGAGGCCGACTGGCAGGCCGAGGTGATGGAGCGCCGCCGGCGCCTGGACGAGGAATTGGCCCAGGCCCGCCAGGCCACCGAGGCCCGGGTCAACGAGAACGTCGCGTGGGCCGAGCAGTTGCGTGCCCAGGCCGAGGAGCGTTCGCGCCAACTCCTGGACAACGCCCGCGCCGAGGCCGAACGGATCGCCGCCGCCGCGCGCGAACAGGCCGTCGGCACCAGCGAGAGCACCCGCGCCGAGGTCGAGTCGTTGCTCTCCCGGGCGCAGAGCGACGCGGACCGGGTGATCGCCGAGGCCAAGGCCCGGGCGAGCGCGGCCGTGGACCAGTCCGAACAACTGCGCACCGAGACCCGCACCCGTGCGGAGAGTCTGGTGGGCGACGCCCGGGTCGAGGCCGCCCGGATCATCGGCGAGGCGCGGTCCGAGGCCGAGCGGGTCACCGGCGAGGCCGGCGCCCGCGCACAGGGCGCCTCCGAGAACACCGCGAAGCTGCTCGAATCCGCCCAGTTGGAGATCGAGCGACTGCGTGCCGAGGCGGCCGGCGAGGCGGACCGCCGCCAGGCCGAGGCCCAGCGCCTGCTCCAGAGCGCCGAGGTCGAGGCGAGCGAGAAGCTCGGCAAGGCCGCCGGCGACGCCGAGGCGTACCTGGCCAAGGCCCGCGCGGAGGCGGACAAGGTCACCGCCGAGGCCCGCGCCGCGGCCGAGCGGCTGCGCGCCGAGGCACTCGCCGAGGCGGACCGGCTGCGCGACGAGGCCCGCACCGAAGTCGAGTCGCTGCGTACCGACACCCGCGCCGAGTTGGACACCGCCCGCGAGGAAACCCTGGCCCGGGTCGACGAGTTGGAGGCCGGGGCGCGCGCGGAGATCGAGCGTCGCCGGCAGGAGGTGGACCGACTGCGGGCCGAGGCGCAGCAGTTGCTCACCAACGCCGAGGCCGGCGCCGCCGAGCGCCTGGAGACCGCCGCACGGGCCGCGGACGACCTGATGGCCAAGTCCCGGTCCGAGGCGGAGCGGCTGCAGAGCGAAGCCCGCACCGAGGCGGACGAGTTGCGGGCCCGCGCACAGGCCGACGCCGAGGCGGTCGAGGTGCGCACCCGCGAGTCGAGCGATCGACTGGCCAACGAGGCCCGCGAGTACGCGGACCAGGTGCGCGCCAAGGCCGCGCAGAGCGCCGAGGAGCTGCTGGAGACTGCCCGCGCCGAGACCGGCAAGCTGCGCGAGAAGGCGGTTGCCGACACGCACCGCCTGCGCGAGCTCACGCAGCGCCAACAGGCGGAAGCCGTCGAGGAGTTGCAGCGCGCCCAGGACGAGGCGCAGAGCCTGCGCGAGGAGGCCGCGAGGGCCGCCGAGCAACTGCGCGAGGAATCGGCCGCGCAGGCCGCGGAGCGGATCGAGGCGGCCCGGGCCGAGGCGGAGCGGGTGCGCACCGAGGCCGCCGAGAGCGCCGGTCGTTCGCACGCCGAGGCCGAGGAGCTGGTGGCCAAGGCCCGGACCGAGGCGCACAAGGCCGCGACCGACGCGTCCCGTGCGGCCGAGGAAATGATGCGTTCCGCCGAGCAGGCCGCCATCGAGCTGCGCGAGCAGGCGGTGGCGCAGGCCGAGGCGGTGCGCGCGGAGGCCGAGCGGCAGGCGGCCGAGCTGCGTGCCCGTACCGAGGAACTGCGCGCCCGCGCCGAGCAGTCCGCCGGCGAGGCCGAGGCCGCGCTGGACGTGGCCCGGGCGGATGCCCAGGCCACCATGGAGCAGGCCCGTGCCGAGGCCGGCGCGCGTACCCAGTCGGCCGCAGTCAAGGCGGACGAGCTGATCGGCAAGGCCCGCGAGGAGGCCGAGAAGGTCCTCACCGACTCCCGTGAGGAGGCGGACGGGATGCGCTCGGCCGCCCGCCGGGATGCCGCCTCGATGCGCGAGGAGGCGGAGACCGAGGCGCGCGCGCTGCGCGAGGAGACCGAAAGCACCGCACGTTCGGTGCGCGAGGCCGCCGAGAGCGCGGCGCTGACGCTGCGCGAGGAGAGCACCGAGACGGCCCGCACGCTGCTGGCCGGCGCGGAGGCGGACGCGACCCGAATGCGGACCGAGGCCGAGGCCGCCGCGCAGGCGCTGCGCGAGAAGACCACCGAGACGGCCCGTTCGGTGCTGGAACAGGCCGACGCTGAGGCCGAGCGCATGCGCACGGAAGCCGAGACGGCCGCCCGCACGCTGCGCGAGGAGACCACCGAGACCGCACGTTCGGTGCTGGAGCAGGCGCATGCCGAGGCGGAGCGCATGCGTACCGAGGCGGAGGATGCCGCCCGTACGCTGCGCACCGAGACGGCGGCGACCGTGCGTGCCGCGTTGGACAAGGCGGAGAAGGACGCCGCGCGGATGCGCGCGGAGGGCGAGGAGACCGCGCTCGGCATCCTCGAACAGGCCGACGGCGAGGCTCGCAGCCTGCGCCAGGAGGCGACCGCGGCGCTGGCCGCGGCCAACGCCGACGCGGACGCGGCGCGGGCGCAGGGCGAGACCGACGCGGACCGGGCCAGGTCCGAGGCGCAGACCGCCGCCCGGGCGCTTCTGGAGCGGGCCGAGCGCGACGCCGAGCAGGTGCGCACCGACGCCGAGACCGCCGCCCGCACGCTGCGGCAGGAAGCCGCCGCCGCACTGGAGGCCGCGCGCACCGAGGCCGAGCGGCTGCACGCCGAGGCGACCGCGACGCTGGCCGCGGCCAACCACGACGCGAGCACGCTGCGCGAGGAGGCCGCCACGGCGCTGGCGGAGGCGACGGCGGAGTCCGAGCGGCTGCGCGGCGAGGCCGAGACGGCCGCGCTGACCCAGCTCGAACAGGCGGACGCCGACGCCACCCGGATGCGCGAGGAGGCCGAGGCCGAGGCGACCCGGCTGCGGACCCAGGGCGCCCAGGCGCTGGAGGAGGCCCGCGACGAGGCCGCCGAGTTGCGCGACCGCACCAAGGCGCGGGCCCGCGAACTGCTGGAGAAGGCCGAGGCGCGCGGCACCGATCTGCTCGAGAGTGCGACCACCCAGGCCCGGTTGGCCAAGGAGGACGCGGCTCGCGCGGTCGCCGAGGCGCAGGCCGAGGCGGAGGCCGTACGGGCCGCGGTGGTGGGCATCGAGGATGCCGCCCGCGAGGAGTCGGACCGGCTCACCGCGCTCGCCGAACGCGACCTGGCCAAGGCCCGCGACGACGCCGAGACCACGCTGGTCCGGGCCCGCGCGGAGGCGGACGCCACGGTCACCGCGGCGCGCAAGCACGCCGAGCGGATGAAGTCCGATTCCGACCGGGAGGCCGAGAAGACCCGAACGGCCGGACGGGAGGCGGCGAACAAGGAGCTGCGCGAGGCCGAGGAGGCCGCGACCGAACTGCGCGACCAGGCCCGCGCGGAGCTGGAGCGGGCCGCCAACGAGGCCGAGGAGCTGCTGATTCGGGCGAAGGGTCGGGCCACCGAGATCGTCGGCACGGCCGAGCACAAGGCCGAACAGCGCCTCAACGAGGCCAACGACGCGGCGAACCGGTTGATCGCCGAGGCCGAGGCGGAGGACGAGCGGCTGCGCGCCGAGGCGACGGCGGTGATAGAGAAGGCGCGCAAGGACTCGGACGCGATGATCAGCGAGACGCGCCGGGACACCACCGCCACCCGCGAGCGCTCGGACAAGGAGGCCGAACAGCTCGTCGAACGCGCCCGCCGGCAGGCCGCGGAGGGCCTGAAGCAGGCCGGGAAGCGGGTCGACGACCTGGTCGCCGCCGCGGAGGAACAGGTGAGCGAGGCCCGCGTGGACGCCGAGAAGATGAAGGTGGCCGCGGCGGAGGAAGCCGAGCGAATTCGTGACAAGGCCGGTTCCGAGGCGGATAGGGTACGGATTGCCGCGGTGAAGAAGGCCGAGGCGTTGCTCTCGGAAGCGGAACAGCGCCTGGCCGACGCCCAGAAGGGCGCGGACGACCTGCGGGCGAAGGTGGCCGAACAGGTGGCCGCCGCCCAGCGGGAGGCGCAGGCGGTCCGTCGCAAGACCGCCGCGGACGCCGAGAAGGTTCTCGACGAGGCGCGGAAGGAGGCGGAGCGACTGCGCACCGAGGCGCGCAAGGACGCGGACCGTCATCGTGCCGACGGACAGCGCAAACTCGACGAGTTGAACCGCAGACGCAAGGACATCACCGCCGAGATGTCGCGCGTGCAGGGCGTGTTGGACGCGCTCGCCGCTCCCGCGGGTCTGTCCTCCGGCAAGGGCAACTCCTCGTCGGGGAAGGGCCCCGCGGCGAAGGGTGCCGGTTCGTCGTCATCCGATTGAGCGATGCCGGCCGGTTCTTATCCCCCGGTCAGGTCGATGCTCCGCCCGATTCGTGCCAGGATTCCACCCGTCACCTCATTCACCGCACCCGTCATACGACAGGAACCCCATGAGCGACACTAACTCTCCGCACGGCTTCGACATCGTCCGCCGTGGGTACGAGCGTTCGCAGGTCGACGACCGCATCACGAAGCTCGTGTCGGACCGTGACAGCGCGCTCGCGAGGATCTCGGCGCTGGAGAAGCGGATCGAGGAACTGCACCTCGAAAGCCAGAACGCGCAGGCCCAACTCGCCGACGCCGAACCGTCCTACGCGGGTCTCGGCGCCCGGGTGGAGAAGATCCTCCGCCTTGCCGAGGAAGAGGCCAAGGACCTGCGCGAGGAGGCCCGCCGCGCCGCCGATCAGCACCGCGAGTTGGCCGAGGCGGCCGCGCAGCAGGTCCGTTCCGACGCCGAGCAGTACGGCAAGGAGCGCAAGGCCAAGGCCGAGGACGAGGGTTCGCGGATCCTCGACAAGGCCAAGAGCGACGCGGCCCAGCTGCGCGGCGAGGCGGCCAAGGACGCGTCGGCCAAGCGCGAGGAGGCCGAGGCCCTCTTCGAGGAGACCCGGGCCAAGGCCGCCCAGGCCGCCGCCGACTTCGAGACCAACCTGGCCAAGCGCCGCGAGCAGTCCGAGCGCGACCTGGCGGCTCGTCAGGCCAAGGCCGAAAAGCGCCTGTCCGAGGTCGAGCACCGGGCCGAGCAACTGCGCCTGGAAGCCGAGAAGCTGCGTACCGACGCCGAGCGCCGCTCGCGTCAGACGATCGAGACCGCGCAGCGCCAGGCCGACGACATCGTCGCCGACGCGCGGGCCAAGGCCGACCGGATCCGCTCGGAGTCCGAGCGCGAGCTGGCCGCGCTGACCCACCGTCGGGACAGCATCAACGCGCAGCTGACCAACGTGCGCGAGATGTTGGCCACCCTCACCGGCGCGGCCGTCGCCGCCGCGGGTGTGAGCATCGATGACGACGACGACAAGATGCCGGGTGTGCCGGCGCAGCAGAGCCGCTGACGCTCCCGCGGGGAGTTTCGGCACGGGCCGTAGCGGCCGATTTCCGCGGCCGGGCGGCGGGCGGGTTCCACGAGGACCCGCCCGCCGCCCGGCCGCATTTTCATGACGCAGTCTCGGGCCCGTCGGCGGGATGCGGTTCGTGTCGAATCGTCGGATCCGAGCAGGGTGAACGAGGAGCAACGGGGCATGGGTCGACTCGGCAACTTCTGGCCGCGCCGCAGATCGGGGGCGCCCACCGGCAACGGCGGCGCCCCGGATGCGGGCACGGCGGCGGACGGGGCCGGCGCACCCGCGCAGCCCGCGGACCCGGCCGCGGTCGGCCCGCCGGCGCCGGGCAAACCGGGGGCCGCGCCGGGGACTTCGGCCGATCCGGCGCCGGTGCCCGTGCCGGCCCTGGTCGGCACGGCCGATCCCGATCCGGCGGGCGCGGCCGACGCGCCGCCGCAGCCGGACCCGGCCGGTACCGCGGCCGATCCCGCCGACGGCACCGCCGGCGCGCCCGTCGACGCGGGCACGGTGGTCCCGGCGCAGGCCGACGGCAAGGACCCGGCCTCGACCGAGACCTCCGCCTCGACCCCGGCCTCGGTCCGGCCGTGGACCGGCGTCGGCTCGCGGTTCGGCGACCCCGGTCAACCGCTGCGGCGTTCGTCGCCGTTCTACATCGGCTTCATCGGCGGCCTCGGGCTGATCACCGCGTGGTTCCTGGCCCAGGCCGTGATGGGCATCCAGCACGTCCTGATCGTCATCCTGATCTCGTTCTTCCTGGCCGCGGGTCTGAACCCGTTCGTGGAGCGGCTGGAGCGTCGGGGCATGACCCGGCGCTGGGCGGTGTGCACGGTCGCCCTGGGCTTCGTGGTGGCGACCGCCGGCTTCGCCACCGCGATCGCACAACCGCTGGTCGAGCAGACGTCGAGCCTGATCAACTCCATCCCGGACAGCCTCACCGAACTGCGCAACAACGAGAGGTTCCGCAAGCTCGACGAGAAGTACGACATCGTCACCCGGGCCAAGGAGTGGGCCGCGGACGCCAATACCGCGCAGAACGTGGCGGGCGGCCTGTGGGGCTTCGGCAAGATGGTGCTGACCTCGGTGTTCGACACGCTCACCGTGATCGTGTTGACGCTCTACTTCCTGGGCGCGCTGCCCAGCATCAAGGACCACCTGTACAACCTGTTCCCGAAGTCGCGCCGGGCGCGGGTGCGGCTGCTCGGCGACGAGATCCTGTCCGGGATCGGCGGCTACGTGAACGGCGCGCTGATCGTGGCGACCTGCGCGGGCCTGTCCTCGTTCATCTTCCTGATGGTCCTGGGCAACGACTACGCGCTGCCGCTGGCGCTGGTGATCGCGTTCACCGACCTGATCCCGATGATCGGCGCCACCATCGGCGCCGCGGTGGTGTCGGTCGTGGTCTTCTTCGACTCCCCCGGCAAGGCGCTCACGTGCGTGATCTTCTTCCTGGCCTACCAGCAGTTCGAGAACTACCTGATCTATCCGCGGGTGATGAACCGCGCGGTGAACGTGCCGCCCGCGATCACGGTGATCGCGGCGCTGGTCGGTGGCGCCCTGCTCGGCGTGACGGGGGCATTGCTCGCAATTCCCATCGCAGCCGCCGTATTGCTCATACTCCGCGAAGTGGTCACGCCTCGCCAGGATCAAGCCTGATCTTGTCAATCATCCTGCGGGATGATTCGCGGGACTTCCCTCGAACCTGTGACCGGACCAGGGCCCGCCGTGCGGCTGCCGTCGGCAGCGACCTTTCGGCCCTAAGCTCGAAACCTCAACAACTCAATCGGCTCATGCACCGAAACCATCCTGGGAGTGCGGCAACAGATGATCGAAGCGAGAGGGCTCACCAAACGCTACGGAAACAAGCTGGCGGTGGATCAGCTTTCCTTCCAGGTGCGTCCGGGCTCGGTGACCGGCTTCCTCGGCCCCAACGGCGCCGGTAAATCGACCACCATGCGGATGATCCTCGGGTTGGACGCACCGACCGGCGGCAATGTCACGGTCAACGGCCGCCCGTACGACCATGTCCAGGCCCCGCTGCGGGAGATGGGCGCGCTGCTGGACGCCAAGGCGATGCACGGCGGCCGGACCGCGTACAACCATCTGCTGTGCCTCGCGCAGAGCAACGGCATCCCCAACCGCCGGGTGGACGAGGTGCTCGGGATGGTCGGCCTGACCCAGGTCGCCAAGAAGCGCGCGGGAGGCTTCTCGCTCGGCATGGGCCAGCGGCTGGGCATCGCCTCCGCGCTGTTGGGCGACCCCGGCATCCTGATGTTCGACGAGCCGGTCAACGGGCTCGACCCCGAGGGCATCCTGTGGATCCGCAACCTGATGAAGCAGCTCGCTTCCGAGGGTCGCACCGTCTTCGTCTCCAGCCACCTGATGAGCGAGATGGAGGTGACCGCCGACCACCTGATCGTGATCGGTCAGGGGCGGATGATCGCCGACACCTCGATGCGCGACTTCATCGAGACGAACTCGCAGTCGTTCACGGTGGTGCGCTCGCCGCAGGTGGAGAAGCTCAACACGCTGCTCCAGGGCAAGGGCGCGACGATCACCCCGGACCAGACGGTGCCGGGCGCCTTTCGCGTGCACGAGTTGCCGCCGGCGACGATCGGCGACCTCGCCGCCGAGCACGGCATCGCGCTGCACGAACTCTCGCCGCGCTTCGACTCGCTCGAAGAGGTCTACATGCGGATGACCCAGCACAGCGTGGAGTACCGCGCCGGGTTGCCGGGCGGCCCGCCGCCCGGATGGGGGGCACCCGGGATGGCACCGCCGCCCGGCTATCCCCAGCAGGGCGGTCCACAGTTCGCCGGTCCGCCGCCGGGATACCCGCAGCAGGGTGCGCCCGGTGCGCCGTGGGGAGCCCCCGTCGGGGCCCCGGGCACCGGCGCCCCGAACCTGTCCAAGCCGCAGTCCAACGGAAGCGAGGGCTGAGCGATGGCACAGAACACTCCGCCCCCCATGCCGCACAACCAACCGCACGTGCCGCAGCAGCCGCACGTGATGGCGCCCGCGCACATGGCCCCTCCGCAGCAGGCACTCCAGCAGCCGGGCGCGCAGTTCGCGTCGCCCGCGCAACAGGCGCCGTACCCGCCGGTGCAGCAGGTGCAGCTCGGCGGTCAGGTCGGCGGCGGCAACGCGGGCTTCGGTCGGGTGCTGCTGTCCGAGTGGACCAAGATCCGCACGGTCCGCTCGACCATGTGGACGCTGGCCGTGATGGTGCTGCTGATCCTGGGTCTGGGTGTGCTGCTGGCCGGCACGGTCACGCCGGACACCGACGACGACTACGTGAGCATCGCGCTGATCGGCGTGATCATCGCCCAGCTCGCCGCCGCGACGCTGGGCGTGCTGACCATCTCCGCCGAGTACACGACGGGCATGATCCGCACCACGCTGACCGCGTACCCGCGCCGGCTCCAGGTGTTGGTCGCCAAGGGCGTGGTCTTCGCGGGCCTGATGTTCGCGGTCGGTGTGGTCACGATGGGCCTGACCGCCGTGATCGGCAAGTCGATGCTGACCTCGCGGATCGGCGAGTCCAGCGCCGACGTCGACCTGCTCCGCAGCATCGTCGGCGGCTCGCTCTACCTGGCCGTGATCGGTCTGTTCGGCCTCGGCCTGGGCGTGTTGTTGCGGCATTCGGCGGGTGCGATCACCGCGCTGATGGGCGTGATCCTGCTGCCGATGATCATCGGCCCGTTCCTGCCGCACTCGGTCGGCGAGAAGGTCATGCAGTACTCGCCGATGTTCGCGCTCGGAAAGCTGATCGGTGGCGGTGGCGACGACGGCGGCCCGGGCCCGTGGCCCTCGTTGCTGCTGATCGCGGTGTACGCGTCGATCGCGCTGATCGCGGGCGGGATCCGGCTGCGTTCGCGCGACGTGTGACCGGCTCGGTCCGGCGGTTCGCCCGGCCACTCGGCGGGGCGATCGGCCGACCGCTTGTCGTGGCGATCGGCTGACCGTTCGTCAAAATGTTGGTCCGTATACCGAAAAGGTCTCGCTCGACAGTCGTCGGGCGGGGCCTTTCGGCCGTTTTCGGGGCGACTCGCACAGCCACTGAGGGCACATCGAAAGATGGTCCGACGATATGCTCACGTCTCATGTATGGGCAGGGGGATCCAGGAACACCCAACGCAGCGGACGCGGCACCTGTGCGCGTTCCCGCTCCCGTTCACCAGAGCCGGCGCTCGGGGGGCGGAGTGGCTGCGGGACTCGGTTCCGCGGCGGCCGTCTTCGCGTTGGCGGGGATCGCGACCGCCGTCGTCCTGCTGGGCGATTCGGACACCGTATGGCAGTCGGTACTCGCCGGCACGCTGCTCACCACCGCCGTCGCGCTGTCCTCGATCGCCGCGTGGTTGCGGCACCGGGTCTCCGAGCGGCGCATCGCCCGACTGCGTGAGCTGACCGTGCGTCAGGCCGCGGAAGGCGCCCGGCTGGAGGCCGAACGCGCCCGCCTGGAGGCGGAACACGACGAGCTGTTGCGCGGACGCGCCGCACTCGCCGACGAGGAGACCCTGATGCGCGGCCGGGTGCACGACGTGTTCGTGAACCTGTCGATGCGCACACTGACCCTGGTCGAGCGGCAACTGGACCTGATCGAAAAGCTCGAACACGGTGAGGACGAACCCCAGCGGCTCCAGGACCTGTTCCGGCTCGACCACCTCGCCACCCGGATGCGCCGCAACAGCGAGAACCTGCTCGTGCTCGCGGACGCGGACGAGCGACGCGGCCGACGCCCACCGATCCCGCTGCTGGACGTGGTCCGCGCCGGTGTCTCCGAGATCGAGCGCTACGAGCGGATCGACGTCGGCCACGTTCCGCGCGCCGAGGTACTCGGCCGCGCCGCCGACGACGTCGGCCACCTGCTCGCCGAACTCCTGGAGAACGCCGCGGCCTACTCGGCGCCCGAGTCCCGGGTGGAGATCGGCGGCTGGACGCTGGAGAACGGCGAGGTCGTGTTGTCGGTGGACGACAACGGGATCGGCGTACCGGCGGACCGGCTCACCGAGTTGAACTCGCAGATCGAACGGGACAGCACCGAGGAGGAGGCCGCCGGCGGCGCGGGCGGCCTGGGCGTGTTCGTGGTCGGCCGGCTGGCGCGCCGACACGGCATCAGGGTGCAACTGCGCCCGCGCCCGCAGGGCGGCCTGAGCGCGGTCGTGGTGATCCCGGCGACGGCGTTCAACGGCCTGGGCCCCTCGCCCGCCGAGTTCTCCGCCGAGCGTGACCGGGAACAGGAGCGCGAGCGGGACCGGATGGCCATCCCGGGCGTGGCCCCCGGCGCACGGGCCATCCCGCCCGGCGCCGCCCGCCTGGCGCTGCCGGCGGCTCGGCCCGCCGAGGCCGCTCCGACGCCCGCCGTCGCGGTCGAGGCCGCCGCGGTCGAGGCCGCCGCGCCCACTCGGGCCCCGTCCGCCGCGTCGCGCGGTCCGGTGGTGCCGCGCGAGGATGCCGCGCCGCCCGCCCGGACGCCCAAGGGGCTGCCCAAGCGCACGCCGGCCGCCAACCCCGCGCCGGTGCCGGAGGAGGCGGCGGCGAAGCTGCTCGCCCCGGACGCGCTGTTCGCGGACGCCGAAGCGGGCGAGGCCGCGGCGGCGGAGTCCGCCGACGCGACCCGGGCCGGTACGCCGCCGACCGCCGCGCCGGCCGCCGCCGTCACCCCGCCGGCCCGGCGTACCGCGGCGCCGAAGCCGCAGCCGGCCGCTCCCGCGAAGCCGCATACGGCCGCCGGCGGGGACGGCACGGGGCCCGCCGTCTCCGCGATCGGCCGCACCCGGCGCGGGCTGCCCAAGCGCCTCGTGGTGGGCGACAACAGCGGTGCGGTGCGCGTGGTACCCGCCGCGGACACGTCCCGCGACACCGGCGCGCTCTCCGCCGCCGAACTGCGCAAGCGGCTGACCGGCTTCCAGGAAGGTCTGGAGGCGGCCCGCCGGGAGGGCGAGGCAACCGACCCGGTCGCCCCGTCCGACGAAGAACCCACCTTCCCGCCGCCCGCGCGGGAGGAGACAGGAGGTGGAGACCGGTGACCGGGTCGAATGGCACCACGGCACGCGACGTCGACTGGCTGGTGGCCGGCCTGGCCGGGGATGTCCCGGGGGTCCGCGAGGTCGTCCTGGTCTCCTCCGACGGCCTGATGCTGGCCAGCGCGCGCGGCCCGGACGCGACCGCCGCCGCGGCGGACGCGGAGGAACAACTCGGCGCGATCGTCAGCGGCCTGGTCGCCCTGGCCGAGGGCACCTCGCGCGTGCTCGACATGGGCGCGGTCCGCCAGGAGATCGTCACGATGGCCGAGGGCTACGTCGTGGCGATGTCCATCAGCGACGGCTCCTGCCTGGGCGTACACGCGGGCGGATCCGCCGACTTGGGCGTGATCGCGTACCAGATGACCTCGTTCGTACGGCGCGCCGGCCACGTCCTGACGCCGGCCCTGCGCGCACAGATGCACCAGGACCGTGGAGGTGGTCGCGTTGGCTCCTGACGGCGGTTATTCCGACTACGACGCAGAGCGGGGGTACGCGTCCCGACCCGACACGGGCGGCCGTACCTCGCGCGTGCGCCCCTACACGCTGACCCGGGGCCGCACCCGGTACGGCCACGTCTTGCTCGTGGAGACGCTGGTCACCACGCTGGACTGCCCCCAGGACGAGACCGGCGACATGCCGGAGGTCGCCCGGATCGTGCACCTGTGCCGAGGAGTTCGGTCGGTGGCCGAGGTGGCCGCGATCCTGCACATGCCGCTCGGCGTGGTGCGGGTACTGATCAGCGACCTGGCCTCGCAGGGCCGAATCAGCGTGTACCAGGCCGAGCACGAGGCCGGCCGACCCGATCGCGCGCTGCTGGAGAGGGTGCTCGGTGGACTACGCAAGATTTGATCTCGGCGGACTCGCCGGACTCGGCGACGAGGTCCCGGCCATCCCGCTGCCCGCCGCGGGTGCCGGCGGTCGGCGGATCGGCGAGGGGCCGCCGATCACCTCGACGAAGATCGTCGTCGCGGGCGGCTTCGGGGTCGGCAAGACCACGCTGGTGGCAGCCGTCTCGGAAATCCCGCCGCTGACCACCGAATCGGTCATGACGGTGCTGAGCGAGGACGTCGACGACCTGTCCGGCCTGCCGGAGAAGCGCACCACGACGGTCGCGATGGACTTCGGCCGGATCACCCTGGAATCCGACCTGGTCCTGTACCTGTTCGGCACCCCGGGGCAGAACCGGTTCTGGTTCATGTGGGACGACCTGGTGCGCGGTGCGGTGGGCGCGATCGTCCTGGTGGACACCCGGCGGCTGGAGGACAGTTTCCCGGCGGTGGACTACTTCGAGCGCTCCGGCATCCCGTTCGTGGTCGCGGTCAACCTCTTCGACGACGCACCGCGCTATCCCGAGGAGGATCTGCGCGACGCCCTGTCGATCAGCCCGCGCACCCCGATGACCGAATGCGACGCCCGAGTTCGGGAAAGCGCGGTCGGCGCACTGGCCGAACTGGTCGTGCACGCACTGGAGCTCACGCCGTAGGACGGAGGATGGCACCGATGGAGCAGCCGGAGCCGACGGGGCCGGCGGCGGAGATCACCCTGCGCCCGATCGGGTGGGTGTCCTGCCCGCGCGTGGAACCCCTCGACGACCACTGGGGAGACGTGCCCTCGGTGATCCACCTGGACGCCGACCGCTTCGGCCCGGAGGCGCCGGCCGTCCTGTCCGACTTCTCCCACTTGTAGGTGGTCTTCCACTTCGCCCGGGTACCGGACGAGGCCATCGAAACCGGCGCCCGCCACCCCCGCGGCAACCCGGACTGGCCACGGGTCGGCATCTTCGCCCAACGCGGCAAGAACCGCCCCAACCGCCTGGCGGTATCGAGATGCTCCATCGAACAGGTCGACAACCTCACCATCCACGTCCGCGGCCTGGACGCCATCGACAACACCCCCGTCCTCGACCTCAAGCCCTACCTGACCGAATTCGCCCCCCGAGGCAACCTCCACCAGCCGGCATGGTCAACGGCCCTGATGACCAACTACTACACGAACTGACCCACCCACAAGCCAAAACCCAACCACCCAGCGAGGCAGACGCTTGAGGCCACCCAGCCTCGCCGGCGCCTGAGGCGAAACAGCCCGGCCGGCGCTTGAGGCCACTCAGCCTCGCCGGCGCTTGAGGCGAAACAGCCCGGCCGGCGTTTGAGGCCACTCAGCCCCGCCGGCGCTTGAGGCGAAACAGCCCCGCCGGCGCTTGAGGCCAAACAGCCCCGCCAGCGCTTGAGGCGAACCAGCCCGGCCGGCGCATGAGGCCACCCAGCCCCGCCGGCGCATGAGGCGAAACAGCCCGGCCGGCGCATGAGGCCACCCAGCCCCGCCGGCGCATGAGGCGAACCAGCCCAACCCAGCCGAGCGCATCACCGCACCAAAGGCAGAAAGATCCCGTCCACGATCTCCTCGAGGTCACGATCGTCCGCAGGGGCGAAGGTCGTCAAAAATTCGTGCCGCAACAGGTCGAAGGGGAGGGACTTGATGCGCTCGGTGAGACGTTCCGGGTCGACCTCACCGCGCTCGACGGCTCGGTCGAAGAGCGTGTCCACAGCTTCCTTGCGCCCGGTCGTGAGCGGATCGGTCAGGTCGCTGGGGCGAGTTCCGGTCGCCTGGTAGTAGGCGGCCAGGTGCGCGATCATCACGGTCGCGAGCTGGACGCGGGTGGCGTTGATCGCCCGCATGAGGGTGAGGACGTCCCCACGCAGACTTCCCGTGTCGGGAATCTCCAGGCGGGACTCCTTCAGGGTGTGCGCGATGGCGGCCCGGACGAGTTCGTCGCGGTCGGACCAGCGGCGGTACAGGACGGGCGGGCTGGTACCCGCGCGCTTGACGACGGCGTCCATCGTGAACTTGGCGTAGCCGTGGATGGTCAGCTCTTCCCAGGCCGCATCGAGGAGAGCCTTCTCCAGTGCCGCCCCGCGGCGCCGCTCCGTCATCCGCAACCTTCCCTTGGATAGATTTGCCTATCTTATTCTAGCGCCCTACCCTGACCTCCATAAGATAGACACGTTATCTTAAGGAGCATTCATGAACGCCGACAGCGCTCGGCCTTTCGTTGCCGCAGACCCCGACCGCATCGACCCGGCCCTGCGGCGCATGACCTTCACCCTGATCATCGGCGCGCTCGCGGTCATCTTCGACACCACGATCATGAGCGTCGCCATCGACGACCTCGCCGGGCGGATGCACGCCTCCCTGGCCACCGTCCAGTGGGTGAGCACCGCCTACCTGCTGGCCCTGGCCACCGTGATGCCCACGGTCGGCCGGCTTCAGGCCGCCCTGGGCGGCAAACGCCTGTGGATCGCGGCGCTGGGCCTGTTCCTCGTCGGGTCACTGCTGTGCGCGATGGCCTGGAACGCCCCGAGCCTGATCGTCTTCCGGGTGGTCCAGGGCTTCGGCGGCGGCATCATGATGGTGCTGATGACCTCGCTGATCATGCAGGCGGCCAAGGGCCGCAACATCGGCAGGGTCATGTCCTTGATCACCGTGCCCACCGCCCTCGGCCCGGTCCTCGGCCCGGTGATCGGCGGCGTCATCCTGCGCCTGGGCGACTGGCGCTGGATCTTCCTGTTCAACGTGCCCTTCTGCGTGGTCGGCGCCTACCTCGCCGCCCGCAACCTGCCCCGGGACCAGCCCGGTCCCCGCCCTCGCCTCGACGTCGTCGGGGTGCTGCTGCTCTCACCCGGCATCGCCGCCGTCATCTACGCCCTGACCCGGATCGGCGGCTCCGAGGGGCCGAACAGCCTCACCGTGGGGCTGCCCCTCGCCGCCGGGCTCGCCCTCCTGCTCGGCTACCTCGGCTGGGCGCTGCGGCGCGGACCGGACGCCCTGATCGACGTGAGGCTGTTCCGCCACCGCGCCCTCGCCTCCTCGTCGGTGCTGGTCTTCCTGTCCGGCGCGGCCCTGTACGGCACCATGATGCTGCTGCCGCTGTACTGGCAGCAGGTACGCGGCGAGGACGCCCTCGGCGCCGCCCTGCTCCTCATCCCGCAGGGTGTGGGCACGCTGCTCTCCCGCTCGCTCGCCGGCCGGTACATGGACCGCTTCGGACCGCGCCCGGTCGCCATCGCCGCCTTCGCCCTCACCTGCGCGGCCACCGTGCCGTTCGGCTTCGTCACCGCCTCCACCGACAACACCGCACTGATGGCCGTGCTGTTCGTGCGCGGCATCGGACTGGGCGCCGCCATGATCACCATCATGGGCGCGGCCTTCGTCGGACTGGAGCCCGAGGAAATCCCCCAGGGCTCCGGCATCAGCCGCGTCGCCCAGCAGATCGGCGGCTCGGCGGGCACCGCCCTGCTCGCCGTGATCCTGCAGCGCACCACCACCGGCGCCCACACACCAGCCACCCTGGCCTCGGGATTCGGCAACGCCTTCTGGTGGGCCACCGCCTCCACCGCCGCCGCCATCCCACTCTGCCTCCTCCTCCCGGGCCGCCCCGCCCCACAACCCCGGAACCGAGACACCGCACCCACCAAGGAGCCCACCGAAGCCTGACCACCCGCCCCGACCGCACCCACCCGAGACAGGACCCCGTCGCAGGGCGGACCGCCCACCGGAATCGGGCACGCACGCGATTCGAGCCCACCGGAGGTCGCCGCGCGGGTCGAGGGTCAGGCATGGGCCCTGCCGGAATCTCGACCGCAGGCCAATCGGGGCAGAGCACGCAACAACCCCACCGAACCCTGGCTTTCCTGGGCGATGGGCTGTTGCGGAATCCAGAATTCCGCAACAATTTGTCAGCCTATCGTCGGGCACCCATCGGAGCCCATGATTCCGGACCGCCATCGAACTCCCGCCGTCGCTCCGGATCGGCTTGTGCTGCCCACCAACCGATCCATAGCGTGTTTCACGCCGTTCCAATCGACGCCGCCAAGCCCCCGATCGCGCCACAACCGGACGCCGGACACAGCTTTCGGCGCCGACACCATGCGCGGGGACGCACACGGCCATAGTGCGTACTGGAATCCCGGGAGTGAAAGCCTCAGCAATCGGACCAAATTTGTGATCGGCGCGGATCATGGTTTCCAGCCCCTGTCTGGAGCGACTGCCCGAAGGGGAAGGTGGCGTCTCGGCAGGGCCCGGTGCCGGGCGGACTCCCTGAGCTCAGGGCGAGCGAAGCCGCGACGTGCAGGCCAGGGCTCTGTCGCCCCCGCTCCCCTCGGAGCCGCGAACTCGGCTCGGAGCCGAGTACTCACCGCGGAGCCGAGCACTCCCCGCGGGGCCGGATACTCACCTCGGGGCCGAGAGCTCAGCGCGCCAGTTCCGGCAGTACCTCCTTCCCCAAGCGGTTCACGTTCTCCAATGTCGTCGACGGCACGCCCGCGCCCTCGGTGAACAGGAGGAAGCGGGTGATGCCCGTGCGTTCGGCAGTGCGGGAGAGGCTGCGGACGCAGTCGGTCGGGGAGCCGACCGGGTGGATGCGGCACAGGAAGTCGGTGTACTCGGCGGGGTCGCGCATGTGGCGCTGGCGGTCGTCCACGGTCACGTGTGCGGACAGGCCCCGGCGCAGCCACCGGGGCATCGCGTGGCGCAGGGTGTCGGCGGCCTCGCGGTGGGTGTCCGCGACGTAGGCGACGCTCGCGGCGGCGTGTTCGACCGCCTTGGGGTCCCGGCCGCACGCGGATGCGGCGCATTCGTACGTGCGGACCATCGCGGCCTTCTCCGCGTCGTCGGCGTGCATGCCCAGGAGCATCGGCAGACCGTGTCGGGCGGCCAGCGAGGCGCTCTCCCGCGAGGTGCAGGCGACGATCACCGGCGGGTGCGGGTAGGTGTGCGGGCGCGGCACCACCGGCACCTTGCGGAACGCGAAGTGCTCGCCCTCCGCGCCCACCCGCTGGTGGGTGAGCCAGCGCATCAGCAGGTCCAGCGATTCCGGGAAGGCCTCCTCGTGCCGGCGCAGACCCGTGCCGAAGACCTCCAGGTCCACCCACGGCCCGCCGCGCCCGACGCCCAGGGTGAATCGGCCTCCGGACAGTTGGTCCAGCAGGGCGGCCTGCTCACCGAGAGCGACCGGATGCTGGTTCGACAGCACGCTGATGGCCGTCCCCACCCCGATTCGGTGCGTACGCCCCAGTAGCATGGAGGCGAAGGTGACCGCCGACGGGCACAACCCATACGGCACAAAATGGTGTTCGGCGATCCACGCCTCGTCGAACCCGGCCTCCTCCGCGGCGATTCCCGCGTCCATGGCAGCGGTGAGCACCTCACCGTGATCGCCCGCGTCGAACTGTGCCGCCAGCAGGAAGATGCCCAACTTCATCGCGTCCTCCTCGTCGTGTCCCCGTCGGCCCAGCGGCCGGACGAGGCCGACGGCGGCGGAACGGGACGTGGGGCGGGGCGCCCACGACAACACAACGCTCGAAGGACCTCGGAGGTAATCCTTCACCGCTGATGGTTTTCCGCCCGACCGGGCGGCTATCGGCAGGGCACACCGGCGGCCGACCGACGACCACCGACGGGCGGCCACCACGTACCGATCGACGACCGAGGGCCGAGGGTCGAGGGCCGACGATCACACCCACCGCCGACCGACGACCGTCGACCGGAATGCCCGAGCGCACACCCGAACACCCATTCGGGACGGACCGAGGCGAACGGCACATCCCACCGGCCTGTGCCTGTCCGACAGGGGCTGCCATACTCCTGGAACCCCGCGGTACTACTTCGCAGTAACCAAGGCGTACTCCCGCTCGGGAGACGCCATTTCAGCAGCGAGGAGCACAGCAGATGACCCGTGACATCAGCACGGTCGGCGTGGTCGGCCTGGGCACCATGGGCGCCGGCATCGTCGAGGTTCTGGCCCGGGCGGGAATCACCGTCGTGGGAGTGGACGTCTCGGACGAGGCCGTCGCGCGCGGCCGGGCCCGGATCGCCGAGTCGACCGCCCGCGCCACGGCGCGCGGGAAGCTGACCGAGGACCAGCAGCGAGACATCTTCGATCGCATCACCCTCGGCACCGACCTGAACGCGGTCGCCGCGGCGGACCTGGTCCTGGAGGCGATACCCGAGCAGCTGGAGCAGAAGCAGGAGCTTTTCGCCCGGCTCGACAAGATCTGTGGCCCGGAGACCATCCTGGCCACCAACACCTCCTCGCTGTCGGTCACCGAGCTCTCGGTGTCCACCGCGCGTTCCTCGCGCGTCGTGGGACTGCACTTCTTCAACCCCGCACCGGTGATGAAGCTGGTCGAGGTGGTGCGCACGGTGGTCACCGAACCCGAGGTGCTCGCCGACGTCGTCGCCCTCGCCGAGCGGCTGGGCAAGTCGCCGGTGGTGGCCGGCGACCGGGCCGGGTTCATCGCCAACGGGCTGCTGTTCGCGTACCTCAACCACGCGGCGTCGATGTACGAGCAAAAGTACGCCACGCGCGAGGACATCGACGCCGCGATGCGCTTCGGCTGCGGTCTGCCGATGGGCCCGCTCGCGGTGCTCGACCTGGTCGGGATCGACACCGCGTACGAGATCCTGGAGCAGATGTATCGGCAGTCGCGCGATCGCCTGCACGCGCCCGCGCCGATCCTCAAGCAGATGCGTACCGCGGGCCTGCTCGGGCGCAAGAGCGGTCGCGGCTTCTACACCTACGAGCAGGCCGGCTCGCCGGTCGTGGTCGCCGAGGCCGGCGAGTCCGCGGCGGTCGCCGGTACTGCGCGCGAGGTGCGCGCGGTGGGCGTGGTGGGCACCGGGACGATGGCCACGGGCATCGTCGAGGTGTTCGCCAAGTCCGGCTACGACGTGGTCTACGTCGCGCGCAGCCAGGAGAAGGTCGAGCGGGTGCGTACGGCGCTGGTCCGCTCGCTGGACAAGCAGATCCAGCGCGGCCGGCTGACCGAGGAGGCCAAGGCCGAGGCGCTGGCCCGGGTGATCGGCTCGACCCGGCTCGACGACCTCGCCTTCGCGGACCTGGTGGTGGAGGCCGTGGTCGAGGAACTGTCGGTCAAGCAGGCCCTGTTCGAGAACTTCGACGAGATCTGCAAGCCCGGCGCGATCCTGGCCACCACCACCTCCTCGCTGCCGGTGATCGACTGCGCGGTGGCCACCTCGCGGCCCGGCGACGTGGTCGGCATGCACTTCTTCAACCCGGCGCCGGTGATGAAGCTGGTCGAGGTGGTGCGCACGGTCGCCACCACGGACGACGTGGTGGCCACCATCCACGAGGTCTGTCGCCGGACCCGGAAGCACGCGGTGGACTGCGGCGACCGCGCGGGCTTCATCGTCAACGCGCTGTTGTTCCCCTACCTGAACGACGCGGTGCGCATGCTCCAGGCCAACTACGCGACGGCCGAGGACATCGACACCGCGATCAAGCTGGGCGCCGGTTACCCGATGGGTCCGTTCGAACTGCTCGACGTGGTCGGGCTGGACGTCTCGCTGGCCATCCAGAAGGTGCTGTTCGCCGAGTTCCGCGAGCCGGGCTGGTCGCCGGTGCCGCTGCTGGAGCACCTGGTGACGGCGGGCTATCTCGGCCGCAAGACCGGTCGCGGCTTCCGGGACTACGCGAAGCGGTAGGGCGGCCGGACCGGCGCAGGCGCCGGGAGGCCGGGACGTCGGAACGTCCGGAGGCAGGGACGTCGGAACGCCGGAACGCCGGAAGTAAGTAGTACGAGAGGGGTACGGGCGTACGCACCGCGTGCACCCGTACCCTTTTTGTGTGCCGCGTCGTAACAAGCCCACCAGCCGCGCCCGGACCGTCGACCGGGACGAGCCCCGCGACCCCAGCCTCGGCTTCGAGGAGCGCGAGTCGGGGGCCGACGGGGAATGGCTGGTGCGTCCGATCAGCGGTCAGGCGGCGACCAAGACCTATCGATGTCCCGGATGCGACCACGAGATCCCGCCGGGCGTCCCGCACGTGGTCGCGTGGTCCGCGGACGGGCGGGTCGAGGAGCGTCGGCACTGGCATCGCCCGTGCTGGAACAGCCGCGGGCAACGGCGGATCACCCGGCGACGGTAGAGCCGCGCGCGGCGGCCGCGTCCCGACCCGTGGCCATCCGCCGACCGGTCGGGCGCCGGGAGCGGGTCACGAAGGTCGCCGCGAGCAGCAGCGCCAGCGCCGGCAGGGTCACCGCGAGCACGAGCGGGACGAGCAGCGCGACCGCCGAGCCCGCCACGTGCAGGCCGGCCGCGCCGATCAGGCCGACCCGGGAGGACGAGCCGGTGTGCAGCCGTTCCCGCAGATTGTTCACCGCCCACACCGACCAGATCACGATCACCAGGCCGAGCAGGGCGAAGAAGGCGATGCCGAGGCCGCTCACCAGGGGCCGGCTGTCCACTTCCCGGTCCCGGGTGACGCGCAGGACCAGCATCGGCGCGACCACGCCGCAACAGGCGACCGCCGCCACCGCCTCGGCGCACAAGGTCACGATGGCCGCGTACGTCACGATGCCCCGGGTCAACGTCATAAGCCGCGATCGTGCCCGCTGGGCGCGGGTTTGTCGAGAGTTCGTTCGAGTCGGGCGCGAGTGATACCGGCCGGGCATGGCGGGGCGGACGGCCCGGAGGTGTCCGGTCGGGTCCGTCCGGCGCGCCGGCCCGGTCCACCGCCGCGCACACGTGCTCGGCGTCGTGGATCGGGTGGCGGGCCGGCTCCTTGCCGGTGGCCGGATCGAACGACGCGGAGGTCTCCCTCCATGGTCGTGATCACGGCTGGTTCGTTCGTGCGCGCAGCACGGACTTCTGCACCTTGCCGGCCGCCGTCAGCGGCAGCGCGTCGACGAACTCGACGCTCCTGGGCGCCTTGTAACCGGCGATCAACGTCTTCACGTGGGCCCGCAGCAGCTCGGCCGTGAGCTCGCGGCCCGGGTGCAGGACCACGACGGCGTGCACACGCTCGCCCCACTCGGGGTCGGGCAGGCCGATCACGGCGCAGCCCGCGACGTCCGGGTGCGCGTTGACCGCGTTCTCGACCTCGGCGCTGTACACGTTCTCCGCGCCGGTGACGATCATGTCCTTGAGCCGGTCGACCACGGTGACGTAGCCCTCGGCGTCCATGAAGCCCAGGTCGCCGGTGTGCATCCAGCCGCCGCGCAACGCCTGGCGGGTCTCCTCCGGCCGATTCCAGTACCCCCGCATCACGTGGTCCCCGCGCGAGACGATCTCGCCGACCTCACCGCGGGCGAGTTCCCGCTCGTCCGGGCCGACGATCCGCACCTCCGCGTGGAAGCACGGGCGGCCCGCCGAGCGCAGCTTCGCCGGATCCGCGTCCAGATGGTCGCGTGGCAACAACAGGGTTGCCAGCGGGGAGAGTTCGGTCTGTCCGTAGGCCTGGATCAGAGCGGTGCCGGGCAGTGCCGCGAGCACCCGGTCGAGCAGCGCGGCGGTGATCGGGGACGCACCGTAGGTGAGCAGTCGCAGTGAGGACAGGTCGTGGTCGGCGAACTTCGGGTGCTCCAGCATCATTTGCAGCATCGTCGGGGCCAGGAAGACCTCGGTGATGCGTTCGCGCTCGATGGTCGCGGCGACCTGTTCGGGGTCGAAGAAGGGCAGCACCACCTGCGGTATGCCGACGATCGAGGTCATCAGCGAGACGCCGAACCCGGCGATGTGGAACAGCGGGGCCGCGTGCAGGACGCGGGCGTCCGGGGCGAGCCGGTAGGCCGCGGTGACGATCAGGCCGCCCATCGCGGAGGCGAGTACGTTGTCGTGCGAGAGCATCACGCCCTTGGGGAATCCGGTGGTGCCGCCGGTGTAGAAGATCCCGGCGAGGTCGTCGCCGCCGCGGTTCGCGTCCGGGATCGGCTCGGCCGCGGCGAGCAGCGCCTCGTAGTCGTGCATCCCGGGTCCGGTCGGCGCGTTGCCCATGTGCACGACCTCGCGCACGCTCGACGAGGCGGCGCGCAGCCCGGGGACCAGACCGGCGAACGTGTCGTCGACGATCAGTACCGAGGTCTGCGAGTCGTCCAACGAGAAGGCGACCTCGGCCGCGCTCCAGCGGATGTTCACCGGGTTCGGCACGCCACCGGCCCACGGGATCGCGCTCAGACACTCCAGGTAGCGGGACGAGTTCAGGGCCAGGATCGCGACCCGGTCGTCCGGCCCGACCCCCAGCCCGCGCAGCGCGCCGGCGAACCCGGCCACCCGCTCGCGCAGTTCGCGGAATGTGGTACCCGCGGCGCCGTCGATCACGGCCGTGCGCTCCGGCGTCTGTTGGGCCCATCGGTGCACCGGCTGGGTGATGCCCATGGACTGCTCCTCGCGTGGGAGGGGGTGCGGGCGTGCGGGATGGCCGAGACCGGCCGGCAGCCGGCCGGGGCTCCGGCGGGCGCGAGAAGAGCGGGTATGCGGAGACGCGGGCACGCCGTCCAGGCCCGCCCGCGCCGCCGAAGGGTTTCGCCGCGGTCTCAGCAGTCGCGCAACGTCGGTGACTGGTTGAGCAGTTGCCCCCGGATGGAGGTGAACTTGGCGTACCGGTCCGCGTCCAGACCCTCGACCGGGAAGACCGCCACGCGGTGGCAGTTCTGGAACGCCAGCTTGACGCCGAAATGCCGTTCCATCGAGCCGCGAATGGCATCCGAGGCCAACGCGCGCAGCAGTTGCCCGCGCTCGGTCTCGGTGCTGGGCGGCACTTGATTGTCCGCGAACGGGCCGCCATCCACCTGGAGTTGCGTCACCAGCGAGGAGACGAGATTCCAGGCGTAGGGCAGCGAGGTGCGCACACAGTCGACGAACTCGGCCTCGTCCACGTCACCGCGTTCGGCCTGTTCCAACAGCTTCGCGGGCACATCGAGCGACATCGGTGCTCCTTCCGGCCGGGGCATAAGCAAGTTCGCCCGGCGGTTCGGGTCGTGTCTCGTACCTGGCAGATGGCGCCCATGCAGCGATCACGACACGCCCGAACGCCCATCCGCTCGGCCCGCACCGTCTCCCGACTCACCGTAGGACATCCGACACACGTTGCTCCAGAGCGAACGGTCGCCGAACCCACCTACGACCCGGTCAGCCGCCCGGCGGTACAACCGGCCTTGTCCAGGGCCGCGTTGGCGATCCGGACGAGGGTGTCGACGAGGAGAGCACGGTTTCCGGGTCTGGCGGGTGCCACCGGTTCGTCGGCTCGCGGGATCAGTGTGGCGGTCAAGGCGCCCTGGGTCATCGGGCCGCCCTCGAGACACGGCGGCATCTGCACCCATGCCCAGCGGTCGCCGGCAAATCCCACCAATCCGCGTCCGAGCGGGACGGCATGCTCAGCCTCGATTTCCTCCCCCGTCGGCTCCGATCGAATCGTCCTGGGACCGAAGGTGAAGGTGAAGGACTTCTCTCGATCGCCGTCTTTCATGCGCACGCTGCATTGGTCGCCGAATTGAGGAAACAGCAGTTTTCCCCCTCCTTCGCGCTGTATCTCACCGGACCCCAGCAGGTCCCGGACGACCTTGGTATCGACCAGTCCCTTACAACTCCGGGTCCCCACGACGGATGATGCGCCGTCCGAGGAACACCCGCTCAGGACGATCACCCCCACCACTGCAAGGACGCAGCGACCGATCGGTGGCATCAAGGCTCCAATCCGAGGGCACTGCGCAGGATCTCGCCGCCCGACGAATAGGAGGAATCCACCTGATATACCGGGATCCTCGTGCCGGTGGCGTTGAGCCACTGGTCCGACAAACCGAACACATACTCGCGTCCGTTGCCGAAGACCTGGGCGATCTGCCGTCGAGCCTGATCCGAGGTGTCGGTTTGATGCTTGGCCACGAGCCACTCGACTCCGATATTGACGCCGCGTTCGATGACGTCACCGGCGTTGTCGCCGACGAGCGAAACCACACCACCGAAGATGGACCCGGCGGTCTTGGTGTAGAGCGCGAACTTGTCGTTGGCAGCCTTGTCGCCGGTGATCTGATCGATGCTGATGTTGTGCGCCGTCGCCGCGTCGAAGAGTCCGAAAACCTTGGCGGAATCGCCGAGGAAGCCCTCCGCGGTGACACCGGGTGGATGCTGCTCCGCGATCGCCCGCAGGCCGAGCCCGGTGAACGCGCTCTCCCTCTCGACCAGTTCCGCCAGGCTGCCCGGGTCCTTTGCGATCTCCGAGATGACGCGGGCCAAATCGCTTCGGTCCACGGGAGCGAGGTAATCAGGGGCACCGGGAAACAGCGGGTCGTGGATCGGTTGTCGCCTATCCGTCGGATTGCTCATCGTCGCGTGCACCGACTGGATGTTGTTGCCCACCATCTCGACGACGCCGGCTTCGAGTTCCGGTGCAAGGCTCTTCGGCGGCACGTGCTCTCCGAGCACGTGCACCGAACTTGCGAACACCTTGGCCATCTCCTCCGTCACCGGCCTGCCGCCGGTCGCCGCGATGAGCGCGTCGCCGGTGGCCGTGACCGAGGACCGCCACGGCTTGCCGGAACCGTCGCGAGCGACCGAGTCGGCCGCGGGGTCGCGTTCGGTGAGGAGATACCGCATGCGCTCGTCGCCGCCCGTGGCGAAGAACGAGGACGCGGCGTCCGGGTTGTTGGCCAATGCCTTCATCAGGCCGGTGATCGGGTCGTACCCGACGTCCTCGTTGCCCAGTCCTTGCAGCTTGATCGTGCCGTCCGAGGCCCACGCCCCCTCGAAGTGGGGTCCACCCGGCGGGGCGAGGACACGCATCCAGATCTTGCCTCGGTCGCCTTCCTTGTCCATCCGGAGCATGTCCGTGCCGACCTGTTCGAGGAAGGACCGGTCGTACACACCGCTCCGCAACAGCACCCCCAGGCTCTGGTAGCCGAAGACCGGACCGCCGGACCGCCCGAACGGCCCGGCGGTGGGCCCGGCGATCGTGCCACGACCGGCGGCGAGCAGCCTGTGCATCCAGTCCGGGTCCTTGGCCAGCGCCGGACTCGCGGTGGCGAGTGTGCTGCCGAGCAGACTCTGGGCCATGCTGGAGCTCTCACCGGTGGGCCAGGAGACCAGGGTCGTCTGCGCGCCGAGCAGCCGCTCGGGACCCAGGTCACGCACGAGCGTCTCGGCGAACACCTCGTCGCCGTCGTATGTGGCCAAGAGCGTGGTGAGTTGCTCCAATTCGGCGGCATCCAGGTCGGGCTTGCGCAGTAGCGTCGTGGCCCGGGCGATGTCCGGCGCGATGCTCCGGTCGGGTGTCGCGTTGAAGTCCTTCGGGTCGCCTCCGACGTTCATCCGCAGCGCGGCGGCGGTTTCCGTGTCTATTCGAGCCGCTTCCTGGAGGATCCGAGTGATGTCGGCGGTGAGGTCGGCGGCGGCCCGAGTCCGCTCCGCCTGGTAGGCGACGACCGCTTCGGGGGTGGCCGGTGCGCCGCCTACGGGCTCCAACGGTCCCCAGGTCACCGCGCCGGTCTCCCGCGAGACTGCCAACTTCCGGGCGGCGGCGTCCTGAAGCACGCCGTCGAGCCTGCGCTGCAGGTCGCGGAGCCGGTCGGCCGCCGTGCTCATGGTCCGGGCCACGGCGTGGATCTCCGCACCGGCGGCGTCGAACTGCTCGCCGGAGCGGCCGATCTCGCGCTGGGCCAACGGTGCGGCGGTGCCCCCGCGCCACGCGCCCGAGACCTGGCGGGTGACGTCCCCGGCCAATCGCTCGCCCAGGTCGCTCACCACTCGGCCCACCCGCTCCCAGGTCAGCGCGGCCTGCTCCAGACCGGCCAACCTGGCGTCCAGCACTTGGTCGATCGTCGGCATGCCGGTCACCACCAATCCGCGAACTCGTCGGCCGACCGCTCGTCGACTTCCTTGTACGTACGCGCGCCCTCGGCGAGCTTCGCCGCTCCGGCGGACAACACGGCGCCCAGGTCGCCCGACTGGCTGCGCCAGCGCTGCGCGACATACAGCAGGGCGGCCGCGGTCTCCCAGCCCGGCAGGCCGCTCGCGGCGCTCTCGGCCGATTCGCCGGGCTGCGTCGCGACCGTGGAGAACTCGCCGCGCAGCCCCTCCAGCGCGGTGGCCGCGGCCTGCACCAGCTCGGGCGTGACCCGGAGTGGTTTGCCCGCCGTAATGCTCGTCCTGGTCGCGGGTGCCGGCGGCGACACGGGATCCCGGGCTGTCTGCGGATCCCGTCCCGGATCCAACGCGCGCAGTATGTCGTCCTTCATGCGGCCGCTGCCCCCATTCATCGTCGCGCTGCGTTCGCGACGCTAAACCATGCGTCGCTTTCGAGTCGGTCGGGTGGTTGATGAGGTGCGTCACACGAGCCGGGCCCGGGGCTCGGGGATGGCGGAGGGAGGGGCTTCGGAGGCGGTAGCGTCGGGGGTATGCGTCTCGTCATCGCCCATTGCTCCGTGGACTACGTCGGGCGACTCACCGCCCACCTGCCGTCCGCCCCCAGGCTCATCCTCGTCAAGCGGGACGGAAGCGTGTCCGTGCACGCCGACGACCGCGCGTACAAGCCGTTGAACTGGATGAGTCCGCCGTGCACCCTCAAGGAGGGGGACGGTGTGTGGACAGTGATCAACAAGGCCGGCGAGAAGCTGATCATCACGATCGAGGAAGTGCTGCACGACACGTCGCACGAACTGGGCGTCGACCCCGGCCTGGTCAAGGACGGTGTGGAGGCGCACCTCCAGGAACTGCTGGCCGACCGGCTCGACGCGCTCGGTGCCGGCTGGACGCTGATCCGGCGCGAATACCCGACACCGATCGGCCCGGTGGACATCCTGTGCCGGGACGCCGACGGCACCACCGTCGCGGTCGAGATCAAGCGCCGCGGCGAGATCGACGGCGTCGAGCAGCTCACCCGCTATCTGGAGCTGCTCAACCGGGACACCCTGATCGCCCCGGTCAAGGGCGTCTTCGCCGCGCAGGAGATCAAGCCCCAGGCCCGCGTGCTCGCGGTGGACCGGGGCATCGCGTGCGTGACGCTGGACTACAACGCGCTGCGCGGCACCGAGGACGACAAGCTCAAGCTGTTCTGATCCGATCGTCGTCGGATCCCGGGCGCGGGATCCGACGACGATCGGCGGCCCGGGTCACAACGGATCGACGCCTGCCGGTGGCAGGGCCGGGGCCGACGAGGTGGGCGGGGGCGTGGTCGCCGTCGGCGGTGGTGCCGACGTCGATGTTGCCGGGGCCGAAGTGCTGCCCTGGGACGTGGAGTTGGCCGGACTCGACGATCGCGGCGGGCTCGCCGGCGCCGAGGTCGTGGCCGAGGTCGTCTCCCGTGCCGTCGTGGTGGTCGTGGCCGTCGTCCCGGTCGCGCCCGGTTTGTGGCTGCCGGTCGGCGGAGCCGGCTTGTCCCGGTCGGCCTTGGGGTCGACCTCGGCGCCTCGGTTGGGCGTGTTCGGGTCGAAGGCCGCCGAGCCGGTGGAGCCCACCGGCCTGCGGTGGTCGCCCTTGTCCGGCGAGTCCGAGCCCATCGCGACCACCGCGGCCAGGGTGGCCACCAGGACCACCGCCGCACCCGCCGTCATCAGCACGCCGCGCCGGCCGATCCCGCCGCGCGACGCGCCGGCTCCGCCCTCCGTGGTCGCCGCGACCACCGTCCGGTCGCCGCCGGCCAGGGCCAACACCCGGCGGTCCGCCGCGAGTCCACGCTTGTCCGAGCCGACGTCGCGCATCCGGGTCGCGGCGGCGGCCTCCTCGCGCGCGCCCTGCGGATCACCCGTGCACAGCGCCAGGATGGCCAACTCGTGCCGGAACCAGGCGTGATCGGATGCCGCCGAGGCCCCCGCGTCGCGCGCCGAGGACAGTCCCAGATCGAGCACCTCGCCCCACGCGTCCCAGCGCGCCGAGGCGCCGAACGCGGGCGCCGAGGCCCGGGCCAACGCGCGCGCCGAACCGGCCTTGCCCAGCCGCTCGGACTCGCGCAGGCAGGCCAGGATCGTATCCGCCTCACGGGCGATCTCGGCGGGGGTGACCGACGGGTGCGAGACCCACCAGGTGAAGTGCTGTATCGCCGCGACCGCCCACGAGGACGGCCCGCGCACGATCGCGGCGACCGCCTCGGCGGTGCCCCCGGTGAGCCGATACCGGCCGAACTCGTGTGCCGCCAGCCCGGCTTCGACCAGTTCGTCGGCGGCCCCCACCGCGTCCACCGCGCCGGTCAGGGCGGGCAGGTGTACCGGGTCCGGCAGTTCGCCCTCCAGGGCCGAGGCCAGCCGCAACACCTGCTGTGCCGACGCGGACACCAGCGGGACCAGGCGCGGTACGAACTGCCTCGGTTCGCCGGGCGAGGGCAACTCGCCCGAGCTGTCCGCCGCGCCGTCGTCGAGCAGCCCGTAGCCGGCCCGCCCGCGCTCACGCCGGGCGAGCAACGCCCCGGCCTGGACGAACCGCCCCGGATGGCCGCCGACCTGGAACCACAGCGCGGAGGCCCAGGCGAGTTCCTCGTCGTCGAGTTCGCGCCCGGCGGTGCGCCGCAGCAGGTCGAAGGACGCCTCCTGCGGGAGCCCGCCCAGGGTGATCTCGTGCAGCGGCGAATCCCGGCGCACGATCGGATCGACCACCTCCGGGCCGGCCACCAGAAACGCGCATTCGGGTGCCATCCGCAGGAGTTCGACCACGTCCTCCTGGCCCAGCTCCAGGTCGTCCACGACCACGAGCGCGGCCACGCCGGCCAGGATCCCGACGAGTTGCTCGCGGGTGGGTCGGTACGCCGGCCCGGCGAAGCACGCGTCGTGCAGCTGCTGCAACAGGTCGTCCAGGCCGCGGCGCCGGCCGTCGAGCAGGATCACCCCGTCCGGTGCACCCGCGGGATCGAGCGCGGCGAGGTGGCGCAGCAGCGTGCTGCGCCCGCTCGACGACGGTCCACCGATCCGGACCGACGTGCCGCGCTGCAAGAGACCGGTCAGCTCGGCGATCTCGACGCCGCGTCCCAGCGGCGGCAGATCGCTCGAGGGCACCGAACCGGGCAGCCTGGACGGGCGCGGCGACCGGGCTCCGGCGGGCATCGGCCCGACGTCGGTGCCGTCCACCCCGCCGAAGGTGAGCAACAGGTCGCCCGCGATCAGCTGGAGCACCCCCGGCGTGGTCTCCCCGGCCCCGCCCCGATCGGCCTCGGAAACCGGGTCCGACCAGTCGTCGTCGATCCGAATCGGCTCGCCCCGACCGAGCCGCGGTGCGGAGGAGGATGCGGAGGAAGGCGCGGAAGCGTGTGCGGGGAAAGGCGCGGAGGAGGATCCGAACGAGGCCGCGGGGAACTCCCCGAACGAAGGCGGAAACCCGTCTGCGGCCCCCGACGCGGGCGGCCCGGCCGCACCCCCGGCACCGAACTCGGCCGCCGACTCAGACGACTCCGCCGACTCAGACGCCGACGGCTCGAACCCGGCCCCACCCGACCCGGTCCCCCGCGACCCGCCCTGCGCACCCGCGCCCGGACGCGGCCCGAACAGCTCGTCCAAATAGGCGTCGTCACCCCACGAACCGCCGACGGAGTCCATCGAATCGCCGTAGGCGTCCATCGAGTCGCCGACGGAGTCCGTCGGCGCACCGGCCGGGGGCGCGAGCGGGTCGTCCTCGACGTGCTTTTCGCCGTCTTCATCCGGCCGTTGCCTGCCGCCGCCGTTCATGCCACTCCCTGTGCTCCCCGTCGTGGTTCCTCGACGCACCGGTGCGGCCGGGGACGAAGCCCGGGCACTCGGGGGCGGAAACCGGTGATCAGTGTGCCGGGCGCGGCCGGCACACCGATACCCGGCGCCGGGTTCGTGACAAGATCGTTGAGCACCGACGCGTCGAGCGGCGGGGCGGCCGACCATGGGCCGCGCATACCCCCGCCGTACCGCGTCCCACCTTGCCACCTCCTGCCGTCGAGCGGACCGGGTCCGGGCCGACCTTCGCTCCCTCTTCACAACAACGCGCGCGCCTTCGAGTGGTCACGGGACGATCCTGCCGAGCCGGTCCCGGGGGCGCCATGGGCTTACCGAAAAGTCGGTGCATGCCCGCCGAGTCGCCCTATGGTGCACAAGGGGCGCCACAACAGTGGGGCGTCCAGGGGGAACAGGGGGACATACATGTCCGGTTCCATCACGTCCGGCTCCATAGGATTGCGACGCACGGGACGGCGGGTGAACCGGCACCGGACCCGGTTCGCCTGCGCCGCCGCGCTGCTCGCCTCACTGGCACTGTCGATACCCTCGGCCGGCGCATCGCCGGCCTCGTCCGCAATCGTCTCCGACACCTCGTCCCGCCCACCCGGTCCGGAACTGTTCGGCTCGACACCGACCGCGCGTGCCGCCTCCGCGCAGGCCACCACGGTGCCGCCGAAGTTCTCCGACGATTCGGTGATCACCGGCCTGACCCAGCCGGTCGACGTGGCCTTCGCCCGGGACGGACGGGTCTTCGTCGCCGAGAAATCCGGCGTCGTCAAGGTGTTCGACTCGCTCACCGATCCCACGCCCACGGTGTTCACCGACCTGCGGGCGAAGGTGCACAACTTCTGGGACCGCGGCCTGCTCGGCCTGGCCCTGGCCCCGAACTTCCCGACCGATCCGTCGGTCTACGTGATGTACGCGCACGACGCACGCCCCGGCGGCTCGGCTCCCTACTGGGGCACCGCCACCGGTCTGGACGACGGTTGCCCGGACCCGCCCGGCGCGCAGGCCAAGGGCTGTCTGATCACCGGTCGGATCGCCAAACTGACCGCGACCGGCGACACCGCGGGCCCCGAGCAGGTGCTGGTCGAGGGCTGGTGCCAGCAGTTCCCGTCGCACGCCACCGGCAGCCTCGCCTTCGGCCCGGACGGCTATCTCTACGCATCCGCCGGGGACGGCGCCAGCTTCGACTGGGCGGACTACGGCCAGAGCACCGCGAGCGGCCCGATCCCGGGCAAGGATCCGATCCCGGCGAACCCGTGTGCCGACGGCACCAGCGCGGTCGGCACCGTACTGACCGCGCCGACCGCCGAGGGCGGCGCGCTGCGCGCACAGGACTTCCGCACCACGAGTGACCCGTTCGCGCTCAACGGCAGCATCATCCGGATCGACCCGAACACCGGTGCGGGCGCACCCGGCAACCCGCTCGCGGGCAACGCCGACGCCAACGCCCGCCGCCTGGTGGCGGCCGGCCTGCGCAACCCGTTCCGGTTCGGCTTCCGGCCCGGCACGAACGAGCTGTGGGTGGGCGACGTCGGCTGGGGCACCTGGGAGGAGATCAACCGGCTCACGCCCTCCGCCGGCGCCGTGGCCAACTTCGGATGGCCCTGCTACGAGGGCTCGGCCCGCCAGGGTGGCTACGAGTCGATCGGCCTGAACCTGTGCAACAACCTGTACGCCGAGGGTCCGGGCGCGGTGAAGACGCCCTACTACGCCTACCGGCACGGCGCCGTGGTGGTCCCGGGCGAGGGCTGCCCGACCGGCAACGGCTCGGCGATCTCCGGGGTGACCTTCTACTCGGGGCAGCGCTACCCGGCGGCCTACCGCAACGCGATGTTCTTCGCCGACCACAGTCGGCGCTGCGTGTGGAGCATGCTGGCCGGTCCCGACGGACTCCCCGACCCGTCCACGCGCCAGGTGTTCGTGAGCAACGCGAACCCGGTCCAGCTGACCACCGGCCCTGACGGCGACGTGTACTACATCGGCTTCGAGGACGGCGCGATCCACCGGATCCGCTACACCGGCAGCGCGCCCAACGCGGTCGCCTCGGCCACCCCCACCACCGGTACGACGCCGCTGACCGTGGCGTTCACCGGCTCGGCCTCGACCGATCCGGACCCGGGCGAGACCCTCACCCACGCCTGGGATCTGGACGGCGACGGCGCGTTCGACGACTCGACCGCGGCGAACCCGTCGTACACGTACACCACGCCCGGCAGTTACACCGTCAGACTGCGGGTCACCGATCCGGTGGGCCTGACCGGGGTTTCCGCGCCGATCACCATCTCGGCGGGCAACGCACCACCGACGCCGGTGATCGACACCCCGACCGCGACGCTGACCTGGAAGGTGGGCGACCCGATCGCCTTCAGCGGACACGCGAGCGACCCGCAGGACGGCACCATCCCGGCCACCGGGCTGAACTGGCAGATCATCATGCATCACTGCACCACGCCCACCAACTGCCACGAGCACCAGATCACCGGCCAGGGCGGCGCCTCGGGCACCTTCACGGCGGTCGACCACGAGTATCCGTCGTGGCTCGAACTGCGGCTGACCGCCACCGATTCCGGCGGCCTGACCGGCACCACCAGCGTGCGCCTGAACCCGAAGACCGTGGACATCACGCTCGCCTCCGACCCGCCGGGCCTGACCCTGGGCCTGTTCTCCTCGCAACGCCCGGCACCGTTCACCAGCACGGTGATCGTGGGCGGCACATCCTCGATCGCCGCGCCGACGACCCAGACCCTGAACGGCAAGAACTACGAATTCGTCTCCTGGTCGGACGGCGGCACCGCCGCGCACAACATCACCGCACCCGCGACGCCGATCACGTTGACCGCCACCTATCGCGAGGTCGACGGACCACCGGCCGGTCTGATGGCCGCGTACGGCTTCAACGCCACGAGCGGCACGATCGTCACGGACGACGCCGGCCAGGGCAACAACGGCACCGTCACCGGCGGCACCTGGGTCACCGGCCATTCCGGCAACGCGCTTTCCTTCAACGGCACTTCATCGATGGTGACGGTGCCGCACAGCGCCCGCCTCACGCTCACCACCGGAATGACCCTGGAGGCATGGGTCAAACCCACGGCGATCACGAACTGGCGCACCGTCCTGCTCAAGGAACGCGGCGGCGGCCTGTCCTACGCGCTGTACGCGAACGGCACCGCCGCGCCCAACACGTCCATCAACACGACCGGCACCAACAACGACACCTACGCCGACGGCACCGCACCGCTGGTCACCGGCGCGTGGGCGCACATCGCGGCCACCTACGACGGCACCACACTGCGCCTGTACGTCAACGGCGTCCAGGTCGGAGCCACCGCACACACCGGCCCGATCGTGGACGCGGGCGGCGCACTCCGGATCGGCGGCAACAGCGTCTGGGGCGAATACTTCGCCGGCCTGATCGACGACGTTCGCATCTACAACCGCCCCCTGACCCCCACCGAAATCACCACCGACATGGGCCACCCGGTCCCCTGACCAAGCCCACCCCAACCGCCGGACGGGCCGAAAAGCCCGTCACGCCAACTCCAGCCCGTCCGGCGTTTGAGGACACCGCAAAGCCACCCAACCCGCAACCCGAGCCACATCGCTCAACCGCCGGACGAGCCAACCCAGCCCGTCCACGCCAACTCCAGCCCGTCCGGCGTTTGAGGACAAAAGCCCCGGCCGCAGCCCAGGCGCGAGTGCTCAGCCCACCGACACCGCAGACTCCGCCGCCAGGCCATTCGCCTCGCGAATAACCTCCACGATCCGCCCCATGATGTCCGTGATCCCGAAGTCCTTCGGCGTGAAAACGGCAGCCACCCCCTGCGACCGCAACACCACCGCGTCGGCAGACGGAATGATCCCGCCCACGATCACCGGCACATCCCCGATCCCCGCGGAGCGCATGCGCGAGAGCACGTCCGGGATCAGCTCCAGGTGCGACCCCGACAGGATGGACAGCCCCACGCAGTGCACATCCTCCTCGACCGCCGCCGCGACGATCTGCTCCGGAGTGAGCCGAATCCCCTGGTAGACCACCTCGAAGCCGACATCGCGCGCCCGCACCGCGATCTGCTCGGCCCCGTTCGAGTGCCCGTCCAGCCCCGGCTTGCCGACCAGCAGCCGCAACCGGCCGCCCAGTTCCTCGCCGGTCCGCCGCACGGCCCCGCGCACCTCGGTGAGCCCCGCGCCATCCTGCACGCCGACCACCCCGGACACCCCGGTCGGCGCCCGGTACTCGCCGAACTCCTCGCGCAGCGCCTGCGACCACTCCCCCGTGGTCACCCCGGCCCGCACGCACGCCAGCGTGGCCGGCATCAGGTTGACCGCCGAGGCGGCCTTCCACGACCGCGCGTCGTCGCGCAGCCGGGCCATCGCCGCGTCCACCGCCTCCGGGTCGCGGTCCGTGCGCCATGCCTTGATCTTCTCGATCGCCGAGCGCTCGGCGTCCGGGTCGGCGCTCATGATCGCCGCGTCCAGGTCGGCGGTGAGCGGGTTCTCCTCGGTGGTCTCGAACCGGTTCACCCCGACCACCACCTCGTCGCCCGCCTCGATCCGGGCCCGCCGGGCCGCGTGCGAGCCGACCAGCTGCGACTTCATGTAGCCCGACTCGATCGCCGAAACCGCGCCGCCCATCGCCTGGACCCGGTCGATCTCCTCGCGCGCGCCCGCCACCAGATCGGCGACCTTGGCCTCGATCACGTGTGAACCGTTGAAGATGTCGCCGTATTCGAGCAGGTCCGACTCGTAGGCCAGGACCTGCTGGATCCGCAACGACCACTGCTGGTCCCACGGCCGAGGCAGGCCCAGCGCCTCGTTCCAGGCGGGCAGTTGCACCGCCCGCGCCCGCGCGTCCTTGGACAGCGTCACGGCCAGCATCTCCAGCACGATGCGCTGGACGTTGTTCTCCGGCTGCGCCTCGGTCAGGCCGAGCGAGTTGACCTGCACGCCGTAGCGGAACCGGCGCTGCTTGGCGTCCTGTACGCCGTAGCGCTCCAGCGTCAGCTCGTCCCACAGCTGCACGAACGCCCGCATCTTGCACATCTCTTCGACGAACCGCACCCCGGCGTTGACGAAGAAGGAGATCCGCTGGACCACCTCGCCCATCCGGTCCGCCGGCACCTGCCCCGAGTCGCGGACCGCATCCAGCACGGCGATCGCGGTGCACATCGCGTACGCGATCTCCTGCACCGGCGTCGCGCCCGCCTCCTGGAGGTGGTAGCTGCAGATGTTGGTCGGGTTCCACTTGGGGATGTGCGAGACCGTGTACGCGACGGTGTCGGTGATCAACTTGAGCGAGGGCCCGGGCGGGAAGACGTAGGTCCCGCGCGACAGGTATTCCTTGATGATGTCGTTCTGCGTGGTGCCGGTGAGCTTGGCGATGTCCGCGCCCTGCTCCTCGGCGACGACCTGGTAGAGCGCGAGCATCCACAGCGCGGTCGCGTTGATCGTCATCGAGGTGTTCATCTCCTCGACGGGGATGCCGTCGAGAAGCTGCCGCATGTCGCCGATGTGCGAGATCGGCACGCCGACCTTGCCGACCTCGCCGCGCGAGAGCACGTGGTCGGGGTCGTAGCCGGTCTGGGTCGGCAGGTCGAAGGCCACCGACAGGCCGGTCTGGCCCTTGGCGAGGTTGCGCCGGTAGAGCGCGTTGGAGGCGGTGGCCGAGGAGTGACCGGCGTAGGTGCGCATGACCCACGGACGGTCACGCGTGGCCGAGGCCCGCCCGGTCGGCGAGACCTGCTCGTTCGGAGAAGTGGTGGGCCGACCGGCCGGGGACGGCGTGGCCGGCTGCGAGGGCTGAGCTGAGGGCGTCTGGCTCGCCACGGAATACCTCCGGAGGGTTCCGGACCGACCGATGCTCGGCGACTACCGGCCTGGGCTGTCCCGCTGGTCCGCTGTCACCGCGCCTGGTGCGGCCCTGCTTACCACGGAGTGTACTGACGGGTAACTGCTCCGGACAGGGTGTGCTCGGCCACAGCACGCAAGTCGTTGCCCGGTCGGCCTGACACTGTGTCGCCCGGGTCCACCCGATCGGCCGGATCAGACCGCGGCAAGCTGGCGGAGCGTGAGGATGCGGTGCAATCGAGTCAGCACGAGCACCCGGTACACGTCCGGACCGACCCCGGTCAGCACGAGGCGACGCTCGCGCCGACCCGCACGCCGATGTGCGCCGACGATCAGGCCCAGGCCGGTGGTGTCCAGGGCGGGCACCCGGGTGAGGTTGAGGATCAGGTCGCCGTCACCGTGGTCCAGCGCATCGTGCAGCGCCAGTCGGACGTCGGCGGTGGCCCGCACGTCGAGCACACCGTCCAGGTGCATTTCGCGTGGGTCGCCCCAAACGCGCATCGTCTCCTCCTGGGGAATCCGTCCGTTGGATGACGGTTCGGCTTCCCAGAAGAACACCCAAAACCCGATAATCCTCACTCATCACATCGGACTTCACTCGTACAGGTGAGGAATCATCAGATGATGCACCGGTTGCCCCCGGCCCATCGGACCGACGGCCACCCCGTGCCTCCGGAGCCCCTCGAAGCCCGGTCGCGGAGCGGCCGTCGGGCACTACTCGATCGACGACTCAGTAGTCGTAGAAGCCCTTGCCGGTCTTGCGACCCAGGTCGCCCGCCGCGACCATGCGGTTGAGCAGCTCCGGCGGGGCGAACTTCTCGTCCTTGCTCTCGGTGTAGATGTTGTTCGTCGCGTTGCGCATGATGTCCACGCCGGTCAGGTCGGCCGTGGCCAACGGGCCCATCGCGTGCCCGAAGCCCAGCTTGCAGGCGATGTCGATGTCCTCGGCGGTGGCCACCCCCGCCTCGTACAGCTTCACCGCCTCGACCGTGAGCGCGGTGATCAGCCGAGTGGTCACGAAGCCGGCCACGTCCCGGTTGACCACGATGCACGTCTTGCCCATCGCCTCGGCCAGTTCGCGCGCGGCGGCCAGCGTGGCGTCCGAGGTCTTGAAGCCGCGAACCAGCTCGCACAGGCTCATCAGCGGCACCGGCGAGAAGAAGTGCATGCCCACGACCGACTCGGGCCGGCCGGTGACGGCGGCGATCTCGGTGATCGGGATCGCCGAGGTGTTGCTGGCAAGTACCGCGCCGGGCTTGCAGATCCGGTCCAGCTCGCGGAAGACCGCCTGCTTGACCTCGACCTTCTCGAACACCGCCTCGACCACGACGTCCGCGTCCGCGACGTCTTCCAGGTCGGTGGTGGTGGTGATCCGGGCCAGTGCCGCCGAGGCGTCCTCGGCGGTCAGCCTGCCCTTGGCGACGAACTTGTCGTACGAGGCCGCGATCCCGCTCAGCCCGCGCTCCAGGGCGGCGTCGGTGACATCGCGCAGGACGACGTCGTAGCCGGCCTGCGCGGCGACCTGGGCGATGCCCGACCCCATGAGCCCGGCCCCGATGACGGCGATCTTGTTGGTCACTGCGCTACCTCTCCAGTACACGATCCCGAACCGACGTCCCGCGGACGCCGGTGCTCTCGGGAGCGTAGCCGGGCCCTCGAAGGCGCCGACGCACCCCTACCTGACGGCCCGTCAGAAACGCGAGGTACTCTCCGGCTCCGGCTCCCGGACGATCTTCGCGCCGAGCGACTGGAGCTGCACCTCCAGGCCGGTGTAGCCGCGGTCGATGTGGTGCACCCCGCTGACCGTGGTGTCCCCGTCGGCCACCAGGCCGGCCAGCACCAGTCCCGCCCCGGCCCGGATGTCCGCGGTCAACACCGGGGCGCCGGAGAGCTGTTCGACCCCGCGCACGATCGCGTGGTGTCCGTCGGTGCGAATCGAGGCACCCAGCCGGAGCAGTTCCTGAAGGAACACGAACCGCGCCTCGAAGAGGTTCTCGGTGATCATCGCGGAGCCCTCGGCGATCGAGTTCATCGCGGCGAAGAACGGCTGCATGTCGGTGGCGAATCCGGGATAGGGCAGGGTGACCACGTCCACGGCCCTGGGCCGTCGGTCCATCACCACCCGGAAGCCGTCCCGCACGTGCGACACCTCGGCGCCGGCCAACGTCAGCTTGTCGAGCGCGATCTCCAGATGCTCGGGGTGCGCGTTGCGTACCGTCACGTCGCCGAGCGTCATCGCGGCCGCGACCGCGAACGTGCAGGCCACGATCCGGTCCGGCACCGTGCGGTGGCGCACCGGCTTGAGCCCCTCGACGCCCTCGATCTCGATCGTGGACGAGCCGGCGCCCTCGATCCGCGCGCCCATCTCGGTGAGCATCGAGCAGATGTCCACGATCTCCGGCTCGCGTGCCGCGTTGTCGATCACCGTGTGGCCCTCGGCGAGCACCGCGGCCATCAGGATGTTCTCGGTCGCACCCACGCTCGGGAAGTCCAGCCAGACGGTGGTGCCCTTCAGACCGTTCGGCGCCTTGGCGATCAGCACTCCGTGCGAGTTCTCCACGGTCGCGCCGAGCTTGACCAGGCCCTCGATGTGCATGTCGAGACCGCGCGAACCGATCGCGTCCCCACCCGGGTACGCGACGTGCACCTCGCCGCAGCGCGCGAGCAGCGGGCCCAGCACACAGATCGACGCCCGCATGCTGCGCACCAGGTCGTAGTCCGCCTCGAAGCGCGGCGCCGCCGGCACCCCGATCCGCACCGTCCCGGTGGTCTCCCCCTCGACCTCACAACCGAGCCGCCGCAGCAGCTCGCTCATGATCTCCACGTCGAGGATCCGGGGTGCCTCCTCGAGTACCGTGGTGCCCTCCGCGAGCAGTGCGGCAGCCATCAATTTGAGCGCGCTGTTCTTCGCGCCCGTGATCCGCACCTCGCCGACGAGTCGCTGACCACCTGTCACCCGGAACCTGTCCATCGGAGAATCGTACTGATTCCCGGACCCGGCCACGGACCACGCCAAGCACGGACAAAGCGCGTGCCCGGGGCCTGTTCCGGACGATCCGCAGGCCACACGCCCTAATCTTGCCGTCATGGTCAACCTCACCCGGATTTACACCCGCACCGGCGACGACGGCACCACCGCGCTCGGGGACATGTCGCGCACCGCCAAGACCGATCCGCGACTCGCGGCATACGCCGACGTGGACGAGACCAACGCGGTGATCGGCGTCGCGCTCTCGCTCGGCAACCTGGACGAGGATGTGGTCAAGCTGCTGACCCGCATCCAGAACGACCTGTTCGACCTGGGCGCCGACCTGTCCACCCCGGTGGTCGAGGACCCGAAGTACCCGCCGCTGCGGGTGGAGCAGAGCTACATCGACGCGCTGGAGGCGGCCTGCGACGCATACAACGAGAACCTGGAGAAGCTGCGCAGCTTCATCCTCAACGGCGGCACTCCCGGTGCCGCGCTGCTGCACCAGGCCCGCACCGTGGCCCGTCGCGCCGAGCGCACCACGTGGGGCGCCCTGGAGGTGCACGGCGACTCGATGAACCCGCTGACGGTGAAGTACCTCAACCGCCTGTCCGACCTGCTGTTCATCCTGGCCAGGCACGCGAACCGCGAGGTCGGCGACGTGCTGTGGGTGCCGGGCGCCAACCGCTGAGCGCTCGCACCGTCGAAGAGGCGCCGCTGGAAGAGGCGCCGCTAGGCGACGTTGACCCGTTGCCCCGGCGGCGCTGCTTCCAGCCAGGCCAGGAAGCCGGTCAACGCGTCGTCGCTGAGGGCGAGTTCGATCCGCGCGCCGTCGTGTTCGCAGACCAGGATGACCGCGCCCGCAAGCAGCGCCAACTCCTCCTGGCCGGCCGGTTCCCGGCGACCGATCACGTGGATCGCGCCGCGCTGCAACACCCGTCGCGGGCGCGGCGCGTAACTGAACACGCGGAACCATTCGATCCGGTCGCCGCTGTATCGGGCGATCCCGAAGACCCAGCCCTTGCCGTGGTCGGGATCGGCCGAGGGCGCGGCCGGATCCGCCGTGGAACCGTGCTCGGCCGTCTCCGGGGACGACGACGCGGCGCCCCCCGGGGCCTGTTGCCCGGGTGACGCCGCGGTGTTCGATCCGGCTTCGCCGGCCTGCGATACCGGTGGCCGCATGCGAAGCGAACAATCGAAGGTGCCACCGGGTCGCTGGATCAGCCGGCGACGCAGCGCGAATGCCGCGACGCCGACCACCAATACGACGACAACGGCCAGAATCACGCTCAGCACGACGAGGACCATCCGGATCGACCTCCTCGTTCGCGCGTTGAGCAGTGGTCCCGGCCGTGTGTCGGTCCGGGCTCTGGTGCTGCGACTGGCTTCTGGCTAGTCCCGCCGCTGGGCGGCGAGCAGCCGCGTCTCCGCGCGCCGCTCGGCGCTGGAGTCCTTCGCCGCGCCGGCGCGCTCGAGCGCCCGCTCCGCGCGGGCGACATCGATCTCGTCGGCCAGCTCGGTGATCTCGGCGAGCAGCGAGAGGTTGTTGTCCGCGAACGAGATGAACCCGCCGTGGACCGCCGCGATGACGACCGAACCGTCGGCCTGACGGATCGTCACCGGGCCGGATTCGAGCACTCCGAGAACCGGCTGGTGACCGGCCTGGATGCCGATGTCGCCGTCCGCGGTGCGGGCGATGACGATGGTGGCCTCGCCGGACCACACCTTGCGGTCGGCCGCGACCAGCTCGACGTGCAGCTCAGCCAACGTGGCTCCTCATGTCGGGTCGAAGACACGCTGGTCTTCGCCTCCGCCCTCACGGGACGGGTGGTGTTCAAGGATAGTGGCCCGGACGGGCCTGGCTCCAACCGACTCAAACGCCGGCGGGTTTCCGGAAGGGCCGCAGGGCCCTGCCGGGAACCGACACGAGGGGCGGACCCGTTCGGGACCGCCCCTCGTCGATCAGGCGATCGTCAGCCCTTGTTGAGCTCGGCGATCTTCTTCTCGAGGTCGTCCAGCCCACCGAGCATGAAGAATGCCTGCTCGGGAGCGTGGTCGTACTTGCCGTCGGCGATCGCGTTGAACGCCTCGATGGTCTCGGACAGCGGAACGTCCGAGCCGTCGAGCCCCGTGAACTGCTTCGCCACGTGGGTGTTCTGCGACAGGAACCGCTGGATGCGACGCGCGCGGTGCACGGTGAGCTTGTCCTCTTCGGACAGCTCGTCCATACCCAGAATCGCGATGATGTCCTGGAGGTCCTTGTACTTCTGCAGGATGCTCTTGACCCGCATCGCGCAGTCGTAGTGGTCCTGCGCGACGTAGCGCGGGTCCAGGATCCGGGACGTCGAGTCCAGCGGGTCCACGGCCGGGTAGATGCCCAGCTCGGAGATCGGACGCGAGAGCACCGTCGTGGCGTCGAGGTGCGCGAACGTCGTGGCCGGGGCCGGGTCGGTCAGGTCGTCCGCAGGGACGTAGATCGCCTGCATCGAGGTGATCGAGTGACCGCGGGTCGAGGTGATGCGCTCCTGGAGGGTGCCCATCTCGTCGGCGAGCGTCGGCTGGTAACCCACCGCGGAGGGCATCCGGCCGAGCAGCGTCGACACCTCGGAACCGGCCTGGGTGAACCGGAAGATGTTGTCGATGAAGAGCAGCACGTCCTGCTTCTGCACATCGCGGAAGTACTCCGCCATGGTCAGGCCGGACAGGGCCACGCGCAGACGGGTGCCCGGGGGCTCGTCCATCTGCCCGAAGACGAGCGCCGTCTGCTCGAAGACGCCCGCTTCCTTCATTTCCTCGATCAGGTCGTTGCCCTCACGAGTGCGCTCGCCGACGCCGGCGAACACCGACACACCCTCGTGCAGACGGGCGACACGGACGATCATCTCCTGGATGAGCACCGTCTTGCCGACGCCCGCACCACCGAACAGACCGATCTTGCCACCCTTGACGTACGGGGTGAGCAGGTCGATGACCTTGATGCCGGTCTCGAACATCTCGGTCTTCGAGTCGAGCTGGTCGAAGGCCGGCGCCTGCCGGTGGATCGGCCAGCGCTCGGTGACCTCGAAGGTCGCCGCGTCCGTGTCGAGGACCTCACCGAGGGCGTTGAACACGTGGCCCTTGGTGACGTCGCCCACGGGCACGGAGATCTGCGAGCCGGTGTTCGTGACGATGGCGCCGCGAACGAGGCCGTCGGTGGGCTGCATCGAGATCGCACGCACGATGCCGTCGGCAAGGTGCTGCTCGACCTCGAGGGTGAGCGTGGTCTTGCCCTCCCCCTCGCCCTGGCCCGAGAGGTCCAGGTCGACGTGCAGCGCGTTGTACATCTCCGGCATCGCGTCGACGGGGAACTCCACGTCGACGACCGGGCCGATGACGCGGGCGACGCGGCCCGTGGCAGCGGCCGTCTCAACAGTGGCAGTCATGATGTCTAATCACTCCCCGCGGTCGCGTCGGCCAAGGCGTTGGCGCCACCGACGATCTCGCTGATTTCCTGGGTGATCTCGGACTGGCGAGCATTGTTCGCCAGGCGAGAGAGGGTCCGGATGAGGTCTTCGGCGTTCTCGGTCGCCGACTTCATCGCCCGCCGGCGGGCCGCGTGCTCGGAAGCGGCGGACTGCAGCAGGGCGTTGAAGATGCGGCTTTCGACGTACCGCGGCAGCAGTGCGTCGAGAACACCCTCGGCCGAGGGCTCGAAGTCGTAGAGCGGGAAGGGGCCGCCGGCCGGCGGCTCGTCCGTCTCCTCGACCGCCAACGGGAGCACCCGCACCGCGACCGGGCTCTGCGTGAGCATGGAGACGAACTCGGTGCTGACGAGGTGAATCTCGTCCACACCGCCCTCGTCGGTGGGCGTCACGAACGCGTCGATCAGCTCACCTGCCACCTTCTTGGCGTCGGAGTACTCGGGGCGGTCGGAGAATCCCTTCCACTGCCCGGCCAGGTCCACGTCGCGGAACTGGAAAAACCCGATGCCCTTGGACCCGATCACGTAGCGGCTGACCGTCTTGCCCTCGTCCTCGAGCAGCTTGGTGAGCTGCTCGGCGGCCTTGATGGCATTCGAGTTGTAGCCGCCCGCGAAACCGCGGTCACTGGTTACCAACAGCACCGCGGCCCGGGTGGGCCGCTCCACCGAGGTGGTCAACGGGTGCTGCGTGCTGGAGAAGGTGGCGACCGCGGAAACGGCGCGCGTCAGCTCGTCGGCGTACGGCTTGGAGGCCGCGACGCGCTGCTGCGCCTTCACGATCCGCGACGCCGCGATGAGCTCCTGGGCGCGCGTGATCTTCTTGGTCGCCGACACGGAACGGATCCGACGCCGGTAGACCCGAAGTTGGGCTCCCATTGGTCAGGGTTCTCCGTTCTTTACTCGGACTTGGCCACGTGACGGGTGATCTTCTCCTGGCCGACGTCTTCCTTCGTCAGCCCGGCAGGCGTCACGTCCTGGATCAACGGCTCGCCGTCGAACTTGGTGAACGTCTGCTTGAAGGCATCCACCGCGTCGGTGAGCGCCATCACGGTGTCGTCTTCCAGCTTGCCGGTCTCGACGATCCCGGTCAGCAGGGCCGCGTGCTTGTGCTGCACGTACTCGTGCAGCTCCTTCTCGAAGCGGCGGATGTCCTGCACCGGCACGTCGTCCAGCTTGCCGGTGGTGCCGGCCCAGATCGAGACGACCTGGAGTTCGATCGCGAACGGCTCGAACTGCCCCTGCTTGAGCAGCTCGACCATGCGCGCACCGCGCTGGAGCGAGGCCTTGGAGGTGGCGTCCAGGTCGGAACCGAAGGACGCGAACGCCTCCAGCTCGCGGTACTGGGCCAGGTCGACGCGAAGTCGACCCGCGACACTCTTCATCGCCTTGATCTGCGCGGAGCCACCGACTCGCGAGACCGAGATACCGACGTTGACCGCGGGGCGCACGCCCTGCAGGAACAGGTCGGACTCCAGGAAGCACTGGCCGTCGGTGATCGAGATGACGTTGGTCGGAATGTACGCCGACACGTCGTTCGCCTTGGTCTCGATGATCGGGAGACCCGTCATCGAACCGCCGCCGAGCTCGTCCGACAACTTCGCGCAACGCTCGAGCAGACGCGAGTGCAGGTAGAAGACGTCACCGGGGTACGCCTCGCGCCCCGGCGGACGACGCAGCAGCAGGGACACGGCGCGGTACGCCTCGGCCTGCTTCGACAGGTCGTCGAACACGATGAGCACGTGCTTGCCCTGGTACATCCAGTGCTGGCCGATGGCCGAACCGGTGTACGGGGCCAGGTACTTGAAGCCGGCCGGGTCGGACGCCGGGGCGGCGACGATCGTCGTGTACTCCAGCGCGCCGGCCTCTTCGAGCGAGCGGCGCACGGACGCGATGGTCGTGCCCTTCTGGCCGATCGCGACGTAGATGCAGCGAACCTGCTTCTTCGGGTCGCCCGAGCGCCAGTTGTCGCGCTGGTTGATGATCGTGTCCAGGCAGACCGCGGTCTTGCCGGTCTGCCGGTCGCCGATGATCAGCTGACGCTGGCCGCGGCCGATCGGGGTCATCGCGTCGATCGCCTTGATGCCGGTCTGCATCGGCTCGTGCACCGACTTGCGCATCATGACGCCGGGGGCCTGCAGTTCGAGGGCGCGACGGCCCTCGGACGCGATCTCGCCCCGGCCGTCGATCGGCTGGCCCAGCGGGTCGACGACGCGACCCAGGTAGCCGTCACCGATCGGAACCGACAAAACCTCGCCCGTACGACGGACCTTCTGGCCCTCTTCGATGCCGCTGAAGTCACCGAGGATGACGACACCGATCTCGCGGACGTCGAGGTTCTGCGCCAGACCGAGGGTGCCGTCCTCGAACTTGAGCAGCTCGTTCGTCATGACCGAGGGCAGGCCCTCGACCTTGGCGATACCGTCGTACGCCTCGGTGACGGTACCGACCTCTTCGCGCGCGGCCGTCTCCGGCTCGTACGAGGCGACGAAGCGCTCCAGCGCGTCCCGGATCTCCTCCGGCCGGATCGTGAGCTCCGCCATCTGGTGTCCCTGCTCTCCTAGGTGGTGGGGTTAACGGTCCGCTGTCCGTCGCTTGTCGTACGGAACCGCGGTGCTGCTGTGGGGGCCGCTGTGCCGCTCGGGGGTTTTCCCCGGGCGGACGACGACGCCCCTGTCGTCCGGTGTCTCAGCCGGCGAGCCGTCGGCCCGCTTCTTCGAGACGTGTGGTCACGGTGCCGTCGATGACGTCGTCACCGATCTCCACGCGGACCCCGCCGATGACGTCGGCATCGATTTCCACGTTCAGGTGGACCTCGCGGCCGTACATCCGGCCCAGCGCCGCGGCCAAGCGAGTGCGCTGCTCCTCGGTGAGGGGCAGTGCGACCGTGACCAACGCGACCATGCGACGCCGACGATCGGCGGCGAGGCGCGCGTACGACTCCAGCCCGTGTTCAAGGTTACGGCTGCGCGGGTGTGCGACAAGCCTGGTGATCAGCCGCCGGGTGACGGGCTGGGCCCGGCCGTCCAGCAGTCCGAAAACCAGTTCCGCCTTGCGCGCGTTCGCCACGCTCGGGTCGCTGAGCGCCGAGCGCAGTTCGCGCTCGCCGATCACGATCCGACCGAAACGGAACAGCTCGTCCTCCAGGTCGTCGAGCTTCCCGTCGCGCTCGGCGGCGATCAGCTCGGCGGACACCGAGAGTTCGTCGATCGCGTCGACCAGGTCGCGCGGGCTCGACCAACGCGTGCGGACGAGTCCGCCGAGCAGGTCCGCCGTGGTACCGGAGATCTGACCGGAGAGGAGCTGCGCCAGGAAGGCCGCGCGGGCCTCCCCGGAGCGCGTCGAGTCGGTGAGGACTCGACGCAGCGACACCGTCTGGTCGAGCAGGATGACCACGGAGTCGAGCTCCTGGGCCAACTGGACCATGTCGGTACCGGTCGCGGTCGCGAGCGCGTCGAGGCGCTCACGAGCCGCGGCGAGGGATTCCCTGCTGGCGCCCTGCATCAGCGCACCTTCTCCGAGGTCGCCGTTGCGGAAGCCTTGGCCTCCAGCTCCTCGAGGAAGCGGTCGACGACCCGACGCTGACGCGCCTCGTCCTCGAGCGACTCCCCGACGATGCGCGACGCGAGGTCGACGGCCAGCCGGCCGACGTCCTGACGCAGCGCGTTCTGGGCCTGATTGCGGTCGGCCTCGATCTGGGTGTGGCCGGCGGTGACGATCTCGTCCTTGATCCGCAGACCCTCGGCGCGCATCTCGGCGATGGCGACGGCACCCTGTTCGCGGGCGTCCTCCGTGAGGCGGCCGGCCTCACGACGGGCTTCGGCGAGCTGGTCGCGGTAACGCTCCAGCTCGGCCTGGGCCTCGGCCTGCGCCTCTTCGGCACGCTTGAGACCGCCCTCGATGGCGTCCGTACGGTCCGCCAGCGTCTTGGCGATCTTGGGAAGGAGCATCTTCCACAGGAAGCCGAAGACGATGAGGAACGCCACGCCACCGATGATGATCTCGTCGAGCGGCGGGAGAAGAGGGTTCATCTTCTCTTCGCTGTTGGCGAGGAAAATCACGGTGTGAGGACCTTCCGTCCGTAGCGGATGAATCAGGTGCCGTAGACGAACGGCATGACAACGCCGATGAGGGCGAGCGCCTCGGCGAGGGCGAAGCCCAGCAGCATGTTCTGGCGGACCAGACCGGCAGCCTCGGGCTGACGGGCCATGGCCTGGACACCGTTACCGAAGATGATGCCGATACCGATACCGGGGCCGATGGCGGCGAGGCCGTAACCGATGGAACCGAGGCTGCCCGAAACGCCTTCGGCGGCGAGGTTCATCATGGGAACTGATCCTTTTTTCGAGGCCGATGGACGATCCACCGGACGACGGTCGAGGAGGGAAAGGGGTCTGCGGGTTCTCTCAGTGCTCGGCTTCGAGCGAGCTGGAGATGTAGGAGGCCGCGAGCAGCGTGATGATGTACGCCTGCAGCGCCTGGATCATCAGCTCGAAGGCGGTCAGGATGACGACCACGAGGAACGAGGTCGCCGAGAAGAGCGCCCCGACGTGGAAGCCGAGCAGGTACCAGGCACCGACGCTGAAGGTGACGATCAGCATGTGTCCGGCGAACATGTTCGCGAACAGTCGGACCGCCATGGTGAACGGCCGGGTGATCAGACCCTGCAGCAGCTCGATCGGCGCGAGGAGGAAGTAGATCGCCTTCGGCAGACCGGGCGGGAACATCATGTTCTTGAAGTAACCGACGAAGCCCTGGTTCTTGATGCCCAGGACCAGGTAGGTCACGTACACGATGCCGACGATCGATGCCGGGAAGGCGATCCGCGAAGTCGCGGGGAACTGGGCGAACGGGATGATCGCCATCACGTTCATGATCCACACGAAGAAGAAGATCGAGAACAGGAAGGGGACGTAGGGGTCGCCCTTCTTGCCCATCGTCTCCCGCGAGATGTTGTCGCGAACGAACAGGTAGCCCAACTCGCCGACGTTCTGCGCGCCGCGCGGCACCATCTTGGGCTTGGCGAACGCGCTCCAGAAGAAGCCGATCACCAGCAGCATCGAGATGAGCGCGAGCAACATCGGCTTCGTGAAGTCGAAGGCCCCGATGGAGAAGATCGGCTTGAACTCGAAGACGTTCAGCCCGGGCGAGGGGAAGCCGCACCCGGAGAACAGGTGACATCCGCTCTCGCTGGCGAGCGTCTGGACGTCAGCAGTCACCACCGACTCCTTCGTCGTGAAGCATGATTTCGGCTACCTCGATGTGTCGGCGTGGCGAGGGCCACGGAGCGGCACGCAACAGGGCCCGGTCAGGAGGACCTGCCGTGGCGGACAAAGACAAGAACCAGGGACAGAGCGATTCCGACGACCAGGCCGATCGGCAGGAACAGGGCGGAGTGGCCCGTCCACCGGTCGATCAGCCAGCCGATGCCGCCGTAGAACAGCATGCCGCTCAGCAGGTAACCGACACTCGACCATGCGGCACCGTCCATCGCCCGATTCTCTCGGTCCGGTGGACGGGGGCCTCTCTCGCTCATGACGCCCCGGACATTAGCAGTACCTGCGTCGCGTCTACATACCCGGTCCGCGAACCCCGTGCCGCTCTCGACCGACGACGTTCGTATGTCATCGCTCTCCGTCCGGTTCGACATAGGCGATCTTCAGTCGGGTGAAGACCCAGACCTGCGAGGCGACCCAGACGAGCGTGGCCCCGAGAATCGTGAGTCCGAACACCTTCGTGTCGAACGCCTCGGTGTCCTTGAACAGGAACAAAACCAACCCCAACAGCAGGATCTGCACGATGTACGTGAAGAGCGCCATGTTCATCATCATGAGGGGGTTGTTGCGCGAGATACGCCCGATCGCCAACTGGCCGATCGCGAAGAAGGCCAGGACGACGACGGTGGCGAACACCGCGCCGAGCAGTCCTTTGCCACCGGCCGCGAAGAAGGCCGCGATGGCCGCGATTACTCCGGCTGCGGTCGTGCACACGACCGAACCACGGAGAAGGCGGACGTCATTGGCCTGCATGTCGGTGACTCCGGCATCAGTGGGGGGCAAGGTTGTGGATCAGCCGCCCGAACACGCGCTCGGGACGACGCAACGCTCGGGAATGGCCGTGGGGGGTCAGAACCCTCGTTGCTGGGGGTTCATCGGCCGTTGATCCTGGTTCGTGAACGATATCACAAACTATTTGAGCAGAGCTTTACCCGTTCGTGTGTACAAGCTCACAGCCTTCCACCACCCTTTCGCGACCCTCTACCCACCGGCAAATCCGCAGGTCGGGAGGGATCTTCGGGATTTCCTGTGGAGCCTGTGGCGGGTGTGGCGGATGCTCCGTTCAGCCGTACGCCGTCTGATTCGCCGGGAACCATCCGGTCGACCGGAACGTTCGCGCCGCGCCCGCGCCGACGGAGCCGGCGATAGCGCGGCGGAACCACGTTGTGCAGCTCGGTGGGCACGTGCGGCTTGAACCGCGGCAACATCAGGATCACCAGTCCCAGGGCGATCAGACCCAGGCCCACGTAGACGATCGGACGCCGTTCCGGGCGGACCGAGATGAGCACGGTGAACGACGCGATCAGGCCGGACCAGAAGTACATGATCAGCACCGCACGGCTGTGCGAGTGGCCGATCTCCAGGAGCCGGTGGTGCAGGTGGCCCTTGTCCGCGGCGAACGGCGAGCGACCCGCCCAACCGCGCCGGCCGACCGCCATCACCAGGTCCATCAGCGGCACCACCAGCACCGCGAACGGCAGCACCAGCGGGATGTAGACCGGCACCAGCTTGTGCGTGGTGAAGGTCAGCGAGCCGTCGTTCTGCGCCATGATCGCGCCCGGGTCGATCCGACCGGTGACGGTGACCGCCGCGGCGGCCAGCATCAGGCCGATCAGCATCGAGCCGGAGTCGCCCATGAAGATCCGCGCGGGGTGCAGGTTGTGCGGCAGGAAGCCCAGACACATCCCGATCAGCAGCGCGGTGAACAGCGTCGGTGCGGCGGCGCCGGAGACGCCGTAGCCGAACCAGAGCCGGTAGGAGTAGCCGAAGAAGGCGAGCGCGGCGATGCACACCATGCCGGCCGCGAGGCCGTCCAGGCCGTCCACGAAGTTCACCGCGTTGATCGTGATGACCACTATCCCGATGGTCAGCAGCGTGCCCTGGGTCGGCGTCAACCCGACCGTGCCGTAACCGGGGATGGGCAGCCACAGGATCACGATGCCCTGCCAGACCATCACGCCCGCGGCGAGCGCCTGACCGAGCAGCTTGATGATCGCGTCGACGCCCCACTTGTCGTCGATCACCCCGAGCACCGAGATCAGCGTGCAGCCGGACAGCAGCGCCTGTACGTCGGTCGAGGAGATGAACACGTCCTGGAGCACCGGCAGATGCCGCGCGAACAACAGACCCGCACACAGGCCGCCGAACATCGCCAACCCGCCGAGCCGCGGTGTCGGCTCCTTGTGCACGTCGCGCGCGCGGATCTCGGGCATCGCACCCGCGGCGATGGCGAACCGGCGGACCGCGCCCGTCAGCAGGTAGGTCACCGCAGCGGCGACGAACAGCGTGAGCAGGTATTCGCGCAAGACTCAACCGTCCCCGGCTTCGGCACATCCCAGCGGCAGCACGGGCATCAGACTAGAGGTGCCGCCGCTCCCCGGGAGAATCACCAATCTTCACCGGCGAGGGACGATCGCACAATGCTCGGTGGCGCCGCCACCGGCCCGTCGCCCCACACGTAACCACAGTCCCCCCGGTCCCAGCCACCCCGGGGCGGGTTTGGCGGAACCGGGTCCGCCGAAATCCGTGCCTCACCGGCGCGGGTACGCCGGGCGGGTCGCGACGAGTTCGCCCACCGCCGCGCGCACCTCGCGGAGCACACCCTCGTCGTCCTCGCGCACCGCCCGGCCGATCAGCAGGGCGATCTCCTTCATGTCCGTCTCGGTCATGCCCTGCGTGGTCACCGCTGCCGTGCCCACCCGGATCCCGGACGCGATCATCGGCTTGGCCGGGTCGAACGGGACCGCGTTCTTGTTCAGCGTGATGCCCGCCCGCTCGCAGCGGCGTTCCGCGTCGCTGCCGCTGACCCCGATCGGCCGCAGATCCAACAGCGCGAGGTGGGTGTCGGTGCCCCCGGAGACCGCCCGCAGACCCTCGGCCTGCAGCCCCTGCGTCAGGGCCTGCGCATTGGCCACCACACGACGTGCGTACACCCGGTACGCGGGGGTCGCCGCCTCGCCGAGCGCGACCGCCTTGGCGGCCACCGCGTGCATGTGCGGGCCGCCCTGGCTGAACGGGAACACCGCCCGGTCGATCCGGTCGGCGAGTTCCTCCCGGCACAGGATCAACCCGCCGCGCGGACCGCGCAGCACCTTGTGGGTGGTGCACGTGACGATGTCCGCGAACGGGATCGGCGAGGGCACCGCGTCGCCCGCGACCAGGCCGATGAAGTGGGCCGCGTCCACCATCAGGTAGGCGCCCACCTCGTCGGCGATCTGTCGAAATGCCGCGAAATCGACAAGTCGGGGATATGCGGTGGCGCCGCACACGATCAATCGCGGCCGGTGCTCCAGGGCCAGGTCCCGGACCTGGTCGTAGTCGATGCGTTCGTCGCTCTCCCGGACCCCGTAGGCGACCGCGTGGAACCAGCGGCCGGAGAAGTTCACCCGGGAACCGTGGGTGAGGTGCCCGCCGTGCGGCAGCGACATGGCCAGGATCGTGTCGCCCGGTGCCAGCACCGCCGCGTACGCCGCCAGGTTCGCGGCGGTACCCGAATGCGGCTGCACGTTGGCGTGTCCGGCGCCGAACAGGGCGCGGGCCCGGTGCACGGCCAGTTCCTCGGCACGGTCCACCTCGGCGCAACCGCCGTAGTAACGCCGCCCGGGGTAACCCTCGGCGTACTTGTTCGCGAGCGTGCTGCCGAGCGCGGCCAGCACCGCCGGGGAGGTGAAGTTCTCGCCGGCGATCAGTTGCAGGCCGCCGCGCTGCCGGGCCAACTCGCCCAGGAGCACCTCGGCGATCTCCGGATCCGCCTCGTGGAGGGCGGCGAAGTCCGGTCCCCAGAAGGGAGTCGACGTGGAGTCGGGAGTGCCCATGGGACTGCTCCTCACCGGGCCGCAGGGACGCCTCCACCATATGCCGGGGGTCCGGACACGGACAGGCTCTTCCCGGGTCGATTCCGGCCCGTTGCCGACCGCGCGGCGCACCTGCTCGCGACCCGCGCGCCGACCCGTCGGTCAGAGGCTGTGCGCGGGGTGTCCGGTGAGCGCGGTGAGCACCGGGTCCAGGGCCGAGCCGATGTCGGAGGCACAGGCCCGGAAGACGCTCAGCGGCGCGCCGTACGGGTCGGCCACCTCGTCCCACTCGGGATCGGGCGCGGCCAACCGGCCGCGCAGCGCCGCGGCGGCGCGCACCAACGAGCGACCGCGCTGGACCAGATCGCGTTCGGGGTAGGGCGCCCGCTCCAGCACCGCGACCAGCCGGGTGAACTCCTTGAGCGTGAACGTGCGCAGGCCCGAGGCATGCCCCATGGACACCACGTGCGCACGGTGGTCCAGCGTCGCGGTGAGCACCAGGTCCGCCTCGGCGACGTGCTCGTCGAGCAGCTCGCGGCCGTGGAAGTCGCCCGGATCGGCGCCGTATTCGAGCAGCACCTCGGCCGCGTGCGGCTCCATCGGCGCACCCTCGTGCCCCCACGTCCCGGCGCTCTGCACGCTGAGCCGGACCGCGTCGTCGGCGGCCAGCCGGCGCTCCAGGCCGAGCCGGGCGAGCCGCTCGGCGATCGGCGAGCGACAGATGCTCCCCGTGCACACGAACAGGATCCGAAACGAGTCGGCCGCGGACCCGTACGGCCCGTAGGAGTGCCCCACGGGTGGTGGCGGGGTCAATTCACGCCCTCCAGGTCGGGAACGACCTCGCGCAACGTGTCCAGCGACAGGGCACCCTCACGCAGCAACCGGGGACGGCCGGCGGTCAGATCGACGATCGAGGACGGTGCGGTGGAGGGGCACGTGCCGCCGTCCAGGTACACCGACACCGAGTCGCCGAGCTGGGCCTCGGCCTCGTCGACCGTGGTCGCCGCCGGATTGCCGGACCGGTTCGCGCTGCTGACCGCCATCGGTCCGGTCTCGGTGAGCAACTCGATCGCGACGGGGTGCAGCGGCATGCGCACCGCGACCGTGCCGCGCGTATCGCCCAGGTCCCACATCAGCGACGGTTGGTGGAACGCGACGATGGTGAGCGCGCCCGGCCAGAACGCGTCGACCAGTTCCCAGCCCACCTCGGGAAAGCCGGTGACCAGCCCGTGCAGCGTGTTCGGCGAGCCGACGAGCACGGGCGAGGGCATGTTGCGGCCCCGGCCCTTGGCGTCCAGCAACGCGTGCACCGCATGCGGGGTGAACGCGTCCGCGCCGATGCCGTACAGGGTGTCCGTCGGCAGCACGACCAGGTCGCCGCGCTTGATCGCCCCGGTCGCCTCACGCAGCCCGAGCCCACGGTCCATCGCGTCGGAGCAGTCGTAGCGTCGGCTCATCGGGCACTTACCTCCTGAAGCGGTACGGGCGGTACTGGCGGTACAGACACTGCGGGCAGTACGGGCGGTGCGGGCGACACAGGCGGTGCGGGTGGTGCCGGTGGTGCGGGTGCTGCGAGTGTGCGGGGCGCGCGGTTCACGCGCCTTCCTTGCGTGCGGTGGTGAAGCGCGGGCGATTGGTCAGGTCGCGGTGGTCGGCCGCGTCCACCCAACCGGCTTCCTCGTTGAAGATCCACGGCACCGCGCCGCCCTGGGTGTCGGCGTGCTCGACCACCACCAGACCACCGGGGCGCAGCAGTCGGTAGGCGGTCTTGGACAGGATCCGGATGAAGTCGAGCCCGTCCGGCCCGGAGAACAGCGCCAGTTCGGGGTCGTGGTCGCGGGCCTCGGGCGCCATCTCGTCCCGCTCGTCCAGCGGGACGTAGGGCGGATTGCTGATCACCAGGTCGACCGTGCCGTCCAGCTCCGGCAGCGCGGCGAGCGCGTCGCCCCGGTGCAGGACCACCCGCGAGCCGCTCGCGTTGCGCGCGGCGTAGCGGTACGCGTCAGGGTCCAGCTCGACCGCGTGCACGACCGAGCGCGGCACCTCCTGGGCGACGGCGAGCGCGATCGCGCCGGAGCCGGTGCACAGGTCGACCACGAGCGGTTCGGCCACGTCCATCGCGCGCAGCGCGTCTATCGCCCAGCCGACCACCACCTCGGTCTCCGGGCGAGGCACGAACACCCCCGGGCCCACCTGGAGTTCGAGGTATCGGAAGAACGCGCGCCCGGTGATGTGCTGCAACGGCTCACGGGCCTCCCGGCGCGCGATGGCCTCCCAGAACCGCGCGTCGAAGTCGCCGTCGGCGACGGTGTGCAGGGCGCCACGCTTGACGCCGTGCACGAACGCCGCGAGTTCCTCGGCATCGAAGCGCGGAGAGGGAACGCCCGCGTCGGCCAGTCGCAGGGTGGCCTGGGCCACCTCGGCGAGCAGCAGATTCATCTCGTCTCCGTTATTGGTGGGCGAGCCGGGCGGCCATGTCGGCGTCCACACACGCCTGGATGACCGGATCGAGATCGCCGTCGAGCACCTGGTCCAGGTTGTACGCCTTGTAGCCCACGCGGTGGTCGGAAATCCGGTTTTCCGCGAAGTTGTACGTGCGGATGCGCTCGGAGCGGTCCACCGTGCGGACCTGGCTGCGACGCACGTCGGAGGCCTCCTTGTCGGCCTCCTCCTGGGCCGCGGCGAGCATCCTGGCGCGCAGGATGCGCATCGCCGACTCCTTGTTCTGGAGCTGGCTCTTCTCGTTCTGGCAGGAGACCACGATTCCGGTCGGCAGGTGCGTGATGCGCACCGCGGAGTCGGTGGTGTTGACCGACTGGCCGCCGGGGCCGGACGAGCGGTACACGTCGATGCGCAGGTCGTTGGCGTTGATCTCGACCTCGACGTCCTCGGCCTCGGGCAGCACCAGGACGCCGGCCGCGGAGGTGTGGATGCGGCCCTGCGACTCGGTGGCGGGCACCCGCTGGACACGGTGCACGCCGCCCTCGAACTTCAGCCGGGCGTAGACGCCCTCGCCGGGCGCGGGGTTGCCCTTGGTCTTGACCGCGACCTGGACGTCCTTGTAGCCGCCGAGATCGGACTCGTTGGATTCGAGGATCTCGGTCTTCCAGCCGGCCCGCTCGGCGTAGCGCAGGTACATCCGCAGCAGGTCGCCGGCGAACAGGGCGGATTCCTCGCCGCCCTCGCCCGCCTTGACCTCCAGGATCACGTCCTTGTCGTCGGCCGGGTCGCGCGGCACGAGCAGCCGGCGCAGCTTCTCCGCGCACTCCTCGCGGCGCTGCTCGGCCTCCTCCGCCTCGGCGGCGAAGTCCGGGTCCTCGGCGACCAGTTCGTGTGCGGCCTCGACGTCGTCGGCGGCACTGGACCACTGCCGGTAGGCGTCCACGATCGGCCCCAGTTCGGCGTAGCGCCGCCCGAGATTGCGCGCGCGCGTCTGGTCCGTGTGCACGGCCGGATCGGCGAGCTGCCGCTCCAGGTCGGCGTGCTCGGCGAGCAGGTCGTCCATCGCCTCGAACACTGGGGGGCTCCTCTGGGGTATGGCCGCGAACTCGGCGGGATCGGTAACGCGGTGGCGGGATCGGCGGGACGCCGGACGGGAGGACAAACGAACGGCGCCGGAGGGGCGGGACGGACCTTGGACAAGGCCCACCGCTCCTCCGGCGCCGCAGGGTCGCTACTTGTTGCCGGCCACCGGCTGCTTGCCGAAGCGCTTCTCGAAGCGCGCCACACGGCCACCCGTGTCGAGGATCTTCTGCTTGCCCGTGTAGAACGGGTGACACTGCGAACAGACCTCGACGCGGATCTGGCCGCTGGTCGCGGTGCTGTGCGTGGTGAACGTCGAGCCACAGCCACAAGTGACGGTGGTCTCCACGTACTCGGGGTGGATGTCGGGCTTCACAGGAGTCTCCTTGGGTTCGGGAGGGCGCCGGGTCGTACGCCCGAGTGGGCGTCACGTGAACCGGGGCCGACAGAGCAGTCTGCCAGGAGGGGGCGACCGGACCCAAATCAGGGTCTGTACCGCCCAACCACGACCGAGGTCGTGACATTCCCTCCCGGCCGACGCCGTGTCTTGTCATCGCGTCTTGCGTTGGGTACGACCGACCCGAGGATCCGCTCCTCGGCACCGGCGTCGTCCTTCGGCCGTGCCGGTCCGGGGCGACCCCCGGACCCAAGCCCGACCCCGACCAGTCGTTCGGCATCGGCGTCGTCTTCCGGCTGTGCTGATCCGGGGGCGACCCCCGGACCCCACGCCCGACCCCGACTAGTCGTTCGGCATCGGCGTCGTCTTCTGAATTTGCATCAGGAACTCGCCGTTGCTCTTGGTCTTCTTCATCTTGTCCAGAAGCAGCTCGATCGCCTGCTGCTGGTCGAGTGCGTGCAGCACCCGCCGCAGCTTCCAGACGACCGCGAGTTCGTCCGAGGCCATCAGGATCTCTTCCTTGCGGGTGCTGGACGCGTCCACGTCCACCGCCGGGAAGATCCGCTTGTCGGCGAGCTTGCGGTCGAGCTTGAGCTCCATGTTGCCGGTGCCCTTGAACTCCTCGAAGATCACCTCGTCCATCCGCGAGCCGGTCTCGACGAGCGCGGTGGCGAGGATGGTCAGCGAGCCGCCGTTCTCGATGTTGCGCGCCGCGCCGAAGAACTTCTTCGGCGGGTACAGCGCGGTCGAGTCGACACCACCGGACAGGATGCGGCCGGAGGCGGGCGCCGCGAGGTTGTACGCGCGGCCCAGGCGGGTGATCGAGTCGAGCAGCACGACCACGTCGTGGCCCAGCTCGACCAGGCGCTTGGCGCGCTCGATGGCCAGCTCGGCGACGATCGTGTGGTCCTCGGCGGGCCGGTCGAAGGTCGAGGAGATGACCTCGCCCTTGACCGAGCGCTGCATGTCGGTGACCTCTTCGGGGCGCTCGTCCACGAGCACGACCATCAGGTGGCACTCGGGGTTGTTCACGGTGATCGCGTTGGCGATCGCCTGGAGCACCATCGTCTTGCCCGCCTTGGGCGGCGCGACGATCAGGCCACGCTGGCCCTTGCCGATCGGCGACACGAGGTCGATGATCCGCGTGGTCAGCGCGCTGGAGTCGGTCTCCAGGCGGAGCCGGTCCTGCGGGTACAGCGGGGTCAGCTTGTTGAAGTCGGAGCGCTGCCGCGCCTGTTCCGGCTCCATGCCGTTGACCGTGTCCAGGCGCACGAGCGCGTTGAACTTCTCCCGACGCTCGCCGTCACGCGGCTGACGCACCGCGCCGACGATCGCGTCACCCTTGCGCAGGCCGTTCTTGCGGACCTGGGCGAGCGAGACGTACACGTCGTTGGAGCCGGGCAGGTAGCCCGAGGTCCGCACGAAGGCGTAGTTGTCGAGGATGTCCAGGATGCCCGCGACGGGGACCAGGACGTCGTCGTCGGCCAGCACGGGCTCGTTGGTCTCGAAGCCCTCGCGGCCGCCGCGGCGACGGTTGCGGTCGCGGTAACGGCCACGGCGCCGACGGCCGCCACCCTCGAAGTCGTCGTCCGGACCCATCGGGTCGTTGTCCTGCTGCTGTTGCTGCTGCTTGCCACGCTCACCGCCGCGGTCGGCCCGCTCGGCGCGGTCGTTGCCGCGCTCGCCGCGGTCGCCGCGCTCGTTGTTGTTGCGGTCGCCGCGCTCGGCCCGCTCGCCGCGCTCCGGGCGCTCGGCGCGCTCGCCGCCGCGCTCGTTGTTGCGCTCGCCGCGGTCGCGCCGGTTCTGGCCGCGCTCGCGACGCTCGCGACGGCCTTCCCGCTCGCCGCCTTCGCGCTGCTCGCCCTGGTCGTCGCCGGTGCGCTCGGCGCGCTCGGCCCGCTCGCCACGACGGCGCGTCGGGGCCTCGACGGCCTCGGCCGCCAGCTCGCCCTGCTCGCGCCGGGTGCGGCCGTTGGTGGGCGCCTCGGCAGCTGCCTGCTCCGGAATCTCGATCTGCTGTGCCTCGACCGCGACCCGCGTCCGGGCGGCCCGGCGGGCCCGGGTGGGCGCCTCCGCGACCGGCGCCTCGGCGGGCGCCTCCGCGGCGGCAGCGGCGGGCGCCGCGCCGTTGTCCGCGGCGGCAGCCGCGGCCTTGGCCCTGGTCGCGCGGGCCGGCTTCGTGGCGGCGGCGGCAGCGGGAGCGGCGTCCGATCCACCCTGCTTTGCCTGGATGGCCTCGATCAGCTGGCTCTTGCGCATGCGGCCGGTGCCGCTGATGCCCAGCCCGGTGGCGACCTGCTGCAGCTCCGCCAGCACCATGCCGTTGAGGCCGGTACCCGTCGAGCGGCGGCGCCGCGTGGCGGGAGCGGGGGCGTCCGCGGTGGCAACCGCGTCACCCGAGGCGGACGCGGCCTGCGGCGTTGCGTCCATGAGTTCGGTGGTGTCGCTCACGAAGGGTCCTTCCCTGGAGCGGGCGTCGGCCTTGAGGGGGCTCGGCGACCGGTTGTGCTGTCCGTCCCGCTTCCAGTGCGGTCCGGTGCGGTGGTCCGCCGGATGGCGGGAATCGTCGAAAATGTGCCCAGTACTGCGAGGATCGGGCTCATGTATGCCTGTGGGGGCTCGTATTCCTGTAGGGGCTCGATTTCCTGTGAAGGAACAGCCCTCGTGTCCCCGGGATGAGCTCGACGCGGCGCGGTGGTTCCGCCGGTCTGTATCGGGGAGCCACGTTCGTCACGAAGGACAGGCAGGAGGGGAGACTCCCAAAGGATCGTGGCCACAGAGCACCGAACGCGCCCAACCCTATGCGGGCGGGGGATCTGGTGCGGTGATGACGCTAACACTACCGGACCCAAGAGACATTCCCCCACCCCATCGCTCCCCCGGCGCAGCCCTTTTTTTCCTGCGGTAGTGCAGTGGAGTGAACGGATCCACCACCGTCGCCGACCACTCGCCCGGCCGCACCGGGTCCACGGTCGGCCGGCTCCCGCCTACCGGGCGTACTGCCAACGAACGGCGAGTACGCAGGTCACGCCAGTGGCATGACGCTTGCTCCGGCCCCGTCCACGTGCAATTGCCGAACCACCCAATCGGGCCCGGCGCTGCCGATCGCCTCGTCCACGCGGTCGTGCGTGACCAGGGCGAGCACGGTCGGCCCCGCGCCGGAGACGACCGCGGCCATCCCCTGTGCGCGTAGCTTGTCGATCAATTCGGCGCTCGCGGGCATCGCGGGCGCACGGTAGGTCTGGTGCAGCCGGTCCTCGGTCGCGGCCAACAGCAGGTCCGGACGCGAGGTCAGCGCGGTGACCAGCAGGCCGGCGCGCCCCGCGTTCGCCGAGGCGTCGCGATGCGTCACCTTGGCCGGCAGCAGGCCGCGGGCGACCTCGGTGGACAGCGGAACGGAGGGTACGAACACGACGGGAGATATACCCCGGACGGGGGTCGATCGCACCGCCCGGGGGCCGTCCTCGTCGGTCCAGGCGATGGTGAAACCGCCGAGCAGACACGCGGCGACGTTGTCCGGGTGGCCTTCGAGCTCGGTGGCCAGGGCCAGGGTGGCGTCGTCGTCGAGACGGTCCGCGCCGCCTATCGTCAGCGCCCGGGCCGCGATCACGCCGGCGCAGATGGCCGCGGCGGACGAGCCCAGTCCGCGCCCGTGCGGGATGCGATTGGCGCACACCACGTCCAGGCCGGGCGGTCGGCCGCCCATCGCCTCGAACGCGGCGTAGGCCGCGCGCACGACCAGGTGGTTCTCGTCCCGGGACAGGTCGTCGGCGCCCTCACCTGCGATGTCGATCGACAAGCCCTCGTCCGCGACCCGGACGGCGACGTCGTCGTACAGTCCGAGCGCGAGTCCGAACGCGTCGAACCCGGGACCCAGGTTGGCGCTCGTGGCCGGGATGCGAACCCGGACGGGGGCGGCACGGAATGCGGGGCCGGCCATACGCGTGGACACTCCTCCTCGTGGAGTTCCGGGCACCTTCACGGGACGGTCCGAACCAGTGGCGCATTCGGGAAATCGCGGGTGCTGCGGAACGGCAGGAACAGACGCGAGACTCGGGCGGCATGCGCCGCGGAACGAGTGCAAGGTCGCGTCCGGTGATCAGCCTACCGAAGGTGCGTTCCCTCGCGGGACACCGTAACCACCGCGTCGTGGGATTGGTACCGGAAATGGGATCGAAAGGGGGCGGGAGCTGTTGTCGACGAGGGGATCGTCGGCTGCCCGGTCTGTTCCGAGCGCTTTCCACCCCGGTTGCGGGGTCTGCTTTCCCGGGTCGGGTCGCTTTGGCCGGGCGGAGTCACTTTCTCCGCGGGATGTGGCTTTCCCGGGCGGGGCGACTCCCCTGGGCGAGGCGACTTTCCCTGGTCGGGGCAGCTTTCCCCGGCATAGGAAGCTTTCCCCCGATGGGGGGCCGACATTCCGGAGCGGGCTCGGCTTTCCCGGCCGGAGTGGCAATTTTCCCGGCGGGGCCGGCCGGCTTGCGCCCCCGGTGCCGCGACTGCCGCGACGCGGCGTTCTTCCGGGTCGCGGCGCGGGTCGGCGGCGCGGGTCGCCCCCGGCGGGTGCCGGGAGCGGTGGTCCGAGCCGCCGACGCGTGCTGCGGGTGGTGTGCCGCGGGTCAGCCGAGGCCCAGCTGGGCGGCGGCGGCGGACGCGTCGATCGGGACGACGACCGGCTTGGGCGCGCCGGCCACCGCCCAGTCGGGGTCCTTGAGGCCGTTGCCGGTGACCGTGCAGACGATCCGCTGGCCGGGATCGACGCGACCCTGTTCGGCCGCCTGGAGCAATCCGGCCACACTCGCGGCGGACGCCGGCTCCACGAAGACGCCCTCCTGCGCGGCCAGCAGCCGATACGCCGAGAGGATCTGACGGTCGGTCACCGATTCGATGTGACCCCCCGATTCGTCCCGCGCGGCGATCGCGAAGTCCCACGAGGCGGGGTTGCCGATCCGGATCGCGGTGGCGATCGTCTGCGGCGAGAGCACCGGCGCGCCGTTGACCAGCGGCGCCGAACCGGCCGCCTGATAGCCCCACATGCGCGGCCGGCGGCCGGCCAGGCCGTCGGCGGCGTACTCGTTGTAGCCCTTCCAGTACGCGGTGATGTTGCCCGCGTTGCCCACCGGAAGCACGTGGATGTCGGGCGCGTCGCCGAGCATGTCGACGACCTCGAAGGCGGCGGTCTTCTGGCCCTCGATGCGGACCGGGTTGACCGAGTTCACCAGCGCGACCGGATACTTTTCGGCCAGATCACGGGCGAGCGTGAGGCAGTCGTCGAAGTTGCCGTCGACCTGGAGGATGCGCGCGCCGTGCACGAGCGCCTGGCCCATCTTGCCCAGCGCGATCTTGCCCTGCGGGACCAGTACGGCGCAGACCATCCCGGCGCGCACCGCATAAGCGGCGGCGGAGGCCGAGGTGTTGCCGGTGGATGCGCAGATGACCGCCTGCGCGCCCTCCTCCTTGGCCTTGGAGATCGCCATCGTCATGCCGCGGTCCTTGAAGGACCCGGTCGGGTTGGCGCCCTCGACCTTGAGGTGAACCTCACATCCCGTGCGCTCGGAGAGCACCTGGGCGGGGACCAGCGGCGTACCACCCTCACGCAGGGTGACCACAGGTGTGTTCGCCGAGACCGGCAGACGGTCGCGGTATTCCTCGATGACCCCGCGCCATTGAGTGGTGCGGACGCCTTCCTTGAGCGCGCTCACGGTCCCTCTACTCCCCTTCGACCCGCATGATGCCGGCGATGTCACGGACGATGTCCATACCGCGCAGATCGGCGACGGTCGCCGCGAGCGCGGCGTCGGTGGCGGTATGGGTGACGATCACGAGTGTGGCATCCCCGTCCCGGCCCTGCTGACGGACCGTGTCGATGGACACGTCGTGCTGGGCGAACACCGCGGCCACCTGGGCCAGCACGCCGGCCCGGTCGGCCACGTCCAGGCTGAGGTGGTAGCGGGTGCGGGCGATGCCCACCGGCTGCGGGGTCAGCTGGGCGTAGGCCGATTCACCGGGCCCGGTGGCACCGGAGAGCTTGTTGCGGCAGACCGCGACCAGGTCGCCGAGCACCGCGCTCGCGGTCGGCGCGCCACCCGCTCCGGGGCCGTAGAACATCAGCTGGCCCGCCGCCTCGGACTCGACGAAGACCGCGTTGTACGCCTCGCGTACCGACGCCAGCGGGTGGGTACGCGGGATCATCGCCGGGTGCACGCGGGCGCTGACGCTCTGCCCGTCGGCGCCGCGCTCGCAGATCGCCAGCAGCTTGACCACGCAGTCCATCGCCTTGGCACTGGCCACGTCGGCGGCGCTGACCTCGGTGATGCCCTCGCGGTACACGTCGGCGGCGGTCACCCGGGTGTGGAACGCCAGACCGGCCAGGATCGCGGCCTTGGCGGCGGCGTCGAAGCCCTCGATGTCGGCGGTGGGGTCGGCCTCGGCATAGCCCAGCGCGGTCGCCTCGTCGAGCGCCTCGGCAAAGCCCGCACCGGTCGAGTCCATCCGATCCAGGATGAAGTTGGTGGTGCCGTTGACGATGCCCAGGACCCGCTCCACCTTGTCCCCGGCGAGCGACTCGCGCAGCGGACGCAGCAGCGGGATCGCGCCGGCGACGGCGGCCTCGTAGTAGAGGTCCACGCCGTGTTTCGCGGCGGCGGCATGCAGTGTGGAGCCGTCCTCGGCCAGCAGCGCCTTGTTGGCGGAGACCACCGAGGCGCCGTGTTCCATCGCGGACAACATCAGGCCGCGGGCGGGCTCGATGCCGCCGATCACCTCGATCACCACGTCGATGTCGTCGCGTTTGACCAGTTCCACCGCGTCGGTGGTGATCAGCGCGGGGTCGATGCCCGCGCGTTCGCGCCCGGCGCGGCGTACGGCCACGCCGGCGAGCTCGATCGGGGCCCCGATTCGGGCGGCGAGGTCGGTCGCGTGCGTCGTCATGATGCGGGCCACTTCGGAGCCGACCACACCACAACCGAGCAGCGCCACCTTCAGCGGCTGCGTACGCATCATCCGACCTCACTTCTCGAAGACAAAGGTTGTCCGAGTCTGCCGTCCGGGGGATTTCCGGAGACAGGCAGTGCCGACAAGTGTCGCTCGGATCATTGGCCGAACCGGGGCCGGTCCAGGATCCGAGACGACAATTCTTGCGGCCTCACATGCAGGCAACGGGATTTTCTCCCGAGTCCGGGGGCCGCCACGCGGCGACCCCCGGTCGTTCCATGGTTCTTGTTTCGTTGTTCTCTTTTTTGCTGTCGCCCGGACCGTGCCGGGTGTATCCGGCCGGGGCCGGGTGTTCGGCGGGGGCCGGGTGTCCGGCCGGGGCCGGCGAGTGCACCCTGCCGCTGTCGGCGGCCCGCCGGCGCGGGGTTTGCCCAGCCGGTCGGGTCGCTCTCAGCCGCTCGGGTCCTGCTCAGCCGGTCGGGTCCTGCTCTCAGCCGATGTCGAGGCGCAGCAGGTCTTCTTCGGTTTCGCGTCGCACGATGACGCGTGCGGTGCCGTCGTGGACCGCGATCACCGGCGGGCGGGTCACGTGGTTGTAGTTGCTCGCCATCGAGCGGCAGTAGGCGCCGGTGGCGGGCACCGCGAGCAGGTCGCCGGGGGCCAGGTCGGCGGGCAGGTAGGCGTCCTTGACGATGATGTCGCCGGACTCGCAGTGCCGGCCCACCACGCGGGAGAGCATGGGCGCCGCATCGCTCGCACGTGAGACGAGCGTCACGGTGTACTCGGCGTCGTAGAGCGAGGTGCGGATGTTGTCCGACATCCCGCCGTCGACGCTGACGTAGGTGCGCAGGCCTTCCAGCGGCTTGATCGTGCCCACCTCGTACAGCGTGAAGGTGCCCGGCCCGGCGATCGCGCGGCCGGGTTCGACCGACAGGCGGGGTGCGGCCAGACCGGCGGCGGCGCACTCGCGGCGCACGATGTCCAGCAGCGAGGCGGCGATCACCGCGGGCGACTGCGGATCGTCGGCGGAGGTGTAGGCGATGCCCAGACCGCCGCCGAGGTCGATCTCGGGCAGTTCGACGCCGTGCTCGTCGCGGACCGCGACCAGCAGGCCGACCACTCGGCGTGCGGCCACCTCGAAGCCGGCCGTGTCGAAGATCTGCGAGCCGATGTGCGAGTGCAGGCCGATCAGTTCGAGCGATTCGAGCTTGCGGATCCGACGGACCGCCTCGGCCGCCTGGCCGTCGGCCAGCGAGAAGCCGAACTTCTGGTCCTCGTGCGCGGTGGCGATGAACTCGTGGGTGTGCGCCTCGACCCCGACGGTGATCCGGACCAGCACCTTCTGGGTGACGCCGTGCCGGTCGGCCAGGAAGGCGAGCCGGCTGATCTCCTCGAACGAGTCGACCACGATCCGGCCGACGCCGACCTCCAGCGCACGCTCCAGCTCGGCGGCGGACTTGTTGTTGCCGTGGAAGGCGATCCGGGCCGGGTCCATGCCCGCGGACAGCGCGACCGCAAGCTCGCCGGCCGTACACACGTCCAGGTTCAGCCCCTCCTCGGCGATCCAGCGCACCAGCGCACGGCACAGGAAGGCCTTGCCCGCATAGAACACGTCGGCGCCCTCGAACGCCTCGCGCCAGGCACGGCAGCGGGCCCGGAAGTCCGCCTCGTCGAGGATGTAGGCGGGGGTGCCGAACTCGCGGGCGAGTTCGCGCACGTCCAGGCCGGCGATGGTGACCACACCGTCGGCGCCGCGCTCGGCGCCCGCGGGCCAGATCTTCGGGTCGAGCAGGGTCAGGTCCTCGGGCGCGATCGGCGGCGCGCCGTCGGGCAGGACGTCCGCGTGGCGGGGACCGGCGGGGTGGGCGGAGCGGCTCATGTCGTGGTGCTCCCCGTGGGGTGAGGGCGTCGGTGTGGGGTGGGTTGCGTGCGGGGTGGTGGGCCGCTCGCGGGGGTGGGCGCCGGCGGGGTGGCGCCCGGTGGGTGAACGGTGGCCGGTGGCCCGGGGTTGTCGGCCGGTGGCCGGTGGCCCGGTGGCCCGGAACGGCCGAAGGCCGGGCATGTGCCCGGCCTTCGGCCTGTCGCCTGCGTTGTGACGATCCGTCACATGCGCTCGGGGGCGGACACCCCGAGCAGGGCGAGGCCGTTGGCCACCACGGTTTTCGTGGCTTCGGCCAACCACATTCGGGCGTGCGTCAGGTCGGTGACCTCTTCCTCGCCCTTGGGCAGGATCTGACAGTGGTCGTAGAAGCGGTGGTACGTGCCGGCCAACTGCTCCAGGTAACGCGCGACGTGGTGCGGCTCGCGCATCTCGCCGGCCTTGGCCACCACGCGCGGGAACTCGCCGAGCATGCCGAGCAGGTCGGACTCCCACTCGGTGGACAGCAGCTCGGGCTTGAACTCGCCCTTGACGATGCCGCGTTCGGCCGCCTTGCGCTCGACGGCGGACATCCGCGCATGCGCGTACTGAACGTAGAACACGGGGTTCTCGTTCTTGTGCGACGTGAGGATGTCGATGTCCAGCGTGATGGTGGAGTCGGTGGACGAGCGCGCCAGCGAGTACCGCGCGGCGTCGACGCCGATCCACTCGACGACGTCGTCGATGGTGATGATGTTGCCCGCGCGCTTGGACATCCGGACCTCTTCGCCGGCGCGCATCATCTTCACGAACTGGCCGACGATGATCTCGATGTTGCGCTCGGGGTCGTCGCCCGCACACGCCGCGATCGCCTTGAGCCGCCCGACGTAGCCGTGGTGGTCGGCGCCGAGCATGTAGACGGCGACCTCGTTGCCGCGGTCGCGCTTGTTCAGGTAGTACGCGGCGTCGGAGGCGAAATAGGTCTTCTCGCCGTCGGACTTGACCAGGACCCGGTCCTTGTCGTCCCCGTAGTCCGTGGTGCGCAGCCAGATCGCGCCGTTGTCGTCGTAGACGTGGCCCTGCTCGCGCAGCCGCTCGATCGCCTTCTCCACCGCGCCGGACTCGTGCAGCGTGGTCTCGGAGAACCACACGTCGAAGTGCGCGCCGAAGTTCTCCATCGAGCGCTGGATCTCGGCGACCATCAGCTTGAGCCCGGTGGCCCGGAAGACCTTCTCCTGCTCGGCCTCGGCCAGGCCGGACACGTCGGGGTGCTCGGCGACGATGTCGGCGGCGATGTCGTTGATGTACGCGCCGACGTAGCCGTCCTCGGGGACGGGCCGCCCGTTGGCCGCCGCCATCAGCGACTTGCCGAACTTGTCGATCTGCACGCCGGCGTCGTTGATGTAGTACTCGGTGGTCACATCCGCACCGGACGCACGCAGGATCCGCCCGAGCGAGTCGCCGACGGCGGCCCACCGCACGCCGCCGATGTGGATCGGCCCGGTCGGGTTCGCCGAGACGAACTCCAGGTTGATCTTCAGCCCGTCGAACGCGTTGTTGCTGCCGTACTCGGCGCCGGCCTCGACGATGGTGCGGGCCAACTCGCCCTGGGTGGCCGTGTCGAACGTGATGTTCAGGAAGCCCGGACCGGCGATGTCGACCTTGGCCACGCCGGGCGCCTGCGCGATCCGCGCGGCCAGCAACTCGGCGATCTCCTGCGGCGGTCGCTTGGCCGGCTTCGCGAGCTGCAACGCGATGTTCGTCGCGTAGTCCCCGTGCTCGCGGTTCTTGGGTCGCTCCACCGTCGTGCTCTCGGGCACGGCAACGGCGAGCTCGCCCGCCTCGACGGCGGCACGAACCGCGGACAACACTGACTGCGAAAGCTCTGCGGGGGTCACGGGGACAAGCGTAGGCGACCCGCCGACCAACCCGCCCGGCGGGCGGGGTAGGTCATTCGAGCGAGTGACACTCCCGGGGAGGAAGCGGGGGGAAGCGCGGGGGCGGGGTGGGTGGGGGTCGGGCGCGGGGTGGGCCTGGGGGCCGGGGAGAGCTGGCCGGGGGTCCGGCGCGGGATCGGCTGCGGAGGCGGGCACGGGGTCGGCCGGGGCTGGGGCCGGGGGCCGGCGCGAGATGGCCGCGGGCACGGGTGGGCACGCGGGGTCGGCCGGGAGTCCGGCAGGGGATCGGCCAGGGCGCGGGGCCGGCCGGGGGCCGGCGCGGGCGCGGAGTGGACCGGGGGTCCGGCGCGGGATCGGCTGCGGAGGCGGGGTCGGCCGGGGCCGGGGGCCGGCGCGAGATGGCCGCAGGCACGGGGGTCAGGCGCGAGGTGGGCGCGGGCCCGGGGTCGGCGGGGTCCAGGGTTCGCGGTGGTCCGGCGCGACTCCGACAGGGGATCGGCGCGAGGGCGCGACCAAGAGGTGCGCTGCGAGGTCGGTCAAGAAATCAGCGCGGGGTCGGTCAACGGGCCGGCCGAGGCATCCCGCGCGGGAACGGCCGCGAACTCGACCTAGGCGGGCCTAGGCGTCCGGCGCGGGATCGGTCGAGAGGTCCGCCAGGGGATCGGCCGACAACGGCCCCGGCGACAACTCCCGCACGAGCCGAATGAGCTGCTCGGGATGAAACGGCTTGGTCAGATACCCATCCACCCCAACCGCCCGCGCCCGAGAAAAATCCTCATCCTGCGCACAGGCACTGATCATCAATATCTTCAACCCACTGGTCCGCGGATCCGCCCGCAACCGCGCAGCGGTCCCGATCCCATCCAAATGCGGCATCACCACATCCAACGTGACCAGATCCGGCCGCACCTCGTGCACGAGCCGCAGACACTCCTCACCATCACACGCGGTACTCACCACGAACCCCTCCAGCCGCAGATTGACCGCGATCAGCTGCCGAATCACCTCGTCGTCATCCACGACAAGCACCCGCGCCGCCTCACCACCAATCCCGCCCACGCCAGTGAGGTTAGGCCCCCCACACCCACCCGCGGGCCCGATCCGCACATCTCACCCCCACCTCCCCCCGCCCCAACCCCCAACCCCTTCGCAACCCACTCCCCAGAGCTGGTAATGTTCACATCACCCGAGCCCCTGTAGCTCAGGGGATAGAGCAACGGCCTCCGGAGCCGTGTGCGCAGGTTCGAATCCTGCCAGGGGCACGCAGCGTCAGCAGGATCAGCAGCCACGAAGCCACGTGAGCTGCTGTTTTTGTTTTCGGCCTCTTTTTCGTCGTCACGATGCGTGTCACGCCGCGCTGGAGACAGCAGGCGTAGGACGGCAGCTGTGCCATATACGTGCAACCAACTTGAGGACATTTCGCAGGTCACAGTACGCATCTTGGCGTATGTGCGCGCGGCCGAAGGCCCCGGAGTGGTCCGGGGTCTCCTGCCGCCCGGCGGTCGTTCAGATCTCGCTATCGAGGCCGTCCGCGATACGTCGTTGGTCGAGTCGCGCTGCCCAGTCGATGAACTCGGCACGAATCCCGGGCAAGACAGCCACCGAGTGCCCGGGCCGGTTCGGCCACGTACCTGGCCGGCGATTCAGGTTTCGGCGAGCGCCACGTACACGGGTACCGCAGGTCGGCATCCGAGCCGCCCGCGCCTCCGCTTCACCCGTTCCGCTCACCAGTCGGGCGACAGCACACATAGCGCGCATAGCACTATTGCGACTATCAGTTCCATTGTACTAGACTCTTGTCATGCCTGATATCCCCCTCGATGAGGACAGCTACGGCAAAATCGTCTTCGCCGCCCGAATGATGAACTGCTCACCGACCGAGGTAGTGCGACGGCTCATCGAGGAATGGAGCCGGGGGATCGTCCCCCCTGATACCCCGTCACCACCGGCTGCACCGGCTGCACCTCTCTCGTCGGGCACCACCCTGCCCGTACACGCCGTGTATCAGGGGGTGCGCGTCGAAGGCATCTTCGACCCCGGCACGCGCACTCTCAGGATTACCGCGGGTCCAGGTGCGGGGACTTCGCACACTGCGCCGAGTGCCGCCGCCGGAGCCGTACTCAAGATCGTCAAGCCCGAGCGCAACCCCAACACCAACGGATGGCGGTTCTGGCGACTCGATTCGAACGGAGCGGAGCTCCAGAGCATTCGTCACTCGGCGACCCCGTAGGCCCGCCCGCCGTCACCCGTACGAACGGAAGGGGCATCTCTGATGACACCGGCCTTCGCTACTTCGTCCACATACCTGCTCATCGTCAACGCTGGAAGGCCGCTCAGCTGGGTGGTGTCCCAGCAGCGCATGGCGTTCCCGACGGGGCGCGTGCGAGCCGCGCGGGCCCTTGAAACGGGGGACGAATTGTTGATCTACGCGACCAGTGGTTGCTTCCGGAACCCGAACCGTGGTGAAGGACGGGTCATGGGCCACGCAACGATCACCAGCAAGGTCGAAGCCATGGAGACCCCGGTCTCATTCGGCGATCGCACCTTCCATGAGGGCTGTTCGTTACGCATGCACGGCCTGGCGAGCTATCGCGAAGGTGTGAGGCTACGCGATCTGGTCCCCAACCTCGACGTGTTCCCCAACAAGGATGCCTGGGGCGGCCGGCTGCGTCGCCCGTTCCTGGAGATGCCCCGGAAGGATGCCGACCTCATCCGGCGCGAACTCCAGCCGATGCTCAAGCCGTATCGGGCGGCTCTTCCACTCTACTTGGCAGCAACGACATAGGACCTGTACTGCAACGTACCCAACCCGGTACGGACTTGCCGAGCGCTACGAACTGGGACGCCCTCCCACGCAGAGGGCGCCCCGCGGGGCATGCCGGCAAAGGCAAGAGCCCCGACGACTCGGTGTTCTCGAAGTCGAGCGCGGCCGGCCCGACAACGCCCCGGAGATCCGGCCGCGTTGGCACATTTTCGGCTCAGCGGATGCCCAATGCGGCGAGGAATCGGCTTGGCTCCGCGTGCCACGCCACGTGATGGCCAACGCGTCGCGGGCGGGGGTGGCCGCGACGAAAGGGAGCGAGCGGGCGTGTCGGAGCTCCCGATGGTGGCGGGATGTGTCGGTGTCGGCCCAGGTGTCGACGGACGAGCGCGGGACCAAACCCTCGGTGACGCCGGCGATGATTATCCGGCGGTATTCCAGACCTTTGAAGCGATACATCGTGCCGACGTGGACACCTTCTCGGCCTCGGGGGTGGGGCCACGGTCCGCCCACGCGTCGCCCATCTCGTTGCGGACCTCCGGGCTGACCTTGGTGCGCCGGATGAACAGGTGCCCGAGATCGCGCTCCGGATCGTAGTCGTCCGGATCGACAATGGCGGCCGGGTCGAGCAGGCTGATCAGGTCGGCGAACGATCGCTTGGCACCGTTGTGCGGCGTGCGAGCGGAATCGCGAATCGGGTCCACAATTCGTGTTGGAACTTCTCCAGGACGTGTCGTGGAGTGAACACGAGGATGCGCTCGCCGCGGCCCCGCCTGATCAGCTCGGCCAGGGTCAGGCCGATCGCCAGGGCCTTGGCGAGTCCGACGACATCGGCGATCAAAACGCGCGGGCGCAGGTTGCGCATCGAAAGCGCTGGTTCGGCGGGTCGCTGCTGGTAGGGGAGGGGATCCGGCAGGAAGCGGTCCGCGCGGGCGAGACCCCGCTCGGACTGAGGCAGGGGTGTCTTGCGCAGCACCGCTTCCAGCGGCTGCGCCGAAAGTACGGGGAGGAGTCGACGACCAGGTGGGGGTCTTGTCGGGCTCCAGTACATCCGCGCTGGACAGTCTGGGCGCGCGACGAGGTGCATCGAATGCGTTCGCGCCACCGGTGCCGAGGGCCGCTGCGCGCCTTGCCGGGCTGGGGCTCGTCACCGCGAAGAGCAGCGAGCTTGTCATGGTCCCGGTCTCGTACTGATCAGATGAGGCCGCGGCGGGTGAGTTCGGCGGTCAGGTTTCGTTTGCGGTGGTGTTCGGTGCGCAGCTTGGTGAATTGTTCCTGCCATTGGGGCTCGCGGTTGGTGGCTCGGGAGAGGTCGCGGGCGCGGGTGAGCAGGTCGGCGGCGCGGGCGTAGGCGCTGTTGCCTGTTTCCTTGATGAGGGCTGCGGCCTCTCGGAGGTAAATGGCCAGGGTTTCGGCGGGGCGGGTGGTTTGGCAGGCTTCGGCGAGGCGCAGCCAGTGGTCGCGATTGGCGCCGAAGGTTTCGGCTGCCTTCCATGCCTGGTCGAAGTTCTTCTCGGCGAGCAGGACGTCGATCAGGACCCGGGACGCCCGGATACTGGTGAGCGTTTCGCCGGCTGCGTCGCGTAGTAGTCGCAGGGTCTCGGCGCGGTAGTGGTCGAGTTTGCCGATCACCCGGGCGGCTTCGAGGACTTCGGCGTGGAGCGCGACGCTTGGCTGGTGGCGGAATTGTTCCCAGCGGATTTTGAGGGTGTCGGCGTCGCGACCGGCGACGCTGTATTGCTGCGTCAGGTAGTCGGCGAGTCTGGATTCGTTCGGGTGTTCGGCGAAGCCGCGTTCGGCCCAGGTGAGGGCTTCGTCCTTGCGGTCGGCAGCGGTGAGGACCTCGGCGATGCGGAGGTAGACGTAGCCGTGGGTGAGGTGGTCCGCGAGGGCCTCGACCTGCGCGTCCGTGTCTTTTCGTACTTTGGCGAGGTCCTCACGGAGGTGCTGGATCAACCACCGGTGGTCGTCGCGGCCGGCACGGTCTTCTTGTACGGCGCGCAGTCGGGCGGCGTAGTGCGTGATCCCGGTTTCCCCGAGTGGCTCGGTGTAGTCCTGGAGCGCCAGCTCCGGCCAATCGTGGTTCGCGAGTTGGAAGGCGAGGAGCCAGTCGGCGAGTTCGGCCGGGTCGGGCGAGGCGGCGGCGCACGCTTCGGCGTGCAGTCCCACCAGGGCTTCGCCTTCGTCGGTGATGCCGCCGTCGGAGTCGTCGATCTCGCCGAGCGCTGAGCCGATCAGGGCCAGGGCGCGGCCGGAGAGGTCCATGACGGCTGTGTGATGGCCGCCCTCGTACAGCTCTCGCAGGGTCTCGGAAATGTCGGCGACCGCCTCGGCGTAGGTGTGGGCGCCGCGCCGATCCAGGTAACCGTAGGTGCGGAGCGCGCGGCCCAGGTGCTCGCGAATCGACGTGATGTCCGGGCCGGCGCCGCCGCCGGTGCGGGCCGCGCGCAGGGTGAGCCGCCGGCGCAGGTCGGGGTCGCTGCGGGCCGCCTCGTCGAGGAGATCGACGAGTTCGTGGGGATCGAGTGAGGCCAGGTAGGCGCGGAGGTCGAACGCGGTGGCTTGGGCTTCCTCGATCGGCTGGGCCGTGATGGAGCGGAGGAAGACGAGGCCGACGGCGACGCAGTGCTTGCAGAAGGAGCCCCGCTCGCCGTAGGGGCAATCGCAGTCGCCGGTGAGACCGTCCGCTCCGTATCCGAGGGCCACCGCGTAGGTGTCGTTTCCGTATACGACGGCGGTGACGTAGCCCGGAGCCTCCTCGGTGAGGTTCGCGACCGCGCCGAGGTAGCCCTCCCCGCGGCCGTAAGACCTGTCGCCGGCTGCGTCGAGGAGATCTTGTTCGGTGAACGGTGGTGGTACCGGCATGGCTTCCATCAAACCGTACGTCCTTGGGACGCACGCCCCGGTGCCGGAAGTGCTCTTTCCCTACTTGGCGAGGGTGCCGGAGAGGTGACGGAGAGAGGTCAGGAGGCCTGCGTATTCCGGGACTTCGGCGAAGAAGGTTGCGTCGGCCGCCTCGACGTCGTGCATGGCTCGCTTCGCAAGTGTCGTGCCGGGTTCGGTGATGCGAAGAAGCTTGGCCCTGGTGTCGGTCGGGTCGGTCTCGCGGGTCAGGTAGCCCTTGGCTTCGAGGCGGCGCAGGACTTGACTGACGGTTTTGACGTCCACGCCGGCGTGCGTGGCCAGGGCGAGTTGGTTGGGGTGGGCACCCTGGGTGTCGAGCCAGTGCAGGCTCGCCAGAAGTACGAATTGAGGGTGGGTCAGGTCGAGGGGGGTCAGGGTCGCGGCCATGGCGCGTTGCCAGCGCAGGGTGGTGTGCCAGAGCAGGAAGCCGGGGCTGTCTTGGGGGCGCAGAGGCATGTGGGGCGCCGCTTTCGACGTGCGTAGGAGGTGGAGAGGACGCAGGGACGACAGGGTAGCGACGAGAGACTCGAGAGAGACCCGGTCAAGTTTCGCCCCGCGCAGATTATCTCCACACGGATTGTCTCCCCAAGGATCATGCTTTCATGGGCTCTGGGGTGGGCGTCCCCTCCTCCGCGGAGGACGCCCACCCCATGCTTCGGGGAGCCGGCCGGACCCGCCGCATTCACCCGGCGGGACTCACAGGCCCTGCGCCGCGCAGCCGGCCGGCCCCATCTACCCCGCAGGCCTCACAACTTGCGCCGCGCACCCCGCCGGCCACCCCCACCCCGCAGCCCTCACAGCCCCCGCGCCGCGTACACGGCCGTGCCCTCCACGTACGTCCCGAGCACTCCCGTCTCGCCGATCTCCGTGGCCGGGCCCGCGTACGGGTCGCGGTCGAGGACCACCACGTCGGCGAGCTTGCCGGGCTCGATGGTGCCCGTGTCGTGGTCGCGGTGGTTCACGTACGCCGTGCCCACCGTGTAGGCGGCCAGGGCCGCGGTGAGGTCGATGCGCTGCTCGGGGAGGAAGACGGTGTCGGACGGGTCGGCGAAGGACGGCAGTACGCGGTTGACCGCCGTGTGGATGCCCCACATCGGATCCGGTGCGCTCACCGGCCAGTCGCTGCCCGCCGCCAGCGTGGCGCCGGAGCGGAGCAGGTCGCCGAACGGGTATTGCCACGCGGCGCGTTCGTCGCCCAGGAACGGGATGGTGAGTTCGTCCATCTGGGCCTCGTGGGCGGCCCACAGGGGTTGCAGGTTGGCGGTCACGCCCAGTGCGGCGAAGCGCGGTACGTCATCGGGGTGGATCACCTGGAGATGCGCGATGTGGTGCCGGTGGTCGCCGCGGCCGTTGGTCGCGAGTGCCTGGGCGAAGCCGTTCAGCGCCTCGCGGGCCGCCCGGTCGCCGACCGCGTGCACGTGTACCTGGAAGCCGTGCGCGTCCAGCAGCGTGACGTGCTCGCGCAGCGCGATCGGGTCGACGAAGCTCAGGCCGCTGTTGCCGGTGTGGCAGCCGCAACCGTCGAAGTAGGGCTCGTTCAGGGCGGCGGTGAAGTTCTCCGCGACGCCGTCCTGCATGATCTTCACGCTGGTCGCCGCGAAGCGCCCGACCGACGAGGACGCCCGCAGGTCGAGCAGCCGTTCCAACTGCTCGGCGCCGCGGTCGCGTTCCCACCACAGCGCGCCCACGACCCGGGCGGTGAGTTGCCCCGAACGGGCCGCCGTGAGGTAGGACTCCAGCGGGTCCAGCCCCGGGTGGGCCGAGCCGACCATCGCGTCCTGCCAGGACGTCACACCGACCGAGTGCATGCGCGCCTGGCCGGCGAGCAGCGCACGCAGGGCGTCCGCCGCGTCCAGGCCCGGTACGAGGTCGCCGACCAGGGCGGTCGCGCCCTCGTGCAGGGTGCCCTGCGGGGTGCCGTCGGCCTCGCGCTCGATCCGTCCGTCGGCCGGGTCCGGGGTGTCCCGGGTGACGCCGGCGAGTTCGAGGGCGCGCGTGTTGACCCACGCGCCGTGGCCGTCCGCGTTGATCAGGAACGCCGGGCGGTCCGGCACGATCGCGTCGAGTTGGTGCCGGCTCGGCGTACCACCCGCGAACGCCTCCATGTTCCAACCGCCGCCGCTGATCCACGCCTCCTCGGGCCGGTCGGCCGCGTACGTGCGGATCAGCGCGAACGTCGCCTCGGCGTCCCGCGCTTCGGAGAGGTCGCAGCGGATCAGCGTCATCCCCGCCAGGGCGGGGTGGACGTGCGAGTCCTGGAAGCCGGGCACCAATGCCCGTCCGGCCAGGTCGATCACGTCGGTACGCGGGCCGATCAGGTCACGTACGTCCGGGTCGTGCCCGACGACCACGATCCGCCCGTCACGCACGGCAACCGCCGTGGCCCGGCGACGAGCGGCGTCGATCGTGTGGACCGGCCCACCTCGGAAAACGACATCGGCAGGGGTGGACATGAGACTCCTTGCGCAGACGACGGGAAAGGAAGCAACGGGCGAAGGCGGCGGATGGGGCTGCAAAACGGATAGGGCTGCGAACGGGAAGCGGACGACCGGAGCAAAGGCACCCCGAAGGAAGCCGAAGGCACCCGAGGAAGCCCAAGGGCGCCCGCGGAAGCCCAAGGAAGCCCGCGGAACCCCAGGAAGCCCCAGGAAGCCGACGCCGATACGGGGGCACCGAGACGCCCGAGCTCACCACCCGCCGCCGAAGCTGTGTGGAGTATCGACGCGGGAACGTTCCCGCACAAGCACATGCGGGAACGGTTTTCCGAAGGTCACCGCACCACGGACCGCACGTGACTGGGAACTCGGCAGCCGGCAGCATGTGGTGACATGACCACCTCACCTCGCGACGGGGGCAGGCGTCCCGCCTCCGTGCCCCGGGTCCGACTCGTCGACGTGGCGCGCGAGGCGGGGCTGTCCAAGACCACCGTCTCGGCCGCCCTGAACGGCACCGGCCGGCTGTCCGACGCGGTCCGGCTGCATGCGCAGGAGACCGCGCGCCGACTCGGCTACCGGCCCAACGCGACCGCGCGACTGCTGCGGGCGGGGCACGCCCGGCTGATCGGCTACGCGGTGCGCGAGTACGTGGACACGCCGTGGTCGTACATGGAATCGCCCTATTTCGCCCAGCTCACCAGCGCCACCGCGCAGGCCGCGCTCGCCCACGGATACGCGCTGGTCCTGCTGCCCACCCACTCGGCCAGGGACGAGTGGGCGGACCTGCCGCTGGACGCGGCCGTGGTGGCCGACCCGCTCGCGGACGACCCGTTGGTCGAGGACTTCCTGGCGGCCCGCATCCCGGTCGTCTCCGACCGGCGGCTGGAGGGCATGACCGGTGCGCACTGGGTGGACATCGACCATGTGGCCGCCGTGCGCGGCGTGCTCGATCATCTGGCCGCGGGCGGCGCACGGCGGATCGGCCTGGTGGCCGCGCACTCCACCTCGCTGTTCTACGAGGAAGCCCTGACGACGTATCACGCATGGTGTCTGGAACGGGGATTCGCTCCCCTCGTGGAACTGACCGCACGTCCCGGCAACCAGGTCACCCGCGCCGTGGTCGATCACATGCTGGCGCGACCCGATCGCCCGGACGCGCTCTTCGTACTCACCGAGGCGAGCCCGCCACTGATCCTGGAAACCGTCCGCGCCCACGGCCTGAGCGTCCCGGAGGACCTGCTGATCGTGTGCGTCAGCGACGACCCGACCGCTACCCAGACCGACCCGCCGATCACCACCCTGAGCCTGAACCCGGCCGAAATTGCCTCCGTGGGAGTCGAGTTGCTGCTCAAGGCACTGGAATCCGGCGACCCCACGCCCACCGGCCGCCTCGTACCGACCCACCTGGAGATCCGGGGCACCTCACGCCGAGACGGCTGAGCCGACCCGACGCCCCCGGGACGGCACAGAGCAACACCGTCCGGCGGCGGTCCGACTCACCCCATCAGAGCCGCGAGATCGATGTCGATCGGGAAGGGCACCGCAACCTGCAACCGGGTCCGATGGATCCCGGTCGGGACATGGCTGCCGGTGGCGGGTTCGAGTTCGAAGACCTACACGACCGGCAGTTTCGCCTCCTCCTCGATTCGCCAGAAGTGCGGGATCCCCGCCTCGGCATAACGGGCGGGCTTGAGCTTTCGATCGCGCCGCTCGGACTCCACCGAGACGACCTCGACGGCCAGGCGCATTTCGGACGCGTCGAACCAGGTCCGGCTGAAGTCGCTCGTGTTCGGATAGGCAACGATGTCGGGTTCGGGTCGCGTGCGGTCGTCGAGGCGGACGGTCATCTCCTCGTCGACGCCGATCTCGACCGGTGCCTGCGCGGCCAGTGCCGACGTCAGGTTGCGCTTGACCCGGGAATGGAAGATCCGTTGCGGCGCCATCCTGAAGATCAGGGCCCCATCGATGGGTTCCACATGACGCGGCGCCTCCGGCGGCAACCTGTCCATGTCGTCGGCGGTCCAATGGGTGCCGTTCGGCGGATACATCCAGGCGGGTAGTGCCGACATGCTTCCTCACCTCCTCGGCGCGTTCGACCCGTTCGGCCTGTTCGGCCCGTTCGGCACGGTATCCGCGAGGCGCTCGACTCGACGCCTGTCGAACCACCCACCGAAGCATGATTCGATGGTTTCCGGATCATCGACCGCGCCCCACCGCGCCTGACCACCCCTCAGGCTTCGTTCGTCCGACCCGGAGGAATCGCCGTGATCGAGTCGACCCCGACTCCCACCGCCGAGCCGACCGTCGTACAGCCGGCCGTCGAACAGCCGCCCGCAGTACCACCGGCCGCCGTACAGGGGCGCAGCCCCCGCACCGGAGCGCCGGTCGGTGATCCGGTGGCCGGCAGCACCGAGGCCGACGTCGATCGCGTCGTCGCCGCCGCCCGGGCCGCCGCGCCGGCGTGGGCCGGGCGTTCCGGTCCCGAGCGGGCCAAGGTGCTGGAGGCCGTCGCCGACGCGCTCGACGCCGCGCGTGCCGAGTTGGTCGCCGTCGCGGACGCGGAGACCGCGCTGGGCGAGGCGCGGCTCACCGGCGAGGTCGCCCGTACGTCCGGCCAACTGCGGATGTTCGCCGGCCTGCTCCGGGACGGCGCGCACGTGGGCGCGGTGCTCAGCCCGGCCGATCCGGCGCTCGGTCGGCCCGACGTGCGGCGGATGTTGCACCCGATCGGTGTGGTCGCGGTGTTCGCCGCGAGCAACTTCCCGTTCGCCTTCTCGGTCGCCGGCGGCGACACCGCGTCCGCGTGGGCGGCCGGATGTCCGGTCGTGGTCAAGGCACACGAGGCGCATCCGGCCACGTCGCTCGCGGTGGCCCGGGTGGTGCGTACCGCGTTGACCGCCGCCGGCGCGTCCGAGGACCTGCTCGGCCTGGTCGTCGGCCGTGCCGCGGGCGGCCCGCTGGTCACCCACCCCGGGATCGCCGCCGTCGGCTTCACCGGCTCGCTCGCGGGCGGGCGGGCCCTGTTCGACCTCGCTGCCGGCCGCCCCGACCCGATCCCGTTCTTCGGCGAACTGGGCAGCGTCAATCCGGTCGTGGTGCTGCCCGGCGCGGCGGCCGAACGCGCCGAGGAACTGGCCACCGGCTACCTCGGCTCACTCACCCTCGGCACCGGCCAGTTCTGTACCAACCCGGGGCTGCTGTTCGTGCCGGAGGGCACCGAGCTCTTGGACGCCATTGCCACGCACGCCCGCACCGCGACCGGCGGCCCGATGTTGTCCGAACGCATCCGTGACGCGTACCAGGACGGCACGTCGGCGCGCGCGGGACGCGAACTCGCCCGGGGCACCGCCGCCGAGGGGGCCTGGTCGGTGGCGCCGGTGGTGTGGCATGTCGACCTCGCCGAATTCGTCGCGCACGCGGCCGAGCTGACCGAGGAGACCTTCGGTCCGGCCGGCCTGGTGGTCACCTACGCCGACGAGGACGCCCTGCTCGCCGCACTCGACCGGCTCCCGGGCAGCCTCACCGGCTCGGTACACACGGTCGAGGCCGACCACCCGCTCGCCGCCCGGGTCGGCGCCGCCCTGCGTCCGCGCGTCGGCCGGCTGATCCACAATGGCTGGCCCACCGGCGTCGCGGTGTGCTGGGCGATGCATCACGGCGGCCCCTGGCCCGCGACCACCGCCCCGGGCCACACCTCGGTCGGCGGCACCGCCCTGGAGCGCTGGTTGGTGCCGACCGCGTACCAGGACTGGCCGGACGCGCTGCTCCCCGCGGAACTGCGGGACGCCAACCCGCTGGGCGTCCCGCGCCGCACCCAGCCGTAAGCAATCCGCGCCGCGCCCGCACCCCACCCCCGGGCAGGCCCGCACCCCACCCACACCCGTCCCGAGCAGGCTCGCACCGCACCCACGCCCCACCGTAAGCAATCCGCACCCGCACCCCACCCCCAGCAAGGCCCGCCCCACACCCGGGGCCAAGCCCCAGCCTGGGCCCACGTCCCGGGCCATGCCCGCACCCCGCAAGGCCAAGCCAACCCCATCCGACACCCCGCCCGCGCCCGGCGCCCCCCCCCCGGCGCGTCAGCGCCCCCGACCCAGCCCACCCCGGTGATCGACGCGCGAAGCGCGGAGAGCGGCGGAGCCGCAAACCCAAGACTTCGTGGCCCGGAGCGAAGCGGAGGGACACGAAGTCACGAGCGAGGGGCCACTTTTTTCTCGGAGGAGCGAAGCGGGGGAGAGAAAAAAGTGGTGCCTCGCGAGCCGGCGCCGAAGGCGCCCAACAAACAGCAACGCCGCACCCCCGACCCCGGCCCGCCCGCTTCGCCGCGCCCCGCGACTCGGCCCGCCCCCGCTTCGCCGCACCCCCGACCCCGGCCCGCCCCAATCACACCGCCAAGCGCCCGACATACCACCCAGCCGGCTTCCGGAAGTCCACCCGGAAGCCCACCCGGAAGCCCCCGCGCCCGGCCGCGCAGCGTTATGGCCAGGTCCTTCGGGGTTGTCCACAACCGTGCCGCGCACGGTCGGTCCGCGTTGTCCACAGACCGGCCTCGGGTGTCGCCGGCAGCTCTTAGACTGCTCGGATGACAGCGCTCGACGACGGTCCCCAGATCAGCGAAGCGCTGCAGGTTCTGCATCGCGTCTTCGGTTACGACTCGTTTCGCGGGAGCCAGCAGGAGATCATCGACCATGTGATCGAGGGCGGCGACGCACTCGTCCTGATGCCCACCGGCGGCGGCAAGTCGCTCTGCTACCAGATCCCCGCGCTGGTGCGAAAGGGCGTCGGCGTGGTCATCTCCCCGCTGATCGCGCTCATGCAGGACCAGGTGGACGCCCTCACCGCGCTGGGAGTGCGCGCCGGGTTCCTCAACTCGACGCAGAACCCCGACGAGCGACGAATGGTCGAGTCGGAGTTCCTGGCCGGCGAATTGGATCTGCTCTACCTGGCACCGGAGCGGCTGAAGGTCGACGCGACCCTGCGACTCCTGGACCGGGGCATCGTCTCGCTGTTCGCGATCGACGAGGCACACTGCGTGGCGCAGTGGGGTCACGACTTCCGGCCCGACTACCTCACCCTCTCCCAGTTGCACGAGCGCTGGCCGGACGTGCCGCGCGTGGCACTCACCGCGACCGCGACCGAGGCCACCCACGCCGAGATCGCCTCCCGGCTGAACCTGCAACAGGCCCGGCACTTCGTGGCCAGCTTCGACCGGCCCAACATCCAGTACCGGATCGTGCACAAGGACAAGCCGCAGAAGCAGCTGCTCGACCTGCTCCGTGCCGAACACGCCGGCGACGCGGGCATCGTCTACTGCCTGTCCCGGGCCTCGGTGGAGAAGACCGCCGCGTTCCTGGTCGACAACGGCATCGACGCGCTGCCGTACCACGCCGGCCTGGACTCGCGCGTGCGCGCCGCCAACCAGTCCCGCTTCCTGCGCGAGGACGGCATGGTGATGGTCGCCACCATCGCGTTCGGGATGGGCATCGACAAGCCCGACGTGCGCTTCGTCGCGCATCTGGACCTGCCCAAGTCGGTCGAGGGCTACTACCAGGAGACCGGCCGCGCCGGGCGCGACGGGCTGCCGTCCACCGCGTGGCTCGCGTACGGGCTCCAGGACGTGGTGCAGCAGCGCAAGATGATCGACGGCTCGGAGGGCGACCAGGCCCACCGCCGCCGACTGGGCACGCACCTCGACGCGATGTTGGCGCTGTGCGAGACGGTCGAGTGTCGACGCGTACGCCTGCTCGCCTACTTCGGCCAGGAGAGCACCGCGTGCGGCAACTGCGACACGTGCCTGTCGCCGCCCGCGTCCTGGGACGGCACGATCGCGGCCCAGAAGGTGTTGTCGACCGTGTGGCGGCTCAAGCACGAGCGGCGCGGGCAGAAGTTCGGCGCGGGCCAGATCGTGGACATCCTGCTGGGCGCCAAGACGGCCAAGGTCATCCAGTTCGACCACGACACGCTTCGCGTGTTCGGGATCGGCACCGAGCTGAGTCGAACCGAATGGATGAGCGTGGTGCGGCAGTTGCTGGCCATGAAGCTGATCGCCGTCGAGCCCTCGTTCAACGCGCTCGTGCTCACCGAGGCGAGCGAGGAGGTGCTCGGCCGGCGACGCGAGGTGATGCTGCGCCGTGAGCCGGAGCGGCCGGCGCGCGCGGCCAAGGCCGACCGGGCGGCCAAGTCCGGCAAGGGCAAGGCCGCACCGATCGAGCTGCCCGCGGCGGCTGCGCCGATCTTCGAGGCGTTGCGCGCGTGGCGCGCGGCGACCGCGAAGGAACAGGGCGTGCCGGCGTACGTGATCTTCCACGACGCGACGCTGCGCGAAATCGCCACCACCGGGCCCGGCACCCTGGCCGAACTCGGCACGATCAGCGGCATCGGCGAGAACAAGCTGGCCAAGTACGGCCAGTCGATCCTGGACACGCTGGCCGGCTCGACGCCCGGCGGCCCCGCCACGCCCGCGCCTGCACCCGGAGCGACCCCCACCCCGGCGCCGCCCACCTCGGCACCCGCCGCCGAGCTCACCCGCGAGCCGGTGCCCGAACTCATCCGCGAACCCCTGCCGGACTACCAGCCCGACTACCAGAACGACTACGAACCCGACTTCGAACCGGAGCCGGAGTTCTACCCGGAGTTCGAGCCGGACCCGGACTACCGAGGCTGACCCGTCGAGCCGGACAGGCCGGGGCACGGGACGCAGGCACAGGCCCGCCCCGGCCCCGGCCTGTCCGGCCCCGGCCCTAGTCCCAGTCCCAGTCGTCCTGAACCGTCACGGCCACCGAACGCAAAAGTGACCGGCCCCGAGGAGACGATCCCCGGACCCGGCCACCCGTGCTGCCCGTCGGTCAGCCCTTGTCGGCCGAACCGCCGCCCTGCTCCGTGTCCAACTGGTCCAACTCGGCCAGGAAGCGCTCGATCACATCGCTGTCGGCCACCAGCGGGCCCACCGGCTCGCCGAGCACCTTGCCCGCCAGCTCCGTCGCGATCAGGCCCAGTTCCGCGTGCAGCGACGCGCTCGCCAGGGCGAGGTCCGCGTCCAGCCGCTCGTGGCCGGACGTGACGAGCTCGTCCTTGATCCGCTGTCCCTCCGCGCGCGCCTCGGCCATCAGCCGGGCCCCCTCCTCGGCCGCCTGCTGCCGAACCAGCGCGGCTTCCTTGCGCGTCTCGTTCATCTGCGCCCGCAGCTCGGCCAGCGCCGCTTCACTCTCCGCCTGGAGGTCCGTCGCCCGGTCGAAACCGCCTTCGAGCGCGTCGTGCCGCTCGGCGATCGTGCGAGCGATGCGCGGCAACAACACCTTCGCGAACACCGCCAAGACCACCAGGAAGGTGATGAATCCAAAGATCAGTTCGGCGATATCCGGCTTGAGAGGTCCCATGGCTCGAAATCCTCGAACACACGCGAGCACAAATCAAGTTCCGATCACCCTCCGCGGGCACCCCGCGTAACCACCGAACTCCACTGCGCACCCCCGACGCCGCACCCCGGACGCCCGCAGACCCGCGCGCCCGCACATCCGTACGCCCAACACGGACCGACCCGTCGCCGCACTCGACCGAGCGTCTCGACCGACCCCTCGCCGCACTCCACCGACTCGGCCCACCGACTCGACCGAACGCCGCCGCCGCCCCCACTCCACCCACCCCCCACCGACCGACGGACGGGTCGTATCCCCGTGCGTGGGGACACGACCCGTCCGCGGGTGTGCCGTGCGCCGCCGGACCTCTCCCTCCCAGGCCCGCCGGTGCCGGCCGCCGTGCGCCGGTCGAGACCGCCCCATCGGTCGGCCACGCTCGACCCGGCGCACCGAGTACGTCCCCACCCACCACGTCACCGAGGTTGGCGAACCTCACCGTCGAAGCTGAAGCCCCTGTCCAGCCCCCCGCGCCGGACAGTCGTCTTCCGCACCCGAGGCGGAGTCGCCACATGGTCGGTGCCCGTGGCGGGTGGACGTTGATATCCGGGCACGTACACCCATGCGGTCTCGTCGACCTCCTTGGCCAGCACGTGCACCTCCCCGTACGCCGAACTCTCCAAGCCGCCGCGCTCCGGGGCGACGACCGCCTCGTGCCAGGACCGGGACACGATCAGCGCGAGACACGCGCGCTCGGCCGCCGCCAGCACGTCGCGCAGCGGGTCGGCGTTGACCAGCCGACACGCGGTGTTGATCGCACTGCCCGACCAGCCCCGGGTGTCCTGCACCACGTCGCCCGCGTGCAGCGACACCCGCAGCCGGATCCGTGCCTCGTCGCTCGCGTGCCGATCGTGGTTGCGCAGTCCGGCGTGCAGTCGATCGATGAACAGATCGGTCAGGTCCTCCTTGGGCACGTTCGCCGGGATCAGCAGGATCGCCCCGTCGCCGCGGTCCTCGACCACACACGCGTCCCAGGCGATACCCGCCGATTCGAGTGCGGAGTGCAGCAGTTCGTACAGCCGCCCGCGCACCCACTCCTGCGTCACGTCCGAACGTCGGCCGAATCGCTCGACGTCGAGCACGAGGATCGACACGTATCGCGACTTGGCTCCCACGGAATCCCCCTACCGCACCGTGCGCTTGCGCGCCCTCGCTCCCTGCCCCTCAAGGAGTACTCCGGCGGCGGCCGGTTGTACGCGTCAGATGACACACAACGCGTTATCCGTCGGCCCATTCCCGCAAAGCCGGCGGATCGGGCACGACGATGCTGCCGCGCCGGGTCTGCACCAACCCCGACTCGTGCAGCACCCGCAGCGCGCGGACCACGGATTCCCGCGAGATGCCGATCGCGTCGCCGAGTTCCTGCTGCGTGGTGCGGATCACGTACGGCCCCTCGGCACTGCCCAGCGTGCGATCGGCCAGCGCCCGGGCCACCCGACGCCCGGTCGCCAGTGCGCCGTACTCGACGCGCCACCGGTCCGACTCGCGGATCCGCGACACCGTGCGGATCAGCACCGCGTACACCAGCGGCGCGTTCGTGTTGAGCAACTCGCGAAAGCGGGACAGCGGGACCAGTACGGCCACCACCGGCCCCAGGGCAACCACGGTCGCGGACCGGCCGCGCCCGTCGATACAGGCCAGCTCGCCGACCAGCTCGCCGGGTCCCCGAACCGCGATGGTGACCGCCGAGCCGTCCGAGGTCGCCCGCTCGATCTTGACCTGCCCGTGCTCGATCAACACCACGTGGCGCGGGTGGTCGCCCTCCATGAACAGCGCGTCGCCCCGGTCGTAGCCCAGTCGCCGGCCGGACTTGCGCAGGACGTCCCGAAGTTGCTGGGGCAGCGCCCTGTCGTCCTCGGCCACTCCCGCTCCTCCGTCGCCCGTGCCGCCAGAGCTTAATCAGGCGAATTCCGATTCGGCAGGCGTTCGCGGATCCCGCCGACGGCCCCGCCCCGGCCACGCAACGGAGCGGCAACCCGAGCGCGTGGCGCTCGGCCGGACTCGGCACCCGCCCCTCCCGCCCCACCCGGCCTATCCGACCCGCCCCCGCAGGCGTGGAGCGCCCTCTTCCCGGGGAGACATAGGACTCGCGCACGAAGGCCGAAGCACGGCGGCGCGGGACGTCCGACGAGCCGGCCACGACACGCGGCCGGCCGCCGGCGGCGCAATCAACACGTCGAACGAACGGTGGCACCATGGACGCACGGATGCTCTACGCCCAGGTCGTACAGGACCTGACCGCAGGATCGACGAACCGGTTCGTGGACCGTGCCGAGGCGGGTCCGGTGGAGCCGGCCGCGCTGCGTCGGATCGCCGGTGAGGAATACCGGATCGTCCTGAGCGATCGGCGCTCGTTCGCCCTGCTCGCGTCGCGATTCCCGGAGTCGGCCCAGTTGTTCCTGGCGTTGGCCAGTGGTGAGGGCCAGGCGTTGCAGTTGTTGATGCCGTACGCGGAGGCGATCGGGATGAGCGCCGCCGACCTGCTCGGTTACGCCCCGAACGCCGCCGCGCAGAGCTACCCGCATCACCTGGCCTGGCTGGCCCTGTACGGCTCGCGCGCCGAGGTCTCGCTGGCGCTGTTGGCCAACTTCGGCTTCTGGGGCGGGTATTGCGAGCGCTTCGCGCAGGCGCTGCGTACCCACCACGAGTTGACCGAGGACCAGGTCGCGTTCTTCACCTTCTTCGCGTCGTTGCCGCCGGGCTTCGAGGACGCGGCACTGACGCTGTTGCAGACCGGGTTGGACGCGGGCGACGACCAGGAGAGCGCCAAGACCGCCGCCCGCCTGATGCAGAGCTACGAACTGGCTTTCTGGGACGCCCTCCCGACGCCGTGACGGCACGGGACATCCTCCCGACGCCGGGACCGCACAGCACACCTCGCGAGGCCGAGACCGCCCGGGGCGCCTCGCGAGGCCGGGAGCGCACGGGCGCCCGCCCGGGGCCCTGACCACCCCCGCCCCCGCCCCACGCGCCCCGCACCCGCAGCCAAGCGCCAACCATCGCCCCGGCCCCGGCCCCGCAACGCGTCCTACTTCGACTCGGTGAGCCCCGCCCCGGCCGCACCCTCGGAGAGCACCGCATCGACCACCGTCGAGCGCGCGGTCTCCAACAGCGCCCGGGTGTCGGCGGGGGTGGCCGGGTCGGCCAACGCCTTGTTCACGTCCAGGATCCGAAACGGCGGACCCGGGTGCGAGTACAGCGGGCGGAACTGCGCGTCGGTCACGCTCCACTTCCCCGCCGCGTCCCGGGAGAACGTGAACAGCCCGGCGGAGCTGTAGTTTCCGCGCGGCTTGTCCGGGAAGTTGGCCAACTCGTCGCCCATGCCGTAGATCACCCAGGTGCCGTTGACCTTCTCATATGCCTGCGGCACGTGGTTGTGCGTGCCGATGATCAGGTCTACGTCCTTGACGCCGTTGTTCGTCGAGGCGGTCAACTCCTTGGCCAGTGCGCGCTGTTGGGCGTCCGGCTCGCGCTGCCACTCGGTACCCCAGTGCACGCTGAGCAGAACCAGTTCGGCGCCGGCGGCGCGCGCGGCCCGGGCCTGCGCGATCATCCGGTCCTTGTCGATCACGTTGACCGACCACGGCTTGCCCTCCGGCAGCGGGATGCCGTTGGTGTCGTAGGTCCAGGACAGGTGCGCGACCTTGACGCCCTTGACGTCCAGGATCGTCGGCGCCGCCTCCTGCTCGGTGCGGGCGCTGCCCGCGTGCCGTACGCCCGCCGCGTCCAGCGTGTCCAGCGTGCGCCGCAGGCCGGTGAAGCCGCCGTCGAGCGTGTGGTTGGACGCGGTCGAGCAGCCGTCGTAGCCGGTGTCCGCGAGCGTACGGGCGATCTGCGGCGGCGCGGCGAAGAGCGGGTACCCGGTGAACGGCCCCTCGGGCGGGGCGTACGGCGTCTCCATGTGGCACAACGCCAGATCGGCCTTCTGCACCAGCGGCACCACGTCCGCGAAGATCTTGTGGAAGTCGTTTCCCGAACCGCCGGAGCCGCTCGCGCCACCCGAGCCGCCGGCCGCGTCGCGCTCGGACTGGGCGATGATCGTCGGATAGGCGAGCACATCCCCCGTGGTGGTCAGGGTGAGGGTGGTCGGCCGATTCCCGGACGCCGCGGGGGCGGGTGCGGATGCGGTGGGCACCGAGGCCGCCGAATCCTTGTGCGGGGTGTCCCGGCTCCGATCCGACTCCCAGACCAGGGTGATCAGGCCGGCCAGCAGGCCGATCGCCACCAGCGCGATGGCAAAACCGTATTTCTTGCGTGACGTGTCCATGGCCCCGTGTTCCCCCCACCCCGGCACCGCAGCCGAAGAGCCGCCGTTTGGCGGAACTCTCCCAGCGCACCCGGGTTCACGGAACCCCGAATTCGCCCGGCTCGGCACCCGTCCTCGGGCGGCGCCGCCCGATCCGGGGACTCACCCGCGACTCGGCCGCAGCCTGCGCACGAGTCACCCACGAGTCACCCGTCCGGGTGGTCTCGGGCACGTTTCGGCGGCGCATGGCACGGGGGGAGCCATGCGCCGCCTGGCCGGGTCCGTGCGGTCGGCCGCATCCCGGTGGTGGGGTGTGCGGCTAGCCGCAAGCCTCCAGATACTTGTGCAGGATCAGCTTCGCCACCGAGGTGTGCGCGCCGATCGGCTCGGCCGCCGTACAGCCGGCCTGGGCCGCGACCTCCGCGATCCGGCCGGTCTCGACGTCGGGACCGAGCACGTGCGGCGCGAGTGCTATCGAGGCCGCGCCCATCTCGCGCAGCCGCTCGGCCGCGGCGAGTACCGTCTTCGGATCGCCCAGGTCGGCGGTCATCACCGGCAGCGCAAGGCGGGCGGCGAGCAGCACCCCGGTCACCTCGGCCGCGGCGACGGCCTCCGGGCCACCGTCGGTGACCAGCACGATCCCCTCGGCGGCGGTCGCGACACTGAACAGGCGCGCCCGGTCGGCGCGAGCCAGGCCGGCCTCGGAGAGCCGCTCGTGCAGCACCTCGGCGAGCAGCGGGTGCGGACCGAGCACGCCGCAGCGCAGGAACTCGCCCTCCACGCCGGCGAACACCGCCTCGATCCGGGCCGCGGACTCGGCATGGGGACCGAGCAGAAGCGGGACGACGACCGCCGACGGCGCGCCGCGCAACACGGCGGCGAGGTCGGTCTCTTCCTCCTCTATCACCACCGGCCTGATGTCCAGGCCGGGCAGATCCGCGCCGGCCAGCAACGCGACCTCGCTCACCAGGGCGAGCAGGTCGGCGTTCGCGGGACCGGGCACGGCAAGAATCAACGGTTTGGCGGCCTCCGGGAGTTCATGGGAATCGGGCCGACGGTGCCGTCCGCCCTGACGGGGTTGCGGCACCCGGGTGGGCAGACCTGGAGTGCGGGCGGGCAGCGGGGACGCTGCGTCCGAGGAGGAGCTCATGGGACCGAATTTTATGGAATCCGGCCAAAGCCTTCACAGCGGGACGACAAGAGCAACAGGACTGTTACGGCCATGATCGGCGGCACCGTCGGCCGGACGGCTCAGATCCGGGTCGCCAACTGCGGATAGTCCAGCACCAATCCCTCGTGATCCACGAGCAGGTCACTGCGGAAGTCACCGGATTCGTAGCGTACCCGAGCCCCGTCGGGCTCCACCCCCAGGTGCGTGTACGTCTGCCAGGACGGCTCCACCACCAGCTCCGGCACGGCCACGAAGGCCATCAGGAAGCGGTGTCGGCCGGCCTCCTCGTGCAGCCCGTGCCGCAGGATCGGCATGGTGTTGGTGAGCGGACACAGGCCCAGGTCGCAGTCGAGTGCGTCGGCCAGGTCCGGCCGCGGCACACCGTCCACGGTCCAGCCGTCGGCGGTGCGCCGCAGATCCAGCCGCCTGGTCTCGCCCGCACCCTGGGCGACCACGCGCAACCGTGTGGTCACGTAGTCCTCGGCGGTCTCCAACTCGTAGGTGAGTCGATAGGACCGAGGCGTCGTGCCCAGGGCCTCACCACGCGCGGAGAGCCGCGACTGCCCCAACTCGACCCACGAGGTCTCCTGCCCGCCGCTCTCGGTCACCTGCCACGTCAGTACGCGCTCATCCGTCACGTGTGCATCGGTACCCCGAATCGGCCCTCCACACCAACGCTTTTCCGGCCGCCACGCGCCCCCGCGCGATCCTCCGGGCCGGCCCCGCTCAGCCGGCCGCGGCGGCCGCGGTCGCGAACAACTCGGGCAGCGTCCCGACGAACGAGGGGGCCATCCGGGCGGCGATCACCCGCGCCTCCAGGTCCGCCCCCAGGTGTTCGCGGATGTACTCGGCCATCCGCACCCGCTGCTCCGCCGCCGACTGCGGGTCGGGCGCGTACCGTTGGATCCGGTCGTAGAGCTCCAGCGCCTGCTCGGCGGGCGTGGTGCCGGTGAACACCTGCTCCGCCAGCCCCGGAATCCTCCCCCATTCGGTGCGCAGTCGACGCACCTCTTTCGTGTAGACCGGCTCGTGCGGAAACGTTCGATACCACCCGTCGGTCGCGGGCCACTGCCCGCGCAACATCTCGCCGTCCTCGGCCGCCTCGGCGATCGGGGTCGGGCAGTGCGGGAACGCGGTCAAAAAGCGCGCGCTCGCCCCGGGCAGCGGCTCCTGCGCGTGTGCGGCCACGAGCGTGTCCCAGCCGGCCCGCGGATCCCAGGGCGCGGCCACCCGGAAGCCCTGCGGCACGCGCGGGTGCTCGGACCGAGGCGCCCGCCGGCCGAGTTCGCGCTCGTACTCGGCCCGCATCCGCGCGTGTCCCGCGTCGCCGGCCGCGAACATCGTGCGCAGCTTGGCCGCCGAGGCATCGCGCAGCGGCAGATCGGCGACCAGAAGCTCCGCCTGCGCCACGCCGTGCCGATCCCACAGGGCGAGCAACGCGCCGAGCAGGACCGCCCGATGCAGCGGCACCACGAAGGGCTCGTACTGCTTGCGCTGATAGGCGTTGTGGAACCGCGGGCGCAGCGCCTCGACGCCGCCGTGCTCCCACGTCTCGACGCACTCGGCGACACTCACGCTCATGTGTCGCACCCGCAGCAGCGCGGCGCGCACCAGCGCCGGATCGCCGGACCACACCGCGGGGCGCCGGTAGCGGGCGTTGTCCGAGCGGATCACCCGCTCGATCGTGGCCGGGTCGAGCGGGACCTCGCCCGCGGCGGCCATGATCCGGTTCCGCTCCCGGTCGCCGGCCCGAGAATTGGCGTAGACGACCGCGTTCAGCGCCGGGTCGCCCAGGTCGATCAGCGCGTCGTACCCCTCGGGACGCAGGTGCTCGGCCGCGGCCAGTGCCCGGCGCTGCGTCGGCGTCGCGCGGCGCACCGCGTCGGCGACGAGCGGCGCGGGCAGTCGGGCGCCGAAGTGCACCAGGTCGATCACGGTGCGGGGGCGCAGGTGCGGGACGAGGGCGCTCAGGTGCTTGGGGTGGGCCAGCAGGAGCAGTTGCCGCCATTCGGTGGTCACCGTGCGCGGCGGCGTCGGGATCGCCTCGGTGCCGCCCTCGCCGGCGGCTGCCGCCTCGACGAGTTCGGTCACGGTGCCCTGGTGGTCGGGCAGCAGCGTCAGCAGCCGCGACCAGGCGCGCGGGTCGGCGCCGAGCCGCGCGTCCAGCAGCGCGCTCACCTCGGTGATCGGGCGCAGGTAGGAGAAGCCGTCGCTCGCGCCGCAATGCCGGAGGAAGCGCAGTACGGCGACGGCGGGTCGGGCCTCGGCGAGGACTTCGGTGGTCATCCGGACGTTTCGGGTCCGGGCCGCGATCTTGACCAGGTCGGCGCCGGTGCCGTATCGGATCGCCGAGGTGATCAGCGCGACCGGGAGGTCGCGTGCCTCGCCCAGGTGCGGTGCGTACGAGCCGCGCACCCGGGCGAACACCTCGCCCTCGGCGTTGTCCAGCGCGGCGAGCAGCGCGAACGCGGAGCCATACTGCATGTCGGGTAGCCCTCTCGGGAGTCGGGCCCGCTCGGGCCGACGGTGGGAAGGGGGTCGGTCAGCCGCGTACGGCGGCAGCCGCGGTGTCGATCAGTTGGGCCAGGCTGCCCTCGAACTCGGGGAGCAGGCGCAGCGCGACCACGGCGAATGCCACGCGGTCCGCGGGGGCGACCCGGCGTTCGAGCAACTCGTGGAATCCGTCGCGGAGTTCGTGCGCGGAGCGGCCGTCGGGGGCGATCGTGTCGCGCAGCGCGAGCAGTTCGCAGGCCGAGGCCGCACGCGGACCGGTCAGCAGCTCGCCGATCGGCATCCGCCCCGCCGCCACGTCGGCGGCCGTCGCGCGTTCGGCTGCGGCGAGTCCCCGGCCTGTCCTCGGGTCGCTCCAACCGATCGGCACCGGCCAACGCCCGCCGGTCGGCGCCCACCCGGCCTCGCGCCGCAGTTCGGCCGGGCAGCCGTCCTGTGTGGCCAACAGCGCCAACGCCGGGTCGGAGAACGGCTTGCGGCGATGTGCCCGGGTGATCTCGGCCCAGTCCACGGAGGTGGTCTCCAGCATCGGCCAGCCGAACCGCGGCAGGTCGGCTCGCAGTCGCCGAATCAGCCGGCGGGTGCCGCCGGCGGTGTCGATCTCGGCACGCAGTCGAGCGATCCCGGCGGGCGAGGAGAGCAGTTCGCGATAGCGCCGCTCCTCCGACTCGGCCACGGTCACCTCGTCGAGCAGGTCGAGCGCGGCCCGGGGGCCGGCGCAATCGCACAGACGCAACAGGGTGATCATGAACAGCAGGCGATAGCGCGGGGCCCGGAACGGCCGAGGTTCCGCGCCGGCCGGCATCGCCACCTCGTGTCGGGCGTGCGGGCGCAGTCCCTCGATGCCGCTGTCCTGCCAGATCGCCAGGCTCTCGGCGAGCGTGATCGTCATCGTGCGCTGCTTGAGCATCGCCGCGCGCACCAGGAGCGGATCGCCGGACCACAGCGCGGGCAGCCGGGTCGGGATCGACCAGTTGTCGCACAGCCGTTCCACCAGGGTCGGGTGCAGCGGCGTCGAGGAGGCCATGATGCGGGCCCGAATCGCCTCGCCGGTGTGCGGATTGAGGTAGACCAGCGCGTTCAGGGCGGGGTCGTCGAGGCCGATCAGTGCGGCGCCCACCTCGGGCAGCGCCCGCCTGGCCCGAGCCAGCGAGCGGCGCTGCGCGGGCGTCGCCCGGGCGATCGTGTCGGCGAGCACGGCGGGCGGCACCTCGACGCCGAAGCGGACCAGGTCGCGCACGATGTGCGGACGCAGCGTGGGCAACAGCCGCGCGATCGAATCCGCCGGTGCAAGCAGCGCCAACTGCCGGAACTCCGTGCGCAACTCGGATGGCACCGACAGGAGTTCGGCGGGGTCGGCCGGTCCCGATTCGTCATCGCCCGTGCCCGCGGCCTCGATCGCCGCGTGCAGCGGCCCCTCGTAGGTCGGCAACAACGCAAGCAGTCGGCCCCAGGCCGCGGCCGAGCCGCCGAGGTGACGATCCATCAACTCGCCGACGCCACGCGTTGCCTCGGTATACGCGCGGGGGTTCTTGGGGCCGAGCGCGCGCAGAGCGCGCAACATCCGCAGTGCGGGGCCGCTGTACAGCTCGGCGATCGCACCGCGCGGCACGCCCAGGTTGCCCGCGATCGCGAACAGCGCGGCGGCGTCGTCCAGATGGAGCGCGGTGCGCACCACGGCGGGCGGCAGCACCTCGGTGTCGCGCAGGGCCGCCGGCATCTCGTTCCGGATCCGTGCGAAGATCACTCCGTCGGCATCGTTCATTTCGGCCAGCAGCGCGATCATGGCGGTCTTCGACACTCGTGCACCCTCCGTGGCGTCCTCACCCGGAAGCTACGGGGTCCGGCCGACAACCACTCGGCCGAGGTGCACCCACACACCCCGCTCGCGGGGTGCACCTCTCGGTCGACTCAGGCGCTCGTCGTCGCGCACTGCCCGCGGTCGGCGAAGGCCGGTCCCGAGGCCGACGGGCGGATGTCGAAGTCGAAGATCTCCGTCGGCACGTACAGCGTCGCGCACGCGTTGGGGATGTCCACCACGCCGGAGAACCGACCCTCGATCGGCGCCGCCCCCAGGATCAGGTAGGCCTGCTCGGGCGTGTAGCCGAACTTGGTCAGGTAGGTGATCGCGTTCAGACATGCCCGCCGATAGGCCAGGGTCGAGTCCAGGTAGCGCTGTTCGCCGTCCTCGGTGACCGAGAATCCGGTGAAGGTCAGGTACTCCGAGTACTGCGGTACGGACCGCCCCGGCATGAAGATCGGGTTGGTGGTGACGCCGTACGTCTGCATCCCGCCCTTGAGCACGTCCACCCGCAGGTCGATGAACCCGCCCATCTCGATCGCGCCGCAGAAGGTGATCTCCCCGTCGCCCTGGCAGAAGTGCAGGTCGCCCACCGACAGCTTGGCGCCGTCGACGAACACCGGGTAGAAGATCCGCGAACCGGCGGTCAGGTTCTTGATGTCCTGGTTGCCGCCGTTCTCGCGCGGCGGCGCGGTCCGCGCGGCCTCGCGGGCGGCGGACGCGGCCCGGGCGGCATCCATCGAGCCCAGCACGGCCGCGATCGGCTCGGGCGGCAGCGCCAGCGGCGGCACCCGGTCCGGGTCGGTCGCGCGCAGCGCCCCCTCGCGGGCGTTCCACTCGGCGAGCAGCCGCGCGGACGGGGCGGTACCCATCAGGCCGGGGTGGATCATGCCGGTCAGCTCGACCCCGGGAATGTGCCGGGAGGTGGCCCGCTGTCCGTGGAAGTCCCACACCGCCTTGTACGCACCGGGGAAGTGGTCGGTGAGGAAGCCGCCGCCGTTCTCCCTCGCGAACAGGCCGGTGTAGCCCCACCCTTGGCCGGCTACCGGGCCGGTCACCGGGAAGGTCTCGTCCTGCGGACAGGCGCCGACGTCGAGGATGTCCACGATCAGCAGGTCGCCCGGCCGAGCGCCCTCCACCCCGATCGGCCCACTCAGCTGATGCACCATCGTCAGATCCGCGTCGCGCACGTCGTCGGCGCTGTCGTTGTTGCCGATCGTGCCGTCGAACCACTCGCGGCACTCGATCCGGAACTCGGCACCGGGCTTGACCACGGTCACCGGGGGTACGTCCGGGTGCCACCGGTTGTGGCCGAGCGCCTTCTGCTCCCGGAACGGGCGGGACTGGTCGACACCGAACACGACCTCGGGCATGTGACTCCTCGAAGACTGGGCGGAAGGGCGGCCGTTGACGATGCGTCAGGGCCGGGGCAGACGCGCGTGTCGGGGGTCGCCCGAACCGCGCACACCCGGTCGGGGCGGCGGTCCCGAGGTCACCGCGGGCGCGTGCGCCGAGCGCTCCTCGGCGGCGGCCGTGCGCATGCCGACGCCGCTGTTGCCGAGCCGGGGTGCGGTCCACACCCGTCGGCCGGGCGCCGCGCAGCCGGGGCATCGCTCGTCCGCGCCGGCCTCGCCGAGCGGGCGGACCAGCTCGAAGTCGCCGCAGTCGGCACATCGGTACACGTAGGTCGCCACGACCGCTCCCTCGCCTGATCACCGGGTGTGCCTGGAAGCACAACACAGCACCGGGCAAAAGAAAACGGCCGACACGCGGGTTGGACTGACGCATGGTCAATTCGCGAGCTCCGTGGTTCCATCGCGCTGTCGATCACCACCTTCGGAGGTCTCGTGAGCAAACGTGTTGCCCTCGTCGTGGGTGCGGCAGACCTCGGCGAGGCCGTCGCGCACCGGCTCGTCCGGGACGGTTGCGAGCTGATCCTGTGCGATCCGCACGACCCCGACCCGGCCGCCGCCCGAATCGCCGAGGCCGAGGAACAGGCCGGTGCCCGCGTGGTGACCCTGTGTGCTCCGCTCGACGACCCGGACGCCTTCCGCACCGCCCTCGGCACGACGCTGCGCGACGCCGGTCACGACGCGGTGGATGTGCTCGTGTACACCCTGGTGGCCGCCGAGGCGTTCACGCCGCGTCCGCTGGCCACGCTGACCGGTGCCGAGTGGCAGCGGCTCGCCGAGGATCCGATCCGGCACGGCCTGACGGTGCTTCAGGCCGCGCACGAGGTGCTGGCGCCGCGTCGGGGCCGGTTCGTACTGGTCGTGCCCGCGGTCGCGCTCGAGGGTGCCGCCGAGTTGGTCCCGCTGGCCACCGCCGCCGAGACGCTGCGCGCGTTGGCCAAGTCGGCGGCCCGGCGCTGGGCGGCCGACGGGGTCACCGTCAACATCGTCACCCCGGACGTGTTCGCCTACGGCGCCGAACACCTGCGCGGCACCGACGTGGACCGCGGCGAAGCGGTCCTGCCCGGCGCCGGCACCGTGCCGGACGTGGTGGACGCGATATCGCTGCTGCTCGCGCCGGCGGCGGCCCGAATGACCGGGACCACCCTGATCGTCGACGGAGGAGCGCTGATGACGCCATGACCGAGAACGCGGCAGCGGGCGCCGAAGACACCACGACCGCGCATGTCGCCCTGGTGACGGGCGCGGCGGCCGGCCTCGGCAAGGGCATCGCCCTGGCCCTGGCGGCGGCGGGTTCCACCGTCGTGGTGACCGCCCGCCGACGCGCCGCCGGCGCCGAGGTGGTCGAGGAGATCACCGCGCGCGGCGGCGCCGGATGGGCAACCGAGTGCGATGTCACCTCGGCGGAGTCGGTACGCGCCGCGATCGAGGCGACCGTGGCCAGGTTCGGCCGACTGGACGCGGTGGTGCACAACGCGACCTCGCGTCGCTCCAGCGAACCGGTGGACTTCGAGCGGGCCGGACCGCAGTTGTGGCGCGAGCACGCGGACGTCTCGCTGACCGGCTCGTTCACGGTGGCCCACGCGGCCTACCCGCACCTGCGGGAGACCCGGGGAGCGTTGCTGCTGCTGACCTCGCCCGCCGGCATGCGGGGCAGCGCCAACCTGTCCTTCTACGCGGGCGTCAAGGGCGCCCAGCGCGGCTTCGTCAAGGCCCTGGCCCGCGAATGGGGCCCCAGCGGGGTGCGGGTCAACGGACTCGCTCCCCTGGCCGTCACCCCCGCACTGGCAGCCGCCTTCGAGGCCGACCCGACCATGGAGTCCCGGATCGCAGACAAGGTCCCGATGCACCGAGTCGGCGACCCGGAAACCGACATCGGCGCCCCCGCCACATTCCTGTGCACCGCCGGCTCCCGCTACATCACCGGCCAAACCCTGATCGTCAACGGCGGCCGCGACACCTTCCTGTAAGCCGAACATCACCACGCCGGCCCGGTGCGCCGGCGCGCCCGACCGGACCGCCCCGGCATCCGACCTCGTTCGGCGCGTCCTCGCCCACACGTCACATCTGGGTCCCGGCTCGATCATCTCCTGTCTACCCGGGCCCCCGATCTGTCAGTGTGGCCCCGGACGGCGTCCTTGGCCTTGCGGGGGTGGGGGAACGATGGTCGAAGCGGAGTTGTCCGGGGGGTCGGCGCACACCGCGTTGTTGCGGCGGGCGGCTCGGGTGTTGCCGGCGCGGTTGCCGGAGTTGACGGATCGGCTCGTGGCGGAGCTCCAGGCGCTCGAACCCGCCTATCTGGACGGCGGCGTGCCGCCGGACGAGCTCTGGCAGAGTGCGCACGAGGCGTTGCGCGTCGGGGTGGGAGCGCTCGCGGTGTGGCCCCGCGAATTGGAGGGCAGCCGGTGGGCCTCCGGTCGGCTTGCCCGGCGGCGGGCCGAGCAAGGCGTGCCGCTGGAGGCCCTGTTGCACGCCTACCGACTCGGCGGAGTGCTCCTGTGGCAGACCCTGGTCGAGGTCGCCGCGGAGCAGGAGCCGGACGAGGTGCGGCTGTTGGTGCACGTGGCCACCGACGTGTGGAACTTCGTCGACGGACATGCCGCGGCGATCGCCGATGCGTATCGGCGGGTCGAGGCGGAGCTGACGAATCGTCATGACGAACGGGTGCACGCCCTGTTGGACACGCTTTTGGACGGCCGGGCGCCGGCGGCCGACCTCGCCGCCGCGGCGGCGGTGCTCGACCTGCCCGAGCGGGGCCGGTATGCCGTGGTCGCGTTGCGCCATCCCTTGCCCGGCACAGGGGTGCACGACGCGCCGCGGCGGGCGGCGCCGGACGGCGTGCGGGTGGTGTGGCGGGCCCGAATGGAGGGGGAGTTCGCGGTCGTACTGCTCGGCACGGCGGGGTTGGACGAGGTTGCCGAAACGTTCGGCCCAGCGGCCGGGTCCCGGGCCGGCATCAGTGCGATCGTCGACGGGCTCGCCGCACTCGGCCGGGCTCGGCGGCTCGCCGAGATCGCCCTGCGAACGTGTACCGCCGACGGCGAATGCGCCCGACTGGACGAGCGGTTGCCCGCCGCACTGGTCGCCTCGCAGCCCGATCTTGCGCACGATCTCGCGGCGCGCGTGCTCGGGCCGATCCTGGCACTCGACCCGGTGGACCGCGATCTGTTGCTCGGCACGCTCGGCGCGTGGCTCGACTCCGGCGGCTCGGCGGTGCGCGCGGGCCGGCGCCTCTTCTGCCACCGCAACACCGTGCTCAACCGCTTGCGCCGGCTGGAACAACTGACCGGCCGCGAACTCGGCCTCCCCCGCGACCTCGTCGAACTCGCCCTGGCCCTGGACGCACACCGCCTGCGCACCTGACCCGCCCCGCGGCCCACACCCGCCGCCTCGCCCCGCGCCCGAGCCCCACCGACCCCTCCTGTGCCGCTGCACAGCGGCTCACGCACCGCGTTGGTCGGATGCCCCGATGTGGTCCGGAGATCTGGACTCCGGTCGCACCCCGTGCTGTGATCGCGGTCACTCCAACAGCGGGGAGGGGTGCGGTGGAATCGGGAGCGCTCCTCGTGGCGGGGCTCGAAGTCGTCTACGGGCGGTCGGTTCGGGCCCTGCGCGGTATTTCGCTCGATGTCCCGGCGAACGGCGTGGTGGCGGTCCTCGGGGCGAACGGAGCCGGCAAGAGCACGTTGCTCCGAGCCGTGTCCGGCACGCTGTCCCTGCATCGGGGCGCGGTCACCGCCGGCACGATCCACTACGGCGGCGCACGACTCGCGGGTCGCGATCCGGCCCTGATCGTCCGGGCCGGCGTGGTCCAGGTCCCGGAGGGCCGGCGGGTGTTCGCCAATCTCTCGGTGGACGAGAACCTCCAGGCCGGCGCGTTGAGTACGCGTGGGCTGCGGCAGGGCAAGCCCGGCACGGCGAAGGCCCGGGCCAACCGCGACCGGGTCTTCGAACTCTTCCCGGTCCTGGCCGAACGGCGCACCCAGCGGGCCGGGCTGTTGTCCGGCGGCGAACAGCAAATGCTGGCGATCGGAAGGGCGTTGATGGCCGCACCGCGGCTGCTGCTGCTCGACGAACCGTCGTTGGGCCTGGCGCCGATGATGGTGGGTCGGATCGCGGGCGTGATCCGGGAGATCGCCGCACAGGGTGTGGCCGTGCTGCTCGTCGAGCAGAACGTGACGGTCGCGCTCGACCTCGCCGACAAGGCCTTTGTGCTCGACGTCGGCGAGGTGCGACTCGCCGGCTCCTCGGCCGACCTCGCACGCACCGACGAGGTACGCCGGTTGTACCTGGGCGAGGAGGAGGCGGCCGGCGCGGACGCCACTGCCACGCCGGCCCCGCCGGCCCCGCGCAAGCCGCTCCGGAGGTGGGTGGAATGACCGTCGGCCCGACCGAGACCACCCAGGTGCGGGAGTTCGACGTACCCGAACTGACCGTACGCGCGGTCACCGTGCGCTTCGCCGGCCTGGTCGCGCTGGACGCGGTCGGCTTCACCGTCGCGCCGGGCTCGATCCACGCGGTGATCGGTCCGAACGGCGCGGGCAAGTCGACCTGCTTCAACGTACTTTCCGGCGTGTACCGGGCCGATCGCGGCACGGTGCACCTGGGCGAGCACGAACTCACCCGGCTGCCGCCGCATCGCATCGCCGCACTCGGCTTGGCCCGTACCTTCCAGAACATCGTGCTCACCCGGGGCACCGTCGCGGACAACCTGCTGCTGGGTCGGCATGTGCTGACCACCTCCGGGTTCGCGGCCACCGCGCTGCACCTGCCCCGGGCGGTCCGCGAGCAGCGACGACATCGCGAACGAGCCCGGGAAATCGCCGAGTTCATGCACCTGGGCCCGGTCTTCGACGCTCCCGTGGGGTTGTTGCCGTACGGCATGCGCAAACGGGTCGAGATGGCCCGCGCGTTGTGCATGGAACCCAAGGTGCTGCTGCTCGACGAGCCGGTCGCCGGGATGAACGCCGAGGAACGGGCCGAGACCTCGGATGCGATCGCCTCGATCCGCGACTCGCTGGGCATCTCGATCGTGCTGGTCGAGCACGACATGGGCCTGGTGATGCGGATCGCGGACGAGGTGACGGTGCTGGACTTCGGCCGCCGGATCGCAAGCGGCGCGCCGGCCGACATCCAGCGCGACCCGGCGGTGATCCGGGCCTACCTCGGGACCGGCGAGGACTCGGACGCGGACTCCGCCGAGAACCAGGACGGCCCCGCGCGCCGGCCCGACCCGACCACAGCCCCCGCCACCGACACCCCGACCGGCACCACCGCCCACCCCCACCATCCCGATCCGGCGGCCACCGACCGAGAGGTCCCGACATGACCAAGCTCGCCGAGATCATCCTCAACGGCTTTGCCCTCGGATCCGTATACGCCCTGATCGCGCTGGGCTTCGTGGTCATCTTCAAGGCGTCCGGAGTGATCAACTTCGCGCACGCGTCCCTGTTGCTGCTCGGCGGATTCACCGTCGCCAAGCTGCACGACGACCTCGGCTTCGCGCTCGCGCTGCTTGCCGCGGTGCTGGTGACGGCTGCCGTGGCGGGCCTGGTCGAGGTGTTGTTCATCCGCGGCCTGGGGCGCACCGAGGTACACACCCTGACCATCCTCACCATCGGCGTGGACATCCTGCTCACCACCGAACTCACCCGCCGAATCGGGTCCGACGTCCTGAGCCTGGGAGATCCGTGGAAGGCCGGCGTGCGGGACTGGGGCGGTGTGCACATCGCCGACGCGCGGATCGCGTGCATCGTGGTGGCGGTGCTGTTGATCGGCGCGTTCTTCGCGGCGTTCCGGTTCACCGCCTGGGGCCTGTCGATGCGCGCCGCGGCCGAGGACCGGGAGGCCGCCGCGCTGATGGGCATCCGGCTGGGCCGGATCCAGTTCACCGCGTGGTGCGTCGCGGGTGCCCTGGCCGCCGTCGCGGCGGTGTTCCTGGCCGCGTTCCCCTCCGCCGGCCTGGACCGCTCCACCGGACAGATCGCGCTCGCCGCGTTCCCGGCGGCGATCCTGGGCGGGATGGACTCGGCCGCCGGCGCGCTGCTCGGCAGCCTCGTGGTGGGGCTGACCGCGGCGCTGATGGCGGGCTACCAGAGCGACATGACCTGGCTCGGCGCCAACCTCGGCGATGTCGCCCCCTACGTCGTGATGTTGCTCGTGCTCATCTGGCGGCCGACCGGCCTGCTCGGCTCGAAGGAGCGTGCTCGTGTCTGACCGCGTGTCCTCGACGGTGCCCAGACCCGCACCGACACCGCCCGCGCGGCACGCCTCGCCCGCGCTGCCGGGGCTGCGCAGGTGGGCCGCGCCCGGGGCGGTGACGGCGGTGGTGCTGGTCCTGCTGGTGTTGCCCTTCTACGTGACCGCGTTCTGGATGCAGACCGGCCTGTTCGCGATGGCCGCCGCGATCGGCGCGATCGGGCTGAACCTGCTGTCCGGTACCACCGGCCAACTCTCGCTCGGGCACGCCTTCTTCCTCGCGTGCGGTGCCTACGGCTACGTGTGGTTCGCGGGCGACTCCGGCAAGGTCGGCGTGCAGCAGTTGAGCGGGCCGGGCCTGCCGCCGCTGCTCGCACTGGTGCTGGCGGTGCTGCTGACCGGCATCGTGGGCGGCCTGTTCAGCCCGATCTCCGGCCGGCTGCGCGGGATGTACCTCGGCGTGGCCACGCTGGCCCTGGTGTTCATCGGGCACCACGTCATGCTCAACGCGAAGTCGGTGACCGGCGGCTTCAACGGACGCTCGGTCACCCCGATGGAGTTCGGCGGCTTCACGCTCACCGACGGCGACCCGGACGGCCTGGAAGTACTCGGCATCCCGTTCGGACAACTGGAGCGGCTGTGGTACTTCGCGCTGGTGCTGGTCCTGGTCGCCGCGCTGACCGCGCGCAACCTGCTGCGCGGGCGCCCCGGCCGGGCGCTCGGCGCGGTGCGCGACAGCGAGATCGCCGCTTCCGTCATGGGAGTTCCGGTGGCCCGCTACCGCTCGGCGGCGTTCGTGGTGTCGTCGATGTACGCGGGTCTGGCGGGCGCGCTGATCGCGATGATCTTCAACCGCGTGGTGCCGGACTACTTCGGGCTCGCGCTGTCCATCGACTACCTCGCGATGATCGTGATCGGCGGTCTCGGCTCGGTCACCGGCGCCGTGGTGGGCGCGGTGTTCGTGACGATGTTGCCGCAGGTGCTGAGCAAGTACGCCGACACGCTGCCGCTGGTGGTGGCGCCGGGCAGCCCGGATTCCGGGGTGGGACCCGGCGAGGCCGCGCGCTATCTGTACGGCGCGGCGATCGTGCTCGTCCTGCTGTTCGCGCCCGGCGGGCTGGTGGGCCTGCTGCGCGGTCGGCCCGGCGGCACCCCCATCGGGGGCCGCACCGAACGACTCGGACGTACCAAGGGCTCCATCCGTACCGGCTCGAAGGGGTAACACAGTGAGGCTCCGGAATGGCGTGCGTGTGGGGGCGGCGCTCGCGGCGCTCGTGCTGGCCGCGACGGCGTGCAGTACCAAAGGTGACGACGACAAGAAGGACAAGCAGTCCGGTGGGGTCAAGACCGGACCCGGGATCACCGACACCACCATCACGCTCGGCGCGCTGACCGACCTGTCCGGTCCGTACGCGCCGCTGGGCAAGAGCATCGTCAACGCACAACAGCTGTACGTGGACGAGATCAACGCGCAGGGCGGAATCTGCGGGCGCAAGCTCGCCATCACGGTGCGCGATCACGGCTACGACGTCCAGAAGGCAGTGGCCGCCTACACCGAGATCAAGGGCGGCGTCGCGGGCTTCCCGCAGGTGATCGGCTCGGCCGTGGTCACCGCGTTGCAGGACGGTCTGAAACAGGATCAGATCCTGACCTTCCCGCAGGCGTGGGCCGCGACGCTGCTCGATCGGCGCGAGATCCAGATCATCGGGACCACGTACGACATCGACATGATCAACGCGATGGACTTCCTGGGCCAGGCCGCCCAGCTCAAGTCCGGGGACAAGGTCGGACACGTCTACTTCGAGGGAGAGTACGGCGAGAACGCCCTGGCGGGCGCGAAGTTCGCGGCCGGGAAGCTCGGCGTGCAGATCGTCGAGCAGAAGATCAAGGCGACCGACACCGATCTGACCGCGCAGATCGCCGCGATGCGCGGTGCCGGCGTCAAGGCGATCCTGATCAGCGCCGGGCCGACCCAGACCGCGACCCTGGTCGGCTTCGGCGCGGTGGCGGGCCTTCGGGTGCCGGTGCTCACCAGCGCGCCGGGCTTCCACCCCCAGGTGATGGCCAGTACCGCGGCGGGTGCGCTGGAACAACTCCTGTACGTGGTCAGTGCGGCGCCCGCGATCGGTGCCGACACGCCGGCCGTGAAGAAGCTGGCCGCGGACTACAAGGCCAAGTACCCGGACGGGACGCTCGATCAAGGGGTGATCTCCGGGTACAACTCGATGAAGATCTTCGGTGAGGACCTCAAGGCGGCGTGCGCCGACAAGGACCTGTCGCACGCCGGGATCATCGCCGCGCACCGGAAGCAGAAGCAGATGGACACCGGACTCGGCGCGCCACAGGACTTCTCCGACCCGGCCAAGCCGGCGTCCTACAAGTCGTACATCCTCAAGCCGAGCAAGACCGCACCCGGCAACCTGGTGGTGGCCAAGGACGCCTTCGAGGTGCCGTCGACGCACGAGTACAAGCTGCCTGCGGCGGGTTAGTCGCCTGGGGGCCCGGTGCCCGGGCCCCGGGGCTCAAGGCACCCGGGGCGGCCCCGGCCTCAGGGCTCGTGGGTGCCGCGGCCGAATCGGCGGCCGGAGGACGGGGCGGGTGGGATCGGGCCGGGCCGGAAGGTCAGGGTGATCCGGGCGCCCGGGTGGCCGGTGGCGTCCGCCGCCAGTGATGCGCCGGTGAGGGTGTGCAGGCGCGCGGTGCCGGTGGTGGCGTGTGCGGCGATGCTCGGGCGGGCCCGGACCGCCGCCAGCGGGCCGTCGGGGCCGGTCATCCGGCTGGTCGGGCCCCCGGGGTGGTGCAGTTTCACCACCCCGGGGCCCAGCACCAGGTATTGCAGGTCGTGCGCCAGCACCCGGCACGCGACCACCGACGCGGCCGGGGTGGCGTCGTGCGCGAGGTCGCAGCGGGCCCCGTGCAGCGCGGCGGTCTCGGCGATGGTGTCGGCCAGACAGTCGGCTATCCCCCGGTCCGGCCGGTCGGTCAACCGGGCCAGCAGGTGCACGCCCAGTCGACGCAGGAACCAGTCCATGCCGTGCCCACACCCACCCACCGGCACGGTCGACGCGGCGGCCACCACAACGGCGGCCTCGGGCGTGGTGAGCGCGAACGCGCGCTCTCCGGAATCGTTTCGCGGGTCGACGACGACCACCTCGGCATGCACGAAGATCAGTGTTGAGGACGAAGGGCCGTCCGGACAGGGGTACGGCGCCGATTGGCTCGAAGGTGTGGCCGGCGCACCGGCACCCACTGCCCGGCACCTCCCCTCCGCCCACCCCCGCCCCGACCCGCCACTCCCCAGGCGCGTCAGCGCCCCCGACCCAGCCCGCCCCCAGTGATCGACGCGCGCAGCGCGGAGAGCGGCGGAGCCGCAAGCGTGGACTTCGTGGCCCGGAGCGAAGCGCAGGGACACGAAGTCCCGAGCGAGGGGCCGCTTTTTCTTGGAGGAGCGAAGCGGGGGAAAGAAAAAGTGGTGCCTCGCGAGCCGGCGCCGAAGGCGCCCAACACACAGCCCTCGTGAGCCGGCGACGAAGTAGCCCCACAGGCAGCCCCGTACGCTGACGCCCATGACCGACGTGGAGAGCCGACGCAGGATCAACGAGGCGATCAGCTCGATCCGCAGACTGATGAGCAGTCGCCGGCTGGACGCCCTGCACGTCGAGCGCTCCGGCGTGCCGCTCAGCCTGGTCGCGATCGGCGTGCTGCATCGCATCATCGACTTCGGCCCGATCCGACCGACCGAGTTGGCCGAGCGCGCCGACATCCAACCGGCCGCGCTGAGCAGGCAGATCCGGATCCTGGAGGAGGGCGGCTACACGGTCCGGGTCACCGCCCCCGACGACGGCCGAGTGGCGCTGCTGGAGGCCACCGAACACGGGCGCGAGGCGTACCGGCTGTTCGTGGCGGCCAACGACGCGATGCTGGCCCGGCAGTTGGCCGGCTGGACGGCCGCGGAACTCACCGATCTGGCCGACCGGATGCAGCGCTTGGTCGCGGATCTGCGCGGCCCGCTCGACGCGGAGTGACGGTCGGGCGGGTCGACTCGGGACAGCCCGAGTCGGATCGGCCCTACTCCCGTCGGCCCTACTCCCGTCGGTCCTATTCGCGTCCGCCCTACTCGCGTCGGCCGGACAGCGCGGGGCGGGCCGGTGGCTCGGGGCTCCGTGGGCCCGGCGCGGCTGGGGTCTCGGTCGCCCGGCGGGCCGCGCGGTGCGTCCGGCCCGGCGAGATGATTGACCTTGTTAATTAACCGGGTTAACGTCCGGCCATGGCATGGGACTTCAGCACCGACCCGGACGTCGCGGCCGAACTCGACTGGATCCGCCGGCTCGTGGTCGACGAGATCGAACCACTCGACCTGGTCCGAACCCGGATGAGCGCGGAGAACTGGCGGGCCGTCACCGAACCGCTCAAGCAGGCGGTCAAGGACCGCGGCCTGTGGGCCGCGCACCTGGATCCGGCGCTGGGCGGCGGCGGTTTCGGCCAGCTACGACTGGCCCTGATGCACGAGATCCTCGGCCGGACCCCCTCCGCACCGGCGATCTTCGGCAACCAGGCGCCGGACTCGGGCAACAGCGAACTGCTCGCGGTGGGCGCGACCGAGGCCCAGAAGGAGCGCTGGTTGTGGCCGCTCCTGGCGGGCCGGCTGACCAGTTCGTTCTCGCTGACCGAGCCGCATACGGCCGGCTCCGACCCGACCGGCATCCGGACCCGGGCGGTGCGGGACGGTGACGACTGGGTGCTCGACGGACACAAGTGGTTCGCCTCCAACGCACGTCGGGCGGACTTCGTCCTGGTCTTCGCGGTCACCGATCCCGAGGCCGAACCGCACCGCCGGGCCTCGATGTTCGTGGTCGAACGGGACACCCCGGGGATGCGGATCGTGCGGGACGTGCACACCATGCACCACCCGTACGACGGCGCCGCGACGGCAAACCTGGGCGGCCACGCGGAGATCCGCTTCGAGGGTTGCCGGGTGCCGGGGACTCACCTGATCGGCGCCCCCGGTGATGCGTTCACGCTCGCCCAGAAGCGGCTCAACGGCGGCCGGATCCACCACACGATGCGCTGGATCGGCCAGTGCCGCCGGGCCTTCGACATGCTCTGCGAACGGGCCCTGTCCCGGCGCTCGCACGGCCGGTTGCTGGCCGAGCACCAACTCGTCCAGCAGATGGTGACCAAGTCCACGATCGAGATCGAGGCGCTGCGCCTGATGACCCTCAAGGCCGCCTGGACCTGGGACCACGAGGGCCCCAAGGCGGCCCGGCAGGCGGTCTCCGAGGTCAAGTACTGGGGTGCACAGGTTCTGCACGACGTGGTGGACCGGGCGATCCAGGTGCACGGTGCGCTGGGTTACTCGACCGACCTGCCGCTGGAGGAGATGTACCGCCTCGCGCGCAACTTCCGGTTGTCCGACGGAGCGGACGAGGTGCACGTCGCGCAGGTCGCCAAGCTCGCGCTGCGCGGCCACACCGCGGTCGAGGGGTGGCCGAGTGAGCACATCCCGACCCGGCGCGCGGTCGCGGAACAGCGCTACGCGACCTGGCTGGACCTGCCGTGACGGCGGAGCCGACGGCCCCGGGCCGGACGTCATCGGGCGGGGCGACACCTGGCCGCACAACCCTGGACGCGACGCAACTGCGCGCGTTCACCGCGTGGTCGGTGGCGCACGGCGTGCTGGCGCCCGGGGTCGAGCCGCGGATCGAGCCGCTGGCGGGCGGATCGTCCAATCCCACCTACCGGGTCCGGGGCGGCGGCGCCGACCTGGTGCTGCGCACGCCACCGGCGCGCGGCGGACTGCCCACCGCGCACGACATGGACCGCGAATACCGGTTCCAGGCCGCGTTGGCGGGCAGCGCGGTGCCGATCGCACCGATGGTCGCGCTGTGTTCGGACCCGGCGGTGATCGGTAGGCCGTTCTATCTGATGGCTCGGCTGGACGGGGTCGTGCACGCGCGGGCCGATGCGGTGCGGGAGTTGCCCGCGTCCACCGCCGCGGCGGCCGGGCGCGCGCTGGCTCGGACCCTGGCCGTGCTGCACGCGGTGGACCCGGGCGCGGTGGGCCTGGCCGAGTACGCCCGGCCGGAGCCGTACCCGGTACGCCAGTTGCGCCGCTGGCGGCGGCAGTGGGCGGCGTCCGGCGCGGATCCGGTGCCCGCGGTCGACGAGGTGCTGGCCGCACTGTCCGCCCGGACGCCGACGGCGGGTCCGCAGCGGATCGTGCACGGCGACTACAACCTGGCGAACGTGATGTACGAACGGGCCCGTCCCGACCGGGTGCTGGCGGTGCTCGACTGGGAGATGGCCACGCTCGGGCCGCCGGAGGCGGATCTCGGCCAGTTGCTCGCGTACTGGGGGCCGGCGGGCCGGTTGTTGTTCGCCGAGCGGGGCGGGCATCTGCCGGACGCCAACCCGGGGTTGCCCACGGCACGCGAACTGGTCGCCGAATACCGCGCCGCAACCGCCGAATCGGGCACCGGGCAGGCCCTCGGTCAGGCCCTCGATCGGGCCGCCGGTCGGGCCGCCGAGCTGAGCATCCGTCATATCCCGTTCTGGGAAGCGTTCGCGGTGATCAAGCTGGCGATCGTCTGTGCGGGTGCACTGCGTCGCGGGACGAATGCGTCGGGTGCGCGTCGAGCACGGATCGTAGCCCTGGTATCCGGTTTGGCGGACATTGCCCGGGACACGCTGGAGGAGTGAGGTTCCGCCTGGAACGAACCCCGAATATCGGGGCAAATACCTCGACGGTTGTGCGGGGAAAGGTAAAATTCTCAAGAACTTCACTCCGGATACGCATGAGTAGCCGGTTGAGGGGCCAAGATTGCAGGTGTTCGCCAGGGAGCGTGGCGAACACTTCGAGACGAGGCGGGCCCGGCCGGGGCGGGCCCGCGTCGTCCCTTTCCCGGGCCGCCGGGGCGTGTGTCCGCCGCCCTCGATCGATCGACCCGACGACCTCGCCGGCACGACCGCCGACCGCCTCCGATGTGCTCGCCCGGCGGCCGACTCCGCTCCCGACCCGGGCCGATCAGTACGCGGTGGCTTGCACCCGATCCAGGTCGTCGAGGATGCGATCCAGGTCCGCGGGGGCGGACACGTAGGCCGACACCGCGCGTTGGAACGCGCTGCGCATCGTGGTCGGCATCAGGTCGGACGCATCGAAGCGGATCGCCGGCGCACCGGCCAACTCGGCGCCCAAGGCCTGGGTCACCTCGTCCCGGTAGGCCTTCGGCGACACGTTGCGATCCGGGGACAGCGCGGTACCCGACCGGACCCACCGTTCCTGCGCCTGCGTACCGATCAGGTAGTTGAGCAGGTCCCGGGCGGCCGGGGTCGCATGGAACATCGCCGCGACGTCACCCGCCACCTCGCGCGGGGACGGGGTGCCGAAACCGGGGAAGGCGAACGTGTCGTAGTCGCGCCGGGTACCGGACGGGGTTCGGTCCGCGTAGTTGCCGGACACGAACGAGCCCTGGTGGTCGAACACACAGCCGCCGCGCGGGTCCAGCAGCTCGGCCGACTTGTCGAACCCGGTCAGCAGGGTGCCGATCGACCCGCCCGGGACGGTGTCCGGGGTGGTCGACAACTCGCCCCAGGCCTGCCACGCGGCCCGGATCTCCTTGGCCTGCCAGGACAGTTTGCCACTCGTCCAGGCGTCGTAGATGTCCGAACCCGAGCGGGCCAGCACGAAATCCTCGATCCAGTCGGTGCCCGGCCAGCCGGACGTGGTGCTGGAGGCCAGTCCCATGCACCACGGGGTGATCCCGGCGGCCCGCAACTTGGCGGTGGTGGCCTGGAGTTGTGCCCACGTGGTCGGCTTCGGATCGCCTACCCGGGCAAGTTTGGTCGGGTTGAACCAGATGGTGCTCTTGAGCGCTGCCTTCAGCACAACCGCCAACTGCCGCCCGTTCACCCGGCCCGGCGCCAACCACTCCGGCGCGTATCCCGGGCGAAGTCCGTCCAGCGGCGCGAGCTTGTTCGTCTTGGCGTAGTGCAACAGGTCGCCGGGCGAACTGAGCACCGCGATCTCCGGCGGATCGCCCTCGTCCACCAGGCCGGCCAACACCGCCGCGACATCACGGGTGCCCTTGAAGCGCACGTCGATCCCGGTGTCCTCCTCGAACGGCGCCACCACGTCCTCGAACACATCCTGTTCGTTGCCCTCCCAGGTGCCCAGCACATCCACCACCCGGTCCGGCTCACCGGTCGAACATGCCACCGGAAGACACCCCGCGCCGACCAGGAGCAGAGCGCCGAACACAGACCTCAACCTGCCGCGTCCGGTCAGGGGGGACTTGCGCGACGGCCTGCCGGGCCTGGTCGCGGCAGACTCCCGGGTCGGCCCGCCGGGCCCGACCACCTCGGACTCCCGTGTCGGCCTGCCGGATTCGGTCACCGAAGCCTCCCGTATTCGAAGCGGCGGATCAGCAGACCCGCGAGGGTCAGTACGAGCACGGCCACACACGTCACCGGACCGCCCAGGGTGAGCCCGCCGTCGTCGGCGGCCTCCGCCAGCGCCGCGTCGCCCGCCCGGCGAACCACGATCAGCGCGTCGGTCAACGCCGTCTGTGCGTCGTCGGCCGCGCCGGACATGCGATCGGGAGCCCGACCGGTCAGCAGCTCGGTCTCGGGCCCGCCGTCCCGGGTGCCACCCGGCGGAGCCTGGGCCGTGACCCGCTCCGCGGCGGTACGCAGCGCGGTCACCGCGGTCAGCGCCCGAGCACCCGCCTCGCGCAGGGCCCACGAGCGGTCCTCGGCCAGGGCGGTGGCGATCAGGCCGCCGAACCTGGGATCCGCTCCGCTCCGCATGACGTCGATCTCCGCCGCCGACGGAAGCGGGTCGACCAGATCCCGAAGCGTGAGGCCGGCCTTGACGTCGGTCGCGCGCCGGACGCCACCGGAGGCGATGTCCAGGGCCGCGGTGCCGACCACCTCGTGCACGGCGGTCCGGGCCTGCCACAGCGCGGACTGCTCGACGACCCGCCGCCCGGCGCCCTCGGCCAGCCGGTCGTGCGTGCTCTGCGCGTGCAGCACGGTCCAGGCGATCAGCGCGGCCAACGCGGCGGCGGCGAGCAACAGCGGCGGACTGGTCCGACGGCGGAAGCGACGACGCAGATAGGCATGCGCGAACAGCACGAGCAACAGCGCCACGAACGCGGTCGCGCCGAACGGGACCGCCACGTACGTGCCCACCCACCACGTGGAGCGGGCCGCACGGATGTCCGCCAGATCCGCCTGGCGCTGCACGTACAGGTTGGTCACGATCGAGCGCCGCAGATCGGAGGCGTAGAACACGTTGGCCAGGGACAGCGGACCGTCGCCACCGGTCTGGGCCAGGCCGACCATGATCGTGTACTCGACCATGAGCGCGTTGACGCCGGTGAGCCGGGTCCGGGCGGCGGGGTCGTCGCGGTGCAGATCGGCGGCCAGGGTGAGGAACTGGTTCGCCCGCTTGACCGCGTCCTGATAGTCCTGACCCGGTCCGGTCAACGAGAACGCGCCGGACACCAGGCTCGTGGCGGTCGCCCGATCGGCCTCGGTCAACGCGGCAGCGGCCTGATCGAGCGCGAGCACACCCGGGATCCGCCGGTCCTTCAACTCGGCCGCGGTCGCCTCGGAACGGTCGGCGATCAACACCGACAGGGTGAACACGGGAACCAGGGTCAGGACCACCAGCAACGCCAACGCCACCAATCGCCCCGGCGTGGACGAGGGCAACCGCGGCCGAGCCCTCACCCGCCGACGCACACCCACCCCGCCGCCGGACCGAGCCGACGACGCAATGGCTCCGGCCGATCCGACTGAACTTGCGGCCGACCGTGCTGCACTTCCGGACATCGGTGCTGTGGTGCGTGACATGGAACGGGCGCCCCCTCGTTCCGCTCGGCAACCCGGTCAGGCTAGACGCGTGACCGACCGGTTACCACACGGTGTTCTCCCTTGTGGAGATAGCCACCGTCATGCTAGGTAGGCAGGATTTCGGGCGAATTGGGGCAATTGGGGGCTCGATTGCGCGACGGGGGGTGGGGGTGGGGGGGCGGGGCGGCCGGAGTCGGGGGGCGGGGAAGTGGGGGCGGGGGGCGCGGGGAAGGGGGGCGGGGCGAGTCGCGAGCGCGGCGAAGCGAGCACGCCAGAGTCGCAGGCGCAACGTTGCTGCTTGTTGGGCGCCTTCGGCGCCGGCTCCCGAGGCACCACTTTTTTCTCTCCCCCGCTTCGCTCCTCCGAGAAAAAAGCGGCCCCTCGCTCGTGACTTCGTGTCCCTCCGCTTCGCTCCGGGCCACGAAGTCTTGGTTTCGCGGCTCCGCCGCTCTCCGCGCTCCGCGCGTCGATCACGAGGTCTCACCCACCTCGGGGGCGCTGACGCGCCGAACCGCAGCCCAACCCGGCGACCCAGGGAAAGCCCGATTCCTCACCGCAACCAACCCACCCAACGGCGACTCACCACACCGGGGGCCGCCGGGCCAGAGCAGGCCCCCTCGACGCCCCTGAAACCCCAACCTCCGCACCAAACGCAACGGGTGGAGCGGGCGGGAACACAACCCAAGCCACCCACATCGCAACCGCAACCGCCGGGCCCGGACCGGGCAGACCCATCAGGGCCATGCGGCCACGAGCACCGCAACCGCCGAACCCGGGTCGGGCGGGCCCATCAGGGCCATGCGGCCACGAGCATCTCAGGGGTGCCACGTGAAGTGGGGGGTGCGGCGTTCCGTGAAGGCGGCCAGGCCCTCTTGGACGTCGGCCGAGGTGCGGGATTCGGTTTCCCATTCGGCTCGCCATGTTGCGAGGTGGGCGGGTTCGGGGGTGGTCGAGGGATTCGTGGTCAGCAGGTCCTTCGCGGCCCGGATGGTCAGCTGCGAGCGGGACGCGATCGTGTCGGCGAAGGCGTGGACCCGCTCGTCGGCCTCGGTCGGATCGAACACGTCGTCGACCAGACCCACCCGCAACGCGTGTGCCGCGTCGATCAGTTCGGCCGAGAACAGCAGGTATTTGGCCATCGACACCCCCACCAGCGCGGCCAGCCGTGCGGTGGATCCCGCGTCGTAGACGATCCCGAGCTTGGCCGGCGTCACTCCGAACCGCGCCGTCGTGTCCGCGAAGCGCAGATCGCACGCCACCGCCAGCTGACACCCGCCGCCCACGCACGGCCCCTGCACGTACGCGATCGTCGGCTTGCCGAACGTCGCCAACGCCTGCTCCGCGGCCGAGTTCAGCGCGTGATAGGCGTCCGCCGCCTCGGCCGTCGCGTAGTGCCCCTGCAACTCGCGGATGTCCGCGCCCGCCGAGAACACGCCACCACTACCGGTCAGCACCAACACGCTCACGGCGCGATCGGCTTCCAGCGCCGCCAGGATCCCCGGCAAGGCCCCCCACATCGCGGCGGTCAGCGCCCCACGAGCCTGCGGCCGATCGATGCGCAGCGTCGCGACCCCACCCTCGACCTTGACCACAAGACCGTCGACCCCGGTATCCATCCCGCCGCCCTCTCGCTCACCAACCCACGTCCCGAGCCACGCTACGTGCCACCCCGGCCCGCTCCCACCCCCGCCCCCTCGTCTCCCGGATCCAGCGGCGGCCCCGCCACATCGCAGCCCATCCGTACGCACGGCTTGGCGCACTCGACCCCCGTCTCGGTGGGTGTGAGGGCCTTGGCCGAGATGGTGAACCAGGCCACCGCGGAGCCCGTGACCAGCAGTCCCGCGCAGATCCACAGCGCGCGGTCGAAGCCCGTGTCGACCACGCCCGGGTCCCGGTAGCCGTCGCCCGACAGGCCGACCAGTGCCGGGAGTCCGGCGACGGTGAGCAGGCCCGCCGCGCGGGCCGCCGCGTTGTTGACGCCGCTGGCGATGCCGGCCCGGCTGACGTCCACCGAGGCCAGCACGGTCGCCGTCAGCGGAGCGACCAGGACGGCCAGGCCCAGCCCGAAGATCAGCACACCGGGCAGCACGTCGGTCGCATAGGAGGAAAAGGAGGCGTCGGAGCCGATCCCCAGCAGCGTCAGCAGCCCGCCCGCGCACACCAGGGGGCCCGCGGTCAGTTGCAGGCGCGGGCCGATCCGCCGGGCCAGGTCGCCCGACCTCGCCGAGAGCAGCAGCATGACCATGGTGATCGGAAGCAGTGCCAGGCCGGCCTGCTGCGCCGAGTAGCCCGCCACCGTCTGGAGTTCGAGGACCAGCAGCAGCATGAACGCACCCAGTGCGCCGTAGACGAACAGCGTCACGATGTTGACCGAGGTGAACAGCCGGACCCGGAAGATGTCCAGCGGCAACATCGGTTCGCGCGAGCGCTTCTCCACGAATACGAACGCCACGGCCGCCGCCACCCCGGCCGCGCCCGCGATCACGGCCGGCACGGGGCTGGTCTGTGCCTCCACCAGGCCCCAGGTCACGCCCGCGAGCGCCAGCGCGGCCAGCGCCGCGCCGCTGACGTCGAAGCGGCCCCGGGGCTGCGGGTCGAACGTCTCCGGAACGGTGCGCAGCGCGACCACGATGGTCACCGCAGCGAGCGGCAGGTTGATCAGGAAGACCCAGCGCCAGCTGACCGCGTCCACGAGCCAGCCGCCCAGGAACGGGCCGATCGCACTCGCCACGCCGCCCAGGCCGGACCACGTGCCCACCGCACGAGCCCGGTCGTCGGCGTGGAACGTGGCCTGGATGATCGCCAGCGAGCCGGGGGTGAGCAGCGCGCCGCCGATGCCCTGGAGGGCCCGGGCGGCGATCAGCGTCTGCACGTCGGGGGCGATCCCGCACAGCAGCGAGGCCACCGCGAACCAGGCCACGCCGATCACGAACACCCGGCGCCGCCCGTACCGGTCCCCGAGCGCGCCACCGAGCAGGATCAGTCCGGCCAGCGTGAGGGTGTAGGCGTTGACGGTCCACTGCAATGCCGCGAGCGACGTGTCGAAGGAGCGCCCGATGCTGGGCAGCGCGACGTTGACGACGGTCGAGTCGAGCATGGCCATGCCGGAGCCGAGCACGGTGGCCAGCAGCACCCACCGGCCGGCCGGGGTCTTGGCGCGAATGCCCCCGGAGGGGAAGGAGACGGGCATTCGTGCATCATGCCCGGCCCGAGCGTCCGAAATTCGATCCTGATCGTTCGGACGCGCGCCCAGGCTCGATCACCCACGCAGGACGGATCGACCCGGCCGCACGCCGACCCCGATCCGGCAGACCCTGCCCGGCGGCCCGGAAACCCCGCCCGGCCATCCACCCGTTCGTGGCAGCCGCCTAGCGTGCTATCCGTGGTGCCGGGATCGGCCGGATCAGCCCCCGCTGCAGGTTCCGGTCGGGTCCGGGCAGCACCGCCAGCGCGAAGATCATCAGCAGCACCGCCACCACGGCGTCCATCCAGTAGTGGTTCGCGGTCACCACGACCACCATCAGGGTTATCGCCGGATGCAGCCAGACCGCCCAGCTCGCCACCCGCCGGCCCGTGCCGGCCGCGTGCCACACCGAGGCGATCCCGAGTGCGACCACCACCGCCCAACCCACGTGCAACGACGGCATCGCGGCGAACTGGTTCGCGATCTTGGCGCCCGCACCGGAGTACGGCGAGTCGCCCGCGTCCATGCCCGTGTCGGTGAAGCCCGGCATCTTCCGCGGCGGTGCCAGCGGAACCAGGATGTGGATGATCAACGCGGCGCCGGTCATCATCGCCAGGATGTTGCGGACCCACTTGTAGTGGTCGCGATGGCGGATCCACAACCACAGCAGGAACCCGACCGTGGCCGGGAAGTGCACATAGGCGTAGTACTTGTTGCAGAAGGTCACAGCCGCATGCGACTGCATGAACCAGTCCTGGATCGCCGCCTCGTCCGGCAGCCGCAGGTCCTTCTGCATGGTCAGCAGTTGCTTGGCATTGGAGAACGCGGTGGAGGTCTCGCCCGAGGCCAGACCACGCCCGAGCTTGTACACCCCGAACAGCAGCGCGACCAGGACCAGCTCGCGGGCCGCGTCCTTGAAGGTGCGCATCCGGCGGGCCTTGACCGCTGCCGGATCCGGCTCGGCCCCCGGCCGCCCGGCCGGCTCGCCGGCCTTCGTCACCGAAGCCGCCTGCGTGGTCGGCGACGCCTGGTCGCGCCGATCGACCTCGTGGGAGGGATCCTCCGTGACGTTGCGCCGCACCACGCCCCCATGCTGTCGGTTGAATCGGTCGTGCCGTCGGTATCGGTCGTACCGTCGACCGATACCGTCGGATCGGTCGCCACCCGGGTCGTGGACCACTCCCCGATCGCGCATCCCGGATCGCGGGGTGCGGTGTACGGCGGCAACGCTTCAGCCAGGGTAGACGGATCAGGTTAGACCGATCCTCCCCCTGAGGTATCAATCGGGGCCGGCTCGCACGGGGTACCCGAGTCCCATATCGCTCCCCCGGACGTCGTGGTCACCCACCCCGCACACCCGCAGCCGCCGCCTCCCCCGAACCTGCCGGCCACCTCGTCCCGGGCCCTCGGCCGCCCCCGAATCCGCCGACCGCCGCCTGCGCTCAGGGGAAGCTCACCAAGTCCCCCACAAGGCCCGCCGACGATACGTAGGCTGCGGGTATGACCGACCCGACGGGGGAAAAGCGGCTCGTACTCGTGGTCGAGGACGAGCCGATGATCGCCGACGCGGTGGCGGCCCGGCTGCGGGCGGAGGGCTTCGGCGCGCTCATCGCGTCCGACGGCCCCGCGGCGCTGACCGCGGCCGCGACCACCCGACCCGACCTGGTCGTCCTCGACGTGATGCTGCCCGGCCTGGACGGTCTGGAGGTGTGCCGGCGGCTTCAGGCGATACACCCGGGTCTGCCGGTGATCATGCTGACCGCGCGCGACGACGAGACCGATCTGCTGGTCGGCCTGGCCGTGGGCGCCGACGACTACATGACCAAGCCGTTCTCGATGCGCGAGTTGGTCGCCCGGGTGCACGTGCTGTTGCGCCGGATGGAGCGGGCCGAGGCGGCCGCCCGGGCCGTCTCCCCCGAGGCCGCGCTGAACCTGGGCCGGTTGCGGATCGACCGCACCCAGCGCCGGGTCCGGCTGGGGGTGGACGAGGTGCACCTGACCCCGACCGAGTTCGACCTGCTGGTGTGCCTCGCGTCCCGTCCGCGCGCCGTGCTCTCGCGCGAGCAGTTGCTCGCCGAGGTGTGGGATTGGGTCGACGCCTCCGGCACCCGTACCGTGGACAGCCACGTCAAGGCTCTGCGCCGCAAACTCGGCGCCGAGTGGATCCGGACCGTGCACGGCGTGGGCTACGCGTTGGAGGCACCGTCCTGAACCTCGCCGATCCCCGCCCCGCGCGGCTGCGGCGCCTGCGGCTGAGCCGCGGCAACCTGCGGCCGCTCGATCGGCTGCGCTCGATCAAGGCCAAGCTCGGCGTGCTCGTGATCGCGTCCGTGTTCGTCTCGACGCTGCTGATCATCCTGGGGCTGCGGGCCGAGGTGCGGTTCCGGTACATGCTCGTGTTCACCTCGCTGGCGTGCCTGGCGGTCACCCTGGTGCTCGCGCACGGGATGACCTCGCCGCTGCGCGAGATGACCGCCGCCGCGCAGGCGATGGCCCGCGGCGACTACTCGCGCCGGGTACGCGCCACCTCGCGCGACGAGGTGGGCCGCCTCGCCGGCGCGTTCAACCGGATGGCCGCCGACCTGGAGGCGGTGGACCGACATCGCCGCGAACTGGTCGCCAACGTCTCGCACGAACTGCGCACGCCCATCTCCGCACTGCATGCGGTGCTCGAGAATCTCGTGGACGGCGTGCAGGAACCCGATGCCGACACGCTGGAGCTGGCGCTCCATCAGACCGCGCGACTGGGGCGACTCGTGTCACAACTTCTCGACCTTTCCCGGTTGGATTCGGGGGCCGTGCCGCTGCAGGCGCGCGAGTTCGCGGTGCGCCCGTTCCTGACCGCGCTCACCGCCGAGAACGGGGCGCTGAGCAGCGACGTCAGGTTCCGGGTCGACGTGCAGCCGGCCGATCTCACCGCGCTGGCCGACCCCGAACGGCTGCATCAGGTTGTTACCAATCTGGTGGCCAATGCCTGCCGACACAGCCCCTTCGGTGGCACCGTGAGTCTGCACGCACGACGCGACGAGGGCCCGGGCAGTCTGCGCCTGGAAGTCCAGGACGAGGGGCCCGGGATCCCGTACGGCGAGCGCGGTCGGGTCTTCGAGCGGTTCACCCGTGGCGGCGGAAGTTCGTCCACCGACGGGGGAACCGGACTGGGCCTCGCGATCGCCCGCTGGGCCGTGGATCTGCATGGGGGTGATATTTCCGTAGCCGAATCGAGCCATGGGTGCCGTATCCGAGTGCTCCTGCCCGGTGACCCGACGTAACCGGGTGATCGGCCACTTACTGCACGGGACGATCCCGACATGACGTTCCGTGACCACCAATACGGCGGGAAGCAACAAACGCGACTAAACGGTCAACCGTTTGTGATCTACGCGACGCGGAGGCCGAGGGGCCTGCGCGACACCGGTCAAAGGGCGTAGCCTTGTTTCCCGCTGTCCACCACCCCAGGAAGCGGAAGAGGGCGGTTGCCGCCGTGTCGTCACAGTCCCCTAGCAACCCGATGGCCAGCTTCGGCCCCAACGAGTGGCTCGTCGACGAGATTTACCAGCAATATTTGCAAGATCCCAACTCGGTGGATCGTGCTTGGTGGGACTTCTTCGCCGATTACAAGCCCAGCGAGCCGTCGACGCCGTCGACGTCCGCCGGCCCAGCCACCGTGGCAAGCCCGAGCGGCCCCACACCAGTGAGCAGTACCACGAACAACTCTGGAAGCATCCCCGCGCCGAGTCCGGCGCAACCCCCCGTGACGACGGCGATGCCGTCGAGCGCAGTGGGGACGACGACTCCGGCCCCGGCCTCGAGCCACCCGATAATGACGACCGGTGTACAGGACGCGGCCCCTTCGCCGACTCCGCTCCCGGCCGACACTCCGGCTCCGGCCCAAGCCGCGCCTGCCAAGGTCGCCACACCTGCGACGCCCGCACAGGCACCCGCCGCCAAGGCACCCGCCGCGCCCGCGAAGAAGCAGCCCGCCGCGTCCCCCGAGGCCGTCCAGCTCAAGGGCCCGGCGGCACGTGTCGCGATCAACATGGACTCGTCGCTCGCGATTCCCACCGCGACCAGCGTGCGGGCCGTTCCGGCCAAGCTGCTGATCGACAACCGGATCGTGATCAACAACCACCTCAAGCGCGCTCGCGGTGGCAAGGTCTCGTTCACCCACCTCATCGGCTACGCGCTCGTCCAGGCGGCCAAGTCGATGCCGTCGATGAACCACTCCTACGAGGAGCGCGAGGGCAAGCCGTTCCTGGTCAAGCCCGCGAACGTCAACCTCGGCCTCGCGATCGACCTGACGAAGGCCAACGGTGACCGCCAGCTCGTGGTGGCGGCCATCAAGAAGGCCGACGAGATGGACTTCTTCGCCTTCTGGCAGGCCTACGAGGACATCGTCCGGCGAGCCCGCTCGAACAAGCTCACGGTGGACGACTTCGCCGGAGTGACGATCTCGCTGACCAACCCGGGCGGCATCGGCACCGTGCACTCGGTGCCGCGCCTGATGCCCGGTCAGGGCACGATCGTCGGCGTGGGCGCGATGGACTACCCGGCGGAGTTCGCGGGGGCGTCCGCGGACACCCTGTCCCGGCTCGCGGTCAGCAAGACGCTCACGCTGACCAGCACGTACGACCACCGCATCATCCAGGGCGCCCAGTCGGGCGAATTCCTGCGCCGGATGAACCAGCTGCTGCTCGGTGAGGACTGCTTCTTCGAGGAGATCTTCCGTTCGCTGCGCATCCCGTACGAGCCCGTGCGCTGGGTGCAGGACATCTCCGCGACACACGAGGACGACGTCAACAAGACGGCACGTGTGCAGGAGCTCATCCACTCCTACCGGGTCCGCGGTCACCTGATGGCCGACACCGACCCGCTGGAGTACAAGCAGCGCCGGCACCCGGACCTCGACGTGGTCGAGCACGGGCTGACGCTGTGGGACCTCGAGCGCGAGTTCGCCGTCGGCGGCTTCGCCGGCCAGGCGCTGATGACCCTGCGCGACGTGCTCGGCGTGCTGCGGGACACCTACTGCCGCACCGTCGGCATCGAGTACATGCACATCCAGGACCCGGACCAGCGCCGTTGGATCCAGGAGCGGGTCGAGGTGCCGCACGCCAAGCCGGACCGCGAGGACCAGCTGCGCATCCTGCGCCGGCTGAACGCGGCCGAGGCGTTCGAGACCTTCCTGGCCACCAAGTACGTCGGCCAGAAGCGCTTCTCGCTGGAAGGCGGCGAGACCACCATCCCGCTGCTCGACGCGATCATCTCGGCCGCGGCCGAGGACGGTCTCGACGAGGTCGCGATCGGCATGGCGCACCGCGGCCGGCTGAACGTGCTGACCAACATCGTCGGCAAGTCCTACGCGCAGGTCTTCCGCGAGTTCGAGGGCAACATCGACCCCAAGTCGATGCACGGCTCGGGCGACGTGAAGTACCACCTCGGCGCCGAGGGCACGTTCTCCTCCGAGGACGGCGCGCAGGTCAAGGTCTCCCTGGTGGCGAACCCCTCGCACCTGGAGGCGGTCGACCCGGTCCTGGAAGGCGTCGTGCGCGCCAAGCAGGACATCATCGACATGGAGGGCGCCGACTTCCCGGTGCTGCCCCTGCTGCTGCACGGCGACGCCGCGTTCGCGGGCCAGGGCGTGGTCGCCGAGACGCTCAACATGTCGCAGCTGCGCGGCTACCGCACCGGCGGCACGATCCATGTGGTGATCAACAACCAGGTGGGCTTCACCGCCTCCCCGGCCGCGTCCCGCTCGTCCATCTACGCGACCGACGTCGCGCGGATGATCGAGGCGCCGATCTTCCACGTCAACGGCGACGACCCCGAGCAGTGCGTGCGGATCGCGCAGCTCGCGTTCGAATACCGGCAGACGTTCCACAAGGACGTGGTGATCGACCTCATCTGCTACCGGCGCCGGGGTCACAACGAGGCCGACAACCCGTCCTTCACGCAGCCGCTGATGTACGACCTGATCGACAAGAAGCGCTCGGTGCGCAAGCTCTACACCGAGGCCCTGATCGGTCGTGGCGACATCACCGTCGAAGAGGCCGAGCAGGCGCTCAAGGACTACCAGGACCAGCTGGAGAAGGTCTTCTCCGAGGTCCGCCAGGCCACCGCCCCGCAGGCCCCGCAGGCGACCCCGGCCGCACCCGCGGCGGACGTCGCGTTCCCGCGGATCGACCCGACCGGCATCGCGCACGAGACGGTCAAGCGGATCGTCGAGTCGCAGGTCTCGCTGCCCGAGGACTTCGCCGTGCACCCGCGCCTGCAGCCGCAGTTGCAGCGCCGTGCGGCGATGGTCGAGGACGGCACGATCGACTGGGCGATGGGCGAGACGCTCGCGTTCGGCTCGCTCCTGATGGAGGGTCGCCCGGTGCGGCTCGCCGGCCAGGACAGCCGACGCGGCACCTTCGGCCAGCGGCACTCGGTCCTGGTGGACCGCACGTCCGGCGCCGAGTACACCCCGCTCGCGCACCTGTCCGACGACCAGGCCAAGTTCACCGTGTACGACTCGCTGCTCAGCGAGTTCGCCGCGATGGGCTTCGAGTACGGCTACTCGCTGGCCCGGCCGCAGTCGCTGGTGTTGTGGGAGGCGCAGTTCGGCGACTTCGCCAACGGCGCGCAGTCGATCATGGACGAGTTCATCTCCTCCGCCGAGCAGAAGTGGCACCAGCACTCCGGTGTGGTCCTGCTGCTTCCGCACGGCTACGAGGGCCAGGGCCCGGACCACTCGTCCGCACGCATCGAGCGTTACCTGCAGATGTGCGCGCAGAACAACATGACGGTGGCCGCGCCGACCCTGCCCAGCAACTACTTCCACCTGTTGCGCTGGCAGGCGCTCAACCCGCACCACAAGCCGCTGGTGGTGTTCACCCCGAAGTCGATGCTGCGCCTGAAGGCCGCCGCGTCGAAGATCGAGGAGTTCACCAGCGGGCAGTTCCGGCCGGTGATCGGGGACACCACGGTGGACCCGAGCAAGGTCAAGCGGGTGGTCATGTCCTCCGGCAAGTTCCACTACGACCTGGCCGCCGGCCGGGCCAAGTCGGGCCGCGACGACGTCGCCCTGGTGCGCGTGGAGCGGCTCTACCCGCTGCCCGTGGCCGAGCTCAAGGCCGAACTGGAGCGGTACGGTCTGGACCGCTACGGCAAGGACCTGGAGCTGGTCTGGGCCCAGGAGGAACCGACCAACCAGGGCGCGTGGCCGTTCATCGCGCTCAACCTGGTCGAGTACGGCCTGCCGGCCCCGCGCCGGATCGCCCGTCCGTCGTCCTCGTCGCCCGCGGTCGGTTCGGCCAAGCGGCACGAGGCCGAGCAGCAGGGTCTGGTCGAGGAAGCGATGAGCTGATCCACGGCTTTCGCCGAACCACCGCCTCCGCCCCGGCCCGCGTACGATGCGCGCCGGGGCGGAGGCGCGTGCACCCGGGTGCCGCGCACCCTCACACACACCGGAGTCGGAGAGCATGTATTTCACGGACCGTGGCATCGAGGAGCTGGAGAAGCGACGCGGCGAGGAGGAGGTGTCCCTGGCCTGGCTCGCCGAACAGCTGCGCACGTTCGTGGACCTGAACCCCGAGTTCGAGACCCCCGTCGAACGGCTCGCGACCTGGCTCGCCCGGCTGGACGACGACGAGGACGACGCATAGCCGATCCCGAGCGCGGGCCGACTCCCGGCCCGCGCGGCTCGCCCGGGCCCGCGCGGTGTCCTGGCGCGGTTCAGGCGTCGCCGGAGCGTCGCAGTGTGCGGGTGTGCCACAGGGCCCAGCAGAGGCCGTACAGCACCAGCCCGACCGCCAGGCCGCGGCCGAATCCGGTCGCCGCGTCGAAACCGAGCACCTCGAAGGCCGGCACCCGCCCGTCCGGGAACGGCAGCAGCGCCCGGGCCGCGCCGAGCGCACCGACCAGCACCAGCGCGCCCAGTACCGCCCAGCGCCCCGCGGCGGGCATCCGCAGGCCGGTGATCGGCCGCACCGGCAGCCGGCCTATCCAGCGCCACGTCCACACCGCGCCCACGGTCAGCCCGACCACGGTGCTGACGTGTTGGAGCAGCACATAGCCCGGCCGCAGGCCGAAGAACTCCCGGCGCAGCTCGGGCAGTACGTGGGCGACGCCCGGGTCGTCGTGGTGCGTCCAGGCGTCCCAGCCGATGTGCGTGAGGCCGCCCAGGACCGCCGAGACCACGAACCAGACGCAGACCGAGACGCTCTCCCGCAGGAACGGCCGGCGGGCCCGCGCGGCGGCGTACAGCCGGCCCGGCAGGCGTGGTCGCAGTGGCTCCTCCAGCGCGCCCCGGATCCGGTCCGGGAGCAGCACGAGCAACGGTCTCGCGAGCAGGTGGAAGGCCAGCACGAGCAGCACGGTGAGCGCGATGTCCAGGCCCAGGACGCCCGGCCAGAGTTCGTGGGTGGCCTGCCGGTCGGCGCGCGTCGGCAGGAAGTCCAGGTGCACGAACAGGATCACGTCCGGCGCCATCGCGCCGAAGGCCAGCGCGGACGCGATCAACGGGCCGTGCCGGCCCGCCCCGTCCCCGGCCGTGGTGCCGGTACGGGTGGCGCCCTGAAGCGGCAGCACCGCCACGATGTGGCTGAGCGTGAATGGCATGCGTGGTGCCCCCGGTGGTGGTGCCGTCGGCCCGCGTGCCCGCTCGCGCACGCGCGTCACGGGCACGACGCGCGGATGAGCGAAGTCCCTCGGCTTCGAGAAACGTCGAAACCAGACCCGATGGTTCCCTTGACGTTCGGCAGACGCGATATATCGTGAATGAAGAGCTTCGCGATATATCGCGTTCGGCACTCCGACCCGAAGGGGAGGGTCCATGTCCCAATGGACGATCGACGCACCACGAGACCTCACACTCGACTCCGTGCGCGTGCTCCGCGTGCGCACGATCGGCGGACTGGTCGACGTGGTGGGCACGGACGGGCCGCCGCGCCTGGAGGTGCACGCCGTCGAGGGGCCGCCGCTCCAGGTGACCCACGACGAGGTGAGCGGCGAACTGGTCGTCTCCTATCCGGACCTGACCGGCAAGCACCTGAAGAGCTGGTTCCAGAACGCCCGACGCCGGGCCGACTTCAAGACCTTCATGGCGGACGGCCGCGCGCTCGGCCGACGGCACGCCGAGGTCTCGCTGGCCGTGCCGTGGGACTGCACGGTGGAGATCGTCGTGGTGTCCGCACACGCGACCGTCTCCGGTATGCACGGTGACACCGCCGTGCGCAGCATCGGCGGCGACGTGACCCTGGTCGGTCTGACCGGCACGGTCGACGCGAACACCGTTTACGGCTCGGTGGACGCCGAGTCGATGGCCGGCGACCTCGGCGTGGCCACCGTGGCCGGTTCGCTCACCGTGATCGAAGGCACCGGCGGCCGGGTCCGGGCCAACTCGGTATCCGGCCCGATGACCCTGGACCTGGACGCGGTCGGCCGCAGCCACGTGCAATTGAGCACCGTGTCCGGCGATCTGACGGTACGGCTGCCGCACGAGGGCGACATGCACGTGGACGTGCGCAGCGCGACCGGCTCGGTCGACTCGGTGTTCGACGAGCTGACCACGAGCGCCAAATTCGGCACCAGCCACGTGAGCGGCAAGCTGGGCGAGGGCTCGGGGCGGCTTCGGATCAACTCGATCGCGGGCGACGTGACGCTGCTGCGTCGCGCCCCGGAGGGAAAGGTGATCGCATGACCCCGGTCTTCGGTCACGGCCGCCTGCGGCTGTACCTGCTCAAGCTGCTCGACGAGAGCCCCCGACACGGCTACGAGGTCATCCGGCTGCTCCAGGACCGCTTCCTGGGCCTGTACGCCCCCTCGGCGGGCACGGTCTACCCGCGCCTGACCAAGCTCGAACAGGAGGGCCTGGTCGAGCACGACGTCGAGGGCGGCCGGAAGGTCTACCGGATCACCGCCGCCGGGCGGGCCGAACTGGCGGCGCGGCAGGAGGAATTGGCCCAGTTGGAGGCACAGATCCGGGAATCGGTCTACGAGCGGGCCCGGGAGATCCGGGACGAGGTGCGCAGCTCGGCGCAGAACCTGCGGGAGGAACTGGGCCGTGCCGCCCGCGAGGTGCGCAAGGCGCCGCGTGCCTCGACCGGGGAGCGCACGGAGCCCGAGGGCAAGCGGCGGCCGGCGGGCGAGGGTTGGGAACCGATCTTCTCGCAGAAGATGGCCGACCTCGCCGAGGGCCTGGCGCACAACCTGGTCGACCTGGCCGGCAAGCCCGGCCTGCACGACCTGGAGCGCGAGCTGCGGCGCCGGTTCGGCGGCGCCGACCCCGAACCCCCCACGGCCCGCGACCGGGCAACCGACGCCTGGGCCAAGGAAACCGACCGAACCGGCCGCGCCACCGACTCCTTCGACCTGGACGCCATCCTCGACACGATCCGCACCGAGGTAGCCCCCCTGGCCCGCCGAGCCGGCATCACCCCCGACCAATTCGACCGAGCCCGCCACATCATCGTCACGGCCCTGAACGACCTCCGAGAGGTCTTCACCGAAGACCCCCCAACCTGACCACCCACCCCCCAACCCCTCAAGCGCCGGCCGCCCCCTGAAACCCCCAGCCCGGCCGGCGCTTGAGCCGAACCAGCCGGGCCGGCGCTTGAGGCCAAATAGCCCGGCCGGCGCTTGAGGCCACCCAGCCCCGCCGGCGCTTGAGGCGAACCAGCCCGGCCGGCGCATGAGGCCACCCAGCCCCGCCGGCGTTTGAGGCGAACCAGCCCGGCCGGCGCTTGAGGCCAAATAGCCCGGCCGGCGCTTGAGGCCACTCAGCCCCGCCGGCGCTTGAGGCGAACCAGCCCGGCCGGCGCTTGAGGCCACTCAGCCCCGCCGGCGTTTGAGGCGAACCAGCCCGGCCGGCGCTTGAGGCCAAGCAGCCCCGCCGGCGCTTGAGGCCACTCAGCCCCGCCGGCGTTTGAGGCGAACCAGCCCGGCCGGCGCTTGAGGCCAAGCAGCCCGGCCGGCGCTTGAGGCCACTCAGCCCCGCCGGCGCTTGAGGCGAACCAGCCCGGCCGGCGCATGAGGCCAAACCCCCTAACCCCGAAGGTGCAGCTCCGCCAACCCCAGGCGCCCAACCCCAAGCTGCCGCGTCGAAACCGACTCGACCCGCCCACTCCGCCCCACCGCCGACTTCGGATACACCGGCGGCAACACCACCGCATCGCGAGCAACAATCTCCCCCGCCACCCGCGTGAGCGTCGCCCGCCGAGCCGTATCCGCCGTCCCCCGAACCTGCTCGACCAACCGATCCAGCTCCGGGTTCGCGTACCCCGTGTTGTCCGCACTCGTCGACACCGCCGGCGACAACACCGCGAGCCCGGTCCGCCCGACCGCGTACGCCGACCCGCGCAGATCGACGAGCGCCACGTCGAAGTCCCCGGTCCGGCGCCGCGCCGCCCATGTCGCCGGGTCCACGTTCTCGACCGTGACGGTGAATCCGACCCGATTCCACCCCTCGGCCAACACCCTTGCCACATCCCGCACTTCCGCGGCATCCCCGACCACCGCAAGCAGCGTGAACCGCACGCCGGCAGGCACCGGCGCCTCGCCGAACATCGCGGTCACCCGCTCCGGCTCCACCGTCGGCCCCGCGGTCGCACTCGGACTCGGCTTGGGGGACGTGGTCGGCGAAACCCCCCGACCGTACGGGGTGTACTCCGGGTCCCACCCCTCGTTGCCCGGTCCCAGCGGCCCCTGCCCGATCACCGCGTCGCCCCGGTACACCTCCTGCGACACCCGGGTCCGGTCCATCCCGTACGCCAGCGCCCGCCGCACCGCGACGTTGTCGAACGGCGGCCGGCGCAGGTTCGGCAGCACCACCAGGTCCGCGGGCCCGCTCGCGGTCTGCACGTACGTGTCGTCGCCCTTGCGCAACCGGCGCACCTGGTCGGGCGTGGGCCGCGGGAACACCGCCACCCGGTGCGCCCTCAGCTCGGCCGGCCCGTCGGCGACGGCACGGAACTCGATGCCCTCCAGCGGCACGGCCTTGCCCCGGTGGTCGGGATCGCGCCGCAGCACGACCGTTCCCCCGTCCGCGCTCGCGAGCCGGAACGGCCCGGTGCCGACCAGGGCCCGCGGATCACCCAGCGTCGCCCGATGCGGGATCGGCAGGCAGGCCAGGACGGCCCGCAGCGCGCCGAACGGCCTGGGCAGCCCGATCCGTACCGTCTGCGCGTCCGGCGCCTCGATCGTGCCGAGCCGACCCGCCAGCCACGGCGCCCAGTCCCCGGCCGTCGCCGGATCGCCGACCCGGCGCAGGCAGTCCACCACGTGCTCCGCGGTGAACGGGTCCCCACCGTGGAAGCGCACCCCCGCGCGCAGCCGGATGGTCCAGCTCAGCCCGTCCGGCGCGATCTGCGGATCGGCCCCGGCCAGCACCGGTCCGATCGTGGTGTCGTCCCGGTAGGTGTACAGCGCCTCGACCACGGGATCCGAGATCCACCGCACCGGCTCGGCCGTGGAGTGCACGGGGTTGAGCACGTCCGGCAGGCGCGGCAGGCCCACGGCGAGCGTGCCGCCGGTGCGCAGTTTGTTGCCGGAGCACGCGGTGAGCAGGCCGGCGGAGGCCACGACCACGCCCGTACCGGCCCCGAGGGCGAGTACGCGGCGACGGGACAACGGCATCCGGCGGTCCTTCCGAGACGACCCGGGCGATGCCGGACCGACATGTGGCGATCAGGCGGTGAGGACGATCTTGCCGAACAGGTCGCCCTCGGCCAATCGGCGGAAGCCCTCGCGCGCCTCGGTCAGCGGCAACACGGTGTCGATCACCGGCCGCACCCCGCTGTTCGCGCACAGCCGCAGCAGACCGGCGAGTTCGTCCTTGTCGCCCATCGTGGAGCCGACCACACGCAGTTCCTGGAAGAAGATCCGGGTCAGTTCGGCAGCCTTGGGCCGGTCGCCTGAGGTGGCGCCGGAGATCACGACGCTGCCGCCGGGCTTGAGGCTCTTGACCGAGTGCGACCAGGTCGCGGCGCCGACGGTCTCCATCACCGCGTCCACCCGCTCGGGCAGTCGCGCGCCGGAGGCGAAGGCCGCGTCGGCGCCGAGCTCGATCGCACGGGCGCCCTTGGCCTCGTCCCGACTGGTCACCCACATCCGGTATCCGGCCGCCTTGCCGAGCACCACCAGCGCGGTGGCCACCCCGCCGCCGGCGCCCTGCACGAGCACGGTGCCGCCCGGGCGCACGCCGGAGTTGGTGAACAACATCCGGTACGCGGTCAGCCAGGCGGTGGGCAGGCAGCAGGCCTGCTCGAAGGAGAGCTCGGCGGGCTTGGGCAGCAGGTTCCAGCGCGGTACCGCGACCTTCTCGGCGAACGTGCCGTCGTAGCGTTCGGTCAGGATCGACCGGGGCTCGTCGGTGCCGAGGCCGCCGATCACCGAGTGCACGACGACCTCGTTGCCGTCCTCGTCGATCCCGGCCGCATCGCAGCCCAGGATCATCGGCAGGCGTTCCTGGGTGATGCCCACACCCTTGAGGGTCCACAGGTCGTGGTGGTTGAGCGACGCGGCCTTGACGGTCACGGTCGTCCAGCCCGGCGGCAGGCCGCCGTCGTGCCCGGGCTCGGGGCGTTCCCCGAGGCGGAGGCCGGTCAGCGGGTCCTGGGCATCGATGCTCACGGCGGTGACGGCAAACATGGAAGGAACCCTAGCGCCGTGCCCAACGCCGCCGGGCACGCCCCGGTGACGACGTGTGCGGCGCGCCCGAGCGGGCGCGCCGCACACGTCCACGGGTCGCCGTGGATGCGCATCGATCGTCGAACGGTCGGCGAGGAGCCGTCGGATGATCGTCGATCCACGGGCCGCGGCTCAGATGCGTGCGACGCCGTCCCGGCGCGCGGCCTCGGCCACGGCCTTGGTCACCGCCGGCGCCACCCGCTCGTCGAACGGCGAGGGGATCACCTTGTCCGGCGCGAGTTCGTCGGCGACGACCGCGGCCAGCGCCTCGGCGGCGGCCACCTTCATCCCCTCGGTGATGCGCTTGGCGCGCACCGACAGGGCACCGGCGAACACGCCCGGGAAGGCGAGCACGTTGTTGATCTGGTTCGGGTAGTCGCTGCGCCCGGTGGCCACCACGGCCGCGTACTTGTGCGCGAGATCCGGGTCGATCTCCGGGTTCGGGTTGGCCATCGCGAAGATGATCGCCTCGGGCGCCATGGTCGCCACGACCTCCTCGGGCACCTTGCCCGCGGACACCCCGAGGAAGACGTCGGCGCCCTTCATGGCCTCTTCGATGCCGCCCCTGAGCTTGGCCCGGTTGGTCAGCTCGGCGATCATCCGCTTGATCGGCGTGAGGTCGTCCCGACCCTCGTCCACGATGCCCCGGCTGTCCACGACGCAGAGGTCGCCGATGCCCGCCTCGATCAGGATCTTGGCGATCGCGATGCCGGCCGCGCCCGCGCCGGAGATGACCGCGCGCAGATCGGCGAGCCGACGACCGGTCACCGTCGCCGCGTTGCGCAGCGCGGCCAGCGCGACGATCGCGGTGCCGTGCTGGTCGTCGTGGAAGACCGGGATGTCCAGCCGCTCCTGGAGCCGGCGCTCCACCTCGAAGCAGCGCGGGGCGCTGATGTCCTCCAGGTTGATGCCGCCGAAGGAGGGCGCGAGCCGGGCGATGGTGTCCACCAGCTCGTCCACGTCGGTGCAGGAGAGCGCGAGCGGCACGGCGTCGATGCCGGCGAACTCCTTGAACAGGATCGCCTTGCCCTCCATCACCGGCAGGGACGCGGCGGGCCCGATGTCGCCCAGGCCGAGCACGGCGGTGCCGTCGGTGACCACCGCGACCGTGTTGGACACCCACGTGTAGTCGTGGACGAGTTCCGGGTTCTCGGCGATGGCCGTGCACACCCGGGCCACGCCGGGCGTATAGGCGAGGGACAGGTCGTCCCGGTTGCGCACCGGGACGGTCGAGCGAACTTCCATTTTCCCGCCCCGGTGCAGGGCGAAGACCGGATCGAGTTCGTCCGTCGCCGTGCTGTCCGTCGGGATGATCTCCGCTGCCACAGTGACCCCTTTGTCGACATTGTCAGTAGAAGTGCAGCTCTCGAAGCGCGATCGCAGGCTGCATGCCTCAGCGACATCGGCGCTTCGTGCAGCGCACATGATCCGGCTGAGGTTACGGGGGTCACCCGTGACGCCGATTTTGGCACACCCCCCGAATGGGGGTACGCCGGGGCGATGAACCGATTACCACCTTTTTGTGATGGCGCGCCAGACCCCTTCTCGCAACTGGTCCAGACGCTAGCGCCACGCGCAGTAGGCTGACAGTAACCGCCGCCACATCCGGCCCCACCGACCCGTGCGAACACGGGCGCGAAGGCATCCGGAAGGCATCCCGCCCGAGGTCGGGCCGGCACGCGCGACCGAAGGGCAGTCGTTGGATCTCTCCTCCTACGCCGAGCACGCGGTCCACTTGGTCAACACCGAGCAACCGGCGCGCGGCGAGGACCTGTTGCGCTCACCCGAGGACGTGCTGGCGCTGATCGCACCCGTTCGGCGCATCCCGCCCCGGGTGACGGATGCCGACGTGACCCGGCTGCGCTCGGTGCGCACCCGCCTGCGGGCGGTCTTCACGGACGCCGCGGCGGGCCGCGAGGCGGACGCCGTCGCCACCCTCAACGGCCTGCTCGCCGAATTCCCCGTGCACCCGCGGCTGACCGGCCACGACGCGAGCCCGTGGCATCTGCATCTGGCGGGCGACGCGGTGGGCGCGGCCGAGGGCTTCGCCGCGATAGCCGGCATGGGCCTGGCCGTCCAGCTGACCGCACACGGCATCGACCGGCTGGGCGTGTGCCAGGCGCCGCCGTGCCGGAACGTCTTTCTGGACCTGTCCACAAATCGCTCCCGCCGGCACTGCTCGGATCGGTGCACCTCGCGCACCAACGTGGCGCTGTATCGGGCCCGACGCCGGGCCCGCGACCCGCAGCCGGAGCGACATACCTGACATTTGCGGGTTGGCGAGTGGTGGACTGTGGCACATGTACATCGACGGCGTGATCCCGCAGTGCGAAATTACCAAAGTCGGGTACACTACGTACTCGTCAAATCACATATCGTGACGTACCGTTCGAGTAGGCAGCGGCCTCGTTCGTTCCCGCACCCGTTCCCGCATCGGTGACGACAGTTGTCGGCCGGCGCGGTAGCGTCGCTGGGGTTCCCCCCGACATCGGTGGTGACCGCCCGGCGGCGGCCACCCACAGCAGCACCTTGGAGGTGAGGGTGTCCCAGCGATCCGCATACACGGCGGACGAAGCCGGCACCGGACAGCGTGACTTCGTCGAGGTCCGACTGCCTGCCGAAGGTGCCTATCTCTCCGTCCTGCGCACCGCGACGGCGGGCCTCGCGGCCCGCCTCGACTTCACCCTGGACGAGATCGAAGACCTGCGCATCGCGGTCGACGAGGCATGCGCGATGCTGCTCGACCAGGCGGTGGCCGGCGGAGTCCTCTCCTGCGTGTTCAACCTGGTGGGCGACGCGTTGCACGTGACCGTGTCCGCGCCGACCACGGACGGCCGAACACCCGCGCGCGACACGTTCGCCTGGACCGTCCTGTCGGCTCTGGCCGGCGAGGTGGACGCGACGGTGAGCGAGGACAAGGTGGTCAGCATCAGCCTGCACAAGAAGCGCGGTGGCGGGCCGGAGCAGACGTGAGCAGTGGTGTCGAAGGCGCGGCCAACGAACCGCAGCCGAGCGCGGCCTCACCCGACGAGGCCGCCGGGCGCGGCCGAGGGGAGGGTGAGGGCATGGTGAGCGACGCGAGCATGACGATGGATGGTGGCATCGAGGCGGCCGGACCGGACGGACCGGAACAACCGGCCGGATCCGCCGGGCCCACGGGGCCGGCGGTGCCGAACCGGCGACGCGCCGGTTCCGAACGCCACGCCCACGACCGGGAGATCGCGCGCGGCCTGTTCGCGCAGCTCGCGGTGCTCGAATCGGATCCGCCCGCGCGGGCCGCGGTGCGCGATCGGCTGGTGGAGATGCATCTGCCGCTGGTCGAGCACCTCGCCCGCCGGTTCCGCAACCGCGGCGAGCCGTTGGACGACCTGATCCAGGTCGCCACCATCGGCCTGATCAAGTCGGTGGACCGGTTCGACTCGGATCGTGGGGTCGAGTTCTCGACCTACGCGACGCCGACCATCGTCGGCGAGATCAAGCGGCACTTCCGGGACAAGGGCTGGGCGGTGCGGGTGCCGCGCCGGCTCCAGGAGCTGCGCCTCGCGCTGACCTCGGCCACCGCCGAGCTCTCCCAGCGCAACGGCCGCTCCCCCACTGTGGCCGAGCTCGCCGTGCAATTGGGGATCTCCGAGGAGGAAGTGCTCGAAGGGCTCGAATCGGCCAACGCCTACAGCACACTCTCGCTGGACGTACCGGACACCGACGACGACTCCCCGGCCGTCGCCGACACACTGGGCGCCGAGGACGACGCCCTCGAAGGCGTCGAATACCGCGAATCGCTCAAGCCGCTCCTGGAGCAGCTGCCGCCGCGGGAGAAGAAGATCCTGCTGTTGCGCTTCTTCGGCAACATGACGCAGTCCCAGATCGCGCAGGAGGTCGGCATCTCGCAGATGCACGTCTCGCGACTGCTCGCGCGCACCCTCGCGCAGCTGCGCGAGCGGCTGCTCGTCGAGGAGTAGCACCGAGGCCACGACGACGGCCCCGGACCGATCCCGGTCCGGGGCCGCTGTCGTTCCGGTGGTGCGTGGCGGGGCGCCGCCGGATCCGCGGGCGGCGGCCGGCTCAGGCCCGGTGGGCCTGGTGGCGCGCTTCGAGCGCGTTGTACATGCCGGGTGTCGCGAGGGCGGCGATGGTGCCCACGCCCACGATCATGGTCAGGATGCCGATCACCAGCTGATCGGCCTTGATCAGGTACCACCCCATGCCGACCACGATCAGGTTGGCGGTGATCGCCGGCGATCGGCTCCAGCGCCGGCCGCGCAGCATGCCCACGAACGCGGCGACTATCCCGGCGGCCAGGATCAGCAGGTAGATGCCGATCGCGACCCCCTCGGAGGCGTTGCTCGGATGGCCGAACTCGCTGCGGAAGGTCAGGTAGAGGGAGTATCCGAGGAGTGCGAACGCCTCGACACCGACCACCGCGGTGCAGATGCGCCAGGTGAGGGGGAGGGCTCCGGCGGGGCCCGACTGATCCTGGGCGGAAGGGCTCTCGGTCACCCCACGACTGTAACCGGGGCCGGCGTCCCGGCGACTCACGGGAGCCCTACCCGCCGGTAGATACGCTGGTGTACATGCGCGCCCTTCTCGTCGTGAACCCAAAGGCCACGACCACCAGCGAGCGAACCAGGGACGTCCTGGCCCACGCGCTCGCCGGCGACCTCAAGCTCGACGTGATCGGCACCGAGCACCGCGGCCACGCGAGCGAACTGGCTCGGCAGGCCGCGGACGACGGCATCGACCTGGTGATCGCCCTGGGCGGCGACGGCACGATCAACGAGGTGGCCAACGGCCTGCTGGCGTCCGGCCCGGCGCCGTCGCTGCCGGCGATGGCCGTGGTCCCGGGCGGCAGCACCAACGTGTTCGCGCGCTCGCTCGGCATGCCCAACGACCCGGTCGAGGCGACCGGCCTCCTACTGGAGGCGCTGCGCGCGAGTCGCAGCCGGGAGATCGGCCTGGGCCTGGCCGACGAGCGCTGGTTCCTGTTCTGCGCCGGCCTCGGCTTCGACGCGGAGGTGGTCGGCAGGGTGGAGGAGCGTCGGGCCGGCGGCCGGCGCGCGACGCCCGGGCTGTACGTGCGCTCGGCGCTGCGCCGCTTCTACGGCGGGCGGGCCGAGCGCAGGCACGGGCCGCTGACGCTGGAGGTGCCCGGCGCGGAGCCGATCGAGGGAATCTGCCTGGGGATAGTGCAGAACACGGTGCCGTGGACGTTTTTGCGCAACCGGCCGGTGAATCCGTGTCCACAAGCGTCATATGACACCGGATTGGACCTCTTCGCGCTCACTCGGATGTCAACACTGCCCACATTGCGCCATCTGGCCCGGATGCTGGGCTCCACGGGTAATGCTCCACATGGGCGTCACGTCGTGTCCCTGCACGACTGCGATGCGTTCACTCTTCGGACTGAAGAACCTGTTTCTCTTCAGGTCGATGGGGACCATCTGGGAGAACATCGGAGTGTGACCTTCCGGGGGGTTCCCCGTGCACTGCGTGTGATTGTGTGAGTGGAAGGGCCTTTTGGCCTTTCACTCGAACGCAAATACCGGGTTCACCCCTTCGATGTAGTGGTGTGACCTAGTCGACACCGATGATTTAAAAAATCCTGGCCCAAGGGGGTTGTATCGGCGGCCGAGGTTTGTAAGGCTCTACGAGGCGGCAGGGACGTGGCCGAAAGGTCATCTTCACCGCCCGAATCCACTGCCAAACCTGGGGACCGACTCCGTCGGCCCCTTGCTTGTCGGGGGGTTCGTGAAAGCGTTCACATTCACAAGCCACAGCGGGGCCGGAAGCCCCCGCTGACCCACGAGGAGTTGGACCGCATGGACTGGCGCCACGTTGCTGCCTGCCGTGACGAAGACCCGGAGCTGTTCTTCCCGATCGGCAACACCGGTCCCGCTCTGCTTCAGATCGAGGAGGCGAAGGCGGTCTGCCGCCGTTGCCCCGTGATGGAGCAGTGCCTGGGCTGGGCTCTCGAGTCCGGTCAGGACGCGGGTGTGTGGGGCGGTCTGAGTGAGGACGAGCGTCGCGCTCTCAAGCGCCGCGCCGCCCGCAACCGCGCACGCGCCTCCGCCTGATCAGTACGACAGGCTGAACACTCCGGGGACTTGATCACCGGAAACACCAAAGCATTGCCAGCAGTTGCCCCGCCAGGGTCCGGTCGGACCAGGGCGGGGCAACTGCTTTTGGTGGTACGGACGTTTCCCGGCGCCGGGGAATTCATCGGCCGGCCGAATGCGGCCGGGCTCAGCGGCGCTGCCGGATTTGCAGGTCCAACGTGACGATCGTGCCGCCGGCCGGATTGGGCACCATGTCGAAACGGCCCGCGAGTTCGCTGCCGACCAGGGTGCGGACGATCTGCAGACCGAGGTTGCCGGAGACCTGCGGATCGAAATCCGCCGGCAACCCGATCCCGTCGTCGGTGACGGTGATCAGCAGGCGCTCCGCGCGCCGTTCCGCGTGCACCTCCAGGGTGCCGGTGCGGTCGGTGTAGCGGGGATCCTCGAACGCGTGCTCCAGGGCGTTCTGCAACAACTCGGTCAGCACCATCGCCAGCGGCGTCGCGGTCTCGGCGATCAGTTCGCCGAAGTTCCCGTGCCGGGCGGTGCGTACCCGCACCGAGGACGCGGCGACCTCGGTGACCATGGACAACACCCGGTCGGCGATCTCGTCGAAGTCCACCCGCTCGTCCAGCGTCTGGGACAACGTCTCGTGCACGATCGCGATCGAACCGACCCGGCGGACCGCCTCCTCCAGCGCGGCCCGGGCCTGCGGCGCGTCCATCCGCCGGGCCTGCAGGCGCAGCAGCGCGGCCACCGTCTGCAGGTTGTTCTTCACCCGGTGGTGGATCTCCCGGATGGTGGCGTCCTTGGTGATCAGCTCGCGCTCGCGCCGGCGCAGCTCGGTCACGTCGCGCAGGAGCATGATCGCGCCGATCCGCTGCCCGCGCGGCTTGAGCGGGATGGCGCGCAGCTGCACCACCGCGGCGGGTGTCTCCACCTCGGTCTCGCGCGGGGCCCAGCCGCTGGCGACCGCGGAGATGGCCTCGTCCACCGGTCCCTCGTGCGGCGCGAGTTCGGCGGTGATCCGGCCGAGGTGGCAGCCGACCAGGTCGGTGGTCAGGCCGAGCCGGTGGTAGGCGGAGAGTGCGTTCGGGCTGGCGTACTGCACGATGCCGTCCGCGTCGAGGCGGATCAAACCGTCGCCCACGCGCGGCGACGCGTCCATGTCGAGCAGTTCACCGGCGTGCGGAAACGTCCCTGCGGCGATCATCTGCGCGAGATCCGCGGCGCTCTGGAGGTAGGTCAGTTCCAGCCGGCTGGGCGTGCGCGCGGTGAGCAGGTTGGTGTTGCGCGCGATGACGCCGATCACCCGGCCCTCCCGGGAGACCGGGATCGCCTCGACCCGCACCGGCACGTCGTCGCGCCACTCCGGGTCGCCCTCGCGCACGATCCGGCCCTCGTCCAGCGCCGCGTCGAGCATCGGCCGCCGCCCGCGCGGGACGAAGTCGCCGACCAGGTCGTCCTGATGCGAGGTGGCGCCGGTGTTCGGCCGCATCTGCGCGACCGCGACGTACTGCCCGTCGCTGGTGGGCACCCACAACACCAGGTCGGCGAAGGACAGGTCCGCGAGCAGTTGCCACTCGGACACGAGCAGGTGCAGCCACTCCAGGTCGGCGGCGGGCAGCGCGCCGTGGCGGCGGACGAGATCGTTCATGGAGGGCACACGCGCAGCGTACTTTCCATCGGGCCTGCGATCCTGGCCGCCCCACGTCGCCGCACCTGTGAGGTATCGATGTCCACCGAATCGCCCACTCCCCGGCAGCCGCTCGGCGGCGGCGGTCACCCGCTCGACTGGCTGGACATCCGCGCGAAGGACCGGGTCGAGGCGGGTCTGCGCCGCCGGCTGCGGCCGCGCGAGGCGACGGCGAGCGGGTTGGATCTGGCCGGAAACGACTACCTGGGCCTGTCCCGCGACGAACGGGTGGTCGAGGCGACGGTGCGGGCGGTGCGCACGTGGGGCGGCGGGTCGACCGGGTCGCGGCTGGTGACCGGGTCCACCGTGCTGCACGCCGAGTTGGAGGCCGAGCTCGCGGACCACATGGGCGCCGAGGCGGCGCTGGTGTTCTCCTCCGGATACCTGGCCAACCTCGGGGTGATCGCCGGGCTGGTCGGCAAGGGCGGCCTGGTCGTCTCGGACGCGATCAACCACGCGTCGATCGTGGACGCGTGCCGGCTCTCCCGGGCCCGGGTGGCGATCACCGGGCACCGGGACGTGCCGGCAGTGGCTCGGGTACTCGCGGAACGGGCCGAGGAACGCGCCCTGGTGGTCGTGGACGCGATTTTCTCGGTGGACGGGGACATCGCCCCCCTCGCCGAGCTTGCGGCCGTCACACGGCGATATGGCGCCGTTCTGCTCGTGGACGAGGCGCACGGGCTCGGCGTGGTGGGCCCGGGCGGCCGGGGCGCGGTACACGCGGCCGGGCTCGCGGGGGCCGACGACGTGGTGCTGACCGCGACGCTGTCCAAGGCGCTGGGCTCACAGGGCGGTGCGGTGCTCGGGCCCGCCCGGGTGATCGAGCACCTGATCGACGCGGCACGGCCGTTCATCTTCGACACCGGGCTGGCGCCGGCGTGTGTGGCGGCGGCGCTGGCGGCGCTGCGGATCCTGCGCGCGCAACCGGGGTTGGCCGACGCGGTACGGGCGAACGCACGTGCGCTCTCGACGGGCGCCCGGGAGGCGGGTCTGCGGGTGACCGAACCCGAGGGCGCGGTGGCGTCCGTGCTCATCGGCGAGGCGCAACTCGCCTTCGACACCGCGGCGCGCTGCGCCGAGGCCGGAGTCCTGGTCGGCTGCTTCCGACCGCCGTCCGTCCCGGACGGCATCTCCCGACTGCGCCTCGCCGCGCGCGCGGACCTGACGCCGGCCGACGTGTCGCGCGCGGTGGCGGCGCTGCGGTCGGCCACCACGTGAGCGTCGCGGTAGGGCGGATCGGGGGGCGCCGCGGTCGGGGGCTCGTGGGTGCCGGGACTTGGGGGCGCCGGGGCTCGGGGACGCCGGGGCTCGTACGTGTCGGGGCTCGGGGGCGCCGGGGCTCGTAGGCGCACCGCGGTCGCCGTCTCGTGGGCGCGGTGATCGCCGGCTTCTGGGGGGCGCCGCAGCCTGCCACTGCATGAGTACTGCGGTTTGCCATCCCGTGACCCGATAACCGCCCATATACGTGGCATGTCCCTCGACATTGGTCTAGACAACTAGGATTGGTCTGAACCAAAATGGGCGACGGCCTCCCGGCCCGCACCGGGAGGCCGCCGAACGTTCGGCCGCGTAGCGGTCCCGCAGGGAAGGAAGGCACGCGTGGCCGGCATTGGGGCACCTCGCGTGCTTGTGGACGGGACGCTCGTCGGCCCCGCCGAGGTGGGTCTGGAGCAGGGTCGGATCACCGGCGTGACCGAGGGCCCCGGCGGCCCCGACGCCATCCGACTGCCGCACGGCGTGCTCACTCCGGGCCTGGTCGACATCCAGCTCAACGGCGCGTTCGGGCACGACTTCGTGGCCGCCGACGCGACCGCGTGGCGCGAGGTCGCCGCGAAGCTCCCGTCCACCGGGGTCACCGCGTTCTGCCCGACCTTCATCACCGGCGACCTGGACACGCTCACCGCGGCGCTCGTGCGGGCCGCCGAACTGCGCGCCAAGTTCGCCCTGGAGCCCATCTCGCGCGACCTGGGAGTGCACCTGGAGGGGCCGTTCCTGTCCCCGGCCCGGGCCGGCACCCACCCGCCGCAGTACCTGCGCGAGCCCACCCCCGAACTGGTCGACCGCCTGCTCTTGGACGACACCGTCCGCGAGGCGCTGACCATGATCACCCTGGCGCCCGAACTTCCCGGTGCGCTCGAGGCCATTCGACGCATCGTCGCCACGGGGATCCGAGTCTCGGCCGGACACACGGACGCGACCGCCGCCGAGATGTCCGCCGCCGCGGACGCGGGCGCGACCATGGTCACCCACCTGTTCAACGCACAACGCGGCCTGGGCCACCGCGAACCGGGCGTGGTCGGCGCGGCGCTGAGCGACCCGCGGCTGACCCCCGGCCTGATCGCGGACCTGCACCACGTGGTGGGCCCGGTCTGCTCGCTGGTCCTGCGCGTGGCCGGCGAGCGCACCGCGCTGGTCACCGACGCGATGGCCGCCGCGGGCATGCCGCCGGGCCGCTACCGCCTCGGCGACGTCGACGTGACCCTGGTCGAGGGCGACGTCCCGCGCAACCCCGACGGCACGATCGCCGGCTCCGCGCTGACCCTGGACCTCGCCGTCCGCAACCTGATCGCCCTGGGCAATCCCCCGGCCCGCGTCCTCACCTGCGCCACCCGAGTCCCCGCCGACGCCCTCGGCCGCACCGACCTGGGCCGCCTCGCCCCGGGCGCCGCCGCCGACCTGGTCTGGTGGAGCGACGACTGGCGGGTCCTCAAGACCTGGGTCGGCGGCGTGGTGGCGTACGAAGCGGACATCTGACCGCTCCGCTCCCGCACACCCCTCGCCGACAACCCACCGGCGTGGACCGTCCCTCCCAGGGCAGCCGCAGGACATGAACAAGACCGCCAAAGCGCTGCCCTATCGCCCGCTCGGCCTACTCGCCGGCATCGGCGCGGGCCTGCTCGCCGGAAAGCTCGTCGACCGGGCATGGACGACCATCACCGGCCGGGACAACCCACCCGACGCCTGGGAACGCGACCAGGGCTGGCCCGAAATCCTCCTCGCCGCCGCCATCGAGGGCGCCATCTTCGCCGTCACCCGCACCGCAGTACAACGAGCAAGCGCCCTCGGCTTCGAACACGCAACGGGGTCTTGGCCGAGGAAGTAACACAGGCGGGGCGGCGGCGGCGGGCGGCGGGCGGCGGAAGCGCTACGAGGCCGGCGCGCCCGGATCACGGGCACGAGGAGCCGGGCCCCGACCGGGGTCGGGGGCACGGGGAAGCAGGCGCGGCCTGGGACGCGGGCGCAGCGAAGCGGGCCTGCTCGGGACGTGCGCGCGACGACGCGGGCCTGCTCGAGACGCGGGTCGGCGAACCAGGCGACCCGAGGCGCGGGCAGAGCGAAGCGGGCGCGGCCCGGATCGCGGGCGCGACGAAGCGGGCCGACCCGGATCGCGGGCGCGGCGAAGCGGGCGGGCGGGAGTCACAGGCGCGACGAAGCGGGCCGACCCGGATCGCGGGCGCGGCGAAGCGGGCGGGCGGGAGTCGCAGGCGCGACGAAGCGGGCGGGCGGGAGTCGCAGGCGCGACGAAGCGGGCCGACCCGGATCGCGGGCGCGGCGAAGCGGGCGGGCCGGAGTCGGGGGTGCGGCGTTGCTGCTTGTTGGGCGCCTTCGGCGCCGGCTCCCGAGGCACCACTTTTTTCTCTCCCCCGCTTCGCTCCTCCGAGAAAAAAGCGGCCCCTCGCTCGTGACTTCGTGTCCCTCCGCTTCGCTCCGGGCCACGAAGTCTTGGTTTCGCGGCTCCGCCGCTCTCCGCACTTCGCGCGTCGATCACGAGGTCTCACCCGAGTCGGGGGCGCTGACGCGCCAGGAGTCCACCAAGCTCGGCGGCCCCGGGGAAGCCCGGTCGCTCCCCGCAGCCAATCCACCCAACGACCGTTCACCACACCGGGGGCCGCCGGGCCAGAGCAGGCCCCCTCGACGCCCCTGAAACCCCAACCTCCGCACCAAACGCAACGGGTGGAGCGGGTGGGTACACAACCCAAGCCACCCACATCGCAACCGCAACCGCCGGGCCCGGACCGGGCAGACCCATCAGGGCCACGTGGCCACGAGCACCGCAACCGCCGAACCCGGGTCGGGCGGGCCCATCAGGGCCATGTGGCCACGAGCTCAGTGGGTCTCCGTCACCTTCGCGAGTGCGCGGGGGGCGTCCGGGTCGAGGCCTCGGGCCATGGTGACCTCGTAGGCCAGGAGTTGGAGGGGGATGATCTCCAGGATCGGCTGGACCTCCTCGGCCACGCCCCCGGGGAGGACGAAGCCGGCCGAGGCCCGGGCGACCTGGTCGGCCGTACCGATCACCATCAGGTCCGCACCGCGGCCGCGCAGTCGCTCCAGGACCGGCTGGAGCGCGTCGCCGCCCTTGCCGTCGGGGACGACCGCGATCACCGGGCTGACGTTGTCGACCATGGCCAGCGGCCCGTGCAGCAGGTCCGCGCCGGAGAAGGGCTGGGCCGGGATGTAGCTGGTCTCCATGATCTTGAGCGCGGCCTCCCGCGCCGTCGGATAGCCGTAGCCGCGCGAGGTGATCACCAGGCGCTGCGCGAAGCGGTAGCGCTGGGCCAGTTCGGCGACCTCGTGCCGGCGGTCCAGGACGTCCTGGGCCAGCGTGGGCAGCAGGTCGGCCGGCGAGGTGTCGCCACCGCGCAGGCCCTCGACGAACAGGTACAGCGCGAGCAGTTCCGCGGTGTACGTCTTCGTCGCCGGCAGCGCCTTCTCCGGGCCGGCGAGCACGTCGATGTGGAACTCGGAGACGGCGGCCAGGGCCGAGTCCGGGTTGTTGGTCACCGCGAGGGTGATCGCGCCGGCCTTGCGGGCCGCCTCGGTGGAGGCGACCAGGTCGGGCGAGCCGCCCGACTGGGAGACCGTGATCACCAGGCAGTCGGTCAGGTCCGGCTCCGCGCCGTAGGCGGTGGTCGTGGACATCGAGGTGAGCCCGGCCGGCTTGCCCAGCAGCACCTCGATCAGGTACTTCGCGTACAGCGCGGCGTTGTCGCTGGTCCCGCGCGCCGTCAGCAGCACGAAGCGCGGGTTGCGCGCGGCGATCTCGGCGGCGATGGCCCGGATCGTCGGAGCGCCCTCGGCCAGGATCCGGCGCAGGACGGCAGGCTGCTCCGCCATCTCGGCGGACATGATGGTGCCCCGGTCGGGTCCCAGGGCGTCACGGTCGTCGGTGGCGGACATGGTGCGGCCTTCCGTTGGTTTCATGTGGTGCTTTGCGGTGGTTGCTTGCTGTGGTGCATGAGTGTTTGCAGTATTTTTCGCGGCGCCGCGCGGGCTTCGCTCAGCCCGGCACGACAACCCGGATGGCTCCGGACAATCCACGCACACACGCAGGCCCTTGGTGCCCGGCCTCGCCTGGCGCCCGGCTCCCCGCCCAGGCTCCGTCTACCCAGCCCCTGGCTGCCGACTCCCGATGCCCAGCCCCGGAGGGCCCGGCCCCGATGCCCGACCCCCAGTCTCCGGCCCGCCGGTGTCGCGCCGGTTCACGGCGTCCGGACGCATCGTGTCGAACGGGTTCACAGCGTCCGGACGCATCGTGCCAGTCGACGCTCCGGGTCGATCCGGGCCGTCAGCCCAGCCGGCGGCCGGTCAGGATCTCGGCGGCGGCGATGCCGCAGACCGTGGCGGCGCCGTGCGTGGCGAGGTGGGCGGTGCCCGGAGTGGCAGCTCCGGGGATGCCCATCTCGACCACGACGGCGTCCGGCCGCGCGGCGAGCAGGCTCGCCACGATTTCGCCGGCCCACTCGTGGTGGTCCAGGTTGCGGACCACCAGGATCAGGGGGCGGTCGGTCGCCGCGCGCAGCACGTCGTCGATCAGCTGCGGCTCGGCGGTCCGGGCCCGGGTGACGGTGGTGCCGGGCAGGGCCTCGGTCAGGACCGGGGCGATGCCCCACGGGGTCTGCTCGCCGACCGCGATGTTGGCGGTGGGCGACAGCTCGACCACGTGTGCGGGGGTGCTGATCGGCGTCACCGTGCCGGTCACCCGGACCGCGCGGCGGGCCGCGTCCAGGCCGAGCGCGTAGTCGACCGATTCGGCCGCGCCGACCTTGGCCCACGTGGCCAGCTCGTGGACCCGGGTGGCCGCGTCGGCCAGGCGCTCCTCGGCGAGCCGGCCCTCGCGGACCGCGTTCACCAGCGCATCGCGCAGGTGCAGCACGGTTTCCTCGTCGCACAGCCCGCCGCCCACGCACACCGCGTCGACGCCGGCCGCGATCGCCCGCACGGTGCCGTCGGCGATGCCGTAGGTGTCGGCTATCGCGCCCATCTCGATCGCGTCGGTGACGATCAGGCCGGTGTAGCCCAGTTCCTCGCGCAGCAGCCCGGTCATGATCTTCCGGGACAACGTCGCGGGAAGCTCGGTGTCGTAGGCGGGCAGCACGATGTGCGCGCTCATGATCGCCTTGCTGCCCGCCGCGATGCTCGCGTGGAACGGGACCAGCTCGCGCGCGGCCAGCGTCTCGCGCGAGGCGTCCACGCGCGGCAGCCCGTGGTGCGAGTCCATCGCGGTGTCGCCGTGGCCGGGGAAGTGCTTGACGCACGCGGCCACGCCGGCGGCCTGCAGGCCGGTCACGTACGCGGCGGTGTGCCGGGCGACCAGCTCGGGGTCGGACCCGAAGGACCGCACGCCGATGATCGGGTTGTCCGGGTTGGAGTTGACGTCGGCCGACGGCGCCCAGTTGAGGTTGACGCCGCACGCGGCCAGCTCACGGCCCAGCCCGCGGGCGACCGCCTCGGTGGTCGCGGTGTCGTCCACCACGCCGAGCGCCAGGTTGCCCGGCCAACGGCTGCCGGTGTTCACGTGGATGCGGGTGACGTCGCCGCCCTCCTCGTCGATCGCGACGACGAGGTCGGGGTTCTCCCGGCGCAGTTCCTCGGTCAGGGCGGTGACCTGCTCGGGGGTCGCGATGTTGCGACCGAACAGGCCCACCGAACCCAGTCCGCCGGCGATGTGGTGCCGCAGCCACCCGGGCGCGGTCAGGCCGTCGAACCCGGGCTGCAGGACGGCGAGCGCGAGGCGCTCGAGACGTTCGGACATGGTCGATCAGCCCTTTACCGCGCCGGAGGTGAGACCGCCGGTGACCTTGCCCTGCAGGACCAGGAAAATCGCAAGAACCGGAAGCATGAACAGGGTGGAGGCGGCCATGATGGCGCCCCAGTCGATGGTGATTCCGTTGCTGAACGAGTTGAGCCAGGTCGGCAGCGTGCGCTGCTCCGGCTTGTTCAGCAGCAGCGCGTTGGCGAACGCGAACTCGTTCCACGCGGTGATGAAGCCGAACAGCGACGTGGACAGCAGACCCGGAGCCAGCAGCGGGAAGACGATCTTGCGGAACGCGGTGAACCGCGAACAGCCGTCCACCCGTGCGGCCTCTTCCAGCTCGACCGGAATGCCGCCGAGGAAGCCGCGCAGGGTCACGATCGAGAACGGCAGCGTCATCACGAAGTAGATCGCGGTGAGCATCGGCAGCGAGTCGAGCAGGTCGTTGTCGCGCGCGATCAGGTACATCGGGATCATCAGCGCTTCCCACGGCGCCATCTGCGCGATGAACACCATCAGGATGAAGGGCGCCCGGCCCTTCCACTGCATCCGGGCCACCGCGAACGCGGCGAAGCACGCGACGACCAGGGCCAGGAGCACGCCCACGCCCGCGACCAACAGGCTGTTGCGCCAGTAGTCCCAGAAGTGCGGCTCGCTGGTCGCGGTGTCGAAGTTGTGGAACGAGATCGAGCTGGGCAGGAACTTCGGCGTCGCCGACTGGATGTCCTTGGCCGGCTTGAACGCGGTGAGGATCATCCAGTAGACCGGGAAGATCGACACGGCGAATACCAGCAGCGCCGCGATGTTGAGCGGAATCCGCTTCAGGGTGCGCGCCTTCACTTGTCGGCCTCCCGTTCCTGCTTGAACATCTGACGGAAGTAGAAGACGAGCATTACGGCGAGGATCACCACGGTGATCGTGGAGATCGCCCCGGCCATGTCGAACAATTTGGCCGACATGCCCTGCTGGTAGGCGTACACGGGCAGCGTGCGCACCTCATTGATCGGACCGTTCTCACCCGCGATCGCCCAGATCTGGGCGAAGGACTTGAAGATCCAGATCACTTCGAGCGAGGCCACCAGCGCGAAGATCGGGCGCAGGATCGGGAAGGTGATCGAGCTGAAGATCCGCACCGGGCCTGCGCCGTCGAGGCGGGCCGACTCGTAGATGTCGGTGGAGACCGTGGTCAGACCGGCGTACAGGGTCAGCGTCGCGAAGGGGATCGACTGCCACACGATGAGCAGGGTGACCACCGTCAGGGTGGATCCGGCGTGCCCGAACCACGTGTAGCCCTCGTAGTCGAAGCCGAGCTTGACCAGCGCCCAGTTGACCACGCCGTTGTCGGAGCGGAAGAGCCACTTGAAGATCGTGGTCGCGGCGATGACCGGGGTCGCCCAGGCGGCGACCAGGCCGATCAGCACCACGATGCGCATGGACTTGCCGAGCTTCATCAGCATCAGCGCGCACAGCGTGGAGATCACCATGATCGCCACGACGTTGACCGCGGTGAAGTAGAACGTACGGCGGGTGACTTCCCAGAATTCGCTGTCCTTGAGGATCTCCTGGTAGTTCTCCCAGCCGACGTAGTCGGCCGATCGTGAGATCAGCTGCTTGAAGCGGTAATGCTGGAACGACAACATGACGTTCCGGACCACCGGATAGAACAGCAGGAAGACGATCCCGAGGATCGCGGGCGCGACAAGAAGGTATGGGGTGACCGACTTGACGATCCCCGACGGCTTGCGTGGGGGCTTCGTTGCGCGTCTGGCGCCGGAGGGCGCCTGGTTGCGCGGGGGCTGCGTAGGTGTCGCGACCACCGCATCTGCCTTGGAGGCTGACACAGCTGCCTTCCCGTTGTTCGGTGTCGGGGGTCTCCGGCCCGTCCGGCCCGGTGGCGGGACGTGGCGAGAGCGCGGAGCCGGCGACGGGGGTCCGCCGGCGAGCCGCGCCGGGTGGGCCGGGCCGGTCCCGCCCCGGGGGAGTGCCCCGCGGCGGGAACCGACCGTTCGGCCCGACTGCGCTTCACCCGATCCGCTCGGCGGTTCGGGTGCACGCGTCACGTCAGTTCTTGGTGTTCAGCGTCTTCTCGATCGACGCGTTGGCTTCCTTGCCGGCCGCGGCCGGGTCGGTGCCGGTCATCACCTTGGTCAGGTACGCCTTGATCGGGTTGTTGTCCTCGACCGAGGCCCAGTTCGGCGAGTTGGGGGTGGCGAAGCCGTTCTTCGCGCCCTCCATCATCGCTGCGCCGCCCGGGTCGGCCGTGACGGCGCCGGCGAGGGTGGTCTTGTTCGGGAGCTGCTTGGTCGCCTGCGCGAGCTTGGTCTGCCACTCGTCGCTGTTCATCAGCTTGATGACGTCGTAGGCCAGGTCCTGGTTCTTCGACGCCTCGGGGACCGTCAGGTCGGAACCGCCGGTCAGCGCGGCACCGGCCTTGCTCGCGTCCTTGCCCGGGATCGGGAAGAAGCCGAACTTGTCCTTCAGGGCCGGGTTCGACTTGATGATCGTCTCGGCCTCGGCCGGAACGGCGATGAACTGGGCGATCTTGCCGCCGTCGGCCGCGACGACCTCGGGCTGGGTCTTCTCGTCGCCGTCCTTGGCGGCCTTGCCGAGCGCCTGGAGCTCCTTGTAGAAGGCGGACGCTGCGGTGGCCGGCGCGCCGTCCAGGTTGGCCTTCCACGCGCTGCCGGACTTGGTCGCGATGTCCGCGCCCTCGTCCTTGAGCAGGCCCGCGTAGAAGTACCAGTTCTGGCCCGGCAGGTAAATGCCCTGCTGGTCGCCGGTGTTGAGCTTCTTGGTGGTCTCGATCCACTCGGCGCGAGTCTTCGGCGGCTGCACGCCGGCCTTGGCGAAGAGCTCCTTGTTGTAGATCACGACGCGGTTGGCGGCGTAGAACGGGATGCCGTAGGTCTTGCCGTCGACCTTGCTGGGCTCGGACAGGCCGGTCAGCCAGTCCTTGCCGCCGAGCTCGGTGACCTTGGAGCTGAGGTCCTTCAGACCGCCCGAGGCGCCGTACTGGGCGATCTGGGTGTTGCCGGCCTCGATCACGTCGGGGGCGTCGTTGCTGGCGAGCGCACCGGTGATCTTCTGGCCGATGCCGTTCCACTGCTGGATCTGCACGTCCAGCTTGGCGCCCGGGTGGTCCGCCTCGAACTTCGCCTTGAGTGCGGCGATGTAGTCGTCGGGTGCGGAGCCCTTCATCAGCCAGACCCGAACGGTCTTGCCGTTGGCCGCAGCAGGCGCGTTGGAAGCCGCCGGCTTGTTGTCCTTTTTGTCATCGCTGCTGTCGGATCCACAAGCGGCAACACCGGTCAGCGCCGCCGCGACACCGGCCGCGACGAGAAGACGACGCTTCACTACATCCTCCTCAGGATGTCGGGCACCGCAGTTCGGTATGGAGTTGCCGATGTCCCCCGTCGGATCCGTGTGGTGCGCGGACCGACCGAGTCCCCCACTGGGGAGGGGACTCGAATGGGAAAACACTGACGCACCAGGGACGAGGGTTGCGCGGTGACCATCAATGGTTTAGACCATTTCGGAGGTTGGCATAGACCAATTGGGGTGTCAAGGTTCCGTAGACGGCGAACCCGCGCCGTTATCGGACCGACATCCGCGCTCCTGGTCCTGGGGGGATCGGTGGTCGTGCCACGATGGGGACCGGACGTGTCAGGAGGGCACCGGTGACGGCGGAACACGCGATCACAACCGCGGCGGACAGTGTGACGGCAGGAGGCGACCCCGGTCTCGAGCCGAGCGCGCGCGTGCCGAAGTACTACCGCCTCAAGCGCCATCTTCAGGAGCTGACGAACACCCAGCCACCGGGCACGCCCGTGCCGCCGGAACGCACCCTCGCGGCGCAGTTCGACATCTCCCGCACCACGGTGCGACAGGCCCTTCAGGAACTGGTCATCGAGGGCCGGCTGGAGCGCGCCCAGGGCCGGGGCACCTTCGTGGCCAAGCCGAAGGTCGCGCAGAGCCTCCAGCTGACCTCCTATACCGAGGACATGCAGGCCCAGGGCCTGGAGCCGACCTCTCGGTTGATCGAGATCGGTTACATCACGTGCGACGACCACCTCGCGGAGCGGCTCGCGATCCGGCCCGGCAACCGGGTGCTGCGGATAGAGCGCCTGCGGCTGGCCAACTCCGAGCCGATGGCGATCGAGACCACGCACCTGTCCACCAAACGTTTCCCGGGCCTGCGCAAGCACCTGGCCAAGCACAACTCGCTGTACCGGGCCCTGTCGGCCGGCTTCGACGTGCACCTGGCCGAGGCCGAGGAGACGATCGAGACCGCGATGGCCACCCCGCGCGAGGCGGGGCTGCTGGGCACCGACGTGGGTCTGCCGCTGTTGCTGCTGTCCCGACACAGCTTCGACACCGACGGCGAGCCGGTCGAGTGGGTCCGTTCCGTGTACCGGGGGGATCGGTACAAGTTCGTCGCCCGGTTGCGCCGCCCGCAGGAGTGAGACCGGGCACCGCGCCCGTGCGCATGCCATCGGCCGGACGGCCCGGTTCCACCCGGGCCGCCCGGCCGCGGTTCCATTCGGGTGTTTCCCCGGGGTGGCGAGGTGCGGTGCCGGGCGTCGTGGTGCTCGGCGGGGGATCGAAGCCACGCCCTAGGCTCACGCCATGAGCGTTCTCGTGGTGACCGGTACCGACACCGGGGTGGGCAAGACGATCGTCACGGCGGCCGTCGCGGCGATCGCGGCGGTGCGGGGCGGCACGGTGGCCGTGGTCAAGGCCTCGCAGACGGGTGTGGGGCCGAACGAGGCGGGCGACCTCGCCGACGTGCGGCGCCTGGCCGGGGTGACCGATCTGCACGAGTACTCGCGCTATCCCGACCCGCTCTCCCCCGCCGCCGCCTCCCGGGTCTCCGGCCTGCCGCCGGTGGATCTGTACGGCGTGGCCGACCGGGTCCGCGCACTCGCCAAGGAGACCGACCTGGTCGTCGTCGAGGGCGCGGGCGGCCTGCTCGTGCGCTTCGACGACGAGGGCACCACGATCGCCGACCTCGCCCACGAGCTGAAGGCCGGCGCGCTGGTGGTGGCCCGGCCCGACCTGGGCACGCTCAACCACACCGCGCTCACCCTGGAGTCGATGGCCCATCGGGGTGTGGATCTGGTCGGCGTGGTGATCGGCTCCTGGCCCGCGGAGCCCGACCTGGCGATGCGGTGCAACGTCCGGGATCTGGAGACCCTGGCCGCCCGGCCGCTGGCCGGTGTGCTGCCCGCCGGCGCGGGTGCGCTGCACCCCGCCGACTTCCTGCTCACCGCCCGCGCGAGTTTGTCGCCGGCCCTGGGCGGTACCTTCGACCCGGCCGCGTTCCGCGCCATACAGGATCCGACCGCAAGGTGAGCGACATGACGGAAACCCTCGACAGTGACCGTACGCAGACCGTGAACGACGACATCCTGGCCGTGGCCCGGCGCCAAGTCCTCGACCGGGGACAGGGCCTGAGCGCCGATCAGGTGCTGGCCGTGCTCGAACTTCCGGACGACCGCCTCGAAGAGCTGCTCCAACTCGCCCACGAGGTCCGGGTCCGGCACTGCGGGCCCGAGGTCGAGGTCGAGGGCATCGTGTCGGTCAAGACCGGCGGCTGCCCCGAGGACTGCCACTTCTGCTCCCAGTCGGGTCTGTTCCCCTCTCCCGTGCGCGCCGCGTGGCTGGACATCCCCTCGCTGGTGGAGGCCGCCAAGGAGACCGCCGCGACCGGTGCCACCGAGTTCTGCATCGTGGCCGCGGTGCGCGGCCCGGACGAGCGCCTGATGAAGCAGATGCGCGAGGGCGTCGCGGCGATCCGCGAGGCCGTCGACATCAACATCGCCGCGTCGCTGGGCATGCTCACCCAGGAGCAGGTCGACGAGCTCGCCGAGATGGGCATCCACCGCTACAACCACAACCTGGAGACGGCGAAGTCGTACTTCACCAACGTGGTCACCACGCACACGTGGGAGGAGCGCTGGGACACCCTGCGGATGGTGCGCGCGGCGGGCATGGAGGTGTGCTGCGGCGGCATCGTCGGCATGGGCGAGTCCGCCGAACAGCGCGCCGAGTTCGCCGGTCAGCTGGCCGAGCTGGAGCCGGACGAGGTGCCGCTGAACTTCCTCAACCCGCGCCCGGGCACCCCGTTCGCCGACCAGGAGGTGCTGGAGCCGCGCGAGGCGCTCAAGATCATCGGCGCCTTCCGGCTCGCCCTCCCCCGGACCATCCTGCGCTACGCGGGCGGCCGGGAGATCGCGCTCGGCGACCTGGGCACCCGCGAGGGCCTGCTCGGCGGGATCAATGCGGTGATCGTCGGCAACTACCTCACCACCCTGGGCCGCGCCGCGGACGCCGACCTGGAGCTGCTCAAGGAACTGAGCATGCCGGTCAAGGCGCTCAACCAGACGTTGTAGTGCCGGCGCGGCGAAGGCCGCCCCGACCCGCCGACGGCCCGCACCGATCCGGGGCCGTCGGCGGTCGCCTCTTACTGACCGGTAGCGCACGCGGATAGGTTTCCCTGCGGCACGGGGCCCGCCGTGTCCACGGCGACGGAGGTCGGGCATGCGCACACGACGAGGGGCCGAGGAACGAGATCACGCCGACCGCACGGTCGAGGGGCACGGCGGCACGCTGGCCGTCGCCGCCGCCCGGGCGCACGGCATCGACACGATGTTCACGCTCTCGGGAGGGCACGTCCTCCCGCTCTACGACGCCGCGGCCGGCGCCGCGCCGCCGATGCGGGTGGTGGACGTACGACACGAGCAGACCGCCGTGTTCGCCGCCGAGGCGACCGCCAAGCTCACCCGCCGGCCCGGCCTGGCCGTGCTGACCGCGGGTCCCGGCGTCACCAACGGGATCAGCGCGGTGGCCACCGCCTGGTTCAACGGCTCGCCGATGCTGGTGCTGGGCGGACGTGCACCCGCGTTCCGCTGGGGCTCGGGGGCACTCCAGGAGCTCGACCATCCGCCGTTGCTGGCGCCGATCACCAAGCGTGCGGCGACCGTGCACGACACCGACCGGATCACCGCCGAGGTGGACGCCGCGCTGACCCTGGCGAACAGTCCGCACCGGGGTCCGGTCTTCCTGGACGTGCCGATGGACGTGCTCTACGACCGCGCCGAGGTGTCGCTGCCGGATCCCACGCCGCCGGCGCCGGTGCTGCCGGACCCGGATCCGGTCGCCGAGGTCGCCGACCTGCTCGCCCGCGCGGCACGACCGGTGCTGGTGCTCGGCCAGGACGTGTGGATCGGCGGCGCCGAGCACGCCGCACGCCGGGCCGCCGAGACCATGGGGATACCGGTGGTGGCCAACGGGATGGGCCGCGGCGTGCTGCCCGCCGGCCACCCGCTGCTCGCCGGTCGGGCCCGGCTGACCGCCCTCGGCGGCGCCGACCTGGTGCTGGTCGCGGGCGCGCCACTGGACTTCCGGTTGGGTTACGGCACCTTCGGCGGCCGGGGCGGCGGAGCCCCCGCCCGCGTGGTGCACCTGACCGACGCACCCGCGGGGCCGACCGCGCACGCACACTGCGCGATGACGCTCGCCGCCGACCTGACCGCGCTGTTCGACGCGCTCACCGCCGCGTGGGAGCGGGTCGGCCGGGTCGGCATGTACCGGATCTGGGCCGCGCACGTGCGCGATGCGGCACGCACCGCCGCGCAGTCCGACGCACCGCTTCTGGGCAGCGCCGGCCGGCCGATCCATCCGGCGCGGGTGCACGGGGAGTTGCTCCGCCGGCTCGACGAGGACGCCGTGGTGATCGGCGACGGCGGCGACTTCGTCTCCTTCGCGGGCAAGTACATCGAACCCGCCCGCCCGGGCGGCTGGCTCGACGCGGGCCCGTACGGCTGCCTGGGCACCGGCCTGGGCTACGCGCTGGGCGCCCGGCTGGCCCGCCCCTCGGCGCAGGTCGTGCTGCTGCTCGGGGACGGTGCGGCGGGTTTCTCGCTGATGGACGTGGACACCCTGGTCCGACACCGCCTGCCGGTGGTGCTGATCGTCGGCAACAACGGCTGCTGGGCGCTGGAGAAGCACCCGACGCGCATGTTGTCCGGGCACGACGTGGCCGCCGACCTGACCCCGGGCACCCGCTACGACGACGTGGTGCGCGCCCTGGGCGGCGCGGGCGAGACGATCACCCGCTCCGAGCGGATCGGCCCGGCACTGCGTCGGGCGTTCGACTCCGGCGTGCCGTACCTGCTGAACGTGCTCACCGATCCGGAGGCGGTCTATCCGCGCACGACCATGGGCGTGTGATGCACAGCGTAAACTGGACGGCTATGAGTCCTCCCCCTTCCGCCGCCGCGGCCCGAGCGCACGACCACCACCCCGCACCGGCCGGCGTCCGCATCCGCCAGGCACGTGCGGAGGAGTACGAAGCGGTGGGAGAGGTGACCGTCGCGGGCTACGCGGGCCTCGTCGCCGCCGACCAGGAGTACGTCAACGATCTGCGCAAGGCCGCGCACCGGGCGGAGAACTCCGAACTGCTCGTGGCGGTGGACGAGAACAGCGGCGAGATCCTGGGCACCGTGGCGTTCGTGCTGCCCGGCAGTGCGTACGCGGAGGTCTCCCGGGAGGGCGAGGGCGAGTTCCGGATGCTCGCGGTCAGCCCGGCCGCCCGCGGTCGCGGCATCGGCGAGGCGCTGGTGGAGGCGTGCCTGGAGCGGGCCCGCAAGTACCACTTCACCGCCGTCGCGATCTCCACCGTGTGGGACATGCGCGCCGCACACCGGCTCTACGCGCGGATGGGCTTCCACCGCGCACCCGAGCGCGACTGGTGGCCGGTGCCCGAGGTGGAACTGATCTGCTACCTCAAGGACCTGCGCGAGGCCCCGCAGCTCCAGTAGGCCGTAATCTACGGCCGTGACCACCGATGCAGCCTTCTGCGACCACTGCGGCGAACAGCTTGCCGGCGCCGCGCACGACGACTGTGTGCGGCGCCGCGAACTCGAACCACCCCGCTATTGCGGTCGGTGCCGGCGACGGATGACCGTTCAGGTGACCCCGCGCGGCTGGACCGCCAAATGCGTCGAGCACGGCGTGCTCACGTCGATCTGACCCCCGCGGTCGGCCGACGCGGCTACCCCGGCAGGGCGCTTCGCCGGGCTGCTACTCGATCACCGCGATCGGGTCGCCCTCCTGGATCACGTCGCCCTCGGCGACGGTGATGCGTGCGATGGTGCCCGGAAACTCGTTGAGCACCGGGATCTCCATCTTCATCGACTCCAGGATGACCAGGGTGCTGCCGGCCTCGACCGTGTCCCCCTCGTGGGCGACGACCTTGGCCACGTTGGCCACCATCTCCGCCAGGACCTGTTCGGCCATCGTCGTTCCTCCTTCGGGCCCGGGTCGGGCCGTTGCGACGTATCGCGGGCGCGATGGCGCCCCGCCCGAAATCCAATCACGAGAAACCGTCCCCGGCGGCCGTCCCGCCGGACAGGGCCCTCCCGCGCTCCCCGTCCCGACCGACCCACCGGACCGCCAAGGCGACGAACGACACCGCCGACGCGCCCGGTCGATCGATGTCCACGCCCGACCACGGCAGCAGGAACCGCGCGGGCGCGGACCCGGCCGGCACGATCACGCGTGGTTCCGGGTGCCCGGCGGCAGCGTGCGCATACGACTCCTCGGCTGGGCGCTCGGACCACCGAAAACAGGCCGCGCCGGGAACGGCGAAGGGGCGCATGCCCGGGTCTTCCCGGCCATGCGCCCCTGTTTCAGCTCGTTCGGGTCAGCAGCCCGCCGACGTCGGCGCGGCGTTCGAATCCGCCCGGCGATCGAGGCCCCGGCCGGATCGGCTCGGGCCCCACCGATCGCGTCAGGTGCGACCCGGGCGCTCTATCTCGACCACGCTCTCCTCGACCGAGGCCCGCTGCGCGTCCACCTCGACGCGCACCAGTTTGATCCGCTCCAGCACCTTGTTACGCAGCTCCGAGGGGACCTCGTCGCGCCCGCAGCAGCGGTGCACCAGCTCCTTCACCTGCTGCTCCAGGCCGTACTTGTCCAGGCACGGCGAGCATTCGTCGAGGTGCGTGCGGATGCTGGTGCAGTCCGCGTCCGCCAGCTCGTTGTCGATGTACTCGTACAGGTGCCCGAGGATCTCGGAGCAATCCACCTCGTGGTGGTCACCGCAGCTCATGAGTCCGAGCCTTTCCGGTCGGTGCCTGCGGGGACGAGGCCGCGCTCACGTGCGTAGTCGGCCAGCAGATCGCGAAGCTGGCGCCGCCCGCGGTGCAGGCGCGACATCACGGTCCCGATGGGAGTACCCATGATGTCCGCGATCTCCTTGTACGCGAAGCCCTCGACGTCGGCGAGATACACCGCGATCCGGAACTCCTCCGGGATCGCCTGCAGAGCCGTCTTCACGTCGGAGTCGGGCAGGTGGTCGAGCGCCTGCGCCTCGGCCGAGCGCAGTCCGGTGGACATGTGCGACTCGGCGCGGTGCAGCTGCCAGTCCTCGATCTCCTCCGCATGCGATTCCAGCGGCTGCCGCTGCTTCTTGCGATAGGAGTTGATGAAGGTGTTGGTCAGGATGCGGTACAGCCAGGCCTTGAGGTTGGTGCCCTCTTTGAACTGGTGGAACGACGCGTACGCCTTGGCGAACGTCTCCTGGACCAGGTCCTCGGCATCCGCCGGGTTGCGGGTCATCCGCAACGCCGCCGAATACAACTGATCGAGGAACGGCAGGGCGTCCCGCTCGAACCGCGCGTCTTGCTGCTCCAAGGTCTCCGGTACGAGACCCACCTCCTTCAAGCCAGGAGTCGACGATATCGCCCGAGGCTGGTCGGTGCCCGCACCCCACTCGGGCCAGGCGAGAAACGGTGCCTCGTTTCGGACAACCGAACCGGCGGCCTTGAGCATGGGAGCGACCTCCACTCGTCGACGCTTGACAGTTGGGGGAACACGTCGCCGACACGGATCATTCCCGCGTGCTCGCGGCCACCAGCCAATCGCCGACACCCGCTGTGATCAGGGACAACGCCGCTTCCTGGGTGATCTCGGCGCGTTTGGGGACGGCGAATCCGTGGTCCGCGAACGGCACCCGCAGCACGGTCGGACCGTCCGCCGGAAACTCGTCCGGCCCGCCGAAGGCGTCCCGCTCGCCCTGGACGACCAGGGTCGGCACGCCGGCGCCGAGCAGTTCAGCCAAGCGCGAACGCTCCGGCCGTCCGGGTGGATGCAGCGGGAAGGCCAGCGCGACCACACCCGCCACTTCCGTCTCACCTGCGGTGCGGCACGCGACCCGGGCGCCGGCGCTGCGGCCGGACCCGAACACCGGCAGACCCTGCGGGTTGCGCCCGGCGATCTCGGCGAGCACCGGAAGCCAGCCCGCGTCCAGGGTCTTGGGCGCGGGGGCCAGTCGCCGACCGGCCACCCGCCACGGCTGCTCGACCAGGGCGACATGCATGCCGCGCGCGGGCAGCGCCGCGGCGAGCGCGGCCAGGTCGCGCGCCTCGATCCCGCCGCCCGCGCCGTGGCTCGCCACGAACCACGCCCGGGCCGACACCGTCGTCGCGCGCCGCAGGGTCACCCGCGCGACGCCGACCGGCGTCGCCACCTCGAACACCTCCGGCGGCCCGGCGGCATCCGGCCCCACCGCGGCGGCCGCCGGGTCCGCGGCAGCCTCGGCGACCGGGCCGACCCCGCCGGCCCCGTCGGCTCGGTCAGAAGAGCGTCGCGTCAACGGTGACCTCGTCCTCGGGGATCGCTTCGAGCAGGTGCGGTGCGTTGTTGCGGACGTTGTTGACGTCCGTCGAGACCGGGTGCGCCGTCATGAACCCGGTGGGCGGGGGCACCAGCAGCCCGCGGACCTCCTCCGGCTCGGTCCACGCCGGGTCCAGCCACCCGTCCCACTTGTCCCGGGTCAGCACCAGCGGCATCCGGTGGTGGATCCGGGCCAGCTCGGGATCGGCGTCCAGGGTGAGGATCGTGCAGGTCCACAACCAGCCCAGCGGGTCGTCGTCGGCCCGGCTGCGGTCGCGCCACCATTCGTACAGCCCGGCGAAGGCCACCTCGGTGCCGTCCGCCGGGTGGATCCAATACGGCTGCTTGCGCGAGGCGCCCTTGGGGCCGTCCGGCGCGGTCTCCGGGGTGTGCCATTCGAAGTAGCCGTCGGCCGGCAGCAGACACCGCCGGGCGGCGAACGCCTTGCGGTAGGCCGGCTTCTCGTGCACGGTCTCCGACCGTGCGTTGATCATCTTGGCGCCCATGCCGGGATCCTTGGCCCAGGACGGCACCAGGCCCCACTTGACCGGGCGCAGTTGCCGGGCGGGCGCGCCGCCGGACTCGACCGGGCGTTCCAGGACGGCGTACACCTGCTTGGTCGGCGCGATGTTCCAGTCGGGAGGAAGCTCGTCCGCGGGGTCGAACCGATCGACCTCGAAGATCTCGACGAGGTCATCGGGACTCTTGCTGGACGCATACCGGCCACACATGGCGTCCAGGGTGCCACGTACGGAAGGAAAATCGGGGGCGGGGCCGCGAACGACTAGGCTTGGGACGTGATGTCTGCGTTGTGGTCTGCCCCTGTCGCCTCCGCTCCCGTGACCGCCACCGTCGAGGTGCCCGGGTCCAAGTCGGTGACCAACCGCGCCCTCGTGCTGGCCGCGCTCGCCGACGGCCCCGGCTATGTCCGCCGCCCGCTGCGCAGCCGCGACTCGCTGCTGATGGTGGCCGGCCTGCGTGCGCTCGGTGTGGTGATCGAGGACCGCGGCGCGGACTGGTACGTGCTGCCCGGCGGGCTGACCGGCCCCGCGACCGTGGACTGCGGCAACGCGGGCACCGTGATGCGCTTCCTGCCGCCGGTGGCCGCGCTCGCCGAGGGGCCGGTGCGCTTCGACGGCGACCCGCGCTCGTACGAGCGCCCGCTGGACGGCGTGATCAACGCGCTGCGCGACCTGGGCACCCGGATCGACGACGAGGGCGAGGCCCGGCTGCCGATGACCGTGCTCGGCGGCGGCGGGGTCGAGGGCGGCGTGGTGCACATCGACGCGTCCTCCTCGTCGCAGTTCGTCAGCGCGCTGCTGCTGTCCGGGCCGCGCTTCAATCTCGGCGTCGAGGTCCGGCACACCGGCAGTTCGGTGCCGTCGATGACGCACATCGCGATGACCGTGGACATGCTGCGGGCGGCCGGTGCCCGGGTGGACGACGCCGAGCCGAACGTGTGGCGGGTCGCCCCGGGCGCGCTGCTCGGCCGCGACATGGTGGTCGAGCCGGACCTGTCCAACGCCGGTCCGTTCCTGGCCGCCGCGCTGGTCACCGGCGGTTCGGTGACCGTGCGGGACTGGCCGGAGTACACCACGCAGCCCGGTGACCGGTTGCGCTCGATCTTCACCGCGATGGGCGGCTCGTGCGCGCTCACCCCGGCCGGCCTGACCCTGACCGGGAGCGGCGCGGTGCACGGCATCGAGGCGGACCTGCACGACGTCGGCGAGTTGACCCCGGTGATCGCGGCGGTCGCGGCCCTGGCCGACGGCCCCAGCCGGCTGACCGGCGTGGCCCACCTGCGCCTGCACGAGACCGACCGGCTGGCCGCGCTGGTCAAGGAGATCAACGACCTCGGCGGCGACGTGAACGAGATCGAGGACGGCCTGGAGATCCGGCCCCGTCCGCTGCACGGCGGAGTGTTCCACACCTACGACGACCACCGGCTGGCCACCGCGGCCGCCGTACTGGGCCTGCTGGTCCCGGGCGTGGAAGTGGAGAACGTGGAGACCACCGCGAAGACCCTGCCCGACTTCACCGGCATGTGGACGCGCATGCTGACCGCGCGACGCGGCTGAGGGGCCCGGGACGATGGCGGGACTCGGCTCCAACCGACGCAAGGACCTGGACGAGGACGACATCCGGATCCGTCCGGGCAAGCGCGGTTCGCGTCCGCGCACCCGGACCCGGCCCAAGCACGAGGACGCCCGCGAGGGCCGTGTGCTGACCGTCGACCGCGGCCGATACACGTGCCTGCTGGAGGACGAGGACGCCCCGGACCGCTCGATCACCGCGATGAAGGCCCGCGAACTGGGCCGCAAGGGCGTCGTGGTCGGCGACCGGGTCGCCATCGTCGGCGATCTCAGCGGCGAGGACGGCTCGCTGGCCCGGATCGTCCGGGTCGAGGAGCGCCGCAGCACGCTGCGCCGCACCGCGGACGACGACGACCCGTACGAGCGGATCATCGTGGCCAACGCCGACCAGCTCGCGATCGTCACCGCGTTGGCCGATCCGGAGCCGCGTCCGCGCCTGATCGACCGCTGCCTGGTCGCCGCCTACGACGCGGGCCTGGAACCGCTGCTCGTGCTGACCAAGGCCGATCTCGCCTCGCCCGACGACCTGTTGGAGATGTACGGCGCGCTCGGCGTCGAGTACGTGGTCACCAGGAGCGAGTCGAACTGGGACCTCGACCCGATCCGCGCCCGCCTGGCCGGCAAGATCACCGTCTTCGTCGGACACAGCGGCGTCGGCAAGACCACCCTGGTCAACGAGTTGGTGCCGGACCACCAGCGGGCGGTCGGTCACGTCAACGAGGTGACCGGCCGTGGCCGGCACACCACCACGTCGGCGCTGACCCTGCGGCTGCCGGTCTTCGAGGCCGGCGAGGACCAGGGCTGGGTCGTGGACACCCCGGGGGTGCGCTCGTTCGGCCTCAACCACGTCGACCTCAGCCGGGTGATCAACGCCTTCCCCGACCTCGCCGCGGGCACCGAGGAGTGTCCGCGCGCGTGTTCGCACGACGAACCGGACTGCGCACTCGACGCGTGGGTCGAGGCCGGCCACGCGGACCCGGCCCGGCTGTACTCGCTGCGCCGGTTGCTGAGCACTCGCGAGCGCGACGAGGGCGACTGACGACCGGCGCCGTTCGGGTCAGCGCGGTGCCGCGAGGCTGTTCTCCACCGTGTCGTGCCAGACCGCCTTGGATCCGGATTCGCCCACCCGCACCACCTGGACGACCGCGAACACCGCGGCCACCACGGTCAGCACGGCCACGATCGGAACCACGATCGGCGGTATCGTCCGCGGCCGGAAGGTCGCGGCGGCCCGATGCCGGGCGACCAGCAGCAGCACGAGCGTGATGCCGAGCAGGCCGAGCGTGTACCAGAGCATGTCCGCGCCCCGATCCACGTGGGTCTGTACCGCGGCGGCCCGTTGGCCCTCGGTGAGCCGGTCCAGCCGGGCGAGCAGCTTCTCGCCGCTCTCCTTCGCGACGAAGGTGGTCAGCGCCGCGACGGCGTCCAGGCCGACCACCCACCACCCGGCGCGCAGCAGCCACGGACGACGGGCCGCCACGAGCACGCTCGCGATCGCCGCCGCCGGCACGACGACCACCGCCAAGTGCACGACCAGGACGTGGAGGGGCAGGCCGGAGACGGTGTCGAACATGAAGCGGTTCTCCTAAACGGTCGGGGCCCGAGGGGAAACACGACCCTCGCACAGGGGAACGGCTCTCCCCCTGCCCGGGTTCAGTGCGCGCCGAACACCCGCGCCGCCGGCTCGGTCACGGTCCGTTCAGGGGGGACAGCCCTACCTCCGGTTCGGGTGACCGCCGGATGCCGTCCCCGGGGCGGCCGCTCATACAGTTTGGGCAGCTTCGGATCACCTGTCGGGGAGAGTGTCATGAAAAGGCCGCTACGGACGTCACTGATCTTCTTCGGTGGGGTGTTCACCCTCGGAGGGATCCTGCTGGCGGCGTGGACCGGGATCACCCTGCTCTCCGCCCACGATGTGCACGCCACGAAGGTCTTCACCATCGGCTCCGCCAACCTGGTCATCGACACCGACAACGGCGGGGTCACCCTCGAACGGGGCGAACCGGGGAAGATCACCGTGGACCGACGGATCACCGACAGCGTCAACGGCCCCGAGCCGAGCTGGACGCTGGAGGGCGACCGGCTCAAGCTGCGGCTGAACTGCCCGGGCATCTTCGGCATCGCCTGCGGCGGGTCGTACAAGATCAAGATCCCGCTCGACATCCCGCTCAAGGTCTCCGCGGACAACGGCTCGATCAACGCGAGCGGGCTGCGCCAGGACATGGAGTTCAGCACCAACAACGGGCACATCGGCGTCGACGACAGCGTCGGAAATCTGAGCCTGAGCACCGACAACGGCGGCATCGGCGTGTCCCGGGTCAGCGCCGACCGGGTCTTGGTGCAAACCGACAACGGCGGCGTCCGGCTGCGTTTCGACACCCCGCCCACGAACGTGAAGGTGCGCACCGACAACGGCGGGGTCCGGATCAGCGTTCCGGACGACGAGAACAGCTATCGAGTGTCCACCGCCACCGACAACGGCGGTGTGCGCAACGAGATCGGCAACGACACGCGCTCGAACCGCGAGATCGACGTCCGCACGGACAACGGCGGCATCGACATGGACCGGGCGCCGGTCCGCTAGGAAGTGTCCGGTGCGTGGGAAGTGTCCGGTGCGTGGGAAGCGTCCGACGCACCTCGGCGGGTCGTTCAGACCACGAACGACCCGCCCGTACGCCAGTACATCCCGCCCTCGCGGCCCAGGAAGCCCTCGTCCACGAGGTGTCTGCGCAGGGCGGCATGGTCGTCCATGAACCGGCGCAGCGTCTCCTCGATCTCGGCCTCGTCGTAGCGCACACCGGGTTCGAAGCTGCCCGCGACGTGATCCAGCACGACCAGCCGCTTGGCCCGCTGTACCGGCAACTGCCGGACCCGGCCCCGAGTGAGGTAGGTGCGCAACACGGCCGCCTCGGCCGGGCCGCGGTCGGCGAACGCGTCGTCCGGCTCCTCGCCCATGCCCGCTGCGGCCTGGGCCAGCGCCTCGGGGCACGCATGCCAGCCGTCGCCGGCCCGCGCGGCCAGACCGACGGACTCCAGCCGGGCCAGCACCTTGATCGTGTCCCGCAGCGGCAGCCCGGCCCGATCGGCGATCTCGGAGCTGAGATGTGCCTCCAGGACCAGCGCGGCGAACACCTTCAATCGGGCGTCGTCGGCGAGGAGACGGAGCAGTTCCGCAGGTTCGTCGGCCGGACCCATGGCTCAAGGGTAGGACTTTCGACGCCGCCCGGGACGGCTTGCCGAGCAGGATCACCCGGATGCATGCGCGATCTCAGTCGCCGCGTACGCCCAGTTCGTCGATGTGCGCCAGCAGGTCGCCCGGCTCGTCGTAGACCCGGAAGGCGTGCGCGCGTTCGAGTTCGTCCGCACCGTAGCCACCGGAGAGCAGTCCCACGCCCAGCGAGCCCGCCCGGCGCGCGGCCAGCAGGTCCCAGATGCTGTCCCCGACCACCACGCACTGCGCCGGGTCCACCCCGAGCTTGGCCGCGCCGGCCAGGAACAGGTCGGGATCCGGCTTGGCCCGGGCGACCTCGTCGCGGGTGACCATCGCCAGGTCGGCGGGCGCGCCGAGCTTGGCCAGCATCGGCTCGGCGCCGGCCCGCCGCCCACTGGTGGCGATGGTCCACGGGATGCCCACCCGGGTGAGGTGGCGCAGCAGTTCCGGGGCCCCGGGCAGCGGCTCCACGAACGGCACCCGGGCGGCGTAGTTGCGCCCGTGCGCGTCGGTGAGCGCCTCCACCTGCTCGGGCGAGAGGTCGATGCCCGTCTCGCGCTGGATGCCCTTGACGAACAATCCGCCGCTCATCCCGACCTTGCGGTGGATCCGCCACATCGCCAGGTCGATGCCGGCCTCGCTGAGCGCCTCCTGCCACGACATGACGTGGTGGTAGACGCTGTCGACGAGGGTTCCGTCGAGGTCGAAGACGAAAGCGGGCGGACGGCTGCGTACAAGATCGGTCATGCCGAAAAATCTAGCCCGTTCCCGCGCGGGCGGCCCTCCCGTGCCGGATCACGGACACCGCGTCCGCGCCCCGATGCACCGCTTCATCCGTCCGAGCCCAGCTCCACCATGTCGGCGACCTCGGCGGCCCGGGCCCGTTCCTCCGCGCGGATGCGCCGGTCCCGGTCCAGCGCCTCGGCCTGGTCCTCGTCGTCGCGCATCATGTGCTCGACGTTCGAATCGCCCATGTCCAGCACGCCCATCTCGGCGAAGGTGGCGCGCACCTTCGGTCCCCACAGCCCGATGTCCTTGATGCACGGGACGATCCGGCTGAACAGCAACCGGCGGAACTCGCGCAGGTATTCGGAGTTCTCGGTGGCCTCGCGCGCCTCGACCTTGTCGATCTCGAAGTTCTCCCACACCTCCTCGTCGCGCAGCCGGTCGCGCATCAGATGGCAGCCCTCGATCACGAACTCCTCGCGCTCGCCGCGTTCGGCATCGGTCAGCTGGCGGTAGTAGTCGCGCAGCGCCATCCGCCCGAAGGCCACGTGCCGGGCCTCGTCCTGCATCACGTAGGCCAGGATCTGCTTGGGCAGCGCGACCGTGGTCAGATCGCGCAACATCCCGAAGGCGGCCAGGGCCAGCCCCTCGATCAGCACCTGCATGCCCAGGTAGGGCATGTCCCAGCGGGCATCCGACAGCGTGTCGTCGAGCAGCGACTTCAGGCTCGGGTTGATCGGGTAGTACAGGCCGACCTTGTCCTTGAGGAACCGCGCGTACACCTCGGCGTGCCGGGCCTCGTCCATCACCTGGGTGGCCGCATAGAACTTCGCGTCCAGGTCCGGTACCGACTCCGCGATCCGCGCGCTACAGATCAGGGCGCCCTGTTCGCCGTGCAGGAACTGGCTGAACTGCCAGGCGATGGCGTGCCGGCCCAGTTCGTCGCGCTCGCGCTGCGACATCATGTTCCAGCTGCGCGTGCCGTACAGCGTGTGCAGTTCCTCGGGCATGCCCAGCGGGTTCGTCGGGTCCACCGGCAGGTCCCACTCGATCCGCCGGGCGGCGTCCCACTGCTTGTCCTTGCCCTTGGCGTACAGGGCGAGAAGCCGGTCCCGGCCCTCGTCGTACTCCCAGTTGAACCGGGCCGCCCCCGACGCGGGGACCTCCCAGACGGTCATGTCGGCGGGCAGCGCGTACAAATCGTGCGTCGACACGGGCGTTCTCCTCGCGAGAGACGTGTGACGTGCGGTCGGCGGTAGCCGTGTACCCGCTGTCCTACGCCCTCGGCGCGCCGACCGGAACCCCCGCGGGGCCATCGATTACCAGCGGGTAGCCTGCTCCGTCCTCGGCGTTCCCTCGGCCGGCACTCCCTTGGCCGACGTGCGCCGGGACGCGGTCCCGCTCCCGCTCCCGCTCTCGCCCGGAGTCGCGGGCGGCGCGCTCGGCTCGGGCGGCATCGACACGCCGGTCCTGGCCTGCGGGATGGCCGCCGCCGATCCGGCCGGGGTGCCCAGTCGGCTGCGCAGCCGCTGCCGGCGCCGACCCAGCGAGCGGGTCGCGGCCGGGCTGGCCCGGCGCACCTCCTCGGGCAGTGCGAACCACGCCTCCACGACGGCAAGCGCCTGGGGTCGCTCGCCGGCCCGCTCCAGCAGGTCGGCGGCGCGTTCGTAGGTCCACGCGGTACGCATCTCGGCCCCGACGCCGTGCAGCAGGGTGCCCAGTTCGCGTAGTTCCTCGCGCTCCAATCGGTCCGCGAGCGGAGTGCCCTCCAGCGTCCAACCGTCCAGACTTCGACGCGGTTGGACGAGACCGGGTCCCGGTACGGCCTCTTTGCCGTGTGTTGTCCTGCGCCCGACCCCGAACAGTGCCATCGCGGTCCCGCACCCCCTCCGCCATCGACTCGTACCCGTAACACGCGTACGACCGATGAACGGTTGTCGACTGTCGCTGCTCGCGCTTCCTTGTCTGCATAACGAGCGTACGAGGCCGCGGCGACGGCGCGTAAGTGTGTCCGTGCGCGCGGGGCGTGCGCGAACGCGTCCGAGCCGCCAGTACTGTTCGTGTCATGCCCGGCTATGACGACGATCTGCGCTTCGCCCACGTCCTCGCGGACGCCGCCGACGCGACCACCATGGACCGCTTCAAGGCGCTCGACCTCCAGGTCGAGACGAAGCCGGACATGACTCCGGTCAGCGACGCGGACAAGGCCGCCGAGGAGATCATCCGGCACCAGCTCGGGCGCGGTCGCCCGCGTGACGCGGTGTTGGGCGAGGAGTTCGGCTCGTCCGGCCACGGGCCCCGGCGCTGGGTGATCGACCCGATCGACGGCACCAAGAACTTCGTCCGCGGCGTCCCGGTGTGGGCGACGCTGATCGCGCTGATGGACGGCGACGAGTCGGTCATGGGCGTGGTCTCCGCGCCCGCCCTGGGCCGTCGCTGGTGGGCTGCCAAGGGCGCCGGCGCGTGGACCGGCCGCAGCCTGTCCCAGGCCTCGCGCTGCCGGGTGTCGAAGGTCGGCGCGATCGAGGACGCCTCGTTCGCGTACTCCAGCATGGGCGGTTGGGAGGAGCGCGGCCGGATGGACGACTTCCTCGACCTGACCCGCGCCTGCTGGCGCACCCGTGCCTACGGCGACTTCTGGTCGTACATGCTGGTCGCGGAGGGCGCGGTGGACATCTGCGCGGAGCCCGAGGTCAACCTGTGGGACCTCGCGCCGCTGGCGGTGATCGTCGAGGAGGCGGGCGGACGGTTCACTTCGCTCGGCGGCACCCCCGGCCCGGCCGGCGGCACCGCGGCCGCGTCCAACGGCCTCCTGCACGACGAGTTGCTGGACCGGCTCGGCGATCCGCACGAGCAGGCCTGACGAATTGACGGGTTTGGCGAATACCCCGGCGTTCTTCGGTGAATTTCGGCGGGTTTCAGCGCATTCGGAAGAACCGTCCGACTCTCGCTTGGCTACTCCCTTCGAGTGAGTTGCCCGTTATACCTTCCCTTGACCTTCCCGAGCATGTGACCATGTGAAAACAGGGCTTGTGAACTTGTGAAATCTTTCTCGAGCGCACCCCCCGCCCTGACATCCACGCCCCGACGGAGGTGGTGTCACATGCTCGTCCGCGACGGCATGAGCACGATCGTTCTGACCATCGGCCCGGCCCACACGCTCCGCGCCGCGGCGCGCCTGATGTCCGCCCGCCAGATCGGCGCGGCGGTGGTGATCGACCCGGACACGTCCGGTCTGGGCATTCTCACCGAGCGGGACATCCTGATGTCGATCGGTGCCGGCCAGAATCCCGACACCGAGTACGCCGGCGACCACCTCACCTCGAACGTGGTCTTCGCGACCCCGTCCTGGACGCTGGCGGACGCCGCGGCGGCCATGACGCGCGGCGGCTTCCGCCACCTGATCGTGCTCGACGGCGGCGACGTGCTCGGCATCATCTCGGTCCGCGACATCGTGCGTTGCCAGATCCGCGAGGCACAACGCGCCGAGGAGTTGGTCGGCTGACCGCGTCCGCGACACCGGATGCCGGACAGGGTGAACGCCGCCCGGTACCGATTCGCGGCTCAGGTACCGGGCGGCGGTTCTCGGGGGGTCAGCCGCGCAGGTCCTTCACGGCGGCCGCGATGCGGTCGCCGTAGTCCTGGTCGGCGGCCCGGAAGTGGCCGACGACGCGGTCGATGATGTCGTCGCGGGAGACCTGGGCCAGGAAGCCGGAGATGTTGGCCACCAGTCGGGCCTGCTCGTCCGCCGCCATCAGCCGGTACAGGTCGCCGGCCTGCACGTAGTCGTCGTCCTGAGCGTGTGCGGGAGCCTCGTGCGTTCCGGTGAGGCCGGTCACCGCGGTCGAGGCCCACAGCGGCACGCCGCTCTCGTACGGGCCCCCGAAGCTGTTCGGCTCGTAGTTCTTGGCCCGACCGCCCGGGTTGGTCGCCATGTGGCCGTCCCGCCCGTGATTGCGGGCGACCGTGGCGTGCGGTGCGTTGACCGGGAGTTGGGTGTGGTTGACGCCGACCCGGTAGCGGTGCGCGTCGGCGTAGGCGAACAGCCGTCCCTGGAGCATCTTGTCCGGGCTGGGGCCGATGCCCGGCACGAAGTTGGCCGGGTTGAACGCGGCCTGCTCGACGTCGGCGAACACGTTCTCCGGGTTGCGGTCGAGCACCAGCCGACCGACCTCGATCAGCGGGTAGTCGGCGTGCGGCCACACCTTGGTCAGGTCGAACGGGTTGAACCGGTAGGTCGCGGCCTCCGCGACCGGCATGATCTGCACCTTGAGCGTCCACGACGGCGCCGAGCCCGCGTCGATCGCGGTGAGCAGGTCGCGCTGATGCGAGTCGGCGTCGGCACCCGCGAGGGCGGCGGCGGCCTCGGCGGTCAGGTTCCGGATGCCCTGGTCGGTCTTGAAGTGGTACTTGACCCAGAACGCCTCGCCCTGGGCGTTGACCCACTGGTAGGTGTGCGATGAGAAGCCGTCCATGTGCCGGTACGAGGCGGGGATGCCGCGGTCGCCGAACAGCCAGGTGACCTGGTGGATGGCCTCGGGCGAGTGCGACCAGAAGTCCCAGACGTTGTCCGCCTCCTGGCTGCCGGTGTACGGGTCGCGCTTCTGGGTGTGGATGAAGTCCGGGAACTTCAGCGGGTCCTTGATGAAGAACACCGGGGTGTTGTTGCCGACGAGGTCGTAGTTGCCCTCCTCGGTGTAGAACTTCACCGCGAATCCGCGCGGATCGCGCACCGCGTCCGCCGAGCCGAGGTTGCCGGCGACGGTGGAGAAGCGGGTGAACACCTCGGTACGCCGGCCCGGTTCGCCGAGGAAGTGTGCCCTGGTGAACCTGGACACGTCCGCGGTGACCTCGAAATAGCCGAACGCTCCCGAGCCGCGGGCGTGCACCACCCGCTCCGGGATGCGCTCCCGGTTGAACCGGGCCAACTTCTCGATCAGGTACTGGTCCTGGAGCAACAACGGCCCGCCGGGGCCCGCGGTCTGGCTGTTCTGGTTGTCGGCCACCGGTGCGCCGGATTCGGTGGTCAACGTGTTCGGCTGCTGCGACATGGTCTGCGTCTCCCCTGGCGTTGCTCGTGCTGAGGTCCGGCACTCAACCTAGAGCCAAGTTTGGACTTTGTCCAGAACGATATTTAGACCAGTTCCAATCCAGGTACGTGTATCGTCGTGTACATGAGCGACCTTCTGGAACGACTGCGTGAGCGGGGATGGCGCCTGACCGCGCAGCGTCGCGTCGTCGCCGAGGTCCTGAACGGCGACCACGTACATCTGACCGCCGACGAGGTACACGCACGTGCGGGCCGGCGCCTGCCGGAGATCAGCCGGGCGACCGTCTACAACACGCTGAAGGAACTCGTCACACTCGGCGAGGTGCTGGAGGTGGGCACCGACGGGCGGGCCAAGCGGTACGACCCCAACGCCCGCACCGCGCACCAACATCTGGTGTGCCGCGTGTGCGGGACGATCCGCGACGTACATCCGGACGGCGACCCGATCGCCGGCCTCGCCGAGGCGGAGCGCTTCGGCTTCGACATCTCCGCCGTCGAGGTCACCTTCCGCGGCGTCTGCCCGGACTGCGCGGGGGGCTGAACCCGCGCCCGGCCCGTTACGAGGGCGTGGTCCGCCGGACCAGGTGGACCGCGCCCGCGCGGGCCGCCCGACGCAGCGCGGACCGCTCCGCGTCCAGGTGCGCGTGCAGGATGTCCAGATCCGCGTCCTCGCCGCATTCGGCGAGCCCGAGCAGCATGCCCGGCGAGGGCCGGGTGCGCAGGAAGGCCCGGTAGGCGGCGGCCGGATCGGTGCCGCCGGCCTGCAGTCGGCGCCGTGCGGCGTCCCGCACCTTGGCCGACCGATCCGCCAACGCGCCCGCGAGAACGGCCGGTTCGATCCCGGCCGGCAATACCTCCACCGCCCGCTCGCGCACCCGCGGATCGGGCACCCGCAGCAGCCGCAACGCGACGTGCTGCCGGTCCCGGCCGCGCAGTCGGGCCAGCAGGGCATGTCCGGCGGCGGTCCGGCAGGCATGGTCCGAGTCGCGCAGCGCCATCGCCAACAGCGCGTCCTCGTCCAGCAGTTCCATGCCCAGGCGACGCACGCTCGGCTGCTCCTCGGTGGCCGCCGCGCGGCCTCGGGCCTGCTGACGCGGCTTCGCGAGCAGCACCTCACGATAGGCGTCCAACGCACCCTTGGACCGGATCCGCCCGCGCAACGCGTCGAGCACGGGCACCGCCGCCCGCACCTCGTCCGGCTCGTCGTGCCAGCGCAGCGCGGCGAGCGCCCGCTCGCGCACCGAGTCCACCCAGTCGTCGGTCCGCAGTGCGAGGAAGACCGAGGCCAGCGGCCCGGGTTCGGCCGCCAGCCGAACCACCGCCTCCTCGCGCAGCCCGCCGTTCGCGTCCAGGCTCGTCACCGCGGCAACCAACGGGTGCCGGCGGGTACGCAGCAGCACCCTGGCCGCCCCCGGACCACCCGGCGCACCCGCCGCCTGCTGCCGAGCGGCCCGATCCATCCGCACGAGCGTGGCCGCGGACAGCCCGATCACCCGCGCCGCAACCGCGTCCGCGTCACCGTCCCCGGCCTGCACGACGCCGCGCAGGTACGCCACCAACCGCACCGCCTGCTCCCGCGACCCGTCGTCACCGGGCCATTCCCCCACGACAACGGCCCCGACCCCGCGCCCCCTCCAAAACCGCCCCATCCCGCCACCTCCATCCCCCGAACCCTAACGACCCCCCACCCAAACCCCCCACACCCACCAACAAACCCGGCACCCCCCTACAACCCAACCAAACCCAGCCCACCCGACGCCCGACAACACCCCAGCCAACACACCGCCCGGCACCCGAGGACACCCGGCGCAACATCACACCCGCCCCCAGCCCAAGTCCAGCCCGTCCGACGCCCAAGGCCACTCCGGCGCAGCATCACACCTGCCACCAGCCCGATTTCAGCCCGTCCGGCGCTTGAGGACACCCCCACGCAGCCCAAACACAACCGCAACCAACCCAACCCGCCCGCAGCACATTCAGCCCGTCCGGCAGCGCAGCCCGGGCACGACCGCCACCAAGTCAGCGCACCGGACACCCAAGGCCACTCCGGCGCAGCATCACACCCGCCACCAGCCCGATTTCAGCCCGTCCGGCGCTTGAGGACACCCCCACGCAGCCCTAAGCACAACCGCAACCAACCCAGCCCGCCCGCGGCACATTCAGCCCGTCCGGCGCCTGAGGACAACCGGCCAAGGCCACCCGCCCGTCGGCCGACCCGCCCGTCGGCCCGTCCGCCCGAGGACCATGTCGACCGAGCCCGGTCCTCAACTCGCCAGCGACTCCGCCCGGAACGCGTCCAGCAACCGTTGCGCCTTGGCCGCGACATCCGCAGGACCATGCGCAACCGCCGGCCCACACCAATGCTCCGCATCGGCCAGATCCCCGCGCCGCAACGCCAGCACCACGAGCCGCAGAGCCGCCCGCCCGTGCCCACCGCGCGCGGCCACCGTCAACCACGGCTCCGCACCGTCCGGATCCTCGTGCCGCAGATGCAGCAGCGCCAGATTCCACGCCCCGGACACGCTGCCCGCCTCGGCCGCGACCTTGAACCGCCGCGCCGCCGACTTGTCCTCACCACGCCGCGCGCACAACACCCCGCACCGCAGTGCCGCCGTCACGTGCCCCGCGTCCGCGGCCACCGCGTACCAGCGCTCCGCTTGCTCGGCCGCCCCCGCGTCCGCAAGCATCGCACCGAGCCGAAACGCCGCCGTCGGCCGATCCGCCCGCGCCGCCGTCTCGTAGGCACGCGCCGCCCCCTCGGCATCCCCCCGGCGCTCCAGCAACAGCCCCATCTGCAAGGCCGCGTCCGCGTGCCCGGCCTCCGCGGCGCGCCGCCAGCACGTCTCGGCGGCGTCGTCCAGACCGCCCCGCGCGTGCAGGATGCCCAGGTTGTACGAGCCGTCCACGCTGCCCGCCTCGGCGGCCCGCGCGAACCATATCCGCGCCTCCTCGTCGTCTCCGCGCTCCAGAAGCAGCCCCGCCAGCGCGTTGGCCGCGTCCCCGTGACCCGCGTAGGCGGCCATCCGGAACCAGCGCTCGGCGCCCGACGCGTCCTCGTGCTCGGCGTGCAACAGGCCGAGGTTGAAGGCCCCGTTGCACTCGCCGGCCGCCGCGGCCCGCTCGTACCACCCGGCCGCCTCGCTCGATCGCCCGCAGGCGGCGAACCACGCCCCGAGCGCATTGGCCGCCGTCCCGTCCCCGGCCTCCGCCGCGACCTGCCACCACCGCGCCGCGCCCTCGACATCGCCCGCGTCCTGCAACAGGAACCCGAGCGCACGCGCGCCCTCGGCGTCGCCCTCCTCGGCCGCGAGCCGGTACCACCCGATCGCCTCGGCGGTGTCCCCCGCCCGCTCCAGCGAGGTCGCGAGCCGTACCGCGGCCCGCACGTGGCCGCACGAGGCCGCGCGCAGGAACCACGTCGACGCGGCACGTTCGTCGTCCCGCTCCTGTCCCATCCGGCCGAGCCGATAGGCCGCCTCGGGGTGCCCCGCCTCGGCCGCCCGGCGATACCACCGCTCGGCGCCGGGGCGCCCGGTCAACTCGAAGAACTCGCCCAACGTGAGCGCGGCCCGCACATGCCCCGACTCGGCCGCGTTGCGCAGCCAATAGACGCCCTGCCCGGACAGGTCGTGGTACGCGCCCATGCTCGCGCCGGCACCCGCACGCGCCGCGTCGGCCTGATCCAGCAGCAGCGCGCCGAGCGAGAAGGCGGCGATCCGACTGCCCGCCTCCGCCGCACGATGCCACCACAACGACGCGGCGTCGTCCCGCCCCTGACGGTGCATCAATACCCCGAGGTTGGTCGCCGCGCCCCGGTGTCCCGCCTCGGCGGCCCGCTGCAACAGCTCGGCGGCCTCGTCCTGTTCGCCGCGCTCCAGCAACATCAGCGCGAGGCTGTTCGCCGCGGAGGGGCTGCGGCCGGCCCGCTCGCGATAGCGCCGTTCGAGTTCGGCCGCCTCGTGCCGATCCAGCGCCTCGTGTCCCTCGACGCTCCCGCTCGGGCTGCGCCGACGCGGCCGGAACGGGACCAGGACCGCATAGTCGTCGGGATGCGCGGGAGCCGTGGCGGCGGCGGCCCGACCGCGGTCCAGGACCACCGTGTCGGGGCCTTCCGGTACCGCTTCGAAGACGTCGGCCTCCGGCGGTGGGTCGTCCCCCCGCCGTCCGCGATGTCCCTTCCACGCCCCCATGGGTCCATCGTGGCATCTCGGGCCACATCCATGCAGTCGCGATTCGGCAACGACAGCCCGACTCCGGCCGTATTGTCGTGGTACGCACCCTGTCGGGGCATGCACGAAGGGCCCGGTCGCAAGACCGGGCCCTTCGATGTGGTAGCGGGGACAGGATTTGAACCTGCGACCTCTGGGTTATGAGCCCAGCGAGCTACCGAGCTGCTCCACCCCGCGTCGGTAGACACAACTGTACGGCAGCGTCCCGGGGGCAGGCAAATCCCCTCGGCTCCCGCCCGGTACGGCCGCGCCGCGTCCGCGGACGCGCACCCCGCGCGCGTACCACTCGGGAGAGCGGCCGAATTCAGACCATGGAGTGAACCTGTTCGACTCGGCCCCGATCCCGAATCGATCCACCTTTGACCCCAATTACCCCCGCTTGCCCGGCAGTTCGTTTGCGCCACAACGGGATTCCCGGCCAATCGGGGACACGATCGGGTCTCGACATGGGGCCGGAAGCCGTCACGGCGTGGCTCCGATGGGGTACGGTCTGCGTCGTGGTCATATCAGGAATGGACCATCCGAGCATGCCGCGCCGAGTCCCGGTTCCACCGATGGACGTCGGTCGAAGCGGCGTGGGCGAGCGCCTGGAGAGGCACCTCGCCCTCATCGGCCGCGCCTCCACGCAGGAGACGGCGAACAGCCTCGAATCGGCCGCCATCATCCAGAGCGTGGCCCCGCGCAGCGAATCGCGCGGCACCCACCGGCTGGCGCGCGTGACCCTGATGGCTCCGCTGCGCGCCAAGCGCCGCCGCCAGATCGCGCTCTAGTCCGCCGCGGTCCGCCGCGCCCTCAGCTCGTGCGCCACCACCCGACTCATCGAGTCGGGTCACGCCCCGAGCCGCACGACATCCGGGGCGACCACACCGACCGGGGCGAAACGCCACACCACGAGGCGGAACCACGCGAAGCAAAGAAATGGCAATACGCAAGAGAAGGCAATACGCAAGAGGCCCGGTTCCGAAGAACCGGGCCTCTCACGTATTTCCGAGTAGCGGGGACAGGATTTGAACCTGCGACCTCTGGGTTATGAGCCCAGCGAGCTACCGAACTGCTCCACCCCGCGATGCGTTGTGTCTTGAGCTTACGTGACCCGAGGCCGCACACCAAATCGATAACGCGACGGGCCCGCCTCCCGAAGGGGAAACGGGCCCGTCGCGTTGGTCACGCGCCGTCGATCACGGCTTGGGCGCCCCGGTCGCCGGCGGCGTCCCGTTCGCCGGTGGCGTCCCGTTCGCCGGCGGCGTCGAGGCAGTGGCCGCCGGGTTCTTCGCCGCCTGCTCGGCCGCCAAGGCCCGGTCCACGGCCGCCTGAAGGCGCTTCTGTGCCTCGCCGTACTTGGCGAAGTCACCGGCCTTCAGCGCCGCGTCGGCGTCCTTGAGGGCCTGGTTGGCCTCGTCCAGCGCCTGCTTGACCGTCGGGTTCTGGGCCGGCGGCGTGCCGGTCCCACCCGTGGTGGGCGGTGGCGTGGTGTTGCCCGTGTTCGGGGGTGTGGTCCCCGTCGGTGGCGGAGCCGGTGTCGTCTCGCCGTTGAACACCGCCGCCAATGCCTCCGGCAGCGTGTTCTGCAACGCGATCTTGCCGCCGAACGACACCAGCACCTTCTGCAGCACCGGATACGACCCGGCCGCATTGGCCTGGAGGTATACCGGTTCGACGTAGAGGATGCCGCCGCCGACCGGAAGACTCAGCAGGTTGCCGAAGACGACCTTCGAGTTACCGATCTGGAAGACGTTCAGCAGTCCGATCACGGACGAGTCGGATTTGAACTGGCTCTGCATCAGGTCCGGCCCGTTGATCGCCGTCGCCGATGGCAGCGTGAGCAGTCTGACCTTGCCGTAGTCCGGTCCCGGTTCCGAGTTGACCGCCATGAACGCCGCGAGGTTCTGCCGTTCTCGTGGCACGAAGGTGGTCGTCAACTGGAACGACTGATCCTTCGCCTGCTGCGCCTGGGCGTCGCCGGGAGCCGGCGGCAGCTTCATGGACAGGTAGTACGGCGGCTGGTCGGCTCCGCCGACCCCGGTGCCCGTCGGGTCCTTGGGGACCTTCCAGAAGTCCGAGCCGTTGAAGAACGTCCGCGGGTCGGTCACGTGGTACCGGGTCAGCAGATCGCGCTGCACCTTGAACAGGTCCTGCGGGTAGCGCAGGTGCTCCATCAGGGTGGGCGGGATCGCGGTCTTCTTCTTGACCGTGTTCGGGAAGGCCTTCATCCAGGTCTTGAGGACCGGGTCCTTCTCGTCCCACTGGTAGAGCTTGACCGAGCCGTCGTAGGCGTCGACCGTCGCCTTCACCGAGTTGCGGATGTAGTTGACGTTGCCCGTGTTGCCGACCGCGCCGCGGGCCCGGTCCTCGGCGTTGAGCGAGTCGGCGGTGGCGTCACCGAGCGTGGTGCGGGTCGCGTACGGATAGCCGTTGCTGGTCGTGTACGCGTCCACGATCCACTGCACCTTGCCGTCTATCACGGCCGGATACGGGTCACCGTCGATGGTCAGCCACGGGGCGACCGCCTCGACCCGCTCCTTGGGCGTGCGGTTGTACAGGATCCGGGAATCCTTGTTGATCGAGTCGGAGAGCAGGATGTTGCCCTCCTGGAACTTCGTCGCGTACAGCAGCTTGTTGAACGTGCCGCCGATCGGAACGCCGCCCTTGCCCTGATACGTATAGGTCTGCTGACCCGTCGGGCTGTTGTCGAGCGGATAGTCCACCTCGGTCGCCGCGGCCTTCTTCGGGGCCCCGACGATCGAGTACTCGGTCGTCTGCTCGCCGAAGTAGATCCGCGGTTCGTACGGGCCGAGCGGACTCGGGCTCGTCTTCTCCTGGGTGTCGGTCCGGATGTCCTTCTCGATGAAGACCGGCTTGCCCTCGGGGTCGCGAGCGGTGCCCTCGGCCGCGACCACGCCGTACCCGTGGGTGTACTTGGTGTGGTCGTTGACCCAGTTGTGGCTCTGGTTGCCCTTCGGGTTCAACTCGCGCAGCGCGATGACGGTGTCCTGCATCTTGCCGCCGATCATGTAGCGATCGACGTCGAGAGTGGCCGGGAAGCCGTAGTACTGGCGCAGTTGCTGGAGCACGTTGAACGTCGGCGAGACGATGTTCGGGTCGAGCAGCCGAATGCTGGCGGTGGCGGACGCCTCGTCCTTGAGTTCGGGCCGGGCGTCGACGTTGCCCGCGTACGCCTCGGGCTTGACGTCGTCGATGCCGTACGCGTCCCGCGTCGCCGCGATGTTGCGTTCGATGTACTTGGCTTCCTTGGCCTGCTGGTTCGGCTTGACCTGGAAGCGCTCGACGATCGCCGGGTAGAGCCCGCCGATGAGCACCGCGGACAGCACCATCAGGCCGAAGCCGACGATCGGCAGTGCCCAGGTGCGGCGGAAGACGTTGACGAAGAACAACGTCGCGCAGATCAGCGCGACGATGAACAGGATCGTCTTGGCCGGCAATACCGCGTGCGCGTCGGTGTAGCGCAGGCCGGTGAATTGCGACGCCTGCTTGAAATCACCGGACGAGACCGCCAGCGAATAGCGGTCCAGCCAGTACGCGACGGCCTTGAACAACACGAAAAGGCCGAGCAGCAGCGAAAGGTGCGCCTGTGCGGCCGGTGTCGCCCGCGACCCCGGACTCTGGACCCGAAGCCCGCCGTAGAGGTAGTGCGTGATCACCGCGAGGACGAGGCCGACGACGACCGCGACGAACGCGAAATTGATCAGGAATCGATAGAACGGCAGGTCGAACGCGTAGAACGACACGTCCTTGTGGAACTGCGGGTCCTTGGTTCCGAACGAGACGCCGTTCACGAACTGCAGCCACGTCTTCCACTGCCCCGACGCCGAGGTGCCGGCGATGATGCCGATGACGACCGAGAGGCCGATCAGCAACCACGTGCGGAAGGGGGTGATGGCCGACCGGTAGCGGTCGAGACTCTGCTGCTCCAGCGACATCCCCCGGAACGCGGGTCGCAACCGATAGGCGACATACACGTTCGCGCCGACGGCCACGGCCATGAGCAGACCGAACACCAGGAACAACCCGATGCGCGTCCACAACTTGGTCGTGAATACGTTTCCGTAGCCGACCGACTTGTACCAGAGCCAATCCGTCCAGAAATTCGCGAACAGCACCCACGCGACAACGATCACCACGAGGATGGCCAGCGTCAGGAGCAGGGTTCTGGACCTGCGGGACGGAGCTCCCATTCTGATCCGACGGCCACCTGAGCCGCCTCGTTCGGGCATCTGAAAAACCAAGGGTGCGCACCTCGATCATTACCTGGACGCGCCCGGTCGGCGCTCGATGGGTCAACTTACCGAGACAGGACGTGGTTCCCCACCGACACGGCCGATACAGGCTCGTGATCCGCCGTGGGGCGAAGACGAGAGGATGGGGTCATGACCGTTGCACTCACCCAGGCCCTCGTCGAGATCGAACGCCACGTGGCGGCGTACGGCTGGGACCAGCAGGCCCGCCTCTACGCGCTCGTGGACACCGCGGAATTGGCCCGTACCGAACCCGACCTCGCGGCGCAGCTCGGCTTGTCCGCCGACCGCGACGCGCCCATCGATACCCTCACTCCGATCGAGCAGGAGGAAGTCCCCGAGAACGTCGCGATCGACGAATTCCTGGCGAGTATCGCCTGGCCCGAGGCCGTGCTCGGCTGTGCGCTGGTGGTCGAGCGGCTGATGTTGCCGCCGTCCGCCGAGGCGACCATGCCCGCGGTGGGCAGTGATCGCGAGATCCACGACTGGGTCGCGTCGCACCCGCAGCGCCAGGAGGTCCGCCTCGCCGTGGGCGTGCTGCGCGACGGTTCGCGCGAGTCGGCCGTGCGGCTGCGGGACAAGGACGACGACTCCGAGGTGCTCTCCGGCGCGGATCTGGTGCCGGGGCTGGCCGAGGCGCTGCTGGCCACGTTCGGCGAGGGTGACGAGGACTAGTCGGCTTCCCCGAGCGGGTCCGCACCGGTCACGCATGACATTCCGTCAAAGTGCCCTGGCCGGTGCGGATCGTCTCCAGCGCCTTGAGCGCCTCGTCCAGCGTCTCCACCTGGACCAGGGTCAGCCCGCCCGGCTTGGTCTGCGCGGCGGAGGCGCAGTTGGCCTTGGGCGTGAGGAAGTACTTGGCGCCCTGGCGGCGGGCCCCGATGGTCTTCATCTGGATGCCGCCGATCGCGCCGACCTTGCCCTCGTCGTCGATGGTGCCGGTGCCGGCCACGAACTTGCCGCCGGTCAGGTCGCCCGGGCTGAGCTTGTCCACGATGCCGAGCGCGAACATCATCCCCGCGCTGGGACCGCCGACGTCCTCCAGGTGGATCTCCACCTTGAACGGGAACTTGGGCAGGATGCCCGGCGTGATGCCGACCAGGGCCCGGCCGTCGTCCTCGGCCTTCCCGGTGACCACCTGTACGTCGCGCCGGGTGCCGCGGGCGTCCGCGGGGTCGACGGTGAGCGTGACGCTCTCGCCGGCGCGGTGCTTGGTGATCGCCGCGGCGACGTCCTGGGGCTTGCCGATCGGCGTGCCGTCCACGGCCAGGATGATGTCTCCGGCGTGCAGCTTGCCGAGCGCGGGCGCGTCCTTGGCCACCGTGGCCACGATCACCTGCTTCTCGATCGGGATGCCGAGAGCCGCGAACGCCGCCACCTTGGCGTGCTCCTGCGACGAGCTGAACTCCTCGGCGTTCTCCCGCTCCACCTCGGCCGCGGACTTGTCGTCGGGGTACAACGACTTCTTGAGCACGACGTCCGCGTCGCCCTTGACCCAGCCGGCGAGCGCGTCGAGCAGCGGCATGTCGTAGGACTTGTTGGTCACCGACACGGTGGTCATGTTCAGGTGACCGCTCGTGGGATAGGTCTCGTGGCCCGAGATCTCGATGACCGGCTTGCCGCCTTCGTCGCCGAGCGTGTTGTACGTGGGCCCGGGGCTCAGCTCGGCGTAGGGCACCGGCGCGAACAGGACGGCGCAGGCCAGGGCCAGCAGCAACAGCCCCGAGACGACCAGTGTGGCGGTGCGGCGCGACATGCGCCCGACCCTACGGCACCGGGGATTTCCCGGTGCGGCCCGGGCCGTCACGGGCTGTCGAAGCCCGGATCCGGGGCCTTCTCGACGGTGACGCCGGGGGTCGGCTCGGGCCGCACCGGGGTCGCCGCGCGGACCCGGTCCAGGACCGCGTTCCATTCCGCGAATTCGGACATCGAGTCGTGCATGCTCGGGGTGCGAAACGACCGGCGAACCCACGCGGCCCAGATCACCGCGATCACGAGCGCAACCCCCGGGATCGCCCACCACCATGCGACAGACGCCATGACGTACTCCGTCCACAGGAGGGGGAGGCTGATGGCTTAAATCATATGTATGTGGTGCCGATGGTGCATTTCTGCTGCTCCGAGCCGGGTGTGGCCCAAGTGACGCACGGGACTCGGGCCGTGGGGGAGATCTCAGCAGGCGCCGACCCAGTCCGAGTCGCCGTCCACGAAGTGCTGGAGCTTCCAGATCGGCACCTCGTGCTTGAGCTCGTCGATCAGCCGCCGGCACGCGGTGAACGCCTCCGCGCGGTGCGGGCACGAGACCGCGACCACGACCGCGAGGTCGCCGATCTCCAGCCGGCCGACCCGGTGCACCGCCGCCATCGCGCGCACGGGCAGATCGGCCGCGATCTTCTCCATCACCCGATACAGCTCGGCCTGTGCCGAGGGGTGGGCGGAATACTCCAGCGCGGTGACCGTGCGCCCGCTGTCGGCGTTACGGACCGTGCCCACGAACAGGTCCGTGCCGCCCGCGGACGGGTCGCCGACGGCGGCGAAAACCTCCTCGACGGACAACGGCGTGTCGCGGATCTCGGCGATGCGGATGACGTCCATAACGGGCAGTATCGCGCGCGATGGATCGACACCGACCATCCCGGTCCCGTTTTCACGCGGGTCCGGTCCGGCGAGGCGCACGGGTCCGCGAGGCGCGCCGATCCACGGGCGCGCCGGGCCCACGAACGCCGTGCGCCGCGGTCCCGCGCGCCGCCGGTGCCGTACGGGTCCGCCGGTGCCCGCCGCCGGCGCCGGATGCCCGCCGGGCGGCGCCTCAGAAGCCGCGCCGCCGGCGCCGGACCTTGCGCACGATCGCGGCCGTGCCCACCAGGGCCACGGTCGCACCCGCCGCACCGAGCGTGGTGGCGTCCTTGCGGCCCAGTCGGCGGGCCACCAGCGCATGCCGTCCGTCGACGTCCTCCAGGAGCACCGCGAAGGCCGCCTCGTTGGTCCACACCGGGCGCCAGCCCGCCGCGCGCAGCCGCTCGGAGGAGACCACCCAGCCGTGCATCGTGTACGCCAGGTCGCCGGCCGGGGCGGGGGTGATGCCCAGCCGGTGCAGCCGCTCGGCGGTGCCCAGCGCCAGCGACGCGGGCAGCTCCATCCGGCGCATCCCGGACAGCTCCTCGATCTCCTGCTGTTCCAGCCAGCCCTCGGAGCCGACGGTGACCACACCCTCGACCCGGCCCAGCGCGGCGAACTCGAGCGCGGAGGCGAGGTCGTCCAAGTGGCAGAACTGCCAGCGGGGCTGCCCGCCGGAGACCACCAGCAGGCGCGGCGCCTCGAAGTGCCGGGTCATCACGCTGTCCGCCTCGGGCCCGCCGACCAGGGTCGCCGGGCGGACCACGGTGACCTTGACGTGCGGGTGGGCGCGCGGGGTGCGCTCGGCCAGTTCCTCGATCTCCAGCAGGTCGCCGACCAGCGAGGCGTCCGCCGTCGCACGCAGTGGCGCGTCCTCGGCGAGCGGTACGGCGTTGTCCGGCAACGCTCCGTAGACCATCGCCGAGGTGCACAACACGACCCGGGGCACCCGGGCCGCGGCGGCCGCGGTCAGCACGGTCTGCGTGCCGCGCACGTTGCGTGCGCCGCGGGCGCGGGGTTCGGAGTCGAGCGACATGTCGAGCGCGAGGTGCACCACCACGTCCACGCCCTCCAGCCGACCGGCCAGGGCGGGGTCGCGGACGTCCATGATCCGCCACTGGGCGCCGGGAATCTCACCGCGCCGCTCGTCGATCGCGATCAGACGTTTGACCTGGTCGTTCGCGGCCAGAAGCGAGGCGACGCGATGTCCCAGCCCGGCCGCGGCGCCGGTGACCGCGACGACCGGGCGCACCCGGGGCACACTCTTGTCCGAGGGGTGGGCCGAGGCCGAGGCGTTGGGCTCCGGAGCGGTCTCCGAGGCATCGGTCCCGGTGCCATCGCTCGTGCTCTCCCGCCCGCTCCGCCCAGAGCGAACGCGTGGGGGCTGGGAACTCACTGGCGGTCTCCCGTGGTTAGTTTGGTACGAGCGGTTCGTCAAGAAAGGTACGCGCGACTGCTTGCCTTTCCTGTCAGTGTCCGCGATCCATCCTGCCGGAGGTGTTGTTGTGATCTTCACGCCAGGCGCGAATCGGCGCTCCTGCGGCGTTGCCTCCGGCCGGAACGGCGGACAGGCCGAGCGAGACGAGGTAACCGTGAGTCAGCATCGAGTGGTCGGGCCCGAGGGCGCCGCACACGTGGACAACGTAGAGGGGCCCAACCATGGCTGACTTCCCCTTCGGCTTCGGCAAGCCCTCGGGCGACGACGACCCCGATCGTCCCGGCGGCGGTTCCGGCGGCTCGAATCCCAACGATCCGTTCGGCTTCGGCACGGCCGGCGGTGACCCCAACAATCCGTTCGGCGCGCTGTTCGGGCAGATGAACCAGGCCGACCTGGGCGCCGCGTTCCAGCAGCTGGGCAAGCTGCTGTCGTACGAGGGCGGCCCGGTCAACTGGGACCTGGCTCGGGACATCGCCCGGCAGACCGTGGCCCAGCAGGGCGACGCGTCGATCGGCGCGGTCGAGCGCGCGGGTGTCGAGGAGGCCGTGCGGCTGGCCGAACTGTGGCTGGACGAGGCCACCTCGCTGCCCTCCGGGGTGAGCACCACCGCGGCGTGGAGTCGCTCCGAGTGGATCGAGGCGACGCTGCCGCAGTGGCGCGCGCTGGTCGAGCCGCTGGCGACCCGGGTGGTCGCGGCCATGGGCGAGATGATGCCCGAGGAGATGCAGAGCATGGCCGGGCCGCTGCTCGGCATGATGCGCGGCATGGGCGGCGCGATGTTCGGCGCCCAGGTCGGGCAGGCGCTGGGCGCGCTGGCCGGCGAGGTGGTCGGTTCGACCGACGTCGGGCTGCCGATCGGGCCCGCGGGCAAGGCGGCGCTGCTGCCGGCCAACCTGACCGCGTTCGGCGAGGGGCTGTCGCTGCCGCAGGACGAGGTCCGGCTGTATCTGGCCCTGCGCGAGGCGGCGCACCAGCGGTTGTTCGCGCACGTGCCGTGGCTGCGGCAGCACCTGTTCGGCGCGGTCGAGGCTTACGCGCGCGGCATCAAGGTGGACATGAGCCGGCTGGAGGAGGCCGCGGGGCGGATCGACCCGAGCAACCCCGAGGCGCTCCAGGAGGCCTTCTCGCAGGGTCTGTTCGAGCCCGAGGAGACCCCGGAGCAAAAGACCGCGCTGTCCCGCCTGGAGACGGCGCTGGCGCTCGTGGAGGGCTGGGTGGACGCGGTCGTGCACAGCGCCGCCGAGCCCCGGCTGCCCTCGGCGGGTGCGCTGCGCGAGACGCTGCGCCGGCGACGGGCGACCGGCGGACCGGCCGAGCAGACGTTCGCCACGCTGGTCGGGCTGGAGCTGCGCCCGCGCCGGCTGCGCGACGCGGCGCGCCTGTGGGCCTCGCTCGCGGACGCGCGCGGTGTGGACGGCCGGGACGCGGTGTGGCAGCACCCGGACATGCTGCCGACCGCCGACGACCTGGACGACCCGGACGGCTTCGTGCACCACGCCGAGCTGGACCTGTCCGGCCTGGACGCCGAGCTGGATGCGGACCTGGACCGGCTGGAGTCGACCGACGACAAGCCGAGCGACGACAAACCGAGCGGTGACAAGCCGAGCCTGGACAAGCGCGGTGCCGACGAGTCCACCGGCGAGGCGCCCGCCGGCGAGTCCGGCCGCGGTGACGAGTCGGAGGGCAAGGACGGCGGGAAGGGGTCCGACGCGTGAGCCTACGGCTCGACGCGGTCGACGTGTTGTCCAAGTGGGACGCGCCCGACGACCGGGCGGACCGGCTGCGTCGGGCCTACCTGACGCACCTGGCCGCGCACGAGGACGGCATGCTCAAGTCCTGCCCGGACGCCCACGTGACGGCGAGCGCGGCGATCGTGGACCCCGCCCGGGGGCAGGTGCTGCTGACCCTGCATGCGAAGGTCCGCAAGTGGTTGCAGACCGGCGGACACTGCGAGCCGGTGGACCGCACGGTGGCCGAGGCGGCGCTGCGCGAGGCGCGCGAGGAGTCCGGGATCACAGGCCTGACCCTGCTCGCCGGCGGCGCGCCGGTCGGTCTGGACCGGCATCACACGCCGTGCGCGGTGCACCTGGACGTGCAGTACGTCGCGCTGGCCCCGCCCGGCTCGACCGAACTGATCAGCGAGGAGTCGCTGGATCTGCAGTGGTTCGCGTTCGATGCGCTGCCCACCGAGACGGACGACTCGGTCCGGGCGCTGGTGGCCCGGGCCCGCGAGGTGCTCTGAGCGCCGCGAGAGCACGACGCGACACCGCGAGGGGCGCCCGACCGATCGCCGGTCGGGCGCCCCTCGTCCGATGTACGGCCGCCTACTGGCCCCAGGTGTTGCCCCGGACGCCGCCGTCCTGTCCCAGGCCCCGGTTGGCCAGGTAACCGCCGGCCGAGATGAACTCGACGGGCGGCAACATCTCGCTGGGCTGGACCACGACGTAGCCCTCGCCCATGAAGGCCATGTTCCAGCCCTCGCCGGTGCCCCGGCGGCGGCGGTAGATCCGCGCCGAGTTGGTCTGCGCCTGCATGCTGATCGACAGCCGGGTGCTCCACGCGATCACCGCGTCGGCGTCCGCGAACACCTCGGCGCCCTGGGTGACCCGCATGATCAGCGGCTTGCCCGAGGTCATCAGCGCGATCTTGCCGTTGCCGCTGATGTCCAGGTTGTAGGAACCGGCACCGGCGACCGACTGCGCACTCTCGATCGCGACCACGTTCCAGCTGAGCGTGCTGTCCAGGGCCAGGACGTATTGCCCGTCCACGGTCAGGCCCTCGAAGTCGAGGTCGAGCACGTGGATCGACTGGGCCATGTTGGCCAGCCACATGGTGCCCGTGCCGTGGGCGCGCATCAGGTTGAGCTGTTCGCCGGTCGCCGCGGCGGCCTGCTGCTCGGCGCCGGTGCGCATGTTCCCGTCGAAGTCGATCGCGCCCTGGTAGGCGACCATCGAGCCGACCCGGGCCAGGCAGTGGTCCGGCAGTCCGTTGCCGAGCTGGACCTTGAGCATGTGCGCGTTCTGCAGACTGAACCGCTCGGGCGTCTGCGTGGGTGCGTGACCGAAAAGCGAGCTTTGCACGGTATTCCTCCTTCGCTCGCGGTCAGCCGCGCACGTGGAAACGGTCGGTGGCGTCCTCGGCCGGCTGCACGACGACGAAGCCGTTGCCCTTGAAGGACACCTGCATCGCCTCGCCGGAACCACGCCCGACGATGCCGCCGAGCCGCATCGAGCGCTTGGTGCCGACCTTGAGGCTGGTGCTCCAGGCGACCAGCGCGTCCGGGTCGACGTAGGTCTCGCGCTCGGACGGGTTGAGCACGACGGGCGTGCCGCGGGTGGTGATCGCGACCCAGCCCTGGCCGGACAGCTCCATGTTGAACAGGCCGTTGCCGCTGAACTTCGCGGTGACCCCGCTCACCATCTTGATCCGGTGTTCCAGGTTCTCGTCGAACGCGAGGATGTTGCTCGCGTTGACCGACAGCCCCTCGCCCTGGTTGAGCTGCATGATGGCCACGTCCGCGCCGTAGTCGGCGAAGTACACGTCGCCCTGGCCGGTGCAGCTCATCAGGTGCATGCGCTCGCCGGTGATGCCGCCGGTCACCCGGCGCTGCGCGCCCTGGCCGTGACCGGCGAACCGGATGTAGCCCTCGTAGGCGATCATCGCGCCCTGCTTGGCCAACACGCCGGGTGCGCCGGGCTGGATGTTGACCCGGCAGATCTTGTTGCCGTGTGCGCTCATCCGAGCCTGAGGGGCGGTCTGCCCGTACGCGGCGATCAGTTGCTGATCCATGTTCCCCTCACACCTCGTAGGGCTGGACGACGATGAAGTTGTTGCTGCCGGGCGGGCAGCGGAACTGCAGGTTGACCGTCTCGCCGCTGTGCCCGGGGAAGGCGGTCCGGCGCAGCCGCATCTGGGTCGTGGTGGAGACGTCCATGTCGGTCCACGCCACGATCGCGTTGCTGTCCGCGAAGGTGGGCCCCTGGACCGGGAGCACCAGCGGGATGCCCTGGGTCTTGACCACCACCGTGCCCTGGCCGCTGAAGGTCTGCGCGAACAGCGCGCCGCCGGGGATGCCCACGCCCTCCACCCGGGCCGGCTCGATGGTCAGGCCCTCGTCGAAGGCGAGCACGTTGGCCACGTTGACGAACAGCTTGTTGCCCTGGAGCTCGACCAGGTGCAGGTGGGCGGCGTCCTCGGCGAAGAACACCTCGCCGTTGCCCTCACAGCGCATCAGTTCGAGCGACTGGCCGGTCTGCCGGTTGTCGTAGCGGCTGCGCAGGCTCTGCCCCTGGAACTTGAACTTCACGTCGCCCTGGTAGGCCACCATCACGCCCTGGCGGGCGATCACCTTGCCGCCGGAGACGTCGACTCGGACCATCTTGGCGTTCTGCTGGGTCCAGCGACCGCCGGCGGCCACCTCGCGGTACTGCTCGATGCCGTACTGGAAGGCGGGCTCGGACGAGGCGACGCCCACTCCCTGCATGCCGGGCGGCGGTGCGGGCGGGCCGGGCGGGCCGCCGGGCACCGGCATCTGCAGCGTGGGCTGCATCTGGCCGGGCTGACCCGCTCCCGGGTAGCCGCCGGGTCCGGGCGGGCCGGGCGGCGGGTAGCCCCCGGGGCCGGACGGAGGCGGGTAGCCACCGGGCGGGGCGGGCGGCGCCATGTGGCCCTGGTGCGGCGTCTGGTTCGGGAAGCCGCCGGGACCGGGCGGGCCGGGCGGCGGCGGGTAGCCTCCCGGCGCGCCGTGCGGCGGCGTGCCCTGGGGCTGGTGGTACTGCGGCGGGCCGGGCGGCGGCGGATACCCGCCGGGGGCGCCGTGCGGCGGTGTGCCCTGAGGCTGGTTGTACTGCGGCGGGCCGGGCGGCGGACCGCCGTGCGCCGGCATCGCGCCGACCGGCTGGGGTGCGCCGGGCGGCGGGCCGAAGTTCGGGGTCGGGGCGGGCGGCGGGCCGCCTCCGGGCGGGCCGAACGAGGGCGCGGGCTGCTGCGGCGGCATGCCGCCGGCGCCGGGCGGAGCGAATCCGGGGGCGGCGCCGGAGGGCACCGGGTTCGGCTTGGGCGCCTCGTCCGGCTCGTCCTCGGCGACCTCGCCGCCGAAGTTCTCCAAGAGCGCGCGCAGCCCGCCGTCGAAGCCCTGTCCGACGGCGGAGAAGCGCCAGACGTCCTTCTTGTAGATGTCCGCGATCATCACGGCACGCTCGGTGCTGAACTCGCGCCCGGTGAACGAGTAGCGCGCGACCTCCTGGCCGCCCGCGACGATCCGCAGGTAGCCGGAGGCGACCTGGGACATCACGCCGTCGCCGTCCACGGTCGCGGTGAACGCAAGCTTGTTGACGTTCGGCGGGACTCGGTCGAGCGTCACCCGGAAGGACTCGGTGTCACCGGCCTGGGCACCGAGGAGTTGGATCGATTCCTCGGGCGACTTGGGCTGGTTGAAGAAGATGAAGTACCGATCGTCGGACAGCCGCTCGCCCGCGTCCAACCCGAAGCACGCGATGTCGAACGTCAGCCCGGGGCTTTCCAGCTGCACCCCGACATACAGATCGGTCCCCGCGGTCAGGTCGGACAGCTTCGACTTCTGTCCCTTCCTGAACTCGACCACTGTGTGGCTCCCTTCCCCGCTTTTCCGCCCACCGGCGGTGCGGGCGCCCACCACCTGGGTCCCCGCCGCGCTCGGCACGCTACAACATCGGATCCGCCCCGGTCCGGGTACGGCACAACGCCCGACGGCGCTCTCGTAGCGCCGACGAGCGATTTCCCACGACCGGTTCCCGGTTGCGTACGCGCCTCACGCTATACGCCCGAATCCGGCGCCGCGACGACTCGCTGGGGCCGGATCCGGGTCAGCCGCGGGGCTTGCGGGCGGTGCGATCGCGCGCAGTCCCGGTGCGCGTACCGTCCGCAGCGGCGGTGCCCTTGCGGGCCGCGCGCGGGCCCGGCGAGGCGCCTCGGCCGCGGGTGGTCGGCGCCGCTTCCGGCGGCACCGCCTGCGGGGCGGCCGTGGTTTCCACATCGTCCTTGTCGTCGCTCATCGCCAGTCCGCTCGCGGCCGCGACACCCTCCAGATATCCCCGCGCGCGTTCGGTGCGCGGATATGCGGCGAGCAGGGTCCAAAAGCGCGGCCCGTGACCGGGCACCAGCAAATGCGCGAGTTCGTGCAGCAATACGTAGTCGACGACATGCGTCGGCATGCCGCGCAGCCGGGTGGAGAGTCGGATCGTGCCGTCGACCGGCGTGCACGAACCCCAGCGGGTGTTCTGGTTGCCCACCCAGCGCACGCTCACCGGCTGCGCCCGTCCGCCCAAATAGCGGGCGGAGAGCTCCCGGGCCCGGACGGCGAGGTCATCGTCGCTGGGCCGTCGGCGGCGCTCCTGGGCGGCCAGTCGCTCCAGCATCACGCCGACCCAGCGTTTCTCCTCGGTTTGCGTCATCCGGCCGGGGAGCAGGACCACGGTCCGATCCCCGTCCCGGTAGGCCGACACGGTTCGTTTCCGTCGGGCGCTGCGACGCACCTCGACGGCACCCTGGTAGGGGGCTCCGGACGACGTGTCGTGTCCTGCCCCGGGATCGGCGACCACAACCAGGACGTTAACCGACCGCACCGACAGGGCGCCCGCACTTCGGGCCGGCCGGGGGATATTCGACATCGCCCGATCGCATGGCGCAGCGCGGCCATAAGCGCTATTCGTTAGATATCTCCCATTCCATTCCTCTGTGCCTAATATTTCCAAATAGCATATTCATACGCGGGCTGTGGACGACGAAATACCCGGCGGTCCGCGGTCGGGCACGCTGGGTCGGCCGAGCCGTCCCACGGATCTCGGTCCCCCTCCCCTTTCCCGGTGTATCGCTGCTCGGAGGCCGACCATGCGCCCGCTCCTCAAGCCCGCCCTGCGTCGGTTGTGGCGCGATCGACAGACCCTGCAACTGGGCCTGGATCCGCGCCGGGCGGTGCTGCTCGGCGGGCTGGATCCGACCACCACACGCTTCGTCGAGCAGTTGGACGGCACCCGCGACCTGGACCGGACCTGGGAGCTGGCCGAACGGGTGGGGCTGGGTCGCGACCGCGCCGAGGCGGTGCTCGACCTGCTGGCCCGCGAGGGCGTCCTGGAGGACGCCTCGGGGCGACCCACCCCGGTGCCCGCGCTGCCGCGCGAGCGGGCCCGACTGGGTCCCGACCTGACCTCGCTCGCCCTGGTGCACGGCAGCGGCGACGCCGGCCTGGCCGCGCTGGACCGACGCGCCCGGGCGGTGGTGGCGGTGCACGGCGCCGGCCGGGTGGGCGCGGCGGTGGCCGGGCTGCTCGCCGCCGCCGGCGTGGGCCACGTGGTGCCCGCGGACCGCCGGCCGGTGCGCCCTGGCGATGCGGGACCGGTGGCGTTCGGCTGGGACGAGGAGCGCCCGCGTCGGGAGACCACGGTGCGGGCCGCGCTGCGCCGACTGGCCCCGGGCGTGCGGTGTGCGCTGCCCGCCGGACGCGGCACCCCCGACGTCGCGGTGCTCGTGCCGGAGGGCCGCCCGGATCCGGCGCCGGGCGCCCGGCTGGTCCGGCAGCGGGTGCCGCATCTGTACGCGGACATCCGCGAGACGACCGGGGTGATCGGGCCGTTCGTGCTGGTGGGGCGATCGGCGTGCGGGCGCTGCCTGGATCTGGCCCGCAGCGACCGCGATCCCGGTTGGCCGCGCCTGCTCGCCCAACTCGCGGCGGCGCCCGCGCCCGGCGACGCCCCGTGCGATGTGGTGCTCGCCACCGAGGTCGCGACCCGGGCGTGCCTGCAGGTGCTGACCTTCCTCGACGGCGCGCTGCCCACGACCGTGGACGGCACCGTGGAGATCGAGCTGCCGGACGGCCTGACCCGGCGCCGGAGCTGGTCGCCGCACCCCCGCTGCGACTGTCGGGCCACCCACCCGGCGCAAGAGGTGGGGCCCATCGCACATGCCGAAGCGTCGAGTCGGACACAATGGGTCGCGTGAGCGATCTTCCGCGTAGGGCCGTGACCCGCACCGCCAAGCTCGCGTCCCTCCCGTTGGGGGTGGCCGGCCGGGCGACACTGGGCCTGGGCAGGCGCATCGGGGGCAGACCGGCCGAGATCGTCGCCGCCGAACTCCAGCAGCGCACCGCGCAACAACTCTTCAAGGTGCTCGGCGAGTTGAAGGGCGGCGCGATGAAACTCGGGCAGGCCCTGTCGGTGTTCGAGGCGGCGCTGCCCGAGGAGGTGGCCGGGCCCTATCGCTCGGCGCTGACCAAACTCCAGGACGCGGCTCCGCCGATGCCGGCGCGTACCGTGCACAAGGCGCTCGCCGACAATCTCGGCGGCGACTGGCGTTCGCTGTTCGAGGAGTTCTCCGAGACCCCCGCCGCGGCCGCCTCGATCGGCCAGGTGCACCGGGCGGTCTGGCACGACGGGCGCGCCGTCGCGGTCAAGATCCAGTACCCCGGGGCCGGCGACGCGCTGATCTCCGACCTCAATCAGCTCGGGCACGTCGCCCGCTTCGCCGGCGCGCTGATCCCGGGCATCGACGTCAAGCCGCTGATCGCCGAGCTCAAGGCCCGGGTGGCGGAGGAACTGGACTACCAGCTCGAAGCGGAGGCGCAGACCGCGCACGCCGTGGAGTTCGACGGCGACCCGGACATCTACGTGCCGCACGTGGTGCACCAGACCGAGCGGGTGCTGATCACCGAGTGGATGGACGGCAAGCCGCTGTCCCAGGTGATCGACAAGGGCAGCCAGGAAGAGCGCGACCGGGCCGGGCACATGCTCAGCCGCTTCCTGTTCTCCGGCCCCGCGCGCACCGGCATGCTGCACGCCGACTCGCACCCGGGCAACTTCCGCCTGCTCGACGACGGGCGGCTGGGCGTCCTGGACTTCGGCACGGTCAACCGACTGCCCGAGGGGCTGCCGGAGCCGATCGGCCGGGCGTTTCGGCTCGCGCTCGACGGCGACGCGGAGAGCGTGATGCAGGTGCTCCGCACCGAGGGCTTCGTCAAGCCGTCGATCCGGCTGGATGCGGCCGAAGTCCTGGACTACCTGCTGCCGTTCCTGGAACCGGCCGAGGCCGAGGAGTTCACCTTCACCCGGGCCTGGATGCGCGAACAGGGGGCGCGGGTCGGCGACCCGCGCAATCCCGCGTCCGCGCTGGCCCGGCAGTTGAATCTGCCGCCGAGCTACCTGCTGATCCACCGGGTCACATTGAGCACGATCGGCGTGTTGTGCCAGCTCGGTGCGACCGCGCCGTTCCGCGACGAACTGGTCACGTGGTTGCCCGGGTTCGCCGAAGAGGACTACGAGGCCGAGGAGTTCGACTTCTCCGTCGAGGACGCCGAAGACGTCGAGTAGATCGACGGGGTCGAGAACTGCGAGGACATCACCGGGCGTTGGCCCCACGCACGCCGAAGGGCGGGCACTCCCCTCGGGGAGTGCCCGCCCTTCGGCGTGTTGCGCACCGGCTCGGCTACATCACCGCGATGGCGAGGGCCCGGCGGGCGCGCATGGAGGCGACCTCCGCCCGACGGCGCATCCTGCGCGCCATCCGGACGTGGTACGCCCTGCGTTGGAGCTCCGCTTCACGGAGCTGTTGATCCATCTGAGCCCTCGCGAGGGCTTCGTTGATGAGATGCAACTCCCTGCTCCTGTCATTGGGCAAAACGGCGTTCGTGTCGTGGATGTGCTTCATGGGTTCCTGCGCGTACGTGGTGCGTCGGGTGCTCGTGCGTCGGGGTCCTGCGGGCGGGGTCACGCGGCGACCTCCGTCTTGCGCGGACGGCCACGGGGGCGCTTGCGGGCGACGACGACGCCCTGCACGAAGAGCTCGCCACCCCAGACGCCCCAGGGCTCGCGGCGCTCGAGCGCACCCTGGAGGCACATCTCGCGCACGGGGCACTCACGGCAGAGGGCCTTCGCGTACTCGACGTCCTCGGGGGACTCGGCGAAGAAGACCTCGGGGTCGTAGGAACGGCAGGGGATCGTCGACTCGAGCTGCTCGACGTCCTCGAAAGCGGTGAGGGTCATCAGGTCTACCTCCGGTGTCGCTGTGGCTGTGCTGCCGGGTGCGGGGGGTTTGACGTGGGGCACGTGGTGCTCCTGTGATTCGTGGGACTCGTGTCCCCGGTGGTCGCTACTCGGTGCTGCTGACAGCCGACAAAAGACAAGGGCCGCGGATCCCGGTGTTCGGGATTCCGCGGCCCTGGAGGGTGCCGACCTGACGTCTCGTCAGGTCCTGTTCCTCCAGGACGGATACCCGTTGTTACCGGCAAAGCCGGCCATGGTCATGCCATTGGCCTGCTGCGTTTCCTGCTTCTGCGCCTGCTCGCAAGCCGCCGCGCTCGACGGTCGCTCGTTGCGACGCGTCGTGGCTGCCTGCTCGCCTTGCCACGGACCCTCGGCGCTGCCCGCCAGACCGACGAGACCTGAGGCACCCGCTGCTGCGGACACACCACTGCCGTTGCCGCGCAGTCGCGCGGAGGCGGTGATCAGGGCATCGGTCCCGGCATAGGACAGATCCAGGGGGAGCCCGGCCAGGCCGGACTTGGGCAGGGAGAGATCGGCATGCGACAGCTTGGCGGAGCCCACCGACACCACGACCGAAGCGGCGGTGAACGCCTGACGCTGGGCTTTCAAGTTCCTGGTAATCACGACGTTCACCTCCTTTCGAGAGGGTTTCGGGGCAACACCGCAGGGGTGCTTCCAAGTTTCATGGACGAGCACGGTCGAACGTTCCGACCGTGCTCGTGAGCGTAGATGCGGTTCGGAGCGAGACGCAAACGATTTATTGCATGGTCCTCGTCACTTGAGGGAAACCCCTCACACCTCACACCCCGTCGGGGGCATCCTCGTCCACCGGGATGTGCCCGAAGTCGTCCGGCGCGGGCTCGATCGTCGGGTCGTGGCCGGCACACAGCGCGAGCACGTCGTCACCGAATCGGTCCAGCTTGGTCCGGCTCACCCCCGGAATCGCGGCGAGTTGGCGCTCGTTGAGCGGCCGGGCCTCGGCGATCGCGGTCAGCGTCGCGTCGGTGAAGATGACGAACGCGGGCTGGCTGTGTTCCTGCGCCTGCTCCAGCCGCCACGCGCACAGTTGCTCGAACAGGAACGCGTCGATGTCCGAGGGGCAGTCCAGGCAGCGGCCGATCTTGCGCTCGGCGGCGTCCTGGAGCGCCCGCGCGCAGACCCGGCAGCGCACCGGTCCCACCTTGCGCCGGGGCCGGGTCGTACCGTCCGGACCGCGGACCGAGCCCGGGGCGCGGAACGCCTCGGGCTGCCCGAAGCCGGTGCCGGACGAGCCGCCCACACCGCGCAGGCCGTCCAGGAACCGGGATGCCTTGCGCGGCCGCCCACCGGGAGTGCGGGCCAGCGCCCAGGACAGGGTCAACCGCTCGCGGGCGCGGGTCACCCCGACATAGAGCAGCCGGCGCTCCTCCTCGATCTTGTCCGGGGTGTCCGCGTAGGCGATCGGCATCATGCCCTCGTTGAGGCCGACCAGGAACACCGCGTCCCACTCCAGGCCCTTGGCCGCGTGCAGCGACGCGAGCGTGACCCCCTCCACCGTCGGCGCGTGTTGCGCGCTCGCCCGCTCGGCCAGTTCGACGTTGAAGTCGCGCAGCGTCGCCTCCGGCCGCTTGGCCGCGAACTCCTCGGCGAGCCGCAACAACGCGGCCAGCGACTCCCACTTCTCCCGCGCCTGACCGGATCCGGCGGGCGGCTCCGCGCTCCATCCGGTGTTGCCCAGCACCGCACGCACCTCGCCCGGCAGTGAGCCGGCCTCCGACTCGGACTCGGATCCACCCGAGATGGCGTGCGCGCGCAGGAAGCCCACCGCCTGGCGCACCTCGGCTCGCTCGAAGAAGCGCTCGGCGCCCTTGAGCAGATACGCCACGGACTGCTCGGCGAGCGCCTGCTCGTACGCCTCGGACTGCGAGTTGGTCCGGAACAGCACGGCGATCTCGGCGGGCCGCACACCGTCCTCGATCAGCGCGCGGATCTGCTTCGCGGTGCTCTCCGCCTCGGCCTGTTCGTCGGCGTGCTCGACGAAGCGCGGGGCCGGGCCCTCGCCGCGCTGCGAGATCAGTTTCAGCCGGTGCTTCGCCGCCTCGCCCGAGGCGTGTGCGAGCAGCCGGTTGGCCAGGCCCACCACCTGGGGGGTGGAGCGGTAGTCGCGGACCAGCTCGACCACCTCGGCGTCCGGATACCGGCGGCGGAAGCCGAGCAGGTAGGCGGGCGTCGCGCCGGTGAACGAGTAGATCGTCTGGCTCGCGTCGCCGACCACGCACAGGCTGCGGGCCTCGTTCGCCCACAGGTCCAGCAGCCGCTGCTGGAGCGGGTTGACGTCCTGGTACTCGTCCACGGTGAAGTGCCGGTACTGCGCCTGGACCGCCTCGCGCACCTCGGGGCGCTCGTCCAGCAGTCCGATGGTGAGCAGCAACACATCCTCGAAGTCCATCCGGCCCTTGCCGGACTTGATCTTCTCGTAGGCCGCGTAGACGTGTGCGATCTCGGCCGCCGCACGCGGCGGCTTGCGGTTCGCCGCGAGCACCGCGCCCGGATAGTCGTCCGGCGCGGTCTGGGTCGCCTTGGCCCACTCGATCTCGCCGGTGATGTCGCGCAGCTCGGCCCGATCGGCCCGCAGTCGGCAGTGCTGCACCGCGTCGCGGACCAGCATGATCTTGGTCTCCACCAGCTGGGGCGGTGCGCCGCCGAAGACCTTCGGCCAGAAGTAGGACAACTGGCGCAGCGCCGCCGCGTGGAACGTGCGCGCCTGCACGCCGGGCACGCCCAGGTCGCGCAGCCGGCCGCGCATCTCCCCCGCGGCGCGCGCGGTGAAGGTGACCGCCAGGGTCTGGCCGGGCTGCATCGCGCCGGTCAGCACGCCGTAGGCGATCCGATGGGTGATCGCCCGGGTCTTGCCGGTGCCCGCGCCCGCCAGCACGCACACGGCGCCGTCGACGGCCTTGGCCACCCTGCGCTGCTCGGGATCGAGCGCGTCCAGGACGTCGTCGGGGGAAGCGATCATCGGCCCATCCTCTCAGGCATCCCGACCACGCGAAGCCCGGTTGTGCACAGGCGCCCGGGTTGTGCACAGGCGTGGAATCAAACCGGTCGCACACACGTTGCCGATGTCGGAAGCCGTTCCCGGACCGGGCGAACAAAGGAGTGCATGACGATGTCGGCCCCCGTGACGATGTACAGCACGACGTGGTGCGGCTACTGCCGCCGGCTCAAGAGCCAGATGGAGCGCGAGGGCATCGCCTACACCGAGGTGAACATCGAGCACGACCCCGCCGCCGCCGACTTCGTGATGAGTGTGAACGGCGGCAACCAGACGGTGCCGACGCTGGTGATCCTGCCGCCGGACGGCGGGGACCCGCTGTGGACCGCGACCAACCCCAGCCTCGCCCAGGTCAAGGCCGCCGTCGCGGAACTCGCCGCCTGAGCGCGAACAACCCGACGAATGCCGCGGCCCGCGACGGATTCCCGTCGCGGGCCGCGGCACGTGCGGACGGGGACTACCAGTGGTTGCCCTCGTCCAAGGCTTCGCCGTACCACTTCTCGATCAGGTATCGGGCGATGGAGAGCGTCCCGGGCAGCAGCACCTCGCCCGCGTCGATCGCCTCCTTGAGCTGTGCCCGCGAGTACCAGTGGGCCTCGGAGATCTCCTCGCCGTCCACCCGCACCCGGTCGTCCTCGGCATAGGCGATGAAGCCCAGCATCAGGCTGGAGGGAAACGGCCACGGCTGGCTGGCCAGGTACTCGGTGGACGCGGTGCGGACGCCGACCTCCTCGTGCAGTTCGCGCGCGACGGCCTGCTCCAGCGACTCGCCGGGCTCGACGAAGCCGGCGAAGGTGGAGAACCGCCGGTCCGGCCAACTCGCCTGCCGGCCGAGCAGGCACCGGTCGTCCCGGTCCAGCACCAGCATGATCACCGCCGGGTCGGTGCGCGGGTAGTGCTCGGCCTCGCAGGCCGGACAGCGGCGCACGTGGCCGGCCGCGGCGATCTCGGTCGGCTGCCCGCAGCGTGCGCAGAACCGGTGGGTGCGGTGCCAGTGGTGCAGCCCGGTGGCGTGCACGAGCAGCCCGGCGTCCCGATCGTCCAGGAGCGTGCCGAGTTCGCGCAGGGTGCCCGCGCGCACGTCCGCCGCGGGCTCCGCCAACTCCTCCACCGTGACCGCGAAGTAGCGCACGCCGTCCGCGTCGACGCCGAGCAGATACCGCTCGCCCGCGGGTGCGTGGGCCGGCTCGACCAGGACCAGGCGCGGCGCGCCCGAGTCGCCCGTCCAGTGCGACCGGCCCTGCGCCAGGACCAGGACGCGGGTTTCGGGCGTGCGCCACGCCTGGTCCAACCAGGCCTGGTCCAGGCGGTGTTCGGCCGCCCGGTCGAGGGTGGCTCGGGCCAGTGCCTGTCCGGCGACAGGCTTGGGGTGGATCAACTGACGTCCCTTCCGGATCGTGCTTCGTGCCGGGTCGCCACCAGGGCGTGCCTCGAGTCCCTCGTCGGGCTCCGCGGCGTTCGGCGCCGGGCGTCGGCGTACCGGCGAAGCGGTTGCGTGGTGGTTCTATTCGACCGTTTCGCCGGTGCGCCGAGGGGCGGTGCCGGGCGTCGTGGTCTCCGACGAGGGGCTCAAGGCACGCGCCAGATCGTGCCAAAGGTGTGCGGCGGCCTCCGCGCCCTTGAGGAGCAGCGGCTTCTCCACCTTCTCATCGACCGAATGCCAGCCGTCGTCGGGCAGCGAGACGCCCAGGAAGACCACCGGCGCGCCCAGCACCTCCTGGAGGTCGGCCTCCGGCCCGGAGCCGCCCTCGCGGGTGTACAGGATCTCCGTATCGAACGCGCGGCCGAGCGCACTCACCACCGAGCGCAGCGCGGGATGGTCCAACGGGGTCAGGCACGGCCGGACACCGGTGCCGAAGTCGAGTTCGCAGCGGATCCCGGCGGGCACCCGCTCGGCCACCCACGCGCGCACGATCCGCTCGATGTGCTCCGGGTCCTGGCGGTCCACCAGCCGGAAGGAGAGCTTGGCGTGGGCGGAGGCGGGCACGATCGTCTTGCGGCCGGGGCCGGTGTAGCCGCCCCAGATGCCGTTGACCTCGGCGGTCGGACGCGCCCAGACCCGTTCCAGGGTGGTGTATCCGGCCTCGCCGCTCGTCGCGGCGGACTTCGCGTTGGCCAGCCACGCCGCCTCGTCGAACGGCAGCTTGCCGAACAACTCCCGCTCGCGGTCCGTCAGTTCGCCGACGCCGTCGTAGAAGCCGGGAATCGTGACGTGGCCGTCGTCGTCGTGCAGCGCGGCGATCAGCCGGGCGAGCGCGGTGGCCGGGTTGGGCACCGCGCCGCCGAAGGAGCCGGAGTGGATGTCCGAGGTGGGGCCGAAGAAGTCGATCTGCACCTCGGCCAGACCGCGCATGCCGGTGCAGGTGCTGGGCGTGTCCGCGCCCCACATGCCGGTGTCGGAGACCACCACGACGTCGCACGCCAGCCGGTCCCGGCGCTCGCGCAGCAGCCCCGGCAGGTGCTCCGAGCCGGACTCCTCCTCGCCCTCGACGATCAGCTTGAGGTGGACCGCGGGCGTGTCCCGTCCGGTCGCGGCCAGATGCGCCCGCACGCCGAGCAGGTGGAAGAGCACCTGACCCTTGTCGTCCGCCGCGCCGCGTGCGTACAGCCGGTCGCCTCGATCGGTCGGCTCGAACGGCGGCGTGCTCCAGCCGTCGGCGAGCGCCGCGGGCTGCACGTCGTGGTGCCCGTACACCAGCACGGTGGGTGCGTCCGGGTCGGCCGAGGGCCACTCGGCGAACACCGCCGGCAACCCGGCGGTCTCCCACACCTCGACGGTGGGGAAGCCGGCATCGCGCAACGCACCGCCCAGCCACCACGCGCTGCGTTCGACGTCGGCCGCCGCGGCCGGGTCGCCGGAGATCGAGGGAATGGCCAGCCAGGCGCGCAGATCGGCGAAGAAGTCGGCCGCGTGCGCGTGCACGTAGACGGAGATGTCGTGGTCGGGGATGCTCATGGATCCGACCATATGCCTGCCGCGCGGACGGGCGGCGTGTGGCGTCGGGGCGGTGGTCGGCCCACGCTCGTGAACCCGCCGGGGTTACCGTCGGTCGATGACGACGCTGCGGATCGCGACCTTCAATCTCCTGCACGGTATGGATCTGGCCGACGGCGAGTCCGATCCGGAGCGGCTGCGCGCCGCGCTGGCCGACCTCGACGCCGACATCGTGGCCCTTCAAGAGGTGGACCGGCATCAACAGCGCTCGGGTGGCGCGGACCAGGCGGCGATCGCGGCCGACGCGCTGGGCATGTCGCAGTGGCGCTTCCTGGCGTCGGTGCACGGCGTGCCCGCACCGGTGTCGGGGTGGACCGAGGACGAACCGGTGCCGGGCGAGCGTCGGGTGTACGCGGATGGCGAGCGCGGCGAGGGCGGGCCCGGGTACGGCGTCGCCCTGCTGTCCCGGCTGCCGGTCTCGCGCTGGCGGGTCCGGCGCTTCCCGGCGGCACCGCTGAGCCTGCCGCTGCGGGTCCAGGGCCGGCCGGGCCTGACCCGCGTCCCGGACGAGCCCCGAGGCGTGCTCGCGGCGGTCGTGGAGGGGCCGCACGGACCGTTCACGGTGCTGGCGGCGCACCTGTCCTTCGTACCCGGCTGGAACATCTCGCAGCTCGCCCGGATCCGCCGCTCCACCGCCGACCTGCCCGGTCCGCAACTGCTGCTCGGCGACTTCAACCTGCCCGGGCGCATCCCGCAGGCGGTGGTGGGCCGGCGCGGGCGCGGTGCGGGTGCGGTGCGCTGGCGCTCGCTGGCCCGGGTGCCCACGTATCCCTCGTATCACCCGCGGGTGCAGTTCGACCACGTGCTCGGGCACGGCATCGGCCCCGAGGCGGTCCGGCGCACCGAGGCGGTCCGGTTGGGCGTGTCGGACCACTGCGCGCTCGTGGTGGAGCTTGAGGTCGGCTGAGCGGCCCGGCGGCGCTCAGGCGGTCAGCCGCTCCCCGCGCAGCCCGTCCTGTCGGGCGACCACGGGCCGGTAGCGCAGCAGCACCATCGCCGCGTCGTCCTGGAGCGGATGGCCCACGTGCCGCTGCACGTCGGCCTCCAGCCGGTCCAGGGTGTCCTCGACTCCGGGCAGGCTGTCCGGCGCGCGGTCCGGGAGCGGGTAGAACTCGCCGGCCGGGTTGCGCGCCTCGATGATCCCGTCCGTGTAGAGCAGCAGCCGGTCCTCGGGCAGCAGCGGCACCCGCAGCACGGGCAGCTCCAGCTCGCGCAGGTCCAGGATGCCCAGCGGCGGGATCGGGGCCGGCGGGTCCAGCGGCTCGGCGTGCACGCCGCGCAGCAGCAGCGGCGCGGGGTGGCCGCAGTTGAGGATGTCCACGCAGGCGCCGTCGCCCGGGAAGCCGAGCAAAATCAGCGTGACGAACTCCTCGTCGTCCTCGCCGAGTCGACGCTCCAGGCTGGCCGAGAGCCGTCGGGCCACGCCCGGCAGGTCCGGCTCCTCGTACGCGGCCTCGCGGAACGCGCTGAGCACCGCCGCGGCGGTCCGCACCGCGCCGAGTCCCTTGCCCCGCACGTCCCCGATCGCGACCCGGACGCCGAACGGGGTCGGCACCACCTCGTACAGGTCCCCGCCGATCCGCGCCTCGGCCGCCGCCGCGCGGTAGCGCACGCCGACGGTGAGCCGGCCCATGCTCCTGGGAACCTGGGGCAGCAGCACCTCCTGGGCCGCCTCGGCGACGCTGCGCACCTCCTCGATGGTGCGTTCCTGGCGCATCCGCACATGCACACCGGCCCACGCGGTGGTGGTCACCAGCGCGATCGAGACGAGCGTGATGAAGGGCTCGCCGCCGCCTCGGCCCTGGCCGAGGGCGGCCAGCGCCACCGCCACCACGGCCGCCACCGCGCCGGTGATCAACGGTCCGCGCGGCACCGTCTGGGTGAGCCCGGACAGCGCGGGCGCGACCGCGAGCAGCGGTCCCACGTGTACGTCCTCCGGCGTCGCGGCGGCCAGCACCACGACGGCGAGGATCACCAGGGACGGCAACAGGCGCAAGAACAGGCCGATCACCGGCAGCAGGGGACGGTCGCCCGCAACGCCGACGAGCCGCAGTGCCCGTCTCGTCTGTGCTGTTCCGCGCACCGGTGCCGTTTCCCGTCCCGTCGAAGTTCGCCGTACTGCCGATTTCCATAAACCATACGAGCGTCGGAAACCGGCCGCATCGGGCCCATCGTCCCCCGATCCGGGTTTCGCGCGGATCAAGGACCTTGGTCCCGACCCGATTCGTCGGCTTCCGTGAACAACTGTTCCAATTCGTCGCGGCCCGGCAGGCCCCTGGGCCGGACGAGTTCCCCGGTACGCACGTACAGGAACGCGGCCGAGACGTCCTCGATCGGCACGTCGGCGTATTCGGCCCAGGCCAGCCGGTAGACCGCGAGCTGGAGCGGGTCCGCGTTCTGCACCCGGTTGGTCTTCCAGTCGACCACCTCGAAGCCCTCGCCCTCGCGGTAGACCGCGTCGATCCGACCGCGCACGATCCGACCGCCGAGAAAGAGCTGAAAGGGTGCCTCCACCCGGTACGGGGCGCGCTGCGCGTAGGGCGTGCGCAGGAACGCCTCCTGGAGCGCGAGCAGGTCGGCCTCGTCGGTGATCTCCTCGTCGGCCGCGCCCGGCAGGTCGTCGGGTTCGAGCAGCGGGCGCTCGCCGAACAGCGACTCGACCCACGCGTGGAAGCGGGTGCCGCGCCGCGCCGCCGGGGCGGGCGGACGCGGCATCGGCCGGGCCAGCTCGCGCGCGAGCCCGTCCGGGTCGTTGGACAGGCGCAACATCTGGGACGCGGACAACGTCGCGGGCAGCGGCACCTCGCGCACCCCCGATCGGCCGCGGCGCAGTTCCTCGGCCAACCGGACCAGGTCGCGATCCCACGACTCGATCAGGGCCAGCTCGTCCGGCGTGGGCTCGAAGGCAGCGGCGCCGGCCGCGGGACCCTCGACCGGGGGGTGCCCGGCGCGCACCTCGTCGGAGCGGCCGCGGCCCTCGGCCGAGTGCCCACGCGGATCCGCGGGCGCACGCGCGTCGTCGTGCCCGCGGACGTCCTCGGGCTCGCGCACGTCCTCGGGTTCGCGTACGTCGTCGTGGCCGCGCGCGTCCTCGGGCTCGCGCGCGGGCTGCTCGTGCTCGGGCGGCCCGGGGTCGTCCTCGGGCGGCGGCGCGTCCTGCTCCGGGTCCGCCGGGACGTAGGTGTCGTAGACCTCGACCGGCACCTGCTCGTCGTCGACCGATCCGAAGCCGGACTCGTACTCGTGCGCGGACCCGGACCCGGACCCGTGCTCGGGCTCGGGCACGGGCACGGGCAAGGGCTCGGCCCCCGACTCGCGCCCGGCCCCCGATCCCGCTTCCGGCTCGACCGACGGATGTTGCACCGCGTGATCGACCCGCCGGGCCGCCTCGCGCCGGGCGAGCTCGGCGAGTACCGCGTCGGCCGCCCGGCGGCGCTCCACCAGCGCGGTCGCGTCCAGCGGCAGCGGCCAGGCGTGCTCGACGGTGTCCGCGAGATACGGATTGACCGGTTCGGCGGGCTCGGGTGTCCAGACCTCGACGGTGCCGTTGCCGGCCAGGCAATGCTCGTGCAGGCGGGTGAGGAACTCGGACGGCCCGCGCGGCTTCTTCTGGGTGGGCCCCCACCAGTGCCCGGACGCGATCAGCAACTGCTTGGGCCGGGTGAAGGTCACGTAGCCCAGCCGCAGTTCCTCGGTCGCCTGATGCTCGCGCATCGAGGCGTCGAACGCCTTGAAGCCCTTGGGCGTCAGGTCGGGCAACACCGCGAGCGCGTCCGCGTCGCCGCGCAGCGGGTGCGGCAGCGCCTTGCCGTTGGTGATCCACTTGCTCTGCGTGCGCACGCTCGGGAAGACGCCCTCGATCAGCCCGGGAACCGCGACCACCTCCCACTCCAGGCCCTTGGACTTGTGCGCGGTGAGCACCTTCACCGAGTCGCCGGCCGTGGGCAGGCTCCCGTCCAGGCCCTTGTCGTGTTCGGCGGCGGTGCGCAGGAAGGCGAGGAACGCGGTGAGCGAGGGATCGCCGTCCAGGTCGGCGAAACCGGCCGCGACGTCCAGGAAGGCGTGCAGGGTCTCCCGGCGGCGGGCGGCCAGTGCGCCGGGAGACGCGGACAGCTCGACCTCCAGACCGGTCCCGGCGAGCACCCGGTGCAGCAGGTCCATCAGCGGTTCGCCCAGGTGCCGGCGCAGGTCGCGGATCTCGGTGGCCAACCGGGCGAACCGGCGGCGCGCCTCGGCCGAGAACGCGTACTCCTCGCCCGGGTCGGCGAGCGCGTCGGAGAGCGAGACCACCTCGGTGGGGTCGATTCCGGCCACCGCCTCCTCCAGGCGCGCGTCCGCGTCGTCGGCACCGGCCCGCTCGACCCGAACCAGTTCCGCCGCCCGGCGACCCAGCAGGGCCAGGTCGCGCGGGCCGATCCGCCAGCGCGGTCCGGTCAGCAGGCGCACCAGCGCGGAGTTGGCGGTGGGCTCGTCGAGCACCTCGCACACGGCCACCAGGTCGGCCACCTCGGGCAGGTGCAGCAGCCCGGACAGGCCGACCACCTCGACCGGGATGTCCCGCCGCACCAGGGCCGCGTGGATGTCCGCGAAGTCGGCCGCGGTGCGGGCGAGCACGGCGACGTCGCCGGGGGTGATCGGATCGCCGTCCTTGTCCAGGACGGTGCCGATCGCGGTCTTGATCCGGTCCGCGAGCCAGTCGATCTCCGCACCGTGGGTGGGCAGCAGCGCGGCGACCGCCCACCCCTCGTGTTCCGCGCCGGGGCCCGGGCGCAGCGCCTCCACCCCGCTCTCCGGGGTGCGCAGCGGCGCGGAGAGGTCGTTGGCGAAGGTCAGGATCCGGCCACCGCTGCGCCGGTTCTCGGACAGCGCGTAGCGGGCCGCGGGGGTGCCGTCGCGGTTCGGGAAGTGCACCGGGAAGTCGTGGATGTTGGCGACCGAGGCACCGCGCCAGCCGTAGATGGCCTGGCACGGGTCGCCGACCGCGGTGACCGGGTGGCCGTGCCCGAACAGCCCCTGCAACAGCACGCGTTGGGCCACCGAGGTGTCCTGGTACTCGTCCAGGAGCACGACCCGGTAGGTGTCCCGCAGGATCTCGCCGACCTCGGGCCGCTCCCCCGCGATCCGGGCCGCGTAGGCGATCTGGTCGCCGAAGTCGAGCAGGTCGCGGCTGCTCTTGGCGTGCCCGTACGCGTCCACCAGGCGGGTCAGGTCGAGCCGGTTCCGGGCCGCGTCGGCGGCCTTGCGCGCGGCGGCGGAGGGTTTGGCGGCGGCCTCGACATCGGCGATGAAGGCCCGGTCCCATTCCTGGAGCCGCTCGGGGGACACCAGGTGTTCGGCGAGTTCGCCGCCCAGGTGCAGCACCGAGGCCACCACGTCCGGCAGCCGGCCGGTCAGGGTGGGGAAGGGTCCGCGGGCGGTACGCGCGGCCCGGGCCGCGAGCTGGTAGCGGGTCGCGTCGGCGAGCAGCCGGGCCGAGGGCTCCAGCCCGATCCGCAGGCCGTGCTCCTGGAGCAGCCGGCCCGCGAACGCGTGGTAGGTGGACACGGTCGGTTCGCCCGCGTCCTCGTCGGCCGGGATCTCGCCGCCGCGCAGTTGTCCGATCGCCTTGCGCACCCGCTGTGCCAGCTCGCCGGCCGCCTTGTTGGTGAAGGTGAGGCCGAGCACCTGGTCGGGGCGCACCGCGCCGGTTCCCACCAGCCACACCACGCGGGCGGTCATCACCGTGGTCTTGCCGGATCCGGCGCCGGCCACGATCACCCCGGGCGCCAACGGTGCGAGCACGGCGTCCAGCTGCTCGGGCGTGAAGGGGATCCCGAGGAGGCGACACAGGTCGTCCGGGTCGGTCAGTACGGCGTGCACCGGAGGAACAGTAGTGCCGTGGCCGGACACCCGGGGGTGGCCGGCCACGGCATCGGCCCCACCCGGCGACAGGGACGGTCGCCGGATGGGGCCGCGTTCGCGCGATCGATCAGGCGTCCTGGGACAACCGCTTGAAGTCTTCCTTGGTCACCGACTCGGCGGGCGCGGTGGGCTCGCACTTGCTCTTGCCCTTGGTGAACTTCATCGTGGCGTTGCCCTTGCCGTCCGACTTGACCATGAACGGGTAGGGCTTGCCCTTCTCCTGGACGTAGAGGGTGGTCGTCTCGCCCTCGTCGTCCTTCTTGCTGAGCGGGATCACCTTGGCGCCGTCGATCTTGACCGGCTCGCCCTTGGTCACCCCGTCGGTGGAGCCGTCGAAGAAGTCGGTCATGTTCGCGAACGAGTCGTCGTCCTCGACCGGGGTCTTCATGTACTTGCCGGCCAGCTTCGCCACGACCCCGTCCAGGACGGCGGGCGGGACGCTCTCGCCCAGCGACTTCTTCCAGAACGCGGCGTCGGCCTTCATGTATTGGTCCTTGCCGACGATGATCATCTCGACCGGGTTGCCGTCGATGACCATCTTGCCCTGCACGTCCGCACCGTTGCGGATGCACAGGTCCCACTCGATCCTGGTCTCCTCGTCCTGCCCGCCGCCGACCATCTTGTAGTCGGCGACCGACTTGAGCAGCTTCTGCGCCTCGTCGGCCAACACCTTGGCGTCGGTGCCGGCGTTCGACTTCTCCTCCGAGCCGCCACAGGCGGTCAGGCCGGCGAAGGCGAGGGCAACGACGGGAACGATCATGGCCATGCGTGAAGTGCGCACGAAACTCCTTGCGATTCGGGGACTGGAGTTGCTTCAGCACGAGTATGGCTATGGCAAAAAAAGCATGATCAGCCGCCCCGATATGGGGGGTTTCGCCAGGAAATGCCAAGGGATGGGTGCATCGAAACCGGCCGTGGACACCGGCTAGTCGACCGTCATCCGTCCTTCCGGACGTGCGCTGCAACACCTGCGGAAGTCGCACCGGTCGCAGTGCGAGCCCGTGCTCGGGGTGAACCGCTCGCCGAGGATCCGGCCGGCCACGTCGGCGAGCAGGCCGCCCACCCACGTACCGCCGTCCGGTCCGGGCAGCGGCGGGTCCTGGGCCAGCACCAGCGGCTGCTCGGTGTCGCCCTTGTCGGGCGAACGCAACTGGATCAACTCGGCACCGCCGGACGCCGGCCTGGCGCCCTCGAAACCGGGCACCTCGTCGAGCGCACCGGCCGCCACCGCGACCTGGTACACCGCGAGCTGGGGATGCTCCTCGATCTCGCTCCGCGTCGGCGGCCGGCGCCCGGTCTTGAAGTCCACCACGTAGGCGAGCCCGTCCTCGCCCCGCTCGACCCGGTCCATCGACCCCCGGATGACCACCCGGTACTCGCCCGCGGTGAGCTCGACCTCGAAGCCGTGCTCGGTCGCCGCGACCACCCGGTGCCGCTCGTGGGTGTGCCAGGACAGGAACCGCTCCAGCGCGGTCCTGGCCTCGTCCTTCTGCTGCTCGGACTGCCACGGCGCATCGAACGCCAACGCGTCCCAGACCCGATCGAGCCGGTCCATCAGCACCGGCAGCTCCGCCGAGGTGGCGCCCGTGCCCACCTCGTCCGCGAGCGCGTGCACCACGTTGCCGAAGCCCAGCGCCGCCGAGCGCGGCGAGTCCGCGTGCACCTCGCTGCCCAGGAACCAGCTCAGCGCGCAGTCGCGCACCTTGGCCACCGAACTGCCGGACAACCGCACCGCGCTGCCCGGATCCCGGATCGGCACCCCGGGGTCGGTCGGCTCCACCAACCCCCACCACCGGTCCGGATGCGCCGCCGGGACCAGCAGATGCCCCTCGTCGTCCCGCAGATCCGCGAGCGCGGCCAACCGGCGCGCGGCGGCCCGGCGCAGCACGGCCGGGGCCAGCGGATCCACCGCCGCCGAACGCAGCTCGGCCACCAGCGCGGAGGTGGACAGCGGACGCCTGGGCCGCTCCTTGACCTCCACCGGCGGCACGCCCAGCTCCTCCAGGAACCGCGAGGGCTGATCGCCGTCGTCGTAGCTGGAGTCGACCGCGGTCACCACCAGCCGCTCCCTGGCCCGGGTGACCGCGACGTAGAACAGCCGCCGCTCCTCGGCCAGCAGCGCCCCCGGCGACAGCGGCTCGGCCAGCCCGTCCGAGCCGATCCGGTCCGCCTCCAGCAGCGAGCCGCGGCGGCGCAGGTCCGGCCACAACCCCTCCTGCACCCCGTGCACCACCACCAGGCGCCACTGCAGGCCCTTGGCCCGGTGCGCGGTCAGCAACCGCACCGACTCGCCGCGCAGCGCGCTGTCGTCGAGCCGGTCGCCCGGGATCTGCTGGGCCTTGAGTTCGGCCAGGAAGTTCAGCGCGCCCCGGTGGCCGGCCCGCTCCTCGGCCTTGGCGGCCACCTCGAACAGCGCCACCACCGCGTCCAGGTCGCGGTCCGCATTGCGCCCGGCGGTACCGCCGCGCAGCACCGCCCGCTCCAGCCGTCCCGGCCACGGCGTGCCCTGCCACAACTCCCACAGCGCGTCCTCGGTGCTCCCACCGCCCGCCAGCACCTCGCGCGCCTTGCGGATCAGCATGCCCAGCCGCAACGCCCCGCCGCCGACCCGCTGTTCTATCCCGACCAGTTGCCCGGGCTCGGCCAGCGCGTCCCGGATCAGCTCGGCCGAGGGCCGGGTGCCGGTCACCGCGGCGCCGGAGGCGGCCCGCTCCTCGGCCCGCAACGCCCGCCCCAGCAGCCGCAGATCGCCCGCGTCCAGGCCACCCAGCGGGGACTGCAACAACGCGCGTGCGGTCTCCGCGTCCAGCACGCTCGGCTCCGCCGCCACGTGCAGCGCGGTGAGCAGCGGCGACACCGCCTGCTCGGCCGCGATCGGCAACTCGTCGCCGGCGATCTCCAACGGCACCCCGGCGGCCGACAGCGCCCGCCGCAGGCCCGGGATCGAGCGGGCACCGGAGCGCACCAGCACGGCCATCTGCCCCCACGGCACCCCGTCCTCCAGGTGCGCGCGGCGCAGGATGTCGGCGGTGTTGTCCAACTCGGCGCCGGGCGTGGGGTACGTGTACACCTCGACCCGGCTCGGGTCCTCGGCCCCCGACACCGACGGGATCAACTCGCGGTGCGCGCGTACCCGGTCGCCGGGCAGCCGGCTCAGCGGCATGCGCTGGGTGACCACCCGCGACGCGGCCAGCAACCCGGCGGGCGCCCGGCGCGAGGTGCGCAGCACGACGATGTCGGCGGGCTCGCCGTCGGCCCGCGGGAAGCGGTGCGGGAAGTCGAGGATGCCGTTCACGTCGGCGCCGCGGAACGCGTAGATGGACTGGTCCGGGTCACCCACCGCGATCAGGTCCCGGCCGTCCCCGGCCAGCGCCGCCAGCAGCCGCACCTGCGCCGGGTCGGTGTCCTGGTACTCGTCGACCAACACCGCCTTGTAGCGCCCGCGCAATACCTGCGCGGTCTCCGGTTGTTCGGCGAGCAGCACCGCGCGGTGCACCAGCTCGGCGTAGTCGACCACGCCCTGCGCGTCGATCACGTCCAGGTACTCGGCGAGGAAGTCGGCCGCCGCCCGCCAGTCCCGGCGCCCGGTGTCCTGGGCGAATCGGGCCAGCGCGTCCGGGTCGAGGCCGAGTTCGCGGCTGCGGGCGATCACCGCGCGCACCTCGTCCGCGAACCCGCGGGTACCGACCGCCGCGCGCAACTCGGCGGGCCAGCTCTGGCTGCCCTCCTCAACCCCGCCCGCGAGCAGTTCGCGGACGAACACGTCCTGCTCGGGACCGGTGAGCAGGCGCAGCGGATAGCTGAACAGCTCGGCCGGCTGATGCTCGCGCACCAGCGCGTAGCAGAACGAGTGGAACGTGGTCGCGGTCGGCACCGCCGCGGTCCGCGCCCCGGCGGCGCGCAGCCGCGCGGTCAGCCGGTCGCGCAGTTCGCCCGCCGCCTTGCGGCCGAAGGTCAGGACCAGGATCTCCTCCGGCCGGATCCCGCGCGCCACCCGGGCGGCGACCGCCTCCACGAGCACGGTGGTCTTGCCCGTGCCGGGACCGGCCAGCACGAGCAGCGGGCCGCCCCGGTGCTCGACGACGGCGCGCTGGTAGTCGTCGGGGATCACGGGCGCGGGCGGGGCCACGGGGGTGCGCCGCAGCCGGTATGCCGGGGTCGGGGTGGTCATCTGGCCGAAAGTGCCTTCGGGTCGCCGTCGAATCCTGGTGTGTGCATGGGGGCCGGGCCGGCGACGAGCGGATCGCAGACCCGGTCGCGGTGGGTCCGGGTGGGTCGGCCGCGCCCCGGTCGGCAGGGCGCGGCCGAAGCCCATCAGATCACACCCGGCCCGATCGCCCCGGAAGTGCACGGGAGCGCACTGCCGTATCAGGGCGCGACCACTGTGGCCCGAGCCGCGCCCGACGGTCAGGAGATCGGCGGAAGTTCCCGGTCGGCGGGCACTTCGTGGGACTCCGGCACCCAGCGCGCCCGCCCCATGTCCACCCGCTCGCCGCCGGAACGCAGCGGCGTGCCCTCGGCCCGGTAGTGCCCGGGCGCGCGCACCGCGTGGCTCGGCGGCAGCGAGCCGTCCGCGCGCACCACCCGCCACCACGGGACCCCACCGCCGTACAGGGCCATCACTCGGCCGACCTGTCGGGGGCCGCCTTCCTGGAGGGCCTCGGCGACGTCCCCGTAGGCCATCACCCGTCCGGGCGGGATGCGCTCGACCAGGTCGAGAACCCGCTCGGCGAAGGGGTTAGGGTCACTCATCCGCACATGGTGACAGAGTGCTCGGACAAGGGACGGGCGCGGGGCCGAACCCCTTTCGGTCACACTTCGGCGCGGCCGGGCGCAATCCCGGGCGCGGGTCGTGGCACCATCGACGCGGTGGTGACGGGTGATACGAGAGCATGACGGAACGATCGCAGCGGGTGCCCCCGGGAACGGGCGCGCCCTCGTAGTCGAGCCCTCACAACCGCTGCGCGTGCACCGATCGTCCGATTTGATCCGAGTCCTGCTCGGTGTGATCGCCCTCGGCGTCGTCTTCTTCCTCGCCAGCATCGCCCGCCAGACCACCTCCGGCCTGGAGTCGGACATCGTCCGCGGTGCCCAGAACAGCACACCGCACCTGCTGCTCAACCTCTCCGGCGGGGTGTTCGCGGTCGCGGTGCTCGTGGTGCCGGTGGCCTACGGCATCGAACGCCTGGTCAGCCGGGATGGGTTGCGGGTCGCCGACGGGGTGATCGCCGCCGCGGTGACCTACCTGGCCTCGCTCGGCCTGGACTGGTGGATCACCGGCCCCGGCCCCGAGGCGCTGCGCGACGCGCTGACCCGCCCGCTGCCGCTGCCGCGGAGCGGCTGGACCGACCCGGTGCACGGCTACCTCGCACCGATCGTCGCCTACGTCACCGCGGTCGGCCTGGTCCGCCGGCCCCGCTGGCAACTCGTGGTGTGGACGCTGCTCCTGCTGAACGCGGCGACCGTGCTGGTCGGCGGCTACACCACGCCCGTCGCGCTGCTCACCAGCGTGCTGTTCGGCCGCACCATCGCCTACGCCACGCTGTACGCGGTCGGACTGCCCAACACCCGGCCGCCGGCCGAGTCGGTGGTCGCCGCGCTGCGCCGGTTCGGCCTGGTCGCGCTGTCCTGCGTACGCACCGACGACGGCCCCGAGGAGACCCGCCGCTACGCGGTCCGGTTGGCCGACGAGCGGCTGCTGGACGTGACCGTGCTCGACCGGGACCAGCAGGCTTCCGGTGCGATCTATCGCTTCTATCGTCGACTGGTGCTGCGCGGGGTCACCCAGCGCCGCACCGTGCTGTCCACGCGCCGCGCGCTGGAGCAGGAGTCGCTGATGGCGTACGCGTGCGCGGATGCGGGAGTGCGTGCGCCGCGCCTGGTGGCCACCACCGAGGTCGGCCCGGACGCCGCGCTGCTCGCCTACGCGCACGTGCCCGGCCGCACCCTCGACACCCTCGACGACGACGAACTCACCGACGAGCTCCTGGCCCGGCTGTGGGAGCTGCTCGGCCTGCTCCAGGCGCATCGGCTCACCCATCGGCGGCTGGTGGCCGAGAGCATCCTGGTGGACGGCACCGGCCAGCCGTGGCTGGTGGACCTGCGGGCCGGCGAGATCGCGTCGAGCGATCTGGCGCTGCGGATCGACACCGCGCAACTGCTCACCACCATCGCCCTGCGGGTGGGCGAGGAGCGCGCCGTGCACACCGCCGCGGAGGTGCTCGGCGCGGACACCGTCGCGGCCTGCCTGCCGCTGTTGCAAAAGGTCGCGCTCAGCCGCAGCACCCGCTCGGTGCTGCGCAAGGACAAGAACCTGCTCTCCCGGATCCGCGAACAGATCCTGGAGCTGCGCCCGCAGGCCGAGGTCGAGCCGGTCCGGCTGGAGCGGGTCCGCGCCCGCACCCTGGTCACCGTGGTCGCCAGTGCGTTCGCGGGCTACTTCCTGCTGTCCCAGCTCAGCCACGTCGACCTGGGCGAGATCTTCAACAGCGCGAACTGGGGCTGGGCGGCGATCGGCCTGCTGGCCTCCTCGCTGAGCTACGTGTGTGCGGCGCTGATGTTGCTCGGCTTCGTCCCGGAACGGCTGTCGCTGTTTCGCACGACCATGGTCCAGCTCGCCGGTTCGTTCGTGAAGCTGGTCGCGCCTCCGGCGGTCAGCGGTGTCGCGCTGAACACGCGCTATCTGCAGAAGGCGGGCATCCCGCCCACCCTGGCCGCCGCGAGCGTGGGCGTGTCGCAGTTGGGCGGCCTGGTCTTCCACGTCGGCCTGCTGGCCTTCTTCGGCTACATCGCCGGCACCGCCGAGACGCCGTCCTTCGCGCCGTCCGGCGCGGTGATCGCGGGCCTGTTGATCCTGGCCCTGGTGAGCCTGTTGGTGATGGCCGTACCGCCGCTGCGGCGCTGGATCGTCAAGCAACTGCGGCAGCTGTTCTCCGGCATCGTGCCGCGGCTGCTGGACGTGCTCCAGACGCCGACCAAGCTCGCGGCCGGGCTGGGCGGCACGGTGTTGCTCACGCTGTCCTTCATCCTGTGCCTGGACGCCAGCGTGCGGGCCTTCGGCGGCTCGGCCAACTTCGCCGCGATCGCGGTGGTCTTCCTGGCCGGCAACGCGATCGGCTCGGCCGCACCCACCCCGGGCGGCATCGGCGCGGTCGAGGCGGCCCTGATCGCGGGCCTGACCAGCACCGCACGCCTGCCGTTCGAGACCGCGACGGCGGCCGTCCTGCTCTACCGCTTCCTGACCTTCTGGCTCCCGGTCCTGCCGGGCTGGCTCGCCTTCGCCCACCTGCAGCGCAAACAGGCGATCTGAGCACCGTCCCGCCCGCACAGGACAGCGCCGTTTCCGCAACCGAAGCGGGCGAACCGGCCGAAGCAGGTAAGGCAGCCGAAGCAGGCAAAAACGCCGGGCGGGCCGAAAATCGGCCCGCCCGGCGTTCGAGGACACCTCGACCGAAGGCCGGGTCGATGCCCGGCCGTCCGGCCCCGAGGATCCAGCGGATCTAGTAGACCGGCTTCTCCGGCTCGATCTGGTTGACCCATCCGATCACGCCGCCGCCGACGTGGACCGCGTCGGCGAACCCCGCGCTCTTGAGCACCGCCAGCACCTCGGCCGAGCGCACGCCCGTCTTGCAGTTGAGCACGATGCGCCGGTCCTGCGGCAGGTCCTCCAGGGCACGGCCCATCAGGAACTCGTTCTTGGGGATCAGCCGCGAACCCGGGATCTTGACGATCTCGTACTCGCCCGGCTCGCGAACGTCGATCAGGTCGATGTTCTCGCCGGCGTCCAGCCACTCCTTGAGCTGCCGCGGGGTGATGGTCGAACCGAGCGCGGCCTCCTGGGCCTCCTCGGAGACCACACCGCAGAACGCCTCGTAGTCGATCAGCTCGGTGACCGTCGGGTTCTTCCCGCAGACCGCGCACTCGGGGTCCTTGCGGACCTTGACCGTGCGGTATGTCATCTCCAGCGCGTCGTAGATCATCAGCCGACCGACCAGCGGCTCGCCGATGCCCATCAGCAGCTTGATCGCCTCGTTGACCTGGATCGACCCGATCGACGCGCACAGCACGCCGAGCACGCCGCCCTCGGCGCACGAGGGGACCATCCCGGGCGGCGGGGGCTCCGGGTACAGGCAGCGGTAGCACGGGCCGTGCTCGGACCAGAACACGCTGGCCTGGCCGTCGAAGCGGTAGATCGAACCCCACACGTACGGCTTGTTCAGCAGCACGCAGGCGTCGTTGACCAGATACCGGGTGGCGAAGTTGTCCGTGCCGTCGACGATCAGGTCGTACTGCCCGAAGATCTCCATCACGTTGTCGGCCTCGAGCCGCTCTTCGTGCAGGACGACCTCGGTGTACGGGTTGATCTCCTTGACCGAGTCACGCGCGGACTCCGCCTTGGAGCGCCCGATGTCGCTCTGTCCGTGGATGATCTGACGCTGCAGGTTCGACTCGTCCACGGTGTCGAACTCGACGATGCCGAGCGTGCCGACGCCTGCCGCGGCGAGGTACATCAGCGCCGGGGACCCCAGGCCACCGGCGCCCACACAGAGCACCTTGGCGTTCTTCAGCCGCTTCTGCCCGTCCATCCCGACGTCGGGGATGATCAGGTGGCGCGAATAACGACGGACCTCGTCGACGGTCAGCTCGGGGGCCGGCTCGACCAGGGGTGGTAGCTGCGACACGGAAACTCCGATGGTCGGACTGTCTATCTCGGCTCTTTTCCTACCGCAACAGTGCCACGCTCGTCCCGATTCCCGGGCATCGGGTCCGGTCCGTGAGATTCCCGCACGACGGGGCCGCCGGGCGCCTTCCAGGCGGCCCGGCGGGTGCGAATCGCGCTACTTGGTGAACTTGCCCGACGGGTACGGCCACGGGTTGGCCTCGCAGGTCTCGCCCTTCATCGCGCCCTCGCTCGCGACCCGGGTCTTGGTCTGCTGCATCATCACCGGGGCGAGGCCGTCCCCGATGCCGCCCGCGCCGCAGGACTTCTCGTGGTTGTGGCCGAGCCGGTGGCCGACCTCGTGGTTGATCAACATCTGTCGGTAGCCGACGATGTCGTCACCGTAGGCGGTCGAACCCTGGGCCCAGCGCCACGCGTTGATCATCACGTACGGGGTGCCGTACGCGTCGCACGAGACGTTGTCCGCGCTGGTGTCGCCCACGATCGGGGTGCACGCCTTGTGGACCGACTGCGGGCTCGCCAGCCGCACCACGAAGTCCGCCTTGGACGCGTCGGTGCGCTCGAAGGTCAGCCCCCCACTCGACCAACTGCGCTTGTCGTTCAGCGTCTTCTGCACGGTCGTCGCGAACAACTCGCCGTCCAGTTGCAGACCCTGCTCGATCTGGACCGCGTAGGTGTACTTGCGGCCGGGGCCGGGCGCGGCCTCCTTGCCGGGCACGGTCTCGAAACTGCCGCTCAGGCCGAGCTTGGGGTCGAGCGGGAAGCGCACGGTCAGCTGGTCGGTGGTGACCGGCGACGCGGGTGTGGGCAGCGGCAGCGAGGAGGCGCCGCCCTGGGTGACCGGGTCCCGTTCCGAGCCCCGCGACACGGCCTGGTCGGTGGGCCTGGTGGGCCTGGTGGCCCCGCCCGGTGCGGCCTGGTCGTCGCCGGTCGCCTGGCTGGAGGAGCCTTCGTCGGGCATCTGGAGCACGACCGCGCCGGCGAGTACCGCACCGGTGACGACCGCGCCGCTCGCCGCGACCAGGGTGCGCCGCCCCTTGCGCGGCGCGGGCCGGTTCGCCTTCCGGGTCTGCGCGCGGCCCCTGGGCGGGACGCCCCCGGTGTCCGGCTCGAAACCGTGCTCCGACTCCTCGGCCGAGTGCCGGGGCCCCGGGATGTCGTCGGTCGGCTCGGTGGCGAACGAGAGCTGTTCCAGGTCGAGTTCGGGGGCCGACGCGGCCCACGGCTCGGACTCCATCGGATACTGCCCCGCGCCGGGACCGATCGCCGGCTCCGGCTCGGCGGGCAGCTCGTACAGCGCGTCCGCGAGCGGATCCTCGACCGGCACCACCGCCGGGTAGCCGCCCGAGGCGTCGTAGCCGTAGCCGACGAAGCTCTGCGGCTCGAACGTGGTGGTGTCGTACGACGGCGCGGCGGGCGCCTCGGCGATCGCGTGCATCGCGTCGGGACGGCCGTTCGCGGCGTACGGGTCGTGCGCGGGGTTCACCGCCGGGTAGCCGCCGGAGTAGGCATCGGCGCCGAAGGCATCGGCCCCGAAGGTATCCGTGCCGAAGCTGTCCGTGCCGAACGTGTTGGTGACGAACGAGCCGGTGTGCAGGGCGCCGTTGCCGAAGGCGTCGACGCCGAACGTGTCGCTGCCCGGGCCGTCGGTGCGGAACACGTCCGGGGCGTAGCCGACCGAGCCGGTCTGCGCGCCGTACGGCTCCAGCGGGTCGTCCCAGTGCGCGGGCTCGCCCGGCATCGTGCCGGTCGCCGCCCAGGTGCCGGAGCCGGTCTCGGGGGCGGGGTGCTCCCAGCCGTGCTGCTGCCCGCCGTCGTACCCGTAGCCGGCATTGTGCTGCTGCGTGGCCGGGTAACCGCCGTAGCCGGGGTCCACGGGGTAGCCGTGGTAGCCGGTGTCCTGCTCGGAATAGCCGCCGCCGTACGAGGTGCCGGTCCAATCGCCGCCCTGGCCGTCCTGGTGGACCTGCCCGTACGCGACCTGTTGCGGCACCGCCGCGTAACCGCCGGAGAGCGCGTCGTCCGGCAGGCCCTCACCGTCGTACTGCACGCTCGTCTGCGTTCCCGAGTGACGTCCCATGAGTCTGCGTTCACCCCACCACGTTCGACGGCGAGAGGGCCCCGTCGAGAAGTTCGCGGAAACCCCGGGCCACCACGCGGGGGTGTTCGAGCATGGCCACGTGCCCGGAGTCGGGCACCACCAGCAGTCGGGCGTCCGGGAAGGTCTCGGTCGCGCGCTTGGCCATGCGCGCGTCGACCAGCCTGTCCCGGCGTCCGTAGACGAGCAGCGTCGACGCCCGCACGTCGGCCGCCTGCCGCCACAGCGCCCGCTCGCCGCGCTCCAGGTAGGCCCCGATGACCGACCGGGTCGACTGCGAGAACGCGTCCATCATGTACGGGAGTTCGAGCCGGCGCCGGTACTCGGCCGCGGCATCCGTGAAGGCCTTATCGCCGACCGCGTCCGGGTTCCCGTACATCATCGCGATCGACATCCGAGTGCGATCCTCGGGCGTCATGTTGCGGCTGAGCCGCAGCAGCGCGCGGCCCACACCGGGCACCCCCAGAACCGCCGTCGGCAACACCGACGGGCGCACCCGCAGGTCCGGCAGCGCGGGCGAGATCAGTGTCAGCGTGCGGACCAGGTCCGGCCGGCGGGAGGCGAGCCGAGTGGCCACCGCGCCGCCCATCGAATTGCCGAACAGGTGCACCGGGCCCTTGCGCAGCGACAGGATCGCGCCCTCGACCGCTCGACAGTGCGCGGAGATCGAGTAGTCCCCGTTCCGCGGCGGCGGCGAGTGCCCGAAGCCGGGCAGGTCGATCATCTCCACGGAAAGATCCGACCGCAGTTCGGCGGCCAGTTCCGTCCAGTTCAGCGAGGATCCGCCGAGGCCGTGGATCATCATCGCGGGCGGCAGATCGGAATCGTGGAGCGCGTCGCGGCGCACCACGACCTCACTGCCGGTGGCGACTTCGACCGTACGCGCAGGCCAAGGCGTTGCGTCGGCGTCGCTTGCGGGGCTGAGGGTCGTCACGGTGGGCAATATTACGAGATGATCACTGGGACGGAAGGGCGGATGCCTCGACCGACTTCGTCACGCGGGGTGGTCTCGGCTCTTATGCCCTGGTTCATGACGTCACTGTAAACGCTTCCCACATCACGTTTCGACATCGATCCCGAAAGTGCGGCAACGGGACCGAGGCGGATCATGGACTTGCGGGAACGCCGCATGGCGGCGCACCGCACGGGCAGGGAGGCGGTATGGACGGAATCGACGAGACCCCCGAGTTCGAAGACGTCACCCTCGGTGACGTCGCGGTTCCCGACGACCCGACCGAAGACCCCGAGATTCCGGTGCCCGACGTGGTGGAACAACACACCCCGGTGGAGGCGGACGACGGTGAGGGCGACCCGGTGTGGGAGTCGGTGCCCGACGGCGTGGATCCCGCGGACGCGACCGAGCAGCGCCGCGGGGTCGGACACTCGCAGGACGACGACTATCGCTGAGCCCCGCTTCGGAAGCGGCCCCGCAGGGCTTGCGACCGCCTTCCGTGCACCTCACGCGCCCCCTTGCGAGGATTACCGGAAGCGCGGGATCCTGTTTCGTTGCGCCACGAAACTTACGCCCTGGGTTACCCGAAAGTAGGATGACGTGGTGGAGAAACCCGCCGGATCACCCGATCATCCGGCGTCCGCGACACGTTGAGCGACACCTTGAGGAGCCCCGTGACAGCCATCCAGGATGCGGATCCCCGTCCTCGCGGTACCCGGCTGCCCCGGCTCGCGCGCAGGACGCAACTCCTCGGCGCCGCCCAGGAAGTCTTCGTCAAGCAGGGCTACCACGCGGCCGCGATGGACGACATCGCCGAATGCGCCGGTGTCAGCAAGCCCGTGCTGTACCAGCACTTCCCCGGCAAGCTGGAGCTGTATCTGGCGCTGCTCGACCAGCACTGCGAGGCCCTGTTCGCGGCGGTGCAGCGGGCGCTGGAGTCGACGCACGACAACAAGTTCCGGGTGGCCGCCACGGTCGACGCCTACTTCGCCTTCGTGGACGACGACGGCGGTGCCTTCCGGCTGGTCTTCGAGTCCGACCTGACCAACGAGAGCGCCGTACGCGAACGCGTGGAGCGGGTCAGCGAGATGTGCGCCGAGGCGGTCAGCAAGATCATCGCCGAGGACACCGGGCTGGGAGAGGAGGAATCGATGCTGCTGGCGATCGGCCTGACCGGCATGGCGCAGGTCACCGCGCGCTACTGGATCGCCCGCGGCGCGACCATCCCGCGCGACGCCGCCTCGCTGCTGGTCTCGTCGCTGTCCTGGCGCGGCATCTCCCGCTTCCCGCGCAAGGACGACCCGCCGCACTGACCCGCTCGGGGCCGCGACGACCTGCGCGTACGAGAGCGGGGGCGATCTTGTTCCCGTCCGGCGTTCGCGTTGGGCGTACCCGTCATGGCGTTCGGTGACCCCGGCTCTCGACTAGCCTGCTGGGGTAGGTACGGCCCGCGGTCGTCGCGGCGCCGATCTCCAGAATTTCAAGGCCGGAGGGACAGCCGTGGAGATCAAGATCGGCGTACAGCACGCCGCTCGGGAGCTGGTGCTGGAGAGCACGGACAACCCGGAGGACGTCGAGCGGGCCATCGCCGACGCGCTGTCGGGCACGTCCAAGCTGCTGTCCCTGACGGACGAGAAGGGCCGCCGGGTGCTCGTGCCCGCCGACCGACTCGCCTACGTCGAGATCGGCGAGTCGTCGGCGCGCAAGGTCGGCTTCGGCGCCACCGCCTGAGCAGCCGACACCCGAACGACGGTGGCCGACGTCGGCACCGCACACCCGAGGGCGGGTGGATCCGCATCCGGATCCACCCGCCCTCGGGTTTTCGCCGTTTCGGTCCTGCTTCCGGCGGTCCCTCCGCCGGGAACGGCCTCTTCCGCGGCCGCCGCGGTCAGGAGGCGAGTCCGAGGGCGGCCATCCGCTGCTGGTGCGCCTCGGTGATCCGGTTGAACATGCGCCCGATCTCGGCCAGGTCGAAACCGGGGCCGGCGCCGCCGCCGATGAGCATCGTGGACAACGCGTCCCGCTCCGCGGCGACCCGCTGGGCCTGGCTGAGCGCCTCGCCCATCAGCCGCCGGCCCCACAGCGCGAGCCGGCCCGCCACCTTGGGGTCGCGCTCGATCGCCGAGCGCACCGCGTCGACCACGAAGGCCGCGTGCCCGGTGTCGCGCTGCACCTCGACGATCAGATCCCGGCTGACCTCGTCCAGATGCGCGGCCACCTCGCGGTAGAAGTCGGCCGCGATCCCGTCGCCCACGTACGCCTTGACCAGGCCCTCCAGCCAGTCGGCGGGCGCGGTGTGCACGTGGAACTCGTCCAGCGGCGCGATGAACGGGTCCATCGCCGCGGCCGGATCCGCGCCCAGCGCGGCGATCCGGTCGCGCAGGAGCGTGTAGTGATGGAACTCGGCCACCGCCATCGCGGCCAGCGCGGCTTTGTCGTCCACCGTCGGCGCCATCTTGGCATCCTCGGCGAGCCGCTCGAAGGCGGTGATCTCGCCGTACGCGAGTACGCCGAGCAGTTCGATCACGGCGGCCCGCATCTCCCCGGTCGGCTGCGCACCCTCGCCCATGTCCACCCCTTCGTTCGTCCCGCCGCCGCACCGTGCCCTAGTGCCACGGTGTTCACAAGTACGCAGCGTAGTGAGCGCACCGCGCCCACGGGGGCGCCACCTCCGGGCGGAGTCGCCCATCTCCGGACAAGCAGTAATGAGCATCACCCCACCGGCCGCACGTCGCCGGGTACAGTGGTAGTGAACGCGGATGCCCGGTCGGAGGACGACTGGCTCCGACCGACCCGCTCGGGTGGCCGCCCGAAGGCGAGAGGTCCCGTGCAGCGCCCCGCAATTTCGGTGGGCGCCACGGTCTCGACCCGCTTTCGGTACGGACGGCCCCCAACCACACAGAAGAGGCTGGACCCCTGACAACTTTTCGCGAACTCGGAGTACTTTCGGAGACAGCCGAGGCACTCGAGGCACTCGGCATCATCGAGGCCTTTCCCGTCCAGGAGATGACCCTTCCGGTCGCCCTGTCCGGCAACGACGTGATCGGCCAGGCCAAGACCGGAACGGGCAAGACCCTCGGCTTCGGCATCCCCCTGCTGCAGCGGATCACCGTCGCAGCCGACATCGAGGCCGGCCGCGCTCCCGCGGGCACGGTCGCCGGCCGCATGCCGCAGGCCCTGGTCGTCGTCCCCACCCGTGAGCTGTGCGTGCAGGTCACCAACGACCTCCAGGCCGCGGGCAAGCTGCGCAACGTGCGCGTGCTGGCCGTGTACGGCGGCCGGGCCTACGAACCGCAGATCGACACCCTCAAGAAGGGCGTCGACGTCGTCGTCGGCACCCCGGGCCGGCTCCTCGACCTGGTCGGCCAGGGTCACGTGAACCTGTCCGAAGTCAAGATGCTCGTCCTGGACGAGGCCGACGAGATGCTCGACCTGGGCTTCCTGCCCGACGTCGAGAAGATCGTCGAGCGCCTCCCGGCGCGTCGCCAGACGATGCTCTTCTCGGCCACCATGCCGGGTCAGATCATCACCCTGGCGCGCCGCTACATGAGCCGCCCCACGCACATCCGCGCCTCCGAGCCGGACGACCTGGGCGCCACCGTCAAGTCGGTCCAGCAGCGCGTCTACCGCGCGCACGGCCTGGACAAGCCCGAGCTGATGGCCCGGGTGCTCCAGGCCAACGGGCGCGGCCTGGTGATGGTGTTCTGCCGGACCAAGCGCACCGCCGCCGACCTGGCCCAGGGCCTGGCCGAGCGCGGCTTCGCCTCCGCCGCCGTGCACGGCGACCTCGGCCAGGGCGCGCGCGAGCAGGCGCTGCGGGCGTTCCGCAACGGCAAGGTGGACGTGCTCGTGGCCACCGACGTCGCGGCCCGCGGAATCGACGTCGAGGGTGTCACCCACGTGGTGAACTACCAGTGCCCCGACGACGAGAAGACCTACCTGCACCGGATCGGCCGGACCGGCCGCGCGGGCGCCTCGGGCACCGCGGTGACGCTGGTGGACTGGGAGGACATCCCGCGCTGGAGCCTGATCAACAAGGCCCTGGACCTGGGCTTCGCGGACCCGGTCGAGACCTACTCGACCTCGCCGCACCTGTTCACCGACCTGGACATCCCCACCACCGTGGGCAGCGTGCTGCCGCGCGCCGACCGCACCCGTGCGGGCCTGGGCGCGGAGGACGTCGAGGACCTGGGCGAGACCGGCAAGAACAGCCGGGGCAACTCGGGTCGCAAGGGCGCGAACGGCCGCAGCCGCAGCGGCCCCGCCGCGTCCGGGCCGGCCGCCTCCGGCCCGAGCCCGGAGTCGGCCGACGCCGAGGCGAGCGACCCCAGCCGCCGTCGGGCACCGGGCTCGCGGCGCCGTCGTCGGGTGAACGGTGAGACCGGCGAGGCCGTCGTGATCGCCCCGACCGGCGCGACCGCCGCGGCCTTCGTCGAACCGCCGACCGTGCCCGCCCAGGCGGCTCCCGCGGACGGCCCGGCCGTGGCCGGGGACGCGGACGCGGACGGCGAGCGCGCACCGCGCCGTCGCCGCCGGCGCACCCGTCGCCGTCCCGAGGGTGCCGAGGCCGGCGCCGTCGCGACCGACGAGGGCTGACGGTCGCACCATCGGCCCGACGGCCCCCGGTGTGGAGTGTGGACGATCACGTCCGGGCTTCGCGCCGGGGGCCGTTGTCGTACCTGCGGGTAAGTAGGCTCGAAGGCGTGAGTACGCCACGCTTTCTGACCTTGCCCGGGACCGTCCGCTCCCGTCGCCTGGCGACCGGGCGCGGACGATTCGCCGTCCTGGAGGCCACCCCGCCGAGCGGCGCACCGCGCCTGGGCACCGCCGTGCTGGTACCGGGCTTCACCGGCAGCAAGGAGGACTTCATCGCGCTCGGCGACCCGCTGGCGCGACGTGGTTTCCACACCGTGTCGGTGGACCAGCGCGGCCAGTACGAGACCGCGGGCCCGGCGGATCCGGCGGCGTACACCCGCGAAGCGCTCGTGGCGGACGTGCTCGCGATCGCCGACGCGGTGGCCCCGGGCGAGCCGATCCACCTGCTGGGGCACTCCTTCGGCGGCCTGGTGTGCCGCTCGGTGGCGCTGCGTGCGCCGGACCGGCTGGCCTCGCTGACCCTGATGAGCACCGGCCCGGCGGGGATCTGCCCGGAGGAGGTCACCCGGCTGCTGATGCTCGAAGAGGTGCTCCCGGTGCTCACCCGCCAGGAGGTGTGGGAGGCGATGCAGGCCGTGGAACTGGAGTCCGGCCTGCTGCCGCCCGCCGACCCGGCGATCGCCGCGTTCGTGCACGCCCGCTGGCTGAGCACCACGCCCGAGGGACTGCTCGCCATGGCCGAACAACTGCGCACCGAACCCGACCGGGTGGACGAACTCGCCGCACTCGTGGCGGCCGGCCTGCCCGCGCTCGTGATCTCCGGTGTCGAGGACTACGCGTGGCCGCTGCCCTGGCAGGCCGCGATGGCCGACCGGCTGGGCGTACCGCACGTGGTGATCCCGGACACCCACCACTCCCCGAACGTGGAGTCGCCGGACGCCACGGCCGCGGCGTTGGCCGACTTCTGGGCGAGCGTCGTGGCGTACGCGGATCGGGCCTGAGCGGCGGCGGGACATCCGCCCTCGCCGGGTCGCGGGCCGGGGCCCGGCTCGGCGTCGACCGGTCGGCCCGGCCGGTCGCACCGGGCTCGCCGCCGCGGGCCGGTGTCGGCTCCCGGAGCGCACGGATCGGGCGTAGCGTGACTAGGAGACACGTCTTCACCGCGGGCGTCGCCCGTGTTTCCGGTGTGTCGGAACGTCCGGGGCGGCCCCCCCGGCGCGAGGCCCGCGCACCCACGGCGGCTCCCGTCGAGCCGACCGACCGGGAGTTGCCATGACGCTCATCGAAGTCGATTCCGCGCGGCAGGAAGCCTTCGCGGGACGCATGATCAACATCATCGACGACGGCTGTCTGGCCTTCATGATCAGCGTCGGCCACCAGACCGGGCTGTTCGACACGATGGGCGGGCTGCCACCGTCGACGAGCGAGGAGATCGCCCGCGCCTCGGGGTTGACCGAGCGCTACGTGCGCGAGTGGCTGGGCGGCATGGTCACCGGCAAAATCGTGGAATACTCCCCCGACTCCGCCACCTACCTGCTGCCGCGCGAACACGCGGCCTCGCTGACCCGCGCGGCCGGACCGGAGAACCTGGCCGGCATCACCCAGTACCTGGCGCTGATGGGCGAGGTCGAGCAGCCCGTCGTGAACGCGTTCCGGCAGGGCGGCGGCGTGCCGTACTCGGCCTATCCGCGCTTCCAGGCGCTCCAGGCCGAGGAGTCCGGCCGGGTCTGGGACGCGGCGCTGGTGGACGGCGTCTTGCCACTGGCACCCGGGCTGACCGAGCGGCTGACCGCCGGGATCGACGTGCTGGACGTCGGCACGGGCCAGGGGCACGCGATGAACGTGCTGGCCAAGGCATTCCCGCGCAGCCGGATCCGCGGCGTGGACATCTCCACCCAGGGAATCGCCGCCGCACGTCGCGAGGCCGAGGAACTGGGCCTGGAGAACGTGGACTTCGCCGTGGTAGACGCGGCCGAGCCGCTCGGCGCGTACGACCTGATCACCGCATTCGACGTGATCCACGACCTGGCCCGGCCCGGTCGCACGCTGGCCGCCGTCTCCGCCGCGCTGCGCCCGGGTGGGGTGTTCCTGATGGGCGAGATCGCCGCCTCCAGCAAGCTGGAGGAAAACCTGGACCACCCGCTGGGGCCCGCGCTGTACGCGTTCTCGATCTTCTACTGCATGACCGTCTCGCTGAGCGAGGGCGGCGCGGGCCTGGGCACCGTCTGGGGCGAACAGGCCGCCCGCGCCGCGCTCGCGGAGGCCGGCTTCACCGACGTCCGGACGCATTCACTGGAGGGCGACTTCCTGAACCTGTACTACGTGGCCCGCAAGGACTGACCGGCCCGCTCAGCCCTCCGTCAGTTCCGTACCCGGAAGGCCGAATTCCTGGTTGAGGCGGTCCCAGAAGCCGTTGCGCAGTGCACGCCGCAGGTCCTCGTGCGGGCGGAGCGAATATTGCAGCACGCTCTCCGCGTCCACGAGCAGGCCCCGATCGATCGCCTGCGGCAACATCGGTCCCGGCATCAGGTCGGCCAGGTTCTCCCGGCCGCGCACCACCAGCCAGCGCTTGGCGATCTCCTGGCCGATCCGCCACGCCTGGTCGGCGGTCGGCGGGCCGCCCGGCTGGACCGCGAGCGCGCCGGCGTGCGACGGCGGCAACATCACCGGCGTCACGCAGGTCTCGCAGAACTCGCGGTGCAACATCCGGGTGACGTCGGCCTCCCACACCAGCGGGTCGGCCTGGTTGGTGCCGTAGGCGGGCTCCACGCCCCACAGGTGCACCCGTACGCCGTAGGACTGGGCCGCCTCGACCGCCGAGACCAGGTCCTCGTCGCCGCTGATCACGACCGCGTCGTCGATCGCGTGGTTGCGCGCGAGCGATTCGAGGTCGCTGCGGATCAGCGAGTCGACGCCCTTCTGCTGGTTGTGCGCGTTGAGGTTGCCGAGCCGGACCTTGACGTCGGGCAGCTCGGCGATCTGCCGCTGCTCCACGGTGTGCACCCGCTCGCGCGCGCCGTCGTACCAGTACACCCGCAGCAGTCGACCCTCCGGGAAGACCCGGCGGGCCTCGTCGATCAGGCCGGTGATCAGTTGCTCGGCATCCACCCGGAAGGCCCTGCGCTCGGCCGAGCCGGCCACCAGCAGGCCCATCGCCGCGTACACGTAGCCGACGTCGACGAACAGCGCGTGGGTGCCGAAGTGCAGGGGCGGAGAGACGGACTGGACCAGTACGGCCGGACGGGTGAACGACTCCGTCAGGTCGGGCAGTGCTCCGGGTGTGTCTTCGAAGCCCGCGACGGGGTGGTCCTCGAGCGGGCCTGCCTGCTCGGCGCCGAGGTCCCCGCCGGATTCGTGCACCACAGCGCCGAAGGCGGCCGTCGCGCCCGTCCGGACGTCGTCCTCTCCCGGATCGTGCAAAGTCTCTCGTCCTCCCATGGCGGCTGCGCGTACGGCGCCCGGTCGATGTGCTCGGACCCGCATTGTCCTATGCCGGTCGCCGTCGCGTCCTCGCTTGCCTCGCGGGCAATGTCGCGTCATGCGTCACGTGTAAGGCGAGGAAAGTCAGGAAAGGAACATTTCAGTCACGGGAATGATATCGGTGTGACTGCTGTTGTTCAGGGCGGTGCCGGTTGTGACCCCTGCCGGGTCAGGCTGATCCTTACGGATCCCGGCACCCAATCCTTGTAGACGGGGTCGCGGCACCATGCGGCTCCGTACGACTTCGGACCGGAGGGAAGGGAGACGCGTATGCGTTACCGAATCACCAACCTCAGCCGAGCCCAGGAAAAGACCGGGTCCAACCCGGTCAACTGCGCCGTCGACATCGACACCGTGCAGGCTGCCCTGAAACGCGCCGAAGCATTCGGCGAGCGCCTGTACATCCGCCCCGTCAAGGTGGCGGACGCCGGCTGATAACGAATGAACCGAGGGCGCTTCCCCGCTTGGGGGAAGCGCCCTCGGCATGTCCGCGGACACCCGGGCGGCGCGGGGCCCTGCGGCCCGGCTCGGCGCCCCGGGGCCCGACGGCTCAGTGCCCTCGCGCCACCCAGGCGTCGTAGTCCTTCGCCTCGGCGCCGATCGTCGTCTCGTCGCCGTGCCCGGTGAGCACCCGCGTGGGCTCGGGCAGCGCCAGCAGGCGCTCCCGGATCGAGTCGAGGATCAGCGGGAACGACGAGAACGAGCGCCCGGTGGCACCGGGGCCGCCCTTGAACAGCGTGTCGCCGGAGAAGAGCACGGCGGCCTCCGGCGCGTACAGGCACACCGCGCCGGGCGCGTGGCCCGGCGTGTGCAGCACCCGCAGCTCGGTGCCCGCGACGGTGAGCACCTCGCCGTCGGCCAGCGCGACGTCCGGCGCGCGGTCCGGGTACACCGCGTCCCACAACATCCGGTCCTGCGGGTGCAGGTGGATCGGCGCGCCGGTGAGTTCGGCCAACTCCGCGGCGGCGTTGATGTGGTCGTTGTGGCCGTGGGTGAGCACGATGCCGGTCACCGTACGGTCGCCGACCCCGGCCGCGATGGCCGCCGCGTCGTGCGCGGCGTCCACGACCACCACCTCGCGGCCGTCGCCGACGATCCACACGTTGTTGTCCACGTCGAAGTCCTGGCCGTCGAGCGAGAAGACGCCCGAGGTGACCACATGGTCGATCCGCATCACAGGATCACCACCGAGCGCAGCACGTCGCCGTGGTGCATCTTCTCGAACGCGGCCTCGACGTCCTCCAGCGTGATCCGCTCGCTGACGAACGCGTCCAGGTCGAAGCGCCCCTGGCGGTACAGGTCGATCAGCATCGGGAAGTCGCGCGAGGGCAGGCAGTCGCCGTACCAGGACGACTTGAGCGCACCGCCGCGGCCGAACACGTCCAGCAGCGGCAGCTCGATGGTCATCTCCGGGGTCGGCACACCCACCAGGACCACGGTCCCGGCCAAGTCGCGGGCGTAGAACGCCTGCTTGTAGGTCTCCGGGCGCCCGACCGCGTCGATCACCACGTCGGCGCCGAAACCGCCGGTCAGTTCGCGGATCGCCTCGACCGGGTCGCCCGCCTTCGAGTTCACCGTGTGGGTGGCGCCGGCCCGACGTGCCCACTCCAGCTTCCGGTCGTCCAGGTCGACGGCGATGATCTTCGCCGCACCGGCGAGCCGGGCACCGGCGATGGCCGCGTCGCCGACGCCGCCGCACCCGATCACCGCGACCGTGTCGCCGCGCCCGACGTTGCCGGTGTTCACCGCCGCACCGAGGCCGGCCATCACGCCGCAGCCGAGCAGGCCGGCCGCGGCGGGGTCCGCCTCGGGGTCGACCTTGGTGCACTGTCCGGCGGCGACCAGGGTCAGTTCGGCGAACGCGCCGATGCCGAGCGCGGGACTCAGTTCGGTGCCGTCCTCCAGGGTCATCTTCTGCTTCGCGTTGTGCGTCGCGAAGCAGTACTGCGGACGGCCGCGTCGACACGCCCGGCAATCACCGCACACCGCACGCCAGTTCAGGATCACGAAGTCGCCGACGGCCACCTCGGTGACGCCCTCGCCGACCGACTCGACGACACCGGCGGCCTCGTGGCCGAGCAGGTACGGGTACTCGTCACCGATGCCGCCCTCGCGGTAGTGCAGGTCCGTGTGGCAGACGCCGCACGCCCGGACCTGCACACGCGCCTCGCCCGGACCCGGGTCCGGCACCACGATGGTCTCGATCGAGACCGGTGCGCCCTTGCTGCGCGCGACGACGCCGCGTACCGACTTGCTCATGTCCTCCGCCTCTCCCCAACCGCTGGATGCTCCGCTTCGCACCTTATGGCTTCATCTCGATGAACCCCCGGACGCCGCCCGCGCACCGCTGTGGCTCGGGCACGGCGGGATGATGCCGGGCGGGTCCGATCAACGAAGAGCGTGACGCAGGACGAGCCGAGCATGGTGACGTCGAACCGGTTCACGCGGTGATGGGTGCTGCTCCTGTCGCCAGTTCCGCTATCGCCTCGTACGACTGCGGATCCGTGGTGTTTTCTCCGAGATCGATGGTTTTGCGGGTGCCGTGGTAGTCACTCGCACCGGTGGTGATCAGCCGCAGCTCACCGGCGAGACCGCGCAGGTGCGCCCGCATCGCGTCGTCGTGGTCCATGTGGTCCACCTCGACCCCGGCCAGGCCGGCTTCGGCCAGTTCGGCGATGGTGGCGTCCGAGACGGTCCGGCCGCGCTTGACCGCGCCCGGGTGGGCGAACACCGCGACCCCGCCCGCGCCGCCGATCAGCCGGACGGCGTCGACCGCGTGGATCTCGTACTTCTCGACGAACGCCCGCCCGCCGTCCTTGAGCCACTCCGCGGTGAACGCCCCCGACACGTCGGCGACCACGCCCGCCTCGACCAGCGCGGTGGCCACGTGCGGCCGACCCACCGCACCGCCGTCCGCGATCTCCAGGACTCGGGCCCAGGTGATCGGGGCGCCGAGTTCGCGGCAGCGCTCGACCATCGCCTCCGCTCGGCGGATCCGGTCGGTGCGGACCAGTTCGCGGGCCCGGGCGAACTCCGGCTCCGCCGGGTCGAACAGGTAGCCCAGCATGTGCAGGCTGATCCCGCCCTCGGCCACGCACGAGATCTCCGCGCCTGGGACCAGGGTCAGCCCGGACGGCAGCGCCTGGGCCGCGGCCGTCCAGCCGGCGGTGGTGTCGTGGTCGGTGAGCGCGACCACGTCGAGACCGGCCGCACGCGCCTTGACGACCAGTTCGGCGGGCGTGTCGGTGCCGTCGGATGCGGTGCTGTGGGTGTGCAGGTCGATGCGCACGCTGACCTCGTCTGCCGGGAGGGTCGATGGACGCTCTCGACCCTAACGACCCTGATCGAGCGGCTTCGCGGGGCGGCCGTCGGGTCGTGCGCGGGTCGTCCGGCCGGGGTGCCTGCCGGGTGGGCTGCCGGGTGGGCTGCCGGGGGGCGGGTTCGAGTCCGGCGGGTTCGGTTGCGAGTCGCCCGAGAGCGGTTACGGTCGGCCCGGTTCGGGTCGGCTTCCGATCCGCCCGGTCCGCATCCGGCTCCGGGTCGGTCAGAACGCCAGCAGTTGCGGGGACAGCGCGCCGCACGGCAACAACTGCAACTCGGCCCCGGCGTCCCGCAGATCGGTGAGCACCACGTCGTCGTAGACGAGATGGCCGGCCTTGCCCGGCCACAAGATCGCCCACAACCACAGGCCCATTGCCTCGCCCGCGTATACCGCGCGGTCGGGCGGCGCGTCGATCACGCACCACAGCGGGGTCGGCCGGCCGGCCGCCATCACCTTGGCCGGCGCGGACTTGACGAAGTCGCCGCCCGGGTCGTGCCCGGGCAAACCGGCGTACCGGGCGCCGAGTCCGACGCCCACCTCCTCGGCGACCAACAGCAGTTCGCCGCGTCCGCCCAGCGGTGCGGGGCCCGTACACGCCACCGCGACGGCCCGCGAGCCGTCCCGATCGTCGCCCGCGTGCGCGACGCCGGTGTACAACCAGCCGACCGGCAGCGGCCAGGGCAACCAGACCGGAACCCGCGAGCGGCGCACCACCGCGTCCAGCGCCTCGACACTGGGCGGCACGACGGGTTGCAGCGGAGGAACGGCTGCATGGATCTCGCACTCCCACGTCTGTGAGAACAGACCCGGAGCGCGGACCCGGCCGCCGCAGCGGGGGCAGCTCGGCTCGCCCTTCATAGGACAAGACGGTCCACCGCCCAGGGCTCCACGTCAAGGACGATCACCCCTTCGGTTCGTTCACACCGCCGACCGGCGTACGGGAGCGCGCACCGCGCCGGGACTGCGCGCCCTTGCGCTGCCAGGCGCCGCACGGTCCACGGGCGATCTCCCGCTGCACGTCGGCACCGAGTACTAGGCTCCGGAGGCATGCGGCTCATTCCCTGCGTCGGTGCGATCGTCCTCGACTCCGAGGGTCGGGTGCTCTTGGTGCAACGCGCGAAAATGCCGGGCGAGGGACGGTGGTCGCTGCCCGGCGGGCGGGTCGAGGAGGGCGAGACCGACGCGGTCGCACTCGCTCGCGAAATGGTCGAGGAGACCGGGCTGCAGGTGACCGTCGGACCGCTCGTCGGTTCGGTGTTGCGACCCGCGCCCGGGGGTGGGACGTACGAGATCAGGGACTACGCATGCACGCCGCACGGCGGGGCGTTGCGCGCGGGCGACGACGCGGACGCGGTGCGGTGGGTGGCCACCGGCGAACTGAGTCGACTCGACCTGGTCGACGGTCTGCTCGACGCACTGCGCGAGTGGAACGTGCCGGGGGTGTCGTGAGGGGGACCGGCGGGCACGGGACCGGCGTGCGGGAGGCCGGCGTGGGCGAGGCCGGCTCGGGCGGGAGCCGCGCGCGGTTGCTCGTGGTCGGGTCGATCAATGCCGATCTGGTGGTCCGGGTGCCGGCGCATCCGCGGCCGGGCGAGACGGTCCTGGGCGGCGATCTGGCCGTGCACCCGGGTGGCAAGGGCGCCAATCAGGCGGTCGCGGCGGCCCGACTGGGCGCCGACGTCGCGCTGGCCGGGCGGGTCGGCGACGACGACCACGGCCGGATGTTGCTCGCAACGCTGCGTCAGGAGGGCGTACGCACCGACGCGATGCGGACCGTGCCGGGCGCCTCGGGCGTGGCACTGATCACCGTGGACGACGCGGGCGAGAACACCATCACGGTGGCGCCCGGGGCGAACGGGCGATTCGGGCCGGCGGACGTGGCCGACCTGGCACCGGCGATCGAGGCCGCCGCGGTGGTCTCGCTCCAGTTGGAGATCCCGCTCGACACGGTGTGGGAGGTGGTCCGGCGCTGCCACGCGGCGGATACCCGGGTGGTGTTGAATTTGTCGCCGGTCGTGCCGAAGGCCGTGTCGATGTCCACGTCGGTGCTGCGAGCGTGCGACCCGTTGGTGCTCAACGAGCACGAGGCGAGCGCGACGGCGGGCGGCGGCGACGCACACGAGGCGCTGAAGGGATGGCGCTCACTCGACGCGCGTCCCCGCTCGATCGTGCTCACGCTGGGCAGCGGCGGCGCGTTGGTCGCCGAGGGCGACGCCGAGGTGGTGCACGTCACCGCGCCGAAGGTGGCCGCGGTCGACACCACGGGCGCGGGCGACGCCTTCACCGGCGCGCTCGCGTGGCGCCTGGCGGCCGGCGACGACCCGGTCACGGCGACCCGGTACGCGGTCCGGGTGGGCGCCGCGGCGGTCCGGCGCGCGGGTGCCCAGTCGTCGTACCCGACGGCGGACGAACTGCCGTAGTCCGGGCGGGCCGACGCGGGGCGGGGCAGGCGGGCCGGCCTCGGGCCGGCGGACTGTCGCGGGGCAGGCGGAGCGGCGTAGGGCAGTCGGTCCGACGTAGGACAGGCATCCTCCCACAGGGCATGCCAACTGCCCCGGGACGCGAAAAAACGGGCGGGCCGCGCCGTCCCTGGGCGACCCGCCCGCGCTCGATTCCGGGGCGGGACCCCCGGTCGGCCTCCCGGAGGTCGAAGCCCCGGTCGGCACTCGATCAGCGCCCGATCAGCGCCCGATCAACCCTCGATCAACTCGGGGCGTCCGGGCTGCTCGCCGCCACGCTTCTCGCCGTAGCTCTCCTTGGGCACCATGACCTTGCGCTTGAACACGCACACGAGCGTGCCGTCCTGCTTGTACCCCTTGGTCTCGACGTACACCACCCCGCGGTCGTCCTTGGACTTCGACTCCCACTTGTCCAGCACCAGGGTCTGTCCATAGATGGTGTCCCCGTGGAACGTGGGTGCCACGTGTCGCAACGACTCGATCTCCAGGTTGGCGATCGCCTTGCCGGAGACGTCCGGCACCGACATGCCGAGCAGCAGCGAGTAGATGTAGTTGCCCACCACCACGTTCTTGCCGAAATCGGTGGTGTTCTCGGCGTAGTTGGCATCCATGTGCAGCGGGTGGTGGTTCATCGTGAGCAGACAGAACAGGTGATCGTCGTACTCCGTCACGGTCTTCCCGGGCCAGTGCTTGTAGATCGCACCGACCTCGAACTCCTCGTAGTAGCGGCCGAACTGCATTTCGGTCCCCTCTCACCTGCGAAAACGTCATATCCACAGCCTGAGGCCGGCACCGCTTCGGCCCGGCTTCGACCTACCCGACACCAGGGCCCAGCGCGCAATCCGGCACCCGCCGACGACGGTCGAGTGCGAACCCCACGATGTGCCCGTACACGCGGCCCATGACTCGATCGATCGATCGATGCCCGGGCCGACGTGAGGGTTCGAGGATAGGGACGTTCCGGGTGGGCGCAGTAGAGGGTTCCCCGTGACGTAGATCATGAGCCGCATGCGACCTGCGCCTCTGTTCCACTCCCTTCGGAGCAAAGCATCTCGGACGGGGTCGCCGCCGGGCGAGCTAGGACTCGGCCCGGGCCTGTAAGCGTTAAGTTCGCTGTATGAGCGGTGCAGGGGACTTGCGTACCGAGGCCATCGAAGGAGTCCTCGATCGTGTCGCACGCGGCTTGGAGACGCGCCTCGATATGACCACCGTGGTCCGCAAGCGGAGGTCCGTCGGCGGAGCCACCGACCGGGGCACGTGGGTGCGCATCGAGCGTCGCCCCTTGTCCCGGAGCGAAGGCCAGGGCTGGAACGGGATCGAGGCCGCCGCGGTCTTGAGCGGCGTTCTCCAACCGAGATGGATTGCCGGCATGTCCTGGAGGGATGACGAAGCACGGGCAATGTGGCGGGCGGACGAGACCGAGTTGGTGACCGCTCGGCCGGTGAAACCGGGTGGGAGACTTCTACGCAATCCGCTGTTGCCGGATGAATGGTGGGTGTCGCTCAACACGTCACTCGATGCCCTGGCCGAGCAAAAGACAACACGGGTGGCGACGCCGGACACGGTGACGATCACCCAGGACCTGGTATCGCGGACGATCCGAGAAACATGTCCGCAGCCCATCGACACGACAGTACGCACTTGGTTGCCAGCGCACGCCGATTTCCACTGGGCCAACGTGACGTCGTCGAGCAAGTGCTGGATTCTGGGCTGGGAAGACTGGGGCATGGCCCCCCGTGGCCTGGATGCCGCCACCCTTTGGGGAACCTCGCTTGCCCTTCCGGATTTGGCCGAGCGCGTACGCCGTGAACGTCGGGCGGATCTGGAGAGTACGGAGGGCCGGGTGATGGAATGCGTCGAGGTGGCACCCCTCGGCGGCGTCGTTGGCGCCCGCGACTCCAAGGACACAGCCCGCGGCCATCTGGCCATCTCGCCCATCGCCTGGGCGGCTCTGACGCAGTCCGTCAAACAGTGATCCGAGGCCACGAGTAAGAGGCGCCCGTGCACGAGGAAGTCAGCTGTGAAACAAGGCTGATGGTCATGCTCGTCGCCTCCGTCATCGTCCACGACCGCGCCAACGGACGGGTCGTGCTCCTGCGTCGGGGCAAGGACAGAGCGTTCGCGCCCGGGATGTGGAGCCTGCCCACCGGCAAAGTTGCGCCCGGTGAACCCGTCACGCACACGGCAGTTCGCGAACTCCGCGAAGAGACGGGCCTGGTGGTCGAGCCGCAAGCGTTGCGTCTCGCTCATGTGACGCACAGCGCGCACAGCCCGGAGGCGCCGGAGGGGTTCGTCGTGCTGGTCTTCGCTGCTGAAACGTGGGACGGCGAACCGATCAACGCCGAGCCCGGCAACCACTCGGCCGTGGCCTGGGTCGACACCGACGACCTGCCGAACGACTTCGTTCCGTCGACCCTGCATTCGCTGGAGCGGTACCTCGCGGGTGAGCGCCCCGAGGTGGCCATCGACGGTTGGGACGGCGCATAGACCCGTTCACTTGCCCACTCCCCCAACCCGACCGACCCGCACCCCGTGCACCGCCCACACCGCACCCACGCCAGACCGATAGAGGTGTCGGCCGCGTAGCGGACGGGCGCCCCGGCGCGGAGCGACCGGCCCGACGTGCGGGCCGCCCCGGCAACCCTGCCGGCTCATGCGAGCCTCCTCCGCCGACCTGACCGGCACCCACACCCCCTCCCCCCGCTCCCCCCGGCCCGCGAGCGCACCCTTGCCGCTCATATACATGTATACTACACTTATTAGCGAAGCTAACTAACAAGAGCAAGCCGAACCAAGAGTGCGGAGGTCTCGCATGCGGTCCCATTCCGGCGGCGGGCAGACCCGGGGCGACGCCCAGGCCGAGCACGCGCCCCAGCAGGGCAGCATCCTCAAGCAGCCGATGGCCGTGTGGGCCACCGCGTTCGCGGCCGTGGTCGCGTTCATGGGGATCGGCCTGGTCGACCCGATCCTGCCCTCGATCGCCAAGGGGCTGGACGCGTCGCCGAGCCAGGTGTCATTGCTGTTCACCAGCTACTTCCTGATCACCGCCGTGGCCATGCTCGTCACCGGCTTCGTCTCCAGCCGGATCGGCGGCCGACGTACGCTCCTGCTCGGCCTCGCGCTCGTCGTGATCTTCGCCGGACTCGCCGGCACCTCCGGATCGGTCGGCGAACTGGTCGGCTTCCGGGCCGGCTGGGGGCTGGGCAACGCGCTGTTCGTGTCCACGTCCCTGGCCGTGATCGTCGGCGCCGCGAGCGGCGGTTCGTCCGCCGCGATCCTGCTCTACGAATCGGCACTCGGCCTCGGCATGGCCTGCGGGCCGCTGCTGGGCGCGGTGCTCGGCGACGCCAGTTGGCGCTACCCGTTCTACGGCACGGCCGCGCTGATGGCGATCGGCTTCGCGCTGATCGTGGCGCTGCTCAAGGAACAGCCCAGGCCCGCCCGCAAGGTCGGCCTGCTCGACCCGCTCAAGGCACTCGGCCACAGGGGCCTGGCGACCACCGCCGCCGGCGCCTTCTTCTACAACTACGGCTTCTTCACCGTGCTCGCGTTCACCCCGTTCGTGCTGAACATGAGCCCCTACCGCAGCGGCGCGGTGTTCTTCGGCTGGGGCGTCCTGCTCGCCGTCTGCTCGGTCCTGGTCGCCCCGCGGCTCCAGGCCCGCTTCGGCTCCGCGAACGTGGCCGCCGTGAGCCTGCTCCTGTTCGCCGCCGACCTCGGCGTGATCGCGTACGGCTCGAAGGCCGTCATTGTGACCGGTGTCATCGTTTCGGGAGCCTTCATCGGTATCAATAACACGGTGTTCACCGAGATGGCGCTCGAAGTCTCGGACTCGCCGCGACCCGTGGCGAGCGCGGGGTACAACTTCGTCCGCTGGTTCGCCGCCGCGGCAGCGCCGTTCCTGGCGCCCAAGCTGGAGGAGCACTTCGATGTGCACGTGCCGTTCCTGGTCGCGACCGTGACCTGCCTGATCGCCGCCGCCGTCCTGTTCGGCACGCGACGCACGTTGTCCGTGGTCGACCACCACGACACCCCGACGGCATGTACGCCGCAGCCCGTCCCGGCCGCGGCCTGACCCGGCCGCCACCCGGGCCGGGCGGGCGAGTACAAATAGTTCCCGAGTACAAATAGTTCGATATCCATAAGAACTGCAAGAACTGCGGAAAAGGAAGTGCACGACATGTACGAGCGGATTCTGGTCGCAGTGGACTCAACGCCCGAGGCCGACGAGGTCCTGGCGCACACCGCTCGACTGGCCGTCGCCGGCGGGGCCGCGGTCCGCGTCCTGCACGTGCAGACCCTGGACGTGGTGGACGGCGGCGGAGTGGGCGGCGTCGTCGAGGACGAGACCGCCGACGCCGCGGTCAAGGTGGTCACCTCCGCCGTCGACACGCTCAAGGCGGGCGGCGTGACCAACGTCGAGGGCTGGACCGAGGAAACCGTCCGCAGCGACGTGCCCAACGCGGTCCTGGACCAGGCCCGCAGCTTCGACGCCGACCTGGTCGTCCTGGGCGCCCGCCGACGCGGCGGCGTGGCAAGCCTGTTCCTGGGCAGCGTCAGCGACTCGGTCGCCCACCGTTCGGCATGCCCCGTACTCCTGATCCCGTAGTCCGCCGCACCCGCAGACAACCTGATCCCGTAATCCGCCGCACCCGCACACAACCTGATCCGGTAACCCGCCGCACCCGCACACAAGAGGCCGCCGGCCCCGGACACCCCACGCAGGATCTCCGGGGCCGGCGGCCCGAGCGCAACCCGCCCCCTCAACCCAGCGGCACCGCACGGCGGTTGGGGTCGCGAAGGTCGGTCCCGTGCCGCAGCCACTTCTCCTGGAGCGCCTCCGCGCCCTGCGCCCGCTTCCAGGCGGCCTCTGCGGGCGTCATCGGAAGCAACGGGAAGAACCGGACCGGATCGGCCGGCTCCGGCAGCGGCAGGTCGGCGAGCAGGCCACCGGGCTCGGCGACCAGCACCGCATGGAAGGCGGCGTCGTCCCACAACGGCCCGCCCAGGTCGAGCGACGCGCCCGGCGCGATCACCAGGCCCTCCACCTGCGGAGTCGCGCCCAGCACGGCCAACGGACGCAGTACCGAGTCGTGCCCGCCGCGCACCGAGAGCACCAGTTCCGCCCGCGGCCCCGCCACCGGATCGGCCAGCAGTGCCGCCGGATCGGCCATCGGGGCCCGGGACATGCCCAGCGTCGCGTACCGGACCACGCCGCCGGCGTCCGGCCCGAAGCGCAGTACCTCGATGCGATCGGCGCCCACGAAGGTGACGCCGGCCCGGCCGGTCGGATCGCCGAACGCGGCCGTCAGATGTGCCTCGACCTGCGGAGTGGGGTCGACCGGCTCGGGTCCCGGCGTGAAGTCGAACATGCCCGCATGCTAATTCGCCGTCAGGAGCCGTTCGCGTACCGGCCTTTGCGGCACGCACTCTGGTGTACTCTGCATAGTCGGCCCGCCGGATGTGAACATCCTCGCGCGCCATCGGATGACGGACTCGCCCTCGCCCCGACCCGCCCGGTCGACGAGCGAAGGCTTTCCCCCAGCGGGGACCGGCCGTGGGAGGTGATCGTGGTGCATACCAGCACACCGTGCAGTACCGGCGGCTCACCCGATCTTCCCCGATCCAGTCGCACGCCCCGCCCTTTCTGAGGGTTTCCGAGACTTTCGCCGAGTTCCGGCCACCGCTTCCCGGCCCGGTACCCGATCTCCGAATTTCCTCCGCGACGGGGCGTCTGGATCTTTTGCCGTTCTTTCGGTGATTCGTTCCGCTTGCACGTGCGACGCTCTCCGCGGCCCGCCGCCGCGGCGCTGTGGCGTTTGCGCGTGCCGTCAGTGCAGGAGCCCCGTCATGTCGATGATTCGCGACCTCCGTGCCGTAGTCCGTCCGCTCCGCCGCACCCCACTGCCGTCGATCACGCCCGTGACGAACGGGAACTGTGTGGTGGATTGCGCCGTGTACCGCGACGGTCGACGCCTGGACGGCTACGCGAATCCCGACTCGGCGATCCACGAGGTGCGCACCGGCGGCGGCTTCGTCTGGATCGGCCTGCACGAGCCGAGCGCGCTCGAACTGTCCGGTATCGCCGAGCGGTTCGGGCTGCACCCACTCGCCGTCGAGGACGCGGTGCACGCCCACCAGCGACCCAAGCTGGAGCGCTACGACGACACCCTGTTCGCGGTGTTCAAGACGGTCACCTACGTCGAGCACGAGCAGCTCTCGGCGACCAGCGAGATCGTCGAGACCGGCGAGATCATGGTCTTCCTCGGCAACGACTTCGTGGTCACCGTGCGGCACGGCCGGCACGGTGCGCTCGCCGACCTGCGCTGTCGCCTGGAGGACGGTGGCGAACTGCTCGCCGCCGGGCCCTCGGCGGTCCTGCACGCGGTGGCCGACCGGGTGGTGGACACCTACCTCGACGTCGCGCAGCTCATCCAGGACGACATCGACGAGGTCGAGAACGACGTGTTCGGCGGCGGCGGTGCGGGCGACGCGGGCCGGATCTACCAGCTCAAGCGCGAACTGCTGGAACTCAAGCGCGCGGTCGCGCCGCTGGCCCGTCCGCTGCACTCGCTGGCCGAACGCCCGATGCGCCAGGTGCACCCGGACATCCGCGAGTACTTCCGCGACGTCGAGGACCACCTGTCGCGCGTCGGCGAACAGGTGGCCTCGTTCGACGAGTTGCTGACCTCGATCCTGCAGGCCAACCTCGCCCAGGTGACCGTCGCGCAGAACGAGGACATGCGCAAGATCTCCGCCTGGGTGGCGATCTTCGCGGTACCCACGATGCTGGCCGGCGTGTACGGGATGAACTTCGAACACATGCCGGAACTGAAGTGGCGGTACGGCTACCCGATGACGCTGTGCGTGATCGCCGTCGCGTGCACGCTCATGCACCGGGGCTTCCGCCGCAACGGGTGGTTGTGACGCGCGCGTCCGCGGTCCCTGACGCGTGCGGCCACAGTCGTGGCGGGCGCTTCCGCAGTCGCGACGGGCGCTTCCGCGGTCGCGACGCGCGCGTCCGGCGGTCCCGACGTGTGCATCCGCACTCGTGACGCGCGGTTCCGCAGTCCCGACGCGCGCGGCCGCGGAGGCGACGCGCGCGGCCGCGGAGGCGACGCGCGCGGCCGCGGCCGCCACCCGTACGGACGCGCCCTAAAGGTCGAGCCGGCCCACCATGTTGCGGGCCCGCTCGGCCAGGTCCGGGCGCACCACCACGTCGTAGCGCGAGGCGACGATCTGACTCGTGGAGACGAAGTCCCGACGCCCGCCCAGCGCCTTGTAGCCCAGCCAGCCGAATAGGGCGCCCGCCGCGATGCCCCAGACCAGGCCCATCAGCACCAGCCAGAGCCAACCGTGCGCGCGGACCGCGAAGATGCCCAGGAACAGCCCGATCATCAGGCCGAACCACGCACCACTGGCCGCGCCGGACGCCGCCGCCTTGCCCGCGGTGAGCCGGCCGAGCACGTTCTCCACCATCCGCAGGTCGGCACCGACGATCGCGGTGTTCTCCACCGGGAACTCGTTGTCGGACAGGTAGTCGACCGCCCGCTGGGCACCCGCGTAGTTCGTGTACGACGCGATCACCTGGCCGGTGTTGGCGAGGTCGGGGCCGGGCGCGCCGGCGCCCGGGGGGAGGTTCTGCTGACCGAACATGGGTGTGCCGCCTCGCCTGGATGCCGGGTGGTGGGCCGTGTGGCCGTGTGGCCGTGTGGCCGTGTACTGCTTCGACCCGGAACGTGTACCCGACGAAATTCGCGACAACACGTGACATTCGCCCATAAAGCCGACCTCAACGCCCGGCCACGGCCTACTGGCCCGACAGCACCTCGTGCACCGCGTCCGCCACCGCGTCCGGTCGGTCCGACATCACGAAGTGCGCGGAGTCGTCCAGCACGTCGCAGCGCCCGCGCGGGGACAGGTTCGCCAGGGTGCGCAGCGCGCGCACCCAGCGGGCCCGGGCGGCCAGGCTCTCGTATCCGCCGGCGGCGGCCAGCACCCGCAACGGCACGTCCGGCAGCGGTGCGACCCGGCGCAGGTCGACGAGTTCGGCGGCGACGTCGAAATAGGTGGCGTTCTCGGTCAGCGCGGTCGCGAAGAATCGGCCCGACCCGTACGCGCCGCGTACCCAGCGCGCGTCCGCCACGTCGCGGTGTCGGCGTGACTGGGTGAACAGGATCGAGCGGCGCGCCGCGGGCCCCACCGCCCGGGCCAGCCCGCTGACCCGCATCGCTCCCCCGACCACCCGCGCGGCTCGGACCCGGGTCCGGCGGGCGGGTCGCACCCTGGGTCGCTCCTCGTTGCTCGGGTCCACCAGCACCAGGCCCGCGGTGCGCTCGGGATACATCCGGGCGAAGCCCTCGACATGGAACGCGCCGAGCGAGTGGGCCAGCAGGACGTACGGGCCGGGCAGTTCGAGCGCGTCGGCCAGCGCGGCGATCCGGTCCGCCTCGTGCGTCAGGGTGGGTGGTCGCGGGTCCGGCTCGGAGTAGCCCAGGCCCGGGCGGTCGAACCGGACCACCGTGCAGTCGGCGGTCAGCAGCGGCGCCACCGGATCCCAGTCGAACCACGCGCCGCCGAGCCCGCTGGTGGCGATCACCACGGGCCCGGAACCCTCGCGGAGCACGTGCAGGGCGATCCCGTCGATCCGGACGAATGCGCCGGGCGGTACCGGAACCGGGCGTCTCGCGACCATTGTTGTGCTCCCCGATCACTGGCGGTTACACGTTTCGCCATCATCGGCCGCCGGCTCGGCCCGACCCCGCAACGACGCGACGACTACGCCGACCGAGCCGATACCGGACCCGGTTGGTCGCACCGATCCCGCACCTCCGACCGGGCATGCGTCGCGCCCCGCCCGAGGATCCATGGGCGGGGCACGACGGCGCTCGGGCATCAGCCCTTGAGCTTGTAGTCCTCCAGCAGACGCCGGCCGATGATCATCTTCTGGATCTCGGCCGTGCCCTCGCCGATCAGCAACATCGGGGCCTCGCGGTAGAGGCGCTCGATCTCGAACTCCTTCGAGAAGCCGTACCCACCGTGGATCCGGAAGGCGTCCTCGACGACCTCCTTGCAGTACTCGGAGGCCAGGTACTTGGCCATCCCCGCTTCGAGGTCGTTGCGCTCGCCGGCGTCCTTCTTGCGCGCCGCGTTGACCATCATCGCGTGCGCGGCCTCGACCTTGGTGGCCATCTCGGCCAGCTTGAACTGGATCGCCTGGTGGCCGGTCAGCGGCTTGCCGAAGGTCTCCCGCTGCTGCGCGTACCGGATGCCCAGCTCGAACGCGCGCTGGGCGACCCCGCAGCCGCGTGCGGCCACGTTCACCCGGCCGACCTCGACGCCGTCCATCATCTGGTAGAAGCCCTTGCCGGGCACCCCGCCCAGGATCCGGTCGGCCGGCACCCGACAGTTGTCGAGCACCATCTCGGTGGTGTCGACGCCCTTGTAGCCCATCTTGTCGATCTTGCCGGGGATGGTCAGGCCCGGCCGGGTCTCGCCGAAGCCGGACTCCTTGTCCACCAGGAACGTGGTCATGTTCCGGTAGACCGACGCCTCGCCCAGCTCGGTCTTGGTGAGCACCGCGACCAGGTTGGCGGTGCCGCCGTTGGTGAGCCACATCTTCTGGCCGTTGAGCACGTAGAACTCACCGTCCGGCACCGCCTTGGTGCGGATCGCCGAGACGTCCGATCCGCAGTGCGGCTCGGACATCGAGAACGCGCCGCGGATCTCGCCCTCGGCCATCTTCGGCAGGTAGTGGGCCTTCTGCTCGTCGGTGCCGTGCTGCTTGATCATGTACGCGACGATGAAGTGCGTGTTGATGATGCCGGACACGCTCATCCAGCCGCGCGCGATCTCCTCGACCACGAGCGCGTAGGTCAGCAGCGACTCGCCGAGGCCGCCGTACTCCTCCGGAATCATCAGGCCGAACAGGCCCATGGCCTTCATGCCCTCGACGATCTCCGCCGGATACTCGTCCCGGTGCTCCAGCTCCGTGGCGACCGGAATGATCTCCTTGTCCACGAAGGTGCGCACGGTGGCGAGGATCTCCCGCTGGACATCGGTGAGTCCGTCGGTCTGTGCGAGGCGGCCCATGGGCGGCGCTCCTTCCGTCTGCGCATGTCCGGGCCCCACCACCGGGGTCCCGGCCACGCTTCTGGTTGAGAGAGTTACCGGGGAGTATCCACGAGCGCGGCGGGTCGCGACAGAGGGGGTCCGTAACGCGGGCACGTCGATTTCGAACGCTCTGTCGGACCCGTGCCCGGACGATTACCCCCGGTCAGAGGGGCGGACGGCCGGGCGGCCGGCAGGACGGAAGGTCGGGCGGCCGGAAGGTCGGCCGGTCAGACCCGCACCCCGGCGCGCCACACCCCGCGCACCAGCGGCACCCCGGGCCGGTAGGCCAGGTGCACGTGCGAGGGCGCGTCGAGTTCGACCACGTCGGCCCGCGCGCCCGGGCGCAGCACTCCCACGTCCGCGCGGCGCAGCGCGCGGGCGCCGCCGGCGGTCGCGGCGTGCAGCGCCTGGTCCGGTGTCATGCCCATGTCGCGGACCGCGAGCGCGATGCAGAACGGCATCGACGTGGTGTAGCTCGAACCGGGGTTGCAGTCGGTGGACAGCGCGATGTCCACGCCTGCGGCGAACAGCCGGCGGGCGTCGGGGTAGACCGCGCGGGTGGAGAACTCGGCGCCCGGGAGCAGCGTGGCCACCGTGTCGCCGGCGGCCAGCGCGTCCACGTCGGCGTCGGTGAGGTGGGTGCAGTGGTCGGCCGAGGCCGCGCCGAGTTCGACGGCGAGTTGTACGCCGGGTCCGTGTCCGAGCTGGTTGGCGTGCACGCGCGGGGTCAGGCCCCGGGCGGCGCCGGCCTTCAGGACGGCCCGGGCCTGGTCCCCGTCGAAGGCGCCGCGTTCGCAGAACACGTCCACCCAGCGGGCGTGCGGCGCGCAGGCGTCGAGCATCGGACCGGTGACCAGGTCGACGTAGCCGGCCACGTCGTCCGCGAACTCCGGCGCGACGATGTGCGCGCCCAGGTAAGTGGTCTCGGGGGTGAACGCGGACGCGATCCGCAGCGCACGTTCCTCGTCCGCGACGGTGAGGCCGTAGCCGGACTTGATCTCGATCGTGGTGGTGCCCTGGCGGGCCGCCTCCTCGACCAGTCGCGCGGCGTTCGCGGCCAGGTCCTCGTCGCTCGCGGCGCGGGTCGCGGCGACCGTGGTGCGGATGCCGCCGGCCCGGTAGGCCTGTCCGGACATCCGGGCGTCGAACTCGGCGGTGCGGTCGCCCGCGAACACCAGGTGCGCGTGCGAGTCGACGAAGCCCGGGTGCACCGCGCGCCCGTCGGCGTCGTGCCGGATGTCGGCGTCGGGAGCACTCGCGGCGGCCCCCACCCACGCGACCCGGTCGCCGTCGAGCACGAGGGCCGCGTCCCGGAGCAGGCCGAGCGGGCCCGCGCCGAGGTCCGGGTCGTTGGTGACCAGCGAGCCGATGTTGGTGATGAGGGTGGTGGCCACGCGCGAGTGGTCCCTTCCGGTCCGGGGTGGAACGGCCGCTCCGGGGCGGAGCGGCCGTGGATCAGCCGAACAGCCCGTGCACGGCCGTGGTCAGCGCCTGCGGGACCGCGTCCACGAGTTGGTGCACGCCGTCGCGGACGATGGTGCGTCCGCCGACCATGACGTGCGTGACGTCGCTCGCGGTCGCCGCGAACACCGCCGCCTCGGTGGCCAGGCGCGGGACGGTGCCGGCCAGGCGTACCGAGTCCAGACCGATCGTGGTCAGGTCGGCGAGGGCGCCGGGCTCGATCCGGCCGGCGTCGGCCCAGCCGAGCGCCCGGTGGCCGGTGGCGGTGGCGTAGGCGAGCAGGGCGGCGGAGGTGAAGTGGCCGCGCCGCCCGGTGCGCAGTCGCTCGTCGAGCTCGACCCCGCGGGCCTCCTCGAACAGGTCGATCACCGCCTGGCTGTCGCTGCCCAGGGACAGCGGCACCCCGGCCCGGGCCAGCTCGCCGGCCGGGCCGATGCCGTCGGCGAGGTCGCGCTCGGTGGTCGGGCAGAAGCACACGCCGGCCTCGGCCCGGGCCAGCGCGGCGATGTCGGCGTCGGTGAGGTGGGTCGCGTGCACCGCCGTCGCGTTCGCGCTCCAGAAGCCGTGCGCGTCCAGGAGCCCGGTGGGGGTCAGCCCGTGATGCGCGACGCACGCCGCGTTCTCGGCGGGCTGCTCGGACAGGTGCACATGCACCGGGACGCCTTCGGTACGGGCGGCCCAGGTCGCGTAGTCGTCCTTGGCGGCGAAGGCGCGAACCGAGTGGATGGCCGCGCCGATCCGGGTGTTGTCGTCGCCGCGCAGCGCGCCCCAGCGCTCATACCAGGCGTCCGAGCTGCCGTCGCCGAATCGGCGCTGCACGCCCTCCAACGGCCGGTAGCCGTCGGCGGTGAGGCCGCCGTGCAGGTAGCAGGTGTCCAGCAGGGTGATCCGGATGCCGGCCTGGCGGGCCGCCTCGATCAGCGCGTGGCCCATCGCGTTGGGGTCGGCGTAGGGCGTGCCGTCCGGGCCGTGGTGCAGGTAGTGGAACTCGCCGACCGAGGTGATCCCGGCGAGTGCCATCTCGGCGTACACCGCCCGCGCGAGCGCGAGGTAGCTGTCCGGGTCCAGCCGGCCCGCGGCCTGGTACATCTGGTCGCGCCAGGTCCAGAACGTGCCGGTGCCGGTCTGGGTACGCCCGCGCAGCGCCCGGTGGAAGGCGTGCGAGTGGGCGTTGGCCAGGCCCGGGAGGGTCAGTCCGGGCAGCACCGAGGCGCCCGGGGGCGCCGGACGGTCGGGGGTGACCGAGGTGATCCGGCCGTCCACGATGGACAGCACCACGTCGCGTTCGATGCCGGTGCGGGTCTGCACCAGCTCACACCAGTACTCGCTCACCCGAGGTCCTCGCTCATCAGGTCGGTCACCACGTCGGCGAGCGCCGTGACGCCCGCGAGGCAGTCCACCATCTCGGCGCTCTCCGCGGGCGAGTGCGACACGCCGGTCGGGTTGCGCACGAACAACATCGCGGTGGGCAGGTGCGCGGACAGGATGCCCGCGTCGTGACCGGCGCCGGTGGGCAGGATCGGCGCGCCGCCGAGCTGCTTGGCGATCCGGTCGCGCAGCGCGCCCTCGAACTCGACGACCGGCGTGAACGACTCGCGGGTGACCTGCACGTCGACCCCGTCCCGGTCGCCGCGCTCGGTTGCGGCCCGGATGATCTCCGCGACCAGTTCGTCCAGGGTGTCCTCGTCGGCGGCCCGCGAGTCGAGCCAGCCGCGCACCTCGGAGGCGATCGCGTTGGCCGCACCGGGCAGCGCGTCGACCTTGCCGAAGGTGGCCAGTGCTCCGGAGAGGTGGGCCTTCTTGCGGGCCGCGAGCACGGTGTTGGCGTAGGTCAGCATCGGGTCGCGCCGGTCCTCCAGGCGGGTGGTGCCCGCGTGGTTGGCCTCGCCGCGGAAGTCGAACCGCCAGCGTCCGTGCGGCCAGATCGCCGAGGCCACGCCCACCGCGCGGTCGCGGTGCACCAGGTCGCGGCCCTGCTCGACGTGCAGTTCGACGAATGCGGCGATCCGCCCCAGTCGTTCCGGGTCGGCACCGATCCCGGCCGGATCGAATCCGGCGCGCTCCATCGCATCGCCCAGGAAGACCCCGTCGGCGTCCTTCAGCGCGCGTGCCTGATCCGGCGTCAGCACCCCGGCGGACAGCCGGGATCCGACGCAGGCGACGTTGAACCTGGCGCCCTCCTCGTCGGCGAAGTTGACGATGCCCAGCGGGCGCGCCGAGTCCGCGCCGCGCTCGCGCAGCAGGTCCAGTGCGGCGAACGAGGAGACCACGCCGAGCGGTCCGTCGTAGGCACCGCCGTCCGGCACCGAGTCCAGGTGGCTGCCGATCACGATCGCGTCGGCGCCGGGCGCGGTCCACGCCCACTGGTTGCCGTTGCGGTCCTGTTCGTAGATCAGGTTCCGGTTCTCGGCCTGTTCGCGAAACCAGGCGCGGCACTCCGCGTCCGCGCCGGTCCACGCGTACCGGCGGTAGCCGCCGGTCGTGGCGCGACCCACCGGAAGCAGGTCGCGCCACATGGCCTCGAAGCCGGTGCTCACGCGTCGCCTTCGCGCATCGGCACCCGCACGCCGCGCTCGTCCGCGACGTCGACGGCGTGGTCGTAGCCGGCGTCCACGTGCCGGATCACGCCCATGCCGGGGTCGTTGGTGAGCACCCGGCGGATCTTCTCGCCCGCCAGCGGCGTGCCGTCCGCGACGGTGACCTGGCCGGCGTGGATCGAGCGGCCGATGCCGACCCCGCCGCCGTGGTGGATGGACACCCACGAGGCGCCCGAGGCCACGTTGACCATCGCGTTCAGCAGCGGCCAGTCGGCGATCGCGTCGGAGCCGTCGAGCATGCCCTCGGTCTCCCGGTACGGGCTGGCCACCGAGCCGCAGTCGAGGTGGTCGCGGCCGATCACGATCGGCGCGGCCAGTTCGCCCGAGGCGACCATGTCGTTGAACCGCTCGCCGGCCTTGTCCCGCTCGCCGTAGCCCAGCCAGCAGATCCGCGCGGGCAGGCCCTGGAAGTGCACCTTCTCCTGGGCGAGCTTGATCCAGCGGGCCAGCGACTCGTTCTCCGGGAACAGCTCCAGCACGGCCTTGTCGGTCTTGGCGATGTCGCGCGCGTCGCCGGAGAGCGCGGCCCAGCGGAACGGGCCCTTGCCCTCGCAGAACAGCGGCCGGATGTACGCCGGGACGAAGCCGGGGAAGTCGAACGCGCGGGTGTAGCCCGCCAGTTGCGCCTCGCCGCGGATCGAGTTGCCGTAGTCGAAGACCTCGGCGCCCTTGTCCTGGAAGCCGACCATCGCCTCGACGTGGCGGGCCATCGACTCGCGGGCGCGGTCGGTGAACTCGGCGGGCTTGGTGCGCGCGTACTCGGCCATGTCCTCGAACGCGACGCCGACCGGCAGGTAGGCGAGCGGGTCGTGGGCCGAGGTCTGGTCGGTGACGATGTCGATCGGCGCGTCCATCGCGAGCAGTTGCGGAACCAGCTCGGCGGCGTTGCCCAGCAGGCCGATGGACAGCGGACGGCGGGCGTCGCGCGCCTCGACCGCCAGCTGCAGCGCGGCGTCCAGCGTCTCGACCCGGGTGTCGCAGTAGCCGTGCTCGATCCGGCGGTCGATCCGCGAGGGGTCGCAGTCGATACAGATGACCACGCCGCCGTTCATGGTCACGGCCAGCGGCTGCGCGCCGCCCATGCCGCCGAGGCCGGCGGTCAGCGTGATGGTGCCTTCGAGGGTGCCGTTGAAGCGCTTGGCCGCGACCGCGGCGAACGTCTCGTAGGTGCCCTGGAGGATGCCCTGGGTGCCGATGTAGATCCACGAGCCGGCGGTCATCTGGCCGTACATGGTCAGCCCGGCCGACTCCAGCCGGCGGAACTCCTCCCAGTTGGCCCAGTCGGGCACCAGGTTGGAGTTGGCGATCAGGACGCGCGGGGCCCACTCGTGGGTCTGCATCACGCCGACCGGACGGCCCGACTGCACGAGCAGCGTCTCGTCCTGCTTGAGCGTGGTCAGCGTGCGGGTGATCGCCTCGAAGGAGCGCCAGTCCCGCGCCGCCTTGCCGGTGCCGCCGTAGACGACCAGCTTGTCGGGGTGTTCGGCGACCTCGGGGTCGAGGTTGTTGAGCAACATCCGCAGGGCGCCTTCCTGCTGCCAGCCGCGGGTGGTGAGCGTGCTCCCGCGTGGTGCACGCACCTCGCGCGGTCCTGCGGTGTGGTCCGACATGGCGGCGCCCCTTCTGTCCCTGTGCACGATTTCTGTATGAAAACATTCAGTCGCTTCGAGAGTGAATCTATCTGTTCTGCAAGGCGTCGCCAAGAGAGCCGGCCGAGCCGGCGACGTGAGCACCGCGACATCGGGGGACTTGACCCATTCGGTGCCACTTCATGCGATCGGTGGTCGGCGCGGACCGGCGCCGGGTAGCCGGACGGCATGGATCTGCAGGAGGTGCTCTGGGCGATCACCGCATTGGGCGCGTTCGTGGCGTTCGCGGGCCTGGTGATGCTGGTGCGGGGCCGCGGGCGCGAGCCGGGCGTGGTGGCGCTGGTGGTGATGACCGGTGCGCTGCTGTGCACCGGCGGCTTCCTGCTCAGCATCCCGCGCTATCGGGACACCGCGCTGATCGCGGGCGGCGCGGCGATCGTCGGCGTGCTGGCCATGCTGGGCGCGATCTCGCTCATGCCGGCGCAGCGCGGACCGACCCGGCGGCCGACGCCGGAGCAACACGTCTCGCTCCGCAAGCGGACCGGGCAGCGCTGAACGGCCCGACCGGCGTGCGACGACGGGCCGGCCGCGGCCGAGGCTCGCGGCCCCGACCGGCGCCCCGGGCCACTCACACGTCGAACAACCCGCGCTCGCCCGCCTGCCGCTCGAACTCCTCCAAACGAGCCTGCGCCCGCGCGGGCTCGATGTCGCACATCGCCTGGAGCAGGATCTGCCCCATCAGGATCGGCGCGCCGTACGAGTCGAAGACCAGTTGCGAGCCGACCCCCGCGATCAGCACCGCGTCGGACAGTGCCGCCGCCGGCGCGAACGGGCTGTCGGTGACGGTGACGATCCGCATGCCCAGTTCGCGCGCGACCCGCAGGCCCTCGGCCAGCTCGCGCGGATACCGCGGCAGCGCGAAGCACAGCAGGCCGGTCGCACCCGCCGCGCGGGCCTGGTCGAGCCGGTCCACCAGGAGCGAGCCGCCCTCGTCCAGCACGCGCACCTCGGGCAACACCTTGGCCGCGAAGTAGCCGAAGCCGCGCGCGGGCGCCATTCCGGTGCGCAGGCCGAGCACCACCAGCGGGCGCGAGGGCGCGAGCAGTGCGGCGGCGTGCGCGATCGGGCCCGGGTCGGCGAGTTGGTCGGCGAGTCGGGTCAGGTTGGCGATCTCGGCGTGCACGGCGCCGACGTACTCGTTGCGGTCCACCTCGGCGGAGGACTCGGGCGTGGTGGGCAGCCCGAGTTCGCGCAGGTGCCGGCGCAGCGCCGGATAGCCGTCGAAGCCGAGCGCGACCGCGAACCGGGTCACCGACGGCTGGCTGACCCCGGCGAGCTGGGCCACCTCGACGCTGGAGAGGAACACCGCCTCGCCCGCGTGCCGGACCAGGCAGTGGGCGATCCGACGCTGGGTGGGGGTGAGCCGGTGGCGCTCGAAGAGGGCGAGCAGGCGGGCGGAAGGGCTCGCGTCGTCGTCGGCCACCGACATGTCTCCTCGCTGCTGGGGCGTCGCTCGGCCGCGCCCACCGGGTGGCGGAGGTGGCTCGGGCACTGCTGAAAGGCACGGACCGCCGCCCGGGGCGGCGGTCCGCGTCAGGTAATCCTGCCTGATCTGACGTGAGGTCAGTTCAGCCCGCTCGGGTCAGTTCAGCTCGCCGACCGCAGCCGCGGCGGCCTCGATCACCTTGCCGGCCCGGACGAAGGCGTCGGCGGCCTCCAGGTCGGGGGCCAGGAAGCGGTCCGGGCCCACCCCTTCGCCGCCGCTCGCCCGCAGCGCGGCGATCACTGCGGCGGTGGCGGGTGCGGGGGCGCCCAGGCCGGCGGCCACCCGCATGTCCAGGGCGCGGGCGGCGGTGGTGAGCTCGATGGCGAGGATGCGGTTGAGGTTGTCGATCGCACGGCGCAGCTTGCGGGCCGCGCTCCAGCCCATCGAGACGTGGTCCTCCTGCATCGCCGAGCTGGGGATCGAGTCGGCCGAGGCGGGCATCGCCAGCCGCTTGCACTCGGAGACCAACGCGGCCTGGGTGTACTGGGCGATCATCAGGCCGGAGTCGACGCCGGGGTCGTCGGCCAGGAACGCGGGCAGCCCGTGCGAGCGGGAGGGGTCGAGCAGGCGGTCGGTGCGGCGTTCGGCGATCGAGCCGAGGTCGGCGACCGCGACGGCGAGGAAGTCGAGCACGTAGCCGACCGGGGCGCCGTGGAAGTTGCCGTTCGACTCGATCCGGCCGTCCTCCAGGATCACCGGGTTGTCCACGGCGGCGGCGAGTTCGCGGTCGGCGACCAGCAGCGCGTGTGCGAGGGTGTCCCGGCCGGCGCCCGCGACCTGCGGCGCGCAGCGCACCGAGTAGGCGTCCTGTACGCGCGGCGCCGCGTCCTGGTGGTGCCCGGTCAGCGCCGAACCGTCGAGCACGCGCAGCATGTTGGCCGCGCTGGCCGCCTGGCCCGGGTGCGGGCGGATGGCGTGCAGCGCCGGGTCGAGCACGCGGGAGGTGCCCAGCAGCGCCTCCATGGTCATCGCCGCGGTGATGTCGGCGGTGGTGAACAGGCGGGCGAGGTCGGCCCCGGCCATCAACAACATGCCGAGCATGCCGTCGGTGCCGTTGATCAGGGCCAGGCCCTCCTTCTCCTTGAGCTCGATCGGCTCCAGGCCGGCGGCGGCGAGCAGTTCGGCGGCGGGCCGCACCACGCCGTCGGGGCCGGACGCCTCGCCCTCGCCGGTGAGCACGAGTGCGCAGTGCGCCAGCGGGGCCAGGTCGCCGCTGCAACCGAGCGAGCCGAACTCGCGGACCACCGGTGTGATGCCCGCGTTGAGCAGCCCGGCCATGGTCTGCGCGACGATCGGCCGCACCCCGGTGCGGCCCGAGCACAAGGTCTTGAGCCGCAGCAGCATGAGCGCGCGGACCACCTCGTCCTCCACCCGCGGGCCCATTCCGGCAGCGTGCGAGCGCACCAGCGAGTGCTGGAGCCGGGTGCGCAGTTCCGGGCTGATGTGCCGGACGGCGAGCGCGCCGAAGCCGGTGGACACCCCGTACACGGGTTCGGTGCGCGCGGCGAGTCCCTCGACCACCGCGCGGGAGGTGGCCATCGCCTTGATCGCACGTTCGGTGAGTTCGACGCGTGCGCCGGCGCGGGCGACCGCGAGGACGTCCTGCGGGGACATCCCGGCCTCGCCGATCGAGACGGTGGCGGGGGCGGTTTCGGGGGCGCTGTGCAGATCGTTATTCACTCGATCATTATGTGCATGGATCACGACAACGCCAGGGCCGACTACCGTTCCGGGAGGCGTACGGCACGTTCCGCTCGTGGTGGGCGTTCGCTGCGTGTGCCCTCCGGAGCGGATCCGCCCGCCCGGAACGGATCGAGGAAAGGCAGTGCCGTGGGTCGGGTCACCTCTCGCCACAAGGTCCTGCGGCTGGGCGGCGACGCACCGGCCGTTACGCGCACCGACACGCTCGTCGCCGAGGAGCCGCTCGACATCCGGATCGGCGGGCGCACCATCACGGTGACCATGCGCACCCCGGGCGACGACTTCGACCTGGTCGCCGGATTCCTGGCGGCCGAGGGCGTGATCGGCGCGGCCGAGGATCTGACCGCGATGCGCTACTGCGCGGGCACCGACGAGGACGGCCACAACACCTACAACGTGGTCGACGCGGTGCTCGCGCCGCACGTGCCCGCCCCGGACCCGGGTCTGATGCGCGGCGTGTGGACGTCCAGCTCGTGCGGGATCTGCGGCAGCACCGGCATCGACGGCCTGCGCAAGATGTCCCGCTTCGACGTGCACGCGGACGAGGTGCGGGTGGACGCGGAGGTGCTGTACGCGCTGCCGGATCGGCTGCGCGCGGCGCAGAAGGTGTTCGCCAGCACCGGCGGCCTGCACGCGGCCGGCCTGTTCACGGCAGCCGGCGAGATGGTGTGCGTGCGCGAGGACGTGGGTCGGCACAACGCGGTGGACAAGGTGGTCGGCTGGGCGCTGCGCGAGGGGCGGTTGCCGCTGGCCGGGCAGGTGCTGATGGTGAGCGGTCGGGCCTCCTTCGAGCTGACCCAGAAGGCCGCGATGGCGGGGGTGCCGGTGATGGCGGCGGTGTCCGCCCCGTCCGGACTGGCGGTGGACCTGGCCGCGGACGCGGGGGTGACCCTGGTCGGCTTCCTGCGCGGGCGCTCGGCCAACGTGTACAGCCGTCCGGATCGGGTGACGGCGCGGCGCGAGGCGTCGGCCTGATCGTCCGAAGCCCGGCCGGGACCGACCGCGGCCCGGTCGCTTCGGTCGCTTCGGTCACTCCGGGAGCGAGGCGCCCCCGGTCAGCGCGACCGCGACCAGCGCGCGCAGCACCGGGGCCAGCCCGGTGACGCTCAGGCTCAGGTCGTCGGCGTAGATCTCGACCAGCCAGCCGCCCGCCGCGTTGCTGCCGCCGGCGGCGACCATCGCCTTGTAGCCGCCGACCAGGAGCAGGTCCTCCTCGGCCGGGTCGGTGCCCGGGTCGCCCAGTTCGGCGACGAAGCTGCCGCCCTGCACCGCGTGCGCCGTGGCCGGGTAGTGCGCCAGGTCGTATTCGGCGGCGACCGCGTCGTAGCGCGACCCCGATTCGCTCTGCACTCCGGTGAGTCGGTGGATCGAATAGCGCACCGTGCGCAGCACCCGGCCGCCCGGCGGCAGGTAGGACACCCACCACGCGACGCCGTCCAGCATCCGCGCGAAGGTGTCGGCGACGATTTCCAGCCGGCCCAGCGTGTCCGCGCGGTGCACGCTCTTGGGCTCGCGCTCGTCCAGGACGGCGAGTACCGCCGCGAGCAGTCGGCCGGGTTCGGCGTTGTGCAGCGCGCCGCGGAAACGGCGCCGGTCGCGGTGCGGGCCGGGGCCCTCGGTCTCCGCCTCCTCCTGCGCCTCGCTCGCCAGCGACAGGGTCAGGTCGGGTTGCTGGCCGCGTCCGGCGACCACCGGCCGGGTCGAGCGCGAGCCCTTGGCCCGGTACTGCGCCGCGTCGGCTAGCCGGAACAGGCGATCCGCGCTGGTCACCGGGCCCACCGGGTCGCCGGTGGAGGCCACGCCGCAGGCCACGCCCTCGCCGTCGTGCATCCGCAGCGCGCGTCGACACAGTTCCTCGGCGACCGCGACCACGTCGTCCGGCGGATAGCCCTCGGCGAGCACGCAGAACTCGTCGCCGCCGAGCCGGGCGGCCATCGCCCCGGGCAACATCGCGCCGCACGCGGAGAGCTGGTCGGCGAACCGCTCCAGGAGCCGGTCGCCGACGTCGTGACCACGTTCGTCGTTGAGTCGCTTGAGGCCGTTGACGTCGCAGACGATCAGGCTGACCACCACGCCGTCGCGGTAGTGCCGGGCCATCGCCTCGTCCAGCCGGGCGTCGATCGCACGCCGGTTGGCCAGCCCGGTCAGCGGATCGGTGAAGGCCAGCTTCTCGATCCGCTCGAAGTGTTCGGCCTGGGCGAGGCCGGCCGAGATCTGCGCGGCCAGCACCCCGGCGAACTCGGCGTCCACCGGCTCGAAGCGCGGCTGGTCGCAGCGCCGGGCCAGATACAGCTCGCCCCACACCCGACCCTCGACCATGATCGGCGCGACCATGCAGTCGTGCCGGCCCCGGCGGAGCATCGCCGCGACCCGCTCCCGATCGCGCGCGTGCTCGGGATCGTCCACACAGCGCGACCACGTGGTCGGCCACGCCTTGGACTCGATGATGTCCGGGAAGTCGGTGACCGGATACGTCTCCGCGGCGGGCAGCGGCTCCTCGCCCTCGGCGAGTTCGCCGTCGTTGACCAGTACCCGCAGGCGCCCGGTGTCCCGCTCCCAGACCGAGATCGAGGCGTGGGCGGCCCCCATCGCCAATCGGGCCTGGGTCGCGGACACCCGGACCACCTCGGAGAAGTGGTGGGTCGTGGCGAGCGTCTTGGCCAGATGGATGATCGCGTGCAGCCTGCGGGCCGCGTCCGGACCTTCGACCAAGGCGATGGGTTCCGGACACGTGTCGCCCGGCATGCCGGGCAGATCGTCGGATGTGCCGCCCGAGCCCTCCGTTTCGGGAGCGCTCGAATCGGGTCGCGAAGCTACTGTCCTCACCCCCAATCCACCAGCACCGAGACCAGAGGATATGTCATGTATTGCCCGATTTACGGCAACGTGCACCCGCGTCATGCCGCCACCTCGACGGGTCGCCGTTCGCGTGCGTTCCTGTTGCCGGTGCCGGTCGGCGCCGGTATTCGTGCCGAGACACCCGCGCGCGAGCCCGGGGGCTCGCTCCGATGCGAGCGAAGCGCTTGTATACCCGGCTTCGCGTCCTGCGCACATTACTCCTGTGCCTCGTGCCCGCAACGCCCCGTGTCCGCTCCGTAGCGCAGCTGTGGGGACAAGGACACGTGGTTGTGAAGAGAGCGTGGAGGGCTCCCGGGATCGCGGCCGAAAGAGTACGGTCGCGGGCACAGTCCGAAGGAGCGACGCGTGCCCACGCTTTCCGTCATCGCCGCGATCGACATACCGGCCGTCCGGATCTGGGAGGCAGTAGGAGACTTCGAGGATCCGTCCGGCTGGTACCCCTGGCCGGTCGACGAACACTCCCGGGGCGAGCGATGCGTACGCAGGCCCGACGGCTCGACCGTGCGCGAGCGGCTGATCTCGCACGACCCGGGCGCACACACCTATACCTACCGGGCACTCGACGGTCTGCCGCTGCTGGGCCGGCTCGCGCTGGAGTCGATCGCGGGCGGCACGATGTGCCTGGTGGTGTGGTCGGTACGGTTCGAGAGCACACCGACCGAACAACTCGCGGTGCTGCGCGAACTCGAACACCAGGTGATGCGGCCCGCGCTGCGCACGCTGCGCGAAACGTTCGACTGATCGCACCGCGAGGGGTCGGACGCCGGCCTCAACCGCCGGTCGCGCCGAGCGGGTCGGGCAGCGGGGTGCCCGGGCGGCACACCGTCCAGGGTTCGACCAGGCCCAGGCCGCGCACCGGCCGGCGCCACATCGGGTGCAGCTCGTAGCGGTTGTCGCCCTCCAGGGCCGCGGCCAGCTCGCGATCGACCACCACCGCGTCCTTGGGGCTGAGCGCGGTCAACCGGCTGGCCAGATTGACCGTGGTGCCGAACACGTCGCCCATCCGGGAGAGCACATGGCCGTACGCGATGCCCACCCGCAGCGCGGGCAGGATCTCCTCCTGGGCCATCGCCTCGACCAGGCGCAGACCCAGTTCGACCGCCGAGTCCGGCGAGAAGGTCACGAACAACACCTCGTCGCCCAGCGTCTTGACCAGCCGGCCGCCCTGTTCGGCGATCACGTCGACGGCGGTGTCCTCGAAGGTCTGCACGAGCCGGCCGAGCTCGGCCTCCTCCAGATTGCGCGACAGCCGGGTGAAGCCGACCAGGTCGGCGAAGCCGACGGCCAGCGACTGGCCCACCGTCTGCGGATCGGTCAGCCCCTGCATCGCCCGCGAGCTGGCCGCGGCCAGGTGACGCCGCCAGGCGTAGATGACCAGCGGTTCGAGTTCGAGCATCACGTCGCCGGCGGTGGTGACCACCTGCTCGGAGCGGCTGCCGGTGAGCTCGTTGCCGATGTACTCCACCCACGCCTCGGTCTGCCATTCGGCGAAGCGGGCCATGGTCTGGCCCACCGAGCGCACGAACTGGGCCGCGACGGTGGCCGGCAACAGCCCGGACTCGGTCAGCTCGCGCAGGTGCTTGAGCGCCGCGACGTCGGCGTCGGTGAACGCGCGAGCCGGGCCGAAATCGGCGAAGCCCAGGCCGCGCCACAACCTGCGGGCCTCGTCGAGGGGCACCCCGACCAGGTCGGCGACCTGGCCGGAGGTGTATCGCCGGGGGGCGCCCAGCACGACCTGCTCGACGTCGGCGATCGTGTTGTTGACCGCCTCCAGGTCGGAAAGGTCGGGCAGGGGGTGCTGATCGGCCGCGTCGGCCCCGGCGCCCGCGCCGGGCTCCACGCGGGTCCGTTCCTCGGGCATGTGGCTCCACCGGGTGTGCGAAGGATGGTCTCGTCGGAGCCACACTACGTGTCGGGGGTCACAAAGGTTCGGGGTCGGGCGGTGCCAGCTGCTTCCTCCGCCCGTCGGCGGCCCGCTCCACGAGCACGAGAAGCTCGCTCTGCAACCGCACCACGTGGGGCAGGCCCGGCAGTTCGAGCTGTTCCCGGTCACCGACGGGGACCAGTACGACGGTGCCCGCGCCGAGCATCCGGTCCACGAACGACTCGTGCTCGATCAGTACGTCCTCCACGCGGGCGAACGGCACCACCCGGATCTCCCGGGTGAGCGTGCCGGTACGCACCGTCAGACGATCGGCCGCGACCGAGTACAGCGTGCCCAGCCAGGCCAGCCACGGCGCGACGCTCCAGCGGACCAGGACCGCGAGTCCGGCCAGGAGCACGGCGGGTTGGATCCAGCCGCGGGCGGCGTCCGGCGGGGTCAGCGCGGCGAGGAAGCCGGTGACGGCGACGGTGGCGAACAGGGCCAGGGCGGGGCGAACGAGGTGCTTCCAGTGCGGGCGCACGACGAAGAGTGTGTCGTCGTCGACCTCGGCTGTGGTTGTGAACACCGGGCCTCCTGGTGAGTCACCACGATTGTGCGGGTCCCTTGGGCAGGAGGCCGGGAGGCGTGCCGAAGGCACGGGTTTTTGCGCCCACCCGCCCACCGGTTGCGCGAGGTGGGAAGGCTGCGGGATTCGGGCGAGGGGCGGGCCGGGACGGCCTCGCGACGCCGGGTCGGGGAGACGGGCGGACTGATTCGGCTGTTCCCGGTACGGCGAGACGGGCGCAGCCGGCAGCCCGACGGGCCGGCGGCGCGGCCCACCGGGTTCCGCCGGGCAGGGCCTAGTGCTAGGTTCCGCTTTGGGCGGGTAAGTAGTGGTCAAACAGTGGTATTTCGGCTGCTCGGGGGCGAGTGTGGTGCCGAAGTTTCTGATGGCCCGTCAACCCGTGGACGGGGACGAGGAGAAGAGGGTCCGGCGGTTGGCAGGTGCGCGTCACGCGCCGGGCGACTGGATCCTGCGGGCGAGGATCGTCACGCTGAGCTGGGAAGGCCTGCGCGTGCCGCAGGTTGCCGCTCGGGTGGGGTGCGATGCGAAGACCGTGCGGCGGTGGCTGCACCGCTTCTACGAACAGGGCCTGGACGGCCTCGGCAACCGGCCCGGGTGCGGCCGCAAACGGCGGATCACCGAGGCCGAGCGGTCCCGGATCGTCGCCTTGGTCGGGCTGATCCCGCCCGGCCGCTTGGAGATGCAGCCGTGCGGTGACATGTGGGCGGCGGACGAGTCGGGGCCGCCGGAGTGGACGTTGGACGCCCTGGCCGCCGAGGCCGGGAGGATGGGCATTGCGGTGAGCCGTTCCCAGGTCCGCAGGATCCTGCTCGCCGAGGGGGTTCGGTGGCGCCGCACGCGGTCGTGGGTCCGGTCGAGGGACCCGGACTTCGCGGGAAAAGGACGCGGATCGTCGAGCTCTACACCAACCCGCCCGAAGGCGTCACGGTCGTGTGCGCCGACGAACTCGGCCCGGTGATCCCGCGCGCGTTCCCACCGGCGCCGGGTTGGTCGCCGGACGGACACCGCATCAAGAACGAACTCGACTACGGCCGCGGGCCGGAGAAGACCTGGGTCTACGGCGGCCTGCGGGTCCGCGACGGAACCGAGGTCACGATGACCGCATCCTCGCGCAACAGCGTCTTCTACCAGCGGTTCCTCCAACTCGTCGAGGACGCCAACCCCACCGGCGACATCGTGGTCGTCACGGACAACCTCTCCTCCCACAACAGCTTTTCCACCCGGGAATGGCTCCTTGATCATCCCAGGATCCAACATGTCTTCGTGCCGGTCGGAGCCTGTTGGTTGAACCTGCAGGAGGGGTGGTGGCGCATCTTCCGCAAGGCGGCACTGGCAGGCCGCTCGTTTTCCAACCCCTCCGACATCGCGCAGGCCACGACCCTCGCGACGTTCCAACTCAACGCCCGTGCCAGACCTTGGATCTGGGGCAGACCGGCCCCACCGACCCGCACGCTACGGCGCCGGTTCGAGTACACCCTTTGAGGAACGCAGCACTAGTCGGCGGTCGGGCGGACGTGGACGACGTCGCCGGCGCCCACCGCGGTGGGGCCTTCCGAGGTGGTGACCAGGAGGCGGCCGTCCTCGTCGATGCCGGTGGCCGGGCCCTCCAGGGTGCGGTCGGCGGGCAGTTCGACCCGCACCCGGCGGCCGATCGTGGCGCACGCGTCGGTGTAGGCGGTGAGCAGGCCGCTCGTGCGCGCGTCGCCGCCGGCCAGCCGCCAGCGGGTGTACCACTCCTCCAACTCGCGCAGGATCGCGCGCAGGATCGGATCCCGATCGGTGCTCTCGGCGCCGGCCAGCGCGAGCGAGGTCGCGGTCGGGACCGGCAGTTCCTCCTCGCGCAGCGAGACGTTCAGACCGATCCCCAGGACCACCCCGGCGCCGGCCCGCTCGGCCAGGATCCCGGCCAGCTTGCGTTCGCCCACCAGCAGGTCGTTGGGCCACTTCAGCCGTGCGTCCACGCCGGTCACCCGGGACACCGCCGAGGCCGCGGCGACCCCGGCGAGCAGCGGCAACCAGCCCCAGCGCGCGACCGGCACCTCGTCCGGCGCCAGCGTCACCGACATCGCGATGCCCGAACGCGGCGGCGCGCTCCAGCGCCGGTCCAGCCGGCCCTTGCCGGCCAGCTGCGACTCGGCGACCAGTACCAGCCCCTCCGCCTCGTCGGCCCGCCGGGCGAGGTCGGCGTTGGTCGATCCGGTCTCGGGCACGACGTCGACCTCGCGCCACAGCCCGCCGGGTACCAGCAGGGCCCGGCGCAGCGCCGCCTCACGCAGCGGAGGGCGGTCCAGGTCCGTGAAAGGAGAGTCCATCCGATCACCCTAGAAGGCACTGCGAGGCAGGGCGGTGATGGTCGCCGGCGTGGCGCGGATACGCTACCGATCGCCGCCGTTCGACGTGACAGGAGCCAGCACGATGGACCCAGTACAGGGCGAGCCCGACATCCACACCACCGCCGGGAAGCTGGCCGACCTCGAGCGTCGTATCGACGAGGCGGTACACGCGGGAAGCGCCCGGGCGGTCGAGAAGCAGCACGCCAAGGGCAAGATGACCGCGCGTGAGCGGATCGAGTATCTGCTCGACGAGGGCTCGTTCGTCGAACTCGACGAGTTCGCCCGGCACCGCTCCACCAACTTCGGCCTGGAGAGCAACCGCCCCTACGGGGACGGTGTGGTGACCGGTTCCGGCACGGTCGACGGTCGCCACGTGTGCGTGTTCTCGCAGGACGTCACCGTGTTCGGGGGCAGCCTGGGCGAGGTGTACGGCGAGAAGATCGTCAAGATCCAGGACCTCGCGATCAAGACCGGTGTCCCGCTGGTGGGCATCAACGAGGGCGGCGGCGCGCGCATCCAGGAGGGTGTCGTCTCGCTCGGCCTGTACGGCGAGATCTTCCGCCGCAACGTGATCGCCTCCGGCGTCATCCCGCAGATCTCGCTGATCATGGGCGCCGCGGCCGGCGGCCACGTCTACTCGCCCGCGCTCACCGACTTCGTCGTGATGGTCGACCAGACCTCGCAGATGTTCATCACCGGTCCCGACGTGATCAAGACGGTCACCGGCGAGGACGTCACGATGGAGGACCTCGGCGGCGCCCGCACGCACAACAGCAAGTCCGGCAACGCGCACTACATGGGCGCGGACGAGAAGGACGCGCTGGACTACGTCAAGGGCCTGCTGTCCTACCTGCCGAGCAACAACCTGGAGGAGGCCCCGTCCTTCGACGAGGCCGCCGACCTGGAGACCACGGACTTCGACCGCGACCTGGACACGCTGATCCCGGACTCGGCGAACCAGCCGTACGACATCCACACGGTGATCGAGCACGTCCTGGACGACGCGGACTTCCTGGAGGTCCAGCCGCTGTTCGCGCCGAACATCGTGGTCGGCTTCGGCCGGGTCGAGGGTCGGTCCGTGGGCATCGTGGCGAACCAGCCGATGCAGTTCGCCGGCACGCTGGACATCGACGCGTCCGAGAAGGCCGCCCGCTTCGTGCGCACCTGCGACGCGTTCAACATCCCGGTGTTGACCTTCGTGGACGTGCCCGGCTTCCTTCCCGGCACCGACCAGGAGTGGAACGGCATCATCCGCCGCGGCGCGAAGCTGATCTACGCGTACGCCGAGGCCACCGTGCCGCTGGTCACCATCATCACCCGCAAGGCGTACGGCGGCGCGTACGACGTGATGGGCTCCAAGCACCTGGGCGCGGACGTCAACCTGGCCTGGCCGACCGCGCAGATCGCGGTGATGGGCGCGCAGGGCGCGGCCAACATCCTGCACCGGCGCACGATCGCCGCCGCCGACGATCCCGAGGCGACCCGCGCGCGGCTGATCCAGGAGTACGAGGACACGCTGTGCAACCCGTACGTGGCCGCCGAGCGCGGCTACGTGGACGCGGTCATCCGGCCGTCCTCGACCCGGGCGCACGTGGTCAAGGCGCTGCGGGCGCTGCGCGGCAAGCGCGAGACGCTGCCGCCGAAGAAGCACGGCAACATCCCGCTGTAGGACGGCAACATCCCTCGGCAAGTCGGACCACACCGAGTCGGTCCCCGGCGCGTGCGTCGCGGGCCGGCTCGGTCAGGGCCTGGAGGTCCCCATGATCAAGGTGGTGCGGGGTGAACCCACCCCGGAGGAATTGGCCGTGATCGTCACGGTCGTGGCGGCCAAGGCGAGCGGCGGCACCGTGGCGCCGGAGCCGGCGGCGCCCTCGCAGTGGAATGCGCCGGCCCGGCTGGTGCGCCGGCAGTTGCGGCCCGGGCCCGGCGCCTGGCGTGCGAGCGCCTGGCCGTCCTGAGAGCCGGCCGCTCCGACCGAGGCGGGCCTGCCCGTCGGGGAGCCGGCTCCCGGACGGAGGGCCGACCTGCCCGGCGGGTGGCTGCATGCCCGGCGGGTGGCGGTTCTCCGACGGAAGGTCGGCTTCGCCGACTGTCGGCAGATCGGTTGTCGGCATATCGCACGAACCGACTTGAGTACTCGTACTCAAGATCGCACGGTCGTGCACCCCGCACGATGGATGCATGCGTGACCGTGACGAGTTCTCCGAGGAAACCCGGCGCGCCGTGGCCCAGCTGCGGCGCGCCGTGTGGATCCTGCCCGTGGTGGTGATCCTCGGCCTGCTGGTACTCGGCCTGTGACCGGGCCGTCCGGGCCCGGGCCGGCGCCCGGTACGTTGGCGGCATGACCGACCGCTCCCCCTCCCGTTCCCTCGTGCTCGCCTCGGCCTCTCCCGCGCGCCTGAAGCTGCTGCGCGACGCCGGGCTGGACCCCGAGGTCGTGGTCAGCGGCGTCGACGAGGACGCGCTCACCGCCGCCACGCCGCGCGAACTCGCCCTGCTCCTGGCCGAGGCCAAGGCCGACGCGGTGGCCGCCGGGCTCACGGCCGACGAACTGGTCGTGGGCTGCGACTCGGTCCTGGAACTGGACGGCCGCGCGCTGGGCAAGCCGGCCGACGCGGCCGAGGCGTGGCAGCGCTGGCAGTCGATGCGCGGGCGCGCCGGGGTGTTGCTGACCGGGCACTGCGTGATCGACCGCCGCAGCGGACTGCGGGTGTCCGACGTGGCGGCCACCACGGTGCGGTTCGGGTCGCCGTCCGACGACGAGGTCGCCGCGTACATCGCCACCGGTGAACCGCTGCACGTGGCGGGTGCGTTCACCCTGGACGGCTACGCGTCGCCGTTCGTGGACGGCATCGACGGCGACCCGGGCAACGTGATCGGCCTGTCGCTGCCGCTGCTGCGCCGGCTCCTGGACGGCGTGGGCGTGCGGATCGTCGACCTGTGGACCTGACCCGGCAGGCCCGCCGCCGGCGCTGACGCACCGTCAGGAGGCGGGCCCGTCCGGTCGGTTCAGGTCGCGGCGGACCGGGCCGGGGCCGAGGTTGGGCAGCCCGGCCGGCGGTTGCGGTCGGTACGAGCCGGCGCCCGGCTGCTGCTGCGGCACGTAGGGCTGCGGGGCGGGTTCGGCGTAGGCGTTCGGAGCCCACGGACCGCCGCCGGGGACCGGTGCGCCGACCGGGTCGGGGCCGCGCCCGGGACCACGCGGCGGCGGCGTGGGGCTGCCGCGCAGTGCGGCCAGCAGCGCGAGCGGCAGGGCGATCGCGGCGAGCACGAGCAGCGGCAGCGGTACGCCGCCGGGCTTTTTGGTCAGCCACTCCACCCAGTCGTAGTCCGCCGACGCGGCCTGGAGGTCCGGCCACACCGGTCCGCATGCCGCGCCCAGTCCGAACGCCGCGATCGCGGCCTCCGGGCGCAGCCCGCCGACCACCACGCCGATCGCCGCCGCACCCGCGCAGCGCACCGCGAGCTGATGGCCGGAGCCGGCCGCCGGGCCGATGAACTCGGCCAGTACCAGCGCGAGCGCGGCCAGGCCGATCGCGTACGCCCCGAGCATCCGGGCCGCGACCGCGCCCAGGATGCCCGCGACGGCGAGCCCGAGCAGCCACGGCACGTATTCGCCCGGCCCGTCCAGGCCCAGCCCCGGGTTGCCCTCGGTGCGGTCCCAGGCGAACAGCGCGGCCGGGAACGCGGCCAGCCCGACCGCCATCGCCAGCAGCGCGCCCGCGACCGAGCGCACCCCGTCCACCCGGTAGGTCAGCACCGCGGCGACCAGGCAGCCCGCCAACGCGACGATCGGCCACAGGCCGAGCAGCCTGGGCTTGTCGTCGCCCATCACGATGGTCGCCGCGGACACCCCGACGCCGGCCAGCCCGAGCAGGAACACCCCGCCGAAGGCGCCCACTTCCGACTCCTGCCAGCCCCGGCCCGGCGGCACCAGGACCCGACCGGTGGGCAGCAGGATCAACAGGTAGCCGAACGCGGCGAGCGGCAGCCAGGTCTGGAGTCCGGCCCCGGACTCCCACATCGGGTCGAGCACGTCCCGCCCGCCGAGCACGAACAGCAGCGGTACGGCCGCCGCCAGCGTCGCCGCGAACGCGGCGTTCAGCGGCGCCTGGTGTCGGGGCACCGCGAGATGGATCCACAACACCACGCCGACCAGCACCTGGACCGCGAAGCCGAACCGCAGCAGGTAGACGAAACCGAGCCAGCGCGCGTCGCCCGAGCCGTCGTAGTGCGTGGCGATCGGGTCGAGTGCGGTGGTCAGCGCGGCACCGGCCAGACCGATCACCAGCACGCCGCCGACCGCGCCGCGGCGGTGGGTGAAGACGCTGTCGGTGAGCCCGACACCGCCGATCACCAGCGGCACCGCCCACGGCAGCAGCACCGCGATCAGATCCCACACCGACCAGTCGCCGGCACCGGGGCTCGTCGGCGCCGGGACCGAGCCGTAGGCGGCCGGATCCGCGGCAGCCGGAGCCGGTGCGGAGGGATCGACGCCCGCCCGGAGCAGCACCAGCGCGGCGGCCGTGCCGAGCACGACCAGCAGCGCACCGGGCACCCATTCCAGGGACAGCCGGCCCACCGGTTCGGGGCGCCGCGCGCGGCCCTCCGCGAATCCGGCGCCGGCCTCGTAGGCCTTGCGTACCACTCCGCCGGCCATGGCCGTCTCCCCCGGGTCGTTTTACAGGCAGCTTAGGGAAGAACGGTGGTCGTCCGCTCCCGAAGCGGAAGACGCGGGCCCGGCCGATTCGGATCTGCCGGAAGTCCCTCGACCCTCCCTCGGCTGCTGCTCGATCCCGCGCGACCGCCCCCCGATCGCCGCTCGGACATCGCCGGACCGTCCGGCCCTCGGGCATCGCTCGACGGATCCGGGCACGCCCTCCCCGAGAGGCCCGGCATCACCTCGGGACGGCAGGGCCGATACCTCGGGACGGCAGGGCCATCACCTCGGGACCGCGCGACCGATACCTGCGGAGCGCGCGGCCATTACCTCCGGATCGCGCGGCCATTACCTCGGAGGGAATCGACCACCACACCGGGTGTCGAGCACAGTCGTCGTTGTCGGCAATCAACCCTGGAGGACCCCATGAGCGCCCAGTCTTTGCACTCCACGTACGCGGCGGCCGCTGGACCCGGCGACCGCGCCGTCCGCGGCGACACCGGCCTGCTGCGCATCGCCCTGCGGCTCGACGCGATCGCCACCGGCGCGGTGGGCCTGCTCGCGCTGGCCGGTTGTGCCGCCTTCGACGGCGCCCTCGGCCTGCCCACCGCGTTCCTGGCCGGCCTCGGCGCGTTTCTGGTGCTGTACGCGCTCGGCGTCTGGCGGGTGGCCGCGCGGTCCGCACCGCATCGCACCGCCGTGCGCGTGGTGATCGGACTCAACCTGCTGTGGTTCGCGGACAGCGTGCTGACCGCCCTCGCGGGCTGGTTGGACCCCACCGGTCTGGGCACCACGCTCATCGTGCTCCAGGCGATCGCGGTGCTCGGCTTCGCCGATGTACAGATCTTCGCCCTGCGCAAGGCGAACAAGTCCGTGCGATGACCGTTCACAAAGGAACCGGCGGGCCGGTGTGGACGCACCGTGCCGAGTTCGTGGAACACCGCGTACGGTCGGGTGCCATGAGTTCGGGATCCAGGAGTGTCGTCACCGAGCGGCCCGCCGGCCACACCGCCGGCCGGCGATCGGGCGGCGAGTTGATCCGGCACTGGCGGCAGCACCGGCGGCTGAGCCAGCTGGAGTTGTCCGTGGAGGTCGAGGTGTCCACCCGACACCTGAGCTTCATCGAGACCGGCCGTGCGGTGCCCAGTCGGGACATGGTGCTGCGGCTGGCCGAATACCTGGAGGTCCCCCTGCGCGAACGCAACCGGATGCTCCTGGCCGCGGGTCATGCCCCGGCCTACAACGAGAGCCGCCTGGACGCACCGGAACTGGACGCGGTGATGTCCGCGATGCGGCAGATCCTGGTCGGACACGGTCCGTACCCGGCGGTGATCGTGGACCGGGCCTGGAACATCGTCGACGCGACGCCGAGCATCGCGCTGTTCACCGAAGGCGTGGCGCCCGAACTGCTCACCGATCCGCTGAACGCATACCGGGTGAGCCTGCACCCCGAGGGCATGGCGCCACGGATCGTCAACCTCCCGCAGTGGCGCGCACACCTGCTGCACCGGCTGCGTCGGCAGGCCGCGATCACCGCGGACCCGCTGGTCCAGGAGCTGTACGACGAGGTGAGCGGCTACCCGGGCGGCGAACCGCCGAACGCGGCCGGCCCCGGCGCGCCGGCCATCCCGCTGGGCATCCGGTTCGGCGGCGAGGTGCTCTCCTTCGTGAGCACGGTGGCCACGTTCGGCACCGCGGTGGACATCACCGTGGCGGAAATCTCGATCGAGTCGTTCTACCCCGCGGACAAGCGCACCAGCCGAATCCTGCACGAACTGCACGGCGACTGACACAGCCGAACCGGGCGTCCGGCGTGGCCGAGCACCCAACGCCCTCATCGGCCCCGGAGCCGCACCGGGCCCCGCCCGCACCCGGACCGACCGACAGACCCGAACTCGGATGCAAAGCCAGGCACAAGCGCGAGCTGCACCGGCGCCGGACGGAACCGAGCCGGGCGAACGACGTAGCCGAACCCCGGACGACCCGTTCGCCCCGGGACGAACCAGGCCCGTCCGCGGCCATGCCCAGCCGACAGACCCGGACTCGGATGCGAAGCCGGGCTTACTGCACGGCGACAGACGGAGCCGGCCCGACGCACGGCGTGACCGAGCCCCGAACGACGTGACCGGGCCCGGCGACGGCCCGGCCCCCAGCCAGACCCGGCCGGAGACCCGAACTCGGGTGCAGAGCCGGGCACAAGCAGGACCTGCACGGCGGCTGACGGAGCCGAACCGGGCGGGCGACGTGGCCCAGCGCCGGACGACGTGATCGGGTCCGGGTTCGATTCGGAGCCGGCTCGGTCGGGCCGGGCTCGGTGGGCCCGGCTCGGGGGCAAGTCGGGGTCAGGTCCGGAGCCGGTGGCCCCACACCTCGGCGGGCTCGGTCGCCGGGTCGGGTCGCCACTCGCCGAGGCGGGCCCAGTCCCAGGATCGGAACGCCGCGAGCGCGGCATGGTTGTCCCGGGGCACCCGCACCGCGGCGAACGTGGCATCGGTGCCCGCGAGCAGCCTCTCCCGCATCCGGGTGGCCAACCCCCGGCGCCGGTGCTGGGGTACGACCATCAGGTCCACGATCACGAACACCTTGCCGGCCGCGGCCAGTTCGGCCACGTCCTCGGGCAACTCGCCGTGGAAGCCGGTCCACCAGCCACTCGCCCGCCGAGGCGGGAAGCCGTACGTGCAGCCCGCCGCCTCGCCGGCCCCGTTCGCGACCACCATCTCGAACCCGGGCTGTTGGATGTCCTCGGCAAAGCGCCGCAGGAAATCGGGGCGGCCCGGCGGGTCTTCGCCGTAGGTCTTGACGTACGTATCCGCGACGGATTCCCGCTGTTGGTCGGCCTGCCAACGAGTCAGCCGGCGCAAGAACACCTCTGCCACCAGTACCTCCTGCCCAGGCATGGGATGCCGTAGACGTTCACATCGTGGCAGCCCGCCCCGTCCAGGGGAAACACCACGAGCCGATTACCGCCCGCTCGGGCAGCCACCAACGCCCCCACACGCCGCAGCCCACCCACCCGAGCAACCCACACGCCCCGCCCTCCCACCCACCCCCGGCCCACCGCCGGGCGACCCGCGCCCACCCACGCCGGGCCTACCGCAGGCGACCCACAAACCACCCACCCGGGCCCGCCCTCAAGGCAACCCGCACCCACCCCACCCCCGGCCCGCGCCGGCTGTCCCGCATGCCGCGGCTCCCCCGAATGCGCTCGCACCCCACACCCAGGCCCCGCCACCAAGCAACCCACACCCGGCCCACACCGGGACAGCCCACACCCATCCCACCAGCCCACCCACAGCAACCCCACTCACCCCACCCCGGGCCCGCCGCCAACCGACCCGAACCCCCTCCGCCCCGCCCGGTGTCCGCATGCCCCGACTCCCCCCGCATGCGCTCACACCCCACACCCCGGACTCCGCCGCCCGACGACCCGCGCGCCCACTCTTTGCCGGCACCAGGCAACCCCACTCACCCAACCCCGGCCCGCCACCAGGCGACCCCACCCCCAGCCCGCCGCAGGCGACCCGCGTGGCCGGCCCCGTCTCAGGCGGTTTGTGTGTTTCGCCCACTCTCGGGAGCGGGGGCTCGTAGCCTGCGCACGGGGTAGGGCGAGGAAAGGGTTGATGGTGCGCGACGTGTGGGAACCGGGTAGTGCGTGGGACATGTGTGCCGAGGGTCACGACGAGCACGAGTGGGTGTATCAGTACGGGCCGGCCGGGCCGACCGGCAAGCCGTGGGCCAAGGCCTGCAAGCACTGCGGGAAGATGGCGGGCGCGAACGTGCCCGAAACCGGGCTGCTCGGACGCTCCGCCGCAGGCGACTGTCTCGGCGGTTGACGGAACCCGACAAAAAACTGGAACACGTTTCAGCTGTACCCGAGCATCGGTGCCCATCACCTTCGGAGTACGTTGACCCCACCGGCAACGTGGCCGGCAGCTCCACCGCAGGCCATGAACATGGCGGGTTGCCGTACCCATGACGAGGTGGGGCGGCGAATTGTGCCCGCCTTCGAATCCCTAGACTCTCCGCAGTTGAGGAGGGAGCCAGATCGTGCGCAAGGTACTCATCGCCAACCGTGGGGAAATCGCGGTCCGCGTCGCCCGAGCATGCCGGGATGCCGGCATCGCCAGTGTGGCCGTCTACGCCGAGCCGGACCGGGATGCTCTGCACGTGCGGGTGGCCGACGAGGCCCACGCGCTCGGCGGGAACACTCCGGCCGAGAGCTACCTGGACGTGGCCAAGGTTTTGCAGGCCGCCCGGGACTCCGGCGCGGACGCCATCCACCCCGGATACGGATTCCTGTCGGAGAACGCGGAATTCGCCCAGGCCGTGCTGGACGCGGGCCTGACCTGGATCGGACCGCCGCCGCAGGCGATCCGCGATCTCGGTGACAAGGTGGCCGCCCGGCACATCGCCCAGCGGGCCGGCGCGCCCCTGGTCGCCGGCACCCCGGACCCGGTCTCGGGTGCCGAGGAAGTGGTGGAGTTCGCGAAGGCCAACGGCCTGCCGATCGCCATCAAGGCCGCCTTCGGCGGTGGCGGGCGCGGCCTCAAGGTGGCCCGCACCCTCGAAGAGGTGCCCGAGCTGTACGACTCGGCGGTGCGCGAGGCGGTGGCCGCGTTCGGCCGCGGCGAGTGCTTCGTCGAGCGTTACCTGGACAAGCCGCGGCACGTCGAGACCCAGTGCCTGGCCGACACCCACGGCAACGTGGTGGTCGTGTCCACCCGTGACTGTTCGCTCCAGCGCCGGCACCAGAAGCTCGTCGAGGAGGCGCCCGCGCCGTTCCTGAGCGAGGAGCAGAACGCCGAGCTGTATCGCGCGTCGAAGGCCATCCTCAAGGAGGCCGGCTACGTCGGCGCCGGGACCTGCGAGTTCCTGGTGGGCCAGGACGGCACCATCTCCTTCCTCGAGGTCAACACCCGTCTCCAGGTCGAGCACCCGGTCACCGAAGAGGTCACCGGCATAGACCTGGTGCGCGAGATGTTCCGGATCGCCGACGGCGAGGAACTCGGCTACGACGACCCGCCGCTGCGCGGCCACGCGTTCGAGTTCCGGATCAACGGCGAGGACCCGGGGCGCGGCTTCCTGCCCGCTCCCGGCGAGGTCACCCAGTGGCTGCCGCCGTCCGGCCCGGGCGTACGCCTGGACTCGGGTGTCGAGCAGGGCTCGGTGATCGGTCCGGCGTGGGATTCGCTGCTCGCGAAGCTGATCGTCACCGGTCGCGACCGCAAGCAGGCGCTCCAGCGGGCCAAGCGCGCACTGGACGAGTTCGTCGTGGACGGCATGGCGACCGCGCTCACCTTCCACCGCGAGGTGGTGGTGGACCCGGCGTTCGCGCCCGAGCTCGACGACTCGACCGATCCGTTCACGGTGCACACCCGGTGGATCGAGACCGAGTTCGAGAACACGATCGCCCCGTTCGGCGGCGGCGCGGACCCGGCCGAGGAGGCCGGCGAGCGCGAGACCGTCGTGGTCGAGGTCAACGGTCGGCGCTTCGAGGTCACCCTCCCGGCGGGCCTCGGCGCATCCGGTGCGGCCCCGGCCGCGGGGAAGAAGGCGCCCAAGCGCGGCGGTGCCAAGAAGGCCGGCTCCGCGGCGAGCGGCGACTCGCTGGCCAGCCCGATGCAGGGCACCATCGTCAAGGTCGCGGTCGAGGAGGGCCAGCGGGTGGCCGAGGGCGAGCTGATCGTGGTCCTCGAAGCGATGAAGATGGAACAGCCGCTCAACGCCCACCGGTCCGGTACCGTCAAGGGCCTGGTCGCCGAGGTCGGCGCGACGGTTACGTCGGGCGCGGTGCTCTGCGAGATCAAGGACTGATCGGGATCGGGATCGAGATCGAGGACTGATCGGGATCGAGGAATGACCGCGATCGAGCCCTGACCGGGATCGATCGCCGAGCCCGAGGAAACAACGAACGCCCCCGCCCGAGAATTCTCCGCGCGGGGGCGTTCGCGTAGCGCGGACCGGGCCGAAGGGGGCGGCATGGAAGCCTGGATCATGATCGCCACGGCACTCGCAGCCGGCGGCACCGGAGCCGCCCTGGGTATGCGGTGGTCGAGTCGTCGACGTGCGACCTCGCCCGCCGAGGCGGCCTTACCCGCCGAGCGCGGCGGAGCGGCGACGTGCACGATTCCCACCGCGCTGTACGAACGGGCTCGGGCCGAGTCGGTCACGGCGTTGCGCACCGAGGCCGCCGCCCGCCTCGCGGACCTCGCGGCGCGGACCCAGGCACTCGTACCGGCGACGCATCCGGCCGCGCTCGCGGCGCAGCTTCGGGCTCTGGATGCGTGTGAGGCCGCGGCGTGGGTGTGGCGCGATGCCGACGATCTCCCCGATCTCGCGGGGGTGCTGGTGCTGGTGCAACACGGTGTCCGGGCGTTGGAGGTGGCCGCGCGTCGAGCCGAGCAAGCGCTGTCGGACGACGCGCACGAGGAGGACGCGGACGACGACCCGTTCCGCGTGGCGGTCTGCCTGCTCAACCCCCTGCACGGGACCGCGGTCGGCCGGCTGAACTGGGCGATCCGCGGCCGGACCCGACTGTCCGTGCCCGCGTGCCACGCGTGCGTGATCGCCGCGAGCGAGCGCACCATGGCGGACGTACTCACCCAGCGGGTGGCGGACGGCGCGTACCTGGCCTACTACGAGGTCTCGGCGGATCGAAGCGTGTGGTCGGCGACGGGCTTCGGGGCCTTCGGCGGCGACCTGGTCGAACACGTGCGAAGCGCGTTGCCCGGGGGGCGCCGGGCAGGCGGCGAGTGATCCCTGATCGGTCGCACGTGATCACTGGTCGGGCATCACCCCCGGGACGCGCATGTCCCGCATCCGCTCCCCGTTGAATTCCGCGCGGGCGCCGGGAACGGCCCGCTGCGGGAGGGGGGCGATGTGCACCTGTGCGCCCAGTTCGGCCAGGGCCTCGCTCTCCGGGCCGGGAGCGTCCTCGTCGGTGACGAGGTGGGTGATGCGCTCGGGGGCCACCGTCTGGAACATGGTGTCCACACCGATCTTGGTGTGGTCGACCATGACGACGACCTCGTGGGCGGCCTGGATCAGGGCGCGGTCCACACTCGCGGACAGCATGTTGGGGGTGGACAGGCCACGCTCGGCGGTCAGCCCGTTGCCGGACACGAACGCGCGGCGCACGCGCAGACCCGCCAGGGCCTGCTCGGCTCCGCTGCCGACCAACGCGTAGGACGACCCGCGCAGCGTGCCGCCGGTCATCACGACCTCGACCCGATTGGCGTGGGCGAGGACCTGCGCGACGAGGAGGGAGTTGGTGACCACGGTCAGGCCCGGGATCCGGGCCAGCCTGCGGGCCAACTCCTGCGTGGTGGTGCCGGCGCCCACGACGATCGCATCCCCCTCGTCGACGAGGGAGACCGCGAGGTCGGCCATGGCCGCCTTCTCCGCCGCCGCGAGGTGGGTCTTCTGCGAATAGCTCGGCTCACGGGACAGCCCACCGGGCAGCACCGCTCCGCCGTGCCGACGGTCGAGCAGCCCTTCGGCTTCCAGGGCCCGCACGTCCCGCCGAACCGTCACCTCGGACGTCTGGACCACCCGGGCGAGTTCCCTCAGGGACACCGCTCCGTTGGCCCGCACCATTTCAAGAATCAGTTGACGACGCTCTGCTGCGAACACGTGACGAAGGTAACGCGAACGACCGGCTCTTATCAGCCGCTTGCGACTCTTACCCGAACTTGTTCATCAAAGTGATAAGACCGCTTCGGTTTCCGGGCGCAGCGAAGCCGCAGCGTTCGGAAGGGCCAACCATAACGCTGCTCACCCGGAGCCGGATACCGCTGCTGTGCACCGATTTTGATTCCGCGTCAGCCGAGCTCGACGGATGCGGAACACACCGCGAGGCGGCGATCACACCCGGTCCGATTCGAGTATGCGCGGCGGCCCGGGAGCACAGCGGATGTTCGAGAAAAGCCACCCATAAGTGGAGTCCCCGGGAGCGCGGAATCCGAATTCCGCGCGCCCCTCGCACGCCGGAGGCCACCACCCCCGGCGGAATGATCTTGAAGCCGTATTGATCTTGCGGCCGCATTGCTCTCGCAGACGGGGTCACCCCGGGGGCCGGCCGCGTCGACAGGGGCCGACCCGGCGCGATCATCACGGCGCCACCCGCTCGGCGTGCCGGCCACTGCGACATCGGCACAGCGGTGCAGCGGCGCTTCGGCACAGCGGCGCATCGGCAGAGCGGCATCGATCACGACGCGATCGTCTCGCCGGGATCGCCCGCATCCCCGGAGCGTCCCGGCCGATTCGTCCGGGACCGGTCAGGAACGCTCGCGCCGGTGCAATTGCCGGGCGGCTTCCGCGATCGAGCCGGAAAGCGAGGGGTAGACGGTGAATCCGCTGGCGATCTGGTCGACCGTCAAGTGCAGGTCCACGGCGAGTGCGACGGTGTGGATCAACTCGCTCGCGCGCGGCGCCACGATCACACCGCCGACCACGATCCCGGTACCCGGACGGCAGAACAGCTTCACGAACCCGTCGTGAATGCCCTGCATCTTCGCGCGCGGGTTGCGCGACAGCGGCAACTTCACCCCGCGTGCGTCCATCTCGCCGGCGTCGATCGCGGCCTGGGTATATCCCACGGTGGCGATCTCGGGATCGGTGAACACGTTCGAGGACACGGCCTTGAGGTTCAGCGGGGCCACCGCGTCGCCCAGCATGTGGTACATCGCGATCCGGCCCTGCATCGCCGCGACCGACGCGAGCGCGAACACGCCGGTGCAGTCGCCCGCCGAGTACACCCCGTTCGCGGTGGTGCGCGAGACCCGGTCCACCCGCACGTGTCCGGTGTCCTTGAGGAAGACGCCCGCCTCCTCCAGACCGATGCCCGCGGTGTTCGGGATCGCGCCGACGGCGACCAGGCAGTGGCTGCCCTCGATGATCTGACCGTCGGTCAGCGTGACGATGACGCTGTCCCCGTCCCGCTTGACGCTCTCCGCCCGCGAGCGCGACATCACCCGCATGCCGCGCCGACGGAACACTCCTTCGAGCACCTCGGCCGCATCCGGGTCCTCGCCCGGCAGCACCCGGTCACGGCTGGAGACCAGGGTCACCTTCGAGCCGAGCGCCTGGTACGCGCCGGCGAACTCGGCGCCGGTGACGCCGGAGCCGACCACGATCAGCTCGCGCGGCAGCTCGGACAGGCCGTACATCTGCTTCCAGTTCAGGATCCGCTCGCCGTCCGGCTCCGCGCCCGGGATCTCCCGCGGGTGGGCCCCGGTCGAGATCAGGATGGCGTCCGCGTCCAGCGTGCGCTCGGTGCCGTCGGCCAGATCGGCCACCACACGGCGCGGCCCGTCGAGGCGGGCGGTGCCGCGCAGCACCCGAACGCCGGCGCGCGTGACGCTCTGCGCGATGTCGTTGGACTGGGCCTTGGCCAGTTGCAGCACGCGCCGGTTGACCACGCCCAGGTCCACGCCCACGATCGGGCGATCCAGCGTGCCGGGCGTGCCGTCGTCCACGTAGATGCCGAGCTCGTGGTGCGAGTCGGCGAAGTTCGTCATGACCTCGGCCGTGGCGATCAGGGTCTTGGACGGGACACAGTCCGTCAGTACAGCCGCACCACCCACACCTTCGCGCTCTACCACCGTCACCTCGGCTCCGAGCTGTGCCGCGACCAAAGCCGCCTCGTACCCGCCGGGTCCTCCGCCTACGATCACAATCCGAGTCACGGGTGTCATTCTCTCCCATGCCCGCGCGTCGCGTAGGCTGCGGCCATGCCCCTCTACGCCGCGTACGCAAGCAACCTCGACGCGCGGCAGATGGCTCGGCGTGCCCCACACTCCCCTCTGCGCCACACCGGTTGGCTGCCCGGCTGGCGGCTGACCTTCGGCGGCGAGCAGTTGGGGTGGGACGGATCGCTGGCCACGGTCGTCGAGGACGAGTTGTCCCAGGTATTCGTCGCGCTGTACGACCTGGCCGAGATGGACGAGCCCGACCTCGACCGCTGGGAGGGCATGCCGCTCGGCCTGTACCGCAAGGTCCGGGTCCGGGTGGAATCCCTGTTCGGCGAGCAGTTGGCGTGGCTGTACGTGCTCAACGACTACGAGGGCGGCCTGCCCTCGGCGCGCTACCTCGGCATGGTCGCCGAGTCGGCCGAGTCCGCCGGCGCCCCCGACGACTACGTCAAGGAACTCCGCAACCGCCCGTGTTCGTAGACCCGCCCTCCGGCCACGCTCGCCCGGTGCGCTGCCACACTCGGCTTGTCAGGTCGTGCCGAGTGGGGAGTGCACCGTGCCGGAGATCCGTTACACCCTGAGCTTCCGGCAGCGTTGGTTCCACCTCCTGCCCGCCGCGATCTTCGTCGCGGTATCCGCGCTGCGGTTCTCCGCCGACGGCCGCTACCCGATGTTCGTGGCCTCGTTGTTCCTGCTGAACTTCGTCCTCTTCTCCCGCTTCGAGACACGGCTGACCCCGCAGGGCATCACCTGGCGCCGCTACGGCACCCGGCGGCTGGACTGGTCCGAGGTCACGAACGTGCGGGAGCGACGCCTGCTGGGCAGCCGTTCCGTGCAACTCGGGCTCGCCGACGGCAAGGTGTGCAACCTCGCGGCTCCGGTGGACGCGTTGTTCCAGCGTGATCGGGAGTTCGACGACAAGCTCGCGACCCTGTGGAACGCGTGGATCGGCGCAACCGGCCGCGGTGCGTACGTCCCCGGCCCCGACGCCCCGGAGCACTGGCGGGCCCAGGCCCCCGGCGAATCGGTCAAGCGCCTCGGAGGCTGACCGGCCCCGCCGACCCTGCCGCCCGGTCGATCGACGCGGATCGACTGAACGGACATATCGCCACTTGTCCGCACCAATCGTCCCCCGCTGTCATTGCGGTCGTATCACAGTCTTCTACGCGCATAGACCCCGCCCGCGCCGTTCTCAGGTGCAGCATTTACGCTCATCGATGTGAACGTATTGGATAGCCACGACCCGTACACGGCCGCCGCCGAGGCCGCCGAAAGCCTTCAGCGGCTCACCGGTGCCGCCACGCACGACATCGCGCTCGTCATGGGCTCTGGCTGGGTGCCCGCCGCCGACATGCTGGGCGAGCCGGAGCACGAGTTCCCGGTCACCGAGCTGCCCGGCTTCCCGCCGCCCGCCGTCGAGGGCCACGCGGGCACGGTCCGCTCGCTGGTCATCGGCGACCGCCGCGCGCTGGTCTTCCTCGGTCGCACCCACCTCTACGAGGGGCACGGCGTCGCGTCCGTCGCACACGGCGTGCGCACCGCGGTCGCGGCCGGCTGCAAGGCCGTCGTGCTGACCAACGGTTGCGGCGGCCTGCGGCCGTCCTTCGTGCCCGGTCAGCCGGTGCTGATCAGCGACCACATCAACCTCACCGCCGCGTCGCCCATCGTCGGGGCCAACTTCGTCGACCTGACCGACCTTTATTCGCCGCGGCTACGCGCGTTGTGCCGCGAGGTCGAGCCCGACCTCGAAGAGGGCGTATACGTGCAATTCCCCGGCCCGCACTACGAGACCCCGGCCGAGATCGGCATGGTCCGCGCGATCGGCGGGCACCTCGTCGGCATGTCCACGACCATCGAGGCCATCGCCGCGCGCGAGGCCGGCGCCGAGATCCTGGGCATCTCGCTGGTCACCAACCTCGCCGCGGGCATGACCGGCGAGCCGCTCAACCACGAAGAGGTCCTGGCCGCCGGACGCGCGTCCGCCGAGCGCATGGGCCGACTGCTGACCCAGGTCCTGCCGCGCATCTGAGCGTCCGCAGGCCGTCCCGCCTCCGATCCCTTCCGTACCGAGGAGTCCGTGTTGAGCGACGTCATCGAGACCGCGCGTGCCTGGTTGGCCGAGGACCCGGACCCGGACACCCGGGCCGAACTCGAGGCGTTGCTCGAAGCGGACGACCGGGAGGGCCTCGCGGATCGTTTCGCCGGGCTGCTCCAGTTCGGTACCGCCGGGCTGCGCGGCGAGTTGGGGGCGGGACCCAACCGGATGAACCGCGCGGTGGTGATCCGTGCGGCGGCGGGCCTGGCCGCGTATCTCAAGACCGCGTACGTCACCGACACGGCGGCGCCCGCCGCGACGCGCAACGCGGTGGTGATCGGGTTCGACGCGCGGCACAAGTCCGACGTGTTCGCCCGGGACACCGCCGCCGTCATGGAGGCGGCCGGGCTGCACGCATTGCTGCTGCCCCGGCCGTTGCCCACGCCGGTGCTCGCCTTCGCGATCCGGCATCTGGGCTGCGTCGCGGGGGTGATGGTCACCGCGAGCCACAACCCGCCGCGCGACAACGGCTACAAGGTCTACCTCGACGACGGGTCGCAGATCGTGCCGCCCGCCGACACGGAGATCGCCGGGCACATCGCGGCGGTCCGCTCGCTCGCGGACGTGCCGATGGCCGAGGACGGCTGGGAGACGCTCGGCGAGGCGCTGATCGACTCCTACCTCGACCGCGCCCTGACCGTCGTCGACCCGGCCGGGCCGCGCGACGTGCGGATCGTGCACACCGCGATGCACGGCGTGGGCACCACCGTGATGCTCGGCGCATTCGACCGCGCGGGCTTCGCGGACGTCCGACCGGTCCCCGAACAGGCGGACCCGGACCCCGACTTCCCGACCGTGGCGTTCCCCAACCCGGAGGAGCCCGGCGCGATGGACCTCGCGTTTCGCACGGCACTCGCCGAGGACGCGGACGTGGTGATCGCCAACGACCCGGACGCCGACCGGTGTGCGGTCGCGGTGCCGGATCCGGCCGTCGCGGGCGGGTGGCGGATGTTGCGCGGCGACGAGGTCGGCGCGCTGCTCGGCGCCGAGGTGGCCCGTCGGGGCACCGACGGCGTGCTGGCCACCACGATCGTGTCCTCCTCGCTGTTGGGCTCGATCGCGGCGGCGCACGGCATCGCCTACACGCAGACTTTGACCGGCTTCAAGTGGCTCGCCCGGGTGCCGAACCTGGCCTTCGCGTTCGAGGAGGCGCTGGGCTACTGCGTGGACCCGGCCGGGGTGTGCGACAAGGACGGCGTCACCGCCGCGCTGATGCTGGCCGAACTCGCGGCCGGCGCCAAGCGGGACGGCCGTACGCTGCCCGGCCTGCTGGACGACATCGCGGGTCGATACGGGCTGTACGCGACCGACCAGTATTCGGTGCGGGTGGACCGACTCGAACTGATCGCGAACGCCATGCGGGGGCTGCGCGAGCGGACCCCGAAGACCCTCGGCGACCTGGCCGTGGCAACCGCCGAGGACCTGCTGCACCCGGCGGCCGACGGCCTGCCGCCCACCGACGGCCTGCGCTACACGCTGGCCGGCGACGGCGCGGACCTGCTCGCGGGCCGGGTCGTGGTGCGGCCGTCCGGGACCGAACCCAAGCTCAAGGCCTACCTGGAGGTCGTGGTCGACCCGAAGCGGATCGCCGAGGTCGGCATCGACGCCGCCCGCGCGGCGGGCCACGCGGCGCTGGAGCGGCTGAAGCGGGATCTGGCCGCGACGCTGGGCATGTGACGCCGGGCATGTAGCGCACCGCGGTCGACGCGGACCGGCGAACGAGTGGGGTGGTGTGGCCGATCGGCCGCGCCACCCCACCGTCGTCTCACCCTGCGGAGGGTCGGTTTCGGCGATCGTCGGTACCTGCGTACGGGGTCGACGTGGCCCTCCGGGCGGATGTGTCGAGCGGGTCCGCCGGCGGATCGTGGAAGGGTCCAGTCGACCCTCGGCTCCGAAAGGACGCCATGAGCACCCTGACCCACTTCTCCGTCCGGAACACTCCCCTGCGCGCTCGCCTGCGGCACGTCTGGCAGTGGGCGAAGGCCGGGCGCTCGATCCCGGCGCTCGCGACCTTCCTCGGCGGCGTGCTGGTCCTGCCGGTGCTCGCGTTCGGCGTGGCCTACCCGCTGCTCTCCGGCTCCGCCGACACGCTCTTCCACTCCTCCGCGCAGGACATCGCCGCGTGGGGTGGACCCGACATCGGCGGTCCGTGGGGCGGCCACGTCACGGTCGCCGCACTCGCGGTGAGCGGCGCGCTGATCGTCCTGTACAGCGTCCTGCGGGTGGTGCGGCGGGGCGCGCGGTGAACCGGCCGGCCCGGGGCGCCGGTCGGGCTGAATCCGACCCGGCCTTCGGCCGAGGTGGCCTCAAGCGCCGGCCGGGCTGATTCCGGCCCCGCCGGCGTTCGGATTGCGGCCGGATGAGAACCGGCCTTCGGCCGAGACGGCCTCGAATACCGGCCGGGCGATCGGCGATCGGTCTGCGGCCGGATCAGGCCCGACCTCCCGCTCGGGGATCTCGAACAGCAGCGCGGCCCGGAGGTTTCGGCCGGGTCGGCGTTTGGTCTGCGGGCGTGCTAGAGCAGACCCAGGAGCAGGGAGGCTGCTCCGGAGAGGGCCAATCCGCCGAGGATTTCCGGGGACCAGTGGACCTGGACCGGGCCGGTGGACTTCTTGGCGAACTGCTCGCTCATCCCGCGCAGGTCGTCCACGACCTGGTCGGCGCGGGAGAGTTGGGGCAGGTCGTGGACGCCGTGGCCGTACGGGTCCTCCGCCGCCGTGCGGCCCTGTTGCCGCAGTGCCCGCTTGCGTTCGCGCAGCGAGACCGGGATGGCCCAGATGTGGAACGACTTCTCGTCCGCGCGCACCTCGATCGAGTACTCGGCCCGGACCCGCTCCACCGCGGCCCACGGCACCACGATGGTGCGGAACGGGTTGCGGATCACCAGCCGCTCCGGCCCGACCAGCACGGCCGAGCGCAGCGTGAGCGCGACCACCAGGATCGCGAAGAAGATCACGACGGCGACGGCCAGCCATTTGGTCCGACCTTCCCCGCGGATCAGCGTGTCGATCACCATCCAGACCCCGACGGCGATCAGAAGCACCCCGACGGCCATCGCCGGCCGGGAGCGATACGTGGTGATGTCCTCGTCGCTGCTCATGACCGGTGATTGTGCCGCACGGCACCGCTCGGGTTTGGCTCGACCGGACCGCTGGGCCCGACGCTACGCGAGTAGATATGCTCGTCTTGTGAGCATGCCGTCTGCAATTCTCGCCGACCCGGCCGAGGTCACCTCGTCCGAAGCGGCCCTTCGACGCTTTCTGCACGGTCTTCCCGGCGTCGACAGGGTCGGTACCGAAGCGCGGGCAGCAATGCTCGCGACACGCTCGATCAAAACCGATGCCAAGGTCGCCGCAATCGACCTCGCCATCAAGATGATCGACCTGACCACCTTGGAAGGTGCCGATACCCCGGGCAAGGTCCGGGCCCTGTGCGCGAAGGCGCTGCACCCGGACCCGGGCGCCCCGGACTCGCCCCGGCCCGCCGCGATCTGCGTCTACGGCGACCTGGTCGCCGAGGCCAAGGCCGCACTCGGCGACTCCGGCGTGCACGTCGCCGCCGTCGCGACCGCGTTCCCGTCCGGGCGCGCCTCGCTCGACGTCAAGCTGGCCGATGTCGCCTATGCGGTCGCCGCCGGCGCCGACGAGATCGACATGGTGATCGACCGGGGTGCGTTCCTCTCCGGGCGCTACCGGGCCGTCTTCGACGAGATCGTCGCGGTCAAGGCCGCCTGTGCGCGCAGCGCCGCCGCCGGCGGCGGGAGCGCCCACCTCAAGGTGATCCTGGAGACCGGTGAACTGTCGACGTACGACAACGTGCGCCGCGCGTCGTGGCTCGCGATGCTCGCGGGTGCCGACTTCATCAAGACGTCCACGGGCAAGGTCGCGGTCAACGCGACACTGCCGGTGACCCTGGTCATGCTCCAGGCGGTCCGCGACTTCCGCGAGGCCACGGGTCGTCAGGTCGGTGTCAAGCCGGCCGGCGGGATCCGCACCACCAAGGACGCGATGAAGTACCTCGTGCTGGTCAACGAGACGGTCGGCGCGGACTGGCTGGACCCGGACTGGTTCCGGCTCGGCGCCTCCAGCCTGCTCAACGACCTCCTGATGCAGCGCCAGAAGCTGGCCACGGGCCGCTACTCCGGCCCCGACTACGTGACGGTGGACTGACACCCATGGGCAACCCATTCGAGTACGCGCCCGCGCCCGAGTCGCGTGCGATCGTCGACATCGCCCCGGCGTACGGGCTGTTCATCGACGGAAAGTTCACCGACGCGGCGGACGGCGGCCGGCTCAAGACCGTGAACCCGGCCACCGAGGAGGTGCTGGCCGAAATCGCGGTCGGTGGCGAGGCGGACGTGGACCGTGCGGTCAAGGCCGCGCGCAAGGCGTTCAAGTCGTGGTCGGCGCTGCCCGGTGCGGAGCGGGCCAAGTACCTGTTCCGGATCGCCCGGCTGATCCAGGAGCACGGGCGCGAGCTCGCGGTGCTGGAGTCGATCGACAACGGCAAGCCGATCCGCGAGTCGCGCGACGTGGACATCCCGCTGGTCGCGGCGCACTTCTTCCACTACGCCGGGTGGGCGGACAAGCTGGCCCACGCCGGGTTCGGTCCGGCGCCGAAGCCGATCGGCGTGGCCGGTCAGGTCATTCCGTGGAACTTCCCGCTGCTGATGCTGGCCTGGAAGGTGGCGCCGGCCCTCGCGGGCGGCAACACCGTGGTGCTCAAGCCGGCCGAGACCACCCCGCTGACCGCGCTGCGGTTCGCCGAGATCTGCGTCGAGGCCGGACTGCCGGACGGTGTGCTCAACATCGTCACCGGCGCCGGCGAGACCGGTCGTGCGCTGATCGCGCACCCGGACGTGGACAAGGTCGCGTTCACCGGCTCGACCGCCGTGGGCAAGGAGATCGCCCGCACCATCGCGGGCACCCGCAAGCGGGTCACCCTCGAACTCGGCGGCAAGGCCGCGAACATCGTCTACGACGACGCCGCGATCGACTCCGCCGTGGACGGCATCGTCGAGGGCATCTTCTTCAACGGCGGCCAGGTGTGCTGCGCCGGCTCGCGTCTGCTCGTGCAGGAGTCGGTGGCCGACGAGTTGCTGGCGAGCCTGACCCGGCGGATCAAGACGCTGCGCGTGGGCGACCCGCTCGACAAGAACACCGACGTCGGCGCGATCAACTCGGCCGCCCAGCTCTCCCGGATCCGGGAACTGGTCGAGGCGGGCGAGGCCGAGGGCGCCGAGCGCTGGTCACTGGCCGGCGAACTGCCCGGCAAGGGCTTCTGGTTCCCGCCGACGGTGTTCACCGGCGTCACCCAGGCCCACCGGATCGCCCGGGACGAGATCTTCGGCCCGGTGCTGACCGTACAGACCTTCCGCACCCCCGCCGAGGCGGTGGAGAAGGCGAACAACACCGCGTACGGCCTGTCCGCCGGAGTGTGGACGGAGAAGGGCGCCAAGGCCCTGTGGACCGCGCAGCGGCTGCGGGCCGGCGTCGTGTGGACCAACACGTTCAACAAGTTCGACCCGGCCTCGCCGTTCGGCGGGTTCAAGGAGTCGGGCTTCGGCCGCGAGGGTGGCCGCCACGGGCTGGAGGCCTACCTCGATGTCTGAGCGCCTTGAGGTGTTGAAGACCTACAAGCTGTACGTCGGGGGCAAGTTCCCCCGGTCCGAGAGCGGGCGGGTGTACGCGGTGACCGACAGCAAGGGCCGGACCCTGGCGAACGCGCCGCGCGGGAGTCGCAAGGACGCCCGCGACGCGGTCGTCGCGGCGCGCAAGGCGTTCCCGGGTTGGTCGGGCGCCACCGCCTACAACCGGGGCCAGATCCTGTACCGGATCGCCGAGATGCTGGAGGGCCGGCGCGAGCAGTTCGCGACCGAGGTCGCCGCGGCCGAGGGGATCAATCGCGGCAAGGCACTCGCGGCGGTGGACGCGGCGGTGGACCGCTGGGTCTGGTACGCCGGGTGGACCGACAAGCTCGCCCAGGTCGCGGGCGGCGCCAACCCGGTCGCGGGTCCGTTCGCGAACTGGTCGACGCCCGAACCCACCGGCGTGGTCGCGGTGATCGCCTCACAGCGCTCGTCGCTGCTGGGCCTGACGAGTGCGGTCGCGCCGGTGATCGCCACCGGCAACACCGCCGTCGTGCTCGCGGCCGGTGCCTCGGCGCTGCCCGCGTTGTCCTTCGCCGAGGTGCTCGCGGTGTCCGACCTGCCGGGCGGCGTGATCAACATCCTGACCGGTCACCCGGCCGAGATCGCCCCGACGCTCGCATCCCACCAGGACGTCAACGCGATCGACCTGACCGGCGTGGCGCCGGACGCGGGCGTCGCGTCGGCGCGCGACCTGGAGATCGCCGCGGCGGACAACCTCAAGCGGGTGTTGCGCCCCGAGGCCAGGGAGCCGGACTGGTCGGCGGACCCGGGAACGGGTCGGATGCTGGCGTTCACCGAGATCCGGACGGTCTGGCACCCGACCGGATACTGATCGCCCCGCGTGTGCGATTCACCATGACGTGCCGCCGGCCCGTCACCCGCGTGGGTGACGGGCCGGCGGCACGTGGTGGCACCACCCGAGCAGGTCCGCGATCCGATCAGGCCGCGAGCACACGGTCGGCGCGGGTCCCGGGCGCCGTGCCGGTCCCGGTCGCCGGGCCCGTCGAGTCGGCAACCCGCCGGGTGGAGAGCTTCCAGGTGGCCAGGACGCGGGCGATCACGACGACGGCGAAGAGCACGAACAGAGCGGACATGCGATCAGATCCTCGGAGTTGCCTGAGTGCAGTCGCCGGGGCGAACTGCCTTGCGGACTCGACGCTAGCCGCGCGCGGCGGCCGGCTCGGGCCTCTTGACGCGGCATCGACGCAGGTGAGGGCGTTCCTGACGGGACCTTGACGGTGGTCAGCGCAGCGACAGTTCGGCGATCACCGCGGCGTGATCGGTGCGCGGCACACGGTGTTCGGACACCGACACCACATCGATCCCACCGGCCACCAGGACGTGGTCGATCCCGAACAGCGCGGGCAGGCCGTGGAAGTACGCCATCGGCCAGGTGCGCACCAGGACCCGGCCGCGCTCCTCGTGCGCGTCCCGCAAGCCGGCGCCGGTGAGCGCTCGGAACGAGGCGTTGTCCGAGGTCGCGTTGAAGTCGCCGAGGAAGATCACCGGCAGCGTGCGCCGCTCCGCCTCGCGGCGCAGTGCGTCCATGTCGTGCGCCCACTGGCCGGCCTGCCCGCGCATCGGCGGGATGGTGTGCACGCCCTGGATCCGCACCCGGCGCCCGTCCACCTCCACGGTGGCGCCGGGCATCGGCATCGTGGTCCGTTCGGGCAACAACCGCTCCTCGGTCGGCGGTCGGCGGGCGTAGACGGCCAACCCGGCGGCGCCGGGTTCGGCGTGACCGGTCGTGTACGGGAGTTCCCGGGAGAGGCCGGCCTGCTCCAGAGCGGTCGCCAGTTCCGGCGTCAACTCCTCCACGGCCAACACGTCCACCCGCTCGCGCCGCACCAATTCGGTGATCCGGACCGGATCCGCCTTGCCGAAGTAGGCGTTGGCGGTCATCACCCGCAACCGCACCCCGCCGGGCACGGGACCGTCGGCGGCGCTCAGCCGCGGCAACATCCACACGGTGTGCACGACCACCAGGCCCAGCGCGACGAGCAGGGTCAAACGCATCCGCAACAGCGCGGCACCGAGCAGCACGAGCACCGAGGCGGCCGCCGCGTAGGGCGCGAAGACGGTCACGATCGCGACCGGCCACATCGCGTCGAACACGAGCAGCCGGGCGCCGGTGACCAACACCGCGCCCGCGAACACCAGGCCGACCACACTGCGGCCGACCGTGCGCGCCCGGCGCCGCAGGCGCCACAGCCGAGGCGGCGGCGGAATCTCCTCCGCCTGCTGTGCCTCGACCTCGGCCGTCACGGCCGGGTCCCCCCGTAGGTCTGCGCCGGCGGTGGCGCGGTCGGCCGAGGCGGTACGCCGGCACCGGGCGTCGGGGCGTTCGTCGGGCCGGTCGCGGTGCCCGGCGCGGAAGCGGGGGAGGCGGTACGCGGGTCGGGCGAGGCGGCCGGCGAAGGCGCGGAAGCGGGCGCAGGGGCGGGGGCGGGCCCGCCGGCCCCCTGCCGGCCGCCCGCCTGCGAACCGCCCGCGCCGGTCGGCGCGGTGTGCTCGGCGGTGGCGTGCGCGTACGGCACCGCGGCCTGCGTCCCGGTCCCGGTGTGCTCGTGCGCGGGGTGGGCTCCGGACGGCGCGACCGGACGACCCGCGGCCGTGGCATCGCGCCCGTATGTGGGCCATTCCTGATGCGGCAGCGACTTGCCGCGCGTGACCGTCGGCGGGCTCGGTGCGCCCAGGACCACGATCAGGAAGTACGCGCACAGCGCGAACAGGACCAGCACGCCGACGTTGACCGCACTTTGTTCGACCCGGGCCCCGGCCGGGATGTCGGCGAACCCGCCGCCGTCGTAGGCGAGACCGCCCAGCGCCACGGCGACCCCCGCGATCCCCTGCACGGCGAGCACCCCCAGCGCCGCCCGGGTGATCACCCGGGCCCTCGGCGTGGGCCGCCCCGCATGGGTCACCAGCAGCACCGCGCCCGCGAGCAGCACCGGCGTGAGCACGTCGAGCAGTGCGGACTGGCCGCCGTAGGCCCGGGCCCGGAAGCCGTGCACCCCCGACCCCACGCCGAACACGACGCGCAGCACGTCGACCGCGAGTTGCAACGCCAGAAAGCCGACCAGCGCCCATGCCGCCGGCTCCCGCAAACGATCCGTTTCCTGCCGCATCCGACTGCCTCCCCGTGGCCACGTCCGCGGCTCAGGGTAGACGGGCCCGGGCGCCGCGGCAGGGGCGGCGTCGCGGCCGGCGCGGTGGGGGGTCGACTCAGAGCCGATCGAGGGCGTCCTGCACGGTCATCCCGTCGGCGACGTCGCCGGTGACCAGGTCGGTGCCGACCGGCGCGTCGCCGACCTCGGTACCGACGCTGTTGGACAGCGGGTTCAGACCGCCGCCGTTCATCGGGTTGAGTTGCGTGCGCTCCACGACGCCGAGCACGGCCCCGGTCGCGGCGGCGGCACCCCGGCCGGCGGCGGGTACATCGGGGCGGGAGATCCCGTCGGGTGCGGCGGGCGCGGCCGCGGCGCTGCCGGCGATGCCGAACGTGGCGGCGGCGCCGAGGGACGTGGCGGCGAGCACGGTGCGAAGAACGGAGGACATAACGGTGGCCCTTCCCTGTCGACCAGAGGATTGACCACGCAACGTAGCCACTCGGCTACGGCAAGCGCAATTCGGCGCCCCGTGCGCCGATGTCCCGAATCCGCTCGAAATTCGACGGAACCGTCACAGCCCCATCCGCCGTCCCTGCCGATGAGACACACCGGCCGGGACACATCACCATCGATCACCACAACTGCACAGCGGAAGCCGGCGGCACGAAGCCGGCCCGGGAACGCCGCGAGAAGGCGGACGGACGAGCACGAACCGCACTGGTCAGGCGACGAGTTCGGCGAACGCCTCGTCGGCACCGAAGCTCAGCGCGTCGTCCTCGCGCAGCCGGCGCAGCGCGCGCCAGATGCTCGACTTGACCGTGCCGACGCTGCAACCGAGCACCTCGGCCACCTCGGGGTCGGTACGACCCTCGTAGTAGCGCAGCACCAGCATGGTGCGCTGCGGCTCGGGCAGCTTGGCCAGCGCCCGCCACAACACCGCGCGCAGCTCGGTGTCGCCCATCGAGTCCGAACCGTCCGGACGCTCGGGCAGTTCCTCCGACGGGTACTCGTTGATCCGACGCCGGCGCCAGGCCGATATGTGCAGGTTGGTCATCGTGCGGCGCAGGTAGCCGCCCAGTGCGGCCTTGTCCTGGATCCGACCCCACGCCTGGTACGTGCTCATCAGCGCGCTCTGCAACAGGTCCTCGGCCTCGTTGCGGTCGCCGGTGAGGTGGTACGCGGTGGCGAACAGGGCCGACCGGCGCTCCCGGACGTACGCGGTGAATTCGTCGTCGACACTGTCCGTGCACGGAACGCTACGCGCGTGGCCGTTCAGCGGGGCGAGGGCGACGACGGTACGGCGGTTGTCCTTGCGGATGCCCTGCGACTGCGTCTGGGACTGCATGACTTCTCCCCCGGTTCGGCGCTCGTTCACGATGTACAGCCTGCTGGGCGGGCTTCATCGTCAGGTCGGCGAGCTGTCACAGGTATGCAACAGCGGCCTCGGGCGGCGAACCGGAAGGGGCCGCCCGATGTTCTTCCCAGCCGTGACGTCAGACACAATGGCCTGCGTGCCCTACCTGCTGCTTATCGAGGATGACGAGTCCGTACGAACCGGACTCGAACTCGCCCTGGGGCGCCAGGGCCATCGCGTGGTCACCGCTGCCACCGGTGAAGCCGGCCTGGAGCGGTGGCGCGAGCAGCGCCCCGACCTGATCGTGCTGGACGTGATGCTGCCGGGCATCGACGGATTCGAGGTGTGCCGCCGCATCCGCCGCACCGACTCGCTGCCGATCATCCTGCTCACCGCGCGCAACGACGACATCGACGTGGTGGTCGGGCTGGAGTCCGGCGCCGACGACTACGTGGTCAAGCCGGTCCAGCCGCGCGTGCTGGACGCCCGGATCCGCGCGGTGCTGCGCCGCGGCGAGCGCGAGGTGTCCGACGCGTCGGTGTTCGGCGACCTGGTGGTCGATCGCAACGCGATGACGGTGACCAAGGCCGGCGAGGAACTCCAGCTCACCCCGACCGAGTTGCGGCTCCTGGTCGAACTGAGCCGGCGCCCCGGCCAGGCGCTGTCCCGGCAGCAGTTGTTGCGCCTGGTGTGGGAACACGACTACCTCGGCGACTCGCGGCTGGTGGACGCGTGCGTCCAGCGGCTGCGCGCCAAGGTGGAGCAGACTCCGTCCGCTCCGACACTGATCCGCACCGTCCGGGGCGTCGGCTACCGCCTCGACCCGCCCCAGTGACGGGCCGGCCGCCGCTGGTACGCCGCATCGTCCGCCGGATCGCCCCGACCCTGAAGCTGCGCTCGTTGCGGTTTCGGGTGCTCGTCGCCTTCGCGCTGGTCGCGCTGATCTCCGCGGTCGCCGCGTCCGGGATCGCCTACTGGCTGACCCGTACCGCCGTTCTGGAGCGTGCGCAGGACTCGGTGCTCACCGAGTTCCGGGACAACCTCGGTAGGGTCTCGGCGAACCTGCCGGAGAAGCCGGACCAGGCCGACCTGGGGCCCGCCGTCGACCAGATGCGGGAAAGCAGCTTCGGTTACTCCGTGGTCCTGGTCGGCGCGGACGGCCGTCCGGTCGCCTCCAACCCGACCCGGTTCCCGCTGGAACGGGTGCCCGCGAAGCTGCAGCGCGTGGTGCAGACCGCCGACAACAACGGCGGCTTCCACATGTACTTCCAGCGGATCGACATCGACGGGCAGCCCTATCTCGTCGGCGGCACCCGGGTGGTGCCCGACGGGCCCACCGGCTACATGTTCAAGTCGCTCAAGGACGAGCAGGCCGACCTCAACTCGCTGGCCCGCTACCTGATCGTGGGCACCCTGCTCGCGCTCGGCGCGGCGGCGGTGGTCGCGCTGTTCGCCGCGCGGCACATCCTGCGCCCGGTGCGCCGACTCGGCTTCGCCGCCCGCGAACTGGGCGCGGGGCGGCTGGACACCCGGCTGGACGTGCGCGGCTCGGACGAACTCGCCGACCTGTCCCGTACCTTCAACGACGCGGCGGAGAAACTGGAGCGCAGCGTCGCCGAGTTGCGTGCGCTGGAGTCCTCCTCGCGCCGGTTCGTCGCGGACGTCTCGCACGAGCTGCGCACCCCGCTGGCGGCGATGACCGCGGTCAGCGAGCTGCTCGAGGAGGAGGCGGACAGCCTCGGCGAGCAGGGCGCGCCCGCCGCGCGGCTGGTGGTCGCCGAGATCGAGCGGCTGGCCACCCTGGTCGAGGACCTGATGGAGGTGTCCCGCTTCGACGCGGGCACCGCGGCGCTGGTGGCCGACGAGGTGGACATCACCGACCTGGTCACCGCGTGCCTGGACGCCCGCGCCTGGATGGACGCGGTGGACCTGCGGGCACCCCGGGGCATCCTGGCCAAGGTGGACCCGCGCAGACTGGACGTCATGGTCTCCAATCTGGTCGGCAACGCGCTGCGGCACGGCGGCTCGCCGGTGACCGTCGAGATCCACCACGAGCCGCGCGCGGCGGTGCCCGGAATGCTCGCCGCTCCGGGCGAGGAGGACCTGGTGATCGAGGTCTCCGACACCGGTCCCGGCATCCCCGAGGACGTGCTGCCGCACGTGTTCGACCGTTTCTACAAGGCGGACAGCTCGCGGGCCCGTTCCGAGGGCAGCGGCCTGGGCCTGTCCATCGTGATGGAGAACGCGCGCATCCACGGCGGTACCGCGTTCGCCTCGAACATGCCCGGCGGCGGCGCCAAGTTCACCCTGCGCCTGCCGTTGGTGCCGCCCGAACTCGAAGAGATAATCGACCCGGACGAGGGGGTCGAGGACGACGGCGTACACGCCGACCTCGACGCGGAGAACGCCGAATTCGCCGAGCACGCCGGACCTGCGGGGCAGGTCGAGCCGGAGCTCGACGGCTCGGGCGGCATCCACTCCGGCAGGCACGACGAGCGAGGAGGAAGGCGTTGAGACCTCGGCGGCGGCTTCCGATCGCGATTTTCGCGACGACGGGCGTGCTCGCCGCGCTCACGTCGTGCGGGATCCGGCCGACCGAGGGACCGGTGGGGGCCGGGAAACCGGCCAACCGCACGGCGCCGTCCGCGCAGAGTCACCTGCCCGGTTCGGAACGGCACATCGTGTATCTGGTGAAGGACAACCGACTGCAGGCGCTGCCCCGGGGCGGCCGGCTGCTGCTGCGGCCCAGCGAGACGGCCCCGGACAAGGCGCGCACCGACCAGGTCAACCAGCTCCTGGAGGAGCTGCACCTGGGCCCCAACGACGCCGAGGCGCTGGACGGGTACACCACCGCGCTGCCCGCCGGCGGCCTGGCCGCCGCGGATCGGCGCGAGGGCGACCCGCCCGCCCTGTTCCGGCTGGACGCGCCGCTGTCGGCGCTGGCCACGATCGCGCTCGGTCAGGTGGTCTGCACGCTGCAGAGCGCGTCCGGCGGGGACATGGTGCTGCTCGCCGGCCGGCGTACCGCGCCGGAGAGCTACCGGTGCGAGAGCTATCTCGACATCAGCCGCAAGAACGCGGCCACGCCGAGCCCGGGCACCCGCCCCGGCGGCTCGCCCTCGGCGTTCGAGAAGGACTGGCCGCAGGCCCGCCCCTCCGGGAAGACCCTTACTCCCCAAGGCGGATGATCGGTCGGGCCCTGGGGCGGATGTATCCCGACGGGGATCCACCTACCTTCGAAGTACGACGACGCCGTATCCGGTGCCGTCGCACCGAGGAGGAACCGCCATGACCATGAGCACCGCGACTCTCAGTCGCCCGCGTCACGGCCGCCGGATCGCCGGCGTCTGCGCCGGCATCGCCCGCCGCTACGGCTGGTCCGTCGGCACCGTCCGAGTGGTGTTCGTGCTGTCCTGCCTGCTGCCGGGCCCGCAGTTCCTGCTGTACATCGCGCTGTGGATCCTGCTGCCCCAGGACTGATCCGGTGGGGAGCCGGCACGGCCCGACCGCCCCGGCGCCTATCATCCGATCAACGGATGGGTAGGCGGGTCGATCGAGTGGTCTCGCGGGACCGGAAAGTTCCGGGCCGTGCGCTCGGTCGGGGGGCGGGGACATGCAACCGGGAAGCACGCACAACAAGAACCTCATCGTCACCATGTCGGTGTTCGCCGGCGTGCTGGTGACCCTGGTCGGGCTGGTGCTGAGCGGGACCCTGGCGGTCGAGGCCGGGCGCACCCAGGCGATGAACTCGAAGCAGTACAGCGACCGCGACGTCGAGGACACCCGCGGGTTCTGGGACCAGAACCGGCAGGACGAGGCCAAGCCTCGGGGCAACGAGATCTCCCCCGGCCAGGAGCAGCCGCAACTGCCCGAGCAGGAGCAGCAGCGCCCCGAGGCGGACTTCCGCCAACCGCCGACGATCCAGGCACGTCGGGTGGCCGCGCCGTACACCGCGCCGGACGTGGCGATCCGGGGCAAGATCTTCTTCCGGATGCCGGAAGGCGTCGCCGAGTGCAGCGGCACCGTCGTGCACCACTCCAGCGGAAACATGGTGTGGACGGCGGGCCACTGCCTGCACGGGGGTCGGAACGGGAGCTTCTACGACCGGGTCACCTTCGTGCCCGGCTACAACGGCGCGGGTCGCACGCCGGCGGAGCGCGAACCGTACGGACGCTGGCCGGCCCGGCGGACCACGGTGAGCAACCAGTGGGCGCAGAACGCCGATCCGGGCGGCAAGGACGCCAGCGCGTCGCCGTTCGACTACGGCGCCTTCATCGTCGACTCGCGCAACGGTCGCACGCTGGAGGACGCGGTGGGGCCGGGTGCGGACGTGTACTGGAACGCGCCCCGACACCTGCGCGTGCAGTCCTTCGGCTACCCGGGCGACACACCCTACGACGGCACCACGCTCTACTCGTGCTCGTCGCCGACCACGGACTTCCGCGAGGACGGCTGGCCGCAGCCGGACATGTTGTGGATGGGCTGCACGATGACCGGCGGCTCCTCCGGCGGGGGCTGGTTCGCCGAGGTGGACGGGCGAAGTTTCCTGGTCAGCAACGTCTCGCTCGGGGTGACCTCGCCGACGTCGCGCACCATGACCGGGCCCTATCTGGGGGACGTGGCGAAGGACATGTACGACTCGCTGTAGCGGTCGCGCGCCCACGCTCGGCCGGCCGGCGGGAGCCGGGGCCGACGGCGCCGGGACATGACCAAGCCGTGCCCACGCGCAGGATCGACACGCGATGGACACGGCTCGTACCGCGGCAGGACCGACCGGTTCCGCGCCGACGACCCGGCTCGGCGACAGGGGCGGAACCCGGTGCGGAGCCAGGGCCCGGACCGGGCCGTGTCCGACCTAGGTTGTGTCCGGCCTAGAGGGGCAGGCCCGCCAACGGCAGGTTCCCGAGCGGCGACGCGCCCAGCGGCGAGGATTCGCCGGTCGGCAGCTGGTCGGTGGGCAGCGCGCTGAGCGGCGAGCCCAGGCCGCCCTTGGCCTGGCCGCCCTTCTCCGCCATGTCGCCCATGCTCTGCTCCATGCTGTGGGCCGTGCCCTCGGCCACGTTCACGGCCAGGCTGTCGAGCGGCGACTGGCCCGGGGTGAGCACCTTGCCGACGGGCAGCGTGTCGGCGACCTGGCTCACCGGGAACGGCGCGGCGGCGTCCGGCATGGCCGCCTGGGTCGTCGAGGCGGTCGGGGTGAGCCCGTCGACCAGGTCGGTCACCGGCGTCGCGCTCGCGGAGCCCGCGGCTCCCGCTGCCAGTGCCGCACCGAGTCCGGCCGTGATGGCCGCCTTACGCGTTACCGATCGCATGTGCATCCTCGGGTTCTCGATTCGGGCGGGGCAAGACACACCCCGTAACGAAGTGAGACCGCAACGTAGCGAATCGGACGCGGAATACGCAAAACGCCCCTTCGGGTCGGGCCGGACCGTTTCGCCCGCACGGAAGGGGCTCGGGGTGCGCCCGCGAAATCCGGATCGATCCGATTTTGCCGGGCGCACCCACGAGAGGTCAGTTCCGACCGAACAGCCATTCCGACTTGAGCGCGGCGTAGCCGGGCTTGATCACCTCGTTGATCATCGCGAGCCGCTCGTCGAAGGGCAGGAAGGCGCTCTTCATCGCGTTCACGGTGAACCACTGCAGGTCGTCCAGGCCGTAGCCGAACGCCTCGACGAGGTGCTCGAACTCCCGCGTCATCGACGTGCCGCTCATCAAACGGTTGTCAGTGTTCACGGTCACCCGAAAATAGAGTCGGCGCAGTAGGCCGATCGGGTGATCGGCGTAGGACGTGGCGGCGCCGGTCTGCAGGTTCGAGGTCGGGCACATCTCCAGCGGGATGCGCTTGTCGCGCACGTACGCCGCGAGCCGGCCGAGTTCGACGCTGCCGTCGTCCTTGACCGTGATGTCGTCGATGATCCGCACGCCGTGTCCGAGCCGGTCCGCGCCGCACCACTGGAGCGCCTGCCAGATCGACGGGAGGCCGAACGCCTCGCCGGCGTGGATGGTGAAGTGGTTGTTCTCCCGCTTGAGGTACTCGAAGGCGTCCAGGTGACGCGTGGGCGGGAAGCCCGCCTCGGCGCCGGCGATGTCGAAGCCGACCACGCCCAAGTCGCGGTGTCGGTTGGCGAGTTCGGCGATCTCCAGCGAGCGGGCCGCGTGCCGCATCGCGGTGAGGAGCGCGCCGACCCTGATCCGGTTGCCCGCCTCGGCCGCGCGGCGCTCGCCCTCACGGAAGCCCTCGTCGACCGCCTCGACCACCTGGTCCAGGGTCAGCCCGGCGGCCAGGTGCTGCTCGGGCGCGTAGCGGATCTCGGCGTAGACCACGCCGTCGGCGGCGAGGTCCTCGGCGCATTCGGCGGCGACGCGGAACAGGCCCTCGCGGGTCTGCATCACCGCCACCGTGTGGTCGAAGGTCTCCAGGTAGCGCTCCAGCGAGCCGGAGTCGGCGGCCTCGCGGAACCAGGTACCGAGCGCTTCGGGGTCGGTGGTGGGCAGGAGGTCGTAGCCGACCGCCCCGGCGAGTTCGATGATCGTGGCGGGACGCAGCCCACCGTCGAGGTGGTCGTGGAGCAGGACTTTGGGGGCTCGCCGGATCTGCTCGACCGTGGGCGAGGCAGCGGGCGTGTTCGGGTGGCTGCTGTACATGAAAGGACTTTACCGCCTACGCGCGTAGATCATCTGCCGATGGCATGAAGATTCGGCCATGTGTGCACGCCGGGGGCGTGATCGCCGTCCCGGAGCCGGCCCCGAGCGGGGCCTACGTGCCGGAACCACCTTGCGGGGCAGGGCGCTTCGACGCGGGAGGGCACGCGGGCGCGGTGCGTGGGGGCGGGCTCCGGCGTCGCCGGGTGCGCGGTGTGCGGCCGATGGCAGGTTGTCGGTTCAGTCCTCGGGTCGGTCCGGGTGCAGGAGGTTGCCGCGGCGGCCGAGCACGAATTCGCGGAACAGGCGCACGGGCGCGGTCTCCGGTCGGCCCGGCACCCAGGCCAGCCCGATGGTGCGAAAGGCCCGGGGCGCGGTGACGGCCAGGTGCACGGTGCCCGGGCGGGGCACCTCGGGCGCGGGCAGCAGCGCGACGCCCAGGCCCGCCGCGACCAGGCCGCGCAGCGTCTCGGCCTCCTCGCCCTCGAACGCGATCCTGGGCTCGAACCCAGCCTCGGCGAACAGCGCATCGGTGATCCGGCGCAGCCCGTAGCCCGGCTCCATGCACACGAACACGTCCTCGGCCGCCTCGGCCAACCGCACCCGACGGCGGTGCGCGAGCCGGTGATCGGCCGGCACCACCAGGTAGAGCCGCTGGTCGTCGAGCGCGCGCACGGCCAGGTCCGGCGCGTCCGGCAGCGGCGCGGTCAGGCACAGGTCGAGTTCGCCGGCCCGCATGCGCTCCAGCATCGCCGAGGCCGAGGCCTGGACGAGTTGGAAGCGGATGCCGGGGTGGTGCACCCGAAAGGCACGCAGCAGGCCGGGCACCGCCTCGGGCCCCATCGTGTGCAGGAATCCGAACGCGACCTTGCCGCGCGCCCCGCCCACGTCCTCGATCACCTCGTCCAGGCCGCGCTCCAGCAGCGCGAGCGCCTGTTCCACGTAGCCGAGCAGGGTGTGGCCCTGCCGGGTGAGCGCCACGCCGCGCCCGGTGCGGGCCAGCAGCGGAACGCCCACGTCCGCCTCCAGGCGGGCCATCGTGCGGCTGAGCGTGGGCTGCGGGATGCCCAGGCCGGCCGCGGCCCGGGTGATGTGCTCCTCCCGCGCGACCGCCGCGAACTGCGTCAGGAGCGGAACGATGGCCGCGGAAACCTCTGCTGATCTGCTGTCATACGACATAGCATGGATTCTTGCCCAAACATGCATTGGACGCATGAAAAAACCCGGCCTAGCTTCGTGTCCATGCCCGCCTCGAACAGCCCATCGGACCCCGCCCCAAGCACCGACCCGACCGTTGCTCCGCCGCTGCGGTACATGCGTGGTTCGCGCGCGTATCGCCGGGTGAACCTGGCGCTGTTCGCCGCGGGCTGTTCGACCTTCGCGATGCTCTACGCGACGCAGACGCTGCTGCCGGAGTTGTCCGACGGGTTCCACCTGTCCCCCGCCACCGCCAGCCTCTCGGTCTCGGTGACCACCGGCGCACTGGCCCTGGCGGTGATCCCGGTGAGCATGTTGTCCGAGCGGTGGGGCCGCTCGCGGGTGATGACGATCTCCGTGTTCAGCGCCGCCCTGCTGGGCGTACTCGCCGCGTTCGCCCCGGACTTCGGCACCCTCGTGGTGCTGCGCACGGTGCAGGGCGTCGCGCTGGCCGGGCTGCCCGCGACCGCGATGGCCTACCTTGCCGAGGAGGTCGACGGGCCCTCGCTGGGCTCGGCGATGGGGCTGTACGTGGCGGGCAACAGCATCGGCGGCATGGGCGGCCGGTTGGTCACCGGCCTGGCCTCGGATCTGGGCGGATGGCGGGTCGCCTTGGTGGCGGTCGGCCTGTCGGCGCTCGGGTCGGCGGTCGTATTCCGAGTACTGCTGCCGCCGTCGCGCAACTTCACCCCCTCGACCATGACCACCCGGCAACTCACCGGCGTGCTGCGCTCGCACCTCGCGGATCCGGTGCTGCGCCGGTTGTACCTGCTCGGCATGGTGTTCATGGCGGCATTCGGCACGGTCTACAACTACCTCGGCTACCGGCTGCTCGCCGAGCCGTTCGGGCTGCCGCAGACGGTGGTCGGCGCGATCTTCGTGATCTACCTGGCGGGCACGTTCAGTTCGGCCGCCTCGGGCCGGCTGGTCGGCCGGCTCGGGCACCGCGCCACATTGTGGGCCGCCGCGGCGATCACCGCCGCGGGCGCGCTGCTGACCCTGCCGGACAATCTGGCGCTGGTCGTGGTCGGCCTGATCGTGCTCACGGCGGGCTTCTTCGCGGGGCACTCGGCGGCCAGTTCGGCGGTCGGTCTGCGGGTCACCGAGGGCCGCGCGCAGGCGTCCGCGCTGTACCTGGCGGCCTACTACCTCGGCGCGAGCGTCGGCGGGCCGGTCGGCGGCGTCGCCTTCCACGGCCGGGGCTGGGCGGGCGCGGTGCTGCTCGTGCTGGTGCTGATGGCCGCGGCGGGCGCGGTGGCCCACGGCCTCGGCGGCCGGATGACGGGCGCGCCGGCGCCCGCACCGATCCGGCGGCACCCTCGCGCACACGTGCGCTCGACCGCCTGAGTCGCGCGCCGAGGCCGGCCGGGTTCCCGATCGGGAACCCGGCCGGCCTTGGCATGCTGGGCCCATGGACGAGCAGCACGACCCGGCTCCGGGGCCACGCCCGGGCGATCGCGACGACTTCGGCCGGGTCCACCGCCCGCAAACCGTGCGCGCCGGTTGCGCGCTGCTCGGCTGCCTCCTCGTGATCCTGGCCGCGGCCGTGCTGATCACCGCACTGGTCTGGCGGGCCCTGTGAGCAGTGCGGCGCCTGCCGACTCGGCTCGACCCGTCATCCCGCGGCGACCGGTGTGCCGCGTTCGGTGGCCGCGAGGATGTCGGCCAGGGACGATCGGGCGTCCTGGAGTCCGGCGATCCGGGCGTCGATTCCGTGCAGTTCGTCGCGCAGGTAGCCGATCACGCACGGGTCGAAGTCCACTCCGGGGCCCTCGATGCACGGCAACAGCTCGCGGATCACCCGGCTGGTGAGACCGGCCGCGAGCAGGACCCGGATCCGCCCGACCATCGCGGGCGCGTCGGCCGGGTAGGTGCGGTGGCCGCCGGGGGTGCGCTCGGAAGCGAGCAGGCCCTGTTCCTCGTAGTACCGGAGCAGCCGCACGCTCACGCCCGTCAACCGGGCCAGTTCGCCGATCTTCACGTGACCCGCCTCACAGGCTCTTGAACCTCACATGGATGTGAGATCTTAGCGTTGCCGGCATGACGAACACGCTGCCGGCCACGCCGACCACCGCGACCCCGACCACCACCCACACCGTCTACGGCTCGCTCCACCCCAGGCCGCACCGCGCCGCCGAACTCAAGGCGCTGCTCCTGGCCCTGGTCGAGCCCACCCGCGCCGAACCCGGCTCGCTCCAGTACCACCTGCACGAGGAGGCCGACGGCACGCTGTTCCTGTACGAGGTCTGGCGCTCGGCGAACGACCTCGAACGGCACATGCGGACCCCGCACATGCGGGAGTTCGTGTCGACCGTCCTCGACCACCGGATGGACTGGCTCGAACGCGACCCGGACGCCCACACGGGCACCATGTTCAGCCCGTACCCCGAGCAATAGGCCGACCGCCGACCTCGCCGGGCACACGGACAGGCCCTCGACTCCCGGTCGGGAGTCGAGGGCCTCGGTGCGTGGGTCGGGCCGTCAGGCCGTCGGGCCGATCCGGTCGATCAGGATCGGGGTGGGCTCGAAGGCGGTGCCGGCCGGGGCGATGGTGACCGCGTCGGCGAGGATCTCGCTCGCGTAGTCGAACCGCTCCGGGGTGTCGGTGTGCAGGGTCATCAGCGGCTGCCCGGCGGTGACCGTGTCGCCCGGCTTGGCGTGCAGTTCGACGCCCGCGCCGGCCTGGACCTGCTCCTCCTTGCGGGCCCGGCCCGCGCCCAGGCGCCAGGCCGAGACGCCGACCGCGTACGCGTCCACGCGGGTCAGCACGCCGGACAACGACGCCGTGACCACCTGGGTCTCGCGCGCCACCGGCAGCTTCGCGTCCGGGTCGCCGCCCTGGGCCTGGATCATCCGGCGCCACACGTCCATCGCGGAGCCGTCGCGCAGCGCGTCCGCCGGGTCGATCCGGGTCTGCCCGGCCGCCGCGAGCATCTCGCGCGCGAGTGCGACGGTCAGCTCGACCACGTCCGCCGGGCCGCCGCCCGCGAGCACCTCGACCGACTCGCGGACCTCCAGCGCGTTGCCCGCCGTCAGCCCCAGCGGCGTGGACATGTCGGTCAGCAGCGCGACCGTCTTGACCCCGTGGTCCACACCCAACCGGACCATGGTGCGAGCCAGTTCGCGCGCGTTCGCCAGGTCCTTCATGAACGCGCCGGAGCCGACCTTGACGTCGAGCACCAGCGCGCCGGTGCCCTCGGCGATCTTCTTGCTCATGATCGAGCTGGCGATCAGCGGTATCGCCTCGACCGTGCCGGTCACATCGCGCAGTGCGTACAACTTCTTGTCCGCCGGCGCGAGGCCGTCACCCGCCGCGCAGATCACCGCGCCGACGTCCTCCAGCACCCGCATCATCGCGTCGTTGGACAGCGCCGCCTGCCACCCGGGGATGGCCTCCAGCTTGTCGAGCGTGCCGCCGGTGTGGCCCAGGCCGCGGCCGGACAACTGCGGAACGGCCACACCGCACGCGGCGACCAGCGGCGCGAGCGGCAGGGTGATCTTGTCGCCGACGCCACCGGTCGAGTGCTTGTCCGCGGTCGGCCGGGACAGCGTCGAGAAGTCCATCCGCTCGCCCGAAGCTATCATCGCGTCGGTCCAGCGGTTGATCTCGGTCGCGGTCATGCCGTTGAGCAGGATGGCCATCGCGAGCGCGGACATCTGTTCGTCCGCGACCACACCGCGCGTGTACGCATCGACCACCCAGTCGATCTGAGCCGCCGTCAGTTCACCGCGGTCCCGCTTCGTACGGATGACCGAAATCGCGTCCATGCTGTCCGTTCTCTCTCGGCCGCCGTGGCGACCTGTTCGGGTCACGAGCAATTGCCGGGCCCGGTCCGGCGGATCGGGGCACCGTCTTCCATCCCCCACCAAGCACCCGACGCGGGATGCGAGGACACGCCCTAGCGAAGATCCTCGGGCCCGAAGGCATCCGGCAGGATCTCCCGCAACGGCCGTACCCCGTGCTTGGTTTCCAGCAACATCTCGGCGCCGCCGTGTTCCCACAGCAGTTGTCGGCAGCGCCCACACGGCATCAGTACCGCACCCTCACGGTCCACGCAGCAAAACGCCACGAGCCGGCCGCCTCCGCTCGCGTGCAGTGCGGACACCAGGCCGCACTCCGCGCACAGCGTGAGGCCGTACGACGCGTTCTCCACGTTGCACCCGGACACGATCCGACCGTCGTCCACCAGCGCCGAGGCGCCGACCGGATACTTCGAGTACGGCGCGTACGCCCCCCGCATCGCCGCCGTCGCCGCATCCCGCAGCGCCGGCCAATCGATCTCCGACACGCCGTCAGCCCTTCGTGTAGGGCTTGTTGGCCGCGGCCGGCGCGCGCACCTTGCCGACCAGACCGGCCACCGCGAAGATCGTCACGACGTACGGCATCATCTGCAGGAACTGGCTCGGGATCGAGGTGTTCAGCGGCTGCAGCGACGTGGCCAGCGCACTGGTGAAGCCGAACAGCAGCGCCGCGGCCACCGCGCCCAGCGGACGCCAGCGCCCGAAGATGACCGCCGCGAGCGCGATGTAGCCCGCGCCCGAGGTCATGTCCTTCGAGAAGGTACCCACCGTGCCGATGGTCAGGAACGCGCCGCCGATGCCGGCGATCGCGCCCGCCATGATCACGTTGCGGTACCGGGTCGCGTTGACCTTGATGCCGACCGTGTCCGCCGCCGTCGGGTGCTCGCCCACCGCCCGGGCGCGCAGGCCCCAGCGGGTGTGGAACAGGCCGAGGTGCACGAGCACGATCAGCGCGTACATCAGGTACACGATGATGTTCACGTCGAACAGCACCGGGCCGATCACCGGGATGTCCGCGAAACCCGGGATCCGGATGTTCTCGAACACGCCCGGGTTGTTGTACGCCTCGGGGTCCTTCTGCAACAGCTGCGTGTACAGGAAGCCGGTGATGCCGGTGACCAGCAGGTTGATCACCACACCCAGGACGACCTGCTCGACCAGGTAGCGCACCGCGAAGACCGCGAGCAGCCCGCCGATCAGCGCACCCGCGACCGCGCCCGCGGCCAGCCCCGCCCACAACGACCCGGTGACCGAGCCGGTGAGCGCGGCGGCGAACGCGCCGAACAGGAACTGACCGTCGATGGCGATGTTGACCACGCCGGAGCGCTCGCCGATCACGCCCGCGAGCGCGCCGAGCACGAGCGGCACGGCGGCCAGCACGGTGTTCTGCAGGGCGCCCGCGAAGGACATCTGCTTGCCCGCGACCGCCCACACCAGGAACGCGATCACGAACGCGATCAGAAACAGCGCGATGCTCAGCCGGATTGCCAGACGCGACCGGTCCAACACGATCCGCAGCCCGCCCGCGACCATGCACAGCACGGACATCGCGATCGCGACGGCCCGCGCGGGCAACGACAGGTCGCCGACCTCGGTGGTGTCCCGGTTGGGCACGTTCATGCCGAAGACCGCGTCGACGCCGCTCTTGGTGCCGAGGCCGAACGCCCACAGCGCGTACAGCCCGACCAGGACGAAGCCGATGCCCGTGATCAGGGCCTTCTTGCGGGCCGCGGCCCGCACCACGTCGGCGGCTTCGCCGGTGGGGTTCACCGGGGCCTCCACGTCGGGGGCGATCACGGTGTCCGCCACCTGCGTGCCTCCTTCAGGGTTCCGCTCGCTCATGCCTGGACCCCCACGGTCTCCTTGGCGGCCAACGGCCCGCCCTCGGCACCCTTGCGGGCACCGCGCAGCCGGAAGATCGAGCGCACCAGCGGCGGCGCCGCGACGAACAGCACGATCACGGCCTGGATGACGATGACGATGTCGACCGACACGTTCGCGGACGCCTGCATCACCGAACCGCCCGCGCGCAGCGCCCCGAACAGCAGTGCGGCCAGCACCGTGCCCAGCGGCTTGGTCCGGCCGAGCAACGCCACGGTGATCGCGTCGAAGCCGATGCCGGCGTCGATGCTCGGGGTCAGCGTGTGCGCCGGGTTGGTCGAGCTCATCACCTGCGAGACACCGGCGAGGCCGGCCATCGCACCGGCGATCACCATGGCCAGGATCTGCGCCCGGGCCACGCTCATGCCCGCCGTACGCGCCGCGGCCGGGTTGGAGCCCACCGCGCGCAGCTCGAAGCCGAGCGTGGAGCGGTTGAGCAGCCACCAGTAGATCCCGGCCGCCAGCAGCGCCAGGACGATGCCGAAGTGGATCCGCAGGTTGTCGCCGAACAGGTTCGGCAATACCGCGTTGTCGTGCGCGTCCTTGCCGATCGGCTGCGCCTGGCCGCCGCGGCGGAAGGTGTCGGTGGTCAACAACCAGCCGAGCATGAGCACCGCGATGTGGTTGAGCATGATCGTCACGATCACCTCGTGCGCGCCGTAGCGGGCCTTGAGGACACCGGCGATGCCCGCGTACAGACCGCCGCCGATCACACCGGCCAGGATCACGAACACCAGGTGGATCACCGGCGGCAGATCGACGACGAACCCTATCCACGACGCGAATACCGCGCCGGCGATGATCTGGCCCTGCGCACCGATGTTGAACAGCCCGGTGCGGAACGCGATCGAGACCGCGAGACCGCCGAAGATCAGCGGCGTGGCCTGGGTGATGGTCTCCGAGATCGGCCGGAAGACGTCCTCGATCGAACCTTCGGAGAAGCTGTCCGGGTTCACGATCGAACCCTTGAACATCGCCGTGTAGGCGTCCGAGACCAGCGTCCAGGAGCTGGAGAGCGCCTCGCCCGGGGCCGCGAAGAAGTACTTGTACTCGTCGAGCACATCCTGATCCGCGAGGATCATCAGGATGCCGCCGACCACCAGCGCGAGCACGATCGCCAGGAAGGTCACCACGGCCGAGTTGCCGGTGATGATCGCGTCGAGCATGGCTCGGCCGAGCGAGGGCTTGTGCGGCTCCGAGGCGCTCGCCCCGGCCGCGGTCGTCCTGGTCGGGGCCGGCTTCGCCTCGCTCGGCTCACCGGGCGTGCTCTTGTTGTCCTCGGTCACGCTGGGTCCTCCTCCCCCGGGGTTGCGTCGCTGTCGATGGTCGCGGTCTCGGCCGTCGTCCCGGTCGCGGTCTTCGCCGCGTCCGGCCCGGCGGCCGGCTTCGCCTCGGCCGGGTCCTTGCCCGGGATCACGCCGGCCATCAGCAGACCCAGGTCGCCCCGGGATGTGGTGGGCGGCACGATGTCCACGATCCGGCCCCGGTACATCACCGCGATCCGGTCGGCCAGCGCGACCACCTCGTCCAGTTCGGTGGACACGATGATCACCGGGGTGCCGACGTCGCGCTCGGCCACGATCCGCTTGTGGATGAACTCCATCGCGCCCACGTCCACCCCTCGGGTGGGCTGTGAGGCGATGAACAGCCGCAGCGGGCGCGAGAGTTCGCGCGCCACGACGACCTTTTGCTGATTGCCGCCGGACAGCGTGCCGGCCGGCGACTCGATGGTCTGCGTGCGGATGTCGAATTCCTCGACCCGTTGCCGCGCGTTGTCGCGCACCGCCCCCGGGTCGATCGACCCGCGCCGCCCGAACGGCGCCTGCGTGACCATGTCCAGGACCAGGTTCTCGGCCACCGTGAAGTCGCCGACGATGCCGTCGTGTTGGCGGTCCTCGGGCACGAAGCCCACGCCGGAGGTGAGGATCTGCCGCGGGGTCCGACCCGCGAGGTCCTGTCCGTCCAGGCTGATCTTTCCGGCGGCCGGCGTGCGCAGGCCCAGGATGGCCTGGGTCAGCTCGCTCTGGCCGTTGCCGTCCACACCCGCGATGCCCAGGATCTCGCCCTCGCGCAGGTGCAGGTCGACCCGGTCCACCACGGCCTGGCCGTTGCCGTCGAGCACGGTCAGGTCCTCGATCGCCAGCCGGACCTCGCCCGGCCGCGCCTCGTTCTTGTCGACCACCAGCTTGACCGGCCGGCCGACCATCAGCGACGCGAGCTCCTTCTCCGTGGAGGCCGGGTCCGCGGTGCCGACCACCTTGCCGCGCCGGATCACGGTGATCCGGTCGGCGACGGCCTTGACCTCTTTGAGCTTGTGCGTGATGAACACGATGGAGTGGCCGGAGGCGCGCAGCGCACGCATCACCCGGAACAGTTCCTCGGTCTCCTGCGGGGTGAGCACCGCGGTGGGCTCGTCCAGGATCAGCACCTTGGCGTCGCGCACCAGCGCCTTGAGGATCTCCACCCGCTGTTGCAGACCGACGGGGAGGTCCTCGACCAGCATGTCCGGGTCGACCTTGAGGCCGTACTCGTCCACGAGGTCGAGCACCTTCTTGCGGGCCCGACGGCGGTCCAGCCAGCCCAGCGGCTTGGTCTCCTCGTGCCCGAGCATGACGTTCTCGGCGACGGTGAAGACCGGGACCAGCATGAAGTGTTGGTGGACCATGCCGATGCCCGCGTCGATCGCGTCACCGGCGGTCCGGAACTTGCGGGGGGTGCCGTCGACGACGATCTCGCCCTCGCTGGGCTCGTAGAGCCCGTAGAGCACGTTCATCAGCGTCGACTTGCCGGCACCGTTCTCACCGAGAAGGCAGTGGATCTCCCCCGGCTCGACGGTCAGGTCGATGTGGTCGTTGGCGACCAGCGACCCGAACCGTTTCGTGATTCCGCGCAGTTCGAGCTTCAACGCGGAGACCTCCTCGGCTACGCCCCCCGCAAGGGGCCGCTACGGGTTCGACCCGGGTCCCCGCGGGGCCCGGGCGGTACGGACACGGGCGCCGTGGAATCTGCTTCCACGGCGCCCGATCGGCTGGGTCAGCTCTTCGGCTGGTTCTTCGAGGTGATCTTGATCTTGCCGCTGACGATGTCGGCCTTGACCGCGGTCAGCTCGGACTTCAGGTCGGCGGGGACCTTCGAGTCGAAGTCGTGGAACGGCGCCAGGCCGACCCCGTTGTTGGCCAGCGTGCCGATCGTGGACTTGGTGGTGAACTGGTTGTTCGCCGCGGCCTTGACCGCGTTGAACACCTGGGCCTTGATGTCCTTGGTCACCGTGGACAGGAACACCGTCTTGTACTGCGCGGCGCTCTCGTAGCCGTCCTGGTCGACCCAGATGACGCTGGCCTTGCCGCCGCTCTTCTGCACGGCGGAGGCCGCACCGAGACCGGTCTGACCGGCGACCGGCATGATCACGTCGGCGCCCTGGGCGATGAAGTCGTTGGCGATCCGCTCACCGTCGGCCGGCGAGTCGAACTTGCCCGCGAGCGAGCCGTCGCCCTTGACGTCGTCCCAACCGATGACCTGGACGTTCTTGCCCTTGGCCTGGTTGTAGTACTTGACGCCCTGAACGTAGCCGTCCATGAACACGGTGACCGGCGGGATCGGCAGCGCGCCGAAGGTGGCGACCTTGCCGCTCTTGGAGTAGCCCGCGGCGAGGTAGCCGCCGAGGAAGCCCGCCTCTGCCGTGTTGAACTGCAGGCCCTGCACGTTCGGCTCGATGCTGGAGGAGTCGACGATCGCGAACTTCTGGTCCTTGTGCGCCGACGCGGCGGCCTTGGTCGCGTCCGCCATCAGGCCGCCGACCGCGATGATCAGACCGCACTTGTCGTTCACGAGGCTGTTGAGGTTCGGAACGTAGTCGTTCTCGGTCTTCGAGGTGATGTACTTCACGTCGACACCGAGCTCCGACTTGGCCTGCTGCAGGCCCGCCCACGAGGAGGCGTTGAAGGAACGGTCGTCGATGCCGCCGGTGTCCGTCACCATGCAGGCCTTGAAGTCGATCTTGGCAGCCTGCGAGCCGCCCGGTGTGGCACTGCTGCCCGAATCCGACTTCTTGTCGTCGTCCTTGGGCTTGCTACCGCACGCGGCGGTGGCAGTAAGGGCGAGAGTGACGCCGACCGCAGCTGCGGTCACCTTGGATACCCGGCGCACGGGTGTCTCCTTCCGATGAGCGCCCCTTCGGGCGCTGCTCCCAGATGCAGACTCTGACGCGCTTGGTTCCCTGGTAAACGCGCGTAGACCTGCTAGCCGTCGGAGAGCATACCTAGTAAAAGAATATGAGCGACAAAAACCGTGAATCGCCACCGCAACACGCCCCGTTAGCCCGGCCGAGTAGCCGGAGCCGAGACGGGTCGGCGCGGAACCGGGCAGTCCGCGACATGACAAGACGGAAAAGACCCGGTGCCGCACGAGATCGAACGGCACCGGGTCGGAACATTACAGACTCACGAACGTGTGAGGAACGGGGACCGGGGTCGCGATGGTTAACAGTTCCGCATACGTCCCATCTCGGCGTCCCCACCCGCACGGCACGCACCGGGCCCGACCGGGGTCAGCGATAGGGCCGCAGCGCCAACCCGACGAACAGCTCGACGCCGATTCCGATCGACCGCTCGTCCACGTCGAACTGCCCCTGGTGCAAGTCGTATACGGGGTGTCCGACGGGTCGCACGCCGAGCCGGGTGAGCTCGCCGGGGACCTGGTCCAGGAACCACGAGAAGTCCTCGCCGCCCAGGCTCTGCTCGGTGCTCTCGACCGCACTCGCACCCAACACGTCGGTCGCGATCGTGCGCATCCCGGCGACCGCGTCCGGGTCGTTGACCACGGGCGGAACGCCGCGGTGGTGCTCGAGCTCCCACTTGGCGCCGTAGGTCGAGGCGATCGCGTCCACCAACTCGTGCATCAGATCCGGGGCCTGCCGCCACGCCTCCAGGTCCAGGCAGCGCAGCGTGCCCTCCAGCTCGCCGTACTGCGGGATCACGTTCGGCGCGGAGCCGGACTGGATCCGCCCCCACACCAGGCTGGCGCCCGAGCGCGGGTCGATCCGCCGGGAGAACGCCGAGGGCAGCTCCGAGGCGACCTTGGCCAGCGCGGTGACCAGGTCGGTGGTGCGGTGCGGCCGGGCGGTGTGGCCACCCGCACCGGTGAGCGTGATCACCACCCGGTCGCAGGCCGAGGTGATCGCGCCGGCCCGCAGCCCGACCCGGCCGACCTCGACCTTGGGATCGCAGTGGATGGCGTGGATCTCGCCGACGCCGGCCAGCCCGCCGGCCTTGATCACGTCCAGCGCGCCGCCGGGCAACTTCTCCTCGGCGGGCTGGAAGATCAGCCGGACCGGCCGCGACAGCAGCCCCTCGCGCGCGAATTCGGCCAGCACCAGAGCCGTGCCCAGCACGATCGAGGTGTGCACGTCGTGGCCGCAGGCATGCGCGCGGCCGGGCACGGTCGAGCGGTAGGGCACGTCCTTGACGTCGTCCACCGGCAGCGCGTCGATGTCGCCGCGGAACGCGATCAGGTCGTCGCCGGCGTTCCGGCCGCCGGGCGACGCCCGCTCGGGTCTGATGTCGCACACCAGACCCGTCCCGGGCAGTAGCCGCGGGCGCAGACCCGCACGCACCAGCCGTTCCCGGATGAGCCCGGTGGTACGGAACTCCTCCCGACCCAGCTCTGGGTGCATGTGCAGGTCGCGCCGAAAGGCGACCAGCTCGTCGGCGAAAGCCGCGGCTTTGGCGGCGGCCTGGGCGTGGAGGGATTCGCTCACCCACGCAAGAGTACGTTGCATCGGTCTTCGCGACGTGGTAGGGAGCGAATTACCCCCGTTCGGGTGAGAAAAAAGCCCCCCGCCGGCGCATGCGCTACGGCCGGTAGGGGTATGACTGTGCGCTCGTTCCCGCAATGGACGACTTCCGCGCGCTCGGCCCCGTATCAACCAAGCGTCCGATTGATCAGGACTCCCCTTGCCGCCCATGGAACGCGTCCAGGATGCGAGACGCGGCGAGCGTCGCGGTGAGACTGCCCTCCCGGACGTCGCGTTCGAGGCCGGGCACGATAGCCCGCACCGCGGGGTGCCCGCGCAACTCGGCCAGCAGCGAGTCGTGCACCGTCGCCCACGTCCAGTCGACCTGCTGTCGACGCCGGAGTTCGGCCAACTCGCCGGTCGTCTCCAGGGTCCGCCGATGCTTGAGGATGGTGTCCCAGACCTCGTCCAGGCCCTCCCCGGACAGGCCGGAGCAGGTCAGCACCGGCGTCGTCCAGGACTCTCCGGCCCGGCGCATCAGCCGCAGCGCGCCCGCCAGTTCGCGGGCCGCCCGGCGGGCGGCGAGCGCGTACTCGCCGTCCGCCTTGTTCACCGCGACCACGTCGGCCAGCTCCAGGACGCCCTTCTTGATGCCCTGGAGCTGGTCGCCGGTGCGCGCGAGGGTCAGGAACAGGAAGCAGTCGACCATGTTCGCCACGGTGGTCTCGGACTGACCCACGCCGACCGTCTCCACGAGCACCACGTCGTGGCCGGCCGCCTCCATCAACACGATCGACTCGCGGGTCGCCCGCGCCACGCCGCCCAGCGTGCCCGCGGTCGGCGAGGGACGGACGAACGCGTTGTCGTCCACGGCGAGCCGACCCATCCGGGTCTTGTCGCCCAGAATGCTGCCGCCGTGCCGGGAGGAGGACGGGTCCACCGCGAGCACCGCCACCCGGTGCCCCTCGCCGGTCAGCCGGGTGCCCAGCGTCTCGATGAACGTGGACTTGCCCACACCGGGCACGCCGGTGATGCCCACCCGGTGGGCACCGCCGGCGTGCGGCAACAGCTTGACCAGCAGCTCCTGCGCGAGGTCGCGGTGGTCGGCCCGGGTGGACTCGACCAGCGTGACCGCCCGGGCCAGGATCGTCCGGTTGCCCGCGAGCACGCCCTCGGCGTACGCGCCGACGTCGATCACGCGTGCCATCAGTCGACCGGCAGCTCGTGGTCCAACTGCTTGTACAGGCCCTTGAGCAGGTCCACCGCGGCATCCGCGATCACCGTGCCGGGCGGGAAGACCGCCGTGGCGCCCATGTCGAGCAGCGGCTGCACGTCGGCGGGCGGGATCACCCCGCCGACCACGACCATGATCTCCTCGGCGTCCAGCGCGGCGAGCTCCTGACGCAGCGCCGGCACCAGGGTGAGGTGACCGGCCGCGAGCGAGGACACGCCGACCACGTGCACGTCCGCCTCGACCGCCTGTCGGGCCACCTCGCCCGGCGTCTGGAACAGCGCGCCCACGTCCACGTCGAAGCCGAGGTCGGCAAAGGCGGTGGCGATCACCTTCTGCCCCCGGTCGTGGCCGTCCTGGCCCATCTTGGCCACCAGGATGCGCGGCCGGCGACCCTCCGATTCCTCGAACCGGGCGACCAGCGAACGGGCCGTCTCCACGTTCGGCGACATGCCCACCTCTTCCCGGTAGACCCCGGTCAGCGTGCGGATCTGCGCCTGGTGACGCCCGTACGCCGACTCCAGCGCGTCGGAGATCTCCCCGACGGTGGCCTTGGCCCGCGCGGCGTCCACGGCGAGCGCGAGCAGGTTGTGTTCGAGATCGCGCGGCCGGGTGCCCTCGACGTCGGCCTGCGCCGCGCCGGAGAGCGCGGCCAGCGCGCGGCGCACCGCGTCGTCGTCGCGTTCCTCGCGCAACCTGCGCAGCTTGTCCAACTGGCCCTCGCGGACCGCCTTGTTGTCGATCTTGAGCACGTCGATCGCCTCGTCGCTGGCGACCAGGTACTTGTTCACGCCGATCACCGACTGCCGGCCCGAGTCGATCCGGGCCTGGGTCCGCGCCGCCGCCTCCTCGATCCGCAGCTTGGGCAGGCCCTCGGCGATCGCCGACGCCATGCCGCCGGCCCGCTCGGCCTCGGCGATGTGCTCGCGGGCGCGCACCGCGAGGTCGTGGGTGAGCCGCTCGATGTAGGCCGAACCACCCCATGGGTCGATCACGTCGCACGTGCCGGACTCCTGCTGGAGCAGCAGCTGGGTGTTGCGCGCGATCCGGGCGGAGAAGTCGGTCGGCAGCGCGAGCGCCTCGTCCAGCGCGTTGGTGTGCAGCGACTGGGTGTGCCCCTGGGTCGAGGCCATCGCCTCCAGGCAGGTGCGCACCACGTTGTTGAACACGTCCTGCGCGGTCAGCGACCAGCCCGAGGTCTGCGAGTGCGTGCGCAGCGAGAAGGACTTGGGGTTCTTCGCGCCGAACGACTTCACGATGTCGGCCCACAGCAGGCGCGCGGCGCGCAGCTTGGCGACCTCCATGAAGAAGTTCATCCCGATCGCCCAGAAGAACGACAGGCGCGGCGCGAAGGCGTCGATGTCCAGGCCCGCCGCGACCCCGGCGCGCAGGTACTCGATGCCGTCCGCGAGCGTGTACGCCAGCTCCAGGTCGGCCGTGGCCCCGGCCTCCTGGATGTGGTAGCCGGAGATCGAGATCGAGTTGAACTTCGGCATCTTCTGCGACGTGTACGCGAAGATGTCGGAGATGATCGACATCGAGGGCTTGGGCGGATAGATGTAGGTGTTGCGGACCATGAACTCCTTGAGGACGTCGTTTTGGATCGTCCCCGTCAGGTGTTCCGGTGCCACCCCCTGCTCCTCGGCCGCGACGATGTAGAGCGCGAGCACGGGCAGCACCGCGCCGTTCATCGTCATCGAGACCGACATCCGGTCCAGCGGGATGCCGTCGAAGAGTTGGCGCATGTCGTAGATCGAGTCGATCGCGACACCCGCCATGCCCACGTCGCCGGTCACCCGCGGATGGTCCGAGTCGTAGCCGCGGTGCGTGGCCAGGTCGAACGCGATCGACAGGCCCTTCTGCCCGGCCGCCAGGTTGCGCCGGTAGAAGGCGTTCGACTCCTCCGCGGTGGAGAAACCCGCGTACTGGCGGATCGTCCACGGCTGGTTGACGTACATCGTCGGGTACGGACCGCGCAGGAACGGCGTGATGCCCGGGTAGGTGCCCAGGAAGTCGAGCCCCTCCAGGTCCTCCTCGGTGTACAGCGCCTTGAGCGGGATGCCCTCGGGAGTGTCGTGGGTCAGCGCGTCCGCGTCCTTGCCGGTCTCCTCGCGCACGGCGTCCCGCCACGCGTCGAGGTCACCGGACGCGGGCGCGTCGAGCTCGACCTGGGTGAAGTCGGGAATGCTCATTTCGCCCCCTCCGGGGATTCCGCCAGGGTCTCGTACGTGGCGTGCAGGACGGCGAGCGCGTCGCACCCGGTGTACACGTACCCGTCCAGGTCGGCTCCGTGCGCCTTTTGGCCCGCGAGCAGGATCCGGCGGGCGCCGGCCGCGCGCAGTGCCGCGGCGACCGGTGCCGCCAGGGTCGCGTACACCTTCTCCGAGGAGGCGAGCACGACGGTCGCCGGCCGGCCGGCCGCCGTCCACCGCTCCAGGATCTGCTCGACCGCACCCTCGTCCACCGCGGTGATGCCCGCTTCGACGGCGGCGATACCGCCGGCGGCGAACAGGTTGCCGGCGAAGCCGGCCCGCGCGGTGTACTGCGCGAGCGGACCCAGCGTGGCCAGGAACACACTCGGACGCGCACCGGAGGCGGCGAGCAGCGCGTCCGAGCGGTCGCGCAGCGACTCGTACGGCTCGGCGTAGCGCACCCGGGGCAGCCCGGCCGCGGAGACCGGGACGTCGGGCGCGGGTTCGCGCACGACGGGCACCTCGGTCAGGTTGGGGAACTCGCTGACGCCGGTGATCGGGTCGGTGCGATCGGCGATGTCCTTGTCCCGCTTGGCCCGCACCTCGGCCAGTTGCCCGGCCAGCCAGCCCGAGTCGAGCACCGCGACGATCCCGCCGCGCCGCTCGATCTCCTGGAAGAACGCCCAGCCGGTGCGCGCGAGGTCGTCGGTGAGCTGTTCGACGAACCACGAGCCGCCGGCCGGGTCGATCACCTGTGCGAGGTGCGACTCCTCCAGGAGCAGTGCCTGCGTATTGCGGGCGATCCGCCGGGAGAACGGGTCGGACAGGCCGATCGCGGCGTCGAAGGCGCGCACGGTGATCGCGTCGGCGCCGCCGACGCCGGCCGCGAAGGAGGCGACCGTGGTGCGCAGCATGTTGACCCAGGGGTCGCGCCGGGTGGTCATCGCCCACGAGGTCAGCGCGTGCTGGCGCTGGGCACCGGCCGCCGCCGAGGCGCCGGACACCTGGGCCACCCGGGCCCACAACCGGCGGGCCGCGCGCAGCTTGGCGATGGTCGGGAACTGTTCGGCGGTGGCCGCGAAGCGGAATTCGAGCAGGCCCAGCGCGGTGTCCACGTCGAGTCCGGCATCGGTCAGCGCGCGCAGGTACGCGACGCCGGCCGCGGTGGCGGCGCCCAGTTCCTGGCCGTCCGAGCCACCCGCCTCGTGGTATGGCTGCCCGTCCACGGCGATCGCCTGCAGCGCCGGGAACCGCGCGTGCACCCGGGTCGCGAGGTCGGCGGCGGCTGCCACATCGGCGCCCGCCCCGGTACGCGCGTGGTGCGAGATCGGGTCGGCGCCCGCGTTGCCGCGCAGTTCGCCGGGAGCGACGCCGCTCGCCCGGAACACCGCGAGCAGTGCGTCGCCGGCCGCGACGAAGTCGGCGCCGGTGGCCAGGGCCACCGGCGCCAGGTCGAGCAGTACCCCGTCGAGCGCGCGGGCCAGGTCTTCCGGCGCCAACGCGCCGTCACCCACCTGCAGGAAGACCGAGGTGACCCCGTTCTCCAGATCGGCGAGCACGCTCTCGTTGGCCCGGGCCGGATCGCGGTCGGCGTGCAACTGGCGCACGTCCCAACCGTCCGCGGCGTGTCCGGCCGCGCGCGAGCCCCGGACGAACGGGCTCAGCCCGGGTACGCCCGGCCGGGCGGCCGCCTCCGTGTACAGCGGGGACAGCTTGATGCCGTCGTAGGTAGTGGTCGCGAGCAGGTCTTCGGGGCGCTCGGGCGCGTCGTTCTCGCCCAGCACCTTCGATTTGCGGAGCACGCCGGCCACGAGGCGCTGCCATTGTTCCCGCGTGGGCTGCGGGAACTGGCTCGCGAAGGTGGACCCGGTAGACGTGCCGCCATCGACAGTAGCCTCCGTCATGGGTCGCATCGTAGGGACCGACGGGGCCGATGAATACGCACTGCCGATGTGATGCCGGCCCTACCCATCGGTCACGTCTGTGAGCAGGGGCTTCGCGCTTGCCCCGATCTTTCGTCCCCAAGCGTGGCGCTTTCACCCGTACGGGTGCTGACGGGGCGTCAGTATTTCGTGACCCGTGACGTCCCGGTCACCCGGATGGTTCCCCCGCGCCATGCGGAATGGATCACATCGCGCGCCCTGCCACAAGGGGGCACCCGATCGGTGGCTACCATGGCCGGGGCCGGGCGACCGATACCCGGCCGGGCCGACCGACAACCAGAGGGTCCGACACGGAATGCGGACACCCTCCCAGCCGGCCGCGTCCCCCTTGTACCGCACCCGGAGGGTAGTTTCCGTGCCGGCTGGAACGCTCTACCGCGGCCGGGAAGGCATGTGGTCCTGGGTGGCTCATCGAGTCACCGGCGTCCTCATCTTCTTCTTCCTGTTCGCGCACGTCCTCGACACCGCACTCGTTCGCGTATCGCCCGAGGCGTACGACCAGACGATCGACATCTACAAGAACCCGTTCGTCAACCTGCTCGAGTACGGACTCGTCGCGGCCATCCTGTTCCACGCACTCAATGGTCTGCGGATCATCGCGGTGGACTTCTGGGAGAAGGGCCCGCGCTACCAGAAGCAGATGCTCTGGACTGTCGTCGGCGTCTGGGTCGTGCTGATGGCCGGGAGTGCCTACCCGATCCTGCAGCACTCGATCAAGACCATCTTCGGGAGCTGAAGTGTCCGCCACCATCGAAAACGCGCCCAAGATCCACGGCGGCGGTCCGTCGATCGAGTCTCCGCGCAGCAAGCGTTCACCGCGTTCGACCAAGACCAACTTCGAGCTCTACAGCTGGCTGTTCATGCGGCTGTCGGGCGTCCTGCTGGTCGTCCTGGTCATCGGCCACCTGATCATTCAGCTCGTCCTGGACGGCGGTGTGTCCAAGATCGGCTTCGCGTTCGTCGCGGGCCGCTGGTCCTCGCCGTTCTGGCAGTCGTGGGACCTCATCATGCTGTGGCTCGCCGAGCTGCACGGTGTCAACGGTCTGCGCACGATCATCAACGACTACGCGGAGCGGGACCAGACCCGGTTCTGGCTCAAGGCGCTGCTCTACACGTCCGCGCTGATCGTGCTTTTCCTGGGGACCTTGGTGATCTTCACCTTCGACCCGAACATCGGCAGCTGACCAGTACCCGAGGACTGAACGAGCATCATGCAGACCCACAAGTACGACACCGTCATCGTCGGCGCGGGCGGCGCCGGCATGCGCGCGGCCCTGGAGTCGAGCAAGCGCAGCCGTACCGCCGTACTGACCAAGCTGTACCCCACGCGTTCGCACACCGGCGCCGCACAGGGCGGCATGTGTGCCGCCCTCGCGAACGTCGAGGAGGACAACTGGGAGTGGCACACGTTCGACACGGTCAAGGGTGGTGACTACCTCACCGACCAGGACGCCGCGGAGATCATGTGCAAGGAGGCGATCGACGCCGTCCTGGACCTGGAGAAGATGGGCCTCCCCTTCTCCCGGACCCCCGAGGGCCGGATCGACCAGCGCCGCTTCGGCGGACACACCCGCGACCACGGCAAGGCGGCCGTGCGCCGCTCCTGCTACGCGGCGGACCGCACCGGCCACATGATCCTGCAGACGCTGTTCCAGAACTGCGTCAAGCAGAACGTCGAGTTCTACAACGAGTTCTACGTGCTCGACCTGCTCCTGGTCGAGGACGAGGCGGGCAACAAGACCACGTCGGGCGTCGTCGCCTACGAGCTGGCCACCGGCGAGATCCACGTCTTCCAGGCCAAGTCGGTGATCTTCGCGACCGGCGGCTTCGGCAAGGTCTTCAAGACCACCTCGAACGCGCACACCCTCACCGGCGACGGCATGGGCATCGCGTGGCGCCGGGGACTGCCGCTGGAGGACATGGAGTTCTACCAGTTCCACCCGACCGGTCTCGCGGGCCTGGGCATCCTGCTCACCGAGGGCGCCCGCGGCGAGGGCGGCATCCTGCGCAACGCGGACGGCGAGCGCTTCATGGAGCGCTACGCGCCCACCATCAAGGACCTCGCGCCGCGTGACATCGTCGCGCGCTCGATGGTCCTGGAGGTGCTCGAAGGCCGCGGCGCGGGTCCGAACAAGGACTACGTCTACCTCGACCTGACCCACCTGCCGGCGGAGCAGATCGAGGAGAAGCTGCCCGACATCACCGAGTTCGCTCGCACCTACCTGGGCGTCGAGCCGACCACCGAGCTGGTCCCGGTGTACCCCACCGCGCACTACGCGATGGGCGGCATCCCGACCAACGTCGAGGCCGAGGTGCTCGCGGACAACACCACGGTGGTGCCCGGTCTGTACGCGGCCGGCGAGGTCGCCTGCGTGTCCGTGCACGGCTCCAACCGGCTGGGCACCAACTCGCTGCTCGACATCAACGTGTTCGGCCGGCGGGCCGGCATCGCCGCCGCCGAGTACGCCACGTCGCACGACTTCGTCGAGTTGCCGGAGGCTCCGGCGGCCACCGTGGTGGAAATGATCGAGCGGCTGCGCGACAGCGCCGGCACCGAGCGGGTCGGTCGGATCCGCGCCGAGATGCAGGAGACGATGGACGCCAACGCCGGCGTCTACCGCACCGAGGAGACGCTCAAGCAGGCGCTCTCCGACATCAAGGGCCTGCAGAAGCGCTACCTGGACGTCTCCATCCAGGACAAGGGCAAGCGGTACAACACCGACCTGCTGGAGGCGATCGAGTTGGGCTTCCTGCTCGACCTCGCCGAGGTCCTGGTGGTCGGCGCGCAGAACCGCAAGGAGTCCCGCGGCGGTCACGCCCGCGAGGACTTCCAGGCGCGCGACGACGAGAACTACATGAAGCACACGATGGCGTACCGCGAGGTCGACGCGAAGGGCGAGCACTCGATCCGCCTGGGCTACAAGCCGGTCGTGGTCACCCGCTACCAGCCGATGGAGCGTAAGTACTGATGACTGCCGTAGTGGAAGAGACCGCGCCCGGCAAGGGGCACGGAGCCACGGCCGCCGAACGTGACCACACCCTGATCACGATCACGCTGCGGATCCGCCGGTTCGACCCGGAGACCGACGCGGAGCCGTACTGGCAGGACTTCAAGGTCGAGGCCGACCCGACCGAGCGCATCCTGACCGCGATGATGAAGATCAAGGCGGAGCAGGACGGTTCGCTGACCTTCCGGCGCTCGTGCGCGCACGGCATCTGCGGCTCGGACGCGATGCGGATCAACGGCCGCAACCGGCTGGCCTGCAAGACCCTGGTCAAGGACCTGGACATGGCCAAGCCGATCACGGTCGAGGCGATCAAGGGCCTGAAGCTGGAGAAGGACCTCGTCGTCGACATGGACCCGTTCATGCAGGCGTACAAGGACGTGATGCCGTTCCTGATCACGTCCGGCAACGAGCCGACGCGCGAGAGGTTGCAGTCGCCCGAGGACCGCGAGCGTTTCGACGACACCACCAAGTGCATCCTGTGCGCGGCGTGCACCACGTCGTGCCCGGTGTTCTGGAGCGACGGGCAGTACTTCGGCCCGGCCGCGATCGTCAACGCGCACCGGTTCATCTTCGACTCGCGGGACGAGGGCGCCGAGGAGCGCCTGGAGATCCTCAACGAGAAGGAGGGCGTGTGGCGCTGCCGCACGACCTTCAACTGCACCGAGGCGTGCCCGCGTGGCATCGAGGTCACCAAGGCGATCCAGGAGGTCAAGCGCGCGCTGATCTTCCGCCGCGTGTGATCGTTTGACGCGACGCGTGTGATCGATGGACGCGACGAGGGCCCGGAACCGATCGGTTCCGGGCCCTCGTGCGTTTCGGCTATCGTCCTTCGACCTCGCGCACCCGGTCGCCGTGCCGCAGGGTCGCGGCGCGCAGCGCGGTCTCGGCGTCGACGCCCCGGCGGGCGGCCAGTTCGGTCACGGCGAGCAGCAGGTCGCCGATCGCCTCGGGGCCGACGTAGTCGTCGTCCTCGAAGCCCGTCGGCAGCGCGGGTGTGGGCACGCTCAGCCCCGCCTTGCGGGTGCGGGACAGGTGCTTCGCCGCCAGCGCCAGTGCCGGCTGGCTCATCGCGATGCCGTCCAGCGCCGAGGCCCGATCGCTCTTCTCCGCCGCCTTGAGCGAATCCCAGTTCGCCTCGACCGCCTCGGGGGTGTCCGCCTCGACGTCGGCGAACACGTGCGGGTGGCGGCTGATCAGCTTGTCCACGATGCCGCCGGCCACGTCGTCGATCGAGAACGGGTCGGCCTCGTCCTCCTCGGCCACCCGGGCGTGGAAGAACACCTGCATCAGCACGTCGCCGAGTTCCTCGCGCAGGTGGTCCCGGTCCCCCGAGTCGATCGCGTCGACCAGCTCGTAGGTCTCCTCGACCAGGTACCGCGCGAGCGACTCGTGGGTCTGCTTCGCGTCCCAGGGACAACCCCCCGGCGAGCGCAGCCGGTCCATCACCGCGACCAGGTCGAGCAGTCGCGCACCCGGCAGGTCCCACGCGCCGGGCAGCAGTTCGATCTCCGGGATCGGCTCGGCGTCCTCGCCGCCCGCGGCGACCTGTGCGAGCGCCGGACCCAGGCCCGGGTCGTCGTCAATGGCCGCGAGCCAGACCACCAGGCCGGTCCGGGCCCGCTCCAGCAACCGGCGGGCGAGCGCGCGCGGGCCCGCTTCGAGGTCCACCGTCTCGACCTCGACGCCCGCCTCGCGCAGATACGGCAGCTGCGGATGGTCGGCGTCCGCGGTCAGCACGCACCCGGTCGGCGTACCGGCCGCCTCGCGCAGCGTGTGCCACGCGGGCCAGCTCAGCAGACCGGGTGCGACCCGATGGGTCCCGGCGAGCAGGACGAGGCGGGCGGGCGGCGCGGAAGCAGGCGAGTCACTCACCCGGCCAGCCTACGGTCCGGGTCAGGTGCCGCTCTCCGCGCCGGGCGGGACCTCCACGAGGCCGGGTGCGGCGGGCTGGGTGCCCGCGGCGAGCCACGAGTACGTGGCGGGCGTCGTGCTCAGCTTCGCCGAGTCCCAGGCACCGTAGCGCGGGTTCACGGTGATCTTCATCGAGCTCGCCACGTCGCTCAGGTAGCCGTTCAGCTGGGCCTGGGCCTCGGCCGAGTCGAGCTGGATCCCCCGTGCCTTGGCGATCTCCCGCTTGAGCGCCTCGGTGCGTACGAATTCGTCCACCTCGCCGGGCAGCACCCCCGTCTGCAGCAGCCGGACCTGGAGCGCCTCCGGGCTGCCGAGCCTCGTCTCCAGCGCCCGCCGGGCCTGGAGCACCTGGGTCGCGTTCAGCGCGACGTGGTTGCGCCGGGCCGCCTCGTCGACCACCCGACGCGCGATCAGCTGCACCAACTCGGCCTGGTTGGCCTCCAGTTGTGCGCTCGTACCGGCCAGCGACAGGTTGTTTCGGCTGAACGCCTGCTCGAGCTTGTCGACCTTGGCATTCAGGGTGGAGATCTCGATCCGGTCCCCGCCGACCGTGGCGGCGGCGCCGGCCTTGGAATCCGAGCAGCCGGCGAGCGCGAAGCCGGTGACGAGCACCAGGCCCGCCGCGGCCACCCGGGTCCGGGCCGCGGATCGCCGCCGGCGGTGCGCGGAATCGACAGGGACGGAACGCGACGTGCGACTCACACGAACTCCCGGGGCTCGATGGCGCTGTACGGCGGTACGACTGTCGGCCACGGCAGGCGTGCGACCCATGACCAACGATCAAAGATACGGGTGGGCACGCTCGAAGTCCGCACATTCGGCAAGATCATCCGGGCCGATCGGCGGACCGCCTCGGCTTTCCCGGGCCGGCGCACCGCGCCGGCCCGGGAACCGCGGCTACTTCTTCGCCGCGCCGATCGGCTCCAGCAGGATCGCGTCCACCAGGTCGCGCGCCCAGGCCAGCAGCGCGACGTCGCGCAGCGGTTGGCCGCCGATCCGGGCGGTCATCGGCTTGGGCACCAGAATCTGGTGGGTGGCCGTCTTGACCAGGGTCTTCGGGTAGAGCCGCTGGAGCCGCAACTGCTGCGACTCGCGCAGATCGACCGGTCCGAACCGGACGAAGTTGCCCTGGAGGGTGACGTCGGCCAGGCCCGCGCCGCGCACGTGCGCGCGGAATCGGGCCACCTCCAGCAGGTTCTCCACCGGCTGCGGCAACGGCCCGTAGCGGTCCACCAGTTCGGCCCGCACCGCGTCGATGTCCGCTTCGCAGGTGATCGCCGCGATCCGCCGGTACGCCTCCAGGCGCAGCCGTTCCCCGGGCACGTAGTCGTGCGGGACGTGCGCGTCGATGGGCAGCTCGACCCGGATCTCCGAGATCTCCTCGGCGCCCTCGCCGCCCGCCGCGAGCTCCTTGTACTGGTTGACCGCCTCCCCGACCATCCGCACGTACAGGTCGAATCCGACGCCCGCGATGTGCCCGGACTGCTCGCCACCGAGCAGGTTGCCCGCGCCGCGGATCTCCAGGTCCTTCATCGCCACGAACATGCCCGCGCCCATCTCGGTGTGCTGGGCGATGGTGGCGAGCCGCTCGTGCGCGGTCTCGGTCAGCGGCTTCTCCGGCGGATACAGGAAGTACGCGTACGCGCGTTCGCGCCCGCGGCCGACCCGGCCGCGCAGCTGGTGCAGCTGGGACAGGCCGAAGTTGTCGGCCCGCTCGACGATCAGCGTGTTCGCGTTGGAGATGTCGATCCCGGACTCGACGATCGTGGTGCAGACCAGGACGTCGAACTCCTTCTCCCAGAAGTCCACGACCACCTGTTCGAGCGCGTTCTCGTGCATCTGTCCGTGCGCGATCGCCACCCGGGCCTCGGGCACCAGCTCGCGGATCCGCGCGGCCGCGCGGTCGATCGACTCGACCCGGTTGTGGATGTAGAAGACCTGGCCCTCGCGCAGCAGCTCGCGCCGGATCGCGGCGCCCATCTGCTTCTCCTCGTACGGCCCGACGAAGGTCAGCACCGGATGCCGCTCCTCGGGCGGCGTGGTGATCGTGGACATCTCGCGGATGCCGGTGACCGCCATCTCCAGGGTGCGCGGGATCGGCGTCGCGGACATGGTGAGCACGTCCACGTTCGCCCGCAACTTCTTCAGCTGCTCCTTGTGTTCGACGCCGAAGCGCTGCTCCTCGTCGACGATGACCAGGCCCAGGTCCTTGAACTTCGTCTCGGCCGAGAACAGCCGGTGGGTGCCGATCACGATGTCGATCGAGCCTTCGCGCAGGCCCTCCAGGACCGCCTTGGCCTCGGTCTCGGTCTGGAACCGGGACAGCGACTTCACCACGACCGGGAACTGCGCGTAGCGCTCGGAGAACGTGGAGAAGTGCTGCTGGACGAGCAGCGTGGTGGGCACCAGGACGGCCACCTGCTTGCCGTCCTGCACCGCCTTGAAGGCCGCGCGCACGGCGATCTCGGTCTTGCCGTAGCCGACGTCGCCACAGATCAGCCGGTCCATCGGGATCGGCTTCTCCATGTCGCCCTTGACCTCCTCGATCGAGGAGAGCTGGTCGGGCGTCTCGATGTAGGGGAAGGCGTCCTCCAGCTCGCGCTGCCACGGGGTGTCCGGTCCGAACGCGTGTCCGGGCGCGGCCATCCGGGCCGAGTAGAGCTTGATCAGGTCGCCGGCGATCTCCTTGATCGCCTTCTTCGCCTTGGCCTTGGTCTTGGCCCAGTCGGCGCCGCCGAGCCGGTGCAGCGACGGGCTCTCGCCGCCGACGTACTTGGTCACCTGTTCCAGCTGGTCGGTGGGCACGAACAGGCGGTCGCCGGGTTGGCCGCGCTTGGCCGGCGCGTACTCCAGGACCAGGTACTCGCGCTGCGCGCCCTGCACGGTGCGCTGGAGCATCTCGACGTAGCGGCCCACGCCGTGCGACTCGTGCACGACGAAGTCGCCGGGCTTGAGCTGGAGCGGGTCGACCATGTTGCGCCGCCGGCTGGGCAGCCGGCGCATGTCCTTGGTGGAGGTGCGCTGGCCGGAGACGTCCTCCTCGGTGAGCACGAGGGTGCGCAGCGGCTCGGAGCTGAAGCCGTGGCCGATGCAGCCCGTGGTCACGTGCACGATGCCGGTGTCCGGCACCTGCGCCAGGTCGGCGTCCAGCCGGGCGGCGACTCCCTCACCGGACAACGTCTCGACGAATCGTGCCGCCGGGCCGTGGCCCTCGGTGACCAGCACCACCCGCCAGTCCTCGGCGAGCCGGCCCTTGATCTCGGCCAGCACCCGCTGCGCGTCGCCGCGGTAGGCCTCGGCCTCGACCGCGCCGATCCCGGTGCCCGTGTCGTCGGCGTCCGCGCTGAACGGGCTGAGCGACCACCACGGCACGCCGATCTCGGCGGCGTGCTCGCGTACGTCCGCCAGGCTCCACAGGGATGCGGCGCCCAGGTCGATCGGGCTCTCCCCGCCGCCCGCCGCGGCGGCCCAGGAGGCGTCCAGGAACTCGCGGCTGGTGGCCACCAGGTCCGCCGAGCGGGTACGCACCCGCTCCGGGTCGCAGACCAGCACGTGGCTCCCGGCCGGCAGCACGTCCAGGAGCAGCTCCATGTCGTCCACCAGGGCGGGCGCGAGCGACTCCATGCCCTCGACGGCGATGCCCTCGGCGATCCGGCCGAGCATCTCGACCAGCCCGGGGTGCTCCACGAGCAGCTCGCGGGCCCGCTCGCGCACCTGGTCGGTGAGCAGCAGTTCGCGGCAGGGCGGTGCCCACAGGCCGTGCTCGGCGGTCTCCAGGGAACGCTGGTCGGCGACCTTGAACCAGCGGATCTCCTCGACCTGGTCGCCCCAGAACTCGACCCGGAGCGGGTGCTCCTCGGTCGGCGGGAAGACGTCCAGGATCCCGCCGCGCACCGCGAACTCGCCGCGCTTCTCCACCAGGTCGACCCGGGAGTAGGCAGCCGCGGCGAGCTGTTCGACGACGGTGTCCAGGGCGATGTCCTGCCCGGCGGTCAGCGCCACCGGCTCCAGGTCGCCGAGCCCCTTGACCTGGGGTTGGAGCACGCTGCGAATCGGGGCGACGACGACCTTGAGGGTGCCGGTGCCGGAGTCGGCGAGGCCACCCGAGGTCGGGTGCGCGAGTCTGCGCAGCACCGCGAGCCGGCGCCCGACGGTGTCCGAGCGCGGGGAGAGCCGCTCGTGCGGCAGCGTCTCCCACGAGGGGTACTCCACGACGGAGTCCTCGGGCAGCAGCGACCCGAGCGCGGCCACCAGGTCCTCGCACTCGCGGGTGGTGGCGGTGACCGCGAGCACCGGCCGGTCCGCGCGGGCCGCGATGGCGGCCACCACGAACGGGCGCAGTGCCGGTGGTCCGACGAGGTCGAGGGCGGTACCGCGGCCCTCGGACGCGGCCCGCACCGCCTCGGCGACGGCGGGGTCCTGGACGACGATGTCTAGCAGACCGGTCAGACTCATGGGCCGGTTGGATCCTCCGCAACGCGAACGGCCCCGACCTTGGAAAAGGACCGGGGTTCCCCGACAACCCTACGCCCGAAGACGTCGGTGTCGCCCGTGATGACAACGTGTGACTGTGACCAGTACCGCCCACCTCTCCCTCTTGGCAATGCGACTGTTAGGGGGTCCAATGGCCTGCGAAGAGGAATCTGACGGGTCGTCGGATTTCCGGCGGGCCGTCGGGAGTCCGGGGCAGCGGCTGGACCAGGGGAGACGACGGACACGATGAGCAGCGCGCAGCAGAAGCTCTACATCGGCGGCGAATGGGTCGAGCCGGAGCGCGGTCACTACGAAGTGATCAACCCGGCGACCGAGGAGGTCGTGGGCCTGGCGCCCGAGGCGTCGGTGGAGCAGGCGAACGCGGCCACGGCGGCGGCGGCGGAGGCGTTCGGCACCTGGTCGCGGACCACGCCCGAGGAGCGCGCCGGCATCCTGGACCGGGCCGCGGACCTGTTCCTGAAGATGGGCGGCGAAGTGGTCCCGCTCGCCTCCGCCGAGACCGGCGCGACCTTGGCGGTCGCGGGCATGATGCAGCTGGGCACCACGTACTCGCGCTTCAAGCGCTACGCCAAGGGCGCGCTGGAGCCGACCGAGTTCGCCCTCAACCCGCAGGCGACCCCGGAGACCGCGCTGAGCCGGGCGGGCATCTTCGGGGCGCAGGAGATCCGCCAGCCGGTCGGCGTGGTCACCTGCATCACGTCGTACAACAACCCGCTCGCGAACAGCGCGGGCAAGGTCGCGCCGGCCCTGGCGATGGGCAACACGGTCGTGGTCAAGCCCGCGCCGCAGGACCCGCTGGCGGTGTACCGGATGGCCGAGGCGCTGGCCGAGGCCGGGCTGCCCGCCGGCGTGCTGAACATCATCACCGGCTCGGGAGTGGACGTCTCCGAGGCCACGGTGGCCTCGCCGCACGTGGACATGATCAGCTTCACCGGTTCGACGCTGGTCGGCTCGCGGATCGCCGAGGTCGCGGGCCGCACGTTCAAGCGCCAGCTGATGGAGCTCGGCGGCAAGGGCGCGTGCATCGTGCTCGACGACGCGGACCTGGACGCGGCCGTGCACGGCATCGGCACGGTGTGGAGCTTCTACGCGGGCCAGATCTGCACCGCGCCGACCCGGGTGATCGCCCAGCGCGGCATCTACGACCGGCTGGTGGAGCGGCTCGCGGAGCACGCGCGCGGCCTGAAGGTGGGCAGCCCGCTGGACCCGGCGACGCAGGTCACCCCGGTCATCTCGGCGGTGCAGCGCGGCCGGGTGGAGGCGCTGATCGCCAAGGGCCGCGAGGAGGGCGCCCGGCTGGTGGTCGGCGGCGAGCGTCCCGACTTCGAGAAGGGCTTCTACGTCGCGCCCACGCTGTTCGCGGACGCGACCAACGAGATGACCATCGCGCGCGAGGAGTTCTTCGGCCCCGTGGTCACGGTGATTCCGTTCGACGGGGACGAGGAGGAGGCGATCCGGCTCGCCAACGACTCGGACTACGGCCTGCTCTCCTACGTGTTCGCGGGCGACACCACGCGCGCCTACGGCATCGCCCGCCGGTTGCGCTCGGGCGGTGTCGGGGTGAACACCGTGGGCCGCAACATGGAGGCTGCGTTCGGCGGCTTCAAGCAGTCCGGTGTCGGCCGGGACGGCGGCTCGTACGGGCTGGCCGCCTACAGCGAGATCCAGAGCATCGTCTGGCCCAGCGCCTGACCGAACCGGTCCGGGCCGGCGCCCGGCCGGCTCGCCCACGACCGCGGACGGCCCCGGGATCCTTCCCCGGGGCCGTTCGCATGTTCGGATCCGGGACGCCTCGGGTTCGCCGGTTTCCCGCATGGGAGTGCGGTTGTGCCCATAGCCTGATGGGCGGTCCGCGGCGCTCGGCCGCGGGCTCGTCAGGGGGGATCACGCACGATGGCACAACCGCAACGCCTGGTCCGGGCCTGGTCGGGGCGCGCGGCTGCCGCGCGCACCCAGGTGGAGGCCGGGGCGCGGGCACGACGATGGTTGTGGTTTCGCGAGGCGTTCCCGGACATCGAGCGGCTGCGGGTGGTGGACCTGGGCGGCTCGGCCGAGTTCTGGTGGCACGCCCCGGTGCGGCCCGCGCACGTGCGCGTGGTCGAGGCCGCGAGCGGATCCGCCGGGTCGGCCTCGTGGTTGGTCCATGAGGCGGCCGATCCGCTGGAGTGGTCCGGGAGTTGCGACCTGGTGGTGTGCGACGGGCTGCTCGATCGGTTGGCCGCGCCGACCGCCCGGGCCCGGCTGGCCGATGTCGTGCACGCCTCGGCGGAGCGCTACTGGCTGCGCACCGCCGCCCGGGAGCATCCGCTCGATCCGCAGACCTCGTTGCCCGCGCTGCATCTGATGCCCGGTCACCTGCGGTCGCGGATCGCCGGATCGGAGCCTCGGGTGTTCCCGGCCCGGCGTACCGAGTTGGTCTCGCGCTTTCCCGGAGCGGTGGTGCGCGGCGAACGCGTGGCCGGGCTCGTGTCGTCGTGGGTGGTGGCCAAGCCGCGTGCCGATCACGTGCCCGGCCGCCTCTGACGTTGCATCACCAGCCGCTCGGGGGTGGGCGGTTGCGCGAGGAGGGGGAGTCTCGGATGCGTGTTGTCATCGCCGGTCAGGGTTATGTGGGGCTGCCGCTGGCGGTTCGGGCCGCACAGGTGGGTCACGAGGTGGTCGGCTACGACGTCGACGAGGGGCGGATCAAGCGGCTCGCGGCGGGCGAGTCGTACGTCGAGGACATCCCGTCCGCACACGTGCGGGCGATCCTGGACGCGGGCAGCTACCGCGCCACCGCCGAGCCGCGTGATCTGGGCGGCTACGACATCGCGGTGATCACCGTGCCCACGCCGCTGCGCGAGGGCGTCCCGGATCTGAGCTACATCGAGGAGTGCGCCCGCACCCTGGCCCGCTATCTGCGGCCCGGCGCGTGCGTGGTGCTCGAATCGACCACCTATCCGGGCACCACCGAGGAACTGGTCGGCCCGATCCTGGAGGAGGGCTCGGGTCTGACCGTGGGCCGGGACTTCCACCTGGGCTACAGCCCGGAGCGGATCGACCCGGGCAACCCGACCTGGAACCTGGTCAACACGCCCAAGGTGGTCTCCGGGGTGGACGCCGCCTCGTTGGCGGTCGTGGAGGGTTTCTACGGTTCGCTGATCGACCGCGTCGTGCCGGTCTCCTCGCCGAAGGAGGCCGAGTTGGTCAAGTTGATCGAGAACACCTTCCGGCACGTGAACATCGCGCTCGTCAACGAGGTCGCGATGTTCGCCCACGACCTGGGCATCGACGTGTGGGAGGCGATCGATGCCTGCTCGACCAAGCCGTTCGGCTTCCTGCGCTTCACCCCGGGGCCGGGTGTCGGCGGGCACTGCCTGCCGATCGACCCGTCGTACCTGTCCTGGCGGGTGCAGCGTGCGCTCGGCCAGAGCTTTCGTTTCGTGGAGTTGGCCAACGACGTCAACAACCACATGCCGGACTACGTGATCCGCCGGCTCACCGCCGCGTTCAACACCCGGCGCCGATCGGTCAACGGCTCCCGGGTGTTGCTGGTGGGACTCGCGTACAAGAAGAACACCGGCGACGCCCGGGAGTCGCCGTCCACGCACGTGGCCCGGTTGTTGCTGAACCTGGGTGCGGAGGTCACCGCCGCGGACCCGCACGTGGACCTCGCCCAGGTCGTGGACGCCCGGTTGCGACGGGTGGAGTTGACCGCGCAGACGGTGGCCGCCGCGGACGCGGTGGTGCTGCTCGTCGACCACGACGATGTCGATCTGGATCTGCTGCGCACCGCCGACTACGTGCTCGACTGCCGACGGGTGCTCGGCGCGGGGCCCAACATCGAGGTGTTGTAGGGCCGTTCCGGCTCCTTCGGGCGCCCGGTGGTCGTGAGTGCCGACCACCGGGCGCGGCTTCCACCCGTGCCCACCCGTTCCTACTCGGGCCGGCCTGTTCCCACTCGTGCCCACCCGTTCCTACGCGTGTGCGCCCGTTCCCACTCGTGCCCGCCTGTCTCCCGCGTGCCCCCGGGCGGCCGTGACCCGCCGGCTACCTGTACTCGATGATCCTCGTCTTGTGCCCGGTGGCCTTCGTGTGCGCCTTGGCCGCCACCTGTGCCGCGTCCTTCGACCGGTACCGCTGGCGGGCGCCGTCGGACTTCGACGGACAAGCGTTCTCCTGGCAGACCCATCCCCAGGTGCTCATGGACAACCTCCAGACATCACGGGCGCCACTCCCGTCCCGAGGGACACGAATGACCTGGACGGCCACACCGCAGCACTTGCGGCCGCCGCGTGGTCGACACTCGACGCGCCATGACACGCTCGTGACGGAACCCGGACGTTTCGGAGAAAAACGTTTTCCTTTCGAATGCCTAACGCGTCGTTACCGACATACAAAGGATGCAATACCGCGATCAATTATCTTTTCTGACGAATAGGGCGAACGAGTGGCGCGGACTCGCTCGCAGGGGTGACGGCACACCGGGCGAGCAGGGCGACTGTCGATTCGGTGCAGGACGTTATGTCAACCGCCGCACGCTCGAACGCATGTCCCGAGCGAGCGGCGGCGACCGTCACCGATCCGGGACGCCGTCGGCGATCGGCTCGACCCGCAGCGGCACGGTCCCGCCCGCCACGCACTCGCCGGTGTCCAGGCGCCACTTCCAGTGATGGCGCGGGCACTCCAGCACGCCGGCCGCGATGTCCGCGTGCGACAGGTCCTCGCCGGCGTGCGGACAAAACCGCTGCATCCGCACCCCGCACCGCTCGATCGACTCGCCGTGCGCGGCCGATTCGCGCTCGCGGACCATCTGCATGGTCTGCGCCGGGTGCTCGCCGTAGCGCAGCAGGCTCATCAGGGTCAGGTCGAACACGTCCGGATCACGGGCCAGGCCCAGGCGCATGGACAGCAGCGCCTCCTCCCACCCCACCGCACCGTCCACGATCGCGCGCAACACCCGCTGCGGGACCTCGATCGTGTAGGCGGGGTCGACCGGCTCCTCCTCGAACACGATGTCACCCGCGATCCGGCCCAGCCGTACCGACCAGGAACCGCCGTCCGAGGTCAACCGCACGTCCTTGCGCCAATCGCCCAGGAAGCGCTTGTTCCAGCTCTGCAACCGGGCCAGGTAGGCGTCCAGTTCGGCCGGCGCGACCGGCTCGAACGCCGGCTCGGCATAGGCCCGCCACTCGGCCTCGCGGCGGTCCCGATAGGCGCTCAGGTACGCCTCGGTGCGCCAGTGCGCCACCGGGCCGGTCGGTGCGGCCAGGTCGTCGCCCGGCGCCGCCTCGATCACCCGCACCTGCGGACAGGCCGCCGCGAAGTCGTCGGCGAACGCGTCCCACAGCGGGAAGATCGTCTCGTCCCGGTCGTTGTACCGGGCGAGTTCGGGATCCAGGAACACCGGCGGCCCGGCCGACGGCAGGTAGGCGCGCGCGCCGGTCAGGCGCACCTTGCGCACCAGCGTGTCGAACAGGTCCGAGCGCACCTCGGCGGTCTTCTTGCGCTGGGTCTCCTCCGGATACGCGTACGCGTTCGGGTACCACATCGCGCCGGAGAACTGCGCGGACAACAGATCGACGTCGCTCGGGAGTTCGCCGAGCGGGGTGTTGCAGTCGTTGAGGTCCAGGAAGCGGTAGCCGTCCAGGTTGACGAGCAGGCCGCTGTCCTCCTTGTGGCTGGTGTCCAGCAGCATGGTCAGGGTCAGTCCCGGCGCGGGCGTGAACGACTCGCGATGGCCGAGCACGACCTGCTCGTGGAAACCCAGCGCACTCATCCGCCGGACCAGGGACTTGGACCGGTACCTCGGCAACACCACGGTGATGCCGCGATCGAGTTGCTCGAGCACCCGTTCGTCGAAGTGGTCCTCGTGCAGGTGCGAGAGATAGAGCAGGTCGTATCCGCCGGCGAGCACCTCGGGCAACAACGCGCGATTGTCCGGGAACGGGAACCACGCGCCGAGGAACGCGGGGTGAAACCACGGGTCGATCAGCAGCGAGACGCCCGCGTGGGCGACCACGAAACCGGCGTGGCCGAGATGGCGGATCGTGCCGGGCGCGGGCAGGCACGCCGGCCCGTCGTCGGGCCCGGGCCTCACAGCCGGCTCAGCGCTCCCGCGAGCACCTCCACGACGCGCTCCTGCTGCGCCGCGGTCAACTGCGGGTACAGCGGCAGCGTCAGGATCTGCTCGGCGGCCCGCTCGGCCACCGGGAAGTCGCCACGTGCGTAGCCCAGTTCGGCGAAGGCGGGTTGCAGGTGCACCGGCACCGGATAGTGCACGCCGGCGCCCACGCCCGCCTCGTTCAGCAGCGCGAGCACCTTGTCCCGCTCGGGCACCCGGACCGCGTACAGGTGCCACACGTGCTCGTTGCCCGGCGCGGTGCCCGGCACCCGCACGCCCTCGACCCCGGCGAGCAGCGCGTCGTAGCGGGCCGCCGCCGCCCGCCGCCGCACGTTCCAGTCGGCGAGTCGGCGCAGCTTGGCGCGCAGCACCACGGCCTGGATGGTGTCCAGGCGCGAGTTGAAGCCCAGGCGCGTGTGCACGTACTTGCGCGACGACCCGTGGTCGCGCATCTCGCGCAGCGCGGCCGCATATGCCTCGTTGCCGGTCACCACCGCACCGCCGTCGCCGTAGGCGCCCAGGTTCTTGCCCGGGTAGAAGCTGGTCGCCGCGATGGAGTCGGGCCCCCACCCGCCGGGTGCGGTGCCGTCCTGGGTCGCGCCCTGGCACTGCGCGGCATCCTCGACCAGGAACACCCCGCGGGCCTGCGCCAGCGCCCGCAACGCGCCCATCGGCGCCAGTTGCCCGTTCAGGTGTACCGGGACCACGGCGCGGGCCTCGACCGGGCCGCCGAGCGCCTCGGCGGCCCGCTGCGGATCCAGCAGCAGGAACTCGTCGTCCACGTCCGCGAACACCGGCCGGGCGCCCGCCCGGACCGCGGCCTCCGCGGTCGCCACGAAGGTGTTCGCGGGCATCACCACGCCCGCTCCCGCGCCCACCTCCAGCACCCGCAGCGCCAGTTCCACGGCGTCCGTGCCGTTGGCCACCCCGACGCAGTGCGCGACGCCGGTGAACTCGGCGTACTCGGCCTCGAAGCCCGCGACGTCCGGGCCGCCCACGAACGCGCACGTGGCCAGCACCCGGGCGATGCCGGCCTCGACCTCGCCGGCCACCTCGGCGTGCGCGGCGGCCAGGTCCACCAACGGAATCCGGTCCAGGTCAGCACTCATTCGCATCTCCCCCTCGTGAAATCCCCACGGCGGCGGGGGTCGGCGCCGACCGCAGTCGGCGGGCCGGCACCCCCGCCCACACCTCGGCCGGCGGCACGTCCCGCGTCACGACCGAGCCCATCCCCACCAGCGACCGGGCACCGATGGTGCGCCGCTCGCGCACCAGCGCACCGGCTCCCAGGTACGCCTCCCGGCCCACCGTCACCGCGCCCGCCAACCGCACTCCCGCGGCCAGCGTGGCGAACTCGCCCACGTCGTCGTCGTGGGTCAGCACCACGTGCGGCATGGTGTGCGCGTGGGCGCCCACCCGGACCGAGGTGGTCAGCACCGTCTGTGCCATCAGCACCGCGCCCGGCCCGACCTCGCACGTACGCGGGACCACCGCACTCACGTGCACGAGCGTGGCCCAGCGGGAGTCCGGCAGGCCCAGCCGGGCCACCACCCGCGAGCGACTCCACCAGTTCGTCGGACTCCCGACGCACACCACCACCAGCGCATCCGACCACTTGTGCACCGCGTCCGCACCGCCGAGCACCGGGAAGCCGTCCACCTCGGTGTCCAGGCGGGCCGGATCGTCGTCCAGGAAGCCGAGCAGCCGCCACCCCGAACTCCCGCGCGGGGCACGGAAGTCCGGGATCGCCGCGGCGACCTCGCGGGCGAACCCGCCGGCGCCGACCAACAGCAGATCGCGAAAGGACACTAGACCGCCGCCCGGACGCCGGCCGCCGCCCGCACCGCGGCCACCACCCGGTCCTGCCCGTCCTCGGTCAGGTCGTGGAACAGCGGCAGGATCAGCGAGTCCCGGGTCAACCGCTCGGTGGCGGGCAGCGGTACGTGTTCGACGTCCGCGTACGCCGGTTCCAGATGCGCGGCCATGATCCCGCGCCGCGCCGAGATGCCGGCCCGGGCGAGTTCCCCGAGCAGGTCGTCGCGCGACACGGGGAAGTCCTCGGGCAGCAGCACCCAGAACGCCTGATAGTTGGTCAGCCCGTACGCCGGATCGGCCGCCGTCTCCAGCCCGTCCACCCCGGCGAGCAACTCCCGGTAGCGGGCCGCCAGTTCCCGACGCCGGGCGACCATCGCGGGCAGTCGGCCCAGCTGCACCAGGCCGACCGCCGCCTGGATGTCGGTCATCCGGTAGTTGAAGCCGAGTTCGTCGTAGCTCTCCACCACCGGCGCCCCGCCCGCGCGGTCCGCGGCGTCCCGGTCGGCCGCGCTGACGCTCATCCCGTGCTCGCGCAACCGGCGCAACCGCGGTGCCGCGCTCTCGCGCGCGAGCGTGAGCATGCCGCCCTCGCCGGTGGTCAGCAGCTTGCGCGGATGGAAGGAGAACGTCGCGGACATCGCGCCGGCGCCCACCGGTCGGCCCTTGTAGGTCGAGCCCGCCGCGCACGCCGCGTCCTCCACCACCACGATGCCGCAGGCGTCCACCAGCGCCCGTACCCCGTCCAGATCGGCCGGAATGCCGCCCTGATCGACCAGGATCACCGCGCGCGTCGCGGCGGTGAGCACCGGTTCGATCGTCTCCGGGGTCAGGTTCCCGGTGGCGAGTTCGACATCGGCGAACACCGGGCGCGCGCCCACGTAGCGCACCGCGTTGGCGGTGGCCACGAAGGACAGCGAGGGCACCACGACCTCGTCGCCCGGCCCCACCCCGGCGTTGATCAGCGCCAGGTGCAGCGCAGTGGTGCACGAGGACACCGCGATCGCCGCGGGCACCTCGACGTACTCCGCGAACGCCCGCTCGAAGGCGGCCACCCGAGGTCCCTGGGCCACCCACCCGGAGCGCACCGCGTCCGCCGCGGCGGCGGCCTCTTCCTCGCCCATCCAGGGCCGCATCACCGGAATTCGTTCCATGCTCATCGTGCCTTCCCCCAGCCCGGTCGCCCGCCCATGCCCGTCCCAGCCGCGTCCGCCCCGCACCCGGTGTCCACCGAACCCCCTCGGTGCCCCGGTCGGATCAGACCGCGTCCCGCCACCACGCCACCAGTCGGCGCAGTCCCTCGTCGATGTCCACCTCCGCGGTGAAGCCCAACTCCCGTGCGGCCTTGGTGGTATCGGCCAGCCGCCGGGTCACCCCGCCGGTCGATCGGGCCGGGCCGTACTCGATGCCCAGCTCCTCCGCACCCATCACCGCCAGCAGTCGCTCGGCCAGTCCGCGCAGCGAAGTCTCGCTCCCGGACGCGATGTTGAACACCTCACCCGCGGCATCGGCTTGCGCGGCAAGGAGGTTGGCGCGAGCGATGTCCTCGGTGTACACGAAGTCCATGGTCTGCAGGCCGTCGCCGAAGATCAACGGGGGTTCCCCCTTGCCGATCCGCTCCATCCAGCGGATCAGCACCTCGGTGTACAGGCCGTGCACGTCCATGCGCGGACCGTAGACGTTGAAGTAGCGCAGCGCCACGTAGTCCAGGCCGTACATCGTCCGGAAGCTGCGCAGCAGACCCTCGTTGAACAGCTTGGCCGCGCCGTAGAGCGTGTCGTTGTCGTACGGGTGGTGCAGCTCGGTGGTCGGGAACTCCTCGGCGAGCCCGTAGACCGACGCCGAGGAGGAGGTGACCACCTTGCGCACGTCGGCGGCGATCGCCGCCTCCATGACGTCGTAGGTGCCGTCCACGAGGACCTCCAGCGCGAGCCGGGGTTCCTCCACGCACTGCGTGATCCGGATGGCGGCGAGGTGGAACAGCACGTCGGTGCCGGGCATCAGCCGGGCCAGCAGCGGCCGGTCGCGGATGTCGCCCTCGACCAGCTCGACCCGCTCGTCGGTCAGCGCACCGGCCAGATTGCCCCGGTGCCCGCGGGTCAGGTTGTCCAGCACGACCACCTGCGCGGCCCCGGCGGCGAGCAGCCGGTCGACGATCGTGGACCCGATGGTCCCCGCGCCGCCGGTGACCACGCAGCGCGAACCGGCGATTTCGACAGCCATCAGAGTTCTCCCAGCGCGACGGTGACGCCGCCCAGTTCCAGGCTGCGCGAGGCCGCCTCCAGTAGTTCCAGGACCCGCAGACCCGCGCGACCGTCGGTCAGCGCCGGCCGGGACGTGCCGATCGCGTCGGCGAATTCGGCCATCACCGCGCGCAGCGCCTCCCGCTCGGGCAACGCGGGCGAGACCACGTCGCCCACCCGGTAGGAGATCAGCTTCTCCCGCCGGGCCTCCCGGCTGAGCGCGGCGTCCTCGGCCAGGTCGATGCCCTTGTCGTGCACCTGGAGTCGGGCCGCGGGATTGGTGTCGTCCCACACCAGGGTGCGTCGGGAGCCGCCGATGATGGTGGTGCGCACCTTGGTCGGCGAGAGCCAGTTCACATGCACGTGTGCGATCGCCTCGTTGCTCAGCCGCACCACCAGGTAGGCCAGGCAGGCCCGGCCGGTGCCGAGCGGGTCCGCGCCGTGGGCCGCCACCGACACCGGGCGCACCCCCGGCGGCAGGATGAAGTCCAGGATGGACAGATCGTGCGGTGCGAGATCCCACACCACGTCCACGTCCGGCTGGACCAGGCCCAGATTGATCCGCACCGAGTCGAAGAAGCGGATGTCGCCCAGTTCGCCGCTGTGGATCAGATCGCGGATGTGTCGGACCACCGGCATGTAGCAGAACGTGTGATCGCACATCAGCGTCAGCCCGTTGCGCTCGGCCAGTTCGACGAGTTTGACCGCGTCCGAGTGATCGGCCGTGATCGGCTTCTCGACCAGGACGTGCTTGCCCGCCTCCAGCGCCGCCGCGACCAGCTCGAAGTGCGTCGCGGCCGGCGTCGCGATCGCCACCGCGTGTACCGCGGGGTCGGCCAGCACTTCCTGATACGACGTGCTCACCCGAACCGTGCTGTAATCCCCCAGGACCGCACGGGCCCGCGCCTCGTCCAGATCACACAGCCATTCCAGCCGCAGAGCCGGTGTGGCCTGCGCGTTGCGCACCAGATTGGGCCCCCAATAGCCGGCCCCTATGACGGCGAGCCCGATGGCTCGCCCAGACCCGGAATTCGACATGACGGAACGTCAACTCCCCTGCAACCCCCCGGCCGCGCGGGCCCAGCCGCCGCACGGCACCCCCACCCGAACGAAGCTAGCGCCCGATCCGCTCCGCCGCGGGTCAACCGGGAAATCCGCGGGTCGGACCGAACTGCAAAGATCTTTCCGGGAGTCCCGGTTACACGGGTCGCCGATACGTTTGGCACGCTGTTGCACGCACAGTCACCGATCCGGGCGCCGGCATGATCGATCCGTCGACACAAGCCGCCTCGGCCGAAGCAGCACATGAACGAGAAGGGAACGCCACGTGGCCGCGGGTACTCCGACGACGACACTGGCGAAGGAACGTACGGTGGAAGTTGATCCGGAGCTCGAACCGGTGGATCCCGACCCGCGCGAGCGGGTCGCCCCGGGGGGCACCCGGGAGAGCATCCTGCCGGCCGTGGCGGCGGCGCTGTTCGTCGGCAAGCGCATCCGCACCCGGGCCGGCGCCAAGGGCGACACCGTGCCGACGGCGCATCCGCTGGTCCGGGACTTCCTGATGGCCCTCCCGGTCGAGGCACGCGAGCGCTGGCGGGGCCGCTGTCCCGAGGTCGAGCTGGTGTCCGAGCATCTCTTCGAGGCCGAGGCGGCGCGCACCAAGCGGGCGGCTCGGCGACCGTTCACCGTGCAGGAGGCACGACGCTCGCTCAAGGGGGCCAAGCTGACCCTGCGCCGGATCCGTGAGGACGGCGACCCACGACACGACACGTATCAACCGCCGTGCCGGTCCTGCGCACCGATGCTCGAACACTTCGGCGTCGCGTCGACGGAAAGCGGCTGACGTGTCCCGCTTCTCCACCGACGTGGTGCACGAACTCAAGCGGGCCGGCTGGACGGTGGGTCGGCGCCGGCTGACCCAGGCCGAGACGTGGGCCCGGCAGATCAGCGACCACGAGTCGCCCGACGGGCACCGGCACAGCGTGTTCCCGGCGGCGCTGGTGGCCTGGGCCGAGTTCGGTTCGCTGCACTTCGCCATCGGCGGCGCGGGCAAGGACGTCCTCCGCCGCCCGTTCACCATCGACCCCACCCGCGGGCTGCACCTGCCGCGCACGCTCACCGACGTGGGTCGCGCGCTGGGCACCCCGCTGGCCCCGCTGGGCGACGAGGACGACGGCAGCAGCTACCTGGCGATCGATCCGATCGGTCGGGTGTTCGGCCTGGACCACACCGGCGAATGGTTCATCGGCTCGTCGATGGACGCCGCGATCAGCACGCTGGTCCTGGGGCTGGCGCCGGTGCGCATCCGCGACGACGGCCGCTGGTAGCCACCCGGGTACGGCCGAGGGCGGGTCCCCGTGCGGGCCCCGCCCTCGCCGGCGCCTGTCCTGCGACCCGCCACGGTCAGGTGTGGAACTCGTTCTGCGCCCGCTCCAGGCCCTCGCGCACCAGTGCCTCGCACGCGTCGGCCGCCCGGTCCACCTCGAACGCGAGTTCCTTGCGCTCGGTCGCGGAGAAGTCCTTGAGCACGAACGCCGCGACGTCCATCCGCCCGGGCGGGCGGCCGATGCCGAACCGCACCCGCAGGTAGTCGGGTCCGAGCGACTTGGTGATCGACTTCAGGCCGTTGTGCCCATTGTCGCCGCCACCGCGCTTGAGCCGCAGCACGCCGAAGTCGACGTCCAACTCGTCGTGGACCGCGATGATGTTCGCGACCGGGATCTTGTAGAAGTCACGCAGCGCGGTCACCGGACCGCCGGACAGGTTCATGAACGACATCGGCTTGGCCAGCACCACCCGATGCGGGCCGATCCGGGTCTCCACCACCTGGGCGCGCGACTTGTGCGCCTTGAACCTCGACCGATCCCGCTCGGCGAGCAGATCGACGACCATGAACCCGACGTTGTGGCGATTCCCGGCGTACTCGGGCCCGGGATTGCCGAGGCCCACGACCAACCACGGACTGTTCTCCGTGCCGGCGTGGGCCTGCGACTCACTCATGATGTTGTCGTCCCCGCGTTCGTCCTACGACAACGAGACCGGATCAGGCCTCGTCGGCCGCCGCGGTCTCCTCGGCGGTCGGCTCCGGAGCCGACGGGGTGAGGATGTGCAGGATGACCGCTTCGGGGTCGCCCGCGAGCGCGGTGCCCTTCGGCAGCTTGATGTCCTTGGCGTGCACCGAGGCGCCCGGCTCCAGGCCGGTCACGTCGATCTCGATGGTGCCGGGGAGGGCGGTGGCGTCGGCCTCGACGGGAAGCGCCGGGACGACGGTCTCGAGCAGACCGCCCGGGGCGATCTCGCCGACCGTGCTGACCGGAACCTCGACCGTGACCGTCTCGCCCTTCTGGACGATCAGGAGGTCGACGTGCTCCAGGTGACGCTTGATCGGGTGACGCTGAACGTCCTTGGGCAGGGCCAGCTGCGCCTTGCCGTCGATGTCCAGCGAGAACAGGACGTTGGGGGTCTTGAGCGCGAGCATGAGCTCGTGGCCCGGAAGCGCAAGGTGGAGCGGAGCGGAGCCGTGACCGTAGAGGACGGCCGGCACCTTACCCGCGCGACGGGCGCGACGGGCGGCACCCTTGCCGAACTCGGAACGCGGCTCGGCGACGATACGGACCTCGGACACGACGGGTACTCCTCGAACGACGCGGTGGCGGATGGCGGGGCGGGGTCCCCATGGTGCGGATCGACTGCGGACGGTGATGGCCGGAGTCGGTTCGTAGGTGCCCGAGTGGCACCGGGTCCCCTGCAAAAGCCTTGGAGGAGTACACGACACACAACTACCGCGTCGATCACGGAGCAAGTAGCGCGCATCCCTCGCCGGGCAACCCCGTTAGCCTACCCGCTCTTCTCGGTCACCCCGAAATCGGGTCGCGACGAACGCCACTCGAACGAGTGACAGCGCGCCCCCCATTCGACGCAAGATACCTCGAAAAGCAGATGGGCACACGTACGCCGCCCGGCCGAACGACCGGGCGGCGTACGCGAGTTGCAGCTCAAACGGCCCATTCGGGCCGGGTTTGACGGTGCCGTGGGTCAGCTGTGGCCGTCGAACAGGCTCGTGACCGAACCGTCCTCGAACACCTCGCGGATCGCCCGACCCACCATCGGGGCGATCGACAGGATGGTCAGCTTGTCGAACTGACGCCCCTCCTCGATCGGCAGCGAGTTGGTCACGATGACCTCGCTGATCCGCGAGTTCTTCAGCCGGTCCACGGCCGGACCGGACAGCACCGCGTGGGTGGCGGCCACGATCACGTCGGCGGCGCCGTTCTCGTACAGCGCGTCGGCGGCGGCGCAGATCGTGCCACCGGTGTCGATCATGTCGTCGACCAGCACACACGTGCGGCCGGTGACGTCACCGACCACCTCGTGCACGGTGACCTCGTTGGCGATGTTGGGGTCGCGACGCTTGTGGATGATCGCCAGCGGCGCGCCGAGGCGATCCGTCCACTGGTCGGCCACCCGGACCCGGCCGGCGTCCGGCGAGACCACGGTCAGCCGCTCGCGGTCCACCCGCTTGCCGACGTGGTCGGCCAGCAGCGGCAGCGCGAACAGGTGGTCCACCGGACCGTCGAAGAAGCCCTGGATCTGCGACGTGTGCAGGTCCACGGCCATCAGCCGATCGGCGCCCGCGGTCTTGAACAGGTCCGCCATCAGGCGAGCCGAGATCGGCTCGCGACCGCGGTGCTTCTTGTCCTGACGGGCGTAGCCGTAGAACGGCACGATGACCGTGATGCGCTTGGCGGAGGCCCGCTTGAGCGCGTCGATCATGATCAGCTGTTCCATGATCCACGTGTTGATCGGAGCCGTGTGGCTCTGGATCACGAACGCGTCGGCACCTCGTACGGAATCCTCGAAACGTACGTAGATCTCCCCGTTGGCGAACTCGAAGGCCTTGGTGGGAACGAGATCCGCACCGAGCTCCGAGGCCACCTCCTTCGCAAGTTCGGGGTGGGCCCTGCCCGTGAAGAGCATGAGCTTGCGCTCAGGCGTCACCTTGATCCCGCTCACAGCACCGTCTCCTTGCCATTCGCCTCGGCAGAACCGTCGTTCGGCCCGGCCGTTGTGTGCACGTCGCCCGCGTCCCCCTGCGTGGCCGCGAGCGCGCGTTCGGCGGCCTGCGCCGAGGCCGTATCCGCGCGTTTGCGTGCAACCCACCCGTCGATGTTGCGCTGGCGCCCCCGCGCCACCGCCATCGCACCGGGCGGGACATCTTCTGTGATCACCGATCCGGCGGCCGTGTAGGCACCGTCGCCGATCTCGATCGGGGCGACCAGCATGGTGTCGCTGCCCACCCGCACGTGGTCCCCGACCACCGTGTGGTGCTTGTTCACGCCGTCGTAGTTCACGAAGATCGTGGCCGCACCGATATTGGTGCCCACCCCGATGGTCGCATCTCCGACATAGGACAGATGCGGCACCTTGGATCCGGGGCCCACCACGGCGTTCTTCATCTCCACGAAGCCGCCGACCTTGGCCCCCTGCGCGAGCCGGGTGCCCGGTCGCAGGTAGGTGTACGGACCCACGGTGGCCTCGGGGCCGATCTCGGCGCCGTCGCTCGTGGCGTTGTACACGTGGGCCCGCTCGCCGACGACGGTGTCGCGCAGCGTGCAGTTGGGGCCCACCACGGCCTCGGCGGCGATGGCGGTCGCGCCGTGCAGCTGGGTGTTGGGGTGGAGTACGGCATCCGGTTCGAACGTGACGTCCACGTCGATCCAGGTGGTCGCGGGATCGACCACGGTGACCCCGGCACGCATCGCGGCTTCGAGCAGGCGGTCGTTGAACACCCGCCGTGCCTCGGCGAGCTGCACCCGGTCGTTGACGCCCAGGATCTCCCGGTGGTCCACGGCCGCGGCGGCGCCCACCCGATGCCCGGCCTCGCGCAGCACGTGCAGCGTGTCGGTGAGGTATTCCTCACCCTGGCTGTTGTGCGGGGTGATCTGGCCGAGCGCCTCGCGCAACAGCTTGCCGTCGAACGCGTACACGCCGGAGTTGATCTCGGCGATCGCGCGCTGGGCGGCGGAGGCGTCCTTGTGCTCGACGATCGCGGTGACGGCACCGCGCCCGTCGGGGGTGTTCTCCCGGACGATCCGGCCGTAGCCGGTCGGGTCGGGCACGACCGCGGAGAGCACGGTGACGGCGTTGCCCTCGCTCTCGTGGGTCGCGACCAGTGCGGCCAGGCTGTCCGTGGTCAGCAGCGGGGTGTCCCCGCACGTGACCAGGACCACGCCGTCCGGCTCCCGGTTGCTCTCGGCGAGCCCGTCCAGGGCGACGCGCACGGCGTGTCCGGTGCCGTTCTGCTGTTCCTGGACGACCACCCGGGCGGCCGGGTCCAACGCGGACAGGTAGCTCGCGACCTTGTCGCGGCCGTGGCCGACGACGACGATCAGGTCTTCGGGATCCAGCCGTCGAGCGGCCTCGACCACATGCCCGACCATGGCCCGACCGGCCAGGGCGTGCAACACCTTCGGAGTGGTCTTGGAACGCATGCGGGTGCCCTCACCCGCAGCAAGTACGACGACGGCAGCCGGGCGGATGGGGCTCACAGAGCAAGGCTCCTCGGCATCGCTGGCGGGGGATGCCCGACGACTCCGAAGGCCGACTTCGGAGAAACGAAATGACGGCACGACGAAGCCGAGCCGAACAAACCGGGCCCTATGAGGATAGCGCCGTCGGGAGAAGGCTCCACGCGCCGCTGCGGCCGGCACTGCCGAGAGGCTCCGCTACCAGGATTTGAACCTGGACCATGGGGACCAAAACCCCGTGTGCTGCCGAGTTACACCATAGCGGAATGAATCGGGCATTCCGCTTGGCAGGCGGGCTCATCCCGTTTTCACGGCACCCACTATGCCGGCCCCTCGGCGCTTCGTGCGCGAATAACCCCCCGTAGACCCGACGGAACATCTCGCAAGACCGCGGCGCGACTGGCCCGACAAGCCGCTCCGGCGCCTCACGCATGCCTGCGGCCGGATCGGGAAGCCGTCCGATACAAGGGTTTTGCCATCCGCGCGGCGGAAAAATCGGAGGTCGGACAGACACCTCACTTTCCGCTCATGACCTGCCATACTGGCGGAACTTACGGCTCCGTAGGTTACGTCGCCGTAGCATCGCCGCCCCCGACCTGAGGGAATCCCTATGACCCCTTCCCCCGGCACCAGCGTGCTCGAAGAACGGAAGTCCGCCGCCGACTCCGCCCTGCGCGGCACGCTCGGCGGCGAGCGCAAGCACTTCGCCGAGCAGGTCGCCCTGGCGCTCTTCATCGGCATCCCGTTCCTCGCGCTGGTGGCAGCGGTGCCGGTGGCCTGGGGGTGGGGCCTGTCCTGGCACGACGTGGTGATCGCGGTGGTGATGTACGCCATCACCGGCCACGGGATCACCATCGGATTCCATCGCTACTTCACCCACGGATCGTTCAAGGCCAAGCGCCCGGTCCGGATCGCCCTCGCGATCGCGGGCAACATGGCCGTGCAGGGGCCGCTGGTGCGGTGGGTCGCCGACCACCGCAAGCACCACAGGTTCTCCGACAAGGAGGGCGACCCGCACTCGCCGTGGCGCTACGGCACCGGTGTGGGCGCGCTGGCCAAGGGCCTGTGGTGGGCGCACATGGGGTGGCTGTTCGACATCGAGCAGACCTCGCAGGAGAAGTACGCGCCCGACCTGCTCAAGGACCGCGACATGATCCGCGTCTCCCGCCAGTTCCCGCTGTGGGTCGCGGTCTCGCTGGCCGCTCCCGCGCTGGTCGGCGGCCTGTGGGCGTGGTCGTGGCAGGGCGCGCTGACCGCGTTCTTCTGGGCCGGCCTGGTCCGGGTCGCGCTGCTGCACCACGTGACCTGGTCGATCAACTCGATCTGCCACGCGGTCGGCGACCACCCGTTCAAGTCCCGCGACCGTTCGGGCAACGTGTGGTGGCTCGCGATCCCCTCGATGGGCGAGTCCTGGCACAACCTGCACCACGCGGATCAGACCAGCGCACGGCACGGCGTACTGCGCGGCCAGCTCGACAGCAGCGCCCGGGCGATCCGCTGGATGGAGAAGCTCGGCTGGGTCTGGGACGTACGTTGGCCGGACCGGGAACGGGTCGCGGCTCGCCGCGCGGCATGATGGGCCAGTGACCGAGAGCAGCAGGCGGAGTGCACCGCGCGGCGGCGGTCGTGTGCGCATGACCGGGAAAGAGCGCCGCGAGCAGTTGATCGACATCGGTCGGACACTGTTCGCGGAGCGTGGCTACGACGCGACGAGTGTCGAGGAGATCGCCCACAAGGCGGGCGTCTCGAAGCCGGTGGTCTACGAACACTTCGGGGGCAAGGAAGGTCTGTACGCCGTCGTCGTGGACCGGGAGACCAGCGCATTGTTGGACATGGTGACCGGCGCCCTGACCGGCGGGCACCCTCGTGAGCTCTTGGAGCAGGCGGCCTTCGCCCTCCTCGACTACATCGACCAGAACACCGACGGCTTCCGGATCCTGGTCCGGGACTCGCCGGTGGCCCAATCCACCGGCACCTTCGCGTCGCTGATCAGCGACATCGCCTCCCAGGTCGAGGACGTTCTCGGGCTGGAGTTCAAGTCGCGCGGCTACGACCCGAAGCTGGCCCCGATGTACGCCCAGATGCTGGTCGGCATGGTCGCCCTGACCGGGCAGTGGTGGCTGGACGTCCGCCGCCCGAAGAAGGCCGACGTCGCGGCGCACCTGGTCAACCTGGCCTGGAACGGCCTCTCCGGCATAGAACCGAAGCCGAGGCTGGTGGGCCGCCGCAGCTCGTGAGCACGATTTCGGCAATTCGGTGAGGGGCCGGCCCGGTGGGGCCGGCCCCTCACCGGCGTCACCGACCGTTCCGGTCCGGTCGGAACGGCGGCGTCGGCCAGTCGGCGACGGGTCCCAGCGTGTAGTCGGTTCGCTCCAGGTCGGATGTCAACGCGAACCAGGCGTGTCCGTTGGCGGGTTGCACAGTCGCGAGCTTGCCCTGGTCGACGGCCCACAACTCGGTGAGTTCACCGTCGGGACGCAGGGCGGGGTCCTCCGGGCCGACGTAGCGCACACGCCGGTAGAGGACCGGCGGCGGCGGGGCGAGGATCACCAAGTCGTGGATTCGACACAGGAATTCGAGGCCGTCGTGACCGCGCAGGTAGACGCTGGTCCCGATCACGTCCATGAGCGTCCCGTCCCGCGACGAGACGGCGTCGCGGCACGGTGCGTGCCGGTAACGTTCGAAGAACGCACTGCCCACGTCGAGATCCTCGGCAGAGTGCGCGATCACTTCGCGGCGAGGCCGAGCCGCCTCCTGACGGCGCATCACGAGCGCGGCTTGGCGGACGAGATAGGCGAGTCTGGCGTTCTGGATCGCGTCGGCAGCGGTGGCGTCGGCCGGCGAAACGACGTCGGCTCCATTGGCTTCTGGCATCGTGTTGTTGTCCTCTCCGTTGGGGGCACGTAGGGGGCGAGCTGCTGTCCAAGGCGTGTGCTCGCCCCCTGCTCCCGTCACATGGCGGTCAACCGGCCTTCGTGGCAGGCGTATCGGCCGATTCGCCTCTCATGGACGAATTCGCGCCACTACCTTGTGTATCGAAGGAATGGCGCACAGTGCACCGATTCGATGACCCGCCCTGTTGCGCGACGGATCACGCAACACGGGAGGCCGCACGTGACGTTCCGACAACGACGACTCGACCCGGACCTGTCCCCAAGTCACCGCTACGGCGCCGAAATCCGGATGGAGCGCGAGCGAGCCGGTCTCAGCGTTACCGCGCTGGCCGGAATCCTCGGGTTCAACAAATCTCAGATGTCGAAGTTCGAAAACGGGGAGCACCTGCACGAAACTCTGGGACCCAAGCTCGACATTGCCCTGGGCACCGGCGTCATGTTCACGAGGATGTTCGGCTTCGTGAGGTTCGACATTCATCCCGGTCAATACCGCCGGTACATGCGTCTTGAGGCCGAAGCGAGCGCCATCGAAGAGTACGCGGCTGCCACGATCCCGGGACTGCTCCAAACACCGGCCTACGCAAAGGCGTTCCTGTCCGCGTTCGATCCGGACGCTGAACCCGCCGAAATCGACAAACTGGTCGCCGCGCGACTGAGTCGGCAGGGGCGCCTTCGAACCCCCGACCGACCACGGCTGTCCGTCATCTTGGACGAGGCCGCCGTACGGCGACCCATCGGTGGCGCGGAGGTCATGTGCGAGCAACTCAGTTTGTTGCTACCACTTATGGATGCGAATCACACCACGGTCCAGGTGCTGCCCTACTCCCATGGCGCGCACCCTGCCCTTGGGGGATCGCTCATCCTGCTGACACTGCCGGACGAGCTCACTATCGTTTACCTTGAAGGCAGCGATTCAGGCCACTTGATCGAAGACCTGCCAAGCGTTACGGCACGCGCCCGGGCTTTCGCCTCGCTGCGCTCGCACGCTCTCCCACCCAGGGACTCGGCAGTGTTGATCACAGCTGCAATCAAGGAGTTCGAAACATGGGGACCATCTACGACGCGAGCCCGACGACGTGGCGCAAGAGTTCGCACAGCAACGGCAACGGCGGGGCGTGTGTCGAGGTCAGCGATGATTTCCCGGGCCTCGTCCCGGTCCGCGACTCGAAGGACCCGAGCATCGGACACCTGACCATCACGGCAACCTCCTGGACGGCGCTCACGCGCGCGCTCCGCACCTGACACCGTCGTCGGCAGGGCAGGGGCCATCCGGGGCGCCGGGGCGCCTGCCAGGACAGTCGTTCCGGCGCGCTTACAGGGGCACAGGGTGACTTCCGGAGAACCGTCCGGTCTCGGCCCGGACGATCCTTTCGAAAAGTCGATCCGTGGGCACCCGCGCACCGCCGACTCGCCCGATCCACACTCGTGAGACGAACGGCCGCGCCGTCCCGAAGACCCGCGGCCGTTCGTCCTCTGGGCCCCGCTGCTACCTCAGCACCGCCCTCAGCCGGTCCAAGGACCAGTCCAGGTCGTCCTTGGAGATGACCAGGGGCGGGGCGATGCGGATGGTCTGGCCGTGGGTGTCCTTGACCAGGACGCCGCGGTCCATCAGGGCCTGGGAGACCTCGCGGGCGGTGCCGTGTGCCGGGTCGATGTCGACGCCCGCCCACAGGCCGCGACCGCGGACGGCGGTCACCGAGTGGCCGACCAGGGTGGCGAGTTCGCGGTGCAGGTGGTCGCCGAGGTCGGCGGAGCGCTGCTGGAACTCGCCGGAGCGCAGGATCTCCAGCACCTCCAGGCCCACCGCGCACGCCAGCGGATTCCCGCCGAAGGTCGAGCCGTGCTCGCCGGGCGCGAAGACGCCGAGCACCGCACGCGAGGACACCACGGCCGAGATCGGCAGGATGCCACCGCCGAGCGCCTTGCCCAGGATGTACATGTCCGGCACCACGCCCTCGTGCTCGCACGCGAAGGTGCGGCCGGTGCGCCCGAGCCCGGACTGGATCTCGTCGGCGACGAACAGGACGTCGCGCTCCGCGGTGACCCGGCGCACCTCGGCCAGGTAGCCGGGCGGCGGGACCAGCACGCCGGCCTCGCCCTGGATCGGCTCGATCAACACCGCCACCGTGTCGTCGGTGATCGCCGCGCGCAGCGCCGCCGCGTCGCCGTAGGGCACCACGTCGAAGCCCGGGGTGTACGGGCCGAAGTGCCGACGCGCCTCCTCGTCGGTGGAGAAGCTCACGATCGTGGTGGTGCGGCCGTGGAAGTTGCCGGCGGCGACCACGATCCGCGCCTGCCCGTCCGGCACGCCCTTGACCTCGTAGCCCCACTTGCGCGCCGTCTTGACCGCGGTCTCCACCGCCTCCGCGCCGGTGTTCATCACCAGCACCATCTCCATGCCGGCCAGCTGCGCGAGCTGCTCGCAGAACGGCGCGAAGCGGTCGTTGTGGAACGCGCGGCTGGTCAGCGTGACCCGGTCCAGCTGGCGCTTGGCCGCGTCGATCAGGCGGGCGTTGCCGTGCCCGAAGTTGAGTGCGGAGTACCCGGCCAGCATGTCCAGGTAGCGCCGGCCCTCGACATCGGTCATCCACGCACCGTGCGCCTCGGCCACCACGATCGGCAGCGGGTGGTAGTTGTGCGCGCTGACGTCCTCGGCCAGCTCGATCAGTCGGGTGCTCTCGGCTCCCGGACCGGCGGTGCGGCCGACACCGGACGTGTGCTCGGAGGAGGGGACGGGCGAGTGCTGCGTGCTCATGACGTCCTTTCGTAACGGTGGAATTCGAAACGCGGTGCGGATCGGTGGATCAGTGGGATGGGTACGAAGGCGGGGGGCGGAACGAAGGCGGATGAAGGTACGAAAAGAGGAAAGCGCACAACAACGGCGAGAGGGATGAAACTCACCCGAGTGCGCACAGACGGGATACCCCGCGAAGACGTGGGATCAACGATCGGCGCGCAGTTCCAGTACGCAACTGCGCACGCTCGCGCCGTGGGCCGCAAATGCCGACATGTCCAGTTCGATCGTACGGAACCCCCGGCCCGCGAGCCGGGCCGCCAGCGCGGGTGTCGCATCGCCCAGCAGCACGCTGCGTCCGTCGGAGACCGCGTCCAGGCCGAGCGCGAGCGCGTCCGCCTCGTCGACCTCGATCCGCTCCGGGAAGACCCGGGCCAGCCGGCGCTGCGCCCGCGGCGTGAACGCCCCGGGGTAGTAGGCCGCGGTGTGCTCGCCGAGCACGGTCAGCGCCGAGCCGAGCCGGCCGAAGCGCGGGTCGGCGAGTTCGAGCGGGAGCACCGGCAGGCCGAAGAACGCCTCCGCCTCGGCATGCGCGGCCGGCTCGGTCAGCGGTCCCGCCGCGGCCAGCAGTCGCGGTCCGGCCGGGATCAGGTCGCTCTCACCCTCGTGCGCGAACACCGGTTCCAGGCTCGTCCGGAAGCCGTGCCGGTCGAACCACTCCAGGTAGACCGGCGTCTCGGCGGAGCGATCCGCCGCACGATGCCGCGCGCCCAGCACCCGTCCACCCACCACGGTCGCGGCCCGCGCGGCGAACACCATGCCGGGCAGCCCCGGTCGCCCGGACACCAGACTCACCCGATGCCCCAGCGCGATCAGCGTCCCGCGCAGCCGCTCCCACTGACCCATCGCCGCGCTCGTCCGCGCCGCGAACCCGGTCTCCGCCGTCAGCCGCGCATCCGGCCGGGCCGGTGAACCGTCGGCCGCGGGTGCGTCCAGGAACACCGGCGGGCACATCACGTAGTGCCGCACCTCGGCCGCCCGCGGCGCAACGAACCCCCGGCGCCGCTGCCGGGGCGCCCGCGCCCGCTCGACTCCGGGCGATATGCGCTCCGACCGCGGCGCGGCTCGGCCCGATCGACCGCAGCACGAGGTGAGGCGCACGCGATATCCCCTTCTCGCGGACGGCGGCAGCGCACGGGCGCACGGGATTTCCGCGCACCCACATCGATCTGCCGTGCCGTTGGTGTAGCCGTGCATGGCGGCAGGCCGGGGGCCGCATGCGGTCGTCACCGTGGATATGCGGTCGACGACCCTGAGTATCGGCCCTGCACAGCCTAGGTTGCGTTCGAAGGGGCGGTAAAGGCGCCTGTGTTGTGCACTGCCGCACGATCGTTGCGTCTTCCCCGGGGCGCCCACGCGCTTTGTTGTGCGCCCGGCGCGGGGGTCGCGTGGCTCCCCTGACCGGATCCGCCCCACACGCCTGAGAGAATGGCGTCATGGCATCGACGCGTCCCCGTGTTCTGTCCGGAATCCAGCCCACCGCGGATTCGTTCCACCTGGGCAACTACCTGGGTGCGATCCGCCAGTGGATGCCGCTCCAGGACAGCCACGATGCCTTCTACTGTGTGGTCGACCTGCACGCGATCACGGTTCCGCAGGATCCGAAGGAACTGCGCACCCGCACCCGGACGTCCGCCGCGCAGCTGCTCGCGGCCGGCCTGGACCCCGAACGCTGCACCCTGTTCGTGCAGAGCCACGTGCCCGAGCACGCGCAGCTCGCCTGGATCATGAACTGCGTGACCGGCTTCGGCGAGGCCGCGCGGATGACCCAGTTCAAGGACAAGTCGGCGAAGCAGGGCAGCGACCGCACCACGGTCGGCCTGTTCACCTACCCGGTGCTCCAGGTCGCGGACATCCTGCTCTACCAGGCGGACGCGGTGCCGGTCGGCGAGGACCAGCGCCAGCATCTGGAGCTGACCCGCGACATCGCGCAGCGCTTCAACTCCACCTTCGGTGAGACCTACGTCATCCCCAAGCCGTTCATCGTCAAGGAGACGGCCAAGATCGTCGACCTCCAGGACCCGACGATCAAGATGAGCAAGTCGGCCTCGGCGCCCAAGGGCATCGTCAATCTGCTCGACGACCCCAAGGTCAGCGCGAAGAAGATCCGCAGCGCGGTCACCGACACCGGCACCGAGGTGCGCTTCGACGAGACCGACAAGCCGGGCGTGTCCAACCTGCTCACCATCCATTCGGCACTGTCCGGCACCTCGATCGCCGCGTTGGAGGAGCGATTCGCGGGCAGGGGCTACGGCGACCTGAAGAAGGAGGTGGCCGAGGTGCTCGTCGAATTCGTGGAGCCCTTCCAGGACCGCGTGCGCACCTACCTGGACGACCCGGACGAGCTGGACAGGGTGCTCGCCCGAGGCGCGGAGAAGGCCCGCGCGGTGGCGTCCGAGACGCTGGCCAAGACGTACGACCGTGTCGGCTTCCTGCCCCCGGTGACCGGCCGGACGGGAGTCTGAGGCGCAACACATGGCGAAGCGCACCATCGGGGTGTCGATTGCGATCCCAGAGCCCTACGGCAGTGAGCTCCAGGCTCGTCGCGCCGGGTTCGGGGATCCGCTCGCGAACGCCATCCCGACCCACGTGACCCTCCTGCCACCCACCGAGGTGGCCGACGAGGCGATGGCCGAGGTCGAGGAACATCTACGCGCGGTCGCCGCCGGCGAGGCGCCGTTCGACATACACCTGCGCAGCACCGGCACCTTCCGGCCGACCTCGCCGGTGGTCTTCGTCCAGGTCGCGCGCGGCATCCCGGAGTGTGAGCGGATCGAGGCCGCGGTGCGATCCGGGCCGCTGGAGCGCGAGTTGCACTTCCCGTACCACCCGCATGTGACCGTCGCGCACCACCTGCCGGACCATATGCTCGACCTCGCGTTCGCCGAACTCGTGGACTACGACGCGGTCTTCCCGATCTGGGGCTTCAGTCTGTACGAGCACGGCGCGGACGGAGTGTGGCGTCCGCAACGTGACTTCGCGTTCGGCCAGTCGTTGCCAGGTCCCCTGCCCGTGTGACGCCGTCGTGGCCACCCGGGAGGTCACAGAGTGGAGTCGCGTGTGGGCCGGACCTCGGAGGGGCAGCAGTCACCCGTGGCGATCAAGGAACGACTGGCGAGGATCCCGGTCATCGGCCCCACGTGGCGGGCGTATTCGCGGTACGGCGACCGACAGGGCAATCGGCTCGCCGCGGCGGTGACCTACTACGGCTTCCTGTCGATGTTCCCGCTGATCACGCTCGCGGCGGCGCTGGTGGCCGCGGCGCTGGACGCGTCCCAGGTCCAACGCATGCAGAACAAGATCTCCGAACAGATCCCCGGCATCGCGGACAAGCTCGACCTGGACGCGCTGGTGCGCAACGCGGGCGCGGTGGGCGCGATCGGCGGCGTGCTGCTGCTGATGTCCGGGACCGGATGGGTGGACGCGACCCGCTCGTCCATCCGGGCGATCTGGGACGTGGAGGAGGAGCCGGGCAATGTGGTCGTGCGCAAGATCGCCGACGTGGGTGTGCTGATCGGTCTCGGCCTCGCACTCATGTTGTCGGTGGGCGCGTCCGCGTTCGCGACCATCGTGATCCGCGAGATCTCCGACTCGATCGGGCTCGAACACCAGCCGGTCGGCCGGATCCTGCTCCAGGTCGCCGCGTTCGCGGTCGCGGTCGGCGCGAGCGTGGTGCTGTTCCTCTATCTGCTGGTCGGCCTGCCTCGGCTGACCATGCACCGCGCGGTCGCGGTCAAGGGCGCGCTGATCGGCGCGGTCGGCTTCGAGGTGCTCAAGCTGTTGGTGTCCGGATACATCGCGGGTGTCGCGGGGAAGAGCGCGTACGGCGCATTCGGCGTGCCGGTCGCACTGCTCCTGTGGATCTACTTCGTGATCCGGCTGCTGCTGTTCTGCGCGTCGTGGACGGCCAACGCGCAGGAGGCCGCGGAGGTCGAGGAGAACGCCGAGGCGGCAGCCGAGAAGGCGGCGGCCGAACCACCGCTGGACCTGTCCCGCTACCCCGCGAAACGCTCCCACCCGGCCCGCACCTACGGCCTGGCCATCGCCGGCACCGCCACCCTGGGCATCCTCCTGGAACGCTTCACCCGAAACCGCCTCTGACCAGCCGGCGCTTGAGGCCACCGCTCAGCCCAGGCGGCGCTTGAGGCCACCTCTCAGCCCGGCCGGCGCATGAGGCCAACCCAGCCGGCCGGCCCCCTACGGCAGGATGTCGTCCTCGAACCGAACCCCCGAATCCCCCTCGCGCCGCCGAAGGGCGAACAGCACGCCACCCCCCAACACGAGCGCCGCCGGCACACCGAGCCCCGCCCACAGCCCCCAGTTGAAGCCCTTGTCCTCCGAAGAGGACGCCGCCTGCGCGGTCTTGGACTCGCCCGACTTGGCGTCGGTCGGCTTCGAGCCCTTGTCCTTCTTCTCGCCCGGCGAGGAGAGCGGCTCGACGAGTGTGCCGATCGGCTTCGCCTGGCCAAGCGCCGCGAAGCCCCAGTCGAGCAGCTTCCCGGTGTCCTCGTAGGTCTTGCCCTTGCCCTCGACGTGCATCAGGCTCACCAGCAGCGTGTGGCCGCCGCGTTGCGCGCCACCGACGAAGGTGTTGCCCGCGTTGGTGGTGTAGCCGTTCTTGACGCCGATCATGCCGGGATACTGGCCGAGCATCGTATTGGTGTTCTGGATCTGGAACTTGGCCCCCGCCACACCCGGGAAGTCGGCCACCTTCGTACTCGCGTACGACCGGAAGTCGTTGTTCTTGAGCCCCTCGCGCGCGAACAGCGCGAGGTCGTAGGCGCTGGAGACCTGCCCGGGCGCGTCGTACCCGTCCGGCGAGACCACGTTCGTGTCGCCCGCCTGAAGCTGCTTGGCCCGCTCGTTCATCTGCTGCACCGTGGTGGGCACGCCGCCGTTCATCGCGCACAACACGCGCACCGCGTCGTTGCCCGAGCGCAGGAAAACGCCCCGCCACAGGTCCTCGACCTTGTAGGTCTCGTTCTCCTTTATCCCGACCAGGCTGCTGCCCGCGCCCAGGTCCTGTAGATCGGCGAGCGTCACCTGGTGGGTGGTGTTCCGGTCGATCTTGGGCAGCACCGTGTCGGCGAACAACATCTTGAGCGTGCTGGCCGGCGGCAACTTCCAGTGCGGGTTCTTCGCCGCCAGGATCTTGCCGGTGTCCGCGTCCGCGACCACCCAGGCCCAGCCCTCGACGGCGGGCAACGGCGGTGCGCCGGGCGGCAGATCGCTCTGTACGCCGGGCTGGGCCAGGCGCGCTCCGCCGAGATCGGACATCGGCGTGGGCGGCTGCGGTTCCGGGGTGGGGCCGGCCGCCCGGGCGGCCGGGGCAAGACCGAACGCGAAAACGAGCGAGGCAGCACAGAACACGGCCGGCTTCCGAGAAGCCCGGAACCAATCAGACATGTGATGAGCGTACTGGCGGCCCCCGGCTGCGGTTCGTCGACCGCGCCGCCGCATACTGAACCGGGACAAATTTGCTGGGGTTCGACCGAGGAACGGGTGCTTCACGTTGAGGATCGGCCGAGGTGTTTCCACCTGTCTGGTGTTGTTCGGCATCTGGAGCTGGATCCTGTGGCCGAACTTCCTCAAGAACATCTGGGCCGACGACCGGTCCTGGAACGACGGTGCGACGACGTTCTTCCTGATCCATCTGGCGCTGACGATCGTCTCGTTCGTGGCGGGCAACGCGATCGGTTGGCTCGGCATCAAGGGCCTGCGGGCGGCGCGGACCCCGCAGCCGTGACCGACGACCCCGCCCGGTGCCCGGCGCACGCGGTGCCCGCCGGACCCGAGTTGTTCTCCCGCGAGTTCATCGCCGATCCGTATCCGGCCTACGCACACCTGCGCGAGCACGCGCCCGTGCACCGCACCACGCTGCCCAGCGGCGTCGAGGCATGGCTGGTCACCCGGTACGCCGATGCCAAGCAGGCGCTCGCCGACCAGCGGCTGAGCAAGGACCCGCGGCGCTCGGAGGCGGCCTGGAAGCAGGGCAAGGTCGGAGTGCCCGGCGAACAGCGCTCCGGCGTCGGCGCGCACCTGCTCAACCTCGACCCACCGGACCACACCCGGCTGCGCCGGCTGGTCTCGAAGGCGTTCACGCCGCGCCGGGCCGAGGAGTTCCGACCTCGGATCCAGGCCCTGACGGACCGGCTTCTCGACGACTTCGCGCGCACCGGCGAGGCCGACCTGATCCACGACTTCGCGTTCCCGCTGCCCATCTACGCGATCTGCGACCTGCTCGGCGTGCCCGAGGAGGACCAGGCGGACTTCCGCACCTGGGCCGGGATGATGATCCGGCACGGCTCGGGTCCGCGCGGCGGGGTGGCCCGGGCGGTGCGGCACATGCGTACGTACCTGGCCGAGTTGATCCATCGCAAGCGCGCGACCCTCACCGACGCGGACGACGACCTGATCTCGGGGCTGATCCGGGCGAGCGACCACGGCGAGCACCTGACCGAGGACGAGGCCGCGGCGATGGCCTTCATCCTGCTCTTCGCCGGCTTCGAGACGACCGTCAACCTGATCGGCAACGGTCTGCTCACGCTGCTCACGCACGACGCCGAGCGGCTCGCGGTGCAGGCCGACCCGGCGCTGCTCGCCCCCACGGTCGAGGAACTGCTGCGCTACGACGGGCCGGTCGAGGTGGCCACGTGGCGGTTCAGCACCACCGAGCTGGAGATCGGCGGCACGCGCGTCCCGGCGGGCGAACCGGTGCTGGTGGTGCTCGCGGCGGCCGACCGGGACCCGCGCAGGTTCGCCGAGCCCGATCTGCTCGATCCGGCCCGCGCGGACAACCAGCACCTCGCGTTCGGACACGGCATCCACTATTGCATCGGCGCACCGCTGGCTCGGCTCGAAGGCCAGATCGCCATCGGCACACTGCTGAGTCGGCTGCCGGACGTACGACTGGCGCTGCCCAGGGACGAACTGCGGTGGCGCGGCGGGCTGATCATGCGGGGGTTGCAGCGGCTGCCGGTGACGTTCACGCCGGAGGCCCGCACCCCGGACGCGGGATCCGCGGCGACGGGATCGCCGACGAACTGAGCCGGCCCACCCGCCGGATCGATGACGGCTCGGGACCGGGCGGCCGGGCCGAATTCCGCGGCCCCGCACACGAACGCGACGGCGGGCCGGTGGATCGTAATCCACCGGCCCGCCGCCGCGACCCGCCCCTCCATCCTTCTCCCCGAGTCGCCCCCCGACCCCCTCGTTTCATCGCCCCCTGCGCGCTTCCCCGCCCCGCGGGCCCCCGCGGCCCCCGCGTCCCTCCCCGCTTCCCCTGTGCTCGTCCCGCGTTCCCCCCGCCTCCCCCCGCGATTCCCCCCACCTGTCCCCCTGCTTTCCTGCCCCCACGCCCCCGGCGTGTCACTCCTCGGCCGCCGCCTTCCGACCGCGCTCCGGCGTTACTTCCCCAAGACGCCTTCGCGGATCGTGAGCGGGGTCGATTCCCCCTCCCCCGAGGGACGGGGCTAGTCGTGCCCGGTCAATGCGGCGAGTTCGGCGGGGGTGGGTCGGTCGCTCCGTGCGCATGCCACGCGCCCCTCCCGACGCGTGCCGCCAACCGGACGAGTGCTGCACCTCATGCCCTGCTCCTGTTCCCCGAGGCGAACCCTTGCGGTTCCGCTCCCAACAGAGACTTGTCTACAGGCAGGCGTTCCCGACACACAACGGGTGCTTGACACATTTGATCACCAAGAGTGAATCATGGTCACGAAATGGCCAAAGAGGTTTGTTTCAGGCGTGGTTGTCGAACGGCGCGACCAGGGAACGCAAAAGCCCGGCGAGAACCGCCTGCTGATCGACCGTCAGGCCCGCCAGGATGGCTCGCTCCTGGCCGAGCAGCTCGGCCATCGCCGCATCGACCCGATCACGACCGTCGTCGGTCAACCGGACCAGCACGCCGCGTCGGTCGTCCGGATCGGGCAGTCGCAACACCAGGCCCTTGGCGGCGAGTCGGTCGATCCGGTTGGTCATCGTCCCGGAGGTCACCAGCGTCTGGGTGAGCAACTGGCCGGGCGAGAGCTGATACGGCGCGCCGTCCCGGCGCAGCGCGGAGAGCACGTCGAACTCCCACGGTTCGAGGTCGCGCGCGGAGAACGCGGTACGCCGGGCGCGGTCCAGATGCCTCGCCAGTCGGGTGACCCGGCTCAGTACTTCGAGGGGTTCGACGTCGAGGTCCGGGCGCTCCCGCTTCCATGCCGCGACAAGCCGGTCGACCTCGTCTTTCATGGGATCATTCTAGCGAGTCGTTCGACGCCAAGCCTCTTGATATCGAGATAAGACTGAGCAATATCCGACACTTTCCCTCGGATCCGAGCGAGTCCGACCGGCTTCGAGCGACTTCGAGCGACTTGTAGCGCCCGGGAAATCCCTGGCCCGGGTCGGACCCGGCCGGCAGGGTGAGGCGCATGAACCCCAGCCGTCCGGACCGTACCCGACGCGTCGCCAACGCCGCTCGCGCCCTGCACGGGCTCGCCCTCGGCGACGCCTTCGGCCAACAATGGTTCTCTTACCGGGGCACCGAGGCAACCGAGCGTCAGGCCCGCCGGATCGCACCGGAGGCCGAGTTCTGGCACTGGACCGACGACACCGCGATGGCGCTGTCCGTACTGCGCATCCTGCACCTGTACGAGGACGTCGACCAGGACGCACTGGCCGCGCACTTCGCCGCGTCCTACGCGGCCGACCCGCATCGCGGCTACGGCCCGTCGATGCACGGCGTGCTGCGCGCGATCCACGAGGGCGAGTCGTGGCGCGAGGTGACGCGCCGTCAATTCGAGGGCCAGGGCTCGTGGGGCAACGGCGCCGCGATGCGGGTCGCACCGCTGGGCGCATGGCATGCGGACGAGGACCTCTCCCACGTCGCGGCCGAGGCCGAGCGCTCCGCCGCGACCACGCACGCCCACCCGGAGGCGGCGGCGGGCGCGGTCGCGGTGGCGATCGCGGCGGCCCTGGCGACCCGCGGGCGGGACGAACCGGCCCCGGATCCGGTCGCGTTCCTGACCGAGGTGGCCCGGCACACGCCGGAGAGCGACGTGGCCTCCGGCGTCCGCACCGCATCCCGACTGCCGGCCGGCTCCTCGGTCCGCAACGCGGTGAGCGTGCTGGGCAACGGCACCCGGATCAGCGCCCCCGACACGGTCCCGTTCGCCCTGTGGACGGCGGCCCACCACCTGGACGCCCTGGACGACGCCCTGTGGGAGACGGCCCGGGGCATGGGCGACGTCGACACGACGTGCGCGATCACGGCGGGCGTGGTGGCGTCGCGCACCGGTTCGGCCGACATCCACAGCTTCTGGCTCACGGCCCGCGAGCCCATCCCGGGTTGGGTCGACACGGGCGGCGCGACGTCGCCGGGCCGGACGTGAAATGGGCCCGCCGACCTCGTTCGAGGTCGGCGGGCCCACCGGTGCCGAGCCGGCTCCGGGACGAATCCCCGGTGCTCGGCATCCGCACCACGACCGTGCCGAGCAGGCTCCCGGAACACACCGAGGGCGGGCCGTTCGGCCCGCCCTCGGTCACCACCGACCAGCCGCCGGGGCCGACGAAACCGACGGGCGGTTCCCGGCCCCGGCTCGGGGTCAGATCAGGCCCAGCTCGCGCACCGCGTCGCGCTCCTCGGCCAGTTCCTGCACCGACGCGTCGATCCGGCCGCGGGAGAACTCGTTGATGTCCAGGCCCTGGACGATCTCCCACTTGCCGTCCTTGCAGACGACCGGGAAGGACGAGATGAGGCCCTCGGGCACCCCGTAGGAGCCGTCCGAGACGACACCCATCGAGGTCCAGTCGCCGTCGGCGGTGCCGTTGACCCAGGTGTGCACGTGGTCGATCGCCGCGTTGGCCGCGGACGCCGCCGAGGAGGCGCCGCGCGCCTCGATGATCGCCGCGCCGCGCTTGGCGACGGTCGGGATGAAGGTGTCCGCGAGCCAGGTCTGGTCGTCGACCACCTCGGCGGCGTTCTTGCCGGCGATCTGCGCGTGGAAGACGTCCGGGTACTGGGTGGCCGAGTGGTTGCCCCAGATGGTCAGCTTCGCGATGTCGGTGACCGCGACGCCGGTCTTCTTCGCGAGCTGGGTCAGCGCGCGGTTGTGGTCCAGGCGGGTCATCGCGGTGAAGCGCTCGGCCGGTACGTCCGGCGCGTGCTGCTGCGCGATCAGCGCGTTGGTGTTGGCCGGGTTACCGACCACGAGCACCTTGATGTCGTCCGCGGCACCGGCGTTGATCGCCTCGCCCTGCGGCTTGAAGATGCCACCGTTGGCGGCCAGCAGGTCGCCGCGCTCCATGCCCTTGGTCCGCGGGCGGGCGCCGACCAGCAGGGCCACGTTCGCACCGGCGAAGCCGTCGGTCGGGTTGTCGAAGATGTCGATCCCGTCGAGCAGCGGGAACGCACAGTCGTCCAGCTCCATCGCGGTGCCCTCGGCGGCCTTGACCGCCTGCGGAATCTCCAGGAGGCGCAGGCGCACGGGGGTGTCGGGGCCGAGCAGGTGACCGGAGGCGATGCGGAACAGCAGCGCATAGCCGATCTGACCGGCCGCGCCCGTGACGGTGACGTTGACGGGGGTACGGGACATTGCGCGCGGGTCTCCTCTGCTGCGGCGGGATCCGACGCCGATGGCAGTCCGCCGGTAGCTCGGCATCGAGATACTTTTCGCCGCCACATTACTCCGGACCCCGGGGCCGCTCCGCCAACCACCGGTGTGAGGTTCGCCCCGAACCGATTTCCGCCCGCCGCGTTTTCGATTCCACGGAACCGACCGGTAGGTTCATCACCCGTCGGAGTCGGTCGATCCCGGAGAGTGACACATGTCCGCGTCGGACCCATCCGAGCCGGCCGGCGGACCCGCCTCCGGTCTCCCGGGCGCATCGGTGCCGGCCGATGCCGCCGCGCCGGACCCGATCGACGTGGTCGCCCTCGGCTGGGTGGACAACGCCGGCATCACCCGGGTCAAGACGATCCCCTACGCCCGCCTGGACGCGGTCGCCACGCACGGAGTGGGCTTCTCCCCCGTGTTCGACGTGTTCCTCGCCGACGACTCGATCACCGCCGGCAAGCTGGTCGGCGGGCCGACCGGCGACCTCCGGCTGATCCCCGACCTGGCGGCGCTGCGCCCGCTGGCCGCGCAACCCGGCTGGGCTTGGGCGCCCGGCGACCGCTACACCCAGGACGGCGTGCCCTACGCGGGCTGCCAGCGCACCTTCGCCCGGCGGATGGCCGCCCGCGCCGGGCTGCGCGGATTGTCGCTGCGGATGGGCTTCGAGGTCGAGTGGGTCACCGGCACCGAGGACGCGGCCGGCCGCTTCGCGCCCGCCTTCCACAAGGCGGCGTACGGGATGACCCGGGTGGTCCGGGTCTCCGGCCAACTGCGCGAGCTGATCCGCGCGCTCGCCGCCCAGGACGTGCGCGTGTTGCAGGTGCACCCGGAGTACGCGGCGGGCCAATTGGAGGTCTCCGTGGCACCGGAGGGTCCGGTCGGCGCGGCGGACACCACGGTGCTGGTGCGCGAGACGATCCGCGCGGTCGCCGCCCGGCACGGGCACACGGTCACCTTCGCGCCGTGCGTGCTGCCCGGCGAGGTGGGCAACGGCGCCCACCTGCACTTCTCGCCGTGGCGCGACGGGATGAACCTGTGCCACGGCGGCGAGGGGCCACAGGGCCTGACCCGCGAGGGCGAGGCGTTCCTGGCGGGCGTCCTGCGCGAGTTGCCCGCGCTGCTGGCGATCGGCGCCCCGAGCGCGGCCAGCCATCTGCGGCTGGTGCCCGCGCAGTGGGCGGGCGTGTACCGCTGCTGGGGTCTGGAGAATCGGGAGGCGGCGCTGCGGCTGGTCACCGGGATGGCGGGCGAGCGCCGGCACACGGCGAACGCGGAGCTCAAGTGCTTCGACGCGACGGCCAATCCGTATCTGGTGGTAGGCACGGTGATCGCGGCCGGGCTGGCCGGCATCGAGGACGGGCTGCGACTGCCGGTGGAGGTGCCCGGCGATCCGTCGGCCGCGGATGGCGTGCCCCGGCTGCCGGAGTCGCCGGCCGCCGCACTGGCCGCCCTGGAGGCGAGCGCCGTGCTGCGCGAGGCACTGGGCGAGACCCTGTTCGACGCGGTCACCGCGGTCCGCCGGGCCGAGATCGTCCGCTCCACCGGGATGACCCCGAGCGAGATCGCCGGCGAGGCGCGCCGGCTGTACTGACGTACTGACGTGCCGTCGGGTCGAGCGGGGGTCTCCCTCCGCTCGACCCGACGTCCGCGGGTCCCATCGGGTTCGGGCGCCCACAAGGTCCGTTGCGTCCACGGTCGCGAGACCACCGGGCCCGCGGGTGGTCTACAGGCGGCCCAGGCCCTTCGAACCGGTGCGTTTGGGTACCCACGGCAGATCGACGAGCGGCTCGGGGATGCTCAACCCCAGGAGCAGTACCGCGGCGCCGAAGAACAGCAGCACACCCACGTCGGTGAACCGGCTGCGAATCGCCAGGACTCCCACGTCGGATACGAACAGCCGCAGTATCGCGGCGACCAGGAAGGTGCCCGCGATCAGGATCGCGGCGATCCGGAAGCCGTCGAGCGCGGCGGTCAGCAGCGCTGCGATCAGGCAGCCGAAGACCACCATCGCGGGCCACTCCCGCAGCGGTCCGGGTCCGGCCGGCGAGGCACCACCCTCGGGCAGGTAGGTGCCCGGCTCCTTCTTCCTGCCGTCCTTGCGCCGCCCCCGAGCGGTTGCCACAGGTCCCACCTCTCCTCGCTGAGCGTGCGCGACACCGCGTCGGACCCGCACCCCGCACCCGCCGGCCGCGGGCGGGCGCCCACGATCGCGCGGCCCGGGGCGAGGGTCCGACGCGGTTCGATCACAGGCTGGTGACCTGCCGCTCGGCGGCCTCGATGACGTTGGTGAGCAACATCGCGCGGGTCATCGGGCCCACCCCGCCGGGCATCGGGGCCACCCAGGCGGCCTTCTCGTAGGCCTCCGGGTGCACGTCGCCGACCAGACCCTGGTCGGTGCGGGTGATGCCCACGTCCAGCAGCACCGCGCCGGGCTTGACCATGTCCGCGCTGATCAGGCCGGGCACGCCGGCCGCGGCGACGACGACGTCCGCCTGGAGCACGTGGAACGGCAGCTCCTTGGTGCCGGTGTGGCACAGGGTCACCGTGGCGTTCTCGGTGCGTCGGGTGAGCAGCAGGCCGATCGGGCGGCCGACGGTGACGCCGCGGCCGATCACGCACACCTCGGCGCCGTTGATCTCGATGTCGTGCCGGCGCAGCAGTTCGACGATGCCGCGCGGGGTGCACGGCAGCGGCGCCTCCTGGCCCAGCACCAGCCGGCCCAGGTTCGTCGGGTGCAGGCCGTCGGCGTCCTTGTCCGGGTCCATCAGCTCCAGGACCCGGTTGGCGTCCAGGTGCCTGGGCAGCGGGAGTTGCACGATGTAGCCGGTACAGGCCGGATCCGCGTTGAGCTCGCGGATCACGTCCTCGACCTGCTCCTGCGTCGCGTCCGCGGGCAGGTTGCGCTGGATGCTGGCGATGCCCACCTGGGCGCAGTCGCGGTGCTTGCCGCGCACGTACGAGTGGCTGCCGGGGTCGTCACCCACGAGCACGGTGCCCAGACCCGGCGTGATGCCTCGGGCCTTCAGTGCCTCGGCCCGAACGGCCAGTTCGGCTTTGATGGCGGTGGCGGTGGCCTTGCCGTCGAGGATCTGCGCCTTCAAGTTCTGTCTCCTGGTCCGCGGTTTGGGGCCGGTCGCTGCGATTGTCCCGTATCCGCGTCGGTCGCGCGGCGGGCCCCGTGCAGGAGCCGGGCGGGCGGGGCCAGAATGCGTCGCTGGACGAACTCGGGCAGCTGCCGGGCGGGCAGTGGTTCGTTCGCCCGGGCGATGGTGCGACCCAGTCGTTTCAGGTGTTGGCGCAGCACCGGATACCCCCACAGATCCGGCTGGTCGGGCAGCGTCGGGGGGCGCCGCTCCTCGGCGGCGGAGGCCAGTTCGGCCAGGTAGGCGTCCAGCCGGTCGAGGTCGTCGGCGGGGATCGGCTCGGGTGGCTCGGTGCGGTAGGTCTCGGGTGCGGTCATCAGTCGATAGCCGAGCCGTTGGGCGGTCACGATCGCGGGCCACAACCGCTCGACGTCCAGCCGGCGGCCGGTGAACTCGCCCAGTGCCGCCTCGTACACGCTCCACAGGTCGAGCAGTTCGCGCCGGGCCGCCCGCCGGGTGCTGCCCCAGGCACGATCGTCCACGATCTGCCCGGTGACCGTGGCCCGCAGCAGCATCGACTCGGCCCGGATGGTCCGGCCGAGTTGGCGCGGCAGTCGGGTCGCCGACGCGCGCGGCCACAACACCAGGCTCGCGGTCAGGCCGACGGCCAGGCCCAGGACGGTGTCGATGACCCGGGTGGCGGCCAGGTCGCCCACGTGCGCGTCGGGTTGGCCGGTGGCGGCCAGGAAGAGGCCGACGGGGGTCACGCACGCGGCGCCCACGGCCAGGTTGCGGGCGATCACGGTCTGCGTCGCGCCGAACAGCAGCGCGACGGCGATCACCACGAGCCAGCGGTTGGGCATCAGGTCGTGGAAGAACAGCGCGATCACCGCGACGCCCACGAGCGTGCCGATCGCCCGTTGCAGCACCCGGCCGAAGTCCAGCACGACGTTGCCGCCCTGGAGCGCGGCGCCGGCCGCGATGGCCACCCACACCGGGTGCACCACCGGCAGCAGCGCGGCGGCCAGCGTCGCCGAGCCGACGCCCAGTCCGGTGCGCAGCGCGGTCGGCGGGACCAGGGACGCGCGGTCGAACGCGGCGCGCATGCGCTCGCCGGCGGTGGGCCGCCGGCCGGGGATGATCTCGCCCTCCTTGACCGCCGGTTGGCCGGCCGCGGCGGCGGCCGCCCGGAGCACCGTGCGCAGGTAGCGTTCGGCGGCGGTCTCGGTGTCGGCGAGCACCGCGGGCATCACCGGGACCAGCTTGGGCTGCCCGACCGCGCCGGCCAGTGCGCGCACGGTGTCCGTGATCTCCGGCGGCAGCGGCCGGGTGCGCTCGACGGCGAGCAGTTGGGCGGCCTGGAACAGGTCGAGCGCGCGCCGGCACAACACCCGCAGTCGACGGGCCTCGCCGGTGCGCCGATTGCGCTTGGTGTCGGCGCGCAACACGCTCACCCACGCGCTGTGCACGGTCTCGGACGCGCGATGTCGGGCGGCGTCGCTGGGCTGGTCGCCGATCGAGGCGAAGAAGTCGGCGAGCGCGTCGAAGCAGGCCGCGAGCGCCATGTGCTCGGGGTGGCGCGGACGGACCAGCCAGCCGGACATCGACACCAGCCATGCCCCGGCGGCGCCCACGAGCACCAGTGCGGCCCGCTCGGGGACCATGTCGGGTTGGTGCGGCAGGAAGGCGCCCATCGCGCAGACCAGGGTGAACATGTAGCCGCCCGGGCGGTCCACCTGCAATGCGCCGCACAGGAAGGTGGCGACGGTGGCGACCAGGGTGATCACCGGGACGTACAGGAGCGCGGTGCCGGCCGCGAGCGAGCCCAGGGTCAGCGACAGGGCCAAGCCCAGGCCGACCAATGCCAGGGTGATCGCCCGGCGCGCATACGGCTCCTTGGCCGCGTACAGCACGGTGTAGCCGCCCAGCGCGGCGAACGTGCCGTAGCCGACCCCCAGGGCGGCGGTGACGATCGCGAACGGGATGCCCACGCCGAGCGCGGCGCGCGCCCCGGCCGCCCAGGTGAAGCCTTTGCCGGTGAGCGTGACGAGGGGCTTGATCTGGTTTTGTGGGCCGAGTTCGGGCGGGTGCAGCGCCGGGAACGGCGGCAGCGTGGGCGGGTCGGAGGAGGCCGCCGAGGGCCCGGGCGGCAACGCGAGTGGTGTGCGTTGCGGCTGGGGTCCCGGGGTCGCCTGATCCTGCATCCTCCTATGCAACGCACCTTTCTCCGGGAATGCCAAGTCCCACCGCATGATCCCGATCACCGGAGCCGACAAAGACCTACCGGGCGCCAACCGCCCCGGTGTAACGTGCCGCCTCCAACAGGCTCCCGGGTGGTGGGGGCGACGCCGGGCCCGTTACGGCGCTCGCGCGTCGACGACCTCGGGGCCATCGGCGTCGCGTACCGCGAGTGCGCGCGTTCTCAGGGGAGAGTTACGCATGTCCCAACCTCCGGGTCCGTACGGCCCGACGCCCGGCTATGGCGCCGAAGGCCAGGGCTATGGTCAGCCCGCCTACGGTCAACCGGCGTACGGTCAGCCCGGCCCGCAGGCCGGCTACGGCCAGCCCTACGGCTACGGCCCACCGCCGAACATCGGCGACTACTGCGCGAGTTGGGGCCGCCGCGTGGGCGCGACCCTGCTCGACGGCCTGGTCGGGGCACTGGTCGCGATCCCGATGCTCGGCGGGTTCCTGTGGTTCGGGAGCGAGAGCACCGTGACCGAACACCTCGACGGTACCGAGACGACCACCTACGACGGCGGGCCCGGCCCGATCGTGCTGATGGTCGTCGGCGGCCTGGCGCTGCTCGGCTTCGGGCTCTGGCAGCTCTACCGCCAGGGCAAGACCGGCCAGACCATCGGCAAGGGCGCCGTCGGGATCAAGGTGCTGCGCGAGAGCGACGGGATGCCCACCGGCTTCGGGATGGCCTTCGTCCGCCAGATAGCACACTTCCTGGACTCGATCGCGTGCTACATCGGCTGGTTGTGGCCGCTGTGGGACGACAAGAAGCAGACGTTCGCGGACAAGGTCTGCTCGACGGTCGTGGTCAAGGTCTGAGCAGGAGCAAGGTGTGGGCGGCGTCCACATCGAGCGCACGAGGCGCGACCCCCGCCGGGGTCGCGCCTCGTGTGTGTCTCGGCCGGTCGGTGCCGCCGGCTCAGTGGAAGAAGTGCCGGGTACCGGTGAAGTACATGGTGATCCCGGCCGCACGCGCCGCCTCGACCACCTGTTCGTCGCGGACCGAGCCACCGGGCTGGACCACCGCCCGCACCCCGCCCGCGATCAGCACCTCCAGGCCGTCGGCGAACGGGAAGAACGCGTCGGACGCGGCCACCGAGCCGGCCGCCCGCTCCCCGGCCCGCCGCACCGCCAGCTTGGCCGAGTCGACCCGGTTGACCTGACCCATGCCCACGCCCACGGTCGCGCCGCCGGAGGCGAGCAGGATCGCGTTGGACTTGACCGCGCGCACCGAACGCCAGGCGAACACCAGGTCGCGCAGCGTCTCGGCGTCGGCGGGCTCGCCGGTGGCCAGCGTCCAGGCCGCCGCGTCGTCGCCGGGCGCCTGGTAACGGTCGGCGTTCTGCAGCAGCAGCCCGCCGTCGATCTGGCGGAACTCGGCCGGCGTGCGCGGTGCCTCGGGGGCGCGCAGCACCCGGATGTTCTTCTTGCGGGCGAGCACCTCGACCGCGCCGTCCTCGTAGTCCGGCGCGACGATCACCTCGGTGAAGATCTCCGCGACCTGCTCGGCCATCGCCACGCTCACCGGGCGGTTGATCGCGATCACGCCGCCGTAGGCGGACACCGGGTCGCTCGCGTGCGCCTTCAGGTGCGCCTCGGCGACGTTCTCGCCGATCGCGATCCCGCACGGGTTGGCGTGCTTGATGATCGCCACGCAGGGCTGCTCGTGGTCGTACGCGGCGCGCCGGGCCGCGTCGGTGTCCATGTAGTTGTTGTAGGACATCTCCTTGCCGTGGAACTGCTCGGCGCCCGCGAGGCCGCCGGTGCCGTCCACGTACAGGGCCGCGGCCTGGTGCGGGTTCTCGCCGTAGCGCAGCACGTTCTCCCGGCGGCGGACCGAGCCGAGGAAGGCCGGGAAGCTCTCCTCGTCGGCCGGCGCGTAGCCGTTCGAGAACCAGGAGGCGACCGCGACGTCGTACGCGGCGGTGTGCCCGAACGCCTCGCCCGCGAGCCGCTTGCGCTGCGCGAGGTCGAAGCCGCCCGCCCCGAGCGCGGCGAGCACGTCGGCGTAGCGGTCCGGGCTGGTCACCACCGCGACGGAGGGGTGGTTCTTGGCCGCGGCGCGGACCATCGACGGGCCGCCGATGTCGATCTGCTCGACGCACTCGTCCGCGGTCGCGCCCGACTCGACGGTCTGCGTGAACGGGTACAGGTTGACCACGACCAGGTCGAACGGCCGTACGTCCAACTCTTCGAGCTGCGCGCGGTGCGACTCCAGGCGCAGGTCGGCCAGGATGCCGGCGTGCACGCGCGGGTGCAGTGTCTTGACCCGGCCGTCCAGGCACTCCGGGAAGCCGGTCAGTTCCTCGACCTTGGTCACGGGCACGCCCGCGGCGGCGATTCGGGCGGCGGTGGAGCCGGTGGAGACCAGTTCGACGCCGGCCGCGTGCAGGCCCTGGGCCAGTTCCTCCAGACCGGTCTTGTCGTACACGCTGATCAACGCGCGACGGATCGGGCGGCGTGCCTCGTCCTCGGTGCCGGCGGTGGGGGTGGGGGCGGCGGAAGTCATGCGGGGATCCGGACCTTTCTTCCTTCGATGCGGTAGCCCTCGCGGGCCAGCCGGCCCACGACCTCGACGAGCAGGGTGCGCTCGACAGTCTTGATGCGCTCGTGCAACGCCTCGCCGCCGTCGGCGTGATCGCCGTCCTCGACCGCGACGACGCCCTGAGCGATGATCGGCCCGGTGTCCACGCCGGCGTCCACGAGGTGGACCGTGCAACCGGTCACCTTGGCGCCGTACGCGAGTGCGTCCCGGACGCCGTGCGCGCCGGGGAACGAGGGCAGCAGTGCGGGGTGGGTGTTGACGGTGCGTCCCTCGAAGCGGGCCAGGAAGCGCGGGCCCAGGATCTTCATGAAGCCTGCCGAGACCACCAGATCGGGTTCGTAGGCGGCGACCGCGTCGGTGAGCGCGGCGTCCCAGGCTGCCCGGTCCGGGTGATCGGCGACGCGTTCGACGAAGGTGGGCACGCCCGCCCGCTCGGCTCGGGTCAGCCCCGCGATGTGTTCGCGGTCGGCGCCCACGGCCACCACGCTCGCCCCGTACGCGGGATCCGCGCACGCGTCGAGCAGGGCCTGGAGGTTGGTGCCGGAGCCGGAGACCAGAACGACGAGCCGGGCCGGCCCGGGGATGCGCGGGGCGTGAACGGCCACTGCTTTTCGGCTCTTTCCGGAAGGGAAGGGCGGGAGGGGCACCAAATGGATTCGGGCTCTCGCCGGGATCTCGCACGGGTCCGGCGGGCGTTCCCCGACAGAAGGCGGGAACACGGAGCGGCGCCCGTACGTCCGCAACGATAGCGTCAGGGGGTAGGCAGTACCGAACCGGCGGGGTGGGATGCCGACGACGGGGCCGGGGACGGGGCCTTGGGGCCACTCGGCGCCGCCGCCCGGCTACGGTGCACCCCGCACACGTACGATCCTGGGAAGGGAATCCCGCGATCCGGCACGACGAGGGCAGGCAGAGGATGAGTACCGGCAACGAGACCGACGAGCGGGATCCCTACGCCCCGCCGCCGGAGGGTGCGCCCGATCGCCCGCCGGCCGCCCCGTGGAACGTGCCCGGCAACGGGCGAGGGGACGGCGGCAACGGGGGCGATCGGCACGGCCGCGAGGACCGGCCGCAGCGGGCGCCGCGCGAACCGCGCGAGCAGCCCGACCCCAAGGACATCCGGGTCCGCAATGGCCGACTGGCGCTGTGGTCGGGGGTGTGGGCGGTGTTCTTCGCGCTTTTCCTGCCGTCCGACCTGGGTCTGGTGCTCGGCGTGGTGCTGGGCGTGGTCGCCCTGGTGCTCGGCATCCGGACGGTGCGCGGGACGACGCCGGCCACGGCCGGGCCGCGGATCGAGGAGGGCCCGGGCGGCACCGCTCGGCACCCGGGGCACGCTCCGGGCGGGCCCGCCCATCGGCCGCGGGTGCGCCGACCGGCGGGCAGCCGCTCCGGCGCCGCGCTCGCGGGCCTGGTCACCGGCGCGATCGCGGTGGTCTACGTGCTGGGCGTGTGGACGTTCGAGGCGGTCAACAAGGACTACTACGACTGCATGGACAGCGCGCTCACCAAGACCGGCGAGCAGCGCTGCCTGGACAAGCTGCCGGAGCGCTACCACTTCCTCGTGGACGGCACGATCTAGGCCGTGTCCGGTGGATCTTGGTGGATGAGGTCGCGTCGTCCGGTGCCGTGGCTCGGCGTGCCGGAGAAGCAGCCGCATAGTGGTTCTCTTCGGCTGTTTCTCCGGTGCGGCGAGACGAGCGCAGCGAGGAGCCCGAAGGGCGGATGCCGGGCGGCGCGGCCCCACCAAGATCCGCCGGACACGGCCTAGGCGGTTGCCCTGTCCGGCGAACCTTGATCGGGCCGCGCCGCCCGGCCCGGGTGCGACCCGGGGCGTGCCGTCCCGCAGGGCTGTTCGGCGGGTCTACGACGGGCCGCCGGTGCCGAAGGCCGTCTCCGCTTCGGCGGGGGCGGCCTTCGGGTTCTCCCGGCCGCGCCACCAGGTCGTGACCAGTGCGGTCGGGGCGGCGACCAGCGCGATCTCGACGGTCAGCGCGGCCGCGGTGCGCCATACGTTCGGGCCCAGTTCGGCGAGGTTGGCCAGGCCCGCGGTGCCGGAGGCCAGTCGGGTCGAGGCGAGGGTGAGCAGGCCGACGCCCAGGGCCGCCCCGGCAGCGTGCGAGGTGACCGCGAGCCAGGCCCGCGGTGGTTCGGCGCGGGCCGCGAAAAGGCCCGCCACGACGCCTGCGAGCAGCGGAAGCACCGCGGGCGCCCAGGCGGTGGAGGGCACCGTGGTGGGGCCGGGCAGCGCGGCGAACAGGGGCAGCGTGGGCAGCGGGCCGAAGGTGCTGCCGGTGGGCGCGAGCGTGGTGGCCGCGCCGAGCGCGAACCCGGTGCCGGCCGCATAAGACACCGCCCACACGATCGCGTTGGGCACCAGCACGGCGCACAACACGGCCAGCGCCGCGAAGCCGACCGCGTCGTGCGTGGTCAGCGCCAACGCGATCCGGACCTGGCCGGCGTGCGCGAACAGGCACGCGAGCACCAGGAGCGCGCCGCCCGCCGCGAGCACGGCGGCCGAGGCCAGGCCGGCGCGCACGGCCGGCACCCGCACCAGCGCGGGCCCGAACGCGCCCAGCACTCCGGCCGCCAGGACGCCGAGTGCGGCCACCGCGACGGTGCCGGACTCCGGCCGCACGCTCGGCGTACCCACGCCGGCGGCGACCGCGTACAGCAACCCGGTGTACACCAGCGCCTGGGACGCCAGCACGATCGCGGTGCCGGCGAGGCCGTCCGCGAGCCGGCGGCCGAGCCGACACAGCAGCCAGATCAGCGGCACGGTCAGGCCGAGCGGGGCCAGCCGCAGCGGTACGACGGTCACGATCGGTTCGACCGAGCCGGTCGCCGTGTGGCTGATCTCGACGAACTCGAAGCCGACGTGATGCGCCGCGAGCCAGATTCCGCCGATCACGCGCAGCAGCGCCTGCGGGTGATCGAAGCTGCCGGAGGTGGCCCCGCACGTGGCCACGATCAGCACGAGCACCGCCACCGTGCCGAGCCCCGCCCCGACCGCGAGCAGCGCGGACACCACCCCGCGGGCGAGGGCCTGCGCGATCCGGGCGGTGTCGGGGCGGCGGCGGGCTAAGCCGGCCACCGCGGCCACGCCCGGCAGGCCGAGGAGGACGGCGGTCGGCGGACGACCGGGCGGCGGCGGACCCCACGGCTGCGCTCCGAACGGCGCGGGCTCGCCGGGCGCCTCGACGGGGCTCGACACCGGCAGCGCGCCGGGCGGACGGTCGGGCCTGGGCGGGGCGACGATCGGCGGTGCCTGGGGACGGGGCGGCGGGGGCAACGACGCGGGGGCCTCGGTGGGCCCGGGGGCCTCCGTGGGCTCGGCTGCCTCGAGTGAATCGGTGGCCTCGGCGGGCTCGGGCAGCTCCGACAGGCCCGGCGGGGCCGGCGGGTCGGCTGCTTCGGGGTGCGCGGCGGCTTCGGGCGGCGCGGCCGCTTCCGACCGCTCCGGCGGTTCGGATGCCCGCGCGGGCTCGTCGGGCGGCCCGGGCCCCACGGCCGGTGCCGTTTCCGGCGTCGGGCCCGGCGCCCCTTCCGGGAGCGGTTCCGGCAGCGGCTCGGGGGTCGGGTCCGGTGTCGGTTCGGGTGTCGGTTCGGGTGTCCGGCCGAGCGCCTCCCCGAGGGACCCGGGCGGCGGAGCCGAAAGGTGCTCGACGCCCGCCCACGACGTGGAGCCGGCCACCGTCCAAGGCGCCGACGGGCCGTGCTCGGTTTCCGGCGTTTCGGTCACGCCCCCCATGCTGCCCACGCCGCTACGATCCGAGCCGCATATGACCACGAGGCATGACAGAACACCCCATTTGATCGATTGAGTTGGTTAATATGCATTATCGATCGACCCTCGGGTACCTCACGCCCCCATGGGCATCGACGACGAGCGGACCGTGCCGCACGAGCGCGCCTCGGGCTTCGACGCCCTGCATGCGGCGATCGCACCCGACATCGCGCGGTACGCATATCTGCTGACCGCGAGCCCCACCCGGGCCGCGCACGTGACCCGGAACGTGTTCGCCCGGGTCTGGCGGGACCTGCCGGACGTCGAGAACACCCCCGCCGATGCCGCCCATGTACGCACTCTCGCGGGTGACCTCGCGCTCGGTCGCCGGTTCCTGCTGCGGCGCGCCCTCTGGCGACTGGTACCGCATCCGGACCGCACCGACCGGGTCGTCCCGCACGCCGAGGACGACGCGCATCGCGACCAGGACATCGCGCTCCTGCGCGCGCTCCAGCGGGTGCCCAGCCACCGTCGGCGGGTGTTCGTGCTGCGCCACCTGTACGGGATGTCGCCGGAGCAGGTCGCGGTCGAGACGGAGGCGACCACCGAGGCCACCCGGATCCGGCTCCTGCACGCGCACGAGGACCTCGCCGAGCTGGTGCCCGCGCTGACCGGCCCGTCGCCGAACTGCCCCGAGGCCCACGACTTCCTGACCACGATCACCCGTGACCTCGCGGCTCGCCACGAACCCCGGGTACCCGGTCCGCACGCGTCCCGGGTGGGCAGCAGGGCCCGGGCCTCGCTGCTCGTCGCGGTGGTCGCGGCGGCGATCCTCGCCCTGCTGATCGCCTCGCTGCCGCGACTGCTCGCTCCGGGCACCTCACGCGACTCGCGGGGCGGCTACCGGGTCCCGGCGATCACCGGCTCCGCGGCGGCCCGCAGACTGCCGCCGGTGCCCGCCGATCTGGCGGCCCCACGGCCGCCGGCCGCCGCCCCGCCCGCCCCGGAGGCCGACACCCCGGAGCCCGCCACAACCACGCCCGCGGCACCGGAACCGGAGCCGACCCCCGCCGAGCAGTCGCCCGCGCCCGAGCCCGCCGGCGCGGCCGAACCGACCACCCCGCGGTTGCAGCTCGTGGTGCCCACCGCAGGGCGGCAGGCCGGCCCGGCCTCGACCCGGGTGTCCGCGCCCGCCCCGCCCTCGCGCGGCCCGGCCGCGCTGCTGGCTCCGGAGACCGGGTTCACCCTGGACACGAGCTGCGTGGACAACGGGCTGCGACGTACACCGCAGCACTGACCGGACGACGCGTGCGGTCGCACCCGTCCGGAAACCACGACGCCCCGCGCACCGCCTGGAAGGCGGCTCGCGGGGCGTCGTGGGTCACGGGTGACCGGGTGGGTCAGCCCGCCATGATCTCGCGCATCAGGCGCGCCGTCTCGGACGGCGTCTTGCCGACCTTGACGCCGACGGCCTCGAGCGCGTCCTGCTTGGCCTGCGCGGTGCCCGAGGAGCCCGAGACGATGGCGCCGGCGTGGCCCATGGTCTTGCCCTCGGGGGCGGTGAAGCCCGCGACGTAGCCGACGACCGGCTTGGTGATGTGCTCGGCGATGTAGGCCGCGGCACGCTCCTCGGCGTCGCCGCCGATCTCGCCGATCATCACGATCGCGTCGGTGTCCGGGTCGTCCTGGAACGCCTGGAGGCAGTCGATGTGCGTGGTGCCGATGATCGGGTCGCCACCGATGCCGACGGCGGTCGAGAAGCCGATGTCGGCCAGCTCGTACATCATCTGGTAGGTCAGCGTGCCCGACTTGGACACCAGACCGATCCGGCCCGGCTTGGTGATGCTCGCCGGGATGATGCCCGCGTTGGACTGGCCGGGGGTGATCAGGCCGGGACAGTTCGGGCCGATGATCCGGGTCTTGTTGCCCTTGGCGCCGGCGAGCGCCCAGAACTGCGCGGTGTCGTGCACCGGCACGCCCTCGGTGATGACCACCGCGAGGCCGATCTCGGCCTCGATGGCCTCGACCACGGCGTCCTTGGTGAACTTCGGCGGCACGAAGACCACCGTGACGTCCGCACCCGTGGCCTCCATCGCCTCGGCCACGGTGCCGAATACCGGTACCTCGGTGCCGTCCACGTCGACCGTGGTGCCGGCCTTGCGCGGGTTCACGCCACCGACGATGTTCGTCCCGGAGGCGAGCATCCGGTGGGTGTGCTTCATCCCCTCGGAGCCGGTCATGCCCTGGACGATGACCTTGCTGTCCTTGGTCAGGAAGATAGCCATGTTGGGTCGGTCTCCCTTACTTCGCGGCAGCGAGCTCGGCGGCCCGCTCGGCCGCGCCATCCATGGTGTCCACCTGCTGGACCAGCGGGTGGTTCGCGTCGGTGAGGATCTGACGACCCAGCTCCGCGTTGTTCCCGTCCAGACGCACGACGAGCGGCTTGGTGACCGCCTCGCCCTTCTGCTTCAGCAGTTCGAGCGCCTGCACGATGCCGTTCGCGACCGCGTCGCACGCGGTGATGCCGCCGAAGACGTTGACGAACACCGACTTGACGTCGGCGTCGCCCAGGATGATCTCCAGGCCGTTCGCCATCACCTCGGCGGACGCGCCGCCGCCGATGTCGAGGAAGTTGGCCGGCTTCACGCCGCCGTGGTTCTCCCCGGCGTACGCGACCACGTCGAGCGTGGACATGACCAGACCCGCGCCGTTGCCGATGATGCCGACCGAGCCGTCGAGCTTGACGTAGTTGAGCCCCTTGGCCTTGGCCGCCGCCTCCAGCGGGTCGGCCGCGTCCTTGTCCTCGAGCTCCGCGTGGTCGGGGTGCCGGAAGTCGGCGTTCTCGTCCAGCGAGACCTTGCCGTCCAGCGCGATGATCTTGCCCTCTTCGGACTTGATCAGCGGGTTGACCTCGACGAGCGTGGCGTCCTCTTCGACGAAGACGGTCCACAGCGTCTTGAGGGTCGCGACGATCTGGTCGTGCAGCTCGGCGGGGAACTTCGCCGCCTCGACGATCTCGCGGGCCTTGGCCTCGGTCACACCCTCGATCGCATCGACCGGGATCTTGGCGAGCGCGTCGGGGTTCTCCTCCGCGACGACCTCGATCTCGACGCCGCCCTCGACGGACGCCATCGCGAGGAAGGTGCGGTTGGTGCGGTCGAGCAGGAACGAGACGTAGTACTCGTCCACCGGCTTGGCCAGACCGGCCAGCATGACCTTCTTGACGATGTGGCCCTTGATGTCGAGACCGAGGATCTGCTCGGTCTTCTCGACGACCTCGTCGGTGCTGAAGGCCAGCTTCACGCCGCCGGCCTTGCCGCGGCCACCGACCTTCACCTGAGCCTTGACGACGGCCTTGCCGCCCATGCGCTCGGCGGCGGCCCGTGCCTCCTCCGGCGTGAAGACGACTTCACCGGGCAGAACCGGCACACCGTGCTTAGCGAAGAGATCCCTCGCCTGGTACTCGAACAGGTCCACGCGGGTCCGTCCTTGTGATCGCGATCGGATATGCGGAACATGCGCAGCCGCGTCCGTCGTCGCACAGGTCCGGCAGGCTCGCCCCCAGTTCTGGTGGACGGCGTCCGCACGCGTAGCTGATCCGCCTTGCAGGTTATCGGGCAGGAGTGCTAGGTCCGAAACGGGGTCTTGGGCACGCCGCTCGGGAGACCCCCACCCAGGGCCCGGACGCACGTCGAGATCCGCCCGTTTACGCCTGTTCCACCGTGACACAGGGAACACATCGAAACGGACCGTGACAGCGTGGATGTGGCCGATCCCACCCGACGCCGCCGGCGGAGTGCTGCTCACATGCCGAGGAAGTCGGACAACCAACCATGGATGTCAGCCATCTCGAGCTCGCTCGCAAAACCCAGACGGCGGCCGAACCGAAGGTGTGAGACCGCTCGCACATCCTCGGGCCTGGCGAAGCTCACGTTGCCGAGCCCGGACGCCGAACTTGACACCTTCACCTGCTGGGGCAACCCGCGGTCCCGACTGGTCAACGGCACCACGATCGCCATCCCGCGCATCACGCGGTTGTACTCGTCACTCGAAACGACAACGCAAGGCCGCCGCCGCCCCTGTTCGTGCCCGGCCACGGGCTCCAGGTCGACCATCCACACGTCGCCTTGGCGCGGTCGAAGAGCAGGGCTCACTCGGATGCCTCGTCATCCAGACCGTCGGCCAGAGTGGCTTCCCATTCGCCCTGCTCCGCCCGGTAGGAGCGCCACTCGTCGGGATCCGCCTCCAAGCGGGCCATGGCCGCTTCGATCGCCGCGAATCGTTCGGCCCGTTCCTCGCGCTCTATGGCGGCGGCGATGACCGCGCCCATCGACATCTCCCGTTGCTCCGCCAGGCGCGCGATCCGGTCTCGCAGTTTGGCGTCTATCTTCACCGTTGTCTGCATACCAAAGAGCATACTCCTCGGTCTACCGATCAGGACACCATTACGGCTCCGGCACCGGAAGCGGCAGACCCTGGATCGCCGCTGCCATCACCTCCGGGAACAGGTCGGGGGTGCAGGCGAAGGCCGGGCTGCCGAGAGCGGCCAGTGCCGCGGCGTTGGTGTGGTCGTACGCGGGGGCGCCCTCGTCGGAGAGGGCCAGCAGGGTGACGAACGAGGTTCCGGCGGCCTGCATGCTCGCCGCGCGGCGCAACATCTCGTCCCGCACGCCGCCCTCGTACAGGTCGCTGATCAGCACCACGACCGTCTCCGCCGGGCGAGTGATCAACGATTGGCAGTAGGCGAGCGCGCGGTTGATGTCGGTGCCGCCGCCGAGCTGGGTGCCGAACAGCACGTCCACCGGATCGCTCAGTCGTTCGGTCAGGTCGACCACGTTCGTGTCGAAGACGACCAGCGAGGTCTTGAGCGAGCGCATCGAGCCCAGCACCGCGCCGAAGACCGACGCGTAGACCACCGAGGCCGCCATCGAACCGGACTGGTCGATGCACAGGATCACGTCCTTCTGCACCCCGTGCCGCTGCCGGCCGTAGCCGACCAGGCGCTCCGGCACGATCGTGCGGTGCTCGGCCTGGTAGTGCTTGAGGTTGGCCTTGATCGTGGCGTTCCAGTCGATGTCGTGGTGACGCGGGCGGTTGATCCGGGTCGCCCGGTCCAGCGCGCCCTGGACCAGGCTCGTGGTGCGCTGCGCGACCCGGCGCTCCAGGTCGTCGACGACCGTGCGGACCACCGCGCGGGCGGCCTCCTTGGTGGCCTCGGGCATCAGCTTGTTGAGCGCGAGCAGGGTGCCGACCAGGTGTACGTCGGGTTCGACGGCGGCCAGCATCTCCGGCTCCAGCAGCAGCCGGGTCAGGTCGAGCCGCTCGATCGCGTCCTGTTGGAGGATCTGTACGACGCCCGCCGGGAAGTGCTCGCGGATGTCGCCGAGCCACCGGGCCACCGACGGCGCGGAGGCACCCAGGCCGGCCGCGCGCGGGCCGCTGCCGCGTCTGCTGCCGCGCGGGGCCGGGGTCTCCGGGCGGTACAGCGCGGCCAGGGCCCGGTCGATCCGGATGTCGTCGCCGGTGGGCCCGTAGCCGGTGCCGTCCGCGTCGCCGCCGAGTACCAGACGCCAGCGGCGCAGGCGTTCGTCGGCCGTGCTCTCGCTCATCGGGTGGTCACCTTTCGGCGTTCGAGGCCGAGGATCTCGGCCAACAACGGCAGCGTGGCGTCCGCGCGCCCGGCGTCGAACAGCTCGGCGCTCGCGGCCGGGGCGGCGCGGTGTGCCGGGGTGCGCACCCGCTCGCCGAGCATGCGCCGCTCGGCCGCCGCGAAGGTGGCGAAGGTGCGCCGCAGCAGCGGCAGGATCTCGGTGAACAGATCGGCCGGGGTGTCGGTGATCCACTCGTCGACCAGGGCCATCAGCCGCTCGTCGTGCACGAGCAGCATGCCGCCGCCGGCCAGGAAGCCCTCGATCCAGGCGGCCGATTCGCGATGCGGAACACCCCTGGTCAGCGCCCGAGCCAGGCGCGGAGCGGCCGTCTGCGGGTCGAGTCGGCCCAGGTCGAGCAGCAGTCGGGTGGCCCGGCCGGTGAGCAGGCCGGGCAGGTTCTCCCGGTCGGCGAGCCGGTCCAAGGTCGCGTACCAGTCCTGCTGTTGCTCGTCGCCGAGCAGTTGTACGGCCGCGTGCACGGCGTCCAGGTGTCGGCGCATCGCCTTGGCGCCGTCGTCGTCCAGGCCCGCGCAGGCCGGCAGCAGCCCGACGCAGATCCGGACCACCAGGCCGGCCACCACGGTGCCCAGCGCGGAGGTGTCGGTGCCGCGCACGTCGCCGTAGCGCAGCGCGCGCACCAGCCCCGGCAGCGCCTCGGCGAGTTTGCCCACGTCGGTGTCCAGCGCGGCGCGCTGGTCCAGGACCCGCATGATCAGCGGCAGCGCGTCGGGCAGGTCGGCGCGCAGGCAGCGCTCGGCCACGTCGGTGACGTCGGCGAGCGATTCGGCCCGGATCGCCAGATCGGCCGTGCGTGCCGCGGCGGCGGCGAGCACGGTGGTCCCCCACACCCCGGCCTCGGCGACCCGGATGGCCAACTCGGGCTGCCAGTCCAGGCGCCAGGTCTCGCGGAAGGTGCCCTTGCTCTCCCGGGCCCGGGCCGGCACACCCCACGGGATGTCCAGCAGCGCGAGTCGGTTGAGCAGTCGGCTGCGGTCGGCGTGCGACTCCTTGCGCAGGTCGAGTTCCAGTTCGCGGGCCGAGGGCTCGGGCTTCAGGCGCAGTCGGCGCTGCTCGCGGGACAGGTCGCGCTGGAGCGGTACGGCGGGCACCGTGGCGGGCACCTCGCCGATCACGTCGCCCACCACGAGGGCGTCATGCACCAGTGCGAGCGGCCCGGTGACGCCGTCGCACATCACCGCGCGGACCGCCTCGATCGTCTCGTCCAGGCCGGCCAGCGGGCGACCGCGCAGCGCGGCCAGGGCGCTCGCGTGCCGGGTGGCCTCGATCACGTGTGCGGAGGACACCGGATGGCCCGCGTCGCGCAGCAGCGAGGCGATCCGGACGAACCAGCGGGGCAACAGTTCGCGTTCGTCGGTGTTCGCGTACAGGTGTCGGTACCACCCGGGCGAGGCGACGCCCGCGCCGTAGCCGGAGCTCTGCGCCAGCCGGCGGTGCGTCCAGGGCACCCAGGTGGTCTCGACCTTGACCTTGGCCCGGTGCGGCGCCAGCAGCGCCCGGTCGGCGGCGGCCGAGGGGAGCCGGGCGAGCGCGGGCAGGTGCCAGGCGCCGCACACCACGACGATCCGCCGGTGGCCGGCACGGCGAGCGGACCGGATGCACTGGCGCATGTGCGCCTCGCGCAGCCGTTCGACGTCGGGCTCGACGTCCGGTGCCGCCGTCGGGTCGGGCTCGGGCTCGTCCTCGCGCAGCGCGGCCATCGCGTCGGCGAGCGCCGCGAACGGGGTCAGCGCATCGCCGCCGGTGGGCAGCCGGTGCTCGATCACGTCCTCCCACCAGCGCTCCGGGTCGTCCTGGCCGGCCAGCCGGGCGAGTTCCGCGATCGGGTCGACGCGCGGCGGCGCGGGCGTGGCCTCCTCGTTCTCGGGCGAAGCGGTCGCGGCGCGCTCCTTGCGGGCCCGGTCGAGCGTGAAGGACACCGCGACCGGCAGGTCGACGAAGCGGATCGGGACGCCGTGGGCGCCGGCGTACCGGATCGCCACCCACTCGGGGCTGAAGTCGGCGTACGGCCAAAAGCCCGCCTGCGCGGGATCGTCGGCCGCGTGCGCGAGCAGTGCGACGGGCGGGCGCATGTCGGGGTCGGCGGCGAAGGACAGCAGCACGTCCGCCTCGGGCGGGCCCTCGATCAGCACGATGTCGGGCTCGACCTGAGCGAGCGCGGCGGCCACCGCCCGGGCCGAACCCGGCCCGTGGTGCCGCACGCCGAGCAGGATCGGCGGGTCGACCGGTGGGTTCGCCATCAGGCCCGGTCCGCGTCGCGGCAGGCCCGGTAGAAGTCCTGCCAGTCGGCGCGCGGACGCACCGCCGTCTCCAGGTATTCGCGCCAGACCAGGGTGTCCGCCGCCGGGTCCTTGACCACCGCACCCAGGATGCCCGCGGCCACGTCCGCCGAACGCAGCACGCCGTCGCCGAAGTGTGCGGCCAGCGCGAGGCCGCCGGTGACCACGGAGATCGCCTCCGCGGTGGACAACGTCCCGGACGGGGTCTTCAGTTTGGTCCGCCCGTCCTCGGTGAGGCCGGCCCGCAGTTCGCGGAACACCGTGACCACGCGCCGCAGTTCGGCCTCGGCGGCGGCCACCGGCGGCAGGTCGAGCGAGGAGCCGAGCTGGGCCACCCGGCGACTGACGATGTCCACCTCGGCGTCGGCGGTCGCCGGCAGCGGGAGCACCACGGTGTTGAATCGGCGGCGCAGCGCGGAGGACAGGTCGTTGACCCCGCGGTCGCGGTCGTTGGCGGTGGCGATCAGGTTGAACCCGCGCACGGCCTGCACCTCGTCGTTCAACTCCGGTACCGGCAGCGTCTTTTCGGACAGGATGGTGATCAGCGAGTCCTGAACGTCGGCCGGGATGCGGGTCAACTCCTCGACCCGGGCGACCAGTCCGTGACTCATCGCCCGCATCACCGGACCGGCCACCATGGCCGCGCGACTGGGCCCGTGGGCAAGCAATCGGGCATAGTTCCACCCGTACCGGATGGCCTCCTCGGGGGTGCCGGCGGTGCCCTGGACCAGCAGCGTGGAGTCGCCGCACACGGCGGCGGCCAGGTGCTCGGACACCCACGTCTTGGCCGTGCCCGGCACGCCCAGGAGCAGCAGCGCGCGGTCGGTGGCCAAGGTGGTGACGGCGACCTCGATGATCCGCCGGGGTCCGATGTACTTGGGCGAGATCACCGTCCCGTCCGGCAGCGTGCCGCCGAGCAGGTAGGTCGCCACCGCCCACGGCGAAAGCTTCCAGCGCGGCGGCCGGGGCCGTTCGTCGGCGGCGTCGAGCGCGGCCAGTTCGTCGGCGAACGCGTCCTCGGCATGGGCCCGAAGCACACTCTGCTCAACCGGTTCAGCGGACACAGTCACGGCGCTCCCCCAAGGCTCGAACAAACCCGAACAGAACCCATCCTGCCGCCCGGGTCCGACACCTTCGGGGCTGCCGATGTTCGCCTGATCACTCACATGAGCGACCTCGCGCCGATCTCGGGCCCTGCGGGGAAATCTGCCTACTATCGTCCCAGGGTCCATTGACGACGCTGGGAGGCCGCCGGTGATGACGCAGGCACTACCGGAATGGTTCTACCCCGGTCCCGAGGACGGTTGGACCGCCGAGGATCTCGATCGGCTTCCGCCCGAGGCTCCGCGTCGGATAGAGCTGATCCACGGAGCCCTCATCGTGATGTCGCCACAGTCCCTCTTCCACATGCGGGTCCTGAACCGGCTCAACGCCACACTGGAAGCTCAGGCGCCGCCGAACCTCTTCATCGCCCGAGAGATGACGGTTCGCCTGGGACGCAGGTCGCGTCCGGAGCCCGACATGACAGTGGTGGACGCCACCGCCGCGCAAAACCCGGAGCTGACCGCCTTCCAGCCCGCCGATGTTCGCCTGGTCGTCGAGGTCGTGTCTCCCGAGTCGGAGGATCGCGATCGGGAGATCAAGCCCGCGCTCTACGCGAAGAGCGGCATCCCGCACTTCTGGCGCATCGAGAAGGACATGGGTAGCGCCGTGGTCTACGTCTACGAACTCGACCCCGCGACGCAGGCGTATGTCGCGACCGGGGTGCACCGCGGGACCATGAAGCTCGACGTGCCGTTCCCGCTTGTGCTCGATGTGGGCGCGCTGACCCGCTGAACGATCCGGCGGGCGCACTCGCGGTTCAGCCGCCCAGGAGTTCCGCGCGCATCGTGGCCCGGTAGTGCAGGGTGTCGGCCAGGGCGCGGAAGGCCTTGGGCCATTCGCCCTCCCCCGCGGCCAGGTGCTCCACGCGGTCGACCACGGCCGGGTCCAGGCCGCGGCCGGCCACGTCCCGGGCGCCGCTGAAGCTCCACGGATAGCCGCCGCTCCCGGCCGCGCTCGCGAGCGCGTCCAGGACCGCGTCACCCAGCACCGCCGGCCACGGCGTCGGGCAGTTGGTCAGCAGTTGCAGCGCCTCGGACAGCCCGTGCGCGGCGATGTGCCGGGCCACGTGTTCGGCGCACTCGGCCGCCGGCAGCACGGTCAGCAGCCGGGTGGGCGCACCGCGCCCGGCCAGCGCCCGGGCCCACTCGACGTCGCGCTGGAGCACTGCAGCACGGGCCCACCCCTCCCGGACGTCCTCCGCGAACCGACGCGGCAGCGCCCGCGCCACGATCTCCTCGGGGCTCGCCCCGAACACCTCCCGCCACACCGCGAGCGGCGTGGCGGCGACGATCTCGCCCAACCACCACGAGTGGTCCTCGCGCCCGGTCGGCGACGTCTCCGCGATGCCGTCCCGCCGCATCGCCGCATCGCAGCCGCTCGGCGGCACCACCAGCACCCGCCCCGCGCCGCCGGGCCGCAGGCAGGCCAGCGCGCGCTCGCGCATCCGGGCGGCGAAGGCCGAGCCGGGCAATTCGGTGAGCAATCGCGCGGCGGCCACCCGAACCACCTTGGCCCGATCGTCCAGCGCCTCCTCCAGGAACGGCTCGTCCCGCGCCGACAACCCGGTGCGCAGCGCCGCCACCCACACCGCCCGATCCTCCGCGGGCTCGGCGCTCCAGACCCGGGCCAGCAGCCCCCGGGCGGCATCCGGGTCACCGGTGCGCAGTGCCTCGAACGCGGCGAGCCGCTCGCCGAAGCGCCCGTGCCGCCACAGCTCGATCGGATCGTCCGGGTCCGGCACCGCGACCCGGGTCAGCCACGCCCACTCCGGGTTGAGCCCGGCCAGCCAGCGGCCGCGCGGTCCGGCCAGGTCGGCCACGATCTCGCGCAGATCGGTCCGCGAGCGCGCCGCCGTCAACAGCGCGGGCAACTCGGACTCGGGCGCGCGCAGTCCGGCCGCGCGGGCCAGCGTGAGCCATTCGGGCAGGAAGTCCATGCCGTCGCCCTCGAGCAGGATCCGCAGCCGCACCCGGGCCCGTTCCGGCACCGACGGCCGCGTGTCCACCTCGGCGCACGGCGCCGGCGGCGCACCCGCCGGGGCCCGCCGGCCCGCACGCCGGTGCACCATCACGATCGCGGCCAGGTCGAGCAGCCGCACCGCCTCGTCCGCCCGGTCCACCTGCGCGGCCAGCGCCCCGAGCGCGTCCTGCGCGGGCAACTCCGCGGCCGGCCGCCGTCCGGTGCCCACCAACGCCGCCGACACCAGGTCGTCCCACACCGGATCCGCCACCCGCATCCGAACTCCCCTTCCGCACAGGCCGATCGACGGTGCCGACCGACTCCGGTGATGGTTTTGCGGGCCCTCCACGGCCGGCTCCCCGCGCCATGGCGTGCGGCACGCGGCACACGGCCATGACGCGCGGCCGACTACAGCTGCACGGCCTGCCCCTCGTGCCACGCGGTCACCGGGACGAATCCGCGCGCGCCGTACTCGCCGAACACGGTCAGCCCGGCGCCTCCGGACATCGCGGACAACCGCCACAACGCCTGCTCGCCGGTGCGCGCCCGATCCACCGGCAGCCAGAACCCGTCCGCGCCCGCGATCCGCCACCCCATCGGCTCCGGCACGGCGACCACGTCGGCCAGCACCACCGGCCATGCCTCCAGCCACGGTTCGCTGCGCAACGCCTCGGCGTAGCCCAGGGTGGCCTCCTCCGGCCCGACCCCCGCCGGCTCCGCGCCCGCGACCGGCGCGCCGCCGCGCTCGCCGAGCGCGGCCCGCAGCGGCACCGCGTCGTCGTGGAAGGCCGCGTCGGCCTCGATCAATCGGCCCACCGGCAGGGCCAGTTGCGGCGCGCGCCCCTGCGGCCCGAAGGCCAGCACGAGCGCCGGCCGGCCGGACCGCTCGCCGCGCAGCCAGATCCGACGCTCCGTCAGATTGCCGTCCGTACTGTCCCGGCTGCCCAGCACCAGCCACCGGTCGTGCACCACCGTGCCCGCGTCGCGCGCCCTGCGCAGCACGTCCTCCGCGTCCACAGTCCAGCCGATCCGCGCCCGCAGCCCGGCCACCAGGGACGGGTCCAGGTCGTCGGCGTGTTCGTGGGCGCGCAGGAGCAGCCACAACTCGGCGTAGTCCTCCAGGAGTCGGCCGGGCCAACCCTCCGCCCCGGACGCCGGTATCGCCCCGGCCGCCCGCAGCCGGGCCGCCAACCCCGGCGCCTTGGCGTCGACCATGCGTTCGGCGATGCCGTCCCACATGGCGTATCCCTCGCGTTCGCTGCCCGCCAGGCCCTGATGGACCCGGTCGGCCAGCCAGCGGCGCAACCGCTCGGCGCCCTCGGCGACCTGGGCCGCGCGCTGGTCGGCCCGTCGTCGGGCCGCGGCGGGGTCGGCCGGTGCGGACCCGGCCGACGCGCTCTTCCCGGCCCGCTCCCGGCGCCCGGTCAGCCACGCGTCGGCCCAGTCGGGCGCGGTCGCGTCGGCCGGCACGGCCACCGGGTCGGCCGCCCACAGGAGCAGCAGGCCGAGTACGTGCTTGCAGGGGAACTTGCGGCTGGGACACGAGCATTGCGACGCCGGGCCGCCGAGATCGACCACGGTGCGGTACGGCGTCGCGCCGCTTCCCGCGCACTCGCCCCAGACCGCGCCGGTCCCCCCGGCGAACTCCGCGGCGCCCGCGGCCGACCATGGCCGCGGCACCGCCAATCCGCTCCCGGCCTTGCGTGACGCGGCGTCAGGCGCGAGTGCCAGCACCTGTTCTGCGGTCCACCGTTCCAGCATGACGGTCACGGTACGGGCCCGCACCGACACGTGTGCACCGGCCGGGAGAACGAGCCGGCCGGTTGTCCGGATCCGGGTGAAGTGCCCGGTCAGGCAGCGGTGGTCGCCACGTGTGCGCGTACCCAGTCGACGATGTCCGTGGTCGGCGCGCCGGGGGTGAAGACCGCCGCGACGCCGATCCGCTTCAGCTCCGGGACGTCCTCCTCCGGGATGATCCCGCCACCGAACACCAGGATGTCCTCGGCCTCGCGCTCCTTGAGCAGTTCGATGACCTTCGCGAAGAGCGTCATGTGCGCGCCGGAGAGCACCGACAGGCCGATCGCGTCGGCGTCCTCCTGGATGGCCGTCTCGACGATCTGGATCGGGGTCTGGTGCAAGCCGGTGTACACCACCTCGAAGCCCGCGTCGCGCAGTGCGCGGGCGACCACCTTGACGCCCCGATCGTGCCCGTCGAGTCCGGGCTTGGCCACCACGATCCTGATCGGTCCGGGAACACCCATCACTGCCTCCATGTACGTAGCGAAGCCCTCGCCCGGAGCGTAACCCGCTGCCGGGACGGCCTGCCGAAGGGTCCCCGGCCGGCCGCGCGCCGGGAAGTCCCGCCCGCACGTACGCCCGATCGACCCCGCCCCGGTCCGCGCCGACGCGGCGGGCGGCGCCGCACCGCCGGGACGACACCTCGATCGGGCGGCCGGGACGGTGTCGCCGGTCGGCCGCGGCGCCGGTCCGCAGCCCGCCCGAGCGGGTTCGGCCGTGCCGGATCGCGTCACCCGCTCGGCGGTCTGACCTGCGGTTCTTATCGCGAGGATTGTCCTGTGAACGTCAAGAGCACTACAGTCCGATTCCGACCAGCCCCCGAGACGAAGGCGACGTAGGTGACGGACGTTCGCTATCCGAGCGAGGATCAGCAGGGTCGCTACGTCCCGGACGCCGAGGGTGCGTACTCCCCTTACGGCCCGTCCGGTTCGACGCAGGGCGGCTATGACCAGGGGTACGGACCGGTAGCCGGTTACGACGCGAACGCGTATGCGACCGGTTCCGGCTACCAGGCGGTCGACTCATCGGGCGGTTGGGGCGTGCCGACCCCGACGTACGACGGGTACGACACGAGCGGGACCTACGCCGCCGTCGACTACGCCTCCTCGAACCAGGCCCCCGTCGGCTACGACGCGCCGGGCTACGACTCCGTGGCCTACGGCTCCTCGGGCCACGACGCCTCCGGGTACCAACCCGCCTACGACTCCTCGGGATACACCGCGGTCCCGGCCTACGACGCGTACGACAGCGGTGCGCACACCGCGGTCACGGGCGATTACGACACCGGCACCGGCTACGACGCCACCGGCACGTACGGCTACGCGGCGGTGGCCGACAGCGGCGCGTACGACGCCTACGGCACCGGCACGCAGACCCGGAGCTGGGCGGGCACCGACACCGCGGTGCAGACCGCGCCGGCCACGCCGTACGTCGACCCGTCCTGGGACGGCGGCTCGAACACCGGTATGTGGTACGCCGCTTCGGACACCGCCGCGTGGGAATCCGACACCTGGTTCTCCCCCGTGCCGGCGCGCGACGACGCCGACATGTGGTCCGGTGGCAACCGCTCGACGACGGACCTGTTCGACGACGGCGCGACCCGCGCGCCGGTCGAGCCCGCGTTCGATCCCGGTGACCATGACGACAGCGTGCCGGCCCCGACCGACAACGGGGCCGAGCCGGACGACGCACGGGTCGAGCCGGCCGTACGGGTCGAGCGGGTCGAGCGGCGGGAGAAGCCGGCCAAGGACGCGAAGCCGAAGGAAACCGCCGACAAGGCCCGGATCAAGCGCAAACGCGCCTTCCCGCTGACCGCCGGCGCACCGCTCGCGGTGATGGGCGCGGCCGCGATGGCCGTCGCCGCGGTCGGCGGCCTGCACACCGCGGGCGCCGAGACCAAGGACGCGGATCCGGTGGCGGGCGGCGAGGACCTGCCGCTGATGTCGCCGATGGACAAGCAGTTGATGGACCTTCAGGTCGGCGCCGAGGACTTCGCCGAGCGCGCCAGCCGGGCGCAGACCCGGATCTCGCTCCAGGAGCGCCAGGAAGAGACACAACGGGCCCAGGAAGTCGAGCGCAAGCGCCGGGAGTCCCTCAGGCCCAAGTACGTGCTTCCGGTCGCTCAGCGCGGCCTCAGCGCCTATTTCGGCTCGTCCGGCTCCCGCTGGGCACACACGCACACCGGCATCGACTTCCCGGTCGACCTGAACACGCCGGTGGTCGCGGTGATGGACGGCGTGGTCCGCACCCAGTTCAACACCGCCTACGGCAACATGGTGATCCTGACCGGCAAGGACGGCACCGAAACCTGGTACTGCCACCTGACCCGGGCCAAGGTCCGCTCCGGCCCGGTCAAGGCGGGCGACGTGATCGCCTACAGCGGCGACACCGGCAACAGCACCGGCCCGCACCTGCACTTCGAGGTCCGCCCGGGCGGCGGCGCCCCGATCAACCCCCTCCCCTGGCTCCGAGCAAACGGCCTGGACCCGACCTGACGGCGGGCGCATCGGGCCGGTGTCGGATCGGAGGCCCCCGATCCGGGGCTCGGCGATCTACCGTGGACGCATGACCACTTCCGATGCGCAGTTCACGGCCGAGTCGGGCAAGGGCGGAGAGTTCGTCCGGCAGGCCAATCGGTTCACCGGGCGTCCCGAGCCGGAGGCCGGGCGGTATCGGCTCGTCGTGTCGTTGGCGTGTCCGTGGGCGCATCGGGCGGTGATCGTGCGGCGTCTGCTCGGGCTGGAGGAGGCGCTCGGGTTGTCGATCGTGGATCCGATCCGGGACGAGTCCGGGTGGCGGTTCAGCAATCACCCCGACGGGCGCGATCCGGCCACCGGCCTGGCATTCCTGGCCGACGCCTATCGGGCCAGTGACCCGACCTACAGCGGCCGGGTGACGGTGCCTGCGATCATCGACCTGCACTCCGGCCACGTCGTCACCAACGACTATCCGCAGATCACCCTCGACCTCTCCACCCGCTGGACCGCGCTGCACCGGGCCGGCGCGCCGGACCTGTACCCGGAGCGGCTGCGCGCCGAGATCGACGCGATCAACGCGGACGTGTTCCGGGACGTGAACAACGGCGTGTACCGCTGCGGGTTCGCCACCACGCAGGAGGCGTACGAGGCCGCGTTCGACGCGCTGTTCGCCCGTCTGGACGCGCTGGAGGAGCGGCTGGCCGGGCAGCGCTACCTGGTCGGCGACACGATCACCGAGGCGGACATCCGGCTGTTCACCACGCTGGTCCGGTTCGACGCGGTCTACCACGGCCACTTCAAGACCAACCTGCGCAAGCTGACCGAGTACCCGGTCCTGTGGGCCTACGCCCGCGACCTGTTCCAGACCGAAGGCTTCGGCGACACCGTCGACTTCGACCACATCAAGCGGCACTACTACGTCACGCACGACCGGATCAATCCGACCGGCATCGTGCCCAAGGGGCCGGACCCGGCGCTGTGGCACACGCCGCACGGGCGCGGCTGAGCGAGCACGACACGGAGCGGGGGTGGGCCGACGGCCCACCCCCGCTCCGTGCGTCGCCCGGCGGCTACTTGGTCAGGTCCACGGTCGGCGGCCCCGGGTCCTCCGGGCGCTCGTCCTCGACCACCGGGGCGGGCACGACGCGGTCCTCGGCCTCGCCCACCCGGTCGGCTTCGACCACCGGGTCGGCGACGACGCCGTCCTCGGCCTCGACCGCCGCAACCGCGTACGGCTCGTCCCCGGCCGCACCCGGCGCACCCGGGTGGGTTTCGTCTTCGCCCCCGCCCGACGCGCCCGGACGGGGCTGGTCCTCGCCCGCCGCACCGCCGCCCGGGTACGACTCGACCACGGCCTCCCCCGCCGCATAGGGCGCGGTCGGCGCGAACGTGGTCGCGGACGCCGACCGACCCGTCGCCGCCGGCGCGGGTCCACGCAACGGCAACATCGCCCACAGCGCTCCCGCGAGGCCGGCCACGCCCACGCCGATCGCCGCGGTGGCCAGTGTCCACTCGGGGCGCACCGTCAGCGTGCCGGACGCGCGCAGCAGGTAGGCGATCGCGATGCCGGCGAAGACTGTGCCCGCGATCAGCGCCATCGGGTCGAAGCGGTACCTGTTCAGCCTCATCGGGAATCGCCCTCCATTCGGGTCACGGTCGTCCGCCGGGTCGTTCGGGTGTCGATCGACGCGCTCATCGCGGTTCCCGCCCGTCGTCCCCGTCCAGCACCTCGACCTCGCCGACGCCGACCTTCAGGTCGAGCGTGATCGTGCCGCGGCCGGGCCCGACCTGCGGGGCGGTGGTCTCGACGCGCTCCGGCCGGTAGCCGTCGTCCCGGCCGGTCGGCGTGCGCACCTGACCGAGGTCGACGCCGCCCTTGAACACCACCGTGACGTCGTCCGGCACCCAGACCTGGATCTGTCCGGCGCCGATCCGGGCCTTCACCGTCGCGCTGCCGCCCGGCCCGAGGTCGAGCCGGCGCAGGTCGATGTCCATCGCGCCCATGCCCAGGTGGTACGAGGCCGGCAGCGCGGCGACCGTGGTGGGCCGGTAGGTGCGCTCGCCCGACGGACCGGTCAACGGCACGCTGATCGCGGTGATCGCGGCCAGCATCGCGGTGAGGGCGAGCGCGGGCAGGATCAGCAACCGCGCCCGGCCGAACCAGCTGCCCGCGAGCAGACCCAGGCCCACGATGCCGAGCAGGATCGCAAGCGCGACGGTGAACGTCACGTCCACGGCGCCGGTGTGGTCGAGCACCCACAGCAGACCGCCCGCCATCGTGGCCACCGACAGCGTGGCCAGGGACACGTACGAGCGCGGACGCCTGGACCGCTGCGGCGCCGGCGGCGGCACGGGCCGGTCCTCGCCCCCGGGCGCCGCCGCACCGGCACCCGGCACCTGCCACCACATCGGCGGCCCGGGCACCGTCGCGCCGTCCGGCCGGACGTCCGCCTGGGCCGGTGCCGCCGCCATCGCCGCAGCTCCGGCCGCGCCGACGGCGGCCTGCTGCTTCTTCTTCGTGTCGGACCACACCATGAACAGCACCACGGCGGTGATCATCAACAACGGGACGGACCGGCCGAAGCCCGAGTCCAGGTAGGTGAAGAACAAGGCGACCCCCATGACGGCGACCACGGTGGCTGCCGATGCCCCGTAGTCGAACTTCCCGGAGAGGATTCGACGCAGCATCGGCTGCTCCTCCCCGCGGGCCGGGATCAACAGCCAGCCCAGGCTGTACACCAGTACGCCCACCCCGCCGAAGAGCGAGAGCACCGCGAACACGATGCGGAAGATCACGGGGTCGAGGCCGAAGTGTTCGCCGAGGCCGCCGCACACGCCCGAGACCATCCGGTCCTCGGTGCTGCGCAGCAGTGGGGGGCGAATCGTCGTCGTGGGCGCCGCGGACGACCCCGCAGGGCCGCCCGGGGCGCCGCCGGCCCGGTCGCCGGCCGAGATACCGGGTTTCATGTCGTCGTTCATGGGTCCATCGTGGCGCCCGCGGAGCCCGCTTCCCATCGGGCTCCGCCCTGGCGCACCCCTGGTTCGACCCTGAGGACGAATCAGGGTCGGGCCCTGATGCGTACGCGCTTGCGGGCGTGTGACGATCGGTCGTGTGACCGCCGTCTACCCCCCGCCCGCCGCGCCCGTCCGGCCCGCGCCACCGATTCCCCGGCTCCGCCGCGCCTCCTCCCACCGGCTCGCCGGCGGCGTCGCGCGCGGCCTGGCCGAGCACCTCGGCGTCGAGGTGCTGCTGCTGCGGATCGCCTTCGTCGCGCTGGCCTTCTTCGCGGGAATGGGGATCGCGCTCTACGCGGCGTTCTGGGTGTTCGTACCGCAGGGCGGCGCGGCTCCCGCGCCGGCCGTGCGCGAACGCGGGCGGGAACGGCACCAGGCGCTCGCGATGATCATCGTGCTGATCGCGGCGACCATGCTCACCGGCGTGGGCGCGACCACGAGCGGGACCAAGGTCGGCGACTGGATCTGGCCGCTGCTGGTGGCCGGTCCCGGTGTGATCCTGCTGTGGCGTCAGGCCGACGAGTCGCAGCGCAACCGGTGGTTCTCGCTCGACGGCCGCAGCCGGGTGGCCGGCGCGCTGCGCACCGTCGTCGGCGCCCTGCTGGTACTGGCCGGCCTGGTGTTCTTCTCGTTCGGCCGGGGCGGCATCGGCGACGCGCTGGCGGCGATGCGCGGGGCCGGGCTGCTCCTGGTCGGCCTGCTGGTCATCTTCGGCCCGTATCTGCTCCGGCAGACCCGCGAACTGGGCGTCGAGCGCCGGGCCCGGATCCGGGCCCAGGAGCGGGCCGAGGTGGCCGCGCACGTGCACGACTCGGTGCTGCACACGCTGACCCTGATCCAGCGCCACGTCGAGGACCCGCGCGAGGTGGCCCGGTTGGCCCGCGCCCAGGAGCGCGAGCTGCGCGCGTGGTTGTACCGCCCCGACGGCGAGGAGCCGGATCGCACCTTCGCCGCCGCCCTGCGCTCGACCGCAGCCGAGGTCGAGGACGCGCACGGGGTGTCGATCGAGGTGGTGTGCGTGGGCGATTGCCCGGTGGACGACAAGCTGGCCGCGCTGGTGGCCGCCGCCCGCGAGGCGATGGTCAACGCGGCGAAGTACGCGGGCGGAGCGGCGATCGCGGTGTTCGGCGAGGCCGACGAGGACACGGTCACGGTCTTCGTCCGCGACCGCGGACCCGGTTTCGACCCGGAGACGGTGCCCGCCGACCGGCTGGGTGTGCGAGAGTCCGTGATCGGGCGCATGCGCCGCAACGGGGGCGCCGCGCACATCCGCAGCGAACCCGGTGAGGGCACCGAGGTCGAGCTGGAGATGCGCCGCGCCGACGCCGGCCGGGCCGCTGTGGGAAGGACGAACACGTGAACGCCACCGAGAGCAGCACGGAGCATCCCGAGGGGACGGCCGCCCGTACCCGGGTGGTCCTGGTCGACGACCACCGGATGTTCCGGACCGGCGTGCGCGCCGAGATCGGCGAGGCGGTCGAGGTGGTCGGCGAGGCCGACGACGTCGCGAGCGCGGTGGCGGTGGTCACCGAGACCCGCCCCGAGGTGGTGCTCCTGGACGTGCACCTGCCCGGTGGCGGCGGGGTCGAGGTGCTGCGCCAGTGCGCGTCGCTGATCCCGGCCGTGCGCTTCCTCGCGTTGTCGGTGTCGGACGCCGCCGAGGACGTGATCGGGGTGATCCGCGGCGGGGCCCGGGGCTACGTGACCAAGTCGATCACCGGCGACGAGCTGATCCGGGCGATCGGCCGGGTCGGCGAGGGCGACGCGGTGTTCTCGCCGCGCCTGGCGGGCTTCGTGCTGGACGCGTTCGCGGCCACCGATGTGCCGCCGATCGACGAGGATCTGGATCGACTCACCCAGCGCGAGCGTGAGGTGCTGCGGCTGATCGCACGCGGCTACGCGTACAAGGAGATCGCCCGGCGCCTGGTCATCTCGGTCAAGACCGTGGAGACCCATGTGTCCGCCGTACTGCGCAAGTTGCAGTTGTCCAACCGGCACGAGCTGACCCGCTGGGCGACCGACCGGCGACTGGTCTGACCCCGGTCGCGCGCAGGGCACGCAGGCAGAGCACGCAACGACGACAGCGCCCTCCTCCGGAACGGGTCCGGAAGAGGGCGCTGTCGAGGTCTCCAGGCGCGACCGATGGATTTAACCGGGTCGAACGGCCGCGTAGAACGGCATCGAGCCCACCGGTGCGTAGGTCACGTTCTTGCCCGGCCGCGGGGCGTGCACGATCTGCCCGCCGCCGACGTAGATGCCCACGTGTGAGTTGTCCGGGTAGTAGAACACCAGGTCGCCCGGCTGGAGCGCGTCCTTGGAGATCCGCGGGCCGTCGTTGACCTGGGTCCAGGTGGTGCGGGTCAGCTTGACGTTCGCGGCCTTCCACGACGCCATGGTCAGGCCCGAGCAGTCGTAGGAGTCGGGGCCCACGGCCCGAGGCGAGTACGGCTTGCCGATCTGGGCCTTCGCGAACGCGACCGCGGCCGCGGCCCGGCCGGACACGGGGACGTTGGTCGCCGGCGGCGGTGTGTCCGGCTTGTCCCGCGAACTGCGGTCGTTGCCGGCCCGCGTCGGGTCCGTGTTGCCCGTGTCGCCCGTGTTGCCCGTGTTGCCGATGTGCTCGTCGGAGTCGAGCACTTCCTTCTTCTGCTGCTCGGTAAGGGTGTTCAGCAGCCGCTGGGCCTCGGCGAGCTTGGCCTGGATCTCGGTCTTGTTCTTGTTCAGCTCGGTCCGCAGCTTCTCCAGCTCGGCGAGCTGCGAGGAGGCCTCGGTGCGGTCCTGCTGGAGAACCCGGGCCTGCGCCGCGATCTGCTTCAGCTTGGCGGCCTGCTGACCGTCGAGCTGGGACATCATCTGCGACTTCTGCAGGAAGCCCTCGGGGTCGCCGCTGAGCGCGAGCGACAACGACGGCGGCAGGCCGCCGCTGCGGTACTGATTCGCCGCCAGGACACCGATCTGGTCACGCAGAGCGTTCAGAGCGGCTTGTTCCTCGGTGATCCGGGCCTGCGTCTGGTTCGCGGTGCCCTGCTGCTTGGTGATCTGCTCCTCGACGCCGTTGGCGGCGTCGGTGGCCTTGATCACGTCACGGTGCAGCTGGTTGACGCGTTCCTTGGTCTGCTGGAACGACTGCGCGGGGTCCGCGCTCGCGGTGCCGGCAAAGGTCATCACGCCGGTCATCGTCGCGGCGGCCGTGACCACGGTCGCTGCGGTACGCACGGCGGTGCGCGGCTTGGGCTTGCGGTGCTGCCCGGGTCGACGTTGGGACGCCACTGGTGGCGAGTCTCCTTCCTCGGCCGCCTACCGGGTTAGCTGACGGGTTCGGGCGGAAGAAGGCGCCCTACGGTGCCGAGGCACCGATTCACCCCAGGGACTGCGAGGGTCCCCGGTTCCGGCTTCGCATCACAATGACCGCGGTCACCCACTGTCACCGAAATACGTCCCCGAATTCGGCGGAGGCGATCGTGTCGACCGGGTGGCCGACGTCGAGCCGATCGCCTGTCGCAGAACACTAGTCACAGAAGTATCACGATCATCACCACCAACCTTCGCATTGCCAAATCTTTACCAATATCGCCGTTTCCTTTTCCGTGTATCACGGGATAGGCGTCCGAATTCCCGAAAGTCGGTCTTGTTCCGATTTGATGACCATTGATCGCGTATAACCCGTCGGAGAGCAAGCGACCCGCGCCGGCTAGGCTGCCGGGCAACAATCGCGGCGTCCCGGTGCCGCGCGACGGTCGACGAGGAGTTGTACGACGTGGACGTTCTGCGGCAGATCCTGCTGGTCCTGCACATCGTGGGCATCGCGTCCCTGCTCGGTGGCTTCCTCACCCAGACATCCGCGCTGCGCACCGGCGACGGGCGGATCGTGCCCGCGATGACGCACGGCGCGCTGACCATGCTGGTCACCGGCCTGGCCCTGGTCGGCGTGGTCCAGGCGGGTCTGGACAAGGACGTGGACAACGCCAAGATCGGCACCAAGCTGGTCATTCTGCTGGCCATCCTGCTGCTGGTCTGGGGCAACCGCGCCGCGGACCGGGTGTCCTCCAAAGTGCTCGGCGCGATCGGCCTGCTGACCGTGGCGAACATCGCCATCGCGGTCATGTGGACCTGAGACCCCGCCGACTCCGCCCACCGTCGGCACGAGCCGACCCGCCGAGGCGAGCGACCGCAGGTGGGTGGTCCGAGCGACCGCCGCACCCGACACACACGACGGCGCCCTCCACGCGGAACGAATCCGCGGGAGGGCGCCGTTGAGGTTTTCGGGCGGCCGGTGGATTTACCCGGGTCGAATCGCCGCGTAGAACGGCATCGAGTCGAGCGGCGCCTCGGTCACGGTCTTGCCGGGACGCGGGGCGTGGATGATCTTGCCGCCGCCGATGTAGAGGCCCACGTGCCGGTTGTCCGAGTAGAAGAACACCAGGTCGCCCGGCTGGAGCGAGCCCTTGGCGATCCGTGGACCGTCGTTGACCTGGGTCCAGGTGGTGCGGGTCAACCTGACGCCTGCGGCCTTCCACGACGCCTGGGTCAGCCCCGAGCAGTCGTAGGAGCTGGGCCCCTCGGCGCCCGACACGTACGCCTTGCCGATCTGGGCCCGCGCGAACGCGATCGCGGCCGCGGCCCGGCCGGACGCGGGGACGTTGGTCGCCGGCGGCGTGTCCTCCTTGTCCCGCGAGCTGCGGTCGTTGCCGCGCGTGGTGTCGCCCTCGTGCTCGTCCGAGTCGAGGACTTCCTTCTTCTGCTGCTCGGTGAGCGTGTTCAGCAGCCGCTGAGCCTCGGCGAGCTTGGCCTGGATCTCGGTCTTGTTCTTGTTCAGCTCGGTCCGCAGCTTCTCCAGCTCGGCCAGCTGCGAGGAGGCCTCGGTGCGGTCCTGCTGGAGAACCCGGGCCTGCGCCGCGATCTGCTTCAGCTTGGCGGCCTGCTGACCGTCGAGCTGGGACATCATCTGCGACTTCTGCAGGTAACCCTCGGGGTCGCCGCTGAGCGCCAGTGACAACGACGGCGGCAGGCCGCCGCTGCGGTACTGGTTCGCCGCCAGGACACCGATCTGGTCACGCAGAGCGTTCAGCGCGACCTGTTCCTCGGTGACGCGAGCCTGCGTCTGGTTCGCGGTGACCTGCTTCTTTTCCAGCTGATCTTCGACGCCGTTGGCGACGTCGGTGACCTTGACCACGTCACTGTGCAGCTGGTTGACCTGCTGCTTGACCTGCTCGAAGGATGCGGCGGGGTCCGCGCTCGCGGTGCCGGCAAAGGTCATCACGCCGGTCATCGTCGCGGCGGCCGTCACTACGGTCGCTGCGGTACGCGCGGCGGTGCGCGGCTTGGGCTTGCGGTGCTGCCCGGGTCGACGTTGGGACGCCACTGGTGGCGAGTCTCCTTCCTCGGCCGCCTACCGGGTTAGCTGACGGGTTCGGGCGGAAGAAGGCGCCCTACGGTGCCGGAGCACCGATTCACCCCAGGGACTGCAAGGGTCCCCGGTTCCGGCTTCGCATCGTCAACGATGGTTACCCACCGTCACCTGAACGCGTCCCCGAATTCGGCGGAGGTGATCGTGTCGACCGGGTGGCCGACGTCGAGCCGATCGCCTGTCGCAGAACACTAGTCACAGGCGTGTCAGGACCATCATCATCAGCCGCCGCATTGCCAAAACTTTACCGAAACCACCGTTTCCTTCTCCGCGTATCACGGGAAAAGCGCGCGGATTCCCGAAAGTCGATCTTGGGGAGATTTGCCAGCAATTATTCGTATGTGACCTGTCCGAGTAGTCCCGGACAAGGACACGGACAACGCCAGGATCGACGTCAACCGGTCATTCTGCTGTCGGTCCGAGGCGGGCCGCCGCGGCACGGGTGTCCCGAGGATGCTCGGCGCACTCGGCCTGTCGACCGCGCCGAACCTCGCCGTCGCGCTCATCTGGACCCGAGACCCCGCCAAGCCCGGGGAACCCAGCCGACCCGCCCTAACGGGTGTCGATCACCCGGAACACCTCGGCCATCCGTCCCGCGCCCAAGCCGAACCGCTCGGCATTGCGGGTGAGCATCGTCGTGACCTCCGCACGCAGCCCGGACAGATGGCTCGTCTGACTCGCGTGCGACAGCAGGGCCGCCATCTTGCGCTCGAACACCGCACTCACCTCGACCGCGTGGTCCGGCGCCGGTGTCGGCGACAACCACGTCTCCGGCACGGTCCACTCCTTCAGCCCCTCCACGTCCAGCAGCTCGGGGTGCGCGAACGGGTTCCGGGCGTCCGGATAGATCGCCCGCATCGCCGCCTCGCCCGCCTCCAGATGATCCGGGTGACTGGGCGCGAGCCGGGCCCAGTCCCGCTCCGGACTCGGGATCACCATGCGCTGCGGACGCACCTGCCGGATCACCCGGGTGATGTCGCGCCGCAGCTCGAAGGTCGCGGCCAGCCGCCCGTCCGGGTAACCGAGCCAGTACAGCTGCCGCACTCCCACGTGCGCCGCCGCCGCGCTCTGCTCGGCCCGCCGGATCCCGCCGATCTCGGATCGCGGCACCGCCGGGTCAAAGCCGCCCGCGTCCCCGTCGGTGACCAGGCAATAGCTCACCTCGATGCCGGCCTCGGTCCAGGTCGCCACCGTCCCCGCCGCCCCGTAGTCGATGTCGTCCGGATGCGCGGCCAGCACCAGGACCCGCTCCACGTCGCGATCGTCCAGCACGATGTACTCCCTTGGTCCGATCGATCCGACGGCGGGACAACCCGTCGCCGGCGCCATGATCTCCGCTCCGTACAAAGGGCCGAGCACGACTCGCTTGTTACCCACCTAGACTCGGGGAACGATGAGCAGCCTCTTCGACGACATCCCCCTGCCCGGTTTCGAGACCGCGGCCAAGAAGTCCCCCACGGGCCCCGCGGACGACATCCCGCTGCCGCCCGAGCCGGACGACAACCACGTGTACGGCCTGCCGGAGGACTATCCGGACGACCTGTACGAGGGGCAGTACGCGCCGCCCCCCGAACCGCGCGACGCCTACTACCGCAACGGCGCCCCGCGCCCGGTCGTGGATCCGGCGCGGCTGCTCGACGGGATGAACCCGCAACAACGCGCCGCGGTCGTGCACGAAGGGTCCCCGCTGCTCATCGTGGCCGGCGCGGGCTCCGGCAAGACCCGCGTGCTGACCCATCGGATCGCCCACCTGCTCGCGGCCCGCGGTGCGCATCCCGGCGAGATCCTGGCGATCACCTTCACCAACAAGGCCGCCGCCGAGATGCGCGAGCGGGTCGAGGCGTTGGTCGGGCCGCGTACCAAGGCCATGTGGGTGTCCACGTTCCACTCGGCGTGCGTGCGCATCCTGCGGCAGCAGTACAAGAAACTCGGCATGAGCTCGTCGTTCTCGATCTACGACTCGGCCGATCAGCAGCGGCTGATGGCGATGGTCTGTCGCGACCTGGACCTGGACCCGAAGAAGTTCCCGCCGCGCAAGTTCAACGCGCAGGTCTCCAACCTCAAGAACGAGCTGATCGATCACGAGGACTTCGCCGCGAAGGCGATCAACGAGACCGAGCGCATACTGGCGCAGGCGTACACCATGTACCAGGAGCGGCTGCGCCAGGCCAACGCCCTGGACTTCGACGACCTGATCATGACCACGGTGCACCTGCTCCAGGCGTTCCCGGACGTCGCGGAGCACTACCGGCGGCGCTTTCGGCACGTGCTGGTCGACGAGTACCAGGACACCAACCACGCGCAGTACATGCTCGTCCGTGAGCTGGTCGGCGGCGCGGCGGGCAGCGGTCCGCGGCGCACGATCGACGGCGACCTGGTCAACCCGGCCGAGGCCGGTCTCGCCGAGATCGAACCGGCCGAGTTGTGCGTGGTGGGTGACGCGGACCAGTCGATCTACGCGTTCCGCGGCGCGACCATCCGCAACATCCTCGACTTCGAGGCCGATTACCCGAACGCCAAGACCATCCTGCTGGAGCAGAACTACCGCTCCACGCAGACCATCCTGAGCGCGGCCAACGCGGTGATCGAGCGCAACAGCAACCGGCGCGCGAAGAACCTGTGGACGGACGCCGGCGCGGGCACCCCGATCGTCGGCTACGTCGCGGACGACGAGCACGACGAGGCCCAGTTCGTCGCGGACGAGGTGGACCGGCTCACCGACGCGGGCAAGACCAGGCCGGGGCAGGTCGCGGTGTTCTACCGGACCAACGCCCAGTCCCGGGTGTTCGAGGAAGTCTTCATCCGGGTCGGGCTGCCGTACAAGGTCGTCGGCGGCGTGCGCTTCTACGAGCGCCGCGAGGTCCGCGACGTGCTCGCCTACCTGCGACTGCTGGCCAACCCGGACGACACGGTCTCGCTGCGGCGGATCCTGAACGTGCCCAAGCGCGGCATCGGGGATCGGGCCGAGGCGTGCCTGGACGTGCTCGCCGCCCGCGACCGGGTCCCGTTCGCCCAGGCGCTGCGTCGCGCGGAGGACGCGCCGGGCCTGGCCAAGCGTTCCGCCAACGCGGTCAAGGGCTTCGTCCAGCTGTTGGACGACCTCACCGCGGTCGTGGACGGCGGCGCGGGTCCGGCCACCGTGCTGGAGGCGATCCTGGAACAGACCGGCTACCTGGCCGAGTTGCAGGCGTCCAGCGATCCGCAGGACGAGACCCGAATCGAGAACCTCCAGGAACTCGCGGCGGTTGCACTGGAGTTCGAACAGGCCCAGGCCCAGGAGGGCGGCGGCGGCACGCTGGCCGACTTCCTGGAGCGGGTCTCCCTGGTGGCGGACTCCGACCAGATCCCCACCGATGGCGACGACGGCGGTGTGGTCACGTTGATGACCCTGCACACCGCCAAGGGCCTGGAGTTCCCCACGGTGTTCCTGACCGGCCTGGAGGACGGCGTCTTCCCGCACATGCGCTCGCTGGGCGACGCGAAGGAGTTGGAGGAGGAGCGCCGGCTCGCCTATGTCGGCATCACCCGCGCCCGTGAGCGGCTCTACGTCACGCTCGCGAAGATGCGCAGCGCGTGGGGCGCGCCGTCGTACAACCCGCCGTCGCGCTTCCTGGGCGAGTTGCCCGAGAAGCTGGTCGACTGGCGCGGCACGTCCCCGTCGGCGGCCAAGGCGCTGTCCGCGACCAAGTCGACCGTCGGCTCGCGCGGCGGCTTCGGCAAGGGCGCGCAGATCAAGGAACGGCCGATCGTCGCGCTGTCCCCCGGCGACCGGGTCACCCACGACAAGTTCGGCCTGGGCACGGTGGTCTCCACCGCCGAGGCCGGCGACAAGGCCAAGGCCACGATCGACTTCGGCGCCGGCGGCGAGAAGACCCTGCTGCTGCGGTACGCGCCGGTGCAGAAGTTGTAGCGGCGAGACCCCGTCGAATGCGCGTGCGGGCCGGGCCGATGCACTCGGCCCGGCCCGCACGCGCATCCGGTCGGCACGAAACCGGGCCTGCCCGGTCCGGCGGATTCAGGCCGTGATCTGGATCTCGTAGGGCGCCGATTCCACCCCGGATGCCGAGACCACGCACAGCTCCACCCGACCGGGCTCGACGTCGACCGGGACCGGGACGACCACGCACGCGTCGGACGGGTTGGCGAAGCCGATGTCGGCCGGAATCAGCGGGACGTGTACGTGCACCGCGCCGAACTTGACCACCACCCGCGCGAGCAGGTCCGCCTCGTGCGAGCCGCCCGCGGCGAGGTTGATCCCGCGCACCTCGATGTCGTCGCCCTGGCGGACGGCGGAGTCCAGGTCGCCGCGGGAGCGGACGCGGACCACGGACAGGATCACCGGGCGGTCGTTCTCCGCCAGCTTGCCCGCGAGGTAGGTGACCACCGAGACCACGGCGAGCGCGACCAGCGTGGCCGGGATGTCCGGGAGCCGGTCCGGGTCGCGGGCCAGGCCGACCACCACGAAGCCCACCGCGACCAGGTTGACCAGGACGTACTGCGCGTCCACGAAGGAGGCCCGGCCCGCGTCGTCGGTGACCAGGTCGCGCAGCGAGGCCTGGTCGGCGCGCAGCTTCTGCAGCACCCGCCGGCCGACCTTGTCGCCGACGATGCGCCGGACCGCGACCGCGGCCAGCAGCGGCGCGGCCACCAGGGTGATCTGGTCCAGGGCGACGTTGCCGAGTCGATCCAGCAGTCGGTCCCGCTCGCCGTCCCCGGAGGCCGAGGCGAGCCGCATGCCCAGGAAGGCGAAGCAGTACATCAGCGCCACCATCCACAGCGCCGCGACCGCCTTGGAGGTGGACAGGCGGCCGTCCAGGCCGCGTACGGGCGCGAACACGCCACCGCTCGTCCGGGCGGCCCACCCGACCACGCTGAGCGCTCCCGCCACCACCACGGCGGCCACGATCCCGGCGGTGCGCGCGCCGGTCCAACCGGCGCCGATCGCGGTGAGCGCCTGGACCAGGACCAGCACGGCGACCAGGAGCCACAGCACGATCAGCGCGCGCCCGCCCAGCACTTGCAGCCACGCCCGCCCCTGGGCCCGGCGTGCGGCGGCCAACTCCTGGGCCTTGCCGCGCAGTTCGTCGGAGATCCACTGGCGTGCGCCGCCGTCGGAGTGGGCGACGGCCGAGGGCACGCCCTCCTTGCGGGCCAGGGCCCGCCTCAGCGTCTCGAAATCGGCGACGGTCCTGCGGTATTCCTCCCGGACCACGCAATGACAGTCCGGTCCGTGCACACCGACACCGTGCGCCACTTCGCCACGCCCTCCCCACCACCACATACGAACGAGCTCGTTCAGCGGCACATTGTGCCGCATCCGAGGGGGGTCGCACGGGCCCGGTCGAGGGATCGCACGGTTTGTCGATCGAACACCTGATGCGGCGTCAACCCCGGTGCCGCACAAGGCGTCCCGCCGGCTCCTCGGCAGGGTCTCGGCGAACCCCGCGAACGCCGCCGGCCCCTGCCCGGGATCGGGCGGGGGCCGGCGGCGAACACGTGCGATCCGACGGTGGGACTACTCCCACTCGATGGTGCCCGGGGGCTTGCTGGTGACGTCCAGCGTGACCCGATTGATCTCCCGGACCTCGTTGGTGATCCGGTTGGAGATCCGGGCCAGCAGGTCGTAGGGCAGGCGCGACCAGTCGGCCGTCATGGCGTCCTCGGAGGACACCGGGCGCAACACGATCGGATGACCGTAGGTGCGGCCGTCACCCTGCACACCCACCGAGCGCACGTCCGCGAGCAGCACGACCGGGCACTGCCAGATCTCCCGGTCCATGCCCGCGCGGGACAACTCCTCACGAGCGATCGCGTCCGCCTCGCGCAGGATCTCCAGCCGGTCGGCGGTGACCTCGCCGATGATCCGGATGCCCAACCCCGGGCCCGGGAACGGCTGGCGCCAGACGATCTCGGACGGCAGGCCCAGTTGCTCGCCGACCGCGCGCACCTCGTCCTTGAACAGCTTGCGCAGCGGCTCGATCAGCTTGAACTGCAGGTCCTCGGGCAGTCCGCCGACGTTGTGGTGCGACTTGATGTTCGCGGTGCCGGTGCCGCCGCCGGACTCCACCACGTCCGGGTACAGCGTGCCCTGGACCAGGAACTCGACCTCTTCGCCGTGCGCGCCGGCCTCGGCGACCACCTCGGCCGCGGCCTGCTCGAACACCCGGATGAACTCGCGCCCGATGATCTTGCGCTTCTCCTCGGGGTCGGTGACCCCGGCGAGCGCGGTCAGGAACCGCTCCTGCGCGTTCACCACCTTGAGCGAGACGCCGGTGGCCGCGACGTAGTCGCGCTCGACCTGCTCGGGCTCGTCCTTGCGCAGCAGACCGTGGTCCACGAACACGCAGGTGAGCTTGTCCCCGACCGCGCGCTGCACCAGCGCCGCGGCGACCGCGGAGTCCACCCCGCCGGACAGACCGCAGATCACGTGCTTGTCGCCGACCTGCTCGCGGATCAGCTCGATCTGCTCCTCGACGATGTTGACCATCGTCCAGTTCGCCGCGAGCCCGGCGCCCACCTTCAGGAAGCGCTCCAGGATGGCCTGGCCGTGCTCGCTGTGCATCACCTCGGGGTGGTACTGCACGCCGTACAGCCGCGCCCGGTCGTTCTCGATCGCGGCGACCGGCGCACCCGCGCTGGTCGCGGTGACCGCGAAGCCGGCCGGCGCACCGGAGACCGAGTCGCCGTGCGACATCCACACCGACAGGTCCGCGGGCAGCCCGTCGAACAACGTGCTCGTCGTGCCGGTCACCGTCAGCGGCGTCGCGCCGAACTCGGCGAGACCGGTCTTCTCGACCACGCCGCCCAGACCCTGCGCCATGGCCTGGAAGCCGTAACAGATCCCGAGCACCGGGACGCCGGCCTCGAACAGCGCCGGGTCGATGCTGGGCGCCTCGTCCGCGTACACCGAGGAGGGGCCGCCGGACAGGATGATCGCGGCCGGCCGCTTCGCGAGCATGTCCGCCACGGGCATGCTGTGCGGCACGATCTCGCTGTACACGCGCGCCTCGCGCACCCGGCGGGCGATGAGCTGGGCGTACTGGGCACCGAAGTCGACGACGAGGACGGTCTCGGTGCCGCCCCCGTCCGGGCTGGCAAAGGTCACGAGGGGCCTTCCGGCGAAGCGAAAAAAGGGGTGGATGCCGATTCTACCGGCGTCGCGCGGGTGACCCCGGCTGGTGTCCGCGCCGGCGGGTTCGGCATACTGGCGCCATGTCCTCGTTCGACGTGACGCGCAGCTTTAGCTATGGCACCGGGATCCCCGGCGCCACCGTCACCGCCTGAACGAGCACAGCCACAGGCAGACGAAGACGCCCCGGGTCCGTACCCGGGGCGTCTTCGCGTTTCCCTTCGGCGCCCCGGAGCACGGACCCCCTCCGGAGAGCAGGCCATCGATGAAAGACACCACCACGAACCCGCAGACCCCCGACGACGTGATCGGCGCCGGCCGGGCCCGCATCGACGATCTCGACCGACGGATCATCGCGCTGATCACCGAGCGGGTGGACACCTCCGCGGAGATCCAGCGGGTCCGCGTCGCGTCCGGCGGCGCGCGCGTGCAGTTGACCCGCGAGATGGAGGTCATCGCCCGCTACCGCGAGGGGTTGGGCAAGCCCGGGACGACCGTGGCGCTGACGCTTCTGGAGCTGTGTCGCGGCCGGGTCCGCCCCCAGGCGTAACCTCACCGCGTCGGCGGTCGTTGTGACTGATGGCCGGCCCGCTTGATGCGCGGGCCGGGCAACGCAAGGCCGCCGACGCGATGAGGCGCGCTCAACCAGTGCGCCGTGGGACCTCGCGTTGGTGTCGTGACCGGGACGCAGGGGACAGCAACCGGTCACAACCCCGCCGGCGGCCGGTGTCGAGGACGCTCGACACCGGCCGCCGCGCCTTGGGCCGATCCGTGGATCGCCCCCGAACGCACCGACCTCCGACGTGCCTCATTCCCCGCGAAGCGGATCTTTCACGCCATTGCCGCCGGCAGCGCCAAGAGTAGCGGGATTCCCGCCCCGCATCGGCGGTTCCGCCGAACCGCGAACCCGAGCCAAAGGCGTCCGGTTAGCGCAAATGATGATCATTAACCGGTCGATAAATGTCACTTTGTCCCGACTTGGCATCACCCACTTCACCCCCGCCCACGGCCCGGAATTCACCCTTCCGCACCCCCACGCCCCGCGAGCCGCCCCCCACGCCCCCAAACACCGAACCGCCCACAACACAAGCACCCGACCCCAAGGAAACGCCCAGCCTGGCACGACGCAACGGGCCGACCCGTGACCCCCAGCGGACAGACACCCGGGCACGAAACAGCCTGCCGACCGTGACTCCCAAGGTGGCGTACGCACGTCCGGGTTGCCTGTCCCCTGCGGGCCACGGTTGGGGCGGCGACTCCGCACCCGGGTGCTTGGGCGGCCGCTCGCGTCGGGGTGCCTGTCCCCTTCGGGGCCACGGGTGGACGGCTGCTCCGCACCGGGCTGCTTGGCCCCTACGGGGCCCGAAACAGCCATCCGACCGTGGCCCCGTAGGGGCCAGGCACCCCGGCGCGGAGCAGCCGTCCGACCGTGGCCCCGAAGGGGACAGGCACCCCCGCCCCTGGCCACGAGGCCCCGGTCCGCCCACCCCCGCCCGAAATCCGCAACCCTCCCACCTCACGCAACGGGCGGGTGGGCGGGCACAAAACCCCACCCCAAGCGAAGCGCTACCGCACCCCGAGCACCTTCATCACCCGCAGCGACAGGGTCAGCGACCGCGCCCACTGTTCGTCGCTCATCCCGAACGGCGCCGCGATCGGCAACAGCCGCTGGGTCGCAACGGTCTGTGCCTCGGTGAACTTCATGATGCCCTCGGCGCCGTGCCGCCGACCGAGCCCGGAGTCGCCCATGCCACCCATCGGCGCACCCGCACTGCCGTAGGCCGCCGCGTAGCCCTCGTTGACGTTCACCGTGCCCGCACGCAGCCGCCGCGCGAGCGCGCCGCCGTGTCGGGTGTTCCGCGTCCACACGCTCGCGTTGAGCCCGTACGCGGTCTCGTTCGCGCGGGTGACGACCTCTTCCTCCTCGGTGAACCGGTACACCGACACCACCGGGCCGAACGTCTCCTCGGCGCAGACCGCCATCTCGGGCGTGACGTCCGCGAGCACCGTCGGCTCGTAGAACAGCGGCCCCAGGTCCGGTCGCGCGGTGCCGCCGATCAGCACTCGCGCACCCGCCGCCCGGGCCTCGTCCACATGGCGCGTGACCGCCTGCAGCTGGCGGCGCGAGACCAGCGAGCCCATGTCGGTGTCCCACGCGTAGCCGGCCGCGAGCCGCATGGTCTGGATCCGGGCCAGGAAGCGGTCCAGGAACGCGTCGTGGATGTCGGCGTGCACGTACATCCGCTCGATCGAGATGCACAGTTGGCCGGCCGAGGAGAAGCACGCGCGCACCGCGCCCTCCGCGGCCCGGTCCAGATCAGCGTCCGCCAGCACGATCATCGCGTTCTTGCCGCCCAGTTCCAGCGACGCGCCGACCAGGCGGGCGGCGGCCCGCTGGGCCACCTCGCGGCCGGTGCGGGTGGAGCCGGTGAAGCCGACGTAGTCCGCGCCCTCGACCACCGCGGTGCCGACCACCGGGCCGTCGCCGAGCACGATCTGCCACAGGTCCTCGGGCAGGCCACACTCGATCAGCACGTCCTGGGCCCACAGCGCGGTCAGCGCGGTCTGCGTGTCCGGCTTCATCACCACCGCGTTGCCCGCGATGAACGCCGGAATCGCGTCGCCGATGGACAGCGCCAGCGGGTAGTTCCACGGCGAGACCAGGCCGACCACGCCTTTGGGGTGCCGCACCTCGATCGCCTTCGTCAGCACCGGCAGTGCCCCGGCGCGACGGCGCTCGCGCAGATAGCCCACGGCCCGCCGGCCGTAGTGCCGCGAGCACAGCGCGACGTCCAGGACCTCCTCGAACGCGTGCTTGCGCGCCTTGCCGGTCTCGGTCTGGATGATGTCCAGGATCTCCGACTGACGCTCCAGGACCCTGTCGTGGAAGCGCAGGAACACCGCCGTCCGCTCACGCACGGAACGTTTGGCCCACGCGGTCTGCGCGAGCCGCGCGCGGGCGAACGCGGAGGTGACGTTCTCCGGCGTGGACTCGGGAAGCTCGGCGATCGGCGACCCGTCGAACGGACTCCTGGTGGTCACCATGGTCGGCACGGGGCCGGTCACCACGCGCCGGGCGAGCCGCTCGACGGGCAGGCTCGGCAGGTCGATGGGTGCTGCTGCTGCGGGCGCTGCGATGTCCGTCATGGCGCCAGCGTAGACAGCACTACTTTCCGGTAACAAGAACCGCCCGTTTCCGGTAGCAAGGACCGCCTGTTTCCGGCTACAAGGACCTCCCGCTTCCGGTAGCAAAGGCCGCCTGTTTCCGGCTACAAGGACGCCCGCTTCCGGTAACAAGGACCCGCCGAAAGCCCCCGCCCGCCCCGCCGTGCTCAGTCCGTGGCGAGATCCGCCAGCGCCGATTCGATCGTGCGGTGGTAGGTCGGATACGCGTACATCATGTCCCGCAGCGTGGCCACCGGGACCGCCGCGCGCACGGCCACCACGAGCGCGCCCAGGATCTCGCCGCCGGCCGGACCCGCGGCGGTCGCGCCGACGAGCACACCCCGGTCGACGTCCTCGATCACCTTCACGAAACCCCGCGCACCGGTGATGTGCCCGCGTGAGGAGGCGGCCAGATCGGCGATGCCGACCCGCACGGTGAGGCCGGCGGCCCGGGCCTGATGCTCCGTCAGGCCCACCGCGCCGATCTCCGGGTCGACGAACGTCACCCGCGGCAGCGCGCTGTGGTCCGCGTCGGGACCCGCCGCACCGCGGCCGGTCTTGTGCAGGATCGCCTTGGTCACGATGGCCGACTGGTACATCGCCACGTGGGTGAACGCCCCCTGTCCGGTGACGTCGCCGACCGCCCAGACCGCCGGCGGCTCGCCACCGGGCCGCACCCGCAACTGCCCGTCCACCGGCAGCGCGTGCGCGTGCGGGTCGACGCCGAGCGCCTCGGCGCCGAGGGCGACCAGGTCCACCCGGCGGCCGGTGGCCACGAGCAGCTTCTCCGCCTCGATCGTGCGCCCGTCGGACAGCGAGAGCGTGAACATCTTGCCGTCGTGCGCGACCTGCTCGGCCCGCACCCCCAGGTGGATCCGCACGCCGTCCTCGGTCAGCGCCCACGCGGCCAGGTCCGAGGATTCGGGATCCTCGACGGCCAGCACCCGGTCGCCGTTCTCCACGATCGTCACGTCCGTGCCGAACCGGACGAACACCTGGGCCAGTTCCAGACCGATCGCGCCGCCGCCGAGCACCGCGAGCGAACGCGGTGCCGCATCCGCCTCGATCGCCTCGCGATTGGTCCACAGCGGGGTGTCCGCCAGGCCCTCGATCGGCGGGACGAACGCCTTCGTGCCGGTGCCGACCACGATCGCGTGCCGGGCCCGGAAGCGCCGCACGACGCCGTCGGCGCCGGTCGCCTCGACCGTGTCCACGTCGGTGATCCGGCCGGCGCCGCGCACGAATGTCATGCCCTTGTCCACGAGCCGGTCCACGGCGGCCTGGTCATTCCAGTCGGCGGTGAGCTCGCGCACCCGCGCGGCGACCTTCGACCAGTCCGGCCGCGCCTCGAACCGGGCCAGATCGGCCGCGTGCACCATCGCCTTGGACGGGATGCAGCCCCAGTACGGACACTCGCCGCCGACCAGGCCGTCCTCGATGCCCACGACCTCCAGCCCGGCCTCGGCCAGGTTGCCGGCGACGGCCTCCCCGCCGACGCCGAGACCGAGCACGATCACGTCGACGTCGATGGGGTCGGGGAACTGCGGGCTCACGGGTACCTCCGGGTGGGTCGGGTAGTTCGCACGGTACCCCGCCGGATCCGATGATTCGGCGATCGGCGCCGCGCGCGGGATGCCGGCGACCGTCCGATTCCGCCGATCTCCCGTCCGGGTCGATCCATCAATCCCGTCCACCGCTCGTGCGGATCGCCGGCTCGGGTCCGCCGGCAGGCCGCTCGGTCTGCCGGAAACGGCTCAGTTCTGCTGGAAGTAGCTCGCGACGTTCTGGAACGCCTCGTGGGCCTTGGTCCAGTCGGTCTCGTACGACGCGACATAGATCGCGTAGTCGGTGTTCTTGTCGGTGACGATGCCCAGGTCCATCGCGTGCGCCGGCTTCTTGGTGCCGGTGGCGAGCGGGTCGCCGGTCCAGGTGAACTCCCAGACCGCCGCCTGCCAGCCCGGCCGATATCCGGCGTAGTCCTTGAGCTGGATCTGGTTGTAGCTCGTCGAGTAGACGGACTTGAAGTTCTTCTCGTTGGTGCGGAAGTTGGCGAGCGGGTTCCCGCCGACCTTGGTCAGGCCGATCCGGATCAACACCTTGCCGTCGGCGGTGCGGTAGTCGATCTGGTCCTTCTCCACCCCGGTCACCTCACGCTTGGCGCCGGTCGGCACGAACAGGCTGAAGCCCATCTGGTCCCTGGTCCACACATAGCCCGGCAGTGCGGCCGGCGCGGCCGTGCCGCCGCTCGAACTGCCCGGCGACGGCGGCTGGGCCGGCGGCACCACGGACGCGCCGGTGGACGTGGTGGGGCCGGACGACTGGCCCGGCGGGATCGGCGCGCCCGTCTGCGGCGCGGTCGGATTCGCGGCCGTGTCGTCCTTGCCGTCGTCCTTGGTGACCAGGATCCCCACCACGACCCCGCCCACGATCAGCGCGACCACGAGCGCCACGACCGCGACGACGCGACCGGTGTCGCGGCGACGGGGTTCGGGCACCGGACGATACGGCTCCGGCGGGGTCTGCGGCGGATGCGGCGGCGCGCCGGCCATCGAGGCGGTGCGGGTCGCCGACGCTCCCGCGTCGGCGGGCGAATACCCCGGCTGCGACCACGCGCTGGGAGGGGTGTTGCCGCCCGGGTGCTGGGCCGCGCCACTCTCGGATCCCGGCTGCGCGTGCTGGTGCGGGTCGTACGCCCCGGCCAGCGTGGTCGGCTGCTCCGGCGCCCCGAGGCTGTGCGTGGGCGGCGGCGGTACCGCGTCGAACTGCCGGGACGGCGTCGAGGCGGCCACCTCGCGCAGGATCCGGGCCCCCTCCTCGGCGCCCATCCGCTGGTCCGGGTCCTTGATCAGCCAGCCGTCGATCACCGCTTCGAGCGCGCCCGCGTGCCGGGGCGGATCGGCCTGGTCGGTCAGGATCGCGTTCAACGTGCTGATCATCGTGCCCCGGCGGAACGGGTTCCGGCCCTCCACCGCCATGTAGAGCACGACCGCCAACGACCAAAGGTCGGCGGCGAGCAACGGCCGTCTGCCCTCGGCCCGTTCGGGCGCCAGGAAGTCCGGTGAGCCGACCAGCATGCCGGTCGTGGTGAGCGTGGCGGTGCCGGTCGCGGTGGCGATGCCGAAGTCGGTGAGCACCACCCGCCCGTGCGTGGTGACCAGGATGTTCGCGGGCTTGACGTCGCGGTGCACCACGCCCTTCGCGTCGGCGGCGAGCAGCGCGTCGAGCACCTTGAGACCGAGTTCGGCGGCATCCGCCGGGGTCAGCGTGCCCTGGGTCTCCAAAATCTCGGCGAGCGACTGGGCCTCGACCAGCTCCATCACGATCCACGGGATGCCGCCGTCCTCGACCACGTCGTGGATGGTGATCACGTTGGGGTGACCGATCCGGGCGGCCGCGCGCGCCTCGCGCAGCGTGCGCTCGCGGGCGAGTTCCTTCTCCTCGTCGTCGAGGTGGTCCGGCAGCCGCAACTCCTTGATCGCGACGTCTCGGTGCAGCATCTCGTCGACGGCACGCCACACCGTGCCCATGCCGCCTCGGCCGAGCATGGTGCCCAACCGGTAGCGCCCGCCGACGATCCGGCCGCGCGTGCCCCCGGTCTGTGCCACTTACCCTCCCCGCGTCAACCGACTGTCCCGCCGGCCATCTCCAGACTAGAACCCGTCACATTAGATGCGACGGCCCCGGGTGCGGCGGGCGGATCGCAACCTCGGGGGCGCCGATCGCCCGCACGGGTGCGCGTCGGCAAAGCGCCGACCCGGCCCACGACAGCCGGGGGTCGGCCGACAGGCGGTACGCACGTTCCTTTCCCGGGTCGGTTCGTGGTGTCCGCACCGCCCTCGTTGCGCGGCTCCCGGGTCAGTTCGTGGTGTCCGCACCGCCCTCGTTGCGCGGCGCACCGCTCTGCGCGCCACCGCTGCCGCCCTTGGACGCGTCGGTCGGCGGACGCGTGGTCACCGGCGGCCGGCTGGTGGTCGGCGGTCGGCTGGTGGTCGGCGGGCGCGACGTGGTCGGGGCCGTGGTGGACGGGCGGGCCGTGCCCGGGTCGGTGGTGTGGGTCGGCCGCGCGGTGCGGGTCGATCCACCGCCCTGGCTGCTGTTGCCCGAGGTCCCGGTGTCGTTCTGCCCGGCGCCGCCCGAGGTCCCGGTGGTGTGCAGGACGTCGCTGCGGCCCTGGCTGCCCGGCGCGTTCGGGGCGACCGAGGCGCCCTGCGACACGCCGCCGTTCTTGGGCGAGTCCGAGCCGGTTTCGCCGTCGCCCTGCCTACCCAGCGCCGGCGGCACCCAGATCGCCAATGCGGTCACGGCGGCGACGACCATGGCACCGAGCGCAACGGTCCGGCGCCGCTTCTTGGCCGCAGCGTTCGGCGCCGAGGAACCGCCGGACCCGGCGGGCGCCCCGATCAACACCGGGTTCGGCCGGTCGTCGGCGGTGGCCGAACCGTGCAGCGCGTCGGCGGGCGAGTACGCGTGCTCCCCGGTCATCGGGTAGCCGCCGGTCGGCCCGTCCGGATCGGCCCGACTCACCGCGCCGAACGGCGGCGCCGGGGTCACCGGCGGCTCCTGCTGCCACACCGGCGGGGGCGGCACCTGCGGCGTCTGCGGGGTGGGCGTCGGCTGCGGCGCGGGCTGCCGGGACGAGTGCGTGACGCCCCGCACACCGCCAGGGTCCTCCACCGTCGCGGTGCCCGGCGGAATCGGCAGGCCCACCCCCGGCGCCTCGGAGGCCGGCACACCGCCGCTGACCAGAGCCGCCATCAGCAGTCGTTCGGTCTCGTCCTCGTCGGCGCGCTCCAGCGGGTCCTTGCGCAGCAGCCCCTCGATCGCCGGCCACAACGCGCCGGACCGGCGCGGCGGCGCGGGCTCGTCGGTGAGCACGGCGGTGAGCGTGTCCATCGCGCCGGTGCGCCGGAACGGCGAGAAGCCCTCCACCGCCTGATACAGCGTCACCCCGAGCGACCACAGGTCCGAGGCGGGTCCGGGCCGACGGCCGAGCACACGTTCCGGTGCGAGGTATTCGGGCGATCCGACCAGCATCCCGGTCGCGGTGAGGGTGACCGAACCGGCCACGGTGGCGATGCCGAAGTCGGTCAGCACGATCCGACCGCCGGGCGCCATCAGGATGTTGCTGGGCTTCACGTCCCGGTGCAGCACGTCGGCGGCCCGCGCGGCGCGCAGCGCGGCAAGCACCGCCAGGCCGACCTCGGCCGCCTCGTGCGGGGCCATCCGGCCCTCGTCCAGCACGTCGGTGAGCGAGGGGGCGCGGACCAGCTCCATCACGATCCACGGGCGCCCGTCGTCCTCGGCGACGTCGAAGATGGTGACCACGTTCGGGTGGGTGATCCGGGCCGCCGCGCGGGCCTCGCGCAGTGCGCGCTCGCAGCGCCCCTGGGTCTCCATCTCGTCCAGGTCGTCCGGTATCCGGACCTCCTTGACCGCGACGTCCCGGCGCAGCAGCTCGTCGAAGGCCAGCCAGACCGTGCCCATCCCGCCCCGACCGAGCGGTTCGCCCAACCGATAGCGCCCGTCCACCAAGCGACCGTGCGTGTCGCTGTCGTGTGCCACGTGGTCCTCCCCAAGACCGTGGACATCTCCCGATCCGCCTTGTCGGCGCGTCATTGGCGTCACGTGTAGGACGTCCGGCGTGCTCCGAAGGTTCCGCCCGAGGGGTTGCGTTCGGCCACCCGGCGAAATCCCTCCGGGCCGTGTCGAGAACCGAACGCACCGGCGTCGAACCGGAGTCCGGGCCAACGATCCGGAAGTCCCGGGTCCGGCCCGGACGAAGCGCATGTGTCGATCGTGCGGTGCGTGCTCCCCGGGGTCGGCGGCCGGCCCGGACGACGGTCGCCCGATCGCGCGTGCCGACACGCTCCTTCCCGGGTCGCCCCGGATCAACCCGCGATCGACAGGTGTCCGCGCGCGTGCTCGTAGTACGCACCGGCGGTGCCCCACAGGTCGTCCCGTCCGCGCACGGTCAGCCAGTAGCGCACACCGGACGTGGTGCGGACCACCAGGTCCTTGCCGTGATAGGTGGTCAGGTCCTGTCCGCGCCAGACGTACTCCCACTCCGCGGCCTCGTGCCCGCGGTAGTCGGTGGCCCGCAGGAGCAGGCGTTCGTAGTCCTCGCCGTCCAACCGTTTTTGGCCGCCGATATTGCCGTGTTCGCGGTGCGCGACCGACTCCTCGGGGGCCATCACGATGCCCCGGTCGACGGTGACGGTCACCGAGATCAGCCGGTCCGGATCGGCCACCGTCAGGCCGCTGGGGCTGTCCGTGCAGGTCCAGCCCTCCGGGACGGGCAGCGCGAAGCCCAGATCGGTGCGTCGCCGACGGCGCAGTCGCGGTATCACCTTGTTGTCCACGAGCGGGCCGACCACCAGGCAGCCGCCGATCAGGGCGCCCACGACGATCGGATTCGGATTGATTTTCGCCGCCTCCAGGGCACCACCGGCGATCACTCCGAGCAGCATCGCGATCGGCACGGACCGGGAGATCCGCCGGTGCGGCAGCACCAGCCACACGCTCAACGCGAGCGCGAGCAGCACGATCGTGTACATCCCGGTCCAGCTGCCGAACGCGGCCAGCCAGCGTGCGCCGGCGGCGGTGGCGATGCCCACCGAGGTCAGGATGGTCGTCCAGTGCCGGAACCACCAGCGCGGCCAGCGCCGGTAGCGGGCCCGGAAGACGCCGCCCTCGCGGGGCAGTCGCACGTTGGGCGAGGTCTCGTGCAGGCTGCCCCGGTGCGGCCGAGAGGCACCGGTGCCGACCTTGCCCGGCGGCCGGGGGGTCCGCGAGCGAACCGCCGTCTGCGGCCGGCCGGACACCCGCACGCCGTGCCGACGGACCGGGCCGGGCCGGGAGCGGTCCGGTACGAAGCGCTCCGCGATCAGGCCGCCGGCCGGTGTGGGCGCGCCCTCGGCGACCTCCGCGAGCAGATCGCGCACGTGCTCCGGGGACGCGCGACGAGCGGGGTTCTTGACCATCAGCGCCCGGAGCACCGGGGTCAGCGGACCGGCCAGGAAGACCTCCGGAAAGCGGCCCGCGGCGACCGCGGCGAGGGTGGCCGCGTGCGTGTTGCGGCGAAAGGCCGGACGGCCCTCGACCGCCTCGAACAGGGTCGCGCCCAGCGACCACAGGTCGGCCTGCGGTCCGGGCGGCTCGCCGGCGATCTGCTCGGGTGCCAGATATTCGGGCGATCCCACCATCGCGCCGGCCTGGGTGAGGGTCGCGCTGTCCTCGACCGAGGCGACCCCGAAGTCGGTGAGCACGACCCGGCCGTTGCGGGCGAGCAGCACGTTGGCGGGCTTGACGTCGCGGTGCAGCACACCGGCCTCGTGCGCGGCCTCCAGGGCGGCGAGCAGCCGCAGGCCCAGCTCGGCGACCTGCTCGGGCGGGATCGGCCCCTCCTTGTCCAACTCCTGGGCCAACGAGAGACCGCGGACCAGCTCCATCACGATCAACGGCCGCCCGTCCTCCTCGGCCACGTCGAAGATGGTCACCACATTGGGGTGGTCGATCCGGGCCGCCGCCCGGGCCTCGCGCAACATCCGCGCGCTCAGCGTGCTGCGGTCGTCGTCGTCCACATAGCGGGGCAGCCGCATCTCCTTGACCGCCACGTCGCGATCGAGCATGGTGTCCACGGCCCGCCAGACCGTGCCCATCCCGCCCCGGCCCAGTTGATCACCCAGGCGGTATCGCCCCGCGACCAAACGCTCCGGTGCCTCCGGGTCGGTCAAATCTCTCGCTCCCCATGCAGCCGCGGCCCCGCCGCGCAATCGGGTGGTTGCCTTTCCCATACTCCAGTCCGGCGGCTGGTGGGGTCCACCGGTTCGGGGACGAACATCGCCGAAAGACACCTGGCCGGCGTATCGGTGGAACGCGGCGACGCCCGGGAAGGTGCCCACACCGCCGGACGATCAACCGCGGCGGGCCCGACCGCCCGGATCCGCAGCGCGGCCGGGCCCGGCTCCGGCCGGGGCGGTTCCGGACCGCAGCGGCACCCTCACCCGGGCACGATGTCCTCCGCGCCCAGCCGCACCGCGTCCGCCGTGTGGTCGTCCATCTGCTCCTGCGAGGAGCGTTCCGCCTCGATCCGCTTGAGGTAGTAGTCCACCTCCCGCCGCTGCTGCTCCTCCTCCCACCCGAGCACCCGGGCCATCAGCGCGGCACACGCGCGCGCGGCCCGGGCGCCGCGGTCGAACATCTCGATCGACACCCGGGTCCGCCGATCCAGCACGTCGTCCAGGTGCAGCGCGCCTTCGTGGGTGCACGCGTAGACCACCTCGGCGGCCAGATAGTCGTCCGCGCCGTCCAGCGGATACCCCAACTCCGGCTCGTCCGCGATCAGCGCGATCAGTTCCTCGATCATCGACCCGTACCGGTTCAGCAGGTGCTCCACCCGGGCCACGTGCAACCCGGCCCGGGCCGCGATCGAGGCCCGCGCGTTCCACAGCGCGGGATATCCCTCCGCACCCGCCAGCGGCACCGTCTCGGTGCAACTCGGCGGGACCTTGCGGTCCAACCCGTGTACGGCCGCGTCCACCGCGTCCGAGGCCATCACCCGATACGTCGTGTACTTGCCGCCCGCGACCACCACCAGGCCGGGCACCGGGTGTGCCACGGTGTGCTCGCGCGAGAGTTGCGACGTGGCGTCCGACTCGCCCGCCAGCAGCGGGCGCAGGCCCGCGTACACACCCTCGACGTCCTCGCGGGTGAGCGGCACCGCCAGCACCCGATTCACGTGCTCCAGCAGGTATTCGATGTCCGCCCGGCTCGCCGCGGGGTGCTCCTTGTCCAGGTCCCAACGGGTGTCCGTGGTGCCTACGATCCAGTGCCGGCCCCACGGGATCACGAACAGCACGCTCTTCTCGGTGCGCAGGATCAGGCCGGTCGAGGAGTGGATCCGATCCTTGGGCACCACCAGGTGGATGCCCTTGGACGCGCGCACGTGGAACTGCCCGCGCTCGCCGACCATCGCCTGCGTCTCGTCCGTCCACACCCCGGTCGCGTTCACCACCTGCCCGGCCCGGATGTCGTACGTGCCGCCGGTCTCCATGTCGCGCACGTGCACGCCGACCACCCGCTCGCCCTCGCGCAGGAAACCGGTCACCGCGGCGCGCGAGGCCACCTGCGCGCCGTAGCCGGCGGCGGTGCGCACGAGGGTCATCGTGTAGCGCGCGTCGTCCATCTGCGCGTCGTGGTACTGCACCGCGCCCACCAGCGAGTCCTTGCGCAGCGCCGGGGCCAGGCGCAGCGCCTGACGGCGAGTCAGCTGCCGGTGCCGGGGCAGCCCGCGGCTGCGGCCGGCGGAGGCCGCCATCGCGTCGTAGAGCGTCACCCCGGCGGTGACGTACGGCCGTTCCCAGCCCCGCCCGCGCAGCGGATACAGGAACGACACCGGCTTGACCAGGTGCGGCGCGAGCGTCTGCAGCAGCAGCCCGCGCTCGCGCAACGCCTCGCGCACGAGCGCGAAGTCGAGCATCTCCAGGTAGCGCAGGCCGCCGTGGATCAGCTTGCTGGACCGGCTGGAGGTGCCGGACGCCCAGTCGCGCGCCTCCAGCAGGCCCACCGAGAGGCCGCGCGTGGCCGCGTCGAGGGCGGTACCCGCACCGACCACGCCGCCGCCCACCACGACCACGTCCGACTCGCGTTCGGCCATCCGTCGCAGCGCCCGCGTACGCGCCGCGGGTCCCATCGCCGTGGTCCGCATCAGCCACCTCCGAAACCGATCCCCACCTACCGGACCACACCGATCGGGCGACTCGCCCCTCCCCCGTCTACCCAATGCCCGTCGGCCGGACCACGCGCCCCGTCGTCCCGAGTGCATCCGGGCGCCGATGCCGGCCCACCGGGATCCCCGCCACAACCGCGAACGGCCCCGAACACCAAGGGCGTTCGGGGCCGTTCGACAACTTCGGTCAGTGCGCGGGCGAGACCGTGACCTCGACCTGCTGGAACTTCTTCAGCTCCGAGTAACCCGTGGTGGCCATCGCCCGACGCAGCGCGCCGAACAGGTTCATCGAGCCGTCGGACACGTGCGAGGGGCCGAGCAGGATCTCCTCCAGCGTGCCCACCGCGCCCAGGTTCATCCGCCGACCGCGCGGCAGCTCGGGGTGGTGCGCCTCCGAGCCCCAGTGGTGGCCGGCGCCGGGGGCGTCGCTCGCCCGGGCCAGCGCCGAGCCGATCATCACCGCGTCCGCGCCGCACGCGACGGCCTTGGCGATGTCGCCGCTGCGGCCCACGCTGCCGTCGGCGACCACGTGCACGTACCGACCACCCGACTCGTCGAGGTAGTCGCGGCGCGCCTCGGCCACGTCGGCCACCGCGGTCGCCATCGGCACCGCGACGCCGAGCACGCGGCGGGTGGTGTGCGCCGCGCCGCCGCCGAAGCCGACCAGGACACCGGCCGCGCCGGCCCGCATCAGGTGCAGGGCGCCCTGGTAGGTCGCACAACCGCCGACGATCACCGGCACGTCGAGGTCGTAGATGAACTGCTTGAGGTTCAGCGGCTCGGCCCGCCCGGACACGTGCTCGGCCGAGACCGTGGTGCCGCGGATCACGAACACGTCCACGCCCGCGTCGATCACGGCCTTGTGGTACTGCGCGGTGCGCTGCGGCGACAGCGCGGCGGCGGTGACCACGCCCGAGTCGCGGATCTGCTTGATCCGCGCGCCGATCAGCTCTTCCTTGATCGGCTCGGCGTAGATCTCCTGCATCCGCCGGGTGGCCGCGTCCTCGTCCAGCGCGCCGATCTCCTCGATCAGCGGCGTCGGGTCCTCGTAGCGCGTCCACAGCCCTTCGAGGTTGAGCACGCCCAGGCCGCCCATGCGACCGACCTCGATCGCGGTCTGCGGCGACACGACGCTGTCCATCGGCGCCGTCAGGAACGGCAACTCGAACCGGTACGCGTCGATCTGCCACGCGATCGAGACCTCTTCGGGGTCCCGGGTCCGCCGGCTGGGGACGATGGCGACGTCGTCGAAGTGATAGGCACGCCGGCCACGCTTGCCCCGGCCGATTTCGACCTCAGTCACGTTGCGCCTCTCCTGCTGGAATCGGTGGATGGGAAAACCCGTATCCCAGGGTACGGGGCGGGCAAACCGCCGAGAGGCCCCGCCCGCGGTACGGACGAAGCCCCTCGGGGTGCGGTGCGATCCAGGCCCGGTCCGGCGGATCGCACCCGGACTAGCGCGAGTGGTAGTTCGGTGCTTCCTGGGTCATGTGGATGTCGTGCGGGTGCGACTCCTTGAGCCCGGCCGAGGTGATCCGCACGAAGCGGCCCTTGTCCTGGAGCTCGGCGACGGTGGCGGCGCCGGCGTAGCCCATCGACGCGCGCAGGCCGCCGATCAGCTGGTGCGCGACGGCGGAGAGCGGGCCCCGGTAGGGGACCTGGCCCTCGATGCCCTCGGGGACCAGCTTGTCCTCGGAGAGCACGTCGTCCTGGAAGTAGCGGTCCTTGGAGAAGGACTTGGCCTGGCCGCGCGACTGCATCGCGCCGAGCGAGCCCATGCCCCGGTAGGACTTGAACTGCTTGCCGTTGATGAAGATCAGGTCGCCGGGGCTCTCCTCGCAGCCCGCGAGCAGGCTGCCGAGCATCACCGTGTCGGCGCCGGCCGCGATCGCCTTGGCGATGTCGCCGGAGTACTGCAGGCCGCCGTCGCCGATCACCGGCACGCCCGCCGCGCGGGCCGCCTGGGCCGCCTCGTAGATCGCGGTGACCTGCGGCGCGCCCACGCCCGCGATCACTCGGGTGGTGCAGATCGAGCCCGGGCCGACACCGACCTTGACGCCGTCCACGCCCGCGTCGATCAGGGCCTGCGCGCCGTCGCGGGTGGCGATGTTGCCGCCGATCACCTCGACCTTGGTGTTCGCCTTGACCTTGGCGATCATCTCCAGGACGTTGCGCGAGTGGCCGTGCGCGCTGTCCACCACGATGAAGTCGACGCCGGCCTCGACCAGCGCCTGCGCCCGGCGGTAGCTGTCGTCGCCGGTGCCGATCGCGGCGCCGACCACGAGCCGGCCGTCCGCGTCCTTGGTCGCGTGCGGGTACTGCTCGCTCTTGACGAAGTCCTTGACCGTGATGAGCCCGCGCAGCTTGCCCGCGTCGTCGATCAGCGGCAGCTTCTCCACCTTGTGCCGGCGCAGCAGCTCCATCGCCTGGTCACCGGTGGTGCCGACCTTGCCGGTGACCAGCGGCATCGGGGTCATGATGTCGCGCACCCGGCGCGAGTGGTCGACCTCGAAGCGCAGGTCGCGGTTGGTCACGATGCCCAGCAGGCGACCGTTGTCGTCGGTGACCGGGACGCCGCTGATCCGGAACCGCGCGCACAGCGCGTCGACTTCCTGGAGCGTGGCGTCCGCGCCGATGGTGATCGGGTCCAGCACCATGCCGGCCTCGGAGCGCTTGACCCTGTCCGCCTGCGCGGCCTGGTCCTCGACCGAGAGGTTGCGGTGCAGCACGCCGACGCCGCCCTGACGGGCCATGGCGATCGCCATCCGGGCCTCGGTCACGGTGTCCATGGCGGAGGACAGCAGCGGGATCCGGACGCGAATGTTGCGGGTGACCCGGGCGGAGGTGTCCACCTCGCTCGGCACGACGTCGGACGCGCCCGGCAACAGCAGGACATCGTCGTACGTCAGCCCGAGCATCGCGAACTTCTCGGGTACGCCGTCGGCCGTGAGACTCATGACACCTTCCGAAGGTATTCCGATGGACCGCTCCGCCGGCCCGCTCCCCGCCGGCCCGCTCCTCGAAAAGACGGGGGCGGGTCCCCGGGTACGGCGGAACGCGCTCTCGGCAAGCGGATGGGTGGATTGAGGGTTCATGCTACTGGCCCCGCGCGGTGCTTCGAGCCCGCTTGCCGATGGTGAGCACAACCTCCCACCGGGTCCGCGCCATTCCCGGCCCGCCTCAACAGCGGTCGGGCACCGCCCGACGGCGGTTCGCCGCGGTGCCGTCGACCTCGGCGAGCAGCGCACCGAACAGCCGCGCGACCCGGTCCTGGGCGGGGGTGGGGCGGCGCCGCCGCAACTGCTCGACGAGTTCGTCGTCCTGGCGCAGCAGGCCCAGGTCGGCGGTGCCGGATCGGCCGCCGAGCCGCACACCGCCGCCGCTCACGCGGTCTTCTCCTCGCCCGCCAACGCCCTCAGGCGAGTCAGCGCACGATGCTGCGCGACCCGCACCGCGCCGGGCGACATGCCCATCGCCCGCCCGGTCTCCTCGGCGGAGAGCCCGACGGCGACCCGCAGCACGAGCAGTTCGCGCAGGTTGTCGGGCAGCCGACCGAGCAGCGCCCGGGCGTGGGCGGCGTCACTGCGCCGCACCACCTGATCCTCGGGGCCCGGATGGTCGTCCACCGCCTCGGGCAGATCGCACGTGGGCACCGCGCCGCGCATCGCGGCGCGCTGCACGTCGACCACCTTGTGTGCCGCGATGCCGAACACGAACGCCTCGAACGGACGGCCCTCGTCGCGATAGCGCGGCAGTGCCGACAGCACCGCCAGGCAGACCTCCTGCGCGGCGTCGTCCGCCGCGTGTTCGGCGCCGGAGACCCGACCCAGCCGGGCCCGGCAGTAGCGCAACACCAGTGGTCGGACGTACGCGAGCAGTTCGTCGGTCGCCTGCACGTCCCCTCGGACCGCGCGAACCACGACGGCACGCATGCCGTCGTCGGCCTGCGCGTGTGCTTCGTACGGCTCGTCCGGCATTCGCTCGGGGGTCCCACCCATGCCATTCAGTATGCAGGGATCGGCGACCGAATCGCGGCCATGCCGACCCGGGGGACTCATCCGGCCCCCCGGGCAACGGCAATCACCGCACGGACCCTCGCCCGTCGGGGCCCGCCGGCACGCGCGTCATCGCACAAGTCCCCACCGACCGTGCCCACCCGGGGAGCAACCCCCCGGGCCCCCACGGCCGGAGGAGTCCTCGCGTGCGTGCGTCATCGCACGAGTCCCCACCGGAATCCGAGCGCGACCGCATGGGCCCGGTCGGATGCGCCCAGCTTCTTGAACAGCCGGCGTGCGTGGGTCTTGACCGTGTCCTCGGACAGAAACAGCTCACGCCCGATCTCGGCGTTGCTGCGCCCGTGGCTCATGCCTTCGAGCACCTGGATCTCACGTGCCGTCAGGGTCGGCGCCACGCCCATGTCCGGCGAGCGCAGTCGCCGGGGTGCGAGCCGCCAGGTCGGATCGGCGAGCGCCTGGGAGACGGTCGCGCGCAGTTCCGCGCGCGACGCGTCCTTGTGCAGATATCCCCGAGCCCCGGCGGCGACCGCGAGGGCCACACCGTCCAGGTCCTCGGCCATCGTCAGCATGATCACCCGTGCGCCGGGGTCGCCGGCCAGGAGGCGGCGCACCGCCTCGACGCCGCCGAGCCCGGGCATCCGCACGTCCATGAGGACGAGATCGGACCGCTCCGCGCCCCAGCGCCGCAGTACCTCCTCGCCGCTCGTGGCCGTCGTCACCCTCTCGACGCCGGGGACCGTGGCCACCGCCCGCCGCAGGGTCTCCCGGACCAGCGGGGAATCGTCGCAGACCAGGACGGTCGTCATCGCCGGCCTCCGCAGTGGATCCGCGTCACGTTGAGCCTCCACGCCTGTACGTACCGTTTCCTTTGCGGCGGCCCGAAGGACGGTGCACGGGGTTCGACCCCGACCGCCTTCGTCGCCAACCGCTTCACCCACCCCAACGAGCATCACTCGAAAGGGTTACGGGGGGAGTTCCGCTCCGCCGTTACGACAACGACACGACCAACCCCGAGGACACGCAGGGGTGATCCCTCGCGCACCCACCGTCACATTCCACGGCGTCCCCGCTCCGAATCCCGCCGTTTTGCGCCCACTCACGCCCCCCTATGCCCCTCTACGCCACCAGAGTGAGTAATTTTTTCTGCTTTAGGTGCATAAGTGGGAATTAGGATTGGAACTGATCAATTCGTGACACAGTCGCACCTACTTCTGATCGCTTGATCACGACTGTTCTGCACGGTCTGCACCCGAGGTGGCAACCCTGCTCACCGACAACTCGTACGCGATAAGCAAGAGGGACGAGTCATGGCTGATTTCTCGCGACTCCCCGGCCCCAACGCCGATCTGTGGGACTGGCAGCTCTCGGCAGCCTGTCGCGGAGTCGACAGCGCACTGTTCTTCCATCCCGAAGGCGAGCGAGGCGCCGCCAGGGTCGCCCGAGAGGCTTCGGCCAAGGAAGTTTGCATGCGGTGCCCGGTCCGTCGCCAGTGCGCCACGCACGCCCTCAAGGTGCGCGAGCCGTATGGCGTATGGGGCGGGCTCACCGAGGACGAACGGGTCGAACTCGACAGCGACCGCCGGCACGGGGTCGCCGCGGAGCGGGCGGCGGCAGCCGGGGCGCACCGCGGGACCGAGGCGCTGAGGCACTGAGACATCGAAGGCCACCACCGAACGAAGCTCGGCGGCCGGCCCCCGATCGGGGGCCGGCCGCCGAGCTTCGTCACGCACGTGTCACCAGGTGCGGCCGGCCGGTCGGCTACCCGAACGCGGACATGTCCATCTCCCACACCTTCGGCCAGTCCTTGCCGCGGAACGCCGCGTCGGTGCCGCCGTCGCAGAAGACCACCGAGCCGACGAAGAACGTCGATTCGCCGCCGAGCAGGAACGCCACCAGCGCGGCGATCTCCTCGGGTCGGCCGCCCCGGCCGGCCGGGATCGTGCTCAGGAACATCTCCATGCCCTCGGCCGTCAGCGGGTCCTTGCGCCCCTCGGCCGTCATCGGGGTCTCGATCAGGCCCGGCGCGATGGCGTTCAGCCGGATCCCGTCCGCGATGTACTCGGCGCACCTGGTCCGCGCGTACCACGCGAGCGCGGCCTTGCTCGCCGGATAGGCCTGCAGCGCGGCGAGTTCGCCGAACGCCTCGGTGGCCTTCGCCGCGCCGGCCTCGTCGCCCGCCAGACACAGCTCGGCCACCTCGACCGGCCAGTTCGGCTGGGCCGTCGTGGAGTTGGAGCTGATCAGCACGACGGACGCGTTCGTCCCGGCCGCCAGCAGCGGGCGCAGCCCCTCCAGCAGGGCGATCGCGCCGAAGTAGTTCACCGCCACCAGCAGGCCGCCCGAGCGCCCGGTGGCCGCCGCCAGCCCGGCGAACGGCACGAAGCCGTCGAGCACGCCGCCGGACAGCTCGGTGACCTTCGTGATCGCCTCGGTGCGGCCCTCGGCGGTGCTCAGGTCCACCTCGACGTCGGCGTCGTGCAGGTCGACGCCGATCACCCGGTGACCGTCCGCCTCCAGCCGGGCCTTGGTGGCGGCGCCCAGGCCCGAGGCCGCGCCGGTGATCGCGTAGGTACCCATGCTTCTCCTTCGATGGTGCTCGACCGACGGCGCTCGACGACAGTCGCCCGACCAGGCTTCTGACGGACCGTCAGTTAACGGCTCCGGGCACTCTCGCAGATCGGGCCGGCACCGGAAAGGCCGACGGGCCCGACCGCTGAAAAGCGGTCGGGCCCGTCGGGGGTGTCGCGGATGAAACTAGTGCGAGTGGCCGTGGCCGCCGTGGCTGTGCGCGGCGGGCTCCTCCTCGGCCGGCTTCTCGACGACCAGGGTCTCGGTCGTGAGCAGCAGCGACGCGATCGACGCGGCGTTCTGCAGCGCGGAACGGGTCACCTTGACCGGGTCGATGACGCCCGAGTCGACCAGGTTGCCGTACTCGCCGGTGGCGGCGTTGAAGCCGTGCCCGACGCCGAGCTCCTGCACCTTGTTGACGATCACGTAGCCCTCGAGGCCCGCGTTCTCGGCGATCCAGCGCAGCGGCTCGACCGCGGCGCGGCGCACGACCGAGACGCCGGTCGCGATGTCGCCGGTCTGGCCGAGGTTGTCGGCGAGCACGGAGACGGCGTGCACCAGGGCGGTGCCGCCGCCGGCGACGATGCCCTCCTCGATGGCCGCGCGGGTCGCGGAGACCGCGTCCTCGAGACGGTGCTTCTTCTCCTTGAGCTCGACCTCGGTGGCCGCGCCCACGCGGATCACGCACACGCCGCCGGCCAGCTTCGCGAGGCGCTCTTGGAGCTTCTCGCGGTCCCAGTCGGAGTCGGTGTCGTCGATCTCGCGCTTGATCTGCTTGACCCGGTCGGCGATCGCGGCGGCGTCGCCGGCGCCGTCCACCAGGGTGGTCGCGTCCTTGGTGATGGTGATGCGACGGGCGCTGCCCAGCACCTCCAGGCCGACCTGGTCGAGCTTGAGGCCGACCTCGGGGGCGATGACCTGACCGCCGGTCAGGATCGCCATGTCCTCCAGCATCGCCTTGCGGCGGTCGCCGAAGCCCGGGGCCTTGACCGCGACGGCGTTGAACGTGCCGCGGATCTTGTTCACGACCAGGGTCGACAGTGCCTCGCCGTCGACGTCCTCGGCGACGATCAGCAGCGGCTTGGACGCGCCGGCCTGGATGATCTTCTCGAGCAGCGGGAGCAGCTCGGCGATGGCCGAGATCTTGCCCTGGTGGATCAGGATGTACGGGTCGTCGAGGACGGCCTCCATACGCTCCTGGTCGGTGACCATGTACGGCGACAGGTAGCCCTTGTCGAACTGGAGACCCTCGGCGAACTCCAGCTCCAGACCCATGGTCTGGGCCTCCTCGACGGTGATCACACCGTCCTTGCCGACCTTGTCCATGGCCTCGGCGATCAGCTCGCCGATCTGCTTGTCCTGCGCCGAGAGCGCGGCGACGGCGGCGATGTCGTCCTTGCCGTCGATCGCGCGGGCGGTCTTGAGCAGCTGCTCGGACACCGCGGCAACGGCGAGGTCGATGCCCTTCTTCAGGTCCATCGGGGCCGCACCGGCGGCCACGTTGCGCAGACCCTCGCGCACCAGCGCCTGGGCGAGCACCGTCGCGGTGGTGGTGCCGTCACCCGCGATGTCGTTGGTCTTGGTCGCGACTTCCTTGGCCAGCTGCGCGCCGAGGTTCTCGTACGGGTCCTCGAGCTCCACCTCACGGGCGATCGTCACGCCGTCGTTGGTGATGGTCGGGGCACCGAACTTCTTGTCGATCACGACGTTGCGGCCCTTCGGGCCGAGCGTGACCTTGACGGTGTCGGCCAGCGCGTTGACGCCGCGCTCCAGCGACCGTCGGGCCTTCTCGTCGAACTGGAGGATCTTCGCCATGAGGGTCTTCGTCCTTAAAGGTTGCTAGTCGACGTCGTACAACCGACTCCGCCCCGGGTCCACCGGCCGCGAGGGCAGGGCGATCCGGGGCGGGGTCGTCGAACCGTCACCGGTTCCGGCGCGTCAGCGCGATGTCACTTCTCGATGATCGCGAGCACGTCGCGGGCCGAGAGAACGAGGTATTCCTCGCCGTTGTACTTCACCTCGGTGCCGCCGTACTTGCTGTACAGCACGGTGTCACCGACGCTCACGTCGAGCGGCAGACGCTGACCGTCCTCGAAACGACCCGGGCCCACGGCCAGGACGACGCCCTCCTGGGGCTTCTCCTTGGCGGTGTCCGGGATCACGAGACCCGACGCGGTGGTCTGCTCGGCCTCAAGCGTCTGAACCACGATGCGGTCCTCGAGCGGCTTGATGGCAACCTTGGTGTTGGCGGTCGTCACGATGCGACCTCCCCCTTCGGAGATCTCACGGAAAAATGTCTGTCGGCGATGGGACAGATCCGTCGTCGCGGGTGCCGGACCTGCTCGTATCGCACTGGCACACTCATGGGGAGAGTGCCAGCACAGACACTAGGTGGCGGTTAGCACTCCGTCAACCAGAGTGCCAGATTCAGCGCGTCGGATCGCATTGTTCATACCGGTGGCCATCGAATCGGCGGGCCGACGTGCTCGGCGAGAATGACCGCGTGCACACCGAAGCTTTCACCGCGCTGCTCACCGACGAGGGCCGTTCGCTGCTGGATCTGCTCGCCGACCACGCGGTCGGCGACGAGTTGGCGCTGGCCACCCGGCTGCGTCGGGAACACCCGCCCGAGCTGGTGGCCGCCGCGCTCACCCAGTCCCGGCTGCGGCAGCGCGGGCGGGCCAAGTTCGGCGCGGACGCGGCGCGGATGTACTTCACCCCCAACGGGCTGGAACAGTCCACCCGTACCTCGGTGGCCGAGCACCGGGCCGCCCGGCTGGTCGCGGCCGGCGGCATCGACCGGGCGGTGGACCTGTGCTGCGGCATCGGCGGCGACGCGCTCGCGCTGGCCCGCGCCGGGATCGCCGTACACGCGGTCGACCTGGACCCGCTGACCTGCGCGGTGGCCCGGGCCAACGCCGAGGCGCTGGGCCTGGCGCGGCTGCTCACGGTCGAGTGCGCGGACGTGACCGAGGTGGACCTCGACGGTTACGACGCGGCCCTGATCGACCCGGCCCGGCGCACCGCACGCGGACGCACCTTCGACCCGGAGGCCTACTCGCCGCCGTTCTCGTTCCTGACCACCCTCGCCGCCCGGGTGCCCTGCGGCGCGGCCAAGGTCGCGCCGGGCATCCCGCACGAGATCGTGCCCGCGGGCATGGAGGCCGAATGGGTCTCCGATCGCGGCGACGTCAAGGAGGCGGTGCTGTGGTGGGGCCGGCTCGCGCACACCGCCCTGCGCGCCACCGTGCTGCCCGGCGGCGCGGCGCTGACCTCGGGCCGGGCCCGCCCGGCGCCGGTGGGCCCGATCCGCCGTTACCTCTACGAGCCGGACGGCGCGGTGATCCGGGCGCACCTGGTGTCCGAGGTCGGCGAGTTGGTGGACGGCAACCTGGTGGACGAGACGATCGCGTACCTGACCTCGGACCGGCTGGTGGGCACGGAGTTCGCGAGCGTGTACGAGATCACCGACGTGCTGCCGTTCAACCTGAAGCGGCTCAAGGCGCTGTTGCGTGAGCGCGGCGTCGGCAACCTCACGGTCAAGAAGCGCGGCTCGGCGGTCGAGCCGGAGGAGGTCCGCCGCCGGGTCAGGCCGACCGGCCCGAACGCGGCCACGGTGCTGCTGACCCGGGTGGCGGGCGCTCCCACGATGCTGATCGGGCAACCGGTGGCGACGGGATGAGCGGGCGGCCTTCCGCCCGTCCTGCGGCCCCACCGGGATCCGCCCGGGATCGCGCTGGATCACCCGGGACCGCCGGGAACGCCGGGACCGCCGGGCCAGACCCAGCTAGCCGATGTAGTCCTCCAGGCGCGCGATCGTGTAGCCCTGGGCCTGGATCTTGCGCAGCATGTTGCCGAACATCTCGGTCATCGTGGTGCCCTTGAGTTCACTCGGCCCGCGGAAGTGGGCCAGGATGATGTCGCCCGGGTGCAGCTTCTTCTCCCCGACGTACTGCATGTCGTTGATCTGCATCGACTCCTGCCACTTCACGATGGCGTCGATCCCGCCGCAGCCGCCGGCCACCGTCTGCGTGGTCGCGTTCCAGTTGCCGTAGGGCGGGCGGAACAGCGTCGGACGCTTGCCGTAGATCTCGGCGAGCCGGTCCTGCTGTCCGCAGATCTGGTGCTTCTGCGCGTCCGCGCTCAGGGTCTTGAGGTCGGGGTGGGACAGCGTGTGGTTCTGCACCGTGGCGCCCAGCGCCTGGAGCTTGCGGAAGTATTCCGGGTCCTGCCGCACGTAGGTGTCGTTGAGGAACATCGACACCGGGATCCGCAGGTCCCGCATCATGTCCAGGAACTCGGGGGCCTTCTCGGCCCCGTCGTCGATCGTGATGAACACGATCTTCTCCTGGGTGGGAATCTTGTCCACCACCGGCGGCTTGGCCCCGCCGGCCTTGATCGGCTTGACCGCGGGCGGTGCGGGCGGCGGCGCGAACGGCTTCAGGTTCCACTTGGCGGCGAGCACGGCCGAGTCGGCGCCCGGGGTGTCCGGCTTCGCGGCGGGGGTGGGCTTGGCCGGGCCCGGAGCGGTGACCGCGCCGTCGGAGGGTCGCCCGATCGCCTTGACCGACGCGGTGTCATCGGAGCCGCAGCCGGTCAGCGCGACCAGCAGCAGGCCGGCCACGCCGACCCGGATCGAGGCGAGGGCCGCACGCCGCCGCGTTTGTACCGTTCGATGCACCACTGTCGCCGGGGCCTTTCGCTCGCCTGGTCGGATCCGGCCCACGTTACGCGCCGCGGCGGCCTGTCACGGTCCGGACAAGCCCTGTTCAAGGGACTGTCGAAGGACTGTTGAGCAGCCGATGAGCTGGGCACACTCCCGGCAAGGCCAATGGCACGTGCGGCGGCACGCAGCCATCAGCCAAGGCACTCGACCCGCGTCCGGCTTGCGAATGGCCTCCTCGTCGGATGCGGGTCGAGTGTTGCGCGGACCGGGAGCACGTCCGGACCCGGTGCCGGTCGGGGGCCGACTCCGCCGGTCACGGGCCGACGCTGAGCCGTTCGAAGCTCCACTCGTGCGGCGGTCGGGCGACCAGGGCGGCCGGCGGGTCGGGCAGCGGCACCGGCGAACCGGTCCACAGCGCGATCACCACCACCCGATCGCCGCCCTGTTCGTCCGTGGCGGCGAATACCTCGACCCGTTCCAGACCCGGCGCGCCGACCACGGCCGGCAGGGCCGAGGCATGCACCCACTCGGCCAGCGCCGCCCCCCGACCGACCTCGGTCCTGGCCTCCCACATCGCCGCGGTCGCCATCCGGTCCCTTCCGTTCGCTCGGACGTCTCGTGTGCGGCGGCGCCGCTACGACAGTGCCTGCGACACCGTGACCGGCATCGAGGAGTCGGCCGGGATGGACAGCGTGGAGGGCGCCCGGTCCCGGGCGACCATCTCGGCGCCGAGCGCGGCGACCATCGCGCCGTTGTCGGTGCACAGGCCCGGCCGCGGCACCCGCAGGACGATCCCGGCCGCGTCGCAGCGCTCCTGCGCCAGCGCGCGCAGGCGGGAGTTGGCGGAGACGCCGCCGCCCATCATCAGGTGCTCGACGCCGTTCTCCTTGCAGGCTCGGATCGCCTTGCGGGTCAGCACGTCCACGACCGCCTCCTGGAAGGAGGCTGCGACGTCCGCCACCGGCACCGTCTCGCCGGCCCGCTGCCGGGCCTCGACCCAGCGCGCGACCGAGGTCTTGAGGCCGGAGAAGGAGAAGTCGAAGGGTGCGTCCCGCGGGCCGGTCAGCCCACGCGGGAACGCGATCGCCGAGCGGTCGCCCTCGCGCGCCCACCGGTCGATCACCGGTCCGCCCGGGAAACCGAGCCCGAGCACGCGCGCGACCTTGTCGAACGCCTCGCCGGCCGCGTCGTCGATGGTCGAGCCGAGCGGCCGCACGTCGGCGGTGATGTCCGGGACCAGAAGCAGCGAGGAGTGCCCCCCGGAGACCAGCAGCGCCATGCACGGCTCGGGCAGCTTGCCGTGCTCCAGCTGGTCCACGCACACGTGCGAGGCCAGGTGGTTGACGCCGTACAGCGGCTTGTCCAGCGCGACCGCATAGCCCTTCGCCGCCGCGACGCCGACCAGCAGCGCACCCGCCAGGCCGGGACCCGAGGTCACCGCGATCGCGTCGATGTCGTGCATCGTGACGCCGGCGTCGGCGAGTGCCCGACGCACCGTCGGCACCATCGCCTCCAGGTGCGCACGACTGGCCACCTCGGGGACGACACCGCCGAACCTGGCGTGTTCGTCGACGCTGGAGGCGACCGCGTCGGCGAGCAGCGTGGTGCCGCGCACGATGCCGATGCCCGTCTCGTCGCACGAGGTCTCGATGCCCAGGACGAGTGGTTCGTCAGCCACCGGTGGCCGTTCCTTCCCGACGTTCCTGAAGATCGCAGCGCATCACCAGCGCATCCACGTTGGCGGGCTGGTAGTAGCCCCGCCGCACGCCGATCCCCTTGAATCCGAAGCGCTCATAGAGCGCCTGTGCGCGGGAGTTGTCCACGCGCACCTCCAGCAGTACGTCCCGACAGCCGCGTTCGACCGCCAGGTCGAGCAGCTCGGTCAACAGCACCGCGCCCAGGCCCTTGCCCCACCGATCGCGGCGCACCCCGATCGTCTGCACGTCGCCCTCGTCCCCGATCACCGCGAGCCCGGCATACCCGGCCAGCCCCCCGGCGTCGTCCTCGGCGACCACGTAATGGCGCAACTCGGGCTCGGACAACTCGGACCAGAACATCCCGGCCGACCACGCGTCCTCGACGAACAGCTCATGCTCGAGTCGCATGACGTCCTCGATGTCCCACCACCGCATCCGCCGCAGCCGAGGCCCGGTCTCCATGCCCGAAGTCTATCGACAGCCCAACCAAGCCCTCACCGCATCCAACCCAAGCCCACCCACCCCGACCAAAGACCGAACCCAACAACCCAACCAACCACTCAACCCAACCGACACCTGAAGCCACCCAGCCCCACGGGCACTTGAGGCCAAACAGCCCGGCCGGCGCTTGAGGCCACTCAGCCCCGCCGGCGCATGAGGCGAACCAGCCCGGCCGGCGCATGAGGCCACTCAGCCCCGCCGGCGCTTGAGGCGAACCAGCCCGGCCGGCGCATGAGGCCACTCAGCCCCGCCGGCGCATGAGGCCAAACAGCCCCGCCGGCGTTTGAGGCGAACAGCCCGGCCGGCGTTTGAGGCCAAATAGCCCGGCCGGCGTTTGAGGCCACTCAGCCCCGCCGGCGCTTGAGGCGAACCAGCCCGGCCGGCGCTTGAGGCCAAGCAGCCCGGCCGGCGCATGAGGCCACTCAGCCCCGCCGGCGCATGAGGCGAACCAGCCCGGCCGGCGCTTGAGGCCAAATAGCCCGGCCGGCGCTTGAGGCCAAGCAGCCCGACCGCTAGCCCCGTCCCCCCGGCCCACCGGGCGTAACAACCTTGTACCCCACGGGAACCTGCGCATCGGGTCGACGCAGATACAACGGCTCGGGAGCAAGCAACTCGCCACCCCCCACCAACCGTTCCACGGCGAACGCCGCCAGCGCCGCCGCATCCGGGTGCTCCGGCAACCGCACGTCACCGAACGCCGAGGCGTACAGCGCGGCACCCGCACCCACCGCCGGCAATCCCCGGACCTCCTCGCCCAGGTCCCCCGCCCGATCCACCGCCGGGCCCGCCACGCGCGCACCCGCCGCGTCGTACCGCGCCCAGTAGACCTCCTTGCGCCGCGCGTCGGTCGCCGCCACGAACGGCCCGGTGACCGTGCCGTCCCGACCCGCCGCGTACGCGAGCGCGTCCAGGGTGCACACGCCGTGCACCGGGATGCCGAGCGCGTCGCCCAGCGCGAGCGCGGTCACGATGCCCACCCGCAGGCCCGTGTACGGCCCGGGGCCCACCCCGACCGCGATGTCGGTGAGCTCGGCGCGGGTTCGACCCGCCGCCCGCAGCACGTCGACGATGCCGGGCGCGAGCAGTTCGCCCTGGCGACGTGCGTCGACCCGGGTGGAGTCGGCGAGTACGCCGGAATCGTCGTGGAGGGCGACCGTAACGGCCGGGGTCGCGGTGTCGAAGGCAAGCAGCAGCACCGCACCAGGCTACCGACCACACCCGGCCCTCCGACCACGACCGACCGCGAGCGCCCAAAAGGGCACAACTCCCGCACCGGGCAACCGTCCTTCCGCGTCCGCGGTGCGCGTCGGCCCCGGCGGCGAACGAAAAATGGACCCGGCTCCAACGCGCGGGCGGCACCTGCCGGCACCATGGAGGCCACCACACGGCGGAAGAGGGACCCAAGGCAATGGCGAAGCGGCTCAACCCGGGCGTGGCCGTCGCGGGCATCACCATCGCCGCGCTGGTCGGCGTCGGATTCCTCGCGGCGCAGGCCGCGAACTCGGCGCCGGACAACCGGGGGATAGCGCGCACGAGCACGCCGACGCCGTCCGCCGTGTCCGGCGCACCCGCACCTCCGGTCTACGTCCCGCCGCCCGTGCCCGCCAACTCCGGCACCGGCAAGCGGGTCGTCTACTCGCTCAAGGACAGCCACGTCTGGCTGGTCGACGAGGCCGAGCGCATGCTGCGCGAGTACCGGGTCGTGAACGCGCCGGTCAAGCCGCAGCCGGGCTCTTACCAGGTGACCCTGAAGAAGGAGGAGGCGCAGACCGGCAGCGACAGCCTGCGGATCACCCACTCCGTGCGCTTCGGGGCGGTACAGGGCATCCCGCTGGGTTTCGCGGCCACCGACACCCCGCTGGACAAGATCGACACCGGCAGCAAACCCAGCCCCTCCCCCAGCGGCACCGCCCGCCCGCGGACCTCCGCACCGCCCGCCAAGCAGAGCGCGGGCATCCGCTCCAACACCGAGGACGGCGCCGCCCTGTGGGCCTTCGCCCCGGTCGGCACGCCGGTCATCGTGGTGCCCTGACCCACACCCTGTCCGATATGCCACGCCACGCCCACCATTGCCCCGCCCTGCGACTGTTTCCAGGCTTTGCCCCCATATCATCGGGACGATGATCCCTCCGGTCACACCCGCCCCACGGGCACACGCGACCGACCGGACAGGGGCCCGTCAGGGCAATGGCACCGAGGAAATGGTGGCGGCGTGGCGCACGACTCCTCCGGCCCGAGCAGTCCCGGCGACGTCCAGGGGCCGGCTCCCCGGCGCAGGCTCTTCGACTATCCGCGCAGCAATCGGCGGGGACTCCGGCGCTGGCTGCCCTCGTTCAAGCATCTGCTCACCTTCGTCCTGCTGGTGCTCTCCGGCCTGTTCGCCGCCGTCGGTCTGATCTACGCGGTCACCCCGGTCCCGCACGCCGTCAACGCCCAGGCCCGGCAACAGAGCAACGTCTGGTACTGGAGCGACGGCACCGAGATCACCCGCACCGGTGCCACCAACCGGCAGACCGTGCCGCTGTCCGCGATCCCGATCGACGTGCAGCACGCGGTGCTGGCCGCCGAGGACCGTTCGTTCTACTCCAACTCCGGTGTCTCGATCACCGGCACCGTGCGTGCCCTGCTGCGCAACGCGGCGGGCGGCGGGGGCGGGCTCCAGGGCGGCTCGACGATCACCCAGCAGTACGTCAAGAACGTCTACCTCACCCAGGAACAGACGCTGGCGCGCAAGTTCAAGGAGGCGATCATCTCGGTCAAGCTCGATCGCACCGTCTCCAAGGACGACATTCTCGCCGGCTATCTCAACAGCGTGTACTTCGGCCGCGGCACGTACGGGATCGAGGCCGCCGCACAGGCGTACTACGGCGTCGACGTCGGGCAACTCACCGTCGAGCAGGGCGCCTACCTCGCGGTGCTGCTGAACGCGCCCAGCGCCAACGACGTGCGCAACAGCACCGAGGCGGGCCGCCGGCGGGTGCTCGCGCGCTGGAACTACGTGCTGGACGGCATGGTCAAGGAGAAGTGGCTCGCTCCCGAACAACGCGCCGGCATGGTCTTCCCCGAACCCGTCGACCCGCGCCCGGCGGCCAACCTGGCCGGCGTCAACGGCTACCTGGTGGAGATGGGCAAGCGCTATCTGCTCGACCACAAGGTGGTCGACGAGGACCGCCTCGACGCGGGCGGCTATGCGATCACCACCACGTTCGACAAGGGCAGGACCGAGGCGCTGTACCGGACCGTGCAGGACCAACTCGCCCAGTCGCTGGACCCGGCCGAGCGCTCGGCCGACGTCGGCGTGCGGGTCGCCGCCGCGTCCGTGGAGCCGGGTACCGGGCGGATCGTCGCGGTCTACGGCGGCCCGAACTACGTCAGGCAGTTCGTCAACGACGCCACCCGCCGCGACGTGCAGGTCGGCTCCACGTTCAAGCCGTTCGTGCTCGCGGCGGGGCTGCGCGACGGGGTGCAGGACGGCGACGGCAGGCGCGACCGGATCAGCTCGCGCACGATGTACAACGGCAACGACAACGTGGTGATCCGCTACCCGAACGGCAGGCCCGTGCTCCAGGACGGCGTGCCGTGGCAACCCGGCAACGAGGACGGCGTCAGCTACGGGCAGATCACCCTGGCCCGGGCGATGGACAGATCGGTGAACACCGTCTACACCCAACTCGGCATGGACGTCGGCCCCGACCGGGTGGTGCGGGCCGCGGTGGACGCGGGACTGCCCGCGAGCACGCCGGGCCTGCAACCGGTGCCCTCCGTCTCGCTGGGCACCTCCACCCCCAGTGCGCTGGACATGGCCTCGGCGTACGCCACCTTCGCGGCCGAGGGCAAGCAGCGCGACGCCTACCCGGTGGACAAGCTGACCCGTTCCGGCGACTCGATCGACCTGCCCGAGCACGACGTGCGGGACCCCTACGACGACCGGCAGGCGAACGCCGTCACCCAGGTCCTGCGCGGCGTCGTGGACGGTGGCACCGGTTCTCGCGCGCAGGCGCTGAACCGCCCGGCGGCGGGCAAGACCGGCACCACCGACGACAACCGCTCGGCGTGGTTCGTCGGGTACACCCCGGACCTGGCCACCTCGGTGGGGATGTTCCGCGAGGACGCGAACACGCACGCGTTCCTGTCCATGTCCGGGGTGGCCGGGCTGGCCCGGGTGGACGGCGGCAACCTGCCGACCCGGATGTGGACGACCTACATGCGGGCCGCGCTCGCCGGGCATCCGGTCGCCGAGTTCCCGGAGGACACCTCGGGCGGCCTCGGCGGCCCGGACACCAGCCTGGTGCCGCCGGACACCTCCAGCGCCACGCCCAGCGCCCCGGCCACCGCGAGCAGCAGCCCGCCGGCCGGCGGCGACACCGGCACCACCGCGCCGCCGACCACACCCCCGGCGACCGGCACCCGTCCGCCGGCCGGCTCGGCCGGGCCGACCGGCTCCGGCGGCGCAGCGACCAGCCGCCCGCCCAGCCGGGCCCCGAACTCGCCCGATGTCCCGACCGCACCCGAGTCGCCGGCGGCGCCCGGCCCCTGATCCGTGGCCCCCGGAAAACCGGTCGGCCGGGCGGGCGCTCGGCCGGTCGGCGGATCAGCCGTTCAGCGCGTCCAGGTCGGCGCTCGCCCAGCGGGTGCCGACCCCGGTCACCACGATCGTGCGCACCTCGTCGCCGGCGAAGTCGGTCGGGCTCCCCGCGAGCGCGTCCGCGCCGGCCTGATCGCGCGCGATGGCGATCTCCAGGCGGTCCTCGGTCAGATCCTCGACCATGCCCTCGCCCCACTCGACCACGGTCACCGACTCCTCCATCGACGCGTCCAGGTCCAGGCCGTCGATCTCGGCGGTGACGTCGGCCGACCCGCCGAGCCGGTAGGCGTCCGCGTGCACCAGGGCCGGCCCGCCGACCTCGGACGGGTGTACCCGGGCGATCACGAACGTCGGCGAGGTCACCGCCCCGCGCACGCCGAGGCCGACCCCGATGCCCTGGGTCAGCGTGGTCTTGCCCGCGCCGAGCCCGCCGGACAACACGATCAGGTCGCCGGCCCGCAGCAACTTCGCCAGGCGTGTGCCGAGCGCGCGCGTGTCCGCACCGCCGCCGACCGTCACCGTCACACTTCGCACCACTTCAGCACTCCCACCAGACCGAACTCGCGGGCCCGAACCGCCTCGGGTCCGCCGTCCCCGGGCCGGCCCCGATCGTGCTGGGGTCGCGACTCGGGATCACCGCTCGGGATCACTGTCCATCAGGATCCCGGTCTCCGTCGATTCCCACCTATGCCGACGATTCGTCGCACGTGTGCCCACCGGATCGCCCGACGCGCCGCTTCGGTGCCCGCACGGCGCGCGCGAGAAGCTCGCGCAGCGCCGCGTTCACCACCTCCGGATGCTCCAGCGGGGTCAGGTGTCCCGACTGCGGCACGACCAGCAACTCGGCGTCCGGCAGCGCCTCCTTGATCGCCTCGCTGTGCGAGGCCGGCGCGATCAGGTCCCCCTCGCCGGCCACCACGAGCGTCGGCACATCCGCCAGCGCGGGCAGGGCGGCCAGCTTGTCGTGCGTCTCGAAGGCCGGGAAGAACTCGGCGATCACGTCGATCGGGGTGCCGGAGATCATCCGGTCGGTGAAGCGCACCAGGGTCGCGTCCACCTCGGAGTCGAACGCGTACCGCTCGGTGAACAGGTAGACCAGATCCCGGGCGGCCCGCCGGCCCGCCTCCACCAGTGCGGCCCGGCGGCCGAGCGTGCGCAACAATCCCGGCGCGACGCGGTGCACCAGCCGGGCGCCGGCCGCCGGGATGCCCAGCGTCACGGTCGCCCAGCGGCCCGCCGAGGTGTTCATCAGCGCGACGCCGATCACCCGGTCCCCGAACAGTTCGGGATGTTGATCGGCCAGCGCCATGATGGTCATCCCGCCCATCGAGTGGCCGAGCAGCACCAGCGGTCCCTCGGGCGCCAGTTCGGTCAGCACCGTGTACAGGTCCGCGCCGAGGTGGTCGATCGTCGAGGTCTCCGGCGCGCCGCGGCCGGACCGGCCGTGGCTGCGCTGGTCGTACAGGACCAGCCGGTATTCCTCGCGCAGTTCGGCCCGCTGGTAGTGCCAGCAGTCCATGTCCAGGCAGTAGCCGTGGCACAGCACCACGGTCACCGCGGCGTCGAGTCTGCCGTCCACTTCGGCGTACAGCTCGACGCCGTCGGCGGTGGTGACCACCCGCGACTCGCCGCGCAGCGTGCCGAACTCGGCCAGCGCGTCCAACTGGGCCTCCGTACGCCGGCGGAACGCCCGCCCGACGGTCATCCGCTCGATCGCCACGCCCGCGGCGGCACCGGCCGCGAGCACGCCGACCGCGGCGCCCAGGATGCCGGCCCGGCGGCCCAGCGCCCGGCCGCCACCGGAGCCACTCGGCACGGGGGTGGTCACGGCGCGGCCGTCCCGGTGTCGGCCGGTCCGCCGGCGGCCGTTCCGCTGCCGGCCGTTCCGCTGTAGACGCGGGGCACCCGTGCGCCGATCCGGGTGACGATCTCGTAGCTGATCGTGTCGATCGCCCGGGCCCAGTCCTCGGCGGTGGGCTCGCCCCGGTCGCCCGGGCCGAACAGGATCGCCTCGTCGCCCGCGGCGGCGTCGTCGTCACCGAGGTCGACCACGAACTGGTCCATCGCGACCCGGCCCACGATGGTGCGCCGGCGGCCGGCCACCAGGACCGGGCCGACGTTGCTCGCGTGTCTGGGGATGCCGTCCGCGTAGCCGGTGGGCACCAGCGCGAGGGTGGTGTCCCGCTGCGCGATCCACGAATGCCCGTAGGACACGCCGTGCCCGGCGGGCACCCGCTTGACCCCGGCCAGTCTCGCCGCCAGCGTCATCGCGGGGCGCAGCCCGAAGTCGGCGGGGCCGCCGACCTCCGGCACGGGCGAGAGGCCGTAGCTGACCAGGCCCACCCGGACCAGGTCGAAGTGCGCCTGCGGCAGCAGCAGGGTCGCGGGCGAGTTGGCCATGTGCCGCACCTCGGGAGTGACCCCGCAGCCCTCGGCGTGCGCCAGCATCGCGGTGAACTCGGCCAACTGGGCCGGGACCGACGGGTGCCCGGGCTCGTCCGCACAGGCGAAGTGCGACCACAGGCCGACCACCTCGACGGAGCCGTCGGCCTGCGCCTTGAGCCCGGCGTCCACCAGGGCCGGCCAGTCGGCGGGCGTGCAGCCGTTGCGTCCCAGGCCGGTGTCGGCCTTGAGGTGCACGCGCGCGGTCCGGCCGGCCGCACGGGCGGCCTCCACCACCTCGCGCATCGCCCACAGCCCGCTCACCGAGATGTCCACGTCCGCGCGCACCGCGTCCTCGAACCTGTCCCCGGGGGCCCACAGCCAGGTGAGCACCCGGCCGGTGTCGCCCGCCGCGCGCAGGGCGAGTGCCTCCTCGACCACCGCCGTGCCCAACCACGTGGCGCCGGCCTCGCGGGCCGCTCGCGCGCACGGGACCATGCCGTGCCCGTAGGCGTCCGATTTGACCACGGTCATCACCGCCGCCGAGCCCACTCGCGCGCGCACGGCCGCGATGTTGCCCCGAATCGCATCGAGATCGATCCGCGCCTCGGCACGCATGTGGCTGGTGGTCCTTCCGACGACGGTCAGCGACGAGAGTCCGGACCGTGGTCCGGGGACGGATCCGGGACCGGGCGTCCCGAAGTTCGAGAGTCCCAGTGTGGCAGGCCCGTGCCGGGCCGGCGTCCCTGTCACGTGCCTGTGACGTCCGCCCACACCGTGGGCAGCGCCCTGATCAGGTCCGGAGCGGTCACCGGGCCGGGCAGCGCACGGGCGGCCAGGCCGTGCAGATAGGCGGCCACCGAGCCCGCGTCCAGCGCATCCAGGCCCGCCGCGAGCAGCGCGCCGGCCAGGCCGGAGAGCACATCGCCGCTACCCGCGGTGGCCAGCCACGGCGTGCCGGTGGGATTGATCCGGGCTCGGCCGTCGGGCGCGGCGACCACCGTCGTGGTGCCCTTGAGCAGCACCACGCAGTCGTGGATCGCGGCGAGTCGACGTGCGTGCTCCAGCCGCTCGGCCTCGATCCGCTCGCGGGTCGTCTTGATGCCGGCGGCGGCGAACAGGCGCACCGCCTCGCCCGCGTGCGGGGTCAGCAGGGCGGGGGCCGACCAGGTGCCGGGCTTCGTCCGGGCCAGCAGGGTCAGCCCGTCCGCGTCCACCAGCACGGGCACCCGCGAGCGCAGCACGTTCGTCCAGCGCGCCTCGGCGTCCGGATCGGTGTCCAGTCCCGGACCCACCACCCACGCCTGCACCCGGCCCGCGTCGGCGGGCGCCGCGGTGGTGGCCAGCGTCTCCGGCCAGGCCGCGAGCACCGGGCCCAGCACGTCTGCGGGGCCGGCGCAGCGGACCGCGCCCACGCCGCCGCGCACGGCCGCGCCGACCACGAGCACCGCCGCGCCGGGATATCTGGGCGAGCCGGCGACCACGCCGAGCACCCCGCGGGAGTACTTGTCGCTCTCGGTCGAGGGCTCGGGCAACAGTCGGGCCACGTCCGCGTGTTGCAGGACGGTCAGTCGCGGGTCCGGCAGGTGCGGGTCGAGCCCGATGTCGACCAGGTGCCGCACCCCGGCGTGTCCGGCGCCGGGGTCGACCAGCAGGCCGGGCTTGTAGGTGCCGAACGTGACCGTCACCTCGGCGCGCACCGCGGCGCCCTCGACCCGCCCGGTGTCCGCGTCCACCCCGCTGGGCACGTCGACGGCGACCACGATCGCATCCCGTACGTGCGCGAGCAGCTCGGGCGCGGGCGGGCGCAGCGCACCGCGGCCGCCGATCCCGACGATCCCGTCCAGCACCAGGTCGGCCCGTCCGAGCAGGTCGATCAGGTCGGACCGGGCCGGCTCGCGCGCGTCCCACACCCGCACCCCGGCCCGCCGCGCCGCGGCCAGGCCGCCCGGGTGGGCCCGCTCCGGCGCGAGCAGCAGCGCGTCCACCCGTGCCCCGCGTCGGGCCAGCAGGCCGCCCGCGTACAGGGTGTCCCCGCCGTTGTCGCCGCTACCCACCAGCAGTGCGACCCGCGCGCCGTAGACCCGGCCGAGCACTCGTACGCACGTGTTCGCCAGGCCCGCCGCGGCGCGCCGCATCAGCGTGCCCTCGGGCAGCGTGGCCAGCAGCGCGGCCTCCGCGGCCCGTACCTGTCCCACTTCGTGCGCTGCCCGCATGCGGACGCCCCCTCAGCCCTCGGCGATCACGACAGCGGAAGCAATGCCCGCGTCGTGGCTGAGCGACACATGCCAGTGCCGCACGCCCAGTTCGGCCGCCCGCGCGGCCACGGTGCCACGGACCGCGAGCAGTGGCCGGCCGGATTCCCCGGTGGTCACCTCGGCATCGCACCAGTGCAGCCCGCCGGGCGCGCCGAGCGCCTTGGCCAGTGCCTCCTTGGCGGCGAACCGGGCGGCCAGCGACGCGACGCCGCGTTCCTGTCCGGGCCGCACCCAGCGCTCGCCCTCGGTGAAGAGCCGATCGGCCAACCCCGGGGTCCGTTCCAGCGACTGCCCGAACCGCGCGATGTCCGCCACGTCGATACCCACACCGATGATCACGCCCAGAGCCTACAAACACCGCCTACACGCACCGCTTGCGAACACCGCCTGCGAACACCGCGGAGCCGCCCGGGCGAGCCCACCCGGGTCCGGGCACACACGAATCCGGGCCGCATCCCGCAGGGGATGCGGCCCGGTGGGCTCGCCGTGTGGTGGTGTCGTCGGGTCACGAGGCCTCGACGACCTCGGCGCGGTTCCGCTCCTTCGTCTCGACATCCGCGACCCGCGTGACCGGCAGGTCGATCCGCACCTCGGTGCGGCGCTTGGGCTGCCGCTGACCGAGCAGCATCGCGCCCAGGGCGATCACCAGTCCGAGCACCTGGAGCAGGGTCAGCGTCTGGCTCAGCACAACCAGGCCGGCGAGGGTGGCGACCACCGGGTTGACCAGGCCGAGGAAGGACGCCACGCCGGCGCCGAGGCGCTCGATGCCACGGAACCACAGCACGTAGGCGAGAGCGGTGCCGATCAGGACCAGGTAGCCGAAGCCGAGCAGGTTGCGGCCGGTGGGCACCGGCGGCACGCCCTCGAGGGCGAACATCAGCGGGACGATCACCATGCCGCCGACGGTCAGCTGCCAACCGGTGGTGGCGAGCAGCGAGACACCCTCGGGCCGGCCCCAGCGTGCCGACATCACCACGCCCATCGCCATCAAGGTGGTGGCCAGCAACATCAGTCCGACGCCGATCGGGTCGATCCTCGCCTGCGAGCTGAGCACGAGCAGGGCGACCCCGACCACGCCGCCGACGCCGGCGAGCAGCACCCGCGCCTGCGGTCGGACCTTGAGGATCAGGAACGACAGGCCCGCGACGATCAGCGGCGACACCGCGCCGATCGTGGCCGCGACCCCGCCGGGCAGCCGGTAGGCGCCGGCGAAGATCAGCGGGAAGAACAGCCCCACGTTGAGCATGCCCAGGACGAACGACCGCCACCACCACACCCCGGTCGGCAGCCTTCTGGACAGGGCGACCAGGAGCAGGCCCGCGGGCAGCGCCCGCACGCCGGCGGCGAGCAGCGGGCGGTCCGCCGGAAGCATCTCCGTGGTCACGAGGTAGGTGGTCCCCCACGTGGCCGGGGCCACGGCCGTCGCCAGGAGCATTCCCACCCGACCGAGTCCCTTGCTACCACCCTGAACCGCCATGACTTTCACCTCAACGTTAGCTTTGCGAGCAGTGACTATCTGAACGTTGAGATAAGTAAATACCCTGGATCTGCGAGCGTCAAGTAGATGAGCGTTGAGATAAATTGGTGGCATGACCGAACGCGACACACACGACGTGGACACCCGCGACGCCATCGACGACGTGTGGGACCAATGGCACCGCGAGCGCCCCGACATCGATCCGAGCAGCCTGGACGTGATGGCGGCCGTCGGTCGGATGAACCGGCTGCGCCGGCACATCGACCAGACGTTGCGCACCTACTTCGCCCGGTACGGGCTCGACTTCTCCGAGTTCGACGTCCTGGCCACCCTGCGCCGCTCCGGCGGCGTCGAGGGGGTCAGCGCCGGCTCCCTGCTGCGCTCGGCGATGGTGACCTCGGGCGCGATCACCAACCGGGTGGACAAGCTCACCAAGAAGGGGCTGGTGGAGCGCTCGGTCAGCGCGGAGGACCGCCGCTCGGTCCTGGTCAAGCTGACTCCCGAGGGGGTCCGGCTCGTGGACGACATCCTGCTCGGCCACCTGGAGAACGAGGGGCGTTTCCTCGCCGTGCTCGACGAGGCCGAGCGCGACCAGCTCAACGGCCTGCTGCGCAAGCTCCTGATCGCCCAGGGCGACACCCACCTGGGCTGATCCGGACGAGCGCCCCGACAAGTCCCGCCCCACCACGCAAAAGCCGCCCCGCGCTTCCTCGAACGAGGAGGCACGGGGCGGCCGGCGGGCCGGGTCGAACTACTCGACCGTGACCGACTTCGCCAGGTTGCGCGGCTGGTCCACCTCGTGGCCCTTGGCCGTGGCCAGCTCACACGCGAACACCTGCAGCGGCACGGTGGACACCAGCGGCTGGAGCAGCACCGGCGTGACCGGGATGCGCACCAGGTGGTCGGCGTACGGCACGACCGCCTCGTCGCCCTCCTCGGCGATCACGATGGTGCGCGCGCCGCGCGCCCGGATCTCCTGGATGTTGGACACGATCTTGTCGTGCAGCACCGAGCGCCCGCGCGGCGACGGAACCACCACCACCACCGGCAGGCCCTCCTCGATCAGCGCGATCGGGCCGTGCTTGAGCTCGCCCGCCGCGAAGCCCTCGGCGTGCATGTACGCCAGCTCCTTGAGCTTGAGCGCACCCTCCAGGGCCACCGGGTAGCCCACGTGCCGACCCAGGAACAGCACCGAACCGGCGTCCTTGAGCGAACGGGCCAGCTCGCGCACCGGCTCCATCGTGTCCAGGACCTTCTCCACCATCTCCGGCATCGCCGCGAGCTGCTCGATCACCTCGGTGATCTCGTCGCCCCACTTGGTGCCGCGCACCTGACCCAGGTACAGGGCAACCAGGTAGCACGCGACCAGCTGGGTCAGGAACGCCTTGGTCGAGGCGACCGCGACCTCGGGACCGGCGTGCGTGTACAGCACGGCGTCCGCCTCGCGCGGCATCGTCGAGCCGTTGGTGTTGCAGATGACCAGCACCTTGGCGCCCTGCTCGCGGGCGTGCCGCTGGGCCATCAGGGTGTCCATCGTCTCGCCGGACTGCGAGATGGTCACCACCAGCGTCTGCCGGTCCAGGATCGGGTCGCGGTAGCGGAACTCGCTGGCCAGCTCGACCTCGCAGGGCACCCGGGTCCAGTGCTCGATCGCGTACTTGGCGATCAGCCCGGCGTGGAAGGACGTGCCGCAGGCGATGATCACGACCTTGTCGATCTCGCGCAGCACCTCGTCCGCGATCCGCACCTCGTCGAGCACCAGGCGCCCGTCGGTGCCGATCCGGCCGAGCAGCGTGTCGGCGACCGCCTTGGGCTGCTCGGCGATCTCCTTGAGCATGAAGTAGTCGTAGCCGTCCTTCTCGGCGGCCGACACGTCCCAGTCCACGTGGTACTCGCGAAACACCGCCGGCGCACCGTCGAAGTCGGTCACCGTGATGGTGTCCCGGCGCAGCTCGACCACCTGGTCCTGGCCCAGCTCGATCGCCTCGCGCGTGTGCTCGATGAACGCGGCCACGTCCGAGGCGAGGAAGTTCTCGCCCACTCCGCGACCGACCACCAGCGGCGAGTTGCGGCGCGCGCCGACCACCACGTCCGGGGCGTCCGCGTGCGCGGCGACCAGGGTGAACGCGCCCTCCAGGCGGCGACACACCCGGCGCATCGCCTCGGCCAGATCCCGGCCCGCGCCCGGGAACTCCTCGGCCAGCAGGTGCGCGACCACCTCGGTGTCCGTCTCGGAACTCAGCTTGTGCCCGCGCTCGGCCAGTTCGGCCCGCAGCGCCGCGAAGTTCTCGATGATCCCGTTGTGTACGACGGCGACCCGGCTCGCGTTGTCCAGGTGCGGATGCGCGTTCGCATCGTTGGGCGCACCGTGCGTGGCCCACCGCGTGTGGCCGATGCCACACGTCCCCACCGGGAGCGGCGCTTCGGCCAGCGCGCCCACCAGGTTCGCCAGCTTCCCTGCGCGTTTCTCGCTCACCAGGGCACCGTCGGAGAGCACGGCCACCCCGGCCGAGTCGTAGCCGCGGTACTCCAGCCGCTTGAGCCCGCCGATGACCACATCCAGCGCCGATTGAGCGCCCACATATCCCACAATCCCGCACATGGGGGCCAGCCTACGGGGTCTGCATCGGGCCGGCGGAAACACGTTCGACGGCCCGGCGACGGGTCGCGGGCGCGCACTCGGGACAATGGACACGTGCACTCCTTCGCGGCTCAGGGGCCGGCTCGCGACCTGTCCCCCTTCGTCGAACTCGACCGCGCCGCCTGGACCCGGCTTCGGGCCGGGACGCCGCTCCCGCTGACCGCCGACGAACTCGAGCGCCTGCGCGGCCTGGGCGACGTGGTCGATCTCGACGAGGTCTCCGACGTCTACCTGCCGCTGTCCCGGCTGTTGAACCTCTACGTCGGCGCCACCCGGGGCCTCGGCCGCGCGCTGACCACCTTCCTGGGCAACGGCGACAACCCGGGGATACCGTTCGTGATCGGCGTCGCGGGCAGCGTCGCCGTGGGCAAGAGCACCACCGCGCGCATCCTGCGCGAACTGCTCGCCCGCTGGCCCGACCACCCGCACGTCGAACTGCTGACCACCGACGGCTTCCTCTACCCCAACGAGGAGTTGGAACGGCGCGGGATCATGCACCGCAAGGGCTTCCCGGAGTCCTACGACCGACGCGCCCTGGTCCGCTTCGTCGCCGACGTCAAGGCGGGCAAGCCCGAGGTCACCGCGCCGGTGTACTCGCACCTGACCTACAACATCGTGCCGAACGAGCGACTGACCATCCACCGGCCCGACATCCTCATCGTCGAGGGCCTCAACGTGCTGCAACCCGCGTCGCCCACCGCGGACGGCCGGCCCCGGCTCGCGCTGTCCGACTTCTTCGACTTCAGCGTGTACGTGGACGCCCGCACCCAGGACATCCGCCGCTGGTACCTGGAACGCTTCGTCAAGCTGCGCCAGACCGCGTTCCGCGACCCGGCCTCGTACTTCCGCAAGTACGCGGTGATGACCCCCGAGGACGCGCTGCGCTACGCGGAGAACACCTGGGCCACCATCAACGAGGCCAACCTGGTGCAGAACATCCGCCCCACTCGCGCCCGGGCCACCCTGGTCCTACAGAAGGACGCGGACCACTCGGTGAGCCGACTGCGGCTGCGCAAGCTGTGAGCCCGAGTACCTTCACGGGATGTTTCATCTACGCCTGATCGTGCCCGCCGACCGCAGCGCCGCGGTCCGCGACCTGCTGCTCACCGAACCCGGCGCCACCCACCTGGTGGTGTGGCCGGGCGCCGCGGTGCAACCCGCGGGCGACGTGATCGCCTGCGATCTCGCCCGCGAGGCCACCAGCACGGTGCTCGCCGAACTGCGTGCGCTGGACCTGCACGAGGACGGCTCGATCGCGCTCGAGGACCTGGACGTGATGTTGTCCCGGTCCGCGGACCGCGCCGAGCAGGACGCGCCGGGCGACAGCGCCGACGCCGTAGTGTGGGAGGAGATCGAGGAGGCCACCTCGGAGGAGTCCGTGCTCTCCGTGACGTTCCTGGCCTTCCTGGCCCTGGCCACCATGATCGCCGCGTGCGGTGTCCTGCTCGACAACCCGATCCTGATCGTCGGCGCGATGGTGGTGGGACCGGAGTTCGGCCCGCTCGCCGGACTGTGCGTGGCCGCGGTACAGCGCCGGCCCCGGCTCGCCGGCCGCAGCGCGCTCGCCCTGCTGGTCGGCTTCCCGGTGGCGATGGCGGCCACCATGGCGTTCACCGCACTGCTGGACGTCCTCGGCCTGTTCGATCGCGACATGCTCGAACGCCCGCGCCCGCTCACCGAGTTCATCTTCCAGCCGGACTGGCTCTCGTTCTGGGTCGCGCTGCTCGCCGGCGTCGCGGGCATGCTCTCGCTGACCAGCGCCAAGTCCGGCGCGCTGATCGGCGTGCTGATCTCGGTCACCACCGTGCCCGCCGCGGCCAACGCCGCGGTGGCGATCCGGTACTCCGACTACGCGCAGGCGGCCGGCTCGATGGGCCAACTCGGCCTGAACCTGGCCGGCATCGTGCTCGCGGGCACCCTCACCCTGCTCGTCCAGCGCGGCTTGTGGAGCCTCCAGGCCGCACACGGCAAGCGGCGACCCCCGCCGGCATCGACGGGGCTCGCCAAGTCTTCCTGACGCCACGGGAGTTCGGCCGACCCGGCCCTGTTCGCCGGACGGGACTTTGGACAAGACCTATTCGAGCGCGAGCAGGGTCCGCACGACCTCGGCCAGGCCGGTCGCCTCGTCGTGTGCCTGGTCGTGCGTCTGCGCCTCGACCATCACCCGGACCAACGCCTCGGTACCCGAGGGGCGCAACAGCACCCGACCGGTGTCGCCCAGGCGCTCCTCCACCAGTGCGACGGCCCGGGCCAGTTCGGGCGTGGTGTGCACCCGGGTGCGGTCCACCCCGGCGACGTTGACCAACATCTGCGGCAGCCGGGTCATCACCGAGGTCAGCTCGTGCAGCGGCTTGCCGGTCTCCGCGACGCGGGCCAGCAGGCGCAGCGCGGTCAGCGTGCCGTCGCCCGTGGTCGCGTGGTCCAACAGCACCACGTGGCCGGACTGTTCGCCGCCCAGCGACAGCCCCGAGGCCTGCATGGCCTCCAGCACGTAGCGGTCGCCGACCGCGGTCTCCACCATCTTGATGCCCGCGGCCTGCATGGCCAGCTTGAGCCCGAGGTTGGACATCACGGTGGCCACCAGCGTGTTCTCCACGAGCTGCCCGCCGTCGCGCATCGCCAGCGCGAGCACCGCCAGGATCGCGTCGCCGTCGACCAACTCGCCGCGCGCGTCCACCGCCAGGCACCGGTCCGCGTCGCCGTCGTGCGCGATGCCCGCGTCCGCACCGTGCTCGACCACCGCGGCCGCGAGCGCGTCCATGTGCGTGGAACCGCAGTTGTCGTTGATGTTCAGGCCGTCCGGCTCCGCGTGGATCGCGATCACCTCGGCCCCGGCCCGGCGCAGCGCGTCCGGTGCCACCGCCGAGGACGCGCCGTTCGCGCAGTCCACCACGATCTTGAGCCCGTCCAGGCGGTGCGGCAGCGAGGACAACAGGTGCTCTACGTAACGCTCGTGGCCCTCGGGGTGGTCCTGCACCCGGCCGACCCCGGAACCGGTGGGCCGCTCCCACGCGGTGCCCAACAGCGCCTCGATCTCGTTCTCCACCTCGTCCGGCAGCTTGTGCCCGCCGCGCGCGAAGAACTTGATCCCGTTGTCCGGCATCGCGTTGTGGCTCGCCGAGAGCATCACGCCCATGTCCGCGCCGAGCAGCCCGGTCAGATAGGCGATCGCCGGCGTCGGCAGCACCCCGGCGCGGTACACGTCCACGCCCGCCCCCGCCAGACCCGCGACCACGGCGGCCTCCAGGAACTCTCCGGACGCCCGAGGGTCACGACCCACCACGGCGAACGGCCTGCGACCGTGCCCTGATTGCGGAATCCCGTCCCGACCGCGTGAGCCCAGCACCCGCGCGGCGGCGACCGCGAGATCGAGCGCCAGTTCCGCGGTCAGCCGGCCATTCGCCAGGCCACGCACGCCGTCCGTACCGAAGAGTCGTCCCACAGTTGGATCTCCCGCATACATTCCGGATGTCTCGGACACTACCTCGCGACGCCACCCCCGCAGGAGTGCCGCCGGAAAACGCATCAGGCCCCGGGGGCACGAACCGTGCCCCCGGGGCCTGATGACGCTGCAAACAGCCGCAGAGGGTGCTGCGAGGCTGTTTAGCGCTTGCTGTACTGAGGCGCCTTGCGCGCCTTCTTCAGACCGTACTTCTTGCGCTCCGTGGCACGCGGGTCACGGGTCAGGAAGCCGGCCTTCTTGAGCGCCGGGCGGTTCGCCTCGACGTCGGCCTCGTTCAGCGAACGGGCCACACCCAGACGCAGCGCGCCGGCCTGGCCGGAGACGCCGCCACCGTGGATGCGGGCGTGCACGTCGTAGCGGTCGTCCAGCTCGAGCACCTTGAAGGGCTCGTTGACCAGCTGCTGGTGCACCTTGTTCGGGAAGTACTCCTCGAGCGTGCGCCCGTTGATCTTCCACTTGCCCGTGCCCGGCACGATGCGGACGCGCGCGACGGCTTCCTTGCGGCGGCCGGTGGCCGAACCCGCCTGCGGCTCGCTGAAGCGCGAGGCGAGCGACTCGGACGTGTAGCTCTCGAGCGGAAGACCCTCGGTCTCCTCGATCGGGGTTTCTGCAATGGTCTCGGCCACTGTTCTCCTCAAACTATTCGTTCGTCAGGCGGTGGCCGTGACTACTGCGCGACCTGGGTGATCTCGAACGGAACCGGCTGCTGCGCCGAGTGCGGGTGCTCGGAACCGCGGTACACCTTGAGCTTCGACAACATCTGCCGGCCCAGGGTGTTCTTCGGGAGCATGCCCTTGATGGCCTTCTCCACGGCCTTCTCGGGGTTCTTCTCCAGCAGCTCGTCGTAGCGGACGGCGCGGAGGCCACCCGGGTAGCCGGAGTGGCGGTACGCCATCTTCTGGCTGCGCTTGTTACCCGACAGGTGCACCTTGTCGGCGTTCACAATGATGACGAAATCGCCGGTGTCGACGTGCGGCGCGTACACCGGCTTGTGCTTACCCCGGAGCAGGGCAGCAGCCTGGGTGGACAGACGGCCGAGCACGACATCGGTCGCGTCGATGACGTGCCACTGACGCTGGACGTCGCCGGGCTTGGGGCTGTACGTGCGCACGGTCGATAGCCTTCGCTTCTTCGTGAGTGTGTGCTGACGGATGCCGACTGGCTGTCCGGGAGATGATTCCGAACCGAATGCGGACTCCGGTGGCCGGCGGCCCGGCGTACCGACTCCACTCAAGCAAGCCAATACGCACAACGAACCGGCACAATACCGGGTCAAGGGGGTGCCGGTCAAAACGAGCAATGGGGCAATGATCTGCTCATGCCCCTCCCCAGCGTAAGCCATCGAGGCGGGTGCTCCTACCATGCCACGCCGGCCGTCACCGGATCGGCGGGTAGGTACGATGCGCCGAACGACTGGAGCTTCGGCGTATGGGGAGCCGAGGCGGGTCACCGTTTGCAGGGGGCGCAAATGTCGGGGGTCGGTACACCACCGGGAGACGACGGGCAGCAGCCGTGGAGCGTGCGCCCGGGCGGGCCCGGCACGCCGGGGCAGCCACAACACACGTGGGACCCGTTCCCCTCGCACGCGCACGACCCGCACGGGCAACAACCGCATCAGCAGCCCCAGCAGCCCTTCGCGCAATCCCGGCCCGTGCCCGAACAGCCAACGCAGCAACCGCAGTTCGCCGGCTCCACCGGGCCCGACTGGGACGCGCTGGCGGAGCAGCGGGACGCGGCGGCCCGTCGCCGCCGACTGCTGTTCACCGTCGGCGGCTCCGTGCTCGGCCTCGCGCTGGTCGGCGGTGTGGTCGCCGCGGCCATGGCGATGTCCGGCGGCGACGACGAGAAGAGCGCCGGCCCCGGCGCCTCGACCGGTCCCTCCGCCGCGTCCTTCGCCCCGGCCAAGCCGACCTTCCGCCCCGCACCCACCGTCCCGCCGCCGCCCCCGGCCCAGGCCGTGCTCGCCGACCCGACCCTGGACACCGCGCCGTTCACGGTCGAATCGTTGTTCCCCAGCTCGAAGTTCACCGTCAACGGGCGGCAGTACTCGGTGGTCGCGAGCAAGCTGGACAACACCTGTTCGGACGGCACCGACACCAAGCTCGGCTCGGCCGCGCGCAATCAGCAGTGCACCCAGCTCATCCGACTCGCGGTGATCGGCCCGGACGGCATCGTCTCCACCGCCGCGGTGGGCTCGTTCCCGTCCGCGGACAAGGCGACCGCGGTCAAGAACGGCAAGGACGGCGGCGAACTCCTGCCGCTGGCCGGCCCCGGCGTCAAGGTCTTGGACGCCAAGAAGCAAAAGCACGGCAAGCTGCGGAACTCGGTCGGTCGCTACGCCCTGTTCACCCTCGACTGGTACGCCGACGGCAAGGAACCGGTCGGCGACGACAAGCCGATGGCCCAGGCCCAGGACGACGTGGACAAGTTCCTGTGGAACTCGCTCACCGCGCGCGGTGAGGCGAGGTCCAAGCAGATCGACGAGGAGAACAGGCGCAAGGCCCTGGAGCAGATCCAGGGCTGACCCGGTCCCGATCGCCGCCCCGACTCAGCTGCCGTCCCGACGCCGCCGGGTCGCGGTGACCCGATCGGCGAGCAGCTCGTCCGCCGGGTAGGCCACCTCCTCCAGGGTGAGCCCGTGCGCGGGCGCGACATGTACGCCCGAGTCGCGCACCGCGCGCCCGAGCACCTCCAGCGGCCAGTCCACCGGCTTGCGCCCGGTACCCACCGCCAACATGGCGCCGACCAGCGAGCGCACCATGTTGTGGCAGAACGCGTCCGCCCGCACGGTGGCCACGATCACCGGCCGAAACGCGGGACCCACATCGGCCCCGGTCGGCGTCTCGCGCGCCCAGGAGAAGTCCTGGAGACAGCGCACCGTCGTGGCACCCTCGCGCTTGCGGCAGAACGACGCGAAGTCGTGCTCGCCCAACAACCGCCGCGCCGCCGCGTTCATCCGGGTCTCGTCCAGCGGCCGGTCGTGCCACACCACGTTGCCCCGCCGCAGCGGATCCACCCCACCCGGCGCGTCGCACACCCGGTACGCGTAGCGCCGCCAGATCGCGCCGAACCGCGCGTCGAAGCCCTCGGGCGCCACGGTGATCTCCCGCACCCGCAGGTCCCGCGGCAGTGCCCCGGTGACCCGCCGCAGGGCCACGTCGCCCAGCGCGGCCCAGACCTCGTCCGGCACGTCCAGATGCGCCACCTGACCGCGCGCGTGCACCCCCGCGTCGGTCCGCCCGGCCACGGTCAGCTGGGCCGGCTCGGCCAGCCGCAGCACGGTGGTCAGGGCGCTCTCCAACGTGCCCTGCACGGTGCGCAACGCGCGCTGGCGGGCCCAGCCCGCGAACTCGGTGCCGTCGTACGACAGATCGATGCGCAAGCGCACCACGTCAACCACCTCCGGGCATGGCGCGAGCCCGTCCCCCGTACGCATACGGGGAACGGGCTCGCACTGTGAATCAGAACGCGTGGAGCATGCGACGAGACCGTCAGGCCTTGTCGGCGTCCTTGCCCTCTTCGGCCTGCTCGGCCTCGGCGGCGGGCGCCTCCTCGGTCTCGGCGACCTTCGTCGTCTCGACCTTGGCGGTCTCCTGCTCCTTGACCGAGCGCTTCGTGGCGGCCTCGGCCTCGCCGACCGCGGTCTGCGCCACGGTCAGCGCCTCGACCAGCTCGATGACCGCCATGGGCGCGTTGTCGCCCTTGCGGTTGCCGATCTTGGTGATGCGCGTGTAACCGCCCGGGCGGTTCTCGTACCGGGGAGCGATCTCCTCGAACAGCGAGTGCACGACGCTCTTGTCCCGAACGATCGTGAGCACCTGGCGACGGTTGTGCAGGTCGCCCTTCTTCGCCTTGGTGATCAGTCGCTCGGCGACGGGACGCAGCCGACGCGCCTTGGCCTCGGTCGTGGTGATCCGACCGTGCTCGAACAGCGCCGTCGCGAGACCGGCCAGGATCAGCCGCTCGTGGGACGGGCCGCCGCCGAGGCGCGGACCCTTGGTGGGCCTGGGCATGTTCTCTCCTAGATATTCCTGCGCCGGCCGTGTCAGGTACCGACGTCAGTCCACCCGGGCCGGTCGGCCCGGGTGGTGACAACACCCGAAGGCGTTGTTCAGTACTGCTCGGTCTCCGCGAAGCCGTGGTCGTCCTCGTCGCCGAAGCTGTCCGCGGCGGCGGTCGGGTCGAACCCGGGCGGGCTGTCCTTGAGGGCCAGACCCATCCCGTTGAGCTTCGCCTTGACCTCGTCGATGGACTTCGCACCGAAGTTGCGGATGTCCAGCAGGTCGGCCTCGCTGCGCGCGACCAGTTCACCCACGGTGTGGATGCCCTCGCGCTTGAGGCAGTTGTACGAGCGGACCGTGAGCTCGAGCTCCTCGATCGGCAGCGCCAGATCGGCCGCGAGCGCGGCATCGGTCGGCGACGGGCCCATGTCGATGCCCTCGGCGTCGATGTTCAGCTCGCGCGCGAGACCGAACAGCTCGACCAGCGTCTTGCCCGCGGAGGCCATCGCGTCACGCGGACGCATGGACTGCTTGGTCTCGACGTCGACGATCAGCTTGTCGAAGTCCGTGCGCTGCTCGACACGGGTGGCCTCGACCTTGTACGTGACCTTGAGCACCGGCGAGTAGATCGAGTCGACCGGCACGCGGCCGATCTCCTGGCCCGCCTGCTTGTTCTGCACCGCGGAGACGTAGCCGCGACCGCGCTCGACGGTCAGCTCCATCTCCAGCTTGCCCTTGGCGTTCAGCGTCGCCAGGACCAGGTCGGGGTTGTGCACCTCGACACCGGCCGGCGGCGCGATGTCGCCGGCGGTGACCACACCCGGGCCCTGCTTGCGCAGGTACATCACGACCGGCTCGTCGTGCTCCGAGGAGACGACCAGCTGCTTGATGTTCAGGATGAGGTCGGTGACGTCCTCCTTGACACCCGGCACGGTGGTGAACTCGTGCAGGACGCCGTCGATCCGGATGCTGGTGACAGCCGCGCCCGGGATCGAGGAGAGGAGCGTACGACGGAGCGAGTTGCCGAGCGTGTAGCCGAAGCCGGGCTCGAGGGGCTCGATGACGAACCGCGAACGGTATTCGTCGACGACGTCCTCGGTGAGGGTCGGCCGCTGAGCGATAAGCATGGGGATGCCTCCTGATGATGACGCCCGCTATTTGACGCCAGTGGAAACAAGGATACGGGCGGACCGGCACAATCCCGGTCCGCCCGATCCCGTGGAGCTCTTACTTGGAGTAGAGCTCGACGATGAGCTGCTCCTGCACCTGCGTGTCGATGACCTGACGCGCCGGGAGGGAGTGCACGAGGATGCGCATCTTGCCCGGGATGACCTCGAGCCAGGCCGGGACGGTGCGCTCGCCGGCCTCGGCACGGGCGACCACGAACGGGGTCAGCTCGACCGAGTCCTTGCGGACCTCGATGATGTCGTTGTCGGAGACCCGGAACGACGGGATGTCCGTCTTGACGCCGTTGACCACGATGTGACCGTGGCGAACCAGCTGACGGGCGTGGTCACGCGACTTGGCGAAGCCCGCGCGGTAGACCACGTTGTCCAGGCGCGACTCGAGGATGCGAAGCAGGTTCTCGCCGGTCTTGCCCTGGCGACGGTTCGCTTCCTCGTAGTAGCCCTTGAACTGCTTCTCGAGCACACCGTAGATGCGCGCGCACTTCTGCTTCTCGCGCATCTGCAGCAGGTACTCGCTGTCCTTGGTACGGCCACGACCGTGCTCACCCGGCGGGTAAGGCCGAATCTCGATCGGGCACTTCGGGCCCTCGCACTTGCTGCCCTTGAGGAACAGCTTCATCTTCTCGCGACGGCAGCGCTTGCAGTCCGCGCCGGTGTAACGCGCCATTGTTCTTTAACTCCTAGTCAGCTGCTGGTCAGACGCGGCGGCGCTTGGGGGGGCGGCAGCCGTTGTGCGGCACGGGGGTGACGTCCTGAATGGAACCCACCTCCAGGCCGGTGGCCTGCAGCGAACGAATGGCGGTCTCACGACCGGAACCCGGGCCCTTGACGAAAACGTCGACCTTGCGCATGCCGTGCTCCTGGGCACGACGCGCGGCGGACTCGGCGGCCATCTGCGCGGCGAAGGGGGTCGACTTGCGCGAGCCCTTGAAGCCGACGTGGCCCGCGGAGGCCCACGAGATCACGTTGCCGCTGGGGTCCGTGATCGAAACGATGGTGTTGTTGAACGTGCTCTTGATGTGGGCGTGCCCGTGAGCGACGTTCTTCTTTTCCTTGCGGCGCACCTTCTTGGCGCCCGCGCGGCTCTTGGGAGGCATCTGCTGGAAACTCCTGAGGTCGTCGGTCCGCTACGAATTGAGGACCGCGTGATCCGTCGTACGCGGACTACTTCTTGCCCGGCTTCTTCTTGCCGGCGATCGCGCGACGCGGGCCCTTGCGGGTACGCGCGTTGGTGTGGGTGCGCTGACCGCGGACGGGAAGACCGCGACGGTGACGCAGACCTTCGTAGCAACCGATCTCGACCTTGCGGCGGATGTCGGCCTGAACTTCGCGGCGGAGGTCACCCTCGACGCGGTAGTTCGACTCGATCCAGTCGCGAAGCTTGATCAGGTCGTCCTCGGCGAGATCGCGGACGCGGGTGTCAGGGTTGACACCGGTGTTCTTCAGCGTGTCCAGCGCACGAGTGCGCCCGACGCCGAAGATGTAGGTCAGAGCGACCTCGACCCGCTTCTCACGGGGGAGGTCGACGCCGACGAGGCGTGCCATATGTGTGGCTCCTGGTTTAGTCGGAGGTCTGGCCCAGCACCGGTCCGGCACATCTTCTGGAGATGTCCTCGGTCCTCGGCCTCCGGCCGAGGGTGGCGTCCCGCACGAGGCGGGGGTCGGGTGCTGCGGCTCTTACGGGGTGCGTCGCGCGTCGATCGCTCGTTGTGCGAGGGGGTTGCTGCTCAGCCCTGGCGCTGCTTGTGGCGCAGGTTCTCGCAGATCACCATGACCCGGCCGTGACGGCGGATCACCTTGCACTTGTCGCAGATCTTCTTGACGCTCGGCTTGACCTTCATGATTTCTCCGGTACGTGTGACGAGGGCGTGCGGGCACGCCGCCGTCGCCGAGTCGGTTATCGGTTTGCGTCCAAGCCCCGCACACCACGCACGGCGTGGGCAGGGCCGGGGCTCGCCTACTTGTAGCGGTAGACGATCCGGCCGCGGGTCAGGTCGTAAGGGCTCAGCTCCACGACAACCCGGTCGTCCGGAAGAATACGGATGTAGTGCATCCGCATCTTCCCACTGATGTGCGCGAGGACTTTGTGCCCGTTCTGAAGCTCCACGCGAAACATGGCGTTGGGGAGCGACTCGATGACGGTGCCCTCGATTTCGATGGCCCCTTGCTTCTTGGGCATGTCCTCCGCGCTTCGTATCTCGGGATCAGCTACCGTTACCCGGCCACATGACGAAGCTCAAATTTTCGGCGCCCAGATGACGGGCGCGCCAAACCTGGCTACATGTGAGCCGACGAGTCAGTCTAAGGCACTCGGCCGGTGAAAGCGAAACCGGGCCCGGAACCATCGGTTCCGTTCCCGCCGGGGCGCCAGCGGGTCTACTTCACGAAGTAGACCAGCGCCCATGCCAGCACGCCGAGCGACATCACGACCAACCAGACCTTGTTCAACGTCGCGTTGGAAACCCGCTGACGCCGCCCCTCCGCCGGACCGTAGGCACCGGCTCGTGGAGGCGCATCGACGTATGGGTGGTACTCCCGCGGCGGCGTCGCACCCGCCGCGTCGTCCCGATCCTCGCGGCCCGGCAACTGCGCCGAGACCGCGTCGAGCTCCCCCACCGTACCCGCTCGGCGGACCGCGTCCAGGCGCGCCCGGTATTCGGACAGCGCGAGCCGGCCGGACGCGAGGTGTTCGCGCAGCTCGGCGGTCACACGTTCGCGGTCCGCGGGGGTCGCGAGGGCGTTCGGATCACGGTCCATACCACGAGCGTAGGCCCTGTTCCGGAGCCCGGTCATCAGGGCGCGGGGCGCCCGTGTCGCCAGAAGCACATCTGGATCGAGCCCAGCACCGCCGCGGCCGGGCCGTAGACCCACACCGGCCAGAAGTACACGACGCCGGTACCGGCCACCGCGACCAGCAGCCAGATCACCACGTTCAACGCGGTGATCGCGTTCAGCGTGGTCCACGCCGCCCGCAGGGCCCGCGCCCCGGCGGCCCAGCCGTCCCGCTCCCGCGGCACCGGGCCCGCGTCCCGGTACGCCCGGTCCCGGGCCGGTGGCGGGGCCGGTCTGGGTGTCGGCCACGTCGTCGACGCCGGCGGCGGCATCGGAAACACCGGCACCTCCGGCGCGACCGGACGGGCCAGGGCGGACCGGGTGCGCGCCGCCTCGTAGGCCATCCGCGCGCGGATCACCTCGACGTCCGCCTCCAGGTGTTCGGGCGGCGGCAGATCGCAGATCAGCCGGGCCAACTCCCCCAGCGTGACCGCCCCGAAGGCGGCCCCCATACGTTCGTTGAACTCTGCGAGCGTCAACCGTCCGACCGCATGGTGGTCGCGCAGAAGCGTCACCGCCGCTTCACGGTCGACGTCGGATGCCCGCATGGTCGGATGCCTCACCATGCCTTCGACAGTAGGCAGACACCGAGGCGTCGTACATGGTGCCAGCCCCACCATCGACGGGGGCCTGGCATCAGGGACGGGTCAGTACCACGGGCCCGTTCTCGGTGATCGCGATCGAGTGTTCCCAGTGCGCCGCGTGGCCGCCCGCGGTGGTCTTGACCGTCCACTCGTCGGGCAGCGTGTACGTGTCCGGCTTGCCGAGGGTGACCATCGGCTCGATCGCCAGGCACACGCCGACCTCCAGGCGCGGACCCCGGCCGCCGGGGCCGTAGTTGAGCACGTGCGGGTCCTGGTGCATCTCGGTGCCGATGCCGTGGCCGCCGTAGTCCTCGACGATGCCGTACTTGGCGCCGCCCGGCAGTCGGTTGGCCCGGATCGACTTCTCCACCGCGTGGCTGATGTCGGTCAGCCGCCCGCCGGCCACCGCGGCCTCGATGCCCGCCCACATGGACTGCTCGCACACCCGGCTCAGTTCGAGCACCTCGGGCCGCACCGTGCCGATCGGCACGGTGATCGCCGAGTCGCCGTGCCAGCCGTCCAGGATCGCGCCGCAGTCGATCGAGATGATGTCCCCGTCCCGCAGCGGCGTCTCGTCCGGAATCCCGTGCACCACCACGTCGTTGACCGACGCGCAGATCGACGCCGGGAAGCCGTGATAGCCCTTGAACGAGGGAATCGCGCCCGCCGCACGGATCGACCGCTCGGCGATCGAGTCCAGATCGGCCGTGGTCACCCCGGGCTTCGCCGCCTCGCGCAGCAGCTCCAGCGTGTTCGCCACGACAGCCCCGGCACGACGCATCTTCTCGATCTGCTCGGGCGTCTTGCGCTCGATTCGCATGTGCCGCTTCCTGAACACCGGCATGGCCGTCCTCGTCTGTGTATCGCCGAAGCCTCGTCTCGGCCGAGGCATTGTCCCGGCCGAATGATCTCGGCTGAAAAACACGATGGGCGATCCGGGGTTTCCCCGGATCGCCCATGTGTGATGTCTGTCGCGGCCGGCGCCCGATCAGGCGCCGAACTCCCGGAGCGCGGTCATCGCGCGCCCGGTGACCTCCTTGACCGGACCCGTCGCCTGGATGGGCAGCAGGAGGTTGCGCTCGGAGTAATAGCCGACCAAGGGTTCGGTCTGCTCCTTGTACACGTCCAGGCGGTGCCGGACGGTCTCCTCGCGGTCGTCGTCGCGCTGGTACAACTCGCTGCCGCACTCGTCGCAGACGCCCGGCACCTTCGGCGGGTCGGTCAGGATGTGGCAGACGTGCCCGTTCGCGCGGCACTGCCGGCGGCCGGAGATGCGCTGGATGATCTCCGAGTCGTCGACCTTGAGCTCGAGCACCACGTCGAGCTCGGTGTCGTTCTCGGCGAGGATCTCGTCGAGCACCTTCGCCTGAGCGGTGTTGCGCGGGAACCCGTCGAGGAGGAAACCGGCGGCGACGTCCGGCTGCGCGAGGCGCTCCCGGACCATGCCTATGGTCACCTCGTCGGGCACGAGGTTGCCCGCGTCCATGTAGGTCTTCGCCTCGCGGCCGAGCGGGGTGCCCTGACTCACGTTGGCGCGGAAGATGTCACCGGTCGAGACGGCGGGAATCGACAGGTTGGCGGCGATGTACTGGGCCTGGGTTCCCTTACCCGCGCCGGGAGGCCCCACGAGAACGATACGCATTTAGCGGAGGAAGCCTTCGTAGTTGCGCTGCTGGAGCTGACTCTCGATCTGCTTCACGGTTTCCAGACCCACTCCCACGATGATCAGGATGCTCGTGCCGCCGAACGGGAAGTTCTGGTTGGCGTTGAAGAGCACGAGCGCGATGCTGGGTACCAGCGCGATCATGCCCAGGTACAACGATCCGGGCCACGTGATCCTGGTGAGGATGTAGTTCAGGTATTCCGCAGTCGGTCTGCCGGCGCGGATCCCCGGAATGAAGCCACCATACTTCTTCATGTTGTCGGCTACTTCTTCGGGGTTGAACGTGATGGCCACGTAGAAGAACGCGAAGAAGACGATCAGCAGGAAGTACGTGATCATGTACAGCGGGTGGTCGCCCTTGACGAAGTGGCGTTCGATCCACACCGCCCAGTCCGATTTCCCACCGCTGAACTGAGCGATGAGGGCCGGGATGTACAGCAGCGACGAGGCGAAGATGACGGGGATGATGCCCGCCTGGTTCACCTTGAGCGGGATGTAGGTCGAGGTCCCGCCGTAGGCGCGACGCCCGATCATGCGCTTGGCGTACTGCACCGGGATCCGGCGCTGCGCCTGTTCCACGAAGACCACCAGGCCGACCATCACGAGGCCGATGGCGATGACGGTGAAGAACGGCACCCAGCCGCCACCGATGGTGCCCTGCTCCTTGATCGTCCACAGCGCGGCCGGGAAGCCGGCGGCGACCGAGACGAACATCAGGATCGACATGCCGTTGCCGATGCCGCGGTCGGTGATCAGCTCACCGAGCCACATGATCGTCGAGGTGCCGGCGGTCATCACGGCGACCATGACGATCACCCGGAAGAGCGAGTCGTCGGGAACGATGCCCTGCGGGTCGCAGGTCGCGCTGCGGGCGCTGGAGAACAGCGCGCCGCTGCGGGCGGTGGCGATCAGCGCGGTCGACTGCAGAATCGACAGCGCGATGGTGAGGTACCGGGTGTACTGGGTGATCTTCGCGGTCCCGGACTGGCCCTCCTTCTTGAGGGCCTCCAGCCGCGGGATCACCACGGTCAGCAGCTGCAGGATGATGCTCGCCGTGATGTACGGCATGATCCCCAGCGCGAAGATCGTGAGTTGCAGCAGCGCGCCGCCGCTGAACATGTTCACGAGGCCGAACAGGCTGTTCCGGTTGGAGTCCTCTACGCAAGAGCGCACCATCTCGAACGAGACGCCCGGTACCGGGATATGCGACCCGATCCGGAAGAGGACGATGATCGCCAACGTGAACAGCAGCTTCTTGCGCAGGTCGGGCGTGCGGAACGCCCTGGCGAACGCGGTGAGCACACTGCCTCCTGCGCCCCGCCCGTCTTAGGGGCGAGTCGATCGAGTCGTCGGTCCGGATAGGACCACTGGTCAGGTCCCGCACAGGGAACCTCACGGACAATAACAGCGCCGACGGCCCGGAAGTATCGCCCCGGTCCGACGTTCCTGCGACATGACACAACACACGGCAAAAACAGAGCAGGTCATGTGTGGGGTGTGGCAATGGATCCGCCCCCACGACACAGCAAACCACAGGGGCGTCACCACCTTACCGGCGTGACACCCCTGCGCTACAGCCTCCAACGACGTCAAGGCCCGTTCGGTACCGATCCGAACGGGCCATGACGGTCAAACCTTGTCCGCGCCTACGGTCAGACCGACAGTTCGTCGGTCGAACCGCCCGCGGCGGCGATCTTGGTCTTCGCCGAGCCGGAGAAGGCGTGCACCTTCACCTGGACGGCAACCGAGATCTCGCCGGTGCCCAGGATCTTGACGGGCAGGTTCTTGCGAACCGCGCCCTTCTCGATCAGACCCTCGACGGTGACTTCGCCACCCTCGGGGTACAGGGACTCGATCTTGTCCAGGTTCACGACCTGGAACTCGACCCGGAACGGGTTCTTGAAGCCCTTGAGCTTGGGCAGCCGCATGTGCAGCGGCATCTGCCCACCCTCGAAGCGGGCCGGCACCTGGTAACGAGCCTTGGTGCCCTTGGTGCCACGACCGGCGGTCTTGCCCTTGGAGCCCTCGCCACGACCCACGCGGGTCTTGGCGGTCTTGGCGCCCGGGGCGGGCCGCAGGTGGTGCACCTTCAGCGGGTTGTCAGCACCCATGTCAGTCGACCTCCTCGACGGTGACGAGGTGCGACACCGTCGCGATCATGCCGCGGATCTCCGGGCGGTCTTCCTTGACGACCACGTCGTGGACGCGCTTGAGACCGAGCGAACGGAGAGTGTCCCGCTGGTTCTGCCTGCCACCGATCTTGGATCGGGTCTGCGTGACCTTGAGACGTGCCATTACGCACCAACCCCCGCGCGGGCCCGCAGAAGCGCGGCCGGGGCCACGTCCTCCAGAGGCAGGCCACGACGAGCCGCGATCTCCTCGGGGCGAACGAGCCCCTGGAGCGCCGCGACGGTCGCGTGCACGATGTTGATCGGGTTCGACGAGCCGAGCGACTTGCTCAGCACGTCGTGGATGCCGGCGCACTCGAGCACGGCGCGCACGGGGCCACCGGCGATGACACCGGTACCCGGCGAGGCCGGCTTCAGGAGCACGACGCCGGCAGCCTTCTCACCCTGGATCGGGTGCGGAATGGTGCCCTGGATACGGGGGACCTTGAAGAAGTGCTTCTTGGCCTCTTCAACACCCTTGGCGATCGCGGCCGGCACCTCCTTGGCCTTGCCGTAACCGACACCTACGGTGCCATCGCCATCGCCAACCACGACCAGCGCGGTGAAGCTGAAGCGACGACCACCCTTCACGACCTTGGCGACGCGATTGATCGCGACGACGCGCTCGACGTAAGCGGTCTTCTCGGCGGCTGCGCCACCATCACGTCGATCCCGCCGGTCCCGCCGCTCGCCGCCGCCGGCGCCGCCACCGCGGCGCTGGGGTCCAGCCATCAGAATGTCCTCATCTGTCGTTCGAAGCTTGTCCGGAGCAGCGGGCTCAGAAGGTGAGCCCGTTTCCGCGTGCGGCATCCGCGAGGGCGGCGATACGACCGTGGTACTTGTTACCACCGCGGTCGAACACGACAGCCTCTACACCGGCAGCCTTCGCGCGCTCGGCGACCAATTCGCCGACCTTGCGAGCCTGAGCGGTCTTGTCGCCCTCACCACCACGGATGGACGGGTCCATCGTGGAGGCCGAAGCGAGAGTGTGGCCGGCGATGTCGTCGATAACCTGCGCCACCATGTGACGGGTGGAGCGGCTCACGACGAGACGGGGCCGCAGCGGGGTGCCGGAAACCTTCTTCCGCACCCGAATGTGCCGGCGCTTGCGTGCGACAGACTTCTTCGCAACGCCCTTGCCGGTCTTCACGCCGACAGCCATGCCTACTTACCAGCCTTTCCGACCTTGCGGCGGATGACCTCGCCGGCGTACTTGACGCCCTTGGCCTTGTACGGGTCGGGCTTCCGCAGCTTGCGGATGTTCGCGGCGATTTCACCGACCTTCTGCTTGTCGATGCCTTCGACCGAGAAACGGGTCGGGGCCTCGACCACGAAGGTGATGCCCTCCGGGGCCTCGACGACGACGGGGTGGCTGAATCCGAGCGCGAACTCCAGCGAGGAGCCCTTCGCCTGGACTCGGTAACCGACACCGCTGATCTCGAGCTTCTTGATGTATCCCTGGGTCACACCAGTGATCATGTTCGCCACCAGCGTCCGGGACAGCCCGTGCAGGGCCTTCGAGCGACGCTCGTCGTCGGGACGGGTCACCGCGAGGGTGCCGTCATCCGACTTTGCGATCTCGATCGGGGCGGCGATGGTGTGCGACAGGGAACCCTTGGGGCCCTTCACGACAACCTCGCGGCCATTGATGGTGACGTCCACACCGGTGGGAACCGGGATGGGGAGACGTCCGATGCGCGACATTGCTCTCCTTCCCTTCCCTTACCAGACGAAGGCGAGGACTTCCCCGCCCACGCCCTTCTTGGCCGCCTGCTTGTCGGTGAGGAGACCGGTCGACGTCGAGATAATCGCGACGCCGAGGCCACCGAGCACCTTCGGCAGGTTCGTGGACTTTGCGTACACCCGCAGACCGGGCTTCGACACGCGGCGGACGCCGGCGATCGAGCGCTCGCGGTTCGGGCCGTACTTGAGGACGACGGTGAGCTTCTTGCCCACCTCCGCGTCCTCGACGCGCCAGCCCTGGATGTAACCCTCCTGCTGGAGGATCTCCGCGATGTGCGACTTGATCTTGCTGAACGGCATCACGACGTCATCGTGATAAGCCGAGTTGGCGTTCCGCAGACGAGTCAGCATGTCTGCGATGGGGTCGGTCATGGTCATGACGGCCTCAAGGCCTTTCTCGCCGTGGTTTCCCGGCGTGCGATCCCTCGCCCCGCCGCCCTCCCGAGGGAGAGCGGCGAAGCGACGACTGCGGTGCGGGACCTACGACGTCGTTACTGTTCTCGTTCGTCCCCACGGGACGATCGATGTGCGGGTGCCGCGTCGGTCGCCGAGGCGACCGTCGCGAACTACCAGCTGCTCTTGGTGACGCCCGGCAGCTCGCCGGCGTGCGCCATCGTGCGCAGGCACACGCGGCACAGGCCGAACTTGCGGTACACCGAGTGAGGACGGCCACAGCGCTGGCAGCGCGTGTAGCCACGAACCTCGAACTTCGGCTTGCGGGCGGCCTTTGCGATCAGGGCCTTCTTCGCCACGTCTCAGTCTCCTTGTTGCGTTCCTCAGTCGGCGAGCCGACTGCTCACGCTTCCTTGAACGGGAAGCCGAGGAGACGCAGCAGAGCGCGGCCCTCGTCGTCGTTCTTGGCGCTGGTCACCACAGTGATGTCCATGCCGCGAACGCGGTCGATCTTGTCCTGGTCGATCTCGTGGAACATCGACTGCTCCGTGAGACCGAAGGTGTAGTTGCCGCGGCCGTCGAACTGCTTCGGCGAGAGACCGCGGAAGTCGCGGATACGCGGCAGCGCGATCGACAGCAGACGGTCGAGGAACTCCCACATGCGGTCGCCGCGCAGTGTAACGTGCGCGCCGATCGGCTGACCCTCACGCAGCTTGAACTGCGCGATGGACTTGCGGGCCTTCGTGACCTGGGGCTTCTGGCCGGTGATGGCCATCAGGTCCTTGATCGCGCCGTCGATCAGCTTCGAGTCGCGGGCGGCGTCGCCCACACCCATGTTGACCACGATCTTGGTGACGCCCGGAACCTGCATGACGTTCTCGAACGAGAACTCCTCACGCAGCTTGCCGAGGATCTCCTCGCGGTAACGCTGCTTCAGACGCGGCAGTTCGCGCGCCTCAGTGGTGACCGTCATCAGATGTCCTCACCGGTCCGCTTGGCGTACCGGATCTTGTTGCCCTCGTCATCGAACCGGAAGCCGGTCCGCGTCGGGACCTTCTTACCGTCCTTCTCCACCACCAGCATCACGTTGCTGACGTGGATGGAGGCTTCCTGGGTGATGATGCCACCGGTCTTGGCACCCTTGGCGGACTGACCGACCTTGGTGTGCTTCTTGATCCGGTTGACGCCCTCGACCAGGACGCGCTCCTTCGGCGGGTAGGCCGCGATGACCTTGCCCTGCTTGCCCTTGTCCTTGCCCGTGATGACCTGTACCAGGTCACCCTTCTTGATCTTCATCGCCTTCGCCATTGGTTAGAGCACCTCCGGCGCGAGCGAGATGATCTTCATGAACTTCTTCTCACGAAGCTCACGGCCGACCGGACCGAAAATACGGGTGCCTCGGGGTTCGCCATCGTTCTTCAGGACAACGGCGGCGTTCTCGTCGAAGCGGATGTAGGAGCCGTCGACACGCCGGCGCTCCTTGACCGTCCGCACGACGACTGCCTTGATGACGTCGCCCTTCTTCACGTTGCCACCGGGGATCGCGTCCTTGACGGTGGCAACGATGACGTCCCCGATGCCCGCGTAGCGCCGGCCGGAGCCACCGAGCACACGGATGCAGAGAATCTCCTTCGCACCCGTGTTGTCGGCGACTCGCAGTCGCGACTCCTGCTGGATCACGTCTAACTCCTGATCGTCACGTCGCGGTCACGACCCACGGATGGTGGGGCGACCGGCGCTCGCTACTTGGCCTTTTCGAGGATCTCGACGATGCGCCAGCGCTTGCTGGCGGACAGCGGCCGAGTCTCCATGAGGACGACACGGTCACCGACGCCACAGGCGTTCTGCTCGTCGTGAGCCTTCAGCTTGTTCGTGCGGCGGATGACCTTGCCGTACATCGGGTGCTTCACGCGGTCCTCGACGGCGACGACGACGGTCTTGTCCATCTTGTCGCTGACGACGAGGCCCTCACGGGTCTTGCGGAAACCCCGGGTTGCTTCAGTCATCTCAGTCTTCTCACTCACGCCGCGCCTCCGGTCTCCTGCACGTCGATGCCCAGCTCGCGCTCGCGCATCAGCGTGTAGATCCGGGCGATGTCCTTACGGACAGCCTTGAGCCGCCCGTGGTTTTCGAGCTGCCCGGTCGCCGCCTGGAAACGGAGGTTGAACAGCTCCTCCTTGGCTTCGCGGAGCTTGGCGACGATTTCCTCGTCACCGAGTTCGCGGAGCTCGGACGCCTTGGTAACGGCCGCCATCACGCCTCACCAGCCTCGCGCCGGACGATCCGGCACTTCATCGGCAGCTTGTGCACGGCGCGGGTAAGCGCCTCACGAGCCACCTTCTCGTTCGGGTACGACAGTTCGAACATCACCCGACCGGGCTTGACGTTCGCGACCCACCACTCGGGCGAGCCCTTACCGGAACCCATGCGGGTCTCGGCAGGCTTCTTGGTCAGCGGACGGTCGGGGTAGATGTTGATCCACACCTTGCCACCACGGCGAATGTGCCGGGTGATGGCAATACGAGCGGACTCGATCTGACGGTTGGTCACGTACGCCTGGCCGAGGGCCTGGATGCCGTACTCGCCGAACGCCAGTTCCGTACCACCCTTGGCACGGCCACCACGCTTGGGGTGGTGCTGCTTGCGGTGCTTGACCCTGCGGGGGATCAGCATCGGGGTCAGGCCTCCGATCCGGATTCGGGCGCCGAGTTCACAGCCTCGGCCGCCGGCGCGGAGCCGGTGTCCGAGGAACCGGTGGCCTGCGCGTCGTTCTGCTGCGGACGTCCGCCGCGGCCACCACGGCCACCGCGCTCGCCGCCACGACCGCCGCCGCCACCCTCGCCACCACGACGGGGACGCTCGGGAGCGCCGCCGCGGGCGGGACGGTTGCTGGCACGAGCCGCGGCGTTCTCGGCGCGGACCTCGGCGATGTTCTTGACGTCGCCCTTGTAGATCCACACCTTCACGCCGATGCGACCGAACGTCGTACGGGCCTCGAAGAAGCCGTAGTCGACGTTGGCGCGCAGCGTGTGCAGCGGCACGCGACCCTCACGGTAGAACTCCGAGCGGGACATTTCGGCCCCACCCAGACGACCACCGCACTGGATCTTGATGCCCTTGGCCCCGGCCTTCATGGAGCTCTGCATCGCCTTGCGCATCGCGCGGCGGAAGGACACGCGGCTCGAGAGCTGCTCGGCCACACCCTGCGCCACAAGCTGAGCGTCGACCTCGGGGTTCTTGACCTCGAGGATGTTCAGCTGAACCTGCTTGCCGGTGAGCTTCTCCAGCTCACCGCGGATGCGGTCGGCCTCCGCACCACGACGGCCGATGACGATGCCCGGCCGGGCGGTGTGGATGTCGACGCGGACGCGCTCACGGGTGCGCTCGATCTCTACCTTCGAGATCCCGGCGCGCTCCATGCCCTTCGTCATCATCTGACGAATCTTGACGTCCTCGCCGACGTAGTCCTTGTACAGCTTGTCGGCGTACCACCGGGACTTGAAGTCCGTGGTGATGCCGAGACGGAACCCGTGCGGGTTAACCTTCTGGCCCACTAGCGGGTCCTCTCCTTCTCGGCGACAACCACGGTGATGTGGCTGGTGCGCTTGCGGATGCGGTACGCCCGGCCCTGTGCCCGCGGACGGAAACGCTTGAGGGTCGGACCCTCGTCCACGTAGGCGGCGGACACGTACAGGATGTTCGTGTCCAAGTTGTGGTTGTGACCGGCGTTGGCAATGGCGCTGTCCAGCACCTTGCCGACCGGCTCACTCGCGGCCTGCGGAGCGAATCGCAGGACCGCCTGGGCCTCCGCGGCGTTCATGCCACGGATGAGGTCCACCACACGGCGGGCCTTCATGGGCGTGACGCGGATGTACCGCGCCTGAGCCCTGGCTTCCATCGACGTCCCCTTGCTCATCTCGATATCCATGCGATTCGCCGCGTCAGCGACGACGCGACTTCCGGTCGTCCTTCTCGTGACCGCGGAAGGTCCGAGTCGGCGCGAACTCGCCGAGCTTGTGGCCGACCATCGACTCGGTCACGAACACCGGGACGTGCTTACGGCCGTCGTGCACCGCGATCGTGTGGCCCAGCATCGCCGGGACGATCATCGAGCGGCGGGACCAGGTCTTGATGACGTTCTTGGTTCCCTTGTCGTTCTGTACGTCCACCTTCTTGATGAGGTGGCCGTCGACGAAGGGTCCCTTCTTGAGACTGCGCGGCATCGAGACTGCTCCTAGCGCTTCTTGTTCGTCTTGCGGCGGCGGATGATGAGCTTGTCGCTGGCCTTCTTCGGCCGGCGAGTACGACCCTCGGGCTTACCCCAGGGGCTCACCGGGTGGCGACCACCAGAGGTCTTACCCTCACCACCACCGTGCGGGTGGTCGATGGGGTTCATCGCCACACCGCGGACGGTCGGGCGCTTGCCCTTCCAGCGCATGCGACCGGCCTTGCCCCAGTTGATGTTCGACTGCTCGGCATTGCCGATCTCGCCGACCGTCGCCCGGCAGCGCACGTCGACCAGGCGAATTTCGCCCGACGGCATGCGGAGGGTCGCGTGGGCGCCCTCCTTCGCCAGCAGCTGCACGCTGACACCCGCGGAACGGGCGATCTTCGCGCCGCCACCGGGCCGAAGCTCGATGGCGTGGATGACCGTACCGACCGGGATGTTCCGGAGCGGCATGTTGTTGCCCGGCTTGATGTCGGCGCCCGGACCGTTTTCGATCCGGTCGCCCTGCTTCAGCTTGTTCGGGCACAGGATGTAGCGCTTCTCGCCGTCCGCGTAGTGCAGAAGAGCGATGCGCGCGGTGCGGTTCGGGTCGTACTCGATGTGAGCGACCTTCGCCGGAACGCCGTCCTTGTCGTTGCGCCGGAAGTCGATCAGTCGGTACGCGCGCTTGTGGCCGCCACCCTGGTGGCGAGCAGTCACACGGCCGTGGTTGTTACGACCACCCTTGCTGTGCAGAGGGCGGACCAGCGACTTCTCCGGCTCGGACCGCGTGATCTCGACGAAGTCGGCGACGCTGGCGCCACGACGGCCCGGCGTCGTCGGCTTGTACTTGCGGATGCCCATGGCTTCTCTTAGTCCTCGTCCGTATCAGCGGCCGTCAGCCGACGGGTCCACCGAAGATGTCGATCCGCTCGCCCTCTGCAAGGGTGACGATCGCGCGCTTCGTGTCCTTGCGCTTGCCGAAACCGGTCTTGGTGCGCTTGCGCTTACCAACGCGGTTGATCGTGTTGACGCTCTCGACCTTGACTCCGAAGACCGCGATGACGGCCTGCTTGATCTGGGTCTTGTTGGCGTCGGGGTGCACGATGAACGTGTACTTGTTCTCGTCGATGAGCCCGTAGCTCTTCTCCGAGATCACCGGCTTCAGCAGCACGTCGCGCGGGTCGGTGTAGGTCTTGCTGGTGACCTTCGTCGTGCTCTCGACGGTGTCGGTGCTCACGCGTGGCTCCCTTCGAGCTCGTCGGAGCTCGCGACCGCCGAGGCGGCCTGCGCCGGTCCGGCGATGAAGCGCTCCAGAGCGGCCTTCGTGAAGACCACGTCGTCGGAGACGAGCACGTCGTAGGTGTTCAGCTGCCCGACCTCGAGCAAGTGCACCTGCGGAAGGTTGCGGGCGCTCAGCCAGGCAGTGGTGTCGGACTTCTCGACGACCAGGAGCACGTTCTTGCGCTCACTGATCTTGCCGAGCAGCGTCTTCGCCGCCTTGACCGACGGCTTGTCGCCCTCGATCAGCGCGGAAACGCAGTGGATGCGCTCGTGACGCGCCCGGTCGGAGAGAGCACCGCGCAGGGCGGACGCCTTCATCTTCTTCGGGGTCCGCTGCTCGTAGTCACGCGGCACGGGACCGTGCACGACGCCACCACCGGCGAACTGCGGCGCGCGGGTCGAGCCCTGACGGGCGCGGCCGGTGCCCTTCTGGCGATACGGCTTGCGCCCACCACCGCGGACCTCGCCACGAGTCTTGGTCTTGTGCGTGCCCTGACGAGCCGCGGCGAGCTGGGCCACGACGACCTGGTGGATCGTCGGGATGCTCACCTGGACGTCGAACAGCTCCGCGGGGAGGTCGATCGTCCCGGACTTCTCGCCGGCGGGCGAAAGAACGTCAATGCTGGTCATGAAATTCACACACCCTTCGCAGCAGTGCGCACCAGAACCAGGCCGCCGTTCGGACCGGGGACCGCGCCCTTGATCAGGAGCAGACCCTTCTCGGCGTCGACGGCGTGAACGGTCAGGTTCTGGGTGGAGACGCGCTCGTTACCCATGCGGCCTGCCATGCGCACGCCCTTGAACACACGACCCGGGGTGGCGCAGCCACCGATCGAGCCGGGCGAGCGGTGCTTGCGCTGCGTACCGTGCGAGCTGCCGAGACCCTTGAAGCCGTGTCGCTTCATGACACCCGCCGTGCCCTTGCCCTTCGAGGTGCCCATGACGTCGACCTTCTGGCCGGCCTCGAACACCTCGGCGGTGATCTCCTGCGCCAGCGTGTACTCGCCGGCGTCGGAGGTGCGGAGCTCGACCAGGTGGCGACGCGGGGTCACCCCGGCCTTGGCGAAGTGGCCGGCGAGCGGCTTGTTCACCTTGCGCGGGTCGATCGCGCCGAACGCGATCTGGACGGCGGAGTAGCCGTCGACCTCGGCGTTGCGGACCTGGGTCACGACGCAGGGCCCGGCTTCGACCACAGTCACTGGAACGACGCGGTTGTTCTCGTCCCAGACCTGGGTCATGCCGAGCTTCTTGCCCAGAATGCCCTTCATCTGCTTCGTCATCGTCGGTGCGTCCTCAGAGCTTGATCTCGATGTCGACGCCGGCCGGCAGGTCGAGACGCATAAGCGAGTCGACCGTCTTCGGCGTGGGGTCGAGGATGTCGATGAGCCGCTTGTGAGTGCGCATCTCGAAGTGCTCGCGCGAGTCCTTGTACTTGTGCGGCGAGCGGATGACGCAGTACACGTTCTTCTCGGTCGGCAGCGGCACCGGTCCCGCAACCTGCGCACCAGTACGCGTCACCGTCTCGACGATCTTCTTCGCCGAACTGTCGATGACCTCGTGGTCGTAGGCCTTGAGCCTGATGCGGATCTTCTGTCCCGCCATGGCTGCTTCGAATTCCTTCTCTCGTACCGCTGCGGATCACCCCCGCTGACACGGGGAGAAGACTTGGGCTGAAAACCCCTTGGGGTTTCCCTTCCCCGCCGACCCCCGCGGTCGGGCGTGTCGCTCTGTTGCTCACAAGCACCCCTTGGAAACCCTTACGGGCGGCCTGGGGGCCTGGGCAACGTACTCTCGGCGTCACCTTCGCTGCGGCAAGCGAAAGGACGACACGAGGTCGCTAAGCGACGACGCCGGCTGCATGGGTGGCAGGACAGAAGTCCACCGATTGTTCGGAGTCAACGAGGCCCGCGCCCGATTCCGTCTGTGCGACAGGCACGGCGCAGCCCGTTGTCTATCCGAGCAACTTGGCTAGTATGCCCCACGAATGGCGGCCTTGGCCAATCGAGCGACTCTCCCAGGTTTGAGAGAGCCCCCGAGCGATGGATATCCGGTCCCACCTAGGGGGTGGAATCGATCCGGACAAAGCCCCGCCCGCCGACCCAGGTGGACCGGCGGGCGGGATTTCATCACTTCTTGATCTTGACGACCTGACCGGCGCCCACGGTGCGACCACCCTCGCGGATGGCGAAACGCAGGCCCTCTTCCATGGCGATCGGCTGGATCAGCGCGACGTCCATGCCGGTGTTGTCACCCGGCATGACCATCTCGGTGCCCTCGGGGAGGGTCACCACGCCGGTCACGTCCGTCGTACGGAAGTAGAACTGCGGCCGGTAGTTGTTGAAGAAGGGGGTGTGACGGCCACCCTCGTCCTTCGACAGGATGTAGACCTGGGCCTCGAACTCGGTGTGCGGCGTGACCGAACCGGGCTTGATGATGACCTGGCCGCGCTCGACGTCCTCGCGCTTGATGCCACGGAGGAGCAGACCGACGTTCTCGCCCGCCTGGCCCTCGTCGAGCAGCTTGCGGAACATCTCGATGCCGGTGACCGTGGTGGTGGTCTTGGTCTCCTTGATGCCGACGATGTCGACAGTCTCGTTGACCTTGACGATGCCACGCTCGATGCGGCCGGTGACGACCGTGCCACGACCGGTGATCGTGAAGACGTCCTCGACGGGCATGAGGAACGGCTTGTCGGTGTCACGCGGCGGGGTCGGGATCGCCTCGTCGACGGCGGCCATGAGGCCGAGGAGCTTCTCGCCCCACTCCTTGTCGCCCTCGAGCGCCTTGAGCGCCGAGACCCGCACGACCGGAAGGTCGTCGCCCGGGAACTCGTACTCGGAGAGGAGCTCGCGCACCTCGAGCTCGACGAGCTCCAGGATCTCCTCGTCGTCCACCATGTCGGCCTTGTTCAGCGCGACCACGATGTACGGAACACCGACCTGGCGGGCCAGGAGCACGTGCTCCTTGGTCTGCGGCATCGGGCCGTCGGTGGCGGCGACCACGAGGATCGCGCCGTCCATCTGCGCGGCACCGGTGATCATGTTCTTGATGTAGTCGGCGTGCCCGGGGCAGTCGACGTGCGCGTAGTGACGGTTCTCCGTCTGGTACTCGACGTGCGCGATCGAGATCGTGATACCGCGCTGCCGCTCCTCCGGCGCCTTGTCGATCTGGTCGAACGGCGTGAAGGGGTTCAGGTCCGGGTACGCGTCGTGCAGCACCTTGGTAATCGCCGCGGTCAGCGTCGTCTTACCGTGGTCGATGTGACCAATGGTGCCGATGTTGACGTGCGGCTTAGTCCGCTCGAACTTAGCCTTCGCCACTGGGGTCCTCCTGTGGACTGGTTCTTTACGCCGTACGACGTCGGGTATCGGGGGTGAGCCGGGGCGGGGGCACCGGAGTCCTGTGGACCCCGGGTCCCCCTGGTATCGCTGATGCCGCGGTGGCGGTGATTACTCGCCGCGCGACTTGGCGATGATCTCCTCGGCGACGTTCCTCGGAACCTCGGCGTAGGAGTCGAACTGCATGGAGTAGCTCGCGCGACCCGAGGTCTTGCTGCGGAGGTCGCCGACATAGCCGAACATCTCCGACAGCGGGACCAAAGCCTTGACGACGCGCGCACCAAAGCGCTCGTCCATGGCCTGGATCTGGCCGCGACGCGAGTTGAGGTCGCCGATCACATCGCCCATGTAGTCCTCGGGCGTGGTGACCTCGACGGCCATCATCGGCTCCAGAAGAGCCGGGCTGGCCTGCCGAGCCGCTTCCTTGAACGCCTGCGAACCGGCGATCTTGAACGCGAGTTCGGACGAGTCGACCTCGTGGTAGCCACCGTCGATCAGCGTCAGACGCACGCCGACCATCGGGTAGCCGGCGAGAACGCCGTACTGCATGGCCTCCTGCGCACCCGCGTCCACCGAGGGGATGTACTCCCTGGGGATACGGCCACCGGTGACCTTGTTGACGAACTCGTACGCGTCACCCTCGAGCGGCTCGAGCGCGATCTGCACCTTGGCGAACTGACCGGTACCACCGGTCTGCTTCTTGTGCGTGTAGTCCACGCGCTCGACGACCTTGCGGATCGTCTCACGGTAGGCCACCTGCGGCTTGCCGACGTTGGCCTCCACGCGGAATTCGCGCTTCATCCGGTCGACCAGCACCTCGAGGTGCAGCTCGCCCATGCCGCCGATGATCGTCTGGCCGGTCTCCTCGTCCGAGTGCACCTGGAACGAGGGGTCCTCGGCGGCGAGGGACTGGATGGCGACACCCAGCTTCTCCTGGTCGCCCTTGGACTTCGGCTCGATCGCGACCTCGATGACCGGGGCCGGGAACGTCATCGACTCGAGGATCACCGGGTTCGCCGGGTCGCAGAGCGTCTCACCGGTGGTGGTGTCCTTGAGACCCATCACCGCGATGATGTCGCCCGCGCCGACCGACGGGATCTCCTCACGCTTGTTCGCGTGCATCCGGTAGATCTTGCCGATGCGCTCCTTGCGCCCCTTCACCGAGTTCAGCACGGAGCTGCCGGCTTCCAGGACACCCGAGTAGACCCGGACGAAGGTGAGCTTGCCCAGGTGCGGGTCACGCATGATCTTGAAGGCGAGGCCCGCGAAGGGCTCGTCATCGCGCGGCTGGCGAACGATGACCTCTTCTTCCTTGTTCACCGCGTGGCCCTGGATGCCCTCGATGTCGAGCGGCGACGGCAGGTAACGGACGACCGCGTCGAGCAGGGGCTGAACACCCTTGTTCTTGAACGCGGTACCGCAGAACACCGGAGTGAACGTCGGCTTGCCCTTGTTCTCACCCTTGGTCGAGGCGATGGTCGCGCGACGGATCGCGGCGATCAACTGCTCCGTGGTGGGCTCCTGGCCCTCCAGGTACAGCTCCATCATCTCGTCGTCGTACTCGGCGATCGTCTCGAGCAGCTTGCCGCGGTACTCGGCGGCGGCCTCGGTGTGCGTGGCCGGGATGTCGACGACGTCGTACATCTCGCCCTTGGCCGCCTCGGCCGACCAGACCAGCGCCTTCATGGCGACCAGGTCGACAACACCCTGGAAGTCCATCTCGGTGCCGATCGGCAGCTGCATGACCAGCGGAACCGCGCCCAGTCGCGCGTCGATCATGTCGACGCAGCGGTGGAACTCGGCGCCGGTGCGGTCGAGCTTGTTCACGAAGCAGATGCGCGGCACGCCGTACCGGTCGGCCTGACGCCAAACGGTCTCGGACTGCGGCTCCACGCCGGCGACACCGTCGAAGACGGTGACGGCGCCGTCGAGCACACGCAGCGAACGCTCCACCTCGACGGTGAAGTCGACGTGGCCGGGGGTGTCGATGATGTTGATCGTGTGATCGACGTCGTCGAGCGTCCAGTGACAGGTCGTCGCGGCAGACGTGATGGTGATGCCGCGCTCCTGCTCCTGTTCCATCCAGTCCATGGTGGCAGCGCCCTCATGAACCTCACCGATCTTGTAGTTGACCCCGGTGTAGAACAGGATCCGCTCGGTGGTGGTGGTCTTGCCCGCGTCGATGTGGGCCATGATGCCGATGTTTCGGACCTTGGCCAGATCAAGAGCAGTGGTAGCCATCGTGGCTTGTCTTCTCTCGGCTTCTCGTCGTTGCGGGTGGAACTACCAGCGGTAGTGCGCGAAGGCCTTGTTGGACTCGGCCATCTTGTGGGTGTCCTCGCGGCGCTTGACCGCGGCACCCAGACCGTTGCTCGCGTCCAGGAGCTCGTTCATCAGACGCTCGGTCATCGTCTTCTCGCGACGGGCGCGGGAGTAGCCGACGAGCCAGCGGAGAGCGAGGGTCGTGGAGCGGCCCGGACGGACCTCGACCGGCACCTGGTAGGTCGCGCCACCGACACGGCGGCTGCGGACCTCGAGGGTCGGCTTCACGTTCTCGAGGGCGCGCTTGAGCGTGATGACCGGGTCGGTACCGGTCTTCTCGCGGCAACCTTCGAGTGCGCCGTAGACGATCTTCTCGGCGACGGAGCGCTTGCCGCTCATCAGGACCTTGTTCACCAGCGAGGTGACCAACGGCGAGTTGTAAACCGGGTCGATGATGACCGGTCGCTTGGGGGCAGGGCCCTTACGCGGCATTAGCTCTTCTCCTTCTTCGCGCCGTAGCGGCTGCGCGCCTGCTTGCGGTTCTTGACACCCTGGGTGTCGAGCGAACCACGAATGATCTTGTAGCGGACACCGGGGAGGTCCTTCACACGACCACCGCGAACGAGCACGATCGAGTGCTCCTGGAGGTTGTGACCCTCACCGGGGATATAGGCCGTCACCTCGATGCCACTCGTGAGGCGCACACGCGCGACCTTGCGAAGCGCCGAGTTCGGCTTCTTCGGCGTCGTCGTGTAAACACGGGTGCACACGCCGCGACGCTGCGGGCTCCCCTTGAGCGCCGGAGTCTTGGCCTTGTCGACCTTGTCCTGGCGGCCCTTTCGGACCAGCTGCTGGATCGTGGGCACCGCGTCTCCGTCTTCTTCGTGCCGAGCGGTCTTTTTGAAGCGACTGCAATGTCTGAATCGGCCTGCATCCCGGTCGACGCCGGAGCCAACCGCAAGTCCGACCCCCGCGGTCGGGCGTGTCGCCCGGTCTTGGGAGTGTGCTTGCTTAGGAGGCTGTGGGTCGGTCTCTCGCGCCCTCTCACGCACGCATCCCGTGGGGATTGCGGTGAGCGCAGGCACAAGAGCCCGGGGACACCCCAGGCACAAGGAGAGAGACTACCTACCACAGCAGCAGAGGTCAAAGCGAAAAGAAAGACCCCCGCCACGACATGGAATTCGGCGCTCTCACCTTGGTGGAGCACCGAATCGTTCAGGGCGGTACATCACCCTCCGAGCCCCACCGTACCCGGCATTGTGGCCTGAGGCGAACGAGCGCGCACCCCGCGCCCACCGGAGGGCGGGAACGTGACTCAGCACACCGCGCGGAGCGCGCCGAACAGATTCAGGTACTCCGAATACTCGTGGCCGTCGGAGTCCAGCACGAGCACCACGATGGCCAGTGCCAGCAGGGCCAGTCCGATCCAGCCCAGGACCACGCCGGCGATCGCCATGCCACGACCCTGCTGCCCGGTGCGCGCGGTCTGGGCCAGCGCTATGTGCCCGAAGATCACCGCGAGCAGGCTGCCCAGCCAGTACAGCCAGACGATGCCCAGGATCATCGACGCGATGGCCAGGCCGTTGGTGCCCGGCTGGGGCAGGTAGCCGCCGTAGCCGGGGTATTGGTGGTAGCCGTATCCGTACGGCGGCTGCTGCCCGTACTGGGGCGCCTGGCCGTAGCCGTACGGTGCGGGCGACTCCCCCGGCCCGTAGCCGTAGCCATAGGGCGGGTAGGGCTCGCCGTACGGGCTCTGCGCGTCGCCGTGCGGCTGCTCGTGGTAGGGGCCGTACTCGGACCCGCCAGGGGTGCTCATGGGGTTCTCCCGGAGTGGGACGGCGCGTTGGAAGCATCGTCGCACCGATCGGGGCCGGGGTGGAGGGGTCTGCGGGCACAGAGGTGCGGACATGGGACAGGGCCGCCACCCCGAAGGGTGACGGCCCTGTCCCTGGCACGGCTCCGCTACGGGCGGATCAGCCCTGGTAGCCGCCGAAGTCGTACTCCTCCAGCGGGACGGCCTGGCCGGAGCCCGAACCGAACGCGGAGTAGTCGGCCTCGTCGTACCCGGACATCGAGTACATCGCCGCCTTGGCCTCTTCGGTGGGCTCGACCCGGATGTTGCGGTAGCGGGGCATGCCCGTACCGGCCGGGATGAGCTTGCCGAGGATCACGTTCTCCTTCAGGCCCAGCAGCGGGTCCGACTTGGCGTGGATCGCCGCGTCGGTCAGCACTCGGGTCGTCTCCTGGAAGGAGGCCGCCGACAGCCACGACTCGGTGGCCAGCGACGCCTTCGTGATGCCCATGAGCTGCGGACGACCCGAGGCCGGGTGCCCGCTCTCGGACATCACCCGACGGTTCTCGGTCTCGAACCGGCCGCGCTCGACGAGCTCGCCCGGAAGCAGCTCGGCGTCGCCCGACTCGATGATCGTCACGCGGCGGAGCATCTGCCGAATGATGATCTCGATGTGCTTGTCGTGGATCGACACACCCTGCGAGCGGTAGACCTGCTGGACCTCCGCCACGAGGTGGATCTGCACCGCACGCTGGCCGAGGATGCGCAGCACGTCGTGCGGGTTGACCGCACCGACGAGCATCTTCTGACCGACGTCGACGTGGTCGCCCTCGTCGACCAGCAGGCGCGAGCGCTTGCTGACCGCGTACGCCAGTTCCTCGGAACCGTCGTCCGGGACCACCACGACCTTGCGGGTCTTCTCGGTGTCCTCGATGCGCACCCGACCGGCCGCCTCGCTGATCGGGGCGACACCCTTGGGGGTGCGCGCCTCGAAGAGCTCGACGACACGCGGCAGACCCTGCGTGATGTCGTCACCCGCCACACCACCGGTGTGGAAGGTACGCATCGTCAGCTGGGTGCCGGGCTCACCGATCGACTGGGCGGCGATGATGCCGACCGCCTCGCCGATGTCCACGAGCTTGCCGGTCGCCAGCGAGCGGCCGTAGCACATGGCGCACGTACCGACCTTGGACTCGCAGGTCAGCACCGAACGCGTCTTCACCGACTCGACGCCTTCGGCGACGAGGTGGTTGATGATCACGTCGCCGAGGTCGGCGTTGGCCGGGGCCAGCACCTTGCCGTCGACGACGACGTCCTCGGCCAGGTTGCGGGCGTACACGCTGGTCTCGACGTCGTCGTCCTTGCGGAGCACGCCGTCGGCGCCGCGGGTGGCGATCGACAGGACCAGACCGCGGTCGGTGCCGCAGTCCTCCTCGCGCACGATCACGTCCTGCGAGACGTCCACCAGACGACGGGTCAGGTAACCCGAGTCGGCGGTACGCAGCGCGGTGTCGGCCAGACCCTTACGGGCACCGTGCGTCGAGATGAAGTACTCGAGGACGGACAGACCCTCGCGGAAGGACGCCTTGATGGGACGGGGAATCGTCTCGTTCTTGGCGTTCGACACCAGACCACGCATACCCGCGATCTGACGCATCTGCATCATGTTTCCGCGAGCACCCGAGTCGACCATCATGAAGATGGGGTTCGTCTTGGGGAAGTTCAGGTTCATCGCCTCGGCAACCTCGTTGGTCGCCTTGGTCCAGATCTGAATCTGCTCCTGCTGACGCTCGTCCTTGGTGATCAGGCCGCGCTCGTACTGCTTCTGGACCTTCTCGGCCTGGGCCTCGAAGCGCTCCAGGATCTCCTTCTTCGCCGGCGGAACGACGACGTCGGAGATCGACACGGTGACACCGGAACGGGTGGCCCAGTGGAAGCCGGCCTCCTTCAGGTTGTCCAGCGTTGCCGCCACGACCACCTTCGGGTACCGCTCCGCCAGGTCGTTCACGATGATCGACAGCGTCTTCTTGCCGATCTCCTCGTCGACGAACGGGTAGTCCGCCGGCAGGAGCTCGTTGAACAGCGCGCGACCGAGCGAGGTGCGCACGCGCAGCGGCGAACCCGGCTCCCAGCCCTCCGGCGCGACCCAACCGCGCGACGGGACGGTGCCCGCCGGCAGTCGCAGCTCGATCTTCGCCTGCAGGTCGAGCTCACGGGCGTCGAACGCCATGATCGCCTCGGCCGTGGACGCGAAGACACGCCCGTCGCCCTTGGTGTTCTCCCGCTCGGAGGTCAGGAAGAACAGCCCGAGCACCATGTCCTGGGTCGGCATGGTGACGGGGCGACCGTCGGCCGGCTTCAGGATGTTGTTGCTCGACAGCATCAGGATGCGGGCCTCGGCCTGCGCCTCCGCGGAGAGCGGCAGGTGAACGGCCATCTGGTCACCGTCGAAGTCCGCGTTGAACGCGGTGCACACGAGCGGGTGAATCTGGATGGCCTTGCCCTCGACGAGCTGCGGCTCGAACGCCTGGATGCCCAGACGGTGCAGCGTCGGTGCACGGTTGAGCAGCACCGGGTGCTCGGCGATGACCTCTTCGAGCACGTCCCACACCACGGGGCGGGCGCGCTCGACCATGCGCTTGGCCGACTTGATGTTCTGCGCGTGGTTGAGGTCCACCAGGCGCTTCATCACGAACGGCTTGAACAGCTCGAGCGCCATGGCCTTCGGCAGACCGCACTGGTGCAGCTTGAGCTGCGGGCCGACGACGATGACCGAACGCGCGGAGTAGTCCACGCGCTTGCCGAGCAGGTTCTGCCGGAAACGACCCTGCTTGCCCTTGAGCATGTCGGACAGCGACTTGAGCGGCCGGTTGCCCGGGCCGGTCACCGGACGACCGCGGCGGCCGTTGTCGAACAGCGCGTCGACGGCCTCCTGGAGCATCCGCTTCTCGTTGTTCACGATGATCTCGGGGGCACCGAGGTCGAGCAGACGCTTCAACCGGTTGTTGCGGTTGATCACGCGGCGGTACAGGTCGTTCAGGTCGGAGGTCGCGAAGCGGCCACCGTCCAGCTGCACCATCGGACGCAGGTCCGGCGGGATCACCGGGACGCAGTCCAGGACCATGCCATTGGGGCTGTTCCGGGTCTGCTGGAACGCGGAGACGACCTTGAGGCGCTTGAGCGCCCGGGTCTTCTTCTGGCCCTTGCCGGTGCGGATGATCTCGCGCAGCTTCTCGGCCTCGGCGTCGAGGTCGAAGGACTCCAGCCGACGCTGGAGCGCCTGCGCGCCCATGCCGCCCATGAAGTACGTGCCGAAGCGGTCACGCATCTCACGGAAGAGGATCTCGTCGCCTTCGAGGTCCTGGACCTTGAGGTTCTTGAACCGGGTCCAGACGTCGTCGAGGCGGTCGAGCTCGCGCTGGTTGCGGTCGCGCAGCTGCTTCATCTCGCGCTCGGCACCTTCGCGCACCTTGCGGCGGACGTCGGACTTGGCGCCCTCGGCCTCCAACTCGGCGAGGTCGGTCTCGAGCTTCTTCTGGCGCTCTTCGACGCTGGCGTCACGACGCTGCTCGATCTGCTGACGCTCGACCGAGATCTTGGCGTCGAGAGACGGCAGGTCGCGCTGGCGACGCTCGTCGTCGACGTACGTGATCATGTACGCCGCGAAGTAGATGACCTTCTCGAGGTCCTTCGGGGCGAGGTCGAGCAGGTAGCCGAGGCGGCTGGGCACGCCCTTGAAGTACCAGATGTGCGTGACCGGCGCGGCGAGCTCGATGTGGCCCATGCGCTCACGACGCACCTTGGCGCGAGTGACCTCGACGCCGCAGCGCTCACAAATGATGCCCTTGAAGCGGACGCGCTTGTACTTGCCGCAGTAGCACTCCCAGTCCCGGGTCGGACCGAAGATCTTCTCGCAGAAGAGCCCGTCCTTTTCCGGCTTCAGGGTGCGGTAGTTGATGGTTTCGGGCTTCTTGACTTCACCGTGCGACCACTGGCGAATGTCGTCTGCGGTAGCGAGGCCGATACGCAGCTCGTCGAAGAAGTTGACGTCGAGCACTGTTTCGTCAATCCCTCTTTCGGGGTTTGGTCCCGGCGGTCACGGCGGGGGCTGTGCCGTGCTCACCAGTGTGTGTCTTCATCAGGACTGGGGTCGAAATCCCGGGGCCGGCCTCACGGCCGGACCCGGGAGGGAGCCTCAGACCTCTTCGACGCTGCTCGGCTCACGCCGCGACAGGTCGATACCGAGCTCCTCCGCAGCGCGGAAGACGTCCTCGTCGGTGTCGCGCATCTCGATCGACATACCGTCGCTGGAGAGGACCTCCACGTTGAGGCAGAGCGACTGCATCTCCTTGATGAGCACCTTGAAGGACTCGGGGATGCCCGGCTCCGGGATGTTCTCGCCCTTGACGATCGCCTCGTACACCTTCACGCGGCCGAGGACGTCGTCGGACTTGATAGTCAGCAGTTCCTGGAGCGCGTAGGCGGCACCGTATGCCTCGAGTGCCCACACCTCCATCTCACCGAAGCGCTGGCCACCGAACTGGGCCTTACCACCCAGCGGCTGCTGGGTGATCATCGAGTAGGGACCGGTCGACCGGGCGTGCAGCTTGTCGTCGACCAGGTGGTGCAGCTTGAGGATGTACATGTACCCGACCGATACCGGGTGCGGGAACGGCTCGCCGGAGCGGCCGTCGTACATCTTCGCCTTGCCGGTGCCGTCGATCAGACGGACGCCGTCGCGGGTCTTGTTGGTCGAGTCGAGGAGACCGGTGATCTCCTCCTCGCGCGCACCGTCGAAGACCGGGGTGGCGACGTTGGTGCCGGGGGCACCCTGGTCGGCCGCGATCGCCCGGAGGCGACCCTTCCAGTCCTCGTCGTCGCCCTCGACGCTCCAGCCGGTCTTGGCGATCCAGCCGAGGTGCGTCTCCAGGACCTGACCCGGGTTCATTCGGGACGGGACACCGAGCGGGTTGAGGATGATGTCGACCGGGGTGCCGTCCTCCAGGAACGGCATGTCCTCGACCGGCAGGATCTTCGAGATGACGCCCTTGTTGCCGTGCCGACCGGCGAGCTTGTCACCGTCGGTGATCTTGCGCTTCTGCGCGACGTAGACGCGGACCAGCTGGTTCACGCCCGGCGGCAGCTCGTCGCCGGCCTCGCGGTCGAAGACGCGGACGCCGATGACCTTGCCCGACTCGCCGTGCGGGACCTTGAGCGAGGTGTCGCGCACCTCGCGCGCCTTCTCGCCGAAGATCGCACGGAGCAGGCGCTCCTCCGGGGTCAGCTCGGTCTCGCCCTTGGGCGTGACCTTGCCGACCAGGATGTCGCCGGGTACGACGTCGGCGCCGATCCGGATGATGCCGCGCTCGTCCAGGTCCGCGAGGACCTCTTCGGAGACGTTCGGGATGTCCCGGGTGATCTCCTCCGGGCCGAGCTTGGTGTCGCGGGCGTCGACCTCGTGCTCCTCGATGTGGATCGAGGAGAGGACGTCGTCCTGCACCAGACGCTGCGACAGGATGATCGCGTCTTCGTAGTTGTGGCCCTCCCACGGCATGAACGCCACGAGCAGGTTCTTGCCGAGGGCCATCTCGCCCTCTTCGGTGCACGGACCGTCGGCCAGCACCTGGCCGGCCTCGACCCGCGCGCCCTCGTCGACGACGACCTTCTGGTTGAAGGACGTGCCCTGGTTCGAGCGCATGAACTTCTGCACGCGGTACGTGGTGTACGTCGCGTCGTCGTTCATCACGGTGATGTAGTCGGCCGAGACGTCCTGGACCACACCGGGCTTCTCGGCGGTGATCACATCGGCGGCGTCGACCGCGGCGCGGTACTCCATGCCGGTGCCCACCAGCGGGGACTCCGCCTTCAGCAGCGGCACGGCCTGGCGCATCATGTTCGAGCCCATGAGCGCGCGGTTCGCGTCGTCGTGCTCGAGGAACGGGATCATCGCGGTCGCGACCGACACCATCTGGCGCGGCGAGACGTCCATGTAGTCGACTTCGTCGCCGGGGATGTAGTCGATCTCGCCGCCGCGGCGACGCACGAGCACACGGGCCTCGGCGAACGAGTCGTCCTCGTTCAGCGGCGCGTTCGCCTGGGCGATGACGAAGCGGTCTTCCTCGTCGGCCGTCAGGTAGTCGATGCCGTCGGTGACCCGGCCCTCGATCACCTTGCGGTACGGGGTCTCCACGAAACCGAACGCGTTGACCCGACCGTAGGACGCGAGCGAGCCGATCAGGCCGATGTTCGGGCCTTCGGGGGTCTCGATCGGGCACATCCGGCCGTAGTGCGACGGGTGCACGTCACGGACCTCGAAGCCGGCCCGCTCACGGGAGAGACCGCCGGGGCCCAGCGCGGACAGACGACGCTTGTGGGTCAGGCCCGACAGCGGGTTCGTCTGGTCCATGAACTGGGACAGCTGGCTGGTGCCGAAGAACTCCTTGATGGAGGCGACGACCGGCCGGATGTTGATCAGGGTCTGCGGCGTGATCGCCTCGACGTCCTGGGTGGTCATGCGCTCGCGGACGACGCGCTCCATCCGGGCCAGGCCGGTACGGACCTGGTTCTGGATGAGCTCGCCGACGTTGCGCAGACGACGGTTGCCGAAGTGGTCGATGTCGTCGACCTCGACCACGATCTCCTGGCCGGAGGCGCCTTCCATCTCGGTCTCGCCGGCGTGCAGCTTGACCAGGTACTTGATGGTGGCGATGACGTCCTCGACGGTCATCACGCCGGCGTCCAGCGCCTGCTCCACACCGAGCTTCTTGTTCACCTTGTAGCGGCCGACCTTGGCGAGGTCGTAACGCTTCGGGTTGAAGTAGAGGTTCTCGAGCAGAGTCTGCGCGGCCTCGCGGGTCGGCGGCTCCCCCGGACGCAGCTTGCGGTAGATGTCGAGCAGCGCGTCGTCCTGGCCCTGGGTGTGGTCCTTCTCCAGGGTCTGCCGCATCGACTCGTACTGGCCGAACTCCTCCAGGATCTGGGAGTCGGTCCAGCCGAGCGCCTTCAGCAGCACGGTGACGCTCTGCTTGCGCTTGCGGTCGATGCGGACACCGACGGTGTCGCGCTTGTCGATCTCCAGCTCGAGCCAGGCGCCACGCGAGGGAATCACCTTCGCGCTGAAGATGTCCTTGTCGGACGTCTTGTCGACCTGGCTGTCGAAGTAGACACCCGGGGAGCGAACCAGCTGGGACACCACGACACGCTCGGTGCCGTTGATGATGAAGGTGCCCTTGTTCGTCATGAGCGGGAAGTCGCCCATGAAGACCGTCTGGCTCTTGATCTCGCCGGTCTCGTTGTTGGTGAACTCGGCCGTGACGAACAGCGGCGCCGAGTACGTGAAGTCGCGCTCCTTGCACTCCTCGATGGAGTTCTTCGGAGGCTCGAACCGGTGATCCCGGAACGTCAGGGACATCGAACCGGAGAAGTCCTCGATCGGGGAGATCTCTTCGAAGATCTCTTCGAGGCCGGACTTGGTGGGCACATCCTGTCCGCCCGCGAGGGCGGCCTCGACCCGTGCCTTCCACGCACTGTTGCCGAGCAGCCAGTCGAAGCTCTCGGTCTGCAACGCGAGAAGGTTCGGAACCTCCAGGGGTTCCCTGATCTTGGCGAAGGAGATGCGGAGCGGGGCAGTGGCGGCGCCGGGGTTGGTAGCGGAGGCGGTGCGCGAGGCGGCCAAGAGGGGTCCTTCCGAGGGCTCGGACTCACTATGCGCATACTGGACGGCCCGGGTTCATACACCGGGAGGAGTCAATAGGCAGCGCAAAGGGTCAGTGTAGCCACAAGGCACACCGCTGTCCAGCCCCTATTGAAGGGCCGGTCCACCACCCGGATTCAGAAACCATCCGGCAACCGTGCTTCAGGGGTGCGTCCGAAGAATTGCGCGCCCCGATCCGTTCGTCAAGGGGTTGCTTTCCCCCTCAGAGCCGACGGAACCCTTCCGCGCCCCGAGAAAACCGGACGTAGGTCCCGATCCCGCGGCCTGCGACGAGAGTCTCGTCACATCGGCCGACCGGGTTCGCGCGGAACCTCGGGAAGCCTGGAAAACACGGTAGACCGCCGCTCCGACAACGCCCGGATCCGGCGCTCGCAGGGCGACCCGCGCGCCCTGGCGCGCGCCCTCGGCGAGCTACGACGGGGCTGGTGCGAGGGGGTTCGGCGGGCGCTCAGAGTGTTGGGAGTATCACCCTTTCGAGCGAGGCCGAGAGAGGTATGTCCGACTCTGTGCCACTCGTCGCGGGGTCGCCCGGCGCCGTCGGGCCGTCGGTGATCCGCTCCGGAAAAGCCCGAAGGCGACCGCCCTGACGGGCGATCGCCTTCGGTGATGCCACCCGGAGGGCGGCGTCGAATTACTTGACCTCGACCGAGGCGCCGGCGCCTTCGAGGGCGGCCTTCGCCTTCTCGGCGGCCTCCTTCGAGACCTTCTCCAGGAGCGCCTTGGGGGCGGAGTCCACGAGGTCCTTGGCCTCCTTCAGACCGAGGCTCGTGAGCGCGCGCACCTCCTTGATGACCTGGATCTTCTTGTCGCCGGCACCCGTGAGGATGACGTCGAACTCGTCCTGCTCCTCGACGGCCTCGGCAGCGGCGCCGCCGCCCGCCGGGCCGGCCGCGACGGCGACCGGGGCGGCAGCCTTGACGTCGAAGGTCTCCTCGAAGAGCTTCACGAAGTCCGAGAGCTCGATGAGGGTCATTTCCTTGAACGACGCAAGCAGCTCGTCGTTGCTGAGCTTCGCCATGATCGGCGGTCCTTCCTGATCAATTCGGCTGGTGCCGGGTGGTGTGGGATGGCGGGGGCGCTGCCCCCGGCGACCAAGGTCGCGACTGCCGAACTACTCGGCGGTCTCGGCCTCGGCGGCGGGAGCCGGCTCGCCGGCACCGCCCTGCTCGACCTTCGCGCGCAGTGCGTCCGCGGTGCGGGCGAACTGCGACAGCGGTGCCTGGAAGGTCGCCGCGGCCTTGGCCATGGATCCCTTCATGGCGCCCGCCAGCTTGGCAAGCAGCACCTCGCGGGACTCGAGGTCCGCGAGCTTCTTGATCTCGTCGGCGCTGAGCGCCTTGCCCTCAAGGACGCCGCCCTTGATGACGAGAAGGGGGTTCGCCTTGGCGAAGTCACGCAGGCTCTTCGCGGCCTCCACGGGGTCACCCGTGACGAACGCGATCGCGGACGGGCCCTCGAGGAGGTCGTCCAGCTGATCGATGCCCGCCTCGTTGGCGGCGATCTTGGTCAGCGTGTTCTTCACCACGGCGTACTGCGCGTTCTCACCGAGCGAACGACGCAGCTCCTTGAGCTGCGCGACGGTGAGCCCGCGGTACTCGGTCAGCACTGCGGCGTTCGAGTCACGGAACTGCTCCGTGAGCTCGGCGACCGCGGCCGCCTTGTCGGGCCTCGCCATAGGGCTGGCCTCCTTCCGCGATGCGATTGCCGATCGACCGTGGCGGTCGACCGTGTGCCGGATGAATACGCCGGTCCGCAGGGCGGAAGGGGTCCACATACGAAAAACGCCCCGGCGCAGGCGCACGGGGCGTACATCCTCGAATCACGCGGAATCCGCGTGCTTCGGGGGCAACGTCTCACGTTCACACCTGCGCAGGTCGTCCGCGATGCGGAACCTTCGTTTGCCGACCCTGCCTTACGGCACGACGACAACGACCGACGGTCTTTGGCTTGGTGCCAAGGTACGCGACGGCACTCGTTCGGAGCAAATCGGTTACCGCGGGACGGGCAGCGACGGCATCCCGGGCAACGACGGCCTCCCCGGCATCGACGGCATCGACGGCATGCCCGGCAGGTTCGGGAGGCCCTTGGTCAGGTCGCCCATGTCGAAAACCTGGTCGGCCGGCGGCGGCGCGATGTCGAACTTCGCACCCCAGTTCGTGTAGTCGCCCACGAAGACCATCGGACCCTGGTTGCTCTGGGTGTGGTTCTCCACGTGGGTGACCAGCTTGTCCGGGCCGATCCACAGGTCGATCTTCTCGGTGGTCACGCCCAGCGCCGCCTGCTGTTGGCGCAGGGTCTCGATGTCCGCCTCGGTGAGGTTCGCGTCGATGTCCGCGACCAGCTTGCCGAATTCGACGGTGCCGGCGAAGTGTCGGGTGCGGACGCCTGCGCGGTCCTCCGTGCCGACCTCCTTGAGGTCGCCCGCCTGGAGCAGCAGTGCCACGCTCTTGGCCGGGTTCCCGGTCGCGAGCACGTCGGCCATGAACTTGCCCATGGCATCGCGGCCGGCCATCCCCGCCGTGCTCGACTTCATCCAGGTCTTGCCGCCCATCATGGGCGTCTTCATGTTGATGTAGGCGGCGTCCTTGGTCAGCACACACTTCAGCTCGCCCATGGTGACCTCGCTGAGGTTGGTGCCGCCCACCCACGACATCCGACCCTCGAACCTGCCGCCGCCGGGCATCTGCGCACCGCTCGACGGCTTCGGGATGGCGGGCTGCCCGCTCGGGGGTTGCCCGCCCGCGGCGAAACCGGGGACCGAGGTGGTGCCGGAGAACTGCACCGACTGCTTCTCCGCGGTGGCCTTCTCCACGTCGTCCAGGAAGGCGCCCGCGGCGCTCTTGGCTCCTCCCCCACCCTTCTTCGGTGTGCCCTCGCCGTCGTCGCCGCCGCACGCGGTCAGTCCGCCCAGTGCGAGCAGGGCCGCGGTGACGGCGGCGGTGAGATGGGTCGGGTGTGGTCGCGTACGCATGGTGCTCTCCCCGTGGCAAGGCGTCGTTCGACGAACGTCGCGACCCTACCGACGGCGGTGCCGGGCGTCAGGAGGTTTCTCCCTCCGCTTCTCCGGCGGCGGCGAGCGGCCGGACGTGTGGTGCCCGGACGTGCCGAGGCCCGGCACACCGTGCGGTGCGCCGGGCCTCGTTTCGCGTGCGGGGCGGATCAGACCGCCTCTTCCTCCACCAGGAGGTTGCGGACGCGGTTGGGGTCGACCTGGATGCCGGGGCCCATCGTGGTCGAGACGCCGACCTTCTTGATGTAGCGACCCTTGGCGGCCGACGGCTTCGCGCGGAGCACCTCTTCGAGGGCGGCGGCGTAGTTCTCGACGAGCTGGGTGTCGTCGAACGTCGTCTTGCCGATGATGAAGTGCAGGTTCGAGTGCTTGTCGACGCGGAACTCGATCTTGCCGCCCTTGATCTCGTTCACGGCCTTCGCCACGTCGGGCGTGACCGTGCCGGTCTTCGGGTTGGGCATGAGGCCACGCGGGCCGAGCACGCGGCCCAGGCGGCCGACCTTGCCCATCAGGTCCGGGGTGGCGACGACGGCGTCGAAGTCGAGCCGGCCCTTCGCAACCTCGTCGATGAGCTCGTCGGAACCGACGATGTCGGCGCCGGCAGCCTTGGCAGCCTCGGCACGGTCACCGGTCGCGAAGACCAGGACCCGGGCGGTCTTGCCGGTGCCGTGCGGGAGGATGACGGTGCTGCGGACCATCTGGTCGGCCTTGCGCGGGTCGACGCCCAGACGCATGGCCACCTCGACGGTGCCGGCGAACTTGGTGGGCGAGGTCTCCTTGGCCAGTCGAACGGCCTCGAGCGGCGAGTAGAGCCGCTCGTGGTCGATCTTGGTGTCGGCCTCGCGGTAGGACTTGCTGCGCTTCACTGAAAGCTCCTGGAATTCCGAAAGGAGTTGTGGTGGGAGCGGGTCGCGCGGACCCTTCCACTCCGCGGGGTCGTGGGCTTGCGCACACGTCCTCGCGTCGGTTCTGGTACTGCCGGACTGCGGGGCTCGATCAGCCCTCGACCGTGATGCCCATCGAACGCGCGGTGCCGGAGATGATCTTCTCCGCGGCGTCGATGTCGTTGGCGTTCAGGTCGGCCATCTTGGTCTGCGCGATGCCGCGGATCTGCTCGCGGGTGACCTTGGCGACCTTGGTCTTGTGCGGCTCGCCCGAGCCCTTCTCGACACCGGCGGCCTTGAGGATCAGGCGCGCGGCCGGCGGCGTCTTCGTCACGAAGGTGAAGGAACGGTCTTCGTAGACCGAGATCTCCACCGGGACGATGTCGCCACGCTGCGACTCGGTCGCCGCGTTGTACGCCTTGCAGAACTCCATGATGTTGACGCCGTGCTGGCCCAGAGCGGGACCGACCGGCGGGGCCGGCGTGGCTGCGCCGGCCTTGATCTGCAGCTTGATGATCGCTGACAGCTTCTTCTTCTTGGGAGGCATTTTTTTTCCGGGTCCTTCGACGAGATGTACGTCCCGATCACCACGCGGAGCGCGGACGTGTTCGGGCCCGCCACGCGGTGCGGCGCCCACTCAACGATAACCACCGTTGTGAGGGCGCCTTGTCCACCACCCGGATGCGACCCCGGCGAAACGGGGTCCCACCTGGGGGAAGTATCAGTTCTTCTGGATCTGGTTGAACGAGAGCTCGACCGGCGTCTCGCGCCCGAAGATCTCCACCAGGCCCTTGACCTTCTGCGAGTCGGCGTTGATCTCGTTGATCGTCGCCTGCAGCGTCGCGAAGGGGCCGTCGATGACGGTGACCGAGTCGCCGACCTCGAAGTCGAGCACCTTGACCTCGGTCGTGCTCTTGGCGCCAGTGCCGCCGCCGGTCGCCTTCTCCTCCTCGGGAGCGAGGATCTTGACGACCTCGTCGAGGGTGAGCGGGAAGGGCTCGTGCGCGTTGCCGACGAAGCCGGTGACACCGGGGGTGTTCCGGACGGCGCCCCACGACTCGTTCGTCAGGTCCATCCGGACCAGCACGTAGCCGGGGAACTTGTTGCGCTTGACGGTCTTGCGCTGGCCGTTCTTGATCTCGACGACCTCTTCCTGCGGCACCTCGACCTGGAAGATGTAGTCCTCCATGTTGAGCGAGGTGGTGCGGGACTCGAGGTTGGCCTTCACGCGGTTCTCATAGCCCGCGTACGAGTGGATGACGTACCACTCGCCCGGGGCGCGACGGAGCGCGTCCTTGAAGTCCTCGGTCGGGTCGCCCTCGGGGGCGTCCTCGAGTTCGGCGTCGTCGTCCTCGGCCTCGGCGGCTTCGGCGTCGTCGTCCTCGAACTCGTCGTCCGCGCCCTCGGCGTCGTCCTCGGTGGCCTCGGTGTCTTCCACTTCGTCATCGGTGGAGACGGCCGGGGCCTCGGCCGCGTCCTCGAGAGCTGCGTCCTCGAGAGCTGCGGCCTCCGCCTGCTCCGACAGGGCCACCGTCTCGTCGGCGGAGTTGTCGGCGGACAGGTTCGGGTCAGACACGTTGGGTGCTTCTTCCTGGCTGGGGGTCGAACGGTCGTTGCAGGCGCGCTACGAAAGGGATGGGGCTCAGCCGAAGATGGCGAGCGCGGCCTTCGCGAAGCCGAGGTCGAGTCCGTAGACGATTCCGATGATCATCAGACAGAACACGATGACCACGGTGGTGTACGTGCTCAGCTCGTTGCGGGTCGGCCAAACGACCTTGCGCAGCTCGGCGATGATTTGCCGGTAGAAAAGAGCCGCCCGTGCGAACAGGTTCTTCTTCTTCTGCTCCGGCTTGCCCGAAGAACCCTTCGGGCGGTTCGCCCGGCGACCGCCGGGGGGCTCGTCGTCGGAGCCGCGGCCATCAGAGCTGCTGTGCTCAGGCGTAGCCGTGGAGCCGTGGGCCTCCGTCAACTCGTCCTCACCTGATCCGGTCCGACCGTGGATCACCGACGGGGTTGTCGGCGCCGACAGTTTGCGCTGACTGCGTACGAGTCACGGTCGATCCGGGGATCGACCGCAGTCGCACATCGCAGGGCACGAGGGACTTGAACCCCCAACCCCCGGTTTTGGAGACCGGTGCTCTGCCAATTGAGCTAGTGCCCTTCACGTGGTCATCAACCTAGCGGAGTCGCCGACCCGAGAACACAACATTTTCGGGCGCGGCAGCATGCAGGTTGGGACCGCCAAGCGTCGAGTGTACGGGGTCGAGTGCGTCAGGTCGAACCCGTGGCGCGCAGGCCGGCGCTTCGGCGCACCCGCGCGGAATCGACATGCCCGCGCCGGGGCGGAAATGCGACCATGGCCGGCATGACGGCTCCCACCCCCAGCTCCCCGTCCGTGCCCGCGCCGAAGCGCCGGATCTCGACCCGTGTCGGTGCCATCGCCGAGTCCGCGACGCTCGCGGTCGACGCCAAGGCGAAGGCGCTCAAGGCCGCCGGTCGGCCCGTGGTCGGCTTCGGCGCCGGCGAGCCGGACTTCCCGACGCCCGACTACATCGTGGACGCGGCGGTCGCCGCGTGTCGCGAGCCGAGGTTCCACCGCTACACGCCGGCAGGTGGGCTTCCCGAGTTGAAGGCCGCGATCGTCGCCAAGACGCTGCGCGACTCGGGCCTGGCGGTGGATCCGGCCCAGGTGCTCGTGACCAACGGTGGCAAGCAGGCCATCTACGAGGCGTTCGCGGCCGTCCTGGATCCGGGCGACGAGGTGCTCGTGCCCGCGCCGTACTGGACCACCTATCCGGAGTCGATCAAGCTCGCGGGCGGTGTCCCGGTGGATGTGGTCGCCGACGAGAGCACCGGTTACCTGGTGTCCGTCGAGCAGTTGGAGGCGGCGCGCACCGAGCGCACCAAGGTGCTGGTGTTCGTCTCGCCCTCGAACCCGACCGGCGCGGTGTACTCGCGGGAGCAGACCGAGGCGATCGGGCGCTGGGCGGTCGAGCACGGGCTGTGGGTGCTGACCGACGAGATCTACGAGCACCTGGTCTACGACGACGCCGAATTCGTGTCGATGCCCGTGGTGGTGCCGGAACTGGCGGACCGCTGCCTGATCGTCAACGGGGTCGCCAAGACGTACGCGATGACCGGCTGGCGGGTCGGCTGGATCATCGGCCCCAAGGACGTGATCAAGGCCGCCGCGAACCTCCAGTCGCACGCCACCTCCAACGTGTGCAACGTCGCCCAGGCCGCCGCGCTCACCGCGCTGACCGGCGATCTGGCCGCGGTGGACACGATGAAGGTGGCCTTCGACCGTCGCCGCCGCACGATCGTGCGGATGCTGAACGAGATCCCGGGGGTGCACTGCCCCGAACCCAAGGGCGCGTTCTACGTGTACCCGTCGGTCAAGGCGGTGCTGGGCAAGGAGATCCGGGGCGTGCGTCCCGCGACCTCGGCCGAGTTGGCGAACCTGATCCTGGACGAGGTCGAGGTGGCCGTGGTGCCGGGCGAGGCCTTCGGCACCCAGGGCTACCTGCGGCTGTCCTACGCGCTCGGCGACGAGGACCTGGTGGAGGGTGTCGGCCGGATCGCCCGGTTGTTGGGCGAGGCGAAGTAGTCGGCGGTCGGGACGGACGAAGCAGTCGGTACGGGTCCGGGGCCGTTGCGCGGGTGACCGGGCGGCGGTCCCGGCGCGTTCCGGCCCTCGGCGCGGACCCCGGCGGGGTCGTTCACGTGCCGGCCCCCGAAGTTTCGGCTCTCCTTCAGGGGATCATCCGCGGTACCCCTCACGTGCGCGCGGCCGGTGGTCCATGATCTGTGGATGGATCGTCCCGCACGCGATGTCCGCACCCTCCCGAAGGCTCATCTCCACCTGCACTTCACGGGATCCATGCGGCCGGAAACCCTGTTGGAACTGGCGGATCTGCACGGAGTGCGGCTGCCCGACTCGCTGACCTCCGGTCGACCACCCCGATTGCGGGCCACCGACGAGCGGGGCTGGTTCCGGTTCCAGCGGTTGTACGACATCGCCCGCTCGTGTGTGCGCACCCCGGACGACATGCATCGACTGGTCCGTGAGGCGGCGGAGGACGACCGGGCCGAGGGTTCGGGCTGGCTGGAGATCCAGGTGGACCCGACCTCGTACGCGCCCCGTCTGGGCGGGTTGACGCCGGCGGTCGAGGTCGTGCTGGACGCGGTGGAGGCCGCCCGGGAGGCGACCGGGATCGGGATCGCCGTGGTGATCGCGGCGAATCGCACCAAGCACCAGTTGGAGGCGCGCACGCTGGCCCGGCTCGCCGCGCAGTACACCGATCGCGGTGTGGTCGGCTTCGGGCTGTCCAACGACGAGCGGCGGGGGCGGGCGCCCGCGTTCGAGCGGGCCTTCGAGATCGCCCGGCATGCCGGGTTGTTCGCGAACCCGCACGGCGGCGAGTTGGACGGGCCGCGCAGCATCCGCGAATGCGTGGACGTGCTGGGCGCGCGCCGGCTCGGGCACGGGATCCGGGTGGTGGAGGATCCCGAGTTGATGGCGCTGCTCGCACGGCGGCGGATCGTGTGCGAGGTGTGCCCGGCGTCCAACGTCGCGCTCGGCGTCTACGACAAGGCATCGGACGTGCCGCTGCGAAAGCTGTTCGACGCGGGGGTGCCGATCGCGCTGGGCGCCGACGATCCGTTGTTGTTCGGCTCCCGGCTGGCCGCGCAGTACGAGCTGGCCCGGGACGAGCTCGGGTTCGACGACACGGAGTTGGCCGAGCTCGCCCGGCAGTCGATCCTGGGCTCGGTGGCGCCTACGCCCGTGCAGCAGGCGCTGCTGGACGGGGTGGACGGGTGGTTGGCGACACCCGGTGCTTCGGTCGAGCAGGATTTGGTGCCCGCCCGCCCACCCGTCGAGTGAGGTGGGCAGGCTGCGGGCCCTGGGATCGGGTCAGAGCTTGGCGTTGATCAGGACCGGTTCGTTGATCAGGGTCACGCCGAAGGTTTCGTGGACGCCGTCGCGGACCTCGCGGGCCAGGGTGAGCAGGTCCTCGGTGCTGGCCCGACCGCGGTTGGTCAGCGCCAGTGTGTGCTTGGTGGAGATCCGCGCCCGGCCCTGTCCGTAGCCCTTGGTGAAGCCGGCCCGTTCGATCAGCCAGGCCGCGGAGGTCTTCACGTGGTCGGCGCCGGACGGGTAGCACGGCGGGGCGACGTCGGGGCCCAGGTGCCGCGCGGTCCGCGCGGTCAGTTCGGCGAAGGCGTCGTGGGTCAGGATCGGGTTGGTGAAGAAGGAGCCCGCGCTCCAGGTGTCGTGGTCGGCCGGGTCCAGCACCATGCCCTTGCCGCGCCGCAGGTCCAGCACCGCCGCGCGGGCCGCCGCGACCGGGACCCGCTCGCCCGGCTCGACGCCGAGCGTACGTGCCAGTTCGGCGTACCGGATCGGTGCCGAGCGGCCCGCGTCGTCGCGCAGGCGAAAGCACACGCGCAGCACCACGAAGCGGTCATCGCCCTTGAAGACGCTGTGCCGGTAGGTGAAGCGGCACTCGGCGGCGGTCAGCGTGCGCGGGCCGCGCTCGGTCCGGTCGTAGACCTCGACCGAGGTGATCGTCTCGGCGACCTCCTGGCCGTAGGCGCCGACGTTCTGCACCGGGGTGGCGCCGGTGCTGCCCGGGATGCCGGCGAGGCATTCGATGCCGGACAGACCCGCGGCGACGGCGGCGGTGACCACGTCGTCCCACGGCACGCCGGCCTCGACGCTCAGGTCGGTGCCGTCCATGTGCAGTCCGGTGGTGGCGATTCGCAGCACGTCGCCCGGGAAGCCGTCGTCGCCGACGACCAGGTTGCTGCCGCCGCCGAGCACGAGCAACGGGGTGCCCTGCTCGTCGGCGGCGCGGACGGTCGCCAGCACCGCGTCGGTGGTCGTGGCCGTGTGGAGCCGACGGGCCGGACCGCCGAGGCGGAGGGTGGTCAGGGAGGCGAGAGGCGCGTCGGTTTCAGGCTGCACCGTTGGATTCTCGCATCCCGCGATCGGGCCGGTGCTCAGGCCAGCTGGACCACGGCCCGGGGCACGCCCAGGACCTTGGCGCCACCGGCGGTGACCAGCAGGTCCACCCGGGCCCGGCGGTCGTCCAGGAGCACCGCGACCTTGCCGGTGACCTCGATGGTCGCGCCCTCGGCGGTGTCCGGAACCACGACCGGCTTGGTGAAGCGCACGCCGAACTCGATCAGCGCGCCCGGGTCGCCGAGCCAGTCGGTGACCACCCGCGCGGCCTCGGCCATGGTGAACATGCCGTGCGCGATCACGTCCGGCAGGCCGACCTCGGTGGCGAACCGGCCGTTCCAGTGGATCGGGTTGAAGTCACCCGACGCGCCCGCGTAGCGGACCAGGGTCTCCCGGGTGACCGGGAAGCTACGCGCGGGCAGTTCGGTGCCGACCGCGACGTCGTCGAAGGAGATCTTGGCGGTCATGATCAGGCCTCCGAGTCGTCGGCCGCGCCGCGGGCCACCAGGGTCGAGAGCGCGGTGACGATGTGTTCGCCCTCCACGGTGGTCACTTCGGCGCGGGTGGTGAGGATGTCGTTGCCCGCGAGGGACTTGATGTTGTCCACGGTGGTCACCACGGTCAGCCGGTCACCCGCGCGGACCGGGCGCGTGTAGGTGAACTTCTGGTCGCCGTGCACGACGCGCGAGTAGTCGAGGCCGAGTTCGGGGTCGTAGACCACCTGGTCGGCGGCGCGCATGGTGACCACGATCGCGAACGTCGGCGGCGCGATCACGTCCGGGTGGCCGAGCGCCTTGGCCGCCTCCGGGTCGTTGTACGCGGGATCGGCGTCACCGATCGCGGCGGCGAACTCGCGGATCTTCTCCCGGCCCACCTCGTACGGCTCGGTGGGCGGATACGTCCGCCCGATGAACTTCGTGTCCAGCGGCATGAAGCGGTTCTCCCTGGTGGGTGGCGGGCCGGTGTGGGCAACGCTGCGGAGAATACGGCAACGAGGCCACCCCCCTCGCGGGGAGTGGCCTCGTCGGTGTCGTGGTGCGAACCGCCTAGCGGGTTTCGCGGTGCGCGGTGTGCGCGTTGCAGCGGGGGCAGTGCTTCTTCATCTCAAGACGGTCCGGGTCGTTACGCCGGTTCTTCTTGGTGATGTAGTTCCGCTCCTTGCACTCCACGCAGGCCAGCGTGATCTTCGGGCGGACGTCGGTGGCAGCCACTGGAGTGCCTTCCTTGCGGTCAGGGGTGAATACAGCAAAAGCAGCCGATGCGGAGTCTCCCCCGAATCGGCTCGCTTGGTAGCGGCGACCGGACTTGAACCGGTGACACAGCGATTATGAGCCGCTTGCTCTACCGACTGAGCTACGCCGCCTCAACGAGGCCCCCGCCTGTTCCCAGGCGGGGATCCCATCGTCTGAGCCCCAATACGGAATCGAACCGTAGACCTTCTCCTTACCATGGAGACGCTCTACCGACTGAGCTATTGGGGCGAGCAGGAAAACCATACACGCTGCCTGTCACCGATCGGAAATCGATTGGCGCAACGCCCTCGGCTCGACTACTCGGCGGACCAAACAGCCCTGGTCAGAGCGCCTTCGACGGTTTGCGCGTAGACGGCGGCGGCCAGCCACGCAGCGGACAAAAGGTCGTTGTCACCCGCGCGAAGACGCCCGAAAACATCCCGTTCGCGGCCCGCCGCGACGTGCGTGAGCCGCTCGACCAGGCTCGCTCCCGTGCTCAGCCCGACCCGGCGCAGTCGGGCGGTGTCGGCGGCGGTGGAACCGGCCAGCGCGAGCACCGGCCGACCACCGCTGATCGCTCGCTCTACGTGACGGTGCATCAGGTACAGCGGGCCGGCCGGGAGTTCCTCGGTCGCGACGGCCGCGGTGGGGGGTGCCGCGGCGGCCGGGAGGTCGGCGCGGTGCAGGCGGTCCAGGCCCAGGTCGACCCGGCCCAGGCGGTCCTCGACCAGCCGCAGGGTCGGTCCCTCGCCCGGCGGGATGCCGACCGCGAGCACCCGGACCGCCCGGTCCGCGCCGGGTTCGAGTCGGCCGATCAGTCGCAGCCGCAGTCCCGGGCAGGTCGCCAGCAGCCGCAGGTTGTCGCGGTAGGCGAAGGCCGGGTCGGCGTGCGCGACGAGCAGGTGCACGTCCAGGTCGGCGCAGACGGCACGGACCCGGTCCCGGGCGCCGGGGGTCGGGCCGAGCACGGTGACGTCGAGGAAGAGCAGGTCGGCGCCCGCGGGGCGATCGTCCGGGGGGAGATCGCGGTGGCTCACCACGCGGTCGACCTGGGTGGCCGGTGGGACGTCCCACAGCGCGCCGAGCGGCTCGTCGGTCCAGGCGGCACCGCTCGCCCGGGCGGCGCGCACCCCCTGGCCGGCGCCGAGCCGCCCGCCCGCGGACGCGGTGGCGCCGGAGACGACCAGACCGGCGCGGGTGAGCGCGGCCGGGTCGATGGAGGTGTCGCCGACCCGGATCGCCCGGGTCGCGGCGCCGACCGCGCGATCGGCGCCGCCGGGGGCGACGTCGCCGATGGTGCGCAGGGTGCCGGTCGAATCGACGGTGGTGGTCACCGCGCCCGCGAAACCGCGGGCGGTCAGCACGGGTTCGGTGAACAGCCCGTACAGCCGCAACGACCCGGCCGGTGCGTAGGCCCGGCGGGAGGTGCCGCGCAACACGTCGAGGGCCTGCGCCGACCCCCCGGTCGAGGTGCGCAGGGTGTGTGCCACGTCGAGCAGTTCGCGCAGCGCGGCGACCAGCTCGGCGAGTCGGTAGGCGGGATCGCCGGTCCGGGCGGCTCGCAGGCCGGTGGCCACCGCGACGGCGGCGGCGGACGCGCGGTGCAGCCCGGCCAGGCGTGCGGTGTGCGCGGCGCGCAACAGGCCGGCCTGGAGCACGGCGCCCGCGGTGTCCACGCCGGCGTCCACGATCGCGGCGCCGGCGCTCCACAGCGCGTCGGCGGCGGCGCGTTCGGCCGCGGTGGGTTCGGCTTCGGTGAGTCCGGGGGTTTGGTCCCGTTCCGCGGCGGTGTCGGGGTCGGCGGCCTCGGTGGAAGTGGCCGAGGTGTCCGGGGCGTTCGAGGTGTCCGGTGCGGGTGGGGGTGCACTGTCGGCGACCGGGGCCGCGGCGGCGGCCGCGGCGCGGTGTACGCACGCCGGGGCCAACAGGCACGAGCAGCGCAGGTCTTCGGCGCGGGTGACCGATCCGCTCGGGATGGACAGGGTCAGTTCGGCGTCCTCGCCGACGGTGATCCGCACGGTGTCGCCGTCGCGGGCGATCGGGCAGGCGGCGAGTTTGCCGATCGCGGCGTCCAGGCGTTTGCGCAGGCGCGGGGTGAGTGCCTCGATGATGTCGGCGGTGACGTCCGGCGCGACGGGTGGCAGGCCCTGCGTGCTCATCGGACCTTCTCTCCGACCCAGCGGGCCAGTTCGGTGGGGCTCAGGGCGGCGACCGGCATGCCGGCGGCGACGAGGCTGCCGGCGACGGCGGCGGAGTAGCGCGGGCGGCCCGAGTCGTCCAGGCTCGCGCAGCCCAGGATGTGGCAGCCGGCCGAGGCCAGGGTGCGCACCTCGCCGAGCAGGCCGCCCAGGGGGTAGCCCTCCTCGAAGTCGCTGATCACGGTGATCAGCGTGCGTGAGGGCACGGTGACCAGTTCGCGGGCGGCGCGCAGACCGGCGGCGATGTGCGTGCCGCCGCCGACCTCGACCTCCAGGAGCAGGCCGAGCGGGTCGTGGACGTGCTCGGTGAGGTCGATCACCTCGGTGGAGAACGCCAGGAAGTGCGTGCTCAGCGACGGGACGCCGGCCAGGATCGACGCGGTGAGCGCGGACCAGATGGTCGACGCCTCCATCGAGCCGGACACGTCCACGACCAGGATCAGCCGCCAGTCGTTGCTGCGGCCCGACCGGGTGCGGAAGATCGGCCGCTCCGGGACGACGGCCACGGTGCCGTCCGCCGCGCGGCGGGCGGTGGTGAGGTTGGCCCGCAGGGTGCGCGGCAGGTCGAGTGCGCCGCCGGGGCGCCGGGTGGGCCGTGGGGTGGTGATGCCGGTGAGGGCGGGCCGCAGCCGGGTGGCGAGTTCGCGGGTGAGTTCGGCGACGATCCGGGCGATCAGCGGGCGCAGCAGCGCGAGTTTGGCCTCCGGGAGGCCGCCGGCGTGGGCCAACACGGTCTTGAGCAGGTCCACGGAGGGGCGGGCCGCGGCGGGGTCGAGGTGGGTGAGGACGTCGGTACGGCCGGCTGCCGCGGCGGCGGCCAGGACCTCCTCGCGGATCTCGGAGCCGAAGAGGGTGATCAGCTCCTCGGACCATTCCCGGACGCCGGGGTAGGGGGCTTCCCGGCCGCCACCGTTGCCGTCGCCGAGGTCGCTGCGGGAGCCTTCGCCTCGGCCGGTGCCGTAGAGCTCGTCGAGCGCGGTGGCCATCTTGCCGGCGTTGCCCCGGAGGCGGTCGGAGCGGCGGCCGAGGATCAGCTTCCAGCGGTGGGCGCCGGGGAGGTCGTGGGTGGGGGGCGGGGCCGCGGTCGCGGTTTGGTCGGGTGGGGTTGGTGCCTGTGCCCACTCGCTCACCCGTTGCGCGGGATTCGAGGGCTGCGGGATCAGGGCGCCGGGCGAGCCGACGGGGCCTCGCGGCCTGGTGCCGGGGGCGGTTTCGAGGGCGGGCTCGGATCCCGAGGTGGGCTCGGTTTCGGGGGTGGGGTGGGCGGTGGGGGTGGGTAGCAGGCCGCGGTGGGTGAGGGCTTCTCGGGCGGTCAGGTCGGCGGTGGTCCAGCGGGCCAGGTCGATCGGGTCGGCGTCGGTGTCCACCCGGTCGCCCAGGTGGTCGGCCACCGCGTCGAGTACCCGATCGCGGGCCGCGGGGCTGAGGGTGTCGAAGCCGCCGCGCAGGGCCGGCAGTCGGTCCAGGAACGGGCGGTCGGCCAGGGTGTCGACGCGGTTCAGGAGCGCCGTCAGGACCGGGCCGCCGGTCTGCAGGAGCGGGCCGGCCGCGGTGAGCAGTCCGGTGAGTCGGCGGGTCAGGTCGGCCCGGGCGGGCGGGGTGGTCGCGGTGTCGATCCAGGAGCCGATCCGGTCGCCGAGGGCGGCCGCATCCTCGTGGCCGAGCAGGACCCGGACCGCACCGGCCGCGGCGGACATCAGCGGCGAGCCGTCGGCGGCCAGCCGGGCCAGGCCCGAGTGCAGTCGGATCCCGCCGAACGTATCGGCGCGCTCGGCCAGATCGGCCAGGGCCCGGGCGTCGGCCGGGTCGTCGGATCCGGTCAGGCCGTCGAGGTGGCGCACGGCGGCGGTGAGCAGGGTCTGGGTGATGTCCTCGCCGGCGTCGGTGAGCACGGCCGACTTCGGGTCGGGTTCGGTCGCGGCGGTGCCGGGGGGTGCGGCCGACTCCGGGTCGGGAGCAGCGGCGTCGGTGCGCGGGCGCGTGGCCGACTCCGGGACGGCCGCGGTGGTTCCCGGGCGCGTGGCCGACTCCGGAGTGGGAGCGGCGTCGGCGGTGGACCGGTTCGGGGTGGGCGGGCGTTCGATGCCCAGGTGGCCTGCGCGGATGCGGTCGGTCAAGGTCAGGGCGGTGAGCAGGTTCGGGAGGGTGGCGATGGTCGGCAGGATGGTGCCGGCCTCGGTCATCCTGGCGGCGGTGAGCTCGGTCAGGCCGCAGGCGGCGGCGCGTTCCAGGCCGGTGAGGATCTGTTCCGCGGTGGGGCCGCCCTCGTCGAGTTCGGCTCGGTGCTGCGCGCGCAGGGTGCCCTCGGCGGCCTGTTCCGGGGTCACGCCCTTCATGCCGGCCGCGTCCAACAGGGCCGCCGCGGACGGGGTCCAGCGCACCCGCCAGCGGGTGGTGACCGCGTCCGCGCCGCCGGCGCCGACCACCGCGACCGGTTCGGCGTACGGGATCCGACAGGTCGTCAGTTGTTGCAGGAGCAGTTCGCGGCGCCGGTCCAGGTCGCTGCGCAGCGGGTCCAGGCGCAGGTCGCGTTCGGCCGGGTCGGCGGGGCCGGGCAGGCCCAGTTCGGCGATCCGGCGCTCCACCTCGGGGCCCAGGCCGCTGCGCGGTGCGGCCGGTGCGGGGCGGCCGGCCCGCTTGCCGACCAGGACACGTTCGAGCGCGCGGGCCACCGATCGACCCCGGCCCAGCGGCTCGCCGTGGGTGAGCACGGTCTGGACCGCTTCGAGCAGTTCGCCGCGGCCCGCCGCGGGCAGTCCGCGCAGGTTGGCCAGGTCGCCCGCGAGGCGCACGATCTCCCGGGCGTCGGCCGGGCCGCTGGGGTGGCCCTGGCCGCGCAGGTCGGTGCAGATCCGCACGGCCGCGGCGATCAGCGCCTCGTGCAGCGCGGCCGGGTCGCCGCCGGATTCCAGCACGCTCTGCTGCCACTCCGGGTCGCGGATGCCGGCCGGATAGCCGGAACGTGCGTCCAGGAGCGGGTAGGTGTACGGGATCAGCGACATCGTGACGTCGGCGATCTCGGCGGCGGGTGCGGTGGTGTCCTGCTCCAGCAGGGCCGGCGCGTGGAATGCGCCGAGCACCACCGCGGCACGCGCACCGGCTGTGGTCGCCTCGTGCAGCGTGGCGCGCATCCATGCCTCACGGCGCAGGTCGACCGGGTCCATGGTGCCCGCGTCGCGGCGCAGGGCCCAGCCGACGGTGAGCGCGGCCCGACGGATCGCCTCGGCGGTGGAGCCGGGTGCGGTGGCCTCGACCAGCCGGTCCCACAGGTCGTCGCCCGCCCGGCCGGTGAGCCGGTCGCGCAGCGCGGCGCGCAGCCCGCCCGCATCGGCCACCGCACCCTCGTCGTCGCGCTCCCCGTCGCCGGCGCCGTCGGGCGCGTGGTCGGTGCGGTCCCAGCCGGGGTGGCCCAGCGGGAGGTCGCACGGGATCGCCGGGACGCCGTTGCGGGCGGCCCAGCGCAGTGCCGCCAACTCCGGCGAGAAGTCGGCGAACGGGTAGAAGCCGAGGCCGTTCGGACCGGTGCCGGCCAGGGCGATCGGTGCGCGGGTGTCCTCGTGTGCGAGCCATTCGAGCCAGGGCGCGGCCTCGTGCGGCAGTTCGACGAGGAGCACGTCGGGACGGGCCGCGTCCAGCAGGGCCGGCACCGCGGCGGCGAGCGAGGGGGCGTGGTGGCGCACGCCGATCAGGTACGGCTGCCGGGACGCGGCCAGGCGCGCGGCGGCCGGACGGGCCTCGTCGATGGGCCCGTCCGTACGTGTGGTCGACACCTCGTCAGCCCTCCAGGACTCCGCGCAGGTCCCACAGGGTGCGCCAGGTGGCCGAGCCGTGTTCCGCGCGGCGGCGCACCGCGGCGTCCCAGTAGGACAGGAGCCGGGCGGCGTCGGCCGGGTCGTCCTTCTTCGCGACGCCGAGCAGGTGTCCCGGAAGCAGGCTCAGCACGTCCCGGTCACCCGGGAAGTAGGCGGCGGCCAGCGCGAGCGAGGACGCCACCGCGACCGCCTCGGCGGTGCTCAGCACGGTGGAGGGGCGTTCGATCTCCCAGCCCTCGGCGGAGCGGCCGGTGCGCAGGTCGCGGAACGCGGTGACCAGCACCTCCAGGACCGTGTCGTCGACGCCATATGCGGTCCCGGTGCGTTCCACCGCGGCCCTGGCCTGGCGACGGACCAGCGCGATCTCCGCGTCGTGGTCGCCGATCGGGCCGACCGTCTCGAAGTTGAACCGGCGCTTGAGGGCGGCGGACATCTCCGAGACGCCCCGGTCGCGCAGGTTCGCGGTGGCGATCAGGGTGAAGCCGGGTGCGGCGTGCACTTGTGCGTCGGCGCCGCCCGCGAGTTCCGGCACGGCGATCCGGCGCTCGGACAGCAGCGAGACCAGCGCGTCCTGCACCTCGGGCAGGCAGCGGGTGACCTCTTCGATCCGGGCCACCGCGCCGGTGGTCATCGCGGTGAGCACCGGCGAGGGCACCAGGGCGCCGCGGCTGGGGCCCTGGGCGAGCAGCAGCGCGTAGTTCCAGCCGTACTTGAGCTGGTCCTCGGTGGTGCCCGCGGTGCCCTGCACGGTGAGCCCGCTGGTGCCGCACACGGCGGCGGCCAGCAGTTCGGACAACATCGACTTGGCGGTGCCGGGCTCGCCCACCAGGAGCAGGCCGCGTTCGCCGGCGAGGGTGACCACGCAGCGCTCGACGAGGGCTCGTTCGCCGACGAACTTGGCGCCGATGGTCAGCGTGCGCGGGAGACCGTCGACCGGTTCCGGCAGCTTGAGTTCGTCGCCGCTGCCCATCACGAAGGTGACCACCGCGCGCGGGGTCAGCCGCCAGGCCGGCGGGCGCGGGCCGCGGTCGTGGGCGGCCAGGAAGGCGAGTTCGAGGGCGTACAGGTCCTCGGGCGGTTGTACCTGGCGCGCGCCCGCGGCGGGTTCGGTTGCGGTTGCCATCAGCGGCGGCCCTTCCGGGTGGTGCGGGTGACGAGTTGTTCGAAGCCTGGCGCATCGCCGTCCAGGACCCGCTGCCAGGCCCGGCGGAACAGTTCGGGCACCGGGCAGTCGGGCACGACCGCGGTGTGCGTGGGCTGTGCGTAGAGCCCTTCCTTCCAGGTCTCCAGCGGCAGCGCCGGGTTCTTCAGCGCGGACCAGCCGCCGGGCAGGAACAGCGTGCGGCCGGCGCGCGAGCGCTTGGCCTCGACGACCAGGCCGCCGGCCGCGAGTTCGGTGCGGGCCTTCTTCAGCCGCGCGGGCTTCCAGCCGGTCCAGCGGGCGACCTGACGGTCCGTGGGGTCCGGCAGGGCGAGCAACTGGAGGTAGAGGACCGCCGCGTCCTCGCCGATGCCGTGCGTCTTGGCCACCTCGCCGACCAGGTCGGGCACCGCGTACGCCGGGTCCTGCTGGATGCCGGGCGGGCCGTCGGCGCGCAGGAGTTCCTCGAAGGCCGGGTCCAGGATCCGGCGGAAGGACTCGAAGTTGGTCGAAGGCGCGGCGCCGCGGAGCGCGATCACCCGGTCGAACCACGGGTCGTCGGCGCCGGTGAAGCCGGCCGGCCGGACCTCGGCGAACTCGCTCTCGCCGTACCAGGGCCGGAGCCAGAAGCGGTCCTCGATCCGGAGGATGCCGTCCGGATCGGCGCCGCCGGTGGCGGGCAGTCCGACCGCCTCGCGCAGCAGGGTCGCGGTGTTGCCGCGCTCCGCGTACTCGATGTCCAGGTCGAACACCAGGCCCGGGTCGGCCATGCGGGTGCGCAGCAGGCCGAGCACGTGCGGCAGGTGCGCGCGCAGCGGATCGCCGTAGGGCAGCCGGTAGGCGAGCCAGGCGAGCGCGGTCACCATGGCGTTCAGGCCGTGGCCGCTGGGCACCGCCTCGCTGTCGGAGGCACGCAGCCGGCCGTCCTTGTCCAACGTGTGGGTGGAGGTGCCGGTGATCCACCTGCACGATTCCGGTGAGAGCACGTACTCGAACGCGGCGGCGGAGATGCCGCGAACGTCCGCCGCGACCTCCTCGGGCAGCCGCAACACCCGGCCGAACGCCGCGTCCCACGCCCGGCAGCCGGCCGCGAGGTCGTGGCCCGTCGTCCACAGGGTGGGGACATCCTCGGCCCGCTCGGGTATCAGCGCGCCCAGGACGCCGGCCCGCGCGGTGCCGTCGAGCCGGTCCAGTTGTTCGCGGGCGCTCGTCGCCTCCGCGGCCTTGAGCCCGAGCACGGCCCGCTGGTCCTTGTCGAGGTCGCCGGCGATCAGGCCGGCCAGCAACACGCTCGCCTCGGCGCGACCGAGGCCGGTGCCCTCGACCAGGGTCTGCACCGCCTCCGGCCGCCATGCCACGGGGCCGTGTTCGCGGATCCCGCGCACCACCGCGGCGACCCGCTCGGGGGACATCGGCTCGACGTAGCGGTGTTCCTCGTGCGTGGTGAAGCCGTCGATCGCCTCGAATCGCCCCGAGGGGTCGTGGTCGAGCGCGACCCAGTGGTCCTTGTCGCCGTAGGTGTACTGGCTGTCCAGGATGAACACCGTACGGTCGCCGCGACGGATCGTCCGGCCCTGGCGCTTGCGGTCCTTGCCCTTCTTGGCGCTCGGCTCGCACAGGACGACCTTGCGCAGCGTGCCGGCGGGCGTGCCCAGCGGGCCGGCGGCGAGCGCCTCCAGCACCACGAGCAGCGACGCGCGGTGCTCCCCGGAGGTGAACGGGGACAGCGCGCGGGCGAGCATCGCGGCCCGGTGGTCGAGCAGTTCGTGCCACGAGACGTGCGGATCGGCCAGCCGACCGGACTCGGTGGTCCACTCGGCCGGGCCGTCGGTACGGGCCAGGGCCTCGGTCACCGCGGCGATGTGGTTCACCGTGGTCCACGCGGGTGCGCCCGAGTTGCCGTAGTAGCTGTACCGGCCGGTGCCCGCGATCCCGGCGAGCGCCTCGCGCAGTTCGGAGTCCTGGCCGTGGGCGGGACCGGTGGGCACCGCGCGGGCCTTCTGCTCCTTGACGGTGACCTTGCCGAAGTCGCGTAGGCGCCGGGCCAGTCGGGCGGTGTCCCGGGCCAGCCCGGCGACGCAGCGCACCAGGCCGGCGTGGCCCAGCTCGGGCAGCAACCGGTGCACCGGGTCGATCCGCAGCGTGTCGGGTCGGACCGCCTTGTCCGAGGACTTCTTGGCGATCGCATACTCGGCCATCGCGCGCTCGTGGTCGGCGTGCACCTCGGCGACCAGTTCGCCGGCCCGCTCGTGGGTGATCGCACGCAGTGCCAGCGAGCCGGCCTCGTCGCGCGGTCGCAGCGCGTGCCAGAACGCGAGCGGCGGGACGATCCGGCTGCCCAGGGCCACGTCGACGCCGCCCTTGTTGCCGACACAGTGGCCCAGCAGCACATCGCCGGCCCACAACGACACGTTGCCGTTGTCCACGACGACGGTGGGAGCCGCGCCGCCGGGCAGGCGCAGCGCGCCGATCGGGACCTGTAGCGGCATCTTGTCCCAGTGCCGCCGGGTGCGCACGGGAGCACTGACGGTGTGCCCGTCCATCGAACCCGTGGTGATGGTGTCGCCGTCGACCCGAACCCAGCGGCCCAGCAGCGTGCCGTCGGTGCCGAACGGGCTCTGCTCCAGGCCGGGCAGCAGCGGCAGCAACTCGCACCGGTCGGGCACCAGCGAGCCACCGTCGGCGACCGCGGCGGCGAACGGAGCGGGCAGCGAGGCCCGGCCGTGGATGCCGGTGGCCGGGTCGTACTCGGTCCACTTGCGTTCGCTGCGGTCGAAGTCGAGCGACCAGTGCGTGGTGCCGTCGGTGAGCACGCCCCGGCGCGGCGGCAGCTTGGTGTCGCCGGCGTACAGCGGGCGGGCGCCGGTGGTGCGACCGCCGTCGGGCAGCGCGAGGGAGAGCATCGGGTTGGCGTCCGAGCCGCCGTTCGGGCTCTCGCCGGTGAGCATGAAGGTCTCGTTCGGGCGCCCGGACCAGTAGCCCTCCCAGTCGTATTCCTTGTTGTACCAGGCGACCAGGAGTTGTCCGCCGACGTAGCGGAAGCTGGGGCGATGCCACGTGGTGCGTTCCTTGGGCAGGCGCAGCTCGTGTTCGAGCAGGATGCCCTCGGGGCCGACCACGATGGCGCGCTTGTCGGTGGAGAGCACCAGCGCGGGCCAAGCCTCGTCGAGCCGGATCTCGCTCTTGCGGCCGAAGCGTTCGATCGCCTCGTCCAGCGCGGGCCAGCCCAGTTCGTCGTAGACGCCGGCGCGCAGCGTGTCGGCCAGCAGCGCGACCGCGTCGAACGCGCGGACCCGGCTCACCACGTCCGGGGCCACTTCCAGGACCACGTCACGGAACTCGTTGAGCGCCGCGAACTCGCGCTCGACGTCGGGCAGTCCGGCCGCGGCGGTGACCTTGGCGCCCTGCTCGGTCAACCAGTTCGCGAGCACGTCGCGCAGCACGGGATGCGCGGCGGTGGCCGCGTGGTGGGAACCCTTGAGCCTGCCGATCCCCCGGTACAGCAGTGGGAGGTGACGCTCGTCGGCGGCGATCGCGGCCAGCTCGCGGCGGCCCGCGGCCTGGTCGCTCCACCACTCGCCGAGGTCGAACGAGCCCTCGGGGTCCGGGTCGGTCAGCGGTATGCCCTCGGCCAGCGCCACGTCGAGCAGATCGATGTCCACGCCGGCATGCCAACCGCTGCCGTTGAACAGGGACACCGGCACCGACTCGGCGCGCAGCGCGGCGGCCATCCGCGCGACCAGGTCGGCGGTGCGCTCGCTGCGCGGGCTGTACCGCCAGCCGCGTCGGCAGTGTGCGGCCCAGCGGGTGAGCCACTGGGCGCGGACGCCGGCCGCGAGGTCGCCGTCGACCAGCAGATCGAGCGCGCCGGCCTCGGCGAGCAGGTCGAGCCAGAAGTCGTCGAGTTCGGCGTCCGGGGTGGAGCCGCCGGGGGTGGGCAGGATCTCCAGCAGGCGGGCCTGCGTGTCGGGCTCGGCGGCGGCCAGGGTCGCCAGCGACTTGCGGTTGACCTTCCAGAAGGACAGCGGCGCGCGGCCGATCGCCGGGGTGGCCAGCAGTTCGCGCAGCAGCGCGAACTCCTCGGCGGTGTGGTCGCCGCCGGCCGCGCGGATCAGCGCGCGGGCGTCCTCGGCCAGGCCGGCGTACGGCGGCATGCCCGCCGTGCAGCGCTCGACCGCGAGTTGGCGGAACTGTACCCACGCCTGCTCGGGGCCCAGCCGGGCGGACAGCGCCTTGGCGTGCTCCTTGAGCGCCTTGGCGGTCAGCGCGCCGGCGAAGGCGAACTCCAGGAAGACCGCGCGCAGCCGCTCCTCCTCGATCGGCAGGTTGTGCACCTGCTCGGCCTCGCGGGCCTTGCCGAAGAAGGCGGACGCGTAGGTCTTGTTGTCGTGCTTGAGGAAGATCCGCGCGGCCTGCTCGTGGAAGGTGGGCAGGAAGTGCGGTACGGCCCGGCCCAGTCGCACGGCCAGTTCGGCGAAGCCGTCCTTGGCCGCGCCGGGCCTGGTCTTGGCCTGGCGGTCCAGCCGCTCGATGTCGCGGACCAGGGCCAGTGCGTGGTGTCCGTTGGCCGGGTCGTTGACCAGGGCCCAGGCCGGGAAGCCGAGCGCCTCGCGGCGGACCTGGCCGACCTCGGGGGCGTCCGGTTCGCGGGTCAGCCCCAGGAAGCCCAGTGCCAGGTCCTCGGCCTCGCCCAGGGTCGCCGGGACCAGCCGCACGATCGGGCGGTCCTCGAACGCGGGGTGCAGGTAGGTGCGCACGGTGAGCGTGTCGATGTCGTCGCCGGTCAGGGTGCCCACGGGCAGGATGCCGCCCGCGTCCAGCAGGCCGCGCGAGGCGTCGGGGGTGGTGCTCGTGCCGGTGTTGTTCATGCCGCGTCCTCCGTGCTCTCGATCGTGCGGCCCGCGTACAGCGCGGCGCCCATGCGCATGCCTTCCGACCAGGCCACCGGAGGGACCCGGTCCAGGGTCAGCGTGCTGCCGCCCTCGGTCCAGGAGACCGAGCCGGTCTCGGTCGACTCGTAGCCGTCGTAGTCGCCCAGCCACATCCGGGCCTCGACCTCGCGGTCTCCGTCGAGCACCGCGCACACGGCCTGGCCGCCGCGCACCTGGTAGCCCAGCTGGGTGGCCCGGCCGATCAAGAAGCGCAACTGGTCGTAGCGCCCGCCGGCGAACTCCTCGACGGCGCTGCGGGAGCCGTCCAGGTCCGCGGGACGGTGCCACACCTCGCGGTAGAGCTGCTGCACCCGCTGCTCGACGCCCAGTTCGACGGCGAACTCGCGCAGGTCCTCCAGGTCCTCCAGCAGTACCGGATGCGGGATTCGGACGGTCTGTGCGTCGAGGTAGACGGTGTCGCCGTCGGGGTCGACGATGCCGACGCCGCGCTCGGGGTCCGCGCCGCGCAGGAATCCGGCCACGTCGGCGCCGTCGGCGGTGACCACCAGGTCGCGCAGGACCCGCTGCCAGGAGGGATCCGGCCACACTCGGGAGAGCAGCGCGACCGGGACCGGGAGCGAGCCGACCATCCAACGCTCGACCGCGTCCAGGCACGAGCGGTCGTGCCGCTCCAGCCACTCGACGAGCTGCCGCAGGCCCACGACGGCCGGGTCCTCGGCGAGTTTTCCGGGCACCGACTTCAGTTGCCGCCCCTTGGCATTGCGGCACACCACCTTGCCGTCCTGCAGGGCGACCTCATAGTCGCCCGCCCGGATCCATCCCACGATCGTTCCCTCCACTGCTGTCCGCGAATGTCGGTGACACCTCGTCAAATGCCAAGCGGCACAAGGCGCTCGGCGCCGGTGACCAGGTTGGCGGGAACGTTAGCCGCCGAATCCGACAGTGCCGTCACCCGACAGGATGAAACCCCGAGGGAAACTACGGGCGATGGCCGAAAATCGCGCCCGGTGGGGAAACTCGCGGCGGCGGTTGCACTAACTTCCGTGGAATGACAGTGCCCGCCGTGCCCAGAGGTCTGCGCAGCCTGATTCCCGGCCCCGGGCCGGACGGGGACCCGATCGACACGGCCGGTTCGGCCACTTCGGCGCCGGCCTTCGAGCCGGCGCCGGTCGCGGCGCGGACCCGTTCGGTGCTGGAGGGGCTGGCCCCGGTGACGGTGCCGCGCGCGGTCGTCGAGGCGACGGCGGAGGTGCTGGGCGCACTGGCCGCGACCGCACCCGCGGAACTCGCACAGGTGGCTCGCGAACTGGCCCTGCGGCTGCATGCCGCCGCCCATCCGGCGTAACTTCGCCGGTGCAACCGCTCGTTCGGGCGCCTCGCCGTATCCGACCGCATTCTGGCGCGTTGTGCAGGGTCCACCCGCCGCGGGTGGGACTGTACGAACCGAAAGGACCGACACAAGATGTCGCGTATCGCCAAGGCCGCCGTCCTGACCGCCACTGTGGGCGCCGCTCTCGCGGGCGCTGCCGGCCCCGCCATGGCCAGTGCCGAGGCGGACGGCGCGGCCGTCGGCTCGCCCGGCGTGCTCTCCGGCAACAACATCCAGGTTCCGGTTCACATCCCGGTCAACATCTGCGGCAACACCGTGAACATCCTCATCGGAGTACTCAACCCGACCTTCGGCAACACCTGCGTCAACGCCGGCTGAGGAAATCCCCGGAAAACACCGCGAAAAGCATCCACGGCCCCGCTCGATGCGTTCTTCCACGCATCGAGCGGGGCCGGGCCGTGTGCCGGGTCGGAATGCCGGGCCGGACGGCGGATCACCCGGAGCCCGGCGCCCGGCCGGAAACGGGGTTGGCAGCGGTTCGGCGGTGGAGTAGTCATGCACGCATGACTTCCTTCGCCCTGCACCACGTACAACTCGCCATCCCGGCCGGCAGCGAGGATGCGTGCCGTGCCTTCTACCTCGACGTCCTGGGGATGACCGAGGTGGCCAAGCCGCCGGTCCTGGCCGCACGCGGCGGCCTGTGGGTGCGCGCCGGCACGCTGGAGATCCACCTCGGCGTCGAGGCCGACTTCCGGCCCGCCCGCAAGGCGCATCCCGGCATCCTGGTCTCCGACCTGGACGAGGTGATCGCCCGGCTCACCGCGAACGGCACCGAGGTCGTCCCCGACGGGGAGTTCCCCGGCCACCGCCGGTGCTACGCACAGGACGCGGTGGGCAACCGGCTGGAATTCCTCCAGCCGCTGTGACCGACCGCTCCCGCCGAGGTCAGGGGCGGCGGGCCACCACGTCGATCTCGACCAGGATGTTCATCAGGTCCGAGCCGACCGTCGTGCGCACCGGGTACGGCGCGGTGAAGTACTCGCGGTAGACCTCGTCGTAGCCGGCGAAGTCGCGCTTGAGGTGCTCCAGGTGGGTCGTCACCTTCACCACGTGGCTGAAGTCGAGACCGGCCTCGGCCAGCACGGCCTTGAGGTTGTCCAGTACCTGGCGGGTCTGGGTCGCCACGTCGTCGCCGACGGTCGCCCCGGTGGCCGGGTCGATCGGGCCCATGCCCGCGGTGTAGACGAAGTCGCCGGCATCGATGCCCTGCGAGTACGTGCCACCGGGCTTGGGCGCGGCGTCGGTGCGGATTTCCTTGTGGGCCATGGTGGTTCACTTCCTTGATCGGTTTCTCGGGTGTTCCGGACGGTATGTGGGCCGAGGGTTCAGCGGGCGACCGCGTCGTCCTGTTGGAGCAGCCGCAGTTCGTCCCGGCGGGGCAGTCCCTCCCAGTCGCCGGGCACGGTGACCGCGAACGCGCCGGCCGCGGCGGCGGTGGCCACCCGGGCCGCCACCGTCCCGCCCTCGAGCAGCTCGGCGAGGTAGCCGGCGGCGAACGCGTCGCCCGCGCCCACCGGGTCGACCGCGTGTACCCGGTGCAGCGGCACCTCGTGCACGCGGCCGTCGACGATCGCCACGGCGCCACGCGAACCCTGCTTGAGCAGCACCTGGGTGGGGCCGAGCGCGCCGAGTTCGCGGGCGAGGTCGAGCACCGGGGCGTGCGCCGGCGCCTTGAGCACGAGGCGGGCCTCGTCCTCGGTGGCGAACAGGATGTCCGCACCGGCGGCCAGCGTCCGCAACTCGGTCGCCGCGTCCTCGGCCGACCACAGCGCCTGCCGGTAGTTCAGGTCGAGCGAGACCGTTACGCCGGCCGCGTTCGCCTCGGCCACGGCCGCGCGCACCGCCGCACGCGCGGTCGCCGACAGCGCGGGCGTGATGCCGGTGACGTGCAGGATCCGGGCGGAGCGCACCAGCGCGGGGTCCACGTCCTCGGGACAGAGCCGGGAACCGGCGCTGCCCGCACGGTAGTAGCGCACGTCGGTGGCCGCGCTGGTCCGCCGGGCCTTGACCATCAGCCCGGTGGGCGCGTCCGGGTCGACCACCGCGCCGCGCGTGTCCAGTCCTTCGCCGCCGAGCACGGCCAGTACGAGCCGGCCGAACTCGTCGTCACCGACCCGACCGATCCAGGCGGCCCGCCTGCCCAGTCGGGTGATCCCGATGGCCAGGTTGGTCTCGGCCCCGCCGGTGGCGACGTCGAGCGTGCGGGCGTGCCGCAGCGGGCCGATGTGCGGCGCGGTGAGCAGCACCATGGTCTCGCCGAGCGTGACCACGTCCGGGGCTTCCCGGGGTTCGGCGGTCATGATGTCCTCTCGCCTGGTTCGCGTCGTCGGTGGCATCGGATTCGGGCTCGCCCCGGGATCGGGTCGGGTCGGGTCGGTCCGGATCGGGTCGAGTTCGGGTCGGGCGGCGGATCCTGGGCCGAGAGCCGGAGTTCGCGCCCGCCCCCGGCTCAGAAGTGGGTGTTCAGCACGTCCACGACGCGGTGGTCGTCGTCCACCACCGGCACCGCGCGCCACTTGTCGAAGGCCGTACAGGGGTGCGAGATCCCCAGGCAGACCAGCTCGCCCGGGGTCATCGTGCTGTCGCCGAGGTCGACGTACGCGTGCTGGTCGTCGAGCTTGACCACGCGTGCCGGCCCCGCTTCGCGCAGTGTCCCGTCCAGCGCGCGCACCCGCAACGGGATCGGCAGGTCCTGATCGAAGGGCACGTCGCGACGACCCGCGCCGAGCACGGCCAGACCCGGCTCGGGCGCGGAGACCACCTGCGCCCACACCTCCAGGGCGCCCGCGAGCGAGCCCTCCTCGGGGTGCCGCACGAACGGGGTCACCCGGGCATACAGGCCGTCGTCGTGCGTGACGTAGGCGCCGCTTCGCAGGATGATCGTGCGGTCCGCGAGCGGCTTGCCGTCCGGCGCGAGCACGTCCACGACCGCGTCGAACCACGCACTGCCGCCCGCCGAGACGATCGGCGTGCCCGGCACCAGGTCGGCGATCCCGTCGGCCAGGGCGGCCAGTTCGCGCAACCACCCGGACACCGCCGCGGCGTCCGGCAGGCCGCCCTCGTAGCCGGCCACGCCCGCCACGGTCAGCCCCGGCACCTCGGCCGCGGCCCGGGCCAGCGCGACGCCCTCGGCGATGCCGCGGCAGCCGGTCCGCCCACCCGTGCGGCCCAGTTCGATCAGTACCGACAACTTCCCGCCGGGCACCGCCGCCAGCGCCCGGGCGGCCACCTGCACACCCGCCTGCGAGTCCACGTAGAACAGCAGGTCGGGTCGGGTCGCGGCCCAGCGCAGCACCTTCTCGTCCAGCACCTCGTTGGCCAAAATGATCCGCGGCACCTTGAACCGGTGTGCGGCCAGCGCCTGGTTCGCGGTCGCCACGGTGATCCCCCAGGCGCCCGCGGCCAGTTGCTCGGCGAACAACTCGGGCGACATGGTGGTCTTGCCGTGTGGCGCGAACAACACGCCGTGGCGCGCGGTGTATTCGGCCATCGTGGCCACGTTCGCGATCAGCGCGGACTTGCGCGCGACCATCACAGGCCACGTGAACGGGCCGTCGAACAGGCTGTGTTCGGCGGCGCCGAGTTCGTCGTCGGTGAGTTCCTCATACGGCAGCCAGGTGCCTTTGGTGTACGAGTCGAGGATCATCGGGTCGCTCCCAGGGTGCGCGATACACGGAGGGCCGCCGCCGCGACCGCAGGTCCCAGCTCGCGGACCCGCGCGGCGGTGACGCGGGACGTGAGACCGGAGACCGACAGGGCTCCGACCACGACGTCGTTGTGATCGAAGATAGGCGCTGCCACGCAGCGCACCTCGGGCTCGTTCTCCCGGTCGTCCACCGAGTAGCCCCGGTTGCGGATCCGGGCCAGTTCGGTGCGCAGCAGCACGGGATCGGTGAGGGTGCGGGCGGTGACGATGGGCAGGCCCGCGTCCACCACCTGGGCGAACACGTCCTCGGGCAGCCAGGCGAGCATCGCCTTGCCGACGGCCGTGCAGTACATCGGCGCGCGGCTGCCGATCCGCGAGGCCATCCGCACGGCGGTCTCGTTCTCGACCTTGTCGATGTAGACGATGTGCGGCGCGTCCGGCACGCACAGGTGCACGGTGCCGCCGGCCTCGCGCATGAGCCGGTGCGCCTCCTCGGCGGCGGCGGTGCGCAGGTCGATGCCGGCCAGGTACGCCTGGCCGAGCGCGAGCGCGCCGGGGCCGAGCCGGAAGTGGCCGTGCCGGCGGTCGCGGGCGAGCAGCCCGGTGTCCAGGAGCGGCTGGGCCAGGCGCAGCACGGTGCTCTTGGACAGGCCGAGCGCGTCGGCGAGTTCGGTCAGGTTCAGGCCCTCGGCACCGGCGTGGTCGCGGACCTGTTCCAGGACGGCGAGGGCGCGGCGCAGGGATGCCGACTGGTTGCGCGGCGGCGTCGACGGGCCCTCGGCGCGTGCTCCGGCACGGGTCTCGCCGCGCGATTCGCCGGGCGCCTCGTCGGCGCCGCGCTCGTGCTCGTGGGTGTTCACTGGCATGTCCTCAGGACGGCCCGACCGGGCGCCCGGGCGTGTGACCCGTCAGGGCTCCGGACGAGAGTACGGGGACGCCGGCCACCAGCACGTCGTCGATGCCGGCGGCGGGCCGGCGGGCGTCGCCGTAGTCGGCGAGGTCGGCCACCCGGGTCGGGTCGATCACCGCGATGTCGGCGGCCAGGCCGACCCGGAGCAGGCCCCGGTCGTTCAGCCCGAAGCGGCGGGCCGGGTGCGACGCGAGGTGCACCGCGGCCTGCTCCCAGGTCCAGTCGCCGAGTTCGACCACGTGCCGGGCGAGCAGTCGGGCGAATGCGCCCCAGCCGCGCGGGTGCGGGCTGCCGCCGATGTAGATGCCGTCCGAGCCGCCGATGTGCGCGGGGTGGCGCAGCAGCGCGCGGACCGACTCGTCGCTGTTGGTCGGCGGCTGGTCGAACACGGCGCTCGCCACCAGGTCGGTGGCGATCAGCAGGTCGGCGCAGAACTCGGCCGGGCTCGCGCCGACCTCGGCGGCGGCGTCCACGAGTCGCCGGCCCTCGGCCCAGCGGAAGTCGGCGGCGGGCACGTGGGCGAGGGTGATCCGGGGCCACAGGGCCGGGTCCACCTCGTCGGCCAGGAGCCGTCGGGTGGCCGGTCGGGCCAGCGCGGCGACCACCTTGTCGGGGTCGGGATCGTCCAGCGCGCGCGGCAGCGCGACCATCGCCAGGATGCTGCAGCCGCGCAGGTAGGGGTACGCGTCGTAGGTGAGGTCCAGGCCCTCGGCCCGGGCCGCGTCCACCATCGCGATCAGTTCCTCGGCCGGGCCGTGGTAGTGCGAGACGTGGGTGGCCACCCCGGCCGCGCGGGCCACGTCGAGCATTTCGCGCATGGCCGGGCCGGCGGCGGCCTCGTAGCCGCGCATGTGCGAGACGTGCGGCAGGCCGCGGGCCGCGACCGGGGCGAGCAGGGCGGCGAGCTCGGCGGTGTCGGCGTAGCGGCCGGGCACGTACTCCAGGCCGGTGGACAACCCGCACGCGCCCTCGTTCAGGCCCTGTTCGACCGCCTTGGTCATCGCGGCCAGTTCGGCGGCGTCCGCGGCGCGTGCGGTGGGGCCGAGTGCGCTGTGCCGGACGGTGCCGTGCGGGACGAGGTAGGCGGTGTTCACCGCGGTGGTGCGGTCGTAGCTCGCGAGCAGGTCGGCGACCGAGACCGGGCCCTCGCCCAGGCCGGGGTGGGTGCCGTTGATCGCGGCGAAGTAGCGGGTGACGTAGGCCAGCGCGGCGGGGGTCGCCGGGGCGTAGGACAGGCCGTCCTGGCCGAGTACGAAGGTGGTCACGCCCTGGCGCAGGGCGGCGAGCTGGACCTCGGGGTCGAGCACGGCGGCGTCCCCGTGCACGTGGGCGTCCACGAAGCCGGGTGCCACGTACCGGCCGCTCGCGTCGAGCTCGGTGTGGGCCCGTGCGCCGTCCAGTCGGCCGATCGCGGCGATCCGGTCGCCGGTGATCGCGACGTCGGCCCGGAAGGCGGGTGCGCCGGTGCCGTCGAGCACCTGCCCGCCGCGCAGCAGTACGTCGTACATGCGCGCCCTCCCTACCCTTCGTGTCCGCTCGTATCCGCCGGTCTCCGCCCGGTTGCCGAGGGCGGTGGGTGTCGGCGACCGCCGGGTGCGGCGGTCGCCGGGTCGACCGAGCACGGACGTTACGTGTCCGTGAGCGCCCGGTGCCACTTTCGCAGCACACAGTTTTGCAGTGCACAACGTTCGCCGGGACGCCTTGTCGGAACGCGGCGCCGCTTTCTAACGTCCCGCTCACGCCGCACCGGATGTTTCCTCCCTTGCGGCCCGTTCGTGTCGATTGATGCAGACGTCCAGACGTACAGGCCGACCCTCGGGTCGCGGGATCGCCCGCGATCGCTCCGGCCTGCCTCGCCGCAGGAGGAATTGTCGTGAAGATCCGGAGTTTGGCCGCCGTCGCAGTGGCCGGCATCGCGCTGGCGGCGTGCGCGCCGGGCACGGCGTCCAAGTCGAAGTCCGCCGACGAACAGACCGGCACGCTCAAGGTGTGGCTGTACGACGAGGCGAACCGCGCGCCCAAGGAAAAGGTCGTCAATGCGGCCGTGGCCGACTTCAAGGCCGCGCACCCGAAGGTGAACGTCGAGATCGGCTACATACCGACCGACGCGGGCCCGCGCGCGGAGAAGATGAAGGGCGCGTTCAACGACCCGAACAGCGCGCCGGACGTGGTCGAGTTCGGCAACACCGACCTGTTCGGCTACGTGGCGGCCGGCGGTCTCGCGGACATCTCCGCCGATCTGGGCAGCTGGTCCGAGGCGGGCGACCTGCCCAAGGACCTCAAGGACACCACGCTGGTCGACGGCAAGACCTACGGTCTGCCGTGGTGGCTGGGCCTGCGCTCGCTGTACTACCGCACGGACGTGTTCACCGAGCTCGGCATCAAGCCGCCGACCTCGTACGCCGAGCTGGTCGAGGCCGCGAAGAAGGTGCGTGCGGCCAAGCCGGACATGCTCGGCATCGCGGTCGGCGGCAAGTACACCTTCGGCGGCCTGCCGTTCCTGTGGGCGGGAGGCGGCGACATCGCCACCCAGCAGGGCGGCAAGTACGTCTCCACGATCGACTCGGCGCAGTCGCAGGCGGGCGTCAAGGCGTACACCGACCTGTTCGCCAAGGACATCTGTCCGCCGCAGCAGTGCGCCGACCTGACCGGCGGCAAGACGGTGGAGGCCTTCGCGGCCGGCACCGCCGGCATGGCGATCCTGCCCAACTCCTCGCGCAGCGCGGTCGAGTCGGGCGTGGCCAAGGGCAAGTACGCGGTCGTCCCGCTGCCGGGCAACACCCCGGGTTCGATCGCGCCCGCCTTCTCCGGTGGCAACGACCTCGGCGTGATGAAGTCCTCGCAGCACCGCTCGCTCGCGGTCGACTTCATGAAGATCCTGGGCGGCAAGAAGTACCAGCTCCAGATGTTCGACGCGATGGGCAACCTGCCCACGCTCGCCTCGGCACGTGGTGACGTGGTCGCCAGGGACCCGTGGCTCAAGCCGTTCATCGACACCCTGAACGCGGGCACCAAGTTCGTGCCCAAGGACGCCGCGTGGGCCAAGATCGACTCGCAGTCCGTGGTGCCGACCATGTTCCAGAAGGTGGTCACCGGCAAGTCCGACGTCTCGGGTGCGACGGGCGAGGCCAAGACCGCGATCGACAACGCGTTCGCCGGGAAGTAGCACGGTGACCACGACCACCACGCCCGCGCGGCGGCACGAACAAGACCAAGACCGGGCGGCGCCGTTCGTGGATGCCGTTCTGGCTGCTGCTGCCGTCCGCGGTCATCCTGATCCCGCTGTTCGGCTACCCGCTCTACCAGCTCGGCCTGCTCTCCTTCCTCGAGTTCGGCCAGCCGCAGGCGTCGGCGGGCGAGGTCGCCGAGTTCGTCGGTTTCGACAACTACTCGACCCTGCTGGGCGACGACCAGTTCTGGGACGTGCTGCTCCAGACCGTGATCTTCGCGGCGGCCTGCGTGGTGGCCACCCTCGCGGTGGGCGCGGCCCTCGCGGTGTTGCTGACCCGGGTCGGCAAGTGGCCGCGGCTGCTGCTGCTGTTCGCCGCGCTCGGCGCGTGGGCGGCTCCGGCGATGACCGGCTCGACGGTGTGGATGTTCCTGTTCGACACCAACCTGGGCCTGGTCAACGAGGTCCTGGGCATGCAGGGCCACAACTGGTTCTACGAGAAGTGGTCCGCGTTCGCGCTGGTCGGCGTCGTGGTCGTATGGCACTCGTTCCCGTTCGTGATGATCTCGCTGTACGCGGGCATCGAGTCGATCCCGGTCTCGGTCCTGGAGGCGGCCCGACTGGACGGCGCGTCCACGTGGACCACGTTCCGGCACGTGATGTTGCCGATCCTGCGGCCGATCCTGACCATCGTGGTGATCCAGTCGATCATCTGGGACTTCAAGGTCTTCACCCAGATCTACGTGATGACCGGGGGCGGCGGCATCGCCGGCCAGAACCTGGTCCTCAACGTGTACGCCTACCAAAAGGCGTTCGCGTCCTCGGACTACAGCCTGGGCGCGGCGATCGGCGTGCTGATGACGCTGATCCTGCTCGTGGTCACGGTCTTCTACATCCGCGCGCTGCGTCGCTCCGGGGAGGAGCTGTGAGCACTGTGTCCGCCTCTTCGCCCGCTTCCTCGGGGGCCGGCCCCGGCGTCGGAAGCGCTTCCGTCTCGAAGCCGGTGGCAGCCGCCACCGGTCGTTCGGCCGGGATCCGTCGCACCCGGGGCAACCGGAAGGTGTCCCGGCGGATCGCCAACACCACCGCGATCGTGATCGCGCTGCTGACCGTGTTCCCGCTGTACTGGATGGTGCTCTCCGCGCTCAAGCCGGACGGCGAGATCAACTCGGTCGATCCGCGGCCGTGGACGTGGCATCCGACGCTGGACAACTTCCGCGACGCGTTCGGGGTCAGCGGCTTCGGTGGCTACTTCCTCAACAGCCTGATCGTGGCGACCGTGGTGGTCGTGCTCTCCGGCCTGGTCTCGTTCCTGGCCGCGGTGGCGCTGACCCGGTTCGACTTCAAGTTCCGCACCACGATCCTGGTGATGTTCCTGGTGGCCCAGATGGTGCCGGTCGAGGCGCTGACCATCCCGCTGTTCTTCCTGGTCCGCGACATCGGCTCGGTCGCGCCCGGGTTCGGGCTCAGCACGCTCGGCTCGCTGATGCTGGTCAACCTGGCGTTCTCGCTGCCGTTCGCGATCTGGATGTTGCGCGGCTTCGTCAAGGCGATCCCCGAATCGCTGGAGGAGGCCGCCCGGATCGACGGCGCGAACCGGTTCACCATCCTGTGGCGGATCCTGTTCCCGCTGGTGGCGCCCGGGCTCGCGGCCACGTCGGTGTTCTCGTTCATCACCGCGTGGAACGACTTCGTGTTCGCGAAGACGTTCATCCTGGACACCGACCACCAGACGTTGCCGGCGGCGCTGATGGTGTTCTTCAAGCCGGACGAGAACGACTGGGGCGGCATCATGGCCGCGTCCACCCTGATGACCATTCCGGTCCTGATCTTCTTCGTGCTGGTACAGCGGCACCTGGTCTCGGGGCTCGGCGGAGCGGTGAAGGACTGATTCCCTGATGACCACCTCCTCGTCGTCCTCCTCGTCCTCGTTGTCCTCGGCCTCGGCGGCGGCGGTGTCCGTGGTGCCGCGGCCCGCTCGGGTCGTCCCGGGGGCGGGCGCGTTCGTGCTGACGGCGGCCACGGGGGTGACCCATCCGCCGGAGCTGGCCGCCGAGGCCGCGTGGCTGCGCGGCGCGCTCGGCCCGGCGACCGGATGCCTCCTGGCTCCCGGTCCGGGCATCGCGCTGCTGCTCGACCCGGACGCGCTGCCGGCCGAGGGGTACCGGTTGGAGGTCACCACCTCGGCGGTCGAACTGCGCGGCGGCTCGGCGGCCGGGGTGTTCGCCGGCCTGCAGACGCTGCGCCAACTGCTGCCGGCGGACGCGTTCCGGCGCGCGCGGGTGCGCACGGCCGAGTGGTCGCTGCCGGTGTGCGTGATCGAGGACGAGCCGGCCTTCGGCTGGCGCGGCGTGATGCTGGACGTGGCCCGGCACTTCCTGCCCAAGCAGGACGTGCTGCGCTTCGTGGACCTGATGGCGGTGCACCGGTTGAACGTGCTGCACCTGCACCTGACCGATGACCAGGGCTGGCGGATCGAGGTGCCGGGGTGGCCCCGGCTGACCTCGGTGGGCGCGTGGCGCACGGGCAGCATGCGCGGATCGCGGCAACACGAGACGTTCGACGAGCGACCGCACGGCGGCTACTACACGGGCGACGACCTGCGCGAGATCGTCGCGTACGCGGCGGATCGGCACATCACCGTGGTGCCCGAGATCGACCTGCCGGCACACGTGCAGGCGGCGGTGGCGGCCTACCCGTCGCTCGGCGCGGTGCCGGTGGAGGGGGTGCGCACCCGGTGGGGCGGGTTGTCCGACGGGGTGCTCGCGCCGACCGAGGAGGCGCTGGGCTTCTGCCGCGACGTGCTGGCCGAGGTGTGCGCGATCTTCCCGTCCCGGTATGTGTGCGTGGGCGGCGACGAGGTGCCGACCGGGCCGTGGGAGCGGATGGGTCATCCCGACCCGAGCTCGCTCGGCGGCTGGTTCGTGGCCGAGTTGGCCGGGATGCTGGCCGCGCACGGGCGGGTGCTGTTCGGCTGGGACGAGGTGTTGGCGGGCGGCGCGGCGGTGCCCTCGAATGCGCTGATCGGCGGCTGGCGCGGAGAGCACGGCACGATCGCGGCGGCCCGGGCCGGGTTCGACGTGGTGGCGTGTCCGGACACCTCGGTGTACCTCGACTACCGCCAGGACGAGGGCGCGGACGAGCCGATTCCGGTCGGGCCGCTGCTGACGCTGGCGGACGTGTACGCGTTCCGGCCGGTGCCGTCGGCGTTGTCCGCCGAGGATGGCGCGCGGGTGCTGGGTGGGCAGGCGCAGATCTGGACCGAGCACATGGACTCGGTGCGGCGGATCGACTACATGGCCTTTCCGAGATTGTGCGCGTTCGCGGAGGCGGTGTGGTCGGGGTCGGAGTCGGGGCCTGGGTCGCGGTCGGAGTCGGAATCGGAGTCTGGGCCTGGGTCGGGTGACTTCGCCGACTTCGTGGCGCGATTGACGTCGGGGCATCTGGCTCGGCTGGACGCGTTGGGCGTGGAGTACCGGCCGTTGCACGGGCCGCATCCGTGGCAGACCCGACCGGACGCGGCGGGGTGGCCGCGGGAGCGGGCGGACCGCGAGGCGGAGTTGCTGGAGTTGACGAAGGACATCCGGGGCGCGGTCGGGGTGGACGGCGGGGAGTGAGGGGACGTCGGCAAGGGTGACGGGTGCGCTCCCCGCCGGGGTTACGGGCAGTCGGCGGTGGTGACAGGCGCGCTCCCCGCCGGGGTTACGGGCGGTCGGCGGCGGTGACGGGCGCGGCCGGGGTGGGCATCGGGGGATCGGCCGTCTGCGCCGAAGACATCTGACGCCATGTCAGTTACCGTCGGCCGGTCCTGCATTGCTTGCTTCGTTGCTTGCTTCGCGGAGGCCGCCGGCCGGCCGTGCCGCGGGGGCGCTCCGTCGAGAGGTCGGGAGGCCACCTTCATGCCGTCCGGTTACCACGCGATTCCGAATCTGATCGGGCTGTACGCCGAGCGCATCGACGCCGGCGACTACGTGGGCGTGGGCGAGTTGTTCGCACACGCGGTGATCACCTCCGAGGGCCAGGGTCCGGAGGTGGCCGGCGCGGCGGCGGCACGCGCGATGTTCGAGGCGTGGACGCGCCGCTATCCCGACAACGGCACACCGCACACCCGGCACGTGACCACGAACCTGGTCCTGGATGTGGACGACGAAGCGGGCACCGGCACGTGCCGCAGCTACGTGACGGTCTTCCAATCCCTGCCCGACTTCCCCCTCCAGCCGATCTTCACCGGCCGCTACCACGACACCTTCGAACGGGCCGACGGAACATGGCGGTTCACCCGACGCCACATGATCACCGACTACGTCGGAAACCTGACCCACCACCTGAACCACCCGCTCTAGCACGCAAGCCGAACGACCCCTACGGCGAGCACGGCGAGCGCGGCGAGCACGGGCAAAGGGCTCGCCGTCGTTTGGGGTGGTCCGCGAGTCCGGTTGTGCTGCTCGCCTCCACGAAGCGCGAGCGGCCGACACCGGACGGGCCGCACGCCGCGCGGCTGGGCGCCGTCGCCCGGTTGCCGGTCCCGGGCGGCGAACTCGCACTCCCTCCGAGGCGACCGGTTCGGTCCTCGGGCCACCGGGCTCGCGCACCGCACGCCGCGGCCGGGTTCGTGAGGCTCGGCCGCCGGCCTCCGCCTCCCGGACCTTGCGGATTCGTGGTCGTCCGTGCGGTGGGCTCGGCGGCTTCGGGTGGTGCCCCTTCGGGCGGTGGTGGGTCGGGTCCGGCTCGAATCGCGTGTCGGCCGCCGTACGTTCGGGGCCCACTCGCTCGGCTACTCGAAGGTGACGCCTTCCGGGGGAACGTCGACTCGGCTGTCGTCGTCGAGGATCGGGACGCCGAGGCGCTCGTGGGCGATCCGCTGGGCGGCGAGTGCCTGCGGCAGACGCGCTTGGTAGCCGTCGCCGAGGAGCTCGACGGCCCGGCGCGGGGTGACCAGGACACGGCTCCACGACCAGCCCGTGGCCGGGTCGGGGGCGAGCGGGCCGAGTGCGGCGATCCGCGCGGCGCTGCGGGACCTGACGTCGCCGCCGTCCGGGTCGGACAGATAGCCCACGTGGGTGGTCTTCCCGAGCACCGCGTTGGCCTCCTCCGCGACCTCGCGCGTCAGGGTCGCCAGCGCGTCCGCGTCCTCGGGCTCGGCGCCGCCGCCGGGCAGCGCGTACCCGCCGTCCGGGTCACCGACCAGCAGGACCCGCCCCTCGGGATCGAACAGCCATCCCGCCGCCCGACCCACCGGAGTGCCGGCCGGGATCGGCTCGTCCTCGTGCCACACCCGCTTCTTCGCCGGCCGGTACTCACGCCCGTCGACCATGTACAGGCAGGCCCCCGACGCATACGCCTCCAACGCCACCGAGACCCGCCGCCGAGTCCGCCCCGGAAAGCGCGGCAGCGCCTGGTCGGGGGTGAGCACGTACACCGCGTCCAGTTCCGCATCGGCCGGGGCCAGCGCCGCGACCTGCTCGTCGGTCAGCGTCGGCCCGTCGAAGAGGAAATCCAGTACGACCCGCCCCCACGTCCCGGACGTCGTCGCGGACACCGCGAGCAGCCGGCCGACGGTGAGTTCGAGGCCCAACTCCTCCCGCAGCTCGCGCCCGGCGGCCTCGTGCGGGGCCTCCCCCGGCTCGGCCATCCCGCCGGGCAGATCCAGGCCGGGCTTGTAGTTGGGCTCCACCACCACGAGCCCGCCGTGCCGATCCCGCAGCAGCACCGAGGCGCCCACCAGTACTCCCGGCAGGTTCGCGCAATAGTCGATCAGCTCCTGCGATACCGGTTCGTCGTCGCCGCTCACGCTCATCCGCTCCCCCGTACATCCGCCGGTAGTCGTGGTTCCATCCTGGCCGACCGGTCGGACGCACCGGATGCGCGGCCCGACGACCCGCGACCCTCCGGGCCCCGGGACACACCTACGAGGCGCCGCCCCGCCCCAAGCACCCCGAGAAGCCCAACGCCGCACACCCGAATCCACGCAACAAAAAACGGCCCCTGACCAAAACCTCTGGTCAGAAGCCGTCTTTCACGGTGTGGCGGGTGTTGGGTTCGAACCAACGTAGGCATACACCGGCAGATTTACAGCGAGACCAACGGGCCACGTCTGCACCCACGTGACCAGCCAAGGGCATGCTGCGAACGACGAAAATGGCAATCCATTCCGCAGCCGTTCCACATGATCAGCAAGCATGCTGCCGCGGCGGCATGGAGCACGGTTACAGGAGGAGAATCTCCTCAGGCCGCCGTTCCGTTATGACCGCGCCGCCCGCTCCCTGCATCTGGAGGATGTGCTCCAAGCAGGCAACCAGATCGCTGTGATGGTCCTCGTTGGCCATCGTCCGAATCTCACGAGCAAGATCAAGCCCGTTGACAAGCGCAATCGGGTACTGATCCTCGACCATCTCAAGTTGAGCTGCGTCCGAGAAGGATCCGGTTGTGACGAAAACGCCGATCCACCCGCGACGCAAACGAGCGACGACCCGGGCGATCTGGTCAGCGCTGACGGAGCTGTCCGGCTTGATGCACTTCGCCTGACCGAGGACTACGAGGCTTGTACCTGCAAGTCCTCGGCCTACATCGAGTCGGCCAACGAAGTCGGCGCCTCCATCGCCCGATCGGCGGGTGAGCCATCCCTGCCGATAGGACGCGCCAACACCGAGGACACGCGCTGCCACGGCAGATGCGACAGCCTCGAAGTCATGCTTTCGCCCGTCGAAGTGGTGGTAGATCGTGTCTAGATCCTTGGCCTCAGAGGTGCCTGGCCGTGGCTTTTGATCCTTCACCTTGACGACCCGCGACCGAGCAACGCGACGTCGAAGCTTCGGTAGAGCTGCATGACCGTCTCTGACCCAGTCGCGCCACGCCCGCGGAGCGGCAGTCAACGTCTCCTCGGGCGACTGCGTGGGATCACGACGCGCGTCTATCCAGGCCCAGTCGAGCTGATCCCCTTCGTCGCATAGGTCGAGCATGGCCAAGTCGTAGACGTAGTTCACGAACGTTTCACGGTCGGCGCCGCCCCACTGGACGACGCGTTCCACGCGTTCGATGAGTCCCAAACCGCAAAACTCGACGTGGCCCTTTGGGCTCTTGCCGCGTGTGACGCTCTGGAAGACCAGCAGCGGTTCGGCCGACACGCGCTGATCTCTCGTCGGTGCCCGGTGCCGGTCAAACGCCTTCAGCAGGGCTGCGTTGCCCTGTGTGGTACCGGTCGGTTGAGTCAGCCCATGCTTGTGGTCGCCGAAGTAGCGAACGTGACCGTGTTCAAGGTCCAACACATCGTGCCAAGGAGTTTGGTTGCTACCGGCCTTCCATGGACTGGCCCTGATGAGGACTGCCGGTCGGCGCATTGCACCCTGGGTACGCACCTCCGCGATGGGGTTGATGCCCTTTTCCAGCTGCGCTCCTTTGGCTCCGATCGTCGTGGTGGCATTCCAGAAATTCGGAAAGCCTCCAACGACCGGCTCTGAAGCGTCCTTCCCAGATGCGTACCGAAAGACTTGGCCAACACGCAGCAACGCGCCCATTCGCGAACCTACTTCCCCAAGAGGATCACACGCTGAGCCCACCCTCCCATGGGGGACCCACAAGTCTGTGAGCCGCCCATGTTCGGACAACCTGCTCGCCGTCGTTCGCAACAGGGGGCTTCTCATCAGCTTTCCGCGGAGTTCGACACCGACTACTGCACAGCTGTGAGCGCTGACGCGTGAACCCTACGGGATGCTCCGTAGCTGCTTGATCGCCTCGACCGGGTCAAGTTCGGCACCTTTCGCTGTTGCCCATCGGGAGAGAACCTCAGCGGCGCCAAGTGCCATCTCGGCAGGCAGGCCAACCGCGGTTAGAGCTGCGGCAACCTCTCTCATCTCCGTCTCCCACCGCCATGCCTTGGCGGCCACGTCGGCGGTGTAATCGAGGTCGGCAAGGTGCCGCCCCGAGTGGTGCTCGGCGATGTCCAGAAGCTCAGCCCCGACCCCGTATTCGTCTGCCAACGCGTGGGCCACGGCGGCTAGAGCCCTGCTCGCCTTCTGGTAGCTCGCGAACGACAGCTTCAAGCCGGACGCCTGGCCGATCCCGCCGGGAAGACTCTTCGCCTGCACCCGGGTATCGACGAACAGCCCCACGACGCGAGCCACGTTCTCCCCTGCACCGGACAAGTAGAGGCGCGGCGATCGGGTCTCGGACGGCGGTGACCCAACGACGCCCCCATCTACCACGGTGGCTCCTCCCGCGGTGAGGAGTGCGGCCATGCGCTCCATGCGGCCTGGGCTCACTGCGTTCGCCTCTACGTACAGCCCGATGTACCGCCGTTCGGCGACCGAGTGGGCCACGGCTTCCGCCGCTCCGGGTGGGCAAAGTGAGATCACGTATGTGCTGCGGTCGAGCAACTCGCCGAGTTCCTCCACGGGCTCAAGACCGAACTTGGCCGCCCGAGCTTTGGTCGCCGCGCTACGGTCCGTGGGACACCACAGGACGGTAATCCCGCGGCTGCTCAGCTCTCCCGCAACCGCCGCACCCATGCTGCCTGGGTGAAGAACTCCGATCGTGGTCATGTGGCCTCTTGGAGCAGGTGGGCAGAGGTGAACCGGTCCGGCGCCTTGTCACTCACGGCCTGCCGAATCAGTGCGGCGGATTCGTCCGGCGTTGTGCGGTCGGTCCGCACGATCACAGACCACAGCACGTTGCGGTGCGCTTCGAGGTCCACGTAGGTCTCCGCCCATACCTTCAGTCGAGCGTCGCTATCGGCATCACCCCGGTTGGCAGAACGCTTGGCCGTGACCTCTTGAGGGCACCAAAGCAGAACCCGGGTCCAGTGGGCTGGGTACGCCGCGAGCGCAGAGAGCGCCTCGACCTGCCCCACGTGAACCACGGGAATCCGCCCCTGCACCGTGAGTCGGTCAAGCTCGGGTGTATCCGTCGCGTACTCGGCCTCATAGCGCCGGTTGCTGTGGACGATCAGTCCATCCCGCCGCAGGTCAGCCAATGTTTGCGGGTCCGTCATGCGGTATCCGGACGACCTGCCCGGTCCGGCTTTCAGCCGCCGGAAGTGGACGAACGACGCGTCCGCTCGGGACAGGGCTGCCGTGACCGTGTCCTTGCCGGATGCGGGCGGGCCGTAGAGGACCACGGCGGACGGGTTCACCACCGACCTCCTCCCATGAGAGCGTCGCGGGCACGATCCGCAAGCGAAACAGCCGCCCCATGCCGGTTGTCCACAAGGAAGTGCGGGCCGGCGGGACGCATTTCCGGATCGACTCCCGCAGAGTAGACATCCCAGTTCTGAAGCTTCCACGCATCCCGGGGCGCATCCCTGAACTGGACGTACTCGTACATCGAGTCGGGATCACACTCAACCCAGATAATCAGCGGTGTGACACGCTTGGATCGGCACTTGTTGAAAACCCGCCGCATCCAATCCGGGTCCGAGAATTGCGCCACGAATGGCGCATCCAGGATCACCGATATCCCGCAGTCCAGGTTATCCCAAGCAGATTCCATGAGGCACCGATACTCGTGTGGCTTGACTCGCTCGGCGTAAAGGCTCGAATGCCTATCGTACGGATCGGCACCGAGGGCCGTTAGCAACTGCTCGACCATCGGCCGCGTAAGCGAATCCTTGTCGAGAATCGACCAACCCGTGAGCGTGCCGAGAAATCTGGCCAGCTCCGATTTCCCTGAACCTGCATAGCCGCCGACCATGGTCAGAGTCGTGGACCGTTCCTGCGTCGAAAGCCCTCTCCGCCGCCGCCACGAGCCGAGCACGTGACCTCTTAGCTCGGACAGGGATACTTCCGGAACACCAGCCTTAACCATGCTCAGCGCTGACTCAATCGCCCGTTCATCAGGATCCGTGGGCGGGATTTCATGCCGCGAGTCCGGCATCGGTGCTTCCTCCATCGGCAGTGGATTCCTGAACCCGAGCTGCGGTTCAGTCGCCTTGTAGAGGAGACAGTAGGCACGCCGATAATGCGGCCCTGGGTACGATCGGCCCGTTTCATGAGCCGAGAGGGTCTGGAAGTTGGCTGCCAAGTTCCAGCGGTTGCGCTCGGAGATATCGCGTATCTCCTGGCCGACATCTTCCTGAGTCAGGCCCAATGCTTCCCGCGCTTTGCGTAAGGCTTCAGAATTCCAGCCTTCTCGACCCCGAGTCACTGCCCCTCCTAGGCTTCAGTCAGACCGATCATAAGAAGCATGATCGGCCGATGGAGATCGCCGAACTAACCGTGTAGCTACTCGTTGAAAGCTCGTTTAGTCCGCTCGATTAGCTATGAGTGATGGAGAGTTGCCGTAAGTAGCGGTTGTATTGGTGATGTCAGCCGAGAGCGACTCAAGGAGAAGCCCGATGTGCGGCAACTGCGGTAGTAGCCTCCCCCCGATCACGACAAGCAGCGGGCGCATGTGCTCGGGATGCGGCTCATCCCAGCCGTAGACGTCAGGAAGCCGAGTCTTCGAGGACGGCGACCCGCGCCGCCAGGATGCCGACCTGCTCTTGCAACTGCGCGACCTGGGCAGCCAGCACGGTCACGTCGACCGGCATCGGAACCGCTCCGGGAACGACATCAGATCGAACGAAAACGCCCTTGCCCTGTCGACCCACGATCAGGTTCTCGTTGCGCAAGATCGCAAGCGCGTTCTTGATCACGGTGTTGCTCACCTGGAACTCGGTCTGAAGTTCCGCGAGCGACGGCAGCCGGTCGTCCGGCCGGTACGTTCCGCGAGCGATACGAGCGCTCAGCTCCGTGGCGATCCGCCTGTAGGCGGCTTCGTCGCTTCCGGACACGTCAGTCCCCCTTGTAGGTACCTGTAGCTCCAAGTCCACCACACCCGTCAAAGAATCTTCAGAGAACTACTTGACGCTCTTAGTGCTCTAAGAGCACTCTCTGAGAACGGGCGCAAGCCCGGACCTGTTCCACCGATCAACCTCGCGACCTGCCAGGGAAGACGGCTTCGGCCCGTACGCCCGTAAGTGCCGGGACAGCTCGGTCCTTGAGAACTCAACAGTGTGACGAATGGATCGAAACGAGTGCTTTTGGTCCTCGATGCGCGGTACGAACACGCGCGTCGGGGGTCACGGCCACTCGTCTCTCAAGACGGGGCACACCGATGTGTGCCGGGGCGCCCGCGGACTTGGCGGAAGGCGGGCGCCCCGTGGGTCGCAACTCCGATGTGGGGAGTACGACCGTGAGAACCATTGTGAACGGCCGTTTGGCCGTGACGAGCTTCGAGTTCACCGAGTTGGCGCTGGGCGTCGACCCGGAACTGTTCCTCGGAGTCGACGGGGAGTCCGCCGAGGAGCGGGCGGCCCGGGTCGACGCCGCGTGCGACATCCTGACCGCGCTGCGGCGCGAGGAGCCCGAGTTGGCCGAGTACGCCGAGCGGCTGTTGTGCGAGTCGGCGCGGGTGCTGGTCATGCCGAGTCGTCGTTTCGTGGCTCGGCGGTGGGCCGCGTGAGCGCCGATCCGGGCACGTTCGCCGCCGTCGGGTTCGCGCTGCACGCCGCGCACATGGTGGGTGACCACTGGGTGCAGACGGATCGGGAAGCGCTGGGCAAGGGTGCGGCCGGTTGGTCGGGCCGCTACTGGGCCGCGCGACACGTCGTGTCGTTGACGCTGGTCAAGGTGGTGTTCCTCGCCGCGGTGTGGCTGGTGTTCGCGTTGCCGTTGAACCCGTTCGCGGTGGTCGTCGGCCTGGTGGTCGACGCGTTGTCGCACTGGTGGGCGGACCGCAGGCACACCCTCGCCAAGCTGGCCCGTCGGGTCGGCAAGGGCACGTGGTGGGAGCGCGATCCGCAGGCGCCGTACCTGCTCGATCAGTCCTGGCACATCGGGTGGCTGTTCGTCGCCGCCCTGATCGTCACGGGGGTGACGTCGTGACCGACACCGTCTACTCGATGCGCGCCGGCCGTCAGCTCGACAAGGCCAAGGTCGCCGAAGCGCAGGCCGGAGCGCAGGCAGTTCAGGCCGAATCGGCGCTCAAGCAGGCGGAAGCCGCAGCGCGGATCGCCGCGGTTCAGCGCGACGCCGAGCGGGCCGAGCGTGCGGGCGCCGAGCAGGACAAAGCGTCCGCCCGCGCGGAGCGCAACCGCCGGTGGCGCAAGCGGTTCGAGGCGGTGCTCACCCGGCGCGACTTCGTGATGGTCACCGCCATCATGGTCGCGTCGGTGGGCACGGCGTGGCCCGCGCAGATGTCGTTCTATCTCGCTCTCGGCATGCACCCGGCGCTCGCGGTGCTGGTGACGGCGATGTCCGAGGGCGCGGCGTGGGCAGGCGCGGCGATGGCTTCCCGGGCGATCGAGGACGGTCGTCCCACCGGGCTCTACCGAGCGATCACGTGGGGCTCGGCGCTCGCCGCCGCTGCTCTGAACGTCGCCCATACGATCCACCGGAGCGTTCCGCTCGCGATCGTGCTCGGCATCGCGTCCATGCTCGGCGTACTGCTCTGGGAGTCCTACGCACACAGCCGGACCGAGCACACGGGCGGCAAGACCGGAGCCCAGTTGCGCGCCGAGTTGTACCGCAAGACGCGGTTCCGTCGGGTGAGCCGACGCATGCGCGACCTGCTCGCGTCCGTGCCCGGTCTCACAGAGGACGCGGCGTGGATCATCGCGTGGAGGGCCGTACACGGGGCCGACCCGGGGGTGACCCGACGAACGCTCAAGCGTCACCACAAGGCGGTTCGGCGAGTGGGCGAACTGCTCGCCGCCGCGCCCGAGTCGGGTGGTGAACCGGTCGCGTTGTCGGTGGTCCAGATCCCGACCGCGACGCTTGCCGACATGGCGCCGGGCGGGTCGGTGCTCGACTCCGATCAGGCGGTTCGGGATGCGCTGATCCTCGCGTTCGACTCGGCTCGGCCGGTCGCCGAACTGCTCGGCAAGGTCCACTCGACCGAGCCGACTCAGGGAGAGCAGTCGACCCCTGATCAGCACATTTCTACGCAAAAAGACACGGCCGAGTCGGGTGCGAGTCGGTCGACCGGTGCGCGTTCGCGCAGGGCAACCGGCAAAGTCCCGGCTGCCGCGAAGTCGACCAGCCGCACCCGCTCGACTGACGAACTACTCGCACAGGCGAGGAAGTTGACGGCCGGGTGGCCGGTCGACCGACTGACGGGTGAGGCGGTCCGCAAGGCGGTGCGCACGTCGTCGGCGAACGGTCGGACGTTGCGGGATGCGCTGCTCGCCGAGCGCACGGCTGCCGGGCTGCACCTGGTGGTCGACCCCGGCGCTGCGGCCGAGAGCTGATGGCCCGGTTCCGGGCGCGGTTCTGGGACCCGACCGGCGCCCGCTACGGCACACCCACCTACCCGTGGCGGGCAGCACCGGACGGGCTGATGACGCGCCGTCAGCTGCGCGCCGAAGGGCTGCGGCCCGGCGGTCAGGAACCGACCGCACAACTGATGTGGCAGTCCCGGGCGCGTGGCCTGCGGGTCGCGTACCTGTACCGCGTCGACCGCGCCCGACCGGTCCGGCCGATGACCGTCGGCCGTTACCGGGCGCTTGCCGCCGCGATGCGCGCCCGCCGCACCTGCCCCGCCTGCCGCATCGAGCAGACCTACGTGATTTCCGTCCGGCTCGGCGCGTGCGTGCCGTGCGCGGACGGCTTCGAGTACAGCGCCACCGCTTGATCGTGCGGGCACCGGCTCTCGCCTGGCAGCTTTCGCCGGTGCCCGCTCTCCACTCTTAAGAGGAGAGGTTCAGCATGACGCACGACACCTTCGACGGTCCCGACTTCGAGGACCACGAACCCGACCGCGACGACGACACCCCGCCCGGCGGCGAGGTGATCCCGTTCCCGCGTGAGACCGCCGTCGACCCCGACGCCGAGATCCACCGCGACCGCACCGAGGAAACCGACGCCGAGCACGACGACGACAATGGCGACCTGGTGCCGGTCGACCCGCCGGGCCGGTCGCAGCCCACGTGGAGCGAATCGGTCCGGGGCGAACAGCGCCGGGACGTCCTGCCCGCGTGGCTGCGCTCGCGTGAAGCGTTGCGTGAGCAGACGCGGTGGGTGCTCGCTCACTACAAGCACGTGCTGGCGTTCCACGCGGTGCGCACCCCGGTGTACGCCGGGACGCTCGCGCTGCGCTCCCCGCTCGGCGCCGCGCGTCTGGTGGGTGGCGCGCTGCGGTGGGTGTCCGACGCCGACGGGCGCCCGGTCCGCGCCGAAGCGGTCCGCAAGGCGGACGCCGCCGAGTACCTCAAGCTCGCCAAGCACCGCGACGGAAAAGTGAAGCTGCGCGGCACCATCCTCACCGCGGCCGTCCTCTCCGCAGGATTGCTGTTCACCGCACTGCTGCTCGCCGGACCCACGTGGGCCCTGGTGGTCACCCTGCTCGGCGTGGTCGCCGGGTTGGGGTGGGCCGGCGCGCCGGAGGATCGGCCGGTGATCGGTCCGGCGGTGGTCAAGCCGCAAGCCGAGAAGCTGTCCAGTGGGATGGTGCTGCGGGCGCTCGGCGCGCTCGGCATCGCCGAGATCAACAAGGCCGTGGCCAAGGGCTGGGGTCCGCGCGCGTTCGTCGCCCCGATCACCCGCGACGGGCCCGGGTGGCGCGCGGACATCGACCTGCCGTACGGCGTGACCGCCGTCGACATCATCGAGCGCCGCGACCGGCTCGCGTCCGGCCTGCGCCGCCCGATGGGCTGCGTGTGGCCCGAACCCGCGCACGACCAGCACGCCGGACGGCTGGTGTTGTGGGTCGGCGATCAGGACATGTCGCAGGCCCCGCCCGCCGTGTGGCCGCTCGCAGCGTCGGGCGCGACTTCGTTGTTCAAGTCGATCCCGTTCGGCGCGGACCAGCGCGGGCGCACGATCGCGTTCACGCTGATGTTCGCCAACCTGCTCATCGGCGCGATGCCCCGGTTCGGGAAGACGTTCGCGCTGCGGGTCGTGCTGCTCGCCGCCGCGCTGGACGTGCTCGCCGAGCTGCACGTGTGGGAACTCAAGGGCACCGGCGACCTGTCCGCGCTGGAGAAGGTCGCCCAGACCTACGGGTCGGGCCCGGACGACGAGACCCTTGAACGGTGCGTGGAGAACCTGCGGTACGTGTACAAGGAGCTTGAGCGCCGGGCGAAGGTGATCCGGGGCCTGCCCAAGGACGTGTGCCCCGAGAACAAGGTCACGCCCGAACTCTCCGCGCGGAAGTCGCTCCGGTTGCACCCGTTGGTGTTCTCCATTGACGAGTGCCAAGAGCTGTTCTCTCACCCGAAGTTCGGTGGGGAAGCCGAGACGCTGTCGGTCGCGATCATCAAGCGCGGCCCGGCGCTCGGCGTGATGCTCGTGCTCGCCACTCAGCGCCCGGACAAGGACTCGCTGCCGACCGGGGTGTCGGCGAACGTCGGCATCCGGTTCTGCCTGCGGGTCATGGGCCAGACCGAGAACGACATGGTGTTGGGCACGTCGGCCTACAAGAACGGGCTTCGGGCGACGACGTTCACCGCGAACGACAAGGGCATCGGCTACCTGGTGGGCCACGCCACCGAAGCCCAGATCACGCGTTCGTTCTACATCGACGGACCGGCCGCAGAGCTGATCTGCGAACGCGCCCGCGCCGCACGCATCACCGCCGGAACCCTCGCCGGGCACGCCATCGGAGAGACCGGCGACACCGAACGCGTACCGGCTCACGACCTGCTCGGCGACATCCTCGCCGTCGTCGGACCGCACGAGTCGAAGGTGTGGAACGACGTGGTGGTCGACCGGCTCGCCGAGCTGCGGCCCGACGTCTACGGTCCGTGGGCCACGCTCGACGTCAAGGCCAAGCCCGCGCAACTGACCACCGCACTCAAGCCGTTCGGCGTCGCCACCGGTCAGGTCTGGGGCACCACGACCGAGGGCGGCAAGGGCGCGAACCGGCGCGGCATCACCCGCGACGACATCGCCGCCGCTGTCACGAAGCGTGACGGAAATCGCGCCGGAGACTGACCCGGATTCGTCGCTAGGTCTAGCGGGCGCGCCTGCTAGACCTAGCGACCCCGCTAGCGACCCATCCCCGCACTGACCAGAGCACTAGTCCCTAGCACCGCCATGCCCGGAACCAGCGAAAACACCTCTGGGAGGCACCTCGTGACCCTCACGATGCTCGTCGCAGCGGCCATCGCCGCCTTCGCTCTCGGTTACAGCCTGTTGTGCTTCGTCTCGCCGTTCGGCCCGTGCCGACGCTGCGACGGCACCGGTAACCACATCTCTTGGCTGGACAAGCGCCGCGCCGCGAACGGCACGCCGAGCAGGCCCAAGCGCCGCAGCATCCGCAAGCCGTGCCGCCGCTGCAAGGGCACCGGTGCCCGGCTGCGGATCGGCCGCCGCATCCACAACCACGCACGTCGGCTCCGCGCCGACGGCACCCGCTGAACCGCGCTCCGACCACCCGTCAGGAGACCGACCATGACCACTCTCGCCGCCGGTGGATCCACCGTGACCATCGGCCTGCCGATCATCCTGCTCGCCGCCGCGTTCGCCCTGCTTGCCTCGAACAAGGCGCCCAAGCTCGCCGGGTTCTGCTTGTTCGTCGCCGGAGTCAACCTCTCCGGGACCGCGTTCGCCGCCTCGCTCAGCAACTCCACCGGAACGTTCGTCGCGGGCGCCGTCGACGCGTTCGCCTCCGCCATCGGCTGAACGGAGACCACACCGCATGCGCATCCGCCGCTGGTTCATCTACCGCGAGCGCCGCGCCGTCCATATCGAACGGGGCGCGAACCCCAACTGCCCCGACTGCTTCGGCGAAGGCGGCTGGTGGGAACGCAGCGCCACCCACCCGGAAGACCCCGACATGGTCGCCTGCTCGTGCAACGACGGGCCGCGCATCCGCATCCCGTACGGGCGCCGCCCGCACACCGAGTACAGCAACGAACCGCCGTTCTAGACCCGCCCCGGGGCGACCGTCTACCGCCAAGTCGCCGGTCGCCCCGGGCTCCCGCACCGATCAGGAAGCAGGAGACAACCAGCATGACCCATGCCCACTCGAACCGCTCCCTCCCGAACCCGCCGACCAAGCGCGCCGCGGTCTGCTCGCGCTGGTCGGCCGACCCGTGCCCGGCGACCGAGGGGATGCGCCGCTACATGCACGGCTACTTCTGCCCCACCCACGCACCCACCTCCCTGTCCGGCCCGGCCCGGCAGGATGCCCGGCCGTCGGTGACCGTCGACAACCCGTTGAAGGCCACCGCGCTCACGCTCGCCGCGCGCGGTTGGAGCGTCTTCCCCATCACGCCCGGCAGCAAGAAGCCGCCCATGGTGCGCGACTGGGAGCACCGGGCAACCACCGACCCGGACCGCATCGCACGCTGCTGGGACCACGGCCGGTACAACGTCGGCATCGCCACCGGCCCGTCCGGGCTGGTCGTGGTCGACCTCGACAAGCCCAAGTCCGACACCGACGTCCCGCCCGCCGAGTGGGCCGAGCAGGAGGCCGCCGACGGGTTCGACGTGCTCTACCTGCTCGCCGCCCAGGCCGAACAGCCCTACCCCGGCGACACGTTCACCGTCGCCACCGCGAGCGGCGGCCAACACCTGTACTTCCTCGCACCCGACGCAATCGAGCTGCGCAACAGCACCGGCAAGCTGGGGTGGAAGATCGACACCCGCGCGCACGGCGGATACGTCGTCGCCCCCGGCAGCGTCACGGGCACTTCCTCGTACCGCGTCGTCAACGACACCCCACCGGCGCCGCTCCCCTCATGGCTGCTCGAACGTCTGCGGCCCGCGCCGATCGTGCGCGGCCCGGTGGCGATCCCGCTCGCCCACCACGCGTCCGGGTACGCCGCTGCCGCGTTGCGCAACGAGACCGCGAACGTCACCGGTGCCCCGGAAGGCATGCGTAACGCAACTCTCGTACGGGCCGCGCGGGCGCTGGGCCGGTTCGTGGCATCCGGCGACCTGCCGCGCGGCGAGGTCGAAGACGCTCTTAAGGCGGGGGCATCGGTGGCCGGCCTGACTGAGCGAGAGAGCGTCCCGGCCATCACCAGCGCACTGAACTGGTCGATCGCCCACAACGTCACGAGGGCCGCATGAGCATCCGGACCTCCACCCTTAAGAGCAGCCCCTCCGTCCCCGAACCGGGAGGGGAAGGCGCGGCGCTGCTGGACGAAGTCGAAGCATTCCACCGGCGCTTCAACGTCTTCCCGGTCGAATCGGCTTTCGTCGCCGTGGCGTTGTGGGACGCTCACGCGCACCTGCTCGACTGCTTCGACTCCACACCCCGCATGGCGTTCCTGTCGCCCGAACCGGGCAGCGGCAAGACCCGCGCGCTGGAGATCGTGGAAACCCTGGTGCCCAACCCGATGCCCGCGGTCAACGCGTCCGCTGCCGCGCTGTTCCGCGCCGTCTCGGCCGGGGAGAGCACGCCGACCATCCTCTTCGACGAGATCGACACCGTGTTCGGCCCCAAGGCCGGGGACAACGAGGAACTACGCGGCTGGATCAACGCAGGACACCGCCGCTCCGGCGTCACCTACCGGTGCGTCGGCGACGGATCGAACCAAACCGTGGTCGCATTCCCCTCGTACTGCGCCGTCGCCGTCGCCGGGCTCGGCTCCCTGCCGGACACGATCCTGACCCGCTCGGTCATCGTGCGCATGCGCCGCCGCGCACCGAACGAGCACGTAACCCCATTCCGCGCCCGCATCCACACCCCCGAGGGCAACGCGCTGCGCGACCGCCTCGCCAAGTGGGCCGACACCGTGCGCGAACGCGTCGCCGGAGCATGGCCCGACCTGCCGGAAGGGGTCACCGACCGGCCTGCGGACGTGTGGGAACCCCTGCTCGCCGTCGCCGATGCCGTCGGTGGTCACTGGCCCGAACGCGCCCGCAAGGCATGCGTCGAACTGGTCGAAGCGTCCAAGGCCAACGACAAGGGTTCCCTCGGAATCCGGCTGCTGACCGACCTGCGCGACCACGTGTTCAACGGCGCGGACCGCGTGCCCACCGTCGCCGTCCTCGCTGAACTCGTCGCCAAGGACGACGCTCCCTGGGGCGACGTCAACGGCCGTCCCCTGGACTCGCGCAGCCTCGCCAAGTGGCTGCGCGACTACGTAACGGCCGACAACACGCCCATCGTCGCGCGGAACATCAGGACTGCGTCCGGCACGGTCGTGAAGGGCTACTACGCAGCCGATCTCCAGGACGCATGGACGCGGTACTGCCCCCCACCCCCCGAAAAGTCCGCTACATCCGCTACATGATCTTCAAAACCCCACCCGACCTGCGGAAACGCGGTAGCGGATAGCTCGAAATCAGCCGCTACATCTCTGCTACTCAGCCGCTACGCGCTACAGCCCCGACCGGCGGATGTAGCGGCACGCATCCGCTACATCGAGCACATCCGCTACAGAAAACAGGGCCCTGACCTGCGCTGTAGCGGATGTAGCGGATGTAGCGGACTCCCGGGTGGGGACGCCGAGACCGTCACCCACCGGCGAGCCCGTGATCAGGAGTGCCGCCGGAGTCAGTAGCCACAGGAGTGCACCGGTGAGTCGACCGACGACGTTGAAGTTGCCCGCTGTCCTGAAGGAGCTGGAGATCTCGCGCGCCTCGTTCTATCGGATGCGCGCCAAGGGAGAAGCGCCGAAGTCCAAGAAGCTCCCGAATGGTCAGCTCAGGTTCCGCCGCGCGGACGTGGACGCCTGGTGGGCGTCCCTGAACGACTAATCGACCGACCCCCACCATCGCTGCGGCCCGGTCCGGGTTACCGGGCCGGGTCCTTCCATGAGGATGTCAGCTTGCTCAAGCCATCATTCAAGGTTCGCATCTGGGAACTGCGCGTCCATGAGCGCGCTAAAGGCACAACGTACGAGGTCCGCTGGAAGGTCGGCGGCAACCCCTGCTCCAAGACCTACAAGAGCAAGGGACTCGCGGACAACAGGCGTGCCCAGCTCATGACTTTCGTCCAGAACGGCACGGCGTTCGATGAGATCAGCGGACTGCCGATGCCCGAGGCTCGGGCCCTGGATGACGTCACCTGGTACGCCCACGCTCGCGACTACATCGAGATGAAGTGGACCGGGTCGCCTGCGAAGACGCGAACGACGTTGGCGGATGCTCTCGCAACCGCAACACCGGTACTCGTCTCCACCGCCAGGCGCAAGCCGACGCCGGAAGCGCTACGGCTCGCGCTTTACGGGTGGGCGTTCAACGTGAACCGGTGGAGCGAGGACGCTCCGGCCGAGGTGGTCGAGACCCTGCGATGGGTGAAGAAGCACGCGCTTCCGATGAGCGCCCTGGATGACGCGATCGTCATGCGCAAGGTGCTGGCCGCGTTTACGAAGCGGCTCGACGGTGGCTCCACCGCTCCCTCCACCGTTCAGCGCAAACGGGCAATCTTCCACAACGCCTTGGGCTTCGCCGTCGAGACCCGGCGCCTGCCGGCCAACCCGCTCGACACCATCCAGTGGACCGCCCCGAAGAACTCCGAGCAGGTCGAGCCCGAGAGCGTCGTCAACCCACGCCAGGCCGATGTGCTGCTCGCGGCCGTGTATGGGGAGAGCGCCCGCGGAAGGCACCTGGCCGCTTTCTTCGGGTGCATGTATCACGCCGGAATGCGCCCGGCGGAAGTCGTGTGGCTGATGAAGAAGGATTGCAAGCTGCCCAAGCGCGGATGGGGCGTCCTGAACCTGCGGGAGTCGCGCCCTCGGGTGGGGTCCGCGTGGACCGACGACGGGAAGACCCACGACAAGCGCACGCTCAAGGGCCGTGCAAAGAACGCAACGCGCCCGGTCCCGATACCACCGGAGCTGGTCGCCATGCTCCGGTGGCACGTCTACGCCTACGGCACCGCCCCGGACGGGCGCCTGTTCCGGACCGCCCGCGGCGGCATGGTCCAGGAAAGCGGGTACGGCGAGGTGTGGCGACGGGCTCGTGTGGCCACCCTCAAGCCCGAACAGGTGGACTCGCCGCTCGCGAAGCGGCCGTACGACCTGCGACACGCATGCGTGTCGCTGTGGCTCAACTCCGGCGTCGACCCGACGGAAGTCGCCCGGCGGGCGGGGCACAGCGTGAACGTGCTGCTGCGCGTGTACGCGAAGTGCCTGCCGGGGGTCGCCGAACAGGCCAATCGGAGCATCTCGGAAGCCATGAGGAGGTGGCGGACAGACGAGTCGTGACACGCCACGGATAACCCAGTCCGGCCCTCTGGAGGCCGGAGAAAATTCCACGCATGTTCCTCAGCGGCTGATCCACACCCGCAACATGCTGGTACAAAGTGAGACAAGCCGTACTTTTCGAGCATCGACCCGACCGCTCGAATGACAAGAGCCCCTGACCGCGTTTCCGCTGGTCAGGGGCTCTTGTTTCGATGTGGCGGGTGTTGGGTTCGAACCAACGTAGGCATACACCGGCAGATTTACAGTCTGCTCCCTTTGGCCACTCGGGCAACCCGCCGTGTGCGCCTTGCGGCGCGACGGGACAACAATAGCGGACCACCCGGGGTGCTTCGCCACTCGGTATCGGATCGGGTGGGTGGGGCGCGGTCGGAGTCGGGGTGATGGGGGACGCTCTAGGCTGGAGGGGTTGCCTTCCCTCCCACTCAGTTCCCACAGAAAGCGATTCCGAGCCTTGGCTGACTCCTCTTTCGACATCGTGTCCAAGGTCGACCGTCAGGAGGTCGACAACGCGCTGAACCAGACCTCGAAGGAGATCGCGCAGCGGTTCGACTTCAAGAACGTCGGCGCGCACATCGGCTGGACCGGCGAGCAGATCGAGATGCGCGCCAACTCCGAGGAGCGTGTGAACGCGATCCTCGACGTGTTCCAGGGCAAGCTGATCAAGCGCAGCATCTCGCTCAAGTCGCTCGACGCCGGTGAGCCGAAGGCGTCCGGCAAGGAGTACAAGATCTTCGCGTCGATCCAGGAGGGGATCTCCCAGGAGAACGCGAAGAAGGTCTCCAAGATCATCCGCGACGAGGGGCCCAAGGGCGTCAAGGCGCAGATCCAGGGCGAGGAGCTGCGGGTCTCGTCCAAGAACCGGGACGACCTCCAGGAGGTCATCGCGTTGCTCAAGGGCAAGGACCTGGACTTCGCGCTCCAGTTCGTGAACTACCGCTGACCGAGGCCGTCGGCCTGCGGCCACGCGCGGCGGCGCGGCGGCGGCGGGCTCGGGGGTACCCGGGTTCGAGGGCACAGCGAGGACGGATCGCCGGCGACGGTGGTCCAGGGTCCTCGCTGTGCCCTTCGGGTATGCCGTGCGGGTATGCCGCTGCCCGGCTGTGCATGCCGCGTTCCGCCGCCGGCCGCGACGGCCACCACGGCCACCGACGGCCGCTCCCGAGGACGGCCGGGCCCGCGACCGGCCACGTACCCCCGACCACGCGGCCGCCCGACCACCGGGCCGCCGGGCCCTACTGCTGCACCCGCTCCACCAGTGGTCCGCAGGCGTCGATGGTCGGGGTGTCGGCGCCGGTCAGGGCTGCGGACAGGCGAGTGGGGACGGTGTCCTCCTCCAGGCGGCCGGTGAAGCCCGCGTGCAGGACGCGGAGGGCGTCCTCGTAGGCGAACGGGGCCAGGTGGGCGCCGGTGGAGAGTTGTTCCCGGGCGATCGCGAACATGGTCAGGGCGTGTCGGCGGAAGCGCGCCACGCGGCCGGTGGGCGGCACGGGCCAGCGGGCGACGATCGTGCGGTAGGTGTCCTCGTACCGGTCCAGCGAGTCGAGTTGGGCCGCCGCGCCGCCGGACAGGCGCGAGTCGACGGGTTCCCGGTGGTAGACCACGCCGGGCTGGGACAACCGGGCGAACGACCAGCCCCGGTCGTGCACCAGGCGCAGCCACAACGACCAGTCGACCAGGAGCGGCAATTCGGGGTCGAAGCGGAACCAGGACGCGGGCGCGGTGTGCGCGGGATTGCGCGCGACCACGGCGGTGGTGGGTACGAAGTTGGCCACCGAGAGCATGTCCGGGTCGTAGGGGAAGTCGTAGTGGTACGGGCTGCCCGGTGTCTCACCCGGCTTCGCCCGGTCGCCGCTGAGGATGCAGTCCGCGTAGATCGCGTCCGAGCCGGTGCTCTCCAGCGCGGCCAGGGCCCGGTCCAGGTGGCCGGGCAGGTACATGTCGTCGTCGTCGAGGAAGGCGACGAATCGCCCGGTGGCGATCTCCAGGCCGGCGTTGCGCGCCGCCGCCGGGCCGCGCGAGCGCGGGAAGGAGAGCAGCCGCACGGTCATCCCCCGGACGCCCAGCGGCAGCACGCCCGCGACGTCCGCGCCGCCGTCGTTGACCACGACGACCTCGATGTCCCGCATGCCCTGGAGGGCCACGCTGCGCAGGGCATCGGCCAGCAGGGCCGTGCGGTCGCGGGTCGGAACGATGACACTGACCGTCGCCGCCACGGCAACCTCCGCGCTTCCCGGTGTGGGTCTGCTTCCCGGTATGGGGTGTAGTGCCTCTACCCGGGCCTACCGGGACATATCGACACACCGGGAGCGCGGCTACAGCGGTTGGCCCGGGTCTCCCTCGTACGAGATCACGCGATTGGCCTGTCCGGGCCCAGCGGCCGGCCGCTGGGCGGCCGTGATCCCGACCGGCGAGCACCTCGACCGGCGAGCATCCCGACCGACCGGCACCCGACCGACCGGCACCGAGCCCGTCGCTCCGTCCGCCTGCTCAGACGCCCACGTGCATCGGGTCGTCGGTCGAGACGATCTCGCGGCCCAGCGGGGTGAGCGAGACCGGGATGAGCTTGAAGTTCGCCAGCCCCAGCGGGATGCCGATGATGGTGATGCACAGGATCAGGCCGGTGACCAGGTGCGCGAGCGCCAGCCACCAGCCGAACAGCACGATCCACAGGATGTTGCCGAGCATCGACCCGGCACCCGCGTCGCGCCGCCACTCCACCCGGCGGCCGAACGGCCACAGGGCGTAGACCGCGATCCGCCATGATGCGATGCCCAGCGGGATGGTCACGACGAGGAAGAACAACAGAAAGCAGACGATGCCGGCGATGGCGTAGCCGATGGCCAGCCACAGGCCGGAGAACACGAGCCAAATGATGTTCAGGACAGTTTTCACGGACTCGTTCTACCCCGCCCCGCGCCCGATGACGTCCCCCGCAGGACTGACGGCGGGAGCAAAACCCACCTGGCCGAACCACGCCGGTCCCAAACGCGCCGGCCCACCCCGAGCCGCACGGGCCGCCCGGAACCGGACCGACCCACCCCGAGCCGCACGGGCCGCCCGGAACCGGACCGACCCACCCCGAGCCTCAGTGCCCCGCCATCGCCTCGAGCCGGGCGATCCGGTCCGCCATCGGCGGGTGCGTCGAGAACAGCTTGCTCATCCCGCCCGCGCCGCGCCGGAACGGGTTGGCGATCATCAGCGAGCTCGTGGTCTGCAACTTCGGCTCCGGCGGCAGCGGCAGCGCCTGGGTGCCCGCGTCCAGCTTGCGCAGCGCGCTTGCCAACGCCATCGGGTCGCCGGTGAGCCGGGCCCCGGAGGCGTCCGCCTGGTATTCACGCGAACGACTGACCGCCAACTGGATGACACCCGCCGCCAACGGCCCCAGGATCATGATGGCCAGCATGCCGAACAGGCCCGGGCCGTCGTCGTCGTTGCTGCGGCCGAACGGGATCAGCCACGCGAAGTTGACCAGGAACATGATCACGCTCGCCAGCGCACCGGCCACCGACGAGATCAGGATGTCCCGGTTGTAGACGTGCGACAGCTCGTGTCCGATCACCCCGCGCAGCTCGCGCGCGTCCAGGATGCGCAGGATGCCGGTCGTGCAGCACACCGCCGCGTTGCGCGGGTTGCGGCCGGTGGCGAACGCGTTGGGGGCCTCGGTGGGCGAGATGTACAGGCGCGGCATCGGCTGCCGGGCGTCGTTGGAGAGCTCGCGCACGATCCGGTACAGCTCGGGGTTCTCCGCCTCGCTGACCGGGCGCGCGCGCATCGAGCGCAGCGCGATCTTGTCGCTGTTGAAGTAGGCGTAGCCGTTCGTGGCCAGGGCCACGAACAGGGCGATGATCAACCCGGTCCGACCGAAGAAGCTGCCGACGACCAGGATGAGCGCCGACATGCCGCCGAGCAGTACGGCGGTCTTCAGTCCGTTGTGCTGGCCGTGCACGGCAGAGTCCTCTCGCAAGCGTCCCAGGGGTGACAATGCGGGCCCGTGCGGGGTATCCGCCGGGTTGTCGCCCTCTGCCCGTTGTCTCTTCTTTCGCAACGGGACAACGCCTCGCAGAGTTCCCTCCCGGAGCGGGCGTAACCCCCCGCCGCAACCCCCGCCCCGGGACCGGAACCGCAGGTCAGCCGAGCAGACCCGGCACCGTGAGCACGTGCAGCACCACCTGCGGAGCGACCGAGAGCAGCACCCCGAGCGCCCCGGTGAGCACCAGCGCGGCAACCACCGGAGCCGGTGTCCGGGCGGCGCCGAGGAGACCACCGTCCGGCCCGCCGCCCGGGCCGGACGCGCCGCCGGACGGGCTCGGCAACCCCGGCACGGCGGGGGCGAACAGCTGCGCGGTCCAGGCCAGGTAGTAGTACAGGGCGATCACCACGTTGACCGCCATCACCACCGCCAGCCAGCCGGTGCCGGAGTCGATCACCGCCTGGAACACGGTCACCTTCGCGAACAGTCCGGCCAGACCCGGCGGGATGCCGGCCAGGCACAGCAGGAAGAAGGCCATCGCCGCGGCGCCGACCGGACGCGAGCGGAACAGCGCGCGGTGATCCGAGACCAGGCCGCCGCGCTCGCGCGTCACCAGGGTCACCACCGCGAACGCGCCCAGGTTCATCACCGCGTACACCGCGAGGTAGGCGACCGACGCGGGCAGCGTGTCGGCCAGGTCCTCGCCGTGCCCGGCGGCGGTCCCGAACGGGACCAGCACGTAACCCGACTGGGCGATCGAGGACCACGCCAACAGGCGCACCGCGTCGGTCTGTCGCAGTGCCGCCACGTTGCCGGCGGTCATCGTCACCGCGGCGAGTACCGCGAGCGCCGGACCCCAGATGTGCGCGTACGGCCGGAACGCGATGCCGGCGACCAGCAGCAGTCCGGCGAATCCGGCGGTCTTGGAGACCACGGAGAGGTAGGCGGCGACCGGGATCGGCGCGCCGCGATAGGTGTCCGGCACCCAGAAATGGAACGGCACCGCCGCGACCTTGAAGGCGAATCCGACCATGGTCAGCACCGCGCCGGTCGCGGCGACCGTGGTCAACCGCGGGTCCAGGTGCTCCAGGTCGCCCGCGATCCTGGCCAGGTGCACGCTGCCGGTGCTGCCGTAGACCAGGCTCACGCCGAACAACATCACCGCCGTGGCGGCCACGGACAGCAGGAAGAACTTCAGTGCGGCCTCGCCGCCCGGGCCGTCCCGACGCAGGCCCACCAGCGCGAACGCGGGCAGCGACAACGTCTCCAGGGCGACCACCAGGGTCAGCAGGTCACGCGCGCCGGCCAGGGCGACCGCGCCGGTCACCGAGGACAGCAGCAGGAACTGGTACTCGCCGCCGGGCACCTCGCTCTCGTCGCTCTCGGCGCCCTCCTCGCCGTCCTCGGTCGGCCCGGTCCTCGGCGTCGACAACATCGGCATCGACAACAGCACGACCACGACCGCCGAGCCGAGCAGCACCAACTGGAGCACCAGGGTCAGGTCGGTGACCACGTACGAGCAGCCCGACGGCGAGCAGAACGTGCCGCGCGCGTCGGAGTCGTCCGTGCGCAGCGGCACCAACAGCACCAGTGCCGTGCCGAGTCCGGCCAGCGTGAGCCAGGGCAGCACGGCCTTGCGCGGGCCCTCCAGGAACAGGTCCGCGAGCAGCACCACGAGCGCGGCGACCGCGACGGCGACCACCGGCCCGATCGCGAGCCAGTCGATCGACTGGACGTCGAACGGCATGTCAGCTGCCTCCCATGAGGGCACGCACGGCCGGGTCGGTGATCGCGAGCACGGTGGCCGGCCACAGTCCGGCGAGCAGGGTCAGCGCGACGAGCGGGGTCCACACCACGACTTCGCGGCCGGTCACGTCGACCTCCGGGCGACCGGTCGGGGCCTCTCCCGCGGGGCCCATGCACAACCGGCGGACCAGGCCGAGCATGTAGGCCGCGGTCAGCACGGTGCCCAGGCCGGCCAGGGCCAGGAAGGTCCGGTAGCCGCCGGTGGACAACCCGGCCGCGGGCTCGTACGCGCCGTACATCGCGAGCAGTTCGCCCCAGAAGCCGGCCAGTCCGGGCAGCCCGAGTCCGGCCACCGCGCCGAACGCGACGAGCGCGCCGAGGCGGGGTGTGCGTCCGTACATCCCGCCGCCGAGTCGGCCGAGCAGGGCGGTGCCGTGCCGGTCCTTGACCGCGCCGGCCAGGAAGAACAGCAGGCCGGTGATCAGGCCGTGGCCGATGTTGACGAACAGCGCGCCGTTGATGCCCTGCGGGGTCAGCGTCGCGATGCCCAGGAGGGCGAAGCCCATGTGGCCCACCGAGGAGTAGGCGATGATGCGCTTGAGGTCGCCGTCCGGGTCGCGCAGCAGCGCCAGGCACACCAGCGAGCCGTACACGATGCCGACCACGCCGAACGCGGCCAGATACGGCGCGAACGTCTCGGCGCCCTCCGGCAACATCGGCACCGCGATCCGGATCAGGCCGTACGTGCCCATCTTGAGCAGGACGCCGGCCAGCAGCACGGAGCCGGCCGTCGGCGCGGCGGTGTGCGCGTCCGGCAGCCAGGTGTGCAGCGGCCACATCGGCACCTTGACCGCCAGGCCCAGGCCGATCGCCAGGAACGCCAGCACCTGGACGCCGTGCGACATGCCCGCGCCGTGCCGGTCGGCGAGTTCGACCATGTCGAAGGTGCCGGTCTTCGCCTGGATCAGCAGGAAACCGAGCAGCATCACGGCCGAGCCGAGCAGCGTGTACAGGATGAACTTGTACGAGGCCGGGCCGCGTTCGCCCGGACTCCCCCAGCGGTTGATGAGGAAGTACATCGGGACCAGTACGACCTCGAAGAAGAGGAAGAACAGGATCAGGTCGAGCGCCGCGAAGGTGCCCAGCGTGCCGGTCTCCAGGAGCAGGAACAGCGCGACGAACGCGCGCGAGTCGCCGCCGGGCGGAATGTTCCACAGGCTGTGCACGGCGACCAGCAGCGTGAGCAGCGCGGTGAGCAGCAGCAACGGCAGCGAGATGCCGTCGATGCCGAGGTGGAAGCGCAGGCCCAGCGAGGGCGCCCAGGACGCGTCGGTCTCGAACTGCATCCCGCGTCCGCGGTCGAAACCGCACGCGAGCACCACGGCACCGACCAGGGTCGCCGCGCTCGCGCCGACGCCGACCAGCCGGGCCGTGCGATCCGCCATCCCGGGCAGCAGGAGCAGGGCGGCGCCGAGCAGCGGCGCGGCCACGACGAGGATCAGCACGACGCTCACCGCAAGGTCTCCTGGGCATGAGAGGGCGTCGGGGGCGACACTCGACGGCGGGTCACGAGCCCACCGCCACGGCGACGGCGAGCACGACCACGCCCGCGAACAGGCCGGTCAGGTAGAGCCGGGCGTTGCCGTTCTGGCCCCGGCGGATCCCGCCGCCGAGCAGCCACGCGCTCTGCGCGGCGCCCTTGACGTAGGTGTCGACGACGGCGCCGTCGCTGAACCGACTTGCCTTGGCGGCGAGTCGCACGGGAGTCAGGACCAGCGCGGCGTACAGCCCGTCCACATCGAATCCGCGCAGCGCCGGGCCGCGGAGCGGACCCAGTACCCGGGCCGGATCGCCGGCCGGGTCGCGCCGCCACAGCGCGCCGACCACGCCGGCTCCGAGCGCGAACGCGGCCAGTGCGAGCACCGTGGTCAGCAGGTGAGGGGTCAGTTCGGCGTAGCCCGAGTCTCCGCCGAGGGACGGCAGACCCGGGAAGGCCACGAAGCCGAACGCCACCGTGGGCACCGCGAGCACGATCAGCGGCCACACCATCGCGGCGGGCGCCTCGCCCGTGTGCGCGGGCTTACCGTAGTCCGCCGCGTCCGCGTGCGCGGGCACCTCCGCGCCGGGCGCGCTCTCGCGCGCCGGTCCGAGGAACACCCGCAGCCACACCCGGGTCGCGTAGGCCGCGGTCAACGCGGCGGTGAGCAGCCCGGCCACCAGGACCAGCCAGCCGGCCGACTGCGGTACCGGGCCGTGCCCGGCGGCGGTGTGCTCGGCCGCGCCGAGCACCGCCTCCTTGCTGAAGAAGCCGGCGAACGGCGGCACACCCGCGAGTGCGGCGAGTCCGGCGGTCATCGTCCAGAACGCGATCGGCGCGCGGTGCCGCAGTCCGCCCATGCCGGCCAGTGCGCCGGTGCCGGCGACGTGGATGGCCACCCCGGCGCCGAGGAAGAGCAACGCCTTGAACGCGCCGTGCGAGAGCAGGTGGAACACCGCCGCGTCGCGTCCGCCGACCGCGAGCCCGCCGGTCATGTAGGCGAGCTGGCCGACCGTCGACCACGCGAGCACCCGCTTGAGGTCCTCCTGGGCGAGCGCGGCCAGGGCCGAGCCGATCATGGTCGCCGCGGCCAGCACCGCGAGCACGATCAGCGTCGCGTGCGCGGCCAGGAAGGCCGGATACAGGCGGGCCACCAGGTAGGCGCCGGCGGCGACCATGGTGGCCGCGTGGATCAGCGCGGACACCGGGGTCGGGCCGGCCATCGCGTCCGGCAACCAGGTCTGCAGCGGTACCTGCGCGGACTTGCCCGCGACGCCGCCGAGCAGCAGCAGGGTGCCCGCGGTGACCCACCCGGCGCCGCCCTCGGGCACCGCGGCGAGCACGTCGCGGATCCGGAACGAGTCGGCGCCCGCGGCGAGCACGAGGATGCCGATCAGGAACGGCACGTCGCCGAACTTGGTGACCACGAACGCCTTGATCGAGGCCGAGCGGGCGGCCTCGGTCTCCCAGTGGTGGCCGATCAGGAAGTACGAGCAGACGCCCATCACCTCCCAGCCGACCAGGAGCACGATCAGGTCGCCGGTGTACACGACGAGCAACATCGCGGCGGTGAACAGCGACACCAGCGCGGCGTAGGACGAGTAGCGCGGATCCTCGCGCAGGTAGGCGGCCGAGTAGATCTGCACCAGCAGCGCGACCACGGTGACCAGCACCGCGGACAGCGCGGCGAGTCCGTCCACCCGCAGTCCCAGCGTGATGTCCAGGGCGCCGGTGGGGGTCAGCCGCACCGCCGACTCGCGTACGTCGTCGCCGATGCCGACGGCCACGGCGATCGCGAGCCCGGTAGCCACCAGGGCGGCGGGCACGGCGATCAGGACCGGGCGCACCCGGCGGCCGAGGAACAGCCCGAGCAGGGCGGCGAGCGCGGGCAGGCCGGTGGCCGTCGCGGCGGCGACCGTCATACCGATCCCTCCTTGTGCTCGGCGAGCTCGTGCAGTTCGGGGATGTCGGTGGTGGCCCGGTTGCGGAACACCATCAGCACGATCGCCAGGCCCAGGCCGATCTCGGCGGCGGCGATGGTGATCACGAACAGGGTCAGCGCCTGACCGGCGTGCAGCGTGTCGCGCAGGTACATGTCGAACGCGACCAGGTTGATGTTGACCGCGTTGAGCATCAGCTCGATCGACATCAGTACGAGGATCGCGTTGCGGCGCGCGATCACCCCGTAGAGCCCGATGCCGAACAACAGGACGGCGAGGACGAGCGGATAGACCAGATGCATCGCGGGGTCAGTCCTTCCGGCCCGAGTGCGCGCGCGAGCGGGAACGGGACAGCACGATGGCGCCGATCAGTGCGGCCAGGAGCAGCACGGACAACACCTCGAACGGCAACACCCACACCTTGAACAGGCTCTGCCCGGTGACCTCGGTGCTGCCCACGGTGTCGTCGCCCAGGTGCAGGTAGGCGGTGCGGAACGCGTCCACGATCACGGTGAGCAGGGTCGCGGTGGCGCCCAGCGCGACCACGGCGGCCGGGATCCGGGCGGCGGGGTCGGGCGGTTCGGAGTAGCCGATCGGCGCCTTGGTCAGCATCAGGCCGAACAGCAGCAGCACCACGACCGCGCCGACGTAGATCAGCACCTGGACCCAGGCGATGAACTCGGCGGTGAGCAGCAGGTACTCGGCGGCCAGGCCGCCGAGCGTGACCACCAGCCACAGCGCGGCGTGCACGACCTGGCGGGTGCTCACCACGAGCAGCGCGGAGCCGAGCACGACCAGGCCGATCAGCACGAAGGCGATCTCGGCGCCGGTGGGCGAGAGGAAGCCGTGCTCGGTGGCGGCGAGGTTCACGGGGTCTCCTCCGCTTCCGCTGCGGCGGCCCTGGCCGCGGCCGCGGCCTTCTCTGCCTTCTCGACGGCCTTGCGGGCCTGGATCAGTTCCTTGGGGTCCTCGGCGTGCTCGTCCAGCGCGGGGGGCGGCGGGACGGTCCACATCCACTCGCGCAGCTTGTCCTTCTCGTGCGTGAGTTCGTGGATGTCGCCGGTCGCGTACTCGAACTCCGGCGACCAGAACAGCGCGTCGAACGGGCACACCTCGACGCAGATCCCGCAGTACATGCACAGCGCGAAGTCGATCGCGAAGCGGTCGAGCACGTTGCGGGTGCGGTCGCGCGCGCCGGGTTCGCGGGCGGGCACGACCTCCTTGTGCGAGTCGATGTAGATGCACCAGTCCGGGCATTCGCGCGCGCACAACATGCAGACCGTGCAGTTCTCCTCGAACAGCGCGATCACCCCGCGCGAGCGGGGCGGCAGCTCCGGCAGGACCTCCGGATACGACTGTGTGACGGACCTCTTGGTGAGCGTCCTCAGGGTCACCGCGAGGCCCTTGGCCAGGCCCTTCATCAGGTCGCCACCTTTACCACGCCGGTCAGGACGAGTTGGCCGAGCGCGAGCGGGACGAGCACCGTCCACGCGAGCTTTTGCAGTTGGTCCTCGCGCAGTCGCGGGTAGCTGACCCGCAGCCAGATCACCACGAACGCGAGCACGCCGGTCTTGAGCAGGGTCCACAACCAGCCGACCGAGTCCGACCACGGTCCGTGCCAACCGCCCAGGAACAGCACGGTGGTCAGCGCGCACACGATCAGGATCCCGGCGTACTCGGACAGCAGGAACAGCGCGAAGCGCAGGCCGGAGTACTCGGTGTAGGCGCCGAAGATGATCTCCGAGTCGGCGACCGGCATGTCGAACGGCGGGCGCTGGATCTCGGCCAGGCCGGCGGTGAAGAACACCACGCCGCCGATCGCCTGCCAGGGCAGCCACCACCACTCGAAGCCCTCGACGATCCCGGTCAGCGACACGGTCCCGGCGGCCATCGCCACCGAGGCCGCGGCCAGCAGCATCGGCAGTTCGTACGCCATCAACTGGGCGGCCGAGCGGATGCCGCCGAGCAGCGAGTACTTGTTGGCCGAGGCCCAGCCGCCCATCAGCGAGCCGAGCACGCCGACGCCCATCACCGCGAGCACGAACACGATGCCGGCGTCGACGGTGCGGCCGATCAGGCCGTTCGGCCCGATCGGGATGGCGATCAGCACCACGAAGTACGGGATCAGCGCGACGGCCGGGGCGAGCTTGAAGACCTTGCGGTCGGCCCCGGCCGGGACGATGTCCTCCTTCTGCGCGAACTTGACCCCGTCGGCGACCAGCTGGGCCCAGCCGTGGAAGGCGCCCGCGTAGATCGGGCCGACCCGCGCCTGCATGTGCGCCATCACCTTGTGCTCGGTCTGCCCGATCAGCAGGGGCAGCACGAGGAACGCCCCGAGCACGAGAACGAGCCGGAGGCACACGTCGAGGAGACTCACGGGGTGTCCCCTTCGGTGGACGGGTCGGGCGGACCGCTTTCGCGGGGCGTGGGCGCCTCGGGCGGCGAAGCCGACGCGGCGGACTCGGGATCCTCGGGTGATCCGGCGGGGGGCACCGGCTCGGGATGCGCGGGCGATTCGGGCTCGACCGCAGGGGTCGCCGGCGTTTGGCTCGCCGACCCCTGGGACGCGCTGCGGGTGCGGCGCGCGGGCGGTGCGCCCTCGGCGGCCTGGCTCGCCGAGCCGGCGGAGGCGCTGCGGGTGCGGCGGGCCGGTGGTCCGTCGGTCGCGGCCCGGCCTGCCGAGCCGGCCGCGGCGCCGCGGGCGCGGCGCGGGCGTTCCTCGGCGGCGGCTGCGGCCTCGGCCGCCGCCTCCTCCTTGTGCGGGCCCCACGTCGCCGGATCCGGCACCCCGGGAGGCAGGGTGCGGCGGCGGCCGGGGGCGCGGCCCGGCCCGGCGCCGTGATCGGACTCGCCCGGCTCCTTCGCACCCGGCCATGCCTTGGCCACCCGCGAGGCCAGCACGAACTCCTTGCGCAGCGGGTGTCCCTCGAAGCCGTCCGGCAACAACAGCGGATCCAGGCCCGGGTGGTCGGTGAAGTCGATGCCGAACATCTCGTGCGTCTCGCGCTCGTGCCAGCGAGCCCCGGCGTACACCCCGGTCGCGGTCGCGAGCACCGCGACCTCGCGCGGCACGCGCGTGCGCAGCAACAACCTGGGCCCGGTCGGGATCGCGCACACGTGCGCGACCACGTCGAACCCGTCGGCGAGTTCGTCCACCCCGGTGAGCCAGTCGAAGAACGCGCAGCCGAGCCCGTCCCGCGCGGCGGTCAGCGCGGCGACCCAGTGCTCCGGCGCGACGTCGACGGTGACCAACCCGTACGCGTCCGACACGGCGAGCACCAGGTCCTCGCCCAGGCCCGCACGGATCTCCTCCGGCGTCATCGGGTATCCCCCGCGGGAGGCGTGGGCGGTGCCACCAGCGGCCGGCCGAGCGCGGCGGCGGGCAGCTTGCGGGCGTAGCGCGTGGCCGGGTTCTCCACCGCGATCCGCTCCTGGAGCTTGAGGATCCCCTGGAGCAGCGCCTCCGGCCGCGGCGGGCAGCCGGGCACGTACACGTCCACCGGCACGATCTGGTCCACGCCCTTGGTCACGCAGTACGAATCCCAGTACGGCCCGCCGCAGTTCGCGCAGGACCCGAACGAGATCACGTACTTGGGCTCGGGCATCTGCTCGTACAGCCGCTTGATCGCGGGCGCCATCTTGTCGCTGACCGTCCCGGACACCACCATCAGGTCGGCCTGCCGGGGGCCGGGGGCGAACGGGATCACGCCGAGCCGGATGAAGTCGTGCTTGGCCATCGAGGACGCGATGAACTCGATCGCGCAACAGGCCAGGCCGAAATTGAATACCCAGAGGGAGTAGCGGCGTCCCCAGTTCAGCACCAGCCGCACCGGGTCCGGCGCGAGCCGGGAGAGCACCCCGAGTCGGGGCGGTGGGAGGTCGACCGGTGTGCGCTCCACCGGTGCAGGTGTCAGGTCCATGCGAGCACGCCCTTCCGCCGCGCGTACAGCAGTCCGGTGGCCAGGAAGCCGACGAACACGAACATCTCCACCAGGGTCGTGGCGCCGAAGCCCGGCGCGTCGAACACCGTCGCCCAGGGGAACAGGTAGATCACGTCGACCGCGAAGATGACGTACAGATAGGCGTAGAGGTAGTAGCGGATGTGGACCTGCGCCCACCCCACCCCCACCGGATCGACGCCGCACTCGTAGGTCGTGAGCTTCTCGTGCGTGGGTACGCTCGGTCGCAGCAGTCGCCCGCCGACGAACGCCACCGCGACGAAGGCCGACGCGACGAGAAGCACCAGACCCACGAGCGCGTACGTTCCGTAGTAGCCCTCCACCCGGCGCCCGCCTCCTGATCGACATTGCCCGAACGTTGCGTGGTCGTTGCGTACGTTTGTGGCACGGGAGTCTAGGGGGGTTGCGCCGGACCTGTCCCCGGTGTCCAGTCCGGTCGACCGGCCGGATCGGCGATACCGCTCCCGAGCCGGAGGTGGTAGGGACAACCCCACCCCCAAGACACCGACCCGCGCCATGGGACCCGCCCGGGTCACCCGGCAGAGTTGACCCAACGGATCGGCTTCTCTCCCAGCGAGGCAACTCCATGTCCATGCCCTCACCCGCGACTGCCTACGACGGGTCCACAGGTGATGTCCCGGCCCGAACGCGGCCGGGCATCCTGCGCGCGCCGTTCACGGTGCGCACGTGGACCGACACGATCCATCTGGTACTCAACCTGCCCATCGGCATCGTCGGCTTCACCTATGTCGCGGTGTTCATCGCGCTCGGCGTCGGCCTGACCCCGCTGTGCCTGCTGGGGTTGCCGCTGCTGGCGCTGACCCTGATGGGCAGCCGGGCGTTCGGCCGGGTGGAGCGGGCCCGGGCGAGTGCGCTGCTGGACGAGCACGTACGGGCGCCCGCGCCGCTTCGGCGCCGGCCCGGGCCCACCGGGTGGATCCGGTCCGGCCTGACCGACCGGATCGGGTGGCGGGCCAGTCTCTACCTGTTCCTGCAACTGCCCTGGGGTGTCTTCACCTTCGCCGTCACGACGGCGCTGTGGGCGACCTCGCTGAGCGCGATCACCTATCCGCTCATCCAGCCGCTGTATCGCCGGGCCGACATGCCGGGCGCGATGCTCTCCGGCGACGGGCCGCACGAGAGCGGCGCGGACCACTATCTGGCCGGCCCGGGGCCGGTGTCGCTGACCATGGCGTTGGGGGTGGTGCTGTTCTTCGCGACCCCGTGGCTGGTCCGCGGGATGGCCAACGTGGATCGGGTGATGGTGCGCGGCCTGCTCGGTCCGGCCTTGCTGTCCGAGCAGGTGCGCGACCTGACCGTGTCCCGGGGTGCCGCCGTCGACACCGCCGCGTCCGACCTGCGCCGGATCGAGCGCGACCTGCACGACGGTGCGCAGGCCCGACTGGTGGCGCTGGCGATGGACCTGGGCATGGCGAAGGAGAACCTGAGCACGAGTCGGGACACCGAGACCGCGCGGATGGTCTCCTCCGCGCACGACGAGGTCAAGCTCGCCCTCCAGGAGTTGCGCGACCTGGCCCGGGGCATCCACCCCGCGGTGCTCACCGACCGGGGTCTGGACGCGGCGCTGTCCTCGATCGCGGCGCGCTGCACGGTCCCGGTCCGGGTCGAGGTGGACCTGCCCGATCGCCCGCCCGCCCCGATCGAGTCGGTCGCCTACTTCTGCGCGTCCGAGCTGCTGACCAACGTCTCCAAGCACGCGCGCGCCTCGCACGCGTGGGTCACGGTGGGCCGGCAGGACGGCCGGATGTACCTGATCGTCGCCGACGACGGTGCGGGCGGTGCCTCGACGGGCAAGGGGTCCGGCCTGGCCGGCCTGATCGAGCGGGTGCGCGGAGTGGACGGCACGCTCACCGTGGACAGCCCCGAGGGCGGGCCCACCCGGGTCACCGTGTGGCTGCCGCTGTGAGGATCCGCCGGACCTGAGATCCGACCCGCCCGCGGTACGCCGCATCGGCTCGAATCCGGAAGACTGTAGCCGCACCCGCTCTCCGGGTGCGGCTACCGGATTTGGGGGATGTGAACGCTGTGCGCGTCGTCATCGCTGAGGATTCCGTACTACTTAGAGACGGTTTGTCCCGCCTGTTGACCGCTCGCGGCCACGAGGTCGTGGGCGAGGTCGGGGACGCCGAGCAACTGGTCGCCGTCGCGGGGCGCCTGCGTCCCGACGTCTGCGTGGTGGACGTGCGGATGCCGCCCACGCACACCGACGAGGGCATCCGGGCGGCGGTGCGGATGCGGGCGACCCTGACCGAGGTGGGCGTGCTTGTCCTGTCACAGTACGTCGAGGAGCAGTACGCGACGGAACTGCTCGCGGGCAACACCAGCGGCGTCGGCTATCTGCTCAAGGACCGGGTCGCCGACGTCGGCGACTTCGTCGCGGCGGTCGAGCGGGTCGCGAGCGGCGGCACCGCGCTCGACCCCGAGGTGGTCTCCCAGCTGCTCGGCCGTTCCCGCAAGCGCGACGTGGTGGAAAAACTCACACCGCGCGAGCGCGAAGTGCTCGGCCTGATGGCCGAGGGACGCACGAATGCGGCGGTCGCACAGGCCCTGGTGGTGTCGGACGGCGCGGTGGAGAAGCACGTCAGCAACATCTTCGGGAAGCTCGGTCTCGCGCCCAGTGACACCGATCACAGACGGGTCCTCGCGGTACTCGCGTATCTCGGATCCTGACATCGTAGGGATCGAATTACTGGACCCATGCAATCATCCGGTCGATCGGAGCAGCCGTCCCCTACCTGGGCGGGCTGTCGTTTTGCTCGGATACAGCCGGATATGCGCCCCCCTAGGGGCCATGTCAAAAGCGTGACGCCGCTCACGTCGCGCGCCAGGGCGGATCCTCGCCCGCTCCGGGGGGCGCCACGGCCCCCATCTGTACCGCCGTACGATGAAAACTGCGACATCCGCGCGGTGCGCGGACCAACCGCCGCAGCGCCGAGGAGGTCCTTCCCCGTGACCAAGCAGGTCAAGCAGCTCGACCGGGTAGTGATCCGGTTCGCCGGCGATTCCGGTGACGGAATGCAGCTGACGGGCGACCGTTTCACGTCCGAGACGGCGACGTTCGGAAACGATCTGTCGACCCTTCCCAACTTCCCCGCCGAGATTCGGGCACCCGCGGGCACCCTGCCGGGTGTGTCGAGTTTCCAACTCCACTTCGCCGACCACGACATCCTGACGCCGGGCGACGCCCCGACCGTCCTGGTCGCGATGAACCCGGCCGCGCTCAAGGCCAACATCCGCGACCTGCCGCGCGGGGCCGAGATCATCGTCAACACCGACGAGTTCTCCAAGCGCGCGATGGCCAAGGTCGGCTACGCGACCAGTCCGCTGGACGACGGCTCGCTGGACGCCTACAACGTGCACGCGATCCCGCTGACCACGCTGACGGTCGGCTCGCTGGCCGAGTTCGAGATCTCCAAGAAGGACGCCGAGCGGGCGAAGAACATGTTCGCGCTCGGTCTGCTGTCCTGGCTGTACCACCGGCCGACCGACGCGACCATCGCGTTCCTGCGCAAGAAGTTCGCCAAGCTGCCGGTGATCGCCGAGGCGAACGTGGCGGCGTTCAAGGCGGGTTGGAACTTCGGCGAGACCACCGACGACTTCGCGGTCTCCTACGAGGTGGCCCCGGCCAAGCTGCCGGCCGGGACGTACCGCAACATCACCGGCAACCTCGCGCTGTCCTACGGCCTGGTGGCCGCCGGGCAGCTGTCCGAGCTGCCGGTCTACCTCGGGTCGTACCCGATCACCCCGGCCTCGGACATCCTGCACGAGCTGGCCAAGCACAAGAACTTCGGCGTGCGCACGTTCCAGGCCGAGGACGAGATCGCGGGCATCGGCGCCGCGCTCGGCGCGTCCTTCGGCGGCGCGCTCGGCGTGACCACCACCTCGGGCCCGGGTGTCGCGCTCAAGTCCGAGACGATCGGCCTCGCGGTCTCCCTGGAGCTGCCGCTGCTGATCATCGACGTGCAGCGCGGCGGACCCTCGACCGGTCTGCCGACCAAGACCGAGCAGTCCGACCTGCTCCAGGCCATGTTCGGCCGCAACGGCGAGGCACCGGTGCCGATCGTGGCCCCGCAGACCCCGTCCGACTGCTTCGCGGCCACCATCGAGGCGGCCCGGATCGCGCTGAAGTACCGCACCCCGGTCTTCCTGCTGTCCGACGGCTACCTGGCCAACGGCTCGGAGCCCTGGCGGCTCCCGGAGACGTCCGAACTGCCGGACCTGCGGGTCGAGTTCGCGACCGAGCCGAACCAGGAGATGCCGGACGGAACCAAGGAGTTCTGGCCGTACAAGCGCGACCCCGAGACGCTGGCCCGCCCGTGGGCGGTGCCCGGCACGCCGGGTCTGGAACACCGCATCGGCGGGATCGAGAAGGCCGACGGGATCGGTTCGATCTCCTACGACCCGGCCAACCACGACCTGATGGTGCGCACCCGGCAGGCCAAGGTGGACGGCATCGCGAACGACATCGAGCCGCTGTGGGTCGACGACGCGACCGGTGACGCCAAGGTGCTCGTGATCGGGTGGGGTTCCACCTACGGTCCGATCGCCGCCGGCGTGCGTCGGGTCCGGGCCGCGGGCGGCAAGGTCGCGCAGGCCCACCTGCGCCACCTCAACCCGTTCCCGGCCAACACGGCCGAGGTGCTCAAGTCGTACGACAAGGTGATCGTCCCGGAGATGAACCTGGGACAGCTCGCCCTGCTCCTGCGCGGGAAGTTCCTCGTGGATGCCATGTCGTACAACCAGGTTCGCGGCCTGCCGTTCAAGTCCGAGGAGCTGGCTCACGTGATCCAGGAAGTGATCGAGAGTGTTTGAGTCTGCGAACGGCGCCGGCGGCTTCCCCTCGCTGTCGCTGATCCCGAAGGCCGACGGCAAGCAGTCCATGAAGGACTTCAAGTCGGACCAGGAGGTGCGCTGGTGCCCGGGTTGCGGGGACTACGCGATCCTGGCGGCGGTGCAGGGCTTCATGCCCGAGCTCGGTCTCCGCAAGGAGAACATCGTGTGGGTGTCGGGCATCGGCTGCTCCAGCCGCTTCCCGTACTACATGAACACGTACGGCATGCACTCGATCCACGGACGTGCCCCGGCGATCGCGACCGGTCTGGCCACCTCGCGCGAGGACCTGTCGGTGTGGGTGGTCACCGGTGACGGCGACGCGCTCTCGATCGGCGGCAACCACCTGATCCACGCGCTGCGGCGCAACGTCAACCTGAAGATCCTGCTGTTCAACAACCGGATCTACGGCCTGACCAAGGGTCAGTACTCGCCGACCTCCGAGACCGGCAAGATCACCAAGTCCACCCCGATGGGCTCGCTCGACCACCCGTTCAACCCGCTGTCGGTGGCCATCGGCGCCGAGGCGTCGTTCGTGGCCCGGTCGATCGACTCCGACCGCAAGCACCTGACCTCGGTGCTGCGCGCCGCGGCGGCCCACGAGGGCACCGCGCTGGTGGAGATCTACCAGAACTGCAACATCTTCAACGACGGCGCGTTCGAACTGCTCAAGGACCCCGACAAGCGCGACGACGTGACCATCCGGCTGGAGCACGGGCAGCCGATCCGGTTCGGCTCGGAGGGCCAGTTCGGCGTCATCCGCGGCGCGCGCGGCTCGCTGGACGTGGCCGAGGTCGCCCAGGTCGGCGAGGACGCGCTGCTGGTGCACGACGCGCACGCGGACAACCCGGAGTTGGCGTTCGCGCTGACCCGGCTGGGTGACCTGACCAGCAACACGCACACCCCCATCGGCGTCTTCCGCGACATCGAGCGCCCGGTCTACGACCGGTTGATGTCGGCGCAGATGGCCGAGGCGGCGAGCAGCGGCGCCGGTGACCTGTCCTCGCTGATCCGGGGCAACGACACCTGGACGATCAACTAGGTCGGACAGCGGTCCGGAGACCGCGACAGCGCGTGGGGCCCGGCGGACAGCCCGTCGGGCCCCACGCGCGTTGCGGCCCCTGTTCGGCCGAGCGCAGCTCGCGACTGCGCGCCGAGAAGTTGTGCAATCCGACCACGCTGGGCGTGCCGGCCTCGGACTGCATCTCCTCCTCGGCGTACGGCACCGAGGCGTACGGCGGGACCGAGGCGTACGGCACCGAGCAGATGTCGCGTGCGCTGGTGCCCTACCTCGGCATCGCCGCCTTCACCCTGCTGCTGCCGGTCAGCCACGCGATCCTCGCGGTGCTGCGGGTGAGGTCGCCTGCGGACGACTCGACAGCCGGGATCAGGGCATGCTCGACGCCTGCGACGTGCTCTCGGGAGCGTCGGACCGGCCCACGCGACGGAGCAGGCCGAGTCGGCTGGCGGTACGGGCGATGTCGGTCGGCAGGTCGTCGCCGGCGAGGAGTTCGGCCAGGGGGCGGTCGCTGCACAGGAAGAGTCGCACGTCGGCGTCGCAGCAGACGTCGACCAGGTTCACGAAGCGCTGCCGGGCGTCGGCGGTCGCGGTCTTCAGCGGCGGCAGCGCGCCGATCACCCACGTCGGGTACGTCTCGGCGAGCACGAGATAGTCGAGCGGCGAGGTCCGGCCCTCGCACAGCGCGGCGAACCCGCCCCACAGCTCCCCCGACCGGGCCGCCTCGACCGCCAGGTCGCGGCGGTTCACCCGTAGCGTGACCGCCTCGTCGGGGGTGGGCGGCAGCAGACCCTGGCCGCGCAACTGCTCGGGGTCGCCGGGCCACAACACCGCGCCCCGGCCGAACCCGGTGACCACGGTCCCGCCCCGGGGCAGGGCCCGATAGTCCTGCGGACCGGCCACGGTGACCACGGCCATCCGCTCCTCGATCTCGCGGATCGTCGGCTCGAACAGGTGGTGGTGGAGCGGATTGGGCAGCAGTCCGGCGGGCGGATAGTTGGACGTGCAGACCAGGACGACGCCGCGTGCGTGCAACTCCCGCAGCAGCCGGGTCACCAGCATCGCGTCGCCCGGGTCGTGCACGTGGAACTCGTCGAAGCACAACAGGTCCACGTCGCCGACCAATTCGGAGACCGCCGCGTCGACGGCGCTGTGCTCGTGGCCGTGGTCGTCGCGGTGCCGGTCGACCGCCTCGTGCAGACGGCGGAAGAAGGCGTGGAAGTGCACCCTGGTGCGACGCTCGGCGGGCAGCGGTACGGCCGCGAAGAACGCGTCGAGCAGCCAGGTCTTGCCCCGGCCGACCGGGCCCCACAGGTAGAGCCCCGCGGCCGGCCGGCGGCGGAACGGGCCGTGCCTGCGCCCTCGGCTCAGTGCGACGCCGAGTTCGGCGAGCCGATCGACGGCCTCTTCCTGGGCCGAATCGAGCACGAAGCCGCGCGTGTTCGCAGCTTCGTGGAAGTGGCCTCGCATCGTCTCGACCGTCGTTCGCCCCATGATCGGGATCCTAGGGCGCGTGTTCGCGGGCCTCGCCGCCTGGTCGAGACCGGGACCGGGGACGGGTGGCGTGGGGTCAGGTGGCGTCGGGCCGTGGTCGCGTCGGGCGTGGCGTCGTGATCGGGGCGGGTGGTGCGGGTCAGGGGCGGGCCGCGAACAGGACGACCAGGAGCGGTACGACCCGCATCGCGGGCACCTCGTAGTGGCCCCGGCCGACGGTACGCAGCCAGCCCGCGGCGACCAGTTGGCGCAGGTGGTGGTAGACCTGCCCGCTGGTGCCCATGCCTTCCAGGGCGCCGAGTTCGGCCGCGGTGTCGGTGCCGCGCAGGATCTCGCGCAGCAGGGACAGCCGTACGGGGTGGCCGAGCGCGGCCAGGTGTTCCGCGAAGGGGGCCCAGTCCTCGGCGAGCAACTCGTCCGCGTCGGCGGCCAGTTGCCACTCGATAGGGGTGCCCTTGGGTAGTTGCAGTGCGCCGGTGTAGAGCAGCGAACCGATCCCGTAGTGCTGCTTGAGCCCTTCCAGCGCCCAGAACATCTGCTCGTCCCGGCCCGCAGCGGGCGGGTCGGCCGGTCCGGTCCGTGCCCGGGCGTCGGCGTCGGCTGCGGCCTCCAGCGCCGCGACCCGCTCGGTCAAGGCATCCACCCGCGCGGCCAAGGCGGCTCGCTCGGCAGCGTCGTCATCGTGATCGTCCGGTCGATTCGGCACTCGGTTCGGCACGTCGCGATTGTTACGCAGTTACGTAATCACTTCAATCCAGCGACGTGTCGTCGGCCCGGACGGGTATCGCGTGGTACTCGACCTCGACATAGAACTGGCCGTTGGCCCGCTTCAGCCGCCGCACGGTCCGATGCCCCGTGGCGCCGAGCTCGCGCAGCGCCTTCTGCACCCGATACGGCCCCTCGGGCATCACGTCGGCCACGTCCTTGCCTGTGAACCTGATCCCCTCCGGCACCGCCAACATGCACGCAAGCACCCGCCGAGCCAACGGGCTGAGGCCCTGGTCGGCGCCCTCCGGCCCATCCGTCACGGCGTCACCTTCCGGCACTCAGTCGACCAGGTCGGCGGTGTCGATGGTCAGGGAGAACGGGGGTGGGAGGGTCAGCTTCTTACCGAAGGCGACCTCGTTGCGGCCGGCGTAGGCGTCCCGCTCCGGGTCGGAGAAGAGGATCACCTTGCCGTTTTGGCGATCGACGAGGAGGTAGAAGGGGATGCCGGCGAGGGCGTAGGCGCGGTACTTCTTCATGCGATCGCGAGTCGGGTCGGAGGACGTCACCTCGACCACGAGCAGCACGTCGTCCGGCGGCATCCACGACGGCGCGTGTCGTAGTCCGCCGTGCGCCACGTAGGTCGCGTCCGGAACGACGAAATCGCCGCTGGGCAGCGCGAGTCCCTTGTTGCCGGATGCGCTCAACGCGATCGCGGAGCCCAACATCTGCAGCCGCAGCTGATCGACGATCGTCTCGTGGTCTCCGTCCGGCGGTGGTGCCACGTTGATGTTCCCGCCGATGAACTCCACACGATCGTTCGTCAGCCGCTCGGACAGCGCGAAGAACTCGGCCAACAACGGCGGCGTCGGCTCCTCATCGATTTCCACATGATGGGGATACACCGATCCGGCGGTCATCACACCCGGCCCTCCTCTCCCCCAGGCAACGTCTTCAGCGTAGTTACGGGTCCGACCCCGCAGTACCCTTCCCGATCCGGTTCACCCGATCGGGCAGCGGTGGGGGATCGAAGACACGTCCTAGGCTCTCGCGTATGCGCATAGACCTGCATCAGATCGTTGTGGATGCCCGGGAGCCGGGGGTGTTGGTCCGGTTCTGGGCCGGGTTGTTGGGTGGGGAGCCGGTGGATCGGGAGCGGGGTTGGTCGCACGTCGAACCGCCCGGCTCGGCGCGGATGGCGTTCCAGCCGGTGTCGGAGGACAAGGCCGGGAAGAACCGGCTGCATCTGGACCTGCGGGTGGCCGATCTGGACGCGGCGGTGGCGCTGGCGATCTCCCTCGGGGCGAGTGCGCGCGGACCCGTGGTCACCGACGAGCAGGGGTCGTTCCGGGTGATGCTCGATCCGGAGGGCAACGAGTTCTGCTTCGTCGGCTGACGCGACGACGGGTCGGCTCGAACGGGGAGTCGGCGGGACACAGTCGCCGTTCCCCGCGAGCCGACCCGTCGGTCGTCGCGGTTGTCGCCGGGCCGGTCAGGCGGCCGTCACGACCGCTTCGCGGGCGAGCACGCGCGGCGTGGCCTGCGGGCTCTTCTTCGCGAAGATCACCAGTCGCATGAAGGCGAACCGGCCGATGCCGGCGAGGCCGGAGGCCGAGAGGTAGACCGCCTGCTCGACCAGGACGCCGGCGTTCGGCTCGATCGCGCGCAGGATCAGCATCGCGGCGGTGGTGAACAGGTAGCAGACCAACACCGTCAGCGCCGCCTTGACGTGGTCGCTCTTGCCGGGCTTGTCCCGGCCGAAGGTGAACCGGCTGTGCAGCTCGGTCGCGATCAGCGTCGAGCCGACCGTCACCAGCGCGTTGGCGGCGGCGAACGGCACGTGGCCGGACAGCAGGACCAGCGTCGCGCTGCTCGCGAGGCCGACACCGCCGCCGAAGACGACGAAGCGGACGAAGGAGCCGATCACTCCGGGTGCCTTGGCGGTGGTGGTGCTCGTGGTGTCCATGTCCAAGAGCATCCGCCGCACCGCCGGCAGCCCCCGCACAGACCGCTGACCACCCCCACAACCCGCTGTCAGCGCCGACCCCGACTCCCGTCAGCCTGTCAGCGCACGCCTGTGACCTGGGCATTCACCCGAAGTTCCAGTCTGCCGGCAGCTCCGTCGCGCAACACGCACAGACGAAGTCGCCCTCCTTGACCACGTTGCGCTCGCCGCAATCCGGGCACCGACGGAAGACGAACTCGTGAGTGAAGCCCTCGGGGTGCGCCACCCCGATCCGCGCGAGTGCCGCGGCCACCGCCGGCCACGAGCCCGGCTCCGGGCAGTAGCCGGTCGACTGGTTGCCGACCTCGACCACCGCCCACGCCCCACCCTCGATCCCGAACGCGATCTCCCCCGCGCCGAGCACCCGCTCGCCACCCGCGCAGGCCACGTGCTCACTGCGCCGCGGCGCGAGCCGCAACAGCCCGTCCAGCCCCACCACATACGTGAAGGGCTCGTCGTGCTCCTGCGCCTCGACCCAGGTCGCGAATTCGGCCGCCGATCGGATCGGCCGGCCCGCGGAATCGGCCCGCACGACCTCGGCCCGGATGTCCGCCGGTCCGACATACCCGTAGTCGCGCATGGAGGCACTCACCTCACCACTGTGGCAGGTCGGCCCCGGGTAGCACTCGGATGCTTCGGCGTGCGGCGAAGGGTTGGGGGTCTAGCGTCCGGGGCGTACGACGGAGGGCCTTCGGCGACGGAGGCGGAGTGGGAGGTGGGCGATGGCGGGGCAGCGTGGCGAGGGGGCGGCGGCGCGGGCCGTGGCGGCGCGGTTTCGGGAGGTCAACGGGGACCACGCGATGACGCCGGCGGACGACGCGTACGTGAATCGGCAGTTCGTCGAGCTGGGCGCGCTATGCAGGCAGGTCGGGCGCGATCCGGACGAGGTACGCGAACTGATGTTGGCCCGGTCGTTGCCGCTGCCCTCCTATCTGCGCTCGGACGGCGCCGAGATGGTGCCCGCCGACCTGTTCGCCCTCGCCGACGCGGCCGGCGGCCCGGATCGGCTGCGGGCCTGGTTCGTTGGGCACTGGTCCGATGCGGACGAGGGCGAACAGGAGTGGGACGCCTACCTCAGCGGCCGATACGTCTGCCTGCACACGGTGTCCCCGGCCACGATCCGCCGCAAGGGCGAACTGGTCGCCGCGATCGAGGCCGCCCTGGCCGCAGCCGACGCGAACTCCCCCGCACCGGCCGCCGCGCTGTCTGCCCTGGTCGACGAACTCGACGCCCTGGAGCCGGACTTCACCGACTACGACCGCCTCCGCTTCGGCGGCCCCGTCTCCCGCGACACCCACATCACCGCCCTGCGCACCCACCGGCCGCCGGTCGGCGCGCAGTGACGACCGGAGTGCGTCGACGACGGTCCTCGACGCACCCGAGAAGCCGCACACGGCGAGCGTGTGTGCGCGAAAGCATGGCCCACTTCCGTCCGGCGACCGGGACCGGCCTCGACGACCCGGTCAGCTCACCGGCTGCACCGCGCGCAACGCGTCGACCAGGCCGTGGCCGTGGAACGAGTCGACGTCGCCCGCGGCGACACACGGAGCCGTGCACGGCGGCCTGGTCGCCGTTGCGTACAACCGGGCCGTGATCGCCCCCGGCCCCCACGTCGGATGCGTGGAGGCGATCAGCGCGGCCACCCCGGTCACCGCCGGCGCGGCCATCGACGTGCCCTGCTTCCGGGCCCAGCCGCCCTCGTCCGACGTGGACAACACACCTTCGCCGCCCGCCGCGACGTCGCCGCCGGGTCCGGCCAGATCCACCACGCCCAGGCCCGTGTTCGAATAGCCGGCCCGCCGGCCGTTCGCGCCGACCGCGGCGACCGTGATCACGCCCGGGAGTTCGGCGGGCAGCTCGCGGCACGCGTCGGTCACCGGCCGCGGTTGCGCCGGCGGGCCGGTGGGCGCGTCGTTCGGGCTGTGCGGGTCCACCGTCTTGTGGGCGAGGTCGTAGGCGTCGTTGCCGGCCGCCGCGATCGACAACACGCCCCGCTCCGCCGCGTACGCCGCCGCCCGCCGCACCGCCTCGTGGATCACCGCCTGGTCCTCGTCGTCCGGACACAGCAGCCACCACGGATCGTTGTAGTAGCTGTGGTTGGCGATCCGCAGCCCCCGGTCCGCATGTTCGGCCAGCCAGACGAACCCGCATACGCTCGCCTCGCCGTGGAACAGCGTGTCCGCGTCGCCGATCCGCAGCGCCGCGATCCGCACCCTCGGCGCCACCCCCAACACGCCGCTCCCGTCCCGCGCCGCGGCGATGGTGCCGGCCACGTGGGTGCCGTGATCCGAACGCGGTGCCCGCCAGGCCGCGTCCGCCCGGATCGGCCGGCCCGTCGAGCAGTCCACGGACAGTGCGGCATCGAAGTTCGGTGCCAGATCCGGATGCCGATCGTCCACACCCGAGTCGGCCACCGCGACCACCACGTCCGCACTGCCCTCGGTGATCCGCTGCGCCTCGTACGCGCGCACCATCGCCAGATTCCACTGCGCCGCCTCGGCCGGATCCGAAACGGCCCCGCCGGCCCGCGCCTCCGCCCGCCCCCGCTCCTGCTCCCCCGCGCCCGCCCCGGTCCGCAGCGGCACCGTGCGCGTGGCCCCCACCCGCGCCACCCCCGGCCGCCCACGCACCGCCGCCGCGAACCCCGGCCCGCCGTGCGCCACCACAACACCGACCCGCCCGTACGCCTGCACCACCACACCCCCGGCCCGACGCACCGCCGACTCGGCGAGCGCCGTCCCGGCCGTCCCGACCGCGGGCGTCAACACCAGGTACGAGTAGCTCTGCGCCGACGCGGCGTCGGCCGATGCCGCTGCGGGCACCGACCCGAACACCGCGGCCGCGGCCGCCGACAGCATCGCGATCGCCGTGCGCATCCTCATATCGCCGTACTTGCACACGAGACACTCGGGCCAACCGGACATTCACCCGGACGAGTCGCCGCCCTCGGCCGGCCCGGTCCGGCTCACGTGGTGATGTCGCGCTCGGTCATCCGGGCCCAGGCCGCCGCACCGAAGATGGCCGTGTACGCCGTCTGGATACCGAGGTTGCGGATGATCTCGTCGGTCGGGATCGGATTCCGCAGCAGGTCGCCGAAGCTCATCCAGCCGTCGGTGAACAACCACGGGTGCAGCGCCGACAATTGCGGGATGCCGGTCAGGATCGCGGTCACGATGACCACGCCGACCGTGGTGGCCATCGCCGCCACCGGCACCGTGGTCAGCGTCGAGACGAACAACCCGATCGCCGCGAGGCCCACCAGCGAGGCCGCCACGCACAGCGCGATCAGCAACGCCCGCCAGGACGCCTCGCCCATCGAGATGGTGTCGCCGGTCAGCAGCGGCACGTCGCCCATCGGGAACAGCGCGGCGCCCACCACCAGCGCGGACAGCGCGACCGTGAGCGTCGCGGCCAGGCAGAACGCCAGCACACCGGCGAACTTGACCACCAGCAACCGGGTGCGACCGGCCGGCGCGACCAGCAGATAACGCAGCGTCCCCGCGTGCGCCTCGCCCGCGATCGAGTCGCCCGCCACCACGCCGACCGTCATCGGCAGGAAGAACGGCAGCGCGGCGGCCAGGGACGCGAACACCAGGAACAACCCGTTGCCGGTCACCTGGTTCACGAAGTCCATCGACCCGCCGCCACCGCCCCCGCCCGAGGAGCGGCCGTCGTGGAAGTAGCGCAACGCGACCCCGAGGATGACCGGTACGACGGCCAGGAAGCCCAGCATCGCGGCTGTGCGCGGGCGCAGGAAGACCAGGCGCAACTCGCTGCGCATCAGCCCGCGCAGCCGCGGCGCCCGCTCGGACCCGAACGTCTCGCTCGCCGTCGAGTACCGGAACGCGGGCGACAGGACACCCGTCTTGGGCAGTGCGTCAGTCGGTGACATCGAAGCCTTCTCCGGTCAGGGCGACGAACGCGTCCTCCAGGGACGGTCGCGCCAGGGTGAACGAACGTACGCGCACGTCGGCGCGGACCAGCGCCGCGCAGACCTCGTCGGGCTCCAGCGGCGCCGGATCGGCCTCGACGCCGTCGCGGGTGGTGACGATGTCCGTCGCGCCGAGCCTGTCCAGCACCACGACCGCCGCCTCCGCGTCGGGAGTCGTGACGACCAGCCGGGCCCGGGTGCCGGCGCGCAGGGATTCCACCGTGCCCTGCGTGATCAGCCTGCCGTGGCTCATCACCGCCACGTCCGTGCACACCTGCTCGATCTCGTCCAACAGGTGCGAGGACAGGAACACCGTCGTACCGTCCGCGGCCAACCCGCGGATCAGCGCCCGGATCTCACGCATCCCCTGCGGGTCCAGGCCGTTGGTCGGCTCGTCGAGCACCAGCAGGTCGCGCGGTCGCAGCAGCGCGGACGCGATGCCCAGCCGCTGCTTCATGCCCAGCGAGTAGGCCCGCGCCTTGCGCCCGGCCACCGCCGTCAGGCCGACCTTGGCCAGCGCCTGGTCCACCCGGGCGGCGCGCGTGCGCGGGTTTGAGGTGGGGTCGGCGGCGTCCAGTCGGTCCAGGTTCTGCCGGCCCGTCAGGAAGCCGTAGTGGGCCGGGCCTTCGATCAGCGCGCCGACCCTGGGCAACACCTGCCCGACGGCCCCGGGCATGGGGCCGTCGAGCAGGGTGACCGAACCGCCGGTCGGCCGGATCAGGCCGAGCAGCATCCGGATGGTCGTGGTCTTGCCGGAACCGTTGGGCCCGAGGAACCCGAAGACGGAGCCGGCCGGCACGGTCAGGTCGAGTCCGTCCACGGCGAGCCGGTCCCGGCCGTAGCGCTTGGACAGCCCCTCGGTACGGATCGCGGCGGTGCCGGCCGCCGTGGACGCGGTCATCGCTGTGCCGCGATCCGCTGGAGCGTGTCGGCGTCGACCGCGCCGGCGAAGACCCGGCCCGAGTCGGTGCTCAGCACGTTCACCAGACGCGTGTTGATCAGCGTCCCGCCCGGAACCGGCTTGCCCAGCTTGCCCAACAGCCGGGTGGCCTCCTTGGCGTCGCCGCCGGCGGGCAGCTCGACCACGGTCGCCCAGCCCGCACCGAGCAGGCCCGGGTCGGCATGCCCCCCGGTCGGCGCCGCCGGCGTGCTCGGCGTGCCGGGTGCCTGGGGCCGTGCCTCGTTCGGTGCGACCTCCTTGACCTGCGCCCCGGCCGGCGGCTTGAAGTCGAAGGTGCCGGCCGCGGGCTTGTCGTACGAGATCTGCTCGAAGCCGATGTCGATCGCGGGCTTGCCGCCCTTGACGGTGTCCACCGTCACCCGCAGCGGCACCCCGGTCTTCGCGTCCACGAACACCGTCGCGGCGGCGATCAGGCTGCCCTGGGCCTTGGGCGCGAAGCGCAGCTTGTACACGTCGTGCCCGGCGACCCGGCCGGTCCCGTCGGCCCGGACGTCGGTGGTCGGGCCGACCAGGTCGAGCAGTTGCCGGGCCACGTCCTGCGGCGTGGTCGGCACCAGCGACGCGACGTCGGGCCGGCCCTGGTCGACCGTGCCGTGCGTCACCGCGTGCGCGCGGCTGTCGTAGGTCCACACGTCGCGGCCGTTGTGGATGACGTTGTACTCGGCCAGGTCGGACATGATGCCGATGCGCTGCCGGTCCGGGCCGTCCAGGGCCACCTGGAGCCTGTTGGTGCCGGACAGCAGTGCCTGCGGGCCGTTGCCGCCGGCCTTGCCGGGCAGGGCGGGCAGGCCCAGGTCGGTGTCGATGCGGACGGTGCCGGTGAGCGCGTCGGCCCGGGCGGCGGCCACCTTGGCGACGAGTTGGTCGGCGGTCTGCTCCGGTAGCCCCGGATGCGAGTCGTCGGCGAATGCGGTCGGGCCGAAGGTCACGGCACCGACGGTTGCCGCCGCGATCGCGGCCGGCACCGCGAAGCGCCACGGAACGGAACGGCGGGTGGTGCGAGTCATGGAGCTTGCCCCCTGATTCGAGTGTCGAATGCGACACCACAAGGGGATCATCGGGACCGGCCACTCGGCGTCCGCCGAACGTCACCGGAAAACGTCCACCTCAAGACGTGCGGTACGCCCGAGCACAGGACTTGATGCTGACTCGCCACCCCACGCGCTACTCCCGAGGGAGCAGCCGCCGAGCACTCCCGCAGAAGACCGCAGCCCGCCCACCCGACGTCACGGGTGGGCGGGCCGCACCGAAAAACTACGCGCTACGCTCCACGACCAACTCGCACAGCGAGGCCAACGCCTGCTTGGCACTGCACTCCGGCAGCGGCGCCAGAACCTCCCGAGCAGCTTCGGCATAGCGCCGCGTGTCCTCGCGGGCCTTCGCCAGCGCCGGATGCCCGCGCAGCAGCGAAAGCGCCTCCGCGTGCTCGTCGTCGTCCGTGATCGGCCCGTCCAGGAGTTCGAGCAGGTGCCGGTCGGCCGCCGGCGACGAACCGGTCACCCCCGCCCGCAGGTGCAGCACCGGCAGCGTGGGCACGCCCTCGCGCAGGTCGGTCCCCGGCGTCTTGCCGGACTCGGTCGCCTCGCTGGCGATGTCGAGCACGTCGTCGGCCAGTTGGAACGCGACGCCGAACCGCTCGCCGTACCGGGTCAGGATGTCCACCACGTGCTCGTCCGCACCCGCGAACATCGCGCCGAACTGGCCGGATGCCGCGATCAGCGAGCCGGTCTTGTCCGCCATCACCGACAGGTAGTGCTCGACCGGGTCGTCGCCCGGGCCCGGGCCGACCGTCTCGCGGATCTGCCCGGTCACCAGCCGGGCGAACGCCCGAGCCTGGATCCGCACCGCCTCGTTGCCCAGGTCGGCGACGATCTCCGAGGCCCGGGCGAACAGGAAGTCGCCGGTCAGGATCGCCACCGAGTTGTCCCACCGGGAGTTGGCGCTGGGTGCGCCGCGCCGCAGCGGGGCCTCGTCCATCACGTCGTCGTGGTACAGCGTGGCCAGGTGGGTCAGTTCGCACACCACCGCCGCCGGCACCACGCCCGGCGCCTGCCAGTCGCCGAATTGGGCGGCGAGCAGCACCAGCAGAGGCCGGAACCGCTTGCCGCCCGCCTCGACCAGATGCCGCGAGGTCTGCGTCAGGTAGGGGAACTCGCTCTTGGTGGCCGCCAGGAGCTCCTGCTCCACGGCGGCCATCCCCGCCCTGATCTCGGCGTCGAGAGTCTCGTCCGTGACGCTCAGCCCGAAGGGCCCCACGATCGCCATGACGGTTCTCTCCTGTCGATCACGCAGAGTCTCTGCGTCTTGCTTAATGGACGAACAAGGCTGCCTTGTCCGCGAGGTCCAGTACCGGCTGCGGGAGGATGCCAAGGACCACGGTAACGGCTACCCCGAGCGCGATGGCAGCGGTGGTCATCACGCTCGGTACGACAACCGTCGGACCGTCGGCCTTGGGCTCCGAGAAGAACATCAACACGATCACCCGCACGTAGAAGAACGCGGCGATCGCGCTGCACAGCACACCGACCACCACGAGGCTGCCCGCGCCGCCTCGCGCCGCCGCCTGGAAGACCGCGAACTTTCCGGCGAAACCGCTGGTCAGCGGGATGCCGGCGAAGGCGAGCAGGAACAGTGCGAACACTCCTGCGACCAGCGGGGAACGCCTGCCCAGACCCGCCCAGTGGGACAGGTGGGTCGCCTCGCCGCGGGCGTCGCGGACCAATGTGACGACCGCGAATGCACCCAGGGTGACGAACCCATAGGCCACAAGGTAGAACATCGTGGACGACACGCCCGCGTCGTTCATCGCGATCATTCCGGTCAGGATGAAACCCGCGTGGGCAATCGAGGAGTAGGCGAGGAGCCGCTTCACGTCGGTCTGGGTGATCGCGATGATCGCGCCGGCGACCATGGTCGCGATCGCGACGCCGATCATCACCGGCCGCCAGTCCCAGCGCATGCCCGGCAGCGCGACGTAGAAGAAGCGCATCATCGCGCCGAACGCGGCGACCTTGGTGGCCGCCGCCATGAACCCGGTGATCGGGGTCGGCGCGCCCTGGTACACGTCCGGCGTCCAGGAGTGGAACGGCACCGCGCCGACCTTGAAGAGCAGGCCGACGGCCACCATCGCGAGCCCGATCAGCAGCAGCGCGTCGTTGTCCATCGCACCGGCCGAGGCGACCCCGATCTTGTCCAGCGAGACGCTGCCCGAGTAGCCGTACAGCATGGCCACGCCGAACAGGAAGAACGCCGAGGAGAACGCGCCGAGCAGGAAGTACTTGAGCGCGGCCTCCTGGGAGAGCAGCCGGTTACGCCGGGCCAGCCCGCACAGCAGGTACAGCGGCAGGGACAGGATCTCCAGCGCGACGAACATCATCAGCAGGTCGTTCGCCGCCGGGAAGAGCAGCATGCCCACCAGCGAGAACATGGTCAGCGGGTAGACCTCGGTCTGCGTCCAGCCCGCCGCCGCCGCGTCCTTCTCCTGCTGACTGCCGGGCGCCGCCGCGGCCTGCGGGGCGAACGCGTCGCCGCCGGCCGGTTCCAGCCTGCGCTCACCGATCAGCAGCACCGAGGCGATGCCGATCAGCAGCAGCGTGCCCTGGAGGAACAGCGACGGGCCGTCCACGGCGACCGCGCCCATCGCGGTGATGCTGCCGCGGTGGTCGTCCGGCAGGTCCCGGGCGAGCCAGACGACCGCGCCGAACGCGGCGATCATGCCGACCAGGGCCACCGTGAGCTGCGCGCGGTAGCGGGCCGGTCGGGGCAGGAACGCCTCGATCAGCACGCCCACCACGGCGACGCCCGCGATGATCAGGATCGGCGAGAGCTTGCCGTACTCGATGGTGGGCGCGTCCACCTTCGTCACGGCGAGCGTTGCCGTTGCGGCGGTGCTCATGCTCACTTGGAGCCTCCAGTGGTGTGCGCCTCGGTGCCCGCGGCCTGTTCGATGGGCTTGGTGGGCGCCGGGTCCTTCTGCTCCACCCGGCTGAGCGTGTGGTCCACGGCCGGGTTCACCGCGTCGAGCACCGGCTTGGGATAGACGCCGAGCACGAGCAGGAACGCGATCAGCGGTACCACGACCGCCAGTTCGCGTGGCACCAGGTCGCGGAGCTTTTCATTGCCCGGCCGCAGTGGGCCGGTCATCGTGCGTTGGTACAGCACCAGCACGTACAGGGCGGCGAGCACGATGCCGGTGGTGGCGAAGATCGCGGCCACCTTGTACTTCGCGAACGCGCCCACCAGCACCAGGAATTCGCTCACGAACGGGGCGAGCCCCGGCATCGAGAGGGTCGCGAGTCCGGCCACCAGGAACGTACCCGCGAGAACGGGGGCGACCTTTTGCACGCCGCCGAAGTCGGCGATCGTCCTGCTGCCGCGGCGGGTGATCAGGAAGCCCGCGATCAGCAGCAGGGCCGCGGTGGAGAAGCCGTGGTTGACCATGTACAGCGTCGCGCCCGACTGGCCCTGACTGGTCATCACGAAGATGCCCAGGATGATGAAGCCGAAGTGCGAGATGGACGTGTACGCGATCAGCCGCTTGATGTCGGTCTGGCCGACCGCGAGCAGCGCGCCGTAGATGATCCCGATCACCGCGAGTGTGATCACCACGGGAGCGAAGAACTTCGAGGCGTTCGGGAAGATCTCCAGGCAGAACCGCAACATCGCGAACGTGCCGACCTTGTCCACCATCGCGGTGACCAGCACCGCGATGCCGGGCGTGGCCTCGGTCATGGTGTCCGGCAGCCAGGTGTGGAACGGCCACAGCGGGGCCTTGACCGCGAACGCGAACATGAAGCCCAGGAACAGCGCCTTCTCCGCGGTCGGGTCGATGTCCAGCTGACCGGTGGCCACGGCCTGCGAGATCTTCACGAAGTCGAAGGTGCCGTTCCCGTCGATCCCGATGCCCTGGTTCGCGGTGGCCACGTACAGACCGACCACGGCGGCCAGCATGACCAGGCCGCCGAGCAGGTTGTAGAGCAGGAACTTCACTGCCGCGTACGAGCGTTGCGCGCCGCCGTAGCCGCCGATCAGGAAGTACATCGGGATCAGCATGGCTTCGAAGAAGACGTAGAACATGAACACGTCGGTGGCCGCGAAGGACACCACCACCATGGCCTCGACCAGCAGCATCAGCGCGAAGAACGCGTGCGTGCTGCGCGGCGCGGCCTTGCCGGCGCCGACCACGCCGTCGGCGCCCACCGGGGCGTCGTCCGCGTCGTGCCACGAGGCCAGGATCAGCAGCGGCATCAGCACCGCGGTGAGCAGGATCAGCACCAGGCCGATCCCGTCCACGCCCAGCGACCAGCGCACCCCGAACGAGGAGACCCAGCTGTAGCTCTCGGTGATCTGGAAGCGGTCGCCGTGATTGTCGAACTTGGTCGCGACCACGATCGCGACGGCGAGTGTGAGCAGGCTGAACAGCAGCGCCACGTTCTTGGCGAGCTTGCGCTTGCCGGCCGGCACGGCGGCGACGCACAGCCCGCCGACGAACGGCAGCGCCGCGAGCGTCGTCAGCCAGGGAAAGTGGCCGTTCATCGAAGTCCCTCCGCCAAGGCGCCTACGGGGTGGGCGATCTGGGGTCGTGTCCGGATGGTCATGTTCAGGCCATCCGAGCCATCAGCGTGCAGGCCACGACCAGCAGCGTGCCGCCGAACATGGACAGCGCGTACGAACGCACGAATCCGGTCTGCACCTTGCGCACGCGCGCCGAGGTGCCGCCGAAGAACGCCGCGAGTCCGCCCACGAATCCGTCCACGCCGCGGTTGTCGAACCACACGAGCAGGCGGGTCAGGTACTGGCCGGGCCGCATCACCAGGCCCTCGTTGACCGCGTCCTGGTACAGGTCCCGCCGCGCCGCGACGGTGACCAGGCTCGCGGCCGGCGCCACCGCGGGCACGTCCCGGCGGGCGTACTGCACGTAGGCCACCACCGAGCCGAGCGCGACCATCGAGAGCGCCAGACCGGTGACCGCCCACTCGCTCATCGGCAGGTCGCCGTGCGAGAAGCCGGTGACCGGCGTCAGCCATTTCACGAAGGACTCGTTGAGCACGAACAGGCCACCCGCGAACACCGATCCGAACGCGAGCAGGATCATCGGGCCGGTCATCGAGACCGGCGACTCGTGCGGGTGCGGCTCGTGCCAGTCGGCCGGGGCGCCGGCGGGCGCCTCCTTCCAGCGTTCCTTGCCGAAGAAGGTCATGAGCATCACGCGCGTCATGTAGTACGCGGTGAGTCCGGCCGCCACCAGGGTGACCGCGCCCAGGATCCACCCCGAGGTGCCGCCCTTGGCGAACGCCGCCTCGATGATCTTGTCCTTGGAGAAGAACCCGGACAGCAGCGGGAATCCGATGATCGCCAGATAGCCCAGGCCGAAGGTGACGAAGGTGATCGGCATGTACTTGCGCAGGCCGCCGTAGCGGCGCATGTCGACCTCGTCGTTCATGCCGTGCATGACCGAACCCGCGCCCAGGAACAGCCCGGCCTTGAAGAAGCCGTGCGTGACCAGGTGCATGATCGCGAACGCGTAGCCGATCGGACCCAGGCCCGCGGCCAGGATCATGTAGCCGATCTGGCTCATCGTGGAGGCGGCCAGCGCCTTCTTGATGTCGTCCTTGGCGCAACCCACGATCGCCCCGAACAGCACGGTGATCGCGCCGACGACGGTGACCGCCAATTGTGCGTCCGGCGAGGCGTTGAAGATCTCCGCGGACCGGGTGATCAGGTACACGCCGGCGGTGACCATGGTCGCCGCGTGGATCAGCGCGGAGACCGGGGTCGGACCCTCCATCGCGTCGCCGAGCCAGGCCTGGAGCGGGAACTGGGCCGACTTGCCGCACGCGGCGAGCAGCAACATCAGGCCGATCGCGGTCATCGTGCCGTCGCTCGCGCTCGCGCTGCCGCCGAGCACGTCGGCGAAGTCGAAGGTGCCGAACGTGGTGAACATCAGGAAGATCGCCACGGCCAGACCGAAGTCGCCGACGCGGTTCATGATGAACGCCTTCTTGGCGGCCGTCGCAGCGCTGGGCTTGTGCTGCCAGAAGCCGATCAGCAGGTAGGAGGCAAGCCCCACACCCTCCCAACCGGCGTACAGCAGAAGGTAGTTGTTCGCCAGCACCAGCAGCAGCATCGCCGCGACGAACAGGTTCAGGTAGGCGAAGAAGCGCCGACGGTTCTCGTCGTGCGCCATGTAGCCGATCGAGTAGATGTGGATCAGCGAGCCCACACCGGTGATCAGCAGCACGAACACGATGGACAACTGGTCGAGGTGCAGGCCGATGTCGGCCTGGAACTCGTTGACCGGCGCCCAGGTCCACAGGTGCTGGTCGACCGAGCGGTCCGCGTCGTCCTTGCCGAGCATGGTCACGAACATCAGCACGCCGACCACGAACGCCCCGAGGGCCATCGCGGTGCCGAGGATGTGGCCGAAGGCGTTGGTGCGCTTGCCACCGACGAGCAGCAGCAGCGCACCGAGCAGCGGCAGGCCGACGACCAGCCACAGCGCCGAGAACGCGCCACTTGCCGCGACGGAGTGCAGCCCGCCGCCACCCTCGTTGGCGAGCACGACGCCGGAGGCCAGGGAGGAGGTTTCGATCACCGGTTCCGACCTACCACTTCATGAGGCTGGCGTCGTCGACCGAGGCCGAACGGCGGCTGCGGAAGATGGCGATGATGATGGACAGTCCGACCACGACCTCGCATGCGGCGACGACCATCGTGAAGAACGCGATGATCTGGCCGTCGAGGTTGTCGTGCATGCGGCCGAACGTGACGAACGCGAGGTTGCACGCGTTCAGCATCAGTTCGACGCACATGAACACGACGATCGCGTTGCGCCGGAGCAGAACCCCGGCCGCGCCGATGGTGAACAACAGCGCGGACAGGTACAGGTAGTTCACCGGGTTCACGGGCGCCCCTCCTTGGAGCCTGCGCCGGCGGCAACCTCGTTGCCCGAGCCGTCGCCCGACGAAGAGTCGGCGTCGTCGTGTTCCTGCCGGGCGGTGGGCACCGGTGCGGACGCGGGACCGTCCGACTCGTCCGGCCACGCCTCGTCGTCGGTGTCCGCGCCGGCGGTCTCCAATTCGGCGACGCTGTGCACCGCTTCGGCGCTGACGTCGCGGATCTGGCCGCGTGCGCGCAGCGTGTCGTTGATCGACAACTGCGAGACGCTGCCGTCCGGCAGCAGCGCGGCCACGTCCACGGCGTTGTGCCGGGCGTACACCCCGGGCGTGGGCAGCGGCGCGACCTGCTTGTTCTCGCGCACCCGCTGCTCGGACAACTCGCGCTGGGTCTTGCGCGGCACCAGGCGTTCGCGGTGCGCGAGCACCATCGCGCCGACCGCCGCGGTGATCAGCAGCGCGCTGGTCATCTCGAAGGCCCAGATGTACTTGGTGAAGATCTGGTGCGCCAGGCCCTGGACGTTGCCCTCGGCCGCCGCGCGCACCGCCTCGTCGTTCGTCTCGGCCGGGTACACCGGCCGGCTGCCCGGCGTCTTGGTGGCCAGCGCGGTGAAGTGCGTGATGGACGCGTTGGCGATGGCCGACACCAGCAGGATGCCGAAGCCCAGGCCCAGCCCGGCGGCGGCGATCCGCTGACCCTTCAGCGTCTCCTTGAGCGAGTCCACCGAGGAGACGCCGACCAGCATCAGCACGAACAGGAACAACATCATGATCGCGCCGGTGTAGACCACGATCTGCACGATGCCCAGGAACACCGCGCCCTGGGCCAGGTAGAAGATCGCCAGGCACATCATCGTGGTGACCAGCGCGAGCGCGCTGTGCACCGCCTTCTTCATGAAGACGGTGGCCAGGGCGCCGATCAGCGCGACGGTGGCGAGCACCCAGAACTGCAGCGCCTCGCCGGTGGAGGTCTTGGTGACCTCGGCCGCGAAGTCGATTCCGGGACTCATCGGCCCGCCTCCGTCCCCTGCTCGTGCGCCTCGGCCGCCTCGCGGGGCTGCCCCTGGGTCACCGTGCCGGGCGCGGCCGCGGTGACCTTGCCCAGGTAGTAGTCGGTGTCGGTGGTGCCCGGGTACATCTCGTGCGGCGCCGGGACCATGCCCTCGTGCAGCGGCGCGAGCAGCTGTTCCTTGGTGAAGATCAGGCTCGCCCGGCTGGTGTCCGCGAGCTCGAACTCGTTGGTCATGGTCAGCGCCCGGGTCGGGCACGCCTCGATGCACAGGCCGCAGAAGATGCAGCGCAGGTAGTTGATCTGGTAGTTGCGGCCGTACCGCTCACCGGGCGAGAAACGCTCCTCGTCGGTGTTGTCGGCACCCTCCACGAAGATCGCGTCGGCGGGACACGCCCACGCGCACAACTCGCAGCCGATGCACTTCTCCAGGCCGTCGGCGTACCGGTTGAGCTGGTGCCGGCCGTGGAATCGCGGTGCGGTGACCTTCTTTTCGTACGGGTAGTACTCGGTGTTCGCCTTCTTGAACATCGTCGCGAAGGTGACACCGAACCCCGCGACCGGTCCGAGGAACTTGGGCACGGGTCTATGCCTCTCCTTCAGTGCGGTCGGCCGGAGGCTCCGCCGCGGCCGGCACCCCGACCGGCTCGGGTTTGCGCACGTTGCGGCGCGGCACCGGCGGGAGCTGTTGCCCCGGCATCGGCGGTACGGGGAACCCGCCCGCCATCGGGTCGAACGGTTCGGGTCCGGCCGCCTTCGCGTCCGCCTCCTCGTCCCGGTTCGGCGTGACCGCGTCCCACAGGATCGACAGCAGGAGCAGGGCGACCACGCCGCCGGCGACCCACAGCACGATCCGGGACTGCTCGTAGCCCTCGTTCTTGAGCGCGCGCACGGTGGCCACCAGCATCAGCCACACCAGCGAGAGCGGGATCAGCACCTTCCAGCCGATCTTCATGAACTGGTCGTAGCGGAACCGCGGCAGCGTGCCGCGCAGCCAGATGAACACGAAGATGAAGGCCTGGACCTTGAGGAAGTACCAAAGGAACGGCCACCAGCCGGAGTTGGCGCCTTCCCAGACCGCGGTGATCGGCCACGGCGCGAGGTAGCCGCCGAGGAAGAGCGTGGTCGCCAGCGAGCTGACCACCACCATGTTCACGTACTCGGCGAGGAAGAACAGCGCGAACTTCAGCGAGGAGTACTCGGTGTGGAATCCGCCGACCAGCTCGCCCTCGGCCTCGGGAAGGTCGAACGGCGCGCGGTTGGTCTCACCGATCATCGCGACGACGTAGATGATGAACGAGACCGGCAGCAGCACCGCGTACCAGGTGTCCTGCTGGGCGGCGACGATCTCCGAGGTGGACATCGAGCCGGAGTAGAGGAACACCGCCGCGAACGACAGGCCCATCGCGATCTCGTACGAGATCATCTGCGCCGAGCTGCGCAGCCCGCCGAGCAGCGGGTAGGTCGAGCCGGAGGACCAGCCCGCGAGCACGATGCCGTAGATGCCCACGGACGCGACCGCGAGGATGTAGAGGACCGCGACCGGCAGGTCGGTCAGCTGCAGGTGCGTGCGGTGCCCGAAGATGGAGACCTCGGGCCCGAAGGGGATCACCGCGAACGCCATGAACGCCGGGACCATCGCCACGATCGGGGCGATGATGTAGACGGCCTTGTCGGCGCCCTTGACGGTGATGTCCTCCTTGAGCGCGAGCTTCACGCCGTCCGCGAGGGACTGGAGCAGGCCCTGCGGGCCGGTGTACTTGGGCCCGATGCGCATCTGCATCCAGGCCACGACCTTGCGTTCCCACCAGATCGCGAACAGCGTCATGACGACGCAGAACGCGAAGATGAGCACCGCCTTGAGCAGGATCAGCCACCAGACGTCGGTACCGAACCCGACCGCGGCGAGCTGCATGCCGCTGTCCGTCACCGCTCCTCCTCATGAACGTGTGCGGTCCGACCGTTGAGGCCGGGGACGCCCGCCCGTCGCCCGTCGTCACCCTTGTTCGGAAGCACTTCGTGCCCCTTTCCGTTGGGGCCCTCCGCCTGGGCGAGATCGACCACGGCCGGCCGGATCTTGACCACCTCGCCCGCGCCCACCCGCAGTGCGCGCCGCACCGAGGAGCCGGGCGAGTTCGCGGGCAGGAAGACCACGCGCTCGGTCATGTCGGTGATGCGCAGCGGCAACGTGACCTCCCCGTGCAACGAGGTCACGGTGACGCCGCCCCCGTCCTCGGCGCCGATCTCGGCGGCCGTGGACGCACTCAGCCGGACCACCGGCGCACGCCGGGTGCCCGCCAGATGCGGTTCGCCGTCCTGCCCGCGGCCCTCGTCCAGGAGCAGCCGCCAGGTGGCGAGTACGGCTTCGCCCGCACCGGGGCGCGGGAGTTCGCGGGCCAGGCCCTCGGGGGCGGGCCCCCGGTCGCCGCTCCACCGGCCCAGCCGGCGCAGTTCGCGGCGGGCGGCGGTCAGCGAGGGCAGGTCGATCGGGGTGCCCTCGCGCTCCTCGGCCATCGCCTCGGCGATCGCGTCGAGCACCCGCAGGTCGGACATCACCGCGGCCAGGTCGCCGGTGAGCTGGTCCTTCTTCAGCACGGTGGCGAACGGGCGTTCCCGGCCCTCCCAGTCGACGAAGGTGCCCGGCTTCTCGGCGGGCGCGGCGACCGGGAAGACCACGTCGGCGCGTTCGGTGACCGCGCTGTGCCGCAGTTCCAGGCTGACCACGAAGCGGGCCGCGTCCAGCGCGGCGATCGCGCCGGCCGGGTCGGGCAGGTCGTCCACGTCGACGCCGCCGACCACGAGGGCGGCCAGGCGCTGTTCGCGGACCGCGGTGAGCATCGAGGTGGTGTCCAGGCCGTAGCCGCCGGGCAGGTCGGCGACCGCCCAGGCCGCGGCCACCTCGGCTCGGGCCGCCGGGTCGCTGACCGGTCGCCCGCCCGGAAGCAGGTTGTACAGCGCACCCGCGTCGAGTGCGCCGCGCTCGCCGGCCCGGCGCGGGATCCAGGCGAGGCGGGCGCCGGTGCTCGCGGCCAGTGCGGTGACCTCGGCCAGTGCGCCGGGCACGCCCGCCAGGCGCTCGCCCACGAGCACGATGGTGCCCGGTGTGCGCAGCAGGTCGGCGGCGCCGCGGGCGAGTTCGCCCTCGACCGCCGGGTCGCCGAGCGCGGAGAGCCACTCGGTCTCGGTGCCGGGGGCCGCGCGCAGCAGGGTGCCCTTCATCCGAACCAGGCCGGCCGAGGCGAACGGCGCGATGCCGTAGACCTTCAGGCCCTTGCGGGCGGCCTTGCGCAGCCGCAGGAACACGATCGGCGATTCGTCCTCGGGCTCGAATCCGACCAGGAGCACGCCGGGGGCCTTCTCCAGGTCGGCGTAGGTCACGCCGAGTCCGGTGCCGGCCACCTTGGCGGAGAGGAACTCGGCCTCCTCGGCGGAGTGCTCCCGGGCCCGGAAGTCGATGTCGTTGCTGTCGAGCGCGACCCGGGCGAACTTGCCGTAGGCGTAGGCGTCCTCCAGCGTGGCCCGGCCACCGACCAGGACGCCGGCGTTGCCGCGTGCGGCGGCGAGCCCGCGCGCGGCCACGCTCAGCGCCTCGGACCAGGACGCCGGAACCAGTTCGCCGCTCTCCTCGTCCCGAATCAGTGGGGAGGTGAGCCGGTCCTGCTGCGTGGCGTAACGGAACGCGAAGCGACCCTTGTCGCAGTTCCATTCCTCGTTGACCTCGGGCTCGTCGCCGGCGAGCCGGCGCAGCACCTTGCCCCGCCGGTGGTCCGCGCGCAGCGAGCACCCGGACGCGCAGTGCTCGCACGTGGTCGGGGAGGACACCAGGTCGAAGGGCCGGGCCCGGAAGCGGTACGCGGTCGAGGTGAGGGCGCCGACCGGGCAGATCTGGATCGTGTTGCCGGAGAAGTAGGACTCGAAGGGCTGCTTCTCGTAGATCCCGACCTGCTGGAGTGCGCCGCGTTCGATCAGCGCGATGAACGGATCGCCCGCGACCTGCTCGGAGAAGCGGGTGCAGCGTGCGCACAAGACGCAGCGCTCGCGGTCCAGCAGCACCTCGGAGGAGATCCGCAGCGGCTTGGGGAAGGTCCGCTTGACCTCGGCGAAGCGCGAGGTGGAACGTCCCGCGCTCATCGCCTGGTTCTGCAGCGGGCACTCGCCGCCCTTGTCGCAGACGGGGCAGTCCAGGGGGTGGTTGATCAGCAGCAGTTCCATCACCCCGTCCTGCGACTTCTTCGCGACCGGGGAGGTGAGTTGGGTGCGTACGACCATGCCGTCGGTGACGGTGGTGGTGCACGATGCGAGCGGTTTGCGCTGGCCCTCGACGTCGACCAGGCACTGCCGGCACGCGCCGACCGGGTCGAGCAGCGGGTGGTCGCAGAACCTGGGGATCTGGATGCCGATCAGCTCGGCGGCCCGGATCACCAGGGTGCCCTTGGGCACGGAGACGTCGATCCCGTCCACCGAGATGGTGACGAGGTCCTCCGGCTTGGGGGCCGGCGGCCCACCCGCGGGGGTGTTGGTCGTGACTGTCATGTCAGCTGTGCGCTCCTGCCCCGGTTGAAGCGGGGGCTGTGCTCGCCCACGCGGTGGATGCCGCGGTGTCGAACGGACAGCCGCCGTGCTCGAAGTGCGCCAGGTATTCGTCGCGGAAGTACTTGAGCGAGGACTGGATCGGGCTCGCGGCACCGTCGCCCAGCGCGCAGAACGACTTGCCGAGGATGTTGTCGGCGACGTCGAGCAACGTCTCCAGGTCCTCCTCGGTGCCCTCGCCGCGCTCCAGCCGGGTGAGCAACTGGGTGAGCCAGTAGGTGCCCTCGCGGCACGGGGTGCACTTGCCGCAGGACTCGTGCTCGTAGAACTCGGTCCAGCGCAGCACCGCACGCACCACGCACACGGTCTCGTCGAAGATCTGCAGCGCTTTGGTGCCGAGCATGGATCCGGCCGCGCCGACGCCCTCGTAGTCGAGTGGTACGTCCAGGTGTTCGTCGGTGAACATCGGTGTGGACGAGCCGCCGGGCGTCCAGAACTTGATCCGGTGCCCTTCGCGCACCCCGCCCGCCAGGTCCAGCAGTTGGCGCAGGGTCACCCCGAGCGGTGCCTCGTACTGACCGGGCCGCTTGACGTGTCCGGACAGCGAGTACAGCGTGAAGCCGGGCGACTTCTCCGAGCCCATCGAGCGGAACCACTCGACGCCCTTGTTCAGGATCGGCGGCACCGACGCGATCGACTCGACGTTGTTCACGCAGGTCGGCGAGGCGTACAGGCCGGCCACCGCGGGGAACGGCGGGCGCAGTCGGGGCTGACCCCGGCGGCCCTCCAGCGAGTCGAGCAGCGCGGTCTCCTCGCCGCAGATGTACGCGCCGGCGCCCGCGTGCACGGTGAGTTCGAGGTCGAAGCCCGAGCCGAGCACGTTCTTGCCGAGGTAGCCGGCGGCGTACGCCTCGCGGACCGCGTTGTGCAGTCGGCGCAGTACCGGGACCACCTCGCCGCGCACGTAGATGAACGCGTGCTCGGAGCGGATCGCGTAGGACGCGATGATCACACCCTCGATCAGCACGTGCGGGTTGGCGTACATGAGCGGGATGTCCTTGCAGGTTCCCGGCTCGGATTCGTCCGCGTTGACCACGAGGTAGTGCGGCTTGCCGTCGTTTTGCGGAATGAATCCCCACTTCATGCCGGTGGGGAAGCCCGCGCCGCCGCGACCGCGCAGACCGGAGTCCTTGACGGTCTGGATCACCTCGTCGGGGTGCATCGCCAGCGCCTTGCGCAGGCCGTCGTAGCCGCCGCCGCGCCGGTAGGTGTCCAGCGTCCACGGCTGGTGCTCGTCCCAGTTCGCGGAGAGCACGGGGGTGAGGAGGGAGGGCTCGGTCACGGCGCTTGGTCCCCGTCCTGGTCGGTCGCGGCCCCGGTGGGCGGCGCGGGGTGGGCCGGGTCGGACTCGGCGGTGCGCGCCGGGGCGTCGTGCGAACTGGGCGCGGGCGGCTGCTCGTCGCGTCCGGCCGCGCCTCGGGGGGCGGGCGCGGTGCGCGGCGGAGGCACCTCGTCGGTGCGCGGCGCCCCGTCGGTGTGCGTGCCGTTGGCGATCCGCAGGCCGACCAGGCTGGCGACGCCGCCGGCGCCGCCCTCGTCGACCGCGCCGGGCCGCTCGTCCGGGAAGCCGGCCAGGATCCGCGAGGTGTCCCGGAAGGTGCACAGGCGTGCGCCGCGCGTGGGCACCGCGTCCTTGCCCGCGCGCAGGTCGTCCACGAGTTCCTTGGCCGACTGCGGGGTCGCGTCGTCGAAGAACTCCCAGTTGACCATCACCACGGGCGCGTAGTCGCACGCGGCGTTGCACTCGATGTGCTCCAGGGTGATCACGCCGTCGGCGGTGGTCTCCTTGTTGCCGATCCCGAGGTGGTCCTTCAGGCTCGCGAAGATCTCGTCGCCGCCCATCACCGCGCACAGCGTGTTGGTACAGACGCCGACGTGGAAGTCGCCGCCCTGACGGCGTCGGTACATCGTGTAGAAGGTGGAGACCGCGGAGACCTCCGCCGTGGTCAGGCCCAGCATGTCGGCACAGAACTCGATGCCGGTGCCGGTCACGTAGCCCTCTTCGGCCTGCACCAGGTGCAGCAGCGGCAGCAGCGCCGAGCGGGCCTGCGGGTAGCGCCCGATCACTTCCTTCGCGTCCACCTCCAGCCGGGCGCGCACCTCGGGCGGGAACGGCGGAGCCGGCTTGGGCGGGGGCATCGGCATGCCCAGGTCCGTACTCATCGGTCGACACCTCCCATGACGGGGTCGATGCCCGCCACTGCCACGATCACGTCGGCCACCTGACCGCCTTCGCACATCGCGGCCATGGCCTGCAGGTTGTTGAACGAGGGGTCGCGGAAGTGCACGCGGTAGGGGCGGGTGCCACCGTCGCTGACCGCGTGTACGCCCAGTTCGCCGCGGGGCGATTCGATCGCGCTGTACACCTGGCCCGGCGGTACCCGAAAGCCCTCGGTGACCAGCTTGAAGTGGTGGATGAGCGACTCCATCGAGGTGCCCATGATGTTCGCGATGTGGACGGGCGAGTTACCCAGACCGTCCGAGCCGAGCGCGAGCTGTGCAGGCCAGGCGATCTTCTTGTCGCCGACCATGACCGGCCCGGGGGCCAGTCGGTCCAGGCACTGTTCGACGATCCGCAGCGACTGCTTCATCTCCTCGATGCGGATCAGGTACCGACCCCAGGAGTCGCACGAGTCGGCGACGGCGACGTCGAACTCGTAGTTCTCGTAGCCGCAGTAGGGCTGCGTCTTGCGCAGGTCGTGCGGCAGCCCGGTGGAGCGCAGCACCGGGCCGGTCAGGCCCAGCGCCATGCAGCCGGCCAGGTCGAGGTAGCCGATGCCCTGGGTGCGGCCCTTGAAGATCGCGTTGTCGTTGAGCAGCAGCTCGTACTCGCGGATCCGGCCGGGCAGGATGTTCACCAGATCGCGGATCTTGTCCACGGCGCCCGGCGGGAGGTCCTGGGCCAGACCGCCCGGGCGGATGTAGGCGTGGTTCATCCGGAGCCCGGTGATCATCTCGAACACGTCGAGGATCAGTTCGCGGTCGCGGAACCCGAAGGTCATCACGGTGAGCGCGCCGATCTCCATGCCGCCGGTGGCCAGGCAGACCATGTGCGAGGAGATCCGGTTGAGCTCCATCAGCAGGACCCGGATCACCTGCGCGCGCTCGGGGATGTCGTCGGTGATGCCGAGCAGCTTCTCCACCGCGAGGCAGTACGCGGTCTCGTTGTGCAGCGGCATCAGGTAGTCCATGCGCGTCACGAAGGTGACGCCCTGGGTCCAGTTGCGGAACTCCAGGTTCTTCTCGATGCCGGTGTGCAGGTAACCGATTCCGCACCGGGCCTCGGTGACGCTTTCCCCGTCGATCTCCAGGATCAGCCGCAACACACCGTGCGTGGACGGGTGTTGCGGGCCCATGTTGACGACGATGCGCTCTTCGGCGTCCGCCGCGGCCTGGACCACTTCGTCCCAGTCGGAGCCGGTGACCGTGTAGACCCGGCCCTCGGTGGTCTCCCGCGCGTGCGCGGCGGATGGGGGTGTCGTTGTCTGATCGCTCATCAGTTGTACGACCTCCGCTGGTCGGGCGGCGGGATCTGGGCGCCCTTGTACTCGACGGGCACGCCGCCGAGCGGGTAGTCCTTCCGCTGCGGGTGGCCGGGCCAGTCGTCCGGCATGAGGATGCGCGTGAGCGCGGGGTGGCCGTCGAAGACGAGGCCGAAGAAGTCGTAGGTCTCCCGCTCGTGCCAGTCCAGCGCGGGATACACACTCACCAGGGACGGCAGGTGCGGATCCGCGTCCGGGACCGAGACTTCGAGCCGGACCGCCCGATTGTGGGTGATCGAGCGCAGGTGGTAGACCGCGTGCAGCTCGCGGCCGGTCTCCTGGGGGTAGTGCGTGCCGGAGACGCCGGTGCACAGCTCGAAGCGCAGTGCCGGGTCGTTGCGCAGGGTCAACGCGATCCGCGGCAACGACTCGCGTCGCACGTGGAAGGTGATTTCGCCGCGGTCGACCACGACCTTCTCGATCGCCTCGTCGAACTCGATACCGGCTTCCGCGAGGGCGCCGGAGAGTTCGTCGGCGACCAGGTCGAATTCGCCCTCGCCCTCCGCGGTTCCGCGCGGGCCGCCGTACGGGCGGGTGGCGGCGCCGGGGAAGGCGATGGTGCGGACCAGCTTGCCGTAGCCGGAGGTGTCGCCCGATCCGCTCGCACCGAACATGCCGTGCCGGACCTCGATGGGTTCGCCGCTCGGTTCGCCGTGCGTGTCGCGCGGGGCGGGCAGTTGCGCCTTCTCCTCGGGCGTGGGGCTCGGGGTGGGCTTGGGGCTCGGGGTGGCCGTGGGACCCGGGTCGGGCTTGGGGCTCGAGTCGGGCGTGGGGCTCGGGGTGGCCGTCGGGCCCGAGTCGGGCTTGGGGCTCGGGGTGCCGTTGCCGGGGGTGGTCACCGGGCGCCTCCCTCGGGTGCGTGGCCGACCGGGATGCCGGGGTTGAGCTCGTGCGCGCCTCGGCGTGCGCTCGCGGGCAGCATCTCGATGGTGGGCAGCGCCTTCATGGCGGCCTGTTCGGCGGCGCGGGCCGCCTTCTCGCGGTTGACGCCCAGCGGCATCGCCTGGATCTCCTCGCGGAGCTTGATGATCGCGTCCATCAGCATCTCGGGCCGGGGCGGGCAGCCGGGGAGGTAGATGTCCACCGGCACCACGTGGTCGACGCCCTGGACGATCGCGTAGTTGTTGAACATGCCGCCCGAGGACGCGCACACGCCCATCGACAGCACCCACTTGGGGTTGGGCATCTGGTCGTAGATCTGCCGCAGGACCGGCGCCATCTTCTGGCTGACCCGGCCGGCGACGATCATCAGGTCCGCCTGGCGGGGCGAGGCCCGGAACACCTCCATGCCGAACCGGGCCAGGTCGTAGCGGCCTGCGCCGGTCGCCATCATCTCGATCGCGCAGCACGCGAGTCCGAACGTGGCCGGCCAGAAGGATCCCTTGCGGAAGTAGCCGGCCAGCCCTTCCACGGTGCTCAGCAGGAAGCCGCTGGGCAGCTTCTCCTCGATACCCACGCGGATGCCCTCTCTCCGTCAGTCGTTGGGGGAAGCCTGTGGGGAAGCCTGGGCGTCTCGGCTCATCGGTCCCACGGTGTTGATCGGTCCCATGTCAGTCCCACTCCAGGCCGCCGCGCCGCCACAGGTAGGCGTAGGCGACAAAGACCGCGGCAACGAACATGACCATCTCGACGAGACCGAACATCCCGAGGGAGTCGAAGTACACGGCCCACGGGTAGAGGAAGACGATCTCGATGTCGAAGACGATGAAGAGCATCGCCGTCAGGTAGTACTTGACCGGGAATCGCCCGCCGCCGATCGGCTGCGGCGTCGGCTCGATGCCGCATTCGTAGGCTTCGAGCTTGGCCCGGTTGTAGCGCTTGGGCCCGGTGAGCGCCCCCATTACGAGGGAGACCACTCCGAAGGCCAGGGCAATGCCCCCGAGCACGAGGATCGGCGCGTACAGGTTCACCGCGCTCCCATCTCCCTTCTCAGTCCCCCGAAGTCACGCATGTGACCGGGTTCACAAGCTGCCGGAACGGCGCCCATCCTAGGCCCCTTCCGATGTGATCTGCGACACGGGTAGGGAACGATCATGGTGTGATCTTCCCCACCTGATGATCGATCAGAAACGGTTGCGTGCAGACAAAAATCACACAGGGTGAGAAATTTGGCCGACTAAACGATCCGCCGCTCACGGACGATGTTGATCATGGGATCCGCCTATACCACCCGTTCCGGAGGGGTATCAAATTTGGTCGAGCGTGATCGGTTGTGATAATCGATCCGCCTGGTTGCACACGGAGCGTCACGGATGGAACCGCGCTTCGCGCGGTGGCGGCTACGCCGCCGGCGGCCTCCGGCCGCTCTCCTCGCTGCCGCTCGTCGATCACTGGTCGACGATCAAGTCGTGGGCGCTGACGCGCCGGGTGTCGCCGAGTGCGCAGCGGCCGCGAAGGGGCAGGGTGGGATCAGGATCGGGGTGAGGTCGGGGTCGGGGCGGCCGGGAAACGGGGTCGCGATCGTGGGTTCCGGTTCGTGCGGCCCGAGTCGAGGTGGGGTGGCGTCCTGTCTCGGTCATCCGCACCAACTCCCCCATCCACCACACCACTCGCACGCGTGTCGTGCAGGCGGCGCCATGACCCCGGAAGGGGGGCACCTTATACCGGAGTCCGGCCACCCACGCGGTCAACCGATGGACACCTCCACCATGGCCGTCTGCGCTACTCATCCCGGCGAAATGAGTACCAGCACTCATGCCGGCGCAGCCCGTCCCTCCATAACGTCGAGCCATGTCCCAAGCCACAGCCGCAAACGAAGACCACAAGGCGGGCCGCGGCCCGATCGTCGCGTTCGTCGTCCTGGTCGTCGCCGCGATCCTCACCATGGCCGTGGTGGACGCGTTCGTACTGTTGACCCTCGCCGTCGACGCCGACACCTGCGACCACTCGTGCCCGACCGACACCACCGCCCGCAGCGACCGCTTGGTCCTCCTGGCCAAACTCAGCGGCGCCGCAGCCCTCCTGAGCCTCTTCCTCACCGCGATCCTCCCCCGCCACGTCCGTTGGCGAGTCGGCCTCCCCGTCCTGGCCATCGGCGTCGTCCTCCAGTCCGTGGCGTTGGTCGGCGCATCCTGATCGGAGCGCCCGGCAGGTCGACTCATCCGAGTCCCGCTCACCCCTGGAGCGGAACCGAACCCCCTGGCTCGTCCTCGCCGTCTCGGAACCGTGGGGCCGTGGATGCCATGGGAACCGGCCCGGGTTCCGTTCCGTCCCACGGCCGTGCAAAACCCCCACTCGCCGTGAACGCCCCAGCGCAGGGACCTCCCCGCCCACCACGCGGCGCCGACACGATCCCGAGCTCATGGGGATGCCGGCCCCGGCGCGAGGACATCCCACCGCCGAAGCGGAATCAGGCGAGCCCGTCACACCATCGAACGCCCCAACCTGTGCGGAGCACCGCTCTCCGTTCTCCGGCGGAAAGCCTCGCGGGTCTGCCGTCCACGGGGCGCACGAGCATCTCGAACCGGGGCGCCCAAAGCTCGGCGATCACTCCGCGTCACCCGGCCAGCGGCGCCGGCCGGCCGAACAGCCGGGCCGCCGGGAGGATCTCGCGCCCCGACCCGCGGCTACCCACAGGTTGGGGATTCGCGCCTGCGCGGCGCATCGACGGCCGCCGGCGCCGGCTTCCCGGATCGTCCGATCGCCGGATCCTCGATCACCGGCTCGACGACGTCGAGTATCGGCCGGGGCTGCGGGGATCGTGGGCATTCGTCGCACCGCGGGCGGGGTGCACGGGGCGTGGTTGCCAAGGCCGTGGCGCCGTGCGCGTGGGGTCAGGGCACGGGACGGGGCGTGGGCTCGGGTGGGGGTTTCGGTGACGTCGGTACGTAGTGCCATGGCGCCGTGGCGGGTGGCGTCGTCGGAGAGGAAATGGGGTGAAGGGAGCCGGGTGGGCCGGCTAGGGTGGCGGGATGTTCGCTTCCGCTTTCACGAGGACTCGCCGCTTCTAGCGGCGGGCCGAGAACCTCTTCTCTCCTGGTTCCGCCGCACTTCGGGTCCCTTCGCCGGTGCGGCCCCTTCGTGCTGCCCGGCTCCGAACTGCCTTTGCGGAGCCCCCTCGTGCCTTATCCCAATCCCACTCATGGTGGACGTCATGAGCTCGGTCAGAACTTCCTCGTCGATCGTGCGGTGATCGCACTCTTCGAGGACCTCGTCGCCCGTACCACCGGGCCGATCGTCGAGATCGGCCCCGGGGATGGTGCCATCACCTTGCCGCTGAGCCGAGCCGGGCGACCCATCACCGCGGTCGAACTCGATCCGCAGCGGGCCCGGCGGCTGGCGCGACGGGTGCCCGCGCATGTCGACGTCGTGGCCGCCGATGTGCTGCGGTTTCGGTTTCCGCGCAAGCGGCACACCGTGGTGGGCAATCTGCCGTTTCACCTGACCACGCCGGTACTGCGGCGGTTGTTGGAGACCGACCATTGGCAGCACGCGGTATTGCTGGTGCAGTGGGAGGTGGCTCGGCGGCGGGCGGGGGTGGGCGGGGCCACGATGCTGACGGCGGCCTGGTGGCCCTGGTACGAGTTCACGCTGCACGCACGGGTACCGGCTCGGGCGTTCCGACCGATGCCGTCGGTGGACGGCGGGCTGCTGTCGATGACCCGCCGAGATGCGCCATTGATCGAGGAACGCCGGGACTCGTACCAGGAGTTGGTGCGAAAGGTGTTCACCGGCCCGGGTCGGGGTCTGCGCGAAATCCTGCCCCGGACGGGGCACTTCGCAGGTCCGGCGCTGCGCGGGTGGTTCCGGGAGCAGCGCGTCCCGGCACACGCGCTGCCCAAGGATCTGACGGCGACCCAGTGGGCCGCACTGTGGCGTTTGACCGGTACGCGGGGACGAGAACGAGGCGGCCGGCTCGGGTGAGCACGATCGTCCCGATGGCTCTCACGCGCGTGGGTGTGCACTTACGTACGGGTCGCGGCTGAGTGTCGGTGCGATGGGCTGCGGGGCCGGACCCGGGGCTGAGGGTCGAGGTCGGCGGATCGGCGTTTTCGCCGACCCGTCGGCCTGTGGGTCCATCGGCCCGTCGGCCGGCGCGATGTCGGCGTTCGGCAGCCGGAGGCACGGGCAAAACTGTTCCTGGACGGGTCCGTTCCTTGGACGGGTCCGTTCCCTGGACGGGTCTGTTCCCTGGACGGGTCTGTTCTCTGGGAGGGACCGTTCCCCCGAGTCGGCGTTCCGGGCGCGCGATCGAGACGTCAAGGGATCGAGGCGCTCGAACTCGATTGCTGCGCTTGGCGAATTCCACCGGCGGAAGGAACTGGGGCACAGCGCCCCACGACCACCGTCCGACGAAACGCGCGCCCGCCCGGCCGACCACCCGCCCGGCCGGCCGGCTCAGGTCGGCGTAATCGGCTCACGCCGGCGGGGATGACGGTGGCGCCGTCCCGTCCTCGCCCTCGTCCTCGTCCGGCGGCCTCGTAATCGGCGTCCCCGGCCCGGTCGATCCCCGGGGATCCGCACGGCGCTACCGGGCCCACGGGGCGACGAACGGCTCCTGGCCCGGAATGAGTCCCTGGCCGCCGACCGGAAGGACCACGACGGCCTCGAACGGGTCGGTGCCGTGGTTGGCCAGGGCGAACGAAGTGTCGGCCGGGACGATCAGCGCATCGCCCGGTTCGACCTCGAACGTGTCGCCGTCCATGGTGACGGTGAGCCGACCCGACAACGCGACGAAGATCTCTTCGCGCGTGAGCGCATGCGGCGGGGACGACGTACCCGGTTTGAGGGTCAGCCGCCATGCGGCGTTCTCGGTGGAACCACGGCTCGGGGCGGCGAGGCCGACGAAGGTCGCGTGCGGGTTGTCGAAGACAGGCGCTTCGGCGGCGGCGATGAACGGCATGGCAATCGTCTCCTGGAGGCAGAGCAAAGGCGGAAAAGAAGCAGGTGTGCGGTCTACCGGACCTACGGCGAATCCAGACGTGACGGCTCTCCCGGGCCCACGACGGGGTGGATCCAGACGCCCGGCCCTACTGGGCCCACGGCGGATCGATCAGGTCGCCGCCCACCTCCGCCCGACCACCGACCGGCAGGATCGCGACCGCCTCGAACGGCTCGTCGCCCGGGACGGCGATGCCGAAGAGCACGTGTGCCGGGACGACGAGGGCGTCTCCCGCGTGGAAGTCGCGGGTTTCGCCGTCGAGAGTGACGACGGCCTTGCCACTGATCGCGATGAAGATCTCCTCGCGGGTAACGGCGTGTTCGCGGCCGGGGTTGCCCGGCTGCATGGTGAAGCGCCAGACGCTGTTCTCCTTCGAGCCGCGACTTGGGGCGGCGAGTCCGACGGCGGTCATCAGCGGGGCTTCGAAGACCGGCGCGTCGGCCGCTTTGATGAGAGGCATGAGGTTCCTCCGTTAGAGTGCTCAACCAAGGTGTACAACTAAAGTGTGCAACCAGAGTTGAGCATATCTGACGGGAGAGCGTCAAGCATGGATTTCGGACTGCTGTTGGGGCACGCCTACCAGGCCTTCGTTCAAGAGCTGCACGCACACTTGGCGGAACGCGGATTCCCGGCGGTGGGGTCGTCGTACGGCTTCGTGCTCCGCACACTGGACCGGGAGGCAGTGACCGCGACGCAGCTCGGCGAACGACTCGGAATCACCGCACAGGGCGCGGCGAAGGTAATCGACGAGATGGTCGCCCTCGGCTACGTCGAACGCCGCCCGGACCCGGCGGACAAGCGCGCGAAGCAATTGCACCTGGCGCCGGGCGGGGTTGCGATGTTGGCGGTGGTACGCGAGTTCCACGCCGAGTACGAAGCCAGGTTGAAGCACGAAGTCGGCGCAGACGAAGTAGCCGCCGTACGCCGAGTATTGGCCGCGATGGTCACCACATCCACCGGGCCGGACCTGGCCCGCCTGTTCCGGCCCCTGTGAGGCGACCCGGCTGGGCGTGCCGGCAACGACCGGCCCCACGGGCAGGCGTCGGGGCGGGCGGGCAAGCGGACGTGCGGGCAGGCAGGCGTGCGGGAGGGGGGACGTGCGGGCGGACGGGCGGACGAACCGACGGGCGTGCGTGCGCGCGGGCGGGAGGACAGCCTGCGGACTGACGGGAAGACGGGCGTACGGACGAACGGACGGACCGACCGGCGGACGGGCAGGCGTCCGGGCGGCCCGATGTACGGACCTGCGGATGCGTGGGCGCGTGCGTGCGCGACCGGCTCGTCAGGTCCCGATCGGGACCTGACGAACCACCCATCGCCGGGCGTACCCATGGCCGAGCAGACCGAGCGGTACGCGCCACGCGCCGGCATCACTCGCCACTCGCGCAACCACCGCCCGCGTGCGATCACCCGGCCGGCATCCCGGTTCAGCCGGCGGCGATCGGCTCCTGGAGTTCCGTAACCCACTCTTCCGGATCGTCCGGGCATTCGAGGTAAAGCTCCCGGGCGTAACCCAGGGAGCGATACCCGCTGGCATCGATCCACCTGGCCAACGCCTGGACGCCGGTCATCACGTTGTCCATGGAGCCGCGATGGACGTACGTCGCGGCACACTCGATCTCGGGCAGGTCCACGATCGCAAAGCCGAATTCGGCTCGGGGCCCCGTCGCGACCGTCATGCCGGCGTGGATGACGACGGTGTCGTCCTGGTCCGGCGCGGCCTCGTAGTAGGCGATGCCCGGCCCGTTCGGAGCCACTCCCGCAGCCTCCAATCGGCGACACAGTTCGTCGTACAGCGGGCCGATGATCGGCCCGATCCCCTCCGGCCCGTCCGCATTGGCGGTGGTGGTGGCGGTCAACTCGGCAATCCGGACTGCGGGGATGCGCTTGACCACGATGTCGTCGGCAGACATTCGTCCCTCGGCCTCGATCGTCCGGAGCCTCGCCTCGACCCGAGCCAGCCGCAGGGCGTCCGCCGCCACCGTGGCGGCGAGTTCGGCCTGCCGCAGACGCAACATCCCGCGCAATTCCTCGGCGCTCACCCGCTCGTCCAGGATGCTCCGCACCTGGTGAAGGGTGAAGCCAAGGTCCTTCAGCGCGATCACCCGGTTGAGCCGGGCGAGTTGGCCGGCCTCGTAGAAGCGATAGCCGCTGTCCGGGTCGACTCGGGCGGGCCGCAGCAGCCCGATCGCGTCGTAGTGCCGCAACATGCGAACCGATACGCGACCGTGCCTGGCGAAGTCTCCGATGCTGAACATGACGCCTCCCAGTGCAGAGCCTGACACGGTGTCAGGGTCAACCGGGGGGGGCGACGCCGGGCGGGGTGAGCCGGTGGAGCCGACGACCGAGCGGAGTGGGCTGAGGCGCGGCGCGGCGCGGCGACCCGCCCCCACCCAACTCCCCCTCAGGCCACCGGCCCCGGTGCCAACGTCCGCCGCGCCACCAAGGCCGCGTTCAGTCGATGCAGGTCTTCGGCGCGGTTCGGGGACAGGCCGGTGAGGCCCGTCACTCGGCGGATGCGGTAGTCGACGGAGTTCGGGTGCAGGTGCAGGGTGGCGGCGGTGGCCCGGCGGTCGCGGCCGTGGGTGAGGTACGTCTCCAGCGTCAGCAGTAGCTCGGGTCTGCGATCGAGCGGCGCGAGGAGACCGGCCAGGCCGGCCAACGCGGCGCTGGGGCGGCTGAGTTGGTAGTCGAGCAGCACGTCGGCGAGCAGGTACAGGCCGGGGCCGCGGCCAGTGCTGCGGATCAGTCGGAGCACCTCGGTGTTGCGGTCCACGGCGTCCGGGATGCCGGTCGGCTCGGTGAGCGCGGCGGAGGCGGTGATCGGGGTGTCGGCCGCGTCGGCGGCGTGCGCGATCAGGGCGCGTACGTCCGGCCAGTCGGGCGCGGCGTCCACCGGCAGCAGCGCGGTCCCGCCGCCGGGGTCGAGCGCGGTCAGCGCGGGGCGGCCGGTGAAGCCGTCCAGGGCCTGCCGGATCCGGCGCAGCTTGCGCCGCGCGGCGATGGCGGCGCACGGGCCCGGGCGGGCCTCGTCCGGATGCGCGGCCAGGACGAGGGTCAGGACCAGGTAGCGGGCGGCCGGCCGCACCCCCGTCCGGCCGGCGACCGTGTCCGCGGATTCGCCGGCGAGCAGGGCGGCCAACAGCGCGTGTCGGCCGCTCTGTTCCGGCCCCTCCAGCAGTCGGCGGGCCTCCAGGTAGGCCGAACTGACCGCTGCGACGATGGCGCGCTGGAGGCCGAGCAGATCCGCGAACAGGGCCAGTACGTCGGCGAGTTCCTCGGGACGAGCCTGTCCGGTGGTCTCTCGCCAGCACATCTCGACGCCGATCTGATACGCGGTCAGGATCGCGTCGAGCGGTACGCCCTCCTCCGCCCGCTGGGCCGCCGAGGCGCGCTGCGGCGCGAGGTTCGCCTCGCCCGCCGCCAGCCGGCCCTCGACCACGTCGGCGAACAGCCGCACCGTGTGCTGCACGATCTCGGCGATGTCCCCGGCCAGTTCCTCGGCGGGCAGCGCCGCGTACGCGGGCAACTCGGCGGGCAGCCGATCCAGCACCTCCCTGGTCAACCGGGGCGCGCCGGCCCGCAATCGGGCCGCCACCGGCCGCCCGCCGATCCGCAGCGGAACGGGGCGCGTTCGATCCGAGCACGATCGCACGGCGGGCGCGCCGGAAGCGGCGAACGCGGCGGACGCGGCGGACGCGGCCGAAGCGGCCGAAGCACCGGCTGCGCCCGCTGCGCCAAGAACTTGGGCCGCACCGGGCCCACCGGCCGTACCGGCTCCACTGGCTTCACCGGCCCCATCAGCCGTGCCGGCCACGGTCCTTGCGCCGACCACGTTCCTTGCCCCATCCGCGGCCCCTGCGCCGTGTGTGGTGGGCGTCCGGTCACGCGGCGAGTTGTCACGTGTCACAGGGACCCTCCGGAAAGTCTGTGTTACTCACCAGTTAAGCCGCTCTGTCCGAGTCTGCATGATGACGCGTGGGACATTCCACGACCGGCGGGAGTCGTCATGAACTCTTCTGCACGCACGAGGAGTCGGCTGCACAGCAGTCCCCGGAAGCCAAGCCGTCGTCTGCGCGGGTTCGCCCGTGCCGCCGCGGCGGCGATCGCGGCCGGCGCACTGGCCCTGGCCGGCCTGGTCGCCGGAAGTGCGCCGGCGGGCGCGGCGGATCGCCAGGTCTACGTCGCGCTCGGCGACTCGATGGCCTCGGGCCCGCTGATCCCGGACATCACCGGGCCGCTTGCGTGCGGCCGGTCCACCAACAACTACGCACACCTACTCGCGGCGCGCCTGAACGTCGCCGAGTTGCGGGACGTGACGTGCAGCGGCGCGGACAGCAACGACATGACGTCGCCGCAACACCTGTCCCTGGCCGGCGTCGACATGGGTGAGGCGCCGCCGCAGTTCGACGCGCTCGGTACGGACACCACGCTCGTCACCCTGACCATCGGCGGCAACGACGTGGGCCTGGTGGGCGTAGCCCAGGGCTGTGCGACGCTCAACCCGTTCGCGACCCCGTGCCGGGACGAGTGGACGGCCGGCGGGGTCGACCGAATCGCCCAGCGCATCGATGCGTTCGCGCCCAAACTCGGCGCGGTCCTGACCGGCATCCACCAGCGCGCCCCGCACGCCCGGGTCGTGGTCACCGGCTACGGCCTGTACATCAAGCCCGGCGGCTGCTGGCCGTACCAGCCGGTCCTCGGGGTCGACGCGGACTACCTCCAGGGCAGCGTGAACCGCCTCAACGCGACAATCGCCGCCCAGGCCGCGGCACATGGCGCCGACTACGTGGACGTGGCGGGCCCCAGCGCCGGCCACGATGCGTGCCAGGCCCCCGCCGCCAAGTGGGTGGAGGGCTACGTCCCCACCGACCTGGCCGCCCCCCTGCACCCCAACCGCCGCGGCGAAGCCAACTACGCCACGATCATCGCCACCCACATCCCCGCGTAACCGACCGCCCCGGCACACCCACGCCGCGCGCCACCCGACCTCCGGAGGCGCGCGGCCGACCCCTGCGATCCGGCGGCCAACCCGAAAGCCCCACGAATCCCGCGCCGAACCACACACCACCGGCGCGCCACACCCACCCGAGCGACCGCCCACCCGAGCCACACCTACCGACGACGCACCACCCTCACCCAGGCAGGCACCACACCCACCCCCGCACCCCACACACCGCGCAATCACCCACCACGCAACCCCCCACCCCCGCTACGCGCCCGCCTCGTACCCGTGGTCGCCCGACTGGGCGAGGGAGCGTTCCACTCCCGCCTCCATCTCCTTGCGGGCCGCCTCGTCCGCGACGCCCGAGCGGTCGAAGGCCACGAGTGCGCCGCGCCACAACTCGGCCGCCTCGCGGTACGCGAAGTGGATCTCCGCGTCGAGTGCGGCAAGACGCGCGAAGTGGGTGGCCTTCGCCGCCGTGGCGCGCGATGCCGACGCCAGGTAGTGGTGGGCCAGCGCCGCCACGTCCCGCGGCCGCACGGCCTCGATCGCCTCGGCCGTGCGGGCGTGCATCCGGGCTCGGCGCAGCTGGGACAGGTCCTCGTAGAGCGTGTCCCGGACCAGCGCGTGGGTGAACCGCAGTTGGCCCGCATCCGGCTCGACGAGCAGGCCGGTCAGCAGCGCCGATTCGACCGCGTCGAGCACCGTGTCCTCGTCCGTGCCGCCCTGCGCCAGCAGCACGTCGACGTCGATGTCCCGACCCAGTACGCACGCCTGCTTGAGCACCTCCTGGGCGGCCTTCGGCAATCCCGCGACGTGCCGCCGGATCACGTCCCGCACCCCGACCGGGACCTCGGACACCGCCGCGTGCGCCCCCTCCGCCGCGAGCACCCGCGCCGTCTCCAGGACGTAGAACGGATTGCCCGCCGTGCGGTCCACGATCGCCCGCACGGTGTCCGCGTCGATCGGCGCCGAGACCGCGCCGCGCACCAGGTCGGCGACCGCCTCCGGGGCCAGGCCGGTGAGTTCGATGCGTTCCGGGCCGCAGCGCGCCAACCGGGCGAGTGCGTCGGCGAGCAGGTCGCCGACCTCGTTGTGCCGGTAGGTGACCACGAGCAGCACCCGCCCGGCCGCGTCCCGGTCGGTGGCCAGGTGGCACAGCAGCGCCAACGTCTCCTCGTCCGCGCGGTGCACGTCGTCCAGGACCAGCAGCCATGGCGTCTCGGCGCCGGCTCGGGCCAGGTAGCCCACCACCGCCTGATGCAGCCTCAGCTTCGCCGCCGCCTGATCGCCCACCGGGACGAACGAGTCGGCGAGCAGCGGGGCCAGCACCCGGGCGGTCTCCTCGTCCGGCGGGCTCACCGCCGCGAGCGTGCGCAACATCTGGGTCCACGGCCACCCGGCCGGCGCGCCGCCGGACTCGGGGCAGCGTCCCCACGCGGCCCGCCAACCCTCGGCGGCCAGCAACTCCCGTACGTGCTCGGTCAACGCGGTCTTGCCCTCGCCCGGATCGCCGCTGACCAAGGCGACCGCGAGCCGCCCGTCGGCGCGCTTCGCCGCGGCCAACAGCGTCGCGGTCTCCTCGGCCCGGCCGATCAAGGTGGTCGTACGCGCCACGAATCCGCCTCCCGTCGCAGCACCGGAAACATGCTCGGGAACCTGGCCGTGGACCCGACCGAAGGCCGGGTCGGACCCATCCACGGGAACCCGGCCGTAGGCCCGGTCGGACCCATCCGCGGAAACCTGCCCGTACACCAGGTCGGGCCCATCCGCGGAAACCTGCCCGCCAACCGGGTCGGACGAAGCCGAGCGGTCGATCCACGCCGCCCCCGGCGCCTCCCGAAGCGGCGGTACCGCGACCCCCACCGCAGCCCCCACCGCGGCCCCTGCCGTGGCCCCCGCCGTGATCCCCGCCCCGACCCCGGCCGCGCCCGGCACCGCCACCGGCGCATCCAACTCCGCGGCGTGCGCCAGGATGTCCGCCTCCAGGCGCTGCAATCGAGCCCCCGGCTCGACCCCCAACTCCTCCCGCAGCGCGGTCCGTACCCGGCGCAGCACCGCCAACGCATCGCCCTGGCGCGCACATCGGTACATCGCCAGCGCGAGCAGTCGCCAACTCTCCTCGCGCAGCGGGTGCGCGGCCGCGTGCGCCTCCAGACCCGGCACGATCCCGGACGCCTGCCCGATCGCGAGACCGGCCTCGGCCCGGCGTTCGACCGCGACCAGACGCAACTCCTCCAGCCGGGCCGCCTCCGGCCGCGCCCACGGCTCGTCGGCGAACTGCGCGTATGCCGGCCCGCGCCACAGGTCCAGCGCCGCGGTCAACTCACGCAGCGCCTCCGCGGCGGCGCCGGCCGCCAGCAGGCCGCCGGCCCGGTGTACCAACGCCTCGAAGCGCCACGCGTCGACCTCGTCCGTGCCGACCCGGAAGGCGTAGCCCGGCGGCGCGGTCACCAGCACCGTCGAGGGCGTACGCGGCGCGCGGTCGGGTTCGAGCGCACGGCGCAGGTGCGACACGAAGGTCTGTACGGAGCCGAGCGCGCGGTGCGGCGACTCGCCGTGCCACAGGTCCTCGATCAACCGGTCGACCGGTACGACGTGCCCCCGCGCCAGGACGAGCCGTGCGAGAACGGCCCGATGGCGCGGGCCGCGCAGGTCGGCCGGCCGGTCACCGTCCCACGCCTCGAGCGCTCCCAGAACACGAAACGTCAGCATGGATAAGAGACCTTACTGATGCGTCACGAGCTACCGAGCGGCGGCCGGGGCTGAAGTCGTCCGGCCTTTCTCCCATGGTGCGTTCAACGCCCACTCGACGCTCGATGAACGCCCTTGCCGCCATCCTGCCGTCGTCCTGCCGTCGTCCTGCCGTCGTCCTGCCACCCACTCGCCATCCACCCGCCCCGGGCCGCCCGGTACCGATCCGCCGAGCGCAAACCGAGACCAAGCACACCGCCCGGCCCGGAGGTACGGTCGCCGGGAGGTACGGTCGCCCGGACGTACGATCCGCCCGGACGTACAGCCGGCCGACCCGGACACCCGGCCCGCACATCACCGACCGGCACCGCACCCAACCGCCCGAGCCCGAGCCCGAGCGGCCGACGACTGCCGATCCCGAGACCCGACTCGGAGCCCGCGTCCGAACCAAGTCGGCCCCGGCACCCGAAGTCCACGTCACGAGGCCCCCACCTGAGCCGGGCCCGACTGGGAGCCCGACTCGGAGCCCGACTCGGGACCCCCGCGCCGGGACCCGATCCAAGCCCCGAGTCAGTCCAACGCGTCCCGATCCTCAACTCCCGCCCTGCGCAGGCGCGGTCGCCGATTCCCCGGTCTTCGGGCTCGCCGGCGAGGCAGGCGGACCCGAGTTCGGCGGCACCGGCGGGGTGGTCGGATTCACCGGACCCACCGGAGGGCTCACCGCGCTCGGCGCACCCGACGCACCCGACGACGGCGCCCCCTGCGGCAGTTGCCCACCAGGCTGCGTCGCCCCGCCCGGCTGCGGTGTCCCGCCAGGCTGCGTCCCCCCACCCGGCACCGGGTTCGCCGAGGGCTGTGCCCCCGGTCGCACCGGGATCGCGATCGTGAAGGGCGCCGTGCCCTCCTCGACGCGGCAACCGGCCGCGCCCGGTTCCACGACCACTCGCGGCTGCGGGAACGGCAGGCTGTCGCGGTTGCGCACCAGGTTCGGTCCCGCGGGCCCACACCGATAGTCGTAGTCGGCGGGGGCGAGCCCGAGTTGCTTGCCGTCCTGGTCGAAGAGCAATACGTCCTTGAGCGGACGACCCTGCGCGTCGAAGGGATAGATGTTCTGCAGTCGTTTCCCGTCCAGCGTGCCCAGCAGGGTGCCGGCGTCCAGTTGGCGGCCCTCTATGTTGTGGTAACTCGGCTCGTACGGCGGCGGGCCATAATTCACGGACTGCATCGAGCGGTCGTCCGGCTTCAGTTGCCCGGCGGCGAGCATCCCGATCCCGGCCCCGATCAGGAACGCGTTGATCGGCACCGCCACCCACACCAGTCGCCGATCGCGCGCCGCGCGCGGGCCCAGCCACAACGACCCGACCAGCGTCAGGAAGCCGGCAACCACCGGCCACCACACGCCGCCCGCCACGACCCACACGAGCGCGGCCACGATCAGCGCCCGCGCCACCCACCAGGCACTTTGCAGACCCATCAGGAAGCGCACCGGCTCCGCCCATCGGCCGGTGCGCAAGGACTCCCCGAGAGCCCTCGCGCGTCGGGTGACCGACAGCGCGGCGACCTCGGGCAGCCCCGCATCACGGCCGCGCAACCACAGTGCGTTCAGCGCTTCCACAGCCAGGCCCAGCAGACACGGAAAGATCCACCACCGGTTCGCCTCCTCCTTCTCGGAACCGATGGCGATCCCGGTCAAGAACGCCGCGCCGAGCGCGACGAGCAGTCCCAGGCACAGGAGTTCGACCTTGCCGAAGCCGGACAGGCGGCCCGACCCGGTCGGCGTCAGCGGCGGATAGCCTGCCGCTGCGCGCAGTTCGGCCGCGTACTCGTGCGGGGTGCCCAGACGTGCGCGCAGCGACTCGGAGGAGACCGCGCCGTCGAGTTCGGCGACCACCTCGCTCAGGTTCACCTCGACGTCGTCCAGGATCTCCTCTGCCTCGGCGGCCGGCAGGTCGGCCAGAATGCGGGCGACCTCGACGCGGTAGTCCTCCGCGACGGGGTGCAGTGCGGTGTCCTTCATCGGGTCTCCCCCACCAGTTCCGACATCGTCCGGGCGAACGAGTTCCACGTGTCGGTGGACTCCCGGAACCGCTCTCGGCCGGGCTCGTTCAAGGCGTAGTACTTGCGGTTCGGGCCTTCGTCGCTGGCCACCACGTAGGACGTGAGGAGCCCGGCGTTGTACAGCCGCCGCAACGTGCCGTAGACCGACGCGTCGCCGACGTCGTCGAGGCCGGCCTTGCGCAACCTGCGCAGTACGTCGTAGCCGTAGCCGTCCTCCTCGCGCAGCACGGCAAGCACCGCGAGGTCCAGCACTCCCTTGAGCAACTGACTCGGATCCATGACCCCTCCAGCTCTTGTGCGTTGCACGGTACCACGCAATGCGTAGTAGTGGTCGGGCCGAACCCGCCGCCCGCGATATCGGGCGCAGCCCGCACAGCGGATCGGCCCGGACTCGCATTTGTAGTAGGGAAGCCTTCGAGCAAGGAGACGAGCGACGGAATGCGGTTCGAGGACTTCGCGGCGGCTCGACTGCCGGCCTTGCTGCGCTATGCCGCACTGCTGTGCGGGGATCGGGAGTCGGCGCGCGACCTCGTCCAGGAAGCCCTGACGAAGGCGCTCGTGCGCTGGAAACGCATCGGTTCCCTGGTGGACCGACCGGACGCCTACGTCCGCACGATGGTCACCAACGAGTTCTGGCGGCCCCGATGGAACGGGGCGCGCCGCGCATCCGGTTCATGTCCGGGGACAGCGGCCACCTTGGCCGGATCGGGCAGAGTGCTCCGGCCACGGTGCTCGCCGGGCACGACACCTGGTATTTCACGCGCCCCGATGCCGGAGTGCTGCCACCCGTCGGCGGCGCGACCATGGTCGCGAAGGTGAACGGTTGCGAGGTGCTGATGAGCGTGACCGACACCGACCTGGTGCCCTATTCGACACTCCGGGAGATGTTCTCCTCGACGACCTTCGGAAACTGCGCGGCCCGGACACCTCGACAACTCCGCTCAACTGAACACCACATCCGGACGGGACGGGCGTACTCCCTTGCCGAGCAAGGGGGTTGCGCCCGTTTCCGGTATCGGCCACCCCACCTTCGCCGTCAGCCCACTTCCAGCGTCAGCCCGCCGCCGCCACCCAGGCGTCCAACTCCGCCACATACCCGTCCCGCAGGTCCTCCGGCAGCCACGCGATCGCGAACGCGTTGTACTCGAAGCGGGCCACCTCGGCCCGACTCAGGCCCAGGACGGCCTGGGTGCGTTCGAGGTTCTCCTGCACGTACGCGTCCATGTACGCCGGGTCGTCCGAGTTGATCGTGACCAGGATGCCCTCGTCCAGCATCCGCCGGATCTCCTGCTCCTTGATCCCGTCCACCACGAAGGAGTTGGAGACCGGACACACCGTCAGGCCGAGCCCGCGTTCCTTGATCGCCGCGACCAGCTTCGGGTCTTCCAGGGCGTTGGAGCCGTGGTCGATCCGGTCCACGCCGATGTCCTCGATCGCCTGGCGGATGTGCTCGACGCTGTTCTCCTGGTCGACGTCGCAGTGCATGGTGAGCCGGAAGCCCTCGGCCCGCGCCCGCGCGTACACCGTGGCGAACTTGGCCGGCGGGTTGCCGCGCTCGTCGGAGTCGAGCCCGATTCCCACGATCCACTCCCGGTACGCCAGCGACTGCACCAGCGTGGCCATCGCGTACTCGGCCTGGAAGTCGCGCAGGAAGCACATGATCAACTGGGCCCGGATGCCCAGTTCGCGGCGCGCGTCCCCGATCGCCCGGGTGAGCCCGCGTACGACCACGTCGAACGGCACGCCGCGTCCGGTGTGCGCCTGCGGGTCGAAGAACATCTCCACGTACCGCACGTTCTGCGCGGCGGCCTTGCGCAGGTACGCCATGGCCAGATCGTAGAAGTCCGGCTCGTGCACCAGGACCTGCATGCCCTCGTAGTAGACCGTCAGGAAGGATGCGAGGCTGTCGAACCGATACGAGGCACGCATCTCCTCGACCGAGGAGTACGGCAGTTCGATCCCGTTGCGCTCGGCCAGCGCGAACTTCAGCTCGGGCTCCAACGTGCCCTCGATGTGCAGATGCAGCTCGCACTTGGGCAGTCCGGCGATGAAGTCGCGCATGTCGCGGGCGTCTTGCATGGGAGCAGTCCTCCGAAGTCGTAGTGATGGTGCGCCCGCCGAGCCAAGCACACCACCACCGCGCGCGCACCACACCGACACCACGTGCGCGTCCCGCCCGCCCCTACGTGCGCGTCACACGGGCACGGGCGTCACACGGGCACGGGCGTCACGCGCGCACGGGCGTCACGCGCGCACCCGCATGCCCGCGCCCGCATGCCCGCCCCGCATCACGCCGCGGGCGCGATCCGCACCATGCCGTTGATGATCCGGTCCATCGCGTCGCCGCCGCGCGGGTCGGTCAGGTTGGCCAGCATCTTGAGCACGAACTTCATCAACATCGGGTGCGGCAGGCCGTGCTTGGTGGCGAAGTTCATCACCCGCGGGTCGCCGATCAGCTTCACGAACACCCGACCGAGCGTGTAGTAGCCGCCGTAGGTCTGCTTGAGAATGCGCGGATAGTCGTGCAACGCGCGCTCGCGGCCCTCGGGCGTGAGTCGGGCCACCGCCTGGGTGATCACCTGGGCCGCGATCTCGCCGGACTCCATCGCGTAGGCGATGCCCTCGCCGTTGAACGGGTTGACCATCCCGCCCGCGTCGCCGACCAGCAACAGGCCCTTGGTGTAGTGCGGTTGGCGGTTGAAGCCCATCGGGAGCGCGGCGCCCCGGATCGGGCCCTCCTGGTTCTCGTCGGTGTAGCCCCACTCCTCGGGCATCCCCGCGACCCAGCCCTTGAGCAGGTCGCGGTAGTCGATGTCCTTGAACGCGGAGGAGGTGTTCAGCAGGCCCAGGCCCACGTTCGAGGTGCCGTCGCCCATGCCGAACACCCAGCCGTAGCCGGGCAGCAGCTTCTCCTGGCCGTCGCGCCGGTCCCACAGCTCCAGCCACGACTCCAGGTAGTCGTCGTCGCTGCGCGGGGACTTGAAGTAGGTGCGCACCGCGACGCCCATCGGGCGGTCCTCGCGGCGGTGCAGGCCCATCGCGAGCGAGAGCCGGGTCGAGTTGCCGTCGGCGGCGACCACGATCGGCGCGCGGAAGACTGTCTCCTCCTTGGCGCCGTTCATCCGCACGTTGACGCCGACGATCCGGCCGGTGCGCTCGTCCAGGATCGGACCGGTGACGTTGGCGCGCTCGTACAGCTTGGCGCCGGCGGAGGCCGCCTGGCGGGCCAGGATCTCGTCGAAGTCGGCCCGCTTGCGAACCAGGCCGTGCGCGGGGTAGCTGGCCAGGTCGGGCCAGTCCAGTTCCAGGCGCATGCCGCCGCCGAGGATCCGCAGACCCTTGTTCGGCAACCAGCCGGCCTCGACCGAGGTGTCCACGCCCATCGCGATCAGCTGCTTGGTGGCGCGCGGGGTGAGCCCGTCGCCGCAGACCTTCTCCCGGGGGAACTCGGTCTTCTCCAGCAGGATCACGCTGACGCCGGACTTGGCCAGGTGATACGCCGTGGTCGATCCGGCCGGACCGGCCCCGACCACGATGACGTCGGCCTCATGCGTCGAGTCGGCGCGCTTGGTGGTTGTGACGGGCGCTTGGTCGGTCACGGACGACTCCCCTGGAAGTCTCTGCGGCAGTGCCGAAACCGGGACGGTTCCGGCCGGACAAGTCTATGAGGAGCGGGTGGGCGGCCGGCCCGTGGCCACTCGCCGGGCGGGGACCGGCCCGTGGCTCACTCGGACGGCCGGAAACCCCGGTGCAGCGCGACGACCCCGCCGGTGAGGTTGCGCCAGGCCGGGTGCGCCCAGCCCGCCTTGCCGACCAGCGCCGCCAGGCCCGCCTGATCGGGCCACGCGCGGATCGACTCGGCCAGGTAGACGTACGCGTCGGGGTTGCTGCTGACCGCGGTGGCCACCGCCGGCAGCGCGCGCATCAGATACTCCACGTACACCGTCTCGAACGGGCGCCAGGTGGGCCGGCTGAACTCGCAGACCACCAGTCGCCCGCCCGGCCGGGTCACCCGCAACATCTCGCGCAGCGCGCCCTCGGTGTCGCTGACGTTGCGCAGGCCGAACGAGATGGTCACCGCGTCGAACGTGGCGTCCTTGAACGGAAGCCTGGTCGCGTCGCCCGCGGTGAAGGGCAACTCCGGGTGCTTGCGCTTGCCCTCGCGCAGCATGCCCACGGAGAAGTCGCACGGCACGACCTGCGCGCCCGCGTCCCGGAAGGGCAGCGAGGAGGTGCCGGTGCCGGCCGCGAGGTCGAGCACACGCTCTCCCGGGCGGGCGTCCACGGCGCGTGCGACGGCCTTGCGCCAGGACCGGTCCTGGCCCATCGACAGCACGGTGTTGGTCAGGTCGTAGCGCGCCGCGACCGCGTCGAACATCGACGCGACTTCACGCGGTTGCTTGTCCAGGGAGGCTCGGGTCACCCGGCCATCATCTCGCGCCCGGGCCCGCCCCCGGGCCCTGGGGGCACGCAACGCACCGGGCGGGTCGCGTACCGCATGCGACCCGCCCGGTGTGCGCCGTGCCGGCGCGGTGCGATCACCGACGCCCGACGCCACCGCCGACGCCACGCTTGTTGGCTCCGACACCGCCGCCGACGCGGCCGATGCGGGCGCCGATGCCCACACCACCACCGCCGCCACCGGAGCGGCGGCCCCGCCGACGACGCGGCGTCACGGCATGGACGATGGAGCGAATTCGGGTACCGACGGACATGGTGTGCCTCCTCAATCATCCCGAGCAGGCAGGGCCCGGGTCGGAAAGGTGAGTTGTGGGACCGTGTCGTTCCGACCAGGCGCCTGCCCGGGGTCCGCCCGGCTATGCGTGGTCGTGCAAAAACGATCGTGCGCCCCGTCGCCGCACGGCCCGCAGACCCGCCGCCGGTCGCCCCGACACCTTGCCCCGCAGAGCCCCGCCACCCGCCGACCCGCCGACGCGCCTTCAGCGCCGATGCACGAGCCGCCCGCCGAGCACCGTGGCCACGCACGACCCGGTGCCGTGGGCGAGCAGCGCCGCGTACGGGTCGCCCTGCGTCGGCACGTCGAACACCGCGAGGTCGGCAGGGCCGCCCGGGCGCAGCGTGCCGGCGCCGTCGAGGCCGCCCATCGCCGCCGCGCCGCCGACCGTGACCGCCTCGACCAGGCGCCGGTCCAGGTCGTCCGAGCGGTAGCCCTGCCGGATCGCCAGTTCCCGGGCCGCCGCCGCCTCTTCCCACATGTCCAGGGACGGCGAGGAGGCGAGCGAGTCGGTGCCCAGCGCGAGCGGCGCGCCCTCGGCCAGATAGTCGGCGACCGGCGGCTCGCCCGCCGCCAGGATCGTGTTGGAGCGCACGCACAGCGCGACCGCCGTGCCCTGCTCGCGCAGCAGCGCGCGATCGTCGGCGGCCAGGTGCACGCCGTGCGCGACGTGGACGTCCGGGCCAAGCCCGTCGAACCCGGCCAGGTAGGCCGCCGGGCCGCCGCCGCTGCCGCCGTCGAGCAGTTCCAGGGCCATCCCGGAGGCCCGGTTCAGTTCGGCGAACCGACCGGTGCCGTGCCGGATGAACTCGGCCTCGTGCGCGGTCTCCGCCAGGTGCGGGTGCAGCCGCAGCCCGCGCTCGCGCGCGATCGTGACGCACTCCTTGAACACCGCCGTGCCGACCGTGAACGGGGTGTGCGGCGACACGCCCAACACACGCCCGCCGCTCGCCCCGTCCAGCGTGTCCAGGAAGGCCGCCCGCCGCCCGGCGGCCCACATCGCGTCGTCCGCGATCACCTCGACGTAACTGATCCCGCGCAGCCCCGACCGGCCCACCGGCACGAGCACGCACGGGTCGGTGACCACGTCCGCCACCGCCGTGGTCCCCGACCGCAACATGTGGTGCACCCCGCGGCGCGCGCTCTCCTGCCACATCACCTCGGAGAAGTCGGCCCGCCGCTCGATCAACGTGCGAATCCACTCCGGGAAGGCCAGCCCGGACAGCGCGAGATCGCCGAAGTCGGTGTACTGCAGATGCGCGTGCGCATTCACCAGCCCCGGCATCAGCACCCCGCGCCACACCCGCTCACGCGCCCCCGCCGAGCCCAACTCGCCCCGCGGACCCACCGCGACGATCCGACCGTCCTCCACGAGCACGGCGCCGTCGCGAATGGGCTCCGCATCGACCATCGACAGGACAACGGGCGCAACATGCAGCGTCAAAGACATGCGCCCATCATCCCAAGCCGGTTTCAGCGGGCGTCGACGACCTTGAGTTCGGTGCGGGCGGTGCCGCCGGCGAGGGCCGTGGAGGAGAAGTGCGAGATCACCTTGTCGTCGACCGGGTCGTTCGCCGGGTCGTCGTGCACGATCAGGTGGTTGTACGTGGTGTCGCGCTGGGCCGGGATCCGGCCGGCGGCACGGATCAGGTGCAGCAGCTCCATCCGGTTGGAGCGGTGCTTGGCGCCCGCGGAGGAGACCACGTTCTCCTCCAGCATGACCGAGCCCAGGTCGTCCGCGCCGTAGTGCAGGGTGAGCTGACCGGCCTCCTTGCCCGTGGTCAGCCACGAGCCCTGGATGTGCGCGACGTTGTGCAGGAACAGGCGGGCCACCGCGATCAGGCGCAGGTATTCGAGCAGGGTGGCCTGCGTCTGCCCCTTCAGGTGGTTGTTCTCCGGCTGGTAGGTGTACGGGATGAAGGCCCGGAAACCGCCCGTGCGGTCCTGCACGTCGCGGATCATCCGCAGGTGCTCGATCCGCTCGGCGTTGGTCTCGCCGGTGCCCATCAGCATCGTCGAGGTGGACTCCACGCCCAGCCCGTGCGCGGTCTCCATGATCTCCAGCCAGCGTTCGCCGGACTCCTTGAGCGGCGCGATCGCCTTGCGCGGGCGCTCCGGGAGCAGCTCCGCGCCGGCGCCCGCGAACGAGTCCAGGCCGGCCGCGTGGATGCGCGTGATGGCCTCCTCGATGCCCACTCCGGAGACCTTGGCCATGTGCGCGACCTCGGAGGCCCCGAGCGAGTGGATGACCAGCTGCGGGAACTCGGCCTTGATCGCGGCGAACGAGCGCTCGTAGTACTCGACGCCGAAGTCGGGGTGGTGCCCGCCCTGGAACATGATCTGCGTACCGCCGAGTTCGACCGTCTCCGCGCACCGGCGCAGGATGTCGTCGATCTCCCGGACCCAGCCCTTCTCGCTCTTGGGCGGAGCGTAGAACGCGCAGAACTTGCACGCGGTGACGCACACGTTCGTGTAGTTGATGTTGCGCTCGATGATGTACGTCGCGATGTCGACGGTGTCCGCGTAGCGCATGCGCCGCGCGGCGTCGGCGGCCCGGCCGAGCGCATGCAGCGGGGCGTGCACGTACAGGGCGAGTGCCTCGTCGGGCGTGATCCGCCCACCGCCGGCGGCCCGGTCCAGGACCGGCTGGAGATCGCTGATCACGGGGAAGCCTCCGCATGGAACGAATACGAGTGGAACGGTCGCGCGTACGACGAGTGCGCGTCGAGCGGATGAGCGCCGAGCGGGTGGGCGCGGCACGAATGCTCGTGAACGAGCCTATCCGGCGCGCTCACGAAACCTGCGGGGCGTCGAGCAGCCGCACCCGCACGTCGGCCGGATACCCGGTGTCGTGCGCGGTGCGCCGGGCGAACTCGGCCATCCCCCGCAGGTGTCGCTCACCGAGCGAGTAGTCCAGCGCCTCGGTGTAGTAGCGCTCCAGCGTGGCCGCGTCGAACGCCTCCCACCGGGCCACGTGCTCGCAGACCTTGTCCACCTCCTGCATGCACAGGTCGCGCGACTCCAGGAAGGCCTGATGCACGGCGTGCACCTCGGCCGGGTACGCCTCCAGGAAGTCGCGACGCGCGGCCCACACCGCGAACACGAACGGCAGCCCGGTCCACTGCTTCCACTCGTACGCGAGGTCGTAGACCAGCAGGCCCAGCCGCGGCGCGTCGTACAGCGTCGCGCGCAGTGCGACGTCGCCGATCACCACCGCGGCGTCCGCCTCCTGCATCATCAGGCCCAGGTCGGGGGCCGAGGTGAAGAACTCTGGCCGTACGCCGTACTTCTCCTCCAGCAGCAGCCGGGCCAGCCGAACCCCGGTGCGACTTTGCGAACCGAGCGCGACCCGCGCACCGTCGAGCCGGTCGATCGGCACCTGGCTGACCAGCATCACCGACATCACCGGTCCGTCGGCGGCCACCGCGATGTCCGGGAGCACCACCAGGTCGTCCGCATGGCGCAGGTACTCGACCACGCTGATCGGCGCGATGTCGAGGTCGCCGCGCACCAGGGCGTCGTTGAGGTTGTCCGGAGTGTCCTTGGTCAGGTCCAGATCCACCAACGAGCCCGTGCGGGCCAGGCCCCAGTAGATGGGCAGGCAATTGAGGTACTGGATATGGCCTACCCGGGGTCGCCGGCGGCCGGCTTGCGGCGCGTTGTCCACAGTGTCCATCCCCGCAGGCTATGCCCGGGTGTGTGGGTCGCCCCTACCGACCCGGGCCGACGTGCGGATCACCGGTACCGACCCGGGACGGTGTCACCGAACAGGTACAACACCGCACGCGGGGCAGTGGCAGCGGTGTACGGGTGAGATTCTCGGGTGCCGGGCCGATTCCACGGCGGTTCGACCACGGCGGTTCGACTACAACGACGGAGGAAGCGCGATGCACTCGTCCCCGGGCTCGTATCCGGGCCAGGGTGGCGGCTACCCGCCCCCGCCCCCGCCCTATGCGTCCACGCCCGCCCCACCCCCCGCCTACGCCCCGGGTGGTCCGTATCAGCCGGGCGGTCCGGGCGGCGGCTCCCACAACCCTCCGCCTCGGCCGCCCTCGGGACCCGCGTACGGCGCGCTGCGCGGCACCGTCGCCGGGATCAGCCTGGTCCTGGCGGTGCTGCTGACGATCCCGGCGCTGTCCGCGCTGTGGCTGCGCTGGGAGGTGGTCTCCGAGCAGGGGTTCACCGACAACGCGGTCGCGCTGATCGACGAGTCGGCGATCCGCAGCGAGGTCGCCCGGCTGATGACCGACGAGGTGATCAAGCAACTGCCGCCGGGCGTACGCGGCCAGGTGCCGCGCGGCGTGGTGCAGAGCGCGGTGGCCGAGGAGATCGGCAAGCCCTCGTTCAAGGCGGTCTGGAAGGACGGCATCGCCACCGCGCACGACGTGGTGATGTCGTCCATCCTCGGCCGGGACAGCAAGAACGTCACGACGGACGGCGACCGGGTGGTGGTCAACCTCAAGAGCCCGCTCGACGCGATCGTGCCCCGGCTGAACCAGGCCGGCATCCCGGTGTCGAAGGCGGCCCTGCCCACCAGCATCCCGATCGACCTGGCCCAACTGCCGCACGCCTCCGAGGCCAAACAGGGCCGGGACGCGTTCCAGGCCGTCGACGACGCGGGCAAGTGGCTGCCGATTCTGACCGTGGTGCTGCTGCTGGTCGGCCTGGCGGTCGCGGTGAACCGGTTCCGCGCGCTGATCATGACCGGCGTCGGCCTGTTCCTCACCAGCGGCCTGCTGCTGCTCCTGGTCTCCGCCGCGCGCGGGCCGGTCGCCGACGACCTGGCCACCCGCAACACCCTGAACCGGGACGGCATCGAGGCCGTCTACGACGTGTTCACCGACTCGCTGACCACGATGGCCTGGTCGGTGTTCGCAGCCTCGCTCGTGGCGATCGTGCTGGGCGCGGTCGGCCTGAGCCTGCGCGGCCGCCGACGCTGACGGCTGCGCCGAGCAGCGGGGGCGCGGGCGGCGACCGCGAGGGACACGGCCCGGACGGCATACGCCCCGGACGGCATCGCCCCGGACGGCGCGACCCTGCTGCGCACTCACAATGCGTGCACACAAAAGGGCGGGCCGGGGGTAATCCGGTCCCGCCCTTCGTGCGTATCCTCGGCGCCGTCGGCCCGGAAGCCCACCCGGACCCACCCGGACCCGCCCGGGGCCGGGCTCATTCCAAAGCCCGCCCGGGTTTCACTCCAGGTTGCGCGTGGACGTGTCCTCGTCGTCCTGCTCGATGTGGATGTCGTCCACGGAGATGTCCACCTCGACCACCTCCAGGCCGGTCATCCGCTCGATCGACTCGATCACGTGTTCGCGCACCGCCGCGGCGACCTCGGCGATCGGTGCGCCGTACTCGACCACCAGGCTCAGGTCGACCGCGCACTGCTTCTCGCCGACCTCGACGCTGACTCCGCGGGCCACGTCCGGACGACCGCCCGGTACCGCCTTGCGCATCGCGGCGAAGGCCCGGGAGACCCCGCTGCCGAGCGCGTACACGCCCGGGATCTCGCGCGCCGCCAGCCCGGCGACCTTGGCCACCACTCCGTCGGCGATCGAGGTCCGCCCTCGGTCCGTGGCCAGCGCGGTCACCTCGGTGAGATGTCCGGAGCCGGACGTCGATCGCTCGGTCCGTTCCGGACGGACGGTGGTCTTGTCGGGTGTGCGGACGGGTGAGTCTGCCATGGCTGGAACCTCGTCTTTCGCCGCTTCGTGAGAGGTGGGGGCTCCCCTCACATGAGGTGTGACCCCTTCCCGATCGATTCGTCACGCAATCCGGGCGAATTAATCCGATCGGCCGCGAAAGTGAACTGGAACATGTTTCATTTCACTCCCGGCCAACCGTTCAGGAGGCTTGCTCCCGCGCATCGGAACCGCTTGTGATGGGACCCGTACACCCCGTCCAAGGAGGAAACACTGTGGAGCGGTTCCAGGATCGGCGCATCATCGTCACCGGTGGCGGTTCGGGCATAGGCCAGGCCACGGTGCTGCGGCTGCTGAGCGAGGCGGGCACGGTACACGCGGCGGACGTCAACGCCGACGGGCTGGAGAAGACCCGCGCGATGGCGGCGGAGAAGGGCGTGGACGCCCGGCTGAGCACAGGCGTCCTGGACGTCTCCGACGAGGACGCGGTCGGCGCCGGCGTGGCCGAGGTGGTCGAGCGCCTGGGCGGCCTGGACGTGCTGGTGAACGCGGCGGGGATCCTGCGCGCCGGACACACCCACACGTTCCCGCTCGACAAGTGGAACCAGATCATCACCGTCAACCTGACGGGCACGTTCCTGATGACCCGCGCCGCGCTGCCCCCGCTCCTGGAGACCGGCAACGGCGTCGTGATCAACTTCAGTTCCACGTCGGCGAGCTTCGCCCACCCGTACATGGCGGCCTACGCGGCCAGCAAGGGCGCGATCGACGCCTTCACCCACGCGATCGCCCTCGAATACAGCCGTCAGGGCCTGCGCGCGGTCAACGTCGCCCCCGGCAGCATCTCCAGCGGCATCGTCGACGACACCCCCAACCAGGTCCCCGACGACGCCGACTGGGAACTCTTCGGCAAGCTGATGCCGATCATCGGCGAGGGCATGGCCCACCCCGACGTCATCGCCGGCATGATCGCCGCCCTCGCCTCCGACGACGGCAAATTCGTCACCGGCACATCCCTCCGCATAGACGGCGGCACCCACGCCTGACCCACCCGCCGGCCGAGCCACCCCAGCCCGGCCCGGCCGGCGGCCCACCCCCACCCACCAACCCAACCGCCGCACAACCAGCCCGACCGGCGACAAATCACCCGGGCCGGCGTTTGAGGCCACCCAGCCCCGCCGGCGCTTGAGGCGAACCAGCCCGGCCGGCGCCTGAGGCCAAACAGCCCGGCCGGCGCTTGAGGCCAACCTTGCGCCGCCAGGCCCGAGTGCGCATGTGGCGAACCAAACACGACAGAGGGCGCCGTACCGGTCCCCCAGCACAGCGCCCACCAAAAGCTTCAAGCTCAGCCGTGGTTGATGCAGACGTTCCCGAACGCCGGGTTCACCAGACCGATCACGTTGATGCTGTTGCCGCACAGGTTCACCGGAATGTGCACCGGAACCTGGATGTTGTTGCCCGAGGCGACACCCGGCGAGCCGACGGCAGCGCCGTCCGCCTCGGAGCTGGCGTTTGCAGCACCCATGCCCGCGGCAAGGATGCCACCGGCGGCGGCGGTGATGATGGCCGCCTTCTTGACCGTGTTCATTCTTCCTCCATGTCACAGTGCCGCACGAACGGATGCGGCACGTGGGACAACGAAGCCCGCGGCGATGAGCAACGTGCCACCGTCCGGTTGGCCGCCGATTCACCCCTGCGGGGACGCACACTTGCGCCGTACGCCGGTGGCAGGCGCCCGCGCACCACCCGCGCCACCGAACCCGACCGACCTGCCCCCGACCCGCCCGCGTCCCGGACCGACCGACCCGGACCGACCCCGCCCCCAACGATCGACGCCCCGCAAAGCCGAGGCTTCGCGGGGCGTGGGGGACGAAGGGGTCTGCGTGCGGTCTGCGGAGGTCGAGGCCGCGCCCGGTCGACCGGGGCACGAACCGTCGGGACGTCAGGCGTCCTCGTCGTCCTCGTCGTCGTCCTCGGGCAGGTACTCGGCGCCCTCGGACTGCCAGCCCGCCTCGCTCAGTTCCGTGCCGGCGATGTCCTCGACGAGGCTGAACGGGTCGATCAGGTACGAGACCGACTCGGCCAGGTCGCTCTCGATGGCGGCGGTCGCGTCGGCCCGGTCGCCCGGTGACAGCTCCTCGTCCGCCTTGACACTGTCCAGCGCTGCGGCCCGCAGCGCGTCGGCGTCGGTGACCTCCAGCACGATTTCGAGGTTGAGCCGGATGTAGCGGGTCGTGGAGTCCGAGGAAGTCGCGTTTTCCATGAGCGCGAGCCTACGGGCCCGCGACCGGCCGCCCGCGCGCTGACGCGCCGCGCGCTCAGCGGTGGCCGTAGGTCACCGCGGTGAACATCAGCGCCCCGAACACGACGGAGAATCCGAGAATGTAGATCGCGATCCGGATCCACATCCCGTTCGCCCGGCTCTTCTCACTCTCCATCACGGCGAACTCCTCAGACTTGGGCGGGCTCGGCCCCGGGTCGGCTCACCCGCGGGCGGCTCACCGGCGAGCGGCTCAGACATGAGCGGGCAGGCACGGCGAGAACGCGACCAGCGCCGGCGCCGCATGGACCATCAGGAACTCGACGGGCAGGTACGCGTCGGCGGACTCCATCCGATGCGCCAGACCCGAGTCGAAGTGCGCCACGTCGCCGGGCGCGAGCAGATGGGTGGCCCCGTCCAGGGTCAACCGGAGCTGACCGGTCAGCACGTACAGCCATTCCTCGCCCGGATGCACCCGCCCGGGCCCGTCCGCCCGGCCCGCCGGCACCCGCACCCGCAGCGCCTGCATGCCGCGGCGCGGACTGCCCACGCGCCAGTAGGTCCAGCCGTGTGCCTCGACCGGCTCGGCCGCGCGGGCGCGGACCACCGGCTCGGCCGACGCGCTGTCCTCGCCGAGCAGTTCGGAGACGGTGGTGTTGTAGGCCCGGGCCAACGTCAACAGGGCGGGCAACGACGGTTGTCGGCGCTCGTGTTCGAGCCGGGAGAGATAGGCGACGGAGAGCTTGGTCAGCTGCGCGGCCTCGTCGAGCTTGAAGCCGTTCGCCCGACGGGCCGCACGCAACCGATCACCGAGCCCGGTCGGTACCGCCTCGGCGGGTGTCGAATCCGGCTCGTCGGTGTCGTAGCTTGGAGAGGCGACCATGCTTCGAGGCTAGGCAGACCCGACCACCGAGGCAATTAACTTGCCTCAGAGGCAAATATCGCGCCGCAAATCGGATATTCGGCCCGAAATCCCCCGCGCCGGCCGGGCACGTCCGGAAACCCACGCCGCGCCGGCCTCACCCACGCCAGGGCCAAGCGCGCCCGGTCACCCACACCGAGCCGGCCGCGGCCCTCACGCACAACGCCCCGGCGCGAGCACCCCCGGCGGCACCTCGGCCTCCACCAGCACCACGCCGTCCTCGTAGCCGCGCCGACTGACCAGCCCGGCCCGATCGAACAGGGCGAGCATGCGCCGGTTCCACGGCAACACGTGCGCCCGCAGGTCGCTCGCCCCGCGCACGGCCGCGTGCTCGACCAGCGAACGCAGCATCGTGGTACCGAGCCCCTGCCGCTGCCACCCGTCCTCGACCAGCAGCGCCACTTCGGCGACCGGCTCGGGCACCGGGTGGAACAGGGTGGCCAGCGCGCCGATCGCACCGTCGGGCGCGACCGCCACCAGGCTCACCCCGTGCTCCGGCACCAGCAACCGGCTCAGCGCGCTCTCCGGCAGCCGGGGCGCCGAGGTGAAGTAGCGCAATCGGCGGGTCTCCGGAGAGCACCGCTCGTGCATCGCCCGCACCTGCGCGGCATCCTCGGCACGGGCCACGCGCACCCGTACGTGCGACGGCCACTCGCCCGCGCCGACCGAGCTCACCACGGTGAGCCGGGCCCGGCCCCGCATCGACATCGCCGTCATGTCCCTACCGCCTCTCGCCACCGGAGCGGTCCCCTCGCGGTCCTCCCCGCCGAACCCCCACGGTGTCGAGGCGGTGTTACGCATCGACTACGTGGACGTGTCCGGGGTGAACCGATCCGGTGACGTCGCCGCCCCGGTGGCGAAACACGGCCGACTCAGCCCGCCAGGTGACCCAGCAGGTCCTGCCGGGTGACCACGCCCTGCGGCTTGCCGTGCACCAGCACCAGCGCCGCGTCGGCCTGTTCCAGCACCCGCGCCAACCGTGCGATCGGCTCACCGGAGCCGACCACGGGCAGCGGTGCCGACATGAACTTCTCCAGCGGGTCGCCCGCCGACGCGCGACCGGACACCAGCGCGTCCAGCAGGTCGCGCTCGGCGATCGAGCCGACCACCTCGGCGGCCATCACGTCCGGGTGACCCGCCCCGGGCTTGACCACCGGCATCTGGCTGACCCCGAACTCGCGCAGGATCGCGATCGAGTCGCCGACGCTTTCCTCCGGATGAACGTGCACCAGGGCGGGCAGGTCGCCCTGCTTGCGGGCCATGATGTCGGCCACGGTGGCCTCGTTCGGGTCCGCGTCCAGGAAGCCGTAGTCGGCCATCCACTCGTCGTTGAAGATCTTGCTGAGGTAGCCGCGCCCGGAGTCCGGCAACAACACCACGACCACGTCGTCCGGCCCGAGCCGCTCGGCCGCACGCAGCGCCGCGACCACGGCCATCCCGCACGAGCCGCCGACCAGGAGACCCTCCTCGCGGGCGAGCCGGCGCGTCATCAGGAACGAGTCGCGGTCGGACACCGCGATGATCTCGTCCGGCACCGCGCTGTCGTACGCGGTCGGCCAGAAGTCCTCACCGACGCCCTCGACCAGGTACGGCCGGCCGCTGCCGCCGGAGTACACCGAGCCCTCCGGGTCGGCGCCGACCACGCGCACGCCGCCGTTGGAGACCTCCTTGAGGAAGCGTCCGGTCCCGGAGATGGTGCCGCCGGTGCCGACGCCGGCCACGAAGCACGTGATGCGACCGTCGGTCTGCTCCCACAACTCGGGACCCGTGGAGAGGTAGTGCGACTGCGGGTTCTCCGGGTTGGAGTACTGGTCGGGCTTCCACGCGCCGGGCGTCTCGCGCACCAGCCGGTCCGAGACGTTGTAGTAGGAGTCGGGGTGCTCGGGGTCGACCGCGGTCGGGCAGACCACCACCTCGGCCCCGTAGGCCCGCATGACATTGATCTTGTCCATGCTGACCTTGTCCGGGCAGACGAAGATGCACTTGTATCCACGTCGCTGCGCCACCATCGCCAGCCCGACTCCGGTGTTGCCGGAGGTGGGCTCGACGATCGTGCCGCCCGGACGCAGTGCGCCCGACTGTTCGGCCGCGTCGATCATCCGCACGGCGATCCGGTCCTTGACCGAGCCGCCCGGGTTGAAGTACTCGACCTTCGCCAGCACCGTCGCCGACAACCCCGAGGTGACGGAGTTGAGCTTGACGAGGGGGGTGTCCCCGATCAGGTCGAGCATGGATTCGTGGTACCGCACGGAACCTCCGCCATGAGTGCGCATCAGCCGGGGCCGGATGGCCCAAAATCCTCACATTGCGCTAACTTCTCCCAGCCTAGTCGGCGCTTCCCGCCGGACCGGGCGCTGTGGCCTCGACCACGCCCACGCCGCGCGCCGCACCGCGCCCCGCTGTCCGCCGACGAACCTGACGGTCGGTTAGGGTCGGCGTGGAGTCCGCGACGGGGAGGAGCCCGAGGTCTTGTACACGACGGCCGGCCGCGGTGCCCGGCGATGATGCGCACTCGGATGGCCCGCCGGGTGGCGGCGGCCGCGGCCTTCGGTGGCGGCGGCGTGGGAGTGCTGACCGGTGCGATGTTCGCGGTGTTGTACACCGAGGCGAAGATGGCCCGCCGCACGGTGGGCGAACCCGACGGCGATCCGCCGAGCGCCGACGGGATGTACGGCGACCTGCCCGGCGAGCCGATCACGTTCGCGATGATCGGCGACTCCACCGCCGCCGGCCTCGGCGTCGAGGACCCGATGCAGACCCCCGGCGCGTTGCTCGCCTCCGGCTTGGCCGCCGTCGCCGAGGTGCCGGTACGACTGGTCAACGTCGCCCTCTCCGGCGCCCAGTCCTCGGACCTGGAGCGTCAGGTCACCCTCGCCCTGCGGCACGAACTCGACGTGGCGATGATCATGATCGGCGCGAACGACGTCACCCACCGGATGCGCCCGGCCGAGTCGGTGCGCCACCTCGAACAGGCCACCCGCCGACTGATCGCCTCCGGCGTGGAGGTGGTCGTGGCCACGTGTCCCGACCTGGGCACGATCGAGCCGATCGCACAGCCGCTGCGCTACCTGGCCCGGCAGTGGAGCCGCAACCTCGCCGCCGCGCAGACCATCGCCGTGGTCGAGGCGGGCGGCCGTACCGTCTCGCTCGGCTCGCTGCTCGGGCCCGAGTTCCTGGCCCGGCCCAAGGCGATGTTCGGGCCGGACCGTTTCCACCCCTCGGTCGAGGGCTACGCGACCGCCGCGATGGCCTCGTTGCCGTCCCTGTGCGCCGCGTTGGACCTGTGGCCGCTGGACGAGGTGAGCCCGGACAGCTTCCGCGGCGAGGGCGTGCTGCCGATCGCGCAGGCCGCGATCGAGGCCGCCGCCGAGGGCGGCACCGAGGTGACCGGCACCGACGTCGGCGGGCGCGAGCGCGGCCCGCGCGGCCGGTGGGCGCTGCTGCGCCACCGCCGCAGGCAGCAGATCCCCACCCCCGCGACGGTGGATCCGGACGCCGAGTCGGATGCCGAACCGGATCCCGCCGCCGAGGGTGATGCGAAGGTCGAGCGGACTGCGCCAACCCCGTTCGGGGACGCCCGGGGTAATGTGGCGGAAGAAATCTGACTGGGCGTCAGTTATGGCGTGGGGCAGGTCGCATGATCCACCCCTCCCATTTTTGACTACCAGGCAGTAACTTCAGCGTCAGTTGCGCTTCCGCACCGACGAGAGTCCCTTCGGGGTCCTCGTACCGACGGCCGCAAAGACCAACAAGGAGTCCCGATGCCCGAAGCAGTCATCGTCGCCACCGCCCGCTCCCCGATCGGTCGCGCCTTCAAGGGTTCCCTGAAGGACCTGCGGTCGGACGACCTGACCGCGCTCATGGTCCGCGCCGCCCTGGACAAGGTCCCGGCGCTGGACCCCAAGGACATCGACGACCTGATGCTGGGCTGCGGTCTGCCCGGTGGCGAGCAGGGCTTCAACATGGGCCGCAACGTCGCGGTCATGCTGGGCTACGACCACCTGCCCGGAACCACCATCACCCGCTACTGTTCGTCGTCGCTGCAGACCACCCGGATGGCGATGCACGCGATCCGCGCGGGCGAGGGCGACGCGTACATCTCGGCCGGCGTCGAAATGGTCACCAGCACCCGCGGCAAGGGCAGCAGCGACTCGATCCCGGACACCAGGAACCCGCTCTTCGCCGAGGCCGCGACCCGTACCACCGAGGCCGTCGAGAAGGGCTCGACCTGGGCCGACCCGCGCGAGCAGGGTCTGCTCCCGGACGTCTACATCGGGATGGGCTTCACCGCCGAGAACCTGGCCCAGCACAAGGGCATCTCCCGGGCCGAGCAGGACGAGTTCGCGGTCCGCTCGCAGAACCGCACCGAGCAGGCGATCGCCGACGGCTTCTGGGCCGAGGACATCACCCCGGTCACGCTCGCCGACGGCACCGTGGTGAGCAAGGACGACGGCCCGCGTGCGGGCACCACGCTGGAGGGCATCTCCGGGCTCAAGCCGGTCTTCCGCCCGGACGGCACGGTGACGGCGGGCAACGCGTGCCCGCTCAACGACGGCGCCGCCGCGGTCATCGTGATGTCGGACACCAAGGCACGCGAGCTGGGCCTGACCCCGCTCGCCCGGATCGTCTCCACCGCCGTGTCCGGCCTGTCGCCGGAGATCATGGGCTACGGCCCGGTCGAGGCCTCCCGGATCGCGATGGCCCGCGCCGGCCTGACCTCGGCGGACATCGACCTGGTGGAGATCAACGAGGCGTTCGCAGCACAGGTCATCCCCTCCTACCGGGACCTGGGCTTCGACCTGGACAAGGTCAACGTCAACGGCGGCGCGATCGCGATCGGCCACCCGTTCGGGATGACCGGCGCACGGATCACCAGCACGCTGATCAACTCCCTGCGGTGGCACGACAAGCAGTGGGGCCTGGAGACCATGTGCGTCGGCGGCGGCATGGGCATGGCCATGGTCCTCGAACGCCTGAGCTGACCCGAGCACCGACCCGATTCGACACCCGCGCGAAGCCCGTCCGGACAACCCGGGCGGGCTTCGCCGCTCACCACCCGACCGGGTCGGCCCAGGATGCCACCCACTCGGGGCGTCACGCTCTGGCGGCCGGCCACGGACGGCGCGACCCTGGAGGAACAAGCTCTTCCTCGGGTTGGCCAAGGGTTGCGGATCACGTCATGCCGAACGCTTACATCGTCCCCGTCCTGATCACCGCCGCATGCGCCGTCGCGGTGACCACCCTCGTGCGCCGACTGTCCCGGCGGCTCCGCGCCCGCGCCACCACGGAGATCCGGGACCAGGCGTTCCTCGATCATCTCTTCCGCAGCCGGGACGCCGAGCGACCACCGCTGACCGTCCCGGGGCCCGGGCGCGACGACTTCCCCGACCGGCTCGACCCGGACGACGACGCGACCGGCCGCCGTCCACACCCGTCGGAGAACCTGACCCCGCTGCTGCCCACCCACCTCACCGGCGAGTACCTCACCGGCCTGGTCGCGGGCGCGACCCCGATCACCCGCGTGCGCACCGGCTCGCCCGGCGCCGGCGGGCCGGCCGTGCTCGACTTCGCCGACGGCAGCTCGCTGGTGGTGATGCCGGGCGACCCGGAGGCGGCCTCGCTGATCGACGTCGCACTGTCCCTGGGCCGGCCGGTGCGCCTGCTCGGCACCTCCGAGATCGGCGGCGGCTGGACCCTGACCTTCGGCATGGACGAGGACACCACGTACGCACTGGCCGACCGCCTGTACGTCCGCCCGCCGGCCTAGGTCCGTCTACGATCCCGCGCCGAGCACCACGAAGCGGGATCGACGAAGGGCGCCGGCTCTGTCCGGCGGACACCGGGCGCACCCCGCGTCGCTCAGATCGCCGCCGACAACTCGCGCACCATCTCCCGCGCCCGACGCAGCACGTCACCGGCTGTCGTCGGCTCGCCGTCCTGCAGGATCAGCGGGTGCTCCTCGGCCAACGGCCCCAGCGCCGAGGCGAGATCGCCGGAGGTGACCGCGACCTGATCGCCCACCACGAACACGCCCAGATCCGGGATCTCGCGCAGCGGCTCGCCCTCGACCGCGGCCGCCAGGTCGGCCAGACACTGGGCCAGCGCGAGGGCCGCGCCCGCCCGGCTCGGCGAAGTCTCCTGACGGGCGGTCAGCGGCGCCTTCAACCGGGCCTCGGACAGGTGCCGGAGTCGGTCGGCGACCGCGCCGGACTCCTTCACGAAGGGGCCCACGTCAACCGTGAGGGAAACGGACGGTTTCCCGACCGGGGGGATGGGGATGCGGGACGACATAACCGGAGCGTACCCAGTGCGCACACCGCGTGCGGGTCGGCTTCGACCGCTTGCCAACCGTTCGCCCGTCATGCACGCTCGGGTAACGGAACGCTCACCGGAGGCGCTTATGTCCTTGCACTTCTCCGAAGAGACCCACCGGAACCTCGTGGCCCGGGTGCCCGCCTGCACCGGCCGCGAACTTCCCGACTGGTTCAAGGAAATCGAGGCCGGTCCGGCCTTCTCCCGATTCGAGGACCGGGTCTCCTGGCTCCAGGGCGAGCACAACCTCGGACACGGGCACGCCCTCGCCATCGTCCGCGAGCACGACCGCCGCCGGCACGCGCCGGGCGGGGTCAGCTGATTCCCCGCCTCGAGGCCGCCGCGCCGCCGATCCACCGTCGAAGACCCCTGCCACGCTGACCACTCGCCGACCGCTGTCGACTCCGCAGAGCCGCGCGCATCTCCGCATACGCGAAAGTGGCGGTGCCCCTTCCCGGGGGCACCGCCACTTCGTACGTCGGGCCGTCATGCGGCGCTGCGTCAGTCCCGCAGGATCGACAGCAGGCGCAGCACCTCCAGGTAGATCCACACCAGGGTCACGGTCAGACCGAACGCGGCCCGCCACGACTCCTGCTGCGGCACGCCCTGGGCGACCAGCTGCTCGATCTCGTTGAAGTCGAGCGACAGGAAGAAGGCGCCGATGAGGATGCCGAGGATGCCCATCACGATACCGAGCGGACCGCTGCGCAGGCCGAGGCCGTCGCCACCGGCGATCAGGATCGCCAGGAGGTTGACGACGGTGAGGATCAGGAAGCCGATCGCGATCGCCATGCCGATCCGCACGTACCGGCTCGTCACCTTGATCCAGCCGGACTTGTACGCCACCAGCACACCGACGAAGACCGAGGCCGTGCCGAGCACCGCCTGCACCACGATGCCGCTGTACTGCTGCTCGAACGCGTGGCTGATCGCGCCGAGGAACACACCTTCGAGCGCGGCGTAGGTCAGCACCAGCGCGGGGCTGACTTCACGCTTGAAGGTCACGACCATCGCGACGACGAACGCGGCGAGCGCGGCGCCGACCGCCCAGCCGAAGTTCTCGAACGGCAGGAAAGCCCACGACAGCGCACCGGTGACGACGACCGTCAACAGCGTCATCGCGGTACGCGCGACCACGTCGTCGATGGTCATCCGGCCGGTCTGGAGCGGACCGGCGGACTGCGCCCGGTACATCTCCTGAAGCTGCTCGGGGGTCATCGGCTGCATCGGCGGCTGCTGCGGCGCGCCGTACGGGGCGCCCTGCGGCCCGGGCTGCGGCGCTCCGTAACCGGCCTGCTCCTGCCGGCCGGTCTCGAACGCCCCCCGCCGCGTGAGCACCGGGTTGCTGCTCCTCATGTCATCTCCTCCATGCCCCCGGGTGGGGGTCCTGGCTCAAGAGAGTAATCCCCGAGTAAAGCGCTCGGGGCTTCCATCTTTCCCCTACAACGTGTCCGGACACGCGTTTTGTGCCCGCGGTCACTGTCCGGTCATAAAAAGTCGGATGGTATCCATCGTGAACCCGATCGCTGTCAGCACGGGAACACCCTGCGCTATGCGCGAGTGAGGGTGGCCCGCGGGCCCGGGAAAGCATCCGGTTGGTGGTCCAGACCACCGAGGCCCACTGTCGCAACTCCGCGACGAAACGGCGTTCTTGCAGGTCAACCGCTACTTCGAGTTGTCCCCGGAGCGGGACTCGAACCCGCACGGCCTTGCGGCCAAGGAGGTTTAAGCTCCTCGTGTCTGCGTTCCACCACCCGGGGGCGATGCTGAGCGTAGCGGCCCCGGCGCACCGGGTGTGCCCCAAGCGTTTCGAGGCCCCGCGGACCCCCGTCGTCGGCCTGTTCGATCGCGGAGAGCGACGGAAGGCGACCCGTCCGCATGCAATACGGATGATGCCGAATGAGCGTTTTGGGGCGGCTGAGCAGGGGACATCCCGCATTCGGCCGCCGAACCCGGGTAGGACCACCGGGTCGAGGGTCCGCTCGGGTCGACCGTCATTGGGTGATCACCATCGTCCGGATCCGGACCTTCGTCGTCCGGCAACAACGGAGTGCGTACGCGCCCCCCGCATCGGATCCGATCGCGACGAAAGAGGTCTCCTGTGACCGCCACCGAACCCAACAGGGGCGTCGGGACGAACGGCGCGCCCGCCGCCGTCGCCACCGACCTGACCAAGGTCTACGGCACGGGCGAGACGCAGGTGATAGCGCTCGACGGCGTCTCGGTCGGATTCCGGCGGGCCGAGTACACCGCGATCATGGGCCCGTCCGGGTCGGGCAAGTCCACGCTGATGCACTGCATGGCGGGCCTGGACTCGATCTCGGGGGGCTCGGTCCGGTTGGGCGACGTGGAGTTGTCCTCCCTGAACGACAAGCAGTTGACCCTGCTGCGGAGGGAGAAGGTCGGCTTCGTGTTCCAGTCGTTCAATCTGCTGCCGACGCTGACCGCGCTGGAGAACATCACCCTGCCGATGGACATCGCGGGCGTGAAGCCCGATCAGGCATGGCTGGACCACGTGATCGAGACGGTCGACCTCCGGAACCGGCTCAAGCATCGCCCGAGTGAACTGTCCGGTGGTCAGCAGCAGCGCGTGGCGTGTGCCCGCGCGATGGCGAGCAAGCCGGAGATCATCTTCGCCGACGAGCCGACCGGCAACCTGGACTCGCGCTCGGGCGCCGAGGTATTGGCCTTCCTCCGCACCTCGGTACGCGAAAGCGGCCAGACCATCGTGATGGTCACCCACGATCCCAACGCGGCGTCCTACGCGGACCGGGTGCTCTTCCTCGCCGACGGCAAGATCGTCGACGAAATGCTCTCCCCCACCTCGGACCTCGTCCTCGAACGCATGAAACGCTTCGAAGCCACCCGAACCGTCTGAGCACACGAACGCGAAGGGGCCCGGCACACGCACTTCGTGCGTGTGCCGGGCCCCTTCCGAAAACTAGGCCTTCGCGGCAGGCTCGACCGCGGGTCGCGGCACCGGCAGTGCCGCCTCGGCGAACTCGTCCCGCGGGTGCTCCATCGCCCCGAGCGAGACGATCTCCCGGCGGAAGAAGGCCGACAGCGTCCAGTCGGCGAACACCCGGAACTTCCGGTTGAACGTCGGCACCATCGCCCCGTGGTACGTGCGGTGGAACAACCAGGCCGGCAGCCCCTTGAGCTTGAACTTGCCGAACATCACCGCAACGCCCTTGTGCAGGCCCAGACCCGCCACCGCGCCGAGGTTCTTGTGCTTGTACTCCTTCGGCGGGAACCCACGCATCACCGAGACGACGTTGTCGCCCAGGACCCGCGCCTGCCGCACCGCGTGCTGCGCGTTCGGCGGGCACCAGGCACCCTCACCCGCGGCGAGGTCCGGCACCTGCGCGTTGTCGCCGGCGGCGAACACGTTGTCCATGCCGACCACCTGGAGGGTGGTGCGGGTGTCGACGTGGCCGCGCGGGCCGAGCGGCAGGCCGTACTCCGACAACACCGGGTTCGGCTTGACGCCGGCCGTCCACAGGATCGTGGAGGCGTCGAACTCGATGTCGTTGGAGAGCACACAGTGCTTGTCGACGCAGGACTTGAGCGACGTCTCCAGGTGGAACTCGATGTCCCGGGCCTTGAGGCGCTCCAGCGTCCAGGCGCCGAGTTCCGGACCGACCTCGGGGAGGATGCGGTTGGCCGCCTCCACCATCACGAAGCGCATGTCCTCGCGCTTGAGGTTCTTGTAGTAGCGCACCGCGTCGCGCGCCATGTCCTCGACCTCGGCCAGCGCCTCGATCCCCGCGAACCCGCCGCCGACGAAGCAGAAGGTCAACGCCTTGCGGCGGATCTCCTCGTCGGTGGTGGAGTCGGCCAGGTCGAGCTGCCCGAGCACGTGGTTGCGCAGCGCGATGGCTTCTTCGATGGTCTTCAGACCGATGCCGTTCTCGGCCAGGCCGGGAATCGGGAAGGTCCGCGAGATCGAGCCGAGTGCGATGACGATGTAGTCGAAGCCGAGCTCGTAGGAATCGCCCGCGAGCGGCTCGACCAGCGCGACCTTGCGGTCGTGGTCGACGGAGGTGACCCGGCCGTTGACGATCTCGGCCTTGGGCAGGACACGGCGCAGCGGCACCACGACATGGCGCGGTGAGATGCTGCCGGCGGCCGCTTCCGGGAGGAAGGGCTGGTAGGTCATGTACGACCGCGGGTCGACGACCGTGACGGTCGCTTCGCCGTAGCGCATCTTCTTGAGGATGCGCTGCGCGGCGTACAGACCAACGTAGCCGCCGCCGACGATAAGGATGCGAGGGCGATCCGTGTTGCTCATGTTTGGAAGTATCCACCGATCGAACCCACCGGTGCCTTGAGGCCGCGCGCAGTACCGAAGGGGTCGTCTGGTACCCTTCGTCCTTTTGCTTGTGCATTTGTGCACGGTGTGCCGTCGAGGAAGATCCACTCGACCGTTTTCGGCCGGCCCGTCCGCCGACCCGGTCCCGATGACCTGCGTCGATCCTGCCCGAGGACCCCGGGGACGGCGCAATGTGATCTCCACCTCGAACCGGTGCCGACCCCCGCATTCGAAGGCGATACCGCCGCCCGACCGGTCCGACAAGGGGAAAACGGCCTCACATGGCCAAGTTTTGCCGCCCCGACCATGTGAAGGGATTCACAAACTTTTTCGAGTGTCCGAACGTTGGACACGACCCCTTGGTTCCCCGCCGGCCAAAAAACCCCGGATGACGGCGAAGCGCGTGTACACACTCGTGCGTACACTGCGAGGTATGACCGAAAGCGCAGTGACCATACGCGAAGCCCGCGCACACCTCGCGGACCACATCAATCGTGCCGAAAACGGCACCTCGACGGTCATTACCCGCAATGGGACTCCGGTGGCCGCGCTGGTACCGATCGCGGACTTCGACGCGCTGGAGGAAGCCGCCGACGAAATGCTGGCGCGCGAGGCCGAGGCGGTCCTGGCCGAGGGCGGCCCGAGCGTGACGATGGCCGAGTTGCTGGCGGATCTTTTCACCGAGCGCGGCGAAAGCAGCGCATGAAGTACGCGTTCCGATTCACCACCGCCGCGCAACGCCAACTGCGAGCCATCGACCGGCCTGCGGCAATGCGGATTCTGGCTGCGCTGACCGCACTCGGCGACGACCCCTATCGCGAGGATGCCGACATCAAGAAGCTCACCGGCCCGTCCGGCCTGTATCGGCTTCGAGTCGGCAACTACCGAATCGCTTACCAGGTTCGAGACGGTGAGCTGGTCATTCTCGTGGTCAAGGTCGGCAACCGCCGCGACGTCTACCGAAATCTCTGACCCCTCGGACCGGCCCGTGGCAGCGCGCTCGGGGCACGGCTACCGGTCACCCACCGCACCGGGGACTTCCACCGAAGACCAGGCAATGCCGTCCAAGATGTCGTGCTCGCTGACCACGACCTCGGTCAGGCCGGTGCGTTCCATGATCGTGCGCAGCACCAGTGCACCCGCGCCGATCACGTCCACCCGACCCGGATGCAGCACCGGGATGGCCGCCCGTTCGGCGTGCGTGCTCGCCAGGAGGCGGGCGGTCACCGTACGGACCTGGTCGAGGGTCAGACGCGAGTGGTGGATGGCCGTCGAGTCGTACTCGGGCAAGTCCAGCGCGATGCCCGCGACCGTGGTCACCGAGCCCGCCAGGCCGACCAGGGTTCGGGCACGCTCCATCGGGACCACCTCCGCGGCCCGGGCGATCGCGGCCTCGATGTCGGCGGTCGCGGCGGCGATCCGGTCCTGCGTCGGCGGGTCCGCGCGCAGGTGCCGCTCGGTCATCCGGACGCAGCCGATGTCCACCGACCTCGCCGCCTCGGGCCGATCGACGCCCAGGACGAACTCGGTGGACCCACCGCCGATGTCGACCACCAGGTACGGCGTCTCGACGGCGCCGGTCCCGGCGAGTTCCCGGGTGGCCCCGGCGAAGGACAGCGCGGCCTCCTCGTCGCCGGAGATCACCTCGGGCTCGACGCCCAGGATCTCGCGCACGCCGGCCCGGAACACCTCCCGGTTCTCCGCGTCACGACTCGCGCTGGTGGCCACGAAACGCACCCGTTCGGCGCCCAGTTCGCCGATCGCCTTGGCGTACTCGCGACACGCGGCGAAGGTGCGCTCCAGCGCCTCGGGAGCCAGCCGGCCGGTCCGGTCGACGCCCTGGCCGAGCCGGACGATCCGCATCCGGCGGTCCAGATCGACCAGCGTCCCGGCGGCCGGGTCCAGGTCGGCGACGAGCAGGCGGATGGAGTTGGTGCCGCAGTCGATCGCGGCGACGCGTCGGGTCATCGGGTCTCGTCCTCCGGGGCTGCGGCGTCGGCCGGCTCGTCCACACACACGCACGGGCCCTTGGCCCACCAGTCGGGCAGCGCGTCCAACGTCTCGTCGCCGAGCGGGTTGACGCCGCGCCCGGCGGCCAGCGCGTGGCCGGCCAGCACGTGCAGGCACTTGACCCGATCCGGCATGCCGCCGGCCGACGGGAAGCCCTCCAGCACCTCGATCGCGTCCCGGCGGGCGATGTAGTCCTCGTGTGCGGCGGCGTAGCGGGCCGCGAGGTCCTCGTCCTCGGCCAGGCGCGCGCTCATCTCGCGCATGACGTTGTTCGCCTCCAACGTGCCGATCGCGGAGGCCGCCCGCGGGCAGGTCAGGTAGTACAGCGTCGGGAACGGCGAGCCGTCCTCCAGGCGCGGAGCGGTCTCCACGACGTCGGGCAGCCCGCACGGGCACCGGTGTGCGACGCCGCGCAGACCACGCGGGGTACGGCCGAGCTGCGCCTTGACGGCGTCGATGTCGTGCTGATCCATGAAGGGAAGTATTCCTGCTTCGCTGAGTGACTCGGACCGACGTTCGATCCGGATGCCGTCCCGGACCCGCTCGGCGCGCGCAGTCCCGGTCCCGCTGGACGCGGGAATCGGCGGGCTACCCGATCGAGGCGGCCGGCGTCCTGGTGGGTGTGGGCGTCGCGCTCGCGGTCGGCATGCCGGCCCCGTCCGCGTCGCGCGTGGAGTCCCACAGGTTGCGGTACCACGGCGGCGAACCGGCCCGGGCGGGCGTGGGCGGCGCCGGGTTGCCCGGATCGCCCGGCTGCGGCACCACCAGGTAGGCGGTGTCCCCCGGGTAGACGAAGTGCAGCCGCTCGCGCGCCTGTTGGCGTACGTACGCCGGGTCGTTCCAGCGCTCCAGGTCGGACCGCATGCGTTCGGTCTCGGCCTGCTGCTTGCGGGTGCTCTCGCGCAGGTCGTCCACCTCGGCCCGCTGGTCCAGGTATTGCCGCAGCGGGTACACCAGCGCGACGGCCAGGCTCAGCACCACCAGGGTCAGCACGATCCACTTGCCACCGCCGCGCCGGCGCAGCCGACCCAGGCGCGCCGCCGCGGCCGAGTCCTTGATGGACCCGACCGCGGCGACGACCTTCGGCTTGGCCGGTGCCGCCGGACGCTCTCCGCGTGCCGGACGGTCACCGCGCGCCTGACGCGGCGGTGCGACGGCCCGGGACGCGCGGGCGGCCCCGATCGGAGCGGTCGTCCTGCGGCCGCCCTCGCGCTGCTCGCTCACGCGTCCTCCCGCCGTTCCGTCGATTCGGCGCCGGCGATGTTCCGCTCGACCCGGTGTCAGCCGTCGAAGCGCGGGAACGCGCCACGGCCGGCGTACTCCGCCGCGTCGTCGAGGATCTCCTCGATGCGCAGCAGCTGGTTGTACTTCGCCACCCGCTCCGAACGCGCCGGGGCGCCCGTCTTGATCTGGCCGCAGTCCGTGGCCACCGCGAGGTCCGCGATCGTGGTGTCCTCGGTCTCGCCGGACCGGTGACTCATCATGCACCGGTAGCCGTTGCGGTGGGCGAGCGACACGGCGTCCAGGGTCTCGGTCAGGGTGCCGATCTGGTTGACCTTCACCAGGAGCGCGTTGCCCGCCTTCTCCTCGATGCCGCGCGCGAGCCGCTCCGGGTTGGTCACGAACAGGTCGTCGCCGACCAGCTGGACCTTGTCGCCGAGCTGCGCGGTCAGCGCGACCCAGCCCTCCCAGTCGCTCTCGTCCAGCGGGTCCTCGATCGACACCAGCGGGTACGCCTGGACCAGCTCGGCGTAGTACGCCGACATCTCGGCGGAGGTCTTCTTGGCGCCCTCGAACACGTACGCGCCGTCCGAGTGGAACTCGCTCGCGGCCACGTCCAGGGCCAGCGCGATGTCCGAACCCGGGGTGTAGCCGGCCATCTCGATCGCCTCGACGATCAGGTCGAGCGCGGCGCGGTTGCTCTCCAGGTTCGGCGCGAAGCCGCCCTCGTCGCCGACGCTGGTGGCCAGGCCGCGGGCCTTGAGCACGGACTTGAGGCAGTGGTAGACCTCGGTGCCCCAGCGCACCGCCTCGGCGAAGGTCTCCGCGCCGATCGGCGCGATCATGAACTCCTGGATGTCCACGTTGGTGTCGGCGTGCGCACCACCGTTGAGGATGTTCATCATCGGCACCGGGAGCACGTGCGCGTTCGGGCCGCCGAGGTAGCGGAACAGCGGCAGGTTCACCGATTCGGCGGCGGCGTGCGCGACGGCGAGCGAGACGCCCAGGATCGCGTTGGCGCCGAGCTCGGCCTTGTTCTCGGTGCCGTCCAGGTCGATCATCGCCTGGTCGATCAGCCGCTGGTCGTCGGCCTCGGTGCCGGCGATCTCCTCGTAGATGCGCTCGTTGACCGCGTCGACGGCCTTCTGCACACCCTTGCCGCCGTACCGGGCCTCGTCGCCGTCCCGCAGTTCGACGGCCTCGAAGGCACCGGTGGAAGCGCCGGACGGTACGGCGGCACGGCCCGAGCTGCCGTCGTCGAGGACGACCTCGACCTCAACCGTGGGGTTCCCTCGGGAGTCCAGGATCTCCCGGGCGTGGATGACGTCGATGGACGGCACGAGTTTCTCCTTGATCAAGGGGCACGCTGGTCTGCTCGGCCAGCCTAGTAGCAGCCTGCGGTGCGGTTCGCCCGGGAACGGGTAGCTGTGGGCAACCGATCGGTGACGCGGATGTGAACGCATTCGCTAGGGTGACGCTCGGTCGAGGGGCGGGGGCGCACACATGATCGAACCGGGGGGCGGGGGCGCTTCGGGCGGGCCGGAGGCTTCGCGTGGGCCGGGCGGGTTGGGTACGTCGGACCGGTCGGGCGGATCGGGCGGGCCGGAGGCGTCGGGTGGGTTGGGCGCGTCAGGCGCCGGCGCTGCTTCGCCGCTGGAGCGGGAGATTGCCCGGTTGCTCGCGGGGGACGGCGATCCGCCCGCGTTGCTGGCCGCGTTGCTCGCGGCCCGGTTGTACTGCGAGCGGTTGGAGCAGGTGGGCTTTGCCGCGATCGGGCCGCCCGGTGGCGGGGTCGTACCGGTCTTCACCTCCGAGGAGCAGTTGGCGCTGTTCGTCGGCGGGGCGTGCGACTGGTTCGCCACGGAGGGCGGGGACCTGGTGCGGCTGCTGCCTGCGGGCTACGACATCGCGGTGGACCTGGCCGGCCCGCAACCGGTGCGGCTGCGGGCGAGTCTGTGGAACGGCGAGCCGGAGACGGAGGCCACGGGTGGGTGACGACGGATTCAAGGTCGACAGCGCGTTCGTGCGCGGGGCGAGTACCGAATTGATCGACGCGCTGCTGATCGCCCGGGAAATCGCCCAGAAGCAGCAGCCGTTGCAGGGGCAACTGGCGGCGCTGCAAAAGCACTACACCTCGCCGTACCAGGCCGGCGAGATCGTACTCAAGTCCGCCCAGGCAATGGCCGCGCTGGTCAGCCTCGGCGAGAGCATCGCGATCTCGCTGGAGATGGCCGCACAGCAGTACGAGGCGGCGGAACGGGACGCCGAGGCCAGGTTCTTCACGCCGGGTGGCGCGGCCTCGATCCACGCGGGCGACGACATGAGCACGACGGATTGACGAACTGACGGCTGACGGCTGACGGCTGACGGCTGAAGAACTGCTCGGACCGACCGACCGGCTGATGGATCGACCGACTGACGGGGGTTGCACGGTGTTGGTGTCAGGTGAACCACTCACGCCCGATTCGCAGCCTCGGGGGCTGATACCGGGTGACTGGGAAGTACTGCACACCGTCGCGGACGTGTTCACCCGGTTCTCGGTCCAGGCGCTGGAGGCCGAGGACCGGCTGGGCAAGGTCGACGGCAAGGACCTCTGGCGGGGCGATGCCGCCGACGGGTTCCGCAAGGATCTGAAGCTGGTCACCGACGTCCTGAAGCTGCACGGCAAGGAATACCCGAGCGTCGCCAAGAAGCTGCGCGAGTTCGCCGAGGTGCTGCGATTCGCCCAGGGCGAGTGCGCCAACGAGATCATCCCCAAGGCCAAGCAGGCGTTCTGGCTGATCGAGGCGCAGGCGAGGGAGCAGGAGTCGTACGACCTCGCCAAGCGCAACCAGGACGTACAGAAGGCCAACGGCGTCGGCAAGGAGTGCCTGCCGCAACTACCGCACAAGCCCGAGGGAAACCCGGGCGCCGACCTGTTGCGCGAGGCGCAGGAGCAGTTGCGGCGGGTCCGGGAGCGGGTGGAAAAGGCCGACGCGCACGCGATGTTGGAGCTGCGGAAGTCGGTCGGTGTGCTGGACCTGGACCCGGACATCCGGAAGACGCTCAGCAATGCGGGCATCGACTTCGTCAAGGGCGCCGGTGCCGGGGTCTTCGAACTCGCGAGCTTCGCGTGGACGCTCGACCCGGGCCGGATCTTCGTGGACCCGATCGCCTACGCCACGGACCTGAAGGGCATCGCAGGAGGCATGCTCGGCATCGCCCGAGACCCGATCGGGTTCGCGCAGGACACCGTCGTCACCTCGTGGGAGGACTTCAAGAAGAACCCGGCGCGCTTCCTCGGCCACCTCGCCCCCGACCTGGCGTTGACGCTGGCGACGCGCGGCGGCAACAAGGCGTTGACGCCCGCCGAGCAGGCCGAGAAGGCCATCGCCAAGCGGGACAACCCGCGCTGCCGCGGTGCGGATGCGTGTACGCGCGAGGGCGAGCCGATCGACGTGGTCACCGGCGAGATGGTGCTGCCGCAGACCGATGTGACGCTCGCGGGGGCACTGCCGTTGGTCTTGGAGCGGCATCACCGGACGGCGTTCGGCGGCGGGCGGTGGTTCGGCGAGCGGTGGGCGTCGACGTTCGACCAGTACCTGCAACTGGGCGCGGACCGGGTCACGTTCACGGCCGCCGACGGGATGGTGCTGCGGTATCCGGTGCCTCGGCCGGGCGAGCCGGTCATGCCGATGGGCGGCTATCGGTGGCCGTTGGTCTGGGACGGGGCGCCGAACGGGACGTTCACGGTGACCGATCCGCAGCGGGGGCGGAGTTGGTCGTTCGCGGCGCTGCCGGAGGTGCTCTCGCGGCGAATACCGGTGCGCTCCCTGGTCGATCGCAACGGGAGTCGGATCGACTATCTGTACGACGACGCGGGCGTGCCGTGCGAGGTCACCCACTCGGGTGGGTATCGGGTCGCGGTGGACACGGCGGGCGGGCTGATCACGGGGTTTCGGTTGCTGGGCGCGGACCCCGTCACCCACATGAGATCCGACAACCCGACGGCCTCGATCCCCCTGGTCACCTTCGCCTACGGCGAGTCCGGCGACCTGTCGGAGGTCGTCAACTCCTCCGGCCGCCCACTCCGCTTCACCTACGACGACCACCACCGCATGACGTCCTGGACCGACCGCAACGGGACCTGGTACCAGTACGAATACGACGAGGCGGGTCGCTGCGTACGCGGCTCCGGCATCGACGGCGTTATGGACAACTCGTTCGAGTACGACGACGCGGCCCGAACAACCCGGATGACCGACGCCCTCGGCGCGGTCCGCGAATACGAATACAACGACTGGTCCCAGGTCGTCCGCGAGACCGACCCCCTCGGCGGCACCCGGTCCACGGAATGGGACTCCTACAACCGTCGAGTGGCCGTCACCGACGAACTCGGCCACACCACGCGGTACTCGTACGACGCCCTGGGCAACACAGTCGGCATCGTCCTCCCCAACGGCACCTTCACCGTCGCCGACTTCGACCCGCTGCTCTGCCGCCCCACCCTCGTCACCGGCCTGGACGGCGGCCGGCGCCGCTACACCTACGACGAGCGCGCCAACCTCCTCACCGCCACCGACGAACTCGGCGCCGTCACGTCCTACGCCTACGACCCGGCCGGCCACCTGACGGCCACCACCAACGCCCTGGGCCACACCACCGAGGTCACCTCGGATACCGCCGGCCTCCTGGTGTCGGTAACCGACCCCCTCGGCGCCACCACAAGCCTCACCCGCAACGCCTTCGGCCGAGCCACAACCCTGACCGACCCGATGGGCAGCACCACCAAAACCGCCTGGACCGTGGAAGGCAAGCCCGCCTGGCGCCAACGCCCCGACGGCACCCACGAATCCTGGACCTGGGACGCCGAAGGCAACCTCCGCCACCACGTGAACCCGGCCGGCTACACCACCAGTTACGAATCAACCCACTTCGACCTCCCGGCCGCCCAAACCGGCCCCGACGGCGCCAGGCTGGAGTTCACCTACGACCCCGAACTCCGCCTCACCAAGGTCACCAACCCCATGGGCCTGACCTGGCAATACGAATACGACCAGGCCGGCCGGCCGATCGCCGAGACCGACTTCAACGGACGCGAACTTACCTATCGCCACGATGCGGCCGGTCGACTGACCCAGCGCATCAACGGCGCCGGAGAAGTGGTCACATACGTTCGCGATGCCTTGGGGCGAGTCATCGCCCAGCGCCATGTTGCGCCAGGGAGCGAAACCACCTATTGCTATGACGCCATCGGGCGGCCAATTCGGATCACTAGCCCCGATGTGGATCTGGAGTTGACACGCGATGCTTTAGGGCGTGTTACCTGCGAAACCGCCAACGGCCGCACCCTAACCAGCGCCTACGATGCATTGGGGCGTCGAATACGCCGGCAAACCCCCTCCGGTCATGTCAGCAAATGGATTTACGATCCCGCCGACCAACCAACCAAGCTAAGCACCGACGATCTCGTTATCGAATTCGAATTCGATTCCATGGGACGAGAGACGTCACGAAAGTTTGGCAACGTTTCATTCAGTCAGAAGTGGGATCGCATCGATCGAATAATCGAGCAGTCGATCGAGATTAACAGAATAGTCAGCCCGCTTGCTGCGATTCTCGATCCGAGCTCGGCATTCGTGGACGGTGAAAGTCGATCTTACTCCTACCGGGCAGACGGCTTCATACTCGCAATCCATGACAGTGTGACCGGCTCCAAAGACTACGACCTGGATAGCTTTGGGCGCGTCACAGCGGTTCGCGGGCACCACTGGAGGGAGAGCTACGCCTACGACGTCTCGGGAAATCAGACGGAGGCTACATGGCCAGCTCTGGAGAACGAAACCCAGGGAAGACGCGAAATAACCGGAACGCTCGTCCGTCGCGCCGGCCGTACGACCTACTACTACGACGCTCAAGGCCGGATGGTCCGCCAATCGCGCAGGACGTTGTCCGGGAAGATCAAAAGGTGGATCTACGAGTGGGATCCCGACGACCGGCTCGTCGGAATATTGACACCCGAAAATCGGCGATGGATCTATTTATACGACGGCCTATCGCGGCGTACGGAAAAAAACGAACTGGCGGAGGATTCCAGCGTTCTACAAAGGGTCAAGTTCGACTGGGACATGAGTCGACTCGTCGCGCAGAGCAGTATGGATTTGATCCTCACCTGGGAGTATCAGGCAAGCACTGGTACCCCCGTTACTCAGACCATCGAAAGGAAGGGTCGTGCCCGCACGACCTACGGGATTCGAACGGATTCCGTCGGTGCGCCGACGGAACTTGTCACTCACGATGGAAACATCGCACTGCGAAGGCAAGCAAGTCTATGGGGCGAATACTTCGCCGAAGCCGAACCGAAGGTTCAGTGCCCTCTGCGATTCCCGGGCCAATACTTCGACCCGGAAATCGAGGCGAACTATAACTATTTCCGCATCTACAACTACCATTTAGCAAGCTATCTATCGCCTGACCCCTTGGGCTTGGGTCCTTCGCCACACGAACGAGGATACGCTACCAATCCGCTGGTCGATTTCGACCCGCTAGGACTCGAGAATTGCGCAGTAATCGGACGTAGAGATGACACTGCTGCCGCGGAGGACTGGGAGAATCATAACGTACTTAATAATCCGAATTGGACGATCGAACTGAATGATCAATGGATTCAAGATATTATCGCCAGACGTCAAGACGTGTATTTGGGGTCACCTCTCACACACGAAAACCTATGGCGGCCCGAAAGAGGACGGGAAACGGTCACTGCGCGAGAAGTGAGAATGCTGACCGAGGCGGGGTACACTTGGGACGGAAATTACCTCAGGCCCCCACAACGTTAGAAAAGAGATCACCGATGGATCCAACGAACGCCCAACTTTCGGCTTTGGAGTCGCGCGAAAGTCGCGACTACGGGGACAGTCCACTGGAAAGCAAGAAGGATCGACTTATCGGTTCCTTCATCGATCTCGTCGGGAACAGCAAAGATCTGATCTATGCGATTGAACTCGGAAAAGAGAAAGGGAGATGGGGGGTTCTCGATACCTACGCTGCCCGAATGGCTTCGCTCGCTGTCCGCAATCGAGATTCCCAAGCGCTGCAGAGAGGACTCATCGCCGCTCTGGTCGCGATGAAGTCAACCGACGATCAGCGTGAAGTTCTCCCAACTTTGAGCCTCCTCTACCGCGCATGGGAGTTGCTGGCCGACCGAAGCGTCTCTTTTCGAGCACCGACTGAATTGCAGGTGAACGAAATCGACGACCCTCTGATGGCTTTCAGCCAGCGTCCTCCTAATTCTCGCCGGATCCAAGCCATGGGATATCAAGAAGGAAGCGACGCCGGGGGATTCAGGTTCGTCTACAGCTGATCCTGCGACAAGGCCACCATGCTCGTTCACAGCTTGCGCGGTGGCCCTCGCAGTACACCGACGGCTCGCCCAAGGCTCAGAGGTTGAGCATTTTTGGAGTTCATCTCGTCCAGAAACAGGATGTCGCTGGAGGGAGTTGGAGTCACGCCGTCCATGGCAGCGGCCCGCCGTTGCGAACGGTGCCGCCATCCGCGAACTGAGTCAACGCGTCGCCATCAAGGAGCGGACCGCCCGGAGATGGCTTCTTGGACGGCCGGACGGTCGCAAGAAGCAGCCGAGGGCGTTTGCGTGTGATCCGCGGGCGCCTTCGGCCTCCTGGTACCTGTCGGAGGCCGAACTCCTCCACATTTGGGTTGATTCAGGGACGGCACCGCAGTCCGGACGATCGCCGCCGAACTTGGCCGCAGTCCGTTCATGGTCAGCCGCGCCACGCTACGGGCCCCTATGCGCGGCCCAGGGTGCAGGTGCCCGTCGCCTTGAGCCGAGCCCGGCAATCGGCACCCTGGCCTGACGCGCTGTCACGGTGTCGAGCACAGGCTCGCTTGGCCTGCGGTGATGAACGGCTGAACGCTCGTACTCGACGCCTTGGGAATGCGGTTCTCTGAGGAGGGCGCGTTAGCTCGTGCGTGTTCGTCGGTCTTGCCGGTGACGGGGTGTCAAAAAATGGTTGGTCGCTCGATCGGGTGAAAGTTGGGCATCGGCGATTAAGCGGCCGTTACGGTTCGACTACGGAAAGCGGCGATCACCCCTCAGAAGGTGATCGCCGCTAGTCAACCCGCTGTACAACGCAGCGGACCAACCGAAAGGCAACGCCGTGCTCCCGGCGCATCCTCAGCCACAAGCATGCCTGAACTACCCCTCTTCGACCACCGATCCGGCCAGGATTCCCCCGAATGCGCGTCGCGCCGTGTGGCTGGGTACCGTGCGCCGTGATCCGGAGGTCAAGCGCACGCTGCTGTTGTTCGCGCTGTTGCTCGCTTCCTACGCGAAGTCCGACGGCACCGGCATCCGCGTCACGCACGCCATACTCGCCGACGACGGTGGCTTCCATCTCTCCACTGTTCGTCGCGCCCTCGACACGTTGCAGCGACGCGGGCTCCTGCTACAGGTCCACCGCGGCCATCGGCTCGGGAACGGCAACTCGTCGCTCAGCGAGTACGCCCTGCTTATTCCCTCAACGGATCATCCGGACGGACCGTTGAGCGTCGACTCAACTGCCCACGGAGATGAGCCGTTGAGCCCTTCACCCGACACCACCCACAGGCGCTCAAGCGCTCACCACGGCGCCTCAACGGTTCACCCGGATGAGCCGCTCCCTGTGGTTACCTCTATCGAGGAAGGAACGGGGTCTCCCCCCACTCCCTCCCGCGGGAGCCCGCCGGACAACGCGTCGTTCCGAGCGGCGAAGGCCCTGGTCGAACAACTCCCGCCCGAGTCGCACGAATTCCTGATGCCCGGCCTGCACCGCGTCGCGCTCAAGCTCGCCCAACGCACCGACCGGGACGTCCTGATCCACGATCTCGCCGACACCATCCGCACCCGCGGACCACTCACCGGCCCCGGAATCCGCTCACCACTGGCCGTCCTGCTGTACCGCCTCGACGAGGCGATCGCGATACACGCCACGATGCGCGAGACCTTCCGCCGATCCCTGGGCGGAGACCCGACACCCACCTCGGCGGCACCACCCCCTTGCGACTGCAAGGGCGGTTGGCGCGGCGAGGACCACGAGGGCCGCCCGATCCCGTGCACGACCTGCAAACCGCGCTACGGCGGCACACTGGCACCGCCGTTCTGACCACGACCCGGCTGCGAGCGAAGTGCGCTGCTCAGCGGCCGCGCGCACCCTTGAGGGTTCGCACGAGCATCTCCCAGGACGCCGCGGGGACGCAGAAATGGCCGCGCTCACGGCACTTGGTGTCCCGTACGGCGGTGGCCAGGGGCGCCGGGGCCACCTCCACACATGAGTTCTCGTTACTGGCGGCCGAGTGGGACGAAGTCCGCCAGGGTCCGGTGATCTCGTTGCTCACAGTTCCTCCAGTCGTCGGCGGATCAAGCTCTCGGTGGCCTCCGCCGACAAGGCATGCATCTTCAGGTGGTCGAGAATGCGACGGAAGCGTCTGACTTCGATGTCGCCGTCACGAATCACGAGACCGCCTTGGTGCTCCGATACGGCAACGCTCGGTTCGTGAGCGCTTGCGAAGTCGAAGAGTGTGATCCCTCCTTCGATCGGTCGAGACGCGGACTCGAACGGAACGACGTGAAGTTCGACGTTCGGCAACTTACCGATCTTCAGCAGGTGTTCGAGTTGCCCGCGCAAGACCTCCCGCCCACCGGTGTACACGTAGAGCAGTGCCGCGGCAATCGTTACGGAGACTGTCACATCTCCCGCCAGTAGTTTCTGGCGGCGCATCCGCACTTCGAGAAGGACGTCGGCTTCATCGGGATCGGGCACCAACGGGGCGGTGTCGAACAGCGCCTGTGCATAGCCTCTCGACTGAAGCAATCCGGGCATCACGCTCGACCCTGCGGCGTGAATGGAGGATGCCTGAGCCTCCAGCGAGATGTACTCCTGAAGTCGGGCACTGAGGATCGATTCGTACTCCAACCACCAGCGCGAGCCGCGAGTGTCCTCGCGCCAGCCCTCCAAACGTGCCGCCTCATCCTCGGTTGCCTCGTACAGTCCGCACAACCGGCTGAGGTCGTGGCGCGACAAGGAGACCTTGGCCGTCTCGATCCGGACGACCTTGGTGTGGCTCCAGCCGCATGTCTCCGCGACCGACTCGCCGGTCAAGGCCGCGCGAACTCGCAGCCGCCGGAGCTCGGCGCCGAGTCTCCGACGTGCGTAGGTAGGCGTCAAAGCCATCCCGAACCACCCCCACTGATCAATCCGATGGGCTCGAATCCTGCGGCAGGGTACGCCGGACGTCCGCTTCCATTTGTCCGGTTACGAAAGTTCCACCTGATCGAGCTACGCAACCTGGCGGGCACATGTGCGCGCGCACTATCGTCCGCCGAAAGCCGCTCACGCTGTGTGGAGCCTTATCCACTCTGCGCGAAGCGACATGCATCGATCCCATTGGAGACGCGCATGTCCACATCCATCCTCAAGGGCTGCGTGCCGATCGCCTCGCTGACGTGTACGGCGGACGCGCCGTATGCCCCGGCCGTGCGCGGGGTCGTCGTGGCGGCACTGACTCGCCTCGGGATCGCGGACGAAGAGTTGCTCTGGCTGGGCGAGTTGCTCACCACCGAGGTGTTCGCCAACGCCGTGCGGCACGCCCCGCGGACGCGGGTCCGGGTGCGAGTGTCCTACGACCGCCCCGGCGCACGGATCGTGGTCGACGTCGAAGACGGCAGCCGCGCCCTGCCGGTACGGACCGGGTTGCCGATGGGTGGTCTCGCCGACCACGGCCGAGGCGTACCACTGCTGGAGGAGCTGTCCCAGGCGCACGGCTGCAAGTCGCTCGTGCGCGGCAAGCGAATCTGGTTCGCTCTCAAGGTCCCGGAGGCGTCGGGATAGCACGCCGTCTCCGTATGCGGCGTCGTCGGGCATTGCCCACCCGCCGGCGAGGACATGCCGGGTCACGGACATGGGGCGGACATCTTGAGGACGGGGATGGGCAGATCATGATTCGGGCGTAATTGTGGCCATACCGTCGATAGCGTGGCTGATATTGGTCCATGCAGCCCTCGGGGGTGGCACGTCATGCAGGCGAAACCCGGCAATCCGGCGCTGGTTCGCGCCCGACACGCGCACGGATGGCTCGCGCAGCGGCATCTCTCGGCCGCTTTCCGGGAGTGCGCGGCGAGTCTGGGGCTGCGTTTGGACGTAAGCGTGCGACAGATCCGGCGCTGGGAGTCGGCGAACCCTCCCTGGCCGACGCCCGACTACGAGCGTGTGCTGGAGGCCATGTTCGGCGTGCCTCTCGATCGACTCGGATTCGTCCGCCCCGCGCACATGGTGGACGTCGAGCAGGCCGAGAGCGAGGGCCGGGCTTTCCGTGAGCTCAAGGGTCGGGAGCAGCCGGGTTGGTGGCGCACCGAGTCCGATGAGATGGCGGGAAACGCGCACTATGCGCGGCTTGTTGAAGCGGAACAGGCGGCCATGGCGGTACGGGAATATCTCCCGACCCTGCTCCCTGGACTGTTGCAGACGTTCGAGTACGCCTTCGCCGTCATCCGCGCCGGGTCACCCACCCTGTCGCAAGACGAGGTGTTGCGACGCACGCAACGCCGCATCGAACGCCTCGGGCGCGTCGGAGCGTCCTCGCCCGTAGGACGGTCGCTGTGGTTCATCGTCCACGATTCGGCGCTTCGCAATCCGGTCGGCGGCCGGCAAACCCTCGCCGACCAACTCGGCCACATACTGGTCGTCCTTTCGCGGCGGCCCGACGTGCGCCTCCAGGTGCTTCCCGACGATGTGGGCGCCCATCCGGGGCTCAACTCCGGACCGTTCACCTGGTACGACTTCGGGAAGGATCGCGTCGTCTATCTGGAGGGGCTCACCGGCCGCTCCTGGACTTCCCGTCCGACCTGTCTCGCCGCCTACTCCCTGGCCTACGATCATCTGCAAGCGGCATCCCTGAGCGTCGACGAGTCCATCGAACTCATCGCCATGAGGGCCCGGGAAGCGGAGATGAAGGCATGGACTACGACGACAAGCTCGTTCGTTGGACAGTCAGCAGCCATTCCGGAAATGAGAACTGCGTTTCCGTCGCCGACCTTGGACCCATCGGGGTCCGAGACTCCAAGCTCACCGACGGACCGGTGATCACGGTGCGCCCCGACGCGTGGCGTGCGCTCCTCGACGGAGTCCGCCCGCGCTGAACGCAATGCGCGCGGCCGGGATTCCGGGCCGCGCGTCATCCCACATTCCTTATCACCCAGGCCGCGCACGCTCCGCAAGCCGGTCGCGCTTCGGGGGTCCGCGTCGCTGTTACGGCCGCCGACGGGCGTCGCGGGCACAACGGGTGCACATCACTCGTGTGGGGCAGGCGGGTCTGGTTCGCTGCTTTCGAGCCGGCTGGGCCGACGACCTCGATCGAGGTTGACCGACAGCATCCGCGGCCTGAACGGACCGCAGGATTCGGTCACTTCTGGTTTGCTGGGGGGACCATGTCGTCTCCGAAGCCGGAAAGGCTCTGTACTGCTGTGGAGTTGCTGGCGATTGTTCTGGTGTCCGGCATCGGCGGAGGCGTGCTCGTCCGGGCCGCGCGGGTGGCTCGCATGTATGAACTGGCGGTCTGGCGGCGGTGGTTGCCGTTCGGGCTCGCGCTGATCGGGGTGGCCGCCAGTTTGTTTCGGGCCGAGGATGTCGCGCTCGTCGCCGCGTTGATCGCCCTGCCGTGCTACGTGGCCTCGGTGTTGTTCGCCCAGGCCGAGATCCACCGGGAAGCCGACGAGGCCCTCCACGGCTGACTCGACCGAGTCGGCCGACTCGACCACCTCGACCGACTCGGCGCGACGCCCCCGCCCCGAACGCCCGGCAGGTCGGCAGCCCCCTACGACCCCGGGCCCAAGCCCAGTCCGAAGACCCGCCAGCGTTTCGGTGTCACCACGCCCAGGCTCGTGCCCTCGCGGGAGAGCGGGCGGCGCTGTTGGGCCAGGCCCGCCTCGCCCAGGATGTGACGCATGGCGAACTCCCAGCGCTCCTGGGCCCACTCGTCCTCGCGCATGGCGACCTCGCCCCACACGATGACGTGCGCGATGTCGCCGTCCCGCGCCATCGACAGGCACACGCGCGGGTCGTGCTCGAGATTCGCCTTCTTGGTGCGGCCGGTGAGGCTGAGGTAGAGATACTCGTCGTCGTACGCGAGCATCACGGGCGTCACGTGCGGTTCCCCCGTCGGGGTCACCGTGCCCACGTGCACCCAGTGCTCCGGATCGCCGAGCATCGCGTCCAGAGCCGTCCTCAGTTCGGGGTCGATCATGGAGGATCCGCCTTTCGCAGCACAGGGGCCTCATGGCCACCGTACTGCGCCCTTCACCCCACCGGTCACGTGATCACCGTCCACGAGGTGAACGGAGATCGGCTCGAGGTGAATGAAGATCGTCTCGAGGTGTCCGGAGATCGTCTCGAGGTCTGTGAAGATCGTCTTGACGTGCGCCGAGACCGTCCACCGGTGTACGGAGACCGCCCACAGGCGCACGAGGATCCCCGGAAGTCGTCCGAGTACAGCGCCTCTAGCCTAGAAGTCGTCCGGGTACGGCGCCGACAACACCTCGGCCCCGGCCGGCTCGGGCGTGACGTAGCCCGGCAGCAGTTCGGACAACAGCGCCCGCACCGCCTTCGTGTCGTTGACCGCCGCCGCGTCGTACAGCTCCGGCAGCCGCACCACCGCGTCCAGTGCCTGGCCCGGCGGCACGGTCGCCTGGATCCGCCGGTGTTCGGTGGGCAGGCGTTCCTCCGTGGTCGAGAACAGCGCCTCGTTGAGCTTCTCGCCGGGCCGCAGGCCGGTGAAGCGGATCGGTACGTTCGGCAGGTTCACCTGCTCGGCGAACTTGTGCACCAGGTCCACGATCCGCACCGGCTCGCCCATGTCGAGCACGAAGATCTCGCCGCCCTGGGCCATCCGACCGGCCTCCAGGACCAGTCCCACGGCCTCCTCGATCGTCATGAAGAACCGGGTGACGTCCGGGTGGGTGACGGTGACCGGGCCGCCCGCGCGCAGCTGCTCGGCCAGTACGGACAGCAGTGAGCCCCGGCTGCCCAGCACGTTGCCGAACCGGACACCCGCGAAGACGCCGGGCGCCTGCGTGTTCGCCTGCACGATCAACTCGGCCAGCCGCTTGGTCGCCCCGAGCACCGAGACCGGGTCGGCCGCCTTGTCCGTGGAGATCAGTACGAAACGCTCGACGCCCACGTCGAGCGCGGCCCGCACCAGGTTCTCCGTGCCCAGCACGTTGGACTTGACCGCCTCGCACGGATGCCGCTCCAGCAGCGGCAGGTGTTTGTGCGCGGCGGCGTGGAAGACCACCTCCGGCTTGAGATCGTGGAAGAGCTGCTCGATCCGCGGGCGATCCCGGATGTCCGCGATGACCAGCGTCTCGTCGTCGAGCAACGCCTCGCCCCACACGTCCAGTTGGAGACGGTGCAAGTTGGACTCGTCGTGATCGAGCATGTACATCCGGCTCGGCCCGAAGCCGTACACCTGGCGGCACAGCTCGCTGCCGATCGAGCCGCCCGCGCCGGTGATCAACACCCGACGGCCCGCGATCACCTCACGCACCGACGCCGAGACCACATGCAGTTCCTGCCGGCCGATCAGCCGGTTGACGTCGAGCATGCGCATGTCGCTGCCGACCACGTCGCGTCGCAACGCGACCAGGAAGGACGGCAGATACCGTACGGCCGCGCCGATCGCGGCGGCCCCGGCGGCCACTTTGCGAAACTCCTCGTGCGGAAGCCCCGGGATGGCCAGCACGACCACCTCGATGCCATGCTCCAGTGCCACGTCGGTCAGGGCGGCCAGGCCGCCCAGAACCGGAAGCAGATGTTGCGGGTTGTCCACGTCGGCGACCCGGATCCCGTCCTTGTCGGGGTCGTCGTCGAGAAATCCGATCGGACGCAACCCGAAATCGGGTGTCCGCAACAGATCTCGCGCCAACGCGCTGCCCGCCGACCCGGCCCCCACGACCAGGGTCCGCAGACCCGCTCCCGAAATATCCGTCGCTGCAGAACTCCGACCCATCAAGCCCCCCTCGGTCAGGTGCAGCGTGATCGGCATCGGATCGTGCACCGACCACACGCGGCATCGACACGCCGGTGCGGATAGGCGTCCCCCATCGCACCACGCCCACCCCGGCGGTCGTACGCGACTGCTCCAATTGCCCCACGACCCCGGTGGCCCCACAGCCTGCAACGTCACTTGCGGCCCAGACGCATCGGATGGACCAACAGCCGCGCAGGCAACCACCGGCACTCGGGATTCAGCGTACGGCCCACCCTCGGCCCCCGTCGCGGTTTTGCCCAAACACCCGCAACTTCGCCTTTTCCGTGTCCGGAAAGGATCACCGCGTGATCGTCGGGGCTTTCCCGGGCCGTTCCCGTGCCGTCATCCCGCCGTGCCCGGCTCCATCGCATCTCCCGAGGTGGGCACGTGTCGCGTGCCCGGCCGGCCCGAACTCCCCCCGGGCTCGGGGGAATCGGCCCCCACATACGACGGATCGGCCCCACTCGCGACAATCGCGAATGGGGCCGACCCGAAATCCCAGCCGTATTACCGCCGTTCGACCGTGCTCACCCGGCCGGTCGACCCCGATGAGCCGCCCCCGACGAGTCGACCCCGACCACCAGGCCCAGGTCGGCCGCGGTCAACGGATTCCGATCAGTCGACCACCGGCGGAGCCGTGGTGCGGTCGCCCACCCACGTCTCCTCCTCCTCGTGCAGGTAGTCCGCGCGCTGCCGCCGGTTGCGCTGGTCGCGCCCGTCGTCCGGGCCCGTCCCACCGCCGCCGCGCATGCCCGCCGCGCCCCGGCCGGCCAGGCCGCTGCCGCCGGAGGAGAACTGGCCCGCGCCCGCGGCACTCGGAGTCCCGCCGACCACGCCGCCGCTCTGCCCGGTGAACCGCCGACCGCCTCCGGTCCCACGCGGGCCGGTGCCGCCGCCGGGGTTGTTGTGGCCGGCGCCACCGCCGGTCGGACCACGCCCGGTCGGCCGGCCGCCGGTGAGGCCCTCGGCGTGGGAGGTCATGTTCGGACCGCGCCCGTTGGCCGGCGGGTTCGAGGTCAACTGCGCCTTCGAACCGCCGGACTTGCCGGGCGGGAAGCCACCCGTCTTGCCACCGGGCGGGAAGCCGCCGGTCTTGCCGCCGGGGAACATCGGCAGACCGTTGGGCGGTCCCTGCGGGTTGGCGCCGCCGGGCGGGGTGCCGATCGGGCCCGGGGCCGTCGGACCGGGATCGGGCAAGGTCGCGGGGCCGTTCTGGAACGGCCCCTGGCCGAGCAGACCGGTGTCCTTCGGCGGCACGTACCCGCCGCCGTCGATGCCGCCGCCGATCGAACCGACGCCGCCCGAACCGTTCGACCCGTCGATCAGGTTGTCGCCCCCGTTGCCCGAAGGGCCGTGGCCGGGGATCAGCGTCCCGCCGTCCTTGCCCACGGTCGTCTTGACCGTCGAGTAATTCGAGGTCCGGCGAGGGCCGTTGGACGTCCCACCGCCGCCGCCGTGCGACACCGTCGGCAACGCGGGCAGTGGCGGGAAGTCGATCGCAGGTGCCTTGGTCAGCGTCTCGGTGGCCACCGTGTAGGTGCTGCTCAGGCTCTCCATCCGACGGATGGCCTCCTGCCGCGCCTTCTCCAACTCGGTCTTGGCCGAGGCCACCATGGCCTTCTTGTCCGGGGTGTCCCCCGGCTGGCAGACCAGCCGCTTCTCGCCGTTGCTGTCCACGATCATCTTGGCGTTCGCGGGCACCTCCGGCATGGTCAGCAGCGCGAAGCTCAGCTCGCTGCCCGCGTGGTCCATCGCGGTGCCGACCTTGCCCGAGTGCTCGGCGAACTTGCGGGTCGCGACCATGACCTTGCCGGTCCACTCACGAAAGCTCTCCGCGGACTTCCCGGTCCACTCGAGGCGGCTGATCCGCGTCTCCAGTGCCGTCGTCAGCGTCTCCAACGTCTCCTTGGCATCGAGCAACGCCTTTCCCGACGCCGTCAGTTCGGCAGGCCGTGCGCCGTCGATCATGCCCTTCAGCGCTTCGTGCGAGTACTCCTCGAAGTTGGTGGGTCCACTACCCCACCCGCCGCCGCCACCGCCGGCATCCAGCATGTCGTCACCCCGTCCCCGTAGTTCCCGTCACGTCGAATCTCGAGCCACTCAGGGCTTCTTCGCCGGCGGTGCGGGAGCCGGCGCGTTGTTCGCGTAGTCCTCTTGCAGAGCCTTGTACTTGGCGGTGAACTCCGCCTCGTTGCCCTCGTACGTGCCCCGCACGTACTGGACGGTCATCTGCATCGCCTCGATCTGGCGCTTGAGTTGCGTCGACAGATCGATCAGCTCCTGGCGCACGCCGACGTACGCCGACCACAGCTGGATCGCCTCACCGAAGTTGCCCGAGGCGTCCAATTCGACGCGGTTGTCGACCAGCTTGTGCGGTGCCGCGGCGGATGCGTCCAGGTCGTCCAGCGCGCGCTGGACGTCCTTTTGGAACTGCACCATCGATTCCAGCCCGACGGACAACGCCTGCATGTCCGACGAGGAGACCCCCGTGGGCCCACCGTCCCCGATATCCGCGATGAGCATCTGCCACACTCCCCCGTGCGTGGAACCGATACCTCACCCGTCACCACGCAGCTAGTCACCAACGCGCCGCACGTTGCCCCGTTTTCCGAGGCGCCGCATCGCGGCACACCCGTATCAGTCTCCCCAGACTACATAGCGGATGTGACCCATGGGTACGGGGAAACCCTCACGTCGCCCCCGCTCCGGATACCGATTCGATGAACCGTCGGCGCACCCTTTGTCGGAAGGATCCGCCCGGGATCCGGCTACTCGGTCTCCTCGGCGAGCTCCAGCCAGCGCATCTCCAACTCGTCGCGTTCGTCCCGGATCGCCCGCAGTTCGGCGTCCAGCGCGGAGACCTTGTCGAAGTCGGTGGCGTGCTCGGCCAGGCCGTCGTGCACCTTCTTCTCCCGATCGGCCAGCTTGGACAACTGGCGCTCCACCCGCTGGAGTTCCTTCTTCGCCGCGCGGGTGTCGCCGCCACCGCGCCGGGTCGGCGCGGCGGTTGCCCCCGCCTCGACCGCATCCCGGCGACGCTTGAGGTATTCCTCGATGCCGCCCGGCAACATCCGCAGCGTGCGGTCGCCCAGCAGCGCGAGCACGGTGTCGGTGGTGCGCTCGATGAAGTACCGGTCGTGGCTGACGATCACCAACGAACCCGGCCAGCCGTCCAGCAGGTCCTCCAGCTGGGTCAGCGTCTCGATGTCCAGGTCGTTGGTCGGTTCGTCCATGAACAGCACGTTCGGCTCGTCCATCAACAACCGCAGCAGTTGCAGCCTGCGCCGCTCGCCGCCGGACAGGTCGGAGACCGGCGTCCACTGCTTCTCGCCGGTGAAGCCGAACTGCTCGCACAGCTGACCGGCCGTCATCTCCTTGCCCTTGCCGATCTCGACCCGCTCGCGGATCTGCGACACCGCCTCCAGGACCCGCAGCGTGGGCGGGAGTTCGGCGACCTCCTGGGAGAGGTAGGCGAGCTTGACGGTACGACCGACCACGATCTTGCCGGCGGCCGGCTGCTTCTCCTCGTACGCCGCGTCCTTGAGCGCGCGCAGCAGCGAGGTCTTGCCCGCGCCGTTGACCCCGACCAGGCCGATCCGGTCGCCCGGACCCAGGTTCCAGGTCAGGTGCTCCAGCAGCGTCTTGGGGCCCGCCTCGATCCGCACGTCGAGCAGTTCGAAGACGGTCTTGCCCAGCCGCGCGTTGGCGAAGCCGCGCAGCGCCAGGGTGTCGCGCGGCGGCGGCTCGTCCGCGATCAGCTCGTTCGCCGCCTCGATCCGGAACTTGGGCTTGGAGGTGCGGGCCGGGGCGCCGCGGCGCAGCCACGCGAGCTCCTTGCGGACCAGGTTCTGCCGCTTGGTCTCCTCGGTGCTCGCGATCCGCGAGCGCTCGGCCCGGGCCAGCACGTACGCCGAGTAGCCGCCCTCGTAGTCGTGCACCTTGCCGCCCTGCACGTCCCACGTGCGGGTGCAGACCTCGTCCAGGAACCAGCGGTCGTGGGTGACCACGACCAGCGCGGAGCGCCGGGTCTTGAGGTGACCGGCCAGCCACGCGATGCCCTCGACGTCGAGGTGGTTGGTCGGCTCGTCCAGGATGATCAGGTCGTGCTCTTCGATCAGCAGCTTCGCCAGCGCGATCCGGCGTCGCTCGCCGCCGGACAGCGGGCCGATCACCGAGTCGATGCCGCTCTCGAAGCCGGGCATGCCCAGCCCGCCGAACAGCCCGGTCAGCACGTCGCGGATGCGGGCGTCGCCCGCCCACTCGTGTTCCGGGCGGTCGCCGACGATCTCCTGGCGCACGGTCGCCGCCGGATCCAGGTCGTCCTGCTGGCTCAGGATGCCCAGGCTGAGCCCGCCCACGTGGGTGACCCGGCCGGAATCGACCGGCTCCCGCTGGGCCATCACCCGGATCAGCGTGGTCTTGCCGTCCCCGTTGCGGCCCACGACGCCGATCCGGTCGCCTTCGGCCACGCCGAGGGACACCTCGTCGAGCAGGGTGCGCATGACATACGCCTTGCCGACTGACTCAAGATTGACCAGGTTCGCCATCAGACCGAACCGCCGTACCGCAACGCTCGCATTCGACCAACTCTAACGGTCCGCGCTACACCGTGTTCTCGCGCTCCACCGGAACGACTCGGCGCGGCAGCACCCGGGCCCCGGGCACCGCACCGAACGCGACCCGCGCGGCCCGGCAGGTGCCCGATCCGGTCAGCTGCTCGGCCACCACATGCGCGGTCTCCCGGTCCGGCGCCAGGAACGCACAGGTGGGCCCGGACCCGGACACCAGCGAGCCGACCGCGCCCGCGGCCATCCCCGCGGCCAGCGTCGCGCCCAGCGCGGGCCGCAGCGACAGCGCCGCCGGTTGCAGGTCGTTGACCAGGTTGGCGCCCAGCGCGTACGCGTCGCCCGCGCGCAGCGCGGCGATCAGCTCCTCGCGCGGCGCGGGTCGCCCGACCGCCTCGCCCGCCGCCTCGCGCAGGCGGTCGCACTCGCCGTACACGGCCGGCGTGGAGAGCCCGCCGTCGGCCAGCGCGAACACCCAGTGGAAGCGCGCGGTGGTCGGCACCGAGGCCAGCCGCTCGCCGCGCCCGGTGCCGATCGCGGTACCGCCCAGGTCGGAGAACGGCACGTCGCTGCCCAGCTCGGCGCCGAGTCGGCGCAACATCTCGCGAGGCGTGTCGCCGCGCCACAGCGTGTCGCACGCGAGCAGCGTCGCCGCCGCGTCCGCGCTGCCACCCGCCATGCCGCCCGCGACCGGGATGCCCTTGCGGATGTGGATGCGCACGTTCGGCTCGCGGCCGAGCCGGTCTGCGAGCAGGATCGCCGCGCGCGCGGCCAGGTTGCTGTGGTCCAGCGGGACCTCGTCGATGCCCTCGCCCTCGCAGGCCAGGCTCAGCCGGTCCGCGGGCGTGACGGTGACCTCGTCGTACAGGGACACGGCGTGGAAGACACTGACCAGCTCGTGGAAGCCGTCCGGCCGCACCCCACCGACCGCGAGCTGCAGATTGACCTTCGCGGGAACACTGACGGTGACGGAAGACACGGCTCGTGGAACTCCTTCGTGGCCCTGCCGGGCCTCTTCGGACGGGGGCCGTGCGAACTCCTCGGCACCGTCGTCGATGGTATCGACGGCGCCGGCGTGCCCTCAGTCGCGGGGCTCGTTCGACCCGGCCGGAGGTACGGCTTCACCCGGCGACGTGCGGTCGACCGGGTCGGGACGGTCGCCTGTCTCGGGGCCGCCACCCGCCTCGGGGCCGCCACCCGCCTCGGCACGGTCGCCCGCCCCGGGGCGGTGCTCGGCGATCCTGGCGAACGCCTCGACGCCCAGCGCCTCCCCGCGCGTGCGCGGATCGATCCCGGCCGCGCGCAGCGCCTGCTCGGCGCCGGCGGGGGAGCCGGCCCATCCCGCCAGGGCCGCCCGCAGCGTCTTGCGGCGCTGGGCGAACGCCGCGTCCACAACCGCGAACACCTCCTGGCGGGTCGCCGTGGTCTTCGGCGGCTCGCGGCGCACGAACGAGACCAGGCCCGAGTCGACGTTGGGCGCCGGCCAGAACACGTTGCGCCCGATCGCGCCCGCACGCTTGACGTCGGCGTACCACGCGGCCTTGACCGACGGCACGCCGTACACCTTGCCGCCGGGCGTCGCGGCGAGCCGGTCGGCCACCTCGGACTGCACCATCACCAGGAGCCGCTCCAGCGACGGGAAGGTCTGCAACATGTGCAGCAGCACCGGCACGGACACGTTGTACGGCAGGTTCGCCACCAGCGCGGTGGGCGGCGGGCCGGGCAGCTCGGTCACCGTCATCGCGTCCGCGTGCACGAGCGCGAAGTCGGCCGCCCGCTCGGGCATCCGGGCGGCGATGGTGGTCGGCAGGTGGCGGGCGAGCACCGGGTCGATCTCGACCGCGACCACCCGTGCGGCGCTCTCCAGCAGGGCCAGGGTCAGCGAACCGAGGCCGGGGCCGATCTCGACCACGACGTCCTCGGGTCGCACGCCGGCGGTGCGCACGATGCGCCGCACCGTGTTGGCGTCGATCACGAAGTTCTGGCCGAGCTGCTTGGTCGGGCGCACACCCAGGGCCTCGGCGAGCGCACGGATGTCCGCGGCACCGAGCAGTCCCGGTCCCGCGGGAAGATCACTCACGAGAAGAGCCTACTGCCGCACAGCGGCCACGGACTCGCCCCCCTCTGGACATACATGAGCTTTGCCCGATATGTCTGCTCGGACGCGGGTGCCTGACTCGCCACCCCGGTGCCGCCCATCGACTGCCAGGTCTGCGCGTCGAACTGGTAGAGCCCGTGATAGGTCCCCGACGCGTCCACCACGTTCGCCCGGCCGCCCGACTCGCACTGCGCGAGCGCGCCCCAGTTGAGCTGATCGGCCCCGGCCACCGAGTCCGGCTTCTCCTTGGTGCCGACCTTGACGATTTGGGTGACCGGCTCCTTGACCACCTTCTCCGAGATCTTGCGCGGCTCCTGCTTGACGCCGTTGATCGTCTCGTACGAGTAGGTGATCTGGCGCAGTCCGGTCTCGCCCTTGGTGACGACCGTGTCGGTGCCCTTGTACTGGGTCGGGTCGTCCTGCTTGGTGGTCTTGAACGGGATCTTCTCGTCCTTGGTCACCGTGGTGCCGGTGACCCGCAGGATCGAGACGGTCTGGCCCTGCTGCGGATACGAGTCGGTCGGCGTGTCGATCCGGTCCTGCGGCCCTATCGAGATCCCGGCCTGTTCCAGCGCGGCCTGCACGGTCGCCGCGTTGGTCCGCAGCGGCACCGTCTTGCCGTCGACGAGGAAGGTGATCGCCCGCTCGGTGCGCACGTCCAGGTTGAGTCCCTGCCGGCCGATCGGCAGGTCGCGGGAGACCGACAGGTAGGCGCCGTCCGCCCGCACGCCGACCTGTTCGAGCGCCTCGGCCACCGACTTCGCGGTCACCCAGACCTGCTGCGGTCGGCCGTCGACGGTCAGCGTCAGCAGTCGGCCGTAGCGCACCGCGACGCGGTCGCCGTCCTCCAGGCTCGCCTTGCGTCCGGGCGCCACGATGTCGTGCTCGCCGACCTTGACCTCCTGGCGGTCGAGCAGCCCGGAGACGTTCGAGGCGAACGTGTGCACGGTGCGCTCCTCGCCGTCCACGACGAGCTTGACCGTCTTGTCGTAGGCGACGAAGGCCGTGGTGCCGCCGACCAGGACGGCGACCACGAGGGCCTGCGGAACGAGAGTGCGCAGAGAGGGTCCGGGGCGACTGCCGCCCCTGCCCGCCCGGGCGGTGTTGCGCCTGCGGGCGGAGCCGGCGGAACGACTCAACGGTGCTCCTGGGGGATTCCGAAGTGGCTGGTTCCGGGGGTGATCCGGGCGCCGGGGCGCTGTTCCGCCCGACGAGCATCGGACTGTACACCGGCGCGGAACGGGCGCCGCCCGTCCCCCGGTCGTCCGGGTGACGGGCGGCAAACAGCGAACTAGGCGGGAGCGAAGGTACGTTCGGCGTTGGCTGCGAGCGCGCCGGCCAACTCGTCCTCGGCCAGGCCCTTGACCTCGGCCATCGCCCGTACGGTGATCGGCACCAGGTAGGGCGCGTTCGGTCGGCCGCGGAACGGCACCGGGGTCAGGAACGGCGCGTCGGTCTCGACCAGGATCAGGTCGATCGGCGCGACCGCGAGCGCGTCCCGCAGCGGTTGTGCGCTCGGGTAGGTCACGTTGCCCGCGAAGGACATCACGTAGCCGAGTTCGGCGCACGTCTTCGCCAGTTCGGCGTCACCCGAGAAGCAGTGGAAGACCACCCGTTCCGGTGCGCCCTCCTCCGCCAGGATCCGCAACACGTCCGCGTGCGCCTCGCGGTCGTGGATCACCAGCGGCTTGCGGTGCCGCTTGGCGATCTCGATGTGCCGGCGGAAGGACTCCTGCTGCGTGGCCACACCCTCGTCGCCGGTCCGGAAGTAGTCCAGGCCGGTCTCGCCGATCCCGCGCACCTGCGGCAGTGCGGCCAGCCGGTCGATCTCGGCGAGCGCCGCCTCCAGCGCGGCGGCGCCGCCCGGTTCACGGCGCTGCCCGGACCAGCCGTCCGGGTCGCCGAGCACGATCCGCGGCGCCTCGTTCGGATGCAGCGCCACCGTCGCGTGCACCCGCTCGTGTGCGGCGGCCGTCTCGGCCGCCCACACCGAGGACGGCACGTCGATGCCGACCTGGACCAGCGTGTCCACGCCGACCTCGGCGGCGGTCGCCAACGCGTCGGCCACACCCGCCTCCTGGAGATCCAGGTGCGTATGGGCGTCCCAGACGGGCACCCGCAGCGGCTCGGGCGCGGGCGGCGGGGTGGTGTCCCGGGCCCCGCCGTCCCGACGCTTGCGCTTGCTCAACGGATCACGCGTCCTTCTTCTCTTCGAGGCGCGGGAACAGGACCGCGCCCTTGGTGACCGTCGCCCCCGCCGGCAACTGCCCCCAGCGGCCCGCGTCCTGCACGTGCTGCGCGGCCAGCGGGCCCAGGTGCGGCTCCGCGCCGAGCGAGTCCCACAACTTCTGTGCGGTCGCCGGCATCACCGGGTTCAGCAGCACGGCGAGCGCACGCAGCGACTCGGCCGAGGTGTACAGGATCGTGGCCAGCCGGGCCCGGCCCTCGGGGCTGTCGTCCTTGGCCACCTTCCACGGCTCCTGCTCCGTGATGTAGCCGTTGACCAGCTTCACGTAGCCGAACACCGCGTCCAGACCGGCCTGGAAGTCGAGCGCCCGGACCCGGTCGTCGGCGACCGACACGGTCTCGATCAGCGCGCTGTGCAGCGCGCCCTCGGCGTCCCCGTCGGCGGTGGAGGCGGGCAGCGCGCCGTCGAAGTACTTGCCGACCATGGCCGCCACGCGCGAGGCGAGGTTGCCGAAGTCGTTGGCCAGCTCCGAGGTGTACCGCGCGGAGAAGTCCTCCCACGAGAAGGACCCGTCCTGGCCGAACTGGATCGCGCGCAGGAAGTAGTAGCGGTAGGCGTCCACACCGAAGTGGTCGGTGAGTTGCTGCGGCGAGATGCCGGTCAGGTTCGACTTGCTCATCTTCTCGCCGCCGACCATCAGCCAGCCGTTCGCGAACACCCGGCCGGGCACCGGCAGGCTGTTGGCCATCAGCATCGCGGGCCAGATCACCGCGTGAAAGCGCAGGATGTCCTTGCCGACCAGGTGCACGTCCGCCGGGAAGGTGCCCTCGAACTTCGCCTCGTCCGCGCCGTAGCCGACCGCGGTGGCGTAGTTGAGCAGCGCGTCGATCCACACGTAGATGACGTGCTTGGGGTCCCACGGAACCGGGATGCCCCAGTCGAACGTGGACCGCGAGATGGACAGGTCCTGCAGGCCCTGGCGGACGAACTGGAGGACCTCGTTGCGGGCCGAGGCCGGCTGGATGAAGTCCGGGTTGGCCTCGTAGAACTCGATCAGCCGGGGACCGTACTCGGAGAGCTTGAAGAAGTAGTTCTCCTCCTTGAGCATCTCCACCGGGCGCTTGTGGATCGGGCACAACTTCTGCCCGTCCTCGCCGTCGAGCAGGTCGCCCGGCGCCTTGTACTCCTCGCACGCCACGCAATACGGGCCCTCGTAGCCGCCCTTGTAGATCTCGCCCTTGTCGTACAGGTCCTGGACGAACTCCTGGACCCGGTCGGTGTGCCGCTTCTCGGTGGTGCGGATGAAGTCGTCGTTGGCGATCTCGAGGTGCTCCCAGAGGGGCTTCCACGCCTCCGTGACCAGCTTGTCGCACCACTCCTGCGGAGTGACGCCGTTCGCCTCAGCCGTGCGCATGATCTTCTGACCGTGCTCGTCCGTGCCGGTGAGGAACCACACCTTCTCGCCGCGCTGGCGGTGCCAACGGGTGAGCACGTCGCCTGCGACGGTCGTATAGGCGTGGCCCAGGTGCGGGGCGTCATTTACGTAGTAAATGGGCGTTGTGACATAGAACGCCTTCTCGCGCTCGCCCGCAGTGATGTCAGTGGTTCCAGTGGCCGCCATACCCGGAATCCTACGGCCGGCGCGACGGCGCCCGCCCCCGAGTATCGGCGGAGGCGGGCGACGGCGTGCGGGCGACCCGAAGCGGGCTCAGGCGGAGCGGTGCAACGACGGCAGATGCCAGCGCGAGGCCCCGCGCGGAGCGGGCACCGCGGCCGGCTTGTCGGCCTTCGCGGCCTTGACCGGCTTCACCGCCTTGATCGACTTGCCGGCCTTGACCGCCTCGACCGCCCCGGCGCCCGAGGTGCCGGTCGCCGAGGCGACCCGGCCGGCCGGGAGTATGCGCAGGCGGGTGCCGTCGCAGTGCTCGCATGCGGGCTTGGTGAACGGGGACGGGACCAACGCCCCTTCGGAGTAGTAACGGCAAAGTCGCAATCCGTGCAGATCGGTCGCGTGGTGGATCTCGTAGTCGCGCTCCCAGCCTCGACCACACGACATACAAACGAAGGCGTAGGACTCGTGCACCACCGTCGGGTTCTCCATGACGACCTCCTCACACGGGTGCGCCCACCGACTCGTTCAGGAGGCTTCCCGTGACCGGTATCCATGGAATGCCCGAAGGCGGCCCTCCGTATCGGCCCATACGGTTCCTTGACGGGCGCCAACACGGAATATGGAGAACCGGAAAGACTCATCACCCAATCGAGTGCTGTGCCGTACCTGCCCGTTGCGAGTGCTTGACCGTCGAAGCCGCGTACGTCCGGACCGGCCCCGGCAGGGTGGACACGTTGCGCCACCGAGCCCGCACGGAACGTCCCGACATCTTGGCCCCCGGCCGCCGCAGGTCAGCTCTTCTCGGCCTTCTTGGCCGCCACCACCGCGTCGAAGACCACCCGCTTGGGCACACCGACCTCGGCGGCCACCGCCGCGATGGCCTCCTTGCGGGGTTGCCCGGCGGCCTCGCGCCCGGCCACCCGCTCGACCAGCTCGGCGGGGCCGATCTTCGAGGGGTCGGCGGGCGGCGCGCCGGCGACCACGACCGTGATCTCGCCGCGCACTCCCGGCTTCGCCCACTCGGCGAGGGCGGCCAGGGTGTCCCGGCGGACCTCCTCGTACGTCTTGGTGAGTTCGCGACACACCGCGCCGCGCCGGTCGGCGCCCAGCGCCTCGGCCATCGCGGCCAGCGATTCGGCGAGCCGGTGCGGCGCCTCGAAGAAGACCATCGTGCGCGGCTCGGCGGCCAACTCGGCCAGTCGCCGACCCCGCTCGCCCGCCTTGCGCGGCAGGAATCCCTCGAAGCAGAACCGGTCCACCGGCAGGCCGGACAGCGCGAGCGCGGTCAACACCGCGGAGGGCCCGGGTACGGCGGTCACCCGGATGTCCTCGGCCACCGCCGCCTCGACCAGCCGGTAGCCCGGGTCCGACACCGACGGCATGCCGGCGTCGGTGACCAGCAGCACCCGCTTGCCCTCGCGCAGCGCCTGGACCAGCTCCGGCGTGCGCGCCGCCTCGTTGCCCTCGAAGTACGACACGACGCGCCCGGGCACCTCCACGCCGAGCGCGCCGGCCAGTCTGCGCAGCCGGCGGGTGTCCTCGGCGGCCACCACCTGGGCCGCGCCGAGTTCGACGGCGAGCCGCGCGGGCGCGTCGCCCACGTCACCGATGGGGGTGCCGGCCAGTACGAGTAGGCCGCTCTGAGTGCTCTGCTGTTCGTGTTCCACTGCGCCATCCTCCCCTTTGACGCGCCCCGGTTGGCCCGCGCGTCAATACGATGCTCGGGTGACGAGTGACGTGGCGACCGATCAGCCGACCCGAAAGCACCCTCCGGAGGGGGATGTGGCGTCCCCCGGCGGCACCGGGACCACGCGTCCGGAGCCGCGCGGGTGGGCCTGGTCGCTGGCCCGATTCGGATACCGGGAGCCACCGCAGACCTCGCTGCGCGAGCGGTTGGTGCCCTCGTACACCGACAACAGCCCGTACACCGGCGGCGGCTGGCTGCCCTGCATCCTGGTGACGCTGCTGGCCGGCTTCATCCGGTTCTGGAACCTGGGCAAGCCGCGGGCGGTGATATTCGACGAGACGTACTACGCCAAGGACGGCTGGTCGCTGCTCAAGCTCGGCTACGAGGGCACCTGGCCCAAGGAGGCCAACGACCAGATCCTGGCCGGCCAGACGGACACCCTGCAGACCCAGGGCTCGTACATCGTGCACCCGCCGATCGGGAAGTGGACGATCGCGCTGGGCGAGCAACTCTTCGGGCTGACGCCGTTCGGGTGGCGTTTCGCGCTCGCGGTGCTCGGCACGCTGTCCGTGCTGATGTTGTGCCGGATCGGCCGCCGCCTGTTCCGCTCGACGCTGCTGGGCTGCGTCGCCGGTCTGCTGATGGCGCTCGACGGACTGCACTTCGTGATGAGCCGCACATCGCTGCTCGACCTGGTGCTGATGTTCTGGATCCTGGCCGCGTTCGGCTGTCTGCTGATCGACCGCGACGACAGCAGAGGGGTCGCGGCCCAGCTGTTCAAGTCCGGCCCGGACGCGGCGCGGGCGGCCTCGATGAAGTTCGGGCTGCGGCCGTGGCGGATCATGGCCGGCATCTGTCTGGGCCTGGCCTGCGGCACCAAGTGGAGCGGCATCTACGTCCTGGCCGCATTCGGCGTCATGACCGTGCTGTGGGACGCCGGCACCCGACGCGCGTGCGGGGCACGCCGGCCGTACCGCGCGGCGCTGCGCCACGACGTGCTGTTCGCGTTCCTGTCCACGGTGGTCATCGCGGTGGCGATCTACATCTGGTCCTGGACCGGCTGGTTCATGACCGACGGCGGCTACTTCCGGCACTGGGCCGACGACCGGGCCGGATTGTCCCCGGACGAGGTGTTCGGCATCCCACTGCCCCAATTCGGCATGTCGTGGGTGCCCGCGCCGCTGCGCAGCCTGTGGCACTACCACGCCGAAATGTTGTCGTTCCATACCGGCCTGGACAGCCCGCACCCGTACCAGTCCAATCCGTGGAGCTGGCTGGTCCTGGGTCGCCCGGTGGCCTACTACTTCGAGACCGTGCACCAGGGCACGGCGGGCTGCGACGAGCAGGACTGCTACCAGACCGTGTTGGGCATCGGGACGCCGCTGCTGTGGTGGACCGGCGTGATCGCGGTCGGCTACCTGTTGTTCCGCTGGGCCGGCCGACGGGACTGGCGCGCGGGGGCGATCCTGTGCGGCCTGGCCGCCGCCTACCTGCCGTGGATGGTCTACCAGGAACGGACCATCTTCCTGTTCTACGCGGTCGCCTTCGTCCCGTTCCTGTGCCTGGCGGTGACCATGATGCTCGGCGCACTGCTGGGCCCGCCGGGGGCATCCGAGCGGCGGCGCGCGTGGGGCACGGCCGGGGTGGTCGCGATCATCGCGCTGATCGCGTGGAACTTCCTGTACTTCTATCCGATCTTCACCGGTGAGACGATCTCCCGCAGCGGATGGTTGGATCGCATGTGGTTCAGCACCTGGATCTAGTGCCGTGCCCGGCAACGTTTGCCCCGTCGCGGCGCCCGGCACGGCACCTCGCCGCCCCGCCGAAACGTCCGAGTACTCCGGTACGAGAACGTTCCGGCGGCACGCCGATGCACCGCACCGAACACCGCGACGGGGCAAACGTTGCCGGGCGCGGCACTAGCGTGTCCACGCCGTTGTCGACCCCGAGAGAGGCTGCGCCGGTGTCCGTCGCGCGGGAGCAGGACATACGCAGGCGAGCCATCGACGCGACTCGCGACCTGGCCGCGGCGGGCGGCTACGACAGCGTGCAGATGCGCGATGTGGTCCGCCTGTCCCGGCTCTCCTCGGCGACCATCTACCGGCACTTCTCCTCGAAGGACCACCTGCTCGCGGCCACCCACCTGGAATGGATCGCCGCGCTGGAACGCAGCGGCGCGGCCCGGCCGGACGGCTCCGACGCCGCCGAGCGGGTCTGCGCGATCCTGCACAACACGTGCCGAACGATGGCCCGCCACCCACGACTGACCGCCGCGCTGATCCACGCCCTCGGCTCGTCCGACCCCGGCGTGGGCGACTGCCATCGCGAAATCAACCGGATCATGAACGACATGTTCCGCACCGCGATCGCCGACGAGATCGCAAGCGCCGACGAGTTCGTCCACCTGCTCGGAATAGCCTGGGAAGGCGCCCTGTTCAGCTGGGCCTTCGGCCGCATGACCATGGACGACGTGGAACACACGGTAACCCGCTCGGCCCGCCTCCTGATCCTCGGCGCCGCCGCCGAACCAGGCTCCCCCTAGCCGGCCGCACCCCCCAGCCCCGCCCCCGCACAGCCCGTCCGGCGCTTGAGGACAACCCAAGCCTCCACGAGACCAACGCACAGACGGGTCCGCAACCCACCCAGCCGGTCACACAACCCAACCAGCCCGTCCGGCGCTTGAGGACACCCCAAGCCTCCACGAGACCAACGCACAGACGGGTCCGCAACCCACCCAGCCCGTCCGGCGTTTGAGGACACCCCAAGCCCACACAAGACCAACGCACACCGGGGCACCCAACCCCATCAGCCCGTCCGGCGCTTGAGGACAACCCAACCCAGACCAACCCATCAGCCCGTCCGGCGCATGAGGACCAGCCGGACGGGCCCGACCCGCCCTACGAGGCTTGACGACTCACGGGCACGCCAACGGGCGACGGCGCGGCGACAATCTCCAGCGGCGCCAACTCCGGCCGCTTCGCGGTCACGTGATCCCCCGACGACTGCCCCCGAAGCCTCCGCCCGATCCAAGGCACCAGGTGCTCCCGCGCCCAATGCACGTTCTCCAACCGCGCCGCACCCGCAGTGACCTCGACCTCCTCGGCCGGCCACGGCGCGTCCGGATCGCCCTCGGCGGACAGCCCGAGCGCCCGCCCGACCTTGAGCGCCACCCGGTCGTGACCCTCCGGCGACAGGTGCAGTCGGTCCTCGCTCCAGGCCCGCCGATCGTGCAACGACGTGAGTCCCCACATGTCCGCGACGAGGCAGTCGTAGCGATCCGCGACCGCCCGCAACAGCTCGTTGTACGTGGCGACCTTGCCCCGGATCAGCTTGAGCACCGGCACCCAGCGCGTGTCGAACCCGGTGAACACCACGACCCGCGCGCCCGCCGCCGTCAACGCGGCGACCGCCTCCTCGTACTCGGCGGCCAACTTGTCCGGATCACTCCCGGGCCGCAGCACATCGTTGCCACCCGCACACAACGTCACCAGATCCGGCCGCGCCGCGATGGCCAGCGGCACCTGCTCCTCGACGATCTGGTGCAACAACTTCCCGCGCACCGCGAGATTCGCGTACCGCAACCCCGGCCGCTCCACCGCCAGCCGAGCCGCGAACCGGTCGGCCCATCCGAGAAAATGCCCGTCGGGCCCGGGGTCGCCCACCCCTTCGGTGAAGCTGTCGCCGATGGCCACATAAGAGTTGATTTCGGACAGGTTCCCGCGCGGATTCACTACCTCGGCCATGTCACCCGATGTTGGCATCGCTCACCTCGCCTACGCGACCGTAATAACCACCCGAACACACTCCGCTACACGCGGCAGCACACCCGCATGCCAGATCGCGGGCGCACTCTTCGGGCAAGGCCGATCCCGCGCCGTCCATTCCCGCCCCGAGCAGAATGCGACACAGTTCACCCACGCATCACCGGCCCGCCATCCGGAGACCGGCGGGATGGCGGTGACGAGGACCACAGCCCACCCACCCCGTGCCCGATCCCGCCGGCCCAGGACAGCCAACTACCACCCCGGGTAACGGAGTTGCCGATACCGGCCGACCGGACGCGGCCCGACACCGGAATCACGTCGAGCGTGACCACAGGCGATACAGACCGAACAGGCACGCGAGTTCCACGCCGGGGCGACCAAGGTCTCCGCGCTCCGAGCCCAAAGGCAGCCCACAACTCAACGTGGGCCAATTCCCGGCACGCACCGGGCAGGCTTCGCCGACCCGGGTCTCGCGGCGGCCCGAGGGGGCACACCGTAGGGCCGGAAGCCTTCCGCCGGCGCTTCTGCGGAAATGACGAAAGCCCCGCCGGGTGGGACCGGCGGGGCTTTCGTGCTGTGTGGACCTGTGGGGATTTGAACCCCAGACCCCCTCGATGCGAACGAGGTGCGCTACCAGACTGCGCCACAGGCCCAACGAGGAGAAACATTACCACCTCGGCGAAGTGGGTCGTGCACGGGTATTCACTCGTTGACGGCCCGGCGCCACTCGTGTTCGTACAGGGGCAGCGAGTCGACCGAGGCGCCGTAGCCGGCGCGGGTGTCCTCGGCGTATTGGTCGAACAACGGGGTGGACGGGCGCGGTGCCTCGGTCGGGACGGGGTCCGGGACGGCATGGATCTGCGGGCGTTCCGGCTCGTGTTCGACGTCGCCGCGCGGGACCACCGGTGCGGTCACGTACGTGGGCAGCGGGACCGGGACCGGGTCCCACGAGTCGCGGTCGTGCGGGTCGCCGCCGGTGGCCAGTTCGGCGATCCACTCGGCCAGCGCGGGCTCCTCCGCCTCCCGGTCGCGCCTGCCTCGGAGGCCGGCCGACGCCGAGGCTCCCGAGGCGCCGTTCGGCCCGGACGAGCCGGTCGACCCCGAGCGTGGTGTGCGCGTCTGCCGCGCGTCGCCGCCGGCCGGCGGGGTCGCGGAACGGGGTTGGGGCGGCGTCGCGTCGTGCGTCTCGCGGGTTTTGGCCCGAGGGCGCGATTCGGCGGCCGAGGCGCCGTCGGCCGGCGTGCCGGACCTGCCGCCCGCGGGACGGCCCAGCCGGCGCAGGCCGGCCTCGTAGCGCCGCCGCTCCTGCACACGCAGGTGCACGATGTAGGCGGACAGCAGGACGCCGGGTACGGCCGGCAGCCACACCCACGCGAGACCGGCCACACCGGCCACGATCGCGCCGGCGGTGAAGGTCGCGAACAGGGTCGCGATGACCCGACGGCGCCGGGTGAGCAGCGCCGCCCGGCCGTTGTCCCGGCGCACCGACGCGGCGGGGCGCTTGGCCGCGCCGGGCTTGCCGGCCTTGGCCGGGGACGCCGGCCCGGGGATCACGGCCTGCTGCGGCGTCGTCGGCGCGGCGGGCTTGGTCGGGTGCTGCCGAGCGCGCGGCGGTTCGGTCGGGCCGCGCCGCTCGGGCGCGTCCGTGCCGTCCTCGGCGGGCGTTCGGACCTCCGCGGGCGCGCGGGTCTCCGCGAGCGCACGGGCGGAGCGGCGCTCGAAGGCGCCGCGACGGGAGAGGATCCGGATCGCGGTGGTGAATCGCTCGGTCGGCCGGGCCTCGTTGAGCTCGTCCTGTCGGCGAAGCCACATGGGCACCAGATAGGCAGCCCAGGCCCCCACGATCGCTGCGTAGATCAGGCCGCTGCCGTTCACGCTTCACACGCTAAGCCGGATGGGCACCGCATCGTCGGATTAGGCACGGTGTGTCGCCCGATCCGCGGTGATGCCCATGTGACGAATGTGACTGCCGAGACTGCCGAGGCGACCAAATCCACCGAACCGTCCGGCGCGGCCGAAATAGCCGAGAAGCCCGGCACGGCCGAATTCACCGAGAAGCCCGACCCGGCCGAAACAACCGAAGCAACCGGCGCAACCAGGACGCCCGAGACGGCCGAGACACCCGAGATACCCGGGGCCGCCGTGGCCCCCGAGGCCCCTCGGGCAGCCGTTCTCCGGGATGCGCCGGGGTCTGCCGAGGTGACACCGCTCATATCTCCGGGAGAGTAGCGAAATCGCAAGATCGATGTGTCGATATGGCGGGATCGATCTCGAAGAGATTCCGCTACCAGGTGAAGCCCCGGCTCTCGCGGTAGGCGCGCCACCGCATCAGGAGACCTTCGGGGACCTCCTCGGCGTTCAACGCGTAGGCGATGTGGTCGCGCCAGTCGCCGTCGATGTGCAGGTAGCGCGGGCGCAGGCACTCCTCGCGGAACCCCAGCTTGTCCACCACCCGCCGACTGGCCCGGTTCTCCGGGCGGATGCACACCTCAAGGCGATGGACGCCCAGCCGGAAGAAGCAGTGGTCGGCGGCGAGCGCGACCGCCGTGGGCATCACGCCCAGCCCGGCGACCCGTTCGTCCACCCAGTAGCCGACGTGCGCCGAGCACATCGAACCCCAGGTGATCCCGGCGACCGTGACCTGACCGACCAACTGCCCGTCGTACAACACCACGAACGGCAACATCCGGCCGGCGCCCGCCTCGGCCCGCAGAAAGCGCACCATCTGCCGGAACGTCGGCCGCCGACCGGCCGCGGAGCCCGGCGGCACGGTCGCCTCCCAGCGGCGCAGCCACTCGCGGTTGCGGGTGTGCACCTCCTGCCAGGCGACCGCGTCCCGGGCGCGGATCGGGCGCAGGGTTACCCGGCCCTCGGTGAGCTCCACCGGCCACCCGCGGGTCAGTGCGTGCCCCATGGCGGCTGCTGCGCCCCTCCGTAGCCCCCGCCGCCCTGGAACCCACCGCCCGCGCCGCCGCCCTGGTAGCCGCCCCCGCCACCGAAGCCGCCCTGGTAGCCGCCGCCTCCGGGCGCGGGCTGCTGCCCGCCGCCGCCGAAGCCGCCGCCGCCACCGCCACCGCCGAACCCGCCGCCCTGCTGGTGGTCACCGCCCTGGAGCTGGGACACCACGTGCGGCAGCACCTTGGCCAGCACGTTGATGCCGTCCTGGGCGCCGCCGGGCGAGCCGGGCAGGTTGACGATCAGGCTGCGGTAGGTCCAGTGCGAGTCCTGGGTGATCGCGACGCCGGCGATGCCGCGCGACAGGATCGAGGTCGGCACCTTGTCGAAGTTCTCCATCCGGATCGCCTCGGCGATGCCCGGCACCTCGTAGCTGATCACCCGGCTGGTCATCTGCGGAGTCTGGTCGAACGGGTTGAGCCCGGTCCCCCCGGTGGTGATGATCACGTCGTAGTGGCCCGCGACCGCGTCCCGCAGCGCTTGGCCGACCGGCTCGCCGTCGGGCACGATCTGCGGGCCCCGCGTCTCGAAGCCCAGTGCCTGCAGCCCGCGCACGATCACCGGACCGCTCTCGTCCCCGTAGGTCCCTGCCGCCGCCCGCGTGGACACGGTGATCACCATGGCTCGCATCAGACTTGCCCTCCGTCCCGTTGTGTGGTCGCTGCCCCGGTGTCCCGTTCCCAGTCCCCGGAGGCGCCGCCCGTCTTCCGCTCGACCCGCACGTCGGTGATGACCGCGCCCGGGTCCACTGCCTTGATCATGTCCACGACCGTGAGCGCCGCGACGGAGACCGCGGTCAGCGCCTCCATCTCGACGCCGGTTCGGTCCGCGGTGCGCACGGTCGCGGTGATCTCCACCGCGTCGTCGTGCACCGTCAGGTCCACCGCGACGCCGTGCAGCGCGATCGGGTGGCACAGCGGCACCAGGTCGGGCGTGCGCTTGGCCGCCATGATGCCCGCGATCCGGGCCGTGGCCAGTGCGTCACCCTTGGGCATGCCCTCGCCCCGCAGGAGTTCGACCACGCGCGGCGACACGAGCACCCGGCCCGAGGCCGAGCCCGTGCGGACCGAGATCTGCTTGGCCGTGACGTCCACCATGCGGGCCGCGCCGGCCTCGTCGAGGTGCGTGAGGTTCTTGGCGCCGCGCGTCAACTTTCCACCCCATACGGTGAGCCCCCCGTGCGGTGGGGCGTCGAAGTGCCGTGTGTATCGAACCGCCCGATGCGTCGGACCGCCCTGTGTATCGAACTGCCGTCTGCAACGAACTGCCGTGTGTCGTGCTGGGGCAACGTTAGAGGCACAACCGGGCGGCCCGCATGCACGGGGCCGCCCGGACGGGGTTCGCGGCGCTCAGCCGAGCAGCATCACGGACACCTCGGCGCCCTCGGCGACCTCGGTGACGTCGGCGGGAAGGGTGATCAGCGCGTTCGCCTTGGCCAGGCTGCCGAGCAGGTGGGAGCCGGTGCCGCCGACCGGGTCCACGGTGCCCTCGCCGACCCCCGCGGGCGGCGGGGTGTACCAGGCGCGCAGGTACTGGCGCTTGCCCTCGGGCGACTTCAGCGCCGCCGAGCAGCCGGCCCGGACGATCGGCCGCTCGGTGACCTCGGCGCCCTGCATCCGCAGCAGCGCCGGACGCACGAACACCTCGAAGGACACGAACGCACTGACCGGATTGCCGGGGAGAGTGAAGATCGGCGTCTCGTCCGGACCGATCACGCCGAAGCCCTGAGGCATCCCCGGCTGCATCGCGACCTTGCCGAACTCGACCGTGCCCAGCTCGGAGAGCACCTCCTTGACCACGTCGTAGGCACCCGCGCTGACGCCGCCCGTGGTGACCACCACATCCGCCCGGATCAGCTGGTCCTCGATCGTGTCGATCAGGATCTTCGGGTCGTCGGGCACGTTGCCGACCCGGTACGCGATGGCACCCGCCTCGCGTGCGGCGGCGGTGAGCATGTAGCTGTTCGAGTCGCGGATCTGGCCGGGGCCGATCGGCCGGCCGGGCTGGGTCAGCTCGCTGCCGGTGGACAGGATCACCACGCGCGGCTTGGGCCGCACCCGGATGCGCTCGCGGCCGATCGCGGCGAGCAGGCCGACCTGCGCCGAGCCGATCGCGCTGCCCGCGTCCAGGACGGTCTGCCCGGCGGTGACGTCGCTGCCCCGGCGGCGGATGTACTGGCCGCTCTCCGGCGCCTTGGTGATCCGTACCGTCGGCATGCCCGCGTCGGTCCACTCGACCGGCACGATCGCCTCGGCGCCCTCCGGCAGCGGCGCGCCGGTCATGATCCGGGCGCAGGTGCCGGAACCGATCGCGGTCTTGGGCGCGTTGCCCGCGGCGATGTCGTCCACCACGTCGAGTACCACCGGATAGCGCTCGCCCGCGTCGGCGACGTCCGCGAGGCGGACCGCGTATCCGTCCATCGACGAGTTGTCGAACGGTGGCAGGTCGCCGGTCGCGGCGACCTCGTCGACCAGGAGGCTGCCGTGCGCGTCGAGCAGTTGCAGTTCGAGGGGGGCCAGCGGTGCGATCCGCCCGAGGATCCCGGTCAGGTGGTCCTCGACGCTTTTCATGCTTGCATCTCCTCGTTCACGTACTGCCTCAGCCAGGCCCGGAACTCGGGTCCCAGATCATCACGCTCGCATGCCAGCTTCACGATGGCACGCAGATAGTCGGCCCGGTCGCCCGTGTCGTACCGGCGGCCGGAGAACAGCACGCCGTGCACCGTGCCGCCCTCGGCCGACTCGCGACCCGCGAGCACCCGCAGCGCGTCGGTCAGTTGGATCTCGTCGCCCCGGCCCGGCGGCGTGTGTTCGAGCACGTCGAAGACCGAGGGGTCGAGCAGGTAGCGGCCGATCACCGCGAAGTTGCTGGGCGCGCTGCCGGGTTCGGGCTTCTCCACGAGATCGGTCACCCGCACCACGCCGGGCTCGGAGACGCCCTCGGCGAGGGGTTCGACCGCCGCGCAGCCGTAGAGGTGGATCTGGGACGGGTCGACCTCGATCAGTGCGACGACGCTGCCGCCGAGTTCGCGGCGCACCCGCAACATCGTGCTCAGCAGCGGATCGCGCGGGTCGATCAGGTCGTCGCCGAGCAGCACCGCGAACGGCTCGTCGCCCACGTGCGGGCGGGCGCACGAGACGGCGTGTCCCAGGCCGCGCGGGTCGCCCTGGCGGACGTAGTGGATCGCGGCCAGCTCGCTCGACTCGCGAACGAGCTTGAGCCGCTCCAGGTCGCCCTTGGCGGCCAACGCGTGTTCGAGTTCGTACGCGCGGTCGAAGTGGTCCTCCAGCGGGCGCTTGTTGCGCCCGGTGACCATCAGCACGTCGGTCAGCCCGGCGGCGACCGCCTCCTCGACCACGTACTGGATCGCCGGCGTGTCCACGACCGGCAACATCTCCTTGGGCGTCGCCTTCGTCGCCGGCAGGAAGCGCGTGCCGAGACCTGCGGCGGGTACGACGGCCTTCGTGATGTGGAACGAGCGACGCGGAGGCATGGCCGCACACTAACGGGTGAGATCACCGGGGGTCCCGGGAAGCCCGGCGATTGGCCTGTTGTCGGCCGGTGGTCCGCTCTCGGCCGGATCCGGGCCGCAGAACCGGTCGCCGCCCGCCCGTTTGGCCCGACCCAGCGCCCGGTCCGCGGCCCGCAGCAGGGTCGCGGCGTGCGTGCCGTCCTCGGGCAGTACGGCCAGGCCGATCGCCATCGTCAGCCGCACCGGGTCGGCCGTCGCGCCGAAGCTGCCGCGCCGGACCGCGTAGCACAGGCGTTCGGCGACCTTGGCCGCACCGGACGCGTCGGTCTCGGGCAGCAGGATCACGAACTCCTCGCCGCCGTAGCGGGCGATGGTGTCCACCTGGCGGATCTCCAGGGCCAGCCGCTGGGCCACCTCGCGCAGCACCGAACCCGCGCCCTGATGGCCGTGTCGCTCGTTGACGTCGCGAAAGTGGTCCAGGTCCAGCATGAGCAGCCCGAGCGGTCGGCCGAACCGGGTCGCGCGCATCACCTCGCGATCCAGCACGAGTTGCAGGTAGCGGTAGTTCCACACGCCGGTCAGCGGGTCGGTCACCGACAGCCGCTCCAGTTCGGCGCGGCTGAGTTCCAGTCGGGTGACCTCGTGCCGCAGCTCGGGCAGCTCGTTGCCGGCGATCGCGCGCAACCGGCGCACGGCAACGGCCAGCGAGCCGACCGCGACCGAGAGCGCGCCGACGAGCAGGATGATCAGAAGACGTTCGAAAGTCAGGCCCATGCGGGGTCCGGGTCAGGTGCGGTGGCGCGAACTGTGTCGATTGCGCGGACTCCTTCGATAACCCGTCCAAACACGTCATTCAGGGAACAGCATGAAGGACATCCTCAACGACAAGGCCACGCTGAGGTCACAGTTGATGCACTCACGGTCACACACGGGGTCGGATCGGCGTGTCGCGGCGAGTCGCGCGCTCCGCAACGCGCTCCTCGCGCTCCCCGAGGTGGCCGCGGCCGCGACCGTGGCGGCCTACGTGCCGGTGGGTTCGGAGCCGGGCGGCCGGGATCTGGCCGAGGATCTCGCCGCCGGGTCGACGCGGCGCGTGCTGCTGCCGGTGTTGTTGCCGGACAACGACCTGGACTGGGCGGTGTACGAGGGGCCCGCGTCGCTGGTGCCGGCCGGCCGGGGGCTGCGCGAGCCGATCGGGCCGCGGCTGGGCGTCGAGGGTGTGCGTACGGCGGACGTGCTGGTGGTGCCCGGTCTCGCGGTGGATCGCCGCGGACGGCGGCTCGGGCGTGGCGGCGGGTCCTACGACCGGGCACTGGCCCGGGTGCCGGCCTCGGCCGTGACGGTGGTGCTGCTCTACGACGACGAGGTGCTCGACCGGGTGCCGGCCGAGCCGCACGACGTGCCCGTGGACATCGCGGTGACGCCCGCGGCGGTGTACCGGTTCACCCGGTAGCACCGCCGCGGGCCGCCGTCACGGTCCGCCCGGGGCCGGCGCGGCGGGGCCTGCGGGCTCCAGGGTCAGCCGGTGTTTGGCCGCCTTGTCCACCGCCGCGGGCGTGTACGCCCACTGCAGGGTCTTGCCCTCGCGCCACAGGTCGGTCTGGTCGGTGTAGTTGTCGTGCCACACGTGTCCGGACGCGCCGGTGAGGTTGATCCAGCGGGACTCGTCCAGGTTGGCCAGGTCCACCACCATCCGCATCGACGGCACGGTGGTCACCTCATAGCCCTGCGCGACGTTCCACCCGGTCGCGTTGACCAGGCCCTCACCGCCGGACATCCGGTACGGGCCGCGGTTGAGCATGTACTTGACCGGGCCCGGCCCCTCGGTGCCCAGCGTCTGGTTGCGCAGCGTCAGCGTGTGCAGCCGACCCCACGACCAGGTGTCGATGTCCTTGCCGAGCCGGGAGGTGAGGTCCTTCTTCGCCTCGGTCATCGCCTTGTGCAGCAGACCGTCGCGAGTGGTGATCGAGCCCGGGTTCTTGGAGATGTTCCACCACGGGCTCTCCGGGCTGGCCAGCAGCGTGCGGGCCACCTCGTTCCACCGGTCGCCGCCGTCGGGTTGCGCGGTCGAGTCGTCCCGATCGCCGCACTGCACGCGGGTGTTCGACGAGTTGCTCGCACAGTCGTTGTCGGCCCGGACCGAGAACGGCATCTTGTCGCCGAAGGCCAGCATCAGCACCTGGCGCCACACCGCGTTGAAGTACGCGGCCGACTTGGAGTCGGCCCGGTTGCGCATGTCCCAGCCCCGGAGCAGGTCCTGTGCCTCGCGCACCCAGGGATCCTCGACCCGGACCGCGAGCAGGTACGGCACCAGCAACTGCGCGACCGGGTTGAGGTCGTCGGCCTGCATCTTCTGCATCATCGCCGGATCGATCTTGCCCGGCGCCTTGGTGATCATCTCCTCGATCCGCTGACTGCGCGAACCGTAGCCCCAGTCCGAGGTCAGCAGGTACGGGTACGCCGGCGTGGTCACCGCGTTGTTGGCGGTGACGATGTAGCCCTCCGGCGGGTCGTACACGTTCGGCAGCGAATCGAACGGGATGGTGCCGGCCCAGTCGTATTTGGCGTCCCACCCGTACACCGGCCAGCGGCCGTCACCGGTGCGGCGCACCGGGATCTTGCCCGGCGCCTGGTAGCCGATGTGCCCTTCGACGTCCGCGTAGATCGCGTTCTGCGACGGCGCGTCGAAGTTCTTCAGCGCGGCCCGGAAGTCGTTCCAGTTCTGCGCCTTGTTCAGCTGGAAGAGCGCGTCCATCGAGGTGCCCGGATCCAGCGCGGTCCAGCGCAGCGCGACCGCGTAGCCCTCCTCGCGCTGCGGGCTCAGGTCCGGGATCGGCGCGTCCTTGCCGACGTCCTCCAACTCGTCGGACGCGTCGGTCAGGATCGGCCCGTGCCGGGTGCTGCGCACGGTGATGTGCCGATCGCCGCCGCCGGCCACCTTGATCGTCTCCTGCCGGACCTCGGTGAACGGCTCGTACTTGTTGTTGTAGAGCACGCCGTCGCCCTGGACCTTCTCCAGGTACAGGTCGGTCACGTCGGCGCCGAGGTTGGTGAAGCCCCACGAGATCTTCTGGTTGTGGCCGATGATCACGCCCGGCATGCCGGAGAACGTGTAGCCGGAGACGTCGTACTGGCACTTCGGCCCGACCGTGCGACAGTGCAGGCCCATCTGGTACCAGACCGAGGGCAACGACGGGGACAGGTGCGGGTCGTTGGCCAGCAGCGGCTTGCCGGTGGTGGTGCGACTGCCCGCGACCACCCACGAGTTGGAGCCGACGCCGGAGGACTTCTCGCTGAACAGCGAGGGCAGCTTGGCCAGCGACTCGGACAGGCCGGCCAGCACGTTCTGCGCGCTCTTCGAGGGCACCGCGGGCGGCGCGTCCTGGACGAAGCGCTCGGTCTTGCCGTCCTTGGGGTCCTTGACGATTTCGCCGGCGCGCACGATCGGCTTGTTCACCTCGTACGGATACGGCGGGTAGAGCTCGTCGATCTGGTTGACCGTCAACTTGTCGGACAACAACGCCCGGTCGATCTCGTCCTGCATGTTGGTGCGCAGGTCCCAGGCCATCGCCTTGAGCCAGGCGACCGAGTCGACCGGGGTCCACGGCTCGGCCTTGTAGCCGTCGTGCACGACGCCGAGCAGCGCGTACTCGAACGAGGCGTCGGCGCCCTTGTGGTCCTTGAGGTAGGCGTTGACCCCCTCGGAGTACGCCTGGAGGAACTTCTGCGACTCCGGCGGCAGCGCCGCGTACTCCTGCTCCGCCACCTTGCGCCAGCCCAGCGTGCGCAGGAACTTGTCGTTGTCCACCTGCCCGGAGCCGAACATCTCGGACAGCCGGCCCGAGGTCATGTGCCGGCGCACGTCCATCTCCCAGAACCGGTCCTGGGCGTGCACGTAGCCCTGCCCGCGGAAGAGGTCCTCGGACGTGTCGGCGTACACCTGCGGGATGCCCTGGGCGTCGCGCACCACCTCGACCTTGCCGGTCAGCCCCGGCACCCGGACCGTGCCGGACGTCTGCGGGAACGAGTCGCGCGACAACTGCCAGCCCCACCAGCCCAGTCCGCCGATCGCGATGGCCAGCACCACGACCAGGACGATGGCCGTCAACCGGAATCGGCGCCACGCCTTGGACGGTCCCTTGGGGGTCGTCGGTCGTTCCTTGACCTTGGCGGTGCCGCCGGGCGCGGGCGCCTCGGCCGCGGCCTCGGGCTCGGGCTCGGGCGCCGGTGCGGGCCGGGATGCGGGCTGCGGTGCGGCTGCGGGCTCGGGTTCGACCCGTGGCGGCTCGGCGGCTCGCGGCGCGGGCGGCGCGGCGGGCGCGGGGATGGCGACGGGAGCGGGCGGCTCCGCGTACGGCTCGGGGGGCGAGTAGGGCTCCTGGGCGGGGTGCGACTCCTGCGGTGCGTACGGTCCTTGCGCGGCATACGGCTCTTGCGGCGCGTACGGCTCGGATTCGCCGTACGGCTCGGGCGCGGCCCGGCGCTCACGCTCCGCGCGTTCTTCCGCGCGCCGCTGGGCCGCGACCGGATCCGCCGCGGCCCACTGCGATGTGGGCCACTCGCCCGTGGGCCAGTCGTCCCACCCGGAGGATGAGGCGTCCTGGCCACCGGGGGGCTGCTCCGGGTCGGGCGTCTTCGAGGGAGGCATCAAGGTCCTTATGCGGTCGGTGCGGCAAGGGACACCTTAAAAGCCGAGCGTCGTCGGCATCACAGCCACGGGTACGAGACGGGACCCCTCTGGGGTATGGATCCTTCGCTTTGGTAAAATATTTGCCAGGCGTAGGTAATTCATCGCCGGTTCGCCGGCGCGGCTGGGCCCCCCTTCCCACGGCTCGCTGATTGCCTGCGCATCGCGGCGTCGCCGGCTCTGCCCGTCGTCGCCTGCCTTCATGTTCTGCACTCCGTGCGGCCGCCTGGGGGGTGGCCGGACCGACGACCGCCGGAGGTGACGCACGTGTCCGTGCCCGAGCTCAACCAGGTCCTGCTCCTGGGTGCCATCGTCATGCTGTCCGCCGTCATAGCGGTGCGCCTGGCGACCAGAACCGGACTGCCGAGCCTGCTGCTCTACCTCGGACTCGGGATCCTGATCGGGGACGACGGCCTCGGCATAGGTTTCGACAACGCCGAACTGACCCAAACGCTCGGCTACGCCGCGCTGATAGTAATCCTCGCCGAGGGCGGGATAGCGACCAGTTGGAAGGAGATCAAGCCGTCGGTGCCGGCGGCTGCGGTGCTGTCCACCGTAGGGGTCGGAGTGAGCGTCGCGGTCACCGCGTTGGCCACTCGGATAGTGCTGGACGTCGACTGGTCGACCGCGATCCTGATGGGCGCGATCGTCTCCTCCACGGACGCCGCCGCGGTGTTCTCGGTGCTGCGCAAGCTGCCGCTGCCGCATCGGCTGACCGGTCTGCTGGAGGCCGAGTCCGGCTTCAACGACGCCCCGGTGGTGATCCTGGTGGTCACGTTCGCCCACGTGGGTCACGTCGAACCGTGGTACACGATCCTCGGCGAGATCGGCATGGAGTTGACCATCGGCATGGCGGTCGGCCTCGCGGTGGGTCGGCTCGGCGCGTTCGGCCTGCGCCACGTCGCGCTGCCGGCGTCCGGGCTGTACCCGATCGCGGTGATGGCGCTGTGCGTGCTCGCCTACTCCGGCGGTGCGCTGGCCCACGGCAGCGGGTTCCTCGCGGTCTACCTGACCGCACTCGTGCTGGGCAACTCGCAACTCCCGCACGGCCCCGCCACCCGCGGCTTCGCCGAGGGACTCGGCTGGATCGCGCAGATCGGCCTGTTCGTGCTGTTGGGACTGCTGGTCACCCCACACGAGTTGGCCGGCGCGGTGGTCCCGGCGCTGGTGATCGGCACCATCCTGCTGCTGGTCGCCCGGCCGCTGTCGGTGCTCGTGACCACGACGCCGTTCCGGATACCGTGGCGCGAACAGTTGATCCTGTCCTGGGCGGGGCTGCGCGGAGCGGTGCCGATCGTGCTCGCGACCATCCCGATCGTGAAGGACGTCCCGGACGCCCAGCGGCTGTTCAACATCACCTTCGTGCTGGTGGTGGTCTTCACCCTGGTGCAGGGGCCGACGCTGCCGTGGATAGCCCGCAAGGCCGGTTTCGCGGGCGAGAACGAGCCCACCGACCTGGGCGTGGAGTCCGCACCGCTGGAGAAGCTCCAAGGGCACCTGCTGTCGGTCAGCGTGCCGCCGGGCTCGCGCATGCACGGCGTCGAGGTCGGCGAGCTGCGCCTGCCACGCGGGGCCGCGGTCACCCTGATCGTGCGCGACGACGCGAGCTTCGTGCCCGAGCCGACCACCGTGCTCCGCCGCGGGGACGACCTGCTCGTGGTGGCCACCGACACGGTGCGCGACGACGCCGAGGATCGGCTGCGCGCGGTCAGCCGGGGTGGCAAGCTCGCGGGCTGGTTCGGCGTCAAGGGCGACACCTGAGGTACGATCATGTGGTTGATTGCCATCGGGGCGCCTCCGGGCGCCTCGATCGCCGATCCCCTCCACACACCGACTCTGCCTGACGCAGGGCTGGCGTCGTGACCGCACGGCGGCCGAAGCACGACTTCGGTATCTACCCCGGTGGACGCTTTCGAGGACAGCTCTCGGCGCACCGGGGTTTCCCATGTGCGTCACCAGGTGGCAGGAAGCGACAGCCACGATGCCCACGCATCGGAACGCCGCACCCGTTCGCGGGGAGCGGTGCGCATGATCTCCACGTACTCCTCGCTGCTGCGGACCCCGTCCGCATGGCGATTCCTGGCACCCGCGCTCATCGCGCGGCTGCCCTACGCGATGCTCGGCCTGGGCATCGTGCTGTTGGTCAAGCACACGACCGGCTCGTACGGCACGGCCGGCGCGGTCTCCGCCGCCGCCGCCGTCGCGCTCGCCTTCGTCGGCCCGCAGACCGGTCGGCTCGCCGACCGCTTCGGCCAGGCGGCGGTGGTCGTCCCCGGCGCGCTGCTGCACGGCGCGGCGGTGTCCGCGCTGATCGTGGCCGCCCTCTCCGACGCGCCACTGTGGTTGCTGTTCGGCACCGCGGTGCTCTCCGGCGCGACGGTGCCGCAGATCGGCTCCATGGTGCGGGCCCGCTGGGCCGCCCACCTGGATGGCTCGCCGCTGCTGCCGACCGCGTTCGCGTTCGAGTCGGTGACCGACGAGTTCACCTTCGTGGTGGGCCCGGTGGTGGCCACCTTCCTGGCCACCGGCGTGCATCCGGCCGCCGGGCTGATCGTCGAGGCGGCGCTGACCGTGGTCGGCTCGCTGTTGTTCGCGCTGCAACGCGGCACCGCGCCGCGCCGGGTGGTCCGGGCGGCCGGCGACGCACCGCGGGCGTCCGCACTGCGGATCGGCGGCGTGCGGCTGCTCGTGGTGGCCTTCGTATGCATCGGCGGGGTCTTCGGGACCGTTCAGGTCTCGGTCACCGCGTTCGCCGAGGAGGTCGGCAAGCCCGGCCTCGCCGGCGCGCTGTACGCGGTCTTCGCGGGCGGCAGCCTGGTCGCCGGTGCGGTCTACGGCGCGATCGCCTGGCGGCGGCCGGCGCACCGTCGCATGCTCGTGACGTTCGCCCTGCTGGCCACGGGCACCGCTCCGCTGTGGGCCATCCCCAGCGTGGGAATCATGGTGCCCGTCGCGTTGCTGTGCGGACTGGCGATCGCACCGACGCTGATCACCGGGTTCACTTTGGTCGACACCCTGGTCCCGGCCGAGGCCAAGACCGAGGCGTTCACGTGGCTCACCGGCGCGATCGGCCTGGGCCTCGCACTCGGTTCGACCTTCTCCGGAATGCTCACCGACGCGCGCGGTTCGGGCGCCGGTTTCGCGCTCACCCTGGCGGCGGCCGGCATCGGCTTCCTGGTGGTGCTCGGCGGGCAGCGACTGCTGCGTCCGGGCGTGGATGTGACACCCATTACACCGTCGACCGCGACCGTGGTGGACGGATCTCCGGTGAATGCTGCACCATTGGCACTCGACAGGTGAGAGTGCCAGTACCCAGCTGACCTGTCTGTCGAAGGAGGACCAGACCGTGCCGACGTACCAGTACCAGTGCACCGCCTGTGGCGAGGGCCTTGAGGCCGTCCAGAAGTTCACGGACGACGCGCTGACCGAGTGCCCCGCCTGCCAGGGCAGGCTGCGCAAGGTCTTCTCGGCGGTGGGCGTCGTGTTCAAGGGCTCCGGCTTCTACCGCACCGACAGCCGCGGTTCGAGCACGTCCTCGACGCCGGCGACCGCGTCCACCGGCGCTTCCTCGTCGTCCTCGGACGGCTCCTCGTCCTCGGGTTCGTCGGGTTCCTCGGGTTCGTCGTCCTCGTCGTCGGGTTCGTCGTCCTCGGGCTCGTCGTCCTCCTCGTCGTCCGGCTCCTCCGGTACGACGTCGACGGCGGCCTGACCGATGGCGACCGGCGTGCTGCCGGCGGGGGTGGCTCCGGCCGAGATCGGTGTCATCGGCGGCTCCGGGTTCTACGCGTTCCTGGACGACGTGGTCGAGGTGCGCGTGGACACGCCGTACGGCGCGCCCAGTGACGCCCTGTTCCTGGGCGAGGTGGCCGGCCGTCGGGTCGCCTTCCTGCCCCGGCACGGCCGCGACCACTCGCTCCCGCCGCACCGGATCAACTACCGCGCCAACCTGTGGGCCCTGCGCGCCGTAGGGGTGACGCAGGTGCTCGCGCCGTGCGCGACCGGCGGCCTGCGCGCCGAACTCGGCCCGGGCACGCTCGTGATCCCCGACCAGTTGATCGACCGCACGTCGAGCCGGATCCAGACCTTCTTCGACGGGCTGCCGCTCGCCGACGGGACCATCCCGCCGGTCGTGCACACCACGTTCGCCGACCCGTACTGCGCGGACGGCCGCGCGGTGGTCGCCGCCCGGGCACGCGCCTCGGGCTGGGAGCCGGTGGACGGCGGCACCCTCGTGGTGATCGAAGGACCGCGCTTCTCCACCCGCGCCGAGTCCAAGTGGTATGCGGCACAGGGCTGGTCGATCATCGGCATGACCGGCCACCCCGAAGCCGTACTCGCCCGCGAACTCGGCCTCTGCTGCACCGCGATCGCGCTGGTCACCGACCTGGACGCGGGCGTCGAGGCGGGCGAGGGAGTCACCCACGCCGAGGTGATGAAGGTCTTCGCGGCCAACGTCGACCGACTGCGCACCCTGCTGTTCGACGTGGTCGCGGCGCTGCCCGAGACACGCTCGTGTACGTGCGGCACGGCGGAGGTCGAGCGGCCGGCGTAGCGTCGCTCACTGCGGCCGGCGGAGTGTCGGTCGCTGCGGCCGGCTCGGCGCGCTCGCTGCGGCCGGCTCGGCGCCGCCTGTTGCGGGTCCGGCCGCTGGAGCGTCGGCCCTGTTTTCGTTCCGTTCGTTTGTCGTGAAGGCCGCTTCCCGAGTCCGGGGGGCGGCCTTTGTGGTGGAGGGGACGTCACTCACGTGGGGGAAGTCGTGGTCCCCAGGGGCGGAGTTGTGCACAGGCTTCGGGGCGGCCCGGCCGGGTCGGGACGCCGCGCGGCACGGTGGAGGCGCGGCTCGGCCCTCGTTTCCTGCCCCGGTTCCGACGCGGGTCGGGCCGCACTCACCCGCTGCCCGCGCTGGAGGTGTGATGTCCGCTTCGAGATCGTCCGGAGCCTCGCCCGGTCCGTCGTTCGGCCCGCCGTTCCGGTCGGCGCCGGCCCCGCTCACCCGGCGGCCCTGGCGGCGCGTCCTGGCCCGCCATCGACGCGGCCTGGCCGCGCTGTCGGCCGCCGTCGCGGTGTTCGCGGTGATCGTGGCGGTCCGCCCCGCACCCGCGCCGACCGGCCCGATCCTGGTGGCCGCGCGCGATCTGCCCGCGGGCAGCACCCCCGGGGTCGCCGATCTGACCCTGGTCGCGATGCCGACGGCCCTGCATCCGGCCGGAGTTCTGCATGCGGTCGGGCAGGCCGCCGGGGTCGCGCTGACCGGCCCGCTGCGCCGGGGCGAGCCGGTGACCGACGTCCGGGTGGCCCGCTCCGGCGGCCCGCACGACACGGGCACGGTCGCCCTGCCCGCGCGCTTCGCGGACGCCGACGCGGTGGCCGTACTGCGCCCCGGCGACCGGATCGACGTGCTGGCCGCGCCCGCGCCCGAACACCCCGGTCCGGCACGGCTGATCGTCCCCGCCGCACTCGTCGTGGCCCGTCCGGCCGCGACCGGGGCGTCGTCGACCGGGGCGCTGCTGATCTTGGAGGTCCCACGAGCGGCGGCGAGCGAACTCGCCGGTGCGGCGAACGGGCCGGCCCTGACCTATACCATCCACAGGTTCGTGAGCGACCCTGTTGCGACGAGCGGTGAATGACAGCAGACTCGTGCGGGTTGTTCCGCTTCAAGGGGTATTCCGCGATTACTACGATTGGCCGTATTGATCATGGATCGGACCGCCCCGTCGAGGCTCCGACCGATCGAAATCGATGGGAATCAGCAGTGGGCGGCTTCAAGAAGTTCCTCATGCGCGGAAACGTCGTGGACCTGGCTGTGGCCGTGGTCATCGGCGCCGCGTTCACGGCGGTGGTGACGGCGTTCGTGAAGGGAATGATCAACCCGGTCGTGGGTGCGTTCGGCACCAGGAACCTGGACGGGTACACATCCTGCATCAAGGGCCCGTGCGGGGTCGACGCGAAGGGCGAGGCGACCGGCGTCCAACTGTTGTGGGGCTCCGTACTCGGCGCCGGGCTGACGTTCCTGATCACCGCGGCGGTCGTGTACTTCCTGCTCGTGTTGCCGCTGAACCACATGCTGGAAAAGCGCAAGCAGGCCTTGGGTCAGACGGCCGCGAAGGAACTCAGCGACACCGAACTCCTCACCGAGATTCGCGACCTGCTCGCCGCGCGCCTCGAACCGCCGGCGAACGGCGGCCGGACGCCCGGCCAGGGGGCAACCGGACTGGTCTCCCCACGCTCCGACGTCTGATCGGTCGCCCCCGGTCGGCTCAGCCGCCGACCGCGCACCGGTACGCGCCACGGGACACACGGTAAAGGGCGGGTTCGCTCCTTCGGATGAAACGAAGGAGCGAACCCGCCCTTTGTGTATCGGGTCGCCTTGGGGTGCCGGTCACCTCGGGGGTGCCGGGTCACCTCGGGGGTGACGGGTCACCTTGGCGGTGCCGGGTCACCTCGGGGGCCGGGTCACCTTTGCCTGTCGGCTCAGAGGTGATGCGGCGGCTTGTCGTCCAGGAAGCGGCGCAGATCCGCCGGGTCGGCAGCAGGCCGGGCCTCGCCCCATCCGGCATCCGTCTCGTCCGAACTCGCCTCGGGGAGCAGGTCGTCCCAACCGAACCGGTCGCGCTCGCGTCGCTCGGGCTCGGCCGGCCCACTCGCCTCGCGCACGTGCGCCTCCGTCGTCTCGATCCTCGCCCGCTCCGCCATGCCACCAGTGTGCCGGCGCCCGGAACGGCACCGGGCCCGGCCATAGCCGCGCATGGCGGCCCCGGCCGGGCCCGGGCCGTAGCCGGCTCGCCCCGGCACAGCGCAGCGTCACGCGGCTTCGAGCCCCTGGGCGGTAGCCAGCTCGCGCAGCTCGACCAGGGCCTGCTTCTCGATCTGGCGGATCCGCTCACGGGTGAGCCCGAGCTGCTTGCCGACCTCGGTCAGCGTGTGCTCCTTGCCGTCCGCCATGCCGTAACGCGCCCGCAGGATCGTGGCCGTGCGACCGTCCAGCCGACCCACCAGGTCCGCTATCTGCTCGCGTCGCAGTGTCGCCAGGGTGATGTCCTCCGGCGTCAACGGGTCGGTCTCCTGGACCAGTTCGCCCAACTCGGTCTCGCCGTCGTCACCCACGGGGGTGTCCAGGCTGATCGGGTCGCGCGCCCAACCGATCACGTCCACGACGCGCTCCGGCGTGGAGCCGACCGCCTCGGCGATCTCCGCCATCTCGGGATCGCGCCCGTGATCGCGAGCGAACTCGCGCTGCACCCGGCGGATCTTGCTCAGCTCTTCGACCAGGTGCACGGGCAACCGCACGGTGCGGGCCTGATCCGCCATCGCCCGGGTGATCGCCTGTCGAATCCACCAGGTCGCGTAGGTGGAGAACTTGAAGCCCTTCGCGTAGTCGAACTTCTCGACCGCGCGGACCAGGCCCACGTTGCCCTCCTGAACCAGGTCCAGGAACGGCATCCCGCTACGCGGGTAGCGCCGTGCGACGGACACCACCAGCCGCAGGTTGGCCTGGATGAACAGCTCCTTGGCCGCGGCGCCGCGCGCGATCAGCCGGTCCAACTCGGCCCGGTCGACGCCCTCGGGCACCGCGTCCTCGTCGATCAGCTTCTGTGCGTACAGCCCTGCTTCGATGTCCTTGGACATCTCGACTTCGCGCTCCGCGTCGAGCAGCTTCGTGCGGCTGATCTCGTCCAGGTACACACCGACCGTGTCGCGCTCGACGTCGGCAGCCTTCCGCGTGCGGGAAGCCGCCACTCGCTCGGCGCCCTGTCGGGCCACACCACGTGTAGTCGGCATGCTCTAGCCCTCGCTTTCATTCGCGTTCGTCAATATTTCGAACGAACGAGAAGCCTGTGATATTCCGTCCGGAGATGTACTGTTGAAAGGTTGGCCGATAGCGGCCCCTGAGAGCGCCTGCCCGGCGTCGAGCCCCGCATGCACACTCGATGTGCCTACGATTCGGTCAACGGCCGGCGAGGCCCGGATGTTCCGAAGTCCGGGACCCGCCGCGCCCGCGTGCCCAAGGTCGAACCCCGCCGGGCGGCACCCGATCGTGCGGCGGGCAGCGGCTCGCGCACCCCGATCGGCCCCCGGGGCCGAAGGTGTGCCCCACCCCGATCGATTGCTTTCGGCCGGCCGTCAGTGCGCGTCCGGTGCGGGCTCCAGGTCGCGCGGGATCAGCCGCCAGGCCAGGACGGCGGCGATCAGCGCGACCACGCCGCCGGCCAGGAAGGTCGGCGTCATCCCGGACGTGAACGCCTCGCCCGCCCGGCCCAGGATGCCGCCGGCGCCGAGTCGATCCGCGACCACGGAGGCGTCCCCGATCGACTCGTGTACCGCCGCCGTGTCGGCCGCGTCGAGGTCGAGGTCGGGCAGGTTGGCCCGGTAGAGCGCGGATGCCATGCTGCCCAGGATCGCGACCCCCAGCGCGGCGCCGAGTTCGTACGCGGTCTCGTCGATCGCCGCCGCGCCACCGGCCTCGGCGACCGGCACCGAGGACATCAGCACCACCGACGCGACGGTGGCCAAGGTGCCCACACCGAGCCCGACCACCGCGAGCGAGGCGCCCACCAGCGGGTAGTCCACGTCCCGGAAGTGTTGCCCGATCCACGGCAGCGCGAGCCCGACGGCCATCAGCGCCAGGCCGATCGCCAGCACGTTCCGGGGCGGGAAGCGGTGCATCAGCCCGGGCACGAACATCGACGCGAGGATCAGCCCGATCGGCGCGGGCAGCAGGTGCAGACCGGCGGAGACCGGGCTGTATCCCTGCACGTACTGGAACCACTGGCTGAGCAGGAACAGCGCCGCGCCCAGTCCGAGCATGCCCAGGAAGATCGCCGTCGCGGCCATGGTGAACGCGCGGTTCGTGAACAGCCGGACCTGGAGCAGCGGATTGGCCAGCCGCAGCTGGCGGCGGACGAACACGGTCAGCGTGAGCGCGGCCACCACGAGCAGGATCCACGCGGCCGGATCGCCGACGCCGCCCTTGCCGAGCTGCTTGATGCCGCCCGCGAGGGTGCCCATGCCGACGATCGACAGGCCGACGCCGGGCCAGTCCCACGCGCCGGAGCGCGGCGACCGCGACTCGGGCAGCAACCACAGGCCGAACCCGATCACCGCGACCGCGATCGGCACGTTCAACAGGAAGGCCGACTGCCAGCCGTGCGACTCCACGAGCAGCCCGCCGACCACCGGCCCGAGGGCCATGCCGCCGCCGAAGACCGCCGACCAGACGGCGTAGGCCAAGGCCCGCTCGCGGGCGTCGGTGAACACCTGGCGCAGGATGGTCAGCGTGGACGGCATGATCGCCGCGCCACCCACGCCGAGCAGCACCCGGGCCGCGATCACGTGCCACGCGGCGGTCGCCGCGACCGCGAGCAACGAGGCCAGCGCGAAGATGGCAAAGCCGACGAGCAGCAGCCGCTTGCGCCCCCAGCGGTCCCCGAGCGCGCCTGCGGTGACCAACAGGCCGGACAGCGCGAGCGCGTACGAGTCGATGATCCACAACTGCTCGACCGAACCGGGCCGCAGATCGGCGACCAGGGACGGGAACGCGACGTTCAGGATGGTCGCGTCCATCGAGATGATCAGCAGGCTCCCCGACAGGATCACGAGCACGGCCCAGCGCCGCGGGTCGGGCGTGGGGCGGGGGGTGGTGGAGCCGGCCATGAGACATCCTCAATCCTTGTGAGACATAAATGTCTCACGCCATCGAACGAGTGTCCACCGCTGTCCACCGCTCCCCTCCGCTGCGGCGGGATCCGTACCGCTCCCACCCCGGTGGATTCGCCGCCTCGCTCCCGCCGGACCGACCGCCCTTCCCCGAAACGGGGCCTACCGCTCCCCTCCCGGCAGCACGATGGTCATGAAGGACTCGCCCTGCCGGAATCCGAGCCGCTCGTACACCGCCCGGGCCGGGTTGCCCTCGGTGACCGCGAGCCCGATCGAGGGCAGCCCGTCCAGCAGCGCCAGGCCGAGCGTGTGCCGCAACAACCGGCCGCCGAGCCCCGCGTACTTGGGATCCGGGTCGCGAAAGACCTCGGTGATCCACGGCCCGAGCTGTTCGGCGTCGTTGACCAGCACCGCGCCGACCACCCGCCCCTCGTCGAGCGCCACCGTGCTGAACCCGAACAGCGGCCCGAGCGAGCGGCCGTCGTACAGCCCCTCCAGGTTCTCCGGACTCGCATCGTCACCGCTGTCCGGGTGCTCCGGCGGATACGCGGCGATCCAGGTGTCGTACAGCTCCGAGGGCGGCACGGACGCCGCCGAGCGCACCTCGATTCCGGGCTCGGCCCAGGTGACGGCCTCCAGGTCCGGACCCAGCTCCCGGGTGTACCGATGCAGATGCCGAAGCAGCCGGCCGCCCGCGGCGAGCAGCACCGCGCCGGCGTCCTCGCGGGCCGACACGACCCACCCGGGCAGCGCGGTCAGGATGGCGGGCGCGGCGAGCTCGGCCGGGAGTCGGTGCAGGCGCAGGTCGAGCGCGGCCGGCCGACCCGAACGATTGCCCAGCCGGTAGTCGGCCACCAGCGCCCCGTCCCGATCGAACACGGTTCCGCGCGTGCGGACGCTTTCGTCTGTGGTCATGAGCTTCATTCTTCGATGCCCGAGCAAGTGGTTACCTCCTCTCGGCGGCCCCGATTCCGACCCCGATTCCGACCCCGTTCCCAGCCTCGATTCCGGCCCCGGGCAGCACCGCGGCGGCCGTCGCGGGCGTGCCGGCACAGGCCACGCCCATCCGCCCAGCATCACCCGACCCACCGGTCCCCGCACGCCCGGGCACACCAGAACATGCGCGGAGAGTGATCGCCCCCGAAACTGGCATACATGGACAAAATCTCGCTCCGGACGGCCACCAGGGAGCAACTCGCCTCGGCCCGCAGCACCTCGTCCGGCCGCAGCTCGGTCAGCATGCCCGGCGGCTCCCGCCACCACCTGAGCCAGACCCTGATCGCCCTGACCGCCGGCAACTCCCTGGCCGAACACGAGAGCCCCGGCGAAGCCTCGCTGATCGTGCTGACCGGCCGCATCCGCCTGACCGCCGACGACGAATCGGTCGAGGGCACCTCCGGCGACCTCCTGGTCATCCCCCGGGCACCGCACTCCCTGGAGGCCCTCGAAGACTCCGCCGTCGTCCTTACCGTCGGCAAACCCTGACCCACCCCAAAGCCGCCGGCCACCCCCGCAACCGTTCCGCTACCCTGTCCTGCGGGACCACACGGCCCCGAAGCCTCCATAGCTCAGGGGATAGAGCACCGCTCTCCTAAAGCGGGTGTCGCAGGTTCAAATCCTGCTGGGGGCACACGGCCTGAACAGGCGAAAACCCCGGCTTCGGCCGGGGTTTCGTCGTGTGTGGGGTGGGTGGGGGTGGGTGGGGGTCAGGTTGAGGGGCTTACCTCGGCGGTGCTTGCGCGGTCGTAGAGGGTGGCGATGTCGGGGCCGAAGTAGCTGCTGTACGAGGTGAGGTCGTCGCCGCCCTCCTGGTAGCCGCCGATCACGCCGATCACCGTGCCGCGGCCGTTGGCGGGGTCGATGTCGGTGAGCATCGGGCCGCCGCTGGTGCCGGCGGGGAAGCCCGCGCAGTCGAAGCGCAGTTGGGTCTCGGAGTAGGCCGCGGTGGTGTTCTGGCAGCCGATCGGCTCGTTCGCGTCGTCCGGGTAGCCGACCAGCCGGGCCGGGCGCGCGGGCGAAGAGCCGAAGTCGAGGTGTTCGGCGCCGGTGACGGTCTCGATCCGTTCGTCCGTGCCCGGGCGGCGGACCTGGAGGAAGGCGACGTCGTAGGCCGGGTCCCGGTCGGTGACCCAGCGCGGGTCCACGTCGATCCGGGACGGGACCCACACGCCGTACGGCATCACGCCGTCGTGGTAGCCGGGCGCGAACGCCAGGTCGGTCGTGAAGGCGTCGCCGTACACGCAGTGCGCGGCGGTGACCACCAGGTTCCGGTTCGGCGACTGCACCACGGTTGCGGTGCAGAAGTGTTCCGGGTCGTTCCCCTCCCCCGCGTGCAGCAGCGCGCCGATCGCCGGAGTCGCCTCGATCGTGCTCGCCTCCAGCGGATCGGACACCGGCAGCGGCTCGACCTCCGTCGAGGACCCCGTGGGCACGGGCAACGCGGGCTCCGCAGGCGGAACGGCGGGCGCCGCGCCCAGCAGGCTCGCCGCGATCCGGTCGCCCTCGGCCGGGTCCATGAGGTGGTAGCCGCGGGACGCGTCACCGGTGCCGCGCGCTCGAGGATGGCCGGATATCCGCCCGGTCGAGGCCAGCCCGACCACCGCCAGCACCGCGACCACACAAAACGCCGTACCGATCGCCATCCGACGCCTGCGCGGATTCGCCTCGGCATCCGCAGTCCGTCGCGACACTCGACCACCATTCTCAGCGGGTTACCACCTCGGGCCATGGACGCTACCGGCTGGATGGGTACCCCGGTGGGGAGGAATCAGGCCGACACCCGCACGGTCACCGGGTCGTGACGAAGTGTTCCTCCGACCGTCGCCCCAACGGGTGGGAGGTGGGCGACGGTCGCAGGAATCCCCCGCTCTTCTTCGCATGCCGGTTCGGCGCCGTCTCTCCAAACGCGCCCGGCCGACCCCTGGACCGTATCCCGAGGATCGGCGGCGTCGGCACCCCGGTATGGGTGATTTATGACTGCCTTAAGAATCTTCCGTGGCGCGTGCACCCCTTGCGAACGTGCTGCCGGGCGGGCGTCCGGCCGCCTTCCGACCACGCTTGCGAAAGGGATTCGGAACGCGTCGCTCCGGGGTCCCCGGATGCAGGCGGCCGGATCATGCCCTCGTGCGCCGGGCCCGGCACTGCCACAATTTGCTTGTTCCACGAGGGGGTTCTGCATATCGGCGGCCGGCGGGGGGATCCGCGCGGGCAAGGGCGGGACGAGGGCGGCCGGAGAGGGCGGGGTACCGATGGCGGGTTCCGAGGACTCGTGGTGGACCGTGCGTGCTCGGCTGCGGCTGATCTGGGTGCCGTGTGTGGCGGTCATGCTCGCCACCGTCGCCGCGCTCGTGGTGGGCCTGACCCTGGACGGCGACGCGCGTGCGCGCGGCCTGCTCTTGGTGCTCGGCACCGATCTGCTGCTCGTGGTCGGGTCGACGGTGCTGATCGAGAGCGCGCTGCGACGCACGGTCGAGAAGCCGCTCGCCCGGCTGGCCGATCCGAGCCGGGAGCCGGCGCGGGGCGGGCGCTTCGACAGCCGTGAGTTCGACCTGATCGCCGCCACCATGACGAACCTGCACGAGCGGGCCCGGGCCGGCGAGGACCGGGCGCAGCGCGACCGCACCCGGGTCACCCGGCTGACCGAACAGCTCGCCGAACGGGACCGCGCCCTGGAGGCCGAGCGCGAGCAGGCCCGCGACCTGGTCCGCGACCTGGCGGAACTGCGCACCCGGGTCGAGGAGCACGCCCGCCGGGCCCGACTCGCCCAGGCCGACCTGGATCGGTTCGCACACGCCGCGACGCACGACATGCAGGACCCGCTGCGCCGGATCGTCTCGTTCGGCCGGATGCTCCAGGAGCGCTACGAGGACGTGCTGGATCGGCGCGGTCGGCAGTACATCGACTTCACCATCGACAACGCCCGCCGCCTCCAGATGCTCATCGACGAGATGGTCACCCTCACCGAGGTGGGCCGCTCGCGCGCGGAGATCGTCGAGGTCGACCTGGGCGATCTGGTCCGGCAGACCTGGCTGGACATGGCGGACCAGGTGGAGGACACCGGCGCCGAACTGGAGCACGGGCAACTGCCGGTGGTCCGGGCCGATCCCGGGCTGCTGGCCACGCTGATCCGGCATCTGCTCGGGAACGCGGTGAAGTTCCAGCGCCCGTACGAGCGACCGCTGGTGCGGATGGACGCCGAGCCCGTCGCCGAGGGCGGGTGGCAGATCGCCGTGACCGACAACGGGATCGGCATCCCTGCCGAGGCGGCGGAACGGGTGTTCGCAGCCTTCCAACGCCTGCACCCGCGCGAGACTTACACCGGCAGCGGCATCGGGCTCGCGATGGCCAAGCGGATCGTCGAACAGCACGGCGGCCGGATCGCCGTGGACACCGACCACACCGACGGTGCCCGGCTCGTCTTCACCCTGCCGAGCCGCGTCGACGAGCCCGACGCGCCGGGCCCGGGCGCCGAGTTCGACCCCGCCGCGGCTCCCGCCGGCCATCCGGTGGAACCGGCCGGGGCCGCTGGGGCCGCCGAGCCCGACGGGTCCGCGGACCCGGTCGCCGCCGACTCCGCGCTCGTCGAACCCGTTCGCTTCACCGATCCGTCGAACCAGGAGCCACTGGCGTACGTTTCCGTGGCATCGGCGCCGCGTGACCGGCCGGCGCCGGGCACCACGACGGAGGCACCCGATGCGCACGACCGACCCGAACACCGAACCGACCGGCACCGAACCGACGATCACGGCCGCACGGACCGGTAGGGCCGAGCCGACCCGGCGAGTCCTGGTCTGCGGCGCGGTCGTGGCCGCCGCCGGTGTCGGCCTGGTGGCCTGCGGCAGCGACGACGGCGATTCGAAGGACAAGACGCCCGGGGACGCCGGCGGCGACAAGACGCTCGGGCCGGTCGCCGATGTGCCGGTCGGCGGCGGCAAGGTCTACGACGACGCCAAGGTCGTGGTCACCCAGCCCACCGCCGGCGACTTCAAGGCGTTCAGCGCGGTGTGCACACACCAGCAGTGCCTGGTCCGCAGCGTCGCCGCCGGCAAGATCGACTGCCCGTGCCACGGCAGCAGTTTCGACGCGAGCACGGGTGCGGTGCTCGGCGGCCCGGCCCCGCGCCCGCTCGCCGCGAAGCAGATCGCGGTGACGAACGGGCAGGTCGTGCTGAAGCCCGCGTAGGCCGGTCGCCCGTCTCTCCGAGCCGGGTTGCTCGGCCCCTACGGGGCAGGTCGCGCGTCCGCTGCGCGGCCGGGGCCGGGTCGGGCGTTGCGGGCGGTTGGTCGTGTGGTGTGGGGTGGCGGGCGCGTAGCGGACGTGCATCCCGGGCGCGTAGCGGACGGCTCGACCGTGACCGCGGAGCGGGCATGTAACCCCGGCACGCCGACCGGTTGTCGCCCGCGTCCGCTGCGCGGCCGGTTGCGCGCCCCCTACGGGTTCGGGGTCGGACCGGTCTCTCCGAGCCGGGTTGCCCGGCCCCTACGGGGCAGGTCACGCGTCCGCTGCGCGGCCGGGGCCGGGTCGGGCGTTGCGGGCGGTTGGTCGTGTGGTGTGGGGTGGCGGGCGCGTAGCGGACGTGCATCCCGAGCGCGTAGCGGACGGCTCGACCGTGACCGCGGAGCGGGCATGCACCCCCGGCACGCCGACCGGGTCACGCGTCCGCTGCGCGGCCGGCGCCCGATCCGCCGGGCGAGGTCCCGGGCAGGCCCCCGGCCCGGTCCGCGCCGCGCGGACGGACGGACGCGGACCGTCCGCGCGGCTATGGTTTCCGCTCCTGCTTCGTGATTGCGTACCCGAGCCCGTTCCGGGCCCAGGACGCGATCCGGAGGACCCTGCCCATGACACCCATGACGTCCGTGACGAAGACGCCGCCGACCCCGCGGCCGAGTCTGGATCTGCTCGACGGCGACTGGTACGCGAACGGCCCCTATCAGGACTACGCGTGGTTCCGCGAGCACGAACCCGTCGCCTGGGACGCGGGCAACGAACTGTGGGGCATCTTTCGCCACGCGGACGTCAAGGACGTCGAGGCGCGCAGCGAACATTTCGTCAACTCCGACCGCAACAAGGGTGGTTACCGCCCGAACCTGCCCGCCGACCCGGCGATCATCGGCCTGGACAACCCGCTGCACAACAAGCGGCGCAAGCTGGTCAGCAAGTGGTTCACCCCGCGCGGCGTGCGCGAGTGGGAGGAGCACGTGCGCGAGACGTGCGTACAGATCCTGGACGCCGCCGTGGCCAAGGGCACCGTGGAGGTGGTCGGCGATCTCGCGTCCGTGCTGCCCGCGAAGATGATCGGACGCCTGCTCGGCTTCCCGGACGAGGACTGGCCGCGGCTGCGCGACTGGTCCGAGCGCACCATCGCGCTCGGCGGCGGTCCGCGCTACCTGAGCGAGGACGGGCGGGCCGCGGCGGGCGAGTTCATCCGGTCGGCGCTGGGGCTGTACGAGACGAAGAAGGCGTGTCCGGCCGATGACGTGATGTCGGTGTGGACCACGGCCCACATCGACGGCGAGCCGGTGGGACCGGCCGACGTGGCGAGCGACTGCCTGCTGCTGCTCGACGGCGGCGCGGAGACCACTCGCACGGTGATCGCGCGCACCTTCCTGTATCTGCTCGACCACCCGGAGCAGTGGGACCTGCTGCGCGCGGGCGCCGACCTCGCGGTCGCGACGGAGGAGTTCATCCGGTACAGCACACCCATCCACAACATGTGCCGGGTCGCCGTCGGGGACCAGCGCGTCGGTGACACGGTGATTCCGGACGGACACCAGGTGGTGCTGATGTACGGCTCGGCCAATCGCGATCCGGCGGTGTTCGTCGAGCCCGAGCGGTTCGACGTGACGCGCACGCCCAACGACCACATCACCTTCGGCTTCGGCACCCACTTCTGCCTCGGTGCGCCGTTGGCCCGGTTGGAGATCCGGGTCTTCTTCGAGGAGTTGCTCGCCCGGGTGCGCGAGCTGCGGCCGGTCCCCGGCAGCGCGGTGGTCCAGATGCCGAACGCGTTCGTGTACGGGATCCGCGAGGCGCATGTGCAGCTGATCGGCTGAGTCGCACGCCCTGCCGGGTCGCTCGACGGCGTTGAACCGGCATTTCCGGGAAAAGGGATGAAGAGGAGTATTCGTACAAAATAGGTGTTGGGAGGCGGCCATGACGGGCTTGTTGGACGAAGGATTGCCGGTCGATCACCGGCTCGGACGGGTCTATCGGTACGGCGGCGGGTTCATGGGCCTCGTGCTGATCACGTTCGGTGTCCTGGGCTTCACGAACAACGTCGGTTTCTTCTCCACGACCGGACGCGACGTCGCCGGGATGTCCACCAACGGCGCGCTGAGCCTGATCTCCGTCGTGGTCGGCGCGATCCTGATCATCGGCGCGATCATCGGCGGCAACACCGCCTCGACCGTGAACATCGTGGTGGGCGCGCTGTTCGTGATCAGCGGTTTCGTCAACCTGGGCCTGATGGGCAGCCCGGACATCAACTACCTGTCGTTCAAGATGCCGAACGTGATCTTCAGCTTCGTGGTCGGCCTGCTGGTGATGACGTTCGGCCTGTACGGGAGGGTCAGCGGCCATCTGCCCCACGACAACCCGTACTGGCGCTCGCGCCACCCGGAGGCGGCGGCCCGCGAGGACGCCTTCCGCGAACGGGCCTCGGTGCTCTCCCGCGACGGGGCATCGGCGCTCGGCGACGGCCCACACCGTCACGGCATCGCCGGCAGCCACTAGGCACCGTCCGGCGAAGGGCGTGTCCCGCGGTCGGAACGCGCCACGGCGCCGGATCGGCTCGGTCGAGCCGGTCCGGCGCCGTCACGCGTCCGGTGCCGTGGCGCCCCCGGCGCCTGGCGCGTCCGGCGCCGTCGCGCGTCCAGTCCTGTTCCGCCGCCGGCGCCGGCGCCGTTGCCCGTCCCGCGCCGTTGCCCCTCCCGTGCCGTTGCCCGTCCGGCGGCATCCGCGGCTTCGCCGGCTTCAGTGCCCCGCGCCGCCCTCCGCGCCCGGCGGGCGCTCCCAGCGCGGCATCAGGAACGCGAGCCCCCATGCCGCGGCCAGCGCCAGCGCACTGGCCGTGAGACCGATCGTGAACGCGTCGTCGAACACCGCGCGCACTGCCTCCGCACCGTGCGCCGCGCCCACGTGGTCCTCCACATGGCCGAAGAACAGCGTGCCGAACAGCGCCACCCCCAGCGCACCCGCGAGCTGCTGGACCGCGTTGAGCACGCCCGAGGCCGAGCCGATCTCGTGGTCGTCGACCCCGGCGAGCGCGATCCCGAAGAACGGCGCCATCAGCAGGCCGAAGCCGAAGCCCGCGAGCGCCGTGGCCGGCAGCAGGATCCAGGCGTTCACCGGGCCGTCGTGCACCGCGATGGTGCCGCCGATGCCCACCACCCCGAGCAGCCCGACCAGCAGGCCCGCGTGCAGGACCCGGCGCCCGTACTTGGCCGCGAGCACCGCGCCGGCCAGCCCGGCGCCGACCGTCGAGCCGAGCGACCAAGGGATCAGCGCGAGCGCCGCGTGCGTCGCGGTCCAGCCCAGGCCGACCTGGAGGTAGACGCCGAGCACGAGCATCAGGCCGATCATCGAGCCGAACATCATCAGGCCGACGGCGAGGGCACCGGTGAAGGCGCGGTTGCGGAACAGGCTGACCTCCACAAGCGCGTCCCGACCCGTGCGGCTGCTCCGCACCTCGTACCAGGCGAACAGCGCGAGCACCGGCAGCGAACCGGCCATGCAGGCGAACGTCCAGCCGGGCCAACCCTGTTCGCGGCCCTGGACCAGCGGGTAGACGAGCAGCACCATCGCGGCGGTGACCAGGATCATGCCGACGACGTCCAGGCCCGGACGGCGCGCATCGGCCCGCTCGGCGGTGGGTCGCGGCACCACGGTGGCACCGGCGAAGAAGGCGAACAGTCCCAGCGGCACGTTCACCAGGAACACCGCGCGCCAGCCCAGGCCGAACACGTCGGCGTCCATCACCACCCCGCCCAGGATCGGACCGAGCACCGCGGCCAGGCCCATCGCCGGACCGAACACCGCGAACGCCGCGCCGACCTCGCGCTCGTCGAACATCTCCCGGATCAGCCCGAGCGCCTGCGGCACCATCATCGCGGCGGCCAGGCCCTGGAGGCCGCGGGCGCCGATCAACATCTCCGGTGATTGCGCCAGGCCGCACAGCGCCGAGGTGAGCGTGAAGGCGAGCACTCCACCGAGGAACATCCGGCGCCGGCCGAGAATGTCGCCCAGTCGGGCGCCGGTGATCAGGAACATCGCGAACGCCAGCGTGTACGCGGCCGAGAACCACTGGAGGTGGGTCGAACTGCCGCCGAGGGCGTCCCGGATACCGGGGCCCGCCACGTTGACGATGGTCGCGTCGAGCAGGTCCATGATGTCGGCGCCCATGACCACGGCGAGGCCGATCCACCGGAGCGGGTAGGGCGCGCGGCGCTCTCCCGGCTCCGCCGCGGTCGCCGCCGCCTTGCTGATCTCGGTTTCCATCGTCTCCCCCTGCTGATCGCACACTGCCGGTCGTCGCCGTCGAACACCGCACGTTCGAACGATGTTCGTTCACCGAACGGCGTTAATGGCTCGAACACCGTTTTATTCGCGAACGGTGTTCGCGTCAAGTACAGTGTTCGTAAAGCCGGGTGATCGGCGAGGGGTTGATCGAGGAGGTGGCGCCGTGTCCGAGGTTCCCGAAGTACCCGTGCCGCCGTGGCGCACGGCGCCCAAGGAGCGGTCGCCGCGCAAACCGGCGCTGACCCAGGAGGCGATCGTCACCGTCGCGCTGGAGATCGTCGACGCGGAGGGTCTGGACGCGCTGAGCATGCGCCGGGTCGCCCAGCGCTTCGACACCGGCGCGGCATCCCTGTACGCGTACGTCGCGAGCAAGGAAGAGCTCCTGGAACTGGTGGTGGACCGGGTCAACGGGGAGGTGCTGATCCCGACCGCGGATCCCGAACGCTGGCGCGAGCAGCTGCGCGAGGCGCTGTTCGCGATCCGCGACGTCTACGCCTCACACCGCGACCTCGGTCGCGCGCTGATCGGCTCGGTGCCGATCGGGCCCAACTCGCTGGACTGCACCGAGCGGCTGCTGTCGATCCTGCGCGCGGGCGGACTGTCCGCGAAGGTCAGCGCGTTCGCGGCCGATCTGCTGTCCATGTACACGGTGATGTCCGGCCTGGAGATGGGCGGCCAGAACACCATGCACGGAGCGACCGACGAGGAGCGGGGTGCTTACTACACCCGCGTGCACGACTACTTCGCGTCGTTGCCCGCGGCCCGCTTTCCGACGTTGACCTCGCTCGGCGACGCGCTCACCTCCGGCGACGGCGACGAACGCTTCGCGTTCGGCATCGACGTGCTGTTGCTCGGCATGATCGCGTACACCGAACGGGAATCCTGACCCGGCGTCAGGAAACCGGCCACGACCGGGATCACCGCGCAGATCGTGTACGCGGTGACGTAGCCGCCCGGGCCGCCGATGATCACGCCGAACAGCGGTGGCCCGGCGGCGGCGGTCAGGTTCTGGCCGGTGTTCTGGATGCCCATCACCCTCCCCGCCCAGGCGCTGCCCGCGAGTTCGGCGACCGCCGTGAACGCCAGCCCGTTCCAGCTCACCGTGGCCACCGACGCAAGCAGCAGGAAGACGATCGCCACCGGCCCACCGATCGCCGAGGTCAGCGCGAGCGCGCCGACCACCACGGCGTTGACCACACACAGCGTGCGCATCGGCCGCAGCCGGGAGCCGACCAGGTCCGACCAGCGGCCGACCGCGATCCGGGTGCCCGCCGCGACCAGTTGCACGGCCGCGAGCAGCCGGCCGGCCCCGGTCGCGGTCCACCCGTGCTCGGAGACCAGGTAGTCCGCGGCGAAGGACACCACGACGAACTGGGACACCACCAGCAGCGCGCTGGCCGCGTGTATCCGGTACAGGACGGGTGAGTCGTACGGAGAGGCCGGTCGGGCCGCGCCGGCCACGGGCGCGGGTCGGGCCGGATCGCGGACGAGCACCGCGACCAGCGCCGCGCCCACGACACACAGCACGGCAGGGAAGACCAGCGCGGCCCGAAAGCCCGCATGGGTGCCGATCGGCGGCAACACCAGCGCACCGGCCACCATGCCCAGCGGCTGGGCCATCTGCCGCATGCCCATCGCCAGTCCGCGCTGCTCGGGCGCGAACCAGCCCAGCACGACCCGCCCGCTGGCCGCGTTCACCGCCGCCGAGCACGCACCCGCGACCGCGAGCCAACCACCAAGCCACACCGCGCCGTCGCCGGCCAGGGCCACCGCGATCGCGCCGCCGGCCAGGGCCAGGCCCACCGCCATCACCCGGCGCTCGCCCCAGCGATCCGCCGCCGCGCCCCACAACACCAGGGTCGACAGCAGGCCGAACGTCGGACACGCCACGACGGTGCCGGCCTGCGCGAGCGACATGCCCTCGTCCGCGCGCAGCACCGGGACGAGGTAGGCGAGGCCGTACAGGAACACGCAGCTCGCCAGCTGTGCGCACATCCCGATGGCCAGCATCAGCCAGCGCCGGCTCTCCCCCACTGCGCCACCTCCACGTCGATATCCGTGCACTCTACAAGCTTTCTCAGGGACTGAGACGAAAATCTTGAATCATGAGACATGGGCCATGGAGCAGCATGGGAACAGGACCACCGCAGCACGATCCATCACTCGGGAGGCCACATGTTCGATATCGAGGCGTACAAGATCGGGCCGCGCAACGCGATCACCGACGTGGCGGGGCTGCGGGTCGGGCACGCCGCCTACACCGACGCCGGTGCGATGACCGGAACCACCGTGCTGCTCGGGCCGGTCGGCGGCTTCGTGGCCGGCGTGGACGTGCGCGGCGGCGCGCCGGGCACCCGGGAGTTGGACGCGCTCGACCCACGCAACCTGGTGCCGCGGATCGAGGCGATCGTGCTGAGCGGGGGCAGCGCGTTCGGCCTGGACGCGGCGGGCGGCGTGGTGGCGTGGCTGGCCGAGCGGGGTCGGGGGTTCCCGGTGGGCACGGAACCGTATCAGGTGGTGCCGGTGGTGCCGGCCGCGTCGTTGTTCGACCTCGGCCGCGGCGGCGACTGGGCGCGCCGACCCGATGCGGCGCTGGGGCGCGCGGCGATCGCGGCGGCCGACGCCGAGCCGGAGCACGCGGCGGTGCCGATGGGCAGCGTGGGCGCGGGCACCGGTGCGATGGTCGGCGGGCTGCGCGGCGGGGTGGGCACGGCGAGTGTGGTGTTGCCGGGCGGGGTCACCGTCGCCGCGCTCGCGGTGGTCAACGCGGCCGGGTCGGCGGTGGACCCGATCGGCGGTCTGCCGTACGCGGCCGGCCTCGGGCTGCCCGCCGAGTTCCCGCTGACCGCGCCCGAACACGCCGAGCACGCCGCCGCGTTGGCCCGCGCCGCGGCCTCGGCCGGGATGCCGCCCACGCTCAACACCACGATCGGGATCGTCGCCACCGACGCGGTGCTGACCAGGCCACAGGCGCAGAAGGTGGCCGGTGTCGCGCACGACGGGCTGGCCCGGGCGATCCGGCCGGTGCACACGCTCTACGACGGCGACACCATCTTTGCCGTGTCCACGGCCCGGGTACCGCTGCCCGCCCCCGATCCCGGCACGCCGTACGGGGTGAACGCGGAGGCCGCCGCGCTGACCCTGATCCACGCGGCGGCGGCGGACGTATTCGCCCGAGCCGTACTGCACGGCGTGCTGGCCGCGAAGGGTGGCGGTGAAGTCCCGGCCTATCGAGATCTTTATCCGAATTCCAGCTCCGCGTACGAGCGGTAACGATCTTGAGCGGCGTTTTCCGAATTCGGAAACCCGCCCGAGGAGTGCCGGCCGGACTGCTCTATCATCGGCGATTCGACGATGAGGTTTCCCCGCTTCCGAAGGGGCCCGGACTAACGGAGCGGTTTGCCGGCATGGGACACGTTGATCATTTTGCATATGGTGCCGTCACCCCCGGCATCGCCTACCTCATGTCGTGCGTCGGATCGGCTCTCGGGCTGCTCTGCACGACACGGGCGCGCGCGGTACACGGTTGGGTGCGAGCGCGTTGGTTGGTACTGGGCGCGGCTTCGATCGGTGGCACCGGAATCTGGGTCATGCATTTCATCGGCATGCTCGGATTCTCGGTGCGCGAGACCCCGATTCGATACGACGTGGGCAAGACGATGACCTCGCTGGTGCTCGCGGTGGTGGTGGTCGGCATCGGCATGGCGGTCGCCGGTCGGCGCAACGCGGGCCCGGTGGGGCTGGTGCTCGGCGGGGTGATCACCGGCGGCGGCGTGGCGATCATGCACTACATGGGCATGGCCGCGATGAGCCTGGACGGCTCGGTCGAATACGACTCGTTCCGGGTCGGCCTGTCGATCCTGATCGCGGTGGTCGCGGCCACCGCGGCGCTGTGGGCCGCACTCAACGTGAGCGGATTCGCGGCGACCGCGGGTGCCGCGTTGATCATGGGACTGGCGGTCAGCGGAATGCATTACACGGGAATGTCCGCAATGAGCGTGCGCACCGAGGGCCGGCACGGGATGGTGCACGGTGTGGAGGCGTCCCAATTCCTCGCGCCGTTGATCACCGGGATCAGCCTTTTCACGGTGATCACGCTGTTCATCGTCGCGCTGTCGCCGTCCGCCGACGAGATCAAGGAAGAAGACGAACTCAGCGCCAGGTTGGCCCGCTTGGAGGACAACCGGTTCGGTGCGGCAGCGACCGGCGGGCCGATCGGCGCACGGCCGTCCCACCGGCTCGGAACGGAAAACAACCCCCGCGATTACTTCCGTTCGGGTCGCTGATCCGGAATTTGAAATTCCGGAATCCTGTCGGCTGCCGCGAGGAGCGCGAAGCGGACGAAGGCGGGAAGCGGAGGCAGGGCGCCGAGGCGGGGTGCCGAAGGCGGGGCCGGACGCTGCGCGCCGGATTTCTCGGCTGCCGCGTGCCCCGCCCCGCACGCCCGCGCTACCGCCCCTGCTCCGGCACCCGCCGGCGCGCCCCCATCGCTCCCGTCACCCCCGTCTTCGCTACTGCGTCGGTTCCAGCACCGGCCCCAGGGCGGCGACTGCGTCGAAGGGGCGTTCGCGGCGCTCTCGGCGTCTGGCCGCGAGCCGCTGGCGCAGACCCGGTCGGCGCTGTCGGTCTCCGCCGGCCTGCTTTCGGGCGCTGCCCAGACTGTTGCGAGCCAGGTCCTCGCGGTCGTGGTCGCCGAGTTTGCCGAACAGGGTCGCGGCCCGCTCGTGCGCCTCGGCGGCCTCGTCGAACCGACGCACCTGCTGGAGCGCCGCCCCGAGGCTGTTGAGGGCCTGACCTTCGCGGTGCAGGTCGCCGAACTTGGCGAAAAGAGTCGCGGCCTGCTCGTGAGCGGCGGCGGCCTCCTCGAACCGGCGCACCTGGTGCAGCGCGGCGCCGAGGTAGTCCAGGGCCTGGCCCTGACGGTGGTGGTCGTCGAGCTCGGTGAACAGGGCGGCCGCCTGCCGGTGCGCCTCGATCGCCTCGGGGAACCGGCGCATCTCCCGAAGGGCGATGCCGAAGTTGTTCAGAGCCTGGCCCTCGCGGTGGTGATCGTCCAGTTCGTCGAACAGGGCGGCCGCCTGCCGGTGCACGTCGATCGCCTCGGGGAACCGGCGCACCTCCTGGAGGGCGATGCCGAGATTGTTCAGGGCCTGGCCCTCGCGGTGGTAGTCGTCGAGGTCCGCGAACAGGGCGGCGGCCTGCCGATGGGCGTCGATCGCCTCCTCGAACCGGCGCACCTCCTGGAGCGCGGTGCCCAGGTTGTTGAGGACCTGGCCCTCGCGATGGCGGTCGTCGAGGTCCGCGAACAGGGCGGCCGCCTGGCGATGAGCCTCGATCGACTCGTCGAGGCGCCGCACCTGCTGGAGGGCGGTACCGAGATTGGCCAGCGCCTGACCCTCGCCGTGGTGGTCCACCTGCTCGCGGCACAGGGCGAGGTCCTCCTGGTGGGCGTCGATGGCCTCGTCGAAGCGCCGCACCTGCTGGAGGGCGGTACCGAGGTTGTTCAACGCCCGTCCCTCGCCATTGCGGTCGCCGAGTTCGCGGCAGATGACGAGGTCTTGCTGGTGACTCATGATCTCTCCCGACGCGTCGCGGACTCCCGCCCGACCCCGTTCCTCCCATGGATGGGAGCGGCGCGGCCCGGCGGTACATCCTTCACAGTGACACCTTCAGTAACACGCGTCTCACGGAGCGTGGCAACCGCTCAGATGCGGGAAGGTCCAACCGAGTGGTGCATTGGGCCGCATGGACGGCGGGTCGCGTGGGAGACCCCCAGCGGCCGGCGTCCGCCGAGACGCTTGATTGCGTCAATGATTTGGCGCAGACTCGCACGACGTCTCAACCAGCGCCTACGCGTCGGCGCCTCGTCGGCGCGTGGTCAGGAGGAACCCGATGCCGATCCCCGTGCCCCTGGACGAATACCCGGTCCACCAGGTCCCGTTGTTCCACAGCGAAGTCGGCTCGACCGACCGGAACTTCTACGACCGCTGCATCATGCACGCCTACGACCGCGCGGGTGGCATCCAGATCGCGACCGGCCTCGGCGTCTATCCGAACCTGGGCGTGATCGACGCCTACGTGGTGATCCGCAGGGACGGCCGCCAGCACGCGGTGCGGATGTCGGGTGCGCTCGGCCCGGATCGGCTCAAGCAGGAGGTCGGGCCGTACCGCATCGAGGTGCTGGAGCCGCTGGCCAGCGTGCGAGTGGTGTGCGACGCGCCGGACCAGGGCATCTCGATCGACCTCACCTTCACGTCGCCGTTCGCGCCCCTGCCGGAACCTCGACACGTGCAGCGCAGCGACTTCAAGCCGCTCCTGGACGCGTCGCGCTTCGTGCAGATCGGCGACTGGACCGGCACGGTGACCCTGGACGGCGAGGAGATCGCGGTCACGCCGCAGACCTGGTCCGGCTCGCGCGACCGCTCCTGGGGCATCCGCCCCTCCGGCGAGGTGCCGCCGGCCGGGCGGCCCGCGCAGACCGCCGGATTCTGGTGGAACTGGATCCCGATCCACCTCGGCGACCAGGCGCTGATGATCATCGCCCAGGAGTCGGCCGAGGGACACCGCTTCCTGACCGAGGCGATCCGGATCTTCCCGATCGACACCGGCAAGGCGCCCGAGCAGCTCGGCTGGCCCGAGTTCGACGTGCGCTACGTGTCCGGGACCCGGCTGCCCGAGGGTGCCGCGATCCACCTGACCGACCGCAAGCGCAATGCGCTCACCCTGCACCTGGACAACCACGGGTACATCGCGCTCAACGTGGGTGCGGGCTACGGCGGCGACCCGGACTGGGGCCACGGCCAGTGGAAGGGCGAGGACTACCTCGACGGCGCGGTGTACGAGCAGAAGGACCCCGAGGTGGCCAAGCGCATCCCGTTCGGCGTGATCGACCACGTCGCGACCGCCCGACTCACCGGGCCCGACGGTGCGCTGCTCGCCGAGGGTGTGGGCATCTTCGAACACGGCACGTTCGGCCGACACGATCCGTCGGGCTTCACCGGGTGGGACTCGGTCGCCCCGTAGGACGGTCGGGCGTGGGGCGGGCGCGTCGGGCGTGGGCCGGCGGTCGTCGGGCCCTGGTCCGACGACCGCGTCGGATCCTGGTCCGGGCCCCCGGGCCGCCCGCCGCAGCGCCGCCGGCCGCCCCCTGGCGCCGATCGCGAGCGGAGCCGGCGGATTTTACCGGGCACCCGTTGCCGAGATACCGAGAACGCGCAGGTTGCGGAAATACCGGGACAGTTCGCGATACCCATAAACGCGGGACCGGTGTCACTCACTCCCGTGACCCGCCGACCGCCGGGCCGTGCACGCGAGTCCTCCCGCGTGCCCGGCCCGGCAGGTCTCGGCCGGACGATGCGATCCGGTGGGCTCAGTCCTCGGCCAGGAGCGCGCTCAGCCGCTCCGTGGTCTCGATCCACTCCTCGACCAGGGACAGCACGACCTCCTGGGTCGGCCGGACCTTGTCGAGCATGCCCACGACCTGGCCCACCGGCCAGCCGTTGAGCTCCTTGTTCTTGGTCCGGGTGAAGCGCCGGGACGCCGCGTTGAAGATGATGCCCTGGAGCGGCATCGGCAGCGGGTCGGGGTTGGCCGGGTCCTCCCACGCCTCGGTCCACGCGCTCTTGAGCTGGCGGGCCGGCTTCCCGGTCATCGCCCGCGAGCGCACCGTGTCGGTGGACTTGGCCTCCAGCAGGTTCTGCACCGACACCTCGTGGGTGTCCGCCTCGGCGACGGTCAGCCACAGGCTGCCGGTCCACACGCCCTGCGCACCCAGCGCCAGCGCCGCGGCCATCTGCCGACCACCACCGATGCCGCCGGCCGCGAGCACCGGGACGTCCGGGCCCACCGTGTCCACGACCTGCGGGATGAGCACCATCGTGGAGATCTCGCCGCAGTGCCCACCGGCCTCGGTGCCCTGGGCGACCACCACGTCCACGCCCGCCTCGACCTGCTTCTGCGCATGCCGCGGGCTGCCGCACAGCGCGCCGACCAGAACACCCGCCTCGTGGCACGCGTCGATGATGTCGGCCGGCGGCGGGCCGAGCGCGTTGACGAACATCTTGACCAGCGGGTGCTTGAGCGAGACCTGGATCTGCGCGCGCGACTCCAGGTCCACGTTCAGCCCGGCCGCCTTGACCGGCTTGTCCGCCAGGTCGGCGGGCAGCGGCGGAATCCCGTGGCTGTCCAGGAGTTCGTCGACGAACTTCCAGTGCTGCTCCGGGATCAGCTTCTCCAGGTTGCTCGGCAGTGCGGCCTCGCCACCGCCCTTGCCGATGTACGCCATCGGGATCGCCAGGTCGACGCCGTACGGCTTGCCGTCGGTGTGCTCGTCGAGCCAGGCGAGCTCGACCTCCAGCTGCTCGGGATCGAACGCGAGCGCACCGAGCACGCCGAAGCCGCCGGCTCGGCTGACCGCCGCGACCACGTCGCGGCAGTGGGAGAACGCAAAGATCGGGAAGTCGATCCCGAGCTTCACGCAGATGGGGGGCTTCATCGCCAGAACCTCCGGTCACCGGGTGAAGGCCCCAGAATAGGAAGGCTCCTTGACCAAATCAAGGTCAAGGAGCCTTACCATTTATCGGGCGCCGACCCGGGCGCCGACCCGGGCACCGCCCCGGGTACCGAACCGCGTGCCGAACCGAGCGGCGTCCCGAGTGGTGACCGGCGGCTACGGCTTGTCCGCGCCCACCGCCCACATCGCGAAGTACTGCGCCGCCGCGCCGTACGCCTGGGCCAGCGCGACCTTCGCGCCGTCCACCTGGTGCTCCCCGGCCGCACCCCGGACCTGGAGCGCCGCCTCCAGGAAGCGCAGCATGCCGGAGGCGCCGATCGGGTTGGAGGACAACACGCCGCCCGACGGGTTCACCGGGAAGTCGCCGTCGAAGGCGGTCTCGCCGCGGTCGACCATCTTCCAGCCCTCGCCCACGGGCGCGATGTCGTGACCCTCCAGCCACATCGGCTCGTACCAGGAGAACGGCACGTACAACTCGGCCACGTCGATCTGCCGCCGCGGGTCGGTGATCCCGGCCTGCTTGTACACGTCCCACGCGCAGTCGACACCGGCCTGCGGGCGGATCGGGTCGCGGCCGTTGAAGGACGACGGCTCGGACCGCATCGACGTGCCCAGGATCCAGGCCGGAGCCCGGCCGTCGGCCGCCGCCGCGTCGCCGCCGGCCTCGTCGGTCAGCACGATCGCGCCGGCACCGTCCGAGGACGGGCACGACTCCAGGAAATGCAGCGGGTCCCACATCATCGGCGACTCGCGGACCTTGTCGATCGAGATGTCCTTGAGCTGGAGATGCGCGTACTGGTTGCGCAGCGCGTTCTGCCGGTCCTTGACCGCCACCTGCCAGCCGATGTGCTCGGGCGCCCCGGACTTCTGGATGTACGCCCGAATCCATGGCGCGAACGCGCCACCCGCGCCGATCGACCCGGACTTGCCGCCGCCCAGGCCGAATTGCGCGTTGCCCTCGGACTGCTTCTCCCACGCGACGGCCAACACGCGCTTGTGCACCCGGCTGCTGATCAGGTGCGAGGCGACGATCGCCGTGGATCCGCCCACGCTGCCCGCGGTGTGCACCCGGAACACCGGCTTGCCCGCCCCGCCGAGTGCGTCCGAGAGGTAGAGCTCGGGCTTCATCACGCCCTCGAAGATGTCGGGCGCCTTCCCGATCACCACCGCGTCGATGTCGCTCCAGGTCATCCGCGCGTCGTCCAACGCGCGCTGGGCGGCCTCGCGGACGAGACCCGCGATGGACAGGTCGTCGCGCCGCTTCTTGTGCTTGGTCTGGCCGATGCCGACGACGGCAACGCGCTCATGGGTCATCGGTTGTCACCTTCCAGGACACAGACGAGGTTCTGCTGGAGTGCCGGGCCCGACGTGGCGTGCCCGAGCGTGCGCGAGCGCCCGTTGTTCAGGATCTGGTCGGCCGCCGCGGCGATCCGCACCAGGCCGGTGGCCATCAGCGGGTTGCCGGTGAGCGCGCCACCGGACGGGTTGATCACCACGTCCTCGGCCAGGCCCAACGACTGCCGCAGGATCACCTCCTGCGCGGTGAACGGCGCCATCAACTCGGCCACTTCGACACCCGCCACGCCGCCCGCGCGCTGCCCGGCGATCCGAGTCGAGGCGGAGTCGGTCAGGTCGCGCAGCGCCGGGTTGTGCACCTCGCTGCGGTGGTCGAGGCCGGTGATCCAGGCCGGGCGCTCGGTCAGTTCGGCGGCCCGCGGGCCGCGGGCGAGCACGACCGCGCAGGCGCCGTCGGAGATCGGCGGCAGGTCACTCTTGCGCAGCGGATTGCGCAGGTAGCCCTCGGCGAGCAGCTTGTCCACGTCCTGCTCGGCGCTCCGTACCTGCTGCTTCGGGTTGCCCGCCGCGTCGCGGCGCGAGCGCGCGGCGATCTCGGCGAGTTCGCGTTCGGTGGTCTTGCCGGACTCGATCAACTGCCGGGCCTGGAGCGCGGCGAGCGAGACCGGGTCCAGGCCGAGCGGCGCAAGGTAGTACGGGTCCAGTTCGAGCGGGTACATCGCGGCCGGGTCGCCGGTGGAGGACTTGCCCGAGCCCATCGCGACCGCGATGTCGATGTCGCCGTGCTTGAGCCGCACCCACGCCTCGTACATCGCCCACGCGCCGTCCATCTCGACGTGCGACTCGTGGATCGGCGGCCACGCGCCCATGGCGTCCAGGTTGGGCACGAACGAGAACGTGCCACCGGAGATGTAGTCGCACGACCCCTGGCAGCTGAACCCGATGTCGGAGCGCTTGAGCCCGACCTGATCCAAGACCTCGTCGACGACCATCAGCAGCATCTCGGTCTCGGTGAGCTCCTGTCGGCGCACCGCCGGGAGCTGCGCGGTCGCGACGATCGCGATGTCGCTGTCCTGCCGCACTGCCGTCTCCCTTGTCTCGCCCGCGTTTCGACGCTCCGTCATCAGAACACCCGGTTCATGTACTGCTCGGCGGGCTCGTCCGGCTCACCGGTGTGCCGCCAGCCCTTGATGAAGCCGGCGACCGTGCCCCAGCCCTTGCTGGTGATCTCCGCCGCGTCCCGCTCGGCCTCGGGCATCCACTCCGCCTGGACCCGCATGCCGACTCGGATCTCGGACACCGGGAGGTCCAGGATCTGCTGCTGCGCGATCACCATCTCGTCGCCTTCGAGCACGACGGAGGCACGCGCGAACGGCTCGGTCTCCTTCTGGCCCGGATACGGCGTGGGCGTGATGATCGTGTAGTTGGACACCACCCCGCGGTCGGGCAGCACCTCGTCCAGCTCGGGCCCGAGCAGGATGGCGTCCACCGAGCAGTAGCCCCGGCCCAGGAAGACCCGGTTGCACTGCGGACAGCGCTGCCCGGTCAGTCGGCCGGCCCGCAGGTTGCTCGCGTAGCGGACCAGCGTGGGCGAGAGCACGTCGGTGTAGGTGATCTTGGAGAAGTACTCCATGGTCGTCACGTCCTGCGACTCGCCGGGCTCGCCGGCAGGACTCTCGGCGTGCTCGCCGGGGACGAAGCAGACGATGTCGTCGATCCGGCCGACCGGCTCGTCGCGCCAGCGCGGGGCGACCCGCATGCCGGTCCGCACCGCGTCCTCGCTGCCCGCGTCGAGCACGTGCACGAGGTCGGTGTCGGCGCCGTCCAGGCGGACCAGGACGAACGCGAACGGCCGGTCCAGCGGGTGCGATTCGATCGGTTCGGCGACCCACGTCCAGGACCGGACGGTGCCGGCCGGACCCACCTCGACGAAGTCGTGCGCGAGTTCGTTCCCGGTCTCCGGGTCGTACTCCATGGGCGGCACGATCACCCGCTCACCGGACCGGATCCCGACGATCCGACGGGCGGTCAGCTCCGAGAAGAAGCGACCCATGACCGGTCCGAGTGTGCGCTTGTAGGGGAACTGGATAGTACTGACGGTCTGTGTCGACACGGTCATCCTCTCGGCCTGGGAACGAGGTCGGCCACCGGCCGAACGATAGGTAAGGTTCCTTGACGAGGTCAATGGATGGCGAAAACATGTTGTCGTGTGGCGATGCCTTCGGCATGCGCCACGGTCCACCACCATCCGCCATCTCCGAGGGGAAGCCGCAGATGTCGTACGACCTGCCCGCCGCGCTGCACCGCCCGGTATTCGTCCCCGATCTGCTCCTGCACGCACTGACCAGGCACGCCGACAAGCCCGCGATGTACATCGGCGACCGCGTCTTGACGGCCAGTCAGGTGCGCGACGAGATCAGCCGATACCAGCAGGCGTACGCGTCGCTGGGCGTGGTCAAGGGCACCATGGTCTCGGTGTTGTCCGCGAACCGGCCCGAGGTGCTGTTCGCGACCGGCTGCAACATGTTGACCGGCTGTCGCGCGACGCCGCTGCATCCGATGGGCTCGCTGGAGGACCACGCGTACGTTCTGGCCGACGCCGGGGTCGAGGCGCTGATCTACGACCCGGGGCCGTACGGCGAGCGGGCGGCGGCGCTGAAGGAGCGGCTGCCGCACCTGAAGCTGCTGGCCTTCGGCCCGGATTCGGCCGACCTGGGCGTGGATCTGCTCGCGCTGGCCGCGAAGTTCGAGCCGGGAGTGCTCACGCCGCCGGAGGTGAGCGCCGAGGAAGTCTCTGGCTACGCGTACACCGGCGGCACCACCGGTCGGCCCAAGGGCGTGATGTCCACCTATCGCTCCGGGGTGACCCTGCCGACCGTGCAACTCGCCGAGTGGGACTGGCCGGACGAGGTGCGCTTCCTGGTCGCCACGCCGCTGTCGCACGCGGGCATGTCGGCGTTCATTCCGACGCTGCTGCGCGGCGGTTCGATCGTGGTGCTGCCGCACTTCGATCCGAAGCAGGTGCTCGCGGCGATCGAGAAGTATCGGATCACCGCGACGATGCTGGTGCCGACGATGTTGTATGTGCTCCTGGATCACCCCGACCTGGACAAGTACGACCTGTCCAGCCTGGAGACGGTGTTCTACGGCGCCTCCGCGATGTCGCCGGCGCGGTTGAAGGAGGGCATCGAGCGGTTGGGACCGATTTTCTTCCAGTACTACGGCCAGGCCGAGTGCCCGATGACGATCACGGTCATGCGCCGGGACGAGCACGACCCGAACGACCCGGCGCGGCTTGCCTCGTGCGGTCGGCCGGTGCCGTTCCTGACGGTGAAGCTGCTCGACGAGGACCTGAACGAGGTGCCGCAGGGCGAGCCGGGCGAGATCTGCGTACGCGGCCCGTTGGTGATGGCCGGCTACCTCAACAAGCCCGAGCAGACCGAAGAGGCGCTGCGTGGTGGGTGGTTGCACACCGGCGACATCGCCCGGGCGGACCCGGACGGGTTCCTGACGATCGTGGACCGCAAGAAGGACATGATCATCACCGGCGGCTTCAACGTCTTCCCCCGTGAGGTGGAGGACGTGATCTCGGCCCATCCGGCGGTGGCCGCGGTCGCGGTGGTCGGGGTGCCGGACGACAAGTGGGGCGAGGCGGTCAAGGCGGTCGTGGTCCTGCGACCCGGGCACGAGGTGGATCCGGCGGAGCTGATCGCGCTGGTGAAGGAGCGCAAGGGCGCGGTACAGGCGCCCAAGTCGATCGACTTCACCGACTCGATTCCGCTGTCGCCGCTGGGCAAGCCGGACAAGAAGACGCTGCGGGCGCGGTATTGGGGTGAGGGTGGACGGCAGGTGAATTGAGGGTTGGCGGTTGGCGGTTGGCCATTGGCGGTGGCGGTGGCGGTATCGCCGCCTGGCATCGCACCGTTGGGGTTGTCGGCGTTGGTCGGTCGGGGCGTCGGAGCTTTCGCGCCGGGCACCGCGCGCGCGTCGCGGTGTTCGGGGCGGTGGCTCGGGATGGCGGTTCGGGCGGTGGCTCGCGGGGGCGTCTGTGCTTCCCCCGTACCGGAGTTGCGGTGTGGGGAGGCAGCCCGCGGAGGGTCAGCCGACGAGTTCGGTGAGGGCGGCCTCCCAGGTGCGGGTGCCGACGGTGGCGCCTTCCAGGGTCAGGTTCTCGCCGGCGCGGTAGGCGCGGCCGGCCTTCCCCGGGAAGCGGACCGGCAGCTTCGGGCGGCGCTTGCCGTTGGCCGTGAGGTAGCTGCCGATCGCCTCACCCATCGTGTAGACCTTCGGCCCGACCAGGTCCGGCACCAGGCCGGCCGGCTCGCCGAGGGTCAACTCGACCATGCGGTCGGCCACATCGCGCACGTCGACCGGTTGGAGGCGGACCCCGCCGGGGACCGGGACGACCGGCATTTTCGTCATCTTGCCCATCACGGTCAGCATCAACTGGTTGAACTGGGCGGCGCGCAGCGTGGTCCACGGCAGGCCCGACTCCGCCACCGCCTGTTCCGCGCCCAGCTTGGCCTTGAAGTAGCCCAGTGGAACGCGGTCGGCGCCGACCACCGAGATGTAGACCAGGTGCCGTACGTCGGCGTCCTTCGCGGCCCGGACCAGGTTGCGGGTGGCCTCGTCGTCGCCCTTGGGGCCGCCCGCCAGGTGCAGGATGGTGTCCATCCCGGCGACGGCGGCTTCGACGCCCTCGTTCTTGAGCAGGTCGGCGGTCACGTACTCGACGCCTTCGTGGGTACCACCGCCGGTGCGGCTGAGCACGCGGACGTTGTTGCCCGCGTCGCGCAGCATCGGAACGACCAGACGGCCGAGGGTGCCCGTGCCACCGGTGACCAGAATCGACTTCGTCATCACTTGCTCCCGTTGTTCGGACCGGGTCTCGGATTCGCTTCCCGGTCTCTCCGCGGGGCCCTTGCCGGGCTCCTGCTTCCCTGACGGACGGGCCGAAAAAAGTGTGACGGGCGGACGGGAAAGTATTTTTGCGAGCGCTGTCGGGGGCACGGGGCCGGTCTGCGGGAGGCCGCTCGGCGGCTATCGGACCGGCCGGGCGGCCTCGTCCGCGTTGCCGTCCACAGGACCGGCGAAGTCGTGCCCAGGGTTGTCCACAGGCTGTGCATGAAGCCTGTGGTTCCGGTTCGATCCGGCGAGCGGAGGCCGCCGAGGACGTGGCCTCCGCTCGCCGGGTCGGTTCGGTGGGTCAACCCGCGATGGGTGTTTCGACCAGGCTGATCCACCAGGTGTCGTGGCCGTCGGTGTGGCCGATCATCGCCTCGGCGAGGACGCGCCGCGCGGTCGGCGAGGTGCGGCGCCAGTCGGGGAAGCGCCACATCCAACGACGTACCTCACCGAGGTTGTGGCCCTCGTGGAGCAGCGCCGCACCGAGGAAGCCGATCTCCGCCCACCGTGGGCCGAGCGCCACCTGACCCCAGTCCACGACGGTGAGTCGGCCGTCGGACCGGATGATCATGTTGGCCGAGGTCAGGTCGGTGTGCAGGAGGCGGTTGCCGCACAGTGGGCCGGTCCGGGCGGTCGGGAGATGCTCCCGGAGCCGGCCGACGAGGGTGGGCAGGCCGGCACTGCGGCCGGGCTGGATACGCCCGATGCGGTCCACGACCCCGACCACCTGGGCCAGGTCGGGCGAGCCGAGCCGCAACTGCACGGGCCGGCCCTCGACGTGGTCGAACACGAGGACCCGCCACCCGTCGACCGTGCCGTGGTGCAACAGGCGCGGAGACAGGATGCCGGTGACGGCGCTCGCCGCGATTTCGCTGGTCTGGGCGCGGGCGGACAGGGGCGCGGTGGCCTCCTCGGCGGCCTTGACGAACACGAGGCCGGTGGAGGTGGTGACGGTCGCGGCGAAGGAACTGGTGTGTGGACCGGCAACGGTTTCGACCGCGTGGACCGGCCCGGTGGCCTTCTCCACGAATTCGATGACCTGGCAGGGTAGTTCCCGCCACGCATAACGCCTGGTCACTTCGCCTCCCGAACGGATGCGCCGGCGTCGGGCGTGATCGGCACCGAGACCGGGCGACCCACGGCACACCCGAACTCGTCCACGCGCCGCAACTGACGTGTCACGGCCGCCAATTCGACATCCGGATCAACCACGACCAGATGCCCGATCGGACACAGGTACGGCGACCGCCCCACCTGCCACGGCTGCACGACGGCAACCCGCTCCGAGGCCGCCGGAAGCGCAACGATCGTCCCGTCGGGCAAGTCCGCATGCTCGTCGACGTGCCGAACCCGCGACCCGACACGGATCGGCAACCGCCCGTCGGCTGGATATTCTTGAATCTCCATCACTGCCTCACGGTGGATAGATGGAGACAGCGGCCGGGCTCACGGGTCCAATCGAGAATCCCGGCCGCTGTCTGGAAGTAGAGCGACGAAGTTGATCGCCACGCGACCGGCAGTTGATGCCGGCGCGCCCTCCTCGGCTCAATCAGCCCGAGGTAAAAGGGAATTCGATGGCCCGACTGGCGGCGTGTACAAGACGGCGAAAGCTACCTCCGTCGCCAAGATCTCGACATCGAGCAACCGGGTGCGAAAGCACGTACCACCAGGCGTTCGAGCGACCACGAGCAGCTCCGTCGACGACACGCAGGTACCACACAAGCCGGATCTGCCATCCCGAATCCAGGCACCCGGGTGGTTGCACAGATGCGCGTAAATACCCGCAGCGTCAGTTGGTTGGGGAATCTCGGCCACAGGACATGGCCTCCCGTCAGAGCAAGGAGAAGTACAACCAAAGAGGGACGACGTCACCACATGTAGCGAATCGCTCACATTCAGCCTTGCACGCAAATATCGTTGCATCAAGGCGTCGCAACCCAGTGCGTGCGCCGGCAAGTTCCGAGCGTGGCAGGCGTGATGCATAGGAGCAGACATGAGGAAACCGCCGCATGGCATCGCAGCAGAGTTGCGCCGCCTACGCCTTGAGGCCGGACGACGGATCGAAGACGTAGCTTCGGATGTCGGCTGGAACAAGAGCAGCGTGTCCCGGTTGGAAACAGGCGTAACTCCCGTTCAACCCCGCCATGTGGCCGAGCTTGCCGGCCCCCTGCGCCTGACTCCTGTCGCACAGATGCGCCTGGAGCGGATGCTCGGCATCGTGCGCGAGCCAAACCAATGGTGGGTGAAGTACCACGAAGTGCTGAGTGACAAGTACGAAGAGCTCATCTACCTGGAGTCTCGGGCACGAAGCATCGACGTCGCGTCCACGCTCGTTCCCGGCCCTCTGCAATGCGAGGGCTATGCGCGAGCGACAATGATGCGATCGGCGTTCGTTCCCGATCCCGATGACGCCGAGATGCTTCTGGAAGTGCGGCTTCAACGCCGCCAGATCATCACGCACGGAAGTGCACAGATGACTGTGACACTGTCCGAAGCGGCCCTTTGGCAACGTTTCTGTGGACCGGTAGCCTTGCAAGCGCAGTTGCACCATCTGGTGGAACTCAGTCGACTCGACAACGTCAGCATCCGCGTCGTGCCTTTCGACGCACTGATCGCCCCGTCATTGGGCCCAATCACCATGCTGACGCTTCCCGAAGCCGACTCCACCGTTGCACACGTGGAGTATGAAGGCGGATCACAACTGCTCAAGGATGCTCGAAGCATCAAACGGTACCGCCGCAGTCTTGAGTACGTTCGACTCGCCGCCGCAACCGAGGACGAATCGCGACAGATGATCTTGAAGAGATTGGACGTTCTTTGAGCACGGTTGAGACGTACGCCTGGCGCAAGAGTCAGCGGTCGGCGCACAACGATGCATGCGTGGAGGTCGCCCCTCTCCCAACGGCCACTGGTATCCGCGACACCAAGAACCGAAGCCACGGCCACCTCGAACTCAGCCCCACCGCCTGGACCGCGCTCGTGAGCGGGCTCAAAGGCTGACCACCTCCGTCGTGGGCATCGTGGTGTTGCCGCGTGCCGAATCGGGTCGACGGCCTTCGGTGGCTACGGTCGCTTCATGGAGTTTCGTGACATTGGTGAGGACCGTTCCGTGCAGCGTCCGTCGATCGATGACGACTACCTGGAACCCTACGTCGGCTCCTTCAAAGGGCCACTCGACGTCCACTCGCGCCGCTTGACGAACGAGAACCACACCGGGGTCACGGGTGAGGGCGAGGTGGGTCGCTCGCGGCTGATCGATGTCGTCTTGTCTGAATCCTCGTTCACCGAACTGCGCCTGACGGACGTCGCGATGGTCAACGTGGACGTATCCAACGCGCGGTGGTCGGCGACGTTCGCCCGGGTGGAACTGATCGGTTGCAGGGCGTTGGGCTGGGTCCTCGACTTGGCCGAAGCCGCGGACGTATGGGTCGAAGGCTCGCGCTTGGACTACGCGCAACTCGCTCTCGGCCGGCCAAAAGGACAAGTGGCGTTCTCGAACTGCTCGTTCCGCGAGGCCCGGCTGTCCGGCAACTGGGACGCCGCAGTCTTCCTGGACTGCGACTTCACCGGCACCGACTTCGCGCTCACATCGGCGCGCAGACTCGACCTGCGCACGAGCAACATGGACGCGGCCACCGGCCTGTTGTCGCTGCACGGCGCGCGAATCGACGAGGATCAGGCACTCCGACTCGCCGTGGCACTCGCGCGCGAGGCGGGGCTCGACGTACGGTCGTGAGCCGCGCCCCGATCACGGTCGAGATACGGATCACTTCTTCGTGGGCCGCGGGTTGCGGTTGGACCAGTTGTCCCAGGTCGGCCGGTTGTCGAACTTCGGAGTCGCGTTGTCCCACGTTGGCCGGCTGTCGAAGCCATAGGCCGCCCCTTCGGGGTCTTGCGCCGTTTCCAGAAGAGCGCGCCACCGTCCGGCTTCGGCAATGACACGATCGGCGGGCGAGGTGAATGCACATGTGGTCACGTCAAAACTCCTTCTACGAGGGCGATCTTGGTGGCTCGGCAGTAGGCGGTCTCGGTGCCGTCGAAACGGCCGTTTTCGAAGTACCGGTTGGCCGGGTGGGCTCCTCCGCAGAACGCGTAGTAGGGACACGCGCGTCGGCACGCCTCGACGCCGCCCTCGAACTCGGCAACCCATGATGTCCGGCTTCGAGCCTGGGAAAGGAGTTCGGGCAGCGGTGTGGTGAGGACGTTGCCCGTGGTGAAGTCGCCGTACGTGGGGTGATGGAAGCCCGCGAGTTCGGGGGAGAGCAAGACCACCGAGCCGTCATGGGCGATGGTGGGGAAAGGATCGATCGTCGACGGCAGATAGTCGGTGCCGTCGAGGATCGTTCCGACATAACCCAGAACCCGGTCGACATCGCGGGAGCGGATGACCGGGTCGGCCTGCCATGCACGAGCCCAAGCCGCCCAGAATGCGGCGATGCGAGCCGGGTCTGCCTCGATCGCCGTGGCGTTGACACCCTCACGTTCCTCGATATTGAGGCCCACGGTGGTGCAGCCAAGACCGGCGAAGAAGGCGTACAGGTGTGCCGCCTCGTCCGGAGCGGGATCGGTCAGCACCGCGATGACCGAGAACGGAATGTCGTTGGCGACCAGACATTCGATACCGCGCATGATGCGGGCATGGGCGGGTCGGCCGCTGCGATCCACTCGTCGGACATCGAGTCCTTCGGGACCGTCGATGCTGACGCCGACATGCATGCCGTGATCCCGGAAGAACCTGCACCATGCGTCGTCGATGAGGGCGGCGTTCGTCTGGAGACTGTGTTGAACTCCGACAAACGGGCCCATGAGTTCGGCGAGCCGCCGGCGGCCGGTCGCCAGTGGCTCGCCGCCGTGCCAAATCACCTCGAAAGCGCGTGCAGAGGAAGCCGCCCACTCATTGACCGGGCCGGCGACGGCCTCTGCGACCTCGATGGGCATACGTCGGTCCGACCGCCGGAACGGCAGGTAGCAGTAGCTGCAGTCGAGTTGGCACAAGGTCGTGGGCTGCATCACGACCGCGGCCGGGACGTGCCCAAGCCGGCGTTTTGGGGCAGGTGACGTCCGTGGTGCGGTCCGACCCGGCACGATGTTCCCCCTGGGCAGATGGGTGGATATCTCGTGTTCCAGGCAACGCCCGATCGCAAGTCCGGTACAGGTGTCTTACGCAGAGTGAATGCGATTTGCGAATATCGCAAACCATATGGCCCGCCATGCCATTTGCGCGTACGTTGCGTTACTACGCGTGTGCATTCCGGAGGGATCCATGGCTGCCGGCGCCACCCATCACGGCAACATCGTCCGCAAGGCTCGCAGCGACCGGGGCTTGACCCAACGCCAGTTGGGGGCACGTACGGGGTTCTCCGCCGCCACCGTTTCGCGGATCGAGAGTGGTCGACGGCCGTTGGTGGACGTACCGACGATCAGGTTGTTCACAGAGGCTTTGGACCTCGACGCCGCACAGTTCGGACTGGCATCCGGCCGGTGTCGATCACGCCCGCTCACCGTTGACCCAAACGGGTCGAGCATGGTCGAGCGGGGCGAAGTCGCGGCTAGGGTGGGCCTGGAATCGGCAGGCGAATCCGAGGGTGGTGGCGACGCGGTGGACCGACGCGAACTCCTGGCCGGTGTTTCCGCCCTGACCGGTACCTTGGCCCTTGGCATCGGTACGGCAACTGCCTCCCCCTCCGCCGATCCGAGAGCCGCCTCGCTGCGCACCCTCCTCCTCCCCCGCACGGTGTCCGGCTCTGCGCCGACAGAAGTGCTGAGTCGGGACCTGGTCCGGGCATGGGCCTCGTTCGACGAGTGCAGCTACGAGATGCTTTCGCGCCGCTTGCCCGCCCTCGTCGGTCAGCTTGAATCCGGCATCGACGATCTGGCCCTCGGTGCTCGCGAGCGACGCCTTCGCATCTTGTCCAACGCGTACACCCTGGCCTCCGAACTGGCCGTCAAGCTCAACGAGGACGGCATGGCATGGGTCGCCGCCGACCGCGCCTTCACCGCCGCCCAGCGCAGCGCCGACCCGGTATTCCTTGCCGAGGCTGCGCGCTGCCTGGGCATCGCCCTACGCCGCCACGGCCATACGGCGGACGCCATCGACCTGCTCGTCGACACCGCCCTCGGCTTCGACCTCTCCCGGGCCGAATCGGCGACGCTCGCCGTATACAGCCGACTGTTGTCCACGGCGGCTTACACCGCTGCCAAGGCACATCGGGGGACTCAGGCCCTGGAGCTGATCAAAGAGGCAGCCCAAGCCGCCACCCGGCTACCCACCGGGACGCCCGGCTTCGACGCGGCGTTCGTTGTCCAGTACCAGGTCGGCGTTCGTACCCACCTCGATCCCGCATCCGCGCTGGACCACGCGGCACGCCTCGACGCACGTAGCCTGCCCACGCCGCAACGCCGCGCCCGATTCGCGGTCGACATCGCCCGCGCATGGGCCGCCCAGGGTTCCCCCGACGGCGCCGTCACGGCTTTGCTCCAGGCCGAACGATTCGCGCCCGAGGAAGTCCACCGCGCTTCCGTCGGTGACCTTGCCCGCAAACTCGCAAACGCTCGCCCTCACTCCAACGAGGCCCGTGCACTCGCCGGGCGCTGCACAGCTGCGGCCTGACAAGAATCCGGTAGACCGAGCAAGCCGGTTCGCATACACCTTGGCCGTGAGCCCGCACCGGTCGGCTGCTCGCAAAACGGCGAATGCACCGCGACGGCCCGCCCGTTCGTCTCGATCGGCGCTCGATGGCCGGGCCTTCCGATGCCGCCACAGGATGCGCTCGCGTCAGCAAGAGGTCCCGGGTCCGAGCCGGGCGGCTGCTATCGTCCGCGACTGGTTCACTCCCGCGGCACGGGCCGAGGGCCGGTGCAGTCAGATTGGTAGCTCCTTCGTGGATAGCGACGTCAACCGCCTTGCAGGCGGTCCCGGTTCGACCCTGCGGCTCATCGTCACGGGAGGCGGGACCGGGGGCCACACCTACCCGGCGCTCACCACCGTGCGTGCGCTTCAGGCCAGGCTCGCGGCCACCGGCGGGACGCTGGATGTCCTGTGGGTCGGGACGGCCGACAGCCTGGAAGCCCGGGTCGCCGCCGGTGCCGGGATCCGGTTCGCCTCCGTCGCGACCGGCAAGATCCGGCGCTCCGCCAATCCCCTGAAGATGATCTCCCCGGCCAACATCAAGGACATGATCCGCGTACCGCTCGGCATCGCCCAGGCGCGCCGGATCGTCGCCGGCTTCCGTCCCGACGTCGTCCTCGCCACGGGCGGCTACGTCGCCGTCCCGGTCGGCCTGGCCGCCCGGTTGACCCGTCGTCCCCTGGTGGTCCACGAGCAGACGGTGCGACTGGGCCTGGCCAACCGCTCCCTCGCCCGCCGGGCGACCCGCGTGGCGGTGTCCTCCGAATCCACCCTGCCGCTTCTCCCCGAGTCGGCCCGTGCGAGCGCCGTGGTCACCGGCAACCCGGTTCGGCCCGAAGTCCTGTCCGGGCAGGCGGACAGGGCGATCCAAGTCCTGGGCCTGGACGGCTTCGACCGGCGCCGCCCCACCGTCTACGTCACCGGCGGAGCGCAGGGATCGCAGCAGATCAACACCCTGGTGCGGGACATCCTGCCGTGGCTGCTGTCCCACGCCAACGTGATCCACCAGTGCGGCCCGTCCAACCTGGCCGACCTTCGGCAGCACACCGCGACACTCCCCGCCGACGTCGCCCCCCGCTACCTGCTGACCGACTACGTGGGCCCCGAACTGCCCGACGTACTCGCCCTGGCCGACGTGGTGATCTCCCGAAGCGGCGCCGGCACGCTCGCCGAACTCACCGCGCTGGGCAAGGCCGCCGTCTTCGTCCCGCTGGCCACCTCCGCGGGCAACGAACAGGCCCACAACGCCCGCCACCTGCACGATGCCGGCGCCGCCGCGGCCCTGCTCGGCGAGGCCACCCCGCAAGCCCTTCGCGACGCCGTGGAACCCCTGCTCACCGACCCCGACCGGCGCACCGAAATGGCCAGGCAGGCCCGGAAACACGGCCGTCCCGACGCCGCCGAGCAGTTGGCCGACGTCGTACTGTCCGTCGCCGGCGGCCGATAGGGCTCTACCGGGAGTGTCGTGCGCCCCCGGTGTCGATGACGGTCACCCGGGGCCGCCGGCCGTGCCGTCGGCCCGCCGGCGGTGGAAGGTGCGGCGGTAGGCGTCCGGGGGGACGCCGACGGTGCGGTTGAAGTGGCGGCGGAGGGTGGCGCCGGTGCCCATGCCGGTGGCCTCCGCGATGGCGTCCACGCTGTCGTCCGTGGTCTCCAACAGCTCCTGGGCCCGGTGGATCCGCTGGGTCAGCAACCACTGCAACGGGGTGGTGCCCGTCATCGACCGGAAGTGGCGGCCGAGGTGGCGCGAACTCATGTTCGCCCGGCGGGCCAAGTCCTCCACCGTCAGCGGCTGATCCAGTCGTCGGGTCGCCCACGCGAGCAGTTCGCCGAGCGGGTGGTCGGGCTGTTCGGGCATCGGGGTGGCGACGAACTGGGCCTGGCCTCCCGGCCGGTGTGGCTGGACGACCAGCCTCCGGGCGAGCGCGTTGGCGATCACCGAGCCGTGGTCGCGCCGGACCAGGTGCAGGCACAGGTCCATCGCGGCGGCCTTGCCCGCCGAGGTGAGCACGCTGCCGTTGTCGACGTAGAGCACGTCCGGGTCGACCTCGACGCCGGGAAAGCGCGCGGCCAACACCTCGGTGTGCGCCCAGTGCGTGGTGGCCCGGCGCCCCTCCAGCAGGCCGGCGGCGGCCAGCACGAAAGCGCCCGTGCACAGCGAGGCCACCCGCGCGCCGGCCTCGTGAGCCGCGCGTACGGCGTCGACGAGGTCCGCCGGCGGGTCCGTGTCGACGTCGGCCCACCCGGGGACGATCACGGTGTCGGCCAGGACGAGCCGGTCGAGACCGCAGTCGGGTTCGAGCAGGAAGCGGTCGTCGGCCCGCACGGTGCCCGCCCCGCAGATGACGAGCTCGTACCAGTCCTCGACCGGAACCGGCGGGGCCGTGCCGAACAGCTCGTAGGCAAGGGCCAGTTCGAAGTGCAGGATCCCGTCGGCGACGGCTATCGCAACTGTGCTCACGTCCGGAATTGTACGCATCGTGTCGTTCCGGACGCTCGCGCCGATCCCCGAGCGGTCGTCACGATGTCCGAGGGGATCCTTCGGACCGGAAGAGAAGTGACATGCGCGCCATCAGTCAGGACGTTCTCGGCGGCCCCGAGGTGCTCGGGGAGGTCGAGCTGGAGCGGCCGCGGCCCGGCCCGAGCGAGGTGCTGGTCGAGGTGCACGCGGCCGGCGTCAACCCGACCGACTGGATACACCGGGCCACGGGCCTGATCCTGGGCCGGCCGCCCTTCGTGCTCGGATGGGAGCTGTCGGGTGTGGTGGCGGCGGTCGGCCTGGGGGTGACGATCCATCGGCCGGGCGACGAGGTGTTCGGCATGCTGAAGTACCCGTACGGGAACGGGTCGCACGCCGAGTACGTCGTCTCGGCGGCCCGTCACCTGGTGCGCAAGCCCGCGAATCTCGACCACGTACAGGCCGCGGCACTGCCGCTGGCCGCGCTCACCGCCTGGCAGGCTCTGGTGGACACCGCCGACCTGCGGAAGGGGCAGCGGGTGTTGATCCATGCCGCGGCGGGTGGGGTCGGCCACCTGGCTGTACAGATCGCCAAGGCACGCGGCGCCTACGTCATCGGCACGGCCCGCGCACCCAAACACGACCTCGTCCGCGAGCTGGGCGCCGACGAGATGATCGACTACACCACGACCGACTTCGCCGAGGCCGTGCGGGACGTGGACGTGGTGCTGGACGGCGTCGGCGGCGCATACGGCCCGCGCTCGTTGCCGACGCTGCGCAGGGGCGGCATCCTCGTCGCGATCGTGAACAACGTCGCGGACCTGGAGGTCGAGCGGTACGGCGTCCGCGCCGCGGAGATGCTCGTCGAGGCCGACCACGCGTCCATGAAGCAGGTCGCGGCCCTGGCCGAGGTCGGGCGGCTGCGCGCCGTGATCGACTCGGTGTTCCCCCTGACGGACGCGGCCAAGGCACACGAGCGCGGGGAGACCGGCCGGGTCGCCGGCAAGATCGTCCTGACGGTCTGACCCACGCTCGGGCAAGGCCGCACAGGTCGCGGATCTCCGCCCTGCCGCGGCACGAAATCGCCGCTTGCCGAGCGGGCCGGTTGCATACACGACGGCGTATACAACCGGCCCGCGGACGGCCTCCGCTGCCGACCCGCCCGTTACCGGCGCCGGTGCGGCGCACCCCGATGCGGACAGGGCCGATGCGGACGAGCCGCCATCATGTTCCGGCGGCCCGAGCACACGGAGGCCACCGGAGACGGCGGCCGATCCGGAGCGGTGAGCATCGGATCCTGGCGCAGGATCGCGGCCTGGAGGTCACGCAGCCGCGGACCCGGATCCAGACCCAACTCCTCCGCACACAACCGCCGTCCGGCCTCCAGTACCGCCAACGCCTCCGCCTGCCGCCCCGATCGGTAGAGCGCCAGCGCGAGTTGCGCCCGAGGCCGCTCCCGCAGCGGATGCTCCCGGACCAGCGCCATCAGATCCCCGATCACCGACGCGTGTGCGCCCAGCGCGAGTCGGCACTCGGCCGCCTCCTCCAACAGCCCGGTGTGCTCCTCGGCCAACCGCGCCCGCTCGGCCTGCGCCACATCGTGATCGGCCAGCTCCGCGAACGCGTCGCCGACCCACAACGCCAGTGCGGCCCGCAGCAGTTCGTCCGCCCGATCGAGCGCACCGGCGGCCCCCGCGGCCCGGCCCGCCTCGGCCAACGCATGCCACCGCGTGGTGTCCAGCCGCCCGGCCGGCACCTCCAGGGCGTACGAGTCATCGCGCGTAGTCAATACCCGATAGGGCGCTCGCCGCCCCGGCTCCAACACCCGTCGCAGGCCGGACAGATAGGCGTGCAGCGTCGATCGCGCGCCGGGCGGCGGGCGTCCGTTCCACAGTTCCTCGGCCAGTCGGTCCACCGGTACCGCGACCCCGGGCCGCAACAGCAGCAGCGTCAACAACTCGCGCTGCCGCCTCGGGCCGATGTTCAGTTCGCTTCCGTCGGGACCCAAAACCCGGGTAGGTCCCAACACTTGGAAGGACAAGCCCCCCGACTCATCGCTGCGCGGTGGCTCCCCAACCTGCCCGCGCGACGGAATCCCCCTCGTCATATGGGAAGTGACGACACAACCCGGGATGGGGTTCCGCTTTCGTGCCGAGTCGAGGGTCCCTCAGGCTGCTCCACACCGTCTCCGCTCACGAACAGGCCGCGCCGCCGAAGCAGGTTTCGGTGCCGCTACCGCCGTGTCGGTCGCTCCCGGTGCCGACACCTGCACCTGCACCGGTCCCACCGTCGTTGTCGGCCTCGTCCCGTACGCTCGCTGGTTCGGTCGCGCCCCCGCCCCTGCCGCCGCGCGACCCGGGCCGGGCCCGTCGGGGTCCGTCATCGAAGAGCAACGGAGCCGCATGATCAAGGACATCGTCATCACCGGCGCGCGCGAGAACAACCTCAAGGATGTGTCGCTGCGCATCCCGAAGGACCGGATCGTCGTGTTCACCGGTCCGTCCGGGTCCGGCAAATCGTCGATCGTCTTCGACACCGTCGCGGTCGAGTCGAAGCGGCAACTCAACGAGACCTTCTCGGCATTCGAACGCAAGTTCCTGCCGCGCTACGAGCGCCCGCACGCCGACGCGATCGAGAACGTGTCGCCCGCCATCGTGGTGGACCAGAAGCCGATCGGGTCCAACTCCCGCTCGACGGTCGGCACGATGACCGACATCAATCCACTCCTGCGCGTGCTGTTCTCCCGCATCGCCGAACCCTCGGCCGGCACCCCCGCGGTGTACGGGTTCAACGACCCCGGCGGCATGTGCACCACGTGCGACGGCCTCGGTCGGACCGTACGGGCCGACTACACCCGCCTGCTGGATCGGTCCAGGTCGCTCAACGACGGCGCGTTCCGGCTCGCCCTGCTCGGGGTCGGGATCTACCAGGCGTCCGGGCTGTTCGACAACGACAAGCCGATCGCCGACTACACCGACGCCGAATTCGCGCTGCTCACCCGAGGCGATCCGGACCGGGTGATCAAGTTCAAGTGGGTCACCCCGGACGGCACGGTCAACGTGACCTTCGAGGGCCTGTACAGCCGCTTCGACCGGCTCTACCTCAACCGTGACGTGTCCACGCTCGGCGCCAGGACCAGGGAGACGGTCGAGGCATACCTGACCGAGGGCCCGTGCCCGGACTGCGCCGGTGCCCGACTCAACCCGGCCGTACTCGCCGCGCGGATCGACGGGCGCAACATCGCGGACTACTGCGCGCTCGAAGTCGGCGACCTGATCGAGGTGTTGGCCGCGATCGACGATCCGATCGGCCGGCCGGTGGCCGAGGCCGCCTCGGCCGCCCTGCGCCGAATCGTGGACATCGGTCTGTCCTACCTCAGCCTGGACCGGGAGACCTCCACGCTCTCCGGCGGCGAGGGGCAGCGGCTCAAGATGGTCCGCCACCTCGGCTCCAGCCTCACCGGCATGACCTACATCTTCGACGAGCCCAGTGTCGGCCTGCACCCGCGCGACGTACACCGGTTGAACGAACTCCTGGTCGCGCTGCGGGACAAGGGCAACAGCGTGCTCGTGGTCGAGCACGATCCGGACGTGATCGCGGTCGCCGACCACGTGATCGACATGGGTCCGCACGCCGGCTCGCACGGCGGTGAACTCGTCTTCGCCGGCACGGTGAAGGAGTTGATCGAGTCGGACACGCTCACCGGCCGCTTCCTGAACCGGGGCACGGTGGTCAAGACCGACTACCGCACGCCCACCGGGCACATCCCGATCCGCGGCGCGAGCCTGCACAACCTCAGGCACGTCGACGTGGACATCCCGACCGGGGTGCTGACCGTGTTCACCGGCGTCGCCGGTTCCGGCAAGAGCACGCTGGTGTCCGAGGTGTTCACCGCCGCGCATCCCGACACGATCGTCATCGACCAGACCGCGATCACGGCCAACTCGCGTTCCACTCCCGCGAGTCACATCGGGATCATGGATCCGATCCGCGCCCTGTTCGCCAAGGCGAGCGGCGAGAAGCCGGGCCTGTTCAGCTTCAACTCGGCCGGCGCCTGTTCGGCCTGCCAGGGGCGCGGCTCGGTCACCGTGGAGATGGCCTTCATGGACCCGGTGACCACGATCTGCGAGCGCTGCGAGGGACGGCGCTTCGACGACAAGGTGCTGGGGCACCCGCTGCGCGGCAAGTCGATCATCGACGTGCTGGCGCTCACCGTCGAGGACGCGCAAGAGTTCTTCACCGAGAAGCGCATCCGGCCGCACCTGGCCGCGCTCGCCGAGGTCGGGCTGGGATACGTCACGCTGGGCCAGCCGCTCGGCACGCTCTCCGGAGGTGAGCGGCAACGGCTCAAGCTGGCGGGTGAGTTGCACAAGACCGGCAGCGTGTACGTGCTCGATGAGCCGACCACGGGACTGCACATGTCCGACGTGGACACGGTGATCGCGCTGATGGACCGGCTCGTGGACGGCGGAAACACGCTCCTGGTGATCGAACACAACCTGGACGTGGTCGGCCGGGCCGACTGGGTGATCGACCTGGGTCCGGACGGCGGCAAGCACGGCGGCACGGTGGTCTTCGAGGGCACGCCCCGGCAACTCCTGGCCGCCGAACACTCGTTGACCGGCGAATACCTCAACCGCAACCTCGACCGGGACGCGAACCGGCGGTAGCCGGAAGCGCGGAACCGTAGCCGAGCGGGGCCGGCGGCCGAGAGCGGCGGCCGGGCCCGTCTCGGCACAGGCCCGGTCGCCGAGATCTCAGCGCCGGTCGCTGAAGCGGATGTCCAGGCTGCGCAGATAGGTCTGCAGGCCCGCGTCCTGAATCGGGATCAGGTGCGCGGGACTGCCGGACTCGTTGTGGTGCGCGTGCCACTTCCCGGGGGGCGTCACGAACGCGCCGCCGGGCTGCCAGTCCACCCGCTGCGGGTCGACGATCTCCCCGTGCTCGTCGAGCCGATCGCCCAGCAGGGTGAAGCAGCCCGGTTCGCAGTCCAGGATCAGGTCCAGGGCGACCGACTGGTGCCGGTGCGGACGCTGGATCTGGTCCACCGGGAGCAGGCCGAACATCGCCCACAGGGTGTGCGTGACGGTCAGCGTCTGGTCCTGGTCGATCGTGTTCAGCAACACGCTGACCCGGTTCTTGGCGTTGGCGCCGGGCGCCTCGGCGATCCGGGTGAGCTCCTCCACCGCACGATGCCGGGAGAACTTGGTCGGCCGGAACCGGGCCCGATTCGGGGTGACCCCGAGGTAGCGCAGCAGCGGCTCGTCGTGCACCCAGTAGAACAACGCGTCCTGCGCGGCGTGGTGGGTGATCTCGCCCAGATCCGGCAGGACCAGGAAGTCGCCCTTCTCCCACTCCACCGCCTGGCCGCCGACCAACGACATGCCCCGGCCGTACATCACGTAGTAGAGCTGCGAGGTCGCGTTCGGCCGCACCTCGAGCCGGTCGCCCGCGTTGATCCGGACGAAGTTGGCCAGCAGCGCCGGACTGGTCGCCGGGCCGCCCGCGATCCGCATCGGCCCGGCAAGGTCGAGCGGAATCACCCGGGTGGCTCCACCGGCGTGCAGTTCGGCCGGGAAACGCTCCACCGGAACGGGCGTCGTGTATCCGGCGCCGATCGGGTTGGCCGCCTTCGTGTACTCCCAGTAGACCGCGTCCTCACTCCACGCGGCGGCGGTCGCGGCAAGCGGTCCCTCGAAGCCGAATCGGGCCACGTCGACCAGCGGCGGCGCCGCCACGGTGGGGTCGAAGAGGGCGGATTCCCGCTCTCCGGACCGGTGCTGATCGGCCGTCACCTCGGGCTGCGCGGTCATCCGAAATCCCTTCGCAAGCGACTCCCCCGGTCCTGCCATGGTGCCATCGGCCCGGTCGCCGTGGAGAGCGGGAAGTCTCACACTCGCCACGCGGTACGCCTCACATCCGCGACATCGTACGCCGCACGCCCGCCGCGCGGACCCGCCTGACGCCCACCGCGCCGGTGCGCCGCACGCCCGCCCCGGCCAAAAGCCCGCCCGCGCCGGCCGAGGCCGACCATACCCACTCGTCCACGCGTCGCCTGTCCCCCGATCGACGGACAGGCGATGTCCGTCGTTCGTACGTCCCGGCACCCGGCCCGCACCCGCCATCGTCGAGGCATGACCCCGCGGCGAACGCACCCGGCCGGCACCCGCGTCGAATCGGCGATCACGGTGCGCGGGTTCCGCCGGAGCTGCCGGGGATCACGTTCCAGGCAGTCGAGCCGGCGGCACCTGGGAGTCGGGCCGGGTGGCCTTGGTGCTCACCGGGTGGGGTGTGCTCGGCTTGGTCGTGTGGATCACGACCTTCGACTGGAGCGGGAACGAGCGGTGAACACGGCAAAGGCAGCAATGCGGTGAATGGAGCGGATGCGGCCGGTGTGCCGATCACGCCCCGATCCACCCTGGTCGACGACGAGGAGGCGCACCTCTTCGGAAGCAGGCTGCTCGGCGCGTACCGCTATACATACCTCATCCTCGCCGCGGCCACCGCCGCCGAGTTCGGCACGGACCAACCGCCGTGGTGCCCGGTGGTGCTCGTACTGCTGCCGGTCTCGTTCTGGCTGCTGCTTCCGCCCGGTGTGGATCCGAGCGTGTGGGATCGGCGCGGGCAGGTGCACCTGGTGCTCGCGTACGCCGGAGTGACCGCGCTGAGTCTGGTCGATCCCGGCGGCATCGCGCTGATGTACGTGTTGATGCCGCTGACCTTCACGTTCATCGAGCGCATGCTCCCGGCGATGCTGGCGGGCGTATATCTCTTCGGCGTCAACGGCGCGCTCCAGGCCCGGGGGGCGCATTGGGCGCACGATCGGGTGGCCAGGATCCTGGTCGAGATGGTGATCGCGCTCGGCTTCAGCTTTCTGATGGCCTGGACCATCAACTGGCTGGCCGACAAGGTGGAGGAGCGCGGCCGGCTGGTGCGCGAGTTGGAGGCGACCCGGGCCGAGTTGGCCGAGACGCACCACGAGGCGGGTGTGCGGGTCGAGCGCGAGCGCATGGCCCGCGAGATCCACGACACCCTCGCGCAGGGGTTCACCAGCATCCTGATGTTGCTCCAGGCGGCCGGGATCACCGTGGACTCGGACGCCGCCGCCACCCGCAAACGCCTGGAACTGGCCGAGCGGGTGGCCCGGGACAACCTCGCCGAGGCACGTGCCCTGGTCGCCGCCCAGGGGCCGGTGAACGGCGAGGACCGCGCCGAGCCGCTCGCCGAATTGCTCGGCCGCACCGTCGCCGGGCTCGGCGAGGAGTTGGAGGTGGCCGCGACGTTCACGGTCACCGGCGTCGAGCACGAGCTGTCCTCGACGGTCCAGGTGGTGCTGGTGCGGGTGCTTCAGGAGTCGCTGGCCAACATCCGCAAACACGCCGACGCCGGGTGCGTGGCGGTGGAGTTGGCCTACCGTCCGTTCGCCACCCGGCTGACCGTGGCGGACGACGGACGAGGCTTCGAGCCGGGGAACGGGAAGGGGGGATACGGTCTTCCGGGAATGCGGGCGCGGCTGGCACAGGTCGGCGGCGAGGTCGAGTTGGTCTCGGCGCCCGGCCGGGGCACGACCGTACGGGTGGAGGTACCGCAGTGATCCGTCTGCTCATCGCCGACGACCACCCCGTGGTGCGCGAGGGCCTGGCGGGCATGCTCGCGGCCGAGGCCGATTTCGAGGTGGTCGCCTCCGTCGAGGACGGTGCACAGGCTGTGGACAGGGCCGCCGAGCTGCGGCCCGACGTGGTGTTGATGGACCTGCGGATGCCGGGCACCGACGGCGTCGCCGCGACCCGGCGGATCGTGCGCGAGCTGCCCGGGGTGCACGTGCTGATCCTGACCACGTACGACACCGACGGCGACATCGTGCGCGCCGTCGAGGCGGGCGCCACCGGCTACCTGCTCAAGGACACCCCGCGGGTGGAACTGGCCGCCGCGGTCCGCGCCGCCGCCCGGGGCGAGACGGTGCTCGCGCCGCCGGTGGCCGCGAAGCTGGTCACCCGGCTGAAGACACCGGTCCGCGACGCACTGAGCCCGCGCGAGACGCAGGTGCTCGGCCTGGTCGCGCGCGGGATGACCAACGCCGAGATCGGCCGGGAGTTGTACATCGGCGAGGCCACCGTCAAGACGCACCTGATGCGCACCTTCAACAAGCTCGGCGTGGACGACCGCACCGCCGCCGTCACGGTGGCCATGGCGGAGGGGCTCCTGCCCGGCGCGGGCGGGTGAGGCGCGCTACTCGGCGATCAGGCGCGCATACCGGCCCTTGTGGAACATCAGCGGCGCGGTGTCCCGCGGCAGGTCCAGGGCGGTGACCGCGCCGATCACGATCACGTGGTCGCCGCCGGGCAACTCGTGCGCGATGTCGCACTCGATCCAGGCCACCGCCCCGGCCAGCCGCGGAGCGCCGTTGCCGGCGGGGGCCCAGTCCACGCCGACGAACTTGTCGCCGCCGCTGCGGCCCATCGCACGACACACGTCCTGCTGGTCCTCGGCGAGGATGTTGACCACGAACCGGCCGGCCGCGCGCACCCGGGGGTAGGTCGTCGAGGTGAGCGCCGGGGCGATCGAGATGTACGCCGGTTCCAGCGACAGCGATGTGAATGACTGGCACGCCATGCCCACGGGCGCACCGTCGTGGATCGCGGTGACCACCGTGACGCCGGTGGCGAAGTGGCCCATGACCTGACGCATCCGCGCCTGATCGATCCCGGCCGACGGCGTCGTGGCGCTGGACATGGCTGCCCCCAGGGGTCCGAAGCTGGATTTCCTGCATATGACTAATAGTCGTATGCCTGTTTGTCTCGGCCATTGAACGGCGGAACTGACGAACCGTCAATAACCTCGACCGGGCTTCCGCCCCGTGATCACCGCCACCTTGACGGCCCCTTTCGGCGCGTTCGGGAACTTACGCGTGCCTGCTGCACGTCCGGATCAGTAGCAGTAGCGTCGTCCGCGACGTCATACATCCTCCGGAAGGAAACACCCATGGCCGTGAGCCTGAGCAAGGGCGGAAACGTCTCCCTGACCAAGGAGGCCCCGGGCCTGACCGCGGTCGTCGTCGGCCTCGGCTGGGACCTGCGCACGACCACGGGCGAGGACTTCGACCTCGACGCGAGCGCAATCGTGGTCAACGCGGCCGGCAAGGTCTACTCCGACCAGCACTTCGTGTTCTTCAACAACATGAAGACCCCGGACGGCACCGTCGAGCACACCGGCGACAACCGCACCGGCGAGGGCGAGGGCGACGACGAGCAGATCAAGGTCAACCTCGCCCAGCTGCCCGCGGACGTCGACAAGGTCGTCTTCCCGGTCTCGGTCTACGACGCGGACACCCGCAAGCAGTCGTTCGGCCAGGTCCGCAACGCTTTCATCCGCGTGCTGAACGCCGCCGACAACGTCGAGCTCGCGCGCTACGACCTCTCCGAGGACGCGTCCACCGAGACCGCGATGCTCTTCGGCGAGCTGTACCGCGCCGGCACCGACTGGAAGTTCCGCGCCCTCGGCCAGGGCTACGCCTCCGGCCTCGCGGGCATCGCCAAGGACTTCGGCGTCAGCGTCTGACTTCGCACCGTGGGTGGCCTCGGCGGCCTCAAGCGCGGCTTGGGCTGCGGGCGGCCTCGCCTTCGGCCCCGGTGGCCTCAAACGCCGGCCGGGCTGTTCACAGCCCGGCCGGCGTTTCTGCGCCCCCGATACCCCGCATGCCGAAACCCTCAGCCAGGCAAGTCCAGCCCGGCCGGCGTTTGAGGCCACCCAGCCCGGCCGGCGCTTGAGGCCACATCGCCCGGCAGGCCACCGAGGCCACCGAGGCCGCCACAGGAGACGTGTTCACGAACCCCAGGCGTAGCCGACATAGTTCTCGGCCAGCGAAGCCATCGCCGCGTCGGAGTCCGCCACGTACTCCAGGTGCGCCACCTGGCACCGCCGATCGAACTCGGACGCGTCCGCGCCCGTGTGCAGCAGCGTGGTCATCCAGTACGAGAAGTGCTCGGCCCGCCACACCCGCCGCAGACACGCATCGCTGTACGCGTCCAGCCCGTCCCGCGAGCCGCTGCTCCCGAACCACTCCCCGCACGCATCCGCCAGGAGCCGCACGTCCGCCATCGCCAGGTTCAACCCCTTGGCCCCGGTGGGCGGCACGATGTGCGCCGCGTCCCCGGCCAGGAACAGCCGTCCGAAGCTCATCGGCTCGGCCACGAAGCTCCGCATCGGGGTGATGCCGCGCTCGCTGATCGGCCCCTCGTCGAGCGTCCACCCCGGCACCGCGAGCCGCTCGCGCAGCTCCGCCCAGATCCGCTCGTCCGGCCAGTCGGCGAGCTTCGCATCCGGGTCCACCTGGAGGTACAACCGGCTCACCTGCGCCGACCGCATGCTGTGCAGCGCGAACCCGCGGTCGCTGTACGCATAGATCAGGTCGTCGGTGGACGGCGCGACGTCCGCCAGCACGCCCAGCCACGCGAACGGATAGCTGCGCTCGTAGGTCTTCAGCACATCCGCCGGAATCGTCGGCCGGGACACCCCGTGGAACCCGTCGCATCCCGCGACCAAGTCGCACTCGAGAGTCTCCTCGACCCCGTCCCGGACGAACCGGATCCGCGGCGCGTCCCCCTCGATGCCCTCGATCGCGGTCACCGGCGTGTCGAAATACAGCCGCGCGCCCTCGTCCACGCGCTTGGCGATCAGGTCCTTGACGATCTCGGTCTGCCCGTACACGGTCACCGACCGACCGCCGGTCCGACTCGGGAAGTCGATGTGCCGGTCCCGCCCGGCGAACCGCAGGTGGATTCCGTGGTGCACAAGGCCCTCACGATCCAGCCGGTCCGCCGCGCCCGCCTCGCGCAGCACGTCGACGGTGGCCTGCTCCAACATGCCCGCGCGCTGGCGCTGCTCGCAGTACTCGCGGCTGCGCGCCTCCAACACGACCGAGTCGATCCCCCGGTTGTGCAGCAGCTGCGACAGGAGCAGACCCGCCGGGCCCGCACCGATGATCGCGACCTGTGTCCGCATCCGTCCGCTCCTCACACCGCTGTACCGATCCGCCCCAGGCTTGCCCATCCCGCCCTCCCGACACCCCATCGCCTTCCGGTGGCCGGAAACCCGATCCGTGGGCAGCGTTTGGTCTGCCCAGACCCGGCAAGGCATGAGACGTCGAGCATGAGCGGAAACCCCCGATATACGGAGTGCGTCCGCTGTTATACCTAAATGCACGATCCGAGACCCAACCCATCTGGGAGTTCCCGTGAACACGACAGCGACCGTCATCCTGATCGTGGTGATCGTCGTCGTCCTCGCCGCCGCGGCCTTCTTCGCGGGCCGTCCGATGATGCGGCGCAGGCACCTTCAGGCTCGATTCGGCCCCGAGTACGACCGGGCCGTCGAGCAGTACGGCGACCGGCGCGAGGCCGAGCGCAACCTGGTCGAGCGCGAGCGTCGGCACAGCGAACTCACGCTCAAGCCGCTGGACCCCGCCGCGCGGGAGAAGTACGCCACCGAGTGGACCGCGGTCCAGGAGCGGTTCGTCGACGCTCCCGACGACGCGGTGCAGGAGGCGGACGGACTGATCACCCGGCTGATGCACGAACGCGGCTACCCCACCGGCGCGCACGACAAGCGCATGGAACTGCTGTCCGTCGAGCACGGGCACACCCTGGACCACTACCGCAAGGCGCACGAGATCGCCCGGCGCAGTGAAGCCGGCGAGGCCCAGACCGAGGACCTGCGCCAGGCGATGATCCACCACCGCGCCCTGTTCGACGACCTGCTGGGGCAGCCCTACCGGCCGCGTCGCGCCGGCACCACGTCGACATCCGACTCCGCCGACTCGGCTCCCACGACGCACGACGGCCACACCGACCAGTGGCAGGCCGCGCCGGGCGAGGCGAACTCGCCCCGTCTGGATGCCTCGAAGCCCGAACAACGCTGATCTTCGGCTCGGCCGACACCTCGTCGGCCGGGCCGCCACAAGGGATTCACCCGCCGGGGCGTCCTCACCGGGACGTCTCGCGCAGCGGCGCGACATCCGTCGTACCGGACGAGAGGACCACACCGATGCGCAAGCAGAACTTCCCGAACGGGCCGGGCGCTTCCGGTCCCAGCCGGGACGACGCACCCATAGTCGAGCGCGACGAACGAGACCGCGCCGCCCGCCAGGCCAGGGTCACCGACGGCCCCGGTCCGAGCGTGGACAGCCCGCCCGAGTCGCCCGCCCGTGCCATGCCGCACCAGCAGCACGACCAGGCGGAGCCCTACGGCACCACCGTGCACCCGACACCCGGGGCCGGCCGCGACACGCCGCCCTCGCCGACGAGCCCGCCGGCCGGGGCCGGTCCGCGGGACACGTCCGGCGCCGGGTCCACCAAGGACCGGACCCGGACGGACGACTCCGGCCGTCGAGGCGGCGACGACGTCCACGACGACGATGCGGCCATGTTCGACCGGGCCGCCGCCGAGGAGCTCAACCACCGCTTCCGCGAGGCACTCGCCGGATTCGTGGACAGCCCCGCGGACGCCGTCTCGGAGGCGGACGACATCGCGGCCCAGGTCACCAAGCTGGTGACCGACTCGATTCAGACCCGACGCACCGAACTGGAGCAGACCAAGCGCACTGCCGGTGGGGACACCGAGCAGTTGCGGCTCGCATTGCACAAGTACCGGACGTTCCTGCAGAGCATGCTCAAGCTCTGAGCACACGAGCCACGAGCCATCAGGCACGAGGCGCGAGGCGCGGGCACGACCGCACACTCGGGGCCAAGCGGCGGGGATTTTCACCCACGTGGGTGACAGTCCCCGCCCGCACGCATGTCCGCGTCGCCGCCGATGTCCCCGCTCCCGGTCCAGTGCTGCGCCACATCCCGCGACAGGGCCCTGGCGGCGGTCGTCACGGTCGGGACCAGCCGACGCAGGTCGGCCGTACGGCGTCCGGTCACCAACGACAGCGCGGCGACCACCGTGTCGTGCCGGTCCCGGATCGGCGCCGCCACCGAGTGCGCGCCGACGGTCATCTCGCCGGACGTGGTGGCCACGCCCGTACGGCGGATCTCGGTCAGGCACTCGCGCAGCCGGCCCGGGTCGGTGATGGTGCGCGTCGTGTGCGGCGCGAGCGGCTCGGTCAGCACCCGCTCGCGCAACTGCCTCGGCGCGTACGCGAGCAGCACCTTGCCGACGCCGGTGGCGTGCAGCGGCAGTTCGGTGCCCACCCGGGTGACGATCGGCATCGAGCGGGTGCCGCGCAGCCGCTCCAGGTAGAGCGCCTTCCCCTCGCGCAGCACCGCGAGCTGCACGTTCTCGTGCGTCGCCTCGTACAGGTCCTCCATGTGCGGCAACGCGAGATCACGCAGGTCGGTCGCGGCGTGCGCCTGGGCACCGATGTGCCACAGCTTGACCCCGACCCGGTACGACCCGTCGTCCAGCCGCTCCAGCAGCCCGCCGCCGACCAACTCGGCGACGAGCCGATGCCCGGTGGCCAGCGCGAGATCCGCCCGCCGACACACCTCGGTCAGACTCAACCGCCCATCCCCGGCCGCGAACGCACCGAGGATGGCCATCACCTTGCCGGTAACCGTAACCGGCGTCATAGCCCCACCTCCGTGCCGGGAACTTCCATTCAGTGGAACCCATCTCCCCCACCAAACCAAATCCCCGCCACACCCCGGCCACAGCCGATCCCCCGAACCCCACCGAAATCAGCCCGTCCGGCGTTTGAGCACAACCCACCGCCGGCCCACCAAACCGCAGCCCGCCCCACCAGGCCCACCAACCCCAGCCCGTCCGGCGCTTGAGGACAACGGCCGGCCGCAGGCCAGGGCCTACTCGCCCAACTCCGTGCGCACCCGCTGCGCCACCGCAAAGGCACTGTTCGCCGCCGGCACCCCGCAATAGATCGCCGTCTGCAACAGGACCTCCTTGATCTCGTCCCAGCTCAACCCATTCGTGCGCGCCGCGCGAAGATGCATCGCGAGCTCGTCCATGTGGTTGTGCGCGACCAGCGCCGTGAGCGTGATGCAGCTGCGCGTGCGCCGATCCAACCCGGGCCGAGTCCAGATCTCGCCCCACGCGTAACGCGTGATCAGATCCTGGTAGTCGGCCGTCAGTTCGGTGGTCCCGGCCACCGCCCGATCCACATGCGCGTCCCCCAAAACCTCCCGCCGCACCCGCATACCCTCGGCGTGGCTCATCCGGCCACCCCCGCCGCCAGGCGCGAGCGCACACCCTCGGAATGGCTCATCCTCGGGCCTCCGCCGCCAAGCGGGAGCGCGTCGCCGCCAGGTGCGCACCCATCGCCGAGGTGACCGTCTCCGCCTGCTGGATGTTCGCCAGGTGCGCCGCGTCGGGGACCTCGACCAGCGTCGCGCCGGGAATCCCGGCCGCCAGCTCGCGTGCGTGTTCCAGCGGCGTCGACGGATCCCGCTCCGCGCCGATCACCAGCGTGGGCACGGCGATCCGGCCCAGCTCCGCACGCAGGTCGTAGCGCGCCAGCGCATCGCAGCAGCCCGCATACCCCTCCGGCGGACACGCGTACAACATGTCCAGGATCCGCTGCACGGCCGCCGGCTCGCGCTTGACGTACTCGGGCGTGAACCAGCGCTGGATCACCGTGTCGGCCAGCTGCCGCATGCCCTGCGAGCGCACCGTCGCAGCCCGGTCCAGCCACGCCTGCGGCTCGCCGAAGCGCGCCGAGGAGCAGCACGCGATCAGGGCGGTCAGCCGCTCGGGATGGTGCACGCCCATCCACAGGCCGACCGCGCCGCCGAGCGAGACACCGGCATAGGCGAACCGCTTGATGCCGTACGAGTCGGCCAACGTGAGCACGTCGCCGACCAGGTCGCCGACCGACGCCGTGCCCGGTACCGGGTGGGACGTGCCGTGTCCGCGCAGGTCGTAGCGCAGTACCCGGTGGTGCCGGGACAGCTCCGGGATCTGCGCGTCCCACATACCCAGTTCGGTGCCCAGCGAGGGGCCGAGGATCAACACCGGGGCGTCTGCCGGGCCGTCGAAGCGGTGGTTGAGCGTGGCGATCGTCATTGGTCCTTCTCTTGGAACACGGTGCGATGGTGCGCGAGCGCCCGGTCGATCAGAGCCGGGGCCGAGCCGATGTAGGCGGCCGGGTCGAAAACCGCCTCGTCCAACCGCCCCAGCAGATCACGAAGGGGCCGGCCGGTCCGCGCCGAGGTCCGGGATGCGTCGGTGAGCAGGCTTTGCGCCGCCTCCTTGCCGAGTTCGGCGGTCAACTCGCCGGCCAGCCGCTCGGACACGATCCGCCCGCCGGTCAGCTCCAGGTTGGCCCGCATCCGGTCCGGGAGGACCTCAAGCCCCTCGGCCAGTTCGGCCGCCGTCTCGGCCGCGCCGCCGGCCAGCCGCAGTGCCGCGCGCAGCGGCTGCCACTCGGCGTGCCACGCGCCGGCCGGCCGCTCGTGCTCGGCGCCGGCCATCGACGCGGCCAGCGTAGACACGTACCCGGGCAGTTGCCGGGCGGCCGAGACGATCAGCACCGAGAGCACCGGATTGCGCTTGTGCGGCATCGCGGACGAGCCGCCTCGACCCGCGCCGGCCGGTTCGGCGACCTCGCCCACCTCGGTCTGGCCGAGCAGCGCGACGTCGCCGGCGAATTTGCCCAGCGCGCCGGTGACCTGGGCACAGGCGCCGGCCAGGTCCAGGATCGGGGTGCGCAGCGTGTGCCAGGGCAGTACCGGCTCGGCCAGCGCGAGTTCGGCGGCGAACGGTGCGAGCAGCGCGATCGCGTGCTCGCCGAGCGCGGCCAGGGTGCCCGCCGCACCGCCGAGTTGCGCGGGCAGCGCGGCGCGGACCGCGCGGGTGCGGGCGTAGGCGTCGGTGACCAGGACGCACCACCCGGCGGCCTTGAGCCCGAAGGTGGTCGGGACGGCGTGTTGGGTCAGTGTGCGGCCGGCCATGACCGTGCTCCGGTGCCGCTCGGCGAGGTCGGCCAGCGCCGCGGCGGTCCGGGCCAGGTCGGGCAGGGTCGCGTCCAGCGCGCGGGCGGCCACCAGCATCGCGGCGCTGTCCACGACGTCCTGGCTGGTCGCGCCCAGGTGCACGTGCTCGGCGGCGGCCGGGTCGAGCGCCCGGACCGCCGCGGTCAACTCGCGCACCAGCGGTACGACCGGGTTGCCCGCGCCGCGCGCCCGGCGAGCCAGGTCGAGCACGTCGAACCGGGCCCGGGAGCCGGCCTCGATCGCGGCGGCGGAGGCGGCCGGGATCAGCCCGATCCGAGCCTGGGCCCGGGCCAGCGCGACCTCGACGTCGAGCAGGGCCCGCAGGTGGGCCGCATCGCTCGTGACCGCCTCGACCGCGGTCCCGGCCCGGACCGGCTCCAGCAGCCCGGCGTCGAGCGCATCGGCTGAATCAGCGTCAAACAGCAAGGAAAACGGTCTCCTGCTCGCCCTGGATGTGCACGTCGAAGCGGTAGGAGCCCGATTCCTCCCGCACCGCGATCAGCGTCTCATGCCGACTCGGCGGAACCAGTGCGAAGAGCGGGTCCGCGTGGCGGTCGTCCTCGGGGAAGTACACACGCGTGACCGCCCTGCGCAACATGCCGCGCGCGAACACCGACATCGCCAGATACGGGTTCGCGTCACCGCTCGGCGCGCCGGGCCGCACGGTGTTGAACGCGTACCTCCCGAGCCGGTCCACCGCCGCCCTGCCCCACCCGGTGAACGTGCCGCCGTCGCGCGCGAACGAACCCTGCGCACGCGGGAATCGGCCCGCCGCGTCGGCCTGCCAGATCTCCAGGACGGCGTCCGGGACGGGTTCGCCCGCGCCGTCGTACACGGTGCCGTGCACCCGGATCGCGCCCGGAGCGTGCGCCGGGACCAGGTCCGGGCCGCCGGCGTACGGCAGCGCGTAGCCGAAGAACGGCCCGACGGTCTGGGACGGGGTGAGCCCGCCGTCCGGGTTCGGCGTGGCGCCCTGTGTGCCGGTCGGCCAGGTGTTCATCGGTCCTCCGTCGGGGTCGCGCTCGCGCCGCCGAGCACGATGTCCCACCGATAGCCGAGCGCCCACTCGTTCTCGGTGGTGTCCATGTCGAACGCGGCGATCATCCGGCGGCGTGCCCGGTCGTCACGGACCGCGTTGAAGATCGGGTCGTACGCGAACAGCGGGTCGCCCGGAAAGTACATCTGGGTGACCAGACGCTGGGTGAACGCGGTGCCGAACAGCGAGAAGTGGATGTGCGCGGGTCGCCAGGCGTTGTGGTGATTGCGCCAGGGGTAGGCGCCGGGCTTGATCGTGACGAACCGGTAGCGGCCCTCGGCGTCGGTGAGGCAGCGGCCCGCGCCGGTGAAATTGGGGTCCGTCGGCGCCGGATGCTGGTCGCCCTTGTGCAGGTAGCGGCCGGCCGCGTTCGCCTGCCACACCTCGACGAGTTGATTGCGCAGCGGGCGGCCGGACTCGTCCAGCACCCGGCCGGTGACGATGATCCGCTCGCCGAGCGGTTCGCCGACGTGTTGCCGGGTGAGATCGAAGTCGAGCGGGTGCACGTCGGCGACGCCGAACACCGGGCCGGTGAGCTCGGTGTCACCGCTCGGCGGGATCACCAACGGCTGTCGGGGGCTGCGCAGTCGGGTGCTCTTGTAGGGGGCGAAGTCGAACTCGGGGAGTCGGTGCGGGGTGGCCTCCGGGCGCGGTTGTGCACCGTCCGTGGCGCCGGCGCGGGTCGCACCGCCGGGGCCGTTCGTGCCGTTCGTGCCGTTGGTGCCGCCGGCGCCGTTGGTGCCGTTGGTGCCGGCGAACCCGGGAGCACCGCTGGTACCACCTGCGCCGGCGGCACCGCCGGGGCCGCCGGGGCCGCTCGTACTGCTCGTAGTGCTCATCCGAAAGTCCTCACTTCTCCAGCGTGACGGCCAGGCCCTGGCCAACCCCGATGCACAGCGCCGCCATCCCGAAACCGGTGCCGCGTCGGTGCAGTTGGTGGGCGAGTGTGCCGAGCACCCGGGCGCCGGAAGCGCCGAGCGGGTGGCCGAGCGCGAGCGCGCCGCCGAGCGGGTTGACCACGGCCGGGTCCAGGTCGCTCCATTCGCCCAGGCAGGCCAGCGCCTGGGCGGCGAACGCCTCGTTGAGCTCGACCACGTCCAGGTCGGCGAAGCCGCGGCCGGCCTTGGCCAGCGCCCGACGGGCCGCCTCGACCGGGCCGATCCCGAAGTACTGCGGCTCGACGCCGTGCACGCCGCTCGCGGTGATCCGGGCCAGCGGTTCGCGGCCGAGTTCGCGCAGACCCGCCGCATCGGTGACCAGGAGCGCGGCGGCTCCGTCGTTGAGCGGTGAGGCGTTGCCGGCGGTGATCGTGCCGTCCGGCCGGAAGGAGGGCTTGAGCTTCGCCAGCACCTCGACGGTGCTGCCGGGCCGGATCGACTCGTCCCGGGCCGGGTCCACGCCGGCGACCGGCACCACCTCGTCGGCGAACGCGCCGGCGGTCCACGCGGCGTCGGCCCTGGCATGCGAGCGAGCCGCGTAGGCGTCCTGGGCGTCCCGGGTCACCCCGTACCTCGCGGCGAGTTGTTCGGTGGCCTCGCCGAGGCCGACGGTCCACTCGGCGGGCATGCGCGGGTTGACCAGCCGCCAACCGAGCGTGGTCGAGTGCAGAGTCTCGTGGCCGGCGGGGTAGCCCCTGCCGGGCTTGGCCAGCACCCACGGCGCGCGCGACATCGACTCGACGCCGCCCGCGACCACGATCGACGCGTCACCGACCGCGACGGCGCGCGCCGCCTGGATCACCGCCTCCAGGCCGGATCCGCACAGCCGGTTCACCGTCACGCCGGGCACCGAGGTGGGCAGGCCCGCGAGCAGCACGGCCATCCGCGCCACGTCCCGGTTGTCCTCGCCGGCGCCGTTGGCGGCGCCGAACACCACGTCGTCGATCCGCGCGGGGTCCAGGCCGGGCGTACGGTCGACCAGCGCGCGCAGCACGGACGCGGCCAGGTCGTCCGGCCGCACCTCGGCGAGCGCACCGCCGTAGCGGCCGATGGGCGTGCGTACGGCGTCCACGAGATAGACGTCCCTGAGCCCGTTCATGCGGTCTCCCCTCTGTGCCGGCGGCGGTGTCCCTCCCGCACACGGTGCCCGGTCGCCTCCCGCCGCGGGCCGCTCGCCTTCCGCTCAGCGGAAGCCGGTGCCCCGGAGCGCCCGGTTCGATCCCGGATTTTTGCCCGACCGCGACCACCGGGCCGGGGTCGCACCGCTAGTGCCGCGCCCGGCAACGTTTGCCCTGTCGCGGTGTTCGGTGCGGTGCATCGGCGTGCCGCCGGAACGTAGTACTCGGACGTTTCGGCGGGGCGGCGAGGTGCCGTGCCGGGCGCCGCGACGGGGTGAACGTTGCCGGGCGAGGCGCTAGCCTCTGATCGCCCTGCCGCAACTGCGGCGTGGCTCCACGGGGAGGCGACGCACATGGCGGTGCGCAAGGCAACGATGCAACGACAGATCGCGGAGGCGGTGGCCGCCGCCAACCCGGGTGATCAGCCGCTCGCCACGATGTTCGTGGTCCGCGGCCCGAACCCGATGTTGTTCGCGCTGTTCGGTGGGATCGGCGCGTTGATCGGGGCGTCGATGTCCGACTACTACTTCTTGACGGTCACCCAGCAGGGGGTGATGTTCCACAAGGCGAGCGCGCTCTCCAGCAGGCCCAAGGAGGTCGCCTACGCGCTGACCCACGCCCAGGCCGGCGCGCTGGTCTCCGAATTGAAGATCAACAGGACCTGGAGCCGGATGCACTTCTGGTTCCCCGGCCGGGACCGCCCCGCCAAGCTCAATTTCCCCCGCCCCTGGCGCGCCGAGGGCGAATGGATCTTCCGCTTCCTGATCGATGCGTACAACGCCTCCGGCGGCCAACAGCAGCCGTACGGCGCCCAGGTCCCCAACCAGCACGCACCCCAGCAGAATCAGTACCCGGGCCAGGGTCCGCAGCCGACGCAGCCGCCGAACCAGTACCCGGGCCAGACCCCCCAGGTGCCGCAGGCCGCGAACCCGTACCCGGTCGGGCCGCCGCAGCCTCCCGCCGGCTACCCGCCCCAGGCCCCGAACCCGTACGCGCAATACCCCCAACAGGGCGGCCCGCATACCGGCTGACCCAACCCACCCCGCCTGCTCACGCCCCCGGCGGCAGGCGTCGATCCGGCGAACCCGACGTCCCGACGACGAAGGACGACCCACCCACGCCCCGGCGCCGACCCGCCGGCGTGGCGGGCGGATGCCGGACAGGACCCGGCCACGCAGGCCGTAGGCCGTAGGCCGTGTCCGGCGGATACGGCCTAGCCGCGCAGCGGAAGGGGCAGCGGGACGGCGGGCAGGCCGTCGATACTGGCTGCGTTGTAGGGCTTGTTGCCGGTGTACTCGACGAATTCCGCGTCGGTCCTGCGGGACATGAACTCCTCGTGCAGCGTGCGCTCCTCGCGGTAGTCCATGAACGGGACCGCGTAGCCGCAGGTGTCGCTGATCAGCGTCGCGCGCACCACCACGACCGCCCGCAGTCCGTCCCCGTCCGCGTCGCCGAACCGGGCCACCAGGTCGGGAAAGCGCGGATCGTCGCGGAAGACCGCCTCGCCGACCCCGTGCACCCGAACGATCTTCGGCGGGCCCTCGAACGCGCACCACATCAGCGTGATCCGGCCGTTCTCCCGCAGGTGCGCGATGGTCTCGGCGTGGCTGCCGCCGAAGTCCAGGTAGGCCACCGTCGTGTCGTCCAGCACGGCGAGCGTGCCGGAACGGCCCTTCGGCGACACGTTGACGTGCCCGTCCTCGGCGAGCGGCGCGCTCGCCACGAAGAAGACCGGCTGGGCCTCGATGAACGCTCGCAGGCGGCCGTCTATGTGCGCATACGTCTTTCCCATGTCCGCATTATCCGGGCCGGCCCCGATCGACCCCATCGAATCGTCCGATGGTCTCGAACCACGGACACCCCGCCCGATCTCGGAAGCCGGCCCGTCCGGCCGTCCCGCGCGTCCCCGGCCGCCCCGCCTCCGTCCCGGACGGCGCGTCTCAGTACGCCCGCACCGCCGCTCGCACCCGGGACAGCGCGGTGGGCGCGACCGACACCGCATCGCAGCCGAGCCGGACCAGATGCGGCAGCACCGCCGGATCCGCCGCGGCGTCCCCACACAGCGACACCGCGCGACCGCGCGCGTGCCCGGCCCGGATGGTCTGCGCGATGGCGTCCAACACCCGCGGATGCGCCGCCGAGGCGGGGGTCAGCCGCGGGTCGTCCCGGCTCAGCCCGAGCAGCCGGGAGGTCAGGTCGTTGGTGCCCAGCGACAGGAAGTCGGCGTGCTCGGCGAGGTCGTCCACCTGGTCGAGCACCTGGGGCAGTTCCACCATCGCGCCCAACGGTGGTGGGGCCAGCCCCAGTTCCGCACAGGCGGCGGCGAGCAACCCCCGGACATGCTTGATCCGCCGGGGATGGTCGACCATCGGCAACAACAGCGCGACCTCGACGCCCGTCTCCGCCGCCGCGCGCATGATGCCGCGCAACTGCGCGGTCAACGCGTCCGATCCGGGCAGCGTGATACGCCGGTCGCGCAGGAACGGCGGCCGTTTGTCGCCGGTGAAGTCCAGGGTGCGCACCACGACCGGCCCCGGCGGCACCGCGGCCAGCACCGGTGCCAGCACGGCCACCTGTCGCTCCTCGTCCGGCCAGCCCGACTCCTCGGTGAGGAACGGAAGTTCGGTCCGCAGCAGGCCGACCCCCTCGGAGCCCGCCTCGGTCGCCGCGAGCGCGTCCGAGACGGTGGCCACGTTCGCCCGGACCCGGATCCGCCGCCCGTCCCGGGTCATCGCCTGCCCCGCACCGCCACCGGGCACCCGCCGAGGCGCCGGGATGGTGCGCACCCGCGCGCCGGCGTTGGCCTCGACCGTGCCCGCCTCGCCGTCCACCAGGATCAGGTCCTCGGCCAGCTCGGCCAGCGCGGCCACCGGGATGCCCAGGACCAGCGGTATCCCCAACGACCTTGCCACGATGGCCAGATGCCCGGTCGGTCCGCCCCGCTCGGAGACTGCCGCGGCCGGCTGCGGGCCGCGCAGCAGGTCCACCGCCGCAAGCTCCGCGCCGACCAGCACCGCGGGTGCGCCGCCCGGGAGTTGCCCGCCGGTCGGGTCCTCGCCGCGCAGCAGCGCCTCGGCCTGTCGGCCCACGTCGCGCACGTCCACCGCACGCTCGGCGATCAGTTCGTCGTCGAAGCCGGCCAGCAGGTCGGCGAAGTCGTGTACGGCCGCGGCCAGCGCGTCGATCGGCGCCAGGCCCGCCGCCAGGTGTCGCGCGGCGCCGTCACGCAGTTCCCGATCCCGTGCGATCAGGGCGGCGAACTCGACGATGTCCGCCTCCGCCGGCCGCCCGCGGGTACGCAGCGCGCCGGCCAGGTCGTCCATGTGCCGGGCCACGGTGTCCAGCGCCTCCGGGATGTCGGCCGGCGCCGCCGGGGTCGGCACACCGCCCGCACCGACCCGGGCCACCACGAGCCGGCCGACCGCGGAACCCGGTGCGGCCCCCGTGCCGCGCAGTACCGCGCTCATGCGACCCGGGCACGGTCGCGACCGGTCCAGTGCAGCTCTCCCACGGTGCGTCCCCTTCTTCCCACGTCGTCCAACCGCCGCACGTCGACGCGCGCCGGTGGGCGCGCGGGCGCCGCGACCGGTAACGGTTGCCGGCACGACACCGGTTCGACCCGGCGCAAGACAACCGCCCGGTCTCGCGACACAGTCTGGTGGACACACGGACCGTGTCCAGCCCGGCCGCACGCAAAGGGGGCGGATGGGGACGGTGGGGCGCACGGAGGGGGAAGTGGGGGACGCGGGCGCGGACTCGGCCGGAGTCGTCGGGCCCGCTTGCTCGGGTGCGCTCGGGTGTACTCGGGCTTGCTCGGGTGCGCGAACTCGGCCGGGTGCGCTCGGGCTTGCTCGGGTGCGCTCGGGCGCGCCGACTCGGCCGGACTCTTCGGGCACGAATCGTCGGGCCCGGCCGGCGGGCCCGCTCGGATGGGCCAGCGGCTCAGCCGGGCTCGTCGGCCTCGCGATAGCGGACCGCGGACAGGTCGTCCACGAAGCGGCCCATCAGCGCACCGAGCGTGGCCAGGTCGTCGTCCGTCCAGCCGGACAGCGCCTCCTCGAAGTGCCGGTCGCGCACCCGGCGCAACCGGCGGACCACGCCTCGGCCCTTGGGGGTCAGTCCCACCCGGGTGATCCGGCCGTCGCGCGCGTCGGTGGTCCGGGTGACCAGTTCGTCCGTCTCCAGCTTGCGCAACTCCCGGCTGACCAGCGACATGTCCATCCGGGCGAGCTTGGCCAGATCGCCGATGGCCAGCCCGCCGCCGCCCGCCTGCAACCGGGTCAGCAACACCACCGCGGGCTGCGAGACCTGTGCGCGCGAGGCGCTGGTGAGTTCGCCGTGCACGCGGCGGCTCTGCTGGAGTCGGATCAGGCGTTCGAGCGCGGTCTGGACGTGATGCCGCGACTCGTGTCGTTCCGAGGAGGGGGTGGGCAACTCGGCTGACGGGGGCACTGGGCGAGTCCTCCGGAGGGGAAGCAACGCCATACGGTTTCGTATGGCGGAGGCGGGCGTTCCACAGTCTAGGTGTGCGTCCCGACCCCACAGAAGGTAATTGATGGAGTCCAGCATTGACACGTGTAGAGGCCGGTGGTTGGCTGCGCGCGTCAAGATCGACGCCGTGCGTGAGCGCCGCCGTCGAGCTCATCGATCACCCCGGGGGGCCCGCGTGTTCGCACTCGACGGCAGGTCGGCAATGGTCACCGGCGCGGGCCAGGGCGTCGGCGCGGGCATCGCCCGCCTGCTCGCCGCGCAGGGCGCGGTCGTCGCCGTGAACGACCTCGACCCCGAGCGCGCCGAACACACGTGCGCCACGATCCGCGACGCCGGCGGCCGGGCGTTCACCGCCGCGTTCGACGTGACCGACCCGCAGGCCGCACTCCTGGCCGTACGCACCTTCGAACGCACCGTCGCCCCGATCGACATCCTGGTCAACAACGCGGGCAACGGCGGCGCCGAGGGCTTTCGCCCGACCACATTCCGCCGGAGCGTGCCCGAGGACTGGCAACGCTTCGCCGACGTCAACCTGTTCGGCGTGATGGCCTGCACGAAGGCGGTGCTGGACGGGATGTGTGCGCGCCGTTTCGGGCGGGTGATCACCATCGCATCGGCCGCGGGGGTCAGCGGTCAGTCGTTCGGCATCTCGCTGTACGGAGCCGCGAAGGGCGGCGCCATCGCGTTCATGCGCCACCTCGCGATGGAGAGCGCCCGCGACGGCGTCACCGCGAACACCGTCGCCCTGGGCCTGATGGATCCCCGTCCCAGCGGCCGCGAACTCGCGCACACCGCGGACCAGGCCAAGCACATCCCGGTCGGCCGGCTCGGCACCCCCGAGGACGCGGGCGCGGCCTGCGTCTTCCTCGCCTCCGACGAGGCCGCGTGGATCACCGGCCAGACCATCCAGGTCAACGGCGGCGCGATCACCACCTGAGAGGCCGGATCAGCTCAGCGCTCGGATCAGCTGAGCGCCCGGATCGCCTGGGGGCGGACCGTCCGGGGTCGGACCGTCTGGGGGCCGGACTGACTGGGCCGGACCACCTGGGAGTTCGAATCACCCGGGAGGCCGCGGATCACCCGGGAGCCCTGGATCGGCGAACGCATGTGTGCTGCACTGATACCGAACCCGCGAGTAACAACGCGCGATCGGAGTGACCGGCATGACGGCCGAGACGGCTGGACCGAGCACCACCGACCCCAATCCCCGGACCTGGCCCGCGCAGGTCCCGCTCGCCGACCTGGACTTCTGGTCGGGACCCCTGGCCGCCCGCGAGGCAGGCTTCGCGCACCTGCGCGAGACGTGGCCGATGCCGTACTACCCGGAGCCGGAGAGCCCACTGGAGCCCGGCCCCGGCTTCTGGGCGCTGACCCGGCACGCGGACGTCGCGGAGGCCACCCGCCGACCCGAGGACTTCTGCTCGGGTCGCGGTGCGACCCACATCCCCGACTTCCCCCCGGGGTTCGGTGAGTTCTTCGGCTCGATGATCGAAATGGACGACCCCCGACACCAGCGGCTGCGCCGGATCGTCGCCCGCACGTTCACGCCCAGAATGATCAAGAAGTTCTCGGACGACGTGGACCGCACCGCCAGGACGATCGTCGACGAGGTGGCCGAGCGCGGCTCGTGCGACTTCGTCACCGACGTCGCGGCCCGGCTGCCGCTCCGGGTCATCTGCGACATGATGGGCGTACCGGAGAAGGATCATCGTTTCGTCTTCGACCGCTCGAACGTGATCCTCGGTGTCGCGGACCCGGAGTACGTGCCCCAGGAGGGCGGCGGCCACATCGAGGCACTGCTCACCGCGGGCGCCGAACTCGCCGAACTGATGAAGGACCTGGCCGAGTTCCGGCGCGGCACCCCCACCGAGGACGTCACCTCGGCGCTGGTGAACGCCGAGATCGACGGGGAGAACCTGACGGCGGACGAACTCGCCTCGTTCTTCATCCTGTTGCTGGCCGCGGGCAACGAGACCACCCGCAACGCGATCTCGCACGGACTGTGGCTGCTGACCGAGAATCCCGACCAACGCTTGCTCTGGCTCTCCGACTTCGAGCGTTACGCACCGACCGCCGTGGAGGAGATCGTCCGACTCGCGTCCCCCGTGGTGTGGATGCGGCGCACCGCCACCCGGGACACCGACCTGAACGGCAAGCAGGTGCGCGACGGCGACAAGCTGCTGCTGTTCTACTGGTCGGCGAACCGGGACGAGGCGGTGTTCGCCGACCCGGGACGGTTCGACCTCACCCGCGACCCGAACCCACACGTCGGCTTCGGCGCCCGCGGCCCGCACTTCTGCCTCGGCGCACACCTGGCCCGCCGCGAAATCACCCTGCTGTTCCGAGAGTTGCTGGCCCGACTCCCGGACATCCGGGTAATCGGCGAACCCCAACGCCTGCGCTCCAGCTTCATCAACGGCATCAAACACATGACCTGCGAATTCACCCCAACCCACCGAACCTGACGTCGGGTTCGACTGGGCGGGGGCGGGGGCGCGGGACGGGGGGCGCGGGGGCGGGGCGCGAAGACGCACGCAGGCTCGCCTGGGTGTGGCGCGGGGGCGCGAAGGCGCGGCGAAGACTGACGCCGGCGCGAAGGCACACGCAGAGTCCGGCGTCGGGCGCGAAGGCGCGCGCGAAGGCCGGCGCCCGGACGAAGGCGCACGCGGAAGCCGACGCGGGGCGCGAAGGCGCACGCGAAGTCCGACGCCGGGCACGAAGGCGCGCACGAAGTCCGACGCCGGGCACGAAGCCACGTACGAAGTCCGACGCCGGGCACGAAGGCGCACGCGGAAGGCCGACGCCGGGCACGAAGGCGCACGCGGAAGGCCGACGCCGGGCACGAAGGCGCACACCGAAGGCCGACGTCGGACGCCAAGGCGCACGCGGAAGCCAACGCTGGGCGCCGGGGGCGGGGTGCGGCAAATCGAGCCCTGCCAGGAGTGGCAGGCCGAGTCGGGCGCCAAAGGCGCACGCGGACACCGACGCTCGGCGCCGGACTCGCGGTGCGGCGAGTCGCGCCTGCCGGGCCGGGGCGGCGGGTCGGGGGCGCCGGGGTCGCCGTCGGGCGTGGGGTGTATCTGCTTCGCGGGTGGGGCGGGGTGGTGTGCCGGAGTCGGGGGTGCGCGGAGTCGAGCCCTGCCAGGGGAGGCAGGCCGACTGGGGCGCCGAGGCGCACGCGGACACCGACGCCGGGCGCCGGGGCCGGGAACGGGAACGGGACGGGAACGGCGAGTCGAGCCTGCCGGGGCCGGGGGCGGCGGGTCGGGGGCGGCGGGGGCGACGTCGGGTGGTGGGTGGCGTTGGGCGTGGGATGTGGGTGTGGGGTGTATCTGCTTCGCGGGTGGGGCGGGGTGGTGTGCCGGGGTCGGGGGTGCGGCGTTGCTGCTTGTTGGGCGCCTTCGGCGCCGGCTCGCGAGGCACCACTTTTTCTTTCCCCCGCTTCGCTCCTCCAAGAAAAAGCGGCCCCTCGCTCGGGACGGTGTGTCCCTCCGCTTCGCTCCGGGCCACACCGTCCACACTTTGCGGCTCCGCCGCTCTCCGCGCTGCGCGCGTCGATCACTGTGGGTGGCCCGCCTCGGGGGCGCTGACGCGCCGGGGGGTGGGCCGGGCGCGGGCGCGGTGTCGGATGGGGACGGCTTGGCCTCACGGGGTGCGGGCTTGGCCCGGGACGCGAGCGCAGGCTAGGGCTTGGTCCCGGGTGCGGGACCGGGCTTGGCGTCGGATGCGGACTCGGTCCCGGACTTGGACGCAGGCCCGGGCTTGGCTTCGGTGTTGGACGCCGGCCTGGGCGCGGACGCGGGACCAGGCTTGGCCTCGGTCCCGGACGCCGACCCGGACTTGGCCCCGGACGCAGGACCGGGCTTGGGCTTGGGCTTGCTCCCGGACGGGGGCTCGGGCTTGGCCTCGGCTCCGGACGGGGACCCAGGCTTGGGCTCGGCGCCGGATTCGGACCCGGACTTGGCCTCGGACGGAGGACCGGGCTTGGGCTTGCTCCCGGACGGGGGGCCGGGCTTGGGCTTGGCCCCGGATGCGGGACCGGGCTCAGCTTCGACGGCGGATGCGGAGCGGGGCTTGGCGTCGGTCCCGGACGCGGACCCGGCCTTGGCCTTCGCCTTGGCCTTGGCCTCGGATTCACCGGATACGGGCTTGGCCTCGGCCTCGCTGGGCGCTTCGGCCTCCTCTACCTCCCGGGCCTTGGGCCCGCCCGGGGTGGTCGGGGGCGCGCCTTCGGTGGGCGCCTCGGCCCCGGCTCGCTCCGCCGGCCCGCCCGGGGCCGCCGCCGGGTCGATCAGCGCATCGATCTGCTCGGGGGCCGGTACCTCGCCCTCGGGCGTCACCGCGTCCACCACCCGCGGCAACGTCGCCGCGAGCGCCGCGGCAGTCTCCTCCTTGGTCATCCCGGCCTGGCCGGCCAGGCGGACCATCTCCTCCTCACCGAGCGCGTCGGTGATCTCCTTGCCACTCACGGGCTGATTGCGACCGGTTTCCACCCATGACTCGACCTGCTCCCCCAGGCCGCCGGCTCGGAGCGTGTGCAACAACGTACCCAGCCCGCCGGAGTCGCCCTGCTTGGTCAGCATGCCCAGCACCACCCGAACCAGCCCCTGATCCCCGCTGCCGCCCCGCCCACCGAGAAGGCCGCCCAGCAGGCCGCCGAGTCCACCGGGAAGGCCCATTCCGCCGCTGCTCATCCGTCTTCTCCCTGCGCAGGTCGCCATATCCGGCTCCCATAGTGGGGTAAATAGGACAGTACTTTGCGGTGGGCACGTCGACAGTAGGCCCATCGGGCGACTAAGCAGCCCCTCTCTGACGGGTCCGCGGTGCGCACCGGCCGAGCGTCAGAGCACTCCCCCCGCCACCTCGACGCCCGCCCGCCCCGACGACAGACCCGCCCACCGCTTGACGAACGGAGTGCGGGGCCACCGGCGGCCAGACCGCCTGAGCCGCACACCGGCCCCTATCCCGGATCCCTACGCCCCCGGCACGACAACGACCTTTGCCCCGGCCGACCCCGACGTCCTTTCGGCGCGCCGGGGTCGGGGGTGCGGCGGAGCGGGTGTGCCGGGGTCGGGGGCGCGGCGAAGCGGGTGCGTCAGAGTCGGGGGTGCGGTGGAGCAAGCCAGCCAGAGTCGGGGCGCAACGTTGCTTCTTAGTTGGGCGCCTTCGGCGCCGGCTCGCGAGGCACCACTGCGGGTGCGCCAGAGTCGGGGCGTGGCGAAGCAAGCCAGCCAGAGTCGAGAGCGCAGTGAAGCAAGCCCGCCAGAGTCGGGGGCGCGGCGTTGCTTCTTGTTGGGCGCCTTCGGCGCCGGCTCGCGAGGCACCACTGCGGGTGCGCCAGAGTCGGGGCGTGGCGAAGCAAGCCAGCCAGAGTCGAGAGCGCAGTGAAGCAAGCCCGCCAGAGTCGGGGGCGCGGCGTTGCTGCTTGTTGGGCGCCTTCGGCGCCGGCTCGCGAGGCACCACTTTTTTCTCTCCCCCGCTTCGCTCCTCCGAGAAAAAAGCGGCCCCTCGCTCGTGACTTCGTGTCCCTCCGCTTCGCTCCGGGCCACGAAGTCTTGGTTTCGCGGCTCCGCCGCTCTCCGCGCTTCGCGCGTCGATCACTGTGGGCGGCCCGCCTCGGGGGCGCTGACGCGCCGGGGGGTGGGGGGTCGGGGAGAGGGGGGTCGTGGGGACGGCGGGGTGGGATGCCCGAGTCGGGAGGGTGGCGTTGCCCGGTTTTGGTGAGCCGCTTCGGGTGCCGATTCGTGGCGGGCCCGGGGCCGCCGAGTTCAGCCGCGGTTCGGCGCCCCGACCCACGCATCCCGGCCGCCGACCCGCGAACCCGCCCCACACCCGACGCCCACCCCGCCACGTCGGCGTCCCCGACTTCGGCCCGCAACGAGGGCTCCCCTCCCCGACCCCGGTCCGTCGCGCGGGCCACACGCGCGACCCCGGCCCACCACCCCACCCACCCCCGGCGCGTCAGCGCCCCCGACCCGGGCCACCCACAGTGATCGACGCGCGAAGCGCGGAGAGCGGCGGAGCCGCAAATTGTGGACGGTGTGGCCCGGAGCGAAGCGGAGGGACACACCGTCCCGAGCGAGGGGCCACTTTTTCTTGGAGGAGCGAAGCGGAGGAAAGAAAAAGTGGTGCCTCGCGAGCCGGCGCCGAAGGCGCCCAACAAGCAGCAACGCTGCGCCCGCGACTCTGGCTGGCTTGCTTCGCCGCGCTCTCGACCCTGGCGCACCCACTCCGCCGCATCCCCGACTCTGGCGGGCTTACACCGCCGCACCCCCAAGCCCGGCCCGCCCCCTCCCCCGCGCCCTCGACCCCGGTCGGCCCGGCCCGTGGCACCCCCGACCCCCGTCGACCAGGCTCGGCCCACCACACCCACCACGCCAACCCCCGGCCCACCACACCCGCGCCCCGGCCCCCCGACCCGCTTCCCCCAAAACCCCGGCAGGCCCAACTCACCTCGCCCACAACCCGCCCACAACCCGCCCAAACAAACCCGCCCCACCCACGACCGCGACAACCACCCCACTCCCCCAACGCAGCCCAGCGCCCCGACCCACGCCCACCCCCACCCCACTCCACTCCACCCCAGTGGCCAACCCGCGAAGCCGCAAGCATGGACTCCCTGGCCCCTCGCGCCCCGGCGCGACGAAGCGCCCACCAAGACCGTCAGCAGGTCGGGTCGAACAGCACCTTGAGGCAGCCGTCCGCGCGGTCGGCGAAGGTGCGGTAGCCGTGCGCGGCCTCGGTCAGTGGCAGCCGGTGGGTGAAGACGTCCACCGGGACGAGTCGGCCGTGCCGGATCAGCGGGATCAGCGTCGGCCAGGTGGAGGCCACCGGCGCCGTGCTGAAGCGCAGCGTCACGTTGCGGATGATCAGCAGTGGAACCGCGAGCGGGAATGCGAAGTTCGCGTCCACGCCGACCACCGAGACGGTGCGCGACGTGCGCACCGAGGCGATCGCCGCGGCCAGCGTCGCGTCCTGCCCGACCGCCTCGATCACCGCGTCCGCGCCTCGGCCGCCGGTGGCCGCCATGACCTGCTGGACCAGGTCGCCCGAACCCGCGTCGATCGGCTCCGCGCCGAGGCGTTCGGCCATCGCAAGCCGCTCCGGCACCCGGTCGGCGGCCAGGATCCGGCCCGCGCCGAGCACCTGGGCCGCCTGGAGGGCGTACAGGCCGACCGGTCCGAGCCCGATCACCAGCACCGTCGCGCCGGGCGTGATGTCGGCCCGGGTCGCCGCCGTCCAGCCGGTCGGCAACGCGTCGGTGAGCAGCACCGCGTGGTCCACCGCGACGTCCTCGGGCACCGGTAGCAACCACGCGTCGGCCGCCGGGATCGCCACCGCCTCGGCATGGCCGCCGGGCAGCCCGAGGTCGCCGCCGAGCACCCGCATGCCGCCGCCGACACAGTCGATCGGATTGCCCGCCCGGCAGCCCGCACACCGCCCGCAGCCGAGCACCGGCGACACCAGGACCCGATCGCCCACCGCGATCCGGCCCACCTCGGCGCCGGTCTCGATCACCGTGCCCACCACCTCGTGCCCCGGCCGCAACCCGGCGGCCGGGAACTCGCCCTCGTAGAAGTGCAGATCCGAGCCGCACACCGCACTCGCCTCGACCCGCACGATCGCCCCGTCCGGACCGGTGAGCACCGGGTCCGCGACCTTCTCGACGCTCACGTCCCGGGTTCCGTTGATGACGACGGCACGCATGTCCACTCCCCTGACCGGTTCACTCACCCGAGGCCGGAAAACCCGGACTCGGCAGGCAGTAACGCTGTTCCCTGCGGCAGTAACACTGTTACAGAAGCCCTCGGAAGCCAACCCCGGACCGGCTGGGATCGGCCCGGCGTGACGTTCGTCCCACGTCCGGCCGACCCTCGCGCGAGCGTCGGTACCGTGATCGCCATGTCGCTGTCGCAAGCCCTGCGCGGGCACGCCCGGGGCGCTCTCGCGCGCGCCGCGCACCGAGGCTGGCGTGCGCTGCAACGCGCCGCCTCGATCACCCCGGAGCAGCCCGGCCCGTATCGCTTCCGGGAGTTGGGCGCGCGCAGCAAGCTCGCCTTCCCGGTCGGCTCGGTCTTCGGCGAGCAGTGGATCACGGTGGGCGCCGGCTGCATCATCGGCGAACACGTCACGCTGTCCGCGGGGCTGGCCCCGGGCCACGACCTGGGCACGGCGGCGGTGGTCACCATCGGCGACCGGTGCACGATCGGGCGCGGCAGCCACATCGTCGGACACCGCTCGATCACCATCGCGGACGACGTGTGGACCGGGCCGTACATCTACATCACCGACCAGAACCACAGCTACGCCGACCCGGACCGACCGATCGGCACCCAGTGGCCGATCAACGACACCGTGGAAATCGGCCCGGGCAGTTGGATCGGCGCGGGCGCGATCATCCTGCCCGGCGCCAAACTCGGCCGGAACGTGGTGGTCGCCGCCGGTTCGGTGGTCCGCGGCACGGTCCCCGACCACTGCGTGGTGGCGGGCGTGCCCGCGAAGGTGGTCCGCCGACGCACCGAATCCGGCTGGGACCCGCCGCTGCGGCACACCCCCACACCACTCCCGGACGGAATCACCCACGACGAACTGGTCGCCCTGCTGACCGAGTACGACGCCTCCGGCGGCCAGTAGACCCCGCCCCGGAAACCCCCGCCGGCCCCGCGACGGCCCATCGCCCGAGTTCCACGCGAAACCCCGGCCGAGCCCGAAACCACAGCCCACCGACCCGGACCGGGCAACCGAGCCGGACACCGCAACCCGCCGACCCCGGCCCGGCCGACCGAGCCAGGCACCGATCCCCGCCGACCGGGGCCGGCCCACCCAACTCGGCACCGCAACCCCCCGGCCCGGCCGCCCCACCAAACCAGGCACCACGGCCCGCCGAACCCGAGCCGCCCCCACCAAGCCAGGCACCACGGCCCGCCACCCCACCACCCCAGGCGGGGCCGCCGATCCGGCCCCGCCCCCATCAGCGCGAAGTCACGAGCGCTGAAGTCACGAGCGCGAAGTCACGCCTTCAGACCGGACAGCCGCAGCTGCACGCCCACCGCGTCCAACACGCGCGTCTGCTGCCCCCACTGCCAACCCGGCACCGTCCAGTCCGCGTCCAGCATCGAGATCGACACCGACCCCCGGGCGATCGCGGTGGTGTCCGCGTTGCGCACCGGCTCGGTCGCTCCCGGGGCCAGGCCCAGATCGAGCTTGTAGCACGTGTCGCAGGACGGGTCCTTGACGTAGCTCACCTTGAGCGCGTCGGCCTCGCCCACGTTGGTCGTCTCCACCCGGCCGGTCGGCTTGGCCGGGTAGTTCACGTTGAGCGTGGTGTGCACGGGCAGCACCGGCCCGGTCCGCTTCGCGGTGGCCGCGAGCCGGTCCACCAACCGGGTCGCGAACGCCGTCGCCTGGGCCATCTGCGGGAACGGGTTGCGCGGATCGGCGATGTTGTACTCGGCGCTGAACGCGACCGCCGGGATGCCCTTCTCCGCGGCCGTGATCGAGGCGCCGACCGTGCCCGAGTGGTTCGTGGTCGCGCCGATGTTCTGGCCCGGGTTGATGCCGGTGACCACCAGGTCGGGTTTCTTGTCCCGGAACACGTTCGCAAGGGCGAAGGAGACCGAGTCGGCGGGGGTGCCCTCGACCGACCAGATGCCCGGCTCGACCTCGGCGGCCTTGACGATCGACCCGGGGGTCGCATTGATCCCGGTGCCCTTGCCGGACTGGTCGGTGGCGGGTGCGACGATCACCGCGTCGTGGCCGGCCGCCTTGAGCGCCCGCTGCAACGCGCGGATGAACGGGCCCTGCTGCCCGTCGTCGTTGCTGATCAGGATGCCGAGCCGGCGCGGCGCCTGGGTGCCGCGCGCGTCGTCGCTCGCCAGGGCGACGGGCGCGCTCGCCGCGAGCAGCGCGCCGGCGGTGGCGCCCGCCGCGAGGGTGAACACGTGTTTCCTGCCGAAACTGGCCATCTCGTCCTCCGTAGGCAAGAAGGTCCGCACGTCCGAGGAGCGTCGCACCGTGGGGCTCGACGACTCGGGTCTCGTGCGTGAACGCGTGAATGCGTGAATGCGTGAAGCGCAGCCGGCCGCACGAAACCCGTTACCGACCCGACCGGGACGGTCGAGTGAAATTCGGGTCGAACAACGTGTACGGAGGGGTGAATCGGACGGAATGCACCCTGCGATTCGACACGTGTCAGCCGGCGGATAGCGAAAATAGGGTCATCGGTCGGACATTGCAATGGGCGGAGCCGGGTGTTTCGTCCGGATGCGCGGTCCGCCACCGCGCCGCCACCCCCGTCGCCCGGGTCTGGCCAAAGCCCTTGCCCCGAACGTAATCTGACGGATCATCAGCCAAGTCGACCGGCTCGGCCGGCACCAGTGGGCGGAGCTGCCATGATCCTGGACGGCAAAACCGTGATCGTCTCGGGCGTGGGCCCGGGTCTCGGCCGCCGGGTGGCCCTGGCCGCCGCACGCGACGGCGCCAACGTGGTGCTCGGCGCACGGACCGAGGCCAATCTGGTCAAGGCCGCCGAGGAGGTCGATCCCACCGGCAAGCGGGTCGCCTGGGCCGTGACCGACATCACCGAGCACGAGACCTGTCGGGCCCTGGTCGAGCTGGCCGTGGAGCGCTTCGGCGCGGTGGACGGGCTGGTCAACTGCGCGGCGCTGGACACCGTGTTCGGCGGCCTGGAGGCGACCGATTTCGCCGAGTTGCGCCGGGTGGTCGAGGTCAACCTGGTCGGCAGCCTGGCGATGACCAAGGCCGCCCTGCCCGCGCTCAAGGCCGGCGGCGGCGCGGTGGTCTTCATCGCCACCCAGTCCCAGTTGGTCCCGCCGCCGCAGGCGCCGCAGATGGCCTATGCCGCCTCCAAGGGCGGGCTCACCTCCGCCACCTACGCCCTCGCGCACGAATTGGGTCCGTACCGGATCCGGGTCAACTCGGTGGCCCCGGGCTGGATGTGGGGACCGCCGGTGGAGGGTTTCGTGAACTACCAGGCGCAGGCCTCGGGGGTGCCGGCCGCGGAAGTCCTCGCCGGCCTCGTGGCGCCGATGGCCCTGCCCGAAATGGCCACCGACGCCGACGTGGCCGAGGCCGTCGTCTTCTTCCTCTCGGACCGTGCCAGGGCCATCACCGGCCAGATGCTTCTGGTCAATGCGGGCCATGTGGTCCGGTAGCCGCCCCACGCGTGCCACTTCTGGAATTCAACCTTATTTCGGTCAAAACGTGCTCAAGCACCACACGTGACACGCCATTTCGTCCCGGGTGTCAGCCGAAAAGATCACCGCACGGATAACCAGCCCGCATCGGGGGCAGTAAACCCGCCATGTTGGGGCTGCCGAACACCATCCACGCGCTTCTCTTCGACCTCGACGGGGTCTTGACCCAGACCGCCAAGGTGCACGGCGTCGCCTGGAAGGAGATGTTCGATCACTTCCTGCGCGAACGCGACGGCGCCGACTTCACCCCGTTCGACCCAAGACGGGACTACGACACCTTCGTGGACGGCAAGCCCCGCCTGGACGGCACCCGCTCCTTCCTGGAGTCGCGCGGCATCGAGCTGCCGGTGGGCGACGAGGACGACCCGCCCGGGTCGTCCACCCTGCACGGGCTCAGCAACGCCAAGAACGACCTGGTGTTGCAACTGATCCACGACCGGGGCGTGGAGGTGTATCCCGGCTCGGTGCGCTACGTGCACGCCGCCCGCGCCGCGAAGCTGCCCTGTGCCGTGGTGTCCTCCAGCGCGAACTGCGAGGACGTGCTGCGCGCGGCGGGCATCCACGACCTGTTCGATGCGATCGTGGACGGCGTGGTGGCAAAACGCGACGGCCTGTCGGGCAAGCCCGCGCCGGACACCTTCCTGGCCGGTGCGAAAACCCTGGGCGTGGCCCCCGCGAACGCGGCCGTGTTCGAGGACGCACTGGCCGGCGTCGCGGCCGGCCGGGCCGGCGACTTCGGCCACGTGATCGGCGTGGACCGGGTCGGTCAGGCCGAGGAACTGCGCAGACACGGCGCGGATGTGGTCGTGGCGGATCTCGACGAACTCCTGGACGACGCACCCGACGACCCGGCGAGCGGGCGGACCGCGGCGGAAGGCACGGCATGAGCATCGGACACCCCTACACGGTCGAGCCGTGGGGAATCACCGAACAGACCCTGGACCTGGATCACCTGCCCCAGTCCGAGTCGGTGTTCGCACTCTCCAACGGCCACATCGGCCTGCGCGCCAACCTCGACGAGGGCGAGCCGCACGGCCTGCCCGGCACCTACCTCAACGGCGTCTTCGAACTGCGCCCGCTGCCCTACGCCGAAGCCGGATACGGCTACCCCGAGTCGGGCCAGAGCGTCATCAACGTCACCAACGGCAAGATCATCCGGCTCCTGGTCGACGACGAGCCGTTCGACCTGCGCTACGGCCAGACCCAGGACCACGAGCGCACGATCGACTTCCGCGAGGGCGTCCTGCACCGCCGCGCGTTGTGGACCTCACCGGCCGGTCGCACCGTCCGGGTCACCTCCAAGCGGCTGGTCTCGCTCACCCAGCGCTCGATCGCCGCGATCGAGTACGAGATCGAACCGATAGACGGCCCGGCCCGGATCGTGCTCCAGTCGGAGCTGGTCACCAACGAGGAACTCCCGCTGCCGAACGCCGACCCACGCGCCGCCGCCGTGCTGGAGGCGCCGCTGCGCGCCGAGGAGCACACGCACAACGGCACCAAGGCGATCCTGGTGCACCGCACCGAGCACAGCGGACTGCGCGTCGCGGTCGGCATGGACCACGAGATCGACGGTCCCGAGAGCATGTACGTGGAGACCGAGAGCACCGCCGACCTGGCCCGGTTCAGCGTGACCACGGTGCTCGACCGCGGGCAGAAGTTGCGGATCGTGAAGTACATCGCCTACGGCTGGTCCTCCACCCGCTCGCTGCCCGCGCTGCGCGACCAGGTCGCCGCGGCCCTGACCGCCGCGCGGTACACCGGCTGGCACGGTCTGGTCGACGAGCAGCGCGGCTATCTCAAGCGGTTCTGGGACAACTCCGACATCGAGGTCGAGGGCGACGTCGAGCTGCAACAGGCCGTGCGGTTCGCGATGTTCCACGTGCTCCAGGCCGGCGCCCGGGCCGAGGAGCGGGCCATCCCGGCGAAGGGTCTGACCGGGCCCGGATACGACGGGCACTGCTTCTGGGACACCGAGGTCTTCGTGCTGCCGGTGCTCACGTACGGGCTGCCGCACGCGGTCGCGCAGGCGCTGCGCTGGCGACACTCGACCCTGCCGTTGGCCCGCGAGCGCGCCGCCCAACTCGGGCTCAAGGGCGCCCTGTTCCCGTGGCGGACGATCCGCGGCGAGGAGTGCTCGGGCTACTGGCCGGCGGGCACCGCGGCGTTCCACATCGGCGCGGACATCGCGGTCGCCGTCGCGCGCTACGTCCGGGCCACCGGCGACCGGGACTTCGAACGCGACTTCGGCCTGGAGATCCTGGTCGAGACGGCACGGATGTGGCGCTCGCTCGGCCACCACGACGCGGCCGGCCTGTTCCGGATCAACGGCGTGACCGGCCCGGACGAGTACAGCGCGCTCGCCGACAACAACGTGTTCACGAACCTGATGGCGCAGTCCAACCTGCTGGCGGCGGCCGACGCGGTGGCACGCCACCCGCACGAGGCCCGCGCGCTGGAGGTGAACTCCGAGGAGACCGCGAGCTGGCGCGACGCGGCTCACGCGATGTACATCCCCTACGACGAGGACCTGGGCGTACACCCGCAGGCCGACGGCTTCACCAAGCACCGGATCTGGGACTTCGAGAACACCCCGCCCGACCACTATCCGCTGATGCTGCACTACCCGTACTTCGACATCTACCGCAAGCAGGTGGTCAAGCAGGCCGACCTGGTCCTGGCCATGCAGGTGCGCGGCGACGCGTTCACCGACGAGCAGAAGCGCCGCAACTTCGACTACTACGAGACGCTGACCGTCCGCGACTCGTCCCTGTCGGCCTGCACGCAGGCGGTCATGGCGGCCGAGGTCGGCCACCTCGAACTGGCCCTGGACTACACCGCCGAAGCCGCCTTGATGGACCTGCACGACCTGGCCAAGAACACCAAGGACGGCCTGCACATGGCCTCCCTCGCGGGCACCTGCGTGGCACTGGTCGCGGGCTTCGGCGGGCTGCGCGACCACGGCGAGTGCATGGCGTTCAAGCCGCGTCTGCCGGTCGGCCTGACCGGCCTGGCGTTCTCACTGTCGGTGCGCGGCGCCCGGCTGCGGGTGGAGACCACCCACGAGCACGCCACGTACACGCTGCGCGAGGGCGACGAAATGCCGATCCTGCACCACGGCGAGCGGCACGTGCTGATCCCGGGCAAGCCGATAACCCTGGCCATCCCGTCGCTCACCCGAGACACCCCGCCCGGCCAGCCCACCGGCCGCGCCCCGGTGCGCCGCCAGAGCGCCCCCGACACCCACCCCACGGGCCCGACCCCGGGCTGACGGCCGCCCCACCCGCCGGCCGGGCATCCGCACTCGGCCGGCGCGCCGCGAGCGGTGCCCCGCCGACGCCTCTGGCCTTCACGTCAACGTCAAGGTCTACCGTTTCGGACATGCGCATCGGAGAACTGGCGGAGCGCGCGGGGACCAGCACCCGAACCCTGCGCTACTACGAGGAACGCGGTCTGCTGTCCGCTCGGCGCAACAGCAGCGGGTACCGCGACTACGACGAGGACGACGCCCGGCTGGTCCGCGAGATCCGAGCGCTCCTGGGCATCGGCTTCGATCTGGAGGAGACCCGTCCGTTCGTGGAGTGCCTGCGCGCCGGGCACGACGCGGGCGACGAGTGCCCCGCTTCGGTCGCGGTCTACCGACGCAAACTCGCCGAGTTGGACGCCTGCATCGACCGCATGCAGGGCATCCGGGCCCACCTGATCGCCCAACTCGACCAGACCGAGCGCGCGCACGCCACCGGCGAGCGCGCCGACCGGCCCGCCACGCCCGCCGCCTCGGCCGCCGCCGTCCTGCCCGACCCGCCGGAGCCCCGCTGCGCGCTGGGCCCAACGGCAAGCCCGCTCACCAAGGAGTCCCGATGACCACGAACGTCCACGAAGCCACCGACGCCGACTTCGAGGCCGCCGTGCTGCGCGCCGACCGCCCGACCCTGGTCGAGTTCACCGCCGAATGGTGCGGTCCGTGCCGCCAGATGGCGCCGGTGCTGGAGCAGATCGCGATCGAGGAACCGGGCCTGGCGGTGGCCAAGCTCGACGTCGACCGCAACCCCGGCACCGCCGCCCGCTACGGCGTGTTGTCCATGCCGACCTTCATGGTCTTCCGTGACGGCGAACCGGTCCGGCAGTTCGTCGGCGCCCGTCCCAAGCGTCGGATCCTGGCCGAACTCGCCGAGGTGCTCGGGGAGAACCCGGCCGTCACCGGGTAGCTTCCGGGAATGGCCGCTCACCGGATCACCTTCACCACCGACTACGGGCTCCTCGACGGCTTCGTCGCCGCGTGCCACGGCGTGATCGCCGGCCTCGCGCCCGCCGTACCGGTCGTGGACGTGACCCACCTCGTGCCGCCCGGCGACGTGCGCCGCGGTGCGCTGGTGCTGGCCCGGACCGTGCCGTGGTTTCCGGCGGGCAGCGTGCACGTCGCGGTGGTGGACCCCGGCGTGGGCACCGCGCGGCGGGCGATCGTGCTGCGCGCGGGCGGCCACCTGTTGGTCGGGCCGGACAACGGCCTGCTCCCGTGGGCCGCGCACGCGTTGGGCGGGATCGAGGAGATCCGCGAGATCACCAATCCCGCGCTCACCCTGGCCCGGGTCTCCCGGACCTTCCACGGCCGGGACGTGTTCGCGCCGGTCGCCGCCCACCTCGCGCTCGGCACACCGCTCGCCGAGGTCGGCCCGCCCGCGAGCGACCCGGTCGAGCTGCCCGCCCCGGTGCCCGGCGAGGTGCTCGTGGTGGACCACTTCGGCAACGTGCAACTCGCGCACGCGGTCGCCGACTTCGCCGGCGCCGACCTGCTGCGGGTCGAGGTGGGAGATCGCGCGTACCGGGTTCCCCTGCGGAACACCTTCGGCGAGGTGCCCGCCGGGGAACTCGTCGGCTACGAGGACTCCGACGGTCTGCTGGCCGTCTCGGTCAACGGCGGCGACGCGGCCGAACTGCTGGGCGTACGGGCCGGCGACCGGGTCCGGGTCAGTCCTTCTTGTTGAAGTCCGGCTTCTGGTCGGACAGCCAGATCTGGTCCAGCGAGACCTTGCACTTGTCGCCGGCGGCGCAGGTGAGCGCGACCTCGTTGGCCCCGTCGACCAGGGTCACGTTGTTCCAGGTGCCGGTGACGCTGTTCGGCGTGCCCCAGGACTTGAGGTTGGACTTCTTCTTCGAATCGGTCCCGTTGACCAGGATCGACAGACTCTGGATGTCGTCCTTGGCCGCGGCGTTGACGTAGCGCACCGCCAGGTAGTACGTGCCGGCCTTGGGTGCGGTCAGCTTCACCGTCACGGTCGAACCGGGCGCCTGCATGTCGACCATGCCGCTGCCGGTCGAGTTGGTCACCCCCGCCACCGCCACCGCGCCACCGCTGGGCGAGGCGTCCTCCGCCTCCTGCACCGCGAACTTGCCACCGGGAGCCGTCGAGGGCGCCGAGGACGGCGGCGCCGTCTGCGACGGGGCCGCGCTGGTCTGTCCCGCACCGGGCGTGGTCGGCGACGCCTTCTTGTCCTTGTCGTCGTTGCCACGCATGAACATCACGCCCGCGATCACCGCGATCACGAGCACGATCGCCACACCCGCACCGATCACCGCGCCACGCCCGCCGCCACCGCTCCCACCGCCGTGCGGCGGGGACTGTGGCGGCGGTTGTGCGCCACCGTGTTCGTGCTGCGCCGGAATCGCCGCCTGGGGCTGCGTATGCGCGGGGGGCTGCGCGTAATTCATCTGCCCGACCTGCACGTATTGCGGCATCATGCGATTGGCGGAAGAACCGTACGCACCGGTCGTCCCTGTCCCCTCGGCCGCTTCCTCACCCGGCGCCGGCCGATAGAGGTACCCGTACGGGTCTTCAGGTTCACCGTTGGTACCCGCCGTCATCGGGTAGTCCTCCCTACGTTCGCCAGGCCAATCTTTGTCAATACCAGGCATCACACTAACGGGCGACGGGCGGGGCAAGTGGCGTTGTCCGCGTGACGGGACTGTCACGAAAAGGCCCTACTGATGCGTATGGCGGCCGGGCGCACACCCGCCTGCGGCCCGTCCGCACCACCGGCGCACGACCCGAACCATCCATCCATTCGGTGACCGAATTCACCCGGGACGCCCAAGACGTCCGCCACTGTCAAGGTGGCCCGCGCCAGGGCCGTTCCCCGCCCGTCGGCCCCGCTCAGCCCGCCCGACGCTGGGCCCGGTCCCGGCGACGCTTGTTCGCGTACATGTGCTCGTCCGCGATCCGCAGCAGGTCCTCGGGCTCGGCGGCCTCCTCCGCCCAGCCGATCCCGAAGCTCGCGCCCTCCAGCGGCACCGCCAGGCCCTCGGCCGGTATCGGCACGGACAGCGCGCGGCGCAGCCGCACCGCCATCTCCTCCGCCTCCTCGCGCCCTATCCCGTCGGCGAGCACGACGAACTCGTCGCCGCCCAGCCGAGCCACCGTGTCGCCCTCGCGCACCGCGGCGGTGAGCCGCTCGGCGACCGCCTTGAGCACCACGTCGCCGATGTGGTGGCCGAAGTTGTCGTTGATGTGCTTGAACCCGTCCAAGTCGCAGAACAGCAGCGCGACGCCCCGGCGCTCGGCGGCGGGCGGTTCGTCCACGACCACGACCGCACCCTCGGGGATGCTCAGGATCGCGCCGGCGGGCATCGCCCACTCGTCCGCGTACGGCTCGCGCACCTCGCCGACCGACCCGACCGACCCGGCCGGGACCGGCGCGGTGTCGGGCAGCGCGGCACCCGGGCCGAATCGCGCGGCCAGCCTGGCCCGCAACTCCCGCCCGTTCGGCAGGCCGGTGAGCGGGTCGTGGCTGGCCTCGTGCACGAGCGCCTGTTCGCGCTGCTTGCGGTCCTCGATGTCCTCCACGTGGGTCAACCCGAACCGCAGGTCGCCGAGCCCGTCCGCGACCTGCGAGGTGCGCAGCGAGACCCACCGATACGTACCGTCGCTGCGTGCCAGACGCAGCTCGGTACAGCCCGCCACCGGGACCGTCCCGCCCAGGTGCCCGGCGAGCAGCGGGCGATCCTCCGGGTGCGCCAACGCGCCGAGCCCGAGCCGCTTGAGCACCGGCGCGGGGTAGCCCAGCATCCGACACAGCGCGTCGTTGGCACGCAGCAGTTGGCCCTGTTCGTGCCCGCGCACCCCGGTCATCACCATGCCGCTGGGCGCATATTCGAAGGCCTGCCGAAAACTCTCCTCGCTGGCCCGCAGCGCCAACTGCTCGCGCTCCAGTCGGGCCACCGCGCGCTGCATGTCGCTGCGCAGCCGCGCGTTGTCCACCGCGATCGCCGCCTGTGCGGCGAACATCCCCAGCACCTCGCGCCGCCAGGGAGCCGGCCGCAGGCCGTCCACCGGCAGGTCCACCGACAACACGCCGACCAGGTCTCCCTCGGGCGTGTGCAACGGCGCGAGCAACGCATCGCGCGGATGCCACGCCTCGGGGTGGTCGCCGATCGGCAGGTCGGGGATCCAACTCGGGACGTCCCCCACGTCGGCCAGCCCCGAGCGGTGCCCGAGGAAGCGCAGCGGTCCCCACGGCTCCGCGGCGGCCAGGATGCGATCCCAGCCCTCCCGCGAACCGATCTGGCCGGCCATCGCCTTGCGCAGCTCGTCGTTGCCGGCCACCGCCGCGACCTCCAGGTCGCCGTCGGCGCGGACGAGATTGACCGCAGCGACCCCGAACCCGAGGCCCGAAACCACGCCGTCGACGACGGCTTGGAGGGTGTCCTTGAGGTCGCGCGTGGCGTTCAGGTCGGCGACGACGCGGTTCAAAAGGCGCAAAGTCGCCAACCGGACGTGGGTCTCCGTCTCGGCTGTCATGGGTCTCCCCCAGGGGTCGACGCCGGTGTCTTCTGAACAGATATCGTCCGTTTACCAGAGAAACTGAATCACAGCGGGCTTCGAATTGGCGACGTTCCGTCATCGATCAGACTGTCACTGTGAGCCACCTCACGCTTCATACCGTATCGAGTCGGACCGCCGAGCCGCCCCGGAATCGCTCCCTCCGCCGGCATCCACCGGGCATCGTACGAGGCGGGGGCCCATTTTCGGGCACTAACCCCAGTGTTCGCCGAGTCCACCTGACGACCAATCAGATTCCGAACGGGTGCTTCGCTATGCGTCAGCGAGCTGAGGCACAGTCGATCCGGAGCAAGATCACGGGCGGCTCTTCCCAGTGGGCATACGAAGTCCCTACGGTACGTCCGTCAGGTTTCCGTACGATCTTGCGCGCACGTCGCGAAGGCCGGTACGACGAATACAACGGCGCGTCGAACGACGGGGGTGGGGCGATGACCGGACTGGTCGTCGGGGAGGTCTTCGCGACCGCGGCCCGGGCCGTCCCGGACCGGCCCGCGGTCGTGCTCGGCGAGCGCTCGCTGACCTTCGCCGAACTGGACGCGGCGGCCGAACTCGGCCTGCGCCGGTTGCTCGCCCTGGGCCTCGCGGCCGGTGACCGGGTCGGCTGCGGCCCAATCTCCACCGGTGCGGGCATCGCGGCGGTGCCGCTGTTCGCCGCGCTCGCCCGGCTGGGCGCGGTGCTGGTGCCCGCCGACCCCGGACACCCCGACGCATTCGCGCCCGCCCTGGTCCTGGCCACGGCCGAACAGGCCGACGCGCTGATCGCCGACCTCGACGACGAGGACCCCGAGGACCTGCCGGAGCCGCCGGACGTCGAACCGGCCGAGACCGACCCGTGCCTGATCGCGCCGGCCGGCCGACGCGGCGTGCTGCTGTCGCACCGGGTGCTGGTGCTGCGCTCGCACCCGGGCGCCCTCGCCGAGTCGCGCGGGACACACGTGCTCGCGGCCGACCTGGCCGACGGCCGGACCTGGACGCTCGCACTCGCCCAATGGCACGCCCGGGACACCCTGGTCCTGGTACCCGGCGGCGATCCGACGGCCCTGCGCGCGGCGGTGCGCGAACACGCCGCGACCCGGCTCACCGCCGGCCCCGCCGTGTGGCGTGCCCTGGCCGAGACCGAGGCCGAGCAGCCCACCGCCGACGAGGTGCTGGACACGCTGCGCTACGCCGACACCGAGCCGACCGAGGCCGCCGTGCTCGCGGACATCGCCCGGATCGCGCCGAACGCGAGCGTGCGGGTCGTGCACGACACGCCCGAGACCGGCCCGCTCACCGCGCTGACCGGCCCGGAGGCGTTCGCCCACCCCGGCGCCTGCGGGATCCCCGGCCCGCTGCACTACGTCGCGCTCGACCCGGACGGCGAGATGTGCGTGCGCGGACCGCTGCTGTTCGACGGCTACGCCGACGACCCGGCGGCCACGGCCGAGGTGCTCGCCGAGGGCTGGTACCGCACCGGCGACCTGGCCGTGCTCGACGAGACCTCCGGCGTCCTGACCGTGACCGGCCGGGCGGCCGAGCTGATCCGGGTCGGCACCCGGACGGTGGGCCCGGGCGAGGTGGAGCGGGTCCTCAAGGCCCACCCGGACGTCCGCGACGTGGCGGTGATCGGCCTGCCGCACCCCACCGACGGCCACGTGCTCGGCGCCGTGGTGGTCGCCGAGGACCCCGCCCGGGTGCCGGGCCCCGGCGCCCTGCGCACCGCCTGCGCCGAGGCCGGCCTGGCCGAGCACAAGCACCCGGCACGCGTCTTCTACGCCGACGAACTGCCCTCCGGAGCCGGCCGCCGCGAGGACCTGACCCGGGAGATCACCGCAGGCCGCTGACCGGGGCCGGCTGCACCGCGTGGACCCGCGTGGACCCGCCCGCCGCCGGGCGATTGCACGCCACCGGCGAGGTCGATCCCGGACCCGGCGGCCGGGCCGCCTACCCTGGACCCGTGTCCCAGCCATTGCCGCCGCCCGTCGACGAAGCCGCCTTCAGGGCCGCAATGTCCCGATTCGCCGCCGGCGTGGTGCTGATCACCGCCGTCGAGGGCGACCCCGACGACGGCGGTCCCGTGGACGACGTGGGAATGACCGCGACCGCGTTCATGTCGGTGTCCCTGGACCCGCCGCTGGTGCTGATCAGCCTGCGCCGCGAGGCCCGGATGCGTGACGTGCTGGACGAGCAGCCGCTGTGGGCGGTGTCGCTGCTCTCGCAGAGCCAACGGCACATCGCCGGCCGCTTCGCGATCCCCGGTCGGATCAGCGACCGACTGATGTTCGCCGACATCCCGCACCGCCGCGGCCCGATCTCCGGCGCCGCGCTGGTCGGCGGCGCCCTGGCCACCCTGGAATGCCGCACCCACGAGGTGGTCGAGGCCGGCGACCACATCCTGTACGTCGGCACGGTGCTCGACGTGGAGTTGCCCAGCCCGGAGGGCCCGCCGCTGCTGCACTTCCGGGGCCGCTACCAGAGCCTGGGCTGAGCCCGGCGCAGCATCCTCAGGGCCGCGGGCCCGGCCGCATCAGGCCGTCCGCCGTCACCGAGGCCACCAGGCGTCCGGCCCGGGTGAACACCCGGATCCGCCCGTGCATGCGCCCGTCGCCCGCGTACTCGCTCGCGCATCGCAGCAGCAGCCACTCGTGCGCCGAGAACTCCTCGTGGAAGGTGATGTTCTGGGCCAGCGCCACCGACATCGACCGCCCGCCGCGCCGCTCGATCTCGGCGCGCGGATACGGCCGCAGCGCCACCGGACCCAGGAAGCCCTCGGTCGTCCAGGCCAGAATCGCCCGGGCCATGGTCGCGGTGTCCTCGACCCGCGCGCAGCGCGTCCACAGGTCCAGCCGCGGCGGCCCGGCCAGTTCCGGGGCCAAGGCGGCCGACCCGCCGGCCGTGCGCACCTCCCACGGCAACATCGGCACCGGCAACTCGGCGCACTCCTCGGGCCCCGGCACCTGCACCGGCAACGGGTCGGCGTGCCGGACCAGTTCGGGGCCGCGCACGCCGAGCGTCACGAACGCCCGGTAGTGCTCGTGCGCGCCCTGGCGAAAGCCGACCTGGAGCATCGCCGCCGACCGGCCCTGGTGCAGTCGCTCGACCCGCACCTCGACCGGCTCGGCCGGATCGCCCGCCCGGGGGAACACGCCCTGGAGCGTGTGCACCGCCATGTGCGGAACCACCCGTTCGGCCGCCACCACCGTCTGCGCCAGCACCTGCGCGCCCAGCGTGCGCGGGATCGGGGTCACGATGTTGCGCGCCCGGAAGGTGACCACCGCGCCGGGCCCGCCCGGGTCCGCGGGCCCCACCGGAGCCAACTCCAGCGCGTCCACCAGGTCGTCCGTCGCGATGCTCGGCCACATCGACACTCCACCAGCCATGCGCGCATGATCGCAGCCCGTCGGGCCGCGGCCGGCAGCACCCCTGACGGATCGTCAGTTCCGGATCGGGGTCAGTGTCGCGCACCCCTTCCGGTGAACTTCACGACCAGCGACACCAGGAACGCGGCCACCGCGATGCTGATGATCCACCGGAGCCAGTCGATTCCCCTGGTTTCCTCGACACCGAGCCCGGCGGCGATGCCGTAGCCGATCAGCGTGCCCGCGATGCCCACCGCCATCGTGGCCAGGAAGCCGATCTTCTGTTTGCCGGGGAGAAAGAGCCGCCCCAGCGCGCCGATGATGATGCCGGCGATGATCAAACCAACGAACGTCACGGGTTCCTCCAGCCGGCGGCAGTCGAACAAAACACCTCGACCCGGACTTTTCCGGGCAGGTGTCTCCTGTTCCCCACGATCACCACGCGTTAACGCGAACACACCCGAGCCACAAAGCCCTAAGGTGGTTGCGCCTGCCGGGTGGCCACGGTGCAAAATGGTCCAGTACACGCCCCGATAGCTCAGTTGGCCAGAGCACGCGCCTTGTAAGCGCGGGGTCGTCGGTTCGAACCCGACTCGGGGCTCACGTGGCCACCGGCCTGCGGAAACGCGGTCGGTGGCCGGTTTTCGTTTCGGCCGCCTGGGTGTAACGGCACGCGCCGGGCGGGTGTTGTGCCCCCCGGACATGGAGCCGGCCACGAACCACGTGCCGGCCCCGATGCCGCCGACGATTTCGCCTGCGAATGCGCCTACGTTCGGCGGAGGATGTCCGGCGCCGGCCCGGTGGAGGCCCGGACGACCAGTTCCGGGCGGTAGATCAGTTCGGTACGCGGCGCCCGGCCCCCGCCGATCTCGTCGAGCAGCGCTCGCACCGCCGCCGCACCCATCGCCTGCACCGCCTGGCGCACCGTGGTCAGCGGCGGATCGGTGAACGCCACCAGCGGAGAGTCGTCGTAGCCCACCACCGAGACGTCCTGCGGCACCCGCAGGCCGCGCTCGCGCGCCGCCCGCACGGCGCCGAGTGCCATCAGGTCGCTGCCGCACACGATGGCCGTCGCCCCCCGCTCCCACAGCGCGCCGGCTGCCGCCTGCCCACCTTCGACCGAGAACAGCGACCGCTCGATCCAGCCGTCCGCGTCCTCGACCCCGAACCGCTCGGCGAGCCCGCGCCGAAAGCCGGCGATCTTGCGCGCGGTGGGCACGTACCGCTCCGGTCCGACGGCGAGCCCGATCGCGGTGTGCCGCAGCGAGGCCAGGTGCCCTATCGCCAACTCCACCGCGACCGCCTCGTCGCTGGAGATGAACGGCGCGTCCACGCCCGGCGCGAAGCCGTTGACGAACACCATCGGCAGGCCGCGCTCGACCAGGCGCAGGTAGCGGGACAGGTCCGCGCCGGAGTCCGAGTGCAGACCGGAGACGAACACGATCCCGGACACCCCGCGTTCCAGGAGCAGTTCGGTGTAGTCGTCCTCGGTGACCCCGCCCGGGGTCTGCGTGCACAACACCGGCGTGTACCCGTGATGCGCCAACGCCCGCTCGATGACCTGCGCGAACGCCGGGAAGATCGGGTTGTCCAACTCCGGGAGCATCAACCCGACCAGGCCGGCGCTGCGGCGCCGAAGCCGGGCGGGCCGTTCGTATCCGAGCACGTCGAGTGCGGTCAGGACGGCCCGCCGAGTGTCGTCCGCGACTCCGGGTTTGCTGTTGAGCACCCGGCTCACGGTCGCCTCGCTGACCCCTGCCTGCGTTGCGATGTCCGCCAGCCGAGCCTTCATGCCCCGCAGCCTAGTGAGACTTTCAGCAGGATTTCGCAGGGCTTTGCGGGTCACGCAAAACATTTCCGGCGATCCCGACTGCTGACAGATCCCGTGCGCCCGGGTACGGTGATCGCAGTCCGTCAAGAATGGACTAGACCACTTGCCCAGCGCGACACACGGGCAATCAGCACCGGGTACTTCACCCTCCACTCGGATCGTCCGGCACGTTCCTGCCGGTGGAAGGACACATCACCATGGCCACGGTCAGCTACAAGCAGGCGACCTGTACCTACAAGGGCGCCGAGCGCCCGTCCGTCAACGCGCTGGACCTGGAGATCGCGGACGGCGAGTTCCTGGTTCTGGTCGGTCCCTCCGGCTGCGGAAAGTCCACCTCCCTGCGCATGCTCGCGGGTCTCGAGGAGGTCACCGGCGGCTCGATCCACATCGGCGACCGCGAGGTCACCAACCTGGAGCCCAAGGACCGCGACATCGCGATGGTGTTCCAGAACTACGCGCTGTACCCGCACATGACGGTCGCCGAGAACATGGGCTTCGCGCTCAAGATCGCCGGCATCGACAAGAAGCAGATCCGCGCGAAGGTCGAAGAGGCCGCGAAGATCCTCGACCTCACCGAGTACCTGGACCGCAAGCCGAAGGCGCTCTCCGGCGGTCAGCGCCAGCGCGTCGCGATGGGCCGCGCGATCGTCCGCGAGCCGCAGGTCTTCCTGATGGACGAGCCGCTGTCCAACCTGGACGCCAAGCTCCGCGTGCAGACCCGTACCCAGATCGCCGGCCTGCAGCGCCGCCTGGGCATCACCACCGTGTACGTCACGCACGACCAGGTCGAGGCGATGACCATGGGCGACCGCGTCGCGGTGCTCAAGGACGGTCTGCTCCAGCAGGTGGACACCCCGCGCAACATGTACGACCGCCCGGCCAACGTGTTCGTGGCCGGCTTCATCGGCTCGCCCGCGATGAACCTGATCGAGGTCGACCTCGCCGAGGACGGCATCCGCTTCGGCGACGCGGTCGTACCGGTCTCCCGCGAGGCCCGCGAGGCGGCCGTCGCCGAAGGCGCGAAGAAGGTCACCCTGGGCGTGCGCCCCGAGCACCTGAAGATCAACTCGGCCGAGGGCCTGTCCAAGGACAGCAAGGGCCTCGCGGTCTCGGTGGACGTGGTCGAGGAACTCGGCTCGGACGCCTTCGTCTACGGCTCGGTCACCATCGACGGCGAGACCAAGCCCCTGGTCGTCCGCGTGCCCGGCCGTGACGTGCCGGAGAAGGGCGGCGTCCTGCACGTCGTCCCGACCGGCGGCGAGACGCACCTGTTCTCGACGAAGACCGGCGAGCGACTGCACGACTGATTGGATTGTTGGGGGATTGGTCGCGGGTCTGCGCGGGGCGCGGGTCCTGCGCGGGTGCGCGGGGCGCGGATCTGACGAGGGCGGTCGACCGGGGCGTGTGCGCCACGAACCCGGTCGACCGGAGTCGGGGCGTCACGAACCAGGGTGACCGGAGTCGGGGCGTCACGAGCCTGGTCGGCCGGGGGGATGGACGGCGAACTCGGGCGACCGGAGACGCGGGCACCACGAACCTGGTCGAGCGGGGATGGAGCACGAACCCGCCCTACCGGAGTCGCGGGCGCCACGAACCGGGCGTGCGCGCCACGAACCGGGTCGGCCGGAGTCGTGGGCGCAACGAGCCCGGTCCACGGGGCGTGCGCGCCACGAACCCGGGCCGACTAGAGGCGCCACGAACCCGGGCCGACCAGAGTCGGGGGCATCACGAACCCGGCCCACCGAAGTCGCGGGCGCCACGAATCCGGGCGACCGGAGTCGGGGGCATCACGAACCCCGGCAACCGAAGTCACGGGCGCAACGAGCCTGGGTGATGGAGTCGGGGGTGCGGCGAGCCCGGCCCACCGGAGTCGAGGGTGCCGCGAAACCGGGCGGCCGGAGTCGCGGGTGCGGCGAGCCTGGCCCACCGACGTCGAGGGCACTGCGAAACCGGGCGGCCGGAGTCGGGGGTGCGGCGTTGCTGCTTGTTGGGCGCCTTCGGCGCCGGCTCGCGAGGCACCACTTTTTTCTCTCCCCCGCTTCGCTCCTCCGAGAAAAAAGTGGCCCCTCGCTCGTGACTTCGTGTCCCTGCGCTTCGCTCCGGGTCACGAAGTCTTGGTTTTGCGGCTCCGCCGCTCTCCGCGCTTCGCGCGTCGATCGCGTGGGGGGCGCGGGTCGGGGGCGCTGACGCGCCGGGGGTTTGGAGGAGTGGGGAGGCGGGTCGGGGGTCGGGGGTGGGGCTCGGGGGTGGGGCTCGGCTTGGGGCATTGGCGGGTTTGGGCCTCGAACCGCGGCCTTGCGCCGGTCCCGGGCGGTCGGGGCTGGTGGCGTTGGATCGGATTCGGGGTGGGAGCGGGCAGACTCGGGGGATGGAGCGGATGACCGAGAGCCAATGGCGGGCCTTTTTGTTGGCCGGGCCGCGTACCGGGAAGCTGGCCACCGTACGGGTCGACGGACGACCGCACGTGGCGCCGATCTGGTTCGATCTCGACGATCGGGGCGACACCGTCGAACTCGTCTTCACCACGTTCGCGTCCTCGGTCAAGGGTCGTAACCTCGCCAACGACCCGCGGGTGAGCCTGTGTGTGGACGACGACCGGCCGCCGTATGCGTACGTCGTGGTCGAGGGTGAGGCTCGGATCTCGGCGGATCCGGCCGACCTGCGGATCTGGCCGAGTCGCATCGCCGCGCGGTACATGGGCGCGGACAAGGTGGTCGACCGGGAGCCGGTCGACGGCGAACAGGTCGTCCATGTGCACATCCACCACGTGGTCGCGGACCGGAACATCACCGGCTGACCGCGACCGGACAGGACACGGCGCCGGGGCCCGCATCGTGTGCGGGCCCCGGCGCCGTGTCGTGCTTTCGGGGGTCAGCCGAGCAGGCCGCCCAGCGGTTTGCCGGCGCCGGGGCCGGGGGCGCCCACGCCGGAGGAACCCGCGGTCGAGCCCGTGGAGCCGGCCGGCCCGGCGGCCGGCGTCGAGGGCCGGGCCGACTTCTTCTCCGTACCGCCCTCGGGGGAGGCCGACTTGGCCGTGCCCGTGCCGGTCCTGATGGTGGGCGGCGGGGTGTTCGTCGCGCGCGGCGTGTTCTGCGGCTGCGCGTTCTCCCGGCCGCCCGGCGCGGGCGCCGCCGAGGGCTCGGTCACCGGCGGCCGCGGTTGGGTCGCCACCGCACCGCCGGGCTGCCCGGTCGCGGGAGCGGCCGGGGCCATGGAGGCGGCGGGTCCCTCTTGGTCGCCGACCCTGCCGGTGTCCGACTCGTCGAGTTGCCGGTGACCGCCGCCGAGCAACGACCCGGCGAGCAGCGTCGCGCCGACCCCCGCGCAGGCGAGCATCGAGCCGTAGCCGAGCTTGCGCCGCCGGGCCCGCACGGGAGTGATGATCGGGCCGCGCCAGGTGCGCAGCGACAACCACGCGTCCGCCGAGTACATCGGCGCTCCCGCCAGCGCCAGTGGGCTGAACGCGGCCAGGAAGACCACGTAGGGCGCGTGATAGGGCGAGGAGCCGGTGCCCACCGCGATCAGCACGCCCAGCGACAGGAGCATGCCGAGCAGGCCCGCGAGCCGGGTCCACAACCCCAGCATGACCGCGAAGCCGACTACCACCTGCCCGAACGCGAACAGCAGGCCGGCCGCGATCGCGTGGTCGGCGGCCAGGTCCATCACCGACGGCGACAGGCTGCCCTCGCGCAGCACTCCGATCCGATGCCCGAACGAGTCGGTCGAGCTCGGGTCCAGGAAGCCCGGTGCGTAGAGCTTGCGCAGCCCCTCGACGAGGAACGCCCCGCCCAGGAACAGTCGCAGCGGCAACAGCACCGTGCCGCTTTGGAGGGTCGCCCGGCGCGCGTGCGCGGGCACCGGCGTCGCGGTGCCGTCCCGCTCACGCCCGGCGCCCGGCTCGCGACGCGCCGGCGGCACCCGCCGCCGGGGGGCGTCGTCCCGGATCACCGGCAGCCGTGTGGTGGCGTCGTCCGCCGCTCCACCCGCTCCGGGCGCGGGCTTGCCGGCGCCGCCGGTCCGGGGACCGCCGATCACCACCCGCAAGGTCTTCGTGGGAGTGGCGAGCGACGCCGGATCGCCGGGGTCGCGCACCGCCGAGGGCGAGGGCAACAGCCCGACAGCACCGCCGAAGCTGCCTTCCGTTCTGGTGTCCACGCATCAATAACCGCGCGAGGTCCCCCGAGGATGCGGCCCTTCGCGTATTACCCGATGTGGGCCCATACCGCCCCCGTGCAGCGCTACACTGCGCGCCGCCTGGCCACCTCGTAGAGCACGATGCTCGCCGCGACACCGGCGTTGAGCGACTCGTTGCCGCCCGCCATCGGGATCCGCACGGTGATGTCGCAGGTCTCCTGGACCAGCCGGCCCAGGCCCTTGCCCTCGGAACCGACGACCACCACGATCGGGTCGGTCGCCGCGGCCAGTTCCTCCAGCGAGATGTCCCCGTCGGCGGCGAGGCCGACCACGGTCAGGCCCGCCTTCTTGTACGCCTCCAGGGCGCGGGTCAGGTTGGCCGCGCGGGCCACCGGCACCCGGGTGGCCGCCCCCGCCGAGGACTTCCAGGCGCCCGCGGTCATCCCGGCCGCCCGCCGCTCCGGCACGACCACGCCGTGGCCGCCGAAGGCCGCCGCGGAGCGGATCACCGCACCGAGGTTGCGCGGGTCGGTGACGCTGTCGAGCGCGACGATGATCGGCGTCTCGCCGCGCTCGTGCGCCTCGACCACCAGGTCGTCCGGGTGCGCGTACTCGTACGGCGGCATCTGGAGCACCAGGCCCTGGTGGATCGCGCCGTCGGTCATCCGGTCCAGCTCGGGACGCGGGATCTCCATCAGCGGGATGCCCCGGACGTTGGCGATCTTCATCGCCTCGCGCACCCGGTCGTCGCTGTCGATGTACTGCGCGATGAACAGCGACGTGGCCGGTGCGTCGGCGCGCAGCACCTCGAGCACCGAGTTGCGACCCGCGACCAGCTCGTTCGAGCTCTTGCCGCCACGTCCGGGACGACCGCCGGGAGCCCGGCGGGCGGCCGGCGCCGCGGCCTTGCGCTTGGCGGCGGCGTTGGCGGCGCGCTGCTTGGCGTGCCCCTTGCGCATCTCCGCGGGCGGCGTCGGCCCCTTGCCCTTGAGCGCCCGGCGGCTGTGCCCACCAGTACCGACCGAGGGCCCCTTCTTGCTTCCCTCGTTGCGCTTGTTACGGCGCTCCGTGTTGCCGGCCATGACGGGTACATCCCTTCGTTGCGATCCCCGGCCGCTCCGGAGGGCGACCGCCACTACAACCGTACGGCCGGCCCGCCACCTCGTGGCGATCCGGCCGTACGGCACGTTCTCGTCGGGCCCGGCGGGCCCTTGTCGGCTCAGTCCCGGTGCAGCGTCCACCGGGGGCCGTCGGGGGTGTCCTCGACCACGACCCCGGCGGCCGTGAGGCTGTCCCGGACCGCGTCCGCCGCGGCGTAGTCCTTGCGGGCCCGCGCGGCCTCGCGCTGCTGGAGCGCGAGCTTGACCAGGTGGTCGACCACCCCGCGCAGCTCGTCCGAACGACCGGCCGAGGCGCCCGCCGTCCACTGCTCCGACAGCGGGTCCATGCCGAGCACGCCCAGCATCGCCCGGATGTCCGCCGCATGCCGCACGACGGCGTCCTTGTCGCCCGCCGCCAGTGCGGTGTTGCCGTCGCGCACGGTGTTGTGCACGATCGCCATCGCCTGCGGCACGCCCAGGTCGTCGTCCATCGCCGCCGCGAACACCGCCGGCACCTGCGCCGCCGGTTCGATCACCCCGGTCTGCTCGCCCGCGCGCTCGAGGAAACCCTCGATCCGCCCGAACGAGACCTCGGCCTCGCGCAGGGCCTCCTCGCTGTACTCGATCATCGACCGGTAGTGCGGGGTGGCCAGGTAGTACCGCAGGACCAGCGGCGACCAGCGCTTGAGCATCTCCGTCACGAGCACGGAGTTGCCGAGCGACTTGCTCATCTTCTCACCGCTGAGGGTGACCCATGCGTTGTGCATCCAGTAGTTGGCGAACGGGTCGCCCGCCGCCTTGGACTGGGCGATCTCGTTCTCGTGGTGCGGGAACACCAGGTCGAGCCCGCCGCCGTGGATGTCGAACGCGGGCCCCAGGTACTTGTGCGCCATCGCGGAGCACTCCAGGTGCCAGCCCGGACGACCCTGCCCCCACGGCGTCTCCCACGAGGGCTCGCCGGGCTTGGCCGACTTCCACAGCGCGAAGTCGCGCCGATCCCGCTTGCCGGCCGCCCCCGCGCCCGCGTCCTCCGCCTCGCGCATCGCGTCCGGCTTCTGACCCGAAAGCGCGCCGTAGGCGGGGAACGAGGACACGTCGAAGTAGACGTCGCCGCCGGACGGGTAGGCGTGCCCCGTGGCGATCAGCCGCTCCATCATCGCGATCATCTCGGGGATGTGCCCGGTCGCCCGCGGCTCCACCGTCGAGGGCAGGCAGCCGAGCGCGGTGTAGGCGTCCGCGAAGGCACGCTCGTTGGTCTGGGCGAGCTGCCAGTGCGGAATCTCCTGCATGCACGACTTCGCGATGATCTTGTCGTCGATGTCGGTGACGTTGCGGCAGAACACGACGTTGTTGCCGCGGTGGGCGAACCACCGGCGCAGCACGTCGAAGTTCAGCCCCGATCGGATGTGCCCGATGTGCGGCGGTGCCTGCACGGTGGCACCACACAAGTAGATCGAGACCTGTCCCTCGACAAGCGGCACGAAGTCCCGGACCGTGCGGGTGCTGGTGTCGTACAGGCGCATGCTCACACGCGCAAGCTTAGAGCGTCGGAGCGGCGCGGCGTTCCCCGTTATCCCTCGGTTCGAACAACGATCGTCACCGGTGGACTCCGGTCGCCACCACGAGCGCGGTGGCGATCGCGGCCACCCCCTCGGCTCGCCCGGTCAGACCGAGCCCGTCGGTGGTCGTGCCCGACACCGACACCGGCGCACCGACCGCGGCCGACAGCGCGGCCTCGGCCTCGGCCCGGCGCCGGCCCACCTTCGGCCGCACCCCGATCACCTGGACGGCGACGTTGCCGATCTCGAACCCGGCCGCCCGCACCAGTCGCGCCGCCTCGGTCAACAGCGTCACCCCGGACGCTCCCGACCACTGTGGCCGCGAGGTGCCGAAGTGCGCGCCCAAGTCGCCGATTCCGGCCGCCGAGAACAACGCGTCGCACGCGGCGTGCGCGACCACGTCGGCGTCCGAGTGTCCGGCCAGCCCGGTCTCGCCGGGCCAGTGCAGACCGGCCACCCACAACTCGCGGCCCTCTTCGAAGGCGTGCACGTCCACCCCGATCCCGGTGCGGGGCAGCCCGACCGGGGCGGTGTGTTCACCGGACAACGTCGATCTCCGTACTCTCCGCGCCGATCGCCGGCCCGTCCGCCGCCGCCGCGCGGCGCGCCAACAGCGCGCCGGCGAGCAGCAGGTCGAATGGGCGGGTCACCTTGAACGCCTCTTCCGAACCGGGCACCACCACGACCGTGCCGCCGAGGCGTTCGACCATGCCCGCGTCGTCGGTGGCACCTTCCCCGCCGAATCCGCCGGCCTCGGCGTGCGCGCGCGCCAACACGGCCCGCCGAAAACCCTGTGGGGTCTGTACGGCGCGCAGCAGCGACCGGTCGACCGTGCGCACCACCGTCTCCGCGCCGTCGACCGAGGAAACCTCTTTGACCGTGTCCACCACGGGCATGGCGGGCACCACCGCGTCGGCCCCGTCGGCGACGGCGGCGATCACCGCCTCCACCACCCGGGCCGGCACGAACGGCCGCGCAGCGTCGTGCACGAGCACGACATCGTGCTCGGGCGCCACGGCAGCCAGCGCCAATCGCACCGATTCCTGGCGTGTCGCACCGCCTGCGACCACCCGTACGGGTGATTCCGCAGGCAAATGCGCACGCAAAATGTCCCGGACACCGGCGACACCGTCCGGCGGTGCGGCGACCACGACCGCGGTTACCCCGCGGGCAGCCAACAGCGACCGGACGGCGTGCACCAGCATCGGGATGTCCCCAAGCTCACGCAACGCCTTGGGCGCACCGGGACCGAGCCGTTCACCACGCCCTGCAGCGGGCACAAGGACCGCAGCGTTCAACGAAGTCCCCTCAAACCACCCGGGCGCCGACGCCATGTGGCGTCGACACCGCACCGGCGGATCCGTCCGTCATCGACGGGCGGATCCTACGGCTCAGGAAGCCAGAACCTCGTCGAGGATGGCCTCGGCCTTGTCCTCGTTCGTGTTCTCGGCGAGCGCCAACTCGCTCACCAAGATCTGCCGAGCCTTTGCCAGCATGCGCTTTTCGCCTGCCGACAGGCCGCGGTCACGCTCGCGGCGCCATAGATCGCGCACGACCTCCGCGACCTTGATAACGTCACCGGAAGCGAGCTTTTCCAAGTTCGCCTTGTAACGTCGTGACCAGTTCGTCGGTTCCTCGGTGTGCGGAGCGCGCAGCACCTCGAAGACGCGGTCGAGCCCTTCCTGGCCCACCACGTCCCGAACACCGACGAACTCCGCGTTGTCCGCAGGCACGCGGACGGTCAAATCACCCTGGGCGACCTTCAACACCAGATAGGTCTTGTCCACACCCTTGATCGTGCGCTGCTCGATCGCCTCGATCAGCGCGGCCCCGTGATGGGGGTAGACCACGGTGTCGCCAACCTTGAACGTCATGTGACAGGTACCCCTTCCGTGGCTTTCTAGGGTAACACGGGACACGCCCCTACTGAATGACGTTTGCGCAGGTCAGAGCCTTAGTCGGGGCTTGACAACGGGCCTGTGGCCGTGCTGGGACAGGGAACCCCACACCCGCAGGACTCGAACAAAACCGACAAACAGCCCCTCCCGGTCGCGAGCCGGCCACTCTCGCGCGACCCATATGTCACACGGGTCCCACCGGTGTCGGCCCCGTGTTCGAGATCATCGAGCGGGCTCGTCCCGGTCGCCGCCGGGGCGGCGGGGCGGTGAGCCGCGTACAAGTCGTCCGCCCGGCCTGAGTACGCTGTCCCCGGTCGTCCTGACCGGTCCTCGATCCAAGATCTTCAAGGAGATGCCGCCGCCGTGAGCCGCAGCCTTCGACGCGGCGCCCTCGCCGCCACCGTCGCCGTCGTCCTTCCCCTGGCCGCGGGCTGCGCCAGTGGCAAGGACGCCGAGACCAACGAGATCAAGCCCGACACCGCCAATACGGCGTTCGGCTCGCTCAAGATCCAGAACGTCCAGTTGGTGACGGGCGATCCGGGCAAGAACCTGGTCGCGCTCGGTGGTGCGCTGTTCAACGAGGGCACCAAGCCCGAGACGATCACCAAGGTGACGGTCGACGGCGCGGGTCAGGCCCTGGGCGGTCCGCTGACCATCCCGGCCGGCGGCGCCGTGTACATGGTCGACCCGCCCAAGGAGGTGGCCGCGAACAGCCCGCTGGGCAAGACCTACCTCGGCCCGCTGGTCTTCCCGGACGCCGCCAAGGTGCAGGCCGGCTCGTTCCGTCGGGTGACGTTCGTGTTCGGCACCGCCGGCGAGACCTCGCTGGACGTGTCGGTGCACGCGCCCACGAGCTACTACGCGCAGCTCAAGCCGACCCCGGCGTTCACCCCGCCGCCGCCGGCCCCGCCCGCGCCGCCGACCCAGACGGCGCCCGCCACGGGTGCTCCCGCCACGGGGGCTCCCGTCAACAGCACGGGCAACGCCACGGCGCCCGCGACGGGCAACACCGGCACGACCGGCACCCCGCGCAACAGCTCGTCGGCCCCGGCCGGCGGCTGATCGCACCCGGCACCCGCACGACGGGTACATACGACGGCGCCCGCGCCGCCCCCGGTCAACGGTGGGCGGCGCGGGCGCCGTCGTAGGGAAGGGGGGTGGCCCCCGGCCCGGTCAGGGCTCGAACTTGTACCCGAGACCGCGCACCGTGACCAGGTAGCGCGGGGCGCCCGGGTCCGGCTCGATCTTGGCGCGCAGCCGCTTCACGTGCACGTCGAGCGTCTTGGTGTCGCCGACGTAGCCGACGCCCCACACCCGGTCGATCAGCTGCATCCGGGTCAGCACCCGGCCGGCGTTGCGCAGCAGCACTTCGAGCAGGTCGAACTCCTTGAGCGGGAGGTCGATCCGCCGACCCTCCACGGTGACCCGGTGTGCCTCCACGTCGAGCCGCACCGGCCCGGCCTCGATCGCCCGGGGCTCGTCGGTGGGTTCGCCGCCCTGACGCCGCAGCACGGCGCGGATCCGGGCGATCAGCTCGCGCGTGGAATAGGGCTTGGTGACGTAGTCGTCGGCGCCGATCTCCAAGCCGACGACCTTGTCCACCTCGCTGTCCTTGGCCGTCACCATGATGACCGGCACGTTGGACTTGGCCCTGAGCCCGCGGAACACCTCCGTGCCGGGCAGCCCGGGCAGCATCAGGTCGAGCAGCACCAGGTCGGCGCCGCCCTGGTCGAACAGCTCCAGGGCCTCGGGTCCGGTGGCGGCGACGGCCACCTCGAAGCCTTCCTTGCGAAGCATGTACGACAGCGCGTCGCTGAAGGACTCTTCATCTTCGACGACGAGCACACGGGTCATCGTGAAGCCTCCATGGATGGGGTCGACGATGTCATCGACATCGATTGAGAGGTACTGGACTTGAAAGGCAGCACCAGGGTGAAGGTGGATCCCACACCCTCCAGGCTGCGCACGGTTACCTCTCCCCCGTGGCCCGCCGCGATGTGCTTGACGATGGACAGACCCAAGCCGGTACCGCCGGTGGCCCGCGAACGGGCCGGATCGACGCGGTAGAACCGCTCGAAAATGCGATCCAGGTCGCGCTGGGGAATGCCCAGCCCCTGGTCGGAAACGGTGATGACGGCCATCCGTGCCTCGGCTCTGACCTCGATGTCGACCCTCGTCCGTGCCGGACTGTAATTGACCGCGTTCTCGACGAGGTTGCCCAGTGCCATCACCAGTTGATTGTGGTCCCCCGGCACGATCAGCTCGCGATCCCCGCCGATCGCCAGCGTGATCTGCTTGGATTCGGCGGCCTGGCGGCAGCGGTCGGCGGCCTCGGCCACCAACTCGTCCAGCGGCACCGGGCCCACGTGATGCAGCGGATGGTCGTTCTGCACCCGGGACAGGTCGATCAGCTCCTGCACCAGATTGGTCAGCCGGGCCGACTCGATCTGCATGCGCCCCGCGAAACGGATGATCGCCTCGGGGTCGTCGCTGGCGTCCATGACCGCCTCGGCCAGCAACGACAGCGCACCGACCGGGGTCTTGAGTTCGTGGCTCACGTTGGCCACGAAGTCGCGGCGCACCGCGTCCACCCGGCGGGCCTCGGTACGGTCCTCGACCAGCAGCAGCACCAGCCGCGAGCCCAACGGCGCGACCCGGGCGGACACCTCGAACTCGTGCGCCTCGCCGTCGGCGCGGGCCAACAACAGGTCCCGCTGCCTTATCTCGCCGTCGCGTCTGGTCTCCTTCGCCATCGCGAGCAGATCGTCGGGCACCAGCTGGTCCCCGCGGACCAGGCCGAACTTGTAGGCGGCCGAACTCGCCTTCACGACGGTGTCGAACTCGTCCAGGACCACCGCCGAGGAGCGCAACACGGACAACACCGTGGCCACTCCGGGCGGCAGCGACGGGCCCGTGGCGGGCGCCACGGCCGTGCCTCTGCCCTGGGCGCGCTCACTCCAGCGGAAGGCCAGGGTGCCGGCCACACCCACGGCCAATCCGGATACGGCGGCCAAAGCGGCAGCAGCAACGTTCACGTCCACACGTTCCAGGGTAGAGCTGCTCCGAACGGGTGAAACCGTCCAGAGGGTCCTTCGTGCAGATCTTCATGTGTCGTTCATCCGTGCGCCACGCCTGTCACCGGTGATCGTTCGGAGGTCGTCATGTCCGACCCGCAGACCCCGCCCCAGCCGCAGGCCCCCACGCCGGGCTGCAACTGCCCGGCAAGCTGCGGCTGTGGATGCAAGTCCGGTTCCGCATGCAATTGTGGGGGCAGTTGCGGTCGCTGAACCGGCGCTCGGGCCCACAGCCCGGCGCGTGCGGGGCGCCCGACCCCTTCCGTGACAGGTGGGCGCCCCGCGCGAAGCCGATCGATGTTCACCCGATGTTCGGGTCTACTTGCGGCCCTGGTTCTTGACCGCCTCGATCGCCGCCGCGGCGGCCTCGGGGTCGAGGTAGCGCCCGCCCGGGGTGAGCGGACGCAGGTTCGCGTCCAGCTCGTACAGCAGCGGGATGCCGGTGGGGATGTTCAGGCCCGCGATGTCGGCGTCCGAGATCTTGTCCAGGTGCTTGACCAGCGCGCGCAGCGAGTTGCCGTGCGCGGCGACCAGCACGGTGTCGCCGCCGAGCAGGTCCGGCACGATCGCGTCGTACCAGTACGGGAGCATGCGCTCGACGACGTCCTTGAGGCACTCGGTGCGCGGTCGGATCTCCTCCGGCAGCGACGCGTACCGGCGGTCGGCGAACTGCGAGTACTCGTCGTCGTCCGCGAGCGGCGGCGGCGGCGTGTCGTAGGAGCGGCGCCAGAGCATGAACTGCTCCTCGCCGAACTCCTCCAGGGTCTGCTTCTTGTCCTTGCCCTGGAGCGCGCCGTAGTGCCGCTCGTTGAGCCGCCACGAGCGACGCACGGGCAGCCAGTTCAGGTCGGCCACGTCCAGTGCGAGCTGGGCGGTGCGGATCGCGCGGCGCTGGAGCGAGGTGTGCAGGACGTCCGGGAGCACGCCCGCGTCGAGCAGCAGTTGCCCGCCGCGCGCGGCCTCCTTCTCACCCTTGTCGGTCAGGTCGACATCGACCCAGCCGGTGAAAAGTCCGGCTTCGTTCCACTTGCTTTCGCCATGCCGCAGAAGGATCAGTTTGTAGAGAGCATCAGCCATGCCCAGGAGCCTAATCGAGCCGATCGAGCCGCCGTCACGGCGCCTGTTCGCGGTTCTCCGGGGCGGCGAAGCGGGCGAAGGCTTCCAGGTTCTTCAGGGATTCGCCGCGTTCGACGCGCCAGTCCCATTCGCGCCGGATCGAGGTCGCGAAGCCGATCTCCAGGAGGGTGTTGAAGCTGTCGTCGGCGGCCTGGAGCACGACGCCCAGGATCCGGTCCACCTCGTCGACGCTCACCGCGGCCAGCGGCAGCCGGCCGTTGAGGTAGACGTCGCCGAGCTTGTCGACGGCGAAGGCCACGCCGTACATCCGCACGTTGCGCTCCAGGAGCCAGCGGTAGAAGGCCGCGTGGTTCTCGTCCGCGTGCCGGATCACGAACGCGCTCACCGCCAGGGTGTGTGCGCCCACCGTGAGCGAGACCGCCGTCTTGAGCTTGCGGGTGCCCGGCAGCACCGCGACGAACGTGGTCGGCGCGGACTGCTCCCATTCGATGCCGGCGTCCTTCAGGGCCGCGCGGACGGTCTCCGCGGCCCGATCCTGTTCGGCTCCCACGACCCACCCCATTCGTCTCGACGCCTCGACGCTACTGCCCGCCCACGACCCGCCCACGCGGGGCCGCGCTGCGGGCCAGTGTGTCGGCGTAGACCTCGGCCATCGAGGCCGCCGCCGAGGACCACCCGAAGGCCGCCGCGTGCCGGACCGCGCCGCCGGAGTAGTCCTGGCGCAGTCGGGGGGCGCGGATCAGGTCGCGCAGGGCCAGGCCGTAGTCCACCGGGTTGTGGCCGCGCACCAGGGTGCCGGAGACGCCGTCGCGCACGGCGGTGGGCAGGCCGCCGACCGCCGCCGCGACCACGGGGGTCCCGCATGCCTGGGCCTCGATGGCGACCAGGCCGAAGGACTCGTTGTAGGAGGGCACCACCGCGACGGTGGCCGCGCGGTACCAGTCGGCCAGCACGTCCTGACGAACCGGTCGCTGGAACCGGACCACGTCGTGGATGCCCAGCGTCGCGGCCAGCTTGTGCAGGTGCTCGGGCGCCGCCATGCCGTTGCCGCTGGGCCCGCCGACCACCGCGACCACGAGCGAGTCGCGCAGCGCGGGATCCGCCTGCAGCAGGTGGGCGATCGCGTACAGGAGCACATCGGGGGCCTTGAGCGGCTGGATGCGACCGGCGAACAGGATCACCGTGGCGTCCACCGGCACCCCCAGCCGGCGACGCGCGTCGGCCATGTCACCGGGGCAGAACGTCTCCAGGTCCACGCCGGGGTTGACCACCGCGACCTGATCGGGCGCCGCGTCGTAGAGGTCGATCAGTTGATCGGCCTCCTCGATCGTGTTGGCCACCAGCCGGTCGGCCGCCTCGACCACCTGGGACTCGCCGATCACCCGGGCCCGGGGCTCGGGGGCGTCGCCGCCGGCCAGCGAGGCGTTCTTGACCTTGGCCATCGTGTGCATGGTGTGCACGAGCGGCACGCCCCAGCGTTCCTTGGCCAGCCAGCCGACCTGGCCGGAGAGCCAGTAGTGCGAGTGCACGAGGTCGTAGTGCCCGGGATCGCGCATCGCCTCGGTGCGCAGCACCCCGGAGGTGAACGCGCACAGCTGGGCCGGCAGGTCCTCCTTGGACAGGCCCTCGTACGGCCCGGCGGTGACGTGCCGGACCAGGACGCCCGGTGCCATCTCGACCACCGGCGGCAGGTCGCTGCCGGTGGCGCGGGTGAATATCTCCACCTCGATGCCGAGCGCGGCCAGCCGCTTGCTCAGTTCGACGATGTAGACGTTCATGCCCCCGGCATCGCCGGTGCCGGGTTGGTGCAGCGGGGAGGTGTGAACGCTCAGCGTCGCGATTCGACGAGGTGCCCCCCGGCGCGCTCCCAATGTGATCGCGCGCTGGACGTGGTGGCTCACTCGTTGACCTCCCAGGCCGGCCCCGTGTCGGGTTGTCCGGTGTACAGAGCTACCACGTGTACACAGAGCTACTAGTTGTACAGAGCTACTACCGATCGTGGACCGCCCGTCCATGGGTTGGCGGCCCAACTCAAGAACCAACCCATCGTGATGGGAGCAGATTCCCCGCCGGAGTGTGATCCGGACCGCTCGCGGGGGCGCACGGAGGCGTTCCCCTACCCTGCGAGCATGGGTACGCGCGGCATGTCGGGAATCGGCACCCCGGGAGCGGGACTGCGGGCCGCCGCCCGGACGCGGCCCAGCGGGGTGATCACCCGGGGCACCACCAATGCGAACCGGCTGCGCCGGGTGGACCGGTGGTTGACCGGGGTGCACGGGTCGCTGCTGCGCGGCGCGGTGGATCCGCTGGTGGTCGACGTCGGCTACGGCGCGTCGCCGGTGACCACGCTCGAGTTGCTCCGCCGGCTGCGCACGGTGCGCGCCGACGTCGAGGTGATCGGGTTCGAGATCGATCCGGAGCGGGTGGCCGCGGCGCTCCCCCATGCCCGGGACGGGCTGAGCTTCGCCCGCGGCGGCTTCGAGGTGCCGCTGCCGGCCGGCCGTTCGGCGACCGCGATCCGGGCGTTCAACGTGCTCCGGCAGTACGACGAGGACGCGGTGCCGGCGGCCTGGACCCGGATGTGTGCCCGGTTGGCCCCGGAGGGGGTGCTCGTCGAGGGCACATGCGACGAGTTGGGCCGGCGTGCGGTCTGGCTGGGCATCGGGTCGGACGCCCGCCCGCGCACGGTCACCTTCGCCACCCGGTTGGCCGGCTTCGGGCGCCCGTCCGAGTTGGCCGAGCGGCTGCCCAAGGCGTTGATCCACCGCAACGTGCCGGGCGAGCCGGTGCACGCGTTCCTGGCCGCGTTCGACCGGGCCTGGGATCTGCACGCGCCGCTGGCCGCGTTCGGCGCCCGGCAGCGCTGGCTCGCGGCGACCGAGACCCTGGCCCGGGACTGGCCGGTGTGCGACGGGCCGGCGCGGCGGCGGCAGGGCGAGGTGACCGTGGCGTGGTCGGCGGTGGCGCCGCCGGGCACCGACATATCAGCCGGCGCCGTTGATACATTCCGGTGACTCGTGTCCGATCCGGAACGGCACATGAAATCTTGAGCACACCGCGTTCACTTGACCGCGGTTCGGCTCGGCGTGTCGTCCGTGAATAGCCGGATTCGTCCGTTCCGATAACCGGACGATCACGAATTCTCCTCTGCCCATCGTCGCCGGAACATGCAAGGATCCGACGCTGAGTCGGTGCTCGGTAACTGCCTTTCCGAGAGCACCGGTTCCGGTTCGAATCGACGTCGTCGGATGGAATCGGCCCGTACGTCGCAGGCGAGCATCGAGTTCCGAAAGGGCGAAAGCATGGTGAAACTCGGGGGCCGTATCGGCCTGCGAACCCGGGCTGTGACCAGCTGCGGCGTGGCGCTGTTGTGCGCGGCCCTGTTCGGCGGCAACGCGTGGGCGGACCCGGGTGTCCCGCCCGTGCCGCCGCCGGCGAACACCGCGATCACGTCGGTGCAGGACCTGCTGGCCGCCCAGGCCCGGGTGCAGGAGTTGTACCGCCAGGCCGAGCAGGCCACCGAGCGCTTCAACGCCACCACCGAACAGCTCGGCCGCACGCAGGTCAAGGTCAACGACGTGAACGCGGGCGTGGTGTGGGCCCGGCAGAACGTCGAGAAGGCCAAGGAAGACCTCGGTCGGCTGGCCCGGTTGCAGTACACCACCCGCGGGATGGACCCGCTGCTCACCCTGATGTTGTCGTCGAACCCGCAGGGCTTCCTGCGCGACGCGCCGGCGTACGAGCACATCTCGCAGACCCAGTTGGACACCATCACCCGGGCCAAGCAGGCCGAACTCCAGCTCACCGCGATGCAGAAGAGCGCGGACACCCAGCTCGCCGAGAGCCGTCGGCTGGAGCAGGAGGCCGCCGCCTCGCGGGCCGACATCCAGGCCCGGATCGCCGAGGCCGAGAAGATACTCGCCGGCCTGACCCCCGAGCAGCTCACCGAACTGGCCCGGATGGAGGCGCTGTCCGCGGAGGCCGGCCAGGCCCAGCTGAACACCCTGATCGGCAAGCCGGACCAACAGACCACCCCCAAGGCCGCGTTGGCCATCGCGTTCGCGATCGACAAGATCGGCAAGCCGTACATCTGGGGCGGCGTGGGACCCGTGGGCTACGACTGCTCCGGTCTGACGTCGAAGGCGTGGGCGTTCGCGGGGGTGCCGATCCGGCGCACCTCCCAGGAGCAGTGGGCGTCGCTGCCGCGCGTGCCGGTCGCCGACATGCGACCGGGCGACCTGATCGTCTACTACTCCGACGCCAGCCACATCGGCATGTACCTGGGCAACGGAAAGATGGTGCACGCGCCGCGACCGGGCCGCACGATCACCGTGGCCAATGCCGGCTCGATGCCGATCCTCGGCGTGGTGCGTCCCGATGCGGGCGCGGGCACGGTGAACGCCCCGGCGATCCCCAACGTCCCGGCTCCGCCGCCGAGCAAGCCGCCGACCAAGCCGCCGGTCACCCCGCCGGTGACGACACCGCCGGTCACGCCGCCGGTGACCACTCCGCCGGTCACGCCGCCGCCGAGCACCGAGCCGCCCACGACGCCGCCGCCGAGTTCGAAGCCGCCCACGTCGACGCCGCCGTCGACCGGTGCGCCGAGCACCTCGAGGTCGGGCTCCCCGTCGGGCAGTGCCAAGGCCACCACAACCGGCACCTGACGGGATCCGGACATGCGGGTGGGCCGGGCCTTCGGGTCCGGCCCACCCGCATGTCCGGGGCCTACAACGCGGCGACCGCCCGCTCGAACGCGACGTACGCCCGCGCCTCGAACAGCACGAAGCGCGCCTCGGTCACCCCGGACGGCGTCGCGTGCACGGTCTCGACCGCGATCCGCGCCGCATCCTCCAGCGGCCAGCCGTACGCACCCGCGGAGATCGCCGGGAACGCCGCCGAGGTCGCGCCGAGCTCGTCCGCCACCCGCAGCGCCTCGCGGTAGCAGGACGCCAGCAGCGCGGACCGGTCCTCGGCGTGGCTGTACACCGGGCCCACCGTGTGCACGACCCACCGCGCCGGGAGCAGGCCCGCGGTGGTGGCCACCGCCGCGCCCGTCTTCAGGCCGCGCCCCAGCTTCGCCGCACGCAGCGCCCGGCACTCGGCCAGGATCTCCGGACCACCCCTGCGGTGGATCGCGCCGTCGACACCGCCGCCGCCCATCAGGGACGAATTCGCGGCGTTCACGATCACGTCCACGTGCTGCTCGGTGATGTCTCCGCGAACCAGCGTTATCGGTGTCATGTGCATCAGCCTGCCGGCCCGGACGTGGCGCTCCCACTCCATTAGCCGGCACAGTGGCCGGATGTCCGTGGCCCGAGGAGAAGGGGACCTACCCGCGGAGCTGCTCGATCGTGTGGACGCACTGTGCGAGTGGATGGCCGCGGTACGCACCCACGCACACGGCGACCTGCGCGGTCGGGTGTCGCCGTCCCAGCTGCGGGCCCTGCTCGTGATCGCCGACCACGACGGCATCAATCTGAACATGTTGGCCGCCCGGCTACGGGCCATCCCGTCCTCGGCGAGCCGGCTGTGCGACCGCTTGGAGGATGCCGGCCTGCTGGTACGCGAGCTGAGCGCGACCGACCGCCGGGAGGTGGTACTGCGGCTGGCGCCCGAGGGGATGGGCTTCGTGGAGGAGCTGCGATCGGCTCGACGACAGGCCCTGGCCCAAGTCTTGATACACCTGGAGGCGGACGAGCTGGACTCGCTCGTGCGATCCCTCTCGGTATTGCGCAACGCGGCGGAACGGGCCGGCGGCCGGGATTGAGTCCGGCGCGCCCCGTACGGCCTACGGTTACCCGCTTGCACCCGGCCGCGCTATCGTCCTTTTTCGATTGCCGAACGACAACGATTCGTACGGCGACATCAATCCCGGAGGTGGTGGCGTGCGCCCCGCGTACGGCGGCGACGGCGGAGCGGTCGAACGGACCGACTACCGCACGGTACCGATGCCCGCCTCCTCGGCATCGGACCCGGTCGCCGCGCATCCGCTGCGCGTCCTGCTCATCGAGGACGACGCGGGGGACGCCTTCCTGGTCGAGGAACTGCTCGCCGACTCGCCGGATCCGATGGACATCGTCTGGGCCCGGTCGATGGCCGAGGCCATGGTCAAGCTCGGCGAGGACATCGGCTGTGTCCTGCTGGACCTGGGCCTGCCGGACGCCGAGGGGCTCAACGGGCTGCATCGGCTGCTGCTGTTCGCGCCGCGGACCGCGGTGATCGTGCTCACCGGTCTGTCCGACGCGCACCGCGGCTCGGCCGCGGTGGCCGCCGGCGCCCAGGACTACCTGGTCAAGCAGGAGATCGACGGCTCGTTGTTGTCCCGGGCGATCCGCTACGCCCTGGAGCGCAAGCGGGCCGACGAGTCGCAGCGTCGGCTGGTGGAGTCGGAGCTGCGCGCGCAGGAGAACGCGCGTCTGGAGCGCGGGCTGCTGCCCGCCCCGATCCTGCGCGACCCGTCGCTGGACTTCCGCGCGCGCTACCGGCCCGGGCGACAGCGTGCGCTGCTCGGCGGGGACCTGTACGACGCGGTGCAGACCGCCGACGGGCGCGTGCACGTGATGATCGGCGACGTCTGCGGCCACGGTCCGGACGAGGCGGCGCTCGGGGTCAACCTGCGGATCGCCTGGCGCTCGCTGATCTTCGCCGGCCTCACCGGCGGCGAGTTGCTCACCACGTTGGAGCGGATCTTCGAACACGAGCGGCGCTCGGACGAGATGTTCGCCACATTGTGCATGACCATCATCGAGCCCGACCGGCGGCGCGGCCGGGTCTACCTCGCGGGTCATCCGGCCCCGCTCCTGCTCACCCCCAGGGGCATCGCACCGCTGTCCGACGGCGCCACCGGCCCGGCCCTGGGCCTGTTCCCGGACGGCCGGTGGAGCCACGAGTCGATGGAACTGGGCACGGACTGGTCGCTGCTCCTGTACACCGACGGGTTGATCGAGGGCCGGATCGGCCCGGGCCCGGAGCGGCTGGGCACCGACGGCCTGTTGCCGCTGATCGGCCGGCTGCTGGCGGCCGGGCATTCCGGCTACGACCTGATCGATTCGGCGGTCGCCGCGGTGGAAGACCTGCATGGGGGCAGTCTCAACGACGACGTGGCGGTATTGCTGCTGCGGCACGACCCGGATCGCCCGTTGCACGGCGTGCAGGGCGGACATCCGGTGTTGCCGGGCCAGACGACGGGTGAGGACGGTACGGCGTGAGCAACGACCGGACGCGGGAGCAACGGGGCGGACCCCGCATGCGCCAGGTCGTCGGCCTGGGTCTGGGGCTGCTCGCACTGGTGATCGTGATCTCCGCGGTGGTCGGCGCGCTGGCGATATCCAGGCTGAACGACTCGCGGCACACCGTCCTCAACCGGCTGGAACCGGCCGCCAACGCGGCACTGCGGCTGGAGAACGCGCTGATCGACCAGGAGACCGGCGTCCGCGGCTGGATCATCAGCGGCGACCCGAGTTTCCGCGAGCCGTACGCGCAGGGCCGGGCCGAGGAGGAGCGGGCGTACGCGAGCCTGGAGCGGTTGTTGCCGGATTCGGCGGAGGGCGACCGGCTGCGGGCCGACCTGGCCGAGGTCGGCACCCGGGCGCGGGTCTGGCGCGCGGCCTATGCGGAACCCGCGCTCGCCGACCGGGCGGCCGCGAGCGCGGTGCCCGATCAGGGCAAGCAGATGTTCGACGCGGTGCGTGCGGCGACCACGGCCCAGCAGGCCGACCTGGGCGACGAGCGGGCCCGCGCCCGGCACGAGCTCACAAGCGACGCGACCATGTTGACCGCGACGCTGATCGCGGTGGCCGCGCTGTTCGCCGCGCTGGTCCTGCTGATAGCGCTGCTGTTTCGACGGATGGTCACCCGCCCGCTGGAACATCTGGGCGAGCAGGTCCGCCAGGTCACCGAGGGCCGATACAGCCAGGTGTTGACCGGTCGCGGGCCGGCCGAGATCACCGCGCTCGCCCACGACGTGAACTCGATGCGCGACCGGATCGTCGAGGAGTTGCACAGCACCGAGGCGGCCCGGGTACTGATCGACGAGCAGGCCGAGGATCTGCGCCGGTCCAACGCCGAGTTGGAGCAGTTCGCCTACGTGGCCTCGCACGACCTGCAGGAGCCGCTGCGCAAGGTGGCCAGCTTCTGCCAGCTTTTGGAGAAGCGGTACAAGGGCCAACTGGACGAGCGCGCCGACCAGTACATCGCGTTCGCGGTGGACGGCGCCAAACGCATGCAGACGCTGATCAACGACCTGCTCGCGTTCTCTCGGGTGGGCCGGTTGGACACCGAGAAGGGCGACGTCGACCTGCACGAGTGCCTGGACCACGCGCTGCACGCGCTGGCCGTCGCCCGCGAGGAGAGCGGCGCGCAGATCACTGCCGACCCGCTGCCCACGGTGCCGGGCGACGGGGTGCTGCTGGGCCAGTTGGTGCAGAACCTGGTCGGCAACGCGATCAAGTTCCACGCCCGGGAGGTCCCGCGCGTACATCTGGGGGCCCGCTGGGACGGCGAGCAGTGGGAGTTCGCCTGCGTCGACAACGGCATCGGGATCGAACCGCAGTACGCCGACCGGATCTTCGTGATCTTCCAGCGGTTGCACCCCAAGGACGCCTACAGCGGCACCGGCATCGGCCTGGCGATGTGCAAGAAGATCGTGGAGTACCACGGCGGCCGGATCTGGCTGGACCCCGAGGTCACCGGCGGCACCACGATTCGCTGGACCCTGCCCGGCCCGCCGCCCACCGAACTGCCGGAACCGCGCGAATCCGCACCGACGGCCACCCCGGCCAACGGGTCGGAGTCCGCGCCGGATTTGGAACCGAAGACGTCCGAGCCGCAGTCCCAGGGACCGGCGGAAGAAGAAGCGGTACGAGGGAGCAACGCATGACCCAACCCGTCGCGGGAGCCATCGAGGTCCTGCTGGTCGAGGACGACCCGGGCGATGTGCTGATGACGCGCGAGGCGTTCGCGGACAACAAGGTGCGCAACTCGCTGCACGTGGTCAGCGACGGAGTCGAGGCGGTGGCATTTCTGCGGCGCGAGGGCGAGTACGCCGGCGCGCCGCGCCCCGACCTGATCCTGTTGGACCTCAACCTGCCGCGCAAGGACGGCCGGGAGGTACTGGAGGAGATCAAGGCGGACGAGGATCTGCGCCGGATCCCGGTGGTCGTGCTGACCACGTCCGAGGCCGAGGAGGACGTGCTGCGCAGCTACCACCTGCACGCGAACGCCTACGTCACCAAGCCGGTGGACTTCGAGCAGTTCATCAACGTGGTGCGGCACATCGACGAGTTCTTCGTCTCGGTGGTCAAGCTGCCCACACGCTGAGCGCGGCGGGGGCGGTTCACCAGGGACCGTACGGTCCCATGTTGTTGCGGCCCCCGCCGCGACCGCCGGCGACCTCCTTGAGCGCGGGCCGCACGTCGACGAGGTAGACGATCGCCGCGACCAGGCCGGCGAGCATGAGCATCAGGCCCAGGCCGGTGGGCAGCACGTCGACCACGACCGCGAGACCCAACAGGATCAGCCAGAAGGACTTCTTCTTCTTGTCCGCGGCGCGGTACGCGTCCTCGCGCCGGAAGGCGGCGTCGAACAGGCAGAACACCTTGAGCAGCAGAATGCCGAGGAAGAGCCACGTCAGCACCTGGTCGAACTTGGCCGTCAGCAGACCATCGGCCATGGCCAGTTCCATCGATCCTCCTCTGCGCGGCCGCCCCGTGCCGCCACGTCGTGCGGGATTCCAGTCTGGCATGCCCGATGCCGCCTCGGGGGTTGCCGAGGCGGCATCGGGTGGATGGCGTGCCGAGGGTCAGGCGTTCGAGCCGGCGGGCTTGGAGTTCGAATCGCCGACCTTGCGGGCGGCCTGCTCGACCGCCACCGCCGCCGCGTCCGCGGCCTTGCCGGCGGCGGTGGCCGCGGACTTGGCCTGGGTTTTGGCATTGGCGACGCCGCGCTTGGCCGCGGTCGAGGTCGCCTTGGCCTTGCTCTCGGTCGTGCGCACGGCCGTCTTGGCCTGCTTGGTGCTCTCCTGCCGGTCGACCCGCTTGACCAGCTTCTCGCCGCGTGCCGCGAGGTCGTCGTAGAGCTCCTTGGCCCGGTCCACCTGGGACTTGGCGAAGGTCTGGGTGCGGTCGGGGAGCGTCTGGAGACGCTCGCGCAGCACCTTCGGGTCGGTGGTGACCTCGGCGCGGAAGCGCTCGGGCAGCTCCCGCAGCTTCTCCACCACCAGGTCGCCGGCGCCGGCGACGGCGTACAGCGGGGTGGTGTCGGTCAGGGTCTTCTTCAGTTCCGTGGCGATTGCCATGGTGTTCCTCACTCCTCGGGATCGAGGTGGTCGGTTACGGCCCGGCCGGCCTTGCCGTTCTCGGTTCCGTCGGCGGCGCCCCGTTCGTCCCGCACGACGCCGTCCTGCGCGTTCTCCTTGCGGAATGCCTCGTAGATCTCGATGAGGACCCGCTTCTGGCGGTCGTTGATCGCCGGATCGGCCATGATCGCGGTGCGCACCTCACGGTCACCCTCCTCGCGTTCGTCGAGGATGCCCGCCTGCACGTAGAGCGTCTCGGCCGAAATGCGGAGCGCCTTGGCGATCTGCTGCAGGATCTCCGCGCTCGGCCGCCGCAGACCGCGCTCGATCTGACTCAGATAGGGGTTGGAGACCCCGGCCGCCTCGGCGAGTTGCCGAAGCGAATACTGCGCGTTGCGGCGCTGCTCCCGGATGTACTCACCCAGCGAGCCGACGTTCAGACCAGCCATGACTCCAGCATGCACACACCGTGCTTGCTATTGCAAGCACCCTGCTTGCAGTCGCATGCAAACGGGTGATCGGAGCGGCGGGTCGGGGCGGGAGCGCCGGAACGGGACGGGGTCGGGGCCGGCGATCGAACGGGGGCGCAGGGTGGACGATCGCGGCGGGGCGCTCGGGGTGGGTGGCCCGCGCCGGGGCGGTCAGCGACCCGACAGCAGGTCCTCCACCTTCGCCTCGCCCTCGCGATAGCGACGGGTGATCTCGGCGGCGCAGTCGTCGGCGGTGCGCTGGAGGCGGTGCCGGCGCGAGGACACCTCCTGTTCGTGGGTGCCGAGCTTGTCCAGCGCCTCGCCCAGTTCCGCGTCGGTGTGCGCGGCGAGGTCGGACAGGCCCACGTCGGCGAGCAGTTGCTCGATCCAGCTGCGGTAACGATCGGTGCGCGGCGGCTGGACGTTGACGTGCCGCGCGCCGCGGGTGGGCGGTCTGGACTCGGACAGGATCTCGGGCAGCCGGCCCACCACCGGTGAGGTCGGCTCGGCGCCGTCCCGGCCGGATCGCCGGGCCAGTTCGGCACGCAGGATGTCGATCCGCCCCTGGAGCAGCCTCCGCAGATAGGACAGATCGTTCTCCTCGCGCTGAGCGTCACGCATGAGTTCGCGAACCCGACTCAGCGTGAGTGCGCGGATGGCCTCCGGGGCCACTCCGTCGGGAAGATCCACCATGAGACGCATCGTGTCATGTCGGGCAGACCATCGCGTGCCAGATGCCACGGAATCGGTCCGGACGGGTGTGCAGAATGGGCTCATGCGTGCCGTCCTGCAGGTCGTGACCGAAGCATCCGTGACCGTCGAGGGGGAGGTGGTCGGCTCGATCGTGGGCCCCGGGCTGTGCGTCCTGGTCGGCGTGACGCACACCGACACTCCCGAGATCGCCCGCCGGCTGGCCGCCAAGCTGTGGAGCCTGCGCGTCCTGGACGGCGAGAAGTCCTGTTCGGACCTGTCCGCCCCACTGCTGGTGATCAGCCAGTTCACCCTCTATGGCGACGCCCGCAAGGGTCGTCGGCCGACCTGGAACGAGGCCGCCCCGGGTCCGGTCGCCGAACCGCTGGTGGCCGAGGTGGTCGCGGCGCTGCGTGCGCTCGGGGCCGACGTGGCCACCGGGGTGTTCGGCGCCGACATGAAGGTCGCACTCGTCAACGACGGCCCGATGACCCTCGTCGTGGACATGTGACCTCGGCCGTGGGCGCGGGGCCGGGTCCGGGATTCACCGGTTCCGGGGGTTCTCCCCATGTTCCGCGGCGGAACGGGGAAGGAGAATGGGCGTCGGGTACACCGACCGAAGGGGTTGGACCATGTCGCACCGCGGGCCGTACATCGCGGCCGGGATCGTCGTCGCCGTCATCGCACTGATCGTGCTGCCCTCGTGGATCGCCTGGACCATCGTGGCGGTCGCGATCGGCCTTCCGGTCGTCGCCTACTTCGCCCTGGACCGCTCGCAGCGGCGGCGCCTGCACCGCATCCGCCGCCGCGAGATCCGCTAGGGCCCGGGCCCGCGGGCCTGGGGTCACGCGGGGACCACGACCTCCTGGGTCGCCGGCACGCCGCCGGCCAGGAGTTCGGCGTCCACCGCGGTGTTGCGCTTGATCAGCGCCAGCGCGATCGGGCCGAGTTCGTGGTGGCGCACCGCGCTGGTGACGAAGCCGACCTGGCGGCCCGCGAGTTCGACCGGCGCGCCGTGCTCGGGCAGTGCCTCCGGGGTGCCGTCCAGGTGCAGGAAGACCAGCCGGCGCGGCGGCCGACCCAGGTTGTGCACGCGCGCGACCGTCTCCTGCCCCCGGTAGCAGCCCTTGTCCAGGTGCACCGCGGTGTCGATCAGGCCCAGCTCGTGCACGATCGTGCGGTGGTCGGTCTCCAGGCCCAGCCGAGGCCGGTACGCGGCGATCCGCAGCGCCTCGTAGGCCCACATGCCGGCCGGGTGCGCGTGCTCGCGCCCGTACTGCTCCAGCCGCTCGCGCGGCAGGAACAACTCGCGCCCGTAGGCGGCCTCGCGCACCAGCACGTCCGCGGGTGTGTCGCCGCCGTCGCCCGCCTCGTGCACGATCGCGAAGTCGGCGGACACGTCCGCGACCTCGACCCGCAGCATGAAGCGCATCCGGTCCAGGAACTCGACCAGGGCCGGCGCCTCGCCGGGCTCCAGGTGGGCCCAGAACGCCTCGCCGTCGTCCACGCCGTACAGCGCGTGCTCGATGTGCCCGTGCGGACTCAGCACGAGCGTCATCGTCGCCACATGCGGCTTCAGGTCGGTCAGGTGTTGTGTGGTGAGCGAGTGCAGCCAGCTCAGCCGGTCCGGGCCGCTCACCTTGATCACGTCGTGGTGCGAGAGGTCGACGAAACCCTCGCCCGCTTCCAGCCGACGTTGTTCGCGCAGGGGATCGCCGTAATGCGCGGCGACGCCGGCGTCGGGGGCTTCCGCGGCGACCGCGCCGGGCAGGGACAACAAAGGGCTCGTGGGCATGTCCCCACAGTACGAGACCGGCCCGGCCGACACCGTTGCCGCGGTCTCAGCGAACCCGGGCGGCGGTGCAGTCGGCACAGCGACCGAAGATCGCGAAGTGCGCGAGGTCGATGTCGAACCCGTGCTCGGTCCGCAGCCGCTCGCCCATCGCGGCGGCCACCTCGGTGCCCACCTCGATCACCCGCCGACAGTCCCGGCAGACCAGGTGCAGATGGCCGCCGACGTCGGCCGGGTGGTAGGTCGGCGCACCGTGGCCCAGGTGGGTGTGCGTGACCAGGTCGAGTTGTTCGAGCAGTTCGAGGGTGCGGTAGACGGTCGAGATGTTGATCCCGCCGGCGGTCTTGTGCACCTCCACCAGGATCTCGTCCGGTGTCGCGTGGCCCAGGGTGTTCACCGCTTCGAGGACGAGTTGGCGCTGCGGCGTGAGCCGGTAGCCCTTCTCCCGAAGTTCGTGCTTCCAGTCAGTGCTCACGCACGAAAGTCTACGAGCGCGAACCGGTCCCCGGGCCACGCGTCGTGGTCGGGTCCGGTGCGGTGCCGCGCGGCGCTATTCGGCCGCGAGGTCCGCGTCGACGCGCTTGAGTTGGGCCGAAACGTGGGCCTGGAGCGGCCGGCCCATCGCGGCCATGTCGTACGCGTACATCAACTCGCCCTTGACCAGGCCGTACAGCCGGTGTCCGGCGGTGTACTCCTTCGCGTCCTCGGTGCGCGCGACCACGTCGGTGCGCATCTCCAGCCGCGGACCGTCCACCTTGCCCAACCAGATCTCCACGATCCCGGTGGGGTGGGCGAGGGTCACGTCGATCGAGCCGTCCAGCTTCGAACGCCAGAAGCCGGTCTCGGTCGCGAGCGGACGCACCCGCTCACCCGCGTCGTCGAGCAGCCAGGTGCGCGAGGTGTAGGTGAGGAACGGCTTGTTCGCGATGTAGCCGAAGGTGATCTGCTGGCCGAAGCGGAACGCCTCGATGGTCGGGTAGTCGCCGACACCGGCACCTTCCCAGGTGCCGAGCAGGAACGCGAGCGGGACGGCGTCGAAGTGCAGGTCGTCCGGGATTTCGATCATGGTGGGGCGGCCGCTTCCGGGGTCGGGTACGGCGGGTCAGCCTACCGGGCCCGCGCTCAGTTCTGGCCCTTGTACAGCTTGGACACGGTCAGCGCGGCGAACCACGCGACGAGGACGCCGACCACGGCCAGCAGTGCAATGAAGAAGATGTGCATCGCCCGGGTGCTCCTCGTGCTTCGAACGGGTGGGCCAGGTCGTCCCGGCCGGGTGCCAAACGGCCTCAGTGTATAGGCTGCGGGCCGTGAAGCGATCTCTCGTGGTCAAGGTCACCGCAGGTCAGGACGCACCGGAGCGCTGCTCCCAGGCGTTCACGGTGGCGTCGGTGGCGCTCGCGTCCGGGGTGGACGTGTCGCTGTGGCTCACCGGCGAGTCCTCCTGGTTCGCGCTGCCCGGGCGGGCCGCCGCGTTCGAACTGCCGCATGCCGCGCCGCTGCCGGACCTGCTCGACGCGCTGATCGCGGGCGGCCGGGTGACCCTGTGCACGCAGTGTGCGGCGCGCCGGGAGATCACCGGTGACGACGTGCTGCCCGGGATCCGGATCGCCGGCGCCCAGGTGTTCGTCCAGGAAGCGCTCGCGGACGACGCCCAGGCGCTCGTGTACTGACCGTGCGCCCGCACGGGTCCGGGATCAGTGGCTGATTCCGGAGATGTTCAGGCCGATCACGCCGAGCAGGACCAGGCCGATCGAGATCAGCTTGAGCGGCGACGCGCCCTCGTTCAGGAGCCAGATGCCCACGAGTGCGGTGCCCGCCGCGCCGATTCCGGTCCACACGGCGTACGCGGGGCCGACCTCCAGCGACTTGAGCGCATAGGTGAGCAGCCCGAAGCTGCCCAGTGCGCACGTGGCGAAGCCGATCGTGGGCCACAACCGGGTGAATCCGTGGCTCTGCTTGAGCATGATGGCGAAGCCGGTCTCCAGGATCCCCGCGATGATCACGATCACCCATGCCACGTGTTGCCTCCCGGCGTCGCGCGTTGCCTTCGGTGCCCCGCACTCCGAAGGATCTGCCCCCCGGCAGATCCACCGAAGATACGGAAACCTTTCTGCCCGGGCGACCCGGGGCACACACCAAACGACTCCACCCCTCCCCCGAGCACGTGGGGAGGGGTGGAGCCGTTTTTCCGCCGATCGGGTTGCGGGGTCCGAGGGTGTACGTCCGAAGGAGACCCGCCCCGTCGGGGTCAGACCGCGATCTCGACCTCGGCGACGGTGCCCTTCTCGGACACCACGACGCTGCGGTCCACGGTCGCGCCGGGAACGAGCGCCCGCACGGTCCAGTTGCCCGGCGCCGCGAAGAACCGGAACTGGCCGGTCGCGGACGTGGGCACCTCGGCGGTGAAGTCGCCGCCCGCGTCGAGCAGGCGCACGTAGCCGTTGATCGGCTGCCCGCCCTTGGTCACCGCCCCCTGGATGATGGTTTCCTTCGCCACGTCAACTCCTGCCAGATCCGGGCCGCCGGCCTTCGCACCGCACATCGTTCTTGCTCCCTGAAGTCGGGTAGGTGGTGTAGCCGTCGGTCACTTGCCGTCGCCGAGCTCGATCGGCACGCCCACCAGCGCGCCGTACTCGGTCCACGAACCGTCGTAGTTGCGGACGTTGCCCTGCTCCAGCAGCTCGTGCAGGACGAACCACGTGTGCGCGGAGCGCTCGCCGATCCGGCAGTAGGCGATGGTGTCCTTCGACAGGTCCACGCCCTCGCCCTCGTACAGCGCGGTGAGTTCCTCGTTGGTCTTGAAGGTGCCGTCGTCGTTGGCGGCCTTCGACCAGGGGATGTTCTTCGCGGTCGGCACGTGGCCGGCCTTCTGCGACTGCTCCTGCGGCAGGTGCGCCGGGGCGAGCAGCTTGCCGGAGAACTCGTCGGGCGAACGCACGTCGACCAGGTTCAGCGTGCCGATCGCGGCGAGCACGTCGTCGCGCCAGGCGCGGATCGACTTGTCCTGCTCCTTGGCCACGTAGTTCGTCGCGGCGCGCTCGGGCACCTCGACGACCAGCTCGCGCGAGTCGAGCTCCCACTTCTTGCGACCGCCGTCGAGCAGCTTGACGTCGCCGTGGCCGTAGAGCTTGAAGTACCAGTAGGCGTAGGACGCGAACCAGTTGTTGTTGCCGCCGTAGAGCACGACGGTGTCGTCGTTGGAGATGCCCTTGGCCGACAGCAGCGCGGAGAAGCCGGCCTCGTCGACGAAGTCGCGCTTGACCGGGTCCTGCAGGTCGTCGCGCCAGTCGATGCGGACCGCACCGCGGATGTGGTTCTTGACGTAGGCGCTGGTGTCCTCGTCGACCTCGACGAGCACGACCTTCGGGTCGTCCAGGTGGGCCTGGACCCAGTCGGCGTCTACCAGAACGTCGGAGCGGCTCATGGGGATACCTCCGGTGCAGAAGTGCGCGGGATTGCCGCGATGTGGCGGTACGCGGTCTCGGGGTACACCCGGGCAGGCCGCGGCGCCGCGGCAGGCGGGGTGTGGGTGTGTCCGTGGTTGCTACGCGGGGCCGGGCGCCCGTTCCACCGCGTCGTCACACGGTTCGGGTCCCGGGTCCGACGGCCGGTCGCGATTCGCCTCGGGCGCATCGCCGATCGACGACTGTCGGCAAGTCAGTCAGCGCAACACAGGCAGGTCTGCGTGCGGCACAGGTCCACTGCGCGCCGCTTGGTGAGGTCATCCGCCTGTCGCTTCACACCATCGATCGTAGGGAGGGTAGGCCGTCCGTGTCATGCATGGCCCAGGATGTGAGACAAAATTGTCCGCCCATTGAGATGGGCGGACAATTACTGGCGATTTGTCATGGTTGCGCGGGCGGGATCTCCAGCAATTGCTCACCGTCGCCGACGGTTTTGACGGCGAACCGGGTGATCTCGCCGACCGGGATGCTGGTCGCGCCCCGAATCGGATCGCCGGATCCGTACCCGCCGTTCGGGACCACCCACGAGGACGCCGTCTCCACCCGGCCCCGGGTGCCGTAGACGTCCAACTGGCAGCGGGTGCCCGGCCGGATGCCGGACAGCGACAGATCCAGGCTGCTGCCCCACGCGGTGGCGGCGTAGCGCAATTCGGCACCCATGCCGGAGCGCGGGTCGCCGCCGCGGGCGATCCGACCGCCCGGCTGCCCGGGCGGCGTCGCGGTGCCGGCCGGGCCGGCCGTCCCGGACGGGCGCCCCGGTGCCGCGGTCGTCGGCGGCGCGGCGGCCGAGTCGCCGGTGTCCGAGGAGTCGCCGAGGGCCCAACCGGTGAGGCCCGCGAGGACCATCAGCACGGCCGCCGCGGCGGCCACCGCATGGCGCAACCGGCGGCTCCGATCCGCCTGCCGGGCCGCGGCGGACAACACGCGTGCGGGCGCGGCGCCGTTCGCCGCCACACCGCTGGCCTGTGCCTCCGCCTCGGTCAGCCGGGCGAGCAGGGCGGGCAGGCCCGCGAGTTCCTCGTATTCGGCCCGGCAGCGCGGGCACGTGGCCACGTGTTGCCGGACGCGGACGGCCTCGTCCTCGTCGAGGGCGCCGACCACGAACGCGCCGAGATCCAGGCGGGCCACCGCGCAGCCCAGCCGTGCGGGTGGGCCCGCCGGCTTCGGCGGATGCGCGTCGGGAGCGGCGCCGTTCGCCGTCGCGTTCTCGTCCCCGGTGTCCGTCACGGGACCAACCCCCTTTCCTCCAAGGCCACGCGCAGCGCTCGCAGCGCGTAGTACGTCCGTGATTTGACCGTGCCCTCGGGCACGCCCAGCGCCTTGGCCGCGTCGGCCACCGAACTGCCCCGGTAGTAGGTCTCCAGCAGCACGGCGCGGTGTTCGGGGCTCAGCGCGGCCATCGCATCGGCGACGTCCCAGGCGAGCACGGCCCGGTCGAACTCGGCCTCGGCGCCTTCGTCCGCCACCGTCGCCAGCACCGCGTCGCCGGTCTCGGGCGGGCGGGCCCGACGGGCCCGGCCGACGTCGATCACCACGTTGCGGGCCACCGTGCACAACCAGCCCCGCACCGAACCCCGGGCGGGGTCCAGCGCCTCGGGATGACGCCACGCACGCAGCAGCGTCTCCTGGACCACGTCCTCGGCCCAGGCCCGGTCGCCGCCGGTCAGGCGCAATGCGAAACCGAGCAGCGGGCCGCCGTGTTCGAGGTAGAGCGTGCGGATGACCGCTTCGTCGGCGGTGGATATTCGCGAGGCGGAGTGCAGCGGGTCGGCGGCGGGCCGCTCGTCCCCGGCAGGGGGTCGGGCCAGGAAGGCCCGGGCCGCCGCCGGATCCGCCTGGGCCTCGGCGCCGAGCAGTTCCGAACGTTGTGCCACACCCGCTGCACGGGTGGGCGGGTCCGGCGGTTCATCCCGGCTCCCGGGACGGGGCCGGCGGTGTATCCACGGCATGGCCGCATCCTCCCGTGGCGGGGCCGCCGCCGTACGGATAATCAGCCGATCATGACCCTGCCCAGCAGATACGCGGCCGGAGCGGCGAGTGCGAGCGGCAGGGACACACCGGCGGTGAAGTGAACGAACCTGGACGGATGGTCGTAGCCGGCGACCCGCCGGCCGAGCAGCCCGAGCGCCGAGGCGGCGGCGCCGAGCAGCGCGGCGTACGGCGCTTCGCCGCCCAGCGCGATGCCCGCGGCGGCGCCCGCCGCGGTGCCGAGCAGCCAGGACGGAATCGGCGCAACGGCAGGCGGCAGCGGCACCGCCCGCACCAGCGTGGCGACCCCGGCCGCGAGCACCGCGCACACCACGGCCGCGCCCGCGTCGATCGGGCCGCCGTGGAGTTCGCCCGCGACCAGGTAGGCGACGTCGAACGCGGTGATCAGCGCGGCCGACGTGGTCACCGTGAGCGCGGGCAACAACTCGCCCGGCCGGGCGCCGCTCCGGGCCTGGAGGGCGAGCATCACCAACAACGTGCCGGCGAGCACGGCGGGCACGCTCGCCAGACCCTGCTCACCCTTGGCGTAGACCGCGACATCCGTGCCGAACGCGGCCACCACGACCAGCGCGATGCCCTGGCGCGCCGGCCACATGCCGTTGAGCCGGAACCATCCGGCGGCGGTGAGCACCTGGAGGAACGCGACGCCCAGCAGCAGGGCCGGCTTCCCGGCGATCGCGGTCACCGCCAGGACGGCGGCCAGGCCGACCGTGCACAGCGCCGGCAACATGCCCGGCGGATCCCAGATCGGCGTCCGGGGCGTACGTGCGGGCGCCTCGCCGGTGCGCTGGGCGGGCACCCGGGCGAGCCTGCGCCCGGAGCCGGCCGGGGCGTCGTGGGCGTCGTACTCGGCGGGCGCGTCGTTCGGGTGGTCGCGGTCGTAGCCGAAGTCGTGATCGACGTCGGCGTGGTCCTGCTCGTGGTCGAACGCGGTGTACTTCGCCGACTCGTTCCGCAGGTGGTCGTCGTGGGGTCGATACTCGCCATACGAGTCCGGCCCGGCGTCGGGGATCGGCTCGACGATCGCCGGCAGCACGCTCGTCGCACCGTCCCGGTCCGCGTGGCCCGAGCCGTAACCGTCCCACCCGGGTTCGGCGAGCGCGGGCGACATCTCGGTGGCGTCCGGGTAGCCGTATCCCCCGGCGGGCGCATTCGGCAGCGGTTCGGCGTATGCCTGCGGGGCCTGCGAGATCTGCGGATAGGAGTCCTGCGGGTAGGACTCGTGCGGATAGGACTCCCGGCCGCGGTCGTCGTCCCGAGAGTAGGGCTCCTGCGGCCGGGTCTCCACCGGGTACGGCGCCGCCGGGTAGCCGTACGAGCCGTGGTCGGCAGGCTGCACGTACTGCCCGGATTCGGCATGGCCGCCGAGTTGGCCGCCGTACGCGTCGGCGGCGGGTGTGTCGTACGGCTCGCCGTAGTACTCGCCGGATGCCGCGAACGCCTGCTCGCCGTAACCCGGTTCGGTCGGGCCCGGGTCGAACGGGGGATCGCCGGGGATCGCGGCGGGGTGGTAACCGGCCGGTTCCTCGTATCGGTCGCCCGCCGGGCGCCCGCGTCGGCCGCTCATCCGCCGGCGAAGGGAGGCAGGACCTCGACGGTGCCGCCCTCGGTCAGGGTGATCGCCGTGTGGTCGCGCCGCCCGACGGGGTCGCCGTCTACGACGAACGAGCAGTTCGCGACGACCGCGCCGAAGCGGGTCGAGTCGTCGTGCCGTTCACGGGCGCGCCGCAGCGCCTCGGCGAGGGTGGCCGCGTCGTACGGCTCCTCGGCCGTGCCCGCGGCTTCCTTCGCCGCGGCCCAGTACCGCATGGTGCCGACCGCCATCGCGCGCCCTCCCGTGTGTTCCGTGTCTGCGTCCGGGGCTTCGGCGCCCCGACGGCGCCGAAGTGTGCAGCATCCATGATGACGCCTCCCGACGGGACGTTCGGCCGCCCGGCGTCCGGATCACGTCTCGGTGTGCGCCCGGGCCCAGCGGGCGATCCGATCCACCAGGTCGGCGCCGACCGCGTTCTCGGCGTGCCCGAGGCCGGGCTCGATCCACAGGTCCTTCGGGGTGCCGGCCGCATCGTGGATCTGCCGGGGGTGGTCCAACGGGAAGTACGGGTCGCGGTCGCCGTGCACCACGAGCAGCGGCGTGGGCGCGATCGCCGCGGCGGCCTCGAACGGGGCGAGCGGCACCGGATCCCACTCCCGGGCGGAGATCCGGGTGCGCAGCACGAAGCGGGCCACCGCGCGCCCGGTCCGGCGTTCGATCGCGAAGTGCACTCGGCGCATCGGCTGGGTGCCCCGGTAGTACCAGCGAGCCGGCGCGCTCACCGCGACCACCGCCGCGACCCCGCCGTGCAGCGCGGCGTGCCGCAGCACAACACTGCCGCCCATCGAGAAGCCGACCGTGACCACCCGCGGGTAGCCGAGCCTGCGAGCCCACCCGACGGCCGCCTCCAGGTCGCGTACCTCGCGGTCGCCCACCGTGCTCAGGCCGGTGGACGCGCCGTGGCCACGAAAATCGAAGCCGATCGCCCCGCCGTGCGCGCGCAGCCCTTCGAGCACCGCGCCGACGGCGGGCCGGCGCCACGAACCGGTGAACCCGTGGGCGACCACGAAGACCCGATCGCGCGGCCCGAAACCGGCCGCGGGCCGGTGTACGGCGCTGATCCGCACGTCGTCGTCGGTGATCAGGACGGCCTGCTCGGGTGCAGGCATTCCGGTGAACGGGGGACCCGAAGGTGTCCGCAGTGCGGGAAGATCCCCGGGTAGGTCGGTTCCTCGAGACATGTTCGCTATCCTGACCCCGCAGGCTCACCTCCGACGACGGGCACACCCCACGGACCCCAGAAGTGGTTCCCGAAGGGTTACGGAATCGGACGAGTCGGCGACCGATGAAGGATCCGGGCGACGATGCCCCGGGTCCTTTCGTGTTTTGTGCCTGTTTTGGGAGGTGTCCCGTTGAGTGCACTGCTGCTGCTCACGAACGCGCTCCAGCCGTCGGCCGAGGTGCTGCCCGCACTCGGTCTGCTGCTGCACCAGGTACGCGTGGCGCCTGCGGAGGCGTCCGCGTTGGTCGACGCGCCGGCCGCGGACGTCATCCTGGTCGACGGTCGGCGCGACCTCCCGCAGGTGCGCAGTCTGTGTCGGGTGTTGCGGACCACCGGGGTCGGCGCCCCGCTGGTGCTGGTGGCCACCGAGGGCGGGCTGGCCGCGCTGACCGCGGACTGGGGCGTCGACGACGTCCTGCTGGACACCGCCGGGCCCGCCGAGGTCGAGGCCCGCCTGCGGCTGGCGATCGGCCGGCTCCAGGCGGCGCAGGGGGCCGAGGACGAGCCCACCGAGATCCGCAACGGCGACCTGAGCATCGACGAGGCCACCTACAGCGCGAAGCTGCGCGGTCGGGTGCTGGATCTGACGTTCAAGGAGTTCGAACTGATCAAGTACCTCGCGCAGCACCCGGGCCGGGTGTTCACCCGGGCCCAGTTGTTGCAGGAGGTGTGGGGTTACGACTACTTCGGCGGCACCCGCACGGTCGATGTGCACGTTCGCCGGCTGCGAGCCAAACTCGGGCCCGAGCACGAGTCGTTGATCGGTACGGTGCGCAACGTCGGCTACCGGTTCGTGGTGCCCGATCGGGGCGTCGGCGAGCCCGCGCTCGCCGATCGTACGTGACCCGTCGCTCGGTGCCGGGCCCGTCCGGTGGAACCGACGGAGCGTCGAATTCCGTGCGCCACAGCACAAAGCAGACTTATCCGGAAGAACGCGGAGAAGCATCCCGCCCCGCGTCCAGGTTGTGAACTCCCGTGAGTCGCGCCGGTCCCCGTCCCTACAATGACCGCGTGCCCAAAGTGACCCGCGACGACGTCGCCCGCCTCGCGGGGACCTCCACCGCGGTGGTCTCCTACGTCGTCAACAATGGCCCGCGCCCGGTCGCGCCGGCCACGCGCGAGCGTGTCCTCGCCGCGATAGACAAGCTGGGTTACCGGCCCGACAGCGTCGCCCAGGCGATGGCCAGCCGCCGGACCAACCTGATCGGTCTGGTGCTGCCCGACGCCCGTCAGGCGTTCTTCGCCGAACTCGCGCACACCGTCGAGCAGGCCGCCTTCGAGCAGGGCCGACTGGTGCTGATCGGCAATTCCGACTACGAGGACGACCGCGAACTGCACTACGTGCGCGCGTTCCTCGGCATGCAGGTGTCCGGGCTCGTGCTGGTCAGCCAGGGCCCCTCGGAGCGCGCCGCGCGCGAGATCGCCACCCGGGACGTGCGGGTGGTGCTGATGCACCGTCAGCCCGACGCGCTCGGCGGTGACGCGGTCATCCTGGACGACGTCGAGGGCGCCTACACCGCCGTCCGCCACCTGATCGACACGCACGGCTTCACCCGGGTGGACTGCCTGGGCGGCCCGCCCAGCACACCGGACTCGGGCGACCCGGTCACCGACCACGTCACCGGCTGGCGGCGGGCGATGACCGAGCGCGGGCTGTCCACCGAGGGGCTGCTGCACGAGGCGCCCTTCGGTCGGTTCGGCGCCTACCAGGTCGCCTTGTCGCTGCTGACCGGCCCGGATCGGCCCCGGGCGCTGTTCTGCTCGACCGACGACCAGGCGATGGGTGTCCTGCACGCGGCCCGCGAGGCGGGTGTGCGGGTCCCGGACGACCTCGCCGTGGTGGGCTTCGACGACATCGCCGAGGCGGCCATCGCCGATCCGCCGCTGACCACGGTGACCTCCGACCGACCGGGCATGGCCCGCGCCGCGGTGGAACTGGCGCTGGAGCGCGAACCGGCCGCGGCCGGCGACCCCCGGGTGCGCACCTTCCCCTCCACGCTGGTGGTCCGCCGCAGCTGCGGTTGCGGCTGACGGCCGCGCGACGACCCGCGACACCGCTCAGTACCGTGGAGGCCATGGACCTCGCGGATGTGTCGATCGAGACGGTGAATCGGGCCTCGGTGGAAGACGCCTCGGCCGTGCTGGCCCTCGCGGAGGCGGCGGCCGGCCTCGACGGCGCCTCGCCGCTGTCCGAGCAGTCCCGTCTGGAGCTGCGGCACGGCGCCCCCTCGGCGCGCGAGCTGCTCGCCCGGGACGGCGCCGCGATCGTCGGCTTCGCCCACCTGGACGGCTCGGACCTCGTGGACGGCCCGTCCGCCGAACTGTTCGTCGCACCGGCCGCGCGCGGCGCGGGCCTGGGCCGGGCACTGCTGGAGTCGCTGGCGGCCGAGGCGGCCCGGATCGACGAGGCCGGCCGGTTGCGGGTGTGGGCGCACGGCAAGCTGCCCGCGGCCGAGCGGCTGGCCGCGGCGCTGGGCTTCACCGCGTTCCGCGAGTTGTGGCAGATGCGCCGCACGGCCGGCACCCCGGTGCCCGACCTGGACATGCCCGCCGACGTGCGGCTGCGCACCTTCCGTCCCGGCACGGACGACAAGGCCTGGCTGGCGCTCAACGCCAAGGCCTTCGCGCACCACCCCGAGCAGGGCGCGTGGACGGCGGACGACCTGGGCCGCCGGTTCGCCGAGCCGTGGTTCGACCCGGCCGGGTTCTTCCTCGCCGAGGACACCGACACCGGCGAGCTGCTCGGCTTCCACTGGACCAAGACCCACCCCGCGACCGCGGACTCGGGCCCGCTGGGCGAGGTGTACGTGGTCGGCGTCGACCCGGCGGCGCAGGGCCGCGGGCTCGGCGCGCTGCTGACCTCGGTGGGTCTGCGACACCTGGCCCAGCGCACCGTCGAGGGCCGCCCGCTCGCCGAAACACTGCTCTATGTGGATGCGGACAACGAGGCGGCCGTCAAGGTGTACACCCGATTGGGCTTTCGCGTACACACCGTCGATGTGATGTACCGACGCTGAACACGGTGTGAAACCTGGCGAACATCTGTTTCGGGTCGGGGTCGCACAGGTGCACATAGACCGTCGCGAAAAGACAATGGTCTGATGAACGCCGAGACTCCTGCCGCTCGATCCTCCCGACACCTGACCGTGGCCGTGCCGCCGGCGAAGGCGGGCGGCACGAACACGGTCGCCGCGGCCCCGCCGCTGCCGGAGAGCGAGCTGCCCCTGGACCGGTTCCTGGACCGGGAGGGCAGCTGGCTGGCGTTCAACGAGCGGGTGCTCGAACTCGCCGAGGACCCGAGCACACCGCTGCTGGAGCGGGCCCGGTATCTGGCCATTTTCGCGTCCAACCTGGACGAGTTCTTCATGGTCCGGGTGGCCGGTCTCAAGCGCCGGATCGCCACCGGTCTCGCGGTGCGCGCGGCCAGCGGCCTGCAGCCGCGCGAGGTGCTGGAGAACATCTGGTCGCGCAGCCGGGCCCTGATGGCCCGGCACTCCACGTGCTTCCACCACGACGTGCTGCCCGCGCTCGGCGAGTCCGACATCCAGCTGCTGCGCTTCGACGACCTCACCGACGGCGAGCGGCAGTCTTTGTACGCGCTCTTTCGCGAGCGGGTCTTCCCGGTGCTCACCCCCCTCGCGGTGGACCCGGCACACCCTTTCCCCTACATCTCCGGCCTGTCGCTGAACCTGGCCGTGATCGTGCGCAACCCTCGCTCGGGCAACGAGCACTTCGCCCGGGTCAAGGTGCCGCCGCTGCTGCCGCGCTTCGTGGAGACCTCGCCGGCCCGCTTCGTGCCGCTGGAGGAGGTGATCGCCGAATTCCTCGGCGATCTGTTCCCGGGCATGGACGTGCTGGGCCACCACGCCTTCCGGGTCACCCGCAACGAGGACCTGGAGGTCGAGGAGGACGACGCGGAGAACCTGCTCCAGGCACTGGAGCGGGAGCTGATGCGCCGCCGGTTCGGCCCGCCGGTCCGGCTGGAGGTCGAGGAGACCATCGACCCGCACGTGCTCGACCTGTTGGTGCGCGAGTTGGGCGTGGGCGAGAAGGAGGTCTACCCGCTGCCCGGTCCGCTGGATCTGACCGGTCTGCATGCGATCGCCGACCTGGACAAGCCCGAGCTGAAGTTCAGCCGCTTCGTCGCCGGCACCCATCGCGACCTGGCCGAGGTGGAGACCGCGCAGGCCGCCGACGTGTTCGCCGCGATGCGCAAGCGCGACATCCTGGTGCACCACCCCTACGACTCGTTCGCCACGTCGGTCCAGGCCTTCCTGGAGCAGGCCGCGGCCGACCCGGACGTGCTCGCGATCAAGCAGACCCTGTACCGCACCTCGGGCGACTCGCCGATCGTGGACGCGCTGGTGGACGCGGCCGAGTCCGGCAAGCAGGTACTGGTCCTGGTCGAGCTCAAGGCCCGCTTCGACGAGCACGCCAACATCACCTGGGCGCGCAAGCTGGAGCAGGCCGGCTGCCATGTCGTGCACGGCGTGGTGGGGCTCAAGACGCACTCCAAGCTGTGCCTGGTGGTCCGCCAGGAGGGCGACACGCTGCGCCGCTACTGCCACATCGGGACCGGTAACTACAACCCGAAGACGGCCCGGCTGTACGAGGACCTGGGCCTGCTGACCGCCGACCCGCAGGTCGGCGAGGACATGTCGAACCTGTTCAACCGGCTCTCCGGCTACTCGCGCGCGCAATCGTTTCGGCGGTTGCTGGTGGCCCCGCACTCGTTGCGCAACGGGCTGGTCGAGCGGATCGAGCGCGAGGTGGCCAACCACGAGCAGGGACTGCCGGCGTACGTCCGGCTCAAGTCGAACTCGCTGGTCGACGAACTGGTGATCGACGCGCTCTACCGTGCCTCGCAGGCCGGCGTCCCGATCGATCTGTGGATCCGGGGCATCTGCGCGCTGCGCCCGGGCGTTCCCGGTCTGTCCGAGACCATCCGAGTGCGCAGTATTCTCGGGCGATTCTTGGAACACTCGAGGGTGTGGGTGTTCGCCGGCGGCGGCGAACCCGAGGTGTGGATCGGCAGCGCCGACCTGATGCACCGCAACCTGGACCGCAGGGTCGAGGCGGCGGTGCGGCTGCGCGGCGATCGACACCGCGACGAGATGACGTCCTTCATGGACCTGGGGATGAGCGCGGAGACCGCGTCCTGGCATCTGGACCGGGACGGCACCTGGACCAGGCACGCGACCGCTGCCGACGGCAGCCGGCTGCGTGACGTGCAGGAGCACCTCATCGAGACCCGGAGGCGCAGACGTGGGCCGGACTAAGCAGGCGACCGCCATTCCTCGGCAGCGCGCGGCGGCCGAGGACACCTCGGCCCGCGCCATCCTGGTCGCCCATCTGGTCGGGGAGGCCGGCGCGTTCATCGACGAACTGCCCCGACTGAGCGCGGGCGAGGAGGAGGCCGCGCACAACGCGCGCGTGGCCGCCCGGCGGATCCGCAGCGCGCTGGCCACGTGCGCGCCGCTGCTGGAGCCGGAGCCCGCCGCACGCCTGCGCACCCGGTTGCGCGACGCGGCGGACGCGCTCGCGGGCGAGCGGGACGCCGAGGTGCTGCTGGAGCGCCTGCTGGCCGACCTGGACGCGCTGCCGGAGCGCCCCGGCTCGGCCCGGGCCCGGGCGATGGTCACCCGCCGACTGCGCGGCGATCTGGACGCCGGCCGGTCCCGGGCACTGGCCGCGCTGGGCACGGGGGTGTTCACCGCGCTGTCCGCGGACCTGGTGGAGCCGGCCCTGGGCCTGACCTTCACCGAGCGGGCCGCGGCACCGGGCGCCGAAGTCGTGCCCGCTCTGGTCGCCCGGACGCTGCGCCGGCTGGACCGCGCGGCCGAGGCGCTGCCGCTGGCGGCGGCGGGCGTGCCCTATCCGGCCGACCACGCCGGGTTCACCCCGTACGCGGGCACCGACGACGAGGCCTGGCACCGGGTGCGGATCCTGGCCAAGCGGGCCCGCTACGCGGCCGACATGTGCGTGCCCGTGTTCGGGCCGCCCGCCGCTCGGCTGGCCCGGCGGCTCAAGGCGGTGACCGAGGTGCTCGGCGTGCACCAGGACGCGACCATCGCCGCCGAGGCGGTCGCCGAACTCGCGGCCGGCCCTCGGGTCGGCGGGCCCACCGCCTTCGTACTGGGCGAGTTGTACGCGCACGAGCGGCACGTCGCCACGGCTCAGCGGTACGCGTTCACCCGGGTGTGGCCCAAGGCGGGCACCGTGCAGGCGCGGGCGTGGCTCGATGGATGATCCGCCCGCGTCCGCGCCCACCGACCCGGTACTCGCCGCGGGCGGGGTGCTGTGGCGTCGGGCCGGGGACACGGTGCAGGTCGGGTTGGTGCATCGGCCGCGCTACGACGACTGGTCCTTTCCCAAGGGCAAGCTGGAGCCGGGCGAGCCCGCGGTGGTGGCCGCGGTCCGCGAGATCGCCGAGGAGACCGGCTATCGGGCCATCCTGGGCCGCGAGCTGGGGGTGCGCAGTTATCCGATGCACTCGCGCGATCGGCTCAAGATCAACCGCTACTGGGTCGCCGAGGCGGTCGCCGGCGAGTTCGTCGCCAATCACGAGGTGGACCGGATGTGGTGGGGTCCGCCGGAGGAGGCCGCGACGCTGCCCGGGACGCCGGACTACACCGCGTCGCTGACCGAGGCGTTTCGCACCGGGCCGCCGCCCGCGACGGTGCCGGTCCTGGTGCTGCGGGCGGGCCCGGCGTTCGCCCGACGGCTGGTGCCGATGCTGGCCGCGTTCGGACCGGTGGAGGTGTACGGCTGCGCGGAGCCGGCCGCGGCCGCGACGGTGGCGCCCTATGTCGAGGCCGTGGGGGCGCGGGTCCGGGCGACCTCGTGCTCGGTGGCCGACGCGCTGCGCGGCGGCCGGCCGACGCTGCTGTGCGCACCCGTTCCGGACCTGCCCGGCGCCGCCCCCGGGGCGACCGCCACCCGGCTGGCCGCCGAGCCGTTGCTGCCCGGGGAGTTCGCCGTCCTGCACGCGTGGGCGGGTCGAGTCGTGGCCATGGGCCGTTACGCTCCCTACCCGACGGGAAGCTGAGCACTTGGTCAAGCCGTTGTCACGGTTTACCGAACGTCACACTGCGCGCATCTGAACACCCGATGAACACGATCCGGCCGGCGCGACAAAGCCCCAGTTCACGGGTGGTAAATGAGCACATGAGCGGACAATTCATCCAGCGGTCGGCTTATCTGACTCGACCGTTCGAGTTCACCCTCGGTTCACTTTGCGCGGCGGATGGCTTCATTCTCACGGCCTAACTTCATGGATGACGGCGCCCGTTCGGGACGCCGCACCACGAGTTGAGTTCGATCGAAAGGGAGCGCCGTGACCATTCGGCCCCGCAGTGTCCGTCGCGGTATCGGCTTCACCGGCCTGGCACTCGCCGGCGCGCTCACGCTGGCCGCGTGTGGCTCCGACGACAACAGCTCGGGTGACGACAAGAAGTCGTCGACGAAGGCCGCGGCAGCCCCCGGCGCCGAGGCCCCCAAGGGTGACTGCGGGACGGGCAAGCTCGCGGCTGCCGGCTCCAGCGCCCAGAAGAACGCGATGGACGAGTGGATCAAGGCGTACCAGGCCAAGTGCTCGGGTGCCTCGATCGACTACGCGTCCTCGGGTTCGGGCACCGGCCGTCAGTCGTTCTTCGACAAGCAGGTCACCTTCGCCGGCTCCGACTCGGCGCTCAAGCCGGAAGAGGTCGCCAAGGCGGGCGCGGCGTGCGCCCCCGGCCAGGCGATCAACCTGCCGATGGTGACCGGCCCGATCGCCATCGCGTACAACGTCTCCGGCGTCAAGGACCTGGTCCTGGACGCGAAGACGATCGCCGGCATCTTCTCCGGCAAGATCACCAAGTGGGACGCCGCCGAGATCAAGGCGCTGAACCCGAACGCGCAGCTGCCCGGCACCGCGATCCAGACCGTGCACCGCTCCGAGGCCTCGGGCACCACCGAGAACTTCACCAAGTACCTCAAGGCCGCGGCCGGCGCCGACTGGACCTTCGACGCGGCCCAGGACTGGAAGGCCCCGGGCGGTCAGGGTGCCAAGGGCAGCGAGGGTGTCGCGTCGATCGTGAAGTCCACGCAGGGCGGCATCAGCTACATGGAGCAGTCCTACGCGGAGAACTCCGGCCTGGGCATCGCGCAGATCAACACCGGCGCGTCGGCCCCGGTCAAGCTGACCCCCGAGGCCGCGGGCAAGGCCGTCGAGGCCGCCAAGGTCGTGGGCGAGGGCAACGACCTGAAGCTGTCGGTCGACTACGCGACCAAGGCCGAGGGCGCCTACCCGATCATCCTGGTCACCTACGAGATCGTCTGCGAGAAGGGCACCGCCGCGGACAAGCTCCCGCTGCTGAAGTCCTTCCTCAGCTACACCTCCAGCGCCGAAGGCCAGAAGGTCCTCGCGGGCATCGGCTACGCGCCGCTCCCGACGACCGTCGCGGACAAGGTCCGCGCCGCCGTGGCCGGTCTGTCCTAGTCCGAGCCCGCTGAGCGACCGACTCGTACGGAGAGAGATGTCCACCACCACTCCCACCGCACCGGCGGAACCCGAGCGCAAGGCCCCCGCGGCCAAGCGCACCAAGGTTCGGCCAGGCGACCGGATCTTCTCCGGTGCCGCCCGCGGCGCCGGCATCAGCCTGCTCGCCATCATGGCCGCGATCGCGATCTTCCTCGTGGTCAAGGCGACGGACGCACTGTCGAAGAACCAGGGCAGCTTCCTGACCGACCAGGGCTGGGACCCGAACACGGCGAAGCCCGCGTTCGGTGTCGTCACGCTCGTGTTCGGCACGGTTGTCAGCGCCACCATCGCGATGCTCATCGCGGTGCCGGTCGCGGTGGGGGTGGCGCTGTTCATCACGCACTACGCTCCCCGGCGGATCGCCCAGACGCTCGGCTACATCGTCGACCTGCTGGCCGCGGTACCCAGCGTGGTCTACGGCCTGTGGGGCTACATCTTCCTGGCCCCCAAACTGCTCGGCCTGCACGCGTGGTTGTCCGACTACCTCGGCTGGATCCCGCTGTTCGACAAGGAGCAGGCGGGCGTCACCGCACGCACGCTGTTCACCGTCGGCATCGTGCTGGCCATCATGATCCTGCCGATCATCGCGGCGGTCACCCGTGAGGTCTTCCTCCAGGTGCCCCGCGCCCACGAGGAGGCCGCGCTCGCGCTCGGCGCGACCCGCTGGGAGATGATCCGGATCGCGGTGCTGCCCTACGGCAAGCCCGGCATGATCAGCGCGTCGATGCTCGGCCTCGGCCGCGCGGTCGGCGAGACCATCGCGGTCGCGATGGTGCTCTCCCCCAGCTTCACCGTCTCGATCCACATCCTGGACCCGGGCAACAACACGATCGCGGCCAACATCGCGAACCAGTTCGGCGAGTCCAACGAGATCGGCCGCGGCGCGTTGATCGCCTCCGGCCTGGTCCTGTTCATCATGACGCTGCTCGTCAACGGTGCCGCGCGAATCGTCATCAACCGGCGCAAGGCGTTCTCTGGAGCGAACTCATGACCGTCCTGGACACGGGCGACAAGCGCCCGGGCATCGGTACGGACGCGGTCGAGGCCGGTCGCGCGGGTCTGCCGGATCCGCGTGCGGCGTCGCTGACCCGTCGGACCCTGCCGCGTCAGGTGCCGTGGGCGATCGCCGGCGGCGGCGTGCTGCTGACGATCGTGTTCGAACTGACCCTGGACAACTGGGCGCTTGCGGTCTTCCTCGCCGGGGTGGCCTTCATCGTCGCCCTCTCCGCCGTCTCGTGGCGCTTCGAGGACAGCCGGCGGGCCCGGGACCGGTTCGCCACCAGCCTGATCTCCACCACGTTCGTGCTGGCCGTGCTGCCGCTGATCTCGCTGCTGGGCTACACCATCCAGCGCGGCGTGGACAAGCTCACGCCGTACTTCCTGTCCCACTCGATGCGCGGCGTGGGCGCCCGGGACGACACCGGCGGCGTCTACCACGCGATCATCGGCACCCTGGAGCAGGTCGGCCTGGCCGCCCTGATCGCGGTCCCGATCGGTCTGCTCACCGCGATCTACCTGGTCGAGTACGGGCGGGGTCGGCTCGCCAAGACGGTGACGTTCTTCGTGGACGTGATGACCGGTCTGCCGTCGATAGTCGCGGGTCTGTTCATCTACGCCTTCTGGATCATGATGCTGGGCTTCGAGGCGTCCGGCTTCGCCGGTTCGCTCGCGCTGATGATCCTGATGTTGCCGACGGTGGTGCGCTCCGCCGAGGAGATGCTCAAGCTGGTCCCGAACGAGCTGCGCGAGGCCAGCCTGGCGCTGGGCATCCCCAAGTGGCGCACCGTGCTCAAGGTGGTGCTGCCCACCGCGTTCGGCGGCATCGTCACCGGGGTGATGCTCTCCATCGCCCGCGTGATCGGCGAGACCGCTCCGCTGCTGCTGCTGGTCGGGCTCACCCAGTCGATCAACACCGACCCCTTCTCGGGCTGGCAATCGGCGCTGCCGCTGTACGTGTTCGACCAGAACCACGCCGGGAACCAATTCGCCGAGGAGCGGGCCTGGGCCGCGGCGCTCACGCTGATCGTCATCGTGATGATCCTGAACCTGGCGGCGCGGCTGATCGCCCGCTGGAAGGCACCGAAGGCGGGCCGATGACGGCCACCACGACAACCCGGTCGGCCGACCGCGGAACCGACACCCGCACCGATCCAGAGGCAGGAATGACCAAGCGCATCGAAGTTTCCGGACTCAACGCCTACTACGGCTCGCACAAGGCCGTCGAGGACATCTCGATGACCATGGAGCCGCGTTCGGTCACGGCCTTCATCGGTCCCTCCGGCTGTGGCAAGTCCACCTTCATCCGCACCCTGAACCGTATGCACGAGCTGATCCCGGGTGCCTCGGTGGACGGATCGGTCGCGCTGGACGGGCAGGACCTGTACGGCAGCGACATCGACCCGGTCGCGGTCCGCCGCACGGTCGGCATGGTCTTCCAGCGGCCCAACCCGTTCCCGACCATGTCGATCTACGACAACGTCGCGGCCGGCCTCAAGCTCGCGGGGATCAAGCGCAAGGGCGACCTGGACGCGATCGTCGAGCGTTCGCTGCGCGGCGCGAACCTGTGGACCGAGGTCAAGGACCGGCTGAACAAGCCCGGCGCGGGCCTGTCCGGCGGCCAGCAGCAGCGACTGTGCATCGCGCGGGCGATCGCCGTCGAGCCGCAGGTGCTGCTGATGGACGAGCCGTGCTCGGCGCTCGACCCGATCTCCACGCTCGCGATCGAGGACCTGATCGCGCTGCTCAAGGAGCGGTACACGATCGTCATCGTGACCCACAACATGCAGCAGGCCGCGCGCGTCTCGGACAAGACCGCGTTCTTCAACCTCGCCGGCCCGGGTCAGCCCGGTCGGCTGGTGGAGATCGGCGACACCGAGACGATCTTCTCGGCGCCCACCGAGGAATCGACGGCGGACTACATCGCCGGCCGGTTCGGCTGACGGTCGAGGCTTCGACGGACCGTCGGATGGACATGCGAGAGGGCCCACACCGGGACGGGTGTGGGCCCTCTCGATCGATATGTCGCGGGTGGGCCGAGTGCCCCGTACGTCCTGCATTACGTACGCGGCGCGCGACCGGCGGGTCAGCCCACGATCAGGTGGGTGATCCAGTACACGCAGGCCGCGACCAGGCCGGCGGCCGGCATCGTGGTGAACCAGCCGATCAGGATGTTCTTGGCGACGCCCCAGCGCACCGCCTTGACCCGCTTGGTCGCGCCCACGCCCATGATCGCCGAGGTGATGATGTGCGTGGTGGAGATCGGCGCCTTGAAGACGTAGGCCGTGGTGTACAGGATCGAGGCGGCCGTGGTCTCGGCCGCGAAGCCCTGCGGCGGGTCCAGCTCGATGATCTTGCGGCCGAGCGTGCGCATGATCCGCCACCCGCCCGCGTAGGTGCCCAGCGAGAGCGTGACGGCGCACGCGAGCTTGACCCACACCGGAATGCTGTCGCCCTGCTGATGACCGCTGATCACCAGCGCCATCACCACGATGCCCATCGTCTTCTGGGCGTCCTGGATACCGTGCCCGAGCGCCATGCCGGCCGCGGAGACGGTCTGCGCCAGCCGGAAACCGCGCTTGGCCTTGTGCGGGTTGGACTTACGGAACAACCAGATGATCCCGACCATCACCAGGTAGCCGGCGACCAGGCCGACCACCGGCGACACGAACATCGGGATGACGACTTTGTCGACGACACCGCTCCAGTAGACGGTGCTGGAGCCCGCGAGCGCGGCGCCGACCAGGCCACCGAACAGCGCGTGCGACGAGGACGAGGGCAGGCCGAAGTACCAGGTCAGCAGGTTCCAGAAGATCGCGCCGACCAGCGCCGCGAACAGGATGACCAGACCTTGATGGCCTTCGGGGGTGGCGATCAGCCCTTCGCTGACGGTCTTGGCGACGCCTTCGCCGAGGAAGGCGCCCGCGAGGTTCATCACCGCGGCCATGGCCAGCGCCGCTCGCGGGGTCAGTGCCCGGGTGGACACCGAGGTCGCGATGGCGTTGGCCGAGTCGTGGAAGCCGTTGGTGTAGGTGAAGAAGAGCGCGACGCCGATGACGATGATCAGACCAGTGAGTTCCACTGGGTCAGGACTCCTTGACGGCGATCGTCTCGACCGTGTTCGCCACGTGCTCGAACCCGTCGGCGGCCTCTTCGAGCACGTCGACGATGCCCTTGAGCTTGAGCACGGTCAACGCGTCGTAGGCACCACTGAACAGATGGGCCAAAAGCTTGCGGTGGATCTGGTCGGCCTGGTTCTCGAGTCGGTTGATCTCGATCCAGTACTCGGTCAGGTCCTTCATCGTGCGCAGCCGGGGCATCGCCTCGGCGGTCAGTTCCGAGGCCCGGACCAGCACCTCGATCTGATCCGCGACCTGCGGCGGGAGTTCGTCGAGCTGATACAGCACGACCAGGTCGACGGCCTCTTCCATGTAGTCCATGACATCGTCCAGTTGCGAGGCGAGGGCGTAGATGTCCTCGCGGTCGAACGGGGTGATGAAGGAGGCGTTGAGCTGGCGCATGATCGCATGCGTGGTGTCGTCACCGGCATGCTCGGCCGCGCGCATCCGTTCGGCGATCTCCGGACGAGCGGAGACCTCTGCGCCGAGCAACTCCGTCAGGAGCTTGGATGCGGTGACCAGGTTGCTCGCCGCTGCGGCGAACATGTCGTAGAAGCTCGTCTCCCTGGGGGTCAGACGCAATCGCACTGGAGGTCTCCGGGATAATGAAAGTGGTCGGCGTCGATGCTAGGCGCTCCGGCGGTCCTGCACGCAAACCGGGGAGTCGACGCGAACCGCGACCGTACCCGGCGGTAACGAGACGCGCGCTCACAGCGACGAACGGGCATGCGGAAGCACCCGTTCCGCCGCCTAGGACGCCCGTCACACGGCCAGAGTATGGGCCAGGGCGGCATTCGAGTGACAGTGCGGCCTACGCTCGATCCATGTCGCCCACATCACACGACGAGATCCGGGAACCGGTCGCGATGTCCGCGACCGCGGCGGGCGCGTGCGCCCGATACCGCCGGCGCGTGATCGGAATGCTTGCCGGATATACCCCCCGGGGGTAAATTCGGGTCATGGACGGTCACCCGATCGGGCCATGGACACGTGGGGAACGGCCGCAGAGACACGGGAGACGACGGTGGAACAGGATCCGCAGACGCCGGACACGACGGCGACGCCCGGCACATCGGGGCACGGGCACGGCTACAGCGGGCGCAAGGACGAGCACCTCAAGCGGCTGCGCCGGGCCGAGGGGCAGATCCGCGGGTTGCAGCGGATGGTCTCCGAGGACGAATACTGCATCGACATCCTGACGCAGGTCTCCGCGGCGACCAAGGCACTGCAATCGTTCGCGCTCAGCCTGCTGGAGGAACATCTGGCGCACTGCGTCGCGAACGCGGTGGAAAAGGGCGGCCCGGAAGCGGATGAAAAGGTCAAGGAGGCGTCCCAGGCGATCGCACGCCTGGTGCGCTCCTGAGGCCGCGGCGACGGGGGCCGGCCCGGGTGTGGGTCGCCGTCCCCCAGCCGCCGGCGAGTCCGAGCACCGCGTCGATCTGGGCCTGGGTGAGCGGACCCTCGCTCGCCGACGCCGCGATCATCAGGTCGCCGTAGAGCTCGATCTCGTCGAGGACGACATGGTCGTGTACACCGCGATCGGAGAACCGTGACACCCACATCACCTCCTCGTGCGCACCCCGGACGGGCCTCGGCCCATCCAGCGTACGGGCGGCTCCGCGGTGCCGACATGGCACGCCTGGGTCATATGGGGACCGCCCGGAACGACTCCGCGCGAGTGGCTCAGCCGCGTCCCGCCGGTGTGCGGGACGGGGTCGGCGCGACGTACAGATCCTTGGCCTCGGGCGGCTTGACGTCGACCACCACGCCGAAGTCGTACAACTCCGCCGCGGAGAGCACCTTCGCGGACGGCGGCGTCTTGCCCTGGTCCGGGCCCATCACGAACGCGAACGACTCCTCGACCTTGCGCAGCCGACCGGCGTCGTCGAGGTAGGCGTCGAACGGGATCGGCGCGCCGTCGAAGGTCTTGAGCGCGGCGGCCAGCGGGCCGCGCACCTCCGGCGCGGTCAGATCGTGCGCCTTGCGGATGTCCAGGGTGCCCCGGTAGTGCCGCACGGTGTCCGGGCCGAGCTTCTCGGTGCCCACGAGCACCACGTCGTCGTTGACCCCGCGCAGTATCTCGAAGGACGTCCCGGGGTCGGTGGCACCGCCGCTGACCAGATTGCCGTCGGCCAGCCCGTCGATCGCCAGCCGCACCCACTTGTCCTTGGGCACGCCCGGCGACCCGTTCTTCATGTAGAGCGCGTCGGGGGTGAGGATCTCCTGGAGCGGGCCGGCGATGCCCGACTCCTTGGGCGCGTCCACGGTGAGCGAGCCGATGTGCCGGACGTAGTCGAACATGCCCTGCCCGGTGAGCTTGACCACCCGGTCGGCGTTTTGCATGGTCATCGTGGTGCGGGTGCGCGAACTCTTCGCGCCGGTGGTGACATCGGCCGCCTTGCGGACCGCCAGGACCGCCTCGGACGGACCGTTCGCGGCCCCGCTACTGCCCTTGGCCTGCGCTCCCTGAGGTTGCACGTCGTCACCCTGACAGCCGGTGGCCCCGGCCAGGAGGAGGGCGCAGCAGACACCCGTGAGCGCGGTGCGGACCAACATGTGGGGTTCTCCCGGATGCTCGGAATCCTCGCGTGACGGCCGGCCACGCGGCGGCGGCTCGACGGGACAACGAGCGAGGCGACGCCGGGTTACGGCCGTTCGAGGGACGACGCATCGGGGAACGGCGGGTCGGCGGGCGCGGGCGGCGCGTCCGGGACCGGGCGGCGCGACCAGGCCAGGTGCCGCCGGGTCAACTCCTCGGCACCGGCCCGATCACCGGCCTCGATCAGGTCGAGCAACCGGTGGTGCTCGGCGGCGATCCGACTCCGGTCGGCCGGATCGGCCAGCGGACGCGGACCGTACAACCGGGCCTGGGCCCGCAGTTCGGCGACCATCCTGACCAGCCGCGCATTGCCCGCCAGACCGAGCAGGTGGGCGTGAAAACGATCGTCGGCGTCCACGTAGGCCGGCGCGTCCACCCGCTCGACCGCGTCGGCGAGTTCGTCGACCAGCGCCCGCAGGGCGGGCAGCGCGGGCGCGCAGCCGTCCTCGGCGAGCCGCCCGACGATCGGTATCTCCAGGAGTTCGCGCAGATCGTGGATGTCGTCCAGATCGGCGGCGGACATGCTGCGGACCCGAAAGCCCTTGTTGCGGACCGGCTCGACCAGACCGTCCTTGGCCAGATCGAGCAGTGCCTCGCGCACCGGCGTCGCGGACACCCCGAATCGGGTGGCCAGGGCGGGCGCCGAGTAGACCACCCCGGGCTGCATCCGGCCCGCCACCAGGGCGGCCCGGACCGCGCGCGCGACCTGTTCGCGCAGGCTCAGCCGTTCGCCCAGGCGGGCCGCGTCCCGGCCGCCCTCGGTGTCCGTCCCCATCGTGTCCGCCCCCTCGGCCGCGCCGCCGTCATCCGGCCGGGCGCGGCTCGGCCGTCACCAGCGGACGCAGCGGCCCGCGTTCGACCAGCCGCACCACCGGTTCCAGGACGCGACCCATGAACATCGACCCGACCAGCGCCACCAGCGCGCCGAGCGCGAATCCGGCGAGCACGTCGGTCGGGTAGTGCACGCCCACGTACAACCGGGCGAATCCGGTGAACACCGACGCGAGCACCGCCAGGATCCCGATCCGACGGTCCACCAGCAAAATCCCCACCGCCAGCGCCATCGTGGTCAGCGCGTGGTCGGAGGCGAAGGACGGATCGGTCTTGCCCTCGACGAGCACGTGCAGCCCGTCGTGGCTCAGGAACGGACGCGGGCGGTCCACGAAGTCGCGCAGTGGCGCGTTCGCCAACTCCGCGACCAGGGCCGCGAGCGGGGCCCACACGAGGCCGGCCATGGCCGCGGTGTGGTCGGCTCGACTCCGGGCCCGCCACCACGCGAGCAGGGCGAGTACGGCGAGTACGGCGAACATGCCGTACTCGCCCATGAACTCCATGCCCCCGTGTGCCCATGAGGTGTGTTCGGTGAGCCCGTTGACGTCACGCAGGACCTCGATGTCGAGGTTGTCGTCGGTACTCTCCGCCAGGACCTGCAAGGACACCGGTGAACCCCTTCGCGTGGTGCATTGTGGTGCGGGTGGTGCGGGTGGTGCGGTGATGCCGGAGGTGCGGTGCCGCTACTTGCCCTCGTAGGCGTTGACGACCTCCGCCATCGGCCCGTCCATCTTGATCACGCCCTGATCGAGCCAGATCACCCGGTCGCAGGTGTCCCGGATCGACTTCATGCTGTGGCTGACCAGGAAGACCGTGCCGGCCTCCTTGCGCAACTCGCGGATCCGGGCCTCGCTCTTGAGCTGGAACTCGCGGTCGCCGGTGGCCAGTGCCTCGTCGATCATCAGCACGTCGTGCGTCCGCGCGGCGGCGATGGAGAACCGCAGGCGGGCCGCCATGCCGGACGAGTACGTGCGCATCGGCAGCTTGGTGAAGTCCTTGCCGTTGTAGTTGTTCAGCCCGGAGAACGTGGCGATCTCGTCGTAGTGGTCCTCGGCCTCGCGCTGCGTCATGCCCATCGCCAGGCAACCCAGGATGATGTTCCGTTCACCGGTGAGGTCGTTCATCATCGCGGCGTTGACGCCCAGCAGCGACGGCTGGCCGTCGCTGTAGATCTTGCCCTTGGTGGGCGGCAGCAGGCCGGCGATGCACTTGAGCAGCGTGCTCTTGCCGGAGCCGTTGCGCCCGATCAGGCCGATCGCCTGGCCCTTGTACGCGACGAAGCTGACGCCGCGCACCGCGTGCACCTCGGTGACGCCGGTGGCCTTCTTGCGCAACGCCAGCCGGGACAGCGCGGAGGTCGCGCTGCCCTTGCCCGAGGAGGCACCGTGCACCCGGTAGATCAGGTGCACGTCGTCGACCACGACCGTCGGCGGGACCTCCTCCTGCTGCTGCTTCGGGGCCTGCTCGGGTTCGTGCGGTTGGCTCTGTTCGGGCACCTCGGCCTCGGGCTTCTCGGTGACCTCGCTCCAACTCATGATTGCCGGCTGCTCAGCCACGGCCGTACCTCTCTTCCGCCTTCCAGAAGTACACGTAGCCGCCGAAGCCCATCACGATCGCCCAGCCGACGGCGTAGGCCCACGTGTGCGCGGGCAACGTGGGGTGGCTTTCGATCAGCGCGTCGCGCACCAGCTCGATGTACACCGCGCCCGGGTTCGCCTCCAGCACGCGGGAGACCCAGGACGGCGTCGACTTGGTGTAGTTGTCCAGGCTGTAGAACACGCCGCTGACGTACAGCCAGGTGCGCAGGATGAACGGCAGCAGCTGCTTGATGTCCACCATCACGGCGCCGATGCGGGCCAGCACCAGGCTCAGGCCGACGTTGAAGACGAACTGCAGCATCAGCGCGGGCAGGATGAGCAGCCACTTCAGGCTGAGCGGCTCACCGGTGCCCAGCACGATCGCGCAGAGCACGACCATGGAGAACAGCAGCTGCTGGAGCTGCACGATGGTGAACGAGATCGGCAGGCACGCGCGCGGGAAGTGCAGCGCGCGGATCAGGTTGAGCTGGTCGCTGATCGCCCGGCTGCCCGCGAGGACCGCGCTCTGGGTGAACGTGAACACGAAGACGCCCGTGACCAGGAAGGCGACGTAGTTGTCGATGCCGCCCTTGGTCTTCACCAGGTAGCCGAAGATCAGGTAGTACACGGCCGCGTTCAGCAGCGGGGTGAGCACCTGCCATACCTGGCCGAGCTTGGCGGTGCTGTAGGTCGCCCGGGTCTTGGCGTTGGCGAAGGCGACCACGAAGTGGCGCCGGGCCCAGAGCTGCTTCGTGTACGAGAACAACCCCGGTCGGGCGCCGCTGACCGTCAGCTTGTAGCGGGCGGCGAGATCCGCCAGGGGTTCGGACGAACCGGGGGGCGCCGACGTCCCCTGTGGGCTCAGGGTGTCGGCCTGCGCGCTGTTGGCCACGTTGACACTTTCGTCTGCGTCGGATCGAAATCGAAACGGTACGAGAATTCCAGCCTGTCAGATGACGGGCGGGCGGCCGAGCCTGGTCATCCGCCAGACGGTCCGCCAGGACATCGGCTTGCGCGGGCCGCTCGGGGTCTTCCACCCCTCGCGGAAGCCTGCCAACCAGGCCTGGGCGTTCTCCCTGGACGGCCTGCGGGCGGCGGTGAGGACGACCCAGGTGCCCAGGTAGGCGGGCACGATCGGCCACGGCAGGTTGCGCCGGGCCAGGTAGACGCGGTTGCGCGCGTTCATCCGAAAGAATGCCGCGTGCCGCGCCGGGCTGGTCTTGGGGTGTTCCAGCACGATGTCCGCGCGGTACTCGATCTCCCAGCCCGCGTCGAGCGCGCGCCACGCGAGGTCGGTCTCCTCGTGCGCGTAGAAGAAGTCGTCGGGCAGCCCGCCGACCTCCGCCAGCACGGCCGCACGGACCGCGCTCGCGCCGCCGAGGAAGGTGGTCACCGGGCCCGAGCGCAGCGGGTCGCCGACCCGGATCCTGGGCACGTGTCGGCGCTGGGTCTCGCCGCTCTCCGGGTCCACGATCCGGAAGCTGACGATGCCCAGGCGCGGGTTCGCCGCGAACGCCTCGCGCAACAACCGACCGGCGTCGGTGCCGCCGAGGCGGCCGTCGTCGTCGAGGAAGAGCACCACGTCGGTGCCCGCGGGCAGGCCCGCGGTGCCCACGTTGCGGCCGGCGGGGATGCCCACGTTCTTCGGCAGGGGGATGCCCACCGCGCCCTCGGGCAATTCCGGCAGCGGGCCGCCGTTGGCCACCACGACCACCGCCATCGGGTCGCCGACCTGAGCGGCGACCGAACGCAGCAGCCGGTCCAACTCGACCGGGCGGTCGCCCATGGTCAGCACGACCGCGCCGAGCGTGATGCGATCCGCCGCGGCGAGGTCGCCGGTGCGCTGCCCCGGGGCAGCCTCGGCGGTCACCGGAGCCTGCTCGACATGAGCACGCTGATCAGGTGCAGCACGGTCTGCAGGAGCGCGATGGCGGCGAGCGCGCCGACCGCGATCCTGCTGTACAGCAGGCCGCCGTCGTCGGCCACCAGGTCGAGCACGCCCGCCAGAAGCAGGAAGATCGACGCCTCGACGGCGCCGACCAGGCGGTGGAACTTGAGCGAGGCGACCAGCTTGCGGGCCGAGGCCGCACCCGAGGAGCGCGGCACGGCGGCGGCGTCCTGCACGGGCGGCAGTCCGCTCTTGGCCCGGGCGCCGTCGACCAGGTCGGTCTCCGACTTGATCAGGATCGCGCCCAGCGCGGCCACCACACCCAGCGTCGCGTAGCCGTTGAAGCCGCCGCCGTCCAGGACGCCCGCGGCGTGCAGGCCGGCGCCGGAGAGCAGCGCCGCCTCGGAGAGGTAGTGGCCGACCCGGTCGAGGTAGACACCGGTGACCGAGGTCTGCCGGCGCCAGCGGGCCACCTCGCCGTCGACGCAGTCGAGCAACAGGTAGAGCTGCACCAGGATCAGCGCCGCGAGCGGTCCGGCGATCCCGGGCAGGATCAGCGCGGCGCCCGCGGCGATGCCCGCGAGGATCATCATGTAGGTGAGCCCGTTGGGCGTCACCCGGGTCCCGACGATGCGTCGGGTGACCTGGAGGGAGATCTGCCGCATGTAGATGCGCCCGGCCCAGTGTTCACCACTGCGCCGGTCGAGCAGGCCCTCGGGGTGTACGACCGAGCGAAGCTCAGCCGCCGTAGGTGTGGACATATTCGGTCACCGAATCCCGGATGGCGTCATTGTCGAGGTCGAGATGTTCGAGGATGGTGAAGCGGCCCGGACGGGTCTGGGGCGCGTGACTCACCGCCGCCACGAATTCGTCGATGGTCAAGCCGAGATGCTCCGGCACGAACGGCAGCTTGTGCCGATCGAGAGTGCTCGTCAAGAGCCTCGTCAGCTCGACGTCGCCGCGCAGGTGCGTGGCGAACGCGGCGCCCAGGCCGACCTGTTCGCCGTGCAGCCCGTCGTGTCCGTCGCGCTCGCCGTAGAGCAGGTCGATCGCGTGCGAGATCTCGTGGCAGGCCCCGCTGCAGGGGCGGGTGGTGCCGGCCACGGACATCGCGATGCCGGAGAGTACGAGGCCCTCGGCCAGGGCGACGAGGAAGTCGTCGTCCTCGATGCCACCGGGCCGGTGCAGGATCGAGTCGCCGGAGGTGCGGGCCAGCGCGACCGCCAGACCGTCCACCGGCTCGCCGGTCTCCCGTTGGGAGAACTCCCAGTCGGCGACCGCGCACAGGTTGGACAACGACTCGCCGATGCCGGAGCGCACGAAGCGCTGCGGTGCGGCGCGGACCAGGTCCAGGTCCACCACCAGCGCGATCGGCGTGGGCACGCCGTAGGAGCCGCGGCCTGCGTCGTTGTCGAGGATGCTCACCGGCGACGCGATGCCGTCGTGGGCGAGGTTGGTGGCGACCGCGACCATGGGCAGGCCCACGCGCGCGGCGGCGTATTTGGTCGCGTCCAGGACCCGGCCGCCGCCGAGGCCGACCACCGCGTCGTAGGCCCCGCCGCGCATCCGGTCGGCCAGGTCGACGGCGGCGGTCAGCGTGCCGCCGGCGACGCTGTACCACTCGGCGCCCGGCAGTTGCGGTGCGAACCGGTCGCGCAGTCGCGCGCCGGAGCCCTCGCTGACCACGACCGCGATCCGGCCCGAGGTGGAGACCCGGCGGTCGGCCAGGATGGCCGCGAGGTCGTCGACCGCGCCCGCGCGGATGTCGACGGTGAGCGGTGTGGGGACCAGTCGGGTCAGTACCGGCACGCGATCTCCCGCGCGACCGTGAGGTCCTCGGTGGTGTCGATCTCGGTCCACGGCACCCGGGTGTCCGGCGCGCTGATCGGCTGCACGTCGACCCGGCCGCCCCGGTCGACCAGTTCCTGGTAGCCGTCCTCGTAGTACAGCTGCGGGTCGCGCTCGAAGGTCGCCTGGAGCGACTCGATCAGCGCGGGCGCCGCGTGGCCCTCGATCAGCGTGACGCCGATGTACTCGCCGGCCGCCTCGGTGGGGTCCATCAGCTTGGTGATCCGGCGCATCCGGCCGTCCTCGCCGAGGGTGACCTTCATTTCCTCGTCGGCGAGCGGCTTGGCGGTGTCCAGGGCCAGGATGATGCCCTTGGCGCCGTCCCGAGCGGCCAGCATGGTCTCCTGGACCGAGACCGGGTGCAGCGTGTCGCCGTTGGCCAGCAGCACACCGTCCGCGAGGAAGTCGCGCGCGCACCACAGGGAGTAGGCGTTGTTCCACTCCTCGGCCTTGTCGTTGTCGACCATGTGCAGCTTCAGGCCGTACCGGCGCTCCAGCACGCTCTGCCGCTCGCGGATCGCGTCACCGCAGTAGCCGACCACGATCGCGGCCTCGGTCAGCCCGACCGCGGCGTAGTGCGACAGCGTGACCTCCAGGATCGACCGTTCGCTGTCCGGCGCACCGGGCGCGCCCACCGGCACCAGGGCCTTGGGCAGCGTGTCGGTATGCGGGCGCAGCCGGCGGCCGGCGCCGGCGGCGAGAACGAGGCCGATCATGAGAGGTCTCCAGTTCGATCGGAGGCCGCCGCGGCGGCGGCCTCCAGGGGGCGGTACGACGGCGTCGAGGCCGTGGGGGCCGGTCCCACCGGAGTCGCGTCCTCGATGTCCGGGCGCGCACCGCGCACCCAGAACGTGACACTCTCGGTGAGCACGATCGCCGCGAGCACGACGGCCGTCACGATCAGGCCGGTGCGCAGGGTCCCCGATCCCAGTGCGGCCAGCACGGTCACCAGGAGCACACGCCCCTCGTGACCCAGGACCAGCCACACCAGTGCGCGGGGCGGTGCCCCGTAGCCGCCACGCAGGCGGTACACCGTGTCGTAGTGATGGTAGGCCGTGGCCGCGACCAAGCCGAACGCCGCGGCCACCGCGGTGGGCGCCACCTTCGCGGCGAGAATGGTGATCGCGGCGTACTCCGCGGCCCGGAACACCGGCGGCACCACCCAGTCGAGCCGACGCACCAGCGGCCGGCCGATCGCCACGCCGGCGCACAGCGCGTACACACCGGCGCCGGCCAGGCCCCACCACTCGCCCGCGCCGCCCGCGAGCAGCACGGCGAGCAGGACGGCGGTGCCGACCAGCGCGGCGGCGGGAGCGGGCACGCGCAGCCGCAGTCGGGCCACCGCCTCGGCGAGCGGGCCGCTGTCGGCGAGCGCGGCGAGGTGTTCGCCCACCTGCGCGACGAACGCGGTGCGCCGCGGCAGCGAGCGCAGGATCCGGCCCAGCGAGGTGTAGCAGGCGGCCAGCACGCAGCCGACGATCAGCACGACGAAGGTGATCCGCGGCGTGGTGGTCGCGGTGAGCAGGGCGATCAGTGCCCAGCGCTCGCCGATCGGCAGGATGATCATCCGTCGTGCCCACACGGTCCAACCGACCGAGTTCAGCTTGCCGGAGAGCTTGGCGCCGGCGCCGCCCTCGGCACTGTCGTCGTCCCCGCCGCCGATGCCGCGGCGGGTCTCGTTGAAGGCGAAGTCGACGATGTGTCGGGTGGTCATCACGACCATGGCGACCAGGGCGAGGGTCCACACGTCGTCGTCGTGCCGGGCCGCACCCATGGCCAGGCCGGCGTAGACCGCGTACTCCTTGGCCCGGTCGAAGGTGGCGTCCAGCCACGAGCCGATCCGCGAGTAACTCACCGCGTAGCGGGCGAGTTGGCCGTCGGTGCAGTCCAGGACGAAGGAGAGGTACAGGCCCAGGGCGGCGCCGATGTAGCCGGCGCGGGTGCCCGTCGCGGCGCCCGCCGCCGCCGCAAGTGCGACGAACAGCGACGCGACGGTGACCTGATTGGGGGTCAGCCCCCGGCGGGCGCACCAGCGCGCGAGATAGCGCGACCACGTGCTCACCGCAAATGTGGTGAAGAAACCGTCCCGGGCCTTGACCGCCGAGTTCAGCCGGATCCGCTCGTCGTCCACGGCAGCCACCGCGGCCAGCGCCCGGGTGCGCGCAGCCGCGCCCCGCGCCACCTCGGCGACCAGGTCGCCCAGCGGGACCTCGCGCGGCGGGATGTCGGCCTCGGTCAGTCGTTCGGCCAGCAGATCGGGGACGCACACGTCGTCCGGCAGTCGGTCGATCGCGCCCAGGATCCGGGCCGCCTCGGCGCGTGCCGCACCCTCGAGCGCGAGTACACCGGGTACGTGTGCGATCGGGAAGCGGGTGTCGGCGATCACCAGGCGCAGCGCGTGCCGGTGACCGACGAAGCGCGCGTCGATCAGCGTCACCCGGCCGTCGCCACCGGCCAGGGCGCCGGCGAGGGCATCCGCCGCGACCACCTCGATCTCGGGGACGGTACGGTCGACCGCGGACAACTCGGCGAGCAGCGGGGCCGGATCCAGCCGATCCAGCCGAGCCGTCGAACCGGTGGAGGTGGGCTCTGTGACGACCAGGGCAGTGGACAGGCTCCATCACTCCTTGAGCAATCGCCGCAGCAACGCTGATTCAAGCGGAGGGTGTGGGGAGTTCCCCGAAACAACGAGACAGGTTAACCGATCCTCCGCAGGTGTCCGCCACCAGAGAGCGACAACCGATCCCGCCGGCCCTCGCGCACCCGGTGTTCCAGAACCGCGGGCACCCGCTTTCGCGTCTTTGGTGCACCGCCGATGGACCGCCGAGCGGCGTGAACCCGTCCCGGGACCGGGATTGGCCCGGCAATCCGCCGCCTGACTAAGCTCGAAGCCCCGTTCCCGAACCCGCCCGCGGAGGTGGCCGCATGAGTGTGTCTCGCGCACCCGACGTGAGCGTGATCGTGATCGTCTACAACGACGCGGCCCGATTGCCGCGCGCGGTGGACTCGGTGCTGCGTCAGACCCTGGACAATCTCGAAATCCTGATCGTCGACGATGCCAGTACGGACGACAGTTTCGCGGTGGCGGAGCGCTTCGCGGCCGAGCACCCGGACAAGGTGCGCGCGATTCGACTGCCGCACAACAGCGGCGGCTGCAGTCGGCCCCGCAACGAGGGCATCGACCAGGCCCGGGGCACATTCGTGATGTTCCTGGACAGCGACGACACCCTGGACCGGCACGCGTGCAAGAACATGCTGGTGGCCGCCGAGGAGACCGGGTCCGAGCTGATCTCCGGGCTGTGCGTGCGCCTGCACGAGAGCCGCAAGGGCAAGCAGACCCCGTGGTACCCGGAGCTGTACTCGGAGCGCGCCGTACTGGAGTCGCCCGACGAGCGCCCCGAACTGCTCTACGACACGCTGTCCACGAACAAGTGCTATCGACGTGTCTTCCTCAACGAACACGCATTGCGCTTTCCCGAGGGACTGCACTACGAGGACCTGCTGTTCTCGGCCCGCGCCTACCTCGCGGCGAACCGGATCACGCTGATCCCCAACACCGTCTACCACTGGCGGGTGGTCGAGGGCGCGAAGGTGCGCTCCATCTCCAACCGCCGCGACGAGCTGCGCAATTTCGCCGACCGGCTGACCATTCACCGCCGGATCGACGAGGAGTTGCACGGCGAGGAACGGCGGGCGCTGAAGCTGCAGAAGGACATCAAGTTCCTCCAGCACGACTTGGTGCTCTATCTGTGGGGTCTGCCGTTCCAACCCGAGGAATTCCGTCGTGAGTTCATCCCATTGGCCCAGGAGTACCTGCGCACGCTCGACCCGCGCGCGTTCCGCCAGGCCAAGCAGATCCCGGCGCTGGCCGCGTATCTGGTGTTGCACGACGACTGGCCGAACCTGCTCACCGCGATCGACATGGTGCTCAACCGCACCAAGGTGTGCGCGCCACTGCACCGACAGGACGGCCGGATCCACTGGTGCGCGGAGCACTTGGACGACGAGCTCGGGCGCTCGGTGCTGGACGTCACCGACCTGGTGACCTGGGCCAAGCCGCTGGACCAGGTCTGGCTGGGCAACAACCTGACGCACTACTCCTCCTCCGGCGGCTCGATCCGGCTGGCTGGGCTGATCGTCAATCCGTTGGACCGGATCGCACCGACCGCGAAGCTATCCGCCGCCGTGGAGTTCCGCTCCCGGCGCAAGAAGCTCGCGATGACCACGGTGCACGTCCCGGTGGACTCGATCCGGCACACACCCGAGGGTCTGGCCTGGGAGGCCACCATCGACCTCACCCGCACGCTGCACCCGGTCGGGGTGTTGGATCCGGTGTGGGACCTGCGGATGAACGTAACGGTCGACGGCGTGGTGACCACGAGTCGCATCTTCGCCACCTCGCTGCCCGAGGACGCGCGACAGATTCCGATCCGGCCCCGGCTGAGCAAGGCCGTCGGCGACCACATGCTCCCGTTCATCACGGACAAGGGCCACCTGTCCTTCAGCATCACGTACGAGGGCCCGATCGCCCGCAAGGGCCGCGAGTGGGTACTGCGCACCGCCGACAGCCCGTTCGGCCACAAACTGGTCGCCACCGCCCGCAAGCAGATCACCCGCTCCGGGGCGCGCAAGCGGGAGGCGTTCCGGCTGGCCCGGACCGCGCTGGCCAAGCTGCCGGTGCGCAAGGGCCTCGTCGTATTCGAGAGCCACCTCGGCCTCCAGTACAGCGACAACCCGCGCTACATCCACGAGGAACTGCGGCGCTCCGGCGCCAAGTTCGAGGCGGTGTGGGTCTACGCGGGGAGCCGGGCAGGCTTCCCCAAGGACGCCACGCTGGTCAAGCGCGGCTCGTGGGCGCACTACAAAGCGCTCGCCCAGGCCGAGTTCTGGATCGACAACCAGGGTGTGCTGGGCGACGCGGTGAAGAATCCCGGCACCACCTACATCCAAACCTGGCACGGCTCCGCATTGAAGCGGATGGGCTTCGACATGCCCTCGGTCAAGCAGTCCGACGCCGCGGCGCAGGCCCGGCTGCAAAAAAGCGTGGACCGCTTCGACTACTTCGTGGTCCGGTCCGAGCACGACGTCGACACGTTGATGGCCGCGTACCGGCTGCGGGCCGAACCGCTGCGCACCGGCTACCCGCGCAACGACGCGCTGGCCGACCGGGGCACCTCGACCGCCGACGTCGAGGCGCTGCGGACTCGGCTCGGCCTGGTCGGCGACCCGCGCCGAATCGTGCTGTACGCGCCGACCTTCCGGCCGCGCGCGGAAGGGCAAGAGTTCGAGATGCCGTTCGATCTCGAACGCTGGGCCCGGGAGTTGGGCGAGGAGTTCGTCCTGCTCGTGCGCACGCACTACCTCGACAAGGTGGAGCTGCCGCCGTCACTGGCGGCGGACGTGCGCGACGCGTCCACCACGCACGACGTCACGCCGCTGCTGCGGCTGGCCGACGTGCTGATCACGGACTACTCGTCGCTGATGTTCGACTACGCGCTCCTGGATCGGCCGATGGTGTTCTACACGTACGACTACGACGCCTACACGCGGCAGTCGCGCGGGGCGTACTTCGAGCTCGCCGAGCAGGCTCCCGGACCGCTGGCCGCGGATCAGGACGCGCTGTTCACCGCGCTGCGCGAAGTGGACACCGTCCGCGCGCGCTACGCGGACCGGCGCCGGGCGTTCGTGAAGTCCTACGGCGAATACGACCGGGGCACCGCCGCCAAGGAGATCGTCGAGCGCTTCTTCCCGACCGGGGGCGCGCAGTGAGCGAGGCCGTCATGACGCGCACGCCGCGCGACATCTTCATCGTCTGCAACAACATCGAGGAACTCGGCGGACTCCAGCGCTGGGCCCACCACACCGCGGGGATGCTCCAGGCGAGCGGGCACTCGGTGCACCTGATCGGTGTCGTGCACCCGGAGACCACCCACGACTACGGCCGCGATCTGTCGTATCACACGAGCGTTCTGCATCGCGTCCACCCGCCGTCGGCCTGGGGTCCGCGTACCGTGCGGGACCGGTTGAACGTCGGCGCACGGCGCCGGGAGCTGCTGCGCAAGGCGTCCGTGCAGCAGGCGGCCGACCGGCTGACCGCGCTGTTCCGCGCGGCTCGACCGGGAGCGATCGTGATCGCGCCGCAGGTCTGGGCGATGGAGTGGGTCACCCTCGCCGACACCTCCGGGCTGCGGGTGATCGGGATGAGCCACGAGTCGTTCGAGGCATCGGTGAATTCCTCCCGGGGGCGCCGGGTGCGCCGCTGGTTCGCCGACGTCGACCGGCTGCTGCTGCTGACCGTCGAGGACGCGGACGCGTGGAGCCGGGACGGGCTCAACAACGTCGACGTGCTGCCCAACCCGCTGCCGATCAAGCCCGAAACGGTCTCCACACGGAGCGAGCGGCTGGTGGTGGGCCTGGGTCGGCTCTCCTTCGAGAAGGGGTACGACCTGCTTCTGGAGTCGTGGGTCGAGGTGGTCCGACGCAATCCCGACTGGCGGCTGCGGCTGTACGGCTCGGGCCCCGAGGACAAGCGGTTGCGGGACCGGGCCGCCGCGCTGGGTCTGACCGGCAGCGTCGAGTTCGCGGGGCAGACCGCCGATGTCGAGGGCGCGCTGCGCGACGCCTCGGTGTTCGCGGCCCCCTCGCGCGCCGAGGGCTTCCCGATCTCGCTGATGGAGGCGATGGCCATGGGCGTGCCCAGCGTCGCGTTCGACTGCGCGCCGGGCGTCCGCGAGATCGTCGCGCACGAACAGAACGGTCTGCTGGTGCCGCGCGGCAACACCCAGGAGTTCACCGTCGCGCTGGAGCGGCTGATCCGCGACCGCGAGCTGCGCGATCGGCTCGGCGAGCAGGGGCTCAAGGACGTCACCCGGTTCTCGCCGGAGGCGGTCCTGGACCGCTGGGAGCAGATCTTCGGGTACGTCTACCGGTGAGCCGACCCGGCGGGGCTCCGCCGCCGGGTCGGCCGAGCCGGCGGGGTCAGCCCCGCCGGCGCCGGAGCCGGGCGCCCAGGACCTCGCGCACGCCCACGCCGCCGCCCGCGTAGCGGATCGCCAACGAGCGGCTCGCGGTCGCGTAGAACTGCGCGAACGCGAGCCCGTTACGCAGATCGGGTCGCAGTCGCCGGCCCAGACCCCGGCCCGCGCGCAGCTTGGTGACGATCGGCGCGCCCGCCGCGTGGTGCACCCGGACCCAGACGTCCCAGACCGCGAGCGGTTCGGGGCCGGCCAATTGCAGCGCCTCGACGGTGACGGTGCCCGTCCACGCGTCCGCGCCGGGCACGGCGCGCAACCGGCCCTCGCGAACGCCCAGGACCCTGACCTCGTCGCCGTGCCGATCGCGCAGCTCCACGTCGATCCGGCTCGGTTCGGCGGCGGCGAGCCGGCCGTACAGGTCGTGCACGGTGACCGCCAGGACGGTGCCGCGCGGGCCGAGCACGTCCGCCTCGACGACCAGCGGCAGTTCGGCCGGCGCGAGGTCGGCGAGGCCGGTCAGCACCACCTCGGGCGCCGTGTCGTCCCAGACCGCGCTCCCCTCGCGGATCGGGTACGGGCCGGTCAACCGGGGCGGCTCGGCGGCCAGTTCGGCCAGCCGCGCGAGGCCGGTCGGCTCCGGGCGGGCGGCGAGCACGGCCGCAGCCCAGCGCGCCGCCGGGAACGCGGCGCGCACCGCCTCGGGGTCAAGGGACGCGAGATGTCTGCGGGCCGCGTCCCACCACTGGTCACGGTACTCGGCCGGCCGCTTGTGCAGGTCGCGCAGGTACAGCCGCAGGTCGTGCTCGACGAACTTGGTCTGCGCCGCCGCGCGCAGCGTCGCCCGGCCGACCGAGGCGAATATGTCGAGCACCTGCCGGTGCGCGTCGAGGCGGTCCAGCCAGTTGCCGATCCGGTCCCGACGCAGCGAGATCGAGGGGTCGCCACTCTCGCGGCGCACGTGCCACGTGTAAACGTGGTCGGGGATCACCGCGAAGCGCGGGCCGGCCGCGTAGACCCGGGCGGTGAACACGAAGTCCTCGTAGTGCGCGGCGCCGTCGGGAAAGCGGATGTCGTGCTTGAGCAGGAACGCCCGGTCGTAGAGCTTGTTGACCGACAGGGTGTCCCAAACGATCCTGGGTCGCTGCGCCGGATCGGCGTGGACGGCCTCGGCCGTGAACAGCTGTGGCTGCCAGGGCACATCGCGCACCTGGGGCAGTTCCCGTCGTACGCACAGCCCGGCCACGACGTCGGCGGCGTGCGCGTCCGCAGCGGCCGAGAGCGCCGCCACCGCGCCGGGCGGGAGCACATCGTCACTGTCCAGAAAGACGATCCGGGCACCGCGCGCGGCCCGCACTCCGTCGTTGCGCGGGGTACCGCAGCCCCCGCTGTTGTGGTCGCGGCGCACCACGCGCACGCGCGGGTCCGTCGCGGCCAGCCGCGCACACACGCCGGGGGTGTCGTCGGTCGAGGCGTCGTCCACGATCACCACCTCAGCGACGAGGGGGCCCTGGGCCAGCGCCGATTCCACGGCCGCGGCCAGCCGCTCCGCGTCGTCGAACACAATCGTCACGACGCTGACCGGTACGGCTGCCGGCTCCGGCCGCTCGACACCGACATGGGTCGGCGCCCTGTCGGGGCTCACCTGGCCGCTCCCTTGGCGGGCGACTTACAGCCGTTCTCGGGATAGGGAACGGTGGGCACCGGCGCGGGCTTGGCGCCCGGCGGCAGCACCGGCTGCGAACGGAAGTCGTACACGCACAGGCTCGGGTTGCTGAACAGCACTTCCAGCCGCAGGTCGGGACGCTCCGTCCGCAGGCGCTGAACGGTCTCCAGAGTCTCCGGATCGTTGGTGATCACCCGGATCGGCACGTCCTTGTGGCGCAGGATCCGTGCGGTGAGTTCCTTCGGGGTCTCCTGATTGTGCAAGCCGAACGGCGGTTTCACCGGCCAGGCGGCACCGAGGTTACGGGAGAAGACGTCGACCCACAGGGTGCCGAAGTAGTTGGCCTGCCAGTTCGACTCGAGTTGCAGGAAGTTGACCCTGCCGTCCTCGGGCTTGGCGTCCATCGTGGCCGTGACCACCTTCGCCAGCTTGAGTTCCTCCAGATGTCGCAAGAAATACGCGGCACCCCAACTCATGTCGTGGGACGGCTTGCGCCAGACCTCGCGGTCGGGATTGGCGTTGAACACCAGGGCGGCGACCAGCGCGCCGGTGAGCACGATCGCCGACGCCGGCCGCGTCGCGAACGAGGGTCGCAGCTGCGGTCGCTCGTCCCAGGCGGGCACCACGAACGTGGTCGCACCCAGGCACACGAGCGTGACCACGATCAGCTCGTGCAGCAGCTTCTCGTAGTAATACGAGGTCTCTCCGACGACGGCCGTCTGGTACGCGAACATCACCGCCGCGGCGGCAACGGCGGCGCCCATCCACAGGATCGCCATCCGCCGGACCGGGTGCCGCCACGCGTTGCGGTTCGCGCAGTTGACCGCGAACAGGAACACGATCAGCACGAGCAGGTGTCGGTTGACCGGGCTTATGCCACCGCCCGCGTTCAGCGCCTCGGCGTTGCTGGCGTACTTCCAGTTAACCAGCGGCACCACGGCGGACAGGCCGGCCGTGAACACGGCGGCCGCGCCCGTCCAGACCCGATGGGCCGCCAGTTCCTTGCGGCCCAGCACCATCCACACGAGCGTCATCAGGCCCGCCAGCGGCAGGAAGAGGTAGTAGACGAAGGAGATTGAGATCAACAACGCGGACAGCAGGCACAGTTGCTCGCGCAGACGCGGATACGGACGCGCCACGACCGCGACGGTGATCGCCAGCAAACCCAGCCCGACGAACTCGCTGGAGAAGCCGCGCACGAACATCGAGACGCCGTCGCCGAAGTACAGATACGCGGCGGCCGACGACGCGACCACCAGGTACCGCCAGGTCGACATTCGCGGCCCGGCGATGCGACGGATCGCCCACAGGACCGCGAAGACCAGGAACACCAGGGTCGCGATGTAGTACCCGACGAAGTGGTCGAACTCGCTCTGTGTCGAGCCGAGTCGGTCCGAGGAGCGCAGGAAGTTGTCGAACAGCGCCATCGTGAAATGGCTGCCCTGCGGGTAGGCACTCAGGTCCTTCGACAGCACCACGTCCAGTTCCGAGGTGTGCATGAAGGTGTAGCCGTCGGCAATGCGGATGCTGTCGAACAGCGCGAAGTGCCGAGCCAGGTCTTCGGCGATCACGAGCAGCGACAGCCGCCCGGTGGCGTCCCGCCCCACAAACGGCTGCACCACCGCGAGGGCGATGCCGGCGGTGAGTCCGGCCAGGAACAGGTCGGCCCTGGTCCCCAGGCTCGGTCGCTCGGGACGACGGCCCGAGACCGCCGCCGCCAGACACAGCACGCTGAATCCCACCCCCGCGACCGGCACCGGGTGCAGGCCCCATGGCCAGGCCGAGAAGAGCAGGCCACCCACACACACGGCCCCGAACACGATCACCAGGCCGGGAACCAGCCGATCGAGCACGGTGGTCCCGCAGCGCAGCAGTGAGGTGACGCCCGCAAGGAAGAGGAACGGCAGGATCACCGCCGCGTGCACGGTGTAGGCGGCGAACGGGATCGCCCAGGACAGGGCGAGGGCCACCAGGAGCCACCCCGCACGACGCCCCGCGGACCCACCCACGAGCGAGTTCGACGCGGGGGACGGCGGCGCGGGCTTCTCTCGCTCTGCGGAAACCGACACTGCTCCTCGATTCACTTCTTCTTGTTAAGCCAGGGGTGCGGCTTGTCCCAGCACTTCTTCTCCGGCGAGTACTTCGCGTACGTGGGGCACTTGCCGTTCATCATGCGAGTGGTGTGCGCCTGCCAGGCGAAGTAGCCGAACGTGTCCGGATCCTTCTTGGCCGGCATGTACTTGTCGGCGATGGAAGAGCCCGCGGAGCCGAAGATCAGCATCAGGGCGCAGAATGCGCCGATGATCGCCGAGGCACCGCTACGGCGCCACTGCGGCATGATCGTCTTGTCGGCCGGCCGCTCGCGGATCCCGGAGGCGACCCAGATCTCGCGCACCCGTTGGATCACCAGATAGCCGGCGAACCCGAAGATGATCAGGCCGCAGTACATCAATTCGTACGACGTGCGCTGCCAGAGTTGGGCGGTGCCGGTGTGGTACGCCTGCGAGGAGAACCAGTGCCGCAGAGCCCACGTGCTGGCCATGCACAGCGCGACGGTGGCCACGAGCGAGCGACGCAGTCCCAGTGCCAGCGCGACGCCCAGGCCCAGGAAGACGAGCAGCGTGAACAGACCCACGCCACCGATCTCACCCGGCGGCGGCCACAGACCCGGGTCGCCCTCGGGCTCGCTGCGCCACATCACGAAGTAGGCCGGGTCGGTCATCGAGTCGAAGTTGAAGTGGTTGTCCTCGGTGCCCAGACCGCGGAGCAGCCTTATCACGTAGAAGCCCGCGATGAGCAGGAAGCCCAACCCTGCGGCGCCCAGATAGGAGAACGCCCGAACCCGGCCGGTCCGCCAGGGCAGGAAGAGCAGGAGCGCGAGGAACACCCCGCCCGCGGACCAGATGAACCACCCCGAGTAGCTGATGAACAGCCCGCCGAGCACCAACCCCATGGCCACGCCGTACAGCGGCGCCTCCCACTTGCCCATCCGGTCGGTCCGCCGCATCAACTGCACGAACTTCACGATCACCGGGATGAACGCGGCCAGCACGATCTGCGGGTACGGACGGTAGGGGTCGAGCAGCGGGATCACCGAGACCACGCCGATGGCGAGCGCCCAGATCGGCTTGAGCAGCAGCCGCCAGGCCAGATACGCCGCCGGGCCCATCAGGCCCACGGTAATGATCTGCATGTCCTTGAGCGCGTACGAGGTGTTCCCGCCGTGGAACAGGTCCGCCCAGATGGCCAGGGCGTGCAGGAAGGCCGGCGGATAGATCGCGTCCCCGCCCGAGCCGCCGTGCACGATGCTGCCGGCCCAGCCGGCCAGTGTGCCGGCATCACTGGTCACGCCGTTGAGGGGCCAGGGGGTACCACGCAGCGCCACGAGCGTGCCACCCGCCACGAAGGCGGTGGCCATCCCCGACATGCCCGCGCAGGCGAACCGCAGGACCATGTCGGATACGTGCCTGGAGGAGAATCGGTACGCCAGCATGATCAGGATCAGCGCGACGACGCCGTACGCGAAGAATCGCAGCTGCAACGCCGAGAGCGCGCTCACCTGGCCGATGCGGTTGAACGGGTTCACATAGATGTACCGGCTGGAGAAGACGAGCAACGCGGCCGCGCCGATCGCCACACCTGCCTCGGCTCCGGCGAGCAGGACCCGTCGTCGCCAGTTCATTCCCACCTCGGGGCCTATGTCGGTGATACCGGGCTGCGCCGGCATCGCGGGCCGCAATGTGGTGTCCACGTCGGTTGAGTCTCCTTGGCCTGCTACGAGAGGGCGTGGGGTGTCCCGGGCGTTCGTCGGTCGCCGTCCCACCGCTGATCACGCCTCGCATGCCCGGCGACCATGGTCGCTTCCGCTGTCAAGACGCCGACCGATCCTAGCGAACCGCGCGCTCGCCCCTCATCGACGCGGGCGCGCGGAACGGCGCGCACGATCAAATGGGGACGAATCGCCAATGCTGCTCGGGTGCCCCCGTATTCGATTGTTGAAGCACATTGCCGCCATGGGCGTTCATCGTCAGCGCCAAGCCGGAATGGGCGGCGGTGATGACATATCCGTTGTTTCCGGCCGCCTGGACCCGAAAGACGTACGAGGGCTCTTGCCGACACGCGGACAGTCGTGGCGCAATTCCCTGATCCGGCTTTCCGTCCGGAGTTCCCAGGCATCCCGAACCGTCCTGGGCGAGCAACCGCCAACCGAAGCGCACGCCTTGGGTGCGAAACCCCGTGCCCTGGCGTTCGGGCGTCGCCAGGGCGAGGGAATCGGATTTCGCCGACGAGCCGAGCGCGAGCCCGGTGGCCGGGTTGACCAGCCGATAGGTGCGACCCAGCAGCGGCGCATCGGCCGGATTCCCGTTCGGCCCAGGTCGCAGCGGCGGTGGCAGCGGGACCACCAGGCCCGAGCGCCAGCGGTCGTCCACGGCGTAGGTCTTGGCGTACCAGGTCCGATAGACCTTGCTGTGCTGCGCGTCGGGGTCGAAGGCGGTGTACGTCTTGAAGCAGGCCGCTTTCTCGCGCGTGGCCGCCGGCGAGAGGTTGTCGGGCTCGCTCGTGATCGTGTAGTCGCGGTAGTAGGTCACCGGCAGGCCGGTTCCCTCGAAGACGTACATGACCATCCGGGACACCGCGATGTGGTCCTGGTGGATGCCCCCCGTCGGCATCGGGGTCCCGTGCAGGTCGGCGGTCGGATCGAGGGTGTTGACCGAGGTCGGCCGAAACTCCTCGCGCATTCCCTGAAGGAAGGCGATCATGCCCTGCCGGTCGATGCTCTGCGCCGGGAAGGTGTCGCCCGGCCGGGTCTCGACGCTCTCGCCCTCGGCGTACAGCGCCCACATCCGCTTGGCTCCAGGCTCGGTCAACATGTGGCCGTCCGGAATCCTGATCTCGACGACCGAGACCCGTTCGCCCAGGGTCCACAGGGTGCCCTCGACGCCGCCCGCTTGGTACGGCCCGCTGGTCCAGTCGGAGGCCTTCATCCCGAGAACGCCCGCGTACGCCGCTCGGACACCGGCCTCCCGGTCCTTCATGTAGCGCGGGTAACCGGTGTAGTCGGAGGCCATCAGGTACAGGGTGCGTACATGCGCCTGGGACCGGAGATCGGAGATCAGGTCCGGGCTCAGGAAGAGGAGATCGTCATCGTGGTGTGCGACCACGTTGAGTACCCTGCGGTCGGCCGGCGCCACCCCGTCCTGCGCCGGTCGGGTCCGCTCGAACGGCCGTGACGCCGGCGCGGAATCGTTGTCCCAGTCCAAGGTCGCGGCGACCCCGACCACGGTCAGGAGGCCGCCCGTACCGAGCAGCACCCTGCGGCGGGAGACCGGTGCGCCGGCTTCCGGTTCGGACGCCATTTCGTACAGCACACCCCTTCGTCGAGCCGGCCTGTCGCCGGTCGTCTCGGCAAGGGTCCGGCATCCGATGGGAAGACGCGCCTCGACGCGCTCCGGGTTGCATGATCCCAGTCGCTTGATCCTGCGGGCCCGGTGCGTCAGGGACGGGGCGGTGTGGGGGCCTTGCACCCGTTCTCCGGGAACGGCACGATCGGCGGCATCGACGGCCCCGCGATCCCGGCGGGCGCCGGCACCGGCTCGAACCGATAGGTGCATCGACTCGGATTGCTGAACAGCAGTTCCACGCCGAGGGCCGGATATTCGACCCGAAGGCGCTGCACCGAGTCGAAGACGTCGACGTCGTCGGTCACGACCCGGATGCGTCGGTCGGCGAAGTCCCTGGTGATCCGTTGCTTGAACTTCTCGAAGGTCTGCAACTTCCGCTCGATCGGGTTGACCCGCCACGCGGTTCCCAGGTTCCGCTCCAGCACGTCCAGCCACAGCGTCCCGTAGTAGTTCCCTGCCGGGCCACCGCGTACCTGCAGGAAGTTCACCACGTCCCGGTCGCCGGTCCTGGCCACTCCCTGGACTGCGTCCATCACCAGATGGGCGAACGCGGGATCGTCGGCCTGGCCGATGAAATACGCGGTTCCCCACGAACGACCGCTGCTGGGATTGCGACCGGCGTCCCGGTCCGGGCCCGCGTTGTATACGAACGCCATCACCAGGCATCCGGTGAGCAGGATGGTGGGAAGCGGCTTGACGAAGGCGGCCCGCGGCCCGTGGGGGACCCGGTCCCCTCGCACGAGACCCGTCGCCCCGAGGCAGACCAGCCCCACCACGATGAGCTGGTGCAGCAGCTTCTCGTAGTAATACGAGGTCTCGCCCACGACCGCCGTCTGATACAGGTACATCAGCAGCGTGGCACCCCCGGCGCCGAGCACCCACTGGGCCGCGACGCGCTGCTCGGGCCTGCGCCAGGCCTCTCGGCTCGACAGGCTCAGGCCGAGCAGGAACATCAACAGGACCAGCAGGTGCCGGTTCACCGGGCTGATGCCGCCCGGCGCGTTGATCGCCTCGGCGTTGCTCGCCTGGGCCCAGTTGGCCAGCGGCAGGACCGCCGAGAACACCGCGGTCGCGCCCGCCGTCCAGATCAGCCAGGGCAGGACGGCGCGCAGCGACGTGCGATGGGTGTACACCCAGATCAGAACCATCATGGCGGTGATGGGCAGGAAGAGGTAGTACGTGTACGCGATCGCGATGATCAACGCGGCCATCACGCACAGTTGTTCGCGCAGTCGAGCCAGCGGACGAGTCACCAGGGCGACCATGATCGCCAGCAGCCCCAGGCCCGCGAACTCGCTCAGGAAGCCGTGCAGGAACATCGACGTGCCGTCGCCGAAGTACAGGTAGGCGGCCGTCGAACCGGCGACCGCGAAGTAGCGCCAAGGGGCGATCTCGGAGCCCGCGAGCCAACGGATCGCCCACAGGATCGCAACGATCATGAACATGAAGGTCGCCGCGTAATAGAACACGAAGCGGTCCAAAGAACCCTGCGCCGCACCCATGTTCGTCGCGGACCGCAGGAAGTTGTCGAACAGCGCGAGCCCGAAGTGACTGCCCTGCGGATAGGCGTACAGGTCCTTCGTGAGGATCGTGCCCACTTCGGAGCCGTGCAGGAAGTTATAGCCGCCCGCGGAGCGTATGCCCTCGTAGATCGCGAAATGCCGGGCCAGGTCCTCCGCCACGACCACGTGCGCGAGCCGCCCGGTGAAGCCGCGACCGAGCAGCGGCCACAGCACCAGGGCGGAGGTGAACCCGGCGATCCCCACGGTGAACAGCGTGGACAGCCCGCCGGGCCCGGGTATCCCGGGCCGCCGCCCCGTCGCGGCGGCACACAGGATCACGACCGTGAAACCCACGCCGGCGACGGGGACGGGATGCAACCCCCACGGCCACACCGAGAACAGCAGGGCGGCGGCGCACAGGGCGCCCGCGGTGAGCGCGAACGCGATGACGAGTCGATCGAGCACGGAGTGCCCGGACCGGACGAGCGAGGCAACCAGGGCGAGGAAGACGAACGGCAGCACGACCGCCACACCCGCGAGGTACGCGAGGGCGGGAAGCGCCCACGCGAGCAGCGCTGCCCCCGACAGAAGCAGAATCGGGTGAAACGGTCGCCGAGCACGTGCCGGTTCAATAGACACGACGGTCGTCGCTTCGGCTTCCGAGACGGTCACGATTCCTCATTCTGCGCTGTCCGGGATACACCGGAACCGATGTGCAGACACACCGTGCTTTACGCGTACCAAAACACGCAGCATATCCCAGGGAAAGCCGGCCCACCGAAACCGTCGGCGACCCGAACATGTACGATTCCTTAACGAAAAACTGCCTGTATCAGCTCGGCGACACGCTGTTCACCACGGAGTCGACGGTGTCAGTCCTCGGATCGCTTCGCCGGCCCGAAGACATGTCGAGTGAGCGCTCGTCCGCCTGCGGCGTTGCCCTTGCGCAGAACACCCGGAAGCATCATCAACGCATGCAGCCGCGAAGACATGTGCGTACGCGCCGTCTTCGCCGCCTGATGCCACCCCAGGGCATCCATCCGGTCCGCGACGTCGAGGAAGTAGTCGCGCTCCTCGGCGAACCGCCGACCGTCGAACGCCTGGAGCGAGGATTCGCTGATCGCGTGCCTGCGGTACTGGAAGCACACCGTCTCGTCGACGACCATCTCCTCGCCGGCCTCCAGGAGGTCGAGCACCAGGGCCAGGTCCAGGACGATCTCCAGGCCAGGTCGGAATCCGGCGACCTTTATGGCGTCCGTCCGCCAGCAGATCGATGGAAAGTAGAGCCAGTTCCCGCGCAGCACACTGTTCGCGAGGTCCTCGCCGCCCATGACCTTGCGACCGGTGAACTTGGGCGCGTAGACCCTGCGCTTGGTGACGTCGACCAGCGAGGCAGTCGGATTGCCGCCGCTGTCGATCACCTCCACGCCGGCCTGCACCATCCCGATGCCCGGGTTCGTCCGCAGCGCCGCCCGCACGGTGTGCAGGTAGTTCGGCAGCATCACGTCGTCGCAGCCCATGATGACCACGCGCTCGTGCTCGGCAAGGTCGACGCAGCGCTGGAAATTCCGGGTGATGCCGAGATTCTCGGGGTTGCGAAAGTACCTGATCCGGGGCTCGTGCAAAGTGTCGAACCACTCCGCGATGCCCTCGGCTCGGCCGTCGTCGACGACCGTGAGCCGCCAGTCGGGGTCCGACTGCGCGATGACGCTGCGGACGGCCGTTTTCATCAGGAAGATGTCGCCGTAGAACGGCAGCATGATGTCGATGGTCACGGCTTATCAGGAACCCGGTGAGTGCGCGTGCTCGACCTCGGGGGTCGGCGCGGAGGAGTTGGACTGGTTGCGCAGGCTCTCGTTCAGCAGACTTATCCGATCCTGGTTGAGTACCTGGGCATCGCGAATCGCAATCGTGCGCGCGAGGTCCGTGATCTTCTTCTCGAGCGACCTGAACCTCATATACGTATTCAGCGTCATGAAGGCCACGCCGATGACCAGCAGGTAGAGGATGAGGTCGGTGCCTCGCCCCACGCCCATCTGCTTGGCCACCCACGTGGTGTCGTCGGGTCGCAGGATCGCGTACACGTTCGCGGTCACGAACGCCAGGAACGCCAGCCGCTTCCACGCGCGCGTGCGCACACGATCCCACTGCCGGACGAAGAGTGCGAGTAGGACTATGGCTCCTGCGAGCAGGATGATCTGGATCAACATCTGGTCACATACCCCGCTGTCGAATGGAGATATCGAAGAGGATGTTTACGCCGTTGATCAGCGACTGGCCCTTGGCCTTGGAGTAGTCGGTGTACCGCACGGTCACCGGCGCCTCCTGGATCCGCAGATCCGAGCGCGCAAGGAAGGCAACGATCTCCGAGGCATGCGCCATGCCGTTCATGGTGATCTGGAGCATCGACGCGGCCTTGCGGTTCATGACGCGAAGACCGTTGTGGGCGTCGGTCAACTTCAGTTTGCGAGAGGTGGGGCTCAATGCCGCCGCGGTCCGCAGGACGACCCGCTTGATCCACGGAATACCGGTGTTGGCATTCAGGAATCGGGAACCGAGGACGACGTCGAGATTTCCGGCGGCTGCAATCTCCAACATTTTTATCGCGTCTTCGACACGATGCTGACCGTCGGCATCGAAAGTAATAACGTATTCCATTCCCGGCTGCGCCAACGCATAAGCGATACCGGTCTGCAGCGAGGCGCCCTGTCCCAGGTTGATCGGATGCTTGATCAAGTGAGCCTTGGAGCCGTAAATTCGCTCCTCGGTGTTGTCGGAACTTCCATCATCCACACAGACGATGTTCGGGAAGACCGCGGCGGTTTCCTCGACAACCTGAGCAATGACCTGATCCTCATTGAAGACCGGAATCACAATCCAGGCGGTGCTGAAGTCATGCACCTAATGCTCCAGGATGACATAGGTAAGGGTCGATGAATACTAGCGAACGTCGCCTGTCCGGCGACTCCGGGCTCATTGCCGGTCCCTGGCCGCTTGAATCTCGGGCAAGGCCCCCACCAACATCATGCGCCAGTCCTCGAGCGGTTTCAGGCCGGCTGCTTCCCATCGCCGGTGGCCGAGAATGCTGTACTTCGGCCGCTGCGCTCTGCGAGCGAAGGCGGCCGACGAGACGGGGCGCACCCGGTCGGGGTCCAGACCCGATAGTTCGAAAACGGCGCGGGCGAGGTCGTACCAGGTGGCCGCGCCGGAAGCGGTGCCATGGTAGCGGCCCGCGGGCGCGGTTCCGTCGAGCGCGGCTCGGCCGAGTACCACCAACCGCTCAGCCAGCGCGTACGACCACGTGGGCTGACCCACTTGGTCGTCGACCACGTCCACGAACTCCTGCCGGGCGGCCAGTTCGAGCATGGTCGTGACGAAGTTGCGACCATGCGCACCGTACAACCAGGCCGTGCGGACGATGTAGCCCGTCCCGGGGAGCAGTTCGGCCACTGCGGCTTCGCCGGCGGCCTTGCTGCGGCCGTAGGCGTTCAACGGATCCGTCGGCTCGTCTTCGTCGTAGGGCGAGGTGCCGGCGCCGGAGAAGACATAGTCGGTCGAGACGTGCAGCACGCGCACGTCGTGCGCGACACACGCGCGGGCGACGTTGCGCGTAGCCACGCCGTTGACCGCCGTCGCCTCGGCCTCGTGGTCCTCGGCCTCGTCGACGTTCGTCCACGCCGCCGTGTTGACCACCACGTCGTGCCCCGCGACCGCCTGATCCACCGCCTCGGCATCGACGATGTCGAGCTCGGTTCGCGCCAGCGTCGTCACCACCGCGCCGGGAGTTCGGGACAGAACGTCTGACAGGTCGTGACCGAGCATCCCTCCACCCCCGGTCACCAGCCACCGGGTCGTGCGGTCCGCACGATTGCGTCCATACGTGCTCATGAGATTGCGACCGCTTCCGCTTGCACCGCCAACACCGGGCCTCGACCGGACCCCTCCGAGAGTGGCTCACACCTCTACTCTCGCCAAACACGTCGATGCTAGCGAATCCTTCCCACCGGAATCGGGACCCAGAGCGCCCGGGCGAGGCTGCCGACAGACCCTGCCGAACGGCATGTGCCCCATCGTCCACCCGTGGTCGCCCACTTGCCTGTGCCGCCGTCCCCGGTGGCACACCGATCACGTCTGGGGCCGGATCCGCTCCGAGGTGATGTATGCCTCCCATAGGGAGGCGACCGCGTCGGACAGCTCGTAGCCGGGTTTCCACCCCAACAGCCGAGCAGCGGCGGCCACGTTCATCTGCTGCCACGACGTCTCCGGGGTGGTGATCGGTCCCTCCACCACCTCGGCCGGAACACCGCTGGCCGCGACCAGGAAGTCGACCACTACGCGTGCGGGGACCGCCTCGCCACGACCGATATTGACCACCCGACCCGACACCGTCGAGCCCGCGGCGACGACGATCGCGTTGACCGCGTCGCGCATGTCGACGAAGTCCCGCGCCGACTGCAGCGAGGCGAATTTCAGCGTGGCGTTCTCGCCCTCGCGCATCGCCTTGCCCAGCTTCGCGGCCACTGCGCCCAGAAGACTGGTGACCGGCAGGCCCGGCCCGACCGTATTGCTGATCCGCAGGACGATCGCCTCCGCGTCACCGCGCTCGCAGGCAGCGAGAACCAGCTCGGTGCCGCGCAGCTTGGTCTTGCCGTAGGCCATCGAGGGCACCGGCGGCGTCGACTCGTCGAGCGGGGTGCCGATGGGCGCCAGCCCGTACTCGTGGATGCTCCCGAGGTGCACCAGGCGGGGCCGACGCTCCATCGTCGCGAGTGCCTCAAGGACTCGCTCGACGACCGTGATGTTGGCGCGGACCATGCCCTCGTCGGACACCGACCAGACGCCACCGATCGCATTGACGACCACGTCCACGCGTTCCTCGGTCAACACCCTGGCCAGTTCCGCCGCACCGGCGTCCACGACGTCGAGCGCGAAGAATCGAACGGACGACGACTCCTCGGGGACACTGCGAGCGAAGGCGACCACGCTGTCTCCCTGCTCGGCGAACGCGGTGCACAGCATCCGGCCGATGTGGCCGGTGCCGCCCAGAACGGCGACCCGCCTGGGCCCCTGCGCAATATCGGGATCGCGCGACAAAACGGAGGGCACTGGATCAATCTCCTGAGCTGCTGATTCGAACTGCCGGGCAAGCAGGGACGACCCTGCCGTCCCATGACGTCGACAACGGTACGGCTTCAGCGGGTCCGACGGATCGGCCCCAGCGCGTGCCGGGCCAGCGTACGAGCACCATCGGTCTGCTTGGTGCGGACGGCACCCGGCACCAGGCTCGCCGCATGCAGCCTCGACGAGACGTGCAGTCGTGCGGCCTTGGCCGCCTTGGGCCAACCGTGTTTGTCCAAACGCGCGGCGACGTCGAGGAAGTAGGCCTCGGCCTCGGTGAACCTGCTGCCGTTGAAGGCCCGGACGGAGGACAGACTCACCCGGTGACGACGGTATTGGAAGCAGACCGTTTCGTCGAGCAGCATCCAGGCGCCGCTCTGTAGCACATCTATTACAAGCGCCAGGTCCTGGATGACGTCGTAGCCGTCCCGGAAGGCCATCGACCGGAGCACATCGGCGCGCCAGCAGATGGAGGAGAAGTAGAGCCAGTTCCCGCGCAACAGGCTCGTCGCAAGTTCCTCGCCGCCCATGAGTCGACGCCCGCGCACCTTGGGCGCGTACAGCCGGCGCTTCGTCTGGTCGACCAGGGTGTGGATGCGCTCGCCGTTGCTGTCGATGACCTCGACACCGGGTTGGACCATGGCGACGTCAGGGTACTGCCGGAGTGCGGAGCGCACGACCGTGAGATAGGTCGGCAACATGATGTCGTCGGTGCCCATCAGCACGACATGGTCGTGTTCGACGAGGCCGACGCACTTGCGGTAATTGTCGGTGACCCCGAGATTGCGCTCGTTGCGGATATAGCGAATCCGATCGTCACCGAGTTCGGCGAACCATTCCGGAACGCCCGGCTCCTGGCCGTCGTCGACCACGGTCAGACGCCAGTCCCCATCGGTCTGGTCCTGAACGCTGCGCACGGCCGCCTGCATCAAAGAGACGTCGCCGTAATACGGCAGCATGATGTCGAATGTACTCATCGTTCGATGCACCCACACCCAAGGAAGTAACGGCAGTATCGATACCGGTCCGCGTGTGACATTTTATCGGGATTCCCACGTCGACGAGACCGGCACGGAATTCGGCGCCGAGCCGGCCGAGCCCTCCGCGAGCACGGGGCCCCGGGCGTCGCCGTGCGTGGTCGTGGGCACGCGCAGGGCGAAGGCCATCACCAGGGCCACCGCCAGCGAGCCGGCCGCGTACGCGATCTCGACGCGAAGCTTGATGTCACCCGGCAGGAAGGTAATGCCGAACAGGACTGCGGTGCCCACGATCCAGGCGACCAATTGGAATCTGTGCCGAGCCATGGTCATCAGGCCCTGTCCCAGGACCATCGCCAGCATGTAGCAGACCGTACCGGCCGAGAACCAGAAGAAATCCGCGTAGTCGAGAACGTTCTTCGGGGCCCCGAAGAGAATCGTCACCAGCCACGGCCCGAGCGCCGTCGCGACCAGTCCGCCCGCGACGCCGAGCGCCGTCACGAGCATCGCGCCCCGCTTCATCAGGTGTCTGAAGCCGGCGATGTCGCCGCTCGCGTAGATCGAAGACAGGCCGGGCAGCAGCGAGGCCTGCAGTGCTCCGAAGACGAAGAGCGGCACCCGCGCCAGGATCAGCGCCGACAACAACGCGTTGATCAACGCGGTCGCCTCGGGCTCCAGCAGTTTGACGTTGATGACCGCCATGTTGACCACAAGTTGGGCCAACAGCGTGGACACCACCAGCAGCGAGAGCCCGCCGCACAACTCGCGCCACGCCACCTGGCGGCCCGGCTTCGCGGCCCGCAGCACAGGAACCACGATGATCACCGTGGCGAGCAACGGCGCCGCTGTAAGCACGAGGCTGAACATCAGCGGCGAGCGCACGCCGGCGATGCCCAGGGCGCCGGCGAAAACGATGCGCAGGCCGCCGTCGAGCGCGAGGCTCGCGCCGTAGGCCTTGAACTTCTTGAGGCCGGCCAGGGTACCCCGGGTGACCGAGACCGCGACCAGCCCCGCGAGCGCACCGGCGAGCGCGGTCAGCAGCGTCTTGTCCCCGTCGAACAGGGCGTCGGCCAGCGGGCCCGCCGCCGCGACGATGACCGCCACGACCGCGACAAGCATCCCGAGCGCCAGGAGGGTGCCGCGCCGCAGCACCGGGCCCGCTCCCTCGCCCTCCACCGAGCGGGCGGCGACGATGCGGGCGATTTCCTGCTCGACCGGAAAGAACAGCCCCAGACCGACCGAGAAGATGATCGTCCACAGCACCGACACCCCGGACATGTCGTCGGCGTCGAGTGTGTGTCCGGCCACCGCAAGATGGATGTACGAGGCGACACCGACCACTGCGGTACCCGCCCCCACCAACAGGGTCCCGGGAGGAAGGCTGCCGACCGCGCGCGTCAGTATTCTCATCGCTCACTCGTTGGTTGGGTTGTCGTAGGCAGCGTGCGCCGGATGCGCCGGGTGTGTCCCCCGATCAGGACTTGGGCGCCGCCTTCAGCGGCTCCCACCACGCGCGGTTGTCGCGGAACCAGGACACGGTCGCGGCCAGACCGTCCACGAAGCCCACTCGCGGGGCATAGCCCAATTCTTCCTGAATCTTGGCGATGCTCAGAGAGTAGCGACGATCGTGACCCTTGCGGTCCTCGACATGGTCCACCATCTCCCAGCCGACCCCGCACGCGTCCAGCAGGAGCCCGGTGAGCTCCTTGTTGGTCAGTTCGGTGCCGCCGCCGATGTTGTAGACCTCTCCCGGCCGGCCCGAGCGCATGACGAGGTCGATGCCCTGGCAGTGGTCGGAGACATGCAGCCAGTCGCGGATGTTGGCGCCGTCGCCGTAGAGCGGCACGCGCAGGCCGTCCAGCAGATTCGTGACGAACAGCGGGATGACCTTCTCCGGGAACTGGTAGTGCCCGTAGTTGTTGGAGCAGCGGGTGACCACCACGTCCATGCCGTGCGTGCGGTGGTAGGCCAGGGCGAGCAGGTCGGAAGCGGCCTTGCTGGCCGAGTAGGGCGAGTTCGGGGCGAGCGGCCACTCCTCGGTCCACGAGCCCTCGTCGATCGAGCCGTAGACCTCGTCCGTGGATACGTGCACGAACCGTCCGACACCGTGCTTGCGCGCGGCGTCGAGCAGGACCTGCGTGCCCACGACGTTCGTGGTCACGAACGGGCCGGCTCCGGCGATGGAGCGGTCGACGTGCGATTCCGCGGCGAAGTGCACGATCACGTCGTGCCCGGGCACCACGTCGTCGACGACGGCCGGGTCACAGATGTCACCGCGAACAAAGGTGTAGTCAGGATGGTTCGCGACCGGCGCAAGGTTGGCTTCGACACCCGAATAGGTCAGCTTGTCGAGCACTGTCACCTGTGGAGCGGGAGCCGAGGGCGCCTCACCGGAGAGCAGATTGCGGACGAACTCGGAGCCGATGAATCCGGCCCCGCCGGTGATCAGGATCCTCATGGACAGGAGAGTCTACTCACGTGCGACGGAGCAGCGCTTAAGGTGATGACATGCGTGGCATCCTTCTCGCCGGCGGTACCGGTTCCCGCCTGTGGCCCATCACCCAGGCCGTCTCCAAGCAGCTCATGCCAGTCTTCGACAAGCCGATGGTCTATTACCCCCTGACCACGCTCATCACGGCAGGTGTCCGGGAGGTGCTCGTGATCACGACACCCCAGGACCAGGCACACTTCCAGCGTCTCCTCGGCGATGGCTCCCAGTTGGGCATGCGGATCGAATACGCGGCCCAGGAGAGTCCGGACGGCATCGCCCAGGCCTTCCTCATCGGCGAGAAGTTCATCGGGAACGAAGCCGTGGCGCTCATCCTGGGCGACAACATCTTCCACGGCATCGGGCTCGGTCGACAGTTGCGTGAGGACAGCGACCCCGTCGGTGGACGTGTGTTCGCCTATCCGGTCGCGGATCCCACCGCCTACGGCGTCGTCGAGTTCGGGCCGGACGGCCGGGCCCGCTCCATCGAGGAGAAGCCCACCCGCCCCAAATCGCGGTACGCCGTCCCCGGTCTCTACTTCTACGACAACAACGTCGTGGAGATCGCGAAGGGCCTGCGGCCGAGCGCGCGCGGCGAACTTGAGATCACCGGAATCAACGCAACCTATCTCGAACGCGGCGAATTGCACGTGAGCGTTCTGGACCGCGGCACGGCTTGGCTGGACACGGGTACGTTCTCCTCGCTCGTACACGCCGCCGAATTCGTCCGGGTCATCGAGGAGCGCCAGGGTCTCAAGATCGGCTGTATCGAGGAGGCCGCCTGGCGAGGTGGCTTCATCGACGCCGATCGAGTGCGGCAACTGGCCGAACCGCTGCTCAAGAGTGGCTACGGGCAGTACTTGCTCGACCTGTTGACCTATGGGGAGGGTTTGGCGCCGGTCGAAACCGCGTACTGAGACCTCACGATGAACGACGCGATGACTGCGGCCGAACGGCCTGTCGGCGAATCCGCTCCCGACCCGAGGACCAACTCATGAAGATCCGGCCCCTTTCCATCGAGGGTGCCTGGGAGATCACTCCCCAGTTGCACGGCGATCCGCGCGGAATGTTCACCGAGTGGTACCGCTTCGATCACCTGGCCCAGGAGATCGGGCACCCCATGCGACTGGCCCAAGGCAACATGTCCGTGTCCTCGCAGGGTGTGGTCCGCGGGATCCACTTCGCCGACGTGCCGCCCAGCCAGGCGAAGTACGTCTCGTGCGCCAAGGGCGCGGTGCTGGACGTGATCGTCGACCTGCGGATCGGTTCGCCCACATTCGGCAAGTGGGAAGGCGTGCGGCTCGACGACATCGAGCGTCGGTCCGTCTACATCTCCGAGGGCTTGGGGCACGGGTTCTGCGCGCTGACCGAGGGTGCGACCGTGAGCTACCTGTGCTCGGAGACGTTCGCCCCCACACGTGAGCGGGCCGTGCACGCGCTGGACAAGGAACTGGGCATCGCCTGGCCCGCCGACGCGCCGATACTGTCCGACCGCGACGCGGCGGCGCCCACGCTCGAGGAGATGTCGACCGAGGGACTTCTGCCGCAGTACTCCGCATGTGTGGCATATCGGAATTCACTGCGGGAGAGTTGACCGCCTCGGGCGGCGACGCCCGACGACTTGACCCGACGAAGACCGGGACGACGAATGCGTCGTCCCGGTCTTCGTCGTCGCGGGCAAGGCCCGCCGGAGGCACCCCGAGTGCGCCGCGAAAATAGCCGGCCCGTATCTTGCTCGCCCGGTACTTTCGCCGGAATGGATGTCGGACTTCGCCGGCATCCTTCGATTTTATTGCACCCGGCTCCGCAGAAGAACGAGCGGGACGAAAATGTCCTTTCTTCACTATTTTGCGAGCCACACCCCGGTTTTCCAGAAGTTCATTACACAGGAGTTGCCTGTGCTTTCTCGTGCCACCGCGTTCCGCAATGTCATGAACGCATCACTCGTGGCTCTCGCGACGACCGCCGTCGTCGCGGCCACGTCAACGGGCTCTGCAGTCGCCGCTCCCGACGACACGCCCAAGCCGCCGCCCGGGGCCCCCGCCCCGCCGGTGGACACCCAGCGCGACCCGAAGATCATCGGTGGCGACCCGGTCACCAACCCGTCCGCGTACCCGTGGATGGCCTTCCTCCAGGTCCAGGCGAACGACAACCTCTGGTACTCGTGTGGGGGCACGCTCATATCCCCCACCAAGGTGCTGACCGCGGCCCACTGCGTGGACGGCTTCGACTTCGTCAACAAGGGCGTGGTTGTCTTCGGTGGCGTCGATCTCGAGGTGCAGGTGGACCGAGTGGTCCACCCCACCGAGCAGTGGCGGCACCCGAACTACGACCCGAACCTGCTGGCGAACGACGTCGCGGTGCTGACCCTGCCGGCGCCCGTGCCGTACCCGGTGTTGCCGATCGCCGGCCCGGCCGACTCCGCGCTGTACGCGGCCGGCACCCAGGCGCAGGTCTTCGGGTGGGGACGCAGCCAGTCCGGCCAGCCCGCGGACGGCAAGCTGCGCCAGGCGACCATTCCGCTGCTCGGTCCCGACGGCTGCACCGCGCTGCCCGGCGAGCAGACCTCGGCGGGGATGATCTGTGCCGGTGACGGCACCGGCACCGTCACCCCGTGCAACGGCGACTCGGGTGGTCCGCTCGTGGTCGCAGGTCGTGTGGTCGGCATAGTGTCGTGGGGCGTCAAGGGTTGCGTCACGCCCGGGACCTACAGTGTCTCGACCAAGGTGAGCGACTTCACCGACGTGATCAACCAGCAGCTCGGCACCCGCCCCCTGGGCAAGCCCGACCTCGACGGGGACGGCCTGCCGGACCTGTACGGGCGCACCTCCGACGGCGAGCTGTGGACCGTGACCAACTACGGCAAGTACGGCCTGTACCCGAACGTCAACGCGGGCAGCGGCTGGAACATGTTCACCAAGATGTACCAGCCCGGTGACCTCAACGGAGACAGCCAGGCCGACGTCCTGGGCCTGACCGCCGCAGGCGACCTCTACTACTACGCGGGCGTCGGCAACGGCTACCTGGGTACGAAGTCGAACGTCGGCAACGGCTGGAACATGTTCGACACGATCCTGACCCCCGGCGATCTCAACGGCGACCGTCGGCCCGACCTCCTCGGCCGCACGCCCTCGGGTGACCTGTTCTTCTACCCGGGCACCGGCCCCGGCGCGTTCGGCGAGCGTCAGCTCGTCGGTACCGGCTGGAACATGTTCAACCAGATGGTGGTCTCCGGTGACCTGGACCGGGACGGCAAGGTGGACATCCTCGGCCGCACCCCGGGTGGTCTGCTGCGCTTCTACAAGGGCTTCGGCGGCGCCTCGTTCGGCAACGGCGTGACCATGGGCACCGGTTGGGACATGTTCAGCCAACTGGTCGGCGCGGGCGACGTGAACCGCGACGGTGTCGCGGACATCGTCGGCAAGACGTCGAACGGCCGACTGTTCACCTACTACGGCACCGGAGCACCCAGCTTCGGCGAACGAGTGGAGAACGGCATCATCAGCGGACAGCCGAACCTGAACTGGAACGAATTCGACAACCTGTTCTAGTCGGCTTCCGGTTCCGGGCGCATCGTCGTTCGGCGAAGCGCGCCCGGAACCGGACCGGGACGAAGGGACGCCACCCGGGCGGGCGCCGGACTGGATAGGGTCGTCCCATGATGCGGCTTGTCACCGGCGGTGCCGGGTACATCGGGACGCATGTCGTGCGGGCGCTGCTCGCGGCCGGTGAGGATGTGGTCGTCGTCGACGACTTCTCCACGGGCGCCCGGGAGCGGCACCCGGAGGGCGGTGCCGCTGATCGTCGGATCCGTGCTGGATCCGGCGCTGCTCGACGAGGCGTTCCGGGCGCACGCCGTGTACGGCATGCCCGCCGTCGACCTCGTCACCGAGGACACCCCGTGCCTGCCGATCAACCCGTACGGCGAGAGCAAGCTCGTCGGCGAGTGAATGATCAAGGCCACGGCGCGCGCACACGGGATCTCGTACGCCTCGCTGCGCTACTTCAACGTCGCGGGCTCGGGCGCGCCCGAGCTCGCGGACAAGGGCGTGTTCAACCTCGTGCCGATGGTGCCGGAGAAGTTGACGGCCAATCAGGCGCCGGTGATCCTCGGGGACGACTACGACACGCCGGACGGCACGTGCGTGCGCGACTTCATCCATGTGGTGGACCTGACCGAGGCGCACGTGGCCGCCACCCGCCGGCTCGGCGCCGACCCGGACGCGCACCTGGTGCTGAACGCGGGCCGAGGCGAGGGCCTGGCCCCAACCCGGACCATCGTAGTTCGCATGGATAGCCGCCCGCTCAGCATCGACGGGGTACGCCCCGGAGCGCAAGCACACGGCGCATCCCCTCGATCCCCGGTCGGCGATCGACTGGCAAACGAACGAACCCGTGCTGTCGGCCCGGGACGCCGAGGCGCCGTCCTTCGACGAGGCGACCGGCTCGGGCCTGCGCCCGCAGTACGCGATGTACAAGGACTTCACCGACTCGCTCGGTTTCTGCGGCGCCTGACGCCGGCATCCAGGACGTCCCGTCCGCGCGACCCCGCAACGGGGCTGCCAACGTCTCCGTTCCTGTCCTGCCGGTCCATCCGCGTGCGATCGCCCGCAGGTCGACCGGCAGGTCCTTGCCCGGCCCATGTGAAAGGAGATACCAGGTGGAGCGCGCCCCGTCGCCCGACCTTCCCACGTCCTCACCACCGCCGAAAACCCTGCCGGAGACGGCGGCTTCGTCGCCGGCTCCCTGGTGGCGGTGCCCGCTGTTGGTCTGTGCGGAAGGCGCTGTGGCGGTGCTCACCGCACTGGTGTTCGCGGTGTGGGCTCGCAACATCCGGGTCGACCCGATCGACCGGATCGGTCAGGTCAGCGGCCTGGCCACGCTGCAGTTACGGATGACCCTGATCGCCCTGCTGGTGATCGCGGCGCTGGTGATCGCCTATCGGCGGTTCGGCCCGGCCCTGCAGGCGTTGTTCGCCCGGATCTCGTGCGCCGTGGTGGCGGGACTCGCCACCGGCTTCGTCGCCGGTGGCACCACGATCGGCCTGCGCGGCACGCCGTGGCCGATCAACGGCGTCGACGGTGACGTGGGCACCCTGGCGAACTGGGCGGGGGCGATCAACCGGGGCGAGTCGATTTCCGGCGTGTACCCGCCGCTGTTCCCGGAATTGCTGGCGCTGTGGGCGAAGGTGTTCCGGCACGGCAACACCTCGTACTCGCTCCAGGACCTGCAGATCGTGATCATGGCGATGATCGGTCCGGCCGCCTACCTCGCCTGGCGCCTGTGGTTCCAGCCGCTGTGGGCCTTGGCCATCGGCGTCACCAGCTCGATCCCGCTGTATGAGCCGGTCAAGCCCTACACCACGATCATTTTGGTCGTATTCGTGCCGGTGATCGCGAAGTTCATCCAGATACTGCGCAGATCACCGCGGATGACGAAGCGCGATCGGGTGACCACCGGGGTGGCCTTCGGCGTGATGTTGGGCGTGATGATGATCGCCTACTCCGGCTGGTTCCTCTGGTCGGCCGCCGGCGTGCTGGTGACCTGCCTGCTCGTGTTGCCCTGGCGACGCGGCTTCAAGGCCGCGATGATCTTCGTGATCGCGACCATCGTCCCGTTCCTGATCATCAGCGGCCTGTACCTCAAGGACCTGCTCCTCAAGAGCGGCGGCGAGAAGGACGACTACTTCTACTTCGACACCGCAGTCGACCCCGCCTACTTCCTGATGTGGCGCGGTGACTCGCCCGGCGAGGTCGGCACGTGGCCACCGCCCGGCGAACTCGGCGGCGTCGGCGTGTTCATGCTGATCCTGCTGGTGGGCCTCGCGGTCGCGCTCGCACTCGGCATGCGGCGCTCGCTGGTCCTCGCGCTGGTGGCGTGCCTGGCCAGCTCGTGGCTGATGCGGTTCTGGTTCGCCTCGCACATGTTCCAGGACCAGGCAGTGCAGCTCTACCCGCGCACCTCGATCGAACTCGCGTACGTGATGCTGCTCCTGCTCGGTGTGGCCGGGCACCTGTCCTCGCAACGGCTGCGCGCGCTGTGGAACCGGTACGTCGTACACCGCGCCGACCCGGTCGCGGACGCCTACCCCAAGCACGTCGGCGCGCGCTGGCGCACCACCCCCGGCATGGCGACCACAATCGGCGCGCTGTCCGCGATGGTGCTGCTGTTCGGTACCGCGGCCTCCTCGGTCGCCGACGACGTCATACCGGTCGACGACTCGAGCATCGGTTCGCTGACCTACCGCTCCCACCAGTTGCAGAAGACCAGCGGGGCCTGCCCGAGGTACGCGAACAAGCACACGTGCCGGCAGCTGGGCACCCCGCCGTGGGAGCTCCCCGTCCGCGTCCCCCCCGGGGCGAACAACGGCTGAGCGGGCACCGCGGGACCCACGGGCCAGGGGGTCCAGTGCCGTGACGGACGAGGGCGGCGTCGTCGAAGTCGAAGCATCCGACGCCGCCTTCGTCGTGTCCGGGCCGGCCGCCGGCGTCTCCCGGCGGGTGGACTCCGGCAGCCGGGAGCGGAACAGGCCCGGGGTCCAGTCCTTCAACCGCATGGCGGGCTTCCCGCCGTGCGTCGGACCGGTCGCCGTGCCTGCGCCGCGAGCCCGGGATGGCGGATAGGGTCGTCCCATGAAGTGGCTTGTCACCGGCGGTGCCGGGTACATCGGGACGCATGTCGTGCGGGCGCTGCTCGCGGCCGGTGAGGACGTGGTCGTGGTCGACGACCTGTCCTCGGGCTCGCGCGAGCGGGTTCCCGAGGGGGTGCCGCTGGTGGTCGGCTCGGTGCTGGATCGGGCGCTGCTCGACGAGGTCTTCCGGGCGCACGCCGTGGCCGGCGTGGTGCACACCGCGGGCCGCAAGCAGGTGCCCGAATCGGTCGCGCGCCCCCTCTTCTACTACGAGGAGAACGTCGAGGGTCTGCGCACCCTGCTGGCGGCCATGGTCGCGGCCGACGTCACCCGCATCGTGTTCTCCTCCAGCGCCGCCGTGTACGGCATGCCCGACGTGGACCTCGTCACCGAGGACACCCCGTGCCTGCCGATCAACCCGTACGGCGAGAGCAAGCTCGTCGGCGAGTGGATGATCAAGGCCACGGCGCGCGCACACGGGATCTCGTACGCCTCGCTGCGCTACTTCAACGTCGCGGGCTCGGGCGCGCCCGAGCTCGCGGACAAGGGCGTGTTCAACCTCGTGCCGATGGTGCTGGAGAAGTTGACGGCCAATCAGGCGCCGGTGATCTTCGGGGACGACTACGACACGCCGGACGGCACGTGCGTGCGCGACTTCATCCATGTGGTGGATCTGGCCGAGGCGCACGTGGCCGCCACCCGTCGACTGGCGGCCGATCCGGACGCGCGCCTGGTGCTGAACGTGGGTCGCGGCAATGGCACGTCGGTGCGCGAGATGGTGGAACTCATCGCCGAGGTCACCGGTTTGCGCGACCTTGCACCGGAGTACCAGCCACGGCGCGCGGGCGACCCGGCCAGGGTGGTCGCGAGCGCCGACCTGATCACCACCGAGTTGGGCTGGAAGGCCCGGCATGGCACGTCGGACATGGTGCAGAGCGCATGGGCCGGCTGGCGGGCGCTGCGCGGCTGAGACGGCGGAGTGTGGGACGCCGCGCCGGTGGGTCGTCGGCCGTCGGCGCGGCGGAACGAGGTCGCTCGGGCCGGGGTCGGCGGGCATGAAGTCGCCCGGGATGAATCGGACATGCGGCTTGTTGTTTTGTGGGGTAGCTCACGCCGGCCACGAGTGCGGACGCCCGTCCGGGTGGGCATGGGCACCCTCCGCGCGACGCTACGCGCGATGCCGATGTGACAAGCGGGGCGTAGGTAATCGTTTCCGGACGATCCGCATGCACGGCAACCGGGCGCCCCTGTCACGCATTTCCAACGCATCCACCACGGAACGCCAACTACGGTCCTTTCCGTAAGGGATCATCTACATTGCGCTCATCCGCAAATCGGATATTCGACGTCTATCCGACACGGACTTGTGATCTACGTCCGGGCCTGCTTAGCGTTCGATCCGTCCGTATCCCACACGGACCCCGATCGCCGGTACGCCGAATCCTGTCGCCGGCCGTTCGGGAGGCTGACGAGCACCACACGACAGGAGCGGGGGAACCACAGGTGAACCGCCGCGAACGGCCCCGATCGAAACGATCGGACGCCGCGAACGGCTTGGGGTGAAGCCACGTCCTTCGGGATGTGGCCGGGCTATCGATCTCCGGCCCGAATCCGACAGCTCACCTCGTAGGCGTGGGAGAGGATCCAGCCATGCTGTCCGGAACCGGGCGTCATCGCCGTCGCAGCACCAGTAGGACCACGCGTCTGATCGCCGCGGCGGGTGTCGCCGGAGTCGGCGTCGCCATGCCGATCATCGGCGCGGGCACGGCCCAGGCCGCCTCCGTGAGCACCTGGGACAAGGTCGCCCAGTGCGAGAGCACGGGCAACTGGCAGATCAACACCGGCAACGGCTTCTACGGTGGCCTGCAGTTCACCCAGAGCACCTGGAACGAGTTCGGCGGTCAGCAGTACGCCCCGCGCGCCGACAAGGCGACCAAGGGCCAGCAGATCGCGATAGCCGAGAAGGTGCTCAAGAGCCAGGGCCCCGGTGCCTGGCCGGTGTGCTCGGTCAAGGCCGGCCTGACCCGCGGCGGCGCCACCCCCGACGTCGACACCGGCTCCTCGGCCGGCAAGACCGCGCCGAAGACGGCGCCCAAGACCGAGACTCCCAAGGCCGAGACCCCGAAGAAGACGGTCGCCGCGCCCAAGATCGAGGTCAAGTCCGAGGCCCCCAAGGCCGAGGCTCCCAAGACCGAGACCCCGAAGACCGAGCCGGTCGCCAAGTCGGACTCCGCCGCCACGTCGTCCTACGTCGTGGTCGCCGGCGACACGCTCTCGAAGATCGCCGGCGCCGCGCACGTGCCCGGCGGTTGGCCGAAGCTGTACGAGGCCAACAAGAGCGTGGTCGGCGAGAACCCGGACCTGATCTTCCCGGGCCAAAAGCTCACGGTCGACGGCAAGGCCGCGCCGACCACCACCAAGACCGAGGCCGCCGCGCCCAAGGTCGAGGTGCAGAAGCCGGAGACCCCCAAGGCCGCGCCGAAGGCGGAGACCAAGCCGGCCGCGCCGAAGACCTCGGTCAAGACCGAGGCCGCCAAGAGCGACGCCAAGCCCTCCGCGAGCACCGAGAAAGCCTCCGGCGCCTACGTCGCCCCGGTCTCGGGCGCCACGCTCACGTCGAGCTTCGGCGCCGGCGGCTCGCGCTGGTCCAGCGGCAGCCACACCGGCCAGGACTTCGCGGTCTCGACCGGCACCACGGTGCGCGCGGTCACCTCGGGCACCGTCGTGTCGGCCGGCTGGGGCGGCGCGTACGGCAACGAGGTCGTCATCCGGCACGCGGACGGCAAGTACACCCAGTACGCGCACCTTTCCTCGATCTCGGTCAAGGCCGGGATGAAGGTGCAGACCGGCCAGAAGATCGCGCTCTCCGGCGCGACCGGCAACGTGACCGGCCCGCACCTGCACTTCGAGGTCCGCACCACGCCGAACTACGGCTCCGCGGTCAACCCGATGACGTGGCTGCGCAGCCACGGCGTCAGCGTCTGATCCACCGCTCTCCCGCGCCGTCCGGCGGGCGTTCCCTTCGGGGAGCGCCCGCCGTTCGCATGTCCGGGCGGGTGTCCGCGCGGGTGCCGCTCACGGCGGGCCGGATCTGCCGTCGGGACGGCCGTGTGGTGCCCAGCGTGCCGCCGAAAGGCCGCATGGTGCACAGCGCCGCGTCGAGACGGCCGTACGGCGCACAGCACCCCGGCGGAACGGCCGGGCGCCGCCCGGCACATCGTCAGGAAAGCCGTGCCGTGCGCAGCGCCCCGTCCGGTCCGAGCCACAGGACCACCGGCTGCCCGGCGCCGTCCGTCGCGCCGGTGGGACCGACCGCGACCGCGTGCTCGTCGAGCACGATCGGCGGCCCGGCCACGCCCACCACGACCGGACGGCCCTCGGCGTCCCGGGTACAGACGACCGTCGTGCCGTCCGGCCGGGGCAGCGGGTACAGCGCCTCGTGACCCGCGCCCGCGGTGCGCGGGTCACCCGGCGTCCAGGCGCCGGGCCCGACTTCGACCACACTCGCGATCTCCGCCGTGCCGGCCCGCCGGTGCGCGATGCCGACCCGGCCGTCGGCGCCCACCCAGGCCGCAGGCGCCCCCACCGGCCGCTCGGCCGCGATCGTGCCGGGCGGACCGGACCGGTCGCCGACGAAGTCCCAGTACCGGATGCCCTCGCGAGCCGTGCCGAAGACGGTCACCCGGCCGTCCGGGCGGGTCACCGCGCTCGGCCCCTCGACGATCTCGCCGCCGCCCAGGTCCTGCCAGTCCGACCACTCCTCGCTGCCGGCGGGTCGGAAGCGGGTGCTGATCCCCTTGTCCCGATCGCGCACGAACAGATGCAGCCCGCCCGCGCCGTCGGCCCGGACCACCGGTGTGCCCGGGCCGCGTTCACCGCCGTTTGGGCTGCCCAGCCCCCGCCACGGACCCAAGGCGCCGCCGGGCGTCGTCTCGGTCGCGGTGACGATCTCGAACCGGTCCCGGTCGGAGCGCCGGGCACCGCCGATCCGCAGCGCGAACACCGCGATCCGGCCGTCCTGCGTGCGCACCGCGGCCGGTCCCGGGGCGAGTTCGCCGTCACCGGGGCCGGGCATGGACTGCGCCGGAGTCCAGGCCGCGGCGCCGACCCCCTCCTGGGTCCACCGGGTGACCCGGCCGCCGAGCACGGCCCACGCGGTCAGCCGGCCGTCCGCGCCGAGCACCGGCCGGGGGCCGACGTCCGGAAAGCGATACGTGGTGCTCTGCGGCCAGTTGGTCCGAGCGGCGGTGTCGCGCACCTTGAGGTCGCCGCAGTCCACCCGTCCCGGGCAGTGCCGCACCCGGTCGGTCCAGCCGTACACCCGGGTGATCTCGTCCTTGCGCTCGCGGGCCGCCGGCGCGAGATTGTGCGGCCAGCGCTCGTTGTAGTAGCCCCGGTAGGCGATCGCCGCCGCGCTCGCGGCCGGCCGCGCGGCGTTGTACCGGCGCAGCGCCTCCCAGGTGAACTGCGCGGCGGCGGTGTGGTCCTGGTGGTCGGAGACGCCGCCGTGGTCCGAGTGTGCGGGGTGTGCCCCGTCGTGCCGCTGTCGATCGGGGTCCGGGTCGAGCGTGCGCACCACGGTCGGCGTCTGGGCCCGCATCAGGTCCGCGAGCGAGTCGATCAGGCCATCCCTGGTGTACGAGTACGGTCCGCCGGCCGGCTCGTCCCGGGCGGCCAGCGTGTCGAGTTCGCGTTCCCTGCCGTTCCACAACGTGCGCAGCCGCCCGCGCGCGCCGATGCCCTCCTCCTTGCGCGTGTTGAGGAACACGAGCTTGATGTTCGGGGCATCCACCAGATGGTCGAGTTCGGCGTGCGCGCCGTCGCGCAACCGCACGCTGTGCCGCTCCCAGCGCGCCGTGCGGTCTCCGAGGGCCATGAACGCGTACGCGGCGCGCGCGCCGTTGTTGCGCGCCGCCGCGTACGCCTGCGGATCCGGGCGCCCGCCGGTGCCGTTGCGGCCGTCCGCCTCGCCCGCGGTGAGGAAGACCGTCACGCTGTCCGTGCCGGCGCGCACCGCCCGGTCGACGTCGGGGTTCATGAAGTAGAGGTCGTCGTCCTGATGCGCGACCACCTGCATCACCGCACCGGTCGTGCCGGGCCGCGGCGCCAAAGTCTCGATCCCGATCGGCGAGGTCGGCGCGTGATACGGGGGCGAGCCGTACGGCCCGGTCACCTTCACCACCGCGAGCGCGAAGCCGAGCGCCAGGACACCGACCACCGCGGTGAACCTGCCGGTGCCGGGGATCATCGCCATGTCGGCTGGGACCTTTCTGCCGTCGCGGGCGAACCGGCCTCATCATCGCCGGTCGTCGACCGCGACCCGCACCCGGCACACCTGCGTCCGGCACGCCCGGCGCGGCACGCCCGGCCCACGCGCCGGATCGCCGCGGCGGTCAGCGCGCCCGCGCGCCGCCCGTCCCTACGGTGCGCGGCTCGGCCGCGGCGGGCAGTCGGGTCGGCACCTTGCCGCCCCCGGCCGGGGAGCGACCGGGGTCGGCGGCCGGACTGCCCGCGCCGGAGTCGTTGTTCGCCGAACCGGGGCTGCGGTCCGGCAGCGACTTCGCGCCCTCGGGGGTGACTCGGGTCGCGCCGATGTAGTCCGGCTTGTCGATCGGGCCGAACTTGATCACCGTGCCGGTGTAGGGCGCGTGGATCATCTGGCCGTTGCCGACGTACATCCCGACATGGTGGATGCTGCGCGGGTCGCGCAGGTCGGTGGCGAAGAACACCAGGTCGCCCGGCAGGAGTTGGTCGCGCGAGGGATGCCGGCCGGCGTTCCACTGGTCGTTGGCCACCCGGGGCAGCTTGATGCCCACGGTGTCGTAGGCGGCCTGGGTCAGCCCCGAACAGTCGAACCGGCCGCCGTCGGCCGCGGTGCCCTCGCCGCCCCACAGGTACGGGGTGCCGAGCTTGGTCTGCGCCCAGTTGACCGCACCCGCCGCGAGCGCCATCGGCTGCAGCGGGGTCTGCACGACGCCGAAGCTCTGCTCCAGCGAGCGGATCGACTTCACGTAGTCCTGGGTCTGGGTGTACGGCGGGATGCCCTTGTACTGCATCACCCGGTACGCGCCCGCGTTGTACGCGGCGAGCATGTTGTTGGTCCGGTCGCCGGGCACCGAGGCGACATATTTGGCCAACGAGCAGTCGTAGCGCGCGGCGGCCGGGATCGCGTCGGCCGGATCCCACGGGCTCGACTTGCCGTCGCCGTTGCCGTCGGTGGCCCACTCGGGCCACGTGGTGGGCATGAACTGGGCGATGCCCTGGGCCCCGACGTTGCTCACCGCGGTCGGGTCGAAGCCGCTCTCCTGGTAGAGCTGCGCGGCCAGCAGCGCCGGCGAGATCTCCGGGCAGAGCCTGCCCCACTTGTCTATGGTGGCCGCGTACGCGGCCGGCACGGTGCCGGGCGCGAGCGACATCGTGCCGCCGACTCCGCCCTGGCTGCCGGATGCGGATTGCATCGCGCCCACGCCTACAGTGAGAAGACCGACCAGACCGAAGGGGATCGCGAATGCGATGCCACCGGCCACCCAGGCTTTGCGCATCGCAGGCACCCCCGATTCTCCGCGACCGGGACGGGGCCGCGACGGACACTCCGAGCACATTGTGCGCGCCACGATTGCTCAGCGCAATCACCCGTGATACACACAGTGAGCAGACACACTTGCCGAGGTGGTAGCCCGATCGGCTTCCCCACAGCACAATAAACGAACGACCACTCCTCCGGTCGAATGCGACCGGAGACAACCAAAAGCCCGACCTCGGGGGCGGTGAACAACGTGTTTCTTGGCGAAGGCAACGGCAACGGCAACGGCGACATCAATACGATCATCGGCGGCATAGCTCCGAACTGGGGCCCGTTCGCAAGGCTGGGCGGCGAAGCCCGGATCATGGTCGAGGTGATCATGGCCGTGGCCCTGCTGCTCTGCCTGGCCATTGCGATCTGGGGCGCGGCGAAGCAGCGCATAGGGGCCACCGCGATGCGCGACACGTTCAGCGCGGAGCAGGGCAAGGGCCTCATCATCGCCGGCCTGACCGGCGTCTTCATCATCGGATCGCTCGGGACGCTGTTCACGATTGTGTACGGAATGGCGATCTAGACCGATTCGCACCCTGCCGTCCCCAAGGTGGCGAATCCCGTGGTGTTTTGTCCCGGGCGCGGCGCACTCCGGTGCGCCGTGCGCCCCGAAAACGGAATGCCCCATTCCGCATCCGGGGCAGAGCAGCAATTCCGGTTCCTTTACCGGACAATCGAGCCTGTGTTCACACGACAGCGCGGTGCCACCGAAATGACTTCCCGTCTGGGAAGATCGTTCCGGCTGCAACCGAACCCGGCGGCGCTCCGCCCCCGGGGACTGTGTTGTGCGCGCAGGTCGTCCGTAACTTCCGGCCTGCCGCGGTGAGGGGGGACAGGCCATGAGCGATGAGGAACCCGCCACGCGTACCCGCCTGCCCAGACCGACCTCCTCGCCGGAGAGTCCGGAGCCCAGGCGCAACCCCATACTGTCCGGGATCGGCGTCGTGGTGGTGATCGCCGTGGTCATCGTGTCCCTGCTGTTCGCCGCCAACCGCTCCGACGACGACGGCGGCTCGACCGCCAAGGACGCCGGGAAGACCTCCACGGCCGCCGAGGCATCCGGCGGACCGCCGCTGTCCGCCGCGCAGTTGCCCGAGCGCACCGAGTCGGGCGTGCCGGTCGGCTACCCGCAGACCGCGGAGGGCGCCCAGTCGGCCGCGGCCAACTTCGTCGTCGCGTACGGCTCGGATCGGATGTTCCGGGCCCAGCCGCGGGCCGCGATCATCACCACGATCACCGATCCGGCGATCCGCGACGGTCTGCTCGCGCGCGTCGACCATGCATTCCGGGCACAGACCGCGACTTTCGGCCTTCAGCCCGACGGGAACCCGCCCAAGGGTCAGACCTTCGTTTGTCGGGCTGTGCCGATGGGCACCAAATCCGTTGCCTTCACTCCCGCTTCGGCGACCGTGGAGGTGTGGAGCGTGGGCGTGGTGGGCATGGCCGGGGTCGGCTCCACCAAGCCGGTGGCCGAGGCGTGGAACACCACCACGATGAAGCTGTCCTGGGTGAACGGCGATTGGAAGCTGGTCGAGTTCAGCCAGAAGGAGGGCCCGACTCCGGTCTCCGGACTACAGGATCCGTCCAGCGCCAACGACATCGCCAAGGCCGACGGGGAGTTCGGGGAATTGCGCCATGCACGCTGACCGGGAACGCCGCAGCCCTCGCAACCGATTCCTGACCCTCGGCGGGACACTGGCCGCGGTGCAGGCCCTCCTCGTGCTCGGTGCCACGCGCGTGTGGGCCGAGCCGACACCCGGCGCCACGACACCGCCGACCGGCACGCCCGGCGCGACCGCACCCGCGAGCAAGCCGGAGTGCGACCTGCTCACCGGCCCGGCGAAGGACATCTGCAACAACGGCGGTCCCGGCGCCCCGGGCACCGGCACGCTGGGCACGGTCACCGACCCGCTCGGCTCGATCGCCAAGGGCTGTGCCGACGCGGCGACCTGGATCATCGACAAGCTGGCCGGCGCGGTCAACGACACCACCCAGGTGGACTTCACCAACCCCGGCTTCCTGCGCCAGTACGCGGTGGTGTTCGCCGCGTCCACGTTCCTGACCCTGATCCTGTGGATACTGGCCGTCGCCAAGCGCGCCGTGCGCGGGGTCCCGATCGGCACCGCGATCAGCGAGGCGATCGGCTACCTGTGGCTCGCGGTGATCGCGTCCGCGTTCACCCCGTTGATCCTGTATTTGGCCGTCTCGATGACCGACGCGATCACCGCGGCCATCGCCACCGGCACCCAACAGGACACCAACAAGTTCCTCGGCGGCTTCTCCAAGGCGCTCGATCCCGCGAGCGATCTCGGCGGCGGACCGGTGATGCTCATCTTCGTGTCGCTGCTCTCGATGGCCGCCGCGGCCGTGTTGTGGGTCGAACTCCTGGTCCGGGCGGCGATGTTGTACGTCGGCGCGATCCTGGGCACGGCGGTGTACTCGGGCCTGGTGGACAAGGCGATGTGGCACCACGTCCGACGCTGGGCCGGGATCATGATCGCGGTGCTGCTGGCCAAGCCGGTGATCGTGATCGTGCTCGGGCTGGCCACGGCGGTCACCGCCGGCGGCAAGGACGACGCGTTCTCCTCGGTGCTCTCCGGCCTGGCGATCCTGTTCCTGTCCATCTTCGCCAGCGTGCTCATCTACCGCTTCGTGCCCAGCATCGGCGACGACATGGCCGCGCTGCACAGCAGCCGCAAGGCCATGCAGTCGGCCGGTCCGGCCTCGATGGTCAACGGCCCGGCCACGTACATGAAGCAGGGCATCCAGGCACACGCCTCGCGGGGATCGACCGGTTCCGGCTCTGCCCCGGTGACCGCGAACGCCGTATCGTCGGGCATTGCGGCCCATGGCACCAGGGGCGGAGGTTCGGGCGGCGCCCCGACGCCGGCACCACCGCCTCCGGCCAATCCCGCGGCAACGCCTCACGCGAGGAACGGTAAAGAGTAATGACTACGCAACCGGTCGCCCGACGCCGAACCTTCCTGATCGGCAAGGCCAAACCCACGGCGGTCATCGGCAAGAACCGCGAGCCCGGCGAGATCTTCCTGATCATCGCGGCCGGCGGATTCGCCCTGTTGTGGGGCCTGTTGATGCCGATCCTGGTGCTCCGCATCCTCGGCCTGGTCGGTTTCCCGCTGCTCGCGTTCGCCGCCGTGTACATGCCGTACAAGAAGCGCACGTTCTACAAGTGGTGGGAGATCAACCGCACCTACAAGCGCACCCTCAAGCGCGGGGCCACGTACCGGTCGGCGGTCATCGAGGCGGGCACCAAGCTGACCGGGCAGGGCGTCGCGGTCGGCGCGCCGCCCGGGGTCGGTCGGGTGGCCTGGTCCAGCGTGCCGTTCGGCCCGGACGACCTGACCGTGCTGATGCACCTGGAACGGCGCACCGTCACCGCCGCGATCGAGATCGAGGGCCCCGGTGTGGGGCTGCGCGACTCGGAGGACCAGGAGGCACTGGTCGAGCGGTTCGGCACCCTGCTCAAGCACGTGGCCAACGGCGACGGCTTCGTCACCCGGCTCCAGGTGCTGGCCCGGACGCTGCCCGCCGACCCGGACGCGCACGCCAAGGACGTCGCTCGGCGCGGCGACCACAAGGCGCCGATGTGGGTGCAGGACTCCTACGAGCAGCTCCAGTCGATGGTCTCCACCTCGTCGGAGCAGCACCGCGCCTACCTGATCGCGTGCATGCACTACACCCGCGAACTGGCCGCCGAGGCCAATGTGATGGGCAAGGGCGACAAGGGCCTCGGCGTGGTGATGGCCCGTGAACTCACCGACGTGTGCGCCCGGTTGACCGAGGCGGACATCCGGGTCCGGCAGCCGCTGAACGAGGCGCGGCTGGCCTCGCTGATCCACTCGATGTACGACCCCGAGCACCAGATCGACGCGTTCGAGGGCATGCAGGCGCGCTACGCGTGGCCCGCCGAGTTGGACGCGACACACCCGAACTACCTGGAGGCCAAGACCCGCGAGTCGGACTCGGCAGAGCCGTGGTGCCACGCCACCGCGTGGATCAAGGAATGGCCGCTGACCCCGGTCGGCGTCAACTTCCTGGCCCCGCTCCTGGTGCACACCCCGGACGTGATCCGCACGGTCGCGGTCACCATGGACCTGGAGCCCACCGACATCGCGATCGAGCGCATGCTCACCGAGAAGACCAACGACGACGCGGACGCGGCCCGCGCGGCCAAGATGAACCGCGTGGTCGACCCGCGCGACATGGCCCACACCGGCCGGGTCGACCAGCGCGGCGAGGACCTGGCGGGCGGTGCGGCGGGGGTGAACATCGTCGGCTACATCACGGTGTCCTCGCGCAATCCCGACCAGCTCTCCCGGGACAAGCGCACCATCCGCGCGTCGGCGGGCAAGTGTTTCCTCAAGCTGGAGTGGTGCGACCGCGAGCAGCACCGCGCGTTCGTCAACACGCTGCCGTTCGCGACGGGTATTCGAAAGTGAGTGCCGGCGGTGTCGCCGCCGGGGACGGGATGGATGGGGTGATCACATGTCGGGTCTGATGTCCACGTTGACCCAGGGCTTCTCCGGCATCATCTTCGGCCGGGGCGAGACCCAGCGGCTGCCGGTGCGCACGTCCACCGGCCAGGCCCAGGCGATCTACCTGCCCACGGCCGCGCCCGGCCTCGGCGACTCGGGCGTGATCATCGGCCGCGAGGTGTACTCCGGCAAGGGCTACATCTACGACCCGTTCCAGCTGTACGGCCAGCAACTGCCCGCGCCGCACTGGCTGGTCCTGGGCGAGTCCGGGAACGGCAAGTCGGCGCTGGAGAAGACCTACGTATTGCGCCAGTTGCGCTTTCGCGACCGCCAGGTGGTGGTCCTGGACGCGCAGGGCGAGGACGGCGTCGGCGAGTGGAACCTGATCGCCGAGGCGCTGGGCGTCAAGCCGGTCCGGCTGGACCCCAACGACCTCTCCGGCGACGCGGTGCGGCTCAACCCGCTGGACCCGGCGATCGCGGTCACCGGCCAACTGGCGCTGCTGCGCACCATCATCGAGGTGGCGATGGGCCACTCGCTCCAGGAGCGGGCCGGCTACGCGCTCAAGGCGGCACACACGCACGTGATGCGCACCGTGCACGGGCGGCAGCCGATCCTCCCGGACATCGTCGAGGCGTTGCGCAACCCGACCCCCGAGTCGTGCGAACTGCTCAGCCTGGACGTCAAGGACGTCCGGGTCTGGGGACTGGACGTCGCGCTGGTCCTGGACCGGCTCACCGACGGTGACCTCCAGGGCATGTTCGAGGGGCCGACCACGGACGGCATCGACCTGGACTCGCCGCTGATCATCTTCGACCTGTCGCACATCGACCGGAACTCGATCGCGATGCCGATCCTGATGGCCATCGTCGGCGTGTGGCTGGAGCACACCTGGATCCGGCCGGACCGGGTCAAGCGGATCTTCCTGGTCGAAGAGGCCTGGCACATCATCAACAGCCCGTTCGTTGCCCAGTTGTTCCAGCGTCTGCTCAAGTTCGGCCGGCGTCTGGGCCTGTCCTTCGTCGCGGTGGTGCACCACCTCTCCGACGTGGTGGACGGCGCGGCGGCCAAGGAGGCGTCGGCGATCCTGAAGATGGCCTCGACCAGAACCGTGTATATGCAGAAGGCGGACGAGGCCCGGGCGACCGGAAAGGTGCTCGGTCTGCCCCGGTGGGCGGTGGAGATCATCCCGACTCTGACCCCGGGCATCGCGGTCTGGGACGTCAACGGCAATGTGCAGGTGGTCAAGCATCTGATCACCGACACCGAGCGGCCGATGGTCTACACCGACCGCGCGATGACCGAGGACGCGGTGGAGGAACGGGTGCGTGCCGAGGCGGCGTTGGCCGACGATCCGGCGGCGTAGATGGGGTCCTACGGACACCCGCCGGCGCCGCGCGAACCCACGCCGGGGCGGACGCCCTCGGGGGGCGTCCCCGACGGCCTGGTGATCGCGGGCCTGCTGCTGCTGTTCGCGGGCACGGCGGTGATATGGCTGTCCACCGGGCTGGCCGCACTGGCGAGCGGCAAGGACTGGCCCGACGAGGTCACCTACCGGCACTCGGCGCTGGCGCTGCGCGCGGTGCTGGGCGACCCCGACGACCTCCCGCACGCGTGGCCGGACACCCCGCCCGGGCAGTTGCCCTCCCCCACCGCGTTCTGGGTGTCGTTCGGCTTCGTGGTGCTGATCCTGCTGATCGCGGTGGGGTGGGTGTTCTGGTGGTGGCTGCGCCGGGCGGCGGCGAAGGCTGCCCGGGCCGCCGGCGCGGAATCGCCGAATTCACCTGCCCCGAAGCGGAATCAGCGGCTCCCGGACGGGGAATGATGCGCGTGCGCACCTCTGCCGAGGGCGCCCCACGATCGTGGCCGGGCCTGGTCGCCGCGTGGCCGTACGGTGACCCGGCGATCGGCCCGACCCACCATGTTCGTGGGCGTATGCCCCTGGCGGTATTGCGACCTGCGTGAACTCTTCGGCGTGCGGCGGGTGTTCCGCCCCGTGGGCCGGCCACGAAGGCCGGCCGGGCCGGCTGGGGCCGGCGCCGCGCCTCGGCTCCGTCGCGACGGACGATCAGTCCGTCCAGGTCATGCACTCTTCGCAACGGTAGGCGCGGGGGCCGGACTTGTATTCCACCTTGTCGGACTTGCGGTAGTACTTGCACGCGCGGTTCTTGCAGACGACCGGGTGGCCGTCGACCGCCTCGATCGGTAAGGGCACCGTGTCGTAGGTGCACGGGGTGGGCGGGAGCTTCTTGTAGTAGCCCCCGATCGCCGGCAGCGCGGTCGGGTCGAACGGCGAATACGCGGCCCCGTCGGAGATCCCCTCGGACACGCTCATGCGCACCTCCTGTGCTGTGCCGGCCGTGTGCCGCTGGTGCCGCACGCTAGCCGAGAATCGGGGACGAGACGGGTGGTTCGGGACGGTTTCCGCCCGAAGGGCCGACGGGGCCGCGGGATTCAGCCGCGTGCGGGGTTGCCGGCCGCGCGGTGGTGCACCGCGATCGAGGTGAGCACCAGGACGCCGCCGAGCAGCCGTGTCGGGCCGAGCCGCTCGCCCTGCAGGAACGCGGCGAGCACGGTCGCGGTCAGCGGTTCGAGCAGCACCGCCACGACGCCGCCGCCCACGTGCGCCCGGCCGAGCGCGATGAAGTAGGCGACGTACGCCCCCGCGGTGGGCACCACGCCGAGGAAGAGCACCGCGCCCAGGGTGTCGGTGCGGATCGGCACGGCCATCCCGACCGCCAGTCCCGCGGGCAACAACAGGCAACCGCCGAACAGGAATCCGAGCCCGGTGACGGCGACCCGGTCGAGCGCGGGCAGGGCCGGGCGGGTGTCCAGGGTCAACACCGCGAACCCGCCGGCCGCCACCAGCGCGAAGCCGACGCCCACCGGTGCGCCGCGGGCGCCGCCGGCGGGTGAGCCGAGCAGCAGGGCCAGGCCCACGGCGGCCACGACCAGGCTCGCGATCGCGAACCGGCCGAGTCGGCGCCGCTCCAGCACGGCCGAGCCGGTGGTCACCAGGATGTGCACCGCGACCATGGTGGTGAGCGTGGCCAGACTCACCGAGGTGGCGGCCACGGCAGCGAAATAGGCCGCCTGGAACACCGTGAACAGAGCGCCGACGCCCGCGATCCGGGCGAGTTCGGCCCGGCTCGGGCGACGCACCCGCAGCCGCCCGCAGGCGAGCGCGTAGCCGGTGATGAACAGGCCGCCGGCGAGCAGCCGATAGGCCGCGACGGCCACCGGGTGCAGCCCGGCGCGGGCGGCCAACACCGAACCGGCGATCCCGCCGGTCCCCCACAGGACGCCGGCGACAACGAACAGATCGAGCCCGGACCGGGTATTCCGGGCAGCATGAAGGAAGGTACGAACGGACATGGAAAGGCTCCGACTTCGACGCCTACAGGACAACGTCGGAGCGGGGCGGCACCGGTTCGGGCCAGGCCGATCGAGGGCCGCGACCCGGGACTACCGGATCGGACCCCGGGACACCCCGCTCAGTGGCGGGGCGGCGGGCAGTTGGACCAGGCGTGGTGCATGGCCGCCACCCTAGTGCGTCCGCGCGGCACGATCGTGAGGTTCGCGGTGCGCACCAGGTGCGAAACGTTTCTTCCAGGGCAGCAGCCCAGCATGGACGAAACGTCGAAGGAACGGCTCGACCGCGAGCTGAACGAGTTGATGCAGGGGTTGCGCGTCGCCATCCCGGGTGTGCAGTTCATGTTCGCGTTCTTGTTGACCGTCCCGTTCGCGCAGGGCTTCGCGCGGGTGAGTGAATTCCAGAAGGACGTGTTCCTGGTCGCGCTGATCTCGACCCTGCTGTCCTCGATCTTCTTCATCGCACCGGCCGTCCAGCACCGCCTGCTCTTTCGCGGGCACGCCAAGGACGTGCTGCTGCACCGGTCGAACCGCTACGGGATAGCCGGCGCGATCGCCCTGTCGGTGGCGCTGACGGCCGCGGTCCTGCTGGTGGTGGACTACCTGTTCGGTCGCACCTGGGCCCTGTCCGTGGCGATCCCGCTGGCCGCGTTGATCACGTGGGTGTGGCTGCTCCAGCCGCTGATCACCCGTTTCCGGCGGAACGGCGACCTGCTCCCGTGACCGGAGCGGGTCAGACCCATTCCAGCAGGCGGGCCGCGTGGGCCCGGACGGGGCACGGCTCGGGTACCCCGCAGCCGCAGCCGCCGGTGTCGATCGGCCGGTGTCGGATCAGCGTGCGGGTGACCACCATGCGGTAGTCGAGCAGCGGATCCTCGGCCGGGCGCGGGCTCCTCGGGCGCGGCGCGCGCAGGATGCGCGGGGCCGGCCTGGACAGGCCCGCGGGCAGCGGTCGGTCCAGCCGCTCGATGTCCGTGCGTTGCCTCGGAATGCGCACTCGCATGTGTCCGGTCCCCTTCTCGTCCGGTGTCCCACCGTGGCGGCGCACCCGAGCGTGGCAGCGCTCGGGGCCCGCCGGATCACTCCGTGTCCAGGCGCCCGCCCGCGTCCGGCTGGGATTCCTCGACCCGCGCCAGCATGCCGCGCAGTCCGGCCGCGAGCGCATGCCGTTCGGCCGACCCCAGGTCCTGGAGCAGGCCGGCCTCGAAGACCGCGGCCTCGCGCACCACGCGCAGCCACACGTCCCGGCCGGTGGTGGTCAGTTCGACGATCACCCGCACCCGGTTCTGTTCGTCCCGGGTCCTGGTGACCAGGTCCTCGGCGACCATCCGGTCCAACCGATGGGTCATCGCCGCGGGGGTCAGGCCCAGTCGGCGGGCCAGGTCGCCGGGGCTGAGCCGGTAGGGACGGCCGACCAGCACGAGGGCCTTGAGCACCTCCCACTCGGCGTTGGTGATGCCCAGCGCGGTGAGTTGGCGGCCGTACGCGACGCTCATCCGGCGGTTGAGCTTGGACAGCGCCGCCACGATCGTCTCGACCTGCGGGTCCACCTCGGGGAATTCGCGCTGGAAGACGGCGAGGTATTCCTCGATGTCGCCTTCGTCCGCTGTTGCCTGCTCGGCCCCCTCTGTCATGCCGGGAAGTATCCCACCTCCCACCCGCTCGGTCGTCGCCCTCGCCGGACGACGCCGTTAAGCATTGGACGCCAAGGCTATAGATCCGTATAGTTTAGCTCTGAAGTCTTCAGGCTTGAGGACTCGGACTCATCGGATCAGGCACGGCGACGACGCCGGCGTGGGCCCGGGCGACAGCCCGGCCGCCCCCGGCGCGCCCGCCTCGACGCGGATACCAGGCGACCACCTCGCCGGACCCGGGCATGCCCGGAAGCCGGTACGGGTCGGGTCGGCCGCCTTCGCGCGCCTTCGGATGCCCGAGCCCGGCCTGCGGACCGATCCCCGCGGGCCGGAGCGGCCGGCCCGCGCGACCGGTAGTCGGGAGGTGTGTGGTGGCGACCCAAGGCGCTCTGCGTCGGATCCAGCTCGGTAACGCGCTCAGTGCGTTCGGCAGCGGTTTCACGGTGCCGTTCCTGTTCGTATACGTGACGCGGGTGCGAAACCTGTCGGCCGGTCAGGCCGGCCTGATGTTCAGCGTGCTCGCCATCGCCGCGCTGTGCGCGCTCCCGATGGTCGGTCCGGCGATCGACCGGCGCGGCCCCCGTCCGGTGGTCGCGGTCGGCTCGGTGGTGGCCGCGCTCGGCGCGCTGACCCTGGGCCTGGCCCGCGGCGAGGCGCTGGTCATGGTGGGCGCCGCGCTGCTCGGGGCCGGCGTGGCCGCGATCCAGCCCGCGCTGGCGACGATGATCGTGCGGTGTACGACGGCGCTCACCCGCGCTCGCGCGTTCGCGCTCCAGTTCACCTTCAACAACCTCGGCCTGGGCATCGGCGGGCTGATCGGCGGCATGATCGTCGACCCGTCGCGGCCGGCCAGTTTCACCCTGCTGTTCGCCGTCGAGACCGCGATGTTCCTGGTGCTCGGCGCGGTGTGCGGCACGGTCCGGCTGCCCGCGATACCGGCCGCTCCGGCCGGGACGGCGCCGGGCTCGGGCTTTCGGCACCTGGTGAAGGACCGCGCGATGGTCCGGCTGTGTGTGGTCGGCGCGGTCATCTTCTTCACCTGCTACGGCCAGTTCGAGTCGGGCCTGGCGGCGTTCGCGACCGAGGTCAGCCGGATCTCGCCGAGCATGCTGGGCGTCGCGCTCGCGGCCAACACCGCGGTGATCGTGCTCGGCCAGCTCACCGTCCTGCGGATCACCCAGCGCCGCCGGCGCAGCACGGTGATCGCGGCCACCGGCCTGGTCTGGCTGCTCGCCTGGATTGTGACGGCGCTGTCCGGCCTGGTGCACGACGACAAGGTCGCGGCGGCGGTCACCATCATCGCCACGTACGCGCTGCTCGGCGTGGGCGAGTCGCTGCTCGCGCCGACGCTTGGACCGATGGTCGCGGACCTGGCCCCCGCGCACCTGCTCGGCCAGTACAACGCGGCCCAGTCCCTGGTGAAGCAACTCGCCATGGCAGCGGGCCCGGCCTTCGCCGGCGTCATGGTCGGCGCCGGCCTGTACGGCCCCTACCTGGCCGTCCTGATGGCCTGCTCGCTCCTGATCACCATCCTCGGCCTACGCATGCGCCACACCCTCAACCCGACCCAAAACGGCGTCGTCATCGCCGAGTCCACCCCCTCCCACCAACCCACTCCCCACCCCCTGCCGGCCTGACCAGCCCCACCCCAAGCCACGCCCACTCAGCCCGGCCGGCGCTTGAGGCCACTCAGCCCGGCCGGCGCTTGAGGCCACTCAGCCCGGCCGGCGCTTGAGGCCACTCAGCCCGGCCGGCGCTTGAGGCCAACCCAAGGCAACCAACGCCCAAGGTCGGACGAAAACCAATCAGCCCGGCCGGCGCTTGAGGCCACCCAGCCCGGCCGGCGCTTGAGGCCACTCAGCCCGGCCGGCGCTTGAGGCCACTCAGCCCGGCCGGCGCTTGAGGCCACTCAGCCCGGCCGGCGCTTGAGGCCAACCCAAGGCAACCAACGCCCAAGGTCGGACGAAAGCCAATTCAGCCCGGCCGGCGCATGAGGCCAAATCCCCCCGATCAGCCCAACGGGAACTCGCACCAGACCGTCTTGCCCTCGTCGGTGAGCCGACTCCCCCACGACTTGGCAATCGTCGCCACGATCGCCACCCCACGCCCGCTCTCGTCGTCGGCCGCCGCCCGACGCCGCCGCGGAACGTGGTCGTCCGCGTCGGAGACCTCGACGATCAGCCGCTTGTCGGTGCGCCGAAGGCGCAACCGCATCGGCGCGGCCCCGTGGGTGAGCGCGTTCGCCACGAACTCGCTGACCGCGAGCACGCCCATCTCCCGCAATTCCTCACCGACCTGCCAACTGGCCAGCACACCCGAAGTGAAGGCCCGCCCGCGTGCGGCCACTTCGCTGCCGCCCAGCAGGTCCAGCGACGCGGTCCGGAACAGCCGCGCCTGGGCACCCTCGCGGCGCGGCAGTTGCAGCACCAGCATCGCCATGTCGTCGTCGTGTTCCTCGGGCAACTGCATGTGCGCGATGAGGTGGTCCCGGACCGCCTCGGGTTCGCCCACCGACGACAGCAGCGCGGCGCCCAGCGTGTCGATGCCCTCGTCCAGGTCCTCGCCGCGGCGTTCGACCAGGCCGTCCGTGTACAGCACCACGGTCGAGCCCGGGTCGAGGGTGATCCGCCCCGAGGTGTGCGGCCAACTCGCGCCGGTGCCCAGCGGCGGCCCGTTCGCGTCGTCGAGCTTGTGAATCACGTCCTCGCCGTCACGGACCAACGGCGGCAGATGGCCCGCCGTCGAGTAGGTCAGCACGCCCTCGCCCGGGTCGTAGACCGCATAGGCGCACGTGGCGATCTGGGTCGCGTCGATCTCCATCGCGGTCTCGTCGAGCAGTTGCAGGATCTCGTGCGGCGGCAGGTCCAGGCGCGCGTACGCCCGTACCGCCGTCCGCAGTTGGCCCATCACCGCCGCGGCGCGCACGCCCCGGCCCATCACGTCGCCGATCACCAGCGCGGTGCGTCCCGCGCCCAGGGTGATCACGTCGTACCAGTCGCCGCCGACCGCGGCGTCGGTGCCGCCGGGCAGGTACTTGGCGGCCACGATCAGGTCGTCGGGGTTCTCCAACCGCTGCGGCAGCAGGCTGCGTTGCAGGGTGACCGCGGCCTGCCGGTGCCGCCGCTCGCTCTCCCGCAGCCGGTCGGTGGCCTGGACCTGGTCGGTGACGTCGACCGCGAAGACCAGGACGCCTCGCGTGTCGCCGCCGCGACCGGCCGCCTCGGGGCGGACCGGCGTGCACACGAACGTGTAGTAGCCGTGCCTGCGCTCGCTCTCCGGCATGCCGGGGTAGGTCTCGCCGCGATGGTCGACCCGGCGGGCGCGCACGGTTCGCCCACGCCCGGTCCGATAGACCTGATCCATCAGCGTCAGCAGCCCGTGCTCGGCGAGTTCGGGCAGCGCGTCCCGGGCCGGAACACCCGACCTGCGTGCGCCGAAGACCGCCCGGTAGGCGTCGTTGACGTAACACAGCTCGTGGTTCGACCCTCGGGTGACCGCGATCAGCGCGGGCGCGTGGGCCAGCACGTCGCGCAACGGGAAGGTGTCGTTCGATTCCTGGCTGCGTGCCGCCGGCACCGAGCGGCGCCGGTCACCGGCCAGCCGGGCGCCCCACCGAGTGATGTTCAACCGCTCGCTTCCTAGAGAGTTCGTTCACGCAAAGCGCATGGAGGTTTACCGCAGGTGACATCACCAGTGTGGGCGAAAGTCGGCCGTGAGGGAATCACGTCCCGTGACCGGGCCCCCGTTCGGGGTACCACAGGAGTGCGCTGTGGCAATGTACGGGACCCGGTCGCGGCCCACTCGCCCCTCGGGCAACGCTTCAGCCTACGAGCCCCTCGGCCGGTCGTGCCTACCCGGTGCGCTTGCGGTCGCCTCGGGTGGCGTACTCGAACTCGGCGCGCGGGTGTTCGATCGAACCGAGCGAGACGATCTCCCGCCGGAACATCAGGGCCAGTGTCCATTCCGCCATGATGCGCATCTTGCGGTTCATCGTGGGCACCCGGCTGAGGTGGTATGTGCGGTGCATGAACCACGCCGGCAGGCCCTTGGTCTTGATCCCGTAGACCTGGGCGACGCCCTTGTGCAGGCCGAGCGAGGCCACCGAGCCGGCGTACTTGTGCCGGTACTGCTGCTGCGGCCGGTCGCGCAGCGTGGCGATGATGTTGTCGGCGAGCACCCGCGCCTGGCGTACCGCGTGTTGCGCGCTGGGGCCGGTGAATTCCTCGCCCGGCTTGGTCAGATCGGGCACCGCCGCGCAGTCGCCCGCCGTCCACACCCCCGGGACCCCGTCCACCTCCAGCGTTGCGCGCGCCTTGAGCCGGCCCTTGTCGTCCAGCGGCAGATCGGTGGCGATCAACATCGGGCTGGGCTTGACGCCCGCCGTCCACACCAGCGTGCTCGCGTCGACCTCGGTGCCGTCCGAGAGCACGACGTGCCGGTCGCGCGCCGACTCCAGCCGGGTGTTCAGGCGTACGTCGATGCCGCGTCGGCGCAGCTCGGCGACCGTGTACCGGCCCATGTCCTCGCCCACCTCGGGCAGGATCCGCGGCGAGGCCTCGACCAGGATCCAGCGCATGTCCGCCGGGGTGATGTTGTGGTAGTACCGGCACGCGTAGCGGGCCATGTCCTCCAGCTCCGCGAGCGCCTCCACGCCCGCGTAGCCGCCGCCGACGAAGACGAAGGTCAGCGCGTGGTCGCGGATCGAGGGGTCCCGGGTCGAGGAGGCGGTGTCCATCTGTTCGAGCACGTGGTTGCGCAGCGCGATGGCCTCCTCGACGGTCTTGAAGCCGATGCCCCACTCGGCGAGCCCCGGGATCGGCAGGGTCCGTGCGACCGAGCCCGGGGCGACCACGAGCAGGTCGTAGGAGGCGTCGTAGGTCTCGCCGTTGAGCAGTTCGATGGTCGCGGTCTTCTTCGCGTGGTTCACGTGCTCCACGGTCCCGGTCACGATGCGGCACTTGGGCAACACCGAGCGGAGCGGGACGACCACGTGGCGCGGCGAGATGGCGCCGGCCGCGGCCTCCGGGAGGAACGGCTGGTAGGTCATGTACGACTGCGGTTCGACGACGGTCACCGTCGCCTCTCCCGCCTTGAGTTTCCGTTGCAGGCGAAGGGCCGTGTACAAGCCGACGTAGCCGCCGCCGACGATCAGGATGCGCTCGGGCCGAGTCGAGGTCGTCATGCGTCCCACTCTGCCCCTTTCCGAGCGCCACAGACAGATCTTCGACGGGTTTGCGTGCCCCGCACGGTTGGTGACGAGAGATCAGCGGTCAGCGATATCTTCACAACCGTGCTGTCGGATTCCGCTTCTGGGGTGGGGTCGGTTCGGGTAGTCTCGACGCCCTGGGCAAAGCGGGGTCTGGTGGGGGAATCGACACACTTGCCTTCCGGGGGAGACGCTATGAGCGGCGCTTCGCGTACGCGTACCACGAAGACGCAGGACACCGGCGGCGACGGCGTCGGGGGGCGACACACGACGACGATTCCACCGGCTCGCAAGCCGCAACGGAGCAGGCCGGCCGATCCGTCGCCACAGCTGCGCACCGACGCCCGGCGCAATCTGGAGCAGGTGCTCCGGGCGGCCCGCGAGGTGTTCGGCGAGCTGGGTTACGACGCCCCGATGGAGGAGATAGCCCGCCGCGCCGGCGTGGGGGTGGGCACCATCTACCGCCGCTTCACCGGCAAGGAGGCGCTGGTCCAACGGATCATGATCGCCGAGACCAACCGGCTGACCGCCGAGGCGGTCAACGCACTGGACGAGGAGCCGGACGCGTGGTCCGCGCTCGCCAGGTACTTACGCCGCGCGGTCGGCTCGGGTGCCGGCCGATTGTTCCCCGCCCTCAGCGGGCGGGTCCCGGTAACCGAGGAGATGAGCTCCTCGCGCGCCGAACTCAACGATGCGGTGGGCATGTTGGTCGAACGCGCCAAGGCCTGCGGACTGCTCAGGGCGGATGTCTCGGACGCCGACATATCGCTGATGATGTCGTGTCTGCTGCCCCCGTCCGGACTTCCGCACTCGCAACGACTGACCATCGCCGGTCGGTATCTGGAGATCCTGCTCGACGGCCTGCACGCGGGACACTCGTCCCCGCTGCCCGGAAAGCCGTTCACGCAGGACGAGTTGGACACCCTCTTCCTGAGTTGAACCGGGGCGATGGGTGGAAGCGGGGCCGGTCGAACCGGGGCTGGGTCGAAGCGGGGCCGGGTCGAAGCGGCCCGAGTCGAATGGGGTTCGAGCCGAATAACGTTCGAATCGAACGGGGTTCGAACCGACCGGAGTTCGAACCGACCGGAGTTCGAACCGAACCGGTCTTCGGGTGCCATCGAGCCGGCTCAGGGCGCAACCGGGCCGGGCCGAGCATGATCAGCTGCGCACCACGAGCACCGGACAGGCCGCATGGTGCACCACCGCCGTGCTGACCGAGCCGAGCAGCAGGCGGGAGAAGCCGCCGGAGCCACGCGAGCCCACCACGACCATCTCGTGCCGCTCGGACATCCCGAGCAGCACCTCGGTCGCCGTCCCCGAGTACACCTGGACCACGGCATGCCCGCCGAACGGCCGCTCGCGTTCGCCGTTCACCTCGGCCACGGTGGTCTCGGTCCGGGTCCGCAATTCGGCGAGCACCCGCTCCAGGTCCTCCTGGTAGTGCGGGCCGGGCGCGAGCACGACGTAGCCCGGGGACGCGGGCTGCGCGGTCACCACGTACAGCGGCAACCCGCGCAGCTCGGCTTCGGTCATCGCCCAGTCCAGGGCCCGCCGGGCCGGCTCCGACCCGTCCACGCCGACCACGACGCCCTTCGGCTCAGCGTCGGCCATGGGCCCTCCTCGTCACCGAATCCGGATGTGGAGGGCCCCATACCACCCGGATGTCACGCACTCACCTCTGCACGCGAACGCCACCCGGACGGCGGTCAGGCGTGCGCGAGGATCTCCTGCGCGCGGTCGGCCAGCGCACGCAGACCGTCGCCGGTGAACCGCCCGGCCGCGTCCTGCGCACCCATCGCGCCCGCGGTGTAGCGGTCGAGCACGCCGGCCAGGATGCAGGCCAGCCGCCAGCACGCGAACGCCTGGTACCAGCGGATGTGCGACAGATCCCGACCGGTGGCCGCCGCGTAGCGCGCGGCGAACGCGGCCCGGTCGATGAAGCCCTCGCTCGCGGTGCCGTCGGCGGGCAACAACGCCCCGTCCTCGCCCGCCTCGACCCAGTACATGAGCGTGGTGCCCACGTCGGCGAGCGGGTCGCCGAGCGTGCACAGTTCCCAGTCCAGCACCGCGCGCACGGTGCCGTCCGGGCCGAGGATGACGTTGTCCAGGCGGAAATCGCCGTGCACGATCGTGGCGCCCTGCTGCGTCGGTACGGACGCCGCCAGCGCGTCGTGCACGTCGTCGATCGCGTCGATTCCGGGCACCCGGGTGGCCTCCCACTGGCGGTGCCAGCGACGCAGCTGTCGCCCGATGTAGTCCTCGCGACGGCCGAGTTCGCCCAGACCCACCGCGTCCACGTCCACCGCGTGGATCGCCGCGAGCACGTCCGCGAGCTGCTCGCCGGCCCGCTGCCGGGCCTGCGGCGTGAGCATCGTGGTCGCGTCCTCGGCGGAGCGGATCACATGCCCGTCGACGAAGTCCATCACGAAGAACGGCGCACCGTTGACCGTCTCGTCCGTGCACAGGCCGAGCACCGACGGCACCGGCACGTCGGTCCGCCCGGAGCCCAGCGCGGCCAGGATCCGGTGCTCGCGCCCCATGTCGTGCGCGGTCGCGAGCACGTGTCCGAGTGGGGGTCGGCGCAGCACCCAGCGGTGCGCGTCGGCGTCCGAGACCACGTAGGTGAGGTTCGAACGGCCGCCGAGCACGAGGTCGAAGTTCAGCGGCGGGTGCACCGCGGCCCGCTCGGCCAGCCACTTCGTGATCGCTTCGGGCCGCAACGCCTCGGCCATGGGACCCTCCGTCATGTTCGCGCTCCGCTCCGGATGCCGAGGTTCGGATGTCGAGTTGCCGCGTTCGATGTCGAGTTGCCGGGTTCGGATGTCGAGGCTCGGATGGCACGTTCGGATGCCTTGTTCCGATGCCGTGTTCCGATGCCTGCTTCCGATGCCGTGTACCGACGCCGTGTTCAGATGCCCTGCTCAGATGCCGTGTTCAGACGCCGTGTTCAGACGCCGAGGGAACGGCCGATGATTTCCTTCATGATCTCGTTCGTCCCCCCGTAGATCGATTGCACCCGCGTGTCGATGAACGCCTTGGCCACCGGGTATTCGAGCATGTAGCCGTATCCGCCGTGCAGTTGCAGACAGCGGTCGACCACGCGCTTTTGCAGGTCGGTGGTCCACCATTTGGCCTTCGAGGCGGCGACCGCGTCCAATTCGCCCGCGAGGTGCTTCATGATGCAGTCGTCGACGTAGGTCCGCGCGATGTCCAACTCGGTGTCCATCTCCGCCAGTTCGAACCTGGTGTTCTGGAACGAGCCGATCGGGCGGCCGAACGCGGTACGCGTCTTGACGTACTCCAGGGTGTGCGCGAAGACCGTCTCGGCGCCGGCGACCGCCGCACTCGCGATGCCCAGGCGTTCCTGCGGCAGGTTGCTCATCAGGTGGTAGAAGCCGCGATTCTCCTCACCGAGCAGGTTGTTCACCGGCACCCGCACGTCGGAGAAGAACAGTTCGGCGGTGTCCTGCGCCTTCATCCCGATCTTGTCCAGGTTGCGCCCGCGCTCGAAGCCCGGCATGTCCCGCTCGACCACGATCAGGCTGATCCCCTTGCTGCCCTTGGCCGCGGGATCGGTCTTGGCCACCACGATCACCAGGTCGGCGTTGATGCCGTTGGCGATGAAGGTCTTCGCGCCGTTGAGCACGTAGTGGTCGCCGTCCCGGATCGCGGTGGTCCGCACTCCCTGGAGGTCGCTGCCCGCGCCGGGTTCGGTCATCGCGATCGCGGTGATGATCTCGCCGGAGCAGAAGCCGGGCAACCAGCGCTGCTTCTGTTCGTCCGTGGCCAGGTCGTTGAGGTACGGCGCGACCACCTCGTTGTGCAGGCCGAATCCCACCCCGGACGCGGCCACCCGGATCAGTTCCTCGGACAACGTCGCGAAGTAGCGAAAGTCGGACACCCCGCCGCCGCCGTAGCGCTCGTCCACGTCGATGCCCAACAGTCCCTGCTTGCCGGCCTTGAGCCAGACCGAGCGGTCGACGATGCCGTCCTTCTCCCACTGGTCGTGGAACGGGACCACCTCACGCTGAAAGAACTCACGCGCGGATTCGCGAAAGGCGATGTGCTCGGGTTCGAGGTGCCGGTCCCTCATGTGCGTGCTCCCCCTGCGGTCAGCGGTGTCGCGGTGAATCGAGCCGGATCGGACATTCCTACCGGTCGGTAGGTGCCACGCTCGCATGCTAGGTGCGCACCGGAAGCGGATCAAGGCCCGGGGACGCGCGGGAGTGGAACGCCGGACAGAAACGTCCCCGGCCGCGTTGCGTACGAGGACCCCGCCGGGGAGAGGCCGAGCGTCCTGAGGCAAGGCGCGGGTGAGTCGTGGTGCGGCAGGTTGCACGTCCGCTCCGCGCCCGGGGTTCGGTCCGGTGCTCCGCATCCGCGATGCTCGTCCGCTACGCGGCCGGCCCCGCCCTGTTCGGCCCGGCCGACCCGGGCTCGATGGCCTCTCCGGCCCCCGCCCCCGCCGCCCAGGCCACGCCCATTCGTCCGTCCAAGGGCGACCGATCCGGCCTCGCCAGGCTCGATGCGGGCCCAGGAAGCACGAAAGCCGCACTTCGGGGTGCGGCAAGGTCGCACGTCCGCTCCGCGCCCGGGGTTCGGTCCGGTGCTCCGCATCCGTGTTGTTCGTCCGCTACGCGGCCGGCCATGCCCTGTTCGGCCCGGCCGACCCGGGCTCGATGGCCTATCCGGCCCCCGCCCCACGCTCACCGCCCAGGCCACGCCCATTCGTCCGTCCAAGCGCGACCGGCCCGACCTCGCCAGGCTTGATGCCGAGCCCAGAAAGCACGAAACCCGCACTTCGGGGTGCGGCAAGGTCGCACGTCCGCTCCGCGCCCGGGGTTCGGTCCGGTGCTCCGCATCCGTGTTGTTCGTCCGCTACGCGGCCGGCCCCGCCCTGTTCGGCCCACGCGAGCCGGGCTCGCTGGCCTCTCCGGCCCCGCCCCGCGCCCGCCGCCCAGGCCGCGCCCATTCGTCCGTCCAAGGGCGACCGGCCCGGCCTCGCCAGGCTCGATGCGGGCCCAGGAAGCACGAAACACGCACTCGCTGGGGTGCGCAAGCCCGCTCGGCGGGTAAAGCCGCAGGTCAGCCGGACTCCCGAGCCCCGGAAGGCCCACCGCGATCCGGTTCCAGACCCGCGAGGGACGCAACCACGGCCCCCAAAGCGAACATCGCCCCCGCCCACCCGGCCGCGTAGCGGACGGGCAGCACGGATGCGAAGCACCGGACCCAAACCCCGCCCGCGTAGCGGACGAGCAGCACGGATGCGAAGCACCGGACCCAAACCCCGCCCGCGTAGCGGACGAGCAGCACGGATGCGAAGCACCGGACCGAACCCCGGCCGCGTAGCGGACGAACAACACGGATGCGAAGCACCGGACCGAACCCCGGCCGCGTAGCGGACGAACAACCCCGACGGCGGACCGGCTTCGGCAGGCCCGGCGGCGGTGGCCGAATGGGCCGGGCAGGCCCACGTGGCTCGTGACGGCCCACTGGCGCAGATGCCTCGTGCCACAGAAGGCCCGGCGGCCACCCAACCGAATCCCCCGGCACCTGGGCACCCGGGGCACCCAACACTCCGGCACCCCAGCACCCCGGCTCCCCGGCACCCGGGCAACCCACGTGCCCGCGCGGCTTGCCCAGGTGCCCGGCGTGCCCTCCCTGCTTGCTGCCCGCCGGGCCGCCCCGTGGCCGGCGGATCTCGGCGTGGCCTACGCGACCGCTGCGATGCGTACGCCCGGGGCCGAGCTTGGGGTTGCGTCCCAGCGCATTACTCGGCCCTCCCAGACGCCGCGCAGCCACAGTTCGGCCGAGACGATGTCGGCGAGGGCGCCCAGGGGCAGGTCGGGGGCGGCGGCGGTCGGGTCGCCCTTGCTCAGGTTCGGGCCGCCGATCGCTCGGTCGAGGGTGTGCCGTACCTCGCCCGGGTCGAGCACGCCCAGTTCGGCGAGCAGCGGGTCGGCGAACAGGTCGCGGAGCACCCGGGCGTTCAGGCGCAGGCCGCGTCGTTCGGCCTCGGTGTAGTCGGCCCGGTGCACGGTGCCGAGGGTGTGTCGCGGGATCAGCCCCTGGACGGCCGCGGTGAGCAGCGCCCTGGGGCCGTCGTCCCGGTCCCGTGCCCAGGCCGGCAGCGACAACCCGGCGCGCACCACGGCGGTGTCCAGGTAGGGCGCTTGGACCCGCACGCCGATGCGCTCGGCGATTTGTTGGCAGGCGCGTTGGCGTTCCGCCGCCCGGCGGACCGCGACCCATGCGGCGCGGTCCCCCGGGCGGCCATGGACCGCCGGGTCCGCGGCGACAACGGATCCGGCGGAGACCACCGACTCGCCCGCGAGGCGGCGCAGCGACACGGCGAGACGGCGGCGCATGTCCGGCGTCGTCCAGACCGCCGTGGGGGCCGCGGAGCACCACGCGATCGCGGCGGCCGGGCCCGCTTCCACCCGGCCGGAGCCCGCGAAGACCTCCGCGAGTTGGTCGAGTGCCTGGGGGAAGGTGGTGCGGGCGACCCGGTTGGCGGTGCTCGCGAGGTCGTGGCCGCGCATGCCCAGGTTGCGTGCCCAGGTGCGGGCGTGCCGGGCGGTGGTCAGCCGGCGACGGTCCATGGCCAGGTCGGCGAGGTAGGCGAGCGGGGTGCCCAGCACCGCGTCACCGCCGTAGCCGGTGATGTGCATGTCGATGCCGGCGTCGCGAATGGCGTTGAACGTACGGGTGGTTCGGGCCATGCCGATCAGCGAGAAGCCGGGTTCGTCGGGCATCACGGCGCCGCTGAGCACGTCCTCCAGGCCGGTGTAGGGCAGGTGGTCGACGTCGCCCGGGACGACCAGGTGGCGCAGCCGCGCCGAGCGGGCCACGATGTCGGCCGCGGACTCCGGGTCGCCGGGGGCGCACGGCTCGGCCCACGTGACCGCGATCAGGTCGCGCGATTTGGCCATTGCCACCGAGCGGGCGCCCAGCAGCGCGAGCACCGCCGAGTCCCGTCCTCCGGACAGATCCGCGCCGGGGCGCTTGGATCCGGCCACTCGGCGACCGACCGCGTCGGACAGCGCCCGACCCAGTTCGACGGCCGCGCCGGGGAAGTCGAGCGGGGAGCGGTGCTGTTCGTAGAGCCGCACCCGGGCCACGCCGTGCGCGACGTCCAGGGCGTGGCCGGGTTCGAGCCGGTTCACCCCGGCGAACATCGAGCGCCCGGACACCAGTTCGGGCACGTCGGGGCAGGCGAGGCGGGCCGCGAAGGCCTCGGTGTCCAGGCCGGCGCGGGTCAGGTCGGCGAGCGGGAGTGCGTGCGAGGCGTAGACCACGCCGTCGGCCGGCTCGGTGTGGAACACCTGGCGGACGCCCGCGAGATCGCCGAGCACCACCGTGCGCAGGCCGGTGCGCAGCACCACGTGGTAGCTGCCGGCCCACCCGGTCAGGTGTCGCAGCGCGCCGCCTCGGGCGACCGCGAGTCCGACCTCCAGCTCGGCGTCGGTGGCGCCGCACACGCCCAGCACCGCCATCCGCATCCCGCCCCGGCTGACCACCCGGACCTCGTCCGCGGGCCAATTCCCCACCAGCCACAGCGGATCGGAGCCGTCCCACAGCGTCCTGGCCCCGGTCGGCCGGGTCACGCTCCGACTTTCGGACGCCCCTGCGAACCAGCGCATCTCGACCCCCTTCGGGTTACGGCCTCGCGCACATCACCATGGATACCGGCCGTACGTGCTCCGACGTTTCCATGGAACCAAGGTTAGGCAAGCCTGAGTAGAGCGCATCCGACGGCGCACGGGGACACGCACCCGGCGCATGGTGCCTTTTGACCGTGCCTGCGTACTGACGCGGCGTCAAGTACGTTCTGTCAATGATTGCGACCCGGCCTTGGCGATGGCTTGGCCAAGGGTTGCCCCGGCGGCAGGACGACCGGGAACGACTCGTGAAATCGGGTCGCGCGACACCCGGGATTGGCGAATATCTCCCTTACCGCGAGTGGCCGGTCCGGTTACGCTGAGGCGGACGGAGGGTTGCCTTTGGGGGCAAACTATGCGCGGCAGTCCCAAGCAGGATCAGTCGGGGCGTTCGGGCCCCGATGACGGGGGTCGGGAGGTTCCCGATCCGGGGGTAGTGAGCGGAGGCGTCGGCGCCGGGTCCGACGGCTCCTTCGGCGACTCCCCGGCCGGTGCCGACCAGGCGTCCCCCGAGCGCCCCTCCACCCTCCACGCCTACCCCGACCAGGGGCCCGCGGAGCCCGCCGACACCCGTCCCCGACCCCCGCGCGAGCGCGGACCCAACGGCCGGCTCGGCGAGTTGCTCGGCGTCGCCGGGGTCAGCAATGCCGGACTCGCCCGCCGGGTCAACGATCTGGGCGCCCGGCGCGGACTCTCCCTCCGCTACGACAAGACCTCCGTGGCCCGCTGGGTGGGCAAGGGGATGACTCCACAGGGCCCCGTGCCGCACCTGATCGCGGCCGTGCTCGCGGAACGCCTCGGCCGCCCGGTGCCGCTGGAGGAGATCGGCCTGGACGACAGTCGGCCGGTGGATCCCGATCTCGGTCTGGCCTTCCCACGCGATGTCGGGGAGGCAGTTCGCACCGCCACCGACCTGTGGAGGCACGACCACGTGAATCGACGCGAGTTGCTCGCCGGGACGTTCGCCGTCACCGCCTACGGCACGCCGATGGCCCGCTGGTTGATCACCCCCGCGGACGCCCGCGCCGAGCACCGCGGCACCGGGCCGCACGTGGGACACAGCGATGTGACCAAGCTGCGCGAGGCGGCCGAGGAGGCCCGGCGCTGGGACAGCAAGTACGGCGGCGGCGACTGGCGGGCGTCGATGGTGCCGGAGTGTCTGCGCTGCGACGCGACCCCGCTGCTGCGCGGCAGCTATCACGACGACGTGGGCCGCAGGCTGTTCGGCGCCACGGCCGAACTCTCCCGACTGGCCGGGTGGATGGCCTTCGACACCGGCCAACACGAGGTCGCACAGCGCTACTACATCCAGGCCCTGCGGCTGGCCCGCGCGGCGGCGGACGTACCGCTCGGCGGCTACGTGCTCGCGTCGATGAGCCTGCAGGCGACCTACCGCGGCAACCCCGACATCGCGGTCGACCTGGCCCAGGCCGCCATCGAGCGCAACAAGGGCATCGCGACCTCCCGGGTGACCGGCTTCCTGCACCTGGTCGAGGCGCGCGCCCAAGCCCGCGCCGGCGACGCGGTGGGCTGCGGGCGCGCGCTCAACGCGGCCGAGGCGCACCTGGAGCGGGCCCGCCCGGGCGACGCCGATCCGGAGTGGATCGACTTCTTCACGTGGGACCGGCTGTGTGCGGACGGCGCCGAGTGCTACCGCGACCTGGGCGTGCCCGAGCGCACCCGCTACTTCACCGTGCAGGCGCTCGCGGGCCTGCGCGGCGAGGCGTACCAGCGCTCGCACGGACTGCGGCTGGCCGTGGGGGCGCAGGCGGAGTTGCGCGCGGGCGAGATCGAGTCGGCCTGCGCGACCGGCCGGCAGGCGCTGGAGATCGCGGACCGGGTGCACTCGTCGCGCAACGCGGCCTACCTCAACGACCTGATGATCGGCCTCAAGCCGTACGCCGACGTGCGCGCGGTCAAGGACTTCACCGAACGCGCCCGGCTGGTCGGCGGGATCACCGTCTGAGCCGCACCGGACCGTCCTCGGCCCGGCGAACGACCTCGGGAAATGCCACCGGAAACGCCACAGGCCCGACATTTTCATGTCGGGCCCGTGATCCAAGTAGCGGGGACAGGATTTGAACCTGCGACCTCTGGGTTATGAGCCCAGCGAGCTACCGAGCTGCTCCACCCCGCGTCGGTAGACCCAACTGTACGCCATCGCGACCGCGCCCACGACCAATTGCCGCGACGGCCGGCCGGACCGGCCGCGGGAGACCGGGGACGGGGACGCGAACCGGCCCGCGGGGACCGTGACCGGTGAACCGGACCGGAGACCGGGCGGGCAATCGATACCCCTACGGGAAAAGGCGGTTCGTGTCCGATTCGCACCGGTGGCAGACGGCCGCGGGCACGATATGGTTCCGGGCCGTAGAAGGGGCGGGTCGCCCACCCGGGCGGGCCGACGTGCGCCGGCGACGGCCGTGGCAGCGGCAGAGCGGGATGTGTCCTGAGATGACCGAGAGATCCGGCTGCCCGTTCGTGGCCCTGTCCGGCCCACGTTTCGAGACCGACCCGGCCGGGCTGTACCGCGAATTGCGCGAACGGCACGGCCCGGTGGCGCCGGTCGTGCTGGACGGCGGCGTGCGGGCGTGGCTGGTCCTGGGTTACGCCGAACTCCTGGCCGTGCTGCGCGATCCGGACCGGTTCTCGCACGACTCGCGGTTGTGGCGCGACCGGAACGAGGGCCTGGTCCCGGCCGATTGGCCGCTCTCGCCGATGGTCGAGTACCGCCCCTCCGTCCTGTGCGCCGACGGCCCCGAACACCGCCGGCGCAGCGCGGCCGTCGCACAGAGCCTGGGCCGGGTCGATCGGCGGGTCCTGCGCGGCGAGATCGAGCACATGGCCGATTCGCTGATCGACACGTTCGTCAGCCGCGGCGAGGCCGACCTGCTCACCGAGTACGCGCAGCGCCTGCCGCTGTTGGCGATGGGCCGGATGGTCGGCATGTCCGCTCCGGAGGGACCGCACCTGGTCCGGGCGATCAACGGGATGTTCGACGGCGGCCCGGAGGCGCTCGCGCATCAGGCGGCCTTCCACCGCATGATGACCGACCTGGTCGCGGCCAAGCGGATCACGCCGGGCGCGGACGTCACGTCCTGGATGATCGCGCATCCCGCCGGGCTGACCGACGCCGAGGTGATCGAGGACCTGCTCGTGATCACCCCGACCGAGCCCACCGCCAACTGGATCGGCAACGCGCTGCGCATCCTGCTGACCGACCACACCCTGCACGCCTCCCTCACCGGCGGCCGCCGCACCACCGACGAGGCACTCGACGAGGTGTTGTGGCAGGACCCACCGATGCAGAACGCGGCCGGCCGCTGGGCCACCGAGGACACCCTGCTCGGCGGCACCCTGATCCGCGGCGGCGACTTCCTGCTCCTGGGCATCGCAGCCGCCAACGCCGACCCCGCGGTCCGCACGGCCGGCACCGAACTGACCGGGAACCGGGCGCACTTGGCCTGGGGCGGCGGCCCGCACATGTGTCCCGCCCAGGACCACGCGCGCCTGATCGCCAAGACCGCCGTGGACACGCTGCTCGACCGGCTGCCCGACCTGCACCTGGCCGTCCCCCAGGACGCGCTCACCTGGCGCGCCTCCCCCTGGATCCGCGCCCTCGCCACACTGCCGGTCGCCTTCACTCCCGACCACCCGATCCACGGCGGCGCCCCCTGGCCGGCCCCCTCCTCCCGGCCGACCTCGACCCCGGCGCCGGCTCCCGCGCCGCCGATACCTTCGCCCGAGCCCGTCCCCGCTCCCGCACTCGCCCCACCCGCGCACCCGACCCCGGTCCCCGAGCACGCGCCCGAGCCCGCGCCCGACCCGGCACCGGCCACATCCACCGCGTGGTGGTCCCCGGCCAGGTGGCGCCGCGGCCGGTGACGGCGGACACCATCGGGCAAGCCCGTCCCGGGCCCGGGTCGGGCAGCCTAGGGTGGGTCCGAGGCCGGACGGAGGTGTGCTCATGACGTTGACCTACGACGTGGTGGTGATCGGCGGCGGGATCGTCGGTCTGGCCACCGCATACGCGCTCACCGAACGCGACCCCGGGCGCACCGTGGCCGTGGTCGAGAAGGAGACCTCCTGGGCGGTCCACCAGACCGGCCGCAACTCGGGGGTGATCCACTCCGGCCTGTACTACCGGCCGGGCAGCCTCAAGGCCCGCTTCGCCGTCGAGGGTGCGCGCCGGATGACCGAATTCTGCGCCCGGCACGACATCCCGCACGATGTCCCCGGGAAGCTCGTGGTCGCCACCAGCGTGCATGAACTCCCGCGGCTGCGCACGCTGTTCGAGCGCGGCCTGGCGAACGGCGTGCCGGTCACCGAGCTGACCACCGAGCAGGTTCGCGAACGCGAGCCGCACGTGTTGTCGGTCGGCGGCCTGCACGTGGCCTCCACCGGCATCGTCGACTACGCCGACGTGTGCCGAACCCTGGTCGCCCTGCTGCACGAGCGCGGCGTCGCGCTGCGCACCGGTGCGGAAGTGGTCGACCTCGCCGTACACCCGGACGAGGTGGTCGTGCAGACCCGGCTCGGCGAGTTGCGCGGGCGGGTCCTGGTCAACTGCGCGGGGCTGTACAGCGATCGGATCGCCGCGCTGGCGGGCGACCCGCCGCCGGTGCGGATCGTGCCGTTCCGCGGCGAGTACCACGAACTGGTGCCCTCGCGCCGCGGGCTGGTGCGCGGGCTGGTCTACCCGGTGCCCGATCCGGCCTTCCCGTTCCTGGGCGTACACCTGACCCGGGGCATCCACGGCGACGTGCACGTGGGGCCGAACGCGGTCCTGGCGCTGCGTCGCGAGGGCTACTCGTGGTCGCGGATCGCGCCGCGCGAGCTGGCCGCGACGCTGACCTACCCGGGCATGTGGCACATCGCGCGCCGGCACTGGCGGTACGGCGCGGGCGAGTTGTTGCGCTCGGTGGCCAAGCCCGCGATGGTGCGCGAGGTGCAGCGGCTGCTGCCCGAGGTCACCGCGAACGACCTGGTCCGAGCGCCCGCCGGAGTGCGCGCGCAGGCCGTCCGCCCCGACGGCGAACTCGTCGACGACTTCCTGATCACCGGCGGCCCGCGCACGGTCCACGTACTGAACGCGCCCTCGCCCGCCGCGACCGCGTCGCTGCCGATCGGCGACGAGATCGCGGCTCGGGTCGCGGAGCGGCTGGGGAGTGCCTTCAACCCCGCGCCGGGCGCCGCGGCGTCCGGTGCCGTGCGTCGGCGGGCCGGAGAACCACTCGCCTAGCGGTTCCATTCGGGCGTGGTTCGCCGGGGCGGCGAGACTCGGTGCGGGCGTCGCGGCGCCCGGCGGGGGTTGACGGCACCCCAGGGGCTCTGGCCGGCCGCCGAGCCGTTGCGCGATCATGGTCGCGGACCGGCCGATCGGGGGACTGTCGTGGCCATCAATCCCGCTGTTCTGCGGGCCCTACTCGTGGGCGCAGCCGTGCTCGTGGTGTGCGGGCTGCTCGGCGGGTTCGCGCCCGCCCGCGCCGACACCCCGGGTGCCCGGCTGGTGATCTCGCCGGGCGGACAGCTGCGCCCCGGCGACGCGGTCACGCTCCGGGCCACCGGGCACACCGGATGTCCCACCGGTCGGGTCGACGTGATCGGGTACGACGCGCGGCTGCGCACGAACGTGCTGGGCACCGACCGGTTGATCGCGGCGGACGTCCCGATCGACCCCGCGCAGGACCACGGCTTCACCGTGCGCTTCACCCTGGACCCGCCCGTCTACGTCGGCGTCCAAGGCTTCCGCACGGTGTGCACGAACCGGGGCCGGGAGGTGTTCCCGGCGCCGATGGCCCAGACCACGTTCGACTATCCGCAGGCCGAGCCCGGCAATCCGGACGGCTTCCCGGCCCCCGGTCCGCCGCCGGCGAACCTGGCGAGCCGGCGGCTGGTGCTCGAACCGGCCCGACCCACACCCGACGCCATCGTCACCGTCTGGACGAACCTGCGCTGCGGGCCCGCCACCGCGACGCACAGCGGCGGACTCTTCTGGGACGGCCGCTTCGTCACCACGTTCTACGCCCCGGCCGAGCCGAACGGGCCGCAGGCGCTGATCGAGTACCAGCCGCTGCGCCTGCACGTCCCGCAGACGCCCACCCGCGGCGCACACCGGATCACCGTGTCCTGCCTGGCCGATTCCGCCGGGTTCGGCGTGGTGGACGCCGGCGTCGTCCTCGATGCCGAACTCACGCTTCCGCCCGTCGCGTTCGGCCTCTCCACCGCGCAGGCCGGCGGCGGCGACCGGATCCGCGCGACCGGATCCGGCTTCACCGGTTGCGCCGCGGCGACCGGCGCCACGCCCGCCGAACTGGCGATCCGCCGCGGCGACCGGGAGCTGGCCCGGGTCCCGGTCGGCCCGGACGGTCGGGTCGACGCCGAGCTGACCGTGCCCGCCGGGTTGCCCGAGGGGCCGGCCGAACTGACCGCGGTGTGCGCCACCGAGCGCCTGGACGGCAGCGTGCGGCTCGCGTTCACCGTGCTGCCCACCCGGCAGCCGGCCCGGGCCGTGCCCGGCGGGGCCGCCGACCGCGCCGAGTCCGCACGCGGCCTGCCCTCCCCCGACGACCTGCTCGACCACCCCGCGCCGCTCGCCGGCGCGGGCGTCGGCGCCCTGCTCGCCCTCCCACTGGTGGGCTTCGCCGCAGAACTGTTCAACAAGACCGTGGAGGAGAACCGCGGTCGCATCCGTCGCCGGCTGCGACCGGGCGCGGCCCGACCGCGTTCGCTGCCGCGGGCGCCGCGGCTCCAGGTACTCGCCTTCGTCCTGCTGTCCGCGCTGGGCACGGTCGCGGTCGAACCGAACGTGGCCCTGGACACGAGCACGTCCGCGCTCGCCCTGTCCCTGCTGATCGCGGTCCCGATCACCGTGCTCGCCTACGCGGGCGTGTCCGAGGCGTACCGCCGGCACGTCTCGCGGGTCCGCGCCTTCCCGCAGCTGATCCCCGGTGCCCTGGTGGTCGCCCTGCTGCTGGGTACCGGCTCCCGGCTCGCGCACCTGGTGCCGGGTTACGTCTACGGCCTGTTCCTCGCCTTCACGCATGCCGGCCTGCGCCGGATCCCCGCGCGCGAGGACGGGCGGGCCACCGCGCTGGGCGCGTGGGCGCTGGCCGGGGTGGGCCTGGGCGCCTGGGTGGGGCGCATCCCGGTCGAACACGTGCTCGCCGGCGAGGACACGCCGGCCTTCGGCTGGGTGCTGGCCGAGAACGTGCTCACCCAGACCTATGTCGCCGCGGTGATCGGCCTGGTCTTCGGCCTGTTGCCGGTGCGCTTTCTGGACGGTCACCTGCTGTGGCGGTGGAGCCGATCGGGCTGGGCGGCGGTGTACGCGGTCGCGGTGTTCCTGTTCCTGCTCACGCTGCTCGACCCGACCGGGGTGAGCACCGGTGCCACCCGGGGGATGTGGTTGCGCGCGGCGTGGCTCTTCGGTGCCTTCCTGGTCGCGTCGGTGCTGTTCTGGGCGGTGTTCCGGCTGCGCCCGGCAACGCCGCCGGACCCGCCGTGGGCACCGCACGTACCCGTCGCAGCGACGCTGCCCGGCCCGTCGGGCCCGCCGCCGCCGATGCCCGGGGTTCCCCCGACGATCGGCCGTCCCCCGGATTCGCCGTAAAATCCTTGTCTTATGTCCCCTCTTCCCGGCGCCTCGACCGCCTCCGGCGTCCCGATCACCGATCGCCCGATCCGTCATCTCGCGACCGTGCGCAGCTTCACCCCGCGGCGCGGCCGGGTCACGCTCGCCCAGCGCGACGCGCTGGATCGGCTGTGGGAGCGATGGGGGTTCGACGTCGCGGACCGCCGACTCGACCTGGGCGAGTTGTTCGGCGACGACCGCCCGGTGGTGCTGGAGATCGGCTTCGGCATGGGCGAGGCGACGGCGGCGATGGCCGAGGCCGACCCGGGCACCAACGTGCTCGCCATCGACGTGCACACCCCGGGTCAGGGCAGCCTGCTGCACGATGCCGAGCGTCGGGGCCTGACGAACATACGGGTGGCCAACGGCGACGCGATCGAATTGCTTCGGGACATGTTGCCGCCGGCCTGCCTCGCGGGCATCCGGGTCTTCTTCTCCGACCCGTGGCCCAAGACCCGGCACCACAAGCGCCGGCTGATTCAGCCCGGCTTCGCCGCGCTGGCCGCGTCGCGGCTGGCGCCGGGCGGCATTCTGCACTGCGCGACCGACTGGGCGCACTACGCGGAGTGGATGCTCGAAGTGCTCTCCGCCGAGCCCGAACTGGTCAACACCGTCGACGGCTACGCTCCCCGACCGAGCTGGCGGCCGGTCACCCGCTTCGAACAGCAGGGGCTCGACAAGGGCCACGAGGTCGCGGATCTGCTCTTTCGGCGCCGCTGAGCCGGGCACCGGCCCGAACCCGAGCCCGCCCGCGGCCCGGCGGTGCGTACCGGCCCCGGTCGGACCACCGATACCGACCACGTCACAGCCGACCCGAGAGAGGGGCACCGCGCCACCGCGCGGCGTTATCGTCACCCCATATGGACGCATCGCAAGGACCCGACGCGCCGGCCGGTCCGGTCCCCCCGGACCGGGCCGCGTACGAGTTCGCCCTGTACGAGCCCGGACCGGTCGAGAAGTCGCGGCTGCGCACGCTCGCGGCGAACCAGACCGCGCGAATAACCGTGCTCGTCACCGCGCTGCTCGGCTGTGCGGTCACGGTTGCGGTCATGCTCGGCGACACCATCGGCGCACAGGGGCTGCTCGTCGGCGCGTTGTTGGCGCTGGTGCCCGCTCCGCTGGTGGTGAGCGCGATCGTGTGGCTCGGTCGGGTGCGGCCGTTGCCGTGGAAGAGCCTGCTCTTCGCGTTCGCGTGGGGTTCGTGTGCGGGTGCGCTCGTGGCGCTGCTCGCGAACAGCTGGTCCTTCGACAAGCTGATGGACCTCAAGGGGGAAGAGGACGCCGAGCTGCTGGGGCTGACCATCGTGGCGCCCGTGGTCGAGGAGTGCGTCAAGGGACTCGCGGTCCTGCTCCTGTTCCTGACCATCCGGCAGAGCTTCCGCGGCGTCCTGGACGGACTGATTCCGGCGGCGGTCAGCGCGGCGGGCTTCGCGTTCACCGAGAACATCCTGTACTTCGGCCGCGAGTTCGCCGCGAGCGAGGACAGCGGCGACGGGCTGGGCACCACGTGGGGCACCTTCATCGCCCGCGGCATCATGTCGCCGTTCGCCCATCCCCTGTTCACCTCGATGATCGGCCTCGGCTTCGGCCTCGCGCTGGCGGTCCGCTCCCGACCGGCGCGGATCCTGCTCCCGCTCGGTGGCTACGTGTGCGCGGTCGGGCTGCATGCGGCCTGGAACGGCTCGGCCACCCAGGGGCTTGCCTTCCTCGGGGTGTACTTCCTGGTCATGATGCCGATCCTGGGCGGGCTCGTCTGGTACGTGGTGATCGTGCGCCGGGACCAGTTGCGCGCGGTCGAGGACGAGTTGCCGGGATACGTCGCGGCGGGCTGGTTCCGACCGCACGAGCCGCTGTTGTTGTCCTCGATGGCCGACCGCTCGCGCGCGCTGCGGACCGCGAAGGCCATGCTCGGCCCGGCCGGGGCGGCGCAACTGCGCGCGTATCAGGCGAACGCCACGCTGCTCGCCGAACTGCGCCGGCGTGCGAGCCGCTCGCGCAAGGGTCCGGCCCCGGAGTTCCCGGCGCAGGAGCGCGAGCTGCTGGATCGGGTCTGGGCCGCGAAGCCGCTCCTGAGCCGGGTGATCGACCACACGATGCCGTCCCCGAGGTGGCGCTACATCAAGCCGCCGCCCGGGTGGGCGCCGGGGATGATGCCGTTCGGCCCGCCGGGCACGGCGCCGTATGGGGCCGCGCCGTACGGGGCACCGGCCGGCTGGGGGCCATCGCCGGGCACGGCCGCGTTCGGCCCGCCGCCCGGATGGATGCCGCCGGGTCGGCATCCGCAGGCGCATCCCGCCTGGGGACCTCCGCCGCAGTACGGCGTGCCCGCGCCGTGGGAGCCGCCTCGGCACGCGGCCAACGGGGCGTGGAGCGGGTCGCCCGGCCAACCCGGCGCACCGTGGGGTCCGCCCCCGGCGTCGGCCGCCGGCGTCGTACCCGCGCAGCCCGGACCCCTGGGCCCGCCCGCGTGGTACGCCCGCCCCGGCGACACCCCGCAACCACCACCGCCCGAGGCGACCCCCACGGAACCGCGGGAGTCGTAGCCGTAGCCGGCTCGAGCGGGCCGCGTGCGACCATGGCCGGGTGCATATCTCGACCACCTACGTCCCGACCGAGGCCGATATCGCGGAGGGCGTGCTCGCCTTTCGGCGCGGCCTCTTCCGGGGCCTGTTCGGGGCCGGGGCGGTGCTCTCGGTGCTGGGCGTGGTCCTGGTGACGAAGGCGCTGCTGTCCGGTACGACCGTGTTGTGGCCGCTCGCGTTCGTCGGTTTCGGTGTGGCGATGCTCGCGCTGCGATTCTGGGCACCGATCCAGGCCACTCGGCAGAACAAACACATGCACGGCGTGCCGTGTGAGGTCACCCTGACCGACGAGGAGTTCACGACCACGCTCGGCGGCAGTCGCAGCACGACCCCGTGGGACACCTTCCGCAAGGTGCGCCGGGTGGACGCCCAATGGATCTTCGAGTTCGGCCCCACCCAGGCGATGACCATTCCGGACCGGGTCTTTTCGGACGCCGAAAACCTCGAACTGGAGACGTTTATCCACAGCCGGAGCCGGGCAACGCGCTGATCTTCCACAAGGAAGATCCACATCCTGTGGAAAACCTGTGGGCAAAGGCTTTCGGCGTAACACGGTGCTCGAAATGGTGAGAGTCAATGCCGATTCGACCTGATCGGGCGTGTTTATCCGGTTGCCTGCACGCTATTGGCTTTCATCCGTTCGGCATTCCCCGCATTCACCACAAAAGCGACCCCTCGCGGGGTCGCCTTCGGGTGTCTCGGATCGCCCGCCTCCAGCCCGCCTCCACCACGGACGGTGTGGACGGACGCCCGGTCAGCGCCGGATACGGACCGGCTCGTCACCGGCCGCGGCGGCGAGCCCGGCGGGCTGCGCCTGCGCGCCCGTCCCCGTCTGCGTCCGGGCCCGCTCGTCCGTCTCGATCCGCGGCCGCTCTTCCGTCTCGGCCGCCGTCTTCGCCCGGGCCTCCGCCTCGGCGGCGATCGGTACCCCGCGCAGCAGGACGGTGGCGACGACCGCGGCCAGCGTCAGCAGGACCGCGCCGCCCAGGGTGGCGTATTGCATGCCGTGTGTGAAGGCGCTCCGCGCGGTGTCCAGGAGTTGCTCACCGGCCCCACCCGAGATCCGCCCGGCGGTCGCGCTCGCCGCCGCCAGCGTGTCGTTCGCCGCGTGCATCGCGTCGGCGGGCACTCCCTGCACGGTCGCGTCCCGCATGTCCCGCCCGTACACCGCGTCCGCGATGCTGCCCAGGATCGCGATGCCCAGCGCCCCGCCGAGTTCACTGCCGGTCTCCGAGGTGGCCCCCGCCGCACCGGCACGCTCCGGCGGCGCCGCGGTCAGGATCATCTCGGCGGTGAGCGTGGTCGCGATCAACACCCCGGCGGCCACCAGACCCGCACCGACCAGGACCAGCACGAGCGGCGAGCCCGGTCGAGCCGAACTCATCACCAGGAAGCCGGCCACCGCGAGGAGCAGCCCCGCCCCGATCAGGAATCCGGGCCGCACCCGCTTGGCCACGATGCCGGACACGGTGAGCGCGACCATGATCCCGGGCATCACCGTCAGCGACCACAGCGCCGCTTCCAACGGCCGCATACCGAGCACGAGTTGCATGTACTGCGTGTTGAACAGCGCGGAGCCCAGCATTGCGATGCTCGCGATCACGTTGACCGCGATCGAGGCGCTGTAGGCCCGATTGCGAAACAGTTCGAGGTCGATCAGCGGGTTTGCGATGGTGCGCTGACGCCGGACGAAGAGGAAGCCCACGACCAGGCCGACCACGATGGCGATCAGGTAGCGCGGGGCGACACCCTCGGCCGCGATCTCCTTGATCCCGTAGATCACGGCGAGCACCGCCACCAGCGAGAGCCCGGCGCTGATCAGGTCCAGCCGACCGGCCGCGGCGTCCTTGAACTCCGGGAGCAGGAACGGGCCGACCGCGAGCAGCAGCACCATCGCGGGAACGTTGAGCAGAAACGCCGAGCCCCACCAAAAGTGGTCGAGCAGCAGGCCGCCGGCCACCGGGCCCAGGGTGGCGCCCGCGGTCAGGGCGGCGGTCCACACCCCGATCGCGGTCCGCCGCTGGGCCGGGTCGTGGAACATGTTCCGGATCAGCGCCAGGGTCGAGGGCATCAGCGTGGCGCCGGCCACGCCCAGCAGCGCGCGGGTGGCGATCAGCATCTCGGCGCTGTTCGCGAAGGCCGCGGCCACCGAGGTGGCCCCGAAGGCCGCCGCACCGATCAGCAACAACCGGCGCCGCCCGATCCGGTCGCCGAGCGCGCCCATCGTGATCAGCAGGCCCGCGAGCAGGAAGCCGTAGACGTCCATCATCCACAACTGCTGCGGAGCCGTGGGTTCGAGGTCCTCGCTGATGAACGGAAGCGCGAAGTACAGCACGCCCATGTCCATCGACACGAGCAGGAGCGGGAGCAGCAGGACCGTCAGGGCGATCCATTCCTTGCGGCCGGCCTTGGCTGTGGTGGAGGTCATGACAGGAACTGTACGGGCGTATAAGACAGCTGTCTAGGACGGCTGTATAAAAAGTTCGGCGCGGGGTTCCCGCTCCCGACGCAACGGGTAGTCGGGGTCGGTGCGGGGGCACCGACCCCAGTCCCGAGCGAAGGACGGCCAGATGAGTGACGAGCGCATTCCCGTGAACGAGATCCCCGAGGGCGACCGGCCCCGGATGGACCTGCGCAGTGGCGCAGAGACGCCCGTCGATCCCGAGGATCTGGTGCTTGCGGAGGGCAAGGATCTGACCGAGAAGAACATCGAGGAGGCCCGCCGCCGGCTGGCCGAACAGGGTCCGGCCGCGGTCGAGCGCATCGTCCCCTGACCGCGGACACCCCGCAGGGCGCGGCGCCGATCCCGGTGCCGCGCCCCGTTCGTGTCCCGCCGGAACCGATGCGCCCCGATCAGCGGCCGGTGCGCCGCCGGGCACGCATCTCGACCGGCCGGACTTGGTAGACGCCGAGGTCCCGGTCCTGCTGCTCCTCGGCCACCTGGAGCGCGATCAGGATCTCCAGCGCGCTCCACGCCATGCCGAGCATGCCCAGGCCGACGAAGAGCATGGCCCACACCCAGAACCAGGTGTGCGCCCAGACGCCCAGCAGTGCGACCATCGCCGCGACGATGGTCAGCGCCAGGAGCACGCCGGTACGCGCAGCCGCGTTCCTCGCGCCGTCCGGAAGCCTGTCGCGCGCCATGGCCGACCTTCCTGCCGCCGAGTGGGCAGTCCGCCGCCGAGTCGGCGTCGGTCGCCGAGTCGACTCGAGCCGCCGCCGAGTAACCGGTTGCTCCTCGCCTGCCCCGTCAAACGCCGACGGAACCCGATCCGCCCGGCTCGTCCGAGGATCGATGGAATTCCCGCCAGGTCTCCCAGATGGCGGGCACCGTACCCGAACCGAACGAGCGCTCCGGCCAGTTCGCCGGCGGCAGTCCCGCGGGGTTCGCACCGACGTTCGCGCCGTACCACAGGTCGTGCCGACGGCGGGCGAAGTACCAGACGCCGTCCCGCCGTTCGTACACGTCGCGGTACAGGATCGCCTGGTGCAACCAGCGCGGCCCCTCCTGGATCTCGGCCTTGCAATACACGTGTCCGGTCGCGTGGTCCGCGTCCAACAGATCGATCACGTGCGTGCCGACATTGAGGATGGTCACCCCCAGCGGGGCCAGTTGGGCCGCGAACGCGACCCGCAGGGCGGCGCGTCCGCGCTCCTCCCGGCTCACCCGCACGTCGGGCACGAACAGCCCGCACAGCGCGTCCAGGTCCCGGCTGTCCAGGGCCAGCGCGTAGCGCGCGGCGAGTTGACGGATCTGTTCGTGGGCCGGCAGGCGCTGTACGTCGTCCATAACCGACACCCTGTCAGGCCCCGGGGCGAACGACCTCCTGCGGGTTGTACACGATCTCCAGATAGGACCAGCGGCGCCCGCCCGCGTAGTGCAGCACCACGTTGACGTCCAGGCCGCCGGCGGGTCCCTCGGCGCGCAGCACCGTCGAGACCCGGTTGCCGTCGATGATCCGCAGCCGGACCCGGTAGCGGCTGAACGGCGAACGCCGGACGCCGTCCCGGATGTAGGCGCTCAACGCATGCCGCCCCTCGACGAAGCCGACCACGTGGTCGCGCACGCGCACCTCGTCGGTGAACACCGCGGCGACCGGCGCCCACTCGCCGCCGGCCGAGGCCGAGGCCAGGCGCGCCGCGAGGTCGCCGAAGGCCCGCTCGACCTCGGCCCGCGGGATCGGCAGCGGCAGCGGTTCCGGCGCCCAGCCGACGATGCCGCGCAGTTCCGCGCCGTCGTACCCGGCGACCGGACCACCCGCCGTCCGCCAGCGCGCGATCATCGCGTCCACGGCGTCGCCGTTGCGGAATTCGCCCACGGTCTCGACGCGATCACCCGCGCCGAGGCGCCGCACGATCTCGGTGCCGGGCACCGTGTATCGCACGGTGCCGCCGGTGGGGTCCGGCAGGTTGAGCCAGACGTACCGACAGCTCAGGTCGCCGTCGGTCATCGTCCACTCGGTGAATCGGCGCACGCAGGCGGCCACATCGCCGCCGACCGGTCCGCTCCGTGCAAGTGCCGCCTCGTCCCGGGTGCCACCCATCGTGCCTCCCCGCATTGGTCCCGGCGAAGCCGGCCGCACGGAGAAATCCGGGCGCTGCCTGCCGCCTCCGGTGCGCGTGATCCTGCCCGCGGCCCGTCGGGAAGTCCAGCCCCCACCCGATCGTCGGAACGGAACCATCGCCGGCTGGTATACGTATTACCGGTCGCAACAAGCCGGCCGGGCTCGCTGCGAGCACGACACGAAGAGGAAGCGGAGGGGACGCGAGTGATCCGGTACAGGGTCCGGGTGGACTTCTACCAGGACGTCCCACCGGACCGTCCCCCGACGGGGTACGTGGGCTCGTTGCTCTCGGGCGACTTCGCCGGACCGGCCCTGCCGCGCGGCGGCGACTCGATCTCGGCGATCCCGCTGGGCGGCGCGCACATAGGGCCGTGGACCGGCGGTCCGTACATGATGGTGCACCGGGTCGAGCACCACCCGGTCCCCGTGGACGGCGAGGGCCACATAGTCCAGTGGTGGGAGCAGTATCCCCAGCCCTCGGTACACGTGGTCGTCAACGCCGAGTGGCCGGACACCGAGGAGTCCGAGCACGAGTTGATGAACCTGTACGAGGAGCAGAGCTGGAGTTCGTTCCCGGCCGGACCGGAGAACCCGTTCCTGCCGGTCGCCGCGGCGGCCGACTTCTAGGCTCCCGCTCCGGCCCTTCGCAGGGTCCTTGTCCCGGTCGGGCGTGGCGGGTTACGCAGCGGGCTTCTTGTAACCCGTCACGCTCACCGACGCCAGGATCTTGTTCAGGTCCGCGTCGTACTCGCGGGACAGCCCCGCCGTGGAGAACGAGATCATCGACTGCGGCAACCACCACAGCTGGGGCTGGAACGAGTCGCCGCTCTTGCAGGTCACGCTGTAGGACGCGTACTCGAACGTCAGGCTGCCCTTGCCCGGTTCGGCGTACTTCTTCCCGTCGCTCTTGCTGGTCGGCGCCGCCGCGTCGTCGGCCCGGGTCACGCAGGTCGGTTTCGCACCGAGGGTCCAGCCCGCCTGATCCTTGAAGTCGACCTTGCGCTCGCTGTTCTTGCCGACCCAGATCCGCAGGCCCGCCCGCTCGCACGTGGTGCGCTGCGCGGCCGGCGTCGCGCTCGGCAACACGCACACCTCGGTGTCGCTGACCTGCTTGAGCTCCCACGTGGCCGGGACCGCGAACTTCATCCCCTTGATGTCCTGGGTGAAGCCGCCGGTCTTGCCGGTGAGCCTGGGTGTCTCGGCGGTCGGAGTCTTCTGCGTCTCCGGCTTCTTCTTGTCCTCGTCGCCGCCGCCGCGCAGCGCGAACGCCGCGCCGACCCCGATCACCAGGACCGCCGCCACGCCGCCGACCGCAAGCAGCAGGCGCTTGCGCCCGGCGCCGCCGCCGGACCCGCCCTGCCGGGCCGCCGCCCGACCGGTGGGCGGCGGGGTGTGGGCACCGTGGGCGGTGGGCGCCTCATGGGGATTCGTCGCGTAGCCCTGCCCGGCGGTGCCGTACTGCCCCGAGGGCGCGCCGTATCGGCCGGACGGAGCACCGTATTGCCCCGACGGCGCGCCGTATTGGCCCGAGGGTGCCCCGTACTGCCCGGAGGACTGCGGCGGGACGCCGTGCGTGCCCGAGGTCGGGGCGTCGCGGTACAGCGGCGGTTGGGTCTGGGACGCGCCGTAGGGGTCGTGCGAGGGTCGGCCGCCGGCCGGCGGGGGCGTCTGCGGCGATACGGACGGTGCGCCGAACGCGGCGGTGCCGCCCGAGCGGGCGGGACCGCGCGGCGGCTCGTACACCCGTGGCTGCGGGGGCTGCGGCGCCTGCTGCTGTTGATTCTGCTGCACCTGCCAGGGGCCGCCGGACGCGGGCGTCGTCCACAACTGCCCGATCAACGACGTGGCGTCCGCGACCGGGTCGAGCGAGGGCGCCGCGGCGTTGCCGAGCGCGCCGCGCCACACGTGGGTGACCGAGGCCAGCAACTCGCGGGCGTGCGGCCGGTAGTGCGGTTCCTTGTCGGAGGCCCGCTTGACGATCAGGCGCAGTACGTCCGGCACGCCGGACAGGTCGGCCTCCTCCTGGAGCACGCGCAGCGCGACCACCTCGGGGGCGCCGGTGCCGAACGGGATCACTCCGGTGGCGGCGTAGGTGATCAGCATCGCCCACGCGTACACGTCGGCGGCGGGCGTGCTGTCGTGGCCCTTGAAGCGTTCCGGGCTCATCCACGCCGGCGAGCCGATCATCATGCCGGTGCGGGTCAGCCCGCTGTCCTCCATGGACCGGGCGATGCCCAGGTCGAGCACGCGCGGCCCGGCGGGCGAGCAGATGATGTTCTGCGGTTTGAGGTCGCGGTGGATCACGTCCGCGTCGTGCAGCGCGACGAGCGCCTCGGCGAGCCCGGCCGCAAGCCCCATCAACTCGTCGCCGTGCATCGGGCCGCCCTGGTTGACCCGCACGTCCAGGGTCGGCCCCGGGACGTACTCGGTCGCGAACCACGGTGTCTCGGCGTCGACATCGGCGTCGAGCACCGGTGTCGTACACGTGCCCTTGATCGCGCGCAGCAGGTTGACCTCGCGCGTGAAGCGGGCCCGGAATTCGGGGTCGTCGGCGTACTGCGCGTGCACCACCTTGACCGCGACGCGGCGTTCGTAGCCGTCCAGGCCCGCGTACACCGCGCCCATTCCGCCCGCGCCGAGTCTGCCGGTGATCCGGAAGGGCCCGATGTGCTGCGGATCGCCCGGACGCAACGAACGTATCTCGGCGCCGCCATCGGCCGTCATGGACGTGCCTCCCGTGTTGGTTCGCCGGCCCGCGGCTGCGGCCGTACCGGGATGGAATCCTCTCATCCGGTCTTGTGACCTCCCCAGGGCACCGGCTGGTTCCCCGTTCGAGGGAAAAGGCTCGCCTTACCCGAGGGGGCGCGTGATAGGCCAGCGGTTGCGCCGGGTGCCGCAACGGCTCGGCGTGGGGCGACGGTTCGCGGATCGGCCGGTACGGCCGCCGAATCGCGCCGACCGGGACCGCCGTCGTCCGGCATCACTCGAAGGTATCGCCGCATCGCACCGCTTCCACGACCGAAGGGCCGAACGTGAAGATCGTCGTCGACTTCGACAAGTGCAAGAGCAACGCACTCTGCATGGCCGAGGCACCCGAGGTGTTCGAGGTTCGGGATGACAACTTCCTCTACATCCTGAACGAGAACCCGGGTGAGGAGTTGCGGCCGCAGGTGGAGGAGGCGGCCCGGGTCTGCCCGACCCGAGCCATCTCGATCCAGGAGTGACGCTCAGCCGGCCCGGGACGGCGCCTCACCCGGTCCCGGGCCGGTTCGGGTCCTCGGGCCGGGCCCCGGCGGTACGGCTCGACTGCCACCGGTCGCGCGCACCGCGGGCGCCCTGGACCACCATGCCGGACGCGCCGCGGGCCCCCTGGGCCACCGCCGCGGACGCGTTGCGCGTGACCGACCAACTCCGGGCCAGCAGCTTGACGTTCACCACGACGGTGCCGGCGGTGCGGTCGTGCCATGTGCGCCGACGCGGGCCGAGCACGGCCAGCGGGTCCAGGAAGCCGATCAGGGTCAGCAGCGCGAACAGGCCCGCCGTACCCCACTGACGCAGCGCGATCTCGTACCAGGTGAGCAACAGCGCGGCCCACGGCACCACGACGGCCACCAGGGTGCGCCGAGCCGCCCGCCAGGCGCCGACCGGCACCCGGCCGCGGACCGCCTGCGCCGACGTGCCCACCGGGACCACCTTCGCGCCGACCACGATCTTGCCCAGGGTGCGGCCGAACCGGGCGTGCATGAACCAGTCGTAGAAGGCGGGCACCAGCAGGTGCGCGAGGATCAGCAGGAGCAGCAGCGTCTTGGTGGTGCCCCACAGGCCGTCCACCGCCTCCAGCGGCGCCCGTTGGGCCTCGCCCGCCCGGCCGAAGACGACGTCCAGGAACGCGGTGCGGACCACCTTGGTGGGCAGGTCCGTGGCCTTGGTTTGGAGGTAGTGGTAGGCCAGGAACCACAGCGGCAGCACGAGCGCGGTGGTGAGCAGGTAGTCCGTGGTGCGGGCGATCAGCCGCATGCTCCGGGACGCGAGCGGGAGTTGCCCGTCGCCGGCCGACGTCGGCATCGGCATCGGCATCGCGTAGGACGGCGCGCCGGGCTGCGGGTACGCCGACGCGGGCGGTGGCGGTGGTTGCGGTAGGGGCGGTCGCCCCTGATCCGGGATCAGGGGCGGTGCGGTCGCGGGCGGTTGGTGCCAGGACAGGTGTGGATCACCGTCGACGGATGGTTGTTCCCCGTACGGCGACCCCGGCCCGCGTGGCGGCTGAGGAATCGTCATGGGCGGGACGTTATCGCGCAGATCGTCCCTTCCGTCGGATCGCTCGCGAAATCCGGGGCGGGATTCCCGCGTGCTTCGGGCGTGCTTTCGAGCGTGCTTCGGTGCGTTGCGGTGCCGTCAGCCCTCGAGTTCGCCCAGGGTCACGTTCACGGTGGCCTTGCCGCCGTCGCCGGCCCGGATCAGGCTCACCTCGACCCGGTCGCCGGGCTGCTTGCCGCCCAGCACCTCGGACAGGGCCACCACGTCGGTGATCTCCCGGCCGTCGATGGAGGTGATCACGTCGCCCTGTTGGATGCCCGCGGCCTTGGCGGCGCCGCCGTCCTGGACGGAGACCACGCCGACGCCGGTGGCCCGGCCGTTCGGCCCGGCCACGGTGCGCACCGTGACGCCGAGCGCGGCCTTGCCCGAGTTCTCCACCCTGCCGTTCTTGATGATCTGGTCGGTGATCGACTTGACCGTGTTGGCCGGGATGGCGAAGCCGATGCCCGGGGCCGCACCGCCGTTGGTCTCCGGGTCGGCCGCGGCCAGGGTCGGGATCCCGATCACCTGACTGTCCAGGTCCACCAGCGCACCACCGCTGTTGCCGGGGTTGATCGCCGCCGAGGTCTGGATCGCGCTGGAGATGGTCGCGCCCGGCGAGCCGGAGGACTGCGGCTCGCTGACGGTGCGGCCGATGGCCGAGACGATGCCCTCGGTGACGCTGGAGTCCAGACCCAGCGGGTTGCCCATGGCCATGGTGATCTGGCCGACCTGGAGCTTGCTCGAATCGGCGAACCGGGCGGGCTTCAGGTCGGCGGGCGGGTTGTCGAGGCGGATCACCGCGAGGTCGTCCGGGGCGAAGGCGGCGACGAGTTTGGCGCCGACCGGCTTGCTCGCGTTCGGGAGGGTGACCTCGAACGTGGTGGCCCGGCCGACGACATGCGCGTTCGTGACGATGTTGCCCTTGTCGTCGTAGACGACCCCGGAGCCCAGGCCGCTCTGCGTGGTGATCTGGACGACCGAGGGCAGCACATTGCGCACCACCTGCTGGTACTGCGCCTGGAGGTCGTTCGCGGGACTGTTGCTCGGAGCGGCCGAGCCGGACGCGACCTTACCGTCGGCATTGCCGCCGTCACGGCCGGAACCCTTCGTCGAGCCGTTGTCGTCGGTGCACGCACTCAGGCCGCCCAGCACGATCACAGCGGCCGTCAGCGCGACCGTGGCCCGTCGCCGCGTCGTCTCGCCCACGATGTCTCCCTCGGGTTCGGCGGCTGCCGTCGGCGACGGCCCGGTTGCCGATACCGGGTCGGGTCCCCCGAGCATTCTTCGTACTAACCCCGGGATCGGACTTTTCACCGTCCCGCCGAGGTCTGCCTCTTTCGTCATGTGCTTGTTCGTGTCAAGTTGGCCCCTCACGTCGTCCCCGCGAGCACGGAACGACGCCGCAGCGCCGGAGAGGGTGGGCACGCACATGCTGACGCTTCAGGAGATCTCGGACCGGATGGAGATCCAGGACCTGATGGTCCGGTACTCGCACGCCGTGGACACGGGCGACTGGGACGCGCTGGACACGGTCTTCACCGCCGACGCGCACATCGACTACTCGGCGATGGGCGGCTCCAAGGGCGGCCTGAAGGAGACCAAGGAGTTCCTGGCCTCGGTGATGCCGGGCTTCGGCGCGTACCAGCACCTGATCTCGAACTCGTCGATCACCGTGGACGGGGACACCGCCACGGGCCGCACCATGTGTCACAACCCGATGGTCTTCAAGGGTGATGACGACGAGACGCCGGGCCCGGTGATGTTCTGCGGTCTGTGGTACCTCGACACCTTCACACGCGTGGACGGCGAGTGGCGGATCTCCACGCGCAGCGAGGAGAAGTCCTACATGTACGTGGCCCCGACGGCATAGCGCCCACGGGCCCGAAAACTCCCGCAGCCGACGGGCGGCGACGAGGTAGCTTCGAGGCATGATCCGCGAAGCCGTCCCGGCCGACATCCCCGCCATCCACACCCTCGTGCGCGAGCTCGCCGCCTACGAGAAGTTGCTGCACGAGGTCAAGGCCACCGAGGCCCAGTTGCACACGGCCCTGTTCGCCCCGCACCCGGCGGCCTTCGCGCTGATCGCCGAGGACGACACCACGGGCGAGCCGGTCGGCCTCGCCCTGTACTTCCTGAACTTCTCCACCTGGGAGGGCGTACACGGCATCTACCTCGAAGACCTGTACGTCCGCCCGCAGGCCCGAGGCGGGGGCCACGGCAAGGCCCTCCTCCAGCGCCTGGCCGCCATCTGCACCGCCCGCGGTTACGCCCGCCTGCAATGGTCCGTCCTGGACTGGAACGAGGCCGGCATCGGCTTCTACGACGCCCTGGGCGCCACCCCCGAACGCGAATGGATCGGCTACCGCCTCGCCGGCGACGCATTGAGCGCACTCGCGAACGGCTGACGCACGCTGTCGCGGTTTATGCGGGAACGCGGGTAGTCCTTGCCCGGTTCGGGGCCGTCTTCTAGCGTCACCGTGAGGTAGTCGAGCGGACACGGAGGGCGAATCATGAAGCTGTCGCGCGTCTCGGGCGGGGATCCCGAATGTCGGTCGAACGACTGTCCGACCGTCTTCACCACCGACGAGGATGGCACGATCGCCGTCCAAGGCTTCCTCGTGGACCATCGGACGCCCGCGGGCGAAGCCGTCGTATCGCTGCCGGAGGACGTACTCCGGGAGGCCGCGCGTGCACTTGGATGGTGAGCACTGGGCCTCGTTCTTCGACTCGTTCGAACGCGAGGCCTTCAGGCTCGAGACCTTGGCCTCCTATTCCGTGCTCGGCGAGGAACAGGAATACGCTCGGTTCATGACGACCGGGCGCCTGGATCTGCCCGAGGACGACCCGTGGCTGACGAAGCTTGCTCGCTATCGGGCCGGCGGGCGCAAGGTCGTTCGGGTCCATATCGTCACGCCCCCTCTGTCCGACTACCTTCGATACGAATTCGCGGCCTACCACTACAATGTCGCCGCCGGCGAGGACGTCAGAATCCTGGACACGACCAGCCGCCAGGGAATTCCACCCATGCCTTCGGATTTCTGGATGTTCGACGACTCGAAAGTCGTCGAAATGCAGTACGACGAGCACGGGGCGCAAGTATCCCGAACCCTGCTCGAAGCACCGGATCTCGATCGGTATCAACGATCGAAGGAATCGGCGCTGACTCTGTCCGTCCCCTTCGCGGAATACGTCTCGGATTGAACTTCGATCCGCAACAGGCGGGCCGGGACCGGTTACGCCTGGCCTCTGCTCTCCGGGCTCTGCGTAGCGCAACCGGCCTTTCCGGTGAGCGCCTGGCCATCCGCTGCGGCATGTCGCAGAGCAAGATCTCCAGAATCGAGACCGGGCGTACTCTGCCGTCCATCCTCGATGTGCAACACATACTGGAAGCCCTCGGAGTGGACGCCGCCACGGCCGACGAGATTCGGCGTCTGGCGGAGATCGCGAACACCGAGTACGAGGATGTCCGCGCGTCGGTGCGCCGCGGCCTCCATCACCGACAGCGCGAGCTCGCGATGCTCGAAGCCGGCGCCGAGCATCTCCGGTATTTCCTGCCGACGATGATCACCGGCCTGCTCCAAACGCCGGAATACATGCGACAATCCTTGTCGCCCGCCGTCGACCCCACGGCCGGCGACACGGCGAGGATGATGGTCATGAAGCTCGAGCGACAATCCGTACTTCATGATCAGGGAAAACGATTCGATTTCCTCCTGACGGAATCGGCCGCTCGCTGGCAACTTTGCCGCCCTTCGGCGATGGCGCTCCAATTGGACCATCTCGTGGCAGTATCCAGACTCCCTCGGGTGCACGTACACATACTGCCACTCCGGGGGCGCGTGAACGACGCCCCGTTCAACACGTTCGTCATCTATGACGGTCACCTGGTCACCGTCGAATTGTTCAGTGGACGGCTCGTACTCCGTGATCCCAAGGATGTCGCCTACCATCGAAAATTGTTCGACTACTTTGTGGCCCGCTCGCTGTCCGGCGACGATGCTCGACGGAAGATCGAAACGTGGTCCGAATCCTTTCGGGAGCAAACCATGCAGGAGCGCGACTGAGGCTGGACACCCGACCAGCCTCCCACGTATTCATGGAATACGACTCCGAATCCGTCGAGGAGAATTCCATGGCCAAACACCGCGACCCCGCGACCGACGACGGGCACAAGCCCGAGAAGCCGGTGCCGCCGCCGATTCCGCCGGACAAGCCGGCCAACCCCGGCACCCCGAAGGGCCGGTGAGGGGAGTGTCGGCCCAGGCCAGGGCCCTGTGGCGAGCGCGGGTGAATCTGCTCCGGCAGGTGGAGGAAACCGTCGGGGAACTGCCCCAGGTGTGGCGGGAGGCGTTTCTGGGGGTGCCGCGGCATGTGTTCCTTCCGGACCTGGTGTGGCTGCGCCGACCGGACGGCGACCGGCACGAGCGCTGTGAGCGGGTTCGGGAGCCGCAGCGGTGGTGGGCGGCCGCATACGCCGATGTGCCGGTGGTCGTGCAGATGTGCGACGGCGGCAGTCCCCGACCCGACGGGGCACACTGGCCGTCGTCCTCCGCGTCCCAACCATCGATCGTGGCGGCCGCCCTCCTGGCCCTCGAAGTGGCCGACGGCCACCGGGTCTTGGAAATCGGCACGGGCACGGGATGGAACGCCGGACTGCTCGCGCACCGACTGCGTGACGATCACCGCCTGGTGACCATCGAAGTGGACCCGCATCTGGCCCGGATCGCCAGAACCCGTTTGGCGGCGCTCGGTCGGCATCCGACCGTCGTGTGGGGAGACGGCGCCGAGGGCTGGGCGACCGGCGCACCCTACGACCGAGTCTTGTCCACCGCCGCCGTTACGCACATTCCACCGGCCTGGATTCGGCAATGCCGGCCCGGAGCCGTGATCGTCACGCCCTGGGCAACCGCCTGGACCGCAAACGGCACCCTCGTGGCCACCGTGGACGCGCAGGGCCGAGCGCAGGGGCGCTTTCGCGCGGGTGGGGCGTTCATGCACCTGCGCGGACATCGCTCCCGGATCTCCGATGTGTACGAAGTCGTCTCCCCCGAACATGTCGCCGCCTCGAGCACGACGGCCGTATCGCCCTGGGACGTGGCCGGCGGCAACCTCGCCGCGGAGTTCGCGATCGGCCTGATGACCCCCGGCGTCTGGCAGCACTGGGATGAGAACCCCGACGTCGACGGCGTGCACACCCGCCTGTGGGTGGGCGACGAGGCCGGAACGTCGTGGGCAAGCGTCGACTACGACGGAAGGCGACTCGACACGTTCGCCGTCCACCAGCACGGACCACGCCGCCTGTGGAACGAGGTCGAAGCGGCCTGGTCCACGTGGTGCGCGGCCGACCGTCCGGGCATGGAAGCGTTCGGCTGGACCGTCTCCGCCGACGGCACGCAACAAGCACGAACCCCCGAATCATCCAAAGGGTTTCCGATCGGGCAGGGTGTCGCCGACCCGTCGTGGCCTCGATGAGGATGACTGTGACGAAGAATCCGGGAGGCCCACGATGCCCAACCCGCCCAAGCGGTTGGCGGAACTCTTCGACACCTTCGAACGTGAGGCGTTCCGACTGGAAACGCTGGACGACTACGGCAAGTCGGGCAACGTGGATGCCTACCGAGCCTTCCTCGCCGGGGAGCCACCACCGGCCGACTACAACGCTGCCTGGCTGTCGAAGCTTCGGAGGCACGCGGGTGCTGGGCGGCGGGTCTATCGCGTGCATGTGCTTGCTCGGCCCCTGACTCCCTATCTACGGTTCGAGTTGGGCTGGGGCTACCTGACGAACATGACGGCCGGGGAGGAGTTCTTCATCCTCGACACCACCGGACGGGCAAATCCGCTCGCCGGCGTCGCAGACTTCTGGCTCTTCGACGCGGTTACCGCATCGGTCATGAACTACGACGCCGCCGGGGCGTTCACCGGTGCCGACGTGTTGTCGGAGGAGAGAACGCGCCGATTCGTCCGCTATCGGGATATCGCGCTCGCCGAAGCCGAGCCGTTCGAAGCCTGGTGGGCCGAACATGGCGATCCGCGTGACTGACGAAGCGTCATGCATCCTGTGGGCGCGCGCGTCGTTCCGCTTCGTTCGGCCCTTCGCCGCTCCCGGGCGGCCCGTTGCCCTCATCGGGCGGATGTCCGTGCCGGCGGCGACCGCCAGGGACGGCAGTCCGGCGGCGGCAAAGACCGGGCCGGGGCGGGCGCCTTCGAACACCGCCCCGGTCCCCGCGTGGGCACCATCGCCGAACTTCCCGGCGCCGCGGGCTACTTCTTTGGCGTCGCGGCCAATCCGGTGCACGGGCGGAGCGTTTCCCGGCGGTCCAGGATGCGCTTGGACTCGGCGCCGGTCACCGGCATCGGCACTCCGCGCTTGTCGATCGAGGCGGGCGTGAACTTCTCGCCGACGACCTTGCCGTCCTTGATGGTCAGCGTCGCCACGCCGGTGTCGTTCGAGTTCGGATACGGGGACGTGCCGTACCAGAGGAAGTTGCCGTAGCCGTAGCCCACGTAGGTGTCGCCCAGCCAGCCGGCGCCCTGCATCACGTGCGCGTGCGTGCCCAGGATCGCCGCCGCGCCCGCGTCCGCGAGCTTGCGGGTCACACTCTTCTGGTCCGCACTCGGGCACTTGTCGCCCTCGATGCCCCAGTGCATGTACACGACCACCACGTCGGCCTGCTTCTTCGCGTCCCGCACCGCCTGCACCAGCCGGTCGGTCTGCAGCGCGGTCGCTATCCCGGGCTTGTTCGGCCCGGCCTGGTAGAGCTGGTTGGTGATGTCCTGCACCTGACTCGCGGCCAGGAACGCGACCTTGACGCCCTTGGCCTCCCGGATCACCGGGCGGTATGCCTGCGCCGCGTCCTTGCCGATACCGGCCACGCCGATCGGCGGATCCTGGACGGCGGCGACGGAGTCCTCCAGGCCGACCTTGCCGTAGTCCACGGCGTGGTTGTTGGCCATGCTGACCGCGTCTATCCCGACCGCCTTCAGCTCGGTCAGCGCCTTCGCCGGAGCCCGGAAGTGGTACGTCTTGTTCTCCGGCGTGCCGCGCTCGGTGATCGCACTCTCCAGGTTGACCATCGCCAGATCGGCCGCCGCGAGCGTCTTGCCGATCGGGCCCAGCGCCCCCTCGGCGCCCGCGTTCAAACGCGGCAGAGTGCGCTCGAAGAAGTGCACGTCACCCGCGAACGCAACGGATATCTCGGTGCCCGGCGCGGCCGGAGCCGACGGCGGCGCGGACCCGCCGCCGGGCGCGGCCGAGGAGCCGCCCGTACCGGCCGCCGGGTTCGCGTCCGCCGCGTTCTCGGTGCCGCCGGGCGAGTCCTCGGAGTCGGACAACAACCCGCACGAGGCGAGACCGGCGATCAGCAGCGGAGCGAGGCCGAGCGCGACGGTCCGGCGGCGGGGTATAGGCACGCGGACAAGGTAGCCCAGCGACCTACGCGCCCGTATGTACGAGGGGGCGTGACGTGAATTACCTCACCCGCGTGCAACGTTTCAGCCGTTCAGGGCCTCATAGACCCGGTCGCAGAGTTCGGGGTGCATGTCGAAGTAGCCCTCTTCGTCCACCTCGAAGGCCCCGGTCCGGAAGCTCTCGGTGACGGTGCGCAACATCAGCGGGATCGACGCGTAGACCATCGGCTCGTCCGCGCCCTGCACATAGCTCGCCACCTGGACGTCCGAGCCGTCCCAGACCGCCGCGTAGAAGTCGGCGGCCGGCGACACCAGCAGCGGCAACCACTGCACACCCTCCGGCTGGTCCATCTCGACCTCGTCCCGGAACTCCAGCGCCTCGGCCAGGCTGACCAGGACGTAGCCCGGTATGAACGATGCCTCGTCCACCAGTTGGTCCGGCTCCTCGCGGGTGCCGTCCGCCCAGCCGAACCAGGAGACCAGCTCGGCGGGAACCGCGGCGCCCACCCGGGTACGCACGGCCTCGGCCGGCAGACCCGGCTCCAGCAGGCGCACCACGGGGCGATCGAGGCCGACCAGCTCCGCCCGCACGGCGTCCAGACCTTCGTGAACGGCGTCCATGCCACGTCCCTCGCGTTGTTCGTGAGCGTTTGTTGATCCGTCTCGAATCAGAGGTCGAGGCGAAGGGATCAAGCGTGACAGACGTTCGACCGATCGGCGCACGGTGCCTTGTTTGTGCTCCGGGCGGGTAGCCGCCGAAAACAGGCGGCCGCCGAACAATCGTCCGAGTCGGTCGCGGACCGGTTTCGCACACCGTCGAAGGAGTGACCGTGGACGCGTGGTTCGACCCGATCATGTCCTTCGCGGGCTCCCCGTGGGCCTACCTGATCGTGTTCCTCACCGCGCTCCTGGACGCGATGTTGCCGATCCTGCCGAGCGAGAGCGCGCTGATCGCGTGCGGCGTGTTCGCCACCGTCACCGGCTTCTCGCCCAACCTCTTCCTGCTCATACTGGCCGGCGCGCTCGGCGCCTTCCTCGGCGACAACATCACCTACGCGATCGGCCGGTGGGCCGAACCGTTCGCGAATCGGCACATGCTCAACGGCGAGCGCGGTCGGCGGGCCCGCAAACAGGCGGAACGCTGGCTGGCCGAACGCGGCGGCGCGATGATCGTGGTCGCCCGGTACATCCCCGGCGGCCGAACCGCGGTCTCGCTGGTGGCGGGCATGGTGGAGTATCCGATCGGCCGCTTTCGGATATTCACCGCGATCGCGGGCCTGACCTGGGCCATCTACGGGGTGCTGCTGGGGTTCTGGGGCGGGACCGCGTTCAAGGACAGCCCGATCAAGGGCATCGGCGCGGGCCTGGCCACCGCCGCACTGATCACCGTGCTGGTCGAGGTCGTCCGACGGATCCTCGCGGCCCGCAGGCGCCGCGGCGGGAAGGGCGGGAACGGGCCCTCCGGCGACGAATCGAACGAGGAGCTCGAACCGCACGCCACGTGAGGGCGCACGGCGGTTCCACCATCGCTTCGCGGCGGCCGGATCGACCCGCCCGCTGCCGAGCCCGTCCCCCTCGCCGAAATGCACGAGGCCACCGGGATGTCCCCGATGGCCTCGGACCTGTTCGAATGCCCGCCCGGATTACGCCGAGGGGTACGGGAGCGGCAGCACCGCGCTCGTCGGGAGCACCTCGACCTTGAGGTCGGGGTCCGGGCCCGCGCCCTGGAAACGACCGAACTTCGGCACCGCGTTGCGCCGGTACTTGGTGGTCGAGTGCTCCGGGTCCTTGTCGAACTCGGGGATGACCTGGTTGCCGAAGAGCTCGATCATCTCGAGGTTCTCCTCGTGCGTCATGCCGTCGTTGATGCCGAAGACGAGCTGGTCACAGCCCACCTCCTGGTACGCCTTGACCTGCTCGCACACCTCGTCCGGGGTGCCGACGAGCATGTAGCCGCCCTCGATCAGCTGGTCGAGCAGCTCGTCGCCGCCCATCGAGAGGTCGAACGTGGGCGACGGCCAGGTGATCGCGTCCGCCGACTTCGGCATGGTGTCGTGGTACAGGTTCACCAGGGTGACCAGGTAGCCGCGGCCCTTGCTGAGCGCGATCTCGCGAGCGCGCTTGCGGTCGGACAGACAGATGACGGCGTTCGTCATCATCACGTTGTTGTTCTGGTAGTCGCCGACGATCTCGACCGGGTTCTCGGCGGCTTCCTTGTAGGCCTCGATGCGGCCCTTCAGGTTGTAGACCGGTTCGAAGTTGAACGCGATCGCGCCGATGCCCATCGAGCCGGCCTTGCCGAAGGTGGCCGGGTTGCCGCAGGCGACCCAGATCGGCGGGTGCGACTCGCCGTACGGCTTCGGGTGGATGTCGTGCGGGGTCGGCACCGTGAAGTGGTCGCCCTCGAACGTGTAGTCCGTCTGCGCCCACATCCGGGGGATCTCGCGAACGACCTCGTCCCACTCGGTCTTCGTCGAGTTCTTGTCCATGATGTTGAACGAGGCCATCTCGTGGCTGCCCGCGCCACGGCCGGTGCCCCACTCGAAGCGGCCCTCGGTGATGTGGTCCATCATCGCGGCGCGCTCGGCGTAGCGGACCGGGTGCTCCTTGCGCGGCGACAGGCTGTTGATGCCGGTCGCCAGGTGGATGCGCTCGGTCTTCGCCGCGACGTAGCCGATGACGACCTCGGGAGCCGACATGTGGCTGTACTCGACCAGACCGTGGTGCTCGCCGAACCAGGCGTACTTCCAGTTGTGCTTGTCGGCCTTGATGGCCAATTCCATCTCGCGCATGAGCACGAGGTGCTCGCTCGCGCGATCGTGAGCGGCCGGACCGGGGGTGTACCCGTTCAGGAAGATGCCGAACTCCACGTGGAGCCTCCCAAAATCGCCTGGTTCAACCAGCGCTGCATACGCCTGTATGAGGTCTGCGTACGGGACAGTATGCGAGCGTCGGCCGGAACTTTGTTTACACGTGGCTAACGTCACGTCAGATGCCAGGCGCCGCCCGGGACATCGAGCTGACGCATAGTCAGATCCTCTCGCGCCAAAGGCGGAAGTTCCAGGGGAACCGCCCTTTGTGGCCCGCGACACCTCTGCTCCGCCCCGGCGCAACCGGCTCGGAAACGTGGAGGAAAACACCGCTCGGCCCGAAATCGAAGGGCGGTCGACAATCGCCGCCGCCCTTTATTCGACATCGTTGTGACGCGGCGAAATGCGACGCGTCAACCCGCCTTCGTCCGCGCCAGCAGCAACGTCACGTCGTCCCGGTGACCGGTCAGGTCGGCGAGTCCGAACAAGCGCTCCGCGGTCGCCTCCAGGTCCAGGCCCCGGCTGCGCTCGAAGCGGTGCGCGAGCCGTTCCATGCCCCGGTCCAGCGCCAACTGCGGGCCCTCGACCAGCCCGTCGGTGACCAGGACCAGGGTCTCCCCGGGAGCCACCGTCAGCGTCGTGCACGGATAGCCCTGATCGGCCAGCATGCCCAGCGGCAGCCCGCCGTCGACGTCCTCGATCCGCGGCGTCCCGGCCGGATCGGCGAGCAGCAGCGGCGGATGCGCGGCCCGCGCGACCCGTAGACTGCCGGTCGCCGGGTCCAGGTAAGCCAGCGTGCAGGTGGCGTACGCGGGACCGGGAAAGCGGTCCAGGAAGTCGTTCACCAACCCGAGCGCCCGGCCGGGATCGGGAGTGACCACCGCGTACGCGTGCAGCAGGGTGCGGATCCTGGCCATGATCGGCGCGGTGCTCGCGCCGTGGCCCTGGACGTCGCCGACCACCAGCGCGACCTGGCCGTCGTCCAGCGTGAACACTTCGTACCAGTCGCCGCCCACGCCGAACTCGTCCTGCGCGGGCCGATGCCGCACGGCCAGCTCCAGGCCCGCGACCGGCTCCGGATGGGCCGGCGTGACACCCGCGCGAAACGCCTCGGCGAAGTCGCGGTACGGCGGCGGCGGAACCGGCTCCGCGCCCAACGCGCGGGTGACCCGACCGGCCACGTCCGGCGGCATCCCGCCCGCCGCGGAGGCCGCCGCGGCGTCGGCGTACCAGTCGGTGCGGATCGCCATCAGCGTGTGCGACTCCTCCTGCCACGCGTCCGTGCTGACCGTGAGGCTGCCGTCCTCGCCCTGGTACACCCGCCAGGCGGTCGCCGGGTCGTAGCGGTGGTCGCGCGTCCCCGAAGAAACCAGCAGCCGCCCGGGCCCCGCACCGACCGTGCCCATCCGCCACTCCTCACACTCAAACCCACACCAGGCCCAACGCCCAAACCCCCCCAAGGCAACGGCCACTGCGCCGAACACGCACCCGAACCCCCACACCCACCCCGCCGTACCAACCACACCCCACCCGAGCAACCCACCCAAAACCCAACCGCAGCCCAACCGAGCAACCCACCCAAACCCCACCGCAGCCCAACCGAGCAACCGAACCAAATTCAGCCCGTCCGGCGCTTGAGGACAAGCAGGCCGCAGGCCGGCCAACCCACACCGGCGGCCCCACCATTCCCAACCACAGCCCAACCGAGCAACCCGACCAAACCCAGCCCGTCCGGCGCTTGAGGACAAGCAGGCCGCAGGCCGGCCCTTGTCGACCCAGGCCCCCTGGCCACGGCAGCGCCGCGTGCGCGCCGCGGATGTCGGCCGCCCCGCCTAGCCTGAAAGGTATGTGCCGAAACATCACGACGCTCCGCGGACTCGACCCCGCCGCCACCGACGTGGAGATCGAAGCCGCCGCCCGTCAATACGTCCGCAAGGTGGGTGGCGTGCAGACCACGTCGCCCCGCACCGAGGAGGCCGTCGAGCGCGCCGTGGCCGCGATCGCCGAGGCGACGAAGGTGCTGCTCGCCGAGCTCCCCGAGCGCCGCCAACCACCCCCCACCCTCCCCCCGCTGCGCCGTCGCGAGGCCGCCGCCCGAGCCGCCGCGCAGACCCCCGCCGAGACCGCCACCGATGCCCCCGCCGAAGCCCCCGCCGGCGCCCGCTGAGACCCACGACGACCCGACGCGAGAGCCCGCCGCGACAGCCGACCGGCAGCCGACGCGACAACCCGCTCGGCGCTCCGCAAAAGCCCCGCGACACCCCCACCAAACCCTGACGAAGCACCGCATAAACCGCTTCGCAGGCCACTGTGGGGCCACTCGGATACGGGTCGGAAACGACTCGGAAAAGCCTTCGCCGGCGGGTGGTGGACACCTGCCTCGGACACCCGGTTGCCGCCCTCCACCGCGTTATGGTGGATGGTCCCCGCCGCCCCCTCCGAGGAGCCTCACACACCGTGTCTGACTCGTTCGTTCACCTGCATGTCCACACCGAATACTCGATGCTGGACGGAGCGGCGAAGAACGACAAGCTGTTCGCCGAGGTGGCCCGTCAGGGCATGCCCGCGGTGGCCATGAGCGACCACGGCAACATGTTCGGGGCCTACGAGTTCCAGGGCACGTCCAAGAAGCACGGCGTCAAGCCGATCATCGGCATCGAGGCGTACGTCGCCCCCAGCACTCGCTTCGCCCGCCGCCCCGAGTTCTGGGCGCCCGGCGGCAAACGCGCGCCGAGCGAGGACGGCGAGGGCGGCAAGGACGTCTCCGGTGGTGGCCGGTACACCCACATGACGATGTGGGCGGAGAACGCGCAGGGCCTGCGCAACCTGTTCCGGCTCTCCAGCCTGGCATCCATCGAGGGCTACTACATGAAGCCCCGGATGGACCGCGAGCTGATCGCACAGCACCACGAGGGCATCATCGCCACCACCGGCTGCCCGTCCGGCGAGGTGCAGACCCGGTTGCGCCTGGGTCAGTACGACGAGGCGATCAAGGCGGCCTCCGCGTACCAGGACATCTTCGGCAAGGAGAACTACTTCCTCGAACTGATGGACCACGGCCTCGACATCGAGCGCACGGTGCGTCAGGACCTGCTGCGGATCGCCAAGGAGTTGAACATCCCGCTCCTGGCCACCAACGACTCGCACTACGTCACCGAGGACCAGGCCGACGCGCACGACTCGCTGCTGTGCGTGGGCGTGGGCAAGAACAAGGCCGACCCGAACCGGTTCAAGTTCGCGGGCACCGGCTACTACATCAAGACCTCGGAGGAAATGCGCGCGCTGTTCGGCGAACTGCCCGAATCGTGCGACAACACCCTGGCCATCGCCGAGCGCATCCAGCCCTACGACGAGGTGTTCGCCGAGGTCAACCGGATGCCGCAGTTCGACGTCCCGGAGGGCGAGACGCAGGCGACGTACCTGCGCAAGAAGATCGCCGAGGGTCTGCAGCGGCGGTTCGGCGACAACCCGAGCCAGGAGGTGCTGGACCGGATCGAGTTGGAGATGGGCGTGATCACGCCCATGGGCTTCGACTCCTACTTCCTCGTGGTCGCCGACATCTGCCAGTACGCCCGGGACAACGGCATCCCCGTCGGCCCCGGCCGAGGCTCGGCGGCCGGTTCGATGGTGGCCTACCTCACCGGGATCACCGGCCTGAATCCGCTCGACTACGACCTGCTGTTCGAGCGCTTCCTCAACCCCGAGCGGATCAACCCGCCGGACGTCGACATCGACTTCGACGACCGCCAACGCGACCAGATGGTGCGCTACGTCACCGAGAAGTACGGCTCCGCCTACACCGCACAGGTCAACACCTTCGGCACGATCAAGGCCAAGGCCGCGATCAAGGACTCCAGCCGGATCCTGGGCTTCCCGTTCGCCACCGGCGACCGAATCACCAAGGCGTACCCGCCGGACATCATGGGCAAGTCGATGCCGCTGGCGGGCATGTTCGACAAGGACCACCCGCGCTACACCGAGGCCGGCGAGATCCGCGCGCTGTACGAGTCGGACCCCGAAGTGAAGATGGTGATCGACACCGCGCGCGGCATCGAGGGCCTGACCCGCGGCACCGGCGTGCACGCCGCCGCGGTGATCCTGTCCTCGACCCCGCTGATCGACCTGATCCCGCTGCACCGGCGGGACAAGGACGGCGTGATCATCACCGGCTTCGACTACCCGTCGTGTGAATCGATGGGTCTGGTCAAGATGGACTTCCTGGGTCTGCGGAACCTGGGCATCATCGACCACGCGATCAAAATCATCAAGGCCAACCGCGGCGTAGACGTGGACATCGAGAAGATCCCGCTCGACGACCCGACCACCTTCGAACTGCTCTCCCGCGGCGACACGTTGGGCGTGTTCCAGCTCGATGGCGGCCCCATGCGCGCGCTGCTCAAGCTGATGAAGCCGACCGAGTTCGAGGACATCTCCGCGGTCTCCGCGCTGTACCGACCCGGCCCGATGGGCATGAACTCGCACATCAACTACGCGCTGCGCAAGAACGGGCAGCAGGAAATCACGCCGATCCACCCGGAGTTGGAGAAGCCGCTCAACGAAGTCCTGGGCCCCACCTACGGCCTGATCGTGTATCAGGAGCAGGTGCAGCGTGCCGCACAGGTGTTGGCCGGCTACAGCCTGGGTCAGGCCGACCTGCTCCGCCGGGCGATGGGCAAGAAGAAGAAGGAAGTCCTGGAGAAGGAGTTCATCCCGTTCCAGGCGGGTTGCCGCGAACGCGGTTACGGCGACGAGGCGATCCAGGCGGTGTGGGACGTGCTGGTCCCGTTCGCCGGCTACGCGTTCAACAAGTCGCACTCCGCCGCCTATGGCCTGGTGTCCTACCAGACGGCCTATCTCAAGGCGAACTTCCCCGCCGAGTACATGGCCGCGCTGCTCACCTCGGTGGGCGACGAAAAGGACAAGATGGGCATGTACCTGGCCGACGCCAGGTCGGCGGGCATCCGGGTGCTCTCGCCCGACGTCAACGAGTCGGTGGCCGACTTCACCGCCGTCGGCTCGGACGTACGGTTCGGCCTGCGGGCGATCCGCAACGTGGGCGACAACGTCATCAACGACATCGTCGAAGCGCGCACCAGCAAGGGGAAGTTCAACTCCTTCGCCGACTTCCTGACCAAGATCGGCCTGCCCGCGTGCAACAAGCGCGCGATCGAATCGCTGGTCAAGGCCGGTTCGTTCGATGCGCTCGGGCACACCCGTCGGGCCCTGGTCGACGTACACGAGCAGGCCCTGGACGCGGTGGTGGGCCTGAAGAAGCAGGAGGCCGCGGGCCAGTACGACCTGTTCGGCGGCGGCGACGAGGCCGCCGAACAACCGGCCGTCGGACTCGACTTCACGCTCACCGACCAGGAATGGCCGCGCAAGCTCAAGCTGGCCACCGAGCGCGAGATGCTCGGCCTGTACGTCTCCGCGCACCCGCTCGACGGCGCCGAGCACATCCTGTCCCGCCACCGCGACACCTCGATCACCGAGCTGAAGAACTCCGGCCGCACCGAGGGTCAGGTACAGCTCGCCGGCCTGATCACCGGCATCCAGCGCAAGGTCAACAAGAGCGGTTCGCCGTGGGCGATGATCAACCTCGCCGACCACGACGGCGAGATCGAGGTGCTGTTCTTCCCGCAGTCCTACACGCTCGTCGCACACGCGCTGGAGGAGGACGTCGCGGTCAGCATCAAGGGCCGGCTCAACGAGCGCGACGGCGCGCTGAGCGTGTTCGGCTCCGAACTGGTCCCGCTGGACATCGGCTCGGCCGAACACGGCGGCAAGGCTCCGGTGTGCCTGCGGCTGCCCACCACCAAGGTCAACGAGAAGCTGGTGAAGGACATCAAGCGGGTGCTCTCCTCGCACCCCGGGGACAACCCGGTGCACCTGATCCTGGAGAGCGCACGCATGCGCACCCGCTACAACCTCGACTTCCGGGTCAACCCGGAGGGCGGCCTCGCGGGCGAGATCAAGTCGATGCTGGGCGCGGGAGTCTGGAGCATCTGAGCCGGCCCGGACCGACGGAAGTCGGACGACCCGGAACCCGCGGGAGCGACCGAGGGGTCGGGATCACGAGAGCGCGTCTCGTGATCCCGACCCCTCGGTCGTCTCCCGGCCGTCGGCCGGGTGAGCAACGCTCGGGCACGCGACACTCGGCACGCGACGCTGGGACACGCCTTCTTCCGGCGTTCGACACTCGGGCACGCAGCCCTCAGGCGCCCGGGCCCTCGGCGCTCAGGCGTGCGCCCGGTCGTACTCCTCGCGTGCGGCCAGCACCTGTGCCATGTGCCCCTCCAGGTGCCGGATCAGATCGAGCAGCTTGGCCGCCGTCGCGGCGCCCAGTTCGGTGAGCGTGTACTCGACCCGGGGCGGGATCGCGCTGTGCACCTCGCGAAGCACGAAGCCGTCTCGCTCCAGCGCCTGAAGGGTCTGCGCCAGCATCTTCTCGCTGACCCCGTCGACCCGACGGCGCAGCGCGTTGAAACGCAGCGGCCCGTCGAACAGCCCGCCCAGGACCAGCACGCCCCAGCGGCCGGTGATGTGCTCCATCGCCCCCCGCGAGACGCATGCCCTGGCGAACACGTCGAACTCGAACTCCGGGGTCGGGTCCGGCCCGGTCTCGGTCACGGTTTCCATCGCTGCCCCCTTCGTCGTCTGCACCTGCGGCTGCGTCGGCACGTACCGAGGCTACCTCCGCGTCAGCGCTTCCGAAAGCACTGCACTCTCTCAGAGCTTGCGCTTTCAAAAAGTTAGTGCCATCGTTTGGGCAGCGGCCGGACGACGGGTTCGGCGCGGAAGAGAGGAACTCGCCATGATCGTCGTCACCGGAGCCACCGGGCAGTTCGGCCGCCTCGTCATCGACGCCCTCCTGGAGCGCGGCACCCCGGCCTCGGAGATCGTCGCCGCGGTACGCACGCCGGCCCGGGCCGCCGACCTCGCGGCCCGCGGAGTCGAGGTGCGCGAGGCGGACTACACGCGGCCCGAGACGCTGGTGCCGGCCTTCACCGGTGCGGACAAGCTGCTGTTCGTGTCCTCCAACGGTCCCGAGGCGGACCGGATCGCACAGCACACCGCCGTGGTCGCCGCCGCCGCCGAGGCCCGGGTCGGCCTGCTGCTCTACACCTCGCTCTACGCCGCGGACAAGAGCCCGCTCGGCCTGGCCCGGGTGCACCGCGACACCGAAGTCCGCATCGCCGCCACCGGCCTGCCCAGCGTGCTGCTGCGCAACAGCTGGTACACGGAGAACTACACCGGCTCGCTGGCCGACGCCGTCGAGCGCGGTGCGATCGCGGGCTCCGCCGGCGAGGGCCGGGTCGCCTCCGCCGCCCGCGCCGACTACGCCGAGGCCGCGGCCGTCGTGCTGCTGAGCGAGGACCAGGCCGGGAAGGTGTACGAGTTCACCGGCGACACCAACTGGAGCCTGGCCGAGTTGGCCGCCGAGGCGGCTAAGCAGAGCGGCAAGGACGTCGTGTACGCGAACCTGCCGGCCGAGCAGTACACCGAGATCCTCAACGGCGCCGGCCTCCCGCCGTTCCTCGTCGAGCTGCTCGTGGACTCCGACGTGCAGATCGCCGGCGGCGCGCTCGAAGGCATCACCGGCGATCTGTCCGGCCTGCTCGGCCGCCCGACCACGCCGCTCGCGGACACGGTCTCGGTGGCGCTGAAGGGCTGACCGCACCCTCGACGCGGTTACGGACGCGGGTAAAGACGCGGGTGCAAGGAAGCGCCCCCGAGCACGGCATCGAGCCGCCTCGGGGGCGCTTTCGGGGTGTGCCGTGGGCTCGTGGGCGCTGCCGTCGGTGCAGGTTGCGCGGGTCGCAGGCGCCGCGCGTATCGCGAGATGCGTTCCCGTCCCGCGTCGCACCGACGCCGCGCACCGGCGCACCGGCATCACCGAATGAGCGGCTAATCGAGGTCGATCCCGAAGGGCGCAGCGTCACCTACGCGGTGATCGGCGGCAGCGCCACGCCCACCCACGACCGGGCGACCATGCGGGTGCGGCCGACGGCCGCCGGCCGCTGCACGTTCGGCTGGACCCGTGAGGTGCTCCCCGACGGTCTCGCCGAGCCGATGCGGCAGGCGATGGCGTACGGCGCCGACCTGGTCAAGAGCACGATGGAGGACAGGTCCCGGGCGGCCGGGCGGGCAGGTTGAGCCCGGCCGGCCGCCTCGGGATCAACCCAGTTCGGCCTCGATCAGGTCGGCTGCCCGGGCCGTGCCGCCCTCCGCGATCGCGTCTTCCCGCAGTCGGGCCGAGCGGGCGGCCACCTCCGGGTTCGAGGTCAGGTCGAGGAGGGCGCCGCGCAGCGCCTCCGGGGTGGCATCCGCGGTGTCCAGGCGGCGGGCCACGCCCAGTTCGACCAGGCGATCCGCGTTGGCGAACTGCTCGGCGCCCTGCGGTACGGCGATCATCGGCACGCCGGTCGTCAGCCCCTCGCCGCAGCCGCCCATGCCGGCGTGCGTGACGAACGCGTCGGCCTGCCGCAGAATGGCCAACTGCGGTACCCAGGAATGCAGTTCCACGTTGCCCGGAATCGTGCCGAGGTCCTCCGGGTCGGTGTGCCGGCCGATCTGGAGCACCACATGCCACCCCGGCAGGTCGCCGAAGGCCGCGAGGCACCGCCGGTAGAACTCCGGCTGCCGGGTGAACGCCGAACCCAGCGAGATCAACAGCACCCGCTCCACTCCGACCGGGCGGGTCCACTCCCCCTGGTCCGCGCGATGCCCGAGACACGGTCCGACGAAGTCGACCACGGCCGGGTCCACGAGCGCCGCGTTCGGCTGCATCGCGCGCGAGACCGTGGCCACGACCCGGCGGGGCCGGCCGCCGAACAGGTCCACGTCGGTGGTGGTCGCGCCGGAGTCCTCGAGCCAGGCCGCGAATCGCGCCCAGTACGCGTCCGCGCCCGGCAGTTGCTTCATCCCGGGCAGCACCTCGTCCTCGTAGCCCCGCCAGGCCACGTACGTCGGCGAGATCTGCACGATCGGCCGATCCTGGCGCTCGGCCAGGGCCCGGGCGGCGTAGGCGCCGATGTCGTAGAGGTACAGATCCGCCGGATCGTGGTCGTACGCCGCGCGCAACTGCGGCAGCGCCTGGATCGCGTCGTCCAGGAAGGTGCCCATCGCGGCGATCGGATCGGCCGGCCAGTCGTTGTCGCCGACCGGCAACGTGGAGCGGTACGGCACCAACTCGGCCCCGGTCGGCGCGATCAGGTCGGCGACGACGGGGTCGTTGGCATAGCTGACGCGATGGCCACGATCGGCCAGTTCGCGGATGACTTCGAGGCTGGGCAGTACATGGCTGACGGCGGGGACGCCGATCATCGCGATGTGGGCACGGCGACGCTGGGACATGCGAGCTCTCGTTTCGAATCTACGGCGGGGTGGACACACAGCCCGACGACCCGGGCGTCGACGCGTACGTCACGCGCGACCCGGTGCGGGCGGATCGAGGGCACAGCCCTCGCCGGAGTCAGCCGTAGATCTGTTGGAAGCACATGCGCACGACGGTATCCCGGGTGTTCGTCCCGAACCAACCGACTTTCCGGAACCGCCGCATCGGTGACCGGGACGGCGTAATCACCGTGAGCCGGCCCAGGATTCACGACGGCGCGCGCGGAGTCCCCTCGTGACGAGGCACTCGAGCCGAGGTTGACGCCCGCACTCGACGGCGGGCGGTTCGGGAGCGGCCATGCACGGCTGTGCGCTGCGCAGCGCGGCAGCGGAATCCGGCCGAGGCGGCCACGCCGCGGACGATCACGCGTTCGCGTGTCGATCGCCGCGCCGACACGCCGGGGAATCCCGAATCGGCGTGCGCCCGGGGCCATCCGTCGCCAACGGGACGGGGCGTTCGGGGAGTCGCACAAAACCACCCGTTTGACTCCCGGTAATTGTGATCAGCGGATGATCTCATTGCGGACATTGGGCGATGAATTGCACTGATTCGCGCCCTTTGTCCCACGGGCGAGCACGTCCACGCACCTCCGAACAACGCGCTCGCCCACCCCTCGTCGCCCCGACGCCTGTGGCAACCCCGTCCCGGAACGCGTCTGCCCGCCGGTCGTTCGACGGCGACACCGAGTATGCGAAAGGCCCAGTTCATGGCAATCGATGGTGCTCGTTCCACGGGCTTCCGAGAACCGAGGCATTCCCGATCCGCCGCGTTGGCGGCGATCATTCTCGGGATGGTGCTACTGGCCTCGGCCGCCCTCGTGTCGATAGCGCCCGGCGCACGTGCGGCGGGACCCGCCACGGTCCTCCTGGGGACGGCGGACAGCTACGCGGTGCTGGGCGGGCAGACCGTCACCAACACCGGCCCCAGCGTCATCAGCGGGAACGTGGGCGTCAGCCCCGGCTCCTCGGTCGTCGGCTTTCCCCCGGGAATCGTCATCAACGGCACCATCCAAACAGCCCCGGCGGCAGACGGGCCGCAGGCGGACCTGACCATCGCCTACAACGACGCCGCCGGACGGGCCCCGACCGCGAGCGTTGCGGGAGACCTCGTCGGTCAGACGCTGGTCGCCGGCGTCTACAAGTCCACCGGGCCGCTCAGCCTCACCGGCACCGTCACCCTCGACGCACAGGGCGACCCGAACGCGGTCTTCATCTTCCAGATCGCGGAGACTCTGATCACCGGGTCCTCCAGCACCGTCGCACTCATCAACGGCGCCCAGGCGTGCAACGTCTTCTGGCAGGTCGGCAGTTCGGCCACGCTCGGGACGGGCACCAGCTTCAAGGGCACGATCATGGCGTTGACCTCCATCTCGGTCACCACCGGAGCGACCATCGAGGGCCGAGCCCTCGCCCGCAACGGCTCGACCACCCTGGACACCAACGTCATCACCAAGCCGACCTGCATCATCGGCCCGAGCGGCTCGCCCGGACCGAGCGGGCCTCCGGGACCGAGCGGGCCTCCCGGACCCAGCGGACCTCCGGGACCCAGCGGGCCGCCCGGGTCGCCCGGGGCTCCCGGCTCACCTGGCGCTCCCGGCTCGCCTGGCGCTCCCGGTTCCCCCGGGGCACCCGGCTCTCCCGGCGCACCCGGCTCCCCCGGCGCACCCGGCTCGCCTGGTGCACCCGGCTCCCCGGGTCCGGCGGGTCCGGCAGGCCCCGCAGGCCCGGCAGGCCCGGCGGGCCCCTCGGGTCCGGCAGGCCCGGCAGGTCCCTCGGGTCCGGCAGGCCCGGGAGGACCGGGAGCCACCTCGAGCCCCGGCGCTTCCACTCCGCCCGCGTCGGGTCGCCCCACCGACTCGCACCGACCCACCCATGGAGCCGGGTCCCACGGACCGGGTAACGGCGGTCCCCAACGGCCCACCCACGCAGCGGAATCCCAAGCACCGGGTAACGGCGGTCCTCAACGGCCCACCCACGCGGCGGACGCCCAAGCACCGGGTAACGGCGGCCCCGCCCACCACCGCGGTGACGCCGCGAACGACAAGGCCCCGCAGAATGCGCCCGCACCCGGAGCCCACCCGCAACTGGCGGCCACCGGTTCGAACAACTTCGTCGGTCCGATGGCCGGCATCGGAGCCGCAATCCTGGCTCTGGGCGCCCTCGTCCTGATCCTCCAGCGCAAGCGCCGCACCGATCGCACCGAATCGGGAGGCATCGACGGATAACGTAACGATCCGGCGGTGAGGCCCACACCGCCACAGCCATCCGCCCCCGGCCGCGTCCGAAAAGGACTGCGGACGGGGGCGGATCGCGTCCCCGGACCCTGCTGGCCACACTCGCCCGTACCGGCAGCGGCCCCGGCGACGGACAACTCGCCGAGCGCGCGGCAACCCGCCGCACTCTCGTGATGCCGCGCAAACGGAGCACCACGATGTCCCGGATCCCCTGATCGATTCACGACTCATTGGGAACTTTTCCGGTCATCGATCGAGTACGCTGCGTAGCGGGACGTCCCGGCTGCGGAAGATGAAGCCGGGGCGCCCCCACGCCCTCGATCACGTGCGTCGTCGAATCGAGGCCCTGCGCGAGGGGCACAGGCGATCCGACCCTCCCGGCCGATTCGCTAACTCGTTACCGGCCCCGGCTAATCCGTGGTCGGCGCTTCGGGACGGGGGGCGGGGGTGTGTCTGGCCGCGTAGCGGCGGGCTTTGGTGCGGTTTCCGCATACACGCATCGAGCACCAGCGGCGGCTGCGGTTCTTCGAGACGTCCCAGAACACCCATGCGCAGCCGTGTTCCGCACAGCGCTTGAGCCGGGTCGATTCGCCGGTGGCGACCAACTCGGCCCAGGCGATGGTGAGTCGAGCCAAAGCCCGGTCCACCGGGGGGAGTTCGGGGCTCGGCGTGAAGCCGCCGGGATGCCCGTCGGTGCCGAACACGAACACCACCGGCAGGGCGCGCAAAACCTCGTCGGCCTGCCGGAGCTGCCGTGGGTCGGGGGCGGTGCCGACGGGCACGCCCAGCTTCTCGCGCAGGCCGGCGCGTAGTCGCAGCGCGGCGTCGAGGTCCGTCGGAGTCACCCGGGCGGCGGGATCGAGCAGGTCCCGGGCGGCCAGCCAGGTGCGAAGTTCGGGTGGCGTGGTCAGTTCGTCCGTACCGAGTTCGACGTCGATCGTGTTCACGAACGCCTCGATCAGCACCGCGGAAGCGGGTGCTTCGAGCATCTCGGGCCCTCCGTTTCGATGCGGTCTCGGGTCCGGGGCCGTTTCGGCCGGTGCGGTATCGGGTCCGGTGCGGTCCCGGACCGGTGGGGTCCCGATCCGGCGTGGGCCGGGTGATTCGGTCCGGTCGCCGGTCGGGCCAGCCTACCTCTTCACTAACCGGCTAACGATTTTACCGGTTGACGGTGCGCGTGCGTCGGTGCCACGATCGAGCCGGCGTGCTAACCGGTGAACAGCTTTGACAGTTAGGACGGGCGATGGTCTTGCAGAGCGTCGGTGTCGACCCACCGAGCGGGCGGATCGCGAAGCCGGCCGGTGCCCGGAACACCTCCGTACTCCTGGCCTTCACCCTCGTCACCAACCTGGCCGACGGCATCACCAAGATCGCGCTGCCGGTGCTGGCCACCCGCAGCACCGATTCCCCGGCGCTGATCTCGCTGGTCTCGCTCGCGCTGACGCTGCCGTGGCTCCTGGTCGCGCTGCCCGTCGGGGTGCTGGTGGATCGCGCCGATCGGCGCCGGTTGTTGTGGCTGGCCGACGGGATGCGGCTGCTCACCATCGGCGCGCTGATCGCGATCGTGCTCGGCGGCCGGGCCGGCCTCGTCGTGCTCGCGCTCGGCGGGCTGGTCCTGGGCGTGGCCGAGGTGATCGCGCTGACCGCCACCGCGGCGTTGGTCCCGGCGATCGTCCCGCGCGCCGACAGGGAGCGCGCCAACGCGCTGATCACCGGCGCCGAGACGGCCGCGAACGAGTTCGCCGGCCCGTTCGTGGGCGGCCTGCTGCTGGCCGCCGGCACCGGCCTGGCGCTCGGGACGACCTGGGTCGCGTACCTCGCCGCGAGCCTGCTGCTGCTCCTGCTCACCGGACGCTTCCGGGCCGCCACCGACCGGGCCGATCGGGCCGACCCGGCCGTCGACGAGAGCGGAGCCGAGCCGTCCACCGGCACCCCGACCGGTACCGCGGGCACCCCGGCCGCTTCCGACGCCGGCGCACCCGCCCCCGAGTCCGTCGCCCGTCAAATCGGCGTCGGCCTGAGCTTCCTCTGGCGACATCGCCTGCTCCGCACGATGTCCCTCATCCTCACCGTGCTGTGCGCGAGTTGGGGCGGATGGCTGGCGCTGATGCCGTTGGTCGCGCACGACCTGATGCATCTGTCCGCCCGCGAGTACGGCGTGGTGTTGAGCGCCCTGGGCGTCGGCGGCCTGCTCGGCGCGCTGCTCGTCGGGCGGCTCAATCGGCTGATCGGCCACCGTCGGGTGATGCTCGCCGACCTGGTCGGCACCTTCGCGATGATGGCGGTGCCCGCGCTGACCACCAACCTGTGGGCGGTCGCCGCGGCCGCCTTCGTCGGCGGCCTGGGCGGCACGCTGTGGTCGGTCGACTCCCGGCTGATCGGCCAGAACCTGGTGCCCGAACGGATGATGGGCCGCTACAGCGGGGCGGCCCGGCTGCTCGGCTGGGGTGCGATGCCGCTCGGCGCCGGCCTGATCGGCGGGCTCGCCCAGTGGTTCGGAGTGCGCGCCGCGTTCGTGGTGTTCGCGCTCGCCGTGGCGGCCACGATTCCGGTGTACCTGCGAGTCGTCACCGAGGATCGGCTGGCACCCGCGCTGCGGGTGCCGAGCGCGACGGACATCGGCTGATCCGTGGCGTTCCCCGGGCCACGAACTCGGCGAGCACGAGCTCCGGGGTCAGCGGATGTCGCTCCCGAAGAAGGCATCCGTGATGCGTCCGCCAGGGACGCAGCCGCGACGCCTCCGCATCCGCGCCCCGCGTGATCCGCGATCCCGGCCCACCGCCTCGCGGCCACCTGCCACCGCGGCCCGACTCACCCACCCGTACTTACCGCGGCGGCTCCGGCCACATCCGGGCCGCCGGGGTGTCCGGACCGTCGACCACCGCGGTGATCATCCGCAGGTTGGCCGCGAACGCCTCGGCCTGTTCGGCGCCGATCGTCCGGCTGATCAGGCCGTCGGCCTCCTTGATCACCCGTCGGCCCTCGGCGACGCCGGCGCTGCCCAGCGCGGTCAGTTCCAGCAGGACCACCCGCTTGTGTACCGGGTGCGGCCGGCGAACGATCCATCCCGCCCGCTCCAGCGCGGCCGCCGCGGTGGTCACGCTCTGCGGGGTGATGTGGTGGGCGCGAGCGAGGTCGGCGGCGGACATCGCGCCGTTCTCGTCCAGTCGGCCGGCCAGACCGAGTTGGTTGATCGAAACGCCGATGCCTTCGAGCCCCTCGTTGAGCAGCCGCTGCATGGACTGTTGTGCACGCCAGAGCAGATGCGGCAGTTGCTCGCTCCACGCGGGCTCGGCGACTTCGTGGGGGGCGGGCATCGCGCGTTTCCCTTCTCCGAAAGGCGGGGCCTGCGCCGCGGGGGCGCCTCACCTGGTCACCGTAGGGCACGCGGATCGGCGGCTCGGCATCCGACGCCTTGGCAGACACCGAACAATGTGCCAGCCCTCGTATAAGTTCTAAGTCTTCTGATAACTTAACAGGCTACGTAGAACTTGGAAGGTTGTTGCACCATGCCCACGACCCCCCAATCCGTCGCCTCGTCGGCCGCCGCCTCGCCGCCGACCACCACCGTGGCCCGCCCCGCCCTGACCGTCGTGCTCGCATGTCTCGGCGTATTCGCCTCGTACGTGCCGATCGGCGGGGTGGCGGTGTCCCTGCCGACCATCCAGCGCGGGTTGGACGCGTCCACGAGCGACCTCCAGTGGATCAGCGACATCTTCATCCTGCCGATGGCGGCGCTGATCCTGACCTTCGGCCTGATCGGCGACCTGTACGGGCGCAAGAAGGCATTCCTGGCCGGCCTCCTCCTGCTCGCGGCCGGCTCCGCCACCAATCTCACCGCGCACAGCGTCGCCCAGGTCTGGGTGGGCCAGGCGCTCTCCGGCGCGGGCGGCGCCGCCCTGCTCACCTCGAGCCTGGCGTTGATCAGCCACGCCTACCCGGACTTCCGGGCCCGCGCCAAGGCCATCTCCGCATGGGCCGCGTCGCTGGGCCTGGGCATGTCGCTGGGCCCGCTGCTGAGCGGGACGATTCTCGAACATGCCTCCTGGCGCTGGATCTTCGCCCCGATCGTGGTGGTCTGCCTGGTCGGTGCCGCGATCGCGGCGATACTCCTGGAGGACTCCCGTTCGCCACACGGCCGGGCCATCGACGTGCCGGGCCAGATCGCCGCGATCATCGCGATCACCGGCCTGATCTACGGCGTGATCGAGGGCGGCACCATCGGCTGGACCGACGGCCCGGTCCTGGTCGCGTTCGCGCTCGCGATCCTCGGCCTGGCCGCGTTCATCGTGATCGAACACCGCTCGGCGACACCGATGTTGTCGCTCAAATTGTTCTCGTCGCGCTCGTTCACCGGCGCCGGCGTGGTCACCATGATCACCATGTTCGGCCTGGTCGGGATCGTCTTCTCGCTCAGCCTGTTCTTCGGCAACGTCCAGCACCTGAGCGCGCTCGACATCGCCTACCGCTTCCTGCTCATCAACGGGCTCACCGTGGTGATCGGCCCGATCGTCGGCCGGCTGATGGGCCGGATCCCCTCGGGTGCGCTGCTCACCTTCGGCCTGGTGGTCACCGGGATCGGCATGCTGACCCTGAACACCCTGGAGCCGGACACCGGCTTTGCCGCGATGGCCGGTCCGCTCGTGGTGATCGGCGTGGGCTTCGCCTTCGTGATGACGCCGATCACCTCGGTCGCGGTCGGCAGCGTGCCGCACCACCTGGCCGGCATGGCGAGTGCGGGCAACAACACCCTGCGCCAACTCGGCGGCGCACTCGGCCCGGCCGTACTGGGCGTGGTGCTGACCAACCGCATCGCCGCCGCCCTGCCGGAGAACCTGACCGCCTCCGGCCTGGCCCCCGCCGACCGCGAGCACGTCACCTCGGCCGTCTCGGACGAGGGCCTCTCGGCAGCAGGCCACCTCGGCCTGCCCCCCGAGGCCACCGGCAAGGCCCTGTCCGCCGTCGGCAACAGCTTCGCGGACGCGCTGCACCTGTGCATGACCATCGCCGGGCTGGGGATGTTCGTCGCCGCCGCGGTCACCGTGCTGACGATCGGCGTACGCCGGCCGAAGACACCCGCCGGCACGACCACCACCCGCATCCCGGCCCAGGCATCGGCCCCCGCCCCGCTGACCGGCTCCACCCGAGCCTGAAGCCCGACCCGGAGCCGGAGTCTGCGCCGGGGCCCTGAGAAGGAGCCTGCGCCGGGGCCTGAGCCTGACCCGGGACCGGCGCCGGCGCCGGCGCCGAGCCGCTCGCCGATCCCATCGATCGGCGAGCGGCTCCGTACGGCGGATCGCCCGCAGGGCACCGAGCGAGACCAAACCTCCGCCAAGGTCCGTGGACGGGCAAAGCCCCTGATAGGCGACCGGGACGCGATGCCGCCCGCGCGGGCCCGAGGCCCATGGACGGGCAACGCCCCTAGGCGACCGGGACGCCATCCCGCCTGCGCAGGCCCGGGACGGTCACCACCGCTCCCAACAGCACGCCCACCAGCGGCACGATCAACGCCGTCCGGAAGCCGCCCAGCTCCGAGCCGCCCGCGCCGGCCAGTACCGCCGTCACCGCGGACAGGCCCAGCGCCGCGCCGAACTGGAAGGCGGTGTACAACACTCCGCCCGCCAGACCCTGCTCGTCCTCGTCGATGCCGTCCGTGGCGGCGATCGTGAGCGGCCCGTACGCCATCGCGAAGGCGAATCCGAGCAGCAACATCGTCGGGAACATCGCCAGGTACGAGGTGTCCGCGTCGATGGACAGGAACAGCGCGTAGGCGAGCGCGGCCGACAACATCCCGCCCAGGATCACCCGCAGGTTGCCGAACCGGTCGACCAGCCGCGGCGTCACCGTCGGCGCGAGCACCGCGTCCACGCCCACCGCCAGCAGCGCGAAGCTGGTCTCCAGGGTCGACCAGCCGCGTACCTCCTGGAGGTAGAACACCGCCACGAACTGGAAGCCGAAGAACGAGCCCGCGAACAACATCGCGCCCAGATTCGCCCGCACCAACGCTCCCGAGCGCAGAATGCCGAGCCGGACCAGCGGGGCGGCGGCGCGACGCTCGACGGCGACGAACGCGAGCAGCAGGGCGATCCCGCCCGCGAAGGCCGCGATCGTCCACCACCAGCCGCGCGCCGGGTGCTCCAGCCGGACCACGCCGTACACCAGCAGCAACATCGAACCGGTCACGCTGATCGCGCCCGCCACGTCGAAGCCCCGACCGGCCCGGTCGGGTCGGCCGTCCGCGGGGATCAGCGCCAGGGCCAGGGCCAGGATCACCGCGGCCAGTGCGACCGGCACGAAGAACACCAGCCGCCAGTCGATCGCGGTCAGCAGGCCGCCGATCACCAGGCCCAGCGAGAAGCCGCCCGCGGCGGTGCCCGCGTAGAACAGCAGGGCACGGTTGCGCTGGGGCCCCTCGGCGAAGCTCGTGGTGATGACGGACAAGCCGGCGGGCGTCATGAAGGCGGCCGAGGCGCCGGTCACGAAGCGCGCGACGATCAGCATCCAGCCCTCGGTGGCGAACCCGCCCAGGCCGGAGAACACCAGGAAGACGGCCAGCCAGAACACGAACATCCGTCGCCGACCCAGCAGATCGGCCGTACGGCCGCCCAGGAGCATGAAACCCGCGTAGGCGAGCACGTACGCGCTCATCACCCAGCTCACCGCGCCGGTGGACATGCCCAGGTCCTCGCGGATCGTCGGGAGCGCGACATTGAGCATCGCGACGTCGATGCCCTCCAGGAAGATCGCGCCGCACAGCACGATCAACATGCCCCACGCGCGGGCGCCCATCCGACCCGCGTCGTTCTCCGGCGGCGGGTGCGGCGTTCCGGGCGCCTCCACCCCGCCCGACCCCGAGCCGGAAACGGGCGAGGCGGTGTCGGTAGTGGGGGTGGGGGTGGACGAGGACGTGGATGCGGACATGCGGCAGCCCCTCGGGACGCTGGATGCGGGTGTGATGGCGGCGTCGAGGCCCCGGGACTCGGTTATCCGAACGAACCCGGTTCCCTCTTGTAACCACCCCCATCCTTCGGCAGCATCGACTTCCATGGAAGAAGGCACTTCAAAGGAACCGACCCCCTGCGTGGGTAACCAGGACGATTACGACGCGCTCCAGTGGGACGTTCGCGAAGGGTGCGAGGTGCGCCAGATCCTCGACCGGGTCGCGGACAAGTGGTCGCTCCTGGTCATCGCGATCCTGGAGAGCCGCACGTTGCGCTTCACCGAGCTGCGTCGGGAGATCGACGGGATCAGCCAGCGCATGCTCACCGTGACGCTGCGCCAACTCGAACGCGACGGCCTGGTCCGGCGCACTGTCCACCTGGTGGTGCCGCCGCGGGTGGACTACGCGCTCACCCCGATGGGCAGCACGCTGCACACCACGATCCGCTCCCTGGTCACCTGGACCGAGGAGCACCAGGAACGCATCGCGGAGGCCCGGGCCCGGTACGACGCGCGCGCCGACGCCGAGGCGGGCCTGCACGCCGAGCCGGCCTCCGCCGGTCGCTGAGCCGGCCCGTGGAGTCCGGTGGGCGGCCGCTGGGGCGCACCGCCCACTGCCGGCCTACCCCGCCCGCCGCCTCTGTCGGCCGCCCGCCCGCCGCCCCGCCGCCCTGCCACCCGCTCGCCGCCGGCCGCCGCCACCCGCCGCCCGCCTCCGACCGCCGGCCGTGCCGGTCAGTGCACCGTGCGTGCCCGGTCAGCGCGGCGGACCCGCATCGGTGTCATCGGCAGGGACGAGCCAGGCCGAGGACGCGGGGAGAAGACCATGGGCAAGAACGTGCCGATCTCGGGTGCGAGCATCGTGGGTCCGGCGCCGGCCCACTGGCTGCACCGGTACGGGTACCAGGTCACCGTGGTCGAGCGGGCCCGGGAGCTGTGGCCGGGCGGTCAGGCGGTCGACTTCCACAGCGAGGTGCACATGACGGTGCCGCGCAGGATGGGCATCCTGGACGAGATCACCCGGCACCGCACCGACGCCGGCCCGCTTCGTCCGGTCGACGCGGCCGGCGACGAACTGGTGGGCCTGCCCGCGTCGTTCGCCGGCGTACCGGTCACCCGGCAGCCCGATCGGCAACATGGCAGCCGACAACGCCGGGCAGGGGCAGGGGCCGGGGTCAGGGCAGGCCGGGTCGAGGCCGGGACCACGGCCGGGCCGGAATCGGCCCCCGCCCGGCCCGCCCCGGCACCGGATCGGTATCGCGCCTCAGGCAACCATCAACATGTCGCGGAGGCTCGCAGCATTGGTGACGGCAGTGGCGCCACAGCAGTTGTTCAACAGCACATGCACCTCCTCGGCGTCCCGCGCAAGCCGCCGAATCCTGGGTACCCACTCGGCAAGTTCGCCGTCGGTGTAGTCGTGGCGGTACTTCTCCCGAGCGTCGCCCTCCCGCCAATGGGCGCTGCGCCCGTGCAGGCGAACGATCGCGAGTTCGGCGGTGACCCGCACCACCGGAGGCACCGCCTCGACATGCCCCTGGGGCATGTCCACACACACATAGGGGATGCGTTCCTTGCCAAGGAAGGCGAACGTTTCGGGCGTCACCCAGGCGCCATTACGCGGCTCGAAGGCAACCCGATACGGAAACAACAGTTCCCGGCACCGCAATATGTACTGCTCGGCCTGCGCGCCCGGAAGAAACCAGGGCGGAAACTGAAGCAGAACCACGCCCAACCTGCCGCTCTCGTGAAGAGGCCGCAAGGCCGAACGAAACCGACCGGCGACCTCCTCGACCACCCCCGTCGGCAGATCGCGCGCGTACACGCTCCCCCTGACCAAGGACCCGCGCAGATCCCGCGGCAGAGCCTCGACCCGAGTCGGATGACCGGTCAACAACGAGAACGCCTTCACATTGAACGCAAAGCCCTCGGGCGTCCGTTCGCTCCACAACCGGGCGTTGCGCTCCGAAGGAAGGTGATAGTAGGTGGAGTCGACCTCCACGAGCGAAAACCGCGACGCGTAATAACGCAGCCGCGCCTCCGCACTCGTACACCCCACCGGATACCACCCGGCATCCACCAATCCCCGATCCGTCCACCCACAGCTCCCCAACCGTATCCGCGCCACGCCCCAACCCCTGCCCCCCGCCGACCACTCGATGCCCACCCCACGAACGGCCGCGACAACCAACGCCATCCAGCCCACATCCCCGAGCCCCCGCCGGCGCATGCCACTCCCGGCCTCGCCGGTTTCTCAGCCACGGTGGCCGATCGCGTGCGCGGACTCCGACCGCCGTGAGCCCGCTGTGAGCCGAAGACTCCCGCGCGCCGGCGGGGAACAGCACGCGGCCGGGCTCCGTCACTCGGCGAGGTGCTCACGGAGGAACTCGACGACCTCCGTCAGCGTCGTCACGGTCAGCATCTGGCGCCGCGCTGCTGCTCATCCTGACGAACGGCGGCGGCACGCGCGGCGGAGGCTGGGCACCGTGGCTCGCCGCCGCCGGGATCGTCCTCGTGCTCGTCGGCCTCACCGCTCTGCTGCCGGGGGGTGTGGCCGCGGTCGCGGCCTGGGGCGGTCGCGGCCCGCTGCCCTGGCTGCTGGCCCGGCGACGACGGGCCGCCGACGCGGCGGGCTCGACGCGGCTGGTCGGCGGTGTGACCGTCGCGGTGGCCGGCGCCATCGCGGTGCAGATGCTGCTGGCCGGCCTCGCCGGCGGCTTCACCACGCAGACCGGCCAGGACCCGGACCGCGCCGACATGTACGTGAACACGAAGAGCGATCCGACCGGCGCGACCGCGCTCGCCACGACCGCCGGGGTACGCTCCGCGTTCACGTTCACCACGACGTCCGCGCGCGTGCGGGGGGTGGCCGGGAGCGGCGAGTTACCCCTGGCCGTCGGAACATGCACGGCACTTCGCGAAATCGTCGACGTGGGCGCGTGCGCGCCGGGTGACGTGTTCACCGTGGCGTCCCCCTACGGGCAACCGCAGGTCGGGCCGGGCAGCGTGGTGGAATTGACCATGACCGGTCGCGACCGCCCGGTGGCGTGGACCGTACCGCGATCGGTCACCGACGTCGCCGCCGCGGCCGATCCGACGCGCGCGTCGCGGTGGGGGCTGTTCCTGACGCCGGAGGCGCTGGGGGCTGCCAGCCGGTCGGTGGAGGGACGACTGACCGCCTTCGTGCGCCTGGACCCGAACCGCGACGACGCCGCCGACCGGGTACGCAACGCGGCAACCCGGATCGACCCCCGGCCTCGATCCTCACCCTGACCGCGACCACCGAGGACCGCATGTTCGCGAACATCCGCCGCGGACTCCTCGCCGGCGCGACCCTGACCCTGGGCCTCGTCGCCGCAGGCATGCTCGTGTCCTCACTGGAACAAATGCGCGAACGACGACGCCCCCTCGCCGCACTGGCCGCACTCGGCACCCCCGCCGCACCATGGCACTGTCCCTGCTGGCCCAGGCCGCGGTACCCATGGTGCTGGGACTGACCCTCGCGCTCGCCGGGGGCCTCGGCCTCGGGTCGCTCCTGCTGGCCGTCTTCGACGAACACCCGCACCTGGACCCAGGATTCATCGCATCGGTAACCGCCGTAGGCGGCGCCGCAGTCATGGCGGTGACGGTGCTGGGCCTGCCAGCTCTGTGGCGACTGATGCGACCCGAGGGGCTGCGCACCGAGTAACCGCCCGGAGGCGGGCGGTGTGCTGACGCCCGGCCAGAAGGTGTACGCGGCACGGGAGTCGGGGCATGGCCCCGGCACCGTGCCGCTGCCCGACACTTGACAGGCCGTCAGGCACCGTTCGTCGCCGGGGGCGGCGGCCGGAGGACGACAGGCCAAGCGGGCCTCAGCCGGCCGTCACGTGCCGGGCGAACCAGTCGCGGGCCAGTCCGTAACCGCCTCCAGGCCCAGAGCCCGGCGAGCAGGTGGCCCGCGCGCCCGGGACGACGGTCAGGTCGCTGACACGGGTGAGCCGGGCCCGGCCCGCGTGGCTGAGGTCGAGAACCACCGATCCGCGCCGCCGACGCTCGCCAGGGTCGGCCCCGCACCCCGGCAGGCGCACACCCTGACACCGGAGGCGGATTCCGTAGTGCCGCAGCGCGGTAGCGGGGGCGGGCGTTCCTCGGGAAAGCGGCTTCGCGCACCACGAAGAGTGACAAAACCGCGTCCGCTGCGAGCCTGCGATGTGGCCCTGGCGAGCGCGCAGGTGAGCGCGGACGCCCACGGACGAACTCAACGCACGTGGATTTTCGACCTTGCTCACGTACTTCTGCGCCCCGTCGCATCGGGCGCGCTCCCGCGAAGGGCTGCCCGGCGTGTCCGTTTTGCAGGCTTCGGGCACTCGTGGCTGCCTCGCCGCTCCAGGCGTCCGCATCCACATCCCCGCAGGTCACGGCGTGTCCGGGGATACTCGCAGCATGTTCGATCCGATACCGGTACTCTGCCGGTGGGCAAAAAGCGGAACACCCGCCGACACCCAACCGGGCCGTTAGCTCAATTGGCAGAGCAGCGGACTTTTAATCCGCCGGTGCAGGGTCCGACCCCCTGGCGCCCCACCGTCGGTAACCGCATTCAAGGCGGTGACCAGCAGGTTTGTGATCGCGGAAAACTAGTCGGCCCCAGTCGAGCGCCGAAGGTTAGCGCGAAGTTAGCGCACAAGTACTTCACGGGTGTCGGGTGGCGCAAAGAGCGGGGAGCCCTGATACGAAGAGCGGAAAGCCCGGGTTACTTTCCGTAAACGGTTCGCCCCGTCAGCTGCGCTCGGACGGGCTCGGTGCCAGGTTGCCGCTTGACGTATGGATCGAGCGGTCGGCACCTACGCATGGTCCCAGATCTCGCCCGCGAGTTCGGCGGCGTCGAACGCCGTCGCAACCGCCTCCAGAATGGCCGACCCTTCGGTCATGTCGACGTCGCCGTCGTCCACTGCGACGCCAACGAACGAAGTGGCCACTATGTCCTGTAGCTGTGCCCGAGCGACGTCCGTCGCGAGTCCATGCAGCGCGGGCATAACGAACTCGACGAACGAGTGCACCACTTGCCTTTGGTCCTCGTTGAGACGGCCGCTGGTTGACGGGCGAAGCAAGCCGAGATCCAAGATTCGCCAGAGTTTTCCAACGATCTCCCAGACCGATGGGCGAAGGTTGAACGGGGGGTGCGCCAGATCTTCCATCATCTTTGCCGTCCGCCACAGAGAGTCGGTGCGCGCTTCGGTATCGCGCATCGCCTGTGCGGGAGCCGAATTGCCCACCTGCATCACTGCGACTTGCAGTGCTTGCACGTCTTGGTGCCACTGCCGTGCGGGGGACGATGATTGCCGTATGGAGCGGGTCAGTGCGTCATGCTGCTGGCGGACGGACTCCTGGTACTTGATCAGCGTTGTGTCAAGCCTGTGCACGGTGGTCATCTCTCCGCCTCTCAAAGCACGCGTCTCTCCCCCACCATCTCCCTGCGGCAGTTCGGCCGCTCGTCGGACGCGCACAAACGAGGCGATGGACGCCCGCTGACACTCGGCCGCACGCGTTCAAGGTTCGGTGGCATCGGACCCACATGTCCGGTGTCATCGAACCTTGAGTGCGTGCCATCGGACTTTGACGGACGCTCGTTCGTGACACCGAAGGTTAAGCGCGCAGGTCACAGGCCCTGGAGCCGAGGGTGAGGCGGCCTGACAGCTCAAATCGTGACGGGCAAGCTTGACCGAGGAAACCAGCAGAATCACGGCCAACGCAGGAATGAGCACCAGATCCGAGAGTGCGCCGAGCAGCAGCTTGACGGCCGATGGTTTCCGCCACCGAAGTCCGATCGGTCGAGTACCCGTGTTCCATCCCCGGCCTGGCCTGGATGGTGCGCCCGCCTCTTCGTCTCGGGGGCCCACGAGGGCGACACCTCGCTACGGCATGCTCGGCCACGACGACCGGCGTTGGGCGGTTATGTATTTTTCATGCTTTCGGGTGAATAGCCTGTTGGTCTAGTTCGGGGTGCTGGGACGCTCGTGGTGCAGGCCGGAGGTGTCGGCCGGGGGAACCGGGAGGTCGGTGGCGGCTGTCGGGTGACGGGCGGTGCGCGGCGGCGGTGTTCCCCGTCTTCGGTGACGAAGCACGGACAGGAGTCCTCATGCAAATCGTTCTCGGTCGTCTCGCCCGGGTGGTGTGTGCCGGGGTCGTGGCGCTCGCCGCACCCGCGGTGTTCGCCGCGCCCGCCCACGCCGCGACCACCACGCCCTTGTACTGCAACGTGGTCACCACCGCCGAAGGCCCGGGCGTCGACCTCGTCGCGGCCCTGCTCGGCATCCGCATCCCGCCGGGCACGGAGGTGGGTATGATCTGCTCCGCGCCGGCCGGGGGGCAGCAGGTCAACTTCTGCGGCCGAACCGTCCATGGCAACGGCCTGCTGGTTGTCGGGCAAAAGCCCGTCGGCGGGGTCTGCCCCTGACCGGGCGCCACCGCGACATCGAACACCCGCGGCGCACGCACCGCGAGCCCCGCCCCCGGGCGGAGTGCGTCCGGGAACCGGGACGGCCGCCGAGCAGCGGTCACACGGTCCTCGGCGTCCTGCCTGCCGCCGGGCGCCGGGCCCCCGGCCGCCGCCCGGTCCGGCGACCCGGTCCATCACCTCGGACGCCGTCCGCTGGCGCAAGTCGGCGCTGCGCCCGCCTTGGCGGTGCGTCCGGATCCTGCCCGGCCGTCGAGGCCGGCTCCGTCCCCGCGCCCCGATCGACGGACGCGGGCGGCGTACACCCACTCTTCCATCTTTCGTTCCTTGCGGTCCGGTGGCAGGCGGGGTCGCGGCATCACCCCTCAGGCACGGTCGGCGTGCCTCCGGGTGTGCCGCGCCGCAGCCGCCGGCACCGCTCGTTCCCGACGGGAGCCGACATGACGTCGCCACGAAGATTCCCCCGCGTCCTTGCGATCGTGCTCGGCGGTGTTGTGGCCGCGGTCACCTGTGTGCAGGCCCCGGCGAGGGGGGCACCCGAGCCGGGAAAGGCGGAATACGTGGCAGCGGTACCCCCGGCCACGCGGCAGGTCGCGTTGAACAAGCACGGCTGCGTCGAGGCGTTCGTCCGTGCGAGCGACGGCACGATCTGGCGCGCCGGCCAGAACGAGGCCGGCGGCAACTGGAGCGACTGGGACAGCCTGGGGGGCGCCACGGCCAACGACCCGGTGGTGGCCACGAACACCGACGGCCGCCTGGAGGTGTTCGTCCACGCCGGCGACGGCACGATCTCCTCGCTCTCACCCACGACCACCGACAGCGCCTGCGGCAACGCCTGGAGTGCGTCCGGCTGGACCTCCCACGGCGGCAGCGTCGCCGGCTCGGTCGCCGTCGCGGCGCACCACGACGGCCGCCTCCAGGTGTTCGGCGTCGGCAGGAACGGCACCCTGCAGACCCTGGTCCAAGGGGTCGCGGGCAGCGTCTACGGGGAGAAGTGGAAGCCCTGGGCGACCACCGCCGCGCCCACCGGCGTCAGGCTCGTCGGCAGGCCGGCGGTAGGAATGAACACCGACGGACGGCTCCAGGTGTTCGTCCGCGGCAACGACGGACAGATCTGGACCCAGGCCCAGCAAAAGGCCGACGCCAAGCAATGGAAGGCGTGGAAACCCGTCGCGGGCCTGACCGGCATCGAGAGCAACCCCGCGGTCGGGCGCAACAAGGACGGACGGCTCCAGGTCTTCGCCCGCGCCGGCACCACCGTCTCCCACGCCGTGCAACAGGAGGACAGGGCGATGTGGGGAACCTGGGTCGTCCTGACCGGCGACACGGTCGGCGACCCCCAGGTGGCGTCCAACGCCGACGGCCGCCTGGAAGTGTTCCTGCGCCGCACCGACAACCAGCTCGGGCACCTGATGCAGACCCAACCCGACAAAGTCAGATCCTGGAGCAAACCCACAAGCCTGGGCGGCACCCTGAACGCGGACCCCACCGTCACGGCCAACCACGACGGCCGCCTGGAAGCGTACGTCTCCCGCACCGACCGCACGCTGGAGCACCGCGCGCAAAACGCTCCCGGAGCACCCGGCGACGACTGGACCGACTGGCAGAACCTCGGCTACGGCCCCGAACCGTGCCAGGGCACCGGAACCCTGGCCTGCGTCAAGATCGTGAACGTCCAGACCGGCCTCGCCCTGGCGCCCGCGGACAGCGCCAACACCCACTCCTACCTCACCGGCGCGGAGTCCACCGACGACGCCGGCCAGCGATGGAAGCTCCAACGCGACAGCAGCGGCCGGCTCCAACTCGTCAACCGCGCGAGCAGCCGCTGCATGGACGTCGACACGGCCAACTCCCGCGTCAACCAGTGGGAATGCGATGGCCAGAGCACCCAACGCTGGTACCTCGAACCCGACACCACCCCGGGACGATGGCTGATCCGCCAGGTCGACACCGACAAATGCCTCATGCACCAGATCTACCGCAGAACACCCCAGTCACCCATCGTGGACATCAGCAACGACCTCGTCGCCACGGACTGCACCCCCGACGGATCGCCGATCTGGCCCCGCGATGTGCGGTCGTGGACGGTGGGCATCTCCGGCGAGGCACCGGGGCTGACCCAGCTCGCGGCCCGCTACGGCCTCGCCAAGTGCACCCAGTCCGAGGGCTCTTGCGGCTTCACCGTCGCCGGTGACCAGCCGCTGGCCTACGTCGCCCAGCACTCCTGCCTCAAGGGCTCCCTCGTCCTGAACGCCACCGACCGCAAACTGGACGCGTACGTCTCCATCACCGGCACCGTCGGCTGGGAGAACACCATCGGAGGCTCCCTCACCCTGGAAACCGAAGCCGGCCTCAGCTTCCCCATCATCACAACCAAGATCAAAGTAGCCGTCGAAGCGCACTACGACCACAGCTTCATCGGCTCCGAGGCCATCCAGGCCAGCAGCTACATGCCCCTCAAACCGGGCGAGTACGGCTGGCTGGAGAAGGGCCTGGTCGCCAAGAAGGTCGTCGGCAACTGGTCGTTCCAAGGCGCGAACCCCTGGATCACGCCCGGACAGTCCACCGTCCACGCCGTCGACAACACCGACCAACAGACCAGCACGCCGGTGATCGTCCGCATCTCGAAGGCACCGCCCCCCAACTGCTAGCAGACCCCTCACACAGGCGCACATCCATCCCACCACCCGGCCACCGGGTGCTTCCCCGACACCCCACGCACCGCACGGGGAAGCACCCGAGGCCGCCCGCGCTGCCCGGGACCCTGCTCCGCCGTGCCGAGACGGCGCGGTCGACGACAGGGCCGCGCCCCCGCGATGCGTCGAAGCGCCGCCCGCCAAACGAGGGACACGCCCTTACCGGGGCAGCGGTGGCGTCCCTACCGTTCCTGGCAGGCGTCACAGGACGCCGGTGACACCCTACGGAGAAGACATGCGCAAGATCCTCATGTCGCTCGGCGCGCCGGCCGCCGCCGGCGTGCTCGCCCTGGCCCTGACCACGTCCGCGCAGGCGGCCACCGGCACCCTGTACATGACACAGGCCGGACAGACCACGGCCTACACCGACCCGAAACAGGGCCTGTGCGTCTCCAGCGACCCGGCGAAGGGCGACGTCACCTTCGTCAACAGGACGAACGGCTTGGCCTGGACCTACTCCAGGCCCGGATGCGACAACGCGTACCAGGTCGACTACCTCCGCGTCGGCCAGAGGCTCACCCTCCGCGCAGGATGGTCGATCCGCATGCTCCAGTGACCCGAACCCACCCCGCGCGCCCCGGTCTCCCCGATGACCACCCGACGCGGCCGAATAGTCGGTCACTGGTCAAACCTCGGTGGCAATCGATCAAGGTTCGATGCCAAGGACACCGGCGGGCTGTCGGATTCGCTCGGACAGATCACCGACCACCTTCTCCACCGGCCGCGATCCGGTGGAGGGACACGTAGGTCTGTGGAGCGCACTCGACCGTCTGCCCACGGAGACGTGGGATGCCGAGATCGCCTGGCGACGCGGCATGGCGGGCGCCGTCGACGCGTTGGCCGCCGATCTGGAGCACGGTCGCCTCCCGTTCCCTCGGTGCCGCGCCGAGCAGGAGGGTCTTGCCCTGGCCATGACGGACGCCGCAGTCACACTCGTCGAGGACCCCGACCTGGTCGCCGACGAGGTCGCCGCTCTTCCGGCCGACCCCATGGACTACGACTGGACGGGTTGCCGACGACACCTGCTGACCACGCGCGGCACCCGCGGTGCGGCCCCGCAGCAGTGGTTCACGCCCTTTCCGGACGTCGAACCCCGCTGAGCGTGGCCCGACCACGGGAGGGCGTGCGCGCACCGAAACGACTGACGACGAAGCGTTGCCGCGCCCTGCCGGACGGCGGTCGGCGGCAGGCTCACCGGGTGCGTCCGGGCCCGCTCCGCCAAGGCGCATCCGCCGTAGTCCGGCCCAGATGTCATCCGGCGGCGCCGTGCCTGGTGTCGACGGGCGCTCGATGTCGCGGCGGATGGGTCAGAGCGCCGGGACTCGGAGCGGTCGCTCTGGGACCATCGACACGAGACTTCCCGTCAGGCCCACGAAGAAGGGAACGGACATGGCTGTCAACGGCGCCTGGTTCAGCCTCATGGTGACATCGGGGGCGCTGGCCTTCAGCGTTTCCGTGATGTTGTGGCAGGCGCGGAGGCTGCGCGACGCGGTGCAATGGCAGACGGCCCGATCGCTGGCTGCACAGCGTGGCTTCTATCGCCAGATGGTGCTCGCGGCCCGTTGCGCCGGTGCGGTGTTCGTATGCAATGTCGTGTATTTTCTCGCGCTATGAGGGCGGGGCCGTCCGGTCCGAGGTAGTGCTCGGCGTACACCGCGACGCCGTCTTCGTCGTACCGGTGAACCGCTTCTCCGGCTCGTGGTCCGCCGGGATCCCGCCCGAGATCCGGTCGAGGCGTCGCGGGCCGGGGGTCGAACACGAGAACGGCCACACGGCCCCGAGTGTGGCGCGCTGCCAGGACCCGACAGCAGGTATCGGCGAGTTCCGCCGGTGCCGGTGGACCCGTTCGGAGGGAGCCTCCGCGACAAGCGGCAGCGTCCCGATCGCCCGGATGGAACGCCGGGGTCAGGAGCGGCCCCGAATGCGGTCCAAGTCCGCGTCCAGAACGGCGAGGTCCGGGTGATCCCGCAATTGCTGTTCATGCGCCCAGTCCGCAAGGTCCGCCTTGTGTGCAGCCCGTACCTCGTCGACGCTGGTGTCGGTGAGGATCGCGAGCAGATCCGCGTCCTCAACGCGCAGTCCGCGGTATCGGTTGGCGGGAGCGTAGTAGGACACCACTTCAACAGGGAGGCCGGAGCCGGCTGCGGCGAGTTTCTCCACCAACCACCGCCGGAACGGCGTGTCCTGCTCGGCCCAGTAAGGGTCGTAGTCGTCGTACTCGTCATCGTCGAAATCGGGACCGAAGTCGGGCATGCATGCGTCCTCTCACTGCCACGACGGGACGGCACCGATGATGCCGTCGCAGGGAACGGAGCCGCAGCAGGATCCGCCGGCGGTACCTCGTACGGGTCGAGCCCGCCTCCGCTCCGGGGCCGGGGCACCGATGGGGCGCCGCACACGGCCGGCTGTCCGCACCACGAATACGGCCGACGTTCCTAACCGGCGCCCGCACGGTGCCCCCGTGAAAGAACTCGACGAAGACGTCGCCGACTTCGTCGACGGGATGGGATCACCCCGGGGCTGCCTCATCCGCCGCGAACGCCGTCGCCAGGACGGTGAGAGTAGCGGCGTTGCTCAGCCTGCACATCGGGTGCTGGCTCGCGAATATCCCCGGCCTGCGCACGGCGTCGGCGCGATCGACGGTCTTGAGCCACCGAATCGGCAGGACGTACTCCGCGAGGTCGGGATCGCTCTCGTCCCCCGCGTGCCGATACGTGCCCACGAGCTCCTGATCGGACAACCGCACCGCACCGTCGCCCACCATAGCCTCGGCGAAGCGGGTCGGCTCGCCGCTGACCTCACCGACACCGACATACCCGACCTTCGGGATGTACACGTTGACCCGATCCCCCAGCCGCGGGCGACGGAGGCCCTGACTGAACCACTTGCCGCCACCGGCGGACACGAAGCCATACACGCGGGCGTCGTCCCAGGACCGGGTGCCGTCCTCACCAAAGGCCGAGTACCAGTCGCGTCCGTTCCATGGCTCGCGGGTCGCGGACTTCCCCGCCCGAGGGGCAGGTGCGACCTTGGCCTCGTCACGCAGCCAGGTCCGCGCGAGGTATTGGTGCCCCTCATCCTCGTAGTAGTGGAAGAACACGGCGTTGACCGGCGCCCCGAGATCCGCGAGGTAGCCCACGATCCGCTCGGTCGCCTCGTCCAGGCGCGCCGCCACGATCGTCACCCGATGCGCGACGTTCAGCTCCTCCGGCGCCGCAACACCGAACCGGGCCTCGAACGCGGCCTCGAACGTGGTGTCGTCGGCGGCGCGAAAGTCGGCGAAGATCCGCAGGATTTGTGCGTGGGAGAGAGAGGCTGCCCAGGAGGCATAGTCAAGCGCCTGGGCAATCACCTCGCGCGGAGTCCGGTCGCGCTTGAGCTCCAGGACCCGCAGCGACCCCTCGCCATCCACACCCAGCAGGTCCACGAACCCGCCGTGAGCGGTGGGCACCTGACGCCCGATCAGGAGTAGTGGTTCCCCCAGGATGTCCGGATCGGCGACGATCACATCCTCAAGATCGCGCTCCAGCGGCACGGTTGCGGACCGCATGCGTCGAGGCCGTCCTGTGTCGTCCATCCGCCAGATTGCCACCTCGGTCGGCATGCTCCTCCAGTCCATCGGCAACGTCGTCCACAGGAGCAACTGCCGCCTGTCGTCGTTTTGTTCCGCCGATTCCTGGACCATCGCGTCGCCACTGCCTCACGACCCACCGCAATCCGGATGTGGGGAGGTTCGCCCGGCCAGCATCGCGCTCCGCAATCGATAGCGCTCGCGAAGGCACACTCATCCGAAGCCCATAACAGTCAATGCGTGGCGGTCATGGGCCACTTCCGGCACGGCGGATTCTCATCCGCCCACCAGGCGGTATCGGAGTATTCCGCGGCCTCAAGACACTAGGGCGTGTTCCGGCCGATGCGAGGCGAGTGCGACGCGCGGCCCGTCGATAGCGGGGTTCAGGCGCGCCGATCCCAGGACGAATCCCGCGATAAAACGCGACGGGGGTTGCAGGCACAAGAATTCGTGGGCGGGTAGCCCCACACCCGAAGGAGGATTATTCAATTTACGCGAGCGAACTGGTCCGGCTTCTTTGAATATTTGGAGACCCTGCCGTGGCCGACCCCTCACACGGTGCAGATTCTCTTGCGGGACCAGGACGACGACTGCTTCGGGTTGTGGATGATCTTCGACAGGAAGCTGACCGAGGTTGCGCTGCCCGCGACCAAGCGATTCTAGGGCTCAAACAGTGTGATGGGCTATCTCGCCCGAACAGACGGCCCTCCTGCAGAGTATTGATAGTCGGTCCGGTTTCACTGGGCCCGGCTCGCCGGGACGCGGACGAGGTCCGGTCGCGCGGCGTGGTGGTGGGAGTGTGAGGGACGCGCCGCCCGGCGTACAACCATTCCAATTGACCGTCTGTTCGCACCTCCGTACCGGCCAGATTCGGGTCGACAAGTTCCTCGATGGGCCTAGACGCAGACCAGCATTGCGGCCCGCTTCTCGCCGGGCAGTTCGGTCATCTGCGATTGCGCGGCTTCGACGGTCCAGGGCAGAGGCAGCGCGGGTTCCGGAGGTCTCGTGGGGTCGGCCGGCCCCGGGGGTTCGCAGCCGGCGTTGTCGTCCTCGTTCCTTGAACCGGGGAAACCGGGGGCGCGAACGCGCGTAGGCGCAGGGAACCTACGGGTCGTTTGGTGACGTGGACAAGGAAAATCACTGTGATGCAGTTCATACACAAAGAGTGATCATGTCGACAAGACGAGATGTCTGATTTGAGCCTTCGCGTCTTGTCGGCCTATCGAGTCCAATAGCCCGTTTGGTGACGCGATCGACTCCTGAGCGACACGTTCCGTTGTAGTGACGCATCCCACATTCATGCCGGAAAGCACCATTGCCGACGTCGCCACCGGCCCGTACCGTGCGCCCCACGTTCGATCTTTCGCCTGCTCGGGGGCGGGGTCCGTCTGGGTGGGGAGTTGCGTCGTCATGCGTAGAAGAGCGCGGGGATCGAGGTTGCGGCGAAAGAGCCGATTACGTCCGCTCCGCGGACTCGTGATCGAGGCAACCCCCCTGGCCCTTACGGCCGGCACCGGAACGGCACATACCGCCGACTGGATCGAGAACACGCCGGACGCCGGCACCTGGCCTCCGGACCCGCTGCCCAAGACGAAGTCGGTCAACGGCTCGGAGGCACCGGCGAACACCGGCGAGCCCCTGACCGGTGTCGACCACCGCCTGTGGAAACCCGGCAAAACCACGTGGCTCAAACCCACCGAGGCCGAAACCACCGCCGGCAACACCGCCCCGGCAACCGGCGTACGCGGCACGTCCCCGCTGCCGACCTTCCCCACCGAGGGCTACGCCCCCGGAACCCCGGTATGGGGCACCACCTCGAACACGGACGCACCCGAGTCACCGCGCCCGGGCACCCCCACCACCCACGCCCGGGCCCCGGCAACTAAAGCCGGCGCCCCGGGCCAGGACCACCCGGACCCGCAGGACGGTTCGTCCCCCACGCTGTGGCTGAACTCGATCACCCGCACCGCCGCCGACGGCGCCAAGAAGATCGAATTGCCGTCGGTGGACTTCGAGGGCCGATTCATGCACAAAAGCGTCGAGGCCGGCGGCGGCGACCTCGCCCCGCCGACGAACCGCCGGTGCATGACGGTGATCACCGGCGGGGCCAAGGCCGGTTTCGGCCGGCTCCGATTCCTGGATCTCTGCCGATCCGACGGCCAAGGTTGCCCACGGACGAGCCGGAAAAAGAAAAGCAACTCGGCTCGTTCCAACCGAAATCCCCTATTCCGAGAAGGCGCTTCCATGCCCGAAAAGAACCGTCGAAAAGCCTCCCAAGGATTGATGACGCTCGCCATGGCGGTGGCCGTCGTCGCGGGAGGAGCTGCAAGCGCCCATGCTGATCAAGGTAATTCTGCTACCAAACGGGTCGATTACCGGGGATACATATTCGACGTCCCTACAAATTGGCCGGTAGTGGACTTGGCCCAGGACCCGACAACCTGCGTTCGATTCGATCGCAATGCCGTCTATCTGGGAACTCCGGGAGTCGCCCAAAATTGCCCCGGCAAGGTGTTCGGCAAAAGGGAGGCGATCCTCGTGGAGCCGGCCTCGTCGCCGGGCCCCGCGCGGGCCACCGAGAACGCCACCGCCCGTGAGTTCACCGTCGACGCGCCGCGGATCAAGGTGACGGCGACCTACGACGCCGACCGCGCCGCCGTTCGGGCGGTCCTGTCCGGTGCCGCGCTGCCCGATCCGCGTCCGGCGATGCCGCAACAATCGGCCCCGTCGGCGGATCAGGGCCTGCACACAGCCGCTGCCACCCCGAACACCACCAACTACATCGGCAAGGGCTTCGACGCCTGCGCCGCGCCGAGTTCGAACACGATGAACGCCTGGCGCAACAACTCGCCGTATCGCTCGGTGGGCATCTACATCGGCGGCGCGGAGCGCGGTTGCTCCCAGCCCAACCTGACCGCCGGCTGGGTCCAGCAACAGGCCGCCGCCGGCTGGCACTTCATGCCGCTGTACGTCGGCGTCCAGGCGCCCGGGATCACCTCGCCGGCATCCCAGGGCACCGCCGCCGCCGGCGACGCCATCAACCAGGCCGCCGCGCTGGGCCTCGGCCCCGGCAGCCTCCTCTATTACGACATGGAGGCGTACAGTGCGAGCCTGCGCCCCAAGGTGCTTCAGTTCCTGTCCGCCTGGACCACCGAACTCCACGCCCGGGGCTACAAGTCGGCGGTCTACAGCAGCTCCGACAGCGGCATCAAGGACCTCGCCAACAACGTCGGCAGCGGTTATGTGATGCCCGACGTGATCTTCAGCGCGTTGTGGAACAACGTCGCCAACACCGCGGACCCGGCAGTCCCGTCGAACCTGTGGGCCGACCACCAGCGCGTTCACCAGTACACCGGCAACGTCACCGAGACGTACGGCGGCGTGTCGATCAACATCGACCGCGACTACGTCGACCTCGCACTCCAGACTTCCCCGCCGTCGATGGTGCTGAATTGGTATCTGTCGGATTCGGCGACGTCCGAGGTCGCGACGATCGCGAGTTTCAGTTACGGCAATACTCCGATGGTGCCGTTGTCGGGTAACTGGGACGGGGTGGGTGGGGATACTCCTGCGGCGTATGATCCGGCGGCGAGTCGTTTCCATCTCTCGAATGATTTCGCGGGTGGTGTGGCGGGGGATTCGGTTTCCTTCGGGAGTACGGGTGACCGTCCGGTCGTCGGTGACTGGGACGGGGACGGCCGTGACGACGTCGGTGTGTATCACCCTTCGACGGCGACGTTCTATCTGCGCATGGCCGGTGGGAATGTGACGTCGTTCGTATTCGGTGTGGGGGAGGACTGGCGGCCCATTGCCGGTGACTGGACCGGTAAGGGATTCGACACCGTCGGGTTGTACAGCCCTTCGACTCGGACCTTCTATCTGCTGAACAGCCATGCTGCGGGTGATGCCGACACGACCGTGGCTTTGGGTGATGTGGGAGACGTTCCCCTTGCCGGTGACTGGGACGGCAACGGGACCGACGAGATCGGCGTCTACCGGCCGGGCGATACCAATTTCTACTTCCGCCTCGGTGAGACCAACATTCCTCACGTCCGTTACGGCGACGCGGGCTTCACTCCGCTCACCGGCGACTGGGACGGCAACGGGACCAGCACCCAAGGCGCCACCGCCACCTGAGCCACCGTCGAATCGGCTCTTCCGCGTCAGCTGCGGATAGCCCGACGTACCCACTTCACTCACCGATCAGAGGTTACGTATGTCCGCTACCAAGTTCCGTAGGCGTGCCCTCGCCACCGTCGGAATCCTCTTCGCCACGACAGCGGCCATAGCCGGTGGGGCGACCTCCGCGCACGCTGCGACGCCGGGCTTTCAGATGCCCTTCGCGTGCAACCAGGCATGGACCGGTGATTCGCGAGCCGGCCACAGCCCGTCCCGAGAATCGATCGACTGGACGCGATCTGCGGGCACGGTCAACCAGCCGGTGTTGGCCAGCGCCGAGGGCACGGTCAGCCTCGTCGCCGACAGGGGGTCGACGAGTTACGGCAAGTATGTGGTGATCGACCACGGTGACGGCTGGAAGACGCTCTACGCACACCTGAACGGCTTCAACGTGAGCCAGGGCAGCCACGTCGAGCGTGGCCACAAGATCGGCATCGTCGGCAGTACCGGAAATTCGACGGGGCCTCACCTGCATTACGAGCAGCTGCGCGACGGCACCGTACAGCGGGCGGTTCTCAACGGCGTCGCCTTCTCCGAAGGCAGCACGGTGGTGAGCAAGAACTGCCCGGACGACGGTCCGCCACCGTCGAAGGTGCTGAATTGGTATCTGTCGGATTCTGCGACGTCCGAGGTCGCGACGATCGCGAGTTTCAGTTACGGCAATACTCCGATGGTGCCGTTGTCGGGTAACTGGGACGGGGTGGGTGGGGATACTCCTGCGGCGTATGATCCGGCGGCGAGTCGTTTCCATCTCTCGAATGATTTCGCGGGTGGTGTGGCGGGGGATTCGGTTTCCTTCGGGAGTACGGGTGACCGTCCGGTCGTCGGTGACTGGGACGGGGACGGCCGTGACGACGTCGGTGTGTATCACCCTTCGACGGCGACGTTCTATCTGCGCATGGCCGGTGGGAATGTGACGTCGTTCGTATTCGGTGTGGGGGAGGACTGGCGGCCCATTGCCGGTGACTGGACCGGTAAGGGATTCGACACCGTCGGGTTGTACAGCCCTTCGACTCGGACCTTCTATCTGCTGAACAGCCATGCTGCGGGTGATGCCGACACGACCGTGGCTTTGGGTGATGTGGGAGACGTTCCCCTTGCCGGTGACTGGGACGGCAACGGGACCGACGAGATCGGCGTCTACCGGCCGGGCGATACCAATTTCTACTTCCGCCTCGGTGAGACCAACATCCCTCACGTCCGTTACGGCGACACGGGCTTCACCCCGCTCACCGGCGACTGGGACGGCAACGGGACCAGCACCCAAGGCGCCACCGCCACCTGAGAGGGCTCTCGCCGACAGCGGGCGCGCTCGAAGAGGACAAGCAACCACATTCCCCGGCAGTGCGGTGTCGACCGCGCGGTATTCCGGCGGCGACACCGCATGCCCGGATCCTTGAAAAGGATTGGACCTCGATGCTCAGCAAGAAGAGCACTCGCTCTTTCGTTTCCCTTTCCCTCCTGTCCGCGACGATCTTCGGTTGCCTGAGTGTCCAGCAGGCCGAAGCCGCTTCCTCTCGCGGCGATTCCATCACTCGTTCCGAGGTGCTCGACCGCGCGAACAACTGGTACGACCGGGATATTCAATACAACCAGGGGGCTTACGCGTCGGACCCCGACAACAGCGGTCACACGTATCGCCAGGACTGTTCCGGGCTCGTGGCCATGGCCTGGCATCTTCCGAGCACGAACTTCAATACGGATTCACTCGACCAGCGTTCCGTTTCCACCCGCATCAGCCGAAACGACCTCCGACCCGGCGATGTCCTGGACAACGACCCCGGTGACGGCGTGACGCGCGCGGAAGGCCACATCGTCATCTTCACCGGTTGGATCGACAAGGCCGCAGGCAGCTTCACATTCATTCACCAGTCCAACTCACGTACAGACATGGCGAAAAGCAGCGGCAACTTCAACAACGCGACGTTGGCCGGTCATCCCATGTGGGAGTACTTCGCGCTTCGCTACAACAAGATAATCGATGACACGCCGCCGGCTCAGAAGGTCATGAATTGGTATCTGTCGGATTCTGCGACGTCCGAGGTCGCGACGATCGCGAGTTTCAGTTACGGCAATACTCCGATGGTGCCGTTGTCGGGTAACTGGGACGGGGTGGGTGGGGATACTCCTGCGGCGTACGATCCGGCGGCGAGTCGTTTCCATCTCTCGAATGATTTCGCGGGTGGTGTGGCGGAGGATTCGGTTTCCTTCGGGAGTACGGGTGACCGTCCGGTCGTCGGTGACTGGGACGGGGACGGCCGTGACGACGTCGGTGTGTATCACCCTTCGACGGCGACGTTCTATCTGCGCATGGCCGGTGGGAGCGTGACGTCGTTCGTATTCGGTGTGGGGGAGGACTGGCGGCCCATTGCCGGTGACTGGACCGGTAAGGGATTCGACACCGTCGGGTTGTACAGCCCTTCGACTCGGACCTTCTATCTGCTGAACAGCCATGCTGCGGGTGATGCCGACACGACCGTGGCTTTGGGTGATGTGGGAGACGTTCCCCTCGCCGGTGACTGGGACGGCAACGGGACCGACGAGATCGGCGTCTACCGGCCGGGCGATACCAATTTCTACTTCCGCCTCGGTGAGACCAACATCCCTCACGTCCGTTACGGCGACACGGGCTTCACTCCGCTCACCGGCGACTGGGACGGCAACGGGACCAGCACCCAAGGCACCACCGCCACGGACTGATTCGCAGGTTGAATTTCCTTGTGTAGCAACGGCGTTCGCACGAAACGAGGAAGAGATGTCGAGTAAGGTTCGCCGCGCGGCGGCGGTCGTCGTGGCCGGGATAGTAGGAAGCATCGGCCTCGTGACACTGCCTGGCTCCGCCGGAGCGGCCTCGGTCGCCACATGGGACAAACTGGCCCAGTGTGAGAGCTCGGGTCGCTGGGATGCCAACACCGGGAACGGCTACTACGGAGGCGTGCAATTCTCGGCCTCCACGTGGCGTGAGTTCGGGGGAACCCAGTACGCCCCACTGGCGCATCAAGCCACCAAGAAGGAACAGATACTCATCGCCGAAAAGGTGCTCGCGAAGCAAAAGGAAGGTGCATGGCCCCTGTGCGGTCCTCGCGTCGGGCTCGGGGCGGACCACGCCGACCCTTATCCCGAGACGCCGCCGGCTCAGAAGGTCATGAATTGGTATCTGTCGGATTCTGCGACGTCCGAGGTCGCGACGATCGCGAGTTTCAGTTACGGCAATACTCCGATGGTGCCGTTGTCGGGTAACTGGGACGGGGTGGGTGGGGATACTCCTGCGGCGTATGATCCGGCGGCGAGTCGTTTCCATCTCTCGAATGATTTCGCGGGTGGTGTGGCGGGGGATTCGGTTTCCTTCGGGAGTACGGGTGACCGTCCGGTCGTCGGTGACTGGGACGGGGACGGCCGTGACGACGTCGGTGTGTATCACCCTTCGACGGCGACGTTCTATCTGCGCATGGCCGGTGGGAATGTGACGTCGTTCGTATTCGGTGTGGGGGAGGACTGGCGGCCCATTGCCGGTGACTGGACCGGTAAGGGATTCGACACCGTCGGGTTGTACAGCCCTTCGACTCGGACCTTCTATCTGCTGAACAGCCATGCTGCGGGTGATGCCGACACGACCGTGGCTTTGGGTGATGTGGGAGACGTTCCCCTCGCCGGTGACTGGGACGGCAACGGGACCGACGAGATCGGCGTCTACCGGCCGGGCGATACCAATTTCTACTTCCGCCTCGGTGAGACCAACATCCCTCACGTCCGTTACGGCGACACGGGCTTCACTCCGCTCACCGGCGACTGGGACGGCAACGGGACCAGCACCCAAGGCACCACCGCCACCTGAGCCACGGACGTGAAATGTTGGAGGGCGGGGGCGTTGATCCCTCACCCTCCGGCACGAAGGTGTCAAAGATGAGATCGAAGGCCGCTGAGATCGAAGGCGACGCAAAGTCCGCATGCTTCCTGCACAGCGTTTCGCGCTTCTACGCCTGACGCGGTGATGCAGGGCCACGATTCACGTTAAGCCGACAATGGGCGGTGGTCAGAAGGTCATGGCCTCCGCCGTGGCGAGGAAGTTCCTGCGCGGGTCCGGTGAAATCGCGAAGCAGGCTCGTCGCGACCGTCCACGCGTCGCCGTCGTCACGGAGGTGATGGCTGTGTTCGTGACTTGCGGAGGCGACCTCGCCGCCGAGGAGCTGAACCCCAGGAACATGCGCGTCCGCGTCCGGGCCGACGAGGCCACCGCCTTGCTCGGTAGCGGCGAACCCCTCGCCGAAGCCGCCACCGCGCCGGCCGAGTAGGCCCGGCACCGGCGCACCACCGAGACCGAGGGCGGGCAACCCCCGGTCGAGAACCCCGAGTCCGGGGTTCTCGACCGGGGGTTCCCCGTTTTGGACGGGCCTTAGCAGCGGGAGGACCGGTCCGCCGTGGGTGCGGCGCGGCCTGATTCCTGCCGACTTCGGGCGTGGGGCCCGCGTGGCCGCCGGGGCACTCTCGGACGCGGGGCACGGGTTTCGGCCGGGCGTCGTTCTCCCGTTGGTTGTCTTCGGGGCGGAGCCGTCCCGTTCGCGGTGGGGTCGCAGGACCGGCGCGCGTGTCCTGCAGCGGGACCGCCCGGGTGGTGGAGCGGTCTTCGCCTTTGTCGATCGAAGCGGTGGCCTGGTTCCTCTGGGCGTGGTGCGGGCCTCGTGGGTGTGCCGGGTCGCGTCGGAAGTCTCGCGTGTTGCATCTCGTCGCAATCCGACCAAGCATTCTTCACCCTGTTCTGACCCGTGCCGGAGGGTTGCGGTCTCAACGATGACGGCTCTGACTCGTTGTGATCACGGCGTGCCGGGACGGTTCTCTTGATTTCGGACTTCGAGCAGCCGGCGGAGGCGCCGGATCTCCGCAACGAGGCGGGGGATGTCGTGGCGGGCGTTGGCGATGAACCGGGCGTTCTCGTCCCAGCGTTTGTCGGCGACGTCGACGTAGCGGGGGTCCTGGACGAGGGTCGCGGCCACGATTTGTTCGTGGTCGAAGTCCGGCCATCGCTCACCGAGCCCGGTGTCCGGGACAGTGCTGACGGCGACGAAGCTCATGGCTTCGTCGTCGTCGAGTTGTCGCACGTGCCATGGACCGGGGGTCGTGGCCGCGGCGAGTTCCTCGATCTCGGTGAGGTCTTCGTCGGTGAGAGGCTCGGGAGTATCCATCCGGACGTCGGCTCCTTGCTTTCGAACATGGTTGCGTGAAGCATGCCTCGGCGCGGACCGGGACGGCCAGGGAGAATTCGCCGACGCAGATGGGATGGAGTAGGAATCGGCCGGGTTGGATGGGATGGTGCTCGGCACCTCGCCTCGCTCCGGCGAGTCACGGTCGTCCCGTTGAGGCTCGTGATCAGCACCATCGATCACGCTTCGATCGGCACGACGCAGGTCACCGTTCCCGAGGCCGCCCTCACCCGCCACGATCCGCCCCCGCACCTGTGGTCGACACCGCCGACTGTGATTCACGGTGCCGGCGGCGGGGCGGCATTGGTCGGGAGCGAGGTTGCCCCGACCACTGGCATGTCACACCGCGACCAACTGCCGCTGGCGGTCACGGTCTTCGTTCCCCGCGTCCTGCTGCTTGTCCGGCTGGGTTCGCAAGTAGTTGTCCCGGAGCGGTGTTTCGGAAGGCCCGGTCGCCCAGGGCCGGTTGATCCGACTGGTGACCTCGGGTTCGTCCTCGGGGCACGAGGCAACGAAAGGTCGGCCGCCGACTCGTTGGCGTATGGGATGGCGTCGAAACCGTTCACCCCGAGCAGCTACCGAAGCCGACGCGGAGACCTTGCACCGACTTCGCGACCGCCGCGGCCCCGCGGATCGCCGGCTTCGTCTCCCGCTCCGGAACCCCGGCCGTCACCGCCACGCCGGCCCGGGGCCGGGACGAAGTACGAGGGGCGGAAACCGCGGCCCGCCCCGAGACGGCGGGAGCCGGCCGAGAGGGTACCGGCTCGGGGTGTCGATCGTCTCGTGGATCCTCCGTTTCCCTTCGTCCCGGAGAGAGCCGGGACGCGTCGCGCCCGAGTCGGGAAACCCCCGACGCAGTCGGCACCGGCGAACTCGGCCGTACCGGAGACGGTCCGGGTGTACGACCCGTGACTCCCGTCCGGGAAATCGGGCTTGGCGGTCGGACGGCCGAGGTAGACCCAGGGCGGCGGACCGCGGCCCGAAGGCGGCCGGCTAGGAGTTGTCCGGCCGATCATGTTCGGAGCCAGATGACGAGGGCTGCTGCGGTCGCGGTTCCGAGGAAGACGTAGCCGCGTTTGTCGTAGCGGGTGGCGACGGCTCGGGCCTGCTTGAGCCGGTTGATCGCCCGTTCGATGGTGTTGCGCTTCTTGTACCGCTCCTCGTCGAAGCCGGGTGGCCGCCCGCCGCGCGAGCCTTTGCGCAGGCGGGCGGCCCGGCTGTCGGTCTTCTCCGGAATCGTGTGTCGGATACCCCGCCGCCGCAGATACCTGCGGCAGGGTCCGTTGCTGTACGCCTTGTCCGCGGCGAGGCTGTCGGGTTTCCCGCGTGGCCTGCCGGGCCCGATCCGCGGGACGCGGATCTTCTCCAACACGGGCGCGAGTTGCGTGCAGTCGGCCCGTTGTCCCGGTGTGACGACCAGGGACAGCGGGCGGCAGCGGCCGTCCGCGCTCAGGTGGAGCTTGGTGGTGAACCCGCCCCGCGAGCGGCCCAGGCCCTCGCCTCCCGCACCACCTCCACCAGGCGGACGACGAGGCTCTGCCACGGCGTTTCGCCCTGGTGTTCCACCGCCGCATCCCCTTTTGAGGCGGGAATCGGTGGCGGGTCGGTGCGGGCGCCCGCCGCGTGCTGGTGCGCCCGCACGACGGTGGAGTCGACCGAGACGTCCCAGTCGATCGCACCCGCGGCGTCGGCCTCGGCCTGCACCTGCCGGAGCAGACGTTCCCAGGTGCCGTCCGCCGACCACAGTCGGTGGCGTTCGTAGACCGTCTTCCAGGGCCCGAACCGCTCCGGCAGATCACGCCACTGAACCCCGGTCCGCACCCGGTGCAGGATCCCGTCGATCACCTGCCGGTGATCCCGCCACCTGCCACAACGCCCGTTGCCCACCGGCAGGAACGGCCGCAACCGCTCCCACTCCGCATCCGTCAGATCACCCCGCCCCATGCCCATGTCAACGACCCGGGCACGAATTAGTCACATGATCGGCCGGACAAGTCCTAGCCGCGGGTTGATCCCTGCGGACTACGCCGACGCCACGCACGCCACCCTCTACCGCTGTATGCACGCCTTGGTCGCCGGGGCGAACCCGTGGACTCCCTAACGCTGGCGTGGCCACTCCCGCGGTGAGCGACACGAACACGCCCCCGACCGCCGCACGCTCACGCACCGGCACGGCCACCTGGCCCACGACCGGCCCCGAACCCACAAGCCCTACGGCCGCTCAAGGGCACCGCATCGGAAGACGACCGTGACCGAGGTAAGCGGAGGGCGTTCCTCGGGAGGGCCCACGCACAGTAACCAAACTGCGCCCGCCGCGCTCCCCCGAGGGGTCAAATGAGAGAGCGCACGTTAGCGCGGACGCTCACGGATGAGCTCCACTCGCGCGGATTTTCGACCCTCCACGCGGATTTCTGCACCTGGTGGCATCGGATGCACCCCAGCGAAGAACAGCTCGCAATGTGTATTTTGTACGCTTCGGAACACTCGCAACCCCTCTCCGCCCGCAAGCGTCTGCATCCACATCCCCGCAGGTCACGGCGTGTCCGGGGATACTCGCAGCATGTTCGATCCGATACCGGTACTCTGCCGGTGGGCAAAAAGCGGAACACCCGCCGACGCCCAACCGGGCCGTTAGCTCAATTGGCAGAGCAGCGGACTTTTAATCCGCGGGTTCAGGGTTCGATCCCCTGACGGCCCACCTGCGCGGGCAGTGGAAATACGCCTACTGACCTGCATCTTTGCGCCCCGCCCAGTCCCCGACCGGCGGGGCGTAAACGTGTCCTGAACGGCCGGAGTGCCCTGGGTGTGCCCGCCGGGTTCGTCGTCGACCAGGACGGCCGGTTGGATCCAACGGACGTCGTCGGCCTCATCGTTGACGGTGGGTGCACCGCCGGCCGGGCGTCCGATGTACCTGCTCTCGTATTGCTGGGGATCTCAAGCTGACCAGCGGCGGCTCAGGCTGCGGCGACATGCACAGCGGGCGGAGGCAACCGGTGACCGACCGCTGCCCTTCGGCCGCGAGTTCAGCGCTTGACGCGGCCTCGGATGGCGAGCGCGGCCAAGCCCAAAAGGACGGGTTCGAGGAAGCGGGACGTCATCTCGATGTAGGTGCCCGCAGTGGTGAGGTTCTGCCCGGAAGAGCGGAAGACCACGGAGTTCAGGACGACCCGGGTGGCCTTCTCGGCGCGTTTGCCAGTCAGCCTCGTTTGGGGTGAGCCCGTCAGGACGGGGTCGGGGTTGTCGGTCGTGAGCGCAATGTTCCGCCCGATCAGGGTGCCGTTCGTCCGTGGGTTGGGGTCGCTGGTGGGGAGGCCCCAGAGCATCATCGCCAGGACGGTGGCGGTCATGGCAAGGCCGAGCCAAATCAGGGCGCGAGAGGCGCGCAGGCCGTAGCCGGACAGGGCCCAGTAGGCGGTGAGGAGTCCGCGCTCGGCACGGTTGCGGCCGGGGCGCCGGTCGAGGCGGCGCATCTCCATCTCGCCCATGTAGAAGTCGGCGGCGCCGGGTTCGTCCTTGCCGTCCTCGAAGGCTTTGCGGAGTTGGCGGTACAGCGCGGCAAGCGCGGCCGGCCCCGGCACGGGGGACGGAGAGCCGAACGAAGGCGACGGTGCGGGCGTCCAGCCGGCGCGCAGCCGTGGGCGATGCATGGGCAAGGCACGCCAATGGTGTTCCTCGGCCAATGCCAGGCGGTCGGTCCAGCGCAGGGGGATGCCGCGGAGCGGGTCGATGCCTGGTGGTGTCCGGGCGAAGCGTGTATCGCCTTCCAGGCGCAGTTGGTCGAGGTGGAAGGCGCCGAGGAACCGGCACTGGGTGAGGTCGGTGTCGGTGAGAACCAGGTTCGCGGCGTCGACCCCGTTCACGCTCCGCACCCGTACCGGGTCGGTGTCCGCAGCGGCCGAGACCACGGCCAGGGGGAAGTTGAGGACTGCGCCGCTCATGTCGAGATCGGCGTGCCACAAGCGCAGCGTCGCGGTCGCCTCCCAGCGGGTCCGTGCGCACCGCAATTCCCTGGCTGCGGCCTCGATCACCACTGGCACGCCGAACACCGCCCCCCACAGGTCCAACACCCCCCAGCACCACAACGGTCCAAACACCGCCATGGACTCGAACCTCACACCGGCGAACCTGGCGTCGCCGCCGACCACGGCACCGTTGAAGTAGGCGTTGCCGGTGAGCGTCGCGTTCAGAAAGCTGGCGTCGGCGGTGAACGTCGTGTTCCGGAAGCCGGCCTTGGTGGCGAACGTCGTGTCCTGGAAGTTGGCGTTGGCGGTGAACGTCGCGTTCGGGAAGTCGGCGTCTGCGGTGAACGTCGCGTCCTGGAAGTTGGCGTAGGCGTTGAACGTCGCGTCCCGAAAGCGGGCGTCTGCGGTGAACGTCGCGCCCCGGAAGTCGGCGATGGCGGTGAACGTCGCGCCCCGGAAGTCGGCATCTGCGGTGAACGTCGCGCCCCGGAAGTCGGCGATGGCGGTGAAAATCGCATCCTGGAAGCGGGCGTTGCCGAGATGAGGATCGGTTGTGGCGGGGTCGCGGAGTACGTCGAGGAGTTCGGTCAGGAGAGGGTGGTCGAAGGTGGTGCCGCGGTGGTCGATGGCGGAGCCGGGGGCCAGGATGGCCAGGTACGCGGCCCGGTCGGTGGGGTAGAGGTGGGCCAGGCATCGGGTGTGTCCAGTGACGTGTATGCCCCGGCATCCGACGGGGTCTGCCGTACTCACGCCTTCCGCGCAGTGCGGCCACGGCAGGGGTGCGGGCAAAGGCGCAGGAGGCAACGTCATGCCATCGGGGACGACCCTCGGCGAGCGGGTGGTTGCGCAGGCGGCGAGGACAACCTGCTCCCTGCTTCGCGCCGGCCGACGCTGCGTTCCACGAACACATTACGAACACATGCCGCCGGAAACACCTGTGCGACGCTGAGATCCCGAAGGGCGTTTCGGCTGGTGGCGGCATGTCGCCGGGGCAGTGGGGCGACCCTGCGCAGGGGGCTTTCGAGTTCGCGGCACAGTCGAACTTCCCTGCTCGGCATGCGAGTTCGATCCGACGGTGGCCGGTGGGGCGGGATCGGGTCTGGAGCCGGTGGCGTCAGGCCCCATCGGCGCCTGTCCCGTGTGCCCAGGCCGGGGGTGTCAGGCCCAGGGAGCGGATCAGGTCGTGGATTTCGGTGCGGTAGATCCGGCCCGGGTCGGCGGTCTGGGCGCGCAGGTGGCCGTAGATCTCCAGGGACACCAGGCCGTGCAGGCGGCCCCATACCCGGAGGGCGAGCGCGACCGCCGTCGGGGGCAGGTCGGGGAACTGCGCGCGGACCAGGCCGACCAGGGTCGGGTCGAAGTCGGTCCAGTCGTACACATCGGCCGACTGCAACGCCTGGGCGGACGGCCACGCGGCGGCGACCAGACCGGTGAGCCCCGCGCAGGCCCGGTGCCCAGCCTCGACCGCAGCCCCGCCGACCGGCGCCTGATAGCCCGGTACCGGATCGCCGTAGATCAGCCGGAAGCCCTCCGGATTGGTCAGCGACCATTGCCGGAACGCGCTTGCCCAGGCCAGAAGTCGGCCCGCCGCGTCCTCGACCGGCAACTCGTCCCGAGCGGCCTCCGCGGCCTGCACCAGCGACAGGTAGACCTCACTGATCAGCACGCTCACCAGGTCGTCCCGGGTCGCGTAGTAGCCATAGATGGCGTTCGCGGTCATGCCCATCTCTCGGGCGATCGCGCGCAGCGTGATCGCGCCCGGGCCGCCCTCGGCCAGCAGCCGGAGCGCGATCGTCTTGATCTCGCGGGCGGTCTCCACCCGTAGCCGGGCCCGGCGGGTCGGCGTGCGTTCGTCCATGGCCATGACCGAACTCTACAGCGTTGCGATACTGCTCGCCGTGCTGTAACTATACGGCGTGTAGTAAATGCACGCCGCATACCTGCCGCATGCGCACCGCATACACAGCCCATGGTCCGGATCGCACAGATCGGCTCTCGTCTTGCCCGTTTCCCCCGCTCGGAACAACTCCGCCCGGCGCAACACTCCCGCCCGCCCCACATCCGCGCGGAGGACGTCCGGTCGCGATGCCCCGGTCCGGGGCGCTCCCGCCCGGGCGACCCTGGCCGTGCTCGCGGGTGCGCAGTTCGTGGTCGCCCTCGACTACAACATCGTCTACGTCGCCCTCCCCGAGATCGGCGCCGGACTGGGCTTCGGCGCCCAGTCGTTGCAGTGGGTGGTCAGCTCGTACGCGGTGACCTTCGGCGGCCTGCTGCTGCTCGGCGGTCGGCTCGTCGACCGGCTGGGCGCCCGTCGGATGTTCCTGTTCGGCCTGACCCTGTTCGGCCTGGCCTGCCTCGCAGGCGGCCTCGCCGGCAACCCAGGGTCGCTGTTGGCCGCCCGCGCCGTGCAAGGCGTCGGCGCCGCGATGCTCGCCCCTGCGACGTTGTCGCTGATCAACACCGGCTTCGCGGAAGGCACCGAGCGCACCCGCGCACTGTCCATCTGGTCAGCCGCCGGCAGCGCGGGCCTCGCGGCCGGCGCTCTCCTCGGCGGCGTCCTGACCGAACTCGGCGGCTGGCGCTGGGTGATGTTCGTGATGGTCCCCGCCGCAGCGGCGATCCTGTGCGCCGCCCCACGCGCCCTCGGACCGAGGCTGCCAGGACTCCCGAAGCCGGCGACCCCATCGATTCCACCGACGGCGTCGCGGCAACCGGCTCCCCCGAACGCCGACGAACGCGCCGGCCTGGATGTCCCCGGCGTGCTGCTCGCCACCGCCGGCTCCACCCTCCTCGTCTTCGGCCTGGTCAGCGGCCCGGAAGTGGGCTGGGCATCGATCCGCGGGGCAGGCGCGATCGGCCTTGGTGTCGTGTTGCTCGGTGCCTTCCTGCTCGTCGAGCGACGCACCCGCGACCCGCTCGTACCGCTTCGCCTGCTCGGCAACCGCAGCCTGGCCGTCGCGACGGCCGCGATCCTGGTCTTCCAGAGCGGTCTCGGCGGCGCCTACTACGTCTTCACCACGTATCTCCAGAACGGCCTGGGCTACAGCGCGCTGCGTACCGGCCTGGCCTTCGTGCCGGTGACCGTGTTGTCGGTATTCGCCGGCATGCGGCTCGGTCCCGCGCTGATCGGCAGCCGGGGCCTGCGGGTCACGCTGTTCGCCGGGATGCTCGGCAACGGACTGGGCATCGGTGCACTCGCGCTCGGCATGTCGGCCGACAGCCCGTTCGCGGCGCTGCTGCCGGGCATCCTGATCTGGGGCATCGGCGGAGGTGTCACCTTCACCGCGCTGTTCGTCACGGCCGCCTCCGGGGTGGCCGCCCACGAGCAGGGCATCGCCTCCGCCTTGGCCACCACCGCCCAGCAACTCGGCGGCGCGGCCGGGCTCGCCGTGCTGATCGCCGTGGCCAATGCCCACCTGGACCTGGACGCCGGGCCGGCCTCCCCCGCCGACCTCGTGGACGGCCTGCGCACCGCCGGCCTCGTCGCGGGCGCGGCAGCCGTACTCGGCGCGTTCCTGGCCTTCGCCCTCAAGCGCCCGCCGACCACCACGCCGACGCCGACGCCGCCCCGGGCCGCCGCACCCGCGCACCCCACGACCACGGCCTCCAACGCCGACACCATCACCGCGCCCACCACCCACCCCACGACCAACCGCACGGAGCACACCCGATGACCGCGACCACGACCCGCCCCGACTGATCCGCAGACGCCGGGCGGCGAGCCGAAAGTGCTCAATGCACCCGCCGCGCCCGCCGCCCGACGCAAACGAACGATGGGCCCCGACCACCCGGTCGGGGCCCATCGCTGCACACGCCTCGTCATGCTCGGCTCACACCAGAGCGTCCACCTTCACCGCCGACCCGTTCGACCCGTTCGACCCGCCCAACGCATCCGACCCGTTCGACTCCGCCGACTCCGTCGAGCCCGCCGCGCCCTCTGCCTGCCGCCTCGGCAGCAGTTGCACCAGGGCTGCGACCGCCGCGCAGAAGGCGGTGAGCAACCACAGGCCGTTCACGAACGCGTCGCCGAAGGTGTCGGCCGTCGGCGCGTCGCCCAGCGTGTCGTAGAAGACGATGCCGACCAGGGCCACCCCGAGTGCGCCGCCCACCTGCTGGGCCGTGGAGAGCAGGCCCGCGGCCGAGCCGGCGTGCCTGGCCTTGATCCCGGCCAGTACCGTCGCCGCCATCGGACCCATCACCAGGCCCATGCCGAACCCGGTCAGCGCAAGCCCCGGGATCAGTGCCAACGTCGCGTGGGTGGCGGACAGCGTCTCCACCAGCACCACGTGCCCCAGGCCCTGCACCAGCGCGCCCACCGCCAGCACCTGTCGACCCAGCTTCGCCGCGATCTGCCCCGAGATCGCCGAGGACAGGAAGTATCCGACTCCCAGCGCGATGAACAGCAGCCCCGAGTCGAGCGCCGACATCCCGTGTCCCATCTGCAGGTAGAGCGCCAGGATCAGGAAGAAGGCCGCGTTCACCAGGCCGTACACCAGCGCCATCGTGATGCCGACCGAGAACGGTCGCTCGCGGAAGAGCACCGGGTCCACCAGCGGCGCACCGCCGCCCTGGCCCAGCCGGCGCTGGTACAGCGTGAACGCGCCGAGCAGCAGCGGAGCGACCCCGAGGGACAACCACGTCCACAGCGGCCAGCCTTGCTCGCGGCCCTGGACCAGCGGCAACACCACGGCGACCAGGCCGAGCGTGATCAGCGCGGTACCCACCAGGTCGAGCCGGGTGCTGCCCTCGCCCCGGCTTTCCGGCACCAGCCGCGGGGTCAGCGCCAGAGCAACCAGGCCGACCGGGACGTTGATCCAGTAGATGCTGCGCCAGTCGAGCCCGAACAGGTCGGCCTGGATCAGCGCGCCGCCGATGAGCTGACCGAAGACTCCCGCGAAGCCCATCGCGAGTCCGTACGCGGTGAACGCCTTGACCCGCTGCTCGCCGACGTACAGCACGTTGATGATCCCGAGCACCTGCGGCATCAACAGCGCCGCCGCCGCGCCCTGCAGGACCCGGGCGGTGATCAGCATCTCCGCGTTCCCGGCCAGACCGCAACCCGCCGAGGCGAGGGTGAACAGTCCCAGGCCGATCGCGAACATCCGCCGCCTGCCGTAGATGTCCCCGAGCCGACCGGCCGTGATCAGTCCGGCGGCGACCGCGAGCCCGAAGCCCGCGACCACCCATTGGATCGCGGCCGGAGTCGCGTGCAGATCCTCCTGGGTGGCCGGGATGGCGACGTTGACGATGAAGAAGTCCAGCGTGGTGATGAAGATTCCGGCGAGCAGGACCAGCAGCGCACCCCACGACTGCCGGGGCGTCGATGCCTCTGCTGCGGGAGCCGTGGCCGTCGTGGCGGCGGACATGGGTGTTCCTTCCGTTCCGGGCGAACGCGCCGAACGGCGCGCGAGGGGGTCGATATACGAGAAGCCGAGGCGCGAGAGCCGTCGAGGTGCGAGAAGTCGAGGCGCAAGAGCGGTCGAGTCGCGCGACGGGGTCGAGCGGCACAGGAAGAGGCGCGCGCCACGACGCGAAGTCCAGGAGGAGCAGGAGGAGCAGGAGGAGAGAGAAGAAAAGGAGGAAGAAGGAGGGCGCGAAACGCGTCACCGCGAGGACACCGGGGGCCGGGCGCTACCGTGGCCCGGCCCCGAATCCGTCGAGCGCTACCTCACCGGGTCACAGACCGGCCGGAACCTTGTCCAGGAAGCCGCAGACCAGGGCGATCCGGCCGTCCTGGGCGACCTGGATCACGTCGAAGCCGACCGCGATGGCCTCTTCACCCGCCGGGCCGAGGTTCCACGTGAAACGTGCCGTGTCGTGGTGGCCGTCGACCGCGCCGCCGAGCGTGAACACGAGCCCCGCGAACTGCCCCTGCACCGCGCCCAGCGTGGCGTCGATCGCGTCGTGGCCCTCGGCCGCCACCAGCGGGTCGACGTAACGGGCGTCCTCGGTGTAGACCTCTTCGACCAGCTTGCGGCGCGCGGCCGGGTCGGTCTCGTTCCAGGTGGCGATGTAGCGCTCGGCCAAGGCGGTGAAGTCGATGTTCGTGGTCATGGTGACCGTCCTTGTGTTTCCTCCGGGCTTCCGGCTGTTCCGGCGAGCTCCGTTGCCCATGAACCTACGGAGCCCCGTACCGACGGGAATCAGTCCCGCATAGGTACTTTGGCGCAGGAGAGATCAGTACCGACGGTCAGTACGGGGTCGAGACCGGCGTCAGCACCGAGGATCGACACCAGGGATCGGCACCGAGGATCGGCACCGGGGATCGGCACCAGGGATCAACCCCAAGAACCGACCCCAAAGACCGGCCCAGAGACCGACCCGGAGGTTCGACCCCAAGGACCGGCACGACGGACCAGCACCAACGACCGGCACGAAGGACCGGCACGAAGGACCAGCACCAGAGATCGACACCGAAAGATCGGTGGACATGGGGGACGGCAAGGCATGTTGTACGGACGAGACACCGAACTCGGAACCATCGAGCGCCTGCTCGCCGACGCCCGGGACGGCCGCAGCGGCGTGCTCGTCGTGCGCGGCGAACCCGGCATCGGCAAGACCGCACTCCTGGATCACGTGCTCGCCGGCACGGACATGCGCACGATCCGGGGCACCGGGGTCGAGTACGAGGCCGAACTCCCCTACGCCGGGCTGAGCCTGCTGCTCCGCCCGGCACTGGGACACCTGGACCGACTGCCCGACCCGCAGCGGCAGGCCCTGGCGGCTGCCTTCGGGCTCGCCGCGGGCGAGCGCTCCGAGCCGATGTTCGTCGGCCTTGCGGTGTTGTCGTTGTTGTCCGAGTACGCCGGCGACGGGCCGCTCCTGTGCGTGGTGGACGACGCGCAGTGGTTGGACCGGGCCTCCCGCGACGCACTCGTGTTCGCCGCCCGCAGGTTGTACGCCGAGGGCATCGCGCTGATCTTCGCCGCCCGCGAGGACCGGCACGCCTTCCCGGTCCAGGGCCTGCCCGAACTGTCGTTGGCGGCGCTCCGGCCCGAGCACGCGAGCGCGCTCCTCGACGAGCACGCCCGGGACATGTCCGCGACCACCCGCTACCGCGTGCTCGTCGAGTCCCGAGGCAACCCGCTCGCGCTGATCGAACTGCCGGTCTCGCTCGCGGGCGAACGGTCCGGCGACACCCTGCGTCCGGGCGCCCTGCCGCTCACCAGTCGGCTACAGATCGCCTTTCACGGCCAGATCACCCGGCTCGACGAGCGGACCGGGATGTTGTTGCTGCTGGCCGCGAACGACGACTCCGGCGAGTTGGGCATCCTGCTCCGGGCCGGTGCCGGGTTCGGCGCAGGCCCCGCGGATCTGGCCGCCGCGGAGGAGGCGTCGCTGATCGTGGTCGAGGACGACCGGCTGCGCTTTCGGCACCCGCTGATCCGGGCCGCGGTCCAGCAGGGCGCGCCGATCGACCGCCGACTCGCCGCACACCGCGCGCTGGCCGACGCGTTCGACGGGCCCGACCACGCGGATCGGCGCGCCTGGCATCTGGCCGCCGCCGCGACCGGCGTCGACGAGCCGGCCGCGACCGCCCTGGAGAGCACCGGCGAACGGGCCCGCGAGCGCAGCGGCCACCTCGCCGCCGCGCTGGCCTACGAGAAGGCCGCGCGGCTGAGCGAGGACGTCGGGGCGCGCACCCGCCGCCTCGTACTCGCCGCCGAAGCCGCCTCCGAGGCGGGCGAGCTGGACCGGGCCCGCACCTTCGCCGAGCGGGCCCAGTCGACCGCGACCGACGACGCGATCCGGGCCCGGCTGCTGCACGTGCGTGCGCTGTCCGACTTCTGGCAGGGCGGGTTCGTCAACGCGCACGAGTTGTTGCTCCGGGGTGCCGCGCTCACCGCCGCCGGCAGGCCCGAACGCGCGGCGCGCATGCTGCTCCAGTCCATGCACACCGCGTGGTACCTGGGTGAGGCCGAACTCGATTCCACCATCCGGGAGTTGGCCGCACTGGATCTGCCGCCGACGGCATCGGTGACCCCGGTCGTCGAGTTCATGATCGCCGCATTTCCGCCGAAGCCGGACACCGAGAACCCCCACTCCGAGCACCCGGGCCCCGAAAACCCCGCCTCCGAGCACGCAGCGTACGAACACCCGGCCGCCGAGCGCCCGAACCTGGGCGACCTGATCCGCGTCGCGCCCCGAACCGGCAACGAAGAACAACGCGACCTGCTGCTGGCCTGCGGCGTCGGACTGGCCCTGGGCCAGGACGTGGACGCGCACCACATCGCGTCGCTGTTCGCCCGCGACAGCCGAATGCACGGCGGGATCGGCCGGTTGCCGACGATCCTGTTCTTCGTGGCCGAGGCGGAGATCTTCGAGAGCCGCCACACCGACGCGTTGGCCACCGCGTCCGAGGGCCTGCGGATCGCGCAGGACAGTGGGCAGCAGCAGTGGATCAGCCAATTCGAGAGCGTACTGGCCTACCTGGCGGGCATCACGGGCGACGAGGAGGCCGCCCATCGGCACGCCGACGCGGCACTGGCCGGCGGCGTGGGCAGCGCGATGCCGGCCGGCGCGCCGTGGTCCGCGTGGGCACTTGGGCTGCTGGATCTGGGCCTAGGCCGCCCCGAGTCCGCGCTGAACCGGCTGGAGCGGCTGGCCCGGGAGCCGCTACGGCACCACATCAGCGCGACCCGCTCGATCCCCGACCTGGTCGAGGCCGCGGTCCGCTTCGGCGCCCCCGAACGGGCCCGCGAGCCGCTGGCCCGCTTCGAGCAGTGGGCCGGGCGGGCCGAGCAACGCTGGGCCGACGCGCTGGTGTTGCGCTGCCACGCGCTGTTGGCGAACGACGACGCGGCCGAGGAGTTGTGGCTCGCCGCGCTGGCCCGACACGAGAGCGAGCGCCGGCCGCTGGAGCGGGCCCGAACCGGGCTGCTGTACGGGGAGTGGCTGCGTCGACTGCGCCGCAAGACCGACGCGCGCGACCGGCTGCGCACCGCGCTTGAGGAGTTCGACCGCCTCGACGCCCGGTCCTGGGCGGATCGTGCCCGTACCGAGTTGGGCGCGATCGGCGGCAGCGCGACGCCCCAGGGCCCGCAGCCCGCCGGTGTGCTCGCGCTGCTCACCCCGCAGGAGCTACAGATCACCCGGCTCGCGGCGCAAGGGCTGTCCAACCGGGACATCGCGGCCCAGCTGTTCCTCAGCCCGCGCACGGTCGGCCACCACCTCTACAAGGCCTATCCCAAACTCGGCATCGTCTCGCGCACCGAACTGACCGCGATCCCGGAACTGGCCGCGCTCACCGGTTGACCCGAAACCACCCCTGTCCCCGAACCACGAACCGCCGCCGCCCACGACCCACCACCGATCCCCGGACCGCCAGCGATCCCCCGACCACGAACGATCACCGCCCCGAACCGCCACCGACCCCGGGACCACAACCCGCCACCGACCCCCCGCCCCCAATCCGTGAACCACCGATCGCCGCCCCGCCCGGCGGCCGGCGATCAGCCGCCGACGCCGATCCGCGCGGGCCGATTCCACTCCGCCGCGACCCCGCGCAGCACCGGGTGCTCGGCTCCGCCGCCGGCACGGATGTGCTCGTACAGCGTGCGCAGCACATCCGCGCCGTCGGCCGCCCACAACTGTTCGGCGACGCGCGTCAGGGAGAAGTGGAACCACCCGAAGTTGATCGCTCCCCGCTCGAACGAGCGCTCCATGTCCTCGAGTTCGCGAATCGGAGTGACCTCGACCGGCAACTCGTCCACGGTCGCGGTAAAGGCCCTTAGGGCGGGCAGCAGTTCCGGTTCCACTTCCTGCGTGTAGCCGACCATCGCGAGATTCGCGTGCAGCTCGGCGATCCACATGCCCGGGTAGGCGGGCCACGCCTGATCCTGGAACAGGTGGGTGAGTTCGTGCACGGCCACCAGGTCGAAGTACGGCCGCAACGCGGGCGGCTCCCCGTACTCGGCGCGCAGCACGGCAGCGGCGCGCGCACCCAGGTGCGGCCGGATCGCCGCGAACAGCTCGGTGCCGAACCACCCGTCGTCGGCGGCCACCCGCAGATGGTCCTCCGCACCCTGAGGCGTGCCGTAGAGCGGTACCGTCGCCACGCCGTCCCAGTCCGCGGCATCCGCCACGGACAACCGGATGCGCGCCGCGAATCCCAGCCGTTCGGTCAACCACGCGGCGGCACGGTCGACGCGCTCCGCAACGAACGCGGCCCGCTCCCGCGCGCCCTGGCTGTATCGGACCGTACAACCGAAACCGTCGAGTGTCGCCAACGCCGTCACGCATACCTCCGGGTGAGTTCGGCCGCCACCATAGGCACAGCGATCCCACCTCCGCCCGGATTTCCACACCCCGAAACGCCCTTGCCAACCCGTTGACCGAACCCCCGGCCACCGAACCACCCGGCCACCCGGCCACCCGGCCACCCGGCCACCCAGCACGATCCGCGCACGAACCCGTCAGGCAACCGAGCCCGTCGACCCACCGAACCCGTCAGGCGACCGAACGCATCGGCCCGGGCCCGCCGACCAACCGAACCCCTCGACCGACCGAACCCGCCGACCGACCACCCCGAGACAAGCAACCCCGAGACCGGCAACCCCCTCAGGGCTTCCAGAGCAGATCGCGGCCCGAAGCCCCGAGCGCCCGCTCGAACGCGGACGCCCCCTCCGGCACCGCCACCGGCACAGCGAAGCCCTCGTACTCGCGGTACATCTCCGCATACCTCGCCACGATGCCCTCGACCGCCTCGCCCAGCTCCACCGACGCCCGGTAGTCCTGCCCGGTCGCCCGGGCCACGTCCCAGCCGTGCAGGGTCAGCTCCAGGAGCAACATTGCGGCGATCTCCGTCGCGGGCATCGTCCCGCCGCCGCCGAAGTCGATCTCGCCCTCCCACACGGCCGGCTCCGCCCATGCCGCCACCCCGCGCCGCAGCTGCGCGCCGTAGGCGTCGGCCCAGTCCGGCTCGGCCACGAAGTCGCGTGTGGTCAGCTTCTCGGGCAGTGCCGTGCGCCGCGCCCGGTGCTCCAGGCCGTGCGAGGTGTAGACGATCCAGTGGTTGAGCAGCGCCCGGGTGTCGTATTCGGGGCAGGGGGTCGGTCCGGCGATCTGCTCGGGCGCAACGCCGTGGGCGAGCCGATCGGCCTCGGCGGAGGCTTCGACGAAGAGATGGTGAATGTTCATGGACACGACGCTATGCGGCCCACCGAGACCGGTCTTGAACAAACGCGACAAGCGCCGGCCGGGCGACGCCACAGGACGCATCGGGCCATGTCACAGGCACCGTTTACGGTGGTTGTATGAGGCTTCCCTACCGCAATCGCGGGGTGCTGCGCGCGGCCGTCGCGCCCGGCGCCTGGGACGTGAGCCTGTACGAGCCGGCCGCCGATCTGGCGCCCTTCGTCGACTACCACTGGATCGTGCGCTGGGACCTGCGCGGGCGATCGCCCTACCGGCAGAAGGTGCTCTCCCACCCCAACGTGCACCTGGTCTTCGAGCAGCCGCACCCGGCGGTGTACGGCGTGGTGCGGGACGTGTTCGAGCGCGAGCTGAGCGGCGCGGGCCATGTGTTCGGGATCCGATTCCGCGCCGGCGGCTTCCGGCCGTTCCTGACCGGCCCCGTGGCCGCGCTCACCGACCGGGTGCCGCCCGCGGCCGACCTGTTCGGCCCGGGCGTGGTGGCCGTGGGCGAACGGGTGCTCGGCACCGTCGACGAGTCCGACCGGGTCGCCGTCGTGGAGTCCTGGCTGCGGGGCGCGCTGCCCGCACCGGCCGACACCCCGACCGGCGTCGACCCGACGATCGCCGAGGTGGCCGCGATCGTCGAGCGCATCACCACGAATCCGAACCTGTTCCGGGTCGACGACCTGGCCCGGGAGGTCGGCGTCCCGGTCCGCCGACTTCAGCGGCTGTTCGCCGAATACGTGGGGGTCGGCCCCAAGTGGGTGCTCCGCCGGGCCCGCCTCCAGGAGGTCGCCGAGCGCGCCGAGCACGGCGACGGCATCGACTGGGCGGCACTGGCCGCCGATCTGGGCTACGCCGACCAGGCCCACCTGACCCGCGATTTCACCGCCGCGGTGGGCACCGCACCGGGCCGCTACGCCAGGACCTGAGCATCCGCGGACCCCGGTCCCGTCCGGCGGACCCCAACACGCCCCCGCCCGGTCCGCCGAACCAGAACCCACCCCGCACCCTGCCCGCACCCTCCTCGCACGGGCCCCGCACCCACCCCGCGCGGGCCCCGACCGTCCGCGCGCCGAAAAATGCAATCCTTGACGGGTGCCCACCACGCTCGTCGAAACCCAATTCCATGCCGTCCTGAGCGCGTCCGACGACGCCCTGGAGGACACGATCGATCTCGGCGCGTCCCTGCTCGCGGCCTCCGCCGCCGACTGGCCGCAGATCTCGCGCGCGGTGCTCGCGCTGTACGACCGCACCGCGGACGGCTGCTGGCGACGCGGCTGGCAACCCGCCGACGTGGTCCGCGCGGTCACCCGCGAGCTGGGCGAACGCCACGCCCCGATCGCCGCCGACCTGGTCGCCGCCCAGGCCCGCAGCTACTCGGGCACCGGCCGCCGCTGGACCGCCCAGCTGCGCGACCTGGACGCGAGCACCCCGTGGTGGAGTTCGGACGACGCCTACCTCACCGAGTTGGGCGCCCGGGAGAACCTGGACCGCTTCGGCACCGCCGCGCGCGTGCTCGAACTGCTCCGCTCGATCGCCCGCCTGCCCGCCATCGAGCCGCTCGCCGCCGCGTCCTTCCAGGAGCCGGCCCGCAAGCAGCCCGCGACCGGCGCCCCCCGCCAACTCGGCCGGGTGCGCGCCCTGCTCGCCAAGGCCGAGTCGAGCGAGTTCCCCGAGGAGGCCGAGGCGTTCACCGCCAAGGCGCAGGAGCTGATGACCCGGCACCGGATCGACGAGGCGCTGCTGGGCGCGCAGGAGGGTTCGCGCCACGCGCCCGCCGCATGCCGAATCGGTGTGGACAACCCGTACGAGGGCGCGAAGGCACTGCTGCTGGACGCGGTCGCCGACGCCAACGGCTGCCAGGCGATCTGGTCGAGCTCGCTGGGCTTTTCCACGGTGGTCGGCTTCGACTCCGAACTGGACGCCGTCGAACTGCTCTACACCTCGCTCCTGGTGCAGGCCACCGCCGCGATGAACCGGGCCGGCTCGCGCTACCACGAGTCCGGCCGCTCCCGCCGGACCAAGACCTTCCGCCAGTCCTTCCTGATCGCCTACGCCGACCGGATCCGCGAGCGGCTCACCACCGCCAAGGAGGAGGCCGAGGCAAGCGCGAACGAGGCCGCGGACAATCGCCTGCTGCCGGTCCTGGCCGCCCGCGACGTCGCGGTTCGGGAGACCACGGAGCGCATGTTCCCCACCAAGACCACTCACCGCCTGCGCGGTCGCGACGCGGACGGGTGGCGACACGGCCAGGCCGCCGCCGACCGGGCCGAACTGGGCCTGCGGGACAAGCTGGACCGCGGCGAGCCGGCCCGCTCGTAGGTCCACGAAACCGAAACCGCCACCCCGAATGCATCGAGGCCGACAGCATCGGATCCCCGAAAGATCGGGACCCGAAAGCATCGGAAACGGCCCCAGCTCCACAACAGCCCCAAGGCCGCGAAAAAGCGTCAGATCCGCGGCAACCAGTTCCCGCGCTGCGCCGGCACCGTCGAGGCACGCGGCCCACAGCGCCCCTCGGCGACCGCCCGATGCGCCTGACGCGCCGTCATACCCGGTCCCGCCAACGGCTCGACGTCCTCCAGGTGGAGCGGGTCGCCGCACACCGAGCAGACCACGGCCGGTTCCGCCTCGTGCCCCTCGGACCCGCCGTGCCGGTAGACCACCGGCGGCCCGGTCTCGTCCGCGAGCCAGGTGTCCCCCCACTGGCCGATCGCCACGAGCACCGGAAAGAAATCGCGGCCCTTGGCGGTCAGGACGTACTCGTGTCGGGGGCGCCGCTCCTCGTACGGGACCCGATCGAGCAGCCCCTCCTCGACCAGCCGATTCAGCCGCTGCGCCAGCACGTTGCGGCCGATGCCCAGGTTCTCCTGAAGGTCCTCGAACCGCCGGACCCCGTAGGACGCCTCGCGCAACACGAGCGGCGTCCAGCCGTCGCCGAACAACTCCAGGACGCGCGCGATGGAACACGGCCAGGTTCCGAACGAGGTCCGCTTCATGTCGCCACATTACTGAGCGGGGCGGGATCGATACGCGATCGATCCCGCCCCGCTCAGTGTTTTTGACTACACGTCAGTTACCGCAAGGTCACTCGGCGCTTACGCGTCGCGCTTCCAACGCGGCTTGCGGTCGCCCGCCGGGCCGCCGGCCGGACGGTCGTAGTGACCGTCCCGGCGCGGCGCACGGTCGTGCGAACGGTCCCGGTCGTTGTAGGACGGCCGGTCGTTGTTGTACGTCGGACGGTCACCGCGCGGGGCGCGGTCGTTGCCGTAGGCGGGGCGGTCGCCGGTACGCGGCGCGCGGTCCCCGTACGACGGACGGTCGCCGCGGTAGCCACCCTCGCGCCGGTCGCCGCCGCCGTAGGACGGACGGTCACCGGTACGCGGTGCCCGGTCCCCGTATGCGGGACGGTCACCGGTACGCGGCGCGCGGTCCCCGTACGCGGGACGGTCGCCGGAACGCGGTGCCCGGTCGCCATAGGCCGGCCGGTCACCCGTGCGCGGAGCGCGGTCGCCACTGTTGTAGGCCGGACGGTCGCCGCTGTTGTACGCGGGACGGTCGGCACGCGGGCCGCGGTCGCCCGACGGACGGTCGCCGCGGTAGCCACCCTCGCGCCGGTCGCCGTAGGACGGACGGTCACCGGAACGCGGTGCCCGGTCCCGGTCGCCGTAGGACGGCCGGTCGCCACGCGGCGCGCCGCCACGACGGTCGCCGCCGCGGTCGCCACCGTACGGCGGACGGTCGCTGCCGCGGTCGTTGCGGTCGCCGCCCCGGTAGCCACCCTCGCGCCGGTCGCCGCCGCGCTCGCCCCGGTCCGGACGCTCGTAGCGCTCGGTCCGCACCGGCACGTCGCCGTTCTTCGCGGCCTCGGCCAACTCAGCCGCCTTGCGCCGCAGTTCCGCGGCCTCGGCCTTGAGCTCGATGATCCGACCGGCGAGCCGCTCGGCCTCGGCCTCGGCCTCGACCGCGGCGTCCGCCACGGACTGCGCCTTGACCTCGGACAACGTGCGCGCGCCGGTCAGCTTGCGCATCTCCGGGTCGTTGGAGCCCTGCACCCGAAGGCGGGTCGGCTCGACGCCGGCGTCCTCCATCAGGCGGTCCACCGTGCGGCGCTGGTGCGGCAGCGCGAGCGTGACCACCGCACCGGCCTCGCCGGCACGCGCGGTACGCCCCGCGCGGTGCAGGTAGTCCTTCGAGTCGGCGGCCGGGTCCACGTGCAGGACCAGGTCGATGCCGTCGACGTGGATGCCGCGGGCGGCGACGTCGGTGGCGACCAGGACCGGCGTGCGGCCCTCCTTGTATTCGGCCAGGGTGCGGGTACGCGCGCCCTGGGTCATCCCGCCGTGCAGCGCCTCGGCACGAACGCCCGCCTCACGCAGCTGCTGCGCGACGCGGTCGGCGCCGAACTTGGTCCGCACGAAGATCATCGTGCGCCCGCGACGGGCCGCGATGGCCGCCGTGACGTACGTCTTGTCCTTGGGCTGCACGACCAGCACGTGGTGCGACATGGTCGTCACCGACGACGCGTGCGGGTCCACCGAGTGGGTGACCGGGTCGACCAGGTACTTGCGGACGATCGCGTCCACGCCCTTGTCCAGCGTCGCGGAGAACAACATCCGCTGACCGCCGGCCGGGATCAGGTCGAGCAGCGCGGTGACCTCGGGCAGGAAGCCCATGTCCGCCATCTGGTCGGCCTCGTCGAGGATGGTGATCTCGACGTTGTCCAGCACGGCCGAACCGCGGTCCACCAGGTCCTGGAGCCGACCGGGGGTGGCGACCAGGATCTCCACGCCGCGCTCCAGCGCGAAGATCTGCTTAGGCATCGACATGCCGCCGGTGACCGTCTTCATCCGCAGGTCGAGAATGCGACCGTAGGGCTCCAACGCGTCGTGCACCTGCATCGCGAGCTCACGCGTCGGCGTGAGGATCAGCGCGAGCGGGCGACGGGCGCGGGCCTTGCGACCCGACAGGCGGGTCAGCATCGGCAGACCGAAGCCCAGCGTCTTGCCGGAACCGGTCCGACCCCGGCCGAGGATGTCCTTGCCGGCCATCGCGTCCGGCAGCGTCGCCGCCTGGATCGGGAACGGGTGGGTCACGCCGCGGCGCGCGAGCGCGTCCACGACGTCCTTGTGCAGACCGAACTCGGCGAAGCTGGGGCCGGTCGGCTCGGGCACGGCCTCGGCTTCGACCTCGTCCGAGGCGTCGTCCGCCCCGTCGAGCCCGGCCTCGTCGGCGGCGGCGTCCTCGACGCTCGCGTCGACGTCCGTGTCGCCATCGGTGTCGTTGTGCACATCGGCGTCCGTCGCGGCCTCGTCCTGCGCCGCGAGCTCGGTGTCGCCGTCATTGGTGTCGTCGTTCTCGACGACCTCGGGAGCGATCTCGGTGATCTCCGCGGCGACCTCGGTCACCTCGGCTGCCTGCGCACCCGCCACACCCTCCTGCACCTCGGCACCTTCGGTACCGGGCATGGGCGTAGCAGTGTCATTGGCATAGGGGGGCATGCAAAACCTTCCGGATGCGGCCCGTCTCGAAGGTCCGCAGCCGAAATGTGGTCGCACGAGAAAGCGACACTTCTGCGGAGCACCAGAACGAGCCTACGAGGCGCCGCGACTCATGGCGGTGCCTGGATATGGGCAAAGCGATTCACCAGCGTACCCGATCACTGCGCGTTTACGCCTATCGGGTGCGTTCGTACTCCACCCTCAGACGTGCGTCCTCGTGCACGACGAGCAGCCTCGGACGTTGCCACGACCAGTGCTCGGGGAGCAGGTACAGCGTCCCCGGGGCACGCCGCAACAAGCGCAGTCCGGTGTACCGGAAACGGTAGGAGGCGCCGATTTCTTCCTCGACCGCGATCCCGTCGTCCGATCGCATCCGCAGATCCTGCATCGAATACAGGACCACCCCGGTCCGCCTGGGCAGTTGGTGCGCGACGGTCTTGCCCGCGTCCCGCCCGGACACCTTCGCGTACGCCCCCGACGCCCAGAACAGACACAGCACCACGACGGCCGCGGTCAACAGCACCGACGGCGACCACGGCCGCGAGCCGGCCGCGGAGCTGCGCCGGTGCGCCCCGATCCGGCGCGAGAGCAGCACCCCGTACGCACTGATCAACAGCCCCAGCGCGAGCGCGCACGGCAACAGCAGCGGCCACCACTGCGCGCCGCGGACGGGCCATCGGTACACCCCGAACCAGGTCGCGCCCGGCAGCACGAACCACGCGCAGCGCAGCCACCACGCACACCACGCGGCGATCCGCCGGTGCCGACGCAGCCACACCAGCAGCCGGGGATGCACCACCCGGGTCGCGAGCAGCCCGGCGACGAGCACGAGCAGCGGCCGGTACAGCGCGCGCAGGCCGTCCGCCAGATACTCCAGGGTCGGCCTGTCCAGCACGCTCTCGTCGAACCCGAGGTACTCGGACCGGGCCGAGTCACGTGCCCAGCCGAAGTGGTACAGCAATCCGGTGAGTACGAGCGCGACCACCACGAAGGCGGTCACGAACTCGCCGTTGGCGCTTGCCGATCGCCCCTCCGGGGCGCCTTTGGCGACCTCGGTGCGCGCCGTCTCGACGACCCGATGGGCCCGGTGCGCGGACCTGCGACGCCTGGGCGCCCGTCGATCCGCCGGCGGGGGTCCGTGTTCCACCACGGGTGCGGGCTCGATGCTGTCCGGTTCGCCGAACCACTGGGCGAGCATCGAGACCGGCTCGCGGTGGGACACCTCGGCATGCCCCAGCGCGAGGTTGCCGGTCGTCCGAAAGGGCGCGAACTCGGCCGACCCGCCCGGGATTTGCTCGCCCCGCCCGGCCGGCTCGACGGGCTCACCGGAACCGGCCCGGGCGCCCGGCCCGTCGGCGCCCTCGCCCGCCCGGCCCCTTCCCCGGGTCCGCGGCTCCGGATCCCCCCACGCCTGTCCGGGCCCCGGTTCGTACGCCTGCGGCCCCGGCGCGCGCCGCCACTCGCCGCGAGCGCGCGGCACGGCCGACTCGGCCGCTGTGGGCCCGACCACCCGGGTGGTCGATCCGGTTCCGGGAAACTCGGGCTCATCGTCGGCGAAGTCCGGCATCGGCCCGATGTCCCCCTGCGTGGTCACCGCTTCAGCATGGGGACGGAAAAACTCCGGCTCCAATTCACGACCTCACGCGTCACCCATTCGGCCGCAGCGCGTGAGGGCGCGACGGGAGCGCACGAGATCCCCGACCCGACGTCCGGGCCGGGTCCCGGTCCGGCGGATCCCGATGCGGCGCGGCCCCACCGGGATCCGCCGGACAGGGCCTAGCGTGCTCTGGTGTCACAGACCCGAGTACTCACCGCCGTCTCGATCGGCGGCGCCATCGGGGCGCTGGGCCGCTGGGCACTCGCGGAGGCGCTCCCCCACAGCGGCACGGCCTTCCCGTGGGCGACCCTGCTCACCAACGTCACCGGTTGCCTGCTGATGGGGATCCTGATGGGCCTGACCCCGCCCGGCCCGCTGGTCCGCCCCTTCCTGGGCACCGGTGTGCTGGGCGGCTTCACCACGTTCTCCACCTTCGCCGTCGAGACCCGCACCCTGGCGGCCGGCCACGCGTGGGCCTCGGCCTTCCTCTACGTCGTGGGCAGCGTCGCCCTGGGCCTGGCCGCCGTACAGATCGGCCTCGCCGTCGCCCGCCGCCCGCGCGGGGTCGCCGGATGATCCCGCTGATGGTGGTCCTGGGCGCGCTGGTCGGCGCCCCGCTGCGCTACCTGACCGACCTGCACGTGTCCGCGCGCACCAAGTCGGCCTTCCCGTGGGGCGTGCTGACCGTGAACGTGGTCGGCTCGCTGATCCTGGGCGTGCTCACCGGCCTGGCCCCGGACGAGCGGATCGCCGCGCTGATCGGCACCGGCTTCTGCGGCACCCTCACCACGTTCAGCACCTTCGGCTACGCGACCGTGGACACCTACACCCGCGGCCGGCGCGCCGCCGCCGCCGGCTACGTCCTGCTCAGCCTGACCCTGGGCCTGGCCGCGGCCACCCTCGGCCACACCGCGGCCCGCTGACGCACCGTCAGCCGTACCCGTGCTCGTGCAGCCACTCGTCCCCGATCCCGAAGTGGTGCGCCACCTCGTGCACGACGGTCACCTCGACCTCCTCGACGACGTGTTCGTACGTCTCGCAGATCCGCAGGATCGGGTTGCGGTAGACGGTGATCCGGTCCGGCAGGACGCCCGCGTACCAGTCGCCGCGCTCGGTCAGCGGGATGCCCTCGTACAGGCCGAGCAGGTTGGCCCCGTGCTCGCCGTCGGGGGCGGGTTCGTCCTCGACGAAGATCGCCACGTTGTCCATGAGCCTGGTCAGCTCAGGCGGGATCCGATCCAGGGCCTCGGCCACCAGTTCCTCGAACTCCTCGCGCGACATCTCCAGCACTCCCCCATTCTGCGGGTTCGCACCCCCGTTCGCGGGGCCTGTCGCGGGCCCGCACCGGCCCCCGGTTATCCGCTTTGCAAGCGCCGCCGAAAACCCCGTATAGTTCGGGACGTCCCCGACGGCAACAAGACGCCGGACACGGCCAACAAGCCCCCATCGTCTAGTGGCCTAGGACGTCGCCCTTTCAAGGCGGTAGCACGGGTTCGAATCCCGTTGGGGGCACGCAACAAACCCCCTCCGGGGGCCGCAACAAGCCGGACAGCCAGTACGGTAGGGTTCAACACGAAGGAAGCCCAAGGAAACGCGGGTAGAGGTCCTGTGGAGCAGTTTGGAGTGCTCGTCACCCTGTCAAGGTGAAGGCCGCGGGTTCAAATCCCGTCAGGACCGCAAGATGGAAAGGTCGGGGCGCCGAAAGGCGCCCTGATCCATCGAGGCCAGGTAGCTCAGTTGGTACGAGCGTCCGACTGAAAATCGGAAGGTCGGCGGTTCGACCCCGCCCCTGGCCACCGCAGCCGGAGAAACCGACGCCCCAGACGATTCGTCGTCCGGGGCGTTTTTGCATTGCCGAACCGTGCGCCGGTGGACCGGCCCGGCGGCTCGGCACCGCGCCGGCCGGCCGACGCGACCGGCCGACTCACCCGCTCGGGTGTCGCCCCGGCCGCGCGCTCGTGTCCGCGCCGTTCGTCCCGGACTTCGTCGTGATACTTCGGTCATGAGCGCCGCGGACACCCCCGACCGGATGCCCACCCATCCCCCGCACGACGAGGCGATGGGAACGCGGCTGAACTGGTTGCGGGCGGCGGTGCTGGGTGCCAACGACGGGATCGTCTCCACCGCGGGCCTGGTGGTCGGCGTCGCCGGAGCCACCGACGAACGCGCCCAGTTGCTCACCGCCGGACTGGCCGGACTGCTCGCCGGATCGTTGTCGATGGCCGCGGGCGAATACGTCTCGGTGAGCACCCAGCGCGACGCGGAGAGGGCCGCGCTGGTCCAGGAGCGGCGCGAGTTGGCCGACGAACCGGAGGCCGAGCTCGACGAGTTGACCGGCCTGTACCAGGAGTTGGGCCTCACCCGGTCGCTCGCGCGCCAGGTCGCCGAGCAGCTCACCGCCCACGACGCGCTCGCCGCACACGCCCAGGTCGAGCTCAAGATCGACCCGGACGAGCTGACCAACCCGTGGCATGCGGCGGGCGCCAGTTTCCTGGCCTTCACCGCCGGCGCCCTGCTGCCGCTGCTCGCGATGGTGCTGCCGTCCGCCTCGACCCGACTGCCGATCACGGTGGCCGCCGTACTGGTCGCCCTCATGGCGTGCGGCTGGAGCGGGGCCCGATTGGGCGGAGCCCCGGCGACGCGCGCGATCGTGCGCACCACCGCGGGCGGGGCCCTGGCGATGGCGGTCACCTACGGGGTGGGCAGCCTGCTCGGCGCGAGCGGGGTGTGAGCCGGATCACGGACCGGAGCAGAGTCGCCCGATTCGGCGGAAATAAATGCCGGAAATATGTTTAAAGTGGACGCATGAGCCCACTGTTCGACGCCGGCCGGCCCGGCTGCCCCCTGGCCACGGTCGTGGACGCGTACCTGCCCCGGCTCGCGGAGTTCGCCTTCGAACCGGGGCTGGTCGCCGCCGTGGACCAGCACGCGGCGGCGGTGCGCGCCTCGCTCGCGGCGGACGGCGCGGGCCTGATCCCGCGGCAACTGCGGCGCGAGGACCTGGCCGACTACGTGCTCGGCTTCACCGACGTACTGGCCGAAACCGACTGGCGGGAGCCGGTCGGCTACGACTTCGCCGCGTTGCGCCTGACCGCCGTGTGCTGGCTGGTCCGCGAACACGACCTGCTGGGCTGAGCCCTACTCCCGGCGTTCCTCGCGGATCTGCGCGGGCTGCCCGGCGATCGCGTCGCCGCGGCCCTGCTGATAGGCGTTCACGCTGGCCCGGGCGTTGACGGTCTCGCGCTCGGCGACGTCGAGCCAGCGGTCCCAGCGCTGCCGCATCGGCTGGATCAGGCCACCACCGACACCGACGATCAGAATGCCCGCGATGGTGGCGAGCGCGGCGGTGAGCACCGGGCCGGTGACCGCCGTCGCGATACCGGCCTGACCGAGCGCGGCGATCACGCCGAGCGCCACGATGAAGGCCCACACGATGGTGCCGACCATCTTGCCGTACGAGACCCCGCCCAGCGCCGAGCGCACGATGTCGCGCACCGCGCCCGCGATGGCGAACGCGACGACCACGATCACCAGCGCCACGACGGCGCGCGGCAACCACAGCACGATGGCCCGGATCATGTCGCTGATCGGGTTCGGCCCGAAGACCCCGAAGCCCAGTTGCAGCGTCATCAGCAGGATCGCGTAGTAGACGACCTTGGCGATGATCCCGGTCGCGTCGTACTTGGATCCTTCGAGGGTCTTGGCCACCCCGCCGCGTTCGGCCACCTTCTCGAAGCCGACCTTGCGCAGCACTCGATCGACGATCCGCGCGATCACCTTCGCGACGAACCAGCCGATCACCAGGATCACGAGGAACGCGATCAGCTTCGGCACGAAGGTCGCGAAGGACGACCAGGCGTCCGTGAACCCCTTGCTGTAGTCGACCGACAGCGCAAGATTCCGAGTCTGTGTCATGGCGTCCTCTTCACTGAGGTCTCCGCGCGTCACAGTGGTCACGCGCTCTCCCTCAAGTGGTAACACCGAGTGATCACGCCCGCACGCGGGGCCGCACCCTCCTACTCCACAGTGATGACCGACTCGGATTCGGCACCGCACCGAGGACGCACCCGGTCGAACATCCACCCGCATCCGGGATCGGGCATCCGCGTCACCATCGAACAAATCGGCCCGGACTCGTCGAGGACTTCCGTGTTTTCCCCCTCACCGGGCCACCGCCGGCCCGCCGGTCTCGATACCGTCCTCGGAGTCGGTTCGCATCGGACCGTCACCGACAGCCCGTGGAGCGGAGGATTCGTGGCCACCCACTCTCGTGTCATCAGGCTCGTGTCGTCGAGTTCGCGTCCGCAACGCAAGGGCGGCATGAAGTCGACCGCGGTCGCTGCGACCCTGACCCTGACCCTCGCGGGCGCGCTCACCGCGTGTGGAAGCGGCGGCGGCAAGAACTCCGCCAAAAGCGGCTACGCCGAGGTCTGCGCGGACCGCACGCACAACGTGCGCGTCGACGACTTCCGCTGCCTCGGCCGAACCGACCCGACCCTGTCCTGGTATTACGTCCCGCATTCGTGTGGACAGACCCTCACTCCGGCCAGGGGTACGACCCTGCTCGCCGGGCAGGGATCCTTCGATCGCCCGCGCAAGGGCAAAGTGGAACGCGGCGGCTTCGGCTCGTGCCCGTCGAAGAGTTCAAGCTGACGCGGTGTCACATCCGGGGAGGGCTTGAGCCATGCGCCGTATACCCAGCACGCCTCGACCGGGCTGGAAGCCGCTCGTCGAGTCGCAGGGGCTGCTCTATGCGACCTGGCAGGAGGACGACGGCACCGAGGTGCCGTACTGGCACGAAGAGGCGTACTACGAGCTGACCCTCGACGAGGTGGACCGGCTCGAGGACGTCACCGAGGAACTGCACGAGATGTCGGTCTCCGCCGCCCGGCACGTGATCGAGCGCGGCGACCTGACCGCGTTCGGCCTGCCCGACGAGGCCCGCGACTACCTGCGGATCACGCTGGAGGAGGAACACCCGAGCGTCTACGGGCGGTTCGACCTCGCGTGGGGCGGCGACGGCCGCGCGGCCAAGTTGCTCGAATACAACGCGGACACCCCCACCGCGCTGATCGAGGCCTCCCTGGTCCAGTGGTACTGGCTGCGCGACTGCTTCCCGGAGCGCGACCAGTGGAACAGCCTGCACGAGCGGCTGGTCCGCGCGTGGCGGCGGATCAAGCCGTATCTGCGCTCGGAGACGATGCACTTCGCACATGTGGAGGGCACCGAGGACGAGGAGGAGTGGCTGCACACCGCCTACCTCCGCGACACCGCGTCCGAGGCCGGGCTGACCACGATCGGCCTGGAGGTCGCCGAGATCGGCTGGGACAGCGAGCGGCTGCGCTTCGTCGACCTGGAGGAGCGGGGCATCGACACGATGTTCATGCTCTACCCGTGGGAGGACATGCTCGCCGAGCCGTTCGGGAAGCACCTGGTGGCCCATCCCCGTTCGTGCCTGTTCATCGAACCGGCCTGGAAGGCGATCCTGTCCAACAAGGCACTGCTCGCGGTGCTGTGGGAGCTGTACCCCGGCCACCCGAACCTGCTCCCCGCCTTCCTGGACTCGCCGCGCGGCATGGAGTCGTACGTGGCCAAGCCGCTGCACGGTCGCGAGGGCGACGCGATCCGGATCGTCACCCCCGCCGGCGAGCACATCCAGCCCGCCGAGGCGTACGGCGACGAGGGCTGGTGCTTCCAGGAGTACCTGCCGCTGCCCGACTTCGACGGCAACAAGCCCGTGCTCGGCGCATGGGTGGTGGACGGCAAGTCCGCGGGCGTCGGCATCCGCGAGTCCAGCGGCCCGGTCACCGACGGGTACGCCCGCTTCCTGCCGCACGTGATCGACGGCCCGGCCCCGGACGAGGACACCCGGCTCGCCTGGCTCGACGAGGACTGACCGGGCACGACCCCGCGCGCACGGTCACGTTGCTCGCACACAGTCACGAAGGCCGGCGATTCGGCGCGATCGAAATCGCGCCGCGAACGCGCGGATCATCACTCTGCGTATTCAATCGCCGATTTCCGGTCGGGTCCGTCGAATCCACTCCGATGCCCCGATCGTCGGACCCGCACGGCACGAATGGGGTCGGGAACCCGGATCCGCCGAGCCGCCGCGGCGGCGTTCCTCGACCTGACGGCACCGAGACCGGGCCCCGACGGCGCCCACCGGCCTTCCCGAAGCCGCTCGACCCCGGCAGCACCCGGGTGGCCGAGCCGGGTCCCCCACGGCTCGGGTCGCCCGGCGGGAGGCCCTGAGGATCCGCCGGACCCGGGAAAGGTTCGAACCACTGCCGCGGGCAGCCGCGCGGAGCGGCCGCGAACACCTGTGTGACCAAGGTCACTGTTTTGACTGGAAATGGTTTTCATCGACGGCCGGAAATCGACTGTGCATTCTATGTGATATTTTACTGGACGCGGTCATGGATCCCGGGCGAAAACGGCCCGACGGGCCCCGTCCCACCCCGGGCCGACCGTCCCGGACACCGCCCGAAACCACCGCTCGAACCGCAGGCCGGCCCGCGGAGCGGCACCGCGGCGGCCTCGGGCCGGCCGCCCACCGGATCGGCACTCTCCGGGCACGCAAAAGAGTGCTGCACCGGACCCGGCGGGATCCGGTGCAGCACTCAGGGGAAAAGCTTTCGACGCAGCCCTCAGGCTTCGCTGCGCTGCTGCGGAATGCCCGCGAGCAGGGCGCGGACCTCCACCTCGCGGTAGCGACGGTGTCCGCCGAGCGTGCGGATCGACGTGAGCTTGCCGGCCTTGGCCCAGCGCGTCACCGTCTTGGGGTCGACGCGGAACATGCTGGCAACCTCGGCCGGCGTCAGCAGCGGCTCGGCATCAGGCGTACGAGCGGTCATGAGCGGCCTCCTCGGGAGAACCGAACCAACACGGTTCTTTCTTCAAATTCTGCACCTTGACCCACGATGTCCTAAATAGTTCACGAGGGCCAAGTCGGTTATAGGACGAACGGCTTGTCCTTCACAGTACAAGTACACCATCCGTCGCACCCGGTTGGTCAAACCGCCGGAATTGGCATCCCAGGGTTCAAGCCACGCGATCCCGAAGGACCAGGCATAGCGGACAGTCACCCGACTGTGACGATGAGTCACTCGGGCCCGATCGACCCCTCGTGTCCACCCCGTCCCACCAGCAACGAAGTATCCCCGATGACTCGACCCGACCAGACCGACTACATCTGGTTTGTCCTTTTCATCATATACGAACCATTCGCTGGCGTATGCACCTTGTTGTGAGTGGATCTCCAACAACCTGGAGGGCTGGGAGTCCCACAACTCGAACCAGCAGGTTGAGAGGCTTTCAGATCACGGGGTGAGTGAACACGAAAGAGTGACGACGGTCACGCCGAAACTTCATGAAATGCGGACGCTTGCTCAGCTCGCGTGCTCCAGAGCACGTACCGATTGCCAACGCTCCGTAATCCTTCGGTAGGCCGCCGATGCTCGCGCTCCGTCACCGGATCCCAGTGCGGCGATGCCCTCGGCGACGTCCGCGACCGAGTTCTCGGCCGCCGGATCACCCGCCCCGAGCAGTCGCACGAGCCCGCCGTAGTCCAACTCGACCAGCGCGCGCGGGTGGAACTCCTCCAGCCAGCGGCCCACGTTCTCCAGCCCGGTGATCAGCGCACCGTCCTCGACCGTCTCGCGGAGCACCTTCAGCGCCCGGGCGACCCGACGCCGGGCCTGCACCATCGGCGTGCGGTAGTAGAGCTCGCCCGGCCCCGCCGAGGCGTCCTCGGCCGCGGGCACCAGGACCCGCTCCTCCGGGGCGAACAGCACGAACCAGCGCACCGGGACATGCCACGTGCTGCTCTGGATGTGCGGATGCACGTCGGGGTGCGCGGACTTCCACCGCTCGTGCTCCACGTGCGCCTGATCGATCACCATCCGCGGCCAGAACACGTCCAGCACCGTCGCCGGATACTCCCGACGCAACTCGGCCAGCGCCGTCCAGCAGCGCAGCCGGGTCTGCCGCGGGCAGATCACCGTGACGCCGTCCAGGACGTGCACGTAGGCGTCCTCGCTCTCGTGCGGCGGCGCGATCACCGGAGGGGTGGCCAGGAGGTTCTCCAGGCCGCTCCGGTGCTCCTGCGCGGTCAGTCCGGCGGGCGAGGGTGCCTCGGGCGACGCGGGGGTGCCTGCCGGCTGTGTGGCGACGTACGCGGCCCACCGCTCGCGTTCCGGTTCGGGAAACGCGGCAAGCGGCTCGTACACCCGCAGGTACGCCGCATAGGGGGCAACCACCGAAGTCCGCACGAACGAATCTTGGCACGTCGGTCGAGCCCCGACGTGGAGAAGGTCCGACCCGGTGATCCCTCCGGGTTCTAGGCTTGAACGGCCGCGCACATCCGCGCGGTGGACACATCACCACGATCCCATGGAGTCACCACAGTGACCGACAGGATGGATGGCCCCGACGGCACGACGTCGGGCCTGGTGTTCGGCAGGTCGACCGGCCACGAACAGGTCGTCTTCTGCCAGGACCGCGCGAGCGGCCTGCGCGCGATCATCGCGATCTACTCCAGTGCCCTGGGACCCGCCCTCGGCGGCACCAGGTTCCACCCCTACGAGACCGAGGAAGCGGCCGTCGCGGACGTCCTCAACCTCTCCCGCGGCATGGCCTACAAGAACGCCTTGGCCGGACTCGACCACGGCGGCGGCAAGGCCGTGATCATCGGCGACCCCGACCGGGACAAGTCCGAGGTGCTGCTGCGCGCCTACGGGCGGTTCGTCCAGTCGCTGGGCGGTCGCTACATCACCGCCTGCGACGTGGGCACCTACGTCGACGACATGGACGTGGTCGCCAAGGAGTGCGACTACGTCACCGGCCGCTCTCCCGAGAACGGCGGTGCGGGCGACTCGTCCGTGCTGACCGCGTACGGGGTCTTCCAGGGCATGCTGGCGTCCGCCGAGCACCGCTGGGGCACCCCGACGCTGCGCGGACGCCGGGTGGGCGTGGCGGGCGTCGGCAAGGTCGGCCGGCACCTGGTCGGCCATCTGGTCGAGGACGGCGCCTCGGTGGTGATCACCGACGTCGACGAGCGGGCGGTGGCGCACGTGCGCCACCTGCATCCCGAGGTGGACTTCGCAGCCGACACCGACGCCCTGATCCGGCTCTCGGACCTGGACGTGTACGCGCCGTGCGCGCTGGGCGGCGCGCTGAACGACGACACCGTCCCGGTGCTGACCGCGGCCGTGGTCTGCGGCGCGGCCAACAACCAGCTGGCCCATCCCGGCATCGAGAAGGCGCTCGCCGAGCGCGGTGTGCTCTACGCGCCGGACTACGTGGTCAACTCCGGCGGGGTGATCCAGGTCGCCGACGAGCGGCACGGATTCGACTTCGAACGGGCCAAGCGCAAGGCCACGGGCATCCGCGCGACGACCGCGAAGATCTTCGCACTGGCCGACGAGGAGGGGGTGCCACCGGCCGTCGCGGCGGACCGATTGGCCGAGCGGCGCATGGCGGATGTGGGCCGCCTGCGTGACATCTACCTCCAAAGCTGACCGACACGGTATCGTCAGACTCGGCAAAGGACCCCAGATCAGGCCCCTGACCAGCCGGAACAGCACAGCCCGGTCGGGGTCCGAGCCCCGCTGTCACCCATGCGACGTACCGCCCGGCAGCGGAAGCAGGTACCGTTAATCCCCTACGGGCCGGTTCTCAAGTGCCATCGAGCCGACCCTGACTATGAACGCGTGTCAAGACCCGGGGCCGTGAGCCCCGTCGTTGAGGGGGTCGAGCCATGGGGCGCGGCCGGGCCAAGGCCAAGCAGACAAAGGTCGCCCGCCAGCTGAAGTACAACAGCGGCGGTACGGATCTGAGCCGTCTGGCTGAAGAGCTGGGCGCGTCGTCGCCAACCGACTTGCCGATCGGCAAGCCTGAGGTTGACGACGACACGAGTGAAGACGAGTTCGACGACCCCTACGCGGGGTATTCGGCTCGTTACAACGATGACGAGGACGAGGAAGACGACGGCCGATCGCGCCATCGTTGACCCTGCGTTCCTCGTTCTCGAGCACGGGAACGAACGCCCTCTTCAGCCGGGGCGCCCGTGCGCTGTGACACCGCCCGGTCCGGGACCGAGTAGGACGACTACTCGACCCCGGGCCGTTTGGCGTGTTCGCGAACGCGCCCACGGGGGCACCGCCGTCCCGATCCGGGACGACGGCCACCGCCGCGGGTGCTTTCGTCATGCCCGGTGATCGCCGTTGAGTACGGCCCGGCCGGAGCCGGTGACGATGTCGCCGAGGATCCAGGCCGGCACGCCGCGCTCGGCGAGCACCGCCAGCGCCGCGTCGGCCGCGTCCGCGGCGACCACCGCGACCATGCCCACGCCCATGTTCAGCGTCTTCTCCAACTCGGCGCGGGCCACCTGGCCGAGCGCGCCGACCAGGCCGAAGACCGGGGCCGGCGTCCAGGTCGAGCGGTCCAGGCGGGCGTCCAGGTGGGCCGGGAGCACGCGTGCGAGGTTGGCCTCCAGGCCGCCGCCGGTGACGTGCGAGTAGGCGTGCACGTCGGTGCGCCGGGCCAGGTCGAGGCAGTCCAGCGAGTAGATCCGGGTCGGTTCGAGCAGTTCCTCGCCGAGTGTGCGGCCCAGCTCCGGGACGTCCCGGTCCAGGCTCCAGCCGGCGAGCGTGAAGAACACGTGTCGGGCCAGCGAGTAGCCGTTCGAGTGCAGACCGGAGGCGGCCATCGCGATCACCACGTCGCCCGCGCGCACCCGCTCCGCGCCGAGCAGGCCGTCGGCCTCCACGACCCCGGTGCCGGCGCCCGCGACGTCGTACTCGTTCGGGTCGAGCAGGCCGGGGTGCTCGGCCGTCTCGCCGCCGACCAGCGCGCAGCCGGCCAGTACGCAGCCCTCGGCGATGCCCTTGACGATCGCCGCGATGCGCTCGGGGACGACCTTGCCGGTGGCGATGTAGTCGGTCATGAACAGCGGCTCGGCGCCGCACACGACCAGGTCGTCGACAACCATGCCGACCAGGTCGTGGCCGATCGTGTCGTGCTTGTCCATCGCCTGCGCGATGGCGACCTTGGTTCCCACCCCGTCCGTCGCGGTGGCCAGCAGGGGGCGCTCGTACCGCTTGAACGCGGACACGTCGAACAGGCCCGCGAAGCCGCCCAGGCCGCCGACGACCTCGGGCCGGGTGGCCTTGCCGACCCATTGCTTCATGAGTTCGACGGCGCGGTCACCGGCCTCGATGTCGACGCCGGCCGCGGCGTAGGTCGCGGTGCTGGGGGTGGGGGTGGACTGGTCGCTCACGGCGGCGGCCCTTTCGGGTCGGGTCGGTGGATCTCCTCGGACGCCCCGCCGCGCCCCCGGGTGGGGGACACGACGCGGCGATCCGAAGAAGAGAACTCGGGGACTCGGCTGATCAGGGACGGCGGAGCGCGTCCTCGGCCCCGCCGCCGCCGAGGAGGGCCTGCACGCCGTCCACGTCGGTGCGGACGGTCTGCTCGATGCCTTCGAGGAGGTGCTTGCCCAGCCGCTCGGGGTCGGGCAGTTCGATCGGGTATTCCCCGTCGAAGCAGGCCCGGCACAGCCGGTCCTTGGGGATGGTGGTCGCCTCGACCATCGCGTCGATCGAGATGTAGGCGAGCGAGTCGGCCCCGAGGGACTTGGCGATCTCGTCGACCGAGAGACCGTTGGCGATCAGCTCGGCCCGGGTGGCGAAGTCGATGCCGAAGAAGCACGGCCACTTCACCGGCGGCGAGGAGATCCGCACGTGCACCTCGGCCGCGCCGGCCTCGCGCAACATGCGCACCAGCGCACGCTGGGTGTTGCCGCGCACGATCGAGTCGTCGACGACGACCAGTCGCTTGCCCTGGATGACCTCGCGCAGCGGATTGAGCTTGAGCCGGATGCCCAATTGCCGGATGGTCTGGCTGGGCTGGATGAAGGTCCGACCCACATAGGAGTTCTTGACCAGGCCGTTTCCGTACGGAATGCCGGACTGCTCGGCGTAGCCGATCGCGGCCGGGGTGCCCGACTCCGGGGTCGGCATGACCAGGTCGGCGTCGACCGGGAACTCCTGGGCCAGCCGGCGGCCCATCTCGACCCGGGACGCGTAGACGCCGCGGCCGGCGATCGTGGTGTCCGGGCGGGCCAGGTAGACGTATTCGAAGACGCAGCCCTTGGGCTTGGCCTCGGCGAAGCGTCGGGTGCGCAGGCCGTGCTCGTCGACCGCGATCAGCTCGCCCGGCTCGATCTCGCGAATGAACGAGGCACCGACGATGTCCAGGGCGGCGGTCTCGCTCGCGACCACCCAGCCGCGTTCCAGCCGACCGAGCACGAGGGGCCGGATGCCCTGGGGATCGCGCGCGGCGTAGAGCGTGGTCTCGTCCATGAAGACCAGCGAGAAGGCGCCCTTGACCTCGGGCAACACCTGCATCGCGGTCTGTTCCAGGGACAGGTCCGGGCTGCCGGCCAGGAGCGTGGTCAGCAGATCGGTGTCGCTGCTGGCCTCGATCCGGCCCTGGTAGGGATAGTTCAGTTCGCCGCGATCGGGGCCCTGCTCGGCGACCAGACGGGACAGCTCACCCGTGTTGGTGAGGTTTCCGTTGTGGCCGAGCGCGATGCTGCCGGTCGCGGTGGCCCGGAAGGTCGGCTGGGCGTTCTCCCAGACCGACGAACCGGTGGTCGAGTAGCGGGCATGGCCGACGGCCATGTGCCCGCGAAGTGAGCCCAGGGTGGTTTCGTCGAAGACCTGGGAGACCAGGCCCATGTCCTTGAAGACCAGGATCTGGGATCCGTTGCTCACAGCTATGCCGGCGGATTCCGTTCCGCGGTGCTGCAATGCGTAGAGACCGAAGTAGGTGAGTTTTGCGACCTCTTCGCCGGGGGCCCAAACGCCGAAGACGCCGCAGGCATCCTGCGGGCCCTTCTCGCCGGGGAAGAGATCGTGGTTGAGTCGTCCATCGCCACGTGGCACGTGATCGAGTCTACGACAGCGCCGGATCCGTCGCGGTTCACCCCATCAGTGGCAGGTATCCGGACAAGTCGCTACGTTCGCCACTGGCCAGCACCCGGCCGTCCTCGACCGCGTCCGCCCAGGTCAGGCGGCCGGTGGCGAGGCGGATCCAGGTCCTTGGGTCGGTCTCGACCACGTTGGGCGGAACGCCCCGAGTGTGCCGGGGGCCTGTGACGCACTGCACTACGGCGAACGGCGGGACGCGGACCTCGACCGAGTGCCCGGGCACCCGGGTCGCCAGCGCGTCGGCCAGCGCCCGGACCACGGTGCCCAGCGCCTGCCGGTCGTGCGGGAACGGTTCGCCGGTGGCGCGTTCGAGGTCGTCCGCGTGCACGACGCCCTCGACCAGGCGGGTCACGAGCATGTCGGCGACCCGCATCGGGCCGATCCGGGTGACGGTGACCCGGGTGTCCGGGACGCCGTCGAGGGCGGCGATCGCGGCGTCCGCGTAGTCGGCGGGGGTGTGGCCGGCCTCGGCCATCTCGTCGGCGATGGAGGAGACCACGGCGGCGTACGCGGAGGTGCCGTTCGCCCACTGTTCGACGGTGATCACCGGGCCGGTCGGGGCGGGCTCGGCGAGCCAACGCGGTACCGCCTGGATGCTCGCGGCCAGGTGCCCGACCAGGTTGGCGGTGGACCAGCCGGTCAGGCCGGAGGGAGCGGCCAGTTGGGCCGGGGTCAGCCGGGCCGTGACGTCCACGATCGCGCGCCACTGCGCGATCAGGGCGGCACGAACCTTGACCGGATCGACCTTGCGAGGGCGGGGGGCGGCGGGGCGGCTCGTCATGGGTGCAGATTAGAGCGCGCGACCGACCGCGGGTAGCCGATTCGTTTCTGCACAGATTCGGCTCCGGGCCGCCCGAGCCGTCCGCCGAATCGTGACGCTGGGCACATGAGCAATTACGGGGATCCCGGCCGGGTCGACACCATCGCGGCCGAGTTGGCGGCGGCGAGCGAGCGGGTGCGGCCCGGGCCGATCATCGCGACCGATTGGCAGGGCGGCGCGGCGGACGCCTTCGCGGTGCGCGCGCAGACGTGGCGGCGGGAGTGCGCGGCGACGGAACCGGCCGTGCTCGCGGTGGTCGAGGCGCTGCGGGCGCACGCGGCGGCGATGCGGGCCGCGCTCGCCCGGATCGCGGCCAACGAGCGGGCCGCCCGGGAGGCGGCCGGGGCCGGCCCGCACGAGCAGTTTCCGGCCGACGGCAGCGCGGCCTGGTTGGACGAGCGGTGGGCACCGCGGTGACCGGCGGGTTCAGCGCGACGCCGGGTGCGCTGGTGGCGCTCGCGGGCCGGCTGCGCGCGGTCGCCGGCGAGGTGTGGGCGCTGCGCGAGCGCGTCGCGGCCGTCGATGTGGCGACGAGTCGGCCGCTGGCTCCGCAGACCTTCGAGGCGGTGCGCGCCCGGCTGCGCGAGGCGGTGGAGACGCTGGACCGGGCCGAGCGCACCGGGGTGGATCTGGCCGACCGGTTGGTCGAGAACGCGCGGGCGTACGCGGAGGTGGACGCGGTCGCGGCGACCCGTCTGCTCGACCTGGCCGCGCCGGCCACCGTTGCGCCGCCCCCGGCCGCTGCCTCGGTCCGCGTCGCCGAGCCGCCGTTCGCGCTGCCCGAGGCGTACGACGGACCGGTCACGGTCCGGCCGATCGGTCGCGGCGCGGGCATCGCCCGGGTCACACCGGTCGCATCGGTCACACCCGTGGCGCCGGTCGCATCGGCCGCACCCGAGCCACCGGTCGCCGCGGCGACCCCGGACGGGGACGAGATCGTGTCCCGGGCGAAGCGGTGGGCCGACCTGCGGCTGGGCTACAGCATGAGCGGACTGCACGACGGCTACCGCACGGACTGTTCGGGGCTGGTCTCGATGGCGTGGGGACTGCCGCCGCCGGGGCTGACCACGGTGACCCTGCCGCAGGTGTCCCACCCGATCGGCCGGGACGACCTGCGGCCCGGCGACATCCTGCTGAACACCGCCCCGGGGGCGGCCGGACACACGCTGATCTTCGCGGGCTGGGCGGACGCGGCGCACACGAGCTACTTCGCGTACGAGGAGAGCGCCTCGAAGGGCGCGCACCACGCCACCGTGCCCTACCCGTACTGGCCCGGCCACGGAACGTTCCGGCCGTACCGGTTGGGGACGTAGTGGCCGCGGAAGCACCGCGGGGCGGGGGTGGGGCGATGCGCCTCGGGACGAGGTCCGGCACGCGAGTGGGCACGGGCCCCGCCGCCGCACGGCGCCCGGTCCCCGTCGCGGTGATCGTGCGCAGGACGCTGCTGCTGGGACCTGCCCTCGTGGCGTTGCCCACGTGGCGGATCGCGGCGGCCAACCCGTGGAACCTGGACGTGTTCGACCGAGGGATCCTGATCGGCGGAGTGGTTCCGGCCGCGTTCGGGTTCTGCCTGATCGGGATCGAGGTCGCGCTCACATTCCGCGGCCTCCTGGTCCGCGTGGCGGCACTCGGCCTCGCGTTCGTGGCCGGGCTGGTGATGGCCCTCGGCACCGTGGTCGCCGTGCTCACCCGGGACGACCGCCCGGCCGGAGAGGTCGTGGCGGTATCGCCGGACGGCCGGATCCGAGCGGTGCGGGTGGACGAATCGGCCTCGTACACGATCGAACCGAGCTACGACCTGGACATCCGTCTGAGTGCCGGGCTGAGCCGGAGCACGAGCGTCCTGAGCCAGTGCGAGAGCCGCAGGGCGACGATCACGAGCGTGCGATTCCTCGACAACCGCACGCTGGAGTACACCCCGTCGCAGGGGGCGCCGATGCGAGTGAGCTTCGATCGGAACCTGAACGCCGAGGAGCAGAAGTGCCCGTGAGGGGTGCACGAGGCACCCCGCACGGGCACAGGATGTCGCCGATCAGCCGAACAGACCCTCGAGGGTCCCCTCGTGGGCGGTACGCACCTCGCTCAGCGCCACCGCGAAGTGGCCCTGGAAGTCGAGCGTGTCGCCGTCGACCACGCCGATCCGGGCGCAGGGCAGACCGCGCACCTTGCACATGTCGCTGAAGCGCAGTTCCTCGCTCCGCGGCACCGCGACGATCGCCCGGCCCGCCGACTCGCTGAACAACGCGACCGTCGGGTCGAGGTTCTCGGCCAGCACGACCCGGGCGCCGTGGCCACCGGCCAGGCACGCCTCGACCAGCGCCTGGGCCAGGCCGCCGTCGGCGAGGTCGTGCGCGGCGTCGATCATGCCGTCCCGCGAACCCGCGATCAGGATCTCGGCGAGCAGCCGCTCGCGCTCCAGGTCGACCCTCGGCGGCAGGCCGCCGAGGTGGTCGTGGGCCACCTGCGCCCAGGCCGAGCCGGAGAGCTCCTCGTGCGTGTCGCCCAGGAGCAGGATGATCTGCCCCTCCTCGGCGAAGCCGATCGGCGTGCGCCGCTCGACGTCGTCGATCACGCCCAGCACGCCGACCACCGGCGTCGGGTGGATCGCCGTCTCGCCGGTCTGGTTGTAGAACGACACGTTGCCGCCGGTCACCGGCGTGCCCAGGATCTGACACGCGTCCGCGAGACCACGCGTGGTCTCGGCGAACTGCCACATCACCGCCGGGTCCTCGGGCGAGCCGAAGTTCAGGCAGTCGGTGACGGCCAGCGGCTTGGCACCGGTGGTGGCCACGTTGCGGTAGGCCTCGGCCAGCGCGAGCTGTGCGCCGGCGTACGGGTCCAGCTTGCAGAAGCGGCCGTTGCCGTCGGTGGCGAGCGCGACGCCCAGGCCGGTCTCCTCGTCGATCCGGACCATGCCGGAGTCCTCCGGCTGGGCCAGCACGGTGTTGCCGAGCACGTACCGGTCGTACTGCGCGGTGACCCACGACTTGTCCGCCAGGTTCGGCGACGCGACGACCTTCAGCAGGGTGGCCTTGAGCTCCTCGGCCGTGCCCGGGCGCGGCAGCCGCTCGGCGGCGTCCGCCTGGAGCGTGTCCTGCCACTGCGGGCGGGCGTACGGGCGCTCGTAGACGGGGCCCTCGTGCGCGACCGTGCGCGGCGGCACGTCGACGATCTGCTCGCCGTGCCAGTAGATCTCCAGCCGGTCGCCCTCGGTGACCTCGCCGACGACGGTGGCGATCACGTCCCACTTGTCGCAGATCTCCATGAAGCGGGCCACGTGGGCCGGCTCCACGACCGCGCACATGCGCTCCTGCGACTCGCTCATCAGGATCTCTTCGGGCGAGAGCGTGTGGTCGCGCAGCGGAACGGTGTCCAGCTCGACCCGCATGCCGCCGGAACCGGCCGAGGCCAGCTCGGAGGTGGCGCAGGACAGGCCCGCGCCGCCGAGGTCCTGGATGCCCGCGACCAAGTGCTCGCGGAACAGCTCCAGGGTGCACTCGATCAGCAGCTTCTCCTGGAACGGGTCGCCGACCTGGACGGCCGGGCGCTTGGCCGGGCCGGACCCACCACCGTCGTTTTCGGTGAAGGTCTCCGAGGCCAGGACCGAGACGCCGCCGATTCCGTCGCCGCCGGTGCGGGCGCCGTACAGGATCACCAGGTTGCCCGCGCCGGACGCCTGCGCGAGGTGGATGTCCTCGTGCTTCATCACGCCCACGCACAGGGCGTTGACCAGCGGGTTGCCCTGGTAACAGGGGTCGAAGACGATCTCGCCGCCGATGTTGGGCAGGCCCAGGCAGTTGCCGTAGCCGCCAATGCCCGCGACCACGCCGGGCAACACGCGCCGGGTGTCGGGGTGCTCGGCCGCACCGAACCGCAGCGGGTCCATCACCGCGACCGGGCGGGCGCCCATCGCCAGAATGTCGCGCACGATGCCACCGATGCCGGTCGCGGCGCCCTGGTAGGGCTCCACGTAGGAGGGGTGGTTGTGCGACTCGACCTTGAAGGTCACCGCGTAGCCCTGGCCGACGTCGACGACGCCGGCGTTCTCGCCGATGCCCACGAGCATCGCGTCGTTCTCGGGCATCTTGTCGCCGAACTGGCGCAGGTGCACCTTGCTCGACTTGTACGAGCAGTGCTCGGACCACATCACCGAGTACATCGCCAGTTCGGACGACGTCGGCCGGCGGCCGAGGATCTCCCGGATGCGCGCGTACTCGTCCGGCTTGAGGCCGAGTTCGGCGAAGGGCTGCTCGACCTCGGGGTGGTCGAGCGCGTTCTTGACGGTGTCCAGGCTCATCAGGCGTTCACCAGGCGCTTCAGGATCGAGGTGAAGAACGGGAGGCCCTCGGTCGTCGGACCGGTCAGCGGCTCGACCGCGTGCTCGGGGTGCGGCATCAGACCGACCACGTTTCCGGCGGCGTTGCTGATGCCGGCGATGTCGCGACGCGATCCGTTCGGGTTGACGTCGAGGTATCGCGCGATCACGCGGCCCTCGGCCTCCAACATGTCCAAGGTGCGCTCGTCGGCGACGAAACCGCCTTCACCGTTCTTGAGCGGAACGGTGATCTCCTGCCCCTGCGCGAAGTCCGACGTCCATGCGCTGGACACGTTCTCGATGCGCAACTTTTGGTCACGGCAGATGAAGTGCAGGTGGTCGTTGCGGGTGAGCGCGCCCGGCAGCAGGTGGGATTCGCAAAGAATTTGGAAACCGTTGCAGATGCCCAATACCGGAAGGCCGGCCTGGGCCTGCTCGATCACCGATTCCATGACCGGCGAGAAGCGCGAGATCGCGCCGCAACGCAGGTAGTCGCCGTACGAGAATCCACCGGGCAGCACGACCGCGTCGACCTGCTGGAGGTTCTTGTCCTTGTGCCACAGCGCGACCGGCTCGGCACCGGCGATACGGACCGCGCGCCGGGCGTCGCGGTCGTCGAGCGAGCCGGGGAAGGTGACGACGCCGACGCGGATCGTCACTTCCCCTCCTCCGCCTCGACGCGGACCACGAAGTCCTCGATCACGGTGTTGGCGAGGAACGACTCGGCGGCTTCGCGGATGCGGGCGAGGGCGGCCTCGTCGACCGGTCCCTCCAGCTCCAGTTCGAAACGCTTGCCTTGGCGGACGTCGGTGATTCCGTCGAATCCCAGACGCGGCAGCGCGCGCTGCACGGCCTGTCCCTGGGGATCGAGGATTTCCGGCTTGAGCATGACGTCGACGACGACGCGTGCCACAGGCACTCCCACTGTGATGGTTCGGGCCGGTCCGTATCCGGGATACGGGGGTTCGGACCCTGCTGCTGGATCGGGTCGGTCGACGCCGGGACCCGATGGATCGGCGGTATCAGGGTACCGGCCGCCTCCGGGGGACCGCCCCGACGCCAAGTTATCCACAGCTTTGGGGTTGTCCACAGGCAGGTTCGGCGGGTCTCGATGTCAATAAATCGCCTCGAAACGGGCAATGCGCCCTACCTCGCCCCACGCGACCGCGGATGCGGCCGAATGTTGTCCACAGCCTGTGGATCCCTGCTCGACCGACGGACGGACACGCCCACCCACGCGCGGCGAGAGGAATATCTCGCGTATCGTGAAAACGAATCGCCGACCGGTAAATTAGCGCCTACCGAACCGAAGAACAGCGGACCACACCGCAACGGTTCGCGTTTAGCGCTTAGAATCGGCAATGTAGTTTTGTTTTTCGCCTCGGTGCTATCACCCGAGAGGACACCGCCATGGCCCAACGTGTAGTCGTCAGCCTGCACGACGACATCGACGGAAGCGAGGCCACGGAAACCATCCGTTTCGGCCTCGACGGCAAGTCGTATGAAATCGACCTTTCGGAAGAGCACGTTCAGCAGATGCGGGATGCCCTGGCTCCTTATCTCGCGGTCGCGCGGCGAACCGCGCGCACGGGAAAGCCGTTCCGTCAGACCACCGTCACCTCCGACCCGGCGGCGGTGCGGGCCTGGGCCCGGGCACGCGGCATGGACGTGCCCGCCCGCGGGCGCATCCCGGCCCGCGTGTACGCGGAATTCGAGGCCGCCAACATCGCCAACTGACGGCACCACCCTCCCGGCATCCGGCGCGATCCACGTCCGGCCCGGCCTTCCGGCCCCCGTCCTGCGTCAGTCGGCAGGACGGGGGCCGGAACCCCGCAGAAGAACTTTTCCGGCAAAGCCGGACATCTGTAGCGATCCGACTCCGGAGCGTACTTGGCACCCCCGGGGGTCCTATAGAGTTCTCTTGCACCCGGGAAACCGGGGAACACACGCAGGCGTAGCTCAGTGGTAGAGCGCCCCCTTTCCAAGGGGGAGACGCAGTGTTCGATTCCTGTCGCCTGCTCTGCTCGGCCCCTCGAACCGAGGTTGGTGGCAACCACCTCCGCGGATCGGGTAGGGTTGGGGACACAACGCGGGGCCGAAACCCCGGGTCGTGCGGACGTGGCTCAGTTGGTAGAGCATCACCTTGCCAAGGTGAGGGTCGCGAGTTCGAATCTCGTCGTCCGCTCCATGAGAAGGCCGGATCACCCAGGTGATCCGGCCTTCTTGCTGTGCGCATAGGGCAGGTGCGGCAGGTCCCGGGCCCGGCCGTAGACGGCCGGCGTGGGGCACCGCGGGTGTGCCGGAAAACACGACACCGCCGGGCCCCGGCAGGGAGCCCGGCGGTGATCGGGTGCGGTGCTCAGGCCCAGCGGCGGCCGGTCAGCCGCTCGTACGCCTCGACGTACTTCTCGTGCGTACGCCGGACGACCTCATCGGGCAGGGCCGGCGGCGGGGTGTCCGCCGCGCGGTCCCAGCCGGACTCGGGCGAGGCCAGCCAGTCGCGCACGTACTGCTTGTCGAAGGACGGCTGGGCGTGCCCGGGCTCCCATTCGTCGGCGGGCCAAAAGCGCGACGAGTCGGGCGTGAGCACCTCGTCGGCCAGCACGAGCCGGCCCTCCGGGTCGAAGCCGAACTCGAACTTGGTGTCGGCCAGGATGATCCCGCGCTCGCGGGCGATGTCCCGGGCCCGGCCGTAGACGGCCAGCGTGGCCTGGCGCAGCGTGGTGGCCAGCTCGGCGCCGTGGTGCTCGACGATGTAGTCGTACGACACGTTCTCGTCGTGCTCGCCGACCTCGGCCTTGGTGGCCGGGGTGAAGATCGGCGCGGGCAGTTCGGAGCCGTCGGTCAGGCCCTCGGGCAGCGTGATCCCGCACACCGTGCGCGAGTCGCGGTATTCCACCAGGCCGGACCCGGTCAGGTAGCCGCGCGCGACGCACTCGACCGGCACCATGTCCAGGCGCCGGCACACCAGCGCACGGCCGGCCCAGTCGGCGGGGGCACCGGCCGGGACGTCGGTGGAGATCACGTGGTTGGGATACAGGTCCGCGAGCAGTTCGAACCACCACAGCGACATGCTGGTGAGGATCCGGCCCTTCTCCGGGATCTCCGGGTCCAGGACCCAGTCGAAGGCCGACATCCGGTTGCTCGCCACCATCACGAGGTTGCCCTCGGTGTCGGTGTACAGATCACGCACTTTGCCGGTGTGGATGTGGGTCAGGCCGGGAACCTCGACCGGCTCGGGCTTGGTGACGAATCCGCTCACTGAAACCAGCACTTTCTCGGGTCGTGGGCTCGCCGCATCTGCGCCGGGGCGAGGCGAGGCGAGTCTTTCACGACCCCCCGTCGGGGCCGGAATCGCCGGCCCACCGCCGGGCCGGGGCACGGATGTCGCTGCGGCCTACGCCGCGGAGCCGCCCGGGTGGACCGGTTCTCGGGTGGGGATGCCGATGCGGGCCAGCCACATGCGCAGCGGGGCGTCGTTGCCCTCGTCGACGGCGCGGGTGATCAGGGTCGCCAGGTCGACGGCTCGGCCGGCTCCGTCGACCAGGACCGGGCCGTCCAGCCAGTCCACCGCCGGGCGCATCCGGCCGGTGTCCAGGGCCGCGCACGCGACCACGGCGAACAGGTGGTCGGCGGCCCTGCGCCGGCCCTCGTCCGGGTCCCGGCGCAGCCCCGCCAGGGCGTCGTCGACCGGGGCCGCGAAGGCCGCTGCCCGGGCCCGCCAGACCGGCTCGATGACCGCCTGCGGGTAGTCCGCCCAGCGGACCGGGTCCGGGGTCGGATTGTCCGCGAAGATGCCCGCCGCCAGGCGGGAGATCTCGCCGTCCATGGCATCCGGGTCGGTGAGCAGGTCGCTGGCGGGCCGCTCGGCCAGCCGCGCACCGAACGCGTTCGCGAGCTTGTCCCGCCGGGACAGCTCGGTCAGTGCCGACACCACACCCGCCATCAGCGCGTCCGGCCGCCGCCCGATCGTCCAGGCGGGGGCCGCGAGGCGGGTCAGCAGCCGGTCCCAGCCCGCGTAGGCCAGACCGACCTGTTCGTGCGCGGCGGCCCGCAGCTCCGGCTCCAGCGGGATGGCCAGCGCCGCCGCGCCGACCGCGATCTCGCGTTCCATCAGCTCGGCGTGGCCCTGGCACAGGCCCAGCAGTTGGCGGGCGAACGCGCGGGAGACGCGGCGGGCCGGGCGCAGCGGGAGCGGACCCAGTGAGCGGCGCACGTCGGCGACGGCGTCCAGCCTGCGCACCCAGCGCCGCGCACCCGCGACGGCCGGTTCGGCCGACGCCTCGGTGCCCGCCACCACCGGGGCGAGCAGGGCGCGCAGCTCGCCCTCCCGCAGCCACCACAAAAACGGTGCGCCGATCACCAGCACCGTGCGCCGGGCCCGTCGGGGGTCGGGCTCCAGCCAGCTGTCGCATTCGGGGCACAGCCGGACGCCGTCCGGCATCGGAACGTGCAGCTCCTCGGCCAGTTCGCGCACCATCGTGTGCAGCTCGGGGGCGTCCCGCGGGCTCAGCGTGATCGCCGGGACGCCGGTCCTGCGTACCAGCGCGAGGTCGAGCGCGACCCAGGCGAGCACGGCCACCAGGGCCACCGCCAGGGCGGCGAGCAGCGATCCCGGCGCACTCGCGCCGAAAGTGCGCGAGGCGCCGTACAGCAGCAGGCCGGCGGCCGTGAGCGCGGCGAGGACGGCGCCGTTGCGCACCCACAGCACCGCGCGCGCCCGCGCGCGCGCCTCGGCCAACGCCAGTGGTTCGGCCGACTCGCCCACACGCATCGCCCTCATCCGATCCTGGATCCGGGGATCACTCGTCCGGGTCGTCGGTCACGACCCGCGGTGCTCGCACGATAATGCGACGAGTTCGGGTGTTCAGCCCCTTCGGGCCGAACACCATCCCTGCGAGTGAGATCCGGGGCCGGACGGCTGCGTGTGTTCGAGCCGACAGGTGACTGCTGCAAACAGCCTAATTCAGCTGTTCGCGACCCCGCCGGCGACGCTGATCTCGCCCCGGACCGCCTTGGCCGCGATGTCGGTGCGGTGGTGCGAGCCGGGCAGGCCGATCAGCGCGACGCCCTCGTACGCACGTTCGCGTGCCTGCTCCAGGGTCGCCCCGGTGCCGATCACCGAGAGCACCCGGCCGCCGGAGGACAACACGTCGCCGGCCTCGCCGCGGCGGGTGCCGCCGTGCAGGACGTAGGTGTGCGGGAGCTTGACCACCTCGGCCAGGCCCTTGATCGGGTCGCCGGTGCGCGGGGTGGCCGGGTAGTTCTCCGCGGCGATCACGACCGTCACCGCCGCGCCCTCGTGCCAGCGCAGCGGCTCCAGCTCGCCCAGCCGGCCGGTGGCGGACGCGTGCAGCACGCCGGCCAGCGGGGTGGCCAGGCTCGCCAGCACGACCTGGGTCTCCGGGTCGCCGAAGCGGCAGTTGTACTCGATCACGCGCGGGCCGCGCGAGGTCAGCGCCAGGCCGATGAACAGCACACCGGAGAACGGGGTGCCGCGGCGGCGCATCTCGTCCACGGTGGGCTGGGCGACGGTGCGCACCAGGTCCTCGGTCAGGCCCTCGGGGGCCCACGGGAGCGGGGTGTAGGCGCCCATGCCGCCGGTGTTGGGGCCGGCGTCCTCGTCGCCGACCCGCTTGAAGTCCTGGGCGGGCTGCAGGGCCACCACGTCGTTGCCGTCGCACAGCACGAACAGCGAGACCTCGGGGCCGTCCAGGAACTCCTCGATCACCACGCGGTCGCAGGAGGCGGCGTGCGCGCGGGCGGCCTCGATGTCGTCGGTGACCACGACACCCTTGCCGGCGGCGAGGCCGTCGTCCTTGACCACGTAGGGCGGCCCGAACGCGTCCAGCGCGTGGTCGGCCTCCTCGGGGGTGGTGCACACGTAGCTGCGCGCGGTGGGCACGCCGGCTGCGGCCATCACCTCCTTGGCGAACGCCTTGGAGCCTTCCAGCCGGGCGGCGGTGCCGGACGGGCCGAAGCAGTCGATGCCACGAGCGCGCACGGCGTCCGCGACACCGGCGACCAGCGGCGCCTCGGGGCCGACGACGACGAGGTCGACGCCGAGCCGTTGCGCGAGGTCGGCCACGTCCCCGGCGTTGAGGGCGTCGACCTGGCGCAGCTCGGCCACCTGGGCGATGCCGGCGTTGCCGGGCGCGCAGTAGACGGCGGAGACCGCGGAGTCGAGGGAGAGCGAGCGGCACAGCGCGTGCTCACGGGCACCGCTGCCAATCACGAGGACCTTCACACCGGCAGCCTAGTGGGGTGCGGCACGAGCACCGAACTCAGGCGAAGACCACCATCGCGCCCAGGGTCACGCTCTCCTGCGCCGCGGCGTACAGGGTCGCCCACACGAAGCGCTCGCGGGCGAACGGCGCTCCGTCGTAGGTGGGCGTGGGCCGGGGCGGGTCGAGCAGGTCCACCCCGATGTAGGGGGCGAGGTCCTCCAGCTCGCGCAGCATGCCCAGGCTGGAGCCCAGCGGCCCGCCGTCCTCGGGCAGCGGGTCGTCCATCAACGGCTGCGGGAAGTCGATCGGCAGGTAGGCGCCCGCGTGGTCGTAGTGCCAGACCAGGTGGGAGAACTGGGCGGCGGCCTCGAAGGTCTCCAGGAGGCGGTCGTAGTCCTCGCCCAGCCGCTCCACCGGGGTGACCGGGAACCCCGTGCGGTGCAGCAGATAGGCGCGGCGCAGGTAGTGCAGCGATTCGTGGTCGAACGCGCCGGCCAACCGCACCTCGGCGGTGCCCGGCTGCCACGTGCGCACCGGCACGGCCGGCAGGCCGTTGCCGACGAGCGCGGCGTCGTAGGCGGCCAATTCGTCGCGGAACGGATTCTCCGGGTTGTGACACAGCGCGTCCACCAGCGGAACGAGCCAGACGTCGCAATCCACGGTGCAGCTCCCGGTCTTGTCGGTGCGGGTGGCGGGTCAGGGCGCCACCGTACCGTCCTGGCGCGGGGCGATCGTCAGCGCGCGTCCGCGAGTTCGCGGGCGAGCCGGCGGCCGACCGAGGTGTAGTCGCGCATCAGGGCCATCGCCGCCTCCGCGTCGCGTCGCGCGACCTTGTCGGCGAGTTCGCGGTAGCGGCCCCAGCCCGACGCGGTCGGCGGGGCGTCGCGCAGGTAGGGAACGATGTACATCCAGGCCTGGACCCGGAGTACGGCGAGCACGTCCGCCAGTCGGCGATTGCCGCTCCAGCGCCCGAGTTCGGCGAAGAAGCGGCGATCGAGCAGGGCCACCTCGGACACGTCGCCGTTCCATCGCGCGGCGTCGAGCCGATCGCCGAGCGCACGCAGCGCGGGCATCGCCTCCTCCGGCGCGGTGCGCGCGACCCGGCCGATCAGCGGGACGCCGAGCAGTCGACGGGACTCGACGATCTCGGCGAAGTCGGTCCAGGTGAAGGTGCACACCTGGAAGCCGCGGTGGTGGCCGCCGAGCAGCAGGCCCTGCGCGGCCAGTTGGATCAGCGCCTCCCGTACCGGAGTTGCCGAGACGCCGAAGCGTTGCGCGGTCTCGTTGACGGTGAGCGAGGTACCGGCGGCGAGCCGCCCGGTCACCAGGTCGTCACTGAGCACCTCGGCGATCTCCTGGCGCAGGCTGGTCCGCCGCAACGGGGCGCCTGCGCCGATGGGATCGGCCGAGCCGAAAAGCAGGCCGCCGTCTAAAACACTGCCCTGTGCCGACTGCACGCGGTCTCTTCCCGCCGGCCGTCGGCGCCGTCGCGCCGACGGGCATCCGTCCGATCAAGTCGATCGCGTCGATCATATGAACGGATATCCGATTTGGGGAACAACGTGCCCATCCGATTTCGCCCGCGACGTCGGGAGTTCGACCGCCGGATCCGCGAACGACCGGCCCGCGGAAGCGGAAAGAGCCGTACCCGCACCGGTCGGGGTGCGGGTACGGCTCGTTGCGAAGCCCGATCGGGACCGCCCGAACGGGTCGGGCGGATCCGCAGGAGGGGTCAGCGGGTGCTCACGCGCAGAAGGCGTCCGCGACGGTCAGCGCCTCGTCCAGGATGGCCAGGCCCTCCTTGACCTCGCCCTCGGTGCTCGTGCACGGCGGCACCACGTGGGTGCGGTTCATGTTGACGAACGGCCACAGGCCGCGGGCCTTGCACGCCGCGGTGAACTCGTTCATCGGCTGCGCGGCCGGACCGGCGGCGTTGTAGGCGACCAGCGGCTCGCGGGTCTCCTTGTTCCTGACCAGCTCGATCGCCCAGAACACGCCGAGGCCGCGGACCTCGCCGACGCTCGGGTGCCGCTCGGCCATCGCGCGCAGTTCGGGGCCGATCACGCTCTCGCCGAGCCACTTGGCGTTCTCGACGATCTTCTCCTCGCGCATCGCGGTGATCGTCGCGACGGCGGCGGCGCATGCGAGCGGGTGACCGGAGTAGGTCAGGCCGCCGGGGAAGGGGCGCTCGCGGAAGGTCTCGAAGATGCGGTCGGAGATGATCACGCCGCCGAGCGGGACGTATCCGGAGTTGACGCCCTTCGCGAAGGTGATCAGGTCCGGGGTGATGCCCCAGTTGTCCACCGCGAACCACGCACCGGTGCGGCCGAAGCCGGCCATCACCTCGTCGGCGATGAAGATGATCCCGTACTTGTCGCACAGCGCCCGGACCCCGGCGAGGTAGCCGGCCGGCGGCACCAGGATGCCGGCGGTGCCGACCACGGTCTCCAGCACGATCGCGGCGATCGTCTGGGCACCCTCGAACACGATGGTGTTCTCCAGGTGCGCCAGCGCGCGCTCGCACTCCTGCGCCTCGCCCTCCGCGTGGAAGGCGGAGCGGTAGGCGTAGGGACCCCAGAAGTGCACGATGCCGGACACGCCGGTCTCGTTCGGCCAGCGGCGCGGGTCGCCGGTCAGCGCGATCGCGTTGGCGGTGGCGCCGTGGTACGAGCGGTAGGTGGAGAGCACCTTGTGCCGGCCGGTGTGCAGGCGCGCCATCCGGATCGCGTTCTCGTTCGCCTCGGCGCCGCCGTTGGTGAAGAAGACCCGGTTGAGGTCGCCGGGCGCGAGCTCGGTGATCAGCCGCGCGGCCTCGCTGCGGGCGTCGTTGGCGAAGGCCGGCTGGATCATGCACAGCTTGTCGGCCTGCGCCTTGATCGCCGCGACGACCTTGGGGTGCTGGTGGCCGATGTTGGTGTTGACCAGCTGGGACGCGAAGTCGAGGTATCGGTTGCCGTCGTAGTCCCAGAAGTAGGAACCTTCGGCACCCGCGACCGCCAGCGGGCTGATGAGCCCCTGTGCGGACCAGGAGTGGAAGACGTGGGCGCGGTCGGCGTCGTAGACGGCCTTCCCGGCCGCCGGGTCCAGAGTGCTCATGCGGCCACCCTACGGCCGGACAAACGCCGCTCCACCCGTCAGGTTGTCAACGATCACGCGGCCCGGCCGACAGTGTGTCGGCCGGGCCCCGCATCGCGTCTTCGGCCCCGCGGGCCGCCGCCTGCCCGCTGCCTGCCCGCTACTTGCCGCGGAGCAGGCTGTTGATCTCGATGGTCTGCGTGCGGCCGGGGCCGACGCCGATCGCCGAGATCGGCGCGCCGGACATCTCCTCCAGGGCGCGGACGTACGCCTGCGCGTTCTTCGGCAGATCGTCGAAGCTCTGCGCCCCGGTGATGTCCTCGGTCCAACCGGGGAGCTTCTCGTAGATCGGCTTCGCGTGGTGGAAGTCGGTCTGCGACATCGGCAGTTCGTCGTGCCGCACGCCGTCGATGTCGTACGCCACGCAGACCGGGATCTCTTCCCAGCCGGTCAGCACGTCCAGCTTGGTCAGGAAGAAGTCGGTGAGCCCGTTGACCCGGGTCGCGTAGCGCGCGATGACCGCATCGAACCAGCCGCAGCGCCGGTCGCGACCGGTGGTCACCCCGCGCTCGTGGCCGATCCGGCGCAGCGCCTCGCCGTCCTCGTCGAAGAGTTCGGTCGGGAACGGTCCGGCACCCACGCGCGTGGTGTACGCCTTGAGGATGCCGATCACGCCGGTGATCTTGGTCGGACCGATGCCCGATCCGGCACACGCGCCGCCCGCGGTCGGGTTGGAGGACGTGACGAACGGATAGGTGCCGTGGTCCACGTCCAGCAACGTGCCCTGGCCGCCTTCGAGCAGGACGACCTTGCCCTGGTCCAGGGCCCGGTTCAGGACCAGCGTGGTGTCGGCGACGTACGGCTTGAGCTGCTCGGCGTAGCCGAGGTATTCCTCGACCACCTCCTCGACCCGCAGCTCGCGGCGGTTGTACATCTTGACCAGCATCTGGTTCTTGTCCGACAGCGCGCTCTCGACCTTCTGGGTCAGGATGCCGACGTCGAACAGGTCCTGGACGCGGATCCCGACCCGGTTGATCTTGTCGGCGTAGGCCGGGCCGATGCCGCGCCCGGTGGTGCCGATCCTGCGCTTGCCGAGGAACCGTTCCGTCACCTTGTCGAGGGTGCGGTGGTACGGCGTGATCAGGTGCGCATTGCCCGAGATGAGCAACTTGGAGGTGTCGATGCCGCGTTCGACCAGGGTGCTGATCTCGTGGAGCAGCACCCCCGGGTCGACCACGACACCGTTGCCGATGACGGGCGTGCACTCGGGCGTGAGGATGCCGGAGGGCAACAGGTGGAGGGCGTACTTCTGATCGCCGATGACAACGGTATGGCCGGCATTGTTGCCGCCCTGGTACCGGACCACGTAGTCGACGGATCCGCCGAGCAGGTCGGTAGCCTTCCCCTTGCCCTCGTCTCCCCATTGGGCGCCGACGAGTACGAGTGCGGGCATGAGGCGTACACCCCTTCCAGGCGGGGCATGTTTGACAACGGGAGCCCCGGACGGTCCAAGCCCCTTGACGCGGTGCGCGGCAAGGGGCTCTTGCGGGGAGAGGTTACCTGAGGAAGGACGACCGGTGTCGGCCGAGCGCTCGCTGCTCGTGATCACGGACCCTGCGGCTCGCTCGGCGGACGGCGAATCCGTCCGGGTCGCGCTCGATGTTCTGCGGGCCTGCGCCCCCAGCAAGATCGTCATTCCCACGGACACCGCCGACCTGCAACGCGCGCTCGCGCGGCGGGGCCGTCGGCGTGTCGTGGTGATCGGCGGAGATGCCGGAGTGCACGCCGTGGCGCGGTTACTGGATCGCGCGGGCGAGCTCGGCGACACGCCCCTGGGCATCGTCCCGGTGGACACCGGACGCGGCCACGGACTGGCCGAGGCACTGGGCCTGCCGGCCGAGCCCGCCCAGGCCGCACGCGTGGCCCTGGGCGAGAACGAACGTTCCTTCGACCTGATGTCGGACGATCTGGGCGGGCTCGCGCTGCGCTCGGTCCGGATCGGTCACGGCGTGCGCTCGACCCGTTCGGCGCCGGCGCGGCCGACGCTCGGGCGCGGCTGGCGCATGCTGGTCGACCACGCCGTGCGCACCGTGTCGAGCACCGTCGGCGCGGCGGTGGGGCCCTCGGGTCACCGGCTGCGGATCGAGGCGGACGGGTGTGTCGTTGCCGACATCGATCGGCCGGTGTTGTCCGTGCACCTGGGCTGCGACGGCTCGGTGACACCGGGGTCGAAGATGACGGAAGTCACGTCGAACGGGTCCGACGGCACCGGTGGAATGAACGAGATGAACAGGACGAACGGTGCCAATGGCGCACACGCCCTCCAGGACGCGGACCTCGCGGACGGCGTCGGTACGGCGAGTGTGATGATCACCGGGCATCCGGGAGCCGCCCGGTTCGGCGCCGCCCAGGCCCGCGACGCACTCGTGCAGTTGCGCGCACACGAGATCACCGTGTGCGGTCGCGACTTCACCTACGCGGCGGACGGCATGGCGACCGGACCGGTCCGTCTGCGCACCTGGACGGTACGCCCGACCGGCTGGCGGCTGTTCGTACCGGCGTAGCCCCACGGCGCAGCCGCCGGCTGCCGGGACCGCGGCCGAAGCGTCGGCCGGGCCGAATTTTCGGCCCGGCCGGCGTTCGAGGCCACCTCGGCCGAAGGCCGGGTCCGACTCAGCCTTCGAGCGCGTCGGCGCCGGCCGGGCTGCTGTCCCGCAGGAAGATCGTGCAGCGCGAGTACTCCTCCTCCTCGCCGATCGCTCCCGCCGCCCGCGCCAGCGCGTGCAGCGAGCGCAGGAAGCCGCGGTTCGGCTCGTGCTCCCACGGCACCGGGCCGTGGCCGCGCCAGCCGGAGCGGCGCAGGGCGTCCAGGCCGCGGTGGTAGCCGACCCGGGCGTAGGCGTAGGACTCGATCACGTTGCCCTTGGCGAACGCGTCGTCGGCCAGGTCGGCCCACGCGAGCGAGAAGGTCGGGAACTTCGCGGCCACCTCGGCCGGTGGCACTCCGTCCACGAGCAGCGCCAGCGGCTCGGCTTCCTCGGGCAGATAGGTGGGGTCGGGTCCGCCGAAAAGGTTCTGATCGATGGTCATGGTCCCCATGATTGCCCATCACGGCCGATCGCCCGTCACGACGCGAAGCCCGCGACCTGGTGGTCGCGGGCTTCGACGGGTTGGGTGCAGCCCGGCGCCTGTTACTCGAGCCGGGTGCCCGCTACTTGAGCCGGGTGCCCGCGGAGCGCAGGTCCTGGCAGGCCACGACCACGCGGTCGGCCATCCCGGTCTCCGCCGCCTTGCCGTACGAACGCGGGTCGTACAGCTTCTTGTTGCCGACCTCGCCGTCCACCTTGAGCACGCCGTCGTAGTTGCGCAGCATGTGGTCCACGACCGGGCGGGTGAAGGCGTACTGGGTGTCGGTGTCGACGTTCATCTTGACCACGCCGTAGTCGAGCGCCTCGCGGATCTCTTCCAGGAGCGAGCCCGAGCCGCCGTGGAAGACCAGGTCGAACGGCTTCTCCCGGCCGTACTTGGCGGCGACCGCGTCCTGGATGTCCTTGAGGATGCTCGGACGCAGCTTGACGTTGCCCGGCTTGTACACGCCGTGCACGTTGCCGAACGTCGCGGCCAGCATGTAGCGGCCCTTCTCGCCCAGGCCGATCGCCTCGACCGTCTCCAGCGCGTCGGCCGGGGTCGTGTAGAGCTTGTCGTTGATCTCGTTGTCGACGCCGTCCTCCTCGCCGCCGACGACGCCGATCTCCAGCTCCATGATGATCCGCGCGGCGGCGCACTTGGCGATCAGCTCACGGGCGATCTCGAGGTTCTCGTCGAGCGGCACGGCCGAGCCGTCCCACATGTGCGACTGGAACAGCGGGTCCTGGCCCTTGGCCACGCGCTCGGCCGAGATGTCGATCAGCGGGCGCATGAACCCGTCGAGCTTGTCCTTGGGACAGTGGTCGGTGTGCAGGGCGATGTTCACCGAGTACTTCTCGGCGACCACCTTCGCGTACTCGGCGAACGCGACCGAGCCCACGACCATGTCCTTGACGGTGGTGCCGGACAGGAACTCCGCGCCGCCCGTGGACACCTGGACGATGCCGTCGCTCTCCGCCTCGGCGAAGCCGCGCAGCGCGGCGTTCAGGGTCTGGGACGAGGTCACGTTGATCGCCGGGTAGGCGAATCGACCGGCCTTCGCCCGGTCCAGCATCTCGGCGTAGACCTCGGGAGTTGCGATGGGCATGCGTCTGCTCCTCGTTGCTCAGCCAAGCGGTGATATGAGGGTTTTCGGACACGGACGGCCGTATCCCCGCTTGCCGCCCATCCTGGCAGACCGCTCCCGACGACACCGCATCCCGTCCTCCCCGTTCGGGGGAGCGAATGCGATAACTGACGGAGCGTCAGGTCGATGCGGCGGGGCCGCACCGGGCTCTGGGGATACCCGCGGGGAGCGGCACCGGCCTGCGCGGCGCCCTGGTTGCGGTTCGTCCTCGGTTCTTTGTCCACAGCCTCCCCAGTGGTCGCGTTCGTCATGCACACCCGGAACTTCGGGGGGACACGCAACCTGTCGGCCCCCGGGACGTCACCAGGACACAGGCTGTGCACGGAGGGTGGGGGCGGTCTCATGACAGCGAAGGGGGCGGCGGGGCTGTGGCGCTGCTGAGCATGCCGGCATTCGGGGGCGACCAGTCGTCCGGCTCCCCGTCGGAGAGCGCGACGGCACCGGAGGCACCACGTCGGTCGCGATTTCGAATCCTGCGCGGCGGCGGGGAACCGCCGGCCCGCCCGACGTTGACCGAGCTGTATCACGCCCAACGGCTCGGCATGGTCCGGCTGTCCATCCTGCTCGTCGACGACCTCGGCACCGCGGAGGACGTCGTCCAGGACGCCTTCACCGCGCTGTACCGACGCTTCGGCGAGGAGCTGGAGGACGTCGACAACGCGCTGGCCTACCTGCGCACCTCGGTGGTCAACCTCTCCCGCTCGGTACTGCGCCGCCGGCGTACCGCCCGTGCCTACGTGCCCCCGCACGAACCCGACGCCTCCTCGCCCGAGGACGCGGTGGTCCTGTCCGAGGAGCACCTGCGGGTGCTCGGGGCGGTGCAGCGTCTGGCTCCGCGACAGCGCGAAGTGCTGGTGCTGCGCTATTGGTCCGATATGACGGAGGCCCAGATAGCCGAGACCCTCGGGCTTTCCCGTGGAGCGGTGAAGTCCACGGCAAGCCGTGCCATCGACGCCCTGGAAAAACTCATGAAGGACGAACAGTCGTGACCGAACGCGATGCGCGCGACGAATCGATGGAGGATCTGCTGCGCGCGGCCCTGGCCTCGCGCGCGGACTCAGTCACGCTCGGCTCGCTGCGACCGCCGGGCCCGCCCACGTCGAACGAGGATCGCCGGAGTGGGGGCGGGCGGATCGGCATCCCGCTCGCGGTGCTGGCCGCCGTGGCCGCGGCCTTCGGCGGGGTGTCCCTGATCGGCGCACCGGAGCACACCGCGGGCGCGCCCGCGGACCGGCCGATGTCGGTGAGCGCGCTGCCGACCACCCCGGAGCGCACCGCGATGTCCCTGGCGCCGCCGGCCGCGGCGACGTCGCCGAGAGCGCCCGGGACCACCGCTCCCCCATCGGTGCCGGACGCGGAACCGCCGGACGAGAGCACTCCGTCGACGACGCCCCCGACGCGCGCCGGCACCCCGAGCGCGCCGACGAGCACCCGGCCGCCGAGCAAGACCTTCGGGGCACAGGCGATCAGGGTGGCGGTGCCGTCGGGGTGGCGTGACCGGCCCGGCACCGCCCTGAGCGACGGCACGCTTTCCAGCCGCTGCTTCTCCGCGCCCGTGACGGGGGACGTCACGTACCCCTGCGATCTCGACTCCGCGCGGATCCTGGTCAACCGGGTCGGCGATCCGGACGCGTGGAGCTACGCGAAACGGTTGGACGTCTCCGCGTACAACTACGCCACCCAGCCGTTGTGCGCGAAGGACGGGCACCTGGTCCTGCCGGCCAGCGCCGACACGATCACGCCCGAGGTGGTGACCCGGGAGAAGCGCACGGTCGGTGGGCACAGCGCGGAGTACCGCGTGGTCTCGGTGACCTGCAAGGGCGGTCAGAACTTCAGGGTGCGCACCTGGTCGATGCCGGATCTGGGCATCGAGATCTTCGCGACCAGTGCGGGGCCGAAGGCGGACAGCAACATCGACCACGTGGTCGCGTCCGTGGACCTGTCGGGCTTCAAGCCCCGCACGACCGGCTGATCCACGCTGCCGACCACACAGCGCCGCACCGCACCCACCCGGCACGCGCCGCCGCCGGCGCGTGCCGGGTGGGTGTGCCGTGGGCATGTGCCGTGTGTGCGTGCCGCCGGGTGTATGCCGTGGGTGCCTGCCATGGGTGTGGTCAGTGGCCCTCGGCCACCTTCTGGGCCGCCTTCCGGGCCGCGACCAGGATCGGGTCCCACACCGGTGAGAACGGCGGCGCGTAGCCGAGGTCCAGGGAGGTCATCTCCTCGACCGACATCCGGTGGGTGAGCGCGACCGCCGCGGTGTCGATCCGCTTCGCGGCGCCGTCCCGGCCGACGATCTGCACGCCCAGGAGCCGACCGGTGATCCGCTCCGCGATCATCTTGACCTTCATCGACCGCGCGCCCGGGTAGTAGCCGGCCCGGCCGGTGGACTCGATGGTCGCGCTCACGAACTCGTAGCCCGCGGCCGCCGCGTCCTTCTCGCGCAGCCCGGTCCGGCCGATCTCCAGGTCGCAGACCTTGCTCACGGCTGTGCCGACCACGCCGGGGAAGGTCGCGTAGTCGCCGCCGATGTTGGTGCCGATCACCCGGCCGTGTTTGTTCGCGTGGGTGCCGAGGGCGATGTGTTGGCGGCGGCCGGAGACCAGGTTGAGCACCTCGACGCAGTCCCCACCCGCCCAGATGCCGTCCGCGGTGACCCGCATCCGCAGGTCGGTGCACAGACCACCGCTCGCACCCAGCGGCAGGCCCGCCTCGCGGGCCAGTTCGGTGGCGGGACGCACACCCAGGCCGAGCACCACGATGTCCGCGGGAAAGCGGCCGTCGGCGGTCAGCACGGCCCTCGCGCGACCGTCCACCACCTCGATCTCCAACACCTCGGTCTCGGTCACCACCTCGATGCCCAGACCCTCCATGGCCTCCTGCACCAGTGCGCCCATGTCCGGGTCGAGCGTGGACATCGGGTGCGCGGAGCGGTCCACGACGGTGACCCGCAGGCCCTTGCGGACCATCGCCTCGGCCATCTCGATGCCGATGTAGCCGCCGCCGATCACCACCGCCGTACGGTGCTCGGGAGCCAGCCACCCGGTCAGCTCGCGGGCGTCCTCCAGCGTCTGCACGCCGTACACCCCCGGCGCGTCGATGCCCGGCAGCGGCGGCCGGATCGGCACCGCGCCGGTGGCGAGCACGAGTTGGTCGAAGCCGATCCGGTCGGCCCGTCCGGTGGCCAGGTCGCGGACCGCGATCTCGCGCCGATCCAGGTCGAGCCCCTCCGCCTCGACCCCCATCCGCAGGTCTATGCCGCGCTCGCGGTGCTCCTGGGGCGTGCGCGCGATCAGCGCGTCCGGGCCGTCCACCTCGCCGGACACCAGATACGGGATGCCGCACGCGGAGTACGAGGAGAATCGGCCGCGCTCGACCACGACGATCTCCAGGTCGTCCTCGGCGCGCCGGCGCCGGGCCTGGGACGCCGCACTCATTCCGGCGGCGTCGCCGCCGATCACCACCAGCCGCTCGATGCCCACGTGCTACCCCTGACTCTGTGTGCGTGCGTGTGTCCGTGTGTGCCCGGGCGCGGGCGTCCGCCTGCACCCGGTCGTCGTCGGCCCGGCCCACGATTACGCCGGCAACGTCCCGACCCGGTAATGATGCGCGGTTCGGGACGGGGACGGGTGACGAGGCGCGCTTCGCGCGGACTACCCTCCAGAGGTGGAATTCCAAGCTGTCAACGTCCTCGACGCGACGTCCCTCATCTCGACGTTCGGACTCATCGGCATCCTCGCGATCATCTTCGCGGAGACGGGTCTGCTGGTCGGGTTCTTCTTCCCCGGCGACTCGATGCTGTTCCTGGCCGGCGTCGCCGCGTCCTCGTCGGCGGAAGAGATCGTCGGCACGTCCATCTCGCTCCCCTGGTTGCTCCTGGGCGCACCGCTGTGCGCGATCGCCGGCGCCCAACTCGGCCACTTCCTCGGCGCCCGGTTCGGCACGAAGATGTTCAACAAACCGGACTCCAAGCTGTTCAAGGCCGAGTACGTGACCAAGGCCGAGGAGTACTTCGAGAAGTTCGGCCCGGCCAAGGCCGTGCTGCTCGCCCGGTTCATCCCGATCGTCCGCACCTTCCTGAACCCCGTCGCCGGCGTCCTGGAGATGCCCGCGCGGACGTTCTTCCTGTGGAACGTCATCGGCGGCCTGGTGTGGACCGACGGAATCATCCTGCTCGGTTACAAGCTGGGCGACACGATCGGCAGCAGTATCGACAAGTACCTGCTGCCGGGGGTGTTCGTCATCGTGCTGATCTCGTTGCTGCCGATCATCATCGAGGTCATTCGCAGCAAGCGCGAGGCGAAGCGCGAAGCGGCGTCATCGTCGTCGAGTAACTGAACACATACGCTGCGAAGCGGTGGTGCGCCAATGGTGCACCACCGCTTTTCGTTGCCCGCGCCGACGCCTCGATCGGCCGAATTGAAATGCCCGGGCGTGCAACCTTTTCGCGCCGCCGTGCGTCGGGCCGGCTCACGACTATTACCCGGAGACGAAAACACCCTGCCCCCGGACGGGGACCGGGAGCAGGGTGGCTTTCGATGCGGCGTCCGCCCTCGGGCGGGACGCCGCTCCTGCGGCGGCACGAGGCGCCGAGGAGACCCGGACACGCTACGGGAGCGGTACCGGCGGTGGGGTTGGCCGCCGGGTCGGACGGGGAACCGACCCGGCGGCCCGAGGGGAAAGGGCAGGGGTGCTCACGTCCGGTTCGGCGCGAAATGACTCGGCCGCGGGAGCGCGGCGAGTGCGCAGGACGACATACACGACGAATTCATACTTCCCCCCCGGGAAGTCCGGTCGGCGGATGCGCCGACGTCGGAACCGGGTCCGACAATATCCGAGACCGCGAAAAAAGCAACGGCCGCTCCGTGAATGCGCAAGGCATCACACAGTGCGGCCGTCGGTGGAATGGCTCCGCGGGGATTTGATTCAGTTCAGTTCGAGGTCTTCCAGGTGGTAGGCGACCCGGTACTCCAGGCCGGCCTTTTCCACCGTCGGCGCGGCCCCGCGCTCGACGATCACCGCGACCGCCACGACCTCGGCGCCGGCCTCGCGCAGCGCCTCCACCGCGGTCAGCACCGAGCCGCCGGTGGTGGAGGTGTCCTCGACGGCCAGGACCCGGCGACCCTTGACGTCCGGACCCTCGATGCGGCGCTGGAGGCCGTGCGCCTTTCCGGCCTTGCGCACCACGAACGCGTCCAGCTTGCGCCCCTGCGCGGCGGCGGCGTGCAGCATCGCCACGGCGACCGGGTCGGCGCCCAGGGTGAGCCCGCCGACCGCGTCGAACTCCAGATCCGACGTGAGTTCCAGCATGACCCGGCCGACCAGCGGCGCGGCCTCGCCGTCCAGGGTGATCCGGCGCAGGTCGACGTAGTAGTCCGCCTCCCGGCCGGAGGAGAGGACGACCTTGCCGTGCACGACGGCCTTGGTCTTGATCTGGTCGAGGAGCGCATCGCGGTCGGAATTCATGGCACCGGAGCCTAACCGGCGCGACGGCGGCGTACGTGGACCAGACGCCAGACGAGCAGCGCGCCGAGCGCGGGCACCAGTACCCGGACCGCGCGCCGCGCGGCGCGACCGGTGCCGTGGCCGGCCTCGGACCACAGATCCGGCTCGGTGTCGGGCGCGGCCGACCGCGGCGCCGGCGGCTGCGGCTGCGGCTGCCGGGGCCGGGCCTGCGGCGGCGCGAACGGGTCCGCGAGCGGCTCGACCGGCTCGAAGGGGGTGTTCACCGCCGGTACCGGGGCCGATTCGTCGGCCAGCGCCGCGGCGAACAGGTCGGCGGCCCGGGCGAATGCGGCGACCGGCCGCGCCGGGTCGCGCACGGCGGCCGCCGCATCGCCGGCGTCGGTCGGCTCCGGCGTGTCGGCGAACACGATCCGGGTCTCGCCCGGCCCGTCCTGCTCGTCCGCCGCCAGGTCGTACAGCCGCACGGTGAACTCCGCGGCGAACCGGCCCGCGCCGTCGCCGTCGCCGTCCGCGCCCTCGGTGGCCTCGGTGCCCGCCACGCTCGCCACCAGCGCCAGCGGCTCGACCGCATCCGCGAGCCGCAGCCTGCCGCGGTAGGTGACCTCGTCGGCGCCGACCCGCAACCGCCACCGACCGATCAGCTCGACCCCCTCGGCATCCACCCGGGCCGGCTCGTCCAACAGCAGGCCGGGCACGCATTGGGCCAGTCGTTCGGCGTCGTGGAAGGTGTCCCAGACCGATCGCACCGGGATCGGCACGACGACTTCGTACTGCATCCGTTCTCCCCGTTCATGGCAGCGGACGGTGCTCGACCGGCGCGCCCGTGGACCGACCCGTGCGGTCGGCGGCTACCGCCCACCCCATCACACCCGCCGATGCCGCCCGGTCGGCGCGTCGGGGTCGATCACCCGCGGCGTCGTGCCGGGATCGGGGGCCGGGATCGGCGGCCCCTCGGGCAACCGCACCCGGCACGCCCGCGGATAGGCGACCGGCACCACCAGCCCCGCGAACAGCACCGCGGCGCCCGCCAACGCGACGGCCGCGCCCGACGGCCCGGAGCCGAATGCGTGCGTACACCAGCGGGCGAACAGCCACGAGCCGCCCGCCGCGCCGGCGGAGACGATCGCCAGGCCCAGATGGGTACGCGCCACCCGGATCGTGTCCAGGCCGCGCAGCCGCCGGCGCAGCACCAGGGCCGACCACACCAGGCCGATCAGCTGGGCGAGGCCGTATCCCGCGGCCATCCCGGTGACCGCCCACTCGGCGGGCAGCGTCCAGTAGGCCACCAGCGAGAACAGCGCCCCGGCCGCGGTCATCGCGACGTTGGCCCAGAACGGCGTGCGGGCGTCCTGGACCGCGTACAGCCCGCGCTGGATCAGGTATTGCGCCGAGTACGCGATCAACCCGGGCGCGAACGCGGACAGCATCAGCCCCATCGCGCGGGTGTCCGCCTCGGTGGTCACCCCGTGCTGGAAGACCACCGCCGTCACCTGCGGACCCAGTGCCAGGAACAGGAACGACACCGGCACGATCACCAGCGCGTTCAGCCGCAGGCCCCGGGAGATCGACTCGCGTACCCGCGCCGGGTGTCCGTCCGCCGCGGCCCGGCTGATCCGGGGCATCAGCATGGTCACGATCGACACGGTGACCACGCCGTGCGGGACGATCCACAACAACTGGGCGTTGGCGTAGGCGGTGTAGCCCACGCCGTGGCCGAGCCCGGACTCGACCGCTTGGTCGGAGACCTCGACCGCGAGCCGGGTGACCAGCCAATACCCCAGCTGGGAGACGCCGACCATGGCGACCGCCCAGCCGGCCATCCGCAGCGGCGTGCCGAGTCCGTGCCCGCGCCAGTCGAAACGTGGCCGCCAGCGCACCCCGGCGGCGCGCAGATACGGCACCAGCGCGGCGGCCTGCACCACGATCCCCAGCGTGGTGCCCAGGCCGAGCAGGCGGGTCTGGGCGGGGGTGATGCCCGCCGCGTCCCGGACGTCGTGCGCGACCAGCAGGAAGGATCCGAACACCGCGATCACCACGACGTTGTTCAGGATCGGCGTCCAGGCCATCGGCCCGAACCGGCCCCGTGCGTTGAGCACTTCGCCGACCAGGGCGAACACGCCGTAGAAGAGGATCTGCGGCAGGCACATCCGGGCCAGTGCGATGGTCAGTTCGCGCTGCGCGCCGTCGTAGTCCGCGTACGCCGACACGATCGCGGGTGCGGCGAGCACGCCCGCGACGGTGAGCACGAGCAACACGCAGCCGACGGCGGTCAGCAGCCGGTCGGTGTAGCCGGCTCCGCCGTCCGCGTCGCGCCGGGCGGCGCGCACAAGTTGCGGCACCAGCACCGAGTTGAGCGCGCCACCGACGAGCAGGATGTAGAGGATGTTGGGCACCGTGTTCGCGACGTTGTAGCCGTCCGCGAACAACCCCGTGCCCAGCGCCGCGACCACCGTCGCGCTGCGCGCGAAGCCGGTCAGCCGGGACACCGCGGAGCCCAGCGCCAGGCTCGCACCGCCGCGCAACACCGAGCGGCCGGCGCGCACGGCCACGCCCCCTTCGGCCGGACCACGGGCGGGCGCCTGCGAGCGCGCCGACTGTGCGGCGGGTGTCCCGGACGCGCCGTCTCGGCTCTCCTCGCGAGCGTGGCTGCCCTGCGGCGGCGCCGAGACGACATGGCTCACAAACGGCTCCAATTCGGCCTCGATCGGGGTTTGCGACATGCTCCCCCGTTGTCTGAGTCCTCGGGAGGCCACTTCCGTTGCATCCGAATTTCTTGGTGACGAAACCCGCTGCCACGGGCTCTTACAGGAAGCGGGGCTCCCCGCATCCCTCCGTCCCCGAGGAGACGTCCCGTGGTCACGCTGCTCCCGGCGCCGCCCGCGCGCTCGAACGTTCCCGCCGCGGCGCCCACCGCGCCCGGCGCCGGCACTCTCGCCTCCGCCGTGCCGGGCGATCCGAGGCTGCGGGTCGCCCGGCTGACGTCCGACGCGCACCTGGCCCATCTGGACGGACGCGGCGACGCGGGCTTCCTGCAATACCCGTCCTGGGCCGTGGTCAAGGAGGGTTGGCGCAGCGAGGGGATCGGCTGGTACGACGCGAACGGGGTGGTGGTCGGGTCGGCCCTGGTGCTGTACCGCAAGATGCCCAAGGTGCCGTACTGGTTCGCCTACCTACCCGAGGGTCCGGTGATCGACTGGACCGATCCGAATCCGGAGCGCTGGCTCACCCCGCTGATCGAACTCATGCGCAGGCGGAACGTGTTCACCGTGCGGATGGGTCCGCCGCTGGCGCACCGGCGGTGGCGGGCGCAGACGGTCAAGGACGCGGTCAGGCACGGCCTCAAACACCTGGACCGGGTCACCCCCGACGAGATCGACCCGCTCGGCGCCACGGTCGCACTGCGGCTGGGCGACCTGGGCTGGCGTACTTCCGGCGACGGCGCGGACGCACAACCCCGGTACACCTTCGAGTTGCCGTTCGAGAATCAACCGCTGGACCGGATCCGGGCGGGCTTCAACCAGGAGTGGAAGCGGGCGATCACCAAGGCGGGCAAGTCCGGCGTGGACATCACCGTGGGCGGCTACGAGGACCTGCCCGCGTTCTTCGAGTTGCTCCAGGTCACCGAGCGCCGCAACGGCTTCCGACTGGGTCGGGAACTTCCCTATTACGAACGACAGTTCCGCGCCCTCAACACCGAGTCGGCGGGCCGGATGAAGCTCTACCTGGCCCGCTTCGAGGACCGACTGCTCGCCGCGCACACGCTGATCAGCGCGGGCTCGCGGGTGTGGTACCAGACCGGCGCGTCCACCGACCACGGGCGCGGGGTGCGCCCCAGTCACGCCCTCCAGTGGCGGATGATCCAGGACGTGCACGAACGCGGTGTGCCGGTCTACGACATGCGCGGGGTCAGTCCGGTGATCGACCCGGACGACCGGCTGTTCGGCGTGCTGCGCTGGAAGCTGGGTACCAACGGGCGGGTCGTGGAGAACCTGGGCGAGTGGGAGTACCCGGTGGTGCCGGCGCTGCACAAGGCGTTCCGGGCGTACATGTCGATCCGCTGAACACCGGATGAGGGCCGTACGAGGGCTGCGGGAGGGCCGGATCGGCCGTACGCGGGCTGTTCACCCGCGCGCGTAGTCGGCGATGCGCGGGTTGGTCAGGGTGGACGGCGGCACGTCCACGCGCGCCTCGTGCGGCGGGAACCAGACGGCCCGGACCAGTCGGTCGGCGGCCAGGAACGGCACCACGGCCGGGTCCGGCGCGTCGTCGGCGGCCCGCAACCCGGTGCCGGCGGCGATCGCGGCGAGGACGAAGCCGCGATCGGCCGGGCCCGGCACGGTGACCCGGTACGGCAGCGTGCGCAGGCCCGCGGCGCGCAGGCCGGCCTCCGCGCACCAGTAGGCGCGCGGGTGTGCGTCCGGTGCGGGTGCGTGCACCACGATCCGGCCGGCCGGGCGCAGCACGGTCCGGGTCAGGCCGTAGAACTCCCGCGTGTACAGCCGCGCGGCGGTGCCCGCGGCGGGCCCGGGCAGGTCGGCCACGACCACATCGAAGCGCTCCGCGGCGGCCCGCACCCACGCGAAGGCGTCGGCGCCGACGACGCGCACGCGCGGATCAGCGAACGCATCGCCGGCCAGTGCACGCAGCGCCGGATCGGTGCGCGCGGGCGCGGTCTCGGCCACCCGTGCCACCACGAGCACCACCTCGCGCACGGCCGGGTAGCGCAGCACCTCGCGCAGCGCCAGCCCGTCGCCGCCGCCGAGCACGAGCACCCGCTCGTGCCGACCGGCCATCGCGGGGTGCACGAGCGCCTGTGCGGCCTCGCTCGCCCCCGGGGCCGCCACCCGCCGCTCGCCGTCCACGTGCAACTCGGGGCCGGCTCCGGTGTGGGTGAGCACCACGTCCTCCCGCGCGGACACCACGTCCCCGTCGAAGAGCGCGTCGCGCGCGGCCCGTTCGAAGGCGGGCGTGTACAGCCAGGTGCCGGCCAGCAGCGCGAGCACCGCACCCGCCGACGCATACATCCCCATCCGCAGCCGAAGCCGCAGATCGGTGCGGAACAGCCACAGGACCACGAGTGCGCCCGCGATCGCGTTGACCACGCCCGCGAGCAGCACGGTGCGCAGTTGGCCCAGGTGCGGCAGCAGCAGGAACGGGAAGAGCAGGCCGCCGATCAGCGCGCCCACGTAGTCCGCCGCGAACAGGTCGGCCACCGCACTGCCCGCCTCCTGTGGACGGATCCGCTGCACCAGCGTCATCAGCAGCGGGATCTCGGCCCCGATCAGCAGCCCGAGCACGGCCGAGACGGCGATCATCGGCCAGCGGTAGACGTCGTACCAGGCGAAGGCGGCGTACAACCCGGTCGCGCACATCCCGCCGCACGCCGCGAGCAGGATCTCGGCGGCGATGAACGCCGCCGCGGCCCGGCGCGCGAGCGGCTTGGCGGCCAGCGCACCGACACCCATCGCGAAGACCATCACCGAGAGCACGATCGAGGTCTCCACCACCGGGTCGCCGCCGAGCGTGCCGCCGAGCGCGGCCAGCGCGAGTTCGTAGACCAGCCCGCACGCCGCGCAGACCAGTACGGCGAGCAGGACCACGAACCGCGCCGGCCCGGGCGCGATCGCGGCCGGGCGCGGCCGGGCCGCGGACACGCGCGCGATGGTCGCGGCGCGCGGTGCGGGGGAGTTCACCCCGAGCACGGTAGGCGCGAAGCACCCGGACGGCATCGAACGCGCCGACGGTTCACCCGAACCGGCTAGTGCGGGGCCGGCACCGAGGCCGGGAGGCGGAGGCGGGGCCCGGGGGCGGGGCGGAGCAGGGCCCTGGGGCGGAGCCGGAACCGAGGCCGGAGCGGAGGCGGAACCGATGCCGGGCCGGAGTCCGGGGGCGGAGCCGGAACCGGAGCCGAGGCCGGAGTCCGGAGGCGGAACCGGAGTCCGGGGGCGGAACCGGAGCCGGAGTCCGGAACCGGAGTCCGGGGGCGGAACCGGAGCCGGAGTCCGGAACCGGAGTCCGGGGGCGGAACCGGAGCCGAGGCCGGAGCCGGCACACGTTCACGGACGCGCCGCCGGCACCGGCCCTGGCCCCGGTCCCGCCCCAGCCCCGACCCCGGCACGAAGGTGGGCCGACTCGGACCGGCCCCCGCCCCGCCGGGCCAGGTCAGACCGGGCCGACCCGAGCCGGGCCGGCCCCCGCCCCGCCCCGCCGGCTCAGGCGATGCATGCCGACACGATCGCGGCGATCGCGATCTGGGAGGACGCGGTGACCCACACGCACGGGTGCGGTTCGCGTTCGACCACGGTGGCGCCGAGTCGGCCCGGGGTGACCAGGTCGATCACCAGGAAGGCGATGGCCATCAGGATCAGCCCGGAGACGCCGAACATCGCCGTGGAGGCGAGGCCCTTGCCGAACTCGTCGTAGGTGGTCGCGATCGCCGTGGTGACGATCATGCCCACGCCCAGCAGCGCCGAGGAGAGCACCAGGGCCGCGTTGCGATTGCGTTCGATCCAGATCTGCCGGCCGAGGTTGCCGGGGGTCAGCACGTCCACGAGCACGAAGCCGAGGACCATGAGCACGATGCCCACTCCCCCGTACGCGAACGCGTAGCCGACACCTTCCGCAAGGTCCTTGAACATGGCCGCCGTCCCCCATCGTCGTCGGATCACCTGATGGGGCGTCATTGTGTCGGATCGACTCGTGCGATCGTCACATCGCGCGGCTCCGAGTGTTCACGATCCGGCACTCCTGCGGATAGGTGTGCCAGGTGGACCAGACCGCGCCGGCCCCGCACCGCTCGACCACCATCGCGGTGACCGCGTGCGGCAGCCCCGGATAATCGCCGACCAGGCCGTACTCGTGCCCGCTCGCCAGGGCGACGATCTCGCGCACCCGCGCGACGAACGCCGTGTCCTCCAGCCGCTGGGTCAGCGCGGTGAACTCGTACTCCCACCGGCCGAGCCGGGTGGCCGCCCGGGCGGGCAGCGGGGTGGACGCGCCCGGCACGCACGCGACGGTCTCCGACACCGGCGCGCCCTCCCCCCGGCCGGGGCTGATCAGCATCTGGTGCGACGCGCCCAGCAGCCGCAGCTCCAGATTCAGCCCTCCGAGTTCGACGGCGCGCTCGGCCAGCGCGGGAAGCGGCGGCAGGCCCAGGCACCAGCCGAGGTCGTCCGCACGGGTGTCGGTGTACGTGGTGGTGAGTGTGGCGTGCATTCTCGCGCTCATCTGTCCGGGCAACGGGGAAGACCCCACGGGAGGCTCCCGGGGGCGACAATCGGCTGCAAACCAGGGGACATGACTCACGGTAGGCGCCCGAAGGCACAGCGTCGTCACCCGTGAAGGTGAAAGGCATTGACACGAATGGGTGAAGGGCGCCCTGTGGGCGGCCCCGACCGGCACGCGAGGATGGGCGGGTAGACCGAACCCCGCGAAGGAGCCGTACGGATGAACCGACCGCTGCTGGCCCGACACCTGGACGGCCTGGGCACCACGATCTTCGCCGAGATGTCCGCCCTCGCGCGCACCACCGGCGCGATCAACCTCGGCCAGGGCTTTCCCGACACCGACGGCCCGGCGGAGGTGATCGAGGTCGCGGTCGCCGCCATGCGTGACGGCGCGAATCAGTACCCGCCGGGCGACGGCATCCCCGATCTACGCCTGGCCGTGGCCGAGCACCGGCAGCGCTTCTACGGGCAGACCTTCGACCCCGACTCCGAGGTGCTGATCACCACCGGCGCGACCGAGGCGATCGCCGCGGCCCTGCTCGCGCTGCTGGAGCCGGGCGACGAGGTGGTCGCACTCGAACCGTTCTACGACTCGTACGCGGCCTGCATCGCGATGGCCGGCGCACGCCGGGTCGGCGTCACCCTGCGCCCCCCGCACTTCCGGCCGGACCCGGCCGAGCTGCGCGCGGCGATCACCGACCGCACCCGGGTGATCATGCTCAACACCCCGCACAACCCGACGGGCACCGTGCTCACCCGGGCCGAACTGGAGACGATCGCCGAGATCGCGATCGAACACGACCTGATCGTGATCACCGACGAGGTGTACGAACACCTCGTCTACACCGGCGAGCACATCCCGATCTCCACCCTGCCGGGCATGCGCGAGCGCACCGTCACCATCTCCTCGGCGGGCAAGACCTTCTCGTTCACCGGCTGGAAGATCGGCTGGGTGTGCGCCCCGCGGGAGCTGATCGCGGCGGTGCGCACCACCAAGCAGTTCCTGACCTACACCTCGGGTGCGCCGTTCCAGCCCGCCGTCGCGCACGCGCTGCGCTTGCCGGACGAGTACTTCAGCGGGCTGCGCGAGGACCTGCGCCACAAGCGCGACCTGCTCGGCGGCGGTCTGCGCGCGGCCGGGCTGACCGTGTACGAGCCGCAGGGGACCTACTTCACCACCACCGACATCACCCCACTCGGCTACGCGGACGGCCTGGACTTCTGCCGCCGGCTGCCCGAGCTGCGCGGTGTGGTCGCGATCCCGGAGGTGGTCTTCTTCGACGACGTCGAGGTCGGCCGGCCCCTGGTGCGATTCGCCTTCTGCAAGCGGGTCGAGGTGCTGGAGGAGGCGGCCAAGCGGCTCGCGGCGGGCGGCTGAGCCGGACCCGCGCGCCCGGGTACCGGCGGATGTGTGGGGGCGGGCCGCCCCCACACACGACACGGCACAACGCGCGTGGCGACTACGCCTCGCCGTCGGCCGCCGGCTTGTCCTCGGGACCGTACTGCTCGTTGATCCAGTTCCCGAACGAGATGCACGTGCTGATCCACGCGCGCGTGGTGAACACGAACAGCTCGCGGTTGATGCCGGGCTCGCAGTCGAGCTGGGCCTCGCCGATCAGCCGCAGCTTGCCCTCGTGCTCGTGCGTATAGACCTTGGGCCAGAAGAACTGGCGGTGCCACTCGTCGAGCAGCTCCAGCATCCGCGGCCGCTCGGCGGGGTCGAACTCACGGTCCAGGAACATCCGGACCGTGAAGATCTCGTGCTTGTCCCCGCGCAGCATGAAGTAGACGCGGAAACCGTCCCAAGGCGCGCAGACGTCACCTTCCTCGTCGGTGAAATGGTTCACCTGAAGCTCGTCGAGGACCTGATTGATCAGCTCCGCCGACGGCTTGACGACCGGTGCGGCCGGAACGAAGGTCGACCTCGGAAGCGAGGACGGGTCGATGCTCATGAAGGATCCTCTCCAGACGTATGGACGCCATCCTCTCTCATTCGGCCCAGAGCGGTGGGCCACGACCGAGCCCCTATTCGTACTCGGTACCACCCTTACGGGTCAGGTAGGCCGCGGAGACGATCTTGCCGATCGCACGGCCGCCGACCACGTCGCTGTACCGCTCCCGGGCCGGGCGCACCACGAGCCCCTCACGCAGGTGCGCGGCCGTGCCCGAGACGGTCTCCCGGCCCTCGGCCAGGGCCAGCAGCGCGGCCTCGTCGTAGGGCCCGGCATACAGCGTCGGCACCACCGGCAGCACGGTCTCCAGGCCGGCGAGCAGGTCGGCCAGCTGCTCGGCGTCCACCCGGCGCACCGCCCCGGCGGCGTCCGCGAGTGCGACGTCGAAGACCGCGTAACCCGGCAGCTCCGAACGGCCCTGCGCGCCGTACCCCAGGTCCTGTACGCCCTGCCCGAACACCTCGCCGAACACACCCACCCGGGCCGCACCGAAGCGCGCGGCCAGCTCCGCGGCGGCCTCGGGCAGCCGGTGTGCGAGCACGCTGCGCCAATAGAGGTTGTGCTCGTCCCGGGCCAGGGCCTGTGACCTGGCGCCGAAGCCCTTGGAGGACACGAAGCTCTCGCCGGTGTCGGCCACGTAGGTGTACAGGCACGCGGTCCCGTGGATCTTCTCGGTCGCCACCACCGGCTCGCCGGCCGTGAACAGCGCGGGATAGCGCCGCACGTTCTCGACGTCCACCCACGGCAGCAGCTCGGCCGCGGGCACGATGTCGCCGCTCATGTGCACGGGGATAGGCGGCACCCACTTGACGATGCCGAGCAGTTCGGCGAAGTCCTTGTCGTCGGCGAGCGCGGCCGCCAGGTCCAGGCCGGCCAACGCCGCCGGCCGGCACACGATGCCCTGCGAGAGCTCGCCGCGCAGCCGGATCGCCCGGACCCGGTTCTTCGCCGACCCCGCGAGCCGCCCGGTGAGCCCGAGCTCCTCGATCAGCGGGTCCGGCAGCACCGACTGCTCCGGGATGTACACCGCGACGTCACCGGTGACGTAGGCCCCCTTGGCGACGACGGCGCGGTACAGCCCGACCTGGGCCAGCTCCAGCGCATCCGCGTTCGGGTGTGCGTGTACGACCAACCGCTCGGCCGTGACCCTGAGTGTGGACATGAGGCGCCCCTTCCCCCGTGCTCGCTTCGGGGTGAATCCCCGTGCACCCCACGGTCCCAAGCATCCGGGCGGGGCGGCCAACGATTTACCGGCGCCCTGGGACAGGATGGGACTCATGCCGAACTTCATCGAGAAGCCGACGGTTGTCGAGGCCGCCGGCAACATCCCCAAGACCATTCGCGAGTTCGTCGGCCGGGTGAACACCGGCGACGAGGCGCTCAGCATCGCGCACATGACCAGCCCGGGCGGCTGGGAGGAGCCGGGCCAGCGCCCCGAGTTCGACGAGTACACGGTCGTCCTGCGCGGCGTGCTGACCGTCGAGTTCGAGGGCGGCGTCCAGGAGGTCACGGCCGGCCAGGCCATCCACACCGCCGCCGGCGAATGGGTGCGCTACAGCACCAGGGGCACCGAGGGCGCCGACTACATCGCCGTCTGCCTCCCGGGCTTCACCCCGAACACGGTGCACCGCGACGCGTAGGCCGCGGCCGGCCCGGGGCGCTGGCCCGGCGGGTGGCGATCGCCGCGACCCGCCGGGGTGCCGGAGTGCGAGCGGGTCAGATCTTGGCGGTGATGGTCGACACGAACTTCGGCAGCAGTTCGCTCTGCCATCCGCTCCAGGGCCGGTCGGTGCCCTCCTTGGTGAGGCTGCCCGAACCGTCGATCTGAAGGGCGTACTGCCCCTTGCGCATCCGCAACGTGTTGCTCGAGTAGTAGGCGTCGTCGGCGCCCCCGGCGGTGCCGAGCGCCTTGAAGTCGGACGCGACCCGCTGCGCGCTGTTCTTGCCGAGGTCCCAGTTGTAGTCGAGCTCCTTGGGAGCGTCGATGTTGTTGATCTGGATGGTCAGCTTGATCACGTTGCTGTAGCCGAAGCCGCGCTTGGAGGTCATCGTGTAGAGGCAGGTCGTGCTGCGCACCGCCGGCCCCCGGGACGCGTAGGAACCGGCAGCCTTGGCGGTGCCCTGTTCCTCCTGGGTGAGCACCTCGGGGATGACCTTGGCGATCTCGTCCGGCCGGATCAGGTCGCACACGTCCGGCCAGGTGGACATGTCGCTTGCGACCGGCGCGAACTTGCCGCCGCTCTTGGGCGCGGGCGGCGCCTCGGGGCGCGAGGCGGCCTTGGACGCCGCCACGCTCGGGGTGCCGGCGACCGCGTTCGGGTCGAAGCTCTCCAGTTTGCGGACGCTCTCCGTGGGCGGCAACTTGACCGCTTCGTTCTTCTTCCCGTCCGTGCCGTTGATCAGCAGTGCCGCGATCACCGTCGCCGCCGTGCCGGCCGCGAGCACGGCCAGCCAACTGAAGACCTGCTTGCGGCGGTTGGGCCGCGGCGGCTCGGGCGGATACGGCGGCGGGTAACCGGGCGTCCCGTAGCCGGGCGGCGGCCCGTACTGCCCCGGCCCGCCGTACCGGCCGGGCGGCGGCTGCTGGCCGTACCCGCCCTGCGGCGGGTAGCCGGGCCCTTGGCCGGGGTATTGGCCGGAGTTCGGGCTGTTGTACTGGCCGGTCATCGAGTGCTCCCGTGGTGACGAACCGTCGAGGGACGACGGCGAATCAGTCGTCCGTCATCTTGATGTTGAGGACGCGCACCAGGGCCGGTCCGGCCTTCTTCGTCCAGGTGTCGGGTGCTTCGTCGGCGCCCGAGGAGTCCTTGGTCTTCGCGCTGACCTCGAGGACCACGTAGTAGCCGGGCGAGTCCGGCTTGGCGCCCTGCTTGTACAGGTTCAGCTTGCCGTTCTGGCGGAACGCGTCCTGGACGAACAGCTTGTTCGCGAGGTCCTCGAAGCCGGAGTACGGGGCCGCGTCCGCCTTGGCCTTCTCGTACACGTCCTTGACCGGCGCGGCATCGCCGATCGCCTTGATGGTCATGGTGAGCTTGCCCGGCGTCGCGGCGTCCTGGAGGTTGGGCAGCTTGATCTGCACGGTGCACTCGGTGTTCCGGGGCGCCTTCGCGCCCTTGCGGCCCTGCCGCGAGCCCACGATGCTCGCGTCCGGGACCGCGTTCTGGATCTCCTTGTCGGAGAGCATCGTGCACGCGTCCGGCCACGTGCCGGTGTCCCCGGACGCCCGGAACTTGGCGCCGTCGGTGAACGCCACACCGGGCGGCGGGGTGTATCCGTCGGGGAACGCGACGCCGTTCTCCGCGACCGGCTTGTCACCCTTGTCGTTCTTCTTGTTGATCTCGTCGACGATGTACGAGGCCGCGACCGTGGCCAGCACGCCGCCGATCACCACGCCGAGCCAGCCCAGGATCGGCTTCAGCTTGCTCCGGCGCGGCGGCTCGTGGGGCGGCATCGGTCCGCCGGGGTACGGCTGTTGGTACATCCCGGGCTGACCGTACGGCGGCTGCTGCTGGTGCGGCCCGCCGTAGTGGTTCCCCCCTGGGTTCCCGATTCGTACCATCCCCGTACCCCTCCTGATGCCTGATCCGATGCGCTGTTCCGATGCGCTGTCGCCGTTGCTGCCCTACCGCGCGTACCGCGGGTTACATCCGTGCCACGAGGTAGCCGATGAGCGTCGGCCCGTACTGCTTGACGGCGTCGTCGCTCGGCAGCCTCGCCCCACCCGGACCGTCCACTCCGCTGGACATGTACAACTCCACGAAGTACGGGCCCTTGTGGAAGTAGATGTAGGAGTCGTCGCGGAACGCGTCGTCGGTGCCCAGCTTCGTGCCCAACTCCTCGAACGTGCCGAACGGCTTGCGTCCGTGGTTCTTCTTGGTGTCGCCGTAGTGGCCCTTCGCGATCGCCGGCGTGCTCACCTCGTGGAGTGTGAGCTCGATCTTGGCGTACGTCGGATACTTCGGATTGTTCGGGTCGGGTACATCGAGGTCGAACCTGCACTGGTTGTCGGCCGCGCCCGGGAAGTCGTACTTGACCGAGACGGTCGTGTCCGGCTTCCTGGTCTTGACCGTGGCGCCCTTGACGACCTTGCCGAGCTGCGCGTCCGAGAACATGTCGCACGCCTTCGGCCAGGTCTTGCCGTCGTTGGTCGCGTTGAATTTTGGCCCGGCGTCGGCCGGCGGCGCTGCGGGGAAAACCATCGGGCGATCGGCCGGCGCCGCGCTCTCGCCGGGCGGGCCGCTCTTGCCGCCGCCGGAGGCCCCCGGCGCCGCGGGGCCGACCGAGGTCGGGCCGGGCTTGGCGGTGTCCGCGTCGTCGTCCTTGTTCAGCAGCACGAAGCCGCCGACGCCCGCTCCGATCAGGACGACCGCGACCGCGGCCCACAGCGCGAACCGGTTGTTCCGGCGCGGCGGCGTGGGCTGCCCGTACGGGTGGCCGGGCGGTCCGTACGGACCCGGCGGCGGGTAGCCGGGCTGCTGCGGCGGATAGCCCTGTTGCTGCGGATGGCCCTGCTGCTGCGGGAAGGCCGGCTGCTGCGGCGGGTGTTGCGGGTACTGCCCGGGTTGGCCGTGGCCGCCGCCGTGCTGCCCGGGGCCCTGCGGCCAACCCCCGCTCACAGCTTCTGCCCGACGACTGCGGCCACGGTCGGACCGTACTGACGCGCCATGGTGTTCCCCTTGAGCGGGTTGCCCTGCGAGTCCTCGATCTGGGCGTCCACGGTGACCCAGACCCGGAAGCCGTTCTTGGAGATCTGCACCGTACGGTTGTCGCGGAACGCCCCGTCCACGCCGAGCTTGGCGGCCGGGATGTCGTCGTACTGGTCGGGGTATGCCTTGGTGGCCGTCTCCGCCTGCGTCTTCTCCTTGGCGAAGGAGGTCTTCTCGTCGGCCAACGGCTTGAAGCCGTAGGTGGTGACGTTGATCTTCGCGGGATAGTCCGAGGACTGCAGGTTCGGCAGGTCGAGCAGGATGTCGCACTCGTTGTCGTTGACGGCCTTGCCGAACATGTTCGAGTACCGACCCATGTAGCTCTTGCGCTCGCGGATCGTGGCTTCGGGGATGACCGTCTTGATCTCTTCGTCGGTCAGCAGGTCACAGGCCTTGGGCCAGGTCTTCGGGTCGACCGAGAGGTTGGCGAACTTGGGCCCGGTGATCGCGGGCAGCGTGTCCGGGATCTTCAGCGTGTTGGTGATGTCGGCCTTCTTGGGCCCGGTCGCGGCGGTGTTCTGCGGGGCGGCGGACTTGCCGGTGACGATCGGCGCGGCCGTGGTCTTCTGCGCGGCCGGGTCCTTCTTGTCGGTCGGGTCGTCGAAGCCGACCAGCGCGACCACGACGGATGCGACGATCGCGCCGGTGACACCGACGATCCAGGTGCCGATCACCTTCTTGCTGCGGCCCCCGCGCGGCGGCCGGCCGTTCGGGTCCAGCTGGATCGGGTTCTGCCCGTACTGCTGGTAGTGCCCGTACTGGCTGTACTGCGGGTACGGATAGCCGGCGGGCTCCTGGAAGCCGCCCTGCTGCTGCTGTTGTTGTTGCTGCTGCGGAAAGCCGCCGGGCTGTGGGTACCCACCCTGCTGCGGATAGCCACCCTGCGGCGGGCCCGGCTGTCCCTGCTGTCCCGGTTGTCCCGGCGGGCCGGGTGGCATCGGCGGCACAGGCGGATAGCCCTGACCATCGCTCATCGGGAGGTCCCCCTCGGATCTCGGCTTTCGCCTGGCGTGTGCTTGCAGGCATCAGGCGCGGAGACATGCTGCCATGCGCCTGGAGGGACCGCAGAGGTCAAGGGTGTCGTTTGTGGCGACATTCACCTGAATAAGTCTCCGGGGGCGCACAACGTTTCGATGACGCCATGCGTCCCGACCGCCGGGTCGCCACCGCCGGAAAACCGCCCCTCACAGCGCGCGAGGCACTAAAGTTGAGTCAGGAATACTCAAGCGATTTGACCGGTTGCACCCGACGGCTCATCCTTGAGCGACAACCACTCAACTCTTTCCGTGGAGGAAGCGAATCATGGCACGTGCGGTCGGTATCGACCTCGGTACGACGAACTCCGTCGTCAGCGTTCTGGAAGGCGGCGAGTCGACCGTCATCACCAACGCGGAGGGGTCGCGGACCACACCGTCCGTGGTTGCCTTCGCGAAGAACGGTGAGGTGCTGGTCGGCGAGGTGGCCAAGCGTCAGGCCGTCACCAACGTCGACCGGACCATCCGGTCCGTCAAGCGCCACATGGGGACCACGTGGTCCGTGGCGATCGACGACAAGAAGTACACCGCGCAGGAGATCAGCTCCCGCATCCTGATGAAGCTCAAGCGCGACGCCGAGGCCTACCTCGGCGAGAAGGTCACCGACGCGGTCATCACCGTGCCGGCGTACTTCAACGACGCCGAGCGGCAGTCCACCAAGGAGGCCGGCGAGATCGCCGGTCTGAACGTGCTGCGCATCGTCAACGAGCCCACCGCGGCGGCGCTGGCGTACGGCCTGGACAAGGCCGACGAGCAGACCATCCTCGTCTTCGACCTCGGCGGCGGCACGTTCGACGTGTCGCTCCTGGAGATCGGCGACGGCGTGGTCGAGGTCAAGGCCACCAACGGTGACAACCACCTCGGCGGCGACGACTGGGACCAGCGGGTCATGGACCACCTGGTCAAGCAGTTCCAGAACGCGCACGGCGTGGACCTGTCCAAGGACAAGATGGCCCTCCAGCGTCTGCGCGAGGCGGCGGAGAAGGCCAAGATCGAGCTGTCCTCCTCGATGGAGACCTCGATCAACCTGCCCTACATCACGGCCTCGGCCGAAGGCCCGCTGCACCTGGACGAGAAGCTCACCCGCGCCCAGTTCCAGCAGCTGACGCAGGACCTGCTCGACCGCACCAAGGTGCCGTTCCAGAAGGTCATCGAGGACGCGGGCATCCCGCTCTCGGCGATCGACCACATCGTCCTGGTCGGCGGCTCGACCCGGATGCCGGCCGTGGCCGACGTGGTGCGCGAGCTCACCGGCGGCAAGGAGCCCAACAAGGGCGTCAACCCGGACGAGGTCGTGGCCGTCGGCGCCGCGCTCCAGGCCGGTGTGCTCAAGGGTGAGGTCAAGGACGTCCTGCTGCTGGACGTGACGCCGCTGTCTCTCGGTATCGAGACCAAGGGCGGCATCATGACCAAGCTGATCGAGCGCAACACCACGATCCCGACCAAGCGTTCGGAGATCTTCACCACGGCCGAGGACAACCAGCCGTCGGTGCAGATCCAGGTGTTCCAGGGCGAGCGCGAGATCGCCGCCTACAACAAGAAGCTCGGCATGTTCGAGCTGACCGGCCTGCCGCCGGCCCCGCGCGGGCTGCCGCAGATCGAGGTCACCTTCGACATCGACGCCAACGGCATCGTGCACGTGTCCGCCAAGGACCTGGGCACGGGCAAGGAGCAGTCGATGACCATCACCGGCGGCTCCGGCCTGCCGAAGGACGACATCGACCGGATGATGCGCGAGGCGGAGGCGCACGCGGAGGAGGACCACCAGCGCCGCGAGGCTGCGGAGACCCGCAACCAGGCCGAGCAACTGGTGTACACCACCGAGAAGTTCATCAAGGACAACAGCGACAAGGTCCCGGCCGACGTGAAGACCGAGGTGGAGACCTCGCTCACCGAGCTGAAGGACGCCCTCAAGGGCGAGGACCTGGCCGCGATCCGCGACGCCGCGGAGAAGGTCAGCACCACGAGCCAGAAGCTGGGCACCGCGATGTACGCGAACTCCCAGCCCGGCGCCGAGGGTGCGGCCGGTTCGACCGGCGACGCCGCGGGCAACACTGCCGACGACGACGTCGTGGACGCCGAGATCGTCGACGAGGACCGTAAGGGCGGTGCTGCGTGACCGAAGGGACCGGCTCGAACCACGGCGCCGTCCCGGGCGACGCCCAAGAGACAGAGCCGAAGCCGGAAACCGGGACCGCCGCCTCGGCGGCGGCCCCGGCCCCCGGGGCGGCCGAGGCCGCCGAGCTGCGCAACCAGCTCGGCGAGCGCACGGCCGACCTGCAGCGGCTCCAGGCCGAGTACGCGAACTACCGCAAGCGCGTCGAGCGGGACCGCAACGTGGCGGGCGAACTGGCCGCCATCAAGGTGCTGAGCGAACTGCTCCCGGTGCTCGACGACATCGGCCGGGCCCGGGACCACGGCGAACTGGCGGGCGGCTTCAAGTCGGTCGCCGAGTCGCTGGAGTCGATCGTGGCCAAGATGGGGCTGCAGAGCTTCGGTTCCAAGGGCGACCCGTTCGACCCCACGGTGCACGAGGCGCTGCTGCACTCGTACGCGACCGATGTCACCGAGCCCACGTGCGTGGAGATCCTGCAGCCCGGCTACCAGGTCGGCGAACGGATCATCCGCCCGGCGCGGGTGGCGGTCGCGGAGCCCACGGCGGACGCCGAAGGCGGTCCGGAGGAGTCGGGCGAAGTGGCCGGCAGCTGAACCGTCACCGGGAACCAGACGACGAGAAGCGGAGAGGAGGGACGCCGATGCGCGGGTGGAGTGAATCCGGAAACGGGCGCTCGGAGCACGAGGGCACCCCGACCCGATCGGCGAGGGGCGCATGAGTACGAAGGACTACCTGGAGAAGGACTACTACAAGGTGCTCGGCGTCCCCAAGGACGCCGGCACCGCCGAGATCAAGAAGGCCTACCGCAAGCTCGCCGTCGAGTTCCACCCGGACAAGAACAAGGGTGACACCAGGGCCGAGGAACGGTTCAAGGAGATCTCGGAAGCCTACGACGTGCTCGCCGACGAGAAGCGGCGCAAGGAGTACGACGAGGCGCGGACCCTGTTCGGCAGCGGGGGCGGCTTCCGCGGCCCCGGCGGCGGGCCGGGCGGCGCCGGCGGCTTCCCCTTCGACCTCGGCGACATCTTCGGCGGCCAGCAGCAGGGCGGTGCGGGCGGCACCGGCGGCCTGGGCGACATCTTCGGCGGCTTGTTCGGCGGCGGTCGCCAGACCGGGCGCCAGCAGCCGCGGCGCGGCTCGGACGTGGAGTCCGAGGTCACCCTCGGCTTCGCGGACGCGGTCGACGGTGCGACCGTGCCGATCCGACTGACCAGCTCCGAGGCGTGTCGGCACTGCAACGGCACGGGCGCGGCCGCGGGCACCACCCCGCGGATGTGCCCGACCTGCGCGGGCTCCGGCAACGTGAGTCGACCGCAGGGCGGCTTCGGCTTCTCCGAGCCGTGCCGCGACTGCAAGGGTCGCGGACTGCTGGTGGACGACCCGTGCATCGTGTGCAACGGCAGTGGCCGGGCCAAGAGTTCGCGCACGATGCAGGTGCGGATCCCGGCCGGGGTCCAGGACGGCCAGCGGATCCGGCTCAAGGGCAAGGGGGCTCCCGGCGAGCGCGGCGGCCCCTCCGGCGACCTCTACGTCGTGGTGCACGTCAAGGCGCACGCCGTATTCGGTCGCAAGGGCGACAACCTCACCGTCACCGTGCCGGTCACCTTCCCGGAGGCCGCTCTCGGGGCGGAGGTCACCGTGCCCACCCTGGGCGGCGTCCCGGTCACGCTCAAGCTCCCCGCGGGCACGGGCAACGGCCGGACACTGCGCGTCCGCGGGCGTGGTGCGGCACGCAAGGACGGCACTCGGGGCGACCTCCTGGTCACCATCGAGGTGACGGTCCCGCAGCAGCTGAACGACAAGGCGCGCGAGGCGCTGGAGGCGTTCCGCGAGGCGACCGTCGCGCACGATCCCCGAGCCGATCTGTTGGACGCGGCGAAGGGGGCATGACATGCGACCGGGCGGCTTGGGCGGCGACGGCGGCATCGGCGGGCGGCGTGGCTACGAGATCGACGAGACCTCTCCGGTCTACGTGATCTCGGTGGCCGCACAACTGTCCGGCCTGCATCCGCAGACGCTGCGCCAATACGACCGACTCGGCCTGGTCTCGCCGGACCGCACGGCCGGTCGCGGGCGGCGCTACTCCGCCCGCGACATCATGCAGTTGCGCGAGGTGCAGCGGCTCTCCCAGGAGGCCGGCATCAACCTCGCCGGGATCAAGCGCATCCTGGAGCTGGAGAACCAGGTGCTCGCGCTGCGCATGCGCGTGGCCGAGTTGGAGCACGCGCTGCACGAGGCGACGGACGCGAGCGCCCGCCGCGAGGCGGCCGTTCATGCGTCCTACCGGCGCGACCTGGTCCCGGTCCGGCCGCAGGCGGGCACCGCGCTCGTGGTCTGGAAGCCCAGGCGCGGGCGTACCGACTGACCGACGGGCCGGCGGAATCGGCCGGCCATGGGATACACCGAGGGCGTGGCTTCGGCCGCGCCCCTCGTTCGTGCGGCGGCGGGCTGCGGCCGGCTCGCGGGCATTCCTTGATGCCGTTCGATACGCGTCAGTAGGGTCGCCGCATGAAGCCGAATCGTCGGGACGTCCTGAAGTACTCGGCCGCGAGTGCGGCACTGCTCGGAGCGGCGGCGTGCACCGACGCCAAGGACGAGCCGGACAAGAAGTCGAGCGATGCGCCCAAGTCCGGCGCCCCGACCCCGGGCGGCTCGGCCGCCCCGGCCGGCACCACGCTGGAACGCACCCTGGTGCTCGGCCCGCCCGGCGCGGGCGGCTACCGCAAGGTGGTCGCCGGTCCCGGCGAACCGCACCTGCTGCGCACCGAGTTGGCCCCCGGTGCCGGGCCCGGCATCAAGGCCAAAAGCCAACCGCTGGTCGCCTTCACCCAGTTGACGGACATACATATCCAGGACTCGCAGTCGACCGCGCGGGTGGACTTCCTGGACCGGCACAGCGACAAGGACCAGCCGTTCGCGAAACTGCTGCCGTTCCAGTCGTCGCACCGCCCGCAGGAGGTGCTGACCGCACAGATCGCCGAGGCGATGGTGCGGTCGCTGAACCGGATCGGCAAGGGCCCGGCCCTCGGCCAACCGCTGGCCTTCACCATCTGCACGGGCGACAACACCGACAACATCCAGTTCAACGAGCTGCGCTGGTACATCGACGTGCTGGACGGCGGCAAGAAGGTGACCCCGGACTCGGGCGACCGGAACAAGTACGAGGGCCCGATGGACGCGGTCGCGTACCACGAGCGCTACTGGCACCCGGACGGCACGCCGGCCGGGCAGAAGGACGACGTGCCCCGGCGCGACTACGGCTTCCCCACCGTGCCGGGCCTGCTCGACGCATGCCGGCGTCCGTTCGAGGCGACCGGCCTGAAGACCCCCTGGTACACCGCGTACGGCAACCACGACGGTCTGGTCCAGGGCAACCTGCCGGTCACCGAGTTGCTGGCCAAGGTCGCGGTCGGCGACGAGAAGGTGCTCGACATATCCCCGGGCCAGACCATCGTCTCGCTCGCGCTCGGGCTGCAGAACGGCAAGCCGGACGCCCTCGCCGCACTGCTGGCCGGCCCCAAGCGCAAGGTCACCCCCGACCCGGACCGCCGGCTGATCGACCGCGCGGAGACGATCAAGGAGCACTTCAACACCACCGGCCTGCCCAAGGGCCACGGCTTCACCCAGGCGAACCTGGACGCCAAGACCGCGTACTACAGCTTCGACCAGGGTCGGGTGCGCTGCCTGGTCCTGGACACGGTGAACCAGTACGGCCTGGACTCCGGCTGCCTGGACCCGACCCAGTTCGCCTGGCTCCAGGACCACCTGGTCAAGGGCAGTTCCAGCTACCTGGACGAGCAGGGCAAGGTGGTCCAGGGCACCGGCAAGGACATGCTGTTCGTGCTGTTCAGCCACCACACGATCGACACGCTGGTGAACAAGACGGTGCCCTCGGGGCAACCCGCGCGGATCCTGGGCCCGCAGGTGCTGGCGCTGCTGCTGCGCTTCCCGAACGTGGTGCTGTGGGTCAACGGGCACACCCACGACAACAACGTGAAGCCCTACCCGCGACCGGCCGGCAGCGCCGTCCCCGGCGGCTTCTGGGAGATCAACACCGCCTCGCACATCGACTGGCCCTCGCAGGCGCGGATCGTGGAGATCGGCGACAACAAGAACGGCACGCTCTCCATCTACGGCACCATCGTCGACTCCGCCGGGCCGGAGTCCAACGGCGGCAAGCTGGACGACCCGGTCGCCCTGGCCGCACTCGCCCGCGAACTCGCGGGCAACGACTGGCAGGAGCGCGACCGCCCCGACCCCAAGGTGGACGGCCGCCGCGGTCGACTGGAGGACCGCAACGTGGAACTGCTGGTGCCGACGCCGGCGTGGCTCACCTAGGCCGTGTCCGGCCCGGGCGCCGCGGTCGGCCGGCCGGGCCGTCGCACCCAGCCGGCCGGTGCGGGTGCGGAGTCACCACACCACCGTCACCACCCGCGCGCAGCGGGATTTGGAGCGCTTGACCAGTTCGCCGTTGGGCCGGTCGCTGCCCGCGACCCAGGCCATCGCCTCGCCGGGGCTGCGCCCGCCCCGGCGCTGGCGCCTGGTCAACCGCTCGTCGCGGACCCGGTCCGAGGCGTGCACGTACCAGACCTCGGTCATCAGGCAGTAGGCGTCGGTCCAGCCGGGGGCGTCCAGCGCAAGGTAGTTGCCCTCGGTCACCACGATCCGGGTGCCGGGTCGGACCACGTGCCGTGCGGCCACCGGTTCGTGCAGCGTGCGGTCGTAGTCCGGCACGTACACGTCCCGGTCCACCTCGTGCACCACGCGCGCCAGCGTGCTCGCGTAGCCCCACACGTCGAAGGTGTCCACCGCGCCCTTGCGGTGCAACCGGCCGACCCGCTTGAGCTGCAGGTTCGACAGGTGGAAGCCGTCGAGTGGCATGTAGGCGGCGGTGCCGGCGCCGACCCGCTGCTCGATCGCGCGCACCAGGCGACCGGCGAGGGTGGACTTCCCGGCGCCCGGTGGACCGGCGAGGCCGAGCACGACACGGTCGGCGTCGGGCGCCGCCGGAATCAGCCGTACCGCCGCATCCGCAAGCGCGTCGAGCGTTTCGAGGGCACCGGACACATCTGGCATGTCCGCAGTCTAGGCATCCCCGGCGACACACGGTTGAGTGGAATAGACTCAACTTAGTTGTGGTTCTCACAGTCAAAGAACCGTTCGGGTGCGGTACACACGCGGCACGGACGGGATGATGGCCGTGACAGCGCGTGCCCGAAGCGAAGGAGTCGCACACCTCACATGGATGCACAGAAGCTCACCACCGTCAGCGCATCCATTGAGCACACACTCTGACCTGCACCTAGGCCCCGTTCGCTAACGGACGGGGCCTTTCCGTACCCGCGGACACCTCGGGCAGGTCGATGCTCTGGGCAAGAGGCGCAACATGCGTAGCCCGATCCTCCCGGGTTGCGCTTACCCTGAAGCTGCCTACACGTCGAACCCGGGGGCCAAAATGGAGATCGGCGCAGAGCTGACCATTGGTGACCGCATCCGCATCTACCGCACTCGTAAAGGAATTTCGCAAGCCGCGCTCGGCGGTTTGATCGGCCGTTCCGAGGATTGGGTATCGCGCGTCGAGCGCGGGGTGCTCCCGATCGACCGGTTGTCGCTCCTGCTTGAGATCATGCGCGTGCTGGGCCTTCGTGACCTGACCGACCTGACGGGTCGGGCCCTTGCTCTGGCCCCGAATGGCACCCTGGAACATTCGTCGGTGCCTGCGATCCGGGCAGCAATGAACACGCTTCCGTCGCTGCTCGGCCGGGACCTCCCGGGCGAACCCCTGACGGCCCGGCAACTTGCTGACCGAGTTGACGAGGTGTGGACGACCTACGAACGCGAGATCGACAGATACGCTCTCGTCGGGCCTGTCCTACCCGGGTTGCTGCACGAGGCAAATCTCACCCTGCGCCTATCGAGCGGCGACGAGGAAACGCAGGCAGTGATCGCGCTCGTGTCGCTCTATCACTTGCTACAGGTCTACCTGCGTCGCGTGGGTGAGGTCGAACTCTCGCGCGTCGCTGCGGACCGCGCGCTCATGCTTGCCGAGTCGACCGGCGATCCTGTGCTGAGCGCAGCTAGCGCGTGGAACCTATGCACCGTGCTTACGGTGCGGGGACATGTAACCGAGTCCCTTGACCTGGCTCGCTCAGCCATGGACACATACGCACCCGGTAGTAACGCAACTCCAGAACACGTCTCCGTCTACGGCGCTCTGCACCTGGCCGCAGTTATTGCCGCCGTTCGCGGCGGGAATGCGCCAGCAGCGTGGGACTACCTACGGGCCGCGGACGAGGTGGCGCGCCGGAACCGTGCGGATCGGAACGATTGGCGTACGAGCTTCGGGCCGACCAACGTAGCAATGCACGGCGTGCACCTGGCAGCCGAAGAAGGGGATGCAGCGGAAGCCCTTCGACTTGCCGACCATGTCGAGGTGAATCCGCTTCTCCCGCTAGAGCGGCGGACTCGATACCGGGTCGAGGTGATGGCAGCGCACAGGCTCAAGCGCGATGACCTCGGAACCCTGTTCGTCTTGCAGCAGATTGCCGCCGAGTCGCCCGAAGAGGTGAAGTTCTTCCCGCTCGTTCGTGATGCTGTGCGCGATTTGCTGAAGCGTCAGCGCCCGACATATAGGTCTGAGCTGCGGGAACTCGCTGCGAAGGTCGGGGTTCTGGAGTAGCCCGCTCCAAGACAGAAACCCGGAACCAGGAGCGACCCGGAGGAATCTTCCGGGTCGCTCTGTTACGTCCACCCTACGGTCTGCGACATGGTGACAATCGCGAACTCGACCCTAGGGGGCGACGTGACCGCGAATCCCGTGCAGGGGTGGCGAGTTGCTCGCGCGTCCGACAAGCCTCCCTATCGCACTCAAGCCGGCCGGTTGGCTGTTCCGGTGTGGCTGTCGCGCGACGGCGAGTTCATCGCCGACGTAACTCTCGTGCTCGACGGCCGTGATGTCGAAGCACTGCACAGCGCGTTCGAGATCATGCTCGCCGGCGGTGCCATGACCAATGACGTCCCATGTCGGCGCACGGCAGGGGGCAGTGATGTACCACAAGGGTGACCACGTCGAGCCAGCAGATGAGGCACACCGCGCGGTGCGTCACCCCGGCGAGATCGTCATGATGCAGACCCTTCCCAACAACGGGCAGAAGCTCACGGTCCGCCCGTTCGACGGGTCGCCTGTCTGGGTTATGCCGTCCGGCAGTGTGCGCTCGATCGAGCCGCCGGAGGATGCGGCGTGACGGACAATCACTCGCGCACGGAGCGCCGCAGCAAGCCAGACGGAAGCCTGTACCGCATTTCACCGGCTGCCTGCGTCCGGATCGACGGCGGGCATTGGTGGGCGGAACAGGTCGAGTCGCTGCCCGACAACGTAACTCGCAAGCTGTGCCGCGACTGTGGTGAACAGACACTCGTCGGTGTGAAGCCGCCGCCACGTCCCTGATCTGCCGTGCCGCCGAACCCATTTGGTCGTGGCTACCGGCGGCACGGCGCTAGTCCCTCCCTGCCTCCCCATGGTCCGGTCGGCAGGGAGAGTCCGGCACACCGGAAGCGCCGGACGAGAGGCGGCCACTCGATCTGCACCGCGTGGCCGCCTCTCCCCTATTCAGCAGCAACCGAACGAGGACACATGGCACACAACCCTACGAAGGTCCGGTCCGGTTACAACATGTCGGAACGGGACTGCTTGCAGAACTACAACTCGCATGCAGCCAACCCGCAGGGCGACGGCACGGTGACGTGCTCTCGTTGCGGCGCGACGGCGAGTGACACCGGAGGTGTTTGACGTGGTCGAGTACAGCGAATGGCGGACGTTCCGCCCGGTCAACGCCGCGGTAGCGAAGGGTGACCCCGTGCGCTACGTCGAGAACGAGACCGGCCGCCCGCGCGGGGTACTCGTTCGAGTAGAGGGCACCACCGCGTATGTGCAGCCGCACGCCAGTCACGAGCCGCAGTGGTCCGCGCCGCTGCGCTTCCTCGCGCTGGACACCGAACGCGCCGCGCTGTTGCCGCCGTTGGTGCGCAAGGCTGTTGAGCTTGGTCCCGTGGCCACGCGAGACGCGCGTCTCATGACGGGCGCCCGGACAGGTGTGTCCCTCAAAGACCTGGCCAAGCGCCAGGTGGACGAGGCCGCAGCGTGACCGGGACGAGACGTGAATGAAGATCGGCCCTATCGCCGGTTTGCGGCGCCGCCGGTTGGTAGTCCGTCCGTCCGCTGCGAGGTGCTGCCCGCAGTGGTTGCGCGCCGCCAGGACGACGAGCCGCCGCGCCGCACGACGCGCCGTGTGGTGAAAGGCGATTGGGTCCGGATCAACGCGGAGAACGAGCGCGCCGGGCAGCCGGACGGGGAGGTGATCGAGACCGACGAGTTTCCGCCCGGTCGTTGCGTGACCGTGAAGCCTCCCGGCCATACGGTCCCCTGGTTTCGGTGGGAACACGAGGTGCACCACGTGCCGCGCCCGCCTGGCCGGTAGCTCCAAAACCGGAAGCCCCGACCCCTCACCGGGTCGGGGCTTCCTTGCGCTGCTATCCCATGAGTTCCACGACGGTGACTAGCAGCGAGTTGTTCGTGATCTGGTAGACCACGATCACGCTGCCGCACGTCGCCTCGCGCCTGTCCTTGTGGTACGTCGCCGACGAGCCGCACCCGTAGGGATCCTGGGCGATACGCGACATGCCGTTGTCCAGGTCCCGGCGCTTGTCAGCCGGCAGATTCAGGCGGGCCCTCTCGCAGGCGGGACTGTACGCGACCGAGTACGACACTCCGGTCCTCCCCCATGATCGTCATTGCATCCGCTTCGTCGTGGATCCCTTCGACCCAATCGTGTGTCCGCTCGATCGCCTCTTCGACGTCCGGGCGGGTTCGACGCGCCCACCTGTTGAGGGTCAAGAGCAGATCCCGCGCTGGCGTGTCCTCGATCGACTTCGTGAACTCGTCGCGCTGGTCCGCGGGCAGCGCATCACGGATGCCGGCGATCGTGGCCGGGAGTTCGATTAGCTCACCGGTTACCCATGTGCGCCACGTACGCCCGTCCGGCTCCCGTCCGTCCTGCTGTTCCTGCTCGTCCATAGGCATCCCATCGTGTGCGTCATGGCCCGGCTACGGCCAGTGTGCCCCCGCTCCGGGCGGTGGGTGAAGCGCACGGTGGGCCAGGAACGACAAAGAAGCCCCCACCGCCCGTGAGGGCAGTGGGGGCATTTGTGTTCAGCGGCCGGTCGACTGCCAGAGGGTGACGGCAAGCGATGCCGCGGCGATCAGCGCGGCGATAGAAGGGAGTGGCCACCGGGACCGCTCGATCGAGTCGAGGCGCGATTCGTGGTCGGCGATCCGTGCGTCGGTCTGGTCGGACCGCTGAACGAGCAGCGCGAGCGATCCGTCGGTGCGGGCGAATCCGACCTCGACGGCGCCGCGGAGCCGTTCGAGTTCGAGCGTGACCGCGGCCGGGTCGTTGGGGGATGGGGTCACGAGCTGTCTCCGCTGTCGGGGTGCTTGCGCAGCAGCGCGCGAAGGTCACCGTTCGGGATGGGATCGGTCCGCAGCCACGACGGCAGAAGCCGCTGTACGACCGGCAGCGCCATCACACGGGTGGCGCCGCCGGCTACGGCCAGGACGACGCCGACGCCGGCCGCGGTCTCCGGAATGCCGGACGCGCTGATGATCAGGGGTAGGCCAGCGGCCAAGCCGAGCACGGCCTGCACGACAGTGCGGATGGTGCGGCGAGTGTCGTCGGTCATCAGGCCACGACCTTGAAGCCGTGCCCGTCGGCAAGCCGGCGCAGCGACGTGTCGCCCGGGATCCCGTCGGCATCGGTCCCGTGGTAGCCGAGCCGACGCTGCCATTCGGCGTACGCCGTCACCGTGGCGGTACCGAAATGGCCGTCGACGAGTTCCCAGTCGAGCAGGCCCTCGGCGGCGAGCGCGGACTCGACCAGCCGTACCGGCCCGTAGGTGACGGGTGTGCCGTTCGCCGCCGGGTTGCTGCGGGCCGCGGTGATCAGTCGGGACAGCGACACGTCGGTCGACGGCGTCGGCGTGGTCGGCGTCGAGTCGCCGAGTCGGGCGGCGACGTCGGCCCGGAAGCGGTCCATGCTGAAGCTGGGATCCGGCTTCCGGCGCGTCCACTCCTTGTGGCCGATGATCGAGTTCGCCGACCAACCATGGGCGCGGCAGATGCCCGCGGCCCAACGCACAACCTGCTCGTACTGCTTGGCCGGGTAGGGGCGGGCGTCTCCCCAGTGCTCGACCTCGATCCCGTACAGCCGCACGTTCCCGTCGACTTCGTCGGGGCCCGGTGCGTACGGCGCGCCCGACTCGGCGATCACGCGGTCGAGAACGCGCGCCGAGCCCTTACCGGCGTGGTTGGCCCGGCCGTTGCCGACGAGGTAGATACGGGCGTCGCGCGCTGCGACTGCATGGCAGACCGGGCCCGGCAGGGAGGCGTCGCCGTCATAGCAGTAGTCGACCATGCCGGACCCGACGCCGGCCGTGTGGTGGATGATGAGCCCGTTGACCGGGCCCCACGCTCCCTTGTGGTTGCGGTTGTGGGTGCGCCACGAGCGATGCTCGACGACGTCGACACCCTCGGCTCGGAGCGCGGCGACCATGCGGTCGGCAGTCAGGGGGGTTGCCACGATGTGACTCCAGACATGAAGAACGCCCCGGGCTGCTGCCACGGGGCGTGAGGGGTTGCGGGCCGAGTTACGAGATGGCGGCCCAAATGGCGTTGGAGTCCGGCACCAGGGCGGCCGGACTGAACGAGGCGGGCAGGGTCGTGGCGCCGCTCGTGATGGGCGCGCCGAACCGGATGGGTCCAGATCCCCAGCGCGCGCCGCCGGCCGGCTGTACGCCGAAGCTCGCGCCCCTGGCCAGGATCGGGAACTGAGCCGGTGTGCCGTTCAGCAGGAACGCGACGTAATACACGCCGGGCGCTGCGGCGTACGGGGTCGTCAACGCGAACGCGTTTCCGTAGGCGACCCATGACGCATGCAGCGATGCCGTTTGGGCAACGCGCGCGCCGGATGCGTCGTACAGGCCGGCCCAACACGCGTTGGCCGTGAGGCCGGTGCCTGCGAACCCGATTGCGAACGCATGCACGCGGTTGACGGTTGCCGCCCGGTGGAGCTTGACGGCGACCGTGTACACGCGGCCGGCGGCCGGCGTCTGCCCGTCGCCCGGTATCGCCGGCGTCGAGCCGGGGCTGCCCGGGAACTGACTCGCGAGCGCCGGGTCGAATGCCCACGCGAGGAACCCGGAGTCGACCGCTCCCCACTCGCCGGTATCCGGCAGTTGGGTCACGGGCACGGTGCCCGCGGCGTCGAGGGCGGCGACGCCGGACGCTGCGCCAACCGCGGTCGACCGGACGTACCGGGCGTCGCCGGCGCCCAGGTCGAGCGCGCCGACCGCGGCGGCGTCGAGCACTACCGCGCCCGTCCTGCCGTTGACCGATGCAACCGCACTGGCGACCGGGGGCAACTGCGCCGCGGGCACGCGTCCGTCGGCGCCGAGCTGCGCCACGCCGGACGCTGCGCCGACCGCGGTCGAGGGGACTGCGCCGACGTCGGCCGCGCCGAGCACGATGTCGGCCAGGCTCTTGCCGTTGACGCTGCGCACGAGTCCGTCGGCGCCGCGCGGGCCCTGCTCGCCGCGGTCGCCCTGCGGCCCGATGGGACCGCGCTCGCCTTCCGGGCCCTGCTCGCCGCGTGGGCCCGGTGGCCCGACTACGGGTAGGTAGTTGGGTTTGGTGGGGTCGCGCGGTGCGACGTCGGCCAGGTCGACGCGCGGTTCGGCGCCCGGCAACAGCAGTTGGTACGACCGCTGTTCGGCCACTCCGGCGAGCTGCTCGGCGACGGTGTACGACCATCCGGTCGGCTCCATGCCGGGCGCGTCGGTCGCGGGCAGCGCGACCGAGATCTGCCCCTGCGCGTCGAGGTTCACGCGGACGGGGCCGCCGAGTATGACGTCGTGAGTGCCGAAGGTCAGCATTGCCGGCGCGCGGAAGATCACGGCGCCCGAAAGGGGGGTGCCGTCGGGGCTGAGGTAGCGGCCGGTCACCGTGACGGTGGGAAGGCCGGTGGGCAACATGTCGGCCTCCTACTCGTCGACCCGGCGCAGGCCGGGCGGTGGGGTCGGTGCGTCGTCGGGCACGTCGGCCGGGCTGGGCGCTGCGGCGCGGGCAACGCCGGACGGGGGCCGCGGTTCCTCGTCGACGTTGATCGTGTTGCGTCCGTACGCCGTGTAGACCCGGGTTTCGATCTGGTAGCCGCTGCCGTTGACGAAGTGCTCGACGGTCCAGTCGGCGAACTGAAGGAACCTCGATCCGTGCATGGGGTAGTTGATGGTTCGGTAACCCCACGCATTGCCGGGCACGTCCCACTCGTCGACCGTGGTCGAGTCGCCGCCGTCGAGGGTGCAGCGCACGCGCACCCGCCCGCCGGCCGGACCGCCGACGTACGAGGCGAGTTCCATGTGCGTCACGGCGTGCTGTACGGGTCCGCCTCCCCACCATGCCTGTGCCCACGTGCGGTCGGCGGTCTGCATGCGGATGGTCGGGTGAATGATGATCGGGATCCACGGGCGGCCGAGATGGCGGTCGCTCAAGGCGTCGTCCATCAGCAGCACGTCGCCGTCGCCGGGCGACCGGGCCCACATGCGCAGCATGCCGTTCGCCAGGCCGCCACCGAGACCGGACCCTTCGAGTTGAAGGGCGGGCGTGCCGTCCTGGCGGGCCATGTGGACACCCCACGTGCCGTCGGACCACTGGCCGGCCCGGAACACGGGCTTCGACGATCCGGGCGGATAGACGGCGAGCGTCCCGCCCTCCCCGATCCGCACGTCGCCGTGCACAACCTCGTTCATCGCCGGCCGCATCTGCGCTCGGCCGGTCAACTCGCGCACCTGACGTTCGAGTTCGCGGATGCGGTCGAGCAGGTCGAGCGGAATCGCAGCCACTACGGTGCCTCCAGGTAGAGCTTTGCTGTCTCGGGAGTGCCGCGGGCGGGCGGCGTGATGGCCATGCCGACGACCCGGTACCGCGCGTCGAGGCCCTGCGGCCACCACAGGTCACGCACGCGGATGCGGACGGTGGAGCCGAGCAACGCGGGTGTCAGGCTGCCGTCGACGAGCACGGTTACGTCGGGGATGGTCACCGGGTTGAGCGCGCGTGCGTGGTCGGCGCGTGCATGCGCGTCGAGGGTGGCCTGCTGCTCGACCGTGGTGTGATCCGACGTGCCGTCGAGCCGCGGCCACCCCTGCTCGATCGACGCGTCGTCGACGAGTTCGGCGGACAGGAGCGGCGTGCTCGCTTGGGCTTGGTTGTTGTTGGTCGACGACCCTCTGCTCTGCCACGTGATCGCGAGTCCACTGGCGTCGGTGGCCCAGGTGTAGGAGCGGATCGGGCCCGGGTGGTCGAGGACGACGTCGGTCGAGCCGGCCCTGATGACCGGGTGACCGAGGATGAGCCGCTTGATTCGGCGGCCGGTGCTCGGGTCGCGAAACGAGGCGATGCGCCACTCGAATCCGTCCTCGACCGCGGCGAGTTGGTCGATCAGGTCTCGGATCCGGGGGACGTCGTACCGGCTGTACGTGCGGTCGCGCAGGATGCCCGACACCTCGCTGCCGTACTCGATCCCGATGTCGCCGCCGGGCATGCTTTGCGCGTACTCGACGAGGCCGCGGGCGATATCGAACTGCTCCGTCTGCACGGCCTGCTGTGTGTGGTGCAGGACCCGACGGCCCAGGTAGGTATCCCAGGTGCCGGCCTGCACGTCCACCGACAGCCGCCCGCGGTCGTCACTGGCGACGCTCGCCGTCCACACGATGCCGCCCCACCAAATGTCGCGACCGCGCTCGACCCACACCGCGGTTCGACCGGGCAGCAGCGCGGCACGCACACGGCCGGCTACCGATGCGTTCGGGATCGGGATCGAGCCGCGCAGGCTGCCCGGCTTCCCGATGTAGTCCTCGATCGACACCGACCCGATGGGCAGCACGTCGAGAAGCTGATCGGTGCGCAGGTCACACACGATCACGCGGTAGGGGCTAGTCGACATAGGCCCGGCAGTTCAGACTGATCCACCCGACGTCGGGCCCGTAGTAACGGATACCGCCGTCCCCGTCGATGTCGAGGCGCGACGCCTGGATGCTCGTCCACTGCGTACCGATCGGCACGCTCTGCCCGGTCGCCGGGCGCAGCCCCCCGGGGAGGGTGGCGACCTTCTCGGCGGTGACGTTGCCGCTGTTCTTGCGGACGGCGCCGCGAATCTCGATCGTGGCGCCGTTCAGTCGGCAGCGCGGTGTGTCGCCCTGGCCGACGTATCCGCCGCTGAGCGCGAGCGGTTGCCACGCCGGGGCCGCTGTCGCCGGGTACGGCTGCCATGCGGCGCCGTCCCACCGTTCGAGGCCCGTTCCGTTGTCGCGGTACTGGCCGGCGTAGGCGCCCGGGTCGGACTGTCCGGCGCCGCGGGGTGCGATACCGCCGTAGGCCGCGGTGTACTGCCGGCGGTCGGTGACGGCGGTCGACCACGCGATGCCGCCCGTGCCCGCGGAGGTGCCGGCCGGGACGGTGATGTCCCAGAGCGGGAGCGCCGACGGTGGAAGGTTCGGCGGGGTCGGCCCGGCAGCCGGTTCGCCGCTCTTGATCTCGACGGTTGCGAGGGTCTGCCCGTCGAGGTCGTACAGCGCGTCGTACACGCGGACGACGACGGTGTCGATGCGGGTCCACTGTGCGTGTCCGTCGGTCACGGTGAGGGTCTCGGGGCTGGTGATCGCCACCGGGTAGGCGCCCTGGAGGGCCGTGCCCTGAACGACCGCGCGGCCGATGCCGATCTGACACGACATCGTGCCGGTGCTCGTGAGGGCGAGTGCGGGTCCGCCGGCAATGACGCCGGGTCGGCTGGTGATGGGGCCGGCGGGGGTCATGGTTCCCACCGGGACGGCGCGGGTGTCCGCTCGGGTCTGCCCCTGGGGCAGCAGCCACGCGCTACGCACGGTCATGGGGGTTGCCTCCTACCAGTAGGCGGAGCGCCACCGCAGAGCAGCGGACGCGCGGGGGTCGGTCGAGTCGGGTGCAGCGCGGAACAGGAAGCTGTGCGTCCCGGGGGAGAGGGTGAACAGCCCTTCCGGAACGCTGCGGTGCGTCGCGGTGTAGAGGCGGGAGGCAGCGCCGTTCAGGGTGACCGTGCCGGTGCCGGTGTCGACGACGAGCAGGTCGTCGGCGGCGAGTTCGATGTCGTACTCGATCGTGTCGCCGGTCGACACGTTGGTGATCGAGGGCAGCGCCACGGGCCCGCGGATCTCGACGAGCGGGTGTGCGGGTGCGTCGCCCCTGTTGGTGGCGAGCATGGCGCCGGTCGACCCGGCGGCGCCGAAGTCGAGCGGCCAGAGCAGCCCTTCGACGGGCAGGTGCCAATCGAGGCCCGGCTCGGCCGCGGGCAGGCCGGTGACGACCTGGTGCTCGGTCAGTTCGTAGCGCCGGGGGTCGGTCGCCTCGAACTGGAGCGCGCCGCCGGTGACGACGCCGACGGCGTACCCGCCGACGCCGACCGGGATCATGCGGCGCAGACAGCGGGCCCACACCATCAGCGGCGGCTCGTCGTCGAGGGCGATCACGAGCGGCACCTCGTCGTCGCGGACCGCGGTCGCCCGCCGGAGCAGGGCGGTTGCTGCGCCTACGGCGCCCGGCTCCGTACGGATCACCACGCCGTCGAGCGTGATTGTCCGCGGCTGCGCCAGGAGGCTGCCCGGGTGGGCGCCGTGCGCGTCCGCGCGGGCGACCGTGCCCGAGTCGAGCGCCGGAAGCTCCTCCCACCCGGACAACTCGCGCCACCCGAACGGGGTACCGGGGCCGAGCAGCAGGTCGCCGAACTGCACGTGTCCCGGGCGGGTGACCTGCTCTCCGGCCATGGTCACCCCCCGGCTTTGGCGCGCCACGCGAGCGCGAGCGCCATCTCGTCGGCCGACGCGTCGCCGGCGAACCAGTTCTCGATGTGCACGCCGTTCGACGAGCTGCTGCTCGCCGCGAACGCGCCGCGGTTCGGCACAGCGGCCGAGGTCGTGAGCGCGTCGAGCGTGGTCCGGTTCGGGATTGCGACGAGTCGCTGCATGCTGCGGGTGACTGCGGGCGCGCCGGCGTCGATGCCGTCGACGATGCCCTGCGGGATCCAGCGGCCGACCTGATCACGCATCACGCGCGACGGCGAGTTGATCCCCAAGGCTTTCCTGATCGGTCCCGGAATCTTGTCCGATACCCAACTCGAAAGTTTGCTGACCAGCCACCCGCCCATGCCCTCGATGCCGGCCCACAGGCCGCGCACGAGGTCACCGCCGGCCGACAGCAGCAGTCGACCCAAGTCGCCGAGCGAGCTGAGGATCGACCCGGGCAGGCCGCTGACCCAGGCAAAGAGGGCCCAGGCCTTCTCTATCGAGCCGCTCTTGATCGCGTCCCAGGCTCCCGAGACGGTGCGGACGATCCAACCCCACACACGCTTGGTCGCGCCCGAGATCTCGTCCCAGTAATAGATCACAAGACCGGCGACGAGCACGATGGCGGCGATCACCCACGCGACCGGGCCCATGGCCAGAATCCACGCGGCAGCCATTTGGGCGCCGCGGATCATCGCTTGCGCGCCCATGAGTGCCCACCCACCGACGATCACCGCGGCCGAGATGACCGCCTGCGCCGCGGCGGCGATCCAACCGCCGATGGTCGCCCAGTGCGCGGCGACCGAGGTTGCCGCGCTCGTCGTGGCGGTCGTTCGGGTGAGGACCCACGCCACGACCTGTGTCGCCGCGCTCGTGGTCGCGCCGATTGCCGCCGCAATCATGGCAGGCAACAGGAACAGCATGATTGCCGTTCCGACGGCGAGAATCGGCACCTTATTGTCGCCGATCCATTTCGCCGAGTCGCGCATCGCGGGCACCAAATCGCCCCGCACCCATCCGGCAATCGCCGAAACGGTCGGCCCGAAGTGGTCACGCAGGAAGACGGCTACTTCCTTGATTACCGGCAGCGCCTTAGCGCCCAGGAAATCGACGAATGCCTGCGACACGGCGCGCTTGAATTGCTCGATCTGCGTCGACGCGTTGTCGCGCATTGTGTCGCCCGCTTTGGCCGCTGCGCCGGACACGTCGCCGAGCGCGGCCACCGCCGTTTTGGGGTCGAGCGAATATAGGGAGGCTCCCAGGTCTTCGGCTTTCGTGCCGAAAAGGCCGACAGCCGCCGTATTCCGCTCTACCGGGTCCTTCATAGCGCGCAGGCGATCGAGTACCGTCTGCAAGCCGGCGGACGCTTCCGGACCGCCCTTGGCTATCTGAGCAGTCATTTTCTCGGCGTCGAGGCCAAGCGACTTGAACGCTTCGGCGCTCGACTTCGAGCCGTCGATCGCCCGAATGCCGAATTCCTTCAAGGCGTCGGCGAGGAAGTCGGAGTCCCGCGCGCCGCCTTGTAGGCCCTGCTGTAGAAGGCCCATTGCCGTCTGTGCATCGAGACCCAAACCTTTGAATACGGTCGGGTATTCCGTGAAAGTATCGAGCAAATCCTCTTGCTTGTTGACGCCGTTCTGCGTCCCCTTTACGAGGATGTCGAGGGCAGCCTCGGCATTGGGTGCAAGCCCGTTCTTGAGGATCGTCGAGACTGCGCTCGTCGTTTTCCCGAGATCCTCGCCCATGATCTTGGACGTGTCGTAGATCTTGGTCGAGATTGATTCAAGCTGGGCATTCGACGCCTCCGGCGGCAAGATGCCTTTCTGCATGATGTTCTTGATGACTTCGGTACCCTCTGCGAAATCATCGACCACCGCGCTCGTGAACAATTTGCCGGCGACGTCGCCGTATGCTTTGGCGTTCTTCGACGTGGCGCCGAGCTGCGCCGTCAGGAGGTCGCCGGCCTTGTCCTGGGACATGGCTTCGGTGAGCCCCGCCGTGAGCGCGACGCCGGCCGCGGCGCCGCCGGCGAGCGCAGCAAGCTTGAGCTTGCCCATGCCGCGTTCGACGCCGGCCGCGGCTGCTTCGCCGCCGGCCTGCCCGCCCTCGCCGAGTTCCCGCTCGATCGCGTCGCCCGCCGTATCTGCGGTGCTTGCCGCGCCACGCATGGCGCTCTCTGCCCGCGCGGCGCCGGCTTCTGCGCCGCTCGCGTCGAGGGTGATCGTCCCGGCCAACTCGCCGACGGTGAGCGCCACGTGATCACCTCCGGGCAGTCGGGCCGCGCGGGGGCGGTGCGTTGTCAGGAGGGTTGAACAGGCGCGCGAGTCGCGACGCTTCAATCGAGAGCAGGCCCAGGACGCGAACGCGCATCCATCGCCACGAGCGGGCGCGCAACAGGCCGGGCTCGCCGACGTCGACGCCGTAGTGCTCGTGCAAGTCGGCTTCGACGAGCAGCCACTCGTCGAGGATCCGGGCCCATGTGACGTTGGCTAGGCGCGCGGCTTCTTTGCCTTGCCGCGGGCGCCGGCCTTCCGGGTACTCGTACCACTCGTAGAGCCCCGAGACCGGGTCTTGCTCGCCGCACCCGATTGGGCCCTGCGAGCTGCTCGGTTCGGGGCCAAGCGGGAAGGGTCGCCGACCGAGTTCCAATACGTCTCGGCCGCGGTCCGATCCTGCGCGATCCACACCATGGCGGTGATCGCGGCGTGCTTGAGCGCCGGCCACGAGACGCCGGCGGCGAGCATCTCGTCGTGAGCGGCGCCGAGTACCTCTCGGTACAGGTCACGCTCGGCAGCGTCGCCGAGCACCTCCTCGTCGATCTGTCCGCCGTCGGCGGCGACCGCGGCGGCGTGGATCAATGCTTGGGTGCGCAGGCCGATCTCGGCCGACGGGGCGGGCACGACGTACACGCGGTCGCCGATTGGCAACGGCAGTGTCTCGTCGAGCAGTTCGCCGAGAGCCTTGAACCCCATCAGGCAGCGTCCGGCGACTTGGCGACGCGCAGGCCGGGCGTCTCCGGTGTGACCGGGTTCGCGATCTCGACGAGCGGGCCGGAACCGGTCAAGGTCACCTTGACGGTGTCGACCTCGTCGGGGCCTCCGCCGTCCGGCTCCCAGGTGACCAGCGCGGTTCCCTGGTATGCGTCGTCCGGAACCCCGTTGCGGTCGTAGTACCGGATGCGCACGTACGACGCTGCGCCGAACTTCATGCCGGCCTTGCGAAGCTTCTCCTGTACGGGGTTGAACGCGCCGGTGGTCGGGTGCGCGCGGTGCGCGATGGTCACCTCGACCGACCACGCGTACATGGTGACTGCCTGTTCGACCCAGCCCTCGGCGTCGTAGGTGGTCACGTCCTGCTGCGTCGGCTCGACCTTCGGAACGAATTCCGTGATGCCGATGAGCGGCGACCACGTCGCCGCCGAGCTGGTGCCGGTGTCGACGTCGAGGCGGTACCGGCGCGCGAGCGCGGTCACGGTCTCGACAGGTGGCGTCGGTGTGCTCATGCTGTCCCCCTATTCGAGGCGTGGTGATGCCCGGTGCGTTCGGGCGCGGTAGTTGTCGGTCCGTTCCATGCGGCCGGACGCATCGGCGCCGATCTGGGCACCGGATGTGCGGGTGATGAGCTGCACACGGACGGCGCCGAGCAGCAACGGGCCGGCGCCGTGCAGGACGTCGTACGCGTCGTCGGCGAGCTGCTCGACGTCGCGTGGGTCCGGGCCCGCGCGGGCGCGCACCTGCACGCCGGTCACGGTGTCCGTGAGCCACGGATCGTCGGTGATCGGGTAGGCGGCGAGCACGAGCAGCCGGTCGGGCGCTGGCGCCGCGGTGCCAATGGTGATCGCTGTCTCGCCGGCCGTGTACACGCCGTCGGGTCGGTAGGTCGCGACGCCGGCCGCGGCGAGCAGCCGCGCGAGTCCGTCGAGCAGGTCGGTTGTGTAGGTCACCGGAGCGACCTCCGGACCTCCGCGGCGATCAGGGCGGCGACAACGGGCGCCGACTCGGCGAGCGCGGTTTCGAGGTACTTCGCTTGCCGGCCGGGCGCGTGACGCGCCGTCATGTCCTCGTGGACGCGGACGGCGTACGGGGTGTCGTAGCTGACTGCGGCCGTCAGTTCGGTGTCGTCGACGACCGCGGCCCCGGAGCGTTCGAGGGTGCCCTCGTCGAGGGGCACGAGCTTTCGCGACTCGCCGAGCACGTGCTCGGCGGCCAGGCGCAGGCCGCGCGCGGCTCCCTCTCGGGTGCCGGCGAGAGCGGCGGCGCCGGTCCAGTTGAGGCGGGCGCGGGTCACTCGACGTTCACCTCGCTTGACGCAGGCACGGGCAGGCCCGGCGCGGTGTGCTGGGCGCTGGTGATCGCGGTCGTGATTCGGCCGTCGGGCAGGGTCACGCGGGATTCGGCCGGGCAGTCCAGGCCGGGGCCGGCGATGATCTGCGCCGAGCTGGTGACCTGTCGGCCGTTCGGCGCGCGCACGACGCGCACGGTCTCGTCGACCAGGGCGGGCACGTCGGCGACGGGCGGACCGTAGACCTTCCCGTATGCGCTTTCGCCGCGGTAGGGCTCGACCGTGATCCGGTGGCGCAGCAGCCACGCGGGGACGCGGCTCACCATGCGATCACGCGGCCGGGTGTGAGTCCTGCTCGGCGCAGCACGCGGTCGGCGCGAGGCGCCAACTCGACGCCCCCGCCGCTGCGTTGGGCGTTGCGGCCGGACAGGGACACGGGGCCGATGGATACGGAGTCCCATCGGGCGACCGCGCCCGTGCCGTCATCGCCGGTGGCGAGCTGGTACTCGACCTGTGCGCACGCGGCGTCGGCGAGTGCGGCCACGATGCGCGGGTCGGTCGGGTCGCCGTCGTCGTCGACCCGGTAGACCGCGGTCAGCAGGGCCGAGTCGAGATCCTCGCTTGCGCGGGCGAGCAGCCGGTCGGCGTCCGCCGGTGCCGGCTGCCCGGTCCACGCGCTGAGCTGCTCCGGTGTGGCGTACGTCCGACCCATGCTACCCCTTGCGGGAACGGGAACGGGCCGCCGGCGTGGGTGCCTGCGGCCCGTTCGGGTCGGTCGTGTGCTCGGCTTCCGGTGGGTCGTCGACGAGCTGCTCGACCACGTAGCCGCGGCGCCGGAAGTAGAGCAGGACGCCGGGGCGCGGGTCGGTCGCGATGCCGCGGCCGGCGGTGATCTGCACGTCGCCGACCATGCCGTTGTATCGCTCGTTCGGCGCGGTGAGTGCGTAGCGGATGGCCATTACTGCACCTTGATGTTCCGCAGGACCGCGGCGGCCTTCGTCGCCTTGAGCACGACCGCGACCGGGCCGAGTTCGACCTCTCCGGGCTTGACGGCGCCGGCGGTCGTGAAGTCGGGCAACCACTGCTTGACGAGGTTCCCGCTCATGGTCGTGATGCCGTGGAACCCGTCGGTGCCCAGGCGCACGGCGTACAGGTCGGACAGGCCAGAGATCGCCGTCCCGGAGCCGGCGCCGTCGACGTCGCGCGACTCGATCGGGATCACGGGCGCCTCACTGCCGGCGACCGCGCCCAGGTCGACGAACGGGATTCCGTTGTACGTCTCGACGTTCGTCCCGAACGCGTTCGGGGTCCGCTCGTAGAAGCCGGCCCGGCGCGCGAGCGACCGCACGCGGGCAATGGTCTTCTTGTTGCCCAGCAGCGCCGACGGCGTGCCGTCGAGCAGCGCGAGGAACTCGTCGAGCAGGTCGAGCGCGTCGTTTGCCTTGGCGCGGCTCTCGCCGAGCGTGGGCCCGGTCCAGTCGACCGACGTCGCCGCGCCCATCTCGGTGGTGCTGCCGGCGAGTGCCTTGTCGAGTCCGTCGAAGCCGGCTTCCTGGCCGAGCGTGGTGACGCGCTCGCCGTTGATGACCTGATCGCAGAAGAAGGCCGATGCCGCCTTGATGGTCTGGTTCATCTGGAACGCGACCTCGTTGGACGCGGCCGGCCCGAGTTCGGCGATGGTGCGGTCGATCTCGAACGAGCCGCCCAACGGGGCAAGGTCGACGTTGTACCGCTGACGCTTGGCCTGCGCCTTGGGGTACTCCGTGTTGAGCTTGCGGAAGCCGGCGCCGCGCTCGGTCACGACGCGGGTGTATCCGTACGTGAGGACGGCGCCGCCACCCGACGGGTTGACGGCCTGATCGAACGGCAGATTGTCGAGCAGCCAACTGTTCTTGCGGAACTCGTCGATCACTTGCAGATCGACGTCGTCCTGCGTGTTCAGCTTGGCGTCGGCAAGAGTGATCGCCATGTGGGGGAACTCCTAGGTTCAGCCGCCCAGGCGGGCGGCGATTGCGTCTTGCAGGGAGGCGGGGCGACGTTCGCCGGCGGCCGGCCCGTTGAACTCGGCGCCGCCGCGGACCGGCGCGGCGGGCGCGGCGCGGTACAGGTCCGGGTCGGCCTCGACCGTGGTTTTGATCGCTGCCGTGAGCTGCTCGGCGAACTTGGCGTCGGCCGGGTCGAGCGCGGACACGGCGGCGATGAACGCGCGGCTGTTCAGCAGGCGGTCGGCGCGCGCACCTTCCTTGCCGGCGGCCTGGTACGCGGCGAGTTCGACCTGCGCCGTGCGAAGCTGCGCCGTCAGGTCGGTGATCTGCGTGTCGCGTTCGGCGACCGCGGCGGCGAGTGCGGTCGGGTCCTGCTCACCGGCGGGCGCGTCCGGGTTGAGTGCCTGATTCACGGCGTCGAGCGCGGCCTGCAACCGCTCGGCACGCTCGGCCGCTTCGGTCGCCTGCTGCTGCGCCTCGACGAGCTGCTGCTCGGCGGCCGGGTCCGGGCCTGGCAGCGTGCCGGGGTCGACCGGGGCGGGCGGCGCGGCCGGGTCCGGGGTGCCGGTCGGGGCGTTGTCCGACGGTGCGGGCGGGGTGTTTTCGGGCATGGGTGATCGGCCCTCCGGGGCGGGTGCGGACAGCAAAAAGGGCCCGCCGGTGGGCGGGCCCTATATAGGGGTGTGGGTGATGCTCGGGTGGACGGCTACCCGGCGGGCTCGACCTCGACGGTTCGTCGGCCGCGGGTGTAGCCGCGCAGCCATGCCGTACGCAGGAGGGACTCGCGCGGGTGGGGGCACACTGTCGGACGGTCGCCCGCGCGGCCGGCCTGTTCGCCGGCCTGCGCGGCGGCGAGCGCGCTTTCGCGGAACCCCATCGGTGCCGTCCTTACTGACGTCGGTTCTGATCGTCCCTGGCTTGGCGGGCGCGATCCGTCGCGCCTGTCTGCCTGCCTGTGATCCGTTCCTCGAACTCTCCCAGAGTCACGCGCGGGTTGTCTGCCCAGTAGCGGATCAGGTCTTCCGACGCTCGCGCGTAGGCCACGTGCGACGGGCCGCTGAACAGCGACTCGGGGTCGATGCCAGCCGCTTCGGCTTCCCGCGACAGCAGGTTCCCGCGGCACACGCCTTCGGCGTCGAGCCACTGTGTGTAGACGTGCTCCCGGTACATCTCGCGTATCTGCTCGCGGGTGAACTGCGACCGTGCGCCTTGCTCGGCGAGTTCGCGCTCGTACACCCATCGTTCGGTGGCGGACATGCCAGCGGTGGGATCGTCGGGCAGGTCGTCGGCCCATGCTCCCCACTCGTCGTCGCGCCGCGGGGGCACGTCGTTGAGGTGGGGCACGGCGTCGTCGAGCGCGGCCCGGTTCGCCTCCCACGCGTCGATGCTGCCTCCCTCGACGGCGGGCGCCGGGGGATCGGGGTATCGGCGGTCGAGTTCGGCCATGAGCCGGGCGCCGTCGTCGGGGCTGCCGTACCGCAGGGCCCACATGAGTGCGTCGTCGCTTGCGCCGCCCAGGTCCGCAGCGAGCGCGCCGTCGGGGAACAGCTCGGCGAGCAGCTCCCGGCGGTGTGCCTCCGCGGCGAGTCGGGGCAGGTCGTCGGTGCTCGCGCGGGTGAGCGCGTGGCCGAGCTGCTCGTCGGTCCAGTCGAGCAGCTCGGGCGCCACGTCCGGGAGCGGACTCCCGGGCGGCCTGCGGTTGATCTCGGCACCGACGCGCCGAGCCTGCTCCGGGTCCAGCTCGGGGAGGATGCGCGCGAGTTCGCCGTCGTCGACGACGGCCAGGTCGTCGACAAGCCGGCCATTCGGCCGCACGCGGTCGACCAGGTCGCGCCGCTCGAACTCGCCGACGACCCGACCCATGCCGCGCGGGTCGAGGATGCCGGCGTTCGTCGCGTCGACGAGCTGCTCGTCGGTCATCTCCCGCAGCGTGTGCGCGTCGCCGGACCGCACGCGCGCGGCCTCGACCGCGGACTGCGGCGGCGCCGGCCGACGGTCGGGCAGGTTGCTCGCGCCGGGCTGTTCCCGCTCGCGCTTGCGGCGCAACTCGGGATGCCGGGCCAGGTGCTCACGCTGCCGACGCTGCCAATCCCGAACCTTCGCTTCGGCGGCACGGCGCGCTTCCGGCGTCACGGATCCGGCCGCGCGGTTCTTCCACTGCCGGATCATGCGCTCGTTGCGCCGCTGCTCCTGTGTGGCCTTGTAGCCGTCCGGGTCGGTCGAGTGCTCTACCGGCGCGGTGGTCACGCCGGGCAGGTAGGCGCTCAGGCTGTGCCGGCAGTTCGGGTGTTGGAAGCCGGCCCGGCGTGCCTCGTCGACGCTGCCGACGATCTGCACGCGCACGGTCCGATCGTCCTCGACCGCGTGCTCGACCTCGATTGTGCGGGCGCCGCCGGGCCCGTCGAGGCTCAATACCTTGCCCTCGAACGGCTTGCACAGCGGGCACTCGTGCGGGGCGTTGCTCACGATGACCAGTTCGAGACCGGCATCGCGCAGTCGGTCGGCGTGCGCCTCGACCGCGGCGCGGCCGGTGGACGTGCGTACCGCCATCTCGGCATAGGACGTCATCTGCCACGCGCGGCCGGACCGGTCGACGAACGACTGCACGCCGCGGTCGGCGAACCGGGACATGGCTGCTTGGGTGGCCTGTCGGCGGGTCTCGACGCCGAGTAGCGGCGTGGCGGACACCTCCGAGACGACCTGTCGGTATCCGTCCTCGACGCCGCGCAGGATCCCGCGGTGGGTCGCGGTGACGGTGTCGATGGTCTCGGCGGCGAGCCGGTCGACCGACCGCGCGTTCGGCGTGGTCTCGGCGATCCGACGCGCGTCGTCGCGGCCGAGCGCGCCGAGTTCGTCGAGCGCGGCCCGGCCACCCACGTTGTAGGCGTAGGCGACCGCGCCGCGGATCTCGGCGCCGGCGGTCGTGGCGAGTCCGTCGACGACGGCCTGCGCCGCGCGCCTGAGCTGCTGTAGGTCGGCGAGCTTGCGCTCGGCCCACCCCGGGCCTTCCATACCGGCGGCGAGCTGTCGCGCGATCATGCCGAGCAGGCGTGTCTCGGCGTCGGCGTACAGGTCGCGCGTGCCGATCGACAGATCGTCAACCATGGACGGATCAACCGGCACGTCAATCCCCCCGTCTACGCGACGTCGCCGAGCTGCATTGGGTCGGGCACGGCCTGCCCGGTCTCGACGAGGATCGCCTCGACCTCGGCGCGCACCTGCTCGTCGGACCAATCCGGGTGAAGGATCCGCACGCGCGTGTCGACCGATGCGGCCTGCGCCTGGTTGAGAAGCGCGAGCGTCTGTGCGGTGCTCTGCGGGTCTTCCGACACTGCCGGCCCGAACGCGATACGCGGTCGCTCCGGTGTGATGCCGGACCACCCGAGCGTGCGGTCGAGCGCGAGCAGCGCGTGCAGGATGTCGGCAATCGCCGGCGCCCAATAGCGTGCCTTCTTCTTCCGGGTGATCATGCTCCGGCGCTCCTCCGCGACGATCTGCGTTGCGGTGAGCGCGGTCGACACGCCAAGTCCGAACGTCTGCGGCGCGTAGCCGGCCGACTGCACGGCCTGGCGCACGATCGCATCGCACGTGCGGCTGTGTTCTTCGACCCGGATCGCGAACTGAGACAGCGTGATCCCGCTGCCGCTCTGTTCGGTCGGGGGGATCGCGAGCGTCTGCCAGATCTCCCGGTCGTCGTCGAAGCTCGCGCCCTTGCCGGGACCGTGATCGCGCAGGTACCCATCGGGAACGATCAGCCGCGCGCGGGCAAGGCGAATGTCTCGGATCCAGCTCGACCACGTTTCGTCGAGCGCGTCGAACAGGTCGTGCACGCTGCCCTGAAAATCGGAGCGGCCGAGCGGCGACCCGCGGTGCAGGCGGTTCGGCCGGATGTTGGGCACGTAGACCGCGGTCAGCAGGTCGATACCGGTCGGGATGCTGTCGCCCTCGATGCCGAGAGCCTCGACGAGCGGCGCCGTTTCCGGGTGTTCGGTCAGCGGCACGCGCGTACCGATCCGGTCAGCCGTCCCCTGGTAGAGCGCGTGCTCGATCCGACCGCGCACGTGCCGCTCGACGTGACGCCACACCGCGGCCGAACGGGACGGCAACTCGCGCCAGAACGCCACGGCAACCAGCACACCGAACACGAACTCGGGCAGCGCGGCATCGGGGTGAACCGCGGTGAGCAGCGGGCGATTCACCAGGGACCGATCCCACGTCGCGCGCAGGTACACCCCGCCCAGTGCCGCGGCGATCTCGGCCGCCTCAAGCAGCGTGTTCGCCACGCCACCCGACTCGACCAACTCGTCGAGCCGATCCTGCGCCGCGGCGTCGACGGTGAACACGGGCGGCTCACTGAACAGCATGTCGGCGCTCGTGGTGGCGATGTCCGACGGCAACGGGATGTGCAGGCGCCCGTCACGTTGGCCGGGCTGTTGGGCACGGTGGCGCGCCCACAGCCGGCGGCGCCCGTCCGCGCGCCGGTGCTGCCCCTGGTACAGCTTGGCGAGTCGCTTCCGATCACCGCTGTACCACGCGTCGTCGACCTGCATCTCGCCGTAGATGCCCGCCCACTGTGGCGGTGGCCACGCGGCCCCGTTCTCAGGCAGCGGCACGGGTCACCTCCTCGTCGACGAGTGCGGGTATCAGGTGGCGCCACTCGTGCGCCGTCGAATGGACGGCGTAGCGAAGCGCATCGACGCTGTGGTCGTCGCGCTTCAAGGGCCGGTCCTGGCCTTCGTCGGACGCCTTGGGGTCCCAGGCGTAGCCCGGGAGTTCGGCAAGCAGTCCTTCGCATGAGCGGTGTACGAACAGCAGGCCCGACTCGATCGCGGTCGCCACGGATCGGATGCCGTCGACGACCTCGTTCCGGGCCCGCGCGATGCCCGGGTATCCGTCGGTCCAGAGCTGTTGAATGAAGGAGGCGGCCGACGGGTCGATGAACGACCACTCGGGCGCAATGTCGAGTCCGTCGAGCCATGCGCGTATCGCGCGGCTGTACTGCGCGTCGGTCATCTGCCGGCGAGCGACGCGCGAGTCGTGGCGCCACTCGGCCGCGGCGTACAGCCGGTCGTCGGCGCCCAGGCCGAGCAGCACCGCGGAGGTTGCGTTTGTCGTGCCGTAGTCGAGGCCCATCCACCAACGGCGGATCTCGGGCAACTCGTCGACGACGTGCTGCTGTTCGTCCCACGATTCGTATATCGCGCCTTCGGCGACGCACCACGCGCCGTCGATCATCCGCCGGCGCCACAGGCCGACGTACTCGGCGGCGAGCGCGTCGACGTACGCGCGCGACAAGCTCGGGTTGTCGGCGAGCTTGAAGTGCCATGACCTCATGTCGAGTTCGCGCTGCCGGTCGAGGTACCGCACTTTGAGCCAGTGCCGCGGACTGTCCGGGTTGGTCGTGCCGAACAGCCGGGCGCCGGGAACGGACAGGCGCGCGAGTAGCTGAGTCCAAAATGCTTCCGGGAGCAGCGTCGCCTCGTCGACGTACGCGAGCGACGCCGTGAGGCCACGCAGCCGACCCTCTGCTCGCGCGTCGGAAGCACCGATCAGGTGGACGGTGCGACCGAGCACGGTGGCCACGGACGCGCCGCGGGTGTGCCTGATCTCGGCGGCGAGCGGACCGAACAGGCTCGGGTCTTGGAGCGGCTCGAACACGTTCCGCTCGATCGTCTGCAAGCTTCTGCCGACAACCACGATGAGGCCGGTCGGTGGCGCGTCGGCTACCGCAAGCACCCACGCAAGTAGCGAAGACACCGTTTTGCCGGACCGAACGGCGCCATGCCACAAGTTGATGCGTGCGGTGGACTGCGCCACCGACCGGAGCTGTTTCCGCGAGAGAGGCAGGTCGTCGAGGGGCACGTGTTACGCCTCCTCGTCGACCTCCTCGTCGGCGAACGCATCCCGGATGCCGCGGGCAAGGTCAGTCAGCATCGACCGAACCTCAGTCGAACCGGTGCCGGCGTCTACGTCGGCGAGTCGCTGCGCCGAAGCGAGCAGGGAGGCGACTGCCTGCGCGAGATGGCGCTCGTCCTGCGCCGGCGGGTCGTCGGACAGCACCTCGACGGTCTGCCCGGACATGAGCATCTCGGTACGTACGTAGGTGGGCGCCTCGACCCGGGCGAGCACGGCGGATGCGCGGGCGTACAGCCGGTGTTGTAGATCAAGGCGAACGGCGGCGAGATCGGCGCGGCGTGCCTCGACGGCGGGGGCCACGGTCGCGGCGCGGTCGAAGGTCAGTCCTTCGCTCTGCGCGATCTTCGAGACGGTCGAGCCGGAGCGGCCGAGTTCTCTCGCAATGTCGTTGCGCGACTTCCCGGCGGCGTGGAGCAGCCGCACCCGGTGCCGGTCGTCGTCGGTGATCGGGTCGGACACAACACCCCCAGGTGTGCTGGCACGCGAAACAGCCCGTCACCGGTAAGGGGTGACGGGCTGTTCGCAGCGGATTGACCATCTCCGGGCACGCCGGGGACGGCTCCAATGCTGCACCCGGTCGCGCCGGATTTCAAACCCTGCCCGCGCGCCACGCCTCGACCGCGGCGCGCACGGTCTGCCCGCGGCTGCGCTTGACGCCGAGCAGCTCGCCGAGTTCGGGCGCGGTCGGGCGCCGGCCGTGCTGTTCGAGCAGCCGCTCGTACGCGTCGAGTTGCTCGTCGCTCGGCCGGCGGATCGGCGCGGCGGCCGGCTCGTCGACGTTGTCGTGCTCCTGGTCCTCGTCGACCCGGTCGTCGAGCGGCGGCGCCACGAACGCAACGAGCGGCGTCTCGACGGCGGCCTGCGGCGGGCGCGGCGCCACGGCGGCGGCAAGTGCGGCGACGTCGACGACGAGCTGCTCGCCGCCGTCGTCGAGCGGCGGCGCCACCAGGGGGAGCAGGCGCGCACCGCGCGGTACCACCGGGGGTCGAGGCGGCGCCGGTGTGGCGGGTTGCCGGCGGATGGCGACAGGTGCGGCGGCGGCGGTGGCGGCGAACGTGTCGGGTACGGCGGCGCCGGTCGTGGCGGACGGCGCCGGCAGCAGGCGCACGAGCAGCTCGACGGCGACGAGTTGCGCAAGCGGCGGCGTAACGGCAATGGCGACGCCGGCCGCGGTGCGGTCGGAGTGGGCGACGTTGAACCCGAGTGACGTCGCGGCGAACGCGAACACGACGAGCCAGTATGGCCAGACGGCGCGGCCGGTGTACTGCGCCATGACGACGCCGGCGGTACCGACGACCGCGCCCCCGTCGACGAGCGCGGCGAACATCCACACGATGTCGGGCGGCGTTCCGTGCTCGACGGCGAGCGCCGTCAACGACTCGAACGAGAGGCGGAACGCGAGATACGCGAATGCCGCCGTGATGGCACCGGACGCGAGCGGCGCGACCCATTGGGCACGGCCGGCGGCACGTGGGCGGGCGACAGTAGGGTGAACGTACGTCATGCGGGGGTAGCTCCCGTGTGATGTAGGCCCCGGTGCCGGAGTGGAGTCCGCGCCCCGGGGCCGGCCTGTGTCTCAGTCCTGGTGTTCGCCGGGTACACCGTTGGCGACGTACGCAGCGTCGTCGGCGTCCTGCTCGTCCGGCCAGATCAGGACACGAACCCGGTTCGGCGGCGGACCCTCGTCGCCGTGAGCGGTGATGTAGTCGGCGAGGAGTTGCTCGGCGAGCTGAGCGTCGGTGGTGGCGCGCGGTACCACGCTGGCGCCGTCGTCGGTTTCGGCGTACGTGCCGTCGTCCTGCTGCACGTCGATGCGCCACGCGAATTGGCGGTGTTCTCGGCGCAGCCGGTACACGTAGGACTCGGTCAAGCCAAGCAGCCGGGCCACATGCGCGGCGGAGTGTCCGCGGTCGAGGGCCTCATACACGATGCGCGGGATGTGCGGCTGTACCTGGCGCGCGTCGGCGAGCACTTGCGCGGCTTGGTTCAACTCGGCGTCGCCGCGTGCCTGCCGGGTCTGCTGCTCGTAGTCCAGGGACAAGCGCAGGACCTCGGCGGCGTACCGCTCGGCCGCGCTGCGCTGCTCCACTTCGTCCAACGACCGAGGGTGCTTGCGTGCGTTCCGCGCCTCGTTCATGTGCTCGGCTCCTCCTGGTAGGGCCCGCCCCGGAGGGGCCGGGGCGGGCCGAACGGTCTAGTCAATCGGCGGGGTCGGACACGTGCTCACGTCATCCCTTGTGGGCGCTACGGCGGTCCGCGGTTCCTGCTCGATCGGGCGCCACGCGTACACGCACGAGTAACCCTGCGGCTCGGTTCGCCAACCTGCCTTCTCGAAGGTCTGGCGCAGCACGGCGAGTGAGACCAGCGACCAAATGTCGTCGCGGGTAACGAGTTGGCCGGCTTCGATCCAGTAGGCGGCAACTCGGCCGCCTCCGCAGGGCTCGACGACGTAACCCCGCATGTCGGTGTCGACCTCCTCTGCGTAGGGCGTGAGGTCCGTGTGATTGGTGAGCGTGGCCACGGCAAGATGGTTGAGCACCTCACGAGCGGCGATGACGTCGGGGTGTGAAGCGTGACGAGGCGCGCTGCCCTGCGCCGTGCCGTCGTGTTCCATGATCACACCCTCGATCACGTCCGGTGTGGTGTCGACGCCGTGCGCCGCATCCCAGAGTTCGACGGCGCGTCGTGCCAGGTCGGACAGGGAAGCCGTGTTGTTGGTTGCGGTGATCGAGTCGAGCACCCTCCGGAGGTCGGCAGGGATACCGCGCCGGGTGGCGTACGACGCCGAATCGACGAGCGTCCCGACCCTGCGGGCGGCGTCGGCCGCATCTTCGATGGTGAAGGCGTTACGCATCCGCTCAATCCCAAGAGCGAGGGCGGCCTGCTCGGCACGCGCCGCGGGCGCGAGGGTGTCGCCGCGCGTGGAGCAACGGCGGCACAGGTCGTAGTCGGCAGAGTCGATCAGCGAGATGTATCGCGTGATCGGCCGGCCGCAAAGGGTCTCGTCGTTGCCCGGCGAGCAGTGCACGAGCCGGCCGCGGCCGACGAGCGCAAAGCGGAGGTTGAGCACCTTCCAGAACTCGGCATCGTCCGCACGGGGAGCGGCCGGCGCCGCGGGCTGCTCGGCGGCGACCACGGGCAACAGCTCGGACGTGCGCAGGCGGCGCTGACTGAACCCACCCTCACGCCGGCTGGTGACCTGCACCGTGGGCAGGGCGTCGGCGGCGCGGGTGGCGTCGTGGCTGGTGGCTCCCTCGACGCGGGCGATTTCCTCGCCGGCGCGGTTCGTGATCGTCCACGTGTCCGACGGCTCGTCGGCCGTGGTCGGCTCGGTCGCGACGGCCGGCTCGTCGAGCAGGGGCAGCTCGACCTCGACGGCGGCCGGAGTGCGCTTCTTGGGGGCCGCGGTCTCGACGACCATCACGCCAGCGTCGAGCGACAGCTCGACGTGCCGGCGGGCGGTGCGGGTGTTCACACAGGACTTGCAGTGACGCATGGTCTGCGTGGCCAGACCGAACGATGCGGCGTCGGCATCGACGACGTGCTCGGCCATGCGGCCACAGTCGGCGCGCTTGCTGTTGATGCCCTGGGAGTGCAGAACGACGCTCTTGAGAGTGCTGGTCGCGTATCGCTTGGTCATGGGGGTAGCTCCCGTGGTTGTGGTGAGTGAGTTGTCGGTGTGGAGCCCGACACCTCGTACTGTACTCAGTTCAGTACTGAGTACACAAGAGGCAACGGGCAAGCCGGGCCCGGAAGTTACGCCGGGCCCGGTCCGGTGCCCTACGCCGCGGCGGCGCCGGCGAGATCGGTCACGAGCGCGAGCAGGGAGTCGCCCGCCCAGGTGCGCCGGCCGGCGTCGTCAACCGACGCCGGGGCCCGGCATGCCGCGCCGGTCGCGCACGTGATGCGCTCGGGTTCGCCGCGGCGCGTGTGCAGGGTCAGCTCGCCGCCGCACCAGGGGCACGCCGCGGTGCCCGGGGCCGGCCGCTCCTCCATCAGCAGGGCACGCCGGATGCGCTCGGCACAGCGACGGGCGACCCGGTGCGCCTCGTGCAGCAGGTGCTCGGGCAGAGGCAGGAACAGCGCGGGCCCGCGCCGGCCGTCGGGCAGCAGCTCGTCGTCGAGGTCGTCGTCGAGCACCCTGCCCTCGATCCACAGGGCGGCGAACTCGGTGCCGTGGGCGCGGCTGCCGGGTGAGGTGGGACTCGGGTAGGCCCAGCGGCGCGGGTCGGCGGCGTCGGCGTCGTCCTGCTCCCAGCGCAGCGGCGCGACCTGGGCGCGGGTGATGGGTCGCTGCGCCGCGGCGGCGATCGTGTCGGCGAGATCGAACAGCGCGCGCTCGACGAACACGCCGGCGTCGAGCGCGTCGAGGTTGGCCGGCGCCGAGTACGGGCGCAGGGTGAGCGGCGCGCGGTCGACGACGAGCAGCGGGTCGCCGCTGTCGACGCCGGCGAACAGGCCGCCGCGGTACTCGCGCGGGGGCCACTCGTCGGCCGGCGGCTGCTCGACCGCGACGAGCAGCGCGCCCCACTCGCCGCGGATGGTGCGCAGCGCGTCGACCGCGGTCCGCACGGTGTCGGTGTACGTCATGGGTGCTGCTCCTCAGTCGGTTGTGTCGGCGAGTGCGCGGTGCGGTGTGATGTCGCCGGCGCACAGTCGGCGGATGGTGTCGGCGAGCAGCAGCGCGTCGTCGCCGAGTGCGTGATCGGTCAGCGCGTCGGCGAGCTGCTCGGCCACGTCGAGCCGTTCGGCGAGCGCGGCCTCGACGGCGCGGGCCCGGTGGGCGCGGTCGAGCGCACGGCGCAGCGCACGCAGGCGCAGACGCGAGCGGCGCGACGTCTCAACCCACCGACCCCACCATTGGATTTCGCCGGCGCGCGCGTGCAGGTAGCTCCTGCGGTTCTCGTCGGCCCGGTTGACGAGCTGGTACACGAGGGAGCGCAGCACGCGCGCCTCGTCGACCAGGAGCACGCCGCGGTCGGCGCGGCCGAGCAGGACGTCGAGGCGGTCGAGGTCGCGCTGTTCGACGGCGCTCACTTGACGATGCTCCGGCCGGTGGCGACGCGCCGCTGCTCCGTCGTCTCGCCGCCCCACACACCCCATTCGGGGTCGCCGTGCGGACCGTGTCGGCCACGGTCGCGACAGGCGAGCAGGACGGGGCAGCCGGCACACCGCGCCGCGGCGTCGAGCTGTACGAGGGCGGACGGGTCGAGCCACGCCGTGTCGTTCGCGGCGACGCAGGGCCACGTCGAGGGGTCGAGGTCGAGCACGTCGGACGGGGCGGCGAACGGGTCAGTCAAGGGGTGCTCCGAGGGGGGTCGAGCCGGGGGTCGAGAGGCTGCTCGCGCGCGGCGCCGGGTGCGACCGGTCGCGCGGTCGGTCGTCAGAACGGGGGGTTGGGCTGCTGGGGGGTCTGCCATGCGTCGCCGGACGGCTGCTGTCGCTGCTGCGTGGGCTGCTGCCGGTTGGCCTTGACCGGGCGGGCGGTTGCGAACTTGAGCGACGGGCCGATGTTGTCCGCTTCGAGTTCGATCACGGTGCGCTTCTCGCCGGTGCTGGTCTCGTAGGTGCGCTGCTTGAGTCGGCCGGTCACGATCACGGCGTTGCCCTTGTTGAGGCACTCGGCGACGTTCTCGCCGAGCTGACGCCAAGCGGCGCACCTCATGAACAGGGGTTCGCCGTCGCGCCATTCGTTGGCCTGGCGGTCGAACGTGCGGGGGGTCGAGGCAACGGTGAAGCTCGCAACGGCGGCGCCGCTGGCGGCGAACCTCAGCTCGGGGTCGGCGGTGAGGTTGCCCTCGATGGTCAAGATGGTCTCTGCGGCCACGTGAGCGCCTATCTCTCTCGGTTGGTACTCGTGCTCTCTGGAGAGCACGTTAGCGGCTGTGCGGGGCTTGTGTGGATCTTTTGGGGGTGTCGGCGCCGCCCCGGGTTGTGGGTCCGGGGCGGCGCGGCTTCGTGCCTATGCGGCGCGTCGTCCGCCGGCGGTGTGCCGGGCGCGGCTCGGCCGCATGACGGGACGCTCGCGCATGAGGCGGTCGAGCAGGCGCAGCTCGTGCTCGGCTTGCTCGACGAGCTGCTCGTCGACGAGTCGGTCGGCGACGTCGTCGAGGTCGGGCTCGACCTGGGCGACGGGCTGCTCGGCGGCGCGGTCGAGCACGTCGACGGTGCGCCATGTGCCGCTGCGGTACTCGGCGATGGTGACCTGTGCGCCGCGGTCGGCGTGTTCGCGGGCGACTCGGCGTACGGCGGCGCGGTCGTTCGACGTGAACGGCGCAGCGGTTCGGCCGACCTCCCATGAGGCGGTGACCATGTACCGCGGCCCGGTGCGCGTCGGGCGGCTCATGCGAGTACGCCTTTCTGCGACTCGACGTACACGTCGTACGCCTCTTGGCGTACCGCGTGGGTGCGGTTGCCCATGCGCCTGTGGTTCGGGTATCGGCACTGGTTCAGCTCACGTGCGCGGCAATCCGGGTCGGGGCAGCGCACGGCGAACTCGGGATTGGTGGCCAGGCTCGGCGCGGTCGTGTTGCGTACGGTCGAGCGGGTGCGTTCGTACTCGGCGGGCCGGCCGGTACCGCTGCCGATCATCGCGACGAGCCGGCGCTGTCCGGCGCCGTCGATGGCGGGTGCGTGGTACTCGACCGGCGGCGCGTGACCCGTGGTGACGGCGCGCCGGTGTGCGAGGAGCTGTTCGCGGTAGCCGGGCGCGTCGAACGAGTCGGGCGACTCGGCGGCCGGCAACGGGTCGGTGTGCAGCGTGAGGAGCGCCCGCCGGTACGGCGCCCACGCGGCGAGGATGTTCCGCGGGTGGATTGCCCAGAACCGCGCTTCGTCGTTCTTCTCGTAGTACTGCGTGACGGCGGCCGAGACTGCCCAGTGAACGACCGGGGCCTCTGTGGGCACGTCAACGAGCACCTCGGCCCACGTGGCGATGAGCTGCGCGGCGGCGCGCTCGTCGCCCAGGTCGCGCTTTACGCGGGGGTCGAGTTTGGCGGCCCAGTTCAGTAGGGCGGCGATTTCACGCGTGTTCACGCGAGTCCCTCCTGTTCGAGGATGCGAAGCGCGCCGGTCAGTACGTCGGTGTGTGAGGCGCGAGCGGGTCGGGAGCCGTGCAGGGGCACGACGGCGGCGCCGGCCGGTTGGGGCGGTGCGGAAGCGGCGCCGATGTCGGACCACATCCGCAGCAGGTAGCGCGCGGTGCGCGGCGGAGATGCGGGGTTCCACCTGTCGCGCACGTGCTCGACGAGCGCGGGCACGCCGTGCTGCTCGACGAGCGCGAGCAGGTCGCCGCGTTCGGCCGCGGTGAGCGTCCACGTAACGGCCATGCCGTCGGCGGCGAGCCGCTCGGCGAGCGGGCGCAGCTCGGCGACGCTGCTCTGCTTCTTCTCTTCTTTCTCGTGCTCTCTGTTCTGGGGGCCGGATTCCGGTACCCCCCGGGCCGGTTTCCGGTCCCCTGCCGGGCCGGTTTCCGCTCCCCCGGGGGTCGGTTCCCGGTCCGGGTCGGATTCCGGTCCGGGCCGGTTTCCGGCCCTGTCAGACAGGGGCGACTCGGACATGCCCGGGACGTGACCGACGGCGTGCGGCAGCAGATAGACCGTCTCGCCGCGCGGCCCGATCCGGCCCTCGACGACGACGAGTTCGCCCGACGCGAGCGCGCTGTCGACAGCGGCGCGCACGGTCGAACGGGCGGCGCCGGTGTACTGCACGAGTCGCGTCGTGCCGGCGTACGCGACGCCGTCGGCGCCGACGACGTGTTCAGCGACCGCGAGCAGCACGAGCCGCTCGGTTCCGCGGGCGCGTGACCGTGTCCACACCCAATCGCGTGCAGCGTGGCTCACGGCAGCACCTCGACGTCGGCCCGGTCGAGCAGCAGCCGCAGCGCCGCCGCGGCCTGCATGGGTACGACGCCGGCGCCGAGTACGCGCAGCATCGCGGAACGGGTCAGACCGGGGACCTCCGTCACGTGCCCGCGGATCCCCATGGTCCACTCGACGAACTCGGCGGTCAGTCGCCCGTGATCGTCAGTTGGCCGGGGCACCGGTCCGGCGGTGCGCTCCCACCGGTCAACGGCGGGCCAGTAGTCGCCCCACTCGACGTCGCGGTCGACAACAACGCGACCACGCTCCGGAGGGACCGGCCACCCGACTTCGCCGGCGCGTGTTTGGAACCGGTTCCCTCGCTTGTCGTCGGGGTCGGCAGCAGCCGGCCACGCAAGCAGGAACACCCGATCTCGGGCGTGCGGAGCGCCGATCTCCGACGCGCGAACACAGCACCACTCCGCATCCCACCCGAGCGCGGCAAGGTCGGTGACGACGTCGGCAAGTCCCAAGGAAATGTGGCCTGCGACGTTCTCAAAGAGACAGAGGCGCGGTCGAAGAACGCGAATGGCGTCGGCGATGTAGGGCCAGAGGTGACGGGCATCTGCTGCCCCCTTCCGCTTGCCGGCGGTGCTGAACGGCTGACACGGGTACCCGCCGAGCAGCACGTCGACGCGCTCGACGTCGGGCCACTGCACGCGGGTGATGTCGCCCAGGTTGGGCACGCCGGGCCAGTGGTGCGCGAGGATGCGCACCGCGGCGTCGTCAATCTCGGCGTGCCACGCAATCCGGCCGCCGAGCACGTGCCGCACGCCCAGGTCGAGGCCGCCGTATCCGCTGCACAACGACCCGATGGTGAGGGGGCCCGCCCCGGCCGAAGCCGGGGCGGGGTTGAGTACGGGCAGGGTCATTGCGCGCCGCCGTCGGGGGTCGCGTCGTCGGCGAGTTCGCCGTCGATGTAGTCCGGTACGACGTCGAGGCCCTCGACCGAGTCGTCGCGCCGAACGGACTCGTCGTGTGCGACCGCGCGGGCGAGTTCGGCGCTCTTGGGCAGCAGCTTGAACAGCCTGCGAATGCACGTCTTCTTGGCCATGGCGTCGAAGTCGGTCAACCAGGGGCCGCCGTTGCGCGCCTTGGACCGTGCCCGCACTGCCTGCACGGCATCGACCGACAGCACGACGAACGCAGACCCACCGTTGATCATCCGTGCGACGGCGTAGTACTCCGTCACGTCGCCCCTGTTGGTACGCGCCGGCTTGTGCTTGAGCCGCGGATTCAACCCGTACTCGTAGTCGAACTCGTCGTTTTCGCGCACGGCGTGCGTGTCCAAGCCGCCCGCGAGAGGGTGCTGCCAAAACAGCTTGACCATGCCCTGATACCCGATGACGAGCTGCACCTCGTGCTGCCCGATGTGCTTGTTCCAGAACGGGAGCAGGTACGCCTCACCGGAGACACCACCCGGTTCGAGACCGAGCTGCGTGCACGTCATCAACGCGCCCATGAACGAGCTTTGCGTCGACCGCGCAAGGTCCGGCACACGCGCAAGGTCGGTCAGGACGATACGCATGATCCGGTCGGCCGCACCGTTCATGTGCGCGGGCAGGGCGTGAACGAGTTCGGCGCGCTTGCCGACGACGAACTGCGCGAGCGTCTGCTGCTGCGGCGGCGCGGCCTGCTCGACGGCGCCGGCGTTGTTCGCGCGGGTGGCGACCCGCTGCGCGAGAGTGTTCGTCGTCATGCCTTGCCCTTCTTGACCGCAGGCACGCGGAGAACGCGCGCGCGGAACCGGCGATAGATGTCGGGGTGATCCGCGGCGAGACTCTTCGTGTCGAGCGTGGTCGACGGCTGCATGTAGTCGGCGGCGAGTTCGGGGTGTTCTTCGGCGAACCGCTTGGCCGCGAACGTCCCGTTGGCCTTGTACGTGAAAACGACTTCGTCGTCGGGCGCCTTGACGGTCTCGGCGTCGCCGGCGAGCGCGGCGAGCTTGTTCTCGACGAGTTGCAGTTTGTCGGCCGTGTCCTTCACACGCTGCTTGAGCGTGACCCGCTCGTCGAGCAGGGGCCGCACGTCCGCGGGACTGACGATCTCGACCGCGGTCGGGTCGGCGGTGTACAGGTGGCCGAGCAGCTTGGCGGTTGCTTCGGTGCCGTCGATGGCCGGCGGAGTGCCGTCGAGCACGCCCTGCCAGAAGCGACCGACGATCGAGACGAGATGCTCGATCAGCGCGTCGTCGCGGTCGATGCGGTGGAACATGGGGACGTTCCCGCCGATCAGCGCCGCGACGTGCGCATGCCCGAACCCGGTCACGCCGAGTCCCCAGTGCGTTTGCAGCGCGGGCCCGTCGGGCACCTCGTCGACCCACTCGTCGAGCTGGTAGGCCGAACGCGTCTTGACCTCCAGGAAGCACGGCCCATCGGGACAGCCGTGCACCGTGCGGTCGAGGTTCACCCGCATCCATGGGCGGTCGAGGTGCGCAAGCATCCCGACCCGCTCGACGTGTACGCCGTTGCGCAGCGCCCACTCGTCGGCGATGACCGGCTCGAACAGGACCCCCCAGCGGGCAGCCTCGACGAGCCGCGGCGAGCGCGGGATCTCGGGAAGCTCGCCGCGCTTGTCGAGGTACAGCTCGTACGACGACGTGTACTTGCTCATGCCGAGCGCGGCGGCGACGTCCGACCCGCCGATGCCGCCGCGGCGAGCGTCGAGCCACGCCGTCCGATCGGTCTCGGCGAGATCAACCGGCGCGATCAGCGCGGCCGACGAGAACAGACTCGGCCGCTCGGGTGCGATCGTCACAGCACACCGCCGGCGATCAGCGACCGCGCGACGTGCGCACCCTCGCTGTAGGCGTCGACGTCGGTCGGGTGGTCGTTGTGCGAGGACACCCGGGGCAGCGCGGCGGCGAGACCCTTGACGAAGCTGTTCATGAACTGCACGCGCTCGTCGGCCGGCAACTCGTTGAGAGCCTCGACAAACGGCTCGACGAGCGGATCGGTAAGCGCGAGTTGGATACGCTTGGACTGCATACAGACCTGTCCTTCGGGGTGTGGTTGTCCGGGCTCGTCGGGTCGCATCCGACGGGCCCGGTTGCATGTGTGGGGGTCAGGCAGCCGCGGGCATGGCCGGCGCGGCGTGCGTGCTGCGGGCCCGCAGGACGAGCAGCAACGCCTCGATCTCGTCGACCGAGCGCGTACTGCCGACGGCGGCCTGCTCGGCGGCCACCCGGACGGGCAAGGCGTCACGGCGGGCGCGGGCAGCGTCGAGAACGGCGCGAGCAGCTCGGAAGGCGTCAGCGCGCGGGATCACGGAAGACATGCGTTCCTCTCTGCCAAGAGAAGTGATCATCCTGGCGAGAGAGAACGTAGTCATACGACTACCTCTCTGGCAAGAGAGCTAGCGACCCCGAGTGTCTCGATCGACTAATCGAGCACCTGTTCGAGAGATCGCGCTATGGTGGATCGACGCAGTGAGACAGGAGGTTGGTAGCTCTCTGATCTGCGAGTATGCCCATGGGCAAGTTACTGCGCAGGTAGGTTGTCCGTATGCGGACGACCACCCAAGAGAGCACGCCAGACCAAGAGCAGATCAACAGATTCGGCGACTGGTTCGAGGAACGACTCGTCGCTCGTAAGTACGACGTGAGCCCGAGGGGAGGCGGGCGGGCACGCTTCGCGGCCGACGCCAAGATCTCACCGTCGACCGTGTCGCGGATTCTCCTTCGTCAATCCATTCCAGATCCGTCGGTGCTGAAGAAGATCGCCGACGGACTCGGCGACCCACTCGGCGAGGTACTCCTACGCGCCGGCGTCGTCGACGAGTCACAGCTACAACGGGCGGCACGGCCCGTGCCTATGGCCGATCGGATCACGCCGGAGGAAGCGGCAGACCGACTTGGTATCCATAGCGAGGAACGGCGCGACCTGCTGATCTCAATGATCAAAACGTTGCAGGAGCAGGAGCAACGTCGCCCATCGACGAGGCGTCGAAGCACATAGGACTACCGAGGAGAGTGCGCCGGATGGAGATCCCGAAAGCGGTCGCGGGGGCCGGTATCGCAGTGCACGCAGGGGGTGCTGCGGTGGTCGTGCTTGCGTTGGCGGCGCCGGTTGTGCACCGCATCGCAGCAGTCGTAGGCGTGGCCCTGATGGTCAGCGGAGGCGCAGCAACCATGCTCGCGTGCCTGCGCATGGCCCAGGTCCGCCGCGACGACGCATGCGCGGCACTCCGCACGGAGGGATACCGGACGGCAATCGAGCACATGGGCGCCAGCGAACTGTCGGCGCCTGCTCAACACGTCGACCTCGACGACGAGCACGAACCGACCGGCACACTCCACCTGTTCCCGCTCCAGGCCGTACAGGAGGTGCGGCCTCGACACGGAAGGGCCGCACGGTGAACCTATTGAAACCAGCCATCGACGGCGGGATGCTCATACCCGCCATCGGGTACGTACGCGTCAGTACGTGGAACGAAGAGAAGATCAGCCCAGAGCTTCAGCGCGCGGCGATCGTGGAATGGGCACGCCGTCGCGGTCGCGTGATCGTCGATTGGATCGAAGATCTCGACGCGTCCGGCCGCAACTTCAAGCGCAAGATCATGCAAGCAATCGGGGCGGTCGAGCAGGGCAAAGCGCGAGAGATAGCCGTATGGAAGTACTCGCGCTTTGGTCGCACAAGGCACGGCAACGCCGTCAACATCGAGCGCGTCGAGCGCGCCGGCGGACAACTGGAGTCGGCCACAGAAGAAGTCGACGCGCGCACGGCAACGGGTCGATTTCAGCGCGGCGTCCTTCTGGAGGTCGCGGCGTTCGAGTCCGATCGCGCGGGCGAACAGTGGCGCGAGACGCACGACCACCGTCGGGCCCTCGGCCTACCCGCCACGGGCCGGCAGCGGTTCGGGTACCACTGGCACCCGCGGCGCATCCCCGACGGGATCGGCGGCTGGACCATCCAACAGGAGTGGTACGAGCCAATCCGCGACCATCGACCCGTGGTTCGGACCATGTACCGCATGTACACGGCGCGCGAGGCGGGCTACCCCGGCATTGCCGCATGGCTCAACGAATGCGGGTACCTGACGAGCTGGGCCGGCCCGTGGACCGGTCAGGCAGTCAACGGGTACATGATCAGCGGGTTCGCCGCTGGCCTGTTGCGCGTGCACAGCAAGGAGTGCACCTGTGGGAAACGGTCTGGGACGTGCCCGAACCACTACTACATGCCGGGCGCGCAAGCGGCCATGCTGCTCGACGGCGAGTGGGACGAGTACCTCGGAACCGTGAAGGAGGTGCGCCGTATCGCGCCGCGCGCCCGGCGCGGGTCCTACCCCCTGTCCGGGCTCAGCAGGTGCGGGAACTGTCGGCAGGGGGCGACAGCATCCCCGTACCGAGGGACTCGGGGCGGGGTCTACCGCTGCTCGTACAACAGCAAGAGCGCCGGTTCCCTCTGCCAAGGGATATGGATCCTCCGGCCGTTGGTCGAGGCACGAGTCGTTGACTGGCTCGGCACGGTTGCAGCAGGCATCGACAGCGCGCCGGCCGCGCCTGTCGAATCGGTCGAGGTTCGCCAGGTTCGCAAGAGCACAGAGCAGAAGCTCAAGGAGGCACAGGCGGCCCGAAAGCGGGCACAGGACGCGTTGACGCGTCTAACCGTCGACCATGCGCTGTCGCCGGAGAACTACCCGGGCGACACGTACGCCCATGCACTCGACAAGTTGAAGGCCAAGCATGCCGAAGCGGATGCGGTGGTAACCGCGCTCGAACCCAAGGTCGAAGTGCTCCCGTCGGTCGACGAGCTGCGCCCGATCGCGGTCGGCCTGCTCGACGAATGGAAGACCTTGACCGCCAAGGAGCAGAACGCCCTCTTGCACAAGCTCGCGCGACGAGTCGAGATCCGGCGCGAACCCGACCGTTCGGTCACGGTCACTGTGCATCCAGTGTGGGAGCCTGACGCGTGGGCGGAGAAGAAGGCCGCGTAAGAGGCGCAGGCGCATCAAACTTGAGTGGAATAGACTCAACTCTGCACCGGTTGTGCTGGCAGGACGGTTGAGGACTCAAGCGCCGCGGACCACACGCGGTAGGAGGTAGCAGAGTGAGCACTTTGGACAAGCTGACCACCAAGGCCCAAGAGGCCCTTTCGGTCGCCATCCGCAAGGCTTCCGCGGCGGGACACCCCCAGGTGGAGCCCGCGCATCTGCTGCTCGCCCTGCTCGAACAGCCCGAGGGGATCGCGGTCCCGCTGCTCGGCGCGGCCGGTGTGGACGTGCCGCTCCTGAAGGTCGCGGCGGGCCAGATCGCGGATCGCCTGCCGAGCGCGTCCGGATCGACGGTGGCCGCGCCGCAGCTCGCCCGCGAGACGATGCTCGCGCTGGACGAGGCGGAGAAGCAGGCCGACAAGCTCGGCGACACCTTCGTGTCCACCGAGCACGTCCTGGTCGGCCTCGCCTCCGGCCGCTCCGGTCCGGTCGCCGACGCGCTGCGCGAGGCGGGGGCCACCCCGCAGGCACTGCTCGACTCCTTCAAGGCGGTGCGCGGCAGCGCCCGGGTCACCTCGCAGGACCCGGAGAGCACCTACCAGGCACTGGAGAAGTACGGTCGCGACCTGACCGAGGAGGCCCGCAACGGCAAGCTCGACCCGGTCATCGGCCGCGACTCGGAGATCCGCCGGGTGGTCCAGGTGTTGTCCCGCCGGACCAAGAACAACCCGGTACTGATCGGTGAACCCGGCGTGGGCAAGACCGCCGTCGTGGAGGGCCTGGCCCGCCGGATCGTGGCCGGCGACGTGCCCGAGTCGCTGCGCGACAAGCGACTGATCGCGCTCGACCTCGGTGCGATGGTCGCGGGCGCGAAGTACCGCGGCGAGTTCGAGGAGCGGCTCAAGGCGGTGCTGAACGAGATCAAGTCCAGCGAAGGCCAGGTCGTCACCTTCATCGACGAGCTGCACACCGTGGTGGGCGCCGGTGCCACCGGCGACAGTTCGATGGACGCGGGCAACATGCTCAAGCCGATGCTCGCGCGCGGCGAACTGCGCCTGGTCGGCGCGACCACGCTGGACGAGTACCGCAAGCACATCGAGAAGGACCCCGCGCTGGAGCGCCGGTTCCAGCAGGTGTTCGTGGGCGAGCCCAGCGTCGAGGACACCATCGCGATCCTGCGCGGACTCAAGAGCCGGTACGAGGCACACCACAAGGTGCAGATCGCCGACTCCGCCCTGGTCGCCGCGGCCACCCTCTCCGACCGCTACATCACCGCGCGCTTCCTTCCCGACAAGGCGATCGACCTGGTCGACGAGGCGGCCTCGCGGCTGCGCATGGAGATCGACTCCTCCCCCGTCGAGATCGACGAGCTGCAGCGCTCGGTCGACAGGCTGCGGATGGAGGAGATGGCGCTGGCCAAGGAGACCGACGCGGCCAGCCGGGATCGGCTGGAGCGGCTGCGCAAGGACCTCGCGGACAAGCAGGAGCAGCTCAGCGGCCTGACCGCGCGGTGGCAGCAGGAGAAGGCCGGTCTGAACCGGGTCGGTGAGCTCAAGGAGCGCCTGGACGCCGCCCGCGGCGAGGCCGAGCGGGCCCAGCGGGACGGCGACTTCGAGACCGCTTCCAAGCTGATGTACGGGCAGATCCCGACCCTGGAGCGCGAGTTGGCCGAGGCCGCGGCGACCGAGGGGGACCGGGGCACGGACGGCACCGCGATGGTCAAGGAGGAGGTCGGCCCGGACGACGTGGCCGACGTGGTCTCGTCCTGGACCGGCATCCCCTCGGGCCGACTGCTCGAAGGCGAGCGCGGCAAGCTGCTGCGGATGGAGGACGAGCTGGGTCGCCGACTGATCGGCCAGAAGACCGCCGTGACGACGGTGTCCGACGCGGTGCGCCGGGCCCGCTCCGGCATCGCGGACCCGGACCGCCCGACCGGCTCGTTCCTGTTCCTGGGCCCGACCGGCGTGGGCAAGACCGAGCTGGCCAAGTCGCTCGCCGACTTCCTCTTCGACGACGAGCGCGCGATGGTGCGGATCGACATGTCGGAGTACGCGGAGAAGCACTCGGTCGCCCGCCTGGTCGGTGCGCCGCCCGGCTACGTGGGCTACGAGGAGGGCGGCCAGCTGACCGAGGCGGTGCGCCGTCGGCCGTACTCGGTCGTGCTGCTGGACGAGGTGGAGAAGGCCCACCCCGAGGTCTTCGACGTCCTGCTCCAGGTGCTCGACGACGGACGGCTGACCGACGGCCAGGGCCGCACGGTGGACTTCCGCAACGTGGTGCTGATCCTGACCTCGAACCTGGGGTCGCAGTACCTGGTCGACCCGGCGCTGTCGCACGAGCAGCAGCAGAACATGGTGATGGACGTCGTGCGCAACGCGTTCAAGCCCGAGTTCCTCAACCGGCTCGACGACATCGTGCTCTTCGACGCACTCGGCACGGCGGAGCTCGCGCACATCGTCGGACTCCAGGTCGACCGGCTCGGCGCCCGGCTCAAGGACCGCCGGATCACCCTGACGGTGACCGACGCGGCCCGCGAGTGGCTCGCGCTGACCGGGTACGACCCGGCGTACGGCGCTCGGCCGCTGCGCCGGCTGATCCAGACCGCGATCGGCGACAAGCTGGCCCGGGCATTGCTCGCGGGCGAGGTCGGCGACGGGGACACGGTCCTGGTCGACCTGGACGGGGCGAGCGACACGCTGGTCGTGCAGCCGCGGAAGCCGGAGGCGGCGAAGACCGTCTGATCGACGTCATGGCGCCGGGACCCGTTGCGGGTTCCGGCGCTTTGGTGGTTCGGGGCTCGGTGGCGCTTGGGTGCTTGGCGTTTCGCGCTTCGGTGCGGTGCCTTGGGGCTCGGTGCGGTGTCTTGGGGCTCGGTGCTTCGGCGTGGTGGTCGGGCGGCACGAGTGGTAAGACAAGATCACCTAGGGTCGGATGAAGCGGACAAAAGCTGCGAACCGGGTAGCGTCCAGCGTGACGGATATCATCGAAGCAGTGGATAAGTTACCAGTGGGTAAGATGCCCGCACGGCCGTACGCTGTCGGCCGATACACGCCCCGGAAGGGACGTCCCACCGGAGGAGCCGAACACCCATGCAGCTCGCAGCGATCGTGATCTCGCTGGTCACCTTGGTGGTCGGCGCCGCGCTCGCGGCGCGCGCCGTCGCGCACATCTACCGTTTCGTCCAGGTCGGTCAGCCGGACGGCAGCCGAACCGGACAGCCCGCGCAGCGCACCGCGACCCTCGGCCGGGAGTTCCTCGGCCACACCCGCATGCTCAAGTGGGGCGTCGTCGGCGTGGCCCACTGGTTCGTGGCCGTCGGCTTCCTGACCCTCGGCCTGACCATCGTCACCGCGATCGTCCAACTCTTCGACGCCCACTGGGTGTTCCCGCTCATCGGCGACTGGTTGCCGTACGAACTCTTCACCGAGTTCATCGCACTGGCCACATTCGTCGGCATCGTGGTGCTGATGGTCATCCGGCAGCTGAGCCTGCCCTCGCGCCCGGGCCGCAAGTCGCGGTTCGCCGGCTCGGTGTCGTGGCAGGCGTACTACGTCGAGTGGACGATCCTGGTGATCGGCCTCGCGATCCTGACACTGCGCGCCCTGGAGGCCGCCCTGCTGGGGGTGGACCACTACGAGGCGGGCTTCTTCGCGTCGTACCCGCTGAGCCTGGCGTTCCAGGACCTGAGCGAGTCCACGCTGGAGAACCTGGTCTACCTGACCGCGATGATCAAGCTCACCGCCACCGGCGCTTGGGCCGTGACGATCGGCCTGAACCCGAGCATGGGTGTGGCGTGGCATCGTTTTCTGGCGTTCTTCAACATCTACTTCAAGCGTGAGGCGGATGGTGGGGTTGCGTTGGGTGCGTTGCAGCCGATGCGTTCGGGTGGTGAGGTGATCGATTTCGAGGATCCGGCGGACGATGCGGTGTTCGGGGTCTCGCAGGTGGAGCATTTCACCTGGAAGGGTCTGCTGGACTTCTCCACGTGTACCGAGTGTGGTCGGTGTCAGTCGCAGTGTCCGGCGTGGAACACGGGCAAGCCGTTGTCGCCGAAGTTGTTGATCATGTCGTTGCGCGAGCACGCGTTCGCGAAGGCGCCCTACCTGCTGGCCGGGGGCGGGAAGGACGAGGAGGGCAACGAGCGGGCGACGCCGGAGCAGTTGGCGAAGGTGCCGGCGTCGGCGCTGGCCGAGGCGGAGCGGCCGTTGATCGGGACGGCGGCGGAGAACGGGGTGATCGATCCGGACGTGTTGTGGTCGTGCACCACGTGCGGGGCGTGTGTGGAGCAGTGTCCGGTCGACATCGAGCACGTGGACCACATCGTGGACATGCGCCGGTATCAGGTGTTGATCGAGAGTGCGTTCCCCTCCGAGGCGGCGACGATGCTCAAGGGGTTGGAGAACAAGGGCAACCCGTGGGGTGTGGCGACCAAGGCCCGTCTGGACTGGGTCAAGGAGTTGGCGAAGGCGACCGGCATCGAGGTGCCGATCGTGGGGCGGGACGTGGATCCGGCGGAGTTGGAGTACCTGTTCTGGGTGGGGTGTGCGGGGGCGTTGGCGGACGGTCCGAAGAAGACCACGAAGGCGTTCGCGGAGCTGTTGCACATCGCCGGGGTGCGGTACGGGATCCTGGGCAAGGAGGAGTCCTGCACGGGTGACTCGGCGCGCCGGTTGGGGTCCGAGGTGGTGTTCCAGATGTTGGCGGCGCAGAACGTGGCGACGTTGAACGCGGCGTTGGAGGACGCGCCGCGCAAGCGGATCGTCACGACGTGTCCGCACTGTTTCAACACGTTGGCCAACGAGTACCCGCAGTTGGAGGGGCACTTCGAGGTGATCCACCACACGCAGTTGTTGCAGCATCTGTTGGACGAGGGTCGGCTGACGCCGGTGGAGCCGGTGGACGGGCTGGTCACGTATCACGACCCGTGTTATCTGGGTCGGCACAACAAGGTGTACACGCCGCCGCGGGAGATCATCGCGCGGGTTCCGGGGTTGCGGAACGAGGAGATGCACCGGCACAGGGAGCGGGGTTTCTGTTGTGGTGCGGGTGGTGCGCGGATGTGGATGGAGGAGCGCATCGGCAAGCGCATCAACAACGAGCGCATGGACGAGGCCCTGGCGCTGAAGCCGGACATCGTCTCCACCGCCTGCCCGTTCTGCCTGGTGATGTTCACCGACTCGATCAACGCCAAGAAGCAGGCCGGCGAGGCCAGGGAGGACCTCCGCGTCGTCGACGTGGCACAACTCCTGCTGCAATCCGTGCAACTCCCCGAACCACCGGCGGCCGAGGGGGCCCTGGAGGACGCGGGAGCCAAGTAGGGCAGGTAGGGCTTGTAGGGCTTGTAGGGCTTGTGTGACGGGCGACGGGTGACGGGCGGTCGGCGGTCGGCGGTCGGCGGTCGGCGGTCGGCGGCTGATAACGAGTGACAGGTGACGGGATCGCCGTCGGTTCTCCTGCGGGAGGTCGACGGCGATCGCGTTTTTGTGCCCGAATTACGACCTTCCCGGGACGACGCGGGGGGTCGAACTGCCGGTACCGTCATTGATGTGACTGGCAATGGACCCTACGACCCGTACCGGCAACAGCCCCCGCCTGCCGGCCAGGGTTACCCACCTCAGCACGGCGGGGCTCACGGCGATCAGTACGGTGGCCAACAGGGGTATGGGCAGCAGGGCTACGGCGGCCAACCGGGCCACGGCGGGCAGCAGGGCTACGGCGGGCAACAAGGCCATGGGCAGCAGGGCCACGGGCAGCAGATTCCGCCGCCACCGCCGCCTCCGCCTTCGTCGTCGCAGGGTGGACAGGGCGGCTCGGGCGACCCGAACTACGGGCCCCTGTCGTTGCCCGACGAGACGAGTCTGTACATCTACGGCGCGCCGCCGGAGGAGTACACGACGGTGACGCCCGCGGTGTCGCCCCGGCAGCAGCAGCCGTACCCGCAGCCGCCGCAGTACAGCGGTCCTCCGCCGCGGGCCCTGCACTGGAAAGAGGTGCTGAGCGGATTCGTGCTGCGCCCGTTGCGCACCATGGACGCGGTCCGTGACCAGGCGGTGTGGTGGCCGGCGCTGATCATGTCCGCGCTCGGTGGCGCACTCGCGGTGTTCGCGAACGACGCGTCCCGCAAGGAGCTCGTCGACTCGACCATGAGTACGAGCGTGCCCGCACTCGGCATCGTGATCGTGATGGTGCCGGCGTTCTGCGCACTGCTCGGGCTGGTGTCGCATGCGCTCGCGACCCAGTTCGGCGGGAACGGGTCGCCGACACCGTTCATCACGCTGTCGATGATCCTGGTCTGGATCGCGGACGCACCGCGGCTTGTGGTCGCGCTGTTCGCACCCGACGACAATCCGATCGTGGCCGGTATCGGCATCGCGTCGTTCGCGCTGACCGCGTGGCTGCTGACGATGTTGATGACACGGGTGCACGAGTTGCCGTGGCCTCGGGCGCTGGGGTGTGTGTCGGTCGAGCTGATCGCGTTGTTGCTGGTGTTGAAGCTTCCGTTGGCGTCGTGAGGTCGCGAGGGCGTGACGTTGTGCGATCGTGACGCTGTGAGGCGTGGCGGCGTGACGGCGGGACGTTGGGCGTTGGGCGTCGTGAGGTCGTGACCCTGGGACAGCCGGGCAGCCGGATAGCCGGGCGGCCTTGCGGCTGGACGGCTGGACGGCGTCAGGGTGTTGGTGGCGTTGTGAGGTGGGCGGCGGTGGGGGTGTGGGTGCGACCTCGGTTCTGACGTCGAGTCAGGCCGGCGGCGAAGCGTGCCGGCAGTGGACCGGGTGGACCACAAGTGGCACGGCCGGGCCGCGTTGCGGATCTGTTCGGTAACCGCTCCGGGCGGTGTACTCGTAGATGTACACCTGTCCGCGTACGACATCTCGTCGTCATCGCGGTTGTGAGGAACGGAACCGACATGCTTGTGCGGCAACGCACCAGGGCTGCGCTCCAGGCCGCCGCTCTCTTCTACGTCGTGGATCGCGGTTGGCCCGTCCTGCCCGGTGCCTACGTCGAAGACGGTCGATGTTCGTGCGGCGACACCGATTGCCCGGACCCGGGCGCCCACCCCGCTGCGGAACCCGGGCTGACCCGGGCCACCCGATCGACCGACGACGTCTGGGAATGGTGGAGCGGGAAGCCGTACACGGTCCTGCTCGCGAGCGGGCTGGAGTTCGACGTCCTGGACGCCCCGGCGAAGGTCGGCTACGCGGCGATCCGCCAGTTGGAGGTGATCGGCATGCCGCTGGGGCCGGTCCTGCATCTACCGGGCGAGCGGCTGTTGTTCCTGGTCGACCCGGGCGCGCGCAACATGTACTGGTACACGGTCGACCACAACGACACGGCCCGGTTCGACGTCCGCCACCACGCGGTGGGCCACTTCGTACCGGCCCCGCCCTCGTCCACCGCATGCGGCGAATGCACCCGCTGGGCGGTCCCCCCGGATCCGATCGAGCGGGGATTGCCGGGAGCGGTGGACGTACTGGGCGCGTTGATGCGGTTCAGCACACAGGGGCGGTAGCGCGCGGGCGGTAGCGCCGGCGGCGGCGCATGCCGCAGCCGGTACTCCGGCTCCTGTTCCTGCTCCGGCCCCTCTTCCTCTGCCGATCCCTGCTCCGGCTCCGGTCCGGCTCAGGCGTCGAGGATCTGGCCCTGGCGGGTGACCACCGGCGGCTGCACGGACCACGGGAAGTTGATCCAGTCGTCGGTGTGCTTCCACACGTACTCGCACTTGACCAGCGACTGCGGCTTCTCGTAGACGACGGCGCAGCGCACCTCGGCGACGTTGCCCTCGCAGAAGTCCCGGACCAGCAGCAGCGTCTTGCCGGTGTCCGCGACGTCGTCCGCGATCAGCACCTTCTTGTTCGAGAAGTCCACCACGTCCGGCACCGGCGCGAGCATGACCGGCATGTCCAGCGTGGTCCCGATGCCGGTGTAGAACTCGACGTTGACCAGGTGCAGATTCTTCACGTCCAGCGCGTACGCGAGCGCACCGGCCGCGAACACGCCACCGCGGGCGATGGACAGGATGATGTCGGGCTCGTACCCGTCCTCCGCGACCTGCGTCGCCAGCTCACGCGTGGCCTGGCCGAAGAGCGGCCAAGTGAGGTTTTCGCGCACGTCACTCATGTCCGGGTATGCCCATCTTCGCTTCGGGATCGGCCGCAGGTGGTGGTCGCGGCGGGTTGGGTGGTTGCGAGAGCAGCGCTCACGCTCGCGAGCAGCGCTCACGGTTATGAGCAGCGCTCGTGATCATGATCGGCGCTCGCGGTCATGAACAGTGCTCGCGGGCGCGGCATCGGTATCGGCATCGGCATCGGCATCGGCATCGGCATCGGCATCGGCAGGATCACCACCTCGCCGCGATCTAGTCGCGGACGTTCGTCCGATGAAAGTCCTTGAACGAGCGGGAGGGAGTCGGCCCGCGCTGTCCCTGGTACCGCGACCCGTACACCGAGGACCCGTACGGGAACTCGGCCGGCGACGACAACCGGAACATGCACAACTGGCCGATCTTCATCCCCGGCCACAACTTGATCGGCAACGTCGCGACATTGGACAGCTCCAGCGTCACGTGCCCCGAGAAGCCCGGGTCGATGAACCCGGCGGTGGAGTGCGTCAACAGCCCGAGCCGCCCGAGCGAACTCTTCCCCTCCAACCGGGAGGCCACGTCGTCCGGCAACGACACGACCTCGTAGGTCGAGCCGAGCGCGAACTCACCGGGATGCAAAATGAACGGCTCGCCCTCGGGCGGCTCGATCATGCGAGTGAGATCCGGCTGCTCGACGGCGGGGTCGATGTGCGGGTACTTGTGGTTCTCGAAGACCCGAAAGAACCGGTCAAGTCGAACGTCCACACTCGACGGCTGAACCATGGCCGGCTCGTAGGGATCGATCCGAACCCGACCGCAGTCGATCTCCGCGCGAATGTCCTTGTCCGATAGAAGCACGTGGAAAGGGTAATCGCAGGCCCCCGGATCCACCCAAACGCTCCGCACCACCCGCCCCCACCACGAAACGTTGCTGCAACCACGCTCGACCATCCGGTAGAGTGACCGTGCAGGGTTCCCCTTGGGGCGCCTGATGCGGGCGTAGTTTAATGGTAGAACATGAGCTTCCCAAGCTTAGAACGCGAGTTCGATTCTCGTCGCCCGCTCCGGAAGTGAAGGCCCAGGTCACGGACATGATCCGCAACCTGGGCCTTCGCCGTTTCCAGACTCGCTACGCCTCGTGTGCTGGCTCCGTGCCAGATGCGCGTTGCTCTTGGGGCTGGACCTTCTTGACCCGCTTCCCGATCGCGTCGGCGACGGCTTGGTCCCGGCTGGCGCGAGCGTGTCGATCAGGGCTGCCAAGGACGTGGACCGCGGCCGGTGCGGTCCACGAGTTCTCGAAGGGTGGCGCCGGTCTCGGCGCCCAGGACGTTGCCGGTGTGGCGTAGGTCGTGAAAGTGCAGGTCGCTCACGCCGAGGCGACAGGTACCACAGCGCCGAACCCGGCGGAAGTTGCAGCGGCGGAGAGCGGCGCCCCTCGGGCCGACGAAGAGCAGGCGCCGCCAGGCTCCTTCTCGGCGAACCACTCCACGTGGCGGGGCAGGTCGAGCAGGATCGGCGCGGGGATGGTCACGGTGCGCTTGCCTGCGGCCGACGTGGGCGGGCCGATCACGCGTTGGCCGTCGCTCATCTCAGTGGCGGACACGTCGATACGGATCGTGCCTGCGTCGAGGTCTACGTGGTCGCGGCGGAGGGCGGCGAGTGCGCCCCAGCGCAGGGAGCCGAAGGCGGCGAGGAGGACGGTGGCCCGGTAGTGAGGGCCGACGCCGTCCGCGAGGGTGAAGACCTGTTCGAGAGTGAGGATCGGGCGTTCCGGGGCCTGGTCCGAGAGTGGCCGACTCCGTGGAGGAGCGGGCGATTCCCTGGAGGAGCGGGCGATTCCGCGGAGGGTTGGTCGCCGAAGTGGTGGGTGCGAAGGCCGTAGGAGGCAGGCCGGCGGCCCTTGGGCCGAATGGCGGGCGGCGACGCTCAAGGCGTTCACGATCCGGGCAGGGCGCGTTCACGCCTGCGAATCGGGCGCGGCCGGATCAGGTGGAGGCGGACTCGCCCCGAGCGGGCAGGGGTTCCAGGGTGGGCGGCTCCGTGGAGAAGCGGGCGGTTCTGGGTGGGCGTTCGTCGCCGAAGTGGTGGGTGAGGATGTCGTAGAGGGCGGGGCGGCGGCCCTTGAGCCAGCGGCGGCCGGTGGACATCGGGATCAGGGACAGGTCGATGTCGGCGGTGACCATGGTGTCTTCGGCGGCGGAGGTTTCGGTGAGGATGCGGCCGTAGGGGTCGAGGATCATCGCGTTGCCCGTGCGGACCTCGTCGTCGTCGCGACCCACGCCGTTGCTGAAGATCAGGGCCAGGCCGTTGTCGTGGGCTCGGGCGGGAAGCCAGCGCATCAGCCAGGCCCGGCCGCTTTCGCCGCGGAAGGCCGCTTCGATGGCGGCGGGGTCGCGGTGTCGGGCTTCCCACAGGGGCATCGGGATCGGACGCATGGCGTGCGGGCTGCGCGAGGCCGTACCGCCGGTTTGATGCGGGGCCACCAGGATCGAGGCGCCGAGGAGGGCGGTGGCGCGGACGTTTTCGACCAGGTTGTTGTCCCAGCAGATGAGGATGCCGACGCGGGCGCCCCACGGGGTGTCGAAGACGGTGTAGTGGTCGCCGCTGGAGATGGCCTCGTGTTCGAAGGCGTGCAGTTTGCGGTGGCAGTGGACTCGGCCGTCGGGGAGGCAGACGGCGTACGAGTTGTAGAGGCGGCCGTCGGTCTCGTCGATTTCGAGGAAGCCGAGGCCGGTGGCGATGCCCAGTTCCATGGCGAGCCGGCGCACGTGCGTGACGGACGGGCCGGTGCTCGGCTCGGCGAGTTCGCGCAGGCGGTCGGGGGTGTGGCGACGGAGGTGCCAGTAGCCCAGGAGGCACATCTCGGGGAGTACGACCAGACGGACGCCGTCGGTGGCGGCTTCGCGGACGAAGTGTTCGACGCGGGCGAGGTTGTAGACCTTGTCGTCCGGGCGGGGCTCGAACTGTACCGACGCGCAACGCAACAATTGGTCCATTGGTGGCTCCCGCTCTCGGGTTCGTTGGGCGGTGGGCGGTAGGCGGTGGGCGGTAGGCGGTGGGCGGTGGGCGGTAGGCGGTGGGCGGTAGGCGGTGGGCGGTAGGCGGTGGGCGGTAGGCGGTAGGCGGTAGGCGGTAGGCGGTAGGCGGTAGGCGGTAGGCGGTAGGCGGTAGGCGGTAGGCGGTAGGCGGTAGGCGGTAGGCGGTAGGCGGTAGGCGGTAGGCGGTAGGCGGTAGGCGGTAGGCGGTAGGCGGTAGGCGGTAGGCGGTAGGCGGTAGGCGAGTATCTGGAGTTCGGTGCGCGGTATTCGGTACCTGGATACGTCTGGATACGTGTGGTTGGGCTTTCGGTCGACCTCCTCCCCCATCACAGTGGTGCGGCGGGCTGCGGTCCAATGAATGTTTGGGTCGCTTCGATAACCGGGTGGAATGGACCGCCGCCTAGACTCCGAATATGGACGTGCGGCTGCTGCGAGCCTTGGTCGCGGTCGCGGACTCCGGCGGGTTCGGAGTCGCGGCGGGGCGCTTGTCGATCACTCAGCCCGCGTTGACCAAGCAGATTCAGGCCCTGGAGGCCGAGGTCGGTGGCGCGTTGTTCACGCGCGGACGGCGAGGGGCCGAGCCGACCCGGCTCGGGCTGGCGCTGTTGCCGGATGCGCGGGAGTTGGTGCGGCGCGTCGATGTGCTGAGCCGCCGGGCCGCGCAGTTCAGGCGTGGTGAGGCGGGGACGCTGGCGGTCGGGTTCGGGCTCTCCGGTATCGATCTGGCCCCGCAGGCCGTGGCGGCCTTTCGGCGGCGCTTCCCGGGAGTCGGGATCACGTTGGAGGACATGTCGTCCGATGCACAGGTCGAGGCGGTACGGGCCGGCGATCTCGATGTGGGTTTCGTACGGCTGCCGGCGCCGGACGACCTGGGGCGGCTGGTGGTGCTGACCGACACCCTGGCGGTGGCCTCGCCCGGGGACCGGGATCCGCCGCCGACGGATGCGGTCGGGGTCGCCGCGTGGTTGCGCGGGCGGCCCGTGGTGCGGCTGACGCGGGCGAAGGGGCCGGGGTTGGTACGGCAGATCGAGCTGTTCGAGGGCGAGTTCGGGGCTCGGCCCGAGCTCGTCCAGGAGGCGTCCGACCTGCAGACGGTGCTTGCCTTGGTGGCGGCCGGGGTGGGCGCGGCCCTGGTGCCGGCCGGCGCCGCCGACATCGCGGCGGCCACGGTCATGGTGACCCCGATCGAGTCCGACGGCGGGTCGAGTGGCGGGCTCGACGGCGGGACGGGCGGGGAGTCCGGCCGTGGATCCGACGGCGGATCGGGCGGCGGATCGCTTGGCGGGGTCGGCGGTGGGCGGGTCGGCAGATCCGATGCGGTGTCCGATGCGGTGTCCTGGCGGATCGGCGCGGTCTGGGATCCGGCTCGGCCCACTCGGGTCCGGGACAACTTCCTCGCCGTCGTCCGAGAACTCGCCGGCCGCCGCAACGGCGGCAGCTCCGGCGCCGGTTCGGTACGGACGCCCGGCCGGGGCCGGGGCCGCGGACGCGACGCCTCGGCGACCGGTCCGTAATGCACACGGGCCCGGGGGGCGGGCGAGGACACACCAGCCGCCCCCGCGGTTACTTTTTCGCGAGGCGGGCGCGTGTGAGTTCCGGAGTGTCCGGGGAGCGGGACTCGACCGTGGCTCTGAGGTCGGCGAGGGTCTGGGCGGCCAGTTCGTGGCGCCAGGCGAGGTCGGCTCGGGACATGGCCTGGGCGATGGCGCAGGAGGTGCGGTAGTCGGCTGTGGGGTCGGCGTCGGGGCCGTTGTGCAGGATCTGTTGGCAGCGGAAGGCGGGGTCGGGGCCCTCGATCGCGACGACGACGTCCATCAGGGTGATGTCCTTGAGGGCGCGGGCGAGGCGGAAGCCGCCGCGTGGGCCGGAGGTCGAGGTGACGATGCCGGCCCGGGCGAGCGCCTGGAGCTGCTTGTTCAGGTACGCGGCGGGCAGGCGGTAGAAGGCGGCCAGTTTCGTGGCCGTCACGGCCGTGCCCGATTCGGCCCACGCCAGGTTCAGGCAGCTGTGCAGCGCCCACTCCACGCCTTCGCTCATGTGCATATGCTGGACGCTACCCATCCAGAATATCCGGAACAACCCCGATCACCCATCGGAGGGACGGCCCGGGAGGGAGCTCGACGAGTCGTCGGGGCCACCCCACCCCACCACGAGGGTCGCCGCGAGCGGTGGCGGCCCTGCGCCGGGCTACAGGGGGCGGCCGGCGAGTTGTTCGAGGCGTCTTGCTCGGGCGGCGCCGTCGAGAGGCGTGGGGTCGGTGCCGGTTCGGCAGTGTCGGCACAGGTCGCCGGGGCGAGACAGCCTGCGGCTGTGCGTTGCGGCGAACTCCCGGAAGTCCGCGTCGCTCGCTCCGGGCATGCGAAGTCCCCCATTCGTCGACGTCACCAGAGGAATGGGGTGGATCCGAGGATCCGTTACAGGCCGCCCGACCGGGTTCCTGGTTTCCGCTACCCGTCGCGTTGGGCAGGCTCGATGCGCGCGTACCCACGGGGTACTTCGGAGTTCGGGAGAGGCGACCAGATGGCCAAGATCAAGGGGAGCGTGAAGTGGTTCAACGAGGCCAAGGGTTTTGGCTTCATCAGCCCGGAGGACGGCAGTAAGGACGTCTTCGTGCACTTCAGTGCGATCCAGGGCAACGGCTTCAAGACGCTCGCCGATGGCCAGTCGGTCGAGTTCGAGATCCAGGACGGCCAGAAGGGCCCGAGCGCCGCCAACGTGCTCGCCATCTGACCCGAAGCACCGCGGACATGCGGTCGTGGCCACGAACCCGGTCCGCCGACTCGTGGCCACGACGGCACCCACACCGAGGCCGCTCCCGACTCGGGCCTCGACCCGGGCTCCAAGACTGCGGGCCCCAAGACTCCGGACCCCAAAACTCCGGGCTCCGATCCGAATCCGGAGCCGAACCCGAACCCGGAGCCAAAGCCGAAGCCGAACCCCCGCACTCGTCTTCGGCCTCCGCGGCCCTACGCCAGGTACCGCTCGATCGTCTCCACCTTCGCCGTCAGCCCGTCCACGACCCCGTCGCGGATGTCCGCCTTGAGCACCAGGCTGACCCGGTTCGAGTGCGCCTTGACCGCCTCGACGGCCGCCTTCACCACGGCCATCACCTCGTCCCACTCGCCCTCGATCGAGGTGAACATCGCATCGGTCCGGTTCGGCAGCCCGCTGGCCCGCACCACCCGGACGGCCTCCGCGACCGCCTCCCCGACGTCTTCACCGACACCGAGCGGGGACACCGAGAACGCGACGATCACGACAACACCTTCCGCAGCCCTAACACCGAAGCCCCCAGCCTAGGCCGAGTCCGCTACGCGACCTCGAACGCCGCCCGCAGGGCCCGGCGGATGTCGGCCATCGCACGGCGCGAGACATCGGCGGTCGGGATGGCGTTGGAGCCGTGAAAGGTGCCCGGGCGGTGGTGGAGTTCGACCCGGACGCCGGCGCGGATCAGTCGGGAGGCGTACTCGATCGCCTCGTCGCGCAGCGGGTCCAGTTCGTTGGCGGTGATGTACGCCGGCGGCAGGTTGGTCAGGTCCGTGGCGCGGGCCGGTGCCGCGTACGCGGTGGGCTCGACGCCGGCCAGGTAGTACTGCCAACTCAGCGTCGCCTGCCGCCGGTCCCACAACGGCGCCGTCTCGAACTCGCGCATCGACGGGGTGTCCAGGCGGTCGTCCAGCACGGCCGTGTCGAGCACCTGGAGCACCGGCGTCGGCCCGCCCTCGTCCCGTGCCCGCAACGCCAGCGCCGCGGCCAGACACCCACCCGCGCTGACCCCGCCTACCGCGATCCGCGCCGGGTCGGCGCCGAACGAGGGCGCGTGCTCGGCCACCCAGCACAGCGCCGCCCACGCGTCCTCGAAGCCGGCCGGGAACGGGTGCTCGGGCGCGAGCCGATACTCGACGCTCACCACGATGCAGCCGACCTCCAGCGCGGTCGCCACGCAGCTGCCGTCCGAGCTGTCGATGTCGCCGAACACGAAGCCGCCGCCGTGGAACCACACCAGCACCCCGAGCGAGCCGTCCGGACCGGCCGCCCGGGCCGCGTCCTTGGGTGTGTAGATCCGCACCGGTACGTTCCCGGCCACGATCCGGTCCTCGACCAGCAGGCCGTCCGGACGCTGCACCGGCTGGGTGCGGGCCCGCTGCGCCGCGCGGAAGGCCGCCGGGTCGGCGATGTCCACGGTCGGCAGGTACGGGAGGACCGCGAGCAATTCGGGGTCTATGCGGTGTTCCATGCCGCGGAAACTAGCAGCGGATGCCGGCAAGTTCTATGACGGTCCGTCAGATCCACTCGAAGCGAGGCGGAAGTCACCCCGTCGGCGGCACCCCGCCGAGCCCCGGCGACCGCCCCGACCTGCGAAATCCGCTTTCACCCGGACCCCGCGCGGACGCACCATGTGGCCATGAACGCCATCCCCACCACGACGCTCTGGCGGCCGACCGGACCGGCCGAGTTGGAGCTCGTGCGCGAGTCCGGCTGGACCGCGTGGCCGGCCAGGCTGCCCGACCAGCCGATCTTCTATCCGGTGCTGAACGAGGACTACGCGATCAAGATCGCGCGCGATTGGAACGTGCCGGCCTCCGGGGTCGGCTACGTGACCCGTTTTCGGATCGAGACCGAGTTTGTGATCCGCTACCCGGTGCGGCGGGCAGGTGGCCGCTCCATCCTCGAACTGTGGGTGCCGGCCGAGGAGTTGGCCGAGTTCAACCGGCACATCGTCGGCCCGATCGAGGTCGTGCACGAGTTCCGCTGAGCCGCGCGCGGCCGGGTTCGGCCGGCCGCGCGCCCGAGTGACGGACCCTGCCCGCCCGCGCGGCGCGCACCGCGCGGGCAGGCCCGTCGCGCCGGCTCACTGCGTCGGCGGCGTCACCTGCTCGGCCGCCCATTCCGCCCACTCGCGCTGTACCTGCGACAACCGCAGCCCGTACTCCAGCGCGATCCGCCCGTACACCGACAGCGGGCCGTCGTCCCACTCCACGTTCGCCTGTACCGCCTCCAGTCCCGCATGGGTCCCGGCCGCGGCCTCGGCCTGGGCGGCGAGATAGTCCCGGGCCTCGGCCGGATCCAGCGTGTCCAGGAAGAAGACCCGCAGCAGCATGCCGCTGCGCCGGACCCGCTCCGGCTCGACCTCGACCAGCCAGTGCCGCAGCTCGGTCCGCCCGCTCGCGGTGATCGAGTACTCCTTGCGGCCGCGCGGGCCCTCGGCGGTCACGTCGAGCAGGCCCTCTGCGGAGAGTTTGCCCAGTTCGCCGTAGACCTGGCTCTGGGTGGCGGGCCACACGTTGGCCAGCGAGGTTTCGAATGCCTTCAACAGGTCGTAGCCGCTGGCCGACCGATTGGCGAGGAGTCCCAGGAGGGCATGACGGAGGCTCATGACCCCAACTTTACCACTCAGCATTGACATGTCGAAATAGGAACGTCCATGCTTGACCTGTCAGCAGCGCAATGTCGCGCCGAGTGCCAGATCGAGCCAGGGGAATCCCGTGAACTACGTACGCAACTTCGCACCGTGGATCGTCTTCGCCGCCATTCCCTCGACGAACTGGCAGTGGGGCGCCCTGGCCGCCCTGGTCGTCACCGTGGTGATGGCCGCCCAGGACCACCGGGCCGGCCGCGGGGTCGACCTGCTCGCCTACAGCAGCGCGGCCTTCTTCCTGGTGCTGACCCCGATCGCGTTCGCCGCGCCGGACGCCGCCTTCCACCGCTACGTCGGCGCCGCCTCGTTCGCGTGGCTCGCGATCACCGCGTGGGGCTCGCTGGCCCTGCGCAACCCGTTCACCCTGGTGATCGCCCGCCGCTCCACCCCGCGCGAGATCTGGGGCCTGCCCGGCTTCCTGCGGGTCAACGTGGTGATCACCGCGGTCTGGGCGGCGAGCTTCACGGTCACCGCGCTCGCGCTCTACCTGGTCAAGGCCGACGACCTCGCCGGCGGCGTGGCGATCGCCGTGCAGGCCGCCGGATTCGTGGTCCCGGCGATCTTCACCGCCCGCTACCCCGCGATCGTCCAGGCCCGGCACGCCGGGTGACCCGCGCCCCGCACACCCCGTAACCCCGCACCGAGCACGGCCGCCGCCCGCACGCCCGCACGCCCGCCAGGAGCCCGCATCATGACGCCGTTCCACCTCACCGGCAACCACGCCCCGGTCACCGAGGAGCGCACCGAGACCGCCCTGCGGGTCAGCGGCGAACTCCCCGTCGAACTCACCGGTTCCTACCTGCGCAACGGCCCCAACCCGCGAACCCCCAGCGGCCACTGGTTCCTCGGCGACGGCATGGTGCACGGCGTGCGTCTGACGGCCGGCCGGGCCGCGTGGTACCGCAACCGCTACGTGCGTACGAACAACTTCGACACCCAAGCCCCGCTCCGCCGTGCCGACGGCGCCCGCAACCTGGCCAACGGCGTCGCCAACACGCACGTGGTCCGACACGCCGGCCGCACCTTCGCACTCGTCGAGAGCTCGTACCCCTACGAGCTCACCGAGTCGCTGGACACGATCGGGCCGTACGACTTCGCCGGCCGGCTGCGCACCGCGATGACCGCGCACCCCAAGACCTGCCCGACCACCGGCGAGCTGCACTTCTTCGGCTACGGATCGTTCGTCCCGCCGTATGTGACCTACCACCGCGCCGACGCCGCCGGTGAACTCGTGGTCAGCCGCGACCTGGACGTCCCGGGCCACACGATGATGCACGACTTCAACCTCACCGCCCGGCACGTGGTCTTCATGGACCTGCCGGTGGTCTTCGACCCGGTCCGCGCCCGGGCGGGGACCATGCCATACGCGTGGGACGACGGCTACGGCGCCCGCCTGGGCGTGTTGCGGCGCGACGACCCGTACGGTGCCGTTCGTTGGTTCGACATCGCCCCGTGCTACGTCTTCCACACGCTGAACGCGCACGACGAGGGCGCCGACCGGATCGTGCTGTACGTCATGCGCCGTTCGCACCTGTACCGCACGGATGCGCCGGACGGCGCCGCCACGTTGTGGCGGTGGACCATCGACCTGGCCGGTGGAACCGTGCGCGAGGAGCAACTCGACGACCGGGCATCGGAGTTCCCGCGTGTGGACGACCGATTCGCCGGGTTGTCCACACGTCACGGCTTCACCGTGACCGAGCGGGCGGTGTTGCGCTACGACCTGACCGACGGGACCGCCCTCGCGCACGACTTCGGCGCCGGTCGTACGCCCGGGGAGGCCACGTTCGTGCCCACCGACGAGCGGCCGGGCGGGCCCGGCCTGCTGCTCACCTACGTGTACGACGCGGCGAGTGACACCAGTGACCTGGTGGTGCTGGACGCGGACGACCTCACCGCCGACCCGGTGGCCACCGTGCATCTGCCGTGCCGGGTGCCGTTCGGGTTCCACGGCAACTGGCTGGCCGATCCGGCGTAACCACCCGGGCCACGAGATGCGCGCGGGCCGGCCGACTCCGGCTCAGGACGCCGTCGTTCGCCGGCTCAGCCACGCCTGGACCGGCCAGTGGTCGGACGGGCAGCGGCCGTCCCTGGTCCAGGTCAGCGCGCGTGCGTCGAGCACGTCGAAATCGGCGGTCGCCAGGATCCAGTCGATCCGCTCGCCGTCGACCGGTGGTTCCCAGTTGTTGTAGGTCCGGGTCGTGCCGGCCGGGTCCACGTCCCGCAGCAGCCCGCCCGCGGTCAGGGTCGCGTACGGAACGCTGTCGGTGCCGACGTTGAAGTCGCCCACCACGATGGCCGGTTCACCGGCGAACCGGCGCGACAGCAGCGCCCGCAGCGCGTGCGCGCTCTTGCGCCGGGCGTTGGCCGAGACGTGATCCCAGTGCGTGTTCACGAAGGCGAACTCCCCGCCGGAGTCCAGATCCCGGAAGCGGACCCAGGTCATCATCCGGGGATGCCGCCAATTGCCCCACGTGCGCGATCCGATCAGGCGCGGGAACGCGGACAACCACACGTGGTCGAAGGCCAACGGCTCCAGGCGTTCGACGTCGTAGAAGACCGCACCGAACTCGGACCCGCTGCCCCCCTCGCGCCCGAGGCCGATCCAGTCGTACTCGGCCCGCAGTTCGCGGGCCAGCGGCCGGAGTTGATGCCAGCGCCCCTCCTGGGTGCCGAGCACGTGCGGGTGCTCGCGGCGGATCGTCTCCACCACGAGCGGAAAGCGCTCCCGCCACGAGTTCGGCGCCGGGTTCTCCGGGCCGCGCAGATTGAACGTCATCACGTGCAGCGGACCGCTCATGTCCCGGGGACCATCGCTCATGTCCTGGGGACTACCACCGAGACGACCGCCGCACGCCGGACGTCACCCGTCGACCACGCCCGTTCGGGCCACGGCCGCCGGGCCCGACCGCGGTGCGGCCCGGCCCGTGCGGCCCCGGCTCAGCTGAACACGTCGCTGACCGCGTTGACGCCGGCCGTGACGAAGTGGTCGACCAGTTCCGAGAGCGAGGACGCCACCTGGGTACCGGACAACATCACGCCGGCCACGAAGGCCAGAACCAGGCCACCGATCTTGTAGTTCTTGTGGGTGACCAGGTAGAAGAGAATGAAGATGATCAGGATCGGGACACCGACGGTCACCCCACGACCGACGCTGCTCGTCTCGGTGGTCACCGCCGATTGGAGCTCGACGATGGAGTCGGGCGCGGCAGCGGCCACGGCGCTCAGCGACATGTGCATGATTCCCCTCCGGTCCTGCGGTCGTCCGCCGGTCCCTGTTTGCCTTGGCGTACCCGTGATATGACGGTTCGTAAGCTACTCACATCGCACGCACCGTCACCCGCCACCGATGGGGATGGATGCGCCGGCCATCAGACCGGCGAGCACCCAGGCCCAGCGCATCAGCCGCAGCAGCGGCCACTTCGCGCTGACGATCACGATCCAGAAGCCCATCATGAGCCACAGGCAGAAGGCCGCCATGAAGTTCGCCTCCGATGAGCAGCTCACGAGGAGCCCCGCACCGTAGTAGGCGGCGAATCCGGCGGGAACCAGCATGATCAGCTCGGTTCCGCCGAACGGACCACGGGTGGGTCCGACACTCCCGTCGGCACCCCCCACGAACGGCGGCTGCACCTTGGGTGTACCCGAACCCGCGCCCGGCGTACCGGAATCGGCGGCGCCGGCGGCATCGTCCGCAGCGCCGGCCGCGGGACCTCGGCGAACGAACCTGCTCAGCCCGGAGGAGGCGGTCGAGCCGCCCGCGGTGTCGGCCGCGGGGCCCGCCGCGGCGGCGCCCGCGGCCGGGCCGGCCGCCTTGGTCGACTTGCGCCACGGCAGCTTGCGCGCGCTTTCGACGGGCGTCGCGGGGGCGTTGTGGCGCCCCGGGTCACGGGGTTTCATCACGTGCCGCACCGTGGGCCGCGCCGGCCGATCCGCCGCAGCGGCGGTGCCGCGCTCGGCGCGTTGCGCCTGGGCCCGGCGGGCCTCCTCGGCGCGTCGGTCCTCGGCGGCGCGTCCGGGGCGCGTGGGCGGACCGACCGCGCGCTCGGTCGTACGCCGGGTCTCGGCCGCGGCCGCCGCGTCCCGCTCGTGCTTCCGACGCTCCCGCAAGTCCCGCCGCCAGGAGGGCTCCTCGTCGTCCCGAGGTGCGCTCGACGCGCGCGAGGGCTTGCTCGCACGCACCGCGCGAGGCGCCGGGAAGGCCGGCTCCTCCTCGTCGGGGTCGGCGAGTTGGCGACGACGGACCAGGTCGCCGAGCCGAAGTCCGCGTGCCTCGGGGGGCGGTGGCGGTTCGTACGCGCTCATCGCCTATCCCCCTCCCGACTGACGTGGACACGGCTTGCAGGCACGGCTGTGCCGATATGCCGCCAGTATCCACGGCACCGCGATCGCGAGCGCGAACAACTCACCGTCGCGCGCGCGTCCTTTGAGGTGCAGGACCACCGCGAACACCGCGGCGGTGCCGAGGATGAGCATCGTGAGCGCGTTCGAGTGGATGATCTTCAGCGCGATCCAGTTCGTGGACGAGGCCCGGGTCTTGACCGTGCTCTCCACGAACTTCTTGCGCCAGTCGGTGGCCATCACGGCCCCCAGGGCCCGGTCGCACCGGGCCACGCACGGGTCGACGGAAAACCCGTGGGCGACGTACCGGTCGAAGCCGGTCCGATCACCCACGAACCGGTCGGGGAGATGGCGAAATATGAAGCGTGGGGCGGCCGTCGGTCACCGTCGCCGATGCCGTGTGCCACCCGGGAGGGCCAGGACATACGCGGACTCCTCTCGTCCGGTGTCACATCGCGCCGTCGACCGGGGCCACTTCGGCCCGGCGGCGGAGCTCACGGTGGTGAGGTGACGGCTCCACTCCTCTTTCCGCAGGCCGCGCTCATAGCGCGGCAAACCGGTACGTTCCATTTGACCTTGTTCAGTGTGGCCAGTGGGCGGGACAGCGTCAAGGGGCGACCGGTCGGCTCCGTTGCGTAGCCCACGCGCTCGCCCCTGTGAGGCATTCCCTTGCACCCTAAGGGCTCTGACGATCCGTCAGATTCCCCGCCGATGATCTTCGGCCACTGTTGACCGGCCGTCAGATTCGGTCCGCCGGAGCCCTTCCCCTCCGACCCGTCTCGAAGTCGTCGAGCGCCTGCGCCGGTTCGGCGTGCGTGTTCGTCACGAACAGGCCATACCAGGCGACTTCCTCGCCGATCGGCTGTCCACCGGGAACGATCACCTCGAGGTTCGGCTTGTTCGAATCCTGTCGCACATCGCCCTGGAGGGCGATCGTGTCCCCGACCTCGAACACCGCGAGCCGGCCGGTTTCGATCGGTCGACGATCGACCCCCACGGTGCCGGAGCCCGCGAGCACGTACACCGGGGCGTGGTACTCCTTGCGCCACGGCAGCGAAAAGTCGCGCCCCGGATCGACCGAGGCGTGCAGCAACGTGATCGGGGTGTGCGTGATGCCCGGCCCGTCGAAGCCGCCGACCGAGCCCGCGATCAACCGCACCAGGGCGCCGCCGTGCCGGATCACCCGCCCCGCCGAGGTCACGGATGGTCCGACGTACTCATGAAGTCGTCCCGGCCACGCCCATCACTCAGGCAACGTCGCCATACTGGCTCGTCAGCCGCCGGAGTTCGGCGTCCTTGAACGCCTTCACCTCTTCCACGATCCCGCTCTTCGACAGTTCGGCCACGGGCACGCAGAGGTCCATGCGCTGGATGCAGACACCGACCATGTACTCCCCCTGCTCGGTCAGGTACAGCCGGACGCCGTAGTAGCCCTCTTGGCAGTCCGTGTCGTTGTTGAAGCTGCACGACGCGCAGGTGTCCGGAAGCCGCACCGGCAGCAGCCGTTTGACGTAGACGGCCCGGCCGCCGAGTGCCCGGTAGAGGGTGCGTTCGTCGGAGGTACCGGCGGTGAACGTCCGCAGCACCGGTTCAGCACCGACCCGGGCCAACACGTCCGATATCGCCGCGATCGACTCCGGCCCGTCCTGGATGCTGGTGAGCATCCGCACATCCGCGAACTGGCCGTACGACTCGACCAGGTTGACGACCCGATCCACGTGGGCCACTCCGGGAACGACGATGTTCACGGAGACCTTCACACCGTTGGACACGGCGGCGCGGATGGTCTGCTCCGCGGCACGAATCTTCGCGTCGGCCAGGCCCGCCGACTTGAAGCGCTCGGACTGAACGGCCCGGAGTTCCTCGGCAGTGGTGCCGAAGACCGAGACGTTGACCCGGTTGAGGCCGGCTGCCGAGCATTCCGGCATCACCTGCCGACCGCGCTCCCCGTTGCTGGTCATTCCGACGCTCAGCCCCATTCCGGTGAGTGCCGAAACCAGTGAGGGCACCTCCGTGTGAAGGGTGGGCTCCCCTCCCGTGAGGTGAACCTCGCCGGCGTCGAACGCCCTGGCCACGGGTCCGCACCGCCCGCCGGAAGGCCATGTCCGGGGCCATCTTCGCCGAGAGGAAGTTGACGCCGTTCGTCTCGCTGTAGATCGACACGCGCCCGGTCTTGCCCGGCCCCGAGACGAAGGGCAAAAGCGTGCGGCCCCTATTGTCGGCCGTGACCGGCGTTCCCTCGTTGTGGCAGAAGGTGCAGGCCAACCCGCACTCGTCGATCACCTTGACGCGGATGGTCCCGTCCCGCACGACCCGGACCGCCGGGCGTTGGGTCACAGACAAGGGTTGCCTCCTGTCACTCGAATGTGAGCCGGGGGATCGCTTCGATGTCGATCCCGTACCGGCGGTAGACCTTGGTCGTGTTCTCGCTCGTCAGTTCATCCAGAGGTAGCCCGAGGGCGAGCACCATTGCGTGGACGTGATCGGCGCTGTCCCCCTCGATCTCCAGGTACGGAGGGATCAGCGGCCAGTGGTCGATCTCGATGGCCACGCCGCCCAGCGTCCAGGAAGACCGGCGGTTCTCCTGATATGCCTTCGGCCGGTAGCCGAGTTTGCCGAGGAGCGTGTTCGTGGTGTCGAAGTCGCCGACGGTCGTCTCCGTTTCGGTCACGCCGTCGATCGCGTCGGAGTGAATTTCCTTGACGCACAGCGTGACGCTGCTGCCGGTGTCGCGCAGACGAACCCACGTGCCGGGCCGGCCGGGGATGTCGTAGACGTAGCGGCGCTGGGACCGGTCACCGAGGTGCTCCGCCCCGGCCTCAGCCAGACGCGCACGCATCTTCTCCGGCTCGATGCCGAGGATTTTCGCTTCGAACTCAGTCGTGGTCATGTGCGGTTGCCCTTTCAGGCGAGGTTCGGGACACGCGAGCGGACGTTGTCGGCGATCTCGCCGGCCACCTCTTCCGGCGTGCGGTCGGTGCCGTCCACACTGACGAGATCGAATGCCCGGTACACTCGGCAACTCTCGGCGACGTTCGGCTCCTCACGCTGGTGCCAGTAGCTCAGCGCCCCTCGTTCGGCCCGCCGACGAAGGCGCTCTTTCCATTCCTCGTTCGGCGGTCGGAGTCCAGCCGATGTGCAGCGCACACACCGAGGAGGAGCAGAGTGACCATGTGCCCGAGCGCCCAGACGCCGGTTGGTACCACTCCGGCCGGATCACGGTGCTCGCCGCGGTAAGGCCCCTTGTTGTGGTGGGTCAGGCGGTCATGAAGTGCCCGTCCTCAGCTCGAACCAGACCCACTTTCCGAGCGGCGCCCAGGTCACGCCCCAGCGGGAGGAGAGGGACTCCACGAGTCCCAGGCCGTAGCCGGACTCCGCCTCGCGCTTCGGGTCCGTGCGGCACGGAAGTGCGCCGGAGGAGTCCTGGACCCCTACCCACACTGACGCCTTCTGCCGGTTCACCGAAACGGAGATCCGCGTGCAGCCCGTGTGCTTGGCCGCGTTGCCGACCAGCTCACTCACGAGCAACTCGGCCACGTCGCCCAACTCCTCAGCGGACCAAGCCGTCAGAGCGGCGGTCACCAACTTCCGGGCGGACCTCGCGGATTCGGGGAGACAGGGCAGCTCCAGGAAGCAGCCGAGGTCGTCAGGCCGTACTACCGGGATCTCGAGGTACGCGGTGCCCGAAGGGCCCGCGGGCGTTGCGATGACGCTGACGGACATGCGGCCTCCAGTCTGCGAGCGAATCAGATAGCTGTGACGCCGCCCCGTGGCCCCTTACGACATGGCCAAGGAGGCGTCTTCGGTGGCGTCACCGTTCCGACACTCAGTGAACCCTGCGAACATCACAATCGGTACGCATACCTGCGCGTAGAGTGGTTTAAGCGGTTTACAGCAGCAGGCGGGGGGTTGATTGTGGACACACGCAAGGAGGCCAACAACCGCCTGAGGGAGACGATTTCAAGCACTGGCTGGACCTATGAGGCGCTGGCCGGCGCGGTACGGCGGATCGGCGCGGAGAACGGCGAGACTCTGTTGACCAACAAGTCCGCCGTAGCCCACTGGGTCAATGGCAGACAGCCGGCGGGCCAGGTCGGCCAGTACATCGCCGAAGCGCTCTCCCGGCGTGCCGGACGCCGGATCACCCTGGCAGAGATCGGCTTCGCCGCACCCGAAGAGTCCTTGGCAATCAGTAGCGACCCTGTCGAAACGGCCGCCATCTTGGGCCGCGCGGATGTCGAGCGTCGCAACTTCCTGGCTGTCGCGGCGTTTACGACCGCAGGGGTTGCCATGCCCCTGCGCTACGACCCCGAACCGATCTCCCGCCTGATGCGAGCCCGAACTACCACGGCCCGCGTCGGCGTCGGAGAGGTCGAAGTCGTCCGACAGATCACCGCGGTGTTCAGCGCGGCGGACGAGCGACTTGGCGGAGGGCATGGACTGACCACCGTGACCGCATACCTCGCAGACACGGCAGCCCCTATGCTCCACTGCCGATTCCCCGACGAGAGCACCCGACGGCGAGCCTTCGGAGCCGTAGCTGAACTGGCCTACTTGGCGGGCTGGAAACACCACGACCTCGGCCAAGAAGGCGCCGCCCAGCACTACTACCAACTCGGGTATCAACTCGTCGTCGAGACAGACCCCTACGGCCACGCGGGGTGGATGATGCGTGCCTTGGCCCACCAGGCGCTCAGCCTCAAGCAGCCTCACAATTGTGTGGCGTTGATCGAGAACGCACTCGCACGCAGCGTCGGTCGGGTAGACGGACAGACCGAGGCGCTTCTCCACATCACCCACGCAAGGGCGTTCGCCGCCACCCGCGACAAGCCCGCTGCAGCCAGAGCACTCCTGGCCGCAGAGGACGCCCTCACTCGGCACGATGGTCCGCAGCCGACTTTCTCACTCGTCAGTGGCCCGGCGGCCGGCACAGTCGCCAGCCACACCGCCCGGACCCTCACGGACCTCGAAGACCACGCGGGCACCGAGCAGCAGCACCGCGCCGCGCTGATCCGCTGGGACGCCGAGAAGTACAAGCGGGTTCACGCCCTCACCTACGCCGACCTCGGGGACAGCCTGGCCGCTCAAGCCCGAGCGGAAGAGGCCGTGGCCACGTGGGGGCGCGCGCTCGACCTCATGGAGGGGATGACCTCGAACCGCACGAGAAAGGCGATCAGCTCGATCCGCCCCCAGTTGGCGATCTACCGTAGACGCGGAGTCCCAGGAGCCAGCGACCTGGAACGCCGCGCACGCGAGGCACCGACCTAACAGCCACAGCGCCGGAAGGGACCGAACGACGTGGCCCAGACAAACGCCGACCAGATCACCGCGCTCAAGCCCGCCACGGCGTCGATGACACTGCTGGTTGCCGCCGTGATCGTTCACGACCGCGAATCGCGGCGAGTGGCCCTTCTTCGACGTGGCCCCAAAGCCAAGTTCGCCCAAGGCATGTGGGATCTTCCCGTCGGCAAGAGCGAGCCCGGCGAACCAATCACGCAGACCGCAGTGCGCGAGCTCAACGAGGAGACCGGACTCGTCGTGTCGCCCGATGATCTGCGCTTGGTGCACGTCATCCACGGAGCCCGAGGCGTCGAAGCCCCCAACGGCTTCTTGACCGTGGTGTTCGCCGCGCACTCATGGTCGGGCATCCTCGGCAACGGGGAGCCCGAGAAGCACTCGGAGGTTGCGTGGGTGAGCACCGGCTCCATCCCGCAGGAGTTCGTATCCACCACAGGCACGGCGCTTCTCAGCTACCTCCAGGATGGCCCCAGCATTTCGCTCGACTCGTGGCAGCTCGGATCCTGAACGAGCGAACGGCCGCAGGGTGGCCGGAGCCGATCATGAGCGCCTGGGGTGCCGGAGCCCGCGAGCACGTACACCGGGGCGTGGTACTCCTTGCGCCACGGCAGCGAAAGTCGCGCCCCGGATCGACCGAGGCGTGCAGCAACGTGATCGGCGCATGGGTGATGCCGGGCCCGTCGAAGCCGCCGACCGAGCCGGCGATCAGCCGCACCGGTGACCGTCTGGAAGCCTCGTCGCGGGTGCCGCGGGGTTGCCCTACATGACCCTGACAGCCGGCGCGATCGAGCCCCGGCCATTGTCCGGATGGGGCTCGGTCGCGTGGCGTCCCAGCGAGCCTTACAGTCCGCCCTCGGACATCCCATGCACGGCCGGGATCGTGCCCAGCCGCCCCTTCTGGAAGTCCTCGAACGCTTGCTGAAGTTCCGCCCTGGTGTTCATCACGAACGGCCCGTATTGCGCCACCGGCTCCCGGATCGGCTGACCGCCGAGAAGGACGATCTCAAGATCCGGCGCATTCGAATCCTGCTTCTCGTCCGCGCGCACCGTCAGCGACGAGCCCGAGCCGAACACAGCCGTCTGCCCCAGGTGCACCGGTCGACGTTCCGCGCCGACGGAGCCGCGCCCGGCGAGGACGTACGCGAGGGCATTGAACTCCTCGCGCCACGGCAGCGTGATCTCTGCGCCCGGCGCCAGCGTCGCATGAATCATCGTGATCGGTGTGTGCGTGATGCCCGGTCCTTGGTGGCCGTCCAGCTCGCCGGCGATGACGCGTAGGAGTGCACCGCCATCCGGAGACGTCAGCAACCGGACGGTGCCGCCGCGAATGTCCTGGTAGCGCGGGGGCATCATCTTGTCCTTCGCCGGAAGGTTCACCCACAGTTGGAGCCCGTGGAAGAGTCCGCCGGACACGACGAGGTGCTCCGGCGGCGCCTCGATGTGGAGCAGGCCGGACCCGGCCGTCATCCACTGGGTGTCGCCGTTGGTGATGGTGCCCCCACCACCGTTGGAGTCCTGGTGGTCGAAAATGCCGTCGATGATGTACGTGACGGTCTCGAAGCCCCGGTGGGGGTGCCACGGGGTCCCTTTCGGCTCCCCAGGCTGATACTCCACCTCGCCCATCTGATCCATCATGATGAACGGGTCGAGGTAGGTCTGCTTCACACCCGCGAAGGCACGCCGAACCGGGAAGCCCTCACCTTCGACACCACTCGGCGCGGTGGTGACGGAGAGTACGGGACGCGGCCGCGCGTCGAGACCGGGTTCCGGCAGACGCGGCAAGGCCAGCGGGTTGGAAACGGTGACGGCGGGCATGGCCTGCTCCTCGGATGCGAGTGCGGTCCCGGCTTTCCCGGGCCTTGCTCGCTCCAACGATAGTTGCTCGCTCAACATTCCCTGTGCGGAGAATCCGGAGAATCCTTTTTTGGGCAGCAACAACTCCCCCGGCCCGCCCACTCGGCCCGATTACTCAGCCCGGCCGGCGTTTGAGGCCGGCCCAAGGCAACCGACGCCCAACGCCGAACGAAAAACAGACCGGCCCGGCCGGCGCTCGAGGCCGAAGTCGGCCCGCCGTCAGGCCGGGAGCGCCCGATTCACGCTCGGCAACGAGCGCCCACCCGCGAGCCGCGCGAGTGTGGTGTCCACCGAGTCGGGCGACAGAATCTGGTCCAAGGCCATGAAGGCGCAGCCGGTCAGCCCCGCGGCCTCCCCCAACACGCTCGGCACGATCCGCAACTCCCGCGTGGCCACGGCCGTGGACCGCTTGTACACGACCTCCCGCACCCCCGCCAGCAGCGGATCGCCCGCGTCGGCGAGGTCGCCGCCCAGCACCACGACCGCCGGGTTGAGCACGTTGACCACGCTCGCCAGCACCTCGCCGAGCATCCGCCCGGACTCGCGCACGAGTCGAACCGCCTCGGGCTGACCGGCCGCCGCGAGCGCCACCACGTCCCGCACGCTGGAGACCTCGCGGCCGTCCGGGAAGCGTGCCCCGTGCGCGGCCAGTGTCTCGATCAAGTGCCGCCCGCTGGCCAGTACTTCGAGGCAGTCCACGTTCCCGCACCAACACCGCACACCGGTGCCGCCGGCGACCGGGATGTGGCCGATCTCGCCGGCCGCGCCGAGCGCGCCCCGGTACACCTTGCCGTCGGCGACTATCCCCGCGCCGATGCCGGTGGATGCCTTGACGAATACCAGGTCGCCGGCGTCGGCCCGGGCCCGGTATTCGCCCAGGGCCATCACGTTCACATCGTTGTCCACGTACACCGGTACCGGCAACCGGCGTTGCAGGGTGGGCGCTATCGCCACCCCGTCCCAACCGGGCAGCGTCGGCGCGCCGGCCGCGCGACCGGTGTCCAGTTCGACCGGCCCGGGCACGGCCACCCCGACGCCGCGCACCCGCGCCGGGTCGAAGCCCTCTTCCGCGAGCATCGTGTCGATCCAGGCGGGCAGTCCGGTGAGCACCGCGTCCGGCCCACCCTGGGCGGCCATCTGGGTCTCCCGGCTGGCCAGCACCCGGCCGGTCAGGTCGCAGACCGCGAGCTGACCGCGGCTGCTGCCGAGCGAGGCGGCCAGCACCAGGCCGCCGTCGGGATTGAGTTCGAGGCGGATCGGCGGTCGGCCGCCGGTGGACACGCCGTCGGCCCGCTCGGCGAGCAGGCCGGCGTCGACCAGCTCGTCGATCCGAGCCGCCACGGCGGATCGGGACAGCCCGGTCAGCCGGGCGACGTCGGCCCGGGTCTCGGCTTCCCCGTCACGCACGAGGCGAAGGACCTCGCCTGCACTGCTGTGCGGGATGGGATTCGCGCGTCGGGCCATGCCATCCAGTGAACCAGGGCGGCTTTCCCTCGGTCAAAGCCCTAAGTTCACTACTTCGACACCCGAGCGTCACTCTTTTGCTTGCCAAGAGGCAAAAGTACCCCTAGTTTGGTACCCGAACCGGCAGAGCAGGCCGCTGACAGCAGGGGCACGAAGATCGTGAGCGAGCAGAGGATCCACCCGACGGTGGCCGCAGTGACGGAGCGCATCGCGCGCCGCAGTGCCGCCACGCGTACGGCCTACCTGGAGCGGATCCGGGCGGCGGCCTCCGAGGCTCCCGCACGCGGTCAGCTCGGTTGCGCCAACTTCGCCCACGGCTTCGCCGCCTGCTCGCCCGGCGAGAAGCTCGCTCTGCGCGGCACCGGCCCCCAGGGCCCGGTCAAGCCGAACGTCGCGATCGTCTCCTCCTACAACGACATGCTCTCCGCGCACCAGCCGCTGCGCACCTACCCCGAGCAGCTCAAGGCCGCGGTCGCCGAGGCCGGCGGCGTGGCCCAGTTCGCCGGCGGCGTGCCCGCCATGTGCGACGGGATCACCCAGGGCCGCGCGGGCATGGAGCTCTCCCTGTTCAGCCGCGACGTGGTCGCGATGGCGGCGGCCGTGGCGCTGGCCCACGACATGTTCGACGGCGCGCTCATGCTCGGCGTGTGCGACAAGATCGTCCCCGGCCTGGTGATCGGTGCCCTGTCCTTCGGGCACCTGCCGACCATCTTCGTGCCGGCCGGCCCGATGTCCTCTGGTCTGCCCAACAAGGAGAAGGCCCGGGTCCGGCAGCGCTTCGCCGAGGGCAAGGTCTCCCGCGAGGAACTGCTCGACGCCGAAGCGGGCGCGTACCACGGCATCGGGACCTGCACCTTCTACGGCACCGCGAACACGAACCAGCTGGTCATGGAGGTGCTCGGGCTGCACCTGCCGGGCGCCAGCTTCGTGCACCCGGACCAGCCGCTGCGCAAGGCGCTGACCGACGAGGCGGGCCGCCGGGTCGCGGCCACCACGTCGCTCGGCGACCCGACGTCGCTGGTCCGCGAGTACACGCCGATCGGCGAGGTGCTCGACGAGAAGGCCTGGGTCAACGCGGTCGTCGCGCTCTTGGCCACCGGCGGCTCGACCAACCACACGCTGCACTTGGTCGCGATGGCCGCCGCCGCCGGGATCACGCTCACCTGGGACGACTTCGCCGAGCTGTCCACCGCGGTCCCGCTGCTGACCCGGATGTATCCGAACGGTCCGGCGGACATCAACCACTTCCACGCCGCGGGCGGCACCGCGTTCCTGATCGGCACGCTGCTCGACGGCGGGCTGCTCAACGAGGACGTGCGCACGGTCGCCGGCGACGGGCTGAACCGCTACCGGCGCGAGCCGCAGCTCACCGAGGACGGCTCGATCGTCTGGGTGGACGGCCCGACCGAGAGCCTGGACCTGGACGTGCTGCGACCGTACGACAAGCCGTTCGCGCCCGACGGCGGGCTGCGGATGTTGCACGGCGACCTCGGTCGCGCGGTGATCAAGGTGTCCGCGGTCGACCCGTCGCACCACGTGGTGACCGCGCCGGCGCGCGTGTTCGACGGACAGGCCGAGTTCCTGGCCGCGTTCGAGAACAACGAGCTGGACCACGACCTCGTCGCGGTGCTGCGCTACCAGGGCCCGCGGGCGAACGGCATGCCCGAGCTGCACAAGCTGATCCCCGCGCTCGGCGTGCTCCAGGACCGGGGCCACCACGTGGCGCTGGTCACCGACGGTCGGCTCTCCGGCGCCTCCGGCAAGATCCCCGCCGCGATCCACTGCACGCCCGAGGCGGCGGCCGGCGGCCCGATCGCCAAGGTCCGCGACGGCGACATCGTGACCGTGGACGCGGTCGCGGGCACGCTGACCACGCAGGCCGATCTGACCGGGCGCCAGGTCACCGGCGCGGCCCCGACCGACGCCGAGTGGATCGGCACGGGACGCGAACTGTTCACCGCACTGCGCGCCGGAGTCGGCCCGGCCGACCTGGGCGCCGGTGTGTTCGGCGCGGTCGCGACCGTGGCTTTCGACGGAGCGAGCGCATGAACCCGACCGTGGCACAGCCGACCCCCGACCGCCCGTGGCTGGTCGCCGACATCGGCGGCACCAACGCGCGCTTCGCCGTGGTCACCGAGCCGGGTGGACAGCCCGAACGGGTGCTCGGGCTGCGCAGCGAGGACCACGCGGACCTGGCCGCCGCAATCGAGGACTACCTGGACCGTTCCGGCACGGCCCGACCGGGCGCGATCTGCGCGGCGGTCGCCGGCCCCGTGCACGGCGACCGGTTCCGACTGACCAACGGCGCCTGGGTGTTGTCCATCGCGGAGACCCGGGTCAAGCTGGGCGTCCCGGACCTGCACCTGATCAACGACTTCGAGGCGCTGGCGCTGTCGCTGCCGCACCTCGCGGGCGACGACCTGATCGTGGTCGGCGACCGCCTGCCCGACCCGACGCTGCCGATGGCCGTGCTCGGCCCCGGCACCGGACTCGGCGTGGCCGGCTTGGTGCCGATCCCGGGCGGCGGCTGGGTGCCGCTGCCGGGTGAGGGCGGCCACGTGCTGCTGCGCCCGGCACACGGCCCGGACGCCGCGGCCCTGGAGGTGCTGCGCGACGAGCGCGGCGGCCTGGGCACGGTGACCGCCGAGCACGTGCTCTCCGGCCCCGGGCTGTGCCGCCTGCACCGCTGCACGGCAGCGGTACAGGGGGTCCCGGCCGAGGCGCTCAGCCCGGCGGACATCTCCGCCCGCGCGCTGGACGGCTCGGACGAGGTGTGCGTCGCGACGGTGGAGACGTTCTGCCGACTGCTCGGCACGTTCGCCGGTGGGGTGGCCCTGACGATGGGCGCTCGCGGTGGCGTCTTCCTGGCCGGCGGCATTCTGCCCCGGATCACGGAGATGTTGCTCAAGAGCGAGTTCCGGATGGGCTTCGAGACCAACCCGACGATGGCGCCGTACCTGCACCGCATCTCCACCGCACTCGTGGTGGCCCCGCATCCGGCCCTGCGCGGCGCGTCCGCGTGGTTGGACGCGCGCAGCACTCGACTCGTGGAGGTGGCGGCGTGAGCACGTCCGCTCTGGACCTGGCCCCGGTGATCCCGGTGGTGATCGTGGACGACGTGGAGTCGGCCGTACCGCTGGCGCGTGCGCTGGTGGCGGGCGGACTGCCGGCCGTCGAGGTCACCCTGCGGACGCCGGCGGCGCTCGGCGCGATCGAGCGGATCGCGGCGGAGGTCGAGGGTGCGTTCGTGGGCGCCGGTACGGTCCTGACGCCGGATCAGGCGAAGGCGGCGGCCGACGCCGGCGCGCGTTTCCTGGTCACGCCGGGCTGCACCGAGACGCTGTATGGCGCGCTGGTGGACACCGGGCTGTCCTTCCTGCCCGGGACGTCGACGGTGTCCGAGGTGCTGCGGCTGCGCGAACTCGGGGTGCGGGAGATGAAGTTCTTCCCGGCCGAGGCCTCGGGCGGTGCGCCGTACCTGAAGTCGCTGGCCTCGCCGGTGCCGGATGTGCGGTTCTGCCCGACGGGCGGAATCACCCCGGCTTCGGCCCCGACCTACCTGGCGCTGCCGAATGTGGCGTGCGTCGGTGGGTCCTGGATGCTTCCCGCGGACGCGGTCGCCTCGCGCGACTGGGCGCGGGTGGAAAAGCTCGCTCGCGAAGCCTCGGGGCTACGCGGGTAATGGATCGTCCCCTGGCGCGCTCTGCCCTGAGGTGCGCCAGGGGCACGGACCGCGGATGGTGGGCCGTATGAGGGTTCGGCCCACGAACGAGCAGGTCGTATGAGGGTTCGACCTGCGGAGACCGCGAATAGGGACCCGCTCTTCGGCGAGGAGAGCGGGTCTCTTCTTTTTTTGGGCGCCTTCGGCGCCGGCTCGCGAGGCACCACTTTTCCGCTCCCCCGCTGCGCTCCTCCGCGGAAAAGCGGCCCCTCGCTCGGGGCCGTGTGCCCCTCCGCTTCGCTCCGGGTCACCCGGCCCACACTTGCGGCTCCGCCGCTCTCCGCGCTTCGCGCGTCGATCACTTGGGTGGGCCGATTTCGGGGGCGCTGACGCGCCTGGGGTGGGCGCGTCGGTGACCGTGGGCGGCCCGAGTCGTGGAGTGCCGAGGTGCCTTGGGGAGGGGTGACGGCGGTGAGCCAGGGCGGGGGCGGGCCGCCAGCGTGAACGGGGATCGGGCAGGCGGCACTCGTGAAGTGCCGCTGCCGGCTGGGGGCGGACTGTGTGTCTCGGGGCGCAGCGGTGTTGAGGCGGGCCCGGAATCATGCCATCACTCCCGCCGCGCGTGCTGCCACGGTCCAGTCATGGGTGGGTCGCGCAGCGGCGTGGGTGAGTGCGGCTCGCCGTTCGGCCTGTTGCCGGCCTTCGCTTGCCTTGGCTTCGACGCGCTGCCGGCGCCGTGCGGTGAGTTCTTCGGGCGTCATCAGGTAGGGCGGGACGACGGTTGCCGAATCCTGCATCGGCGGGGCGTCGGCGGCGGGGGCGGGCGGGGTGAAGTCGCGCCATTGGGGGTGGGTTTGGGGCTGCGGGTTGGCGGGGCGGCTCGGTCGGGGGCGCTGCGGTTCGGCGGGCCGGGCGTGCCTCCCGGGCGGCGTCGACGGGGCGAGCAATTGGTGGAGCCATCCGAAAATGGCAGCGATAAAGTGGGTCACGTCGTCAGCTCCTTCAAGCTGTCGGCCGATCCCGGGACCGTTCCAGCGGTCGCCGGGGCTTCTTCATGTGTGGGTCACCGCCAAGCCGTCACCGTGCGAGTAGCGAGGTCCACCGTTCGGCCTGGTCGGGCAGGTTCCGCGCGTTCGCTTCCGCCGTTGCGCCGGTGACGAATGCTCGAATACCCGCGTTGCATGTCGCGCGCCATGTCGGGAACTGTCAGCGCGGCGGCTTGACCCGATACAGCTCGGAGCCCTTCAGCAGGTACGGCGTGCCACCGGGTGGAAGCACCATGACAACCTGGTCGTTGTCGAGCCCGGTGCAGTCCTCGGCTCGTTCGACCCGCCCGGCGGGGTACATGTCGTGGCCGAGCCCCGGACGCGGGGCGACCCATTCGCCGAGGACGTAGCGCAGGGGCAAGAGGGGTTCACGCGGGGGCAGTTCACGAGCGGTGACGATCGGAACGGCTTCCCCGTCCGCACCGACGACGAAGCCCGCTTCGCGGCTCACGGCAAACGCTCACGAGGAGCGCGCCGAACAACCAGGCGGGGATACCGGGCACGGAGACGGAGGATGATCCACCTCCGAATGGCGTACTGGTCCGGGCTCAACGTCCGCACCACATTGGGCGGATGCATCGAGCGCGTCATGCCACTCCCTTCGAGACCAGGCACCCCGGCGCCGGGACCACGCGCGATCGAGACCGACGCCGGGGCGGTTCAGAGCGCGACGAAATGGCCGCAAGTCAGGACACGGCAATTCCAAAGATCACCAGCGTGTACCGGTGTCATCGCAATACGTAGCGTGCATCCGCAAGCCCACTAGGTGCAAGTCCCTCACCTTGTAAGGCAGCACAGGCTAGGTTCCCCCTCGTTGGCGGGTGCACCTGGCGGCAGGCAGACTGACCGGTGCCGCGCCCACCGGGGGCACGCAGAAGAAGGGGGAGGGGTGGCGGTCAACAAGAACCCGACCGTGCGACAGCGGAGACTTGCCCGAACGCTGAAGCAGTACCGCGCGGCCGCCGGTATGACGCTGTTGCAAGCGGCGGAAATTCTGGCGTGCTCCGACGCCAAGGTGAGCCGGATCGAGAGCGCGCAATCCGGTGTGCGACTTGTTGATCTCCGGTTGCTGCTGGACGCGTACAACGTGCAGGACCCGGCACAGCGTGCCCACTTGGAGGACTTGGCGCGCAACGGGCGTAGGCGTGGATGGTGGGATCAATATGAACTAACGCGTACACACGCGGAGTACATCGCTTTGGAATCCGACGCGTCCGATCAGTACAGCGTCGAAACGATACTGATTCCGGGACTTCTGCAAACCGAGGACTACACCCGAGCCGTGGTGGAGATCCAGCGACCCGATGCTGCACCGCATCGAATCGAACTACTGACGAAGGTCCGCCAGGAACGTGTATCGGTCCTGACTCGCCCTGACCCGCTCAGAGTATGGTCCGTGATCTCCGAATCGGCCTTGCGTCACATTGTCGGCAGTGCCGCGGTCATGCGTGCGCAGTTGGAACACCTCGCTGACATGGCGCGCAGGCCCAACGTACACGTGCAGGTTCTGCGCGAGGATTCCAGCATGCACGCTGCGGTGATCGGGTCGTTCCAGATGTTGCGCTTCCTGGATCCACCCGAAACGGATGTGGCCTACGTGGACAGCCTGAGCGGCACGCTGTATATCGAGGATCCATCGGAAGTCGCCATCTACGAGGAACAGTTCCGCACGATCTCGGCTGCGGCGGCTTCTTACGTCGAGTCCATGCAGATAATCAAGCATCACGCAGAGATGAGTACGAAATGAACTCCGACCTTCGTTCCTTGCAGTGGCGTACATCGTCCTACAGCGCCACCAACGCAGAGTGCGTCGAGGTTGCGCCGTTCAATCTCGCCGTGACTGCCGTCCGCGACAGCAAGGATCCCGACCGGGGTCACATCACTGTGCCGCCCGGTTCCTGGAAGGCGCTCTTGGACGTCACACGGAACAGCTAGACCCCGGACGCCTCGGCACCTTGGCCACGGGCGGCGAAACCCCGGGGGTGGACCTGTCCTCCGCGAACGCGGCGAGGCGCCGTCTCTCGTCGGGGGCGAGAGGCGGCGCCTCGTGGGGTCCGGTGGGGCGGGGGCCGGTTAGAAGGCCGCCTCCGGGAGGTCCATGATCGTGTTGTCGATCTGCTCGACCATCAGGCGCTGCGGGGTCAGCAGCGGCAGGATCTCGCGGGCGAAGTGCTTCGCCGCGGCCACCTTGCCCCGGTAGAACGCCTCGTCCCGACCGGGCGTGCCGGCCAGCTTCGTGAGCGCCACGGCGGCCTGGCGCAGCAGCAGCCAGGAGACCACCAGGTCGCCGGCGGCGATCAGGAGCCGGGTGGTGTTCTGGCCGACCTTGTAGATCGAGTCGATCTCCTGCTCGGACGCCATCAGTTGGTTGATCATCGCCGCGACCATGCCCTGGACGTCCTCGGCGGCGGTCGCGAGCAGCTTGACCTCGGCGGCCAGTTCGCCCTCGGTGTGCGCGGCGATGAACTCCTGGATCTCGCCCGCCACCACGGTCAGCGCCTTGCCCTGGTCGCGGACGATCTTCCGGAAGAAGAAGTCCTGACCCTGGATCGCGGTGGTGCCCTCGTAGAGGGTGTCGATCTTGGCGTCCCGGATGTACTGCTCGATCGGGTATTCCTGGAGGAAGCCCGAGCCGCCGAAGGTCTGCAGCGACTGCGCGAGCTGCTCGTAGGACTTCTCCGAGCCGTAACCCTTGACGATCGGCAGGAGCAGGTCGTTGACCCGGTCCGCGGTCTCGTCGCTTTCGCCGGCGAGCGCGGCGCCCTCGATCCGGTCCTGCCACGAGGACGTGTACATCACGAGCGCGCGCATGCCCTCGACGTATGCCTTCTGGGTGAGCAGCGAGCGGCGCACGTCGGGGTGGTGGGTGATGGTCACGCGCGGCGCGGCCTTGTTCGTCATCTGCGCGAGGTCGGCGCCCTGGTAGCGCTCCTTCGCGTACTCGAGCGCGTTGAGGTAGCCGGTGGACAGCGTCGCGATGGCCTTCGTGCCGACCATCATCCGCGCGTACTCGATGATCTTGAACATCTGCGCGATGCCGCTGTGCACCTCGCCGACCAGGGTGCCCACGGCCGGGATGCCGTGCTCGCCGAAGGTGAGCTCGCAGGTCGTGGAGACCTTGAGGCCCATCTTGTGCTCGACGTTGGTGACGAAGGCACCGTTGCGCTCGCCGAGTTCGCCGGTCTCCGGGTCGAAGTGGAACTTCGGGACCACGAACAACGACAGGCCCTTGGTGCCGGGCCCCGCACCCTCCGGGCGCGCGAGCACCAGGTGGATGATGTTCTCGGTCATGTCCTGGTCACCGGAGGTGATGAAGCGCTTGACGCCCTGGATGTGCCAGGTGCCGTCCTCCTGCCGAACCGCCTTGGTCCGACCCGCGCCCACGTCCGAGCCCGCGTCGGGCTCGGTCAGCACCATGGTGGAGCCCCACTGGCGGTCGACCATGAAGCCGGCGACCTTGCGCTGCTCCTCGGTACCGAGCGTGTGCAGCACCTGGGCGAAGTCGGGACCGGCCGCGTACATCCACAGCGCCGGGTTGGCGCCGAGCACCAGCTCGGCCACCGACCAGCGCAGCGAACGCGGGCAGTTGGTGCCGCCCATGCTCTCGGGGAGCGCGAGGCGCCACCACTCCGAGTCCATGTAGGCCTTGTACGACTTCTTGAACGCCTCGGGCAGCGTGGCCGAGTGCGTCGCGGGGTCGAACACTGGTGGGTTGCGGTCGCCCTCGGCGAACGAATCGGCAAGGTCGTTCACGGCGAGGCGCTCGACCTCGGCCAGGATCGACCTCGCGGTGTCGACGTCCATTTCCGCGAACGGACCCGTGCCATAGACCTGCTCGCGTCCGAAGACCTCGAACAGGTTGAACTCCAGGTCGCGGAGGTTCGACTTGTAGTGACCCATGACAGGCTCCGCCCGTGGTTGCGTCCTGTGGACTGCGCTGACTGAACTCTGAACCGATCGACCGAACCGATCCACCGAACCGATCGACCGAACTGAACCGAAGCCCAGTGTACTGGTCAGTAACATAATGATCGTACCCATGGGTAACTTTTTCAATGCCCACAAGGTTCCCATCGGGTTACCACCAGGTACATGTGACCGTCTCGGCAGAGGGCTCAAACCCGGGCTCTCGACCCGCTAGCCTCGTGGTGTGTACGGCTACGCAACGGAAGAACCCCAGGCCCGCGCGGAGGCGCCGGCGCTCACCGACGCCGTGCGCGCGTTCGCCACGGGCGTCATGAACGGCGAGGACTTCCAGTCCATCTTCATAGCGTCGAAGGTCTTCTGCCCGAGGGGTGAACGCCCGGGATTCCTGGCGTTGCACAACACCCCCGAGCCGGTGATCCCGATGTTCAGCTCGCTCGCCGAACTCAAGAAGTACGCAGGCGAGGAGTCGCGCCACTTCACCGTCACCGGGGCCGAGGTGCTCGACCTGCTGCCCAACGGCTACGGCTTCGTGCTCGACCTGGACGGCGAGCACCGGGTGATGTTCGACGCGAAGGCCATAGAGCAGATGATCGCCTTCGCGATGCGCCGGATGTACGGCTGAGCCGTCCGTCACATCGAGCGCCGGCCCGGTCGGGCCGTCGTTCGGCTGGACAGCGGCCGGCGAGGCCGCCGCGGTGACGGGAATCGCGCAGAGCGCAGGAGCGCACCCGCGCCCGCTTTCGGCGGGTGGGGTGCGCTCGTGGTCGGATTACGGTGTTGCCCGGATCAGGCCGGCCGATGGCCGTGGTTGGCTCTGTTCTTGCGACGGGACTTGCGCTTGCGGGTCTTCCTCGACATCGCGCCCCCTTGGTCGTCGTGCCGCATGCCTACCCAGGGTCGGCCCGTGCCCAAGCCCCGATCCGCGCGATTCGGCGGTGCCGGGTTCAGCGGGAGCGGCGGCCGTGGCGCAGGAGTTCGCCGCTGTGCACGCCGGTGGGTTGGTCGTTCTCGATGGTGACCCGGCCGTTGACCAGGATGTAGCGGTAGCCCTTGGCGTCGATCACGGTGCGGAGTTGGCCGGCGGGCAGGTCGTGGACGAATTCGGGTTCGCCGTACGCGAGTTCGTCGTAGTCGTAGACGATGATGTCGGCCGCGGCACCCTCGGCGAGCACGCCTCGGTCGGTGAAGCCCGCGCAGCGGGCGGGCAGGCCGGAGAGTCGCCAGTGGGCCTGTTCCAGCGAGGTCCAGGCGTGCTTGCGGACGTACTCGACCAGATACTCCGTGCCGTACATGCCCGCGCTCAGCGTCTTCAGGTGTGCGCCGCCGTCGGACAGACCGGGCAACAGGTACTCGTAGTCGACGAGTTCCTTCAGGCCCTCCAGGGTCGCGTTGAACTGACCGGTGTGCACCTGCGTGGTCAGCCCGTCCGCGACGGTCACGTCGCAGAGCACGTCCACCGGGTGCCGGTCCAGCCGGGCGCCGATCTCCTTGAACGACAGGCCCTCGTACTGCTTGTACTCGTCGGTGAAGGTGCGGTGCAGCTTCATGTCCGGGTACAGGTGGTAGAATAGCGGGTCGAATTCGCGCAGTTCGGCCCGCACCGCCGGGTCGTTCAGCATCGCGATCTTCTCCTCGACCGTCTCGGCCGCGAAGATGTCGGCCACCGGTGGCCGGGTGGACACGCCGCCGTACAGGAAGCTGAACGGCACCGGGACGTCGGTCGTCATCGCCTGGCCGTAGATCGGGATGCCGCGTTCCTGGCAGCGCCGCAGCCACTCGATCTTGCGCTTGTACAACCCGCCGCTGCGCGAGTTGGCGATCACCGCGTTCCAGATCAGCGGCCGGCCGCTGACCTCGACCAGGTGCTCGTACTCCTCCTCGGTGATCTGTGTCCCGGAGACCTGCATGAAGCCGCGGCCCTGTCGGCCCAGCGCCTCGGCCAGCGCGAGCCGGGTCCGTGGCCACATGATGTCGGTGGGCATCGGCGTGCCGTCGAAGTCGCCCTGCATCAGCCGGCCGTTCGGGTTGCCCGGTTCGCCCAGACACTGGGCCGACCAGCCGCACGCGCCGGCGTCCATCGCCTCCTCCAACAGACGGGCCAATTCGGCGTGTTCCGCGTCGGTGGGCTCGGCGCCGGCCTTCGCCCGCTCCAGGCCGAGCACCCAGATCAGCAGCGGATTCACCGGCACGTACGGCAGTACGTTGACCGCCTTGGGGGTGCGGTCGACGCTGTCCAGGTAGTCGGGGAAGGTGACCCAGTCCCACGGCATGCCCTCGCGCAGGGTCTCGGTGGGGATGTCCTCGACGGCCGTCATCGACAACATCGCGCGCTCGCGCATGTCCTCGCGCACCGGCGCGAAGCCGAAGCCGCAGTTCCCGGTGACCACCGAGGTCACCCCGTGCGGGCCGGACGTGGTCAGGTACGGGTCCCAGAAGACCTGGCCGTCGTAGTGGGTGTGCAGGTCGATGAAGCCGGGCGCGACGATCAGTCCGCTCGCGTCGATCACCCGGTCCGCGTCCGCCGCCGGGATCCGGCCGATCCGGCTGATCACGCCGTCGGTGATCGCGATGTCGCCCCGGAAACGCGGGTTTCCCGAACCGTCGACGACGATGCCGCCCTTGATGACCACGTCGTAGTTCGCCATGGCGTCCCTTCCTCGGCAGAGCCCTTGATTCAGTGAATTAATGAGTGTGTTTAATACGAGGCGTCGAAGGAGTCAAGGGCTTCCGGAGCGGGGTGTTCGGCGCGGAATCGGCGGGGCGCGGCCGGGGCGGGTGCGGGGGCCGGGAGCCGGCGGTGGCTGCGGCAAGGACAGCGGCAGCGGCAGCGGGGGCAGTCGGCGGCGGACGAGCGGCGGCGGACGGGCGGCGGCGTCGGCAGCGGGCGCGGCGGCCGGCTTGGCCCCCGGTCGGTTCAGTCGCCCGCGAGTGCGCCCGCGACGATCGAGGTCAGGTGGTCGTCGAAGGCATCCGGGCCGAGCAGGCCGGTGGGCACGATCGCGTCCGGGCGGGCCGGCCGGCTGTGCCGCGCGGCGCGGGCCGCACACAGCATGCCGACCATCTGGGTGACCAGGAAGGTGCGCGTCTGCAGCGCCGTCGGATGCAGGTCGGGCCGCGCCGCGGCGACCGCGTCCACCACGTCCTGTACGTCCTCGCCGCCCAGCAGCGGCGTCACCGGCGAGGTCGCATCGCGCAGCAGCTCGACCGAGATCTGGAGGTAGGCCCGGTCGGCGGGCGAACCGTTGAGCAACTCGGTGATCGGCAGCACGATCGCACGGGCGAAGCCGGACAGGTGCGGCTGCTCGCGGGCCTCGGCCAGCAGCGCCTGACGGCGTGCGTACACGATCGGGACGTGCTGTTCGACGATCGCGCGCAGCAGCCCCTCGCGACCGCCGAAGTGGTAGTGGATCGCGCCGGCGTTGCGCTGTCCCGCCGCGCGGGTGATGTCCTGCAACGGCACGTCGAGACCGTGCCGCGCGAACAAAAGCTCGGCGGCCTCGACGATACGGCGCCTGGTGGGGCCGGAGTCACGCGGCATGCGCGCAGCATATGGCCTGGGTGAGGACCGGGTTCCGACACGAATGGCGGTGCTGTCAAGTGCCTGTTTGGCCAGGTTTGGATACGTTTTGGACCTAATGGGACCTTCGCCCCTGTCCGAGTGCCACGGCGCACGTGACGATGGAGGGCAGTCGGTCGTCGGTCGTCCCCCCGCGCGTCAACGAAAGGTCCCGATTCATGCCTGCCATGGCCCTCCCCGCCGGCCGAGCCGTTCCGGTGGCAGCGGGTTTGTATGTGGCAGTGCTGCTGAGTCGGGTGTTCGCTCCGCCCTACCTGGACATGCACGCGGTGTTGATCGCCGTGCCGGCGGTCGTGGCGATGGCCTACCGACCGTGGATGACGGCGGTGGCCGGAGCCGTGGCGTTGATCACCCGACTGTTGTTGCGGCCGGAAATGTACAGCAGTGACTACGGTGAGTACAAGAACTCCACCGGCGTCTCGGCGGCGATCCTGATCGTCACCCTGTTCGGTTGCTGGGTCGGCTGGGAGCGGCGCCGCCAGGACGCCCGGCTGCACCGGGTGCAGTCGGTGGCGGAGGTGGCCCAGCGCGCGCTGCTGCGGCCGGTGCCGCGCACGATCGGCCGGTTCGGCTTCGCGGTGCGCTATCGGGCGGCGGCCGAGGAGGCGTCCATCGGCGGCGATCTGTACGAGGTGCTGGAGACGCCGTACGGGGTGCGGGTGCTGCTCGGCGACGTGCGCGGCAAGGGCTTGGAGGCGGTGGACATGGCGGCCCGGACGCTGGGCGCCTTCCGCGAGGCGGCCTACGACGCGCCGACCCTGGGCGAGGTCGGCATGCGGGTGGATCGCAGCCTGAATCGGCAACTCGGCAGCGAGGACTTCGTCACCGCGGTGATGGTGGAGCTGTGTCCGGGCGAGGGCACGATGCAGGTCCTGGCCTGCGGCCATCCGTCGCCGTTGCTGGTCCGCGGCGGCACGGTCGGCGAGGTGATCGCCGAGGCGGGACTGCCGCTGGGCATGGGCCTGCTGCCGGCGGCCACGGCGCGCTCGGTGGAGGAGGTCCGCATTCGGCCCGGGGACGTGCTGCTGCTGCACACGGACGGGGTGACCGAGGCCCGGAACACCTCCGGCACCTTCTACGCACTGGCCCATCACCTGACCGTCCACGCGCACAACGACGCCGCGGCGATGCTGGACGCGGTCGAGCAGGGCCTGCTCGCCCACGTGGGCGGCAAACTCGAGGACGACGCGGCCCTGCTCGCGGTGACCCTGACCGGCCCGCTGAAGAAGGTCGTCAAGCCGGCCCGAACGCCGGAGCCGGCCCGCCACCCGGCCTGACCCACCGGCCAGCCCGATCGCGGCGCGGCCGTCCGTGCACCCGCCCGCCTCCGCCGTGCCGCCGACTCGCCCGTCGGCGTGGGCGGTCCGACGCGCGCCTCGTGCCCAGGGACGCCCCACCTGTCCGGGCGCCGTTCTACCGTGACCGCATGACTTCCCTGAGCCACGACCGCCACTGCTCCGAGATCGTCGCCCAGATCGACCTGCTCCGCGCCACGATCGAGGGCGCGGACCTGACCGTCCCGGTTCCCTCCTGTCCCGGCTGGAACGTCGGCCAGTTGCTGCGGCACCTCGGCGGCGGCCAGCGCTGGGCCGAGGAGACGGTGCGGACCGGGGCGACGGGACCGCTCTCCGACGAACACTTCCGGGACCTGTCCGCCTACACCCACGAGGACCCCGCCGTCCTGGGCCCCTGGCTCGCCGAGGGTGCCGAACGCCTCGCCGACACCCTTCGCGCGGCCGGCCCCGACGCCGAGATCTGGACCCCCGTCACGGGCGGCACCACGGCCTTCTACGCCCGCCGCTTCACCCACGAGACGGTCGTCCACCGCGCCGACGCGACCCTGGCACTCGGCGCGAAGTTCACCCTCGATCACGAGGTGGCCGCCGACGCCCTCGACGAATGGATGGAACTGGGCTCCCTCCCCTTCCACTTCGAGGTCCACCCCCGGATGCGCGAACTCCTCGGCCCCGACCGCACCATCCACCTCCACGCCACCGACACCGCACCCGCGGCCGGCGCGGAATGGGTGGTCGACCTGACCGGCGAGCAGATCACCTGGCGGCGCGCGCACGAGAAGGCCGCGGTGGCCGTCCGCGGCCCGCTGGTCGACCTGCTGCTGGTCACCTACAAGCGACGCACCCCCGCCGAGGCCGACGTGGAGATCATCGGCGACGCCGAACTGCTGGACTTCTGGTTGAAACGAGTGAGCTTCGGCTGAACACACGTCCGGGCCGGCTCGGACCGGGTACCACCCGCCGCAACCGCGGCCACGGGGGCGAGGGTCGAGGTTCCAAGGCGGCGCCCCGGCCCCGCCCAGCCCCGGTGCGGGCGGTCGCCCGAGCGCACGGATCCGGGCGACGACGGGCCGGAGCGGCGGCGCCGATGCGGGGGTATTCGGGGCCGTTCCCCACCCCTTTCGGCTCGGGGTGTGGGGGCGGCCTCGGCGGTTCGGCGGGGCGTAGTCTCGTGGGCGGAGAGCCCCTGACGATCTTCGCGGCCGGCCGGCCGTGGCCCTTGGAGTATGTATGCCCTCGCCTCGCTTCGACCGGAGTCACACCGACGACCTGATCGAGTTCATCGGCGCCTGCCCCTCCCCCTACCACGCGGCGGCGAATGTGGCCGCGCGGCTGGAGGCGGCCGGCTTTCGGCGGCTGGTGGAGACGGCGGCGTGGGACGGCGGGGCGGGCGGGCGGTACGTGCTGCGTGGGGGCGCGATCGTGGCCTGGTACGTGCCTGAGGGCGCCGAGAGCACGCGCGGCTTCCGGATCCTGGGAGCACACACCGACTCGCCGACGCTGCGGGTGAAGCCGCGTCCGGACACCGGGGCGGCGGGGTGGCGGCAGGTGGCCGTCGAGGTGTACGGCGGGCCGCTGTTGAACTCCTGGCTCGACCGCGACCTCGGCCTGTCCGGCCGGGTCGTGCTGCGCGACGGCAGCGAGCACCTGGTGTTCGTGGACCGGCCGGTGCTGCGGGTGCCGCAGTTGGCCATCCACCTCGACCGCTCGGTCAACGAAGCGGGGCTACAGCTGGACAAGCAGCAGCACATGACCCCGATCTGGGGACTGGGCACGGTGGACGAGGGCGCGCTGATCCGGTTCGTCGCCGAGGAGACCGGCGTGGCCGCCGGCGACGTCACCGGGTGGGACCTGATGGTGCACGACGTGCAGAAGCCCGGCTACCTCGGCCGGGATCGCGAACTGGTCGCCTCGCCCCGGCTGGACAACCTGCTGTCCGTGCACGCGGGCCTGGCCGCGCTGCTCGCCGCCGCGCACGACAAGGTGACGCACATCCCGGTGTTCGGCGCGTTCGATCACGAGGAGACCGGCAGCGAGTCCACCACGGGCGCCGCCGGTCCGCTCCTGGAGACCGTGCTGACCCGGATCGTCAGCGCCCGCGGCGGGTCGCTGGAGGACCGCGCCCGCGCGTTCGCCGACTCGTTCCACCTCTCCAGCGACGTCGGCCACGCGGTGCACCCGAACTACGTCGGCCGGCACGAGCCGGGCCACCACCCGGTGCCCAACGGCGGCCCGATCCTGAAGGTCAACACCAACCAGCGCTACGCGACGGACGCCCGCGGCCGGGCCGTGTGGACCGCGGCGTGCGAACGCGCGGGGGTGCCGGCGCAGATCTTCGTCGGGATCAACTCGATCCCGTGCGGCTCCACGATCGGCCCGATCACCGCGACGCGCCTGGGCATCGAGACGGTGGACGTGGGCACCGCGTGCCTGTCCATGCACTCCGCCCGTGAACTGTGCGGCGCCGACGACCCGTTTCTGCTCGCCTCGGCCGCCGCCGCGTTCCTGGAGGGCTGAACGTCGCCGCGAATCCGTGGGCATGGGTTCCGGGACTCCGGGTAGGCGCGAGCCGACAGTCAATCGGGCGTCCGGTTGATCGGGCGCCGCGAAAACCCGCCGCACATCAGCGGATCGGAGTGAACGGACTCATGGGCATCGGAGCGGGCATCCTGTTGATCGCGGTGGGCGCGATCCTGACCTTCGCCACCGACTGGAGCGTGTCCGGCATCAACATCGACGTGGTCGGCGTCGTGCTGATGATCGCCGGAGTCGTGGGCATCGCACTGTTCCTGATGGTGTGGGGGCCGCGGCGCCGCGACGCCGTGCTGAACCCGCCGCCGGCCGGCTACGTGCAGCCGCCGCCCACGGGAGGTTACGTCGAGCCGCCCGTCGAAGAGATCGTCGAGGAGCGGCCGAGGCGCCGCTACTACCGACGCTGACAGACCATTTCGGCACCACCCCCTGACGACCGCGGCTCCGGAGTCCTCCCCCCTCCCACTCCGGAGCCGCGGTCGTTTCCGTTGCGGGTGGTCGCGGGCCATGCCCGGGCGGCCGGGCCCGGGAGCGAGGCAGGCCGGCGCACGGCATCGTCGCCGCCCGCGCGGTCTCAGGTGTTCAGGTGTGCGGCATGCGGAGTTTGCGGACCCGGTGGGCCGCGGACTCGACCACGGTCAGGTAGAGGTCCTCGTCCAGGTCGGCGACCACCGCCACGGCGGCCGGTTCGGCGAGGTCGCCCAGGACGGTGGACACGAACCCGTCCGAGGGGTCGTAGCGGCGCAGTGCGCCGTTGTAGGTGTCCGCGACCACGACCGAGCCGTCCGGCAGCGTGTCCACGCCCAAGGGGTGCTGGAACAACGCGTGTTCGGCCGGTCCGTCGCGCAGGCCGAAGTCGAACAACCCGCGGCCGACCACCGTCTCGATCCGGCCGTCCACCAGGCGGCGCAGCGCCGAACTCTCCGCGTCCACCACCCACAACGTGTGCCGATCCGGTGACACGGCCAGGCCGGACGGCTGGGCGAAGCAGGCGGTGTCGACCGGGCCGTCCTCCATGCCCTCGTCGGTGGTGCCGGCCAGCACCCCCATGCCCTCGCCGACCGGGTCGAACTCCCACAGCTGGTGTACACCCGCCATCGCCACGATGATCCGGCCGCCGAACCACGCGACGTCCCACGGGCTGGAGAGGTCGATCGTGCGGGCCGCGCCGTGGTCGTCCGCGCCGCGCCGGCGCGCTCGTCCGGTGCCCGCGACCGTGCGGATCGATCCGGTGGCCAACGAGACGCCCCGCAACGCGTGATTGGCGGTGTCCGCGACCACGACGTCGTACCGCACGTGTGCGGCCACCTCGGGCGGCAGCAGGGCCATCCCGTGCGGCTCGGCCAGCATCGCGTGCCGGGGCCCGCCGTCGAGCAGCCCGCGCCGCCCGGTGCCGATCCGGCGCAGCACCGTACGGCCGTCGTCGGAGAGTTCGGCCAGCGAATGGTGCCCGGTGTCCGCGACCAGCAGCGCGCCGGAGGGCAACCGCAGCAGCTGGCCCGGGAAGCGCAGGTCGGTGCGCGGCGCGTCGGGTCGCTCGAAGTCCTCCGTGACCCGGTGCAGCGTGCCCTTGCCCTCGTGCTCGACCACCAGGTCGGCGATCAGCGCCTCGATCTCGCTCGTGTGGCCCTCGCCGGACAGGTGCGCGACCACGTAGCCCTCGGGGTCGACGACCACCAGGGTCGGCCACGCGTGCACCGCGTACTGCTTCCACGTGCTCAGCTCGGGGTCGTCCAGGACCGGATGCCGCAACTCGTGTCGCTGCACCGCGCAGACCACCGTGCCGTGGTCCGCCTCGTGCTCGAACTTGGGCGAGTGCACGCCGATCACGGTCAGCACATCGCGGTGGCGCTCCTCGATCGGGCGCAGTTCGGCCAGCACGTGGTGGCAGTTCACGCACGCCGAGGTCCAGAAGTCCAGCAGCACGATCCGCCCGCGCAGCCCGGCCAGCGTCGGTCCGGGCCCGTCGGTGTTGATCCAGCCGCCGGAACCGGACAACTCGGGGGCCCGGATCCGGGCTCGGCGCGCGGTGCTGCTCATGATCCGAAGTGAACCATCCGGGTCGGCCGGCGACCCCCGGCCGGCGCGTGTACCGGCCGCACCCCACCCAACCGGGTGTATCCGCGCGCCGCACACACGTGCGCCCGCACGACTGAACGCCGGCATTTCGGGCAGTCTGCCCGACAAGGCGTAGTCATCGTGGAGGCAGCAGTGTTCGGGGACGAGTACGACGGAGCGCAGCTCTATCCGGGAGTCGCTCCCGGCCGCTATCTCGTGCGCGAGAAGATGTTCGCGATCGGCGACGACTTCTGGGTCACGACCGAATCCGGCGAGAAGGTCTATCTGGTCGACGGCAAGGCGCTGACGCTGCACGACCGGCTGGAGCTCAAGGACGCGGCCGGCACGGTGTTGGCCACCGTGAAGAAGAAGATCATGAGCATCCACCACTCGATGAAGATCGAGGACGCGACCGGCGAGACGGTCGCCACGGTGCGCAAGAAGATGTTCACGCCGCTGCACGAGGCATTCGAGGTCGATCTCGCGGTCGGCGTCGAACTCTCGGTGCGCGGCGACATGTTCAACCACGAGTACGGCATCACCGGGCCGAACGGGCCGGTCGCGCAGATCACCCGCAAGTGGCTGCGGGTGCGCGACACCTACGGCGTCGACATCGCACCCGGGTGGGATCATGCGCTGATCATCGCGATCGCGGTGTGCGTGGACCGGTTGAGCGAGGACGACGACTGAACGGCCGCCGATCCGTCGGCGATCGCCGCGGCGCGGCATAGAACGACCTCCTTCCACACGTCTGTTCGGGTGGAAGGGGGCACGGTTGAGATCCCATGGGGAAGACGAGTTCCGGGCCTTCGTCGAGAACCGCCGAACAGCCCTGGTGCGCACCGCGTACCTGCTGTGCGGCGATCGCGACGAGGCCGAGGACCTGGCCCAGGCCACGCTGACCAAGACGTACACGTCCTGGGCACGCGTGGCCGCAGTGCAGAATCCGGACGCCTACGTGCGCCGCATTCTGGTGAACACCAATCTGTCCCGGGTACGCCGCCGGCGGGTGACGCACTTTCTCACCGACCGGCTGCCGGACCGCGCCGGGCCCGATTCGACCGGCGTGCTGGCCGAACGCAGCGTGCTGATGGCCGCGTTGGCACGGTTGCCGGCGGGGCGGCGGGCTGCGGTGGTGCTGCGTTACTGGGAGGACCGGTCGGAGTCCGAGGTCGCGCAGATCCTCGGCTGCACGGTCGGTACGGTGCGCAGTCAGACGTTCCGGGGACTCGCCCAACTCCGCAAGGACCCTCAACTGGCCGATCTGATCCCACGTCAGACGGACACCCCCTCTACTTCGGACACGGAGGTGCGGCCATGGCCGACGACGGCACCGCACTGAGGGAGGCCTTCATGGCAGAGATCGAGGCGGCCGGTCTGACCGCGCCGACGGCGGACGCGGCGATCGAGCGAGCGCGCAAACGCCGATGGCGTGGGGCGACCGTGGCATCCGTCCTGGCGGGCGCGCTGGCGCTCGGCGGGGGCGGCGTGGTGATCGCCGACTCGGTACTGGACGGGGAGGGCAACTCCACGGACATCGTGCAAGTGACCGCGGGTACCCGACCGCCCGGGGCGAGCCCGGACATCATCGGTGCGGGCGTGCTGAACGGCAAGCCCTGGAAGTACCGGGCGTGGAGCGACGGCCCGGAGCGGACCTGCTTCCGCGACGTCGAGAAGGGAGACCGCCCGCCGAGCGAGCCCGACGCATGCAGCGTCATCCCGGGACGCACCGCCGCGGCCAAGGCCGCGGAGAAGGATCGCTTCCGCGGTGGCGGATCGCTGGGCAAGGTGGAGGGCAGCAAGGATTTGTACGCCGCGATCTTCACGGCCGAGGTGTCTCCCAATATCGATCATCTGGAGGTCACCTGGAGGGGCGCGGCGAAGCCGGTGATCATCCATCCCGTGCAGATCGACCCCACCACGCGCGTCTACGCGCTGGTGGTGGTGGCCCGCTCGGCCGTACCCGCCTACACCCTCACGGCGTTCGACGCCCAGGGTCGGGCGCGCAAGCAGTTCCAGCAGTAGGCCGGCCGAGCGCGCTCACAGAACCCGGTTCTGCAGGACCGGGAAGTCCTCGCGGGTCTTGGCCACCAGCGCCGGGTCGATCTCGGCGGTGAGCACGGTCTGTTCGGTGCCGGCCTCGGCGACGATCTCGCCCCACGGGTCGATCACCATGCTGTGCCCACCCATCGCCTCGCCGCCCTGAGTGCCGGTGGCGTTGCACGCGAGCACGAACATCTGGTTCTCGATCGCGCGGGCGCGGGACAACACCCGCCAGTGCTCGACCCGTCGCGCCGGCCACGCGGCGGGCAGCACCAGCACCTCCGCGCCCGCGTCCAGGATCCGCCGGAACAGTTCCGGGAAGCGCAGGTCGTAGCAGGTCGCCAGGCCCACCGCGGCCCACGGCATGCGCACCTGGGCAAGCTCGGTGCCGCGCGAGATCAGCGCGGCCTCGCCGCCGGTGAAGCCGAAGCGGTGGATCTTGCGGTAGGTGCCGCGCAGCGCGCCGTCCGGGTCGAAGACCAGCGAGGTGTTGTAGAGGTTTTGATCCGCACCGCGCTCGATGATGCTGCCGGCGTGCAGCCAGACCCCGGCGTCGCGAGCCGCGCGGGCCATGGTCTGGGCGACCGGTCCGCGTACGGTCTCGGCATCCGACTCCCAGCCGTCGTAGACCCAACCGGTGTGCAACCACAGCTCGGGCAGGACCACCAGGTGGTCGCCGCGCCGGCCGCGCACCAGGGCGGAGACCTCGGCCAGGCGCTCCCGGGCGGGCACTGCCGGGTCGACGTCGAGTTGTACGAGCGAAACGCGCACTTTCCCCTCACCTACACCGCTTGCTTCCCGCGAACGGGCTGACCGCAGGATCTTTTGCAGCGTAACGTGCCTGCCAGGATCCGGGACCACGTCAAAGCAACGGTCGCACCCCCCCACCCGACCGGTGACGCAGCGACAAGAGGTAGTTCGTGACCAACGACCTGAAAACGCACGCCGACGCCTGGGAGCACTCGATTCGCTCCCTCAAAGATCTGGTCTCCACCCTGACCGAGGGTCGGTGGAGCAGCGCGACCGAATGTCCGGGCTGGTCGGTCCGCGACATCGTGTCGCACGTGATCGGGATCGAGCTGGAACTGCTCGGCGATCCGCGGCCGATCCACACGCTGCCGCGTGATCTGCGACACGTGCACGACGAATTCAGCCGCTACACCGAGATACCCGTGGACGTGCGGCGCTGCCACACGTCGCCGGAGATGACCGGCGAATTGGAGTACGTGATCCTGCGTCGGCGCCGGATGCTCGACGAGAGCGATCGGGGGCCGGACGACGAGGTGCGCGGCATCATGGGCCGCAGCGTCCCGTACCGGTTCCTGCTCACCCAGCGGGTGTTCGACGTGTGGGTGCACGAACAGGACGTGCGGCGCGCGATCGGGGTGCCCGGCAACCTGGACTCGCCCGCCGCGCTGATCACCCGCGACTTCCTGCTCACCGGGCTGGCCCGGGTGGTGGCCAAGGACGCCAAGGCGCCCGCCGGTGCATCGGTGGTGTTCGACGTGAACGGGCCGGTGGAGTTCATGCGCACGGTCACCGTCGATGAGAACGGCCGGGGTCGGCTGGACGGGCGGGTTCCACTGGGCCCGCTCGTGCTGATCTCCACCGACTGGGAGACGTTCGTCCGGCTGATGTGCGGCCGGGTCGCCGCCACCCGGGCCGACGTCAAGGTCGAGGGCGACCCCGATCTCGCCCGGCGGATCCTGGACAACATGGCCGTCACGCCCTGACGCCGCCGACGGCGGGGCGTCAGCCGGCGTCGGGAACGCTCTCCCGCTCCGATGCGCGCCCCGCCGCCACCACACATACCGGCTCGGCCCGGCGGCCCCGCCCCGCGACCTTGCGGGCGTAGCGCAGCACCTGGACGACGCCGAGCAGCAGCGGTACGGCCTGGACGGCCATCGCGACGCGGTACGCATTCAGCCCGTGCGCGCCGCCGCCCGGCTCGACCAGGTCCAGGACCAGGCCGATCGCGAACAGACACAGGGTCGCGGCGGCGAACCCGCCGACGTTGACGATGCCCGACACCGTGCCCAGGCGCTGCGCCGGATTGCCGTCCCGGGCGAACTCCATGCCGACCAGGGACAGCGCCCCGCCCGGGCCGATCACCAGCGCGAGCACGACCAGCAGCCACAGCGGCGAGGGCTCGGCCGGGATCAGCACGGCGGCCCACAACACCAGGGCCAGGATCGGCTGCCCCACACACAACATCAGCCTGCTGCCCGGCCGGCGGGTCACCAGCGGGCCGACCACCAGGCACGCGAACATGTTGATCACGATCGCCACGGTCAACAGCGCGCTTGCGGTGCCCTTGGCCAGGCCCTGGCCCTCGACCAGGAACGGAAAACCCCACAACATCAGGAAGACCTGCGGCAGGCAGCCGCACGCCCAGTGCGCCCACAGGCCGAGCCGGGTGCCGGGTTCGGCCCACGCCGCGCGCACCTGGGACCACATGCCCGGGCCGCCGGCCGGCCGCACCCGCCTTCTCGCACCGGGGTTGTCACGCAGCACGAGCAGCACCACGACCAGGACCGCCACCCCCACCCCGGCGGAGACCGCGAAGGTCCGGCTCCAACCGAACGCGTGCAGCGCGCCGGCCAGCGGCGTGGCACCGGCGAGGTTGCCGGCCATCCCCAGCAGTGCGGTCAACTGGGTCAACACGGCGACCCGGTTCGCCGGGAACCACACCGACACCACCCGCAGCACACTGACGAACGTCATCGCGTCGCCCATGCCGACCAGCACCCGGGCGAGTACGGCGCCGGTGAAGCCGTGCGCGAACGCGAAGGTGAACTGACCCGCCGTCATCAGCACCAGCCCGCAGCTGAGCACCCGTTTGGCGCCGAGCCGGTCGGTCAGCGCGCCGACGGGTATCTGCAGGCCCGCGTAGACGAGCAGTTGCAGCATCGGGAACAGCGAGAGCTGCGAAGCGGAGACGCCGAACCGCTCCTGCGCGTCGATCCCGGCCACGCCGAGACTGCTGCGGTGGAACACCGCGACGACGTATACCGAAGCCGCGACCGCCCACATGATCCACGCGATGCCGCCGCCGGGCCGGGAGGGGGCTGTGTCCGCAGATGGTTTCACAGTACATACACATTAGGGGACGCCCTCGGACATACGTACGGCCGGGCCCCGAAAAGGGACCCGGCCGTACGCCCGTGGGCGACCCGCCGTGCGCGGGCGACCCGCGCCGGACGCGTCAGCCGCGGACGAACAACAACTTCGGCCGCTCCAGCATCTGGGCCACGTCGGCCAGCACCCGCGAGCCCAACTCGCCGTCCACCATCCGGTGGTCGAAGGACAGCGAGAGGGTGGTCACCTGCCGGGGCTTGACCTTGCCCCTGTGCACCCACGGCTGCTCACGGATCGCGCCCACCGCCAGGATCGCGGCCTCGCCCGGGTTGAGGATCGGTGTGCCGCCGTCCACCCCGAACACGCCCACGTTGGTGATGGTCACCGTGCCGCCGGCCATGTCGGCGGGCGAGGTGCGCCCGTCCCGAGCGGTGGCCACCAGCTCGGTGAGTGCGCCGGCCAACGCGGTCAGGCTCTTGCCGCCCGCGTCCTTGATGTTCGGCACGATCAACCCGCGCGGCGTCGCCGCGGCGATGCCCAGGTTGATGCGATCGTGGACGACGATCTCCTGGTTCGGCTCGTCCCAGGACGCGTTGATCTCCGGGTGCCGGGCGATCGCCACGAGCAGCGCCCGGGCGACCAGGAGCAGCGGACTCACCTTGATGTCCGCGAAATCGGGCAACTCGCGCAGCTTGCGCACGAGTTTGACCGTGCGGGTCACGTCCACCGTCACCCACTCGGTGACGTGCGGCGCGGAGAACGCGCTCGCCACCATGGCCTGCGCGGTCGCCTTGCGCACCCCCTTGACCGGGATGCGCCGCTCGCCCGCGATGCTCTCGCCGGGTCCGGTCGCCGCGAAGGCGGGCGGGGCGGCGGCCGGCGCGGGGCGGGCGGCCGCGTGTACGTCCTCGCGGGTGACCGTTCCGCCGGGGCCCGAGGGGAGCACCGACGCGAGGTCCACGCCCAGGTCCCGGGCCAGCTTGCGGACCGGCGGCTTGGCGAGCGCGATCGAGCCGGCCGCGGGCGAGCCCGACGTCGACGGACCCGGGTGCGCCGAGCCGTTGGCCGCGCGGACCACCGGGGCGGGCGCGGCGGTGTCCGTCTTGCGGGCCCGCCGCCGGCCGGACGTGGTGCGCACGCCGTACCCGACCAGCACCGCCGTCCGGGTGTCCTTCTTCTCCGGCTCGGCGGCCGGGACGGGTTCGGGCGCCTCGGGTTCGGGCACGAGGTCCGCGGCGAGGGCCTCTTCCCGGGTGTCGGCCGGTTCGGCCGCGGCGGCGGGCACCTGCGTGCCACTCGGCGCCACCGCGATGATCGGAGTGCCGACCGCGACCGTGTCGCCCTCGCCGGCCAGGAGTTCGGTCACCACCCCGTCGAACGGACACGGCAGCTCGACCAGGGCCTTGGCCGTCTCCACCTCGACCATGACCTGGCCATCGCTCACCTCGTCGCCGACCTTGACGTGCCATACGACGATGTCGGCCTCTTCGAGCCCCTCGCCGACGTCGGGCATCAGGAACTTCTTCACGTCGGACACGGGATTCCTCACCAGGCCAGGGAACGGTCGACGGCATCGAGCACACGGTCCAGATCGGGGAGGTAGTCCTCCTCGACCCGGGACGGCGGATACGGCGTGTGATAGCCGCCGACCCGGAGCACCGGCGCCTCCAGGTGGTAGAAGCAGCGCTCGGTGATCGTCGCCGAGACCTCCGCGCCGATGCCCAGGAACGACGGGGCCTCGTGCACGACGACGAGGTGACCCGTGCGCTCGACCGACTCCTCGACCGCGTCCAGGTCCAGCGGGGACAACGAGCGCAGGTCGATCACCTCCAGCTCGCGCCCCTCCTCGGCCGCCGCCGCGGCGGCCTCCAGGCAGGTCGCCACCATCGGCCCGTAGGCGACCAGCGTGCAGGCGTCGCCCGGACGCACCACGCGGGAGCCGTACAGCGGGCCCGGCGTCGCGGCGGTGTCCACCTCGGCCTTGGTCCAGTAGCGCCGCTTGGGCTCCAGGAAGATCACCGGGTCGTCGGAGGCGATCGCCTGCTGGATCATCCAGTAGGCGTCCACCGGGTTCGAGCACGACACCACCCGCAGGCCGGCGGTGTGCGCGAAGTACGCCTCGGGCGACTCGCTGTGGTGCTCGACCGCGCCGATCCCGCCGCCGAACGGAATGCGGATGACGATCGGCAGTCGGACGTAGCCGAGCGAACGGGCGTGCATCTTGGCCAGTTGGGTGACGATCTGGTCGAAGGCGGGGAAGACGAAGCCGTCGAACTGGATCTCCACGACCGGTCGGTAGCCCGCGAGGGCCAGGCCGATCGCGGTGCCGACGATGCCGGACTCGGCCAGCGGGGTGTCCACCACCCGGTCCTCGCCGAAGTCCTTCTGCAAACCGTCGGTGACCCGGAAGACACCGCCGAGCTTGCCGATGTCCTCGCCCATGATCAAGACCTTGGGGTCGCTCTCCAGGGACTTGCGCAGCCCCGTGTTGAGCGCCTGCACCATCGACATCGGACGGGTCGTGCCCGTCGCCTGTGCGGCAGCCATCAGTGCCCGTCCTCCCCGGCGTCGACGAAGGACGCGTGGTAAGCCTCGAACTCGGCCCGTTCCCGGTCCACGAGAGTGTGCGAATCGGCGTACACGTGCGCGAACATCGACACCGGATCGGGGTCCGGCATCGTGCGCACACCGTTGCGTACGCGCTTGCCCAATTCCTCGCTCTCGACCTCCAGGGCCGCGAAGAACTCGGGGGTACCGATGCCCTGCTTGTGCAGGTATGCCTTGAGCCGCTCGATCGGGTCCTTGAGCCGCCACTCCTCCAATTCCGCGTTCAACCGATAGCGGGTCGGGTCGTCGGAAGTGGTGTGCGCGCCCATTCGGTAGGTGAACGCCTCGATCAGCATCGGGCCCTCGCCGCGCCGGGCCCGGGCCAAAGCCGCCCTGGTCACCGCGAGACACGCGAGCACGTCGTTTCCGTCCACCCGAACCCCGGGAAAGCCGAATCCGGCGGCGCGCCGATACAGCGGCACCTTCGTCTGCCGTTCGGTGGGTTCGGAGATGGCCCATTGATTGTTCTGGCAGAAGAACACCACGGGCGCGTTGAACACCGCCGCGAAGGTGAATGCCTCGTTGACATCGCCCTGGCTGGAGGCGCCGTCACCGAAATACGTGACGACCGCGCCGTCGCCGCCGTCGCGTTGCACGCCCATCGCGTATCCGACGCCGTGCAGGGTCTGGGCGCCGATGACGATCGTGTAGAGCTGGAAATTGTTCTCGCGCGGATCCCAACCGCCGTGGTTGACGCCGCGGAACATCCCGAGCAGATTCAACGGGTCCACGCCGCGACACCAGGCGACGCCGTGTTCACGATAGGTGGGAAACACATAGTCGTCCGGACTCAGTGCCCGTCCGGACCCGATCTGCGCGGCTTCCTGGCCGAGCAGCGAGGCCCACAGGCCCAGTTCGCCCTGCCGTTGCAGCGCGGTGGCCTCGGCATCGAAGCGACGCACCAGAACCAGGTCGCGGTACAGACTCAGGTATTCGTCATCGGACAGGTCGATCGAGTAATCGGGATGCTCGACCCGCTCGCCCTCGGGGGTGAGCAACTGGATCAGTTCTGGACCGGCTCCGGAATCGGGCGGAAACAATGTTCCGTCCGTACTGTCCACTGCCACGTTCTCTCCTCCGTCTGTCCGGTCCGCGGGGTCGCCGTGGACCGGGTCCGGATCGCCGGGCCCGGTTCCGCGCGGGGTGTGCGCGGCTACCTTGAAGTGCAGACACGGCGATTGGTGGCTGTACTTCCTAGGATTTCCTAGGAATTCCCGGGTGAATCCGGGAGGCACCTGCGCACAGGCATGCGGTTCGGAAACCGCACACCGCAACGTTACCCACCAGTCGCGCCGGCACGTAGTGGCGACCGGCCCGAACGTGGCGGCACTGTTTGTCGTTCCTCGACAAACGGCCGCGTGTCGGACCCGCCCCGCCCCTTCCGGAGGCACCAACCGGGCACCCGGACGGTGTACATGCGAACCTGGACAAGTGAGCGATCAGGGAAGTATCCGGGTATTTCTCCTCGATGACCACGAGGTGGTCCGTCGCGGCGTCCACGAGTTGTTGTCGATCGAGGACGACATCGACGTGGTCGGCGAGGCGGGCACCGCCGCCGAGGCGCTGGTGCGCATCGCGGCGACCCGACCGCAGGTCGCGGTGCTCGACGTGCGGCTGCCGGACGGCAGCGGGGTCGAGGTGTGTCGCGAGATCCGGGCCCGACTGCCCGACGTGCGCTGCCTGATGCTCACGTCCTTCTCCGACGACGAGGCGCTGTTCGACGCGATCATGGCGGGCGCCTCCGGCTACGTACTGAAGGACATCCGCGGCTCCGACCTGGTCGGCGCGGTCCGCGACGTGGCCGCCGGCAAATCCCTGCTCGACCCGGCCGCCACCGCCCGCGTCCTGGAACGCCTGCGCGGCGGCACCCACGGCGACGAGCGCCTGACGGCCCTGAGCGACCAGGAGCGCCGCATCCTCGACCTGATCGGCGAGGGCATGACGAACCGCCAGATCGGCACCGAGATGCACCTGGCGGAGAAGACGGTCAAGAACTACGTCTCCAGCCTGCTCGCGAAGCTGGGCATGGAACGCCGCACCCAGGCGGCTGCGTATGTGGCCCGGCAGAAGGCGGAGAAGCGGCGGTAGGGGCACTGAGCCTGGTCGAAAGTCGCCCACCGACCTCGGCAGCCAGGCTTGCTCTCCGTACGGCTCTGACACGGGCAGGGAGACAACGCCCCTGGGTGCCATCCCGAGTGGTCACGGGTGCCGTCGGGGTCGTGTCGATGTCGTGCCGGCGGCTCGGGGCAGGTGTGTGGGGGTCGCCGGCCGGGGCGGTCGGGGCGTGGGGCGTGCCGGTGAGCCCAGGGCAAGGGCGGTCATCAGGGCGGTACTTGCCCAGTGCGACGGGTTGGTGAGGGAGCGGTTCAGGTGCATGGCGGGGTCCTTTGAGCGGTCGCGGCGTCGGATGGTGGTGCGTCAGCCCGCGTCCGGGACCAGCACCACCTTGCCGGTGACCGTGCCGGATTCGGCCAGTGCGAGTGCGTCGGCGGCTCGGCTCAGCGGGATGCGGGCCGCGACCTGGGCGGTGATGGTGCCGGCGCCGAGCAGGGCGAAGACCTCGGTCAGGTCGGCGCGCAGGCGGGCCCGGAAGGTCGCCGGGCGGCGCTTGCCGGCCCAGATGTTGTAGAAGTGCGTGCGCCGGCCGTTGGGCAGCAGGTGCCACCACAGGAGACGGGCGATCAGCTTGAGCACGGGCAGCCGGGACGAGCCGGGCTCGTTCTTGGTGGCGGCCGTCCCGTACGAGACGAGGGTGCCGCCGCGGGCGAGCAGCCCGAACGAGTCGACGATCCCCTTGCCGCCGACGTGGTCGAAGACGGCGTCGACACCGTGCGGGGCGTGCGCGCGGACCTGCGCGGGCAGGTCGGCGGCCCGGTAGTCCAGCGGGATCGCGCCCAGCGCACGGACCGCGTCGTGGTGGCGCGGCGAGGCGGTGCCGATGACCCGGACGCCGGCCTGCGTGGCCAACTGGACCAGGGTCGATCCCACGCCGCCGTTGGCGCCGTGCACCAGGATGGTCTGTCCCCGGCGGATTCCGGCCCGGCGGTGCAACATTTGCCACGCGGTGATCCCGTTGACGACCACCGTCTCGGCCTCGGCCGGGTCGATGCCCTCGGGCACCTCGACCAGGTCGGCGGCCGGGAGCACCGTCAGGCTCGCCCACCCGCCCACCTTGGTCAGCGCGGCGAACCGGCGGCCGACCAGCGCGGCATCGCCACCGGGCCCGACCCGCAGGACCGTGCCGACCAGGTCGTAGCCGGGCACGAACGGGAAGGCCGGCTGGTCGTAGTACTTGCCGCGACGCATCTGCTGCTCGGCGAAGGAAACCCCCGACGCCTCGACCGCGAGCAGGACCTCCCCGATCGCCGGCTCCGGCGCCGGGCGCACCCGGACTTCCAGGCCGGAGGGCTCGACGATGCCCGGCAGCACGATCTCGGTGACCGAGTCGGTGGCGGTCTCGGTGGCGATGGCATTCATCACGACTCCATGTGATTGCGTTTGTTATGCCTTCTAACGTAAGTGCGTACCATTAGCATGTCAAGCATCGATGCACGAACCTCCGGTCAGAGCGGTACCGACCAGGTCACCGTCGTCCCGCGGCCCTGCGGACCGGGTCCGAACTCCGCCCGGCCGCCCAACTCCGTGGCGCGACCGGCCAGGTTGGCCAGGCCGCTGCGTCGACCGCCGGGCGGGATGCCCACGCCGTCGTCGGTGACCGTCAGGTCGACCATGCCGCCGGCCACCGCCAGGTTCACCTCGACCCGGGACGCGTGCGCATGGCGCGCGGCGTTGGAGAGGACCTCGCGCAGTGCGGCGAGGAGTTGCTCGGCGATCTCGTCCGGCACGGTCGCGTCGACCGGACCCGCGAAGGTGACCGTCGGCTCGAAGCCGAGCGTGGCGGCCGACGCGCTCGCCTCGCGCAGCACCCGGCCGCGGACCCCGACCGGCCCCTCGCGCGGCGGATTCTGCAACGCGAAGATGGTGCTGCGCACTTCGCGGATCGTCGCGTCGAGTTCGTCCACGGCCTGGTTGATCCGGACGGTCACGGCCGGCACCCGCGCCAACCGGGCCGCGCCCTGGAGCATCATCCCGGTCGCGAACAGCCGCTGGATGACCAGGTCGTGCAGGTCCCGGGCGATCCGGTCGCGGTCCTCGAACACGGCCAGCCGTTCCCGGTCGCGCTGTGCGCTCGCCAGCATCAATGCGATCGCCGCCTGACCGCCGAACGCCTGGGCCATCGAGCGCTCGGTCCGGTTGAACGGGACCGCGCCGATGCGCTTGTCCAACTCGAGCGCGCCCAGGATCCGGTCGCTGGCGATCAGCGGCACGAACAGGCCCGGCCCGAAGCAGCGGGACTGGTCCAGCATCACGTTCGGATCGGTGCTCATGTCCGCGATGAAGATGCTGCGACCGGTGTTGATCGCCTCCGCGATCGGGCTGCCCTGCGCGACCACCGTGCCGCCCAGCCCCGCGAGGTCCTCGCCGGAGGTGACCTCGACCAGGTAGGAGCCGTCCGGCTGGGGCAGGTACATCGCGGCGAAGTCCGCCTCGGCCAGGCTGCGGGCGTGCTCGGCCACCACGGCGAGTGCCTCGTCCGGGTCCTGCGTGGTCAGCAGCGCCGTGGTGACGTCCGCCGAGCCCATGATCCATTTCTCCCGGCGGGCCGCGCTCTCGAACAGGCGCGCGTTCTCGATGGCCACCCCGGCCGCCGCCGCGAGCGCCCGGACCACCTGCTTGTCCTCGACGCTGAAGTCCGGCCTGCCGCGCTTCTCGGTCAGGTACAGATTGCCGAACACCTCGTCGCGCACCCGGATCGGCACGCCCAGGAACGAGTGCATCGCGGGGTGGTTCGGCGGGAAGCCGTAGGACGCGGGGTGCCGGCTCAGATCGTCCAGCCGCAGCGGCTCGGGGTGGTCGATCAGCAGACCCAGGATCCCCCGCCCGTGCGGGAGTTCGCCGATCCGCTCGCGGTCCTCCTCGGCGATGCCGACGGTGATGAAGTCGGACAGGTTGTGCTCGGTGCCGATCACCCCGAGCGCGGCGTAGCGCGCGTCCACCAGGTCGGCGGCGGCCTCGACGATCCGGCGCAGCGTGGTGTGCAGGTCCAGGTCGGCGCCGACCGCGATCACCGCTTCGAGAAGGCCCTGGAGACGATCCCCGGCCGCCGCCGCCGAGCCGAGCCGCTCGACCACCTCGGCCATCAGGTCCTCCAGACCGAGCGAGGCCCGGGCCGCCACGGCCGCTTCGGGCGTGCGGTCGGACCGATCCGTCCCGTCGGGCTCGTCGGCGCCGTCGGCACTGCTGCCGGTCGCGTTCACCATGGATGCAGCCTACGTGGGCAAATACTGATGAAAGCGGCAAAACATCCCGGACACGCATGCGGATCCCCGCCCACGAATCACGGGTACCGGTCCGCACACGCGGATGCACGCGCATCCGACCGCGCGTGCCCGGAGCCCCCGTACGCCCATCCGAACGGCACGCACCCGAAGCACCCGAAGCGCCCGGACCCGCGTCCGGGCAAACCGGTACGGATCCGCGCGCCCGCCTCACGCCCCCGCCGCGACCGCCCCCACTGCGGACTCCCGGTCGAGCAGCGCCCGAAACGCCCCGGCCTCGGTACTCAACCGCCCCCACGTCCCGCGTTGCAGCACCCGCCCCTCGGCCAGCACGACGATCTCGTCCACCGCATGCAATCCGGTGAGCCGATGGGTGACCAGCAGCGTGGTCCGCCCCCGGGTCGCGTCCAGCAGGTCGGCCGTCAGCGCGTCGGCCGTGGGCAGATCGAGGTGTTCGGCGGGCTCGTCGAGCAGCAGGATCTCGAAGTCGGCGAGCAGCGCGCGGGCCAGCGCGAGCCGTTGCCGCTGGCCGCCGGACAGCCGTGCGCCGTGTTCGCCGACCATCGTGTCCAGCCCCTGGGGCAGCGTGTCCACCCAGTCCAGCAGCCGGGCCCGGGCCAGCGCCGCGCGCATCGCGTCCTCGTCGCAGCCCGGGCGGGCCAGTCGCAGGTTCTCCCGCAGCGAGCTGTCGAAGACGTGCGCGTCCTGCGCACACAGCCCGATCACGCGCCGCACGTCGTCCCCGGCGAGGTCGGTGATCGGTACGCCGGCCAGGGTCACCGCGCCCGCCGCCGGGTCCAGGAAGCGCAGCAGCACGTTGGCCAGCGTGGTCTTGCCCGACCCGCTCGCCCCGACCACCGCGAGCCGCTTGCCCGGGGTGAGTTCGAGGTCGACGCCGGCGAGGGCGGGCGGACCGTCCGGGGTCCAGCGCGCGTGCAGGTCGCGCACCAGCAACGGTCGCGGTGCGGCGGGCAGGGCGCGCGGCGGGGCCGGCTCGTGGACCGGCTCGGGCGCGTCGATCACCTCGAACACCCGGGCCGCGGCCCGGCGCGAGCTCTCCAGGTGCCGGCCGGCGGCGGGCAGCACGACGGTGGCCTCGAATGCGGCGAGCGGGGTGAGCACCACCAGCGCGAGCAGCACACCGCTCAACCGGTCGGCGTGCACCGCCGCGACGCCCACCAGGGCGGACGCCCATACCGTCGCGCCGGACACCAGTGCGGCCAGCCCGGCCCCGACACCCGCGCCCCGGGCCTGCCCCGCCTCGGTCGCGCGCAACCGCGCGTCCACCGCGTCCACCTCGGCCAGCCGGGCGGGCGCGCGGCCCGCCGCGATCAGTTCGGGCGTGCCGCGCAACAGGTCGACCACGGCACCGGCGAGTTCGCCGCGGACCGCGGCGACCCGGCGTTCGGCCCGCCGGGCGACCCGGCCGGCCAGCCACGGCACCAGCACGCCGGCGGCGAGCAGACCGAGCAGCAAGACCGCGCCGGCCTCGGGCAGCACCAGGGCGACGGTGAGCACCGCGCCCGCGCCGACCACGGCCGCCACACACGCGGGCAGCAGCGCGCGCAGGAAGAAGTCCTGTACCGCGTCCACGTCGGCGACCAGCCGGGAGAGCAGGTCACCGCGTCGGAAGGCGGGCAGTCCGGCCGGCGCCAGCCGCTCCAGGCGTTCGTACACCCGCACCCGCAACCGGGCCAGGATCCGAAACGCCGCGTCGTGCCCGATCAGCCGCTCTGCATAGCGGAACACCGCGCGGGAGACGCCGAAGGCCCGCACGCCGGTGACCGCGACCATCAGGGTCAGTACCGGCGGATGCTCGGACGCACGCGAGATCAGCCACGCCGAGGTGGCCATCAGGCCGACCGAGCTGCCCAGCGCGAGCGCCCCGCACAACACCGCGAGCGCGAGCCGGGCGCGCAACGGCCGGGCCAGCGCGAGCAGTCGGCGGCCGGGCCCGGCCCCGGCGAGGACCGGCGGGTCCGCGAGGGCACGCTCGAAGGGTTGCTCCACGGGCTGTTCGAAGGGCCGCTCCACGGCCGGGACGTCGTCCGCCGCCCGCGCGGCCTCGACCTCCGGTGCGGGTGCCTGGACCGCGCTCGCCGGGTGTGCGCCCGCCGGGTCCGACGCCGACGACCCCGCGCCCACGGCCACCACCCGGTCGGCCAACGGCAGCAGCGCGGGCCGGTGTGCGACCAGCACGACCGTACGGCCGACCGCCAGCCGGCGGACCGCCTCGACAATGGTCGCCTCGGCGTCGCCGTCCAGGTTCGAGGTCGGCTCGTCCAGCAGCAGGATCGGCCGGTCGGCCAGGAACGCCCGGGCCAGCGCGAGGCGTTGCCGCTGTCCGGCGGACAGGCCGGCGCCGTCCTCACCGAGCGGCGCATCCATGCCCCCCGCGGCCGCCACGAAGTCCGCCGCACCGGCCGCGACCAGCGCGTCGTGCACCTCGGCGTCGCCGGCGTCCGGACGGGCCAGGCGCACGTTGGCGCCGATGGTGCCCGCGAACAGGTAGGGCCGCTGCGGGACCCACGCGATCCGGGCCCGCCACGCGTCGGGGTCCAGCTCGGCCAGGTCCACGCCGCCCACGGTGACCCGACCCTCCGTCGGCCGGGTGAAGCCGAGCAATACCGCGAGCACGGTGGACTTGCCGCACCCGCTGGGCCCGGTCAGCGCGATCGTCTCGCCCGGTCGTACGGTCAGGTCCAGCTCGGCGGGCGCCGCGGCGGCCCGACCCTCGTGCCGCACGGTCAGGCCGGTCAGCACCAGCTCGGCCGAGCGCGGGTCGGGCACCGGCGCGGTGCCGGCGGGTGCGTCCGGGGTGGTCTCCAGGACGGCGAAGACCCGGTCCGCGGCGCTCACCCCCTCGACGCTGGCGTGATACTCGGCACCGACCTGACGCAGCGGCAGATATGCCTCGGGTGCCAGGATCAGCACCACGAGCGCGGTCTCCAGGCTCAGCTCGCCGTCGACCAGGCGCAGGCCGACGCCGACCGCGACCAGCGCGACCGAGATGGTGGCGAGCAGTTCGAGCGCGAACGAGGACAGGAACGCGATCCGCAAGGTCTTGAGTGTGGCCCGGCGGTAGTCGTCGGTGATCGTGCGGATCGACGTCGCCTGTGCCTTGGCCCGGCCGAACACCTTGAGGGTGGGCAGTCCGGCGACCACGTCCAGGAAGTGCCCGGCCAGCCGGTTGAGCACCGTCCACTGCCGGTCCATGTACTTCTGTGTGGCCATCCCGATCAGCGCCATGAACAGCGGGATCAGCGGCAGCGTGACCACGATCGTCACCGCCGAGATCCAGTCGCCGAACACCACGCGCGCGAGCACCGCGACCGGCACGGTGACGGACAGGATCAACTGCGGCAGGTAGCGGGCGAAGTAGCCGTCGAGCGCGTCCACGCCGCGGGTGGCCAGCGTGGTCAGCTCGCCGGAGCGCTCGTGGTTCAACCAGGCCGGGCCGAGCCGGACCACGTGTGCGAGCAGTCGCGACCGCAGTTGCGACTTCACCGCCGCCGAGGTGCGGTGCGCGATCACCTCGGTGAGCCAGGAGATCGCCGAGCGGGCCGCGATCACGGCGGCGAGCAGGCCGAGCTCCGGCCACAGATCGCCGACCGCGGCCCCCTCCTCGAAGGCCGCCACGATCACCCGGGCGAGCAGGCCCGCCTGGACGAGCACGAGACCCGCGCCCGCCGTGCCCAGCACCACGGTCAGGGCCAGAAAGCCCCGGGTGGCACGGGCGTGGGTCAGCAGGCGCGGGTCTACAGGCTTCACGAGCCGCTCTTTCGTCGGTGCGTCGTCGGTGCGGTCCTCCGCGGCGACCGGTGCCGGGCGCCGCGACGGGGTGAACGTCGCCGGGTCGGCACCGGGTCCGCTACTTGCCGACCAGGTCGGCCGCGGCGGCACCGAAGGCCGGCTTGGCCGGGATGCTCTTGGTGCTGATCCGCTTGCGGAACACCCAGTACGTCCAGGCCTGGTAGCACAACACGATCGGGGTCATGAAGCCGGCGACCCAGGTCATGATCTTGAGCGTGTACGGCGTCGAGGACGCGTTGTGGATGGTCAGGTTCCACGCCGAGTCCAGGCTGGAGGGCATCACGTTCGGGAACAGCGACAGGAACAGCATCGCCACCGCGGCGATCACTGTCACGCCGGACAGGGCGAACGCCCAGCCCTCGCGGCCGATCCGGTTCATCGCCAGCGCGGCCACCAGGGCCACCACCGCAACGATCAGCGCGACCAGGGTGCGGCCGTTGCCGTGTTGCGCCTGGGTCCAGATCAGGAACGCCGCCGCGAGCACGGCGGTGGCCAGGCCGAGCTTCCCGGCCAGCGCGTTGGCCCGGACCCGGATGTCGCCGTTGGTCTTGAGCGCGACGAACACCGCACCGTGGAAGGTGAAGAGCACCGTGGTGACCACGCCGCCGAGCAGCGCGTACGGGTTGAGCAGGTCGAGCAGGTTGCCGACGTACTCCTTGTCCGCGTCGATCTTCACCCCGCGCGTGATGTTCGCGAACGCGACGCCCCACATGAAGGCGGGTACCAGCGAGCCCCAGAAGATCGCCTGCTCCCAGCCGCGCTTCCAGCGGTCCTCGTCGCGCTTGGCCCGGTACTCGAACGCGACCCCGCGCAGGATCAGCGCCACCAGGATCAGCAGCAGCGGCAGGTAGAAGCCGCTGAACAAGGTGGCGTACCACTCGGGAAAGGCGGCGAAGGTGGCCCCGCCCGCGGTGATCAGCCAGACCTCGTTGCCGTCCCACACCGGGCCGATGGTGTTGATCAGCACCCGGCGCTCGGTCTCGTTCCGGGCCAGCACCCTGGTCAGGATGCCGACACCGAAGTCGAAGCCTTCGAGGAAGAAGTAGCCGATCCACAGGACGGCGATCAGCAGGAACCAGAATTCGTTGAGTCCCATGACACTCTCCCCTCAGTACGCGAAGGCGAGCGGACGGTCGGCGTCCTCGCCCTCGTCCGACGGATCGTCGGGGTCCTTGCTCACGGGCGCCTTGATCGGCTCGGGACCGGCCTTGACGTAGCGCCGGATCAGGCCCAGTTCGACCACCGCGAGCGCGCCGTACAGCAGCGTGAACACGATCAGCGAGGTCAGCACCTCACCGGTGGACACACTCGGCGACACCCCGGCCTCGGTCTTGAGCACGCCGAACACCAGCCACGGCTGGCGGCCCATCTCGGTGAAGATCCAGCCGAACGAGTTGGCCGCGAACGGGAACGCGATGGTCCACAGGCCGATCCGGTACACCCACGGGTTGGTCGGCAGCTCGCGCTTGCGCCGGGTCAACCACAGGCCGACCAGGCCGATGCCCGCGGTGACCATGCCGACGCCGATCATCAGCCGGAACGACCAGTAGGTGACGAAGATGTTGGGCCGGTAGTCGCCGGGACCGAACTTGACCACCGACTGTTCCTGGAGGTCGTTGATCCCGGGCAGCTCGGCGTCGAGGTCGTTCTTGGCCAGGAAGGACAGCGCGCCGGGGACCTCGATGGCGACCTTGTTGTGGCCCTTGTTGACGTCGCCATAGGAGAAGATCGAGAACGGCGCCGGCTTCGAGGTCTCCCACAGCGCCTCGGCCGAGGCCATCTTCATCGGCTGCTGTTCGTACATCAGCTTGCCCTGCATGTCACCGGTGAGCGCGAGGCCCGCGCCCGCCAGCACCGAGACCCACAGGCCCAGCCGCAGCGACGGGCGGAACACCGCGACCTCGTTGCGCTTGCGCAGGTGCCAGCAGCTGATCCCGATCAGGAACCCGCCGGCGACCAGGAACGCGGCCGGGAGGATGTGCAGGAAGGCGGCGATCGCGGTGTTGTTGGTGAGCACCGCCATGAAGTCGGTCAGCTCGGCGCGGCCGGTCTCCGGGTTGATCCGGTATCCGACCGGGTGCTGCATCCACGAGTTCGCGGCCAGGATGAAGTAGGCCGACAGGATCGTGCCGATCGCCGCGGCCCAGATCGTGGCCAGGTGGATCCGCTTGGGCAGCCGCTCCCAGCCGAAGATCCACAGGCCCAGGAAGGTCGACTCCAGGAAGAAGGCGACCAGTGCCTCGATGGCGAGCGGGGCGCCGAAGATGTCGCCGACGAAGCGCGAGTAGTCGGACCAGTTCATCCCGAACTGGAACTCCTGCACGATGCCGGTGACCAGGCCGAGCGCGAAGTTGATCAGGAAGAGCTTGCCCCAGAACTTGGTGGCCCGGAGGTAGTGCTCCTTGCCGGTGCGCACCCACGCGGTCTGCAGACACGCGACCAGGATGGACAAACCCATCGTGAGCGGGACGAAGAGGAAGTGGTAGACGGTCGTGATGCCGAACTGCCACCGGGCTACGTCGAGTGTTTCGACGGCGAGGTCCATGGGCCCCTCATTCCTCCTGATCGCCGGACGCGTCTCGCACGCGAGCGCGCGTTTGGTTCACGATGCACACGGCGCTTCCGCGCACCCCGCCCGACACTTCGTCGAGCAAACCCGGAGGAACCGGGAGGGATGTTCGGTTTCACCCGCTCGACTTTGTGAATGGGTTCACAAAGTCGAGCTTGTGCATCCGTTCACAAACACTAGCGAGCCCTCCCGGACACCCCTTGAGGGGGGTACCCGAGAGGGCTCGAAGTGGTCCGAACGGACCCAAACGACGACCGGCGGCCGGACGCAGCCCGCCTACACGTTCATGAACCGCGCGGCGGTCTCCAGGAAGATCGTGTTGGCCTCGGTCTCGCCGATGGTGATCCGGCAGCCCTCGCCCGCGAACGGCCGTACGGTGACCCCGGCCGCCTCGCACATCGCGGCGAATTCGTTCGTGCGCTCCCCCAGCCGCAACCAGACGAAGTTGGCCTGCGAGTCGAAGACCGTCCAGCCCTGGCCGATCAGCGTCTCCAGCACCCGCTCCCGCTCGGCGACCAACGCGTCGACGCGCTCCAGGAGTTCGCCCTCGGCGCCGATCGAGGCGATCGCCGCCACCTGGGCCAGCCGGTTCACCGAGAACGGCATCCCGGTCTTGCGCAGCTCGTCCGCGACCGGCTCGTGCGCGATCGCGAAGCCCACCCGCAGGCCGGCCAGACCGTACGCCTTCGAGAAGGTGCGCAGCACCACCACGTTGGGCCGGTCGCGGTAGATGTCCACACCGTCCGGAACCTGCTCGTCCCGGATGAACTCGCGGTACGCCTCGTCCAGCACGACCAGCACGTCGCGCGGCACCCGGTCCAGGAAACGTTCCAGCTCGGCCCGGTGGATCACCGCGCCGGTCGGGTTGTTCGGGTTGCACACGAAGATCAGCCGGGTGCGCTCGGTGACGGCGGCGGCCATCGCGTCCAGGTCGTGGCTCTCGTCGGCGAGCAGCGGAATCTGCACCGGCGTCGCGCCCGCGAGCAGCACCAGGAGCGGGTACGCCTCGAACGAGCGCCACGCGAACACGACCTCGTCGCCCTCGCCGGCCGTCGCGTTCACCAGCTGCTGCGCGACGGTCACCGAACCGGTGCCCGCCACGATGTGCGACGCGGGCACCCCGAACCGCTCGGCGAGCGTCTGCGCCAACTCCGTGTTCGCCGGGTCCGGGTAGCGGTTCATCTCGCCGACGGCGTCCGCCACCACCTTGTGCACGCTGGGCAGCGGCGGGTACGGGTTCTCGTTGGAGGAGAGCTTGTACGCCGGTACGCCCTCCGCCGCCACCGGCGGTTGGCCCGCCTTGTAGACGGGCACCTCGGCCAGGACCGCCCGGAACCTCGGAATGCCGCTGTCGTCCGTGCCTGGGGCGTTGTGCTGGGTCACGCCCGTCCTCCTCGCATACTGGTCGGGGTGCCTGGGCGCACGTCCCGGTCGTCTCAACTCTATGGTCCGTCCGCTCGGGAGTGGATGGGCGGGCGGATCACGACCTCCGCCGAACGTTCAGGGGCAGGTATGGGGGGATACGTTTCTTCGTAAAGCAATGACATGAACCGGGCCAGGGCGGCGCATTCGGCCTACTGTCGGGACGATGACAGCGCCAGATGTACCGCGTGTGGGGCGGCGGATCCGGGTGGGCATCCGGGACGTCGCAGCGGCCGCCGGGGTGTCGATCACGACCGTCTCCGACGCGCTCAACGGCAAGGGTCGGCTGCCCGACACGACCCGGCTGCACGTGCGCGAGGTCGCCGACCGGCTGGGCTACCGCCCCTCGGCCGCGGCCCGCACGCTGCGCACCGGCCGGTCCGGGCTGCTCGGGCTGACCACGACCATGCGCTCGACCGAGCCGTTCGCCCTCACCGAGTTCGCCTGGTTCGCCGAGCTGGTCCGCTCGGCCACCGCCACCGCTTTGGACCTGGGCTACGCGCTGGTGGTGTTGCCCGCCTCCTCGCCGCACGACGTGTGGGGCAACGTGGCGCTCGACGGCACGATCGTGGTCGACCCGGTGGACGACGATCCGCTCGTGCACGAGCTGCTGCGCCGGGGCGTGCCGGTGGTCAGCGGCGGCCATCCCGGCTCGACCCCGGTCTACGGCTGGGTGGACAACGACCATGTGGCCGCGGTGCGTTCCGTGCTCGACCACCTCGCCGAGGCCGGCGCCGGCCGGATCGCACTGCTCGCCGCCTCCGACGGGCCGGGCGCGGGCAAGGGCCTCGCGGGCTACCGCGCGTGGTGCGCGGACCGGGGTGTGTCGCCGATCACCGAGGAGTACGAGGCGCGCAGCCCCGGCGCCGGTCGGGCCGCCGCGACCCGGCTGCTGGACCGGGCGCCGGACGCGGTCTTCGGACTGCACGAGGGTTGTGCGGCGGAATTGCTCGCCGCGGCCCGGGCCCGCGAGCTGCGGGTGCCCGACGACCTGCTCCTGGCCTGCTGCGGCGAAGGGGCCGACCCGTCGGTGACCTCGCTGAGCCTGCAACCGGCACTGGCCGGCGCGTGGGCGGTGGAACTGCTGGTGGGCGTGATCGAGGACGCCGGGGCGGGGTCGCTGCTGCCCGCCCAGCGCACCGTGCCCACCCGGTTGTCGGTGCGCGACTCCTCCACCCGCCGCTGACCCGCATGCGCCCGTCCGGCCCGCCGGCCGCGGTCGGGGCCGCCGGGCGCGACCGGCACGGCGGCACGCACAATTGAGCGTGGTCCGTTCCGCCGTGCCCGCACGAGAGATACGGTCCAGGAATCATCCGAATCGGACCGGGTGAGCCGCAGCCGAACCCGGCTGTTGTGCGTCTTGGTTCACAACGGGTGTCGGCATCGCCGCCGTACGGTGGTGCGGATCGTGAAGAAAGGACCCTTCTGGTGAGCAACGTCTCGGCTACACCGGCCCCGACGGGCGCCGCAGCGGAGCAGGACGCCCCGCTGTACGTGGTCGGCGACGTCCACGGTCATCTGGAGGAGCTCAAGGCCGCCCTGCGGGCCCGGGACCTGATCGACGCCGACGCGCACTGGTGCGGCGGCCGGGCCCGACTGTGGTTCCTGGGCGACTTCACCGATCGCGGTCCGGACGGCATCGGCGTGGTCGAACTGGCGATGGCGCTGGCCCGCGAGTCGGCCGAGGCCGGCGGCAGCACCCGGATGTTGCTCGGCAACCACGAGATCCTGCTGCTGGGTGTGTTCCGCTTCGGCGACCACCCGGTGCCGGTGGCCGGTGGGTCGACCACCTTCCGCGAGATCTGGCTGCGCAACGGCGGCATGCAGTCCGACCTGGACCGCTTCACCGACGAACAGGCCGGCTGGTTGGCCGCGCAGCCGGTCGCGGCCGTGGTCGACGGACACCTGCTGATCCACTCCGACAGCAACGCCTACCTCGAATACGGCGACACCATCGAGGAGGTGGACGGCGCGGTCGCGGACATACTGCGCGAGCCGGACCCGCTCGCGTGGTGGGACCTGTTCCGCAACCTGACCCGACGCGGCGCCTTCATGGGCGAGGTGGGCCCGTACGCGGCGGCCGACCTGCTCAGCGAGTTGGGCGGCCGACGGATCGTGCACGGTCACACCCCCATCCCGTACCAGACGGGCGAGGACCCCTCGACGATCGTCGAGCCGCGCGTGTACGCGGACGGACAGGTGGTCAACCTGGATGGCGGGATCTACCTGGGCGGCCCGTGCCTGGTCGCGCGCCTGCCGCTGGCCACCGCCCAACCGGGCGCGCTGCCGAGCGCGTTGGAGGAGACGCAGGGTCGTGTGTACGACCTGGGGGACCTCGGCGGAGAGCCGCAGTCGTAGCCGGAGCGTAGGGAACTCCCTGCCCAAAAGCCGGGGAAGCACCTTATCATCATTGGTATCCGCCTCGACACCGTCAGGTGCTTTTGCGGGTCGTTGATCCACCGACAGCTTGCACGGGTCCCCTGACGGGCCCGGCGGACGCGGGAAACGCCCGCGCGGCCTCATTCGGGGGATCCGATGCAACACTGGTTTGGAAGTGACGAGCACCGCCGTCAGTACGAGCAGTTCGTCGATGACGCGCTGCACCTGGAGGAGACCCTCTCCGGTCTTGCGGCGGTACCCAACCTGAACGTCGAGCAGCTGCGGACGGCCACGTTGGACGCGACCCCGTCGATCGCGGACGCGGCACGCGACGAGTACGACCGCTACGAACGTACAGAGCAGCGTTTCGAGTCGGGGATCCGTCAGGACTTCGGCGCATCGATGATCGAGGTCGGCGAGGGCTTCGGCTGGTTCGCGCTCGCCACCGCGATGGCGGTGATCGTGGCCGGTATCTCGGCGGTCGTCTTCCTGATCGTGGGCTACGTGTTGTTGCCGCTCACGATGGACGACTCGACGATGCAGCACACGATGCAACTCGCCTCGCTCGCGGCCGTGGGCATCTCGCTCGGGGCGGCGGCAATCGGGGGACTGGCGATGCTGGCGGTGGCCGCGCGCAATCGGGCCCGGCCGACCGGCGAGGTCGAGGTGTACCTGGCGCGCGAGGAATGGCGCCGGGCGATCCTGCACCGGGGCATCCTGCCGTTCATGCGCTCGCGCCTGCGTGAGGCATCCGACGAGGGCACCACCCTCCTCGGCTGACCGACGATCGGCGCCGGCTCTCCCACCCACTCGGGGCGGGAGGGCCGGATCACGCCGTCGGGATCCGGCGGATCCGGCTGGGCCACACAATGGGCGGCATGGGCGGCATGGTCGGCAAACGCGGGAAGGTCACCGGGGGAATCGGACCCGGGCTGGTGGGCGAGGTCATGATCGAGGTGCGCGGTGGGGTGGAGGCATTCCTCGCGTACTCGGCATTGCCCGGCGAGGAGCATGCGGTGGGGACGTTGGTGGTGATCGTGGAGTACCTGCCGCCGCGCACGGTGTACGTGGCGGCGGCTTTCGGCTGAGGTCGAGCGGGGGCGGCGGGGGCGGGTCGGCAAGCCCGGCGCGAGGGCAACCACCCCTGGGGAGCTCCCTCTTGGCGTCCCCACCGGTGGCGAGGACACTCCGGAACAGGCCAAAGGGGGAATGCTCCGTGCTCTACACCGTGCTCGCCGTGCTCGGTCTGCTCGTGGTCCTGATCGTGGTCTTCAAACTCATGTGGCGCGTCGCCGAGCCCAACGAGGCGCTCGTCATCTCCGGCTCCCGGCACCACACCGAGGGCCTGGGCGAGGGCATGGGATTTCGCATCGTCACCGGGCGCGGCACGCTCGTGCTGCCGTTCGTGCAGGCGGTACGCAAGCTCTCGCTCGACCTGAACGAAGCGGAACTCTCGGTCGAATGCGTCACGACCCAGGGCATTCCGCTGCGGGTGCAGAGCGTGGTGATCTTCAAGATCGGCGACGACTACGTCTCGATCGCCAATGCGGCCCGCCGCTTCCTGGACCAGCAGAAGCAGATGGAGTCCCGGGTCCGCAAGGTGCTGGCCGGTCATCTGCGCTCGATCGTCGGCGGGTTGACCGTCGAGGACATGATCCGCGACCGGGAGAAGCTGACCGCGCACGTACGCGCCGCGTCCGGATCGGACATGGAGAAGCTCGGGCTGATCGTGGACAGCCTGCAGATCCAGGAGATCGAGGACCCGACCGGCTACATCAAGAACATGGCCGCACCGCACACCGCGGCGGTGATCCGGGACGCGCGGATCGCCGAGGCACTGGCCACCCGCAAGGCCACCGAGGCCGAGCAGGACGCCAAGGCGCGGATGGCCCAGGCCACCCGGGACAGCGAGATCCAGCAGGCCGGCTACCAGGCCGAGCGGGACGAGGCCACCGCGCGCTCGCGCCAGGCGGGCCCGCTGGCGGATGCCGCCGCCAAGCAGGAGGTGGTGGTCCAGGAGACCCGGGTGGCCGAGTTGGAGGCCATGCGGCGCGAGCAGCAGCTCCAGGCGGACGTGCGCAAGCCGGCCGACGCGCAGGCGTACGAGACCCGGACCCGGGCCCAGGCCGAGCGCGACGCGCGGATCTCGGCGGCCGAGGCGAGCGCCCGGGAGACCGAACTGGCCGCGATCGCCGACGCGGAGGCGACCAAGGTGCGCGGGCTGGCCGCGGCCGAGGCCACCCTGGCGACCGGCAAGGCCCAGGCCGAGGCGGCCAAGGCCAAGGGCCTCGCCGAGGCGGCCGCGATCGCCGCCCGGGCGGCGGCCCTGGCGGAGAACCAGGAGGCGGTCGTCGCCCAGCAACTCGCGGAGAACTGGCCGGAGATCGTCCGGGCCGGCGCCGAGGCCTTCGGCAACGTGGACCACATGGTCCTGCTCAACGGCGGTGACGGCATGGGCGATCTGTTCGCCAAGGCCCTGACCATGGGCGGCACGGGATTGGGCATCGCCCGCCAACTCCTGGCCGGCGGCAACGGCAACGGCGCCAAGCCCACGACGGACACCACGCCCAAGGAGTCCGTCCGCATCGAGGTCGACCCGACCCCGGAACCGGAACCGGACCTCCGCCTCGCGAAGACCCCGGAAAACTGACCACGAACTCCCCTCCGCGGCCGGCCCCGAGGACCCAGGGTCCGGCTGCGGCTGAGGTTGTCGGGGCCGGTGGTGGAACTTCCGGCTTCGACGCGCGCCACGGACTTTCGGCTATCGGTTTCCGGTCATCGTGAACGGCCTTGCCAGTCCACGAGGTACGAGGTCGAAGCGGCACCAGACGGTTTTGCCGCCCGTGGCGACCGGCCCCCACGAAACGAGGTCCGACACCGCCTCGACCATCCGCAAGCCCCGCAACGACCCCCCGATCCGCTCCGGTTCGGCCGGCGAGGGGCGCAGCACCCCCGGTCCCGGCACCACCGGCAGACGGGGGTCGGCATCGCGCACCTCGATCGCCATCGCCCGCTTGGGCCAAAACGACAGCCGCACCGTGAACGTCCGCCACAACCAGTCCACATGCTGATCGGGCATCATCGCGTGCACGACGGCATTGGTCGCCAACTCCGACGCGCACAACATCGCCTCGTCGGTCAGTTCGAGCAGGTTCCAATCCGCCATGGCGGCCCATGTCAGCGCCCGCACCTCCCGCACGGCCGCCGGATGCGACTCCCACGCCCGCTGCCGAACCCACACCGGCTCCCACCCCGGCCCCCGAAGCACGGCCCCCAACCACCGCTCACCCGGACTCACCCGCCCATCCGCCTCCGACCACGCCTCCGAAACGACGTCCCGTTCTTCCTTCGCCGGCGTCTCCCGCCTGATCACATGCCGCAGACCCGCCCGATTTGCCTGAGTGGTTCTCATGAGACAAGCCTTGGACGGAGGCTGTCCGAGGTCCATGACCACCGCATGCCATTCGTATGCCATTCCGAGGCACGCCATGACGATGATCGAATTCGCGGTAACCGATCAGGGGCACAGCGCTACCGTGGATAGCCACGTAGTACCTATGTGGGTCGGAGTCGCCTTGACTACCAACGAGGGCAAGCAAAGAAGGCCGAACACCCTCTTGCGTCGGCTACGCGAAGAAGTTCGCCATCAGACGCGGGAAGAGTTTGCGCTGTCCATGGCTCAGGCCGCTGCGGAAATCGGTGAGAACTGCGCCTGCTCATGGCGCTACGTTGCGCACCTCGAAGACGGCACCGTGAGCATGCCCGGTCCGGCCTATCGCAGGATTCTCGAACGCGCCACCGGCCTGCCCTTCGCGGAACTGGGCTGGACCACAACGCACCCGGCGACCGCAGACCCGCAGGCGTCCCAAGAATCCACCTGCGGCGAAATCTTCAGCGAAGAACCGCGTCGGCCCGCAGCGACATTGGCCGAGCTGTTGCCCCCAGCGGCGGAGGCACTTACGTCCGCCGGTGGGCCCGGTGGAAGGCGGATCGGAACAGAGGCCGTCGCCGATCTGATGGGCAGAGCCCATGCCTTGCGCCTCGCCGACGACGTGATCTACGGCGAGGATCTGATCGGCCCGGCCTTTCGCGATCTTCGTCACGCGGTGCGTCTGTATCGGGAGAGCACACATACGGAAGCAGTGGGCCGCTCCCTGCTCACCGCCATCGGCGAGTTCGCGCAGATCGCCGGATGGATCGCGAGTGACGCAGGCCATGGTCGGCAGGCGGAGCAGGCTTACCGACTCGGGATCAGTGCCGCCATGGAGGCCGGAGACGACACTCTGGCGGGAAACCTGATGGGCAGCCTGGCGTACCACCACGCCAACAACGGCCGACCCTTGGACGCGGTGACGCTTTCGCAGGCCGCCTTGGAGGTGACGGGTCCCGCATCGCCGGCACGAGCCCGCGCACTGGCACACGATCGTGCCGCTTGGGCACATACGAAGGCACACAATGACCAAGGCGCCATGAAAGAAATGCAATCGGCCGCCGACGCCTTGGCGGAGTACGAGCCCGGAGCGGACGAACCCGGTTACCTGTACTGGGTCGACGCGGGGGAGCTACAGGTCATGGAAGCCCGCGCCTTCACCGAACTCCGGCGCCCTTTGCGAGCAGTGCCACTCCTGACCGACGTTCTCGGGAGCTACGCCCTGACGCACACTCGCGAGATGGCTCTCTACCTGTCCTGGCTCGCCGAGGCATACACCCACGCCAACGAGCCCGAGCAGGCTGCCGCCACCGCGGAACGGATGATCGACATCTCCCGGGACATCGCAAGCCGGCGCACATCGAGCCGAGTTCGAGTGATTCTGAGCCTCCTCCGACCACTCGGAGATGTTCCGGAGGTCAGCCGACTGCTGAACACCCACGGACACCTGCTCGCAACCTGAAGGCCAACGAGCACCCCTGTGACCGCCTACAACGCGCTCCAGCAGCGATCGGCTACTACCTCGGCATTCCACCAACCAACCCACGCCGCGAACCGGACCGACTGACGTGCTTCGCCGTCGCCGGCGCGGGCGACCCGCCCGGACCGGCCTGACGACGCCCCGGGAACCGCCCGGTCCCCGAGACGTCGTGCCGCACCCGAACGTCAGTCGGCCAGCGGCAGGTAGACTCGGTTGCCCGCGGCGGCGAACTCCGCCGACTTGGCCCGCATCCCGGCCTCGGCATCCGCCTCCGCCGCCACGGCCGCAGCCCCGTCGCCATGCTCCGCGCGGATGTCGTGCGAGATGCGCATCGAACAGAACTTCGGCCCACACATCGAGCAGAAGTGGGCCGTCTTGGCCGGCTCCGCCGGGAGCGTGGCGTCGTGGTAGGCCCGCGCGGTATCCGGGTCCATCGCCAGGTCGAACTGGTCCTGCCAACGGAACTCGAAGCGGGCATCGGAGAGCGCGTCGTCCCACGCCTGGGCACCCGGGTGGCCCTTGGCCAGGTCCGCCGCGTGGGCCGCGATCCGGTAGGCGATCACGCCCGCCTTGACGTCATCCCGATCGGGCAGGCCCAGGTGCTCCTTCGGCGTCACGTAACACAACATCGCGGTGCCCCACATGCCGATCATCGCCGCGCCGATCGCCGACGTGATGTGGTCGTAGCCGGGCGCGACGTCCGTGGTCAGCGGGCCGAGCGTGTAGAACGGCGCCTCGTCGCAGATGCGTTGCTGGAGGTCGACGTTCTCCTTGATCTTGTGCATCGGCACATGGCCCGGGCCCTCGATCATCACCTGCACGTCCATCGACCGGGAGATCCGGCCCAGTTCGCCCAGCGTCTCCAACTCGGCGAACTGCGCCGCGTCGTTGGCATCCGCGATCGAGCCCGGACGCAGTCCGTCGCCGAGCGAGTAGGTCACGTCGTACGCGCGCAGGATCTCGGTCAGCTCGGCGAAGTGCGTGTAGAGGAAGTTCTCCCGATGGTGCGCCAGGCACCACGCGGCCATGATCGAGCCGCCGCGCGAGACGATGCCGGTCTTGCGCCGGGCGGTCAGCGGCACGTAGCGCAGCAGCACGCCGGCATGCACCGTCATGTAGTCCACACCCTGCTCGCACTGCTCGATCACGGTGTCCCGGTACAGCTCCCAGGTGAGTTCCTCGGGCTTGCCGTTCACCTTCTCCAGTGCCTGGTAGAGCGGCACCGTGCCGATCGGGACCGGCGAGTTGCGCACGATCCACTCGCGGGTGGTGTGGATGTCCTTGCCGGTGGACAGGTCCATCACGGTGTCCGCGCCCCAGCGGATCGCCCACACCAGCTTGTCGGTCTCCTCCTCGATCGAGGAGGAGACGGCCGAGTTGCCGATGTTCGCGTTGACCTTGACCAGGAAGTTCTTGCCGATCACCATCGGCTCGATCTCGGGGTGGTTGATGTTCGCGGGCAACACCGCCCGACCGGCGGCGATCTCGTCCCGGACCAGCTCGGGCGTCAGCCCCTCCCGGATCGCCACGAACTCCATCTCCGGGGTGACCAGCCCGCGTCGCGCGTAGGCGAGTTGGGTCACCGCCTCGGATCCGGACGCACGCCTGGGTCGGGCTCCCGCGCCGGGCCCCGCGAATCCGGCCGGCGTCAGTGCGCCGATCCGGCCGTCGTAGCGGGCGGTGTCGCCGCGCTCCTCGATCCAGGGCTCGCGCAGCGCGGGCAGGCCGCGCCGTACGTCCACCTCGAAGGCGGGGTCGGTGTACGGGCCCGAGGTGTCGTACAGGCGAACCGTCTCGCCGTTGGTCAGATGCACCGTGCGTACCGGAACGCGCAGGTCCTCGCGCGATCCGGCGACGTAGCCGCGGTGGTGGGCGGGGGAAATCGGTCCGCTGGTGACCGTCCGCGCGGCGGCCGGGTCGGCCGACGGGGCAGCGGGCAGCGAGGTGTCGTGCGAGGTCATGGAAGGCTCCCTACGCCGGCATTACCCGGTCAGGTTCTGCGGTCGGCGCGGCCTCAGCGCCCTCTCAGCCCGGTGCCCCGAGCTCCCGTGTATCTCCGTGTGGTGCGCCCCCACCCTGGCACACCGCCGCCCGCACGACCAGCGCCGGATTCAGCCGAGCGGGTCGCGCGGCCCTCGGCCGACCACCGCGGTGCGCGCGAGCACGACCATCCCGACCGTGACGCACAGCCCGACGACGCCTTTGACGATGAGCATCAGGAAGGCCGAGAACAGCCAGATCAGCAACCAGCACAGCAACACCAGCACGAGCACCGGTACGCCGATGCGCGCCCATCCCGGCCATGTCTCCATCGTCCAACCCCCAGTCACGCGAACTCCCGCGAGACGTGCACACCCGGGGAGCACATTCCCCGGGAGGACACGTCGTACCCGGGCGCACCGGTTCCTGTTCGCCCGGAAACGATCCGGTCGCCCCGGACCCGCTCAGACCGGCCAACGCTCGCCGCGCCACGCGGCATCCCAGAACATCCACTCGTAGCGTGCCGTGGTGGTGAAGTGCTCGATCATCCGCGCCCGTTCGGTCGCCGAGAGGTCCTCGCCGATCCGGTCCACCAGATCGAGCACCGCGCGCACCGTCGCCTGGAACTCCTCGGCGCCGTAGGTGGCGATCCAGCGTCCGTACAGCTCGTCGGGCGAGCCCTTGGCCAACAGTGCGTCGCCCACTCGGGCGTAGATCCAGTAGCAGGGCAGCACCGCCGCCACCCCTTCGGCGAACGAGCCGTTGTGCACCGTGGCGAGCAGGTAGCTGACGTACGCCCGGGTGCTCGGCAGTACCGGTTCGGTCGCGGTGGCGTCGGCCACCGAGCTGCCGAAGTCGACCATGAAACCCTCGTGCAGCGAACGCTCGGCGGCGATCGCACCGGCCGCGTCACCCGCGAACTGCACGGTCGTCGCCTCGTCCGGCGCCTTGGCCGCGCACACCGCGAGCGCCTTGGCGTAGTCGCGCAGGTAGTGCGAGTCCTGCACGACGTAGTGCCGGAACGCCTCGCGCGGCAACGTGCCGTCGGTCAGCCCGTGGATGAACGGGTGGTCCAGGATCGCCGCGTAGACGTCCTCGATCGCAGCCCAGAGTTCGTCGCGCAGCGCCATCAGTTGTACTCCCGATCGTCGGATCCCGAGACCCGATCGCTGGATCCCAAGGTCCGATTGTCGTACACGGGTCCGGACCGCCCACCGCCCAGCCCACGCGGCCGGCCCACGCGTCCCGCGCCCGGCCCCACACCTCCGGCCCCATGTGCCCCGCGCCCGCGCCCGCCCCACGCGCCCGTCTCCGCGCGGCCGGCCCTCCCGCTCAGCCCTCCGGCGGCGAGAAGAACACCAGGACCCGCAGCGGCTCGGTGATCCGATGGAAGCGGTGCGGCACCTGCGCCGGTACGTACACGACGCTGCCGCGCGCCACGGCGGTGGACTCCTCACCGACGGTGAGCGTGGCCCGACCGCTGATCACCACGTACGCCTCGTCCTGGCCGTGCGGCTTCTGGGTGTCGCTCTCGCCCGGTTCCAGCGCGTACAGGCCCATCGAGAAGTTCCGCTCACTGAGAAACTTCAGGTACGCGCCCTGTTCGAACGCGCGCTCCGCGTCCAGATCGTCGAGCCGAAAGACCTTCATGTGACCAACTCCTTACCGACACAAACCGACATTTCCCCCACGGCTCAAGCGGGAAGGACCTGCCGGATGCCAGCATCAGGATATGAAAAGCCTGATCATCAAGCTGGGTGCCAACGCACTGGCCATCTGGTTCGCCGGCTGGCTCGTATCCGGAATCGACCTCGCCGACGGCGCCTCGGCCGGCACCAAGGCCAAGACGATAATCTTCGTCGCGCTCATCTTCGGGATCGTCAACGCGATAATCAAACCGGTGGTGAAGCTGTTCTCACTGCCACTCTTCGTACTCACGCTGGGCCTGATCACGTTCGTGATCAACGCGCTGATGTTGTGGCTGACGGAGGCGATCGCCAACAAGCTGGATCTCGACTTCCACATCGACGGCTTCTGGACCGCGCTGCTCGGCGCCCTGGTGATCAGCATCGTGAGCTGGTTCCTGAGCATGATCCTGGACCGCGATTGACGGCCACGCGCCACGATGGCTCGGTCGAGGTTTCACGTGAAACAGGCAGTGAGGGAGTCGGGATTGTCCGCCGAATGGAGCGACGGGACCCGGGCGGTCCGGGCCGGCAGTCCGGGCCACGCGCCGGGCGACCCCTTCCTGCCCGGACCGGTGTTCGCCGGCACGTACCACATGCCCGGCGAAGTGAACGGGCCCTACCAGTACGGGCGTTACGCGAACCCGACCTGGGTCGGCCTGGAGCAGGCGATCGGCGCGCTGGAGGGGGCCGCCGACACCGTCACGTTCGCGTCCGGGATGGCCGCCGTCTCGGCCGTCCTGATCGGACTCACCGAGCCGGGTGACGTGGTCGTACTGCCGTCGGACGGCTACCCGGCCACCCGCGCGGTCGGCGCGCACCTCACCGCTCGCGGGATCACCGTACGGCTGGTGCCCACCGCCGGCGCCGAGCTCGAACAGGCCCTGACCGGCGCCCGCCTGGTGTGGCTGGAGACTCCGAGCAACCCGGGCCTGGACGTGTGCGACATCGAGCGGATCGCGACCCTCGCCCACACGCAGGGCGCCCTGGTGGCCGTCGACAACACCCTGGCCACCCCGCTGGGCCAACTCCCGCTCGCCCTCGGCGCCGACATCTCGGCGGCCAGCGGCACCAAGGCGCTGACCGGGCACAGCGACGTGCTGCTCGGCTACGTCTCCTGCGCGGGCGCCGACCTCGGCGCCCGGGTGCGTTCCTGGCGCTCGCTCACCGGCGCGGTGCCCGGGCCGATGGAGGCCTGGTTGGCGCATCGCTCGTTGTCCACCCTGCAGTTGCGGGTGGACCGGCAGGCCGTCAACGCGCTGGCCGTCGCCCGAGCGCTGAGCGAACGCCCCGACGTCACGGACGTCCGCCACCCCGCACTCGAAGGCGATCCGGCCTACGATGTGGCCACCCGTCGGATGCGGCGGTTCGGCTGCGTCGTGGGCTTCACGCTCGCCGACGCGGACACCGCTCGTCGGTTCCTGGGTGCGCTCGAACTGGTCTCCGACGCCACCAGCTTCGGTGGTGTGCACAGCATGGCCGAACGACGTGCCCGGTGGGCCGGCAACGATGTGCCGGAAGGATTCGTCAGGTTCTCGGCCGGTTGTGAGGACACCGCGGATCTCGTCGCGGACATCCTGCGCGCCCTGGACCCCGCCTCCCCGGGCTGACCTGCGACTTCGGGCAAGATCACGTGATGTCCCCGACTCTCGGGAGTGGTCGGGGGACACGAGACGGGGGACCCGTGGACCTGACGCTGTTGCGCACTTTCCTGGCCGTACACCGCGCGGGTTCCTTCACCCGGGCCTCCGCGTCGCTCGGGCTCTCGCAGCCGGCGATAACCGCGCAGATCCGCACCCTGGAGAAGCAGGTCGGCAAGCAGCTGTTCGAACGGCTGCCGCGCGGCGTGGCACCCACCGGTCCCGCCGACGAACTCGCCCGCCGGCTCGCACCGCACCTGGACGCGATCGAGGAGATCGCGGCCCGCGAGGTGCGTGGCGTGGACCCGCTGCGGCGCACCGTGCACCTGGGCGGCCCGACCGAGCTGACCGCGCTGCGCGTGCTGCCGTCGCTGGCCGACCTGGTCCGGCGCGGCCTGCGGTTACGGGTGACCCTGGGCCCCGGCGACGTGCTGCTCGCGGGCCTGGCGGCGGCCCGGCACGACCTGGTGATCTCGGATGTGCGCCCGCGCGCCCGCGGGATAGTGGGCACGCCGCTCACCGACGAGGAGTACGTCCTGATCGGCGCTCCGCACTGGGCCGCGCGGCTGCCGCCGAGCCGGATCCGGGCCCGGGGCCCGGCCGCGCTGGAGGGGGTGCCGCTGATCGGCGAAGCCGAGGAGCAACCGCTGATCCGGCGCTACTGGACGACCGTGTTCGACGCGAAGCCCACCACCCCGGCCGCGGTGACGGTGCCCGACCTGCGCGCCGTGCTGGAGTGCGTACGCGCCGGACACGGCATCGCGGTGCTGCCGCGCTACCTGTGCGCCGAGGCGCTGGACCGGCGCGCGGTGGTCGCCCTCCTGGAGCCCGAACTGCCACCGCTGCACACGGTGTTCCTCGCGGTTCGGGAGGGCACTTTGAGCCAACCGCACATCTCGCATCTGCACGGCGAGCTGATCGCGCGCGCCGCGCGCTGGGCGTGATCCCGAAGGTGGCGCCGCACAGGCATAAACCACCCGTCCGACCGGAAAGGGAGACTTCAGACGGGGGCAACGCCTGGCAAGAAAGCAGAGGGCACCGACGATGCGTTCAGTGGTGAAGCGGACGGCACGCGCGATCCTGCTCGACGACGAGGACCGGATGGTGCTGATCAAACGCACGAAGCCGGACAGCCCCCCGTACTGGATCACCCCCGGCGGCGGCGTCGAACCCGAGGACGCCACGGTGACCGAGGCGTTGCGCCGCGAGGTGTTCGAGGAACTCGGCGGCAAGATCGGCCGGCCGGTGCCCGCGTTCGTGGACACCGTGCCCGAGCCCGGCGGGGTCAAGATCCAGCACTTCTTCGCATGCCGGCTCGAATCGATGGACCCGGCGCTGCGGCACGGCCCCGAAGTGGACGAGCCGAACGGCGAGTACGACATCGTGCGGGTGCCCTTCACCCCCTCCGGGCTGGCCTCGGTGGGCCTGGTCCCGGCCAGCCTGGCCGCCTATCTCCGGGCCAACATCGAGGGCATCCACACCCTGCTGGCGAACGATCTCGGCTAGGCCGTGTCCGGGGCGCGGTGCTCAGCCGCGTCCCGGCCGGACCATGCCCGACTCGTACGCGATCACCACCAGCTGCGCCCGATCGCGTGCGCCGAGCTTGACCATCGCCCGGCTGACGTGGGTCTTGGCGGTCAGCGGCGAGACGAACAGGTGCTCGGCGATCTCGTCGTTGCTCATCCCGGCCGCGACCAGCGAGAGCACCTCGCGCTCGCGGTCGGTGAGCGCCTCCAGTCGATCCGGCGCGGCCACCTTGGGCTCGGGCTGGGACAGGAAGCGGGCCACCAGCGCCCGGGTTGCCCCCGGCGAGAGCAGCGCGTCGCCGGTCGCGACGGTCTTGATCGCCTTGAGCAGGTCCTCGGGGTCGGTGTCCTTGACCAGGAAGCCGCTGGCCCCGGCCCGCAGCGCCTCGAAGACGTACTCGTCGACCTCGAACGTGGTCAGCACCAGCACCCGCACGCCCGCGAGGTCGTCGTCGCGGACGATCCGGCGGGTGGCCTCCAGGCCGTCCATGCCGGGCATCCGGATGTCCATCAGGACCACGTCCGGCTGGGTCTCCTTGGCCAGCGCCAGTGCCTCGGTGCCGTTCGCCGCCTCGCCGACCACCTCCAGCTCGGGGTCGCTGCCGACCAGCACCTTGAAGCCCGACCGGACCAGCAACTGGTCGTCCGCGATCAGCACGCGCACCGTCATGAGGAATCTCCGTCCCGACGCGCGACGAGCGCGCCCTTGTGGTGCGGCAGCACCGCGTGTACCGAAAAACCGCCATGGGGGCCGGGTCCCACCGCGAGCGAACCGCCCACGGCGACCGCCCGTTCCCGCATGCCGAGCAACCCGTGTCCGGTGCCGTCGGCGCCCTTGACCGAGTCCGTCCCGGGGGTGCCCCGACCGTCGTCGAGCACGTCCACCTCCACCGCGTGCTCGCCGTACACGACCCGCACGATCGCCGACGCACCGTCGCCGCCGTGCTTCATCGCATTGGTGAGCGACTCCTGGACGATCCGGTACAGCGCGAGGCCGACCGGCGCGGACGGGTTCCGGGCCTCGCCGGACTCCTCCAGGAGCACCGGCAGGCCCGCGTTGCGGTAGGAGGCCACCAGGGCCTCCACGTCCTCCACACCCGGGGTCGGCTCGGTGGGCAGATCGTTGTCGCCGTCCTGGCGCAGCACGCCCAGCGTGGTGCGCAGTTCGGCGAGCGCGTCCCGGCTGGCCACCTTGATGTGCACGAGCGCCTCCTTGGCCTGCGGCACGTCCCGGTCGATCACGTGCGCGGCCACTCCCGCCTGGATGTTGATCATCGCGATGCTGTGCGCGACCACGTCGTGCAGCTCGCGGGCGATGCGCATGCGTTCGGCGGTGACCCGGCGCCGGGCCTCGTCCTCGCGCTCGTGCTCGGCACGCGCCAACCGGGCCTGCACCTCCGCCCAGTAGGCCCGCTTGGCGCGGACCGCCTCGCCGATGGCGACCGGCAGGTACATCCAGATGCCCGAGAGGTACTTCTCCGGGGAGAGGAACCCGTCCGGGGTCAGCCCTATCCGCATCCCCGTGTGCACCACCGCGACCGCCGAGGCGATCAGCACCGAGCGGCGCAGCTGCCCGCTGGCGGCCACCGTGTACAGCGCGACCATGGTCGGGATCAGGATCGGGCCGTCCAGACCGTCCGCGGCCAGGTAGAACACCTGGCCCGCCTCGGTCAGCGCCAACACCGTCAACGGCCACCGCAGCCGGCCCAGCAGCACCAGGCAGGTGATCCCGGCGATGACCAGGTTGAGCGCGTTCGGATGTCCGGGGTTGTGATCCCTGGTGGACCCGCCGACCGAGCCGCCGATCACGCACAGCAGCACCAGGGCGACCATCAGCAGTTCGCCCACCCAGGTCCGGCAGGGCAGCCATCGCGCGAGCGGCTTGGGCACCGGCAGCAGCCAGGGCTCGACCGACTCGCTCGGGCGGGAACCGTTCGCGGACGCGGGAAGGCCCCGCACGGCGACTCGCGCGGGGCCTTCCACGGACATCCGTACTCCTCGGGTACTCCCTGATCAGCGGTCCCCGGCCATTACCGGCTCCCGATCCCGGTCGCCTCGACCGACCGGGCCCGACGCACGGTCGGCGTGCCCGGGCCACCACGCCGCATGCCCGATCAGGGCGGTCACGGAGGGAACCAGGAACATCGACATCACGAAGGCCGAGATGCAGATGCCGACCGAGACAGCGAAGCCCATCTGAGTCATCATGTCGATGCCCGCCATCATGAGCGACGCGAACGTCCCTGCCAGGATGACACCCGCGGCGGCGATCGAGGGACCCGCGTGCTCGACGGCCAGGGCCGCGGCCTCCCGCGGCTCGTTGCCCTCCTTCGCCTCCTCGCGCAATCGGGCGACCATGAGGATGTTGTAGTCGGTGCCGATGGCCACCACGAACATGTAGATCATCACCGGCAGCATGAACATCACCCCGGAGTTGCCCAGCAACGTCTGGAAGACGAAGACGGTCGCACCCATGGTCGAGACGAAGCCCAGGACACCGCCGGCATCGGGTACCACGGGGCCACCAAGCTGCGCGGCCACCGACCGCCGCACGACCCGAGAGAACGCTGGTGGTGTCGGCTTCGAAGGTAGGCAGGCCGAACGGGCACTTCAAATGAAACCGGGCCTCGGACGGCAAGTTCCGCCCCCGGAACTACAGGTCCGCACCGCCCTCGCAGACGCCAGTACCACGGCGTACTACAGCGGGAGTATCCAAAGCTCGTGCGCGGGAATGAGCGACGCGCGTCGGGGCCGGGACGCCGAGCGCGGCAGGTGAACGCCAAGCACGCGCCCAACGAATCCCAAGCGCGGCCCACCATGATCGACGGCATGCGGCGGGCCCGGACAACCCCGTGATCGGGTCCGCCGCACCGGGACGGTTCGGAGCCTTCCGAGGGGGAGGGGCTCCGGACCGCCCCCCTCGGCCGCCCACCGGGCCCCGCCACGCACGCCGCCGCCCGCCGGGACGGGGAGCGTCCGGCAGGCGGCGGTGGTGCGGCCCCAGGCTGCGGCGTACCCGACCGGCATCGCACTCCTCGGCGCCGGCGCGACCGGGCTCCATGTTGCGCCGCCACAGGCCCACGATTCCTCGCCCGCCCGCCGGCGTCTGCGTCTGCGCCTCTGTCGAAAGTCCCGGGTGGGGTCTGTCGAACGAGCGATGCCGCACCCCGCGTCGCGCTCCTAGCTTCGTCTCGGAGACGACGAAGGGGCACGATGATCACCTTGGAACGGCTGACCAAACGATACGGCGAACACACCGCCGTCGACGCACTCACGCTCACCGTGCGAAACGGCCAAGTGACCGGTTTCCTGGGACCCAACGGCGCCGGCAAGTCGACCACGATGCGGATGATTCTCGGGCTGGACCGACCGACATCGGGACACGCCCGGATCGACGGCCGACCGTACGCACGGCTGCGCCGGCCGCTGCACGAGGTCGGCGCACTGCTCGACGCCAAGGCGGTGCATCCCGGACGAACCGCGCGAGCGCACCTGCGCGCCCTGGCCCGAACCCACGACATCGCGCCCCGGCGGGTGGACGAGGTGCTGGACCTGGTCGGCCTGTCCGACGTGGCGAACCGCCGGACCGGCCTGTTCTCGCTGGGCATGAGCCAACGACTGGGCGTGGCGGGCGCCTTGCTCGGCGATCCGCGGGCCCTGGTCCTGGACGAGCCGATCAACGGACTCGACCCCGACGGCGTGCGCCGGCTCCGCGAGCTGATCCGCTCGCTCGCGGCCGAGGGACGCGCGGTGTTCGTCTCCAGCCACCTGATGAGCGAAATGGAACAGACCGCGGATCGCCTGGTCGTGATGGGCCGGGGACGGCTGATCGCCGACGCGCCAATCGCCGAGGTGATCGACGCGGCCGGCGCCTCCGGGGTACTGGTCCGCAGCCCGGATCGGGCGGGCCTGGCCCGGCTGACCGAGCACCTGGTCGGAACCGGCGCGCGGGTCGTCGCGACGGACGGGGAGACCTGCGGCTACGCCGACGTGTCGATCGAGGAGATCGGCCGGGCCGCCCACGCGCTCGGCGTACCGCTGTACGAACTCAGCCCTCGACGGGCCTCGTTGGAGCAGGCGTATCTGGAACTGACGGAAAAGGCGGTGGAGTATGCGGCCGGTTGAGGCGGCGCGTCGGGTCCGGGAGCCTGTTCGGGCCAGACCGCTCGCGCTGCGCGCGGCGGTGGCCTCGGAGTGGATCAAGCTGTGGTCGGTGCGCTCCACGTGGTGAATCCGCACCACGCTGACCGCCGACCCGCGGCGGGGCCGGGTGCTGTTCGCGAAGACGACGGTGGTGGTCGCGGTGACCGCACCGCTGGCCGCACTGCTCGCACTGACGGGTGTGGGCATCGGCGGGTTGGCACTCGGTTCGTACGGGGTCACCGGCTCCGCCGCGGTGGCCGGTGACATCGCCGCGATCACCGCCTACCTGGTGCTCACCGCGATCCTGACGGTCGGCCTGGGTGCGCTCCTGCGCAGCCCGGTGGCCACGCTGAGCGTGGTGCTGACGGTGATGCTCGCGCTGCCGATGCTGATCGCCGCCTCGGCCGCCGACTTCCTTCCCGGTCGGGCCGGGATGGACCTGCTCGACGGCGACGCCGCCGGCGGCCCGATCCTCGCCGGGTGGGCCCTGGCCGCCCAACTCGCAGGCTGGGCAGCCCTGCGCCGGCGCGACATCTGACCGAGTGGCCGGCCGGGCCCGCCGCAGCTCAGCTCTGCGCCATGTCCACGAAGCGCGAGTAGTGCCCCTGAAACGCAACGGTGATCGTCGCCGTCGGCCCGTTGCGGTGCTTGGCCACGATCAGATCCGCCTCCCCGGCCCGCGGCGACTCCTTCTCGTAGGCATCCTCACGATGCAACAAAATGACCATGTCGGCATCCTGCTCGATGGAGTTGTGGATGTTGATCCCGTTGGCGATGAAGTTGTGTGTACCGAGCACGGTGGCGTCATAGACCTTCTGCTCGCCGAGACTCTCGATCTCGGTGACCCGATCCCAGAACACGTCGCTGGTGGCGAGGAGTTCCAGGTCCGCGTGCTCCAGCACGCTCGCGACGGTGGCGAGCCTCGTCCTGCTCGGTGCCGCCTTGTACAGAGCCGTGCCGCAGTACTTGGTACCCAGGGCCGCCTGGAAGGCCCGTGTGGTCATCCGCCGACCCTGCATGGCCGTCTTGACGGCTTCCCAGACCTCCCGAGGGACGGTGTCCAGGTTCGTGTTCGCCATCACCCCGTCAAGCCGGTTCAGGGCCTTTGTCACGCACTCCCCGCGCGCGCCATGCACCCCGACGTCGTTCAGGAACCGACGCTGGTCCTCGACCCCGGAAATATCCACCGTCCAGCCCGGGCGTCCCTTGGTGTTGCCCACCCTGCGCAGCCTCGCGCGAAGGTTCACCCGCAGGAGCAAAAGCTGCAGGTCACGGGCGAGTCGCTCGCTCGTGCTCGCGTAGTAGACGCGAACCGCACCCGCCGCCGACACCGTGACCGAGCCGTCGGTCGCCCACAGGTGCCGCAGGAACAGTCGTACCTGATCGTCGGGCAACCCGAAAATCTCCGAGGGCAGGAACTTCTCGTGCGATCGCTTGCCGTACAGAGCGAATCGGTCGAGCCACGCCGCAATCGGGTTCCGCCGCCCTCGGGCAAGGCGCCGAGGGGCCGGGAGGTAGACGTGCCACCACGACTGCTGCTGTTCACGGCGCGGGGTGATCCCGAAGTGAGCTGCCGCCTCCTCCACCGCACCGAGGTTGGCCTCATCATTGCTCGTGTAGTGAATGGGCTGCCCCGGAGCGACACAACCGTCGCCGAGAAGGTGCGCCAACATGACCACTTCGGCCTCGGGCCAGGCAACCGGACGTGCAGGAGCATCGATCCGTCGAGGCACGGCGACACGTGCGCCCACGGTCAATTCCCCGAGCGGCTTCCACCCGTCGTAGGTCTGGAAGGGGTGATTCGCGGTGGCCTCGATCTCCCGTCCGGATGCCAGTCGCAGGCGGAAGACCTCCTTGACCCCGCTGGGAAAGACGTGGGTCATGGTGCGCGGAACGAGCCGCAAGTGCTCGTCCAGGGACCAAACGGGAATGTCCCGCTCGCCCGTCGCCAGCAGTTCGCCCATGGAGACCTCGGCACCGGTATCGGCCCGCAACACCCGGGTCGCCGCCGTGACACAACCGGACTCGCGAAGATCGGAAACCATCGGTTTCTTGTCCGTGCGCTGCTCCGGGCCACGGTTCAGCTGGGACATCGCGACGACCGGGACCTCGAGTTCCTTGGCCAGGAGCTTGAGGTTTCGCGACATCTCGGAGACCTCCTGCTGGCGGTTCTCCGCCCGGCGCGAACCGCCCGACTGCATCAGCTGGAGGTAGTCGATGATCACCAGCCGCAGATCGTGCTTCTGCTTGAGCCGGCGACACTTGGCCCGGATCTCCATCATCGACAGGTTCGGCGAGTCGTCGATGTACATCGGCGCCGCGGTGACCTCGCCCATCTTGCGGGAGAGCCGCGTCCAGTCGTCGTCGGTCATGCTCCCCGACCGCATGTGATGCAACGCGACCCGAGCCTCCGCCGACAACAGCCGCATCATGATCTCGTTGCGGCCCATCTCCAGCGAAAAGATCACACTGGCAAGCCCATTCTTGATCGAACACGCACGCGCGATGTCCAGGCCGAGGGTCGAATTGTGAGTGGGGATCCACGAGCGGCCGGCCAGGTAGAGATGGTCCTCGTTGTCCACCTCCACACACCGCACCGGCACCGAGTCGATACGCCGCACCGCGCTGACGTAGCGCAGCCGGGTGGTCGGGTGGGCCAGGGTGCTCTGCCGGGCGATCTTGCGCGACAACCGGAAGACCTTGTCCGCCGGCGTGAAGTTCACCTGGTAGCAGGTCGACGATTCGGCGCTGCGTCCCTCGACCGGCTTCGTGCGCATCGTCGCGCGGTAGCCCAGGCTCAGCACGAGTTCGAGGGCACCCTCGGCAAGCTTGCGATTGGTCACCGCGAACTGCACGGTGCCGCTCGGACTCACGTATCCGTCGGTGTCGAGCAGCCCGGCGAGCAGATCGCGCCGCTGCCGTTCGGACGCACGCAGGTACTCCTCGGGAATGTGCTTGTCATTCAGCACACCGAGGGTACGCAGGATCGCGGGAACCGTGCCGTGCCGGTCGCGACACGCCTGGCACTGCACCAACCCGCTCGACGGTCCGCCGCAGTCGGCGCACGCGGGCTCGCCGACCGGTGCCGAAACCGCCTTCGCTTTGCCACCGCAGGACTTGCCGCACGAACGCACCTGCGAGGTGCCCGGCACGAACGGCTTCCCGCAGACGACACACGCGCGTTCCCCGACGGCCGCCGGTTCCGGAAGGCGAAGGTTGTACAGCATGGGACTCGAGCTCGGGACGGCGCGAATGCCCTCGCGTTCGATGTTGTCGATCATCTCGGGATCGGCGGTGGTGAACCGGCTCCCCGCGCTGTGTCCGTCGCCCAACCAGGCCCCCAGCACGTAGGGGGGCAAAAGCAGGTCGCGCTCGGGGAGTTGCGCGGGCGCGGCCACGCGGACGGCGTGGTTCAACCGCCGGTCGGCGGTCGCACAGAGCACGGTGGCCGCGATCTCCTCGGTGGTGCGTACCGTCCCGACGACCGGGCTCCCGTCGCGGTCGTCGCGCGCCGCACGGCGCTCGGCGCGGGTCTGGGTCACCCACTGGTGGCTGCCGTCCGCGACGATCACCGCGCCGTCCGAGAACTCGACCTCATAGCAGGGTCGATCGGTCAGCACCTCGGTCGCCGCCACCACGCGCGTGGGTGCCCCGTCCGCACCGACGAGCAGGTCGCCGACGCGCACCTCGGCCATCGTGGTCCAGCCGGTCGGCGTCGGCAGGGGCGTGTCCAGCGCCAACGCCTTGCCCATGGCCGGGCGGGCTGCGATGACGATCATCTGGCCGGAGTGGAGGCCGTTGGTGAGGGAGTCGAGGTCGGTGAAGCCGGTGGGGATGCCGGACATCTGGCCGCCGCGGGAGCTGATCGCCTCGATCTCGTCGAGGGCGCCCTCCATGATGTCGGCCAGCGGCGCGTAGTCCTCGGTGGTGCGCTGCTCGGTGACCTTGTAGACCTCGGCCTGGGCGTTGTTGACGATGTCGTCGACCTCGCCGTCGGCCGCGTAGCCCATCTGCACGATGCGGGTGCCCGCCTCGACCAGGCGGCGCAGCACCGCCTGTTCGCGCACGATCCGCGCGTAGTACTCGGCGTTGGCGGCGGTGGGCACCGACGAGATCAGGGTGTGCAGGTACGGGGCGCCGCCCACCCGGCCGATCTCGGTGCGCTTGGTCAGCTCGGCGGCGACGGTGACCGCGTCGGCCGGTTCGCCGCGCGCGTACAGGTCCAGGATCGCGTTGTAGACGAGTTCGTGGGCGGGCCGATAGAAGTCGATCGGCTTGAGGTTCTCCACGACGTCGGCGATGGCGTCCTTGGACAACATCATGCCGCCGAGCACCGATTGCTCGGCCGCGATGTCCTGGGGCGGGGTCCGCTCGAATCCTTCGCGGGCCGGCTCGGGCCTGGTCTCTTCGAACTCGGAGACGCTCATGCCCGGGGTCTCCTTTCACAAAGGCTCGCGCGAGGTCGCACCGCAGTACACCGTGTCCTTCATACGCCACACGGCCGACAGATCCGCCGCGCGACGCGGCGTGCGGCCCTTCACCGTACGGGTGGACCCGGGGACGGCCAAGACCGTCATACACAGGGCCTGTGGATAACTGTGGACAACCTGTGGAGAGAGGTGGGTCCAGCTGTGCACAAGCTGTGTGCAGTCAGCCGTCAACGCTTCGCAATCATGTCCACAAACCGCCCTGACCTGCGATTTCTCTATCCACCGGCTGTGTATGTGAAAAACTGTTGGGCGAATCATGCGGCTATCGCCCCACGTGTGCACCCGCGTACGCCCCGCGCTCGCCGGTAATGACCAGGAGCGCATTGTGACCCTTACCTGTGGATGACTACGGTGGACGAGTGCCGTCCACGGTCCCGTCCCCGCCCCCAGAGCCGCCCGTCCCGGAGCCGGCCGCCAAGCCCGCCGAGCCCACCACCAAGCCCGCCGCCAAGCCCAACCCCCGGCCCGCCTCACCGCCCACCGCCCGGACGCAGCGCCGCGCCCACGACCGCGACATCCTGCGCCTGGCGATACCGGCCTTCTTCGCCCTCGTCGCCGAGCCGCTGTTCGTGCTCGTCGACTCGGCGATCATCGGCCGGCTCGGCACACCCCAGCTGGCCGGTCTGGGCGTCGCGGGCACGATGCTGACCACCCTGGTCAACCTGTGCGTGTTCCTCGCCTACGCGACCACCGCCGCGGTCGCCCGACTCATGGGCGCGGGCGATCCGCGCGCCGCGATCCGCCAGGGCCTGGACGGCGTCTGGCTGGCCGCGCTGCTGGGCATCGGGCTGCTCGTGGTCGGCCTCGTCGGCGCCCCGTGGATCGTCGCGGCGTTCGGCGCCTCGGACAGCGCGACGCCGCATGCGGTGACCTACCTGCGGATCGGCTCGCTGGGCATCCCCGCGATGCTGATCGTGCTCGCCGCCACCGGCGTGCTGCGCGGCCTCCAGGACACCCGGACCCCACTCGTGGTCGCGGTCCTCGGCTTCGGCGCCAACCTGCTGCTCAACGTCGGGTTCGTGTACGGCCTGCACTGGGGCATCGCCGGTTCCGCGTGGGGCACGGTGCTCGCCCAGACCGCGATGGCCCTGGTCTACCTGGTCACCGTCGTCCGCGGCGCCCGCCGACACGGCGCCTCGCTGCGCCCGGACACGGCCGGCATCCGGGCCTCCGCCTCGGCCGGCGCGCCGCTGTTCGTCCGTACGGTCAGCCTGCGGGCCATCCTGATCGTGGCCACCGTGGCGGCCACCCACATGGGCGACACCTCGATCGCCACCCACCAGGTCGCCTGGCAGGTGTGGACGTTCCTGGCCTTCGCGATGGACGCCCTGGCCATCGCGGCGCAGGCGATCGTGGGCCGGGCCCTGGGCGCGGGGGACGCGAGCGGCGCCCGCGCCGCGACCCGCCGGATGCTGGTGTGGGGGATGTGGACGGGCGTGCTGTTCGCGATCGTGGTGATCGCCGCCCGCCCGCTGTACATCCCGCTGTTCACCACCGACCCGGCGGTGCGGGACCTGCTGGCCGGCACCCTGCTCGCGGTGGCCGCGCTCCAGCCACTGGCCGGCGCGGTGTTCGTGTTGGACGGGGTGCTGATCGGGGCGGGCGACGGCCGCTACCTCGCGCTGACCATGCCCGTCGTGCTGGCCGCGTTCTGCGCGGCGCTGGGCACCGTCTTGGCCCTGGGCGGCGGCCTGATCGCGGTGTGGTGGTGGGCGATCGGCACCTTCATGGTCACCCGGGCGCTCCTGCTCGGCAGGCGAGCGTACGGGGACGCCTGGCTGGTGACCGGCAGGCGCTGAAGCACCGGGGCGCGGCCGGCGGAAGGCCGCATCTCACCGGACCACGACCTCCCGCACCCTCGGCTGCGTCCCGTCGGCCGGGCCGACGGGACGACAACGCCTCACGCCCCGACGACCTGGTAACCCGCCTCGACGACGGCCGCACGCACCGCGTCCGCGTCCACGGGCTTCTCGGACGTCACGGTCACCAGACCCGAGGCCAGCTCGACCTTGACGTCGGTCACGCCGGAGACCTCGGAGACCTCCTCGGTGACGGACGAGACGCAGTGGCCGCAGGTCATCCCGCTGACGGTGAAGGTGGCGGTGCTCATGACGGTGATCCTTTCGTCGACACGAGGACCATGATCGGCCCCACGACGACGAATTTATACCCCCCTAGGGTATCGAGGCAAGTCGATCCGCCCACCCGTTCGAGGGACCCGGCACCGAACCCCTGCTCAGTCCGTCCACCGCGCGGAACGCACCGGCTCGGCCACCGGCCGCCCGACCCGGAACACCGCGAGCGCCGTGGCGCCCACCATGGCCTCCACCTCCGCCGCCGTCCGCGCACAGTCGATCACCTGGCTGAGCGGATGCGTCGCGTAACCGTGCCGGGCCAGCGTCAACCAACAGCGCAGCAACCCCCGCCCCGACTCCAGCAGGTCCACCGCACCCACCGGCCCGCTCGGCGCGGTCAGCACCAGCACACTCCCGTCGTACCGCAACACTCCCCGCGACGCCGCCGCCAACCCCCGCGCCAACCCGACCCGCCGCAACACCCGATAGGCGCCCGGGCGCAGCACCGTGTGCAGCGCCCGCGCCTCAAACCGGGACAGCGCCAACGCCGGCCCGGTCAGCCCGTCCCGGGCGTCCGGGCGACCGGCCGGCGCCGGCCGCAACCGCAACCACCGGCGCAGCTCGGCGACCAGTGCCGGGTCCGCGAACAGCCGGCGATCCGCCTCGTCCAGCAACGGCGCCAATGCCCGGGTGCCACCCCGCCACAGACCCGCCGACCCGGCAAGCGCCTCCCTGGCCGCGGCGAACAGCGAGTCCGGCAGCGTCCCCGGCACGTACGCCCCGCGCGCACTGCGCCGCCCCGCCAACTCCGCCGCGGTGAACGGCGTCGGATAACACTCCTCCGCCCGCACGAACCGGGCCACCGCACCCCGCTCCGGCGCTTGGCCCCACTCCACCCGCAGCGGCACCTCCAGCGCCGCGGACGCGATCAGGAACGCCTCCGTGAACGCGCCGAGCGCCAGGAACAGGTCCCGCCGCGTCGGATCCCCGACCGGCAGCTCGCGCTCGGCGTCCCAGGACAGCGCGTAGCCCAGCGCGCCGCTCGGCGTCACCGTCCAGGGCTGCGTGTTGTGCGCGCTGGGCGCCCGCCCGGCCGACCGCAACAGCTCCGCGAGTTGGGTACTCATCCGGTGAACCCCACTGTTCCCACGGTTCGCTGGTAGAACGTGTGCCCGTGCAGCTCGTGGCCGCCGATCCGGCGATACTGCGCGGCCGACGCCTTGTTGTCGTCCTCGACCCACGTGCTGCGCAACGTGTCGTAGCCGCCCGCCCGCAGCGCCCGATACTGCTCGCGCGCCAGCAGCGTCAGATAGCCGCGCCCCTGGGCGGCCGGCACCGTGCCCTTGATGATCAGCACCGCCTCCCGGCGATAGCGCCCGCGGGTGGCCAACAGCCTCAGCTGGTTCGCGAGATGCAGATCGCCGCCGATCCGGATCAGGAACTCCGAGATGTCCGGCACCGCGAGGGTGAACGCGATCGGCTCGCCCGCCCGCTCCAGCCACAGCAGCAGCGACTCGTCCAGCAGATGGGCCAACCCGTCCGTCTGCGCCCGCAGTTCGTCCAACTCGATCGGCGTGTAGTAGCCCAGCTGCCCGAAACTCGCGTTCAACATCGTGTGCAGGATCGGCAGTTGCTCGGCCAACCGACGACGCGACCCGCGCCGGATCACCAACTTCTCGGCGGCGATCCGCGCGTCGTCGAACACATACGTCGTGTCCGGATCGTCGGTGCGCCCTTGCAGGTCCGGACAGATCCAGGTGGACGCGGCGAACCGCCGGGAGAATCCGGCCCGTTCGTACGTTTGCGAATACCGCGCCGGATTCCACGCCGAGTCCACGAAGCCGCGCTCGGTGAACCCGGAGGTGATCACCCCACCGGTCTGGTTCGGCAGCAGCGCGACCGGCCCGAACAGGGTGTCGCGGCCGGCCCGCGCGGCCTGCCGCTCCATCAGCTCCACCAGGGTCGCGAACACCGCCGGGTCGTCGGCGAATTCGGTGAGCCCGAACAACTGGTGTCGGCCGCGCAGCTTGGCGTCGAAGCGCCCGTCGGTGTGCAGACACGTCCGGCCCACCGCCCGACCGGCCCGGTCGCGCACCACGTACAACTCGATCCCGGCCCGTTGCCACTGCTGCACCTGCCCGTGCAGTACCGGCACGTAGCGGTCTTTCGGGTGCAGCCGCAACGGGAGTGCGCAGAAGTCGCGCAGCGCGCGACGGGAGGCGACCCGCTCCACGGTGAGCGTCACGACTTCGCCTTCCGGTGCACCGGCGCGCCGCTCGGCTCGGATCCGATCGGGGTGAACTCCTCGATGTGCGCCATCTCGTTGCCCTCGGCCCGCCACGTGCCGTTGCTGTAGCCGGCCGGCTGCGCGTCGAAGAGCCGGATGAAGCCCGCCGTGCCGTTGCGGTCGCCGTGATCGGTCATCCAGCACATCAGGTCGCGGTGCGCCTTGGAGCGGGCGAACCGCAACAGCGCGTCCCGGTCAGCGAACACCGCGACCGTGCCGAGCGTGAACCGCCCCTGCCGGTACACCTTGTGCCAGCGGTAGCCGTCCATCCGCTTCATGGTGCGCACCATCCGCAACCACGGCCGGGCCAGCGAGAGCAGCGAGCGCAGTCCGCTGTAGTGCGTGGCCCCGATGAACAACGCCTCGCCCTGTGCCTGCGGCGGCGCCGCCGAGAAGTCGGTGGTCCTCATCCCTGCTCCCCCTCCACGAGGTAGACGTTCTTGATCCGGCTGGTGCCGCGCAGGAACGGCCCGGTCCCGAAGTCGTGCACGAGCACCCGCACATCGGCCGACGTCGGATCCTCCGCGAGCGATTGGGCGAAGTCCCGGCTGACCCGGGCCAGGTGCCGCACCACACCCTCGCGGCACACCCGGGCGAGCTTGTCCCGGTCCACGTCGTCCGACGAAGTCCCGTCGCGCAGTTGGAGATTGACCACGGGCCGGCTCTCCAGGTCGGCGTACTCGTCGACGGTCAGGCAGAACCCCTCCAGGTGTGCCGCCATCGGATTGTCCTGATAGAGCCCGTACTCGACGTCCTGCGGATAGATGTTGGCGCCCATGTACGAGATGGTGCTGTCCTTGCGTCCGAACAGCAGCAGCAGCGGCAGCCGCATGCCCTCGACCCGGGCCGCGCGCTCCCAGTCGACCCATGCCCGGGCGTCCGGCCGGATCATCTCCTCGACCTGCGCGAAGGTCAGCAACCGGCCCTCGTCGCCGATGTTGTAGCGCACCTTGGGGCTCATCACCGCGGTCGAGTTGATCGTGCAGATCACCTCGTCCTCGGCGTTGGTCTCCAGGTACGTCTCCAGCGGGTTGTACTGGAACACCATCGGCACCCGGCCCTCGTCCGGCCCCAGCAGTTGCGCCCGCAGCCGCTCGTCGGTCAGCAGCCGCTTGCGCAGCCACACCGTCGCGTCGCTCTCGCCGGCCATCCCGATGGTCAGGTCCGAGGCCCCGTAGCCGGAGCGCACCTTGACGAAGCGCTCCTCCAGGTAGTCGCGCAGCGCCTCGGTCATGCCCTCACCGCCGACGAAGCCGTACATCGCGTGCCGACGCCAGTCGAAGCCGTCGGCGTCCAGCCGGTCGCGCAGGTGCTTGAGGAATGGCGGGTACGCCGTGACCAGGTAGGTGAAGCGCGGCCCGAAGTGGCGCAGCGTGTCCACGATCTTGTCGATGTCCGGACCGGTGTTCTTGACCATCGCCACCCGGGCCATCGCGATCCCGGTGTTGGTCCCGGTGGCCCACGCGCCCATCGAGTACGCGTTGATCACGAACAACTTGCGCCGGGGGAAGACCAGCGAGGTGTAGCCGGCCACGTTGCGGTGCACCGACTTGAGTTCGCGCCGCGACCGCAGCCAGTTGTGCGGCGTCCCGGAGGATCCGGACGACTCGTCCACCACCGTCCCGGCCACCTCCAGGGTGCCCAGCCAGCAGCGGGTGTCCTCGGGGTACGCCTTGACGTAGTTCTCCTTGGACGTCTCCGGGTACGAGGTGAGGTCGAACCAGCGGAAGCGCCACCGGTGCCGGCGCAGGAAGTCGCGGTAGGCGGGGACGTCGAGCGCGGCGAACTGGCAGGTCATCCACGCGTGTCGGCGGGCGAACCGCTGCATCCACGGCCGATAGTTGCGCGCGGTCCAGCGCCACACGACGGGATGGACGCGGTAGAGCTGATACAGACCGGTCAGCGCGAAGCTGACCACACGCAGCAACCACTGTCGGATGAACCTGGCCATGACCGTCCGCCCCTTTGCCCCGCCGGCCCGCCCGGCGTGTGTCTCCAGCCTGCGGCGACAGGGGTGTTCGGGACATGAGTACCGCTACTCAGTCGGCTACTCGAAACGCCGAACGGCCCGACCCCCGGAAGGGGTCGGGCCGTTCGGGTGCTTCAGGTCAGGCAGGCACGACGTCGAGGTCGAGCGCGGCCGAAACCTCCTGGTGGAGGCGGACCGTGATGCGGTGCGACCCGACGGTCTTGATCGGCGTGCCGATCTCGACGCGACGCTTGTCGATGTCCGGACCGCCGGCGGCCTTGATGGCCGACACGACGTCCGCGACGGTGACCGAGCCGAAGAGTCGGCCCGTCTCGCCGGCGCGCGTCTGGAGCGTCACCTTGAGACCCGCGAGCTGACCCTTGACCTCGGCGGCCTGGTCGAGCGTACGGATCTCGCGGACCTTGCGGGCGCGACGGATGGCCGCCACGTCCTTCTCGCCGCCACGGCTCCAGCGAATCGCGTAGCCGCGCGGGATGAGGTAGTTGCGGCCGTAGCCGTCCTTGACCTCGATGATGTCGCCGGGCTCACCGAGACCGGTCACCTCGTGGGTGAGGATGAGCTTCATGACAAGATCACCCTTTCTCAGCGAGCAGTGCTGGTGTACGGCAGCAGCGCCATCTCGCGGCTGTTCTTGACAGCCACGGCGACGTCACGCTGGTGCTGCGTGCAGTTACCGGTCACGCGACGAGCGCGGATCTTCCCGCGGTCGGAGATGAACTTCCGCAGCAGGTTGGTGTCCTTGTAGTCCACATAGGAGATCTTCTCCTTGCAGAACACGCAGACCTTCTTCTTAGGCTTGCGCGCAGGCGCCTTCGCCATTGTGCTCTCCAGATCGTTTCAGAAGTCTTCAGCTCGGGGTGCGAACCGATCCCTCGGCCGTGCGGCCTAGAAGGGGGGTTCGTCCGAGTAGCCGCCCGGCGGGGGACCCCAGCCCCCCGCGCCGCCGCCGCCCTGCTGCTGGCCGCCCCCTGCGGGAGTGGCCCACGGGTCGTCGGCGGGTGCGCCACCGCCCTGCTGGGGACGGCCGCCGTAGCCACCGCCGCCCTGCTGTCCGCCGCCCTGCTGACCGCCGTAACCGCCGCCGCCCTGCTGCTGACCGCCGCCGTACCCACCCTGACCGCCGCCTCCGCGGCTGGTCTTGGTGATCTTGGCGGTGGCCCACTTCAGGGTCGGGCCGATCTCGTCGACCTCAAGCTCCACGACGGTGCGCTTCTCGCCCTCTTTGGTCTCGTAGGACCGCTGCTTCAGCCGGCCCTGGACGATGACGCCCGTGCCGCGCTGGAGGGATTCCGCGACGTTCTCCGCCAGCTGCTTCCAGGCCGAACAACGAAGGAACAGCGCTTCGCCGTCCTTCCACTCGTTCGTCTGACGGTCGAACGTGCGCGGCGTGGACGCCACGGTGAAGTTCGCGACAGCGGCACCGCTGGGCGTGAAGCGCAGTTCCGGGTCGGCAGTCAGGTTTCCGACAACAGTGATGATGGTCTCGCCTGCCATGCTGACCCCTTCGCTGATTTCAGCGCAGTGCTGCGTTTCGACGTGCGGTGCGGTTGGTGGTGCGCGCGAGCTCGGACTAGCGCTGGTCGGGGCGCAGGACCTTGGTCCGCAGCACCGACTCGTTGAGGTTCATCTGACGGTCGAGTTCCTTGACGGTCGCGGGCTCCGCGGCCAGGTCCACGACGGCGTAGATGCCCTCGGACTTCTTCTTGATCTCGTACGAGAGCCGGCGACGGCCCCACGTGTCGATCTTCTCGACCTTGCCACCGTCGTTGCGGATGACATTGAGGAACTGCTCGAGCAGCGGCGTGACCGCGCGCTCTTCGAGGTCCGCGTCGAGGATGACCATGAGTTCGTAGCTACGCATGTGAACACCCACCTCCTGTGGACTGATCGGCCACGGAATCTCCGTGGCAGGAGGGCTTGCGTAATGCCGCCACGCCAAGGCGGCCCCGATTCGTGAACACACGGGGGTGCCGAGAGTGCAGCGGACGGTACAGCGTACCCGGCCCCGGTCACAGTCTTGAAATCCGAGCATGACGCCGGCCACCGCGGGGGATGTTTATACGGACAAAACGTCCGCCCCGCAGTCACTCACCGGAGGTGCGTGATGGCACATACGATCCGCCGTACGGGAACCGCGGCCACCGCGGGAGCGCATCGACCCCGGCTGACCCTCAACTCCGACGGCCGTGCCCATCCGCGGGAGAACGCGCTGGTGGCCACGGTGGTGCTGTTCGCGCTGGTGGGGGGCATCTGCGCGATCTTCGAGAACATGCACATCCTGGGCGCGTGGACCGCGCTCGCGGGTGTGGTGACCGGCCTGGTCAGCCAGATGTTCTCCGCGACCACGGGTGAACGGGTGGTCACGATAGTCGCGCTCGGCGTGTCCGCCGTGGCCCTGTTCATGAACATGTTCCACGGCGGACTGTACTGACGGCTCCACCCGCCCCACCTGCCTTACCTGCTCCACCCGCGCACGCGCCCGACCGACTCGGCCCGCCGGACAGGAAACCGGCGGGCCGAGTCGAGTGCGCGTCCGGGTCGGGCGCGAGCCCGCGGGAGCACCCGTTTCGACAGGTAAGGTCCGCCTCGTCCTCGTACGGTCCGACTCGGGTCGCCGGGCACGATCCATAGCGCCCAAAGGCGCAGTAACCTCTGTCACGGCCGAACCGATTTCGAGGAGCTCTTACATGTCTTTGCGCCTGAGGACGCTCACCGCCGAGGAGCACCTCGCCTTCATCAAGGGCAGGCCCTCCGTGAGCTTTCTTCAGTGCCCTTCGTGGGGCGCGGTGAAGAGTGAGTGGCGATCCGAGAGCATCGGTTGGATCGACGAGTCGGGCGCCGTCGTGGGCGCGGCACTCGTGCTGTACCGGCAACTGCCGAAGATAAAGCGCTATCTCGCGTACATGCCGGAGGGCCCGGTCATCGACTGGTTCGACGGCGACCTGCGCAAGTGGCTCGACCCGATGCTCGCGCACCTCAAGAGCCGCGGCTCGTTCTCGGTCAAGATGGGCCCGCCGGTGGTGATCGCCCGCTGGGAGGCGGACACGATCAAGAAGGCGATCGCGGCCAAGTCGGCGAACCGGCTGCGCGATCTGACCCCGGACTGGACCGACGACCGGGGCGCCGAGTTGGAGCGGCAACTGCGCGGCCTGGGTTGGCAGCAGGACGCGTCGGGCGGGGCCGGTTTCGGCGACGTGCAGCCGCGCTACGTGTTCCAGGTGCCGCTGGTCCGACGCAGCCTGGACGACGTGCACGCGGGCTTCAACCAGCTGTGGCGACGCAACATCAAGAAAGCCACCAAGGCCGGCGTGGACGTGGTCCAGGGCGGCTACGACGACCTGCCCGTCTTCCACGAGGTCTACAAGGTCACCGCGGTACGCGACCACTTCACCCCGCGGCCGTTGGCCTACTTCCAGGGCATGTGGAAGGCGCTCAACGCCGAGGACCCCGAGCGCATGCGGCTGTATCTGGCCAAGCACGAGGGCGAGGTGCTCGCCTCCACCACGATGGTCACCGTCGGCGACCACGTCTGGTACTCGTACGGCGCATCGGCCAACCACAAGCGCGAGGTCCGGCCCTCGAACGCGATCCAGTGGCGGATGTTGCGGGACGCGTACGCGCTCGGCGCCTCGGCCTACGACCTGCGCGGCATCAGCGACACGCTGGACGAGAACGACCACCTCTTCGGGCTCATCCAGTTCAAGCTCGGCACCGGTGGTCAGGCCGTCGAGTATCTCGGCGAGTGGGACTTCCCGCTCAACAAGATGCTGCACAAGGCACTGGACATGTACATGTCACGTCGCTGACGCAACACCGGCGGCACCTGTGTCGTCGGCTTGATACGTGCTCGTCGCGACGCAACCGGCGTCGTGTGTTCCCCGCCTCCGCCCTGCGTTCCCAAGGGCAAGTCCCGCACACGGAAGGCCCCGAAACGCCCATGTCGCTCACGCTCTACGTCGATGCCGCCCGCTGGCGCAAGCACCAGGACGAGGTACGCGACACGTTCCCCGGTCTCGTACCGGTGATGAAGGGCAACGGGTACGGGTTCACCAATCCCAGGCTGGCCGAGGAGGCCGCCCGGATGTGCGTGGACACCGTGGCCGTGGGGACCACGTACGAGGCCGCGGTGGTCAAGGACCACTTCGACGGCAAGGTCCTGGTGCTCACGCCGTACCTGCGCGGCGAGGAGGCGGTCCCGCTGCCGGATCGCACCATCCGCACGGTCTCCTCGGTGCAGGCCGCCCGGGACCTGGTGGGCTGCCGGGTGGTGGTCGCGTGCATGACCACGATGAAGCGCGACGGGGTCACCGAGGAGGAGTTGGTCAAGCTCCGCACCGGGATGGACGACGTGCGCCTGGAGGGCTTCTCGCTGCACCTGCCGCTGGACCACCCGGACGGCTACGACCCGGTGGCCGAGGTGGTGGGCTGGGTCGAGCGACTGCGCGCGGCCCGGCTGCCGGTGCGCACGATGTACGTCAGCCACCTCACCGCGCCCGAGCTCGCGGCGCTGCGCGAACGGCACCCGGACACCGAGTTCCGGCCGCGGATCGGCACCGACCTGTGGCTGGGCGACCACGACGCGCTGGCCAGTCGGGGCACCGTGCTGGACGTGGTGCGGATCGCGCGCGGCGAGCGGTTCGGCTACCGCCAGCGCAAGGCGCCCAGTGACGGACACCTGGTGGTGGTCAGCGGCGGCACCGCCCAGGGGGTGGGCCTGGAGGCCCCCAAGACCGTGCGCGGGGTGATGCCGCGAGCCAAGGGCGTCGCCCGGGCCGGCCTGGCCACCGTCAACCGCTCGTTGTCCCCGTTCACCTGGGCGGGCAAGCAGCGCTGGTTCGCCGAGCCGCCGCACATGCAGGTCAGCCTGCTGTTCCTGGCCAACGACGTGGCCCCGCCCAAGCCCGGCGACGAGCTGGAGGCCGCGCTGCGGCACACCACGACGCACTTCGACCGGATCGCCCTGCGCTGACCCGAACAACGCGGCGCCGGCCCGAACAACGCAGCGCCGAACGACGCAGTGCCGAACGGCGAAGGCCGATCGGACAAAGAAGAAAGCGGCCCCGGTCGCGGCGGTTCGCCCGCCGCGACCGGGGCCGCTTCGACATGTTCAGCCCTGCATGCGGGCCAGGACCGAGGTCGGCACGAAGACGTCCGGCGCCCGGTCGAGCACCCCGCCCGAGGGGTCGTCGCCGCCGTCCGCGCGCACCGGGTCCCGGTCCGGGCGCAGGATGTCGCGCACCACCACCAGGCACAGGTACGCGGTGCCGAGCAGGTGCAGCAGGATCACCACGTGGTACGCGTTCTGCGACAGGCCCTTGCCGGAGAACGAGGCGATGTACATCCACACACCGATGAAGTACGTCACCTCGCACGCCTGCCAGATCAGGAAGTCCCGCCAGCGCGGCCGGGCGAGCACCGCCAGCGGGATCAGCCACAGCACGTACTGCGGCGAATAGACCTTGTTGGTCAGGATGAAGGCGGCCACGATCAGGAACACCAGTTGGGCGAACCGCGGTCGGCGCGGTGCGTACATCGCCAGCGCGGCGATCGCCAGACAGCACAGCACCAGGCTGAGCGTGACGTAGGTGTTCAGGTGTTCCAGTGGTCGACCGTCGCGCTGCTGGATGATCAACCACAGCGAGCCGTAGTCGGCGGGGCGGTCCTGGCTGAACGTGTAGAAGAGTTTCCAGCCCTCGCGGATGTGCAGCCCGCCGTCGAAGTCCGCCATCACCGGCAGGTTCACCACCAGCCAGGACACCGTCGCCGCCGCCGCGGTCCTGGCGAAGGCCGACATCCGGCCCGAGCGCAGACACAACAGGAACAGCGGGGCCAGCAACAGCACCGGATACAGCTTGGCCGCGGTCGCCAGGCCGATCAGCACGCCGGCGACCACCACGTTGCGCCGCGCCCACGACCACATCGCCACCGCCGTCAGCGCGACCGCGACCAGGTCCCAGTTGATCAGCCCGTTCAAAGCCAACGCGGGCGCACACGCCACCATCGCGGCGTCCCAGGGGCGACGTCCGGAGGTGCCCTTGACCGCGATCACGGTCACCACGGCGCAGGCCATCATGATCAACGCGTTGATCATCACGAACCACAGCTGCTCGTCCCGGAGATCGCCCCCGGTGATGTCCCCGGCCGCCCGTGCCACGGTCCCGGCGAAGGCCATCACCCCACCGGTGATGACCGGGTACTCCAGGAACCTCATGTCCTTGTCGCCGGTCTCCTGGAAGTACGGGATCTTCCCGTCCGCGAGACCACGATTGACGTACAGATGCGGCATGTCGCTGTAGCAGGCGTGCGAGTACTGCGTGGTGCCGGAGAACCAGCCGCCGTCGTAGCAGGGCTTCTTCTGCATGATCCCCAGCGCGAAGCAGACCACCGCGAGCAGCACGAGCACCCGGACGGGGGTCCACCACCGGTTCGGCACGAACCGGATCCGGCGGCCGGCCGGTCCGCCGACGAGTTCGCTGCCCGCCCGGACCACGGGGTCGTCCCGCGTGGGCAGGACGGGTTCGGTCGATGTCGGCGTCATGGCGCCCATCCTCTCGCGCTCCCCGAGGAAGCTGCCCTCGCCGGCCGGATACGACAACGCGTGCCCCACCGCCGAAGCGATGGGGCACGCGTAAGGCTAGTGCGGGTGCCGCACTTCCATCGGTCAGCCGCCCCGGCCACCGATGATGAAGCCGTTGGCTCCGCCACCGCCTCGGGGGCCGCCCTGTGAGCCTCCGGGCGGATCCGTGCTCGATGGCTTGGTACTGGTGGCCGGCGGCTTGGTGGTGTGGCCGCCACCCCCGGGGTCACCCGTGCCGCCGCCCTGCGGGCCGCCGGGTGCGGTGGTGGTCGGCACTGCCGGCGAGGTCGGCGGCACGCTGGAGGGCGGCGGCGTCGTCGGTGTGCGCGTCGTCGGCGGCGCGGTGGTCGGCGGGATCGTCACCTTGTCCCTGTCCTCGTACTTCTCGCCGGGCGTCGCGAAGTCGGCCGAGGGCATGCCCTGCACCGCGCTCTTCATGTACGCGGTCCACACCAGCGTGGGGATGTCACCACCGTGCACGGAGTCACGACCGCCGAGTCCCTTGAGGGACAGGCGGGCGTGCGTGTTCGGGTCCTCCCGGAACAGCGCCACCGACGTGGCCAGGTTGGGCGTATAGCCGACGAACCACGCGGAGTTGTTGCCGTCCGTGGTACCGGTCTTACCGGCCACCTGCCGGGACAGCGCCTTCGCCGCCCGTCCGGTGCCGTCGTTGAGCGGCGGGTTGTCCACGACCCGCTGCATGACCTGGTTGACGGTGTCCGCGACGTTCTTGTCGAAGAGCTGCTTCGGCTCGCGCTTGGGCAGGTCGACCTTCGAGCCATCGTGGGTGACCTCCCTGACGAAGTACGGATCCGCGTGCAGGCCGCGGGCGGCGAACGTGGCGTACGCCTCTGCCATGTCCAGCGCGCTCGGCGGCGCGACACCGAGCGCCATCGTCGGGGTCGGCTCGAACGAGGTCAGGTTCGGCGGCAGACCGGCGTCGATCGCGGCCTTCTTGACCTTCTCCGGACCGACATCGGCGGCGAGTTGGAGGAAGACGGTGTTCACCGACTTCTCCATCGCTCTGGTGATCGGGACCGGACCGTAGTCGACGTCACCCTCGTTCGGCGCCAGGTACTCCTTGCCGGACTTGTCGTCCTTGAAGACCTGACCGTTCTGCAGCTTGATCGGAATCTTGCTGTCACCGTTGTACATGCTGTCCGGGCCGATCGGTTTCCCGTCCGCCCCGCCGTCACGCAGAGCCGCCGCGAGTACGAACAGCTTGAACGTCGAACCGGCCTGGATGTCCTGTCTGACCGCGTCGTTGTACTCCTGCTGCACGAAGTCCGGGCCGCCGTACAGTGCGACCACCGCCCCGTCGCCGGGCACCACCGAGGCCAGACCGGTGCGGATGTAGCGATCCGCCTCGTTCTTCTCCGGCTTGAGTTCGGAGGTCAACTGGTCCTTGACCGCCGCGACCGCCGCGTCCTGCTTGGGCTTCTCGAACGTGGTGACGATGCGATAGCCGCCCCGCGCCAGGTTGGCCTCCGGGATCACGTTGTTGGCCTTGAGGTACTGGTCGGTCACCTTCATCAGGTATCCGGCCTGACCGGCCTTGTTCGTGGCCGGCTTGGGCTTGATCGGCATCGGGAACTGGAGCGTGTCCCGTTCCGCCTTGGTCAGCCAGCCCTCCTTGACCATGCCGTCCAGCGCGTAGGCCCAGCGCCCCTTGACCTTGTCGATCTGGCCGGGGAACTCGATCACGTCGTAGATGCCCGGCGCGTTGAGCAGGGTCGCCAGATACGCGCCCTCGGCCACGTTCAGCTCGCCGACGTTCTTGCCGTAGTAGGCCTGGGCGGCGGCCTGGATGCCGTACGCGTTGCGGCCGTAGAAGGCGGTGTTGAGGTAGCCGACGAGGATGTCGTCCTTGCGCATCTGCCGGTCGACCTTGAGCGCGATGAAGATCTCGCTGAACTTGCGCTTGAAGGTCCGTTCCTGGGTCAGGTAGGTGTTCTTGACGTACTGCTGGGTGATGGTCGAACCACCCTGCGTGTCGCCGCCCTTGACCATGGTGACCCCGGCCCGCAGCAAGCCCTTCGGCGAGACGCCCGAGTCGCTGTAGAACGACCGGTTCTCGGCCGCGATCACGGCCCGCTGTACATGCTTGGGGATCTGGTCGACCGTCACGTTCTGCCGGTTGACCTGCCCGGTCCGACCGATCTCGGTCTTCCCGTCGGCGTAGTAGTAGATGTTCGACTGGTAGGTCGTGTTCGCGTTCGGGTCCGGCACCTTGACCATCGCGTACGCCAGGGCCGCCAGGCCCATGATCGACGCGAGGAAGAACAGGATCATCGCCAGGATCTGCTTGAAGGACGGCAACCAGCGGCGTACGCCGGTCTTGCCGTACCTCGGGTAGTCGATGAACCGCTTCTTCCGGGGCGGGCCGGCCTCCGCTCGCGATCGGCCGCCGGACGCGGCGCCGTTGGCGGCGCGCCGACCACCCGAACGGGCGGCCTGTCGGGCCTCCACGCGCGAGAGCGGGCGCTCCTCGTCGCCTCCCCCGGGTCCGGCGGGCAGCGACGAGCCGCCGGGTGGCGTCCCGCCCCCGGCAGCACCCGCGCCCCCCGAATACGAGTCACCGCGCCCCTCGGGGCGCGGTTGCTGTGATCTACGGCGATGTTCACTCATGCGTTCGCTACTCCTCGGCCGTACGACGCGGAGGTCGGACGCACGGGTCGTGGCTCTCCGCTCCCCAGGACGCACACGCGCGGGGGGCGGTTCCGCAGGAAGCGGGGCTTGAGGTTCCACACGGCGGAACAGACTACGCGGAACCGCTTTCGCGACCTCACTGTGACCTGCCTGTGACCCGAGTCACCGGCGACCGCCTTGCCACCACACGGCAAGGAGACCTATCGTCTCGATGTATCGGTTCGATACATCGGGCCGGTACATCGAGCCGGGGGCGACAGGAGCCCCGGCCGGACGAAGGTCGGCTGCGACCGTATCCCACGGTCGCGGAGGATCCACGTCCGGTCCGGTCCGCAGTGGATGGAGGAAGGCGATGAGCAGGCGCGGTGGCGTCCTCGAATTCGCGATCCTCGGCCTGCTGCACGACTCCCCCATGCACGGTTACGAACTGCGCAAGCGGCTCAACACCGTGCTCGGCTCGTTCCGTGCCATCGCCTACGGCACCCTCTACCCGTGCCTGAAGTCCCTGCTGGAACGGGGCTGGCTCGCGGAGGAGGTTCCGGAGGTGACGGCACTCGCCGGCAGCAAGCGGTCCCGGATCGTCTACCAGCTGACGGCACAGGGCAAGGAGCACTTCCAAGAACTGCTGTCCGAGTCCGGGCCCTCGGCCTGGGAGGACGAGAACTTCGGCGTGCACTTCGCCTTCTTCGGTCGAACCGACCACGAGGTGCGCATGCGTATCCTCGAGGGTCGGCGCAGCCGGCTCGAGGAACGCCTCGACCGGGTGCGCGGGTCGCTGACCCGGACGCGGGAGAAGCTCGACGGATACACCCTCGAGTTGCAGCGACACGGCTTGGAGTCGGTCGAGCGCGAAGTGCGCTGGCTGAACGAGCTCATCACCGCCGAGCGGCACGCCGGAGCCACTCCGGACGCCGCCGGACCCGAGGCACCGGTCGACGCGTCGAAGGACGCCGACCGACTTCGGACCCCCACCCAGGACGTGGCCTCGGACCCGTCCGCATCCAACAACTGAGGTCGCCGGTTCATGGCGGCTTCGTCGAGATCACAGGGAGCAACCGGAATGGGTTCGGTTCGCGTAGCCATCGTCGGCGTGGGCAACTGCGCCGCTTCGCTGGTGCAGGGCGTCGAGTACTACAAGGACGCCGACCCGAACAGCCGCGTCCCCGGCCTGATGCACGTGCAGTTCGGCGAGTATCACGTGCGTGACGTCGAGTTCGTGGCCGCTTTCGATGTGGACGCCAAGAAGGTCGGCTTCGACCTCACGGACGCCATCGGTGCCAGCGAGAACAACACGATCAAGATCTGCGACGTGCCGCCGTCGGGTGTCACCGTGCAGCGTGGTCACACCCTGGACGGTCTCGGCAAGTACTACCGCGAGACCATCGAGGAGTCGCCCGAGGCCCCCGTCGACGTGGTCAAGGTCCTCAAGGACCAGGCCGTCGACGTCCTCGTCTGCTACCTCCCGGTGGGCTCCGAGGACGCGGCCAAGTTCTACGCCCAGTGCGCCATCGACGCCAAGGTCGCGTTCGTCAACGCTCTCCCGGTCTTCATCGCCGGGACCAAGGAGTGGGCGGACAAGTTCACCGAGGCGGGCGTGCCGATCGTCGGCGACGACATCAAGTCGCAGGTGGGCGCCACGATCACGCACCGCGTGATGGCGAAGCTCTTCGAGGACCGCGGTGTCCTGCTGGAGCGCACCATGCAGCTCAACGTCGGCGGCAACATGGACTTCAAGAACATGTTGGAGCGCGAGCGCCTGGAGTCGAAGAAGATCTCCAAGACGCAGTCCGTCACCTCGCAGGTCGACCGTGACCTCGGCGCGGACAACGTGCACATCGGCCCGTCGGACTACGTCGCGTGGCTCGACGACCGCAAGTGGGCGTACGTGCGCCTCGAGGGTCGCGCCTTCGGTGACGTCCCGCTGAACCTGGAGTACAAGCTCGAGGTCTGGGACTCGCCGAACTCGGCCGGTGTCATCATCGACGCCGTGCGCGCCGCGAAGATCGCCAAGGACCGCGGCATCGGTGGCCCGATCCTGTCGGCGTCCTCGTACTTCATGAAGTCCCCGCCGGTGCAGTACTTCGACGACGAGGCCCGCAACGCCGTCGAGTCCTTCATCAAGGGCGACATCGAGCGCTGACCCGCTCCGCCCGACGCGCACCCTCGTGGTGCACGCACCCGGGCAATCGAAGGCCCGGCTCCCGTCCAGGAGCCGGGCCTTCGGCGTACCCGCCGGAGCCGGGTGCCGTTTCCGGCCGCGGACCGGCCGCCGGCTACGGTGGGCGCCGTGGCCCTCATCCGTGATCTGCGCTCGCTGCTGAAGCTGCGCGACTTCCGTCGGCTCTTCGCCACCCGGCTGACCTCACAGCTGTCCGACGGGGCCTTCCAGGTCGCCATCGCGGGCCAGGCGTTCTTCTCGCCGGAGAAGCAGACCTCGGCGGCGGACATCGCGACCGCATTCGCGGTCCTGCTGCTGCCCTATTCGCTGGTCGGACCGTTCACCGGGGTGCTGCTCGACCGGTGGCGGCGCCGGCAGGTGCTGGTGCTGTGCAACCTGCTGCGGGCGGTGCTGGTCGCGACGACCGCGGGCCTGGTGCTGCTCGGGGTGCCGGACCCGGTCTTCTACGCGGCGGCGCTCGCGGTGCTCTCGGTGAACCGGTTCGTGCTCGCCGGGCTGTCCGCGTCGCTGCCGCGGGTGGTGCCGGCCGAGCAGTTGGTGACCGCGAACTCGGTGTCGCCCACGGCCGGGACGGTCGCGGCGGCGATCGGCGGCGGGGCGGCGGTGCTCGTGCACACGTTCCTGGCCGAGGGCTCCGGGGCGACCGCGCTGGTGATCGTGGTGTCCGGGCTGCTGTACCTGGGCTCGGCGGCGGTCGCGGCCACGATGCCGGCCGATCTGCTCGGGCCCGACCCGGACCGGGTGTTGCCCGGGGTGGGCCAGGCGCTGCGTTCGGTGGCGCGCGGGCTGCGCGAGGGCGCGACGCACGTGTGGCGGCGTCGGGCGCCCGCGCACGCGTTGGCGGCGATCACCGCGATGCGGTTCTGCTACGGCGTGCTCACCGTGATGACCGTGTTGCTCTGCCGCAACACGTTCAACGATCCGAGCGACCCCGACGGCGGACTGGCCACCTTCGGAATCACGGTCACCGTCTCCGCGCTCGGCTTCTTCGTCGCGGCCGTGGCCACGCCCGCGATCACCACCCGGATCGGCGTCGCGGCCTGGATCGGCACGTGCGCGCTCGCGGGGGCGGTGTGTCAGACCGCGCTCGGCCTGCCGTTCGCGTTCGCGCCGATGGTGGTGGGCGCGTTCCTGCTCGGGCTGACCTCGCAGGGCGCCAAGATCGGCGTGGACACGATCGTGCAGACCACGGTCGACGACGCGTACCGGGGCCGGGTGTTCTCCGTGTACGACGTGCTGTTCAACGTCGCCTTCGTGGGCGCGGCCGCGGTCGCGGCGCTCGGGCTGCCCGACGACGGCCGCTCGCCGGCGGTGCTGCTCGGGGTGGCCGCGGTGTACGCGTCGACCGGTGTCCTGTACACACTGGCAGCGCGCCGGCACCCTCCGGTGATCATCACGGCCCCTCCGATGGACAGTCGCCGGCCCTGATATCCCTTTTGATACCTCTCGGGGCTTATTTTCCTCGGCTACATGTCCAGGAAATTACCTGCGGGTAGTGCAATGGCGAGAGCGAAGTTCTAATCTGCACATCCAGCGATTTTCGGCACCTCTGGAGATACTCCATGTCCAATAACGCCGGTTCGGGTGAAAACGATCCTCTGCCGTACATACCGGCATGGACCGAGAACACCCCGCCGCACGGGCACGCGCTCCCGCCGCAGGAAGCGTCGATGTCGCACGCGCCCGTGATTCGCCGGGCGCCGGGCGACGGACGCGCGGCACGCCGGGCGGCCGCCCCGCCGAGCCGGCGGACCGGACCCGGGCGCGGGGCATGGATCGCGGTGCTGGCCGTGCTGCTGGTCGGCGGCACCGCCGCCGGGGGCTGGTGGTACGTGCACAAGGAGGACGGTGGACCGCGGATCCACGAGGGGGACTGCCTGCGGAACAAGGCGACCGTCGACCAGGACCCGGTGAAGTGCGAGGACGCGGCGGCGCGATTCATCGTGGTCGAGCGGGTTCAGGGGACCACGTTCTCGGGGGTCTGCGATTCGGTGCCGGGCGATCCCATCGCGTTGGCCTCGGACCCCACCGTGGAGAGCTTCGTCCTGTGTCTCGCCGCACGGAAATAATCCGCGGCACAGCCGAATAACGCCTCTATGCCCGTTATTCCGCTCACATTCGACCGGTACAAGGGGAATCCCCGCAGCGGGTGTCCGGCCGGACCCCTAGTGTTCCGGACTGTCTCACCAGTCCCCTGCAACGGAGATCGTCCCCATGTCCAATCCCTTCCCGCCCGGCCCGAACGGCCCCCAGCAGCCGAACCAGGGCTGGAACCAACAGCCGGGCCAGCCCCAGCAGCCCCAGCAGGGTTGGGGTCAGCAGCCTGGTCAGCCGCAGCAGCCGCAGGGCGGCTTCCCGCCGCCCGGGGGCTTCCCGCAGGGTGGTCAGCCGGGCTTCTACGGCGGCCCGCCGCCGCCTCCGCCGCGCAGCAGCAAAATCAAGAAGATCCTCATCCCGCTCGTCGTTCTCGTGGTGGTGGGGATCGTCGCCTTCGTGGTCAAGGGCGCGCTCAAGAAGGACGACGCGTCGAGCGCCAAGGCCGGCGACTGCCTCGCCCGCATCGAGGGTGGCATCGGCAAGAAGAAGATGCCGAAGATCGCCAAGTGCGACTCGCCGGACGCCAAGTGGAAGGTCGTCAAGAAGGTCGACGGCAGCTCCGACAAGAGCAAGTGTGAAGGTCTCCCCGACAACCTGGGTGTCTTCGCAACCTTCTACTGGTCCGGTTCCAAGGACGGCGTGGTCTGCCTGGCCTTCACCTCGAAGACCACGCTCGCCGACGTCAAGGCGTTCGACCCGATCAGCACGATGGGCCGTACCGACGAAGACTTCGAGGAGACCAAGAAGGCACTCGAGGCAAAGGGCGCCAAGTTCGAGTAGCGTCCCGCTTCCCGCTCATTCCGAAGCCCGCCGGTCGTCCCCCCGGCGGGCTTCGCGCGTTCACGCCTCGGCGTTCGCCGCCCACCACTCCCGCAGCGCCGCAACCGCCGCTTCGTGGTCCATCGGGCCGTGTTCGAGCCGCATCTCCAGCATGTGCCGGTAGGCCCTGCCCACCAGCGGGCCCGGCGGCACCTCCAGCAGCTTCATGATCTCGTTGCCGTCCAGGTCCGGCCGGATCGAGTCCAGCTCCTCCTGCTCGGCGAGCTGCGCGATCCGCTCCTCCAGCGAGTCGTAGGCGCGCGCGAGCGTGGCCGCCTTGCGCTTGTTGCGCGTCGTGCAGTCCGACCGGGTCAGCTTGTGCAGCCGATCCAGCAGCGGCCCCGCGTCCCGCACGTATCGGCGCACCGCCGAGTCGGTCCACTCGCCCGTGCCGTAGCCGTGGAAGCGCAGGTGCAGCTCGACCAGGCGCGTGATGTCGTCCGTGACGTCCTTCGGGTACTTCAGCGCCTTCAGCCGCTTGCGCGTCATGTGCGCACCGACCATCTCGTGGTGGTGGAACGAGACCCGCCCGTCCGGCTCGAAGCGCCGCGTGCGCGGCTTCCCGATGTCGTGCAGCAGCGCGGCCAACCGCAGGATCAGGTCCGGCTCGCCCGGCGACTCCAGCGCCATCGCCTGTTCGAGCACGGTGAGCGTGTGCTCGTAGACGTCCTTGTGCCGGTGGTGCTCGTCCACCTCCAGGCGCAGCGTCGGCAGCTCGGGCAACACCCGCGCGGCCAGTCCGGTGGAGACCAGCAGTTCCAGGCCCTTGCGCGGGTGGTCGGAGCAGATCAGCTTGTTGAGCTCGTCCCGGACCCGCTCGGCGGAGACGATCTCGATCCGCTCGGCCATGTCCGTCATCGCCGCGACCACCTCGGGCGCGACCTCGAAGTCGAGCTGCGCGGCGAAGCGCGCGGCGCGCATCATCCGCAGCGGGTCGTCGCCGAAGGAGTCCTCGGGCCTGCCCGGTGTGCGCAGCACCCGCGCGGCCAGGTCCTCCAGCCCGCCGTGCGGGTCGACGAAGGTGATCCCGGGCAGCGCGACCGCCATCGCGTTGACCGTGAAGTCCCGACGGACCAGGTCGTCGTCGATCGAGTCGCCGTAGGAGACCTCGGGCTTGCGCGAGGTGCGGTCGTACGCCTCGGAGCGGTAGGTGGTGATCTCGATCTGGTAGTCCGGCGAGCCCGCGAGCTTCTTGCGGCATCCCACCGTGCCGAACGCGATCCCCACGTCCCACACCGCGTCCGCCCACGGGCGCACGATCGCCAGCACCTGTTCGGGGCGCGCGTCGGTGGTGAAGTCGAGGTCGTTGCCGAGCCGACCGAGCAGGGCGTCCCGCACCGAGCCGCCGACCAGCGCGAGCGTGTGCCCGGCCGCCTCGAAGCGGCGGGCGAGGTCGTCGGCGACGGGGGCGACGCGCAACAGTTCGGTGACGGCGCGGCGCTGTACGGCGCTCAGTTCGCCGATGGCCGGCGGGTCGTCCGGGTGGGGTGTGTTCTTGGCGTTCGGCACGGGAGACAAGGTTACGGGTCGAGGCCGCGGGTCTCGCGCGCATTACGTCGGGGCCGCATCCGCGAACGGGCCGTGCGATGGGGTGATCATGGCGTGATGGCGTGGCGCATGTCGCACTAAGCTTGGCGGATGCCTTCCGAGACCACGCCGCCGCGCCGTCGGCTGCAGGTGGTCGAGGAGACCTCGGCAGGTGGTCTGGTGGTCGATCGACTCACCCTGCGTGCGGCGTTGATCGCGCGTCGGGATCGCCGCGGCCGGTTGTTGTGGTCGCTGCCCAAGGGACACATCGAGAGCGGCGAGAGTGTGGTCGACGCCGCGCTGCGCGAGGTCGAGGAGGAGACCGGCATCGTGGGTCGGGTGCTGGCCCCGCTCGGGGTGATCGACTATTGGTTCACCGCGCCGGATCGGCGGGTGCACAAGACCGTCCACCACTACCTCATGGAGGCGGCGGGCGGGGATCTGTCGGACGACGACATCGAGGTCGAAGCGGTGGCTTGGGTTCCGCTCGGCGCGCTCACGGCGCGCCTCGCCTACCCCGACGAGCGGCGATTGGTCACGCTCGCCCCGGAGCTGTTGGCGGACAGCGCGTGAGCAATCGCCGATCCCGGCCCGGATCCGGGGTCATCGTGCTTCGCGGCCGGATGCTCGCGGTGCTGATACTGGCCCTGGTGCTCGCCGCCGGCCTGCTCGGGATGCTCCCGCCGACGGCCGCGCGCGCCGCCGACGGCGACGGGATCCAGGTCCTGATCACCAAGATGACCCCGGTGGCCAAGGCCGGCGGGAGCGTCACCATCGAGGGCCAGGTGCTGAACACCGGCAGCAGGGCGATCGACTCGATGGAGGTCGCGGTGCGCCTGCGCACCTCCGAGCCGCTCTTTCGAAGCGGCATCGGCTCGCCCGAGGACGCCCAGTCGACCGGGACCCTGCTGCGCACCCCCAAGCCGGTCGTAGTGCACAACCTGGCCCCCGGGCCGGGCGCGGCCCAGCCGTGGACGTTCACCTTCCCCGCCGACCCGCTGGGCCTGGGCGCGGCCGGCGCGTACCCGCTCGGGATCGAGGCCAGGACCGGCGGCAAGACGGTCGGCGCGGCCCGCACATTCCTGCCGTGGATTCCCAAGAACGGCCTCAAGAACGTCCAGAACCTGCGGATCGCCACGGTCTGGCCGCTCGTCGATCGCCCGCATCGGGACGGCACCACGCTCGGCGACGAGGCCCAGACGCCGGTGTTCCGCGACGACGGCCTGGCCGCGCAGTTCGCCCCGGGCGGGCGGCTGTACGACCTGGTGAACATCGGCACCGGGATGAAGGTGGACTGGGCGATCGATCCCGAACTGCTGGACTCCGCCGCCGAGATGGCCGGCGGCTATCGGGTCGCGCCGCCCGGCAGCCTGGACCCGGACAAGCCGAAGAAGTCCCGGAACGGCAAGCCGCCGAGCGAGGAGGACACCGCCAAGGCGACGCCGAACCAGACCACGAACACCCTCGCCGGCGGGGGCGGCCAGGTCGCGGCCGGATGGCTGGACCGGCTCAAGGCCGGCCTCGGGACCCAGCCGGTGATCGCGCTGCCGTACGCCGACACCGATCTGGCCGCGGTCGCACACGCCCTGGATGCCGGCCGGGCGGACCTGCGCCCGCAACTGAGCGAGGCCCTGGCCGAATCCGCCACCGTCATGCAGCGCACCCTGGCCCGCCCGGTACGCACCGACGTCGCCTGGCCCGCCGGCGGTGCGCTGGACTCCTCGATCGTCCAGCTCGCGAGCGGCACCGGGGCAAGCACCGTGATCGCCTCCGGCGCGTCCCTGGCGCCGACCAAGGAACCCAGGGTCACCCCCTCGGCCACCTCCGCCCTGCCGGGGTCCGACAAGGGCACCGCGCTGGTCACCGACCCGGACATCGACAAGATCCTGGCCGTGGATGCCAAGGCGCCGGGGCAGGGCGTGCTGACCACGCAGCAGTTGCTGGCCGAGCTGCTGACGATCGTGCTCCAGGAGCCCTCGGCCTCGCGCAGCCTGTTGATCGCCCCGCCGCGCACCATGGACGCCGCGCTGGCCAACGTGCTCAAGGACGTGCTCAACGCCTCGGCCGACTGGACCCGCAGCAGCACCCTGGCCGAGCTCGCCGCCGAGCCCGCCCCGCTGCCCGCCCGCAAGCTCGCCGGCTATCCCAAGGCGGTCCGGGCAAGCGAGCCGTCGTTGCAGTACCTCACCGAGACCGACAACCTGGTCCGCTCGATGCAGACCTTCGCCTCGATACTGACCCGCCCCGAGCGGGTGACCGGCCCGTTCAACCCGGCGCTGCTGCGCCTGCTGTCCACCGAGTGGCGCGGCGACCCGCAGGGAATGGACCGCTATCGGCTCGGCGTCACCCGTGGCCTGCGCGAACTGCAATCGCTGGTCTACATCATCCGCAGAACCGGCGTGACGCTGTCCGGCGACGAGGGCAACATCCCGGTCACCGTGGTGAACAACCTCCAGCAACCGGTCACTGTGCGGATCGCGGTGGGCTCGCATCAGCCCAACCGGCTCAAACTCGGCGACCCGATCACCGTGACGGTGCCCGACGGGCGCCGGCGGGAGGTGCCGATCTCGGCGAAGTCGGCCGCGAACGGCAAGGTCATGGTCGATGTCCAATTGCTCACGCCGGACGGACGGGCGGTCCGGCCGCCCGAGTCGTTCTTCGTCAACACCACCACCATCGACGCGCTGACCCGCTGGATCATCGGCGGCCTCGCCTTCCTGCTCGCGGTGTTCTCGCTGCGGGCCTTCCTGCGCAAACGTCGGGAAGCGGCCCTTGCCGGGGACACGAACGACGAGGATGGTGAGGACGGCGACGACACGCCGTCGCACGCCGGCTTCCCGGAGGAGCCCGGCCCGGATGCGGTCCGACCGGCATCCGGGTGGCCGCCGGCCCACTTCACGGGGCCCTACGCCGGCGGAAACGGACCGCCGGATCCGGCCGACCCGCACGGACACACACCGTCTAGATCCACGACCGACCGCCCCGAATGAGAAAGTGGGCACCGGACACTCAACCTGACCGAGAAGACGAGGGCCCGCCCGCATGAGCGACCGGAGCGACGAACGTCAGCCGTACACCGGCGGCTCCGCCGAGCCGGACGACGGCGCGCACGACGATCCCTACCGGGGTCGGCCGCCCGCCGACCCCTACCTGCAGCAGTACGTCGATCCGTACGGACAGCCGGCCGATCCCTATGCCGCGCAGCCTCCGGACCCGTACGCGCAGCCGGGCGATCCGGGCTATGCCGACCCGAACGCACCCCACCCGGGGTACGGCGAGCCGGCGGCGTACCCGCAGCAGGGCTACCCCGGGCAGGGCGGCTACGGCTCCGGGCCCGAACCGGTCTACGGGGATCCGTACGGCTCCGGATCGAACGCGGGCGGCTACGACCCGTACGCCCAGCAGCCTCCGCCGCAGCAGCCCGACCAGGGCGGCGGCGCGTGGTTCCGGGACGAGTTGAGCGACCCGCCGGCGAACGATCCCTACGTGGGCGTGGACGAACTCTTCACCCCGGAGGCGCCGAGCGGCTACGACGCGGGCCCGCAGTACGACCCGGGCGTGCCGTACGACCCGTCCGCCCAGGGGCAGCACTACGGCGGCGGCGGATACGGCTCGGGCGACCCGTACCAGCAGCACCAAGCCCCGCCGGCGCAGAACTACCAGCAGCAGCCACAGCATCAACAACACCAGCAGCATCAGCAGCCACACCAGCAGCCGGTGCAGCAGCAGTCGTACGTCCCGCAGCAGCCGAGCCCGCAGCAGGGGCAGGGTGGCTGGGGCGACTACGACCGGCCCGGCGGCTGGCTGATGGACCAGACGCTGACCGGCATCAACCTCGGCCTCGCCGGCGACGTCGCGGGCATGCCCTCCTACACCGAGGCGTACCAGCGCTACGAGACCCAGCACCGGGCCGAGGCCGCGGCCGCGTCGATGTCCGCCAGCGCGGTTCTGGACGCCCCGCCGGTCCCGCTGAACCCCTCCACGTCGCCCGTCTACCGGATGCCCGGCTCGGGCGCCGAGGAGCGCATGGCCGGCATCCCGGTCGGCGGCGAGGGCAAGAAGGGCAGCAAGCTCGGCGGGATAATGCGATCCTCCGCCGTGATGGCGGCGGGCACGATCGTGTCCCGGATGACCGGCTTCGTGCGCAACCTGGTCGCCGCGGCGGCGCTGGGCACGGCGATCCTGGCGAACACCTACAACGTCGCCAACACGATGCCGACGCTGCTGTACATCCTGGTCGGCGGCGGCGCGCTGAACGCGGTCTTCGTACCGCAGCTGGTGCGCGCGATGCGCCAGGACGACGACGGCGGCGAGGCGTACGCGAACCGCCTGCTCACCCTGGTCATGACGGTGCTCGCGGGGCTGGTGGTGATCGCCTGGCTGGGCGCGCCGCTGCTGATCCGGGCCTTCGCGAACTCGCTGGCGAAACACCACCAGGACTACGAGCTGGCGATCACCTTCGCCCGCTACTGCCTGCCGATCATCTTCTTCATGGGTCTGCACGTGCTGTTCGGGCAGATCCTCAACGCGCGCGAGCGCTACGGCCCGATGATGTGGACCCCGGTCCTGAACAACATCGTCATCATCGCCACGTTCGGCCTGTACATCTGGGTGGCCGGCACCGCGAAGAACACCGGGCAGAACTCGGACACCATCACCCCGGACGAGATCCGGCTGCTGGGCCTGGGCACGCTGCTGGGGATGGTCGTGCAGTCGATGGCGATGATCCCGTACCTGAAGGCGGCCCGGTTCCGCTTCCGGCCCCGGTTCGACTGGCGCGGCTCGGGGATGGGCAAGGCACTCGGGCTGGCCAAGTGGACGTTCCTGTTCGTGCTCGCGAACCAGGCGGGCTACCTGGTGGTGACCCAGCTCGCCACCGCGATCGACGTGGACGCGCGGGACCAGAACATCCAGTTCGGCGTCGGCTTCACCGCCTACAGCAGCGCGCTGCTGATCTGGCAGCTGCCGCAAGCGGTGATCACCGTGTCGGTGATGACCGCGATGTTGCCCCGGATGAGCCGGGCCGCCGCGGACGGCGACCAGGCCAGCGTGCGTGGCGACATCTCCTCCGGGCTGCGGTTGTCGGCGGTGGCGATGATCCCGTGTGCGGCGATCTTCGTGGCGCTGGGGCGCGACATCGGCGGCTTCATCTTCGCCCCGACCGGAGAACAGAGCGCGCACTGGATCGGCTACATGCTGATGGCGCTCGGCCTGGGACTGATCCCGTACTCGGCGCAATACGTGCTGCTGCGCGGGTTCTACGTGTACGAGGACACCCGGACACCGTTCCTGAACACGGTATGGATCGCGGGCGCCCAGGCGGCCTTCGCGGGTCTGGCCTACGTCGCGCTGCCCACCAAGTGGGCCGGTGTCGGCATCGCGGGCGGCTACAGCCTCGCCTACCTGGTGGGCGTGGTGCTGGCCGCGCAACGGCTCAAGAAGCGGCTCGGCGACCTGGACGGCCGCCGGGTCACCCGGACCTACACCCGGCTGTCGATCGCCGCCGCGGTCGGCGGCGCCGCGGCGTTCTTCGTGGCCCGGGTGTGCACGGGCCACTTCGGCTCGGGCATGGGCGGCTCGGCGATCGCGGTGGGCGCGGGGATCGTGACGATGTTCGTCGTGTTCTTCATCGCCGCCAACCGGATGCGGGTCGAGGAGATGACCGCGATGACCGGGATGATCAAGGGCCGGCTCGGCCGCTGACCGCCGACTCGACCCCGCACGGACCACCGCCCGCCGGATCCCGCACCGGGAATTCGGCGGGCGGAACGGTGTGGGATGTACCACCATGGGCGAGTGAGGGTGTGCCGCACGCCGGAACCGGGGTAAAGCTCCCGATACGCCGGTCTCGGTTTCCTTACGGATCTTGCGAGGAGGCAACCCGAAGTGGGGCCGGAGAGTCTCATGGTGTGTAGAGGTCGTCCCTGACCTACGGCCCGAGATGCCTCACCTCTACGATGAGTATGCCGACGAGGAGGATGAGGCCGAGGTGACGGACCGAACCGCAGGATCCGTCGACCTAGCGACGGACGAGGCAAACCCCGTACCGCCAAAGGCTTCTGATACATCGTCGGACAATCCGGTCGGTTCGGACGGCAAGGTCTCCGGCGGTAATGTCGCAGTGGTCTCGGGAAGTACCACCACGGTTCTGCCCGTCGGTGCGGAATCCGAACCCGACTCGGGCGAAGAAGTCGGATCCGAAGCCGCCACATCCACCGAAGCCGGCGAGTCCGTGACCGGCGCCGGTGTGAACAACGGCTCTGTGGACGGCGATTCGGCCGAGATCGCGGACGCCGCACCTGCCCCGGCCGCCGGGTCCGCCGCGCCCTCCGAGGCCCCCGCTGCCGAGGCCCCGCCCGCAGCGTCCGTGGCCGCCGTGTCCGTGGCCGGCGAGTCCGATGCCGAGTCGGCCGAGGACGAACCGGTAACGCACAAGCGGGCGAAGCGGAAAAGGCCCGCCGCCTCCACCGCCCGGGCCGGCAGGGCGAGCAACCCCGAGCCGGCCGCCCCGAAACCCGCCGAGTCCGAGCCGGCCGAGCCGGCGCCGGCCGCGGAACCCGCACCGCCGCGGGTCAGTCGCGGCACCCGGTTGGCCGACCGCTACCGGCTCGAACACCGCCTGTCGCAGAACGGCCGCAGCGAGACCTGGCGCGCCGTCGACGAGAAGCTCCGGCGCGCCGTGGGCGTGCACATCGTCCCCGCCGGCGGGGAGCACGGCCGGGCCGTGATCGCCGCCGCCCGTGCCGCCGCGCTGATGGGCGACCCACGCTTCGTCCAGGTGCTCGACTGCGCCGAACAGGACGGCCTGATCTACGTGGTGAAGGAGTGGCTGCCCGACGCGGACAACCTCACCAAGGTCTTCGAGAGCGCGCCGCTGCCGCCGCACGAGGTGTACGAACTCTCCCGCGCGGTCGCCCAGGCGATGTCCGTCGCGCACCGGGCCGGTCTGTCGCACCTGCGCCTGACGCCGGAGAACGTGCTGCGCATGCACACCGGCCAGTACAAGATCGTCGGCCTGGCGGTCGAGGCGGCCCTCTACGGACACGACACCACCGACGCGGCCCGCGACGACACACACGCGGTCGGCAGGCTGATGTACGCGGCGCTGACCCGGCGTTGGGTCGACGGCACCGAATACGGCCTACAGGCCGCGCCGTTCACCGGCGGCAGGCTGTGCGCGCCCGGCCAGATCCGGGCCGGTGTGGACGACACGCTGGCCGCGCTGGCGATGCGGGCGCTGGGCCACGAGGTCAAGCACGAACCGGCGTTCGAAACACCGGGCGAACTGTCCGCGGCGATCGGCGCGATCCCGGAGATCCATCCGCCCGAGCAGGGCGAGATCGTCGGCGGCCCGGAGCAGGACGAGTACCCCGTCTACACGCCGACGCCGACCCGGACGGTCTACACGTCGGCCGGCTACAGCGGCGGCGGCTCGAACGGCTCCGTCCGACCGCAGGTCGCACCGCCGCCCCCGCTGGGCGGCCGGTTCGGCGCGACGGTCAAGGGTGCGGTCGCGGTGCTCGTGGTGCTCGCGATCGTCCTGGTGACGTGGCAGGTGGCCAGCCATGTGGGGGACGGGGAGGAGAAGCCGGACCCGTTGAAGCGGCAGGGAGGCGGCCCGTCGAGCACGCCGACCCAGCCTCCGGCGGCACCGGCGACCTCTCATCCGGTCACCCCGAAGGCCGGCACGGAAATCTCGATCGGCGCCGCGCCCACCGATCCGGACAGCGTGGCGTCGACCTACGACGGCAAGCGTGAGACCTACTGGCACACGAACATGATGGTCGACGGCCCGACCGTCAACTTCAACGGCCGCAAGGGCTACGGGATCGTCTACGACCTCGGCGAACCGATGGACGTGCGGGGCGTGAACATCGCCCTCGGCGCCGGTGGGCGGACCACCACCGTCACCCTCAAGGCCGCGCCCGGCGCCGGGGCGACGATGCCGACGAACCAGGAAGCCTACGGGACCACCATCGGCAGCAAGGCGACCGACGACGCCCAGCTCAACGTGGTCGGCAACAAGGCGATCAAGACCCGCTACGTGCTGGTTCTGATGACCACGATGCCCAAGGTTCTGCAGGACGTCGGCGACTACAACATCTACACCCCGGGCCATCAGAACGCCTGGCGCGAGGTCACCTTCACCGTCGACGGCTGACCCCTGCTCGGGCGATCGAGGCGAACCCCTCTCCAAGGCGCCGGCGGCCCGTGCCAGGATGACCCCGGGCCCAGGGGAGGTAGGCGGTGAGTACCGAGCAGACCGGATCGGCGTATGCGGACGTCACCGACGCCGATCTGCTCACCCGGCACGCCGCCGGCGACCCCGACGCGTTCGGCGAAGTCGTCCGTCGGCACCGCGACCGGCTGTGGGCGGTGGCCCTGCGCACGCTGGGCGACCGCGAGGAAGCCGCTGACGCCCTCCAGGACGCCCTGGTATCCGCCTACCGTGCCGCGGGCAGGTTCGAGGGCCGCGCGGCCGTCACGACGTGGCTGCACCGGATCGTGGTGAACGCCTGCCTGGACCGGGCCCGGCGTCGGGCCGCCCGGCCGGCCGTACCGCTGCCCGAGGATCTCGACCAGCGGCTGCCCGCGCCCGTGCACGAGGACCCGGCGATCCGCGGCGAGACCCGCGCGGAGGTGCTCGCCGCACTGGCCACGCTGCCGGCCGAGCAGCGGGCCGCACTGGTGCTGGTGGACATGGAGGGCTACCCCGTCGACGAGGCGGCCCGGATCCTGCAGGTCGCCTCGGGCACCATCAAGAGCCGCTGTGCCCGCGGTCGCGCCAAGCTGCTGCCGCTGGTGCGGCACCTGCGCGAGGCGGGGCCGCCCGGACCGTCCCGGGCGTCCGGGAACCCCGGAGCCGGACAATCCGTCCCATCGACGGACGACCGACCGAGAACCGGCGGTCCGGCCCCCGACGCGGGCGGCACGAGCATGGAGGGAGGTGGCACACGATGAGCGAGCACATCGACGTCGAGGTGCTGTCCGACCTCGTCGAAGGACTGCTCGATCCGGAGCAGGCGACCGCCGTGCACGCACACCTCGCCGAGTGCGCCGAGTGTCGCGACACCCGGGACGCGCTCGCGGAGGTCCGCGAGTTGCTCGGCGGACAGCCCGCCGAACCGATGCCCGCCGACGTGATCGCGCGGATCGACGACGCGCTCGCGCTGGCCGCGCTCCCGCCGCCGCGACCCGCCGAGGCACCTTCGGTGGGCATCCCTCGCACGAGCGTCCCGGCCGCCGCGGCACCGCCCGCGCCGACCACGGCGCCGCATGCGTCCGAGCACGCCTTCGACCACGACGTCGTCCATCTGGACGCCGCCCGTCGCCGGCGGCGCCGCGGTCCGCTGCTGCTCGCGGCCGCCGCTGTGGCGGCGGTGGCCCTGGGCGTCACCGTCCTGGTCGGCACCGGGGGCGACGACGACGGCGCCCACAAGCCGGCCGCCGCCAAGGACAACTCCGCCGTGTCCGCGCCCCAGGGTGCCGACAAGCCCGCGCCGTCCGGCAAGGCGGGCGAGCAACCGGGCGCGAAGTCGGAAGCGCAGACGCCGCAGCGGCCGTCCATCGCGGCTCCCCGGGAGTACACGGCCGCCGGACTGCCCGAGCAGGTCGCGCAGTTGTTGCGCCGCACCCCGGCGACCTCGCTCGCGGACCTGCCCGGCTGCGTCGCCGCCGCGATCGGTCCGGACGCCGCCCGACCGCTGGCCACCGACGACGGCCGCTACGCCGGCAAGCCGGTCCGGGTCGTGGTCCTGGACGGCCCGAGCGCCGACCGGGTCCGGGTGTACATCGTGGACGCGTCCTGCGCCACACAGCTCTCGGCGGCCCCGTCGGGCCCCGTCACGGGCTCCGTGTTGCTCAGCACCGTGGTCCCCCGAGGGTGATCCCCGGCACGCCGTGCTCGCGGCGTTGGGAGCCGGGAATGGTGCGCACCTAGGATCCGTTGTCGAACGAGACACCGCATCTCATCGGGGCGCGGGGCTCGCAGACCCGCACAGCCGAGGCCGGCCTCCGGCACGAGGCTCGACAAGGAACCAGGAAAGGCTCAGCGTGAGCGACGTCCGCAACGTGATCATCATCGGATCGGGTCCGACCGGGTACACGGCCGCCGTCTACGCAGCACGCGCGGACCTGAAGCCGCTGGTCTTCGAAGGCGCCGTCACTGCGGGCGGCGCACTGATGAACACCACCGAGGTCGAGAACTTCCCCGGCTGGCCGGACGGCATCATGGGTCCGGATCTGATGGACAACATGCGCAAGCAGGCCGAGCGCTTCGGCGCCGAGCTGATTCCGGACGACGTCGTGGCCGTCGACCTCACGGGCGCCGTCAAGACCGTCACGGACGGCGCGGGCACCGTGCACAAGGCGCACGCGGTGATCCTGGCGACCGGGTCCGCGTACCGCAAGCTCAACCTGCCCAACGAGGACGCACTCTCCGGTCGCGGCGTCTCCTGGTGTGCCACCTGCGACGGCTTCTTCTTCCGGGACCAGGACATCGCGGTGGTCGGCGGTGGCGACTCGGCGATCGAGGAGGCCACGTTCCTGTCCCGCTTCGCCCGCTCGGTGACCGTCATCCACCGTCGGGACGAGCTGCGCGCGAGCAAGGCGATGCAACATCGGGCGTTCGCCGACGAGAAGATCTCGTTCGCGTGGAACAGCGAGGTCGCCGAGATCGTGGGCGACGGCAAGCTCACCGGCGTCAAACTGCGTGACACCGGCACCGGCGAGCTGCGCGACCTGGCGGTGACCGGCCTGTTCATCGCGGTCGGCCACGACCCGCGCACCGAACTCCTGGGCGACCAGATCGAGCTGGACGCCGAGGGCTACATCAAGGTCGACGCCCCGACCACGCACACCAACCTCACCGGCGTCTTCGCGGCGGGCGATGTCGTGGACCACACCTACCGGCAGGCGATCACCGCGGCCGGCACCGGCTGTGCCGCCGCGCTCGACGCCGAGCGCTACCTCGCCTCGCTCGCCGACGGCGCCGTCGCCTGACCCACAACCCGTCCCCCTTCCTTCCACCCGAGCACACCGAGGAGCAACCATGGCCGGGGCCACCGTCACCGTCACCGACAAGACCTTCGACACCGACGTCCTGATGAGCGACAAGGCAGTGCTCGTCGACTTCTGGGCCGAGTGGTGCGGCCCGTGCCGCCAGATCGCCCCGGCGCTCGAGCAGATCGCGGACGAGAACGGTGACAAACTCACCGTCGCGAAGCTCAACATCGACCAGAACCCGGAGATCACCACCCGCTACGGCGTGATGTCGATCCCGACCCTGCACGTCTTCAAGGGCGGCGAGATCGTCAAGACGATCGTCGGTGCGAAGCCGAAGTCGATGCTCCTCAAGGAGCTCGCCGAGTACGTCTGAGTCGACCGATCGACGCGGCGGCCGCGCGGCATCCGAAGGGCGCTTCCCGGAACCGGGGAGCGCCCTTCGCGCGTGTCAGGGCGTACCGACGACCGGCGGGCGGCCCGGGACGGCGGATCGCCCGCCCGGGCCGGAATCCGGACCCCGAGAGCCCCGCTCCGGTACGGGAACGACCGAATGCGCGCGTACGATCGAGTGTTGCGTCAAAACTCGGGAGGACTTCTTTCCATGACCATGCAGCGGCGGTACCGACGCGGTGACACCGGCCCCGCAGTGGCCGAGATCAGGTCCAAACTGGTGCTGCTCGGCCTCCTGCCCGCCGGTGCCCATGCGGTCGCCGGCAACGGCGACGGGGACGGCCACGGCGGCTACGCGGACGCGGTGTTCGACCACTCCGTGGATCTCGCCGTCCGGCATTTCCAGCAACAGCGGGCAATGACCGTGGACGGCATCGTCGGCCCGGAGACCTACCGTCACCTCGACGAGGCACGATGGCGCCTCGGCGACCGCATGCTGTCCTACTCGATCGGTCACCCGACGGTCGGGGACGACGTGGCCACCCTCCAGCAGCGGCTGCTCGACATGGGCTTCGACTGCGGCCGGGTGGACGGCATCCTGGGCCCCGCCACCGAGCGCGCGCTGCGCGAATTCCAGCGCAACTACGGGCTGGGCGCAGACGGCACGTGTGGACCGGCCACGTTCCGAGCCCTCGACCGGCTCGCGCGCACGGTCGTCGGCGGCCAGCCGCACGCGATGCGCGAATCCGAACTGCTGCACCGCTCCGGCCCCTCGCTGGCCGGCAAGACCGTGGTGATCGACCCGGGCCACGGCGGTACGGACCTGGGCGTGGTGGCACACGGGCTGGCCGAGGCCGAGGTGGTGTGGGATCTCGCCCGGCGACTGGAGGGTCGGCTGTCCGCCCTCGGCGTCCAGGCGTACCTGACCCGCGGCCTGGACTCCGACGGCATCGGCGAGGAGGACCGTGCGGCCTTCGCCAATGCCACCGACGCGGACCTGGTGATATCCCTGCACGCGGACCGCAACGAAAGTCCGCGGGCGAGCGGCGTCTCCAGCTACTACTACGGCAGCGGAAGCGACCGGTACGGGCGACGCTCGCCGACCGGAGAGCACTTCGCGAGCCTGGTTCAGCGCGAACTCGTCGCGCGTACCGGCCTGGTCGACGGTCGGACCCACGGCAAGGCGTGGACGCTGCTACGGCGTACCCGGATGCCCGCCGTGCGGATCGAGTTGGGCTACCTCACCAACGCGGAGGACGCGGCCCGACTGGCCGGGTCGGAATTCCGCGACCACGCCGCCGAGTCGATCGTGGTGGCCCTCCAGCGGCTCTACCTGCCGCCGGACGAGGACGTGCCCACCGGCATGCTGCGACTGCCCGTCTTCACCTGAGTCGGCCGGCACCCGAGTCGACCGGCACCCGAGTCGGCACCCGAGCCACTCAGTACCCGAGCCGATCGGCCCTCGCTCGAGCGAGCGCCGCCTCGTCGAGGACGACCCGATCCACCGGCCGACGTGAGCCCTTCGGCAGCGCATGGACCGGAATCGCGGGCCCATCGGGCGTCCACGGCGCGGGAATCGACACCCGGGAAGGCGGCGAACCGCCGAGCAGCCCGCCGACGAATCCGCCGACGGCACCCACTCCCAGACCCGCGACGATCCAACGCATCGACCTCATCGCCCCTCCAGGGGTGCCACGTTTCACGTGAAACGTGAGCGAGCAGCACCGCCGCATCGAGCAGGCGGCACGTTTCACGTGAAACACAAGCAAGGAAGGGGCCCGCGGTCAACGACCGCGGGCCCCTTCCCCGTGTTTCCGTGCTCTCGTATTTCGGTGCTTCCGTGCTTCGGTGCTTCGGTGTTTCGGTGCCGACTACGGGACCAGCACCGAGGGTTGGTCGTCGGCCGCGGTGGACTCGGCCGGGGTCGACTCGGGTGGCGACTCGGGTCGTGCCTGACCCTGCGGCTCACTCAGCCGCTTGGCGAACTGGTCGCCTTCACCGGGCGCCATCGAGGCCAGGATGCGTTCCAGATCCTCGACCGACGCGAACTCGACGACGATCTTGCCCTTCTTCGGGCCGAGGACCACCTTCACCTCGGTCTCGAAGCGGTCCTTGAGCCGATCCGCGAGCTGGTTCAGGGCCGGCGCGACGATCCCACCGGGGCGCGGCTTCTGCGCCTTCGCCGGCCGCGCCGGAGCCTCACCCTTGATCTGCGAGGCGATCTCTTCGACGGTGCGCACCGTCATGCCCTCGCGGATGATGCGCTTGGCGAGCTTGGCCAGCTCGTCCGGATACTCCTCGATCTTGAGCAGCGCGATCGCGTGCCCGGCGAGCAGCGTCCCGGCCGCCAGGCTGGTCCGCACCTCCGTGGGCAACTTCAACAGCCGCAGGGTGTTCGACACATACGGGCGCGAGCGCCCGATCCGCTTGGCGAGGCTGTCGTGACTGCACGCGAACTCCTCCAGCAACTGCTCGTAGGCCATGGCCTCTTCGAGCGGGTTGAGTTCGGAACGGTGCAGGTTCTCCAGGAGCGCGTCGAGCAACAGCTTGTCGTCCTGGGTGACCCGGACGATGGCCGGCACGTGGGTCAGCCCCGCCTCGCGAGAGGCCCGCCACCGTCGCTCGCCCATCACCAGTTCGTAGGTGCCGTCACCCGACGCACGGACCACGACCGGCTGGAGCACACCCACTTCCCGGATCGACTGGACCAACTCGGCCATCGCACCCTCGTCGAACACCTCGCGGGGCTGGCGCGGGTTCGGCGTGATCACATCGAGCAGCAACTCGGCGTACAGCGCGGCCGGCTGCACCGGTGTCCTGCCGGCCCGGGGCGATTCCTGGACCGGCACCGAGGCCGGCGACATGGCCGGCTCGTCGGTCGCTATTTCCGCCATCCTGCGCAGGGTCTCCGCGGCGGAGGACGACGGCTTCAGCGCCCGAGTGGGGATGATCGATTCGAGCCCCTTGCCCAAACCCCTGCGTTGTCCGCTCATACTTCCTCCTTCGCCTTCGCCACGCCGCGCAGCGCCATCTCCCGAGCCGCTTCAAGATACGACAACGCACCGGTGGAGCCCGGGTCGTAGGTCATCACGGTCTGGCCGTAGCTGGGTGCCTCGGAGATCCGCACCGAGCGCGGGATCGCGGTCGGCAGCACCTCGTCCGGGAAGTGGTCGCGCACCTCCTGGGCCACCTGCGAGGCCAGCCGGGTGCGGGCGTCGTACATGGTGAGCAGGATCGTCGACACGGCCAGGTCCGGATTCAGGTGCGCGCGGACCAGTTCCACGTTGCGCAACAACTGGCCGAGTCCCTCCAGCGCGTAGTACTCGCACTGGATCGGGATGACCACCTCGGCACCCGCCACGAGCGCGTTGACGGTCAACAGGCCGAGCGAGGGCGGACAGTCGATCAGGATGTAGTCCAACGGCTGCTCGTAAGACGCGATGGCGCGCTGGAGCCGGCTCTCCCGGGCGACCAGGGAGACGAGTTCGATCTCGGCGCCGGCCAGGTCGATCGTGGCCGGCGCGCAGAACAGGCCCTCGACGTCGCGCACCGGCTGGACGACCTCGGCCAGGTCGCGGCCTTCGACGAGCACCTCGTAGATCGACGGCGTACCCGCGTGGTGGTCCACCCCGAGCGCCGTGGAGGCGTTGCCCTGCGGGTCGAGGTCTATCACCAACACCCGGGCGCCGTGCATCGCCAGCGCCGCCGCGAGGTTCACGGTCGACGTGGTCTTGCCGACGCCACCCTTCTGGTTCGCGACCACCATGACCCGGGTGCGCTCCGGGCGCGGTAGCCCCTCCGAAGCGCGGCCCATCGTCTCGACGGCCTGTCTGGCCGCTCGAGCGATGGGCGTGTCTTCGATACCGGGGGCCTCTGTTTCACGTGAAACGTCGACGCCGGCGCCTACTCGGGGCGCCGGCATCGAGGCTGTCGGATACTCGGACGGCAACGGTCCACTCTCCTCTCCTGCCGCGGCGACATGGGAACTCGGGCCGACGGAATGACCACGCACTGCGGCGGCACCCTCAGAGGGTGTCACGTTCCGGCGCGCCTCAGGCGAGTAGAAGCGTTTCCACGGAAGACGTTTCACGTGAAACACGATCCCGGGTGCGGCGATGCCACGGCGCTCACGACACACCCCGAGCGGGCAGGAACGGCGTTTCAGCCGTCCGGCCCAACCCGGAGGCGTTGCTACTTCCCGGGACGCCGCCGCGTTGCCTTCGCGGCCCGGCGCGCCTTCGTCGCCTTGGACTCCTTGGCCACGGCGGTGCCGATCCGCACCCGGACCACGGTGGTCAGCGGGTCCACGATTCCGGCACCCGCGTGCGCGACCGTCCAGGACACCGCGCCGAGCTTGCGCAAGTCCGCCTCGGACTCCAGGAGTTCCTCGGCGGCCGAGTCGCCCTTGAGGGCGAGCATCTCGCCGCCCGAGCCGAGCAGCGGCAGGCCCCACCCGGCCAGCTTGGCCAACGGCGCGACCGCACGTGCGGTCACCACGTCGGCGGAGGTACGGCCGCGCAGTTCCTCGGCGCGCCCGCGCAGCACCTCGACGTTGTCGAGGCCGAGTTCCTCGACCACCTCGTCGAGGAACGTGGTGCGCCGCAACAACGGCTCGACGAGGGTGATCCGCAGGTCCGGTCGGACCAGCGCGAGCGGAATGCCCGGCAGGCCACCACCCGAACCGACGTCGTGCACGATCGCGTTCTCCGCGATCAATTCGGCGACCACCCCGCAGTTGAGCAGGTGCCGCTCCCAGAGCCGGCCGACTTCGCGTGGGCCGACCATGCCCCGGCGTACACCGGGACCGGCCAGCAGATCGGCATAGCGGATCGCGCGGTCCAGGTTGGCACCGAAGAGGCGAGCCGCCGCCTCCGGTGCCTCGGGCGCGCGCTCGTCCGCCGGCGGGTCGGGGGTCGTGTCGTCCTGACGTTTCACGTGGAACATCATCCCAGGAACGGCGCCGGCCCCACCCGTGATGCGGGTGGGGCCGGCGCGACGGTTTGCGGAAACGGATCCGGGGATCCGATCAGGCGGGCAGTACGACGACGCAGCGATTGGGCTCCTCGCCCTCCGACTCGCTGCGCAGTCCGGCCTCCGCGACGGTGTCGTGCACGACCTTGCGCTCGAACGGGGTCATCGGCTTCAACTTGAGGGACGTACCCGCCGCCTTGACCTCTTCCACCGCCTCGGTGGCGATCTCCGCCAGGTTCGCCCGCTTGGCGGCACGGAAGCCGTCCACGTCGAGCATCAACCGGCTGCGCTCGCCGGTCTCGCGGTGCACGGCCAGCCGGGTCAGTTCCTGGAGGGCTTCCAGGACCTCGCCATCGCGACCGACGAGCCGCTTGAGGTCGGCACCGGAGGATTCGCTTTCTTCACCGGCGATCACCGAGACCGCCGCGCGCCCGCCTTCGACGTCCATGTCGATGTCGCCGTCGAGGTCGGCGATGTCGAGCAGGGCCTCCAGGTAGTCCGCGGCGATCTCACCCTCCTGCTCCAGACGGCTGATCTCCTCCGCGGTGAGCGTGATCCGACGCGAGGCGGCGGGTGAGTCGACGGCGGGGGTCGTGCCTTCCGTCACAGGGGAACTCCTTTGTGGACGAGTGAGCGAGTCGGTGGAGAGGGCGGCCGCCCCGTCGAGGGCGGTCACTTCTTCCTCGGGTGGTGCTTCCGGCTCTGGGTCTGCTTGCGCGGGCCGGCGTTACGCGCACCCGAGTGCGGTGTCCGCGCGGTCGAGCCCTTCACCGAGCCGTTCGAGCGGGCGGTGCCGGACGTGCCGTTGCTCGCCGCAGCGCCGGCCTCCGAGCCCTCCTCGGCGTCCCTGGCGGCCGCGTCCGCGTCGTCCCGGGCACGGGCCTTGCGCTGCGACTTGGTGAGCCTGGTGGGCTGCTGGCGCCGGGCGGCCTGGGCCTTCAGCTCGGCCTGCTGGGCCTCGTACTCGGCGGCGTCCATCAACTTGCCGTCGGGAAGCAGCACCTTGCCCTGCTTGCGCGCCTTCTCCGCGAGCTTCTCCTGCCGCACCTTGAACGCCGGGCTGCCGGGCGTGGGGTTGCGGTTGATCACGAACAGCTGCTGACCCATCGTCCACACGTTGGTGGTGAGCCAGTAGATGAGCACACCGACGGGGAAGTTGATGCCGAAGACCGCGAACATGATCGGGAACGCGTACATCATCAGCTTCTGCTGCTTCGCGAACGGGTTGCCCACGAGCGAAGCGGGGTCGGTGTTCTTCGTCATCAGCTGGCGCTGGGTGAAGAACTGCGACCCGGACATCAGCACGATCATCACGATGGTGACGATGCGCACGGTGGTCAGGTCGGCCCCGAGGCCGTCGATCTTGCCCGCCGAGTCGGTGAACTTGGCGGCGATCGGGGCGCCGAAGATGTGCGCCTGCTGGGCGCTGTTCACCAGGTCGCGGTCGATCACGCCGACCGTGCGGTTCTGCGAGACGCGCTGCAGCACGTGGAACAGGGCGAAGAAGAACGGCGACTGGACCAGGATCGGAAGGCAGCTCGAGAGCGGGTTGGTACCCGTCTCCTTGTAGAGCTTCATCATTTCCTGGGACTGACGCTCACGGTCGTCCTTGTACCGCTTCTGGACCTCCTTGATCCGCGGCTGCAGCGCCTGGAGACCACGGGTCGCCTTGATCTGCTTCACGAAGAGCGGGATCAGGCAGATCCGGATGACGACCACGAGGCAGACGATGGACAAGCCCCAGGACCAACCGCTGCTCTTGCCGAAGATCGGGCTGAACAACGAGTGGAACTGAACGATGATCCACGAGACGGCGGTATATAGGGGGTTAAGAATCCCCACGGTCAAGCTCCTCGGGCGGTGGTGTTCGCACCGGGCGCGGGCTCGGTACGGCCGGTGCTGGACGTCTGCTGCCGCTCGTGCGGCTCCGACTCCGAGCGCGACTTCCGCTCGGGGAGTCGCCACGGTCGGCGTGTGCGCGGCGGCACAGGATCGACACCGCCAGAGTTCCAGGGGTTGCAGCGCAGGATGCGCCACACGGTGAGGTAGGTGCCCTTGAAGGCGCCGTGCACGGACATCGCCTCGTACCCATAATGCGAGCACGACGGGTAGAAGCGACACACCGGCCCCAGCATCGGGCTGATCGTCCACTGATAGACCCGAATGAACCCCATGAACAGGTACTTCACGCCGTCGCTCCAGGCTTGGCCGCGGGCCCATCCGCTCGAACCGCGACAGGGCGCCCGGCCCGGCCCAGGAGCCGGTCGAACGCTGCGTCCAGATCCCGTGCCAGGACGGAATGGTCCGCCTGGGCTGCGGGTGGCAATGCCCGTACCACGACCAGGCTACCTGCCGGGAGCAGGGCCATCCGATCGCGTATGAGGTGGCGTAGCCGACGCTTGACGACGTTACGGACAACCGCGGGGCCGACGGCCTTGCTCACGACGAAACCCGCACGCGGTGGTGGAGCGTGCTCCACATCCGCGTGCGGGTCCTCTGCCACAGATTGGCGCAGGGTGTCCGGCTCGGACGGCGGTGCGGTCGCCGGGGTGCGATCGGACGTCACTGGTCCGCTCGTCTCCTGACGGTGCAGGTGAACGACCAGATGGGGACGGCCGGCTCGACGCCCGCGGCGAACCGCGATCGCGAAGTCCTCGCGCCGCCTCAGCCGGTTATCGGCAGGCAGCACGGAGAGATCCGCGAACTCAGGCGGAAAGCTCCGCGCGGCCCTTGCGGCGGCGGGCAGCAAGGATGGCGCGACCGGCACGGGTGCGCATGCGCAGCCGGAACCCGTGGGTCTTCGCCCGGCGACGGTTGTTCGGCTGGAAGGTGCGCTTGCTCACTCGGGGGCTCCAGGATTTGAATCGTGGGCCGGCAGAAAAGACCGCCGGCCACCACCGTACGTCCGCATCGACATGATCTCGGACATGCGGCAGCGGTCGTCAGACAACTAGACCGGCCCACGGTACGTACCAACAGGCGACGGGGTCAAATGGGGGATCCGGGGCACGTCGCCCACCTGCGGAAACACCGTTCGGGGCAGGCTGTACACAGCCTGTGGACAACGGGTTGAGCAGGCTACCGGGCGCCACTACCGTGAACAGGTGGGTCGGACCGGAGCGCTCGCTCCCGGGGTCCGGGACACTGGGAGCCCTCCCGAGACCTGCGTCGATGCAATGAAAGAGCGTGCACTGTGGCTGACATCACCAGCGACCTCGCCGCAGTCTGGGCACGGTTCCTGGAACGACTGGCCACCGACGACTCGGTCACGGCCAAGGACAAAGGATGGCTCCAGCGGACACAGCCGCTGACCCTCTTCTCCGACACCGCGCTGCTCGCGGTGCCGAACGAGTTCGCCAAGGAAGTCCTGGAGACCCGGCTCCGCCAGGTGGTCACGGACGCGTTGAGCCACGGTTTCGGGCGGCCGATCCGGTTCGCGGTCAGCGTCGAGCCGGGTGCGGGCGAGCCGGAGCCGGTGCCCGAGCGGCACGACCGTTCGCCCCGGCACGACGACTACAACCCCGGCCCCTACGGTCGCTCCTCCTACGGCGGCGACCGCTACGGCCGCGACGGCTACCCGCAGGAGCCGTACGGCCAGCAGCCCTACCGCCAGGACCGCGATCCCTACGCCGAGCCGCCGTATCAGCAGGACTACCCGCACGAGCGGTACGCGCCCGGACCGTACCGGGATCCGCGCGAGCAGCGCGACCCCAGGGACCCCCGGGATGCGCGCGATGCCCGGGAGCAGCGCGACCTGCGCGATCCGCGGGAGCCGCGCGAGCAGCGGGACGCCCGCGATCCGCGGGATCCACGGGATTCGCGCGATCAATACGGATACGGGGGCAATCCGAACGTTCCCTCCGATCACCCGGGAATTCCGCCATCGGATGGAACCCTCTTTGCGGACCGCGAGGACCTGTTCGGGCCGCCCGGCTTTTCCACACCTTCCGTCCACAGCTTTGTGGATAATTCGACACATCAATCCGGCGACAGAGACCAGTCGCCGGGTGCCGCGCAACCACCACAGCAGTCCCCTCCGCCCCGCCAGTCCCCGCCCGTACCGCCGGCCGATGCGCCCGGCGGGCGACCGCTGCGGTTGGCCCGGCCGGGCACCGGGCGCGAGCACGGAGTGGTGGAACACGAGCCGGCCGCCAGGCTGAACCCCAAATACCTGTTCGAGACGTTCGTCATCGGCTCCAGCAACCGGTTCGCGCACGCGGCCGCGGTGGCGGTCGCCGAGGCGCCCGCGAAGGCGTACAACCCGCTGTTCATCTACGGCGAGTCGGGGCTGGGCAAGACACACCTGCTGCACGCGATCGGGCACTACGCGAAGAGCCTGTATCCGGGTACCCGGGTGCGCTACGTGAGCTCGGAGGAGTTCACCAACGAATTCATCAACTCGATCCGCGACGGCAAGGCCGACGGCTTCCGTCGACGTTATCGGGATGTCGATGTCCTGCTCGTGGACGACATCCAGTTCCTGGAGACCAAGGAGCAGACCCAGGAGGAGTTCTTCCACACCTTCAACACGCTGCACAACGCGAACAAGCAGATCGTCATCTCCTCCGACCGGCCGCCCAAGCAGCTGGTGACGCTGGAGGATCGGCTGCGCAACCGATTCGAGTGGGGACTGTTGACCGACGTCCAGCCGCCCGAGTTGGAGACCCGGATCGCGATCCTGCGCAAGAAGGCGATCCAGGAGGGTCTCAACGCGCCGCCGGACGTGCTGGAGTACATCGCCAGCAAGATCTCCCGGAACATCCGCGAGCTGGAGGGCGCGCTGATCCGGGTGACCGCGTTCGCCAGCCTGAACCGCCAGCCGGTGGACCTGCAGCTCACCGAGATCGTGCTCAAGGACCTGATCCCGGACAGCGCGGGGCCCGAGATCACGGCGACCACGATCATGGCGCACACCGCCGCGTACTTCGGCCTGTCCGTCGAGGACCTGTGCGGCACCTCGCGCAGCCGGGTGCTGGTCACCGCGCGCCAGATCGCGATGTATCTGTGCCGTGAGCTGACCGATCTGTCGCTGCCCAAGATCGGCGCCCAGTTCGGCGGGCGCGACCACACGACGGTGATGCACGCGGACCGCAAGATCCGCTCGTTGATGGCCGAACGGCGCTCGATCTACAACCAGGTGACCGAGTTGACGAACCGCATCAAGAGCTGAAACGGCACCCGATCACCGCAGAGAACCGGCCGGCGTTCCCCTTTGGGGCCGCCGGCCTTCGCATGTGCGATGTGACCTTGGTCACATTGCCCGAAATGGGGCCGAGTTATCCACCGATCGGCGCCGACTCGGGCATCCACACCATGGGGATGACGCATCCACCCCGGAGTTCCCCACAATGGCTGCGGGAACCTGGGGAAAAAGCCGGCGAGCCGGCAGGTCAGGTTCCTGTGGTGATGTGGAATGAATTCCTCCACAGACTGTGGATAACTTTCCCGCCGCACACCGTCCACCGCCGCGTTGTCCGGTTGTCCACGTCCCGTCCACCGAAATTCCGCGCTTGTCCCCAGGTTGTCCACGGATCTGTCCACAGTCGGGCCGGTTTCACCCCTTACGGTGAATCCCGGGCCGAGAGGCATCCGCAGAGGGTGGGGACAAGTGGCCCTCGACCTGGGGATTGTTTGGGGACAACTACGGGTACGGCTGGGGACGGCCTGTGGAGCCAATTCGGGCATCCACAGACACAGGGGGTTTATCCACGGGTTCACCCACACCTCGAAGTGGACAAAAAACCGGCCCTGACCTGCGCGTATACCGGTTATCCACGGTATCCACACCCCCTACTACTACGACCACACGTAGTTCAAGAGAGATCCACGGAAAACGGTCGGGTCGGCCCGAATCTGTGGACTGCCGGTTTGCCGGGGGCTGCGCGGGCTGTCGGCGCGGTGCGTCAGACTGTGTGCCGGTGGTAGGCCCCGACGGCCTGCCACCGATGCCGAACGAACGAACGAACGGCAGACACACGACAGACAGACGGCCGGTAACGGCAGGAGGCGGTGAACCGGTGAAGTTCCGGGTCGAGCGTGACGTTCTCGCTGATGCGGTGGCGTGGACCGCGCGGAGTCTCCCGGCGCGGCCGGCGGTTCCCGTCCTCGCCGGACTGCTCCTGGAAGCAGCGGACCAGCGACTGACGCTGTCCAGCTTCGACTACGAGGTCTCCGCCCGTGGCGGCGTCGAGGCCGAGATCGACGAGCCGGGCCGGGTGCTGGTGTCCGGGCGACTGCTCGCCGACATCTCCAAGAGCCTGCCGAACCGCCCCGTCGAGGTGTCCACCGACGGCGCCAAGGTGACCGTGGTCTGCGGCAGCGCACGGTTCACCCTGCCCACCCTCCCGGTGGAGGACTACCCGGCGCTGCCGGACATGCCCACCGCCGCAGGGTCCGTCGAGGGCGACGTCTTCGCCGCCGCCGTGGCCCAGGTGGCCATCGCGGCCGGCCGCGACGACACGCTGCCGATGCTGACCGGCGTCCGGGTCGAGATCGAGGGCGACCTGGTCACCCTCGCCGCCACCGACCGATACCGGCTCGCGGTCCGCCAGTTCCACTGGAAGCCCGAGGCCGACGGACTCTCCTCGGCGGTGGCCCTGGTGCCCGCCAAGACCCTCAACGACACCGCCAAGTCGCTGACCCAGGGCGACAGCGTGCAGATCGCGCTGTCCGGGGACAAGATCGGCGAGGGCATGATCGGCTTCGAGGGCGCCGGCCGGCGCACCACCACCCGCCTGCTCGAAGGCGAATTCCCCAAGTACCGCGCGCTGTTCCCGGAGCAGTCGGAGACCGTCGCGACGGTGGAGACCGCGCCGTTCGTGGACGCGGTCAAGCGCGTGTCCCTGGTCGCCGAGCGCAACACCCCGGTGCGGCTGTCCTTCTCCGACGGCCGACTGGTGCTCGAAGCCGGTTCCGGCGACGAGGCGCAGGCCTCCGAGGCGATCGACGCGACGCTGGAGGGCGAGGAGATCTCGATCGCCTTCAACCCGACGTTCCTGCTCGAAGGACTGAGCGCGATCGGCTCGCCGGTCGCCCAGATCTCCTTCACCACGTCCACGAAGCCGGCCGTGATGACCGGCAAGCCGGACGTCGAGGCCGAGGCCACCGACGAGTACCGCTACCTGATCATGCCGGTGCGCCTGTCCGGCTGACCGAGGGCCGCGGCTCAACCGGGCCGAACGGGCTCCGGGTTCGTACGGGTCCGCCGTGCATGACCCCGCGGCAGCACGGGCAACCGCTACCCGCGTACCGTCGACGCGGTGAAAAGCCCCCACAAGGGGTGCGGAAGCGGCCTCGGCGGTGCCCCACCCGGCATCGCAGCAGCGAACGAAGGATTTCAGGATGCAGCTCGGACTCGTCGGCCTCGGCAAGATGGGTGGCAACATGCGCGAGCGTCTGCGCCGCGCGGGCCACACGGTGGTGGGCTACGACCGCAACGCGGACATCGCGGATGTGCACAGCCTCAAGGAACTTGTGGACGCACTCCCGACGCCGCGCGTGGTGTGGGTGATGGTGCCCGCGGGCGCGCCCACCCAGGCCACGGTCGACGAACTCGGCGAACTGCTGTCCCCCGGTGACGTGCTCGTCGACGGCGGCAACTCGCGCTGGACGGACGACATCAAGCACGCCGAGGCGCTGGCCGCGAAGAACATCGGCTTCGTCGACTGCGGTGTCTCCGGCGGCGTTTGGGGCCGGGAAAACGGCTATGCGCTGATGTGCGGCGGCGACGCCGTGAACATCGAGAAGGTCCAGCCGATCTTCGACGCACTCAAGCCCGAGGGCCCCGCGGGCTTCGTGCACGCGGGCAAGGTCGGCGCCGGGCACTTCGCGAAGATGGTGCACAACGGCATCGAGTACGCGCTGATGCAGGCCTACGCCGAGGGCTGGGAACTGCTGGAGGCCGCCGATGTGGTCACCGACGTGCGCGAGGTGTTCCGCAGCTGGCAGGAGGGCACCGTCATCCGCTCGTGGCTGCTCGACCTGGCCGTGCGGGCGATGGACGACGACGAGCACCTGGAGGGCCTGCGCGGCTACGCGGAGGACTCCGGCGAGGGCCGCTGGACCGTGGAGGCGGCGATCGACCACGCCGTTCCGCTGCCCGCGATCACCGCGTCGCTGTTCGCCCGATTCGCGTCCCGGCAGGACGACTCGCCGCAGATGAAGATGGTCGCCGCGCTGCGCAACCAGTTCGGTGGGCACGCGGTCACCGCCGCGTCGACGCACAAGGGGGCCGACGCCCCGGGCGCCGACACCACGCCGCCGAAGGAGGCCGACGCAGGCTGAGCAATCGGCCCGCCCGCCCATGCATGTAGCGCACCTGTCACTCGTCGACTATCGGTCGTACGCCCGGATCGAGCTCCCCCTCGAACCGGGCGTGACCGCGTTCGTGGGACCCAACGGCCAGGGCAAGACCAACCTCGTCGAGGCGATCGGCTACCTGGCCACGCTCGGCAGCCACCGGGTCGCCTCGGACGCACCCCTGGTCCGGCTCGGCGCCGAGCGGGCGTACGTACGGGCGAGCATCGTCCGCGAGGACGGCCGCAGTGCGCTGGCCGAGTTGGAGATCAACCCCGGCAAGGCCAACCGGGCCCGGATCAACCGCTCGTCCGCGACCCGCCCGCGCGACCTGCTCGGCCTGCTGCGCACCGTGCTGTTCGCGCCGGAGGACCTGGCCCTGGTCAAGGGCGACCCGGGCGAACGCCGCAGGTTCCTGGACGAGTTGCTGACCGCGCGCACCCCGCGCCTGCTGGGCGTGCGGCAGGACTACGACCGGGTGCTCAAGCAGCGCAACACACTGCTGCGCACCGCGGCCCTGGCCCGGCGGGCGGGCGGCGGGCGCAGCGGGGCGCTGAGCACGCTGGACGTGTGGGACGAGCACCTGGCCGCCACGGGCGCCGAACTCACCTTCGCCCGGCTCGATCTGGTCGCCGCGCTGCAACCGTTGGTGGACAAGGCGTACGACGCGTTGTCCACAGGCGGTGGACCGATCGTGCTGGACTACCGCAGTTCGATGTCGGAGGACCCGCTGCCCACCGACCGGGCGGGCATCCACGCGGTGCTCACGGCGGCGATCGCGGCCGGCCGGGCGGCCGAGGTCGAGCGCGGTCAGACGCTGGTCGGCCCGCACCGCGACGATCTCGTGCTGCGGCTGGGCCCGCTGCCCGCCAAGGGCTACGCCAGCCACGGCGAGTCCTGGTCGTATGCGCTGGCCCTGCGGCTGGGCTCCTACGAACTCCTGCGCGCGGACGGCGGTGAGCCGGTCCTGGTGCTCGACGACGTGTTCGCCGAACTGGACGTCACGCGTCGCGCGCGACTCGCCGAGATGGTCGCGCACGGTGAACAGGTGCTGGTCACGGCCGCGGTGGCCGAGGATGTGCCGCCCGCGCTCGCGGGTGCGCGCTACGACGTCGCCGCGGGTGAGGTGCGAAGGGTCGAGGATGAGTGACGAGGCCCACATCCCGTCTCCCGGCGGTCCCGGACGGGCCGAGCAGCCGCCCGCCGAGCCGGTCCGCGGGATCGACCTGGCCCGCGCGGCGCTGACCCAGGCCCGCGCCCAGGCACGGACCCGACACGATCTTCGGCAGGATCAGAACCAGGCACGGCGTGGCTTGAAACGCAGTGGTTCGGGACCCGACGACCGCGACCCCCAGCCGCTGCGTCAGATCATGGGGCGCCTGGTCACCGAGCGCGGCTGGCAGACCCCGGCGGCGGTGCACGGCGTACTCCAGCGGTGGCCGGAAATCGTCGGCCCGGCGATGGCGGCCAACTGTCGCCCGGAGCGCTTCGAGGACGGCGAACTGGTGGTCCGCGCCGAATCCGACAACTACGCGACCCACGTGCGCTGGCTCGCGCCGAAACTGCTCGCCCGCCTCAATCAGGAGCTGGGCGACGGCACCGTCACCTTCATTCGGGTCCTCGGCCCGGCGCAGGAGCGCCGCCGGGGACAGTGGCGCGCACAGCCGTAGGCGGTTTTCGGCCACGGGCTGTACCGCCGGCGTGCACTCCCCGGTCGGCATCCGCTCCGATCGGCCGGGTCGGCGGGGACGATGTGTCCGGTGTCATACCGGTCTGACACGCTGTTACCGTCCGAGTCGCTCGCGCCGCGTGGACAGCCATGAGAGCGATTCGGGACCCCGGGGCAAGTAGGGGGACATGCGACAGGGCACATCAGGGCGCCACACGCGGACACAGGGCCCTTGGGAACCCATCTTTGTGTCGCCCCGACCGGTAGACTGAACCAGCAATACCGCTCATGCGGATCCTGTTTCGACTTCCGCGGCTCCGTGCCCGGGGGCGTGTCGGGCCGGCTGCCTGCCGTCCGACCCTCCCTGCCGATCCTGCTCCCGGGCAGGGAGCCGTGCTGTGCCAGAAAGGGCGCTTCGTGGCCGATTCCGGCAACCCCAAGGAGAATGACGTGGCCGGCTCGCCGGAAACCTCTGCCGCGATCAACTCGCAGTCGTACGGCGCGAGTGACATCCAGGTCCTGGAGGGCCTCGACGCGGTCCGGAAGCGCCCGGGCATGTACATCGGTTCCACCGGTGAGCGCGGCCTGCACCACCTGGTCTACGAGGTGGTGGACAACTCGGTCGACGAGGCGCTCGCGGGCCACGCGACGCACATCGAGGCGACCATCCTCGCCGACGGCGGCGTGCGCGTGGTCGACAACGGGCGTGGCATCCCGGTCGACATGCACCCGGTGGAGAAGAAGCCCGCCGTCGAGGTCGTGCTGACCATCCTGCACGCGGGCGGCAAGTTCGGCGGCGGCGGCTACTCGGTCTCCGGTGGTCTGCACGGCGTCGGCGTCTCCGTGGTCAACGCGCTGTCCTCGCGCCTGGCGGTGGACATCCGCCGCGACGGCTACCGCTGGACGCAGGACTACAAGCTCGGCACGCCCACCGCGCCGCTGGAGCGGCACGAGGCGACCACCGAGACGGGCACCCAGGTCACCTTCTGGGCCGACGCGGACATCTTCGAGACCACGGTCTACTCGTTCGAGACGCTCTCCCGGCGCTTCCAGGAGATGGCCTTCCTCAACAAGGGCCTGACCATCTCGCTCACCGACGAGCGTCCGGACCACGTGGACGACAAGGGCGAGCAGCTCACGGTCACGTACCACTACGAGGGCGGCATCGCCGACTTCGTGCGCTACCTCAACTCGCGCAAGGGCGAGCTGGTCCACCCGTCGGTGATCGACATCGAGGCCGAGGACAAGGCCCGGACCATCTCGGTGGAAGTCGCGATGCAGTGGAACTCGCAGTACACCGAGGGTGTGCACAGCTTCGCCAACACGATCCACACGCACGGCGGCGGCACCCACGAAGAGGGCTTCCGGTCCGCGCTGACCGCGCTGATCAACCGCTACGCGCGCGAGAAGAAGCTGCTCAAGGAGAAGGACGAGAACCTCGCCGGCGAGGACATCCGCGAGGGTCTGACCGCGATCATCTCGGTCAAGCTCGGCGACCCGCAGTTCGAGGGCCAGACCAAGGACAAGCTGGGCAACACCGAGGCCAAGACCTTCGTGCAGCGGGTCGTGCACGAGCACCTCACCGACTGGCTCGACCGCAACCCCAGCGAGGCCGCGGACATCATCCGCAAGTCGATCCAGGCCGCGACCGCGCGGATGGCCGCCCGCAAGGCGCGCGACCTGACCCGGCGCAAGGGCCTCCTGGAGACCGCCTCGCTGCCGGGCAAGCTGAGCGACTGCCAGAGCAACGACCCGTCCAAGTGCGAGATCTTCATCGTCGAGGGCGACTCGGCCGGTGGCTCGGCCAAGTCCGGCCGTGACCCGATGTACCAGGCGATCCTGCCGATTCGCGGCAAGATCCTGAACGTCGAGAAGGCCAGGATCGACAAGATCCTGCAGAACACCGAGGTCCAGGCGCTCATCTCGGCCTTCGGCACCGGTGTGCACGAGGACTTCGACATCGAGAAGCTGCGCTATCACAAGATCATCCTGATGGCGGACGCCGACGTCGACGGCCAGCACATCAACACCCTGCTGCTGACCTTCCTGTTCCGCTTCATGCGCCCGCTGGTCGAGGCCGGTCACGTGTACCTGTCGCGCCCGCCGCTCTACAAGATCAAGTGGAGCCGGGACGACTTCGAGTACGCCTACTCCGACCGAGAGCGCGACGCGCTGCTCGAACTCGGCCGACAGGCCGGCAAGCGCGCGAAGGACGACTCGATCCAGCGCTTCAAGGGTCTCGGCGAGATGAACGCCGAGGAGCTTCGGGTGACCACGATGGACATCGACCACCGGGTCCTGGGCCAGGTCACGCTCGACGACGCGGCCCAGGCCGACGAACTGTTCTCGGTGCTCATGGGCGAGGACGTCGAAGCCCGCCGCTCCTTCATCCAGCGCAACGCCAAGGACGTCAGGTTCCTGGACATCTGACCAGCCGGGGGGATCCGCGGCAGCGCGGATGTCCACCTCCGAGTCGGCCCCACGCCACACCTCGAAAGGACTTTGACCAGCAATGGCCGAAGAGAACACCCCGGCGCCCGAAGGCGACCCGGCGGACGCGGTGAACAGCACCGGCGGTCTGCGGATCGAGCCCGTCGGGCTCGAAACCGAGATGCAGCGCAGCTACCTCGACTACGCGATGAGCGTGATCGTCTCGCGCGCCCTGCCCGACGTGCGCGACGGCCTCAAGCCGGTGCACCGCCGCGTGCTCTACGCGATGTACGACGGCGGCTATCGGCCCGAGAAGGGCTTCTACAAGTGCGCCCGCGTCGTCGGCGACGTGATGGGCACCTACCACCCGCACGGCGACACCTCGATCTACGACGCGCTGGTCCGGCTGGCCCAGCCGTGGTCGATGCGGATGCCGCTGGTGGACAGCAACGGCAACTTCGGCTCGCCGGGCAACGACCCGGCCGCGGCCATGCGGTACACCGAGTGCAAGCTCAAGTGGCTGTCCATGGAGATGCTCCGGGACATCGACGAGGACACCGTCGATCTCCAGGACAACTACGACGGCCGCAACCAGGAGCCGACGGTCCTGCCGGCGCGCTTTCCGAACCTGCTTGTCAACGGCTCCGCGGGCATCGCGGTCGGCATGGCGACCAACATCCCGCCGCACAACCTGCGTGAGGTCGCCTCCGGCGCGCAGTGGTTCCTGCAGAACCCGGACGTCTCCGCGGAAGAGCTCCAGGACGCTCTGATCGAGCGGATCAAGGGCCCGGACTTCCCCAGCGGCGCGCTCGTCGTCGGCCGTCGCGGGATCGAGGACGCGTACCGCACCGGCCGCGGCTCGATCACCATGCGCGCGGTGGTCGAGGTCGAGGAGATCCAGAACCGGCAGTGCCTGGTGGTCACCGAGCTGCCCTACCAGGTCAACCCGGACAACCTCGCGCAGAAGATCGCCGACCTGGTCAAGGACGGCAAGATCGGCGGCATCGCCGACGTCCGCGACGAGACCTCCTCGCGCACCGGCCAGCGCCTGGTGATCGTGCTCAAGCGCGACGCGGTGGCCAAGGTCGTGCTGAACAACCTGTACAAGCACACCCAGCTGCAGGACACCTTCGGCGCGAACATGCTCGCGCTGGTGGACGGTGTCCCGCGCACGCTCTCGATCGACCTCTTCATCCGCTACTGGGTGGAGCACCAGATCGAGGTGATCGTCCGGCGGACCCGCTTCCGGCTGCGCAAGGCCGAGGAGCGCGCGCACATCCTGCGTGGTCTGCTCAAGGCCCTGGACGCGATCGAGGAGGTCATCGCGCTGATCCGGGCGTCGAACACGGTCGACGAGGCGCGCACCGGCCTGATCGGGCTCCTGGAGATCGACGAGATCCAGGCCAACGCGATCCTGGAGATGCAGCTTCGCCGGCTGGCCGCCCTGGAGCACCAGAAGATCACCGCCGAGCACGACGAGCTGATGGCGAAGATCACCGACTACCAGGCGATCCTGGCCTCGCCGGACCGGCAGCGGCAGATCATCAGCGAGGAACTGGCCGCGATCGTCGACAAGTTCGGCGACGACCGGCGCAGCGCGCTGGTGCCCTTCGACGGCGACATGTCCATCGAGGACCTGATCGCCGAAGAGGACATCGTCATCACGATCACGCGCGGCGGTTACGTCAAGCGCACCCGGACCGACCTGTACCGCTCGCAGAAGCGTGGCGGCAAGGGGGTGCGCGGCGCGCAGCTGAAGCAGGACGACATCGTCGACCACTTCTTCGTGACCACCACGCACCACTGGATCCTGTTCTTCACCAACAAGGGCCGGGTCTATCGGGCGAAGGCGTACGAGCTGCCGGACACCGGTCGCGACGCGCGTGGACAACACGTGGCGAACCTGCTCGCGTTCCAGCCGGACGAGAAGATCGCCCAGGTGCTCGACCTGCGCGACTACGAGGTCGCGCCGTACCTGGTGCTGGCGACCAAGGCCGGTCTGGTGAAGAAGACCGCGCTCAAGGAGTACGACACCAACCGCGCGGCCGGCGTGATCGCGATCAACCTGCGCTCGGACGAGGCCGGTGACGACGACGAGGTGATCGGCGCCGAACTGGTCTCCGCGGACGACGATCTGCTGCTCGTGAGCAAGAAGGCACAGTCGATCCGGTTCACCGCAACGGACGAGACGCTGCGACCGATGGGTCGGGCGACATCCGGAGTGAAGGGGATGAGCTTCCGCGAAGGCGACGAACTGCTGTCGATGAATGTGGTGCGCGAGGGTACTTTCGTGTTCACCGCCACCGATGGCGGCTTCGCAAAGCGAACCAGTGTGGACGAGTATCGCGTCCAGGGACGTGGCGGCCTGGGTATCAAGGCTGCCAAGATCGTCGAGGACCGAGGTTCACTCGTCGGGGCGCTCGTCGTGGACGACACGGATGAAATCCTCGCCATCACACTCGGCGGTGGAGTGATCCGCACCCGCGCCGCGGGTGTCCGGCACACCGGACGTGACACGATGGGTGTGCAGCTGATCAACCTGGGTAAGGGCGACGCCGTTGTCGGCATCGCACGTAACGCCGAACCTGAGCCCGAGGCCGAGATCGACCCTGAGGTCGACGGGGCCGAAGCCGGTGCGGCCGATGGCACGCACGAGCCGACCTCCACCGTCGAAGGGGAGGTCGCGCCCGGCGGGCAGGAAGGGTGACGCGTGAGCACAGACCGGAAGTCGGCCGGCGGGAGAGGCGAGCGCGCCGACCGGGGTCGGGCCGGCGGGCGCGCTGACAGCACGAGCCGCAACGAGGCGGCACCGCCTCCCACGGGACCGGTGCCGCCGAAGCCGGCGGCCCCACCCCCCGTGCGCGGGGCCGGGCCCACCGGGGACGCGGCGGCTCGCCCGCCGCGTCCTTCGGCGCCCACCCCGTTCACGTCGCCCTTCCCGCCCGCGGCAGCGGCGGGCGAGGGCACGGAGCGGCCGCCGGCCGCGGTCAACGGCAGCAAGGCCGCCACCCGCCCGACGGGTGGCGGCACGATGACCTCGCCGCGCCCGACCCGGGGCACCCCGGCCGGCGGTGCGCCGTCGACCGCTCACCGAGTGGGGCAGCCCATGGCGCAGCAAGGGCGGACCGGGCCGGAGGCGCAGGTCCGACCGATCGCGCGCACCCGGCGGGCCCGGCTGCGAGCGGCGCGGGTGGACCCGTGGTCGGTGATGAAGGTCGGTTTCCTGCTGTCCCTGGCACTGGGCGTGGTGCTGATGGTCGCGGTGACCGTGTTGTGGCTGGTCCTGGACGGCCTGGGGGTGTTCGCCTCGGTCGGTGACACAGTCAAGGAAGCCACCCAGTCGGAGAACAACGCCGGCTTCGATCTCCAGCACTTCCTGTCCCTGAAGAACACCCTCTTCTTCAGCGGCGTCGTGGCCATCGTCGACGTCATCCTGGTGACGGCGCTGGCCACACTCGGAGCATTCCTCTACAACCTCACCGCGTCGTTCACGGGTGGCATCGAGGTCACGCTGGCCGAGGAGGACTAACGATTTTGGAGGCGGGCAAGCGGTGCGGTACGCTCTCTGAGCACGCACGCGGGCCTATAGCTCAGACGGTTAGAGCGCTTCCCTGATAAGGAAGAGGCCACAGGTTCAAGTCCTGTTAGGCCCACTTTCGCGCAAGCAGTTCAAGGGCCCTTCCCCGCGATTCGGGGAAGGGCCCTTGATCGTTTCCGGGGGCGGGTGGGGGTGCCCGGTGGTCGGCGCTCGTCGGCGCGCGGTTCTCGTGGGGGGCTCGACTGGCGCCTGACCGGGTCTTTCGGTATTGGTCGGTGCCTTGATGCACCTGTTATTGTCGAGCCCAACCCGACCGCGGCGCCTCAGGCGTGCGGACAGGTGCACGAACGTCACTCGCAGGACGGAGAGGCCACGCTGATGAAGAAGCTGATCCTGGTGGCTTTGGCTGCTGTAGGTGGCCTGTTGGTCTACCGCCAGATCCAGGCGGATCGGGCCGAGCAGGATCTGTGGACCGAGGCGACGGACGCGGTTCCGGCGGGTACTGCCACCCGCTGAGCAGATCCTGTGGGAGACCCCGCAGAAGCTTGACCCGCCCGGGGAAACGCACGTTTCACGTGAAACGCCCGTTTCCCCGGGTGAGGTATTGTCCAACGCCGACCGCGATTACCGGTAACCTGGTTCGGCACCGAGGGGCCTTAGCTCAGCTGGTAGAGCGCTGCCTTTGCAAGGCAGATGTCAGGGGTTCGACTCCCCTAGGCTCCACAGGATCAGACCCCGCCGACTGCGACCACGCAGTCGGCGGGGTCTTTTTGATCGCATCGGGCGTGATCGAATCAGACGGGATTCAGCGTGAAGGCGCCGGCTCGGGTGGCCGATTGGACGATGTGGGATCGCTCGACGGTGTACTTGCCCGCCTCCGTCGTCAGCCACATGTCGGAGTGCTCGGCCTGTAGGGCGACCTTGCCGGTGGCGGCATCGCGGGATAGCCAGAAGATCTGGTTTCCGTAGATCCAGCCGTTACAGTCGCCCTCGGTGACCCACTCGCCTTCCTCCTGGGCCCACAGCGTGAGGCACTTGCCGTTGTGTCGGGACTTGAAGATGTACTGGGCCGTGTCGCCGGGCCAGTGGCAGACCCGCCACTGCTGGTTGTATCCACCCCAGTAGCGGTACTGCAGGACCGATCCTGCGTTGTCGTGGCCCAACGAGATGTCGAACACCATGCCGTTGGAGGTGCCGATCGTGTAGTAGCCGTCGCAGATCCAGCCATCGTCGGTGGGATCGGGTGACGCCGACGCGGGATCTGGGGCTGCCGCGGCAGGGAATGCGCCGGGTGCGGGGGCTACGCCGGGAAGAGGTCGCCGTCCTCGGGAACGTCAGCGTGCGACACGCCCGCCTACCTCGTCGGCCGCGGCGGGGCGATCCTCGCCTGGAACCGCATGGCCGTGCTCGTCTTCGTCGACTTCGCGCGCGTGCCGACGGCTCGGCGCACCGTCGGTCGGCTCGTTTTCACCGATCCCCGGGCCCGCCTCCTCTACGTGGACTGGGAGGTGAAGGCCCGGGAGGCGGTGGCCTACCTGCGGACCGAGTCGGGGAAACGGCCGCACGACGCGGCACTGTCCCGGCAGATCGAGGAACCGGCCGAGGCCGGCGCGGATTTCCGGCGGCTGTGGGCGGCGCAGCTCGTGCTCGACCACACGCACGACATCACCCACCTCAACCGTCCACCCGTCGGAACGTTGGACCTGGCCTGGGAGGCGTTCCAACCGAAGGGCGACCCGGACGAGCTGGTCATCGTCTACACCGCCGCGAACGCGCGAACGCGGCGGCGCTGGGCCGGCCGGCCTGACCGTCGGCCCGGCCCACGCGCACGACGCCGGCCCGCACCCCCGCATCCCCGCACACAGGGCCCCGCCCGCGCGTACGCCGCAGGGCCCGCCGTACCGGATGGTGCGGCGGGCCCTGCGGCGCGGGGGTCGTGCTGGTCAGTCGTTCTTCGGGGTGGTCGAGCGGAACTCGTCCTCTGCGGGCTTGGCCTCGTTGTCGAGATTGTCGAGCGACTCGGCGGTCTTCGGCGTGGTCGCGGCGCCTTGGAACGTGGAATCGGGCTCGTCGGTCAGCCACTCGGGCTGTGCGTTGCGTCGACGCCACCACGTGAAGGCCAGGTAGCCGCCGCCCGCGACCGCGGTGATCAGCAGGAAGCGCCGGCCGCGTCCGCGCCGCCGCTTCTTGCGGGCGACCTTCTCGATCTCCGCCGCCGTCACCTCGCCCTTGATCACCGAAAGCGCCGCGCCGGCCCTGGAGAGGGCCTCGTCGCGGACCGGCTCGGCGGCCACGCGGGCCTGGTCGACCGCCTGATACACGCGCGGCACCACGTCGTTGCGGACCCGGTGCCGGGCCACCTCCACGGCGTGCTCCACACGCGGGGCGGCGCTGTCCTTGGCATGCATCAGGGCGGGGACCACTCGTTCGCGGGTGGTCTCGACCGCTCGGTCACGAGCCGCGCCCGCGTAGTGTGCCGCCGCGTCCTTCGCGTTGGCGGCGTGTGGGGCGAGCCGCTCCCTGGTCCTGCCGGTCGCCTCACGTACCGGATCCATGCGGGTCACGACATCCTCCTACTCGCCGGGTTCATCCGCTATCTGTTCCCGACGATCCCGGGATCATGCGCCGCGCATCGGCCGGGGATCCGTACGGTGGACAGGTGCCCGCGGTGGTCTCGTGGCAGGAGCCGACCGCGGCGTGCGAGGATTTCGAGGATTCAAGAAGACCGTCCGTGTAACCGTAGGGAAGGCGCACCAGTGGCCGAGGACCTTTTCGCCACCATCAAGACCAACCACGGGGACATCCGTATCCGGCTGTTCCCGAACCACGCACCCAAGACGGTCGCGAACTTCGTGGAGCTCTCCCAGGGCCGGCGCGAGTGGGTCCACCCCGGCAAGGGGCAGAAGACCACCGACCGGCTGTACGACGGCACCGTCTTCCACCGCGTCATCGCCGGCTTCATGATCCAGGGCGGTGACCCGCTGGGCACCGGCACCGGTGGCCCCGGCTACCGCTTCGCCGACGAGTTCCACCCGGACCTGCAGTTCTCCAAGCCGTACCTCCTGGCGATGGCGAACGCGGGACCGGGCACCAACGGCTCCCAGTTCTTCATCACCGTGGGTGTCACGCCGCACCTGAACCACAAGCACACCATCTTCGGCGAGGTCGCCGACGTGGACAGCCGCAAGGTCGTCGACGCGATCGCCGGCACCGAGACCGACATGCGGGACCGTCCGACCTCCGATGTCCTGATCAACACCGTCGAGGTCGAGACCGTCACGTCCTGAACCCCGAGTACGCGGGCCGGGGCCTTCGGGTCCCGGCCCGCGTCACGTGCCCGAAGGTGAGCATGAGCCCCGACGAACAAAGACCGGGTACGGCCGGACCGGCCGGTCCGCCCGTGTGTTACCGGCACCCCGACCGCGAGACGAACATCCGCTGTACCCGCTGTGAGCGCCCGGTCTGCGGCGATTGCATGGTGAGCGCGTCGGTCGGTTTCCAGTGCCCGGACTGTGTACGGCAGGGCACCCGTCAGGTTCGCGAGGCGCGCACCGTGGCGGGCGGCCGGGTGGCGACCGCGACCGCGAACGCGATCGTGACCAAGACCCTGATCGGGCTCAACCTCGCGGTCTTCCTGCTGGTCCTGGTGGTCGGCGACAAGTTCGTCGACAGGATGATCCTGGTCGGCCGGTTCTTCGACGGCGGCGAGTGGCAAGGGGTCGCCGAGGGTCAGTGGTACCGCCTGCTCACCGCGGCGTTCCTGCATCAGCAGGTGTGGCACATCGGGTTGAACATGGTCGGCCTGTGGATGCTGGGGCCTCCGCTGGAGGCCGCGCTCGGCCGTACCCGGTTCGTCGCCCTCTATCTGGTCTCCGCGTTCGGCGGCACCGCGTTGTCGTACCTGATCGCCGACCCGCGGCAGGGCTCGCTGGGTGCTTCCGGGGCGCTGTTCGGGCTGTTCGGCGCGATGATCGTGCTCGGCCGCCGACTCCGGTACGACCTGCGACCACTGGGCATCCTGCTCGCGCTCAACCTGATGATCACGTTTCTCAACATGGGCACGATCGACTGGCGTGCGCACATCGGCGGACTCGTCGCGGGCACCCTCGCGGCGATCGGCCTGGTCTACGCACCACAGCGCAATCGCACGCTGATCCAGGTGGGGACACTGCTCGCGGTGTCCGCGGTCATCGTGGTGATCGTGCTGGTCCGGACCGCGCAGATCGCCTGATCGAACGACCCAGGCCGCCAAGCGGTTACTCAGTGAATCATTCCAATGACCCGAAGTGATGAATCCGGGATGCGAGCCGTTGCCCGCATCCCGGTCGCTCGTTGGACCATGAAGGGTTATCCACAGGATCTGCCGGGTTATCCCCACTGTGGATAACTCTGTGGAGTCTTCCGGGGAAAACTCGCTGAGCTGCGCCGATGCGCTACTTCCACTGGGTGGACACACCGAAGCCGGCGGCGATGAAGCCGAAGCCGACGACGATGTTCCAGTTCTTCAGGGACTCGACCGGGAAGCGCATGTCGGTCACGTAGAAGACCACGATCCACAGCAGGCCGATCGCGAAGAGAGCCAGCATGAACGGCGCCACCCAGCGGCGCGAGTCCAGCTTTATGGTCGTCTTCTTGGGCGGCGGCGGGGTGAAGTCGTCCTTCTTACGGATCCGGGACTTCGGCACGAGAGTCTCTCCTGTCGATGTAGCCGGACGAGTGGGTGCGCAGCACACGCGACACGATCCGGTGATGTGTCGGTTAGCGTAGTCGCTGTCAGGTCCGGAAGGAGGGTACGGCGACGTGCGTATCTTCGCCATGCGGCCGTTCGGAACGACTTGGCGTGCGATCGTACCCCGGTTGTCCGCTCTTGTGGTGTTCGCCCTGGCCGGGCTGCTGTTCTGGATCAGCGCGGACACCTCGCACGGCACCAATCTGCGCAGCGACGCGCAGATGCTTCGGCTGTCCGATGTGATCCGGGACCAGGGCAGGCGCAACGAGAGCGCCCAGCAGGATCTGTCCGAGTTGCAAAAGGACGTGGACTCGCTGGTGCAGGAGCAGGCCAACGACCCGCAGGCACGCGGTCGGATCGACGCGGTCGCGGATCCGGCCGGGGTCACCCCGGTGTCCGGGGAGGGGCTGACGGTGACCCTGACCGACGCCCCGCCGGACGCGAAGTCGCGCGTGCCCGGGGTACGCGAGCCCACCGCGGACGACCTGGTGGTGCACCAGCAGGACATCCAGGGCGTGGTGAACGCGCTGTGGAGCGGCGGCGCCCGGGCGATCCAGATCATGGACCAGCGGATCGTGGCCACCTCCGCCGTGCGGTGTGTCGGCAACACGCTGATCCTGCACGGTCGGGTGTACTCGCCGCCGTACGTGATCTCGGCGGTGGGCGACACCGGTGCCCTGCGGCGCGCGTTGGACCAGAGCAAGAGCGTGTCCAACTACACCGACTACGTCGAGGCGTTCGGACTCGGCTGGAAGGTCGAGGACAGGAAGCGCCTGGACGCGCCGGGGTATACGGGCCCCCTCGGCCTGGAGTATGCGAAAGTCTCCGGGACGTGATCGGCAGCGGTGAACCGAGGGGAGTCTGACGGCAGTGTTGCGGACCACGATGCGGGGCCTCGGGGAGGTCTTCATCACGCTGGGCGTCGTCATCCTGTTGTTCGTCGTCTATCAGCTCTACTGGACCGGCGTGCTGGCCGATCGGGCGCGGGCCGACGAGATGCACAAGCTCGACGAGGCGCGCAAGCGGACCGTGGCGGCGATGCCCAAGGACACACCGGTCGCGCAGACCCCCAAGCAGGCTCCGTACCAGGACGGCGAGCCGTTCGGCACCATGTACGTGCCGCGCTTCGGGAGCGACTGGTACAAGACGATCCGCCCCGGCGTGACGCCCAAGGAACTGCAGAAGGGCCTGGGCTGGTACAAGGGCAGCGCGCAGGCGGGCGAGGACGGCAACTTCGCGATCGCCGGGCACCGCAAGACCTACGGCGACCCGTTCCTGAACGTGCCCAAGCTGCAGGTGGGCGACAAGATCGTGATCGAGGGCATCACCGAGTGGTTCGTCTACTCGATCGACAAGCCGGTCAGCCTCAGCGGTGACAAGGCGGTCCTGAAGACCATCCCCGAGGACGTGCACGTGCTCGACGCGGTCCCGGAGAAGGCCTATACGACTCCCGGGCAATACATCACCCTGACCACCTGCGAACCTGAGTTCGGCAGCACGCACCGGTTGATCGTCTGGGGCCACCTGGAGTCGCGTACTCCGTTGGCTGCGGGCAAGCCGGCGGCGTTGCAGGGATGAGCGAGTCGAGCCGCGCGGGCGGCGAGCGAGAGAGGGCCTGGGCCTGATGTACGGCTGGATCTGGCGCACTCTGCCGGGAAACGCGTGGGTGAAGCTGTTGATCTCCCTGCTCCTGGTGTTGGCGATCGTGTACGCGCTGTTCACGTGGGTCTTCCCGTGGGCGGAACCCCTGCTCCCGTTCAGCGATGTGACGGTCGATCAGGAGAACGTCACGAACACCACCGGTCCCGGCGGCGCACCGCTCCCGGCCGGTGCGACCGGTGGGACCTCCCCCGCGGCGCTGCCGGGAGGGCTGCCCGGATGAGCGCGCGCGTTCTCGTCGTGGACAACTACGACAGCTTCGTCTTCAACCTCGTGCAGTACCTGTACCAACTCGGCGCGACCTGCGAGGTCCGACGCAACGACGCGGTGACCGTCGAAGAGGCCGAGGAGTTCGACGGCGTACTGCTCTCGCCCGGCCCCGGGACGCCCGAGGGTGCCGGGATCTGCATGGAGATGGTCCGTCGCGAGGGCGGCCGGGTGCCGGTTTTCGGGGTGTGCCTGGGCATGCAGTCCATCGCGGCGGCGCACGGCGCTACCGTTGGCCGAGCCCCCGAGCTCCTGCACGGCAAGACCAGCCCTGTGGTGCATGAGGGGGCGGGCGTGTTCGCCGGCCTGCCGTCGCCGTTCACCGCGACGCGCTATCACTCGCTCGCGGTGGATCCGGACACGATTCCGGCCGAACTGGAGGTGACCGCATGGACCGAGACCGGCGTGATCATGGGCCTGCGGCACCGCGACCGACCGGTCGAAGGCGTGCAGTTCCACCCGGAGTCGGTGCTGACGGAGTACGGCCACCGGATGCTGGCGAACTGGCTGGTGACGTGCGGGGACCCGACGGCGCCGGCCCGGTCGGCGGGACTGGCTCCCGTCGTCGGGCGCACGCCGCTCCCGACCTGACCGAGGCCGCCCCGATACCCGAGAGCGGGTACGGATCCGGTGAGATCGCCCCGTACGCGGCCGGAGCGTACTCGGGCGACCTGGTCCAGCCCGGCTTCGCGGAACCGCCGACCACGGCCCTACCCGCCGTTTCCGAGCCGATGCCCGGTGGTCGCGCGGCCCGGCGGCGGGCGGCGCAGAGCCGGGCGGCCGCGGCCGGGGCGCAGACTCCGATCGGGACACCGCCGGACGCGCCGACGCGGTCGTTTCCCGCGACGCCGGGGGCGGCCGGGTTGCCGGCCGTTCGACCGGTGTCGGGAGTGCCCGCGGCTCGACCGTCTGCGGCCGAGCCGACGGACGGCCCGGACGCGTGGTTTCGGGTCGACGCGCAGGTACCGATCGGCGGGCCGGTGCTCGACCCGGTCGTCGAACCGGCGCTCGACCCGTCCCCCGCCCCGGCGGTGCGGTCGAGTCCGACGACCGCGGCTTCGAGCACCCCCGGCGGGCGGGCGGCCCGGCGCAAGGCGCAACGGAGGAAGCCCGGTCGAACCGGCGGCCGGCCGCCCGCGGGCCCGGCGGTCGCCGAGGGGGCCGGTCGGGCCGCCCGACGTCGGGCCGCCAAGCCGTCGATGGGTTCGCGGGTGTTGACCGCGGGTGCCCGATTCGTCGGCGAACTCGCCATGACGGTGGGCCTGCTGCTCGTGCTCTACGTGGTCTACCTGAAGTGGTGGACGAACATCGTGGCGGAGGAGAAGGCCCGGGACACGGCGCACAACATACAGCAGAGCTGGGGCGACCCGGCCGCGGTGGATCCCCGCAACCCCGGCCAATTCGTCGCGCCGAACAAGGGGTTCGCGCTGTTGTACATCCCCCGGATCGGGATGGAGAAGCAGGCGATAGCCGAGGGCACCGATCGGGCCAAGGTGCTCAACAACGGCCTGGTGGGCCATTACACGGACCCGCAGACGGCGATGCCGTGGGATGCCCAGGGCAACTTCGCGGTGGCCGCACACCGCAACGGGCACGGTGAGCCGTTCCGCTACATCAACAAGCTCAAGCCCGGCGACAAGCTGGTCGTGGAGACCGCCACGACGTACTTCACGTACACCGTCGACGCCGACCTGCCGCAGACCTCGCCGCAGCACATCGAGGTGATCGACCCGATCCCGGACCAGGGGCCGTACAAGAAGGCCGGCCGGTACATCACGCTCACCACGTGTACCCCCGATGGGGCGTCGACCTACCGGCTGATCGTCTGGGGACATCTGGAGGAGGAGCGGCCCCGGTCGCAGGGGAAACCGGACGCGCTGCTCGCCGCGGCCAAGTGAGGATGCATCACATTCCGGTCTCCGGGACCTGACCTAACTGCTTGGCTATGCCAAGCTGTCGGCTCATGGGCGTTGTACGCAAGACGATTCGCGTCGGGGCGGAACTCCTCCTGACACTCGGCCTGGTCGGTCTGCTGCTGTGTGTCCACCAGCTCTACTGGACCAACTTCGAGGCCCGGGCCGAGGCCCGCAGCGAAGTGGAGCAACTGCGCAAGAACTGGGCCAAGGCACCCGCGCCGGTCTCCGCGCCGGAGTCTGCGGTGCCCGAGGCGCTGCCGCCGAGCGACGTCGTGGACGGCCCCACCGACGTCAGCGTCGACGGTGGCAAGGACGGCCAGCGGGTGCCCGGTTCGTACAGTATTCGCGGTGAGACGCTGGCCATCCTGTGGATTCCCAGACTCGGCTCGGACTGGGCCCAGCCGATCATCGAGGGATCCAGCCTGGCATCGTTGTCGAAGGGCGTCGGCCACTACACCTATCCGCCCTACATCGGCCCCGGTGGCCCGGGCAACTTCGGGCTCGCGGGGCACCGCAACGGACACGGTGAGCCGTTCCGGTACCTCAACAAGCTCAGGGCGGGCGACAAGGTGGTCGTCGAGACCAAGAACCAGTGGTTCACCTACACGATCGTCAAGGGCCCGTTCATCACCAAGCCCTCCAACGGCTCGGTGCTCACCGCGCGACCGCCGGACCTGGGCGGCCCGGCCGGTCGTCGGCTGATCACCCTGACCACGTGCGATCCGGAGTTCACCTCCCGGAACCGGATGATCTACTGGGGCGAACTCACCGCCACCGACGCCAAACAGGGCAAATCCAAGCCGGCGGCGCTGCGCCACTGAGCGAGGTGCGCCACCGAGCGGGACGGGTGCTCCTGCGTCGCCCCGCCGATCGCGCCGCCGAGGGACGTGCACGATATCCGCGCAATGAACAGGCCCGAGGCCCCGGAAGCAACGCTTCCGGGGCCTCGGGCCTCGGTGTGGAGTGACGCTCGGCTCAGTTGGGCCAGTTGCCGTGGCCGCCGCGGAGGTCGCCGCCCATGATCGGGTTGCCACCGCCCCGGTTGTCACCGGAGGGGGGCGGGGACGTGGTGCCGCCGGTGTTGCCGCCGGGGTTGCCCGTCGGGGGCGGCGGCGATGTGCTGGCCGGCTGCGGGCCCTTGGACACCGTCAGGTTGACCGTGCTGCCCTCGTTGATCTTCGAGTTCGCGGTCTCGCTCTGCTTGATGACCTGGCCCACCGGCTTGTCCGTCGAGTACTGGTCGGGCGACTTGGTGACCTTGAACCCGAGGTTCTCGAGCTTGGCCTTGGCTTCCTCGTAGGAGAGCCCGACCACACTCGGCACCTGTACCTGCTGCTTGCCGCTGAAGATCGTCAGGTTGACCGTGCTGCCCTCGTTCAGCTCGGTGCCGGAGTCGGGGCTGGTCGAGCACACCGTGTCGCGCTGGCAGCTGGTCAGCGTCTGGCTGCGCGTCACCTCGGCCACCAGGTTCGCGGCCTTGAGCTTGGCCGTGGCCTCTTCCTCGGACAGACCCTTGAGGCCGGTGGGCACGGTGGTCTTCTTCGGGCCGCCGAAGGCCCACACCTGGATCGTGTCGCCCTTCTTGGCACTCGTGCCGGCCTTGGGGGTCTGCTCGCAGATGTTCCCCTTCGTGCCGGTGGCGCCCGGCGGACACTTCGACGGATCGTCGTTCAAGTTGATCTTGAAGCCGGCGTTCTCCACCGCCGTTCTGGCCTCGTCCAGGCTCTTCCCGACCAGCGTCGGCGTGCTCGCCGACTTGTCCTCGCCGTCGCCCATCAGGGTCTTGCCCACGAAGAACGCGGCGACCAGGACGGCGATACAGGCCAGGGCGAGCAGGATCCACGCGCCGCCGCGGGACTTCCCGGGCTCGTCCCGGTGGCGATCGTTGTCGTCGAGCTCGTACTGCCCGGTGTTCGGCCCGCGGCCGTGCGCCGGGATGACCTGGGTCGCCCCGCCCGCGGTCGGCGGCAGGTACTGCGTCGCCGGGTCGGCCCCCATCGGCGCGGCCATCACGCTCGGCGCGCCCACCGGGAGCCCGTGCAGGGCCCGCTCGATGTCGGCTCGCATCTCGTCGGCGCTCTGGTACCGGTTGTCCGGGTTCTTCGCCAGCGACTTGAGCACGATCGAGTCGATCGTCGGCGAGACCTCCGGGTCGAAGGTGCTCGGCGGCAGCGGGTCCTCGCGGACGTGCTGATAGGCCACCGCGACCGGCGAGTCGCCGATGAACGGCGGGCGTTCGGTGAGCAGCTCGTAGAGCAGGCAGCCGGTGGAGTACAGGTCGGTACGGGCGTCCACGGTCTCGCCGCGGGCCTGCTCCGGGGAGAGGTACTGGGCGGTGCCGATCACGGCCGCGGTCTGGGTCATCGTCATGCCGTTGTCGGCCATGGACCGGGCGATGCCGAAGTCCATCACCTTGACCGTGCCCTGCCGCGTCAGCATGACGTTGGCGGGCTTGATGTCGCGGTGGATGATTCCGTTGCGGTGGCTGTACTCCAGAGCCTGGAGCACGCCGGCCGTCATCTCCAGCGCCCGTTCGGGCAGCAGCCGGCGACCGGAGTGCAACAGCTCGCGCAGCGTCGAGCCGTCCACGTACTCCATCACGATGTACGGGATCGAGATCCCGTCGATGTAGTCCTCGCCGGTGTCGTAGACCGCGACGATCGCCGGGTGGTTCAGCGAGGCGGCGGATTGCGCCTCGCGGCGGAACCGGGCCTGGAACGTAGGGTCACGGGCGAGATCGGCGCGCAGTGTCTTGACCGCCACACTGCGTCCCAGACGAATGTCACGGCCCATGTACACCTCGGCCATGCCACCACGGCCGAGGACCGCGCCGATCTCGTACCGGTCGCCGAGGCGACGCGGCTCTTCCATAACTTCCAGCCCTTCCCTTACCGGTCCACGGCCTTCGGTCTTCGGCCGGCCGGGACCGGGGCGGTTGCCCGACCGGTCCGGCACGTTCTCCGACACGGTACCGGTGTGACGGCCCGGGTCGTCGTCACACCCGAGTCACCAGGACACGTCGGTATCTGATTGCAGTAGTGGTCGGAGTTGCTATCGGTGTGATTGCAGGCCATGGCTCACTTCTTGACCACGGCTTCCATCATTGCCTTGGCGATCGGAGCGGCGAGGCTGCTGCCGCTGACCTCGTTGCGCTCGGCGTCACTGTCCTCCACCACGACCGCGACGGCGACCTTCTTGCCGTCGGCGCCCTTGGCGTAGGAGACGAACCACGCGTAGGGCGGCTCGCTGTTCTTGACCCCGCGCTGCGCCGTGCCGGTCTTGCCGCCGACGGTGACCCCGGGAATCCGGGCCGACTTGCCGGTGCCGTTCTCGACGACGCCCTTCATCATGTCCTGGAGCATCTGCGCGACCTCGGGCGTGATGGCCTGGTTCGCCACCTGCGGCTGGGTCTTCTCCAGCACCGAGAGGTTCTGCGCACGCAACTCGTCGACGACGTAGGGCTTCATCACCTTGCCGTTGTTGACGATCCCGGCGACGACCATGGCCATCTGCATCGGGGTCGAGGCCACGCTGTCCTGGCCGATCGACGAGCGCATCAGCTGGCCCTGGTCCAGCCCGGCGGGGAACACGCTGGGGGAGACCCGGCTCGGGATGTCCAACGGGTTCTGGTTGGTGCCCTTGCCGAAGTTGTTGAAGCCGAAGGCGTCGGCCTGGGCCTTCACCTTCTCCTGGGACAACTGCTGACCGACGCTGGCGAACACGGTGTTGCAGGACAGTTCGAGCGCCTTCTGCAACGTTGCGCCGGCGCACTCGGTGGGGTGCGAGTCCGGGAGGAACTGGGTCGAGTTCGGGTAGAACAGCTTGCCCCCCACGAGCGGGACGTTCGGCACGGTCTCCGGCTTGAACTGCCCCGAGGACAGCGCCGCCGCGGCGGTGACCAGCTTGAAGGTCGAGCCGGGCGCGTAGGTGTACCGGATCGCCCGGTTGTCCATCGGCTTCTTCGGGTCGAACTTGTCGTCCTTCTTGTCCTTGTCGAACGTCAGCTCGTCGTACGCCTTCGCGGCCGCGTTGCGGTCGTTGGAGGCAAGTGCGTTCGGGTCGTAGGACGGCGTGCTGGCCATCGCGAGCACCTTGCCGGTGTCGGGGTCGATCGCGACCGCGGCGCCGGTCTTGCCGTCGAGGCCGTTGAACGCGGCCTCCTGGGCCTTGGCGTTGATCGTCAGCGCGACGTTGCCGCCCCGGGTGCCCTTGTTCGTCACGGTGTCGAGCACCTTGCGGACGAACAGCCGGCTGTCCTTGCCGCTGAGGATGTCGTCCTCGAGGTTCTCCAGGAGGTTGCTGCCGACGTAGGGCGAGATGAAGCCGGTGATCGGCGCGTACATCGGGCCGAACTCGTACTTGCGCAGGTACTCGTACTGCCGATTGTCGGTCTTGACCGAGCTGGTGATCGGCTTGCCCTCGACCAGGAAGTCGCCGCGTGGGTGCGAGTACTTCTCGTACGCCGCGCGTCTGTTGTTCTTGTTGTCCGCGTAGTCGTCGGCCTTGACGACCTGGACCCAGTTGGCCCGCAGCATCAGCGCCGCGACCAGGATCAGGCAGAAGACGGAGACCCGCCTCAAAGGCTTGTTCACGGTATGTCCCTCCCCTGGGCGTGCGTTGCGGCGGCGGTCACGGGTTCTGCCCGCCGGTGCCGCTCTGGCCCGGTGGGCCGTATGGCGTTCCGCCGCCGGGACTCGGCGGCGGAACGAATGGTCTGGGTGGCGTCGGGGATCCGCCCGAGGGTGCCGGCCCGCCGGGTGCGCTCGGCACCCCGCCCGCGACCGTCAGCGCCTCGGGGGAGGCGGAGCCTTCGGCCGGTGTCGAACTCGGCGGCGGCGGGGTGGAGCCGGCGGCGGGCGTGTCGCCCCGGCCCGAGGCACGCGAGCCGCGCCTGGGTGCGACGCCCTCGCTCGGGTCGAACGCGCCGGGCGGTGGCGCCGGTCGGCGGGCCGTATCGCTGATCCGGATCAGGATCGCCACCAGGGCCCAGTTGGTGATCACGGACGAACCACCCTGCGCCAGGAAGGGCATCGTCATACCGGTGAGCGGGATCAGTCCGGTGACACCGCCGGCCACGATGAAGACCTGGAGCGCGAGCGCGATCGACAGGCCCGCCGCGAGCAGTTTGCCGAACGGATCGCGAGCGGCCAACGCGGTACGCAGGCCGCGTTCGATCAGCAGGGCGTACACCATGAAGATGGCCATCATTCCGGCGAGACCCAGCTCTTCACCGACTGTGGTGAGGATGAAGTCGCTGCGCGCCGCGAAACCGATCTCGGTGGGGTGACCCTGGTTGAGACCGGTGCCGAGCAGGCCGCCGGTGCCGTAACCGAACAGTGCCTGGGCCAGCTGCTGCGACTTGCCCGGTGCCGGGTTCGCGTACGCGTCCATCGGGTCCATCCAGGCCGCGACCCGGTCGTGCACGTGCGGTTCGAGCGTGCCGACCACCACCGCGCCGGCAACGGCCATCACGACACCGAACAGCAGCCAACTGGTGCGCTCCGTGGCGACGTAGAGCATCACCACGAAGACGCCGAAGAACAGCAGCGAGGTACCGAGGTCGCGTTCGAAGACCAGGATCAGGATGCTCAGCAACCAGACCACGATGATCGGGCCCATGTCCCGGCCACGCGGGAAGTACAGGCCCATCACCTTGCGGCTGGCCAGCGCCAGCGCGTCGCGCTTGGCCATCAGGTAGCCCGCGAAGAAGATGGTGATCACGATCTTGGTGAACTCGCCGGGCTGGATCGAGAACGGTCCGAGTCGGATCCAGATCTTGGCGCCGTACGTGTCACCCGGGAACGGGATGGGGGACACCAGCAGTACCAGGGCCAACGCCATGAACGTGTAGGTGTAGCGCTGCAGCAGACGGTGGTCGCGCAAGGCGACCACCACGACCGCGAACAGTGCGACACCGATCGCCGAGTACATCAGCTGGGATCCGGCCGCCGCGGTGCCCTTGAGGTTGCCGGGGAGGCCGACCCCCTTGACGATGTCCAGGTCGAGCCGATTGATGAACATCAGGCCCATGCCGTTGAGGAAGGTGGCCAACGGCAGCAGCAGCGGGTCGGCGTACGGCGCGAACTTGCGCACCAACAGGTGCGCGAGGCCCGCGAAGACGCCCAGGCCGAGCCCGTACTTGACCAGGCTCCCCACCGGCAGTGACCCGTCCCCCGCCAGTCCCACGTTGGCATAAGCCAGCATCGGCACCAGAACCGCGAAGCCGAGCATCATCAACTCGGTGTTGCGGCGATTCGGTGCGGCTTGGGGGGTGATCGTCGTGTTGCTCACGGCGCTCCCCTCAGTTCGTTCCGGTGGTTCCGGGCAGTCGCGGATAGCACTGCTTGGCCAGGTCGGCCTCTTCGGCGGAGAGCTTCGATCCGGGCGCCTCGGGCACCGCGGCCGGCGGCGGCGAACTCGGTGGCGCCGAACTCGTCGGTGCGGTCGGGCTGGTCGCCGTGGCACCGCGGCCCTTGGATCCCGGGTCGGCCGTGGACGAGCTTCGAGTGCTTCGCGATGCGGTGGTCGGGGTGTGCTTGGCGACCGGCGCGTTGGTCTGCAGCGCGGCCGGCAAGCCCGGGTTCTGCTGCGGGAACGTGTCCACGCTGCCCGCGGGCTGGGCGCCCGGGTTGCCCTCGATCGCCTTCTTCGCGTCGTCCGCCGCATACGCCCTGCGACACACGTCGGCCTGCCGCTTGAGCCGGTCGATGGTGTGCCGGGCCTCGGTCAGGCTGGCCGCGTCGAGCGTGCTGTTGACCGCGTCCCGGTTGGTCTGGCCGATCATCGTGAGCTTCAGCTCGTCGTAGCTCTGGTAGGTGCTCGCGAGGTTGAGGCCCAGGATCTTGGAGTCGATCCCCCGGTAGATCGCGACGTGGTCTCCTTTGTCGGCCACGAAGTACTGCGTCTGCGTCCAGTAGTAGGCGCCGCCGAGAGCGGCCACGAGCACCGCGACCCCGCCCCAGATCGGCAGCGTCCGGCGCAGCGTGGACTTCGGCTTGGGCTTGCGCCGACTGCCCGGCTCGGAGACCAGGGCCTCGGTCTCGTACTCGCCGGCGGTCAACTCGCGGGCCCGGGAGGCGGGTGTGGTCGGCAGTGTCGTGGTGTCGTCCACGACGCTGGCCACCGCGCCGACCACGATCGGGCTGTCGGAGGGCTGATCGGCCGGGTCCACCACATCCGCGACGATGCAGGTGATGTTGTCGGGGCCGCCGCCGCGCAGCGCGAGCTGGATCAGCTCCTGCACCGCGTCGCCGGGGTTGGCGTAGGTCAGGAGGGTGGCCTCCATGGTCTCCCGGCTGACCACCCCCGACAGGCCGTCGCTGCAGATCAGATAACGATCGCCGGGGCGGGCCTCGCGCACCGACAGGTCCGGCTCGACGTGGCCGCGCCCGTCCAGGGCACGCATCAACAGCGAGCGCTGCGGATGGTGGTCGGCTTCCTCCTCGGTGATGCGGCCCTCGTCGACCAGGCGCTGCACCCAGGTGTGGTCCTGGGTGATCTGTTCCAGGACGCCGTCACGCAGGAGGTAGGCACGGGAGTCGCCGATGTGGGCGAGGCCGAGTCGGCTCCCCGTCCACAGCAGCGCGGTCAACGTGGTCCCCATGCCCTCGAGCTGGGGGTCGTCGTCGACCATCACACGCAGTCGGTCGTTGGCGCGATCGACCGCCGAACGCAGCGCGTCCAGCAGATCGGCTCCGGGCACGTCCTCGTCGAGTTCGACGATGGTGGACAGGACTTCGGAGCTGGCGACTTCGCCCGCTGCCTGCCCGCCCATGCCGTCGGCGACCGCGAGCAGGCGAGGGCCGGCGTAGCCGGAGTCCTCGTTGCCTTCTCGGATCATGCCCTTGTGGGATCCGGCGGCGAAGCGGAGAGAGAGGCTCATTCAGGCTACCTGCGCAGCTCGATAACGGTCTTGCCGATACGGATCGGCGCTCCGAGCGGTACGGGGGTCGGACCGGTCAGGCGCGTACGGTCCAAGTAGGTACCGTTCGTCGACCCGAGGTCTTCGACCACCCAGCTGCCGTCGGGCGCAGGGTAGATGCGGGCGTGCCGACTCGACGCGTAGTCGTCGTCGAGCACGATGGTCGAGTCGTGCGCCCGGCCGATGGTGATCTGCTGATCCGTCAGATTTATCGTCGTGCCGGTCAGCGAGCCCTCGGTGATCACCAACTTGCTGGGATTGTTGCGCTGGCCGCGGCGGGGCCGGGCCTGCTGCCGCTGCGGGGGCGGGGCCGGCTGCGCCTGCTGAGGCGGAGCGGCACCTCCTCCACCGGCGGCGGGCGCGGCGGTTCTGCGCCGCGCGGGTCGTTGGGTCACGCGTGTGCCGAAGAGGTCGCTACGGATCACCTGTACGGCGACGATCACGAACAACCACAGCACAGCGAGGAAACCCAACCGCATAACGGTGAGGGTCAGCTCAGACATGCGCCCGTTGTCACCCCTCGGCTTGGCGGAACACGACAGTGGTGCTGCCGAGCACGATGCGCGATCCGTCCCGCAGACCGGCACGCTGACAGTGCTGGCCGTCGACGACGATCCCGTTGGTCGAACCGAGGTCCGTGATCGACGCCGGAGCGCCGATGCGGATCTCGGCGTGGTGCCGCGAGACGCTCGGATCGTCCACGCGAACTTCCACATCGGTGCTGCGGCCCAACTTCACGACCGGGGCAGTGAGCTCGTGACGTACCCCGTTGACCTCCAGCCAGGTACGCAGCCGTGGTGCGGGCTGCGGATTCTGGCCGTAGGCGGCCTGCTCCCCCGGCTGCGGCCGGGGAGGCGTCGGCGTTCCCGGGGTCCCGGGCGGACCGAAGGGCGGTGGTGCGGGCACCCCGGGCGGGGGTGGCCCGCCGGGTCGACCGTATCCGTAACCCTGCGGTGGCTGCTCCGGTTGCGGCCCCCCGCCCGGGAAGGGCGGTTGTTGTGGGGGCTGCTGTAGTTCGTGCGACTGACTGCCCGCGAGTGCCTGACTGCGCACACGGTACAGACCCGTGTCCAAGTCGTCGGCATGCTCGAAGTGGACCTCGACCGGACCGATGAAGGAATAGCGCTGCTGTTGCGCGTAGTCCCGCACCACGGTCGCCAGCTCGCCGCCGAGTTGCTGCACGTACGGGCTCAGGCGCTCATAGTCGTGTTGGCCGAGCTCGACGACGAAGTCGTTCGGGACCATGGTTCGGTCGCGGTTCCAGATCGTCGCGTTGTTGTCGCACTCGCGCTTGAGCGCGCTGGCGATCTCGACGGGCTGGACATCCGACTTGAACGCCTTGGCGAAGGCGCCGTTGACCAGGCCCTCAAGCCGTTGCTCGAACTTCTTCAGGGGACCCACGGGCACCTCCTTCCGTACGCGATCGGCCGGTCCGGTCCTACAGTCTGCTCACTGATCGTATCCACGCGTGGGAAACGGGCGCGGTTCCCTACCGTGGCCACTGTAAGGAGTGTTGGCTTTCACAGGGATTCCTACACCCTGTTGCCCCCTCCGTGGCTCGCTTGCAGTAGTTGTGCCGCGACCGTGTGCGTGGCCGGGGTCGAAGCCCGTTCACCGTACGGTGCAGGGCAAGCATGCCGGAGAGGCGGGGGTCGTGGGGATCCCGGTCCACAAAGATGAACCGTTGGTTGCTGTGGGTGTCCATACGGATGCTCATGGTGTGAGCGGTGGGGCCTGCGGGTATGGATTCGTATCGGGCCTGGAGCCCGTGCTAATCTTTGATTGCTCGCGCGGGTGGCGGAATAGGCAGACGCGCTGGATTCAGGTTCCAGTGCCCGAAAGGGCGTGGGGGTTCAACTCCCCCCTCGCGCACCGAGCAAAGGCCCCAGGTCATCGACCTGGGGCCTTTCTGTATCTCCGGCCGGGGGAGCCCGGCTGTGTCGTGGTGGTGGGCCGTGCGCTTGATCCGGGGAGGATCGGTACATGTCGGGGACTTCGGTGGGGCGGGAATTCATCGTTCCGGGTTTTCGGGACAGGTCGGATGTGGCGTCGAAGGCGCTGGGCAAGGGGCTGCGCGAGCGGGTGTCGCGGGCCGCGCACGCGAGTTTCGAACCCGCGGTGGACCGGCCCGACGTGGTGGAGAGCGTCGAGCGGGCCAACCTCGGCCGGCTCGAACACCTGGTGCCGCTGCGGATCGGCCGCATGGCGGCCTCGCCGTTCGCGTTCCTGCGCGGCTCGGCCGGGTTGATGGCGGCCGATCTCGCGGCGCAGCCGGTCACCGGATTGACCGGGCAGATCTGCGGTGACGCGCACGCCGGGAACTTCGGGGTGTTCGGCACCGCCGAGGGCCGGCTGGTGATGGACCTCAACGACTTCGACGAGACCGTACAGGGCCCGTGGGAGTGGGACCTGAAACGACTGACCGCCTCGCTCGTGGTGGCCGGCCGGGTCGGCGGTCTGGATGCGGACGCGTGTCACCGGGCGGCCTACGACGCCGCGGCCTCCTATCGCAAGACGATGAAGGTGCTGGCGAAGATGCCGGTGTTGCAGGCGTGGCACGCGATCGCGGACGAGTCGCTGGTGGCGCACGCGGACGCGGCCGAACTGTCCGGTCTGTTGGCCCAGGTCACCGCGAAGGCCCGGCGCAACACCAGCGCCCGGTTCGCGGCCAAGGCGACCCGGCGGCGCTCCGACGGCACCTGGCACTTCGTTCCGGAGCCGCCGGTGCTCACCGCGGTGGACGACGCGCTCGCCCACGCGGTGGCGGCCGGCCTGGAGAGCTATGTGGACACGCTCTCCACCGAACGCCGGCCGCTGTTGGCCCGGTTCGCGATCGAGGACGTGGCGTTTCGGGTGGTGGGCACGGGCAGCGTCGGTACCCGGGCCTACGTGGTGCTGCTGCTGGGCAACGGTGACGAGCCGCTGGTGCTCCAGGTGAAGGAGGCCCGGCCCTCGGCGCTCGCGCCGTATCTGCCGCCCGCGCACGTCGAGCACGAGGGGCGCCGGGTCGTGGTGGGCCAGAAATGGATGCAGGCCGGTACCGACTCGCTGCTCGGGTGGACCTCGATCGACGGGCGCGCGTACATGGTGCGCCGGTTCCGCAACATGAAGGGGAGCATCGACCCGAGCGTGCTGGCGGCGCACGAGATAGACGACTACGCCCGGATGACCGGCGCGCTGCTGGCCCGCGCGCACAGTCACTCGGTGGACCCCAAGGTGCTCGCGGGCTACTGCGGCAAGAGCGACCGGCTGGACGACGCGTTCGCGCGGTTCGCGGTGCGCTACGCAGATCGCACCGAGGCCGACCACGAACAATTGCTCGCGGCCGTGCGATCGGGGCGGCTGCCGGCCGAGACCGGGGTCTGACCCAGGGTCACGGGCGGCCGGCGAACAACCGTGCCGCCGGCGCGGTCCCCGATCGTGGGGCACGCGCGGTGCAGCGCCTCGTGCGCGTCGCCGCGCACGAGGGCTTCGTGGTCCACCCGCGCCACCGGGATCCCCGACGCGAGCGCGGCCGTTGCCTCGGGGACGAAGTGCGGGTCGGTGCGACGGGGGTTCAGGGGATCCGCGGGGACGAGCAGGACCTCGGGTGCGCCTTCCCCGGGGGAGTCATGGGAAGGACGGTATTGCGTGGGCATGCCGGATGAAGGGTGGACCCTTCATCCGGCCGTGCGCCTATGACTGCTTCATCGACGCGATGGACGCTCGCGTGAACTCGATGAGGTGCTTGCGCCGGTTCGCCCGGGCCTCCTCGGATTCCGAGTCGGCCCCCAGCAGTACCCGCGACATCTGCGGCATCGTCTGTTGCCAGGCGGCGACGCCGATGAGCGAGAAGAGCAGCTGGGCGACCTCCGGCGAGGGCTTCACGCCGAGATGATCGGCGAACTCCTGAAGTTTCGCGGCGTAGCTCGTGACTCGCCGCTCCTCGTCCGGAACCGGGTCGTGGCCGTAGTACAACGCCTCCCACACCAGCAACCGGAGCAGCTCCGGGCGGGCGCAGTAGAAGTCGTAGACCTGGGCGATGTACTCGGCCGGGTCGTCGTTGGGCATCGTGACGACCGTGTTGAGTTCCTGGAGCGACTCCGTCAGCACGTGCTGGAAGAGCTGCTCCTTGTTGCCGAAGTACGCGTAGATGCGCTCCTTGTTCACCCCGGCGCGCAGGGCGATGCGGTCGACGCGGGCGCCGGCGATGCCGTGCTCGGCGAACTCCGCGCGGGCGGCGTCGAGAAGTTTGGCTCGGGTGCGTGCGGTGTCGGGCGGCATGGCTGGATCTTATCCCCTCTAGCCAACTGCTTTGTTGGATCGACTGGCCAGGGACGGCCTGACCATGCTGCCCTACCACATAGGCTGCTGGGGGGTGTTGCGAGTGATTTGATCTTCAAAGTCCGGCAGACGCGCCCGCCGGCCGGTGTCGCGCGGGAACAGAACAGCACACAAGGGACGTGATGGACGAGGTCAGCGCGCCGACCCCCTGGTCGGACCCCGAAATCGCCGAGTTGGAACGACAGGTCGCCGCCGCGGAGACCGCGCTGCTCGACGACGAAGTGGATGTGACGACCCTTCAGGTCGAGCTGGACAACCTGGCGATCGTGCACCACCGCCGACTGGGACCGCTGTACGAGCGACTCGACGAGCTGGACGCGCTGATCGCGGAGGCGATCGCGGCGCACACCGGCGATCCCACGGACATCCGGCGCGCGGTCGAATTGCGTGGTGTGGTCACGGATATGCCGGACCTGGACTCGTTGCTGGGCGCCCTCGACGGCGCGGGCGGGGGGTCGGGCGGGGCGTCGGGCGGCGCCGGCGAGGCGGCCGAAGAGCCGATGCCGGTGCCGGAGGTGCACCGGGTCAGCCCCGGTGCCGAGGCGCGCAAGCTCTTTCGCGAGCTGGCCCGGCGGGCCCACCCGGACCTGGTCCAGGATCCCGAGGAGAAGCAGCGCCGAGGCACCTTCATCGCCCGGGTGAACGCCGCCTACGCGCGCGGCGACGTGACCGAGCTGCTCGCTCTCGGTACGGAATGGGCCACCTCCCCGGAGGGCGCGATCGGTCCGGACGCGGAGAGTCGGGGGCAGTGGCTGCGCAGCCGGCTGGCCTGGCTCACCCACCGGCGGGCCGAGCTGGCGGGCCTGCGCGATCAGCTGATGGAGGGCGCGATGGGGCAGCTGCTCCAGCTCGCGCCGAACGACCCCGACGGGCTGCTGGAGCACCTGGCCGATCAGCTCCTGCACGACATCGCGGAGAAGGAGAAGGTGCTCGGCACGCTGGTCGATCCCTGACCGCTGCTCCGGCCCGTCCGGCGGCTCCCGGCGGGGCCGCGCCGAGCGGATCGCGGCGCGCCGGCGACCCTCCCGGGCCGGCCGGATGGGCGTCGGCCGGCCCGGGAGGGTTGCGGCCCTCGCCGCTCGCCCATCCTGCTCGCCCGGTGGCACACAGCCGTCATTTCGGCCGCGTGTCGTGCGCGTGGGCCGGGTGGTTCGCTCTTTCGAGGCACGTGTGCACGGCGCCGATGGCCGACAATGTGCGATGAGCGCGGCCGGACGGGTTCCGGACGCCTGACCTCCCGGAGATTCGATGCACCTGTCGCCCCCGCCGGCCGTGCCCGCCGCCGCGGTCCCTGACGACGCCTTCGTCCTGGACGTACGGGAGGTGCACGAATGGGACGCCGGTCATGTCGCCGGTGCCCGGCACCTCCCGATGAGCACGCTCCTGGAGCGGATCGACGAGGTGCCGCACGACACGCGTGTGTACGTGATGTGCCGCGTCGGCGGCCGATCCGCCCAGGTCACCCACTATCTGGGTCAGCAGGGCTGGGACGCGGTCAACGTCGACGGCGGCATGCTGGCGTGGGAGGCCGCCGGACGGCCCATGGTGAGCGAGACGCAGGCCGCCCCTGTGGTGGTGTGACCGCAGGACCGGCCGCAGGCCAGGTCAGGACCGGCGTTCCGCGATGAACACCGCGGTCGCCTCGGCGGTCGGTTCGCCGTCGGCGCGGATCTCACCGGTCGCGAAGCTCTTGCGCCCTTCGCGACCGGTCCAGCGACCGGTCAGCTCCAGCGGCACGTCGTAGGGCGTGGCCCGGCGGTAGCGGATGTCCAGCCCGGCGGTCAGCCCGGGCGCCCCGGCCGCGGACGCGGCGACGCCGAGCAACTGGTCGAGCACGACCGCCACGATCCCGCCGTGCGCCCGGGCGGGCGGCCCGCCGTGGGCCGCGGTCAGCGTGCAGTGCGCGCGGATCTCCACCGATTCCGGGTCGGCCGTGGGGTCCGGCCTCGGCTCGACCTCCTCGAAGATCAGCCTGGGCGCCTGCGGGTTGAGCCGACCCGAGCCCATCTGGGTCAGGTGCTCCAGCCGGCCGTTCGGATGCCGGATCAGCGACACCGCCTGCGGGCGCCGGGCGGCATTCAGCAGCGCGGTCAGTTCGGCGACCCGGCGGGCGGCGTCCGCGCGCACCGCCGCGTCCACGTCCGTCCACACCACCGCCTCGACCAGATCGCGCACCCGGTCGGCGAGGTCCAGCGCCTCCGCGGTCACGTCGTCGGGGCCGGGCAGATTGCCGGCCATCAGCTCGGCGAGTGCGGTGGCCGAGGCCGGCGGCAGCGGCCTGGTGTTCGAGTTCATACCCGTACCTCCGTGACACTTTTCTTGATCTTGCCAAGAATGCGGGCAAAGAATATGACGGTGCATCAGATCTAACGGTCTATCAGATCTGGCTCGACCGGATCTCGGTGAGGGAGTGCGGCATGGTGACGATCGCGGAACTCGTCCATCACCAGTGGGGCGACCAACGGACCGGGCTGTACTTCGAGGATCGGACCTGGACGCACCACGAACTCGCCCGAGCCGCCGCCGCCCGGGCGGCGCTGCTCACCGACCTGCTCCCGAGCGGGGCCGAGCCGCACGTGGGCGTCCTGCTCGACAACGTGCCCGAGTTCCCGCACTGGCTCTCCGGCGCGGCGGTGGCGGGCGCCACCCTCGTGGGGGTGAACTCCACGCGGCGCGGCGCGGAGCTGGCGCGCGACATCACGCACGCCGAGTGCCGGGTGATCGTCACCGAGCGCGCCCACCTGCCCCTGCTCGAAGGGCTCGACCTGGGGATCCCGGCGGAGCGGATCCTGGTGGTCGACGACCCCGCGTACGACGACCTGCTGCGCCCGTACGCGGACGCCGCGCTGCCCGCCCTGGTCGCGGATCCCGCAGATCGCCTGCTGATCGTGTTCACCTCCGGGTCCACCGGCGCGCCCAAGGGCGTGGTCTGCTCGCAGGGCCGGTTGGCCGGCGCCGGGACCGTGTTGTCCGAGCAGTTCGGCTTCGGGCCGGACGACGTCAACTACATCTGCATGCCGATGTTCCACGGCAACGCGTTGATGGCCAACTGGTCGCCGGCGCTGCGGGCGGGCGGTGCGGTCGCGCTGCGCCGGCGGTTCTCGGCGTCCGCGTTCCTGCCCGACATCCGCCGCTACAACGCCTCCTACTTCACCTACGTGGGCCGGGCGATCTCCTATCTGCTGGCCACCCCGGAGCGGCCGGACGACCGGGACAATCCGCTGCGCGCCGGGTTCGGCACCGAGGCGGGTGCGGTGGACATGGCGCGCTTCGAGGCCCGGTTCGGGTGCGCGCTGACCGAGGGGTACGGCTCCTCGGAGGGCGGCATGAGCGTCAACTGGCGGCCGGGCACGCCCGCGGGCGCGGTCGGGCCGTGTCCCGAGCACGCCGCGGTGCTCGATCCGGCGACCGGCCGGGAGTGCGCCCGGGCCGAGTTCGACGCGGCGGGTCGACTCGTCAACGGGGACGCGGCGATCGGGGAGTTGGTCAACACCGGGCGCAACGGGTTCGAGGGGTACTGGCGCAACGAGGAGGCGTCGGCGGCCCGGGCGCGCGACGGGCAGTACTGGACGGGCGACCACTTCTACCGGGACGCGGCCGGATACCTCTACTTCGCCGCCCGCGCCGATGACAAGTTGCGGGTGGACGGCGAGAATTTGGCGGTGGCCGGCATCGAGGGCATCCTCGCCCGCTTCGCGCCGTTCGAGGTCGTGGTCGTGTACGGGGTTCCGGACCCGGTGACCGGGGACCAGGTGATGGCGTGCGTGCAGGTGCGCGAGGGCGCCGAGTTCGACCCGGGGGAGTTCGCCGCCTTCATGGCCGAGCAGCCGGACCTGGGCACCAAGATGGCGCCGATGTTCGTGCGGGTGGTGGACGAGGTGCCGACCACCGCGACCAACAAGGTGCACAAGGTCGGCCTGCGGCGGGCGGGCTTCCGGGCGGCGGGGCAGGTGTGGTGGCGGCCCGAGCGCGGCGCGGCGTACCGGCTGCTCGACGACGCGGGGCGGGAGGAACTGCTCGGCCGCTATCGGGCGCACGGCCGTGAGGGCGTGCTGGACCTGTGAGCAGGTGAGCCGGTGACTCGGTCGTGACGGTGCGACCCCGGCCCGGTATGCCCGCACCCCCGTGCCGGACATCGTGGTCGGGCCGGGATCGCACCGCCGCTCAGAGTAGAACACGTTCTATGGTCACGGAAACCGTCTCGACCGAGTGGTTGGCAACGGTTTCGGTACGACCGGCGGACCGGACCCGGTAGCGTGCCGGCAGCACGGGTCCGGACCGGTGGGCCCATCGACCACGGGAGAGGCATGCAGTCGCCTGACGACGCGACGCCCGGGCAACCGGCGGATCGGTCGAAGCCCGGACTCGAGGCGGGTGCGGCGGCGGTGGGCACCTCGACCGCCGACACGACGGCGGACCGGGGCCCGGCACCGGATCCGGACCGGCCGCCGGCGCGGATCCCGGCACAGGCGGGGGAACGCGCCCCCGTGGACACCCCGATCGAGACGGCGGTGCCCTCGGACGAACAGCGCTCGACCGCGGTGCGTTCGATCTCCGCGCTGTTCGCCGTGCTCGCGATCCTGGTGACCCTGGTGCACGTGTTCTTCGTCTTCCTGCACGTCGCCCCGAGCAACACGCTGAGCCAGGAGTACCGCAAGCCGACCGGCACCTGGATCTACCCGTACTTCGAGCAGAACTGGGCGCTGTTCGCGCCCAATCCGATGTCGGAGAACTTCCGCCTCCAGGCCCAGTCGCGGATACGCGGCGCGGACGGCAGCGTCGTCGAGTCCGACTGGTCCGACCTGACCGGAAACGACCTGGAGCACATCCGGGGCAACCCCTATCCCAGCAAGGCCGACCAGAACATGATCCGACGCGCGTGGTCGAGCTATGCCGACGCGCACGAGGCCAAGGACGAGTCGGCGATCGGCACGCGCGGCCCGCTGACCCAGCGCTACCTGCGCCGGATCGTGGTGCACCGCTTCCAGGACGCGGGAGCCGGCCGCGGACTCGAATCCGTCCGGATCCGGGTCGCGACCACGCCGATCGGCAAGCCGGACGCGAAGGTCGGGCCGGAAACCTCGTATCGCACGCTCGGCTGGTGGGAGACGAAGCCCGATGACTTCCGCTGAGCCGCAGCCGCGCGGCGCGGCAAGTGCGTACCGCCGGGTCGAGGACGCCGTCGGCGGGTGGTTGGTGCACGCCCTCGACACGGTCAGCACCCGTACCTTCGCCGTGCACCAGGCGGCCCTGCTGCGGATCGGCTACGGCCTGGTCTTCCTGGTCGGCCTGATCCGCGAGTACTTCAACCGCCGGGAGATCTGGGGCGACCAGTCGGCCTGGTCGCCGGACATGGCCCGGGAGTTGCTGGGCGGCATCGGCGGGGTGAGCCTGCTCCTGGAGAGCGACTCGCGGATGTGGTTCGAAGGCGTCTACATCGCGGCGATCGTGATCAGCGCGCTGTTCGTGCTCGGATGGCACACCCGGGCGACGAGCATCCTGTTCGCGATCATGGTCGTGTCCTTCAACAGCCGGTCCATCCTGATGACCGACGGCGGCGACACCGTCCTGCTGCTGATGTCGATCTACCTCGCCTTCACCGCATGCGGACGGGTCTGGTCGCTGGACGCCCGCCGGGCCAGGCGCACCGGGATCCGCCCCGGCACCGGACCCGGACACGAGATCGGCGTGCTGGTCGCGCTGATCGCGATGGTCGCGCTCGGCACCACCTGCCGAGGCGACTCGTGGGCCTTGGACCCGGAGTTCTCCTTCGCGTTCGTCTGCCGCTGGATCTGGATCCCCGGGATCGCGATCGCCTTCGGCGCGCTGTGGCGGCTGCCCCGCCAGGTCGAGCAGGTACGGGCCGGCCTGGTGACCGCCGTGCACAACTGCGCGCTGTTCGTGATCGCCGCCGAGGTGTGCTTCATCTACGGCGCGGCCGGGCTGTACAAGGTGCAGGGCTCGTACTGGCAGGACGGCACAGCGATGCACTACGTGCTCAACCTGGAGTACTTCGCACCGTGGCCCGGGCTCAGCCACATGCTCGGCGAGAACGCCGAGATGGGCGTGCTGATCAGCTACCTCACGGTGTTCATCCAGGTCGGCTTCGTGTTCATGCTGTTCGCCAAGCGGGTCAAGTACGTCGCGATCGTGATCCTGCTCGGCATGCACTTCGGCATCGCGATCATGCTGGGCCTGCCCGCATTCTCCGCGTCCATGTCCGTGGGCGACGCGCTGTTCCTGCCCACCGCGTTCCTGATCTGGACCCGATCGCGAGTGCTCACCCGGCTGACGGCTCGGCTGCGCCGCGGACCGGCCGCGGCGAAACCGGCGCCCGTGGTCGGCACGGAGCCACCCGCGCAAAATACGTCCGACGGACTCGAAGGGGTGGCCTCGGCGTCGAGCCGGGCCTGATCCGACCGTGCCCGCAGGGTCCCGGGCCGGGCGGCGCATGCCGCCGCCGCGCGTCCGGGACCCGGTTCGACAGGTCCTACGCTGCTGCCATGAACCCCCAGGAGACGCAGACCCTCGCACTGTGGCGGGCCGCCTCGCCCGGGGCGGTGCTGCTCGACGGCTTCCACGCGGTCAAGCACGCGTTGCGGTTCGGCGCCGAGATCGAACTCGTGGTGACCACCGACCGGGCGGCGGTTGTCGCCCTGGCCGACGAACTCGCGGCCGACGTGGGCGATTACCTGCAGGAGACGGCGCACGAGGTGTCCGAGCCGTTCCTGCGCGACCTGGTCCCGCGCGGCAGCCCGACCGGGGTGGTGGCACTGGCCGGTCGCCCCGAGCCCGAGCCGGGACGGGCCCGCAGCGCGCCGATCGTGCTCTTGGAGAACCCGCGCAACCTGGGCAACGTCGGGGCGGTGGTGCGGCTGGCCGCCGGATTCGGCGTCGCCGCCGTGCTGACCACCGGCGACCTGGACCCGTGGCACCCCAACGTGGTCCGCGGCAGTGCGGGGCTGCACTTCGCGACCACGGTCGCCCGGGTGGATCCGCACGCGTTGCCGGCCGGACCGGTCTTCGTGCTCGATCCCGAGGGCGCCGACCTGCGCGACATCGAGATCCCGGACGACGCGATCCTGGCGTTCGGCACCGAGCGACACGGCGTCTCGGCGGCGCTGCGCGAGCGCGCCGACCGGCTCGTGGCCATCCCGATGCGGCCGAAGGTGTCCAGCTACAACCTCGCGACCAGCGTCGCGATGACGCTCTTCCGCTGGTCCACGACCTCCGCGAACGCACCGACGTGAGCGGCTGGGACGCGGTCGTCCTGGCCGGCGGCGCGGCCCGTCGGCTGGCCGGCGCCGACAAGCCGGGCCTGCTCGTGGCGGGCGTCTCGCTGCTCGACCGGGTGCTCACCGCGCTGGCCGGGGCCGAGCGGATCGTGGTCGCCGGGCCGCGCCGGGCCACCGGGCGCGAGGTGGTGTGGGTGCGCGAGGATCCGCCCGGCGGCGGCCCGGTGGCCGCGCTGGCCGCCGCACTGCCGCTGGTCCGGGCCGAGGTGGTGGTGCTGCTCGCCGCAGATCTGCCGTTCGTGCCCGCCGAGTTGATCGAGCGCCTGGTGGCCGCGCTGGACCGGGAGCCCGGTCCGGCCGGCGCGGTCGCGGTCGATGCCGACGGGCGCGATCAGATCCTGCTCGGCGCCTATCGCACCGCCGCGCTCCGGGCCGGCGTCGCGGCCCTGGCCGAACCGGCCGGGGCGCCGCTGCGCCGGGTGGTCGAGCCGCTCGCGCCGCGCCGGATCCGGGCCGACCCCGACGCCGTGTTCGACTGCGACACCTGGGCCGATGTGCGCGACGCGCGAGCACGGTCGGGGAGGATGGACACAGCCCCGAAGAGGAGAGACATGACTGGCTTGGAAGAGTGGACCGAAGCGGTCAAGCAGGAACTGGGCATCGAGCTGGACGTGGACATCGCGGCGCTGCTGGACATGACCCGGGTGGCGGCGCACAACGTACAGCGACCGGCCGCGCCGCTCACCTCCTTCCTGGTCGGTTACGCGGCGGCGAGTCGGGGCGGCGGCGCGGCGGCGGTGGCCGAGGCACTGCGCCAGGCACAGGACCTCGCCGAGCGCCGCGGCACGGGCTCCGAGCCGGACGCCCGATGATCTCTCGGGAGAGTCGGACCATGGCGCGTTCCGAGCCGCACCCGCAACAGGCACTGGGCTGGCCCGAGGCCCGGGCCACCGCCCGCGCGGCCGGCCGACCGCTGCCCGCCGTCTCGCGCACGCTGCACCACGCGCGCGATCACGTACTGGCCCGGCCCATCGTCGCGCTCACCGATCTGCCCTCCTTCGACACCTCGGCGATGGACGGGTGGGCAGTCGCCGGCCCCGGGCCGTGGCGGGTGCGCGGGCGGCTGCTCGCGGGCGACGCGGGCGCGGAGATCGGCGTGATGCGCGACGGGGACGCGGTCGAGATCGCCACCGGCGCGCGGGTCCCGCACGGGGCCACCGCCGTGCTGCGCAGCGAGCAGAGCCGGGTCGAGGGCCGCACGCTGTTCGCCGACGTGCACATCCAGCAGGGCACCGACATCCGCGCGTGCGGTCAGGAGTGCCGGCGCGGCGACGAATTGTTGCCGGCCGGCACCACGGTCACCCCCGGGGTCACCGGGCTGGCCGCCGCCTCCGGCTACGACGAACTCGTGGTGGTCGACCGGCCGCGGGTGGAACTCTTGGTGCTGGGCGACGAGTTGCTCGATGCCGGGCTGCCGAGGGAGGGCCGGATCCGGGACGCGCTCGGCCCGCTGATCACGCCGTGGCTGCGTACCCTCGGCGCCGACCTGCTGCGGGTTCGCCGGGTCGGGGACAACCTGGACACGCTGCGCGGACTCGTGAGCGCATCCCGCGCCGACGTGGTGATCACCACCGGCGGCACCGCCGACGGCCCGCGCGATCACGTGCACCGGCTGCTCGCCGATCTGGAGGCGGACATCCTGGTGGACGGCGTGGCGGTCCGGCCCGGGCATCCGATGTTGCTCGCCCACCTGCCCGGCGAGCGCCCGGGCGCGGGCCGCTATCTGGTCGGCCTGCCCGGCAACCCGCTGGCCGCGGTGGCCGGCATGCTCACCCTCGCGGTGCCGCTGCTGCGCCGGCTCTCCGGGCGCCCGGAACCGCGCCCGCGCCGGATCAGGGTCGGCGTCGACATCGCCGGCCACCCGTGCGACACCCGCCTGGTGCCGATGCGCGGGGATCGCCCGCTGGCCTTCTCCGGCCCGGCGATGCTGCGCGGACTCGCGATCGCCGACGGCATCGCGGTGGTGCCGCCCGGCGGCGCGCGTGCGGGCGAGCGGGTCGAGGTGCTCGGGGCACCGCGATGAAGACCGTGCGCTTTCCCGACGACCGGCCGGCCGATCGCCGCGGGCCGCGCGGCGCGCTCGCCCGGCCGCTGCCGGCGCTGAAGAAACGCTCCGACGAACCGGCGGGCCTGGCCGGGCAGGCGGGCGCGACCGTACACATCCCCAAGGACCGTCCCGGTCCGCTGATGCAGGTGTTGCGCCGGTTCGGGATGGCGCTGCTGGTCCTGGCGGTCACCATCCTGGTGGTCTACCTCGATCGGGACGGCTACCGCGATGCCGTGGACGAGCGGGTCTCGCTGCTCGACGCGATCTACTACGCGACGGTCACCCTGTCCACGACCGGCTACGGCGACATCACCCCCGCCAGTGACGGCGCCCGCCTGGTGAACGTCGTCCTGATCACCCCGCTGCGGGTGATCTTCCTGATCATCCTGGTCGGCACGACCCTCGAGGTGCTCACCGAGCGCACGCGGGAGCAGTTGCGGCTCAACCGTTGGAGGTCCACGTTGCGCGACCACACGATCCTGGTCGGCTACGGCACGACCGGATACAGCGCGGTGCACACGCTGATGGCACAGGGGATCTCGCGCGAGAACATAGTCGTCGTCGACTCCGACCCCGAGGCGGTCACCGAGGCGAGCGACGACGACAAGCTCGTGGTGGTCTCCGGCGACGCGACCCGGGCGGAGGTGCTGCGCCGGGCCGAGGTGGAGCGGGCGCGGAACATCATCGTCTCGGTCAACCGGGACGACACCGCGGCCCTGGTCACGCTGACCGCGCGGCAGTTGAACCGGCGGGCCTGGATCGTGGTGGCGGTGCGCGAGGACGAGAACGCGCCGCTGATCCGGCAGAGCGGAGCCGACTCGGTGGTCACCACCGCGAGCGCGGCGGGCCGACTGCTCGGGGTCTCGCTGCTCAGCCCGAACGTCGGTGAGGTGATGGAGGACCTCATGCACTACGGCGAGGGCATGGACCTGGTCGAGCGGCCGATCGACAAGCGCGAGGCGGGCAAGTCGCCGGGCGAGTGCGGCGATCTGGTGGTGGCCGTGGTGCGCGGACACCGTACGTTGCGGCACGATGACCCCGAGGCAGCGGTACTCGGGGCAGGCGACCGACTCGTGGTGATCAAAACACACAAACCGCAGCCGAAGACGGGCGACTCATAGGCTGGATGCCATGTACGCGATCACGATTGCCGAACCGGGCGGGCCCGAGGTACTGACCTGGACCGAGGTTCCGGACGAGAAACCCGAACCCGGCGAGGTGCTGGTGGAGGTGGCCGCGTCGGCGGTCAACCGGGCCGACCTGTTGCAGCGCCAGGGGTTCTACCATCCACCCGCGGGTGCGTCCGCCCACCCCGGTCTGGAGGCGTCCGGCCGGATCGTCGAGGTCGGCGCGGGGGTGTCCGGCTGGGCGGTCGGCGACGAGGTGTGTGCGCTGCTCGCGGGTGGCGGGTACGCCGAGCGGGTCCGGGTGCCCACCGGCCAACTGCTGCCCGTGCCCGACGGGATGGACCTGGTCTCGGCCGCGGCACTGCCCGAGGTGGTGTGCACGGTCTGGTCGAACGTGTTCATGGTCGCCCACCTGCGCAAGGGCGAGACCTTCCTGGTGCACGGCGGCTCCAGTGGCATCGGCACGATGGCGATCCAGTTGGCCTCGGCGGCGGGTGCCCGGGTGTTCGCCACGGCGGGGTCGGCGGCCAAGTTGGCCCGCTGCCGCGAACTGGGCGCCGACGTCACGATCAACTATCGGGACGAGGACTTCGTGGCCCGGGTCCGCGAGGCCACCGACGGGGCCGGGGTGGACGTGATCCTGGACAACATGGGCGCCAAGTACCTCGATCGCAACGTGGACGCGCTTGCGGTCAACGGCCGGCTCGTGGTGATCGGTCTTCAGGGTGGTGCCCGCGGCGAACTGGACCTGAACAAGCTGCTGATGAAGCGGGCCGCGATCGCGGCGACCTCGCTGCGGGGGCGCCCGATGTCGGAGAAGTCCGCGATCGTGGCGGCCGTACGCGAGCACGTGTGGCCGCTCCTGGACGCGGGCCGGATCCGGCCGATCATCGATCGGGTGTTGCCGGTGGCCGACGCGGCCGAGGCGCACCGCGTGGTCGAGGCGAGCGGGCACATCGGCAAGGTGCTGCTGAAGGTGCGCTGACCCGGCGGGCGCGGGCCGTCGGGGTGTCGCGGGCGGGGCGAGACGGCGCCGCGGGTGGGTGCCGGTGCGGCGGTCGGGCCGGCCTGCCGCCGGACGAATGAAAATCGGATGACCATCCCGGTGCGGCGAATGTCGCTGGATGGGTCTTTTGTCGATTTTCCTTAGTCTGGCGGCATGCCTACCCCCGGCGGCTTCGCACGTCGATTGGCTGCCGGGTGTGTGCTCGCGGCGGCCCTCGCCCTTTCCGGTGCCCCGGCCCTGACCGATGCGCTCGCCGGTGGGTCGGCGCTTCCCGGTGTCGCGTCGCCGGCTGCCGTCCCGGTCCGCGCGAGCGCGGCGTCCGCTCCCCCGCCCGCCCCGATCGGCGGGTCGCCGCCGGCGAGCGCCCCGACCGGCGACGCGGACGCGGCCGCCTCCCCACGCGGTCGGGCGCCGGCCGCGGCCGAACTGCACCCCGATCCACCGGTACACGGGCATGCGCCGGCCGAGCCCACCGGCCCGCCGAAGCCGGCCCCGGTCACGGACCCGCCGACGCAACAGGAGTGGGATCGATTCCTGGACCGGCTGGCCGCACACGGTGCCCGTCCGCTGACCGACGAGTCGGGCCGGGCGGTGCTCGACGTCGAGCACGAACTCCTGCTCACCGGGGGCACCGACGGCCTGGACGAACTCCGCTCCTGGGGGGCGGAGATCACCGAGGACGATCGGCCCGGGGTGTACGCCGTGCGCTCCGGCGGGCGAATCGTGGCGCGGTATCTGATCGAGTCCGACCCGAATGCCTCGACCGACGCCTCCACTCCTGTCACCCCTCCGGCCTTCGATGCGCCGTCCACGCTGCCCAGAACCGGTCCATCCGTTGTGAATTTGACTCTGATCGCCCTCGGAGGAGCCGGTATCGTCTGCGCCGGTGGACTGCTTGTCCGGTGTTTTCCGGCGACGCGACAACGCTGAGAGTCGCGACGGGCGTCGGTCCAGCCGGGCAGACTGTGTGTCTGGCGCATCGCGGATGAAGGGTGCAGGCTCGTCGAGGATGCGGATCGTGATACATCGGTACCTTCCGGAAACGTCCGACCGGTGGTGGGGGAAGGAGGCGTGATGTGGTCGATCGGCGGGTTTCACAGGCGGATACCGCTGGGCCCGACGATCATCGCGCTGACCCTCATCACGCTGCTCGTGCTCACGAACGTCTGCGGCTCCGGCCCCGGAATGCAGGCCCGGCACAACGGAGCCGGCCCCTCACCCGCGGGCATCCCACCGCAACTGCCCGCCCAGGACCAGAGCATCGAGGCGACCCCGGTGCCCTCCGGCGCCGCGCCCACGTCCGGCGGATCGCCGACCCCGAACGGACAGCCCGTCCCGGTGCCGACGGTCACCGTGACCGAGACGGTGACCGCACCGCCGGGGAACGCTCCCGCCTCGGGTGATCGGCCGGGAGACTCGCCCGCCACGCGGGCTCCCGGCGGGCAGTCCGGCGGATCCGGCGGCACCACCACGACGGCCGGCCCCGGCGGCGCCTCGCCGACCGCGCCGCCACCGCTGGGCCAGCGGTTCCGGGTGAGCGACCTGCGGCTCGGCGCCGACCGGGCGAACGGCTCCTGGGTGCGCTGCAACGGGATCGACCAGGTGGAGTTCCTCGGCACCGTGGTCGTGGACGGGCAGGGCCCCGGTGACGTGATCTTCCAGTGGGTATCCGATGTGCCGTTCACGATGACACCGGACATCCTGCACTTCACCGGTAGCGGCCCGCGTCAGCAGACCATTCCGCTCCCCTGGCGGATCCCGCCGCAACTCTTCGGCGAGGTGAGCGGGGTCGTGCAGCTGCTGATCCTGCAACCGGTCGCCAACGCCCAGACCGAGCGGTACACGTTCAACTTCAACTGCCGCAACGGGATCTCCAACGACCATTGACGACTGGCCCGTTCGCCGGCTGATCCGCTTTGGGGGTGGTCGTGCGGCGGGGCGAAAAGTCCGCCCTGTGGGACGTGATGTCCGCCGAGGCCGAGAGCCTGCCGCATGCCCCCGAACCGGTGATTCCGTGGTCGCAACCGGGCCTCGCGCTGATCGTGCCGCCGATCCTCGCGGCCCTGCTCGCGGCGCTTTTGACACGATCTCGCACAGTGGTGCGCGGCAGGACGGCATAACCTCTCGGCGCTCCTAGGATGAGATGCATGGATACGCCGAACAACGAAGCGAATGGTGAGAACCCGCAGGTGGTGATCGTCGGGCCGGATGGCATGGCGCTCGGTGGCGGCCTCGGTGAAGAGGGCGGTGAACTCGCGGTGACCGACATGGTCGAACAGCCCGCGAAGGTCATGCGCATCGGCAGCATGATCAAGCAGCTGCTGGAGGAGGTGCGCGCGGCTCCTCTCGACGAGGCGAGCCGGGTGCGACTCAAGGAGATCCACGCCAGCTCGATCAAGGAACTGGAGAAGGGGCTCGCCCCGGAACTGGTCGAGGAACTGGAGCGGCTCTCGCTCCCGTTCACGCACGACTCGGTGCCCAGCGAATCCGAACTGCGGATCGCGCAGGCGCAGCTCGTGGGTTGGCTGGAGGGCCTGTTCCACGGCATCCAGACCGCGTTGTTCGCACAGCAGATGGCGGCGCGCGCACAGCTGGAGACGATGCGTCGGGCCCTTCCGCCCGGCGTGGTCCCCGGCGGGCAGGGTGAGCCGCCGCACACCCAGTCGGGTCCCTACCTCTAGCGTTCCGGTAGGGGCGGTGCCGGTTGGCGCCGACCCGCTGCGCTCTCGTCGCGTCTCTGACAGGCTGTCGGCGATGCGACGGGAGCGCTTTCGGGTAGGTCGACGCGCACCGAGGTCGTGCGCGAGTGGTGCAGCGTGGAGGGCGGCCTGAGGGTGACCGTTTCGGGGGACCCGGCTCGGGCGAACGGGCGTGTCTTCGGCGGCGGGCGGTATCGCACCGGGCGCCGGATCGGCGGCGGTGGCATGGCCGTGGTGCACGAGGCGCACGACCTGATGCTCGATCGCATCGTCGCGGTCAAGCGGCTGCGCAGCGACCTGGCCGAGGACACCATCGCGCGTTCGCGGTTCGCCCGCGAGGCCGAGCACGCCGCCGCGCTGAACCACCCCACGATCGTCTCCGTGTTCGACACCGGTGCCGACCCGGGCGAGGACGGCGTGCTGGTGCCGTGGATCGTGATGGAGCTGATCCGGGGGCTGACCCTGCGTGATCTGCTGGAGGCACACGGTCCGGTGCCGTGGCCGCGTGCCCTGGCGATCACCGCGAAGGTGTTGGACGCGCTGGAGTACAGCCACGACCGCGGCCTGGTGCACCGCGACATCAAGCCGGTCAACGTGATGATCACGCCGAGCGGCGCGGTCAAGGTGATGGACTTCGGCATCGCCCGCGCGCTGTTCATCACCGACGGTGCGCTCACCGACCCCGGTCGGATCATGGGCACCCCGCAGTACTTCTCGCCCGAGCAGGCGTTCGGACACCCCGCGTCCACCCGCAGCGACCTGTACTCGGTGGGCTGCCTGCTGCACGAACTGCTGGTCGGCGTGCCGCCGTTCGACGGCGGTACGGCCGTGCACATCGCCTACCGGCACATGCGCGAGGAGCCGACCCCGCCGTCCGCGTACCGGCCCGACGTGCCCGCCGCGGTGGACGATCTGGTGCTGCACGCGCTGCGCAAGGATCCGCATCTGCGCTTCGACACCGCCGGGCGGATGCGCGAGGCGGTGCGCCGGATCCTGCCCGAGGACGTGTGGGACTCGGTCCTGTACGGCGCCGGCGTCCCGGCATCGCCGGCCGGACCGCCGGGTCCGGCGATGGCGGTGGGGCCGATGGGACAGCCGGGACCGGTGGGCCGGCGTCCGCAGCGTCCGCCCGGTGGTGGTCCGCCGTGGGCGCGGGTGATGTCCGGGTTCGGGCCCAGGGCCCGCTCGGCGGGCGCACACAGCGCACCGGGCGCGTACGGCCGCAGGAGCGGCGCGGGCGCGGCGTTCGCGGCGACCGTACTGGGCGTCCTGGCCGTGCTCGCATCGCTCCTGATGTTGCGCTGAACCGGATCCGCGCGGACGGGCCGGCCGGATCTCGCGGTGTGTGCCGGCGCACCCGGGGAAGGCATCGGCCGGGGATCCGGAATCCCGTTACGATGGGCTCTTCACCCGGGAGTACCGCTGATCCCGGTATCGTTTCGGGACTTGAAGCGAGGATGCACCACATTTCATCTGCACTTCGGCGCGGGCTCACGCCCGGACGCCACGTGAGGGGACTGTCGAGGATGATCGCCGAGTCCCCGGCCACAACCCTGACGCCCGAATCGGCGTGCCTTTGTGGCCGGCTGATCGTTGGAACCGTCGTGCTCCCCCGCTCCCGTGGTGTTTTCCGCTCCGACCTGCTCGCGGCGGACTCCATCGCCCCAGTTCGGCGGCCCCGGGCGGGCCGCCCCGACGTGCAGGGCGAGGAGCGATGACCCCGCCGAAGGGACCGGACGACCGTGAGGCGTCCGGCACACAGGTGAAGACGGTCGGATCCGGCCGCTACGAGCTCGGTCGCCAGCTCGGTCGTGGCGGCATGGCCGAGGTGTTGATGGCCCACGACGTACGGCTGGGCCGTACCGTCGCGGTCAAGACGCTGCGCCCGGACCTCGCGCAGGACCCGGTGGCCCGCTCCCGGTTCGGCCGCGAGGCGCAGAACGCGGCATCGCTCAACCACCCCGCGATCGTGTCGGTCTACGACACGGGCGAGGACCGGGTCGGCGACGAGCTGGTGCCGTTCATCGTGATGGAGTGCGTCGAGGGTCGGACGGTGCGGGAACTGCTCGGCGAGGGCAACCCCATACCGCTGGAGCAGGCGCTTCGGGTCACCGAGGGGATCCTGGAGGCGCTGGAGTACAGCCACCGGCACGGCATCATCCACCGCGACATCAAGCCCGCGAACGTGATCATCACCAACTCGGGCGCGGTCAAGGTGATGGACTTCGGCATCGCCCGCGCGATGCACAGCGCGGCAACCACGATGACCCAGACCGGCATGGTCATGGGCACGCCGCAGTACCTGTCGCCGGAGCAGGCCCTGGGCCGGACCGTGGACGCGCGCAGCGACCTGTACTCCAGCGGTTGTCTGCTCTACGAACTGCTCGCGCTGCGTCCGCCGTTCAACGGTGACACGCCGCTGTCGGTGGTGTACCAGCACGTCCAGGACGACCCGCGGCCGCCGTCGATGATGGATCCGCGGGTGCCCCCGCACCTGGACGCGATCGCGTTGAAGGCGCTGGCGAAGAACCCCGACGACCGGTACCAGACCGCCGACGAGATGCGGATGGACATCCGCCGTGCGCTGGCCGGTCAGCAGGTCTCGGTCGTGGTCCCGCCGCGGGTGCCGACCCAGCAGGGTCAGCGACCCGAGTTCGGTTCGTGGAGCCAGGTCGCCACCGGTGCGGCCGCGGCCTCGGCGCACACCGGCTCGGCCGAGGCCACCGCGGCGATGCCGCCGCTCGCGGGAGGCACCGCCACCGGGGCGGCGGTGCCCGGGCAGGGCGCCAACGACGGCGGCACCGGCCCGCTGCCGATCCTGCCGCAGGAGCCGCCGCACAAGCGCCGAGTGCCGCTCTACCTGATGGCCGCGATCGCGGTGATCCTGGTCGTGGTCGGGGCGGTGTTCCTGGTCAAGGGGATGCAGAAGGACGACGACAGTCCGACGACGACGGACAAGAAGCCCGTTGCGCCGGTGACCAACGACGGTGGCGCACAACCCGGGATGAGCAACCAGCCCATTCCGAGCGGCAAGGCGACGGCGACTACGATCCCGTCCAACTCGACGCCGACGTGGCGTGGTGGGTCATCGGCGACCGCCAACAACACGCGGGACCCGGGCGGGACGAGTTCGGGCCAGTCGCACGCGCCGACCTCGCCCCCGCCGACCAAGCCGTCCGAGACGTCGCGAGCGACCAATCCGGCGACCACGCAGCCGGGTACGACCAAGGGCGGCGGCGAGACGAAGCCGGCGGACCCGGTCGGCGGCGGCGCGGGCAATCCGGGCGGCGGCAGCGGCACGACCCCCTGATCCGAGGATGCGAGAAACCCGCGTGCGCCACGCTCCGTGGCGCACGCGGGTTTCCGCGTACCGGGGCCGGGTTCAGCCCAGGAACGCCTTCAGGACCTCGTCGTAGGCCATCGTCCACCACACGATCAGCGCGGCGGAGGCGGGGAACAGCGGGGCGCACCGCGGGTCGTGTTCGAGGTAGTGCCGGGTGAGCATCCAGAAGTCGTTCAGCCGTTCCCACCACAGTCGGTGCACGGCGGCGGCGAGTTGGGTGGGTCCCGGATCGACCACACCGCGGTACCCGGCCACGAAGCCGCGCACCCGATCGAGGTCGAGGGTGCCCGAGATCGGGTCGGTGAAGAAGATCAGGGCGGCCCGGACCAGTTCCTCGGTGTCGGGCAGTGCGGCGAGCCGGTCCCAATCGATGATCGCCACCGGCTCGTTGCCCCGGTACAGCAGGTTCAGCGGGTGGAAATCGCCGTGCACGTAGCCGGTCCGCGGCGCCTCGTGGTCGCGTGGTCGCCGGTGCGCGTGCCGTAGGAGCATCGCGCGTCGTTCGATCAGGCGCAATTCGGCGAGCCGGTCGAACGCGTCGGTCGCGGCTCGGGCCCGGATCCGGGTGAGCAGGCGTTCGACGGTGGCCAACGATTCGTGCGGGTCGGCCGTGGGCACCAGCAGCGGCTGCTGCACGGGCGGGAGCAGCTTGGGCAACATCACGTGCACGCCGCCGAGCAGCGCGCCCACCCGGGCACAGCCGCGGGCGTCGAGATCGGTGCCGCGTCGGTGGATGCCGTCCACCCAGGGATACAGCGCGAACCAGCGGCCGCGCGAGGTGAACACGGTGCGCCCGCGCCGGTCCGCCACCGGCGGGATCGCGGGTATCCCGCAGCCGGCGAGCCGTTGGGTGATGCGGTGCTGGAAGCGGATGGTGTCGGGTCGTTGGTCCAGATAGTGCTTGAGAAACCAGCGTCCCCTGGTGGTGACGACCTCGTAGCCTCGGTTGAGGAGGCCCTCGGCGATGGGCCGGAACGAGAGAGCCTTGCCGACCCGGTAGCGGTCGATCGTCACAGCCAGTGGGGACCCTGGCCGAGAGGGGGAGTACACGGCGTCAATCTATGTCACGGAAAGCAATAGAGTGACTACTCTGTGCAACCTTCACGCGTAAGCGTGTCTTTGATGTCACGCGTTCGGGGAGGCGGCTGGTGCGTACACCGATACCGGCAGGAGTCGGCCCGGCTCAACCGAACAACTTTTCCAGCACCTGGGCGACGCCGTCCTCCTGATTGCTCCCGGTATGCCGGGCCACCGCGGCCAGCACGTCGGGGTGCGCGTTGGCCACCGCGTACGCCTGTCCGGCCCAGGCCAACAGTGGCAGATCGTTGGGCATGTCGCCGAACGCCACCACGTCCTCGGTGCGGATGCCGCGCTGCGCGCAGAACCAGGCCAGGGTGCTGGCCTTGCTGATCCCCAGCGCGCTGATCTCCACCAGGGCGATCGCGGACGAGTGGGTGAACTCCGCGTACGCGCCGGCCCGGTCGCGGGCCAGCGCGAGGAAGACGTCCGGGTCCAGGCTGTGGTGCCGGGCGAGCAGCTTGAGCACCGGACCGGTGAGCAGTTCCTCGACCGGACCGACCGCGTGCACGATCGACACGTCGCGCTCCAGCGCGGGGTAGTCCGGCTCGTGCATGAAGCCGGTCTCGGTCTCCACCGCGAAGGACACGTCCGGCACCGCCTCGCGGAGCAGCCGGGTGACCTTGCGGGCCGCGGTCACATCCATCGTGTGGGTGCCCACCACACGCTCGGCCCGCAGGTCGTACACGACCGCGCCGTTGCCGCAGATGGCCAGGCCGTGGTGGCCGGTGACCTCGGCGACACGGCTCATCCAGCGCGGCGGCCGGCCGGTCACGAAGACCACCTCCGCGCCCGCCGCCTCGACGAGTTCCAGTGCGGCGAGGGTGCGTGCGGAGATGGACCCGTCGTCGCGCACGATGGTGCCGTCGAGGTCGGTGGCCACTAGGCGTGGGCGATTCGTGATCGTCACGGGTACATCCTCGCTCAGAAACGATCCGTCGAGTCCGCGGGGCCGGGCCGAGCGCTCGGGCGGCCGGCGGGCCGGGTCGGATCGCTCAGTCGAGTTGGCGCAGCCCGTCGGTCGCGATGCGTTCGAAGACAGCCTGGTCGGCGGCGAAGACCGAATCGGGCACCGGCCAGTGCAGCACCAGTTCGGTGATGCCCAACTCGCGGTAGCGGCCCGCGTAGTCGACGAACGCGTCCACCGAATCCAGCGGTCGCTCCTGGGTCGAGCCCTGGAGCAGGACCTTCGCCAAGTCCTCGGGCTTGCGGCCCTCGGCCGCGCAGGCGTCGGAGAGCCGTTCGAGCTGTTCGGCGATCACGGCCGGGCAGTCCCGGGCCGCGGTGGTCCCGGCATCGCGGGGGTCGCCGTAGGTGATCCAGCCCTCGCCGTGCCGCGCGGTCAGCCGCATGCCTCGGGGACCGGTGGCCGCGATGTACATCGGCACCCGGGGCCGCTGCCGGCTGCTCGGGATCATCCGCACGTCGTTCGCGGTGTAGTAGGTGCCCTCCTGGGTCACCGCCGGTTCGCTGAGCAACCGGTCCAGCAGCGGGACGAACTCGGCGAGCCGGTCGGCCCGCTCGCGCGGGGACCACGGCTGCCCGCCCAGGGCGGTGGCGTCGAAGCCGGTGCCGCCGGCGCCGATGCCGGCGATCAACCGACCACTGGAGATGTCGTCGATGGCCGCGAGGTCCTTGGCGAGGGTGACCGGGTGCCGGAAGTTGGGCGAAGTGACCATCGTGCCCAGGCGCAGCCGCTCGGTGGCCGTGGCGGCCGCGGTGAGGGTGGGCACCGCGCCGAACCACGGACGTTCGCGGAAGCTGCGCCAGGACAGGTGGTCGTAGGTGTACGCGGCGTGAAAGCCGAGGTCTTCGGCGCGACGCCACACCTTCCGGCCCTCGGTCCAGCGGTGGATCGGGAGGATCACAGTGCTCAAACGCATCAGTCGACCATACGTGCCCGGGCATGGCGCTCCCGCGGACGGTCCGGCACGGCTCTCGGTCAGCGCACGTACGCCCCGGCCCGGGCCGCCGCCGCGGCGGCCGCCGCGGCGCACTCCGCGCTCGCCTCGTCCAGCGGATCGCCGCTCGCCAGCAGTCGGTAGTACAGCGGCGCCGACACCGCCCGGATCACCTCGTGCGGGTCCGTTCCCGCCGGCACCTCGCCGCGGGCGATCGCGGCCTCCACGCACGGCGCCCACTCCTTGATCCGGGTCGCGTAGAACGCGTGCAACGCGGCGGAGGTACGGGGGTCGCAGGTCGCGGCCGCGATCACCGCCTTGAACAGTGCGCCCTGCCGCTCGTCGGTGAGCGTGCGGCGCACCAGGTGTGCGTTGGCGCGCAGATCGCCGAGCAGCGATCCGGTCTCGGTGCGCGACACCGAGCTCTCGGCCATGTCCGCCAGCAGGTCTGCGACGAGTGCGGTGGTGCTGCCCCAGCGCCGGTAGACGGTGGTCTTGCCGACCTCGGCGCGCTGCGCGACGTCGGCCAGGTCCAGGCCGGCGAAGCCGTGCCGGGCGAGCGCGTCCCCGGCCGCGCGCAGCACCGCCTCGCGGACCCGGGCGGTGCGCCCGCCGGGGCGGACCGTGCCGGGGTCGGCCGGGCCGTCGACCGGCTCCGGGCCGTGCTCGGGGGTGTGCTCCGCGATGTGCTCGGCAGGGCCGGGAGGGGGATCGCCGGCGAGACCGTCCGGATTCATAACGGGACTCCTGTTCCATTAAGTCGATCCAGCGTGTTACCTTCGAGCATCTTAACGGGAAATCAGACCCGTTAGAGCATCTCGGGAGATTCAGATGTCCACGCTCGAGCACGGCACCCGTCCCCTCGCGTCCCCACCCGCCGCTCCGCCTGCTGCTCCGCCCGCCGCCCCGTCCGTACCGACCGGGGATCGGATGACCGGTCGGCAGAAGCTGATCCTCACCCTCCTCCTGGGCGCCCAGTTCATGATCGCGGTGGACTTCTCGATTCTGAACGTCGCACTGCCCGTGGTCGGCGAGGGCCTCGGCTTCTCGCTGAACAACCTGCAGTGGGTGGCCACCGCCTTCGCGCTCACCGCCGCCGGCTTCACCCTGCTCTTCGGCCGGATCGCGGACCTGTTCGGCCGCAAGCGACTGTTCCTGGGCGGCATGGCCCTGCTCGGCGCGTCCTCCGCGCTCGGCGGCTTCGCCACATCGCCCGAGATGTTGCTGACCGCCCGGGTGCTCCAGGGGCTGGCCACCGCGGCGGTGACCCCGGCCGGCCTGTCGCTGCTGACCACCGCGTTCAAGGAGGGCCCGCTGCGGGACAGGGCGCTGGGCCTGAACGGCGCGCTGATGTCGGCCGGCTTCACCGCGGGCGCGGTGCTGGGCGGCCTGCTCACCGACATGTTGTCGTGGCGCTGGGCCTTCTTCGTCAACGTGCCCGTGGCCGCGCTGGTGCTGATCCTGGCGCCGTCCGTGATCACCGACGCCCGGCCGGCCCACCGGCCCCGGCTCGACGTGCCCGGTGCGGTCGCGGTCACCGGCGGCCTGCTGGCCCTGGTCTTCGGCCTGACCCGGGCCGGCGCCGAGGGCTGGGGCGAACCCGCCACCCTCGGGGCGCTGGTCGCCGGCGCCGTGCTCCTGGTCGCCTTCTGGTTCATCGAGCAGCGCTCCGCCTCGCCGCTGGTCCCGGTCGGCATCATGAAGCGCCGCTCGGTGCTCTGGGGCAACGTGTCCGGCCTGATCGCGTTCGTCACCGAGACCTCGCTGGTCTTCCTGCTCACGCTCTACCTCCAGGAGGTCCTGGACTACTCGCCGCTGGCCACGGGGCTGGCGTTCGGCGTGCTGGGCATCGGCACGGTCCTCGGCGGCACCCTCGGCGGCCGGGCGGTGAGCCGGTTCGGCACCCGCACCACGATCGTCGCGGGCGGTGTCGTCCAGGCCCTGGCCACCCTGTCGCTGGTCGCCCTCGGCAGCTCCGGCGGCTGGATCTGGCTGTTGCTCGCGGCGACCTTCGTCGGCGGTGTGGGCAACATGCTGATGATCGTGGGCTTCATGGTCACCGCGACCTCCGGCCTGCCGGACGCCGAGCAGGGGCTGGCCACCGGTCTGGCCACGATGACCCAGCAGGTGGGCATCACGATGGGCATCCCGATCATGAGCGCGATCGCCACCGCGCGGATGAGCTCGCTCGGCAGCACCGGGCCCGACGCTGTCCTGTCCGGAGTCGCCGTGGCGATCCTGGTCGACTCGGCCCTGGTCCTGCTCGGCGCGCTGCTGGCGGGCCTGTTCCTGGCCCCGCGGCGGACCGGGCGGACGACGAGCTGAGCGCCGCCCGACGGTGGCCACCGGCGGGCCGCCGACAGCCCGACGGTCGACGGCCCGGCCGCCTCGATCCCCAGCCTGCCTTGCTCGCGCCGGAGTTGCCCGAGCCGGCCGGGCCGCGCCGAGCCACCGCGAGCCGCCCGGGCCGCGCCGAGTCACCGAGTCACCCGGGCCGTGCCGAGCCGGCACAAGCAGCCCGAGCCGCCGCGATCGACCGACGACGAGCAGACCGAGGAGATCCGTCATGACCGCGACCGACACCACCTTCGACACCCTGCCGCCGGCGATCACCATTCCCGGTGCCGACCACGACGTCCCGGTCCGGATCTTCCCCGGCGGCCCCGGCTCGGCCGGCCTCCTGGTCTGGGCGCACGGCGGGAGTTGGCGCTCGGGGGCCACCGCGGGCTGGGCGCCGGCGCTGACCCAGCTGGCCCGGATCGGCTCGACCACGGTGGTCGGCGTCGACTACCGGTTGGCCCCCGAACACCCGCACCCCGCCGCCCTGCTCGACGTGCTCACCGTGCTGGACTGGGCCCGGGACCGGGCGGGCGCCGAGCCGATCTCGGTCGGCGGGGACAGCGCGGGCGCCACGATCGCCGCGTCCGCCGCCCTGGCCCGGCGCGCCCCGGACCGCCCGCTCACCGCGCAGGTGCTCGCCTATCCGCCGATCGATCCCGGCCGCCGGGCCGAGTCCTACCACAGCCGACCGGGGGCCTTCCCGTCCCGGGCCGCGCTGGGCTCGGCCTGGCGGGCGTACCGGGGGCAGGCGTCGATCCACCCGGCCGCCGTCGGTGCGCGCCCCCTGTACAGCACCCCGCATGAGGCCGCCGACCTCGCCGGAGCCGCCCCCGCGATCCTCGCGGTCGGCTCGCTCGACCCGGTCGTGGACGACGTCCGCGCCTACGCCGGGCGGCTGCGGGCCGCCGGTGTCCCGGTCGACTGGCACGAACCCGCCGGCACCGGGCACGGCGCCTTCCTGACCGACCCGACCTTCCGGCACCGGCTGGGCACCGCGTACGCGGCGGCCCACCGCGGCGCCCGACCCACCCGGAGGATGCGATGAGCAACACCGCCCTGCTTCGGCACTTCGCCGACCTGCGCGACGGCACCCACGGCGACGCGGTCTCCCGAACGGACCGGGAAGAGCTGTTCCGCGCGGCCGTCGTGCTGCTCGACCCGTACGCCCACCGGGCGCTCGCGGACCTGGACACCGACCTGCTGATGGGCACCGGCGAGTACACCGCCACCGGCGTGCGACGCGCTCGGGACGGCGGTCTGGAGGCGGTCTGGGCGCTGTCCTGGCCACAGCAGCGGGCGGCCGGCCTCGCGCCGATCATCCTGCGGGCGACCTACGGCACGGGCTTCCACCACCCGCACCTGCGCGGCGGAACGGTGGGCGAATGGCCGCTGAACGTGTTCACCCCCGAACAGGCCGCCGAGGAATTGCCCACGCTGCGCGCGATCGCCGCGGCCGACCTGCACAACCTGGTGTTCCTGCGGGACTTCCGGATCGTTCCGGCCACGACGGCCCCGCGGCCGTGAGCACGGTGAACACACCGGCCCGAGGGGTCGTGGGCGCCGGCGTTCTCCGACAGCGATCGCGTGCACTGTGCAGCTACTTGTAGGATGACTGGGCAACCCTATGAATTCGGGAGAGTCCATGTCGCTCCAGGCAGCCGGTAGACGTTCCCTCGTCGACGATGCGATCGACCAGCTCCGCGCCCAACTGACCGCCGGCACCTGGCCGATCGGCGCCCGCATTCCCAGTGAGAGCGTGATCGCCGAACGGCTCCGGGTCGGCCGGAACACCGTGCGCGAGGCCATCCGCGTGCTCGTGCACGCCGGGATGCTGGAGTCGCGCCAGGGCGACGGGACCTACGTACGCTCCATCACCGACCCCGGTGACCTGGTCCGCCGGATCGAGCACGCCGACCTGCGGGACATCTTCGAGATGCGCCGCGCACTGGACGTGGAGGCCGCCCGGCTCGCCGCCCAGCGCCGCAACGCCGAGGACCTGGACCGGATCCGCCGCGCGCTGACCCGCCGCGGCGCGGCCGACGGCAGTGCGGACAGCCCCGAGCCGCACCACTTCGACCGGGGCGAGCCGGCCGAGGGCGAGTTGGACGACCTGGTCGAACAGGACGTGGCCTTCCACACCGCGATCGCGATCGCGTCGCACAACGCGGCGATGGTCTCCACCTACCGCTGGTTCAGCGACTCGTTGTGGCGCAGCATCCGCACGGTGGTCGGCGACGGCACCCTCCCGGACGCGTCGCACGCCCTGCACGTGGCGCTGGCCGACGCGATCGAGGCGAGCGATCCGGACGCGGCCGAGCAGGCCGTGCGACGAATCCTCGAACCCGCCGTGATCGCCCTCGACGCACTGCTGCACGACCCGACGGGGCACGGGCCGACGGGGCACGGGCCCACGAAGCACCGGCCGACGGAGCACCACCCGACGGAGCACGACCCGATGGAGCACGACGCATGAGCACGACCGAGCTGCGCATACCCCCGACCGGCGGGACGGCCCGCGGCACCGCGCGGGCGACCGGCGGCGCACTGCTGCTCGCCGGCATCGTGCTGATCGCGCTCAACATGCGGGCCGGACTCTCCAGCGTGTCCCCGCTCGTGGGCGAACTGCGCGACGTGTTCCACCTGTCCGCGACCACCGGCAGCCTGATCACCGCGATACCGGTGCTGTTCCTGGGCCTGATCTCGCCGCTCGCGCCGATCGCGGCACGCCGGCACGGCACCGAACTCGTGCTGCTCGGCGCGCTGATCGTGATCGGCGTCGGGATCCTGCTGCGGACGATTCCGGACCTGACCGCGCTGTTCGCGGGCGGCGCCCTGGTCGGCGCCGGGATCGCGGTGCTGAACGTGCTGATGCCGGGCGTGGTCAAGCGCGAGTTCCCGCACCGGGCGGCGGCGATGATCGGCGTGTACAGCGCCGCCATGGTGTTCGGCGCCGCGGTCTCGGCGGGCGCGACGGTGCCGCTGGAGAACGCGATGGGGCACGGCTGGCAGCCGGCACTCGGCATCTGGGCGCTGCTCGCCTTCGCGGCGGTGGCGGTCTGGCTGCCGCACGTGCGCCGTCGGCGCGGGACCTTCGCGGCGGCGATGCCGCACGTGCCCGGCCTGTGGAAGTCGTCGTTGGCCTGGCTGGTCACCGGGTTCATGGGCCTGCAGTCGCTGCTGTTCTACGTACTGCTGGCCTGGATGCCGACCATCCTCACCGACAACGGGATGAGCAAGGGCACCGCGGCGACGATCTTCGCGTTCAACACGTTCGTCCAGATTCCGGCCTCGCTCGCGGGATCGATCATCGCCGGCCGGATGCGGAACCAGAGCCCGCTGGTGTTCGGCTCGGTCGGCCTGATCGCGGCCGGCTACGCGGGGCTGATGGTCGCGCCCACGGGCGGGGCGTGGGTGTGGGCGGTGCTCCTGGGGCTCGGACAGGGCGGCGCGGTGTCGCTCGCGCTGACCCTGATCGTGCTGCGCTCGCCGGATCCGAACACGGCCGCGCAGTTGCCCGGGATGGCGCAGGCGGTCGGCTATGTGTTCGCCGCGTTCGGGCCGTTGGCCGCCGGTGCGCTCCATCAGGCCACGGACGGGTGGACGGTGCCGATCGTGCTGATGCTCGTGTTGTCCGCCTGTGCGCTCGCCTGTGGGGTGGGCGCGTCGCGGCCGGTGCACGTACGCGTGGCGCGGGAGGTTGTTGCGCCCGGCCGCCCACCCGTTACGTGAGGTGGGGTTGCTGCGGATTCGGGCATCGGGGCGGGTGATCGCGGCCTCGCGGCCAGGCGACGGGCACGGGTTGTGCGGCCGGCGCCGACATCCGGTTCGGATCTCCGGTTCAGATGTCGGGGAACAGGCGTTCCAGGACCACCGCGACGCCGTCGTCCATGTTGGACAGGGTCACCTCGTCCGCGACGGCGAGCAGTTCGGCGTGCGCGTTGGCCATGGCCACGCCGTGGGCGGCCCACTTGAACATGGTGACGTCGTTGGGCATGTCGCCGAACGCGATGGTGTCGGCGGCCTTGACGCCCAGCTTGCGCGCGGCCAGGGACAGGCCGATCGCCTTGCTCAGGCCCAGCGGCAGCAGCTCGACGATGCCCGTCCCGGCGTGCGTGACGTCCACCAGACCGGTGCAGATCTTGCGCGCGCACGCGGTCAGCCGGTCGTCGTCGTAGTCGGCGTGGTACAGGTAGAGCTTGAGGATCGGCTCCGTCCACAGCTCGTCGCGGTCTTGGACCACGTGTACCGGCAACACCGACTCGTACCGGTAGCCGCGCTCCACGACGACCTCGCCGGCCAACCCGTCCCGGCTGACCGCGAACCGTACGTCGCCCAGTTCCTCGGTCAGCCGCTCGGTGGCCAGTCTGGCCAGCCTTCGGTCCAGCGTGACCGACGTGAGCAGCCGTTGCTCGCCCGCGTGGTAGACCTGCGCGCCCTGGCCGCACACCGCGAGCCCCCGGTAGCCGAGCGCCTCGAACACCGGACGCGTCCAGGCCACCGCGCGACCGGTCACTATCACGTGCTTCGCACCGGCCGCGGTGACCCGGGCCAGCGCCGCGCGGTTGCGTGCCGAGATGGTGTGGTCCGCGCGCAGGAGCGTGCCGTCCAGGTCGGTGGCGACCAGGGAGAAGGTCACGCCTGCACCGGTTCCAGCACCTCACGGCCGCCGAGGAAGGGACGCAGCGCCTGCGGGACGACCACCGAGCCGTCCGACTGCTGGTGGTTCTCCAGGATCGCCACGATCGTGCGTGGCACCGCGCACAGCGTGCCGTTGAGCGTGGCCAGCGGACGGGTGCCCTGCTCGTCGCGCATCCGCACGTGGAGCCGGCGGGCCTGGAACTCGGTGCAGTTCGAGGTCGAGGTGACCTCGCGGTACTTGCCCTGCGTCGGGATCCACGCCTCGATGTCGAACTTGCGCGCGGCCGAGGCGCCCAGGTCGCCGGAGGCGACGTCGATCACCCGGTAGGGAAGTTCGAGCCGGTTCAGGAACTCCTTCTCCCACGCCACCAGGCGCCGGTGCTCGGCCTCGGCCTCCTCCGGCGCGACGAAGCAGAACATCTCCACCTTGTCGAACTGGTGCACGCGGATGATGCCGCGCGTGTCCTTGCCGTACGTGCCGGCCTCGCGGCGGAAGCACGGCGAGAAGCCGGCGTAGCGCAGCGGCAGTTCGGCGGCCGGGATGATCTCGTCCATGTGGTAGGCGGCGAGCGGGACCTCGGCCGTGCCCACGAGGTAGTAGTCGTCCGCTTCGAGGTGGAACACGTTCTCCGCGGCCTGGCCGAGGAAGCCGGTGCCCTCCATCGCGTGCGGACGCACCAGCGCGGGCGTCAACATCGGCGTGAAGCCGGCCTCGGTCGCCTGCGCGATCGCCATGTTGACCAGCGCGAGTTCGAGCAGCGCACCGATGCCGGTCAGGTAGTAGAAGCGCGACCCGGACACCTTCGCGGCCCGCTCGACGTCGATCGCCTTGAGCATCCGGCCCAACTCGACGTGGTCGCGCGGCTCGAAGCCCTCGGCCGCGAAGTCGCGCGGGGTGCCGATCTCCTCGAGTGTGACGAAGTCCTCTTCGCCACCGACCGGCGCGTCCGGGTCGATCAGGTTGGCCAGCGCCTTGAGCAGCCGATCGGTCTCGGCCTTGGCCTCGGCCTGCTCGGCGTCGGCGGTCTTGACCTCGGCGGCCAGCGTCTGGGCCCGGGTCAGCAGTTCCTGCCGCTCGTCGCCCTTGGCCTTGGAGACCTGCTTGCCGATCGACTTCTGCTCGTTGCGCAGCGCGTCGAACCGGGAGCCGGACGAGCGGCGGAGCTCGTCCGCCGCGAGCAGCGCATCGACGATGGTCTCGTCCTCGCCGCGGGCGCGCTGCGAAGCGCGGACACGGTCGGGATCCTCACGGAGCAGTCGCAGGTCGATCACGTCCAAAGACTACCGGGGCCCCGCCAACGGATTTCGCGAGTCCGGCGAACCCGACGGCGCCCAAACGGATGTGTCGGCCGGAATCCGGGCTAAGAATGAGAGATGACCTCCACTCCCACCTGGACCAGGAAGCGCCTCGACCCGGACCGGCGATTCGGCCTCAGGATGACCCTGGTCGCGCTTGCGCTGCTGGTGGGCGCCCTCCCGTTCGGATTGCTTGCGCTGTTGGTGGAGACCAAGTGGTCGCCGCTGCTCGACCTGGACAAGGACGTGGCGACCGGACTCAACGACTGGGTCCGCGAGCACCCCGGCTGGCAACACGCGCTGCGGATTCTCAGCGACTGGATCTGGGATCCGAACATGTACCGCCTCCTGGTGGCGATCATGTGCGGATGGCTCTGGTGGCGCGGTGCCCGCCGACTGGTGGTGTGGGCGGTGGTCACCGTGGTGGTCGGCGGCCTGCTCGGCGCGGGGTTCAAGCTCGTGTTCACCCGGGCCCGGCCGAATCTGCCCAATCCGGTCGACCATGCCGGCGGCTGGTCCTTCCCGTCCGGGCACGCGCTGATGGGCGTGATCGGCCCGGGTGTGCTGCTGCTGGCGCTGTTGCCGCTGATTCCGCGGGTGTGGCGGCCGCTCGCCTGGGTGGTCGCGATCGCCTCGGCGGTCGGTGTCGGGTTCACCCGGGTCGCGCTCGGCGTGCATTACGTCACGGACGTGGTCGGCGGCTGGGTGCTCGGCCTGATAGTGCTCGCCGCGACCTCGGCGGTCTTCGAATGGTGGCGCCGTGACGCCGGACTGCGGGACGTGGACGCGACCGAGGAGGGCCTCGAACCGGAGATCGAAGGGCACGATCAGGATCCGGAGATTTCGCACATTCGACCCGCAACCGACGGGGACTCCTCGGATCGGCGGAACTGAAGGATCGGCGGCCGGGTAAGAATGTCGGTCATGCTGACCGAAGCAGGACGGTTCCTGCGCCGTATCGTCCTGCCCCTTGCCATATTGACCTTCGTCATGATCGGCCTCGGTCTGCTGATCACCAAGTCCCTCGACGGTGTCTGGCCGTTCACGATCGAGGACGACCTCGACCGCACCTTCGCCGACCATCGCTCGGACGGCTGGAACGACCTCACCGACGTGTTCTCCACGCTGGCCGACACCGGTGTGATCATCGCCACCACGCTGCTCGCGGCCGTGGTGGCCCGGATCGTCGGCCACTCCTGGCGCGGCCCGATGTTCCTGGCCTGCGCGGTGGCCGGTCAGGCACTGGTGTTCTTCGTCGTGCAACTCTTCGTCTCGCGCGATCGCCCGGACGTCCCGCGCCTGGACGCGGCGGCCGCGACGTCGAGCTTCCCGTCCGGGCATACCGGCGCCGCGTTCGCGCTGTACGGCGGGCTGGCGGTGCTGCTCGCGAGCCGGCTGCGCGGGCGCTGGCCCACCGTCCTGGTGTGGGTGCTGCTCGGCGCGATACCGCTCGCGGTGGCCGGGAGCCGGATGTACCGCGGCATGCACCACCCCAGCGACGTGCTGATGTCGATGTTGTACGCGAGCGTCGTGCTGGTGGTGATGAACCGCGCACTGCTGTCCCCGAAGTCGGTCTGGGGGTACGGGTCCCGGCGGCGCGAGGCGCCGCAGGGGGCCGACGGCGGGTTGCCGCGCGCGGCACTGGTGGTCAACCCGATCAAGCTCGACATCGCCGAGTCGCGCACCCGGATCGACCGGATCATGCACGACGCCGGGTGGGCCCCGCCGCTGTGGCTGGAGACGACGGTGCTCGATCCGGGCGCCGGGGTGACCGCGAAGGCACTGGCCGAGGGGGTGGACCTGGTCATCGCGGCGGGCGGCGACGGCACGATCCGCGAGTGCGCGGGCGCGCTGGCCGGTACGGACACCCCGCTCGCGGTGATCCCGGCGGGCACCGGCAACCTGCTCGCGCGCAACCTCGGTCTGCCGATCGACATCGCCGACGCGTTGCACGTGGCGATGCACGGGCAGGACCGCCGGATCGACCTGGGCACGGTGGACCCGGACGACGAACTCGCCGGCACGGCGGGCGCCGAACCGCGCTGCTTCACCGCGATGGCCGGCATCGGCCTGGACGCGGCGATGGTCGCGGACGCGCCGGACGCGCTCAAGAAGAAGGTCGGATGGCCGGCGTACGTGGTCTCCGCTGCCCGACACCTGCGTGATCGGCGGATGCGGGTGACGCTGACCGTGGACGACGGCGAGCCGATCCGGCGCCGGGCTCGGATGGTGCTGGTGGGCAACGTCGGCGCGCTCCAGGCCGGCATGCAGTTGTTGCCGGGAGCGGTGCCGGACGACGGGCTGCTGGACGTGGTGGTGTTCGCGCCGTACGGGATGACCGGTTGGGCGCACGCCACGGTCCGGGTGATAGGCCGGCGCCGCGATCAGGAGCCGGCCGTGGTGCCGGTCAAGCAGCAACGGCTGCGCCCGATCGAGCACTTCACCGGCCGACGGGTGCTGATCGAGACCGATCGGCCGGAGCCGCGCGAGTTGGACGGCGATCCGATCGGGCCCGGCACGCGGCTCGCGGTGCGGATCCGGCCGGGCTCGCTCACGGTGCGTGTGCCCTGAAGGCCCGCGGGGGGCGTGCCCCGGGGGCTCACGGTGGGTTGGGCCGGGGGCTGCCGGCGGGTGGGTGCCGAAGGCTCGTGGTGCGGGTGCCCTCGGGAGTTGTCGGCGCCGTACCGACTCAGATGCCGCCGCCGCGCGCGCGGGCCAGCCATTCGCTCGCGTTGGCGAATTCGGCGTCCGAGGTGCCGCGGCGCAGTTGCGGGCGGACCCGGTCGGCGCGCGGATAGGACCCCAGGAAGCGCACCGCCGCGCACACCCGCCGCAGCCCCATCAGCGCCTCGCCGACCCGGGCGTCGGCGACATGGCCCTCGGCGTCGATCGAGAAGAAGTAGTGCCCGAGCCCGTCCCCGGTCGGCCGCGACTCGATCCGGGTCAGGTTGACGCCGCGAACCGCGAACTCCTGGAGGATCTCCAGAAGCGCGCCCGGGTGGTCGTCCACGATGTACGCCACCACGGTGGTGCGGTCGGCGCCGGTGGGTGCGGTGGGGCGGTCCGGGCGCTCGACCAGGACGAAGCGGGTGACCGCGCCCTCGACGTCGTGGATGTCGGTGACCAGCGGCACCAGGCCGTACGGCCCGGCCGCGAACTCGCCGGCCAGGGCCGCGTCGTAGCGGCCCTCCTGGACCAGGCGGGCGGCGTCGGCGTTGGACGCGGACGAGAACCAGTGCGCGTCGGGCAGGTTGGTCGAGAGCCAATTGCGCACCTGCGGCTGCGCGTGCGAGTGACTGGAGATGGTCTTGATGTCCGCCAGGGTCACCCCGGGACGCACCAGCAGCGCGAACGCGATCGGCAGCAGGACCTCGGCGGTGATCACGAGCGGGGCACCCGTGGCCAGTTCGTCCAGCGTGATGGACACGGCACCTTCGACCGAGTTCTCCAGCGCGACCACCGCGCCGTCGGCGTCGCCGCGGCGGACCGCGTCCAAGGCGACGGGCACCGACTCCATCGGGGTGACCTCGGCGTGCTCCGCGCCCGGCAGCATGCGCAGGGCGGCCTCGGTAAAGGTGCCCGCGGGGCCGAGGTAGGTCCAGCGGGGCGCGGCGGCGGGCGTGCGGGCGTCGGACATGTCGTCACTGTACTGAGCCGGCCGGCGTGCTTCGGTCGTGTTCCGTGCTGTGGACGGTCGCGGTGCGCGGTACCGCCGGGAGGGTGAGGCTGGGCCTGTGGAAAACGCCGCGACGCTGCTGCCGGTGACCCCCACCCTGGGGATTGTCGCCGTGCTGCTCCTGCTTGCCGCGACGGCGGTCGCGGGCGCGGCGAGACTGGGCCACGGCCGGGCGGTCGTGGTGTCCGGGCTCCGGGCGGCGGGGCAGTTGCTCGCCGTGTCGTTCGTCATCACACACGTGGTGGATCGGCTCGGCTTCGCGGCCCTGTTCGTGGTGATGATGTACACCGTCGCGGCCCTGACGGCGGCCGGGCGGGTGACCGCGAACCGACGGTTGTTCTGGCCCGCGGTTCCGATCGTGACGGCCACTGGGCCGACCCTGGTGCTGCTGTGGGCGACGGGTCTGCTGCCGGCCAGGGGCATCGTGCTGATCCCGATCGCGGGCATCCTGATCGGCGGCGCGATGACCGCGACGGTGCTGGCGGGACGGCGGGCGCTGGAGGAGTTGGCACAGCGCCGCGGTGAGGTCGAAGCCGCTCTGACCTTGGGTTTCACCGATCGCGACGCGGCGATGGAGATCTGCCGGCCGGTCGCGTCCGGGGCGATGATCCCGGCCCTGGACCAGACCAGGACGGTGGGGTTGGTGACCCTGCCGGGGGCCTTCGTGGGCATGCTGCTCGGCGGGGCGACACCGCTGCAGGCGGGGGCGGTGCAGCTGTTCGTGCTGATCGCGCTGCTTCAGGTCCAGGCGGTTGCGGTCGCCCTGACCATCGAGTTGGCGGCGCGGGGGCGGCTGGTGCGGACGGAGCCGGGTCAGGGGCGCACGGGCGGCTCGGGCACGTAGCGGTAGGTCTGGCCGCGCACCGCCGAGCGCATGGTCGAGTCGCTCACGCCGTGCTCGCGGGCGAGCCGGTACACGGACACCCCGTCCCGGGCCCGACGCCGACACGCGGCCACGACCTCGGGGGTGAGCCGACGTCGATCACCGGCTGTGGGTTGATCCACCGGCCTGTGGATAACCCTGTGGAAATCGCTGTGGAGAACTTGGTCGGGGCTGTGGGTTTCCGAGGTGGGAGGGGTTGTGTGAGGAGTATCTGTGGACAACGCGCCGCCCGCCGACTCGAACCGGCCGGTGAGACGGGCGACGGCCATGGTGTTGATCTCGACGGCCTTGGTGAGGTCGCCGGTGCGGGCGGCGAGATCGGTGATCGACCCGATCGCACGCGACAGCAGCGCATCCATGTTTTCGCTGGTGGCGGGGGTGTAGCGGCCGGTGCGGCGGATGGTGGGGAGGACGTCGTGGGTGACCCAGCGGCGGAAGGGTTTGGCCTCAGGCTTGTTGCTGCGCAGGATCAGTGTGTAGAGGCCTGACTCACTGACGAAGGTCATGTTCGGATTGCCCCGATTAATTCCGTAAGGTTTTCTTACGCTATTCGCCTGACCTGCGGTTTTGCTGACAACAACCGTCATCTTCTCGTCCGGGTCGAGCACGCTGACCGCTGCGCGCGAGTTGCTGTGCTCCAAGACCTCACACACGTCGATCGCGCAGAACCATGGATCGCCGGCGACCATCACGACGCGCACCTGGCTGCTGCCGGCGAACGTGAAAATCTCAACGGAGTCGTCGGTGCTCATCCCCACCCCTTGTGCATCTTGATCGCATCATCCGAATTGCCCGAATAATTCCGTGTCGAATTGACACGGTATTCGCCTGACCTGCGGTTTTGCGGACGATTGGTGACCCCGGCGATGCGCTGCCAGTCGCTGCGGTGCCACTGCTTCGAGGGGCCCGCGTGTCCCCCGAACGGCTTATCGCGTTCGCCCATACGTGTGAACGAGCGTGGGGCGGCCGGGTTACGCCCCGGTTGGTGGGTCTGTTCGCCCTTGGGGGATTCGCGGGGTCGGGCGGCCATGGGCTGGTTTTCGGTGGGTATCGTTTGACTCCATTGCGTGAACAAACGGCCACTGGGAGGGATCTTGGCTGGTGGTGGCGGTGCCGGTGGGGGTGGCTCGGCGGGGGTTCGGGTCGAGACGGGGGCGTTGCGGCAGGGGGCGGCGGCGGCCCGTGAGGTGGCGGGGGCGCTGCGGCAGGCGGCGGGGAAGCCGAGTGCCGCGGTCATCGGGTGTCCGGGGTTCGCGGTTGCGGCGGCGGCCGGCGCGGTGGCGGCGGCGTGGGCGGATCAACTGCGGGCGCTCGGGGACGGGTACGACGCGGCAGGCGATGTGCTGTGGACGAACGCCGACGCGCACGACCGCACCGATCAGGCGGCGGCGGGGGCGTTCGCCGGGGCTCGGCCCTGATGGTGACGCTGACGCAGCTGCGCGACGCCGCGTTGGGTGGGCTGGATCGGGCGGTGGCCGAGTGGACCGACCTGGCGGGCGCGCTGGACGGGTTGGTCGGGCGGGCGACGACCGGTGTGGGCGGGCCGCTGCGGGCCTCGCACTGGGACGGCGCGGATGCGGATGCGGCGGAGCGGGCTTTGGCCGCTCGGGGTGAGCAGGTCAGGGTCGCGGCGCAGGAGGCCCGGTGCGTGCTGACCGTGCTGGATACGGCGGCCGACCAACTCCGCAATGCCCGGCACGATTTGCTGGCGGGATTGGCGGAGGCCGCGGCCGCGGGGTTCACCGTGTTCGAGGACGGGCGGATGGAGCCGGCCGATCCGACGCGCGGCGTCGACGCGGCGATGGTCTCGCGGCGACACGAGTTGGAGCAGCGGTTGGCCGTGCCGGTCCGGAAGGCGACCGAGGTCGACACGCACTGTGCGGAGGCGCTGGCCCGGCTGTATCCGACGGCGGCGGCCGACTGGGCGGACACCGCCGCCGACGGCGCGTGCGTGATGGCGTTGGCGGGCCTGGACCTCGCCACCATCCCGAAGGGCGATCCGGTCGCGGCGGCCAAGTGGTGGGCGGGGCTGAATCCGTCGGAGCAGGCGATGTATCTGGCCGGGTATCCGGCGGTGCTGGGGGCGATGGACGGGTTGCCGACGGACGTCCGGGACCGCGCCAATCGGGTCGCGCTGGCCGAGACGAAGGTCGCGCTGCTTGCGGAGCTGGCCGCCGCGCGGGCCAAGCGGGATGCGGCGGGGCGCACCGACGACGCGAAGTGGCGATTCCGCGTCACGGCGCTCAAGGAACGCCTGGCGGCGATCGAGGGCCTGGAGGCGACACTGCGCTCCGGCGACGACCTGTACCTGATGGGCTTCAGCGCCAAGGACGACGGCCGCGCAATCGTCGCCATCGGCAACCCGGACAGGGCCGCCCACACGGCGGTCTATGTACCGGGGACGGGGGCGAGCCTCGCGGAGACGCAGGATTATGTGGTGCGAATGCAGAACCTTGCGGCAGCAACTCAGCGCTACCTGAGCAAAGATGAGGTGTCTGTCATCGCATGGATTGGATACGACGCCCCGGATACATTGTTGCACGCGATGGATTCTTCGGGCGCGGAGCTGGCTGCACCCAAACTTAAGTCTTTTATTCGTGGCGTCGGTGTGGCTCAGGGGATCGACTCAAATCGTCATATGACAGTGATTGCTCATAGCTACGGGTCGGTCGTCGTTGGTGAGGCGGCCAGTTCTGGAAATGGGTTGCCAGTTAAGGACATCGTGGTTGCAGGTAGCCCGGGCATGCGCGTCGAGCGGGCGGCGGACCTCAACATAAATCCGAACCATTTCTGGGCAGCTTCTGCTCGTGGTGACGTTGTTCCGGCTCTGGGCTCCGGGGCGCATGCCCCTGTGGGCCCGAAGTCACACCAGAGGGTCACGCCAGATTCGCGAGCTTTTGGGGCAAATAGGATTCGAACTGATGGTGCGCACGGGCATAGTGAGTACTGGGAAACGGATGATCCGGTAAGCCTGGATAATCAGGCAGCAATCGTGGCCGGACGTTATCGAGAAGTCTCGCTGGTGTGGGGGGTGGCCCCATGAACTCTTGGCGCTGCTGTGCTGTTCTATTTACTGTTCTGGCGGCGCTTTCATCGTGCGGAGGTGATGCGAAAATTAATGTCTCTCCAGCGATGCGACGTGAATCCGTGCAATCGCAAATCGATGCCTACTCAAGTCGCGTTCTTGATGCCATTGCCCTTGGGGGTCGTCGGATTGAAAAGGATCAAAAATTGGAAAAGGCTTGCTGGGGGTCACATGTCTATGGGATGAACCACTATTGGCAACTCGAAGGCGTCGAGCCTCCTCAGTTGACCCAGGCCGTTGAGCGTCTGCACGGCTACCTCCTGGCTGAGGGGTGGGAGATCTCGACCTACACCTTGCCGCCGGCCACCCCGTCCGCCTCGATCAGCGCTACCAATCCCCGCGACGGATATGTCGTTTGGGCCAAAGGCATCGATGGACTCAACCGCGTCGCGGTGCAGGTTTCCTCTCCTTGCGTCAGGTTGTCCTAGGGGGCCGGAGGCGGAAGATGGCCCAGAAGGTCAGGGACGCGAGTGCGGCGGTGGTGAAGAGGAGGGTGGAGCGGAGCCACATGGCTCGGGTGATGCCGTCGGCGGCGCCCGTCGGGTCGAGGAGGGCCAGGATGAACAGGAACACGGCCAGGGCGTAGATGGCCGCCCAGGCCCAGCGGTTCCATTGCCACAGGGCGTGGCCGTCCATGAACCGCATCGGCAGCAGGCCGAAGACCAGGCCCACCACCGCGGCCACGAAGCACTGGGTGAGCACGTCCTCGGCGAAGACCCAGCCGAAGGGGGCGCCGTCGGACTCGTTCAGGACGTGGGTCACCGGGATGCGCCACACCCACGCGACCACCGCGAGGCCCGCCAGGGACCACGAGCCGAGGGCGATCGCGCGGCCCTCGTCGGCCGGCGACATCCGCCGCAGCCCGGCCGAGGTGAAAGCCAGGAACAGGCCGTACACGTAGCCGGGCGTCAGATGCAGCATGCGCGAGGCCGCGGCCAGGACCAGGGCGACGCCGAGGGCCCCAGGAAGCAGTCGAGGCAGCGCGCGGATGCGCGAGACGCGGCGTCGGTAGGCCTCCGCCGAGCCCTCGTACACCAGCACGCCCAGCGGGACCGCCGCCACCAGGGCCAGGGCGAGTGCGGCCGTGCCCGCGTTCCAGCCGGTACCCGGTTCGACCGCGACGCAGAACGCGGCCGAGAGCAGCACGAAGGTCAGCACCTGCAACTCGGGTAGCCGGGGTTGCGATCGAGGCCGCGCCGCTCCCGGGCGCAGCCGGCGCCGGATCCGCAGGTGGTTCTGCTCCCAGGTCTTGTTGAACAGTTCGGCCGAGAAGCCCAGTACGGGCAGTGCCACCACCGCCGTCGCGCCGGCCAGCAGCACCGGCCGGGGCTCGTCGAACAGCGCGTCCGGGCTCGGCAGGTTCACCGCCGCCTCGGACCGGTCCGTCGCCGGCGACGCGGCCGCGCCGAGCACCGCGACCCGTACCGCGAAGTCGCCGTCGTACCCCGCGCCCGTCGCGCACACGACCGTCAACGTCCCATCCCCGCCCGGAAGTCCACGCGGGACTCGGAGTTCGCCCGCGAACCGCCCGTCGCCGGCCACCGGCACGCTCCCCAGCACAGTGGTGCCATGACGTACCGTCAGCGAACCGGCCCCGCCGTCGACCGGTCGGCCGCATGCGACGAATCCGCTGCCCGCGATCCGCAACGGTTGCCCGGCGGTCGGCCGGGTGGGTGTCAGCGTCAACTCCGGTTGGGCAACCCGGAAGTCGGTGCGCAGCGTGACCCCGTTGTCGGGCATCCCCGCCCCCTGCGCGAAGCAGCTCACGGTGACCGGCTGTGGGCCGCGATTCGGTCCGTCCGGCACGGTGAAGCGGTAGGACTCGCCCTTGCTCCCGGTGCTCTGCACGCTGAGCTTGGTCAGGTCCCGCCCACCCCAGGTCACCCGCGCGTCGTCGCTCGCATTCGCGTCTCCGCAGTGCAGGTCGGTCCACAGCGTGACCTCGGTGCCCGGCGCTCCGGCGGCCGGCTCCAGGATCAGCCGCTTCGCGGACAGGTCGGCCGGCTGCTTCCGGGTCTCCTCGGGTCGAAACGAGTCGATCTCGATCGGGGCCTGCGCGAGGGCGCGTTCCTCCTCACCGTTGCATCGCACGGCGATCCGGTTCACCGGCCCGGGGATGTTGCCCTCCGCGTTCGAGCTGTAGACCGGGGCCGGAATCTCGTGCCGGAACGCGATCGAGTTGCCGTGCGCGGGGTCCACCGGCAGGTCGGCCGCGAGCAGATCCTGGTACTCCCCGGAACTGCCCCCGTTGGCCGACAGCAGGTACACGTCCACCTTGTTCGACGCGCAGCCGGTCAGCCCGGAGCCCCGGATCGCCACCACGTCCCCGGGCTTTGCCGCTCCGGGCGTCACGGTCACCGAGGGACCGGTGGCCCCGGTCGCCGGGGCCGCGAGAGCGATGGGCGCCGGCGTGAGCGCCACCGCCCAGATCCCCGCCGCGAACGCGACCCGCACCCGCGTCTGCGTCCGTGCCGACGTCCGCACCCGCGTCTGCGTCCGTGTCCGCGTCCGCGTCCGCGTCCGCAGCAGTTTTCCGTACATGGTCCCCGTTCCCCGTAGCCGAGCACCGAAGATGATGCCGGCCGGTTCCGCTTCCGGGGGCCTCGTCCGTCGAATCCGACATCCGTCGTGACCGAGCGTCAGGTTCGGCGGTCGATGAACGTCTCCAGGCCGTCGAGCAGGCGTTGCAGGCCGAACTCGAACGCCGCCTCGCCGTCCTGGGTGAAGCTGTCCTCGGCGAGCGCGGCCAGTTTCGGGTAGCGCCCGCTCGCCATCGCCGCGTTCAGCAGCGGGGCTTGGGCGGCCCAGAACTGCTCGTCGCTGACGCCGGTGCGCTGCGCCGCGCGCACGCTGTTGAAGTGGGTGCGCGCCATCCCGCTGACGTAACCGCCGTCGATGATCGACAGGACCGTCAGCTTCTCCCGGTCCGACAACCTCGCGTCCCCGATCGCGGCCAGCGTGAACTCCAGGGCCTGCAACGAGTTGGGGCCCAGGACCGGCCGGGCCTGATCGACGCCGAGCAACCACGGGTGGCGGTTGTACATCCGCCAGATACCGCGAGCGACCTGCTCCAGCGCGCCCCGCCAGCCGAGGCCGGGGGAAAATTCGGCGCCGTCGCCGGGCGCATTGACCCTGTCGACCATCAGGTCGATCAACTCGGCCTTGCCCGGGACGTAGCGATAGAGCGACATCGTGCCGGAGCCGATCTCGGCGGCCACGCGACGCATCGAGACCGCATCCAGTCCCTCGGCGTCGGCGACGGCGATCGCGGCCGTGACGATCCCGTCCAGGGTCAGCGCCGGCTTGGGGCCTCGGGCCGGTTTCCGGTCCACGCCCCACAGCAGTTCGAGGCTGCGGGCGAGGTCACCGCTGCCGGTGTGGTCGGTGCTCGTCATGGTGTCCCCATCGTATGAGCCCGGTTCGGTCGCCCGAGGACGGTGCGCGACGCCTCGCGGCCCCGGCGCACCGACGCAAACCCGTCGAGACAAACCGAGTACGCCGTACGCGCAATCGGGTACGGTGTACCCGGTCTGGCGGAGGTCGAGAAGGAGACCGATGGGAACGTCGATGCGAGCGCCGATGGAAACGTCACCGGAAACCACGAGCCACGCGGTCCTCGCGCAGGGCCTGACCAAGCGCTACGGCACCACCCACGCACTCGACGATTTCGACCTGACCGTGCCTCGCGGCACCGTACAGGGACTGCTCGGCCCCAATGGGGCGGGCAAGACCACGGCGGTCCGGATCCTGTCCACGCTGCTGCGCCCGGACGGCGGCCGGGCCCTGGTCGCCGGCCACGACGTGACCGGAGATCCCCGGCGGGTGCGCCGACACATCGGACTGGTCGGCCAACACCCGGCCGTCGACGAAGTGGTGACGGGTCGGCGCAATCTGATCCTGTTCGGACGCCTGTTCCATCTGGACCGACGCCAGGCGGTACGCCGGGCCGACGAACTGCTGGAGCAATTCGGCCTGGTCGAGGTCGCGGACCGGGGGGTCCGGCAGTACAGCGGCGGCATGCGCCGGCGGCTCGACCTGGCCGTGAGCATGATCCTCGCTCCGGACGTGCTCTTCCTGGACGAGCCGACCACCGGCCTCGATCCGCGCGGGCGCAACGAGGTCTGGGCGGCGGTGCGTTCGTTGCTCGCGGGTGGCACCGCGGTGCTGCTGACCACGCAATACCTGGACGAGGCGGACAAGTTGGCGGACCGGGTCGCGGTGCTCGATCGTGGCCGCAAGATCGCCGACGACACTCCGGATCGGCTCAAGCGCGAACTGGGCGGCGATCGCATCGAGATCGTCGTACGCGATGTGGCCGACCTGCCGCGCGTGGTCGAGGTGATGGCCCGGGTGGCCCACTCGGCCGGCGAGCCGGTGCTCGACCGCGAGGAGCGACGGGTGACCGCACCGGTCGGCGATCGGGTCGCGGCGCTGACCAACGTCGCACGGACCTGTCAGGACGAGGGGATCGCGATCGAGGACATCGGGGTGCGCCGGCCGACCCTGGACGAGGTCTTCCTGCGGCTGACCGGCCGAAGTGCCCGGGAGCCGAACCGACCGGGGGCCGGGTCCGACCGCCCGCACCCGTCGAGCCGGCCGTCGGCCGCACCCGTCGAGGAGGGGATCCGTCCGTGAGCGCGACCACCGTGCCCCCGGCCGAGATGCCCGAACGCCGGTTGTACTGGGCGATCGCGGACTGTCTGACCGTCGTGCGCAACGAACTGGTGCACATCGCCCGACAACCGAGCGCTCTGGCTTGGCAGTTGGGCTTCCCGATCGTGTCCGTACTGCTGTTCGTGTACGTCTTCGGCAGTGCGATGGATGTGGGCGGCTCGGTCGATTACCGGGACTACGCGCTGCCCGGGATGTTCGCGATGACCATGGCGCAGGGGTTCATGAACACCGCGACGATCGTCGCGTTCACCCGCGGACTCGGCGTGATGGACCGCTACCGCTCGATGCCGATGGCGCCCTCGGCGGTGGTCACCGGGCGCGGGGTCGCCGATGTGCTCGGCGCGAGCGTCGACCTCGCCGTGCTCGCGGCGATCGCGCTCGTCGTCGGATGGCGCCCGGACGGCACCCTGCCCGAAGCCCTGGCCGCCTTCGGGTTGTTGCTGCTGTTGCGCTTCTCGCTCACCTGGGTCGGCGTGTACCTGGGTCTGCTGGTGCCCGACGCGGAGGCGGCGGGCAGCCTGTTCGCCGTGGCCTTCCCGTTCGGCATCGTCTCCAGCGTCTTCACGCCGCCGTCGATGATGCCGCAGTGGCTGGGCGCGGTGGCGATGTGGAATCCGGTCTCGTCCACCGCGAACGCGATCCGCGACCTGTTCGGCAATCCGGCTCCGCACGGGGACGGCTGGATCGAGGAGCACGCGTTGGTGATGGCGATGGTTTGGCCGGTGCTGATCACCGCGATCTTCCTGCCGCTCGCGGTGCGGCGCTTCCGGGCACTCGGCCGCTGATCGGTGCTCGACCGGTCACAGATGATGCCGAGGCGGCGGCCGGGGGCCATATATCCGCTACGGAACAATCTATTGGCTTACCTATCTTGTTACGCTGCCGGTATGACTACCGAGAGCCTGGCCCCGACCGTCCTGGACATGACCGGCATGTTCGTGCACGCCGGGCACGTGATGAACACCCGGATGGCGGCCGCACTCGCGGCGATCGACATCACGCCGCGCAGCTTCTGCGTGCTCGCGCACGCGGTCGATCAGGACCTGACCCAGGCCCAGGTGGCCGAGCTGGCCGATCTGGACAAGACCACGATGGTGGTCACCATGGACGAGTTGGAGCAGGCCGGGCTGGCCGAGCGGCGGCCCGCACCGACCGACCGGCGGGCGCGGATCATCGTGGTGACCGACGCCGGGCGCGACCTGATCCGAGCCGGACGCGGGATCGTCGACGGCGTGCATCGCGAGGTGTTGGAGGCGCTGCCCGAGGACGAGCGCACGGTGTTCATGTCCGCGCTGACCCGCCTGGTCGGCGGAGTGCTCGCGAAGCCGGTCGAGTCCGAGGTGACGGTACGGCGGGCCAGGACGCCGAAGCGGTAGGCCCATCGCCCATCAGGCGGCCGGGCGCGCGGGCCGGGCGTGCCCGCGAGGCACGGGAGGCTCCGGCGAAGAAGAGACCATAGAAGAATGGTCTGTAGAAGAAGAGTCTGAAAGAGATCGTCTACAACAAAACTATCTGCTAATGTCTCTCCTGTGAGTCGGTCGTCCGCCGACCGGTCGTCCAGGGGAGATGAGCAGATATGTCACGCATGGCTGTATCGACGGACAGGTCGCGCTGGTCGGCGCTCGCGGTGCTGTGTGCCGGGGTGTTGATGGTGGTCCTCGACGGCACGATCGTCACCGTGGCGCTGCCCGCCATTCAGAGTGACCTGGGCTTCTCCCAGTCGGGCCTGGCCTGGGTGGTCAACGCGTACGGGATCGCCTTCGGCGGCCTGCTGCTCCTGGCCGGTCGGCTCGGCGACCTGATCGGGCGGCGCCGGATGTTCATCGCCGGCATGGTCGTCTTCACCGCCGCGTCGCTGCTGTGCGGTGTGGCGACCGGGCCCGAACTGCTGATCGCCGCCCGCTTCCTCCAGGGCATCGGCGGCGCCATGTCGTCGGCGGTGGCGATCGGGATGATCGTCACGCTGTTCCCGGACCCGCGCGAGCGGGCCAGGGCGATAGGCGCGTTCAGCTTCGTGGGTGCGGCGGGTGCCTCGATCGGTCTCGTGCTCGGCGGGCTGCTCACCGAGGCCTTCACGTGGCACTGGATCTTCTTCGTCAACGTGCCGATCGGCGTCGCGGCCACCGTGCTCGCCTTCCGCCTGCTGGTCGCCGACCGGGGGCTCGGGCGGTCCGCGGGCGCGGATCTGTGGGGTGCGTTGCTGATCACGTCCGGTCTGATGGTGCTCGTCTACACGATCGTGGAGGCCGACGCGCAAGGGTGGGCCTCGGTGCGCACGCTCGGCACGGGTGCGGTCTCGCTGCTGCTGATCCTCGGCTTCGTGGTCCGCCAGGCCAGGGCGCGAACGCCGTTGTTGCCGCTGCGGGTGTTCCGGTCGGCGCGGGTGTCGGGAGCCAACGCGATCCAGATGCTGATGGTCGGTGCGCTGTTCGCCTTCCAGTTGATGATCGCGCTGTACCTCCAGCACGTGCTCGGTTACGGCGCGGCCCGCACGGGTGTTGCGATGTTGCCGTCGGCGGTCGTCATCGGCATCGTCACGCTCGGCTTCTCGGCCCGGATCAACGCCCGCTTCGGCGAGCGCAACGTCGTGGTCGCGGGCCTGGCCCTGCTCCTGGTCGGGCTGCTGTTCCTGGCCCGGGTGCCGGCCGACGGCGACTACGTCACCGACGTGCTGCCCGCGATGTTGCTGCTGGCCGGCTTCGGTCTGGCCATCCCGGCGCTCACCACACTGGGCATGTCCGGGGCCACCGCCGAGGACGCCGGGGTGGTCGGCGGTCTGTTCAACACCACCCAGCAGGTCGGCGGCGCACTCGGGCTGGCCGTCCTGAACACGCTCGCCGGCGCGAAGGCGGAACGGCTGCTCGCCGAGGGCAGGTCCACTGCCGACGCGCTGACCGGCGGCTACACCCTCGCCTTCGGCATCGGCGCCGGTCTGATCGCCGCCGCGATCGCCCTCACCCTGCTGGTGCTGCGCTCCCCGAACCGGGACGGGGAGTCGACCGTGATTGCGGAGAACACGGAGGAAGACACCGAGGCGGCGGCCGAGTTGCCGGTCCACGCCCTCTGACCGTCAACCGCCCCGAGGCCCTTGTCGCACCTGCGGCGGGGGTCTTCGGCGTTCGCCCGCAACCCCGGCTGCTCCGCAACCCCGGCTACATCGCACCGGGGCCGCCTGTGCCCCCGCCGCTCCCGAAGATCCCCGCGGCCCACCCGCACCTGCGGCGGTCAGACCGCGGCCGTTCGGGTCGCCGCTGCTTCCTCGTAGGCCAGTTGTGCTGCTGCGATCTCCTCGATGTGGCTTTCCGACCACACCCGGATCGCCTCCATCAGGCCGCTCACGCTGTCGCCGAGTTCGGTCAGCGAGTACTCGACCTGTGGCGGCACGGTCGGATGGACCGTGCGCCGGACCAGGCCGTTGCGTTCCAGGTCGCGCAGGGTCTGGGTGAGCATCTTCTTGGTGATGCCACCCAGTCGGCGGCGCAGTTCCGCGTACCGCAGCGTGCCCGGGTGCAGGGCCCCGACGACGAGGGCCACCCACTTGTTCGCGATCAGGTGCAGCACGGCCCGGGACGCGCAGTCGCTGAGGTATACGTCGGCGCCGCCGAAAGGACGCAGGTCGGGAGGGGTATGCATGAGGTACCCAGGTACCAGGAAAGTGCCTTCTTCACAAATACATACCGGAACGCCGAAGCTTGCCCGCATGACGACGAACACGCAGACGAACCCGCAGACGGACACGCACACGAACATGATCACCGTGCATCAGGACAGGCTCGGCGGCCCGGAGGTTCTCCGGCTGATCGAGACCGCGATACCCACACCAGGACCCGGCGAGGTACTGGTCGAAGTGCGCGCCGCGGGGGTCAACCCGATCGACACCAAGATCCGGGCCGGCGGGATGTGGCTGGTGCCGCCGTTCACCCTCGGCTGGGACGTCTCCGGCGTCGTGGCCGGGGTCGGCGAGGGGGTGCGGCGCTTCGCGGTCGGCGACGAGGTGTACGGCATCCCGGACTTCCCGCACCTGGCGGGTGGCTACGCGGAGTTCGTGGTGGCCTCGGAGTCGTCGTTCGCGCCGAAGCCGACCTCGCTCGACCACGTGCAGGCCGCGGCGCTGCCGCTGTCCGCGTCCATCGCATGGCAGGCCCTGGTCGAGGGCGCCGGGGTGGGGCCCGGCCAACGGGTGCTGATCCACGCGGCGGCGGGCGGCGTCGGACACCTGGCGGTGCAGATCGCCAAGTCCCGGGGCGCGTACGTGATCGGCACGGCGAGCGCGGCCAAGCACGAACTGCTGCGCGAGCTGGGAGCGGACGAGGTCGTGGACTACACGACCACCGACTTCGGCACGGCGGTCCGCGACGTGGACGTCGTCCTCGACCTGATCGGCGGCGACTACGAGGATCGCTCGCTGCCCACGCTCCGCCCCGGCGGCATCCTGCTCAACATCACCAACCCGCCCGCCGCCGACGCCACCGCGGCCAAGGCCGAGGCGGCGGGCCGGCGCGGGCTCACGTTCGACCTGGACCCCAATCCCGAGCGCCTGGCCCTGATCGGCGAGTTGGCGGACGCCGGCGAGCTGCGCCCGATCGTCAGCGAGACCTTCCCGCTGGCCGAGGTGGTCAAGGCACACGAGACGGCCGAGGCGAATCGCACCACCGGCAAGATCGTGCTGATCCCCTGAGCCCGGCGAGGAAGCCCCAAGCCCGGTCCGCAGGCACCGCACGCACGCACCACCCGCACCGCACGCACCGAAACGTGCGGTCCGGGTCCAACGAAGCCCGGCACTCCCGCCGCAGCCGGCCGGAGTGCCGGGCTTCGACCGCACGCGTCCTGCCCGGTCGCGCCCACCCGACGGCACCGCGCCCGAGGCCACCCCGCCCCACGGCACCCAGCCCACGCCGCCCTACTCGGTGATCTCGATCGTGCCCGCCATCCCGGTGCCCACGTGGTACATGCAGTTGAACGTGTACGAGCCCGGCCGGCCGAAACTCAGCTTGATGTCCTGGGACTTGCCGCCCTCGGACGGCGCGACCGGCGCACCGCCGGGCAGGATCATCTGGTGCGGGGTGATCCCGGTGTCCGCCAGCGTGATCACCAGCGGGCCGGTCCGGGCGCGGATCACCGACGGCGAGAAGCGCAGCTTGTCGTCCACCCGCAACTCGATCCGCTGCACCCCGTCGGTGCCCAGTGCCGCGACGCCCTCGGACGCCGCGGCGGTCGCCTCGGCCTCGGCCATGTACGAACCGGGGCCGCCCTCCGCCCCCCAACTCCCGCAGCCGGTGAGCAGCAGCGGCAGGGCCAGTGCCCCGACCAACCATCGACGCCGCATCGGACTCAGCCCTCCAGCAGGGATTGACCGACATACCCGCCCGGGGCGCACCCCGGCGGGATCACGAACAGCGCGCTCGCCTCGTGCCGCAGGAACGGGGAGAGCGCATCGCCGCGGGCCAGCTTGCGCTGGATCGGCACGAAGCCGTCGTCGGGATCGTGCTGCCACGCGACGAACAGCAGCCCGGCGTCCGGCGCGCCGTCCGTGCCGAACCCGTCGTGGTAGGAGTAGCCGCGCCGCAACATCGTCGCCCCCCGGTTGAACTCCGGTGCCGCGACCCGGATGTGGGCGTTCGCGGTGATCACCAGTTGGCCGTCGGGACCGCGCTTGCCGAAGTCGGCGGCGCTGTGCTCTCCGCCGCCGGTCAGCGGGGCGCCGGTGTCCTTGCTCCGGCCGATCACCCGCTCCTGGTGGCCCTTGTCGAGGCCGTCCCAGGCGTCGAGCAACATCCGGATCCGGCGGAAGACCACGTACGTGCCGCCGGTCGTCCAGCCCTGTTCGGGGCCCGCGGCCGTGGTGACGAAGATCTTCTCGTCGAACTTGGGGTCGGCCGGCTTCGGGTTGTTGCTGCCGTCGATCTGGCCCATCAGGTTCCGATGCGTCATCGGCTTGGCCGTGGCGCCCGGCGAGCGGGCGAAGCCGTTCATCTGCCAGCGGATCCGGGCCACCCCCTTGGCCAGCTTCTGCAGCGCGCGGACCGCGCCGAAGGCGACCAGACCGTCGTCCGCGCACACCTGGACGAACAGGTCGCCGTCGCTGCGGGCCGGGTCCAGTGCGTCGTCCGGGAACGGCGGAAGCGGCTTGAGTGCGGCGGGCCGCTTCGCGGCGAGCCCCACCTTGTCGAACAGGGCGGCGCCGAAGCCGAAGGTGACCGTCAACGAGCAGGGCCCGGCGTCCGCCGCGACCTGGTCGTCGCCCGCCACCGGTCGGCCCGAGGTCAGCTGCGCGGCCGCGTCCGACCAGCGCCTCATCAGCGCGGCGACCGCGGCCCGGTCCGCACCCGGTTCCAGGTCCCAGCCCAGGAAGACACCCTTGGCCTGGGCCGGCGTGGTGATGCCGGCCTGATGTTTCCCGTGAAACGGCACGCTGGTCGCGCCGACGCGGGTCAGCGCCGGGCCGCCCTCGCCGTCGGACTCGCCCGCGAACGCGACCGCGCCGCCGGTGGCACCGACCACCAGGCCGCCCGCGCCGGCCGCGCCCGCGACACCGACGAAGCGGCGGCGCGAGACGGCCGAACCGCTGCTCGCTCGATCGGAGGATTCCGGGCTGCTCATCACGTCGTCCTTCGCAGGTTCCAGCGGCTCGCGGGTGCCCTCGGCGCCGCGCTCACCGTCCATCACATTCACCACGTCGACCGTGTCCACCACGTCGGCCGCCGCCGCCGGCGACGGCCCCCGGCGCACCACCACGACCAGCGCGAGCGCCGTACCCAGGCCGGCGCCGAGCACCAGCACCGTCAGCGCCCGGTCCGGCACCAGCCCACCCACGAACGGCGACGACGAGCGCCACAACACCGGCAGGTCGTAGCCGGCCACCCGCAGCGCCAGCACGCCGAGCGCCGGCGCGGCCAACCACGCGCCGCCCACCCGACCCCGGACCAGCAGCGCCGCACCCGCGAACGCCACCGCCGCGGACAACAGTTGCAGCAGATTGCCGGCCAGGAACGCGCCCGCCCAGGCACCGAGACCGCCGGCCCGGGCCGCCGCGACCAGGGCCAGGTGCAGCACGCTCGCCGCCGCGACCACGCCCGCGAGTGCGCCGTACCCGCGCAGGGCCCGACGGCGGACCGGCGGCAACCACACCGCGGCGAGCACCACCAGCGCGAGCGCGATCGACCCGGCGATGCCCGGCCACGGGCTGGGCCCGGGCACCCAGCGCAGTTCGCCGGTGGCGGCCAGTTCACGGTCGCCGACGCGCATCGGCACGGTCCAGGTGGAGATCCGCTGCGCACGGTCGGGATCGGCCATCACCCGCGGTGGCAGCCGCTGTTGCACGATCCAGTGCACCCGCTGGTCGTACCAGCGGGCCACCGGTTCGGTGGAGATCCGGTGCCACTGCGGGGCGCCGGTCGGTTGCAGGTTCGACTTCTCGTCGACCGAGCCCCATCGCTCGCTGCTGAGTTGCACGGCGGGCGACTGACGGTTCTCGAACACCCCGCCCCGGCCGATCCGCAGGAACGGCTCGCTCATGTACCCGAGCACGATCACGTCCTGCGGGCCGGTGTTGCGCAGCTCCATCCGCGCGCCGTTTTCGATCACCTTGACCGTCAGGCCCGGGTCGAGCCTGCTCGGCGAGGTCATCACGGTGTGGAAGTTGCTCGGCCCCTGACCGGACAACTCCTGCGCGAACGCGCTGCTCGTCGGGGTCAGGCAGGCCAGCACCGCGACGAACAGCACCACGAGGCGACGTACGTGCCTCACTTGACCTCCACGGGCACCGTCACGGTGACGCGATCGACGTCGGAGGTACGGATCGCGAAGGACAACTCCCAGCGCCCCGCCATCGGCATCGACAGATCGCCGAGCCAGTGTCCGGGACCACCCCGGCGCACCTGCACGTCCGCGCCGTCGATGCCCTTGCCCGGGAGCGCCATCGACACGGTCAGCTCTTCCACCTCACGGATCTGCCCGATCGGATCGGAGAAGTAGAGGTGCAGTTCGTTGGGCCCCACCCGGGCCGGGTCGACCGTGACGTCGAGCCTGCCCCTGCCCGCCGCGCCACCGGCGTCGAACGGGACGGTGCGACTGACCGGGCCCGCCGCCTCGGCCTGCTTGCGCTCGTGCGCGGTGCGGCCGGGTTCGGTGTCGGTGAGTACCGTGGTGACCCCCAACACCGCGATCGCCAGGGCGGCCTCGATCGCGACCGTCTTGCGCAGCACGGCCCATCTCGGGCCGCCCGCCGTGCTCTTGCCGACCGCGCCCTTTCCGAGCGGGGCCTTGCCGGCCGCCGCCAACTGCCGCATCAGCCAGCGTCGGGAGACCCACGCACCGGCCAGCATCAGCAGCACCAGGTCGACCTTGAAGACCAGCAACAGGCCGAACGTGGTGTCGAACAGCGCGGCGAAGGAACCCACCTGCCGCCAGGCCGCGTACGACCCGGTCGCCACCAGCACGCACACCGAGGCGAACGCGGTCCGGGAGAAGATCCGCACCGTCGGCACGTCCAGGCCCGCCTCCGGCGCCGGGTCGCCCGGGCGCAGGATCAGCGTGACCACGATCGCGAGCCCGCCGAGCCACGTGGACATCGCGAGCAGGTGCAGCGTGTCCGCGGCCATCGCCAGTTCCACCTGACGGCCCACCGACGCATGGTCGGCGATCGGCCAGGTGACGGCGATCGCGGTGCACAGCACTGCCCAGACGCCGGCCAGGATGTGCCGGGTACGGTCGGCCGCGTGGGCGAGCGAGGCGATCAGCCAGCCGAGCAGTGCGCCGGCCGCGCCGAGCAGCAGCACCCGCACCGCGATCGCCTTGCCCAGCTTGGTGTCCAGCGTCGCGCGCAACACTTCCGCGTCGAACGCCGAGGACAGGCCCAGGCCGGAGGCGTTCGGACCGTGCAGCATCAGCACCGCGAGCGAGGCCAGCAGTAGCCCGCCCCACGCACCGGACAGCAGCAGCCAGACCCGGAATCGGCCGACCGCGGCCGGCCGGGCGATCAGCAGGAACAGCACCGCGCCGCCGAGCACCGCGAAGGACAGGTAGGCGACCCCGCCGGCGGCGCGCTCCGACACGTCCGTCGCGGTGGAACCCTGGTCGGTCAGGTCGGAGACCCGCACACCGCCGGAGGCCTGGCCGATGTTGAAGGTGAACGCGCCCGAGATCGGGTGCGAGTCGGCCGAGACCGCCCGCCAGGCGACCGTGTAGGTGCCGGTGGGCAGGCCGCCGCGCAGCGGGGTGACCACGCTGGTGTCGCCGTCCGGCCCGTGCTTGGTCTGGTTGTTGTCCACCCGGGTGCCGGCCGGGTCGAAGACCTTCACCCCGCCGAGGCCGATCTCCACGCTTTCGCTGAACCTCAGCGTGACCGTCGCGGGCGCGGTGGACAGGGTCGAACCGGACGCCGGGTTGGACGACTCCAGGACGGCATGCGCCGACGCCGCCCCGGCCCCGCCGAGCACGAGCGCGGCGAGCAGCAGGGGCAGCGCGAGCAGCCACGCGAGCGCACGGCGGCCGGCCCCGCGAGCGGCGCGGGCCGCGGCCGGGGGCGGCGCCGAGGCGGCCGCCGGGTCAGTGACCCGCATGGCCCGTGTGGTCCGCGGCGGGGGCGGCCGACGAGGTTTCCGAGGCCGGCGCGGCTGTGCCCGGCGCGGCCCCGCCCGGCGCGGTCGCCGCGGGCGCGCCCGCGGTCGGCGCGTCGCCGGGGCGTTCGGTCACCCCGAGCACGGGCACCTGCACGGTGACCGGCCCGGTGTGCTGGAAGGTCAGCGTCAGCGGCACGGTGTCCCCCTTCTTCACGGCCTTGTTCGGGTTCATGAACATGATGTGGTTGCCGCCGCGGGCCAGCACGCCCTTGCCGTGTGCGGGCACGTCCAGACCCGGGATGTGCTGCATCGAGTTGCCGGCGGTCCGGTGCAGCATCACCTCGCCGGACAGCGGGCTGGTCACCGAGAGCAGCCGGTCGGCGGTGTCGCCGTCGTTCTGCACGATCAGGTAGCCCGCCGCGACGTCCGCCGAGGAGGGCTGCGGGATGTACGGGTCGACGATGCGCAGTTGCGGGGCACCCTGGGCGGCGCCCGCGTTCGCCGGCGCGGCGGCCTTGCGGTCGCCGGCGTCGGAGGAGCCGGAGTCGGCGCATGCCACCAGCACGCCGCCGATCCCGAGCGCCAGCACGCCGCCGACGGCGAGCGGTACGGCCTTGCGGGGGAGGGGGAAGAGCTTCACTTCTTGGCGTCCTCGGGGTGGATCAGCAGCGGCAGGTCATGGGCGAAGTCGTCGGAGGAGTTCCCGTTCGGGGTGCCGTCCGGCAGCAGTCCGCTGCTCGCGCTGTACATGACCGGTCCCTCGTTGTTGGGGGCGAAGGCGATCACCTGGGTGCCGTGGGTGCTCACGACCTTGCCGTCCGGGCCGGTGGTGGGCGGCTCGATGGAGACCCCGACCTGGCGTGCGGCGGCCTGGATCCGGTCGAACGGGCCGGTCAGGCCGACGAAGGACTTGTCCAGTGAGTCGAGCCACTCGCGCAGCGCCGCCTGGGTGTCGCGCTCGGGGTCGGTGGTCACGAAGACCACGTCCACGGTGGCCCGGTCCTGCGCGGGCAGCTTGCCGAGCGCCCGGACGATGTCGCCCATGACCGTGGGGCACGCGTCCGGGCAGTGGGTGTAGCCGAAGTACAACAGCGTGGTGCGCCCGGCCGTCTTGGCCCGGAAGTCGTACGGCTGCCCGGAGGTGTCGGTCAGGGTCATTTCCGGCTTGCTCCACGGCGGGTCGACGGCGATGCCCTTGTACTTGGAGTTCGCCTCGCGCACCTTCACCGGCGAGCCGTTGTCGGACTTGTCGGAGTCACCGCACCCCGTGGCCACGAGCAGCCCGGCCGCGACCAGCGCGGCGAGGCGAAGGCCGGTGCGGCGGGTCCGGCCGAGGGACTGCGTTGCGTTGCTCATCGTTCTCCAGGTCGTTGCTGCCGAGGGCTCGTCCCCGACGCGTTCGGCGTCGGCGCGGGCCCGGTGGCCCGGGTGCGGGCACCGATGGGATCGGTGCGCGCACCCGGGCCGGGAAGTTCGCGCCCGGAGCCGGGGTGAGGGACCCCGGCCCGAAGCGGGACGCGAGGATCAGCCGGAGGTGGTGCCCCGACGCGAGGCGCGCAGGACGGCGAACACGCCGACGCCCAGGCCCAGTACGCCGACCACGATGCCGACCACGCCGAGCGTGCGGGCGGTCGAGTCGTCGCTCTTGTCCTCGGCGACCGCGGCGACGGACGCCTTGGCGTCGGTCGAGGGCTTGGCCGACGCGGTGGTCGGCGTCGTGCCGGCGCCCGCCTTGGCGGTGAGCTTGAGGGTCGGCGCCGGGTACTGCGGCTCCTTGCCGTCCGGACCGGCCAGGTCGATCCAGCGCACGACCTCGCCGCTGTCGTAGGTCTGCACGGCCTTGAAGACGAGCTTGTCGGTGTCGGTGGGCAGCTTGCCCATGGACACCTCGAAGTCCTCGAACGTGCCCGGGTTCACCCGGGTGCCGGCGTCCGCGGTCCAGGTGATCTTGGAGACCACCTCGGTGAGCGGCTTGCCGTGGTTGTCGATCGGCGTGGCCAGCTTGGTCTTCTCGACCTCGGCCTTCCAGCCCGGCATCGCCCGGGTCTGCACCGACGTGAGCGGCTTGTCGGCGGGCAGGGTGATCTCGAGCTTGGTGGTCCCCGCGTCGTCGCGCTCGTTGGGGACCCGGAAGGCGACCTTGGCGTAGGAGCCCTGGTCGGCGGTGCCCGGCTGCACGCTCACGTGCGCGGAGGCCGAGCCCGCGAAGAAGAGGATGCCGGCGCCGGCCGAGGCGGCTGCCACGGACAGCCGGCGGCGCGTGGTGGACAGGGTCATGGGGTGTCTGCTCCATGGGTGATCCGGCCGAGGGCACACGGGGTCGGCCTCGGTCCGGGAGGGGACGGCAGGAGGGCGGACGCGCGCCACCGCCGATCCGGCACCCGATCGAGCGGGATCATCCGGGATCAGCAGGCGAGCGCGTACTCCGCCGGCGGGCCGCGCCGGGTCACCGCATGCCGAAGCAGCGTCTGATGGGTGGTCAGGTCCGGCTCCGCGCCGGTCCGCCGGGCCCGGCCCGCCGGCTCGGTGACCGGGACCACCACGCCGCACAACACCGCGAGCACCACGCGCAGCGGTGCCGAGGCCAGTGCGATCAGGGCGAACAGCGCGGCTTCGCCGCGCCGCAGCCACCAGCCGGTGAGCAGGGCCGCCACCAGGTGCGCGCCCACCATCGCGATGCCGCCGTCCAGCAGCATCGGCCCGGAGCCGGACATGTGGTGGTGCCCGCTCGGCGCCGGAGCCGGGAACAGCGCGGGGTCCACCCGCGCGCTGCGGACGATCTGCTCGGACGTCCAGCCCGGAGGCAGCAGGATGTGCCCGGCCGAGTCGCGCGGGCCGCACAGCAGCCGGTCCAGCAGGGCGCTCGCCCCCGAACCGGCGGGGCGGGTCGCGCCGGTGGACACGGCGGCGCTCGCGGCCGTGGCGAACAGGGAGTGCAGCGCGAGTTGGCCCACCGCGAGCAGCGCGGTGATCGAGCCGAGGGAGCGCTGCCGACCGGCGCCGGCGAAGGCCGAGACGAACACCACACCGAAACCGGCGACGGGCGCCCACAGCGGCAGCGGCGCGCTCGACATCCACGCGTGACCGCATGCCGCGAGCGCGGCGCAGACCGCCGCGAACACGGCGGCGCGCACAGCGCGGAAAGGTACGGACACGGCCTGCATGACGCCCCATCGTCTCATCGCACGACGGCCCCCCGTGTCCGGGGCCGGCAATGCCCGCCCGCCGTCCGTCGTCGCCGCCCGCCGGCGTTCCGACGCCGCGGGGCGGGCAGGCGGGTGTCCCCGGGATGCGGCCGAACGAATCGTCTTCACGGACTATTGACGACCGATCAAGTGATGTGCGCATACCGGGACCGAGCGGCGGCAATAAAAACAGGTGTGTCTCCCCGCCAATGGGGAGAGATCGCCGGATAGAGCCGGACTCCCAGAGAAGTCGAAAGGCCGCTCATGGACATGAGGTGGACTGTCCACCTGCCACGGGATACGGCGAGCGTACCGATGGCGCGCAGACTTTTGGTCGGCGCCATGGAGACCGCGGGGGTGGATCGAGAGATCGCGATGGAGATCGGCCTCGCGCTGTCCGAGGCCTGCGCGAATGTGGTGGAGCACGCCCGGGGCGGGCCGTATTCGGAATATCAGATTCGTGCGGGCATTACCGGTGATTGTTGTCGGGTCGAGATCATCGACGGCGGCCCGGGTTTTCCACCCGATCGGCTGCGCGGATCGGCGGTCGCGGTCGGCCCGGGTGCGGAGAACGGCCGAGGATTGATGTTGATCCGGGCGATGACCGACCACGTGCAGCTCAGCAACCACCCCAGGCGCGGTGCGGTGCTGCGCTTCGAGAAGACGCTGCGCTGGCGCAAGGACGCGCTGGTCCCGGTGTCGTAGCCGGGGTGCGAGTGTCCCGGCCGGGGTGCCGGCCGGGCCCGGACCCGACCCGAACGGCCGTGCCGGACGGGCTCGTTCCGGCGTAAGGCTACGATCGGGGCAGTGGACCGGGCCGAGGTACGGGAATTGCTCGACCGCGTGGCCGCCGGCGAGGCGGACGTGGCCGAGGCACTCGACGCCCTCGTCCGCGGGCCCACGGCGGGCTTCGCGGACCTGGGATTCGCCCGGGTGGACACCCATCGGGAACTGCGCACCGGAGATCCCGAGGTGGTCTTCGCGGCCGGCAAGACCCCCGAGCAGACCGTTGCGCTCTTTCGCCGATTGCGCGAGACGAGTCGCCGGCCCGCACTCGCCACCCGGGCCTCGGCGGCCGTGGTCGAGGCGGTGTACGCGGCGTTTCCCGGCGAGGCCTACACCGACGACGGTGGCACGTGCGTTGCGGTGGGCGCGCCGCCGGCGACCCGCGGCCTGGTCCGGGTGGTTTCCGCGGGCACCTCGGACGTGGCGGTGGCGGGCGAGGCGGCGTTCACCGCGCGCCTGTTCGGCGCCCGGGTGGAGCGGATCGAGGACGTGGGCGTGGCCGGCATCCATCGGCTGCTCGCGGTGCACGCCGAACTCGACGCGGCGGACTGTCTGATCGTGGTCGCCGGCATGGAGGGCGCACTGCCCAGTGTGGTGGCGGGCCTGGTGTCGGTGCCCGTGCTCGCGGTGCCCACCAGCGTGGGCTACGGCGCGTCCTTCGGCGGCCTCGCGGCGCTGCTGGCGATGCTCAACTCGTGTGCGCCCGGGGTCGCGGTGTGCAACATCGACAACGGCTTCGGGGCGGGCGTGTTCGCGGCCCGGGTGGCGCGGCGCGCCCGGTCGGACCGGCCCGACGCGACGCCGACGCCGTAACGCCCGATGCCGTAACGCCCGACTCCGTAACGCCGCAACCGACCGAGCGCCGAAGCACGGGAACAGCCAAACGCAAGAATGCGGTCGGTTTCGGTCGCTTCGTCGGTTTCCCGGCAGGACCCCCCGTCGGCTGCGACAGTGGCCGCGACGGGAGGTGTCCGCTTGGCCATCGCATGGTTCCAGTGCCAGGCCGGTGCGAGCGGCGACATGCTGCTCGGGGCCCTGATCGACGCCGGCGCCCCGCTGGAGGCCGTCCAGCAAGCCGTCGACGCGGTGGGCGTCGAACCGATTCTGATCACCGTCGAACGCACCGACCGACACGGGATCGCCGCGACCCGTGCCATGGTCAAGACCGTACCCAGCCATGTGCATCGCACCTGGAACGACGTCCGCGACCTGCTCGACCGGGCCGATCTGCCCGAACCCGTGCATGCCCGGGCGCACGACGTGTTCGGCCGACTCGCGCACGCCGAGGCCCGCGCGCACGGATGTCTGCCCGAGGAGGTGCACTTCCACGAGGTCGGCGCGCTGGACGCGATCGCCGACGTGGTCGGCACCTGCACGGCGCTGCACGCACTGGGCATCGAGGAGGCGGTCGGCTCGCCGGTCGCGCTGGGCAGCGGCAGCGTCCGGGCCGCGCACGGCGTGTTGCCGGTGCCGGTGCCGGCCGTGCTCGAACTGATGCGGGTGGCCGCCGCCCCGGTGTACGCGGGCCCGGCCCCGTACGAGATGTGCACGCCCACCGGTGCGGCCCTGCTCGCCTCGGTGTGCCGGACCTGGGGGCCGATGCCGGCCCTGCGGATCACCGCGGACGGGACCGGTGCGGGCAGCCGTCGGGTCGAGGAGGTGCCCAACATCCTGCGGGTCGTGCTCGGCGAGCGGTGCGAGGCGCAGCGGTTCCAACCGACCGGCGAGGACGTGCTGATCGAGACCAACGTGGACGACCTCGACCCGCGTCTGTGGCCGGCGGTACTGGGCAAACTGCTCGCGATCGGCGCGGGCGACGCGTGGTTGGTGCCGATCCTGATGAAGAAGGGCCGCCCCGCCCACACGCTGTGCGTGCTGGTCCCGGCGGACCGGGTGGACGCCGCGCTGCACACGGTGTTCGTGGAGACCTCGACGATAGGGGCGCGGATCGTGCCGGTGGCCAAACGCGCGCTGGCCCGCGAGTTCGGCACGGTACGGGTGGAGGGCCTGCCGGTGCGGGTCAAGACCGCGATGTTCGACGGCAGGGTGGTCAACGCCCAGCCGGAGTACGAGGACGTGGCCGCCGTGGCCACGTCGCTGGGCCGACCGGTGAAGGTGGTGATGGGCGCGGCGACCGCGGCGGCGTACGCGGCCGGACTGCTGCCCTGAACATGGCAGCGCGGCGCGCCGCATAGCCTGGGGCGATCATTCGTCCCCGTGTTGGCCGCGTACGTCGAGGAGCAGGCACCCGTGATCGCTCGTCCCCTCCGGTTGCTGCTCGCGCTGCTCACGGCCGTGGTCGCGGTGGCGGCGCTGCCCGGGTCGGCCGGCGCCGCGCCTGCCCGCGCCGCCGCCGCCGACCATGTCGTGCTGCTCGGGATCCCGGGCCTGACCTGGGCCGACATCGATGCCGGAGGCACTCCGGGCCTGGCCGCGCTGGCCGGGCGCGCGACCTCGGCCGCGATGTCGGTGCGCACCGTGCATCCGCGTGCGTGTCCCGTCGACGGGTGGCTCACCACGGGTGCGGGTGCCCGCTCGACGGATGCCCGGACCGGTGCGAGGAGCGCCGAGCCGTGCGCCGAGCCGGTGCCGCCGACCCTGGCCCCGGACGGCTCGGCGACGGTGCCGAACATGCGCGCGATCGTCGAGCGCAACGAGGAGTTCGGCTACAACCCCCGGTACGGGCAACTGGCCGGCTCGGTCGCCGAGCACGGCGGGGCGGTCACCTCGGTCGGCCCCGGCGCGGCCTATGCGAGCGCCGACCCGAGCGGTCGGGTGCGCGGCACCTACCTGCCGGATCCGGCCGCCGTGGACACCGCGCTGATCGAGCGCTCCGCCCTGACCCTGGTCGATCTCGGCGGGCTGACCGGCCCCGGCGTCGACCGCGCCGACCGGCTGCGGGCGGTGGACGCGCAGGTGGCCCGGATCGCGGCCGCGCTGCCGCCGCGCACCCAGCTCGTGGTGGCCGGCCTCGCCGACGACACCGGCACCCCGCACCTGCGCGCGCTCCTGGTGAGCGGCCCCGGCACCGCGTCCGGCACGACCTTCGGCTCCGGCTACCTGACCGCCACCTCGACCCGCAACGACGGCCTGGTCCAGCTCACCGACCTGGCCCCGAGCCTGCTGGCGCCGCTGGGCATCGACGCGCCGAGCGCGCTGGTCGGCGCGGTGTACACCCGGGCGGCGGGCCCGTCCGGCGGCGCCGCGATCGACGAACTGCGCCTGTTCGACGCGGGTGCCCAGGCGTCGCGCACGGTGCGCGAGGTTTGGTACTTCTTCACCTGGCTCACCCTGTTGCCGATCGTCTGCGCGGCGATCGCGCTGTGGCTCGCCGTGCGGTTCGCGCGCAGCGGCCGGACCCGGGCCCGGCGCACGGTGATACGCACCGCGACCGTGATCGGGGTGTTCTTCGGCGCGGTCCCCGGCGGATCCTTCCTGGTCGGCCTGGTGCCGTGGGAGCAGGCCGGCGACCCGGCCTGGACGCTGCTCGGACTCACCGTCGCGTTCGCCGCCGTGCTCGCGGCCCTCGCCCTGCTCGGCCCCTGGCGCAGGCACCCGTACGGCCCGGCGGGCGTGGTCGCCGCGGCCACCGCGGTGATCCTGGCCGGCGACGTGATGGTCGGCTCACCGCTCCAGCTGAACACCCTGTTCGGCCTGTCCCCGCTGGTCGCGGGCCGGTTCTACGGCTTCGGCAACGTCGCCTGGACGATCTTCGCGATGGCCGTGCTGCTCGCCGTCGGGTGGCCGGTGGGCCGGCTGCTCGCCGCCGATCGCCGGCGGGCGGCGATCGTGGTGCTCTCCGCGGTGGGCGCGGTCGCGGTGGTGGCCGACGGATGGCCGGCCTTCGGCAGCGACTTCGGTGGCGTACTGGCGCTGATCCCGGGCCTGGCGGTGCTCGGCCTGCTCCTGACCGGCACCCGGATCTCGTGGGCCAAGGTCGGCCTGGTCGGCCTGGGCGCGGTCGTGGTGATCGGCACCATCGCCGTCCTGGACTGGCGCCGCCCGGCGGCGAGCCGCTCGCACCTGGGCCGGTTCGTCCAGGAGATCGTCGACGGCGACGCGGGCGACACGCTGCACCGCAAGATCATGGGCAACCTGCACTCGTTCACCACGCCGTTCACGCTGATCATCCCGGTCGTGTTCGTGCTGCTCATCCTCGCCGTGCGCGATCCGTCGAAGTGGCGGGCGCCGGCCCTGGCCCGCTCCTTCGAGGCGGTGCCGTGGCTGCGCTCGACGCTGATCGCGTGCTGGCTGACCGCGGTGGTCGGCTACGCGGTGAACGACTCCGGCATCCAGATCCCGGCGGTCGCGCTCACGCTTGCGGCGCCGCTGGCGATCGCGGTGATCGCAGCCGTGGCGGGTTCTCGAACCCCCGTCGGATAGGCCGCGGCGTTCGGTGCCGTGCCTCGGCGTGCCGGAGAAGCAGCCGCCCAGTGGTTCTATTCGGCTGTTTCTCCGGTGCGGCGAGGTGCGGTGCCGGGCGTCGCGGACCCGGCGGGGGTTCGAGAACCCGCCACGGGCGGCCCGCCCGCGCGCCGACCGACCAGCACCACCGCGACCAGGATCGCCGCGCCGGCCCACGGGCCGACCGTGCCGCGCAGGGTGCGCTGGAGGGTGTCCACCGCGTCCGGCAGCGGGATCACCCGGCCGGGGACGTACGCGCACACCAGGAGCGTGCTGCGGGCCAGCAGCAGCCCGTCGAGCGCGGACGGCGCGAGCAGCACGAGCGGTGCCCAGGCCGCGACGTCGTACCAGGGCAGGCTGTACGGCGTGGTCAGCAGCCAGGCCAGGGACAACAGCGCGGCCGCCGCGGCGCTGTCGCGCAGTACGTGTGCCATCGCCGCGGGCCGGGCCCGGGCGGCGGTCCGGGCCAGCAGCCACACCACCAGCGCGGCCAGCAGCCAGCCGAGCAGGCCGATCAGCGAGCGTGCCCCGTCGTGCCCGACGGCCGACTCCAGCGGCCCCAGCACCAGTCGCAGCGGCACCGCGAGCGAGACCAGCTTGGCGTTCTCCCGGAGTTGATCGAACGCACCGAAGCCGACCGGCAGATAGGCCGCGACGCCGACCACGAGCGCCGACCCGAGCATCGCGCCGAGCGCGCGCGGCCGCCCGCGCAGGCCCCATGCCAGGGCCAGGACGTACAGCCCGAGGGAGACCTTCGCCGCGCAGGCCAGACCGATCAGGACACCCGCGAGCACGGGGGAGCGGCGCACCGCGACCAGTGCGCCCACCGCGAACACCAGCGCGAACGCGTCCAGATGGCCGGCGCCCACCGCCACGAACAGCAGCAGCGGATTGAGCGACCACAGGATCGCCACCCGGGCCCGGGCGACCCGATCCGGGCCGGCCGCACGCTGGAGCAGCAGCCCGGTGAGCACGAACGCGGCCGCTCCGAGCAGGGTCAGCACCAGCACGATCTGGTGCACCGAGGTGCCGCCGATCCGGGCCGCGAGCCACTGCTCCGCGGTGGCCACCGGCCCGTACACCGACGGTACGTCGGTCCACGGCGCCTCGACCGCGATGCCGACCGGATCCCCGTCCCGCACCAGTGTCGCGGCGGTGTCCCGGTAGGGGTCGCCGCCGGTGGCCGCCAGGCGCCCGTAGGCGGCGTACACGAGGTGGTCGGCCGAGCCCATCGGCGGCACGCACACCACCGCGAGCGCGGCGAGCGCGCCGCCGAGGGTGAGCCGACCCGGGTCCGGGGCCCAGCCTCGGCCCAGTTCGCGCAGCGCCAGCGCGAGGCCGATCGCACCCACCAGGGCCGCCGCGAGCAGCAGGCCGGTCACCAACCCCGCGGCGGGGTGGGCCGTGCAGTGGTACGGCGGCAACCAGGACGGCCCGCCCGGCAACGGCGGCTGCGCGGCCGAGGGCCCGAGCAGGCCGGTCAGCACGACCAGGGCGATCGCCAGCGCGCACAGGCCGAGCGCGAGCGTCCCAAACGGATGTTCCACGTGAAACATCGACGGGCGACGCGCCGCGGCGGGCCGGACCGCCACCGGTTCAGCCACGACCGCGGATCGCCCCGGGCAGCGCCCCAGCCGCGCCTCGTTCGGCCAGGGCTCGGGCCACGTGCGCGTACTGCCGGGCCCGATGGCGCTGCGCGGCGAAGTCCGTGCCGGTCACCCGGTGGTGCAATGCGACCTCGACCTCCTCGACCGGGAAACCCTGGCGGACCAGGTCGATGGTCAGCCCGGTCTCGACGCCGAAGCCGGCCGCGAGCGGCAGTGCCGCCTCGAACGCGGCCCGGGTCAGACAGCGCTGGCCGGAAAGCGGCTGCGTCGCGGTGAAGCCGGAGGCCCGGGCGATGCCGTCGCGGGCGGCCCGGACGACGAACCCGTGTCCGCCACCGGCACGCAGTTGGGGCGGCAACACCGCGATGGTCATCGCCGCCGTCCCGGACCGCACCGGGTCGATCAGCGGCGCCGCGGCGGCGGCCGTGTGCTCCAGGTCGGCGTCCAGGAACAGCAGGTGGCGCGGTCGTTCCCGGCCCTCGCGCAGGTCGATCGCGGCGACCACGGCGGCGCCGGTCTCCATCGCGCCGGCCTTGCCGCGATTGCGCCCGTGGCGCACCGGCACCGCACCCGCCGCCCGTGCCGCGGCAGCGGTGTCGTCCCGCGAACCGTCGTCCACCACCACCACGAGGTCCACGCCGGCGATCGATCGCGCCGCCTCGACCGTGGCCGAAATTCGTTGTGCCTCGTCGTATGCCGGGATCACCACGGCCGTGTCGCCGGTCGGTGTGCCGGTCGTGTGCTCCGCCATGGCGTGATCCTACGAGCCGATCGAGGTGCCTCGAATGCCGCCGGTTCCACCCGTCCTGCCCAACGGCGCGGCGCGGCGGCGTGAAGGTCACCGGCGTTGGGGGTACAACGGAAGGGAGCCACATCGCGGGTATGCTCCAGGATCCTGTGATCGCGGTCTCGTGAGATCTGCGGAACCTCCGAGGGCCGGCCGTTCGTCGTCCTCGGTGAGGAGTGCTGGAATAGGCGCGGCGTCGCATCGGACGCGGTGTCGCCCCAGGCAGAGACCAACAGACCCAACCGCAGCGCAAACCGCAGCAATGGATGGCACGACGGTCCGCTCGGGAGCCCCCATCTCCCGCCCGAGGCCCGATTCGCGAGGGCAACACCCGTACCGGGCGCCGTAATTCGCCACCCCTGCGCCACCTCGCGCCATGTGCCGCCAAGCGGCCTCGTCATGGTCGGCTGCGGAGTACCTGAGTATCACGCATAGTGCTTCCACGTTCACGGAAAGGAACGAGCGCATGCTGCGCGAGATCCTCGGAAGACGACGGAGGGAACGCACCGCATTGATGTCGGCCGTGCTGACGTGTGCGAGATGGCGCTGGCCGGTGGTTCCCGGCGTCGGATACGACCGCTGGTCGGGCGTGTGTCGTTGTGGTGCTACCGAATGTCGCGTGCCGGGCGCCCATCCGGGTGAACCTCCCCTGCTCGCGGCCACATGTGATGAACGCATGGCGCGCTGGTGGTGGCAACAAACCCCCGACGCGTCGTTGATCCTGGCGACGGGTGGGCGGGTGGCGGCGTTGAGCGTGCCGTCGGAAGCCGGTGCCCGCTCGCTCGACCAACTCGCCCGGCTCGGTGTGCGTACCGGTCCGGTCGTCGCCGCGCCGGGCCGCTACGCGTTCCTGGTTGAGCCATACGAGTTGGGCGAACTGGGTGAGTTGCTGGACCGATACGGCCTCGATCGGTACGGCACGGTGCCCTCGACCCTGCGCTTCCACGGCGACGGCGGCTATCTCGCGCTGCCGCCGTCCCGGGTGCAGGGTGGCCTGTTGCGCTGGGCCAGGCCACCGGCGCCCTCCGGGGATCCGACGGCCGGCGGGCCGTGGTTGCCGGGCGTGGCCGACCTGGTCCGCACGCTCGTGGACACCTGCCAACACGCCGAGCCCAGAGCCTGATCGAGGCGCGCCGTCACGCGATGCGGTGATCGTTGTGGCGTAACCGCAACATGTGGTGATCGCTGCACGTAGTGGCGGCGCGATAGGCTCGGCGAGCCGATCATTCCGGCCCCGTTTCGCACCCGAATCCCGCTCGTCGGGACGCGTGTGGAAGGGGGCTTCGCGCGCTAGGAGACACCATGCAGCGCCCACGCACGGGTCACGTCCGCACGGTGGCTCTGGGCGCGGTCGTGGGTCTGTGCCTGATCGTTCCGCTCGCCGCCGCCTCCGCGGACTCGGCGGGTTCGGACAAGGGCCGCCACACCGCCGACTCGGGGCCGACCACCCGCCCGAGCGCCGCCAAGGCGGCCGAGTTCGGTAACGGCGTAAGCGACGGCGATCGGGCCGGTTCGGCCAAGCTGCTCGAACTGATCGGCGGCAAGCCCACCGCGAAGTCCACGGCGGGGAGCACCACTTCGCCGGCCGCGGGCACGGAGAGCGTGTGCGGCAAGGCGATCGACGGCCCCAAGGGGGTCCGGGCGCAGACCTGTGTCGAGCGCGACGGTTCGGAGGTCTGGGGCCGGGTCTACTACCGAAACCCCACGCCCGAGCCGCTGTTGCTGGTGATGAGCGTCCTGCAGCCCGGCGGCGGCACACTGCGGGTGAGCTGCTCGGTCGAGCCCAAGGAGGCCGAGGGCCGCTGCGACACCCCGCGGGTGCGGGCGCCCAAGGGTCTCGACGGCTGGTCCGCGGTGGCCGAGTTGGCCTCCAAGGACGGTCTGACCAAGCTGCTCCGGTCGGGGTCGGCGACCGCTCAGCGCTGAGCCCGCACCACCCGAGGCGCTCACCAATCCGGGTCGACACATCGGCCGGCGAATGCGGCGAATTTCCGTCGAACCCGTCGAGGAATGCAGTGTCGGCGGACCCGGAAAGAGCACGGGACAAATTCGGGAAAAGACCCCGGAAAAGTGAAGGGCCCGGCCGCTGAAGACGGGGGATGCATCAGCGACCGAGCTGGGTCAAAGGTAACAACAAGCCGGCGGATCTCCAATCCGGGGCCGGTTGTCGACCGATCACGACCGTTCACGACCGCTCCCGCACGCCCGTTGCCGGGCGTGCGGGCGATCGTCGTCCGTGCGACCTCGTGTCCCGGTATCCCTATCGGCTGGGCGTCAGCACCTTCTCCGGGTTGCCCTCGGCGGGGCCGGCCGGGTCGTCGGCGGGCCGGTCGGGCGGGTCCACCGCCAGGTGCGGCAGCACCCTGTCGAGCCATGCGGGCAACCACCAGTTGGCGCGTCCGAGGACGTGCATCAGGGCGGGGACGAGCAGCATGCGCAGGATGAACGCGTCCAGCGCGACCGCGCCCGCCAGGCCGAGGCCGGCCATCATCGCGCCGCGGTCGCCGCTGAGGACGAACGAGGCGAACACGAAGATCATGATGAGCGCGGCCGAGTTGATCACCCGCCCGGTCCCGGCCTGTCCCACGCGTACCGCACGGGCGTTGTCGCCGGTGCGCAGCCATTCCTCGTGCATGCGGCTGACCAGGAAGACCTGGTAGTCCATCGAGAGCCCGAACAGCAGCGGCAGCATGATGACCGGCAGGAAGGAGATGATCGGCCCCTCCTTGCCCAGGCCCAACAGGTCCATGCCCCAGCCCCACTGGAAGATCGCGACCAGCATGCCGAACGACGCGCACGCGGCGATCAGGTTCATCAGCGCGGCGGTCAGCGGTACCAGCAGGCTGCGGAACGCGACCAGCATGAGCAGCGCGCCCAGCCCCACGATGAGGGCGATGAAGCCCGGCATACGATCGCCGACCACGGCCGCGAAGTCCTTCTGCAGCGCGGTCTCGCCGCCGATGTGGACCTTCAGCGTGCTGCCCTTGGCGGCGGCGGGCACGATCTCGTCGCGCAGCGTGTCGATCAGCCTGTCGGTGGCCGCGGCCTGCGGTGACGTCGTGGGTACGACCTGTACGACCCGGGTGCCGGCGGCGAGTCCGCGGGCGTCGGCGGGCACCGGGGCCTCGACCACGCGCACGACGCCGGGAGTGCGGCGCAATTCGGTGATCAGGGTGTCCAGCGCCTGCCGGTCCTGCGGACCGTCGAGCTCGGCGACCATGAGCAACGGGCCGTTGAAGCCTGGGCCGAAGCCCTCGGCGAGCAGGTCGTACGCCTGCCGGACGGTCTGCGAAGTCGGCTGATTGCCCTGGTCGTTGGCGCCCAGGCGAAGCGAGAGGGTCGGCACGGACAGGGCCGCCATCACGACCAGCGCGACCAGGCCGAGGGTTCGGGGCCGGCGTTGCACCAGGCGGGCCCAGCGCATGGCGGCGCGCCCGGCCTCCTCGCTCTGCGGGGCGGCGCCCGCGGCGGACTGCGCGGCCAGTGCCCGGCGTTCGCGACGGCTGAGCGCGCGCATGCCGAGCATGCCGAGCAGCGCGGGCAGCAGGGTGGCGGAGGCCAACACGCTCAGCACCACGACGAGTGTGGTGCTGATCGCGATTCCGTCGAACAGGGCGATGTCCACGGTGAACAGCGCGAGCAGCGCGACGCACACCGTGCCGCCCGCGAACACGACGGCCCGGCCGGAGGTGTTCAGGGCCCGTACGGCGGCCTCTTCGGGGGTGAGCCCGGCCCTGAGGCCGTTGCGGTGCCGCGTCACGATGAACAGGGCGTAGTCGATGCCCACGCCGAGTCCGATCAGGCTGCCCAGCAGCGTCGCGGTCTCGGGGATGTCGGTGACGTGGCTGAGCAGGATGACCGTCGAGATGCCGGTGCCGACCGCGAACACCCCGCTGACCAGCGGGAGCAGCATCGCGAACAACGATCCGAAGGCCAGGAAGAGGATGATGCCCGCCGCGACGATGCCCACGCCCTCGGCGAGGCCCGCCGGGGGTTCCTGGGCGGCCTCGATCGCGGGTCCGCCGAGTTCGACGTGCAGCCCGGGCGCACGTGCCTCCTCGGCGCGCTCGATCAGGTCCTTGAGATTCTCGGTGTCCAGCTCGAACTGCTGCTTGACGAAGGTCACCTGGGCGAACGCGATGCGGCCGTCCGCGCTGACCTGCGCGGCGCCGTCCGGGTCGTACGGGCCGACCACGCGGCCGACGTCGGGCATGCGCGCGATGTCGGCGAGCAGCGCGGCCATCCGGTCGCGTACCGCGGGGTCGTGCACGGTGCCGTGCTCGGTCCGCCACACGACGTTGTCCACATCGCCGGCCGCGTCGGGGAAGGCCTTCTCCAGGCGCTCGTACGCGGTCGACGACTCGGTTCCGGGGATCTTGAACACATTGGAGTACGCACTGCCCAGCGTCACGCTCGCGGCGACGGTTCCGAACAGCGCGGCCACCCAGAGCAGGAGCACCGCCAACCGATGATCGAGACACCAGCGCGCCCAGGCCGCCATAGCCGTTTCCTTCCTCGTGCGGGCCTCGCGGCCCGGTTGTGCTTGCTCGGGCCAGATTCGGTCGATCCGGGGGCGGCACGGCCGGCCGGCGGCGGACTCACAGGAAGCTCACAATCAGTCCCCCGAAGTTCCGCAAACTTCAGCCGGATACTGGGGGCATGAGCAGCAGTCAGCCGCGCGCGGGCGCCAAGGTCCTGGTTGTCGAGGACGAGCCGAGCATCACCGACGTCCTCGCCATCACCCTGCGCTTCCACGGCTTCGAGGTGGTCACGGCGGACGGGGTGCATGCGGCGCTCGCCGTCGCGCGCAGGGAGCGGCCGGACGTGGTGCTCCTGGACATCACGCTCCCGGACGGTGACGGACGCCAGGTGTGCCGGGTGCTGCGCGCCGAACGGCCGGACATCGCGGTCGTGTTCCTCACCGCCCGCGATGCCCCCGCGGACGTCGTCAAGGGACTCACCCTCGGCGGCGACGACTACATCACCAAGCCGTTCAATGTGGACGAGTTGGTCGCGCGTACCCGCGCGGTGTTGCGGCGCACCCGGCCGACGCCGGACGAGAGCGCGCAGCCGGTCCCGCGCCCGCCCGTACTGCGGCACGGCGACCTGGAGTTGGACGAGGCGACGTACACCGCGCGCCGGGGCGGGCGCGGCGTGGAACTGACCCCGACCGAGTTCGCGCTCCTGCGCCACCTGATCCGACACGGCGACCGGATCGTGCCGAAGGAGCAACTGCTGCGCGAGGTGTGGAAGTACGAGCACGTCGTGGAGTCGACGGTGGTCGAGACGTACATCAGCTACCTGCGCCGCAAGCTCGATCCGCTGGCGCCGGACGGGCCGCCGCTGATCACCACACGGCGCGGCGTGGGTTACGGACTGCGACCGGCGGACTTCGGCGCATGACCGGCGAGTTCGAGGAGCGCGGTGACATGGATGACGGGGTGGACGGGCGACCGGGCGGACGACCGGGTGGGCCACTGCGCCTGCGCCTGCGCCGGGGCGGGAAGGCGGGCCGGTCCGGGGGCGGCGGCGAGAGCGCGCGGGCGGGGCGGGGCCGCCCGGGGATGGTGCTGCGGCGGGTGCGGAAGCGTCCGCACATCGTCGCCATGCGGGCGACGCTGGCACTGAGCAGCATCGCGGTGCTCGCGATCGGGCTGGCACTGCTGATCTGGTTCAGCATGATGGGGGTTCGGCACTATCTGGAGTCGGGCGTCGACGAGGACCTGGCCACGGGCCGGTCGGGCATCGAGCGGACCGGCATCACCCGGGCGCAGTTGTCCGAACCCGGCCCGACCGCGGGCCTGCGCGACGTGCTGATGTCGGCCGGGCTGCACGGCAAGGTCTTCGTGCTGGTCGACGAGTACGGCACCGCCCTGCCGATCGCCGACCGGGCACCCGACGCCCTGCAGCGCGCTCTGGCGGCGCAGTTCCGGGACCCACGCGGCATGGCGCCGCACGCCGAGCCGCGTGGCATCTCCCTCGCGGGAGAGGACTACCGGGCGGTGGCGGTGCGCCTCGGCGACGGCCACTACATCCTGCTCGCCCGCTCGACCGAGGACATCGCCGGTGTGGTCGACCGGGTCGTGCACTTCGAACTGTTGGTCGGCGGGGCCCTGCTGGTGCTGCTGGGCGGGTCCATCTACTTCGTCGCATGGTGGCGGTTGCGGCCCTTGGAGGACATGGTCGAGACGGCGTCGGGCATCGCCGAGGGCGGTCCGGACCGGCCCGATCTGTCCGCGCGGGTGGCGCCGCGCAAGCGATCGTTCAGCGAGGTCGAGCAGTTGCGGACCGCGTTGAACGCGATGTTGCAGCAGGTCGAGTCGGCGTTCGAGATCCGCGAACACGCGGCGACCCACCTCAAGCGGTTCGTGGCCGACGCGTCGCACGAGTTGCGGACGCCATTGGCGGCGATTCGCGGCTATCTGCAGTTGTACGAGAAGGGAATGCTGGCGTCGGAGGACGAGCGCATCCGAGCGCTGGACCGGATGGGGGTCGAGGCCGAGCGGATGGACCGGCTGGTCGACGAGTTGTTGGCGCTGGCGCGGCTGGACCAGCGTCCGCAGTTGCGGCCGCGCCCCATCGACCTGGTGTGCGTGGTGCGCGGGGCGGTTGCCGACCTGCGTGCCCAGCAGCCGGCTCGGCGGGTGCATACGGACGTGCCGGATACCTGCGTGGCGCTGGCCGACGGGGCGACGCTGAGTCAGATCGTCGGCAATCTGCTGACCAATGTGCGGGCGCACACGCCGGTGTCCGCGGATGTGCACGTGTCGGTGTCCGAGGCTGCGGGCGACGACGGGGAGCGGCGGGTCGTGCTGCGCGTGCGCGACGAGGGCCCGGGCATGCGACCGCAGGATGCCGAGCGCATCTTCGACCGCTTCTTCCGGGCCGCGCGCGAACGCGGCGGGAACGGTACGGCGGGCGCCGACTCGGGGAGCGGGCTTGGCATGGCCATCGTGTGGGCGGGAGTGGCCGCGAACCGGGGCACCGTGCGGGTCGAGACCGCACCGGGGGCGGGCCTGACCGTCATCGTCGAACTGCCGGCCGCAGCTGAGGATGCCGACGCGCCTCGGCACGACGGCGCGGCGTTGCCGGCCGGGGCCGAGGATGCCGACGCGCGTCGGCAGGACGGTGCGGCGGACGGAGCGAAGAGCCGGGCTTCCGGGCCACGGCCGTCGGCACTCGTGTCGCCGGCCGCGGAATCCCACCGGGTCCCGTCCGGCGGACCGGCCATGGTCCACCGGACGGGGTCGGGCCCTGGTTCGGGGTGATCCCGACCGTCAGGTCAGCGTGATCCGACGGTCGGTTCGGGGGGACCGACGGTCGGTTCGGTGTGATCCGACGGTCGGTTCAACGTGACCCGACGGTCGGTTCAGGGTGACCGACGGTCAGTTCAGCGTGATCTGACGGTTCAGCAGACCGTTGCGGGCGCTGCGCTGACGCGGCGTCAGCGGGCTGGTGTCCGCCATCGCGGTGGCGAGGCGCTCACCGAATTCGCGGGCCGGCTTCTCCACGTCCTCGGCGGTCATCGTGGTCGGCAGATCCCACACCGGGACGAGCAGCCCGTGCGCGCGGAACGAGCCGACGAAGCGGGTGCCCTCACCCAGGCTCGACTCGCCGGCCGCGTGCAGCCGCGCGATGGCGTCGAGCAGCTCCTCCTCCGCGTGCGGCATGACCCAGCGCAGGTGGTTCTTCTCGGTGGTGCCGCACCAGTACGCGGCATCCACCGAGGACAGCCGGACGGTCGGCATGGCCGCCGCGTTCGCCCGCTCCAGCGACGCGCTCACCTCGGCGTTCATCGCGGCCGGATCGTCCACCCAGAAGTCGAAGCCCGGGTGCACGGTGATCTCCAGCGGCTTGGACAGGTCGAGCAGGTCCTGCAGCCGGTCACCGGACTCGGGCAGCGGGCCGGGGGCGACCGACGTGCCGTCCTCCTGGGCGAGCGCGCGCTCCAGGGCGTGCGCGAGGTCCCGGCTGACGTCGCCCGAGCTGGTGTGGGTCTGCAGGCCCACCAGGATCGCACCGTCGGCGCGCCGCAGTGCGGGCCAGGCCATCGGCAACACGGTCGCGAGGGTGACCACCTGGTCGGCGTGCTCGCCGGTCAGGGTCAACCGCGCGGTCGCGGCCGGGACCAGTTCGCGCAGCGCGATCCAGTCGCACTCGTTCGGCAGCCCCTGGAAGGGACGCAGGACGAGCGTCTCGGCGGCGGAGGCCGCCTCGCGCCCGTGACATGCCTTGTACCGGCGGCCCGAATTGCACGGGCACGGTTCACGACCGCCGACGACCGGGACGGATCCCGTGGCGGCTGCGGTCTGGGTCTTGTTGCCGGTGTGGCCCTTCAGCGCGGCCTTCTTGCCCATGCTGCGGTCTCTCCGCCTCGGTGTCGGGGGGATGGTGGTCGACGACTCACCAGGTCCGAGGGTACTGAGTTCCGCGGGCATGGGTTGACGCTCGAACGCGTGCGCGATGGGGGTGCGGCGGGGTGTGAGGGGATGCGTCGGGGCGTGGCGGGGTGTGCCGGGGGTGCGACGCGGTGGTCGGCCGGGTGGGCGGGTCGGCAATGCGTGCGCGACGGGTCGGGCCGCGGGTGGGCGGGAATGCGGTGCGGGTTCGGTTCTGTCGGGCGTTGCCCAGGGTGGGGGTGTCGCCGGTGTGCGGTGTGCGGACGAGGGCCGGGGTCAGAGTTCGGGATCAGGGCCCGGGGGTCGGAGCTTGGGGTCAGGTCCCGGAGTCAAGGCCCGGAGCCAGGGCCTGGGTCAGAGCCCGGGTTCAGTCGAGCGGCTCCACTGCGTCCACATCGAATTCGTCCCACAGGCGGTCGGCGGTGCGGGCCCGGATCGGGACCAGCGCCCACACGGTGACCTCGTCCGGTGTGCCGCGCACGCCCCAGTCGGCCGCGAGCGTGCCGATGATGGACAGGCCACGACCGCCGTGCGCGCTCAGTGACGGGCTGGCCTGTCGGGGACGGGTGGAACTGCCGCCGTCGGTGACCTCGATCGCCAGCAGACCGTCGGGACGCACCCACCAGGCGGCGCGGACGTTCCCGGACGGCAGGGCGCGGGCGTGGCGTAGCGCGTTGCTCAACAGTTCGGACAGGATCAGCACCGCGTCGTCCACGACGTCCCCGGCGATGCCGCGTTTGTCGAGATCGGTGGCCAGGCGGTGCCGAGCCGCGGACACACCGACCGGAGCGTGCGGTACCAACACCGCCGCGGAATCGGGCACCCCACGGGCCACGACCATTGCCACCCCCGGCCTCCTTAGTGCACTCACACGCCTGCCTCGCACGCATGTCTCGCGCGTCGGGCTTGAGATGCCCGATGCCGGCGGACGGGAAACGGCGGGGCGCCACGCGCTCCGACTCGCCCAGGGGCGTATAGGGGTATGCGATCCTGCCAAGACGGATATAACGCCCCGAAAGGCTACCAGCGTACGCCCCCTAATTGGGGCTAACCGGACACTTGGGCCAGTACCTGTCGTGGCCGATTCGTGATGATGGCATCCACGCCGAGCCGCAGGCACAACTCGACGTCCTCGGGGGTGTCCACGGTCCACACGTGCACCCGGTGCCCGGCCCGATGCAGGCGGGCGACGTAGCGCGGGTGGGCCCGCACGATGTCGATGCTGGGGCCGGCGATGCGCACGTCCCGGGGCAGCGTGCCGTCCCGGAACAGCAGCGGCACGTGCTCCATCAGGAACACGGTGGGCAACTCGGGCGCCATCAGTCGCATCCGCCGCAGGGACAACTGGGAGAAGCTCATCACCCGGATCGGCGACGGGTCCTCGGCGCCGGGCCGGCTGAGCCCGAACCGCTCCAGCAGATCGACGAGGCGACGCTCGACCAGTCCCGCGTACCGGGTGGGGTGCTTGGTCTCGATCGCCAGGCGCACCGGGCGGGGTGCGTCCACGACCAGTTCGAGCAGGCGTTCCAGGGTGAGCACCGAACGGCGGTCCCAGTCGGGGGCCTCCGGTTCCTCGGGGCGTTCGCGTTCGACGCCGGATTCCTTCCAGGAGCCGAAGTCGAGCGCGGACAGCTCCGCGAGTTCCAGCGTCGAGACGATGCCGCTGCCGTTGGAGGTGCGGTCGACCTTGCGGTCGTGCACGCACACCAGATGGCCGTCGGCGGTCAGGCGGACATCGCATTCCAGGGCATCGGCGCCGTCCTCGATGGCCTGGAGATAGGCCGCGAGCGTGTGCTCGGGGACGGTGTCGGACGCACCGCGGTGGGCGACGACCTGCACGTTGGCGCGCAGTGGGCGCGCCCCGGTGGTTGGCACGGAACAATCGTGCCATCCCGAGGTGAGCGCTCGGTGACGGGCAGGTGTCGGGCGACGGTGTCCTGGGTTCCGTCCGGGGGTTGTGTGCCAGGGTGCGTTGGTATCCGCAGGTATGCGTAGGTGTGTGTCGGCGTGTCTTGGCGTGTCTTGGCGTGTGTGGGTGTTTGCGCGTTGTGTACGGCCGGGGCGGCGCGTTGGCGGGTCGGCGGGGGTGGGCGCGGGTCAGGTATGGCCGGGCAGCGGGCCGGCGGGTGGGTGTGCGGCCGGTCGTGTGAGGCGGGTCGTGGGCGGCTGGGTGCGCGGGTCGGTGCGTAATTGTGCGCGGATTGTGTGCGGCCGGGGTGGCAGGTCGGCGAGAGGTTTGGTGCGGCGGCCGGGGGCGGCGGGGCGGCCTGTGGTTTGTGCGGCCGGGGGCGGCGGGGCGGCCTGTGGTTTGTGCGGCCGCGACGGTGGGTGGTTTGCGTGGGTTCGTCGTGTGGTCGGGTGGGAGTGGGACGAGACCGAAGAGGCCGGCGGAGGTGGAATACGGCTTCGCCGCAGTCGCGGCGGGCGGTCGATGGCGTTCCGGGGGCCTCGTAGGCCGGGTCGCGGGGCGCTTTCGGGGCCGATCTTCGGTGATTCCTCCGAGATTTACACCCCTGCGCGACCGGCTCCACCTGCGCGGATAACCACGGGATAAGGGGGACGAGCGGCCGGGACGTCCGGCGCTTACGGTGTTCAGACAGGGCGTCGGGAAGTCTGTGGGCATCAAACATTCCGAATGTGCGTGGGAGGAAGACCGTGAGCGACGACCGCGACGTGACCGGCGGCGAAGTCGGTTCACCGGTGCCAGGGGAGGGCCACGGATCGTCCTCCGCCACACCACTGCCGGCGGAGCCGGGGATCGGGTCCGCAGCGGCGGAGCCGGAGTTCCGCTCCGAGGCGCCGGCAAAGCCGGTCGGGGCGCCCACCGTGGGACAGCCGCACGGGGAGGCCGGGCCGTCCACCGCGGCGCTGCCGCCGGTGGGTGAGCCGACGGCCGAGGTGCCCGCCGCGTTCGCCGCCGCACCGGCAGCGGGTGCGGCGGGCGGCGCGGGGGTTCCGCCGTTCGGGACGACCGGTGCCTACCCCGGCTACCCGGGCTACCCCGGTTTCGGCGCACCGCCCAAGCCCAAGCGCCGGCCGTCCGGGATCCTGGTCGCCGCCGTGGTGGCCGCGCTGCTCGCCGGCGGTGTCGGCGGCGGGGTGGGCGCCTGGATCGTGGAGCGGGACGACAAGCCGGCCTCGGCGGGCGTCGGCCCGTCCTCCTCGCCGGTGGACCCGGCCTCGCTGAACCGCTCGCCCACGAGCGTGGCGGGCATCGCCAAGCAGGCGGTGCCGAGCACGGTGACGATCAAGACCAAGGGCAAGGTGTCCGGCCAGGGCACCGAGAGCGGCACCGGCGCGGGCTTCGTGTACGACAAGCAGGGCCACATCCTGACCAACAACCACGTGGTGTCGCTGGCCGCCGCCGGTGGCGAGCTGAGCGTGACCTTCTCCGACGGCACCACCAAGCCGGCGAAGATCGTCGGCCGCGCCGAGGGCTACGACCTCGCGGTGATCAAGGTCGACGACATGCCCACCAACATCCAGCCGCTGCCGCTGGGCGACAACGACAAGGTCGCGGTCGGCGACCCGGTGATTGCGATCGGCGCGCCGTTCACCCTCTCCAACACGGTGACCACCGGCATCGTGAGCGCCAAGGACCGCCCGGTCGCCTCCGGCGACCAGCAAAAGGTCTCGTACATGAACGCGATCCAGACCGACGCGGCGATCAACCCCGGCAACTCCGGCGGTCCGCTCCTGAACGCGGCCGGCGAGGTGATCGGAATCAACTCGGCGATCCGCTCGACCGGCGGCGGCGGGCAGTCCCCGTTCGGCCAGCAGCAGGAATCCGGCAGCATCGGCCTGGGCTTCGCGATCCCGATCAACCAGGCCCGGTGGGTCGCGGACACCCTGATCCAGGGCAACAAGCCGGTCTACGCCCAGATGGGCATCCTGCCCGACTCGCGCTACACCGGCACCGGCGCGCAGATCATGGCGCAGAGCACCAACGGCCAGGACCCGGTCACCGCGAACGGCCCGGCGGCAAAGGCGGGCCTGAAGGCCGGCGACGTGATCACCAGGCTCAACAACCGGGCGATCGGCTCCTACGAGGACCTGTTCAGCGAGATCTGGAGCCACCGCCCGGGCGACAAGGTCAAGGTCACCTACCAGCGCGACGGCAAGGAAGCCACCACCGAGGTCACCCTGGGCCAGCGCGTGGGCGACAACTGACCCCCGCCCCCGGCCACCCATGAGCCCGCCCGGAATCCCCAGTGATCCGAGCCATCGCTCATGAGAGACTGATCCCGCCCGCACCCCACCAGGTCGCGGCGCTGGAGGACTCGCCTAGTGGCCGATGGCGGCAGTCTTGAAAACTGCTAGCAGGGGTGACTCTGCTCGTGGGTTCGAATCCCACGTCCTCCGCTGACCTGCAGAAATGCGGAGATGAGAGACCGCCGGCGCGCGTCTCGGGCCCCATGGTGGGCCCGACGTGTGCCCGGCGGTCTTCTCGTTGGCGCGCGGGATGAACTGCTCGGCGGCCTCGGCAGCCGCGGCGGCGACCTCCTCGTAGATGATCGCGTAGACGTCCGCGGTGAAGGTGTACATGCATGGCCGAGCACGACTTGGCCCTTACTCGCATTGGCGCCGCTGCCCGGATGGATCACCGCGGCACCGTGCCGGAGGCCGTGGAACCGGATGGGCGAAAGGCCGGCGGACTCGACGAGGACGCAGAACTCATCGACACGCAGCACATCCGCGTAAGCGGCGAAGCCTGGGAAGCGGCGCCCAGCGCACCCAGGTCTGCCCCTGCGTGCGCGGGGGCAGAGATCGTGGTGCGGCCGACGTCGATCGCGCTGGGACCATCCCCACGTGCGCGGGGAGCAGAGCGCTTGCGAACCGGGTTCGGAAGCGGCGTACTGTGCGTCGCGCGCGCGTTCTCTGCTCAGGGGAAACGCGTACGGCGCGGCATTGAGGGGCGCCGCGCCGTACGGCACGTCATGGGGAGACTGAGACTTGAAAATTGGAAACTGCTGGCAGGGGTGACCTTGCTCGTGGGTTGGAATCCCATGTCCTCTGCAGGAAGCAGCGCAGGTTGGCGGCGCTTTCGAGGAGGGTCGAACGAGTGCCGTCGAACTTTGTGTCTGACAGGTGAAGGCCGGGGACGGCGGGTGGCTGCGGCGTAGACGTGGTTGGGGCCGGCCGGGGGCCTTGCTTGTGTGGCTTGGGGGCCGGTGTGGGGTCGGGCGGGTTCCCCGCTCGGTTCAGGTCAGTTCTGCCTCGAAGCCCTGGCGCCATGACGGGTAGCGCAGTTGCCAGCCGAGTTCCCGTTTGGCCTTGGCGTTGGAGAAGGCGCGGCCCTCGGTCATCATGATTACCGCCACCTCGCCGGCCAGCAGGCGGGCCGGCCACTTGGGGATCCGCATCGGGGGTTTTGCTCCCGCGCACGCGGCCAGGTGGGGCAACCACTCGCTTGCCGGGGCCGGTTCGTCGTCGACGATGTTGAACACGCCCTGCGCCTGTTGCTCCACGGCCAGGACGGTGGCGCTTGCCGCGTCGTCCAGGTGCACCCAGGAGCTGTAGCCGGTCGCGCGCCCGACCAGGGGGAACTGCCGTTTGCGTACGAGCTCGACCTGGTCGTCGGTGGCGCCCGGTCCGTAGAACGCCCCGTACCGCATGACGGCGCCGCCGGCCTTGCCGACCGCGTCCTCCACGTGACGGAGTGCTGCCATCGATGTGTGCGCCGCCGTCCCCGTCATCAGGTCCAATGGGTCCTCCTCGGTCTTCACCCATCCACCCGTACGGATGCCGTTCCAGTTGGCGTAGCCCTGGGCGACGAAGTGGGACACGCCGGCCGCCTCGGCTGCGGCCAGCAGGTGGTCCGTTCCCTCGGTGCGCAGCCGGATGGTGGGGACTGCCCACCGGTCGAAGTGCTTCAGATCGGGCTTGCCGGCGTGTGTCATGGAGATGCCCGTCATCTGGTGCACGATCGTGTCCGGCCGGGCCTCGGCCACCGCCGCGCCGACCGACACCGCATCCAGCCCGTCCATCACGACGGCATCCGCGCCCAGCTTCTCCAGCGAGCCCAACTTGGCCGCACTCGTCGTCGTCGCCGTCACCTGGTGGCCCCGCGCCACCAGTTGCGGCACCAACCGCCGTCCCAGCACCCCGGTCCCGCCTGCCACGAACACCCGCATGACCATCACCTTCCTGATCCCTGATCGGAATCCCTGATCGGAGCCTGCCTCCGGCACCCGAGACGAGACGGCCTGTCCGGCCATCCGCGTCGAGGCCCTTGTCGAATCGCCGTGCAAGCCGGCGTACCGCTGCCGGCGACCGCTGCCGCCGTACAACTACCGGCGTCCTGCCGCCGTACCGCTATCCGCGCCCGCTCCCGCCGTTCCGCCGTCTACACCGCCGCCCGTCCGTCAACCCGCCCAGCCGCAAGCCGCAAGCCGCCCGCCGCAAACCGAGGCCACCGTCACCACGGCACCCGGCCGTCCTCGCCAAAGAACCCGGCGGTCGGTCTCCGTGCTTCTTCGAGCCCCGAGACGAGACAGCCCGACGAGATGTGACATGTGTTCTCCAGCGCTCCAGTGCTCCGGCCACCCGGGGACCAGGCCCCACGGCCCCACGGCCCCACGGCCCCACGGCCCCAGGGCCCCCAACGCCCCAAGGCCCCAAGGCCCCAAGGCCGCTGCTCCCCTCCGCCGTGGTGTGTTCGCCGGGGGCCGCCATAATCGGGGTCCGCACTCGATTCGGCCGTCGATTCCACGGGGCCGGGATCGGGCTCGGTCGAACGGGGGACTGTGCATGATCGATCCGTTGCTGCCCGGCGATCCTCGGGAGGTTGCCGGGTATCGGCTGCGGGGCAGGCTCGGCCAGGGCGGGATGGGCAGCGTCTACCTGTCGTACACGCGCGGTGGACAGCCCGTCGCGCTCAAGGTGGTTCGGCCCGAGCTGGCGCAGGATCCCGAGTTCCGCAGGCGGTTCGAGCGCGAAGTGCAGGCCGCTCGGCGGGTGTACGGGCCGTACACGGCGCCGGTGCTGGACAGCAACACCGACGGCCCGCTGCCGTGGCTGGCCGGTGCGTATGTCGCCGGGCCGGCGCTGTCGGAGGCCGTTCGGGTGCACGGACCGCTGCCCGTCGAGACGGTGCTGCTGCTGGTCGCCGGTGTGGCCGAGGCGCTCGCGTCGGTGCATGCGGCGGGCGTCGTCCATCGTGATCTCAAGCCGTCCAACGTGCTGCTGGCCGCGGACGGGCCGCGCGTCATCGACTTCGGCATCGCTCGCGCGGCGGACACCACCGCGCTCACCGGTACCGATGTCGTGGTCGGCACACCGGCGTTCATGTCGCCGGAACAGGTGCTGGGCAAGCCGGTCGGCTTTCCCAGCGACGTGTTCTCGCTCGCGCTGGTCGGCCACTACGCCGCGACCGGCGACCATCCCTTCGGGCAGGGCCACGCACAGGCCCTGATGTATCGGATCGTCAGTGAGGCACCGGAGTTGGGCGCGTGCCCGGAGCCGCTGCGCAGCCTGCTAGGCGCGTGTCTCGCCAAGGAGCCCGCCGACCGGCCCTCGCTCGCGGACGTGATCGAAGGTTGTCGGCGCGGCGCCGAGGTGAGCCCGCTCGTACGCGGAACGGGCTGGCTGCCGGCGGCGATCGCCCGGGACGCCGCCCGGCGCGAGGCGGCTCCGTCGACGGCGACCGGCGACCGGGAAGCGGACGAGGCCACGCCCGGCCCGCCGATCCCGCCGCCACCGATGCCGTCCGCCCCACCCGCCGTGTCCGCCCCACCCGCCGTGTCCGCCGCAGCGGCCCTGTCGCCCGCACCGCCCCCGTCGCCCCCGCCGACACCCCTGCGACCACCGATCGTGGGCATGGCGACGCCGCCGCCCCTGCTCCCGCCCCGGGCCGCAGCCCCGGCCTTCCCGCCGGCGAAGCCCGTACCCGGCGGTGCGACGCGCCGACGACCGTGGGCCCGCATCGCGGTGGCCGCCGTGGCCGCCGTCGTGGTGATCGTCGCGGGAGTGTTCGTCGTCCCCTCCCTGATCGATGGGGACGGCGACGGCGGCGGGACCGGCAACACCGGGTCCGGCCACGGCGGTGGTGACGGTTCCACACCGACCCGGTCGAAGGTCCCTCTGGTGATCGGTGCGCCGGTGGTGCCTCCGCTCTCCTACCTCGACGACGGGATCTGCAACGGGGGCTTCGCCACGTACGTCGACCTGGAGAACCTGGCCGTCAGGCTCGGGCAGAAGGACGTCCCGGACGGCGAGGTGCCGCCGCTGGTCACGCTCAAGTACATGGCGTGTCACCAGGATTCACGCGGCGACGACCACGGCCCCGTGACGGCCGAGCTGCGGTTCCTGGACACCGGAGCCGTCGCGGGTCTCGTCGGCAAGCCGGATGCGACCGTAGAGGAGTGCCGCAACGCCGCCCGGGTCGCGTCCCTGCCGAGTTCGGTGCCGCTCACCGCGCTCAATTCGAGCCTCGTGGGGCGCGATACGGGGTTGTGCATCGAGACGAGTCGCAAGACCGTGGTGCTGGTGTGGGTGACCGACGTCCGGGAGGCCCCGGGCAGCGGGGGATTGCGGACGTTCTCCGTCGTCGCCACCCAGTGGAAGGCGGGATCCGGCACGGGGTCCTGATCGACGGGTCCGCAGTGCCCGCGGAAGCCGGAGCGACCGGCTTCCGAACCCCGGTCGAGCGCGGCTCCTGCGTCCTTGTCCACCGATCGGTGGACGGCGGGTTCCATCGGTCGAGCCTGTCCGGGCCCCGGGCCCGAAGACCAGGATTTCGGGCATGACGAAACTTCCTGTTCGGATGGCCCGGTGGAGCGCCGGACACCCCTGGCGAGCCATCGCCGGCTGGGTTCTCTTTGTCGCGTTGTGCCTCGGCGGCGGCATCGCCGTCGGGACCAACGCGGCCACGGCCGACGACTTCCGGGTCGGCGAGGCCGGCCGCGGCGAGGCGATGGCCACCGAGGGCGGACTGCAACAGCGCCCGGTGGAGCGGGTGTTGATTACCGCGCAGGCCGGGGTGGGCCGCCTGGACGCGGCCGCCGCGGACGCCGCGGCCGGCGAGATCGTGGACCGCATGCGGAAGTTGCCCGAGGTGCTGACCGTGGCCGCGCCGGTGCGCTCGGCGGACGGTACGGCCGTCCGGGTGGACGTCACCATGAAGGGTGCCGAGCTGGACGGGAAGAACCACGTCGACCCGCTGCTGGCGCAGACCGCGAAGGTGCAGGCCGGCCATCCCGGGTTGCGGATCGCGGAGAGCGGTGGTCCCTCGATCAGCAAGGACGTCCAGGGCCAGCGTGGCGAGGACCTCTCGCGTACCGAACTGATCGCCCTGCCGATCACCCTGCTCACGCTGTTGATCGTGTTCCGCTCGGCGGCGATGGCCACCGTGCCGCTGCTGCTGGCAATGTCCGCGATCGCGGCGGCCATCGGGCTGTCGATGCTCGCCTCGCACGTGATCCCGGACGCCGGGGTCGGCACCAACGTCATCCTGCTGATCGGCCTGGCGGTCGGCGTCGACTACGCGCTCTTCTACCTCAAGCGCGAACGCGAGGAACGGGCCCGATCCGGTGGCCGGCTCGACACCCGGGCCCTGGTGGAACTGGCCGCGGCCACCTCCGGACACGCCGTCGTGGTGTCCGGGCTCGCCGTCGCCGCCTCCAGCGCCACCCTCTACCTCGCGGACGACGTCATCTTCTCCTCGATCGCCACCGGCGCGATCCTGGTCAGCCTGGTCGCGGTGCTCGGCTCGCTGACCGTGTTGCCCGCGCTGCTGGTCAAGCTCGGCGTCCGGGCAGAGCGCCGCGCGGTCCGCCGGGCCGAACGGGCGGCCCGCCGCGGCGAGACGCCGGCCGCGAAGCCGCAGCGCACCGGCGCCGGTCGGCTCACCACGGCCGTATTGCGAATCACCAGCCGGCGTCCCGCCGCCACCCTCGCCGTCGCCGTGCTCGCCATGCTGGCCCTGACCGCCCCGCTGGCGAACCTGAAGCTGACCGACATCGGCCGGGAGACCTACTCCCGCGACCTGCCCGCGATGGAGACCTGGCATCGGCAGAACCAGGCGTTCCCGGAGCTGAAGTCGATGCACCAGATCGTGGTCCGGGCCGAGGCGGGTCGCGCTGACGAGGTGGCCGGTGCGCTGCGCGAGTTGGAGGGGCGCGCGCACGGCGACCCGGATCTGGCCGGCATCGCGGAGCTGCGTACCTCCCCCGACCACCGGATCACCATGCTGGAGCTGCGGGTACCGCACTTCGTCAGCGCCGCCGCGGCGCAGGACTCGCTCGACCGGGTCCGCGAGGACTACGTGCCGGCCACCGTGGCCGGGCTGCCCGGCGTCGACGTCGCGGTGACCGGCGACGTCGCCCGGTACGCGGACTATCCCGAGCACCAGAAGGGCAAGCTGCCGCTGATCATCACGACGCTGCTCCTGGTGACCTTCGTGATCACCGTGTTCGCGTTCGGTTCCGTGGTCCTGGGGCTGGTCGGCGTGGTGTTGAACCTGCTCTCGGCCGGTGCCGCGCTCGGACTGCTGGTCGTGGTCTTCCAGGGGACCTGGGCCGAGGGGCTGCTCGCCTTCGACTCGACCGGCTCGATCGGCTCGCGCGTGCCGCTGTTCCTGTTCGTGATCCTGTTCGGGTTGTCGATGGACTACCAGGTGTTCGTGATCAGTCGGATCCGCGAGGCCGCGCTGCGCGGGGTGCCGACCAGGCAGGCGGTACTCGACGGGATCGGCAGTTCGGCCGGCGTGGTGACCAGCGCCGCGTTCGTGATGGTCACCGTGTTCGCCAGCTTCATCGGGCTGCACCTGATCGAGATGAAGCAGTTCGGCTTCAGCCTCGCGGTGGCCGTACTCCTGGACGCCTTCGTGATCCGGATCATGATCCTGCCCGCCGTGATGCTGCTGCTGGGCGAGCGCAGCTGGTGGCCGTCGATCGGGATGCGTCGGACCCGGGAGCAAACCCCCGCCGCCGTTGTCCACCCGGCCGCAAAAGTAGGCTGATCCGCATGTCCGAACGGCCGCAGTTCATCCACCGGTTCCGGGCGTGGACGCCACACCGCTGGTACATCCTGTTCTGGGTGCTGCTGGGCCTGGCCCCGATGGTCGTCGCCGGTAAGGACGACCCCGCGGCGAGCAGGTACTGGTCGATGGGGCTGCCGGTCGTGCTCGGCCTGTGCTACCTGATCACCCGGGTGTTTCCCGGCAATCCGGTGCTGCGGCCGAACGCCTTCCCGGGCGTGCTGATCGTCGGCCTGGGTGCGATGGCCTACACCCGCGACGGCGGTGCCACGGTGTACGCGGCGAGCCTGCCGCACTTCTGGTTCTCGACCAGGGACCCCGGGTCCGCGATCGTGTTCGGCGGGCTCGCCGCCGTCGCCACCGTGCTCGGCGGCGTCGCCCCGCAGGGCTGGAGCCCGGATCTGCTCACCGGCAACACCCTCGCGACCGTGATCGTCTACGCGGTGAGTGTGCCGATCGGGCTGTCGGTACATCGGTTCGTCGAGCAGAGCGGTGAGCGTGAGCGCGTCCTGGGCAGCGAACTGGCCAGTGCCCAGGAGCGGTTGGCCGAGGCCAATCAACGCCGGGGCGCGGCGGAGGAGCGGGAACGGCTGGCCCGGGAGATCCACGACACGCTCGCCCAGGGATTCGCGTCCATCATCGTGCTGGCAGAGGCGGCGCGTTCGGGCATCGCGACCGACCCCGCGACCAGTGGTCGGCAGTTGCTCTCGATCGAGCAGACCGCCCGGGAGAACCTGGCCGAGGCCCGGGTGCTGGTCGGCTCGGCGCCGCAGAGCGGAGTGGTTCCCGGCTCGGTCGCCCGGGCCCTGCGTCGCACGCTGGACCGGTTCGTCGAGGACACCGGGATCACCGTGGAGGCGGAACTGCCCGACGTCGAGTGCGACCAGCAGACCCGAATCGCGCTGCTGCGCTGTACCCAGGAGTCGCTGGCGAATGTGCGCAAGCACGCGAGCGCCGGCACGGTCGGTGTCGTGCTCGCCCGGTACGCCCACGGCGTCGAATTGGAGATCACCGACGACGGTCGGGGGTTCGTGGTTGACGAGGCCCGCGGCTTCGGTCTCGACGGCATGCGCAGGCGACTGGCCGAACTCGGCGGCGAGTTCACCGTCACCAGCTCGGTCGGTGACGGGACCCGGATCCTGGCGATGATTCCCACCGACGGTCAGGAGTGAACGACATGACACAGGACACGCTGCGGGTCGTCGTGGTGGACGACCACTCGGTGATGCGGGCCGGAGTGGTCGCGCTGCTGGCCTCGGAGGCCGGCATCGAGATCGTCGGCGAGGCGGGCGACGGGCTCGCCGCCGTCGAGCTGGTCGAGCGGTTGGAGCCCGATGTGGCGCTGATCGACCTGCGGATGCCGGTCCTGGACGGGGTGGCCGCCACCGCCCGGATCGTCGGCCTCGGCGGCCGCACCCGGGTGTTGATCGTGACCACCTACGACACCGACGTCGAGATCGAGCGCGCGGTCGAGGCCGGTGCCATCGGCTACCTGCTCAAGGACACCACCCGCGAGCAACTCGTCGAGGCCATTCGCTCGGCGGCCCGGGGCCAGACCGTGCTGGCCCCGAGGGTGGCCGAACGGCTGGTCGCCCGGATGCGCCGGCCCACCCCGGTGGTGTTGACCACACGCGAGGTGCAGGTGCTGGACGCGGTGGCCGACGGGCTCTCCAACGCGGACATCGGCAAGCGCCTGGTGATCGCCGAGGCGACGGTGAAGACGCATCTGCTGCGGGTCTTCGCCAAGCTCGACGTCAGCGACCGCACGCACGCGGTGGTCACGGCGATCGAGAGCGGGTTGCTGCCGCGGTCCAAGGACGGCGTCCGCGACTGAGGCCGGGCGGGCGGGCGGCCGAGGCCGTGCCGGGTCGCGGGATCCTTGGGGCCGGGTGGCCGAGCCCGACAGCGCCCGAGCCCGACAGCGCCCGAGCCGGACAGCGCCCGAGCCCGACAGCGCCCGAGCCGGACAGGGCCCGAGGGACAGAGCCCGAGCCGGACAGGGCCCGAGTCCGACAGTGCCCGGGCGCGCCGCGATGGATCCGGCGACCCCCGACGCCCCCGGCGGGCCTCGATCCGCGCCGGGGCACGCATTCGCCCGTACCGGGCCCGCTCGACCCCGGAAGAGCGCTCCTATATATAGGGGATGCGCCCGGCGCGACTTTCGGCGCGCGGAATCCGCTTTCCCGCTGCCACTCGTCGTGATATCGGGCGCGCTTTCCCGGCGCCCGTGCTTCCGGAAGGTCGCGTTCCGCGTCGGGATCCCTCGAAAGGGGTGGGAATAGGTCCCCGCACGGGTGAAAGTGGCGCGGGTCACAGTTCCCGATGTGGCCCGGATCGCATTCGGCATACTTTTCCGGCCGGTGGTGGCGTGCTCTCGCAGCGTGAATACACGCAGGCCGGGAAGGGTCCGCCCGGCCATGGCCGGCCCGATATACCCGGCGCCTGTGCGGACCGCCATCGGCGGAATTGTGATGCCGCTCACGCGGAGCGCGTAAGCCGGACATAAAGGCATTTAAGGCTCACGAGAAATGCGGCTTTTGCCCCGCGCGGCCGCGTGATCACTCGATCGCCTTCGGTGATCATTCGACAACGAGTCACGTATCAACTGCGCTGCGTGTATGACGGGAGGTCAAAAGGGGCAAAAGGTTCCCTGGTTTGGACTCCGGTAAACGCGAAACCGGGCCGGAAGGCCACCGTTCGGGGCTCGGCAGGCATTTCTAATACCTATCCTGACCTGCGTAAATGCCCGAGCGGGTTGATAAGGGCCGGATAACCTGTTTATGGTCCTGGCGATGTGCAAATCGCACCTCCTGGGTTCCCGCCGGCACGGCATGGCGGAACTCGCGGTCTGGGAGGGCCGCGGGGTTGCGGCATCGGACATCACGTCTTGGACGTGACCGTTCGGTTCCGGGCGGGGGTGATCCGCAAGGATCGCGCCGGTCCATCCGCCCCAGGGGAATTCCGAGAGGAATGTATGTCTCTCCGCAACGCTTTCGGTCGCACCAACACGCACCGCGGCATGGGTCGTACCCAGCGCCGCCTGCGCACCGCGACCATTGTCGGCGTCGTCGCCGCCACCCCGCTCGTCGGGCTCGCGACCGCGACCTCGGCCGGCGCTGCCACGACTTCGACGTGGGACAAGGTCGCCCAGTGCGAGAGCGGCGGCAACTGGTCCATCAACACCGGCAACGGCTTCTACGGCGGTCTGCAGTTCACGCAGAGCACGTGGCGCGCCAACGGCGGTACCGGCAGCCCGCAGAACGCCTCGAAGGCCGAGCAGATCCGGGTCGCCGAGAACGTGCTCAAGTCCCAGGGCCCGGGCGCCTGGCCGGTGTGCTCGGTCAAGGCCGGCCTGACCCGCGGTGGCGGCAGCCCGTCCACGGACTCCGGTAGCACCGCCCCGAAGAAGGCGACTCCGAAGAAGGAGTCGACCCCCAAGAGCAGCACCCCCAAGAAGGTCGCCGTCGCGCCCAAGAGCGAGACGCCGAAGAAGGCCGCTCCGGCGAGCAAGCCGGCCGCGGCTCCGGTCGCCGAGACCACCTCGACCACCTCGACCACCTCGACCACGGGCAACTACGTGGTCAAGGCCGGTGACACGCTCAGCGGCATCGCCGCGGCGAACAACGTCGGCGGTGGCTGGCAGGCGCTGTACGCGAAGAACCAGGGTGTGGTCGGTACCAACCCCGACCTGATCCTCCCGGGCCAGCAGCTGGTCCTGCGCTAGAACTCCCCGGGGCCGGTCCGGTCCCGAGTGTTCGGCGCGCGCCGTGTGGTGCCCGCGACGCGGTGCACGGCGTCGAGTGAGTGATGTGCGCAACAAGCAGTGCGCGGGGCGGGTCCCGCGCGTTCGGTCGGGGGCGGCCGTATCTCCTGTGTGAACACCGGGAGATGCGGTCGCCTTCGGCCGTTTCACCCGTTTTGGTCGGCGTGGTGCGTCTGTGAGCACCGCGATGACGGCAGTACCACGACGCGCCGTGGAGGGGACGGGGCGTCGCGAGGGGTCCCACGGGCCGCTCGACCGGCCCGGGTGGCACCGTCAGGTGCGGCCCGGGCCGCGCTGCGTCGCGGCCGCCTCGGCGGCGCACAGCGACTCCAGGCGGCGGGCGATCGAGGCCGCGCGCTCGATCAGCAACCGGGCACGTTCGTGCTCGACCTCGCTCCACTCGCCGGGGTCGGCGCGAGGTACGCCCGGATGATGACCGTTGTTGCCCATAACCGCTTGGTTCCCACCGGATGGGGGCGATCATTCACGATGTGACGGCCCATCACCCGTGATGCCGATCACGTCGGTTCCCCGGTCGCCGGCCACATCTCTGCGGCAGGTGGTCGATTCGGGCCACACTGACGACCATGACGACTCTGATCGCCGGGGCCAATGTCCCGGTTCCCGCGGGCCCGCTCACCCTGGTGATCCGCCGCGCGGCGGACGCACCGATCGCGGACGCCTCGGCGCTGCTGCTCGGATCGCAGGGCAAGGTGCGCTCGGACGAGGACTTCGTGTTCTACAACCAGCCGGCCGCGGCCGACGGCGCGGTGCGCCACATCGGCCCGACGGCCGGCGGCGAGGCGGTCGTGGTGGACCCCGCCGGGTTGCCCGCCGACGTGGATCGGGTGGTGCTGGCCGCGTCGGTGCACGAGGGTACGTTCGCCCGGGTGGGCGGCCTCGCGCTGGCGGTCCTGGACGCCTCGGGCGCGGCCGTTGCGACGTTCCCGGTCGAGGCCGCGGGCAGCGAGACGGTGATGGTGCTCGGCGAGTTGTATCGGCGCCAGGGCGGCTGGAAGTTGCGGGCGATCGGACAGGGTTACGACACCGGGCTGGCCGGACTCGCGAGCGACTACGGCGTGGACGTCGGCGAGGAGGACGAGGCATCCGCCGAGGCCGACGCCGGGGCCGGGGCGGACGCCGCCCGGCCGGCCGGGACGCTGCCGGTCGCGCCGGTGGGCGCGACGCCCGGGTGGGCACCGCCGCCGTACAGCGACGAGCCGACCATGCGGCTGCCCGCGCCCTCGGAGGACCCGCAACTGGCCGGGCTGCCGCCGGAGGTGGGCGCGCGGATCTCGCTGCGCAAGGAGGCGGTGCGGATCACGCTGGAGAAGAAGGGCCTGCGCGAGGTGCGCGCCCGGGTGGCGATCGTGCTGGATCGCTCCGGCTCGATGCGGGAGTTGTACGGAAACGGCGCGGTGGGGCGCCTGGTCGAGCGGATGGCGCCGATCGCGGCCCGGCTCGACGACGACGGCGAGTTGGACGCGTGGATCTTCGCCGACGAGTTCGCGCCGCTGGACCCGGTTCGGATCCCCGAACTGCCGCGCTGGATCGCGGACAACGTGTACATCGACGGACGCAACAACCGCCCGCAGTCGCCGCCGCTGCCGAACGGCGGGCAGCGCGTACCCGACCACCTGGCCGGCGTGTTCGGCGGAAACAACGAACCGGCGGTGATCGAGGACATCATCGCGCGCTACCGGCGCGAGCCGGGCGCGCCGGTGCTGGTGCTGTTCTACTCGGACGGCGGGGTCAACCGCAGCAAGCAGATCCAGCGGCTGCTGACCGATGCGGCCGGACTGCCGATCTTCTGGCAGTTCGTCGGTCTGGGCCGGTCGAACTACGGGATCCTGGAGCGCATCGACACGATGCCCGGCCGACTGGTGGACAACGCCGGGTTCTTCCAGGTCGACGACATCGACCGGATCTCCGACGTCGAGCTGTACGAGCGGATCCTGGCCGAGTTCCCGCAATGGTTGACCGCCGCGCGGGCGGCGGGCATCGTGCGCTGACCCGGCGCCCGCGCGGTCGGGGTCGGCGGCCCGCCCGAGGCCGAGGGCGAGGTGGCGACGGCGGTCTTATCCGGCCCGCTCCCGGCCATCCGATACGCCTACCCGACGCCGCCGTCCGCCGTGGGCCGACCCCGGCCGCCGCGGAAGGCGGCGCGGTAGTCCCTGGGGGCGACGCCGACATGGCGGGTGAAGTGTTGGCGCAGGGTCAGCGGCGAGCCGAAGCCGCACCGACGGGCGATGGCGGCGATCGAGAGGTCGCCGATCTCCAGGAGGCGCTGCGCGGCCAGAACGCGTTGGGTGGACAACCACCGGAGCGGTGAGGTGCCGGTACTGCGGGCGAAGTGGCGGGCGAAGCTGCGCTCGGACATACCGGCGAGGGCGGCCAGTTCGGCGACGGTCCAGGGGTGGCGCAGGTCGTCGAGGACGTGGCCGCGCAGCCGGCCGAGGGCGTCGTCCTGGTCCGTGGGCGAGACCGGCACCGGGTTGCTGATGAACTGGGCCTGTCCGCCGGAGCGGAAGGGCGCGGTCACCATCGTGCGGGCGATCTCGGTCGCGGCGGCGGCGCCGTGGTCGAGCCGGACCAGATGCAGACACAGGTCGATGCCGGCCGCCGAGCCGGCCGAGGTCCAGATCGAACCGTCGCCGACGAACAGCACGTTGGCGTCCACGGTGACCTGCGGGTAGCGGGCGGCCAGGTCCGCGGCGTCCAGCCAGTGGGCCGTCGCCCGGCGCCCGTCCAGCAGACCCGCGGCGGCGAGCACGAAGGCGCCCGAGCACAACGACGCGATCGTGGCACCCCGCCGGTGGGCGGACCGCAGGGCTTCGAGCACGTCGTCGGGGAACACGTCCCGGCGCGGCTCGGTCCGGTGTTCGTTGCCCGGGACGACCACGAGATCGCACGCGTCGAGGCCGTCCAGGTCGTGGTCGGGGAAGCAGACCACGCCGGCTCCCAGTTCCACACCGACGCGCCGGGGTCCGCACACGCGCACCTCGAACGCGGGTACACCCCGGTCCGTGCGATCGACTCCCCAGATCTCGAAGGCCACCGCGTATTCGAACACCCGTACCGGGTCGAACAGGAGAATCCCCACACGACGCATGGCGGCAACCTATCCCCGGACCACGTCGGTGCCGGCCGCGACCCGGTCCGCGATCCGCCGGATTCGGACCGGGCCGTGCGCGGCACGAGGCCCGGGAGCGGGTCGTCCTCGTTCCCGACCGTCCCTGCCGGCGGAGCCCGTACCTGCCGCTGCCCGCGCCCATCGGCCCCGTGACCGATGGGATCGAGCGACCGGATCGGCGCACCTCGCGCACATCCCGGGAAGAGCCTTGGGGGTCGGGATGTGCGCGGGGCTTCCGGCGCGCCTTCGATCCTGCTCGCCGACATCGGGTCGCCGTGAGTGGCGGAAACGCCAACCATGAATGGATTCCTGCCAAGGCGCCGCACCAGGATTCCTGTGCGATGCCGTGCCGAGGATGTGCATAAGTTATCCACAGGCTGTGGAAACTTTTGGGGGCTGCTGGGGATTCCTGTGGACAATGCGGGTCCCATGGTGGGCCGAGCCGGCCTCACCACCTTGGTGACACGCCGTCAGACCCCCTTGCGGGCGGGCACCTCGTCCGGGTCGAGGCGGCGCATGTCGGCGAAGCCGTCACCCGTGGAATAGCTGTCCTCGCACACCACGAGCGCGTCCGCGTCGAAGCCCCACACGATCGCCATCCGCGTCTCGTACAGGTAGAACGCGTCCACGTCCGGTACCGACCGACCCATTCCGGCCAGGATCCGACCCGGATAGGCGATCCGCAGCAACCCCTCGGTCACCACGCTGTCCTGATCCACCGTCAGCCGATCGATGTGGTGCGCGAGTCGGCCGCAGTCGTTCTCGACCACGGCACGATAGAACTCGCGGACCTCGGCGTGACTCTTGGGGGCCCGATCCACCGGGGACGCCCCCCACTGGTGGTAGACCGCCTGCGGCGACACGGTGGCCATCAGCGCGTCCAGGTCGCCCTCGTGCTCGGCGCGCATGTGCGCGACCAGCGTGGTCAGGATCGCGTGCCGGCGCGGATCGGTCTCCGCGGCCAGGCGCTTCTCGGCGAGTTCCCACGTGCGTCGCGCGTCGATGAGCCCGGTCATGTGTGCACCCTCCGCCGATCGTCGCATCGCTCGACACCTTGCACGGAAGTAGTTGACTGTGCAATACAAATCTCCACACGTGTCGCACCGGCGCACCCACCCCAGGCATGCCGGCGGGGTTCCCCCGGCGCGGCGCACCGTGTTCCGAACGACGAGGTGGCAACGGATGAGCGACGCAGGCGCAGTACGGGACGCGAACGCGATGTTCGACCTGAGCGGTCGGGTGGCGATCGTGACCGGCGGCAGCCGGGGAATCGGCCGGGCGATCGCACACGCCTATGCGGCGGCGGGCGCCTCGGTGGTGATCGCGAGTCGCAAGGCGGACGCGTGCGAGGCGGTGGCGAAGGAGATCACCGAAGCCGGCGGTCGGGCACTCGCGGTGCCCACCCACTGCGGCGACCTCGACCGACTGGCCGCCCTGGTCGACGCGACCGTCGCCCACTTCGGCGGTATCGACATCGTGGTCAACAACGCGGCGAACGAACTCGCCCAACCCGTGGGCGAGATCACCGCCCAGGCGTGGGACAAGTCGTTCGCGGTGAACCTGCGCGGGCCGGTGTTCCTGGTGCAATACGCGCTGCCGCACCTGATCGCGTCCGGGCGGGCGTCGGTGCTGAACGTGGTCAGCGCGGCGGTGTTCACCCGGGCCGAGGGGAAGGGCCTGTACGCCGCGGGCAAGGCCGGACTGGTCGCCTTCACCCGCACGATGGCGGGCGAACTCGCCGAGCACGGCATCCGGGTCAACGCGATGGCCCCGGGTGCGGTGGAGACCGACATGGTCCGCAAGACCGGTCCCGAGGCGATGGCCCGGATGAAGGGTGCCGCGCCGCTGAAGCGGATCGCCGCGCCGGAGGAGATGACCGGCCTGGCGCTGCTGCTCGCGTCCGACGCGGGCAGCTTCATGACCGGACAGATCGTCAGCATCGACGGCGGGCTGACCGTGCACTGAGCCGAGCACCCGAACCGGACACGACCTATGCCGGGTCCGGCGGTGTGGCGCCGATCACCGGGACCAGCGAGTCCGGGAGCGGGTAGACCCGTTCGACCGGGACCGCCTCGGCCGCGGCGGCCGGGTCGCCGGCGCGGACCAGGTCGTGCACCCGATGCGCGAGCGCGGTCACGTCGGTGATCCGCCGCGTCCACTCGTCGGCGTAGGCGCGCGTCGCCCATCCGGCCAGCCCGAGCTGCAACGAGCGGTGCGCCAACGGCCGCAGGTTCAGGTCGCGTTCGGGGTCCCACTGGATCCGCACCGTGGTCGCGTGCAGCCGCCGGCCCCAGGCGTCGCGATCCGGATACGTGGGGTGCTCGTAATGGCTCAGGCATGCCCCGGCGAGCGCCGCCTCGAAGCCCTCGCGGCTGATCTCCAGGGCCAGCACCCGCTCCTGCCGCGGCTTGGTCGCCCAGCCGCAGCGGTACATCATCCAGGTGAAGCTCGGCTTGACCCAGGTCATCCGCTCCCGGCTCCAGGTGTCCGGAAATCGCTGGTCGCGGACGGCCGCGTCGGCGATCTGCGGCTTGTACGCCTGGTACACCGTGATGGTGTCGTCGGTGTACGCGGCGCGGATCCGGCGGTTCGGTATTTCCATGCCCGCAGTGTGTCGGCCGCCGCCCGGCCCGGACCACCCGTTTTCGGCGATCCGTACGAGGCGTCGGAGAACGGGTCGAAGGGTGTGACCCCGGCTTCCAAAAAATGCTTGATATTGACAAGCGATCCCGAGTCGGAGAGATTCGATGTTGCCGGGCGACACGCGTTCCCGGTCCATATCGATGTGCAGCGCGGGGCAGACCCGACCGCGACCCTTCCGTGCCCGGCGGGCGTCGACCCGCGTCGCGACCCACGCGATCCACGCACGTGAAGGAGCAGCGACGTGCATCTCGCCCCGACCCCAGCGCAGGACGCTCTACGGGCAGAGCTGCGGGACTATTTCACCCGCCTGATCACCCCCGAGGTCCGGGCGGAACTCGACCGCGAGGGCGAGGCCGGCGGCCCCACCACCCGACGGGTACGCCGGCAACTGGGCTCCGACGGCTGGCTCGGCATCGGGTGGCCGACCGAATACGGCGGCCAGGGCAAGGGCCCGGAGATGCAGTTCATTTTTTTCGACGAGGCGTACCGCGCCGGCGCGCCCGTCTCCATGGTCACCTTGAACACCGTCGGCCCGACCCTGATGAAGTTCGGCACCGAGGCGCAGAAGAGCTTCTACCTGCCGAAAATCCTCACGGGCGAGATCATCTTCGCGATCGGCTACAGCGAGCCCTCGGCCGGCACCGACCTGGCGTCGCTGCGCACCCGCGCGGTGCGCGAGGGCGACGAGTGGGTGATCAACGGGCAGAAGATCTTCACCTCGACCGCCCAGGGCGCCGACTGGATCTGGCTCGCCTGCCGCACCGACGTGGACGCGCCCAAGCACAAGGGCATCACGATGATCCTGGTGCCGACCAGCGACCCGGGCTTCTCCTGGACCCCGATCGTCACCGTCGGCGGGATGACCACGACGGCCACGTACTACGACAACATCCGGGTGCCCTACGACAACCTGGTGTTCGAGGAGAACTCGGGCTGGAAGCTGCTCACCAACCAGCTCAACCACGAGCGGGTCGCGCTCGCGGCGCTGGGCATGCAGGCCGAGGACTTCTTCGCCGAGGTCCTGGAATGGGCCCGCGAGACCGAGATCGAGCCGGGCGTCAAGGTGGTCGACCAGCCCTGGGTCCAGCTGAAGTTCGCCGAGACCTACGCACGCCTGTCCGCCGTGCGGATGTTCAGCTGGCGGCTCGTGCACGACGTCGGCAACAACACGCTCAACGCGGGTGACGCGTCCGGCGTGAAGTTCTTCGGCACCGAGGGTGCCATCGAGGTGTATCGCAACCTGATGGAGATCGTCGGCCCGGATGCGACGCTGCGACCGAAGTCGCCCGGCGCGTTCAGCGACGGCCTCCTGGAGGCGATGAACCGCCGCGCGCAGATCAACACCTTCGGCGGCGGCGTCAGCGAGGTCCAGCGGGAGATCGTCGCCATGGTTCGCCTTGGCATGACCCGAGTGAAGCGGTGAAGGACGACATGACCGACCCCATCAGCCAGGACAAGGCCGCCTTCCTCGCGGTCGTCAAGAAGTACGAGGGCATGCACGACGTCTCCGGCGTGCTCGCGCTCGACCCGGTCAACGGGCCGATGATCCGGCACTGGGCCGAGGCCATGGGCGACACCAACCCGGTGTACACCGACCCGGAGGCCGCGGCCCGGACCCACTTCGGCGAGGTGGTCGCGCCCGCGCCCATGCTCCAGGTGTGGATCATGCGCGGCATGCAAGGCGGCGCTCCGGCGAACTCGGCGACCGGCGAGTTGTACAAGCACTTCACCGACAACGGCTTCGGCTCGGTGGTCGCCACCAACTGCGAGCAGGAGTACATGCGCCCGCTGCGGCTGGGCGAGCTGGTGCAGTACGACCAGTTGATCGAGACCGTGTCCGAGGAGAAGACCACCGGCCTGGGCACCGGCCACTTCATCACCACGCTGACCAACATCTACGTCACGGGCGAGAGCGGCCGCGAGCTGGTCGGCACGCATCGCTTCCGGATCCTGCGCTACACCCCACACAAGAAGAAGAAGGCCGAGGCCGCGCCGCCCGCCGAGCGGCCGCTGCGCCCGCGCAAGGTGGTCAACAAGGACAACCAGGCGTTCTGGGACGGTGTGGCCGCCGGGAAGCTGCTGTTCCAGAGGTGTCTGGACTGCGCCACCCCGCGCTTCCCGTTCGCCCCGGGCTGCAACAAGTGCGCGTCGCTCGAATGGGAGACCGTCGAGTCCACCGGCAAGGGCGTCGTGTACTCGCACGTCACCATGCACTACCCGAAGTTCCCGGCGTTCGACATGCCGTACGCGGTCGGCCTGATCGAGCTGGAGGAGGGTGTGCGGATGCTCGGCAACGTGCTGGGCGTCCCGCACGACGAGGTCCGCATCGGGATGCCGGTCGAGCTGGAATTCGTCACCCACGACCCCGAGCTGACCGTGCCCGCGTTCCGAGCGGTTGGGGAGAACTGATGGACTTCAACCTCACCGAGGACCAGCGGGAGCTGTCCTCGCTGGCCGAGCGGATCTTCGCCGACCAGTCCACCGACGAGCGGCTGAAGAAGCTCGCCCAGTCCGACGCGGACCTGGACGCCGAGCTGTGGGGCAAGGTCGCCGAAGCCGGTCTGGTCGGCGCGTTGATCGAGGAGCGGCACGGCGGCGGCGACCTGGGCCTGGTGGGCCTGGCACTGCTGCTGGAGCAGCAGGGTCGGTTCACCGCGCAGATCCCGCTGCTCGACACGGTCGTGTACGGGCTGCTGCCGCTGCTGCGCTTCGGTTCGGACGAGCTGATCGAGGCCGAACTGCCCGCGCTCGTGGACGGTTCGCGGATCGTGGCAGGTGCGCTCGCCGAGGTCGGGGCGGGGCTGCCCGCCGTACCGAAGGTGACCGCCCGGCGAGACGGGGCCGGCTATCGCCTGGACGGCGACAAGCGCGCGGTGGCCTGGCTCACCGTCGCGCACCGCGTCCTGGTCACCGCCTCGCTCGACGGCGCGCTCGCGGTGTTCACCGTGGACGCCGGCGCCGCCGGAGTGGCGATCGAGGCCGCGCCGACCACCGCGCCGTGGGCCTCGGGCAACCTGCGGCTGACCGACGCACCGGCCCGGCTGGTCGGTGACACCGGGGCCGGCCCCGCGGTCGCCGCCTGGATCGTCGACCGCGCGCGCGTCGCACTGGCCGCGCAGCAGGTGGGCGTGTGCGCACGCGGCCTGGCCCGCACGGTCGAACACGTGAACGCCCGCGAGCAGTTCGGCAAGCCGCTGTCCACCAAGCAGGGCGTGATGTTGCGCGCCGCCGAGGCGTACATGGACACCGAGGCCATCCGGGTCACCACGCTGGAGGCCGCGTGGCGCATGGACCAGGGCGAGCAGGCCACTGAACAGGCCCTGGTCGCCCGCTGGTTCGCCTCCGAGGCGGGCAAGCGTGTGGTGCACGCGTGCCAGCACCTGCACGGCGGCACCGGCTCCGACATCGACCACCCGATCCACCGCCACTTCCTGTGGGGCCGTCAGATCGACGTGACCCTGGGCAGCGGCATCCAACAGCTTGCCGCGCTCGGCAGCCTGCTCGCCCACGCGCCCGCCCAGGGAGGCAACCGATGACCACCGAGGATCTCGTGAGCCGGACCCACGCGGAGGTGTCCGTCGGCGACGAACTGCCGCCGCTGGCCATCCCGCTGACTCGCACGCTGATCGTGGCGACCGCGCTGGCGACCCGCGACTTCCAGGACGTGCACCACGATCCGCAGCTCGCCGCGGACAAGGGCTCGCCGGACATCTTCATGAACATCCTGACCAGCAACGGCCTGGTCGGCCGCTACATCACCGACTGGGCGGGCCCCGAGACCGAGCTGCGCAAGGTCGCGATCCGGCTCGGCGCCCCGAACTACCCCGGCGACACCATGACCCTGACCGGCACGGTGACCGCCAAGACCACCGCCGAGGACGGCACCCCGCTCGTGGAGATCGCCGTCGTCGGAGCCAACAAGCTCGGCAACCACGTCACCGGCACGGTCACGGTGAAGCTGCCGGAAGGAGCCGAAGCGTGAGCCTCAAGCACGCCGACAACCTGCGCGGCAAGGCCGCCATCGCCGGGATCGGCGCGACCGAGTTCTCCAAGGATTCCGGTCGCAGCGAACTGCGCCTGGCCGTCGAGGCGGTGGGCGCGGCCCTGGACGACGCCGGGATCGCGCCGTCCGAGGTGGACGGCCTGGTCAGCTTCACGATGGACACCAACCCCGAGATCGCGGTCGCCGCCGCGGCCGGGATCGGCGACCTGACCTTCTTCAGCCGGATCCACTACGGCGGCGGCGCGGCCTGCGCCACCGTCGCGCAGGCCGCGATGGCCGTCGCGAGTGGGGTGGCCGACGTGGTGGTCTGCTACCGCGCGTTCAACGAGCGCTCCGGCCGCCGGTTCGGCTCCGGCGTGCTCCAGCGCGATCCCACCGTCGAGGGTGTGGGCCTGGGCTGGAACATGCCGCACGGGCTGCTCACGCCGGCCTCGTGGGTGGCCATGTTCGCGCAGCGCTACCTGCACGTGTACGGCGCGACCACCGAGGCGTTCGGCCACGTCGCGGTCGCCGACCGCAAGCACGCGGCGAACAACCCGAAGGCCTACTTCCACGGCAAGCCGATCACGCTGGAGGACCACCGGAACTCGCGCTGGATCGTCGAGCCGATGCGGCTGCTCGACTGCTGCCAGGAGACCGACGGCGCTCAGGCGATCGTGGTGGTGAGCGCCGAACGGGCCAAGGACCTGAAGCAGAAGCCCGCGATCATCAACGCGGCGGCGCAAGGCGCGGGTCGCCTCCAGGACCAGATGACCAGCTTCTACCGGGACGAGATGACCGGTCTGGCCGAGATGGGCGTGGTCGCCAAGCAGCTGTGGCAGACCTCGGGACTGACTCCCGACGACATCCAGACCGCGGTGCTCTACGACCACTTCACCCCGTTCGTGCTGATGCAGCTGGAGGAGTTCGGCTTCTGCGGGCGCGGCGAGGCGCCGGCGTTCGTCGCGAACGGCGGTCTGGAACTGGGCGGCAAGCTGCCCACGAACACGCACGGCGGCCAACTGGGCGAGGCGTACCTGCACGGGATGAACGGCATCGCCGAGGGCGTGCGGCAGATCCGCGGCAGCTCGGTCAACCAGGTCGAGAACGTGCACAACGTGCTGGTGACGGCCGGCACCGGGGTGCCGACGTCGGGGCTGGTGCTGGGCGTCGAGTAGGCGGGGCCGGTGCCGGTGTCGAAGGGGTGAGGCTCGCCCCGACGGGGGTGTGGACACCCCGCCCCGGTGCGCTCGTTGGGCCGCTCGGGTGACGCGTCGGCGCGTCGCCCGAGCGGTCCGCAGGTCGGGCCGGACGCGGTGCGCAGCGTGGTGGGAGGCCCGTTGCCACCACGTCAGGAGATCTCGTGCGTCCGCTGACCACTCGTCGGATCGCCTCGACCGTGTTGCTCACCGCCGTGCTCGGCCTGCTGCCGGCCGGGCTCGCCGAAGGTGCCGGGGCACGTCCGGAACGATCCAGGAGCGTGAACGCGCCGGGCTTCGACACGTGCGAGACACCCACCGTGGAGACCATGCAGGCCTGGCGGGACTCGCCGTACAAGGTGGTAGGGGTCTACGTCGCGGGCGACAACCGTGCCTGCAAGAGCACCCGGCTGACCTTCGACTGGGTCAAGGCCGTACACCGCCAGGGCTGGGACTTCCTGCCCATCCAGGTGGGCCTGCAGGCACCCTGCTCGCAGTCCGGCAAGCCGGGCCGGATCGACCCGGCGCGGGCGGCGGAGCAGGGCATCGCCGAGGCGAACGACGCGGTGGACCGCAGCGCCACGCTCGGCTTCCGGCCGGGCAGCGCGGTCTGGTACGACATGGAGGCGTACGACAACACCGACGCCGGGTGCCGGGCCGCCGTGCTGGACTTCGTGTCCGCGTGGTCCGACCGGGTCCGCGAACGCGGCTACGTGGCGGGTTATTACAGCAGCCTCAGCTCCGGCATCGCCGACCTGATCGACGCGGTCGGCAAGCGTTCGGTCCCGGACGCGGTCTGGTACGCCCGCTGGGACGGTCACGCGGCCACCACCGGCGACGGCGCGCTGCCCGACGGGTACTGGCGCGGCCGGCGGGTGCACCAGTACACCGGCAACGTCTCGGAGACCCACGGCGGACAGCGGATCGTCATCGACCGCAACGCGGTCGACGGGCCGGTCGGGGTGCTCTGACCGCGGCGGCGCCACGCCCGGGGACCGGCATGATCCGCCGGTCGGACCGGATGCGGCCCGACCGGCGACGTCCGGCCCGGCTCAGCCCCGGTCGAGCTCGCTGACCTCCAGCTCGCCCTCCGCGTACTGACGCCGGATCACCTTCTTGTCGAACTTGCCCACGCTGGTCTTGGGCACGGCGGTGATCAGGCTCCACCGCTCGGGCACCTGCCAGCGGGCCACCCGACCCGCGAGGTAGTCGCGCAGTTGCTCGACCGTGGTCGTGGCCCCTTCGCGCAGCACGATCGTGGCCAGCGGGCGCTCGCCCCACTTGTCGTCGGGCACGCCCACCACGGCGGCCTCGACCACGTCCTGGTGGCCCATCAGGGTGTTCTCCAACTCGACCGACGAGATCCACTCGCCGCCCGACTTGATCACGTCCTTGGCCCGGTCGGTCAGCCGCAGGAAGCCGTCGGGGGTGATCGTGCCGACGTCGCCGGTACACAACCAGCCGTCCTGGAACCGGCCGCCGCCACTGGCGTCCACCGAGCCCTCGTCGCCGATGTACGCGCCCGCGATCCACGGCCCGCGCACCAGCAGTTCGCCGACCGACTCGCCGTCGAGCGGGACGTCGGCACCGTCCGGGCCGACCAGCCGGGCCTGCACCGAGGCGGGCAGGCGCCCCTGCGAGATCCGGTACGCGAACGCCTCGTCACCGGTCGGCCCGGCCGGCGGGCGGGCCACCGAACCCAGCGGCGAGGTCTCGGTCATCCCCCACGCGTGCACGATCCGCACCCCGTGCCGCTCCTCGAACGCCTGCATCAGGCCGGGTGGGCAGGCCGAGCCGCCCACCACGACCTCCTTGAGCGAGGACACGTCGGTCTTGTGCACGTCGAGGTAGTCCAGCAGCCCGCTCCAGATGGTCGGCACCGCGGCGCCGAACGTCGGCTTCTCCGCGGCGATCATCGCGGCCAGCGGCTCCGACTGGAGGAACCGGTCGGGCATCAGGATCGAGGCGCCGCACATCATCGCCGCGTACGGCAGACCCCACGCGTTCACGTGGAACATCGGCACCACCGCCAGCACCATGTCCGCGGTGCCCAGGCCGAAGGCCTCCGCCGCGCACACCTGCATGCTGTGCAGATAGGTCGACCGGTGGCTGTAGACGACCCCCTTGGGGTTGCCCGTGGTGCCGGAGGTGTAACACATCGCGGCGCCCTGGCGCTCGTCGATGTCCTCGGCCCAGTCGAACTCGGTCGGCCGGCCGGCGAGCAGGTCGTCGTAGCGGTGGATCTGCTTGCCGGAATCGGCGAGCGGAGCCAGATCGGTGTCGGCGCCGGTGACCACGACGTGCCGGACGGTCTTCAGGTGGGTCAGCAGCGGGGCGGCGAGCGCGGCCAGCGAGCCGTCCAGGATCAGCACCCGGTCGTCCGCGTGGTTCGCGATGTAGATCAACTGCTCCGGGGGCAGTCGCAGGTTGAGCGTGTGCAGCACCGCACCCATCGACGGGATCGCCAGGTAGCACTCCAGGTGCTCCTGGTTGTTCCACAAGAACGTGGCGACCCGCTCGTCGCCGGTGATCCCGAGTTCGCGCAGACCGTGGGCGAGTTGTGCCGACCGGCGACCGACCTCCGCGTAGGTGGCCCGCCTGGGCGCGCCACCGGTCCAGGTCACCACCTCCGAAGCACCGTGCACCGTGGTTCCGTGTCGCATGATGCGAGCGATCGTCAAGGGCACGTCCTGCATCGTGCTCAGCACTGTGTGGCCTCCCTGCATTCGCCGGACGGGGACCGGTCGAGGTGAGGGGATTCTTTCTCGCCGATCGGGCCGTTGTCAGCCCCCACGGCCTCGGCTTTCGCGCCTGTGTCGAGCGCCGACCCACGCGCCCGGCACGACCCGCCGTGCGCCCGTACGGGTGAACCAGGCGTGGCGATCGGCTGATCGGGACGGCCGAGCGGAAGAATGCGACGGTGTCCCGGTTGCTCCGGATGGCACATCGTTTTCGGCACAAGGCCGTGATCATCCGGTAGTTCCCGCTTTTCCGCTCTTTCGGAGGGGGACCGGCGAGCCCTCGACTTCCCCGTGGAAGGCGCTCCATGTACCCGTTGGAGGTGCGATCCGAACCGCACCGGCCGTACGACGTCGTGTTGCCGGACGCACTCGGCCATCCCGTGCTCGGCTTCCGGGACGGCTACTGGTTCCGGCTCGATCGGGACGGACCGCCGCGTCCGTTGTGCGCGCGCACCGCGATCATCGGACATCCGGAGTCCGCCGGGCCTATCGTGCAGGTCATGTGTTGGTGGATGCGCGAACACCACGACCACCCTCAGGCGATGGACCTCGCCACCGAACTGGCGCTGACCGTCGGCGAGATGAGCCGTCGGCTGCACGCCCAGGGGCCGGCGGCATGGTGAGGCGTTGTGGTTCGGTGCGGATACGGCGGGTGCCGTGCGGGCCTCGGGTGCCGGCGGTCCGGGTGCGGACGTGTGCGATTCCCCGCTGCCGGAGCGGGCCGCAGCGTCGGTGCGGGTGACCGGGGCGCGGGCGGCTCCGCGTCGCCCACGGGTGGTCCGCTCGTCCGAGTGACCCGCGCGGTGGCGCGCGGGTCATCGGTGCCGATACGGCCTAGGAGGGCGACGCGATCTTGCCGAGCAGGTCGACGATGCGCTGCTGTACGTCCTCGCGGGTCGAACGCTCGGCCAAAAACAGCACGGTCTCCCCGGTCTGCAACCGATGCAGGTCGTGTTCGACCAGGTCGAGCGTGGTGTAGACGACGATCGGCGTCGAGTGCAGGCGGGCGTTGTTGCGCAGCCAGTCGACCACGCCCATCCGACGCCGGCGCACCAGCATCAGGTCGAGCACCACGAGATTGGGCTCGACGCTGGACGCCTTGGACACCGCCTCGCTCTCCGAGGCCGCGTGCACCACGTCCATGCCACGCCGCTCCAGGGACGCGGTGAACGCCGTCGCGATGTCCGGGTTGCCCTCCACCAGGAGCACGCGCGAGGCGTGCCCGGCGCTGTCCGCCGGCGCCAGCGAACGCAGCAGCACGGCCGGGTCGGCGCCGAACGCCGCGTCCCGGGTGGCCTGCATCAATCCCGCGGTGACCAGCACCGGGATCTGGGCAGCGGTCGCGGCGGTGCGCAACGACTGGAGCGCGGTACGGGTGATCGGGCCGGTCAGCGGATCCACGAACAGCGCGGCCGGCTGCACCGGAACGCTCGCGTCCACCTCCTCGCGCGAACGCACCAGCAGCGGACTCCAGCCACGCGCGGTCAGCGCGCCCGCCGTCGCGGTGTCCGGCTCGGGCCAGACCAACAACCGGCGCGGCTGCCCGTCCGGCGCGGGCGTGACCATGGTCGGCAGGTCGGCCCCGGACATCGTCTCGGCGTCACCGGGCGGCCCGCCCGGGAAACCGGGCCGCCGGCCCTGGACCGGAATCGGCTGATCCGGGGCGGCCGGGATCGGCGGCAACAACTCGGTGGGCATGTCGGCGGCGGCGGGTCGGCCGGGCCGATCCTGCACGCTGGTGCTGCGGGCCGAAGCGTCCGACGGGCGGCCCTGCGCCGGGATCGGCGCCGGCGGCGTGGACAGCCGGCGGCGCGCCTGCGCGCCCTGCGGAGTGTGCCCGCCGTTCAGCCGGCCACCGGCCGCGGGTGCCTGGGCGGGCGGGGCGGCGGCGGGTCGTTGCGGCAGCGCGGTCGGTTCGACCCGCTCGACCTCGGAGCCGCCGTGGTGGGCGACCCCGCGGTGCGAACCGGAGGGCCCGGAGGCGGACTCTCCCGCGTCGTGCGCGTCGCGCGAGGGCCGACCGCGACGCGAGCGCGGCGGGTAGACCGCCTCGAACGCGCCGCTGTTGTTGCGCGCGGCCTCCTCGGCCTCGTCGTATCCGTCGGCGTCCGGTCGCTCGTGCTGCCCCTCGGCGGAACCCGGGTTCGCGGGCACCAGCGGCACCGGTGCGACCGTGCCGGCGGGCAGCGCGAACGGCCCCTGCGGCGCGGCGGCCACCGAACCGGGCGGCGGCGGGGCGGGCACCGGCGGTGTGGACGACCCGGCCGGCTCCAGGCGGGCCCGCGGCGGTTGTGCGCCGCGTCCGCGCACGGCGAGTTCGACTCCGCTGCCGGGCGCGGGGGGCGCATCGGCGGCGTCCCTCGTGCGCGCGGCGCCCGAACGCTTCGGCTCGGTGCCGGTTCCGGGCTCGGCGGCCTCGGTCGCGTCGGCCGCCTTCGGGGCGGTCGCCTCGGCCGGTGCGGCCTCGTCCTCGACCGCCTTCGGGTCGGCCGCGTCGGCGTCGGTTTTGCCGTCCTCGGCCTTGGCGTCCTTGCCCGGCCCGGTGTCCTTCCCGGCCTTGCCGTTCTTCTCGGCGGCCGGGTCCGGTCGGCCCGTCTGGCGGGCCCGGCGGCCCTTGGCCGCGCGGTGTTCGCCGGAACTCTCGGCCTGTTCGGCGGCCTCGGCGTCGGCGGGCAACTCGACCACGTACGTGCTGCCTCGGCCGGGCATGGTGTGCGACTCGACGGTGCCGCCGTGCGCCTCGACGACCGCGCGCGCGAGCGGGACCCGGACGGCGCTGCCTCGGCTCTCCGGGCCGCGCACCTCGATCCGGGCCACGTTGCCGCGCTGGGCCGCCGCGACCACGACGGTGGATCCCTCGGGGCCGGCCGCGACGACGTCCGCGAGCAGATGCCCCAGAGCCCGGGTCATCGCGTCCACGTCCACCCGCACCCCGACCGGGGACGCGTTGACCGCGAACTCCACGCCCGCGCCGCGCGCGAGGTAGGTCACGGTCTCCATGGCCCGATCGACGAGATCGTCCACCGTGGTCGGCACTCGCTCCGGCTCGGTCGCCGCGTCGGCGTCCTCCGGCTCGGCCGCTTCGGTGCCGGCCGCCTGGTGGGCGAGCACCTCGCCCGCGAGTTCCTCCAGGCTCTCCAACTCGCCCGCGACCTGACGCACCATCCGCCGGGCGCCGTGGCCGACCTCGCCGGCCGCGCCGTCGGCCACCTTCTTCAGCCGACCGCGCACCGCCGCGAGCCGGCCCAGTATCTCGGCGTCGACCAACTCGGCGAGCTGGGCCCGCCGTTCGCCGAGCAACTTTTCCCGCCCGGTGTCGCTGAAGGTCATCACGGCGCCGACCACGGCGCCGCCGAGCAGGATCGGTGCGGTGATCATGTCCACCGTCACGTAACCCTCGTCGCCGCGCCACAACACCTGGTCGCGCAGCCGCTGCCGGCGGCCGTTGCCCAGGGTCACCAGCGGCGGGCACTCCTGGGCGGGCAGCGGCGTGCCGTCGGCCCGGGCGTGCATGAGCAGTTCGTGCACGCTCTTGCCGCCGAGGTCGCTCGCGCGATGGCGCAGGATCCGGGCGGCGGCGGGGTTGGCCAGCACGATGTGGCCCTCGGCGTCGATGCCGATGATGCCCTCGCAGGCCGCGCGCAGGATCATCTCGGTCTGCCGCTGCTGGCGTGCCAGTTCGGCCTCGACGTCGACCTTGCCGGTCAGGTCGCGCACGACGATCATCAGCAACTCGTCGTCGTAGCCGGCGGGCAGGTTCGCGCTGGTCACCTCGACCGGGAAGACGCCGCCGTCGGTACGGTGCGCGGACATCCGGGTCGGCTTGGTCCGGGTGTCGCGCGTGTCGTTGGCCCGCACGGAGCCCGGGATGCGCCGATGGTCGAACGAGGGCAGCAGGTCCAGGAGACCGCGCCCGACCACGGGAGTGCCCGGCGCCTCCAGAACCTCCAGTGCCATGGCGTTCGCGTTGACGACGGTGCCGTTGCGATTCACCAGCAGGAGAGCATCCGGCAGGGCGTCGAGTATGGCTGCGAGGCGAGCAGCGCCTCGGGATGGCCTGCTGCTCACGAAGCGCGTACCTCCTCCGGTCCTCGGACTGCGCGACGGCCATCTTGCCCGTCGCCGCCGGGGCATGTCACGACCGACTATCCCATTGTTTTTGCAGTCACGTTGACGAGCCTAGTAATCTGTTCCTCGTCGGCAAACACCGATGGAGGCTTCGCCTAGTCCGGTCTATGGCGCCGCACTGCTAATGCGGTTTGGGTTCATCCCCATCCCGGGTTCAAATCCCGGAGCCTCCGCTTCCCGAACAGCCCGTCTGGTCCCACCAGGCGGGCTGTTTCGTGCCCATGACGATCACGTTTCGGTGAGCATCCGACGACCCCGGGTCACGACGCGGGGCACGATGTCCGGTATACGGCTCTTTTCCGTAGCCGCCACCCGATGCTCCACCCGCCCGCCGCGACCACTCCCGCCGGCGCGCCGCCGACCCGATCCAAGCGACCCGCCCGCCGCGACCGAACGCCCGCCGATTCGCCCACCGGCCGACATGTCCGAAAAGGCCATTTCAGCTCACAGCGAACGAGCCACCCCCAACCCCGCGCGCGTCGCCACTCCCGCCGACCGGGCTCACCCGGAACCACCCACCCCGACCCCGCCGGCCACCCGCCGGGCCCACATCGACCCCGACGGGCGGTCCCCGGCAGCCGCCCGCCGAGCCGCCCGTCGCAGCCTCGCGGCCCCGCTTCGCGATCACCCGTTCAGCCGCCGAACACCGGCAAAATGAAGGCGCTTGATCACTGATTGCCCGAGTTTGGGCCACCCTCGAACAATGGATTTCACCCCCAGCCGGGGAGCATGTATTGTTGACCTCGGTCAAAGCGACCAGGCGCTCGTAGCTCAACGGATAGAGCATCTGACTACGGATCAGAAGGTTGCAGGTTCGAATCCTGCCGAGCGCACACAGAGTGCGACTCCAACGCAGGTCAGGTACCCGATAGGGCACTTGGCCTGTTTTGCATTTCAGGCTGATGGCATATTGCGGGCAGGTGCCCGATGATCATGCCGCGAGCACGAGAGCCTCCACGCGGGCGGCATTCGCGTCGGCATCGGGACGGCCCCCGCCACGCCCGCGCGCACATGATCGCGTTGCCGTCGACCTGCGACGCGTGGACGAGATGGCAACCTGCCCTCGGCTTCCCGGGATCGGACGCCGAGGGCGTTCCGGGCCTGATGCCGCCGACCATGTTGGGCGACCGTTACGGGTTCTCGGTCGGCCGGGGCGGTGGAGGCCGCGTTGCCTCACCAACCGCCGGCCGCCGGCAGGTTCCGAGACGACTGGATCGGCAATGCCGCCGAAGGATGGCCAAGCATGCCGACCCGCGGCGGGCGCTTGGAGGCGCGGACAGTCAGGATCGAACGGCAGATGTCCCTTCCCGAACGGCGGGCGAGCCGGCACGACCGCATGACGCAGATCCGGGACCAGGTGGTGCCGCCGGACCAGTAGAAGTGGAAGGACGACGAAAGCCGCCGCGCCTTCAGGCACGGCGGCTTTCGTCGTTGCTCTTCGTCACTCAGGCGCGCTTCAGTTCCGCCAGGAGCGTCGACCAGGACCCTTGGCCGGCGCGGATGATGCCGGCTTCGTGGTCCTTGCTGCCGGGTCCAGGCCACCGACGCCGCGGTTCGCATGGGCGTGATCGCCGGCCGAACCGACAAACTCTCCAGGATCGAGATGGCGGGCATCGTCGGGGTGAGCGTGTCCCGGATCGCCGACATCCTCAAGGCGTCCGGCGCGAAGTGATGTGTCGCTATGGCCTTTGGGCTCGGACGATCAACGTGCCGAGGTTTTCCGGGTCGGGCGCGGCCAGTACATGGGCACAGATGTGTTCGAAGCCCTGCTCGGCCAGGATGTCGGTCCACATGTCGGGGGTGTAGGCCCAGCGTTGGACGTGGAGTTCTCTGCCCTTGTAGCCGTTCCCGTACATGCCCTGGGGCCCGTAGCAGCCCGCGACCGGCGGGGCCTGGGAGAAGGCCAGTACGCCGCCGGGGGTGAGGTGGTCGAGGACGAGCGGGAGGAGTTTGCCGGGGTCGGTGAACCAGATCGCGCCCCAGCGCGAGTAGATCGCGTCGAACGTGGTGCCCGTGTCTTCGAGGAAGGCACAGACCTCGGCGTGCACGAAGACCGCTCCGGGGACGTGGGCCCAACGACGGCTCGCCCGTTCGCACATGGCGGGCGAGAGATCAACTCCCGTCGCGGCCACGCCTTGCCGGGCGAGGTAGGCGATCTCGGTCCCGTCGCCGCTGCCCAGTTCCAGGGCGGTACGCGGACGGTCCCCGAGGAGTTCGACGCCGGGACCATGGCGATCCCACTGGGTCCAGAAGAACCCTTTGTCAACAGGGTCGTTCGGGGGCTGTTCGAGGACATCGGCGAACCGGTCCCAGTAGCTCTCGAGACTCATGTGCGGCGACGATCCTCGCTGGACGCGGGGGCGGTGTCCGCCCCTGCCGACTCGGACGGCGTCACGCTACTCGTCCGAAATCATGATCGTTGCCCGATTGCCCACGTTCCCCCGAACGCAGGAACGGCGAAGCCGGTGACACCACGAATCGGTGTCACCGGCTTCCGGACATTCCGCGTCGTGTGTCAGTGGTGCTTCGTACCCGGTGCACACGGGGAGCAGTTCGCGAAGTCCGCCTCCCACAGCGGCCGGTCGACCTCGAAGCCCGCAGCCTCGATGGCGTCCGCGGTCCGGCCGACGGTGCCGTCCTTCTTGCGTTCGATCGCGGGCGAGTGGTGCAGGAACTCGCCGTTGTTGTGCCGGGCACAGAAGTCTGCGTAGATCGCGGTGTCGAGGATGAGGGCGTGCACGCCGTGGTCGACGAGCTGCCCCACGCCCAGCACCTCGGTGTCGGCCGGTGTCTCCATCGCGGTGATCAGGTAGGCGATGGCCTGCCCGAGGATGCGGCCGGCCATGACGGTGTCGAAGGGGTGGTCGCGGACGAGGAGTGCGACCTCCCGGTCCCACACCTCCGGGGTGACAAAGGCTCGGGGGTCTCGAACGGCGGTTGCGGTGGTCATGACCCGTTTCCCTTCCTCGCACGGAGCCCGACTGGGCCTTGGTCGCCAGTTCACCGTCGGGTGTGCCGCGCGGTCATCGGGGTGTGGCGGGGGCATCCGGGGCGCGCTCGGTGCGCGGGGTTGCGCAGGGTGCGACATCTGTCGCACAGTGACCAGGCCGGCGTACAGTGCGAACGCCCCGTGTCCCCGGTCGGTGAACGCAGGAGGCGCGCCATGGTCAGGCCCGTGAGCAACCACACCCTGGAACAGCTCATCACCGCCAGCGGATACAGCCACGGCGCGGTGGCCCGCCACGTCAACGCGGCCATGCGGGGCGGCACCTCCTACGACAAGGCGACCGTCTACTACTGGCTGCGCGGACGCAACCCGAGCCCCGACACGCATCGGGCCCTCGCCGCCGTCCTCACCCGCGCACTCCGACGACGCGTGGATCCAGCGGAACTGGGCTTCGGCGCGACCGGTCCGGTGCTGGACCGGGTGCTCGACTTCCCGCCATCGATCACCGACGGCATCGAAACCGCGACCGCACTGTGGACGGTGGGCATGGACCGGCGCTCGTTCCTCACCACCTCGGCCTACGTGGCTGGGGCAACACCCGCCGCCGCGTTCGCGTGGCACTTCACCCCCGACGACCGCAGCGCCGCCCGGCCGCTGGACGCCCTGCGGGTCGGCGCAGCAGACGTGGAGGCGCTACACCGGGCACGCATGCGGTTCCTCGACATCGACCGCGAGCAGGGCGGCGGGAGCGCCCGGCAATGGGTCACCGATTACCTGGCCCGCCAGGTCACCCCACTGCTGCACGGCCGATACGACGACCACGTCGGCCGCGACCTCCTCGGCGCCGCCGCGCAGATCACCGAACAATGCGGCTACATGTACTACGACTCCGGCGCCCACGGCGCCGCGCAACGCTACTTCGTCCAAGCGCTGCGCCTCGCCAAGGCGGCCGGCGACCGCGCCCTGTCCGCGCACGTGATGTCGAACATGTCCGTCCAGGCGTGTTTCCTGGGCCGCGCCGCCGACGCGGTACAACTCGCCCGCGCCGCCCAGGCCGCGGCGGGTGGCAACGCCCCGGCCGCCCTGATGGCGCGCCTGATCGACACCGAGGCACGCGGACACGCCCTCTTGGGCGACGAACGCGAGAGCCGCGACGCACTCGCCCGCAGCGCCCGCCACCTCGAACACCTCGGCAGCGGCCCGGCCACTCCCGACTGGCTCAGCTCCTACACCCCGGCCCACCACGCCGGTTCCCGCATGCACGTCCTGCGCGACCTCGGACGCCTCGAAGAAGCCGCACAGCACGCCGCCGACGCCTCCCGCACCGGCGCCATCGGCGTCCGCGCACGCGCCCTGCACCGCGTTCTGTACGCCTCCGTGCTCCTCCGGCGCGGGGAGGTCGATCACGCGTGCGGCGTCGCCGCGAAGGTGGTCGACACCTCGCACGCGGTGGCCTCGAAACGACTGCGGGACAGAGTCGCCGAGTTCCGCGCAGAGGCAGCCGCGTACGCCGGGATTCCGGCGGTCGCCGACTTCCTCGAACTCGCCCGAACGTCCCGCGCGAACTGATCCACCACCTCCGGGCACCCCGCATCGCGACTAGGGTCGGGGCTGTGACCCGTGAGTTCCTGCCCCCCGAGCAGTGGTACGCACAACTACCCGCCCTGTACGCGGCGGCCTGCGCACTCATCACCGACACCCGCGACCGCGTCCTCCTGGTCAAACCGAACTACCGCGACCACTGGAACATCCCCGGCGGATTCGTCGACCACGACGAACCACCCCACGAGGCATGCGCACGCGAACTCGCCGAGGAACTGGGCCTTCAACTCGCCGTCGGCGACCTGCTCGTCATCGACTGGGCCAAGGCACAAGGGGACCGACCACGCCCGATCACCAGTTGGTTCTTCGACGCGGGCACCCTGACTCCCGCTCAGGTGGCCGCGATCCGCCTTCAAACCGAAGAGCTGGACGATTACGCGTTCGTCACACCCGAACAGGCCGCGACCCTTCTGCCCGGCAACGTCGCCCCCCGCGTGCCGGCCGCCCTGCAAGCACGCCACCAACGACGCACGGTCTATCTACCGCGAAGCTAGTGCCGCCGGCGACATTGTCCATGCCGGGCGGAGCCGGCTGGTTGGCAACCGCTGCCACGTCCCAAGTGGATCGCGTACGGCGATTGCCGAACCGGCGGACGGCGACTCGGTGCTTCAGCGCCGTCGTACGTGGCCGGTCCGGAAGCCGGTGCGGAAGACGGGTATCGCCACACGCGCACGTCCTGCGCGTGCGGCGGCTTCGGCGACTGTGGGCCTTCCGCCGGGCGTTTCAGCCAACGCACCTGCCCGGCAAGGTAGTCGTGGCAATCGGTGCGGACCGCATCGCGCGCCGTCGTGCCGGCCGGCCCCGACACCGCGAGCCGCCGAGTGGCAGGCTCGCCGCCGAACCGGTCCGAATGGCTGAAGGACCGTTCGATACCCGGACGGCGGGGCACCCGTTCCTCCTCGGAACATGTTCTCCAGGGAGGCCGGATTGCCCGCCAGCCACGTCGTACCCCGGTCGCGCCGGGGGGTGCTGCGGACGAAACCCGTGGACGCGATCCTCGAGGAGAGCTCCGGCGGAGGGGACGAGGAAGGACCCGCGCTCCGGCGCACCATGGGGTTGCTCGAACTGACCTTCTTCAGTGTCGGCGCGACCCTGGGCACCGGCATCTTCGTGATCCTGGGCGAAGCGGTGCCCAAGGCCGGTCCGGCCGTGGTGATCTCGTTTGTGCTCGCGGCGGTCACCGCGCTGTTCTCGGCGTTGTCCTACGCCGAACTCGCCGGGACCATCCCGGTGTCCGGCTCGTCCTACTCCTACGCGTACGCCACGCTCGGCGAAGGCATCGCGTGGGTGTGCGGGTGGTGCCTGCTGCTGGAGTACGGCGTGTCGATCTCCGCCGTCGCGGTCGGCTGGGGGCAGTACGTCAACGAACTGCTCGACTCCGCCCTGGGCGTGAGCCTGCCGGCCGCGATCAGCCAACCGCCGGGTGACGGCGGCAGGTTCAACGTCCCGGCCGTGATCGTCGTACTGCTCGCGGTGATCCTGCTCGTGCGCGGCGTCTCGGAGAGCGCCGTGGCCAACACGATCATGGTCTTCATCAAGCTGATCACCCTCGCGTTCTTCTGCGCCATCGCGTTCACCGCGTTCGAGGACGGCAACCTGTCCCCGTTCGCGCCGCTCGGCGTGGCCGGGATCAGCGCCGGCGCGTCCCAGGTGTTCTTCTCCTATATCGGCTTCGACGCCGCGTCCACGGCGGGCGAGGAGGCCAAGAACCCGCGCCGGGACCTGCCGTTGGCCATCCTGATCTCGCTCGCGATCGTCACGGTCGTCTACGTCGCGGTCGCCCTCGCCGCGCTCGGCGCACTGCCCTGGCAGGAGTTCGAGGGCAGCGAGGCGACGCTGGCGAAGATCGTCACCGACGTGACCGGCGGCTCGTGGGCGTCCACGATCCTGTCCGCCGGCGCGATCATCTCGATCGCCAGCGTCGTGCTGACCGTGCTGTACGGGCAGACCCGGATCCTGTTCGCGATGTCCCGCGACGGCCTGATCCCGCCGATCTTCGCGAAGGTGAACCGGCGCACCCAGAGCCCGGTGGCGAACACGCTGATCACCGGCGCATGGGTGGCCCTGCTCGCCGCGCTGGTCCCGCTCGGCCAACTCACCGAGGCGACCAGCATCGGCACCCTGTTCGCGTTCGCGCTGGTCAACATCGGGGTGATCGTGCTGCGCCGGACCCGACCCGACCTGCCGCGCGGCTTCACCGCCCCGTTGTTCCCGCTCACCCCGCTCCTGGGCGTCGGCTTCTGCATCTACCTGATGGCCCGGCTCTCCGGGACCACATGGCAGGTCTTCCTGGTCTGGATGGCCGTCGGCGTGGCGATCTACTTCCTGTACGGCTACCGGCACTCGCGCTGGCGTGCCGAGGGCGCCGAGGGTGTCGAGGTGGACCGGTGAGCGCCGAGGGCGCGCGGATGCGGGTCGTGGTGGGGTGTCAGCCGGAGCCGCGTGCCCGGGACGCGCTGGTGCTGGGCATGCTGCTCGCCCGGCAACTGGGCGCGGGAGTCGTGCTCGCGCACGTGCGCCCGCCCGCGCTGCCCGGCGCCGGGGTCGGCGCCGTGGACGCGGAGTGGCGCGCGTTCCTGCGCGAGGAGAGCGATCGGCTGCTGGACGACGCGCAGGCCCGACTTCGGGATTGGGCACCGGAGTTGCCGGTGGAGCGGGCGATCGACGACCACCGCGGCAGCGGCCGGGGGCTGGCCCGGATCGCCGAGCGACACCGAGCCGCACTCGTGGTGATCGGCCCGGCCCCGGGCGGGCGGACCGCGCGCGTGGCCCTCGGCAGCACCGCCGACCAACTCCTGCACGGCTCACCCGTGCCGGTGGCGCTCGCCCCGCGCGGCTTCGCCGACCACCCGCCGCCCGGTATCGCCCGATGCACGATCGCCTACCAACGCGAGTCGCAACCGAGCGGAGTGCTCACCTGCGGCGTGGAGTTCGCCCGCCGACTGCACGCGGACGTGCGGCTGCTCACGTTGGTGCTGCGACCGGTGCGGCTGTACTCCGGCAAACAGCACCAGGCCGCCGAACACCAGGTGCTGCGCACGGCGCGCGAGCAGGCCCGGCAGGACCTCGCGGCGGCGATGCACGAGATCGAGGTGCCGGCCGACGGCGAGACCGCCGAGGGCGACGACGTTCGCACCGCGCTGGACGCGGTCACCTGGGCCGACGATCTGCTGATCTGCGCGTCCGGCCGGGTCGGCCCGGTCAAGCGGGTCTTCGTCGGCGACGCCTCGCACAAGATCGTCCGCAACGCCCGCACCCCGGTCATGGTCCTCCCACGCGGCGTCCGCGCCGACCTCTGGGACGTCTCCTGACCCACCGGCGACCACGACTCCCGGGCCGCTCCGCCCGCCGGGCCGGGCCGACCCACCAACCCCGCCGACCCACCCTCAGGCCGCCGGTACCGCCGTGACCCGTGCCGCCTTCTCCGCAGCCGCGTCGCCCACCCACCGCGACGGCTCCGCGGCCACCTCACGCCACCACGGCTCCACCGCGCCGCCGTCCACCAGCGCCGGCTCGAACAGCGCACCGGGCCGCGGGATCACCAGATCCGTGCCCATCGCCCGGGCCGCCGCCACCGACCGCTCGGCCGGCTCCTCCCACGCATGCGGCGCCAGATCGAATGTGCCCCAATGGATGGGCAACATCAACCCGCCACCGAGATCCGCGTGCGCCTGCACCGCGCCCTCCGGGTGCAGGTGCACCTCCGGCCACGCCTCCGCGTACGCGCCGGCCTGAATCATCGTCAGATCGAACGGTCCGTGCTCGCGCCCGATCCGTGCGAAACCCGGGAAGTAGCCGCTGTCCCCGCTGTGGAACACCCGATGCCCGGGCCCGGCCACCACCCACGACGCCCACAGCACGGTGCCGAGCACCCGCGCGCCGCGATTGCAGTAGTGCCGAGCCGGCGTCGCGGTGAAGGTCAGCCCGGCGACCTCGCCCGCCTCGTGCCAGTCCAACTCGGTGATCCGGTCCGCGGCGATGCCCCAGCGCTCCAGGTGTGCGCCGATGCCCAGCGGCACCACGAACGCCGTATCGCGCCTGCCCAGCGCGCGGATGGTGGGCATGTCGAGGTGGTCGTAGTGGTCGTGCGAGATCACCACGACGTCCGGGGCGGGCAGGTCGGCGAAACGCACCGGCACCGCGTGCAGCCGGGCCGGGCCGAACGCCGCCGACGGCGAGCAGCGGGTGCTCCAGATCGGGTCGAACAACACCCGAACGCCGTCCATCTCGACGAGCACCGTCGCGTGCCCGAGCCAGCAGGCGCGCAGCCCGGTCAGCGGCGCCCGAGCGAAGTCCAACGCGGACGCGGTGACCAGCGGAATCGCACCGGCCGGCCGACGCAGCCCGGCCGCGGCCTTTTGCGCACGCAACATCTTGCCGACCGCGCCGGGGCTGCCGCGGCGGGTCGGCACGGGATTTTGGAAGGCACCGTCCCGGAAGTGCGGGGATCGGCGGATGCGCGCCAACCGCTCGCCGGCGGGTCTGGCGCCGAAGACCGCGGGAGTCAAAGACGTCAAGAAGTGCCCGGCCACATGGACTCCTCGGGCAAGCGGGGCCTTCGGCCGACCGTTATGGGGCCGGACCGGCGACCGGTGATCGGGATGAGTGGAGATTAACCCGGCGTCCGAGGCTGAAACGTCGTCCCGGGGGAGGGGCCCCACCCGCATCACTCCTCCGTTCGGAGTAGGGGAAGACCGCACACGGAAGCGCTTTGCCCGACAACGGCCCCCTCGGTCCCGGGTTGCGCCGTCCGAGTGAGCGAAGCCGCACCACACCGGCCCGGTGGCTGTCGGCTCGCGTGAGTAGGGTCTTGCCATCGCCACGGGGGATGACGGCGCATCAATCCCCTTGTCCGGCACGGTTCCAGCGCCCCGTCGCGAGGTCCGCGACGGAAGTCCACAACAGCGGGGCCCGCAACCACGCCGCCCGCGGCGGCGGCATCCCCGCACAGCCACCACCACAGTCACCGCATCCCGAACAGAGCAGCGGAGCCGAGGAGTCGTCATGTCCGAGACCCGTACCTACCTTGAGCTGTCCGAAGAGGGCGACGGCGCGCACAAGTACTACGAGGTCGTCGTCGACGGCGTCGACGTCACGGTCACGTACGGGCGGATCGGGGCCAAGGGCCAGACGAGCACGGCCACCCACGCCAGCCCGGAGAAGGCGCAGGCGGACGCGAAGAAGAAGGTCGCCGCGAAGCTGCGCAAGGGCTACGAACCGGCCGTCCAGGGCGTGCGCCAGCCGCGCTCGATCACCCGCCGCGAGATCGTGTCCCGGCCGACCACGGCCCGCAACTCGGCGCCGGTGTTGTGGCGCTACCGCACCGGCTCCTCCGCGTTCGGCATCTTCGTGGACGCCGAGCGGGTGCTGGTCGGCAACCAGCGCGGCGACGTGTGGTTCCTCGACCACAGCGGCGAGGTGACCGGCCGCTACCAGCTGCCCAACGGCGTCAAGTGCATCGTCGCGGACGACTCGTGGATCTACGCCGGGTGCGACAACGGCAACGTGTACGACGTCGGCGGCAAGGCCCCGCGGGTGGCCTACGAGATCACCGACAACATCGACATCTACTGGCTCGACATCCACGACGGCGTGCTGGGCGTGTCCGACTCCAACGGCGGCTGCACCACCATCGACCACGAGGACGAGTCGTTGTGGGCCGCGGCGACCAACGGCACCGGCGCCTGGATGGTGCGCTGCGACGAGAACGCGATCTACCACGGACACAGCGCCGGCGTACAGGCGTTCGCCGCCGCCGACGGCAAGGAGATGTGGCGGGCCAAGACGAAGGGCAGCGTGCTCTTCGGCTGGCAGGAAAAGGACGACGTGTACGCCGGCACCTCCGGCAACAAGGTGCACCGGATCGCGAAGTCGGACGGCACGATCCGCACCACCTACGACTGCGACGCGTCGGTGTTCTCCTGTGCGACGGCCGAGAACGGCAAGTACGTGTTCGCCGGCGACAGCTCCTCGACGGTGTACTGCTTCGCCGAGGACGGCAAGCGGTTGTGGAAGCTGGGCACCACGTGCGGCTCGGCCTACTCGATGCAGTACCGCGACGAGCGGCTGTACATCGTCACCACGGACGGCTCGCTGGCCTGCATCGACGTGAGCGAGGCGGCCATCGAGGCGGCCCAGGGGGGCACCGTCCCGCAGGTGCGCGACGTCAAGGCGGCCACGATCGAGGCCGTGGTGCCGACCACCGAGGTGGCCACCACCACCGACGCGGGCACCGGCGTCGTGGTCGAGTGCGTCGACCAGGGCGGCGGCCGGCTGCGGGTGCACGTGGTCTCCGCGGGCTACGAGAGCGGCTGGAACGTGCAGTTCCCGAAGAACGTGCGGGTCGCCGGTGCGCGCTATGTGGTGGACGAGGTGCATCCGGCCGAACGCGGCGGCTTCTACCGCGTGCGCGGCGAGATCCGTCGACTGGTCTGAGCCGACCGCGTGCCCGCCGCGACGGCGGGCCCGGACCGTGACGCCGAAGGGCGGCGCCCCCGTGGGGGGCGCCGCCCTTCGGCGTGGTCGAACCGGACGATCAGGGCTGCTTGTGCTCGGCCGGCTCACGCTGCTCGGCGGCCCACCCGGTGAGCGGCGGAGTCGCATCCCCCGCCTTGCGCTTGGCCATTGCCGCGACCCGCTGCTCGTGCCGGGCGCCGAACAGCTGGGGCAGCGTGGGCGTGGTCAAAAAGCCCTCGGCCCGGGCCGCCGCGATGCCGATCCGGGGCAACTCGCTGGCCTTGCGGAAGCAGATGTAGCGCGGCTCCCAGATCGGCCGGTACTTCTCGTTGGCCCGGTACAGCGACTCGATCTGCCACCAGCGCGAGAAGAACACCAGCACGGTGCGCCACAGCCGCAGCACCGGACCCGCGCCGAGCTTGTTGCCGCGCTCGAAGACCGAGCGGAACATCGCGAAGTTGAGCGAGATCCGCTCGATGTCGATCGGCGAGGACTGCTCGGGAGCGGCTTCGGCGTCCGGCTCCGGCGCGCGGCCCTTCCCCTTGCCCTTGGCGGGCTTGGCGTTGGCCGCGGCGTACGCCTTCGCACCCTCTATCACGTCGAGCACCATGAACTCGATCAGACCGTTGTCCGAGTCCCGGTCACGGCGCATCAGGTCCAGCGAGACGCCCTTGCAGCCCCACGGCACGAAGCTGAGCACCGCGCGCAGCCGGCCCTCGTCGTCCATGCACTCGACCATCAGGCAGCGCCCGTCGTCGGGGTCGCCCAGCCGGCCCAGCGCCATCGAGAAGCCGCGCTCGGTCTGCCCGTCCCGCCAGTGGTCGGCGAGGTCGAGCAGCTCGCGCATCTCGCCCTCGGGAATGTCCTCGTGCCGGCGCACCCGGGTGGTGTACCCGGCCCGCTTGACCCGGTTGTACGCCTGCCGGACACCGCGCATCGCCCGGCCCTCCAGGCTGAACTCGGCCACCTCGACGATCGCCTCGTCGCCCAACTCCAGTGCGTCCAGACCGTGTCGGGCGAAGATCGTGCCGGCCTCCTCGCTGGCGCCCATCACGGCCGGCACCCAGGCACGGTCCTCGGCCTCGGCCAGCCAGCGGTCGATCGCGCCGGGCCAGGCCTCGGGGTCGCCGATCGGGTCGCCGGACGCGAGCGAGACGCCGCCCACGACCCGGTAGGCGACCGCCGCCTTGCCGCTCGGCGACCACATGACCGCCTTGTCCCGACGCAGCGCGAAGTAGCCCAGCGAGTCGCGCTCGCCCTGCTTGTCGAGCAGCTCGCGCAGCAGCACCTCGTCGTCGGGGGTGAGCAGTTCACGGCCCTTGGGCGCGCGGAACAGCACGAACAGCACCAGCAGGAACAGCGCCACACCGGCCACGTTGATCACGATGTCGACCCAGCGCGGTACCGACACCGAGCCCAGGTCGCTGTCCGGCGCGAGGGTGAAGATGCGCAGCACCGCGTACAGGATCCGGTCGCCCATGCTCGACGTGGAGATCCGGTCGGTGGCGTTGACCAGGGTCGAGCCCAGGACCACGCCGACCACCGCGCCGCCCGCCAGCACCAGGCCGGCCTTGAGCACGTTGCCCCGGTCGCCCTTGGCGCCGAACTCCGCGAAGCTCAGCAGCAGCGCGACGCACACCAGGAGGGTGATGATCGTCGAGGACCAGTTGAACGGGTGTTGGCGCAGGTCGTCGAACCACAGCGCCCAGATGTACACGGCGGTGGACGGGACCAGCAGGATCGCCGTGAAGGCCCAGGCGGCCCGCTTGCGCCGGCCGAGCATGATCGCGAGGAAGGCGGCCAGCGCTGCCGACGTGAAACCGGACGTGACCAGGAACGGGGTGTAGTACTCGCCGGTGTCGTGGTGGCGCACCCGGTCACGCAGCGGAACCGAGACCGCCGACACGAAATCCAGCGCCGCCACGATCCGTAGGTACCAGATCAACACCCCTGCCGAGATCCCGCGCACGCGCTCGGCAGCCGGGGTGCCGGTGCCGTTCTTGTTGTGGCCGTTCGCGGCGGCCCGCGTCGTGGCAGACACCGTGCTCCTCGATTGTGGGGTGGTGGAAGGGTCTCCTGTGTCTTATGTCCAGGATTGCGACTCTTCGTAACGCTCGCACAACAGCGTAGACATGCACCAAGAAATTTGGATGCGCACGACGGCCCTTTGTACGTCATCCCACGGAGGGATACCCGATCGTTTGCTACTCCCAATGGTGGAGAAGCTCGGTTCGGACGCACGGCGGGGCCGGTGCGGCATCAATGGACACGCCGCACCGGCCCCGCCGGTTTCACTGGGATTCCAACCGAATGAATCAGCCGCCCAGGGGGAGTCCGCCGAGGGAGGGCACGGCGGGCAGGGACGGCGCCGCGGGGACGCCCCCGGCGGCGAGCTGACCGGCGGCGGGAGCTGCCTGGGCGACCGCCTGGCCGGCGGCGGGAGCGGCCACGGCGGCGCTCTCGCCGACCGTCCTGTTCGCGTTGGTGGCGGTGGTACCGGCCGTCTGACCTGCGGTCTTCGAGGCCGCGGGCAGGGTCTTCGAGGCCGTCCCACCGGCCACGTCGCCCGCGCCCTCGGTGGCCGCGGGGAGCTTGTCGGCGAGGCCGCCGACGTCAGGCTGGGTCAGCGCGCCGAGGCCACCCGTGGGCAGGTCCGCCGCCTGGGCGGTCGAGGCGCCGAGGATCGGGGCCGCGCCCGCGGCGATGAGCAGCGCGGCCTGGGCTACGCGGCGCGAGATGTGCGTCATGGTGCTCCTCGTGGTGTCACTGAAGGTCGGGCCCCTCCGGCACCGACCACAGTGACTACCGCTCGAAGCACGATCGAGTTGCGGGCATTGTTGGCAAAGTATTGGTAATGGCAAGGAGTGTCGTCACTATTTGCGGCTGACCGGCTGTTTGTCCGGATCGTCGCGTTGATCGGAATCATCCTGTTTTGAGTCCAACGATCGGGTGATCACCACCGACTCGCCGGCCTGAAGCGGTATCGCCGTGTTAACCGCTTCGGCGGAGCCGGGACCGGACGCGGAGCCCGACCCCGTCCCGGCGCCTGCCGGCACCGACACCGTGGCCGGCACGGCGGGCGGCTCGACCGAGAAGGCCGAGCGACCGGTGAGCAGGTACTGGACCGCGAAGCCGAGGGCGACCACCGCGGCGCCGCCGACCGCGTCCATGATCCAGTGGTTGGCGGTGCCCATCACCACCAGCGTGGTGGACAGCGGATAGAGCAGGCCCAGCCAGCGCCAGCCCTTGGGCGCGATGGCCAGGATCATCAGGCCGCACCACAGCGACCAGCCCACGTGCAGCGAGGGCATCGCCGCGTACTGGTTGGAGATCTTGGTGAGGGCGCCGAAGTCCGGATTGTTCAGGTCCTGCACGCCGTGCACGGTGTCGATGTAGTCGTAGCCGGGCATCAGCCGCGGCGGCGCGAGCGGGTAGAGCCAGAAGCCGACCAGGCCGGTGATCGTGGCCACGCTCAGCACGGTGCGGGCCGAGCGGTACGCGGCGGGCTTGCGCACGTACAGGATCGCCAGGATGGTCAGCGGCACGATGAAGTGGAACGTCTCGTAGAAGAAGTTCATGCCGTTCTCCAGCCAGCCGATCCTCGCCACGAAGTGGTTCAGACTCCGCTCGACGTCGACGTGCAGGAACTTCTCCATGTCGATGATCTGTTGCCCGTGCGTCTCGGCGACCCGGCGCTGGTCGGGCACGGACGCCCGGATGAACGAGTAGACCTGGTAGCCGACCCGGATCATCAGCAGTTCGAGCAGCAGGTTCGGCCGGGACAGCGGACGCCAGCCGAACGGCAGTGCCGGGATCCAGGAGAACCGGCTCTGCGCGGCGGCCCCCTGCGGCATCGCCTGCGGGGTCCACTTGGCCGAGGCCCTGGTGATGAACGGCACCGCGCAGGCCGAGGCGACCGCGAGCAGCAGCGGCCCGTTGTCGGCGACCACCCGGACGGCGGACAACTTGCCCCAGATCAGCGTCTTGCTGTCGAACGTCATGATCATGAAGACCGCGACCGGCCACACCATGCGGTCGGTCTGCCGGGCGCCGAGGCGACCGGCGGCGGCGAGCAGGATCCACAACTGCTGGTGCTGCCAGGACACCGGAGCCACCGCGACCATCGCACAGCCGGCCAGCGCGACGCCGAGCAGAGCCTGTCCGTCCTTGGCGTAGGCCACCGCGCGCGGCAGGCCGAACCACAACACCGCCGCGGACAACACCACCACGAGCACTATCTCCAGCGGTCCGGAGAGCCCGATCCGCAACAACAGGCCGTGCAGCGACTGATTCGACAGCGCGTCGGCGTCGCCACCCAGACCCGCGCCCGCGACGTGGTGCACCCAGTAGGTGAACGAGTCGTGCGGCATGGTGATCCAGGCGAGCGCGGTGCAGCCCAGGAAGGTGGCGGTGGTGTTCGCGGCGGCACGCTGCTTGCCGGTCATCCACAGATAGACGGCGAACAACAACATCGCCGGGTGCAGCGCGGTGGCGACGCCCGCGGCGATCGAGGCGAGTCTGCCAGGGGCGGGTCGGAGCATCACGGGCAGCACGAGCAGCACCGGGAGCAGGCTCATCTGGCCGAGCGACAGGTTGCCCCGGACCGGCAGCGACAACACCAGGAGGCTGATGATCAGCGGGGCCGCGAGCAGCCGCGCGCGACGCGTGCGAAACGCCGGCAGGGCGTACGCGACCAGCACCCCGATCGCGGCCACGATCAGCAGCGTGACGATCGTCCACGCGACGCCCAACGCGTTCTCCGCCGCCTTGGTCAGCGGGCGCAGCACCCAGCCCGCGAACGGCGTGCCGGTGAACGTGGAGCCGCGCGAATCGGTGTCGTAGAGCGAGCCGGGCAGGTGCAGGACGCCCTCCGGGCCGAGCCAGGCGTCCAACTCCGGCAGCCTGCGGTCATGGGGTCGGTCGAGTACCTCGTTGGCCTGTCGGACGGCGACGCATGCGGCGAGCAGCCACAGACCCACCAGGGCCAGAGAGATCCTGGTCCTTCGTATGTCCAGCAGCCGGCGAACGCCTGCCCTCACCATGTGCGACTTCTCCCGTTTTCCGTGTCTTGTCGCCCGATGGCCCTCGATCCGTGGCGAGGCCATCCGGTTGCCACGCTTCGGACACCTTGTCACCGCCCGAGTGTGACCGAAAGCGGAGGGGCCCTCGCCGGACCCGCGCCGTACGCTCGTGGGCGGCATGGAACACATCGCCGAATCGACGAGGGGCGAGAAACAACAATGGTGCCGCAGGACGCGTCGACGCGGACGCACGAGTCCCCCGAGGGGCTCATCCCCGTCTCCTTCCGCCAGGCCGGACCAACCGACATCCCTGCCCTGGTGGAGCTGATCGAGTCCGCCTATCGCGGAGACGAGAGCCGACAGGGCTGGACCACCGAGGCGCACCTGTTGGAGGGGCAGCGCACCGACGCCGACGGCGTCGCGGCGGTGGTCGAGGGGGCCGACAGTGTGATGTGGATCGCCGAGCGCGACGGTGTGCTGCTGGGTTGTTGCCAGCTGGAGCGCCGCGCGGACTCGGTCGTCTACTTCGGCATGTTCGCGATACGACCGGGTCGGCAGGGCGGCGGCCTGGGCCGGTCGTTGCTGGGCGAGGCCGAGCGGGTCGCGGTGGAGCGGTGGGGCGCCAAGCGCATGCAGATGACCGTGATCCGCCAGCGTGACGAGCTGATCGCCTGGTACGAGCGGCGCGGCTTCGCCCGAACCGGCGTGTTGTCCCCGTTCCCGTACGGCAACGAGCGGTTCGGCAGGCCACTGCGCGACGACCTGGAGTTCGAGCTGCTGTCCAAGGACCTGTGCTGACCGAGGATCTGCGCGGGACGAGGTCCGTACGACCGCGGATGCGAGCCGAACCGGGGCTCCGGGCGGGCGTCGCACCGCGCCGGGCACCCGGCAGCGGAACCGGCGACGTCGACCCGTGCCGGGCCGGTTCGGGATTCCCCTCGATTCGGTGACCACCGTGGCCGGACTTCGGTAGACCGGCGCCCGGGCGTCCCGATCGTGACAGCATGGGTGTTCGGGGATAGTTCGACCCCGACACCGGTCGCTTGGGGGAGTCGAAGCCGTGTCGCACCACGAACCGCCACCGCCGTACCCGCAACAACCCGGTCAGCCGCAACAACCCGGGCAGTCGCCCCCGCCGCCACAACGCGGCGGCCGGCGCGGCAACCCGTTGATCACGCTGGTGATCGCGCTCGTGGTGGTGGCGGCCGTGGTCACCGTGATCATCCTGGTCGCCCGCGGGGACGACGGCGAGGACGGCCCGAACAAGTCCCCCGCGACCCGGGCGCCCCAGCAACCGGGCGTGCCCTCGGGCCTGTTGCCGTCCGGACTGATTCCCTCGGGGCTGGACATCCCCTCCGACCTGCTGCCGGACCTCGGTTAGGTCCCGTCCGCCGGACCGAGTTCGGGGCTCGGCTCCCGGACGACCGTGCCTGGAGGCGAGGGCGCCCGCGTTGGGGCACCCGGGTGATTCATCGGCCCGCCCCCGGCCCGGTCACCCGATTTGGTGTGTTCGCTGCCTACTGTCGGCTGGCATGGCCAAGCTGATGATCGGATCGTCCGTCGTTTTACTGCTCGCCGGCGTCGTGGGCGCCGGGCTGATCGTGCTGCCCGCGGCACCCGCCGGGGCGGTCGAGGAACGGATCTGGGACCGGATCGCGGACTGCGAGAGCAGCGGTCGCTGGGACCTGGACTCGGGTAACGGCTACTACGGCGGGTTGCAGATCCTGCCGAGCACCTGGGACGAGGCGGGCGGGCAGGAGTACGCCACCCGCCCGGACCGGGCCACCCGCGAGGAGCAGATCGCCATCGCCGAGGAGATCCTGCTGATGCAGGGCTGGGAGGCGTGGCCGCAGTGTGCCCGACAGGTCGGGCTGCTCGGGGCGACCTACACCGTCAAGGTGGGCGACACGCTGTCCTCGATCGCTCGCGACCTCGGCGTGATCGGCGGGTGGCAGGCGCTGTACGCGGCGAACATCGACGTGATCGGCCCGGACCCGGACCGCCTGGTGCCGGGCACCGTCCTGGACGTGCCGAAGGCCGCTCACAGGAGCGGCCCTCGATGGAAGCGAACCGATGCAGATCATCGGATGATCGGTGCTCACGACTGGGATCGAACCAGTGACTTCCTCGGTGTGAACGAGGCGCTCTCCCGCTGAGCTACGCGAGCCTGCGTAGGTTTCGTGCACATCCTAACCAGTAGTGCGCGAGTGGGTCGCCCCCTCCCCGTGACGGGGCGGCCCACTCGTACCCACCGCCCTTCGGCGGAGCCTCCACAGTGCCGCCGGATGCCGGTCGGGTTCAACCGGTTTTCCGCCGCCCGGACGGGCGCGCAGTGCCACCAGCAGACCGCAGATGCCGAACACCAGGGTGAGCGGCGGCGCGGGCCGGCGCAGCAGTCCGATCAGGTCCAGGTCGGCGGAGAAGCCGTCCCGGTGGGCGGCCGCCAGACACAGGAACGCGCCGGCCACCGCGCAGACCGCGCAGGCGGCGAGAGCGGTCGGGACCGACCGGCTCCGGTCGGTGTGGCGAACTGTCATGGTGGCTCCAGGACGGATGTGCAGCGTTACCTCCAGCCTGGCCGGGGGGCCGCCCGCGAACCAGGTAGGTGCCTGGCGGATCGGGGGTGGGGCCAGCCCCACCTTTGCCGGACGGGCCGAAACGCCTGCCCTGTCGGTGCCGTGTGCCTATCCTGGGCTGCCCGTGTGACCGCCGACCGGAGGCGCCCCGCTCGATGAAGCTGCTGCACGCCGCCGACCTGCACATCGACAGCCCGCTGCGGGGACTCTCCGGTTACGAGGGAGCGCCCGCGACCCGGATTCGCGGGGCGGCCCGCCGGGCGGTGGTCAATCTGGTGGACCTGGCCCTGGCCGAGGCGGTCGACGCGGTGTTGCTCGCGGGCGACATCTACGACGGCGATTGGAAGGACTACCACACGGGATTGTTCTTCACCGTGCAGATGCGCCGCCTGGCCGAGGCGGACATCCCGGTCCTGCTGGTCGCGGGCAACCACGACGCGGACAGCCGGATCACCCGCGAACTGCGCCTGCCGGCCAACGTGCACCGGTTCTCCACCATGCATCCCGAGACCGTGACGTTCGAGGACCTCGGTCTGGCCGTGCACGGCCAGGGCTTCGCCGTCCGGGACGTGACCGACAATCTCGCGGTGAGCTACCCGGCGCCGCGCGGCGGCATGTTCAACGTCGGGCTGCTGCACACCGCGCTGACCGGCGCCGAAGGGCACGCCAACTACGCGCCGTGCAGCGTCGGCGATCTGGTCTCGCGCGGCTACGACTACTGGGCGCTGGGCCATGTGCACACACGCGAGGTGGTGCACGAGGCCGAGCCGTGGATCGTCTTCCCGGGCAACGTGCAGGGCCGGCACGCCCGGGAGACCGGGCCCAAGGGCGCCACGCTGATCACCGTCGACGGCGACCGGGGCCAGGCCGTGATCGAGCACCGCGACCTGGACGTGGTGCGGTGGGCGCGGCTGGACGTGGACGCGACGGGAGCGAGCGACATCGAGGACGTGCTCGACGCGGTCCGCCGGCACCTGGCCGAGGAACGGGCCGCGGCCGGCGACCGATTGCTGGCCACCCGGGTCCGGATCGTCGGTGCCAGTGACGCACACGAGGCGCTGTGGCGGGACGAACGCCGGTTCGTGTTCGAGACCCGTGCCCTGGCCGCCGAGTTCTCCGGGGTGTGGCTGGAGAAGATCCGGCTGGAGACCCGGCATCGCGACCTGGGCGACGCGGGCGTCGAGTTGCCGACGCTGGTGGAGGACCTGGCGCGCACCGCCCGGACGCTGCGCGCCGATCCCACCGCACTGGAACAACTGGTCCGGGCCGTGCCGGGACTGCGCACGCTCGATCCCAAGGTGGCCGAGGAGGGCATCGCGCCCGCGGATCCGACCTGGCGCGCGGACATCTTCGACCAGGCCGTCGACCTGCTCACCGCGCTGGTCACCGGGAGCGACGGGGAGTCCGGATGAGAATCGACCGGCTCGACCTGATCGCGTTCGGCTGCTTCACCGACCGGCACATCGAACTCGGTGCGCCGGGCGTGCACGTGATCTGCGGCCCGAACGAGGCCGGCAAGTCCACCGTGCGGCACGCCCTGGACCAACTCCTGTACGGGATGGACCGGCAGACCTCGTACGACTTCGTGCACGCGATGCGCGACCTCAAGCTCGGCGCCCTGGTGCGCGACGAGCACGGGAGCGTGCTGGACGTGGTGCGGCACAAGCGGGACAAGAACCCGCTCACCCGCGCGGACGGCACGGTGCTCGCCGAGACCGAGCTGACCCGGGTGCTCGCGGGCGTGGGCCGGGACGACTTCCGGCACGTGTTCGCGCTGGACCACGCCGGGCTGCGCGAGGGCGGGGCCGAACTGCTGCGGGGCGAGGGGGACATCGGGCGGGCGCTGTTCGAGTCGCGCTCCTCGGCCCGGCTCGGCGAGGTGCTCACCCGCCTGGAGGAGCGCGCCGACGAGCTGTACAAGACGCGCGGGAAGAACCAGCGGATCAACGCCGGGCTGACCGAACTGGGCCGGCTGCGCAAGCGGGTCCAGGACGACGGCCTGGCCCCCTCGGTGTTCGGCGAGGCGGTCAAGGAGGCCCGGCGCGCCGAGGAGGAGCGCGACCGGCTCGGCCGGGACCGCAGCGATGCGCGGGCCGCGGCGAACCGGCTGGATCGCCTCCGGCAGGCGCTACCGGTGCTGGCCCGCAGGAGCGCGCTGGACGCCGAGCGGGCCGAGTTGCTCGCCGAGGGCCCGCCGGTCGCCGCCGAACTCACGGCCGAACTCCAGGCTTTGGACCAGCGCGCCCGCGAGACCGCGGCGGACGTCACCCGAGCCGCCCGAGACCTCGCCGAGGCCCGCGTCGAGGCGGCCGACGTGGTGGTGGACGAGGTGTTGGCGGCGCACGCCGCCGAGGTGGAGGCGCTGCACGCGGACGTCGCGGCCGTGCGCGACGCGGTCGACCTGGCCGCCGACGCCGACGCCGAGGCGTCGCAGACCCGGGCGAGCGCCGCCGAACTGCTGTTCCGGGTGCGCCCGGACCGCGCCCTCGACGATCCCACCGCGTACGAGGTGCCGGCCGGCGTGGGCGAACGGGTGACCGAGCTGCGCGACCGGCTCAAGATGTGCGAGGCCCGGCTCGCCGCCGCCGCCGAGCAGGTCGCGCATCGTCGCGCCCGGCTGGACGCGGCCCGTGCGGCCTGCGACCTGACCCCCGAGCCCGGCGACCCGGCCGCGTTGCGCGCCCTGCGTCGGGCGGTGCCGGGCAGCCTGGTCGAGGACATCGTGCGCGAGGAGCAGCGGGTGGCCGAGCTCGAACGCGAAGCGGACGATCTGCGCGCTCGGCACGGTCTGCACGACCCGGCCCTGTTCGCCGACGACCACGCGGCGCGGCTGCCGCTGCCCGGCCGGGAGCGGGTCGCCGACCACGTGGAGCAGACGACCCGGGTCCTGGACGAACTGCACACGATCACGACGGCCCGGGACGCGGCGGTGGCCGAACACGACGAGCGCCGCCGCGAATTCGCCAAGCTCTCGCTCGCCGATCCGCCGCCCGTGCCCGAGGACTGGCACGCCGCCCGCGCCGAGCGGGACCGGCTGTGGACGCAGATCTGCGCGAGCCCACCGCTGACCGACGACCGGATCGACGCGTTCGAGCAGGCGGTTCGGGCCGCGGACGAGATCGCCGAGCGGATCGCCCGCCGGGCCGAGGACGCGGTCCGGCGCGGCCGGCTCCGGGTGGACCTCGAACACGACGAACGCACGCTGGTCCGACTGGCCGAGCGGCGGCAGGAGGCGAGCGCGCGTCGGGACGAGCTCGCGGCGCAGTGGACGCGGACCTGGGCGGCCTGCGGGCTGCCCGCGCCGGACCCGCACGACGCCGCCGCGTTGCTGGACGCGATCCGGGACCTGGCCCGGGTCGAGGTCGAGGCGCGCACGGTGCGGGCCCGACTGGCCGCCGATCGCGAGCGGGCCGCCGAACTGGTGGCCGCCTTTCGCACCGCGCTGGCCGAATCCGGCGCGCCGACCACGACGAGCACCCTGGCCGCGTTGATCGAACAGGCCGACGCACGCCGCGACGCGCTCGCCGACGCGGCGCGGCTGCGCGAGAGCGCGCTGGCGACCGTGCGCGAGGCCGAGGCCGAACTCGCCGAGGCGAGCGCGGAATCGGACCGGGCCCGGGACGAACGCGCCGCGTGGGAGCGGCGCTGGCACGACCTGGTGCACGGCCTGGACCTGCCCGAGGGCGACCCCGACACGGTCGCCGCCGCGGTGGGCACGCTGGCCAAGGTGGCGGCGGCGGTCGGCCACGCGGCCGAGGCGGAGCTGCGTCGGGTCCGCGCCGCCGACCGGGTGGCCGGATTCGGCGCGCGGGTGGCCGAGGTGTTCACCGCCTGCGGGCGCCCGGTACCGACCGAGGTCGACGGCCGACCGGCGTTCGCGGCCGTGCTCGCGCTGCACGAGGAACTGACCTCGGCCCGCGGCGCCGAAGCGGCCCGCGATCGGCTCGCCGAGCGGATCGACCGCTTGGAGCGCGCGGTCGCGGCCGGGCGGGAGGCGGTCGAGCACGTCGCCGGCGAACTCGCCGCGCTGGTCGCCGGGGCCGGCGCCGCCGATGCCGATGAACTGCGCCGCGCGGTGCGGCGATCCGACCGGATACGGGAGATCGAGGGCACGCTCGCCGACCATCGCGAGTTGCTGTCGCCGGAGGTCGAACAGGAAGCCGCGCGCCACACGCCCGAGGAACTCGACGTGGAGATCGAGGACGCCGCGCGCCGTGTCGAGGAGGCCGAGGCGGCGTACGCCGCGGCGGGCGAGGCGCTGGGTCGGCGCCGGCAGATCGTGCTGGACCTGGAGCGCGAGTCGACGGCCGCCGCCCGGGCGCAGGAGGAGGTCGCCGGCACGGTCGCGGCGATCGCCGAGGACACCGAGGAGTTCGTCCGGCTGCGGTTGGCCCGCGAGGTGCTGCTGCGTTGCATGGAGGACTACCGCAAACAGAACCAGGCCCCGGTGCTGGCCCGGGCTGAGGAGGTCTTCACCGCGCTGACCGCGGGCCGCTTCGATCGGCTGCTTGTGGAGACCGACGGCCGCAAGGGTGCCCCGGTGCTGCGTGCGCGCCGCGCCGGCGGCTCCTCGTCGGTGGGCGCGGAAGGCTCCGGCGCGTTCGCGGCCGGGTCGATCGGCGTGGACGAGATGAGCGAGGGCACCCGCGATCAGCTCTATCTGGCGCTGCGGCTGGCCTCGTTGGACGCGTACGCGGATGCCGGCCGGGCGATGCCGATCGTGCTCGACGACATCGCGATGACCTTCGACGACGGACGCACGCGGGCGATGCTGGCGGTGCTGGACGCGATGGCCGACCGGTTCCAGGTGGTGCTGTTCACCCACCACCCGCACCTGGGTCGGCTCGCCGTGGACACGCTCGCGCCCGGCCGCGCCCACGTGCACGAACTGCCGGTGTACGTGGCCCGGTCGACGGCGGGCGAGCCGGCAACGGGGTGAGCCGGAGGGCGCACCCGTCGAGGAGGCCAACGGTGGGCGCCCGGGCGGGCGGATCAGGCGGTCATCGCGAGTCGGAAGCGCACACACTTGCCGCCGGGTTCGGGGACCGACTCCCAGCCGTCCGAGAGTGATTCGACCAGCAGCAGGCCGCGGCCGGTGGTGTCGTCGTCGGCGGCCTCGACCACCTGTGGCACCCGGGTGTCGGTGTCGTGCACCTCGATCCATACGCAGGCGGCCCCGTCCGGGGTGCGATCTCGACGGACCACGACGCTGAACGGGCGTCCCAGGCCCGCGTGGCGTACGGCATTGGTCGCCAGTTCGGAGGCGAGAAGTACGGCGATGTCGGACAAAGAGTCGAGGTCCCAGACCGTCAGTGCCACGCGGACATGCTCCCGCACGGCGGACACGCATGCGGGCATCGCCGGCAGCGTGATGGTCGGGCTGACCTCGTCCTCTGCATCCGCCACTTCCGGATCGGCCAGGGTGGTCATGCAGCTACCTCCTGTTGCGTGGGCTGCGTTTGCCCCCGCAAGCGGCCCCGCCCCGTCCCGTCGCTTTAAGTGATCTTGTAAGCGCGTAAAGTGAGGGTGCTCGGTAGGATGCTCCACGAAACCCGGTGGTGCAACTCTCGCCGCCACTTCGGTGTCCGCGTGTACACGGTTCACCCGATCGGGCGATGTCCCCGGCCCTCACACGGAGGTTGGCCCTCACGTGGAGGCGGGGGGTTCTGGTCGTCCGTCGGCGTGGCCTCGACGAGTCAGGGGGGTGACGGGCCGATGGCGACCTTGTCGCAGGAAACCCACGCACCGACGTGGCGACGGAGCTCCTACAGCAGCGTGCAGGGGAACTGCGTCGAAGTGGTGAATCGACACCCCTGCGAGGTGGTGGTGCGTGATTCCAAGCAACGCGCCTGCGCGGTCCTGCGGTTCACCGATCGAGAGTGGACCCACCTGTTGGTTGCCCTTGTTCGGCGCCCAAATTGACGATCAGTCAGAATCGGCTGCGGTGAGCACCGGCGGATCGCTGTGCCGAAAGACGTGCGCCAGGCCCGGTTCGACGATCGACCCGGGCACCTCGCCGTCGAACCAGCGGTCCACGTGCGCCCAGTGATAGGGATTCAGCAGATACTCGCCGGTCAGGCCCTCGACCGTGGCGTATTCCTGCTCCCACACATGCGTCCACGGCGACGGCCGCCCGGCCCGCTCCGCCACCCGGGACAGCGCCCACGAGCGGATGGTGGCGATGTGGTCCGGCATGGCGATCAGATCCGACTCGAACTCCGCGAGCACGTCGGCGGATGTGCCGGTACGCACGGTCAACAGCAGCGTGCGCTTGATCCGCGGTCCGGTCGTCGGCACGAATCCCGCGCGTACCGGGCGCAGCGCGACCGCCTCGGCGTGCGCGGGAAGTTCGGGCGCCGCGGCGGCGTCGAGATCCCACGAGAAGCCGTGCCCGCCGACACTGCCGGGCAGATCCGGTCCGGCCGAGCGCACCCCGGCGAGCCCGGGCCCGGGCATGGTCGCGGCCAGCACCACCCAACGTGTCATGTGTGTGCTCCGCTGTGGTGTGCCGTGCGGTCCGCCCCGGAGGGGGTCGCCACGGTGGGATTCGTTTCGATTGCACTCGTCTCGGCGGGACCCGTCCCGGTGGTGTCGGCCGCGCCCGTGGCCGTAGGGTCCGGGGCCGGTGCGTCGGCGGGCTCGGGCATCGCCGGCTGCAGCGCGCGACGTTGCCGCTCCAGCGCATGGCTGTCGGTGGCCGCCCAGAACTCCGCGACCGCCGGATCCGCCGCCGCGGCACCGCGCATCGCGTAGAAGGCACGGATCCCGGGCAGCACCCACAGGATGTGCACGGTGGTCGCGTCGCGGCCCGCCGGCGAGCGCCACACCCGTTCCAGTCGCATGCCGCGCCGCTGCGCCCCGGGCAGGTAGTGATCATGGAACCGGCCCAGCCACGGCGCCACCTGATCGTTCGTCAGCGTGACGTGGTCGAGGATGTTCACCACCCCGGTGGCGGGGTCGCCGGCGCTGCTCACAGCTTGTCCAGCACTCTCTCGCGGTACTGCGCGATGCGCTCACGCAACGTGTTCAGCCCCTTCGGACCGGCCAGTTCGGCCGGGTTGGGCGCGAACACCAGGCGGCTCGCACCCGCGTCGGTGAAGCGACGGACCCAGGTCGGATCGTGCTGGAGATCACGGTCGCACGAGCCGGGCCACGCGGTGATCTCGACCACGTCCTCGGCCCGACCGGCCGAAAGCGCCGAAGCACGCAACAGCTCGGCGCGCGCCTCGAACTCCTCCGCGCCGATCGTGTACGGGAACCAGCCGTCGCCGATGCGACCGGCCCGGCGCACGGCGGGCTCGCTGTTGCCGCCCAGGATCACCGGTACCGCGCCGCGTTCGGGCCGGGGCAGGCAGTGCACCCGCTCGAAGGTGGTGAACCGGCCGTGGAAGGTGGCGGGAGCGTCGGCCCACAGCGCGCGCATCGCGCCGACGCACTCCTCCAGCCGGGCTCCGCGCTCGGCGAAGGACGCACCGACGGCGGCGTATTCCTCCTTCTGCCATCCGATGCCCAGGCCCAGCATCAGTCGGCCGGCCGAGTGTCGGTCGATGGTGGCGACCCGCTTGGCCAGCACCACCGGGCTGTGCAGCGGGGCGACCACCATCGCCGTGCCGAACCGCAACGTGCGCGACGCGCCCGCCAGGAAGGCGATGGTCTCCAGCGGATCGGGCATCGGCACGACGCCGGCGGCGCTGGGCGTGCGACCGGAATCCGAGTACGGGTACAGGGGTTCGTATTCCTCGGCGACCACGACGTGCTCGACGGTCCATACGGATTCGACGCCGCACTCCTCCAGCGTCCCGGCGAAGTCGCGCAGGAAGCCGCCGGAGGTGATCAGACCGTCCGCGAAGGGCGCCATCACGCCCAGCTTGATCGTCATTCTGACGCCCTTTCAGATCCCGTGCCCGCACCCTGCCTCGGCAGGCGTGCGAGCGCAAGGCCCGACCGACGGTGTCGTTGGACACGTGGCCGAAGGGCTCCTCGACCTCGCCTCGGACCCGCCCCGTGCCGCATGGGCGCGGCATGCCGCGTGCGCCCGCCATCGGGGCGCGGGCGCACGCGGTCCGGAGAGGGCCGGCCCGGCAGGGGCCGAAGGGACGGGTCGGGGGCTCTCCCCCCTAGGAGAGCTCGACCAGCTCGACCAGCTCGTCGTGGCGATACAGCGGGCGCAGGCCGTCGGCGAAACGCACCGTGTACCACTGATACGGGGACAGCGGCGGCCGATGCGCGTCCGCGAACACCTCGCACACCTCGCCGACGTGGCCCGTGCTCAGGCCCACCTGCACGCGCACGCGGGTACCGACCTCGAATCCCTGCCAGCGGGTGGCCCCGCCGCGAACATGCTCCTGGGTCCTCGTCGTCGCGTCGCCCATGACGGGCACCGCCCTTCTGCCGATGGGGAGTTCACTACAACTGTCGAGAACGGCTCCCATACCCGATATCGGGCCGCGCGCGCACGCTCTTGACCAGAGGACTCCGTTCGCGCGCGGACTTCACCCGGAAGGAGCGCCCGAGTGGCGCGGACGAGCCGGCAGGCTTCCGATGTGGACGTCTTGTTGTGGATCACCGCCGTGTCCGGTCTCGCCTGGCTCTACCTCACCCTGTGCCACGGCTGGTTCTGGCGCACCGACGTGCGCCTGACGGGCTCGCCCGGGCCGGTGGCCGACGCCGTGTCGGTGGCGGTGATCGTGCCCGCCCGGGACGAGGCGGCGGTGCTCGGGGGCAGCCTGCCCACGCTGCTCGCGCAGGACTTTCCCGGCCGGGCCGAGGTGCTCGTGGTCGACGACGGCAGCACCGACGGGACCGGCGAGCTGGCCCGACGGCTGGGAGCGGCCGGCCGGGTGCCGCTGACCGTGACCTCGCCGGGCGAGCCGCCCGCGGGCTGGACCGGCAAGCTGTGGGCGCTGCGGCACGGCGTCGAGTCGGTGGGCGAGGTGGACTGGATCCTGTTCACCGACGCGGACATCGCGCACGCGCCCGATTCGCTCGCCCGCCTGGTCGGCGAGGCCGAGCGGGACCGGCTCGACCTGCTGTCGGTGATGGCCCGGCTGCGCACGCACACCCGGTGGGAGAAGCTGATCGTGCCCGCCTTCGTGTACTTCTTCGGCAAGCTCTTCCCGTTCCGCCGGGTGAACCGACCGCACTCGCGGGTCGCCGCCGCCGCGGGCGGCTGTGTGCTGGTCCGGCGCACCGCCCTGGCGCGGGCCGGCGGCGTGGCGGCGATCCGGGACGCGGTGATCGACGACGTGTCGCTGGGCACCGCGGTCAAGCGGGCCGGCGGCCGGATCCGACTGGTGCTCGCGGATCCCGCGCACCACGTGGACAGCGTGCGGCCCTACCCGGCACTGGCCGACCTGTGGAACATGGTCGCGCGCAGTGCCTTCGCCCAGCTGCGGCACTCCTGGCTGTTGCTCGCGGGCACGGTGCTGGGCCTGGCCCTGATCTATCTGGCCGCACCCGTGGCCCTGTGCGCCGGGATCGTCGGCGCCGACGCCCCGCTCGCGCTGCTCGGGCTCGCCGTGTGGGCGCTGATGACCGCGACCTACGTGCCGATGGTGCGCTACTACGGACGGCCGGCCGCGGCGGCGGTGTTGTTGCCGTTCGCGGCCACGCTGTACCTGGGCATGACGGTGCACTCGGCGGTCCGGCACGCCCGCGGGCGGGGTGCGGCGTGGAAGGGTCGTACCTACCCGGCGCCGGCCGAATAGGCTCCGTGCGTGCCCAGCCCAGACTCCACGGCCCGTCCCTATCGCGACGGCGTCCCCGAACACGGCCGCGTCCCCAAGTCGTACACGGTGAAGATGAGCCTGCTCCAACTCATGGACGAGTTGGGCGAGGACGCGTTGTTGCCCCCCGAACGCGAACTCGCCGCGAACTACGGCGTCGCCCGCAGCACCCTGCGGGCGGCGATCGGCGAGCTGGTGATGGAGGGCCGACTGCGCTCCGCCCGTGGACGCGGCACCTACGTCGCGCCGCCCAAGCTCATGCAGCCGGTCAGCCTCGGCAGCTACACCGAGGCGGTGCGCTCGATGGGCCTGACCCCCGGCCGCCGCGTGGTCACCCTCGAACACCACGTCGCGCAGCCCGACCTGGCCGACCGACTGCGGATCCGGACCGGCGACCTGACCGTGCACCTGGAGCGGGTGCTGCTCGCCGACGACGAACCGATCGGCCTGGAGAGCACCTATCTGCCGCTGGACCGCTTTCCCACCCTGCTGGAGGTCCTGCGCCCGGAGGGCTCGCTGTACCTGTGCCTGCAAAAGGACCTGGGCGTGGTGTTCGCGGAGATGGACGAGACCGTGGAGACCGTGCTGGCCGCGCCGCGCGAGGCGCTGCTCCTGGAGACCAACCCGGCGCTGCCGATGTTGCTGGTGATGCGCACCTCCTACGACCCGGAGGGGGTGCCCATCGAGCGGGTCCGGGCGCTGTTCCGAGGGGACCGGATGGGGTTCGCCACGCGCCTGCGGGCATAGGCCCCATCGGGCTTTCATCACGGAAAGGTAACAGGTTCGGACCTTAACGGACTGTTCACCCGGGCGACACACCGCCTCCGCATGCTCGGCATCGACCGCTCCCAAGCTGGTCGCATTCGCCCCCGAGAACGTGGAGGAAGCCGGTGCGAGTCATCGTCGTCGGAGGTGGCGTGCTGGGCACCATGCACGCCTGGCAGGCCATCGATCGAGGTCACGAGGTCGTGCACATCGAGCGCGAGCGCGAGGCGCGCGGTGCTTCGGTGCGCAACTTCGGCCTGGTGTGGATCGGCGGCCGGGCCGGCGGCGACGAACTGGACACCGCCCTGCGGGCCCGTGAGCTGTGGGAGCGGATCGGCGCCGACGTGCCCGGCACCGGCTTTCGGCCCAACGGCTCGCTGACCGTGTGTCGAGGCGCCGAGGAGGTCGCGGTGGCCGAAGCGGCCCTCGCCCTCCCCGACGCCGCCGAGCGCGGCCTGAAGCTGCTCACCCCGAACGAGGCCCGAGAGCACAACCCGGCGCTGCGCGGCACCTTCGACGCGGCGCTGTGGTGCGAGCGGGACGGCGCGGTCGAGTCCCGGGTCGCGCTGCCCGCGCTGCGTGCGCACCTCGCGGCCGGCGGCCGCTACACCTGGCTGCCCGGCCGCGAGGTGCGCGACCTGCTGCCGAGCGGCACCGGCGTGCGCGACGACCACGGACACACCCACGAGGGCGACCTGGTGCTGCTGTGCACCGGCGCCTGGCTGACCGGTCTGGTCCGCGAGCTGGCCCCGGAACTGCCGGTGCGCCGGGTGCGCCTGCAGATGATGCAGACCGACCCGCTCGACGAGCGGCTGACCACCTCGGTCGCCGACGGCGACAGCTTCCGCTACTACCCGGCCTACGCCGGCACCGCGCTGGACGCGCTGAAGAGCGCCCACCCGCAGGCGCCGGTGCCCGCCGAGCACCGCATGCAGCTGCTGATGGTCCAGCGCCTGGACGGCGGCCTGACCATCGGCGACACCCACGAATACGACGAGCCGTTCACGTTCGACGTGGACTCCGCGCCCTACGAGCACCTGGTCGAGGTCGCCGAAGCGCTGCTCGGCCGCCCGCTGCCCGCCGTGCGCCGCCGCTGGGCCGGGGTGTACGCGCAGACCACCGACACCACCCGGGTCGTGCACCGCGAGCAGGTCGCCCCGGCGACCTGGCTGGTGACCGGCCCCGGCGGACGCGGGATGACCTGCTCACCCGCCATCGCCGAACGCACCGCGCACCTCGCCGGCCTCTAGATGACGCCCGGCGCCCTCGCGCCACCCCGAGTCCGCCACCCGTCGCAAAAAGCCCGACCGGAGCACTACCGATGACGCGTTATCAACTCGCCGTCCTGGACATGGCCGGCACCACCGTCGCCGACGACGGCCTCGTCGTCGAGGCGTTCACCCGGGCGATCGGCGCGGTCGGCGTCGAGGTCGGCTCCGCCGACTTCGAGCGCAAGCTCGACTACGTCGAGGCCACCATGGGCGAGAGCAAGATCACCGTCTTCCGAGCCCTGCTCGACGGCGACGAGGAGCGCGCCCGAGCCGCCAACGTCGCCTTCGAAGCCGCCTACGCCGACCTGGTCGCGCAGGGCCGCTGCGCGCCGATCGACGGCGCCGAGGACGCCATCCGCGCACTGCGCGCGGCCGGCGTCGGGGTCGCCCTGACCACCGGCTTCGGCCGACCCACCCAGGACGCGATCCTGGCCGCGCTCGGCTGGACCGACCTCGCCGATCTGACCCTGTGCCCGGCCGACGCCGGACGCGGCCGGCCGTACCCGGACATGGTGCTCACCGCGGTGCTGCGTCTGGGCGTCGAGGACCTGCGCGCGGTCGCCGTGGTCGGCGACACCGCGTACGACGTGCTCACCGGGCTGCGCTCCGGCGCCTCGATCGCCGCCGGTGTGCTCACCGGCGCCCACGACCGCGCCGCGCTCGAAGCGGCCGGCGCCACCCACGTACTCGGCTCCATCCGCGACCTCCCCGCCCTGCTCCAGGGCTGATTCGTCTTTTCGAAAGGGCGATTTCCCATGCGACGCATCCTCGGCCTCACCGCGGCCGCCACCGTGGTCGTACTCACCGCGACCGCCTGCGGCGGGACCGGCGGGAGCGGCTCGGACGACACCGGGCCCGCCGCGAACGCCGCCCCCGGCGGCGCCCCGGCCAAGGGCTCGGGCAGCGTGACCGTCTACTCCGTGGACGGGCTCGCCGACTGGTACACCAAGCGCTTCGCGGACTTCGAGAAGAAGACCGGGATCAAGGTCAACCTGGTGGAGTCCGGCTCCGGCGAGGTGGTCACGCGGATGGAGAAGGAGAAGGGCAACCCGCAGGCCGACGTGGCGATCACGCTGCCGCCGTTCATCCAGCGCGCGGCCCAGGCGAACCTGCTCACCGCGTACGCGCCGGCCGGTGCCGACAAGGTGCCCGCGACCTCGAAGGACGCGCAGGGCCGCTACGTGGCCGTGGTCCACAACTACGCGTCCTGGATCTACAACCCCGACCAGGCCAAGCCCGCGCCGACCAAGTTCCGGGAGCTGACCGACGGCCGGTTCAAGTCCAAGCTCCAGTACTCGACGCCCGGCCAGGCCGGTGACGGCACCGCCGTGCTGATCCAGCTCCAGCACCTGTACGGCAAGCAGGGCGCGCTCGACTACCTCAAGCGGCTCGAATCGAACAACGTCGGCCCGTCCTCCTCCACCGGCAAGCTCCAGCCCAAGGTCGGCAAGGGCGAACTCAGCGTGGCCAACGGCGACCTGCAGATGAACCTGGCGTCGATCCACAACGACAAGTCCAACTTCAAGGTCTGGTTCCCGGCCGACGACGCGGGCAAGGCCTCGACGTTCGCGCTGCCGTACTTCATGGGCCTGTCCTCGGGCGCCCCGCACGCCGACAACGGCCGCAAGCTGATGGACTACCTGCTCTCCCCGGAGGCGCAGACCTCGGTCTCCGCCGACGCGCTCGGCCTGCCCGCCCGCGAGGACGTCAAGCCGACCGACGCCAACGCCGCCGAGATCGCCAAGGCCCTGGAGGGCGTGGAGATCTGGACGCCGGAATGGGACACGGTCCTCAAGGAACTGGACGCCGACCTGGCCGAGTACAACAAGGCCGTCGGTCGCTGACCCGACCGGTCCGGACACACCCCGAGCAAACCGCGGACAGGGAGGGAACCCGCATGACCGCACCGGCCATCGAGCGCACCGAGGCGACCATCGTGAACGCAGCGCCGACCGCAGCGGCGATCGGCATCCAGGATCTGACGGTCCGGTACGGATCCGTCGTGGCCCTGGAGGGGCTGAGCCTGGAGGTCGCCCCAGGCGAGACGGTCGCGCTGCTCGGGCCGTCCGGCTCGGGAAAGTCCACGGCGCTCAAGGCGGTCGCGGGTTTCCTCCGGCCCGCCTCCGGGCGGATCACCCTGGCCGGGCGCGACGTGACGTACGAGCCGCCGAACAAGCGCGGAATCGGCGTCGTCGTGCAGAACTACGCGCTGTTCCCGCACATGCGGGTCGCGGCCAACGTCGCGTTCGGCCTCAAGGCCCGTCGGGTGCCGCGTGCCGAGGTGGCCCGCCGGGTCACCGAGGCGCTGGACATGGTGGGCATGGCGAGCTACGCCCGGCGCTACCCCCGCGAGTTGTCCGGCGGCCAGCAGCAACGGGTGGCGATCGCCCGCGCGTTGGCCATCCGTCCGCCCGTACTGCTGCTCGACGAACCGCTGTCCGCGCTGGATGCGACGCTGCGCGCCGACCTGCTCGGCGAGTTGCAGCGACTGCGGGCCGACCTGCCGGACGTGGCGATCATGTACGTCACGCACGACCAGACCGAGGCGCTCGCCCTCGCCGATCGGATCGCGGTGATGCGGGATGCGCGGCTGGTCGACCTGGACGCCACGGATCGGCTGTACCGGCGCCCGCCCAGCGAGTTCACCGCATCCTTCCTCGGCGCGGCCAACCTGCTCGACGCGCGGGTGCTCGCGGCGTGCACGGCCGGGGACGACGCGGTCGAGGTCGCGGTGGGCGGACTGACCGTCGCCGCCGATCCCACCCGGGCGTTCGCCGAGGGCGAGCGGGCGATGCTGGTGGCCCGCCCGCACACCCTCGGGGCGACCGCGGTCGACCACCCGGACACGCTGCCCGCGACGCTCACCGCGATCCAGTGGCGCGGCGCCGACTACCGGCTGACCTGCGTGCTCGATGAAGCGACGGGCCCGTCGGGGAAGCCGGGTGAGCGCGAGCGGTCGGAGCAGTCGGGCCGGTCGGGCCCGGAGATCCGGATCGACGTCGCCGACCTGGCCCGGGTGCCGGCGCTCGGCGAGCGACTCGGCGTGGCGCTGCCCGCCGAGCCGTGCGTCCTGGTCCCGGCGGGAGCGGCCGGATGACCGCGACCCTGACCGAATCGCCGATCGCGGCCGAGCCGGCCACGGCGCCGACGCGCGTGAGCAAGGCTCGCGGCGGCGCGTCCCGGGCGTTGTGGGTGCTCCCGCCGCTCGTGCTCGCCGCCGGATTCTTCCTCTATCCGCTCGCACTCGTGGTCAAGCAGTCCTTCGTCGACAAGAACGGCCACGTCGGCCTGGACGTATGGCGCGACGTGCTGAACTCGCCCTCGTTCGGCGACGCGCTGTGGAACACGGTGAAGATCGCCGTGTTGTCCACCCTCGGTTGCCTGGTCGTCGGGTTCTTCCTGGCCCTGGTGTTGTCCTTCGTCCCGTTCCCCGGCGCCCGGGCGGTCGGGCGGATCGTGGACACCGTGCTCGCCTTCCCGTCCTTCCTGATCGCGTTGGCCTTCACCTTCCTGTACGGCACGGCGGGCGTGGTCAACGCGGCGGCGGACAAGCTCGGCCTGGGCGAACCACTCGTCGGCTTCCTGTACTCGCCGTGGTGCGTGGTGCTGGCCGAGATCACCTTCTACACCCCGTTCGTGATGCGCCCGCTGCTCGCCGCCTTCGCACTGGTGCCCCGGGACCGGCTCGACGTCGCGGCCTCGCTCGGCGCGGGGCCACTGCGGGTGATCCGCCAGGTGCTGCTGCCCGAGGCATGGCCCGCGCTCGCCGCCGGGGGCAGCCTGACCCTGCTGCTCACGCTCAACGAGTTCGGGATCGTGCTGTTCATCGGCGCCAAGGACGTCACCACGCTGCCGATGCTCGTCCACGCCAAGGGCGCGGTCACCTTCGACTACCCGGGCGCGTGTGTGGTCGCGGTGGTCGAGGTGGCGTTGTCGCTCACGCTCTACGCGGTCTACCGATTCGTCTTCTCCCGGACAGGAGCCGGCCGTGCTGGTCTGGTCGCGTAGCGGACGTGCCCTCGTCTGGGCGCTCTTCGCACTCGTCTTCGCCCCCCTCGTGCTCGCCCCGCTGGCGATCCTGGGCATCGCCGCCTTCGCCGGCGACTGGAACAGCGTGCTGCCGGCGTCCTGGACGAGCGAGAACATCCGCGAGGCCACGGCGGGCACCAACCACGACAGCCTCGTGGTCAGCATCGAGACCGCGCTGGGCGCATCGCTGATCGCGATCGTGGTCGGCACGTGGGCGGCGATCGCCGCCCGGACCGCGCCGCGCTTCGTTCGCCGGCTCACCGACGCGGTCTTCCACCTGCCGGTCGCGGTGCCCTCGGTGGTGGTCGGTCTGGGCATGCTGGTGGCCTTCAGCGACGGCCCGATCCTGCTCAACGGCACCAAGTGGATCGTCATCGCGGCACACGCGGTGCTGGTGGTGACGTTCGCGTACTCCACGGTGTCGGCCGGCCTCGACCGGACCGACGCGGCCTTCGCGGACGTGGCCGCCTCGCTCGGCGCGAGCGCCGCCCGGGTGCTGCTGCGGGTACGACTGCCGATGCTGCTCCCGTCGATCACCGCGGCGGCGAGCCTGGCGATCGCGCTGTCGATGGGCGAAGTCGGCGCGACGATCATGGTCTACCCGGCCGAGTGGCGGACGCTGCCGGTCTCGGTCTTCACCCTGACCGACCGGGGCAAGGTGCTGCTCGGCTCCGCGGTCACGGTGGTGCTGTTGGTCGCGACGCTGATCGTGCTCCTGGTCGTGGGCCTGCTCAAGGGCCGGGTCGAGGAGCGCAAGCGGCGGCGGTAGCGGTTCGCCGGATCGCGCCGGCGCTGCGCCGGTCGGCTCAGTTCCGGCCGAAGGTGCGCGCGGGCGGAGCCGGCGACGCGACCGCCGTGGCGTCGTGCACCACGGCCGCCCCGCCGGGGAAGTCGGCCAACGCGGCGCCGTGCTCGACCCGTCCCGGGAACGGGTCGGCGGCCGTACGCCGGGTCAGCTCGCCGATCGGCAACTCGCCGTGCGAGGCGACCAGGACGACATTGCCGAACCGCCGCCCGCGCAACACCGCGGGGTCGGCGATCAGCAGCAGATTCGGGAACACCGAGCGCACCGTCGCCACCTGCGAGCGGACGAAGTCGAGCCGGCCGCCGTCGGCCAGATTCACCGCGTACACCCCGCCGGGGGCCAGCGTCCGGGCCACCTCGCCGACGAACTCGGCCGACGTCAGATGCGCGGGCACCCGCGAATCGGCGAACACGTCGACCACGGCGAGATCGAACGCGGCGTCCGGCGCCTTGCTCGCCACCTCGCGGGCATCGCCGGTGCGTATTCGGATCTGCCAGTTCTTCTCCCAGGGCAGTTCCCGTCGGACGAACTCCACCAACTCCGCGTCCAACTCCGCCACCTGCTGCCGCGACCGGGGCCGCGTGGCCGCCACGTAGCGGGCCAGGGTGAGCCCGCCGCCGCCGAGGTGGAAGGCCCGCAGCGGCTTGCCGGCGTCGGCGATCAGGTCGACCACGTGGCCGAGCCGACGCACGTACTCGAACTCCAGCCAGGTCGGGTCGCCCAGGTCCACGTGCGACTGCGGCGACCCGTGCAGGCGCAGCGTCCACGCCCCGGCCCGATCCGGATCGGGCTCCAGCTCGACGCTGCCGGAACCCACGTCGGCCCGGATCGGCTCGGGGGCGCGACCGCGTCGACGCTGCTTGTCTGCCATCCGACCAGTATCGAGCCGGTCGGCGCCCGACGCGGACCGGCTCGAATCCCGGCGGCCCGGATCGAAGCGGTCTCGGCCGCGATCGGAACGGCCCGTGCGCTCCGGCGAGCGATCAGCGGCCGGTCCGGACGAAGCGCTCCAGTCGGTCGTCCGCGCCACCGCGCAGGGTGCGGTCACCGGTCACCGCGGAGACGGTGATGTTCCCCTTGTTCAGCTCGGTCCAGTCGGCATGCCGCTTGGTCTCCGGGCGACAGAACGTGCCGGGCACCGCACAGTCGCCCTGGCCGATGGCGAAGGTGTCGCCGTCGGGCGAGGCCGAATACCGGATCGCGACCACGGTCTCGGTGCCGATCTCGGTCCACACCGGCCGGCCGGGCTGCTTCCCGGCCACCGCGTTCGGGTGGTTGATGCTGATCACGTATTCGTCCGACAGCGCCTTGCGGTCCTTGAGCTGCGCCACATACGAGGGCAGGAAGTCGGCGAATGCCCGGTAGGTGGCCGGGGTCACCTTGAACGAGGCCATGTCGAAGCCGCCGCTGAGTGCGATGGCCGGCTTGCCGTTGTCGATCGCGGCGATGGCGGCGCCCAGGGTGCCCGAGTCGTTGGTGACCGAGGCGACGTTGGGCCCGGAGTTGATCCCGGTGAGCACCAGGTCGGGGCCGTTCTGCCAGCCGACCTTGGCGGCGAGCCCGCCGCGCAGGGCGAGCCGCACGGTGTCCACGGGGGTGGCACTCGGCGTGGTCGGGCCGCACGGGGCCTCGCCCTTGCACACCCCGAAGACGGCTCCCCTGCTCGGGGCCTGGGCACAGTCGCCCTCGAAGCCGGCAGGCAGCGCGGTGCGCCTGGACACGGTGAGCGCGCCGCCGCCGGTGGCCGCGGTCCCGAATCCGCTCATGAACTGCCACGGCGCCATCACCACGACGTCGGCCCCGGCGGCACACAGCGCCCGGCGCACCTCGTAGACGCCCCGGCCGTCGGCACCGTCGGGCTTGGCGTTCTGCATCGAGTCGTCGTTGCTCAACAGGATTCGCATCCCGGCTACGGACGGGCGGTGGTCGCCGTGGCCGGGAGCCGCGTCGGCACTCCCGGTCAGGGCCAGGAGCAGGGCGCCGGCACCGAGGGCGGCGGGCAGGGCGGCCAAGCGCTTCCGCTGAAGCTTCATGATTCCTCGACTCGACTTCGTACCGAATACGGAGGAATCGACGATCGAGCGTTCACGACTCGAACACTCGCGGCCGATTCCGGTGCGAGTGAACGTAGAAGCTGAACCTAGTGAGTGAAAGGTTTGAGATCTAAGCGTTACCAATGAGTCGGAGTCGGGGACTCTCCGTGGGCGGCAGGGCACGCCACGAGCAGCTCTCGGCGGCGAAGAAGCACTGGGACCGGCTGACGACGTCGCCGGCGTCGACGGGTTCGTACGCCCCGGGCCCGTCCACCGGATCGAAGTCCAGATAGAAGAGATCGCCGTACGTCTCATCGGTGAAACGCGACAGCACCGGGTCGAAATAGAGCATTCCGGAGAATCCCTTGCCGTGTTCGACCCGGTAGTCGCGAAGTCCCGTGAGTGTGAACTCGACGGGAATCCACGGCCAGCCGTGCTCCCGGTCCCGAGCGTCGACCAGGACGCGAGCCGTGGCCCCACCCGGGCTGAACGGGTCGTCGATCCGTACGCGGGTGACACACCCGTTCCCGAAATCGAACAAGCCCAGGAGATCGCCCAGGCTGTCCGGGGTGAGCAGGGACATGGGGCCCTCCGGTCGGCGGCGGTGCAGTTCGGTACTCCACCCCAATCATTACGACTGGTGCGCCGCCACCGTACGGAACTATCGGGCCGACTGCGCTCGCGCCCGGACCTGTGCTCGGACCCGCGCCCGGACGCGCACTCAGACCCGGCTGACCAGCCGGGAGATCAGCGCACCGGCGGCGAGGTAGACCACGGCGGCCAGCCCCTGGTTCACCGCGACCCGCGCCTTGACGTTGTCGGGGGTGAAGAGGTCCCGCGCCCAGCGGGTCAGCCAGTCCGCCCAGTCGGCGATGGTCTCCACCGCGCCGTTGGAGGGATTGGCCTCGAAGACGAACAGAATGATGTGCAGGACGATGATCACTGCGATCGCGGCGGCCACGACACTGACGACCGTTGCGATCGGGTTGACTCGCCGTGCAGTTGAGGTAACCATGCCCGGAGTCTGCTCGGGTTCGAACACCCGAAACGGAGCCCGCGCGGGCCGGTTTGCAGTCGGCCCCGGGCCCCCGGTAGGGTCCTCCAAGTTGCCCGACAGGGAGACCTGAGACAGACGCGTGCCTAGGCGCCCGCGCTGGCTGGTCCCGGGGTGGCCATTCCGATCACATGAACCGGGTGTGCTGCGCATGCGCAGCACATGCGTCGTTCCGTGCCCGGGTGTCCCCGCAGATTCACCGGAACGCGAATTGCCGCCGATTAGACGGTGGGAAATGCGATCCGCTAATGTTCGGGGCGTTGCAGAAAGCAGCGGGAAGAACAAATTTCCGAAGCCGAAGCGGTGAGCGAAGCGGGTCGAAAGACCTGGTAAGCTCGAAGAGCCGGAAGCCAAGAAACGAAAGTTTCGAAGGCGGAAGGCAACGGACGAAAAGCAGGTCGCAAGATCTGCTAGAGTCCGGGAGGCGGAAAACGCGGAAACGCGGTGGAAGCCGAAAGCGAGGAAAGCGAAGCCGCCGAAACGGTGTGCTAAGCTGGAAACGCGAAAGCGAAACAAAAGAAACACGGTAACACAAGCTACACACTGAACGTTAAACGCCCGGAGGGCGCGGTTGACTCCGCACCGAAGGAAGCGTCCGTTCCTTGAGAACTCAACAGCGTGCCAAAAGTCAACGCCAA
>NZ_CM145709.1:3505000-4332500 GCF_055557415.1 Embleya sp. L77
TTGCGCATTTCCCAAGTAGCACGGGGCCCGAGAAATCCCGTGTGAATCCGGCGGGACCACCCGCTAAGCCTAAATATTCCCTGGTGACCGATAGCGGACTAGTACCGTGAGGGAAAGGTGAAAAGTACCCCGGGAGGGGAGTGAAATAGTACCTGAAACCGTGTGCCTACAAGCCGTGGGAGCGTCGTCATCCGCGTTTAGTCGTGGGTGGCCGTGACTGCGTGCCTTTTGAAGAATGAGCCTGCGAGTTTGCGGTGTGTGGCGAGGTTAACCCGTGTGGGGTAGCCGTAGCGAAAGCGAGTCCGAACAGGGCGATTGAGTCGCGCGCCCAAGACCCGAAGCGGAGTGATCTAGCCATGGGCAGGGTGAAGCGCGGGTAAGACCGTGTGGAGGCCCGAACCCACCAGGGTTGAAAACCTGGGGGATGACCTGTGGTTAGGGGTGAAAGGCCAATCAAACTCCGTGATAGCTGGTTCTCCCCGAAATGCATTTAGGTGCAGCGTCGTGTGTTTCTTGCCGGAGGTAGAGCACTGGATTGTTGATGGGCCTCACCAGGTTACTGAGATAAGCCAAACTCCGAATGCCGGTAAGTGAGAGCGCGGCAGTGAGACTGCGGGGGATAAGCTCCGTGGTCGAGAGGGAAACAGCCCAGAGCACCGACTAAGGCCCCCAAGCGTGCGCTAAGTGGGAAAGGATGTGGAGTCGCAGAGACAACCAGGAGGTTGGCTTAGAAGCAGCCACCCTTGAAAGAGTGCGTAATAGCTCACTGGTCAAGTGATTCCGCGCCGATAATGTAGCGGGGCTCAAGCGCACCGCCGAAGTCGTGTCATTCGTGCATATAGCCAAGCCTTCGTGGTTCAGGCGTACGGATGGGTAGGGGAGCGTCGTGCAGCGAGTGAAGTCGCGGTGGAAACCAGCGGTGGACGCTGCACGAGTGAGAATGCAGGCATGAGTAGCGAATCACACGTGAGAAACGTGTGCGCCGGATGACCAAGGGTTCCTGGGGCAGGCTAATCCGCCCAGGGTAAGTCGGGACCTAAGGCGAGGCCGACAGGCGTAGTCGATGGACAACGGGTTGATATTCCCGTACCCGCTACGATGCGCCAGCGCTGAACCTCGTGATGTTAAGGCCGTGAAGCCGCCGGGATCCTTCGGGTGAACGGTTTTGGTGGAGCCGCCGAACCAATCGGGTAGTAGGTGAGCGATGGGGTGACGCAGGAAGGTAGTCCAGCCCGGGCGGTGGTAGTCCCGGGGTAAGGGTGTAGGGCGTTGTGTAGGCAAATCCGCACAACACGAGCCTGAGACCTGATGCCGACCCGATTGTGGGGAAGTGGATGATCCTATGCTGCCGAGAAAAGCCTCTAGCGAGTGTCGTGGCGGCCCGTACCCCAAACCGACTCAGGTGGTCAGGTAGAGAATACTAAGGCGTTCGGGTGAACTGTGGTTAAGGAACTCGGCAAAATGCCCCCGTAACTTCGGGAGAAGGGGGGCCATTGTTGGTGAGGAGACTTGCTCTCCGAGCTGGTGGTGGCCGCAGAGACCAGCGAGAAGCGACTGTTTACTAAAAACACAGGTCCGTGCGAAGTCGTAAGACGATGTATACGGACTGACGCCTGCCCGGTGCTGGAACGTTAAGGGGACCGGTTAGCTCTTCGGGGCGAGGCTGAGAACTTAAGCGCCAGTAAACGGCGGTGGTAACTATAACCATCCTAAGGTAGCGAAATTCCTTGTCGGGTAAGTTCCGACCTGCACGAATGGCGTAACGACTTCTCGACTGTCTCAACCACAGGCCCGGTGAAATTGCACTACGAGTAAAGATGCTCGTTTCGCGCAGCAGGACGGAAAGACCCCGGGACCTTTACTATAGTTTGATATTGGTGTTCGGTTCGGCTTGTGTAGGATAGGTGGGAGACTTTGAAGCGGACACGCCAGTGTTCGTGGAGTCATCGTTGAAATACCACTCTGGTCGTGCTGGATGTCTAACCTGGGTCCGTGATCCGGATCAGGGACAGTGTCTGATGGGTAGTTTAACTGGGGCGGTTGCCTCCTAAAGGGTAACGGAGGCGCCCAAAGGTTCCCTCATCCTGGTTGGCAATCAGGTGTCGAGTGTAAGTGCACAAGGGAGCTTGACTGTGAGACCGACAGGTCGAGCAGGTGCGAAAGCAGGGACTAGTGATCCGGCGGTGGCTTGTGGAAGCGCCGTCGCTCAACGGATAAAAGGTACCCCGGGGATAACAGGCTGATCTTCCCCAAGAGTCCATATCGACGGGATGGTTTGGCACCTCGATGTCGGCTCGTCGCATCCTGGGGCTGGAGTAGGTCCCAAGGGTTGGGCTGTTCGCCCATTAAAGCGGTACGCGAGCTGGGTTTAGAACGTCGTGAGACAGTTCGGTCCCTATCCGCTGTGCGCGTAGGAGTCTTGAGAAGGGCTGTCCCTAGTACGAGAGGACCGGGACGGACGAACCTCTGGTGTGCCAGTTGTTCTGCCAAGGGCATGGCTGGTTGGCTACGTTCGGGAGGGATAACCGCTGAAAGCATCTAAGCGGGAAGCTTGCTTCGAGATGAGGACTCCCACCAACTTCGGTTGGGTAAGGCCCCCGAGAGACGATCGGGTTGATAGGCCGGGTGTGGAAGCCCTGTAAGGGGTGGAGCTGACCGGTACTAATAGGCCGAGGACTTGTCCTCAGTTGCTACGCGTCCACTGTGTGGTTCCCGAACCGCAATCGGTTTCGGGGAACCCGTTTTGATAATTGAATCACCGCATGTGATTTCTGGTTCACCGAACGACCCTATTGTTGGGTTCGATGGTTTTCCGGTGGTCTTGGCGGAGAGGAAACGCCCGGTCTCATTCCGAACCCGGAAGCTAAGCTCTCCAGCGCCGATGGTACTGCACTCGAAGGGGTGTGGGAGAGTAGGACGCCGCCGGAATTTACGTGTGAAAGGCCCATCCCGAACAGGGATGGGCCTTTTGCGTTTTTCGAGTGCGGTATGGTCGTGCGCATGCCTGACAACGAGATGGATCCTGCAGCCAGTACTCAGATGTTCCGGGCTTTCGTGAACGAGGACCGCCCTGCGGCCCCCGGCGAACCGGCCCGGCGCAGCACCCCGCCGGTGATGTTGATCGCCGGGGTCGTGATCGCGATCATCGTCGTCGCGGTGGCCGTACTCATTGCCGTCAGCTGACATACCGACGGGCGGGCCCCAATTGTTCGGGGACCCGCCCGAGGTATGCGGTGAATCGGTATTCGCCGCAGCGGTGATCACCGCGCGGGTGGGTGGCTCAGTCGGTCACGGCGACGGCCACAGGGCGACCACACAACCGTCGTCCTCGCGCAGGCGAAGGCCCTCGTCCACGTCGCGCAGGTAATCGAAGAGGGACGGCGGCGTACGCCAATCCTCGGCGAGACGTGGCGCGAGTCCGGCCGTGGGCTGACCGAGTGCCTCGGCGAAGCCGCCGGTCATCATGACCAGAACGTCGGTCGGACGCCACGTGGTTCGGCAGATGCGAAGCTGGTCGTCGCCCGCCTGGTCGGGGATCGCCGCGGGGGCGGTCTCCACGGACGCGTCCCGGATGCCCAGCGGCGCACGCCAACCACCCTGGGCCAGGCGGAGCACGGTGCTGTCGCCGAGCACGGCCATGTCGACCCGATCGTCCTCCAGCGGATCCGCAGCGGTGACCAATATCGCCAGGCGTGTGGCAGGTTCCGAGCGGCCGAGCTCGTGTGCCCGGTCGGCGGTTCCGGCGAGCCTGGTGCGCAGGTCCTCCTCGACCTCGGCCTGCACCCCGGCCCAGTCCCAGTTCTCGTGTCGTTCGCGTGCGACCATCCTGGCGACCGTGCGGTAGGCGCTGCGGACCGCGATCTGCGCGGCGAGTTCGGACGCGTGCGCGTTGTCGACGCCGTCGCAGACGATCGCGATGGTCCACCGCGCGCTCGGGTCCGGCCCGACGGCGAAGCAGTTCTGCCTCGGCAGGCCCTGCTGCTGGTGCAGTTCGCCGCGGACGCCGGCGGCGCGAACGTTCAACCGGCCCAGTCGGCCACCGTCGACGACCATGCCGCCGCCGTCGGCGAGCGCGGGTGGGGGCAACATGCGCAACATCCTTCGGGGTACCTCGTCGGCCACGCTCTCCGCGGCCGGTCCGGGGCGGTAGGGCACGCGGGGGGCCGCGGGCACCGGCACGAACGAGGTGCCGGGCCCGCCGTCGTCGTCCTGATCCGGTGCGGTGCCGGCGTCGAACCGGCGTCGGTCGTCGGGCTCGTCGTCGAGGGCGGGCATCGTGTCGACCGTCGCCCGATCGGACTCCGCCGCCGGGGCGGGCCTGCGCTTGGGGATCGGCGGGTAGTTCGGGCGGCGTTCGGACGCCGGGCTCGGTCCCGGGTCGAGCGGGTCGACCGGATCCATCGGATCGGCGGGTTCGATGTCGTCCTCGGGCTCCGGCTGCCACTTCGGCGTCGGGTCCTCGCGGCGTCCCGGGCGTGAGGTGCCGCGGGACGGGGGCAGTACGCCCTGCGGCTCGCGGTGCAGTCGGTCGGGCGGCATGGTGTCGCCGGGAATGCTGTCCGACATCGGCGTGCCGGGGGACGGCGAGGAGCCGAGCATGACGTCTTCCCAGTGCGAGGAGCCGGTCCGCCGCCGGGTGCGTCCCGACGTCGGGGGCGGGGCCGCGTCGTAGTCGGCGTCGTACTCCGGGCCCTGGTCGCGGCCGTAGTCGTAGCCGGCGTCGGCCTCGTACGGATCGCGCCGCCCGAAGCCGGGTCGGCGGTCGTAGGGATCCGGCTCCTCCTCCTCGGCGGGTGCGCCGAAGCCGAACCAGTTCGCGACCCGGCGCGCCCGGCCGGAGCGGCGTCCGCCCTGATCCGGTGCCGGGTCCGGGTAGCCCATCGGCCCCTCGGGCGCGACGCCGTTGCGGTCGTACTCCGGGTCGGGGCGACGGTCGTAGTCGGGATCCGGCCGACGGTCGTAGTCCGGATCGGGACGTTCGCGACCGGTCGCGCCGGGACGTCGTGGACCCTGTGCTCGCGGGATGGGCTCGGCCGGCGAACCATCGCCGGGGGTGTGGCGCTTGCTGGTACCGTCCGGCACGGCTTCCTCCTTCGCGTCGGGCCGGCCGGCGAGCCGGTCCCGTCGTGTCGCCGGTGGGCGTACCGTCCCCCCACCCGTGCGACAGGTATCAACAGGTATAGCGTGCACGGCCCGTGCCCGTGTGCGCACGCGCGCGCATTGGCCCCCACTTTGCCGCAGGGCCGTCCGGATCACCGTGCGGATGGCGGGCTCCTACCCGGAATCCCCGTGCTCGGTACCTATTTGACGGCGTATCACGGAAACTCTCGGACACCGTGCCGGCGTTCCCCGTCCGGGCCGCGGATCTGCCGGATCGGTCGGGTCGACGGCCGTTAAGCGAAGTGGCCGGAAAATACGGGTGGTTGGTCTTCCGGTCGGCGGTCGACGCGAGCACCGGTGGATGCCGTACCGGTGCGCGGCCCCTCTCGGGTGAGGTGTTCGTCGCTCTCCGCCGATGCACCGCCCCGTCGCCGATGATGCGTTCGTCTCTCCATACGGCACCGTCTGGAGCAAGTGACCTGGTCGTCACTACAGTGGTGCTCGTCGCGCGGTAGCAACGACCGGTTGTTTTCCAGGTGGTTCCCGCGCGCTCACGAACACTTCCTCTTCGGGAGCACAACCGCATGCGCATACGCACCACCCGCCTCGCGACCCTCGCCGTCACGGCGGCGCTCACGCTCGGCGGATCCGTCGCGGTGACCTCGTCGGCCTCGGCCGACGCGGGCAGCAGCGACGCCAACGTCTCGGCCCGAGGCGGACTCGGCATCGTCACGAGCGCGTCGGCCACGGCCGACGCGGCCGGTACGTACACGATCACCTGGACCGACCGGTGGCCCGGCCCGATGCACGTGTACGCGTCCACCGACGTGGATCGCTTCACCCGGCTCGTCGGCACCACCCAAGGCACCTCGCTGACCGTGTCCGGCCTGGACCCGGCCCAGCGCTGGTACTTCAACGTCACCCCGGTCGGCCCGTTCGTCGGCGTGGTCACCGCACCGCGCTCGCTGGGCCTGCAGAGTGCGCCCAACGCGCGCGACATCGGCGGCTACCGCACCGATCGGGGCCTGACCGTCAAGTACGGCCAGGTCTTCCGTACCGACGCGCTCGGCAAGGCGACCGACGCGGACGTGGCCCGGCTCGCGAGCCTGGGCGTGGACGAGGCCGCGGACTTCCGTACGGACACCGAGATCGCCGGCAACGGCGTGAACCGACTGCCCGCGGGCACCCCGATCAAGAACCTGCCGATCGCCGACGGCAACCTGACCAACATCACCAACGCCGCGGTGGGCAGCCGGGATCCAATCAAGCAGCAGGAGCTGCTGGGCGACGGCAAGGCCGCCGCCGCGCTGGAGAACATCTACCGCGGCTTCGTCGACGACCCGGCCCAGCGTGCGCAGTTCACCACCGTGCTGCGGGACATCGCGGACGGCAAGAGGGTGATCTACAACTGCACGGCGGGCAAGGACCGCACCGGGTGGATGACCGCGATCGTCCTCAAGGCGCTCGGTGTCGACGACGCCACCGTCTACGCCGACTACCTCGCCTCGAACGACAACCTTCGGGCCCGCAACGAGGGCACGAAGGCCGGTCTCAAGGCCGCCGGGCTGATGCAGGATCCGAGCCTGATGGACCCGCTCCTGTACGTGCAGAAGTCGTACCTGGACACGGCGTTCGCGCAGGTGCAGACGAAGTACGGCTCGTTCGACGACTACCTGCGCACGGGTCTGGGCATCGACCCGATCACCGAACTCAAGCTCCGGGCACGGCTGCTCACCCTCTGAGCACCCGGTCGACCTCGCGGACGGCCTCGACCTGCCGCCCGGCAAGGGCTCTGACGCACCGTCAGGGTCATTGCCGGGCAGCGGTCGGGGCCGGTTCGCTCAGGCGGACAGATCGGCGCGCAGGCGCGCCAGCGCACGGGCCAGCAGGCGGGACACGTGCATCTGCGAGATCCCCAGCCGCTCGCCGATCTGCGACTGCGTCATGTTGCCGAAGAAGCGCAGCATGATGATCTGCCGGTCGCGCGGACTCATCCGAGCCAGCAACGGTCGCAGTGCCTCGCGGTACTCGACGCCGTCGAGCGCCTCGTCCTCTTGTCCCAACCGGGCGATCAGCGCGTTGTCGCGATCGTCGTCGAGGTCGTGTGCGTCCAGCGACGCAGGCGAGTAGGCGTTGGCCGCCTCCATGCCCTCGAGGATCTCCTCGACGGTCAGGTTCAGGTGTTTGGCGAGCTCGACCACTGTCGGGGCGCGGTCGTACTTGTGGTTGAACTGCTCGGTGGCCTCGGCCAGCGCCAGGCGCAACTCCTGGAGCCGGCGCGGTACCCGCACGCTCCACGAGGTGTCCCGGAAGAAGCGCTTGATCTCGCCGATGATGGTCGGCACCGCGTAGGTGGGGAACTCGACGCCGCGATGCGGGTCGAAGCGGTCTATCGCCTTGATCAGCCCGATCGTGCCCACCTGGAGCACGTCCTCGTACTGGTCCGTGCGACTGCGGAAGCGGTTGGCCGCGAAGCGCACCAGGGGCAGGTTCAGCTCGACCAGGGTGCTGCGCACGTAGGCGTGCTCGGCCGATCCCTCGACGACATCGGTGAGGCGGAGCAGGAGGGTTCGGGACAGCGTGCGCGTGTCCTGGGGGGTGTCGGTGCCGGAACCCCTGACCGCGCGAACGCGGGGGATGCCGGTACGGGGAAGGCGCGCGGGCGCGGCCCGGTCGGCGATCGAGCCGGCCGTGCCCTCGTGGGAAGCATCTCGCAGCAGCACTGGAGAGCCCACCTCCTCGTCGGTCCTGGAGCGGAACCTGGCCGCTGCCGGCCATGGTGGAACGGCAGCCGTCGTTCGGTACCCCCTTACCGGCGCGGGTCACCGCCCCAAACCCCTTGCGACATCACCGATTTGTCAGGTGATGCGGGTGTATCTAGCGGCATGTCGACAGTACGAAAGCCGCAAATCACCGCAAAGAAAATTCGAGGTTTTACCAGCTGTTTCGTGTTACTCGCCGGTCATGCCGATTAGTCGACGTCGGGACCGAACAATTGATCGCACACCTTGAGGTAGACGGCGTCGGGCCGGGGCACGTAACCGACCTCCTTGAGTGGTTGATCCTGCCCGGCGGACTCCATCACGAACGTCCCGTGCCCGAGTATTCGGCCGCCCGGCGTGCGCCGGTAGCTCATGTCGGTCACCTTGGCCAGCGGCATCATGTTGACCCGCTTGGCGATCAGCCCGCCGGCCAGGATGATCCGCTTGTCGGTCACGATGAAGTAGTCGTTGCGCCAGGTGAGTACGTGCCCCGAGCACCACAGCAGGAGTCCCGCCCCGATCGGCCACACGCCGTAGCGCACGGCCAGGTTCTCGGCCGGGAAATACCACAGCAGCAGGAGCAACAGGGCCATCCCGAGGGCGGTGGTCGCCAGCGGGCGCAGGATGATCGCCCAGTGCCGACGCACCGCTATCGCGCAGGTCTCGGTGGGCAGCAGGTATCTGCGTATCGCGTGTGGGTCGACGGTGGAGCCGGTGACCGGTCCCGCCCCCACCTCTCGACGTGCCCGCCTCAGCTCGTCCAGCCGCTGATCTGATCGCCACACCACTTGGCGGCGGACGACATCGCCTGGAACCACTGCGCTACCAGGTCGGATGCCTTTTCCGGCGTGGCGATGATCGTGTAGATGACGAAAACGATCAGGAGCAGCGTCAGGATCCTTTTGGTCTGCGCCTGCATCTCCCCGCCTCCCCGAATGAGGTGTCGGGGAGAAACAATAGGGGAGAGGGAGCAGCCGCGGGGGGACCGGCCACTTCCTCTCCCCTGTGGGACCCCCGCCGGAGCAAAGGTGGGTCGTACCTTTGCAGCATCGGCAAACAGTCCCGGGTGCCTGCGGGGCTCCTGCCCAGCCCCGGGCACCCTTCCAGCATGCGCCGAGGTGTGCCGCCGCGCATCCGGCGTTCGGCCTGACGTGGAAGGGCCTTGGTCCCGCTTGGCGCCCGCGCTCGCGAGCCGCCCCCGGACGGCCGAACCCGCAGGTGGGTGCCGGGGTCGACCGGATGGGCCGAGCGGCACTCCGAGCCCTTTCCGGCGGCCGCCCCTAGCCGGCGGTGCCGTACAGCCGGTCGCCCGCGTCGCCCAGGCCCGGGACGATGTAGCCGTGCTCGTTGAGCCGCTCGTCAATCGACGCGGTCACGACGGTGACGTTGGCCTCGGTGTCCTGGAACGCCTCCTGCATCACCTTGACGCCCTCGGGCGCGGCGAGCAGGCAGATCGCGGTCACGTCGTGCGCGCCGCGATCCAGAAGCAGCTTGGTGGCCGCGATCAGGGTGCCGCCGGTGGCGAGCATCGGGTCGAGCACGTACGCCTGCCGGCCGCTGAGGTCGTCCGGCATCCGGGTCGCGTAGGTCGACGGTTCGAGGGTGTCCTCGTTGCGGATCATCCCGAGGAAGCCGACCTCGGCCGTCGGCAGCAGCCGCACCATGCCGTCGAGCATGCCCAGCCCGGCCCGCAGGATCGGCACCACCAGCGGACGCGGGTAGGAGAGCTTGACGCCGGTGGTCTCGCTGACCGGCGTGCTGATCGCCACCGGGTCGACGCGTACGCCTCGGGTCGCCTCGTAGGCGAGCAGCGTGACCAGTTCGTCGGCAAGCCTCCGGAAGGTCGGCGAGTCGGTGCGCCGGTCGCGCAGGGTGGAGAGCTTGTGGGCCACCAGAGGATGGTCGACGACGTGAATCCGCATGCTGCGACATTAGCCGTTTGGCCTGGCGGCGACCCGGCCGGGTTGTCGCATTCGAGGCGTGTTCGGTGGCATTCGCCGACCGGGCGACCGGCCCGACTCGTGTGTTTGCGGGAATGTCGGGCAAATTGCGATCGTTGCACCGATTTGCGAACACGCATCCGGTGCCACCTACCGGTGTCGATGACTGAGCCGGCGCGTCCCGGGAACTACTGCCACGTCGGTTCCGGAGGCATTTCGAGCCCAGGGGCGTGGTGATGGAGAGTCGGGAACCTCGAACGACGGCGGCCGAGCGCCGCGAGGAGGAGGCGGCGCGCCGCCGCCGGCGCACCCTCTTCCTGCGCGAACTGGCCGAGGCGCGCGAGCTGCGGGCCCGCATCCAGCCGCGACGCGTGCGCAATGAGCGGCTACGGCAGATGATGCGGATGCGTACGTTCCGTTACTGAATTCGACCGATCCTTGATCGTCTCGGTGACCTTGTTCGTCAACGTGCGCCAATTCCCGTCGTCGTGGTCCGGTATCTGCCACGATGCGAGGGACAACGCCGAAGCGAACGATCTTGGAGAGTCCCGTGGCGTACTTCGCCGCAGTGCTCGTACGTACAGACGAGCAGTGGGAGGCCCGTGAAGCCGACCTCGACGATGTCGAGGACTCGGCGGGGATGACCGCGCTGGCACGGTCGGCGGCGGTGGACGACGAGCCGGTGCTTTTGTTCGTCGAACAGGAGGACACCTGGTTCGCGGTCGTCCGAGTGGACGGTGAGGAGGATCCGCGCATCTACGTCTCCGACGTGGCCGCGGTGTCCCGCAGCGCCTACGCGGACGCGTTGCTGACGGCCGACGTGCTGGACGGCCTGGAGGAGGACGACGAGGCCATGCTGCCGCCCGGCCCCGCCGGCGACGAGACGGTGCTCGTGGACCTGGGCGTGTCGGCCCAGCTGCTGGCCGACCTCGCCGGCGAGGCGGGTCTGCCGGCGGACGCCATCGCGGTGATAGCGGAACGTCTGGGCTGCGCGGACGAGTTGGAGACGGTCCGCTGAGCACGATGCCCCCACCGGTGCCCGAGCCCCCGTTCGACCCCGCGTTGCGCAGGTGGGAGCCGGCCATGCGGCTGGCCCTGGCCGAGGCGGCCCTGGCGGTCGACACCGGGGATGTGCCGGTGGGGTGCGTGGTGCTCGGCCCGGACGGCGCGGTGCTCGGCCGCGGCCGCAACGAACGCGAGGCGCACGGCGACCCGACGGCCCACGCCGAGATCCTCGCTCTGCGCGAGGCCGCCAAGGCCGTCGGTGAGTGGCGCCTGTCCGGATGCACCCTGGTGGTCACCCTGGAGCCCTGCACGATGTGCGCGGGCGCCCTCGTGCTGGCCCGGGTGGACCGGGTGGTCTTCGGCGCCTGGGACCCCAAGGCCGGCGCCGCCGGCTCACTGTGGGACGTCCTGCGCGACCGGGGCCTCAACCACCGCCCCGAGGTGCTCGGCGGCGTCGCGGCGGCGGACTGCACCGCCGTCCTGCGCGACTTCTTCACCCACACCCGCTCCCCGGAAACCGGTTACGAAGCACACCCCGGCATCCGGTAAGCTCTCTCTCGGTAGCGTGTCCGAGTGGCCTAAGGAGCACGCCTCGAAAGCGTGTGATGGTGCAAGCTATCCGTGGGTTCAAATCCCACCGCTACCGCTCTTGAGCAGGACGAATGAAGGACCCGACCGCATGCGGTCGGGTCCTTTTTCGTGTCCGGCCCCGTTCGGCCGTTCAGGCGGGGAGGGGCTCCAGGGCGGTGTCGTCGAAGGGTGGGTAGGTGTCGGCGCCCGTTCGTTCGGCTGCGTCGATGTAGTCGGCGAGGGCGTCGCGGGATCGGGCGAGCAGGTCCAGCTGATCCTCCAGGCGACGCAGCCGTGACCGCATCGCGGCGAGCAGTTCGGGACACCCGGGCAGTTCCGGGGCCTCTCCGACCGCGCAGGGCAGCAGGTACGCGATGTCCTCGGAGGACAGCCGGGCGCCGAGCAGGTGCCGGATCTGTTTCACCCGCAGCACGGCGGTCTCGTCGTACTCGCGGTAGCCGTTCGTGCCGCGGTCGGCCGTCAACAGGCCCTGGGCCTCGTAGTAGCGCAACTGATGGGCGTTGACGCCCGTCCGACGACTCAGTTCCCCGATCCGCATCGAACCTCACTTGACCTTCATACCGGTATCAACGTTGACGATGCTGCCATGAACAACACAAGCGATACACCCGTGGCCGTGAGCGTCATCGGACTCGGACTGATGGGTCGGGCGCTCGCCGGCGCCTTCCTGAAGGCCGGGCACCCCACCACCGTGTGGAACCGTACGCCGGCCCGAGCCGACCGGTTGGTGGCCGAAGGGGCCCGCCTGGCGCCGACGGTCGACGATGCGCTGAAGGCGGGTTCGGTGGCGATCATTTGCGTCACCGACTACCAGGCCGTGTACGAATTGCTCGGTGCGAGTGCCGGCGCGTTGCACGGCACGATGTTGATCAACCTGACGTCGGGCGACTCGGCCCAGGCCCGGGAAGCCGCCCGGTGGGCCGAGGAGCGCGGCGCCCGATACCTGGACGGCGCCATCATGGCCATTCCGTCGGCGATCGGGACCGCCGAGGCGGTGATTTTGCACAGTGGGCCGCAGCCGTACTTCGAGGCGCACAAGTCGATACTCGAGGCGCTCGGCACCGTCACCCACCTCGGTGCGGACCACGGACTGGCGGCACTGTACGACGTGGCCGGCCTGGCCATGATGTGGAGCGTCCTGAACGCCTGGCTCCAGGGCACCGCCCTGGTCGGGACGGCCGGGGTCGACGCCACGGCGTTCGCGCCGTTCGCGCGGCAGATCGCCGCCGGTGTGGCCGAATGGCTGCCCGGCTATGCCGAGCAGATCGCCCGCGGCTCGTACCCGGCCGAGGTGTCGGCTCTGGAGACCGACGTGCGGGCGATGGCGCACCTGATCGAGGAGAGCGAGGCGGTGGGCGTCAACGCCGAACTGCCGAGGTTGATCAAGGCCATGGCCGACCGCTCGATCGCCGCCGGACACGGCGGGGAGCAGTACCCCGTGCTGATCGAAGAGTTCGGCAAACCCGGCCGAAACTGATCCGTCCCGGCCCCGGACCCGGGCGCTCCGAGGCCCTCTCAAGCGAACCAGCGGGCAGGGCGGTCGGGCTCGGCGTGCCGCTGCCGCCTCCGCGGGGGCGCGGGGCGGCAGCGGGTGGGGTCGTCGGCGGCTCAGCAGCCCGGGGGCAGGCTCGCCGGCGGCGGGGGCGGCGGGGACAGGATCGCGGCGGCCGCCTCGGGGGTGGCCAGGTCGGTCCAGCCGTCGCCGATCACCAGGTCGACCGTGCCGTCGGTGCGCTGGTCCTCCTTGTCGGTGCTCGCCGCCACCTGGGCCGCGACCACCTTCGCCGGAGTGGCGCCGGGGAAGCCGTGCCGGATCTCGGCGGTGGCCGCGATCGGCTGGTTCAGCGGGTCGTTGGTCACCTTGCCGATGGTGAAGCCGCGCACCTTGAGCGCCTCACTGACGGTCTTGGCCAGACCGCCCCGCTTGGTCGCGTTGTAGACGTTCACCGTGATCGTCTTGGGCTCGGGCAGCGCCGCGGGCGGGGCGGCCGGCGGGGCCGAGGCCGTCGGCGAGGGGCACGCGGCGGCCTTGTCGCCGCTGTCGTCGGACGTGAAGTGGTACACGCCCCAGCCCGCCGTGGCCAGCACGACCAGGCCGACCACGATCGCGATGACGACGGGCATGCGTCGCCTGCGCCGCGTCATCCGCGGATACAGCTTGCCAGTGATCTTGTACTGGCCTCCCATGCCGCGGGGAGTGAGCATGCTCATCGGTGTGCCCCCGTCCTCCTCCTGCACGGCATGGCCGTGATCCCGGTCGCCATGGAGTCGAGGTTAGCGCCGACGCGGCACCTTGCGTATCCGGGCACGGCCGTACGCGAGACGACCACCTGATCGGGCCGCCGGGGTTGCGTGCTCAGCCGAGTTCGAGCACGCGCGCGTGCAGCACCTGGCGCTGTTGGAGCGCGGCCCGGACCGCGCGATGCAGTCCGTCCTCCAGGTAGAGGTCGCCCTGCCATTTCACGACGTGCGCGAAGAGGTCGCCGTAGAAGGTCGAGTCCTCGGCGAGCAGCGTGTCGAGGTCGAGTTGCCGCTTCGTCGTGATGAGTTGGTCCAGACGCACGGGCCGCGGGGCGATGTCGGCCCATTGCCGGGCACCCGACCTCCCGTGGTCCGGGTACGGTTTGCCGTCACCGATCCGCTTGAAGATCACAGGCTCAGCCTACCGGGATCGCGGTCGCCTAACCCCCACCCGGCACCGAAGAGAAGGAGCGGGGGTGCGGATCACGCCGGCTCGGATGGCCGATCCGGCGGGGCAATCGGGATATTTCTCGCCCTATCGGTGTATTCGTCTTCCGCATCCCGGCAAGCGGAGGAGCGCATGAGCGAGCAGGACGACACGATCGCGGCCATCACGGCCGGATACGCCTTCACCGGGCCCGCCCTGGAACTGGGCGCGGCCGTGGTCGAGGGCACCGCGCATCCCCAGGCGCAGGTGCGTGTCCCGCTCGCGGTGCTCAATCGGCACGGCCTGGTCGCGGGCGCGACCGGCACCGGCAAGACCAAGACCCTGCAACTGATCGCGGAGCAGTTGTCCGCGCAGGGCGTGCCGGTCTTCCTCGCGGACGTCAAGGGCGACCTGTCCGGCATTTCCGCGCCCGGCGTGCCCGGCGACCGGGTCGCCGCGCGGGCGGCCGAGGTCGGGCAGGACTGGCAACCGGCCGGCTGCCCGGCCGAGTTCCACGCGCTCGGCGGGATCGGACCGGGCGTGCCGATCCGGGCGACGATCACCGACTTCGGGCCGACCCTGCTGGCCAAGGTGCTGGACCTGAACGAGACCCAGGAGTCCTCGCTCGGCCTGATCTTCCACTTCGCCGACGAGCGCGGACTGGAACTGGTCGATCTCAAGGACCTGCGCGCGGTGATCCAGTACCTGACGGACGATGAGGGCAAGGCGGAACTCAAGCGGATCGGCGGCCTGTCCGCGGCCACCGCCGGGGTGATCCTGCGCGCGCTGATCACGCTGGAGAACAACGGCGGCGGGGCGTTCTTCGGCGAACCGGACTTCGACACCGCCGACCTGTTGCGCACCACCCCCGAGGGGCGCGGCGTGGTCTCGGTGCTCGAACTCGCGGCGGTGCAGGACAAGCCGCAGTTGTTCTCCACCTTCCTGATGTGGCTGCTCGCCGACCTGTTCCACGATCTGCCGGAGGTGGGCGACCCGGATCGGCCGCGCCTGGTGTTCTTCTTCGACGAGGCGCACCTGCTGTTCACCGGTGCCTCCAAGGCGTTTTCGACCGCGATCACCCAGACCGTGCGGCTGATCCGGTCCAAGGGCATCGGTATCTTTTTCGTCACCCAGACGCCGAGGGACGTGCCCGCCGAGGTGCTGTCCCAGTTGGGCAATCGGGTGCAGCACGCGCTGCGCGCCTTCACTCCCGAGGACGCCAAGGCGCTCAAGGCCACCGTGTCCACGTTCCCGCACTCGACCTACGACCTGGAGCAGGTGCTCACCCAGGCGGGTACCGGCGAGGCGGTGGTCACCGTGCTCGGCGAGAGCGGTGCCCCGACGCCGGTGGCCTGGACCCGGCTTCGCGCACCGACGTCGCTGATGGCGCCGATCCCGACGGAGGCGATGCAGGCGGCGTTGGCCGGGTCGCCGCAGTTCGCCAAGTACGGCGCGGCCGTGGACCGCGAGTCGGCGTACGAGAAGCTGACGGCCGCTCAGGCGCCGCCCGCGGAACCGGACGCGGCGCGCGAGCCGGCGCCCGAGCGCGCGCACGAGCCCGAACCCGGCGTGGTGGACCGAATGATGGGTAATTCGGCGGTGAAGTCCGTGCTTCGCTCGATGGGCACCCAGATCGGCCGGGAGATCACCCGCAGCCTGTTCGGCACCGCCCGCCGCAGACGCTGAACGGGCGGGCGGGTGCCGAGGTCTTCGTGCGCCGGCCCCGGTCTACTTCCTCGGCATCTTCGCGAACGCCTCGATCCAGAACCGCTGCTTGTCCACGGACTGGCCGACCAGGTAGCTGGAGCGCAGCTTCGGCGGCAGGCCGGCGAGCAACTGTGCCACGGTGTCCAGGTGTTCGCGCAGCTGCGACAACTCGGCGTTGGCCAGCACCTGGTGCACCACATCGGTGTCGTCGGTGCCCTCGGCGGACTCCTCGTTGGCCGCCTCCAGTCGGCGCACCCACTCGGCCAGATTGGCCGATATGTCGCCGAGGCCGGTGGCCGGGTTCTCCGCGAACCGGGCCTCCAGCGCGTTGAGCGGCACCGGTGCGTATTCGCCGTCGCCGAGGTAGACCTTGGCCATTTCCAGCGGCAGGTCGCGCTTGTGCAGCTTGATCAGCCGCTCCAGGGTGCGCTTGGTGATCCAGTCGCGGCCCTCGTCGTCGATGTCGTTCTTCCACCACTCCAGCACCGTCTCGGCGACCGGGCCGTAGGTGCTGATCAACCACTCGTTGGCGGGGATGTCCTCGGGACGGATGGTCAGGGACGCGGTGAAGCGGGTCGCCTGCGCGATGTTGTTGCGCGAGACGAGCATCTTGCGGCCGAGGTGGTACGGCGGGTTCTGCAGCGCGATCTGGGCGCGCAGACCGGGAATCGGGCGGCCCGCGATGGACCACTCCTGGGTGACCTCCATCAGCTTGGCGAAGGTGGACTTGTCCTTGGGCCGGTTGTACTCGTCCCAGACGATCACCTTGGCGCCGGGATCGGTGAACTTGGCGGCGAGCAGGTTCTCCAGCGAGCCGTCCGGGGTGGGCACCGGCGCGCACAGGTCCTCGACGTTGGTCACCGGCAGCGAGAAGTAGAGCGGTTCGCGGCCGAGTTCGGTGCGGACCACGTCGCGCACCACCTCGGTCTTGCCGCAGCCGGGCGGGCCCTGGATCAGCACCGACCAGCGACGGTGGATCGCCTCGCGGACGATCCGGCGCACCGAGTCCGGCGTCTGGTCCGGGTTGCGCACGTTCAGGCCCGCGGCGATCCGGTCGAGCACCTCGTCGGTGCGGTCCGGGCCGGGGGAGCCGTCCTTCTTGGTCTCGGTCAGCGCGAGCCGGTCGCCGTTGACCAGCGGCAGCCCCCACACCAGGGGGAAGCCGGCCAGCGCGCAGTCGATCACGTGCTCCAGGGTGCGCGGGGACACCAGTTGGCGCAGCGCGGGCGACAGGCTCGTCCAGACCTGGAAGACCGGGGTCAGGTCGGTGCCGGCGAAGCGCTCGGCGAGCTTGTACCGCCACGCGGTGTCGGTCGCGGTGATCTTGACCGTGACCATCCGGTCCAGGATGGCCAGGTCGGTGCGCCGGGTCGCGGTCTCGGCCAGCGACTCGTTGTCGGTGAGGAAGACGCCCACGCAGCCCAGTTCGCGCAGGTCGTGCTCGCCGAGCGTCCAGTTGCAGGCGACCTGCATCAGTTGCGACTGGATCGTCTCGCCCGCCTGCAACGCGTCGTCGATCAGCAGCACGAACCGCTTCCCGGGCCGCAGTTGACGCATAATCAGCTGACGCAGCACCAGTTCGCCGGTGCGCTCGTCCCGGACGGGCGCGTTGATCAGCAGATCGTCGGGAGTGAGGTTCGCGGCCGGTACGAAGACCAGGACCGTGTCGTCGTGCCGGTCGGGGATGTGGCTGAAGAACGTCGCCGTCTTGCCGATGCCGTGCTCGCCGAAGATCTGGCCGGTCTGGCCGAGGTCGATCATCGCGTCGATGAACTCCTCCAGCTTGGACACGCCCTTCCAGCCCTTGGGGCGTTCGGGGTAGGTGGCGGTGGCCTTCCACTTGGGCTCGGCCGCGGGGCGGCCGGCGCGCGTGGTGTCAGCGGTGATCGTCATGGTTCCTTCCGGGTGCTGCGCACGGCGTGCTGCGGAGGGCTCTTCGGCGAGGCGCGTCGGCATGGACGGCCCCGATCAGTGGTCGCCGGTGAGGACGCGGTGACAGTCCATCGGCGGGTGGTGCCGCTCCGGCCAGTCGTCCCCGCCCTCGGTGATCAGCCAGATCCACTTGTCCGGGTCGGCGGGGGTGATCGGCGGCGCGTAGCCGTCGGTGAGCATCACCACCGCGTCGACCGATTCGTCGAAGCGGCCCGACCCTTCGATCTCCAGTCGGCCCTCGACGTAGTCGGCCACGTTCTGGAAGTTGGTGCCGCCGCCGCCCAGCACCCGTTCGCCCGGCTTGAACGGCATCACGGTGCCGTCGAAGCTGAGCCAGTGCGTCTCGACGCCGTCGGCCTTGCCGACCAGTTCGGTCAGCCAGCTCACCACATGGTCGGGCATCGACCCCGAGGTGTCGTAGGCGATCACCACGACCTTGGTGCGCTCCAGGCCGCGCCGGGCGAGCATCGGGTCGTGGCCCAGCGCCGCCAGCAGCGCGCCGCGCTTCTTCGGATAGACCAGGCGTTCGCCCTCGCGCAGCTTGGACGCGAGCACGTCCACGAGCCACTGCTGCCACCACTCGACCCGGCGGGTGCGCTGGGTCTCGCCGCGCAGGAAGCCCGCGCCCAGGTCGCCCCACAGCTTGGTGGCGCGGTCGGTGGCGCCGTCGGTGCGCGCGAGCAGGTCGAGCAGTTCCTGTCGGGCCAGCCGCTCCCCTCGGCGGGCGGCGAGCAGGACGCTGCGCAGCACCTCGGAGGCGACCCGGCCGACGGTCTCGCCGTCCATGCCGTCGTTGTGGCCGGTGCCGCCGCCCAGGATCACGTGCACGCACAGCGGGGGCGGCACCGGCGGGTTCTTCATGCGCTTGAGCTCGGCGTAGACCGTTGCGTCGGTGTCCACGAAGTCGCTGTAGGACAGCGGCGCCAGGCCCTGGTCGGTGAGGTCCCGGACGTACGAGTGGTGAACCTTGCGCGGGTCGATGCCGGTGGGGTCCTCGATCGAGGCGCCGGTGTCCGGGTCGAGCCGGCGCAGGATCGGCAGCGTGCTGCGGCCCAGGCGGGTCATCGCGACGTGGTTGATGGTCACCTCGGCCGCGAGCGTGAACACCGGGTCGGCGCGCAGCTCGGACTCGGCGAACAGGTGCCGCTGGATCAGGTGCCGGGCCTCGTGGAAGAGCACGAACTTCACGCCGTCCAGGCCCAGATCGCAGAAGAACTGCGGGTTGTACAGCAGCAGGCAGGTGCCGTCGCCGGAGGCCATCACGGCCGCGGTGTCGATCGCGGTGGTCGGGATGTGGTGGTGGCACTTGGTGTACAACCACGAGGCGATGACCGACAGTTCCATGCCGAAGTCGAGCAGCGCCTCTTCCTTGAGTTTGCGGGCCCGCGCGATCACCTCGTCGTCGGCCGGTCGCCAGGCCTCCAGCGCTCGACGGTCGGTCAGACTCACGATCGGCGCCTGCGGGGCACGTTCGCCGTACGCCACGTCCGTCACCTCCCCTCGGTGTCGTTCGATGATCCCAGTGCCGACCGACAGCGGCTCGGCCGGCCCGGGGCGCTGCCGGCGACCGCGGTCGGCTCGGTCGGGCAGCGCCCCCACCCCTGTCGCCCGGTCCGCCGGATCCACATTGTGTGCCGCGGCCGGGCCCGGGGGCAGGGGGTTTTCCCGCGATCGGCGGGGCCGGCGGGAAGCGGATCGGGTTCGTTTCCCGCCGCCCGATCGGGGTGGACGGGTCACCGCCCTCCCGCACGGACCGACAGGAGCGGCGGGGCCAGGGGCGGGCTCGCGCCTCACGTGGGTGGTGCACCGGCCGGTGGCGGAGGGCGGGCACACCGGCCCGCACCGGCCCCGGGAGGGCGATGCGCCGGCGGTGCGGATGTGGTCAGCGGGCCAGGAGGGCGTTCAGGTCGCCGTAGGGGATCGAGTCGGTGAGCGTGCTGTACGTGCCGGTCTCGAACAGTTCCCGGGCGGAGCGGCGGACCACGGCGTACGCGGCCGCGGCGATCGCGGAGCCGAGGCTGACCCGGGCCACGCCCAACTTGCCGAATTCGGCGACGGTGGGGGCGCCGAGGCCGGCCAGCACGTTCAGCGGGGCGGGCAGGGCCTCGGCGAGGCCGGACACGGTGGTCGGGTCGGTGACGCCGGGGACGAAGATGCCGTCGGCACCGGCCGCGAGGTAGGCGGTCGCCCGGTCGAGCGTTTCCCGCAGCCGCTCGGCGTCGTCGTCGCCGATGCCGCGAAGGTAGGTGTCCACCCGGGCGTTGATGAACAGCGGGATGCCGGCGGCATCCGCGGCGGCCCGCGCCGCGGCGATCCGCTCGCCCTGGTCGGCGACCGCCCGCAGCGGCACGGGGCCGGCGTGCAGGGCGTCCTCCAGGTTGACCCCCACGGCGCCGGCGGCAAGCACGCCGCGGATGGTCTCGGCGACCCCCTCCGGATCGTCGCCGAAGCCGCTCTCGATGTCCGCGGTGACTGGCACGTCGACCGCGGCCACCACCCGCGCGACGAGTTCGAGGGCCCGCTCGCGGCCCAGCCGATCGCCGTCGGCCGCGCCCAGGCCCCAGGCGACTCCGGCGCTGGTGGTGGCCACCGCGCTTGCTCCGGCGTCCGCCACGAGTCGGGCGCTTGCCGCATCCCAGACGTTGGCGAGGGCGAGCGGCGCGGCATCGGTGTGCAGCGCCCGGAAGGTCAGGGCGGTGTCGTGAAGAGTCGTCATGCCCCTACTCCACCATTCGCGCACCGAACGGGCCGGCGGTTTTGCGTCGGCATCCCCCGGGCCGGGAGCCCCCGATCCGACCTCTCCCGGCCCGGGAGCCTCGGGCACGGGAGCCGCGGCCCGGCAAGCCCGGCTCATTCCGGGCTCCCGACGACCTCGGCCCCGCGAGGCGGCGCACCGCGGTCGGTCACGCCGCCCCGGCGGCGGCCAAGCGCGGGCAGAGGTCGTCGGCGGTGCCGTGCAGCATGGTCAGCTTCTTGCCGCCGCTCGCGTCGATGTCGAGTGTGTACGTCCCGTCGAGCCGGTACAGGCCGCGTGGCAGGGTGCCGCCGTTCTCCCGGAAGCCGGTCAGGACGGGGCCCAGGACGAACCACAGCCGGGAACCGTCCGGGCGGGTCTGCACGACCGCGCTGCCGCCGGCGTCCACGTCGAGGGCGGCACCGGATGCGGTGTTGGTGACCCGGACGATCAGCGGCCCCTTGTAGGCGACCCATTTCGGGCTGCCGTCGGGATGGGTCTCCAGCACCTGTTGGACCACCTCGTCGAGGATCGGCTCGGCGTGCACGGGGAAATCACAGCGTGCGCCGGCCGGGAAATCGAAGGGCGGCGTCGGCGCCGGCTCCCAGCGGCCTGCGGCGGAGGCGGACGCGGGCGTCGCGGCTGGGGGTGGTGAGGTTGTGGTCGGCGAGGCTGCGGGCGTCGCGGAGGCGGGTGCCGCGGCGACGAGGGCGGCGGCAAGTACGGGCAGGGCGAGGAGGGTTCGGCGCATGGTGGCTCCTGGGTGAGGCGGTGGGAGGAGAGCCGGCACGGGCCGCGGTGCCCCGCCCGGCACCGGCCCAGCCTCGCCCCGGTCGCTGACCGGATTCTCACCACGCGGGCCGGGAAGGTGGCAGCCATGCAGTTCCGCTTGTTGGGCCCGTTCCAGGCGCGCCACGAGGACACCGAGATCGCGGTCGGCAGCCGCCGCCAGGAGCGGTGCCTGCTGGCGGTCCTGCTGCTGGACGCCGGCCGGGTGGTGGGCACCGCGCGGCTGATCGACCTGCTGTGGCACGGGGCACCGCCGTCCGGCGCGCGGGGCACTGTGCACACCTACATCGCCCGGCTGCGCTCCCGGCTCGGGCCGTACGGACTGCACGTGCGGACCCGGCACGACGGTTACACGATCGACCCCGACGGGCACGCGGTGGATGCGTGGGAGTTCGTGGACCTGATCGAGCAGGCGGCGCAGGCCGGGGATCCCGCCGAGCGGATCCGCTGCCACGACCGTGCGCTGGCGCTGTGGCGGGGTCCGCTGCTCGCCGACGTGGTCGACGAACCGCTGCGTGGCCGACTCGGCGGGCGGCTCGCCGAGCTTCGGTCGGCCGCGCTGGAGCAGCGGGCCGAGGCGCGATTGGCCATGGGCCTGCACGACCGGGTGCTCGCCGATCTGGCGCCGGTCGCCGACGAGTTCGCGACCCGGGAGCGGCTGGTCGCGGCCCGGATGACGGCGCTCTACCGTGCCGGGCGCCGGGCCGAGGCGCTGGAGGTGTACCGACACACCCGTAAGCTGCTGGTGGCCGAGCTGGGCATCGACCCGGGTCCGGAACTGACCACGCTGCACGATCGGATCCTGCGCGGCGATCCGCGTCTGGACCGACCGTCGGCGCCCGTCTACGCGGTCCGGGTCGGCGAGGAGTGGTTGCCGTGGAACACCGGCGGGCACCCGGGCCTGGAATTCTGCAACACGTACGCCGGCTGGAGCCGCCCCGGCCGGCCCGATGCCGATTGGCTGCGCCGCTACGAAACCCTCGCGGTCTGGGCCGGCCACCTGGACCTGGTGGACGATCGGCTGGTGCGGAGGCTGCTCCGGCGCGCCCGCGAGCATCCCGACGAGGCCGCCGAGGCGCTCGCGCGGGCGCGGGTGTTCCGCGGCGACCTGTACGCCTGCCTGACCGATCCGCACGACGCGCGTGCCTTCGACGCGGTGGCCGCGGTCGCCTCCGAGGCGGCCGGTTCGGCGGTGTTCGTCCGCGGCGAGGACGGCCTGGGTCGGTGGCGGCTGTCCGACGCCGCCGGTCTGCACTCGCCCCTGTACGCCACTGCCCGCAGCGCCGCCGAACTCCTCGCGGACCCACGCCGCTTCACCATCCGCCGCTGCCCCGACGAGGACTGCGGCTGGCTCTTCGCGGACCCCGGCGGACGCCGCCGCTGGTGCAGCCTGGCCACCTGCGGCGACCGCTGCCGAAGCTAGAGCCTCCCCCGAGACGCCCCACGACCCGGCCGTCCGGCCGGCTCGCCGGCGCGTGGCGCGGAATTGCGCCGCCGTGTACTCGGCGAGAGGCTGGAGGGGTAAGCCCTGCGGCGTTCGGTGACCGTGCAGGCCACGGCGGCGCCGGGCACTGGCGCACGATTGCTTACCGAGGGCCGGTCAGCGAGAAGGCCGGGCGGGTTTGCGGTCCGCGTCCCGTCAGGGAGATGGTCATGGACGGCAAAACCCTCGAAGACATGCGCGGCGCGCTGCGCGGCCCGGTGATCGGACCGCAGGATTTCGACTACGACCCGGCACGCCGGATCTACAACGCGATGATCGACAGACATCCGGCCGCCCTGGTGCGGTGTGCGGACGCGGGGGACGTGATGGCCGCGGTCGACTTCGTCCGCGAGCACGACCTCGAACTCGCGGTTCGCGGCGGCGGACACAGCGGCGCGGGCCTGTGCGTGATCGACGACGCGGTCACCCTGGACCTGGCGCCGATGCGCTGGGTACGCGTGGACCCGGTGGCCCGGACGGCCCGGGTCGGCGGCGGCAGTCTGCTCGCCGACCTCGACCACGCCACGCATGCCTTCGGGCTGGGCGTACCGGCCGGAATCATGTCCACGACCGGCGTCGGCGGCCTCACCCTCGGCGGTGGGCACGGCCACCTCACCCGCAAGTACGGCCTGACGGTGGACAGTCTGGTGGCCGCGGACGTGGTGTTGGCGGACGGCAGCTTCGTCACCGCGAGCGAGTCCGAACACCCGGACCTGTTCTGGGCCTTGCGGGGCGGCGGCGGGAACTTCGGCGTCGTCACCTCGTTCCGCTTCCGGCTGCACCCGGTGGACACCGTGGCCGCCGGCGTCACCCTGTGGCCGGTCGAGCGGACCCGCGAGGTGCTGCGCTGGTACCGCGAGTTCCTGCCGCAGGCGCCCGAGGACCTGAACGGGTTCTTCGCGGCGCTCACGGTCCCGCCGGGTCCGCCGTTCCCGGAGGAGATCCACGGGCACAAGATGTGCGGCGTCGTGTGGTGCTGGACCGGGGACCCGGAGGCCGCCGAGGGCAACCTCGCCGCGGTGCGCGAACCGGCCCCGCCCGCCTTCCACTTCACCGCGCCGATGCCCTATCCCATGTTGCAGACGATGTTCGACGAACTGATCCCCACGGGCCTGCAGTGGTACTGGCGCGGCGACTTCTTCGACGCGATTCCGGACGACGCGGTCGACGTACACGCCAAGTACGCGGAGAGCCTGCCCACCGCGCTGTCCACGATGCACCTCTACCCGGTCGACGGAGCCGCGCATCGGGTCGACGCCGCGGACACCGCGTGGGGCTACCGGGACGCCATGTGGTCCGGCGTGATCGGCGGCATCGACCCGGACCCGGCCAACGCCGAGGCCGTCCGGCAGTGGTGCGTCGACTACTGGCAGGACCTGCACCCGCACTCCATGGGCGGAGCGTACGTCAACTTCATCGGCGCCGACGAGAGCCACGATCGGGTGGAGGCCACCTATCGCGACCACTACGAGCGGCTCGGTGGGGTCAAGTTCAGGTACGACCCGCACAACCTCTTCCACGGCAATCAGAACATCAAGCCGAGGGGTTGAGGCGGCGACGGGGCGGTCGGGCGAGCGGATGCGGGGGAGGGGCGGATCGGCTCGGCGGCTCGACCGTTTCGGCTCTCGGGTCGTTTCGGACGTCGGGCCGGTCGTTTCGGCTGCCGATCGGTATGGGGGTGTGCCCTACCCTCGCCACCGGGAATGCCGGCTGGGCGCGGCCGGTTCCGGCGGGGAGGATGTGGCCATGACCGAGACGACGACATCATTCGAGCCGATATCCGTCCCGGTCGCGGCGCCGGCCACGCGCGGCGGCCGGTTCGGCCGGCAACTGGGCTATCTGCTTGGCGGATTCCCGCTGGGCGCGGCGGCGTTCGTGGTCGCGATCGGCGGCCTCGCGGCCGGGGCGGCGAGCTTCGCGGTGCTGCTCGGCGTACCGATCCTGGTCGCCACGCTGGCCGCGGCCCGGGGATTCGCCACGCTGGAGCGCCGGCGGGTGGTTGCCGTCACCGGGCGGGAACTGCCGCCGCACGCCTACCGGGAACGGGCGGGGGAGGGGTTCAAGGGGTGGTGGCGCGCGCTGCGCGAGCCGCAGTCCTGGCGCGACCTGGCGCACATCCTGGTGTCCTTCCCGCTGCGGGTGGTGAGCTTCTGCATCGCGCTGACCTGGACCTTGGGCGGTCTCGGTGAACTGCTCTACGCCGCGTGGTCGTGGCCGATCCCGCGCGACCCGGGCAAGCAGGGCTTGCTGGACCTGATGTTCGGCATCTCCTCGCGAGCGGCCGAGATCGCCTTCAACACCGGCATCGGCGTGCTGCTGCTCGCGACGGCGGCGCCGGTGGTGCGGGCGCTGGTGGCGGTACAGGCGGCGCTCGCGCGCGGCCTGCTGACGAACGAGCGCAGCGCCCTGCAGGTCCGGACCGAACAACTCGCGCTCGGCCGGCGCAGCGCGGTGGCGGCCGAGGCGCAGACGCTGCGCCGGCTGGAGCGGGACCTGCACGACGGTCCGCAGCAGCGACTGGTCCGGCTGACCATGGACCTGGAGACGGTGGCGCGCCGGCTGGACGACGACCCGGATCGGGCCAGGCCGCTGGTGGCCGAGATGATCTCGCAGAGCCACGAGGCGTTGTCCGAACTGCGCGCCCTCTCGCGCGGGATCGCGCCGCCGATCCTGGCCGACCGGGGTCTGGCCCCGGCGCTGACCGCGGCGGCGGCGCGTTGTCCGATCCCGGTCGAGCTGACCACCGACCTGCCGCCGGGGCGACGGTTCGCCGCAGCGGTGGAGAACACTGCGTACTTCGTGGTCACCGAGGCGCTGACCAACGTCGCCAAGCACGCCCGGGCCGAACACTGCACGGTGTCCGTGCGGATGGACGAACGGGCGTTGTTCGTACAGGTATGGGACGACGGGTGCGGCGGAGCGCATCCCGGCAAGGGGCACGGCCTGGCCGGCCTGATCGATCGGCTGGCCGCGGTCGAGGGTCGGCTGGAGGTGGACAGCCCGGCGGGCGGGCCGACCACGCTCGCCGCCGAGGTTCCGTTGAGCGGGGTGGGGGAGCATTGATGCGGGTGGTGGCGACCGGGGGTCGGTGGTCGGGCGGGTCGCTCCTCGGGACGGCCAAGGTTTCGTCGAGTGGACTGGGGGAGCGTTGATGCGGGTGGTGTTGGCCGAGGATTCGCTGCTGCTGCGCGAGGGCCTGGTGCGGTTGCTGGAGGAGATCGGCGCGGAGGTGGTGGCCGCGGTCGGCGACGGTTCGGCGCTGGTCGAGGCAGTTGCCGCGCACCGCCCGGATGTCGCCGTGGTCGACGTCCGGATGCCGCCGACGTTCACCGACGAGGGCCTGCGCGCGGCCCTGCGGATCCGCCGCGAAGTACCCGGCACCGCCATCCTGGTCCTGTCCCAGTACGTGGAGGAGGCCTACGCCGAGGACCTGCTCGCCGACGGCGGCGGCGTCGGCTACCTGCTCAAGGACCGCGTGTCCCGCCTCGACGACCTCTCCGACGCGCTGACCCGGGTCGCGGCCGGCGGCACCGTCCTCGACTCGGAAGTCGTCTCCGCGCTGTTCACCCGCCGGCACCGGCACGACCCGCTGGCCGCGTTGACCCCTCGCGAACGCGAAGTTCTCGGTCTGATGGCCGAGGGCCACCGCAACAGCGCCATCGGCCGACTCCTGTCGCTGACCCCGGGCACCGTCGAGAAGCACATCTCCGCCATCTTCGAAAAACTGACCCTCCCGCCCTCCGCCGACGCCCACCGCCGCGTCCTGGCGGTGCTGACCTGGCTCCGGACGACGACGTGACGATACGGCGCGGCAGCCGGGGATACCCGTCGCTTCGATACTGCGCCGCGAACCGGAAGGCCGGATAGGCCGGAACGGACTCCTGCCCTGGCAGGTGCGCGGCCCACGGGTCGAATCGACCCGCCCGCGGCTACTCCTGATCCTCCGCCACGGCGCCGGGATGGGTCGCGGCCCGACCGCGAGTGTGGCGGTCGCGCTCATCGGCGGGACTTGCTCTTCCCACTGTTCGACCCGAGTGGCCATGCGCTTCCTGGCAGGATGCCAGTCGAGCCGAATGCGGTGCCCTTGCGGATGGTCAGGCACGTCGAGCCGGATCGGACGCGGCGACGAGAGGCAATCGATGGAGTTCGAGGATCGGGTCCCGTTCGTGGTGCGATTGGAGCCCGAGGATCGGCAGGCGCTCTTCGAGTGTGGAACCCGCATGGTCTTTCCGGTACGGCAGGTGCTCTTGCGCCAACACGAGCCATCCGCCCATGTGTTGATCCTGCTTTCCGGCTGGACCAAGGTCACCTCGGCCGCGGCGAACGGTTACGAGGCGCTGCTGGCGCTGCGCGGCCCCGGCGACATCATCGGAGACGGGGCAGCGCTCAGCGGCCGGCACCGCTCGGCGACGGTCACGGCGCTGGGGCGGGTCGAGGCGCTGGCCGTCGACACGGCTCGATTCGACGCGCTGCTCGACGAACGACCGGGGATTTGCCGCAAGTTGCTGGCGTTGACCGCCGACAGGACGCGCGACAGCGACCGTCGGCGGGTGCAGTACGCGGCGTTGAATGTGCAGGAACGACTCGCTTTGCTCCTACTCGAGCTGATCCGCAGCCACGGACAGGAGTCGCGGGACGGGGTGCGGCTGACCCCGGGGCTCACCCAGAGCGAGTTGGCGGGTTCCGTGGGCGCGTCCCGGGAGGCGGTCGCGCGCCTGTTGAAGGACCTTCGTGAGCGCGGCATCGTACGCACCGAGCGTCGCAACCTCGTGGTGATCAGACCCGAGGTGCTGCGGCGGATGGCGAGCCATGCGGCTCGGTGAGCGTGTACGGGCGCCGGGGCCGTTCTGTGTACGCGGTCACACTCGGAGAGTGTCGGTTGGCATCGCGGCGCGGTTGTCTCCCCTGACACCTTCGAGGATGTCCAGCCGGGCCGGATCAGGCCCGCTCCTTCCGCGGAAAGGCAGCCATGGGCGAGCCTGTCAATCGAACCATCCTGCTCCTGGACATCGAGCAGTTCGGTCCTCGTGACGATGTCGTGCAATCCGTCCTGCGACGCAGCCTGAACGCGGTCGTCGATCGCACCCTGGTGGCCGCAGGGGTGGAGTCGACGCTCCAGTACCGCGAGGATCGCGGCGACGGCATGATCGTGCTGCTCGGCGCCGAGGTGCCCAAGACGGCCGTCCTGCGTTCCCTGTTGACGACCACTCCCGAACTGTTGCACGACCACAATCGCCTCGCCTCGCGCAGCGCCCGGATGCGGCTGCGGATCGTGCTGACCGCCGGCGAGGTTGCCCACGACCCGCAACCCGGCACGGTCGGCGGGATCGTCGGACACGATCTCAACCAGGCATGTCGGCTGCTCGACTCGGACGCGCTGCGCGATGCGCTGGCGGAACGGACGGACGAGGAGTGCGTGCTGATGGTCGGCACCCCGGTGTACGACGGCGTGGTCCGGCACGGCCATCACGGGATCCGGCCCGAACTCTTCCGACGTACCGAGGTGCGGGTCAAGGACGGCGTGCTCGGTGCGTGGTTGCACGGTGGGCCCGAGTCCGTGGGCGTGCCCGACGCGCCGGTGGTGAGGCGATCCGACGAAGCCGGGCGGGACACCGGCGCGGTGGCCGGCGTCCCCGAGCCGGTCCGGGCACCGGCCGCCGAGCGGGCGACCGGGGCGGTGTTCAACTTCCACGGATCCCCCGTGGTGCACGGATCCGTCGTCGGTGGCGATCAGCACGGGGTCAGCGGTGGTCGGGTCACCGGCGACGTCGTCCTCGGCGGCCTCGGCGCCGACCGGGTTCCGACGCCCGGCGTCGAGCACGGCGGAAGAACTTCGTGAATCCCCCACGCGCAGTACAGGACCCGCCACGCGACGAGGCCGGGGCGAAGCCGGGCCGAGAACCCGCGTCGCCCGAACCCGCCCCGGCCACCCCCGGCACCCCGGAAGCGGCAGCCGACCCGGATCAGGCCGAGCAGGACGTCGAGGCCGACGACGTCAACGAATACGCGTGGGACTCCCGGCGCGACCTTTACCGGCACAGCCCAGGCATCATGCTCGGTCGGTCCGCGCAACTGGGCGGCTCGCTCGTCGGTGGAGACCAGCACGGGGTGAGCGGCGGCCGGGTCACCGGGGATGTCATTTTCGGCGGCACCAAGATCGAAAACCATTTCGGCGGCTCCGGCGAAGGCGCGTCCGGCGAGATTCCGGTCGCGGAAGTCGAGTCGCTCGCCCTGCATTTCGTCTATCCGACGGGTCCCCGGGAAGCGGAGCCCGGTCGCGTGCCGGATGCTCGCCGGGAGGATGACGACACCTGGCGGCCCGACAGCCCCTTCGGCCGGGCATTCGAACAGCTCCGGCGGGGGCGGATCGCGGTCATCTCCGGTCCGGCGGCCACCGGTCGCCGTACCGCTGCCCTCATGCTGTTGCGTGCCGCCGGCTCGGCCACGTTCCGGATGCTGGATCCCACACTCCCGCCGGGGCGCCTGGCCGGTGAACTCCGGGAGCGTTGTGGCCACGTGCTCGTCGACTTCGCCACCAGCGCCGAACGGCCCTTGCGCGACCACCACTTTCGGGCCTTGGGCGAGAAGCTCAACACGGCCGACAGTCATCTCGTCATCGTGGTGGGGCCCCACCCGGTGGTCCAAGGCGTCGAAGCCGTGCCGTGGCTGCCACCCGAACCCGAGCGCGTTCTGCGGGGACACCTGCGTCGCCAGGATCTGAGCGGACGTACGGTCGACGAACTGTTGGCCCTGCCCGAGGTCCAGGCGGTGCTCGGCCACTGGCGCCCTGTGGCCGAACTCGCCCGCTTCGCCGACCGCATCGCCGAATACGCCCGTGGCACCGTGTCGTTGGACAGCCTCGCCGGGTTCGGCCACTACGCGGCCGAACGACAGGTGCGGCGCTGGTTCGACGGCACGGACCAGACCTTGCACGACAAGGCGTTCCTGGTCGCGCTGGCCGCCTTCGACGAGGCTCCGTACCCGGTGACGGCCGAGCTGAGCGACGTCTTGTTCGGTCTCCTGCAGCGGATCGAGAATCCGCACCAGCCCGCCTGCATTCCGGTCTTCGGTACCTCCAGCGCCCGGCGGGTCGAACTCGCGCGGGCGGACCGATACCAGGAGGCGGAGGAGACCGAGTGGGGGCCGGTACTGCAGACCAAGATCCAGTTCCGGGACCCGCACACCGCGATCATCCTGCTCCGCGAGGTATGGACCGGTCATCCGTCGTCGCGCCCCGCCGTGGTCGCGTGGTTGCAGAAGCTGGCCGTCGATCCTCGTCCGCTCGTGCGCAACCGTGCCGCCGCGACGACCGCGGTACTCGCCCATGCGGACCTTCCGTCGACCATGGCCCTGCTCATTCGGCCCTGGGCCGCCGACCGGCGCTACCGCGCCCGGCTTGCCGCCGGGACCGCGCTCGCCCTCGCCCACCGGCTGGGCGCCCCGCACGTTCCCCGCATTCTCCGGGAATGGTGCACCGCGCCCGATCATCGCCTGCGTTGGACCGCCGTACGCACCTACGCACTCGTCGGCGAAACCTTTCCCGACCAGGCCGTCACGGCGCTGGTGGAGGCGGTGCGCGCGGTGGACTCACGAGGCGGCCCGGAGTCCGCGTGGCCGGAGGAGATCGACGAAATCGCCCAGTCCACCGCGACCGTGCTGCTCGCGTCGGACCAGGACACGGCAGGGCCGGACAGTGCCGGGCCGGACGCCGACGAGCAGGGCGCCGGGGACGGCGGTGGCGCGAATGCCCGGGCCACCGTGGACGCCGCCACCAGACTGTGGCCCGAACTGGTGCCGCTGACGCGTGCGGTGGCGACCCGCGCGTTCGTCCTGCGTACGGTCGTTTACGCGAGCGGTCCCACGGACGGGGCCCTCGGTACCGGACGCCCGCTCCTGCTCGACCTCTTCGCCCGTGCGCAGCGCACGCCCGAAACTCCGGGCGCCGCCCTGCGGGAAGCGCTTGCCGCCCTGTGGCGCGTCGTCCTCAAGGATCCCATGTGTTCCGCGTCCGGCCTCGAGGCCATGCGCGGGTGGATTCGGTCCGCCGACCTCGATCCGGAGGCCGAGCACGCGCTCGCCGACCTGTTTCCCATGCTGGTGGTCTCGGCCGAGGACGCGAAACGGCTCGCGTACCTCGTGGACAACCTGCGGGCCGGCGAGGGTGAGCAGTTTCCTCCGGCTGTCGCCCGGCGACTGCGGACGACTCTGTCGGTGCCGGCAACGGGCCCCTGAGCCGTGACCGGGCCGACCCCTTCCGCATGTCGGAACCGGGATCGACCCGCTCCATCCGTCGACGCGCCCCTCGCCGACCCGGGCTCCCGCATTCGAACCCTCTCGAGGAGAGCAACTCAAGGAGAGCAACGCATGATGAACCGGCCCCCGCAGTGGGAGCAGAACGCGAACCGGGATTCGAAGATCGTCGACCCGGTCGTCACCATCCAGGAACTGGCGCGATTCAAGCCGCTGCGCCCCACCAGGATCGACTACGCCCTGGTCTTCACCACCGCTCAGGGAGGTTTCGACACCTTCCTGCCGCCCCACCGGCCGAGCCGCACCGAACTCGCCACCCGCCGCTGGACCAGCGTCTACTCGGTGGACGTGGGGCTGCACGACGCGAACGCCGTGCTGGCGCTGCCCAGCGACAACGACGCCTTCCCCTTCGAGGTCACCCTCAACTGCACGTGGCAGGTCGTGGTTCCGGCCGCGTTCGTGGCCAGTGGCGAACGCGATGTGCCGGCCATGGTGCGGCGGCTCGTCGACGATCTGCTCCGGCCGGTGCTGCGCACACACGCGATGGAGGACAGCGCCGTCGCGGAGAAGGAAGCGCAGGACGTGCTGGCCGCGGCCGGTCCGCTGGGTGTGGCGGCCGGACTGCGCGTGCAATGCGGGATCCAGGTCCGCCGGGACGAGGCTGCCCTCGGACACGCTCGGGAACTGCGCGCGATCGAGTTCGCCCGGCAGAAGCTCGATCCGCAGTACACGCTGTTGATGCGGGAGGACGAACTGGCGGCGGAACGTGCGCTCGCCGAAGGCCGGCATCGGCATCTGATCGAGCTGCAGACCCAGAACCTGGGCCACCAGCGGGAGTTGATCCGCGGTGAACAAGGGCTGGAACTTCAGGCGATCGAGGCGAAGAAGATCGAGTTCTACACCTTCTATCTGGAGCGGGGTGGGCCGAGCGCGATGGCACTTCAGCTCGCCCTGCACCCGGAGGACGCGCGCCTGGTCATGGAGAACCTGCGGGAGGACCAACTACGGGCCATTCAGGCCCAGCTGCAGGTCGCACTCCAAGCGCTCGGTGGAGGCCCCGGTGGGTTGGAGGAACATCAGTTGGACGAGCCGCGCAGGCTGGCGGCGAACGTCATCAGGGAGGTCCTGAGCGCGAGACTGACGACCATGGGGTCGGAAGGGCCGCCTGTCGCGGCGGGTGCACAGCCCGCGAACACCGCGGTCGGCCCAGCCGAACCGGCCGACGGCAGTGCGGCGGACGCGGTCGAACCGGTGCAGGTCGCCGACGGGGTCGAACCGATACAGGTCGTTTTCGAGGACGGCGACACCGCCCTTCCGTCGGACCAGGGAGCTGTTTTCGGTTACCGGGCCCCGACCTCACCGCCCGTCCCGTGACCACCGTGGAACCGGAGCCGACACCTGCCGCGCAGCCCTTCGATCTGCGTACGGCCGAGCGGCTTCTCAAGGATCTGCGCCAGGAAGCGGCCAGGGCGGACACCAAGAGCTCGGTGCTGGTCGGCGCTCAGGGGATGGCCGCAGCCGTGCTGGTCGGCGTACTCAGCACGGATGGTCGGCATCCCGGCGTGCTGACCGCGCTCGGGCAGGCACTGTGGTGGACAGGGGCGGCATGCCTCCTGGTCTCCCTGTCGGCGCTGCTGATGGCGGTGACGCCCCGATACGGGGCGCGGGTGTGGCGGCCGGGAATGCCGATCACCCATTTCGCCGACATCCGGAGAGCCGCTGTGCGCGGACCCACCGCGCTGGAGGAGGCGCTGCGGGACACCGAGCGCGGTCCACGAGCCACGATTCTCACCGCGCTCACGGAGAACAGCCGCATTGTCGCGGGCAAATACCGATGGTTGCGGGTCGGTACCGGCTGCTTCGTGGCCGCACTGATTCTGCTGCCGGGCTCCCTCCTGGCCGCGTAGCCGCCGGCGCGGCCCCGGCCCCCTTGCCCACGACCGGCGGCGTACCCACGTCGAACCCCAGGACGATCCCCAGGAGACCCACCACCATGTCTGTCCACGAGCCGGACGCCGAGCCTGATCGGGACCCGAACGCCGTGGGTCCACCGGCCCGTCCGGGGCGCGGTCCGCTGCCGTCGCATCCCGATGCGTTCCGTCCGGCGGAGGGGGGTGGTGGTGCGTCCTCCGGTTTTGGCGAGGTGCCTCCGGCTTACCCGGCGGGTGAGGTTCCGGCGTATCCGGGTGATTCGCCAGCGGCGTTCCCGGGTGATCTGCCGCCGGGGTATCCGGAGGGTGGGGCTCCGGAGTACCCGGGCGATCTGCCGCCGGGGTACCCGGAGAGTGGGGCTCCGGAGTACCCGGGTGATTCGCCTGCGGCGTTCCCGGGTGATCTGCCGCCGGGGTATCCGGAGGGTGGGGCTCCGGCGTATCCGGGCGATCTGCCGCCGATGTATCCGGATGCGACATCTTCCGTTCGACTCGGTGGACCCTCCCGGCGGGAGGGGGACGGCGTGAACGAGGCCGTCGTGAACGAGGTACCGCCGGTGTACCCCGATACCGGGGCCAGGGCGAATACTCCGCCCGAACACCCGGTGCCGGAGGGCCGGGAAGAGTTCGGTGCCCCGCCGCGACGCCCCGGACGGCCGCCCGCCCCGCGGGTGATGCCGACCGTTCCGCAGCCACCGGTTGCAGCCGATCGGGGGGCGCCGGAGGCCCGGTTCGTGCCCGCCACCGGTACGCCGACCCGGAAGGTCGGGGTACCGCCGCAGTTCCCGGCCCGCCCTGGCGCCGCCCCCGAAATCCAGCGGGAACAGGACGACTTGACCCTGCAGACGGGACGCAGACATCTGAAAGCGCGGCAACGAGGGGTCGACAGGGCCGCGTTCTCGCAGCTTGTGGTGACTCTGCCGACCGCGCTGGTCAGCCTGTTCGTCGTGGCGGGCGGGTTTGCCCTGATCAGTCCGGTCTTCGGGCTGCTCATGACGGTCGTCTGGCTGTTCTCCGGGCCCCTGGTCTTCCACCGTCCCACCGAGGCGGCGATCGCCCGGCATCTCCTGGGCATGCGACGACCCGGCCCGGCGGATGCCCGACGGCTGGAGGGAGTCTGGGAGGAGGTGACGCGCAGGGCGGGTGTCCGGCAGGACACCTACGAGCTGTGGATTCAGGAGCGTACGGAGCTGAACGCCACCGCGGCCGCGGGCCACATCGTGAGCGTGACCCGGCACGCGATGGATCGCCTGCCCAATTCCCAACTGGCCGCGATCCTCGCCCATGAACTCGGCCACCACGTCGGCGGGCACACCTGGGCGGGGATGTTGGCCGACTGGTACGCACTCCCGGCCCGGACGGTGGGGCGGTGGATCGCGAGGGGCCTGTCCAGGTTGATGTCTTCGAGGGATCGGAACGGCCTTCCCATCGGGGGTTGCCTGGGCGTTCTGCTCGTGGGGTTCTTCTGCACCGTGGTTTCCACGGCGGGGCTGTGGTGGCTGGTGTTGCTCGTCGCGGTCGCTCCGCTGCTCGTCTCGTGGCTGCACCGCCGTGCCGAGTTCCGGGCGGACGACTACGCGGGCGGTCTCGGATTCGGGGCCGAACTGATTTCGGTGCTTGCCCAGGAGCAGCGGAATCGGACTGCCTCCTCGGGATCTCCGGGATCTTCGGGGCCTCCGGTATTCCCGGGCTCCAGGCCGGGCATGGCATCTCCGGTTCCTCCGGTGCGGTCGGCGTACTTCGGCAGGTCCGGCGGTGCGCGCAGAATGCTGATGGGGCCCCATGCGGACTACGCGGCGCGCCTTCGGCATCTTCAACGTGGGGGCCATCCCGCGGGGCGGTGATCCAGCGACGGGTCGGCGGGGGTCGCGCGCGGTGCGATGAAATGATGTCCGGCCAGGGGCGCTTCGGGCTCTTCGCGCCCCATGAGTTTCCCTGGCGGTGTGGACTGCACATCGCCGACGGGCGGAACTCGGGAGCCTACGGGGGAGCGGGGCATGTGGGGTTTGGGCACGGTGCTGGGCGGCCGGTACACGCTGGCCGAGCGGCTGGGCGGCGGCGCCATGGGCGAGGTGTGGCGGGCGGACGACCGCGTACTCGAACGGCAGGTCGCGGTCAAGCTCCTGTTGCCCGCGCTGCTGGCCGACGTCAAGTTCGCCGAGCGCTTCCGGCGCGAGGCCAAGGTGCTGGCCGCGCTCGACCATCCCGGCATCGTCGACGTGCACGACTACGGCGAGAGCGGGTCGGAGCCGCGCGTCGCGTACATCGTGATGGAACTGGTCGCCGGCCGGACGCTGGACGCGGTCATGGCGGAGGGTGCGGGCGACGGCGGTGGTGCGGTCATGCCCGTCGACCGGGTGCTCGGCATTGCCGTCCAGGCGTTGGACGCGCTGCACGCGGCGCATCTGCGGGGCATCGTGCACCGCGACGTCAAGCCGTCGAACCTGATGATCGGCGCCGACGACCGGGTGACCGTCACCGACTTCGGCATCGCCCGCTCCATGGCCGAGACCAAGCTCACCGCTTCGCACGCGGTGCTCGGCACGGCTCGGTACATCGCTCCGGAACAGGCCCGCGGCAGCGGCGCGGTGCCGGCGTCCGATCAGTACGCGATCGGCGTGCTGTGTTACGAACTCCTCACCGGGGAAGCGTTGTTCTCCGGTGATGCGGTGTTCGAGGTGCTGCTCAAGCACATTCGGGAGCCGGCGCCCGAACTCCCGGCGCCATTCCCCGAAGCGGTCCGCGCTTTTGTGGCGAAGGCATTGGCCAAGGAGCCGGAGGAGCGGTACGTCGACGCGGCCGAGATGGCGGCGGTGGCCCGCGCGGCGGCGCGCGGGGTGGCACCCGGGGTGGCGGCGGGTGGGTCGGAGGCGGCTGTCACGGCGGTGACGGCGGTGGCGGTGGCCGCCGTTGGGGATGTGGGAGTGGGCGGGGCGGGATCGGGTGTCGCGGGTGCGGCGGCTGTCGATGTCGAGACCGGCTCCGGGGCGGCGGGTTCGGGGTCGGGCTTGGGATCGGGGGGTGTGGCTTCCGGGGGTTTGGCGGGTTCGAGTTTCGGTTCGGTTGACGGCGGCTCCTCCGGGTCCGAGTCCGACTCCGGTGGCGGCTCCTCCGAGTCCGCGTCCGACTCCGGATCCGCGCTCGCGTCCGCGTTTGACTCCGACTCAGGCGGCGACCGCAGCGACTTCCACGGCGCGGTGGTGGCCAACGCGGCTGCCGGGGGCGTGGCCGCAGGCAGCGCGGGTGGGGTCGAGCCGGGTTCGGGCGGGGCCGACCTTGCCAAGACAGCGGCGCCTGGCGGTTCGATGTCGGGAGCCGCGGCGGACGGCGTTCCGAGCGTGCCCGGGGGATCGGCAGGGGCCGCTGCGTCCGTCGCTGCGGACGTTTCGTTGCCCGGCGTACCGGCGTCCGCTTCGGTTCCTGCGACGGACGCCGGATCTACTCCCGCTCCCGCCTCCGGATCCGCTCCCACCTCCGATTCCGCCTCCGCCGCTTCTGATTCCGCCTCCGCTTCCGCCTCCGAGGCGATTCCCGCCCCGGCGTCCCCTCCGACGCCGCCGGAGGCCACTTCCGCTCCGCGCGACGCAACAACAACGACACCCGCGAACACTCGGGCCTGGAAACGGCACGGCATAGCCGCCGTCCTGCTGGTCCTGGGCGTCATCGCCGGAGTCGTCGCCACGGTCCTGTTCGTGAAGCCCTTCGCCGGCCGATCCGACGCGGACCGCAACGTACCGAACGCACAACCGGCCGCCACCGAGAGCCGGACCGCCGGAGGCGCAGCGGCCGATCCCGGCCCGGGCTCGGCGCCGCCCTCGACAACCGCCACCGGCACCCCGAGCACGAACGCGAGTGCGAGCCAACCCCCGGGCACCGCACAGGGCAGTGGCAACGCGGGCGCCCCGGTACCCCCTCCCGGCGGCGCGAACGGCTCCACGTCCGCAGGGGCCGGCGGCTCACCCGGTGGAGGCGGCAGCAACCCCGGCGGCGGCACGCAACCGAAGCCGCCCGCATCCACCTCGCCCCCGGCCCAGAGCGTCCCGCAGGGTTGCGGCGGCGACCGCTGGGGCGCCATCACCAGCGTCGCCGACGGACGCAGGATCGGCCTCGCCGCCGACAGCCCCACCCAGGGCAAGGAGCTGATCATGGGCGGCAATTCCCAGTACGGCTGGGTGCACTCGGTCTCCACCTGGGACACCTTCAACACCTGCAGCCTGAGCGGCCCCGCCCTCGGCCAGCCGTACGGGAACGCCACACGCCCCGAACTCGCCATCGGATTCGGCTACTCGACCAACTGGCGGCTGTCCGAGGCCCCCACCTCGGGCGCGGTCTACATCAAGGACTACATGGGCCAGAACTGCCTGACCAACAACGGCCCCGGCAAGCCCCTGTCGGTGGTCGAGTGCACCCCCGGCAACAAGTCCCAGCAGTGGCGCATCCCCTGACCCCGGCCCGCCCGCACACCGCTTCGCGGTAGGACCCGGACCCGGACGAAGCACCCTCGACCCCGAACCACGGGAACGCGCGGGAACGGCCGGGCCGACGCCCGCGTGGAGGGGCGCCTGCGGGCTTGGCCTACGCGACCGATTGTCGCTCGCGCCCGTCCCGCCGGCCCGTCCCGGCCGCGTGCCCACGGCTCCCCGCATGCCCATGGCTCCCCGGCAGCCCACGCCTACCCGCGTGCCCGCAGCCACCCGCCCCCGGCCGGCCCGGCGGTGAGGTGGCGGGTGAGCATGGCCCCGGGCGCCCGACCGGCCTACAGGGGCATGACGCCGTGGATACGGGAGAGCGTGAAGACGCGTTCGGCTTTGCGTAGGTGGCACCAGGCTTCCAGATAGGGCGGGTCGAATTTCAGGCTGCTGAGGGTGCGTACGGTGCGATTGCCCGTGGTGGCGACGTACTCGACCGTGATGGCGATGTCCGAGTCGATGGCATGGGCGAGCCGGCGGACATCGCTGTACGACAGGCGCTTCGCGTATGCGGCGACGATCTCCTCGGTGTCGGTTCCGAAGGGGACTCCGGTGCCGACAGGGTCGGGTTCCGGCGCGGTGGGTGGTGCGGTCAGCAGTTGCACGGCCAGGGCATCCGGGTCGGCGGCGGCGAGGTCCTTCGAGGCGTGGATGGCCTTGCGACGGGTGCCGCGCCCGTCTCCGGTCCGTCGAGGAGCCGGAACAGGAGCGGCCGCCCGCCGGGGCCGCACCTTCTCGATCCGTACGGTTCCCCCGGCCGTCTCGGCGACGGGGGCGTAGCCCTCGGCGCGGAGCGCTGCGAGGGTCGCGTCGACCGAGCTGCGGCTTACCAGGACAGTCGGCGCGAGCTGCCGCAGGCCGAGCTTGCGGTGGGCGACGAGTTCGGTGAGGAGCGCAGGATCCTCACCATGGAGGACGCAGGCGGCCGGGCCGACGCGCACGCGGCCGTGGCCCCGCGCGGTGTCGGCGATGAGATAGGACAGCGGCTGGGGCAGGGGCCCGGCGGCGATGGCGGCCAGGTCGGCTGCGATGTCGCCCGGAGCGCGGCCGGCGTCCAGCGCCCGTCGGATGCTGCCGGGGCTGAACCGCCACACCGAGGCCGTGTCACTGGTCTCCCGGTCCGCGGTGGCATCCAGGACCGTGGCGACCCGCGCGGACGCCATGCCCGCGACAACGGCGGTGAGGTCGGCGCCGATCCGGGCCTCTTCGGCGGCCGGGGGCAGCAGCCGCCGGCAGGCGGCAGCCAGTCCCGGGGCGTCGTCGGCGAGCAGATGGGCGCCGAGAGCCGACAGGGCGCCCCGGGCGATCACGCCGAGTAGTTCGGCCTCACGGATTACCGCGGCGAACGGGGTGGCGTCCGTGGGCAGGGTGTCGGCGAGCGGGCGGTGCCAGGCCACCGTCCGTCCGAGATCCGAGCCGACCTTCACGCCCCGACCGGCCGGGAGCTGCGCCGCTGCGGTAAGCAGCCCGTGGCGCGCCTGGCGGCAGCCGTTACAGGGTGGTGCCCCCGCGAGGGCGGGGAGCGCCTTGTTGTCCTCGTCGCGCGCCTGCGTGGGGGTGAGCGGGAGGTTGCGCCAGGCCTGGAGCAGCGTGGCAAGCCGTTCCGCGGGCTCCTGTTCCACCCATACGTCGTATGCCTCGGTCGGGGCCACGCAGTTGCCGTCCCGAGCCGGCAGCCCGGCCGCGTACGCGCTCTCCAGGGTGATCCGGACCACGGCATCGTCGGCCTGAGCGACCTTGCCGATCCTGGTCGACTCACGTGCGCCGATCCCACCGGACTTGAGCCTGGCCGGCGGAGCCGAAGAACAGGCCAACAGGACCGAGGCGGCCTGGGCCACGAATGCCGTGGCCGCCGCCGCGGCCTCCCGCTCCACCTCGCCGAGGGTGATGGACACCAGCCGAGCCGAGGGCGGCAGCGGGTCGAAGGGCGCGTGCCAGTCGGGCCCGCGCAACGCCAGCGCGACTTCGACGGGCATGCGTGCTGGGCCGTACCGGTGCCGAACCTGAACCAGGAGTCCCCGATCGAGTGCCCATGACGCTCCCGAGGCTCCCGATGCTCCCGATGCGAGAACGGGGCCGGGAGCCCCGAACGTGCCGACCGGCGGCCGTCTCGGCACGGACGCCGCTGCGGACGACGCTACGGACACCGCTCGCTGGGCCAGCAGCTTCCGGGTGGTGGCGGGTGCTCGTGCCACCACGTCGGCGATGGCTTCCGGGTCGCCGTGGTGTTCCACCAAGGCGGCCAGTCGCTGCTGTCTGGTGCCGGGTGGCTTGATGCCCAATGCCACCAGCATGCGGCGCAACTCGTCCGACGTCGCGCCGGTAAGCAGCTCCTCCAGGGGAGCGTCCAGCCCCAGCGGCGCGTCCCACGCCCCTCGCAGGGGCGCGGCCGCGCAGAGTCGTCCATTACCGTCCGGCCAGACCAGCGCATGATCGGCGAGCGTCTCCAGAACGGCGTCCAACTCGCGGGCGACCTCGCCGTCCGTTGCCCCCAGCAGTCTCGCCAGAGCAGCGGGCGGCGCCGACCCTCCCAGCGCCGCCAACGCCTCGGCCACCTGCAGACACGGCAGCGTAAGCCGTGGCAGGTCGAGGGCCACCGACCCCGGATGCTGGAGGACGATCGGCCAGTTCGCCCACCGTGCGCGGCTCCGGAGCCGACGCCGCATCACTTCGCATCGCCAGCACCCGCGCCAGGCGCGAAGCATCGAGACGACTGAGCCAAACCGTCAGCGTTGATCGGGACTTCACGGGATACACCTCATCGGACCGAACCGCAGCAGCGCCGGAGCCGCTTCGACACAGGCTCCCAGCATGGCCCATGCGCCTTCGCCGCCGGTGCCGAACGCAGTCGGATTCCCTCGTGGGGCGTCGGACACCTCGCGAGCGGCATCGCTCGCCGTGGCGCCGAGATGCTCCTATACCCATCAACGTGGTCGGGTGGTGGCGACCTCCGCGACTACGACGCCATCGCAGGGCGCGAAGGTCCGTGGAAGACCTGTGTGGTGTGCCAGGACCGGTGGGCCGCGGCTATCGAGGGCGTCCCCGGCTGGGGGCCGAGCAGCGGGCGCCCGGTGAGGGAGATGACCTGGTCGTGCGCGGCCGCGCTGTGCCCGACGAATCGCTGCGCGACCATGACTCGGTGTTCGTCGCTCACCCCGAGGACGCCTTTGTCGAAGAGCTTGTGGTGGAGCGAGCACAGGCACAGCGCATTGTCCACCTCGTCGGGTCCGCCGAGCGCCCACCAGTACACGTGCGCGGCCTCCAGCCCTACGGGAATCGCGCCGATCCGACCGTCGTAACCGCAGAACGCGCACCGGTATTCGTAGGCGGTCAGGACCAGTTCGCGCAGCGCCTGGCTTCGCGGCCGGCGTCCCGGAATCAGCGGCTGGGTCTCGGCGTACTCGAGTTCCAGGCCGGTGGCCTCGCACAACTCCTGGTGAAGCGAGGGCGGGAAGTGCAGGTCGAGCAACGTGCGCGCCATCCGGCTGAGCAGTGAGGGGTCGCGGCGCAACGCAGCTCGCAAGTCCGGAGTCAGCCGCCCGGCGGCTCCGGAATCCCGCAGCTCCCGCACGCCGCTCCCGGGGCTCCCTGCCCCGCGACGCGTGCGCACCTCCCATACCCCGTCGCTGACCAGGTGGTGGAACGGATACGCGGGGGTGGTCCGGTTGCCGGGTCCGTATTCTGCGAGCAGTTGCTTGAGGTCCGCTTCGATCGCGCTGTAGACGAGCTCCTGATCGGCGTCCTGCTGGTAGCGGCCGAGGGCGTAGAGGAGCAGAAGCGGCTTGTGAGGAGCCCGGACACCGTTGTTCGTCCACTGCCTCAGGTTCGCGGCTCGCGCCGGCCAGTCCATGCGCAGGATCATAAGGGCCGTCCCGCGGCGCGCTCCGCTCCGGCCGCATGCGGGACGTCCCGCTTCATGAAAGCGCAAGGCCAGGTCTCTGCCCATCAACCCTGCGCGCGCAATCCCTCCGCCTCCAACACTTCGCCGAGTAGGTCCAGAGCCTGTCCCCAGGCGTGCGGCGCCGGTGTGGCGTAGCCCAGGACGAGTGCGGCCGGGGCCGACGCGTCCGGAGGATGGCGGTAGCCGGAGGCGTGCAGGCCGTGCAACCGCAGCCCCACGTACTCGCCGGCGGCGATCAGTCGACGTTCGTGCTCGGCGGAGGGCAGAGGCAACAACGCGTGCAGGCCGGCCGCCGCGCCCACGAGCCCCAGCCCGCTGAACGTGCCGACGCAATCGGCGAGTTCGGCGCGCCGCCGCCTGTACGCCGTACGCACACGGCGCACGTGCCGGTCGTAGTCCCCTTGCGCGACCATGTCGGCGAGCGTCAATTGCTCGATCACGGACACGCCGCCGCCGCTCTCGCGCATCGCCGCGGACACCGGCGCGCGCAGCGTCGGCGGCACGACGAGCCAGCCCAGACGCAGCCCCGGAGCGAGGGATTTGCTGACGCTGCCGGCGAACACGACCCGTTCGGGATCGAGCGCCTGGAGTGCCCCCACCGGCCTGCCGTCGTAGCGGAACTCGCCGTCGTAGTCGTCCTCGATCAGGAAGCCGTCGCAGCGTCCGGCCCAGGCGACGAACTCGGCGCGGCGCGCGGGCGACAGCACGACACCACTGGGGTGTTGGTGCGCCGGTGTAAGCAATGCGGCCCCCGTCTGCGGGGTGAGGTCGGCCGGATCGGCGCCGAACTCGTCCACGCGCAGCGGTACACAGGTCAGGCCCGCTGCCGTGAGCAGTTCGCGATGCCGCGCGAGCCCCGGGTCTTCGGTCGCGGCATGTCTTACCCCCAGGCCGTGCAGTGCGCGTGCCAGCAGGGCGAGTCCGTGGGTGAAGCCCGCAGTGATCACGACCGCTTCCGGGGTGACCCGCGCACCCCTGGCCCGTGCGGCGTACGCAGCCAGGCTCGCGCGCAGGGTCGCCGTCCCCTCGAAGTCGCCGTAGTCGAGGACTCCCGCCTCGACCCGGCTCAGGACTCGGCGGACACTCGTCGTCCACGCCGTACGGGGAAACGACGTGAAGTCGGGGCGACCGGGCCGCAGATCGGCCCGCCAACGCCGTTCGGCCGGCGCGGATTCCGCGGGGTGACCGGCGTCGGAGGGTTCGGGCGCGCTCACGTGCGCAACACGCGTGCCGGAGCCCGGCGATCCGGTCAACCAACCCTCGGCGACGAGTTGGGTGTACGCGCCGACAACCGTGCCGCGGGCCAGTCCCAGGTCCGAGGCCAGCGTGCGCGAGCCCGGCAGGCGTGTCCCCGCGGCCAGCCGACCGGACCGCACGGCCTCGCGCAACGCGTCCTCCACGGCGCGACCGGCTCCGACGCCACGTGGCACGAGGTCGATGTGCAGATCGACTCCGGCGACGGGCACGGCGTGGACGCTCCGGCTCGGCGAGGCTGTCAACGGGGTGCGGAGGAAGCGTCGAAGGCCGGGTGGCGCGGTGAAAGGAAGACCGTGGTGCCCGATGCATCGGTGCCGAGTCGGTGCCATCCGGCGCGTTCGTAGAAGTGCACGGCCAGATCGACGTGCGCGGAAGTCAACAACCAGCACCTCCCGGACGGGGCGTCGTCGGTGACCGCCGCCAGCAGCGCTCGGCCCACTCCCGAGCCTCGGACGCCCGGGCGCACCGCGAGTTCGTCCACTTCCCGCGCGCCACACAACCACGCCTGGGTACCACTGGTCCCCACAATCGTCTCGACCTGCGTATAGGCGCGAGTGGTCGGGAACACTGCGGGCGTCGTCCAGGCGACGGCGAATCCCACCACCCCGCTGTGATCCTCGGCGATGGCGACGGTGAACCCGTCGCGTTCCTTGTCGGCATCGAGTCGGCGCACATAGCGGTCGGCCGCAGCCTCGTCCTCGTTCCAGGGTTCGGCGGAGAACACCGCCTGGTAGACGTCGCGCACATCCGTCAGGTGCGCGGGCAGGTCGGCGACGAGAATTCGCCGGACCTTGATGTCCGACGGATGGTCGCGTTCCCGTTCCCGTTCCCGTTCGCGTTCGTTCATGTCTGCCGCACCCTCCACATTCCTCATTTCTCATTCCTGATTCCTGATTCCATGGACGGCTGCCTTGGGCGGGCGTGTCGCCTGACGGGCCGGCGCCGGCCTACATGGCGTCGAACCCGGATCGCCAAGAGAGGTGGGCCGGGGTCCAGTTCAAGTGCTTGCGGGCGAAGTGGTTGTCCGCGCCTCGGGCCCAGCGGGCATGTGGGGCGTGGACGGCTCCGGCAGCCGACGCACCCACCGCTCGGGCGAACGCCGGCACCCACTCGTCGGCAGTCGCCGGCTCGTCGTCGACCACATTGACCACGCCACACGGCCAGCCCAACGCGGCCACCGCCGCCGCGGCGGCGTCGTCGACGTGCACGAAACTCGACACGTCCCGGCCGACAGGCAGCCGAAGCGCCCGCGCGTCGGCTGCCTTGATCCCGTCGGCCGCGAACCAGGTACCCGGGCCGTAGAGCAGGCCGTAGCGCAACACCACCCACTCGGGAAGTTCGCTTGCCGCCCGCTCCAGCGCGATGACGCCATCGACCGTGCCGCGTCGAGGTTCGGTCGTCGTGTCGTCCAGCGGCGTCGCCTCATCGGCAGGATCCTCTCCCGCCTCGTACACCCACGCGATGCTCTGCGCCACGATGCGTCGAACTCCCGCAGCGTGGGCGGCATCGACGAGATTGCGAGTACCGACGTCGCGCATCCTCGCATTGGCTGCCAGATCGGCCGTGGACAGGTCGGTGAGTTGATGCATCACGACATCGGGCCCGGCCTCGCTCACCACGCGCATGAGCGCCTCACGGTCGTAGGCGTCCGCGACCGCGACCGCAACGCCCTGCGCTCGCAGACCTGCCGCAGCCTCCGCCCGGCGCGTCAGCGCGGTGACACGGTGCCCCGCGGCGACGAGCGCGGGTACGACCCGCCGACCGAGAACGCCGGTCGAGCCGGCAACGAAAACATGCATGGGCGGCACTTCGACCTTCGGTCGGGGTCGGGGTCGGGGTCGGCTGAGTGTCGGTGTCGGTGTCGGAGCAGGGCCGGTGCCGGTGCCTGCGTCGGCGTCGGCGTCGAGGCAGTGGGCGGGCGTGATACTCACAAAGCTGCTCGCGGTGCTCGCAGTGCTCGCGGTGTTTGTGCCGCTCGCCGATCCCGCCGTTCGAGCAACTCGCCCTCCTCTACGAGCGTAAGCATGGGCTCGCCGGGGACGCCGACCATGACCACCACGAACCGACTCCACTCATCCGCGAGGTTGTTGCCCGCCTGATAGTGGATGACATCGCCACCCGGCTCCCAGAATGCCTCCCCGGCCCGAATGATCCGCTCGGGCTCGCCTTCGAGTTCGAACACCATCTCGCCCGCGAGCATGTAGCCGAAGACCGGCCCCGAGTGCCTGTGTGGCGGCGTACCCGCGTCGCCGGGCGGCAACTCGACCGTCATCGTCATCACTTCCGCGGCCGTCGGCAGAAGTGGCGGAGCCTGGTGAAGGAGGGTGGTCAATACGGCCCCACCACGCTTTTCGATCATGCCCGAAACGGTAAGCACGAGCCGGCCCAAGCAAGTGGTCCACTCGAACCCGGGTCGGGTGGACCGGTTGCCCGACGCGACGCACACGAAAACGCCCGCGGATCCGCGCCCCACCGGCCCCACCATGCGCCCGGCGGCAACAACGACGTTGCCCCCGGCCGCTGGGCGACCGGGGGCAACGTTTTGCCTGTTCAGGCTGGCGGAGGACACGAGATTCGAACTCGTGAGGGGGTGAACCCAACACGCTTTCCAAGGGGTCGTCTGCCCGTTCGGCTGGCGCCATCGATGTCCTGACCTGCAGCTAGGTAGTCGGCTGCCGGATTTCTGAACGTCGCCGTACGCTTATGAATGCAACCAGAACTGCAACCAAGATGGCTCGCGTATCGGTTGCATTTGCGCTGGTCAGGGATCGGATTGACCTGGAAGCTGGCACAGGCCATGCGCGACCGAAGCACCGATCGCGAAGTGCCTTACCTCGGCGCTGACAAGCCCTGGCTTGGAGTTCGCTCTGCGCAACGGACATCGGTACGTCACGATCGTCATCGCTGCCGAGGGGCGGCTGGCGTACTCGTCGGCCGGGACGACCGTGAGGGAGGCGTGGCGCAAGCATGGCCAGGGTGACCCAGCGCGACCACGAGGTGAAGCGGCGGCTCTGGTACTCCTCTGGAAGATCCTCAGCGTCCGCTACTGCGAACCGCTGACGGTCTTCCCCAAGGTCCTGGAGACTGTCACACAGCTCGATCTGCTGGACTTGGAGCCCGGCCTGATCGGCATCGTTCCGAATATCCCTTCGGACCGCCGGACCGGGAACAGAGAGGGACACGTGGATCGACGCGAGAAGAAGCGGCTCCGCGACTACATCGGCGAGCATCTGGACGTCTCCAGCACGCGCCTGACGGACGACGAGGCGACGTTCCTGCGACTTCCTCGACGAGTACGAGGAGATCTACAAGGGCCGCACGGACACCCGCACCACGAGCCATGACAGCTGGAGCTCCGATGGGAGATACACACGACGCGAGACGTTCACCTACACGTTCATCGACGACGTCGGCATCCGCGAGCGCTGCGAGTACCAGGACGACGACGGTCAGAACGGAACGTCTACGAAAGTGATCAAGGACGTCCGAGGGATCCTGAACTGGTTCGAAGACCACCCCAGTTGGCGACCCGGGTTCTGTCAGTAGCTACCGAAGCAACGCGTAGTGAAACCTGGATGATGCTTGGTCGACCCTCAAGCACCTGCCGCAAGCAGGCCTGCTCAACTTGCGACGCGGGGCGGAACGGTTTGGCGAACTTGCGCGAACGATGACGGATAAGGGGATGCCCGAGCACCGCAGTGGCGTCGCTCGGCCATGGACTGAGACCAAGACGACGGCGGGCCCGACTGCAGTTTGCGGTCGGGGCCGCCGTGTCGAACCCAAAAGCAACCGTGCAACTCGCTGGCCCACCGCGTTTCCGTGCGGCGAGACTTGGGGAGGCTGCGCTCCATGGTCAGCAGCGGCAGCCGACACCGGTTGCCCTGACCGCGGGCATCCAGCGCGGGGGCGGGGGTTGCAGTGGGTGCGGATTCGGACGGTGGGCGGATTGCTGCCCGGGGATTCCAGTACCAGTATCTGCGGACCTTGGAGGCCTTGCTTGCTTCGATGACCGATCAGTCGGCGGTGGCTTCGTGTCGGATCGAGGGACCAGTAGCCGCCACTTCGCTCCACGAGGTAGACGCAGTCGATTTCGACTTGGCGGACGCCGCAGGCCGCTCGTTGGTGGCTGCGCAGGTCAAGAGCTCCGGCCAAGGGCGGGCACTTAGCGCGCCGCGGGCTCTGGAAGTGCTCGTCCAGTTGGTGTCCGGCCTGGCCTCGCAGCGGTACGAACTGATCACCAACGCCCGGCCCGATGTGCGATGCGCACGCCTGGCCGACATGTTGGCGACGCTGAATGGCGATCCGGTAGGGCTGCGCCAGGCGTTGGAGGACTTCTTCAGTGCGGCGCCGGCGTCGCTGCGACGTTTCGCAACGCTGACCCCGGAGCGGTGGCAACGGCTGGCGACGGCGCGGATCGTGTTCGACACACGGGACGAGGACGGCCTGCGCGTTGATCTCCACAATCGGTTGTGCGCGCTGCGGCACGGCAGCGAACGGGGGATGTCCGTCCGCTCTGCTGGCCTGGTCTTGGGCTTCCTGGTGGCTGAGGTACTTCGGCGGGCCGCGAACCCGCCATCGAGTGGGTGGGACCTGGAGGACTTCCGGGCGTGCGTGCGGGTTGACGACGACGTCCTGGTGACGGCGCTGGGCCGACAGGACTTCGGCGTCGTGGCTGGCCCGCTGCCGCCGGTCCCGGACATTAGCCGTTCGCATCTGATGGAACAGGTCGCTGCGTTGCTCCACCCGGCTGCTCCTGCTACAGGCGTCGCCGTCTGTGTCCTCAGCGGTTTGTCCGGGATCGGAAAGTCGAGCGTGGCAGCGGGATATGTGGCGGCGCAGGCGTACCGCTACGACATGGTGTTCTGGATGGACGCCTCCACTCCGCAGACTCTGGCGGGTGCGTTTGCACGGCTGCTCGCGCATTTGGGCGCTCCCAACGATGCGGCGCAGGACCCGGTCTTGGTCCGGGAGCGAGTGCATGTTCTGCTGCAGCGGACGCCGGGGCCCTGGCTGCTGGTCTTCGATGACGCCTCTCCCGGGATGCTGCAGGAGTGGCTGCCTCCGCTAGGGCGGGGCCAGGTGCTTGTGACTTCTATCTCCCGCCGGTGGCGCGGCGCCCTGGGCTTGGTGGAGGTGGACGCTCTGGACCCGCCTCAGGCCCTTGGCCTGCTTCGGCTCCGCCTAGGTCTGCGCGACGACCAGGACACCGATCACGAAGAGGCCTTGACCGGCTTGGTGGAGGCATTGGGGCGGTGGCCGCTGGCAATCGAACTTGCCGCGGGCTACCTCGTGGACAGCCGGCTCAGCCCCGAACGGGTCGGCGAATACCAGTCGCGGTTGCTCTCCGTCGCGCTGGACGACGAGACGGTCCTGCCGCCCGGCTACCCGAGGACACTGGTTGCCGCCGTGACCCTGAGCTTGGAACGACTGTACGAAAGTGCCCGTCGCAGCCCGGAGATCTTGGTCGGGTGCCAGGGCCTGCTGCTGTCGTTCTGCTGCTTCGCGGCCCAGCGCATTCCGGTACACCTTGCATTCGTGAGTACGATCGTGCCAGACACGGAGCTGCCCAACACCCGTGCACAGTTGATGCTCGATGAGGCGGCCTCACCGCTGCGCGACATCCTGCGTGAACTATTCGCGCTGTCCTTCGTGCGCCCCGACACCCTGTTGCCCTCCAACGAGCTGCGCGATGCGGTGCCCGGTGGCGACGAGACCGTGTCGATGAATACGGTGCTCCAGTTCGTGCTGAACCGTCTGCTGAGCCAGTGCCCCAACAGAATCCAGATTCTGCAATGGGCCTGCGCCCACACCAACGCGTGGCTGGCCCAGGCAGTTGACGACGGTCAGAGCGACCGGGCATGGGATCTGGCCCAGCACGCCGCCGCCCTCGCTGATCAGGTGCAGAACAGCGATATCGCGACACTCCACACGGCACTCCTGCTGGGTAATCTCGCCGCGTTCCAGAGCGATCACGGCCGTTATGATCTGGCCCGCCAGCTCTTGGAGTGTGAGCTGGAGTGGTTCGCCCGCGGCCGTGTCCACGCGGATCGAGTCGCTGCGCAGGCACGGCTCCAACTCGCTTCACTGGTTGACCTAACCGCCCCTGCGGATGGCGACGAACAGACTGTTCTCCTACTCGTCCCTGTCCTGGATCACCTCGCTGCTCTGCATGCGGCGGACCGCCGCAACTACGCCGATGTGATCACGCAGGCTCTGATTCTCCTGCAGCGTGCATCCCGCCGTACTTCCCGCAGCATCGTCATCGATCAGCTCCTGGCAAGGTTTCAGGAACTGGCCGATCCCCTGCCGGACACACCGAAGATCCGTGCCATGCAGCAACTCGTCTCTCTCGGCGCCCTCATGGAGGAAGGGCGAGCAAGCGATGCGGAGCAGGCCGCCATCAGAGCGTTGGACCTGATCGGCTCGCCCTGGACCAGCCAGGCCGCAGAGGCCCGTCGGCTGCTGATCGAAGCGTTGGCCCTTCAACACAAATGGGAGCAGGCCGACGCCGAGTACACCCGATTCCGGCGCTACCTCGGTTCACGGACTCTGCACCGCCTCATGGTGAACTACCTCGTTCACAACCTCGGTCAGTGCACCGCGATGATGTGGGTCCTCACCGGTAACGACGCAGCCCTCGCCCTACTCGACCGATTGGTCGAGGACACCGGCTCCTATCACGACCATCTCGCCGAGAACGATTATGACCGCACCCGCTTCCAACTTCTGCGCGCCGTACACGCCGCGGCACACGAGGTCGTCAAGCTCGACGAGCCCACCATCCCGGGAGCGGCGCGCCCCGCTGAGTTCGTGACCCTGTTGTCGCAGATCGCTACCCTGCCGTTCGCGGATGCGCCGCTGCGCGCACACGCCTGGGAGGTAATTTTCGGGGGACTGCATACCCGATTGACTGTCCGCTTCGGCGAAGCAATGCATGGCCGGATCCACTCCCATGAGAGTGCAGCGCTTGCCGAGCTGCCACCCTCGATGGCGGCGCAACTCGATGTGGCGCTTCGTGAGACGCCCACGCTGGGGTACCTCGGCCTGTCGACCGATCCGGCCTTTGCCGCCCTCGGGTTCCGCAGCAACATCGACCTGCTGGACCCTAACATCCCGGGGTTGTCCGGCCCGCTCCCTCTGGTGCTGCTGGAACCAGAAACTCGGCACCTGGTTCGTGCTGCCGACGGCACCATGGTCGACGCGCAACTTCATTGGTTTTGCGCGCACGGACTACGCCGTCTGTGGGGGTTCCAGGCGGTTCCCTCGAGCGCAGACCTGACTCTGCGCCCCGGCGGGACCACCTTGCTCCTGCTCGACAGCAAGGAGGGCGTAGTGACCCGCATATACGCCAAGCCCAATCTTGCCTGGCAGAAGGCCGTCCAGCGGCGCGGCAGGGCTCTGGTCATTGCCTGCTATGCGTTCGCTCTCGGCGAGCCCCTCCGGAGCCAGACCATCCTGTCCTCGCCCGTCAGCACAGCCAGGTGTTTCCAGGAAGCGCTCGCCGAAGGAACCCTGGCCGCGTCCATAGCCAGCTGGAGAGACCCGCGCCCGCCCTCCGCACGCAAGCGGCCACGCACCGGCAGGAAGCGGCGCAGCCGATAGCGTGCAGACCGGGTCCGCATCCGCGCCGGTACAGCAGGCCGTCGAGGTGGTCGATCTGGTGGTGGATCAGGCGGGCGGGGCCCCGTTCGTAGGTGGCGATCATCGCCCGGCCGTCCAGGTTGGTGCCCCCCACGGTGATCCGCAGCGGGCGGGGACCAGGCCGCGGACGTCAAAGATGAACAGGCTGCCTTCGAACTGCTCGTCCGTCTCGTCGGCGCGCTCGGTGATGCGTGGGTTCAGCAGCACGATCGGTGGTGTGGCAGGGTCGGCGGACTGAACGATGGCGGCGGCCCGCTGGTTCCGATCTGCGGTGCCGCGATGGCCATGCCCTTGGCGAAGGGGTGGACTTGGCCGATGCGCTCCATCGCGGTGAACAGCATTTTGACCTGCGGTTCGTGAGTCGTTGGTTGACCCGAGCAAACGTTGCGAAGCCACGGTCGTGCCGACCGGGGCCGGGGCGAATTTGTACGGGCTGAAGTGCCCAGCGAGCACCGTTGAAGACCATGGACTACACGCAGGCCCAACGACCGACGTCGGCTCGAGCATTCCGCCAGTGAGGGCGCCGACGCGCTCCATGCACGCGCGCACACCGGATACTCCTCGCACGCTCTTTTGGCTCGAATCCTGGCCTGATTTCCTGACCGGGAAGGCACTCGGGTTCGACCATGAGGTGGTGTATGGAGCACGTAACCCAGCGGACAGCATGGCGAGGGACGGACGGTATCGGTCAGCGACGGCCCGACCGGTTCCTGGGCAGCCTGTCGGCGCCGGTTCGGGAGGAATTGTTGAGCATCGGTTCCCCAGAGCAGTATCCGCCCGGGGAGAAGATCCTCGTCGAAGGGGCGTTGGGCGATTACCTGGTGCTCCTGAAGACCGGCTGCGTGAAGGTCACCGGAAGGCTCGGCAACGGGCACGAAGCCCTGGTCGCCATTCGGATCGGCGGAGACGTGGTCGGGGAGATGGCCGTGATCGACGACGTGCCCAGGTCGGCCACAGTAACGGCGTGCGACGACGTCGATGCTCACGTTGTCCAAGGCCGAGCGATGCGGAGCTTCCTGGACAAGTGTCCCGAGGCCGCTATTCAGATCGTGCGCCTCAGCAACCGCCGCCTGCGCGCAGCGAATTCCCGGCGCATCGCGTTCGGTGAGTTCCCGGCTCGAGTGCGGTTGGCCCGGGCGCTCACCGAGCTGGCGGAAAACTACGGCCGGGCCGTCCGCTCGCACACCCTGATCTGCGTCGACCTCACGCACACCGAACTCGCCGGGTTCATCGGATCGCAGCTGAGGACGGTGCAGAAGGCGCTGGCGGGCTTTCGCGCCGAGGGGATCATCACGACCGGCAGCCGCCGGATGGAGGTGATCAAGCCGGACCGCCTCCGGATGATCGGACGCCTGCCGACGATCGGTGGCTGACACCGCCTAGGAACCCGCATTTTTGCGGCTTGCTCCGAGACTCCGGCCCGCCGGCCGCACAGTTGGCGTCGATCGCAGCCAACTGTCCACTCTCATCGAGCAGGTGATGGTTCACATGACGTCGCATCCGACCGCACGGCCCTGGGACAAGTCCCGGCCGGACCTTACCCGCCGCCTCTGCCTGGCGGCGGACATCGAGCAGTACAGTCGCTTCGACACCCCGGACCAGTGGGCCGCACAAGCCCAACTCGCCCGGGTGTTGAGGGCGGCAGCCGAACGCAGCGGGCTGGACCACGGCAAGTGGTCCACCCAGCCGCAGGGCGACCTGGAGTTCGCGGTACTCCCGCCCGGCACTCCCGAGCAACTGGTGCTGGGCGAGTACGTCACGCACTTGGCAGCCGAGCTCGGCGGCTACAACGCCACCCGCCGGCCCGCTGGGCGGATGCGGCTTCGGCTGGCCATCGATACCGGCGTGGCCGCCACGGCCGCTCTTGGCTTTTCCGGTCCTGCCCCGGTTGCGGTGGCCCGCTACCTGAACGCCCCCGAGGTGAAACAGGCCTTGGCGGCCGCCGGCTCGGAGAGCCTGGCCGTGGTGGTCTCTGACCGGCTCTACCAAGACGTGGTGCGCTCGCGGTTCTACGGACTCGACCCGGAGCAGTACCGCCGCATCCACGTGCAGCAGAAGGGGTTCGCCGGGTACGGCTGGGTTCGGTTGCCCGGAGCGGACCCGCAGGACGCGCAGGAGCCATGGCCGGGCGGGCCGGAGGGCGGGCCACAACCCCCGGCGCGAGCGGCGGAGCGGGAGCAGCCGACCTTCGTGCAGCACGGCGTCCACGGCACCGCCATCCAGGCCGGCGTGATCCACGGGTCCGTCGTTCACGAGGCGGTGCCGGGTCGGGCAGGCCGATGAGCGACGACCCGCCCGCCGGAGGCTGCACCTCCTGCGGGAACGCGGCAGGCAGCAACCGCCAGCAGGGCACCCAGGGCCTCTCGGTCCAAGGCCGGACAGGCGACGTGCACTACTACGCCGCTGGCGACCACCATCCCATCGCAAGCGCGCGGCGGCGCGTGGCCGGCTTCTCACCGGCCCCCTACGAGACGCTGCGCGAGGAGTTGCACCGGATCATCCGGGCCTGCTCACGCATCGTGGACGACCTGCGTGACGACACCGACGACTCGGGAGGCGCACCATGGGACTGATCCCCTACAACCGGGTGTTCGACGTGCTGGAGCACCGGCTCCGGCCCGCCGACCTGCCCTTCCCGGTCACCACGGCCGAGGGCCCGGCTCGGCTCTCCACCCTCGCGGCCCGGCGGGCGCTGTACAGCAGGTCGGCGGACCCGCAGCTCCGAGAGGAGATCTGGCGCAAGGCCGTCGGCGCAGCGCAGCGCGACACCACTGCGGTCGGCCCGGACCGACTACTGGCGCTCTGGCTGGCGCTGCCAGCAATGCGGCGCACCCTTCACCGGATCGCGATCCGGTGGCCGATCGACCGGCGGGAGCTCGAATCGGAAGCACTGCTCGCCCTGTTGGCGGCACTCGCAGACGTGGACCTGCAGGCCCAGGAGGCAGGCTCCGCACTGCTGCGCCCAGCCATCAACCGAGTCTGGGCGTTCGCCAGGGCCCGCATCCGGGAGCGGCCGGTGGCGGACATCGCGGCGCTGGCCGCCACCCACCTCGCCGTGGAGGCGCCTGCGGAGTCGCCGGTCGGCGATTGGCAGGATGGCTGGGAACTGCGCGTGTCGCCGCCTGCTCGGCCTGACGGCCTGTCGGCGACGGTGCGTTTCAGCGTCGCACCGGAGCGGCTGGAGAGCTTCCGACTGGGCGAGCTGGCAGGCCACCTGGGCCTCGGAGACATAGTGCACCGGGCGCGGCGCCCGAGCGAAGGCAGCCGGATCGGCACCCTATCTCTGCGTCCGGCCGGAGGACGACCATGATCCCACGCTCCGGTACCTGGCTGTCGTTCGGCGAGGCGTTCGACCTGCCGCTGGTCGTCGACCTGCGCACCGCCGCCCGCGCGCTCGGACTTTGTCCCGCCACCGCCTACAAGCTCATCCATCAGGGCGGTTTCCCCTGCCCGGTCCTGCGCCTCGGATGGCAGTACCGGATCCCCACCGCCGGCCTGCTTCGCGCGCTTGGGATCGAGGAGCGCCCCGTCTACCCGGCCGACGTGCGAGCCGGTGCCGATTTCGCGGAACAGCGCGATCTTGCAACGCAGTTCGAAACGGAGGACTACGCATGAGCATCGTGGCCGTCGCCGCTCCGGAGCCGGAGGAGGTGCCGATGACGACCTGCTTCGTCATCGCGCCCATCGGGAACGAGCACGCCCAGGATGGGAGTCCGGAGCTCCTGGCGTTCGAGGAGAACCTGGAGATTTACGAGACGGTGATCTTGCCCGCCTGCGCCAGGCACGGCATCGTCCCGGTCCGAGCGGACGGGATCGCCGAATCGGGCGAGATCACCGACCAGATCTGCCGTCACGTGCTGCAGGACGACATCGTGATCGCTGACCTCACCGGGGGCAACGCCAATGTCACCTATGAGATCGGGATCCGGCACCTGACCGGAAAGCCCATCATCCACATCGGTGAGAGTGGCCAACTGCCGTTCGACCTATCACTGATCCGGACAATCATGTTCAAGCGCAGCCGGAGCGGACTGGTCAAGGCGCGGCGGGACCTGGAGAGTGCGCTGGAAGGTGCCCTGAACAACAGATTCGAGCCGCTGACCCCGGCGCGGATCCTGTTCGGGCTCCCGGCGGCGCCGCTGCCGGCCGTGGTTGAGGCGGAGCCGGACGACCCGGAGGCCCCCGGGCTGATCGACCGGTTCGCCCGGGTGGAGGAGCAGATGGAGGCGATGGGCGAGACCACAGAGGCGATTACTGGATTTATGACTGTGATCGCCGAAGTCGCCGTGCAGATCGGTCCGGTGATGGAGCGGGCCTCCCAGCCCGGGGCGCCGATGAGCGCGTGGTTGCCGGCGATGGCCGAACTGGGGAAGGCGATGGCCGAGCCGGCCTCCGGTCTCCGGGAGGCGTGCACCCGCTTCGCCGGGCAGATGGTGGAGATGGACGCGGCGGTCCTGACTGCGTTCGACGTCATCGCGGCGATGCCATCCGAGCAGCGCGCCGGTTCGGCGACCGGCTTCCTGGAGCAGATGGTCAGCATCGCCGAGTCCACCCACGAGGTGGTCGGCGTGCTCGGCGAGTTCGAGGTCGGCATGCGGTGGGTGGCGAAGATGAGCCGGGCGCTGCGGGCGCCCGGCCGGGACATCTCGGCCGCGGTCAAGCAGGTCAGCGGCGTGATGTCCCGGATCGCGGACTGGGAGCGCCGGGCCCGCGCGCTGATGTGACCGCGTGGGGCCCTGCGACGGCTGCCGGGGCTTCCCGCGCCGCACACCCGTCGATGGGGTGAGCCGCGCGATCGGCTGCTCACGCACCTGGAGGCAGGACTACGCCACTCAGATGGCCAGGGGCGAGGCCTTCTTGCCGAGGTGGCACTTGAAGGCTTTGCGGATCTCTGAATGTGCTGCCGGTTCGAGGCGTGTGGGACGAAGACCAGACCTACGGAGATGCATTTAGCCGTATATATCCGAAATAAATGCAACCAGAACTGCAACCAAAAACGACGTCAGCCCGGACCATCGAAGTGGTCCGGGCTGACGTTTGCCCAGGTGGGCGGGTGCGGAGGATACGAGATTCGAACTCGTGAGGGTGTGAACCCAACACGCTTTCCAAGCGTGCGCCCTAGGCCACTAGGCGAATCCTCCGTGCGGAAGCTTACAGGAGGTCGGCGGGTGCTCGCGCACCCCTATTCGAAGGGGGCGGAGGGGCTGGCCGGCCGGGCGGGGTGGGAAAACTGTGAACCCCCCGTGCACCCGGCAGAGCCTCCCTATCCTTGCTGCCTTCCGGCCCTGGGGAGGTTCAGGAGGATACCGCCGCACGGGGGGTCCGGGGCCTACAGTACCCGACCGGGGCCGGTGCTTGGGTACGGGTGGGGTCGGTGTTCGGGCACGGATGGGGCCGGCTGTTCGGCCACGGGCGGGTGGCGGGGGTCTGCGTCCGTTCGGGCACACGCGGCCGGTGAGAGTCCGCGTCCGTTCGGGCACGGGGCGGGTGGCGGGGGTCCGCGACCGTTCGGGCGCAGGCAGGCGGTGGGGGTCCGCGTCCGTTCGGGCACGGGGCGAGTGGTGGGCGGCGTCTGTTCGGGCGCGGCCGGCGGCGGGAGGCCGCGGCTGTTCGGGCGTGGGTGGGTGGTGAGGGGCCGCGTCTGTCCTTCCGCCCGGCTATCGTCGGGGGCGTGTCGCTCGCCCTCTACCGTCGCTACCGCCCCGAGACCTATGCAGAGGTCATCGGGCAGGAGCACGTGACGGAACCCCTCATGCAGGCCCTGCGGAACAACCGCGTCAATCACGCCTATCTGTTCAGTGGGCCGCGAGGGTGTGGCAAGACCACCAGTGCGCGCATTCTTGCCCGGTGTCTCAACTGTGAGCAGGGGCCCACGCCCACACCCTGCGGCGAGTGCCAGTCGTGTCGGGACCTCGGTCTCGGCGGGCCCGGCAGCATCGACGTGATCGAGATCGACGCCGCGTCGCACGGTGGTGTGGACGATGCTCGCGATCTGCGGGAGAAGGCGCACTTCTCGCCGGTGAGCTCGCGCTACAAGATCTACATCATCGACGAGGCCCACATGGTCACGTCGGCGGGCTTCAACGCGTTGCTCAAGGTGGTCGAGGAGCCGCCGGAGCACCTGAAGTTCATCTTTGCCACCACCGAGCCGGAGAAGGTGATCGGGACCATCCGGTCCCGAACGCACCACTACCCGTTCCGGCTGGTGCCGCCCGGTGTGCTGCGCGACCACCTCGCCTCCGTGTGCGAGACCGAGGGCATCAAGGTCGAGCCGGCGGTGCTGCCGCTCGTGGTGCGGGCCGGCGCCGGGTCGGTGCGGGACTCGATGTCGGTGATGGACCAGTTGCTTGCGGGCGCCACCGACGACGGTGTCACCTACGCGATGGCCACCTCGCTGCTCGGGTTCACCGACCGGTCGCTGCTGGACGACGTGATCGAGGCGTTCGTCGCGCAGGACGGCGCGGCCGCCTTCGAGCTGGTGGACCGGGTGATCGAGGGGGGCTACGACCCGCGCCGGTTCGTGGCCGACCTGCTGGAGCGGTTGCGCGACCTGGTGATCCTGGCTGCGGTGCCGGACGCGGCCGACAAGGGCCTGATCGATGTGCCCGCCGACCAGCTGGAGCGCATGGTCCGGCACGCCGCCGAGTTCGGCCGGGCCGGGCTCACCCGCGCCGCCGACATCGTCAACACCGGTCTCACCGAGATGCGTGGCGCCACCGCACCCCGGCTTCAGTTGGAGCTGATCTGCGCACGGGTACTGCTGCCCGCCGTCGACTCCGGCGAGCAGGGCCTGCAGACGCGCCTGGAACGCCTCGAACGCCGCGTGTCCGTCGGCGGCCTCCCCACGGGACCCGCGGCCCCCACCGCCCCGGACCAGGCCCGCACCGACGCCGGAGCGGCCCCCGCGCAGGCCCGCCCGCAGCAGGCCGCTCCGCCCCAGCCCCCCGTACCGGCTCCCGCGACCCAACCGCAGCCGCCACAACCACAACACCCACAACCTCAGCAGCCGCAACAGCACCAACAGCAGCCCGCCCCCACCCCCGGCGCCTGGCCCCAAGCCCGCACCGCCGGCTCCGGCCCACCCCCCGCCGCCCCCCAGCAGCACCCGCAACAGCCCCACCAGCCCCACCAAGCACCCCCCGCCGCCCCCGCCCAGGCCACCGGCCAGGCCACCGGCGATCTGGCCCGTGTCCACGAAATGTGGCCGCAGATCCTGGACGCCGTGCGCGGCCGCAACCGGGTGGCCTGGATGATGTTGCAGACCGTGACCGTGGCCGGATTCGACGGCACCACGCTGACCCTCGCGTTCGAGCAGGCGGGCACCCGCGAGGGCTTCCGCAGCAGCGGCCGGGACGAGATCGTCCGGCAGTCCGTGCAGGACGCCTTCGGCTTCGACTGGCGGATCGACTGCGTCGTCACCGGCGAGGCAGTCGCTGCGCCCGCCCGCCGCCCCGGCGGCCCGGCCCCGACCCCGTCCGCAGCCCCGGCCCCGGCTCCCGTCCCGAGCGCGACCCCGCCCGTCGATCGCGCGCCCGCCGCCCCGCCCCCCGGCGCTTGGCCCGGCGCCCCGGCCCCGACCCCTCCGGTCGCGCCCCCGCCGCCCGCCCAGGCCCGCCCCGCCACCGCCCCGTCGCAGCCGCCGCCCACCCGCCCGCAGCCCAGGCAGGCACCACCACCGCCGCCCGAGCCGGACTTCGACATCCCCGAGGACATCGGCCGCTACGACGACGAGGACCTGGCCGACGACGGCGGCCTGTCCACCCACGAACTGCTCACCCGCGAACTCGGCGCGACGATCATCGACGAGTCGCCCACCACCTGACGCACCCACCCGACCCGGTACCGACCCCCACCCGCCGGCACCCGGTACCGACCCCCACCCGACCCGGAACCGACCCGGCATCCCCACCACCAGACCGCCGGCGACCGGCACCCGACCCACTGCAGACCCACCGCCGACCCACCGCCGACCCACCGATGCGTGCCGTCGCCGCGCATCGGCCCCGCCCGGAGCCGTAGGCTCGACGGAAGGACGGCGGCCGAGCGGGCGCCGCCCCGAGGCGGTGCGAAGCCGCGTCCGAGCGACGAAGGGTGTCCAGTGTTTCCCGGTGGTGGCCAGCCCGACATGCAGCAGCTGCTGCAGCAGGCGCAGAAGATGCAGCAGGACCTCATGGCGGCGCAGGACGAACTCGCGCGCACCCAGGTGACCGGGAGCGCCGGCGGCGGCCTGGTGACCGCGACCGTGTCCGGCGCCGGTGAGCTGCTGGCTCTGGAGATCTCGCCGTCCGCGGTGGATCCTGAGGACACGGAGACCCTCGGCGACCTCATCGTCGCCGCGGTGCGCGACGCCAACCGCGCGGCTCTGGAGATGCAGTCCCAGTTGATGGGCCCGCTGGCCCAGGGCATGGGCGGCGGCGGTCCACTCGGGCTGCCCGGCATGTGAGCCGAGCCCCCACAACCGAAAGCCGAACCCACCGAAGACCCATCGCAAAGCCCGTCACAAGGCCCGGCAAGAAAACCCACCGAAAGACCCCACCGAAGCCGAAAAGCCCACCGAAAGCCCACCGAAAGCCCACCGAAACACCAGGCAGCCACCAAGCAGCCCACAAGCAGCCCACAAGCAGCCCCCGAACAACCAAAGCAAGCAGGGAGACGGTAGGTGTACGAAGGCGTCGTACAGGACCTCATCGACGAGCTGGGCCGACTGCCCGGTGTAGGGCCGAAGAGCGCGCAACGCATCGCCTTCCACCTCCTGGCGGCCGACCCGGCCGACGTCCGGCGCCTCGTGCACGCGCTCACCGAGGTCAAGGACAAGGTGCGGTTCTGCGCCACATGCGGCAACGTGGCGGAATCGGAGCAGTGCCGAATCTGTCTCGACCCGCGACGCGACGTCGCGGTGATCTGCGTGGTCGAGGAGTCCAAGGATGTCGTGGCGATCGAGAAGACCCGCGAGTTCCGGGGCCGGTACCACGTGCTCGGTGGCGCGATCAGCCCGATCGAGGGCGTGGGGCCCGACGACCTGCGGATTCGTGAGCTGATGACCCGGCTCGCGGACGGTGTGGTGACCGAGTTGATTCTGGCCACCGACCCGAACCTGGAAGGAGAGGCGACCGCGACGTATCTGGCTCGCCTGTGCAAGCCGATGGGTCTGCGTGTGACCCGGTTGGCCAGCGGGCTGCCGGTGGGGGGCGACCTGGAGTACGCCGACGAGGTCACGCTCGGGCGTGCCTTCGAGGGGAGACGACTGCTCGATGTCTGACGACCTGAACGAATTCACCAGTGAGATCGCCGACCAGATCGACAGCTTCGTCCTGGCCGTCACCGAGGTGGCCAAGGGCGAGGAGCCGGAGCAGGCGGTGTCGATGCTGCTCCTCGAGGTCTCGCAGCTGATGCTTGCGGGCGGCCGGCTCGGCGCGATCGCCGACGTGGTGCCGGACGACCGCTTCGAGCCCGACTCTGGTCCCGACCCGGACGTCGACGCGCTGCGTTCGGCGCTGTCCCGGTTGCTGGAGCCGATCGACGTGTACTACGAGGTCTTCGACCCGTACGTGCCCAAGTCCAAACCGGTCGCGGCGCGACTGTCGGACGACGTCGCCGGCGTGGTCGCCGACCTCGCCCACGGGCTGGCCCACCATCGGGCCGGACGCAGCCGCGAGGCGCTGTGGTGGTGGCAGTTCTCGTACATGTCCAACTGGGGCGCGACCGCGAGCGCCGTGTTGCGTGCGCTGCAATCGGTGGTGTCGCACGCCCGCCTGGACGATCCGATCACGGAGAGTCTGGACCCGGACGGACAGGCGCTCGCCGACGAGTTGGTCGACGAACTCGCCGAGCAACTCGACGACGCCGTGGTCCTGGGCGGCCCGCACACCTGATCGTCGCCCGATCGCAGCCCGATCGCAGCCCGACCGCGCCCGACCGCACCCGATCGCGCCCGATCGCTCCGAACTCCCCGAATCCACGCGATTCGGGTGGTTCGCAGGGTGATTCCCGACCCCGGGTAGGGCGTTTCGTGGTCTTGGTACCGAATGCCGCTCAGTGATGCGTACGTCGCACAATCCCGCCTACTGATACGTACGTCTCACAATGTGAATAAAGCTTTGACCACCGAGCGGCCTAGTTAGACTGTGCCGACCGCACAGATATCAAGCGAGGAGCGCACGTGGGCCTTGTCGTGCAGAAGTACGGCGGCTCCTCCGTCGCCGATGCCGAGGGCATCAAGCGCGTGGCCAAGCGAATCGTCGACACCAAGAAGCAGGGCCACGAAGTGGTCGTGGTGGTGTCCGCGATGGGCGACACGACGGACGAGCTGATCGATCTGGCGCAGCAGGTGAGTCCCATCCCTTCCGGGCGCGAGCTCGACATGCTGCTCACCGCGGGTGAGCGGATGTCGATGGCGCTGTTGGCGATGGCGATCAAAAACCTGGGCGTCGACGCACGGTCGTTCACCGGCAGCCAAGCCGGTGTGATCACCGACGCGGTCCACAACAAAGCGCGCATCATCGATGTGACGCCGGGGCGGATCCGCTCCGCGCTCGACGAGGGCGCGATCGCGATCGTGGCCGGCTTCCAGGGCGTGTCCCAGGACACGAAGGACATCACCACGCTCGGCCGCGGCGGCTCGGACACCACCGCCGTCGCGCTGGCCGCCGCGCTGAACGCCGAGGTCTGCGAGATCTACACGGACGTGGACGGCATCTTCACCGCCGACCCCCGCGTGGTGAAGAAGGCCCGGAAGATCTCCCGGATCAGCTACCAGGAGATGCTGGAGCTGGCCGCGAGCGGATCCAAGGTGCTGCACCTGCGGTGCGTGGAGTACGCCCGCCGCTACGACATGCCCGTGCACGTGCGGTCGTCCTTCTCGGGACTCGTCGGCACTTGGGTGACGGATGAACCCGAAGGGGACGACATGGAGCACGCGATCATCTCCGGGGTCGCCCACGACACCAGCGAAGCGAAGATCACGGTGGTCGGGGTCCCGGACAAGCCGGGCGAGGCGGCCAAGATCTTCCGCCTGGTGGCGGACAACGAGATCAACATCGACATGATCGTGCAGAACGTCTCCGCGGCCTCCACGGGCCGTACCGACATCTCCTTCACGCTGCCGATGTCCGACGGTCAGAGTGCGATGACCGCGCTGACCAAGGCCCAGGCCGAGATCGGCTTCGAGTCGCTGCGCTACGACGACCAGATCGGCAAGATCTCGCTCGTCGGCGCCGGCATGCGCTCGCACCCGGGCGTCACCGCCAAGTTCTTCGAATCGCTCACCGGCGCGGGGGTGAACATCGAGCTGATCTCGACATCCGAGATCCGGATCTCGGTGGTCTGCCGCGCCGACGGCGTTCCGGCCGCCGTACAGGCCGTGCACACCGCGTTCGGCCTGGACGACCAGTCCGGCGAAGCCGTCGTCTACGGAGGTACCGGCCGATGACCCGCAAGGACAAGCCCACCCTGGCCGTGGTCGGCGCCACCGGCGCGGTCGGCACGGTGATGCTCGAACTGCTCTCCACCCGCCAGGACGTGTGGGGCGAGATCCGGCTGATCGCCTCCGCGCGCAGCGCGGGCAAGAAGCTCGTCGTGCGGGGCGAGGAGGTCGAGGTCATCGCGCTGAGCGAGGAATGCTTCGACGGCGTGGACGTCGCGATGTTCGACGTGCCCGACGAGGTCTCCGCGCACTGGGCGCCGATCGCCGCGAGCAAGGGCGCGGTCGCGGTGGACAACTCAGGCGCGTTCCGGATGGACCCCGAGGTCCCGCTCGTGGTGCCCGAGGTCAACGCCGCCGCGGCGCGGGTGCGTCCGCGCGGCATCATCTCCAACCCCAACTGCACGACGCTGACCATGGTCGTCGCACTGGGCGCGCTGCACGCGGAGCTGGGCCTCAAGGAGCTCGTGGTCGCGTCGTACCAGGCCGCGTCCGGCGCCGGGCAGCCCGGTGTCGACGCGCTGCGCGAACAGATCGGCAAGGTCGCGGGCAGCCAGACGCTGGGCACCCAGCCCGGCGACGTGCGCCGTGCGGTGGGCGACTTCGGCCCGTTCCCGGCGCCGCTCGCGCTCAACGTGGTGCCGTGGGCCGGTTCGCTCAAGGACGACGGGTGGTCGTCCGAGGAGCTCAAGGTCCGCAACGAGTCCCGCAAGATCCTGGGGCTGCCCGACCTGAAGGTGCACACGACCTGCGTGCGCGTCCCGGTGATCACCACGCACTCGCTCGCGGTGCACGCCGTGTTCGAGAACGAGGTCTCGGTCGCCCGCGCGCACGAGATCCTGGACGGTGCTCCCGGCGTCGTGCTGTGCGACGACCCGGAGAACGGCGAGTTCCCGACGCCGGCCGACGTGGTCGGTACCGACCCGACCTGGGTCGGCCGGGTGCGTCGCTCGATCGACGACCCGTTCGCGCTCGACATGTTCATGTGCGGGGACAACCTGCGCAAGGGCGCGGCGCTGAACACCGCCCAGATCGCCGAGGTCGTCGCCGCGGAACTGGTCGAGCGCGACTAGTCGCGGACCGCAGACCGTTGCGGCAGCCGGTGTTCCCCGAGTGGGGACACCGGCTGCCGTGCGTGCGGCGGCCGCCTCCCGGACCCGAACGACCGCTTCCCGGACCCGAGCAACCGCTTCCCGGACCCGAGCAGCTGCCTCCCCGACCCGAGACGGCCGCTTCCAGGACTCGAGACGGCCGCCTCCCGGACTCGAGCAACCGCCTCCCCGACCCAAGACGGCCGCTTCCCCGACCCGAGTAGCTGACTGCACATCACCCGGCCCACTACGGTGGGCGGATGTGTGGCTGAGCCGACGACCGTCCCCGGATCGCAGGCGTATACAACCTTCCCGGGGGGTCGAGTGTCCAACAGTCGTGGCAGAAATGGTCGTGAGGGCGGAACCGGCGCTGCGCCCGGTCCGAATGCCTGTGGTCGGCGCGCTGGATCAGGGCGTTTCGGGAGTTTCCGTGTCCTCTGACGCGGGCGTCTCGATAGACGTCCTCACCGAGACCTATCGCGCCCACTATGGTTCGTTGTTGCGCTTGGCTTCCCTGTTGCTCGACGACACCGATTCGTGTGAGGACGTGGTGCAGGAGTCGTTCGTCCGGGTGCACACCGCCCGGCATCGGTTGCGCGAGGCCGACAAGACGTTGGCCTACCTGCGGCAGACCGTGGTGAACCTGTCCCGGTCGACGCTGCGGCGGCGGATCATGGGCATGCGCCTGCTGTCCAAGCCCGAGCCGGAAGCGACGAGTACCGAGGACGGTTCACGGCACGTGTTGGAACGCGACGTGCTGGTAAGGGCGTTGCGCGAATTGCAACGGCGGCAGCGGGAAGTGATCGTGCTGCGCTATTACGCTGATCTGACAGAGGCTCAGGTGGCCGATCTGCTCGGACTGTCGGTCGGCTCGGTGAAGGCGTACGCCTCACGCGGACTGGAAGCCCTCCGGGCCCGGATGGAGACGCCGTGACGAACGACCCGGGGACCCTTGGTCCCGACCCCGACGACCTCGCGGCAGAGGTGCGCCGGCGACTGCATGCGGCGGTGGCCGACGTGCGACCCTCGTCGGACGCGTTGGACCGGCTGCGGGTGGCCGTGCCGGCCCGGCGCCGACAACGGCGGGTGGCCACGCTCGGCGCCGCCGGGCTGGTGGCGGCGCTGCTGGTCGGCACACCCGTGTTGCGGACCGCGGTGGACGACGGCGACGACTCGAAGTCGAATGTCGGCGGGATCCAGTCCTCGTCGTCCTCGGTCAACGTCACGGAGCCGTTGCCGGGGCCGAGCGAGGGGATGAGCGCCGGGATTCCGGGCGGGGCCGGACAGTCCCACCCGCCGACCCGAGGCGGCACCCCGACGAACGGATCCGGCGCCTCGACCGCGCCGACGAGTGGGCAGAGCGCGGGCACCGGGCAGAGCGCGCCGCCCGCGAGCAGCGCGCCGCCGAGCGAGACCGCGCCGCCGGCCAAGCCGACCCCGGCGTGTCTGACCACCGACCTGTCCGGGGAGGACGCCCGGCTCGGACCGGTCGGCGCCGACGGCCTGGCGTACGGCGTGCTCCAGGTGCGCAGCAACGCGCGCAAGGAATGTCAGGTGACCGGCCCCGGAGTGGTCTCGGTGGGCTCCCCGCCCGGGAACCCGATCGTGCAGGTCACCGTGCACCAGCACACGGCCGGCGACCGCGCGGCCGGGTTGCCGCTGCTGCCCGAGTCGACGGGTACGGTGATCACGCTTCGACCGGGCCAGGCCTACGAGTTCCAGTTCGCGTGGCAACCGCAGGTGCCGGCCGCGGACGGCAGGTGCGCCCCCGATGCGCCCAAGGCGCCGGTGCCCGCGCTCGGCTACGCACTCGTCGCCAACGACTTCAACGTGGCCAAGGTGGCGCTGACGCCCACGTGCGGCGGCACGGTGTTCCGCACCGACATCTATCGGACGGGGGACTACCCGCGCGCGAGGTGACACTCCGCCTCGGGAAGCCGGGCCGACGCACGGGCGGCGGATCTTCCGGGCGCGACCACCCGCGGCCGGGCGCGACCACCCGCGGCCCGGCGCGACCAGCCGCAGGCGAGGTGACCCCTCTCGACGGGATCACCGCGACCGCGCCGCCGCGGGGACCGCCCGCGCGAGGTGACACCCGCGCTCGGGTGCCGTCGGCCGACGGTTACCGTTGGGGGGTGTACCGGTTCCTGCTCCAGCCGCGCTGGCTGGTCTTCCACATGATCGTGCTCGTCGCGGTCCCGGTGTGCGCGGCGCTGGGGCTGTGGCAGTTCCACCGCTACGGCGAGCACAAGGGCGGCGGGAGCAGCGGGGAGAAGGTGTCCACGGCTCCCGCGGTGCCGATCGGTGACCTCGTGCCGCTGGGCGGCCGGGTCGAGGGGGCCGATCGCGGCCGCTCGGTCACGGTGAGCGGCACCTACGACGTGGGCCGCCAACTCGTGGTGCCCGGGCGCCGACTCGACGGGCGTACGGGGTCGTACGTGGTCACCCCGCTGCTGGTCGCCGGGGCGCCGGCGGTCGTGGTCAACCGCGGCTGGGTCGAGGGCGACACCGTGCCCGCGCCGCCGACCGGACCGGTCACCGTCACCGGTCGGCTGGAATGGTCCGAGGCGGAGCACACCTCGGACGCGGAACGCGCCACCGACCTGCGGCCCGGTCAACTCTCGATGATCAGCACACCCGAGCTGGTCAACATGCTGCCGTACCCGCTCACCGACGGGTTCGTCGCGCTGACCGCGCAGACCCCGGCCGCCGATTCGGCCGCGCTGGCGCCGATGCCGGCGGCGAAGAAGACCGAGGGCGGCGGGATTTCCGGCCGGGCGTGGCAGAACCTGGGTTATACCGCGCAGTGGTTCGTCTTCGCCGGCGCCGCCGTGTTCGTGTGGTGGCGCGTGGTCCGCCGGGAGGCGGACGATCGGGCCGAGGAGCAGGAGGCGCAACTGCTCGCGGAGCTGGGCGTCGAAAGCTGACACCCAGCCCCGTCGTGCGGCACGTGCGCCGCCGGTTCCTGTCCGGCGGAGCGCGGTGGCCGGCAGCTTGCGTGCCCGGCGGCGCGGCCCGCCGAGATTCGCCGGGCCGGGCGGCCTACGCCGGGTTCGGGATCGGCAGGCCGATCACCTGGTCGACGAAGGCGAACTCCTGGCGCATCTGCCGGATGCGCTCCTCGACGACCAGCGAGCCGTGGCCCGCGTCGTAGCGGTAGACCTCGTGCGGCTTGCCGAGTTCGGCCAGCCGCGCGACGTAGTTCTCGATCTGCTTGATCGGGCAGCGCGGGTCGTTCTCGCCGGCGCTGATGTACACCGGTACCCGCACCTTCTCGACATAGGTCAGCGGCGAGGACGCGGCCCAGCGCTCGGGTACCTCCTCGGGCGTACCGCCGAGCAGCGTGCGGTCCATCGCCTTCAGCACGTCCATCTCGTCGTGGTACGCCGTGACGTAGTCCGCGACCGGCACCGCGGCCAGCCCCAGCGCCCACGCGTCGGGCTGGACGCCCAGGCCGAGCAGGGTCAGATAGCCGCCCCACGAGCCGCCGGAGAGCACGATGCGCTCGGGATCGGCCAGGCCCGACTCGACGGCCCACTCGCGGACCGCGCCGATGTCCTCCAGCTCGATCAGGCCGATCCGCACCCGCAGCGCGTCGGTCCAGTCCTTGCCGTAGCCGGTCGAGCCACGGTAGTTGACCCGGACCACCGCGAAGCCGTGGTCGACCCAGGCCGCGACGTCCGCCGCGAAGTGGTCGCCGTCGTGCGCGGTGGGCCCGCCGTGGATGTTGAACACGGTCGGGAACGGGCCCTCGCCGGCGGGCTTGGACACCAGCGCGTGCACCTTGCCGCCCGGCCCCTCCACCCACGCGTCGGTGACCGGGACCGAACCGGGCGGACGCTCGCCGGGCGGGGTGAGCAGTACGTCACCCGTGGTCGAGCGCAGCTCGGAGGGGGTCGAACCGCTCGACCAGTGGTACTCCACGCTGCCGTCGGGCCGGGCGCCGGCGGCGCCGATGGTGCCCGGCGGGGTGTCGATCCGGGTGAGTTCCTTGCTCGCCAGGTCGTAGCGGTACAGCTCGGAACGCCCGTGCTGCTCGTGGTCGATCAGCAGCGCCCGGCCGTCGGGATACCAGTCGGCGGACAGGTCGCCGGGCAGCCCGAGGTCGAGTTCGGTCTCGATGCCGGTCAGCGGCTCCCACAGCAGCGGTTCGTCCCGGCCGCGGCGCTGGTGGATGACCAGCACCCGCTGGTCGCCGGCGACCGGGGAGAAGCCCATCGCGGACAGGTCCGAATCGGGTTGCCCGCCCACGGGACCGTCGTGCAGGTCGGCCACGGGCGTGCCGTCCAGGCGCAGTACGCGCAGCGAAGCGTGCATCGCGTCGCCGTGCTCGTTGTGCGCGACGACCAGGTGGGTGGCGTCCTCGGACAGCGCGGACAACCACGCCGACTCGGTGTGGCGGTACACGGTCACCGGTTCGGCGCCGGGGCGGGCGACGTGGATCGTGGAGCCCTCGTCGTCGGTCATCCGGCCGACCACGACCGTGCCGTCGTTCGCCAGACCGAGGCCGCCGGGGTAGGACGGTTCGAGACCGGGAACGGCGACCTCGTCCGGGCCGCCGTCGAACGGCTGGCGCATCCAGACGCCGAACTCGTCGCCGTCGGTGTCGGCGAACCACCAGATCCAGCGCCCGTCCGGGCTGATCCGGGACGACGAGGTGCCGTTGGGCCGGTCGGTCACCTGCCGTTGTGCTCCGCTGACCCGGTCCCAGGCGTACACCTCGAAGGTGCCGGAGGCGTTGGAGACGAAGACGGACTTGGCGGGCGCGTGGTCGGCCCAGCGCGGCAGGCCGATCCGGGCCGCGCGGTAGCGGCGTTCCCAGGCCGGAACGGGCGGCGGGGGCGCATCGGACGGGCTCTGGGGTTCGGTGACGGAGGTGGAGTTCAAGGCGCTGTTCTCGGGAGCGGGCATGTCGCAATTCAACTACGGGAGGGGGTGGTTGTGTTCCGTCACCGGGCGGCACCGTTTGATTCCGAACAGGCGTGCGTAGCGGGGGCGGGCGGCGAACTCGGCGTACGACCAGACGACCGGCCGGCCGACCTCCCGGCACAGGTGCAGCACCCGGTCGGGGCCCAGATGCACCCCGATGTGCGCGGCGTAGCCGGGATCGCGGTCCGGGCGCGGGCCGGCGTCGAACAGGAGCAGGTCCAGCGGCGCGGGTTCGGCGACCCGCACGGTGGTGGTGTCGTCGGCCCACAACTCGGACGAGCGCAGTGGCGGGACGTGCAGGCCGTGATGGGCGAGGAAGGCGTACGCGTACAGCTGGCAGTTGGCACCGGCGCTCAGGTCACCGGGCGCGACGGCCTGCGGGTGTCGGGCGTAGACGTACGGGACGTCCCGGAAGCGGGGCGGGAGGGCGGACAGTGCCGGGGGGACGGGCGGTGACGGATGCTCAGGGGTGTCGGGCATGCTTGGGATCCAACCCGAGCGAGACCGCGAGTTCCACCAGCGTCATCGCGAACAGCACCGCGAACACCGCGGTGTAGTCGCCGGTCAGGTCGTGGATCGTGCCGAACACGATCTGCAGCGCGGCGGCGATCGGATAGCCGATCAGGAACGTCATCGCGGACAGCCGACCGGCCGCCGCCGGGCTCGGCGCGAAGCGGACGAGCATCACCAGCATCAACGGGAACGCCCCGCCGAGCGTCAGGCCGAGCAGCGCGATGGTGGGCCACGGCGCCAGATCCGGTGCGAACGCGAGCAGGCCCATGCCGACCACGGCCCCCGCGACGGTGACCGCGAACAACGGCCGGGGATCGGCGAAGCGGTCCGCGAGCAGCGGGATCACCAGGCCGGAGACGATCCCGGTGAGGCCGAACACGGACAGCAGCAGCCCCGCGCGCTCGGCACTCCAGCCCTGCTCCTCGTAGGCGGCGGGCACCCAGCCGACCACGCCGTAGTAGGCGGTGGTCTGCATGACCAGGAAGACGGCGAGGATCCAGGCCACGGGGCGTCGCCAGGGGGAGGCGTCGGGCGCCGCGGTGCGGGGTGCCGCAGTGCCGGGTGCGGGTGCGGGCGTCGGCTCGGTGTGCCGGGCCTCGGTCGCGTCGGTGGTGCCGGTGCCGGTGCCGGTGCGGCTCGGGTCGGTCCGTACCGGCTTGGTGCGTCGGATCACCGGGAGCCAGGCGAACAGGCCCAGCACCGCCGGGATCGCGACCACGCCGAGGGAGAGCTGCCACGACTCGAAGCCGTCGGACAACGGTACGGCGAGCGCGCTCGCACCCGCCGCCCCGACCCCGACCGCCGCGCTGTACAACCCGGTGACCGCCCCCGCATGCTCGGCGAAGTGCGTCTTGACCACACCCGGCAGCGCCGCGCCCAGGACCGCGATCCCGGCACCGGCGACCAGCGTGCCCAGGAAGAGCAACACGACCGAGGCCCCACCCAGCCGGATCAGCACCCCCACGAGCAGCACGACCACCGACGCGGCCACGGTGCGCTCGTACCCGTACCGAGCGGCCCCACGGTGCGCGAGCGGCGCGAACACCCCCATCGACACGACCGGAATAGCCGTCAACACCCCGGCGGCGGCCCCCGACAGCCCGAGATCGTCCCGAATCGAGGTAAGCAGCGGCGGCACATCGGTGATCGCCCCACGCAGATTGATCGCCACCAGGAACAGCGCGACCAACGTCAGGACGGCCCCGGGCGCTCGACCTGCTCGCTCGCTCGGCACCGACTCGGCGACAAGATCACGACGCACCTGCGCACGGGCTGACGGCATGGCTGTACTACCTCGTTCGTAAAGACGACAACGGCTCGCTCGCCGACCCCCGGCGGAGCGAACCGAAGCGGACCAACCGACCAACCATAGACATGGGCCGCTTGATTCCCGCCGGCCGGAGCCGTGCACGGCCGGAGGCGTGCACGGCTCGGACCTCGACCGCGGCTCCACCGGGCGTTACACGGCGTGCGCCAACCGTGCCCACCTGCGCAGATGCGCCATCGCCTAACGCCGTACGGTGAAGAACGTCAAGCCCTGCTGGTCCGAGTCCTGCGCCTGGCCGCTCGCCGCCACGATCGCGAGCTGGACGCCGACCTTCCTGATCCAATCGTCGTTCGGGATGACGGCCTTTCCGGAGAACGAGCCATCCGCAGCCGCGCGGAACTCGCCGAGCTGCGGATTCATCGGATCCTGGCAGATCACCTGCACGATTTTGCCCGGCTGGAACCCGGTGCCCGAGATCCGGATCGGAGTCCCCGGAGGACCCGAGTTCGGCTCGATGGTGATCTCGGTGTTGGCCGAGGTCGCGGCCGGCGTTTTGCCGTCGTCCTCGGTCACGCGCCCGACGAGCCACGCCACGGCGACGATCGCGGCCACGGCGACCGTGACCAGCATGACCAGTGTGAGAGGCCCCAACTGCTTGACGATGCTCTTGTTGTGGTGGGTGCGTGAACTGTTGTCCACGGTCATGTCGTGGCCGGACAGGTACGCCGAGGCGTGATCGTTCACCGAAGCGTGCATGTCCGACCGAGCGGGGTCCTCGCCCGGGGACGGCGGCGGTGGCTGCGTCATGACGAGGTCTTCTTGACCGTCATGTCGCGACCGGCCAGATAGGCCGCTCCGTGGCCGGAGACCTTGGCGCTCATCCGGATGTTGGTGATGCCGGCGCGAGCGGCGTCGGGCAGCAACGGAGTCAGCTCTTCATCGAGGACACGCTGCAACTCGGCCCGCAGCGACGGGTCCTCGGACAGCAGCCGCCTGAGCTTGCGCTGCCAGTCGCCGATCAGGGCCTCTTCGACGGAACCGTCCCCGACCGCACGCGCCTCGGTTACCTCGGTGCGGCAGTGCGCCAGTTCCGCCTCGATGGCCGGGACCTCCTCGGCACGGCGCTGCCGCCAGAACCCCACCACGGCCTGGCGTGCCTGCTCCCAGGTCTGCGTCGCCATAGCCCCGACCACTGCGGATGCCGCAGCAAGTGTCAACGGATCCACGCGATTTCCCCCTCGCGTCCGAAATGCCACCCTCAACGGTAGCCGGCAGCGGGGCGCTCCGCGCGCGTTTGCGACTATTCAGCGCCAAGCGTTCGGTTCGTTGACAAATCGCTCGACGTATCGCGGTCGCGGTGGAATCGGCGTCGTGAGGTCGTCCGCCGCGCGAGCGACAGGTGGAGACATTCGCGAAGCAATGGGCATCGGGCGCGCGGCAGTCGCGGCCGGCGGCCTCGCCGCGACGGTGGCCACCTGCTTGGCCACCGTCGCGGTACTCAGCCCCGGTTGCCTGCTGTGTGCGCGGTGAAGCGGGACCACGCGGTGGGCGAGACGACGAGGGCCTGGATGCGTACGTCCTTGGAGTCTCGGACATGGATCATTTCGGGGAGCACGGCGACCTCGACGCAGTTGTCGCCGGAGCTGCCGCTGTAGCTGCTCTTGGACCATGTCGACTCTGGGGTACTCATAGCGCTCCTCGCATCTCCTCCAACAGGCTCACCGTGGCATCGTGGCCGAGGGCCTGCGAGCGCAGCCTGCCATAGCGTTGGAGCATCGCGCTCACGTCTTTCGGACTTGTGATCAGAACGCTGGATTGTTGGCCCTCGGAGTATCCGACCCAGTTGTGCTCGGTGGTCTCGGCCAGATAAATGAGACCATCAATGCCCGCGTGGTCCTCCTGACGCAAAGGCATGACCTGAAGCTCCACGTTGCGCAGCTTGGTGTGTGCAAGGAGGTGGTCCAGCAGGGCACGAGTGACTCCCGCGCCTCCCAAGCGCCTTTCCAGCAGGGCTTGTTCGATGATGAAGCTGAACGCCGTGTTCGGTCGTTCGATCAGTAGGCGCTGTCGTTCGAGTCGAGCGACCACCTGCTGTTCGATTTGGTCTTCGGACAGCGGAGGCAGCCTACGCTCGAAGATGGTTCGGACATACGTCTCTGGTTGCAGTAGTCCTGGAACCGCCCGGCACTCGTATGTGCACAGCGATACCGCGTCCTCCTCGATCCCCGCCCACTGCCGGAACCACGACGCCAATCCCGCCTTGCGCGACAAGCTCTGCGCCGCGGCCTTCAGCACGCGCCCCGCGGTCGGTCCGAGCGCCGCTTCGGAGCGCGTCACCAAGTCCTTGGGCGGGAAGCGCTTGCCCTGCTCGATCTTGGCGACGTAGTGCCCCGAGTAGCCCACGAGTGGCGCGAACTCCTCTTGTGTCAGCCCGGCTTCGTCTCGAAGAGCCTTGAGAACCACCCCGAACGTCTTGAGACTGTCCGACAACTCGGGCTCACCGCACCTGCCGCCATTCTCCGCCGTCATCCCTGCCACCCTCCGTTCCCGAGCCCCGGCAACGGGGTTCATTGTCACGGTGGGTTACTCGCCCAGTCCATATGGTCAACCAGTACAGATCCGGTTGTACTGGCACAATCCCTGTTCTCGGCCCCGTCGAGCTGCGAACTCTGGGGGATGACCTTTCCACTGATGCAAGTCGGCGCCACCGCACGCGTGTTCACCCGGCGCTTCGCGGCGACCGGGAGCGGTGCGCGCCAGGCACGTCGTCTCGCCACGTACCAGCTGGCGACCTGGGGCATCCCGTACGGCAGCAGGGCATCCGAAACGGTGGCCCTGGTGGTCGGAGAACTCGCCGCGAACGCCGTGCTGCACGGTTGCGTTCCGGACACCGACTTCGCGCTACGACTTGCCTACGACAGCGCGACCGGCGTTGTGCGAGTCGAGGTCGCCGACGCCCACCCCGCCCGACCCGTGTGTGCACCTGCCACGACCGGAGACGCCGAGAGCGGTCGCGGCCTGCTCATCATCCACTCCGTCGCGACCTGTTGGGGAGTAGCCGAGCGACCAGGACCGGGCAAGATCGTCTTCGCGGAAATGAACACCCACGAAGAGGAAGCCCCCGAGCCCGGATGAGTCGACGGCCCGGCGACCTCGCAAGCGGTCGTCGGGCTGTTTGCCGCCGATTTCGCTGCCAAGCCGATTCCCTCGGTCATCGTGAAGGCGTCCCATGCGCCCGACCTCACCGTCGGCGCCGGGATCCGACCTTGGTCGCGGACCTGCGCAGCCGCTTGGCCAGCGCCTTGTCCCGAGTCCTCAGGTGTCGCCCCGCCGCTTCCAGGACGGCGCCGGTGGCCGGGTGGTCGCAGCGCCACAGGTCGTCGGCGATCTCATCGAGGAGGGGCAGCAGCGAGTCCCCCTCCTGGTCCAGGAACGTGGCCAGTGCCTCGTCGGCGACGCCGAGGGGACCCCACAGATGGTCCACGAGCCACCAGAGTTGCAGTTCCGTGCCGTGTCCTTCGGGAAGCTCGCCGCGGCCGGCCAGCGTGATCGCCGCGATCTGGGCGCAGCCGGGGACCTGGGAGGCCGCGGCTTTGCGTAGGACCCTGAGCGCTGTGGGCTCGTCGAGCTGCGCCAGCACCGCTGCCGCGCTCAGCCGGCGCAGGGCCGCGTCGGCGTCCAGTCCGGCGCAGGAGTCGATGAGTTGGACCGCGGCCGGGCCCTGACCCCGGTGGCTGATCCAGCCGGCGATCTCGGCGCGCGCGGCGTCCTCGTCGTAGTCGAGCAGGCCGTCCAACAGGGTCGGGGCGTCCGCGGTGGCCAGTTCGCCGATCAGCGGAGCGGGGACTCCCTCGGTGAGCAGGTACTCGCGCAGACCGTGGCGTCCCAGCGGGGTCAGCCTGAGCCGGATCCCGGGCAGGGCGAGGTCGATGCCGCCGGCGGTGACTCCTTGGAGACCGGGCACGTGCAAGCGGATGTGGTCGAACTCCCGATCCGTCTCCTCCTCCACCTCTGCCGCCCGGTACTCGGCGAGGACCACGGCCGCTTGGTCGAGGATCCGCCGGAGGAGCAGTTCGACCAATCCGGCTTCCTGTTCTGGGAGGCCGTCGTCAAGAGCGCTGTCGCGAAGAGCCTCGGCGAGCAGCGCGGTGTCCAGCCATTCGCCGTCGGAAACCTCGTACAGCGCCCGCAGCACCACGGCCGCCAGGCCGTGGCCGTAGCCGTCCTTGTCCTTGTCCTCGTCCTCCAGGCCGAGCGCGACCGACAACATCGGCGGCAGGCCGAGGCTTTCGAGGTCGTCCAGGATGTCGAGTTCGCCGTCGAGCGACCGGCTCCAGAACTCCACGACTCCTTCGTCCTCCGCCGTGGCGGGCAGATCGGGCCCGGGACGTGCGGTGCCTGCGCCGATCCGCAGCAGACCCGTGTACAGGGCAAGCTGCCAGGGGTCGTCCAGGCAGGGCAGGTCGCCGGAGCTGCGCAGGCGCCCGAGCCGCTTGTCGCGCTCTGCCGGCTGGAGTGCGCCCAGTTCGTCGTCCAGTGACCACAGTTCGAGTTCCTGGACGGCCCGGCGGCCGAGTGCGGGTTTGAGCACGTCCCGGGACGTGACGGCTCGTCCGCCCTCGCACCAGTGGGCAAGGCGGAGCGCGGCGTCGATCAGCGGCACCTGCCGTGCGGCGTCGGCGAGGTCCGCGAGCGGCGCCAGGGTGACCGGGCGCACCGGGGCGAACTCCACGTCGAGGTCCTCGTCGTCGTGGATCTCTCCGCAGGAGCAGCGCCGCCCGTCGAGGGTGTCCTTGGCCGACCCGGATGCCGGGGTGGCCTTGGGCCGCCTCGGCTCCAGGGCGGCCAGTTGCCGGTCCAGGGCCGTGCGGTCGAAGGCAGCGCGGTCGAAGGCAGCGGGATCGAATCCCCCCTCGCGCAGGGATTCGACCCGGTCCGTCCACGGCTCGGGAGCCGGTGCCGGGCGGTTCTCGACGGCGTCGAGTACGCCCTGTAGCGCCCAGGCGCCGCCGGTGTCCTCGGCGGAGGGCATGGCGCGGCGTCCACCGGTGCAGTGGACGCGCCGGCCGCCGGAGGACGCGGGGAGGATCTTCTCCAGGGTGATCAGGTGCCGCCAGTTGTCACCGAAGTCGTAGGTGTACTCCAACCGCCTTCCCACGAAGGGCAGAAGTTCGGCCACGGACGCGGATTCCTCGTCGAAGTCGCGGCTCGGGTCGCGGTCCAACGGTGCGTCGAAGTCGACGAAACCGACGTCGGAGTCGGGTTCGGCGAAGCAGTGCAGGTGGGAGTCGTCCCAGCCGAAGCAGACCTGGACGATGTCGTGCAGGGAGCCGAGCGAGGTGTCGGCGGGCAAGGTGATCCGGCGCCAGATCGGCGGACTGGTGTCTCGCAGTGCGATCTTGAGCTGGTAGGTGGGCACGGGCTCGGCGGTCACGGCGAAGGTTCCCTCGAAGCGGAGGCGGATTCCGGCACCGGAGTGGGGGCTGCGTCGAAAATGCACAGCAGCCGCAAGGCGATGCTGACGGCGTTATTTTCTCGCATTGCGCCGAGTGGGCGAAGTCGCATTTGACAGGTGCTGTCCACCTGTGTGGATAGCCTTGACCTGCCAAGGGTTCGCGCGGGTTCCGCGCCGTTCCGACCTATCTGCGGAGTGGGTGTGGTGGCGAAGATCTACCCGTCGGCGGAGGCCGTGAGCGTACGCCCGGCCGAATCCGGCGGGCCGGCCGCGTCCTGGGCGGCCCCTGCGTTCCGGGAGCAACTGCCCGTTCTGCTGTCCGAACTCGCCGCGGGCGAGGCGGTGTTTCTTCCCGCGGACCCGCCCCGGACGGGTCGGGTGGCCTTCTGGACATCCGGCGGCCAGCCGCCGGATCTCGGGGTGGAAGCCGAGCAACTCACCGTGGTGCGCCCGCGCGGCTCGTCCGTGAGCCGGGCCCGGGTGGGCGCCGTGCTGCTGCCGGTGGAGCAGGCGCTGCCGCTGCTGACCCGCTGCCGGGCGCTTGGTGTGCACGGCGGCGGGCGGGTGTCGGCCGGCACCGCGTTCTGGGGCACGGCGGCCCTGCACGGTCTGGACCTGGTGGCCCGGGGCCGGGTGCTGCCCGGGGTGTCACCGGAGGGCTTCGACGCGTGGCGGGTCGGCCCGCTGGACGTCGACGACCACGAGCGGCTGGGTGCCCTGGCCGCGGCCATGCCTCCCGAGGCCCGCGCGGTCGCGGTCCCCGGGCTTTCCCCGCTTGCCCTGCCGCCCGCCGAGCCGCTGCTACGGGCTTTCCTGGATGCTGTGGCCGATTCCCTCACGCGGCCTCCCGCTGCCCGCCAGGTGGCCGGCGGACCGGCGTTCGCGGTTCGCGCGCCGCAGTCCGTACCCCGGCAGCGTGTCTGGGCGGCGGAGGTCGCCGCCGGCCGCGACGCCGGTTTGGCGGTGTCGTTGCGGCTGGAACTGGGCCATGCGGACTCCTTCCGAGCCGTGGTCCAACTACGCAGCCTCAGCGATCCCACCGTGCTCGCCGACGCCGCGGACCTGTGGTCCGGCCGGGCCTTCGCCCCCGAGTTGTTCGGCCCACGGGCTCGGGTGGACACATTGCTGACGCTGCGCCGAGCGTCGCGCGGCTGGCCTCCGGCCGCGCGGCTGCTGGAGGCGGCCGCCCCGACCGGCCTGGAGCTGTCCGACGAGGAGGCCCGGGCCTTGCTGGGTGAGGCGGCCGAGAGCCTTGCCGCGGCCGGGGTCGCCGTGCACTGGCCCAAGGAGCTGGTCCGCGAGCTGACCGCCGCCGGGGTCCTGGAACCCGCCCGCCGCAAGGGGACACGGTCCTCGGCCGAGTCCTTCCTGTCCTCCGGCGGTCTGTCGGAGTTCCGCTGGCGGGTCGCGCTCGGAGACCGGGAACTCACCGAGGAGGAGCTGGAACGGCTGGTCCAGGCACACCGGCCGATCGTGCGGCTGCGCGACCAGTGGGTGGTCGTGGACCCGGAGTTGGTCCGCCGCCTGCGCCGGGCCGCGCAGTCCGGGGCACCGTCGCTGACCGCGATCGACGCGCTGGGCGCCGCGCTGACCGGCGACGTCGAGGTGGACGGCGAACGGGTGGCGGTCACCGCGAGCGGTGTACTGGAGGAGCTGCGGTCCCGGATCGCCGACCCCGAAGCCCGCGCCGCGCGCGAGCCTCAGGGACCCCCGAAGGCTCTGCTCGCGACCCTGCGCGACTACCAACTGCGCGGCCTGAACTGGCTGCACCGGATGACCTCGCTCGGCCTCGGCGGCTGCCTCGCCGACGACATGGGCCTGGGCAAGACCGTCACCCTCATCGCACTCCACCTGCGCCGCCAGGAACGAAAGGCCACCGCCGGCCCGACCCTGGTGGTCTGTCCCGCCTCTCTGCTCGGCAACTGGGAGCGCGAGATCCGGCGCTTCGCACCGGCCACCCCGGTACGCCGCTTCCACGGCCCCGGCCGCGACCTGGACGGGCTCGAGGCGGGAGCCGGGGGCGGCTTCGTCCTGACCACATACGGAACCATGCGCCGTGACGCCGAACGCCTCGCGGACCAGCCCTGGGGCCTGCTCGTCGCCGACGAGGCGCAGCACGTCAAGAACCCGTACGCGCACACCGCTCGGGCGCTGCGCGAGATCCCCTCGCGGGGTCGGGTCGCGCTGACCGGCACCCCGGTCGAGAACAACCTGTCCGAGCTGTGGGCACTGCTCGACTGGACCACCCCCGGCTTGCTCGGCACGCTCACCTCCTTCCGCGACCGCTACGCCAAGGCCGTCGAGGGCGATCGCGACGAGCAGGCCGCCAGGCGGTTGGCGGCGCTCGTTCGCCCTTTCCTGCTGCGCCGGCGCAAAGCCGATCCCGGCATCGCGCCCGAACTACCACCCAAGACCGAGACCGATCAGCCGGTGTCGCTGACGAAGGAACAGGTCTCGCTGTACGAGGCCCTGGTACGCGAGCTCATGGCCGAGATCGAGGGGAAACAGGGCATCACCCGACGCGGTTTGGTGCTGAAACTGCTCACCGGCCTCAAACAGGTCTGCAACCACCCCGCGCAGTTCCTGAAGGAGCCGGCCGGCGCGAAGCTGCCGGGCCGCTCCGGGAAACTGGAACTCCTGGACGAACTCCTGGACACCGTCCTGGCGGAGGAGGGATCGGTCCTGGTTTTCACCCAGTACGTGGCCATGGGCCGGCTGATCGAGCGGCACTTGGCGGATCGCGGTGTGGAGACCCTCTTCCTGCACGGAGGCACCACGGTCAAGCGCCGTGAGGAGATGGTCGACGCCTTTCAGAGCGGCGAGAAGAAGGTGTTTTTGCTGTCCCTCAAAGCCGCCGGGACCGGCCTGAATCTGACTCGGGCCGGACACGTCATCCACTACGACCGCTGGTGGAACCCGGCGGTGGAGGACCAGGCCACCGACCGCGCCTATCGGATCGGACAGACCCAGCCGGTGCAGGTGCACAAACTGATCGCCGAGGGGACCGTGGAGGACCGGGTCGCGGAGATGCTGCGGCAGAAGCGCGAACTGGCCGACTCGGTGCTGGACTCGGGCGAGGCGGCCTTCAGCGAACTCGGCGACGACGAACTGGCCGAACTGGTCGCGCTGCGAAGGACGGGACGATGACCGGGCATGCCGGGTCGGACCCGGAAACCACGCCGATGACGCTGCGAAGGACGCGACGATGACCAAGCGCATCCGGTCGGACCAGGAAGCCGTCCGCACCTTCGAGGCGTTTCCGCCCGCCAAGGGCAGCCGAGCGCCGTTCGCCGAGTCCTGGTGGGGCCGCGAATGGCTGCGCGCCCTGGAAGAGTCCTCCCTGGACCCCGGGCGCCTCCAGCGCGGCCGGACCTACGCGCGCGACGGTGCGGTGGATCGGGTCACCATCAACCGCGGCATGGCCGCCGCGCCGGTGCACGGTAGCCGCCGCACCCCGTACCGCTCCACGGTTCGGGTCGAGCAGCTGACGGACCGGCAGTGGGACCGACTGCTCGACATGATCGCCGAGCGAGCCGCCAACATCGCCGCACTGTTGGACGGCGAGATGCCCGCCGGGCTCGCCGACGATGCCGCGGCCGCAGGTGTCCCGTTGTTGCCCGGCCCCCGCGACCTCGATCCCGAGTGCAGTTGCCCCGACTGGGGTTACCCCTGCAAACACGCCGCTGCCCTTTGTTACCAGGTCGCCCGACTGCTCGACCGCGACCCCTTCGTGCTGTTGCTCCTGCGGGGGCGCGGCGAGCGGGAACTGATGGACGAGCTCGGCCGTCGCAACACCGCTCGCGCGGCGGCCGAATCTGCGGCCGACGCCGTAAGCGCGGGCCCGGCCGTATCTCCGGCCGCCCGGGCCGTCGATCGCGCCGATCTCGCCTTCGCCTCCCGCACCGAACTGCTGCCGCTGCCCGCGCCGCCGCCATTGCCCGCACGGCCCGGTCGAGGCCCCGCACTGGTGGACTCGGCGGTCCCGGAGCCCGGTGTCGACCCCGCCGCGCTCGAACTGCTCGCCGCCGACGCCGCGACGCGCGCCCATCACCTGCTGGCCGCAGCTCTCGGCGAGCGGCACGCCGACACCGCCCCACCCCTCCCGCTCACCGAATGGCAGGATGCCGTCCGCCTGGCGGCCGCCCACCCCACGCCGGAGGTCCTCACCCGGATCTCCTCGAACTGCGGCCGTACCCCCGGCGAACTCGCCCTCGCCACCCGCGCGTGGCGGCACGGCGGCGCGGCATCCCTGGAAGTGCTGGAAAACCACTGGACGCCACCCGCCACCCGCCTGGACCGCGACCGCGAGGCGCTGCGGGCGAACTGGCCCGACGGCAAGCCACCCCGACTCCACTCCCGGCGCAACCGCTGGACCGTCGAGGGCCGAGCCGCCCAACTCCGCCTGGGCCGGGACGGCCTGTGGTACCCGTACACCAAGGACCGAGGCACCTGGTGCCCCGCCGGCCCACCCGACGCCGACCCCGCCATCGTCCTGACCACCCTCCTCGACCTCTGACGCCGCCCTCGGACCGCGCGGGTCCTGGTCACGGCGGAGTTGCCCGGCGTGCGCGGATCATGCGTCCGGGGCGCCCGGCCGAGGGTGTCGCCCGGAGACTTGCCGCCCCACCAAAGGCGACGTACAGTTTCTTGTACTTAAGGAGGGTGGGCCATGAAGACCATGACGTACTCCGAGTCTCGCGCGCGCTATGCCGAGGTGCTCAACTCCGTCAACGACGACCGCGAAGAGGTTGTCATCACCCGAGCCGGACACGACCCGGTCGTCATCGTCTCCCTGGAGGACTACGAGTCCTTGAAGGAGACCGCCTACCTGTTGCGAAGCCCTGCGAACGCCCGGCGTCTGCTCGCCTCCATCGACGAGTTGGAGAACGGCGGCGGCACCGTACGCGAACTGACGGCCGACGAGTGAGGGTCGGCGGCGTATGAAGATCACGTTCTCTTCCCGCGCCTGGGAGGACTACCTGTGGTGGCAGCTTCAGGACCGGAAGGTCCTGAAGCGCATCAATACGCTCATCGCGGATATCTCCCGAACGGGCAACGAGGGGATCGGCAAACCCGAACCGCTCAAGCACGGGTTCCAGGGCTACTGGTCGCGCCGCATCAACGACGAGCACCGACTGATCTACAAGGCCACCGAGGACACGGTTCTGATCGCGCAGTGCCGCTACCACTACGAGAGCTGACCCGACCCGAGCGGATCAAGCTCATGGACGGCGTACGCGTCCAGGGGTCGTTGCTCGGTGACGACTCGGGGCGAGCTGTTTCGTGTGGTGGGTACGTGCGCGGCCCCGCACTTGGTGTGCGGGGCCGCGGGGGAGTCGGAGGGGCGGGTCAGCGGGCGTCCGGGATCCAGGAGCCGTGGATCATCGCGGGAACCCGGCGGGGGAGGTGGACGGTGGCGACCGGGGGCGCGGTCAGGTCGCGGGCATCGAGGACCAGGAGCCGGGAGCTGTCGGTGTTGAGGTCGCTGACGACGCTGAGGAGGTATCCGTGGTCCTCGGCGGCGGCGTGCGCGGCGGGGACGAAGACGGCCTCGCTGGGGAGTTGGCCGACGCCGATGGGGCGCAGCTGCCGGGCGCCGGTGGCGCGGTCGTACTTGACGAAGGTGTGGTTGCCGACGCCGTCGTCGTCCGGGAAGGCCAGTGCGTACTGGTAGCGGTGCGGGCGGCCGAGCAGGGTCTCGTTGATGGTCGGGAACTCGACGATCAGGTCGTCGGTCTGCTCCTCGCGTGCCACGCCCGCGGCCAGGTCGATCGTCCACCGGCGGCTACGGGAACCGGAGTTGGGCTCGGCACCACGACCCGGTGCGCCGACCCACCAGTTCCAGGAGCGCTGCCAGCCGGTGCGGTCGACGGTCGCGCCCTCGACGACGATGCGGCCCAGGGCGTCCTCGTACGCGTTGGCGAAGTGCATACCGAACCCGGCGCCGACGTCGAACCAGCGGATGTTCGCCGCGCCGCCGGGACCCATCGGCATGACGCCGACGCGGCAGGGCTGTGCGTCGCTCCAGCTGTACGGGATGCCGGAGTCCTCGGTGTGGTCGAAGGTGACCGATCCTTCGAGGAACACGACGTAGCGCTCGGTGATCGCGAAATCGTGCTTGAGCGCGGCGGACGCGCCCGGGACGTCCTGGCCGAGCGTCAGGTCGCCCTGCGGAGAGACCACGTAGTGGGTGAGGAACGGCGGGAACGGCGACGATGCGAAGAAGTGCAGTTCGCCGGTGGCCGGGTCCTCCTTGGGGTGCGCGGTCATGAAGGACTTCAGCTTGCCGCCGAAGTCGTAGGCGCCGACGGTATCCAGCTCGGGGGTGAGCTCGTACGGCAGCGCCGACTCGCACAGGGCGAGCAGCCGGCCACCGTGCTCGATGACGTGGGTTCCGGCGGTGCTGACGGTGTAGTCCGGGCCGTGCTCGGTCATGTACGGCGCGCCGTCCAGGGCCGGCGTGCGCACCCAGCGGTTGCGGTACCACTCGGCGCGGCCGTCGCGGAGCCGAATGCCGTGGACCATGCCGCTGCCCTTGAACCAGTGGCTGGGGATGACGCCGGGCTTGGGGTTGTGGCCGGCGCGGAGCAGGCTGCCGGTGAGCTCGGGCGGGAGGGTGCCTTCGACGGTCAGGTCGGTGGCGGTGATCTCGTCGGCGACGGGGGCGTAGTGGCCGGTGAGGTAGGGCTTGCGGGCGGCGGGCCGGCCTGCGGCGGTGGTGTTCATGTCGGGTTCCTTCCGGTCTGCGGTTCTCGGGTGTGCGGTTCTCGGGTCTGCGGGTCGGGCGAGGTGCGGGGGCGTGCTTCGGCCGAGGCGGAGTTCAGGGAGTCGGCCTGGTCCGCCGGGTGAGCAGGGGAGTCAGCAGGGCGCCGACGGCGGCGATGCCCGCGGAGACCAGGAAGGCGGTGCGGTAGCCGTCGGTGAGCGCGACCTCGTGGGGGACCGCCGATCCGGCGGCATCGGTGCGCGCGGTGGCGAGGGTGCCGAGTACGGCCAGGCCCAGCGCGCCGCCGATCTGCCGGGTGGTGTTGACCAGTCCGCCGGCCGACCCCGCGTCGGCGGTCGGGACTCCGGCGACGGCCGCGCCGGTGAGTTGGACGAAGGCGGCGCCGAGGCCGAGGCCGATGACGACGGTCGGGCCGAGGAGATCGGAGAGGAAGCCGCCGTCCGCCGATATCCGGGAGAGCCACAGGAAGCCGCCGGCGAGTGTGGCCATGCCGGCCGCGAGCACGGCGCCCGGCCCGTACCGCCGGGCGAGCCGTGGCGCGGCAGCCGCGCCGACCATGTTGGTCACGGCAAGCGGGAGTTGGGTGAGACCGGCCCGCAAGGGCGTGTATCCGAGGGCTTGTTGCTGGTAGAGCGGCAGGAAGAAGAACAGGCCCACCCACACGCCGCCCAGCAGCGTCATCACCAGGTTCGCCGGAGCGACCGCGCCGGACCCGAGCAGGCGCGGCGGCAACAGCGGTGCGCTGTGGCGCCGTTCCAGCACTGCGAACACGCCGAGCAGGGGAACGGCGACGGCGATCGCGGTCAGGACCCGGGGGTCGGTCCAGCCGTCGCGGCCTGCGGTGGTCAAGCCGTAGACGAGGGCGACCAGTGCCAGTGTCACCGTTGCGGTGCCGCCGAGGTCGAAGGAGCGGGTGCCGTGGTCCCCGGCCGGCTGCGTGCCCGGCAGCAGCCGGGCGGAGGTGGCCAGCACGGCGGCGCCGAGCACCGCGACCGACACGAACACCGCACGCCAGCCGAAGGCTTCGGTGAGCACGCCGCCCAGGAGGACGCCCGCGGCGCCGCCCGCCCCCGATACCGCGCCCCACACGCCGAGCGCCTTGCCGCGCGCCCGCCCCGGTGCGAAGGTCCGCATGACGAGCGCCAGCGCGGCCGGTGCGATCGTGGCGGCGCCCAGCCCCTGGACGGCCCGCGCGGCGATCAGCAACCACGGTGCGGTGGACGATGCCGCCGCGACCGACGCGGCGGTGAAGACGGCGAGCCCCGCGAGCAGGACCCGGCGCTGTCCCAACAGATCGGCGAGCCGCCCGCCGGGCAACAGCAGCGCGCCGAAGGCGAGGCCGTACGCGTTGACCACCCATGCCATCCCGTCCCCCGACAGGCCGATCCCGTCGCGGACCTGCGGCAGGGCGACGTTCACGATCGACGTGCTCAGCACCACCGCGAACTGCGCTGCCGCGAGGACGGCCAGCACCCGACCGGCCGGGCCGGCGGCCGGATCCGCTGCGGTGGAGGGCGGGTCCGCCGGTTGGGCGAGGGGTGCCGAGGACATGGGGGACTCCTGTTCCGAGGTCGTCTCGATGTGACGCCAGTGTGTGATCGATCAATCATTCTCGGCCGCCAAAAGAACGCCTCTGAGGGCCGCCCGCGAGCGCCGTGTCAGTCGCAGTGCTCCGCGCGCTGCTTGAGGTTGCGCAGCCAGTGATCGAGCGAGCCGTCGAGCGCCTGCTGCAGGAACTCCTTGTTCGCCTCGACGGGTTCGCCGGTCCAGGACTCCTCGGTGTGGACGCGCACGCCTTCCCTGGTCCTGGTGAACGTCCACACGTGGACCGCCGTGATGCCCTGGGCCGGCCCGCCCCACACGATGCGCCGCTTCGGGTCGACCTGCTCGACCGTGGACGTGATGTCCTCCAGGCCCTCGGTCGACCAGACCCACGACGATCCCGGACGCAGCGGCCCCGGCGTCCGCTTGACCACCGAACTTACGCCGGGTTGCCAGGTCGGCCATGCCTCGACGTCGGTCTGGATCCGCCACACCCGGTCCAGTGGCGCGTGGATGGTGATGTCGTCGCGGGTGATGACCGGTGCCTTCTCGTCGATGCCGATCGGGCTGTGTCCGCCGGGCGAGAAGGCGAGCGGGAGGGCGGTGGCGATGGCGATGGCGGCGGCGAACATGGGGGACTCCTCGGAAGTGGGGTGGATTGAGGTGCGGCGAAATCGCGGACTTAGATGAGTAATCAACCACTCACTAACTTGGCCCGAAAAGGCGACCGCAGGCGGTGGTGTGGTGCGACGTGGAGATGTGGCTCGGACGGGTCAGTAGTGCCGGATGCCGGCCGAGAGTGTGCGTGTCCACGGCGCCTCCACCTCGTCGGCGCCGATCGCCGACACCAGGTGGCACAACATCCCGCGGGCGAAGAACTGCTGGACCTGCGCGTCGTCGCCCCCGGAGGCGCCGCGCACGTACTCGACGAGCCGGGCATACCCGGTGCGCACCACATCGCGCACGGCGGGCTCGGAAGCCGCCGCGGCCTGGGCGTGGATCTGCACCAGGAGCAGGTCGTTGTCGGTGATCAGGCGGGCGTACGCCTCGCCCATGGCGGACAGCGCCGCCTCGGGCGAGCTGCCCTCGGCCGCCGCCGCGCCGCGCTCCAGGCTCTCCCGGACACGGAGGAAGCAGTACTCGACCACGGCGACGAACAGGCTCTCCTTGTTCGGGAAGAGCCGGAACACGTAGGCCTGCGAGATGCCCGCGGCCTTGCCCACCTCGGTGGTCGTTGTGCCGTAGTACCCCTTCGCCGCGAACGCTCCGATGGCGGTGCGCAGCACCGTCTCGCGGCGTTCGTCGGCGGTGGAGAGTGTTCGGCGCGTACCCGTCTTCATGTGAGTACTCAATCACTCACACTATTCGACGTCAACCCCCGCGTGCCGGTCAGTCGATGACGGCGATCGCCTCGACCTCGACCAGGTGCTCGGGGACGTCCAGCGCCGCGACGCCCAGCAGCGTGCCATGTTGCCCGCCTCCTTGTCCTGCGGGCCGCAGCCCGCGCCTACCGAATCGAGGCCCGATAGCTCTCCTTCGGTTACTAAGGAACCATAGGAGAGTGTGCGCTGACGTGGAAGAACGCACTTTTCGGTGAGAGAGGAACCAGAAGGTGACCAAGCAGTTCACGGCCCAATCGACGAGCCGGATCCGACTCGCGCGCACTTGCCGGCGCGGCGGCTCTTCTCCGATGTCGCCGACAAATGGGCTTTCTGCCATCTGCTCCAGGGCTACGCGGGGGATCGAGGAGATCCGGTCGCGCGCCGCCTCCTGAAGCCTGACGCAAAGGAGTACCCGGCGGCCGAACCGACCTGGGTCGGGTCCGCGACCCCGGGCGCGAAGGGCAAGAAGTCCGGTTTCTCGAAGAAGAAGCAGAAAGCCCCGCGCCCGCGTCGGCAAGGCGGCGGCCTGCTCGGGCCTCGGCGTGCTCGTCCTGGTGGAGCCGTGGCCGCTGTTACGCAAAAAAGAGACCCTTCCGGAAATTCCGGAAGGGTCTCCAATCCGAGTCGGGGTGGCGGGATTTGAACCCACGGCCTCTTCGTCCCGAATCATGCGCAGGCCGGTTGCTGGGGTCATCTGCGCAGGTCAGAGGTGGTGCCAGGTTCATTGACGGTCACTGCTGGAGGGTCTGGTTGCTGTACTTTGCTGCTGTACAGCAGGGCCTGCGCAGCACCGCTACGAGGTCAGGCTCTTGCGGCGTGCACGCATGTAGGTCCCGGCCGTGCCGCTTCCTCCCCAACGGCCAGTCGTGGGGATGTCCCACCCCTGCTGGTCTCGCATCTGGTTGGCGAAGGCGTCGAGGTCGTGGACGCTGCAGCCGCAGTCGCGGTGGGCGCGAATGGTGATGTAGGCGCCCACGGGTTTCTTCTCGGAGGGGTCGAGTTCCCATCGCGCCGTGTGTTCGTGATCGGTGAGTCCGGTGCGTTCTGGGTCGTGGATGAGGCCGTGGGCGCGGGCGTACTCGTCGAGGTCGTCGATGACGAAAGGTGGCTTGCCCACTCGCCGGGCCATGCTGTGATCAGCCGGGATTCTCCGCTTTGGGCACGCTCGTAGGTCCAGGGCCGTGCCGTGGGGCACCGTGCCGCTCTCGGATATCTCGATGTAGCGCAGGGTGTTGCGGGTGTACGGGAAATCCTGGCCCATGGCTGCCGCGCTGCGGGGTTCCATCCCGCTCCTCTGCTTTCTCTGGCCCCGGGGCGCTCGGCCACCCAGCGCCTCCGGAGATTCACCGTGCCTCGGAGCCACGGGCCCATCCTCCGGGTCCGGGCACGGACCGCCTGCGGTTCTCGGAGCAGACCCGCGTCATCGTTTAGGCGAGGGCGATCAGCAGGCGGGCAGGAGATCGCGGGCGGGTTCGGTGATCTGGAGCCATGCTTCGGGGGCGTGTTCGGTGTCCCGGTCGTTGTTGACCCGGATCCACTGGTTGCTCCGGCCACCGCGCCATCCGTCGATCGCGGGTCGGGTGTCGGGACACGTGGAGGGCAGGTCGGTGCCGGAGGCGATCGTGGCCATCGTCGCTTGATGAAGGTTCACGGCGACCCCGAGGCGGATCGGAACTGCGATGGGAGGGCGGCTTGGACGGCTGTGCATCGATCCCTCGGATGAAAGCATTACCTGCGGAACAGGAAGTGAAAGCGCTGTCAATTACTTCTGTTAGTGGCAGCAACTGTGTACAGTGGTCGACCACAGACCGCCAGCGACAGGACCCCCTCATGCCCCGGACGACTGCCCCGGCGCCCTTGGTGACCGCGGCCGAGATCTCCCGCTTTGCCGGGGTCACCCGTGCCACGGTGAGCAACTGGCGGCGACGGCACGCTGACTTCCCCCAGCCCGCCAGCGGGACGGACGCCAGCCCGCTGTACTCGTTGTCGGCCGTCGAGGCCTGGCTGGCCGCACGCGGCCAACTCCCCGCCACGTCCCCCGGCGACGAGCTCAGGACTCAGCTGCGCAAGCACCCCGTCGCTGGGACGATCTCGGTCCCGCTCACCGCACTGGTGCTCGCCGCAGTCCGCATGGGCGCCAAAGCCGTCGGCGAAATGCTGCTGCTACGCGACGCGAGCCTGCCGCGCCAAGCTTGGGACGCCGTCAGTGAACACGCCTCCGGCGTACCGGGGGTACCGGCGGCGCGTGCCTTCGGCGCCGACGACGTGCCTGTGCTGAGGGCCCTGCTGACCTGCACGCAGGAAGCCGACGCGACTACGGCAGTCGAGGCGATCGCGGAAGGCATCGGGCACGACAGCGGTGTTCGCGGCGCCTACACCACCCCGCAACCATTGGCGTCGCTCATGGCCGATTTGGTCGCAGCGAGGGACGGCAGCGCTCCACACAGCGTGCTGGATCCGGCCTGTGGGTCCGGCCGCCTGCTGTTGGCCGCAGCGGCCGGCACACAACGCGGGCCCGGTTCGCGACTGCAGACCAGGGCCTACGGCCAGGACCTCGTGACCGGGATAGCGGCCATTGCGGCGGTACGGCTCGGTGTGCTCGCCCCGAACGCCGCGACCGAGGTCCGCGACGGCGACAGCCTGCGCCACGACGCCTTCGCGGGCTTGGAGGTTGAAGCGGTCGTGTGCAACCCGCCGTTCGCTGACCGCGACTGGGGTCATGAGGAACTGGTCTACGACGGACGCTGGGCGTACGGCGTGCCGCCGCGAGCCGAACCCGAACTTGCTTGGATTCAACACTGTTTGGCTCACCTGGAGCCGGAAGGCCGAGCAGCCGTATTGCTGCCTCCAGCGGCTGCGGAACGGACGTCCGGGCGCCGGATCCGCGCGGAACTCGTACGTCGGGGAGCACTATGCGCAGTGATCGCTTTGCCCTCCGGGATAGCGCAGCCGTTCCACGTCGGCCTGCACGTGTGGGTTCTGCAACGGCCCGTGGACGAGCGAGCCGGAAGTGCACCGGTGCTCTTCGTCGACACTGCGTCGGGCGGACTGGACCGCGAGATGGACTTGTCTGCGGTTCGCAAGACGGCCACCCGGCACTGGCGGGAGTTCCGGGCCGCTCCTGAGGATTTCGTGGGCGAACCGAGCGCGGCGCGCGCCGTCCCCGTTGTCGACCTGCTCGACGATGCCACGGACCTCACCCCGGCCCGCCACGTGCGGGTGGGAACAGGCGATGTCGCACCCGAGCAACTCGCCGTCCGGGCTCGGGAGGTCAGTACCGGACTGGCCAAGGCAGTCGGCGAGTTCGCCGCATTGGCCAAGGTAGGCGATTGGCCACCTGTGGGTGACGAGCGCCGGGTGTGGCGTACCGCGACCGTCGCCGACTTGGCGGGCGGCGGAGCGCTCGCGGTACACCGCGGGGGGACAACGAGGGCGGTACCAAAACGCGACACGTCGACGACTGGTTCTGCCACCGCTGAAGAGGCCATGCTGACTAGCGCGGACGTCACCAACCAGCGCGCCCCATCGGGCGTGGTCGACGACGAGCGCTCCGGCAAGTCGCTGGAGATTCGGGCAGGCGACGTAATCATGCACGAGCACCTGCACCCAAGAAGCACCATCGCGCGGGTGGCGGATGAGCAAGACGAGGGTGCTCTCCTCGGCCCGAGCCTGTGGCTAATCCGCCCCGACCCGGAACGGCTGGACCCGTGGTTCCTGGCGGGCTTCCTCACGGCCGAGGAAAATGTCCACGGCGTCGCCACCGGCAGCACCATCCTCCGTGTCGACGCCCGCCGTCTGCGCGTTCCGCTGCTCCCGCTACGCGAACAACGCGAATATGGACAAGCATTCCGACGCTTGCAGGACCTACGAGCGACGGCGACACGCGCTGCGGCGCTGGCCGACGAGACTGCGGGACAGCTGGGGGTCGGACTCACCAGCGGAGCACTCCTCCCGCCGCACGGCAGAACCGGCGGCAATCGCTGACACGGTCCGCTATGGACCGCCGCACCCGAATACTTCACGTGCCGAATGACCGAGCAGAACAGGTGGACTGAACCTCTTGAACAGCAGTAAGCACACCCAGCTCGCCAACCACGCCTGGTCGGTCGCCGACCTGCTGCGGGGCGACTATAAGCAGGCCGACTACGGAAAAGTGATCCTTCCGTTCACGGTGCTGCGGCGGCTTGAGTGCGTCTTGGAGCCGACACGCGACAAGGTGATTGCCCGTGCTGCGGACTTCGCGGGGCAGGAGATCGACACCGACCGCTTCCTGCGCAGAGCATCCGGACACGCGTTCTATAACACGAGCGAGTACACGCTCAAGAAGATCGCCAACGACGCCGAGCACGCGGCGACCTACCTCGCCCAGTATGTGGCGGCGTTCTCGCCGAACGCGCGCGAGGTTCTGGAGAAGTACGAGTTCGCCCAGCAGATCAAGAGGCTCGACGCTGCGAACCTGCTGTACCTCATCGTCGGGAAGTTCGCCGACCTGGACATGCACCCCGAAGAGGTCTCCAACCACCAGATGGGGTACGTCTTCGAGGAGCTGATCCGGCGTTTTGCGGAGCAGTCGAACGAGACGGCGGGTGAGCACTTCACGCCGCGCGAGGTCATCGAGCTGATGGTCAACCTGCTGGTCGCACCGGACGCGGATGTGCTGAGCATTCCGGGGACGGTGCGCACGGTGCTCGACCCGGCGTGCGGCACAGGCGGCATGCTGAGTGCGGCCGAGGAACACATCACGGCGTACAACAAGGACGCCAGGGTCGAGGTGTTCGGGCAGGAGCTCAACCCGGAGTCGTGGGCGATCTGCCGGTCGGACTTGATGATCAAGGAGCAGAACCCGGACAACATCAAGTTCGGGAACTCGTTCTCGGACGACGGGCATGCTCGCAAGCAGTTCGACTACCTGCTCGCCAATCCGCCGTTCGGGGTGGAGTGGAAGAAGGTGCAGTCCGAGGTCATCAGGGAACACGAAACGCTCGGCGAAAGTGGCCGCTTCGGTGCTGGCCTGCCACGTATCAACGACGGGTCGCTGCTTTTCTTGCAGCACATGATCTCGAAGATGAAGCCGGTGAACCCGGACGGTACGGGCGGTAGCCGCATCGCCATCGTCTTTAATGGCTCGCCGTTGTTCACAGGCGCGGCGGAATCGGGCGAGTCGAACATCCGGCGGTGGATCCTGGAGAACGACTGGCTGGAGGCCGTGGTGGCTCTCCCGGACCAACTGTTCTACAACACGGGCATCTCGACGTATTTCTGGATCCTGACCAACCGTAAGGCGCCCGACCACAAGGGCAAGGTTGTGCTGCTCGACGCGCGCGATTACTGGGAGAAGATGCGCAAGTCGTTGGGCGACAAACGCAAGAAGCTCAGCGATCAGCACATCAAGGAAATCACGCGGCTCTACGGCGAGGCCATCGCGGTGGCAGCTGTCCCGGAGCACCCACTACACGGGAAGGTCAAGGTCCTCCGCAACGAGGACTTCGGGTACCGGCGGATCACAGTCGAGCGACCGCTGAAGCTGCGGTTCGAGGTGACGGAAGAGACGCTCGCCAAGTTGGCCAACTCGAAGCCGGTCCAGAAGGCGACGGACGCGGAGAAGTTCGCAGAGGCATTGCGCCCACTGGTGGGCGAGCAGTGGTCAACGAAGTTGGCGGCGTTCCTGGCACTGAAGGACGCCGTGGTGGCGGTCGGCATGGCTTGGCCGTCGGGCGCACCATTCGGTAAGGCGCTGCGCGAGATGGTGGGTGTCCGGGATCCGGAGGGCGAGACCCAGGTGCTCAAGGGGGCCACTGAGCCGGATCCGGAACTGCGCGACTACGAGAACGTGGCGCTGGATGAGGACGTGGAGGAGTACCTCAAGCGTGAGGTCCTGCCACATTTCCCAGATGCGTGGATCGACCACTCGAAGACGAAGATTGGCTACGAGATCCCAGCGACGAGGCACTTCTACGTGTACGAGCCACCACGGCCCCTGGCAGAGATCGACGCGGAGCTGAAGGCAGTAGAGGCGGAGATCCAGGCGTTGTTGGGTGAGGTGACCGAGTGACAGCCACCGAATTTCCCATCCCTCAGGGTTGGCAGGTCTCGCGCCTGGACCGTGTCGCGACAGTCAATGCCCGAATTGGCTGGAAGGCCTTGACAGCGCAGGAATATCAGGAAGACGGCTACGCATTTCTCGCGACTCCAAATATTAAGAACCCAGAGATCGACTACGACAATGTCAATTTTATTTCCGAATTCCGATATGAGGAGTCTCCGGAGCTCAAACTCCAACCAGGCGACATCGTGCTCGCTAAAGACGGCAATACACTCGGCATCGTCAATATTGTTCGGCGTTTGCCCCGACCGGCAACCGTAAACGGATCTATTGCCGTAATCAGAAGCCATGCCGTGCACCCGAACTATCTTCACTATGTAATCGCAGGCAGCAAGATCCAGGGCCATATCGGTTCCGCCAAGGACGGTATGGGGGTCCCGCACCTCTTCCAGTGGGATATCAAGCGCCTTCCGATTGTCCTTCCCCCAAACGATGAGCAAGAACGAATTTCCAAATTCCTCGACTTCGAAGTCGGAAAAATTGACTCGCTGATCTCCAAAAAACGCAAGCTAGTCTCCTTGTTGGACGAGCGAATCGAAGCCAGAATTCTTGGGTATATCGGGGAAAGCAGGATCACCCATGCGGCGACCGGAGCGCAAGTGCAGCCGATCCGCCGATTTATGACTAAGGTCGCACGTCCTCCGAGGGCTGGCCAACCCGTGATCACCGCTTTTAGGGACGGTCAGGTCACCTCACGCGACTTGCGTCGGGCAGAGGGTTACACATTGTCAGCCAGTGCGGAAGCGCAGGGGCAGTATGTTTGCGACGGCGACGTAGTCGTCCATGGGCTCGATGGCTTCGCTGGTGCCATCGGCACTGCCGAGGTTTCTGGCAACTGCAGCCCGGTTTACCATGTTTGTGTGCCTGCACGCGGCGGCGATGCGCTCTTCTACGGGCGGCTGCTACGGGTCCTCGCTGTAACGAACTACCTGGGACTCTTTGCTACCAGCACTCGCGAACGGGCTGTCGATTTCCGCAACTGGGACCTCTTCGGCCGGATTCCTGTCCCCGTCGTGCCGACAGACGAGCAACGCTCCATCGGAAACGGGATTCGCGCGATGCGCCCGTTGAAAGCCGCCATCGAGCGCTCAAACGTGCTTGCCCTAGAGCGCCGTCAAGCCCTCATCACCGCTGCTGTCACCGGCCAGTTCGACGTTTCCACAGCTTCCGGCCGTGGGGTAACGGAGTAGCCCGTGAGTCCTTACGATGAATCAGCCTTTGGCCATGCGGTCGTTGCCGCGATGTGCGCGCACGGTTGGCGTGAAGCGAGCCCGCGTTTCTACCGGCCCGATCTCGCGCTCGACACCGGTGAGTTGTTCACCTTCATCGGCGCCACCCAGGCCGACGACTGGAACGAACTCCTCAGCCTCTACGGAAACGACCCCGACGCCGCGCAGTACGGATTCGCGAAGCGGCTGGACCAAGCCATCGCGACCGACGGCGTACTCGATGTCCTGCACAAAGGCGTCAAAGACCGCGGCGTTCTGATTAAGGTCGCATACTTCCGACCCAACCTGGTCACCTCCGAGTCCGTCATGGCCAACTACCGGGCGAACCGGCTCACCGTCGTCCGCGAACTCGCCTACGCCACCAAGCAGGCCGACGCCGGCAATCGGCTCGACCTCACCCTCTTCCTCAACGGCATCCCCCTCGCCACGGCCGAGTTGAAGAACCCGCTCACCGGTCAAGGCGTCGAACACGCCAAGCGGCAATACCGCGAGGATCGGGACCCGACCGAGGTCATCTTCACCAAGCGCGTCATCGCGAACTTCGCCATCGACCCCGATTTGGTCTTCGTCGCCACGCAACTGCGCGGCGCAAAGACCAAGTTCCTGCCTTTCAACACCGGTTCGGACGGTCCGGGCAAGCCGGGTGGCGCGGGGAACCCGGCACCGACGAGCGGCCAGTACGCCACGTCGTACCTGTGGGAACAGATCTGGCAGCCGGACACCTGGCTCGACCTGCTGGACCGCTTCGTGCATCAGCACAAGACTAAGTCCGGCAAGGTCACGATCTTCCCCCGCTACCACCAGTGGGACGTTGTCAAGAAACTCGCGGCGCACGCCGCGTATCACGGGCCCGGCCACCAGTACTTGATCATGGCTTCGGCCGGATCCGGCAAGTCCAACACCATTGGCTGGCTCGCGCACCGGCTCACCTCGCTGCACACGCCCAACGACCCGGCCTCGCTCTCCCCGGAAGCCTTGGCCAACGGTGTCAAGCCGGGCAGCCCGGTCTTCGACAAGATCATCATCATCACTGATCGCCGCAACCTCGACGCTCAACTACGCGAAACGGTCGGCAGTTTCGAGAAGACCGCCGGCCTGGTCGTGAAGATCGACGAGAAACATGGTGCGAAGTCCGAGCAGCTTGCACGGGCGCTCTCCCGTGAGACCGGGAAGATCGTTACGGTCACGCTGCACACCTTCCCTGCCCTCATGGACTACCTCCGGCGCAACCCGACGGAGATCCAGGGCAACAAGTTCGCGGTCGTCATCGACGAGGCTCATTCCTCACAGTCCGGCGACGCCGCAACCGCCGTGCGCACCACCCTGCGCGACCTGGGTCTCGACGCGGATGCCGACGACGACGGCGCGGTGTCCGTCCAGGCCGATCCGGCAAGCAGTGGCGCAGGGGCCGACACCGCCACCAAGCTCAAGAAGAAGGCTCTGCAGCGCAGCCGCAGCAAGGACCTCTCCTACTTCTCGTTCACCGCGACACCCAAGGCGAAGACTCTCGAACTCTTCGGGACCCTCGACGACATCAACGGCGAGGCCACGTATCGACCGTTCCACACCTACTCGATGCGCCAGGCCATCGAAGAGGGCTTCATCCTCGACCCGCTGCGCAACTACGTCACATACAGCACGTACTGGAAGCTGGTCAACGAGAATCCGGACGACCGCGAGGTCGATCCCTCCCGGGCCAACTCTCTGCTCGCCCGATACGCGCTCACCCACGACTCGACCGTGGCCCAGCATGCCCAAGTGATCGTCGAGCACTTCACGACCCATACCAAGGGCCGCCTCAGTGGGCGCGCCAAGGCGATGGTGGTGACCGCGTCCCGACACAGCGCGGTGCAGATGGCTCGCGCGATCAAGCAGTACATCGGCGATCGTGGCTACCAGGGCCCGGGAGTGCTGGTCGCGTTTTCGGGGACGCTCACGTACGACGGCGAGGAAGTCACCGAGTCCAAGGAGAACGGCGGCCTGCCGGAAAGTGCCCTGCCCAAGGCGTTCGGGTACACGCGCGCCGACGACAAGGCCATACGCGCGGGCGGTTCCGGGCAACGGGAGTACCGCATCCTCGTCGTCGCCGAGAAGTACCAGACCGGTTTCGACCAGCCGCTTCTGACGACGATGTACGTCAACAAGAAACTCACCGGAATCTCCGCTGTCCAGACCCTCTCGCGGCTGAACCGGACGGCCGACAACAAATCGCAGAGCGACCTGGCCGTCCTCGATTTCGTGAACGACGCCGAAGACATACAGGACTCGTTCCGGCCCTTCTTCGAAGAGGCCATGGCGTTGCCCTCCGACCCCAATCTGCTCTACACCGCACAGAGCAAGGTGATGTCCGCGCCGATCCTCGTCGACCGAGAGATGGACGACTTCGCTGCCGCGTACCTCGAAGCCGAGGAGAAGGCTGGCGGCTCGCGAGCCAAGTGGGAACGGCTGCACGCCGACCTCTACCGGCATCTCAGCCCGGCTGTCGCCCGCTTCACCGAACTCGTCGACAGCCACGAGGAGAGCGACCGCGAAGCCGCGGACGAATTCCGGGCCGACCTGACCGACTACGTCCGCAAGTATGGATTCCTCGCGCAGATCGTCCCGTATCAGGACGCCGACCTCGAACGGCTCCACCTGTACGGCCGACACCTGCTCAACCGGCTTCCGCGACGCGCCGACGGCGGTGTGGACATCGGCGAGATCGATCTGTCGCACATGCGGGTGGAGAAGACCGGCGAGTACGACGTCAGCCTGACGGCCGAAGGCGCGGCGCTGCTGCGCGGATTCGGCGACGGCTCGGGCGGTGCACACGACGACGAGAAGTCGCTGCTGTCGGAATTGATCGCGAAGTTCAACGATAAGTTCGGCACGGACTTCACAGAGAAGGACGTCATCGAGCCCTTCGAGGAGGCGGTGGCGGATCACCGGGTCCGGCTGGCCGCGGTCGCGAACAGCGACATGTCGAACTTCGGGGTTGTCTTCGACGAGGTATTCGAGGACAAAATGGCCGACCACATCGACACGATCGCCGGCATGGGTCGACGGTACTTCGGCCAGGATGGGAGCTTCCGCAGCTCGCTCAACCAGAGCGCCCGCAGCGCCGCATGGAACCTCATCCGCCGCCAAGAGGGCATCGACGACGTGGCCTGACGGTCATGCACCCGAGTCGAGATTTGCGAGCCCCCATTCGGCGGGATTCGCGGATCGCGACGGCGCGGATCGGCCTTGGGGACGCGGCCCGAGGCTGGACGTCGATCACCACTCCCACAGCACCTGTTCCAACAATCTGGTAAGCAGCACCATCAGTCGCGGAAACGAGCGGGGGCACGATGCCGACTGAACCAATCGCCGGACGCTACGAGTTGATCAAGGAGATGAGTTCCGGCGGCATGGGCACTGTGTGGCGGGGCTATGACGCCGTCCTCGACCGCCCCGTCGCGGTGAAGCTGATTCGCGGCGACGTGATCCGTTCCGCGCAGCACGCCGAGGAGCTGGCGGAGCGGTTCCGCCATGAAGCCCGGATCACTGCGCGCATCCAGCACCACGGCGTGCCGCAGGTGTACGACGCGGTGCTGGAGCACGACTTCGACCGGCTGTACCTGGTGATGGAGCTCGTACGGGGCAAACCGCTCACGGCGTTCATCCAGCAACCCCAGCCGGTGCCGGTCTCGTGGGCTGCCGCCATCGGGGCCCAGATCGCCACGGTGCTCTCGCACGCCCATGCCGTGCCGGTCGTGCACCGCGACCTGAAGCCGAGCAACATCATGGTGACCGCTGACGGAACGGTGAAGGTCCTCGACTTCGGTATCGCCCGTGTACTGGGTACGGATGTCATGCGGTTGACGTCCACGGGCATACCAATCGGCACTCCTCACTACATGTCGCCCGAACAGGTACGGGGGCTGCGCAATATCACCCCGAGGGCAGATCTGTACTCGCTTGGCTGCTTGCTGCACGAACTCATCAGCGGCGAAATGCCGTTCGTCGGTGGCATGACCGACGTCTGGCTGCACCACCTCAATACCGCTCCCAAGCCCCTGCGCCAGTTGCGCCCGGACACGCCGGCGGGGTTGGAAGACTTGGTGCTGCGCCTGCTGGCAAAGGCCCCTGAGGAGCGGCCCGCCGACGCGTACGAGGTGTACGAGTGCCTGCTGCCGTTCCTGCCGCAGCCGGGCTCTGCCGAACCTGCACATGCGGGCGAAGCTCCGGACGGCATGCCGGACCCCACGTACGTGTACCGCCACCCGAATGCTCCTCGGCGCCGGACGCAGACGGCCACCGTGCTTCCGCCCGAGGCGCTGGTCAACCCAGACAGCCACGCGGTTGCGGTGCCTAACACCGAGCTGCGCGACGCGATTCGGGACGTGTACGCCCAATCGGACGAGTTGCTGGAGCAAGGCCGGTACGCCCAGGCCGCCGACCTGCTCCAGGAAGTGGTCGTCACGGCTGCCGAAGGGCTCGGAGCCGAGAACACTCGCGTGCTCAAGCTGCGCACCCGGTTGGCGGCCGTGCTGGTCGTCGGCGGTGAACCGAGGCGGGCGCTGCCGGAGTTCGTGGCGCTCGCGGACGCTTTCTCCCGCACCCAAGGGCCGACAAGCGCCGACGCCATCGAGTGCCGCCGCCAAGCCGCCTACTGCCGCGCGGAGCTGGGGCAGGTGACCGTCGCGATCAAGGAGTTCGAGCACGTACTCGTTCAGGTGAGCGCACGCGAGGGCGACGTGTCCGAGACCGCAGTGGCCGTACGGCGCGATCTCGGCCTGCTGCTGGTCTCTGCGGGTGAAGGCGAGCGGGGCGAGCAGGTCTGGCAGGCCTTGTACGACGACCTGTGCATCCTGCGCGGCCCGACCGATCCGGCCACCGTGGAGGTGGCGGAGCTCCTGGAGCGTCTGCGGAAGACAGGCTGACTCCGCGGCATATGCGTGTGATCAGACGATGAACTGACGATCACCCCTTCGGTGTTGCCAGGCTTCCAGCCCGCGACATGCTTTCGTATGCCTATCGAGTGAAAGTTGATTGACAGTGCTTTCACTGTCTGCTTCACTGGAGTTGCTTTCATTGGGGCCGCCTCGCAGAGCTTGCTCTCAAGCCCCATGCACACGCCGACCCGTCCCCGCACTGCCTGCGGGGTTCCAGGAGGTGCACCGTGTCCAAGCCCAAAAACAGCAACAACCGCCAGACCCGCCCCGTGACCCCGCGCTGGCGTCGCGAGGAGCGCCGCCGGAGGAAGTACGCGCCGAAGGCCACCCCGGAGCGCCAATGCGCCACCGGCAAGCGGCGGTTCATCGACCGCGCCACCGCCGAGTACGTCATCCAGGTCATCCGCTACCGCGGCGAGGACACCGGCCAGGGGAAGCCGGAGCGCGCGTACGAGTGCGGCTTGTGCGGCGGGTGGCACCTGACATCCCAGCCGCTGCGCAAGCCTCGAAACATGCCGTAGGGGCGGGCGGACCGGCGGAGGAGAGGGCCCTTCCGAGCTATTGCACGGTGTGGGGCGCGACTGCCGCGCCCTGATATGTGTGTGATGTCAGCAGACGGTCCACGAGGACGCGACGCTGCACTCGGAGTTCGGGTGTTCGGTCGCCGAGGCCCTTGCGCTCGCTTGCGCGCACCCCAACGCTCAATGTGGCGGATTGAATGGCTTGGACCGCGAGGAACTTCGGCCCGTTCGTCAGCTCTACGGCGGGCGCGGGCAGGCTGCCAAGCCGGCCCGCGCCCGCAGTTCGCGCGGCGAGACGTTCATCAGAACGACCACCCGCAGCATGCTCAGCGCTACGGAGCCGGGTATGTGGTCGAGGTCGTCCGCGTACGGGCGCTGTGCTAGGTGTAGAGGCAGGCAGGCGATCCCACCTCCGTGGCCCACGAGCAAGACTCGCCGTGCGGGGCCGCCGCAGAGGCTATCCCACGGTGCGACGTAGCGGGCCTGCACCTCCTCGCTCGTTTCCCCGCCTGGCGCGCGATGGCGGTGGATTGGCGCGCTTGCTCGGGACCAACTCGGAGTAGGAGACGCTCAAGGTGCCGATTGCCCCGAAGTTAAGATGCCGATGATTGTCGATCAGGGGGACGCAGCATGGGGGACATCGAGAGGCCCGAGCTACTGCCGGACTGCGACGTGCCAGCTCGCCGCAGAGAGCCAGATAATCTCATCCTGACCTGTCTGGTCCGTTTGGCCGATGGCTCACTCGGTGACAACTGGCGGATCTCCAGCTTGCAGGCGTGCGAGATACGCGGAGGGGCGGCCCTGGCCGCGGCCTCGTTCATGGTCCTCGCCCCTGGTGCCTGGCACGAGGACTTGCAGCGCATCCTGCGAATGTCCGGAGTCCGTGTCGACCGGCCGCCGTACACCTACGCCGAGTACACCGTCGGCCTCTGCTATGTCGCGGGCGCCAAGGGTCTTCCGTCAGGACTGCGTCACCGGGCAGTCGACACGCTGGTGCACCGGGCAGATGCTGTGGGATACGCGGAGGCGCGAAACCTGCTGCCCAAAAACGGCTGGGGCTGGTTGGCGGACGCGGTGCGTGAGGGGTGGGCGGTATGGACCGCCGGCATCTTCGCAAACGACGAGACCGCCCCGCTCACGACACGCGTGAGGGTCGGCCTGGCCCTCGCCGAGTACGAGCACCCGACTGGCTACGTACCTGCGGCGGTGGAACAACTTGTAGCGCACCCTGAAGCCGCGAGCGCGGACCGTCTCGCGCTGGCGACAGCCGTGGCGCAGCGCGCGCCCAAGGATGCGACGAGTTTGCTGTGCTGCCTCGCATCGGACTCGATTGTCCGGGCTGGGCACCGGATGCGGGCCATCGAACTGCTGGACGAGATCGACCCGGCGAAGGCCGAGAAGATGCGGGCCTTGCAGACGCGCCTTCCGTCCGCCCGGGTGGCTCGTGACAGCCGCCGAGAAGCCGTCGAGCGCGCAGAGCACGAGGCAGCAGCCCAGCGGGAGCGGGAGACTCCCGAAGCCGCAGTGGGCCGGCTTGATTCCAGAATTGAGGAGATTCTGGCTGATCTTCGCAGTCGCGGCTCGGCAGACTGGCTGGCCGATAATCTCGATGTCCACATCGCGGAGACTGATTGGTCTGGTGTTGCTCAGGACATCGCCGATATCAGCGGCCTGGTCCGTGATGAAGACATCGAATCCTCCCTTCGCCTGCTGGAGGTGCTCACCCAGATCAGGTATGGCGACGAGACAGGCACGACGCCGAACACTTCCGGCGACGTTTCGGGTAACCAGCACTTCCCTCAGCTGACTCGGAAGGAATTGGAACAGTACGCGCGCACGGAGGCAGAGCGCTCCTGGACGATCTGGCGAGAACTCGTAAAAAAATACGATTGGAATGACAACCGGCTCGATGAAATCGCCGATCAGATCAACGAAGTGAACGAGAACGTGGGCAGTTTAATCTGTCAGAAAGCCGGCGATCACTTGCGAGAACTCCAGCAGTACCTGGTCTGGGAGCTCTGGCCTGCTCTTGTCGAGGCTGCAGAGGGGAGAGGCTATGACGCCGCTCGAGGCCACCTGGCGACGGCACGACTCCTCTCGGCCGAGGCAGAGCGGGCCGAGGCATTGTGGAAGCAGACCACAGTCGAGAAGTACTTCTTCGATCCGCTGACCATGTCTTGGCCCCGTGATTTCTGGCTGGTGCTGGAGGAATGGCAGCGAGGGGTAGCCGGGCGGTGAGACAGGAAGATGCTTAAGCCCCGCGTCACAGGGCGGGAACTTTGGTAGTTCATGGACTACGGGGCACGATCACTTCCCTGGCCACGCGGGCGAAGATGATGTGCAGTGCGAGGACGTCTCGTGGGCCCCTGTCCAGACTCTGTTCGCGCGCCGATGCGTGAATTGCTCGCCCGGCGGTGTCGAACGCGGTTGTCAAGTCGTTGGCGAACACCAATGGCAGGCCTGCCGCAGCGAGATCGCCGACAGGGCCCACGTCCACTGTCATCAGGTGCTGCAATCCGGGAATCATGCCGTGCAGTCGATCCAAGGGTATTTCGGGTGCGAGCGGGCGCAGGGCCTCCACTCGGTACCACACGTCGGCCTGCTCGTTCCATTCCTGACCCGCGCCGTGAAGCAGGGTGCCGTACAGCTTCACGGACATCTCTCGTCGTCCGATCATCTGGTCGCACGGCGTGGCGGCGTTGTGTCGCTTCAGGAAGTCGAGGATGCCTCGGCTGTCTTCGTGGAACAGTCGATGGGCAATGACCATGGCCTTGCGTCCACCGACCGCCAGGGCTTCAGGCTCGTAGATGGTGCCCGCCCGCCACTGCACGATCAGGCCCCGCGATACGAGGTCATCAAGTGAGTGCACCAGCCAGAGCCCGATCTCGGCGAGGGCGACGGCAGGTCCAGCGCGCAAGCGGAAACGCCACCACGGAGATTTGTGGGTGAACCACCAAGCCGTGATGGTGCGGTTCGTCTCTGCCCGCCGTATGAGCGGGCGCAGGCCCCTCACGGTGAGTGTCGAGTCAGACATCGGGGACGAAGCCATCAGCGCTGTCGCAGGACGCTTTGTTTGAGCGGCGACCTGCAGCACCGTCGTCTGGAACCGAATTCTGCAACCCATCCCATGCCCCGAACTTAAATACGTCCCAGTTGGGTGGAGTCACATTTCGGCGTAGCGTACAAACTGCACTCCCAGGCCGCCGAGCGCGACAGCTTCGAGCACTGATGCAGTGATCAGCAAGGAGGTTGTTGTTCCGCAGGACCAAAACGCCACGAGTGCGGCGAAGGGCACGACAAGGAAGGCTGTCAGATCGACAACGGTTTGCGTGACCTTGCGGGACGTGCGTTTGGGGTCGCTGCGGTGGAAGCTCTCCCAGCCGAAAAGGGGAACGCTGGTGCTGCTGGCCACCTCCAGTCGGGAGGCAAGCTGGGTGCGGATGTAGCGACCGATGGCCGAGATTTTTTCGTCATTGACCAGGTAGGTCCATCCAAGTACGACACATACCAGAGGTAGCGCCAGCATTAGGTTTGGACGCTTGGTTTGCACAGCGAGAGCGGTCACGGCCGTCACCGCGGCGAGCGTCACGTACAGCAGGTTGTCGCGGAAGCCAATCCGCGCCCTCTGTTCGTCTTTGATCTGAGCGTACTCGGCGAGAAGTATCGCGCTTTCACTCAGGTCGCTGCTGTTGGACATGGGTTCTCCTCGGTTTGCGACACGACGTCGATATTTCGTGGTCCCACGGCCTGCCGGATCTACTGTAGGAGCACGAGACAGGTTGCTTCGCGGGGAGACTGCACGGCGCGTCCGTGGAGAGCAAGGGGGCTGTTCATGGATGAGTCATCGGGCAAGGTCGTTGTGCTGACCGCGCTGCCCTTGGAGTACCAGGCGGTGCGCCGCCTTCTACAGGAACCTCAGCGGGTTGATCACGCGGGAACCGTGTTCGAGTGCGGTCGGCTGGCGGACACGCCTTGGACGGTCTGTTTGGGCATCACGGGCGCCGGTAATGTCTCCGCCGCGGCGGTCACTGAGCGGGCTGTCAACTTCTTTCATCCTCAAGCGGTCTTCTTCACCGGGATTGCGGGAGCGCTCAAGTCCGACGTCTGTCCGGGTGATGTAGTGGTTGCTCTTGAGGTTTACTCGTACCAAGGCGGCAAGCAAGATCCGGAGGAATTCAGGGTTCGGTCGCGCAGTTGGGAAGCCACTCACTCTCTCCAGCAGCTCGCCATGTACGTGCATGCCGTCGATACCTGGAGGAGGAGGCTGCCCGAGGCGGCCCGAGTCGCGACGAAGGTGCACTTCAAACCCATCCTTGCGGGTGAGATCGTGGTGAACGCCCCCTCGGAGTCGCAGCTGCGACAGTTTCTGGACCGGAACTACAACGGCGCTGTCGCCGTGGAGATGGAAGGCGCGGGTTTCGCCAGCGCGGCCCACAAAGCCGAAGACGTAGCTCACCTAATGGTTCGGGGGATTAGCGATCAAGCGGACGGGACCAAGCAACACACGGATAGTGTCGGCCTGCAGGAAAGCGCGGCTCACCATGCGGCCCTGTTCCTGGCGGAGGTGATTGCCCAGTTGCGACCTGCGAATGCCCCGGCTCACTTCGCGCAGCCTTCCACGTTGAAAGAGACAAGCGGGGAGCTGACCTGGCGGACGCTTGATCGGCCAGCCGAAGTTCTGTGGCACAAGGACCTCGTGGACTTGGGAGGCTTTGGGAGCCCACCAGCCTTGCTGGAGATCCACTTGGTGCCCGTTCCGAATCAGGACCGGGTGCCCGCGCTGCGCATGCGACACCTCGGTGACGAGCTGGTGATCCTGGGCCGCTCCAAGGGGTTGTTCTCCGCAACCCAACATGTCGAGGTCCGCAGCACGGCCGAAGTGGCGATAGCTGCTGTTACCGACTCGCGGGGCACTTGGTCCGGACTTGCGATGACCCGGTCCGGTCAGCGAAGTGCATGGGAGTCGCTCCCGAAGCCCGGCCTCACGTATGTGCTTGATGAGGAGAACACCTGTGATCGGATCGCAGAACTCATGATGGTGTTGCAGATCATCGAGGGGCCCGGGGCCCCCTCCTATGCTCCGGCAGTCGGTATCGACAAAACGATGCTCGTAACGGTCGAACGCCTTAGCCAGGTCAACCCTCAGCGATCCGTTGGGCTGCGCGTCACAAACGTACCGGTCCGAGTTGAGCCCGAAGAGGCCGTCGTGGCTGACTCCGTGACTCGACATGGAACCGAGCTAGCCCAGGAATTGACCGCGCGACTGCTCTACGCGTTCAAATCCGAAGGCCAATGAAAGCTCTCATCGTCCGCTGGGCCGGTCAAGATATACGCGCGTCTTCAAGTCAACGTTGGATGACTTCGACTCAGTCGCAGCGCGGCTAGTTACTCCGGTGTCGGGTGGTCAGAATTGGAGAGGCTGAGGCGTCAGGTGTTCGGTTGCGTGGGCTCCGGTCTAAAGGTCGACAAGTTCGTGTAGCTGGCCCACTCGGTCACCGCGTGTGCCAGGCGCGTCTTCCAGTCCTGTGGGTCGTTGGCCGGGATCCTTGTCCAGAGCTGCGCGCACGCCTGGGCGAAAACTGCGGTCGCTCGGCCGAGCCACGGCCCAAGCGGGAAGTTCGGGCAGAGCCGACTGGTTTGCGTCGTGGGCGGGATGAACGGCGTCGATGAGCCTGGTGATCAGATACGACGTATCCGTCCATGCCGGACCGGCCGTGGGCCACGCCCAGTCGATGAGCAGCGCGCGCTCGTTCGAGACGAGCACGTTGTGTGGCGCGCAGTCCGTGTGGAGCAGCGCGTTCCCACGAAGCAGCGCGCTAGTCTTCCTTCACGTACGACGCGAAGCGCTCGTTGAGGCGTTTGAGGGCTACGTCCGGCAGCGGGATCTCGCTCAGGCGTCGCAGGACGGCCGCGACGCGCGGGAGGTCGGGTGATCCGGGTGCGAAGTCCGCGTGCCGACCGCGGACGGCCTCGAAGCCGAGGAGGCTCCAGCCGCCCGTTTCGAGGCGCCAGAGCAGCCGCGGAGAGATGGCGACGACGTACGGGTTGATCATCGCCTCCTGCTCCCGGGTGCGTACCTGTCCGCGGCCGGAGGGGATGCCCTTGAGGAACACCTCGCCGTCAGGCATGTGCAGGAGGGTGGCGATGCCGGAGTTGACGCCCTCGGAGGCGGTGATCGCCTTCAGCACCGAGCCGGTCCGGGCCTCCACGGCGTGTCGGACTGCTGAGGGAAGGTCGTCCCAATCGATCCGGGGCATGGATAAGCGAGGGCTCCTTGGGCGGACGTCGGGCCGCACCGTGCAGAACCGGGCGGCCCGAGTGCTGGCGACACGGAGCCCGTCAGTAGGGCTGGTCGTCGTCGGCGCTGCAACTGGATCTCGTGGACTCTACGAGTTCGTCCAGGCTGAGCACGACCTCCAAGCCCGGGAAACCGGCGAAACGACACGTTCGGGTCAGTCTTGCCACAGGCTCTGCTGTGATGGGTAGCCTGCTGCGGGTGACCGAAGAGGCTGCGGGCGTGGTGCTGTTCTCCCACCTTGAAGACGATCAGGAGTTCTTGACCCGTGCATTCGGGCTGGGCGCGATTCGTCGGACGGTGCACCTGGCCGAGGGCCTGATGAACCGGAATTGGCGGGTCGATTCCGATGTCGGCCGGTTCGTGCTGAAGCAGGTGCTGGACGTGCCGTTCGCGACGGCTCGTCGCAATCTCGCCGTTGTGGCTCGCCTTGACGAGGGCGGCATCCCGGTGTGCCCGGCGACGCCTTCTTGCAAGGGTGACCTGGTGGTCGAGATCGGGAACCGCGGGTATTGCCTGTTTCCGTGGGTTGAGGGTGAGCATCGGCACGGCACGGATCTCGACACCAAGCAGGCAACCGACTTGGGTACTCTGCTCGGCCACATCCACTCCGCGTTGGACGAGGCGGACATCTTTGGGGCGTTGCCAGCGAAGCCCAACTCTGTCCGGGCGTCGGTGGATTCGCCGTGGGATGCGTTGGCCGAGGCTGATCGGTTTCTCGGCGTCGTGGCGGCCATGGATGAGCCCGGTGCTTTCGACCGACGGGTGGTTGAGCTGCTGGAGCAGCGCAAGGTCTTGATCGAGAAGTACGCGGTCTCCAGGCCGGGCGATGATCTGCCGCTGGGTCCGCTCGGGTGGGTGCACGGGGACTTTCAGCACCTGAACGTGCTGTGGGGCGACGAGGGCGTGGTCGCGGTCCTGGACTGGGATCGGATCCGGGTGAAGTCCTTCGGTGAGGAGGTCGCTCGCTCGGCGACGCTGTTGTTCGGCCGCGAGGCCGGTGACCCGGACTTGGAGCGGGTCGCGGCGTTCGTGGCTGGCTATCGGTCGGTGGTGCCGATCGGTGAGGCGGAGCTGGCGGATGCGGTGGAGCGGTTGTGGTGGAAGCGCATGTGCGACTTCTGGCAGCTCGTCTTCCACTACGATCGCGCCAACCACACCACCGATCATCTGTTCTTCTCGGCGACAGACTTCCTGCACTGGTGGACGGCCCATCGCGACGAGGTCCAGGTCGCGTTCGCCGATTCCTAGAAGTGCAGCATCTCGCGGACGCCCCGATGCGCCTGGGCGTCCACAAGGGCTGAGTTGGCGTCGTCGAGTGAGCGGCCCGATGTGACGAGCAGCCAGGTCAGTGCTCATTTGGCCGGTGAGGGCAAGCTGCGCGTACCGCAGGATGTCGGTGCGGGTGCGCACCGAGCCTATGACGGTACCGACGAGCTTGCGGCCTTGGCGCAACAGGCGTCCCGGGATGGGGATATCGGTGCGGGGCGACATCATCCCGAGCACGGTGGCTTGACCGGCCGGGCGGAGCATCGCGAGCGCCTGCGCGGCGGTCGCGGCTTGTCCGACGGCTTCGATGGCATGGTCGACACCGCAGTCGGAGGGCTTGAGGACGGCTTGGACGATCGGTGTGGCCGTGGGATCGAGGGTGTCGGCGGCGGTCTTTATGGCGTTTCTGCCACGCCCTTCGCGACGACTCTTACAGGGGCATGATCATCTCCCGTGCCGCGCGGGCGAGGATGCTTTGCGCTGTGGACGGCACGCCCATGCGGTTCCAAGAAAAGATGATGTGAAGCGCGAGAACGTCCCGCAAACCCCTATCCAGACTTCCCCCGTGCGCCAATGTCCGAAGCGCTCGGCCAGAGGCGTCGAACGCGCTTGCCCAGTCAGCGGCGAACGCCAATGGCGCGTCGGCTGCGGCGAGATCGCTGGAGGGGCCCACGTCCACTGTCATCAGGCGCTGCAACCCGGGCTTCAGACCGTGTAGCCGGTCCAGAGATGTGTCGGCCGGAAGCGGGCGCAGGGCCTCCACTCGGTGCCACACGTCGGCCTGTTCGTTCCATTCCTGGCCCGCGCCGCGAAGCAGAGCGCTGTACAGCATTACGGACATCTCTCGACGCCCGATCACCTGACCGGATGGGGTGGCGGCGTTGTGCCGCTTCAGGAAGTCGACGATGCCTCGGCTGTCTTCGTGGAACAGTCGATGGGCAATGACCATGGCCTTGCGCCCTCCGAACGCCAAGGCTTCGGGCTCGTAGATGGTGCCCGTTCGCCACTGCACGATCAGGCCCCGCGATACGAGTTCGTCGAGTGAGTGCCCCAGCCAGGACCCGATCTCGGCGCGGGCGACGGTGGGTCCGGTGCGCAAGCGGAAGCGCCACCATGGAGATTTGCGGGTGAACCACCAAGCCGTAATGGCGTGGTTCGATTCCGCACGCCGTATGAGCGGGCCCAGGCGGGCGGCCGTGGTCTCGGCCGTGGTCCGGTCGGCGAACTCGATGTGGACTTGGTGCCAATCGCAGGGATCCGCCTGGGCGGTCAGTGCTCTGAGTCCGGCGGCGCGGTACGTCTGGACGGCGTCGGCGAGGTCGTCGGGTCGTATGTCCGCTGCCACCGCCGCGTGGTCGGGCGGGGTGCCTGCGAGGACGGCGAGGACGGCCTTCTCCAGAGCATGTGCTGTGGGTGGCTCGGGGCCTGGAGAGGGGCTCAGGTGATCAGGAGGCACGCGTCCCATCCTGTGTCGGGTGACGTGGCGTGCGCGGCGGTGTGTAGGGCGAGCGCGACACCGGCGTTGCCGTCCAGAAGTCCGCGCATCTCGCTCGGGCGAGCGTGAACCGCGAGGCTGTCGATCAGGTAGGGCAGCTGAGCTGCCAGCGCGGGCGAGTCTGCGTCCTGGGCAACTCGGTGGACCGTTTGGACGAGACCGGCCCATCCGTGGCAGAGACCCGTCTCCGTGACGCGCGCGAGTTGGGTGGGATCGGACAGGCAGTCGAGAAGGGCCTGTTCGGCGGCGGCTTGTCGGCCGGTGTCGTCGGTGGCGATGGCGGCAAGTTGTTGGGCGCGGGCGAGTCCTGGGGTTCCGTAACACCAGGATGGGCGGAGCGGCCCGGGCTGTGTGGTGCGGCCGGTGTGCAGTTCGTCGCGGGTGATCCACTGTGGCCACCACGTGCCGTGGTCGTCGGTTTGACGGCAGGTGTCAAGCCACGCGCCGATCGTTTCGATGGCGTCGGTCTGGCCCTCGACTCGTGCGCCGCGGCGTTGGGCGAGGGATAGGAGCGCCAATGGGCCAGCGATGCCGTGTGCGATTCCTTGGTTGCCGTGGCCGCCGGCGAATTCGGGGGACGTCTTGAACGAGGGGTCATGGTACGTCCACCAGCCCGGCAGCTGTTGGTCGCCGTCGTGTACGGGCTTGGTGAGGCGGACCAAGTACGTCAGGACGCGCTCCAAGGCGTCACCGGTGGGGTCGCGCCGGAGTAGGTGTGCGCCGATGCCGGTGAGGCCGTAGATGAGGTCGAACTCGCCGAGGGATGGCAGTTTTTTGCGGTCGATGCGGGCGTGGGCGAGGTCCACGCGGCGGTGGGCCAAGGCGGTGACGTGTCCGTCGAGGTCGGATAGGGCGAGCCGGTATCTGTCGGTGTCGCCGGCGGCTGTGTGGAGCACGAAAGCCAGGGCCGGGGCACCGAGGAACAGCCCGGCGTCGCCGGCCGCGCTTGTGGGCGTGCTTGCGGCGTCTCTCAGCCAGGCGTGGGCGGTTGCCCAACCGCCAGCCGCAGCGCGAGCGCGTACAACGTGTAGCAGTGCGATCCCGACGGCGCCTTGGGCCAGCGACTGTTCGCGCCCTCGACGTTCACGTGTGGGATCGGCGAGGCGTTCCGCGATGCTCGCCGCAGCGCTGTCGAGCGCGGTGGTCCGGGTGTTCACGGCGTCGTCCGAGGGTGGCGAGCCGCCCAGGACAGGGCGGCAGCTCGGGCGAGGTGGTGGCATTCGCGTTCGCCTTCGTCGTCGATGCCGTGCATGCGAACGTGATGGAGGTGAAGGAGCGAGGGCAGTACGGCGTTGGGGGTCACGTCGCCGTCGTCGACTATGTGCGTGCGGTAGGCGGCCAAGGACGCTCGCCGATCGGCCCACACGCGAGCGACCGCCTCGCCGTCGGCCATCTCTCGGATGTTGACGCGGTCGTTGCCCGGATCGGCCAAGTGCACGGCTTGGTCGTGGATGTGTCGTGCCGGAGCGGGACCGGTGCTCTTGTCGACGTGCTCGATCAACCAGCGCATGCCGATATCGACGTCGCCGAGGAAGCCGATCGCGATGTCGACCATGCTCGCCGCAGTGAGGGCCCGAGGGTGGGCGCCGGAGGCTCGCAGTTGAGCGAGCGCGGCTGCGGAGTCGGTGGTGAACACCGACTCGGCCGCGACCATCGCCGTGCCGGCGCCGAACCGGCCGATCTCGGGGTGGTAGGTGTCCCACAGGACCCGGCCGGCCAGGCCTTGGCGGCGCAGGTAGGCCGTCCATGCGCCGACGCGGGCCGCCGACTCGGCGAAGTCGTCGTCGCCTGTGCGAAAGCGCAGCCGGAGGTGTGGTTCCGGGTCGTTGTAGCGGACGTACCACCACGCGGGCGGCGAGTCCCATGCAGTAAACAGCGCCAGCAGGTGGCTTGTGAGTAGGGCGGGTTGTTGCTTCGCAGGTATGTAGAGCTTGACGTAAAGCCACGATGAGGAGCCCGGCAGGTGCCCGTGCTCGCGACCGACAACGCGAGGCGTCCCGGATCGTTGGGGCCGCGACGGCCATGGTGTGGGCGTGGTGGATGCCAGGGGCAGCACGATCTCGTGAGGGCGGTTGTCAAACCACCCGAGAGCGCCCTCCTCCGGGGCTTCGTGCACGAAGGCCTGTCCGTGGCCGTCGATCTGCGTCCGCAGCAGGAACTGGTGTGCGGGCTCGTCCAAGTCCAAGCGAATGCGTTGATCACCGTCGCCCAGATACACAGCGTCGGGAGCGTGGCGCCGTTCGCGCCAGCGAGTCAGCGCCTCAACCCACAGCGGCCACGAGGTCCCGGGCCCGGGTAAGTCATGGGTGTCCAGCCGCCAGCGCGCGCCGGACAGCACCGTGCGGCCGTGGCGGAGCCGAGGGAGGAACGGCATCGTCGCTGCGGCGCCCCACGCGAACGGTTGGCACACGCCTACGCGCGCTCGGTGCACCTCGCACACGAACCGGGCCACCGGATCGGTGAAGGTCGCGTACTCGACCGAGTTCCACACGGCGGGCTCCACCGGGCATCCTCGCGAGAGCGACATCAGGTACAGCCGATGGGCATCACCGCTCACCGCGAGATCGTCCAGCTCGATCGTCGTGTCGCCGGCGGCGGGGTGCTCACCCAACGACACCAGCAGCGGTAACACCTTGGGGGCTCGGGCCAGTGCCTCCGTCCGGATGAACACCGGAGGACTCGACACCTGGGCGATGACCGCGCCGTTCTCGACCGTGGGCAGCCGCGCGTAGGCAGCGCTCATGCGGTCGCGGTCGACCGCGTCGAACAGGTACAGAAACCTGCCCGCCGTGGTGGCCGCCGCCCGCGAAGCGCTGGCGACGACGAGATCGAACTCTCCCCGATCGACCGCGGATCGGTCCGGCGAATGGACCTGAAAGCTGAGTTCGACATGCGGCTGCCGAGTTTGATGCCCGTCCTCGATCGCGACCGCCGCAATCAGCGCTTCGTCCAGGACGACTTCACGGTCACCGTCGAGGGCCGCGCGCTGGGCCAGCGCCAGCAGGGCCTTGTCGCGCGAGGTCAGGGCGGTAGGGGGCGTGGGATGCGTCGACCCCCGGAAGCCCGCGGGAAAGCCCAGGCCGCTGTCGGCGACGAGATCCCGCACGGGGACCAAGGCGTGAGCGCCGTACCGTTCGAGGAAGCGAGCGTGGTAGTCGCGCCAGGCCGCGCTTCCGAACGGGGACGGTGTCAGCCGTGCCAGAATCCCTGCCGCCGTCTCCGCCTCGCGCACTACCGCCTCGGGTAGAGCCACGTCGCAGTCCAAGCGCAAATCGACCGCGAGCGGACGCTCGTCCACGTCGCCGACAGAGCCCATCCGCCGTGCGGCCTCCACCCTGACCCGTCGGTAATCTGCGGGCGGGCCTACGCCGTTGTGACGGAACAGCTCCTCGCGGACCTCGCACAGTTCGCGCAAGTACGGCGCCACTGACGCGATGGTCTCGGCCTCCGCATCGAGCAACCGGTCCACGACATGGCCCAACGGGTCGACGGCCGTCATCGGCGGTCGCAACGCGGTCAACAGGACACCATGCGCAACCAGTTCCGCCAGCATGAAGTCGATCGTCGCCGTCGATACCCGAGGAAAGTCCACTGCCAGGGCCTTGGCGAGGTCGCCACAGCGCACGGAACGAAGCGCGGTTCGCAACACAGCTTGTACAGGTCGGGTATGGCGCATCGACACCTCGGTGGGCGCCCCGTGCCCGGAGCCGTCGCGTTGTTCGCGGCAGGGGACCACGAGCTGATCGCCGCGCACAAGGCACAGGTTGTTGGCGATCACCTGCAGTCGGGGCAGCAGCTCCTGGGAGGACTCCAGATGCGAGACGACCTTGGCCAGCCAGACCGCGTCCGGACGCGCCACAGGCCGATGTTCGCTCCCCCAACGCACCACCGTCCCGGTTGCGAAGGTTGCGGTCGTTACCCCGGCGAAGAGACCGAACGGTGTCGGCCTGCCGGTCATACGCAGCACGTACCGCACGACGGAAACGACCACGCGTCGGGCTCGGCGAGTGGTCATCGGGCGACCGGAACACACCGCGTTCACCTGCGCCGCCAAGGCCGGGCTGGCGATCTCGATCGCCTCGGTCAGCGCGTCGTTTGACCAGACCTGCCGAAGCCACCCCCGCCACGACTCCACCGCCTGGTCGGTCGTGTCGGACAGATCCGGCCACGGTGGCAACCGCATGTCGCCTCCGTGGGCTGTGGCCCGTACCACCGTCGCGTCCACACGCCGATACACCCGCAACACCCCCTGGTCACGAACGCGGAAGGAGCCCGGTGCCGGGCCGCCGAAGCAGCTCCGGCACCGGGTCGGTGGTGCCTGCTACGCCTTCGAGCAGCTGGTGCACGCGCTCTGGCACGTCGCGCCGCAGTTGTCGTCCGTGTTCCGCATCAGCTCGGCGACTGCCGTGCCGGCCTCGACCACGGTGACCCGAAGGTCGAACTCGTCCTCCGCGATGACTTCCTGTGCCGTGTCCATCTCGACTCCTCCTTGTGTGGTGGTGGTATTTCGAGAGACCCCGCCCCGCACGGTTTCGTGTGCCGTGTCAGGGCCAGGAGATCGTGACCCGCGTGTTGTGCTTGTCGATGACACGGCCCGCGGGCAGGTCCGTGTCGGCGGTCCCGGCCGGGTACGCCTCGATGCGCGCCCCCGGTCCGGAGCGGTGGTCGCGGTCCCAGGCTCGGATGTGCTCGGCCAACTCGTCGGCGACCCTTTCGGCGGCCGGGCCGTGGCCGTACACCCCGAATTCGTAGACCGTCTCCTCGGGATCGACGGGCCTGGCGCGGGCGCGGTACGCGAAGCTGTCGCCGTCCACCAGCGCGGGAGTGCCGCCCAACCGCCAAGAAGGCGACACCAGCCCCTGGTCGACCGCCTCGCGATCGGCCGTCAGGAGACAGAATCCCGACGCGGCGCTCGCCAACCACAAGTCGAGTTCGTCGAACGGCTCCATCGCTCCGACGGTCACCCCGGTCCAGCGCTCCACACGCGGCTCCAGCAGAGCCTTCCGCAGCGACGCGGCGTCGACGGACATGTCGTCGTCGACCCGCAGGGCCACGTCCTCGTCGTGCAGGAGGATCAGACGTTTGGCATACGCCCCGGCGCCCTGCATCGGAACGAATCCGCACACACCGTAGCCCCGGCTCGTCAGGTGTCCACCCTCGCGTTCGAACGCCACCGCACGCGTCAGCCCCCGCAGATCGAGCGGCGCCACGATCCGGCCGCCCTCGGCGAGCTGGTCGTTCCACTGCGTCGCGATGTCCGGCGCCCCCACCGTGACCACGATGCGATCGAACGGCGCGAAGTCCCTTGCACCCAGCCCGCCGTCGCCGGTCAACACGTTGACGTCGGCCACGCCCGCAGCGGCGAGGCCACGCTTTGCCCGGTCGGTGACATCGGCGTCGATGTCGATCGTGGTGACCTGACCGTCGGGTCCCACCAGTTCCCGCATCAGCATCGCGTTGTAGCCGCCGGACCCGATCTCAAGGACCCGGTGGCCGGGCTTGAGGTCGAGAAGCATCAGCATCATCGCGATGACCTGCGGCGCCGACACCGAACTCATCGCCGCGCCGTTGTCGGCGCGCTTGGTGACGACGGCGTCGTACGCGTAGGCACGCTCCAGCGGTACATCCGACAGGAGCAGATGCCGCGGGACTGTCGCGAATGCGTCCACGACCTCACGCGACAAGGGCATCTTGAGCGTCGCGAAGTCACATACGAGCGTGTCGACCATCGCCGCGCGCAGCGACTCGGAGGAGGGGATGGTTTGGGAGTCCATCTCGGGGAGTCTAGGCATGGAAACCTCTCGGCTAACGGTGATCTGTGCATGAGCGCCGACCCAGGTTTGCTGTCCGCTGCCGCCTCCCGTCTGCTGCCTCGTCCCAGCGAAGGTGGCAGCACGGCGTTCTCGGTGGTCGTCCTCTTGCATCGCCGACACCACCCGATCGGGCGACGGCCTAGGGTTGACGATCGTCGATCCCGAATACGGAGCCGAGGATGTTGAGCGACATGCTCGCCTGAGCGAAGGCGGTCGGCACATCGGCTTCGCCGGCCATGACTCGACGCATGGCCTCACCGCGCCATCCGTCCGGTAGAGCGGCCATTCTCCGACCGATCTCCTCGGCGTACCGCGCTTGCCTCGCACGCGCTCCGTGTGTCCATTTGTCTCCGAGATCGGCGGCGTATCGGACGGTGTGGGAGAGGTGCGCGAGGTTAGGGCCTGCGTTTTCGGGATCCAGTTGGCACTCCGGGATGCCGGTGAGGCGGTGCCCGGTGGCCATGGCCCAGTGCACGGCGGCTTGGTCGACGGAGGGCAGCGTTTCCCACACGCCCCGCTGTACCAGGTGTTGCTTCATCGCCGGGCCAGCGGCGCGTGCGGCGTCGGCGACTTTCGTCCAAGGCTCGCTCTCCCATCGGTCGAGCAGAGTGGCGAGCCGTCCAAGATGCACCGCGCCATCTCGTCTCGCCGCATCGGTGTCGGCCTCGGTGATCACGGCGGTCTCCTCCCCATGCGCGGTCATGTGAGCACCACTGCAGGCTCGATGTCGAAGTCGATCCCGCACGGCGCGAGCAATTCGGCAGCGCGCTGTTCGGGCTGGATCCGTTCCGTCCATGCCTTGGGCGAGGACAGCACATATGGCCGGACGATCGGCCATTCGTCTGCAGGGAAGACTTTCAGACCGTCCCCCTCGGGATGCTCCGGAGAGGACCCGTCGTAACGGGGGTAGGGGCGTGGCTTGGGCCTCGGGCGGCGAGGCTCCGTTGCGTGGGCTGCTCCCTCTCGGCCGAGCCGGCGGGAGTGCCTGCCGCTCGACGTCGACATGGAGGACATCTGTCGTATCCAAGCGAAAACGGCAGCGATAAAGTGAGTCATGTCGTCAGCTCCTCTGCAGGGTTGGCTGATTGACCACTCCCGGGACCGTCTCCAGCGGTCGCCGGGCCCCTCTGCTTACCGCCGGCTGCGTCTTCCTTCATGTGGTCGGAGCGGGCGGTTGGGGCACTGGTGAGTGGTAGTCACTCGGGGGCCTCGATCACGGCGTACGGGGGCAGGTGATCCGAGGCCCGGCGGGCATCGGCCGTGTCGGCGACGCCCGCGGCGCGGAACGTGACTCCGGCCCCGAGAATGAAGTCGCTCCGGCGACGAATGGTGTCCTCGTCGCTCCAATGTCCGACCGTGTGACGTCCGTTGGGAAGGTCTGCGAACGGATCGGTGAATCCGGCCTCGATCAGCTGGCGAATCGCGCGGCGATCGGTAGGGCCGAAGGTGCCGTCGTCGCGGCAGAGACGGTGGCGCGAGTGGAGGTGCAGCGGCAGCGAATCCCAATCCGGTTCCGGGTCATGTGCGCCGATCGTGTTGAGGTCACCTAACAGGAGGGTGGTTCGGCCGGGTGCCGCGTATTCCGTGAGCCATCGGGCCTCGTTCGCACGGACATCACCCGAGAAGGGAGCCAGGTGCGTGTTCAGAACCACCAGGCGCCGACCCGTGGCCACGACGGTGAACTCCATGCGCTGGAGTCCGTGATGGAGCTTGCCTGCGGCGGCGTCCGAGGTGTACCCCACCCGCCGGAGCTTCTCCGGATTCCAGGCGATCATGAGGTGGCACTCATGGCTCGCGGACAACGCCAAGTGACTCTGCATCCCCAGGCCGTTGGCGATCGAGCACTCCAAGACGTGGTCGTCCCTGTCGCCCTCCTTGACCTCTTGGAGGGCCACCAAGTCCAATTTCAGGGCGCGCAGGATCTCCAACTGCGCGGACAGGCGGGCACCACCCCCATCCAAGAGGTTGTAGGTGCCGGCGCGAAGTGTCGTCGACTGCATCGCGGGTCGATCTCCTTCTCCTCGGGGTACGTCCGTGTGGACTGCTCGCGTGCACCCGCCGTGTGTCGGCCCACTGGGCTGGAGCTTTTCCGGGTCCGCGGCCAAGCGTGCGCGCGACGCGATCAACCACGCTTGCGTCTCCTCCCTGGTCTCCGCCGGTATCCCGTCGGCGATGCGATCGAGGACACGGTGCAGCTCGCGCTGTGAGACGTGTCGGCACCACCAGCTCTCGACATCCCAGGCCGCCGAGGCGAGGCGTTCGGCGATGGGGAGCTTGGACCGAGGCCGTGCCTGTTGCGGGCCCCTTCCGTCAAGCCGTCTCATCGGGCTCCTCCGTCGCGGGGGCGAACGTGCACCAGGTGCAGGTGCCGTCCCGCCCCCAGGCATCGGTGAGCGCTTCGACGAGGACCAGGCCGCGGCCACGCTCCGCGTCCTGATCCGGCCGTCCCACCTGAGGCGAACCGATCGAGTAGTCGTCGACCTCGACACGAAGCGCTCCCGATTCGCAGCACGTGAGAGCGAATCTGACCTTGTTGCCCTGGCCGTGTTCGACGGCGTTCGTGACGAGCTCGCTGACGACCAGCCCCACCACGTAGATCACGTCGTCGTCGCCGTCGGTGTAGCCGCAGTACCGGAGTTGCGTACGTGCGATCCGCCGCATCTGCTGCACACGCCGAGCGTGAGGCGCGAACTCCACCTCCACGCGACCCCGTTCCGTCCTGCTTACCGCGCTTGCGGACCGGCGAGGGGCTTCGAGAGCGGGTACGTGCCGCTGAGCGGTCCGGGCGGAGGCGCACTGGGGAGAGGGAAGCATCGCGAGTCCTTATCGTCGGTTCCCTGGGGATGCCGTCGGCGAGCGGCGGTACTGGGCATACGCTCGCTCGCGATCACGCACGGCATGTAGCCCACTGCACTGCGTGAACAACAAGGCCTAGCATGCCAGTGGAACGGCGAAAATGACGAGGCTCCAGTAGAATTCTGCTTCTCATCTTTCGCGTGAACTGCCGTTCCAGCAAGGTCGATTCGTCTAGAAGCGGGGGTTCTGCTACGGCGCAGAAGGTTCCTTGCGTCGACAGAAGATCCGCCGACACACTGAATTTCGTGCGGAGAGGACATCAGATGACCGGGGACATGGACATCGAGTCGGCCACGCCCGCCCTGTGCCGCCTTCAGCTCGGCATGGAACTGCGCCAGCTTCGACAGCAGGCCGGCATGAAGGCCGGCCAGGTCGCCAAGCGGCTGCTGTGGAGCCCGTCGAAACTCACTCGGCTGGAGACCGGGGAGAACGCCGTCGTGGAGCCGGCCGACGTCATTGCCCTGTCCGAGATCTACCGGGCGAATACCGAAACGCGCGCGCTCCTGGACGGCTACGCGGCCGTGACCAAGACGAAGCGGGACTGGTGGCAGTCGCCGGAATACCGCCCCGTCATCCGGCCCGGGTTCAAGGCGTTCCTCGGTCTGGAGGCGACGGCGAGCACGCTACACACGTACGAGTCGGAGTTCGTGCCGGGACTGCTGCAAACCGAGCCGTATGTGCGGGCGCTCTACGGGGCGTTGCCCGACGAGGAGGTATCTCCCCTTGTCACGGTGCGAATGACACGGCAGCAGGTGCTGCTTCGGGACGAGTCGCCCCTCAAGCTGATCGCGATCGTCAACGAATCCGTTCTCCGTCGCAGAGTAGGTGGCTCGGCGGTGCTTCGCGATCAGCTCGGCCATATCGCCGAGGTCTCGTCTCTCCCCAACGTGCGGGTACAGGTCATCCCATTCGACGTGGGGCTTCACCCGGGCATGGGTGGGCCGTTCCAAGTCCTGCAGTTCGCCAAGCCCGCAGGGTTGAAGCCGATTGTCTACGTGGAGAATCTGGCCTCGGCATGGGTCACCCGCCGGGAAGCCGACGTCGAGAAGTACGAGGAAGCACTGCGCGACCTCCAAGCCCTTGCTCCGGGCCCCCAGGAGTCCCTGAGCATGATCCACACGGCAATCAAGGAGCTTTGAACAATGACCACCACGCCTGAAAGCGGTGACTGGTTCAAGTCCAGCTACAGCGACAACCAAGGCGGTGCCTGCGTCGAGGGAGCCCACGTCGTGGCCGGCATGGCCGTGCGCGACTCGAAGGACCCGGCGCGGGGGGCTTTCGTCTTTCATGAACGTACGTGGGGAACCTTCCTCGCGGCGCTGAAAGAAGACGACGCGCACGTGTAGGGGCCGATCCCATCCACATTGGTCGTGGGCTGCTTCCGAGAGGAAGTGGCCCACATCGATTTTCCAGGCACTGCCAGGCCCCGCACTGACGTCGCACAAGCTCGCGTACAGCGATCAACCGTGGTGGTGTTGACGGATCCACAGCGTGCGAGCCCACTCCTGCGCGTTGTGACGCCGACTCTTCGGCTTGGCGTTCCAGCCCACGAACGGCGGAGCCATGCCGCATTTGGCCCGGTGCCATTCGATGAGACGACTTTCCAGGATCTTCGCATCCTCGTGCGAGTCGGTCGCGATCCAGACGCGGGAGGCGTGGTGCTCCTTGAGCTTGTGGACGACAGTGACCTCCCAGTCGCTCTCCGGGTCGTACCGGTCGATCCACAATTTGTAGTCCCCCAGCCGTCGGACCAGAGAGTCCGAGGAACCGATGTACAGGACGACCCCATCGGGGTTCGTCCAGACGTACACCCCGGGCAGCGCGGGTGGGGCGTCGCGCGCGTCGAAGGTCGCGGGCTTGCCGAGGTGTTCCTCGACGGCTGTCTCCAGGTCCCGAAGAAACAGGCCGAGCAGCACGAGATTTGCGAGCATGACGCGGACCGTAGACGTCGCCTCCGACACATATTGCCGGGCTCGCTCCTCGACGGCGGTTCCTCCCCACGAGCGGGCAGGGAGCCGGTCCATGACGGAGCCAGCTCCCTGTCCGTTATTAGAGGTACATCCCGGCAAACGTCCCATCAAAGCCGAGGCTGGTGAGGGCCTCCGTGTAAGTGGGCCAGTAGCGGTTGGGTGGTCCGGCGGTGAGGGTGTCGAAGTCCTCGGCGTCGAGGTCGGATTCGTGCCATTGGTGCGCGCAGCGGCAGCGCACGAACACATGGTCCTGGTGGTGCACCAGAAGCCAGTCCCTGCGGGCTCCACACGCCGGGCAGCGGACGGGGATGCCGGTCACGCGCAGCTCGTCGGGGTGTTCGGTGCACATCACCAGGTCGTCCTGGTCGTAGGTGCCGGGTGCGGGCATGGGGTGCAGGTTTGGGACCTGCGGAAGTGCGGGCTGGTGGTCGGGGCGAGGTTCGTGCACGGGTTCCTCTCCGGTCGGGGACGACACCATGCCCCCGACCGGGTGGACAAGTCCACGGTGTTCCGCGACCCACTTCGGAGCGTGTTCACGCAGGTCACAGACGTACCAAGTGTGTTTCGTTGTCATTGTGTGCGGCGTGCGCTGTCGGGGTTCGTCGGCTGTGTGGGCGCCGGTGGCGGGGTCCTGGTGGGCGGGACGGTGGGGCGGGCGGTTCGGGCTCGTGCGGCGGCGGTGCGGGGGTTGTAGGGGGTTTGGCGGGCGAGGCGGCGGACGCGCCAGGTGAGGACTTCGGTGGGGTTGTCGGCGGTGTCGAGTTCGCGTTGGGCTACGGCTTGGTGGAGGAGTCGCAGGGGTTGGTGGCCTTGGTCGGCGGCCTGGTGGAGCACGGCTGCCAGCGCGGGCCAGGCGGGGTCGGTGGTGACGGTGTCGGCGCGTTGGCCGAGGACTGTGCGGGCGTGGTCGGCGTATCTCGTGGCGCTGCCGGGGCCGGGGCCGTTCAGGGCCAGGCGCGCGAGCGGCGCGGGTGCGGCGGCTTGGTAGGCGGCGCGTAGGTGTTGGGCGGCCTGTGCGGCGGAGTGGGCTTGTTGGCCGAGGTTGCGGGTCGGCGTACCAGTGGCCGATGGCGATGACGACCAGGACGGCGGAGGCCAGGATGTCGGCGAGGGCGCCGTCGCCGGTTCCGGTTGCGTGGTGGGCGAGTTCGCGCACGGTGGCGCGTAGCGCGCCGGCCTGGCTGTGGGCGGCTCTGATGCGCGAACGGGACGCGCGTTCGTATGCCTTGGCCGCGGCGGCGAGTTGGCGGCGGTCGGCGCCGGTGATCGGCACTGTGGCGGGGGGTAGTGCGTCGAGGAGGTGGCCGACGGCGGCGATGTGGCCGGCGATGACCGGTTCGGGGATGGGGGTTCCGCCGGTCCCGGTTGCGCCGCTCGTGCCGTGAAGGAGTGAGGCGAGGTGGTCGAGGTGGGCGGCCGTGCGGTCCCACGGGTTCTCGGCGGCCAGGTCCGGTCGGTCACCGGGTGCGTCGCCTCGGTGTGTGGGTGTGGTGAGGCGTTCGAGGATCCTGGGCCAGGACAGGTCCGGGGCGAGGGTTCGTCCGCCGAACCAGATCTGCTCGCCGTCGGCGTTGGTGTCGCCGGGGAGCGCGGCCTTGTAGCCGAGGGTGTCGCCGGAGGGGCCTTGGCGGGTGTGGACGTCGACGCCGAAGTCGTGCAGGGCCTGCAGGAAGGTGGCTTCGTCGGTGGCGTAGGCGACGGCGGTGCGGACCCGGGTGCGTAGTTCCTCGCGGGCGGTGGCGGTGCGGCCGGTGCGTTGGGCTTTGTGGATTTCCGCGCCGGTGGGGCGCTTGACAGCGGTGCCGTCGCCTTTGACGAGGCGGCGCAGGCCGAGGTCCTTTTCGATCTCTCGGCATTCGGCCTGGGTCTTCTTGCCGTCGCGGTACGTGTGTATGGCGGACAGGTCGGCGTTGACGAGGGTGGCGACGATGTGGATGTGGTCGTCGGCGTGGCGCACGGCGACCCAGCGGCCACCGCTTTGATCACCGAGGGGATCGATGCCGGCGGCTGCGACCATGCGACGGGCGATCTGGGCCCATTCCTGATCGGTGAGGTGCCGGTCCTCGGGGGCGGCGCGGACCGAGCAGTGCCACACGGGTTGGTTCGGGGCGCGGTCGCCGGCCTGCCGGACGGGCAGGTCGAGGATCTTGGCGAGGCGGCCCGGGGTCGTGCTGTCGTCGCGGCCAGGGTCGGGGGTGAAGTCGTCGAAGGAGGCGACGATGTGCGGGTCGGTGTGCTCGTCGTGCTTGCCCGGCCCGTACAGGTAGTGGAGCAGGCCGACACTGCGATCGCCGCGCTTGTGCACGCGCGAGTACATCAGTGCTTCCGTTCGGTGAGGTCCCACGCGGTGGCGTCCAGTCGCTGAAGCGTCCGGGTCAGGGCGGTGAGGGCAGCCTCGTGGCGGGCGGTCAGTGCGTCGGTGGGGTGACTTCCGGTGGCCTGGTCAATATTCAGGGCGCGGGCGATCTGGTTGATGTTGTTGCCGATCCGGGCCAGGTCGGTCCGCGTGGCGGACAGGCTGCGGCCGACCTCGTGCAGTTGGGCGTCGCGGGTGAAGTCGTCGCCTGCCGCGGCGGCGAGAGCCGCCACGGCGAGGAATCCGGACGGACGCAGGCCGGCGCGGGCGGCGGCGGCCTCGATCCGTTGCTTCTCGTCCGGGTGGACCCGGGTCTTCATCGTGAGCTTGCGTTGGTTGCTGACACGGGGCTCGCGGGATGTAGCGGCGGGGCGGGCTCTGCGGGCGCGGGAACGCGGCTGTGGGGCAGCGGGCTCGGCGGGCTGCTCTCGCGCGGGGTGGATGGGCTCTGGGGTTGTGGTTTCTCCCTCGACGAGCCCCGGCGTCGAGTCTCCGTCCGGTCCTCGCGCGCCCTCGTGCGAGGACCGGTCGGAGTCGCCTCGCCCTCCTGGGCGAGGCGACTGTTTCGGAAGGCCCCTTTGGGGCCTCCGAAACACCACCTTGCCCGCCCCGTCGAGGAGGTTTTGCGGTGCGGAGAAGGGGAGTTCGTCGCTCATGTGAGTAGCTCCAGACTGCAAAGTGGTCGCCCGCCCGGAACGGCCGGGCGGGCGTGGGTCGGTGATGGCGAATCAGGCGGACGAGGGTGTCCGGGCCGGGCGGGTGCTCAGCGGTTTTCGGGCGGGAGGGGCCGGGTCTGCTCGTCGCGGAGCGCGCGCATGAGGGTGGTGAGGCGGTCGCTGCCCAGGGGGAGGCCATGTGCGCGGATGGCGTCGGTGACGATCGGGCGGGTGATCCGTCCGGCGTCGTGTGTGGCCCGGCGGGCGAGGTCGAGGAGGGTGTCCATGTCCGCGCCCGGAGGGCGACCCGCCGTCTTGACCCCTTCGCCTGCCGGCTCTGCGGTGGGTCGGGCGGGATTCCGTTCGGAGGCCACCGGATTGCCGTCGGATTCCGTTGAGTGCGAGTGCTCGACCGTCTCGAACGCGGTGTCGACCTCGACCGGCCGAGCTTTGACCGGGACCGCCGACCGCACCGGCTGGTGCGGGGGTCGGTTTCCGGTGGCGGGTTGTCCGGGGGCGTCCTGGTGACGGATGATCAGGATGTACAGGTGGACCGCCCCGGCGAGCGCGAGCGGGGTGAGGGTCGACAGCACGCCGACGGTGGAGTCGCCCAGCCGCAGGCCCACCTCCCCTGCTTCGTCGCTCTGTTGGTTGATGCGGACGGCGTGCAGGGCGTTGGCCCAGATGCTCGCGCCGGTCGCCGATCCGAACAGCAGCCACACGTAGACCCGCGCTGCCGGTGGTGCTGTGCGCAGGACCAGGAGGGCGCGGATGCCGTAGGCGATGAACCCGTCGATCAGCAGCGGGAACAGGAAGCTCAGGGCGCCGCGCACGTGGACGGCCTGGGCCATCTGCCGCAGGGCGTCGTAGGAGAGGGCGAATCCGGCGGTGCCGAGCAGTGCGATGGCCGCGCGGTCCCAAGCCGTCGCCGGTGTGGGTCCGGGGGTGTCGGTGGTGGTGGTCAGGGTCGCTCCTCGGGGGGTGATGAGGTGGGCAAGGGTTTGGGCGAGGGGTCTGGCGTGTTGCCGTTGCACTCGTCCCACTCGTTGCATTGCTGGTCAGCGCGGTACGGCTGAATCGCCGGGACGGGTCGACTCGTCCCGAAGCCCGGTTTTGCGCTGGGTGTCGGCGTGTGTGGGCGCTCGGGAGGGTGGGGCCGATGGCGGCGCCGGTCGCGTTCCGCGCTGGTCTGTGCCGGCACGATCGATGTCCGTGAAGGCCCGGTTCGTCGGGGGCGTGGGACGGTTCGATCCGTCCCGCCCCGGGTTCCGTCCCCGCGCTGACCTGCGCGGGGACGTCCGGGACGCTTGGTACGGGTATCGGCCTCGGGTCAGGGGCTGGCGGGCGGTGTGGGCGCCGCTTTGGGGTCGGGGCAGTAGCGGTGCCAGGCGTCGAGGAACCGGTTGCGGGCGTAGCCCTTGGCCTGGGTGGCGTCGGGGAAGCGGATGTTGGCCGAGGCGACCCCGAAGTCGCGGAGCAGGCTCCCCAGGCGGCGCGGGGTCAGACCGTGCGGGCCGTCCTCGGCCCACGGGGCCTCGGAGTCCCCGTTGAGGGCGCGCAGGAGCGCGGTGGTGGAGAGGGCGGGGATCTCGTTGTGGTCGGCGAACACGCGCCGGCAGTCGGCGAGCAGGCGAATCCCCAGACCCGCGTCGTCGTCCTTGCCCGCCTCGGCGGCCGTCATCCTCGCGCAGGCCGTCCGCGCCCGGGTCGGCCAGGTTCCGCCGGCGAGGTCGGCAACGATCACCAGGGGCTCCCACGTGTCGGACGCGCGGTCCTCGACGGGCATCGCCGGTTCGGCGACGGCGGCGTCCTCGGCGACCGTGTCCAGCCACGCGACCAGGCGCTCGCGCAGCGCGTTCATCGGCGGTGTGGCGCGCCGGGTCATGGGCGCCGCGTACTCGCCCGGCGCTCGGCGGCGCATGCGGATTACGACCGCGCGGTCCATGATCGTGTCGGGCAGCTCGCCGATCCCCGCGATCACGGCCATCGCGAAGGTGGGGAACTGGTGCGGCTTGTGATCGTTGCCCACCACGCGCAGGGTGGGGCGGTTGCGCTGGTGTCCGGCGTTGAGGAGGCCGCGCAGTTCCTCGTTCTTCTCCGCGACGCGCGCGGTGCCGAACATGGTGTCGGCCTCGTCGATCATCAGGGTGGGCGGCTCGTCGGTGATCGAGCGGAAGACCGCCGACGCGGACGCGTTGACCGTGATGCACGGGTCGTGCACCGTCTCGTAGAGGACCTCCAGGAGGCGGGACTTCCCGCACCGCTTGACCGGACCCACCACCGCCAGGCGCGGGGCGTGCTGCCACGAGGGCTGTAGATGGGTGGCCGCCGTCCACAGGGTCACCGCGTCCAGCGCTTCGGGGCTGGGCAGGACCACGTACCGTTTGATCACCGCACGCAGCTCCTCCAGCAGGGACGCGCCATCCGCTGGCAGATCCCGTGGCACAGTCGGCGGCTCTTCGGGATCGCCGGGCTCGGCGGGAATCGGCCCGCTGATCGGCGGGGCGGTCGCGGCGGGTGCGGTGCCGGGCGGGGCGACGAGGGCCCGTTCGCCGCCGGCTGGCGCGGGGATGAAGGTATCCGGTGCGCCGACGGGGGCCTTGGCGCCGGCCCATGGCGGCGCGATGTAGGCGCCCCGCGCGGGGCTTGGCGTCGAGGGACGCCCCGTCGTACTGTTGTGGAACATGGATTCCCTTCCGGAGTGCATCGGGCCCTGGCAGGCCCCGCGCACCGGTTGATCGTCTTGATGGGTGGTCACATCAGGGAGCCTTTTCGGCCCTCGGCGCGCTAACGCCGGGGGCCTTCCCCTTTTTCACGGGCGATCCGTCGCCGTCTCGACGATCGACCGCTCGTGGCACGAGAGCATGCCCCTCCATCTTTGCGCAGTCAAGACCCATGAGTTGCGTCAAAAGAACCCAAGCTCTACGCGCAATTGATTCATACTGTGCGTCGATTCTGCTTGACGATAGCCGTCGTCGCCGCGTAGCTTGGCGATCATGACGCAGCCCGACTGGCAGGCGCGGCTGACCGCTCGGGTATCCGACGCGGTCCGCCGCTTCCGCACCGAACGTGGGATGAGCGCGCAGGACGTCGCCGACGCCTGCGCGGCCCTCGGGCATCCCATCCCGCGGACCGTGATCTCCAACCTGGAGAACGGCCGCCGCTCGGGCGTCGACCTCTCCGAGGTCCTCGTGCTGGCCAAGGTGCTGGGAGTACCACCGATCGCGCTGCTGATCCCCGCCGGTCGCGCCGGCTCGGTCGAGATCCTGCCCGGCCAGGAGATGCCGACCTCGGACGCGCTGGAGTGGTTCTGCGCGGAGATCCCCTTTGGCGACGAACCGGAACCGGACACGTTCGACGCCCGCTTCGACGAGGTCCGCAAGCACGCACAGGCCGTGCGCAGCCTGCTGAAGTCGATGGAGGTGGCGGACGAATACCGGCGAGGGGCGGCACTGATCCGCGACCCCGAGCGGCGCGCCGGGAACCTCACATGGGTCGCCAAGCTCGACAGCCACGTCGGCGAAGCGACGCGCGAACTGCAGGACTACCGCGCGGACCTGCGCGAGCGCGGTCTGGAACCCCCGACCCTGCCGGAAGCACTCGATCACCTCGACCTCGTCGAGACCGAGGACGGCTGGGTGTCCGTCCACGAACTGCGACAGGACAAGCCCACCTGATCCCGCCGGGTCGGCGCTCGTCGGGCACGATCCGCGAACCGCAGGGACCACGTCTTCGTTGGAGGATCCCCTGAACGACGCTTCCTGACCATTTCTGCGGCGCGCGGAACGGCCCCGAGTCGTCTTCCGCCCCTCGCCCCGGTGTTAGCGCACCGAGAGGTGGGTCCAATCGCCGCCGTGACCACCCATCACACGATCACGCCGCAGGGGTGCCAGCCCCGCCACGCGGCGAGGAGTCCTCATGCCCCAGCACGGTGCGCCCGAACACGGCGACCCGACCTCCCCGATCCCTCTCCGCCGCTCCGTCGTCATCGAGCGGAAGTGGTTCACCACCGCCGAAGTCGCCGACATGCTCGGCTTCGGCCTGTCCAAGACGAAGATGCTCGTCCTATCCGGACAGATACGTTCCGTCGTCGTCGGACGAAACCGCCGCATCCTGCCGGTGTGGGTCGACGAGTACGTCGCCCGCGTCGTCGCCTCCGCCGAGGAGGCCGCGGCTTGAGCGGCAAGCGCGGCAACGGCGAGGGCTCCATCTACGCTCGCGGAACGGGCTTCGCCGCGTACGTCTGGGTGACCACGCCCACCGGCAGGCGCGAACGCAAGTACGTCTACGGCAAGACCCGGCCCGAGGTCCACGACAAGTGGCTCAAGCTCCACGCCGCCGCCAAGGCCGGCCCCGTGGCCACCAGCACCCCCACCCTCGCCACCTACCTCGCGTTCTGGCTCAAGGAGGAGGTGGACGCCAACCTCAAGCCGCTCACCGCAGCGACCTACGAGACGGCCGTCCGTCTCTACATCGTCCCCTTCCTCGGCGCGAAGCGCGTCGACAAGCTCGACGTGCGCGACGTACGCGAGTGGCTCAACAAGCTCGCCACCACCTGCCAGTGCTGTGCACAGGGCAAGGACGAGCGCCGCCCGACCGAGCGCCGCCGCTGCTGCGCGATCGGCAAGTGCTGTGAACGGACCCTGTCCAAACGCTCCGTCGCCGACGCCCGTACCGTGCTCCGCAGCGCGCTCACCTACGCGATCAGCGAGGAGATGATTTCCCGCAACGTCGCCCAGCTCGTCAAGATGGCCAAGCCCCGCCCCCGCAAGGTCATCCCGTGGTCGGCCGAGGAGGCCAGCCGCTTCCTCGAATCGGCCCGCGCGGAGCACGACCCCCTGTACGGGGCCTACGTGATGATCCTGGTCCTCGGCCTGCGTAAGGGCGAGGTCCTCGGGCTGCGGTGGCAGGACGTGATGCTCGACCGAGGCGAGATCCTCATCGAACAGCAACTCCAGCGCGTACGCCGCCAGTTGCTGCACTCCGAGGTCAAGACCGACGCGTCCGAGGCGGTACTCCCACTACCGGATGTATGCCGGGCAGCGCTGCTCTTGCGTCAGAAGAGCCGCGACGCCCATAAACTCGCCGCCCGCGAGCTGTGGACGGAATCCGACCTCGTCTTCACCACCAAGTACGGGACGCCCATCGAGCCGCGCAACTTCAACCGGCGCTTCGAGTTCCGCTGCCAGCAGGCCGGCGTGCGGCTCATCCGCGTTCACGACACCCGCAAGACTTGCGGCACGCTCCTAGCGGCGCTGGACGTGCACCCGCGCGTGGCGATGCAGATTCTCCGCCACTCGCAGTTCGCGGTGACGATGGAGATCTACACCCAAGTCCCCTCCGAACAGACCCGCAACGCGCTCAAGAAGCTCGGCGCGTCGCTCGACGGCAGTTCCGCAGATCCGGCGACAGTGGTTCACGAGGATGGCCCGCCCGGTGATGCGACCGACGAGGGCTGCCCACGGTCGTAGCCGTTGGCGCGCCTTGCGGATGCCCTGTCGGTCGACCGACAGGGCATCCGCAGCCATGCGGTTCAGCCCGGCGCGGGCTGGGAGTCGGCGAGGTCGTTCAAGACCGCGTAGACCACGGGCCAGCACATGTTCAGTGTGTCCCGATCCGGGGCGTGTGCCTCGCGGATTTCAGCGCGTGGGTGGACGAAGTTGCGGTACTTGCGCAGCTCGTGGCAGAAGCGCTGGACATCGGCTCCGATCCAGCCCGCTTTGTGGCAGATCTTGATAAGGGCGTCCAGGTACACGTTGTCCGGAGAGGTCTTGCCGAGAAGTGACGAGTCACGTTCCAGGAGCACGTGGACCAGGACCCCTTCAAGGAGGCTCCCGAGCATGATGATGGCCGCTACGTGGGCGCCGTTCGCGTAGCACGTGCGGGCCTCGTCCAGGCGGTGTTGGAGGAGATTGGCCATCTGCTGGTTGCTGATGAGATCGGTCATGGCAGCTCGTAGTTCGACCGAAGCCTGGTTGCCCGGGTGAGCGAGAGAAGGGTCGCAGAGGACGAGGCGAGGGCGGCCACCCGGGTTCTCCAGGCGTAAGCCTTCGTGGATGAGGAAGGCATTTACCGCGGAGATGACTGCGGAAAGCTGTTCCGGCTCGTCGAGATACTCGCGCGGGTCGGCGAGTCGAAGCAGGATCTTTCCCAGCTCGGGCGGGTCGTCTCGGCGTTCGGTGAGCTGGGCGAGAGTCCAGTCCAGGCGGTAGCCGTCGTACTCCGGAACCTGTTGCCAGCCGGCACGTTCCAGAAACTGGGCGATCTCATAGCCCTTGCGGTAGTAGAGGTGGTCGTCACCGCAGATGACGCGGGCCAGTTCCTCCAAGGTGTTGATGTCGAGGACGCCGAGTGGGGACTGAGGGGTCATGCCGGGCCTTCCATGCCGTCGGTTTCGTTGTCTTGAGTCATCGCGAGGGCAGCGATTGGATGGGTCGTGTCCGGGCCATCCGGGAAGTCCGCCATGTCCTCGACCGAGTCTTCGTCGGAGGAGAGGTCAAGGGGGGTCCATGGCACTCCACCGGGCGTAGCTGCGGCATGAGACCGGTTGTCTTTGCCGCCGAATGCGGCCGGACGGATGCCAAGCCGGTTCAGTTCCCCGTACAGGCCGGCCAACGTCTCGTCGGGGTCGAGTCGGAAGTCGCTTTCGGGGATGCGCCAGAACGTCCAGCCGACTCGCTGAAGTTCGCGATCACGCTGCTGGTCGTGCCGGATCTGTTCGGGCGTCGAGTGGTACCGCTCGCCGTCACACTCGACTGCCAGGCGGCCCCGCGCTCCTACGACGACGAGGTCGATGCGCTTGCTTCCTGCCGGGTATTGCGGGATGACGTGATATCCGCAGGCTTTCAACTGCAGGTAGACGTGCTGTTCGAAGAGCGATTCGAACGGCTTCTGCGGGACCTCACTCGACACCTGCCCGATGTCCTTGGCGTCGGCCAGCGCGGCGGGCGGGTTCTCCATGTAGCCAAGGAGATTGAGACGGAGGTCTCCGGACTTCAGGCGGTCGGGTGGAACGGAGTAGAAGAGATGCATCTGGTCTTGGGCCCGGGAGGCGGCAACGTTGTACGCCTGACGTTCGCTCCGTGCGCCGCCTGCGATGCGTGGCGGGTCGACGGCCACCATCGACAACAGGATGACCTCTCGCTCGTCGCCTTGAAACGAAGCGGGATTGCCCACCCGGATCTGGTGGTGTTCCCGCACTGGCGCCGGGATCCGCTCGTTGATCAGCCGTTCCAGAAGCTTGACCTGGCCGACTGGTCCTTGGAGCGTGATGACCCCCATGGTCTTGTCTCGATAAGCCGGGTGCTCCACCAACCGGGCCAGGCAGTCAACGATGGCCTCTGCCTCCTTCGGATTGCGGAGTCGGCTGTCGCGTCCCTGGGTAACGGCCCCCTCGACGAAGTGCGTCACGAGCGGGTCCAGGCGATCGCCGCCGTACTGGCGCAGCGGCTGCAATTTGCCGTCGTAGAAAGTCTGGGAGGACCAGCCAATGATTTCGGGCATGCACCGGAAGTGCTCCTCCAACCGGATCACCTTCGGGAAGAACGTGGACAGTAGCTGGTAGAGGTTGGTGGCGGGGCCGTAGAGAGTGCGCAGTCTCGGAGGCATGTCCGGCAGGTGGGAGATGAGCCGGTCGTGGATCGCCTGGTGACGGCCCAACGCGGTGAGCGAGGGCGCGCACTGCTTGTCGTCGCCCACGACGATTACACGAGGAGCGAGCCACATCAGGAACAGCGCGTCCATGCCCGCCTGACTAGCCTCGTCGACGATGACCACGTCGAACGCGTCTCGCTTGGGCACCACCATCTCGGCAACCTGCGAGATGGGCATGACCCAAGCGGGTACGGCTCCCTGTGCCGTCCGCATGGCGTCGTGCGCCGCAGCACGGTAGCGGCCTGCACTTCTGCCCTTGCCTTTGCCGTACGAGGACATGTGGGCGCGGTATGCCTGGAGCGCGGACCGTTGTTCCTGCGTCATGCGCTCCAGGCAGTGCAGCCGCCCCAGAGTGGCGGCGAGTTCACCAGTGAGGGTTTCCAGGTTCCTTTCGCACTGGGCCAGTTCACCTTCAAGTTGACGTTCATGGCCTGTGGCGTGGCGGCGGTGTACGAATGTGGAGGCCACTGCCCAGGCCCACGCGTCGGCCAATGAGCCCAGCCGGGACTCCCAGGCCGGATCGGCGGGATTCTGTGTCAGTTGGTCGGCGAGCAGCGGGTGTGCCCGGCGAACGTGGTCCAGAAGCACGGCACACCGACGCCAGCGGTGCTCCTGCCGATGCGCCTCCCGCAATGCTTGGAGCGCTTTGGCGTAGAGATCGATGTCCTGCTCTCGGACCGCCCGGGCCGCGGCGAGCGCTTCGGCGGCGGGGTGGGAGCCTTCTACCGGCGTGCGAAGGTGCTCCTCCCATGAGAGCAGTCGAGCCGAGGCTTCATCGGCCGCCCGCCGTCCGGAAAGGGCGGCCAGCGCTGTTGTGAAGTCCTGCCAGGCCGGGCGGCTAGTGAGGGCGATGTGCAAACCGTGGCGGACGAGCAGTTCGTCTATGTGTTCGCGGGCAGCCCCAAACGCGTCGATGTGCTCCAGGCGGGCGTATGCCTCCGCCAGGGAGGTCAAACGCAGTTCTACTGGGCCCTCGGGTATTGGGACCCCGGCCTCGGCCCACCGCCCTGCGAGCGTGGCAACAGCCGAGTGAGTGCGCAGGTGGGTGAGGACGGAGTCGAGATCCTCCAGGGATTCGGGGGAGCGGCCGGCCACGGTGCACGCGTCGAGGAGTTCCTGAGCTGCCTTCTGTGCTTTCGCCGCACGGAAGCTGCCGCGCGCCTGTAGCTTGCCACCTGCCGCGAGATGGTCGCGCAGTACGGAGCCGGTCGCGAGCATCGCATCAGCTCGCTCGGCTGAAAGCTGCCCGGGCACGATGACGCGCGTCATCCCCTGCTTGTCCAACTGCTCGAAGATCGCGCCGAGTTGATCGGCGAGTTGCGACACGCGACGCCACCGAGGGAGGTTGTTGCGGGACAGTCGGTCCGAAAGGGACTTGGTGATCCACTCGTCGGTATTCCACTGCCTGGCCGAAGGTGGCAGACCGAGGCGATGCAGGGCCGTACGGCAATCACCCGCGAGTGAAGTCAGTTCATCGGTGACGGAGACGTCGAGCTGGGCGAGTTGATTGCGAATGTCGGCTGCTGCGGGGGTGAGGCCGTCGTTGGTGACGTAGCTGACTGCGAGCGCTTGGGCCAGGTCGTCGGGGGTGGGAAGTCCGTCCAAGTTCGGCGTAGGGCCGCCAAAGCGCGGCTCAGCTGCGCCGTCGCGCAGCAGGATCAGCAGTTCGGCGGCCTGCGCGGGAGAGAGCGGGGGAGTGGCGGATTCCGGCCCACGCCCCTGCTCCGGAACCATGCCGATCCAAGAGTGACGTTCAGCGTTGTCGCGGACGCGCTGCACGATTGCGGCGCGGGTGCCGGCGTATCCGCAGGAGATTTCGGGGTGGCGGTAGACCTCCGCTTCCCGTAGCGCGATCACTTGCTCAGTGAGCGTACTGATCCTTCTCCGCACCTCTTCCCGACGCACGGAGAGCCGACGGATCTCGTCCCGAAGCTGTTCGGGGTCGCAGGCGGCGACTTGGTCGGTAAGGGCGTTGATCGTGCGTTCCAGTTCGTCCGCCCCGTCTTGCCGCGTGGAGCTGAGGAGAAGGACACATAAATCCCTGATTGCGGGCGGTAGCTTGTCCCGCAGGACCGTCAGAGCCTGATCGCGGGCGCTGGTTACCAGGACCCGCTGCCCCTGGGCGAGCAGCGCAGAGATCAGGTTGGCGATCGTGTGTGTCTTGCCGGTGCCCGGAGGACCTTGCACCACCACGCCAGTGTCGGTTTCCAGCCGTCGCAGCACACTGCGCTGCCGTTCGTTTGTCTTTCCTGGGAAGAGCGGGTCGTCCGCGAAAAGAGGAGGGATCTTGTGGCCATTCCAGTTCGCGCGTTCCTCGGAGCTCAGGGGCAGCACCAACTGAGCGAGCCCCAGGGGCGCGTGCGCCTCGGAGGCCACGCTGTCCGCAATCCGGTCGTAGAAGCCCAGTAGGGCATTACGGTCCCGCGGACGCATCACCAAGGCCGGAGCGTAGGTAAGTCGAGCGCCTGCTTCCGGCTCCCGTGGGGGCTGCCACTCGGCGCTGAATGCCACTGGACGCTGCAGTACCCGCTCCTGCCACTGGGCGAGCTGCTCCAAAGCCTCCGCCCCCAGGAGATGCATCGACTGGGCGGCTATCTCCTCCGCAAGCGCGGCCGAGCGTTCGGGAGCCCAGCCGTCATCGGTGTCGAGGAAAGCCTGATCCTCAAGCCGCACAGCCCCTTCGGACATGAGGCGGACCGTGAGCCGGGCAGTCTTGCGGTCCACCCAGGTCTCCACCCGGTGGGTGAGCAGATGACGATGAACGACGTCACCACGCGGATCGCTCCACGTCAACAGACCAGTAGCCAAAACGAGTTCGAGTTGGTCGTCCTGTTGGGTCAGCTTCTGGTGCCAGTGGTAGATCTGCTCATATAGCTCCCGAAGGGCCCGCTCCACGCGCTCTCGCTCCGCCCATCGGCGCCAGCGATCGAGCCACGGCCCGTAGGCTCGCAGCACTTCGGCCGCATCTTCGCGGCGGACGGTGTGATCCTCCCTCTCCTCCCACCACTGACGGCCGTCCGCGGCTCGCACGAGTTCCCGTCCCGGTCCTTCGACGGCGAGAGGCGGATCACCACCATCCGCATCCTGGCACCGCTCCGCAGGCACCCACCCGTCGAGCTCGTCCGGGGGAGGCGGTGGTGCCATTTGCGGCACGTGGTCGAGGGTGAGCAGTAGTCCGTCGACTCGATCCGACGGACGCCGCACAGGGGCGGGCAGGTTGGCCAGCCACAGGCGTTCTCTTGGACGTCGATCGTCGCGTAGACGGTTGTGGCTGCTCTGGACGACTTCTTTGAGGAAGCCGATCAGACCGATGGTCTGGCCAATGACGTCAGGGTCGTTCGCGGCCCGTCGCGGCACGTTCACCTTGCTCCTCTCGGCTGTTAGCCAACCTTGTAGGATATGGAGGACCTGCAGATGCGGCAAATGCCCTGGAAAATTTGGCAGTTGCGGTTCCTGAAGGTCGGCGGAGTGTGGAAGCAGTAGGTCTTTGGCGTGCTCCCGGCTGTTACTTGAGGTTGCGTGCCGCAGTAGCTGCTCCACCCCGAACGGTTTCCGCGCTCAGGAACGCAAAATGCGCATGGCGAGCACGGAGCCGTCGTCGTTCACGGAGACGGGGCCCATCCACTTGGAGTCCCATGTGGTGGAGGGCCAGTTGGACCGGAGAGAGTGGATTTCGCTGCGGTACTGCTCTACCCGGCCCTTCTGTAGGTGCTGGAAGAGGTCCGTCGCGATTCCGGAGAATGCTTCCACGCGCGTCCTGTTCAGTCGGAAGACGTGGTCCGTGCCGACGAAGGGGATTCCGAGGAGTGTTGCGTGAGCGTCGTGAACGCTGTCCGTGGCCGCGTGTACAGGCTCGGTGAAGTGGCGTCGTCCTTGCCGATCGGTCAGATACTGACTCGTCGTCGCCGCGTCGCCGGTGAATGCGGCCAACGCGGCGGCGTCGGCGCGGGCCAAGACCTGCCCGAACCACGCGTAGTGCTCCGGCTGGACGTGGAACCCGGGCTCGGGCCCGTCCTCTTCGGACTTTTTGCCTACGGTGGGGCGTTGGATGCCTGGAACGATGTTCTTCTGCTCGATCCGCTGGTCCGGGCTTCTCTCCTGGGCGTCGATCGCCATGCGCAGCTTGCCCCCGCGTCCGGGCGCGTGCAGGGCGTGGACGGCGAGGGGGCCGTCGACGGGAAGTTCGGTGCTGAACAAGAAGGCCGGAGTGTCGTTCCAGGCGCCGATGTGTACCGCCTCGGCATGAGCCGATGCGGAAGCCAGCTGACCATGCGAAGCCGAACTCCCGGTGTGGTTGCCCTTGCAGGCGATCGGGAAGACGCGCGAGGGCTCCCCGGGCTTCCACACCTCGGCGAAGAACTGCGGACGGTATCCGTATCCCATCCGGGGGCCGGAATCCCTGCTGGTCAGGGCCCATCCTGCTCGTAGGACGGTGTCTGCGGGGACGATCGAAACAAAATGCTCCGGGTAGTTCCGGCTCAAGAGCTGCTTCGCAAGAGCCACGGCGAACCCGATCCCGAGTTCTTTCGACTGCAGTGCCTTGTAGTAGTCCGCAGTCTCCCGCCCTTCTGCGGAGAGGGCCATAAACGCGCCGGAACTGCCGGTGAGGGCCTGGTTGTACTTGAGGCAGCCCCAGTGCTCGGCAAGGCCCCGCCCCGCCCCTCGTCGGGACAGGGCGATGCCTCGGCCGAGAGCGTGCAAAACGTCCCATGGAGTCAGTCGAAGTGAGTTGCTGGACCGAGCTTCGAAGATGGGCCGAAGGGTCGGCTTGCGCCGGAGGTGCTCGGATTCGGTCTTCTTCCGCGGCTTGTCGTCGTACGCGACTGCCGCGGCCATCACGTTGCCGACCAGTCCCGGGCTCGAATGGACGGCGGCGTTCGACGGTTGCGCGAGCTTTTCCAGTACGCCGGCCGCTTCCGATTCCCTCACGATGTCCCCTTCCCGATGGCTTCTTGCGATCGCGGGGGCGTTGCCGAAGGCTCCGTTGCGGACCACGTACCGCACAAGGGTGCCGAGCCCGGACGGGTGCGGTGACCACCCTCAGGGCGCTGGCACAGTTGGACTTCGAGGTCGTTTGCATGCCTTTGCGGACCGCCCACCACTCTCCCCTCGACCGCCTGGCGAACGTTTCAGGATCGGGTCGAGCGGCGACTCGGGCAACGCGTTTCGAGAAAATGGGCTGATTCACGCTTCGTGCCGGCTGGTTATACAGGCGGTGAGTTCGTTGAGTGCGGCGGAGGCGGCGGGGCTGGCACCCGGGACGCCGGGTGTCGGAAGCGTGTGTGGGGGCGCGGTCGACACGCAAACGTTCGCTTCAATGCCGCAGGGGATGATCCGCCTACATCAGGACTGGCCCGCGAGGTCCGGCCCTCGGCCACTGAAGGTCCGTGGCGGCCAGAGCGGTTGCTGTACTTTGCTGCTGTACGCAACGCCAGAGGCCCCATCGGAATCATCCGATAGGGCCTCTGACCTGGGTCGGGGTGGCGGGATTTGAACCCACGGCCTCTTCGTCCCGAACGAAGCGCGCTACCAAGCTGCGCCACACCCCGATGCTGCGCGTTCAGCTTAGCGGGTCGGGGGCCTGAGGCGAAATCCGGTTTAGCGTGGGGTGGAGGCGGGGGTGCCGGGGGTGGATTGGCGGGGGGTCAGGGTGAGGAGGGTGGCCTCGGGAGGGCAGGCGAAGCGGAAGCGGGCGTAGCGGGAGGTGCCGCAGCCGGCGGAGACGTGGAGGTAGGCCTCGCGGCCGGCGGAGGTGTGGGTGGAGAGGCCCTTGGCGCGCTTGCGGTCGAGGTCGCAGTTGGTGGTCAGGGCGCCGTAGAAGGGGACGCACACCTGGCCGCCGTGGGTGTGGCCGGCGATCACGAGGGGGTAGCCCTCGGCGGTGAAGGCGTCGAGGGCGCGCAGGTACGGGGCGTGCACGACGGCGAGGGAGATGTCCGCGGTCGGGTCGGGGCCGCCGGCGACCTGTTCGTAGCGGTCCCGGTCGATGTGCGGGTCGTCCAGGCCGACCAGCTCGATCTCCAGGCCGTCCACCTTGAGTCGGCCGCGCGCGTTGTTGAGGTTTTCCCAGGCCGCCGCGTCGAAGCCGTCGCGCAGGTCGGTCCACGGGTTCTCCCGGCCGAGCCGGCGGGTGCCGTCGTCGCGGCGGAGGTAGCCGGTGGGGTCCTTGGGGCGGGGGCCGTAGTAGTCGTTGGACCCGAACACGTACGCTCCGGGCCGGCCGAGCAGCGGGCCGAGCGCGTCCAGCGTCTCGGGTACGGCGTCCGGGTCGGAGAGGTTGTCGCCGGTGTTCAGCACGAAGTCGGGGTGCAGCGCGTCGAGTCGACGCAGCCACTCCTGCTTGCGGCGCTGACCGGAGACCATGTGGATGTCGGACACCTGAAGAATCCGCACCGGCCGCGCCCCGCGTGGCAGCACCGGCACCTCGACCCGGCGCAGACGGAACGAACGGGCCTCGTAGGCCGCCGCATAGGTGAGGCAGGCAGCCCCGGTGGCGGCTACGGCTAGGGGGAAGGCTGAACGCGGTCGCATCCCTCCATGCTGGCAGAGCCGGCCGGTCGTCGGCAGTCTCGACGCCGTACACGACCCTGCGGGGCGACGGGACGGCCGGCTTGGCCGCGCCGTACACGACGCTGCGGAGCGACGGGACGGCCGGCCCCGACCGCCTCGCACCCGATCGCACGAGCGGTTGATCGACGCCCGGGGCCACCTCGCACCAGGTCGTTCCGGCCACACCCGAGTGCCGGAACCGCCTCCCGGCTCGTCCCGACGTCGTCTCCTCAACCGCCCCCGCGCCGAACGCCGGTCCGCAGTCGGGCCCGCGCGGGGCGGCCCGTCCCCGGCCCGGCGCGATCCGGGCGCCGCCGTCCATCCGCCCGCCGAACACCCGGGCGGGGCGGCGTGCGCGGGGTGGCCGCGTTGAGGCCGTGCTCCGGGTGGCGTGCCGGGGTGCATGCCCGCTCAACCCGGCTCGGAGAGACCGGCCGACCCGAGCCGTAGGGGACGCGCAACCGGCCCCGGAGGGGCCGAGCAACCTGGTCGGCGTGCCGGGGTGCATGCCCGCTTCGCGGTCACGGTCGAGCCGTCCGCTACGCGCCCGGGGTGCACGTCCGCTACGCGCCCGTCACCCCACACCACACGACCAACCGCCCCGCGGCGCCCGGCCCGACCCCGACCCGGCCGCGCAGCGGACGCGCAACCGGCCCCGTAGGGGCCACGCAACCCGGCTCGGAGAGACCGGCAGGACCCGAACCCGAAGGGGACGCGCAACCGGCCCCGGAGGGGACGAGCAACCCGGTCGGGCCCTGCCGGGGTGCATGCCCGCTTCGCGGTCACGGTCGAGCCGTCCGCTACGCGCCCGGGGTGCACGTCCGCTACGCGCCCGGGGTGCACGTCCGCTACGCGCCCGCCTGCCCGGTTCGTGCGGGCCTCTACCGCCTTGAGCCGGCGTGATTCGGCCGCCGCCGCCGCGCCCTACTGTCTGCCCAACGCCGGCCGCCCCCCATCGCGCGGGCCCCGCCCGTCGCCGGCCCGCGTAAGCCAGGCGCCCCCCGCGCCGCGACCCTCGCCCGGCGCCGCTCAACCCCCGTCTCACGCTCGCCCGTTCCCCGAGTCTCGCCGTGGCCTCACCACCCCGGCGGCCGTAATTGGGTACGGCCGGCGTGGTGTCGGCTGCGACACTTGATCGCATGAGCCCCTTCAAGAGCCGTTTGCAGAGCGACCTCACCGAGGCCATCCGGTCCCGTGACGAACTGGTCTCCTCGACGCTGCGCCTCACCCTGACCGCGATCACCAATGAGGAGGTCGCGGGCAAGACCGCCCGCGAGCTGTCCGACGACGAGGTCCTCAAGGTCATCGTGCGCGAGGCGAAGAAGCGCCGGGAGGCCGCCGAAGCCTTCGAGAACGGCGGCCGGACCGAGTCCGCCGCGCGCGAGCGTGCCGAGGGTGAGGTCCTCGCGGCCTACCTGCCGGCGCAGTTGACCGACGACGAGCTCAAGGTGATCGTCGCGGACGCCATCGCGCAGACCGGGGCGAGCGGTCCGCAGGCGATGGGCCAGGTGATGAAGGTGGTCCGCCCCAAGGTCGGCGACAAGGCCGAAGGCGGCCGGATCGCTGCCGAGATCAAGAGCCAGCTGGGCGTCTGACCCGGACGGCGGGCCCACCTCGGGCCCGCCTCGGCCACCTCGGCGGCCCGGCCCACCCAGTCCCGACACCGGCCCCGGCCCCGCCGACCCCACCCCACAACGCCGATGGCGGTGCCCCCCACAAAAGGGGAGCACCGCCATCCGCGTTCACCACGGCCCCGGGATCGACCCCGACCCGCAGCCGGTCACCATCGGTCAGGGCGACCAGTGTGATCAGCCGTCAGCCGTCGTCACCAAACCCACCACCCCCCGGCCCGCCCCCGATCGGCGGCCACGAATGGCCCGGCGGTCGCGTAGCCGGCGGCGGCTTGGTGTTGCCGCCCCCGCCCGGCGGCGTCGTGTTCGTCGGCACGGTCGGTGGAGTCCACGGCGGTCGCGTGGTGCCGCCGCCGCTGGTCGGCGGCCGGTTCTGGTCGCGCGGCTTACCGTCCGTCGGCTTCTTGTTCGGGTCCGGCTTGGACGGGATGGCCCCTGCGGGGGGATCGACGAAGTCCGGCGCGGCCACGCCCTTGAGGGCACCGGACATCGCGGCCTTCCAGATCGGTCCGGGGACCTGTCCGCCGTAAACCTTGTCGTAGGGGACGCCGGCGATGGTGATGTCGACCATCTCGACATCGTCCTTGGCGCCACCGATCCACACCGCGGTGGACAGGTTCGGCGTGTAGCCGACGAACCAGGCCGCCTTGCGCTCGTTGGTGGTACCGGTCTTGCCCGCGTTGTCCCGGTCCTTGAGTCCGGCCTGGGTGCCGGTACCGTCCTCGACCACGCCCTTGAGCAGCGTGTTGATCGTGTCCGCCGTGGACTGCTTCATCACCTGCTTGCAGCCCGCCTGGGGGACGGGCATCTTGGTGCCGTCGAGCTTGGCCACCTCGGTCACCGCGATCGGCGAGCAGTAGACCCCGCGGCTGGCGAACGCGGCGTACGCGGCCGCCATGTTCATCGGCGCGACCGTGTTGGCACCCAGCGTCATGCTCGGTACCTGCTTCAGGGGCTGGCCGTTGCCCTGGTGCACGCCCAGCTGGTCGGACAGCGTCGCGATCGGACACAGCCCCACATCCTTGGACAACAGGACGAAGTACGTGTTGATCGACTTCTCCAGCGCCGTCTGCATGTTCCAGGTGCCGGTCTCGCTGCGGCTCTCGTTCTGCGGCTCGTACTTGGTGTCCCGAGCCGGCTCGCCACAGGTGCGGAACTTTTCCTTCCGCATGTCGATGTCGTATCCGGTCGAGTACTCCTGATCGACCTTCATCCCGTTCTCCAGCGCCGCCGCGGCGGTGATCGGCTTGAACGTCGACCCGGTCTGGAAGCCGTACGTCGAGCCGCCCATGGAGTGGTCGACCGAGTAGTTCAGCGTGGTCTCGTAGTCGCCGAACCCGTACGGCCGGCTCTGCGCCATCGCCTTGATCCTGCCGGTGCCCGGCTCGACCATCACGACCGCGTCGGCGACCGGGTCCTTTTGGAGTACGCCCTTGGTTGCGGCGGTGTAGGCCGCCTTTTGGGCCTTTCGGTCCAACGTGGTGGTGATCCGCAGACCACCCTCGCGCCACAACTTGTCGCGTTCCTCCCGATTCGCTCCGAAGACCGGATCGTTCTTGACCACCCGTTCGACGTAGTCACAGAAGAACGCGGCACCGTCGATCTGGTCGGCGGTGATGCAGCCGTTGGGCAGCGGCTGGGTCTTCAGGTTCAGTTCGGTGGCCTTGGCCGCGTCGGCCTCGGCCTGCGAGATGACCTTCACCTCGGCCATGCGCTGCAACACTATGTTGCGGCGTTCCCGGGCGGCCTTCGGATAGCCGATCGGGTCGAACGCCGAGGGAGCCTGCACCACGCCGGCCAGGGTGGCCGACTCGGTCAGGGTCAGGTCCTTGGCGTGCTTGCTGAAGTAGCGCTGCGACGCGGCCTCCACGCCGTACGCCTGGCGGCCGAAGAAGGTGATGTTGAGATACCTGGTCAGGATCTCGTCCTTGGACAGCCGCTGTTCCAGGCCGATCGCGTACTTCAGTTCCTTGATCTTGCGAGAGATCTCCTGGGCCTGTGCCTTGGCCACCTTGGCCGGGTCGTTGCCGGCCTCCTCCACGAAGATGTTCTTCACGTACTGCTGGGTCAGGCTGGAGCCGCCCTGCTTGGTGCCGGTACCACCCGACTGCTGGTTGCGCATCAGGGCGCGCAGGGTGCCCTTGAGGTCGATCGGACCGTGCTCGTAGAAGCGCGAGTCCTCGATCGCCACGATCGCCTGACGCATGATCGGTGAGATCTGGTCGAAGTTCACCAGGATGCGATACCGGTCGTAGACCATCGCGAGCTGGTTGCCCTCGGAGTCGAGGATGTACGACGGCTGCGACAGGAACGGTTGGTCCAGGTCACCGGGCAGGTCGTCGAAGTTTTCCGACGCCGCCTTCGCGGTCAGGCCGAAGCCACCCACGAACGGCAGCGCGATTCCCGCGACCAGGGCACCGGCGAGGATGCTCGCACCCACGAAGGCGGCGAACCGGCCCACGAAGCCCAGCGGGGATCGTGGGCGGGACGAGCCGCGTTTCGGGCGGGCCGAGCCGGAGGAAGTTCGGGCCATGGGCGACAGCCTACGTGGCCAAACACCCTACGCGGCGAAGGCACTTCGCTTAAGCTGGCGAAGCAGCCGGGGGATCCGTGTCAGTAGGCATTTCACTCTTTAGAGTGAATGTGGCCGGATGTCGGGTCCCAGTACCGAGCTTCGTGCCGTCGACGTGCCTCCTTCTGAGTGAAGCCGCGACCGGAAACGCAAGAGCATTCACCCGGACGGGTGGGTCCATATTTGCGCATAGTCCTTCCGGGCCATCGATGACTGCCCGCGCAGGGGCTGTTGCGCGTGCCCAGGGTTTCGTACCGTCCTGCTTGGCGTCGGGAATTCCCTTCGCCGCCGTTGGGGGAGCCTCGAAAATCGGGAGAGGACGGCACCAGCATGAGCTGGGTTACCGACTGGAGCACGCAGGCCGCCTGCCGGAGTACCGATCCGGATGAGCTGTTCGTGCAGGGGGCGGCGCAGAACCGCGCCAAGGCAGTGTGCACCGGGTGTCCGGTCCGCACCGAGTGCCTGGCGGACGCCCTGGACAACCGAGTGGAGTTCGGCGTCTGGGGCGGCATGACCGAGCGGGAGCGGCGCGCGCTGCTGCGCCGCCGGCCGATGATCACCTCGTGGCGTCGGCTGTTGGAGACCGCGCGCGAGGAGTACGAGCGCGACATCCACGGAGACGAGGAGTTTCGGGTCGCCGGCTGAGCACGCTGCGCGCTGAACACGTGTCGGCAGCCGAACGCCACCGCGTTCCGAACGTCATCACCTGCCGGGGCCGGGAGTCAGGCCCGGGTCCCGGCGGGCCGGCGACGGATCGGCCGCCGGCGGGCTCGCCGCAGGGCGGGTCCGCACGCGTCCCGCCGGCCGCCGGCTCGCGAGCGAACCGCGTGGTCAGCCCGTGCCCAGGCTTTCGCCGATCACCCGCAGGCCGTCCAGGTCGTGCACGTCACCGGGCAGCGCCGGGACCTCGGCCACCCGCACCTCGGGGTGGATCGAGGTGAAGCGGGTACGCATCCGCTCCTCCCGGTCGATCACCCGCAGCCGCTCGGCGTGCAGCGTGAGCAGCCCCGCGACCAGGCGCAGGTCGGCGGGATGCGACGCGGGCCCGTCCGGCTCGCCCTGCCCGGCCGCCTCGCCCTGCCCGGACAATTCGCCCTGCTCGGCCTGTTCGGTCAGCGCCTCGGCCGCGGCCACACTGCGCTCCGCGGACAGTCGACCCGCACGCGTGGCATGCACGCGGTTGAGCACCAGGCCGGCCAGCGGCATGCGCTCGGTGCCCAGCCGGTCGACGAAGTACGCGGCTTCGCGCAGCGCGTCCTTCTCCGGCGCGGCGACCACCAGGAACGAGGTGCCTCGGGCCTGGAGCAGCTTGTAGGTCGCGTCGGCGCGCTTGCGGAAGCCGCCGAACGTGGTGTCGAGCGCGGCCACGAAGGTCTGGATGTCGGTCAGCAGATGGGTGCCGACCACCTTGCTCAGCGCGCCGGTCATCAGACCCATGCCCGCGGACAGGAACTTGAGCGCGCCGCGCCCGCCGACCTTGGCGGGAGCCGAGAGTATGCGGATCAGCCGGCCGTCCAGGAACGAACCCAGGCGCTGGGGGGCGTCGAGGAAGTCGAGCGCGGACCGGCTCGGCGGGGTGTCCACCACGATCAGGTCCCACTCGCCGGTCGCGTGCAACTGGCCCAGCTTCTCCATCGCCATGTATTCCTGCGTGCCGGCGAAGCTGGAGGACAACGACTGGTAGAACGGGTTGTCCAGGATCTGCTGCGCGCGCTCGGGGTCGGCGTGCTGTTCGACGATCTCGTCGAACGTGCGCTTCATGTCGAGCATCATCGCGTGCAGGCTGCCGCCCTTGGTCTCGTCGACGTCGACGACCCGCCGGGGCGTGTTGTCCAACTCGGTCAGGCCCATCGACTGGGCGAGCCGGCGCGCGGGGTCGATGGTGAGCACCACCACGTCCCGACCGCGTTCGGCCGCGCGCAGGCCCAGTGCTGCGGCCGTGGTGGTCTTGCCGACGCCGCCGGAGCCGCAGCACACCAGGATGCGGGTGCCCGGGTCGTCGATCAGCTCGTCGATCTCCAGCCTGTTCATGCCATCCCCTGCTCGCGCAACGCTTCGGCGAGGCGGTACAGACCGCCCAGGTCCATCCCGTCCGCCAACAGCGGCAGTTCGTAGACCGGCAGGTCCAGGCCGCGGACCAGGGCGCGGCCCGTGCTCTCCAGCTCGATCCGGCTCGCGTGCTCGTCGGCCTCGGCCAGCAGCGAGGAGATCAGCGGCCGGGTGGGCTTGATGCCGCCGGCGATCAGGCCGGCCTCCAGCAGTTCCGGCGTCAGCCGCTGTCCGGTGTCGCTCTCGTCCTCGGCCTGAAGCGGCGGCCGGGCCATGTTGATCACCACGCCGCCGGTGGGCAGGCCCGAGTGGCGCAGCTCGGTGACGCCGTCCACGGTCTCCTGGACCGGCATCTCCTCCAGCAGGGTGACCAGGTGAACCGCGGTCTGCGGGGAGCGGATCACGCCCATCACCGCCTCGGCCTGGGTGTGGATCGGGCCGAATCTGGCCAGCCCGGCCACCTCGGTGTTGACGTTGAGGAAACGCGCGATCCGGCCGGTGGGCGGGGCGTCCATCACCACCGCGTCGTAGGCGAACTTCCCGTGCGTGCGGCGGCGGGCCGACTCGCACGCCTTGCCGGTCAACAGCACGTCGCGCAGACCCGGCGCGATGGTGGTCGCGAAGTCGATCGCCCCGAGCTTCTTCAGGCCCTTTCCGGCCCGGCCCAGGTGGTAGAACATGTCCAGATATTCGAGCAGCGCCTCTTCCGGGTCGATCGCCAGCGCGTAGACCTCGCCGCCGCCCGGTGCGACCGCGATCTTGCGGTCCTCGTAGGGCAGATGCGGGCAGTCGAAGAGCTGGGCGATGCCCTGGCGTCCCTCCACCTCGACCAGCAGGGTGCGTCGCCCGCCCGAGGCCAGCGCCAGCGCCAGCGCGGCGGCCACGGTGGTCTTGCCGGTGCCGCCCTTGCCGCTGACCACGTGCAGGCGCACGCCCTCCCAATCGGCGTTGCCGTCGGTCGTGCGTGCGCCCGCCGTCGAGGTGCTCACGACGTCCGTCCAGCGGGGGCGGTCGGGCCGGGCGGCGCGACGCTCGTTTCGGGGAGCCGGCATGCCCGGATCCCTGCCCTCGAAGGCCTCCGCCATACGGCCGCAGCCGAGGCGTTACCGGATCCGTGTGACCGCGCACCCAAACTCACGAGTCGAGCCTAACCACCCGGTCACCGCCGGGTCGGAGGTGATCCCCCCGGGGTGACCCGCGTCACGTCACCGTCGCCCGAACGGCGTAGCGCGCATCCAGGTACGCCCCCGTCTCCAGGATGTCGCCGAGGATGCGCACGGACTCGACCACGTCGGCGTAACCGACGTAGAGCGGGTTGAAGCCGAAGCGAAGCACGTCCGGCGGCCGGACGTCGCCGATCACACCCCGATCGATCAGCGCCGCCATCACCGCGTGCGGCTCCGGATGGCGCACCGCCACCTGGCTGCCGCGCCGGGCGTGCTCGATCGGGGTCAGCGTCTCCAGGCCCAGATCGGTGACGCATGCGATGAACAGGTCGGTCAGCGCCAGGCCCTTGTCCCGCACGGCCGTCATCGACACGTCGTCGTACGCGCCCAGCGCGGCTTCGAGCGCGAGCATGGACAACAGCGGCGGGGTGCCGATCCGGGCCCGCTCGATGCCCGGCGCGGGTGCGTAGCCGGGCTCCATCCCGAACGGGTTCGCGTGCCCCTGCCAGCCGGTCAGCGCGGGTTCGAAGCCGGCGATGTGCCGCTCGGCCACATAGATGAAGGCCGGTGCGCCGGGTCCGCCGGACAGGTACTTGTAGCCGCATCCGACGGCGAGGTCGACGTCATGGGCGTCCAGGTCGATCGGGAGAGCGCCTGCGGAGTGGCACAGGTCCCACATCGCCAGCGCGCCGGCGGCGTGCGCGGCGGCGGTCAGGCCGGGCAGGTCGCGCAGTTCGCCGCTGCGGTAGTCGACGTGGTTGTAGGCGATCACCGCGATCGCGGCGCCGTCCGTACGCAGCACCTCCGCGACCTCGCCGACCGGCACCCGACGCACCTCGGCGCCGAGCAGCCTTGCGATCGAGTCGGCCAGGTAGAGGTCGGTGGGGAAGCTGTCCGGGTCGGCCAACACCACGGTCCGTCCCGGACGCAGCCGCAAGGCCGCGGCGATCGCGTTGAAGATCTGCACCGAGGTCGAGTCGCCGCACACCACCCGGCCGGGCGCGGCGCCGATCAGCGTGCCGATCCGGTCGCCGATCCGGGCGGGCGCGCCCCACCAGTCGTTGGCGTTCCAGGAGCGGATCAGGTCGGTGCCCCACTGGCGGTGCACCGCGTCGTTCAGCGCCTCGGGCACGGCGGCCGGCAGTGCGCCGAGCGAGTTGCCGTCGAGGTAGATCACACCGGCCGGCAGCAGGAAACGCTCGCGCACGTGCGCCAGCGGGTCGGCCGCGTCCAGCTTCGCGGCTTCGGTGACCCGATCGGCCGCGAGGCGACCGGTCGGAAACAGGACTGACGAATCGTCAGTGGCCGTGTTCGACAAGGAATCGGACATGCTTCACCCATCTTTCGATGAACTCAGATCTTCGATGGTTCGACCAAGGTGCGCATGGTCCACAACTCGGGAAAAACGCGCACACGTACGGTCTGTTCCAACCAAGACGCTCCGGCCGAGCCACCCGTGCCCGGCCGATTGCCCAGCGCTCGCAGTGTGGCGGCCAGGTGCCGCTCGCGCCAGCGGGTCCAGCGCTCGGAGATGTCGGTGAGCACCTCGCCGAGGTCGACCAGGTCGGGCACGGCGTCGCTGTACGCGTGCGCCCATGCGCGCTCGACGTCCTCGGACGGCACGTACGGTCGGCTCGGATCCGCGACCTGCCCCGGGGAGTACAGGCCGCGGCGGGCGAGCACGCCCAGCGCGTGGTCGTACAGGCTCGGCGCACGCAACGAGCGGGCCAGCTCGGCGTGCACGTCCGGGGAGCCGGTGTAGGGCCGCAGCACGCCCGCGCGCTTGATGCCGAGCAGGAACTCCAGGTGCCGGTACAGGTGCGACTGGAAGCCGGACGCCTCGCCGAGCGCCTCGCGGAACGCGCCGAACTCGCCGGGGGTGAGCGTGGCGAGCAGGTCCCACGTGGACACCAGCACGTCCAACTCGTGGATGCTGCGCCGCAGCGTGCCGATCGCGCCGGGCACGTCGTCGGCGCGCAGTCGGTCGCCCGCGATCGTCCACTCGTGCCGCAGCAGCGCGAACAGCAGTTCCATCACCTGGGAGGAGATCAGGAAGGACAACTCGGCGGGCACGTCGGTGCGGGTGCGCTGAAGGGCGAGCAGCCGGTCGAGTTGCACGTAGTCCGCGTAGGGCGGCGCGACCGCGGCGGGGAAGTGCTCGCGCGGGCCGGCCATCGGGCAGCCGCCGTCCGCCGGATCGGCTCGGGGCGTTCGTTCGTCGACCGTCATCGCAGACCACCTCTCCGGCCCGTCCCGCCGGTGCGCCGGAAGGGCCGGTCGGGGAGTGCCCATATGGAATCGTGCGACCATTCGGTTGGGAATGGCTGTCGAGCATCCGAAGGGCCGTTTCGGTTTACGCTCGCAACGTATCGGAGGGCATCTCCTCACGATCGTCAACGGAGGGTGCGCATGGACGCGATCGACCGCAGATTGCTCGCCGAACTGCAGCGCGACGCCCGGGTCTCGCTCAACGAGCTGTCCCGACGGATCAACCTCTCCGCGCCCGCGGTGGCCACCCGGGTGCGCCGGCTGGAACACGCCGGCGTGATCACCGGCTACCACGCGCACGTGGACCCGGCGGCGGCCGGTCGCGGTGTGGTGGCACTGGTCCGGATGAATTGCTACGGCCCCGGCTGCCTGCTGCGCCGGGACGCCGACACCGTGCGCGAATGGCCCGAGGTGCTCCAGGTGCACCGGGTCACCGGTGACGCGTGCTGCCTGCTGATGGTCGCGGTCGCCACCATGGCGGACTTCCAGGTCCTGATCGACCGGCTCGCCGAGCACGGGAAACCGTCCAGCACGATGGTGTTGTCCTCGCCGGTGGCGTGGCGCCCCGTCGAACCGCCCGGCGCGTCCGTCTAAAGTCTGCACACATGACGAAGTGGGAATACGTGACGGTCCCCCTGCTGGTGCACGCGACCAAGCAGATCCTGGACAACTGGGGCGACGACGGCTGGGAGCTGGTGCAGGTGGTGCCGGGCCCCAACCCGGAGAGCCTGGTGGCCTACATGAAGCGCGCGAAGCAGAAGCAGGTGACGGCCGAGTGAGCGAGGTACACCCCGAACAGCGGATCACCGAGCTGGGTCTGACCCTGCCCGCAGTGGTGCCCCCGGTCGCCGCCTACGTGCCGGCGATCCGCACCGGCAACCACATCCACACCTCGGGCCAGTTGCCGATGATCGAGGGCAAGCTGCCCGCGACCGGCAAGGTCGGTGCCGAGGTCACCCCCGAGGAGGCCAAGCAGCTCGCCCGGCAGTGCGCGCTGAACGCGCTCGCGGCGGTCAAGGCCGAGCTCGGCGACCTGTCGCTGGTGCGCCGGGTGGTCAAGGTGGTCGGTTTCGTGGCCAGCGCGCCGGACTTCACCGGTCAGCCCGGTGTGATCAACGGCGCCAGCGAACTGCTCGGCGAGGTCTTCGGCGAGGCCGGGCGGCACGCCCGCAGCGCGGTCGGCGTGGCCGTACTGCCGCTGGACGCCCCGGTCGAGGTGGAGATCCTCGTCGAGGTGATCTGAGCGGACCGTCCATGCGGCCACCGTGGTGATCGGACCTGCCCCTTTCGGGTCGGGTCCGATCGTTTTCGGGGGTGAGGGGTGGAACTTGACTCGGTCAGGCGTACGATCCGGCGCATGGCCGAAACGGGGAGTACGCAAGCCGGAAACGCCCAGTCGGGCATGCCCGCGTCCTGGGCCGAGCGGGCCCGCGCGATCATCGCCGGCGAGGCGGAGCCGGTCGCCCCGCGCCGTGCGGCCACCGTGGTGCTGCTGCGCGACCGCCCCGGCGGCGCCGAGGCGTACCTGCTCCGTCGGCACACCACGATGAAGTTCGCGGCCGGGATGTACGCGTTCCCCGGCGGCGGCGTCGACCCGCGGGACGCGGACCACACGGTGGCCTGGGCCGGACCCGATCCGGACGCCTGGGCCGAGCGGCTGGGCACCGACGCGGCCGAGGCCCGCGCGATCGTCTGCGCGGCCGTGCGCGAGACCTTCGAGGAATCCGGCGTGCTGCTCGCCGGGCCCGACCCGACCACGATCGTCTCCGACACCACCGGCGCGGACTGGGAGGCGGACCGCGCGGCCCTGGTGGCGCGCGAGCAGACGATGACCGAGTTCCTGGAGCGCCGCGACCTGGTCCTGCGTTCCGACCTGCTGGGCGCGTGGGCGCGGTGGATCACCCCGGAGTTCGAGGACCGGCGCTACGACACGTGGTTCTTCGTCGCGGCCCTGCCCACCGGCCAGCGCACCCGGGACGTCTCCGGCGAGGCCGACCGGGTCACCTGGGCCCGGCCCGCCGACGCGCTGAAGCAACACCGGGCGCAGGACATGGCGATGTTGCCGCCCACCATCGACACGTTGCGCCACCTGGCGGAACTCGCCGACCCGGGGGCGGCGCTGGCCGCCGCGGCGGACCGGAAGATCGCTCCGATCATGGCGCAGGGCCGTTTCGAGGGAGACCGCCTCGTGCTCGAATGGCCCGGCATCCCCGATCCGTTCGGTCTGCGCTGAGGCTCCACCGACGACCCGGGCGATCCGCGGACCTCCACCGGACCGGTCCCGGGCAACCGAGGTACAGGCACTGAGGTACAGGATGGCGACCATGAACGCACAGCCCCTGCCCGGCAATCCCCGCCCGACCATCGGTGGGCCGGCGAGCCCCCGGGTGACCTGTCTGCTCGCCCCGAACCCGAGCGCGATGTCGCTGGACGGCACCAACACGTGGATCGTGGCCGAGCCCGGCTCGGACACCGCCGTGGTGATCGACCCGGGACCCGACGACGAGGGCCACCTGCGCGCGATCGTCGCCGCGGTCGAGGCCGAGGGCCGCCGGGTGGGCCGGATCCTGCTCACCCACGGCCACCCGGACCACTCGGCCGGCGTGGCCGGCCTCAAGGCACTCACCAACGCCGTCGTGCACGCGGTCGACCCGCAGTGGCGCTACGGCGGCGAGGGGCTGGTGGACGGCCGGGTGATCGACGACGGTGGGCTGGATCTGCGCGTGCTGGCCACGCCCGGCCACTCGGGTGACTCGGTGTGCTTCCTGGTGGCCGCGGACCGCTTCGTGATCACCGGCGACACCGTGCTCGGCCGCGGCACCACGGTGGTGGCACACCCCGACGGCCGCCTCGGCGACTACCTGGACTCGCTGCGCCGGTTGCGCGCGCTGGTCGAATCCGGCGAGATCACCGCCGTACTGCCCGCGCACGGTCCGATCCTGGACGACGCGGCGGGCGTGCTCGACTTCTACCTGGCGCACCGGGCGGCCCGGCTGGCCCAGGTGCAGGCCGCGGTCGCCGCCGGCGACAAGACCGCCCAGGACGTCGTGGAGCGGGTCTACGCGGACGTGGACCGAGGACTGTGGTGGGCCGCCGAGATGTCGGTCCGGGCCCAGCTGGACTACCTGGCCGAGCACCCGGACGCCTGAGGCGCACGCCGGAACACGACGCAGGGCCCGCCGTCGGCGGGCCCTGCGTCATGCGTGCGAGGTGTCAGCGAGAGCGGCGCGACAACCGCTCGACGTCCATCAGGACCACCGCACGCGCTTCCAGCCGCAGCCAACCCCGGCTCGCGAAGTCGGCCAGCGCCTTGTTGACGGTCTCCCGCGAGGCGCCGACCAGCTGGGCCAGCTCCTCCTGGGTGAGGTCGTGCGCGACGTGGATGCCCTCGTCGGCCGGCACCCCGAAGCGGCGGGACAGGTCCAGCAGGGCCTTGGCCACCCGGCCGGGGACGTCGGAGAAGACCAGGTCGCCCAGGCTCTCGTTGGTCCGCCGCAACCGACGGGCTATCGCCCGAAGGAGTGCCGCGGCGACCTTGGGCCGACCGGTCAGCCAGGGCTGCAGGTCGGAGTGGCCCAGGCCGAGCAGCCGCACGTCGGTGAGCGCGGTCGCGGTCGCCGTACGCGGTCCGGGGTCGAACAGCGACAGCTCGCCGAACATCTCGCCCGGGCCGAGCACCGCGAGCATGTTCTCGCGGCCGTCGTTGGAGCTGCGGTGCAGCTTGATCTTGCCCTCGATCACCACGTACAGGCGGTCACCCGGGTCACCCTCGTGGAAGAGCGAGTCCCCGCGCTCGAGCGCGACCTCCGTCATGGAGGCCCGCAGCTCGGCGGCGTCCTCATCTTCGAGCGCCGCGAACAGCGGAGCCCGCTGCAAAACGTCGTCCACGAGGTTCCTCCTAGGCCGGCCTGGTCGACACCAATGAAGCCGAGCGGTCAAACAGTGCGATCGGTCACAGTCTGACGCACCGGTACCCGCAATCATCACGCGGGGTGGCCTGGATCACGAACGGGCGGATCCGCAGTAACCGGACATGTCGCTCCTGTGATCAAGCGTGTGCGGACTGCTCGACCGTAGTCCCCGCACATCTGCGTACTCTGGCCGGGTGTCGAGCAACGTGACGGAGCCCGCACCGCGCAGGCCGCGGGCAGCCGCGAAGGTCGTGAAGTCCACAAAAGCCGTGAAGGGCGAGTCCCATCTCGCTCTGGTGCGCCGTGCGCGCCGGATCAATCGCGAACTGGGTGAGATATACCCGGGTGCGCACTGCGAACTCGACTACGGCGACGCCTTTCAGCTCCTGGTCGCCGTGGTGTTGTCCGCGCAGACCACCGACCGGCGGGTCAACACGGTCACCCCGGCGCTGTTCGCCCGCTTCCCCGACGCCGCCGCGATCGCCGCCGCGGAGCCGGCCGAGTTGGAGGCGATCATTCAGCCGACCGGGTTCTTCCGGGCCAAGACCCGCTCGGTCCAGGGTCTGGCCCAGGCGCTTCTGGAGCGCTACGACGGCGAGGTGCCGGGCAGGCTCGCCGACCTGGTCACCCTGCCGGGAGTGGGACGCAAGACCGCCCACGTGGTGCTCGGCGAGGTCTTCGACGTCCCCGGCATCACCGTCGACACCCACTTCGGCCGACTGGCCCGGCGCTTCGGCTGGACCAAGGACGAGGATCCGGTCAAGGTCGAGAAGGAGGTCGCGGCGCTGTTCCCGCGCAAGGACCTGACCCTGCTCTCGCACCGGGTGATCTTCCACGGCCGCCGGGTGTGCCACGCCCGCCGCCCGGCCTGCGGGGCGTGCGCGATCGCCCCCCTGTGTCCGGCGTACGGCGAGGGCGAGACGGATCCGATCAAGGCCAAGGCGCTGCTCAAGTACGAGATGGCCGGGCAGCCCGGCCAACGGCTCAAGCCGCCCGCCCTGCCGGTGTTGGCCGTGCCGGTCGACGCGGTGGCGAACGCACCGAAGGACGAAGCGGCGCAGCACGCACCGCAGGACGGCGCACCGAAAGACGAGGGGGACGCCGGGTGACTCAGACCGGGACCGGGATCCAGACCTGGGCCGAAGCCGATCTGCCGCAATGGCTGCGCCCGGTCGCGCGCGCCGCCGAGTCGATCAGCCCCGAGCAACTGAGCCGCTTCCTGCCCCCGGCCGAAGGTGGTCGGCGCTCCGCGGTGCTGATGTTGTTCGGCGAAGGGCCCGACGGCCCGGATCTGCTGCTGCTCCAGCGCGCCGCGACGCTGCGCTCGCACGCGGGCCAGCCCGCGTTCCCCGGCGGCTCGGTGGACCCGGGCGACGACGGCCCGGAGGGGACCGCGCTGCGCGAGGCCCAGGAGGAGGTCGGGCTCGACCCCGCCGGCGTGCGGATCTTCGGCCGGTTGCCGGATCTGTACATCCCGGTGAGCGACTTCGTGGTCACCCCCGTGCTCGCGTGGTGGCACCGCGAGAGCGAGGTGGCCCCCGGGGCGCCGGAGGAGGTCGCGCGGGTGCTGCGGGTGTCGATCGCCGATCTCGCCGACCCGGCCAACCGGGCCCGGCTGCGTCACCCCGGCGGCCACCTGGGCCCCGCGTTCCTGGTGCACGATTTGGTGGTCTGGGGCTTCACCGCGGGGCTGATCGACCGGGTGCTGCACTACACCGGCTGGGAACGGCCGTGGGACGAACGGCGCGAGGTGAGCCTGTCCGAGACCGAGGCCCGGTTGGCCCGGCGCGGATTCGACCGCTACGAGGAGACCGCCTCCGAACCCGAGGTCCGGGACTGAACCGGCTCGCCGCCGTCGGCCGGCCGCCGCGTCCGGTGCCGCGGCGGGGCTGACGGGGCGTCAACACCGGCCCTGTACAGCTGTGTCACCGGTGTTCGACGAACCGGCACGGCTGCGGACAGCGCAGGCTCGTACATGAGAACGTGAGCGCGTGAATGTCCTGGACCTGTTGCTGCTCGCCGCCGCGGTGGCCTTCGCCATCTCCGGATACCGGCAGGGCTTCATCGTCGGCGTGCTCTCGTTCCTGGGCTTCATCGGCGGCGGCGTGTTCGGCATGTGGCTCGTGCCCTCGCTGCTCAACCGCTTCGAGCCGGGTCTGGGCCCCTCGATCGCGGCGATCTGCGTCGTGCTCGTACTGGCCACCGCACTCCAGGCGCTGACCACCGCGGCGGGCAACCGGCTTCGCCGTCGGCTCACTTGGCGCCCGGCGCGGCTGGTGGACGCGGCCGGCGGCTCGATCGTGAGCGTCTGCGCGCTGCTGATCGTGGTGTGGCTGATCGGCTCCTCGGTCGCGGGCGCCTCGATGCCCACCATCTCGCGCGAGGTGCGCTCGTCCCAGGTGCTGGGCGGGGTGCAGAAGGTGTTGCCGCAGGGCGCCGACACGTGGTTCTCCTCGTTCGGCAACCTGCTCGACCGCAACGGCTTTCCGCAGGTCTTCAGTCCGTTCGTGCGCGAGGACATCCCGCAGGTCCCGCCGCCGGACCCCAAGCTGTTGTCGATGCCCGCCGTCCAGGAGACCCGGGACAGCATCGTCAAGATCGTCGGTACCGCGAAGAGTTGCGGGAAGGTGATCGAGGGCTCCGGCTTCGTCTACGCCCCGCAGCGGGTGATGACGAACGCCCACGTCGTCGGCGGCGTCAAGAAGCCGACCCTGCAGATCGGCGGCGAAGGCCGCGAGTATCAGGCCGAGGTCGTGCTCTACGACTGGAAGCGCGACATCGCGGTGCTCAAGGTGCCCGGCCTCAAGGCCACCCCGTTGCGGTTCGAACCGAAGGTGGAGAGCGGCGCGGACGCGATCGTGGTCGGCTTCCCGGAGAACGGCGCCTTCCATGTCGAACCCGCCCGGGTGCGGGCCCGGATCCAGGCCGGGGGGCCGGACATCTACAAGCGCGGCACGGTCAGCCGCGATGTGTACTCGCTGTACGCCAAGGTCCGCCAGGGCAACTCCGGCGGACCGCTGATCTCGCCGGGCGGCAAGGTCGCCGGGGTGATCTTCGCCAAGTCGCTCGACGACGAGTCCACCGGGTATGCGCTCACCGTCGAGGAGGTCCGCGCCGACGCCGAGGCGGGCGCGGTCGCCGATCGCCCGGTCGATACCCAGAGTTGCGCCATGTGACGCATGTTCGAAGCCTGTTCGGGCAGATGTGCGAGCAGCGCCGCGATGTGGTGGGGCAACCGGCAGGGGGGTGGGGGGAATGCTCGGGCATTCGCACGCGGTCAGCGGGGCACTGGTGTTCGCCGCGACGGCGCCGGTCCTACCGCAACACCTGTGGCACAACCACCTGTCCGGGTCCGAGATCGTGATCGGCACGCTTTTGACCGCGGGCGCGGCCCTGTTGCCCGACCTCGATCACCACAACGGCACGATCGCCAACTTCCTGGGCCCCTTCTCGCGCGCGCTGTGCACGGGAGTGGCCAAGGTCTCCGGCGGGCATCGGCACGCGACCCACTCGATCGCCTTCGTGGTGCTGGCCGGACTGCTGACCTGGCAGGGTGTGGAGCACCTGGGCCGGCCGTTCACCCTGACCATGGTCTTCCTGCTGCTCGCGCTGGCGTTGCGGGCGTTGAACCTGTGTCCGCCGGGCAAGGGCCTGGCGTCCTGGATCACCATCGTCGCGCTCGCCGGCGGCGGCACGGCCGTGGTCGACCACTGGATGCCGGCGGCTCCCGACTGGCTGCCCATGGTGGTCGTGCTCGGCTGCGTCGCGCACCTGCTCGGCGACTTCCTCACCAGGCAGGGGATACCGCTGTTCTGGCCGTTGGGCACCCGCTTCGAGGTGGCGATCGTCAGTCGGACCGGGAATCGCGTGGAGACGCTCGTCCTGGTGCCGGTGATGATGATCGCCACCGTCGCCCTTTTGTGGCTCGGCGCATTCGCCTGAAAACGAAATGACGGAATCGATGGGTGAATGCGAAGAAGGCGCCTGCCGGAAAGCGGTGGCGTGACGCGGCCCGGTGTCGAGCCGCGTCGATGCGTCAGCGCGGGAAGCGCAGCCGCAGAGTCAACCAACGTGCTCGTCGGCGCAATATCCCCATCAGCCCCGGGAAATGCTCCTCCCGGTCGGCAGCCGCGCCGACCGGCGCCCCTCGCGTGTGTTCGAACCCGTGAGTGCCAGTGGTGCCGATCTCAACCATGAGGGTCTCTGCCGTCTCCGACCGGGTGTCCCCGGCCCCCGCCGCCATGCTCGGAGCGTTGTACGTCCGGCTCATACGGGGGCGCCTACCCGGGTCACCGACGGCGTAATCGCACCGCCTGGGCGGGCCGGAAATGGCTCCCGAACACGACCAGGGCGATCTGTACGGAAGTGTCGGATATCCTCGGCAAGATCACACAAGAAAAGGCCGAAACCATTGTAAAACTTCAGCGTTCGGGTTCCGGATCTTTCAGCCAGCCCAGGAGTTCCTCGGTGAACGTCGCGGGTTGTTCCTCATGCGGGAAGTGGCCCACGCCCTCCAGCAACCGCCAGCGGTAGGGCGCCTCCACGTAGCGCCCGGAGCCGGCTGCGGTGCGGGGCAGGATCACCGGGTCGAGGGCGCCGTGCAGGTGCAGCGTGGGCACCTCGACGGGTGCCTTCATCCGGGCCGAGTACTGAATCCCGTCCGGCCGCGGGATCGAACGGATCAGCCAGCGGTAGTGCTCCGCCGCACAGTGCGCCGTGCCGGGCACGAGCATCGCCTGCCGGTAGCGCGCGATCGACTCGTCGTCCGGCCGGCCCGGCGCCGACCACGCGCGCACCATGTCGCCGACCATGGTCGCGCCGTCGCGGATCAACTGCCGCTCGGGCACCCACGGCCGCTGGAAGCCGAAGATGTGCGAACTCGCCGCCATCTGGTGCCGATCGGTCAGCAACGCCCCGCGCAGCCGCCGAGGGTGCGGCATCGACACCGCGACCAGCCGGCGGACCACCTTGGGCCGCAACACCGCGGCGGTCCAGCCCAGATAGGCGCCCAGGTCGTGACCGACCACGATCGCGTCCGGCTCGCCCAGCGAGCGGATCACCCCGGTCACGTCCAGGGCCAGGGTGATCGGGTCATAACCGCGCGGGGTGCGGTCGCTGCCGCCGTATCCGCGCAGATCCAGCGCGACCGCGCGGTAGCCGGCCCGGGCCAGCACCGGCATCTGATGCCGCCACGCCCACCAGAACTGCGGGAAGCCGTGCAGCAAGAGCACGACCGGGCCCTCGCCCATCTCGGCGATGTGGAACCGCGCGCCGTTGGCGGCGATGTCGCGGTGTGTCCAGGGCCCGGCCACGTTGACCACGGTGCTCTCGGGAACCGTCATGCCGAGCAGCGTCGCACACTCGCGATCGCACTCTTGTTTCCGCGTCGGTTCGGGCAGCAGCCCATGCCGCCGGCTCAGCCGACGTTCTTGAGCGTGGTGACCGTGTCCCGGGTCGTGGTGATCGTCCGCTCCGGCGCCCGAACCTTCTTGAACGACTTGATGCCGTAGAACGCGAGAGCCCCCGCGAGCAGGAGATAGAAGCCGCCGACGATCAGGAAGCTCCACGCCACGCCGAGACCGAGAGCGTGGATTCCGTACACGATCGCAAAGCTCAGGAAGACGAACGCGAACACGCCGACGAAGGCCGCCGCGCCGAACGCGCCGCCACCCTTCGCCACGTTGACCACGCTGACCTTGACCTCGCTCTTGGCGAGCGCGATCTCACTGCGCACCAGCGTGGACATGTCTCGGCTGGCCGACGAGAAGAGCTCGCCGAGGGATCGTTGTGCGTCGACGGGCACGTCCTGGGCCGGGGACCTGTCGGTGCCTGCCATGGTCACTCCTTGTACGGGTACGGATAATCCGACCCCGATCATGCCCTGCTGCGGGGATTGGTATCCACTGGGGCGCGTCGTACGAGTGTTTCGGATGGGAAACGAAGCGGTCAGGAGTGCCCGAGCTTCTCGTCGCGCAGTCGATCGGCCTCCGCTCGATAGATGTCCGGAATGCCGTCGCCGTCGTCGTCGCGATTCTCCTCGGCACACAACCGGGCATACGTGTTGTTCCTTATCCGCAGCACGATCGAGGCCGCGATGGCCGCCAGAACCGAGCCCACCAGCACCGCGGCCTTGGCCTGTTCGGTCAGCGTCGGGTCGTCGGTGAAGGCGAGTTCGCCGATCAGCAGCGACACCGTGAAGCCGATGCCGGCCAGCATCGACATGCCGAACACGTCCCACCACGCGAGGTCGTCGCTGAGTTGGGCCCGGGTGAACCGGGCGACCAGCCAGGTGCCCGCGAAGATGCCGACCACCTTGCCCGCGATCAGCCCGATCATGATGCCGAGCGTGGGCCGCTGCGTGAACACGTCGGCGAGCACCGGGCCGGAGACCGCGACGCCCGCGGAGAACAGCGCGAAGATCGGCACCGCCAGGCCGGCGGAGAGCGGACGGATCCGGTGCTCGACGTGCTCGGCCGGCGAGGTCCGCTCGTCGCGGTCGGGAAGTACGCGCATCAACAGGCCCATCGCGACGCCCGCGACCGTGGCATGCACCCCGCTCTCGTGCATCAGCGCCCAGATCACCAGGGCGAGCGGTAGGTACCACCACCAGCCGCGCACCCGGAAGCGCTGGAGCAGGGCGAAGACCACCAGCAGGGCGAACGCCGCGGCCAGGGCGAGGAAGTTCACCGAATCGGTGAAGAAGATCGCGATGATCAGGATCGCGCCGAGGTCGTCGACGACGGCCAGGGTCAGCAGGAACGACCGCAGCGCCGAGGGCAGGTTGGTGCCGATCACCGCGAGGACGGCCAGGGCGAAGGCGATGTCGGTCGCGGTGGGGATCGCCCAGCCGTCGGGCGAGCCGCCGCCCGCGTTCACCGCGAAGTAGAACAGTGCGGGTGTGAGCATCCCGCACGCGGCGGCCACCACCGGCAGCACCGCCTGGGCGGGGTTGCGCAGGTCGCCGGCCACGAGTTCGCGCTTGAGTTCGATGCCGGCGACGAAGAAGAACACCGCGAGCAGCCCGTCCGCGGCCCAGGTGCCCAGCGACAGATTCAGGTTGATCGCCTCGGGGCCGATCCGGAAGTCGCGCAGGTCGTGATAAGCCTCGCTCCACCCGGTGTTCGCCCAGATCACCGCGACCACCGCCGCGATCAGCAACAGCGCGCCGCCGACCGTTTCGGTGCGCAGCGCGTCGGCGATGAAATTCCGCTCGGCCAGGGTGGACGGACGCCGAAAGAATTTGTTGCGCGGTGCGGACTCGGCACCCACGGGACCTCCAGGTCGGCTGCGGCTCGCAGGCATATACCGCCCTGCGAAAACGACAAAACAGCGCCGACCAGACTTCCCGGCATGCCTCCCGAGGGGAGGCCCATGACTTGGGGTGTGAAATCCGACCCCGATCGCCGTAAGTATATCGATAATGTGCACGGCCCCGGCGGAACCGACCGGTACCGGCGGCGGCACACCGGCAACGCAAGGGCCCCGTACCGAAGATGTCCTCGGTACGGGGCCCGCGTGGATCCGGCCGGTCGCTCAGTCCTGGCGGCGCGGCAGCACCGCGTTGTCCGGGGCGGACAACGAGCGGTTCGCGGCGGGCTTGTTCGGGGACTGCGCGGACGCGTTGACGATCGTGCTCCAGTCGGACACGGTCTGGCCGACGCCCAGCCCCTGGAGCTTGGTGATCACCGCGGGGTCCTGACCCTCGAGCCAGTCGGTGAGCTGACGGAAGGTCACACACCGTACGTCGGCCTTCGTGCAGACCGAGGTCACCGTGTCCCGGACGGCGTTCATGTAGATGCCGCCGTTCCAGTCCTCGAAGTGATTGCCGATGAAGAGCGGCGCGCGGTTGGTGGTATAGGCGCGCTGGAATCCGTTCATGTAGAACTCGTGGGCCTCTTTCTCCCACGCGTCCTTCTTCGACGGGTCGAACTTTCCGTGCTGCGCTTCCTGCTCGTACATGATGTTGTAATCCATGGAGAGCTGCGACTTGTTCGGGCTTCCCGGCCACGGCAGCGACTGGAGCGGGAAGTCCCAAATGCCGGTCTCCTTGCCGCGCTTGGGCCATACCTGGAGACCACCCGGGGAACTCGCGTCGTAGCGGAAACCCATTTCCTTGGCGGCCCGCATCAGATTCGACTGGCCCTCCAGGCACGGGGCCCGGCCGCCGATGAGTTCCTTGCCCGGGGCGTAGTCGAACGGCAGCGGCGGAAGGTCGGCGTACCCGGTGTTGGTCTTCCAGTTCTGGACGAACTTGACCGCCTGTTCGGTTTCGTTCTTCCAGTCCGCGGGGCTCCAGGTCTTGCCGCTCGTGGCGCTGTTGCAGAAGTGCCCGTTGAAGTGCGTGCCGATCTCGTTGCCCTTGAGCCAGACCTCACGCATCTGGATGATCGTGTTGCGCACCGTTTCGTCCGACATGAAGTTGATGTCGGACGCGCCGGCCGCGTGCTTCGGGCCGGTGTACATGGCCTTCTTCGTCTTCGGGAGCACGTAGATGCCGCTCAGGAAGTACGTCATCTGGGCCTTGTTCGCCTCGGAGAGCTTCGAGAATTCCGAGACCAGCTTGTTTCCGTCCTCGGCCGCGCCATCCCAGGAGAACACGACGAACTGCGGCGGTTTCTCACCCGGCTTGAGCTTCTCCACCTTGGGCTGGTTCGGCTGCGGGCCGGTATCGGCCGTCGAGCCGTCGCCGATCGGCTTGACCGGACCTCTCGGTTTGTCCGATTCCTTGCCCGGAGCGCTCGGATTTCCGTTGCCAGGGTTCTTTGCAGAGGAGTTGCCGGAATCTTTCCCGTCCTTTGCGAAAACCACGAAACCGATAGCGGCCAGGACTGCGACAACGACGAGCACCGCAGCGCCGCGGACAGTTCGCACAGTTCACCTCTTCCCATGGACATGCCGGACCGGGCTGTATTCCCTATCGATACATACGCACGCCGGGGTCACCCGGTTGCGTGCGTGCCCGGACCGCTTCCCGGCGTACCCGAGTCGGGACGCATCGGACCACCCGGGGAGCGTGAGCCGGACACATCACCGTACGGGGAGTTGGGCCCCGGAAGCGATCCGGGCTGCGTGCGGCGCTCAGGGGTCGGCCCGGAACTCGATCCGACCGCTGTACATGCCCATCGAACAGGTCCAGGTGAGGGTGCCGGCGTGCGGTGTGCCCAGGTCGATCCCGGTCTCCCCGGTCACCGGCAGCACCCGTTGCAGGTCCCGGGAGGGCAGCACGAAGCCCCGGGTGCACCCGGTGGTGTGGTCGGTGCGCAGTACCAGAACGGTGCGCACGCCCGCCCGGGCCGGCGCGCGGGCCGGGCGGTAGCCGTGGTTGTCGACCCGGACGGTGACCCGTTGCACGCCGTCGGCGCCCGTGCTCGCCGCCGTGTGGTCCACGGCGCCCGCCGCGGCCGGGGTCCACCAGCCGCCCAGGCGCAGTCCGGAGGCGATCGTCCACGCGGCCACCGCGAGCACCAACAGGCCCAGCAGCGCGGTCGGTCGGCCGCGCAGAACCCGTCCGGAAGAGCCGACCAGCAGGCCGAGCGCGGCGAACAGCGGCAGGGTTCCGAGTACGAAGCCGGTCAGTACGGCGGCTCCGCCGAACGCGTTTCCCGAGGTCACCGCGATCAGTTCGACGCCCAGGGTGACCCCGCACGGCACCAGCACGGTGGCGGCGCCCAGCAGCAGCGGGCCACGGCCGGGGCCGCGGGACGAGGCGCGCGGCAGCAGTCTGCCGACCCCGGGCACGCCGAGCATCGACAGGCCGAAGAGCACCATCAGCGCGCCCGCCAGCAGCAGCAGGATCGCGCGCGTGCCGGGCGTGGGTTGGATCGCGCCGCCGAGCAGTCCGAGCAGGGCCCCCAGGACGGCGTGTGCGGCCAGCTTGGCGCCCAGGAACGCGGCCAGTGCCCGGGGGAGCAGGCCGCGCGGCGGTGTGGCCGCGCAGTCGCCGGCCGGGGCCGGGCACGGGCGGACGGCGCCGGCGAGCAGACCGCCCTGGACCGCCGCGCAGGACGCGCCGCCCGCGACGAACCCCGCACCGAGCCCGGTCGCGAACAGCGTGAGCACCTGCACGGAACCACCCCCACTCCGGGGAGGTTACGGGCCATCACGCACGGTGTGGAAGCTTCTCGACCCGAAACACCCGTTTCACCCATGTGGGTGCATATTTTACGTTCCGAAAAGGATAGCCTTACTGTGACGAGGTAAATACTTAGAGTCAACTTGGCCTATTCGGCCCGGAACTCTCGTTCGACTCGCGCGCCGCCATCCCTGCGGCAGCCATGCCCGCCATGACATGACTGACATGACTGACCCGGAGGACACGGACATGCCCGTTGCCCCTGACACCACGCCCGCGCCGGTCTCCCGGGCGGCCACGCTGCGCGCGGATCTCGGCGCCTCGCTCGTGGTTTTCCTGGTCGCCGTGCCGCTATCGCTCGGCATCGCGCTCGCGGCCGGCGCCCCGCTCGGCGCCGGCATCATCTCGGCCGTGGTCGGCGGCATCGTGGTCGGCCTGCTCGGTGGCGCACCGCTCCAGGTGAGCGGACCCACCGCGGGCCTGACCGTGATCGTCGCCGGCCTCGTGCAGACCTACGGCTGGCGGGTGACCTGCCTGGTCACCGTCGGCGCCGGCCTGCTGCAGATCCTGCTCGGCCTGCTCCGGGTGGCCCGGGCCACCCTCGCCCTGTCGCCGGCCGTGGTGCACGGCGTCGTCGCGGGCATCGGCGTGGTGATCGCGCTGGCCCAGTTGCACGTGGTCCTGGGCGGCGCGCCGCAGCGTTCGGCCTGGGAAAACCTGCGCGAACTGCCCACCCAGGTCGGCAACCTGCGCGCTCCCACGGTCGCGGTCGGGGTGATCACCGTGGTCCTGCTGCTCGGTTGGCCGATGCTCGGCCGACTGCCCGGGCGATGGGCGGGCCTGGCCAAGGTGCCCGCGCCGCTGATCGCGGTCTCGCTCGCGACGGTGGCCGCGAGCGCCCTGCACCTGAACGTAGCCCGGGTGGACCTGTCCTCGATCGCCTTCGCCACGCCGGTGCTGCCGCCGGCGGGCGCGTGGGGTGCGATCGCGGTCGGTGTGGTCAGCGTGGCCCTGGTCTCCGGCATGGAGTCGCTGCTCTCGGCCGCCGCGGCCGACCGGCTGCACCACGGGCCGCGGGCCAAGCTCGATCGCGAACTGATCGGCCAGGGTGTGGGCAACGTGGTCTCCGGCGCGATCGGTGGCTACCCGGTCACCGGCGTGGCGATCCGCTCGGTGACCAACGTGCGGGCCGGTGCCCTCACCCGGGCCGCGACGATCCTGCACGGTGTGTGGGTGATGCTGTTCGTGGGCCTGCTCGGCGCGTTCGTCGAGCGCATCCCGCTCGCGGTGCTGGCCGCGCTGGTGATGGTGGTCGGCGTCCAGATGGTCAGCCTCGCGCACATCCGACACGTGCACCGGCATCGCGAATTCCCCGCCTACGCGGCCACCATCGCCGGGGTGATCCTGGCCGGCGTGCTCCAGGGCGTGCTGCTCGGCGTGGTGGTCGCGGTGCTCACCGCGCTGTACCGGCTCAGCCGCAGCACCGTGCGGGTTCATCCCGGCGACGGCGTGCTGCACGTCGAGGTGCACGGGTCGCTGACCTTCCTGTCGGTGCCGCGACTGTCCCGGGTGCTGGGCAAGTTGCCGCCGGGCGAGCACGTCGTGGTCGACATGACGGTGGACTACCTCGACCAGGCCGCGTTCGAGGCGGTGCACTCGTGGCGGGCGAGCTACCTCGCGCACGGTGGGAGGGTGGACATCGAGGAGATCCACGACGGTTGCTACGCGCGGGCGGCGGGCGGTTCGCCGGGCCCCGGGCGCTCCCGGCTGACCCCTTCGCCGCGCTGGTTCGCGCCGTGGTGGCACTGGCAGCGCGCCTGCCCCCGCGAGGACGGCACCGCGTCCCAGGCACTGGTGGCCGGCGCACGCGAGTTCCGGCAGCGCACCGCGCCCCTGGTCCAGCCGTTCCTGGAGCGGCTCGCGCTCGAGGGGCAAAAGCCCGCACAACTGTTCATCACGTGCGCCGACTCGCGGATCGTGCCGAACCTGATCACCGCGAGCGGCCCCGGCGACCTGTTCACCGTGCGCAACATCGGCAACCTGGTGCCGCGCGGCGAGGCCGGGTACGCCGACCCGAACACGGCCGACGCCTCGGTGGGCGCGGCGATCGAGTACGCGGTGGCCGTGCTCGGGGTGCGCAGCATCACGGTGTGCGGGCACTCCGGCTGCGGAGCGATGGGTGCGCTGCTCGACAAGGTCGGCAAGGCCACCGAGGCCGGGTCGGAACAGGGCACCACGCCGCACCTCGATCGCTGGTTGCGCAACGGCGACGCGTCCATGGCGCGCTTCGCGGCGGGTCCCGCGCCGACCCTGACCGGGCATCGGGTGCCGCCGGTGGAGCAACTGTGCCTGACCAACGTGGTCCAGCAGTTGGACAACCTGCTCGACCACGCGGTGGTCGCCCAAGCGGTGGCGGAGGGCCGACTCCGGCTGTTCGGGCTGTACTTCGACATCGCCTCCGCACAGCTGTACCTCTACGACGGGGTGCGCGGCGATTTCGGGCCGGTGGACGCGGAGCGGGCCGAGTCCGGGGCGCTGCCGCAGGCCGTCGCGGCGGGCGCCGAAGATCACACTTTTCCGGCACTCAACGCGGGGTAGCCACCCCGTACGATCGCGCCGTCGGCCACGATGCGCCGTGGCCCGATAAGTGGTCTAAACCAATCGCGGTCCTCCTCTTGCCGGCTCGGGCCGGTCCCTGATGAGCTACGGCGGAAGGAACCGACCGCAGCAGCACGGAGGAGTACGCGTGAGCAACGCAGACCGGAACACCGGGGACAAGGCCCAAGAGGCACTGTCGAACCTGCTGCGCGAGGAGCGACGCTTCGCGCCCCCGCCGGCGCTCGCGGCTGCCGCCAACGTCAAGGCCGACGCGTACGAGCGCGCGTCGGCCGACCGGCTCGGCTTCTGGGCCGAGCAGGCCCGGCGGCTGGACTGGGCGGTGGAGCCGCAGGAGACGCTGGACTGGTCGACGCCGCCCTTCGCGAAGTGGTTCGCCGACGGCAAGCTCAACGTGGCCTACAACTGCGTCGACCGGCACGTCGAGGCGGGCAACGGCGACCGGGTGGCGATCCACTTCGAGGGCGAGCCGGGCGACACCCGCACGCTGACCTACGCCGACCTCAAGCGCGAGGTGTCCAAGGCGGCCAACGCGCTGACCGCGCTGGGCGTCGAGGCGGGCGACCGGGTCGCGATCTACCTGCCGATGATCCCCGAGGCGGTGATCTCGATGCTGGCGTGCGCGCGCATCGGCGCCCCGCACTCGGTCGTCTTCGGCGGCTTCTCGGCGGACGCGGTGTCCTCACGTGTCAACGACAACGACGCGCGGATCGTGATCACCGCCGACGGCGGCTACCGGCGCGGCAAGCCCTCCGCGCTCAAGCCGGCCATCGACGAGGCGCTGGCGTCCTGCCCGGACGTGCGCAACGTGCTCGTGGTGCGCCGCACCGGCGGCGACGTCGCGTGGACCGAGGGTCGCGACATCTGGTGGCACGACCTGGTCGACGCGCAGTCCGAGGAACACGAGCCGCAGGCGTTCGACGCCGAGCACCCGCTGTTCATCCTGTACACGTCGGGCACCACGGGGAAGCCGAAGGGCATCCTGCACACCTCCGGCGGTTACCTGACCCAGGCGAGCTACACCCACCACGCGGTGTTCGACCTCAAGCCCGAGACCGACGTGTACTGGTGCACGGCCGACATCGGCTGGGTCACCGGGCACTCGTACATCACCTACGGCCCGCTCTCCAACGGCGCCACCCAGGTCATGTACGAGGGCACGCCGGACTCGCCGCACCAGGGCCGCTGGTGGGAGATCGTGGCGAAGTACGGGGTCACCATCCTGTACACCGCGCCCACCGCGATCCGCACCTGCATGAAGTGGGGCGACGACATCCCGGCGAAGTTCGACCTGTCCTCGCTGCGCATCCTGGGCAGCGTCGGCGAGCCGATCAACCCCGAGGCGTGGATCTGGTACCGCGAACACATCGGCGCCGGGAAGACCCCGATCGTCGACACGTGGTGGCAGACCGAGACCGGCGCGATCATGATCAGCCCGCTCCCGGGCGTCACCTCGACCAAGCCGGGTTCCGCGCAGCGCGCGCTGCCGGGCATCTCGGCCAAGGTCGTCGACGACACCGCCACCGAGGTGCCCGACGGCGGTGGCGGCTACCTGGTGCTCGACGAGCCGTGGCCGTCGATGCTGCGCACCATCTGGGGCGACGACCAGCGGTTTCAGGACACCTACTGGTCCCGCTTCGACGGGCTGTACTTCGCCGGCGACGGCGCCAAGAAGGACGAGGACGGCGACGTCTGGCTGCTCGGCCGGGTGGACGACGTGATGCTCGTCTCCGGCCACAACATCTCCACCACCGAGGTCGAGTCGGCGCTGGTCTCGCACGCCAAGGTCGCCGAGTCGGCCGTGGTGGGCGCGACCGACGCGACCACGGGCCAGGCCATCGTGGCCTTCGTGATCCTGCGCGGCTCGGCCGGCGACTCCTCCGACGAACTCGTCGCCGAGCTGCGCGAGCACGTCGGCCGGGTGCTCGGTCCGATCGCCAAGCCCAAGCGCATCCAGGTCGTCACCGAACTGCCCAAGACGCGCTCCGGGAAGATCATGCGCCGCCTGCTTCGGGACATGGCCGAGGGCCGCACGCTCGGCGACGTCACGACGCTGACCGACTCGTCGGTGATGGACCAGATCTCCGCGCAGCAGTCGTCGGCGGCCGCCGAGGACTGAGCCGGGTCGATCGCCGGGCCCGGGGCGGCCCGTCCCTTCGGGGGCGGGCCGCCCCGCCGCGTTCAGACCGGGGCGGAGATCGCGTGCGGGCCCAGCACGAACGCCGAGTCGACCTGCTCGGCGAGGTCCACACCGGTCTTCGCGTTGGCCCAGCCGCGCGCGTTCCTGAGGTGGAACTCGACCATCTGCGCGGTGTACCGCTCCCAGTCGCGGTGTTCGAAGCGGGCGTCACAGGCACGCACCAGCTCGTCCAGCGCGGCGCGGTTGGCCGGCTCCAGGGTCTCGAAGGCCGGTGCGCGGCCCTTCTCCAGGGCGCGGACGAAGTCGGACTGCACGGTCCAGGTCAACAGGTCCGCGCCGACGTGTTCGCGCAGGAACTCGACGTCCTCGGGGCCCTGGACCTTGTTGCCGACCACCGCGAGCGACACGCCCCAGTCGCGGGCGTAGTCGCGGTACTGCCGGTAGACGCCGACACCCCTGCGGGTCGGCTCGGCGACCAGGAAGGTGATGTCGAAGCGGGTGAACAGCCCGGAGGCGAACGAGTCGGATCCGGCGGTCATGTCCACCACCAGGTATTCGCCGGCGTCGTCGACGAGGTGGTTGAGGTAGAGCTCCACCGCGCCGACCTTCGAGTGGTAGCACGCCACGCCCAGGTCGGACTCCTCGAACGGCCCGGTCGCCATCAGCCGCAGACCGGGCAGGCCGGGTACCTCGCGCGCGCAGGCCGCGTGGATCGGGTTGTCCTCGGCGAGTCGGATCAGCCGCGAACCCCGGCCGGGCGGCGTGGTCTTGACCATCTCGGCGACCGAGCCGATCCGCGGGTTGTCGCCGCGCAGCCAGTCCTTGATCGCGGGCAGCTCGGCGCCCATCGCGGGCAGTGCCGCGGCGGTGTGTTCGTCCAGGCCGAGGGCCACGCCCAGGTGCTGGTTGATGTCCGCGTCCACGGCGACCACCGGCCGGCCGGTGGTCGCGAGATGCCGGATGAACAGGGACGACAACGTGGTCTTGCCGCTGCCGCCCTTGCCGACGAAGGCGATCTTCACGGATGGGGCCCTTCGATGACGGGTTCGACGATCCGGAATCGGCCGGCGGGTCCGAACCGGTCGGGTCCGAGCGTCCGGGTTCGTCAATCGGGTTTGACAATCGTTTTCGAATAGGATCATCCGTCGCTTACCGTGCCCACGTCAAGTCGTTGGGTAGTCGCGCCGTGGTGGGTGCGCCGACCGCGGGGGCGCACGCGGACCGGTGTCGCGGGTGCTTTCTCGCGCGGCGTAGGGTCGCCCGGGTGAGCACCGCAACCGATCCCCTCGCCGCCCTCGCCGCGCTGCCCGACGTGCCGGAGGCCGTCGAGGACACCCGCACGGCCGTCGACCGGCTGCTCGGCCACCGCACGATGCGTCGCCGCAGCATGGACATCAGCGCCGAGTCCGCGCTTCGGGGCGCGCGGGCGAGTGCCGCGCTCGAAGGGGTCGACTGGTCGCTGGAGGAGATCCGCCGCCGCACCGACTTCTCGTCCTCGGCCGAGGAGGGCGGCGCGGTGATCGCGGGTGCGCTGCGGTTGTCCGCCGAGATCGGCTCGCTGCTGGGCACCTGGGGGCACAGTCCGCTCCAGGTGCTGGCCCGGCTGCATGTGGTCGCCGCCGCCGACGCGGTGCCCGCGGAGGCGCTCGGTCGGCCGCGCCGCGACGGCGAACTGCCCGGCCCGCTGCCGTCGGCGGAGGAGGTGGCCGCCCGGCTGGACGGACTGTCCCGACTGCTGCTCGCGCCGTCCTCGGCCCCGGCGATCGTGGTCGCCGCCGTCACCCACGCGGAGATCCTCACGCTCGCCCCGTTCGGCTGGGGCAACGGCCTGGTCGCCCGGGCCGCGCAGCGGATCGTACTGGTCACCCGCGGCCTGGACCCCAAGGGCGCGGCCGTGCCCGAGGTCGGTCATCTGGAACTGGGCGTGGACGCCTACGCGGCGGCGCTGCGCGCGTACGAGAGCGGCACCGCCGAGGGTGTGGCGACCTGGATCCGGCACTGCGCCGAGGCGATGACGCTGGGCGCCCGGGAGAGCGTCGCGGTCTGCGAAGCGGTGATGCGCGGGATCTGATCGGGTCCCGCGGGCCTGCCCTTCGGACGGACCCGGACACACGAGACGGCGGCGCCCTTGTGGACGCCGCCGTTTGGTCACTCCCACCGGGGTACCAAGCGTGTACCCGTTATGACGATCGGCCCCGGCATGCGCATCCACGGGGGGAAGAACATGCAGGTCGTCCGACGCGTTCGGCCCCTACGAGGGTCGGTCGCACGTGGGTTCCCGGCAGTCGTGTCCGGTCCGCTCCGGCGACCGCCGAGGCGGGGCCGTACGGGCCGTTGGTCCCTTTTCTAGTGGGTTGCCGGGAGGAGGGGAACCCCTGGCCCAAGATCTTTATTTTTGGCCTTTGTCGGATTTGCTAACGATCCGCCGCGCCGTCGACCCGCTCGTGTCCCGCGCCCGGCCCGACCGACTCGGTCCGCGATCCGCGTCCCGGTGGGGCGTCCCGGGGTCAGCGGCGCTTCTTGGCGAGGTACCAGACGACGCCGGCCGCGGTGGCGCCCGCGCCGATCGCGGTCGCCGCGAGCACGGGGCGCGAGGGTACCGACAGGGACGGCACCCGCTGGCGCAGCGCGACCGGCCGGCTGAACACCAGCACGGGCCAGCCTCGCCCGGTCGCCTCGCGGCGCAGGCCGCGATCGGGGTTGACCGCGTACGGGTGACCGACCTCCAGGAGCATCGGCAGATCGGTGATCGAGTCGCTGTACGCGTAGCAGGAGGTGAGGTCGTAGCCCTCGGTGCGGGCCAACTCCTTGACCGCCGCGGCCTTGTTGGGCCCATACGCGTAGAAGTCGATCTCGCCGGAGTAGCGGCCGTCCTCGACGACCATCCGGGTGGCCACCACCCGGTCCGCCCCCAGCATGTCGCCGATCGGTTCGACCACCTCGGCTCCGGAGGAGCTGACGATGACCACGTCGCGACCCGCGGCGTGGTGCTCCTCGATCAGCGACGCGGCCTCGTCGTAGATGATCGGGTCGATCATGTCGTGCAGGGTTTCCGCGACGATCTCGCGCACCTGTTGGACGTCCCACCCGCGGCACAGCGCGGAGAGATATTCGCGCATGCGCTCCATCTGGTCGTGATCCGCGCCGCCGACGAGGAACACGAACTGCGCGTAGGCACTCTTGAGGACCGAGCGGCGATTGATGAGACCGCCGTGGTAGAAGGATCTGCTGAACGCCAGCGCACTGGACCTGGCGATGATGGTCTTGTCGAGGTCGAAGAAGGCTGCTGTCCGCTTCGGCGCCTGGGTTTCCACAGTTCACGAGGATAAGGGCAGCCATTCGGCGTAAACTCCACGTCGTGGGTTTGCTAGAGAACCCCCTCGGGTACATCCTGGAAGTCACGGATCGTTCGCGACCGTGCTAACCCGGTCCGACTCCTCCCCCCCCGAGTCGGCCGTGGAGACGACCCCCGCTCTCCCCCCCGGCGGGGGTCGTCGCTTGTCCGGGGGGGCTTTTTTGTGTCCGTACGAGTGCGTGGGTCGGCCTTTGTCCGACTAACCGCCGGGGTGCGTGATTGTCGGTGCGGCGTCCGGCCGCCCGGCTCGGATTGAATCCGCGATTCCGGGTCGCCGCACGGGCTTGGGGCCGGCGACTTTTTCGGACCGGTCGTTCTCCGCTGTTTCGGGGGGATTCCCGGGCGATTTTCGGTGTTCTACGCGCGCACCGACACGGAAACATGTCCGCAACCGCTCGGGCGTCCCTCACACGAGTGAATCCGCTATCCACAACCACGGCCTTGTACACAGGCACGAACCACCCGCTCGGCCGAGCGCGCGCCGGCGGCGACGGTGGGGTCAGTTCTCGGGAGGCCCGGTTCGGACGGACCTCCCCGACCCCGTGGAGGTTCCGTGGCAGCGCTTTCCCCACCCCGGCCGGCCCGCCCGCTCCTGGTGACCGGCGATCCGGCCCTGCTCGACGAACTCCTGCGGCTGTGCGCCGCCGCCGGGATCGAGCCGGAGGTGCAGCCGGACCCGGGTGCGGCACGGACCGCGTGGCCGGCGGCGCCGCTGGTGATCGTGGGCGACGACGTGACGCCGGGCCTGGCCCGGTGCGGTTTGCCCCGCCGGGAGGACGTGGTGCTGATCGGCGCCGACCTGGACGACGGGGACGTGTGGCGACGGGCCCTGGATGTCGGGGCGGACCACGTGGTGTTCCTGCCGGACGCCGAGGCGTGGATCGTCGACCGGCTGGGCGACGTCGCGGAGGGCACCGGGCCGGACGCGCACACCATCGCGGTGCTCGGCGGTTGCGGCGGCAGCGGGGCCAGCACCTTGGCCTGCGCGCTCGCGGTGACCGCGGGGCGTCGGGGACTGAACGCCGCGCTGGTGGACGTGGATCCGCTGGGCGGGGGACTGGACGTGCTGCTCGGCGGCGAGGACGAGAGCGGCCTGCGCTGGCCGGACCTGGCGAGCGCGCGGGGCCGGATCGACGGTGGCGCGCTGTCCGATGCGCTGGTGCGTCTGCACGGGCTGACCCTGCTCTCGTGGGACCGCGAGCGACCACCGGGGATCCCGCCGGACACGATCCGCTCGGTGGTGCGGGCGGTGCGCAGGCGACACGACCTTGCGGTGCTCGACGTGCCGCGGCATGCCGACTCGGCGGGCGCGGAGGCGCTGCGGCAGTGCGACACCGGGCTGTTGGTGGTGCCGGCCGAGGTGCGGGCGCTGGCCGCGGCGGCGCAGGTGTCGGCGCGGATCGGGCCGATGTTGCGCGATCTGCGGGCGGTGGTGCGGCAGCCGAGTTCCTCGGGGCTGACCTCGGAGGCGGCCGCACGCGGTCTCGGCCTGCCGCTCGCGGGCGAGTTGCGGCCGGAGGCGGGGTTGTCGGCCGCCGCCGAGCGGGGCGATCCGCCGGGCCTGCGCTCGCGGGGACCGTTGGCCCGGTTCTGTCGGGAATACCTGGCGGGCAATCCGGCCGGCATGGTGCGCAGGGAGGCCGCGTGAGTGCGCGCGAGGTGCCGCCGATGCCGCCGTTCCCGCCGCCGACGCCGCTCCCGGGCGGGTCGCCGCGGGGCGGGCGGGAGGAGCGGCCGACCGGGGTGCCGCAGCCGCAGCCGTGGCCGGTGCCGACGCCGGCGAACGGGGGCACCGGGGTCTTCTCGGCGCCGCAACTGCGCACGGTGCCGGCGGGCGGCACGGTCGCCGCCGCGCAGGCCGTGCCGTCGCCGCCGGACCCGGATCTGGTCGAGGCGGTGCGGTCGCGGTTGGCCGCGGGCGGACACGAACCCACACCGGGCGCGGTGGCCGCCGCACTGCGTGCCGAGGGGCGGGTGCTCGGCGAGGCGGCGTTGCCGGAGCTGGTTCGGGCGTTGCGGTCGGAGATCGCCGGGGCCGGGCCGCTGGACGCGCTGTTGCGTGATCCCGAGGTCACCGACGTGCTGGTCAACGCGCCCGACGAGGTGTGGATCGACCGGGGCGCGGGGCCGCAGCGGACGGCGGTGACGTTCGCCGACGACGCGGCGGTGCGGCGGTTGGCCCAGCGGCTGGCGAGCGGCGCCGGGCGGCGGCTGGACGACGCCTCGCCGTATGTGGACGCGACGCTTGCCGACGGGATTCGACTGCACGCGGTGCTGCGTCCGGTCGCGGTGCGCGGCACGTGCCTGTCGTTGCGGGTGCCCCGGCGCACCTCGCTGGGCCTGGCCGATCTGGTCCGGGCCGGTTCGTTGTCGCCGGTCGCGGCCGAACTGCTGTGTGCGGTCGTCTCGGCGCGCGCCGCTTTCCTGGTCTCCGGCGGCACCGGCTCGGGCAAGACCACCCTGCTCGGGGCGCTGCTCGGGTGTGCCCATCCGGCCGAACGACTGTTGCTGGCCGAGGATTCGGCCGAGCTGACGCCACGTCACCCACACGTGGTGCGGCTCGAGTCGCGCCCGGCCAACGTCGAGGGCGCGGGCGAGGTGACGCTGCGGGACCTGGTCCGGCAGGCACTGCGGATGCGGCCGGATCGACTCGTGGTCGGCGAGGTGCGCGGCGCCGAGGTGGTCGAGTTGCTCGCCGCGCTCAACACCGGCCACGAGGGCGGTTGCGGCACGGTGCATGCGAACTCGGCGGCGGACGTGCCGGCGCGGCTCGAAGCCCTCGGCGCCCTGGCGGGCCTGGGCCGGGACGCGCTGCACAGCCAACTGGCCGCCGCGCTCGATCTGGTCGTACATGTGGTGCGCGAGCGGGACGGTCTGCGTCGGGTGGCCGAGATCCATGTGCTCGAACGCGATGCGGCGGGTCGGGTGCACCCGGTGTCCGCGATGCGCTTCGAGCGCGGCGGCGCCTCTCGCCCCGGCCCGGGTCACCAGCGGCTGACCACGCTGCTGGCGGGGTGGTGGCGGGGGTGAGGGCCGGGACGGGGGCGGCGCTGGTTGCGGCGGGTGGGGTTGCGGGGCTGGTGTGGTTGTCGACGATTCGGGGTGGGCCGGCTCGGCTGCGGGGGGTGCTGGGGGCGTTCGACGTCGAGCGGATGGGTCGATCGGCGTTCGGTGCGGCGGTGCGGCGGCATCGGGTGCCGCTTGCGGTGCTCGCGGCCGGAAGCGGTGCGGCGCTGCTGCTGGCGTCGCCGGTGCCCGCGCTGGTGGCGCTGCCGGGGGCGTGGGCGCTGCGTCGACGGTGGGCGCGGGCCGCGGCCGGTCGGGAGGCCGCCGCGGTGCGGGCCGGAGTCGTCGGGTTGTGTGCCGCGCTCGCCGGGGAGTTGCGGGCGGGGCGGTCGCCGGAGGAGGCGTTGGCGGCGGCCGCGCACGCGGTGTCGGGGCCGGTCCTGGCGGTGGTGGGCGAGGCGATCGGGTCGGCCCGGGTCGGCGGCGACGTGCCGGATGCGCTGGACCGGGCGGCGACCCGACCCGGGGCGGCCGGACTTCGGCGGCTCGCCGCGTGCTGGCGGATCGCGACCGGTCGGGGCGCCGGGTTCGCGTCGGCACTGGAACGCATCGCGGCCACGCTGCGGGCCGAGGAGGACGCGCACGAGGAATCGCTCGCCGAACTTGCCGGGGCCCGCTCGACCGCGCACGTACTGGCCGCGCTGCCGGTCTTCGGCCTGTTCCTGGGCAGCGGCCTGGGCGCCCGACCCCTGGACGTACTGCTCCGCACCCCGACCGGGATCTCCTGCCTGTGCGTGGGCCTGACCCTGGTGGCCATCGGCCTGGAGTGGACGGACCGCCTGGCCGCGCACGCGGCCTCGGGGGCGGCGTGAGGGGCGGCGCGTTCCTCGTATCGGCAGGGGCGGGGCCGGCTCGGGGGAGGGGCCGGTGTGGAGCAGGGCCGCCGGGTGGCGCCGGGCGCGGGCCGGGTGCGGCTCGGTGCGGTGGGTCCTGGGCGTGGTTGATCTCGGGGGCGGATCGGGGGGCGGGTGGTGGGCGTGAGTGGCGTGGCGATGTCGGTGGCGGTCGTCGCGGCGGCGGCGGGCGCCGGGGGCGCCGTGCGGGGCAGCGGCAGCAGCCGGCGGGGCCGGGGGGAGCCGGGGCGGGGGCACGATCCGGTGTGGCGGCGGCGGGCGGCGGCGCTGCTGGGCGGGGCGGCCGTGTTCGTGCTGTTCGGTGGGTGGATCGGGGGTGGCGCGGGGGTCGTGGCGGCGCTCGCGCTCGATCGGCGGCTGGGCCGGTTGGAGCCCCGTTCCGGGCGAGTGCTCCGGGAGCGGCTGCGGGCCGATCTGCCCTCTGCCGCCGACCTGTTCGCGGCGTGTCTGTTGGCCGGCAGTTCGCCCGTGGAGGCCGCCGAGGCGGTCGCGCACGCCGTCGGGGGACCGCTGGCGGCCCGGCTGCGGCCGATCGTGGCCTCGCTGCGGTTGGGCGGCGATCCGGGTCGGTGCTGGCTCGCGCTGACCGACGATCCGGTGCTCGCGCCGCTGGGCCGGACGCTGGCCCGGGCCGCGACGGGCGGTGCGCCGGCGGCGACCCTGGTGGCCCGGATGGCCGACGAACAACGGGCCGAGCATCGACGGGCGGCTGCCGCGGCCGCGCGCCGGGTGGGGGTGCGCGCCACCGTTCCGCTCGGGTTGTGCTTCCTGCCCGCCTTCCTGCTGATCGGTGTGGTTCCGATCGTGATCGGGCTGACGACGACCCTGTTGCAGCCCTTCTGACCTCCCAACTCATCCACATATACCGAAAAGGGGACTCACATGCGCTTGCGCTTTCTTCCGCCGATTCCTGCTCCGACCACGCGTCGGATGTGGCTGCGGCTTCGCGACGACGCCGGAATGACCACGGCAGAGTACGCGGTGGGCACGGTCGCCGCGGTGGCCTTCGGGGCCGTGCTGTTCAAGATCGTGACCAGTCCAGGCGTCGCACAGGCGCTCACCGGCGTGATCACCAAGGCCCTCGATGTCTCCTTCTGAGCCTCGTCCCGAGCCCAGCGCCAAGCCTCGCCCCGAGCCACGCACGAAGTCTCGTCCCGATCCATGCACCAAGCCTCGTCCCGAGCCCAGCGCCAAGCCTCGCCCCGAGCCACGCACGAAGTCTCGTCCCGATCCATGCACCAAGCCTCGTCCCGAGCCCAGCGCCAAGCCTCGTCCCGAGCCATGCACGAAGCCTCGTCCCGAGCCATGCACGAAGCCTCGTCCCGAGCCCAGCACCAAGGCTCGTCCCAACCCCCATGCCGCCGCCCGCCGGGCGCGTTCGGCGAACGGCTTCGTGACGGCGGAAACCGCGGTCGTGCTGCCGGTGCTGGTCCTGCTGACCGCCGTGTCGGTGTCCGGGATCGGTGCCGCCGCCGCGCAGATCCGCTGCGTGGATGCGGCGCAGGCGGGGGCGCGGGCACTGGCCCGAGGCGAGCCGGCGGCGGTGGCCCAGGAGCGGGCGCGGGCCGCCGGGCCGGTCGGAGCGCGGACGGAGGTGTCCCGCGCGGACGGCCTGGTGCGCTTCCGGGTCGCCGGCGAGGTCGGCGTGCCGGGCGCGGCCTGGGCCGGGGTGCGGTTCCACGTGGAACATGTGGCGGTGGCCGCCATGGAGGACGAGGTGCCGCCGTGAGCCCGCGCCCCTCGGCACAGGAGGGTTCGGCAACGTTGTGGGTGCTCGCGCTCGCGCTGGTGCCGATGTGCGTGGTGGCGTTCGTATTCGCCTTCGCCGGCGCGGTCGCGGCCCGCCACCGCGCAGCCGCCGCGGCCGACCTGGCCGCACTCGCGGCGGCAAGCAGAGCCGCCGCCGGCCCCGAGGAGGCGTGCACCCTGGCCCGCCACGTGGCCCAAGCCCAACACGCGACCCTGACCCGCTGCCGCCTCACCAACGACTTCGCCACCGTCGAGGTAACCACCCCCACCCCCACAGGCCCCCCAGCCCACGCCACCGCCCACGCCGGCCCAACAACGACCCCACCCGACCCACCGGCCACCGCCGACCCACTTCACCCAGCGACCCCCAACGCGTCAGCCCCGCCCCGGCCCCACCCGACAGTCACCCTGGGACGCAGCAACACCCCCGACCCGGCTCCGCCAACGACCCCTCCGGCACGCGGGCACCCCCACCCCGAACGCCCACCCCCGGCGCCCACCCCCAGGCGCGTCAGCGCCCCCGACCCGCGCCGCCCACGCGATCGACGCGCGAAGCGCGGAGAGCGGCGGAGCCGCAAAACCAAGACTTCGTGCCCCGGAGCGAAGCGGAGGGACACGAAGTCACGAGCGAGGGGCCACTTTTTTCTCGGAGGAGCGAAGCGGAGGAGAGAAAAAAGTGGTGCCTCGCGAGCCGGCGCCGAAGGCGCCCAACAAGCAGTCCCGTCACTGCCGCGCCTCGGGCGTCCCGGTCCCGTCACTGCCGCGCCTCGGGCGTCCCGGTCCCGTCGCTGCCGCGCCTCGGGCGTCCCGGTCCCGTCGCTGCCGCGCCTCGGGCGTCCCGGTCCCGTCGCTCCCACGCCTCGGGCGTCCCCGCCCCGCCACCCCCGAGCCTCAGACCACCGCCCCGCCACCCCCGAGCCTCAGACCCCCCACCCCCGCCTCACGCCCCACCCACCCCTCCCACCCCACCCACCCCCAACAAAGCCCCCAGCAGCGCCACCGCCCCCCGCTTGTCCAACGGCTGGTTGCCGTTGCCGCATTTGGGGGATTGCACGCAGCTCGGGCAGCCGTGTTCGCATTCGCAGGACGCGATCGCCTCGCGGGTCGCGCTCAGCCAGGCTGCGGCGGTGACGTAGGCGCGTTCGGCGAAGCCCGCGCCGCCCGGGTGGCCGTCGTAGACGAATACGGTCGGCAGACCGGTGTCGGGGTGCAGCGACGTGGACACGCCGCCGATGTCCCAGCGGTCGCACGTGGCGAACAGCGGCAGCAGGCCGATCGAGGCGTGTTCGGCCGCGTGCGCGGCGCCCGGCAGGTCGGTCGGCTCGATGCCCGCCGCCGCCACCTGGTCGGGTGTGACCGTCCACCACACCGCGCGGGTGCGCAGGCTGCGCTCGGGCAGGTCCAGTTTGTGCTCGCCCAGTACCTCACCGGTGATGATCCGTTTGCGCTGGAAGGAGACCACCCGGCCGGTGACCTCGACCGAGCCGAAGTGCAACCGGGCCGCGCCCCACTCCTGGCTGCGCACGGTCTCCAGGATCCGGATCTCGGTGACCTCGCGCGCGCTGGTGGTCCAGTCCGGATTCGCCGCGCGCACCAGCGCCACGCCCTCGCCGAGGTCGAGTTCGCGGACCAGGAAGGTGTCGCCCTGATGCAGGTGCACCGCGCCGGGGTGGACCGCGGAGTGCGCCGCGGGCGCGTCGACCGTGCCGAGCAGGCGCCCGGTGTCCTGCTCGACCACCCGCACCGCCGGCCCGCCCGCGCCGCGGATGTCGGTCAGGTCGGTGGCCCGCTCCCGGCTGGTCCAGTACCAGCCGGTGGACCGCCGGCGCAGCAGCCCGCGCCGTTCCAGGCCGGGCAGCAGTTCCGCGGCCACCGGCCCGAACAGCTCCAGGTCCTCCTCGGTGAGCGCGAACTCGGCCGCGGCCGCGCACAGGTGCGGGGCCAGCACGTACGGATTGTCCGGGTCCAGCACGGTCGCCTCGACCGGGCGGTCGAACAGGGCCTCGGGGTGGTGCACGAGGAAGGTGTCCAGCGGGTCGTCGCGGGCGATCAGGACGGCCAGCGCCTCCTGTCCGGCCCGACCCGCGCGCCCGGCCTGCTGCCACAGCGAGGCCCGGGTGCCGGGATAGCCCGCGATCAGCACCGCGTCCAGGCCGGAGATGTCCACACCCAGTTCGAGCGCGGTGGTCGCGGCCACCCCGAGCAGGCTGCCGTCGTGCAGCGCGCGCTCGATCGCCCGGCGCTCCTGGGGCAGATAGCCCGCGCGATAGGTGGCCACCCGGTCGGCCAGTGCCTCGTCCACTCGGGCCAGGTGATCGCGCGCGATCACCCGCACCACCTCAGCGCCGCGTCGCGAGCGCACGAAGGCGACCGTGCGTACGCCGTCGAGCACCAGGTCGGTGAGCAGATCCGCGGTCTCCGAGGTCGCGGTACGCCGGACGGGTGCTCCGTGTTCACCCTCGTGGCCGGTCAGTGGCGGCTCCCACAGAGCGAACACCAGTTCGCCGTGCGGCGAGCCGTCCTCGGTCACCTCGACCACGGGCGCGCCGATCAGCCGTTCGGCGGCGATCGCCGGATCGGACACGGTCGCCGACGCCAGGATGAACACCGGGTCGGATCCGTACCGGCGACACACCCGGCGCAGCCGGCGGATCAATTGGGCCACATGGGAGCCGAAGACGCCGCGATACGTGTGGCATTCGTCGATCACCACGTAGCGCAACGAGCGCCAGAACGCCGCCCACGAGCGGTGTCCGGGCAGCAACGCACGGTGCAACATGTCCGGATTCGTCAGGACGTAGGACGCGTGGGAGCGCACCCATTGCCGCACCTCCACGGGCGTGTCGCCGTCGTAGGTGGCGACCCGGACACGCCCGAGCGCGGGGTTCGCAGTCCGCAACTCCTCGACGGCGCGCGCCTGATCCGAGGCCAGCGCCTTCGTCGGAGCGAGGTAGAGTGCGGTCGCACCGCGCCCGCTGGGCGCGTCCGCGCCCTCGACCAGGGTCGTGAGGACCGGCAACAGATAGGCGAGGGACTTGCCCGAGGCGGTGCCGGTGGCGATCACGACCGAGCGGCCCTGTGCCGCAACAGAGGCGGCGCGGGCCTGATGCTCCCACGGCAGTTCGATACCCGCAGCGCGAAACGCGTCGCCGACTTCCGGCCGAACCCAGTCGGGCCAGGCCGCGGTAACGCCTTCGCGAGCGGGTATGCGCCGGACGTGCGTCACTCGATCGGGTCGATCCCGACCCGCCAAAAGGCGGCCGAGAAGACCTTCCGGGGGGCGTGTTCCGGGCTGCATCGGGCACCAGTGTTACATCCAATGTCGCGGGATTCATCGTCCCCTAGTGCCCATAAGTGGTTGAATGCCTTGGCGGCTGCCGATCCATGGGGGGCGACCGCTCAAGAGCAAGGTGCTGGAGGATCCGTGGACTTGTCCCTGTCGACCCGAACCGAGGGCGGTCGTACGATCGTCGAGGTGGGCGGCGAGATCGATGTATACACCGCACCCAAGCTGCGCGAGCAACTGGTGGAACTCGTCAACGAAGGCCAGTTCCACCTGATCGTCGACATGGAAGCCGTCGACTTCCTGGATTCGACCGGGCTCGGTGTGCTGGTGGGTGGCCTGAAGCGGGTGCGTGCCCACGAAGGGTCGTTGCAGTTGGTGTGCACTCAGGAGCGCATCCTGAAGATCTTCCGCATCACCGGCCTGACCAAGGTCTTCCCGATTCATCCGTCGGTGGCCGTGGCCATCGCCTCGTCCGACTGACCGACGTACGTCCTGACCGGACGCACACCGCACCCGCGCCGGCCCGGGCGGGTGCTCGCACGGCTGGGGGAACCATGGCCATCGTCGAGCTGCGCTTCAGCGCGCTGCCCGAACACGTCCGCACGGCGCGGCTCGTCGCCGCCGCCGTGGCGCGGCGCGCGGGGGTTGCTGAGACGGTGCTCGACGAGGTGCGCCTCGCCGTCGGTGAGGCGTGTTCCCGCGCCGTCGGGATGCACCAGGACCGGGTGGACGACGACCGCCCGGTCACGGTCACCCTGGACGACGGCGACGGCCGCTTCAGTATCGAGGTCAACGACGGCGTGCCACAGCCGGCGCTGACCGAGGCGGGCCTCGCGGAGGGCGCCGGAATGGTGCCCGACCTGTCCGCGAACGGCTCCGGCCTGGACCTGATCGAGAACGAGATGGGCCTGGCCGTCATCCTCGGCCTGGTCGACGACCTCGACGTGCGGACCGGCGCCGAGGGCGGCGTGATCCGCATGTCGTGGCCCTCCGGCGCGAAGTCCGCCGAGACCGTGGGCTGACCGAGCCCCACTCCGTACGACCCTCATCGCCTCCGGGATGCCCGGGGGCGATTTCGGCGTTCTCGTGTATCCCCTTTTTCGGGTCGTAAAACCTGATTCCGGATCGACACGCCGATTTTGGGAATCACGCCCGGATTTCATCGGTAATTTGATCTGATCATGGCGATTCCCATGGTCTGATCTTGATCATTTGCATACACTCCTTTCGCATTGAGAAGTCCCGATCTGAAAGTGCTCCTAGCCAAGGAGGACGAATGTCCGGGATCCACCCCTCCGAACTCACCGTCGCCGCGGACGTCTCCGTCTCAGGCGGCAACCTCACCTACGTCGTGATCGTCGCGGTGATCGCCCTCGGTGCCCTGGGCGTCGCCGCCGGACTCGTGCGTCAAGTGCTCGCCGCCGACGAGGGCACCGAATCCATGCGCCGGATCGCCGGTGCGATCCAAGAGGGCGCGGCGGCCTACCTGGCCCGTCAGTTCCGCACCCTCGCGGTGTTCGCCGTGGGCGTCTTCTTCCTGCTCATGCTGTTGCCCGCGGACGACTGGAACGAGCGGATCGGCCGCTCGATCTTCTTCCTGGTGGGCGCGGTCTTCTCGGCCGTCACCGGGTACGTGGGCATGTGGCTCGCGGTGCGCAGCAACGTGCGCGTCGCGGCGGCCGCCCGGGCCGGGAACGCCGGTCGGGACGCGGCGATGCGGATCGCCTTCCGCACCGGCGGCGTCGCGGGCATGTTCACGGTCGGCCTGGGCCTGTTCGGGGCCGCGCTCGTGGTGATCCTCTACCGCGAGAACGCCCCCAAGGTGCTCGAAGGCTTCGGCTTCGGCGCCGCGCTGCTCGCGATGTTCATGCGCGTGGGCGGCGGCATCTTCACCAAGGCCGCCGACGTCGGCGCGGACCTGGTCGGCAAGGTCGAACAGGGCATCCCCGAGGACGACCCGCGCAACGCCGCGACGATCGCCGACAACGTCGGCGACAACGTGGGCGACTGCGCGGGCATGGCCGCGGACCTGTTCGAGTCGTACGCGGTCACCCTGGTCGCCGCGCTGATCCTGGGCAAGGCCGCCTTCGGCGACGCGGGCCTGGTCTTCCCGCTGATCGTGCCCGCGATCGGCGTGCTGACCGCGATCGTGGGCATCTACACGGTCGCTCCCCGGCCGGGCGACCGCAGCGGCATGACCGCGATCAACCGGGGCTTCTTCGTCTCGGCGATCATCTCGCTCGTGCTGGTCGCGGGCGCCGCGTTCCTGTACCTGCCGAGCAAGTTCTCGGACCTGGACGGGCTGAGCGACCAGGAGATCCTCGCGCACGACGCCGACCCGCGGGTGTTCGCGCTGGTCGCGGTGCTGATCGGCATCGTGCTCGCGGCGGTCATCCAACAGTTGACCGGCTACTTCACCGAGACCAGCCGGCGACCGGTGCGCGATGTCACCAAGACCTCGCTGACCGGTCCGGCGACGGTCATCCTGTCCGGCATCGCGCTCGGCCTGGAATCCGCGGTGTACGCGGCGGTGCTGATCTCGGTGGCGGTGCTGGGCGCGTATCTGCTCGGCGCCGGGATCATCATGCTCGCGCTGTTCGCGGTCGCACTCGCGGGCACCGGCCTGTTGACCACGGTCGGGGTGATCGTGGCCATGGACACCTTCGGACCGGTCTCCGACAACGCGCAGGGCATCGCCGAGATGTCCGGCGACGTCGAGGGCGAGGGCGCCCAGGTGCTCACCGAGCTCGACGCGGTGGGCAACACGACCAAGGCGATCACCAAGGGCATCGCCATCGCGACCGCCGTGCTCGCGGCGACCGCGCTGTACGGGTCCTATCGCGACGCCGTGCGCACGGCCGTGGACGAGGCCGGCGGACTCGCGGACGCCTCCAAGCTCACCTCGTTCGCGTTCTCCACCGACATCACCCAGCCGAACAACCTGGTCGGGCTGATCCTCGGCGCGGCCGTGGTGTTCCTGTTCAGCGGCCTGGCGATCAACGCGGTCTCCCGGGCCGCGGGCGCGGTGGTGTTCGAGGTGCGCAACCAGTTCCGGACCCGACCCGGGATCATGGACGGCACCGAACTGCCCGAATACGGCCGGGTGGTGGACATCTGCACCCGCGACTCGCTGCGTGAGCTGGCCACCCCCGGACTGCTCGCGGTGATGGCCCCGATCGCGGTCGGGTTCACCCTGGGCATCGGCCCGCTCGCGGCGTTCCTCGCCGGTGCGATCGGCACCGGCACGCTGATGGCGGTGTTCCTGGCCAACTCCGGCGGCGCCTGGGACAACGCCAAGAAGATGGTCGAGGACGGCAGTTACGGCGGCAAGGGCTCCGCCGCGCACGAGGCCACGATCATCGGCGACACGGTCGGCGACCCGTTCAAGGACACCGCCGGACCGGCGATCAACCCGCTGCTCAAGGTGATGAACCTGGTGTCGCTGCTGATCGCGCCGGCGGTGATCAAGCTGAGCATCGGCGCGGACGAGAACGGCGCGCTGCGCGCCCTGGCGGCGGCCTTCTCGATCGTGGTGATCGTGGGCGCGGTCTGGTACAGCAAGCGCAAGTCGGTGGTCGTCGGCGAGGACGAGGACGACCACGAGGAGCAGGCGACGAAGGCGGCCGCCTGATTCGACCCGAGGTACGTACGGGCGCGGAACCGGAGAAACCGGAACCGCGCCCGTGCCGCGGGCAGAGTGCACGTTTGGCCGAACACCTTTGCGCTGTGCGAGTCTGCGTCCGGCTCCGAGCAAAGGTGGAAAGCGTGTCGAGGAAGTTCCTGGTGGTCTCCGCGCTGGTCCTGGCATCGGCCTTGACCGCATGCGGCGGCGGCGACGACAAGAACGACGAGAACAAGAAGAAGCAGGCCGAACTGCGGGCCTGGGCCGCGAAGGTCTGCGCGGTGGACGTGACGGCGCGGATCGACGAGTCCCGGGTGGCGCTGGCGGACGTGGGGAAGGTGATCCCCAACGAGCAGCCCGCGACCCTGCGCACCCGGCTGGCGGCCGACATCTCCCGACTCGCCGACGCGGACAACGCGCTCGCCGACGCGATCGACAAGGCGGGCATACCCGCGGTCGCCGACGGCGCCACGCTGCGCACCTCGGTGGTCGCGGAGCTGCGCAACGCGGCCAAGGGCTGGGCCGGGATCCAGGCCAAGGTCGAGGGCCTGGCCATCGACAAGCAGAACGTGTTCGCCGACGGGCTGCGCTCGCTGAACCCGGAGATCGACGGGCTGCGCGCGTCCTCGCACACGGCCCTGGACAGGCTGCACCGCGGCGAGGCCGGCAAGGCGCTCGCGGCGGTGCCGGGGTGCGCGGCGGGCAAGCCGGACGCGATCCCGACCGTCCCGGTCACCTCGGCGCCCACGGCGAGCACGACGCCGAGCGCCGGTGCCTCGAGTCCCGCGCCGGACAAGTCCACCGCGCCTACCAGCGCGTCCTCGACCGGTTCCACCGCGCCGAGCAGCCCGCCGCCGAGCGCCGGCGCGGAGTCCTCCTCGGCGCCGCCGACCGGCACGGCACCGGCCGGCTGACCGCCGCCCCGGCGCGCACGAGGCAGGATGGTGCGCGTGACCATGAACGACACCTCCCAGGTGGCCCGACTTCGCGAGGCCCTGATCGCGGCCGGCTACACCGTCGACGGCTGCCTCGACGCCCTCGGCTCCCAGGCATACGCGGCGCTGTCGCGCGGTGAGACCGTGCCGGCGCTGCGTGCCCTGCGGGCGGACGCGGCGAGCCCGCTCGCGGTGCTGATCCGGCTGTTCCTGCTGCAGACGCCCGCGCCCGAGGCACACGTACGGCGTGCCCTCCCGCTGGCCGAGGCGCTGGCCGGTGGGCTGCTGGAGCAGGACGGCGACCACGTGCGGCCGCTGGTGGACATCCGGCCCTACGGCGAGGCGGACACCGACTGGTGGGTCGTGTCCGACCTCGGCGCGGGCATCGGCGGGGTCAACGGCCCGGTCCGGGCGGATCACGTGCTGGGCATCGGCGGAGCGTCCACCACGCTCGCCGGCATCACCGTGCGCGAGCAGGTGGGCCGCGCGCTGGACCTGGGCACCGGGTGCGGCGTGCAGGCCCTGCACGCGTCGCGACACGCCGACTCGGTGCTGGCCACCGATGTCAACAAGCGGGCGCTCGACCTGACCCGGCTGACCATGGCGCTGTCCGGGGTGGGCAACGTCGGCCTGGCCGAGGGCAGCCTGTTCGAGCCGGTCGAGGGCGAGCGGTTCGACCTGATCGTGTCCAACCCGCCGTTCGTGATCACTCCGGTGGGCGAGCGGTACACCTACCGCGACGCGGGGCTGCCCGGCGACGAGGTGTGTCGGCTGCTGGTGGCGCAGGCGCCGCGGTTCCTCAACGACGGCGGCTACTGCCAGCTGCTGGCCAATTGGCAGCATCTGCGCGGCCAGGACTGGCAGGACCGGCTGGCGGCCTGGCTGGCACCCACCGGCTGCGATGCCTGGGTGGTCCAGCGCGACGTGCAGGACCCGGCGCAGTACGCCGAGCTGTGGCTGCGCGATTCGGGTGACCACCACGGCGCCGCGTACGCCGAACGCTACGACGCCTGGTTGGCGGCGTTCGAGCGGGACGGCGTGGAGGGCATCGGATTCGGCTGGATCACGCTGCGGGCGTCGGGCTCCGACACGCCGAACGTGCACATCGAGGACTGGCCGCACGCGATCGAACAACCGCTCGGCGCGGAGGTGCACGCCTGGTTCGGCCGACAGGACGCCTTGGCCCGAACGGACGACGACGGCCTGCTGGGTGTCGCCTTCCGGCTCGCCGACCACGTGGTCCAGGAGCAGACCGGCGCGCCGGGCGCCGAGGACCCCGAGGCGGTCGTGCTGCGTCAGCGGCGCGGCATGTGCCGGGCGGACCGGGTGGACACCGTCGGCGCGGCGCTGGCCGGAGCCAGCGACGGGCAGCTTCCGGCCGGCGTCATCGTGGACGCGATCGCCGAGCTGCTCGACGAGGATCCGGCCCGCTTGCGCGATGCCGTACCCGGCGAACTGCGCGGTTTGGTGGCCGACGGATTCCTGCTGTTCCCCGAGGTCGGGGAGCCTGCCGGGGAGCGGCCCGACCGCACCGACTGAGCGCGGCTTGGGCCGGTGCACCGTGATCCGGGGCGGCACGCCTGTACAGTCGCAGGTGTTGTCCCCACAGGATGCTCCTTGCCGTTGCCAAGAAAATGTGTTGTATGGAGGCGGCGGCTTCCAGCTCGACCGCGAACCAACGGGGTCGGGAGGCGGGAACCGCGATGCGCGCGTTACCGTTCGAGGGGCGAGGGACGCGGACGTCGGAGCGAATCGCCGGATCCGGGGGACGGTCCGGTCGGACGGCGGCCTCGGGACGACTCCGTGACAAGCCGAGCAGAAACCGGTTTGACACACGGGGCCGACTCCCGGTCACGCTCCGCCACCCGGCAACCGCAATGTGAATACGAACCCCCGAGTACGGCCTTGCTCAACCGGGCACGGCCGCTGCCGACGACGATGGAGAGAGAAGCGAAGGTGTCCCCGAGCAGCGAGACCGCGCGCGACGGCCTGAGACTCGTCATTGTCGAGTCCCCGGCCAAGGCGAAAACGATCAAGGGCTATCTCGGCCCCGGTTACGTGGTCGAGGCGAGCGTGGGACACATCCGCGACCTGCCCAACGGCGCCGCCGAGGTACCGGCGGAGTACGCCGGCAAGCCGTGGGCCCGACTCGGTGTCGACGTCGACGCCGACTTCGAGCCGATCTACGTGGTCAACGCGGACAAGAAGTCCCAGGTCGCCAAGCTGAAGAAGCTCCTCAAGGACGCCGACGAACTCTTCCTGGCGACCGACGAGGACCGCGAGGGCGAGGCCATCGCGTGGCACCTCCTGGAAGTGCTCAAGCCCAAGGTGCCGGTGCACCGCATGGTGTTCCACGAGATCACCAAGGACGCGATCCGCAACGCGGTGAACAACCCGCGTGAGCTGAACCAGCGACTGGTCGACGCGCAGGAGACCCGCCGCATCCTCGACCGCCTTTACGGCTACGAGGTCTCGCCGGTCCTGTGGAAGAAGGTCGGTCCGCGCCTGTCGGCCGGCCGCGTGCAGTCGGTGGCCACCCGCCTGGTGGTCGAGCGCGAGCGGGAGCGCCGCGCGTTCACCTCGGCCTCGTACTGGGACCTGCTGGGCGTGTTCGGCACCGGCCGGGCGGGCGACCCCACCGACCCGAGCACGATGAACGCGCGCCTGGTCTCGCTGGACGGCAAGCGGGTCGCCTCCGGTCGCGACTTCGGCCCGGACGGCAAGCTCAAGAACGCCGGCGTGCTCCAGTTGGAGGAGGCCGGCGCCCGTGCGCTGAGCGCCGCGCTGGAATCCGCGTCGTTCACCGTGCGCGCCGTCGAGCGCAAGCCCTACCGCCGCTCCCCGTACGCCCCGTTCCGCACGACCACCCTCCAGCAGGAGGCCTCGCGCAAGCTCGGCTACGGCGCCAAGCGCACCATGCAGATCGCCCAGAAGCTGTACGAGAACGGCTTCATCACCTATATGCGTACGGACTCCACCACGCTGTCCGAGACGGCCGTCACGGCCGCCCGGGCACAGGTGCGCGACCTGTACGGCGCCGAGTACGTGCCGGACGCGCCGCGGGTGTACGCCGGCAAGGTCAAGAACGCGCAGGAGGCGCACGAGGCGATCCGTCCCTCGGGCGAGAGCTTCCGCACGCCGGCCGAGACCGGGCTGTCCGGCGACGAGTTCCGGCTGTACGAACTGATCTGGATGCGCACCGTCGCGTCGCAGATGAAGGACGCGGTCGGCCAGTCGGTGACCGTGCGCATCGGCGGCATCGCGCAGGGCGCGGACCTGCCCGGGCGCGACGCGGAGTTCACCGCGAGCGGCAAGATCATCACCTTCCACGGCTTCCTCAAGGCCTACGTGGAGGGCTCGGACGACCCGGACGCGGAGCTGGACGACCGCGAGCGGCGGCTGCCGATGGTCACCGAGGGCGACGCGCTCAGCGCCGACGAGCTCACCCCGGAGGGCCACGCGACCAAGCCGCCGGCCCGCTACACCGAGGCGTCGCTGATCAAGGAGCTGGAGGACCGGGAAATCGGTCGCCCCTCGACGTTCGCGTCGATCGTCGGCACCATCCTGGACCGCGGCTACACCTTCAAGAAGGGCACCGCGCTGGTGCCCTCCTTCCTGGCCTTCGCCGTGGTCGGCCTGCTGGAGGGCCACTTCGCCACGCTGGTGGACTACGACTTCACCGCGAAGATGGAGGACGACCTCGACCGGATCGCGCGCGGCGAGACCGAGGCCGTGCCGTGGCTGCGCCGGTTCTACTTCGGCGACGAGAGCCGGCCCGACGAGGACCACCTCGGCGGCCTCAAGGCCCTGGTCACCGACCTCAGCTCGATCGACGCCCGCGAGGTCAACTCGTTCCCGGTCGGCGAGGGCATCGTGCTGCGGGTGGGCCGGTACGGCCCCTACGTCGAGCGCGGCGAGCGGCGCGCGGACGTGCCGGACGACCTGCCGCCGGACGAGCTGACCGTGGCCAAGGCCGAGGAACTGCTCGACAAGCCCAGCGGCGACCACGAGCTGGGCATCGACCCGGTCAGCGGCCACATGATCGTGGCCAAGGACGGGCGCTACGGCCCGTACGTGACCGAGGTGCTGCCCGAGCCCGAGGCGCCCGCCGCCCCGGCGCCGGCCGCGGACGGCGCCAAGCCGGCCAAGAAGACCGCGAAGAAGGCCGCCGCGAAGAACGGCCCCAAGCCGCGCACCGCGTCGCTGTTCAAGTCGATGGCGCTGGACACCGTCACCCTGGACGACGCGCTCAAGCTGTTCACGCTGCCGCGCGTGGTGGGCAAGCACCCGGAGACGGGTACCGAGATCACCGCGCAGAACGGTCGTTACGGCCCGTACCTCAAGATGGACACCGACTCGCGCTCGCTGGAGACCGAGGACCAACTGTTCACGGTGACCCTGGAGGAGGCGCTGGCCATCTACGCCCAGCCCAAGGCGCGCGGGCGGGCCGCGGCCAAGCCGCCGCTGAAGGAACTGGGCACCGACCCGGTCAGCGGCAAGGCGGTCACGGTCAAGGACGGCCGGTTCGGCCCGTACGTGACCGACGGCGAGACCAACGCGACGCTGCGTGCGGACGACTCGGTCGAGACGATCACCCCCGAGCGGGGCTACGAGCTGCTCGCGGACAAGCGGGCCAAGGGCCCGGCGAAGAAGACGACCAAGAAGGCGGCGGCCAAGAAGGCCCCGGCGAAGAAGGCGACGGCGACGAAGACCGCCGCGAAGAAGACGGCGGCCAAGAAGACGGCCGCCGACGGCAAGACCACGAAGTCGGCCGCCGCGAAGGCGACGGCGAGTGCCGGCGCGAAGAACGCGGCCGACAAGGCGTGAGGCAACAAGACTGAGGTAGGGATATCTCGGTACGTTTCGATCAGGCGGCGCCGGCGGGATCCGGCGCCGCCTCGGTCGCTTCCGGCGACGACATCGGGCCCTGTGCTACGGTCCGCCGCCGGAGCACGGGGGATCCGGCCGAGGTTGCCGTTTCCCGTCAGGTGACGACGTTAGGGTTCTCCGTATGACGCACGCGGAGCAGCAAGCGCCGGATTCGGCGATACCGCCCCGTCAGGTCGAACCGACAGAGGGCATCGGGGGCGTGCTGAGCATCCGCCCCTTCCGCCGCTTCTGGTTCGCGGTCGCGGCCTCCGCGCTGGGCGATTGGCTCGCGTTGCTGGCGCTGACCTCGGCCGCGCTGTGGACCGTCGAGGGCGACTACCGCAAGCACGCCACCGCGGTCGCGGTGGTGTTCGCGCTGCGGATGTTGCCGGCCGCCGTGGTCTCCTCGGTGGCGGGCGCGATCGTGGACCACCTCGACCGGCGCTGGACGCTGGTGACGTGCGACGTGATCCGGGCCCTGGTGCTCGTGTCCGTGCCGTTCGTGGACAAGATGTGGTGGGTCTGGGGCGCGACCGCGGTGGTCGGTGTGGTCGGCGCGCTCGCCGGACCCGCCCGCGACGCCACCGTGCCCAACCTGGTGCCGCGCCAACGGCTGGGCACCGCCAACCAGTTCAACCTGGTCACCTCCTACGGCGCGGCTCCGGCGGCGGCGCTGCTGTTCATCCTCGGCGCGCTGATCGGCACCGCCTTCTCGCACGACGTGTCGATGTTCGTCGAGCACCCCTCGAACCTGGCCTGCTACACCGCGGGCGCGGTGTTCCTGCTCGCCTCGGTGTTCGCCTTCCTGATCCGGATGCCCACCCGCGGCCGCTCGGTCAGCACCCGGCGACCCAACCCCTTCAAGGTGCTCGCCGACGGGCGCAAGGTGTTCGGGCACGGGCGCACCGCGCGCGGCCTGATCGTCGGGATGATCGCGCTGTTCCTGGCGGGCGGCGCGCTGGTGGCCACCGCTCCGCTGCTGGTGGTCGGCCTGCACGCGGGCAACGCGGCCTACGGCACGGTGTTCCTGATGCTCATCGCGGGCGTCAGCGCGGGCATGTTGTGGGGCCCGAGGGTGGTGCCGGCGTTCAGCCGACGTCGGCTGTACGGCATGGCGGTGATGTTCGCCGGGCTGACCCTGCTGATCCTGGCCGCGGTCGCCAACGTGGTGGTGGCCGCGGTACTCGCCGCCGTGCTCGGCGTGTTCGCGGGCGTCGCGTGGGTCACCGGATACACCATGTACGGCCTGGACTTCGGCGAGGACCTGCGGGCCCGGGCGTTCGCGTTCGCGCAACTGATCGTGCGGATCGTGCTGTTCGTGGCGCTGGTCGCCGGGCCGATCGCCGCGGGCTACCTGGGCATGCGCTCGTGGGTGATCGCGGACCGGTTCACCTTCGACTACAGCGGAGCGGCGCTGGTCCTGGCCGGCACGGGCGCGTTCGTGGTGATCCTGGGCTGGGTCGCGCTGCTGAGCGTGGACGACCGGCGCGGCGTGCCGATCCTGCGCGACCTTGCCGCGGCCACCCGCAACGAGGACCACATCACCGGCCGACCGGCCGGGGCCACCGGTTTCTTCATCGCCCTGGAGGGCGGCGAGGGCGCGGGCAAGTCGACCCAGGCCAACGCGATCGCGGCCTGGATCCGGGCCAAGGGACACGAGGTCGTGGTCACCCGCGAGCCCGGCGCGACCGAGGTCGGCAAGCGGCTGCGGGCGATGCTGCTCGACCTGGACGGCGCTCCGGTCGACCCGCGCACCGAGGCGCTGCTGTACGCGGCGGACCGGGCCGAGCACGTGCAGACCGTGATCCTGCCCGCCCTGCGGCGCGGCGCGATCGTGATCAGCGACCGCTACATCGACTCCTCGATCGCCTACCAGGGCGCCGGTCGCGGCCTGGGCGCGCGGGAGATCGGCCGGGTCTCGCGCTGGGCCACCGACGGGCTGCTGCCCGACCTGACCATCCTGCTCGACCTGGACCCCGCGGTGGGACACGGCCGCTTCACCGAGGCGCCCGACCGCCTGGAGTCCGAGCCGCGCGAGTTCCACCTGCGGGTGCGGCACGCGTTCCTGGACCTGGCCGCGCACGACCCGGACCGCTACCTGGTGGTGGACGCCGACCAGGAGCCGGACGCGGTCACCACGCCGATCCGGCACCGGCTCGACCGCGAACTGCCGCTGTCCGAGCAGGAGAAGCGCCAGGCGCTGGAGCTGGCCAAGCGCATGCGCGAGGAGGACGCCCGGCGCAAGGCCGAGCAGGCCGCCCGGGACGCGGAGAAGGCCGCGCTGATCGCCCGGCTGCGGGCGGAGAGCGAAGAGCGTCAGCGCCAGGCCGAGCAGGCCCGGCTGGAGGAGGAGTCCGCGCGGCTGGCCGAGGAGGAGCAGCGGCACGCCGAGGAGGAGGCTCGCCGGATCGCGGCCGAGGCGGACGAGCGGGCCCGCGCCGCGGCCGAGGCGGCCGAGGAGGCCCGGCTGCACGCCGAGGCCGAGCGCCGTCGGCTCGCGCTGGAGGCCGAGCGCCGGGCCGAGGAGCAGCAGCGGGTCGCCGAGGAGGCCAAGGCCCGGGCCGAGGAGGCTCGGGTGCGCGCCGAGGAGGAGGCCGAGCGCCGCGACGAGCAGCGCCGCCGGCTGGAGGAGGCGTCCGCGCTCCAGGCCGAGCAGGCCAGGGCCGATGCCGAGGAGGAGCGCGAGGCGGCTCTGGAGCGGCAGCGGTTGGCCGAGGAGGAGCGCGACCGGTTGCAGGCCGAGGCGGCCCGCGACGTCGAGCGCATGCGGGCCGAGGAGGCGATCCGGGTCGCCGACGAGCGCCGGGCCGCCGAGGAGCGCCGGCGGGCGGAGGACGCGCTGCGCCGGGCCGAGTCGGATCGCCGCCGGGCCGAGCGGGAGGCATCGCGTGCGGCCGAGGCCGCGGCGTCGGCCCAGGCCCGCGCCGCGCAGGAGGCCGCCGCGCTGGCCGCGGAGGCGGGCCCCGCCCGGGACGGCGACATGGTCGAGACGCCGGTGCACGGGATCCGGCGGCCGGACCCGTCGATGGCGGACACGCCCGTACACGGCATCGCGAAGCCGCCCGCGGACGACGCCGACACCACCGAGTTGCAGCAGATCCGGCTGCGCGAGGCGGCCGAGGACACCCGGGAGATCCCGCAGGTGAGCCTGGACGAGACGCACGCACTGCCCACGGTCGTGCCGCCGCCGGCGGAGCCGGGCGATCACACGCTGGCCGACGACCTGCTCGGGCCGTGGACGGGCGACCCGGACGCGGACGACGCGGAAGCGGCGGACGCGGGTACGCCCGACGAGTCGGGCGAGCCGGGGCGCAAGCGGCGCTGGCGTCGTAACAAGGCCTGACGCCGGGGCCTGATCACGGAACCTGACGCCGGGGCCTGGTACGGGCCCCGGCGGTCCGGTCGTCGGGTGGTCGTGTCGGTCCGGTCGTCGGTCGCGGACTGGCGGTCCGGCCCTCGGGCGGGGCCTGGCGGTCCGGTCGTCGGTCGGGCTCCATCGGTCGGGCTCTGTCGGCCCGGCCCTCGGTCGGGTCCGTCCGAGGGTGACGTGGCCTCGATTGTCACGTCACCCCGGTACGGTCGTATCGGGGGTACACCGGATCGAGGAGACAAGAGCGCGTGACCGTCTGGGACGACCTCGTCGGGCAGGATCGCGTCGCCGAGCAGCTGCGCACGGCCGCCGGCGCCGCCCGGGCGGTCCTCGCGGGCGAGGGCGTCGGCGGGATGACCCACGCGTGGCTGTTCACCGGCCCGCCCGGGGTCGGCACGGCGACCGCCGCGCGGGCGTTCGCGGCGGCGCTGCAGTGCGTCAGCCCGGACTTGGCCCTGGGCGCCGAGCCCGGCTGCGGGCACTGCGACGGTTGCCACACCGCGCTCACCGGGACACACGCCGACGTCGACGTGGTCGCCACCGAACTGCTCTCGATCGGCGTCAAGGAGACCCGCGACCTGGTCCGCCGCGCGGCCATGACGCCGGCGGGCGGGCGCTGGCAGGTGATCATCCTGGAGGACGCGGGTCGGCTCACCGAGGGCGCGGGCAACGTATTGCTCAAGGCGATCGAGGAACCCGCCGACCGAACCGTGTGGCTGCTGTGCGCACCGTCCCTGGAGGACGCGCTGCCCACGATCCGCTCGCGCTGTCGCAATGTGGCGCTGCGTACGCCTCCGGCCGGCGCGGTGGCCGATCTGCTGATGCGCCGGGACGGAATCGACCCGGCGATGGCCGCGTTCGCGGCATCCGCGTCCGGCGGCGACATCAAGAGCGCACGCCGGTTGGCACTGGACGAACAGGCGCGTGGACGCCGGGCCGACGTGCTGCGGATCCCGATGGTGGTCGGCGACATCGGCCTGGCGATGGCCGCCGCACAACGGCTGGTGGACGCCGCCGCCGAGGACGCGAAGCAGGTCGCGGCGGAACTGGACGGTCGCGAGACCGAGGATCTGCGGGCCGCACTGGGGGCGGTCGGCGGCGGCCGGATGCCCAGCGGCACGGCCGGCGTGATGAAGGAACTGGAGAACAAGCAGAAGAAGCGGGCCACCCGTACCCAGCGGGACTGCCTGGACCGGGCACTGGTGGACCTGACCGCGTTCTACCGGGACGTACTGGCACTGCAACTGCGCGCGGCCGTGCCCCTGGCCAACGACGTGCTGCGCGCGGACCTGGACACGATCGCCAGCTCCTCCACGCCGGAGGCGACGCTGCGCCGGATCGAGGCGATCCTGGCCTGTCGGCGGGCGATCGACGCGAACGTGGCGCCGCTGCTGGCCGTCGAGGCGATGGTGCTGACGCTGCGGACGGGGTGAGGCCGGGTCGGTCGGGGCGAGCGCTTCCCGGCTTCGGGGCCGGCTCGGCCGAATGCCGCGTCGCGCGTTCGCTCCGTGGTCGGGGTGGGGTGGGCGTGGTTCGTGTTCGTGCTGTTCGTGCTGTTCGTGCGCCGCACTCGGCCCGTCCGGTCGCTTGTTCGACGGGGTGCGTCGGGAGGCCCGTCCGGTTGTTTGCGGGTGTGTTCGGTTCGGGCCTTCACTCCTTGGAGCGGAGGTGCTCCTCGGGCGGAACCCGGAACCCCCGCTCGGGCGTCATCGTGGGAGAGTTCGCGGGAACATTGTGGCTGGTGAGGTTCGGAAGGACGGTGCGGGGTTGCGTTCCGTGACCAGGACGCTCAAAGGTCTGCTGATCGCGGTGACCCTCGGGGCGGTTGTCGTTCTCGTGCTGAGAGCGCGCAAGTCGCGTGCTGCGGCCGACCCGGCCGAGAGCCTCTCGTCGACCGATTCGTCAGCTGATTCGGCAACTGATTCGACAGCGGGTCCGACGGACGTTTCGAAGACCGGTTCGAAGGCCGGTCCAGCGGAGGTTCCGGCGGAACCGGAGGCCGGTCCGGGGGGCGAACCGGGGCCTTGGGCCGCCATGTTGACGCCGGCCGAGGTGCGGGACGGGGCGTCGAGGCGGCCCGGGCCGATCGCGCCCGTCGCCCCGGCCGCGCGGGTCCGTGCGGCGGAGTCGACGAACGCGCCCGAGCGGACGAATGCTTCGGACTCGCCCCGGGTTCGGGCCGAGGCGCCGCTGCCGTTCGCACCGGTGGAGCTCACCTCGTCCGCGCCCGCGGGTCTGGCTCGACACGAGCCGATGCGCGTTGCCGAGGCCCGGCCGATCGGGGCCGACCCGGCGCCCGTTCGCCGCAAGCGTGGTGTGCGCTCGCCGCTGGGCATCGGGCTGCTCGCGCTGGCCGTGGTCGCGGCGGGCGTCGGCGGCACCGTCGCGTACCAGGGAATCTCCGACGACGACAAGCAGAACGTCGCGTCCTCCACCAGCGCCGACCCGTCGGTCGAACCGTCCGCCACGTCGGCCCAACCCAAGGCCGCGCCACAGAAGTTCACCAAGGTGGGCGCCAAGTCCGGTGGCACGCTGACCAGGACGACCCTCGCGGGCGGCCGGTCCGGAGTCACCGCCGATGTGTGGGTCTGGCTGCCGCCGGGCTACGACAACGCCGCCAACCAGGGCCGCAGTTACCCCGTACTGGTCACCCAGTCGGCGCTCCCGGGCATCGAGTCGAACAGCTTCGTGGACGACTCCGTGCCGTTCCTGACCAAGCTCGCGGCGGCCATCGAGGCCGGTACGGTCCCGCCGTACATCGTGGTCGCGCCCGAACTGATGCCGTACTCGAAGCAGGATGCGGAAGCCGGTCGGACGGCGGCCAAGGACACCGAGTGCAGCGACATCCCGAACGGGCCGAAGATGGCCACCTTCCACAACGAGGACGTGCGCGACGCGGTGCTGGCGACCTACCGCGCGAGTGCCGACCGCGCCTCGTGGGCGCTGATCGGGGACGGCTCGGGCGGCCTGTGCTCGGTCAAGTACGCGTTGCAGTACCCGCAGTACTACGCGGCGGCGGTCAGCCTGTCCGGCCGGACCACGCTCAAGTCCCCGCTGTGGGGCGCCGATGCGGCGGCGAAGGCGGCGAACGACCCGGTCAGGCTGCTCGACGCGCGGCCCGACGTACAGATCCTGCTCTCCGGTCACACCGGCAGCACGGGCAGCGAATTCGCCGCCAAGGCCAAGGCGCCGACGTCGGTCAAGGCGATCCCGGGCGCCGGCGGAGCCTCCGGCGACATAGTGCGTCAACTGCCCGAGGCACTCGCCTTCCTGGGCCGCAACACCCGGACCCCGGCGGCATGACGCGGCGCGGCGGGATCGGACCGGGCGCCCCGGGGCGGGCGGACGCGGCCCGGGCCCGCCGCGTACCGTTCGTGCGTGAGTGTCCGTTCGATGGTAGGCAGTACGCGTGAAACGAATATCCCGGGTGGGACTCCTCGGCCGTGCGATTCCGGTCGCGCTCGCCGTCGCGACAGTCGCGAGCTGTACGGTCGCGTCCGATCTCGGTGATGCCGCGGGTGGCGGCCGATCCGGCCCGGCCCGGCCCACCGTGGCCGGCGCCAAGGGACCGGCCACGCCCGGCGACCCCGATCCCCGGCTGGCGCGCTTCTACACCCAGCAACCGACCTGGAAGGCGTGCGAGAGCGACGACCCCGACGAGCGCAGCCAGGCCAAGGCGTTCCGCTGCGCGACGTTCACCGTGCCGCTCGACTACTCCCGGCCGACCGGCAAGACCATCGACATCGCGGTCACCCGCAAGACCGCGGGCAAGCCCGGACAGCGGATCGGCTCGCTGCTGCTCAACCCCGGCGGTCCGGGCGGCTCCGGGGTCGAGGCGGCGTGGTGGATGGCCGAGGACACCATCGGCAAGCCGCTCCAGGACGCCTACGACCTGATCGGCTTCGACCCGCGCGGGGTCGAACGCAGCGCGCCGGTGAAGTGCATGACCGACGCCGAGCGGGACGCGTACGTGGCCGAGGACCTGCCCGAGGACCCGATCCGGGCCGAGGCGCGGGCCAAGGAACGGGAGAAGACCTACGCGGCGGAGTGCCAGAGCCGGTCCGGCGAACTGCTGCCCTTCGTCGGCACCGACAACGCCGCACGCGACATGGACGTCCTGCGCGCGGCCCTGGGCGACGAGAAGCTCAACTACATCGGCTTCTCCTACGGCACCTACCTGGGCGCCACCTACGCGGAACGGTTCCCGACCCGCACCGGGCGACTGGTCCTGGACGGCGCGGTGGACCCGGCCGCGGACAACCTGAGTGCGTCGGTCGAGCAGCAGGTGGGCTTCGACCGGTCGTTGCGCCGTTTCGCCGAGGACTGCGCGGGGCGTTCGGGCTGCGCGCTCGGCAACGACCCGAAGACCGCGCCGACCAGGGCCGCCGACTTCCTCGAGGGCCTGCAGGAGAACCCGCTCACCGGCCGGGGCGGCCGCAAGCTCACCTCCAGCCTGGGCTGGACCGGCGTGATCAGCCTGCTCTACGGCGACAAGGACACCGCGTGGAAGTACCTGCGCGACTCGCTCGCCGACGCGATCGTGCGCATGTCGCCGGACGCGCTGCTGTTCTACGCCGACAACTACAACGGGCGGGACGAGGAAGGGCACTACGACAACAGCTCGGACGCGTTCATCGCGATCGGCTGTGCGGACGGGTCCGGGGACGCGCCGACGCCGGAGCAGGTGCAGGCCGCGCTGACCCGGCTCAAGGCCGAGGCGCCGCTGCTGTCGCGCGATGTCACCGCCGAGGACCTGACCGGGCAGAGCTGCGAGAACTGGCCGTTCAAGTCGCCGGCGAAGCCGCACACGATCCGCGCGCAGGGCAGCGCGCCGATCCTGGTGGTCGGGACGACGGGTGACCCGGCCACGCCGTACGCCTCGGCCGAGAAGTTGGCGAGCCAGCTGGCCGACGCGACGCTGCTGACCTTCGAGGGCGAGGGGCACACGGCGTACGGCGGCAACAGCACGTGCGTGGACGGGGCGGTGGAGGGGTTCCTGTTGCGGGGGAGCATGCCGGCGAAGGGGAAGCGGTGTAGTTGATGGGGTGGGCGGTGGCTGGTGGCCGGTGGCCGGCGATTGGTGGTCGGGCGGCGGGCTCGGCGTCACCGCGTCCCCGCGTCACCCTGTCCGCATCACCGCGTCGTCGCGTCGTCGCGTCGTCGCGTCGTCGGGAGTATCGCCGGGTTGCGTGGTTACCCTCCCCTGAGGTGCACGGTCGTACTGGGCTAGCTGAGGAGCGGGTCGCATGATGCGGGGTTCGTGCGCGAGGGTCGTTGCGGCGGCGGTCGGCCTGCTCCTGGTGGCGGGATGCGAGTCGGGATCGTCGGCGAAATCACCGGACCGGGTCGCGGACACCGCCAAGGCGCCCACGACCGCCGACCCGGACGGCACGCCCACCGACAAGGCGCCGCCGACCGCCGCGGTCGAGCCGATCGGGTGGACCGCGTGTACCGGCGGTTTCCAGTGCGGCACGCTCCAGGTGCCGCTGGACCACGCCAAGCCCGACGGCCCGAAGATCAAGCTCGCGGTGATCAAGAAGCCCGCCGGCGGCCCGAATCGCATCGGGTCACTGGTGCTCAACCCGGGCGGTCCGGGCGGTTCCGGTCTGGATTTCGCGCAGTACGCGGCCCTCAGATACCCGGCCGACCTGCGCAAGCGCTTCGACATCGTCGGCTTCGACCCGCGCGGCGTCGGCCGCAGCACCGCGATCGACTGCCTGCCCGACAACGCGATGGACACCTTCACCCAGCTCGACGCGACGCCGGACACCCCCGCCGAGGAGCAGGCCTGGCTGGATGGCACCGGCGCCTACGGGCGGGCCTGCGCAACCAGGTCGAGCGATCTGCTGGGCCATGTGAGCACCGTGGACGCCGCGCGCGACATGGACCTGCTGCGCGCGGCCCTCGGCGACGAGAAGCTCCACTACGTGGGCGCGTCGTACGGGACCTTCCTCGGCGCGACCTACGCCGAGCTGTACCCGAGCCGGGTCGGCCGGCTGGTCCTGGACGGCGCGATGGACCCGAGCCAGTCGGCGGTGGCCGCCAACAAGGTGCAGGGCGGCGGCTTCGAGACCGCGCTGGCGGCGTTCCTGGACAACTGCGTCGGCGGTGGCTCGTGCTCGCTCGGCGCGACCCGCGCGGCCGGCCTGGCCAAGATCCGCGGCCTGCTCGAACAACTCGACGCGCGCCCGCTGCCCGGCGACGCCACCCGCAGGGTCACCGAGTCGATCGCGACCACGGGCATCCTGTCGCCGCTGTACTCCAAGGACCAGTGGCCGGACCTGCGGCAGGCGCTGGAGGCGGCACTGCGCGGCGACGGGCAACCGCTGCTCGAACTCAACGACCAGTACTACGAGCGCGGCCCGGACGGAAAGTACAAAAACCTGATGGCCGCCAACGCGGCGGTGAACTGCCTGGACGCGCCGCCGGCCGCCACGTCCCGGGAGGACGTCGAGCGCGAGCTGCCCGGCTACCTGGCCGACTCGCCGACCTTCGGCCGCAACCTTGCCTGGGCCGGCCTGACCTGCGCCTCCTGGCCGATCCCGCCGACCGGCCGGCCACACCCGATCAGGGCCGAGGGCGCCGCCCCGATCCTGGTGGTGGGCACGACCCGGGACCCGGCCACCCCATACACATGGGCCCAATCCCTGGCCGGCCAACTGGCCTCCGGCACCCTCCTGACCTACGACGGCGACGGCCACACCGCCTTCGGCCGAGGCAGCGACTGCATCGACCGCACGGTGGTCGACTACCTCACCCAGGGCACCGTCCCCACCAAGGGCAAGACCTGCCGCTGACCCCCGACAAACGCGCGTGTGGACCACCCCGACGGGTGTGTACACTCATTCCCTGTCGCCACCTTCGAGGTGGACGGACAAGCCGCCTTAGCTCAGTCGGCTAGAGCGACGCACTCGTAATGCGTAGGTCAAGGGTTCGACTCCCTTAGGCGGCTCAGTTTTTCTACGGGCAGCACTTCGCTGACCTGGGGTTTTAGGCTCCGATTGGTGTGAACCAGTCGGAGCCTTCTGCTTTCCGGGACCTCGGATGTGTCCAGGGTGTGTCCGGCGGTTTTGATCTTCACCCGTTGCCTAGACGGAAGCCTCGAACAGCAACGTCCTCCTGGAGCACCCGGACCAGGCCATCGGATCTTCTCGGAGAGCCTCGGCCACTAACGGGGCCGAGACTCGTGCCTCACGCGCACTTTGCCTCACGACTCTCTGTCAGGCGACGCCCGTACGGTGTCGGCATGACCAACTGACCTCTGCTCTCTCTGTGCCTTGCTGCCGCTGGGAGGCAATTCGGGTTCGACGTCTGTTCAATGAAGGGACGGTCACAACCAGAGGAGTGCGAGCACGTCACATGGTTACGATTGAGCTGCCGAGGCTGCTCGGTGCTTGGCCATAGAGAAGGGGTCCATGCGCGTCGATGACGTCCAGCCCGGCATCCGCCTGACCGGGCTGACCTCAGGGGCGGTCACCATCGTGGCTGTCACACGGATCAGTCACGCCTTGCAGGTGACTTTCCGGGACGATCACGGACACTTGTTTGACCAGGTGCTCTTCCCTAACGACATTGCTTCGCTGCAACCAGAGGCACCGAAGTCGCGGTGGTCGTTCGACGCCGATCCCGCGCAGTTCCGTCTGGCCGCCGAGGCACTGCGTATGCGGCACGCAGGTCTGTCCGACCCGATGCTGGCTGTGGAGACAAGCTCCATTGATCCGCTGCCCCACCAGATCCGCGCCGTTTACGGCTCCATGCTGGCCCAGACCGGCTCCTTGCGTTTCCTGCTCGCGGACGATCCGGGCGCCGGGAAGACGATCATGGCTGGTCTGTACCTCAAGGAGTTACTGCTGCGTGGCGATGTGCAGCGTTGCCTGATCGTCGCCCCTGGAGGGCTGGTCGAGCAGTGGCAGACCGAAGTCGCGGAGAAGTTCGGAATCGAGATGGCGATCTTGACGCGCGATCTCGCGGAGGCCGACCGCGACGGCGACCCGTTCCGACAGAACCCGATGCTGATCGCGCGCATGGACCAACTGGCCCGCAACGGAGAGTGGCAGACCGCACTCGCAGAGTCGGAATGGGACCTCATCGTCGTGGACGAGGCCCACCGCATGAGCGCATCTTGGTTCGGAAACGAACTCAAGCGCACCCGCCGCTACGAACTGGGCCAGCTGCTCGGCAAGATCACCCGGCACTTCCTGCTCATGACCGCGACGCCGCACTCCGGGTCGGAAGCCAATTTCCAGACCTTCCTTGCCCTGCTGGACCCTGACCGATACGACGGCCAGTACCGCCAGGGCGTGCACTCCACCGACACCACCGGACTGATGCGCCGGATGATCAAGGAAGACCTGCTTACGTTCGAGGGCAAGCCGCTCTTCCCCGAGCGGGTGGCTGAGACCATCGAGTACACCCTCTCCGCGCAGGAGATGCTCCTGTACGAAGAGGTCACCGAGTACGTACGCACGGAGATGAACAGGGCCGAGCAGGCCGACGGCAAGCGGCGCACGGTCGGCTTCGCGCTCACGGTCATGCAGCGGCGTCTCGCATCCAGTCCTGAGGCGATTTACCAGTCGATCCGGCGCCGCATTGCCCGGCTGCGAACCCACCGTGAGCAGACGCTGGCGGGCCCGTTCGTCCCCCCGCCCGAGACGCTGTCGTTCGACCCGGACGACTTCGACTCCGACGAGCTGGGAGCCGCCGAGCGGGAGCAGCTGGAGAGCGAGGTCCTGGACGCTGCTACCGCTGCGCGCACGGCAGCCGAGCTGGACGCCGAGCTCGCGGTCCTGGCACGTCTGGAGGGGATCGCCCAGCAGGTGCGTGCCTCGGGTGAGGACCGCAAGTGGCAGGAGTTGCGTTCCCTCGTCCTCAAGGCCCGCGAGGATGGCATGAGCGGCGCCCACCACATCCCGCGCAAGATCATCATCTTCACCGAGCACCGCGACACCCTCGACTACCTCGCAGGCCGCATCACCACCCTGTTGGGTGGCGATGGGGATGCCGTGCGCACGATCCACGGCGGCACCGCGCGACAGGCACGTCGGGAGATCCGCACCAAGTTCACCAACGATCCGCGTTGCCACGTCCTGATCGCCACCGATGCCGCCGGCGAAGGACTGAACCTTCAGGCCGCGCACCTGATGGTCAACTACGACCTCCCCTGGAACCCCAACCGGATCGAGCAGCGCTTCGGGCGTATTCACCGCATCGGCCAGCGCGAGGTCTGCCGACTGTGGAACCTTGTGGCTTCCCAGACCAGAGAGGGTCAGGTCTTCCAGCGCCTGCTGACCAAGATCGAGCAGCAGCGCCGTGCCTACGGCGGCAAGGTCTTCGACGTCTTGGGGGAGAACGCCTTCGCGGACGAACCGCTGCGCGACCTGCTCATGCGAGCCATCCGCTACGGCGAGCAGCCCGAGGTCCGGGCCTACCTGGACCAGGTCATCGACAAGTCCGTGGCCGACGGGCTACAAGAATTGATCAAGGAACGTGCCCTGGCCACCCCGGACATCGGGCTGGAAGAGCTGGCCAAGCTGCGTCGGCAGATGGACGAGGCCCGCGCCCGGCGCATGCAGCCCCACTTCGTGCAGGCATTCGTCATGGAGTCCCTGCGTGCCCTGGGTGGGCGGGCATCCAAGCGGGAGAAGGACCGGTTCGAGCTGACCCAAGTGCCCGCTGTCCTGCGCGAAGGTCGGCGCACAGTAAGTCCGCGCTACGCACGCATCACCTTCGAGCCCTCGGCCGTCGTGATACCCGGCCGACCGGACGCCGAGCTCATAGCGCCCGGTCATCCGCTGATGGACGCGATCATCACCGAGATCCTGAACAGGTACGGTGACGCCCTGACCCGCGGAGCTACCTTCCTGGACCAGAGCATCACCACGCCACAGCTCGTGTTCGCCCTCTTGGAAGAGCTCTCGGACGGGCGCGGCACCGCGATCAGCAAGAGGTTCGAGTACGTCTCCGTGCTGCCGGACGGAACCGCACAGCCGGCAGGCCCCGCCCCGTACCTCGACTTGACCCTGCCCGCAGGTCTGAACCTTGAGCAGCGCGTCGCACTGGCCCTTGCCGTCGACTCCGAGCTGTCCACCGCCTGGCTAGCCGAAGGCGTGGAGAAGATCGCCCAGAACTGGGCGATCCAGCACGGTCTCCCCGAGCACCGCGCCGACGTCGCCGCCCGCGTCGTCCCGGCCGTCCAGCGCACACGCAAACTTGTACGGCAGCGGCTGCTGGCGCAGATGAACTACTGGGACGGCGAGTCGATCAAGCTCGCCGAGGCCCAAGCGGCTGGCAAGAAGATTCGCATGTCGCCGGCCACCGCACGTGACCGCGCCCGATCACTGGAGGCCCGGCTCGATCACCGTCAAGGCGAGCTGAACCTCGAAACCCAGGTCAACGTGCACCCGCCACAGATCATCAGCGCCGCGCTCGTCCTGCCCGCCACGGTCATCCCGGGAGCCGCCGGCGAACAACCGACAGCTGGCAGCTTCGCTCTGGACACCGCTGTCACCGAGCGTCGGGCCGTCGATGCCGTGCTGGCTGCCGAGCGTCGGCTCGGCCGAGACCCTGAGGAGATGGCGCACTCCAACAAGGGCTTCGACATCCGTTCCCTCAAGCCCGATGGCCACCTGATCTTCATCGAGGTCAAAGGGCGAGTGCTGGGTGCTGACAACTTCACCGTCACCACCAGCGAGGTCGGCTACGCCAAGAACGCCGAGCCCAACTACCGGCTTGCGCTGGTTGCTGTCGATCCTGAGACTCCTGACGGGTCGAACGACCGGGTCCGCTACGTGCTCAACCCTTTCGCTGACCTGATCTTGGACAAGTACGTCGACGATCTCCGCCGGAAGTGGAAAGCTGAATGGGAGCGCGGGGTCGAGCCCCTCTGACGTACGGAAAACATGCTTCATGCCTTTGACTATCGCCCGAGGCACGATTCGGGCCTCTCGAAATCTGAAGTGAACAGGTGGACACCGCAGTGCAGCCCGGAACGCCGTCAGGTTCTGTCCCTCGACGCAAGCTCATCGAGGTCTCCCTCCCGCTGGAAGACATTAACGCCGAGTCGATCCGCGAGAAGGAGCCCTTCACTCGCAACCACCCTCGCTCTGTGCACGTTTGGTGGGCACGACGTCCGCTGGCTGCAGCTCGAGCAGTGCTGTTCAGCCAACTGGTTGATGACCCATCTAGTCATCCCGAGCGGTTCCCGACGGATTCTGAACAAAAGGCTGAGCGTGAGCGTCTGCACGGCATCATCCGGCGCTTGGTGGTTTGGGAAAACGTCAACGACGATACTCTCTATCGAGAGGCTCGCGACGAGATTGCAAATTCCACGGAAGGGAATCCGCCAGCGATTCTAGATCCGTTCGCAGGTGGTGGCACGATTCCCCTGGAGGCGCAGCGCCTTGGCCTCGAGGCTCATGCCAGTGACCTCAACCCAGTTGCCGTGCTGATCAACAAGGCGCTTATCGAGATTCCGCCGAAGTTTGCCGGGAAGCCTCCTGTTTTCCCTGGCGCAGCGGAGACGCAGATGGGCTCGTGGCCGCATGCCACGGGTCTTTCAGAGGACATTCTCCGGTACGGTTCCTGGATGCGCGACCGGGCGCAAGAGCGGGTCGGGCACCTTTATCCGAAGGTGCGAATTCCCGTGCTGGGGCCCGCTGGCGAACATACCGGCAAGACTAGCGAGGCCGCCGTCATCGCATGGATCTGGGCTCGCACCGTGATCTGCCCGAACCCAGCCTGCGGAATCCGCATGCCTTTGGCGCGCACGTGGTGGTTGAGTAAGAAGAAAGGCAAGGAGGCATATGTAATCCCCACGGTGGTCGACGACGCGGGCGCGCCCGGCGGTCGACGTGTGGAATTTAATATCGGGAACGACCCGAAGCGTGCACCAAATAAGGCCCACGATGGCACAGTCAGTAAGTCCGGAGCCGTCTGCGTGGCTTGTGGAGGCGCTGCAGAACTCGCATATATTCGAAGTGAGGGGAAAAGAGCGAAATTTTCAACCCAGCTTATGGCAATCGTCGCGGAGGGGAACCGGAACAAGTTCTATGTCCCGCCGACTCGGGAGCATACTGACGCCGCCAACGTTGCGCTCCCCGAAAATTTGCCGCAGGGATCACTCCCTAGAGCGGCTCTCGGGTTCCGCGTCCAGGGGTACGGAATGACGGAATGGGCTGATCTGTTCACCTTTCGACAGCTTTCGGCGCTAACAGTGTTCAGCGATCTGGTTGGCGAGGTTCGCAAGAGAGTGCTCGAAGACGCCGTTGGTAACGGTATTCCTGAAGGGGTGGGACTATCCGATGGCGGCATCGGGGCAAAAGCCTACGCCGATGCCGTTTCTGTGCTGCTCGGAATGACTTTTAGCCGGGGAGTAGATATGCATAATGCCATCTGCTCATGGAACGGCTCTAACGAGAATGTTAGGGCACTCTTTGCACGCCAGGCGATCCCTATGTCATGGGATTTCGTGGAGGCGAATCCGGTTGGTAAAATTGGCGTTCTGTTGACACTTGAATCCACAGCGCAGGCGCTTCGGTCAGTTGAACCTTCGCTTAAACCTGGTGTCGCCATCCAGGCTGATGCTGCGACTCGTGACTACTCAAAGGTAGTTATCTCTACCGATCCTCCCTATTATGACAATATCGGATACGCTGACCTTTCAGATTTCTTTTACGTCTGGCTGCGCCGTTCGTTCCGGAATATTCTACCAAGTCTGTTCGATACCTTGCTCGTGCCGAAGGGCGATGAGCTCGTCGCGGACCCGAATAGGCATGGTGGAAAAGGAGGGGCTGAAGCCTTCTTTGAGACTGGATTCAATAAGGTATTTGCAAATGCCCGGCTCTCCGCCTCTCCCGACTATCCGATTTCCGTTTTTTATGCCTTCAAGCAGGCTGAGCTTGAAAATGAAGGCGTGGCAAGTACCGGCTGGTCCACATTCCTTGAAGGGCTGATTCGGAGTGGATGGGTGATTACTGCAACATGGCCGGTTCGTAGTGAGAGGGCTTCCCGAATGCGGGGGCTCGGCTCTAATGCGCTTGCCTCGTCGATCGTGTTGGCTCTCCGTCCCCGCGCGACGACCGCCCCGGGGACGGACCGCACTGGATTCCTGTTTGCTCTGAACACTGAACTGGAAGAGGCACTGCCTCGCATCCGGGAAGGTGCAATCGCTCCAGCGGACTTGCGCCAGACGATCCTAGGCCCGGGTATGGCCGTGTTCTCCCGTTTCTCCCGAGTGCTGGAAGACGACGGCTCCACGATGCCCGTGAAGACTGCACTGGCGCTGATCAACCAGACGTTTGACGCGCTGCAGAACGAGCATGATGCCGAGCTGGACCCCGACACCCGGTTTTGCCTGGACTGGTTCCGCTCCTACGGATGGGACACGCGCCCCTATGGTGACGCAGAGTCGCTGGCCGTGCCACTGGGTTTGTCCGTCGAAGGGATCGCCCGCAGTGGAACCCTCACCTCCGGCACTGGCAAGGTCGCGCTGATCAAGCCGCAAGACCTCGACCCCCGGTGGAATCCGGCTCACGACGACCGGCTGTCGCTCTGGGAGGTCACCTGCCACCTGGCGCGCGCGTATGCGACTGAGGGGCGCGAGGAGGCCGCCAGGCTCATGGCCGAGGTGAAGGGGAGGGCGAACCTGGACGAGGTCAACCGCCTGGCCACCCGCCTGTACGAGCTGATGGAGTCTCAGGACTCCTTGACCGCTGGCCTGTTCAATGGGCTCGGTGGTGCGTGGGCCGATGTCTCCGCAACGTCGACCACGATCCGCCCGGCCGCTGTGGCCGAGATGCTCTTCGGGGAGGAGATCTGATGGCGTTGACGAACAATGAGAAGGTACTGCGCAGCTTTGACCAGCTGCTTGAGGGCATGCGGCCATGGGTCGATATGCGTATGTCCGCCCAGGTCCCAGCTGGAAAGGACTGGGTCGAGGTGATCGCCGCTGAGGACGTGGCGAAGTTCGGCACAGCCAAGACGTATTCGCGAGACGATGCTCGGTTTCTGCTGCGGGTAGTTACGGAGAAATGGAAGGTCTTCGAGAAAGACCTCTCGCGTCCGCAATCCGCATTGGCCTCTGAGCTGCGGGAGACCGCGAACGCGGCTCACCACGGGCAGAAGTTCTCCTCGGACGACACCTACCGTGCGCTGGACACGATCGAGCGTCTGCTGACGGTGATCGGTGCCGGGGACGAGGCCGATGCGGTCGCGAAGATGCGGATGGAGCACCAGCGGGAGGTCTTCGAGAAGCAGACACGCAACCGGCTGATGCGCGAGGCGCAGGCGGTCAAGGTGGCCGGTATGCAGGCCGGTACGGCGGTCAAGCCGTGGCGCGAGGTCATCCGGCCGCACGCCGATGTGATCCGTGGGCAGTTCTCTGCCGCGGAGTTCGCTGCCGACCTGTACGCGGTGGCCCATGGCCACACCGCAGCGCCGGAGTATCTGAACCCGGCCGAGTTCTTTTCCCGTACGTATATCACAAGTGGTCTGTCCGACCTGCTGACCCGAGCGCTCAAGCGTCTCTCCGGGGATGCCGGGGCGAGCCCGGTGATAAATCTGCAGACCCAGTTCGGTGGCGGCAAGACGCACTCGATGTTGGCTCTGTACCACCTGTTCTCCGAGGGTCTGGCCACGAGTGCGCTGTCTCAGGCCGTGCAGGATGTCGTGCACGCTTCCCTGCCCACAACCAAAGGTGACCCACTGAGGTCGCTGGATGTACAGCGGGTCACGTTGGTGGGTACGAAGCTCTCCCCGAGCCAGCCGATCGTCAAGGACGACGGCACGCAGGTGCGCACGATCTGGGGGGAGCTGGCCTGGCAGCTCGGAGGCCGTGAGGCGTTCGACCGCGTTGCGATTGCGGATGCGACCGGCACCGATCCCGGCGATGCGCTGGATGCCGTCGTGCGTGACGTCGTCGCCGGCGGCAAGAGCGTGTTGATCCTGATCGACGAGTGGGTGGCCTACGCCCGCCAGCTAGTGGGGCGCGACGATCTGCCCGGCGGATCCTTCGCCACGCAGCACACCTTCTCCCAGCACCTGACCGAGCTGGCCAAGTCCATCCCGGGCGCCATGCTCGTGGTCTCCATCCCCGCCTCCGACTCTCTGGACAACGGAGGCGGCGGCTCGGCGCTGGAGGTGGGTGGCCCCAATGGACACGTCGCTCTGGAGACCCTGCAGAACACCATCGGACGCAACGCCGACGACTGGCGGCCGGCCAACAACATCGAGTCCTTCGAGATCGTGCGTCGGCGTCTGTTCGAAGAACCCGATGCCGTGGCATTGGCGGACATCTCCGCCGTGGCCAAGCAGTACGTGAAGTACTACCAGGAGAACACCGGGTTCTTTCCGCGTGAGACGACCACCGGCAAGTACGAGCAGCGGATCCGGGCGGCGTACCCGATCCATCCCGAGTTGTTCGACCGGCTCTACGAGGACTGGTCGACGCTGCCGAAGTTCCAGCGCACCCGAGGTGTGCTGCGTCTGATGAGTGTGGTCATCAACTCGTTGTGGGCTGCTGGTGACACCATGCCGCTCATTACGCCCGGCGCGGTGCCCATCCATGACACCCAGGTCTTCAGCGAGATCACCAAGTATCTCGACGACAACTGGAAGCCGGTCGTAGACAAGGACGTCGACGGCGAAGGCGCCACCCCCGTTCAGATCGACCGCGAGCGTCCGTCGTTCGGACAGCGAGCGCTCACCAGGCGCGTCGCCCGGTCGGTGTTCATCGCGACGGTCCCGACGCTCCGCTCGGCGCACAAGGGCGTGGACATCCAGCAGCTCCGCTTGGGAACCGCAGTACCCGGTGACGTCATCAACCACATCGGTGACGCCCGCGCACTGCTGGGGCAGCGTGCCACGTACTTCTACGAAGACGGTGACCGCTCCTGGTACGACCTGGCGGCTTCCGTGTCCCGGGTGGCAGCCGACCGGGCCGCTGGCTACAGCGAGGCCGACGTGCACGCCACGATCGTCGAACGCCTCAAGGCCGTGGGGAAGGCAACCAAGGCTTCCTTCGGCGCCGTGCATGCTGCACCTCTCGACACCGGGGACATCCCCGATTCCGAGGTTCTCAAGCTCGTGGTCATGCACCCGAAGTTCACCTGGGGCAAGGATGCCTCTACCGCCACGGACTTCGCGGAGCGTCTCCTGCGGGAGGCCGGTAACGGGCAGAGACAGCGACGCAACATGCTGGTCATGGTCGCCGCCGATCGTGAAACCTACCCCGAGCTCGAGGGCGTAGTACGCGAGTACCGGGCCTGGCAGTCCATTGCCGACGAGGCCGATGAGCTCGAGCTCAGCGCCCAGCAGCGCAAGCAGTCCATCACCCGTGCCCGCCAGTTGGACGCGGCCGTCGACGACCGTGTCCGTGCCGCCTTCACCGCAGCGCTGATTCCCACCGAGCTGCCTGGCCAGAAGTCGACCATCGCCTTCACCCGTGTCGCCAAGGATGGGGGCTCCCTGGCCGAGCGCGTCACCGCAGCGCTCAAGGCCAAGGGGTGGATCACCCCAGTGCTTGGGGCCACGCTCGTGCGCATGGCTCTCGAAAGCGCCCTGGCCAACGCTTGGAGCAAGGGGCACGTGCGGTTCGGCGACCTGTGGTCTTGGTACACCCAGTACCCGTACCTGAAGCGCTTGCCCAACCGGCAGGTACTTGAGCAGGCCGTACTCAGCGCTGCCGACGTCCTCCTGTGGCAACAGGACGCCTTCGCCCTCGCCGATGGTTACGACGAGGCCAACGACGAGTACCAAAACCTGTGGATCCATGGTGACAAGCCCGAGCCCGGCTTCGTCACTGACGACATGCTCCTCGTCCAGCCGGGACGAGCGGTCGCCCAGCGTGCACGGGTCGTCGCCACCCCGCCAGCTGAGCCGGAGATCCCGGCAGAAGATGCCGGCAGCAGCGAAGACAGCACCCCGCAGCCCAGCATCGTCATGCCTCTCCCGGGCGCCGGTTCTCAGCCTTCGATGCCGATGGCCAAGAAGGTCGCGCGGAGGTTCTGGGGCGTCAAGACTCTCAACCCCAACCGTCCTGCCGCCGACTTCGCCAACATTCAGCAGGAAGTCCTCGCACACCTTGAAGCCGCCGACGGCGTCCGGCTCGAGGTTCGTATCGAGATCACCGCAACCACCGACGATGGTTTCACCGAGCAGCAAGTGCGAGCCGTCCGCGAGAACGCCGTCCAGTTGAAGTTCGAGGACAGTGGCTTCGAGGAAAGCTGAGCAACTTACACACCGATCCATAATCGGACATGCGGCAGGCCCCTTTGCGACCCGGGATGAGGCAGCCTCCCATTCCGGGAGGAGGAGGCCAAGATTTGTCTTCGACCCTGGCCTCGTGCACGAGCGCTGAGTGAGCGGATAGGTGGAGGTCGCTGACTTGGGGAAACAGGATTCCGTGGCACCTGCCGGCACCAGACGGGATGATCTTGTGGGCCTCGTAATGTGTGGGTCAAGTGTTCGATCCCCTTAGGCGGCTCCGTTTTTCTGCAGACAGAACTTCACTGACCTGGGGTTTTAGGCTCCGATTGGTCCACGCCAATCGGAGCCTTCTGTCTTCCGGGACCTCGGATGTGTTCAGGTGTGTCCAGCGGTTTTGATCTTCACCAGTTGCCTCTTCTTCGGCGCCTTGGCGTTGGTGGCCCGGGGGACGGTGAGCATGGTCGCCTCGGCCGCCGCGCGGGCCGCCTCGGACAGGACGCTCGTGTAGATGTCGCCCGTGATCTTGATCGACGAGTGCCGCAGCATCGCCGAGATCGTCTTGATGTCTGCGCCGGCGGCGTGCGCGAGGGTCGCGGCACAGTGCCGGAGGTCGTGCAGCCGGATCGGCGGCAGGTCGGCTTCCTCGACCAGGTACGTGAACCGAGTGGACACCCAGCCCGGGTGCAGCCACTCGCCGTTCTCCTGCGTGAAGACTCGGCCGCTCTCGACCCAGGCTTCGCCCCACTTCTCGCGCTGTGCGTTGCGGCGCTTGAGGTGCGCTTCCAGGGCCTTGACGTTGCCCGTGTCCAGGGCGACCTCGGCTGCGCTCTCGTCGGTCTTCGGGTCGTCCTCGACCACCGTCCAGCCGTCCTGGACGAGTTGCTTGAGGACCGAGATGGACTGGGCTTCGAGGTGTAGGTCTTCGAGCCGGAGGCCGCACCCCTCACCGCGTCGCAGGCCCCGGAAGGTGAGCAAGTCCCAGAACGCGTAGAGCGGATCGTCGGCCACGTGGTCGAGGAACTTGCCGGTCTGCTCCGGGGTCCACACCATGACCGGGCTCGGCTTGATGCCGGTCTCGCGCCACTTGGCGACGCGCTCGGGTGTCCAGACCAGCGGTTTGGGCTTCTTGACCGGGTCGAGTTCGACATGGGCTGCCGGGTTGAGGGTGATCAATTCTCGCGGGATCGCGTCGTTGAGCGCCGCTCTGAGCGTTCCTCGGATGCGGGCTCGGGTCGCGGGCCCGGTGATCCGCCGGAAGGGTGGCATGGCGTCGATGGAGTCCTTGAGGGCCTTCCGCTTGGCGCGGTTCTCCAGGCCCTTCCAGGGGATCTCCTTCAGCTCGGCTATTCGCCGACGCCGTTCCGCGTTGTTCTCCAGCACCTCTTCGTTGGCGTCGGCGATGGCCGTGAACATCTCGGAGAGGTGCCGTATGCGGAGGCGGTCCAGGCGGATGTCGCCGATCCGCGGCTTGAGGTGCACGCGAATGTCGCACTCGTATCGGGTGACTGTGCCCTTGCGGACGCGCTTCCCGGCGAGCCACTCGTCGAGGTATTCCCCGACGAACACGTGCTTGGTCAGCGACACCCCGCTCCGCAGTCGCTTGGCCGTCTCCTCGTAGTCGGGGATCGGCGCGCGCTCCTTGGCGATCTTCAGAAGGAGTTCGACGACCTGTTCCATCAGCTCGGGGTCGTCCTTGCCCAGCAGGAGCAGCCCGGAGACCTTGTCGAGGTCGGTCTGTGCCTCCTCCTTCAGCCCGTAGCCCATCCGCCGGAACTTCCGCTGGTTGCCTTCGGCGTCGTCCGGCAGGGCCGTGGCGAGCATCCAGGAGCCGTGCGACTTCTTGCGTCGGTCGGGGCACTTCGCGTTGTACTGCTTGCCGGTCTCAGGGTCCTTACAGCCACAGCGTCGGGTCAGAGAACCGCTCATTGGCCGTTATCACTCATCCTCTCCACATCGTCGATGGTCTCGATGGCGTCGGGTGTGGTCAGCAACTCCAGCCCCCGCATCTCGGTCACGAGAGTGAGCGACTGCGCAGGCGGTCGAACTCCGGCTTCGGTCATCCGGTTGAGCACACCGGCCAGGGCATCCATCTGACCGAGCCGGTCCGACCGCAGGTCCCGGGTCTGCTCGGCGTCGGGTCCGAACCGGTTCAGGCTGAACACGTAGCGGCCGTGGGCGCTGTTGAAGTAGTCGGTCGTCATCTGGAGTTCGCGATACAGCCGAGCGGCGTGTCCGGCTGCAAGGGTCGCTTGCACGCGGGACTTGCCGGTGTCGCCGAGCGAGCGCGTGTCTGCGTAGAGGCGCCCGTCCGCCCCGACCATGCACGGCTCGCCCTCGCCTGTCATCCACTTCCAGACCGTGTGCGGGTGCTGCTCGGGTTGGTCCGGAAGAACCGGGACCGTGTCGCGTTCACCCAACGGCAGGAACAGCAGGAGCGGCGGCACGCCGAGGGCGGTACCGAGAAGCAGTAGCTCCTCGACGGTGACCTCGCGCCGGCGCTTGCCGGTCTTGGGGTCGTTGCGGCCGGTCTCGATGTTCGTGATGGCGGCGTACGTCAGCTCGGGCGCACCGAGCTTGGCGCACTCCGCGGCGAGCTGCTCGCGGGTCATTCCGAGGCGGTTGCGGTGGTGCCGCACCTGGTCGGCGATGACGCTGCTCGGACTGGAGTTCATTTCGACAAGATAGCGCGTTGTGTTGCACCGTGCCAGTGCATGTCGCTAGGTTCGTCGGCGTACAGTCCTTCCTGCACTTCAGGAAGTTCATTTCGACATGCATGGAGATTCTCATGAGCACGTCCGAACGCCGCGTCATGACTCACGCCGAGCTTCTGGCTCTTCCGGTGAGCTTCGACCTGGAGACCGCCAACCGGGCCCTCGGATATGGGCGGACGCACGGCTACGCGCTGGCCAAGTCGGGGCGATACCCGGTGCGGCTTCTGGAGAAGGGGAGCCGGTATCGGGTCACCCGGTACGACCTGTTCGCTCACCTCGGTCTCACCGCCGAGGGTGCGGTCGCGGTCCGGGTCACCGCTGCGAGCCATTGATGGCCGGGCGCGAAAAGACCCCAACCGGTGCGTCAACACCGGCCAGGGTCTGACGGCGCCCCGAGGACTCATTCACGACGAGAACAGCGACTCCGGGGCGATCAGGTTTGCCGCCCTGCCCCGGGGTCGCCCCGAAGGGACACCTGAAATGGATAGTACGTCAGCCGAACAGGCTGAGAAACACCGCATTCCGGTTCATCTCGTACCCGGGGTCGGCGGCGCGAAGCGTGTCGCACCCAGTCTGTTCGCCACCGCGATGGCGTACGCCCATCACGGATGGAAGGTCTTCCCGCTCAAGGGGAAGATCCCGGCGATTCCGAGTGCGCACGGTGCCGGCAGCCCGTGCCGCGGAGAGTGTGGGCAGCACGGGCACGGCTACCACGACGCGACCACCGACCAGCAGACGATTGAGCAGTGGTGGCGCCGCTTCCCCAACGCCAACATCGGTCTTGCCTGCCGCCCGAACGGGCTCGCTGTGGTGGACGTCGACCCTCGCAACGGCGGACGGGTCACGCTGCGCGAGATCGAGCAGAAGCATGGGCCTCTGCCACGCACGCTGACGTCGGTGACCGGCTCGTGCGGACTGCACATCGTCTATGCCGACCCCGGTTGCGCGCTCCCGGGCAAGCTGGGTGCGGGGATCGACGTCAAGGCGAACGGCTACATCGTCGCCCCGCCGTCGTTGCACTCCGATACCGGTCAGCCCTACTGGTGGGCGGGGGATGGGCGGTTCGACCACGAGCTCCAGCCGTGGCCGGACTTCCTGATGCCACCTCAACCGGTGGTCCGCCCGTATCGACCGCGGAACAGGGCGGATGCCTCCGGCTTTGCCAGCCTCACCGGTTTGGTGCGCGTGGTCCTCGAGGCCGTCGAAGGAGAGCGGAACTCCCGTCTCTATTGGGCAGCTCGCCGGGCGGCCGAACACATCGGGGCAGGCAAGTTCTCCGAGGGAGAAGCTGAAGCAGCCCTGCTCGCAGCGGCGCGTGCCATCGGGTTGCCCGACGGTGAGGCCGCGAGGACGATCACCGGCGCCCTCCGCAAGCCGGGGAGGGGGAGGTGAGCACCACCGCCGACCAGGCCGCCGAGATCGTGCGCGAGGCAGGCGTAGTCGAGCCTGAACACGGCATGGAAGAGGACAAGCGGCCGACGCAGGCCGCGCACCTGGTGGCCATCGCCCGTGAGCGGTACCACTTGGTGGCCTCGACGGATGGGCGCCTGTACGGAGTGCCCATCGACGGACCGAACGTGGTGCAGTCCTTGCGCGGCGAAGGGGGCCTGCGAGCACGCCTGGCCAAGCTCTACAACGAGGAGACGAAAGGGTCAGTCCCGTCGCAGGGCGCCTTGGCCTCTGCGGTAACCGTCTTGATGGGCATCGCCCAGTCAGGCGATCCGGTCCCGGTGGGTCTTCGCGTGGCGCGGCACGGGGAGTCGATCGTCATCGACCTCGGCACGGCGGACGGCCGCTGTGTGGTGGTCAAGCCCCGCGAGTGGCGAATCGAGGCGAAGTCTCCGGTCCTCTTTCGCCGATCGGGCCTGACGTCCCCGATGGCCACCCCGGTCAAGTCGCCGGCCGGGCACGGCTTCGATCTGCTCCGGGGACTGCTCAACGTCGATGAGGACGGCTTCCGGACGCTGGTCGCCTGGCTGGTGGCGGCATGCTTCCCGGACATCCCGCATCCGGTGCTGGCTTTCAAAGGGGAGCAGGGCACGGGGAAGTCCACCGCAGCTCGCATGGCGGTCAACCTGGTGGACCCCTCCCCGGCGCCGCTTCGCTCGGCTCCTCGGGACATCAAGCAGTGGGGCGTGACCGCATCCGCGTCATGGACGGTGTGCCTGGACAACATCAGCTCCATTCAGCCGTGGCTGTCCGACACCCTGTGCAAGGCGGTCACCGGGGACGGCGTGGTCGAGCGGGCGTTGTTCACCGACGATGACGTGACGGTCATGTCGTTCCGACGCGTGATCGCGATGACGAGCATCGACGCCGGAGCCCTGGCCGGCGACCTCGCCGAACGCCTGCTGCTGCTCGAACTCCAGCCGGTCCCACCGAAGCTTCGGAAGACGGATGCGGAGGTCAACGAGCGGTACGAGAAGGCCCAACCGGCCATCCTTGGCGCGCTCTTGGATCTCCTGGCCCAAGTCCTGGCCGAGTTGCCAACGGTGCACGTCGAACGCTTGCCGCGGATGGCCGACTTCGCCCGGATCTTGGCAGCGATCGACCGGGTCACCGAGTGGAACACGTTCGACGTGTACATGTCGGCCTCGGTGAACATTGCCGCCGACGCCCTCGACGGCGACCCGTTCGGCCAAGCGGTCAGGGACCTGGCGTACCAGGCCGGAACGTGGACCGGGACGGCTCTTGAGATGCTGCAATGCGTCCCGCCTCCGACCCCGCGCCCACGCAATTGGCCGGTGGACGCCACCCGAGCCGGAGGCAGGATCAAGCGACTTGCTCCGCTCTTGAGGTCGGTCGGCATCACGGTCGACGACACCCGGAAGCAGCCGTCCGGCAACCGGTCGCGTCTGTACACGCTCACGTGCGAGACCCCGCGTAAGTGAGCACCCGCAGCGCCCGTAGCACCCGAAGAGGCTTTTGACCTGTACGAATGCCTGCTGTGATAGCACCCGTGCAGCCTCGGAGCAACCCAGAGCAGCGCCCGCGAACGGCCAAGGCGGGCGCTGCTTCGGGTTCTGGACCCAGGGCTCTCTCTGACTCTGCGCAAGGCGCCGACCTGCGAAGAAACGAGACACAGGGTGCTACGGGCGCTACGGGTGCTGCACGGACGTCGCTCTCGCGATTGGACAGAAGATGATTCGCGGTTTGGAGTCGTTGCGAATCGGAATCTCCGATTCGATAGCCGGCGAAGGGAGCGGCTGATTGGATGAGCCGGTATCGAATCCGGGTTCTGCTCGTTGGACCTGAATCATCCAAAACGGCACCCGTCGTGGACTGTCAGTCGAGTCAACGGCGGCAGGAGGATTCATGAGCGACCGATCACCAATCGAGTGGACAGAAGCCACCTGGAATCCAACAACCGGGTGTGATCGGATCTCTTCTGGGTGTGACCACTGCTATGCCTTGTCGATGGCGCGCCGGCTAAAGATCATGGGCGCTGCCAAGTACCAGACGGATGGTGATCCAAGGACAAGTGGGCCGGGCTTCGGCCTGGCGATCCACCCGGCTTCCTTGGACGTCCCCCGAGGATGGAAGCGACCCCGCATGGTTTTCGTGAATAGCATGTCGGATCTGTTCCATGCGCGTGTTCCCTTGGGATTCATTCGAGACGTTTTCGAAGTGATGACGCAAACTCCGCAGCACACGTACCAGATCTTGACCAAACGATCCCGACGCTTGCGGCAGATGGCTGAAGTGCTGAACTGGCCAAAGAACGTTTGGATCGGGGTGACGGTCGAGAACGTGAAGGCCATGCATCGGATCGAAGATCTACGTCCTGTTCCCGCAGCGGTTCGCTTTCTTTCCTGCGAACCCCTGTTGGGGCCGCTCGGTGGCCTGAACCTGGAGCGCATCGATTGGGTCATCGCCGGAGGCGAGTCCGGCCCCGGGTTCCGGCCAGTTGAGGAAGCTTGGGTTCAAGGCGTCCGTGACGCCTGTTCGGCAGCGGAAGTGCCGTTCTTCTTCAAGCAGTGGGGAGGCCGCAATCCGAAGGCCGGCGGCCGGCAACTCGACGGCGCGGAGTGGAGTCAGATGCCCGAGAAGCATCCGGATCGCGTCGCTGTCGGGTAGCGAGAACTCGCCCATCCCCATGCCTGGTATGTCGCTGATCATGATTCTTATGTGACTATTTCCGGAGTCGCGTCCATTGGCCAGGTGGGCGCTGGGCATGCGGGAGGTCGCATGGCTGTGCCGACGGATGTCACGTGGGATCTTGATCAACATACGGCCGCTAAGCACGACATCATCCGGCGCTACCTTCAAGCCTGGACGCCAATCCTGTTGTCCAGGTGGCCCCGTGTCACATACGTGGACGGCTTCGCCGGACCAGGCGTCTACAACGGCGGAGAACCTGGGTCTCCGGTTGTGGCCTTCCGGGTGTTCTCAGCGGCGCTGTCCAGCCGACCCGGCAAGGCCGTGCAGATGATTCTCATGGACGAGGACTCTCGACGTGTGGCCCGTTTGCGCGAAGAGATGGGGAAGGCTCTTGCTGTTTGGGCGCCAGCGCCAGGCGGTCAGGCGAGAGTGCCCTTGACCTCGTACTACCAAGGCGATTGCGGCGCTGCGCTCCTGCCGGCGTTGGCAAGGGACGTCATCTCACGCAATCCGATCTTCGCTCTACTGGATAGTTTTGGAGGGCCGAACATTCCCTTCAGCCTGGTCCAACGGGTTGCGAACATGCCGTGTGGTGAGGTTCTGGTGACCTTCGGAACGTTTCTCGCCAGGTTCGGCAAGCAGCCTGCGCATCGCGAAAGTGGCGACCGCATGTTCGGCAGCTCCGACTGGCAGGCCGTGAACGATCAACCCGCCAACAGGAAGGCCGGGTTCCTCGTCAACCAGTACCGAGAGGCGCTGAAGCGAGCCGGCTTCAAATTTACCCTGTCCTTCGAAATGGTTGATGAGGGTGGTCGCCCCCTGCACCTGATCTTCGGTACTGGGGACACCCGGGGCGTGGAAAAGATGAAGGAAGCCATGTGGGCGGTCGACCCGGTCTACGGACTTCGCTATCGCGACCAGCGTGACCCGTCGCAGTGCCTCTTGGATTTGCAGATGGAGCCGGACACGTGTGGGTTGCGAAGCCTTCTCCTGACTCGAATCTCCGCTTCTCCGCAGGGGATCACTATCAGTGAACTGAGGGACTACACATTGCTGGAGACGGTGTACAAGCCGACTCAGGTCATCAGGACGGTGCAAGCCATGCGCGACAACGGCCACGTGCTCACCGAACCTAGAAAGATCGCAGCAGCGTCGATCGTTCGCATCGCACCGGTTGACGCGAAGCCGGAACAGGGCCTGCTGTTCGACGTTGGGTGACCGGGCAAAGGCATGTCTTCTGCACATGCGTGTGACCAGTGGCTGCTTCGGGGTTCTGGAGGTCCCTACAGCGCCCGCCTTCCTCAAGGCATGTCTGCACAGGCAAGGGATGCCGGGCGCTGTGGGTGCTGGATTCCGTTCCTCTCTACAACGCCTCTGCGCGTGGGCGCGGGATGCACTGGCCGTGGTCCGGCGTCTCGACATCGAGGTAGGGGGCTCGCAGCTGCGGCCGGACAGAGTTGGGCGGCCGAGGGCCTTTGAGTGGTGTGCCCTTTCATGAGGGCCCGTTGCCCTCACGCAGGCGCGCGTAGGACCCTCTCAAAATGCTCTGAAGGACGCGACGTTGACCTGCGGACTCTCTATGGTCCGCCACATGTCTCGTCGTAAGCCGCGTGTCGGCCGCCCCACGCTCCTGACCCCCGAGGTCGTTGCCCGCCTGGTCCCCGCGCTTCAGAACGGCGTGCCGTTGGAGATCGCGTCACGGTGGGCGGGTGCCGCGCCTTCGACCATGCGGAAGTGGCTCGCGCTCGGGCGGGCCGAAGCCGAGCGGGTGGAGGACGACGGCGGCGAACCGGATCCGCGGTTGGTGCCGCACATGGAGCTGGTGACGTTGGTCGATCACGCCCGGAGCGTGGCCGTCGTACGGGCGGTGCGCCTCATCGGGCGGGCTGCCGAGGGGGAGATCGTCAGTGAGTGGATCCGCACCACCGTTGACGAACACGGCAACCCCATCACCGAGACGAAGCAGGTCAAGCGGCCCGGCGACTGGAAGGCCGCTGCGTGGTTGCTGGTGCGGATCTCTCCTGACGAGTTCGCGGTCAACCGTCTACGTGAGCGACAGGCGGAGCAGGCTGCTGTTGCGCAGCCGGGTTCTGGTGTGGACGTTACGGCCCTGGCCGAGCGGGTTACCCGGAACATGCAGAGAGCACACCAAGAGCAGCTTGCGTTGAAGCAGCGCGTTGAGGCGTCCACGGGTTCGTGACGCTGGCCGGTGCCGACCGTGGGACCGGTGTGTCGGGTGCGGTCCTACGGTCCCACGGTTGGGCCAGCGTCCTGCGGGGGATCGCTGCCTCGCCGAGTGTGCGAACATGCTGGTCAGAGGGGTATAACTTCGGGGGCTCGGGCGCCTGCGGACAGGTCTGGACGCAAGGTGGTGGAACCGGACACGCGCGCGCGTGCGCGCGTTGGACGGTCCCATTGGTCCCACGTAGATTTCATGGCCCCACTGCCATCAGTACTTGTCGGGGCGTTCAGCGGCACGAAATCGCGGTGCACTCTCGGACTCGTTGCTGCTCGCGTTTTTCTGACGTTCGGATCAAGGGCGAGTCGCGATGATTGCTTCCGTGCGAATGAGTTCTTCGAACCGGTCGTCGGGCTGGAAGGCGGAAAGTTCGCGCCGCAGTTCCGCCTCGAACGCTTCGCGGGTGTCGCCGAGTTGGGCGTGGCTGCTGTAGCTGAGGCTGTACTGGTAGCCCACGACCTCGTCGATGGTGCGCACGAGGGTGCGATCCCAGCGGGCGGTTTCGATGTCGGAGAACGCGGAGCGGGCGAGCACGTCCTGGTGGCGTTCCTTGGGGTGGGAGTAGGTGCTGGTGCCAGCGCGGCGTTCAGGGCCCAGGTAGCGGGTGCGGACGTCCGCGACGACGGCTTGCCAGTCGGGTGGGTCGATGTCGCCGGGTGCTCCGCCGGAGGCCAGGATGACCGCGCCTTCGGGCTCGATCAGCACGTCCAGGTCGCGTAGCACTTGGTCGCGGTCCATCCAGTGGAAGGCCGCGCCCATGGTGACCAGGCGGAGCGGATCGAGGTCCATGTCGGGCAGGGTGGTGGAGTCGCCTTGGCGCCAGTCGATGTTGTCGATGTCGCGTTCGGTGGCGAGTCGGCGGGCCTCGACGAGCATGCCGGGCTCGGGGTCGATCGCGATCACTTGTCCGACGTGGGGCGCGAGTTCGAGGGCGATGATGCCGGTTCCGGTGCCCAGGTCGAGGACGCGTTCGGTGCCGGTCAGGGCGAAGCGGTCGACGAGCAGTTCGTACATGGCGGGGTCGTATCCGGGACGATAGCGGGCGTAGAACGGGGCGGTGGAGGCGAACAGTTCGTCGGGCCTGTACGTCATGCCGGGGCCTTTCGTTGAGCCTGGGTGGGGTTGGCCTCCTGTGCAACGACCGCGACCTGCTCACGGTGTTCCAGCCATCGCGTGAGTGGTCGAGCGCCTGCTCCCTTGGCGAGTGAGCCGTCCGGATCGCGGTCCGCGGCTCCCAGGAGTTGGCGTTCGACGTCGGTCAGGTCGGCTCGGCGCAGGAGTTCGGCAGCAGGATCGTCCACCGGAGCGAGCCAGCGGTAGCCGTACTGCATCATCACGGCCAGGCGCGGGCTGCCGGAGGTGTTCAGCCCTCCGGCGTGCCACGTGCGGTTCTCGAAGAGGACGACGTCGTACGGGCCGATGGGGGGGACGACTGCATCCGGTGGGTTGATGGAGCCGACGGGGACCTGCACTTCGTCGGTACGAAGATGGCTGCCGGGGACAAACATCGTGACGCCGGCGGTCGGGGTGGGATCGGTCAAGAAGTAGGCGGCCTTGATGGCCAGGCGGGGGATGGAGGCCGAGCCGAGGTCGCGGCTGACCCCGTACATGTCGCGGTGCCAGCCCGGGCGCTCCGGGGTACGGATCGTGCGGGGACCGTCGGGCGGGATCGAGGGGAGCGCGATCAGGTGGCTCGACAGCAGGTGCAGGTTGGGGCCGAGAAGCGTGGCCACGACGGTGAGCACGGTGGGCTCGGCGACCAGGGGCAGGAACGCGCTGTCCAACGTGACCACGCCGCGGAATCCGTCTTTGCCGTCGGCGCCCCGGTCGCGGCCGGCGGTGATTGCAGAGGCGAGGAGCCGATCGGCCGCGTGCCGGAGCATGTCGCGGCGGTCTTTGGTCAGGATGTTGCGCAGGACGGCGAACCCATCGCGAGAGAAGGATTCGACCACGGTTGGGTCGCAGGTCGGCAGTGGCGTGGGCGTCACGACCTGGCCTCCTCGATCAGTTCGGTTGCGGTGGTGGCCAGTGCTTCGGCAGACATTCCGCAGTGGGTCAGGAGGTCTTGCGGTGTTGTCGGGCGGCCGGGATCCCGGTAGCCGACGACGTGGAAGCGGTTGGCCTCACTCCGACTTGCCAGCAGCGCGTGAACTGCGGGTCGGTACGTGGGTACGGCCAGGAGGACCGGACACCGAGTTCCGAAGAGGCGAGCGAATGGCTCGTTGGCGAGCGCGTACGGACGGTCCGCAGGATCACCGAGGACTGTCAGGTCGTTGACGTGTACGTACTGGAGGACGGTTCGAGGGTGGGTGCGGCGCAGATACCGGGCGGCATGCGTGAGGTTGCGGGCGGGCACGTCGCCGGCGGAGGCGAGCACGATGTCGGGTGGGCCCGTTCCGTTGCCCATGTGTGGCCACACCGCCGCGCCGTGGATGAGTTCGTCGCGGAAGGTGTCGGGGGCGAAGCCGGGTCCGGGGTGCTTGTCGGTGATCAGGAGGTTGACGCGGTCGCGGCTGGCGAGCATCGCGGACAAGTTGGCGGCGGCGCGGGACGAGTCGGCCGGAGTGTAGACGTGCACGAAGCCGTCTTCGAGTTCGAGCATGGCCGAGGCCAGGCCGGGGTTCTGGTGCGTGTACGAGTTGGACCAACCCAGGGACGTGATGAGGTAGTTGATGCTCGGGAGCCCGACGTCCCCCGTGCGGTAGCGCAGGAGCCGGTGCTTCAGGTGCTGCGTCAGCAGGCTCGTGTTGAGCGGTGCGAACGCCTCGTAGGTGGCGAGGAGCGCATCGCGGCCGGTCTCGGTATAGCCCTGGAGCCACGCGTGGCACAGCTCCTCATTGAGCACCTCGACCGCCCAAGGCGGAAGCGGCGAGGGCTTGTCGGTGAGCCGCAGCCGGTTGGACGCGATCTCGTCCGGGCTGAATAGGCGAAACCCGGGATGCGCGGCTCGCGCCCGGATGACCGCCGAGACCCCGGGCACCGCTTGGCCGTGGACGCCTTGCGGCGGAGGCGCCACCGAAGGGCCAGGGGTCGGTTGCGCGCCGGGCAGTGCCTGACGGACGAGGGCGACGGGGCGGCCGTGAGCGTTGAGCAGCTCGGTTGGTCCGTACGAAGCGAGCCAACGGGCGAGAGCCTCGAACTCTGCCGTGTTCGTCATCGGGTCGCACAGCGGCGTCTTGTGGACAGCCGGCGTACCGGCTATCTGTCGCCCTGACACCTCGTCGGGTCCCGTCGCACCCTTGGGCATCGTGAGTACCACGACCGGTGGGTGCCCCGTCTCGCCGAGCGGTCGAAGCAGCCCGAAGGCGTGCGCCAGCACCTCACGAAAGCCTCGAATGTCGCTTCCGTCGTGGATAAATGGGAAGTAGCCGAGACCTGCGAAGTATTCGTGAATCTCGTCCGGGGTCAATCCGGCCAGCAACGACGGGCCACCCATCCGCAGACCGTTGGCCAGGACGACCGGGAGTACTGCGCCATGTTCACCGGTCCCAAGTAGCGCCCGACGGCCGAGCCAGGCAGCCGCAGTGAGGCCGGTTTCGAGTTCACCGTCTCCGATGAGCGGCACGACCAGGCGGCGAGGTGCGTCGAGCGCCATGCCCTGTGCGATCGGCAGCGCCGGGCCGAGCTGTCCACCAGTGTGGCGAACCCCCGGGACGAGCGGGGTGATCTCGCCGCCGAAGCGGGTCGGATGCGGAAACCCGGAGAGGAGCGCCAGCAGTTCCGCCATCGACCAGCCCGGCCCGTGTGAGGTGAGGTTGAGCGTATTGTTCAGATACGCGTTGGCCAGTGCGGAAGGCCCAGCGTGGCCCGCGCCGTGCAGGACGAGGACCTCGGAGCTGCCCGGGGATCGCGCGATGAGCGGTCCGAGTGCCGCCAGCACGAGGTTGACCGGCGGGCACACGCCCCAGTGTCCACGCGGAACGGCCTTGAGGTGCTCTGACCGGAGGGGCTCGGCGAGGCGGGGGTTGGCGGCGAGGTAGAGCTGCGCTGCGCAAAGGTAGTTCAGGGTCCGCCAATACGCCTCGATCGAGGCGTCCTCGACGGCATCGGATGCCTCTCGCGCGCACGTTCCCCAGTCGGGGAAGTCTGGGGCGACCCGCTTCGGGACGGTTGTGGTCAACGTGGCCTCCGAGCGCGGACGGCTTCGACAGCAGCAGCGATGCGGGCGCAGCGAATGTCCGCGTCCGCGGATTCGCGAATGAGGTGGAGCATCTGGGCCTGCTCGTGAGGCGGCAAGCTCGACCAGTCGAGGTCCGTTTCAGCCATGCGCGCGATGAGGTCCAACGGCATGCGTTGCTGGCTGCCATCGCGCATGGGGTGTAGGACCAGCGCCACCCCAGTGGCGTCGTCGTCGCGAAGGAAGGGCAGCGCGGCCTGCCCGTCGAGGGACACCACGACTTCCGTCGTCGGATCGAACCCGACACGGGTGACCCGGAAGCGCCGTCCTCGTAGGCCCTCTGGCCCGTTGCAGGGCAGGAGTAACGCTGGCGGGCGTCGGTCTGCGGCCGGGCGGGCGATCACGTGCAAGGTCTCGCCCCGCTCGGGCAGCGACAGCAAGGTGCGGGAGGTGGGGTGGTGCCATCCGGTTGGTGGTTCCGCGACCGCGACGGTGCCGCCACCGAGGCCCGTATCGGTGCGGCGGGCGGCCTTGTAGGCGAAGAGGCAGCGGTCGACTCCGCCGAGCAAGGAGTCGGTGAACGTGTGCTTCCAGCCGTTGCCGTTCCGGTCGGGCGGCAGGTGTTCCTTGCCTGCGACGGTCAGCGCGAACGAGACGGGTGTTGGTAAAGCCGCTGCAAGGCGGTCCCGGAGGACGCCGATAGCGCGGTGGAAGGCGTCAGGGTTCTCGATCGCGGCGGCGATGATCACCTCGTCGCCCCCGAAGGTCGCAACGCATGCGGCCTCCCACGTCTGCTCGGCGAACCACTCACGGGACACGGCGCCCAGACGCGCCATCACGCGGTTGCCGGCGAGGTGCCCGTAGCAGGCCGGGTCCGATGCGTTCGTGGTCTCGACGTGCTCCTTCAGGCCATCCACGTCGCCGATCGCGAGCGCGACCAAGCCACCCGCGACGAGGACCGCCGCCAACTCCCGGGGGATGTTGGAGTGGAAGTCGGGGAACGCGACAAGACCGGTCAGCGGGTCCTCGCGGCTGTCGGCGCACCAGGTGCGCAGTGGCAGACGCGAGGGGTCGAACAGGGGGACCGAGCTGGTCAGGGGAATGCGCGTGCTCTTGGTGCTCGGGTCCATGGCGGACCTCCCCAGGCGAGTCAGGCGTGCGTGGGCAAGAGATGTACGAGAGTGGTCAGGGACCGGAGCCGGGGCACGTGGCGCGGGATCGCGGGCGCGTCGGTGTTCCCTGATCGGTGGACGTAGGCCGCGTGCCACCCTGCGGCCAAGGCCCCGGCGACATCCGCGCGGGCCGAGTCGCCGACGTGAAGCAGCCGGGGCGGAGCCAGTCCGGAGGCGCGTTCGACAATGACGAACGCCTCGCGCTCCGGTTTGCATGCGCCGGTCTCCGCTGAAGCGAAAACGTCGTCCAGAAGAGCCTGGAAGGCCGGCGATTCATCCGGGATGGACGATCCGAGGGCGTTGGTCATCCCGTACAGGGCGAACCCGCGCACTCGAAGCAGGTCCAGGACCGGGACGACGTCCTCGAACAGTTCTGGAGTGGCGGCCCGTTGTCGAGCGCCTTCGAGCACCTGCACCAGTGGCCCGATCAGGGCGCGGCGGCCGAAGCGAAAGGCGATCTCGGCGGCCAAGTCGCTGGGGCTAACCAGGCGGCGCTTGGCGATCTCGCCCATCAGGGCGCGAGCGTCGTCGAGGGTGATACCGAGGACGTCCGCGATCTGACCGGTCGTGGGGCGAGTATCCGGGCGCACGAGGGTTCCGCCGAAGTCGAAACTCACCGCCGCGACGTCGGCGAACGCGCCGGTGTGCCTGGTTCCGGCTCCTGCTTTCGCGGTGACGGGAAGGGAGGTCACGCGGTCACCTCGACTCGAGGCTTGTCCTCGTCGAGGACGAACGACCCGGTCAAGCCGGGGGCTTGCGGTACCTCGATCCATCCGTCCATGACGCTCAACGGGCGGGCGTAGACCTGCTGGCGCAGCGGCTCGACCGTCAGGTGGTACTCGACCGCCGGGACCTTGTCGCGGCAGCACGCGCCGGCCAGGGCGACCGCGGCTGCGAGATGGGCGCCGTGTGTGAAAGAGCGCAGGCCCAGATCGGCGGCCAGTTCCACGGTGTGCAGCGATCGGGCCAATCCGCCGGACCAACCGGGGTCGGTCTGCCAGACGTCGACTCCGCCTTGGCTCAGCAGCCGTACCTGCTCCGCCGGGTCCACCGCGTGCTCGCCGGCGGCGAAAGGCACGCCGCTGTCGGAGGCGCGTAACCGGTGCCAGGTCCACGACGTGGGTGGCGCAAGTTCCTCGACCCATTCGATGCCCAGGTCCGCGAGGACGGGCAGCAGCCGCATCGCTTCGTCCGCATGACAGCGCCCGGCCGCGTCGATCATGAAGCGATCCCCGGCGGCTGCCTCGCGCAGGCGGGCGTACGTGCGCTCGACCGCCTTGGGGCCGGCGGTGATGAGGCTCTTCGGGAGCGGCCACTTCTGCCCCCAGAAGCCACCCGCTTTGATCGCAGCGGCTGCGGATGGTGCGTCAGGGTGTTCCGGGTCGAGTGCGAGGGCCGAGGCGTAGGCGGGCACACAGGGCCGCACCATGCCGCCGAGAAGTTTGGTCACCGGGCGACCGCCGACTTTCGAGGCCAAGTCCCAGCAGGCGAGTTCGATGGTCGAGGCTGCGATGCGGGCGTGTGCGCCGTGGTGGTGACGCCCGGTCGTCGGCCGATACGGCAGTTGTCGGGGTTGCGCCGCGTCAAGACCGATGAGTCCGGAGGCGTGGTCGTCGAGGATGAGGTGCATGCCGACCTCGCTGACGGGCCCGGCCCAGCCGGAGTGTTCGTCGGCAACCAGTTCGAGCGCGAAGCGCGTGTGGTGCTCGGCCCAGCGCGGCCCGGCCGGTTCGGTGGCGACCGCGGCGACCTCGGGCGCGAGTCCCGCAGGAAGGCCGACCGGCTGAGGCGGCAGGCTCCATGCACGCACGCGGCGGACGACAGACGTGGTGAACGAGGCGCCCTGTTCGGGTCCGTGGGTTCGGGTCGCCATGTCAGATCCTCGGCCCGACGAGTTCTTCGCCGGCGAAGGTGAAGCACCAGGGGCTGCGGTAGTTCTGCCACCAGCGCGGGCGAAGGTCGGTCTCGGCGAACAGTTCCTCGACGCTGCGGCGCATCGTCAGGTGCCACTCGATCGAGTCGGAGCCCTTCGCGCGATAGACGTCCATGAACGGGTTGTGCGCCTGATAGGTCTGGAAGCGCGGGAACGTCGTGGTGACCGGCACGAAGTCGCGCAGGTGCTCGACGGCGGGCTCGATCTCGTCCAAGCCCACGATGTAGGTGAAGTCCGTGGTGATGCCGCGCTCCTTGGCTGCACCCAGGACGCGCACCATGTCGGGCGCGGACAAGCGGGCCTTGGACTCCTTGAGAATCAGCGGCCGACGGGTGAAGCACTCCGCAGTGAGGGTGAGGTGGAAGTCCCCGAGAGCGGCGGCGGCATCCAGGCCCTCGTCCGTCGCGATGACGGACGACAGGAAGTGCAGGGTGCCGGCACACCCGTTGTCGACCATGGCCCCACGTACCTCGGTGAGGTGCTCGATGGCGAGCCGCTCGTACAGGAAGCACCCCGTGCACACGGTCACCGTGTCCACGGCGGCCAAGTCGTCGAGCCCGGATTCGGTGGCGAGGGCGCCGAGGTAGCCGGTCAGGTCAAGGGCCCGGATGGTCGGATCCGAGGCACCCTCAAGGGTGTTGGGGCAGAACACGCAGCCGGTGCACTGTGAACGGGCATTAGAGTTGAGCGTGAGCATGCGGTGCCCATTGCGCCAGTAGCCGAGTACGGCGTCGTCGTCCTCGATCCCTTCGACCTCGCCGACCTTGACGCCGTGCAGGCACAATTCGGTCTCGTCGATCTCGAAGGGGGAGTCCTCGCGCCCCAGCGACAGAATCAAGAACAGCGGCTCCTCGGGCCGCGACGTCAGCCGGAGCCTGAAGCGCATGCGCGGCTTGTCGAGGGGCGACCTGGCCCCGCAGGCGTTGAGCGCGATCAGCATCACGTCCTCGGTGTTGATCCGCCACTGGTGGGCCACCTCGTCGAGGTGGCGGAGCGAAGTGAGCATCTCGTGGTCCTTTCGCACGGAAGGCAGGGCACGGCGTAGCGGCGCGAACCCCCTGTGGTGGAGCGATGCGCCGAGATGGTGCGAGTGCGGGTCCTTCAGGCGCCAGGTGCGGTCAGAGGCAGGCGGACAACGATCTCCTTGCCGCCGGTGGTGTCGTCGGCCGCGACCCAGTGGGTGCCGCCGAGTCCCTCGACGAGACCGCGGATAAGGAGCAGGCCCCGGCCACCGTTGGGATGGGCGACCAGCAGCGCGCGGGGTCGGAACGGATGAGCGTCGGCCACGCCCACGACGAGGGCCTCGGCGTCGAGTTCGAGGCGCACGGTGGCGTTCGGCGAGATCAGGGCCGCGTGGCGCGCGACGTTGGTGACGAGTTCCGTGACCACCAAGTAGGCGGCGTCGACGACTTCGCCGTGCACGGCCCACTGGTCGAGCACCTTCGCCGTCTCGTGGCGAGCCCAGGGGACGCGCTCGGGCGTGGCGACCACCTGGAAGATGTGGCTTGTAGTGGTCGTCATGGCCGTCTGCCTCTCCGGGGCCCGTTGCGATCTGATTACAGACCGTAGGGAAGGGCGGGCAGAGAGGTGTTCACTGTGGTGAACCCTGCGAATCGGCTTGTTTCGGATGAATCGGCTCAGGTTATGAAGCGAGCCCCATGCGGTGGGCGAGACCCCGCAGGTCGCGCGCGGCGTGAGCGGGGAGTTGGCGGCCCATCAGGTCGGCGACGGCTTCGCGGACCAGCACGTTCGCGTGGACGCGCTGAGGGGCGATCCGTTCGGCCGTCAGGAGTTCGCCCACCGCGTCCGCACTGCGACCGCGCAGGTGGGACAGCGAACGGCCGAGGTCGCTGTGGAATGCGGCCTGTCGCCCCGGCGCCGCGAGCACCTGCGGCGTGACGGCTCCGCCGGCGGACACCGCTTGACCGTGGCGTCCGAGGTCGGTGTTGAGGCTGACCTGGTGGATGCCGACGTTGGTCGGCCCGAAGTTGAGGTGCCACGCCTTCGTCTCACCGGTGCGTGCGGCCAGATCCGCAGCCTCGGCCAAGTGCGCCTGGACCTCTCGGGTCTGGTCGCGGCCGGAGCGTTTCGTGTCCTGTGTCAGGCAGGTAGCGCGAATCAGGTGCAGTTCTCCCAGTAAGGCGTGCCCATCGGCTCCGGACAGATGGCGCTCCACCTCGTCGGCCGCCCGCGTTGCGCGTGTCAGAGCCTGATCCGGACTCCCGGCGGCCATCAGAACGTGGGTGTGGAAGAAGCCCGACAACGCGTGATAGACGGGGTCGTCGAGCTGCTCGATCGCATCGGCTGCCCGCGTCACCGCGATGAACGCCAGGTCGGTGTACCCCAGAGTCTTCAACAGCAGCGTGCAGGCCGGGTGGTAGGTATCGGCGAGGAGTCTCAGGAGGCCGGGCCGATGACCACCGTCGGCGGCTTCCGCTGCGGCGTGCAGGTCGCCGAGAAGTGCCGGCAGGAGCTGGGCCAGGACGTCGTACTCACACGCGTGGTACATCCGGTTCGCCTCAACCACACGCGCCGCCAGGAGCCTCGTCGGCGATGCGGGACGATCGGGCGGGGCAGCGAGATGAACTCCCAGGAGCGCAAGCCGCAGCGTCGGAATCGCCTCGTGGGCGCTGGTGGCGCTGGGATCGACGGGCGCGAACGGCTGCCCGGTCAACTCCGCGGGGGCAACCTGGAGCGCGGAGGCGAGCGCGAGGACGTGGCCGGTGCGCTCCAGCTTGCGCTGCCCGTTCTCCAACATCGACAACATGCCGATCGAGATGCCAGCAAGCCCGGCCAACGTCCGTAGGGACAGTCCACGTTGAAGTCGCACGGCCTTCAACCGCTTGCCAACCTGCTGCGGCGACCCGTCGTTCATCGCGCCCCCTGAGTTGTGGCCACGTCGAAGCGTAGGCCGAAAGGTGGCCCTTTAAGGCGAGGTTGCCCAATCCACACGATGGTCACGACACCCCAGCGAGCACGGCGATATTGCGTAGCTTCCCGGCCACCGTCGGGTCTGCGATGCGTTCGGGAAGCGCGGCGAGCAACTCTCGCGCGAACGGATCCAACGCGAGGCGCAGAGGGGCCTGTTCGTGGGCGCCGACCAACAACTCCACCGCCCGACGCATATCACCGGTCCTGGCGAACGCTGAAGAGGCAGAGATCGACAACACGACCCGATCGGCCGGGCCAAGGGCATCCAATTCCACGGCGTCGTAGAGCCGAGTCGCACGCTCGAACTCTCGTGTTTCCACGGCGACCGTCACCCGCGATCCGGCGACCGCGGCTTGGCATTGCGGGGTCTCCACGTCCAGGACGCATGCGTCCAACAGTTCGTGGGCTGGTTCGGGGCGACCGGCCATCGCGTGAGCAGAAGCCATCAACAGGTTCAGCTCGCTGTTGGCCGGCACCCGCGCGGCACGAGCGAGGGCGTACTCCGGCCACCCCAGATCAAGCAGCAACCGGACCTCCTCGGCCAGCACCGCCACAGGCTCGGCCCGACCGGGCGCCGCCCGATGCAGAAGCAGCCACGCTAGATCCCGGTAACCCAGCCGTCGCAACAATCCGGACGCGGCGACGTGTACGTCCACGCGTACACCCTCCAATCGCTCGGCCGCCGCTCCCGACGCTTCGGCTGCGAGGTGATCTACGCCCGCGATCACCGAGGGGAGATCCTGCGCCACGCTCAACTCGTCTCCGCGATGCTCGGCCAGCCGGATCTCGTCGGCCAGGGTGATGGTGTGATCCATCTCGATCGGCTCGACTACCGGGCCCGATTCGTCCAGCATCCGTCGAAGCTGATAGGCCACCGCACGAACCGCTGCGTGCTCCACCCCCGTTGGTGGATATGGCTGCCCGGTTAGCTCCACCGGGTCCAGTCGAAGTGCCTCGGCCCAATCGGCAAGTAGCCCGCGCCGATCCACCCACTCGTCGCCGTTCTCGATGGCGTAGATGGATGGGTGATTCTCACCGGAAACCGCAGCCAACGCCGCAGCACTGAGACCACGCCGCCCACGCCACACGGCGACCCGCCCACCGATCGGACCCACCATCACCACGCCTGGCTCCATCCCATCCACACCGGGCAGCCGCTGGCCCGGCTGACGCGTCCCCGAGGGTGTCAATCCTCGTCAGGCAGCACGACACAGTAGTGATCAACCAGCGTGAAGCGGCTGGGTCTCCGGATCACGTTACGAGCCTGCCTCAAGCAGCCGTGTGTACACGGACGGGCTGCCCCGCGCTGCGCGCGAATGTGGCCTTGGAAGACCAACCCGAGATGTGCGCAGCAACCTTGACGGCTCGTGCCTAATCGTGTGCTCCATGGGCAACGCGTTCGTGCCGTGGGGGCGAGCGCTGAGCAATACGAAGGACATGGGTGCACACAGTTGGTTGTGTCCCTAGGCTGCCGGGATCGGTGAAACACGCCTGGGGGATTGATGAAACCGACCGCTGTAGCTCTGCCGCACCGTCTGGGTCACCTTCCGCGTGACAAGCGCGGCTACCCGATCATCGCGACGGTCGACCGCGGTGATGGTGAGATCAACTTCGGCGCGATCAGCGAGCGCCGCAAGCTGGCTTTGGCAACGTTCGACTGGTGTGGGGTCTGCGGTTTGCCGTTTGGGAACGAGCTGCGGTGGGAGCACTTCGTCCCCGGGATGTCCATCAGCTCACCCTTCTTTAGTGAAGCCCCCGTACACGAGATTTGTGCGGTCTACTCCGCACAAGTCTGCCCGTTCATGTCCTCCCCGCAGGCGCGGTTCGGAGACGATGTCCGCAGCGGTGCGCGCAGGGAGCCGTCGATCACCTTCGAGGGCTTCGACCAGACGACGCGGTTGACCGCTTTCGAGTCTCGTCTGCAACGAGGCATGCACGTCCTGCACTTCACGCTAAAGGGGAACTCGGCCTCCTTCTCCTACGAGAAGCCCGGCGAGTTGGCGGATCGCTATCGTGAACTGCTTGCGGCAGAGGAGGCCATCCGGCTCACCTCGGCAGAGCAGGAGTTGGTGGCGCTCTTCAACAGCACAGAGGACGGCCACGTGGTTACGGGGGCTGCTGTCATCGCAGGTGCTGCGTACTTGCCGAACGTTTTCAAGCTCAGGGCTTTGAAGGCGTTCGATGATGGCGGGTACAAGACGATGGCAAAGATGACCGTGCTCGATTCGGCTGTCTGTAGGGACTTGGCCGTGACTGCCGAGGACCCTGCGACGCGTGCTGTTGCCGAGTGGCTTGTAGAGCGGGAGGACGACATTCCGCCGCTCCTGGCCGAGTGGCAGAGGCTGGGTCGGCGCCGTCACGGTGTCGCCGAGCCTCGGCCCGAGCAACCCAAGGGCCCGGGACGAGCTGTCTCGAAGAATGATCCGTGCCCCTGCGGATCTGATCGCAAGGCCCGTCGCTGCCATCCATCGGGCATCCCCCTGCCCACGACGTGATTGCTTCCTTGCCGTTCGTGTTGTGAGTCGGCAGATCGAGGTTTTCTATCCTTGCAGAGGAGAACATGTACCAGTCGTGATCGGTTTGGCCAGCACGATTGGCAGCACCTGCCGAGAACGACTACTTTGCCCCAAAGCAGTGACGGCCAGCCTCACGCTCTACCAGGTCCTCGACGACTTCCAGAGCCTGCTGACTGCTGGACCTGCATCTGCGTCACCTGCCGCACACCCCTCCCGGTCACGGCCCGAAGACGCCCCAGATCCCCCCGGCAGCGGCGCCCGACTAGTTGACCTGCTCCGCTACCGCACGTACGACGCGTTCCGCGAGAAGGGGGGGGACGCAGTTCCCTAGCTGAGCCTGAACCGAGTTACGCTTCCCTACGAACTCGAAATCATCAGGGAATGTGAAAAGCCGCTTCATCTCCGCAACGCGCAGGCGTCGATTATCCCAGTGGAAAGGCCCAATGTACGGCCCGGGCTGAGCTTGGATAGTTGGAGACGGGCGGTTTGGATCTAGCTTCAGCAAGAACGACCAATACTTAGATCGCCATTTAAATTCGGGGTTATCATGACCCCGTTCTTCAGTGTAATGAAGATAGTTCTCGCCGGGTGGGATGTCCGGCAAAAGATGCCCATACTTACCCGCAACAACCTCGCCAGGTTCTGGTTCAGCCTCGAGCCCGGCGAGTGCCTGGCCCGTCGTAACATGAGCCCGTTCTTCGGATCCAGTAGTGCGGCGTTCCCACTTTCCGCCGTGGGTGGCCTCCGGGTGCTGTGGCGCGACTTTGCCCTTTGGTACTCCAATAAGGAAGAGTCGTGGCCGGGACTGCGGAACGCCGTAGTCCGCAGCATTTAGGACCTTCGCCTCACAGACGTACCCGGCCTCGTCGATCTCCCTAAGCAAGCGCTCGTATGCAGGGCGAGATGCCTTGTTGTTGAATGTGAGTGCATAGACATTTTCCAGTACGAAAGCTTGCGGTTTTGCCTCGCGGAGAACTCGTGTATAGGACTGCAAGAGAGAAGCGCCGGGATCGAGCCCTTTGCGTTTGTATTCAAGCCAAAAACCAGACTTGGAAAATGGAGTGCATGGAGGTCCGCCGACCAGCAAATCCGGACGTTCTTTCCCCTTGAGTCCGGCGGCGCTCATGAGATCTTTGGTTGATACCTCGAGGATATCTCTTTGGATGACCTCGGAGTGGAGGTGGGAGAAGTTCTTCTCCATCGTGGCCACAGCGTCGGCGTTGTGCTCAACAGCAGCACGCACCTCGTAGCCGGCCGCTTCGACGCCGAGGTCGAGTCCGCCTGCGCCGGAGAACAATGAGATCGCGATGCCATGGCTTGTCACAGGGGACAGAATGCCAGATGGGACCGACATCCCGGCACGCTGTCCGCCTGGGTAGCCGGTTCGTGGCGGAGCGTGGGCGCGGAGTGTCGTTGCGGGAGCTGGTGTGGGAGCCTGTTCGCCATCACGTCGGGCCGATCACGAAGTGGCAGGTAGGGGCATGACGCAGGGTGGGGACAAGAAGGTTCTGAGCGTTCACAAAGGCCAGGCCCGTGCAAAGTTCCTCGAAGCGCTCGCCTTGGCGAAGGGAGGCGATGAACTCCCCAGTGAGTGGATCACCCGTGCCCGTCAGGTCGGCCAGGCGGCCAACGCAACCAACACTCCCCTTCTTGGGACTGCGCTGCTCGCCAAGGCCACCAACAAGGATGTCAACGCCCTTGCACTGCAAACGAAAGTTCACCGCGGTTACTCAGCTCGCGGCGTCGCCAAGGACGTACTTGTGCCGATGTGTGTCGAGCATGAGATCGATCTGCGGACTACGGGGGCCGAGCCGCTGAACAACCAGCCCTTCTTCGCTAAGCCCCAGGTCATAAGGGAGTTGATTCCCGAAAGCAAGCCTGCTGCGAGGTTGGAGCTTGAGTACCTCATCGGATGCCTTCAGGCGGCGGACTACCTCGAAGGTGACAGTGCGGTGTACGCCCTTGCCGCGTTCATCCGAGTGCGGATCGAGGACGGGAATAGGGCTACGGTTCTCAAGCTTGACGAGAGCGCTCTGACCCTGCCAGCGCTTAGCCACCTGGCAGCAGCGTTCATCAACGTAAATCGTGAGGGTGGTCGACGGGGCCAAGCTCTGCTCGCGGCCTGTCTAGACTTGGTGCACCCCGGCATGGTGTACGCCGACGCGATTAATGACCCGAGTCGCAAGGTCCCGGGCGACGTTGCTATCGAAGTCCCCGTTGAGCCACAGCCCCCGTTGCAAGAGGAAATCTTTCCAGAAGATTTGGCTACACCTCCACTCGCAGCTAAAAGGATTGTCGTACTCGGTGCCGAAGCGAAGCAGAAGACGGTCACACAGAGTGAGATCCTTCAGTTCGTCGAACGGCTCGCAGCGGCGGGGATTGGGAAAGGTCTCTACGTCGCAATCGAGCCCAATCAAGCCGACCTAGACGAAGACAAGCTTATAATGAGGGCACAAGAGCGCAACGGTGTTCTATTGGAGATCGTCACCGATCCGGAGCAACTGCTAGCGAATGCAATTCAGTGGTCACCGCTCACGCTCGAGCAATGCCTTAAGTCTTTTCCACAGTTGCTCGTACAGCGCTTGAAGGACTTCCACTGCGGCAAGAACAGTCAACATGAATGGGCGGGTATGCTCGCCGCCGCCCCTCTGAAGCCAGACGTGGTCTAAGTCGGGCTGAAGTCGGCCCCGGGATACTTCGTTTGCATGGCGGCGGAGGCTGGTTGCGCGGCTTCGGATGCCGCGCTCGCTGCACGCGTTGACGACGATTACAGGGAGCGGCTGGTCTTGGGGCCCGGTGATGCGCCCAGCGGTCAGCCTAGGGTCGACTGTGCGCCTTGCTGCTTCGAGGTCCTCATCGACGGCACCTCTACGGCCGAGCGTGGCGCTGCTGGAGTGCGGGTGCAACGGGTTCGTGGGTGGGCTCTCCGACCGCGAGCGCAGGAGTTGCGCTCGCGGTCGGAGGCCACGTTTGTGCAGATGGAAAGGGCATCCGGATGTGTCCCGGATGTGTCCGGATGCCTTGACATGCACTGGCATCCCTTGGGCGGGGCTGGGAGTCTGATCGCCTCTGACCAGCCCAAACGGTCCTATGTGATCTTGCCTGGCATCGCGAGGGACTGCCGCTACGGTGCTCGTAATGCGTAGGTCAAGGGTTCGACTCCCTTAGGCGGCTCACTCACAAAGGCCAGGTCACAGCATGTGACCTGGCCTTTTGTCGTGCTCGAGATGCGAGCATCGATGTGGTCGGGACCTCGCGGGATGGCTTGTGCGGGGCGCGGCGGATTTTGTACATGTTCATCTGCTTCGCGGGGTGGGAGTGCTGCGGCGAGACTGGTGTGGCGGGCTGCCGACACTGAATACTTGCTTGCCGCAGCTGGGGGGTTGCGAGGTGCGTTGCCTCCTGCGCGTTTTCGTTCCGGAGGTACGTCTGCATGCCCAGTTCGCGAACGACCGGAGTTGCGCAGCACGGGGGTGGGGACGACCTCGCCGTTGATCGGCTGAGGGCCGTTCTGGGCGGTTGGCGCAGTTCGCTGCTCGACCTCGGTGGCCGCAACCGACTGCTCAACTTTCGCCACACGAGGATCGCCACTCTGGAGATCACGGCGCCCGAGGCTTCCGCCGTGTTGGCCGGAATTGCTCGCGGCTGGTCCTTCGCTCCCGTCGAGGACGACGGACGTGTCGATGAGGGCGCGGGGGCAGAGGAGGATGCTCCGGACAGCGGGACGTTCTTCATGTACGACCTCGGCACCGCGACTGATGGCATCGGACGCGCCTCCGGTCTGGTGACTCAGAAGAACACGCAGGCCCGGCTGGACGCGTCGCTCTACCAGCTGCGGCAGAAGTCGGGTCAGATGTACAACGACTACGGCTTGTGGGTGCTCTGGCTGGGCGTCGGCATGCTGGACTGGCGGGAGGCCGGCGCCGAGGAGACGAGTTCCGCTCCGTTGCTGCTCGTACCCGTGGAGCTTCGCCGAGACGACCGGGGGCGGACGCGGCTGCACCTCGCGGAGGACCAGGACCGGATCCACAACCCCGCGCTCGCGGTCAAGCTGGAGCGGCTGGGTGTCGACTGGGGCCCGGTAGCCGACTGTGACGTGGCCGACCCCGAGGCGGTCCTGTCGGCCGCCTGGGAAGTCGCGCGGACGCAAGAGGGCTGGTCGGTCGACGAGCGTGTGGTCCTCGGCCTCTTCGCCTCGCACAAGGAGGCCATGTATCAGGACCTCCAGCAGAACGAAGAACGCATCCTGGCTCATCCGCTGGTGCGAGCCGTCGGCCTCGGGCCCGACGCAGGACTGTCCGACGACCTGATCGGCTTCGAGCCGCCCGATATCGACCGCATCGATGAGATCCAACTGCCCGAGCGGACCCCGCTTGTGCTGAACGCGGACTCCTCGCAGCGACAGTGCATCGCCGCCGCGCTGGACGGCCGTTCCTTCGTGATGAGCGGTCCGCCCGGTACCGGCAAGAGTCAGACGATCACCAACATGATCGCCGCACTCATGCATGCCGGCCGGTCCGTTCTCTTCGTCAGCGAGAAGGCCGCGGCGCTCGACGTCGTCCGCAACAGGCTGCGAGGTGTCGGCCTCGGTGACTTCGTGATGGCCCTGCACAGCGGCGACACCAGCAAGAAGGCGGTGGCGACGGAGCTCGAACGGGTGCTGACCACCGAGGTGCGGATCACCGGCGCGGCCGAGCACGAACTCGATCGGGCCCGTCGACTGCGCGAGGAGCTGTCCGCCTATGCGGCGGCGATGAACCAGGCCCGTGAACCGCTCGGTCGTTCTCTTCACGACGTCCTGGGCCGCCTGGTCCTCCTGGAACTGGCTGACACACCGCAGCTCGCCCTCGGTGCGCGCAGCACCCACACGGTCGCACGGCTCGGGGCCGGACACCTTCGGTCACTCGTTGAGGCGGCCGGTGCCATCGGCCGAGCCTGGCGTCCGGCGGCGGAGGGTGAGACGTTCGTCTGGCGCGGGCTCAAGCGGGCTTCCGCCCCCACTGCGGTTCTCGCCGAGGCCGCCGACGCCCTTGCCGACCTGTGCACGGCTGCCGAGCGTCGCCCGTTCAGGGCCACCCTTCCCGAACCGCGCACCGTGCACGACTTACGCCGGGCCGTCGGAATGCTGGAAGCAGGCCTGCCCGAACGGGACCCGGCCATGGTCGGCACCGCCGGCAGCGGGCTGTCGGACGATGTCTCGGCAAGCCTGGCCCGGCTGGCCGAGATGTTCGGGCTACCCGAGCCCGGGACCATGCAGGCCGCGTTCGGCCTGCTGCAACTCGCCGACCTGGCATCCGCGGCCGATCGGCCGCCTGCGCGGTGGTTCGACGAGGAAGGGCTGCGCGAGGCACATCGAGCGGCTCGGGAGATCCGGGTCGCGCTCGCCGCCCGCGCGGCCGCCCGTGCGGCGGCCGAGGACGTCTTCGGTGAACAGGTCCTACAGGCCGAAGAGTTGCCCGAGCTGGTCGGGAGGTTCGCCGAACGGCACCGGGGTATGTTCGGGCGCCTGTCCGGCCGATACCGGGCGGATCGCGCGGCGGTGGTCGCGCTTACCCGCGCCGGCGCCTGGGACAAGTCTCTGCCTCATCGCCTCAACGATGCCCTGACCTGGCAGAACGCCGAGGCCGAGATCACTCTGCAGGTGGCACGTCACCGAGAGGTGCTGGGCGCCTACGTCCCTCACGGCGAGGACGACCTGCCGTCCCTGAACGTGGTGTTGGCCATGGCGGACCGAATAGCGGAACTCACCCGCGGGAGCACCCACCGGGACCTGCCCGTCTCCCGCCTGGCCGACGCCGCCGAACCCGACCCGGTTCCGGAGCTGTTGGCCCGCGGCGTTCGCGGTGCGTTGGCGGGCTGGTGCGACGCGGCAACGCTCCGTATCGCGCGCTGGTCGGAGTCTTCGACCGCGCTGCTCGACATGTTCGAGGAACCTCACCGGGTTCGGTTGTCCTCCGCCCTGTCGGGCACCTTCGATCAGGCCCGGCAGGCCGTCGACGAGCTCCGGGCCGATCCCCGCGGTCCGGAGGAATGGCAGGCATACCGCGCCGGACTGGACGTCCTGGCGCATCACGGCATCGATGAACTCCTTCCGCGTGCCGTCGAACGAGGCGTGCTCCCCGAGCAGTTGCCGGCGGTCGTGGAGCAGGCGGTGCTGAAGTGCTGGGCCGACGACCTCCTTGCCACGGATCCTCGGCTCGCCACCACCCGCTCCGCAGACCTGGACGCCAGGGTGGCGGACTTCCGGGAGGCGGACCGCCGACTCGTTGCCGCCGCGAGCGGAGCCGTGATCGAGGCATGCAACACACGCCGACCGCGCCGGTTCGGCGGCGGGCCGGCCCTGGTGATCAAGCGGCAGGCCGAGCTGAAGCGACGCCACCTGCCCGTTCGGGAACTGCTCCGCCGGACCCACGAAGTCGTCAGACTGATCAAGCCGTGCTTCATGATGAGTCCGTTGACTGTGAGTCAATTCCTGCCTGCGGACTATCACTTCGATGTCGTGATCTTCGACGAGGCGTCACAGGTCCGTCCGGCCGACGCGATCAACTGTGTGTACCGGGCGGGCTCGCTGATCGTGGCGGGCGACGAGAAGCAGTTGCCGCCCACGTCCTTCTTCGACGCGGCGGTCGAGGACGATTCCGATCAGTACGACGAGGACGTTCCCGACACCTTCGAATCACTGCTGCACGCCTGCAAGGCAGGGGCCCTGCGGGAGCTGTCCCTGCGCTGGCACTACCGCAGTCGGCACGAGGACCTGATCACCTTCAGCAACAGGTCCTTCTACGGCAATTCCATGGTGACGTTTCCGGGGGCACTGGACCACGGCAACGACATCGGCGTCGAGTTCTTCCACGCGAAGGGCGTGTACGACCGCGGCGGACGGCGCGACAACCGCAGGGAAGCGGAGTTCGTCGCCCAGCGGGTCATCCATCACTTCGACACCCGACCCGACCGCACCTTGGGCGTGGTCGCCCTTTCCCAGGCCCAGGCCGCAGCCGTTGATCAGGCCGTCCAGCAGGCCAGGTTGCTGCGTCCCGACCTGGACCACTGCTTCACCGAGGACCGACTCGACGGTTTCTTCGTCAAGAACCTCGAATCGGTCCAGGGCGACGAGCGCGACGTGATGATCATGTCGATCGGGTACGGCCCCGACGAGCACGGCAGGTTCGGCACGAACTTCGGACCGATCAACAAGGGGGGCGGTTGGCGCCGCCTCAATGTCGCCGTCACCCGGGCGCGTTTCCGCATGGAGGTGGTCGCTTCCTTCCGGGGCAGTGGCCTGGTCGACAGCGCGAACGAGAGCGTCCAGCACCTCAAGCGCTATCTGGAGTACGCCGAGAACGGTCCTGCCGTCCTTGCACAAGACGTGACACAGGCCGACGCGGAACCGGACAGCCCGTTCGAGGAGTCGGTGCTCCGGGTGCTGCGCGACTGGGGCTACCGCGTGCAGCCGCAGGTCGGCGTCGCCGGATACCGCATCGACATGGGTGTGCGCCATCCGGAGTTTCCCGGTTCCTACGCACTGGGCATCGAGTGCGACGGTGCGATGTACCACTCGTCGAGGACGGCTCGGGATCGCGACCGACTGCGGGAGGAGGTGCTTGCCGGGTTGGGCTGGCAACTCCACCGCATCTGGGGCACCGACTGGTACCGCGGGAGGGCCGCGGCCGAGCTGAGACTGCGTGAGGCGGTCGAGTCGGCGATCGCGCGGGGAGCGATGCCGCACGCCGTCGTGGCGGCTTCGGCGGTGGCCGCGGCGGGTGACGTGGCGGAGCATGCCCCCCTTCTCGGGGCACCTGCCGTGTACCCCGGCGTGTCGGCCTTGCCCGGAGTCCCGATACCGGCGAACGGGGCGTCGCCGACGATGCCGGCACCCGTCGAGCATGAGCGTGTTCCGGTCGATTCCGAGCCCGATCGGCCGTGGAGTTCCCGGTACGAAACGTACGAGCCCATCGCGTCCTCGCCGTACGAACTGCACACCCCGGAGGCCCGGCCCGCGCTGCGCGAGATCCTGACCAGGGTGGTCGGGGTCGAGGGACCCATCCACGAGGAGCTGTTGGTGCAGCGCGCCCGGGAAGCCTGGGGCGTGGCCCGGGCGGGCAGCAGGATTCGTGACAACGTGCGGGAAGTGGTGCGCGATCTCGTTCGCACGGGACGGGTCAGGAAGGTCGACGGCGACTTCCTGGACGCGGTCGGGAGGGAGAAGCCGGTCGCCCGCGTGTCTGCGGAGGGCGACACCCCTCGCAAGGCCGCGCACATTGCTCCCGTCGAACGGCAGTTGGCGCTGTACGAACTGGCCGCGGAGTGCCCGGGCATGTCGCGGGACGAACTGGTCCGGCACGCGTGCGAGTTCTTCGGCTGGCGCCGCATGGGTCGGGACATCCGCAGCTTCCTGGACTCCGACATCGACGAACTGTGCCGCGGCGGCCGCGTGAAGGAGGCGGACGGGCACATCACAGCGGTCGGGTGACGAGGCCGGGGCGATCCGGGTGCGCCGGCCGGTCCCCGGGCCGCGCTGGGGGGCGGGGAATCGGGACCGTCCTGGGCCGAAGTGTGTATGGCGGGTCGTCCTTGTGGAGGGCGTGTCGGGGTGGGACTCGGATCTAGCCTCGGAGGCGTATTCGCAGGTCGAGTGGAGGAGGAAGACCGTGGCCAAGGCACGTGGTTCGTTGGCGGCAGGCCTTGCGAGTGCGGTGGTGGGGGGTGCCTTGAAGGTGTTCGCGGACGACGTGGATACGCCCGTGATCGCGCTTGGGAAGGTCGGCGTTGTGCTGCTGATCGTCGGCATCGCCGAAGTGTTGTACGGGCTGTACCTGTTGACCCAGGACGCCCGGAAGACCTGACCCGACCAGCCCCCACCCGACAGACCCGACCCGGCCTGACCCGACCGGAACCGGCCTGCCCCGGCCCGGCTCAGTGCACGCGCCGGTCCGGTCGACGGTGTGCGACCCAGGCCAGGATGCCCGCGCCGAGCAGGGCCGAGCACAGGAAGGCCACGAGCAGCGGCCCGCCGCCCGAGTCGTGTCCGGCCGGCCTCCGTACGGCCGAGGGGGCCCGGAGTTCGTCCACGCCGCGATGCGCGCCGATCCTGCCCGGCCGTGGCTCGGCCGTGCGTGCCGCCGCACCCGGCTCGGCCGTCACGTCGATCCGGACGCTCGCGGTGGACTGCCGACCGAGTCGGTCGACGACCGTGTAGTGGAAGCCGTCCCGACCGGCGAAGCCCGGCCCCGGCGTGTAGCGCAACACGGACTCGGTCGCGGTCGCGTCCCGGGAGTCGTCGAGGTCGAGCACCAGGCCGTGCTCGGGGTTGGTGTGCGACAGCACGACCAGTCCCTCTCCCGTGTCCCCGGCCAGGACCGGGACGTCCACGGACTGCCCGGTTCGGGTGCCGACCCGGTCCGCGACGGCCCGCGGCGCGGGCGGCACGAGCGTTCCGGGTCCGCCGGTCGGCCACGTCCGGCCGCCGCCTCGGCCCGCGGCGGATACGGCGGGCGTCCCGAATACGACGGGCCGGCCGGATACGGCGGGGGTGTCGGACACGCTGGGCCGGTCGGACCCGACGGGTGGAAGGGACGGGATGGGGATCACGGATGCGGCGGGATGTCCGATGCCGGCGCTCGCGCCGAACAGCACGGCGCAGCACGTGAGTAGCGCCCCGACTCGATGCACCCGGCTGGGCGGTTCGGGTGTTCCGGACACGGCGGGCACGCATACCTCCGGGCACTGCCATCCGGGCGCGGCCGGATCTCGGGTGGGTCCGACGGCGCCCGCCGGAGCCGATGCCGGCCGAGGGAGCCGTTCTCGAAGCCCGATCCTGTGCCGAATGCCCGCCGGTTCGGGACACGGCACGCGGAGCGGCGCCGAGCTTCACCCACACGCGTGGACGGCTCGGTCCCGCCCGCGACCCCGGCCCGTCTCAACGCCCCCGTCCCGACGCCCCCGATCCCGCCGAGCGGGTGATCCGTCGGACACGCCGCCGCGCATCCGGGTGACATTCCCGGATCTGCGGCTCGGTTGTTTCTAGCCTCGACCGGGAGACACCGACTCCGGCATCGACGCACCGAACGCCGGGACCGTGTCCTCGGTCCTGCCGGGTCTGCGCCCCCGGCAGGATCGGGGAGACGGCCCCGGCCGTCGAAGGCCCGCCGAGGACGAATGACCGGCCTTCCGCCGGGCAGGCGCAGGGCGCGGTCCTCGGCGATGGCGCGAGGACATCGAGACCGTGAAGAGGAGTACGCACCGATGAGTACCCCAGGCCGGAACCCCGGCGGCAAGTCCGCGTCGGGCGAGCCGGAGGAAACCGTCGTCGCGCCACCGAGCGAACCCGCTGCGGCGGCGTTCGGCGAGCCGCGCCTCCCCAGGCAGGAGCCGGACCGGGAATCCGGGCCGGATCGGCGGCCGAACCGCAAGCACGAGCAGGTTGCGCACGCCGTCGAGGAGTTGACCCAGGCGGAATTGCCGGCCGAGGTGCACCAAAAGGTCGGCGAAGCCACCGAGAACACCGGCCGGCGGGTCGACCGGGCCAAGCAGAGCGCGCAGCGGGCGACCGGCCGGGCCAAGGAAGCCGCGACGCACAGGGCCGAGCAGGCCAAGGAAACCGCGACGCACAAGGCCGAGCAGGCCAAGGAGGCCGCAATGCACGGAGCCGAGCGAGTCAAGGAAAGCACGGCGCACAAGGCGGATCAGGCCAAGGAGGCCGCGAAGCACGGGGCCGAGCGGGCCAAGGAGGCGACGCTGCACCGGGCCGAACAGCTCAAGGAGGCCGCCACGCACGCCGGCGATCAGGTCAAGGAGGCCGCCCGGCACAAGGCCGCGCAAGCCGGGCACAAGGCGGACCGGGTCCGTGAGACGGCCGGCGACCGGATCGTCGAGGCCAAGGACCGCACCGTCGAGGTCGGGCGCACCGGCCGCGACCAACTCTTCGACCACACCCCCGACCCGCTTCGGCACGCGACTCTCACCGGGTCGGCGGAGGTCCGCAAGCGCCCGCTGCCCGCGATCGCCGCCGCGGTCGCGACCGTCGCAGTCCTGATCTGGGCGATTCGAAAGTCCCGCCGGTGAGCGGCGGATCCGGGGCCAGAGGGCGTTCGGAGGCGGTGAACACCAAGTCCGCCATGCGTACCGGAAAGTTGATGTACCGCCCGATCGGCATGCTCGTCGGTGTGGTGGGCGGGATAGCGGCGACGAAGGCGTTCAACAAGACCTGGAAACTGCTCACCCACCAGGAGGACGCACCCGACGCGATGGACAGCGACCGGGGTTGGGGCGAGATCCTCGCCGCCGCCGCCGTTCAGGGCGCGATCTACGCCGTGGTGCACGCCGCCGTCAACCGGGGCGGTGCCGTGGCGTTCAGGCGGGGCACCGGTATCTGGCCGGGTCACTGAACGATCGGCCATCGGAGGGGGCGGGTGCACAGGCCCGCCCCATCGGCGCCTGGGGCCCCGCGTGCGCAGGCCGTCCACCCTTGCCCCGGGGCGAGTAGGTACCACCGGCCGACGAACTCGTCGTCCGGCTCGGCCGAGTCGGCGAAGAGTGTGTCGCGGCACGGGCGAACTCGCCGCCTCAGCCGGCCGCCGCGCTCCGCGTCCACATCCGCAACATCCGACGGGTCGCCTCGTCCGCGCCGGGCCCGTACTTCATGGGCGCCGTCGCGGCGATCGCGACCCGTACGTCCGCCTCCGACCGGCCCGCGCCCCGCGCGTACTCGGCCGGCAACACGGCGTCCAGCGCCGAGGCCGACTCGGGTTCGGCCGCATGCGCCAGGATCAGCCCGGCCAGGTCCTCGCCCGGCAGCCCGTAGCCCGCGTGCGACCAGTCCAACAGCACGATGTCCTCGTCCCGCGCGATCAGATCCACCGGCCGTAGATCCAGGTGACACTGCACGTACGGCAGTTCGGCGGCGCGTGCCGCCAGCCGCCCGACCGGAGGCGGGCGCTCGAACAGCCAGGACGGCCCGGCCGGTCGGGGCGCGGCCTGTGCCGCGCCGAGCCGGCGGGCGAAGTCGATCCATCGGTTCAGGTCCCACCTGGTCCCGGGACACCCGCGTACGTAGTCGAGCCACAGTGCCACCGACCCGTCTGCGCGCCGGTCGGCGCGTAGCGCCTTGGGCGCGGTCAGGCCGTAGGCGGCGTACACCTCGGCCGCGAAGCCGCTCTCGTACGCCTCGACCTCGCGGGCCCAGTAGCGCGGATTGGCCGGCGCCGTCCCGTCCGGCGTCGCGAGTTTGAGCACCGCGTCGGCGCGGCTGCCGAGCACGTGCCAGACGTCGGAGCGGGTGGACAGCGGTGCGGCGCCCAGCGGAGAGCCCAGTTCGGGCGGTACGGATTCGATCCGCACGGGCGGCGGCACGGGGGGCTCGCTCAGGGTCGACTCCGGGACGTGCGCCGGCGGTCAACGAAAGACCGGGGCTCGGGGTGGACGGCGGCGACCGATGTGGTGCCGGTAGGCGTGCAGGGAGGTGGTCGGGCGGCGGGCGTGGCGGGCTCGACCCGATCGCACGGTGTGCCCGGCCGGCCGAGGCACGGCGGGCAGCGCGAGTGCGGCCGGCGCGGCGGACGCGGCGGCGGGTTCGATCGCCGGTCGGGTGGTCGACGGCGCGGCTGCCGGGGTCGGCGGCCCCTGGGGCCCCAGCAAGCGGTCCTCGAACCAGGCCAGCCCGGGTATCAACAGGAACATCACGATCAAAGCCAGCAAAGCGAGAACCAAGTACATGATTTGCCGCCTGGGGGTGAGCGCGTCCGGGCCGTAGTCACCCCCTAGCCGGTAGGGATCGGCGCAAACGTGACAGTTAGGCAACGGAGCTCGTTGACCCAGGTTCGAAGATGGTCGATTCGGAGCGGAATCAGAGCTGTGCGGGTGATTGAGCACGGCACCGCGATCATCCGGCGGGAAGGCCTCGACGGCGCGCCGCCGCTCCTGACAGCCTGGCCGCATGGTGAACGACGGCACGACGCTCGACTGCGACGCGATCCTGTTCGATCTCGACGGCGTGCTGGTGGACTCCCATCCCCTGATCGAACGCATCCTGCGGATGTGGGCGCTCGACCGCGGCGTCGATCCGGACGCGGCCGTCGCCGCCTCCTACGGACGACGGGACATCGACCTGGTGCGCGTGGTCGCCCCCACGCTGGACGCCGAGGTCGAGGCGGCGTGGATCGTCGAGCGCGAGGAACGGGACTTCACCGGCATCTGTCCGATGCCCGGCGCGGCCGGCCTGCTGGCGATGCTGCCCGCGGCGCGCTGGGCCGTCGTCACGTCCGGCACCCGCCGGGTGGCCAGTGGCCGACTGCGCGCGGCGGAGTTGCCCGAACCGGTGTACATGGTCACCGCGGAGGACGTCCGCGAGGGCAAGCCGGCCCCCGAGGGCTACCTGCGTGCGGCCGATCTGCTGGGTGTGCGGCCGGACCGTTGCCTGGTCGTGGAGGACGCGGAGAGCGGAGTACGGGCCGCGGAGGCGGCCGGCATGCGGTGCCTGGGCATCGGTGCGGCCCTGGCCGGGGGCGGGATCGGCGCCGCCCTGGACGCATGGGCGGCGGATCTGCGTCCGGTGAATCCCGAACTGGTCACGGCGGGACATGTCCGGCTGAACATTCACACCAATGGGTCAAACTAGGAACGCAACCTCCCGAGCCCCATCGGCGTCTACAAGGGTGCACGACTCGGGGAACACTCCACATTTGGGTTTGGGTCGGGAGAGGCACCACTCGATGAAGAAGACTCGTATATCCCTCGCGGTCACCGTGACCGCGATCCTGGCCTTGTCGGCCTGCAACTCCGGCTCGTCGAGTGACTCGACCGCGAAGGCCGGTGCGCAGTCGTCGCTGCCCACCACCTCCTCGTCCGCACCCGTGACGCCGGCGCCGGAGAGCACCGCGCCGACCTCCGCAGCACCCACGACCAGTGCGCCGACCAGCGCCACCCCCACGTCCGCCAAGCCCAGCACCAGCAAGCCCGCCACGAGCAAGCCGCCGACCAGCAAGCCGCCGACCACCAAGCCCGCCTCGCCCAAGCCGCCGGCCGCACAGGCCGGACTGGACGAGCGGTGCCTGACCGGCCGGGCGATCTGCATCGACAAGCGCACCGACCGGCTCACCTGGGTGATCGACGGCAAGGCCCAGTACTCGACGGCCGTGCGCTTCGGCTCGGCCGAGACGCCGACCCGCGAGGGCGCGTTCAGCATCAACTTCAAGAGCCGCGACCACGTGTCGACGCTCTACCACACGCCGATGCCGTTCGCGATGTTCTTCTCCGGCGGCCAAGCGGTGCACTACTCGGCCGACTTCGCCGCCAACGGCTACAACGGCGCCTCGCACGGCTGCGTGAACGTCCGGGACAAGGGCCTGGTGCAGCGGCTGTTCAACGAGACCCGCGTCGGCGACAAGGTGATCGTCTACCGCTCGGCCAAGTAGCCCGGGATCCCGACGATCGTCCACCGCTCGGTCGACCCGGCGAGCCCCGCGATCGACTGCCGCTCGGCCACGACGACCGAGCGGTAGTTCCCTGTCGGGCCACCGGATCAGCGCTCGCGCGGCGAGCGCACCGTCTTGAACTCCGCCGGGCCCGCGCCCATTTCGAAGGTGCCGTCCGGGTAGAGCATCGGGCGGCGCTCCTGCATCAGCTTCGAGTACTTCTCCACGTGCTGGATCGAGACCCCGTCGGGGTCGGTGAAGTCGACCAGCGCGATCGCCACCCAGAACACCGCGCGCTTGTTGTTGAACAGCGGCACGTTCACGGTGGAGCCCTGGCCGTCGGTGACCTCGGCGTGCGCGCCGTAGGACTTGAAGCTGCCGAAGCCGTTCTCGACCGCGCTGTACGCGCAGATCAGCACGTAGCCCTGCTCGTCGGGGCGGGTGATCCGGACCGTCTCCCGGCCGGGCACGCGCGAGTCGCCGTCCAGTTGGATGTAGGGCGCCTCGGTCAGGCTGCCGAGCTCGCGGTAGTAGATCACCCCGTCCTTGTCGCCCTTCTTCGCGCCCACCTTGGAGCGCGGCACGAACAGCGCGTACAGGTCCAGGTCGGCGCCGGTCTTGCGGCGCGCGTCGTCGCCGCCGTCCCAGACCAGCGACGCGGTGACGGTGATCGATCGGTCGGCCTTGTCCATGTTGATCGTCGCCCGGCCGCCCTTGGCCAGGTCGACCCGGCCGAGCGGCTCCTTGGCCATCGAGATCGGCGCGGGCGCGGCCGGCGCGGGAGCCGCGGCCGGCTCCTTGACCATCGCGTGCGCGGGCGCGGCAGGAGCGGGGGTCGGCTCCGGCTCCGGCTCGTCCTCGACCGAGATGCCGAAGTCGGTCGCCAGCCCGGCGAGGCCGCTCGCATAGCCCTGACCGACCGCGCGTACCTTCCACGCGTCGCCGCGGCGGTACAACTCGACCAGGACCGCGACCGTCTCGCCGCCGGCGAACGCGTCCGGCGTGTAGCCGATCCGCGCATCCCCGGACACGGTGACCGCGCCCAGGCCCGGCACCTGGCCCAGGGTCATCCCGGGGCGGTCCGCGTCCGAGCTGACCACGACCACCACGCGCGCGATCTCGGCGGGCAGCTTGGCCAATTCGACACTGACGTGGGTGGTTCCCGCGGGGCCGGCGGCCGTGCGCACCGCGCCGTCGCCGCCGACCGGATTGTTGAAGAAGACCAGATCCTCGTCGGTGCGTACCTTGTGCGCGTCGGTCAGCAGCACGGCGGACACGTCCACGACGTCGGTCGAGCCCCACCCGATCGAGACCTCGGCGCGGTCGCCGGTCAGGGGCGCGTTGGCGCCGGTGGGCAGCGTGACGTCGGACATGGAGGGCCCTCCCGCGTTGGACAAAGGCGCCGTTTCGCGCCCTGATCAGGGGAACGACCCTCCCACCGACGACGTTCCGCAATCCGGCAACTTTCCCCAAGCAGGGGTAAAGCCCCAGGTGGAAAGCATCACCCGGGAGGGGCTCAGCCTCCGGACACCACCCTGTCGAACAACTTCCGGGCCTCGGCGAAGAACGCGGGCGCGTCCTGTGGACCGGAGCAGAACACCTGGATGGGCAGGTGCACGGCGGTCGCACCGGCGGCGATCACCTCGCTCGCACCGGCCATCGTGCGGGCCAGGTCGAAGCGCCCGGCGTCGTCCTTGACCATCGGCAGCGGGCCCTGCACCCGCAGCGCCGCCGGGTCGCGACCGGCGTCGGCGAGCGCCTCGCGGATGCGGACCACGTCCCGGGCCATGTCGGCGGTGGACAGGCCCATGATCGGAATCCAGCCGTCGCCGCTGTGCACGATCCGGGCCAGGTTGCGCTTGTTCAGCGTGCCACCGATCCACAGCGGCACCCCGCCCGCCTGGACCGGCTGCGGCGCGCAGTAGACGTCGGCGAAGTTCACCGTCTCGGACGCGAAGGACGCGGGCAGGTTCGTCCACAGCGCCTTGCACGCGGCCAGGGTGTCGGTCAGCAGCCGCCCGCGCGCGTCCCAGTCGATCCCGGCCGCGTCGTACTCCTCACGCTGCCACCCCGTGGCCACCCCCAACTCCAGCCGCCCGCCGGAGACCTGGTCCAGCGTCGCCGCGGTCTTGGCGAGCAGCGTGGCGCTGCGCAGCGGGGCGACCAGGATGCCGGTGGCCAGGCGCACGTTCGAGGTGACGGCGGCGATCGCGGCGAGCAGGGTGAGCGGCTCGGGCCAGGCCGCCTCGGGCGGCGTGGGGAAGCGGCCCCACGTGTAGTTCTGCGTGTTGGGGCCCATCACCACGTGGTCGACCAGGACGATCCGGTCGATTCCCGCGTCGTCGGCGGCCCGGCCGACGTCCACGAAGCCGCGCCAGTCGCCGGCGGGCCAGGTGCCGAAGTTCGGCAGGCCGATGGAAAGTTGCACGTCGGTGGTCATGCGGATGCTCCGTCGGGTCGAGGTCGGGTCGAGATCGGGTCGATGTGGGTCGGCGGCCGGTGGGCCCGGGCCTGCCGGTGGTTCAGCGCGATTCGGCGTACGGATCGCGGCCGGCCGTCGCGGCGTCGATCACCGCGTCGCCGAGCGCGGCCCGGGCGTACTTCTCGAAGGACGGCGCCCGGCGCAGCTCGTTGCCGCCGTCCACGGCCAGGCTCTGGCCGGTGGTCCAGGACGATTCGGGGCCGGCCAGGTGGCGGACCGCCTCGGCGATGTCCTCGGGCAGGCCGGTGCGGCCCAGCGGTTTGTTCGCCAGGAAGCGCGCGATCATCTCGTCGTCGCGGAAGATCCGGGCCTCCTCGTGCGAGCGCACCAGGCCGGGACGGACCGCGTTGACCCGGACGCCGGCCGCGCCCAACTCGTCCGCGGCGGCCCGGACCAGCGCTTCCAGGCCCGCCTTCCCGGCCGCGTAGCCGCTCAGGAACGGCATGGTCAGCTTGGCCGCGGTCGAGGACACGCACACGATCGCGCCGCCGCCGCGCGCGGCGATCACGGGTGCGGCGTACTTGATCGCCAGGAACGCGCTGTGCGTGTTGCGGTGCAGGTCGGCCAGGAACGTGTCGTCGTCCATGGCCAGGATCGGTGCGGTGCTCCCGCCGCCCACGGTCGCCACGCAGACGGCGAGCTCGGGGCCTGCCGCCCGGACCGCGGCACGAATCCCGTCGGTGCTGCAGGCGTCCGCCGCGACGACGCGCACCTCGGTGCCGGCCGGGGCCTGCGCACGCAGGCGTTCGGCGGTCGCGGCAAGGGCATCGGGCCGCCGGGCGGCGAGGGTGACCGAGCAGCCGTCGCGCAGCAGTCGGGCCGCGCAGGCGGAGCCGATGCCGCCGCTGCCACCGGTGACCAGGGCCATCCGGCCGGCCAGGATTGCGGGCATGGGCGGGTTCCTCTCCCGGGGTGACCAAGAGAACTGACGACGTGTCAGCTCCGAGCAGACGTTACACCTCGAATCATTCGAGCTGTAATGAAGTTCGGCTAGAGTGTGGCCATGACCACGGGGAACGGCGAGCTGCCGGGACTGACCGCGCTGCTCTACGCGGCCACCGCACGATTGGACGCGCACTTCGCCGCGTGCGCGGGCTCCGTCGGCCTGACCGCATCCCAGGCGAACGCGGTGCACGAACTCGCCGAGCCGCTGGGCATGCGCGAGCTGGGGCGGCGGATGTGCTGCGAACCACCCAATGTGACCTTCGTGGTGGACCGCCTGGTGGACCGCGGCCTGGTCGAGCGCCGGCCGCATCCGGGGGACCGCCGGGCGAAACTGATCGCACTCACCCCGGCCGGCGCCGCATTGCGCGAGCGCCTGTTCGCCGCGCTCGCCAGTGATCCGCCGCTGGCCGGCCTGCCGGACGCCGACCGGCGCGCCCTGCGCGTACTGCTCGACCGGGCGCTGCGCACCGGCTGACGAGTCCGGCCCTGGTTCTCCTCGACGTGCACGACTAACCTGACGCCCCATCAGAGAGTGCGGCGCCGCTCATCCCGGCGACGCCGGGGACAGGAGTACGGCATGGCTGTGTTCGCGCTGCGTTTCGACTTCCGCAATCCGGCCTTCGCCGGGACGAGCATGGGGGAGCGCTACGCGGCGGCACTCGACATGGTCGAATGGGCCGATCAGCGCGGATTCTTCATGGTCACGCTGTCCGAGCACCACGGCTTCGCCGACGGCTACCTGCCCGCCCCGCTCCAGTTCGCCGCCGCGATCACCGCGCGCAGCCGCAACATGGGCGTGACCATCGCGGCGATACCCGCGCCGCTGCACGATCCGCTGCACCTGGCCGAGGAACTCGCGGTGCTCGACCTGCTCAGCCAGGGCCGGGTCAACGTGGTGCTCACCAACGGCTACGTCGACGCCGAGTTCGCGATGTACGACGTGCCGATGCGCGAGCGGGTCAAGCGCACCGTGGAGACCGTCGAGACGTTGCGCAAGGCGTGGACGGGCGAGGAGTTCGAATTCCGGGGCCGGACGGTGCGGGTGACCCCGGAGCCGTTCCAAAAGGGTGGCCCGCCGATCATCCTCGGCGGCAGCGTCGAGGCCGCCGCGCGCCGCGCCGCGCGCATCGCCGACGGGTTCATGCCGTCCAATCCGGCGATCTGGGAGTTCTACCGGGACGAGAAGGTCAAGCTCGGCGAGGAGGACCCGGGTCCCTACTTCGGCGGCGACACCAGCTTCTTCCACCTCTCGAACGACCCCGACCGGGACTGGGACCGGATCGCGCCGCACGCGCTGCACGAGGTCAACGCCTACGGCGAGACGATGGCCGCGGCGGGCACCTCGGGCGTGGGCGGCTATGCGAGCGTCACCGATGCCGACGCGCTGCGCGCGGGCGGGCAGTACCGGGTGATCACCCCGGAGACCCTGGTGGCCGAGCTCAAGGCCCAGGGCGACGCGGCGTTCGCGATCCTGCACCCGATGATGGGCGGCATTGCGCCGGAGCTCGCGTGGGAGAGCCTGCGCCTGTTCGAGAACGAGGTGCTCCCGAACCTGTAGCGCCGCAACCGCGGTGCGCACCGCAGCGGCCCTTCGGCGACATCGGCCGGCCGCGTGCCGCCACCGTGGTGCGCACCGCACCGCACCCCATCGCACCGGACGGCACCGGAGGGTCACCCCTGCGGTCACCGGTGCGGTGCGCCCGCGACGAAGTCCTTGGTGTGGTCCCACCACGTGCGCCGGTCTGGCGGGAAGCGGCGCAGCGAGCGGGCCAGCTTGGTGTCCGCGTGCGGCGAGGTGCGCCCGGGGCCCTCCTTGTACCGCCAGCGCGCCCACGGCGATTCGGGCTTGGCGATGCGCATCGCCGACACCATCGCGACGAACGGTACGAAGACGCCGATCAGTCCGGTGGCGACCTTGCCCTTGGCCAGTGCGCACAGTGCGAAGGCCAGGTTGAACACCACCACCGTCGCGGCCACCGGCTTGCTGTCGCCGTCGCCCAGGCCCAGCGGGTTGGCGCCGACGAACAGCAGCAGTCCCATCGCGGCGGTGATCAGTACCGCGTCCACCGACTTGCGGCCGTCCGCCGCCCAGTACACGTCGTCCAGGTGTACGAGCAGCGCGAATTCGTCCAGCGTCAGGGCGGCGCCCATCCCGAAGAACCCGGCGAGCACCTGACGCAGCGCGCCGCCCGGTTCGTAGGCGAACTCCAGCGCGCCCGCGATCAACATCAGGAAGATCCCGTACACCTGGTGGTGCACGTGCACCTTGCCCACCACCATGTTGCGGAACGGGCCCTTGCCCGCCCGGATCAGCCGGGTGATCAGGCGGGTCACCGCGAACGTGAAGATGAACGCGACGAGCATCCAGCCGACACCGTGCGGCCCGGGCTCGGTGTCGCCCGCCAGCCGCGCCGTGGTCGAGATCCAGCCGTGGTGTTGCACAAACCGTCCCTGCTCGCGATTCCTGTGTGAGGAGGATTGTCCATGATCGAATGGACTGCACGGCGCCATCGCCGCACCGGCACGATGGCGACCGGATCGAATCGAGGTTAGGACGCAGATGGCTCTCCCCACGACCTCCACCGAGGTGACCTTCCCCGCGGGCGCGATCACCGGCGACGCGCCGATCCTGGCCGCGCCCGTGCTGCCGGACGGGCGGACCGCCCTGGTGGTGGCCAGGACGCCGTTCCACCCGCTGGACCACACCTGGCCGGACCAGCCCGCCGACACCGGGCTGATCCGGGTGGCGGGCGCGGAGTTGGTCGTGTCGGACTGCGTGACCGGCGCGGTCGGCCCGGACGGCGAGTTCGCGGTCGGCGAGGCGATCGGGGTCCGGCGCGGCGACGAGGACTGGTCCTGGCTGGTGCTGCACGTCCTGGACCGGGCCCCGGGCGATCCGGGCGACCTGGTCGGGGCGAGCGCCGAACTGGTCGTGGACGCCGACCGTCGGGCCGCGCTCAGCGCCGCGCACACCTCGTGCCACCTGCTGGCGTTCGCGCTCAACGCGGTGCTCGCGCCGCGCTGGCGCAAGGAGGTGCGCACCGACAGCCTCGGCCGCCCCGACTTCGACAACCTGGCGATCACCTCGTCCCGGATGGACGAGGGCGGCAGCCGCGACGACTACCGGATCGGCAAGTCGCTGCGCAAGAAGGGCTTCACCGCGGACGGCCTGGCCGAGGACCTGCCCGGCATCCGCGACGAGGTCGAGGCGTTGCTGGCGCAATGGCTGAAAACCGATGCCGAGGTGCGGATCGAGGTGCCCGGCCCGGCGCTCACCGCCCGTCGGGTGTGGCACTGCGGCCTGCCGGACGGCGACGCGCACATCCCGTGCGGCGGCTCGCACCTGGGCCGGCTCGGCGAACTGCGGGCCCTGACGATCGAATTGAACCTGGACGAGGACGGCGCACTCGTCGCGTTGACCCGGCCCGAACGCGCCTGAGACCCGTCCGCGGACTTCCGCAGCGCCCGTCGGGAACCGGTCCCACGATGCGGACGTTACCTTCGGAAGGAATTCTCTTTGCCTAACCATGACCTGGTCGGGGGACTTCCGACGTCCGCCATCACCCGTTCCGGGAGGCTCGCGCCGTGCACACCATCGCCCTGGGTCCATCGTTCCTGGATCCCGACAAGCTGATCTCCACGTTCGGCCTGATCGGCATCCTGGTGATCGTCTTCGCCGAGTCGGGGCTGCTGATCGGCTTCTTCCTGCCGGGTGACTCGCTGCTGTTCACCACCGGACTGCTGGTCTCGGACGGCAAGTTCTCGCAGCCGCTGTGGTTGGTGTGCCTGCTGTTGTGGGTGGCGGCGGTGGCGGGCGACCAGGTCGGCTTCCTGTTCGGTCGCAAGGTGGGGCCGTCCCTGTTCAACCGGCCCGACTCGCGGCTCTTCAAGCGCGAGAACGTGGAGAAGGCGCACGAGTTCTTCGAGAAGTACGGACCGCGCTCGATCGTGTTGGCCCGGTTCGTGCCGATCGTGCGCACATTCACGCCGATCGTCGCGGGTGTCGCCCGGATGAAGTACCGCACTTTCGTGGTCTACAACGTGGTCGGCGGATTCCTGTGGGCGTGCGGGGTCACCCTGCTCGGCCACTCGCTGGGGCAGGTGCGGTTCGTCCGAGACAACATCGAGTTCATCCTGGTCGCGATCGTGCTGATCTCGGTGATCCCGGTCGCGATCGAACTCCTGCGCGCCCGCTCGGCGTCGCGCAAGCAGGCCGCGGTGGACGGGTCGGAGCCGGCCCCGGGGCGGGGTCGGCACCGCGCGAGCGACGACCGGCCGGACCCGGAACCGGGTCACCGGCGCTGAGCCGTACGGGTTGGTGCCGGGCGCCAATAGAGTTCACGCCATGCGCGCTCAACTTCTGGCCCGGGCAACCCTGCCGTCCCTGTGGAGTCTCGACCGCATTCCCGGCGCGGCGGCCTGGCTCGCGCACGGCGTGGACGGTTCGCTCGTCGTGCTCGACGACTCGCTGGGCATCGTGCGCGAGGTGCGATTGCCCGAGGACTGGCGGGGCGGCCACTCGGTCACCCCCGACCTCGGGTACTTCGTCGCCTCGGCACCCGACCGAGTGGTGGTGCTGGACGCGCAGGGGAGCGAGGTGTGGTCCCACCCGCACCAGCCGTGGGAGGTCGAGGAGGCCGGCTCCTGCGCGGTCACCTCGGCCGGGATCTGGGCGGTGGTGCGCACCGCCGAGGGCGACCGGTGCGTGCTGCTGGACGGCGCGGACGGCACCGCGCGGGCGGTGTGGCCGCTGGATCCGGCCACCGTGGGCTCCGAACTCATCCCGCACCCCGACGGCGGGCATGTGGGCCTGGCCGCCTCGCACGCCGACGACGCGTACCGGGTCTTCGTGCTCGGCACGGACGCCCCGGACCGGGTCGCCGAGGTGCCGCCGGGGGAGAGCCGGGTGCTGACCGACATCCACGGCTCCGGTCGGATGATGCTGACCACGCCGATCGAGGCCGGCCCGCTTGCCCTCGTGCGCTACCCGGACGGCGCGGTGATAGCGGCCCGGCCGGGGGAGCAGGTCTTCCCGGACCCGGACGAGGTGTTCGACATCTACGCCGGCTTCGTGCGCCGAGACCTGGTGCTCGCGGCCTCCTCGGGCGAGCGGCACGTGCTGTTCTCGGTGCCGGACCTGCGGGCGATCGCCGAGGTCGAGTACCCCGAGGACGCACCGCGCGAATGGCTCGTGGTGCGCTCCGACGGTGTCTGGCTGACCGCGGACGCGGAGTCGGGCACGGTGTGCATGTGGTCCCTGGAGCAGCCGGCGGCCACCGGCTGAACCGACCGCGCGGTGCGATCGGGCGCCCGGGCCGGCGCGGGCGAACGGCGAGTCCCGGGTGGCGCACCGATGTTCGAGTGGCGCGTGAGAGATAAGCCCATTAGCGGGAAATATGTCGCTTATGGTGCGATTGCGATCACCGATCGTTAGCGTGAGGAGACCTGCCCGGAATCGGAACGTCCGGTTCCCCTCGGTGCCCGCCGCTTGGAGGGAGACCGCATGCCTCGACCGTTCATCCGCGCCGCAGTCCCGGCCGGACTCGCCGCCGTCCTCGTCTTCACGATCACCCCCGGAGCCCTCGCCGACGATCCCTCCGGCACCGCCCGCCCCGGCGCCGACCAGGTTCGCCGGGCACAGGACGCGGTCACCGGCAAGGTCGCCGACATCGATCGGATCGAGGCCGAACTCGACCGCGAGGCAAACGATCTGGAACGCCTCGACGTTCGCGCCGGCGCCGCCGTCGAGGCGTACAACGGGGCCGTGGTGTTGCGGCAGCAGACCCGCGACCGGGCCGAGGCCGCCGACGGATACCTGCGCACGGCGGACGCCCGACTGGTCGGCGCCCGAGCCGAACTCGGCCGGCTCGCCGCGCAGACCTACCGGATGGGCGGCGGCGCCCGACTGGGCACCTTCCAGGCGGTCCTGGGCGCCGACTCGCCCGCCGACCTGGTCTCCCGGATGGAGAGCATGCGCCGGATCTCCCAGGACGGCGACGACACCCTGCGCCGCGGCACCATCGCCGTCCAGGACGCGGCGACCGCCAAGACCGACGCCGAACACACCGCGGACACGGCCGCCCGCGCGACCGAGGCGGTCCGCGCGGCCAAGGACCGGGTCGAGGCCGAACTCGCCGCACAGCAGCGCCGAGTCGGCGAGATCGCCGCCCGGCGCACCGCGCTGCTGACCGAACTGGCCACGCTGAAGCAGACGTCGGTGGCACTGGAGACACAGCGCCGGGACGGTGCGGCGGCCGAGGCTCGGCGCCGCGCCGAGGAGGAGGCCCGCGCCCGGGCCGAGGCCGAGGCGGCCCGCGAGGACGCCCGCGGGGAGGCCGACCGGCAGGCCGAGGAGGCGCGCGGGCAGGAGACGCAACCCGCGAAGCCGAGCACGCCGAGCACGCCGAACACGCCGACCAAGCCCGCCAAGCCCGCCAAGCCCGCCAAGCCGACCAAGCCGACCAAGCCGACCAAGCCCACCAAGAGCCCGGCCGGCCGACCCGACACCTCCGGCAAGACCGCCGCGAACAACGGCCGCGCGGCCGCCGCGGTCGCGTACGCGAAGGCGCAACTGGGCAAGCCCTACGTCTGGGGCGGCGAGGGCCCACGCGGCTACGACTGCTCGGGCCTGGTCATGCAGGCGTGGCGCAAGGCCGGCGTGAGCATGACCCACTTCGCCGCCACGCAGTACTCCCAGAGCACCCCGGTGTCGTACAAGAACCTGCGCCCGGGCGACCTGATCTTCTGGACCGAGACCAAGCGTGCCTCCGACATCCACCACGTCGCGATGTACCTGGGCGGCGGCCGGATGATCCACGCACCGCGCACCGGCGACGTGATCAAGATCAGCAACATGTTCTACATGGGCACCCCGGACTACTACGCCCGCCCGTCCTGACCGTGCCCACGACCGCTCGGTCGACCGACCGCCACCACGACGAACGCCGGTCGCCGGCAGCCACCCCGGAGGGTGCCCGCCGGCGACCGGCGTTCGTGCGAGGGGCTACCCGGTCAGTGGTGGCCCTGCTCGGTGAGCCGCTTGCGGGAGGCCTCGACCTCGGCCTCGGCCTCGTCGCGGCCGACCCAATTGGCGCCCTCGACCGACTTGCCCGGCTCCAGGTCCTTGTAGACCTCGAAGAAGTGCTGGATCTCCAGCCGGTCGAACTCCGAGACGTGGTGGATGTCACGCAGGTGCTCCACGCGCGGGTCCGTGGCCGGCACGCACAGGACCTTGTCGTCGCCGCCGGCCTCGTCCGTCATCCGGAACATGCCGATCGCGCGGCACCGGACCTGAACGCCCGGGAAGGTCGGCTCGTCCAGCAGCACCAGCGCGTCCAGCGGGTCACCGTCCTCACCGAGGGTGTCCTCGATGAAGCCGTAGTCCGCCGGGTAGCGCGTCGACGTGAACAACATCCGGTCGAGCCGGATGCGGCCCGTCTCGTGGTCCACCTCGTACTTGTTGCGCGATCCCCGGGGGATCTCGATGGTGACGTCGAACTCCAAGGCTCCTCCATAGTGCTGCGCCGGGACCGTTGCCGGGACCGTTAGGGTCGTTCTGTCCGCGAGGCCGAACCCGGCACAGGTCCCGGACAGAACCTGATCTGATCTCAGTGTCTCGCATGGCCGGTGGTCCGGCGGAAGGGGATGGTCTCGCGTGGCCGGCATAAGGAGCAAAGCGATCGCCGCGGCCCTGGCGGCGATCGTGCTGGCCGTTCTCACCACGCTCGTGCACGGGTCGTGGAAGGGCGAGCCCCTGGCCGCCCGAGCCGACGAGAAGACCAAGCGGGTCGCGAGCGCGCAGCCGGTGCTCGCGCCGGTGTCCGGGGAACCCGCGGGCGCGACCCCGACCGAGGCCGGCATCCGGGCCGCGCTGGACCCGCTGACCAAGGCCACCGCACTGGGCGCCCCGCCTGCGATCGCCGTCGTCGACGCGCTGACCGGCAAGGCGCTGTACGGCGCCAACCAGGACCGGGCGGCCACCCCCGCGTCCACCACGAAGATCACCACGGCGGTGGCCGCGCTCACCGCGCCGGGCCCCGACCACCGGATCGCCACCCGCGTGGTGCCGGGCGCGACGCCGGGCACCATCGTGCTGGTCGGCGGCGGGGATCCGACGCTGACCGCGCTCGACGGGCAGCAGTACGGCAGCGCCTACCGGCCCGCCCGACTGTCCGACCTGGCCGCGGCGACCGCCACCGCGCTCAAGGCGACCGGCACCACGCAGGTCAAGCTGCAGTACGACACCACCCTGTACACCGGACCGGCCCTGCACGCGATCGGTGTCAACGAGAACATCGCGCCGGTGGTGTCGCTGATGGTCGACGAGGGCCGGGTGGACCCGACCGTGGTCGGCAAGGAGAGCAACCGGGTGCCGTCCCCGGGCATCGACGCCGCGAAGAAGTTCGCGGCGCTGCTCAAGACCGCGGGCATCACCGTCGACGGCACGCCCGCCCAGGGCACCGCGCCCGCGGGCGGTGCACCCGAACTCGCCTCGGTCCAGTCCCCGCCGATGTCCGCGATGGTCGAGCAGATGTTGACCTTCAGCGACAACGACCTGGCCGAGGCCCTGTTGCGACAGGTCGCGATCGCAGGCGGCCAACCCGCGAGCTTCCAGGGCGGCACCGTCGCGGCGCGCAAGGTCCTGGAGGGCCTGGGCGTGAACTACGGGGCGTCCGCGCTCAAGGACGGCAGCGGTCTGGACAAGGAGGACCGGCTCACCCCGCAGACGCTCGTGCAGACCCTCGCGGTGGCCGCGTCCCAGACGCACCCCGAACTGCGCTGGGCCCTGACCGGCCTGCCGATTGCGGGCTTCACCGGCACTCTGACCGAGCGGTACGGCCCGAACAGCGGCTCCGCCGACGCGGCCGGCGTGGTCCGGGCCAAGACCGGCTCGTTGACCGGGGTCAGCACGCTGTCCGGTCTGGTCCGCGATCGGGACGGCAGGCTGCTCGCGTTCGCGATCCTGGCCGACAAATTCACCGGCGACCCCGACCCGGCCCGCGCGGCGATCGACCGGATGGCCGCCGCGCTGGCCGACTGCGGCTGCACCACCGCCTGACCCGCGCGGGGCGCGGCGACCGGCCCGCTTCGTACCGGCGGCCGAGCCGGTCCGCGCGCCCACAAATCCCGATCCCGATGAAGTCGTGGACCCCGGTTCCTCTTTCGAGGCCGCGCCGAGCACGTACCGTGGCCGTATGACGAGCGGCAACGGTGCGGACATGATCGATTGGGACCTGGCCGTGGCGACGGCGAACCGGCTCGTGCGGCCGGGACCCGACGTCGGACGGGACGAGGCGCGGGCGGTCGTGGCGGAGCTGCGCGCCCACGCCAAGACGTCCGAAGGACACGTACGGGCGTTCACGGGACTCGATTCGGGCGACAACGACACCCCGGTCCTGGTGGTGGACCGACCGGGCTGGGCCCGGGCCAACGTGCAGGGCTTCCGGCACGTGCTGCGACCGCTCCTGGACAAGGTCGAACAGCGCCGCGAGAGCGTGCCGGGCGGCGCCGCGCTGGGCACCGTGGGCGGCAAGGTGACCGGCCTGGAGCTGGGCACCCTGCTCGCGTTCCTGTCCTCGCGCGTGCTCGGCCAGTACGAGACCTTCGCGCCGCAGAGCCCGGGCGCGAGCGGGCGCGGCCCCGGGCGGTTGCTCCTGGTCGCCCCGAACATCGTCCAGGTCGAGCGCGAGCTCGGCGTGGACCCGCACGACTTCCGGCTGTGGGTGTGCCTGCACGAGGAGACCCACCGGACCCAGTTCACCGCCGTGCCGTGGTTGCGCGACCACCTGGAGCAGGAGATCCACGGCTTCCTCGGGCAGACCGAACTCGACCCGTCCGCGCTGCTCGGCCGGCTGCGCGAGGCGGTCTCCACGTTCGCGGGCGCGCGTCGTGCGGGCACCGACGGCGACGGTGAGGGCGGTTCGCTGGTCGAACTCGTCCAGACACCCGAGCAGCGCGAGATCCTGGGCCGGATCACCGCGGTGATGTCGCTTCTGGAGGGGCACGCCGACTTCGTCATGGACGGCGTCGGGCCGCAGGTCATCCCGACCGTGACGGAGATCCGGGAGAAGTTCGCCGAGCGGCGCGCCCAGGGCACCGGGCGGCTCGACCAGGCACTGCGCAAGCTGCTCGGCATGGAGGCGAAGCTGCGCCAGTACCGCGACGGCGAGCGGTTCGTGCGCGAGGTGGTCGGCCGGGTCGGCATGGAGGGCTTCAACCGGGTGTGGACCTCGCCCAACACGCTGCCCACCAAGGCCGAGGTGGCCGAGCCGGGCATGTGGGTGGACCGGGTGCACGGCAAGGCCGGAACCGCGCCGACCGAGGACCCCGCCGATCCCGCGTGAGGCGGCACGGGACACCCGACGCGACGCCTCCGCGCGCCTTCTCGCGCCGCGGGCGGGCCGACGCCGGCCCGCCCGCGTCCTCATCCGGGCGACATCCGGCGGTGTCTGCGGCCCGGGGCGCTTCGGGTGACGTAGCGTGGGCAAACCAATTCTCTTCGGCATTTCTCGCGGAGGCCGCGACCTCCGCGAACCGGCCGAACCGGACGTGCAAGGAGGTGTCGTCGAGTCGTGGGACCCCATCCCGCCGTGGCCGCCACCAGGCTGGCCGTCCGCAAGACCCTGCGCGAGCTGCAACCGGGTGACCTCGTCCTGGTGGCCTGCAGTGGTGGCGCGGACTCGTTGGCGCTCGCAGCGGCCACCGCGTTCGAGGCCCCCCGCGCGGGTCTGCGCGCCGGAGCCGTCACCGTCGACCACGGACTCCAGGCGGGCTCCACCCGCCGCGCCGTGGATCTGGTCGCCCGGCTGCGCGACCTGGGCCTGGGCCCGGTCGACGCGCTCGGCGTCACCGTCGGCACCCGGGGCGGCCCCGAGGGCGCCGCGCGGCTGGCCCGATACAACGCGCTGGACACCGCGGCGAAGAAGCACGGCGCCGCGCTCGTGCTGCTCGGCCACACCCTGGAGGACCAGGCCGAGACGGTGCTGCTCGGGCTGGCCCGAGGCTCCGGAGCCCGCTCGCTCGCCGGCATGCCGCCGCTGACCGGCCACTACCAGCGCCCGTTCCTGGAGCTGGGCCGCGACATCACCCGGCAGGCGTGCGTCGCGCAGGACCTGCTGCCCTGGGAGGACCCGCACAACGCCGACCCGGCCTACACCCGGGCACGGGTGCGCCACGAGGTGCTCCCGGTGCTGGAGAAGGCGCTCGGCCCCGGGGTGTCCGAGGCGCTGGCCCGCACCGCGCGGCTGTTCCGCGACGATGCCGAGGCACTCGACCAGTGGGCCGACCGCGCCCAGGCCGACGTCACGCACGACGACGGCGAGCTCGAGGTCGCCGGGCTGGCCGAGTTGCCCGCCGCGGTCCGCCGCCGGGTGTTGCGCCGTACGGCGGTCGGCGCGGGCAGCCCCTCCGGCGCGCTGTTCGCCCGGCACGTGGAGGCGGTGGAGAAGCTGGTCATCTCCTGGCACGGCCAGGGGCCCATCCACCTGCCCGGGGGCGTCGAGATACGCAGGCGGTGTGGCAGGCTTCTCTTTCACCGGCCGGCTCAATCCTGACCGGTGACCGCGGGGCTCAGTCGAAAACTTCGTAGTAAGGCATGTGGTGGACGAGAAGGACATGGGCGCCGACCTCGAAAGGGTCCTCGTCACGCAGGAGGAGATCGAGGCGAAGCTCGTAGAGCTCGCCGAACGGATCGACGAGGACTACCGGGGCCAGGACCTGCTGCTCGTCGGCGTGCTCAAGGGCGCCGTCATGGTCATGGCCGACCTCGCCCGGGCCGTGCACTCGCCGGTCAAGATGGACTGGATGGCGGTGTCCTCCTACGGCTCCGGCACCAAGTCCTCGGGCGTCGTGCGCATCCTCAAGGACCTCGACGCGGACATCGCCGGTCGGCACGTCCTGGTCGTCGAGGACATCATCGACTCGGGCCTGACCCTGTCGTGGATGCTCGCCAACCTCACCTCGCGAGGCCCCGCCTCGCTGGAGGTGTGCGCGTTCTTCCGCAAGCCGGAGGCCGCCAAGGTCGACATCCCGGTCAAGTACGTGGGCTTCGACATCCCCAACGAGTTCGTGGTGGGCTACGGCCTCGACTACGCCGAGCGCTACCGCAACCTGCCGTTCGTGGGCACACTGGCCGAGCATGTATACGGCGGTTCGAAGCCGACCTGACCCGCTCGGGCGCATGGAATACGGCTTCGGGTTTGCGCGATTGACATCCTGTAACAGCATCCGGGAACAAGGGGAACGTTTTCCCTCGTTGGAGGGTGCGTCGGGGGTCGATGCACGAAGGCGCGCAAGGTGAGTGAACGCGCGGCGCGTTGACGTGCGGACACCCGGTGTACCGTCTAACGCAGCGACATCCGATCAGCACGGGCGACCGTGCCGGGCGATACCGGACAGGCAACGTACCCGGGGGCCATAAGGCGTCCGGGTCAAAAGTCGGCAGGAGGGACGGGGCGTCTGCTGCCCCGCATCGATGGACGTCAAGCGCTATTTCCGCGGGCCGGTCATGTGGATCGCGCTGGCCGTCATTGCTGTGATCCTCCTGATGCAGCTCGTCTCCTCTTCGAGCGGCTTCAAGGGTGTCGACACCGGCAAGGCGATCCAGGCGATCCAAAACGACCAGGTCAAGTCAGCCAAGCTCATCGGCGGTAACGACCAGTCACTCGAGCTCACCCTGATCCCCGGGGTGAAGGTCGACAAGCACACCAAGATCAAGACCTCGTACATCGACGAGCAGGGCGTGGAGATCCAGCGCCTGCTCCAGTCCAAGTACGAGCAGGGCAAGATCCAGGACTCCTACACGGTCAAGCTCAGCAAGCAGAGCACGATCGTCAGCATCCTGTTCTCCCTGCTGCCGTTCGTGCTCATCGTCGTGGTCTTCCTGTTCCTGATGAATCAGATGCAGGGCGGCGGCTCCCGGGTCATGAACTTCGGGAAGTCCAAGGCCAAGCTGATCTCCAAGGACACGCCGAAGACGACCTTCGCCGACGTGGCCGGTGCGGACGAGGCGGTCGAGGAACTCCACGAGATCAAGGAGTTCCTCCAGGAGCCCGCCAAGTTCCAGGCGGTCGGCGCGAAGATCCCCAAGGGCGTGCTGCTGTACGGCCCGCCCGGAACCGGCAAGACCCTGCTCGCCCGCGCGGTCGCGGGTGAGGCCGGCGTGCCGTTCTACTCGATCTCCGGTTCCGACTTCGTCGAGATGTTCGTCGGTGTCGGTGCCTCCCGGGTGCGCGACCTGTTCGAGCAGGCCAAGGCGAACGCGCCGGCGATCGTCTTCGTCGACGAGATCGACGCGGTCGGCCGACACCGCGGCGCGGGCATGGGCGGCGGGCACGACGAACGCGAGCAGACGCTCAACCAGCTGCTGGTCGAGATGGACGGCTTCGACGTCAAGGGCGGCGTGATCCTGATCGCCGCGACCAACCGGCCCGACATCCTCGACCCGGCGCTGCTGCGTCCGGGCCGCTTCGACCGGCAGATCGCGGTCGACCGTCCCGACATGCAGGGCCGCTGGGACATCCTCAAGGTGCACGCCAAGGGCAAGCCGGTCACCGACGACATCGACCTCAAGGCGGTCGCCCGGCGTACCCCCGGGTTCACCGGTGCCGACCTCGCGAACGTGCTCAACGAGGCCGCACTGCTGACCGCCCGCGCGGACGCCAAGCTGATCGACGCGTTGGCGATGGACGAGGCGATCGACCGTGTCGTGGCCGGGCCGCAGAAGCGCACCCGGATCATGAGCGACAAGGAAAAGAAGATCACCGCGTACCACGAGGGCGGCCACGCCCTGGTGGCCCACGCGCTGCCGAACACCGACCCGGTGCACAAGATCACGATCCTGTCCCGCGGTCGCGCGCTCGGCTACACGATGGTCCTGCCCGAAGAGGACAAGTACTCCACCACGCGCAACGAGATGCTCGACCAGCTCGCCTACATGATGGGCGGGCGCGCGGCGGAGGAGCTGGTCTTCCACGACCCGACCACGGGCGCCTCGAACGACATCGAGAAGGCCACCGGTCTGGCCCGCTCGATGGTCACGCAGTACGGCATGACCGAGCGGCTGGGTGCGATCAAGTTCGGCAACGACGGTGCCGAGCCCTTCCTGGGTCGTGAAATGGGTCACCAGCGCGACTACTCCGAAGAGGTCGCGGCTATCGTCGATGAAGAGGTCAAGAGGTTCATCGAGACCGCCCACAACGAAGCGTGGGAGATTCTCGTCGAGAACCGCGACGTGCTGGACAACCTGGTGCTGGAGCTGTTGGAGAAGGAGACCCTGGACAAGGCCCAGGTCGCCGAGATCTTCGCTCCGGTCACCAAGCGGCCGGCCCGCCCCGCGTGGACGGGTTCCAGCCGGCGTCAGCCGTCCAGCCGTCCCCCCGTGATGACGCCCCGTGAGCTCACGCTCTCCGGCGGCGGCAGTGACAACGGGCTTCTCAACGGCGGCTCGACCTCTGCGACGGGCACCACGACGGGGTCCGGTGGGGCGGTAGCGCGCCCCGAACCGCCGTCCGATTCTCCGGAGAACTGAACGTGACGATCGACCCGGTCACCTTCGACGGTCGTGCCGTGGGTGAGTTCGACCAGGATCGCGCCGAGCGCGCGGTCCGGGAGCTGCTGCTCGCGGTCGGGGAGAACCCCGACCGCGAGGGTCTCAAGGACACCCCGGCCCGAGTGGCCAGGTCGTATCAGGAGATCTTCGCCGGGTTGCGGCAGGATCCCGAGGACGTGCTCACCACGACCTTCGATCTCGGCCACGACGAGATGGTCCTGGTCAAGGACATCGAGGTCTACAGCACGTGCGAGCACCACCTCGTGACGTTCCACGGGGTGGCGCACGTGGGGTACATCCCGTCGGAGGACGGTCAGATCACCGGCCTGTCCAAGCTCGCGCGCCTGGTGGACGTGTACGCCAAGCGTCCGCAGGTGCAGGAGCGGCTGACCACCCAGATCGCCGACGCGCTGGTGAACATCCTGCGCCCGCGCGGGGTGATTGTGGTCGTCGAGTGCGAGCACCTGTGCATGACCATGCGCGGCATACGGAAGCCGGGTGCCCGCACCCTCACCTCCGCCGTGCGCGGCCAGTTGCTGAACGCGGCCACGCGGGCCGAGGCGATGAGCCTGATCCTGAGCCGGTAGCGGCTCCACAGCGCACGGTCGCGGGCCGGCACGGCGCCGATAACAAGTCGCGACGCAGTACTCGGGGGTTGACCGGGCAGTGCCCGGTCAACCCCTACTCTGTTCCCCATGACAGCGACGACCGGCCCGCGACATCGGGCTCCCGACCGCCCACCACGGGTGCGCGGCCTGCCCGAGTTCGGCCGGTGCGCGGTCATGGGTGTGGTCAATGTGACCCCCGATTCGTTCTCCGACGGCGGCCTGTGGTTCGACTCGAAGGCCGCCATCACGCGCGGGCTCGCGCTGCTCGACCAGGGAGCGGACCTGATCGACGTGGGCGGCGAGTCGACCCGGCCGGGGGCCGGTCGGGTGGATGTGGACGAGGAATTGCGTCGGGTCGTCCCGGTGGTCCGCGAGCTGGCCTCGGCCGGTGCGGTGGTCAGTGTGGACACCACCCGGGTCGAGGTGGCGAGCGCCGCGGTCGAGGCCGGCGCCCGCCTGGTCAACGACGTCAGCGGTGGGCTCGCGGACCCGGCGATGGCCGCGTACGTGGCCGACAGCGGGGTGCCCGTGGTGGTCATGCACTGGCGTGGGCACTCGCGCGGGATGCAGGAACGCGCGGTCTACGCCGACGTGGTCGCCGAGGTGCGCACCGAGTTGGCCGAGCGGATGGAGAAGGTGATCGCGGCGGGCGTGCATCCCGATGCGATCGTGCTCGACCCCGGTCTGGGCTTCGCCAAGACGGCCGCGCACAACTGGCCGCTGCTCGCCCACCTGGACGCGCTGCACGAGCTCGGTCGTCCGCTGCTCGTGGCCGCGTCCCGCAAGACCTTCCTGGGGCGGCTGCTCGCCGCCGAGGACGGCACACTGCGTCCGCCCCGCGGACGCGACGATGCGACGGCCGCGGTCTCCGCGCTGGCCGCCGCCGCGGGCGCGTGGGCCGTCCGTGTGCACGAGGTGCCCGCTTCGCTCGACGCGGTCAAGGTGGCGGCTGCCTGGCAGGAGGCCCGATGAACCCGATTGACGACCAGACGTCGCCCGAGGCGGACGCGGTACGCGAGGTCAACCTCGCGCTGTGGACGGCCGTCGAGGAGGGCGACATCGACGCCCTCGGCGCGATCTGGGCCGACGGCCCCGACGCGCCGAGCGTGACATGCGTGCATCCGGGTTGGCCCGCGCTGCACGGACGCGCGGAGATTCTGCGCTCGTACGCGCTGATCATGGCCAACACCGCGTACGTGCAGTTCTTCCTGACCGATGTCGAGGTCAAGCTGGCCGGCGAGGTCGCGGTGTTGTCCTGCACGGCGAACATGCTGACCGGGATGGCCGAGGAGGACGGCGGCGACGAGGCCGGGTTCGCGGGCGGCCGGGCGGTGGTCACCAACGTCTTCCGGCGCACTCCCGCGGGCTGGCGGCTGTGGTTGCACCACGCGTCGCCGGTGATGGCGGAGGTCGACGCCGAAGAGGAGATCTGACCGATCCCGACCGCTTCGATGCGTCGTTCGGGTGCCTTCGCGGCACCCGGCCGAGCGAACCTGTCGGGATCGCTGGGTACATTCGTACCGCACAGAGGTGGTCCGGCCGTCGGCGCGACCGCCCCTCGACGGGTCGACAACCGACCGGTCGGGGTGCGCAGTGATGGGATAGCGCCGAGGAGGCGACTGATGCTGGACCGCGTCTCGCTGCGGGGACTGAAGGCCCGCGGCAACCATGGAGTGTTCGCGAAGGAACGCGAAGAGGGCCAGACCTTCGTCGTGGACGTCGTGCTGGGCGTGGACACCCGTCCGGCCGCGCAGTCCGACGATCTCACCCTCACGGTGCACTACGGCGAGGTCGCCGAGGACGTGGTCGGCGTGGTCCAGGGCGACCCGGTCGATCTGATCGAGACGCTCGCGCAGCGGATCGCCGACGTATGCCTGGCCCGCCCGCTCGTGCAGGAGGTGGAGGTGATCGTGCACAAGCCCGACGCCCCGATCACCGTCCCGTTCGACGACGTGACGGTAACCATCGTGCGGGGGCGGGACCGATGACCGACACCGTCCGCGAACCCACCCGCGAACCGACCCCGGAGCAGCCCGCCGAGACCACCGGCCGGCGTGCGCTGCCGACCTGGAGCCGGGTCGTGCTCGCGCTCGGCAGCAACCTGGGCAACCGCCTGGAGACCCTCCAGGGCGCCATCGACGAAATCGCCGACACCCCGGGCGTGAGCCTGCTGCGGGTGTCCCCGGTCTACGAGACCGACCCGGTGGGCGGCCCCGAGCAGGGCACCTACTTCAACGCGGTGATCGAGGTGCGCACGCTGCTCACCCCGGACCTGATCCTGGAGCGCGCCAACTCGATCGAGGAGGCGTTCCAGCGGGTCCGGGTCGAGCGCTGGGGGCCGCGCACGCTGGACGTGGACGTGATCCGGTTCGAGGGCGTGGAGCAGGACGACCCGCACCTGACCCTGCCGCACCCGCGCGCGCACGAGCGTTCCTTCGTGCTCGCGCCGTGGCACGACATCGACCCCGAGGCGGAGGTACCGGGCCACGGCCGGGTCGCCGACCTGCTCGCGCAGGTCGGCCTCGGCGGGGTGCATCGCCGTGACGACCTGGAGTTGACCGCAGACCGATGAAGCCCACGCGCCCGCTCTTCCTGCTCGCCCTCGCGCTGGGTGCGGGCGGCATCGCGTATGCCGGAATCGACCTGTGGGACTCGCGCGGCACGCCGCCCGTGGTCCCGATCCTGGCTCCGATCGTGCTCCTGTGCCTGGCCGCGATCGCGCTGGCGACCGCGTTGTCGCTGCGCTCGCGGCTGAAGGCGCAGCGCGAGCGGCGGCCGAACGCGCGCCCGGTGGATCCGCTGGTCGCCGCCCGGGCGGTGGTCTTCGCCAAGGCCGGTTCGCTGGTCGGCGCGCTCGTGGTGGGCCTGTACGGCGGCTACGCGCTCTACCTGACCGGCTTCCTGGAGGTCACCGAGCGCTCGGCCCAGGCCCAGCGCTGCGCCTTCGCCGTCGGCGCGGGTGTGCTGCTGGTCGGTGGGTGCCTGTTCCTGGAGCGGATACTGCGCATCCCCGAGGACCCCGAGGACAAGAAGGCCGGCCGGTCCGGCGCCTGAGGACGACTCGGCCCGAGGCCGGGTCGAACTCCCCGGGAACGTCGAGGACGACGAGGGCCGAGGCGGCCGAACCTGCCCGGCCGGCCGCTGCGGACAGGACCTCGGCCGAGGGCCGGCCCGTCACCCCTCGATGGTGTCCAGCACGACCTCGGCCAACGGGATGTCCCGCTCCTCCGCACCGATGGACCGCCGCAGGGCCTCGTGCAGCCGCGCGGGCGTGAGCACGCCCACGAACCGGTCCCCGTCCACCACGGCGATCCACCCGGCGTCGTGCTGGAGCATCTCGCCGAACGCCTGCTTGAGCGAGGCGCGCACCGGCACCCAGGCCTCCATCCGGCGGGCCCGGTCGCGCACCGTGCCGCCGGCCGGGCGATCGTCCACCCACCCGTGCAGGTTGCCCGCGTCGTCGAGCACCACGGCCCAGCGCGAATCGGCCGCGCGCAGCTTCGCGAGCGCCTCGGACATCGGGTCGTCCAGGTGCACGACCGGCGGCAGTTCGAGGTCCTCGGGAGTGATCTCGGTCACCGACAGGCGCTTGAGGCCGCGGTCCGCGCCGACGAAGTCGGCGACGTAGTCGGTGGCGGGTGCGCCGAGCACGCTGGAGGGTGTGTCGAACTGCTCGATGTGGCCGCCCATCGAGAAGACCGCCATCCGGTCGCCGAGCCGGACGGCCTCCTCGATGTCGTGCGTGACGAACAGGATCGTCTTCTTCAACTCGTCCTGGAGCCGCAGGAATTCGGTCTGCAGGCGCTCGCGCACCACCGGGTCCACCGCGCCGAACGGCTCGTCCATCAGCAACACGGGCGGGTCCGCCGCGAGGGCGCGGGCCACGCCGACCCGCTGGCGCTGACCGCCGGAGAGCTGGTGCGGGTAGCGATCGCCGAGTTTGCTCGGGTCCAGGCCGACCAGCTCCAGCAGTTCGACGCCGCGGGCCCGGGCCTTCTTGCGGTCCCAGCCCAGCAGGCTGGGCACGGTGACGGTGTTCTCCAGCACGGTGCGGTGCGGGAACAGGCCGCCGGACTGGATCACGTAGCCCATCCGCCGGCGCAGCTTGACCGGGTCGGCCCGGGTGATGTCCTCGTCGTCCAGGAAGATCTGCCCGGAGGTGGGCTCGATCAGCCGGTTGACCATCTTCATCGTGGTGGTCTTGCCGCAGCCGGACGGGCCGACCAGGGTGACCAGCTCGCCCGTGGCGACCTCCAGCGACAGTTCCGCGACCGCCTCGGTGCCGTCGGGGTACCGCTTCGTGACGCGGTCGAGCCGGATCATGGGGACCCTCCGGGGGTATGGCAGGCAGCCGTGGCAGGTGTCCGGAGACCCGGTGATTCCCGACCCCCAGGGGTGGCAACGTACCCGGGTGGCCCCGTTCACACACCGGGTGTGTCCGCCGTCACGGGAGTGCCCGTCCGACCGCTGGGGTACTGTCCGCCCGTGATTGTGGCCTCCGGCGACTGCCTGAAGCGCAACTCGTGGGTCTGCGGGAAGTACTTCGACGAGTACTCCGGGGAGATCACCACCGCGTTGCGCGAACACATCTATCTGACCGTCGTTTCGGTGACGATCGGTCTGCTCGTCGCGTTCCCGATGGCCCTGGCTGCCCGGCGTTGGCGATTGACCGGGAGCGTGCTGCTCGGTTCGACCACGATCCTGTACACGATCCCCTCGTTGGCGATGTTCGCGATTCTGCAGCCGTTCACCGGCCTGACCGAAACGACGGTCATCATCGGCCTGGTGCTGTACTCGCTGACCATCCTGGTGCGGAACATGCTGGCCGGTCTGCAATCGGTGCCGCCGGATGTGGTGGAGGCGGCGAGGGGGATGGGCTACGGGCCCGGACGGTTGTTGTTCCAGGTCGAACTCCCGCTCGCGCTGCCCGCGATCATGGCCGGCGTCCGGGTCGCCACGGTGTCCACCGTCGCGCTCACCACGGTCGGTGCGATCGTCGGCTCGGGTGGGTTGGGCAACCTGATCTACAAGGGCATCGACACGCTCTTCAAGGCGCAGGTGCTGACCGCGTCGGTGTTGTGCGTTGCGCTGGCGATCGTGGCCGACCTGCTGTTGCTCGGCGTACAGCGGCTGTTGACCCCGTGGGAGCGGGCCGGTGGGCGCAAACGGCGGTTGCCGGCGGTGCCCGCGCCGACGGCGGAGATCGACCTGAAGGCGGAGGCCGCGGCGTGAACGTACTCGGCGACGCCTGGGACTGGTTGGCCGACGGCGCGAACTGGAGCGGCGAGAGCGGGGTGTGGAATCGGCTCGTCGAGCACATCGTGCTCACCGTGGTGTGCGTGCTGATCGCGGTCGCCATCGCGCTGCCGGTCGCACTGTGGCTGGGGCACCTGGGCAAGGGCGGCGCGCTGGCGATCAACATCTCCAATATCGGGCGGGCGATCCCGACGTTCGCGGTGCTGGTGCTGCTCGGGCTGAGCCCGATCGGCATGGGCGACACCGCGACGATCATCGCGCTCGTGCTGTTCGCCATCCCACCGGTGCTCACCAACGCGTACGTCGGCATGCGCGGGGTGGACCGGGACGTGGTCGAGGCGTCGCGCGGCATGGGTATGACGGGCGGGCAGATGTTGTTCCGCGTCGAGTTGCCCCTGGCACTTCCGTTGATCATGACGGGAATTCGAACGTGTGCCGTTCAGGTTGTTGCCACCGCAACACTCGCGGCGCTCGTCGCGGGGGGCGGGCTCGGGCGCATCGTCACGGCCGGTTTCGACCTGCAGGACAACGGTCAAGTGGTGGCGGGGGCAATCCTCGTGGCCGCGTTGGCTCTGGTGGTGGAAGGCCTGTTCGCGCTCGTGCAGCGGTTCACGGCCCGGACACCGCGTGGCGGTGTGACCTCGTGAGAACGGAAAGGGCGGTGCATCGCATGCTTATGCGGCGCGGCAAGACGGGCATGACGGTCGGTGTGGCGGCAGGGCTCTCCCTGGTGTTTCTGGTCGGCGCGACAGGGTGTTCGTCCTCGGACGACGACAAGACGGTGGTCGGCTCGGCCGGTTTCACCGAGTCGGAGATCCTGGCGCAGATGTACAAACAGTTGCTCGACAAGGGCGGGGTGAAGGCGAGCATCAAGACGGTCAAGAACCGTGAGCTCTACGAACCCGAGCTGGAGAAGGGCAAGATCGCGGTCGTGCCGGAGTACGCGGCAACGATGGCGGAGTTCCTGAACCGCAAGAAGAACGGTCCGGACGCCACACCGGTCGCCTCGCCGGACGTGGCGGCCACGGTCGCCGCGCTGAACACGCTCGCGGGCCCGGCCGGGCTCAAGTCCGGTACCCCGTCGCAGGCGGTGGACCAGAACGCGTTCGCGGTGACCAAGGACTTCGCCGCGAAGAACAACCTGAAGACCCTTTCCGACCTGGGCAAGGCCGGCATCGAGGTGAAGATCGCGGCGGGCGAGGAGTGCAAGACGCGCCCGTTCTGCGCGCCGGGCCTGGAGAAGACGTACGGCATCAAGGTCGGCGGAGTGGACCCGCTCGGCGTCGGCACCACCGCCGCCAAGCAGGCGGTCAAGGACGGCAAGGACCAACTGGTCCTGACCACCTCCACGGACGCCACGCTCGACCAGTTCGGCCTGGTCGTCCTCACCGACGACAAGAAGCTGCAGAACGCCGACAACGTTCTCCCGGTGGTCAATTCCGGCAAGGCCGACAAGATCCTGCCGCTGGTCGACAAGCTCGCCCCGATCCTCACCACCGAGGATCTGACCGCGCTCAACAAGCAGGTCGACGAGGACCGCAAGAAGCCGGCCGACGTCGCCAAGGCCTACCTGAAGTCCAAGAACCTGATCTGATCGCCGAATTGTCGATGGTGAATTCTCAGGGGTCGGGGTAACACTCGACGCCGGCCGGGCAGTTCGAATAGCCCGGCCGGCGTCGAGGCCAAATCGGCCCGGCCGGTGTTCGAGGCCAACCGAGCCGAGTTTCTTCCACGGAAAGCAAAAAACCCGCGCACACGGCAACCCCCGCACCGAGGCGAACGCCGTATCGCGCTAACGTCTGGTGCATGCCACGTGGACGCCATCGCTCGGTCTCGACCGCCACACGCATATCCCTGCTTGCCGCCATATGCGCGCCGGCGCTCGTCGCCGTCGTCCTGGCGGTCGTCGCGGGAGGTGCGACCACACTTCGACTCGCCGTGCTGCTCGGTGTGTTGTCCGCCGCCGGCGCGATCGCGTGGGTGGTTCGCGGGAGCACCGCACACCACCGGCGGATGGCCGAGGAGAGCATCGCCCGGCGTCGGGAACGCGAGCGCATGGCGGACGAGTTGCGCGCCGCGATCGAGCGGGCCGACGAGCAGGAACTCGCTGCGGTGCAGGCCGGCGAACTGGCCGCCGCCCACCTGGTGTCGCGTCCGCAGCGGCTGACCCCGGACCTGTTCGCGCGCGGTGCGGCGGTGTTGGACCTGCTGGACCGGCGGGGCGGCGAGGTACGTCCCACGGCTCCGTCCATCGTCCCGGCCGTGCGCCGGCCGCCCGTGTCCGCGCCGGACCTGGTCCCGGCCTACGCGGCCTCGGTCTTCGGCCCGCCGACGCGCTCCGCCGCGCACTCCGCCGCACACTCCGCCGCGCGCTCCGCCGCGCGCTCCGCTTCGCGGGGCCAGGCCGAGGTTGCCACCGCAGCGGCGCAGCCCACCGCCGCAGCGCACACCGCGGCACCCACCACCGCGCGGCCCGAATCCGAAGCCGCGCGCTCCGCTGCGCGGGCCGGGTCCGAGGCCGGCGACAGGACCGGGTCGACCGCCGTGGCGCCGGGCACTTCGGTTGCCGCCGCTCGTTCCGTTGCGCAGGCCGGGGCCGAGGCCGGGTCAACCGCCGGGGTGCGTCCAGCCGCGCCGATCGCGCCGCCTGCCGAGCTCAGCCGGAGCGTCGCCCGCGCGGCTGCCGGAGCGACCGCGGAGGGGGCCCCCGAGGCGCCCTCGACGGAAGTCACCCCGGCCGATTCCACCACCGTGCCCACGCTCGCGAAGCCACCCGTGCCCGACATCGCCGCGCCCGGAGCCGCTGTGCCCGCGCCGGCCGTCGCCGCGCCCGGCGTTTCGGCTCCCGCCGCCGCGCCCACTCAGGCGCCCACACCCACCTTCGCTTCGCCGGCGCCCACCGCCGCCGCCACGCCCGAGCCCGAGCCCGAGCCCGAGTCCGCCTCCGCGGCCCCCGCGCCGGCCGGCGCGACCGCGCCCACCCCTGCCGAGCCGACCGCGCTCGGCCCCGTGTCCGATACCGCCGAGGTCACCCGGATGGTGCGGGACAAGGTGCTGGAGGTGACTCGCCGGGTGGCCGGCTCCGGGGCCTCCGGGCGGTTCGACTTCTTCGCGCCGCGTGCCGCCCTGGCCGATCCCGAGGCGACCGGCTTCCTGACCGACGAGCTGTTCGGCTCGGACGCGCGCTACGACGCGCTCGTCGCCGGGCGCCCGCACGGGGACGAGATCGAGCCGGCCGAGGCGACGTCCGTCCCGGACGCGGCCGTGGACGACATCGAGGCCGATCGGCTCGCCGACCCGGTGCCCACCGAGCAGGCGCCGGCCGCTCAGCCGGCTCCGGTGCACCGCGGGCAGGGCGTACGGTTCGCACCCAGCGAATCCGACCGGGCCCGTCCGGGCGTGCCGCGGCCCAAGCCGCTGCCGGTGGACCTCACCGCACACGACGACACCGAGGAGATCCCCCGGATCGACATCCGCAAGCACGCCTGACCCGGCCGGCACCCCGCCCGACCGCCGACCGGCGTCCGAGGTGTCACTTGTCGATGTCGCCCACGACGAAGAAGAGCGACCCCAGGATCGCCACCATGTCCGCGATCAGGCAGCCCGGCAGCAGCTCGGTCAGCACCTGCACGTTGTTGTAGGACGCCGAGCGCAGCTTGAGACGCCACGGGGTCTTCTCGCCCCGGGAGACCAGGTAGTAGCCGTTCAGGCCGAGCGGGTTCTCGGTCCACGCGTAGGTGTGGCCCTCGGGCGCCTTGAGCACCTTCGGCAGCCGCAGGTTCACCGGACCCTGCGGGAGTTCGTCGAGCCGGTCGCAGCACGCGTCGGCGAGGTCCAGGCTCACGTGGACCTGCTCCAGCAGGCACTCGAATCGGGCCAGGCAGTCGCCCTCCTCGCGGGTGACCACGCGCAGCACGTCGGCCAGCTCGCCGTAGGCCAGATACGGCTCGTCCCGGCGCAGGTCGAAGTCGACCCCCGAGGCCCGCGCGATCGGACCGCTGACCCCGTACGCGGCCACCAGGGCCGGTGTCAGCACCCCCACGCCCCGGGTGCGGGCGCGGAAGATCTCGTTGCCCGAGACCAGGCCGTCCAGCCCCGCCAGCCGCGTGCGCACGGTCGCGACCGCGTGCCGCACCCGCCCGGTCCAGCCCGCCGGCAGATCCTCCTTGAGCCCGCCGACCCGGTTGAACATGAAGTGCATCCGGCCGCCGGAGATCTCCTCCATCACCGCCTGGATCTCCTCGCGCTCGCGGAACGCGTGGAAGATCGGGGTGATCGCACCCAGCTCCAACGGATACGAGCCGAGGAACATCAGATGGTTGAGCACCCGGTTCAGCTCGGCGAGCAGGGTGCGCGCCCACACCGCGCGCTGCGGCACCTCCATGCCCAACATGCGCTCCACCGCGAGCACCACGCCCAGCTCGTTCGCGAACGCGCTCAACCAGTCGTGCCGGTTCGCGAGCATCACGATCTGCCGGTAGTCGCGCACCTCGAAGAGCTTCTCCGCGCCGCGGTGCATATAGCCGACGATCGGCTCGGCGGAGAGGATCCGCTCGCCGTCGAGCACGAGTCGCAACCTCAGCACGCCGTGCGTGGAGGGGTGCTGGGGCCCGATGTTGAGCACCATGTCGGTCGTGTCGAGCTGGTCGGCGCCGATACCCACGCCCACGGTCCTGGCGGTCATGGACCCTGAGTCTGCCAGTAGTCGTGTGCTCCTTCGCACCCTTGTATGCCCACCTGGGAAGGTTGCCCCTATGAAACCGGCCGATGACGCCCTGGCTCCGCACGACCTCGACTGGCTGGCCGTCTCGGAGCAGCTGTATCGGATGCGCCGCGCCCTGCTGCTCGCCGGCTGTGTGCTGTTCGCCGTGCTCGCCGGCGGTCTGCTCGGTTGGCTCGTGGCCTGGTGGGCGGGCGCGGTGGTGCTGCTCGCCTGCGTCGGGGCGGGCGCCTGGGGCCTGCCGGCGATCCGGCGCAACCAGCGCTCGTGGCGCTACGCGGAGCGGGCCGACGACCTGCTGATCGCGCACGGCGTGCTGTTTCGCCGGCTGGTGGTGGTGCCGTACGGGCGGATGCAGTTCGTGGACGTCGAGGCGGGCCCGCTGGAGCGCCGATTCGGCATCGCCACGGTGACCCTGCACACCGCATCGGCCTCCTCGGACGCGGTCGTGCGCGGCCTGCCGCCGGCCGAGGCCGCGCGGCTGCGCGATCGGCTCGCGGCGCTGGGCGAGGCCCGATCGGCGGGGCTGTGAGCACCGGGGCCGAGCGGCCGGTCGGAGGCGTCGGCGAGCCGCGCCGACTGCACCCGCTGACCCCGCCCGCCCGTGGCTGGGTGGTGATCGCCGCCTGTCTGGGTGTGGTCGTGCACAACGTCAACTCCGGGTGGGCGACCCCGAGTCGGCTGATGATCGGGCTCGCCGTGGTGGTGCCGCTCGCGTTCGGCTACGGATACGTCTCGTGGTGGTTCACCACGTTCCGGATCGAGGGCGACGACCTGCGGCTGGATTCGGGGGTGCTGTTCCGCCGGACCCGGCACGTGCGGCTGTCCCGGCTCCAGGCGGTGGACATCGTCCGGCCGCTGGCCGCCCGGCTGTTCGGGCTCGCCGAGTTGCAGCTCCAGGTGGCCGGCGGGGACAAGGCCGAGGCGAGCCTTTCGTATCTGGCCGAGGCGGACGCGCAGAGGCTGCGTGCCGAGCTGCTCGCGCGTGCCGCGGGGGTGCGCCCGGACGTGGGGGAGGCGCCCGAGCAGGCGCTGGTGTCGGTGCCGCTGTCGGCGGTGGTCGGCTCGGTGCTGCTCTCGGTCGGCACCTGGGCCGCGCTCGCGCCCAGCGTGACGGTGGTGGTCCTGGCCCTCGCGCTGCACGCGCCCGCCTTCGTGTTCGGGTCGGTGCCGCTGTTCCTGGCCGCGTGGCAGTTCACCGCCGGGCGGGTGATCCGGAATTTCGACTTCACCGTGGCCCGCTCGCCGGACGGTCTGCGGTTGCGGCACGGCCTCCTCGAACAGCGGCATCAGACGGTGCCGCCCGGCCGGGTCCAGGCGGTGCGGATCGTGCAGCCGTGGTTGTGGCGGCTGCGCGGGTGGGTCCGGGTCGAGATCAACGTGGCCGGCTACGGCGGCAAGGACACCGACAACAAGGAGACGATCCTGCTGCCGGTCGCGCCGCGCGCGGTCGCCCACGGGCTGCTCGGGCAGATCCTGCCGGGTGTCGATATCGACGCGGTCGAGCTGATCCCGGCGCCGCGTCGGGCCCGGTGGCACGATCCCGTCGGCTGGTCGGCATACGCCTACGGCGCCGACACCGAGGTGTTCGTGGCCCGCAGCGGCCGGTTCCACCGGATCCTGGACGTGATCCCGCACGCGAAGGTGCAGAGCGTGCGGCGGACCCAGGGGCCGTGGGAGCGCCGGCTCGGCCTGGCCACCGTGCACCTGGACTCCACGCCGGGTCCGGTACACGTCAAGGCGGCCCGACGGGACGCGGCCGAGGCGCACACGATGGTCGCCGAACAGGCCGAACGCTCGCGTACCGGCCGTCGTGAAGCGGGTGCGGAGCGTTGGATCGGACCCGCATCTGACAGTTCGTCAGGTTCCGCCTCTTCCCTCGACGAGGGCGCCGGTTAATATCTGACGCATCGTCATATTCGCAGGGAGGCAGCGATGAGTCAGGTCGAGTCGAAGGGTGGGGCCCCGCTCGCAGGGGTGCGCATCATCGAGTGTTCGATGCTGGGGCCGGCCGCGATCACCTCGTCGTTGGTGGACCTGGGCGCCGAGGTGATCAAGATCGAGCCGCCGCAGGGCGACTACATCCGGGACATGACGTGGCCGATCGTGGAGGGCACGTCACTGATGCACCTGCACGTCAACCGCGGCAAGAAGTCACTGGTCCTGGACCTGCGCAAGCCGGAGGCGATCGAGACCTTCAAGGCGCTCGTCAAGGACGCCGACGCGGTGATCGAGGCGATGCGGCCGGGCGGTCTGGCCCGACGCGGGATCGGCTACGAGGACCTGAAGAAGATCAACCCCCGGATCGTGTTCTGCACGATCTCCGGCTACGGCGCCACCGGCCCCTACCGGGACATGCCCAGCCACGGCGTCGCCTACGACACCTGGGCCGGCGTGGTGAAGCCGGCGATCGACGAGGACGGCTTCCCGTACCTGCCCGAGCACGCCTCGATCGGCATCCATGCCGGCCCGATGTTCGGCGCGCTCGGTGTGCTCGCGGGCATCATCCGCGCCCGGGCCACCGGCGAGGGCAGCGTGATCGACATCGCCCAGTCGGACGCGGCCGCGTCGATGGACTGGCTGCGCAGCGAGACCTGGAAGGCGTACGAGCGCCCGGAGTCCGAGGTGACCGGCAACAAGTCGGACAACTACGAGCGGCGTGCGCCCGGGACCGGTGGCATGGAGAAGGGCGTCCGCTACCAGATCTACGCGACCAAGGACGATCGGCACGTGCTGTTCATGGCGTCCGAGCAGTCGTTGTGGAAGAACTTCTGCGAGGCGGTGGACCGTGCCGACCTGTTCGAGCGCTGGCCCGGCTCCAAGTACGCGGACCACGCGGTCGGCAACGTCGAACTGCGCGGCATTCTGCGGGACATCTTCGCGACCCGGACCGCGCGCGAGTGGATCGAGTTCGGCAACGAGGCGAACACGCCGATCGCGCCGGTGAACACGCCGCAGACGATCGCCGAGGACCCGCAGTTCCAGCACCGGTTCCCGTGGATCGGGCAGGACCGGCTCGGTGCGGAGCAGTTGCCGTCGCCGATCAAGTTCGTCGGCGAGTCCCTGCCTGTTCCGGAGCGGGCGCCCACGGTCGGGCAGCACAGTGCGGAGGTCCTGGCGGACTTGCTGGGGTACGACGAGGCCAAGCTCGCCGAGCTTCGGGCGGCGGGTGTCCTTGGTCAGAGCTGACGGTGGCCTTCGCCCGGCGGGCGGCCTCGAACGCCGGCCGGGCTGAAGGGTGGGCTCGAACGCCGGCTCGGGCTGGATTGGCTCGGGTTGGCGGGTGACCTCATGCTCCGGCCCGGCTGGGGTGGCCTCGAACGCCGGCCCGGGCTGGATTGGCTCGGGTCGGTGGATGGCCTCACGCTCCGGCCCGGCTGGGGTGGCTCGGGTGGGCTGGGGCTTCCTCTGGTAGTCGGGGCGGCTGGTGGTCGTCCGGTTCAGGGGTGGAGTTGTTCGGGGACCGGCATCCGGACGCCCTGGGCCAGCCAGTGGAAGTCGCCCAGGCCGCCGTGGGCGGTGAGTTCGCCGGCCTCGCCCGCGTCGCGCAGGCCGGCCAGGTAGGCGGTCGGGTCGGTGCGGGCCAGTTCGTAGGGTGGGCGGTGGGCGGTCAGGCCCAGCGCGCGCAACGCGTGTCGTTGGGTGGTCAGGACCGTGTCCCGCGCCCCCGCCGCCTCGCCCGCCGCCGCCACCGCGTCCATCGCGACATGGCAGGTCACGTCGCAGGTGCCGTCCGGAACCGGCGGCACCTGCCGGCCCTGCCGATACCCGGTGAGCGAGCCGTACGACGGACGCCCGCCGGCCAGGTGCCCGTAGTCGATCGCCACCGCGACCCCACGCTCCAGACGCTCGATCGCGTGCGCCCACGCGGCGTCCCGGGGCTCGCCGATCTCGGCCCGCGTGCCCGGCTCCGCGCCGACCAGCGGCCACCAGCGATCGAGCCAGCGCGCGTCCCGATCGCGGGTGGCCGCACCCAGCCGCTCCTCCCCGGTGCGCACGTCCACCTCGACCACCCGGGGCACGCCGTGCTCGTCCACCTCCGCGACGTCGGCGGGGACGTTGTCCAGCCACTCGTTGGCGATCAGCAGCGCGGTCCGGCCCGGCGGCGTCTCCGGCTCCCAGCCGATCGACGGCGGCAATGCCTCCGGCCGGCCGGCGATGTCCACGCCGATCAGCTCCAGGTGCGGGGTGACCCGGCGCAGCGCGACCAGCAACTCGCCCCGCCCGGCGCCCACGTCCACGATCGTGTCGAGACCGGCGGTGCGCGCGAGCTCGGCCAGCGCGCGGGCGAACAGCGGGGACGCGTGTACCGAGGTGCGGAAATGCCCGGCGGGGCCCTCGGCCCGGCGGTAGAAGCCCTCGGCTCCGTACAACGCCCGACGAGTGGCTTCCTTCCAGGTCAGCCGTCGTTCCATCGGTCCCGACGGTACCGGCCCGAGATCGCCGCCGTGCGAGCGAGGTCGGTCTGTGCCGGTCCGTCCGGCCTGCGGACGACCGGATGTGCCCGTCTACCCTGCCTGTGTGCACCACCTGTACGCGTGGCTCCGTGGACGCCCCCTGCTCGTGGACGGAGCGTGGGCGCTGCTGCTGCTCATGTTCGGCCTGTTCGAGGTGATCATCGACCAGCCCGGCCCGCCCGACGTCCCGCATCTGATCGCCCTCGGCACGATGTCGCTGGTGCTGTTGATCCGGCGGCGCCTGCCCACCCATGCGCTGGTGGTCACCCTCGCGATCGGGATCTTCCAGCTCTTCGACGACATACCGCCCGGCCTGGAAGCGCTCGCCATGCCGGCGATCGCCTACAGCGCCGCCGCGTACAGCCCGCGCTGGGCCTCGCGCTCGGCGCTCGTCGGCGGGGTGCTCGCGCCGATCGCCGCCATGCTGCGCTGGTGGGACAACCCGGATGTGCCGACCACCGGCATCGTCTTCTTCACGCTGCTGCTGATGGGCCCGTTCGTGATCGCGTGGGTGCTGGGCGATTCGATGCGCACCCGACGTGCGTACTACGTCGAGTTGGAGGACCGGGCCGACCGGCTGGAGCGCGAGCGGGACCAGCAGGCCCAGATCGCTGCGGCGAGCGAGCGGGCCCGGATCGCCCGCGAGCTGCACGACGTGGTCGCGCACAACGTGTCGGTGATGGTGGTGCAGGCCGACGGCGCGGCATACGCGCTGGACGGCGCGCCCGAGCTGACCCGTGAGGCGCTCGGCACGATCTCCGCCACCGGACGCGAGGCGCTCGCCGAGATGCGCCGACTGCTGGGCGTGTTGCGCTCGCAGAACGAGGGCGACGCCTACGTCCCGCAACCGGGCGTCGAGCAGCTGGAAGACCTCCTGGAGCGGGTGCGCAGCGCGGGTCTGGCGGTCGACCTGACCGTCGAGGGGGTGCCGGTCGAGCTGTCCCAAGGCGTCGCGTTGACCGTGTACCGGATCGTTCAGGAGGCGCTGACCAACACCCGCAAGCACGGTGGGCCGAACGTCAAGGCGCTGGTGCGGCTGCGCTACCTGGGCGAGGACGTCGAACTGGACGTCGGCGACGACGGTCGAGGCGCCGCGGCTCCCGGCGACGGGATGGGGCACGGTTTGGTCGGCATGGGCGAGCGGGTCGCCCTGTTCGGCGGCCGACTGGAGACCGGGCCCCGGTCGGGCGGCGGCTGGCAGGTCCTGGCCCGGCTGCCGGTACGCCCGGGGGAGGGCGTCTGAGCCGTCCCGACGGCACCAGGGGTGTGCGCGCCGCATCGTCGGGTGCGACTTGTGGCGGAGGAACGATTCGGTACGTCGGTTGACGCGCAGACGGCCCGGCGCCACGTAGCGTCGAAGTGTGCAACGAATCTACGCGTGGCTGCGAGCACACCCCCTGTGGGTCGACTCGGTATGCACGATTCCGGTCTTCGGCCTTGCGCTGCTCCAGGTCCTGGAGGACCCCACCGCACCCGCTCCACGCTGGTGGTGGCTGGTGATCGTGGTGCTGCTCAGTCTGGGCATGGTGTTGCACCGGGTGCGGCCACTGACCGCGACCGCCCTGGTCGTGGTCGGCGGGTTGATGCAGCTGGTCTGGGACGGCACGCTCACCTCGGCCAACTACGCGATGCTCGTCGCGCTGTACACGGCCGCCAAGTCCGGTCCGCGATGGCTCTCGCGCGTCGGGCTCGCGATGGTCCTGCTCGCGCCGGCGATCCTGCTCGGGCGCTTCCCGGAATCGGACGACGCCTCGTTCCGCGACAACGTCATCGGTTTCGGCTTCCTCGTGGTGCTGCTCGCGATCGCGTGGGTGCTGGGCGATTCGATGCGCACCCGACGGGCGTTCTACGCCGAGCTGGAGGAGCGGGCCACCCGGCTGGAGTTCGAGCGGGACCAGCAGGCGCAGATCGCCGCGGCGGCCGAGCGGGCCCGGATCGCCCGCGAGCTGCACGACGTGGTCGCGCACAACGTGTCGGTGATGGTGGTGCAGGCGGACGGCGCCGCGTACGCGATCGAGTCGTCGCCGGACCGGGCCCGCGAGGCGCTGGGCACGATCGCGGCGACCGGGCGCGAGGCGCTCGCCGAGATGCGCCGACTGCTCGGGGTGTTGCGCTCGCAGGCCGAGACCGACGCGTACGTACCGCAGCCGGGTGTCGAACAGCTCGGCGAACTGGTCGAGCAGGTGCGCACCACCGGCCTCAACGTCGAACTCCGGGTCGAGGGGGTGCCGGTCGAACTGCCGCAGAGCGTCGCGCTGACCGCCTACCGCATCGTCCAGGAGGCGCTGACCAACACGCGCAAACACGCCGGCCCCGATGCCACCGCGACGGTGGGTGTCGGCTACGGGGAAGATGGGCTCGAAATGGAGATCAGCGACGACGGCCGAGGTGCGGCGGCCCCCGGCGACGGGATGGGTCACGGCCTGGTCGGCATGCGTGAGCGGGTCGCGATGCTGGGCGGCCGGTTGCGGACCGGGCCGAGCATCGGGGGCGGGTGGTCGGTCAGCGCGATGCTGCCCTACGCCGGCCGTCCCGACGACTCCTCCATTTCCTCCGGTACGCCCACCAGGACGACTCTTCAAGGAGCTCAGTGAGCATCAAGGTGATGCTGGTCGACGACCAGGAATTGCTGCGGACCGGCTTCACCATGGTGTTGCAGGCCCAGCCGGACATGAGCGTGGTCGCCGAGGCCGGCGACGGGGTCGAGGCGCTGGACAAGCTTCGGCACGTGGACGTGGACGTGGTCCTGATGGACGTGCGGATGCCGCGGATGGACGGGGTCGAGGCGTGTCGGCGGATCTGCGCCGAGGGCGGTGAGAACGCGCTCGTGCTGCCCGAGGGCCGGCTGCGGCCCAAGGTGCTCATGCTGACCACCTTCGACCTGGACGAGTACGCGTTCGCCGCGCTCAAGGCCGGGGCCAGCGGCTTCCTGCTCAAGGACGTCCCGCCGCCGGAGCTGCTGTCCGGGATCCGGGCGGTGGCCTCCGGCGACGCGGTGGTCGCGCCGAGCACGACCAAGCGCCTGCTCGACCGGTTCGCGCCGATCCTGCCCAGCGACCACGAGCCGCGGCCGGATGTGGTGGACGCGCTGACCGAGCGCGAGCTGGAGGTGATGATGCTGGTCGCCCAGGGCCTGTCCAACGCGGAGATCGCCCAGCGGCTGTTCCTGTCCGAGGCCACCATCAAGACCCACGTCGGCCGGATCCTGATGAAGCTCGGACTGCGCGACCGGGTCCAGGTCGTGGTGCTCGCGTACGAGACCGGCCTGGTCAAGGCCCGGGGACGGTAGTCCCACCGATCGCAACCCGCACCCGCACCGCGTGCCCGCACCCGCACGCGGGTGCGGACACGCGGTGGAGTCAGTCGGTGTAGAAGCCACCGTCCGGGTGCAACATCTCGCCGGTGAAGTAGGACGACTGGTCGCTCGCCAGGAACAGCGCCGCGTTGGCCACCTCGCGGGCGCTGCCCATCCGGCCCAGCGGCACGCTGCCGAGCAGGCGCTGTTCGAGTTCGGGCATGCCGCGCAGGACCGCGGTCATGTTGGTCTCGATGAAGCCCGGACCGATCGCGTTGACTCGGATCCCGGCCGGGCCGAGCACGAGCGCGGCCTGCTTGGTCAGCATCCACACGCCCGCCTTGGACACGGAGTAGGCCGCCGACCCCGCCTCGGGGTGCTTCGCGGCGATCGAGGCGATGGTGATGATCGAGCCGCGTCGCCCCTGGGCCACCATCCAACGCGCGGCGGCCTGGACCGCGAGGAGCGTCCCGGTCAGGTTCACGTCGAGCACGCGCTGCCACTCGGCGAGCGGGCTGTCCACGAACCGCTTGATCGGGTCCCGCTCGACCGCGGCCGTGTTGCTCGGTCGGCCGCTGACGTAGTCGGCCGTGCTGATGCCCGCCGCGGTGACCAGGACGTCGATCGCCCCGAACGTGTCGATCGCGTGCTGCATCACCGTCCCGATGTCGGTCGGGCTGCTCGCGTCGGTGTGCATGTAGGTGGCCCGCCGGCCGCGCTTCTCGACCGCCTCGACGGTGCCGATCGCCGCCTCGTCCAGGAGGTCGGCGATCACGATGTCGGCGCCCTCCTCGGCGAAGCGCTCGCAACACGCGCTACCGATCCCGTTGGCGCCGCCGGTGACCACGGCCACCTTTCCGTCGAGTTGTCCCATCTCCCGCTCCCCGTCTCCATCCCCGCCGCATGTGCGATCGATGGTGTTGCCCATCCCACGCGACCCTCGAAACTCACCGGTCCTTGAGGCATGCTGTTACACCGTTACAGGAGCAGTGCTCGCCTTCGGGAGGAACCCGCATGACCACCACCGAGACCGGACGCCCCGCCGTGCACATCGGCGCCGAGGACCTGCCGTTCGTCGAGATCGGCGGCGGCAACAAGCTCAAGGTGCTGTGCGTCAAGGAAGAGGAGGGCCTGTGGATCGTGGAGAACATCTTCCAGCCCGGCTTCGCCGTCGAGACGCACCGGCACACCGGCCCCGTCTACGGATACACCGTGTCCGGTGCCTGGAAATACACCGAGTACGACTACGTCAACCGGGCCGGTTCGTTCCTGTACGAGCCCGCCGGCTCCGTGCACACGCTCACCTGCGTCGAGCCCGACACCCGGGTGTGGTTCCAGATGTACGGCGCCAACCTCAACCTGGACGCCGAGGGCAACATCACCTCGGTGACCGACGGCGCGGGCACGCTGCGCGCCTACCACGCCCTGTGCGAGGCGCAGGGTTTCGGCCGGCCGAACGTGGTCGTGGGCTGACGACGGTCCGATCCGAGGTTGCGAGGGAGATGTCATGACCGTCACGCCCGCCCCGACCGGACCCGATCTCTACAGCCCCGAGCTGTATCTGGACGGCCCGCCGCACGCGCTGTTCGCCGAGTTGCGCCGGACCGACCCCGTGCACTGGCAGGACATCCCCGGACAGCCGGGCTACTGGGCCGTGCTCCGGCACGCCGACGTCGAGTACGTGTCGCAGAACCCGGCGATCTTCTCCGCCGAGGCCGGCGGGATCATTCTGGAGGACCTCGAACCCGAGCGGCTCGAAGCCCTGCGCGGCACGCTGCTGTCGATGGACCCGCCGCGCCATCGCGCCTACCGCAAGCCGCTGGTGAAGTCCTTCACCGCGAAGGTGGTCGGTGGCATGGAGGACCGGATCCGGACCATCTGTCGGGAGATCTTCGCGCGCGTGGGCACCGGTGACGTCGAATTCGTGCACGACGTCACCTCCAGCCTGCCGACCCAGGTGATCGGCGAGCTGATGGGCCTGCCGCCGGCCGACTGGGACCACATCCACGCGCTCGCCGAGCGCAACACGGCGGGCGAGGGCGGCCGGGCGGCGATCGAGATGGCCCGCTACGCGATCGGCTTCGCCGCATCGCGCCGGGCCGAGGAGCCGCGCGAGGACATCACCTCGCTGATCCTGGACTCCGAGTTCGGCGGCCGGATGATGACCGACCTCGACTTCGGCCAGTTCTTCGTGCAGCTGGTCACGGCGGGCAACGACACCACCAAGACCATGCTGTCCGCCGGGCTGCACGCGCTGCTGACCCACCCCGACCAACTCGCGGCACTGCGCGCGGACCCGGCCCTGGTCCCGGGCGCGGTCGAGGAGATCCTGCGCTGGGCCAACCCGCTGCACTACTTCCGCCGGACCGCAACCCGGGACACCGAGCTGCGCGGTGTGCCGATCAAGGCGGGTGACAAGGTGGCCATGTACTACACCTCCGCGAACCGCGACGAGGAGGTCTTCACCGACCCGCAGCGCTTCGACATCACCCGCAGGCCCAACCCGCACCTGTCCTTCGGCTTTGCCGAGCACTTCTGCCTGGGCGTGCACATCGCGCGCCTGGAGGGGCGGGTGTTCTTCGAGGAGCTGCTCGCGCGGTACCCCACGATCGAGGCGACCGGCGGGCCCGAGCGGCTGCGCTCGAACCTCAACAACGCCCTCACCCGATTGCCGGTCCGGCTCGGGTAGCGCCGAGACGACTTTCGGTGACCGGCGGGCGGGCCGGCCGGGGCCTGCCCGGCAGGGCCCGGCCGCCGGGTCCTTCGCGCGACGGGAGGCATGCGAAGGCGGTCGAAAGGGGACACATAAGCGACCGACTCGGGGAAAGAAGAGGGCCGAACCCTCGCCCCTGGTCAATCGTCGCCGGTCTCCGGGAGGCTCCCCATGGGAAGCCGTCAGCTGGTCATACGCGCGGGTCGACGCTGTGCGCTCGCGGTCGCCGCGGTCGGAATCGTCGCGGCGGCCGGGGCCCTGGACGCCGGCCCGACCCCTTCGCCGTCACCCGAGCGCAGTAGCGCCGCATCGGTGGAATCGACCGCCGGCGCGGACCGCTCGACCTCCTCCGCCTACACGCTGCAGACCCAGGGCGGCCCGCGCAGCGTCCGGGTGGCCCGGGTGGTCACCGGCACGATGTTGTTGACCGGCCTCGTGCTGACCGCGCTCGGCGCGATCGGCATGCGCGGGCCCGAGCTGATCCGACGCAAGGTCGTCCACCGCGTCGTCCACCAGGCGGGCTCCACCCGCTATCGGTGGGCACCGCCGGGCCCGCTGCCGACCGACCTGCCGACCAACCCGGGGACCGGCTCGCGCGGCGCGTGAGTACCCTGATCGGGCCAGTACTCGTCCGGTACCCGCCGCGGACTGGAACGGAAGGCTCGCTCGCGTGAACAACGACATCACCGCACGTCCGCATCCACACGGCCGCTCGCCCGACCCCGCCGACCGCCCCGCGCGGCTGCGCGTGGGAGTCGTCGGTGCCGGCCGCGTCGGCCCGACCCTGGCCGCCGCCCTCGCCCTCGCCGGGCACTCGGTGGTGGCCGCCTCCGGCGTATCGGAGACCTCCCGGCGCCGCGCCGAGGACCTCCTGCCGGGTGTTCCGCTGGTCACCCCGCAAGAGGTGATCGCGGCCTCCGACCTGACCCTGCTGACCGTGCCCGACGACGCGCTCGAAGCGCTCGTGCAGGGCCTGGCCGAGACCGGCGCGATCAAGGCCGGTCAACTCTTGGTGCACGCGTCGGGCCGCTACGGCGTCGACGTCCTGGAACCGGCCACGCGCGCCGGTGCGCTCCCGCTCGCGCTGCACCCGGTGATGACCTTCACCGGCAGCACGATCGACCTCGAACGACTGGTCGGCTGCTCCTTCGGGGTCACCTCGCCCGAGCCGCTGCGCCCGGTCGCCGAGGCGCTCGTGGTGGAGATGGGCGGCGAACCCGAGTGGATCGAGGAGCGCGACCGCGCGCTCTACCACGTGGCCCTGGCCAACGGCGCGAACCACCTGGTCACCCTCGTCGCGCAATCGATCGAACTGCTCGGCGCGGCCGGCGTCCGCGCCCCGGGCCGCATGCTCGGACCGCTGCTCGGCGCCGCGTTGGACAACGCGCTGCGCGCCGGCGATCAGGCGCTGACCGGCCCGGTCGCGCGCGGCGACGCGGGCACCGTGGCCGCGCACGTGGCCGAACTGCGCCGGGTCTCGCCCGAGGCGCTGGCCGCCTACGTGGCGATGGCCCGGCTGACCGCCGACCGGGCGCTGAACGCCGGCCTGCTCAAGGCCGAGGCCGCCGAGGCGCTGTTGGACGTGCTGGCCGAGGGAGGCCGACCGTGACCGCCGTACGCGTGGCCCGGACCGCGGCCGAACTCACCGAGGACACCCGGCCGTACGGGTTGCGTGCCGTGGTGATGACGATGGGTGCGCTGCACCAGGGCCACGCGGCGCTGATCCGGGCGGCACGCGAGTTCGTCGGCCCGACCGGCCACGTCGTGGTCACCGTGTTCGTCAACCCGCTCCAGTTCGGCGCGGGCGAGGACCTGGACCGCTACCCGCGCACCCTGGACGCCGACCTGGAACTGAGCGGCGAGGCGGGCGCCGACGTGGTGTTCGCGCCCTCGGTGGACGAGGTCTACCCGGGCGGCGAGCCGCGGGTGCGGATCTCCGCCGGACCCACCGGCGCGGTGCTCGAAGGGGCCTCCCGGCCCGGCCACTTCGACGGCATGCTCACCGTGGTCGCCAAACTCCTGCACCTGACCGCACCGAAGGTCGCCTTCTTCGGCGAGAAGGACGCCCAGCAACTCGCGCTGATCCGGCGCATGGTGCGCGACCTGAACTTCCCCGTCGAGATCGTGGGCGTGCCCACCGTCCGCGAACCCGACGGGCTGGCCCGGTCCAGCCGCAACCGCTACCTGTCCCCGGCCGAGCGGGAGATCGCGCTCTCGCTCAGCCGCGCACTCGACGCGGGCGCCCGGCGCGCCGACGACGGTGCGGAAGCCGTGCGCGCCGCCGCCGAGGACGTGCTGCGCGCCGTGCTGGACCCCGACTATGTGGAGTTGGTCGACATCGACGACTTCACCCCGGTGGCCGCCGACCACGAAGGCCCGGCGATCCTGGCGATCGCGGCCCGCGTGGGCGCCACCCGGCTCATCGACAACGCCCGCCTGAAGATCACGGGAGTCCCCCGGTCATGATGCGCACGATGTTCAAGTCCAAGATCCACCGCGCGACGATCACGCAGGCGGACCTCCACTACGTCGGCTCGATCACCATCGACGAGGATCTGCTCGAAGCGGCCGACATCCTCCCCGGCGAACTGGTGCACGTGGTCGACATCGACAACGGCGCCCGCCTGGAGACCTACACGATCGCGGGCCCGCGCGGCACCGGCGTGATCGGCATCAACGGTGCCGCCGCCCGCCTGGTGCACACCGGCGACCTGGTGATCATCATCGCCTATGCCCAGGTCACCGACGCCGAGGCGCGGGCGTTGAAGCCGCGCGTGGTGTTCGTGGACGCGGCGAACACGATCACCGGAACCGGTCACGACCCGGCCGAGGCCCTGCCCGGTGGCGAAACGGTACGCGGCGACCGCGTGGTCGGCGACCGGGCCGCGCAATGAACACGCCCGCACTTCCCGCGCGCCTGGCCGCCCCCGATCCCGGGTGGAGCGTGCGCGCGGACGTCATCGTGGTCGGCTCCGGAGTGGCCGGCCTGACCGTCGCGCTGCGGGCGCGCCGGGCGGGCCGGGTCCTGCTGGTGACCAAGGCGCAGCTCGACGAGGGCTCCACACGCTGGGCGCAGGGCGGGATAGCGGCCGCGCTCGGCGAGGGCGACAGCCCCGAACAGCACCTGCACGACACGCTCGTGGCCGGCGCCGGTTTGTGCGCCGAGGACGCGGTCCGGGTCCTGGTCACCGAGGGTCCGGACGCGGTGCGCCGACTGATCGACACCGGCGCCGAGTTCGACCGGGGGCCGGACGGCGACGTGCTGCTCACCCGCGAGGGTGGTCACCTGCGCAACCGGATCGTGCACGCCGGCGGCGACGCGACGGGTGCGGAGATATCGCGGGCGCTGGTCGCCGCGGTGCAGGCCACGCCGGACATCGAGGTGATCGAGAACGCACTCGTGCTCGACCTGCTCAAGGACGCCACCGGGCGCGCCTGCGGGGTCACCCTGCACGTGATGGGCGAAGGCGCGCGGGACGGGGTCGGCGCCGCCGTGGGGCGCGCCGTCGTGCTCGCCACCGGCGGCATGGGCCAGATCTACTCCTCCACCACGAACCCGTCGGTGTCCACCGGCGACGGGGTCGCGCTCGCGCTGCGCGGCGGGGCCGAGGTCACCGACCTGGAGTTCGTCCAGTTCCACCCGACCGTGCTGTGGCTCGGCGCGGGCGCCGAGGGCCAGCAGCCGCTGGTCTCCGAGGCGGTCCGCGGCGAGGGCGCGCACCTCGTGGACGCGGCCGGCATCCGGTTCATGACGGATCGTCATCCGCTCGGCGAACTCGCCCCGCGCGACGTCGTGGCCAAGGGCATCATGCGCCGGATGGCCGAGACCGGCGCCGAGCACATGTACCTGGACGGCCGGCACTTCGGCGCGGAGATGTGGAAGCACCGCTTCCCGACCATCCTGGCCGCCTGCCGTGCCCACGGGATCGACCCGGTGACCGAGCCGATCCCGGTGGCGCCCGCCGCGCACCACGCGAGTGGAGGCGTACGCACCGACCTGCACGGTCGGACCAGCGTGCCGGGGTTGTACGCGTGCGGCGAGGTGGCCTGCACGGGTGTGCACGGCGCCAACCGGCTCGCGTCCAACTCGCTGTTGGAGGGCCTGGTCTTCGCCGAGCGGATCGCGGCCGATCTGGCCCGGGACATGCCGCCGTTCGCCGCGCCGGTCGCCCCCGAGGGCCCGGCGGGGCTGCTCGGCGAGGAGGTCCGGCTGCGCCTGCAACGCGCGATGACCTCGGGCGCCGGGGTGCTGCGCAACGCGGCCGGCCTGGCCGACACCGAGGTCGCGCTGTCCGCGCTGGCCGCCCGGACCAGCACCGATCCGTGCACGCAGACGTGGGAGACCACCAATCTGCACCTGGTGGCGAGCGCGCTCGCCCGGGCCGCGCTGATCCGCGAGGAGACGCGCGGTTGCCACTGGCGCGAGGACCGTCCGGACCTCGACGATGCCGCGTGGCGCGGCAACCTCGTCACGTCGCTGCGCGAGGGCGCCCTGCACGTCGCCTACCAGGCACACGAACCCAAGGAGTCGACCGCGTGAGTACCGCCCAGCTGTCCGCCGATCTCACGTCGCGCCTGGCCGAGGCCGGGCTCGACCCGCTCGCCGTCGCCGCGCTGGCGACCGCCGCCGTCGCCGAGGACCTCGACGGCGGCGTGGACGTCACCTCGGTGGCCACCGTGCCCGAGGACGCGCGCGGTCACGCCGAATTCACCGCCCGCGGATCGGGCGTGGTCGCGGGCCTGCCGGTCGCCGAGGCGGTGCTCGAACTGGTCTGTGGAACCGACCTGGTGGTCACCCGGCACGTTCGGGACGGCGACGCGGTGACCCCCGGCACGGTGCTGTTCACCGCCGAGGCGAGTACCCGCACGCTGCTCACCGCCGAGCGGGTCGCGCTCAACCTGCTGTGCCGGCTGTCCGGCGTGGCCACCGCCACCCGCGCGTGGGCGGACGCGATCGAGGGCACCGGTGCCTCGGTCCGGGACACCCGCAAGACCACGCCGGGACTGCGCGCCCTGGAGAAGTACGCGGTGCGCTGCGGCGGCGGGGTCAACCACCGGATGTCGCTGTCCGACGCGGCGATGGTCAAGGACAACCACGTGGTCGCCGCAGGCGGCGTCGCCGAGGCGTTCAAGGCCGTGCGGGCGGCCTTTCCGAACGTGCCGGTCGAGGTCGAGGTGGACCACCTCGACCAGATCCCGCCGGTTCTGGACGCGGGCGCCGACCTGATCCTGCTGGACAACATGACGCCGGATCGCATGCGCGAGGCGGTGGCTCTGGTCGCGGGCCGGGCCCGCCTGGAGGCCAGCGGCGGCCTCACCCTGGCGACCGCCCGCGAGGTCGCCGAGACCGGCGTGGACTACATCGCGGTCGGTGCGCTCACCCACTCCGCCCCGATCCTGGACGTCGGCGTGGATCTGCGCGCCTGAGCGACCGGTACCGTTCACCGGATCAGCCCGTCCCCGCCCCGCCGCTCTTCCCTTTCCGAAGCCGCGCTCCGTCCCCCACGGCCCGAGCCAGAACACCAAGGACGCCCACGATGTTGCTCACCATCGACGTCGGTAACTCGCATACCGTGCTCGGCCTGTTCGACGGTGACGAGATCGTCGAGCACTGGCGCATCTCGACCGAGGCCCGGCGGACCGCGGACGAACTCGCCGTCGTCCTCGCGGGATTGCTCGGCCAGCACCCGCTGATCGGTGCCGACGGCATCGACGGCATCGCGATCTGCTCCACCGTGCCGTCCGTACTGCACGAAATGCGCGACATGGTGCGGCGCTACTACGGCGACATCCCCACGGTGGTCGTCGAGCCCGGGGTCAAGACCGGCGTGCCGGTGCTGATGGACAACCCCAAGGAGGTCGGCACCGACCGGATCATCAACGCGCTCGCGGCGGTCAAGCTGTACGGCGGCCCGTGCGTGGTGGTCGACTTCGGCACCGCGACCACCTTCGACGCGGTCAGCACCAAGGGCGAGTACGTCGGCGGCGCGATCGCCCCCGGCATCGAGATCTCGGTGGATGCGCTGGGCGCCCGCGGCGCGCAGTTGCGCAAGATCGAGTTGATGCGCCCGCGCAGCGTGATCGGCAAGAGCACGGTCGAGGCGATGCAGGCGGGCATCCTGTACGGCTTCGCCGGGCAGGTGGACGGCGTGGTCAAGCGCATGGCGGCCGAGCTGTCCCCGGACGACCCGGACGCGGTCACCGTGGTGGCCACCGGCGGGCTGGCCACACTGGTTCTGGGCGAGGCCTCGGTGATCGACGTGCACGAGCCGTGGCTGACCCTGATCGGCCTGCGGATGGTCTACGAGCGCAACGCGGCGGTCTGAGCGGAGCCGGCCTCGCGACCGGCTCCAAATCGGAAAAACACACGCATCAAATGAGCCGGATTGTCCACCTCGCCACATACAGTGCGTGGTATGCCGACGCCACATGGTGACCAGGGGATGGCCTTCAGTGCGCACGAGGTGCGGGTACTGCGCCGCGCGCTGGCCGTTGCGCTGCGCGGCGGTCGCGACTCGGTCGACTTCTGGTTGCTCGGCCGGGCGATCGGCGAGGCGCAGGACGAGCGCGAGCGGCTGCGCACGTTCATGACGGCCGAGTTGCGGCGCTATCGGGCCGCGCTGCCGGGAACCGCGTCCACGTTCCTGGACTGCCTGCGGAACGCGGTGGACGAGGTCGCGCACATCCCGTCGGCCGAGGACCTGGCCGCCCTGCGGAGCACCGTCGATCTGCCCTGCGGTGAGCGCGAACGGGCAAGCCGCATCGCGCTGTTGCGCCGCTGCACCCGGTTGGCCGAGGCCGACCTCGAACAGCGCCTCGCCGCCCGGGCCCACCGCCGCGCCGCCGCCGAGGCCGACCGGGCCACCCGCACCGACCCGTTGGACATCCTGATCCCCACCCGCCCCCGCCCGACGGCGCAACCCCGACTCCGGGCCCCCTCCGCCGAGGCCACCCCGCCGCCGGCAACCCCCTTCGCGGCACCCCCACCCCGGGAGGCCGCCCCCACACCGACCACCCACGGCGACCCGGCCGTCGAACCGGCCCGATCGGCGACGGCGGCACCCGAGACGGCCGCATCTCGGACGGCCGAATCCGAGACGGCCGAATATTGCGAACCGGCCGAACCCGAGGCAGCCGAATCGGCAGCGAGCGAACCCCGAGGGGTCGAACTCGAAGGGGTCGAACCTCAGGAGGTCGAACCCCAAGCCCCCGAACCCGAGCCCGCCGAAGCCGGATCCTGCCCACCCGAGCCGGCCGAACGCGAAGCCTGCGGACCCGAATCGGCAGCCCAGGAGACCCCGGACGACGGCGCCCCGGAGCGCGCGACTCTCGCCCCCGAGCCTGCCGAAGCCGAGCGCGCCGACCCCGAGCGCGCAGAAGCCGAGTGTGCCGAGCCCGAGCGCGCAGAAGCCGAGTGTGCCGAGCCCGAACCCGACCCCGCCGAAGCCCAGACGGCCGAACCCCACGCGGCCGAACCCGAACCCGATGCCACCCCGCCCCCCACCGAACCCGCCCCCACCCGGGAAACCCTCTCCCCGGTCATCCCGCACCGCCGTCAGGGCCGCCCCCTCGGCCAGCTCCCGTCGCCGGAAATCCTGCACACCGGCACCGGTTGACGCTGCGACACCGAATTCCGGGCGCGGCGTCGAGCCGAAGCCCCCGTTCGGCGATCCCTCCCACCCGGATCCGCCGTACGAAAGCCGGGACGGCTTCATCGCCGACCCCGACCGTCCGAGTCGGCGCCGCCCTCCACGCGATCCTCCGTCGCCGCCCCCGCCCCGGGAGCCCGCCGCCGGGGCTGTTCCACGGCTGGGCCCTGTCCGGTCCGGCGGATATCGGTTCGGGGAGCCGGTTGGCCATGGGTAGCCTTGTCCCGTGACCGAGCAGAGCGCAGCGCAGCCGCAGATCGACGACCTTCCCGAGCAGATGCGGGTCCGCCGCGACAAGCTCGATCGACTTCGGGCCGAGGGGACCGACCCGTACCCGGTCGGATTCCCCCGCAGCACGACGGTGGCCGCCCTGCGCGCGGAGTTCGACGGTCTCGAAGCCGACGTGGAGACCGGACGCCGGGTCGGCCTCACCGGCCGGGTCGTGCTGTACCGCACCGGCGGCAAGCTGTGCTTCGCGACCCTGCGCGACGGTGACGGCGACATCCAGGTGATGGTCTCGCTCGACGGCGTCGGCGCCGAGTCGCTGGCGGCCTGGAAGAGCGATGTCGACCTGGGCGACCACGTCGGCGTCGAGGGCCAGGTCATCACCTCCCGCCGCGGCGAGCTGTCGATCATGGTCGACACCTGGGCGATCACGTCCAAGTGCCTGCGCCCGCTGCCGGACAAGCACAAGGGCCTGACCGACCCCGAGGCCCGGGTTCGCCAACGCTACGTAGACCTGATCGTCAACGACGAGTCGCGCGCGATGCTGCGCACCCGCAGCCGGATCGTGCGCTCGATCCGCGAGTGGTTCGACACCAGGGACTTCCTGGAGGTCGAGACCCCGATGTTGCAGCCGGTGCACGGCGGCGCCACCGCGCGCCCGTTCGTCACCCACATCAACGCGTACGACATGGACCTCTACCTGCGCATCGCGCCGGAGTTGTACCTCAAGCGCCTGGTGGTCGGCGGCGCCGAGAAGGTCTTCGAGATCAACCGCAACTTCCGCAACGAGGGCGCGGACTCGACGCACAACCCCGAGTTCACCATGCTCGAGGCGTACGAGGCGTACGGCGACTACAACACGATGGCCACGCTCACCCGTGAGGTGTACCAGCACGTCGCCCAGGCCGTGTTCGGGACCCACACCTTCCGCTACGGCGACCGCGAGGTGGACATCTCCGGCGAGTGGCGCGAGATCACCGTCTACGGCTCGGTCTCCGAGGCGGTCGGCGAGGAGGTCACCCCCGAGACACCGATCGAGACGGTGCGCAAGCTCGCCGACGCGCGCGAGATCGAGTACGACAAGGCGTGGGGCCAGGGCAAGCTGGTTCAGGAGATCTACGAGGCGCTGGTCGAACACACCCTCGCCGAGCCGACCTTCGTTCGCGACTTCCCGATCGAGACGTCGCCGCTGACCCGCCAGCACCGCAGTACGCCGGGCGTCGCGGAGAAGTGGGACCTGATCGGCTTCGGCATGGAACTGGGCACCGCCTACTCCGAGTTGGTCGACCCGGTCGAGCAGCGTCGCCGGCTCACCGAGCAGTCGCTGCTCGCCGCGGGTGGCGACGTCGAGGCCATGCGGATCGACGAGGACTTCCTGCGCGCGCTCGAATACGCGATGCCGCCGAGCGGCGGTCTGGGCCTGGGCATCGACCGGATGATCATGGCCTTCACCGGCCGCGGCATCCGCGAGACGATCCTGTTCCCGCTGGTGAAGCCGACCACCGACTGATCCATCCCGGGTCGGGTCCGCCCCCCGGCGCAGGAGAGCCCCTTCGGTGACGGATCGTCGCCCCCGAGGGGGCTCCTGTCGTATTTCCGGGCGCGTCACCCGTTCGTACGCATAAGGTCGGCCGCATGGAAGCAGCCCCCGATCTCCGGATCTGCGTCGCCGGCGATTCGTTCGTCCAAGGCGTCGGCGATCTCGCCGGCGGCGGATGGGTCGGCCGCCTCGCGGCCGAGTCCCGTCGCCGGGGCCGGCAGTTGACCGCGTACAACCTCGGCGTGCGGCTGGAGACCTCGGCCGACGTCGCGGAGCGCTGGTACGGCGAGGCGGTCCCGCGGATGCGGCACGCCGACGGCACCGGCATGGTCTTCGCGTTCGGCGTCAACGACGTCAGGATCGAGCGCGGCCGGCGCCGGGTCGGGCACGAGGACAGCGTCGCCAATCTCGACGCGATACTGGACACCGCCACCGGCGCCCGCTGGACCTGCCTGGTCGTCGGCGCGCCGCCGGTCCCCGGCGAGGTGAACGGCGGCGAGGACGCGCTGGCTCTGGAGGACGCGTACGCGAAGACGTGCGCCGCGCGCGGCATCACCTTCGTGCCCCTCCAGCGCACCCTGCGCGAGGATCCCGAGTGGTGGGCGAGCATCGAGGCGTACGGCGACGGGGCGCACTGCGACTCGGCCGGCTACGCCAAGCTCGCCGCGCTGATCGCCGTGGGCGGCTGGTGGGACTGGCTGGACTCGCTCGCGGTCGGGAGCTGACGGGTCGGCCGAAGCGCGCACGGCGCCCGCTCGATGCGGGCGCCGGGGGCACAGCGATCAGGGCAGGGGATCAGGGCGCGACGCCCTTGCCGGTCAGCCACTTGTTCGGGTCCACGGCCGCGCCGCCCTTGGGATGCACCTCGAAGTGCAGGTGCGGACCGGTGGAGTTGCCGGTCGTACCGACGTAGCCGATCACCTCGCCCGCCGCCACCGAGCCGGAGGTCTTGGCGAACCGCGACTGGTGGCAGTACCAGGTCTGGGTGCCGTCGGGGTGGGTGATCACGATCCGGTTGCCGAACGCGCCGGCGGTGCCCGCGGAGGCGATCTTCCCGGCGGCGGCGGCCTTGATCGGCGTGCCCGAGCGCGCCGCGAAGTCCAGGCCGGTGTGCGTGTGTGCCCACCGCGCGCCGCTGTTGCCGAAGCGGCCGGTCAGCGTGTAGCCGGACGTCGGCACGACCCATCCCGAGGCGGCCCGCTCGGCCGCGACCCGCTCGGCCTCGGCGGCCCGCTCGGCCTCGGCCTGCCGCTCGGCCTCTCGAACCCGCTCGGCCTCGGCCTGCTCGGCTTCCGCCTGCTCGGCTCGCTCGGCCTCCCGAGCCTGCTCCGCCTCCGCCCGCGCGGACGCGTCCGCGGCGGCCTGTCGCTCGGCCTCCTGCGCGGCGTCCAACGCCGGGCGCTCCTGGGAGCGGGCCGCGACGTCCGCGCCGCGGCCGGCGAGCCGCTGTGCGATTTCCGGATCGGCGCTCGGCGAGCCGGCCGTCGGCTTCGCGCCCGCGTCCGACCCCGACACCTGCACCCCGGTGGTGACGGCCATGGCCAGCAGCGCGAGGCCGGCGACCACGGTGACCGGACGACTCGGACGCAGCGCCTTCAGCCGCGAAAGCCGATCGGTGGGCGTGGACGTGGACGTGGGCGTGGACACGGACGTGGGCGGAGCTTCGGGGGAGTGCGGCACGAACACCTCGGGAGATCGACGACTGGGCCGGGATCAGTGGTAACAATCCACCGCACATCGACCAAGTCGTGACGGAGCGGACACTACGCGGCTGCGTAGTAGTCCGTTCCGTGCTCCAGGCATGGCCTGCGCCTCGAACCGCCGCACCAGAGCCGCATGCGCGCCGAATGCGACAATTCATGACAAAGCCGTGTCTACGATGCCGCGTAGGAGATCGCGTGAGATGCGTGATGCAGCTCACGATGCGACGAGGTTTCGGGAAGGGGTCGGCATGCAGCGTCTCGGCGAACTCGAGGCCCGGGTGATGCTTTGCATCTGGCGGCTCAATCGCCCGTCGTCGGTGCGCGAGGTGCAGGAGGCACTGCTGCCGGAACGCGAGCTCGCCTATACGACGGTGATGACCGTGCTCGACAAACTCTTTCGCAAGGGTCTGCTGCGCCGCCGGCTGCACGGGCGGGCCTTTCGCTACGAAGCCGTGCGCTCGCGGGACGCGTATACGGCCGAGTTGATGCGCGCGGACTGGGCGGCGGGCGACAGTCGCGCCGGCGCTCTCGTGCACTTCGTCGAGGGCATGACGCCGGAACAGATCCAGGCGTTGCGCGACGCCTTGCGGGTCGCCCTGCCCTGAGCCGAATCGACGGCCCGTTCGGTGCGGCCCTGGGCTGTTCGGGGGCGTTGCCAATTCGTTCGGCGCAGCTCGTGCCGCTTCGGAGTGCAACTCTGCGTAATCGTATTAATGATCTACGTAAGAAATGCGACTTCTGCACGGCGGAACGGAAAGTGGACCGACATGATGCGAGTGAAAACCCGGACGGGACGCGCCCTCGTGGTGGCCGGCGTCGCGGTGAGCGCGGTGCTGGGCGCCCTTCCGGCGACGGTCAGCCAGGCGGCAGCGGCACCCCGGCAGCAGCCGGACCCCGTCACGACGTCGTACGAATGGACCACGGCGAACGGGTGGACCACGTCGCACGGGTGGTCCCGGTGGTCCACCTCGCGCGTGCCATCGCCCGCGCAATCCGACATGACCGCGCTGGACGACGCGATGGCCGACCTGCGCGGTCAACTCGATCAGCTGCGGGCGACGCTCGGGCAGCGGCTCCAGGACACGCTCGGGGGCCTGATGAGCACGCTGGGCACGTCGCTGCCGCCGGGCGTGACGCTGCCGGATGTGCCGAACGCGGCCGACCTCGGCGTGGACACGACCTCGGTGACGCTGCCGGGCCAGCCGCCCGCCCGGACGGTGGACCCGGCCTCGACGGCGAAGCTGGAATTGCGCCGCACGGCCGACCCCGTGCAGGCCAGGCCGGGCGATACCGTCACCCACACGGTGACCGTACGAAACTCCGGCGGCGACGAGGCGAAGTCCGCGGTCGTGCGCAACGCGTTGCCGGCGGGTGTGAAACCGACGAAATCCAAGGTCTCGCAGGGGGAATTCGACGCGGCGACCGGAGTGTGGAAGACCGGCGGGATCAAGGGCGGCTCGGAGGTCACCCTGATTCTCGTGTTCAAGGTGCCGCAAGGCGTGGCCGGATCCGAGATGACCGCGCGATCGAGTTTCGTCAGCGCGCCGGGTGCCAAGCCGGTCATCCGCAACGCGTGTAGCGACGACACCGAGGCGGCTTGCGCGAGCACGCGGGTGGCCGATTCCAAGACCCGGTAATCACCGGGGGAATCGGTCCATATCCGACCCGATCACTCCACGACGGTGGCGGCGGGCTGTGGGTATCGGTGCCGGATGTATGAAGAACGCGAGGTCCGGGCGGTGCGAAACCCCGCCCGGACCTCCGTCGTCGGTCCGGGTGTTTCCGCTTCCACCGGGGCAGATCGGTGGTAAACAGGGCGGAGCGGCGACGGCTATCGTGATCGCGATAGCGTCAGCCCATGGAAGTGACGATCCGACGTGCCAGAACGTCCGATGTGCGGGCCATTCGACGCCTTGTGGATGGGTACGTGGGGCTGCGTATCCTTCTGGACAAACCCACGGTCACCCTCTTCGAAGACGTGCAGGAGTTTTGGGTTGCCGAGCGGGACGCGGACAGTGAGGTGGTCGCGTGCGGTGCGCTGCACGTGATGTGGGAAGACCTCGCCGAGGTGCGCACGCTCGCGGTGGATCCGGCGTGTCGCGGGCACGGACTGGGCCATCTCTTGCTCAGCAAACTCCTGGAGACCGCGCGTTGGCTCGGTGTTCGACGGATATTCTGCTTGACCTTCGAGGTCGACTTCTTCGCGAAGCACGGCTTCGTCGAGATCGAGGAGACCCCGATCGACGGCGATGTCTACAGTGAACTGATGCGTTCGTACGACGAGGGCGTCGCCGAGTTTTTGGATCTGGAACGCGTCAAACCCAACACCCTTGGCAACACGCGGATGCTGCTCCATCTCTGGCAGTGATCTCGATCCGCGTAGACCGCGCGAGTGTGGTGGAGATCGCGTGCCCCACGGCGGCGAACCCCTTGACGCTTCTTGCCCATGACGGTGTGGTGTGCGGTGAAGTCGCAACCACAAACCCGGTAACGTATTGCCGACTCGACGGGTTCCGCGCGGGTGGGTTTGTATTTTCCCGCAGAAAGCGGTTTCCTTTTCTTGAGTTGGTTGAACCCTCCCGATGAAAGGGAATCCTGGTGGCACAGAAGGTCCAGATTCTTCTCGTTGACGACCTCGACGGCGGCAAGGCCGATGAGACGGTGACGTTCGCGCTCGACGGTGTCTCCTACGAGATCGACCTGAGCGCCACGCACGCAGAGCAGCTCCGCGCGGCCCTGACGACCTACGTCGAGGCCGGCCGTAAGACCGGTGGCCGGGTCGCGGCTCGCCGCGGCGTTCGCCAGGTGGCCAAGGGTGGTGCCGCCTCCGGCGACACCGCCAAGATTCGCGCCTGGGCCAAGGAGAACGGCTACGACGTGAGCGAGCGCGGTCGCGTGCCGGGCAACATTCGCGACGCCTACGAGAAGGCCCACGCCTGATCGTCGACGCCATCATCGAGCGGTGCCCTCCCCCGAACGAACCGGGGGAGGGCACCGCTCATGTCGTTTTTCCCGGGGCCGGGTCGGCGCCGGGGCCGGTGGCCGGTCGTGCCTCAGGCCGGTACCGGACGGTGGTGGGTCAGCGGCCTCGGCTCGGTGGCCCGCGGTCGCGGGAACAGCCGCACGTGCTGGCACGCGTGCGCCAACGTGCTCAGCAGCCGGGTGACGTCCGGGAAGCGCACGTCCACGTGCAGCACCGCGCCGCGGGCCCCGAGGTCCCCGACGGGGCGCACGGGGCCCGGATCGACCGGCGGGCGCAACCAGCGCGCGTGCTCCCACGAGCGCGGCCACGGCGCCCGCCACGTGGCCGGCCACGGCGACGGCGCGGCCACCGTGTCGCCCTCGCCGTACGCGCGCAGGTCCAGGTCCAGGTCGGCCCAATCCAGCCAGTCCAGCAGGGCGGGCAGGTCGCCCGCGACCCCGGGGGCCACGAAGAACTGGATCCGACCCGTGCCGGTCGCGGCGACCGGCCCGACCGGGAGCCCGAGCCGCTCGGCCCGGTCCAGGGCCCGGACGCCGGCCGCCCCGGGAACATCCAGGACGTCGAAGCGCACCCCGGCGGCCAGTCGGACCGAGGCCGCCGGGGCGGCCGCCCAGTACCGGGAGAGCGCCTGCGGATCGGTGGTCGCCACCGCGAGCCCGCCCGCCGCGTCGGGCGATCCCGGGGCCGCCGGCCAGCCGAGGGCCCGCGCGTACCAGAGGGCCTCGTCCAACGGACCGGGCACGACGGGCGCCGAACGGGACGCGAAAACAAGGGTGGCTGCCATAACGTGTTCAACTCCGGGACGACAGCGAGGTTACGAAAGGTGATATGGCAACCGCGATGAGTGATACGACGCGCGGCACGGCCGCGCCGAATCTCGCCGAGCGCCCGCACGATTGCCTGCACGGCGGTCGTGACCTGCCGGTATACAGCGGGTGTCGTCCTGGGTATGACCCGGACATGGTGGGGAGTCGGGGAGGCGGAATCGGCGTCGGTGCCGGGGCGAGTGAGTGCCGGAAAAAGCCGCGTTCGCTTCTGGCGTACTCGGAATCGGCCTCAGGACGTGGCCGGCGGGAACACCGACACGCACCATCGGGTTTGACTAGTTGTCCAACGCGGTCCGCAACACGTGGGTCGCACGTCTTCACGGACGAATCGAGCGGTCCTGCGTGCAGGACTAGCATGCGGAAGGACAGGGAGGGGACCGTCCCCGATCTGCACGACCGCTCTGAGGAGCGATAACGATGTTCGAGAGGTTCACCGACCGCGCGCGGCGGGTTGTCGTCCTGGCTCAGGAGGAGGCCCGGATGCTCAACCACAACTACATCGGTACTGAGCACATCCTCCTCGGCCTCATCCACGAGGGTGAGGGCGTCGCTGCGAAGGCCCTGGAGAGCCTCGGCATCTCGCTTGAGGCAGTGCGTCAGCAGGTTGAGGAGATCATCGGTCAGGGTCAGCAGGCCCCGTCCGGTCACATCCCCTTCACGCCCCGTGCGAAGAAGGTCCTCGAGCTGTCGCTTCGCGAGGCGCTCCAGCTCGGCCACAACTACATCGGCACGGAGCACATCCTGCTGGGCCTGATCCGCGAGGGCGAGGGCGTCGCCGCCCAGGTCCTCGTGAAGCTCGGCGCCGACCTGAACCGGGTCCGCCAGCAGGTCATCCAGCTGCTCTCCGGCTACTCCACCGGCAAGGAATCCACCGCGCCGGGCGGAAGCGGCCAGGAGGGGACGCCTTCGACGTCCCTCGTGCTCGACCAGTTCGGGCGCAACCTGACCCAGGCGGCGCGCGAAGGCAAGCTCGACCCGGTCATCGGGCGCGAGAAGGAAATCGAGCGGGTCATGCAGGTGCTGTCCCGCCGCACCAAGAACAACCCCGTCCTGATCGGCGAGCCCGGCGTCGGCAAGACCGCCGTCGTCGAGGGCCTGGCCCAGGCGATCGTCAAGGGCGAGGTGCCCGAGACGCTCAAGGACAAGCAGCTCTACACGCTGGACCTCGGCGCGCTGGTGGCGGGCTCCCGCTACCGTGGTGACTTCGAGGAGCGGCTGAAGAAGGTGCTCAAGGAGATCCGCACCCGAGGCGACATCATCCTGTTCATCGACGAGCTGCACACGCTCGTCGGTGCGGGCGCCGCCGAGGGCGCGATCGACGCGGCGAGCATCCTCAAGCCGATGCTGGCGCGCGGCGAGCTGCAGACGATCGGTGCGACCACGCTCGACGAGTACCGCAAGCACCTGGAGAAGGACGCGGCGCTGGAGCGCCGGTTCCAGCCGATCCAGGTCGCGGAACCGTCTCTGCCGCACACGATCGAGATCCTCAAGGGTCTGCGCGACCGCTACGAGGCGCACCACCGCGTGTCGATCACCGACCAGGCCCTGGTGGCCGCGGCGACGCTCGCGGACCGGTACATCTCCGACCGGTTCCTGCCGGACAAGGCGATCGACCTGATCGACGAGGCCGGCTCGCGGATGCGCATCCGGCGCATGACCGCGCCGCCGGACCTGCGCGAGTTCGACGAGAAGATCGCCAACGTGCGTCGGGACAAGGAGTCCGCGATCGACGCGCAGGACTTCGAGAAGGCCGCGTCCCTGCGCGACAGCGAGAAGAAGTTGCTCGCCGACAAGGCGAAGCGGGAGAAGGAGTGGAAGGCCGGCGACATGGACGTCGTGGCCGAGGTCGACGAGGAACTGATCGCAGAGGTCCTCTCGACCGCCACCGGCATCCCGGTCTTCAAGCTGACCGAGGAGGAGTCGGCCCGTCTGCTCCGCATGGAGGACGAGCTGCACAAGCGGGTCATCGGCCAGAAGGACGCCATCAAGGCGCTCTCCCAGGCCATCCGGCGCACCCGTGCCGGGCTCAAGGACCCGAAGCGTCCCGGTGGTTCGTTCATCTTCGCCGGCCCGTCCGGCGTCGGTAAGACCGAGCTGTCCAAGACGCTCGCCGAGTTCCTCTTCGGCGACGAGGACGCGCTCATCCAGCTGGACATGAGCGAGTTCTCCGAGAAGCACACGGTCTCCCGGCTGTTCGGTTCGCCGCCCGGATATGTGGGTTACGAAGAGGGTGGCCAGCTCACCGAGAAGGTCCGTCGCAAGCCTTTCTCGGTGGTTCTGTTCGACGAGGTCGAGAAGGCCCACCCGGACATCTTCAACTCGCTGCTGCAGATTCTGGAGGACGGTCGACTGACCGATTCCCAGGGTCGGGTGGTCGACTTCAAGAACACCGTCATCATCATGACGACCAACCTCGGTACGCGGGACATCTCGAAGGGCTTCGGCCTCGGTTTCTCCGGATCGTCCGACGTCAAGACCGGTTACGACCGGATGAAGGCGAAGGTCAACGAAGAGCTGAAGCAGCACTTCCGTCCCGAGTTCCTCAACCGTGTCGACGACACGATCGTCTTCCACCAGCTTTCCGAGGAAGACATCATCCAGATCGTCGACCTGATGATCGCCAAGGTGGACGAGCGGCTGCGCGACCGGGACATGGGCATCGAGCTCCGTCCCGCCGCCAAGGCACTGCTCGCCAAGCGGGGCTACGACCCGCTGCTGGGTGCCCGTCCGCTCCGGCGGACGATCCAGCGCCAGATCGAGGACAACCTCTCCGAGAAGATCCTCTACGGCGAGCTGCGCTCGGGGTCGATCATCGTGGTCGACACCGAGGGTGAGGGCAAGGACGAGAAGTTCACCTTCGAGGGCATGGACAAGGCCCCGCTGCCGGACGCACCGCCCATCGAGGCGACCGGCTCGGGTCCGAACCTGACCAAGGAGTAGTCGGGCCCGCGGGAAACCGCGCACGGCAACGACGGAGGGGCCGCCTCCGGGAATCACTTCCCGGAGGCGGCCCCTTTTTAGCCGACCGAGCCGGCGGCGAACCGGGCAGGGCCGATCGGCCGCGCCGGGTCAGTGCATGGCGTCGGGTACGCGTTCGCCGGTCTCGCTCGCGGCAGCCGATCGGGCCGGCGGCACCGCCGGCTCGGCCGACTCGTGCAGGCCCACCCGGTCGTGCACCCGGCGCAGGAACCGCGGGGCGTACCACGCGTGCCGGCCCAGCAAGCGCATCGCGGCCGGCACCAGGATGCCCCGGACCAGGGTCGCGTCCAGCAGGATCGCCAGCGCCGCACCGAAGCCGAACAGCTGGAGGAAGCTCACGCTGCTGGTCAGGAACGCCACGAAGGTCACCGCGAGCAGCGCCGCGGCGGTGGTGACGATCCGTCCGGTGCGGCCCAGACCCTGCCGGACCGCGTCCTCGTCGGACGCGCCGGCGTCGTGCAATTCCTTGATCCGGCTGGTCACGAACACCTCGTAGTCCATCGACAGCGCGAACGCGATGCAGAACAGCAGCACCGTCATCGAGGTGTCCATGGGCAGCGGGGTGAAGCCGAGCAGGCCGGAGAGATGTCCGTCCTGGAAGACCCAGACGGTGATGCCGACCGCGGCCGTGATGCTGATCCCGTTCAGGAGCAACGCCCGCAGCGGTTGCAGGATGCTCCCGGTGAACAGGAACAGCAGCACGAACGTGCTGAGCACGATCAACCCGAAGGCGAGCGGCAGCCGGTCGCCGATCGAGGTCTTGGTGTCGACCAGGCGGGCGTCCGTGCCGCCGACCAGGGCCTCGGTGCGGTCCGGTGCGGGGATCGTCCGGACGTCGTGGACCAGGTCCTGGGCGGCGTCCGATTTGGCGGGCAGCGTGGTGACCACCGACAGCAGGCGCGCGTTCGGCCGGATCCGGTCCGGGCCCGCGCTGTCCACCCGGGTCACTCCCGGCAGCGTGGCGAGCCGGGCCGCGTAGGCGTCCACCGGGGCCTGCGCGCCGGAGCCGAGCAGCACCACGTCCAGCGTGCGGGTGTCGTCGAGGCTGTAGTCCGCGCGCAGCGTGTCGCCGACCTGGCGCGCCTGGGTGTCGGTCGGCAGGACCCGTTCGTCGGGCGTGCCGAACGTGACTCCGAGCAGCGGCGACGCGGCCAGCAGCAGCACCGCCAGCACCGGCAGCGCGGTGAGCGCGGGTCGGCGGGTGACGAAGCCGGCGAGCCGCGACCACATCGGCGCCTCCGCCCCCTGGACGCCTCGGACGCCCTTGATCCGCATCGACTCCACGCGCGGGCCGAGCACGGTCAGCAGGGCCGGGGCGACGATCAGCGCGGCGAGCGCGGAGACGATCACCACGCCGATGCCCGCGTACGCGAACGAGCGCAGGAAGTACTGCGGGAAGACCAGCAGCACGGCGAGCGCGGCGGCCACCGTCGCGGCGGAGAACACGATGGTCCGCCCGGCGGTGCGCAGCGTGCCCACCACCGCGTCGTGCAGGTCGTGCCCCGCGTGCAGCAGTTCGCGGTGTCGCGCCACGATCAACAGCGCGTAGTCGATCGCCAGACCCAGGCCCAGGGCCGTGGTGAGGTTGATCGAGAAGATCGACACGTCGGTCAGGCTGCCGAGGACGAACAACTCGGCGAAGGTACCCATGATCGCGATGAAGCCGATCACGAGCGGGACCAGGGCCGCGATCAGGCTGCCGAAGGCGAGCACGAGCAGCAGCAGGGTCAGCGGTATCGCGATCGACTCGGCGATCGCCAGGCTCTTGCCGACCTGGCCGTTGACGGCCGGCCCGATCGAGGCGTCGCCGCCGACCCGGACCTTGAGCGGGCTGTCCGGGGGCAGCTGGGCGGCCTTGGGCAACTCGCTGACGTCGTCCTCGACCGAGTGGGCGACGAGCAGCGCGCCGCGGCCCCCGTCGGCCTTGAGCCCGGGCGCGTTGGTGGTCCAATAGGAGGCCACCTGGTCGAAGCCCGGTACGGCGGCGAGGGACGCGGTGAGGCGGCGGCCGGCCTCCGCGACGGCCGGTGCGTCGACGTTCGAGCCGTCCTTGGCCCGGACCTCGACCACCAGGTTGGGCCGGCCGCCGAAGGTGTGCTTGATCTCGTCCTGGGCTCGGGTGGAGGCCGAGTTCGGCGCGTCGAATCCGCCCGCCTGGAGCTTGCCGAAGGCGCCGAAGCCCACCCCGGCCGAGACGAGCAACAACAACGCGCCGACCACGAGCACCGCGCGGGCCCGGCGGAATACGAGATCCCCCAGTCGTTCGAGCATGATCATCGACCTTCCATGCGGTCCGTGGGGACGGCGTGCCAGAGCCGGAGCAGCAATGTTGACGCCGATAACAATGTTTGCATCGATAACTTGGCACCGAATGTGCGCAGTGTCAACATGGGGCTGGATCGAACGGAGAACCATGGCAAGCGAACACGTGGCCGGCACCTCGGGTCGTCGCGGATATCACCACGGCGACCTGCGGAACGCACTCACCGAGGCCGCGGTGGAACGGGCCCGGGCGGGTGGTCCGCAGGCGATCGTGCTGCGCGAGGCCGCGCGCGCGACGGGCGTGTCCTCCACCGCCGCCTACCGGCACTTCGCCAACCATCACGAGTTGGTCGTGGCGGTCAAGGATCGCGGTCTGGCGATGCTCGCGGCGACGATGCGGGCCGAGTTGGCCGAGGGTGAGCCGTGTCCGGATCCGGGGGACGAGGCGCTGCGTCGGCTGCGTGCGGCGGGGCTGGGCTACGTGCGCTTCGCGTTCGCCGAGCCGGGCCTGTTCCGGACCATCTTCCACGGGGTCACCGAGGGCGAGCCGATGATCGGGCGCCGGCAGGCGGCTCGGGCCGCGGGCGACGACGAGGGCCATCTGCGGGGTACGCCGGACGAGTCGGAGGAGTCCTACTCGCTGATGTCCCAGGCGCTGGACGAACTGGTCGCGCTCGGACGTCTCCCCGCCGAGCGGCGCAAGTACTCGGACGTGGTGATGTGGTCCGCCGTGCACGGCCTGAGCGTGCTGCTGCTGGACACGGAGCTGGCCCATCTTCCGGACGAGACCAAGGCGGACATCGTCCGGCGCGGCATCGACGTGGCCCTGAACGGCCTGTGAGGCCGGTTGCCGCCGTCCCCCATTAGGTCCCGTCCGACGGGCGCCGGCGGTCGCCCGATCGCAGGATCGAAGGCATGAGCGCAGACTTCGCAACCAAGACCGCCATCGTCACCGGTGCCGCCTCGGGCATCGGTGCCGCGATCGCCCGCCGGCTCGCCGCCGACGGCGCAAACGTCGTGGTCGCCGATCTCGACGACGCCGGCGCGGCCCGGGTCGCCGCCGAGATCACCGAGGCCGGCGGAACCGCCCGGGGGATGCGGGTGGACGTGGCCGAGCCGGAGTCCTGCGCGGCGCTCGTGCGGGCGGCGGTGGAGGCGTTCGGCGGACTGCACCTCGCGGTGAACAACGCGGGCATCACCGGCCCGCACGCGCACACCGGCGAGTACCCGACGGACGGGTGGCGCAAGGTGATCGACATCAATCTGAGCGGCGTCTTCTACGGGATGCGCCACCAGATCCCGGCGATGCTGGATTCCGGGGGCGGCGCGATCGTCAACATGGCGTCGATCCTGTCCTCGGTCGGTTTCCCGAACGCGGTCGGCTACGTGGCGGCCAAGCACGGCGTGCTGGGCCTGACCAAGACCGCCGCGATCGAGTACGCGCAGCGCGGGATCCGGGTCAACGCGATCGGCCCGGGCTTCATCGAGACCCCGCTGCTGAAGGAATCCGACGCCGAGGCGCACGCCGCACTGGCCAGGCTGCATCCGATGGGCCGGCTCGGCACGGCCGACGAGGTGACCGAACCGGTCGCCTTCCTGCTCTCCGATCGGGCCTCCTTCGTCACCGGCAGCTATCACCTGGTGGACGGCGGCTACACCGCGCCGTAAGGGCGGGCGTGCGGATACCCCGCCTCGGTAATCCATTCGGTTGGCGAGCAATAGCCCGACCATTGACGTCGCCGGCCCACCGTGCCACCCGAGCACCACCCGGGTACCCACGTGGGGGCCGGTACGCCGGAAAGGGAGAAACCCATGAAGGCCGTCCAATACGTCGAGTTCGGCAAGCCGGTCGAGGTGCGGGAGATCCCCGCGCCGGAACCGGGTCCCGGGCAGGTGCTGCTCGAGGTCACCGCCGGCGGTGTCTGCCACTCCGACATCTTCGTGATGAGTCAACCGCCGGGGACCTTCGGCCCGAACGCCCCGCTCACCCTCGGCCACGAAGGCGCCGGCACCGTGGCCGCCCTGGGCGAGGGGGTCACCGGCTTCGCCGTCGGCGACGCGGTCGTGGTCTACGGACCCTGGGGCTGCGGTGCCTGCCACGCCTGCGCACAGGGCAAGGAGAACTACTGCACGCGCGCCGCCGAGCTGGGCATCCGGCCGCCCGGGCTGGGTGCTCCCGGTGCGCTCGCCGACTACGTGCTGATCGACGACGTCCGGCACCTGGTTCCGATCGGTGACCTGGACCCGGTGCAGACCGTTCCGCTCACCGACGCCGGGCTGACCCCGTACCACGCGATCAAGCGCTCGCTGGACAAGCTTTACCCGGGCAGCACCGCCGTGGTCCTGGGCGTCGGCGGCCTCGGCCACATCGGTGTGCAGCTGCTGCGCGCGTTGTCCGCCACCCGGGTGATCGCCCTGGACGTGAGCGAGGACAAGTTGGAACTGGCCCGTGCCTCGGGCGCACATCTGGCGATCAGGTCCGACGACAAGGCCGCCGACATCGTCCGCGAGGCCACCGACGGCGTCGGTGCGCAGCTCGTGCTGGACTTCGCGGGTGTCCAGCCCACCGTCGACCTGGCCGCGAAGTGCGCCGGCACGGAGAGCGACCTGACCATCGTCGGCATCGGCGGCGGCACCCTCCCGGTCGGCTTCGGCCTGATCCCGTTCGAGTGCTCGGTCAGCACGCCCTACTGGGGTACCCGCGCCGAACTGATCGAACTGATCGAGCTGGCCCGGCACGGTGCGGTGAGCGCGCATGTGGAGAAGTTCCCGCTCGACCAGGCTCCGGACGTGTACGACCGGCTGCACCACGGCCGGATCAACGGCCGCGCCGTGCTCGTCCCGGGGGCCTGACCCGGGTGCCCGGTCACCCGCGGAATACCCGGCCGGGGTACTCGGTTCTGCCTGGTGTCCGACGCCGTCACGAGCATTGCGAAGGGAGCCACCGTGACGCTGACCCTGGAGAACTACCGAGTTGCCGAGGAACTGGTCGAGCGACGCGACCCGCTGGGCGCGCTGCGCATCCTGGAGCCGGTGCTGGAGGACGAGCGCGACAACGTGGCCGTGCAGCAACTGGCCGGCCGGGCGTACTTCCTCTCGCTCCAACTGCGCCGGGCCGAGGCGACGCTGCGGCGGGTGGTCGAGCTGGACCCGTGTGACGCGTGGGCCACGCACGCACTGGGCCGGACCCTGGAGCGGGCCGGCCGCGGTGCGGAGGCCGCACCGTTCCTGCGGCTCGCCGCGGCGATGAACCCGGAGCCGCAGTACACGGCGGCAGCGGCGAAGTACGCCGACTGAGGCCGAATCAGCCCGACGAGGCGGTGGACCGACGGTCCACCGCCTCGTCGGCGTGTGGGCGGGCGAACGGCCACGTCGCCCACGTGAGGGCGAGGAGCAACTGGGCCGCCACGTAGGTGGGCATCACCACCGCGTCCTGACCGGGCACCAGGTCCACGTCGGCGATGCCCAGTGCGATCACCGCATCCGAGAGCAGGAACAACGCGCCGCCGAGACCGGTGCGCCGGCCGACCCCCGCCGCGTACGCCGCCATCGCGGTGAGCAGCAGGCTGTAGCCGAGCACCGGCACCAGGAGGTCGTCCAGGCTGCGCCACACCAGCGCCATCGTCGCGCCCCATGCGAGCAGGTACCCGACGGCCCGGCGTGGGGAGAGCGTGCCGCCCATGCGCCGAAAGGCCAGGAGGTAGCAGACGTGGCCGACCGCGAACCCGGCCATTCCGATCATGAAGGTCGCGTCGTGGTCCACGAGCAGCCCGACGTCGCCGACGAACCCACCCGCCAGGGCGCCGATCGGCAGCCGCAGGTCGGGCCGCGCACCGGGGCGTGCGGCCACCCACACGAAGGCGATCAGCACCGGCATCAGCAACGTCTTGGTCACCCAGCGGGGCCCGTCCACACCGCTCGCGGCGAGCACCGTGTCGGCGACGCCCAGAGTCAGGTACGTGGCGAGCAGCGCACGCGCCCTCACGCGCCGGCCCGGGCGACGGCCGACGCCTCGACCGCCTCGGTCGCGGGCTGCCAGCCGGGTCCGCGCAGCACCCGGCCGAACCGCACCCGCCAGGTGCCCGCGGCCCGGACGTCGCGCGCGATGGCCGCGTACTCGTGGAAGGCCACCCGCAGTGGGTTGTACGTCTCGATGTTCTTGGTGAGCCCGTAGTTCACCGGCTCGCCCTCGGGCTCGAAGCTGCGGAACAGCCGGTCCCACAGGATCAGGATGCCGCCGTAGTTGCGGTCCAGGTACTGCCGGTTCGAACCGTGGTGCACGCGGTGGTGGGAGGGGGTGTTGAAGACGTACTCGATCGGCTTCCAGAGCTTGTCGATCCGCTCGGTGTGGATCCAGAACTGGTAGAGCAGGTTGATCGAGAAGGACGTGACCACCATCGCCAACGGGAACCCGAGCAGCAACATCGGCCCGATGAACACGATGTGGTGCGCCCCGGTCCAGGTCTGTCGCAACGCGGTGGAGAGGTTGTAGTGCCGGCTGGAGTGGTGCACGACGTGGCTGGCCCACAGCAGCCGGATCTCGTGTCCGGCGCGATGTTCCCAGTAGTAGAAGAAGTCCACGCCGACGATCACGAGCACCCACGCCCACCACGTGTGCCCCAGCCGCAGCGGGGTGAGCTCGTGCAGCCCGTCCCAGGTCAGGACGGTCAACAACCCCCAGCCGAGCCCGGCCGCGATGCTGCCGAGGCCCATGGTCAGGCTCGTCGCGGTGTCCTTCACCGCGTACCCGCGCTCGTCGTCGTCGGGGGCGAAGCGATACGACACCCACTCGACGACCAGGAGGAGGGTGAAAGCCGGAATGGCGAACACCGTGAGGTCCATGTCTCGGACCCTACTGGCGAGTAACGCCGGGTGGAAGAGGTGATTTCCCGCTGATTTCCCCCGGTCGTGCCAGTCGCCCCCGGACACGGCCGAAGCCCCCGGCCGCCGTCGCGGACGTGCCGGGGGCGGGGCGATCGGGGGCTTCGCGGGAGGCGGAGCGGAACGGGCCTACATGTTCTTGTTCTTGTCCATGCGCTCGTTCTTGTCCAGTCGCTCGCCCTTGCCGTCGAGGACCTGCACCTTGTCCCCGTCGTGCAACTCGATGCGTTCGCGCCGGACCTCCTCGGTCACCCGCTGCTCGCCCTGCACCTGCTTGGCGACCAGCCGGATGCGCTCCATCGGGACGACCTCCTTGCGGACGACGACCCGCTCGGCGTGCAGCACGATCTCGCGCGTGCTCTCGCGCATGTCCGGGCCGTCGAGCGCGGCGCCGCGGTTGGAGCTGTCGATCGGCTCGTGGACGATCTCCCACTCCTCGTGCATCACCGGCACGACCTTTTCCACCTGCTGGGTCTCGATCACCTTGCGCAGTGCAACGCGCCCGGTCTCGACCATCTCGACGTGCACGTCCAGCCGCTCCTCGGAGCGGGTCATCGCGTCGTCGGCTCCGGCCTTGCCGGACATCGACGCGGCCCGGGCGGTGCCCGTGCCGGACCCGGTCGGGCGGGCCGTGGTCGAGGACGCCATGCCTGCCTTGGCATCCGGGTCCATCCCCGACCGGGCGTGCCGGCCGGTCGTGGTGCCGGTGAGCCCGGTGGCCGTGGTGGACGCGGTCCGGTCGCGGCCGGTCGGCGGGTCGTTGGTGCGCACCGACGGATCGTGCTTGCCGGTCAGCTCCTCGTAACCGTCGTCCGAACCCGCGAGCTGGGACTTGGACATGTCCGCCCGCCGTTGGGTGCCGGCCGCACCGGCCGCTCCGGCGGTTCCGGCGGCCGTACCGGCGGTGCCGGTGCCGGTGCCCTGGGAGGTCTCGGTGCGGGTCATGCCGCTGGACGGCGTGACGCTGTAATGGCGATAGAGGCGGGCCTCTTCCTCCGGCGAGAGGTGCTCGTCGGTGCCCAGGCTCGGCGCCTCCTTGACGAGTTCCTTGTCGAACGGCACACGCAGGTCGTCGCCCTGCATGTCGGCCGGGCCCAGCGGCACGAAGCTCTCGCGTCCGCCGAACATGCCGGTCTTGACGGTGACCCATTCCGGCTCGCCGGTGCGGTCGTCCAGGTACACCTGACCGATGGTCCCGATCTTGTTGCCTTCGGAATCGACGACCTTGCGGCCGATGAGTTCCTGCGGGGTGACATTCGTCTTCACGAGCCAACGCTCCTGTTCCCGGCGTCGCGGCAGGGGTGTCGCGACATGGCGGTCGTCGTGTGGGAGCTCCGATCACCAGCAGACGGCGATTCGGCCGAAGCGACAACCGGAGGCGGTCGGGGCGGTGCCGGCCGAGTGCCCGTCGCGGCGCTGTCATCAGCGGGAATGCAACCCGTGCCGGCCGACAAGCGGGCCCGGCGGGGTTCACCCGAATGGGTGAGTGACCAGTCGGGCTGGAGCGGTTACCGAGAGGAGGATCCGCGCTGCTCGGGACGCTTTGGGAGGGAGTGGGGCGAGAGCCGGGCGGGCGTGTCGGTTCCCGATGACCGACGACCGATGACGGATGTCCGATGGCCGATGGCCGGCTGCGCGACGGCCGGGTCGGCGCGCACCCGGGGTGAGCGGGTCGAGATTTGTAGGCTTTCGGTATGACCATGACCATCCGCCCTGCGACGGCTCGGGATCTGCCCGGGTTGCTCGCGCTGTACGCCGAATTCCATCCCGACGACGTGCCGCTGCCGATCGAGGACGCCCATCTGATCTGGGCGGACATCGCCACGCAGCGCGGTCGTACGGTGCTGGTCGCGGATCGGGACGGGGACATCGTCGGCACCGCCGACTGCGTGGTGTTGCCCAACCTCACCCGGGGCGGGCACTCGATCATGTTCGTGGAGAACGTCGTGGTGGCGGCTACGTGCCGCAGACAGGGGACCGGGCGCCGGTTGTTGGCCGCCGCCGGCACGCTCGCCGCCGATGCGGGGTGTTACAAGCTGCAACTCCTGGCCGCGGACACCCCCGAGGCGCACGAGTTCTACCGGGCCTGTGGCTTCGGGACCACGGCTCAGGGCTTCCGCCGATACCTGCGGTCCGCCGTGCCCGATTAGGCCGTGTCCGGCGGCCACGGTCCGGCGTCCGGGTGGGCCGTCACCTGCCGGTGCGCCAGGGGCCGCCGAGGGAGCCCTCAGGGGGGTCTGTGGGGCCGTTGCGCAGCCAGCCGGTGCCTCGGCAGTGCGGACAGCGGGTGCCGGCCCAGATCGTAGAGACCTCGCGATGCCGGCTGCGGTACACCCGGCCGGAGGTGTCCAGGCCGGTGCCCTGGCACCCCATGCAGCGGATCGCGTCGCCCGCCGCGGACTCGTCGCGTCCGGCTTCCTCCGTCACCGCGTCCCCCTTCCATCGGTGTGCGCCCACGATCGAGCCGTATCGCGTTCCGTGATGGGCGTGTGCACACCCAGTATTCGCGGGCCCCGCACCGGGCGCCGGGATTCGGGACACAAAGGTTTCCGGGTCGGTCGCGGCCGGAGTGCGGTGGGCCGGCGGGTCGGGTCGGCGGGCCGGCGGGGCTCGGCCGCGGCGCGGGGGCTGCGGCACCCGGGCCGGTCCGTCGGCATGCGCATTGCAATCCGTTTGCCCGGTTGTTCCGTTGCGTTGGAAAATAATGATCGCCGAAATGGCGCGCGCCGCTCGGATCGTCGATACAGTTTTCGATCGAATTGCCGAACATCGATGAGGGTCAATTTCCGCCGGCTATTTCCACGATGATATTATGCCGCCGATCGGTGTGCGGGACGACAAGAGCTCGGGAGCAAGGCGATGGGCGTAGAAAACGCCTTGGTCGAAAAGAATGCGACCGAGGGCACGGAGAATGCCGATCCGGAAATGTCGCGAAAAAGGCCGTGGTATCGGCCGGACGCGCGGACCGGATGGGCCCTGGCCGTCGTGCTGGTCCCGGCCCTGCTGCTCGGACTGGCCGCCTTCCGGCGACGCTGGATCGGCGACGACGGGCTGATCTTCGTCCGCGTCTCGCAGCAGATCCTGGACGGGAACGGGCCCAACTTCAACGTGGGCGAGCGCGCCGAGGCGGCCACGTCCACGCTGTGGCCGTGGCTGCTGGCGCTGGTCGGCGGGGTGACCGGGATCGACCTGGTCGCCGTCGCTGTGTACGGCTCACTGGTGTGCGCGGTCGCCGGTCTGGCGATCGCCACGATGGGCACGCGGCGGCTGTACCGCGACCTTCCGGGTGGTGGATGGCCGCTGCCTGCCGGGGCGCTGGTGATCGCCGCGCTGCCGCCGTTCTGGGACTTCGCCACGTCCGGCCTGGAGATGGGGCTGATCTTCGTCTGGCTGGGCACGAGTTGGTTGCTGCTGGGCCGGCTGGACCGGGACAGCTCCCTCGCGCGCCAGGCGTGGACCTCGTTCGCGCTGGGGATGGGTGTGCTGGTGCGGCCCGACCTCGCGCTGGGCACGATCGTCTTCGCGGTGGCCGCGTGGTTGCTGCTGCGGCCCTCCCGCAAGCGGTTGGCCCTGCTCGCGCTGTGCGGCGGCCTGCTCCCGGTGCTCTACCAGATCTTCCGGATGGGCTACTACGGCGTCCTGCTGCCCAACACGGCGATAGCCAAGGAGGGAACCAAGACCGATGTCGGTCGCGGCTGGACCTACTTCGAGGACTACGCGAGCCCGTACAACATCTGGGCGCCGCTGCTGCTGACCGTGGTGGCGGTCGGTCTGCTGGTCGGTGTGGGCCGCTCGATCGGCGACTTCGAGCGCTACCGGATCCGGGTGCTGACCGCGACCGCGCTGGTGGTGGGCGCGGTGCTGCTCGGCTACGTGATCGTGGTGGGCGGCGACTTCATGCACGCCCGACTGCTGTTGCCCGGCACGTTCGCGTTCCTGCTGCCGGTCCTGGTGCTGCCGTTGCAGCGGCTGTACGCGAGCACCGCGGCGGGGCTGGCCGTGTGGTCGGTGATCTGCGCGGCCTCGATGCGGGTGCCGTACCAGGGCTTCGGTCCGAAGAACATCGAGGACACCCGCTCGTGGTACGTGACCTGGACCGGCGAGCGGAACCCGGTCACCTCGAAGGCCTACCGCGACGCCTTCGTGAAGCGGCTCGAAGGCGTCGGCACCGAGTGGCGCAAGGACACCGCGACGCCCGGCGCGCAGTTCGTCTACCTGACCTACTACCACGAGCCCGACAAGTTCTGGATGTTGAACTTCGACTTCCGCTCGGCGCCGCTCAAGTACCACGTCCCGGTCACCGACTCGGTGGTCTACGGCGCGCTCGGGCAGCCCGCAGTGCTGGTGCCCACCTCGGGACTGGCGATCGACATCTTCGGCCTGGCGAATCCGCTCGGCGCGCACCTGGACCTCGACTATCGCACCCGGTCCGGGCACGACAAGCTGACCTACATCGAATGGATTCTGGCCGACTTCACCGAGCCGGGTACCGGACTGGACCTGCGCAATGTCGATCCGGCCAAGGTCGAGGCGGCTCGGCGGGCATTGAACTGCGGCGGTATTCGCGAACTCCGGGAAGCGACCCGGGAACCCATGTCGGTATCGCGATTCTGGAAGAACCTCATCGGGTCGCCGAAACGGAACTCGATGCGGATTCCGACGAATCCGATCGATGCGGAGAAGCGGTACTGCCACTGAGCGGACCGGCGGGCAGCCGGTACACGCCCGCCGCGAGCGGCTCGACCAGTCCGTCCGCGACCAGCCCGTCCAGCGCCCGTGCGCGTTGGACGGGCTCGTCCCACACCGCGTCCAGCGCGGCCTGGGAGACCGGTCCGGCGCTCTCCCGCAGCACCGCGAGCAGCCGACCGCGAACCTGGCGGTCGGTGCCCGCGTAGGTCTGGCCGCGCCGGGGCGGGCCCTCGTACGCGGGTTTGCCCGCCAGTCGCCATGCGCACAGGGCGGCGATCGGGCAGCCCACGCACTTGGGCGACTTCGCGGTGCACACCAACGCGCCCAGTTCCATGATCGCCACCGCCCAGGTCGCGGCACGTTCCGCGGCGGCGGGCAACAGTGTGGTCGCGGTGCGCCGCTCGGCCGGCGTGGTGGCCTGCGGTGGGTACTCCACGCCGTCGATCGCCCGGCCGATCACCCGGCGCACGTTGGTGTCCAGCACGATGTGCCGCTGCCGGAACGCGAACGAGGCGATCGCCGCGGCGGTGTATTCGCCGACGCCCGGCAGCGCCAGCAGATCCGCGTGTGCGGAGGGGACTTCGCCGTCGTGGCGCTCGACCATCGCGACGGCCGCGCCGTGCAGCCGCAACGCGCGGCGCGGGTAGCCGAGTCGGCCCCACATCCGTACCGCCTCGCCCGGCTCGTCGGCGGCCAGCGCGGCCGGCGTGGGCCAGCGGGTCAGCCAGGCGTCGTAGACCGGCAACACCCGTGACACGGGGGTCTGTTGCAGCATGAACTCGCTGACCACGACCGCCCACGCGGATGCGTCGGGGGTGCGCCAGGGCAGATCGCGTTGATTGGCCGAATACCAGTCGAGGATCGGCTCGTGCAGTGCGTGTGACATCTCTCCCCGATCCTCGCACGTTACGCGAGGTCACTCGGGCGGGTGACGGTGGCTTCTGCCCGCAAATGCCGGAATAGGCCTGCGACCAGGGCTTCTTCGGCCGCGACACGACGCGAAATTCCAACGCTTTCGACGGTGTGGCTACACCGGACGGCGTAACGATCTCCCCTAGAGTTTGCGCGTGGACTCGATGCGCCGTCCCGTGGGTCACCTGCCGTCAACCGTGTATTGGCGACGGCGGGTCGTCGTGCTGCTCGCCCTCGCGCTGTTGATCGCGCTGGTGGCCTGGGCATGTACTGCCGGTGGGGACTCCGACGACAAGAAGAACGCCTCGGACAAGAAGCCGATGGCGTCCGGATCGGGCTCGCCCGGTCCGAGCGCCATCACGCCGGGGCCCAACCCGACCAATGGTGCCAATCCCCCGATCCCGGGCGGCGGTACCGGCACGCCCGGTGCGGGCAGCGCCGGCGCGTCGGCGGGTACGGCGGGCCAGTCCGCAGGGCAATCGGGCCAGAGCGCCGGGCAGTCCGCGGGCAGCGCCGGCAGCGGCGGCACCACACCCGGTGGCGGCGCGCCCGGCGGTGGCAAGGCGGCGCCCCCCGCCGGCGGCAACTGGTGCACGCCGAGCATGATCCGGGTGCAGATCCAGCCGGTGGAGTCGGGCAAGAGCGCGTACAACGCCTCGCAGAACGTGGCGCTCAAGCTGATCGTCACCAACGAGTCCGGCCCGACCTGCTACGTCGATCTCGCGCCGAGCCGCGCCTACATCGAAGTGCTCTCGGGCAACGAGCGGCTGTGGAGCTCGGCCGACTGTGCCGCCGGTGCCCCCACCGACGTGCGGCAGTTGCAGCAGGGCGCCGCCCAGGCCGTGTCGATCACCCGGGACTGGGCCTGGACCCGTTCCAACGCCGGACAGTGCGCCACCAACGGCGGCCAGACCAAGGCGGCTCCCGCGGACAAGGCCGCCTACCGGGCCAAGGGCACGCTGGCGGGCCTGGAGCCGTCCGGCGAGTTCGTGTTCACCGCGACGGTGGGCAAGTAGCGGGACGGCCGCATTCGAGCACGAGAAGGGCCCCGGCGCACGCGCCGGGGCCCTTCTTGTGTCCCGCGTACGACCGCGGCTACACGTAGCGCTCCAGGATCGAGGACTCGGCGAGTCGGGACAGGCCCTCGCGCACGCTGCGCGCCCTGGCCTCGCCGACGCCGTCCACGGCCTGGAGGTCGTCGACGCTGGCCGCGAGCAGCTTCTGCAGGCCGCCGAAGTGCTCCACGAGCCGCTCGATCACCACGGGTGGGAGCCGGGGGACCTTGGCGAGGAGTCGGTAGCCGCGCGGGCTGACCGCGGAGTCGAGCACCTCGTGGCCCGACGTGAAGCCGAGCGCCCGGGCCACCGTCTGCAGATCGAGCAGATCCGCATGGGCGAGACCGTCGAGTTCGGCGAGCACGTCGGCCTCGGTCCGGCCGCGCTTGATCGCCCGCTCGGGCACGTAGTCGCGGGCGACCAGCTTGCGGTCGTCCTCGACCCCCGCGATCAGCTCTTCGAGTTGCAGCGAGAGCAGTCGCCCGTCGACGCCCAACTCGGTGACGTAGCCGTCGATCTCGCGGGCGATCAGGCGCACCATCTCCAGCCGCTGGGACACCGCGCACACGTCCCGCACGGTGACCAGGTCCTCGATCTCCAGCGCGGACAACGTGCCGGACACCTCGTCGAGCCGGAGCTTGTACCGCTCCAGGGTGGCCAGCGCCTGGTTGGCCCGGGACAGGATCGCCGCCGAGTCCTCCAACACGTGCCGCTTGCCGTTGACGTAGAGCGCGATCAGCCGCATGGACTGGCTCACCGAGACCACCGGGTAGCCGGTCTGCTTGTTGACCCGCTCGGCGGTGCGGTGTCGGGTGCCGGTCTCCTCCGTCGGAATCGCCGGGTCCGGGACGAGCTGGACGCCCGCCCGGACGATCTTCGTGCACTCGCGGTCGACCACGACCCCGCCGTCGAGCTTGCACAGCTCGCGCAGCCGGGTCGCGGAGAACTCGACGTCGAGCACGAAGCCGCCCGTGGACAGCGCCTCCACCGTCTTGTCGAAACCAAGCACGATCAGGCCGCCCGTGTTGCCCCGGAGAATGCGCTCCAGGCCGTCGCGCAGGGCGGTGCCCGGGGCCACGGACTGCAGCGCGGCCCTCACGAGGGCCGCATCGGCGCTCGTGCCCTTGTCGGTCCGGTCATTCGTAGCCACAGAACTCCCCGTGGTCGTTGCCATCCTCGGCCGGCCATCGGCCGTCACCCGGGCATTTGCTCCGGTATGCACGGCCGGGAGCGCCTCAGGACCTGCGGTCGACACAGGTCGGCCGCTACGTCGGAAGATCGGTGGAAAAGTCTAGTGCCTCCCGGCCGCCGACCGGTCGCCTTATCCGGCCCGAAGCCGTGTTTCGGCACAGGTCGCGCATGCCGTTCCGCTTGTCGAGTATCTCCGAGGCGACACGTGGTCACTCCTCGGGGCACCGGAAAGTTGCCAGCCGGCCTGGCGCGGTACCGCCCGTGTCGTGTCCGGGCCGGCCCGCGGGGGCCCGCTCACTCGCGGTCGGCCTTGCGCTCGCGATGCGAGACCAGGTTGAACGCGCGCAGCGCCTCGCGGATGTCGGCCACCTCGATCACCTTCATGCCCTTGGGGATCTTGCCCGGGTCGGGCGGCACCAGCGCGTGGGTGAAGCCGAGCCGGAATGCCTCGGCGAGCCGGCGCTGCACGCCGGTGGCCCGGCGGATCTCGCCGGCGAGGCCGACCTCGCCGACCGCGACCAGCTTGGACGGCAGCGGGTGGTCGGCGGCGGCGCCCGCGAGCGCGAGGGCCGCGGCCAGGTCGGCGGCCGGTTCGGTGAGCTTCACGCCGCCGACGGTGGCGGTGTAGATCTCGGTCTTCTCCAGCCGCACCCCGCCGCGTCGCTCCAGGACCGCGAGCACCATGCCCATCCGGGCCGAGTCGAGCCCCGAGGTGGCCCGGCGCGGGGTGGGGATCTGGGACGGCGCCACCAACGCCTGCACCTCGACCACGAGCGGGCGCTTGCCCTCCAGGGTGACCGTGACGCACGTGCCGGAGACCGGCTCCTGGCGCTGGGTCAGGAACAGGCCGCTGGGGTCGGTCAGGCCGGTGATGCCCTCGTCGTGCAGCTCGAAGCAGCCGACCTCGTCCGCCGTGCCGTAGCGGTTCTTGATCGCGCGGACCAGGCGCAGCCGGGCATGCCGGTCGCCCTCGAAGTGCAACACCACGTCGACCAGGTGCTCCAGCACGCGGGGGCCGGCGATCGAGCCGTCCTTGGTGACGTGGCCGACCAGGACGGTGGCGATGTTGCGTTCCTTGGCGATGCGGATCAGCGCGCCGGTGACCTCGCGGATCTGGGACACGCCGCCGGGCGCGCCGTCGATCGCGGGCGAGGCGATGGTCTGCACCGAGTCGACCACGAGCAGCGCGGGCTTGACCGCGTCCACGTGGCTGATCAGCGCGGCGAGGTCGGTCTCGGCGGCGAGGTAGAGCTCCTCGTTCAGCGCGCCGATCCGGCCCGCGCGCAGCCGGACCTGGGCGGCGGACTCCTCGCCGGTGATGTAGAGCGTGCGCGCGGCCGGCGAGGCGGATTTGCTGGCCACGTCCAGCAGCAGGGTGGATTTGCCGACGCCGGGCTCGCCCGCGAGCAGCACGACCGCGCCCGGGACCAGGCCGCCGCCCAGCACGCGGTCCAGCTCCTCCACGCCGGTCGAGCGGAACTTGGCCGCCTGGACGTCGATCCGGCCGATCGGCAGCGCGGCGGTGGTGACGGGTCCGGCGACGATCGAACGGGCCTTGGGCGCGCCGAACTCCTCGACCGTGCCCCAGGCGTGGCACTCGTTGCAGCGGCCCAGCCATTTCGGCCCGGTCCAGCCGCATTCGGTGCAGCGGTACGACGGGCGATCCTTCGTGGTGGTCCTGGCCATGCCAGGAACGTTAACGGCCCGCGCCGACATCGATCGCCGGCCGCCGATCGATCATGGTCGGAATGTCTTGATCCTGTCACCGAGCCGGCAAAGCGATGGTGACCATGGGACGTTCTCCCTACCGTGAGGCGGCATGGCGGGTGGGGACGTTGCGGGGCAGGGATCGGGTACGACGGACGTGAGCGGCGCGGCGCCCGATGCCGTCGCGCTGTACGACGCCCATGGCGACGCCCTGTTCGGGTTCTGCGTGGCGCTGGGATACGAGCCGGGGGTCGCGGTACAGGCGGTGCGCGCGACGCTGGCGGCGGCGCCCGAGCGGATCCGCGCGCTGCGCGAGCCGGGCCGGGCCCGGGCGCTGCTGTACGGGCTGGCCCGGGCCGAGTGTGCCCTGACGGCGGCCGACCGACGTGGGCCCGGGGTGGTCGAGCAGGTGTTGGCCGCGGGCGGGGCGGCCTGGAGCGTGCCCGATCGACAGCGCCTGGTGCCCCTGGTCCCGTACGCGTTGTGGGCGGTGGACGAGGTCGAGCGGATCGTGCTGGACCTGTCCGTACGGCATGGCCTGCACGAGCGGGAACTGGCCGATGTGCTGGCGCTCTCCGAGCGGCGGGTGGAGCGGGCGTCGATCCGCGCCCGGGAGCAGTTCGAGCACGCGCTCGCGGTGTACGCGGTGGCCACGCACGCGCGGCGGGACTGCCCCGAACTCGCGCTGCTGCTGCCGGACGCGGGCGCGGCGGTGGAGGCGTCGCTGCGCCAACCGCTCTACCTGCACGTCGACTCGTGCCCCGACTGTGTGGTGTTGCGGCCGGGGAAGGTGGACGCGCGGGCGGTGTTGGCCGCCGCCGTACCGCCCGCGGCGCCGTATTCGATCCGGACCGGGCTGCTCGCGGCCGGGGCGACGGGCGCGGGCGGGTGGGACGGCGGCGGGCCGGTCGACCGGAGCGGTTTCCCGAAGGGGATGGGCAGGCCCCGCTCGCGAGTTCCGGTCGTGGTGACGGGGGCGGTGGCCGTGGCGCTGGTGCTCGGCCTGGCCGTGCTGGTGCGGCCGGGCGACGGGGACGCGGGCTCGCCGGTCGCACTGGGTTCGTCCGAGGCGCCGGATCAGCCGGTGGTCGGCCGGCCGCCCACGGTGTCCGCGCCCGCGCCCGCGTCGAGTGTCGCCCCGTCGAGGTCGCCCGGGTCGAGTGCGCCGACCGCGGTGCCGAGTACGCGCGCCGACAGCGCGAAGCCGACCGCCCGCACCAGCAGGAGCGCCAAGCCTTCGACGGCCGGCCCCGCGTCGGTGGGCGGGGTGCCGGTGAATCGGCCGCGAGCGCTGGAGACGACGGGCAACCCGGCGCCGCGGGGCACGCTCGCGTGGTCGCGCACGGCGGTGGACCTCGGCGCGGACGGCGCCGCGCAGACCGTCCGGCTCACCGCGACCGGCGGGCCGGTCACCTGGTCGGTGGCCATGGCGGAAAATGATTGGCTCACGGTGAGTCCGAATTCCGGGACGCTGGCCAATGGTCAGTCGATATCGATCACGATCTCGGCGAATTCGGACAGGGCTCCGGCCGCCGGGTGGAAGGTGATCCTTTCGGCGATTCCGACGGGCGCTTCGCTGGAGGTCACCGGTGGGGTTCGTCGCGTGGATGTTCGATGAGAGAATTCGGCCAAAGGTGACGAATATTCACTCGAAAGTATGATTGTCGACCTCGAAAGGCGTATGAAAGTGCAAATCGCCTGAGTCGACGGCTCTCGGACACCTACGTTCACGAGCGTGACGGATTCGGTAACCGGCCCGGGAGCCGCTCCTGGCGGAGCTGCCTGCTCCGCTCCCCCCGCCGCGGTGCTCTCGTGGGGACGCGCCGCCTACGACGCCTACGCCGAAGGGCTCTACACCTACTGCCTCTCGGTGCTCCGAGATCACCACGCGGCGGCGGAGTCGCTGCGCAGCACGTTCGTGCTGGCCGATCGTCACATCGGCCGGCTCCCCGACCTGGACCTGCTCAAACCGTGGTTGTACGCGCTCGCCCGGTACGAGTGCCTGGTCCGCCTGGACGCCCACGTGCGGGTGGGCACCGGGACCGCGCGCCCCGAGGACGTGCGGGTGGTGTGGGCACACGAGCGCAGCCTGCCGCCGCTGGCCGCAGGCGCCGACGAGCCCGCCGATCTGTTCCCCGGCACCGAGGCGGGCCGCCCCTGCGCCCGGCGCGGCGACCTGGACGAACTGGCCTGGCCGGACGCGGTGGGCCTGGTGCCGGAGCAGCGCGAGGCGCTCGAACTGTCCGTGCGACACGGGCTCGACCCGCGCGGTCTGGCCGCCGTGCTCGGCTGCGACGAACAGCACGCCCGCAGCCTGCTGTTGGCGGCCGGTCGGGAGGTGGACCGGACCCGGGCGGCGATCGCCGGCGTCGAAGCCTCATCCGGGTGCCCCGAGGGCCGGGAGCTGGCCACCGGGCGGCTCACCTGCGCGCTGCGCGAGCGGCTGATCGCGCACGTCGAGACGTGTCGGCGGTGCGGACCGCACGTGCGCCGCGCCGCGACCCACCTGGCGCCGACCACGGGTGCGGCGGCGGCGCCGGTGGCACTCGCTCTGATCGCCCCGCCGGCGGCGCTGCGGATCGAGGTGCTGGGCGAGGTCGGCAAGGGGCGCTCGGCCCAGCGGCCGCCGGAGATCGCCAGGCGGGTCGCCGAGTTCGACCGGGCCGGCTTCCCGGTCTTTCGGGCCGGCGTGGTCGAGCGCGGCAACCGCCGCCGGGCCACGGTGATCGCGGCGGTCGTGGTGGCCGCGGTGGTCGCCGCGCCCGCGCTGGCCCTGTGGCAGGCGTCCGGCGGGTCCGCCGGCGAGTCCGGCGCCAAGGCGGTCACCATCGCCTCCGCACGGGTGGAGAGCCCGGGCGGCCCCGGCACGGCCTCGCCGCCGATCGGGCCGGCGAGATCGCCGGCGACGACGGGGAGCCCCGCCGCCCCGAGTGCGCCGCGCGGACCCGGCTTCGCCCCGACCTCCTCCGCGCCGGCGCCCGCCTCGCCCGCCGCCGAGGTGGTCGCGCCCGGTGTCGCCGTCCTCCCGCCGCCCGCGCCGCCCGCTCCCGTGCCGCCACTGGTCAGCGCCACCCACACCGGTGATCGCACGGTCGTCACGCTGCGCAACACCGGCTCGGTCCCGGTCGACTGGCAGGCCCGCACGACGGCGACCTGGCTGCGCCCGAGCCCCGCAAACGGCACGCTCGCCCCGGGGCAGCAGGACACCGTCACCGTCTCGGTCGATCCCAAGCGGGCCCCGCGGGGCGCGTGGACGGCCAGGATGGTGGTGGATCCGGGCGGCACCGTGATCACCATCGAGGGCAGCACCGGTGAGCCGACCCCCTCCACCCCGCCGCCGAGCACACCCCCCGCGAGCACGCCGCCACCACGCAGCCCCGCGCCGACCGGCTGAGCCGAGCCCGACCCGGCCGTGCTCAGTCGATCGGATCCGCCGGGTGCGGGGCGAACGGCCGGCCGGCCGCCAGCCTGGCCTCACATGCCGCGACCAGCACCGCGTATGCCGCCTCGCCCATCAACTCGCGCAGCTCCGGGCCGTACGACTCGTACACCGGCTCGCCCGCGCCGTGCGCCTCGGTGCTTCCGGTGCACCACCAGTGCAGGTCGTGGCCGCCCGGTCCCCAGCCCCGGCGGTCGTACTCGCCGATGGTCACCATCAGCACGCGGGTCTCGTCCGGCCGGTCGATCCAGTCGTAGGTCCGGCGCACCGGCAGCTGCCAGCAGACATCCGGCTTGGTCTCCAGCGGGTGCACGCCCTCCCGCAGCGCGAGGGCGTGCAGCGAGCAGCCCGTGCCGCCGGCGAACCCGGGCCGGTTCAGGAAGACGCACGCCCCGTCGACCAGGCGCGTGCGCTTGTCGCCGTCCTCGAACTCGCTGACGCCCTGCTCCATGGCCAGGTCGTGGAACTGCCAGGTCTGCGGCGTGAGCCGTTCGGCCCACGTCAGCACCCGTGTCTCGTCGTCCTCGTCCGACCAGTGCGCGCCCAGCGAGCAGCACCCGTCGGGCGCCCGCCCGGCCACCACCCCGTGGCAGCCGGAGCCGAAGATGCACTGCCAACGCGAGGTCAGCCAGGTCAGGTCGCAGCGAAAGAGCTGATCGGCGTCCTCGGGGTCGGGGAATTCGAACCAAGCGCGCGGAAAATCCAGGTCTACCTCAGGCACGGGACAAGCCTACGGTTCGCGCCCGGGTGCTCCGTCGGGCAAAGGTGTGGCAACCGAGGGAACGCCCCCGCTCGCGCGCGGGGGGCGACGGATTACCTTCATGACCATGCGACTCGGTGTTCTCGACGTGGGCTCCAATACGGTCCACCTGCTCGTGGTCGACGCCCATCAGGGTGCTCGACCCCTTCCCGCCTACTCGCACAAGCGCGAACTGCGCCTGGCGGAGCTCCTGGAGCCGGACGGGAGCATCGCCCCGCATGGGGTCGATCTGCTGGTCCGGACGATGGCCGCCGCCCTGGAGATCGCCGAGGACAAGGGCGTCGAGGACCTGCTGCCGTTCGCCACGTCCGCGGTGCGCGAGGCGGCCAACTCCGAGGCGGTGCTCGATCGGGTGCGCCGCGAGACCGGCGTGGACCTCCAGGTGCTCACCGGCGCCGACGAGGCCCGGCTGACGTTCCTGGCGGTGCGCCGCTGGTTCGGCTGGTCCTCCGGGCGGTTGCTCGTGCTCGACATCGGCGGCGGGTCGCTGGAGATCGCGGCCGGCGTGGACGAGGAGCCGGACGCGGCGGCCTCGTTGCCGCTGGGCGCGGGCCGGCTCACCCGGGCCTGGCTGCACACCGACCCGCCCTCGCCGGACGAGATGCGGGTACTGCGCAAGCACGTACGCGCGGAGATCGCCCGCACGGTCGCCGAGTTCAGCCGGCTCGGCCGGCCCGACCACGTGGTGGCCACGTCCAAGACGTTCAAGCAACTGGCCCGGATAGCCGGCGCGGCGTCGTCGGGTGAGGGCCCCTACGTCAAGCGCTCGCTCAGCCGGGCCGGCCTGGCCGAATGGTTGCCCCGGCTCGCGGCGATGGCCGCCGGCGAGCGGGCCGCCCTACCGGGGGTGTCCGTGGGCCGGGCCCCGCAACTGGTCGCCGGCGCGATAGTGGCCGACGCGGCGTTGGACCTGTTCGACGTGAACGCCGTGGAGGTGTGTCCGTGGGCGCTGCGCGAGGGGATAATCCTGCGGCGGTTGGACTGGATGGACTGAGGCCGGCCGGTCACCCGGATGGCGTGGCCGCCGCGCGGATCGCCCGTACCGATGTGTGGGATATGGCCGGGTCGGCGGCGGATGGTTCTACTCTGGGCGACGTGGCCGACCACGACATACTCCACGGTACGGGGGCCGACACGTCCGAGGCGCGGGTGCCGGACGCGGTTCTGCGCGTCCCCGACGCGAAGATCGCCCTGTCCACCGCCTCCGTCTATCCCGAGTCCACCGCCGACGGTTTCGAGATCGCGGCCCGGCTGGGCTACGACGGGGTCGAGGTCATGGTCTCGACCGACCCGGTCAGCCAGGACGTCGAGGCGCTGCGCCGGTTGTCCGACCACCACGGCGTGCCGATCGTGTCCGTGCACGCGCCCTGCCTACTGATCACCCAGCGGGTGTGGGGGACGGACCCGTGGACCAAGCTGGTGCGCGCGCGGGACGCGGCCGAGCGACTGGGCGCGAAGACCGTCGTGGTGCATCCGCCGTTTCGCTGGCAGCGCAGCTATGCCCGCGACTTCGTGCGCGGCATCGACCGCATGGCGGGCGAGACCGACGTGCTGTTCGCGGTGGAGAACATGTTCCCGCTGCGCTACCGGGACAAGGAGGTCGCCGCGTACGCGCCGGACTGGGACCCCTCCGACGAGGACTACCGGCACTTCACGCTCGACCTGTCGCACACCGCGACCTCGCGCTCGGACGCGCTGGACATGTTGGCCCGGATGGGCGACCGGCTGGGGCATGTGCACCTGGCCGACGGGAGCGGCTCGCTCAAGGACGAGCACCTGGTGCCCGGGCGCGGCACCCAACCGTGCGCGGAACTGCTCGAACACCTCGCCCGCACCTCGTTCGCCGGGGCGATCGTGCTGGAGGTCAACACCCGCCGAGCCGGCTCGCGCGCCGAACGCGAGGGGGATCTGGCCGAGGCGCTGGCGTACACCCGGCTGCACCTGGCGGCCGAGGCCGAGGCGGAGGCGGAGCGGCGCTATGGCTGAGGCGCGAACCGCGGCCGGCGCGCGGCGCGGTCCGGGCCGACCGCCCGGCCGGCGCGGCGACGCCTCGGCGACGCGCGAAGGCATCCTGGAGGCGGCCCGCGCCGAGTTCGCCGCGCGCGGCTACGCCGGTGCCTCGGTGCGCGCGATCGCCCGCGGTGCGGGGGTGGATCCGGCGCTCGTACACCACTACTTCGGCCCCAAGGACCGGGTGTTCATCGCCGCGATGGACCTGCCGCTGCAGCCCGAGGCGCTGGTCGCCCGGGTGTTCGCGGCGGGCGTCGAGCACGCCGGCGAGCGCCTGGCCGAGGCGTTCGTGACGTTGTGGGAGCACCCGGACACCGGACCCCGGTTGCTGGCCATCCTGCGCACGGCGGTGTCCGACGACGGCAACCCGGCGTTTCGCGAGTTCGTCGGCGCCGAACTGATCGCGCGCCTGGCCGAGGGGATCGGCGGCGAGGACGGGGCGCTGCGGGCGAACCTGTGCGTGAGCCAGCTCCTGGGGGTCGCGCTCACCCGCTACGTGCTGCGGCTGGAGCCGATCGCCTCGACGCCGGCGGCACACGTCGCCGACCGGCTCGCGCCGATCCTGCAGCGCCATCTGACCGGCTGAGCGCCGACCGGGTGGGGCGAACGCCCACCCGGGACCGGCCCGCGGCGGGTCGCATGGTGGACGTCCGCCCCGTTGTTCCCGTTCGCGGACGTAAGCTCGAAAGCACCCCGGATCCACCGGACCAATTGCTGAGAGGGTGTGTGCAGTGCCGCAACTCAGGTCTCGGACGGTCACCCACGGTCGCGAAATGGCGGGCGCCCGTGCGCTCCTCATGGCCGCGGGCGTCAAGCGTGAAGACTTCGGCAAGCCGATCATCGCGGTCGCCAACAGCTTCACCGAGTTCGTACCGGGGCACACCCACCTCCAGCCGGTCGGCCGGATCGTGTCCGAGGCGATCTCCGCCGCGGGTGGCATCCCGCGCGAGTTCAACACGATCGCCGTCGACGACGGCATCGCGATGGGCCACTCGGGCATGCTCTATTCGCTGCCCTCGCGCGAGCTGATCGCCGACGCCGTGGAGTACATGGTCAACGCGCACCAGGCCGACGCCATGGTGTGCGTGTCGAACTGCGACAAGATCACCCCCGGCATGCTGATGGCCGCGCTGCGGCTGAACATCCCGGCCGTGTTCGTCTCCGGCGGTCCGATGGAGGCCGGTACGGCGGTCATGGTGGACGGCCGGGTGCGTCCGCACCTGGACCTGATCACCGCGATCTCCGACTCCGCGTCCGACCGGGTCTCCGACGAGGACCTGGAGCGGATCGAGGACGCCGCGTGTCCCACGTGCGGTTCGTGTGCGGGCATGTTCACCGCCAACTCGATGAACTTCCTGGTCGAGGCGATGGGCTTGGCGCTGCCGGGCAACGGCTCGGTGCTCGCGACGCACACCGCGCGCAGGGCGCTGTACGAGAACGCGGGCAGCACGGTGGTGGAGATCACCAAGCGCTACTACGAGCAGGACGACGAGAGCGTGCTGCCGCGCAACGTGGCGACCCGGCAGGCGTTCGAGAACGCGATGGCGATGGACATCGCCATGGGCGGCTCGACCAACACCATCCTGCACCTGCTCGCGGCCGCGCAGGAGGCCGAGATGGACTTCACCATGGCCGACATCGACGCGCTCTCGCGGCGCGTGCCGTGTCTGGCCAAGGTGGCGCCGAACAACGCGCCGTACCACGTGGAGGACGTGCACCGCGCGGGCGGCGTGCCCGCGCTGCTCGGCGAGCTGTACCGCGCCGGGCTGCTGCACGAGGACGTGCGTTCGGTGCACACCGATTCGCTCGCCGAGTGGCTCAAGACCTGGGACGTGCGCGGCGGCTCGCCCTCCGCCGAGGCGGTCGAGCTGTTCCACGCGGCGCCCGGCTGCGTGCGTTCGGCCACCGCGTTCAGCCAGTCCGAGCGCTGGGACTCGCTCGACCTGGACGTGGCCGCGGGCTGCATCCGCGACGTCGAGCACGCGTACAGCAAGGACGGCGGCCTGGGCATCCTGTACGGCAACCTCGCCGAGGCGGGCTGCGTGGTCAAGACCGCGGGTGTGGACGAGTCGATCTGGACCTTCTCCGGGCCGGCCGTGGTGGTCGAGTCGCAGGAGGCGGCCGTCGACGCGATCCTGACCAAGCGGGTCAAGGAGGGCGACGTCGTGGTCGTGCGCTACGAGGGCCCCAAGGGCGGTCCGGGCATGCAGGAGATGCTCTACCCGACGTCCTTCCTCAAGGGTCGCGGGCTCGGCGCGAAGTGTGCGCTGATCACCGACGGGCGCTTCTCCGGCGGCACCTCGGGTCTGTCCATCGGGCACGTCTCGCCGGAGGCGGCGGCCGGCGGCACGATCGCGCTGGTCAAGGACGGCGACATCATCACCATCGACATCCCGAACCGGCGGATCGAGCTGGAGGTCTCCTTCGAGGAGCTGGCCGAGCGTCGCGAGCGGCTGCTGCACGACCTGGGCAAGTACCGCCCGGTCGACCGCGACCGGGTGGTCAGCACCGCGTTGAAGGCGTACGCGGCGATGGCCACCAGCGCGGACCGGGGTGCGGTGCGCGACGTGTCGATGTTCGACTGACCCACGACGCTTTCGGAAGGGGCGTCCCGGCTGCGGCCGGGACGCCCCTTTCGGCGTTCGGGCTCATCGGGCCGACCCGGTGCACGGGAATTCCCCGATCGCTTGACGGCGTGCGGCGACAGGCTCATATTCAACACATGATGAATTATGCCGGAGGCGACGCGATCCGGGCCGAGGGGCTGCGGGTCGTACGTGGTGGGCGCGTGGTGCTCGACGACGTCTCGTTCGTGGTGCCGCGCGGGAGCGTCACCGGGCTGCTCGGGCCGAGCGGTTGCGGCAAGAGCACGCTCATGCGCGCGATCGTCGGCGTGCAGGCGCAGGTGAGCGGGCGGCTGGAGGTGTTGGGCCGGCCCGCCGGACACCGCAGGCTGCGCAGCGCGATCGGCTATGTGACCCAGGCGCCGTCGGTCTACGCGGACCTGACCGTGCGGGAGAACCTGCGCTACTTCGGCTCGATCCTGGGCGCCGCGGCGAGCGAGGTGGACCGGGTGCTCGGCGAGGTGGACCTGGTCGACCGCCAGGACGCGGCGGTGGCCCGGCTGTCCGGCGGGCAACGGGCCCGGGTCTCGCTGGCCGCCGCGCTGCTGGGGGCACCGGAGCTACTGGTCCTGGACGAGCCCACGGTCGGCCTCGACCCGGTGCTGCGGCGCGACCTGTGGGGCCTGTTCCACCGGCTCGCCGACACCGGCGTCACGCTGCTGGTGTCCAGCCACGTGATGGACGAGGCCGAGCGCTGCGAGCGGCTGTTGCTGCTGCGCGACGGTGCGCTGCTCGCCGACGACACCCCGGCCGCGCTGCTGACGCGCACCGGGACGCGGGACGCGGAGTCGGCCTTCCTCGCACTGGTCGACGCGGCCGCCGGGCCGGGCTCGACCTCCACCACCCCCTCGCCTTCGTCCTCGCCCGAGTCCTCGGCAGAGTCCTCCGCCTCGGCCTCCGGGAGCGCGTCATGACCGGCACCGCCACCACCGCCACCGCGCGCCGCGTGCTCGCCCAGTTGCGGCACGATCCGCGCACCATCGCGCTCATGCTGCTCGTGCCCTGCGTGCTGCTCACGCTGCTGTACTGGCTCTACGACGCCGACCCGCGAAAGTTCGACCACATCGGCGGACCGCTGCTGGGGATCTTCCCGTTCGTGGTGATGTTCCTGGTCACCTCGGTGGCCACGCTGCGCGAGCGGTCCACCGGCACGCTGGAGCGGCTGCTCACCATGCCGATCGGCAAGCTGCAACTGATCGGCGGCTACGCGCTCGCCTTCGGTCTGGTCGCGGTGGTCCAGGCGGCCGTGGCCACCGGTCTCGCGATCGGGCTGCTGGGCTTGGACGTGGCCGGGCCGACCTGGCTGATCCTGTGCGTCGCGGTGCTGGACGCACTGCTCGGACTCGCCCTCGGGCTGCTGGTGAGCGCCTTCGCCCACACCGAGTTCCAGGCCGTGCAGTTCCTGCCCGCGGTGATCCTGCCGCAGTTCCTGCTGTGCGGGCTGTTCGTGCCGCGGGAGCAGATGCAGCCGGCGCTCGAAGCCGTCTCCGACGTACTCCCGCTGTCCTACGCGGTGGACGCGATGCTCCGGCTGACCACCGAGAACGAGGTCTCCGGCCTGCTGCTTCGCGATGTCGCGGTGGTCGCCGGCTGCGCGCTCGCGGCTCTCGGGCTCGGTGCGCTGACCCTGCGCCGGCGCACCCCATAGGACACGTGTACGTACCGTACGGTGGCCACTGGAGGCACCCGGCGTGCCTCCGGTGGAGCAACGGACGCGAGAAAGTGTGGGGCCATGGCTCAGCGGGTCGCCGTCGTCGGCACCGGGAAAATCGGTGAAGCGCTGTTGTCCGGGATGATCCGGGCGGGCAAGAGCCCGGGCGACCTCCTGGTCACCACCCGCCGGGCCGAGCGTGCCGAGGATCTGCGCCGCCGCTACGGCGTGGAGGCGGTCGGCAACGCCGAGGCCGCCAAGGCGGCTGACATCCTGATCCTGACGGTCAAGCCGCAGGACATGGCCGCGCTGATGGACGAGCTGGCCCCGCACGTGCCCGCCGACCGGCTGGTCGTCAGCGGCGCGGCGGGCATCACCACCTCCTTCCTGGAGGCACGCCTGGCCGCCGGCACCCCGGTGGTGCGGGTCATGTCGAACACCCCCGTACTGGTGGACGAGGGGATGAGCGCGATCTCCGGCGGTGCGCACGCCACCGAGGAGCACCTGGCGCGGGTCGAGGAGATCTTCGGTTCGGTCGGCAAGACCATCCGCGTCCCGGAGAAGCAGCAGGACGCGGTCACCGCGCTGTCCGGCTCCGGCCCGGCCTACTTCTACTTCCTGGTCGAGGCGATGACCGACGCCGGCATCCTGCTCGGGCTGCCGCGTGCCGCCGCACACGACCTGATCGTGCAGGCCGCGATCGGCGCGTCGGTGATGCTGCGCGACTCGGGCGAGCACCCCACGCTGCTGCGCGAGGCGGTGACCTCCCCGGCCGGCACCACGATCGCCGCGATCCGCGAGTTGGAGAACCACGGCGTGCGGGCCGCGCTGCTGGCCGCGCTGGAGGCCGCGAGCAACCGGTCGCAGGAGATCGCCGAGGGCCTCAAGTGAAGCCCGAGCTGGTGCTCTTCGACAACGACGGGGTGCTGGTGGACAGCGAGCCCATCGCCAATCGCGCGCTTGCCGACCTGCTCACCGAGCTGGGCGTGCCCACCAGCTACGAGGACTCGCTGCGCGACTACCTCGGCGGCACCATGGCCCGCGTGCACACCATCGTGCGCGAGCGGGACGGCGTCACGCTGCCCGACGACTTCGATCACGTCTACCACGAGCGGGTGTTCGCCGGGTTTCGGGCCGAACTGCGGGCCGTGGCCGGGGTCGCCGACGTGCTCGCCGCACTCGACCTCGCGGGTGTCCCGTACTGCCTGGCCTCGTCCGGCACGCACGAGCGGATCCGGCTCGCGCTGACCCGGACCGACTTGATCGGGCACTTTCCCGATGCGGTGCGGTTCAGCAGCCAGGACGTCGCGCAGGGCAAGCCCGCGCCCGATCTGTTCCTGCATGCGGCGGCCACGATGGGCGTCGATCCGGCGCGCTGCGTGGTGATCGAGGACAGCCCGCTGGGGGTCGAGGCCGCGCGGGCGGCGGGGATGACCGTCCACGGCTATGCCGCGATGACCCCGCCGGAGCGGCTGGCGGACGCCGACGCGTTGTTCAAGGACATGGCCGACCTGCCGGAGCTGCTGGGAATCGGGCCGATTTCACCCGGTTCGCCGGGCCGCGGAATCTGACGATTCATCAAAAGATCTTCCCGGCCCCTGTCCGTCGAAGTGACCCGTCGGTAGCGTGCACGCCCATGCAGGTGACCGAACCGACGGCCGGGCCGTCCAAGGACGAGATGTTGCGCCGCGCGCGGTTCAGTCTGCTCGCGTGCTTCCTGATCCAGGGCGCGTCCTTCGCCCTCCTGGTGACCCGGATCCCGGCGATCCAGCGCCGCTACGACATGGGCGACGGCACGCTGACCGCGGTCCTGTCGGTGGTGCCGATCGTCGCGGGCGTGGGCAGCGTGATCGCCGGCGCGCTGGCCAAGCGCTTCGGCAGTCGGATGGTGCTCAGGGTGTCCCAGCCGATCGTCTGCGCGGTCCTGATCGGCGTCGGTGCGGGCGATCGGCTGTGGCAACTGGCCATCGTGCTCTTCGTGTTCGGGCTCTCCCTCGGTGCGGTGGACGCCACGATGAACATGCAGGGCGTGGCGATCCAGGCCCGGGCCGGGCGCAGCATCATGCTCGGCTTCCACGCCTCGTACAGCCTCGGCGGCCTGGCCGGCGCCGGCGCCGCCGGGCTGTGTGCGTGGGGTGACGTCCCGCTGGTGTGGATGTACGCGGGAGCCGTCGTGGTCACCGTGCCGGCCCTGCTCGTGGTCGGCCCCGGCTACCTGGGCACCGACACCGCGACGCCGGTCGCCGACCCGGATCGCTCCGCCCGCAGGCTGCCCTGGCGCCCGCTGATCCCGCTGTGCCTGGTGATGACGTTCGCCTACATCGGCGACTCGACGGTGGCCAACTGGAGCGCGGTCTACCTGGAGAAGGTGCTGGACAGCTCCGAGGCGTTCGCGGTGGTCCCCTACATCGCGTACATGATCACCACACTGATCGGCCGCAGCGTGGGCGACCTGGGTGTACGTCGCTGGGGCATGGTCAACGTGGTCCGCGGCGGAGCCGTGGTCGCCGCCGCCGGCTTCGCGGTGGTCCTGGCCGCCCCGCACGCCGCGGTGGGTCTGCTCGGCTTCGTGATCCTGGGCGTGGGCCTGTGCGTCCTGGTCCCGCAGACGTTCGCCGCGGGCGGGCGACAGTCGCCGCAGGACGCGGACGAGGCGGTGGCCCGACTCAACATCTTCAACTACGTCGGCTTCCTGGTCGGCACCCCGCTCGTGGGCGGGATCGCCGACCTCGCCTCGTTCCGCGTCGCGATGCTGGTGCCGCTGTTCCTGGTGCTCGCCGTGGTGCCGCTGGCCCGCGCCTTCGCCCCGCACGGTGAACCCGCTCACGACCGATGATCGCGGGCCGGCCCGGGCGGTAGCGTGACCGCATGAGTCGAGCCGTGCAGGTGATGTGGGACGACCGGATGACCGGTTACGACTTCGGCTCGTGGCACCCGATGAAGCCGGTACGCCTGCGCCTGACCATCGACCTGATCCGCGCGTTCGGCCTGCACAACCTGCCGGAACTGCGGGTGCGCACGCCACACATCGCCACCGACGAGCAACTGACCATGGTGCACACCGACGCCTACGTCGCCGCCGTGCGCGCCGCCTCGCTCGACCCCCGAAACGCCGACCCGGCGTTCGGGATCGGCACCGAGGACACCCCCGCGTTCGCGGACATGCACGACGTGTCCGCGCTGATCGCCGGCGCCTCGATCGCCGCGGCCGACGCGGTGTGGCTGGGACCCGAGCACCCGGACGGCGCCGACCACGCGATCAACTTCGCGGGCGGTCTGCACCACGCGATGCCCGCCGCCGCGGCCGGATTCTGTGTCTACAACGACCCCGCGCTGGCGATCGCACGCCTGCTCGAACTCGGCGCCGAACGGGTCGCCTACGTGGACATCGACGTGCACCACGGCGACGGCGTGCAGCGGGCGTTCTGGGACGACCCGCGCGTGCTCACCATCAGCCTGCACGAGAGCCCGCGCTTCCTGTTCCCGGGCACCGGCTTCCCGGACGAGATCGGCGGGCCGGACGCCGAGGGCTTCGCGGTCAACGTCGCGCTCCCGCCCGGGATCGCCGACGCGGCCTGGCTGCGCACGTTCGACGCCGTGGTGCCGCCGCTGCTCGCCGCCTTTCGCCCGGACGTGTTGGTCAGCCAGCACGGCGCGGACACCCACGTGGAGGACCCGCTCGCCCACCTCGCGCTGAGCGTGGACGCGCAGCGCACGGCGCACGCCGCGCTGCACGCACTCGCGCACGCACACGCCGGCGGGCGCTGGATCGCCACCGGCGGCGGGGGCTACGCGGCGGTGGACGTGGTCCCGCGCACCTGGACCCACCTGGTGGCCGAGGCGGCCGGACACCCCATCGATCCCGCCCGGGACGTGCCGCTCGACTGGCGCGAGGAGGTCCGGATGTTGACCCGCGAGTCGGGACCACAGCGGATGACCGACGGCGGGACCGGCGATTTTCGGCCGTTTTCTACGGGCTACGACCCGGCGGACCGGACCGACCAATCAATTCTGGCCACTCGGCGGGCGGTCTTCCCGGCGCACGGTCTCGACCCGATGTTCGACCTGTGATCCGGTGCCCCCGACACCTGCCGTGACCTCGACCCGTGACCCAAGGAGCTGTGCGTGACCGTTGCGGTTCCCACCCCCGCGGAGCTTCGCTCCCACCTCGTGCGCGGCCGGATCGCCGGCGACGTGGCGACCACGAGGGAGAACAACCTCCGGCACTACCGACTGATGAGCGAGCGGCACCCCGGGCACCTGTTCGGCCTCGAACCGGACGGTCGGTGGAACGCGGACGACGTGCTGGCCCTGATGGCGCGTCGTTGCGGAGTGGTCGCCGACCCGGCGCACCGCAACGGCCAGGACACCATCGACCCGGATCTGACCATCGCCGCCCTGGACGCGTATGCGGACCGGGTGGCGCTGGCCGCCGAGCGCCGCGAGCGGGTGATCGTGGCCACGGGTCACCCGAAAGGGCTACAGGAGTGGTACCGCACACTGGCGCGGGTACTGCGCGGCGCCGGGTGTACGCTCCTGCGCCCCGCCGCCGGGTGGGCCTATCGCACGCCCACCGCCGAGGGCGGGCAGGGGCGCACGATCCGCTACCGGGGTGATGTGGCGATGGTCGTCGACGACGAGGGAGACTTCCGGCACACCCACTCCGCGCGCGGCATCCGGGCGATGCTGGCCGAGTTGGCGGCTGCGCGCGAGCCGCTCCCGGATCTGCTGATCGGTGACCACGGTTGGGCCGGAGGCGCAGGTCAGGCGGGTGTTTCCACGATCGGGTTGGCGGATTGCAACGATCCCGCGTTGTTCGTGGCGGCGGAGGAGGGTCGGGTCGAGGTGGTCGTCCCGCTCGACGACAACGTCGCGCCGCACCTGTACGAACCGCTGATGGCCTACCTGCTCGACCGGTCCGGACTGTCCGGAATCAATCCATAAAACGGCCTGATGGGCGATTCAGGTGGGATAACTACTCCTCTTCCCCACTGGTACCACACGCCACTACTCTGGAGGGACGCACGTGCGTGTGGCAGTCGCCGGAGGGGAAGCCGGCGCCCGACGCGTGCTGAATGGTTCGGTGCGTCATGGCTTCTGGAGAGAGGCCTCTCAACGAGGTCAACTTCTTGACCGTGGCCGAGGTGGCCGCGGTGATGCGGGTGTCCAAGATGACGGTGTATCGCCTGGTCCACAGTGGCGAGATGCCGGCCATCAGGGTTGGTCGGTCCTTCCGAGTTCCGGAGCAGGCCGTCCACGACTACCTGCGAGACTCCTACGTGGAAACAGCGTAGGAGGGGCATTACGGACCGCCTCGTTTAGAGGTGGGCCGGGGCGGCGAGTAGGCTGGCCCCCAGTTGTGCGGGCTGATCCGGCTCCGCGCGGTAGGAACGTCACGTGAGCGAGGGTTGTCGGTGGGCTCTGTCATCAAGAAGCGTCGCAAGCGCATGGCGAAGAAGAAGCACCGCAAGCTTCTCAAGAAGACGCGTGTGCAGCGTCGCAACAAGAAGTAGGCATCCCACCGGCGTATGCCGCTGAAGCCTTGGGCGACCGCCCGTCGTGTTTCCCTTCGGGGGACGCGTCGGGCGGTCGTCGTGCGTTTCGGGGCGTGGCGAGCGGATGTCCCGGCACCCGGATGGACGGAGTCGGTGTGAACGCCTCGTAAACGCGCGCCCGGTGGGTAGTCGGGACGGATACGTTGGAACTTGTCATCTCGCGTATGCGTTCCGTAACCACTCGGCTGCATGGCGATCACCTGCGAGCAAACATGGGCGGGGGCAGGCACAGCATGGGACGTGTCGTCATGGTCACCGGTGTAGCCGGCGACCCGGGGGCCGATTTCGTGCGGATGATCCGCGACGAGCCGGGCGTCGATCGGGTGATCGGGGTCGACATGGTCGAGCCCGCGAGCAAACCCGACGGCGTGGACTTCGTGCTCGCCGACATCCGCAACCCGATGATCGCCAAGGTGGTCGCGTCGGCGGCGGTGGACACCGTGGTGCACCTGAGCCCCAGCGAGGCGCCGCCGACCCAGGGCGGCGCGGTCTCGGTCAAGGAGACCAACGTCATCGGCACCATGCAGCTGCTCGCCGCCTGCCAGAAGGCGCCGTCGATCCGCCGCCTCGTGGTGCGCTCGACCACCGCCGTCTACGGCGGTTCGCCGCGCGACCCCGCACTGTTCGCGGAGGACACCGAACCGCGCGTGCAGCCCTCCGCGGGCTGGGCCAAGGACGCCGTCGAGATCGAGGGCTACGTGCGCGGCTTCGCCCGGCGTCGGCCGGATGTCGCGGTCACGGTGCTGCGGTTCGCGCCGCAGCTCGGGCCGCGCACCGATTCGCCGATGGGCTCCTACTTCGGTCTCCCGGTGTTGCCGACCGTGCTCGGCTACGACCCGCGCCTGCAGTTCGTGCACGAGGACGACCTGCTGGAGGCGCTGCGGATCGCCGTGCTGGCCGATCGGCCGGGCACCTACAACATCGCCGCCGAGGGCGTGCTGTTCCTGTCCCAGGCCGCCCGTCGGCTGGGCCGACCGGTGATGCCCTTCCCTGCCGCCGCGATCGGACTGGTCAATCAGGGTTTGCGCCGCGCGGGTTCGGTGCACCTGTCCGCCGAGCAGGTGCGGCTGCTCACCCACGGGCGTGTGGTCGACCCCACGCGTGCCCGGGAGAAACTGGGCTTCGTCGCGGCCAGGAACACGGCCGAGACGCTCGCCGACTATGCCTGGGGTCGACATTCGGCCGGCTTGTTCGACCCGAGGCGCCTGGCCCAGGTGCCCGATCGACTCGCCACGTTGCTGCTCACCAGGAGGAGCCCCGATGGGTGACGCCCGGATCATTCCCTTCGACGGTGCCGCTTCCGGGGCGCGGACGCCCGCGCCCCGGTCGGGGCGACGGCCCACCCGACCCGCGCGGGCGGTCCGGGTGCCCGAGCCGGTCGAGGGCGAGGTGCCGGTGCGCTCGATCGAGGGGCGCCCGACCGGGGAGCGTGCGGCCGACGAGCACCCGACCGGGGAGCGGCCGGTCCGCGAGCGTGCGGAAGGCGCGGGCCCGGGGCCCAGGCGGGCGCCGGGGAGCGGTCGTTCGCTGCTCGGGTCGCTCGCGGGTGCGGTCGGCGGGGTCGTGGGCGGTGCCGCCGCCGGGCTGCTGGACGGCGTGGCCGGACCGGGCTGGGAGGACAAGGCCGCGGACGGGCTCGCCTTCCTTCGCCGGCGGATCGCCGGCGACTACGAGGTGGACGAGTTCGGCTTCGACCCCGAGCTCAACGACAAGCTGATGGCCGCGCTGCGGGTGGTCTACGAGCAGTACTTCCGGATCGAGGTCAGCGGCCTGGAGAACATCCCGGCCGAGGGCGGCGCGCTGATCGTCGCGAACCACTCCGGCACGCTGCCCGTGGACGCGCTGATGACCCAGGTCGCGGTGCACGACCACCACCCCGGCCGGCGCAATCTGCGGCTGCTCGCCGCCGACCTGGTCTTCCAGCTGCCCCTGGTGGGGTCGGTGGCGCGCAAGAGCGGGCACACCCTGGCCTGCCACGCCGATGCCGAACGCCTGCTCGCGAAGGGCGAATTGGTCGGCGTATGGCCCGAGGGCTACAAGGGCCTGGGCAAGCCGTTCAGCGAGCGGTACAAGTTGCAGCGCTTCGGGCGGGGCGGTTTCGTCTCGGCGGCGCTGCGCACCGGGGTGCCGATCGTGCCGTGCTCGATCGTGGGCGCCGAGGAGATCTTCCCGATGGTGGGCAACGTGCGAACGCTCGCCCGGTTGCTGAACCTGCCCTACTTCCCGATCACCCCGACCTTCCCGCTGCTGGGCCCGCTCGGCCTGGTGCCGCTGCCGACCCGGTGGCGGATCGAGTTCGGCGCGCCGATCCGCACCGACACGTACGCGCAGGAGGCGGCGGACGACCCGATGGTGGTCTTCAACCTCACCGACGAGGTGCGCGAGACCATCCAGCACACCATCTACCGGCTGTTGATGCAGCGTCGGTCGGTCTTCTTCTAGGACCTGGGGCGTTGCGGGCCGGGAGCGACGCTTCCGGCGCAGGACGACGCGAGCGGCTCGTGGACGGGTGTCCACGAGCCGCTCGCGTCGTCGCCGGTGGTCGAGCCGGGGTGCCGGCTCAGCCGGGCGGATCCTCCTCGGCGGGGCCGAGCAGGTTGAGCCCGATGCCCGGCAGACCGGGCAGCAGCGGCGGGAGGATCTGACCCTTGGGCGTCTTCGCCGGGGTCGGGGTGGTGTCCGCGCCGCCGGATCGGGCGGCGGGACTCTCCGCGGGTGTGCCGCCGAGGAGTGGGATGTTCAGCCCCGGGAGCAGGCCGCCGTTTTGTTGCGGTTGTTGCCGCGGTGCGGAACCCCCCGGCGCCGCCGAGCCGTTCGGCTGCGGTGCGCCGTTCGCCGCGGTGCCGCCCGGGCCCGCCGGGGGTTGCGGGGCGACCGGTTGCGATTCGGCGCCGGGTGCGTCGCCGCCCGGGTGGGTGCCGGGAGCGGCCGGCGAGCCGCCGGTGCGTCCACCGTCGGCGGGCACGGACGAGGTTTTGCCGGGGGCGGTGCCCGCGATCGGGGCGACCTGCTCGTTGATCGCGGTGAGCAGGGTGCGGACCCGGTCGCGTTCGGAGGAGAGCTCCGGCGGCAGCCGGTCGCCGATCCGGTCCATGCGCTCGTGGCCGGCGCGGGCGAAGTCGGCCAGATTGCGCATCGAGCCGTCGCTGCCGCTCTTGCGGAAGTGGTCGGTGAGCAGCTCACGACCCTTGTCGGCCTCGTCGCGCCAGTCGTCGAGCACCTGCCGCAGGTGCCGCACCGTCGCCTTGTCGGTGGGCGTGCGTCCGGCGCGCCGGAGCAGTTGTTCGGCCTCGCCCATCCGGGTCTCGGCCTGCTGTAGATAGCGTTCGCCGCGCTCGTGGTCGTTGTCCGCGAGCGAGATCTTGAAGTCTTCGACCGTGCGCTTGACGCCGTACGTCATGTCGCCGGGCAACGCGTCGGAGCTGGCATAGGCCACCCCGCCGAGGCCGCCGCCGCCGGCCACCACGAACGCGCCCGCGATGGCCGCGCGCCGACGCCAGCGCACCGTGCGCGGCGGGGCGGCGAGCTCCTTGCGGCGATGCGCGCCCCGGGGAGCGGGCACGGTGGCCGCACCCTCGGTCGCGGGCAGCGCCGCGGCCTCGTCCAGCAGTCGTTGCCGTAGCGCGGCTCGAAAGTCCGTGCTCGGTACCGGTGCCGACTCGGACCGATCGCGCAGCAGCTCGGCGGTCCGCAACAGCGGGACCAGCGCGGGCAGAGGCTCTGCCGATCGGTTGTTGCGGTCGTTCTCGTCGAGGGCTCGCGCGAAGGCGTTCGCGGGTCGCCGATCCAGGGCCGCAATGCTCACAGGCCGCACCTCCTCTCCCCGGATGTCCGTCCAGGGAAGTCTCCGGGTCGGGGGCCACAGGGCGGCTCCCCGCCGCAACGATCCCCGAAGGGGGTCGCTATCCGGGAGAACGAGCCGCAGACCCCGAAGGTTACGGAAGTGTGATTCACCGCACGTCCTCGGGCAGGAGCCTTGCGAGCGTCCGTACGGCGCGGTATTGCAACGTCTTGATCGCCCCCTCGTTCTTACCCATGATCTGTGCGGTCTCCGCGACCGAGAGTCCCTGTAGGAAGCGCAGGGTCACGCACTCCTGCTGCTGGGGGTTGAGCTTGTGCACGGCGTCCAGGAGGGCCGCGTTGGACAGCGATTCCAGCACGCAGTCCTCCGGGCTGGACTCGACCTCGTTGGCGTCGAGCATCTCCCCGGTGGTGACTTCGAGGCGGAACCGGCTGGACTTGAAGTGGTCGGCGACCAGATTGCGGGCGATGGTCACCAGCCACGCGCCGAAGTCGCGGCCCTGCCAGGTGAAGGTGCCGATCCGGCGCAGCGCGCGCAGGAAGGTCTCGCTGGTCAGGTCCTCGGCGACGGCACGGCCGCCGACCCGGTAGTAGATGTACCGGTAGACGGTGTCGAAGTAGTTGTCGTACAGCTGGGCGAACGCGTCGCCGTCGCCGTCCTGGGCGAGTTCGACGAGGGCCATGATGCGGCGGGCCTCGCCGTCCGGACCCGGTCCCCGGGTGTATCCGGAGCCTCGGGTCGGACGGGTCGGTTCGGTGGTGCCGGCGCGCGACGCGAGGGCGAAGCCCACGGGCTGGGCCGGGGTCGCGTAACAGACCCCGGCTCCGTAACCGGCGGTGGCGGCGAAGCCTACGGACGGGGGGGCAAAGCTCGCGCACACCGCCGCACGCAGTGTCGCCAGCCCGGACACGTCAACCCGGACGATTCGGTGCACGGGACTCCCTGTTGCTTCAGCGGTAATTACGTTCGGTGCGGAATCGATCACCCATAGTAGGGAACTTGGATACCGCTGTGCGCCGATCGAGAGTAACGCTTAGTAAAGGAAGGGATACCAAGTGTGCCCATCGGCGTTGTGAAGCTACCGGGATGGACCGCTGTTGTGTGCTCTTTGCGTGTTTGCCGGGTTGTCCCGGGTCAGGTGTGCTATATGCGGACAACTTGCCGTCGTCCGGGCGCCCCGGGCAGCCCGAAACGACCCCCTCGTCGCAGGTCGCAGGGGGTGTGCGGGGATTTTGCCGGTCCGCTCAGATCCGGCCGGGCACCCGGCGGCGCACCGCGGTGCCGGCCACCAGCGCACCCGCGACCGCACCCACCCCGGCGGCGGCCGGCAGACCGATCCGGGCGGCCTTGCGACCGGTGCGGTAGTCCTTCACGCGCCACCCGTACGCCCGGGCGTGGCGGCGCAGCCGGGCGTCCGGATTGACCGCGCACGGATCGCCCACCAGGGTCAACATCGGGATGTCGTTGGCCGAGTCGCTGTAGGCCGAACAGGCGGTCAGATCCAGGCCCTCACGCTCCGCGAGGGCGCGCACGGCCTCCGCCTTGGCCTCGCCGTGCAGCAGTTCGCCGACCAGGCGGCCGGTGTACACCCCGTCCCGGGTCTCCGAGACGGTGCCCAGTGCGCCGGTCAGGCCCAGTCGGCCGGCGATCGTGGTGGCGATCTCGATCGGTGCGGCGGTGACCAGCCACACCTGACGGCCCGCGTCGAGGTGCATCTGGGCCAATCCTCGGGTGCCCGGCCAGATCTTGTCCGACATGCACTCGTCGAAGATCTCCTCGCCGATCACCCGGATCTCCTCGACCGTGTGGCCCCGCGCGAACGACAGCGCGGCCTCCTGGGCGTCGCCCACGTGCCCCATGTGCTCGCCGCCGAGCCGGAACCGGGCCTGCTGCCAGCCGAACCGGGCGATGTCGCGGGCGCCGAAGAACCGGCGGGCGTACAGGCCGCGGGCCAGGTGGAAGATCGACGCGCCGCGCATCACGGTGTTGTCCAGGTCGAAGAACGCGGCGCCGATCCGCGGGGGCAGGCCGTCCTCGCCGGGGGCGCGTGGCGGGGCGCTCGCGTGGGCGGCCGCGGCCGCGGCCTCGCCCGCCCGCACGGCACGGTCGTTGGTGTTCTTGGTCGTCGATCGCCGGCGCAAGAGAACCATGTGGCCGAGCGTAGTCGGCGCGTATTGCAGGTGTGTGGCGGCTGTCTTGCGGTGCCGCGCCGTGTCGGTGAAGCGCGATGCGCTCGGCGCGGTGCCGCGGCCGGATCGACCCGGACCGGAAGCGGCCTTCTGGCCGGCGCCCCGACGGGTGACAATCGAGGACGTGAATCTCTTCCGCCGCCGCCCCGACGCCGCGACCCGCACCGTGACGCTGCTCAGCAAGCCCGGTTGTCACCTGTGTGACGACGCCCGTGTCGTCATCGAACGGGTGACCGGCGAACTGGGCGCGACCTGGACGGAGGTCGACATCACCCAGGACACCGAGCTCCAGCACAAATACTGGGAACAGATCCCGGTGACCCTGGTGGACGGGAAACAACACGATTTCTGGCGGGTGGACGAGCGGCGGCTGCGCCGAGCCCTGGGCGGCTGAACGGGTCGCGCTCCTCGGCCGCGGCCGAGCGCGGGGCGGGGGGCCGGCGGAGGGAATCTCGGCGACACGTACGGTAAGGGGTCGTGCGCGGTCGGACATCACGACTACGCATGGACCACCCGAACGTCACCTCGTGTGACCGAGTTCACGCTCCGAATCGGAACCAAGGCGTGATGAGCATCACGACAGGCGCTCAAATCGGACACCTACTTTGTGCGTACGTTCACAAAAGCCTAACCTGGCAATCGAAATCCCAGGTCCCACCCACAGGAGCAGCGTGGCTACAGGGCGTACCGAGCGACCGGCGCAGCGGGGACGTGGCATCCCCGAGGCGACGGTGGCGCGGCTTCCGCTGTACCTCCGGGCGCTCAGCGCGCTGTCGGAGCGGGGTGTTCCCACGGTCTCGTCCGAGGAACTCGCCGCTGCCGCCGGGGTGAATTCGGCGAAGCTGCGCAAGGACCTGTCGTATCTCGGCTCCTACGGCACCCGTGGTGTCGGTTACGACGTCGAGTATCTCGTGTACCAAATCTCGCGTGAACTCGGGCTCACCCAAGACTGGCCGGTCGCCATCATCGGCATAGGAAATCTGGGTCACGCCCTGGCCAACTACGGCGGGTTCGCCTCGCGCGGGTTCCGCGTCGCGGCGCTCCTGGACGCCGATCGGGCGGTCACCGGTCAGCGGATCGCGGGCATGGCGGTGCGGCACATGGACGACCTCGAGCAGATCGTGCGCGAGGACCACGTGTCGATCGGCGTGATCACCACGCCCGCGCCGGCCGCGCAGGAGGTGTGCGACCGGCTGGTCGCCGCCGGGATCACCAGCATCCTGAACTTCGCGCCGACCGTGCTCTCGGTTCCCGAGGGCGTGGACGTGCGCAAGGTGGATCTGTCCATCGAACTGCAGATCCTGGCCTTCCACGAACAGCGCAAATCCGGTCTCGATCCCGTCGCGGGACCGGTTCCGGCGCGACCCTCGAAGCCGGGGGAACGCGGCGACCTTCCCGAGGTGATGCCCGCGTGACCGGCTGTCGCGTGGGTGTCGCGCCTGCGAACACGGCGAACAACGGTAGGAAGACACCATGAGTGTCCTGGCGGTCGGTCTGAGTCACCGCACGGCCGAGGTCGCTCTCCTGGAGCGGGTCTCGATCACCGGGACGGCCCAGGAGGCGCTGCTGCACGACCTGATCGCGGCCGAACCGGTGGGCGAGGCCGTGCTGCTGTCGACCTGCAACCGGGTCGAGGTCTACGCGGACGTGGACCGCTTCCACGGCGGGGTCACCGAGCTGGGCAACCTGCTGTCGCGGCACACCGGCGTGCCGGTGTCCGAGCTGACCCCGTGCCTGTACGTGCACTACGAGGACCGCGCCGTCCAGCACCTGTTCTCGGTCGCCTGCGGACTCGACTCGATGGTCGTCGGCGAAGGACAGATCCTCGGCCAGATAAAGGCCGCGCTGGCGCTCGCGCAGACCCACGGCACCGCCGGTCGGGTGCTCAACGAACTCACCCAGCAGGCGCTGCGGGTGGGCAAGCGGGCGCACACCGAGACCGGCATCGACCAGGCCGGCCGCTCGCTGATGACGGTGGGGCTGGCCCAGGCGGAGCAGTCGATGGGCCCGGTCGAGGGGTGCCGGGCGCTCGTGGTGGGCGCGGGTTCGATGAGCGCGCTGGCCGCCAAGACGCTGCACCGCGAGGGCGTCGGGCACATCGTGGTGGCGAACCGCACCTACGAGCGGGCCGAACACCTGGCCGAGTCGGTGGCCGGTCGGGCCGTGCCGATGTCCGCCCTGCCGGACGCGCTGGCCTCGGTCGACCTGGTGGTCTCCTGCACGGGTGCGGCCGGTCTGGTGATCGGCCGGGACGAGATCGAGGCGGTGCTCGCGGCTCGCCGCGAGCGCGGGGTCGAACAGCCGCTCGTGCTGATCGACCTGGCGCTGCCGCGCGACATCGACCCGCGCGTGCGCGACCTCGACGGCGTCGTGCTGATCGACCTGGAACGGCTCGCCGAGGTCTCCGCCGGTTCGGCCGGCGAGGCCGACGTGGACCTGGTGCGCAAGATCGTCTGCGAGGAGGTCGCGGCGTTCGCGACCGCCCAGCAGGCCCAGCAGGTCGCGCCGACCGTGGTGGCGCTGCGCAGCATGGGTTCGGACGTGGTCCGGGCCGAGCTGGACCGGCTCAGCGGTCGGGTTCCGGAGATGGACGACCGGGTGCGCGCCGAGGTCGAGCAGACCGTCCGGCGCGTGGTGGACAAGCTGCTGCACGCGCCGACGGTGCGGGTCAAGCAGTTGGCCGGCGAGCCCGGCGGCTCGTCGTACGCCGACGCGCTGCGGATGTTGTTCGATCTCGACCCCGGCACCCCCGAGGTGGTCCGCCGGGCGGACGCCCCCGACGCAGTGGAAGGTGTGGCGTGACCGAAGCACCGTTGCGACTGGGCACCCGGCGCAGCAAGCTGGCGATGGCCCAGTCGGGGCACGTCGCCGAGGCCGTCACACAGCTGACCGGCCGGGCCGTCGAACTCGTGGAGATCACCACGCAGGGCGACACCTCGCGCGAGCAGCTCACGCAGATCGGCGGCACCGGCGTCTTCGTCAACGCCCTGCGCGACGCGCTGCTGGCCGGCGAGGTCGACTTCGTCGTGCATTCGCTCAAGGACCTGCCGACCGGCGAGCCCGAGGGGATCACCCTGGTGGCGATCCCGCCGCGGCACGATCCGCGCGACGCGCTGGTGGCCCGGGACGGGCTCGCGCTCGCCGAGTTGCCGGCCGGATCCCGGATCGGGACCGGCTCGCCGCGCCGCGCCGCGCAGTTGTTGCTGCTCGGGCTCGGCCACGAGATCGTGCCGATCCGCGGCAACGTCGACACCCGGATCGGCTTCGTGACGTCCGGCGAACTCGACGCCGTCGTCCTGGCCAAGGCCGGCCTCGGCCGCCTGGGCCGTGCGGAGGAGGTCACCGAGACCTTCGATCCGCTCCACATGTTGCCTGCCCCCGGTCAAGGGGCATTGGCCGTCGAGTGTGCGGCACACGATGCCGCCCTCGTCGAACTGCTCACCGGTTTGGACGACTCGGACACCCGAGCCGCCGTACTGGCCGAGCGCACGCTGCTCGCCGTGTTGGAAGCCGGATGTTCGGCTCCGGTCGGCGCCCTCTGTGAGGTCGCCGAGGGCGAGCAGGTCACCGAGCTGTACCTGCGGGCCGTAGTCGCAAATGTCGACGGCACCGACAGCGTACGGTTGTCCGCCACCGGAACCCTCGACGAGGCGCAGAAGATCGGTCGCGAACTCGCGACCGAACTGCTCGCCCGAGGGGCCTCCGGTTTGATGGGGGAGCGCGTCCCTTGAGCCCCAGAGCGAAGAAGAAGCCCAGCGGCATCGTGACCTTTGTGGGTGCCGGTCCCGGCGATCCACGACTGCTCACACTGCGGGCCATCGAGGTGCTGGCCGAGGCCGATGTGGTGGTCGCCGACGAGGCGACGCTGCGCCAGGTCCTGTTCCACTGCAAGAGCGGCGTCGAGGTCCTCGACCCGGTGACCGGTGACGACGGGGAACTCCTGTCGGCCGTTGCCCGGGCCAAGGTCGTCGTGGCCGCCGCGCGATCGGGCAAGCAGGTCGTCCGGGCCGTGGCGGGTGACCCGTGCGTGGACCAGTCGGTCACGGACGAGGTCACGGCCGTGGCGAAGGCGAAGATCGTCTTCGAGGTCGTCCCGGGCGTCCCGGTCAGCACGGCCGTTCCCACGTACGCGGGCATCCCGCTGCACGCGGCCAAGGGCAGTGGTGGCGTGCGCGTCCTCGACATGGCCGAGGCCTCGATCGACTGGGCCACGGTCGGCTCCGTCGACGGCACGCTCGTGCTGCGCGGTGCGCTCGACTCGATCGCCGAGATCGCCCAGGAACTGGTCGCCGGGGGTCGCAAGCCGGCCACGCCGGTCGCGGTCACCGTCAACGGCACCACCACCGAGCAGCGCACCCTGGTGAGCACGCTCGCCCAGGTGGCCTCCGACGTGCGGTCCGCGAAGATCACGCTGCCGGCCGTGGTGGTCGTCGGCGAGGTGGTCGCCCAGCGCGACACCCTGTCGTGGTTCGAGACCAAGCCGCTGTTCGGCTGGAAGGTGTTGGTTCCGCGCACCAAGGAGCAGGCGGTCACGCTCTCCGAGCAGCTGCGTTCGTACGGCGCGGTGCCGCACGAGGTGCCGACCATCGCGGTCGAGCCCCCGCGCACGCCGCAGCAGATGGAGCGGGCGATCAAGGGCCTGGTCACCGGCCGCTACGAGTGGATCGCGTTCACGTCGGTCAACGCCGTGCGTGCGGTGCGCGAGCGGTTCGAGGACTACGGCCTGGACGCGCGGGCCTTCGCGGGCATCAAGGTCGCGGCCGTCGGCGAGGCGACCGCGCGGGCACTGGTCGAGTTCGGCGTCAAGCCGGACCTGGTGCCGTCGGGCGAGCAGTCCGCCGCCGGGTTGCTGGAGGACTGGCCGCCCTACGACCCGGTCTTCGACCCGATCGACCGGGTGTTCCTGCCGCGCGCGGACATCGCCACCGAGACGCTGGTGGCCGGGCTGGTCGAGCTGGGCTGGGAGGTGGACGACGTCACCGCGTACCGCACGGTGCGCGCGGCGCCGCCGCCGGCGGACACCCGCGAGGCGATCAAGGGCGGCGGCTTCGACGCGGTCCTGTTCACGTCGTCCTCGACGGTGCGCAACCTGGTCGGCATCGCGGGCAAGCCGCACGCGGTGACGGTGATCGCGTGTATCGGCTCGGCGACCGCGAAGACCGCCGAGGAACACGGTCTACGCGTGGACGTGATGGCTCCCGAGCCGTCGGTGTCGGCGCTGGCCGAGGCGCTCGCGGAGTTCGGTACGGCGCGGCGCGCGGCTATGGTCGAGGCAGGTGACCCGGTCACCCGCCCGAGCGAGCGGCGGCCGGGGTCGCGAAGGAAGGCCAAGTAGGTCTCAGGTGTTGCCGGGTTCCGGGAGTTTCCGGGCTCGGGATGTCTTCGGGCTCGGGAGTTTCCGGGCTCGGGATGTCTTCGGGCCCCGGGAGTTGTCGAGGCTCGGGATGGCTCCGGGCCCCGGGAAGTAGTCGAGGCTCGGGATGGCTCCGGGCCCCGGGAAGTAGTCGAGGCTCGGGATGGCTCCGGGTCTCGGTTGTTCCGGGACGCGGGATGTTTCCGGCGAGAAGGGCCGTGGAGTTCCGATGTCGTACCAGGCTGACGCATCGTCAGGGTTTCCCGCGCACCGCCCCCGGCGGTTGCGCACGTCCCCGGCGGTGCGCCGCCTGGTCGCGGAGACCCGACTGCATCCCGCCGACCTGATCCTGCCGCTGTTCGTGCGCGAGGGCGCGCGTGAGCCGGTGCCGATCTCCTCGATGCCGGGCGTCGTCCAGCACACCCGCGACTCGCTGCGCAAGGCCGCGCACGACGCGGTCGCGGCGGGGGTCGGCGGGCTGATGCTGTTCGGCATCCCGACGGTCAAGGACGCACTCGGCTCGGCGGGCTTCGACCCCGAGGGTGTGCTCCAGGTCGCCATCCGCGACGTGGTGGCCGAGGTGGGCGCCGACGCGGTGGTGATGTCCGACCTGTGCCTGGACGAGTTCACCGACCACGGGCACTGCGGCGTGCTGGCCGCGGACGGCTCGGTCGACAACGACGCGACGTTGGACGCGTATGCGCGGATGGCCGTCGTACAGGCCGACGCGGGCGTGCACATGGTCGGGCCCAGCGGCATGATGGACGGTCAGGTCGGGGTGATCCGGAGGGCGTTGGACGACGCGGGGTACCTGGACGTGTCGATCCTGGCGTACAGCGCGAAGTACGCGTCGGGCTTCTTCGGTCCGTTCCGCGAGGCGGTCGAATCCTCGCTCCAGGGCGACCGGATGACCTATCAGCAGGACCCGGCCAACGCCGAGGAGTCCGTGCGTGAGGTCCTGTTGGACGTGGCCGAGGGCGCGGACCTGGTGATGGTCAAGCCCGCGATGTCGTACCTGGACATCGTCCGGCGGATCGCCGACGAGGTGCACGTGCCGGTGGCGGCCTACCAGGTCAGCGGCGAGTACGCGATGGTCGAGGCGGCGGCGGCGAACGGCTGGATCGACCGGGACCGGGTGATGCTGGAGACGCTCACCTCGATCAAGCGCGCGGGGGCGTCGTCGATTCTGACGTACTGGGCGACCGAGGTGGCGCGGAAGTTGCGGTAGTGGATCACTCGTTCGGGTGGTGGCCGGCAAAGTCGGAGCTCGTCGACCGAGGCGCCGCATACCGTCGTCGGGAACCTGTCCGTTACCGGCGACCGTGACCCACACTGGGGTGGGGGGGTTTCCCGATGACGATTGCGACGCATGAGCCGATGGTGACTACTTCACCGCCCGGCGATCTCGATGAGTATCTGTGGCAGACCTGGAAGGCGATGACTCCGCCCGACGGGTTCCGTGCCGAGATCATCGAAGGAGCCATCGAGGTGTCTCCCACGGGCTCCCGTCGACACGCTGTGGTCGCGAACCGACTACGACGAGCCTTGGATCGATACCTTGAAGCCGACGAGATGTCGGCCTTCCAAGACGGGAACGTCGTGGACGGTCGCAAGGTCTACATCCCGGACGTCTTCGTTGCTCCCGACGATCCGGACGAGGCGCCCGACGCGGACGGTCTGGGCGTGGATATTGCCGGTGTGGTGCTGGTTGCCGAAGTCGTTTCGCCGGGAAGTGAGGCCGGTGACCGTGATCGTCGACGCAAGCGCCGCGCATACGCGAGTGCCGGAATCGCGGTGTACGTCATCGTTGACGACTTCGACGGCTCGGGGACGGTGACCGTGCTCGCGGATCCCGAGCCCGACAGGGGCGACTACACGTCCGAGATGCGGGTTGCACAGGGAACGCCCGTTTCCATTCACGTGGGGCCGCTCAAGGGTTTCACGATCGAACCGGAGATCACTGCTCGCTGATCGGGCGTCAGGACCCTGGCCGGACTACGACTGTGGGCGGTAGGTATCGGGCGAGCAAAGCCAGCGCTTCGGTGACTTGGGTGACCACTTGCTCGTCGGTTGTGGCCAGCGCGCGTGCCAATGCTTCCTCGATACCCGCGGCTCGGGCCTCGGTGACCCTGGGGGACGGGGTGTCGGCCGCGCGGACCAGGAGGCGGCGGCGGTCGGTGGGGTCCTGGGCGGTTTCGACCGAGCCGGCCTCCTTGAGGCGGGCGACGGCGGTGGAGACCTGACTCTGCGGCAGGCCGGTACGGCGGGCGATCTCGCCGATGGCGCTGTCGGGGTGGGCGACGATGTCGCTCAGGGTGATCAGCACGGAGCGCACGCCCCCGGGGTGGCGGTCGGTGCCGTCTGCGCGGGCCTGGGGGGTGGGGAGCGCGTCCTCGCCGATCTTCATGAGGGTGCGGCCGAGGAGGAAGAGCTCGACGGGGGTCATGGGGGTGGTCGCGGGCGGCGTGGGTGAGGTCATGCCTGATGATACATCGAGATAGATACATCGCTATTGATGTATCGAATTCGATGGATTATGGTGGTCGTCGGCCCGACCCGGGTCCGCGCCGCACCGGCTTGGCAGGCTCGGGGTGATTCGGGGCGACTCGAAGAGTCGGCATGGCTCGAACGCGTCGGAATGGCTCGGAACGACTCCGCACGACCTCTCGGGGGAAATCTCATGGCCGCGAAACTCACTGTCGGTGCCACGCTGTCCGTGCCGGGCGCCGAGTTGTACTACGAAGTGCGCGGCTCCGGGCCGCTGTTGCTGATCGGGGAGAGCGGCGAGGGCGATGCCGGGCGCAGCGTGGACATGGTCGATCGGTTGGTCGCGGACTACACCGTGGTGACGTACGACCGGCGCGGGCTCTCCCGCAGCACGTTGGTCGATCCGGCAGCGCCGGTGACCGTCGAGGACCACGCCGACGACGCGGCACGGCTGCTGGCCGAACTCACCGATCGGCCCGCGATGATGCTGGGGCTGAGCATGGGCGCGTTGATCGGGCTGCGCGTGGCCGCGACCCACTCGGACGCGCTGCATACGTTGATCGCGCACGAACCGGTCGCGCCCTGGCTGCTCTCCGCTTCCGAACGCGACGCGCACCGCGGCGAGTTGACGGCGATTCGGGAGATTCACGAGCGGGACGGGTTGGGCGCCGCGTTTCCCGCGATCACGGCTCACCTGGGCATCGAGCCGGGGATCGAGGAGCGCGAGCCGGACCTGACCCCGCAGCCGATGAACGAGCGGCGGATGGCCAACTTCGACTTCTTCATCGGCCGGGAGTTCCCCGCGGTGGTCGACGACACACTGCCGCTCACGGCGCTGCGCTCCACGACGACCCGCATCGTCCCCGGCCGAGGTGCCACCACGTTGCATCGCGTGTTCACCCGCCGCTGCGCCGTGGCGCTGGAGGCGCTCGTAGGGGTCGACGCGGCGGAATTCCCCGGCGGCCACAACGGCAACCTGACCCACCCGCGCGCGTTCGCGAGGCGACTTCGCGAGGTGCTGGGTGGTGGGATCGGGTGACGGTTCGGGGAGGCGGGACGCCGCATGGGAGAGGCTTTGACTGCGTGACACGGACCGTAGTCGATATCGACGAGCGCCTGCTTCGGCTTGCTGCGGAGGAACTCGGTACGACGAGCAAGAAGGACACGGTCAACGAGGCGTTGCGGCAGATGGGAGCCAAGGCCGCGCGGCGACGTCTCAAGGAGATGTCGCAGGCAGGCGCCTTCGCGGAGATGCTGGATCCCGAGTTCGAGAAGCGAGTATGGGATTGAACTTCCTGGCCGACAAGAGTGCCTTCGTTCGGCGTTGCCCGCGGTCGAGCACGAATGGGATCGACTGACGGACGCGGGTCGGATCTGGCTGTGCTCGCCGACGAAGACGGAAATCCTCTATTCGGCCCGCTCATGGGAGAACTACGAGGCGCTGGAAGCGACCCTTTGCGGTCGAGCCGATGTTGACGACCGGGTGTTCGGTGGTGCCGGATCGGCCGTGCTGGGCAGGATGTGGCGGGTCTGAGCGGGAGTCGGTGCCGGGTGGGCGCTTCGACGGGCGGTGGGCGGTGGGCGGTGTCCGTGGGTTCGGGTGCGTTGTCGGGCTTGACGGCTAACGGTGTTAGCCGAATGATGGAGCTCGAAGCGGCTAACATTGTTAGCCACAGGCGGGCGGAGGCGGCGGCATGAGCACCATCGAGTACACGGGAATCGGCGGCTCGGCCGTGGTTCGGTCGATGCGACGCGGGGCGTGGATCGTACTGACGTTGTTCCTGGCGGCTTTCGCGGTGTTCGAGAGCGTCAAGTACGGATTCGCGACCTCGGCGGCGGCGTTGCTCTTCTTCGTGCTGCCCGACCTGACCATGTTCATCGGGGCCAAGGACGCGGCGCGGGACGGTACGCACGAGCCGGGTCGGCTTCAGCCGCGGGCGGTGCCGTTCTACAACGCACTGCACCGGGCCTGGGTCCCGCTGATCCTCCTGGTCGGGTACACCGTCACGCCGATCGTGTGGCCGCCCCTGTTCACCGCCGGCCTCGGCTGGCTCACCCACATCGCGATGGACCGTGCCGCCGGGTACGGACTGCGCACTCCGGAAGGATTCCGCAAGCATGACTGACGTGTCGTCACCTCCGATCAGCGCCAGGGCCCGTGAAATCGTCGGTGCCGCGCGGGATCTGCTGGAGGCGGAGGGTCCGGAAGCGGTGTCGATGCGGAGGATCGCGGAGCGGATCGGCATCAAGGCGCCGTCGCTGTACAAGCACTTTCCGGACAAGTCCGCGGTGGAGAACGCGCTGATCGCGCAGGGGATGGCCGAACTGGCCGAGGCGCTGGAGGCGGTCGAGGCAGGCGTTGCGCCGAGCGCGAGGGTTGCGCCGGGCGTGGGCGGCGTGGCCGATGTGGTGCGGGGAGAGGGGGCGATTGTGGCCTTGGCGGGGGCGTATCGGGCCTACGCGCTGGCGCATCCGCATCTGTACCGGCTGATGAGTGGGCAGCCGTTGGATCGCGCGGCGCTGCCGGCGGGTCTGGAGGACCGGGCTGCGGGGCCGCTCGTGCGGGCTGTGGGTGGGGATACGGACGCTGCGCGGGCCGTCTGGGGGTTTGCGCACGGCATGGTCACGCTGGAGTTGGCCGGGCGGTTTCCGCCGGAGGCGGATCTGTCGGGGGCATGGGCCCAGGGCTGCGCGGCCTTTTCGGCGGAGCGGGCTTCGGGTTGAGCCGTCGATTGGCCGCACACGGCGCTGGCGGGCCGGCGTGCGTTCCGCGGACGTCTAGCGGGTGGGTCGGCTGGGGCGGCCTCGTGCGCCGGCCGGGCTACGTGGCCTCATACGCCGGGCCGGACCGAGTGGGCCTCGAATGCAGGTCGGGCCGATTCGGTCTCGTGCGTCACCAAGAGCCGATCGACGAGGGGCTCCGGTGGTGCGGCCTAGCCGGGGTCCGGGGTTTGCTGGGGGGTCGGGCAGGGGGTGCGGTGGGCCTTGCGGGTGGGGCGGGGGGTGGGGGAGCGGTAGAGGAGGCCGTCTTCGAGCCAGGCGGTGTAGGTGCGCAGCGGGCGGCAGTCGAGGGGGCCGAGGGAGCGGCCCGTGGCGATCTCGAAGGTGGCTGCGTGCGCCGGGCAGGTCAGGTGTTCGCCGGTCAGGGTGCCTCGGGAGAGGATGGCGCCGGCGTGTGGGCAGCGGTCCTCGAAGACGTGGACCGTGTCGCCGTGGCGCAGGATTGCGAGCGGCGGGCTGTTGCCGATCCGCTTCGGGACGTCCTCGGGGAAGCTCGCGAGCGGGCCCAGGCACACCGGTGGGCGCTCCCGGCGAAATGGCGACATGTGGCCCCCGGGGTTGGTGGTACCGACCCAGGTTAGGCAGTCCTGCCTTGCTTGGCCAGCGCCGTTCGAGGTCGCGAACGACCCGTTTGTGATGCGCGTGACCACGCGAAGTCTTTCTTCCCGCAAAGCTTCTGACGTACCGTCAGGTCAGCGCCTGGGCTCTGGCTTCGCCATGCCCCGGCGCCGCACCCCCGGCCCCGGCTTCCCGCGCGGAGGACACGTGTCTGACCCGATCTACGACGCCACCACTCTCTGGGAGCTGGTGGAGCGCCGCGCGGCGGCGACTCCCGATGTGCCCATGTTGCTCGACCCGGAGGACCGTACGGTCACCTTCGGTGAGTTCAAGGCGTGGGCGGAGCGCGTGGCCGCGGGCTATCACGCGCTCGGCGTCTCCGCCGGCACCCGTGTGACGTGGCAGTTGACCACGCGGATCGAGTCCATCGTGGTCTCGTTCGCGCTGGCCCGGCTCGGCGCGGTGCAGAATCCGATCATCCCGTTCTACCGGGAGAAGGAGGTCGGCTTCTGTCTGCGGCAGACCGATGCCGAGTTCTTCCTGTGCCCGCACAGCTGGAAGGGCTTCGAGTTCCTCGCGATGGGCGAGGCGCTCGCGAAGGACCTGGCGAAGCCGCCGCTGGTGCTCGTGGCGTACGACGAACTGCCCGAGGGCGACCCGGCGGACCTGCCGCCCGCGCCGACCGACGGCGACGAGGTGCGCTGGCTCTACTACACGTCCGGGACCACGTCCGACCCCAAGGGCGTCCAGCACAGCGACTCGACGCTGCTCGCGGGCGGCAAGGGCCTGGCCGTCGCGCTCGACATGTCGCAGACCGACGTCGGCTCGATCGCCTTCCCGTACGCGCACATCGCGGGCCCGGACTACATCGTCACGGTGCTCGCCTCCGGCTTCCCGGCCGTGATCGTGGAGAACTTCGACCCGGCGGGCGTGGTGCCCGTGTACAAGCGGCTCGGCGTGACCATGGTCGGCGGCTCGACCGCGTTCTATGTGGCGTTCCTGAACGAGCAGCGCAAGCAGCCGGGCGAGAAGATCATTCCGACCCTGCGGATCGTCTCCGGCGGCGGAGCGCCCAAGCCGCCCGAGTTGGTCGCCGAGGTGCGCGACGAGATGCAGGCGATCCTGTGCCACGGGTACGGGATGACCGAGGTCCCGATGATCGCCCAGGGCGGCCCGCACGATTCCGAGGACCAGCGCTCGTACACCGAGGGCAAGCCGGTCAGCGGCATCGAGGTGCGCATCGTCCGGGCCGACGGGACGGTCGCGGACGCCGGCGAGGAGGGTGAGGTCCGGCTGCGCGGGCCGATGGTGTTCAAGGGGTACACCGACCCGGCGCTCACCGCCGACGCGTTCGACGAGGACGGCTTCTTCCGTACGGGTGACCTGGGCCGGCTGCGGACCGACGGGCACCTCTCGCTCACCGGTCGGCTCAAGGACGTGATCATCCGAAAGGGTGAAAACATCTCGGCGCGCGAGATCGAGGACCTGCTCTTCGCCCACCCGAAGGTCGCCGACGCGGCGGTGATCGGCCTGATCGACCGCGAGCGCGGCGAGCGGGTCTGCGCCGTGGTCGAGCGGCAACCCGGTGAGGCCGACCTGGAATTCGCCGAGATGGTCGGGTATCTGCGCGAGTCCGGTCTGATGACGCAGAAGATTCCGGAGCAGTTGGAACTGGTCGACGCGCTGCCTCGGAACGAGACGCTGCGCAAGGTGCTGAAGTTCAAGCTGCGCGAGGAATACGACAAGAAGCCCTGGACGCCCGCTCGCTGACTGACGGTCGGTCGACGGAGCCCGTGGCGATTTCCGCTGCGCCGCCGGCCGGTCCGCGGGGTCACCTGTTTGCCGGTCCAACGGTCCGCCGGGTCGCCGATTCGGGGTTCGCGGGTTCTGGGTTCGCGGGTTCGCCGGTTCGCGGGATCGCGGGATCGCGGGAATTCGGCTGCGGCCGGAGCCCGGTCGAAGCTGCGTTGATGCCCCGTCAGCTATGCCGTGACGGGGCATCAGGTTTCAGCTCCAGGCGGCCAGTACGGCGTCCACCGTGGTGATTGTGGCGATCGCGTTGAAGGTGTTCGCGAGCACCGCCTCGGCGTATTCGGGCGGGAATCCGGCCACCGCCTCGCGGGGAACGACGAACTGGAATCCGGCGTTGACCGCGTCCATCGCGAAGTTGAGCATGCCGACGTTGAGGGAGACGCCGACGCCCACGACGGTGCGCACGCCCAGGTTCCGCAGGATGGCGGCCAGTCCGGTGTCGGCCATCGGGCCGAGCCCGTGATAGCGGGAAAGCACCAGGTCGGAGGGCTCGACGGTGATTCCGTCGGCCACCGCCGCGGCGGGTGAGTCCGGCTCCAGGAGGATCGGCGACTTGGCCGCGGCGCCGAACATCCGGGCGTTGGCGTTCGCGCCCAGACCGTCCGGCCGGCGCACCGCGAGGCAGTGCACGACCGGTAGTTGGGCCCGGCGGGCGGCCTTGGCGAGTCGGTCGACGGCCGGAATCAGCTCTCGGGTGTGCTCGGTCAGTGCGGGGAATACCGCCTGGGTGCCGATCACCCCGTTCTGGCATTCCTGGGTGACCAACGCGGTGTGTGCGGGGGCGATCAGTTCTTCGAGACGCAGGGCCATCCGTGATTCTCCTGACGTTGAGTCAGCTTGTGGTTCCCTCGGCCCAGAGATTACGCTAAATCTGACGGTCCATCAGATTTCAGTGAGCGGGAGGGGCCGATGAGCACCAACCAGCCCGGACAGGCTGCCACGCAGTCCGGAAACTCCTTCGGTGAACTGCCGAAGATCATCAGCGTCGATGACCATGTCATCGAGCCGGCACACCTGTTCGAGCGCTGGTTGCCGAAGAAGTACCACGAGCGTGGACCCAAGCCGGTGACCACCGGCATCGGCACGCTCGAGTACACCGGCGCGAGCTACAAGATCACCACCGACCCGGACGGTCCGCCCGCCGACTGGTGGTTCTACGAGGACCTGCGCTTCCCGTACAAGCGCAACATCGCCGCCGTCGGCTTCAGTCGCGACGAGATGACCCTCGAGGGCATCACACGCGGCGAGATGCGCCCCGGGCTGTACGACCCGGTGGAGCGGCTCAAGGACATGGACGTCAACCATGTCGAGGCCTCGCTGTGCTTCCCGACCTTCCCGCGGTTCTGCGGTCAGACCTTCTCGGAGGCCGCGGACAAGGAGGTCGCGCTCGCGTGCGTGCGCGCCTACAACGACTGGATGGTCGAGGAGTGGTGCGGCGACTCCGGGGGTCGGCTGATCCCGCTGATCATCATCCCGCTGTGGGACGTGCAGCTCGCGGTCGAGGAGATCAAGCGCAATCGCGCGCGGGGCGTCACCGCCGTGTGCTTCAGCGAGATTCCCGCGTTTCTGGGTCTGCCCAGCATCCACACCGGCTACTGGGACCCGTTCTTCGAGGTCTGTGCGGACCTCGGTGTGACGATCAACATGCACATCGGCTCGTCCTCGACGATGCCGGCCGCCTCGCCGGACGCCCCCGCGGCGGTCCAGGCGTCGCTCAGCTTCAACAACGCGATGGCCTCGATGGCCGACTTCATCTTCGCGGGCGTCCCGGCGAGGTTCCCGAAGATCAAGCTGGCCTACTCCGAGGGTCAGATGGGCTGGATCCCGTACGCCCTGGAGCGCATGGACGACGTCTGGCTGGAGCACCGCGCCTGGGCGGTCACCGGCGAGGTGCTGCCCGAGGCGCCGTCGTACTACTTCCGGCGGAACATGTTCGCCTGCTTCTTCCGGGACCGGCACGGGGTGAACTCGCTCGACGTGATCGGCGAGGACAACGTCACGTTCGAGACCGACTACCCGCACGTCGACTCCACGTGGCCGCACACCAAGAAGATCGCCGAGGAGCACCTCGCCGGACTGGGTGAGGAGACGGTCTACAAGATCATCCGGGGCAATGCGATCCGGATGCTCGACCTCGACTTCGACAAGGACCGGGTGGCCGCGGTCGCGGTCTGACCCGGCGGCCTCGTCGGATTCTCGGCGGCGGGGTCGCCGGGGTCGGCGGGGTCGGCGGGGTCGGCGGGTTCGTTGGCTCGTCGGGTTCGGCGTGGTCGGGGCCGGGGGTTTCGGGGTTCGGGTTGTGGGGCTCCGAGGTTGCGGGGCTTCGGTTCATTGGTTCAGCGGCAAGGGGCGGCTCGTCGGGTTCCCGGCGGGCCGCTTCCGAGGTATTCCGACTCGCGTCGGCACACGTCGTCAGCACACCGGAGGGGCCTGGAATGAGTGGGATCTGCGAGGGGCGCGTCGTCATCGTCACCGGTGCCGGCGGCGGCATCGGGCGCGAGCACGCGCTGGCGTTCGCGCGTGAGGGCGCGCACGTGGTGGTCAACGACATCGGCGCCTCGCGCCAGGGCGACGGGCGTTCGCTCGGGCCGGCCCAGCAGGTCGTGGCCGACATCGAGGCGCTGGGCGGCAAGGCCGTCGTCAACGCGGACGACGTGGCCGACTGGGCGGGCGCGGAGCGGCTGGTACAGACCGCCATCGACGCGTTCGGCCGGTTGGACGTGGTGGTCAACAACGCGGGCTTCCTGCGCGACCGGATGTTGGTCTCGCTCGGCGAGGACGAGTTCGACGCGGTGATCCGGGTGCACCTCAAGGGGCACTTCGCGGTGATGCGCCACGCCGGTGTGTACTGGCGCGCGCAGGCCAAGGCGGGCAACCCGATCGACGCGCGGCTGATCAACACCACGTCCGGCGCGGGGCTGATGGGCTCGGTCGGGCAGGGCAACTACGCCGCGGCCAAGGCCGGCATCACGTGCCTGACCCAGATCGCCGCGGTGGAGATGGGTCGGTACGGCGTGACCGCCAACGCGATCGCGCCCGCCGCGCGGACCCGGATGACCGAGGAGGCGATGCCCGACATGGTGCGCAAGCCCGAGGACGGCAGCTTCGACTTCTACGACCCGGCGAACATCTCGCCGCTGGTGGTCTGGCTCGGCTCGGCCGAGTCGCGCGACGTCACCGGGCGGGTGTTCGAGGTCGAGGGCGACAAGGTCTCGGTGGCGACGGGCTGGCAGCACGGTCCGGAGGCGCGCGCGGGTCGTCGCTGGGAGCCGGCCGAGCTCGGTCCGGTGGTGGCGAAGCTGCTGGACGAGGCGCCTGCGCCGACGCCGGTGTACGGGGCCTGAGTTCGGTCTTCGTTCTTCGGGCGGAGCACTTCGGCCTGGTGCCTGGTGCTGGGTGCTGGGTGCTGGGTGCTGGGTGTTTGGTGCCTCGTGCTTCGTGCTCTGGGCTCGGTCCTTTGGGCGCGGGGCGCTGGGCGCTGGGCTCCGTGCTTGGCCCTTCGTGCTTCGTCCTTCGGGTTGCGTGATTTGCGCTTGTTCTTCGGGCTTCGGCTCGGTGGGTTGCCACGGGTCGTCCGGTCCGGGGGCCTTCCGGTCGGTAGGCCGTTCGGTTGCCCGAGCATTCGACCTTTCGTTCGACAGGGAGTCGAGAACCATGGACCTCCGGTATACCGAGGCCGAGGAGAGCTTTCGCGCGGAACTGCGCGCGTGGCTCGACCGGGCCATTCCGTTGTTGCCGGCCAAGCCCGACCGCAACGACTGGCCGGGTCGGCGGGCCTATGACACGGCCTGGCAGCGGTTGTTGTTCGAGGCCGGCTATGCGGGCCTGCACTGGTCGGTCGAGGCGGGCGGCAAGGGGGCCACGCCGACCGAGCATCTGATCTTCCTGGAGGAGACCGAGCGGGCCGGCGCGCCGTACGTGGGTGCGAACTTCGTCGGCCTGCTGCACGCTGGACCGACCATCGACGCGGCAGGTACCGACGAGCAGCGGCGCCGGTACCTGCCGGGCATCCTGCGCGGCGACGACGTGTGGTGCCAGGGCTTCTCCGAGCCGGGTGCCGGCAGCGACCTCGCCTCGCTGCGGACCCGGGCGGTCCGGGACGGTGACGACTATGTCGTCAACGGCTCGAAGATCTGGACCTCGCACGCGGAAGTCGCGGACTACTGCGAGATGTTGGTACGCACCGACCCGGACGCCCCGAAGCACAAGGGGATCACCTGGCTGATCGTGCCGATGGACACGCCGGGCATCACCATTCGTCCGCTGGAGACGGTGATGGGCACCTCGGAGTTCGCCGAGGTGTTCTTCGACGACGTGCGGGTGCCGGTGACCAACCGGGTCGGCGAGGAGAACGACGGCTGGCGGGTCACCATGGTCACGCTGTCGTTCGAGCGCGGTACGGCGTTCGTCAGCGAAGTGGTCGCCTGCCAGCGACTGCTGCGCGAACTCGCCGCGCTGGCCAAGAAGGTGACGCGACGTCAGGCGAGTGCCTGGGACGACTTGGCGCTGCGGCGCGAACTCGGGCACCTGACCGCCGAGTTCGAGGCGTTGTGGGCGTTGACCAAGTGGAACGTGTCCGAGGCGCAGCGCTCCGGGGTGCCGGGCGTGGGCGGTTCGGTGTTCAAGCTGCGGTTCTCCGAGACGAAGCAGAAGGTGTACGACCTGGCACATCGGCTGCTCGGTCGGGCCGCCCTGGCCGTGGACGACGTCGCGGGGCTGCCCAGTGGCTCGTTGATGGACGAACGGCTGTCGTCGCTGTCGTACACGATCGCGGCGGGCACGTCGCAGATCCAGCGCAACATCGTGGGCGAGCGCATTCTCGGCCTGCCGAAGGAACGGTGATCGGGCATGGATTTCCAGCTGAGCGAGGACCAGCGCGATCTGCGGTCCGGGGTACGGGAGTTCTGCGAGGGGCGGTTCGGTCGGGATCGCATGCGAGCCCTGGTGGACACCGCGCCGGTGCCCGGGATGGTGGACCGCGGGTTGTGGCGCGAACTGGCCGACACCGGCTTCTTCTCGCTGCGGATCGCCGAGGAGGCGGGCGGCGTCGGGCTCGGGGTGGCCGAGGCGGCGCTGGTGTACGAGGAGGCGGGTCGGGTGCTGCTGCCCGGGCCGCTGGTGGCCACGCACCTGGCGGCGTCGCTGCCCGGGGAGCTGGGGGCAAAGGCGGCTGCGGGTGACGCGGTGGTGGGGCTGATCGAGGGCGACTCGTGGCCGCTGCTCGTGGAGCACCTGGACGCGTTGGATTGTTTGTTGGTGCTGACGGGTGAGGGCATTCGGCGGGTGGACCCGGCCGCCGTGCGGGGGGTGCGGGTGGCGCATCCGGTGGATCCGTTCACGCCGGTGACGTCGGTGGACGAGCTGCCGGTGGGTGAGTTGGTGGCCGATGCTCTCGTTGCGGAGCAGTGGCGCCGAATCGGAGCGGTGCTCACGGGGGCGCTTCAGCTGGGCATCGCGGGTCGGCTCACCGAGTTGGCCACGCAGTACGCCAAGGAGCGGGAGCAGTTCGGGCGGGTGATCGGCGGCTTCCAGGCGGTCAAGCACCTGTGCGCGGACATGCTGGTGCGGACCGAGCTGGCGCGGGCGGCGGTGTACGCGGCGGCCGTGACGCTGGACGACCCGGCGGTGGGCGATCCGGAGGTCGCGGTGCTCACGGCGAAGGTCATGGGCGACGACGCGGCGACGCGCAACGGCAAGGACGCCACGCAGGTGCACGGGGGGATGGGGTTCACCTGGGAGGTGGATGTGCATCTGTATCTGAAGCGGGCTTGGGTGCACTCGACGCAGTTCGGCGGGGCGGAGGAGAACGAAGAGGCGTTGGCGGGGACGCTCTAGCGGGGCGCTCTGGCCGGGCGCTCTGGCCGCAATGGCTTCCGAGGTTGGTCTCAAGCGCGGGCCGGGCTGGGGGGTTTGGTCCGACGTTGGGCTTGGGTTGCCTTGGTTGCCTTGGGTTGGCCTCGAACGCAGGCCGGGCTGGGTGGCTCAAGCGCGAGGCTGGGTGGGCCGCCAGAAGGCTTTGCCGGTGTCGAGGGCCGTGGCTGGGACGAGGGTCGAGCGGTCCGGGAAGGTGTCGATCAGGACGCCGAGGGCGAGGAGTGTGCGGACCCGGACCAGGCGTGGGCGACGGGCCATGCCGCGACCCAGGCGGGGTCTGATCGAGCGGCGGGCGGTCGGGACGGTGCCGTGGGGTGGGACGACCGGCTCGGAAGACCCGGCGGCCCGTGTCGGGAAGCTTGTCCGCTGAGGAGCGGACTCGGCCCGGCTTGGCCGCGCGGGTGCGGGATCGTGTCCCGAGGCATCGCGCCGGGTCGGGTCGTTCCCGGCGTCGCCGATGCGAATCAGTCCCGCTCGGGCTTCGACGGAGGTGGGCCGGATGCCCGCGGACGGGCGGGCATCGGGGGCGGTTCGTGCCAGGGGGTGGGCGGGCGGCTCAGTACGCTGGGCGGACGCACGCTGTGGGTGCCGGCTGGGGTGGGGGAAGGTGGCGCGGGGCGTGACTCGGGATGAGGATGACGCGGTCGCGCGGGGGCAGGCATTCGGGCGGTTGCAGGCCGGCCTCGAAGTGGTCATGGCCGGGGCGCGGAGCGGGCGTCGGCATCGCGAGCTTGCTCGCCGGGCGGGCGGGGAACTCACTCGCGGCGAGGCCCAGACGCTTACGCGGGTGGTGAAGTTCGGCCCGGTGCGGGCCTCGGCTCTGGCCGAACTCCTGGACAGCGACCGGTCCACGACGAGCCGTCAGGTGGACGTACTCGTCCGGGGCGGATTCGTCGAGCGATCGGTAGACCCGACGGACGGTCGCGCGCACCTGCTTCGGGCGACTCGGCGTGGACGGCGTCTGGCCGACGGGATCCGTGCCCAATGGGCCGGCCTGATGAGTGAGGTCCTCGCCGACTGGCCGGCCGAGAAGGTCGACCGACTCGCCGACCTGCTCGCCGAGTTCGGCGAGGCGTTGGGTCGCGCGCCGGAGGAGTGACGGGTCGGCGCCCGGCTGGGGCCTCTTGTCTGCATGGCCTCGACGGACGGACCGCGGGCGGGCGTGGAGTCTCCGGCGTTTCGACGCTTGACGTATCCGGGTCTCGACGTCTCGTGTGTTCGTGTCATGTCGTGTTGTGGCGGCCTCGGCCTCGGTCCGGATTCGGTCCGGGGCCGAGGCCGCCGCGGCGTGGGATGTGGGCTGTGGGCCGCGTGTCAGCCGGTGCCGCCGCCGCGCATTGCCGCCGTGACCTGGTCGAGTTGCTTGCGTACCAGGCTCTCGTCGGGGTGGTGGGGTGTCGGCTCGGTGAGGTTGACGTGGGTTACCCGGATGAGGGTGGTGCCCACGCGGATCAGGACGATGGAGTGCGCCCATCCCTGGCCGTTGTCCAACCGCGTCACGACCTCGGCGGTCATGCTCGCGTCGCCGAGCTTGGGGTCTGCGATCTCGCGGGTGGTCAGTCGGCCCGTGAGTCCCTCTTGGTTGAATCGCTCGGTCGGGCAACGGGGCACGAGTTCCCGGGCCTTGGGGATGAGGCCCTCCGCGTCGCCGGGGGTGAGGGAGGTCAACGTCACGCCGAAGATCGCGTATGACTTGCCACCGGGCGCCGGATCCCTGGCCGTGATCGACGCCGCGCCCTTGACCGGGAACACGCCGGAGGAGGGATTCAGCATGGCCGTGAGCCGCGCACAGTCGCCGGCGGCGTCTTTGCCCTCCGGTACCGGATCCGTGTCCACGTACGTGGTCCAGCTCTCGGGCATGTCCATCCTCGGGAGCAGTGCCCGTTTCAGTTCGTCGCTCGACAGGTAGGGCGCGGTGCGGGGCGACGCCGGTGCGGTGGGGGTGGGCTTCGTTGCGGAGTCGGCGGTGGTGGTGGTTGTGGTGGGCGGGGCCGGTGCGGGGCCGGCCGTGCTCACCTCGGCGGCCTCCGAGCATGCGGTTGTGGCGGCGAGCAATGCGGCCGCGAGCAGGCCGAGCGAGGGGCGGATGCGGGGACGTGCCAAGGCGGGGACCTCTGCTGGGAGCGGCAACGGGAGCGGGACGGGGCGGGACGGGCACGGGCACGGGCCCGGAATGGGGTGACCGGCCGCAGGTGACGGGCGGCGGTTCAGCATCCCAGTCGGTTCATGTCTCGGTTCGGTCAGGCCCGATCGTCTCCTCGGGTGGGTTGTGGGCGTGCCGGCTTCGCGGGGCGGCGAGTTGCGTGATGTAGGTCAACCAGTTTTGGTGTTTATGCTGATCAGGGTGGTTGTCCATTGACAGTTCTCCGGACTGGGGATATTCCTGACTGGTCGTCAGATCAGCTCGGCAGCAGCAGGGAGCCAGTCATGGAGCGCGACTTCGAGAGTCGGGCCGGGGCGGTCGTGGTCGTCGGGGCCGGGGGCGGGATCGGTGCCGCGATCTGTCGGATGTTCGCCGAGCGCGGTGCGGACCTGGCGGTCACCTATCGCAAGGGAGCCGCCGCGACCGAGGCGGTTGCCGAGCAGGCCCGGTCCGAGCACGGCCGGCGGGCCCGCGCATGGCAGGTCGATCTCACCGACGCGGACGCCGTGGCGACCTTCGTGGATGCGGCGGCGGCGGAGTTCGGCGGCGTGCACACGGTTGTCTACGCGTCCGGGCCGCACGTACCGATGTTGCACCTGAGTCGGGTCACGCCGGCCCAGTACCGCGAGCAACTCGACGGCGACGCCGCCGCGTTCTTCAACCTGGTGCACCCGTCGCTGCCGCACCTGCGGGCGGCGGGCAACGGCAGTCTGGTCGCGGTCACAACGGCCGCGACGAGCCGGTTTCCGGTCCGGGACGGCCTGTCGTCCTGTACGAAGGGCGCGGTCGAGGCGATCGTGCGCGGCATCGCGGCCGAGGAGGGCCGATTCGGGGTCCGTGCGAACAGTGTCGGGCCGGGCATGCTCACCGACGGCATGGCGGCACGGCTGATCGACAGCGGCGACCTGGACGAGCGCGCGCTGGACGTCGCGCGGCGCAACATCCCGCTCCGGCGATTCGGCCGGGCGGCGGACATCGCCGAGGCGGTCTGCTTCCTGGCCTCCGACCGGGCGGGCTTCATCAGCGGCCAGAAGCTGGATGTGGACGGCGGCTACGGCGTCTGACGACCCGCCTTCGCCCGGCCGGACCACACCCGACAGCCCGACAACATACCGAGGAGCCCCATGGCAATCCCCGACACCAGGCAACTGCTGCACTGGGCCGAGCAGTATGTGGCCCTGTGGAACGCCGGCGACAAGGAGGCCTGGACCGCGAACTGGCGCGCCGTCGGGCCGGGCGACTTCCGGATGCTGGACCCGGTGGGGACGCCGGAGAAGTTCGGCTTCGAACACTGCTGTCTGGACTCGTGGGACCTGTTTCAGCCGACGGTGAAGTTCCGCATCCGGCCGGGCACGCTGTTCGTATGCGGCAACGAGGTCGCGTGGCTGATGGAGAACCACTTCACCGAGAACGGCGTGGCCGGCATGGTCCCCAGTATCGAGACCTACCGCTTCGAGGAGGACGGCTCGGTCGTCATTCGCACGTTCTACCGCGTCCCGGACCACCAGGACGGTGCACTCGGCGAGATCTTCCGGACGTATCTGCCCTGAGGGAGCGGACGTGTCCTGCCGGTGTCGGTGCCGCGCGGATGGCGGGGTGGGGACCGCCTGAATCGAGCCGTGTGTCCCCGAGGTTGCGAGGCCCGTTGCGGAGAGCCGTGCTGCGAACGATCATGGCCGTCATGGCGCAACCGAGGCGGCTCATCGAATGCGGAGACTTCGTCCTGCGACGCTGGGAGGGGCAGCAAGACTTCGCTCCGGCATTCGCGTTGATCGAGGAGTCCGTGGACCACCTGCGCCCTTGGGAGCTGTGGGTTGCCGGTCACAGCGAGGAGAACACCCTGGGCCTGCTCGCGAAGTTCGAGGCGCGCTGGGACACCGGCGAGGTGTACAACTACGCCATCACCAAGGACGGCACTCCCGTCGGCATGTGCCAGTCCTCCCGCGGGGCCGAGCCTCAGGGCCGGCGCATCGGCTACTGGCTGCACCCTGCCGCGACCGGCCGGGGCCTCGCCACGAGGGCGACGGCGGCGTTGGTCGCCGAGATGTTCACCCTGCCGGATGTGGAGTACCTGGAAATCTCGCACGACCTGGCCAACACCTCCAGCGCCGCGATACCGCGCCGGTTGGGCTTCACCGAAGTCCGACGTGAACAGGGGACGCCGCCCACAGCCCCCTCGGGCCGCGGGATCGACGTGATCTGGCGGCTGTACCGCCCCGCCCCGCCCGTCGACGGCACGCCCGGTCCCTGAATTTCCGACCCACGGGTCCTGGCTCCGGTTCCTTCGGAGTCACACGGGACGACCTCCTACGACGTGGTGCGCAATCGCCTCGCGAGCGTGCCGTTGCACGGGCTACCGTCGCGGTCATGACATCTCCCGCCCCGGGGCCGGAGGGCCCTCGAATCAGCCTCGATGGTGCCGAGTTGACGATTCGGCAGGAGACGGAGGGCGATCACGCGGATGTGTACAAGGTCCACGCGCGCGCCTTCGGGGACGGCGAGCGGGCTCCCGGGCTCGTGGCGGCACTTCGCGTTGCCAAGGCCGCGTTGGTGCCGATGTCCTACGTCGCCACTCTCGACGACCGGGTCGTCGGGCACGTCATGCTGAGCGCGGGTCGGCTGGATGCTCCGCGCCGGATCGTGGACGTGCTGTCCCTGTCGCCGCTGGGCGTACTTCCGGCGTTCCAGGACCATGGCATCGGCACCCGGCTCATCCGACATGCCCTTGCGGAAGCCGACGGTCTGGGTGTTCCCCTGGTCTTTCTGGAGGGAGCGCCGAGCTACTACGGGAAGCGCGGCTTCCGGGCCGCCGAAGCGGCGGGCTTCCGGGCACCGTCGTTGCGCTATCCGGACGGGGCTTTCCAGGTTGTCCGGCTGTCCGCGTACGAGCCGTGGATGACGGGCACGTTCGTCTACTCCGAGACCTTTTGGGAGTTCGACTGCGTCGGCTTGCGCGGCGCGGACCTGCGGACGGCCCGCGGCGAAGTCTGACGGTCCGCCCGCGGCCACTTCATCCGGGGCTCCGGTCGGCGGTCGGCGGTCGGGGAGTCGAGGTCGGGTCAGAGGGTTTGGGCTGCTTGTTGGATTGCTCGGCGGACGCAGCGAAGGGTGCAGGGGGTGCGGGTGTCGTCGTCGGGTGGTTCCACGAGCCAGACGATGGGGTCGCCGGGAAGGGCGTTGGGGCGGGGGATGGTGATCCAGGAGCCGCGACCGTGGTGGCGGGGGCCGGTTCGTCGTTCGCGGGTGGGCAGGGTGTGGGTGGCGTCGGGTGGGACGAGGAATCCGATTCGGCGATGGCGGCGGCCGAAGATGACCGGACCGGGATCGAGGCCGTGTGCTCGTAGGACGGCGAGGGTGGCGCGGCCGAGGGGCTCGTCGACCTCGATGACGTCGAAGGTCTCGCCGGCGGCGACGAGGTAGGCGCGTAAGGGTTGCGGGTCGTCGGTCCGTCGGCTTCCACCCGGGTGGGCTTCAGCAGGTGGTGCGTGGCTGAACTCCCGCCGCAGTGCCGGGGGTTGCTGTGATGGGACTGCTCTTCTCCCGTGGTCGGTGGGAGTGAGCTCGGTCCCGCCGCGAGCGCGGGTGGCGTGGTACCCGGTGGTCGGATGTTGTGCGGTCAGAGGTGTGCGGTCAGAAGAGCGGGGCCTGTGCACCGGCCGGGGCATGTGCCGGCTGGTCGGTCTCGACCTCGATCCACGCGGAGACGAGCTTGCCGCTCGGCCTGCGCGACCAGGTGAATCCGGCCGCGTTGCTCTGGACCAAGGCGAGTCCACGGCCGCTTCGGGCGTCGAGCGGAATATTCGCGAGGGCCTGGAGTCGGGGGCACGGCGAGGGCGGGTAGTCCCACACCGCGATGTCGAGCTTCCAGCCGCAGAGGGTCAGAACGAGGGTGAACTCGGCACGCATGGCCCCTCGTTGCGTGTGCCGGACGGCGTTGGTCGCCGGCTCGGTGGTTATCGGCGCGGCCGAGTCGGCGGCAGGAGCGGGGATCTGTCGATCCACGCAGAACCGCCGCGCGCAGTCGCGTGTGAGCCTCACGGAGGTCTCGGTCAGCGGAAAGCCCTGTTTGAGGGTGGCCTGTTGCATGGCGACTCCCATGTGACGCCGGGATCGTGGGATGCAGGTTTCTCGCAGGGCGTGAGTCGACCGTCGGCGCCTCAACCCGGCGGACAGGAGCACTGGTCGCTGGTTCATCGCTGCCGGCGGCAAGGTGCGGGGCTGCCGAACTGCGGTGCGGAAATGATCACCATGGGAGTCCGAAGACTCGCTGCGAGTAACAAGCCAGATACCAGTTCAACACCATCAATGCTCCGAAGATCTTGGTGCAGGATGGGGTTGTCGGCCGGCGATCCATCAGTGAAGAGCCGCGCGATCTCCGTGAAATCGACCGCCATGTCAAACGTCTGAAGCGAGCCGCTCTCTCAACTCGAGACACCTTGACGTTCGTTGAAAAGTATGCCGGGGAGCTGGAGAACAAATGAACGCCGAGCAAGAAGCGGAATTTATAGGCGCTTTCCGGAAAGCTTCCTACTCCAACGCCGACCATGCCTGCGTAGAGGTCGCTCCGGCAGGATGCCACATTGCCGCCCGCGACTCGAAGGTCGTTGACGGTCCCGTCTTCACATTCATCGGAAGCGCGTGGGAAGCCTTCTTGGGTGCGTGGAAGTAGCGTGACGCCCTGCCGGCGGCCGACCAGTCGTCTTGCGCTGTGAATGCCAGGTCGGAGGCGCCGACGACGTGGGATCACGTCACGTCGTCGGCTCTGCCTCCGAGCCAGGGGGCTACGCCTTCGGTCGAGACTCGAATGCGCGCAGCGGTCCGATGTGCCTCTTCGATGCTCCGGCTTGGACGTCGCTGCCGGAGGCGCTGAAGCGGTGATGCATCGTCCTGTCGTGTAGAAAGCGCATGCGTAGAACGTCCGGCATCGCTCGGGGCCATGGCCACGTGCTGCGCTGCGGCGTCAACTCGTGACGAGCCACCGCTGCCCGTTTTCGTTCACCTTCCACTGCTGCCCCAGGGAATCGGTGAACGTAACCTGAGGCGGGTTGTGGAAGATGTCGTTGGCGGGCCATACGCCGCTGTAGAAGACGGCCACACTTCTCGGGGCCAGGACGTCGATCGGATATGTCGATCGCGTGGCTCCGTACTGTCCTTCGAGCTGAATGGTCGCCCACTCCGGACTGCCAGTGCCACCGAAGTCCACGCGAACGCTGCGTATCGGATAGTCGGTCGGGTTGGTGACCGTGACGGTGCGGGACCCCTTGCCGTCGGCAGCGGGATCACCGGGCACGTCGGCGAACTTGCTGTCGACCGTGATGCTGCGGGCCTGATCGGTTCGGTCTCTGGCATCCGCCGGCAGTTGGTTTTGTCGGAGCTGTAGGACGCGGGTTTGCTCGGCGACGAACGACCGCTGCTCGTCGAGCTGTTGCCGCTGATATCGCAGAGTCCTCAACGTCGCCCACGCCGCAGTCGCGGCGAACACGGCCCCGGCTGCGGTCAGCGCGTTGCTCCAGGCGACCCGATCCGGCTTCATCAGGGCAGGGTAACCACACCGGAGGCGTGCGGGCGCGGCCCCACCGCTTACGTGGTGGGGCCGCGCCCGAGGTCTTCATCGGTCCGTCGAGTCGTGAGGGTCAGCCGCCCTGGCCGGCGCTGCCGATGGGGCCGACGTTGACCGGGGAGCCGGCGCCGTCGATGACCGGCAGGGTGGGGGTGCCGGGCCAGCGCAGGGTGATGGTCTTGGTCTCTCCGGGCGGGGTGACCTCCAGGCCCGTGATCTTGACCCCGTAGTCGCCGGTGGCGCCGCTGGGGTAGGTGATGCCGAAGGACACCGACGTGTCGCTCTTGAGGACGAACGGGTCGGCCGGGGCGCCGACGCGCTTCGCGGACAGGGGTCCCTTGGCGGTCTGGAGGTCGACGCCCGCGAATCCGGACATCGTGCAGTTGTGGCCGATGTTCTTGAATGTCACGGCGACGGTGAGTTCGTTGTCGCCGCCGATGGTGGCGTCCTGCGCGGTGGCCCTGAGGTCGTCGGTGCGGCACTTGCCGATCGAGCTGTTGTCGCCGCCGCCCCCGCCGCCGGTGGTCGTGCCCTGTCCGCCGGAACTCTTCCCGGCGGAGTCCTTCCCGGAGGAGACCTTCCCGGCGGGTTCGGTCCCGCCACCGCCCCCGCTGCCTCCCGGGTTGCCGCCTCCGTTGCCGCCGGTGGTCGACGCCCCGGGCGGGGCGGCCGGCGGGGCGACGGGCGAGGAGCCCTGCGCGGCCCCCGAGTTCGCGTTCGAGTCCGTGTCCTGGCACGCCGTCGTCAACATCGCGCCGCCGAGAACGGCCGCGGAGACGAGGAGGGCGGTGCGACGGTTGCGGAACATGAACGACCCCTTGGTATCCGGTGGTTGGAGCCGAAACCCTCTCGGCCCCTCGGTGCCTGCTCGACCACCTTGGCCGAGCCGCCGGCCCCGGCGGTACCCGAGTCGTCGCACCACGACACCGCTGTCGCAGACCGGTGACATGGTCACGAGAAGGAACGAGAACCACCCGGGCCAACCCCGCCCGGCGCCCCGGCAACAGCACGTTTGCCCTGGTCACAGCCGCGACGACGCGACCCGAGGGACGGTGTTACAACCGCCTCGCGGTCCTGCGGCGCAGTCGCCGTCCCACCTACGGTCCGGTAACACGCCGCGTCGGCCACACGTTTTCCGCGCGGCGACGGGTGATCGGAAGTGCATGGCATACGCGTTGGCGAACGTCGCGACGAGCGGTTGCCCCGGCCCTGGACCCCGACCGACATCCGGCGCATCATCGGCCGCCTCGAGGCTCGGCTTTCGACATGCCCGAGACGGTCACGCATCACGACGAGCCCCTCCACGTCGACGGTGTGATCGACGTGGAGGGACTCGGGCCGGCCGGAGCGTGGCGGCGACCGGTATCCCGGGGATGCGGTGTCCGAGGCAGGTGACATCGAGTGTGGGGAGTGCCGCGGTCCGGACCTTGGCATCGCCCTTGGGTTTGGATTCCCGAACTCGGGTCAGGGCGCGGTCGGTTCCACCGGGACCCACAGCGCCGCGTCCGCCGTGCTGCCGTCAGCCGACGGGCGGACCCGGAGGATCTCCGGGCCCGGGCGGCTCTGGTACGGGTTGGACGGGAACCACTGGGTGTAGATGTCGCGCCACAGGTATTGGAGTGCCTGCGGATAGGGTCCGGAGTTCTCGAACACCGCCCAGGTGCCGGCCGGGACGGTCAGTGTGTCGAGGTCGTCGGGTACGGGGACCTGAGTGCTCGTCACAACCCCGTGGTAGTAGTCGAGTTCGGTGCCCTCGGCGCGGCTGGGGTCGATGTCGTCGGTGACCGCCACGATCCCGTCCGGGTCCTGGTCGGACAGGGACTTGATGCGGTCGGTCGTCTCACGGGCGATGCCCTGGACAAACTCGGCGATCGCTGGGTTCACGCCCTCGTGGACGAGCGGGACACGGGCCTTCTTGCCGACCACGTGGAACGCGTCCTTGCGTACGATCCGATATTGCATGCTGCTGCTTCCTTCCACGATGAGGCGGAAGGACATCCGTGGCTGGGAGTACAGCGCCGCACCGGTCTGCCGGGCCTCGCCGGGACCCACGCCGTGCACCGTGCGGAACGCCCGGGCGAACGCCTCGCCCGAGGTGTAGCCGTAGCGCACCGCGATCTCCAGCAGGGTCCGCTCGTCGGCGAGTACCTCGGCGCCCGCCAGCGTGAGCCGCCTGCGTCGCACGTACTCCGACAGTGGCATTCCGGCCAGGGCGGAGAACAGTCGGCGGAAGTGGTACTCCGACGTCGCCGCGATCCGGGCCGCCTCGCCGATGTCGAGCTGTTCGTGGAGGTGCGCCTCGAGGTGATCCAGTGCCCGGTTCAGCTGTTCCAGCACCACGGACTCCTTCCTTCGCTTGCGAGCACCACGTTAGGAAGGGGCACGCCCGTCGGACCCGACATTCTGTGCCCGGTTCGGTCGGGTGGATGGGCGCCACCGCAGGTCGCGTGCGACTGCGGGTCAACTGCGACCGCGGTCGGCATAAGCGGTGCGGGCCGTGGGGAGTCGCTCGGGGGAGGCCGCCCGGTCTCGGACGAGTTCGATGAGGTGCGTGTGATGCGGAAGATCGTCTACTCCATGTCGGTGTCCCTGGACGGCTTCATGGAGGGGCCGAACCACGACATCGGCTGGCATCGCGTCGACGAGGAGCTGCATCTGCACTTCAACGAGTGGCTCGGCACGATGGGTGCGTTTCTCAGTGGGCGGGTCACCCATCAGCTCATGGCGGACTTCTGGCCGACGGCGGACGCCGATCCGGCGAGTACGGCGGCCATGGTCGAGTTCGCCGGGATCTGGCGGGACATGCCGAAGATCGTGTTCTCGCGGACCCTGGAGCGCGCGGACTGGAACACCACGATCAAGCGGGACGTGGTGGTCGAGGAGATCAGGGCTTTGCAGGCCGAGCCGGGCGGGGATCTGGTGCTCGGCGGCGCCGACCTGGCCGCCACCTTCAGGAGGCTCGACCTGATCGACGAGTACCGGGTCTACGTGCATCCGGTGTTGATCGGACGCGGTATGCCGATGTTCCGGCCGATGGATGGGACGACCGATCTGCGGCTCGCGCAGACCCGGGGCTTCGGTAACGGGGTCGTGCTTTTGCACTACGTGGCGCGGCGATAGGCCCGGCGGGGGGCGGTCCGGTCCGGTCCGGGGTGGGCGGCGGCGGGCCCGGTGTGCGTCGTGGGTCAGCCCAGTTGGGTGTAGCGGGTCAGGGCGGCGCGGAAGGCGCTCGGGTGTACGGCGAGTGGGTCGGTGTACGGGCTGCGCAGTTGTAGGACGAACAGGATGCCGAAGGCGACGATCGCGCCGACGAAGGCGAGTGCGACGACGTGGCGGCGATCCGTGGTCGGGCCGACCAGGGCCGGGAAGACGATCGCGAACACGCCGGCGACGATCATGGCGACCGGTAGCACGATCGGTGTGACGGCGGCCGGATCGGCGAGCCGTACATGGCGTTTGACGTACAGGTCGGCCACGGCCGCCTCGGTGTCGGCGGCCGTGTCGTGCGCCGTGGCGGAGGCGGCGGCGACGCGGGCCGCGATCACGTCGAGTTGTCGCCACGCGAGTGGGCTGTCGTGCTTGTCGGCCATCGCCGGCCATTCCTTGTCGATCACCGTGCGGGTGTAGTCGCGCAGCCCGGTGCGCACCGCATCGCGGTCCGGCGCCGGAAGTCTGCCCGCCGCCGCGTAGGTCTTGGTCAGTACGCGGGCCTCGTCGCTCGCGTGTTGGCGGACCGTGGACTGGAGTTCCCACGCCCCGACGATCTGAAAGCTCGTCAGCAATACGAAGGAGGACAGCACGGCTCCGCCGCAGAAGGACAGCAGTTGACCGTCGAACCCGCCCGCCTTGGCGTGCTCGCTGCGGCTCAGGAGCACGAGGGCTCCCGCTGCGATGCCGGCGCCGAGCAGGGCGCCGAGAATCCAGGTGATCACGAGCGCACTCCTCGTCTGCCGGAATGGGGCAGCAGTGCCGCGAGTGCGGCGGGGAGGATCGACACGATCAGGGCCGGTCCGATCCCGTCCGCGAAGCCGGGGGGTGACGGATCGTCGTCCGGCGGGGCGGCGGCGATGCGCACCGGCCTTGGCGTGGGCGGCCGTTCGGCGACGGATGCGGGGGGACTCGATGCGGGGGGACTCGATGGCTGGGGGAGCGGGACGACGGGGACTACGGGGACGACCGGGACGACGGGGATGTGCGGGCGGGCAGGCGCGGCCGGCGGCGGCCGGGTGGGGGGCGGGGCGATGGGGGCTCGTTCTGTTGCCTTGGTTACCGCCGGTGTGGGGGCGGACGGCCGGGGGCGTGGTGGTGGCGGGGGCGGTGGGGGCGGTCGGGTGGCGGTGGGCGGTGGCGGTTCGGTCGGGCATCGGCAGCCGGGACGCACGGTTACCGCGACGTCGTTGCCGAGCCGGACGGAGGTCACCACCCCGGGGTGGTACACCACGTGCACCCGGCCGGTGTGCACCTCTGTACGTGGGCCTGCGGGTTTGGCGGGGCCGGGGCCGGGGCCGGGGTCGGGGTTGGGGCCGGGGCTGGGTCCGGGGCCGGTTTCCACGGTTACCGTGATGCGTTCGTCGGCGAAGGCTTCGGCGCAGCCGGTCAGGGTTGGCAGGCCGACACACGCCACCAGTAGACACCGAGCTGCATGTCGAGCCGCATGTTGAGCCGAACGCCGAGGGTTGCCCATGGCATCAGGGTGACGATGGCGGGCGACACGCTCGGGCGAATGCTTTGAAACCCCACTTTTGAGTGATCCGTGGTCTGGGCTGCTCGTCCGCTCCGCGGCCGGGGTGGGTCCGTTCGCTGCGCGCGGGGGTGCTCGGCCGCTACGCGGCCGGTGGGGTGGGGCGGGGTTGCGTGGGGGTGGGTCGTGTTTGGGCTGCTCGTCCGCTCCGCGGCCGGGGTGGGTCCGTTCGCTGCGCGCCGGGGTGCTCGGCCGCTACGCGGCCGGTGGGGTGGGGCGGGGTGTTGCGTGGGGGTGGGTGGTTTCTGGGCTGCTCGGCCGCTCCGCGGCCGGGGTGGGTCCGTTCGCTGCGCGCCGGGGTGCTCGGCCGCTACGCGGCCGGTGGGGTGGGGCGGGGTGTTGCGTGGGGGTGGGTGGTGTCTGGGCTGCTCGTCCACTTCGTGGCCGGGGTGGGTCCGTTTGCTGCGCGTCGGGGTGCTCGGCCGCTACGCGGCCGGGGCGAGGCGGGGTGGGTGTGCGGCGGGGGATGGGGGCCGGGGTGGTGGTGCCGTGCACGGCTCGGCAGGGGTGTTCCGACTTGGGGCGGCGGTTTGTTGCTTGCGCGCGGGGGTGTGTCGCAGCGTCCCCACCCGAAGGCGGCCTCCGGTTCGGGTCGGGGGCCGCCTTCGGGTGGTGCTGTGTTGCCGGGGTGTCGTGGCGTTGCGGTGGCCCCGGCGTCGGGGTTCAGCCCTTGTCGAGGACGTCGGCTGCGATCAGTTCCTCCAGGTAGCGGTCGTCCCACCAGTTGAGCTGGAGTGACTTTGCCCGGCGGAAGTACAGCTGTACGTCGCACTCCAGGGTGAAGCCCATGCCGCCGTGTACGTGCACCGCCAGGTCGGTGACCTCGCGGTAGGTGCGGGCGGCGAAGAGCTTGGCCATCGGGGCCAGGCGCGCGGTGTCGCGGCCCTTGTCCCGGGACCAGGCGGCCTCCCAGACCAGGGTTTCGGCGCCGTCCACGGCGGTCGAGGCGTCGGCCAGGTTGTGTGCGATCGCCTGGAAGGCGCCGAGCGGCTTGTCGAACTGCTTGCGGTGTTTGGCGTATTCGACGGTGATCTCCAGGGCGCGCTTGGCGCCGCCCACGGCCTGGGCCGCGAGCAGGATCAGGCCGTCGTGCAGCACGTCCGACCAGGTCGGCCAGCCGGCTCCGGCCGAGCCGACCAACTCGCCGGGTACGTCCGCCAGGTCGACTCGGTACTGGGTGTCCGAGGCGATTGTCTGCTGCTGGGTGAGGGTCACCCCCGGCGCCTTCGGGTCGACCAGGAACAGCGAGATGCCCTGGGCCGGGTCGCCCGGGGTGCCCGCGGTGCCGGTACGGGCGAGTACGAGCAGCACGTCGGCCGCGGACGCGTATGCGACGTGCCGCTTGGTGCCGGACAGCAGGTATGCGTCACCGTCCGGGCGGGCGGCCAGGGCGACGCCCTTGCCGCCGTAGCCGCGGTCCGGCTCCAGCCACGCCACGCTCGCGATGGTGGTGCCGGCCGCGATGCCGGGCAGGTACTTCTGCCGTTGGTCGTCGGATCCGGCCGCGGCGAGGACGCCGCCGACCAGGACCGAGCTGACGAAGTGTGGAGTCGGCGCGAGCGAGCGCCCGAACTCCTGGTAGACGACGGCCGCGTCGAGCGTGGTCATCTCCGACCCGCCCCACTTCTCGGGCAGCGTCAGGCCGGTCAGGCCGGACTCGCCGAGCTTCTTCCAGAAGTCCGCGGGGTACCCGACCGGGTCGTTCTCCAACTCGCGAACGACACCGAGGTCGGCGTGTCGGGCCGTCAGGCCGCGCACGGTCTCCCGGAGGATGTCCTGTTCCTGGGTGAAATCGAGGTCCATCGCGCGTCTCCTCTAGGGCTTCCAGCGCTCGCCGCGCCGGTCCCACGGGTTGTCGTCGGGGGTGGTGGGCAACGCGATTCGCGCGGTGGCCGTGGTGCGGGCCGCGCCGTCCACGGTCAGCGAGATCTCGGCGCGGACCCAGCCGCAACCGGCCTCGTCCACCGAGACGTCGTCCACCGTGCCGGTGAGCAGCATGTGGTCGCCCGGGAAGACCGGCTTGGTCATCCGGAACACCATTCGGCCGATCCGGCCCTTCGGGCCGGTCCAGTCGTTGAGGTAGCGCTCGAACCAGGCGGCCTGGTTCGGGGTGTTCAGGAAGATGTCCTGCACGCCCTGGCGCTCGACCGCGAACTTGTGGTCGTGGTGCATCGGCCGCCAGTCGCGGCTGGCCAGTGCGCCCAGGATGACCGTGGTCGCGGTGACGTCCACGCCGAACGTGGGCAGCGCGTCGCCCTTGGCCAGCTGATCGAGGGTCAGGTCGCTCATCCGGTGGCCTCCCGCCGGTAGCCGTAGCCCGTGTAGGACTCGGTGCCCAACAGGGCGCCGTCCTGGTTGTGGTACTCGACGTCGATCACCCAGAAGCGGCCGATCCCGAGCTTGGTGCGCTTTTCCGGACTCACCGACCGGAGTACCTGACGCGACGTCACGATGTCGCCCAGGCGCACCGGTTCGTAGAACACGTTGGTGTTGTCGGTCATGATCGCCTCGGGCAGATCGAAGCGGATCTTGAGGTCGAAGTGCACCTGGAGGGAGAGTTGCTCGCCCTCCGCGCCGGGCGCCCAGTAGTGCGGCCGGGCCCATGCGGACAGCAGGCTCAGCGGGGCGATCGGGCCGCCGGTCAGTTCCTCGGCGACCGCCTCGTCCCAGAACAGCGGGTTGCCGTTCTGCACCGATGCGCACGAGGTCCAGATGTAGCCGCGCTCGGCGGGGAAGTCACCCCGCTTCTCGTACTGGACCTTGCCGATGAGCGCCGCCACGTCCTCGGGCAGCGCGGTGTCTTGTGCCGTCATGCGACCACTCCTGAAGCGCGAAGCTCGGCGATGCGGTGCGGGCCCAGCCCGGCCGCGGCGAGCAGCTCGTCGGTGTCGGTGATCCCGGAATCCCGCACCGGGTACGGGTCCGTGGGCGCCTGCTGACCGGCCAGCACCGGCCCGACCTGGCGGAACTCGCCCTGGACCGGGTGCTCGGCGGTGGCGAACGCGCCGCGGGCCAGGTACTGCGGGTCCGCCAGCAGTTCCGGTACGGACAGCACCGCCGACACGCAGGTGTCGGCGGGGGCCAGCTCGGCCACCCAGTCGTCCCGGTCGCGGGTGGCGAAGGCCGCCGCCAGATCGGCCCGGATCGCGTCCTGGGCGTCGTCGTCGAGCTGGCGCGGGGCCCACTTGTCCAACCCGGTCAACCGGCACAGGTTCGCCCAGAAGCGGCCCTCGATCGCGGCCACCGCCAGCCACTTGCCGTCCCGTGCGCGGTAGGTGTCGTAGCACGCGTAGCGGCCGGTCAGGATGCCGTGCCGGGGCTCCGGTTCGACGCCGGTGGCCAGGTATTCGTCCACGCCCAGCGCCATCAGCGCGAGCATGCCGTCGGCCACCGAGACGTCCAGGCGGGCGCCCTCGCCGGTGCGCTGCCGGCGGAACAGCGCGCCCATGATCGCGATCACCGCGTGCATCCCGCCGCCCGCGCTGTCCGCCACGGTCGCGCCCGGGATCGGCGGACCGCCGTCCGCACCGGGGCCGGACATGTGCAGGAAGCCGCCCACGCCCAGGTAGTTCAGGTCGTGCCCGGCCTGCTGGGCGTGCGGGCCGTCCTGACCGAAGCCGGACGTCGAGCAGTAGACGATGGACGGATTGCGCGCCGCGACCGCCTCCGGACCGATGCCCAGCCGGTCCACCACACCCGGGCGGAAGCTCTCGATCACCACGTCGGCGCCCTCGACCAGGGTCAGGAACGCCTCGCGGCCCTCGGGCGCCTTCATGTCGACCAGCACGCGCTTCATCCGCCGATGCGCGCTGTACGAGTAGTAGGGCGGCGCGATCTGCACGCCGCTCTTGGCCGGGACCGGGCCGACCTTGATCACCTCGGCCCCGTAGTCCGCCAACCAGCGCGAGGCGCGGGCGGCGGGGCCCACGCTCGCGAGGTCCAACACCGTGACGCCTTCCAGGAACTCTCCGGACATGACCGCGGCCCCGTCAGAAGTTCTTGGGAAGGCCGAGACCGCGGCGGGCGATGATGTTCTTCTGCACCTCGGAGGTGCCGCCGCCGATGGTGTCGAGCACGGTGTAGCGGTAGGTCGAGTCGGCGCGACCGGTCATCGGCGCGTCCTCGGTGCCCACCCGCAGTTGGGTGCCCGGCGAGGCGATGTCCATCGACGCGTTCGCGAGCCGCTTGGACAGCTCGGTGGCGTACAGCTTGTAGCCGGACGCCTCGACCGTGGGCGGTTTTCCGCCACCGGCCGCGGCGGCCACCACGCGCAGGCCGAGCAGGCGGGCGACGGCGGCCTCGGTGACCAGCGTGGCGAGCTGCTTGCGCACGATCGGGTCCTCGCGCAGCGGCTCGTCGTCGCGGGTGGCCTCCTTGACGTACTCGGTGAGCACGTTCAGCCGCTGCTGGATCGGGGCGAACGAGAACATCGTGAAGCGTTCCAGGTCCAGTGCCTGGGAGATGTACTGGAAGCCCTTGTTCAGCTCGCCGACCACGTATTCGTCGGAGACCCACACGTCGTCGAAGAAGACGTCGTTGGTGCGCTCGTCGCCCATCGTCCAGATGCCCCGGACGGTGATGCCCGGGTGGTCCATCGGCACCAGGAACAGCGTGATGCCGTGGTGCTTGGGCGCGTCGGGGTCGGTGCGCGCGCCGACCCAGTACCACTCGGCGAAGTGCGCGGAGGTGGTCCAGGTCTTCTGGCCGTTGAGCCGCCAGCCCTCGCCGTCGCGGACCGCGCGCAGCTTCATCGAGGCGGCGTCGGAACCGGCTTCCGGCTCGCTGTAGCCGACCGCGAACTCGACCTCGTTTTTGAGGATCTTGGGCAGGAACTCGGCCTTGAGCTTGTCGCTGCCGTGCGCGAGCAGGGTCTTGCCGATGATGCCGACGCCCTTGCCGATCTGCGGTCCACCGCGTCCGGCGAGGGCTTCGTTGAGCAGGTATTCGTAGACCCCGTCGCCGTCCTGGCCGCCCCACTCCTCGGGCCAGGTGATGCCGAGCCAGCCTTGGTCGGCCATCTTGCGCATGTAGGCGCGGCGGGCGGGGGTGTCGACGACCTGGGCCATGTTCTCCCGGGTGACATCGAACACTTCAGGGTCGGGATTGGCGTCGAGAAACCGCTCGACCGTCTCGCTGAACGCGGTCTGGTCGGGGGAGAAGTCGAAGTCCACGGGTCGCCTTTCGGGGCGCGCCCATGCCGGCAGCCTCACCTGTGTACGTGCAGGTGAGGCAGCCGGCACAGAACCTGACGGATAGTCAGATCAAAGTAACACCGGCCAGGGTTCATTTCGAGTGGCGGTCGGCAATAGATGTGTGGGCCCCGTCTCGCTCGCGGCCCGCTCCCGCGTGCGCGCCGGGCGTGATCCGGGCGCGACCGACGGACCGGTTCTGGACAAGTCCGGAAAAGTTACGGCGCGTCCGCGATCGACCACCTATCGTGGGTGGACATGAGCGGAAATGCTTGCCCGCAATGTGGTCGGGAACATCCATGGTGCGAGGTCGAGTGGTCGGCCTACGGGCCGGATGACGCGGACCGCCCGGAGTCGGTCGACGGCGAGGCCGGGGGGCCGCCGTATCGGGTCGGCGAACTGCTGCCCGACATCCTCGATTTCCTTGCCCGCGGCAGCCGCGGGCCGGATCGGGCCGGCGCACGCGAAAGCCCGGGCCGGTCCCTGCGGGGACTGATACCCGGGCCCAGGCGCCGCTATTGACGATGCGTCAGCGAGGCCGCGCGCGGTGCGATGGGTCGCTGCGCGAGGTGACGTGTCGTCAGGATGCGTTGTGGCGTTCGGTGTCGGTGAGGTGACGGGCCGTCAGGCGAGCGCGTGCGATGGTCGGGCCCGTCGGGCCGTCAGGCGCGTTGTGAGCTGACCGAGACGACCTCGCCGGTCATGTACGAGGAGTAGTCGGAGGCGAGGAAGACCATCACGTTCGCGACCTCCCACGGCTCGGCCGCGCGGCCGAACGCCTCGCGCGAGGACAGCTCTTCGAGCAACTCCTCGGACGAAGCCCTGGCCAGGAACGCGTGCATCGCGATGCTCGGCGCGACCGCGTTGACCCGTACCCCGAACTCGGCCGCCTCCACAGCGGAGCAGCGGGTCAGCGCCATCACGCCGGCCTTGGCCGCGGCGTAGTGCGCCTGGCCCTTCTGCGCCCGCCAACCCAGCACGGAGGCGTTGTTGACGATCACACCCTTGCCGCGCGGCTGCATGTGCCGCAGCGCCGCCCGGGTGCAGCGGAACGTGCCGTTCAGGGTCACGTTCATGACCAGGTCCCACTGCGCGTCGGTCATGTCGACGAGGTTGGCCTCGCCGCCGAGCCCGGCGTTGTTGATCAGCACGTCGATGCCGCCGAGTTCGCGCGCGGCCGTGTCGATCAGGTTCTGCACGTCCTCCTCGACCGTGACGTCGCACGGGACGGCGAGCGGCCGGGACCCGATCAGCTTGGCGAGTTCGTCGGCGGCCTCGCCGAGTCGGCGCTCGTGCTTGTCGCTGATCGCGATCACGGCGCCCTCCTCGGCGGCGCGCTTGGCCGCCGCGAAGCCGATCCCGGTGCCCGCTGCGGCGGTGATCAGCACGGTCTTGCCGGCCAGCAGGCCGTGGCCCTCGACGTAGGCGGGGGCGGGGGTGGGGCTCACTTGGCGTCTCCTCGCGGTTCACGGGGCATGCCGAGGACGCGCTCGGCGATGATGTTGCGCTGCACCTCGTTCGACCCGCCGTAGATGGTGTCGGACTTGGTGAACAGGAACAGGCGCTGTGCGGCGGACAGTTCGTACGGGGCCTCGGCGGCCAGGGTGGCCTCGACGCCGGCCACGTCCATCGCGAGCGTGCCCAGGCGCTGATGCCAGCCGGCCCACACCAGCTTGGCCACCGACGCGGCGCCGGGGTCGGGCGAGCCGAGCGTGCGCAGCGCGTTGCAGCGCAGCACCTTCAGGTCGATCCAGCTCTGCAACAGCCGATCGCGCAGTACCGGGTCCTCGATCGCGCCGTTGGCCTTGGCCTCGGCGACCACCCGGTCCAACTCGATCTCGAAGCCGATCTGCTGGGCCAGCGTGGACACCCCGCGCTCGAACGCGAGCAGGCCCATCGCCACGCCCCAGCCCGCACCGACCTCGCCGACCACGTGCTCGGCGTGGGCCCGGGCGTTGTCGAAGAACACCTCGTTGAACTCGCTGGTGCCGGTGAGCTGGACGATCGGGCGGATCTCGATGCCGGGCTGGTCCATCGGCGCGAGCAGGAAGGTGATGCCCTTGTCCCGCTGCGAGGCGGGATCGGTGCGGGCCAGCACGAAGCACCAGTTCGCCTCGTGCGCGAGCGAGGTCCACACCTTCTGGCCGGTGATCAGCCAGTCGCCGGTCTCCGGGTCGACGGTCGCGGTGGTGCGCAGGTTGGCCAGGTCGGAGCCGGCGCCCGGCTCCGAGTAGCCCTGGCACCACAGTTCCTCGCCGCGCGCGATGGCGGGCAGGAAGCGGGCCTTCTGCTCGTCGGTGCCGAACGCGAGCACGGTCGGGCCGAGCAGGTTCTCGCCCATGTGGTTGACCCGGCCGGGCGCCTGGGCGCGGGCGTACTCCTCGCCGAAGATCACCTGCTGCATCAGGGACGCCTCGCGGCCCCCGTACTGCCTGGGCCAGTCCAGGCCGATCCAGCCGCCCTCGCCCAGGCGCAGTTCCCAGGCCCGACGGATCTCGAAGTGCTCGTGCTCGCTGCCGGGACCGCCGGTACCGACGGCCGCGGCGAACTCACCGGAGAGGTTCTCCCGGAGCCACTCGCGGACCTCGGCCCGGAACTCCTCGTCCTCGGCGCTGTACCGGAAATCCACAGCGTGTCCAATCTCGTCGTCCGAGGGTCGGCGGCCACGCGCGGGGTCCGGGGACACCGGACCCCGCGCGGGTGCCGCCTGCCGAGGGCTGGGTCAGTTGCCGGCGGCGGCAGCGGCCTCGGCGGCCTTCTTCTTCGCCGCGGCGGCCGCGTACTCCTTGAGCTGGGCGAGCACCGGCATCGGGTCCTGGCCGATCTGGGTGGGCAGCTTCTCGGCGATCTCCTCGGCCGTCCAGCGGTCGGCCGCGTACATCGTCTTGATCTCGTGCGGCTGGTCCCACAGCGCGATCTTGGGGCCCGCGGTCGTGTACACCTGACCGGTGATGTTCTTGGCGTGGTCGGAGAGCAGGAAGACCACCAGCTCGGCGACGTCCTCGGGGTCGCCGATCTCCTTGAGCGTCTGCGGGACGCCCTCGGACATCCGGGTCCGGGCCACCGGCGCGACGCAGTTGGCGTTCACGCCGTACTTGTTCAGGCCCAGCGCCGCGGAGCGCACGAACGAGACGATGCCGCCCTTGGCCGCGGCGTAGTTGGCCTGGGCGACCGAGCCGAGTGCGTACACGCCGGAGGTGAAGCCGACGATCGAGCCGAAGCCCTGGGTCTTCATCACCTTGGACGCGGCCTGCACGACGGTGAAGGTGCCCTTGAGGTGGGTCGCGATGACGCTGTCCCACTCGTCCTCGGTCATGTTGAAGAGCATGCGCTCGCGCAGGTTGCCCGCGACGGTGACGACACCGTCGATCCGGCCCCACTTCTCGACGCCGGCCTGCACGATGCGGGCGCCGCCCTCCATCGTGGCCACGGAGTCGGCGACGGCGACGGCCTCGCCGCCGAGCGCCTCGATCTCCTTCACCACGGCGTCGGCGACCTCGCTGGTCGGCGCGCTGCCGTCCATCGCGACGCCGTAGTCGTTCACGACCACCTTGGCGCCGTGCGCGGCGGCGGCGAGGGCGACGGCGCGGCCGATGCCCCGGCCGGCGCCGGTGACCGCGATTACCTTGCCCGTGAGGAAGTCACCCATGTGTTGTCCGCTCCTTGTCGGTGGCCTCGTCGGTAGGCCCCGGAAATCGAGGGCCGAGGCCCAGGTCGGGTCGGTCGTGGCGCGCTCAGCGGTCGGTGCGACCCGGGCCGCTTCGACCGCCTGCTTCGCGCGCCTGCGCGGGCGGTACCCGGGCAGGCGTGTGCAGCGTCGCGGCCTTGCCGCCTTGCGGACGCAAGGTGCGCGGCCTGTGAGAACGCCCTCTCGACATTATCTGACGATCCGTTAGTTTTCCTGGGTAGAGTGCCGCAGCACACAGCACCATGCACAGTTCTTGACAACACTTGACAGCGCGGTCGTCGGATTCCGAGAGTGCGCCTGTCGGTATTCGTGCTCATCGGCACGTGTCACCACCGCCTGGAGGAGGCTCCCCAATGTCGTTGCCCCCCGAGTTCCATGAACTGGCCGCACGCGTGAACAACTGGGGCCGGTGGGGCCAGGAGGACGAGATCGGGACGGTGAACCTGATCACGGCCGACGTGGTCAAGGCCGCGGCGGGCTGCGTGCGTACCGGCAAGCGCTTCTCGCTGGCCGTGGAGCTGCGCGAGGACGGCATCCAGAACGGGATGATCCCGGGCCGGGACAACCCCAAGCGCACCACGTTCCTGGTCAACCACGAGGTGTTCGGCCCCGGCACGGTGGCCACCAGCGACGACTCGGTGGTGATGGGCATCCAGGCGGGCACGCACTGGGACGGGCTGACCCACGCGACCTACGACGACCGGCTGTACAACGGCCACTCGGCGAAGGAGACGGTCACCGCGGAGGAGGGTGCGCGCCGGCTCGGCATCCACAACGTGAAGACGCTGGTCTCGCGCGGTGTGCTGCTGGACGTGGCCCGGGCCAAGGGCGTGGACATCCTGCCGCCGGAGTACGCGGTGACCCCCGCGGACCTGGAGGCGGCCGAGGAGTTCGGCAACGTGAAGGTGCGCGCGGGCGACATCGTGCTGGTGCGTACCGGGCAGATCCGGCAGTACTTCGCGGGCGAGAAGGACATGTACTTCTACGGCCCGGGCCTGTCGGTGCGCACGCCCGAGTGGTTCCACGCGCGCGATGTCGCGGCGGTGGCCAACGACACCGTGACGTTCGAGGTCTTCCCGCCGGAGATCGAGGACTGCTTCATGGCCGTGCACGCGCTGCACCTGGTGGAGATGGGCATGCTCCAGGGGCAGAACTGGAACCTGGAGGAGCTGTCCGAGGACTGCGCCGCGGACGGCGTGTACGAGTTCTTCCTGGAGGCCTCGCCGGAGCCCTTCGTCGGCGGCGTCGGCACCCCGGTGAACCCGGTGGCGATCAAGTAGCCCCGGGAAGAGGCGGCGTGCGGCGGGTCGGCATCCGGCCCTGGCCGGGCGCGGCCCTCGAACACGCGTAGACCGCACGGCATGCGGGCCCCGGACAGGATCGTCCTGTCCCGGGGCCCGCGTGCGCTCCGGGCACCGCGACGAGGCCCGGAACGATGACGGTCCCACTTCGTCGAGGAAACCCGGGGCACTTCCCGGGCGCCTCGTCGTCCCCTCGCGAACGACCGCCACACTCAGGGTGATCAGTGTCGGACGAGGCGTCAATATCCTGCGGACATCGATTTCGTTGCCCGGATCACGATTCGTCTGTGCATTCGCCGCGGCGTCGCGAATGCGACTTTCGTCCCACCGAGTCCTGACGGTGCGTCACCGACGGTCGATCGGCTCCGTCGGGCTCCGGGTTCCGTGCGACGTATTGGCTTGCGCCCGACCGCCGCATGGTCCTGTTGACCGTCTTTCGCAAGACACGGATGCGCGAAGAGGGCGAGGTTGATCGGGCGAGAATGGCGCGGAAGACATGTGAGGCCGAGCATGAGGCCGCGCATGAGGAGTTCACTCGGGACATCACGAAGGGAGCATCGCCATGAGCCACGCGCGATGGAAGCTTGCCCGCGAGCGGAAGCTCGTGGCCGGCGATGCCGAATCGCCCGAGGTCGAGGCCATGCGCATGGAGATCCGGATGGCCTTCGATCTTGGGCAGGCGGTATACGACCGGCGTACCGAGCTGGGTATCTCGCAAACCGAGCTTGCCAAGCGAGCGAGTATGACGCAGCCGCAAATCTCCAAGCTCGAACTCGGCGGAACCGTGCCCACCCTTCCCCTGTTGGCCAGGCTGGCGAAGGCGCTCGATGCCTCCTTGAACATCGCCTTGGACGGGGACGCATCTGCCGTCGTCTTCACACCGCACGCTGCCTGAACTGTTCGGAGCCGAGGTGGTAGGTCGGCCGAGAGCGTCGCCGCGGCGTGCTCGGGTGGGCAAGGGCGTGCCCGGACGGACTCGGGTGCACTTGCCGACGAGCTGCGCGATGCCCTGGCGGTGGATTCGGACCTCGGGGTGCGGGTGCTGACCTGTCGTCACCAGGTGGGTGTCGCACCGGAGTTGCTGCTGCGGGCGTATCGGGACTTTCACGGTCGCCACCGGAATCGGCTGACGTATCGCCCCGGCTTCCCGACGCACGGGCTCGCGCGATTCGCGGGTGATCCCGATCCCGGCATGCGGGAGCTCGTGCTGCGTGACCCGGATGCGTCGGCGGAGGTGGTGCTCGGACTGCTTGGGGATCCGGAGCGATGCGTGCGGACGGCGCTCGCGCGGCATCCGGCGGTGGGTGTGCCGGTGGATCGGTTGCTTGTGTTGCTGGACGATCCCGAACTCGGGCCGTACGCCGCGCGCAATCCGGCGCTGCCGGTCGAGGTGATGCACTGGATCCTGGATGTCGCCGGCGTGCCGCGTGGGGTGTGAAGTGGCCCCGCCGGCACGGGTGGTGAACCGTGCGTCGATGCGACACGTGTGTGATCGACGGGCTGCTCAGAGGCGGTTTCGGGGGGTGACGAGAGGACTGTCACAACCGGCTGACTGCTCATCAGTTCCGGGCTAGAGTGCCGCGCGGGTACGCGTGCGCGCTTGAGCTCCGGAGCCGGTCCGGCCGGTAAGCCGTCGAGCGCCCCGGCTCGTCAGCCCATTTCCGATGGAGGAGGAACCGGTGAAGGGCGTTCTTTTCGACGGCAAGGAAGCCTCGATCGTCGATGACCTCGAGGTGCGTGCACCCGGGGCCAACGAGGTCCTGGTGAAGATCGGCGCGGCCGGCCTGTGCCACAGCGACATCTCGGTGATCAACGGCACCATCCCCTTCCCGCCTCCGGTCGTGCTCGGACACGAGGGCGCGGGCGTCGTGGAGGCCGTCGGCGAGCTGGTGTCGCACGTCAAGCCCGGCGACCACGTGGCCCTGTCCACGCTGGCCTCGTGCGGTGCGTGCCGCGAGTGCGACCGTGGCCGGCCGACCATGTGTGCCAAGAGCTTCGGCCAGCTCAACCAGCCGTTCACGCGTGGCGGCAAGCCGGTCTACAACTTCGCGGGCCTGTCGGTGTTCGCGGAGAAGATCGTGGTCAAGGGCGTCCAGGCGGTCAAGATCCCCAAGGACATCCCGCTCGCGTCCGCCGCGCTGATCGGGTGCGGGGTGCTGACCGGCGTGGGTGCGGTGCTGAACCGGGCGAAGGTACAGCCCGGCGACACCGTCGCGGTGATCGGCACCGGGGGCATCGGCCTCAACGTGATCCAGGGCGCGAAGCTCGCGGGTGCGGTGCGAATCGTGGCCGTGGACGCGAACCCGGCGAAGGAGGAGGTGGCGCGCGAGTTCGGCGCGACCGACTTCGTCGACGCGCGGGCGGTCGAGGACTCGGTCAAGGCGGTTCAGGCCCTGGTGCCGGGCGGCGTGGACCACGCGTTCGAGTGCGTCGGGCACGTCGCGGTGATCCGCAACGCGATCGACATGCTGGGGCGGGCCGGGCAGGCGATCATCCTGGGTGTCGCGCCGTCGGACGCCGAGGCGTCCTTCCACGTGTCCTCGATGTTCCTGGACAAGTCGATCATGGGCTGCCGCTACGGCTCCTCCCGCCCGCAGTACGACATCGCGCGCTACGCCGACCTGTACCGGACCGGCGGCCTCAAGCTCGACGAACTGGTCACCCGGACCTACGCGTTGGACGACTTCCAGCACGCGGTCGAGGACGCGGAGGCGGGCAAGATCGCGCGAGGCGTCTTCGTCTTCTGACGCGGCATCGTTCATAGGACCACCTTCCGGTCGAAGCGCGCCCCTCACGCCGAGGGGCGCGCTCTGGCGCGGGGTGTCGAAGCCTTCAACTCAGGCCGCCCACAAGCCACTTCCGGGCTGCGGCAAAGGCCGATCGCGGTTTCTGCTCGATCGTCGACCACACCGTCGAAGAGCACGCCACCCAGGCCGAACCCCCGCGGACATTCCGATCGTGGACGGCGAGCGCTCGTGCTGGACCCGCCGACGTACGAACGGACCTGGAACGCGGGCCGCTTCTACCCGCACATCACCGGCGACCTCACCCTCGAAGCGCTCCTGGACCGCGCCGAGACCCAGGCGTACCTGGCCAAGGTCGCACCCCCGCGGATGTGGCCGGACGGCGACTAGGCCGGGTATTTACGCCCGCGGAGGCGGGCCGTGACAAGCTGCCATGCGATACCGACCGGGCCGGTGGGGGCGTCAGGAGTCCATGGTCGCTCGGTCGGACTCGCTGCGCAGAACGCAGAATTCGTTGCCTTCGGGATCGGCAAGGATTGCCCAGCCCGAACCGTCGGGGTTGCGGTGATCGGCGACAAAGGTGGCGCCGAGCCCCAGCAGGCGGTCCACCTCCTGATCGCGCGATGTCTCGGGGCGCAAACACAGGTGGATCCGGTTCTTGATCGTCTTGGGCTCGGGCACCTGGTTGAAGTACAGCACCGGGCCCTCCGCAAGCATCACCTGCGTTTCCCGGTCACCCGGTCCGTCCTCCGGATGCAGCGGACGACCCGTCACACCGCTCCAGAACCGAGCCAACTCGTAGGCATCCGCACAGTCGATCGCCACGTTCTGCAATACCGAGACCATGCGCGTGAGCCTTCCCGATCTCCACGCCGAACGCCACCGAGTTGCGCCGATCTTCGCGCACATGGCTCAGGCTTCCGGCAGCCCGTCCGATAAGTGCCGCGGGTGGCTTCCTTCGGATCGTCCGATCAGTGAATGGCTGTTATGCGTCGAGGTGTTGGTCCCGTACGGCAGCTTGGTGGTGGTCGGACCGGCGGTTGCGGGGAAACGCGGGCGATGGGGGCTGCGTGACACCGTGCCGACGGTGGGGTGGTTATGGCGGCTGCACCGTGGGACGGCGAGACTCCTGTAACACTGTCCGCCGAGCGCGGCCGTGGAGGCTGTGACCAGGGCAAACGTGGCGTTGCCGGGCGTCGAACGGGGCGTGCATGACTCACCCGCGTTCCTTCTCGTGACCATGTCACCGAACTGCGACAGCGGCGTCGTGGAGCATCGACTCCCGTATCGCCTCGGCCGGCAGCCCCTTCATAGTGATCAGGCAGGCACCGACGAGCCGGGACCACTTCGGCTCCAATCACCTGATACCAAGGGGTCCTTCATGTTCGGCAACCGTCGCACCGCCCTCCTCGTCTCCGCAGCCATCGTCGGCGGCGCCATGCTGACGACGGCGTGCCAGGAGTCGGACTCGAACTCGAAGGCAGGTCAGGGCACTTCGCCCGCCGCTCCGGCCGCCAACGCCCCCGCCGCGCCCGGGTCCGCGACCGCGGGCGGTAATCAGGGTGGCGGGACGGCCCCCGTCGCACAGCCTCCCGTCGCACAGCCTCCCGTCGCACAGCCTCCCGCCGCGCAGCCTCCCGCCGGGAAGAGTTCCGGCGGGCAGGGCACGAGCGGCGGAACAGGCGCCGGCGACAACGGCTCGATCGGCAAGTGCCGCACCGACGACCTCAGGGCCACCGCGCAGGACGCCACCATCAGCGGTGACAACGAACGCACCGTCGCGGTGACGTTGAAGAACATCGGCCACAACTGCACGATGTCCGGATTCGCCGGCGTTGACCTGGAGACCAATCAGGGGCCGTTGTCCGCGAAGCGCACCGGCGGGCCGGCGGACCCGTTCACGCTCAAGAGCGACACGTCGGTGTCCTTCGGCATTACCTACCCGAGCAACGACACCGGCGGCTCCGGCGTCCGGATCACCGGCCTGCTGGTGACGCCGCCCGGAGAGACCAAGTCGATCACCGTGCGCTGGCCGGGCGCCGCCACGCTGCCCGTCACGGACGGCGCCGGCTCCCCGGTCAAGGTCGGCCCGATCGGCAGCGCCGGCCAGGGCGGCTGACCCACACGCGTTGGAAGACCTTGGGCAAGGCCACGGGCACGGGCCCCACCGCACGAGCGGTGGGGCCCGTGCCCGTGGGCCCGTCGATGCGGCCTTCCACGCGCCGACACGTCGCCGGCGCTCGCGCCGGAAGAGCCCACGGGCCGTCCTTCCGGGGGAAGTCCCGGCCACGGGGCGCCGGTTCGTGCCCGCCGATGGCTTCGGTCGACCGGCTTCCGCCGACACAACGACGGCCGACCCGGCACCACGACCGACAACAACCGGCCACAAGCCAATCCACCGGCCAGCCGAAGGATCCCCTCACCGCACACCGAGATCATCACGTCACGAGGCGAGACAGGGGACCCACTGCCGAATCACGGCCTAGAGCAGATGGTCGGCCCGGCCGGCCTTGATGTCGCGGATGAGGGTGCGGAGGGCGTCAATGGTGTCGGTGACGTACTCGTCTTCGTGCCCGACGACGGCGACGTAACCGTTGCCGTCCGTGTCGGTGCCGAAGCGGAAGCACGAGTTGCCTTCGGCGCAGAAGGGGTCTTCCCAAACGATGGCAGGCACAGGAGTTCTCCTCACAAGTGATGTGCGATCTCGTGGATGAAATCGCGGGACTGGTCGGTGGACAGGGCCAGGTTCTCCAGCCAGTTCAGTTGTGCTCGGTACTTCGCCAGCTGGTTCTCGGCCCACATGAAAGCGGGTCCATGCGAGCTGTCGACCTGGACGGTGTCGAGTAGGGGCACCGGGCCCTCGGCGTAGAGGACGCTTTGGCCCGCACCGGGGAATGCTCCGACTTCGAAGGGGACGACCAGCAGCGTGACGTTCGGTCGTTCGGACATGCTGATCAGGTGTTCCAGTTGGGCCCGCGCGATCGTGGTGCCGCCGAACCGCATCCGAAGCGCCGCTTCGTGGATGATGGCTCGATACGTGGGTGGATTACCTTGGACGAGGACCTGTTGCCGTTCCGCGCGGTGGGCGAGTCGGAGCCCGACTTCGTGGTCCGGGAGCGTGGGTACGGCTACTCGGAAGACCGCGAGCGCGTGGTCGGGCGTCTGGAGCAGCCCGGGAATGTGCACGGTGTTCGCCACTCGCATCCCCAGCGCGGAGGCCTCCAACTCGGCGATGTCCAGGAGCCCTTGGGGCAGTGTCCCCCGGTAGCGGTCCCACCAGCCCTTGACGTCTTGCTGCGCCATCTCGATCAAGGCCTCGACGTATCGCTCGTCGGTGCAGTCGCAGTTACAGGCCAATGTGCGCAGTCGGTCGGCACTGATCGAACGCGAACCCGACTCCATGTTGGAGATCTTGCCCCGATCCACGCCCAGCAGCCCTGCCGCGTACTCGGCGGACAGGCCGGCCGAGGTTCGGATCCGCCGCAACTCGCTTCCCAGGCGCTTCTGCCGTTCGGTAAGCACCGTCCTCGGGGCCATATGGCTCCTTTCACATGTCGTCGGGATCAGTCTGCCGCCCGAAGGCGCACGCACACCAAGAGGCGGCTCAATAGTCTCGATTGCGTGGCAAATTTACCCCGCGATGTTCTACGCTAGGTACCGCACAAGCTACGTAAAGCGATGCCGGAAGTGCACCGCGCGAGCATGCCCGCCTGTTTCGGGACGGGTGTGCCCGCGCTCGGGGAGGTAGGCCACCGGCTCCGTCGCGCGACGCGTTCACCGCGTCCACCCTCATCGAGCCCGCGCTGCCCAGGAGTTGCCCATGCCCGGATTCCTCTGTCCTGCCGGCGAGCCGACACCGGCCATGCCTACCGTTCCCACGATCCCTGTCATCCCGTCCCACTGGGGCTTTCCCGCTGAGCCCGCCTCCGTGGGGCGCGCTCGGTGTGCCGTGGCGAGTGCCCTTCCGCGCGGCTGCCGACCCGAACTCGCCGACGAGCTCGTGTTGGTGACCTCCGAGCTCGTCACCAACGCGCTGCTGTACGGCACTTGCCCGGCCGACGGCTGCCCGATCGAACTCGTACTCTGGCCCGCCGACGGCTACTGCTGGCTCGCCGTTTCCGACCCCGGCGCCGCGCTCCCCGCACTTGCCTCGCCCGGTCCGCAGGCATGCGGAGGGCGAGGACTTCTCCTGGTGAGCGCGCTGACCGCCACCTGGGCGGTGGTGCCTCGCCACGAGTACGGCAAGTCCGTGGTGGTGGGATTGAGGCTCGCCGGCTGATGGGCACTTCGGCGGCGAGCCGGGCGGGTCGGCTGCTGTGCACCGAAGGCCGGTCGATGCTGGGGGAGTTGGTGAGTCGGGGCATGGAAGGGCCACGGAGCGGGTGTAGGTCGATCGGAGCGGTGTCAGCCGAACTCGCCGTGTTCGAGCGTGAAACGACGGCATTTCGATCTTGAGCGCGGGTTCGACATCAGGCGCAAGCCCGGCCCGAAGCGTTGCTGATCGAGTTGTTTCGAGTGTGGTGAGAATTGGTCGTAGCGGACGTGTACGGGCTATTTCGACGGTGGTTCGGTCGGGTTCGTTGAACTCATGGGCAGTTTTGATCAATTCCGTGAGCCATGGGAAATCGTGAGTTATCCGCGTAACCCGTCAGTCCCGCTTTCAGTTGATCGGATAGGTTCCGCGCGTCCTGGCGGCACCTCTAAACTCGCTCCGCTGCGGCCCCAGGTCCCACGGACCGCGGTCAGGTACCCGATCGGCGCCTCGGGCCACGCGCGGGGTGTCCGCTGGAGAGGAGCCCTACCGCCCCATGCCGACTCCGCACGTTGACCCGCACGATCGTCCTCCCGAGCCCGAACCCGAGTCCGCGTCCGAATCCGAACTCCGCCCCACGTCGGCAAGCGAGAATCCCTCCGTCCCGGCGCAGCGCGCCCCGTACGTCGACGACCGCACCGGCTACCTGGAAATGGAACAGGACCCGAGATTCGGAGGGCTCAAGAAGCGCCAGCGGTCCTTCATCTTCCCGGTCACCGCCGCATTCCTCGCGTGGTTCCTGCTGTACGTGGTGATGTCCGCCTACGCGCGTGACTTCATGGCGAAGGAGCTGATGAACCACATCAACGTCGCGCTGGTGTTCGGCCTTCTCCAGTTCGTCTCGACGTTCGTGATCGCCTGGGCCTATTCGCGATTCGCACGCACCCGACTCGACGCCGTCGCCACCGAACTGCGAGAGGAACTCGAAGCGTGAACCTTTCTCTCGAACTCGCCGCGAAGTCCAGCAACCGAGGCTGGACCTTCGCGATGTTCGCCGTGCTGGTCGTGGTGACCCTCGGCATCACCTTCTGGGCCAGTCGCAAGAACCGGACGGCGTCGGACTTCTACGCCGGTGGCCGTTCGTTCTCCGCCCTCCAGAACGGCATGGCGATCGGCGGCGACTACATGTCGGCCGCGTCCTTCCTGGGCATCGCGGGCATCCTGGCGCTGTCCGGTTACGACGGATTCCTGTACTCCATCGGCTTCCTGGTCGCCTGGCTGGTGGCCCTGCTGCTGATCGCCGAGCCGATGCGCAACTCCGGCCGGTACACGATGGCCGACGTACTCGCGAACCGGATGCGGGAACGCCCGGTACGGATGGCCGCGAGCGTGTCCACGATCGTCGTGTCGATCTTCTATCTGCTGGCCCAGATGGTCGGCGCAGCCTCGGTCGTCTCGCTCCTGCTCGACGTCAAGAGCGACACCGCGCAGATCTCGGTCATTGCCGCGGTGGGCGCGCTGATGATCGTGTACGTCACCGTCGGCGGCATGAAGGGCACCTCCTGGGTGCAGATCGTCAAGGCCGGGCTGTTGATGGTCGGCGCGTTCGTGATGTGCGTGTGGGTGTTGGCGAAGTTCGACTTCAACGTCGCCGACCTGCTCGGCACCGCGGCGAGCAAGTCCGGTTCGGGCGAGTCGTTCCTCCAGCCGGGCCTCAAGTACGGGGCCACGGACGGCTGGTCGAAGATCGACCTGATCTCGCTGGGGCTCGCGCTGGTGCTGGGTACGGCGGGCCTCCCGCACATCCTGGTGCGCTTCTACACCGTGCCCAACGCCCGCGTCGCGCGCAGGTCGGTGACCTGGGCGATCGGCATCATCGGCGTGTTCTACCTGATGACGCTGATCCTCGGCTTCGGCGCGGCGGCGCTGATCGGCAGCAAGGAGATCAAGAAGGCCGACCCGACCGGCAACACGGCCGCGACCCGGCTCGCCGAACACCTGGGCGGCGGGGCGGGCACCACCGGCGGCGCGCTGATGCTCGCCTTCATCGCCGCCGTGGCCTTCGCGACCATCCTGGCCGTGGTGGCCGGCCTGACGTTGGCCTCGTCCTCGTCGTTCGCGCACGACCTGTACGCGAACGTGTTCCGCAAGGGCCGCACCACGGACGCCGAGGAGGTCAAGGTCGCGCGGATCGCGGCGCTGGTGATCGGCACGGCGGCGATCGTCCTGTCCGTGTTCGCCCGCGAGTTGAACGTGGCGTTCCTGGTCGCGCTCGCGTTCGCCATCGCGGCCTCGGCCAACCTGCCGGCCATCGTGTTCTCGCTGTTCTGGAAGAACTTCAACACACGCGGTGCGGTGTTCGGCATCTACGGCGGCCTGGTCACCTCGGTCCTGGTGGTCGCGCTGTCCCCGATCTGCTGGGGCGGGGCCACCGACACCAAACCGGCGATCAAGCAGCTCAACGCCAAACAGGCGGACGACTGCAACGTGTCGAAGGACCGCAAGGACGTGGGCAACGCGACGGCGCTGTTCAGCTGTACGACGCCGGCCCCCATTCCGCTGGAGAACCCGGGGATCATCTCGATCCCGGTCGGCTTCGCGTGTGCCGCGATCGGCGCGATGTCCGCCCGGCGTCGCCGGACCGACGACGACGACCGCAAGTTCGCCGAGTTGGAGGTCAGGGCACTGACCGGAGCCGGCGCGCACTGAGCGGGCGCGGCAGGCACCGATTCGGACCCGCGGCCTCGGCCCGGGTCCGAATCGGCGTCACGCGTTGTTGCTGGGGTGGCCGAACCGGCCCTTGTAGAACAGCAGCGGGGCACATTCCATCCGCGGTGCGTCCAGAGCCTGGACCCGGCCGATCACGATCTCGTGGTCGCCGCCGTCGACGACGCTCTCCAGCGTGCAGTCGATCCACGCGAGGACATTCTCCAGCTTCGGCGAACCGGTCGGTGCCGGGCTGTGGGCGACGCCGGCGAACTTGTCCGCGCCGCTGACCGCGAAGCCGCGGCAGAGCAGTTCCTGGTCCTCGGCGAGCACGTTGACGCAGAACCGGCCGCCCGGGCGGATTCGCGGCCACGTGGTGGACGTCTTGGCCACGAAGAAGGTCACCAGCGGCGGGTCCAGCGAGAGCGACGCGAACGACTGGCAGGCGAAGCCCACCGGGGTGTCGCCGTCGAGCGCGGTGATCACCGTGACGCCGCTGGCGAAGTGGCCGAGGACGTGCCGGAACGTGTCTGCCTCGACGATGCCTTCACCCTCCGGCAGGGCGATGGCCGCGGGATCCGCGGGCTTCGTGCTCGCTGCGTCGATCTGGCCCATGATGGACTTCCTCGCAGGTGTCTTGGGGCGTCGGGTCTGTGACGCTACGTCACCCGTTTTCCTTGCGTCAATCAAAGGGGAGGGGGTCCTTCGTCACACCTGACGACTCGTCAGTTGCCTTGTGGCGTAAGGCACAACGCGCGAACAAGGACCGAGCGGCGGGTCGTTGCGCCGCACCGCCCGGCCCGGTGCGGCTACCAGCCGTAGTACTCCGGCTTGCGGCGCTCCATCAGCGACGCGACACCCTCGTTCGCGTCCCGCGAGGTCATGTTCAGCTCGACGATCTGGGCCTCCTCGTCGAAGGCCGCCACCCGGTCGCTCTCCAGCGAGCGGTTGACCAGCTGCTTGGTGAACGCGTACGCCCGGGTCGGCCCGCTCGCCAGGCGCTCGGCCCACTCCCTGGTCACCGCCTCCAGCTCGTCGGCGGCGACCACCTTGTTCACGACGCCGATCCGCAGCGCCTCGGCGGCGGGCAGGTCGTCGCCGAAGAACATCAGCTCCTTGGCCTTCTGCGGGCCGACCAGGCGCGGCAGCAGGTACGCGCTGCCGCCGTCCGGCACCAGGCCGCGACGGGTGAAGATCTGGATGAACCGGGCGCTGTCGGCGGCGATCACCAGGTCGCACGCGAGCGCGAGGCTCATTCCGTAGCCGGCGGTGGTGCCGTTGATCGCCGCGATCACCGGCTTCTCGCAGTCCAGGACGGCGTTGGTCAGGCGCTGTACGCCGGTCTTCATCATCCGGGTGGCGTAGCCGGTGGGTCGGGCCGGGGGCTTGGGTGCTGCGTCGTCGTCGGTGGCTTCTTCGGCGGCTGCGGCCAGCAGCGACTTGGTGCCGGGGGAGCTGCGGAGGTCCATGCCGGTACAGAAGTGCTTTTGGCCTGCGGCGGTGAGGACGACGGCGCGGACCGACTCGGTTGCGGATGCCTCGGCGAGCAGGTCGATCAGCAGTTCGCGTTGGGCCCAAGTGAGGGAGTTGCTGGCGGCGGGGCGGTTCAGGGTGAGCCAGAGCACACCGTTGCTCACGTTGTGGAGGAGGTCCTGGTCGGTGTTGGCGGTCATGTGAGCTTTGGCTCCTTGATGTGGTTGGCCGTCCTCAGGCACGGACGGGCTTTTTTTGGCCTCAAGCGCCGGCGGCCGGGCTGAAGGATGGCCTCAAACGCCGGCCGGGCTGGATGGTTTTCGTCCGGCGTTGAGCGTTGGTCAGGTTGGGTTGGCCTCAAACGCCGGCCGGGCTGAAAGGTGGCCTCGAGCGCCGGCCCGGCTGTGGGTTGCTTGGTCGGGCTGAAGGGTGGCTTCGGTCGCCGGCCGGGCTGTGGGGTTGCTTGGCCGGGCTGAAGGGTGGCCTCGAACGCCGGACAGGCTTTGCAGCCCGTCCGGCGTTCGAGGACGCCTGTGCCGGGCGGCCGGGGTCGAACCCGCGTGCCCGGCCGCAGGTCCTAGCGGGCCACCGCGAGGGCGTCCAGGGCTACCGTGCCGCCGCCGCGGGGCATCACCATCAGTGGGTTGATGTCCAACTCGGCGAGTTCGTCGCCCAGTTCGAGCGCCATGCGCTGCACCCGCATGACCACGTCGACGAGCGCGTCCAGGTCGGCGGGCGGCTGGCCGCGCATGCCCTGGAGACACTTGAGGCCGCGGAGTTCGCCGAGCATGCGCTTGACCTCGTAGGCGCCGAACGGCGGCACCCCGATCGCGATGTCGTCGAAGACCTCGACGAAGATGCCGCCCAGGCCGACCGAGACGGTCGGCCCGAACAGGTCGTCGTGCGAGATCCCGACCACCATCTCGACGCCGCGATCGACCTGCTGGCACACCAGGACGCCTTCGAGCCGACCCGCGCCCGCCTCCTTGGCCGCGTCGGTGATCTCGCGGTACGCGTCCCGTACCTGGCTCGCCGAGCGCAGGCCCAGCTTGACCAGACCCAGGTCGCTCTTGTGCGGCAGTTGCGGACCGCACGCCTTCATCACCACGGGATAGCCGATCAGCCCGGCCGCGCGCACCGCGGCGGCGGCCGAGGTGACCAGTTGCTCGCGCGGCACCCGGATCCCGTACGTGCGCAGCAGTTGCTTCGCCGAGTGCTCGGACAGCGGCTTGCCCGAGGACAACAGCCGCTTGGCCTTGGCCGCGGCCGGCGACGCGGTGCGCGGGACGTCCTCGAACGGCGACGAGTACTGGGTGCGGAAGCGGTGGTAGTCGAAGTACGCCCGCAGCGCCCGCACACAGTTCCCGAACGTGCGGAAGACCACCACCCGGTTCGACTTGAGCAGGATCTCGCGGTAGGCGCTCTCGTCGCCCACCGGCGAACCCCAGACCACGCAGACCACCTTGTCGGTCGCCTCCGCCGCGTCCACCAGGTCCTGCGCGAGCCGGTCGCTCATCGGCGGGAACGCGCCGGTGATCGGACACACCAGCACGCCGATCTCGGGGTCGGCCAGGATCGTGTCGATGATCTTGCGGCCACGCTCGTCGCCGGCCGGGTGGCCGCCGTTGTCCACGGGGTTGGACACGGTCAGGTAGGGCGGTATCCACGCGTGCAGCTTCTCCTGCGTGGCCCGGTCCAGCCGAGGCACCGACAGGCCCTCGGCGGCGGCGAGGTCGGCCATGTGCGCGCCGGTGCCGCCGGAGATCGAGTACACGCAGACCCCCTGGGCGAGCGGGGTCCGGGTGCGCGCGAACAGCTGGGACGTGTCGATCAGTTCGTCGAGGCCGTCGACCCGGGTGACCCCGTACTGGCGGAACACCGCCGACGCGGTGCGGTCGCCGCCGGTCAGCTTGCCGGTGTGCGACTGGGCCATCCGCGCCCCGGTCTCGGTCCGCCCGACCTTGACCACGACCACCGGTACGCCCTGCCGGGCCGCGTGGTCGGCCGCCAGGGCGAAGGTGCGGCCGTCCTTGAACCCCTCGACGTACGCGGCGATCACGCCGACCTCCTCCTGATCGGAGAAGTGCCGGACGAAGTCCGCGATTTCCAGGTCCGCCTCGTTGCCGACCGGGGCCCAGTGGGACACCCGGATGCCGATCTCCTGGGCGGCGAAGACCGGGCGGCCCTGGTGTCCGCTCTGGGTGATCAACGCGATCGCGGGGCCTTCGAGGTCGGTGCGGAACTCCTCGAAGGCGTTGAGGTTGGTGTTCGGCCCGAGCAGGCGCAGCGAGCCGCCCGAGGTGAGCTGGGCGAGCCGGGCCTGCGCCTCGGCCCCGGCGGCGCCCGCCTCGGCGAAGCCGGACGCGAACACGACCGCGAAACCCACGCCGGCGCCCGCGAGTTGCTCCAGTACCTCGGCCGGATCGCCGACCAGGACGACGGCGAGGTCGACCGGCTCGGGGACCGCCGAGATGTCCGCGTGGCATGGCCGGCCGGCGATGCGCTCGTGCTTGGGGTTGACCGGGAACAACCGCGCGCCCACCCGATCGGCCCACGCGATCAGTTGCGCGGTGATTCGGGCGCCGGGTCGGCCCTCGGTGTCCGAGGCGCCGATCACGGCGACCGTGCGAGGTCGGAAGAAGCGGTCCAGGTCGGCGGGGCGGAGCGCGAGTGGTCGGCCGGTCACGTCGAGTTCGGCCGACGGATCCGCGTTCACGGTGACGCTGGTTCGAGTGTGCCCCGGGAAGTGGTGTCCTCTGCTGTCGTGAAGCATCATCGCGCCCGTCCCTTTTTCGATCTTTCGTCGCCGCCAGATCCGATCGACACTGGAATCGAGCTGACGGTTAGTCAGTTAGCTTGCTGATGGGACGTCAGGGCTGTCCACTGTCTCACCGGCCCGGTCCCGACGCATCTGTCCGATCACCTGGACATTTGCTGACTTGGTCAAACATATTGTCGATATCTGCTGGTCATCGCGCGGTTACTAAACGTCCCCGAAGGACTTCTCACGTTCGGTCAAGGATCTGCGGTCCACTTTGTCCATCCCGGTGAGCGGCAACTCCGGCACGATCCGGATCGCCTCGGGGAGCTTGTGTGCGGACAGCCGCGACGCCGCGAATTCGCGCAATGCGGCGAGTGACGGCTCGGATGCTGCACGTGACACCACGACCGCGACGCCGATCTCGCCCATCACCCGGCTGGGTCGCGGGACCACCGCCACCGAGGCCACGTCGGGATGGTCGAGCAGCACCGCTTCCACCTCCTGCGGATACACGTTGTATCCGCCGCGGATGTACATCTCCGTCATCCGCCCGGTGATCCGCAGGCAGCCGGCCTCGTCGATCCGACCGAGGTCGCCGGTGTGCAGCCGGCCGTCGCCGTCGAGGGCGGCGGCGCCGGCTTCGGGGTCGCGCCAGTAGCCCGCCATCACGGCGGGCGAGCGCAGGCAGATCTGCCCCTCCTCGCCGACCGGCAGGACGGCGCCGGTCCGCGGGTCGCGGATCTCCAGTTCGGTGCCCGGCCGGGGCCGGCCGACCGTGTGCAGCGCCTCCGAGTCGGGGGCGTCGAAGGCGGTGAGCGTGCCCAGCCCCCCGGACTCGGTGGACGAGTAGCGAATCGAGTAGCCCGCCCCGAATCGGGTCCGGGCCTCGTGCACGAGCGGGGCGGGGGACGGCCCGCCGCCGACGATCAGTCCGCGTACGTGGGTGAGGTCGTAGCGGTCGAACTCGGGTCGGCCGAGCAGGAGGGAGACCTGCGCGGCCACGCCGCCGAGGTAGGGGATCTTCTCGCGGGCGACCAGGCGAAGTGCGTCCTGGGCCCGCCAGCGGCCGAGCACGTGCAGGGTCGCGCCCATCTTGAGGTAGCCGGCCAATTTGGTCATGAAACCGACGTGCGGCAGGCCGGTGGCGATCAGTTGCGGACCGCCCTCGCCCCAGCGGTCGCCGGTGTCCATCGCGGTGATCGCGGCGATCTGCCGGGACGTGAACAGGGCGCCCTTGGGGGTGCCCGTGGTGCCCGAGGTGAACACGACCGTCTCGGGCAGGCTCGGATCCTGCTCGCCGGTGACCGGTGGCGCGGGCGGGATCTCGTCGCGCCGCAGTTCGGCCCAGACCTCGTGCGCGCCGGCGGCCGGTACGCAGCGGATGTGTTCGGGGCCGGCCGGGATGCCCTCGGCCAGTTCCTCGGTGGCCAGCACCAGATCCGGCGCGGCCCGGTCCAGGATCGCGGCCCGCTCGGCGGGGGTGTAGCGCGGTCCCACGCCGGTGGTGATCGCGCCGAGTCGGGCCAGGGCGGTGTAGGCGACCACGTACTCGAGCCCGGACGGGAGCACGAGTGCGACCAGATGACCAGGCCGGACACCGCGCCCGGCCAGCCCGGCGGCGACCTGGTCGGTCACCGCGTCCAGCCCGCCGTAGGTGAACCCGCTTCCGCCGTGCACGAGGGCCCGACGCTCGGGAAAGCGTCGGGCGGCCTCACGAAGCACCTGGGCGAGAACGGTCACAACGGGTCCCTTCGGCCTGCGCGCGAAGTATCGGCGTGGGGGTGGTGTATGCCACACAACACGACACGCCCGGGGTAACGCGACGTTTCGGAGGTGTGACGAAAGCAATGTTCCAAGGGTATGACGGTGTGTCAGATACTGGTGCTCGCGGGCTGCCGGATCGTCAATGGAGCCGACCGGAACTCGGGCCGGGCAACCGTCCCGACCCGCACGACATGAGTGCCAAGGAGTTGCGGTACGTGGACGTCGAGTTCAGCGATGAGCAGCAGGAGATCCGCAGAGCACTCCGGGACGTGTTCGACAAGCACAGCGACTCGCCCGCCGTCCGGGCCGTGATGGCCACCGAGACGGGCTACGACGCCAAGGTGTGGCGACGCGTGTGCGAACAGACCGGGCTGCCCGGTCTCGCGATTCCGGAGGAGTACGGCGGGGTCGGTTTCGGCTTCACCGAGTTGGTCGTGGCCCTAGAGGAGATGGGCCGGTCGCTCTTCCCCTCACCGTTCCTGGCGTCGTCGGTGCTGACGGCGTATGCGCTGGTGCACGCGGGCGACGAGGGCGCGCGGGCCGAGTACCTGCCGGGCATCGCGGCGGGTGAGACGCTCGGTGCGCTCGCGCTGGCCGAGCCGGGCCGCCGGGATGTGCGCGTGGTGGAGACGACCGCGCGCGCCGACGGCGACGGGTGGCGCCTGGACGGCGTCAAGACGCACGTGATCGACGGCCTGATCGCGGATCTGATCGTGGTGGTGGCGCGAGTCGAGGGCGGGAGCGAAGCGACTCCGCACAAGGGCGGTGGTGGGCGACGGGTGGGCGGCGACCTCGCGCTGTTCACCGTGGACAAGGACGCCGCCGGGCTGACCCGCACGGCGCTGCCGACCCTGGACCAGACCCGCAAGCAGGCCCGGCTGACCTTCGCGGACACCCCCGCCAGGCTGCTGGGCGCTCCCGGCGCGGACGCGGCGCTGGAACGGGTCCTGGCGCTCGCCGAGATCGCGGTGGCCGCGGAGGCGGTCGGCGGGGCGGCGCGCTGCCTGGAGGCGACCGTGGAGTACACCAGGGGGCGGGTGCAGTTCGGCCGGCCGATCGGCTCGTTCCAGGCGATCAAGCACCGCTGCGCGGACCTGTACGTCGAGGTCGAGACGGCCCGTTCGGCGCTGTACTACGCGGCGTGGGCGGCCACCGAGGCGGAGGCGGCGGGACTCGCGACGCCCGGCGAACTGGCGGTGATGGCACCGCTGGCGATGACGACGGCGACCGCCGCGTACCGGCATGTCGCCGAGGAGATGATCCAACTGCACGGCGGAGTCGGCTTCACCTGGGAGTACGACTGCCACCTGTACCTGAAGCGGGCCATCACGTCCGCGCACCTGTTCGGTGACCGGGGCGCACAGCGCGAGCGCATCGCGGAGCTGGCCGGGATCTAGCAAGGCTCGACCTCGAACGCCGGACGGGCTGACATCAACTCGTCCGGCGTTCGAGGACGGCGCACGGCACGGGGCCGCCGGTTCGGCGCTTCCGACTCGCCGACAGGGCTAACGCGTCGGGGGCTTCTTCCCCGTGACGCCCATGAAGACCAGCGTGGACAGCGCCGGGCGGACGTCCTTCATCTTGATGTTCCAGGATTCGAAGCCCTTCTGGTGCCCGGCCACCGCCGCCAGCATCGCGACGAGGGTGCCCGCCATCGCGTTCGGCTGCACGTCGTCGCCGACCTTGCCCTTGGCCTGCATGTTCTCGATGGCCTCGGTGAGCGAACCGGTGACCGCCGTCAGGATCTTCTGGCGCACCTTGTAGAAGCGCTTGTCGCCCTCGGCCGAGGCCAGATCGACGACGCGCAGGATCGGCTCGTAGTCCCGCCAGAATTCGAGGAAGCCGTCGGCCAGGGCCTCGGCGGCGGCGAAGCCGCCCTTGCCGGCCCAGTTCTGGTCCTCGGCGAGAGTCTTCAGACGCTGGCCGTCCTTGGCCATGTCGTTCGCGATCTCGAGGATCGCACTCTCGACGTCCTGAAAGTACTGGTAGAAGGTGGCGGGAGAGGTGCCTGCCATACGGGCGACGTCGATGACCTTGACGTCCCGGTACGGAGACGTGTCGAGCATCTCGCGGAGGCAGTCGAGCAGCTTTTGCCGCGTCGCCTGTCCGCGTCGCCCGGCGACGCGGCCGTCGACGGTGCGAACTTGTCCTGTCATGCCGTCAGTTTACGGGCGCATGATCGGTCTCGCTGTCCGCCGCACGGAGGAAAGCGGGCATTTCCCCGCCGCCGTGCATGAGTAGTTCCGCTCCGCTGACGTACCGTGACATCGGCGAGGCGAGGAACAGGCACACGTCCGCGACGTCGGAGGGGTCCGCGAGCCGGCCGAGCGGAATCGTGTCCGCCACACGCTGCACGCCCGCCTCGTCCCCGTAGTGCAGGTGCGCCTGTTCGGTCCGGACCAGGCCCACGATCACGGAGTTGAGTCGGATCTTCGGTGCCCACTCGACGGCCAGCGAGCGCGTGAGCGAGTTCATCCCGGCCTTGGCCGCGCCATAGGCCGCGGTGCCCGGCGAGGGACGCACGCCGCTCACGCTGGAGATGTTCACGATCACCCCACCGGTTTCCTGACGGTGCATCAAGCGGTGGGCGGCCTGCGCGAAATACAGCGGGCCGAGCAGGTTCAGCTCGATGATCGCCTTGGAGAACCGGGGTGACGCGGTGGCCGCGTCGGTCTGCGGCGCGCCGCCCGCGTTGTTGACCAGCACGTCCAGTCGACCGAAGCGTTCCTCGACGAACTCCACGGCGGTGAAGGCGGTGTCGGGGTCGCGCACGTCCGCGGGGGTGTACACCGCGGTGCGCCCGCCTGCGGCGGGCAGCGTCTCGGGCTCGCGGCGCGAACACACCACGACGTCGGCGCCGGCCGCCAGGAAGCGCTCGCTGATGCCCCGTCCGATCCCCTTGCCGCCACCGGTGACGAGAACGACGCGTCCACTCATGTCGAGCGGGTTGGGGGAGGACGTCATGGCCTGCTCCTGACGGGCTGCGGTGTCGTGGGCGCCACGCTCGCTTCGTCTGGCGTGGGTCGCTCGGGGTCAACTATGGTGGCAGAAATCTGACGATCAGTCAGATCGGGTGGTGATGTGCCTCTCACGACCGGACGGCCGCGTCGGCCGCACCCGCCGGTACATGGGACGTCACCGACCGATCCGACGCACGCGGCCGAATGGATCTGGTTGCCATGGCTATCCGTTACGAGGTGCGTGAGGGCATCGCCGAGGTGGTGCTGGACGCACCCCCCGTCAACGCGCTCACCGTCGCCGGCTGGTTCGAGCTCGCGGACCGACTCCGCGACGCGAGCCGTGACCCGCAGGTCCGGGCCGTGGTGCTCCGGGCCGAGGGCCGCGGCTTCAACGCCGGCGTGGACATCAAGGAAATGTCGAACACCGAGGGCTTCGACGCACTGGTCGCGGCCAACAAGGGCTGCTTCGACGCGTTCGCCGCGGTGTACGACTGCGAGGTGCCGGTCATCGCGGCGGTGCACGGCTTCTGCGTCGGCGGCGGGATCGGGCTGGTCGGCAACGCGGACATCATCGTCGCGTCGCACGACGCGTTCTTCGGCCTGCCCGAGGTCGACCGCGGCGCCCTCGGCGCGGCCACCCACCTGGCCCGACTGGTCCCGCAGCACCGGATGCGACAGATGGTCTACACGTCGGAGAACGCCCCCGCGGCGGAACTCCACGCGTACGGCTCGATCTACAAGCTGGTGGACCGGGACAAGCTGGTCGAGACCGCGTTCGAGGTGGCTCGCGCCATCGCCGCGAAGAGCCCGACCGTCATCCGCGCCGCGAAGGCGTCGCTGAACGGCATCGACCCGGTCGACGTCAAGCGCTCGTACCGCTACGAGCAGGGCTTCACGTTCGAACTGAACCTGACCGGCGTCTCGGACGAACTGCGCGACGCCTTTACTGAGGGACGCGAAGCGGACACCTCCAAGTGAGCGGCACCGCCCCTTGCCGGGGGTCCGGGGGTTGTCCCCCGGGCGGGCACAGTACCGAGGGTCGCGAAGCGGACACCTCGAAGTAGAGACGGAGCAACCATCCATGGCTGACAAGCGCATGACGGCCGATCAGGTCGTCGCACAGCTCTCCGACGGGATGACCGTCGGCATCGGCGGGTGGGGTTCGCGGCGCAAGCCGATGGCCCTGGTCCGGGCCATCCTGCGATCCGACCTCAAGGATCTGACCGTCGTGTCCTACGGCGGCCCCGACGTCGGGCTGCTGGCCCGGGCCGGCAAGGCGAGCAAGCTCGTCTACGCGTTCGTCTCGCTCGACTCGATCCCGCTGGAGCCCAACTTCCGGTACGTGCGGGAGAACGGCCTGGTCGAGGCGGTCGAGTACGACGAGGGCATGTTCCTCACCGGCCTGCGCGCCGCCGCCCAGCGACTGCCGTTCCTGCCCACCCGCGCGGGTCTGGGCTCGGACATCCTCAAGGTCTCGCCGCACCTGAAGACGATCGAATCCCCGTACGGCGACGAGACGTTGGTCGCGATGCCGGCGCTGAACCTGGACGTCGCGCTGATCCACGCGAACGTCGCCGACGAGCGCGGCAACGCCGCACTGACCGGCCCGGACCAGTTCATGGACGACCTGTTCTGCCTCGCGGCCGAGAAGGCGTACGTCTCGGCCGAGCGCATCGTGCCGAGCGAGGAACTGCTCAAGGCGGCCGGCTGCGTGCACACGCTGACCGTGCACCGCTACATGACGCACGGCGTGGTCGAGGCCCCGAACGGCGCGCACTTCACCGAGTGCCCGCCGGAGTACGGCCGGGACGAGGCGTTCCAGAAGGCGTACGTCACCGCCGCCGCCGACCCCGAGGCGTGGGCCGCGTTCGAGCAGCGCTTCCTCGCGGTCGAGAGCGAGGCGGCGTACCAGGCCGCCGTCGAGGAGTTCAAGAAGGAGACGGCCAAGTGAGCACCGAGACCCTGACCGAGGCCACCCGCGCCGACGTGTGCGTCGCCGCCGTCGCGGACTGCTTCCGCGGCGACGGCGAGATCATCGGCAGCCCGATGGGCGCCGTGCCCACGATCGGCGCCCGGCTGGCCCGCGCGACGTTCGAGCCGGACCTGATGCTCTCCAACGGCGAGTCGTACTTCTTCGAGGGCGACGCCCGACTGGGCGCCAAGCCCGACGAGTTCGCCGTGGTCGGCTGGATTCCCTACCGCCAGGTGCTGGACGTGCTCGCCTCGGGGCGGCGGCACGTGATGATGGGCCCGGTGCAGATCGACGCGCACGGCAACGCCAACATCTCCGCGATCGGCGACTGGGCCAGGCCCAAGCGCCAGGTGCTCGGCTCGCGCGGCGGTCCGGGCAACACGATCAACCACACCACCAGCTACTGGATCCCCAAGCACTCGGCGCGCGTGCTCACGCCGAAGGTGGACATGGTCTCCTGCGTCGGCTACGACCGGGCCGCCGCGGTGGGCTCGGCCGGGCGCTTCCACGAGGTCCGACGGGTCGTCACCAACCTGTGCGTGCTCGACTTCGAGACCGAGGCGAAGGTCATGCGGCTGCGCTCGGTGCACCCGGGCGTCACCGTCGAGGAGGTCGTCGAGGCGACCGGCTTCGAGCTGGTGATCCCGGCCGAGGTACCCACGTCGCGGGTGCCCTCGGACGAGGAACTGCGGATCGTGCGGGACGTGCTCGACCCGCGCGGCATGCGGTTGCGCGAGGTGCCGGCGTGAGCGCGGGCGGGCTGCACCCGGCGCTGCGCAACGGGTTCACCGAGAAGTTCGGCGTGCGGTACCCGATCGTGCAGACCGGGATGGGCTACGTGTCCTACCCCCGGCTGGTCGCGGCCACCGCCGAAGCCGGCGGTCTGGGCATCCTGGCCTCGGCGACGATGACCTACGACGAACTGGTCGCGGCGATCGCGGCGGTGAAGAAGAGCACCACCAAGGCGTTCGCGGTCAACCTGCGCGCGGACGCGCCGGACGCGGCCGAGCGGATCGACCTGATGGGCCGCGAGGGCATCAGGGTCGCCTCGTTCGCGCAGGCACCGAAGAAGGACCTGATCAAGCGCGCGCACGACCTGGGCATGCTGGTGGTGCCCTCGATCGGCGCCAAGCGGCACGCGCAGAAGGTCGCCGAGTGGGGCGTCGACGGTGTCATCGTGCAGGGCGGCGAGGGCGGCGGGCACACCGGCTCGATCCCGACCACGCTGCTGCTGCCGCAGGTGACCGACGTCCTGCGGGGCAGCGACGTCACGGTGATCGCGGCCGGCGGCTTCTTCGACGGGCGCGGCCTGGTCGCCGCGCTGGCGTACGGCGCGGACGCGATCGCGATGGGCACCCGCTTCCTGCTCACCTCGGACAGCCCGGTGGGTCAGGCGGTCAAGGACGTCTACCTGGCCGCCGACGTCAACGGCACGATCGTGTCCAAAGAGGTCGACGGCGTCCCGCACCGGGTGCTGGCCACCGATTTCGTCAAGCGGCTCGAACAGCGCTCGGTGCTCGCCCGCTATCCGCGCTCGATCGCCAACGCGGTGAAGTTCCAAAAGCTCAGCGGTACCAGGCTCACCGACATGGTGCGCGAGGGCCTGGCGATGAAGAAGTCACAGGGACTGAGCTGGCCGCAGGTGCTGATGGCGGCGAACACCCCGATGTTGCTCAAGGCCGCGATGGTGGACGGGCGTCCGGACCTGGGCGTGATGGCCTCGGGCCAGGTGGTCGGCGTGATCGAGGACCTGCCCTCGTGCGCCGAGCTGATCACCCGGATCACCGAGCAGGCGAGCGCGATCCTCCACGACCTGGAGTCCGCCCGGGTCTGACCGCTCCGCACCGCATGCGAACGCCGGCATCGCCCCTTGCGGGCGGTGCCGGCGTTGCGTCCGCACTGCCGCTGGGCCGCCTTCGCATGGGGTCCGCGCTGCTTCCGCGCTGCCGCTGCGCGGCGTCCGCGCCCACCCGGGGGGGTGGGTCTGGACCCACCCCGGATCGGGGGTTCGACGCAGTGTTCCGCGACCGCCGCGCCGACAGACTCGAACTGTCAGCGGGACACAGCGGAACACGAGGGGACCTGACAATGGCCAAGCAGCCGGCGACCGTTCGCGTCGCACGATGGAGTGCCACCCACCCGTGGCGGGCGATCGTCATGTGGATCGCCTTCGTCGCCATCTGCCTGGTCGTCGGGGGAATGGCGGGCACCGAGAAGACCACCGCAGCGGACATGGGCAACGGCCAGTCCGGCCGGGCCGACGAGATCTCCAGGCAGTACGGTCTCGACGGCGCGGCGAGCGAGAACGTGCTGATCACCGCGAAGAACGGCACGCTGGACCGGGCCGCGGCGGACCGGGTCGCCGCCGAGGTCACCGCGAAGCTGCGGGCGCTGCCCGAGGTGGCCGACGTCGCCGCGCCGATCCCGGCCACGAACGGCCGGGCGCTGCTGGTCCCGCTCACCATGAAGGGATCGGCCGACAAGGCCCAGGACCACATCGACCCGTTGCTGAAGGCGACGGCGAGCGTCCAGAAGGCGCACCCCGACCTGCGGGTCGACGAGATCGGTGACGCATCGATCGGCAAGGGCATCCAGGACCAGATCGGCAAGGACCTGGGCCAGGCCGAACTGTTCAGCCTGCCGGTCACGTTGATCATCCTGATGGTCGCGTTCGGCGCGATGATCGCCGCCGCCGTGCCCGTGCTGCTGGCCATCTCCGCCGTCGGTGCCTCGATCGGTCTGTACGGACTCGCCTCCGCCGTCTTCCCGGACTCGGGCACCGTCTCCAGCGTGATCACCATGATGGGCATGGCGGTCGGCGTCGACTACTCGCTCTTCTACGTCAAGCGCGAGCGGGAGGAGCGGGCCAAGGGCCGCGGCCGGATCGACGCGATCGAGATCGCCGCCGCCACCTCCGGGCACGCCGTGGTGGTCTCCGCGATCGCGGTGGCCGTCTCGATGGCCGGTATGTACATCGCCGACGACGCGGTCTTCTCCAGCCTGGCCACCGGCGGCATCATCGTGGTCGCGGTCGCCATGATCGGCTCGCTCACCGTGCTGCCGGCGCTGCTGGCCAAGCTGGGCAACCGGATCGACCGGCCGCGGATCCCGCTCCTGTGGCGGCTGACCGCCCGCGAGGACCGCGAGCCGCGCGTGTGGAAGGCGCTGCTGCGCCCCGCGTTGAACCACCCCGGGATCACCCTCGCGGTGTCGGTGGCCGCCCTGGTCGCGCTGGCTCTGCCGGCCTTCGGAATGAAGCTGCAGAACACCTCCAGCGACGACTTCCCGCGCTCGATGGCCACGATGCAGACCTACGACCGGATGACCGCCGCCTACCCGAGCAAGCACAGCCCGTACAACCTGGTCGCGCTGGCCCCGGTCGGCAAGGAGAAGGAGACCCGTGCCGCTCTGGACAAGGCCGTCGCGCAGACCCGGAACAACCCGCTGTTCGCCCAGGACCCGGTCGAGGTGCTGGTCTCGAAGGATGGGCGTGCGTTCAAGGCCGACGTCATCACGCCGCACATCTCCAGCTCGACCGAGGCCAAGGCGGCGCTGAAGCAACTGCGCGAGAGCGTGCTGCCGAACACCGTCGGCAAGGTGGCGGGCGCGGAGTTCGCGGTCTCCGGTGAGACGGCCGAGAACAAGGACTTCGCCGACCACGTGCAGGACAAGCTGCCCCTGGTGATCGCCTTCGTCCTGCTGCTGACCTTCGTGATGATGTCGGTGACCTTCCGCTCGGTGGTCGTCGCGCTCACCGCGATCGCGATCAACCTGCTCTCCGCGCTGGCCTCCTTCGGCTTCCTGGTCGTGGTCTTCCAGCACACCTGGGCCGAGGGGATCCTGGACTTCCACTCCAGCGGCGCGATCATCTCCTGGCTGCCGCTGTTCCTGTTCGTGGTCCTGTTCGGCCTCTCGATGGACTACCACGTCTTCGTGGTCAGCCGGATCCGCGAGGCGGCCATGCAGGGGATGTCCACCAAGGCCGCGGTCGAGAAGGGCATCACCGGCTCGGCCGGCGTGATCACCAGCGCGGCCCTCGTGATGGTCTCGGTGTTCGTGGTCTTCGGCACGCTGAGCATGCTGGACATGAAGCAGATGGGCATCGGCTTGGCCGCCGCGGTCCTGATCGACGCGATCGTGGTCCGCATCGTGATCCTGCCCTCGCTGATGACGCTCCTGGGCAGGGCCAACTGGTGGCCCAGCCGCATCCCCCGCATCCACGCCCCGCAACACGCGGCCCCGCAGCACCCCACGACCGACTACGAGCCGCACATCTACCAGCGCCAACTCTGACCCTCGGGACCCACTTCCACCCGCGAGCCCGAAGGGCGCGACCACCGGAGCCGGTGGCCGCGCCCTTCGGGGTCGTGTCGCGAGATCCGACGCCGGGTCAGCCCAGGCGTTCGATGATGATGGCGTTGGCCTGGCCGCCGCCCTCGCACATGGTCTGGAGGCCGTAGCGGCCTCCCGTGCGCTCCAGGTGGTGGAGCAGCGTGGTCATCAGGCGGGCGCCGGTGGCGCCGAGCGGGTGGCCCAGGGCGATCGCGCCGCCGTTGGGGTTGACCTTCTCGTGCGGGGCCTTGATGTCCTTCATCCAGGACAGCACCACCGGCGCGAACGCCTCGTTGATCTCGACCGCGTCGATGTCGTCGATGCCCAGGCCGGACTTGGCGAAGGCGTACTCCGTCGCCGGGATCGGCGCGGAGAGCATCTCGATCGGGGACGCGCCGCGCACGCTCATGTGGTGGATCCGGGCGCGCGGGGTGAGGCCGTACTGCTTCAGGGCACGCTCGGAGACGATCAGCAGCGCCGCCGCCCCGTCGGAGATCTGCGATGCGACGGCGGCGGTCATCCGGCCGCCCTCCATCAGCACCTTCAACTCCGCCATTTTCTCCAACGTGGTGCCCCGGCGCGGCGGCTCGTCGACCGAGACCACGGTGCCGTCCACGTCGATCGGTGCGATCTCCTTCTCGAACCACCCGTTGTCGATCGCGTGCAGGGCGCGCTCGTGCGACGCGAGCGCGAAGCGCTCCATCTCCTCGCGGGAGATGTCCCAGCGCTTGGCGATCAGCTCGGCGCCGTGGAACTGGTCGACCGGCTCGTCGCCGTAGCGCGCCACCCAGCCCTTGGAGCCGGAGAACGGGTCGCTGAAGCCGAGCGGCACGGCCGAGGTCATCGCCGACCCGATCGGGATCTGGTTCATGTTCTGCACGCCGCCGGCCACGACCACGTCCTGGGTGCCGGACATCACGCCCTGCGCCGCGAAGTGGATCGCCTGCTGTGAGGAGCCGCACTGCCGGTCGATGGTGACCCCGGGCACCGCCTCGCTGTAGCCCGCGGCGAGCCACGCGGTGCGGGCGATGTCGCCGGCCTGCGGGCCGATCGTGTCCACGCAGCCGAACACCACGTCCTCGACCACGTCCGGGTCGATCCCGCTGCGCTCGACCAGGGCCTTGATCGCGTGGGCGCCCAGGTCGGCCGGGTGCACCCCGGCCAGGCTGCCCTTCTTGCGGCCGACCGGTGTGCGAACCGCGTCGACGATGTATGCCTCGGCCACTGGGGCCCCCTTTGATCCTCGAGTGTTCGACTCACGAGTGTTCGACCGACGATTGCTCGACCGGTGACGTACGACCGATGACGTACGACCGGCGACGTTCGACCGACGATTTCGCTCGCCCGCGTGTCCGATCGCACGCCGTCCACGGTGTCGCCACACCGCACGGAACGGTTAACCTGACGACCCGTCAGTTATGCTACCCGTGTCCGACCGGGTTTCGACCTGTGTGTCCTCGGTCTCACACCCGTCGAGGGAGTCGCCCAGTGGATCTCGAATTCACCGAGCAGGAGCAGGAGTTCCGCCGGGAGGTGCGCGCTTGGCTGGCCGCCAACGTGCCCGCCGAGCCACTGCCGTCGATGGACACGCGGGAGGGCTTCCTGGCCCACCAGGCGTGGGAGCGCAAGCTCTTCGACGCGCGCTGGGCGGTGGTGTCCTGGCCGCGGGAGTATGGCGGGCGCGAGGCCGGCCTCACCGAATGGCTGATCTTCGAGGAGGAGTACTACCGCGCGGGCGCCCCGGGCCGGGTCAGCCAGAACGGCATCTTCCTGTTCGCGCCGACCGTCTTCGAATTCGGCAGCAAGGAGCAGCAGGACCGCTACCTGCCGAAAATGGCCTCCGGCGAGGAGATCTGGGTCCAGGGCTGGTCCGAGCCGGAGGCCGGCTCCGACCTGGCCAACGTGCGCTCGCGGGCCGACCGCGACGACGAGCGCGGCGGGTGGCTGCTGAACGGGCAGAAGATCTGGAGCTCGCGCGGCACGTACGGACACCGCCTGTTCGGCCTGTTCCGCACCGACCCTGAGGCACAGCGGCACCGCGGGCTGACCTATTTCATGGTCGACCTCGCCGCCCCAGGCGTGACCGTACGGCCGATCCCGCAGCTGGACGGCGAGCCGGGCTTTGCCGAGGTTTTCCTGGACGACGTCTTCGTACCGGACGCCGACGTGCTCGGCGGGGTGAACGAGGGCTGGAAGATCATGATCGCCACCACCGGCAGCGAGCGCGGGCTCAACCTGCGCAGCCCCGGCCGCTTCGTGGCACCCGCGAACAGGCTGATCGAGCTGTACAAGCAGGACCCGCGCCCGGCCGAGCGGGACGCGGTGGTGCGCGCGTGGATGGACGCCGAGGCGTACCGGCTGTTCACCTTCGGCACCGTCACCAAGCTCCAGGCGGGCGGTGCGATCGGCGCGGACTCCTCGATCAACAAGGTCTTCTGGTCCGAGATGGACGTCGAGCTGCAAGCGACCGCGCTGCGCCTGCTCGGCGAGGCGGGCGAGCTGGACGACGGCGACGGCGGCTGGCTGGACGGGTTCCTGTTCGCGCTCGGCGGGCCGATCTACGCCGGTACCAACGAGATCCAGCGGAACACGATCGCCGAACGCATCCTCGGCCTGCCCCGAGCGAAGTAGAAGGATTCCGACGATGCGCCTCGCATACACCGAAGACCAGGAACTGTTCCGCGACACCGTCCGCGACTTCCTCGCCGACCGGTGCACCGGCACGGACGTACGCGCCGCCTGGGCCGCCGACAGCGCGATCTCCGCACGCTGGGCCGAACTCGCCAAGGTCGGCGTGACCGGCATCGTGGTCCCCGAGGAGCACGACGGCCTGGGCATGGGCGACGAGGAACTGGCCGCCGTGCTGGTGGAGGCCGGCTACGCCGCGCTGCCCGAACCGCTGCTCGAATCGGCGGTCGCGGCCGGCCTGCTCGCCGAGTTCGCCGCCGACGCCGGATGGCTTGCCGAGATCGCGGCCGGTCGGGCCACCGCCTCGGTACTGCTGCCCGGTCGGCGACTCGCCGTCGAGGCCGCCGCCGCCGACGTGCTGGTGATCGGGCTGGCCAACGGCGACCTGCACGTGACCGACCCGGGCGACTGCGAACTCACCGCACGACGTTCCGTCGACCGCAGTCGCAAGCTCTACACGGTCGGCTTCCAACCGACCCCGGAGACCCTGGTGGCCTCCGGCGCACAGCGGGCGCTGGCCCGGGCGGCGAACCGCGGCGCGCTCGGCGCGGCGGCACAGCTTCTGGGCCTGACCCGGCGGATGCTCGACATGACGGTGGACTACGCCAAGCAGCGGGTCCAGCGCGGCGTGCGGATCGGCACCCACCAGTCGGTCCAGCACCACCTGGCCAACGTGCTGATCAAGCTGGAGTTCGCCCGCCCGGTGGTGCTGCGTGCGGCCTACTCGCTCGCCCGCGACCTGCCCTCGGCGGACCGCGACGTGTCGATGGCGAAGATCTACGCGGGCGAGGCGGCCGACCTGGCCGCCCGCAACTGCCTCCAAGTGCACGGCGCGATCGGCTACACCGAGGAGCACGACCTGCAACTGTTCATGAAGCGCGCCTGGGCACTGGGCGCCGCGTGGGGCGACCCGGGTGAACACCGCGACCGGATCGCCACCGACCTGCTCGGCGCCGCACCGGCGCCCACCACGCCCTCGTACTGACACCCGAAGCCCGGGCGACGCAAGAGGCGGCCGTCGTCCGACCGAGCCCCGACCCACCTCGGTGGGTCGGGGCCCTCGGCGCGTGTCAGCGCACCCGGAAGTCCTTGCCGCGGCCCTGGAACAGGCTCGCCTGCTCGGACCAGTCGAGGTTGCCCAGTTCGATCATGTGAGGGGCCATGCTCAGGGCCTGGGCGCGGGTGAGGTCACGGGCCGCCCAGATCGAGCGCACGGACCCCTGGACGCCGTGCGGCGGGTACGAGGCGATGGTTTCGGCGGCCCACCGGGCGGTGTCGAGCAACTCGGCCGCCGGCACCACCTGGGACACCAGTCCCGTCTCGTAGGCGCGCTTGGCGCTCATCCGCTCGGCGTTGCCCAGCAGGGTGAGCCGCATGACCTCGCCGAGCGGCATGCGCTGCGCGAGGTGCATCGACTCGAAGCCGGACACCATGCCGTACGTGGTGTGCGGGTCGAAGAAGGTCGCCTCCTCCGCCGCGATCACGAACTCGCATTCGCCGAGCAGGTAGAACGCGCCGCCGCAGGCCATGCCGTTCACCGCGACGATGACCGGCTTCCACAGGTCGGAGAACTTCGGTCCCACCTTGAGCATCGGGTCGTCCATCATGTACGGCGACGACGGCTGGGGGATGTCCACACCCCGGTCGATGCCGGTACAGAACGCCTTGTCGCCCGCGCCGGTGAGCACCACGCACCGCACGTCGTCGTCGTGCCGCAGCTCACGCCACAGCGAGTGCAGCTCGTCGATCATGGTGATGTCGAACGCGTTGTGCCGGTTCGGGCGGTTCAGCGTCACCCACGCGACGCCGTTCTCCTGCTCGTAGCCCAGCGTCTCGAACTTGCGCATGCCTCAGCCCTCAATCTTCGGTGACCACCACGTCTCGGTGGTCTGCGTCTCGATCGCCGTGATGCCGCTTCCCACGCCACCATGATCTGACGTACCGTCAGGTTCTATCAACCTCTGGCCTCTCCGGGAGCGATCATGCAAGGGGACCTTGAGTGGGGGAGCATCCCTGCCCTCGTCGACAGCGCGGCGGACCGCTTCGGTGACCGTGAGGCCGTGGTGGACGGCAATGTACGGGTCGGCTACGCCGAACTGCGGGACCGTGTCCGGCGTGCCGCCGGCGCCGCCATCGCGGCGGGCGTGCACAAGGGCGACCGGGTCGGCATCTGGGCGCCGAACTCGCTGGACTGGATCGTGTCCGCGCTCGGCGCGTTGACCGCGGGCGCGGTCGTGGTGCCGATGAACACCCGGTACAAGGGCGCGGAGGCCAAGTACGTGCTGGCCAAGACACACGCCAAGCTGCTGTTCGTCTCGGGCACGTTCCTCGGCTCGTCCTACGTCGGCATGCTCCGCCAGGCGGCCGGCGGGGCGGCGGAGGGCCGGGCGTTCGCGGACCTGCCCGAGTTGGAACGGGTGGTCGTGCTGGCCGACACCGCGCCGGACGACTGCGTCGCGTGGTCGGACTTCCTGGCCGCCGGCGACCGGATCACCGCCGCCGAGGTGGACGCCCGCAAGGCGAGCGTCAGCGCGGACGACATCGGCGACGTCATCTTCACCTCCGGCACCACCGGCCGGCCCAAGGGCGTGATGACCACCCAGGCGCAGACGTTGCGCGTGTTCGACACGTGGGCATCGCTGGTCGGCCTCGTCGAGGGCGACAGGTATCTGATCGTCAGCCCGTTCTTCCACACCTTCGGGTACAAGGCGGGGATCGTCGCGAGCCTGATCAAGGGCGCCACGATGATTCCGCAGGCGGTCTTCGACCTGGACGCCACGATGGCGGTGATCCAGCAGGAGCGGGTCACCGTGCTGCCGGGCGCGCCGACGATCTACACCTCGCTCCTGGACGCGGTGGCGCGCGAGGGGGCGGGCAAGTACGACCTGTCCTCGCTGCGGCTCGCGGTCACCGGCGCGGCGGCGGTGCCGTTGTCCCTGGTGACCCGGATGGCGGAGGAACTGGGCTTCGACTCGGTGCTCACCGCGTACGGGCTGACCGAGTCGTGCGGTACGGCCACCATGTGCCGGCAGGGCGACTCGGCCGAGGTCATCTCGTCCACCTCGGGGCGGGCCATTCCCGGCGTGGAGGTGGTCACCGTGGACGCGGACGGCAAGCCGACCCCGGTCGGCGAGTCCGGCGAGGTGTGGGTGCGTGGTTACAACGTGATGAAGGGCTACTTCGAGGACCCGGAGGAGACCGCCGGGTCGATCGACGCCGACGGCTGGCTGCACACGGGCGACGTGGGTGTGCTGGACGAGCAGGGCAACCTGCGGATCACCGACCGGATCAAGGACATGTTCATCGTCGGCGGCTTCAACGCCTACCCGGCGGAGATCGAGTCCGTGTTGGCGGGGCACCCGGCGATCTCGGAGGCCGCGGTGGTCGGTGTTCCGGACGCGCGGATGGGCGAGGTGGGCAAGGCGTACCTGCTGCTGCGGCCCGGGGCGGAGGTGACGGCCGAGGAGGTCATCGCGTTCTGCCGGCAGGAGATGGCGAACTACAAGGTGCCGCGGGCGGTCGAGTTCGTCACCGAGTTGCCGCGGAACCCGGGCGGGAAGGTGCTCAAGTTCGAGCTCCGGGCGCGGGCTGCGGAGGAAGCGGCGCGGCGGTGACCCGGGGCGGGCTGGTCCGCCTCAAGCGCCGGCGGCGCTGAGTGGCCTCATGCGCCGGCCGGGCTACTTGGCCTCAAGCGCCGGCCGGGCTGGTTCGCCTCAAGCGCCGGCGGGGCTGAGTGGCCTCAAACGCCGGCCGGGCTACTTGGCCTCAAGCGCCGGCCCGGCTGGGTTCGCCTCATGCGCCGGCGGGGCTGCTTGGCCTCATGCGCCAGCCCCGCTGAGTGGCCTCAAGCGCCGGTCGAGGTGTGGGTTCTGGCCGGCGTTTGAGGTTGTCGGGGTCGGGCGGGGGTTACTTGCCCTCGAATTTTGCTGATTTGCGGGCTGCTTTGGCTGCGTAGCCTGTTGCCGAGTCTTCGGAGACCAGGGTCAGGGCTGCGGACATTGCGGTCAGGCCCAGGGCCGTGTCGAGGTTGGCGTCGGCGAAGGTGTCGATGCTGCGTTTGATGCCCTGGACGGCCAGGGGGGCGTTGGCGGCGATTTCCTCGGCCAGGGTGCGGGCGGTGCGGTCCAGGTCGGCCACGGGCACCACCTCCTGGACCAGGTTCAGGCGCTCGGCCAGGGCCGCGTCGATCCGGCGGCCGGTCAGGGACAGCAGCTTGGCCCAGCCCGCGCCCGCCTCCCGGGCGATCCGGATGTCGCCGCCCGCGTCCACCGCGACGCCGATCTGCGCCTCGGGCAGCGCGAACCTGGCATCGTCGGCCGCGATCCGGATGTCCGCCATCAGCGCGAGTTCGAAGCCGAACCCCAGGCAGTAGCCCTGGACGGCGGCGACCACGGGCTGCGGCAGCCGGGCGAAGGTGCGAAAGCGCTCGTGCACCCAGCGCAGGCCCTCGTAGTAGTTGCGGGTGCGCTCGGCGCCGGAGCGGCCGGTGATCGCGCCGCCGGGTGCGGTGACGTCGATGCCCGCGCAGAACGCCCGCCCCTCGGCCCGCAGCAGCACCACCCGGACCCGCTCGTCGAACCGGATCCGGTCGGCCATGATCCCCAACTGCCGGGTGGCCTCCCAGCTCCACGCGTTCAGCTTGTCCGGTCGACACAGCGTCAGCACCGCGATGCCGGTGGCCTCCTCGACCTCCAGCCGCATCCGCACCTCGGCCTCGTCGATGCTTGGGTCGGTGGTGTTGATCACGGTCCGGTTCCTCCAGGAGCGGTGCTTCGGCCTTGTCTGACGACCCGTTAGATCGGAGTATGTGACACGCGTTCGCCACAGTCCAACGATCTCCCTTGATCCCTCGGAGGCACTTCCATGGCCGCGATCCTGCCCCCGGGCACCCTGCACGTCGGCATGCAGCTGCCCATCCAGTCGCAGAGCAAGCTGTACGCGGAGGCATGGGAGGAGACCTCGGGACCGGACGAGCTGGCGGCGATCGCGCAGGCCTGCGACCGGGCCGGCTTCGCGTACATCGCGGTCTGCGACCACACCGCGATCCCGCGCAGCCACGCCGGCGCGATGGGTACCGAGTGGTGGGACACGATGACCACGCTCGGCTGGCTCGCGGCCGTCACCGAGCGGATCCGGCTGATCAGTCACGTGTCGGTGCTCGCCTACCGGCACCCGATGATGTCGGCCAAGGCGTTCGCGACGCTGGACCGGATCTCCAAGGGCCGGGCGATCGTCGGTGCGGGTGCGGGACACGTCGAGGCCGAGTTCGAGATGCTCGGGGTGGACTTCAAGACCCGGGGCAAGGCGCTCAACGAGGCATTGGAACTGCTCGATCTCGCGCTGCGGGACGAGTACGTGACCTTCGCCGGCGAGCGCTGGCAGGTCGGCGACATGGGCGCGCGGCCGCGTCCGGTGCAGACCCCCCGTCCGCCGATCTGGATCGGCGGCTCGGCGGGCGCGGCGCTGAAGCGGGTGGCAAAGTACGGCGACGGCTGGTTGCCGCAGGGCAGCCCGCGGGCGACCTACCCCGATCAGCTGGCCGAACTGAAGCGCTACCAGGAGCAGGTCGGCCGCGCCGACGAACGCCTGGACATCGGTGCGATCACCGAGATCCTCTACGTCGGCGAGGCCGGTTGGGACGTCGGCGCGAACACCCTCACCGGCAGCCCGGACAAGCTCGCCGAGTCGCTGCGCTGGTACGGAGAGCAGGGCGCGAACCAGATCCAGGTCCGCTTCCGTAGCCGCGACCTGGCCGAACTGCTCGACCAGATCGCGCTGTTCGCCGCCGAGGTCGCGCCGAACCTGTCCTGATCGCGGCGTTCCGGGCACTCGGAGCCGCCTCCTCGTACTCCTCTCGCCTCGTACCCCTCCCGCCCAACGCACCACGCGCACCACGGCACCACGCGGCGCACCAGGGACCGCAGCACCACGCGGCGCACCACGGCACCACGCGCACCACGCGCACCACGCGCACGATGCGCGCCATGCGCGCAACGCGCACACCCCGCACGATGCTCTGATGCTCCATCAGTCTCCGTTCTCGGAAGGGAAGTTCGCATGGGCAAGCTGGACGGCAGGGTGGTCCTGATCACCGGCGCGGCACGTGGCCAGGGGGTCGTGGAGGCCCGCCTGTTCGCGGCCGAGGGGGCGAGGGTCGTACTCGCCGACATCCTCGACGAGGCGGGCGAGGCGGCGGCGAAGGAGATCGGCGACGCGGCCCGCTACGTACACCTGGACGTGTCGGACGAGGACGACTGGCAGCAGGCGGTGCGCACCGCCGTCGACGCCTTCGGCAGGCTCGACGGGCTGGTCAACAATGCCGGGATCCTGGCCTTCGACCCGATCGAGGAGATGTCCCGGGCGGCATACCTGCGGATCGTCGAGGTCAACCAGCTCGGCACGTTCCTGGGCATGAAGACCGCACTGCCCGCGATCCGCGCGGCGGGCGGCCCGGGCACGATCGTGAACATCGCGTCCTACGCGGGCCTGGCCGGCATGGAGGGCCTGGTGGCGTACGCGTCCACCAAGGGCGCGGTGCTCGCGATGACCCGGGTGGCCGCGCTGGAGGCCGGACCGGGGATCCGGGTCAACGCGATCTGTCCGGGCGGCGTCCGCACGCCGATGACCAACCCGGGTGACATCGACGGCCTGACCACACCGACCCCGGCCCCGGGTGAGCCGGACCCGGTGAGTGAGGTGTTCGGCGGCATACCTCTGGCCCGGATCGGCGAGCCGGACGAGATCGCCACCGCGGCGCTGTTCCTGACGAGTGCCGACAGTTCGTACATGACGGGCACCCACATCGTCGTGGACGGTGGCTGGATGGCGGGCGTGAAGCTTTTCTGAGTTTCGATCCGCGGTCGAGATATGCCGCTGTGGCATGACTCGGGTGAGCCCCGTCTCATCCCGCGCGGACCCCTGGCGGGCCCGCGCATCTGACGTACCATCAGTTTCGTGGGTGGGCGGGGCCGGGCATGCGCAGGCGTGCGGTCGGCCGCGTTCGCGGGCAACACCGAGGGCAGAAGGAGCTTCGCCATGCTGGACCACGTCATCACCGGAGCCACCGTCGTCGACGGGACGGGCGCGCCGTCCTTCCTGGGTGACGTGGGCATCAAGGACGGACGGATCGTCGCGGTCACCCCCGCCGGCGGCATAACCGAAGAGGCCGCGAGCACCGAGAACGCCGAGGGCCTGATCCTGGCTCCCGGGTTCGTCGACCCGCACACCCACTACGACGCCCAGCTGCACTGGGACCCGTACGCCACGCCCTCGGTCAACCACGGCGTGACCACGATCATCGGCGGCAACTGCGGCTTCACGCTCGCGCCGCTCCGGGCCGAGGACGCCGACTACACCCGACGGATGATGGCCAAGGTCGAGGGCATGGCGCTGCCCGCGCTGGAGAACGGCGTGGACTGGAGCTGGGAGACCTTCGCCCAGTACCTGGACAAGCTGGAGGGCCGGATCGCGGTGAACGCCGGCTTCATGGCCGGACACTGCGCGATCCGTCGCTACGTGATGGGCGCCGACTCGGTCGGCAAGGAGGCCACGCCCGAACAGGTCGCGGCGATGGTGGCCGAGCTGGGCAAGGCCATGGAGGCCGGCGCGCTCGGCTTCTCCACCGGCCAGTCCAACCACACCGACGGGGACGGCAACCCGGTGCCGTCGCGGGCCGCGACGCCGGCCGAGATCCTGGCGCTGTGCGAGGAGGTCGGCAAGCACGAGGGCACCCAGCTGGAGGTCATCGTTGCCGGCTGTCTGGACAAGTTCTCCGACGAGGAAATCGACCTGCTGGTCAAGATGACCACCACGGCAGGCCGGCCGATGAACTGGAACGTGCTCACCGTCGACGCCGCCGCGCCCGACCGCGCGCCACGCCAGATCTACGCGTCGGAGAAGGCCAAGGAGACCGGCGGGCGGATTGTCATCCTGACCATGCCGGTCCTGGTCCCGATGAACATGTCCTTCCTGACCTACTGCGCGCTCAACCTGATCCCGGGCTGGGGCCCGATCCTGTCCCTGCCGGTGCCCGAGCGGATCGCCAAGCTGCGCGATCCCGAGGTGCGCGCGGAGATGCTGCGCAACGCGGACAGCCCCGAGGCGGGCGTCTTCCGCCGGCTCGCCGACTTCGGCCGCTACGTGATCGGCGACACCTACTCCGCGGCGAACGAGGGCCTGTCCGGCCGGGTGGTCGCGGACATCGCCAAGGAGCGCGGCCAGGACGACTTCCGGACGCTCGTGGAGATCTGCATCAACGACGACCTGCGCACGGTGTTGTGGCCGATGCCCACCGACAACGACCAGGCGTCGTGGGACCTGCGGCAGCAGGTGTGGGACAACGAGCACGTGATCCTGGGCGGATCGGACGCCGGCGCGCACCTGGACCGGATGTGCGGGGCCACCTACACCACCCGCTTCCTGGGCGACATGCTGCGCGGCCGCAAGCTGGTCTCGCTGGAGCGCGCGGTGCAGATGCTCACCACCGAGCCGGCCGAACTGTTCGGCCTCAAGGACCGCGGCCGGATCGCCGAGGGCTTCCACGCCGACCTGGTGCTGTTCGACCCGGCCACCGTCGGCTCCGGCCCGGCCCGCCTGATGCACGACCTGCCCGGCGACAGCCCCCGCCTGACCAGCGAGTCCACCGGCGTGGTCAGCGTCCGGGTCAACGGCGTGGAGACGGTCCGCGACGGCGAGACCACCGGCGCCGCCAACGGCACGCTGCTGCGCTCCGGCAAGGACACGGTCACCGTCTCGGTCTGACCGCCCACCGGAAACTCGGCGGCGTGCGGGGGTCCTCCCGTACGCCGCCGCTCCATGTCCGATGCAGGCGGATCGTGCGAGGGCGGTCTACGCGACGAGGTCGGCGGGATCGAGTTCGACGGAGAAGGGTTCCTCGATCCGAGTGGTGGTGCCCGCCGCAAGGCGGCGGGTCAGTTGATACTCGCCCTCGGCATCGAGCGTGTAGGTGAACAGCACCGGCAGTCGATCGAGTCCGAGTCCGCGAAACCGTGCCGTCTCCAAGCGCCAGAAGTGCAAGATGCCGGCAGCGGCGTACTTGGCGGGCTTGAGGGTGCGGTCGGTCGTGGTTGTCGACGGCGAGACGATTTCGACGACCAGGTGGACCTGCGATGGATCGGGCATCTTGACCCCGCCGGCGAGAGCGGAACGATCGACGACGAGCACGTCCGGGATCAGGCCGGTCTGGTTCCCCATCGGGATGCCGGACGCGGTGACCGCGATGAAGTCGGGTGGTGCCGCTGCGTGCAGGAACATCCGGAGTTGGTCACCCGCGAACTGGTGCTGCATGGATGGCGGCGGGCTCATCAGCACGCTCCCGTCGACGAGCTCGTATCGGCTGCCGTCCGGTGATGCCTCGTTGAGAGCGATCCATTCGTCCACAGTCCAGGGCTGGACGTGCGACTGCGCGGGGAGAGCCGCCATTCGTAGCACCGCCTTCGTGTCGCCCCGACCTGCCCCGATTGTGACACTCTCCACGACCACCGGCACGGTCCTTGTCTGGTCCGAACATTCCAACGACCGAGTCGGTCGGAGGTCACCCGAATGGCACAGCGTCGAGATCGACGACGGTTTTCGTCGCGGCCCTCACGACCCACGTGACGTGCGACACGAGTCGCAATGGCCTCGATCGAGCGCGCCTACCCTTGGTCTGTTCGGGGGGCGACGTCGTGTCGGCTCCCGTTCGTCGGTTGGGCGGAGCGTACGAGGTGCGGTCGGCCCGCCGATCCAACCCGAGCAACAGCGACGACAGCGAGGTGTCGCATGACCCCGACCCCCAACGAGGGACGTCCCACCGAGAGTTCGATGCGGCGTGCGCTGCGACGAGCCCGAGACGGGGTCATGCTCGACGTCTCGGAAGCGGCCGTGCTCCTGCACGCGCGCGACGCGGACCTGGTGGACCTGAGCCGGTCGGCCGCGCGCGTACGCGATGCCGGGTTGGAAGCGGTCGGTCGCGCCGGGGTGATCACCTACAGCCGAAAAGTGTTCATCCCGCTGACCAGACTGTGTCGGGACCGCTGCAACTACTGCACCTTCGTCACCGTCCCCGGCAAGCTCAGGCGCGAGGGCCACGGGATGTTCCTCAGCCCGGACGAGGTGCTGAAGATCGCCCGCGACGGCGCCGCGCTCGGCTGCAAGGAAGCCCTGTTCACGCTCGGTGACCGGCCCGAGGACCGCTGGCCCGAGGCGCGCGAGTGGCTGGACGCGCACGGGTACGACGACACGCTCGCCTACGTGCGGGCGATGTCGATCCGGGTCCTGGAGGAGACCGGTCTGCTGCCGCACCTCAACCCCGGCGTGCTCTCCTGGACCGACTTCCAGCGGCTCAAGCCGGTCAGCGCGTCGATGGGGATGATGCTGGAGACCACCGCGACCCGGCTGTGGTCCGAGCCCGGCGGCCCGCACCACGGCTCGCCGGACAAGGAACCGGCCGTGCGGCTGCGGGTGTTGGAGGACGCCGGGCGCTCGAACGTCCCGTTCACCACGGGCCTGTTGATCGGCATCGGCGAGAACATGACCGAGCGGGCCGAGTCGATCTTCGCGATGCGCAAGGTCGCCCGGCAGTACGGCTCGATCCAGGAAGTCATCCTGCAGAACTTCCGGGCCAAGCCGGACACCGCGATGCGTTCGACGCCGGACGCCGACCTGGTCGAGTTGGCCGCCGCGATCGCCGTCTCGCGGATCGTGCTCGGCCCGAAGATCCGGGTGCAGGCCCCGCCGAACCTGATCGGCGAGGAGTACGCGCTGATGATCGCGGCCGGCATCGACGACTGGGGCGGCGTCTCGCCGCTCACTCCCGATCACGTCAACCCCGAACTCGCCTGGCCGCAGATCGAGTTCCTCGCCGAACGGACCGCCGAGGCGGGCTTCACGCTGCGCGAGCGGCTCAACGTCTACCCCGAGGTGATCCAGCGCGGCGAGCCGTGGGTGGACCCGCGGGTGTTGCCGCACGTGCGTGCGCTGTCCGACCCGGAGACCGGGCTCGCGATCGAGGGCAAGTGCCCGGAAGGACTGCCCTGGCAGGAGCCCGAGGACATCTTCGCCGCCGCGACCGGCCGCACCGACCTGCACGTGAGCATCGACACCACCGGCCGCACCACCGACCGCCGGGACGACTTCGACAACGTGTACGGCGACTGGGAGTCGTTGCGCGAGCAGGTCGCCGACAGCGCCACGGGATCGGTGGTCCGACTCGACTCGGAGGTCAAGGCGGCGCTCGGGCAGGCGGCTGCCGACCCGACCCGGCTGACCGACGACCAAGCCCTCGCGCTGTTCCACTGTGACGGCGTCGCGATGGACGAACTCGCCCGGATCGCCGACGACTTGCGCCGCACGGTGAACGGCGACGAGATCACCTACATCGTCAACCGCAACATCAACTTCACCAACGTCTGCTACACCGGCTGCCGCTTCTGCGCGTTCGCCCAGCGGCGCACCGACGCGGATGCGTACACGCTCTCCCTGGACCAGGTGGGCGAGCGGGCCGAACAGGCCTGGGCGGTCGGCGCGACCGAGGTGTGCATGCAGGGCGGCATCCACCCGGACCTGCCCGGCAGCGCGTACTTCGACATCGCGCGCGAGGTCAAGAAGCGCGTGCCGGACATGCATGTGCACGCGTTCTCGCCGATGGAGGTGGCCAACGGCGCGACCCGGACCGGGATGTCCATTCGCGACTGGCTGATCGCCGCCAAGGAGGCGGGCCTGGACACCATCCCCGGGACGGCCGCCGAGATCCTCGACGACGACGTGCGCTGGATCCTGACCAAGGGCAAACTGCCCGCCGCGACCTGGGTCGAGGTGGTCACCACCGCGCACGAGCTGGGCATCCGCAGCTCCTCGACGATGATGTACGGCCACGTGGACACGCCCTCGCACTGGCTGGGCCACCTGCGGCTGCTCGGCCGGATCCAGGACGAGACGGGTGGCTTCACCGAGTTCGTCACGCTCCCGTTCGTGCACACCAACGCGCCGGTCTACCTGGCCGGCATCGCCCGCCCGGGCCCGACCCTGCGGGACAACCGGGCCGTGCACGCGATGGCCCGGATCCTGCTGCACGGCAAGATCGACAACATCCAGACCAGCTGGGTCAAACTCGGCGTCGAGGGCACCAACCTGATGCTCCAGGGCGGCGCGAACGACATGGGCGGCACGCTCATGGAGGAGACCATCTCCCGGATGGCGGGCGCCGACAACGGCTCCAAGAAGTCGATCGCCGAACTGGAGGCGATGGCCGCCTCGCTCGGCCGGCGCGCCCGGCAACGCACCACCACGTACGGCGAGGTCAGTGCGGAGCGCCAGGCGGTTGCCCGCCGGCACGACGAAGAGGTCGAGAAGATCATGCTTCCGATCCTGGGCTGACCGCATGAACGACCGCGCCCGCCGAACCCCTCGGGAGGGCTCGGCGGGCGCGGTCGTGTGCGGGCGAGCGGTCAGCGCAGCGTCACGACGACGAACGGACCGACGCTCTTAAGGGTGAACACCGCAGGGTCCAGGAGCTCCTTGCGGAAGACCACGTCGCGCTGTTGATGCTCCGGCGACATCGGGAACGCGTCGACTATCGTCCGCGCGTGGTATCCGTCGGCCTCGGGATGCAGCAGCATCGCGTCCGGGGCCCGCCACGGACTGGCCTTCATCCGCTTGACCAGATCCTGCGCCGAGTCGGCGGCAGCCCAGCGGGCGACCTCCTGCTGGCGCGCGGTCATCTCGCCTATCGGGTTCGAGTACTGCGGGACGTAGGCCAGGAAGCCCCAGTAGGGCTTGAGCGCGAGCAGCCGGTAGTTGTCGGTGAGCAGGATCGTCTTGTTCGGTGCCTTGTTCTTGGTGCCCGCGGAGATGGCGCGGTACAGCATCCGGTCCAGTTCCAGGGCTGCGAGCGTGGCACCGGTGGGCGGTTCGTCCCGGATCCGGGGCTCGTTGCCGTCCGGGTAGGGCTCGCTGAGGGCCCGGTCCAACGAGCCCCCATCGGCGCGGGCGAACTGCTGGGCCACCACCACGCCCGACGCCACGGCGAGCACGGTGACGACGGCGAGCACGGTACGCGCGATCCTCGGTTCGGTCGTCCGGGCGCGGATCGCGCGCAGGCCGGCCGCGAGCCCGAACACACCTCCGCTCGCGAGGCACAGTTCGAGGATCGGGGTCACCCGGAAGGTCAGCAGCGTGGTGTCGGCGACGCCCGCCGCGAACGAGAGGATCGACCACACGTAGCAACCGACGACGCCGATCGCCAGCCCGCGCGCGATGATGTCCCCCGACCCGACCGCCCACAGCAGCCAGACCAGGCCGAGCAGGCACAGCGCGCCGAGCGGGGTGAACTCCAGCATCGGCATGGCGAAGGTCGCGCCCTCGGGGAAGAGGAAGTGCTGTGCCGCGTTCTTGGGCATCCCCAGTTCGAACGACTTGAGCAGGTATGGCAGCCACACCGGGAGGATGAGCACCGCCGCCGCCCCCGCGATCAGGAGCAACCGGCCGAGCACCGTGCCGAGGGTGTAGCCGGACGGGGGCGCGCCGCGCGGGTTCGGGACCCGGGTCGCGCGGTTCCGGGCGATGAGCAGCCCCACGACGGCCGACCCGACGATCACCAGCGTGAGGAAGCCGGTGATCAGGGTGTAGAACAGCGCGGAGATCCCGAGAAAGACCCCGATCCCGAGCAGCACGCCGAGGTTCTTCGGCCGGCGACCGAGGTCCCGGCGGCCTCGGGCCAGCACGTGTGCGATGGCGACCACGATCGGCGGGGCTAGTCCCGTGACGGCCCAGGCGTAGCCCTCGTTGACCGCCGGCGACATCCCGGAGAGTCCTACCAGCGTGGTCGCGGTGCTCAGCGCCGCGGCCATCGGGCGTGACACGATCGCGCTCCACAGCGTGAACGCGAGCGCAACCGTGACGCCCGCGGTCAGGATGGTGAAGGGTTTGTACGCTTCCCAGCCGGCCAGACCGAAGAGGTTCGCGAAGCGACCGCCGAGCCAGAACCAGCCGGTGGGGTACATCGGCGGCGTGTTCTCGTAGTTCATGTCGGACAGCCGAGGGGAGTCGGTCATCCGGGTCAGGTACTGGCTGCGGAACGAGTTGTCGCCCACGAGCCCGCCGTAGTACCACTTCGTTGCGTACAGCGGCAGCGCGAGCACGAGCGTGGGCAGCGCGGTGAGCAGGACCCAGGTCAGCACGGTGCGCAGGAAACGCCGGTTCCCGCCGCGCAGCACCAGGAACGCGATCAGACCCAGCAGCACGGCGGCGCCGAGGCTGGCGAACTCCAGCGGGATCAGCGACTTGGCGAGGGTCTCCGACTTGTCCGGCGCGACCATGATCCGCGGCCTGGGCAGCCCGGCATGGGTGACCAGGAACTGGATCGGGAGACTGGTCGCGATCGCCACCACCGCCGCGCAGCACAGTTCGGCGATGATCGACCGTGCCCGGCGACCGGACCGGCCGGCCATCGTGGGGACGGATCCACCTGCAGGCACCGGCGGATGCGCCGCGTCGCGCGCCGAATGATCCGACATTACGTCCACCAAGCGGTCCCGTCGATGAGCCCGGGAGCGTGTGTCGATTCCCGGAGCGGCTGGCTCGAGCGCGAGGCAAGCCGGGCCGCCGAGACCAACCGGACCGGGAAGCGGTCGCCGCGTTCGTCGAGGTCCCTGCACCTCGGGACGGCAGCCTATCCCGCCCTGCGATCGTTTTGGCAGGAGCGGATCACTCCTGCCGGGACGGCCGGATCAGACCTCTTCCGGAGTTCGCCTCCTGCTGGGCGGGCCACCCGGTGGCCGACTGCCACAGCGGGGTGCGTGACTACCATCATCCGCTGGTCGGTCCGCTGACGCTCCGACAGGAGGTCACCGGGCTTACCGCAGACCGGATCAGCGGCTCGCGCTGCACGTCGCCGCTCCGGGTCGGAGGCCGCGCTGCGCCTGCTCGGCAGCTGTCCCGACCCGGCGATGTCGGACGCGTGTACGACCCCTCGGTGACCCGCCGCCGGTACGCTGCGGTGGGGGTGTCGGGGGAGGGGAGTACACACATGGCCGCACTCTGGTCCAGAGACCGGCTGCAGGACTTTCGGGCACGGGTACGAGGGTGCCTCGTCGGCGGCGCGATCGGTGACGCGCTCGGCGCGGGCATCGAGTTCCTCAGTCTCGCGGAGATCCGCGAACAGCACGGACCCGACGGCGTCGTCGGGTACGTGACGGCGTATCACCGGCACGGCGCGATCACCGACGACACGCAGATGACGTTGTTCACGGTGGAGGGCCTGATCCGCGCGCACGTACGGCGCGACACCGGCGCCTGGCATCCGCCGACCGATCTGCACGGCGCGTATCTGCGCTGGAAGGCGACGCAGAGCGAGTGGGGGCCGGACGAGCGCAAGGACGAGGGCTGGCTGGTCCGCGAGGAGTGGCTGTACAGCTCGCGTGCGCCCGGATCCGCGTGTCTGCGCGGCCTGGAGGACGAGAGTGTGATGGGCACGCTGGAGCGGCCCAAGAACCCCGATTCCAAGGGCTGCGGGGCGGTGATGCGCTCGGCGCCGTTCGGCCTGCTGGTCGGCTGGCGCCCCGAGCTGGTCTTCCAACTCGCGGTGGAATGCGCGGTGTTGACGCACGGTCACCCCACCGGCTATCTCTCGGCGGGCGCGTTCGCGGTGATCGTGCACGCGGTCATGCAGGGCGCGCCGCTGGAGGAGGGCGTGCGGGTGGCGCTGGATCTGGTCAAGGCCCGCCCCGAGCACACCGAGACGGCGACCGCCATCGAGGCGGCGCTGGCCGCGGTGCGCGCCGGCGTGCCGTCGGCCGAGCGGGTGGAGGCCCTGGGCCAGGGCTGGACGGCCGAGGAGGCGCTGTCGATCGGGCTGTACTGCGCGCTGGTGGCGCCGGACATGCGCACCGGGCTGCTGCTCGCGGTCAATCACGGCGGCGACAGCGACTCGACCGGGTCGATCTGCGGCAACCTGCTGGGCGCGATGCACGGCGACACCGTGCTGCCCGCCGACCTGGTCGCCGAGCTGGAGGGCCGCGGCGCCATCCTGGAGTTGGCCGACGACTTCGCGATGGAGATGACGCAGGGCACCACGCTGCACGGCCCCGAGGCCGGCGAGACCTCCTGGGCCAAGCGCTACCCACCGACCTGACGTCGAGGCGCAAACGGGAACGGGCTCGGGGCCGGGGCGGGGGATGTCGCCCCTTCGCCCCCGGGCCGTCTCCGTGCCTGCGTGCGCGCCCGTGTCCGCGAGGGGTCTCGGGCCGGTGTCTGCGACTCCGGCCTCGCATCAAGACGGGGGCGAGTACACCAGCCCGGGTCACGACGAGGGCGAGTACACCGGCCCGCGTCCCGACGGGGGCGAGCACACCCGCTACGGCCTGCGGTCGTCCACCCAGCGACCCGCCGCCATCACCGCGCGCACCCGCAGTGCGTCGTCGAGCACCACCAGGTCGGCCTGCTTGCCCGGTTCCAGGGTGCCGACCCGATCGGCGATGCCCAACGCCCGCGCGGGTGTCGCGGACAACGAGCGGACCACGTCGGCGATCGGCAGGCCGCCCGCGACGCCGTTGCGCAGCGCCCGGTCCAGCGTCAGCGTGCTGCCCGCGATCGAGTCGCCGTCGGCCAGCCGGGCCACGCCGTCGACCACGTCCACGGTCATCACGCCCAGCGGATACACGCCGTCCGGCATGCCCGCCGCGCCCATCGCATCGGTGATGAACGCGACCCGGTCCGGACCCGCGCTCGCGTACGCCAGGTTGACCACGCTGGAGTGCAGGTGCACGCCGTCGTTGATCAACTCGACCACCGCGTCGCTGTCCTGGAGCAGTGCGGTGACCGGTCCCGGCTCGCGGTGGTGCACGCTGCGCATCGCGTTGAACAGGTGGGTGGCCACGCTCGCGCCCGCGGCCAGCGCCGCGCGCGTCTCGCGGTGGGTGCCGTCGGTGTGCCCCACCGCGGCGATCACCCCCTCGTCGGCCAGTCGGCGCACCAACTCGACGCCGCCGGGCAGTTCGGGGGCCAGCGTGACCATCCGGATCGCGCCGCCGGCCGCCTTCAACAGCGTGCCGACCTCGTCCCGGTCGGGTGCGCGCAACTGGGTCGGATCGTGCGCGCCACAGCGGGCCGCGCTCAGGTACGGGCCCTCCAGGTGCAGTCCGGCCAGCCGGCCGTCGTGCACGAGCGGGGAGAGCGCGGACACGATGGCGAGCAGGTCCGCCGGGGAGGCGGTGACCAGACTCGCGACCGTGGTCGTGGTGCCGTGCGAGCGATGGAATTCGGCCACCCGCAGCGCCTCGTCGGGATCGCCGGAGGTGTACGAACCGCCGCCGCCGCCATGTACGTGCATGTCCACGAAACCGGGCACGATCCAGCCGCCGGCGACATCGACCACCGGTTCGGGACCCGCCGGCAGACCCGGGCCGGCGAAGGCGATCCGATCACCGACCACGCCCACCGAGGCGCCCTCGACCACCCCGGAGGGCAGCACCACTCGCGCATTGCCGAGCACCGTCACCCGCGCACCTCCAAGGTGTCCCACGCGATCAGGCCGGCGCCTCGGCAGCCGGCCTCGTCCCCGAGCGCCGCGGTCACCAGCGGCGGCACGTGTTGAACCACGGCGCGCTCGGCGAGCAACGTCCGCAAGGGGTTGAACAGTTGTTCCCCGGCGAGCGAGAGCCCACCGCCGATCACCAGCAACTTCGGGTCGTACAGCGCGAGACCGGTGAGCAGGCCGTCCGCGAACGCGGACAGACCCTGGCCCCACACGGCCGCCGCGACCGTGTCGCCGGCCGCCACCCGGGCGACCACCTGGGCCGCGCTCAACGGCGGGTCGTCGCCCGGTGCGGCCTCCGCGAACGCGTGCGCGATGGCGGGTCCGGAGAAGTGCGCCTCCAGGCAGCCGACCGCCCCGCACGTACATCTGCCGCTGCCCGGCCGCACCGTGATGTGGCCGATCTCGCCCGCCTGTCCGTGTGCGCCCGGGTAGGGGCGGCCGTTCAGCACGAGCACCGAGGCGAGCCCGGTGCCGATCGCCACGAACAGGAAGTTGTCGCAGTCGCGTCCCGCGCCGAGCCGGCCCTCGGCCAGCGCACCGGTGCGTACGTCGTGGCTCAAAGCCGCCGGTAGGCCGAGCCGATCCGCGATCAGCGAGCGCAGCGGCACCTCGCGCCACTGGATGCTGGCCGACCACACCGCGACCCCCGCCGGATCGTCCACGATCCCCGGCACCACGACGCCCGCCGCCCGCGGCACGCCACCCAGCTCGACCGCCCGCTCGCGCAGCGCGGCGGCGAAGTCGACGATGCCCGACACCACCGCGTTGGGGCCCGCGGTCCGGCCGGTGGGCCGGCGCTCGCTGTAGACGAGGTTGCCGCCCGCGTCGACCACACCGCCCTTGATGTCGGTGCCGCCGACATCGAGGGCAACGACGCAGTCCGCGCCGGACAGATCGGACGGCGGGGTGTTCACGTGCGGCATCGGCGTCTCAAGTCTGGTAGGCGGGGCGGATTGTGAGCCCGAGGGCGGGTGGATCCGAGAATGCGCGTTTGTGCTCACTGGATAGCAGTTGAAAACATGAACATGCAACAGCATCGTTGAGTGAGCGGAGGTTCACGGAAACCCCGATGCTCGACACGTGTGGGACGCCCGCCAGGATGTCCCACACGATCCGACGCAAGTCGGCCAGGGCTGTCGGACAGGGCGGGAGGTCACGGGTGAGCCGTTACGAGCGGTGGGGTGCGCTCCTGGAGCTGCTGGCCAAGCACGGTCGCCTGGAGGTCGAGGACGTGGCCTCGGAGCTGGACGTCTCGCCCGCGACGATCCGCCGCGACCTGGATCAGTTGGCCCAGCAGCAGATGTTGACCCGCACCCGGGGCGGCGCGGTCGCGCACGCGGTCTCCTACGACCTGCCGCTGCGCTACAAGACCGCCCGGCACGCGTCCGAGAAGCAGCGCATCGCACAGGCCGCCGCGGCACTGGTCAAGCCGGGCGAGACGATCGGGCTCAACGGCGGCACCACGATGACCGAGGTGGCCCGTGCCCTGGTCGCCCGGGCCGACCTGCACACCGAGGGCGACTCGAACGCCCAGGCGTTCACGATCGTCACCAACGCGCTCAACATCGCGGGCGAGCTCGCCGTGCGCCGGCACGTGAAGATCGTCGTCACCGGCGGCGTGGCCCGCACCCAGTCCTACGAACTGATCGGTCCGTTGGCCACCGGCATCCTGCGCGAGGTGGCCCTGGACGTGGCGATCCTGGGCGTCGACGCGATCGACGTCGAGCACGGCGCGAGCGCCCACCACGAGGGCGAGGCGAGCATCAACCAGTTGATGGCCGCCGGCGCGGGCCGGGTGGTGGTGGCCGCGGACTCCTCCAAGCTCGGCCGCCGCGCGTTCGCCCGGATCTGCCCGTTGGACCGGATCGGCGTCCTGGTCACCGACACCTCGGCGACGGAGGAGGCCGCGGCGGCCTTCGTCGACGCGGGCGTACGGGTCATCCGGGTCTGAACCCGGTCGTTCCGCCCGACCCGCCCGGACCCCCGCGCGCCCGCCCTCCCGGCGGGCGCGTTCGCGCGTCCGGGTCGGTCCCGCGCCCGTTGATCGACCAACCCGATGGACCATTCGCGGGATCGAACCGGCACCCTCTGTGCCGGTTCTTCTGCATGCGCGCCCACATGGGTAACGAATTGCTCTGCAAACTTCCTCGACCCCTCCTCCGAATCTCGAGATTGGTGTAGACCTTTGTTCCGGCGAGGTGTTGACTGCCGACACGGCGAGTCCGCAAAATGCTCGATGCTGCTCAAGAGTTTTCTTCAAATCCGCGTTGCGAACAGTTTTGCGCAAGCACGTGCATGGGTTTAGTGCGACCAAACCCTCACCAACGGTCCTGTTTTCCCGAAGGCATGAAGGCGGTACTGCGATGAAGCGGCACCAGATGGCATTGGCGGCGACAGGACTGTCGGCCGCACTGCTTCTGTCGGCGTGTGGTGGCTCGGACGACAAGAAGGACGACGACAAGGCGGTCCCGGGCGCCTCGGGCGCGGCGGGTGCGCCCAAGGACGGCACGATCAAGCTGGTCGTGGCCGACTACGGCAGTGGCGACGGCAGCATGCAGAAGTACTGGAACGGGGTGATCTCGAGCTTCAACGAGAAGAACCCCGGCATCAAGGTCAACCTGCAGGTCGTCAACTGGGACGACATCGACAAGCAGGTCGCGACCATGATCCAGAACAACGACATGCCCGATCTTCTGCAGACCGGCGGTTATGCCGACAAGGTCGTCGACGACCTGCTGTACCCGGTCGACGAGGTCATGTCGCCCGCCACCAAGGCCGATTTCGTGGATTCCTTCACGCCCGCCGCGACGGTCAAGGGGAAGCAGTACGGCATTCCCTTCACCTCCAGCACCCGGCAATTGATCTACAACACCGATCTGTTCGCCAAGGCCGGGATCACCGACCCGCCAAAGACCTGGGACGAACTCAAGGCCGCCGCGACCAAGCTCAAGGCCGCGGGCGTGCCCACGCCCTTCGGCCTGCCGCTGGGCAAGGAGGAGGCCCAGGGCGAGTTCATGAACTGGGCGCTGGGCAACGGCGGCGGGTACCAGACCAACGGCAAGTACACGGTCAACAGCCCGCAGAACGTCGAGGCGCTGAACTGGGTCAACGACAACCTGGTCAAGGCCGGTCTGACCGAGTCGAACCCCGGCACGAAGAACCGCAAGGACGTCTACACGGACTTCTACGGCGGCAGCGTGGGCATGGTGAACAGCAACCCCACCATGATCGCCACGCTGAAGAAGGACTACCCGAACCTCAAGTACGCGACCGCGCCGATCCCGGGCAAGGCGGGTCCGCTGAACGAGACCCTGGGGGTCTGCGACTGGATGATGGCGTTCAAGAAGAACGGCAAGAAGGACCAGATCAGGGCGTTCCTGGACCACGCGTTCAGCACCGACCAGCAGATCAAGTTCCAGGAGCAGTACAGCTTCCCGCCGGTGACCAAGTCGGTGATGGCCAAGATGACGGCCAACCCGGCCAACGCCGGTCTCAAGCCGTACATCGACCTGCTGCCCAAGGCGAAGTTCTACCCGCTGAACGACGTCGCGTGGGACGTGCTCTCGCCCAAGATCAAGGAGCAACTCGGCAGCGCGGTCTCCGGCAAGTCGCCCAAGGACGTGCTGGACCAGCTCCAGAAGGAAGCCGAAGCGGCGGTCGCGCAGCAGAAGAGCTGACGCACCACAGATACGTCCGAGCACCGAAGGAGGAGGACGGCCCCGTGGCCGAAACCGCCGTACGCAGAGCGCCTACCGTCGTCACCAGAGTCAAGAAGGCGCTGGCCCCGCTGCCGTGGATCGGCCCGGCCGTCCTCCTCATCGGTGTCGTGGTCCTGTGGCCCGTGGTCGTGATGGTCTGGAGTTCGTTCCAGCGCATCCGCCGCACCGGCATCGTGGTGGGATCCAACGGCACCGACAACTACAAAAAGCTGTTCGACGAGCCGGACTTCGTGGCCGTGCTGTGGAACACCGTGGTGTGGGTGCTGGTGGTCGTCGCCATCACGCTCGTGTTGTCGCTGTTCCTGGCGCAACTGTTCAACCAGCACTTCCCCGGCCGGCGGTTCGCCCGCTGGGCGATGATCGTGCCGTGGGCGGCCTCGGTCTTCATGACCGCCGTCGTCTTCAAGTGGATGCTGCACGAGACCCACGGTGCGATCAACACGCTCATGGTCGACCTGCACCTGATGGACGCGGGCAAGGACTGGCTCGGCAGGCCCTCCACGGCGATGCCGTGGATGATGGCGGTCGCGGTCTTCGTCTCGCTCCCGTTCACCACGTACACGCTGCTCGCCGGACTCCAGACGGTTCCCGGCGAGGTGTACGAGGCGGCCAAGATCGACGGCGCGTCCACATGGCGCACCTACCTGTCGATCACGCTGCCGCTGCTCAAGCCCGCGATCCTGGTCGCGGTGGTGATCAACCTGATCAACGTCTTCAACTCGTTCCCGATCATCTGGGCGATGACCAACGGCGGCCCGGGCTACGAGACCGCGACGACCACGGTGTTCATGTACCAGCTCAAGGCGTCCGACATCGGGGAGAGCGCCGCGATGTCGGTGGCCAACTTCGCGATGATCATCATCCTGGTCGCGTTCTTCCTCGTTGTCAGCCGTAACAAGGAGACCGACCGATGAGCACGAGCACCGCCGCCGGCCGCAAGCCGGGCACCGGCGCCGCGAAGCAGCCCGCGGGCGCCCCGGGCGGCGGGAATCGTCCCGGACGCGGGAAGTCCGTGCTCGGGGGCTCGAAGTACAGCCAGAAGCAGCTGTGGTTCGGCGCCCTCGCCTGGGTGATCGCGATCGTCTTCGTCCTGCCGTACATCGAGATGGCGATCACCGCCCTGCGCCCCAAGGACGAACTGACCAGCGACGGCTATGTGCCGTCGAAGTTCGAGTGGGCCAACTTCGTCGACGTGTGGGACAAGTCCACGCTCGGCGACAACCTCAAGGTCTCGCTGCTGGTCGCCGGCATGTCCACGCTGCTCGTGCTGGTGGTCTCGCTGCCCGCGGCCTACTACACCGCCCGCAAACGCTTCCGCGGCCGGGGCGTGTTCCTGCTGCTCGTGCTGGTCACCCAGATGTTCCAGCCGACGTCGCTGCTGGTCGGGCTGTACCGGGAGTTCTACATCCTGGACCTGCTCGACTCGTACTGGGCGCTCGTGCTCGTCAACGGCGCGTTCAACCTGGCCTTCTCGGTGTGGATCCTGACCGCCTACTTCAGCGCGATCCCGGTCGAGCTGGAGGAGGCCGCGATGATCGACGGTGCCTCCCGTCTCGGGGCACTGCGTCGGGTCACCCTGCCGCTGGCGATGCCCGGCATCGTCACGGCGGTGATCTTCACCTTCATCGCCGCGTGGAACGAGTTCACCGTCGCGCTGGTGCTGGTGACCACACCGGACAAGCAACCGCTCACGGTCGGCATCAACAGCTTCCTCGGCGCCTACCGGGTCGAATGGCAGTACCTGTTCGCGGGATCCGTGGTGGCGATCGTGCCCGTGGTGATCCTGTTCGCCTACATCGAGAAGCACGTCGTGTCGGGCCTGACCGCCGGATCGGTCAAGTAGGTCCGACCGACTCCGGGAAGCACGAAGCCCACAGGTCTCGGGGCCTGTGGGCTTCGCCGCGTCCGGATCCGGCGGCCGGTGCGGCGCCGGGCGAGCCTGCCTCGTCGCCGGGCGCGGTGCTACGGCAGGGTGATGTGGTACGCCTTGCGCAGCGTCTCGTGCACCGTCCACACCGTCTCGTCGCCCTCCTGGAGCACGCACGCGTCACCCGGGCCGACCTCGATCGTCGCGCCGCCGCGGATCTCGATCGTGGCCCGGCCGGAGACGACCACGAACAGCTCGTTGGCCTCGGTGTCGGTCACCACGCCCGGGGTGATCTGCCAGATGCCGCGGATCTGCTTGCCGTCCTCGGACTCCCACAGGACCTTGCCCGAGACCTCGGGCGTGCCGGAGACGATCTGCGCCGGGTCGAGCGGGTCGGCTTCGAGCTCGGCGGCGGGGATATGGACGGCAAAAGTAGACATGCGGCGGAGCATATAGGTCTCTTCGGCGACCCCCTCCCTCGGGTGATTCATGGGCTTTTCCGGCGAATCATCGTGCCGGTGCGGTGGTCCGTCGGCACGGGCGGGCACAATGCCGAAAGCGGGTCGACGGGCCCGGCGAGGTACCGAAGGGGTGACCGATGGGCGAGCAACACGACGCGCGGCCCGAGCCGCCCGTGATTCCCGGGCAGGGCGGCGCGCCGACCTCGCCGGAAGCGGTGCCCGCGAGCGGGCTCTCCGACCGGGATCGGGACATCCTCGAATTCGAGCGCCAGTGGTGGAAGCACGCCGGCGCGAAGGAACGCGCCGTGCGCGATCGTTTCGGCTTCTCCGCGACCCGTTACTTCCAGGTGCTGAACACCCTGCTCGACCGACCGGAGGCCCTGGAGCACGATCCGATGCTGGTCCAGCGGCTGCGGCGGCTGCGCGAGGCCCGGCAGCAGGCCCGGTCCACCGTGCGCCGTTCCGGGCACTGAGCGGCGGCCCCGGTGTTCTCGCGCCGCAGGGACGAGTACGACGTGTTCCCCGGCTTCGGTCGGTACGGCCTGATCTGGACCAACGAGGATGCGTGGGCCGACGAGGCCGACCCGGAGCCGGACTCGGCGGCGCCCGAGCGTGACCTGATCGCCGGCCTGCGCGCCGACGCGGCACCCGCGCGGGCCCGCCCGCGGCGCGGCCTGATCCCGGTGGCCGCGCTGCTGGCGATCTGCGTCGTGGCCGGCGTGCTCGCCATCGGCCGGGACGAGCCCGCTTCCCGGGTGGCCGCGGACCGGGCCCGGCACCCGTCCGGGCCGGCGCCGGCCGCGGCACCGGCCGACTCCGCCCGCCCGGTGCCGCCCGCCCGGGCGCCCGCGGTGCCTCGGGGAGCGCACGGCAAGGTGGTGCTGCTCGATCAGAGCAAGGTGCCCGCGCTCGCCGAGCGCATGGCCCGGCGGCTGGAGGCGGCGGGCTGGGAGGTCACCGGAACCGACGTGTTCCGCGGCTCGGTTCCGGCCACCACCGTCTACCACCCCGTCGGGCAGGAGAAGCAGGCCCGTGCGCTGGCCGCCGCGCTGCCCGGGATCGGCCGGATCAAGCCGACCTTCGCCGGCATTCCGCGGCACCGGCTCACCGTGATCGTGGTCGACGACCAGGTGGTCCCGCTGGCGGATCGTCTGCTCGGTTCGCTGACCACTGGGTAGGTTGGACGGCATGTCCACGAACCGGTCCACCCTGCCCGCACCCACCACGCCGGCCGGCAGAACGGGCCTCGCCGCGTTGCTTGGTGAGCCGGCCCGAGCCGTCGTCGCGCTCGACTTCGACGGCACCCTCGCCCCCATCGTCGACCGCCCGGACCAGGCGCGCGCGGACCTGCGCGCGGTGGCCGCACTGTCCCGACTGACCCCGCACCTGGCGGCGGTGGTGATCGTGACCGGCCGCCCGGCGGCGGTCGCCGTCGAGTACGGCCGCTTTCGCGGCGTGCCCGGGCTCGAACACCTCGTCGTGCTCGGCCACTACGGCCTGGAGCGCTGGGACGCGGCGACCGACCGGATCAGCGCGCCCGAGCCGCCGCGCGGGGTGCACGAGGTGCGCCTCGCCCTGCCCGGCCTGCTCCAAAAGCTCGACCTGTGGAACACCACCTGGATCGAGGACAAGGGCAGCGCGCTCGCCGTGCACACCCGCCGCGCACCGGACCCGGACGCCGCCTTCGCGCTGCTGCGCGACCCGCTCGACGACCTCGCGGCGCGGCACGACCTGGCCGTCGAGCCCGGCCGCTACGTGCTCGAACTGCGCCCGCGCGGGATGGACAAGGGCCGTGCGCTGACCGGCTTCCTGGCCGAGAAGCAGGCCGGCTCGGTCCTGTTCGCCGGCGACGACCTCGGCGACCTCGCCGCGTTCGAAGCCGTCGAGGGACTGCGCGACCAGGGCACCGCCGGCGTCACCGTGTGCAGCGGTTCGGCCGAGGTGCACGCCCTCGCCGAACGCGCCGACCTGGTCGTCGCCGGCCCGGACGGCATCGCCGACCTGCTCACCGCCCTCGCCGACCACGTCGAACCGGCCCGGTAGCCCCCGTTCGTCCCGACGGGCAGCCACCCTGCACTCGAATCGGTGGGCCCGTACGCCCGCTCACAACGCGTCGGCATGCGGCGCCGAAGTGCCCGCACACGGCTCGGTGGTCGCCGTCGCGACCGCGAAGCGTGCCCGCGGGTCCAGCAGCAACGCGGCCATCGCACCCGCCGGTTGCGCCGTCGGCACCCGCAGGTCGGGCTCCACCCGGACACCGTGCTCGGCCAGCGCGGCCCGGGCGCTTGCGTACAGGTCCGGCGTCAGCCGATAGGCACACGGCATCGGCGCGACCGCGCCGCGGCCCGCCGGGACGTTGTCGGCCCCGTCGAAGTACACCACTTCGCCACCGTTCGCGGCCCGCTCCCGGGACGTGCGCACCGCCGCCGTGATCGCGTCCCCACGCTCGGCGGCCATCCGCAGCGTGGCCTGCGCGGCCACCAGATGCGCGGCCACCCGGCGCCGGCCCAGCAGACCCGGGTCCGCGCGTTCGAGCGCCGAGACGGGTCGGGTACCGACCTCGACCAGCACCGCCACCGCGTGATCCAGTGCGGCCGCGTTGCGCAGCAGCCGTTCGTCCCCGTCGCCGCCGAGTTGCCGAGCCGTGGTGTCCTCCCCGTACACGCCCGCCGCCCAGCCCGCCGCGGGCAGCGCCGCGCCGATCCGATCGCGCGCCAACTCGACGGCCAGGGAGCGCAGTTCGGGAGCCACATTGAGATTGCGCGGCCACAGGTACAGGGCCGGCGGGGCAGCGGTGTCCGCCGGCACGGTGAACTCGTGCAGGTCGTGCACGATGTGCGGGCGCGCCTCGCGCAGCACCCGGCGGATCGCCCGCGCCTCGGGCGAACTCACCGCCACATGGTCCCGGTTGAGGTCCACTCCCTCGGCCGTCGCGCGCGTGCCCGCCGCCGATCCGTCCGGGTTCGGCGTGGCCAGCACCAGCACGGTGACCCGCTCCAGCAGTCGGCGTCCCGCCGGCGAGCGGTCCGCGGCCAGATCCCGGACCAGCTTCAGGCACGCCTCCCGACCGGCCGGCTCGTCGCCGTGCTGGCCACAGACGAACAACACCCGGACCGGCTCGGGCACCGACCGCGCGCCGGCCACGGTGATCAGGTCCACGGCCCGGCCGCGCGCGCTCGTGCCGACCCGGGTCACGGTGACCCGCGCGGCTCCCCACCCGGCCCGCTCCGGGCCCGGCGCCGCCGAGACCAGGTCGCGCAGGTAGTCCCGCTCCTCGGCCACGGTCGTCCAGACCGTGCCGCCGCGCCGCTCGAACCCGGTCGAGACCCGCCCGCCGCGCCCACCACCCGCCGGGGCCGGCGCGAGCGCGACTCCGGCCACCAGCGCCATCGCGAGCACCGTTCGCGTCGCCCACACCCTCATCCTCGAACCACCGTCCCCTTGTTCGCCACGACCGCCGCATCGTGGGCCGTGACCGCCGCACCACGATGGCCGACCCGTCGGGCCGTTCGCGCCCGTCCGGCCGGCCCGCCGGCAACCGAGCATGGCCCGGCAAAGGGAGTTGATGGCAGAGCCGGACTCGCCTAGGCTCGCTGATTCCGCTGTCCCACCCAGTGCAGTGATCGGGAACCGTCTTCGGCGCCCGGCACCGGTGGGCCGCGCGGGCCGCCGCCTTCGGGCAACCGGCCCGTGCCCTCCGCAGGGGCGCACCAGGACGTGGCATCGCACACGGCCGGGCTCCGATTTGTCGCCGCCACGAACCGGAGAAACATGTCCGCGCCCGCCACCACCGGCCCCGCCCTGCCCGCTTCCGACGCGCTCGCCGTCGAACGCGCCTACCTGGACGCCTCCCGCGCCGCCCTGCGCCGGATGCGCGAGGAGACCGAGGCACTCGACCTGCGCGACGTCGGTGCCACCGCCGTCGCCAACGAGACCGCCCAGCACCTGATCGCCAAGCGCATCGCCGCACTGGCCGACCACGCCGGCTCACCGCTGTTCTTCGGCCGGGTCGACGGCCGGTTCGCCGACGGCGTCGAGGGCGCCGAACCGGTCGAGGTGAGCGCCGACCCGAGCAAGCCCGTCGAATCCTTCTGGATCGGCCGCCGGCACGTGCACGACGAACTCGGCGACCCGATGGTGGTGGACTGGCGCGCGCCGCTGTCCCGCGCGTTCTACCGGGCCAACCGGGACGAGCCGCTCGGCGTCGAACTGCGCCGCCGCTTCGGCTGGACGGCCGGCGAGCTGACCGCGTTCGAGGACGAGCACCTGACCGACCCGAACGAGACCGACACGGTCGGCGGCATCCTCGCGGCGGAGATCGAACGCCCGCGCGTGGGCCCGATGCGCGACATCGTGGCGACCATCCAGCCCGAGCAGGACGAGATCGTGCGCTCGGACCTGGGCCACACGCTGTGCGTGCAGGGCGCGCCCGGCACCGGCAAGACCGCCGTCGGCCTGCACCGCGTGGCCTGGCTGCTGTACGCCTACCGCGACCGCCTCGCCCGCACCGGCACCCTGGTGGTCGGCCCGAACCGGTCCTTCCTCGACTACATCCAGCAGGTGCTGCCCGCGCTCGGCGAGATCGAGGTCGGCCAGACCACCGTCGAGGACCTGGTCACCCGCACCTCCAAGATCAAGGTCCGGGCGCTGGACGAGGCGGTGTCCGGCACGATCAAGGGCGACGCGCGGATGGCCGAGGTGCTGCGCCGCGCGGTGTGGTCGGGACTGCGCGCGCCCACCGAGTCGGTGGCCGTGGTCCGCGACTCGCGCACCTGGCGGCTCGCGGTGTACGAGGTCGAGGAACTGGTCGCCGCGCTGCGCACGCGCGACGTGCGCTACGGCGCGGCCCGCGACATGCTCCGGCAGCGCATCGCACACGCGCTGCTGACCAAGATGGAGGAGCGCGGCGAGTCCCCGGACGACCGGGTCCAGGACGCGGTCGCGCGCAGCCGGCCGGTCAAGGCGGCGGTGGACGCGATCTGGCCGGCGGTGGACCCGCTCAAGCTGGTGTTCCGGCTGCTGGGCGACGCCGACTTCCGGGCCGCGTGCGCGGACGGCGTGCTGAGCGCCGAGGAACAGGCCGCGATCGGCTGGGCCACGCCGCCGCGCGGGGTGGGATCCGCCCGCTGGACCGTGGCCGACGCGGTGCTCGTGGACGAGACCGCCGACCTGCTCCACCGCACCGGCGGCTACGGGCACGTGGTGATCGACGAGGCGCAGGACCTGTCCCCGATGCAGTTGCGTGCGGTGGGTCGGCGCTGCTCCACCGGCTCGGCCACGGTGCTCGGCGACATCGCGCAGGGCACCACGCCGTGGGCCACCCCCGGCTGGCAACAAACATTGCGGCACCTGGGACACGAGGGGGCCAGGATCGAGGAGCTGACCCGGGGTTTCCGGGTGCCGCGGCAGATCCTGGAGTTCGCCAGTCGGTTGTTGCCGCTGATCGCACCGGGCCTGGTGCCCGCGTCCTCGGTCCGCCAGGCGGCGGGTGCGCTGGAACTGCGTCCGGTCGCGGCCGACGAACTGGCCGCGCGATCCGCCGAGGCGGCCGTCGAACTGCTCGACCACGAGGGCTCGATCGGCCTGATCTGCGCCGACGCGCGGGTGGCCGAGGTGGCCGCCGCACTGCGCGCGGGCGCCGTCGCGCACCGGGTCCTGGGCGCGGACGGCGACGGCGAACAGGCCCGGATCAGCGTGGTGCCCGCGTCGCTGGCCAAGGGTCTGGAGTTCGACCACGTCGCGGTCGCCGAACCGGCCGAGATCGTCGACGCCGAGACCCAGGGACTGCGTCGGCTCTATGTGGTGCTCACCCGCGCGGTCTCCGGGCTGGTCGTGCTGCACGCCCGCCCGCTCCCGGAGCCGCTGACGGCCCCCTGACCTGCCCCTGCCCCCGACCCGGCGCGTCAGCGCCCCCGACCCGGGCCCACCCCAGTGATCGACGCGCGAAGCGCGGAGAGCGGCGGAGCCGCAAAGTGTGGACGGTGTGGCCCGGAGCGAAGCGGAGGGACACACCGTCCCGAGCGAGGGGCCGCTTTTTTCTCGGAGGAGCGAAGCGGGGGAGAGAAAAAAGTGGTGCCTCGCGAGCCGGCGACGAAGTCGCCCAAAAGCGTCCTCGCGAGCCGGCGACGAAGTCGCCCAAAAGCGTCCTCGCGAGCCGGCGACGAAGTCGCCCAAAAGCGTCCTCGTGAGCCGGCGACGAAGTCGCCCAACAGGCAAGCGATCGGCATCCAATACGAGTGAACCGCGTGTGTCGGAACGGTTGGTGGTCGGCTTCGCTCGCTCGTTCTGCCATGCTGGCCGGGTGGAACGCATCCAGGAGTCCGCGACCGTGACTTTGCGGGACCAGTGGGCCCGGCTCGTCGGTGAGCACGCCGAGGCCGGCGCCGTCGTCGAGAGCCTGCTGGCGCGCTATGCCGAGCCGCACCGCCGCTATCACGACACCGACCATCTGCGCACCGTGCTCGACCTGATCGGCGAGCTGGCCTACGAGGCCGACGACGCCGACGCGGTCATGCTCGCCGCGTGGTTCCACGACGCGGTCTACGACCCGGCCCGGGCCGACAACGAGGAGCGCAGCGCGCGGCTGGCCGAACGCGGCCTGCGCGAGGCGGGCGTGGCGCCGGCCCTGGTCGCCGAGACGGTGCGCCTGGTCCGGGTGACCGCCGAGCACGCGCCCGGCGAGTCCGACCACAACGCGCACGTGTTGTGCGATGCGGACCTGGCCATCCTGGCCGCCGACCGCGAGCGCTACGAGGCGTACACGGCGGCGGTCCGCGAGGAGTACGCGTTCGTCCCGGACGAGGCGTTCCGGGCCGCCCGCGCCGCGGTGCTGCGCGACCTGATGTCGCTGCCCCGGCTGTTCCACACCCGACTGGGCGCGGCCCGGTACGAGGAGGCGGCCCGCTACAACATGCGCGCCGAGCTGGAGCGGCTGGAGGGCACCATCCCGCGCCAGCAGTCCTGACCGACCCGCCGCCGACCGTCAGCGCGGTCGATACCGCTTGCGCCGGCGCAGGCCCGCCGCGGTCAGCCGGACCACCAGTTCCCGGCTGGAGACCGGCTCAGCCCCCTGGGCCAGTGCCCGCGCGTACAGGTCGGCCGGGACGTCGTAGTGATCCCGGTCGAACGCACGTTCCGGCGCGCCGAGCGCGCGGGCGAACGCGTGCAGCTCGGCATGCGAGACGTCGCTGACGAGGTGCGACCACAGTCGCCCGCGTCCGGGCCAGGCCGGGGGATCGATGAGGAGAGCCACACGCTCGATTCTCGTATACGTCGCGATCACGCACACTTGTGGACCATGAGCAAGGATCCGACCGACGCCGCCCTGTTGACCGCCCGCGCCCTGGTCCTGGCCGACCTGCGCACGCACGGCGTCGAGACCCCCGAGACCGTGACCGTGGTCGAGCACGCCCTGGTCGAGCGCAAGTGGTGGGTCGAGCAGTGGCCCGACGGCGCCGCGTACGTCCCCGGACTGATCGGGCAGGACGTCCAGGAGGCGCTGACCGAACAGGGCACGGTGTGGCCGCCGTGCCCGCGGCACGACGACCACCCGCTCTACCTCGAACCCGAACTCGGCGAGGACCCGCACTGGGTCTGCGAACGCGACGCCGAGGTGATCGCCCCGCTCGGCGGCCTCGCCCCGACTCAGCCGCCGAACGAACGTGCGGTCAACGACGCGTAGATCGGCCGGTCGCCACCCGTCGCATAGGCGCCGACCAACCGCTCGCTCTCGGCCCGACCCACCGTGACACCGGCGTGCGAGTGCTCCGGGGCCAGCGCCACCGGGTGGGCGCCGGCGTCGTCCAGCGTGCGCTCGGCGCGCCGCTGCTCCTCGGCGTCGGCGGCCCGCAGCGCCGCGGCGAGCACGTCGTACGGATCGCCGGCCGCCGCGCCGTCGCCGCCGGGCAGGTTCAGCACCGTGCGGCTCGGCGGCGGATCGCCCGGGTCGTGCAGACCGTAGCGGACCGCCTCCGCGCCGTAGCAGAACCTGATCAGCGGCTCCCACATCGCCGACCAGTACGCCCGCGAGGGCGCCCGCTCGATCCCGGCGATCTCGCCGTCGAGCAGCACCACCGCGCCCACCTGGTCCTCGACGCACTCGAACTCGGCGACGAAACGTTCGAGCTCCAAGGCGAAATGCTTCAGGAACAGCACCAGGTTGCCGGTCTCGGCGAGGCCGGAGGACGCGTTGAACCGCTGGACGGCCGACCACAACCGGCTGTACCCGTCCGCGTCCGCACTCGCCGAGGCGGCGGCACGCAGCGCGAGCGGCAACACGGCGAGCGGCTGTGCGGCCTCGGCGATCAGCCCGGCCTGGGTCTGCTGGACGCACATCGCCGCGTCGAAGGCGAGCCGGTCCGAGGGCTCGACCAGGGCGGCCCGCGGCATCGCGTGGTCCTGCGCGCTGTGCTCGACGATCACCGCGAGGTGACACGGGACCAGCGCGACGTGCGGCGTGTGGTTGACGAAGGTGAGTGTGCCGTAGCCGCTCGTACCGATCCACAGGTCGGTCGGGAGTGCGACGGCGGGTGCGTCGCACGCGTCGCCGAGCAGCGGCAGCACCTGCATCCGGCCGACGCTCTGCACCCGGCCGAGGGTGCAGCCGGCCAGCAGCTCGCCGATCGGCAGCGGGGCAGGGGCGATGGTGTTCATCCGGTCACCTCCAGGTGGGCCAGGCGCAGCAGGGCGGGTACGGCGGTGGCCGGATCGATGGTCAACATCAGCCGGCACCAGGCGAGTTCGAGAGCCTCGGGACGGTGGACGGGAGCGAGCGGCAGGTCCGGCGCGTAGCCGCGCAGTCCGGCCGCCTCGGCCGCGAGCACGGGCGAGAGCTGGACCGCGGGCACCGCGATGCCCAGCGTGCGGGCCGCGTCGAGCACCTGCGCGAAGCGCCCGGCGGGTGCGTTCTCGTAGCCGTCGCCGATCACCACGATCAGCTCGGCGCCGGTGCGCAGCGCGGCGACCAGGGCCTCGGCTGCCGCGGTGGCCCCGGCTGGCCGGACCAGTCGGCCGTCCGGGACGCCGCCGATCCACACGTCGTGGCACTCGCCCGCCGCCGCCCGCAACGCGTCGCGCAGCGCGAGCACGGTCGCGATCGGCCGCAGCGGCTGATCGGTGCCGCCGCGCATCGAGGCGGACCCGTCCAGCACCAGGGCGATCCGGCGGCCGGCCAGGTCGAGCCCGGCGGCACCGGCCGCGGCCCGCCGATCCAGCGCCGCGGCGACCTCGTCGGTCATCCCGGTCGCGAACGCGTAGAGGTACAGCCGGACCGCGTCGTAGCGGTCGAGGTCGACCTCGACCTCGACGCCCGCGCGCTCGGCCTGCCGCTGCCCGGCGAGCCGCTGGCCGACGGTCAGCCGATCGGCGGTCAGCTCCAGGACGCGCGCGGGCTTCTCGTCCGGGTGGAATCGGCCGCGCAGCCCTTCGAGCGTCTCCAGCGGCAGCGCCGCGCCCGCGTCCAGGTCGGTGCGGGCGGCTCGATACGCGGCCGGGAGCGGCAGCGTGTACGGGCCGTCGGCGCCGAGCACGAACGCGACGCACTCGCGCGCGACGGCCGGATCGGCCGCCCAGCGGTCGATCTCGCGGGCCACGATGCGGTGTTCCTTCGGATTCAGCTCCGCACCGGCGAGCCGCTTGGTCAGGATCGAGCGCAGGATGCCGCTCAGCCGCAGACCCCACGCGTGCCGCAGCGCGGCGGCGAGCTTGTCCCGGTAGCGCACCGACCACAACTCCAGCGAAGCGGAGCCGAGCACGGAGCGCAGGATCAGCCGGCGCACCCGCGCGTTGTTCACCCGCCGCTCGGCCAGCAGGCCGAACAGCTTGAGCCGACGCGGCACGGTCAGCGCGGCGACCGCGTCGTACACGGCGGTGCCGTCGTCCTGCTGCGCGGGTGTGTCCAGCAGGTGCAGCACGCCCAGCTGCCGGCTGCGGTCGGTGGCTCCGGGGGAGCACACGAGACCTGCGTACAGCCGTCGGTCCAGCGCGGCCATCGCGCGGTGCGCGTCCTCTTCGAGGGTGAGCTGCTCGGCGCGGGTGTTGTAGAAGGAGGCCCGTCCGGTCGCGGCCACGGCGACGTCCAGGAAGCGGACGACGGTGGCGGCGGCCTCGGCGCGGGCCGGATTGTCGGCGCTCAGGGCGCGGGTGATCTCGGTCATCGGAAGGCTCCCCCGTGGGCACCCGGGGCAGGTCGCGGGTCCGGTGTGGTCCGAGTTTCACCGGGGTCCGAAGACCCCTCCGCCGGGACCGCTTCCAACCCTTTGGGAAACGGTTCTGTACGAACGCGCAGTTCCCCGGGTGCAATGGCACGCGACTTCGGGCAGGTCACGGGTCCCGGATAGGGATTCGAACCCCAAGCACCCAAAAGCGCTTGTACGCCAAGACAGAAGGAACACGTAGTTCCCGAAGTCGCACCACGAGCCTACGAGCGAGCGGCCGCCGATGCCGGCGATTATTACCTCGGGGGAAAGTCCGAGGTGTCCAGTTCGATACCGAAGGGCCCGGGGATGGCGACCGATCCGCCGAAATCGACGCGCTGGATGCGCTGGTAGACCTTGCCGTCCGGCTCGGAGTACAACGTCGCCGCCGGGCCGTCCTTGTCCCAGCGATCGACGAGCAGGTAGAGCGGAATCGGCCCGTGTGCGTATGCCCGCAGCTTGTCGACACGATCGGTGCCCGCGTTGCTCGGGGAGGTGATCTCGGCGACGAGAAGAACCCGATCCGCCGGAGTCGGCGTGGCGACGTCTTCCCGTGCCACCACCACCAGGTCGGGAATACACAGCCGGCCGACCGACATGATCTCCACGCCGAGATGCTGAAAGGCACCGCATCCTTCGGGGGCGGCCCGGCCAGCTGCCAATGGAGGTCGTCCGCGATCAATTCGTGCCTGTGTCCCGGAGGCGGCGATATCGTGATGTTCTCTCCGTCGAACTCGGCGCGCCAGCCTTCGGGCGCCTCCAATTCCTTCCACATGGTCACGATGTCGCGCCAGGCGGTGCTCACTTCGATCACGGGTGCGGTCAACTCGTCCACCTCGCCCACCTCGATCCATGTCGTACGAGAACGACGCTACGGCCGCCCGGAGACCGTTTCAGGGTAAGTCGCCATCGCCACTCGAACGAGCGAACAAGGCTCGAACACGCGGAAACGCGAAAGAGGCGGCCCCCGAAGGGGACCGCCTCTCGCGTCAAGACCGTGCGGGTCTGCCGATCCTCAGTGGATCAGAAGTCCATGCCGCCCATGTCCGGGGCGCCGCCGCCGGCCGGAGCGGCGTTCTTCTCCGGCTTGTCGGCGATGACGGCCTCGGTGGTCAGGAACAGCGCGGCGATCGACGCGGCGTTCTGCAGCGCGGAACGGGTGACCTTCGCCGGGTCGATGATGCCCTCGGCGATGAGGTCCACGTACTCGCCGGTCGCGGCGTTGAGGCCGTGACCCGGGGTCAGGTTGCGCACCTTCTCCACAACCACGCCGCCCTCGAGGCCGGCGTTGACCGCGATCTGCTTGAGCGGGGCCTCGACGGCCAGGCGCACGATGTTCGCGCCGGTGGCCTCGTCGCCGTCCAGCTCGAGCTTGTCGAACGCGATGGTGGACGCCTGGAGCAGGGCCACGCCACCACCGGCGACGATGCCCTCCTCGACGGCGGCCTTCGCGTTGCGCACCGCGTCCTCGATGCGGTGCTTGCGCTCCTTGAGCTCGACCTCGGTCGCGGCACCGGCCTTGATCACGGCCACGCCGCCGGCCAGCTTCGCGAGGCGCTCCTGGAGCTTCTCGCGGTCGTAGTCCGAGTCCGAGTTCTCGATCTCGGCGCGGATCTGGTTGACCCGACCCGCGACCTGGTCCGAGTCACCGGCGCCGTCGACGATGGTGGTCTCGTCCTTGGTGACGACGACCTTGCGGGCGCGGCCGAGGAGTTCGAGACCCGCGGTGTCGAGCTTGAGGCCGACCTCCTCGGAGATGACCTGGCCACCGGTGAGGATGGCGATGTCGCCGAGCATGGCCTTGCGACGGTCGCCGAAGCCCGGGGCCTTGACGGCGACGGACTTGAAGGTGCCGCGGATCTTGTTGACGACGAGCGTGGCCAGGGCCTCGCCCTCGACGTCCTCGGAGATGATCATGAGCGGCTTGCCCGACTGCATGACCTTCTCCAGCAGCGGGAGGAGGTCCTTCACCGAGGTGATCTTCGAGTTGACGATGAGCACGTAGGCGTCTTCGAGGACGGCCTCCATGCGCTCCATGTCGGTCGCGAAGTACGGCGAGATGTAGCCCTTGTCGAAGCGCATGCCCTCGGTGAGCTCGAGCTCGAGACCGAAGGTGTTGCTCTCCTCGACGGTGATGACGCCTTCCTTGCCGACCTTGTCCATGGCCTCGGCGATCATCTCGCCGATCAGGGGGTCAGCAGCGGAGATCGAGGCGGTGGAGGCGATCTGCTCCTTCGTCTCGACGTCCTTGGCGAGCGCGAGCAGCTGCTCGGAGACGGCCTCGACGGCCTTCTCGATGCCACGCTTGAGAGCCATCGGGTTCGCGCCGGCGGCCACGTTGCGCAGGCCCTCGCGGACGAGCGCCTGGGCGAGGACGGTCGCGGTCGTCGTACCGTCACCGGCGACGTCGTCCGTCTTCTTCGCGACCTCCTTGACCAGCTCGGCACCGATCTTCTCGTACGGGTCCTCGAGCTCGATCTCCTTGGCGATGCTCACACCATCGTTGGTGATGGTGGGCGCACCCCACTTCTTCTCGAGCACGACGTTGCGGCCCTTGGGGCCCAGCGTGACCTTGACGGCGTCGGCGAGCTGGTTCATCCCGCGCTCGAGGCCGCGGCGCGCTTCCTCGTTGAACGCGATGATCTTGGCCATGTGGTGAAGTCCTCCCAGAACGGGGGTGAGTGCCGGACCGCACTGGCGCCCGCGACGGACGACCCGACCACCGCGAGGATCCCTCCCTCACGGGTGCCGAGCCTCACCGGCCCGGTCCGTTTCTGTCACTCTCACATCCAGAGTGCTAACGCCAATGATTAGCACTCGACCATGCCGAGTGCAAGCGCAACGGCGGGTCCCGACCCGTCCGTGCGCGCACCTGCGCGTGTCGCACGAGGCGAGGGCCGTCGCGGCCGGGCCTCGCGGGATCGCCCGCGCCGCGGCCGCGCGCACAACGACCGGGGCCCGGCCCCCGCATGGCGGGAAGGCCGGGCCCCGGTCACCGATCGGCCCGATTCGACGATCCGGCAAGGGATCGGTGGGAATCGGAGGATCGGACAAGATGTGTGCTGCGGTGTGTCGTGCAGTCCGTGGTGTGGACCGTTTCAAGCAGAGGAGCGGATTGCTCCCTGGTTCAGGCGGTGACGCGGACCATGTCGGCCTGCGGCCCCTTCTGCCCCTGCGAGATCTCGAACTCGACTCGCTGCCCCTCCTCGAGCGTCCGGTACCCGTCCATCTGGATCGCGCTGTAGTGGACGAAAACGTCCGCACCACCGTCGACCGCGATGAAGCCGTACCCCTTCTCCGCGTTGAACCACTTGACGGCGCCCTGAGCCATTCCTAACTCCCCTGTTACTGGCCCTTTCACGGATACTGCACGCCGCAGCTCCGGGTTCGTATCCAGAAGGACCCGGCCTTCCGCTACGACCGCGGCTGAATGTATCCGGACGGATGCCCGGAGCAACAGGTCAATCGGACGAGAATTCCCGAGTGAATAAAGACCGCATTCTTCGCGAGTCGCCAGGAAAGCCGTATTTCAATTCGTCAGGAAAGCGACCTTCCGTACATAACGGGTGTGATCCCGACCACGGGTTTACCGACGCGTCGCCGCCAAAGCCGGGAAATGGACCCGGTTAAACACGTGTAACGATCACCCTCTCCGGGTGACGAAGAAATCCGCCGCCCGGTGCTCCGGGCGGCGGATTTCTCGGTTCCGTTTCGTGCCCGAGTCGATGAAGATCGGGACCGTCGGCCTATCGCGTCAGCAACCGCCGGCGACCGCCGGGATGATCGAAACGGTGCCCTTGTCGGGGGTGGCCGTGGCGAGACCGTCCGCGAAGCGCACGTCCTCGTCGTCCACGTACAGATTCACAAAGCGACGCAGCTTGCCCTCGTCGTCGAGGATGCGCGCGCGAATTCCGGTGTGATCCTTTTCCAAGGCATCCAGGACCTCGGCGAGGGTCGTCCCCTCGACGGACACCTCGGCCGCCCCGCCCGTGTAGGTGCGCAGGATCGTCGGGATGCGAACGGAGACGCTCATGCCAGGCCGGCCTTTCGGAAGGAATCCAGAGTGGGTCGAATGGTCGCGGTGGCGCCGGTGGTCGGCGTGACCGCGTCCAACGTCTTGAGGCCGTCACCCGTGTTGAGCACGACCGTCTCGGCGTCCGGGTCCAGTGCGCCGGACGCGAGCAGTTTGCGCAGGCAGCCGACGGTCACGCCGCCGGCGGTCTCGCCGAAGATGCCCTCGGTGCGGGCCAGCAGCTTCATCGCCTCGACCACCTCGGCGTCGGTCACGTCCTCCACCGCGCCGCCGGTGCGCTTGCACACGTCCAGCACGTACGGGCCGTCGGCCGGGTTGCCGATCGCGAGCGACTTGGCGATCGTGTCCGGCCGCACCGGGCGGATCACATCCTGGCCGGCCTTCCACGCCGCGGCCACCGGGGAGCACCCGGTGGCCTGCGCGCCGAAGATCTTGTACGGCGTGTCCTCGACCAGGCCGAGGGCGATCAGCTCGCGGAAGCCCTTGTCGATCTTGGTCAGCTGCGAACCGGACGCGATCGGGATGACGATCTGCTCGGGCAGCCGCCAGCCGAGCTGTTCGGCGATCTCGTAGGCCAGCGTCTTGGAACCCTCGCCGTAGTACGGCCGCAGGTTCACGTTGACGAAGCCCCAGTCCTCGCCGGCCGGGTCGCCGATCAGCTCCGAGCAGAACCGGTTGACCTCGTCGTAGGTGCCCTCGATGGCGACCAGCTCGCCACCGTAGACGGCCGCTGTGACGACCTTGCCGGCCTCCAGGTCGGCCGGGATGAACACGCAGCTGCGCAGGCCCGCCCGAGCGGCGGCGGCGCCCACCGCGCCGGCCAGGTTGCCGGTGGAGGAGCAGGAGAGGGTGGTGAAGCCGAAGGTGCGTGCGGCCTCGACGGCGATCGCGACCACGCGGTCCTTGAAGGAGTGCGTCGGGTTGCCGGAGTCGTCCTTGACGTGCAAGTTCGCGATGCCCAGCTCGCGGCCCAGGTTCTCGGCCCGGACGAGCTTGGTGAAACCGGGGTTCAGGTTGGGCCGGGACGCGACGTCCGCGGCGACCGGCAGGAGCGGTGCATAGCGCCAGATGTTCTGCGGGCCGGCCTCGATCTGCTCCCGCGTGACGGTGCCGAAGTCGTAGGCGACCTCGAGCGGGCCGAAACAGGACTCGCAGGCGTACTTCGGGCCGAGTTCGGTGCGTTCGCCGCACTCGCGACACGACAGCGCAACGGCGGGACCGAAGGAGGTGGAGGTGGCGCTGGTGGAGCGGGTGGCGGTGGGTGTCGCCATGGCGAGGGCCTTTCTGTCCTCATCTTTACCCGTGGGGTCCCACGGGCCGGACTTGGCACCTGTCCGATCCGCCGGTGCTCGCTCGCGCCGAAAGCGCGTCACGAGGAATGACGATCGGATGGTTGCCGGGGCTTCAACGGGCCGTTCCCTCTGCCCCTCTGGATGAGCTGCTATGGCGGTGGACACACCCGTCGCCGGGTGGCCGGTCCGCGTTTGTCCGGCTCGACGTGCGATCGTCGTAACCGGTGACGACGACTGTAACCGAACCGGTGCCGCGTCGATCATCCGGTCCACCTCGCGAGACGATAAAGGGTGGCCGCGACCGAGGCCGGAACAGCGGCGACGACAGGGGATTTCGAACGTGCAGCCCGAGGTGAGCGCCTGGCTTCGACGACGGTCCTCCGTCGCCGCGGACTGGCCCGTCGACAAGCTTCTTGACGCCAAACGCGACACCCGGGTCAGCGTCGTCCTGCCCGCGTTGAACGAGGCGGCGACCGTCGGGGACATCGTCAAGGTGATCCGGACCGAGCTGATCGAGCGTGTGCCGCTGGTGGACGAGCTCGTGGTGGTCGACTCCGGATCCACCGACGACACCGCCGGGGTCGCCGCCGACGCGGGCGCGCGGGTCGTGCACCGCGACGACATCCTGCCCGCGCTGGCGGCCGTGCGCGGCAAGGGCGAGGTGTTGTGGCGCTCCCTCCTGGTCACCGACGGCGACATCGTGGCCTTCGTGGACGCCGACCTGAAGGACTTCTCGGCGGATTTCGTCACCGGGATCCTGGGCCCGCTGCTGACCGACCCCACGGTCCGACTGGTCAAGGCCATGTACGACCGGCCGCTGGAGATCGGCGACACGATCGTGCCCGCGGGCGGCGGCCGGGTCACCGAGTTGGTCGCCCGCCCCCTGCTCAACCTGCACTGGCCGGAACTGGCCGGTTTCGTCCAGCCGCTGGGCGGCGAGTACGCGGCCCGGCGCTCGCTCCTGGAACAGTTGCCCTTCCCGTGCGGCTACGGCGTCGAGACCGCGATGCTCGTGGACACCCTGCGCCTGGCCGGTCTGGACGCGATGGCCCAGGTGGACGTGGGCGTGCGCCGGCACAGCCACCAGGACGAGGCCGGCCTCGGCCGGATGGCGGCGGAGATACTCCAGGCCGTGGAGCGCCGACTGCGCCGCGGCCCCACGGGCGCGCACCCGGTCGAGCTCAGCACCGCGCTGACCCAGTTCGAGCGGGACGTGGACGGCTTCCGGCTGCGCACGCACGACGTCGCGGCCCGGGAACGGCCGCCGATGGCGACGGTGCCCGAGTACCGCGCGCGGACCCGCCTGGTCGGGCGCTGAACGCTCGTCCCGGTCGAGCGCCGGACGGCTGTTTCGCGCCATCCCGCGGGCGACGCGCACCCGGTGTGGGCGCGCCCGCTCAGCCGCCCAGGACCGCGGCGACCCGACGGGCGGATTCGTCCTCGTTCGCCCGCACCCGTGCCAGCGCCGCCGCCTCGCGTTCGATCGCCTGGCGCTGGTAGGCCACGTCGACCGCGTACCAGGTGCCCGCCACGTTGTGCTCCGTCCTGCAGGCCACCGTCGCGCTCGCCGCGGCGATCTCGCGCGCGCTCGGCGCGGGCGTGTTCCACGCCGGATCGCCGCCGGCCGCCAACGGGTCGGGGTAGTCGAACCCCTTCGCGCGCATGCAGGTCGACCACTGCGCCAGCACCCGAAGCACCCGAGGGTCGGCCCGCGACCGCTCGAACGACTCCACGTCCAGCCGACTCGGCAGCGCCGCGCGCTCCAGCGCCGGATCCACGCCCAACGCGAACCGCGCCTGGCCCAGGCAGCCCGGCCCCGGCCGATCGGTGCCCTCGGTCGGCGCCGGCGGCTCGCCGTCCGCCCCGGCCGCGCCGTACAGCGCCACCGCCAGCTCCCGGCTCGGCGCCGGCGCGCTCGGCTTGGCGGTGCCGCCGGCGACGGCGCCCGGCGGCCGAAAGCCCCACGTGGCCACCTCGACCGGGTCGCCCACGCCGTAGCGGCGCTCGGTGCGCGACTTCAACACCGGCCCGCCGTCCGCGACGGGCGGCGTCGGGTAGGTCAGGCCCAGCCGGGCCAGGCAGTCCCGGATCAGCACCGACTCGGCCGAGGCCCGCCGGGCGCGCTGTTCCCGGGTCGGCAGGTAGGCCGCGATCGGCAGGTCGAGCCCGGTCACGTCGCCGCTCACCGGAGTCGCCGCCGGCGGCGGGGCGCCGGACGCGCGGTCGGCCGCGGGCGGGCGGTCGCCGCGGTCGCCGGCTCCGGTGCACCCGGCCAATGCGAGGCACAACACCGCGATCGCGGCCGACCCGCGACGCGGGCGCCCTACTGCGCGGTCCAACTGCCGGACGCGTTGTTGTTCTTCAACGCCGGGTCGAGGTTGGCCGTCGACTTCGGGCCGATCTCCTGGACCGGACCCTGGTAGTTGCTGCCGTAGTAGATCCGCAGGATGTGCGTCGGATCGTTGTTCCACACCGACGCGGCGTTGTTCTTCACCGGCACCCCCGTGCCGCTGCTGCCGTCCGGGGACCGCATGAAGGTGTAACCGGCGTAGTTGGCCACGTTGTACCGGTGATCGAAGCGCGCACCCTTGGTGTTCGAGTTGTAGTACAGACACGCGTCCCCGTCGTTGCACGCGCCGTCTCCCTCGGCGACCGCCGGTGCCGCACCGGCCGCGAGGACCAGCGCGGCGGCCACCGCACCCGCACCGAGCCCACGATTGCTGCGCATACCCGATTCCCCCTTGCCCCGTGGCCCGCAGGCCCGATTTCCGGGCCCGGGTCCGATCCGTCGATCGAGTCGGCGGGCCGAGTCACCCGGTCGCATCCGAGCGAGATCGGCCCGACGAGTCAAGAGAAAACACACCTTCGCTACTCCCGGTAATGACATGCATACGTGATTCTCGCCACACCGTTCGAGTCGGCGGGCGCGATCGGGTCGGGTTTGCGCACCGGGATGCGTGGCTAGGGTCGGGGCATGAGTGCTCCCCCTCCCGCCGGTGTCCTGGTCGCGTCCAATCGCGGTCCCGTGTCCTTCTCCCTGGAGGACGACGGCACGCTTTCGGTGAGCCGCGGCGGCGGCGGACTCGTGTCCGGACTGTCCACAGCAGGGCAGGGAACCGGCGCCGTATGGGTCTGCTCGGCGCTCGGCGAGGCCGATCGCACCGCGACCCGGGCCGCTCCCTCGGGCCGGCTGGATCTCGCCGGTCACGACACCGGCGGCCTGGCGGTGCGGATGCTCGACATCGACCCCGGCACCTTCGCCCGGGCGTACAACGCCATAGCGAATTCGACCCTGTGGTTCGTCCACCACCTGCTCTACGACACCCCGTCCAAGCCGGTCTTCGACGCGCGCTTCCGCAAGGAGTGGGCCTCCTACGAGGCGTACAACCAGGCCTTCGCGGAGGCGCTGGCCGAGGAGGCCGCCGAGGGCGCCAAGGTGGTCGTGCAGGACTACCACCTGACCCTGGTGCCGGTGCTGCTGCGCCGGCTGCGTCCGGATCTGCGGATCGGGCACTTCTCGCACACCCCGTGGTCGCCGCCGGACTACTTCCGGCTGCTGCCCGACGACATCGCGCGGTTCGTCCTGGAGGGCGTGCTCGGCGCCGACCACGCGGGCTTCTTGACCCGGCGCTGGGCGCTCGCCTTCCTGGACTGCTGCGCGGACGTGCTCGGCGCGACGGTGGACCGGGACGCGATGACCGTCACGCATGCGGGCCACGTGACCGAGATCGGCGTGCACGGCCTGGGCGCGGACGGCGAGTTCCTGCGCGAGCGGGCGTCGCGTGCCGACGTGGACACCCGGCTCGCCGGACTGCGCGAGGCGGTGGGTGATCGCCGGGTGATCGTCCGGGTGGACCGCACCGAACTGTCCAAGAACATCGTCCGGGGCCTGCTCGCCTATCGCGAGCTGCTGCGCACCCGACCGGAATGGCTCGGTCGGGTGGTGCACGTCGCGTTCGCCTACCCCTCCCGGCACGACCTGCCGGAGTACCGCGAGTACACCGCGGCGGTGCAGCGGGTGGCCAAGGAGATCGACGACGAGTTCGGCACCGGCGACTGGCAGCCGCTGATCCTGCACGTCAACGACGACTTCCCGCGCTCGCTCGCGGCGTACCGATTGGCCGACGTCGCGCTGGTGAACCCGATCCGGGACGGGATGAACCTGGTCGCCAAGGAGGTTCCGGTCGTCTCGCTCCTGGACGAGGCGCACGGAGGGTGTGCGCTGGTGCTCTCGCGCGAGGCGGGAGCGTGCGAGGAACTCGGCGAGGACTCGATCGTGGTCAACCCGTTCGACGTCTCGCAGACCACCGAGGCGCTGCACGCGGCGCTCACGATGGACCCCACCGAGCGGCTGCGGCGCACCAAGCGGCTGGCCGCCGCCGCGGTCGCGCTGAACCCGCAGCAGTGGTTCCTGGAGCAGTTGGACGCGCTCGGCAAGTAGGCACTGCGGGCCGCCGCCCGCGCCTGCCGACACCCGCCCGCGCCCGCCGGTTCGACCGGCGGGCGCGGGCGGTCGGGCTCAGGCCGCCGTGGGCGGGCCGGCGCGGCGGCGGCGCGTGGTCAGCACGGCCACGGCGCCGGCGCCGATCAGGGCGACGCCGGTGACACCCGCGCCGACCAGGCCGGCCGGTCCGGTCAGCGGCAGGCTGCCGCCGCCGGACTTGCCCGCGCCGCCGCTCGTGCCGCTCGTGCCCGCGGCGGTGCCGCCGGTCGAGCCGCCGCCGGTGGTGGTGGCGCCATTCGGGCCCGAGGTGCCGCCGCCGGTCGTGGTGCCGGCCCCGCCCGTCGTGCCGGATCCGGCCGTGGCCGAGCCGCCCTTGAAGGAGACCTTCACGAACGCGTCCTGGCTGCGGTCGGGCGAGCCGTGGGCGGCCATGGTGAGCACGTAACACTCGGTCTGGAGGCAGTCGACGTCCTTGCCCGCACCGTTCTTGTAGCTCGCCTTGACGTCGGTGAGGGTGGCCGAGAACGTGCCGTCCGGGTTGATCCCGTCCGGGCCGTACGCCTTGAGCCACTTCGAGGCGCCGTAGTTGCCCGCGTTGGTGGTCCAGTCGGCCTCCTTGGGCCCGAACACCACGTAGATCCCGTTGCCGCTGCCGGCCGCGTAGCCGGAGCCCTCGACCGTGATCGACGCGCCCGCCGGGTCCAGGCCGGTGCTCGGCGTGACGGTCAGCCTCGCGCCGCCGGCCGCCGCCTGCGGTGCGGCCTGAGCGAGTTGCGCCGGTGCCGCCGGTGCGGCGGCGCGCAGCGATCGGGGGGCACCGCCGGGCGCCGGCGCGGCGAAGGTCAGCGCGACCTCGGCGGTCGGTCCGCCCTCGACGCCGACCCGGACCTCGAACGCGGGCGCGTCCGGAGCGAATCCGGTGCCCACCCGCAGCGGCGTCGCGACGACGCCCTGCCCGTCGGCGGCGAGCGTGCGGCTGCCCGCCCGGTCGGCGGTGCCGCCGCCGTACAGCGCGACGGTGACCCGGGCACCGGGGGCGAACCCGCGGCCCACGACGGTGATCTCGTCGCCGGCCGGGGCCAGCGCGGTGCTGCGCGACACGGTCGCGGTGGGCCCGGCCGGGCTCTCGGCACGGGTGTCGGCGGGTGCGGCCGAGGCAACCGCGGCGGCGCTCAGCACGCCGGCGGCGGCCAGGCCGAGCGCGGCGGCCGAGCCTGCGGCGCGACGGACACGGGGGGAGGTGTACATGTCGGCTCCTGGTGGGGTCGGGGCGGCGACGCGACGGCGGATGCTCAGCCGGTCGGGTCGGCGGTGACTTCGGTGCGGGAGGCGGCGGCGTCCGGCGCGGTGTCGGTGTCCTTCGCGGCGGCGGCTGCTGCTGCGGAGGAGGCAGCAGCAGCGGCGCGGCGTCGGCGGAGCGTCGCCACGCCATAGGCGATCAGCGCGCCGAGCAGCAGCGTGATCGCGCCCAGCAGCAGCCACGGCAGCGCCCACACGCTCGTCGACTTCGTGGTCACCGTCGCCGGGTTGCCGGTGACCTCGACGTTCGCGGTGAGTCGACCGGCCGGGAAGACGCCGTCGAAGCGCTGTACCACCTCGTGCGTCGCCCCCGGCAGCAGCTCGGGCAGGGCGGCTCGGGCGGGGCCGCCCAGTCGCCAACCGCCGGGCCCGGAGACGGTGGTCTCGACGCCCGCCGTGGTGCGTACGTTGCCGGTGTTGCGCACCCGGTAGCGCACGACCGCCTCGGCGCCGCCGAACATCGCGATCGGGTTGTCGTAGGACAGCCGCAGCTCCTCGATCGCCAGGCGCGGTACGGCGGGGCCGTCCACGCGCAGGTAGATCCGGGCGCCGACGCGCCGGTCGACGTCGAATCGTTGTTGTCCCGGGCCGGTCGCCTCGGCCTTGATCGAGGCGACGACGGCGCCGGTGTGGTCGCCGGGGCTCGCGTCCGCCGGGACGGTCAACCGGAACGGGATGTCCGCGCGTTTGCCCGGCGCCACCGTGTACGACTCGGCGTCGAAGCCGATCCACGCAGCGACGTCCTTCGGCTGCTCGGCGGCGGTCAACAGGGTCATCCCGCCGTCGGCGGCGAGCACGGCGTCGGTGGCGTACACGCGCAGCGTCAGCGGCTTGTCCCCGAAGTTGGACACGCCGACCACGTCGACCAGGGTCTGTCCCGGCGCGGCGGTCAACACGAAGTGGTCGCGCCCGCCCGCCGGTTGCACGCCCCAGGTGAACTCGTCGGCGGCCCGGGCGGGCGCTGCGAGTGCGACGAGTGCGACGAGTGCGGTGAGGGGCAGGACGGTGGCGAACAGGGCGCACAACAGGCGGGCGGCGGTGCGCATGGGGGGGTGGCTCCTTTGTTGGGCGCCTTCGGCGCCGGCTCGCGAGGCACGCTTTGTTGGGCGCCTTCGGCGCCGGCTCGCGAGGCACGCTTTGTTGGGCGCCTTCGGCGCCGGCTCGCGAGGCACCACTTTTTTCTCTCCCCCGCTTCGCTCCTCCGAGAAAAAAGTGGCCCCTCGCTCGTGACTTCGTGTCCCTCCGCTTCGCTCCGGGGCACGAAGTCTTGGTTTTGCGGCTCCGCCGCTCTCCGCGCTTCGCGCGTCGATCACCGGGGGCGGCGCGTGTCGGGGGCGCTGACGCGCCTGGGGGTGGGCGCCGGGGGTGGGCGTTCGGGGTGGGGGCGGGGAGGGTGTGGGGTGGTGCGGTGGGGGGATCCCCCGACGGGGTGGTGGCGGGGATGGTCGTCGGCGGCGGGTCGGGGGATGGGGTGGGTGGGGGAGGGGTCAGATGAGGGTCAGGGTCAATGTGCCGGTGTAGGTGCCGGGCACGGTGATGCCGGGGACGCCGAGTTTCAGGGCGCCCGCGCATTCGAACGAACCGGCGCTCGCGCCGGCGGCGGACGAGCACAGGGTGCGCGGTCGGCCCAGGCCGGTGCCGGGTTCGGCCTTGGCGCCCGCGGTGACCTGCGGGGTGGCGCCGCCGGTGGGCAGCGTGCCGGTGACCGACTTCGCGGTGGGCGTCCAGCCGAGGTTGTCGCCGACGATCCGGCCGCCGGCCGCGGTCAGGTCGCTGGCCTGGCCGGTCAGCGTCCAGCCCGCGTTGGTGCCGCGCGCGTCGGAGACGGTGAGCGGGTTGAGCGCGCCGCCGGTGAAGGCGTCCTTGCCGTTCAGGGTGACGCCCGGGAGCGCGACGTCGGTGCCGCCGACGCCCAGTGTCAGCGGGCCGCCCTGCACGTCGGTGGTGATCACCTGGTAGCCGGTGCCGGGGCCCGGCGGGACCGTCGGGGCCTTGAACGCGACCGGCAGGAAGGTGTCCTGGCTGCGGTCGGGCGAGCCGTGCGCGGCGAAGGTGACCACGTGGCACGTCGTCACGGCGCAGTCGAACTCGACGCCGTCCTTGTTCTTGTACTTGGCCTTCATGCCGTCCAGGGTCAGCGTGAAGCTGCCGTCGGCGTTCAGCTTGGCCTGGCCCGGCGAGGCGGCCGGGTTGGTGCGCACCCACTTGGTCGCCTGGTACGGCGCCGGGTTGGTGTTCCAGTCGGCGTTCTTGGGGCCGAACGCGACGTAGATGCCGTTGCCGCCGTCGCGGACCGGGTCGAAGCCGGTGCCGGTGACGGTGAACGTCTGGCCGGCCGGATCGGCGCCGGCGGCCGGGGTCACCGCGAGCCTGGGCGTCTGCACGGGCGGCGTGCCGTTCTTGAACGCGACCGGTGTGAAGGTGTCCTGGCTGCGGTCGGTCATGCTCGCGCCGTGCGCGGCGAAGGTGACGACCCGGCACTCCTGCTTCAGGCAGTCCACCTCCTTGCCGTTTCCGTCGGTGTACTTCGCCTTGACGTCGAGCGTCGTGGTGAAGGCGCCGTCGGCGCTCATCTTGCTGCCCGCGACCCACGCCTGGGCGCTGTAGGCACCCGCGTTGCTGTAGTAGTCGTCGATCTTGGGTCCGAACAGGACGTAGACCCCGTTGCCCGAGTTGCGCACCTTGTCGAAACCCGTGCCGGTGACGGTGATCGTGGCGCCGGCCGGGTCGACGTCGACGGCGGGCGACACACTCACGGACGGGGTCGTGGCGGCCTGCGCGGGCGAGGCCAGGCTCACGCCGGCCAGCGCCAGCGCGGCGGTTGCGCCCATCGCCCCGAAGCGGATCAAGCGGTTCGCGGGCCGGGGCCGCGCTCCGTTCGTCATCCTTGGCTCCTCCATCTGGCAGTGTGCACAGTGCGGCGCCCGGACCTATTAGCGGTAGGTCCGGGCGCCGTCCGATGCAGAGGAGGTAAGGCTAACCTAATTAATGGGATCGTAAAGAGCGGATGCGGCGCCCCGGCAGCGGAGTGCGTCACACCCGGACAAGTCCGAGTACGGGTGGTGTTCCCGTGCCTACGCGGTGATCTGACGACGATTCAGTCGCCACAGCAGATACAGGGACGCGGCGATCGCGGCGATCCGGATCATCCCGGGCAGCAGCTCGCCGAAGCGGTCCCACGCCTCGTCCCGGGTCAGATCCGCGCCCAGGTGCCCGGTGGCGCGCATCCACATGCCGATCGCGAAAGCCAGGGCGGTCGCGCCGGGGACGTAGAACGCGGCGAACCGCCGTTCCTTGAGCGACCACGCGCCCGCCGTGAAGACCACCAGGTAGCCGAGCAGCACCACCACGGTCGACGCCACGATCGCACCGATCGCCATCATCGCGATCGCGAACACCTCGCGTACCTGCGTGCGCAGCGCGCCCGGACCGAACATGCCCAGGGCCGGCGTGGGTTCGGTCAGCGATTCCTCGTCGTCCCAGGTCGCCGACGTGTCCGAGACCACGCCGATCGGATATGCCGGTGCGTGCAGCGAGCCGTCGCCGTACACGTCGAGGACGGGTCGCTCCGGCGTCCCGCCCTCCGGCGGCGTCCGCCACCACAGCGGCTCCTCCTCGGGATCCGCGAGCGGGACCGGCTTGGGCGCGGCGCCGCCGGCCGCGGTCTCGGCGAGCGTGGGCGGACCGGCCGCCGGGGCCGCCTCGGGGGAGACCCGGGGCGGCGGCGCGGCCTGCTGCGGGCGGGACGGATCCGGCACGGCCGGAATCGGCGTCGCGTCCGCGCGAAAGCCCATCTGGCGCGCCACCGTGGCGTAACGCGAGCCGCGCATCGACATCGCGCCGACGCCGTCGTCGGCCCCGGCGGTGCGCAGGTCGCCGAGCCGGTACAACTCGTGGCCGACCACGGCCTCGGGGCTGCCGAGCCGATCCAGGACGACCTGCACGGTGCCGGGGGTGTGTGCGTTCAGCCGCTCGCGCTCGCTGTTGATCTGGCTGCGCAACCGCTCCACCAGTCGGGCCCGGTCGGCGGGGCGCAGTCTGCGCTGGGCGGCGTCGCCGACCTCGCCCAGGTACTGCAGAACCAGATGATCGCTCTCGAAGTTCACGCCCCCACCCCACCCCCGCCGAAGGATCGTCGCATCGGCACGACGCTTGCATCGGTAAAGCGACAACTCAGCGTAGGGGCCCGGGCGAAGCGGAGCGAGGGGTTGACCGAAATGGTGATCGCACGGACCGCCCGAGGCGGTGTCGACGGCCGATATTCGGTCGCCGAAGGGCACCGGGATCTCGGGAGCGGTGATCGTCGGCGGGCGGACCGTCTAACGTTGATGGGATGACCACAGCTGCGTCGCCCACCCGTGCCGAGGCGGATCGGCCCGCCGAGTCCGGCCCCCGGACGCTCGCCGAGGATCTGCGCGGGCGCACCGACGCGGCCCTCGCCGCGTTGTTGCGGGCCCGGCCGGACCTGACCACCCCGGTCCCGGTGGACCTGACCCAGCTGGCCACCCGGGCCACCACGCGGGCCTCGATCGCCCGGGCCCTGGAGCGGCTGGACCGGTTCACCCTCCAGGTGGTGGACGCCGCGGTGGTGCTGCCCGACGGATTCGCGGCGGCCCGGCTGCACCCCCTGGTCGGCGCGGCTCCCGAGGCGCTCGCCCGGGCCGTGGCCAATTTGCGCGAGCAGGCCCTGCTGTGGGGCCCGGACGACGCGCTGCGGGTGGTGCGCACGGTGCGCGACCTGGTCGGCGCGAGTCCGGCCGGGCTCGGCCCGACGCTGGCCGGCGCGTCGGCCGCGACCGCGCCGTCCCGGCTCCAGGAGGTGCTCGCCGATCTCGGTCTGGGCTCCACCCACGACGCGGTCTCCGCGATCGCGGCGATCACCGCACTGTTCACCGACCCGGCCCGCCTGGACGCACTGCTCGGACAGGCTCCCCAGGCGGCGTGCGAGGTGCTGGACAAGCTGGTCTGGGGCCCGCCCACGGGCAGCGTGCGCGGCGCGGACCGGCCGGTGCGCGCCGACGCGGCGCGGACCCCGGTGGAGTGGCTGCTGGCCCGGGCGCTGCTGGTGCCGGCCGGCCCGGACGCGGTGGTGTTGCCGCGCGAGGTGGCGCTGCACCTGCGCGGCGGCCGGGTGCACCGGACCCTGGAGCCCGCGCCTCCCGAGCTGCCGACGCGCGCACACGATCCACAGGCTGTGGACAGCCTGGCGGCCGGTTCCGCGTTCACCGCCGTGCGTCGGGTCGAGGACCTGCTGGAGGCGTGGAGCGCGGGCGGGCCGGCCGTGCTGCGGGCCGGCGGCCTGGGCATGCGCGAGTTCAAGCGCGCCGCGGTGCAGTTGGACGCGCCCGAGGCCGAGGTCGCGCTGTGGCTGGAGTTGGCCTACGCGATGGGCCTGGTCGCGGGCGACGGCGAACCGGACGAGCAGTGGTTGCCCACCCCCGCCTACGACACCTGGCGGCGCACCCCGGTGGGCACCCGCTGGGCCGCGCTCGCCGGCACCTGGCTGGAGACCACCCGGGTGCCCGCGCTGGTCGGCTCGCGCGACGACAAGGACCGGCCGATCGGCGCACTGGGCCTGCAGGTGGACCGCACCGCCGCGCCCGAGGTGCGCCGCCGGATCCTGGCCACGCTGGCCGCACTGCCGCCGGGCTCGGCCACCGACGCCGACTCGCTGCTCGCGCACCTGACCTGGCATCAGCCGATCCGGGCCGCGCGGCTGCCCGAGGCGTTGTTCCGGGCGATGCTGGTCGAGGCCGAACTGCTCGGCATCACCGGGCGGGGCGCGCTCGCCGGATACGCCCGCACGCTGGCCGAGGGCCGGGTCTACGAGGCGGGCGACGCGCTGACCCCGCTGCTCCCGGAGCCGCTGGACCACGTCTTCCTCCAGGCCGACCTCACCGCCGTGGCCCCGGGCCCGCTGGTCCTGGACCTCGCGCACGAACTGCACTTGGCCGCCGACGTGGAGTCCACCGGCGGCGCCACCGTGTACCGCTTCAGCGAGTCGTCGGTGCGCCGCGCACTGGACGCCGGCCGCACCGCGGCCGACCTGCACCACCTGCTCGCGACCCACTCGCGCACGCCGGTGCCGCAACCGCTCGGCTATCTCGTGGACGACGTCGCCCGCCGACACGGCCGGATCCGGGTCGGCACCGCGGCGGCCTTCCTGCGTTGCGACGACGACGCGCTGCTGGGCGAACTGCTCGCCGACCGCCGCGCCGCCGGACTGCGGCTGCGCCGGCTGGCCCCTACCGTGCTGGCGGCGGAATCCGCGCCGGACACGGTGCTGGAGAAGCTGCGCGCGCTGGGCTTCGCGCCGGTCGCCGAGTCCGCCACCGGCGACCTGGTGCTGACCCGACCGGACACCAGACGCACCCCGCCGCGCTCGGCACCGCCTCGGGTGGCCGGCGAACCGCCGGCGCCGAGCGAGGCGCTGCTCGGCGCGGCCGTCACCGCGATCCGCGCGGGCGACGCGGCCGCCACCGGCCGGGTCGACGACGGCGCGGAACGCGACGGCGAGCCGGTCGAACTGCCGCGCACCTCGGCCGCCGAGACGCTGCTCGCGCTCCAGGCCGCGCACGCCGACCGGCGGGCGGTGTGGATCGGACACGTCACCCGCGAGGGCCGGGCCACCCAGCACATCGTGATCCCGCTGCGCCTGGAGGGCGGCTACGTCACCGCCCACGAACAGGGCACCGGCGAGATCCACACCTACCCACTGCACCGCATCACCGGCGTCGCCGAAACGAACTAGGCCGGACACGGCCCGGCCCCACCCCGGGCGCGTCGGCGCCCCCTCTACATCTCCCGACGCCCGATCCGCCACACCGCGAGCCATACGCACAGGGCGGACAGGACCAGGGACAGTGCGAGGTTGTCGCCGTACTCCCCGGGGTCGTGCCCGCGCAGCAGGTCGACCTGGGAGTTGAACAACTGGGACGGCAGCCAGGTCTGCACCGGCCGCCACAGCGCCGCGAGCGGCATCAGCACGAAGCTGACCAAAGTCGCGCCGAAGATCGCCACCGGTCGGCGCAGGAACGCGGCCATCGCGGCGACCACGCTGAGTTCGAGCACCACGCCCACGATCCCGTAGAACGACCCGTAGAAGACGGCTCTGGCCGGCAGCGGGCCGAACATCCAGTGCACCTGGGCCCAGGCGATCAGGCTGCCCAGCAGATAGGCCAGCGAGACCGCCGCCGTGGTCACCGTGTACCGGGGCAACACGAGGTCGCGCGGCCTGCGCATCCGGGTGCGGTGGAACGCGGCCAGGCCGGGCCGATGGTCGACCGCCAGCGCACTCGCCATCAGCGCGAGCCCGACCAGGACGCCGATCTGGCCGGCGGCGTAGGTGTACACCGCCATCCCGCTGTCCGCCCGCAACCCGCCCGTCGGTGCCACCGCGTCGATGTGCAGCGCCTCGACGATCCGGTCGCGGTGCCTGGCGAACACCGGGCCGATCAGGCCCACGCCCGGATAGGCCACCAAGAGCAGCAGCCACCGCCGGGTACGCACCAGCCGCAGCCACTCCAGGCGCCACAGGCCCAGCCGACGCGGCCCGCGCGGGACCCGATCGACGCCGGCCACCACCGCGGGCACGGCCGGTTGGGTCGATGCGGGCGCCTGCACCGCGCCGGATCGCGTCATCGCGGACCGCCGGTGATGGACAGGAATGCCGCCTCCAGGTCCGACTCCTCCGGCGCGACCGAGACCACCCGGGCCGAGCTGCGGCTGAGCACCTCGGCGAGGTGCCGCTCGCCGGCCTCCAGCGACCGGGCCTCGACCCGGAACAGGCCGGGTCGCAGCGACGATACGCGCGCGACCCAGTTCTCCGCCGCGAACGCGCGCAACAGATCGGTGCCGCCGCCGCGCACCCGCACCAGCCAGCTCGGCCGCATGTGCGTGTCCACCAATTCGGCGGTCGACCCCTGGTAGAGCAGCCGGCCCGCGCGCATCACGCCCACCTGATCGCAGACCCGCTGTACGTCGGCCAGGATGTGGCTGGAGAAGACCACCGTGGTGTGTTCGCGCAGGCTCGCCACCAGGTCGAGCACGTCGGCCCGACCACGCGGGTCCAGCGCGGAGGTGGGTTCGTCCAGGATGAGCAGTTCGGGGTCGGCCACCAAGGCGGCGGCCAGGCCCAGGCGCAGCGTCATGCCGCGGGAGAGCGAGCCGGCCTTGCGATCGGCGCACCCGGACAGTCCGGTGCGGTGCAGCGCGACCTTGATCTTCTCCCGGGGCAGCCGTCCGTCGACGAGGTTTCCGGCCAGTTCGACCACCTCGGACGCGGTCAGCCACGGTTCGAATTCGGGCACATCCGTGGACACCGCGACGCGACGCCGTTCGACCCCGAAGAGCACCTCGCCGGAATCCGCCCGGCGGGTGCCGCCCATGATCGACAACAGCGTGGTCTTGCCCGCGCCGTTCGGTCCCACCAGGCCGTATACGCAGCCGCGCGGCACCGTCAGGTCGATGCCGAAGATCCCGGTGCCACCGCCGTAGTCCCGGGTCAGGGCGCGTGTGGACACGGCGGGACCAGTCGGTTCGCCGGCGTGCTCGGGGGTCTCGGCGGCGGTGCGATCGGGACGGGGAACCCGATCGTCGGAGGCCGACGACGTTTGTTGCGCCATCAAGTATCCAGGGTAGGTAGACGGGCCGGTTTGTGTGTTCCTCCGTAAGGATGGGTCTGGCGCTCCTCCCTGGGCAGTACTGCCCCTGAAGCCTGCTCCCGCCGATGACAAACGGTTTTCGGAACACGGCCGCCGCGCGGATGGTTGAGACTTGTTGGTCCCGTCCCCTCCACCATGCGGAAAGGTTGGCCCGTGCCCGATGGCCCGCTGATCGTCCAGTCCGACAAAACCCTGCTCCTCGAGGTGGGGCACGAGACCTCCGCCGACTGCCGTCGGGCGATCGCTCCGTTCGCCGAGCTCGAACGCGCCCCGGAGCACGTGCACACCTACCGGCTGACCCCGCTGGGCCTGTGGAACGCGCGTGCCGCGGGCCACGACGCCGAGCAGGTCGTGGACGTACTGCTGCGCTACTCGCGCTACCCGGTGCCCAACGCGCTGCTCGTGGACGTCGCCGAGACGATGGGCCGCTACGGCCGGCTCCAGCTGTCCAAGCACCCCACCCACGGCCTGGTGCTGACCAGCACCGACCGTGCGGTGTTGGAGGAGGTGCTGCGCAGCAAGAAGATGATTCCGCTGGTGGGCGCGCGGGTGGACCCGGACACCGTGGTGGTGCACCCCTCCGAGCGCGGCCAGATCAAGCAGGTGCTGCTCAAGCTCGGCTGGCCCGCGGAGGACTTCGCGGGCTACGTGGACGGCGAGGCGCACCCGATCGAGCTGGCCGAGGACGGCTGGGGACTGCGGCCGTACCAGCAGGAGGCGGTCGAGGGCTTCTGGCACGGCGGCTCGGGCGTGGTCGTGCTCCCGTGCGGCGCGGGCAAGACGCTGGTCGGCGCGGCGGCGATGGCCACCGCGAAGGCGACCACGCTGATCCTGGTCACGAACACGGTCTCGGCCCGGCAGTGGAAGTCCGAACTGGTCAAGCGCACCTCCCTGACCGAGGACGAGATCGGCGAGTACAGCGGTACCCGCAAGGAGATCCGGCCGGTCACCATCGCCACCTATCAGGTGGTGACCACGCGCCGGAAGGGCGTCTACCCGCACCTGGAGCTGTTCGACTCCCGGGACTGGGGCCTGATCGTGTACGACGAGGTTCACCTGCTGCCCGCCCCCATCTTCCGGTTCACCGCCGACCTGCAGGCCAGGCGCCGGCTCGGCCTGACCGCGACGCTGGTGCGCGAGGACGGCCGCGAAGGGGACGTGTTCTCGCTGATCGGTCCCAAGCGCTACGACGCGCCGTGGAAGGAGATCGAGAACCAGGGATACATCGCGCCGGCCGACTGCGTCGAGGTGCGGGTGACCTTGACCGAGACCGAGCGGCTGGCCTACGCGACCGCCGAACCCGAGGAGCGGTACCGCTTCTGCGCGACCACCGCGAGCAAGACCCGCGTGGTCAAGGAGCTGGTCGAGCAGCACCGCGGCGAACAGACCCTGATCATCGGGCAGTACATCGACCAACTCGACGAGTTGGGCGAGGTGTTGAACGCGCCGGTGATCAAGGGCGAGACCACCAACAAGGAGCGCGAGCGGCTGTTCGACGCGTTCCGTACCGGCGCGGTGCAGGCGCTCGTGGTCAGCAAGGTGGCGAACTTCTCGATCGACCTGCCGGACGCGACGGTGGCCATCCAGGTGTCCGGCTCGTTCGGCTCGCGACAGGAGGAGGCCCAGCGGCTCGGGCGGGTGCTTCGGCCCAAGGCCGACGGCCGGGGCGCGCGCTTCTACTCGGTGGTCGCCCGCGACACCATCGACCAGGACTTCGCCGCACATCGGCAACGGTTCCTCGCGGAGCAGGGATACGCGTACCGGATCGTCGACTCCGACGACCTGGACAAGCAGAGGTAGCCCGGAACCGGGGCGTTCGGTCACTCGGTCGGGCGCTGCTCGACCGTCTTCGTGGTCCGCTCCCGCCGCCACCACGGGGTGCGGCGGGGGTGGACCCGGGCGGCCAGGTGTCGGCCGAGGAATATGTAGGCCAGGAACGCGCCGGTCGCGTTCAGGATCACGTCGTCGATGTCGAACGCGCGGCCGACGACGAACAGGCCCTGCACGGCCTCGACCACGAGCATCAGCACGCCGACGGTGAGCAGGATCCGGAGCGGGCCGCGCAGCCGGGCGGAGACCACCGGGAGCAACACGCCCAGCGGTGTGCACAACACCAGGTTGCCGCCGATCTGCCGGACCGCGTCCCGGACTTCGGGGCGGTCCAGGTAGGACCGGATCGAGTCGCCCGGGTCGGTGTTGTCGGTGACCAGGTCCTGCGAATCGGGCTGTGGGGTGAACGTCACCCGGGCCAGCACCAGGGCGAAGGCGACCAGGGCCAGTACCCCGAGCCCGATCGCGACGGCGCGCAACACGCGGGCACCGCGCGAGCGGGTGGGCCGGGGGTGCTCCGTGGGGTCGGCGGCAGCCGTGCGCCGCGCGTCCCCGGTGCCGAGCGCATCCACCGTGTCCACTCCCGACTGTCGGTTCGGCTGCCTGGGCGGGCGTCTGCCCGCGCGCGGCCGGACCATGCGGGGTCACGGCACGGCGTGCCGACCGAGCAGGGTGACCCGAACGGCCGTACTGGTGAACACCCATGTGCCGCGCGCGACCGTCGCGGTGATGTGCGCGGGCCGGCGCAGCCGGGCGCGGACCAGGTCGGTGAAGGGGATCCCGGGGGCGGTCCCGGCGGGGACCCCGGCGGCGGAGGAGGAGCCGCGCAGCGTCGGCATCCGCAGCGATCGGGGGGCGGGGAGATGCGTCATCGTGCTCATGTCCTCGACGCTATGCGGACCGACATAACGGGCGCGTCAGCACCAGGGCGCCCGTTGCGGTACCTCTCGCGGATGACCGCCCCTCGGGGGTCGACCGCGCGACCGACCCGGTGGGTCGGGGGCGGTCCGGTCCGCCCGGTTGGTGGGCCGGCGGAGCCGTCCGGTCCGGATCCGGTCCGGATCGACATCGCGCGGGGCCGTGGGTTTCTCGACGGGGAGATCTGCTTCCGATGCGCCCTTGACACGAATACGCCGAAAGGATCAAGGAGTTCGCAGTTCACGGCATTGCCCGCATGCGGACATCGGCCCGCAACGCACCGCGTCGTAGGCTGAACGGGTGAATGCCCTCATGGTTGGTTTCGACCTGGATATGACGCTTGTCGATTCCCGTCCCGGCATCGGGGCGGCCTGGGCCGTGCTCGCCGAGGAGACCGGCGTCCCGATCGACATCGCCCTGGTCGTCTCCCGACTGGGGCCGCCGCTGGAGACCGAGGTCGCGAACTGGTTCCCGGCCACCGACATCACCGCCGTGGCGGCGCGCTATCGCGAGCTGTATCCGGAGCATGCCGTGCTCGGCACGGACGTGCTGCCCGGTGCCCGCGAGGCGCTCGCCGCGGTGCATCGACACGGTGGGCGCACGATGGTGGTGACCGGCAAGCACGAGCCCAACGCGCGCCTGCACCTGGACCATCTGGACCTGGCCGTGGACCACCTGGTCGGCGACCTGTGGGGCGAGCAGAAGGGCGCGGCGCTGCGCGCGGCGGGGGCGAGCGTGTATGTCGGCGACCATCTCGGCGACCTGATCGGGGCCCGCGCGGCGGGCGCGATCGCGGTCGGGGTGGCCACCGGTCCGATCTCGGCCGAGGACCTGCGCGCGGCCGGCGCCGACGTCGTACTCGCCGATCTGACCGAATTTCCCGCGTGGTTGGACGCGCACGTCGCCGATCTGCGGCTGGCGGACCTGCGCGAGCGGCTGCGCGGCCTGGGCAGCGTCGCGGTCGCCTTCTCCGGCGGTGCGGACTCGGCCTTCCTGCTGGCCGCGGCGGTACGCACGCTGGGTGCGGCCGACGTGCTCGCGCTGACCACCGAGTCGCCGAGCCTGCCGGCCGCCGAACGCGACGCCGCGCGGGCCTTCGCGGCGGACCTGGGCGTGCGTCACGAACTGGTGCCCAGCGACGAGATGGCTCGCGAGGGGTATCGCGCGAACAACGGCGATCGGTGCCGGTTCTGCAAGACGGAGTTGATGGCCGTGCTCGGGCCGGTGGCGCGCGCGGCGGGGATGACCCATCTGGCCACCGGCACCAACGCGGACGACGCACGGGTGGGCTTTCGGCCGGGGATCGCCGCGGCGGCCGAGGCGGGGGCGGTCACCCCGCTGTTGGACGCGGGTCTGACCAAGGCTCAGGTGCGGGCGATCAGCCGAACCTGGGGGCTGCCGACCTGGGACAAGCCGGCCGCGGCGTGCCTGTCCAGCCGGGTCGCCTTCGGGGTGGCGATCACGCCGGCCCGACTGGCCCGGGTGGAGCGGGCCGAGACCGCGTTGCGTGCGGTCCTGGCCCGGGACGGGATCCCGGTCCGCAACCTGCGCGTGCGCGACCTGGGGCAGTCCGCGCGCATCGAGGTGGACGCCGCGCTCAGCGCCGCGGTGGACGGCCACGCGGCGGCCCTGGCGGCGGTCCGCGAGGCCGGCTTCGAAAGCGTCGAGGTGGACCCGCTCGGCTACCGCGAGGGCGCGATGAACGAACTCCTGGCCGACCCGGAGCCGTACCGCTAGGGCTGGGGCCTGTCCTCGATCCCGCGTCGTGGTGCTCGGCGTGGGAGCGGACGCGGCGTCAGATGGTCTTCGGCACCGGGCGACGCCTGCTGCGGGCCGATTTGACCAGGCCGGCGGCGGCCACCGCGAAGCCGACCGGCATCAGCGCACTGACCAGATAGACCGCCGTCGGCAGCGCGTCGGCGCCGATCAGCAGCGGTGTGACGGTGGCGAGTGTGGCGATGGTTCCGAGGGCGAAGAGCACCGCGCCGATGCGGACGAGCCGATCGCCGGGGCCTGCGGATGCGTTGTACACACGCCCAGGGTAGATGCCCCGATCCGGCCCCGATGCGCCCGGGGCGGGATCCCCATGTCCGGCCGAGAACGCGACCATTAGCCTGGACGAGTGAACGGGGTCACTACGCGTTCCTGTTCGGATTCGATGTGTGCGCCCCGCCCAGCCTGGTAAATGCTCGTAAAAGTCCCGACGAAGCCGTCCCGACACGATCGAGGTCTCCCGTGCCCACCGGCAAGGTCAAGTGGTTCGACACCGAGAAGGGCTTCGGGTTTTTGTCCCGGGACGACGGAGGCGACGTGTTCGTACACGCGTCGGCACTGCCGCAGGGCCTGGACACGCTCAAGCCGGGCACCCGGGTCGAGTTCGGCATCGTCGAGGGGCGACGGGGCGAACAGGCCCTCTCGCTCCGGGTCATGGACCCGCGTCCCTCCGTCGTCGCCGCGAGCCGCAAGAAGCCCGACGAGATGAGTTCGATCATCCAGGACCTGCTCAAGGTCCTCGAAGGCGTCGACAAGACGCTCGAACGCGGCCGCTACCCCGACAAGCGCGCGACCACGAAGGTCGCCGAGCTCCTGCGCGCGGTCGCCGACGAACTGGACACGTGACGCACTCGTTCGCGTGGCGTCGGTGCGCTTGGCCTGGCGGCCTGCGCGGTGTCCTCAAACGCCGGACGGGCTGATTTTGTCCTCAAGCGCCGGACGGGCTGAGTTTGTCCTCAAGTACCGGACGGGCTGAGTTTGTCCTCAGGCGCCGGACGGCTGAGTTTGTTCTCAAGCGCCGGACGGGCTGATTTCGGTGGACCTTGGTGGTCTTCCGATGTTGGTGCTTCACCCGTCCGGCGCTAGGGGAGTTGCAGGGCGCCGGGGGGGATTGGCGGGACCAGGCCCTCGGTGGCGGCTCGGGTGAGCAGGTGGGTCACTGCCGCGTGGCCTGCCTCGCCCAGGTCGCGGGTGAACTCGTTGACGTACAGGGCGATGTGCCGGTCGGCGACGGCCGGGTCCATCTCCTGGGCGTGTTCGAGGACGTAGGCGCGCGACGCGGCCGGGTTCGCCCAGGCGTGCTCGACGGACGCGCGTGCCGCCGCGGCCAGGGCGGGCAGGTCCAGCGATCGTTTGGCGATGATCGCGCCGAGCGGGATCGGCAGGCCGGTGTCCGACTCCCACCAGTCGCCCATGTCGGCCAGGCAGGTCAGTCCGTAGCGCTGGTAGGTGAAGCGGGCCTCGTGGATCACCAGGCCCGCGTCCACGACGCCGTCGCGCACCGCGGGCATGATCTCGTCGAACGGCAACACCCGGATCTCGCCCACGCCGCCGGGCACGTTGCGCGCCGCCCACAGCCGGAACAGCAGGTAGGCGGTGGAGCGTTCGCCGGGCACCGCGACCACCTTGCCGGCCAGCGCCGCGGGCGTGCTCGCGCCCAGGCTCAGCACGAGCGGGCCGCAGCCGCGGCCGAGCGCGCCGCCGCAGGGCAGCAGCGCGTACTCGTCCAGAACCCACGGCAGCGCCGCGTAGGAGACCTTCAGCAGGTCCAGTTCGCCGCGCTCGGCCAGGCCGTTGGTGATGTCGATGTCGGCGTAGCGCACCTGTACGGGCGGCGCGTCCGCGAGCAGGCCGTGCGTCCACGCGTGGAAGACGAACGTGTCGTTCGGGCACGGCGAGTAGGCCAGCGACAGGGTCATCGGGTCGGGCTCCCTTCGAGCGCGGCGAAGGCCGAGGCGAGTGCTCGCAGCGCGTCGGGGATGCGCCACGCCGCGCGGTCGCGCGGGCCCACGGCGTTGGAGATGGTGCGCAGTTCGAGCATCGGCACGCCGAACGCGGCGGCGGCGGTGGCCACTCCGAAGCCCTCCATGCCCTCGACCGCGGCACCCGGGTGCCACCCGGCCAACTCGGCGGCGCGCGCGGCGGTGCCGGTCACGGTGGAGACGGTGAGCGCCGGACCGGTGGCGAGTGCAAGGCCCGCCGCCCGCAGGGCGTCACCCACCCGGGCGACCAGTTGCGGGTCGGCGTCGAACGCGCTCGTCCCGAAGCCCAGTTCCTCGATCGGCACGAACCCGTCGGCGGTCTGCGCACCCAGGTCGGCGGCCACCACGCGGGTGGCCAGCACCGTCGAGCCGACCGGCGCCGAGCCCGGAAAGCCGCCGCCGATACCGGCGTTGATCACCAAATCGTAGGCACTCCGGGCGAGCGCCGCAGCGGTTCCGGCGGCGGCCGCGGCCGGCCCCGCGCCGACCGCGAGCACGTCCGGGCCGGGAGTCCGCCACGAACGCGCACCGCCGAGCACGGCATCGCGTTCGGCGGCCACGGCGGTGATCACCAGGATGGGCAAGAGCTACTTCTTCTTGACCTTGAACGCCCAGATGCCCCGGTAGCCCTGCTCGCCGGTCGGCTGCACGACCTGGACCAGGATCGGCTCGTCGTCCTTCTGCCCCGCCCCGTACTTCAGCCGAATGTCGGAGTAGTACGTGGTCTTGATCATGGACTGGGTCTGCGGCTTGCCGTCGAACAGGAGCAGCCAACCGGCGTCGGCGATCTTCTTGTCCACGCCGACCGAGAAGCTGCCGCCCTCGTCGACCGAGATGGTCTTGAGCTTCGTCTTGTTCAGGCAGTCCGACACCTTCGCGTCGTCGATCGCGCCGTCGTCCTTGTAGCACTCGGCCTCGGAGTGGACCGACGTACTCCCGGTGACCAGGGTCACCAAGGGGGTGGGCTTGTCGATGTTGCAACCCGTCAGGGCGAGCGCGCCCAGGACGGCGGCGCCGGCGAGCGCGGCAGGGCGGCGAGTCTTCATGATCGGAAGATTACCGGGCGGCCCGCAGCCGGATGCCGGGGGACCGCTTGCGACGCGCTCGGCGAGTCGTCAGCTTGCGACCGACGACCACCAGCGCCAGCGTGAGCACGCCGGCCGCCACGCTCATCCCCAGCGTGCCGTTCAGCGGCAGGGCGATGCCGATGCCGCCGCCGATCACCCATGCCACCTGGAGTGCGGTCTCGGTGCGGGCGAACGCGGAGGTGCGCACCTCCTCGGGGATGTCCCGCTGGATCATCGCGTCCAGGGACAACTTGCCCAGCGCCTGGGCGAGACCGGCGACCGCGGCCACCGCGAGCACGGTGACCAGGCTGTACATCACCGCCGCCCAGGCCGCGCAGGACGCGGACACCAGCAGCACGCCGACGATGATCGCCTCCGGCGCACGGGACTTGAGCCAGGCCCCGAGCCCGGTGCCGACCGCGTTGCCGACCGCGGCGGCGACCACCACCGCGATGGTGGCCTGGGTCGCGGACAGGTCGGCCACCGGGTGTTGTCGCATCAGGAAGCCGAGGAACATGATCAGGAAGCCGGAGAAGCCGCGCATCGCCGCGTTCGCCCACAGTGCCTGGACCACGGACGGGCCCACGCTGCGCAGCCGCCGCGAGGTCTTGACTCGGGGCGGCCTGCGACCGGGCTCGGGCACGCCGGCCCTGCCCGCGACCGTCTCCTCGGCCCTCGGCTCGGGCAGTGTCTCGGTCGTGTCCCCGTCCCGGCCGGGCCGCAGCTTGGTCAGCGACACCTTGCGCTTGTGTTCGACGCCGGGCGCCTCGGCGGTGAAGGAGGCCAGGTCCTCGCCCTCGGCCGAGTCGACCTTGGCGGGCAGCGTGAGGGCCAGGATCGCGCCCAAGGTGAACACGACACACGCGCCGTACAGGATCCCGGGCGTGCCGAACGCGTACTTCAGACCACCCGCGACCGGTGCCGCGCCCATCGTGCCGATCAGGCCGAACAGGGTGATCCGCGAGTTCGCCTTGACCAGCGAGACCGAGCGCGGCTGGAGCCGGGGCACCACCGCGCTGCGGCTGACCCCGTACACCTTGGAGGAGACCAGGACGCCGAAGGCCGCCGGATACAGCTCCAGCCCGCCGTTGTTCACCGAGCCGGCCATCAGCCAACACAGCCCGACCCGGACCAGCATCGCCACCGCCATCGCGTAGCGGCGACCGCGGCGCATCCGGTCCAGGATCGGACCCATCACCGGGGCGAGCAGTGCGAACGGCGCGAGCGTGATCAACAGGTACATCGCGACCCGGTCGCGCGCCTCGCCGGTGGGCACCGAGAAGAACACGGTCGTGGCCAGGGCCATGGTCACCAGCGCGTCGCCCGCGTTGTTGATCAGATGCAGCTCGATCAGTTTGGCGAGGCCGCTTTCTCCGGCCCCCTTGGCCCGGGCCGCGCCGCGTAGTTTGCCGAAGCCGCCGGTGAACAGTCCGCCGAACCAGCCCAGCGCGCGACGCGCCGGACCCCGGTTCTTGGCGTACGACCCACGGGTCGAGCCCGGCGCACGAATGGTGCGCCGTGATGCGGTGGTGGTCTTGGAGGCTGCCACGCCGGGATCCTGCCCTCGCTCCCTTGGTTGATGCGGTCGCGACACGCCAGGAAGGGCTCGCTCCGCGCGCCCGTTCGGGAATCGGACGCGTTTTGAGGGTATCGGCGGTGGAGACCTTCGACGCGTGAGAGAGAATCACTCTCGTGAGTGCCGCGACCCGTAGTCGAACCCCGGACCGCCTCTGCGCCGAGGCGGTTGATCTTGCCTTCGCTGCCGCCGAGGAAGCCGCAGGTCAGGACTCCGTCGGCGAGCATCTGGGTGTTCAGGTGGATGGTGATCGCCTGGTCACCCACCTGTTCGCGTGCCGCGAGTCCGCCTACCACGGCTGGCGGTGGGCGGTGACCGTTGCCCGCGCGCCCCGCGCCAAGCTGGTGACCGTGGACGAAACCGTCCTCGTCCCGGGACCCGAGGCGCTGCTCGCGCCTGCCTGGGTGCCATGGAACGAGCGCCTTCGTCCCGGCGACCTCGGCGTGGGCGACCTGTTGCCCACCGACGCCGACGACCCCCGTCTCGAATTCGGTTACACCGGAGCGGACGAGACAGAGGAGGAACTGACCGAACCGATCGCGTTCGGTCCCAAGGCGGTCGCGTACGAACTGGGGCAGGGGCGCGCGCGCGTCCTGTCGCCGGTCGGCCGCGATCTGGCCGCAGATCGCTGGGACGAGCAGTTCGGCCGGGCCACACCCATGGCCCAGGCCGCCCCGGCGCACTGCACGAGTTGTGGATTCCTGGTCAAGGTCGGCGGCCCGCTCGGGCAGGCGTTCGGAGTGTGCGCCAACGAGTACTCGCCCGCCGACGGCCGGATGGTCTCGCTCGCCTACGGCTGCGGTGGCCACTCGGAAGCGGCGGTCATGCCCGCCGCGACGCCCGCCGCCGAGCTGTCCCTGGACGAGTACCGGATCGAGACCGTGCGGATCCGCCCGGTCGAGAGCCCGGTGGACGAGGACGGCATGGAGCCCGGCGAGGACCAACTGGGCCACTCCTGATCGATCCCGAGCACGTGTGCGCGACCTCGCGCGACACGCCCGACGTCCTCGACCCCTACCCGACCGACATGCCGAAGCCGCCACCGATCCGGTGGCGGCTTCGGGTCGTTTCGGGTTCGCGTCAGCGGGCCGTGCCGCTGGGCGCCCGTCGCCGGGCGCGCCTTGTCCGCGATCACGGCGTTGCGACTGTGCACGACGATCGCCGGGTCCGCGTCGTCGTGCCAGGCGGCGTCCGCGCCGCCCCACCGGATCTGCGTGCGAGAGGTAGCCACGTCGTCTCCCCTTCCGTAGCCGGGCGGGGTTTCCCCAGCCGTGTGTCCGCTCCCGCGTCCTCGGGTCTCGCCAGGGAATCGGGGGTAGTTGTTGGTGTGGGTTTCGCGTGAGTTGATCCACCGCCGTCCACACGGTGGGATCACCGGGAAGCCGTGTGCCCGGAAACGCAATAGGGTTCCGGCCACATCCGCGAACGAGGGACGGCGCACGGCATGGGCATCGAGGACCGCTTTGGCACCGCTTCGCTTCGGCGAGCCGTACTGGACGCGTGGGCCGCGTCGCCCGCGCGTTTCCGGGAGGACGCGAACGCCGAGGAGGAACTCGCCCTCGGCGGCTACCGCGACCGCCTGGTGGTCGAACTCGCGCAGAACGCCGCCGACGCGGCGGCCCGGGCGGGCGTGCCGGGCCGGCTGCGGCTGACCCTGCGCGACGGCGTCCTGGTCGCGGCGAACACCGGCGACCCGCTGCACGCGCAGGGCGTCGAGGCGCTGTCCACGCTGCGGGCCTCCGCCAAGCGCGACGACGGGCCCGAGGCGGTCGGCCGGTTCGGGGTCGGCTTCGCCGCGGTGCTCGCGGTCACCGACGAGCCCTGCGTGCTCTCGCGCACCGGCGGGGTGCGCTGGTCCCTCCAGGAGGCCCGCGACCTGGTCGCCGACGCGGCCCACGCCAACGCCGGGCTGACCGACGAACTGGCCCGGCGCGACGGCGGTGTGCCGGTGCTGCGGCTGCCGATGCCGGCCGAGGGCACCCCGCCGGAGGACTACGACACCTGCGTCGTGCTGCCGCTGCGCGACGGCGCCGCGGCGGACCTGGCCGGCCGGCTGCTCGCCGAGATCGACGACGCGCTGCTGCTCACCCTGCGCCGGATCGCCGAGATCGTGATCGAGACCCCGGACGGCGTGCGCACGCTGACCTGCCGGGCCGACGGCGGTGCCCTCGTGGTGGCCGACAACGGCGTGGAGACCCGCTGGCGGGTCGGCGAGGACGGCGGCGCGCTGGAGCCCGAGCTGCTCGCCGACCGGCCCATCGAGGAGCGCCGCCGGGCCGCGTGGTCGGTGTTGTGGGCGGTCCCGCTGGACGCCGCCGACCAGCCGCACCGGCCGAGCGTACGGGCCGTGGTGCACGCCCCCACACCCACGGACGAGCCGCTCGGGCTGCCCGCGCTGCTCGTCGCCTCCTTCCCGCTCGACCCGACCCGCCGGCACACCGCGCCCGGCCCGCTGCGCGACTTCCTGATCGAGCGCGCCGCGGAGACCTACGCCACGCTGCTGGGCACCTGGCCGACCACGACCACCGGCATCCTGAGCCTGGTGCCCGGACCGACCGCCGAGGGCGAACTGGACGGGCTGTTGCGACACCGGGTGCTGAGCCGGCTCGCCGACACCGCGTTCCTGCCCGCCGCCGCGCCCGCGTCCGAGGCCGAGCCGGACGACCCGGACGCGCTGCTGCTCGACCGCGGCACCGCCGCGCGCGACCGCGACCTGCTGCGCCCGCGCGACGCGGTGCTGATCGAGACCGCGAGCCCGGGCCTGGTCGACGCGCTCGCGCCGGTGGTGGCCGGCCTGCTGCCCGCCGGGCTGGACCGCAGTGCGGCGCTGCGGGTGCTGGGGGTGCGCCGGCTGCCGCTGGCCGAGGTGGTCGACCAGTTGGCCGGCATGGACCGGGACCCGGCCTGGTGGCGGGCCCTGTACGACGCGTTCGACCCGGCGGCCCGGGACGCGCTGGGCGCCCTGCCGGTGCCGCTGGCGGACGGCCGGATCGTGCGCGGGCCGCGCGGGATCCTGCTGCCCTGTCCGGACAGCCCCGACCTGGCCGCGCTCGACGTGCTCCGGCTGCGGGTGGCCCACCCGGAGGCGACCCACCCGCTCCTGGAACGGCTGGGCGCGGTCCGGGCCACCCCGCGCGCGGTGCTCGCGGACCCGGCGGTGCGGGCGGCGGTCGCCGAGAGCGAGGACGGCGACGACATCGCCGAGGCGATCCTGGAACTGGTCCGGGCCGCCCGGATCGGCCCCGGTGACGAGCCCTGGCTGTCCGCGCTGCTGCTGCCGGACGTGGACGGCGACGCGGTCCCGGCCGGCGAACTGATGCTGCCCGGCAGCCGGATCGCCGCGGTGGTCGAGCCGGACGCGCTCGGCATCGTCTACCCGGACCTGGTCGAGCGCTGGGGCGAGGATGTGCTGGAGGCGGTCGGCGTGCTCGGCACCTTCGGCCTGGTCCAGGAGGACGACGTGGTCCTGGACCACGACGGCTGCGACCACGATCTGGACGCCGAGGACGACTGGCTGGACGACGTGCTCGACCACATGCCCGACCAGGGCGTGCCGCCGGTGCTGGCGACCTTCGTCGCGGTGCGCGACCTGGACCTGGTCGCGGACGACGCGTGGGACGAGGCACTGGAGGTGATCGCCACGCCGCCGCTGCGCACCGCGGTGATCGAGCCGGCGCACGCCCTGCTCCCGGACGGCGGCACCGCCCGGGTGCCCTCGTACACGGCCTGGTGGCTGCGCGGGCACCCGGTGCTGGACGGCCGGCGGCCGGCGGGTCTGCTCGCCGCCGACGGGGACCGGCTGCTGCACGGGCTCTACGACGAGGTGCGGGCGAGCCTGGACCCGGTCTTCCTGACCGCCCTGGGCGTGCGTACGACGCTCCCGGCGCTGCTGGCCGACCCGGACGGCCCGGACGAACTCCTGGAGCGCCTGGCGGACCCGGAGCGGCCCGTGACGCGCGACCAGCTGCGGGCGCTGTACACCGCGCTTGCCGACGTCGCACCGGAGCGGTTGTCCGCGCCGACCGAACTGCGCGGCGTTTCGGGCGGCCGGATGACCGTGGCCGACGTGGCGGACGCGCTGGTGGGCGACGCGCCGGACCTGGCGGCGCTGGTCGCCGACGACGCGGCGCACGTGGTGTTGCCGGTGCGCCCGGACCGCGCGGAGGCGCTGGCCGACCTGCTCGATGTACCGCTGCTGTCCGAGACGATCCCGGGCAAGGTGCTCTCCGAGGGCACGCCGCACGAGGTGCCGGCCGACGTGCTGGCCGCGATGCCGGACGCGCCGAAGGAGTACTTCGAGCACGAGGAGCTGATCGTCTCCGGTCCGAACGGGACCGAACTCGACGCGGACTGGCGCTACATCGACGGCCAGGTGCACGCCACCACGTTCGAGGGCGTCGCCCGCGGCCTGGCCTGGGCGGCAGGCGAGTGGCACCGCCGCTTCGAGGTGGAACAACTCCTCACCCACCCGGAGAACGCGGACCACTTCGCGACGGAACGCGACTTCGACGGGGTGTGAGACCGGCGAGCCGCCCGGTCCGAGGCGGACTCGGGCGGCTCGCCGGCCTCCGGTCCCACGCCGGGGACGCGCAGGTGCGACGAGCACGAGCGGGCCGCGGCACCGGGTCCGCCCGTCGCGTCCTCAGCGCAGGTCGGCGCCGTACACGTGGTCGACCGTCATCGTCATCAGCACCCGGCGATCGCTCACCATCGCCGCGCGGTATTCGGCCCAGTCCGGGTGCTCCCCGGCGGCGCGCCGGTAGTAGGCGACCAACGCCTCGACCTCCGGGCCGTCGGGGTCGGTGCCCGGACCGGTCAGGGTCACCGTGCCCTCGGCGGTGGCCCAGGAGCGGCCGTCGGGGCCGGTCACCTCCAGCGCGGCGCGGGGGTCGCGGCGCAGGTTCGCCGTCTTGGCGCGGCCCTGGGTCATCGAGACGTACAGGACACCCGCCTCGGGGTCGTAGTACGGCATCACGGGGGAAAGCTGGGGGCGGCCGTCCGACTTGATCGTGGCCAGGACGCCGAGCCGGCTCTTCGCGAGCAGCGTGTGCGGGTTGAACGGTGTGTCGGTCATATCCGGAGCCAATCCCCGATCGCCCGCCCGCTATTCCCCGCCGCGCGCACCCGGGTGACCGGGCCGCCCGGGCAATTCGGCGGCCAGGAGTTCGGCCAGGTGGACCGGGCGGTGATCGCTCACGTGGGTGATCTGGGTGCGGCAGCTGAAACCGTCGGCCAGCGTCACCGCGTCCGGCCCGGCGGCCTCCAGCGCCGGCAGCAGCCGGTCCGCGGCGACCGCGCGCGACAACTCGCCGTGCGCCGCCTCGTAGCCGAAGTTGCCGGCCAACCCGCAGCAGCCGCCCGCGAGTTCGCCGGTCAGCCCGGCCCGGGTGCGCAACCGGCGGTCGGCCGCGTCGCCCAGGACCGCATGCTGGTGGCAGTGCAGTTGGCCGGTCACCTCACGATCGAGCACCGGCGGCGACCAGTGCGGCGCGTACTCCTCCAGGGCCTGGGCGAACGTCCTGACCGAGTCCGCGAGGCCGTCCGCCGCCCGGCCGAGCAACTCGGGCACGTCGGTGCGCAGCGCCGCCGCGCAGGACGGTTCCAGGCCCACGATCGGCAGCCCGGCCTCGATCGCCGGCCGCAGGGTGCGCACGGTGCGGGTCATCACCCGGCGCGCGATGCCCAGTTGCCCGGTCGAGACCCAGGTCAGGCCGCAACACACCGACCCGGGCGGCACCACCACCTCCAGCCCGGCGGCCTCCAGCACCTCGACCGCCGCCCGACCGACCTCGGGCCGGAACCGGTTGGTGAAGGTGTCCGGCCACAGCACCACCCGACGGCGCGAACCCCCCTCCACACGCGGCCGATCGCGCCACCAGCGGGTGAACGGCTCGGCGGCGAACGGCGGGATCTCCCGGGTGCGATCGAGCCCGGCCAGGCCGAGCGCGGCACGCCGCAGCGCCGGCACCCCCGCCGCCGCCTTGGCCAGCCCCGCCAGGCCCGGCACGGCGCCCACCGCACGGGCCCACAGCGGCAGGTTGCCCAGCGCGTAGTGCGCCGCGGGGCGCAGCCGACCCCGATAGTGGTGGTGCAGGAACTCGGCCTTGTAGGTGGCCATGTCCACGTCCACCGGACAGTCGCTGCGGCAACCCTTGCAGGACAGGCACAGGTCGAGCGCGTCGCGGACCTCGGTGGAGCGCCAGCCGTCGGTGATCACCTCGCCGATCAGCATCTCGTGCAACAGCCGGGCCCGTCCGCGCGTCGAGTGCGCCTCCTCGCCGGTGACCCGGTACGACGGGCACATCACGCCGCCCGAGGAGGTGTCCGCGGACTCGCGGCACTTGCCCACTCCCACGCAGCGCCGCACCGCGGCGGCGAAGTCGCCGCCGTCGGCCGGATAACCGAACTCCACCGGCACGGGCGTGCGCATCCCGGTGAAACGCAGATTGTCGTCCACAGGGTGTGGACGAACCAGGATGCCCGGGTTCAGCAACCCGGCCGGATCCCAGATCGCCTTGAAGGCGCCGAACAGTTCGACGATCTCCGGTCCGTACATCCGGGGCAGGAACTCGGCCCGGGCCTGCCCGTCGCCGTGTTCCCCGGACAGCGAGCCGCCGTGCGCGACCACCAGATCCGCCAGGTCGGACGAGAAGGCCCGAAACGCCGCGACGCCGCGGGCGGTGAGCAGGTCGAAGTCGATCCGGATGTGTACACAGCCCTCGCCGAAGTGGCCGTACGGCAGCCCGCGCAGCTCGTGCCGCGCCATCAGCTCGGCCAACGCGCGCAGGTACGCGCCGAGCCGCTCGGGCGGCACGGCGGTGTCCTCCCAGCCCGGCCACGCCTCCGAGCCGTCCGCCATCCGGGTCGCGGTGCCGGACGCCTCCTCGCGGATCCGCCACAGCGCCCGCTGCCCCGCCGGGTCGGTGACCACCCGCGCCGGTCCGGAGCCGGCCAGCGCGTGTGCCCGCGCCGCCGCCTCGGCGACCGAGTCCCCGCCGACCTCGACGAACAACCAGGCTGCGCCGGGCGGCAGTTCGACGTCGCGTGCGGACGCGGCCAACGCGACCAGGCCCGCGCTCAGGCTCTCCACGGTCAGCGGACCGTGCGGCAGCAGACCCGGCGCCGCATCCGCCGCGGCGAAGTCGTCCGAAAAGCCCAGCACGGCCAGGACGCGGGCCCTGGGCGCCTCGACCAGGCGCAGGCCGGCCCCGAGCACCACGACGCACGTGCCCTCGCTGCCGACCAGGGCCCGGGCCAGGTCGCGCCCGTGCTCGGGCAGCAGCCGGTCCAGGGCGTAGCCGGAGACCCGGCGCGGCAGGGCGGGAAAGCCCCGCCGGATCAGCGCCAGGTTGGCGTCCGCGAGGTCGGCGAGCGCGGCGTGGATCTCGGCGGCGCGGCCCGTCGTGGGCACCGGCTGATCGCGGCCGACCCGCATCCGGGTGCCGTCGACGGTCGCGATGTCGAGCCATTCGACGTTGGCGCTCGTCCGTCCCCACGCGACCGAGTGCGACCCGCACGCGTCGTTGCCGATCATGCCGCCGAGTGTGCAGCGGCTGTGCGTGGACGGGTCCGGGCCGAAGGTGAGTCCGTGCCGGCCGGCCTCCCGGCGCAGGTCGTCGAGCACCACGCCGGGCTCGACGTGCGCGATCCGGGTCGCCGGGTCCACGTGGTGGATCCGGTTCAGGTGCCGGGCCAGGTCGAGCACCACGCCGTTGCCGGTGGCCTGCCCGGCGATGCTGGTGCCGCCGCCGCGCACGGTCACCGGCGCGCCCAGCTCGTGGCACACCGCGAGCGCCGCGAGCACGTCCTCGGCGTCCAGCGGCGCGACCACCCCGGGCGGCACCCGACGGTGGTTGGAGGCGTCCATCGAGTACAGCGCGCGGGCCTGTGGGTCGAACCGGACCTCGCCGCGCACCCGCGCCCGCAGCGCGCCTTCCAGGTCCCCGAGCTGTGCCGTCACCACGTCATCCTCACCGTCGTGCCCCGCCGGCCGAACCGAACACGCCCGCTCGCCGGGCTCCGGACCCGCCCCGTACCGTCCGCCGGGCCGAGCACGAAGCACCGGCCCGGTCACGTTCCGTCCACCCGCCGAGACGCCTTCCGCCACATGCCGGCCACGATCGTCTCATTGTGCGGAATACACATCACCCACGAAACGGACACGACTACGCTCTCCGCGTGGCCGAGATCCAGATTCCCGCAGCGCTCATGCCCGCCGACGGCCGGTTCGGTTCGGGTCCGTCCAAGGTACGTCCCGAGGCGCTCGCCGCCCTCGCGGCGACCGGTACCTCTCTCCTGGGCACCTCCCACCGGCAGGCGCCGGTGAAGAACCTGGTGCGCCGGGTTCGCGAAGGTGTCGGCAGCCTGTTCTCCCTGCCCGAGGGCTACGAGGTGGTCCTGGGCAACGGCGGTGCCACCGCCTTCTGGGACATCGCCGCGTTCGGCCTGGTCGAGCGCAAGTCCCAGCACCTGTCGTTCGGCGAGTTCTCCTCCAAGTTCGCCACGTCGGTCAAGGCCGCGCCGTGGCTGGACGAGCCGACGGTGATCAAGTCGGAGCCCGGCACGCACCCGCTGCCGCAGGCCGAGGCGGGCGTGGACGTGTACGCCCTGACCCACAACGAGACCTCGACCGGTGTCGCGATGCCGATCGCCCGCCCGGCCGGCGGCGACGCGGGTTCGCTGGTGCTGGTCGACGCGACCTCCGCGGCGGGCGGGCTGCCGGTGGACGCGGCCGAGACCGACGTGTACTACTTCGCGCCGCAGAAGAACTTCGCCGCCGACGGCGGTCTGTGGCTCGCCGCGTTCTCGCCCGCCGCGTTGGAGCGGGCGCAGCGGATCGCCGCGTCGGACCGCTACATCCCGCCGTTCTTCGACCTGGCCACCGCGATCGACAACTCGGTCAAGGACCAGACGTACAACACGCCGGCGCTGAGCACGCTGTTCCTGCTCGCCGACCAGCTCGACTGGATCAACGGGCAGGGCGGCCTGGACTGGGCCGTCGCGCGCACCGCCGACTCGTCGAGCCGGCTGTATGGCTGGGCCGAGAAGTCCGCCTACGCGAGCCCGTTCGTGGCCGACCCGGCGGCCCGCTCGCAGGTGGTCGGCACGATCGACTTCGCCGACTCGGTGGACGCGTCCGCGGTGGCCAAGGTGCTGCGCGCGAACGGCGTCGTGGACACCGAGCCCTACCGCAAGCTGGGCCGCAACCAGCTCCGGGTGGCGATGTTCCCGGCCGTCGAGCCGGCCGACGTCGAGGCGCTGACCGCGTGCGTCGACTACGTGATCGAGCAGCTCTGACCCGCGTCCGCAACGCCTGACGGGCCGCCGCTCCGGACCGAACCGGTCTGGGGACGGCGGCCCTTCGGGGAGGGTGCAGCGAAGTGGCCTCGGGACGGCGGCCCTTCGGCACGCGTGCAGCGAACCGGCGCGGGGAAGGCGGCCCTTCGTCACCCGTTGCGGGGTCGTCCGCGGCCCCGTCGTCGGTCAGTTCCGGTTTCGGCCGCCCAGCCGGCGATACGCGAGGAACAGCACCACCAGGCCGGCCACGGCCAGCAGCCCCGGGCCGTAGGTCTTGGCCTTGTCCGTCGTGGACTTGCCGTCGCCGTCGTCACCGGCGGATGTGGTCGGGCCCGTGGAACCGCCGCCGTCCGACCCGGGTCCGGACGTACCGCCGCCGGGCGCGTTGCGCACCAGGTCCGGGCGGTTGTCGCCGTTGAGTTCGACCCGGCGGACCTGGCTGCCCTTGCCCTCGCTGCCGAACAACAACTCCTTGCCGTCCCGGCTCCACGCGACCGACTCGCCCTGGCGCTGGATCGGCACGCCGACCCCGGCCAACTCCTTGCCGGGCGCGGCGAACACGGTGGCGGAGAAGTAGCCGCGCAGCACGAACCGGGAGCCGTCCGGCGCGAACGCGCCGTCGGTCACCGTCGGGCCGCCGGCGGCGATCCGCTTGAACGTGTTGATCCCGGTCGGGGAGAGCTGTTCGGGCTGCTCGTACAGGCCGCCCTCGCCCTCCTTGCTCGCGATGTAGAGCCTGTTCGTGCGCGGGTCCATCAGCAGCGCCTCGGCGTCGCGCGGACCGTTGTCGTACTTCACCCGGAACTTGGTCGCCTTGACCGTCGCGTCGGCGAGCGTCGCGGGTTCGGCGAAGCGGTAGATCCACACCTCGGGCCACTTGCCGTGCAGGTTGTCGCCGATGTCGCCGACGAAGACCGCCGGTTTGCCCGCGTCGTCCTTGCCGATCGTGATCGCTTCCCAGTCCCGGGCGTCCACGCCGGCCAGCGTGATGGTCGCCTTCGTGCTGCCGTCCTTGCCGATCGCGTAGACCTTGGGCGCGTCCGAGCTGTCGTTGTGCGTCCAGTAGACGTCCGGGTGCAGCGCGCTGGCCACCAGGCCGCTGGACTCGGTGATCCGCTCGTCCTTGATGGTGAACAACACGTCCGCATCGGCCACCGCCGACGCCGGTACCGCCACCACCAGGGCCACTGCCGCCGTCAGGGCGCCGAAGCCGCGCATCCGACCCCGTCCCACCCGCTTCACCCGTCCCGTCCTGTCATGGGTCCACCCTGCCGGCCCGACCCCGATCGCCGCCGAGTCGGGGACCACTTTGCGACAGGTCGGCCGAATGCATTGCGGTTTGCCGTGCATCGGGGATGGGATGGGAGTTCGTGGGCGTCGGCATTCGGAGTCTTCCATGACACTGATCAAGGCATGTCTGAACGGCACACGGCGCCCCGAGGAGCACCCGGCGCTCCCGCTGACACCGGCGCAGATCGCCGCGGACAGCCGCGCCGCGGTGGCCGCGGGGGCGTCGATCGTGCACGTGCACCCGCGCGGTCGCGGCGGCCGGGAGAGCCTGGCGCCGGACGTGATCGCGCCGGTGGTCCGGGCGATTCGCGGGGCGGCGCCGGGGGTGCCGATCGGGGTGAGCACGGGCGCCTGGATCGAGCCCGACGCCGCGGCCCGGCTGGCCGCGGTGCGCGCCTGGACGGTGCTGCCCGACCTGGCGTCGGTCAACCTGTCCGAGGAGGGCTCGGTCGACCTCGCGTACGTGCTCGCGCACCTGGGTGTGGGCGTCGAGGCGGGGGTGTGGACCGAGGCGGACGCGGAACTGCTGGTCGAACGGGACCTGGCCGCGGTGTGCACCCGGATCCTGATCGAGGTCGAACGCGCCGATGTGGGGGAGGCGCTGGACGAGGCGGGCCGCATCCTGGCCGTGCTCGACCGGCACGACATCGCGGTGCCGCGCCTGCTGCACGGCGCGAACGAGTCCGCGTGGCCGGTCCTGGACGCGGCCATCGCGGCCGGTCTGGACACCCGGATCGGCCTGGAGGACACCCTGCTGGACCCGGAGGGCCGCCGGGTCCCGGGCAACGCGACGCTGGTGCGGATCGCCAAGGACCGAGCTCTCGCGGCCCGCTCGGCGGGCAATCCGCACTGACCGCACCACGGCGTCCGCGCGCGAATCCGCGCCCTGCCGATCCCGGGTGCCGGGAGTGCGCGATCGTGCGTGCCGGTCCGGGTGCCGCGCCGGTCCTAACGCATCAAGGCGCCGATGATCACGGCGATGAGCAGGAGGGCCAGGGTGGCCGTGACGACGCGGGTTCTGGTGCGGGGATTCACGCCCCAGAGCCTACGCGGCGCGGGCGCGCGGCCGAATCCCGGCCGGGCGCCCGCCCTCGCGGGTCACACCATCGAGGCCGCCAGGCGGCGGCGGAAGGCGGCGAGCACGCTGCGGTCGCCGGTCTGCGAGACGACCGTGCCGGGGCGTCGGCCCCACAGGTAGAGCAGCACGTCGGCGGGCTCGCCGCTGACCGCCGCGTCGGCGAACCCCCGGTCGCGGGACATCGTCACGCCGGAGCGCTGCATGGTCAGCCGCCAGTGGTGCCGGTTGCTGTGCACGCCGATGGTGCGCCCGCTCGCGCCGTCGCGCACGCCACCGTCGTAGTGCGCGGGCAGCAGTACGCCCAGCACCTCGTCGATGCCGTCCAGAGCCTGCTGGGCGTCCAGCGGTCCCGGGGTGCCGACGGCCATCTCGATGTCGGCGCGGTGTACCGCGGCCTCGCGCGCCATCCGACGGACCAGGAAGCCGGCGGTGCCCGGGTCGGGCCCGTCGCCGTCCACGCCGTCCGCGACGCCGGGGTCGAGGGCCTCGCCCTCGATCGGGTCGAGCGGGTCCCGCCGGGCCATTTCGGTCACGAGCGCCGCGTGCGCCCGGTTGTAGGTGTCGAGCAGATCCCCCTTGGCTGTGCTGTTCGTGACCGGGTGCGCACTGCCTGCGACCGGGCGCGCGTTGTGCGCGCCCGGTCGCTGCTCGGGGCGCAGTTGCCCGGCGGCGCCGGTGTACATGAGCACGGAATGTCGTACGACGTCGGCGACCGTCCAACCGGGACAGGACGGTACCGGCGCGTCCATGTCCGTGACGGCCGCCTGGCCCAAGCGGAGACCCTCCGCCTGGAACAGGTGCTGGAACCGCACGTAGTCCATTCGTCGAGGATTCCAGCGTTTCGGGTGACGTGTCGATGGTCTGCGTCACCCCAGGGCGTGAATCCCGCGTCAAGAAAGGGTGCATCGCACACCTGTACTGACGCTGTGTCAGATCTTGACCACGGGATTACCGAACTCCGAGCGTGTCGCCGAGACGGCGGGCGTCGCCGGCCGCATCGCGCGCACCACCGAACCCGGCCGCAGCCGGATCCCGGCGTGCCGGGCGAGCAGCACACCGACCACGAGCGCCGCTGCCAACGAGATCAGGCCGCCCACGAGCAGGCCGGTACGCGGCCCGAAGCTCTCCGCCAGCCACCCCGTCAGCGGGCCGCCCAGCGGGGTGCCGCCCATGAACACGAGCATGTAGATGCCCATCACCCGACCGCGCATCGCCGGGTCGCTCCCGAGCTGCACGGTCGAGTTGGCCGCGGTGTTGAAGGTCAGCCCGGCGATCCCGATCGGCACGAGCAGCAGCGCGAAGCTCCAGTAGCCGGGCATCAGCGCGGCGATCGTCTCCAGCAGCCCGAACACGATCGCGGCGCCGACCAGCACCCGCAGCCGGGTCCGGCCGCGCTTGGCCGCGAACAGGGCACCCGCCAGCGAGCCGACCGCGAACACCGTGTTGAGCAGCCCGAACGAGCCGGGTCCGGCGTGGAAGACGTCGTTGGAGAAGGTCGCGAGGGTGACCGCGAAGTTGTAGCCGAAGGTGCCGATGAAGCCGACCAGGGCGATCGCCACGAGCAGGTCGGGACGGCCGCGCACATAGCGCAGCCCCTCGCGCAGTTGGCCCTTCTCGCGTGCCACCACCGGCATCGTGCGCAGTTCGGACTCGCGCATGGCCAGCAGGCCGAGCAGCACCGCGATGTAGGAGACCGCGTTGACCGCGAACACCCACCCGGTGCCGATCGCGGTGATCAGCAGGCCGCCGACCGCGGGGCCGACGATCCGGGCGAGCTGGAAGTTGGCCGAGTTCAGGCTGACCGCGTTGGCCAGGTCCTTGCGGCCGACCATCTCGATCACGAAGGCCTGCCGTGCGGGGTTGTCCACCGCGGTGGCCATGCCCAGGCCGAACGCCAGCAGCCATACGTGCCACACCTGGACGGCGTCGCTCAACACCAGGACCGCCATCACGGCGGCGAGCAGACCCATCACGGTCTGCGTACCGATCAACAGCAGGCGCTTGCGGTAGCGGTCGGCGATCACGCCGCCCCACAGGCCGAACAGCAGCATGGGCAAAAATTGCAGACCGGTGGTCACCCCGAGCGCGGTCGCGCTGCCGGTGAGCTTGAGCACGAGCCAGTCCTGGGCGATGCGTTGCATCCAGGTGCCGGTGTTCGACACCGTCTGCCCGGCGGCGAACAGCCGAAAGTTGCGGTTTCGTAGTGATGAGAAGGTGCCGGCTGTCGCCGCCACGGGCTCCCCTTTCGTCGTACGGTCGGCCGAGGCCGGATGAACATCCGTCCCCGAACCGAACCGCGACGCGGGCTCTCGCGCCGGCCTAGGCCTGCGCCAGCTTCTCCAGCACCGGCAGGGCCGCGCGCAACGCCTCGTTCTCCTCGGGCGTGAGCCGGGACAGGTGTTCCGCCAGCCAGGCGTTGCCCAGCCTGCGGTTCTCCTCCACCACGGCGGCGGCGGGCTCGGTCGCGGAGACCACGACCTGCCTGCGGTCGTCGGGGTGCGGCTCGCGCCGCACCAGGCCGCGCTCCTCCAGGCCGGCGATCACGCGCGTCATCGACGGCGGCTGCACCTTTTCCTGCCGGGCGAGTTCGCCCGGAGTCATGGCGCCGCGCACGACGAGCACGGTCAGCACCGAGAGCTGGGTGGGGCTCAGCGTCTCGTCGGCCCGCTGGTTGCGCAGGCGACGGGAGAGCTTCAGCACCGAGGCACGGAGGGCAGCCACCGTGGCACGGTCGGGTTCGGACGGGGACACGTTGTTTAGCTTAACTCTTTACTCTCGCTAACTTCCAATGGTTTGCCCGCGGGGGATATTCCCGGGCCCACCGCTGGGCCACCATCGGGCCGGCGACTTCCGCATCCTGGGCCCGATGGTGCTCCGCACCCCCGACCGCGACCCGGTGCCCGACGCTCCCGGCGCTACTTGACGCCCAGCAGCTGCTCGATCGGGTCGATCGCGAAGTGCACCACGAACAGCGCGGACACGATCCACAACAACACCGGGATCTCCCGAGCCTTGCCGACCGCCGTACGCAGCACCACGTACAGGATGAAGCCCGCGCCGATCCCGGTGGTGATGCTGTACGTGAAGGGCATCAGCGCGATCGTCACGAACGCCGGCGCGGCGACCGTCATGTCGTCCCACTCGATGTGCTTGACCTGCGTCATCATCAACGCGCCGACCACGACCAGCGCGGGCGTGGCGGCCTGCGCCGGTACCAGCTTCGCCAGTGGCGTGAACAGCAGCGCGAGTGCGAACAGGCCGCCGGTGACCAGGTTGGCGAGCCCGGTCCGGGCGCCTTCGCCGACGCCCGCCGTGGATTCGACGAAGACCGTGTTGGAGGACGCCGAGGCGCCGCCGCCGGCGATCGCGCCGACCGACTCGACGGTGAGGATGCGGCCCAGGTTGGGCACCTTGCCCTGCTCGTCGAGCAGTCCGGCCTCGCGGCTGACCCCGATGATGGTGCCCATGCCGTCGAAGAAGTTCGACAGCAGCAGCGTGAAGATCAGCAGCGACGCGGTGATGAAGCCGACCCGGCCGAACGCGCCGAACAGGTCCACGTTGCCGATCAGTGCGAAGTCGGGTGTGTCCACGACACCGTTCGCCTCGGGCGCGGTCAGGCCCCAGGTCGCCTTGTCCAGGCCGGCCGCCTGGTGCACGATCACCGCGAGCACGGTCGAGGCGACCATGCCGATCAGGATCGCGCCCGGCACCTTGCGGACGACCAGGACGAACGTGAGCACCAGGCCGAAGCAGAAGACCACGGCCGGCCAGCCCTGGAGCGTGCCGCCACTGCCGAGCGCGACCGGCACGGTGGAGTTCACCTTGTCCGGCACCCGGGTCACCACACCCGCGCTGACCAGGCCGACCAGGGTCACGAACAGGCCGATGCCGACCCCGATCGCCTGCTTGAGCACCAGCGGGATGGCGTTCATGATCGCCTCGCGCAGCCCGGTGGCGGCCAGGATCAACAGGCCGACGCCCTCCAGCACGACCAGGCCCATCGCCTCGTCCCACGTGGTCTGCGGCGCGATCTGGAACGCGACCATCGCATTGATGCCCAGTCCGGCGGCCAGTGCGAGCGGCATGTTGCCGATCAGGCCCATCAGGATGGTCATCACCGCGGCGACCAGCACGGTGGCGGTGACCAGCTGCGGCTGGGAGAGCTGGTTGCCGAACTTGTCGTGCGCCGACCCGAGGATGATCGGGTTCAGCACGATGATGTAGGCCATCGCGAAAAACGTGGCGAGTCCACCGCGTATCTCGCGCAGCGGCGACGAACCGCGCTCGGAGATCTTGAAGAAGCGGTCGAGGCCGCTCCTCGCCGGGGTGGGGACCTCGGGGGTGGTCGCGGCGGCGGCCTGGGGGGACATGCGGAATCCTCGAGGCGCGGGAACGGGTGGTCGAGACACGCACACGGCACGATGGGACGAAGTACCGGGAGACCCTGAAAAGGGTGCCAGACACCACACCGAAAACGGGAACCGGTCCCTGTGTTCGTTCGTCGGGGCGCACGCGGGGCCGGTGCGGACGGCCAAGTAGCCTAGGTTTCGTGAGCAGGCACGGGAGCGGGAAACGACGGCGCACCTCGCCGGATCCGGACGACACGGGCGCACCGCACCCGGACGCGGCCGCGGACCCGGCGTCGGGGCACGTCGAGGACGCGTACGACGCGGGCTCCCCGGGCAGCGGCGAGTACGACGCGAGCCCGTACGGCAGTGGTGAATACGCGGCGTACGGAGCGGAGCCGTATCCGCAGACCGACTACACGCAGACCGACCATGCGCAGGGGGACCACGCGCAGACCGACTACGCGCAGGCGGACCACGAGCCGACGCAGTACTCGCAGGAGGCATACGAGCCGGCCCGGTACGAGCCCGCCGAGTTCGAGTCCGGCGGCTACGCGGCCCATCCGGTGCCCGGCGGGGTCGAGTCATACCCGTCCGAGCCGCCTCCCGCGACGGGCTACGGCGCGAGTGCCTACGACCCGGCCACCGATCCGGCGCTCATGGGTGGGACCGCCGAATTCGCCGCCGTCGTCGACGAGCCGGCCGAAGCCGCCGAGCATCGACCCGCCGAGCATCGACCCGCCGAGCGCCGGTCCGCCGAGAGCCGATCCACCGAGCGGCGACCCGCCGAGACCCGCGACGCGGACACCGGCATGCGCCCCGCGCCGCCTCCGCACGAGGGCAACATCATCAGGCTCGTCGCCGTCGGCAGCCTGATCTGGTTCGCGCTGTTCGTGCTCGCGTGGTTCATGCGCGACACGCTCGCGGACGACGACCGGGGCTGGTGGCCGTGGTGTGCGCTGGCCGGGTCGGGCCTCGGGCTGTTCGGGCTCTGGTACTGCCGCCGACTGCAAAGCGACGACGAGGACTGAGCCGGGCGGCGGCCACTCGGTGCGAGCAATCCTCGCGACTGATGGCAAATAGCCACAAAATCCGACATTCGCTGACGTAGCTTCAGGGCATGATCGAAGCCCCCGCCACCATCCCCGGGCTGACCACCGCCGAGGTCGCCGAACGCGTCGCGGACGGTCGCGTCAACGACGTGCCGGCCCGGTCCAGCCGCAGCACCTCGGCGATCGTCCGGGGCAACGTCTTCACCAGGTTCAACGCGATCATCGGCACCCTGTTCGTGGTGATCCTGATCGTCGGCCCGATCCAGGACGGCCTGTTCGGCCTGGTCATCGTCGCCAACACGGCGATCGGCATCATCCAGGAACTGCGCGCCAAGCGCACCCTGGACGCCCTGGCGGTGGTCGGCGAGGCCAAGCCGCGGGTGCGCCGGGACGGGCACACCGCCGAGTTGTCCGCGCGCGACCTGGTCCTGGACGACGTGTGCGAACTCGGCGCGGGCGAACAGGTCCTGGTGGACGGCGTGGTGATGGAGGCGGACGCACTCGAACTCGACGAGTCGCTGCTCACCGGCGAGACCGATCCGGTCCACAAGAAGGTCGGCGACCAGGTGATGTCCGGCAGCTTCGTGGCCGCCGGCAACGGCGCCTTCCGCGCGGGCAAGGTCGGCCGCGACGCGTACGCCGCCCGACTCGCCGAGGAGGCCGGTCGATTCACCCTGGTCGACTCGGAACTGCGCCGGGGCCTGGACCGGATCCTCACCTACGTGACCTGGTTGATGATCCCGGTGGGAATCCTGCTGATCATCAGTCAGCTCCGCACCCACGACGGCCTGCCGAACGCCCTGCGCGGCATGGTCGCGGGCCTGGTCACCATGGTGCCCGAGGGCCTGATGTTGCTCACCTCGGTCGCGTTCGCGGTCGGTGTGGTGCGGCTGGGCCGCAAGCAGTGCCTGGTCCAGGAACTGCCCGCGATCGAGGGCCTGGCCCGGGTCGACGTGGTCTGCCTGGACAAGACCGGCACACTCACCGAGGGCGGCATGGACGTGGCCGAGGTGCGCCCGCTCGACGACACCCTGCCGATCGACGCGGCCCTGGGCGCACTGGGTACCTCCGACCCGCGGCCGAATGCGAGCCTCCAGGCGATCGTGGACGCCTACCCCGCGCCGCCGGATTGGCCGGTCACCGACGTCGCCGCGTTCTCCTCGGCCCGCAAGTGGAGCGGCGCGAGCTTCGCCGGGCACGGGACGTGGCTGCTCGGCGCGCCCGACGTGCTGCTGCCCGAGGGCCACCCGGTACTCGCCCGAGTGGACGAACTCGGCGGCCGGGGCCTGCGGGTGCTCCTGCTGGCGACCGCCGACGGGCTGACCGACGAGGCGGGCGGCCGGGCCCACCCCGCCGCGCTGGTGGTGCTGCAACAGCGGCTGCGTCCGGACGCCGCGGCGACGCTGCGCTACTTCGCGAGTCAGGACGTGGCGACCAAGGTGATCTCCGGCGACAACGCGCTCTCGGTCGGCGCGGTGGCCGCCAAGCTGGGCCTCGCGGGTGCCGAACACGCGGTGGACGCACGTCGGTTGCCCGAGGACCGGGCCGGACTCGGCCAGGCGCTGGAGGACAACACCGTCTTCGGTCGGGTCACCCCGCAGCAGAAGCGCGCGATGGTCGCGGCCCTCCAGGCCCGCGGTCACACGGTCGCGATGACCGGCGACGGCGTCAACGACGTGCTCGCGCTCAAGGACGCCGACATCGGCGTCGCGATGGGCGCGGGCAGCGGCGCGAGCCGTGCGGTCGCGCAGATCGTGCTCCTGGACAACAGCTTCGCGACGCTGCCCTCGGTGGTGGCCGAGGGTCGCAGGGTGATCGGCAACATCGAACGGGTCGCGAACCTGTTCCTGGTCAAGACCGTGTACGCGCTGCTGCTGTCGCTGCTCACCGGCGTCGCGGGCGTGGTCTTCCCGTTCCTGCCCCGCCATCTCACTCTGATCGGCTCGCTCACCATCGGTGTGCCGGCCTTCTTCCTGGCCCTCGCCCCGAATGCCGAACGCGCCCGGCCCGGCTTCGTCCCGCGCGTGCTGCGCTTCGCGATCCCCGGCGGCGTGGTCGCCGCACTGGCCACATTCCTGTCCTACTGGTTGGCCCACCTCAACCACGGCTCGAACCTGGACCAGGACCGCACCACCGCCGTGATCACCCTCTTCCTGGTCGCGATCTGGATCCTGGCGATCGTCGCCCGCCCCCACACGTGGTGGAAGATCGCCCTGATCGCGGCGATGGCGGCAGCCTTCCTGATCGCCCTCTACGTCCCCCCGGTAGCCGACTTCTTCGCCCTGTACCCCCAACACCAGGGCAACAACGGCACCGCGGTCGGCATCGCGCTCGTCGCCGCCGCCCTCCTCGAACTCGGCTGGCACATCTCGGGTTGGCTCCACCGCAAGAACGGCAAAGGAACCGCGAGCCCCTGACAATCGGGATCGGCGTATCGGGGCCGGCGGGGGCGGCGGCGGACGCCCCGTCATGGGTGGCTCGGGTGGGGCGTGGGGCGCCTGGCTTGATCCTCCCCGGTCAGACCAGGTCGCCCGGGTCGGTGTTGGCGCCGCACAGTATGACCGCGACCTTTTCTCCGGCCTCGGGCGTGTAGGCGCCGGTGGAGAGGGCGGCCAGGGCGGTGGCGGCGGCGTGTTCGACGACGATGCGGAAGTTGTCCCACAGCGCCTGGCGGGATTCGATGATGGCCTTGTCGGAGACCAGGACCGAGAAGGCACCGGTGCGTCGGGCCGTGGCCAGGGCCGTCGCGGAGACCCGGCGCGCGCCCAGGGAATCGGCGGCGACGGAGTCGGTCGGTACGTCCACGACCTCGCCCGCCTCCAACGCGGCGTTCAGGGCCCGGCAGTGTTCCGGTTCGACCGCGACCGTGCGGATCCCGTGCTCCTCGGCGGCGGTCGCCACGCCCGCGAACAGGCCGCCGCCGCCGACCGAGACGATGATCGTGTCCAGTTTCCCGGGCACACCCGCGAGCAGCTCCGGCACCAGCGTGCCCGCACCCGCCGCGATCAGCGGGTTGTCGTACGCGTGCGACAGCAGCGCGCCGGTCTCCCGGGCGAAGCGCTGCGACGCCTCCAGGGCGTCGGCGTACTCGCGGCCCACGAGCAGCACGTCCGCGCCGTACGTGCGCAGCCGCTCCACCTTGATCCGCGGCGCGGTCTCCGGCAGGAACACCGTCGAGCGCACCCCCGCGCTGCGCGCCGCCCAGGCGCAGGCGAGGCCCGCGTTGCCGCCGGAGGCGATCACCACGCCGGCCTCGGGCATGGTGCCGGCCTCGATGTGCGCGGTGGTGAAGTTCGCGGCACCGCGTGCCTTGAACGACCCGGTGTGCTGGATGTACTCCAACGCGAGCCACACGTGCGGTGACGGGTGGATCGGCATCATGGTGACCGGCTGGGTCTGGCCCACGATGCGTTCGGCGGCGTTCCTGATGTCGCCGTAGGTCAGCTCGGGTGTGGCGGTATCCATGACGCCCGACCCTATGGGTTGTCCGCCGCCCGCCACTCGCAGACCGCGCGTTCGGCGCGCGGGAGGCCCGGCACGACGTGCTCGGCACGGGCCCGCGTGCGGCGCACCCGGGCCGTGCATGTTGCGATGCGGGAATGGTCCCGCACCGCCCGTCACCGTCCCGACAGCGCAAGGCTCGAATCGGCCCGATCCATGACAGCCTGTCAATTGTGGGGGCGTCGCCCGTGGGTCGAAGCTGACTCGCCATCAGTTCTTTCCCGACGAACGGTAGGGAGGTGGGATGTCCAGCCACTCCGGTGACGGGCAGACCCCCACGGCCACATCGCAGGCCCAACCCCAGGCCCAGCCCCAAGTACAGCGCCTGAAGGCGAATTCGGTCGGGCTCGTCGGGGTCGTCTTCATGGCGATCGCGACCGCCGCGCCGATCACCGCGATGACCGGCAACCTGCCGATCGCGGTCGGCTTCGGCAACGGCATCGGCGCACCCGCCGGCTACCTCTTCGCCACCCTGGTACTGAGCGTGTTCTCCATCGGCTACGTCGCGATGGCCAAGCACATCACCTCGGCCGGCGCCTTCTACGGTTACATCTCGCACGGCCTGGGCCGGGTCGTGGGGATGGCCTCCGGGCTGCTCGCGGTGCTGGCGTACGTGGTCTTCGAGGCCTCCATCGTCGGCATCTTCGCCTACTTCGCGGACACCACCGTCAACGCCCAATTCGGCGTGGACCTCAACTGGGCGATCTACGCGCTGGGCATGCTCGCGGTGACCGCGCTGCTGTCGTACTTCGACATCCACCTCACCTCACGGCTGCTCGGCGTGCTGCTGGTCGCCGAGATCGCGGTGCTGGCCGCGATGGCGATCGCGGTCCTGGTCCAGGGCGGCGGCCCGGACGGGCTGTCCACCGCGCCGATCAACCCGGCCAACGCTTTCGAGGGGGCTGCCGGTCTCGGCCTGTTCTTCGCCTTCTGGTCCTGGGTCGGCTTCGAGTCCACCGCCATGTACGGCGAGGAGTCGCGCAATCCGAAGAAGGTCATCCCGCGCGCCACGCTGATCTCGGTGATCGGCGTCGGTCTGTTCTACGTGTTCGTGTCCTGGATGGCCATCGACGGCAGCGGACTGGAGAAGTCGAAGGAGATCGCGAGCGGTTCGACCCCGCTGGACGTCTTCTTCGGCCCCACCGGCGAGTTCATCGGCGGCTGGGCGGTCGACTGGTTCCAGTGGTTGCTGATCACCGGCTCGTTCGCGTGCGGCATGGCCTTCCACCAGTGCGCCTCGCGCTACCTCTACGCGATCGGCCGCGAGGGCTTCATCTCGCGCAGGCTCGGCAACACCCACCCGGTGCACGGCTCGCCGTACTTCGCCTCGTTCGTGCAGAGCGTGATCGCCACCGGCATCGTGCTGCTCTTCCTGGTCACCGATCAGGACCCCTACATCCACCTCTACACGCTGCTCGCGATCCTGGGCACGATGGCGATCCTGATCGTGCAGACCCTGTGCTCGTTCGCCGTCATCGGCTACTTCCACGTGGGCAGGAACCATCCGGAGACGGCGCACTGGTTCCGTACCTTCCTGGCCCCGCTCCTGGGCGGCATCGCGATGATCGCGGTGGTGGTCCTGCTGCTGCAGAACATGGAGACCGCCGCCGGCGCCGCGTCCGGATCGCTGCTCTTCAAGCTCACGCCCTACATCGTCGGCGGAGTCTTCGTCGGCGGCATCGCCCTGGCCCTGTACATGAAGGCCAGGAGCCCGGAACGCTACGAACTGATGGGCCGCATCATCCTGGAGGACGCCGGCGAACGGCCCGACGACGACGTGCTCGACGCCCCGGTGTCGGTCCGGTCCTGAACCGGCTCCCGGGCCGCGCCCGGGGCATGTCGCAACATCCCCGAACCCGAGTCCGAGTCCGTACGGGGCGCGCGGCCACGCCGCGCGCCCCGTCGCGCGTCGCCCACAGGAGTGGGGTCGGGGCGTGTGATCGCCTTCTCCGGTGCGCCATCTGGACAGTGGGTTAGGCAAGCCTTACCTTCGGATCATGACGTTGCTCGATCTTCGGCAGCCGGTACCGTGCCCCGCGTTGGCGGAGACCTTCCGTGCGCTCGGTGCCGCGTGCCCGCTGATCGCGGTCGAGCCCGGACGCCCGGGAGCGGACCGGCTGCACGCCGCGCGGCTGGCGAGCGACCCCGACGTGATCGCCGGCCTGCTGGCCGCCGAGCGCCGGCGGATCACCGCGGCGCTCGACGTCGAACCGCGCGCCGACGCGATCGCGATGTGGGCCCTGCACGGCTATGCCTGGTACGCGTGCCTGATGCTCGCCGGGCCCTGGTTCCTGAACCGCCGCGTGCCGTTGGTGGGCCTGGCCGACGTGTGGATCGACGTCGAGTCCGACCGCTCGGGCCGGTCCTTCACGGTCACCGCCGGCACCTTCGCCTGCCTGCCCGACGACCCGGACGCGGGCGCGACCGGCGCGCGCGTGGTGGCCGACGAGGCCGCCCTGCGGGCCGAACTGCTGCGCGCGGTGTCCGAGCACCTGGAGCCGCTGCTCGGCGCGTTCCGGTCACACGTGCGCCGAGGCGAGCGGGTGTTGTGGGGGATGGTGGCGGACGAGCTGGTGAGCGCCGTCTGGTATCTCGGCCGCATGCTCGGCCCGGCCGAGGGCGAACGCGCGGTCCGCGACCTGGGCGAACTGCTCCCCGGAAACACCGGCCGCTTCAAGCGCGCAGCGGACTTTCGTACCCTGCGCGGCACCGAGGGCCGCACCCACCGCAACCGCACCCAGAGCGTGTGCTGCCTGTGGTACACCATCGACCCGAACGCCCTGTGCGGCACCTGCCCCCGTGCCGACGACGAGCGGCAGGCGGCCATCCTGGAAGGCCGCGCCTGAGCAACCCCGCGGCAGCGGGACCCGACGGCCGTGCGCCGGGCATGACGGAACCCCGCACCCTTGTGGGGAACGGGGCTCCGGACGAGCGTCGAGAACTCAGTGCTTCAGGTTGCGGACCGTGTCGTCGTAGCCCGGAACCTCGGTGATCGGGCGGGTGCCCGGACCGACATACAGGGCGGCCGGGCGCACCAGGCGCGAGGTGCGCTTGTGCTCCAGGATGTGCGCACTCCACCCGGCGGTCCGGGCGCAGGTGAACATCGAGGTGAACATGTGGGCCGGCACCTCGGCGAAGTCCAGCATCACCGCGGCCCAGAACTCCACGTTGGTGGCCAGGATCCGGTCGGGACGCCGAGCCTGGAGCTCCTCCAACGCCGCCTTCTCCAGCGCCGCGGCCACCTCGTAGCGCGGCGCCCCGAGCTCCTTGGCCGTGCGCCGCAGCACACGCGCGCGGGGGTCCTCGGCACGGTAGACCCGGTGGCCGAAGCCCATCAGGCGCTCGCCGCGGTCGAGGACGCCCTTGACGTACGCCGTGGCGTCGCCGGTGCGCTCGATCTCCTCGATCATGTGCAGCACGCGCGAGGGCGCACCGCCGTGCAGCGGGCCGGACATCGCGCCGACCGCGCCGGACAGACATGCCGCGACGTCGGCGCCGGTGCCCGCGATCACGCGCGCGGTGAACGTCGAGGCGTTCATGCCGTGCTCGGCCGCCGACGTCCAGTAGGCGTCGACCGCCTTGACGTGCTGCGGGTCCGGCTCACCGCGCCAGCGGATCATGAAGCGCTCGACGATGGTCTGCGCCTTGTCGATCTCGCTCTGCGGCACCATCGGCTTCTCCAGGCCGCGGGCCGACTGGGCGACGTACGACAGCGCCATCACGGCGGCCCGGGCGAGATCGTCCCGCGCCTGGGCGTCGTCGATGTCGTGCAGCGGTTTCAGACCCCACACCGGAGCGAGCATGGCCAGCGCGCTCTGCACGTCCACGCGGACATCGCCCGAATGGATCGGGATCGGAAACGGTTCGGCCGGTGGCAGGCCGGGGTTGAACGCCCCATCCACCAGCAGGCCCCAGACGTTGCCGAACGAGACGTGGCCGACGAGGTCCTCGATGTCCACACCCCGGTACCGGAGCGCGCCACCCTCCTTGTCGGGTTCGGCGATCTCCGTCTCGAACGCTATGACTCCTTCGAGCCCGGGTACGAACTCGGACATCAGGCGGCTCCTCATGCGATCTCGACTGACTTGTGGCCGGGTCCTTCATACCCCGCACTACCACACCGTGTCTTCCCCCGAAGGAGGCCGGGGCGCATGGTGCCGATCATGCTCTGCACCTGGGGTCCGCCGGTGGTTCGGGGAGGTGTTCCGCTCGGTCCGGGCGAGGCCGGGATGGTGCCTCGCCTGAAGGTATGGGCCGATCGAAGTCCGTCGGTCAGGATATCTCTTGATATCGAGACGACCTACGCCGGAACACGCTCGGGCGAGTGAGGTCCGGCACAAACCGGCCGGGTTCGGTCGTCCCGGCATCATCCGGTAGGGGGTGACCGTGCCGGCGGCGGGCGCCGAGTGGTACTCGTTGTCCGTGGAGTTCACCGAGCTTGCCGCCATGCGCCGGCAGTACCGAGGCGAAGGCATCGACGTCTGCGCACTGCCGCCGACCCCCTTCCCGTTGTTCACCGCGTGGCTGGCCGAGGTGGCCGCTGCCGAGTTGCCCGAGCCGAACGCGATGGTGGTCGCGACCGCGACGCCGGACGGCCGGCCGAGCATGCGCACGGTGCTGCTCAAGGAGTTCGACGAGCAGGGCTTCGTCTTCTATACGAACTACGGTTCGCGCAAGGGCACCGAACTGGCCGCGAACCCGGCGGTGAGCCTGCTCTTCCCGTGGCACGCGCTCGCCCGCCAGGTGATCGTGAGCGGATCCGCCGAACGGGTGTCGCGCGAGACCACCGCCGAGTACTTCCGCTCCCGGCCGCGCGGCTCGCGGATCGGGGCCTGGGCCAGTCGCCAGTCCAGCGTGGTGTCCGGGCGGGACCAGTTGGAGAAGCGCTACGCGGAGGCCGCGGCGGGGTTCGCGGACATCGACGACATCCCGGTGCCGGACTTCTGGGGCGGCTATCGGGTCCGCCCGGATGCGGTGGAGTTCTGGCAGGGGCGGGAGAACCGGATGCACGACCGGCTCCGCTACCTGCGCGAGGGCGCCAAGTGGCGGTTCGAACGACTGAGTCCGTGATCACCTGCGACCGGTTCAGCGTGCGGGTGGACGCCGGCGTGCTCGGCGCGCGCCGGAGCCAATGCCCGCTCCTCGCCACACCCCCACCGCGTCCACGTGCGACCGGTTCGGCGTGCGGGTAGGGCGCGCAGCGTGATCGGAGCCGGATGCCCGCTCCCTCGCCCCACCCCCGGCGCGTCAGCGCCCCCGACCCGCGCCGCCCACGCGATCGACGCGCGAAGCGCGGAGAGCGGCGGAGCCGCAAACCAAGACCTCGTGGCCCGGAGCGAAGCGGAGGGACACGAGGTCACGAGCGAGGGGCCGCTTTTTCTCGGAGGAGCGAAGCGGGGGAGAGAAAAAAGTGGTGCCTCGCGAGCCGGCGCCGAAGGCGCCCAACAAGGCGGCCCCTCGCGAGCCGGCGCCGAAGGCGCCCAACAAAGCAGCGACCCGCAGGTCGCTTCTCCGTCCACCTCGGTGAGGTGGAACGAAGGCCGGGGGACGATCCCGGCGACCTGCGGGTCGGGTGTCTGCCTGGTGTTGCCGGCCGCCTGCCTGCGTCCGTCGCGGTGCACTCACGACGGGGCCTGCCGAGCCGGTAAACCGGAGTGGCGGCTAGCGGGCAGCCACCTCACGCGTCCGAATGCTATGCAACTTCAGACCACCTCCTCTCCCGTGTGCCAGTGAGGTTAGATCGGCCCGAGGGCGGGTGCAACGCATTTTCGGGGTGCCCGATCCCACATCGAAATCAGGAATAGATGCAGGGCACATTGGGATTGGATAGCGCGGGTGCCCCCTGCCTCGAAGCGCCTCGCCCGGGCCGTCCTCGCGGACGTGACCCCGCTCCGCGAGTTCCCCGACTTCCGTCGTCTGTGGTTCGGCCACTCGGTCTCCTCGCTGGGTCAGCAGATGACCGCGGTCGCCGTGGCGATCCAGGTGTACGCGCTGACCGGCTCCAACTTCGCCGTCGGTCTGGTGGGGCTGTGCTCGGTGGTGCCGCTGATCGTGTTCGGGCTGCTCGGCGGTGCGATCGCGGACAGCCTGGATCGCCGACTGGTCGGCCTGGTGACCGCGAGCGGGCTCTCCGCGGTGTCGATCGTGCTGGCCGCGCAGGCGTTCCTCGATCTCGGCCAGGTGTGGCTGCTGTACGCGGCGGTGGCGGTGCAGTCGGCGTTCTTCGCGGTGAACAACCCCGCGCGGACCTCGATGCTCCCCAAGCTGCTGCCCGCGGAGCGGCTGCCCGCCGCGAACGCGCTGAACTCGATAGCCATGGCGCTCGCGATGACGATCGGGCCGATGCTCGGCGGCCTGGTGATCGGCCTGTGGAGCTTCCAGGTCGCCTATCTGATCGACGCGATCGCCTTCTCCGCGGCGCTGTACGCGATGTGGCGGCTGCCGTCGATGCCGCCGACCCGGACCGAGGGCGGGCCCAGGCGGGCCTCGGTGCTGGAGGGACTGCGCTTTCTGCGGAGCAGGCCCAACATTCGGATGACGTTCCTGACCGACATCGTCGCGATGGTGTTCGGCATGCCGCGGGCGCTGTTCCCGGCGATGGCCGCGACGCTGTACGGCGGCGGGGCGACCACGGTCGGCCTGCTGGTCGCCGCGCCGGCGGTGGGCTCGCTCGCGGGCGGGTTGTTCTCCGGTTGGCTGGGCCGGGTGCAGCGGCAGGGGCGCGCGGTCGTGCTCGCGGTGATCGCGTGGGGCACGTGCATCGCGGTGTTCGGGCTGGGCGGCCCGCTGTGGCTGGGCCTGATCCTGCTGGCCCTCGCCGGCTGCGCGGACACCATCAGCATGGTCTTCCGGAACACGATCATGCAGGTGGCGACCCCGGACGAGATGCGGGGGCGGCTGGCCGGCGTGTTCATCGTGGTGGTCGCCGGCGGGCCTCGGCTCGGCGACTTCGAGGCCGGGTCGGTGGCCGCGCTGAGCACCGAGCGGATCTCCGTGGTCAGCGGTGGACTGGCCTGCGTGATCCTGGTGATCGCGCTGTCGCTGCGCCGGCGCGGCTTCTGGCGCTACGACGCCCGCCACCCGCAGCCGTAGTCGGCTCGGGTCGAGGAACGGGCCGGCCCGACCCGGCCGCGCCGGCCCGACCCGGCCGCGCCGAGCGGGCCGCGCCGACCCGGTCGGCGCGGCTCCACCCGGTCGATCGGCGCGGCATGCGGCTCAGGTGCGCGGTGCGATCCACACCTGTTCGGCGTGTGCGGCCACCCGGCCGTCGGCGTCGTAGAGCGTCGTCGCGGTACGCACCTTGCGGCCCTCCCGGCCGAGTCGGCGGCCGAGGACGACGCACGGCTCGTCCGGGTAGGGCAGCGCGTACACGTGCGCGGTCATCCGGCCGAGCAGCAGCGCGGTGTCCCGGTCCATCCCGGTCCAGCCGCCGGGGCAGTCGAGCGCGGCCCAGACGAACTCGGGGCCGACCTGCTCGCTGCCGGGCGCGACCAGCGAGGTGTGCGGGGTCCACACGCATGCGTTGGTGTCCGGGCGGTCCGTGAGCATGCCCGGGAACAACCGCAGGCCGTCGCCCTCGGCCCGTCCGGTGCCGCACACGAAGCACTCGGTGTAGGGGTTCCACGGCGCGAACCCGGGGAAGGACCGGCTCGCCTCGACCGCCTCGGCGGGGGTCACCGGGTCGATCGGCGCGGGCAACGGCAGCGCGGCGTCGACCGGTACCGCCTCGGCGATCGGTCCGTCGTCCTGATGCAGCGTCAGCACACCCGTGCCGGCGTCGTGCGCGAGCGCCAGCGGCCGGTCCAGCGGCACCGCGCGGCGCAGCGTCACGGTCACCCCGGAGGCCGTCCCGCCGCTCGCGCGGCCGGCCAGCAGACCGGCCAGGTAGCCGCCGTTGCCGATGCCCGGCGGCCCGTTGAACCGGCCCGGGACCACGATCGTGGCCGCGCGCGGGTCGGGCACGCCGACCGACTCGGCCGACACCGGGTCGGCTGCCTGATCGGACGCCTGCTCGGCCCCGGTCGGCGTGGACGACCCATCGGCCGGCGACTGCCGGTCCGGGGTCCGCCGATCCGCGGCCTGCCGGTCCGAAGATTGGGACCGTGCGTTGGGATGCACTGCCGGGTTCACCTCAGATAGAAGATCCGGTCCGCGTGTTCGGTCAGCAGCCGCTCGTTCCACGCGGCTCCGCCCTCGACGTTCGCGGACATGAACACCGGGGGTTCGATCCCCCGGGAGACCAGGTGGCCGATCACGCCGACCATGAGCGCCTGGAGCACCGCCGAGCACACCACACCCGAGGTCGGACCGATCCGCTGCGGTACGCCATCCGCCTCGAGGGCGGCGTCGCCCGGCGGGATGGCGGTGTCCAGCACGACGTCGCAGTTGTCGAGGACCCGGGTACCCGACGGATGCCTGGGCGATTCGGCCTCGCTGGCCACGACCGACGTGACGCCGACCACGAGCGCGCCGCGCTCGCGCGCCCGCCGGGCCATCTCCACGGGCAGCCCGTTGCGTCCGGACAGCGAGATCACCACGAGCACGTCGCCCTTGCGCAGGCCCGCGCCGTCCAGCACCGGGCCGGCCAGCTCGGCGAGCTTCTCCACCGCGGTGCTGACGGTGATCGGGCGCACGGAGAGTTCGTTGCCGGGGGCGATCAGCGGGTTGGCCAGGATCAGGCCGCCCGCGCGGTAGACCACGTCCTGCGCGGCGAGCGCGGAGTGGCCGCCGCCGAACACGAAGAGCCGGCCACCGGCGGCCAGCGACTCGGCGATGCGGTCCGCGGCCCGGTCGATGGTGGGCAGTTCTTCGTCCCGCAGCCGTTCCAGCAGTCCGATCGCCGCGTCGAGGTAGCGCGCACCCAGCTCGACCATGCCCGGTCCTCCCGTTTCTTCGGTGCGTTCGGAGCTTCGTGTTCGGATCCGCCGTGCGTACGCGGATCCGGCACCTTACCGCCGGATCGCCTCGTAGCGGTCGAGTGCGACGCGTCTTTCCTCGGCGTGCTCGACGATCGGATCGGGGTAGCCCGGGACGCCGATCCTCCACGGCTCGTGCACCGCCTTGCCCGCGATCGCACGCAGCTCGGGCACGTAGCGCCGAACGTAGTCGCCGTCGGGGTCGAACCGGCGGCCCTGGGTGATCGGATTGAAGATCCGGAACCACGGCGAGGCGTCGGTGCCGCAGCCCGCCGTCCACTGCCAGCCGTGGCTGTTGGAGGCCGGGTCGCCGTCCACCAGGTGCCGCATGAAGTGTGCCGCGCCGCGGGTCCACTCCTGGTGCAGGTCCTTGACCAGGAAGGACGCGACCACCATCCGTACCCGGTTGTGCATCCAGCCCTCGGCGAGCAGTTGCCGCATTCCGGCGTCCACGAACGGGAAGCCGGTCCGGCCCTCGCGCCACGCGTCGAACAGCGCGTCGGCGTCCGGGCCGCTGTCGTAGCGCATCTCGGCCATGTCCCGGTTCAGGTACTCCCGCGCGGTCTCCGGATGGTGCCACAACACGTCGGCGTAGAACTCGCGCCAGGCCAGTTCGGCGCGGAAGGTCTCGTCGACGCGGCCGGTGAGCAGCGTGCGCGGGTGGATCTCGCCGAACTTCAAGTGCACCGACAGCCGCGAGGTGCCGGCCAGGTCGGCCCGGTCGCGCAACTCGCGGTACCGATCCAGGCCGTGCGCGCGGAACGCCTCCCAGGTGGCGCGGGCGACGCGCTCGCCCGCCTCGGGCAGCCGTACCCCGGCGGGCGCGGGCGCGGCGGGTGGCTCGACCGCGTCGGCGTGCGCCCACGCGAGGTCGGTGGGCAGTGGCAGCGGGTCGCGCCGGCCGTGTTCGAGCCACGCGCGCAGGAACGGCGTGAACACCCGGTACGGCGTCCCGTCGGCCTTGACCACCCGCCCCGGAGCCACCGCGTACGGCGACCCGGTGGCCCGGAACGGCACGTCGAGCGCCGCCGCCACGGCCGCGTCGCGGGTGCGCCCGTAGGGCCCGAAGTCGGCGGAGACGTGCACCTCGGCGGCGCCGACCTCGCGCACGAGCGCGGGCACCTCGCGGGCCGGGTCACCCGCGCGGAGCACCAGGTGCCCGCCGAGTTCGCGCAGGTCCGCGTCCAGGGCGCGGAGCGAGTCGACCAGGTGCGCGCGGCGCGCGGGCCCCGAGGCGTCCCACAACACCGGGTCGAACACGAACAGCGGCAGCACCCGGGCGGGCTCGCCGTCCCCGGTGCCCGGGAAGCCGGTGCCGGCCGCGGCGTGCAGCGCCGGATGGTCAAACAGCCGCAGGTCCCGCCGGAACCAGAGCACGTGTACACGATCGAGGGATCCGGACGAGCCGGAGCCCTTCCGGGATGGCAATGGCATACCGGAACGTTATGACCGTACGCACTCGACAACGTGGGCCCACACGGGCAGGGCACACGTACGGATGACGCGGTGGCACGTGCCGGACGGCGCGGACGGGGCAAACCGCGGGGACCCGATCGGCCGGACGTCCGCATCGGGGGTCCAGGTGCGTCAGAATTGCACGGCAGGACCACCCAAGAACGGAGCCGCTGGTCGTGAGTGGACTCATCGACACCACGGAGATGTACCTCCGGACGATTTTCGAGCTGGAGGAGGAGGGCGTGGTCCCGCTGCGGGCGCGGATCGCGGAACGGCTCGAGCAGAGCGGGCCGACCGTGAGCCAGACCGTGGCACGTATGGAGCGGGACGGGTTGTTGACGGTCGAGGGCGACCGTCATCTGGAACTGACGACCGAAGGGCGGGGAATCGCGACTCGGGTCATGCGCAAGCACCGACTCGCCGAGTGCCTGCTCGTGGACGTCATCGGATTGCCCTGGGAACAGGTGCACGCCGAGGCGTGCCGTTGGGAGCACGTGATCAGCGAGCAGGTGGAACGTCGCCTGCTCGAACTGCTGCGCTACCCGAAGGAATCGCCGTACGGCAACCCGATCCCGGGCCTGGAGGAGCTGGACCAGGAACTGCACGCCGACTCCTTCAAGGAAGGCGGGCTGGTCACGCTGCTCGAGTCGGCGGGGCCGGAAGGCAAGAACGTCGTGGTGCGGCGGCTCGGTGAGCCGCTGCAGACCGACGCCCAACTGATGTACACGTTGCGCCGGGCCGGGATTCGTCCCGGGGCGGTCGTGAGTGTGCACGAGTCCGCGGGTGGCGTGATGGCGGGCAGCGGCGGCGAAGCCGCGGAGCTGTCGCCGGAGGTCGCGTCGCACGTGTTCGTGGCCGCGCGGTAGTTGCGGGTATACGCGCGGGATTTTCGGGCCCTCGTCGCCGGTTGGTCGGCTTCGAGGGCCCGTTGCGTTCCGGGTGGCTCGGGGGGTGCTCCCACCCGGCCCACCCGTGCCGTCCGGTGGGATGGCTGCGGTTTCACCGGCAACGGGCGGGCCGATGGCGCCCGGCGGCCCGGTGCGGGATGGCTGGGGCTTGTGGCAGTGGTGGGTGCGTGGGGCGGCTGGGGGTTGCGGCGCCGGTGGTCGTACGGGATGGCTGGGGCACTGGTGGGTGCGGTGGGGCGTGGGGGTTGCGGCGCCGGTGGTCGGGCGCGGGATGGCTGGGGCTTGTAGCAGTGGTGGGTGCGGTGCGGTGCCGTGCCGTGCCGTGCCGTGCGGTGGGGTGGCTGGGGGCTGCGGCGCCGGGGCCCGGGGGTGGGGCGGATGGGGAGTGCTGTGGGTTGCGGGGCCGGGGGCGGCTGGGGGTGGGGTGGGAGCTACCTGGCCTCGGCCATGGCTCGGCCGCAGGCGTAGGCGATCGGGCTGACCAGTTCGCGGGCCTCGGGGAGCCAGCGGTTGAGTTCGGTGGGTTCGCGGGCCCACGAGGCGCTGCCGGAGCTGCCCATCCGGGACGGCGGGGCGACCACCCAGTCGCCCTCGCCCTTGGGGATCAGGTCGATCGCGCTGGTGCCCCAGCCGATGCGGCGCAACATCTCGCCCATCTTGTCCCGGGCGCCGGGCAGCACGAGGAACTGGAGCCGGCGGGTCGGCGTCGCGATCACCGGGCCGAGCGGCAGGCCCATGCGTTCGAGCCGGGCCAGCGCGAGGCAGCCTGCTTGCTCCGGGACGTCGATCACGTCGAAGCCGCGACCGGTGGGCAGCAGGATCGCCGCGTCCGGATGCTCGTTCCACCAGCGCCGGACCAGCGCCGGCGAGCTGGCCGCCTGGACCGCCCAGTCGCGCAGGATCGGGTGCGCGCCGGGGGTGGCACACGCGGGATGACCGCAACTGCAACGACGCCCCGCACTGTTCTCGACCACCGAGGCGCCGGGGACCACGTCCCAGTGCCGGTTCTCGGCGTAGCGGACTGCGGTCTCTACAAGCGTCTCACGGGCGAGTTGCCGGGCCCCCAGGGTGTCTTCCACGTGCTGCACAACTGCCCGGCCCCGCGATGGTTACGGCCGGGCGGCGCCCCGCTCGCGGCCACCCGTACGGTGCCCTCCGAACGGCGCCGGGTCGCGCGCCCCGCGGTCGCACTCCGGGCAGGTGAAACCGGATGATCAGGGGCGATGAGATCATCGGTCGCCATCCGGCGCAAGGGGGGCGCATGGGTGCAGAACCGGGGGCGCAATGAAGGGTGCCCTATCCGCTGCTCTATACGGGTCACTACGCTCCGTACGCGGATGACATTTCATACGGCGGATGACATTTCATACGACTGCCGGGCGACATCGGCAATTCCGGCCGATCCGGATCTCTCGGCATGTGGATGACATCCGCTGGACACGCATCACGGACTCATCAGGCATCAGGGCACGGACACGACGGGACCGCACGATCCCCGTCGCGCCGATCCCGCATGTCGCAATCCCGCACCAACGGTCGGGGAGGGAACGCCGATGGCCGCGCGAACGCAGGCGACGAGGCAGCCCAACGAGAGGCTGACGGCACTGATCCAGGAGGCCGGCTGCTCGAATGCCGGGCTCGCTCGACGGGTCAACATGTGCGGGGCCGAGCACGGCATGGATCTGCGCTACGACAAGACCTCGGTGGCCCGTTGGCTGCGCGGTCAGCAGCCGCGCGGCGCGGTGCCGAACCTGATCGCCGAGGCGATCGGCCGCAAGCTCGGCCGACCGGTCACGGTCGAGGAGATCGGCATGGCCGACGGCCGCTCGCTGGCGACCAACGTCGGCCTCCAGTTCGCCGCCACCCCCGCGGCCACCGTCGAGGTGGTCACCGAGCTGTGGCGCAGCGACGTGAACCGGCGCGACTTCCTGCTCAACTCCTCGGTGGCGGTGGCCGCGCTGGTCGCACCCAGTCGGGACTGGCTGATCACCGAGCCGGACGCGCAGGTGGCCAGGATCGGCGGGCCGCGGGTGGGGGCCTCCGACATCGAGGCGGTGTGTGCGACCACGGACATGTTGTCCGCGCTGGACCACCGGTTCGGCGCCGGGCACATCCGTCCGGTCGTGGTGCACTACCTGGGCAGCGTGGTCACCCAGCTGCTCAACGGGACCTATTCCGACGAGACGGGCCGAGCGCTGTTCGCCGCCGTGGCCCGACTCACCGAGCTGGCCGGTTACATGGCCGTGGACACCGGCCAGCCGGGTCTCGCCCAGCGCTACTACATCCAGGCCCTGCGGCTGACCCAGGCCGCGGGCGACCGCGCCTACGGCGGCTATGTGCTGGCGGCCGGGATGAGCCACCTCGCGGGCAGCCTGGGCAACCCGCGCGAGATCACCCAACTCGCCCGCGCCGCACAGGAGGGCGCCAAGCAGGAGGCCACGCCGACCACCCAGGCGATGTTCCACGCCGCCGAGGCGCGCGGGCACGCGCTGCTCGGCGACGCGCGCGCCTGCGAGGCCTCGCTGGCGCGCGCCCAGTCCGCGATGGACGTCGCCGTACCGGACGAGGATCCGTCCTGGATAGGGCACTTCTCCCAGGCGTACCTCTCCGACGAGTTCGCGCACTGTTACCGCGACCTGGACCGGCCCCGACAGGCCGAGGCGGCGGCCCGGGCGGCCCTGGACGGGCACGCCGACACGCGGGTGCGCCGGCGCGCGGTCGACACCCTCCTGCTCGCCACCGCACACCTGCAGCAGAACCGGCTCGACGAGGCGTGCGCGGTCGGCGCCGAGGCACTGGACCTGGTGGGACGGCTGCACTCGGCGCGCGGCCTGGAATACCTCAAGGACTTCCAGCGCCGGCTCGAACCGTACCGGGACGAGCACGTGGTCCGGGAATTCGCCGAAGCCGTGCACGCCGTGCCGGTCTGAGCCCCGCCCCGGGCCGCCGACCTGCGGCGCGGCGGGCGCCGCGGCCCGCCGCCGAGGGCCGGACGGCGCCGCAGCGAGGTGCGCCGCTGTTCGTCACTCGAACGTCTGAGTTACCGTCGGGCGGACGGATTACCGGCCGCCGGGCGGCCCGGACGGTCGCACGACCGCCGGACACGACGGCCTCGGGCGACGAACGGGTGGATGGCATGGGATCGGCTGGATCGGGCGGACGGGGCCCCAATGGCGAGCAGCCGGGGCCCTCGCCCTTCGGCCCGCTCGAACTCCCGCGCGACGAGACCGAGGTGCTGCCGAGGTTCGAGGACTACGCGGACCAGGGACCCCCGCAGGGCTACGGCGCGCCGCAGCAATACCCCGGACAGCAGCCGTACCCCGCGCAGCAACAGCCCTACGGCGCACCGCAATCGCCCTACGACGCCGACAGTGCGTACCGGCCGAACCCGGCCCACCCGAGCCCGCCGGGCGCCCCGGCCGAGCAGCCCGGCGCGACCCGGCTCGGCCCGCAGCCCGCGTTCGCGCCGCCGGCCGGACCGGGCCAGGTGCCGCCGCGCCCGGAGCACGCGCCGCCGGGGGCGCCCGCCGCCGCACCGATGGGAGCCCCGCCGGCCGGGCCCGACCTGTTCCGGCCGAGCCCGTCGCCCGCCGCCGGACCGGCCGACGCCACCCAGGTGTTCCCGGCCAACCTGTTCCGGGACGAGGCCGCCGGGCCGCCGGCCGGAACGGGAGCGGTGGACGCACCCGGGCAGCCGACGCCCGCGCCCTACGCGCCGCCCGGTCACGCGTCGCCGTCCGCCGGGTATGCCGCGCCGCAGCCCCACACCCCGCACTACGCGCCGCCGACCGGCCCGCCGCACGGCCCCGGGCCCGGCGACCACGCCGGCCCGGGGCCGGCCGGCCGCTCGCGGACCCCGCTGATCGCCGCCGGTGTCGGGGCGCTCGTGGTGGTCGCCGCGATCGGCGTGTTCGCCAGTGGTGCGTTCGGCGACGATGAGAAGAGCGACACCGCGGACAAGGGCGCCGCGGCCGCCACGACCGGCGCGCCCGCCAAGCCGAGCGCCTCGGGCGGCGCCACGCCCGGGACCACCGCACCGCCCGCCAAGGCCGACGACGGCGCCGCCGGGCAGGCGACCGCCGTCGACCGACTGCTCCAGGACGGCGCCGGATCCCGGCAGACCGTGTCCCGGGCCGTGCAACAGATCCAAAAGTGCGAGGACCCCGCGGCCGGCGCGCAAGCGTTGACCGAGGCCGCCCGACAGCGCGACCAGCAGATCGCCGGCCTGGGCAAGCTGACCACCGACAAGCTCAGCGGCGGCGCCGAACTGGTCGCGGGCCTGCGTGACGCGTGGGCCGCCTCCGCCGAGTCGGACCGCGAACTCGCGGCCTGGGGAACCGAGATGGCCCACGGCGGCTGCAAGGGCCACCACGCGGAGAACACCGACCACAAGCGCGCCGCCGACCGCGCGAGCGGCCGGGCCACCACCGCGAAGAACAAGGTCGTCGGGCTGTGGAACCCGATCGCGACGACCTACAACCTCAAGAAGCGCACCGCCGGCGAGTTCTGACCCGCGTGCCCCGCCCGACCGCCGCCGGGCGGACGCCTTTTTCGACCCATGCGCTAACTCCCGCGTGACCGTCCGGCAACAGCGCCGTAACACACGTCGGCGAGTCTCACCCCATGGAGACAGGCACGAGGGCCGAACCGCTGATCGGGTTCACCATCGGCGTCACCGCGGCCCGGCGCCGCGAGGAACTCGTCACGCAGCTCCGGGATCTGGGCGCCAAGGTGGTCGACGCGCCCACCGTGCGGATCGTGTCGCCGGCCGACGACCCGATCCTGCGTCGGGCCACCGACCGCGCCCTGGACCACCGACTCGACTACGTCGTGGCCACCACCGGGGTGGGCTGGCGCGGCTGGTTCGCCGCCGCCGAGAGTTGGGGGCGCGCCGCCCGATTGACCGCGGCGTGCCGGGCCGCCGTACTGGTCTGCCGCGGGCCCAAGGCCGGCACCGCGGTGCGGGCGTGCGGCCTGCGCGAGGTGTACTCGGCCGGCTCCGACGCCGGCGACGAGGTGCTGGCCTGGCTGCTCGCACGCGACCTGCGCGGGCGGCGGATCGCGGTGCAGGAACACGGCGCACCGCCGGAGGGCTTCGTCGACGCGCTGCGGGCACGCGGCGCCGACGTGCTTCGGATCCCGGTCTACCGCTGGGGTCCGCCGGAGGATCCGGGTGCGGTCCGCCGCCTGGTGGAGCAGACCGTGCGCCGCGAGCTGCACGCGCTCACCTTCACCAGTGCGCCCGCGATCGGCGCGTTCCTGGAGGCCGCCGAGGAACAGGGCCGCCGGGCCGACGTGTTGGCCGCGCTGCGTGCCGACGTGTTGCCGGTGTGCATCGGGCCGGTGTGCGCCCGGCCGCTGGCCGAGCAGGGCGTCGAGTCGGTGTGGCCCGAGCGCGGCCGGCTCGGCTCGCTGGTGCGCACGATCACCGAGGCGCTGCCCGCCCGGGCCCGCCGCGAGCTGCACACCGATACCGAGCGCCTGGTCCTGCAGGGCAACGCGCTGCTGGTCGACGGCCGGACCATCTGGCTGCCGCCGGTACCGGGCGCGGTGTTGCGCGCGCTCGCCGAGAAGCCGGGCTGGGTGCTGAGCCGAGCCGAACTGCTGCGTCGGGTGTGGGCCGACACGCGCACCGACGAACACGCCGTGGAGGCGGCGGTGGCCCGGCTGCGCACGGCGCTGGGACCGTACGCCGGCCTGGTCCGCACGGTCACCAAACGCGGATACCGGCTGGCCGTGGACCCGTGAGCCGCCGGCCGCGGCGCCGCGAGCGAAGCGGTATATTTCCAGCGCCCGCCACCCCCCGCCTGGTAGGAGCCGAGGGCCAACCCGCACCATGGCTGGGTGACAGGGGGTGAACACGAACCTTGATACGCATACGGAAACGCACACGACTGTCGGCGGTCGTGCTGTTCGCCACGACCATGGCCGGTGCCGCCGCGTGCTCCGGATCCTCCGACACCGGCCGGATCGCCGAGACGGTGGCCAGCGCCGGGCCGAGTTCGGCGCGACTGTCCTCCACCGGCTCCAAGCCGGCTCCGGCGGACCGCCCGAGCGGCAGCGTGCCGCCGGTGGTTCCGCCCGCCGCCGCCGGTGACACCGCCGAATCGGGGGCCTACGGCAGCGAGTTGCTGACCCACCTGCGGACCACCCCGCACGGGGGACACGTGACCAGGGTGCGGGTGGTCAGCTCGTACAAGGTCTACAAGGTCACGCTCGAAACCGACCTGGTGCGCGGCGACGGCTCGAACGTGCGGGCCGAGGAGATCGTCCGCGACCGGGCGGGCAAGCTGCTCACCGAGACCGCGCAGTGGGCCGAGGACCACCCGGCGCTGTGGGTCGGCGGGATCGAGATCCTCGACTCGGACCGCGACGCGATCGACTTCCGGCTCGGCGCCGAGCGGGACGACCGCAAGCCGGCCGCGGACGACTACGGCGCCGCGATGCTGGCCGCGCTGCACACCACCGCGGAGGGGACCCGGCTGCAGCAGGTGCGGCTCACCCTGGACCACAAGGGCAAGTACGAGGTGGCGATCGACACCGATCTGTCCTCGCACCTGCCGGGGGACTACACGACCGAGGCCGCGCAGGCGTTCAACACCGCGGCCCGGGTCCTGCGCGAGGCGCAGAACTGGATCCGCGACCACCCGGGCTTCGAGGTGGCCGCGCTGCGCGTATACGACGTCGAACGCGGACTGATCACGATCAAGGTGGTCGACTGAGTCGACTCGACTGACTCGACCGAGCCGACTCAGCCGACCGAGTGGACCGGGCCGATCGGCCGGCCGACCGTCGCCCGCACCGCGGACCGCCCGGTTGCCGGGATCGGTCCGGTCTGCGGCATGATCGGTGGGAATCAGAGGTGATCGAAAGCATCCCGCCCGAAACCGATCGGGAACGGGACGGGATCGGATCGGCGAAACGGAAGCGGAGACAGGGGAGGAGGCGCCACGATGGCACGTATGCGCCAGAGCACCGTTCCATGGTGGCGTTGGCGGGCCCAGGTCCGTTCCGCGCTGCACATGTTCGGCGACCCGACGTTCCAGCGCGAGTCCTGGCTGGCCGGCCGCCCGGAGTACGGCTCGATCACCGATGCCGTCTATCGCCTCGTCGGCGACTCGTGGCTGGACCGCTGGTCCGCGAGCACCTACGTCGGCTGCCTGGTCGCGGACGCGGACGAGGCCGCACTGGTGGACGCCGCGGTGCTGGAGATCCTCGCCGTCCTGCACGACATCGGCGAGGACGCGCCCGCGCCCGCCTACCTCACCCACCCGCGCTGGCCGCAGGTCGTCGCCACCTCACGCGCCGCACACGTCGCGCTGGCGAAGACGGACGAGGACGACCCGGACGCGCCGCCCGACTCGCTCGACGTGTTGCGCATCCGCACCGGCGGGCGCTGAGCCCGCGCGGGACGTGGGATCCTGTACGACCGGCGGGCGGGCCCGCTCGGCAGGCAGGCGGATCGGGCCCGCAGCCAAGCCGGCGGACCGGACATCCGGAAGGCCGTACGAATGCCGCAGTTGGAGAAGAAGGGCGCGTCCATGACCGAGCAGACCCAGCCTGTCGACGGCACCGGTGCCGGGGCGACCGGCGGCCAGTACGTCCTGACGCTGTCCTGCCCGGACAAGCGCGGCATCGTGCACGCGGTCGCCAGCTTCCTGATGATGACCGGCTGCAACATCGTGGACAGCCAGCAGTTCGGCGACCGCGACACCGGCCTGTTCTTCATGCGCGTGCACTTCACCGCCGAGCAGGGCGTCGAGCTGGACGCGCTGCGGGCCGGCTTCACCGCGGTCGGTGCGTCCTTCCACATGGACTGGCAGATCCACGACGGCGACGCGCGGATGCGCGTGTTCGTGATGGTCAGCAAGTTCGGCCACTGCCTGAACGACCTGCTCTTTCGCAGCAGCATCGGCGCGCTGCCGATCGAGATCGTGGGTGTGGTGTCCAACCACCGCGACTTCGAGGAGTTGTCCCGCTCGTACGGCGTGCCGTTCCACCACATCCCGGTCACCCGGGAGACCAAGCCGGAGGCCGAGGCGCGACTGCTCGCCCTGGTGCGCGAGAACGACGTGGAACTGGTGGTGTTGGCCCGGTACATGCAGGTCCTGTCGAACGACCTGTGCAAGCAGCTCGAAGGCCGCGCGATCAACATCCACCACTCGTTCCTGCCGAGCTTCAAGGGCGCCAAGCCCTACCACCAGGCGCACGCGCGCGGGGTCAAGCTGATCGGTGCGACCGCCCACTACGTCACGGGCGACCTGGACGAGGGCCCGATCATCGAGCAGGAGGTCGAGCGGGTGGACCACGCGGTCACCCCCGCGGGCCTGGTCGCGGTCGGGCGCGACGTCGAGTGCCAGGCGCTCTCGCGCGCGGTCAAGTGGCACTCCGAGCGGCGCGTGCTGCTCAACGGGACCCGCACGGTCGTCTTCACCTGAGCGCACGACCGGCGCGTGCTGCTCGGGACCCGCACCGTCCGCTTCAGCCGAGCGCACGACCGGCGCCGGCCCGGCATGCCCGAGGAGACTTCACCGGACGCTCAGCACGAACGCCGCCACGCCGACCAGGGCCGCGGCCGCCCCGGCGAGCCGGCCGGCCCGGGCGGCGCGCGGGAATTCGGTGCGCTCCCGAGGACCGTCCCCGTCGAAGTCGCGGACCACGGGTCGCACCCGGGGGCGATGCCGATCGCGGCCGAACACGACACAGGCCACGGCGGTGATCCAGGCGGCTACCCCGACGACGAACATGCCTCGGAAATTACGCCCGACCCGGTTGGCTGTCACCGCGGCGCGCGGGGTGCACGCCGGGGCGTGCGCCGGCCTTGCCCGCGCCGCCCGGAAAACCCTTTGCAGGGTGGGCGGTTGCCGTGGCTTGATGGAGGCCGAGCCGAGACGGGTCCTTCCGTGTGACCTGTCCTTGTAGGGAGAGGAGCGAGCCGGTGCGGTTCCGTGACAACAGCCGATACCCCGTCAAGGGTGCCTCGGCCCGCCGCGTGTAACCCCTGCTTCGCTTCCGCTCCGCGGGACCCGCAGTCGCCAAACCCTGCGGCCCGCCACCGGCCGCCCCGTGCCGCACCCGGATTCACCACCCGGAGTGCGCCGGGACGGCCCACCAAGACTTCGAGCCGATGTGCTCATGTTTCGTCGTACCCACTCAGGAGAGTGACCAGATATGTCGTACACCGAGGTCCCGGGCGCCCGGGTCCCGATTCGCATGTGGACCGACCCCGCCGCGGTCGAGGGTCAGGCCATGCAGCAGCTCCGCAACATCACCACCCTCCCGTGGCTGCACGGCCTCGCCGTGATGCCCGACGTGCACTTCGGCCGCGGCGCCACGGTCGGCTCCGTCATCGCCATGCGCGACGCGGTCTGCCCGGCGGCGGTGGGCGTGGACATCGGTTGTGGGATGAGCGCGGTCAAGACCACGCTCACCGCGGCCGACCTGCCCGACGACCTGTCCCGGGTGCGGTCCAAGATCGAGCAGGCGATCCCGGTCGGGATGGGCATGCACGGCGAGGCGGTCGACCCGAGCAAGCTGTACGGGCTCTCGACGGCCGGGTGGGCGGAGTTCTGGTCGCGCTTCGACGACGTCGCGGCCGCGGTGAAGTTCCGGCGCGAGCGGGCGATGAAGCAGCTGGGGTCGCTCGGATCCGGGAATCATTTTGTCGAACTTTGCGTAGATACGTCGGATTCGGTGTGGCTCATGCTGCACTCGGGCTCGCGCAACATCGGCAAGGAACTGGCGGACCACCACATGTCGGTGGCCCAGTCGCTGCCGCACAACCGGGGCATCGTCGACCGGGACCTCGCGGTCTTCATCAGCGGCACTCCGCAGATGGACGCGTACCGCTCCGACCTGTACTGGGCGCAGGAGTACGCGGCGAAGAACCGGGCGATCATGATGGCCCTGTTCCAGGAAGTGATCCGGCGCGAGTTCCGCAAGGCCCGGGTGGGCTTCGAGGAGCCGATCAGCTGTCACCACAACTACGTCTCGGAGGAGACCTACGACGATGTGGACCTGCTCGTGACCCGCAAGGGCGCGATTCGGGCGGGCCGTGGCGACCTCGGCATCATCCCGGGCTCGATGGGCACGCGGTCGTACATCGTCCGGGGCCTGGGCAACGAGGCCGCGTTCAACTCCGCCTCGCACGGTGCGGGCCGCAAGATGAGCCGGAACGCCGCCAAGAAGCGGTTCACCGTCGAGGATCTCGCCAAGCAGACCGAGGGCGTGGAGTGCCGCAAGGACTCGGGCGTCGTGGACGAGATCCCGGGCGCCTACAAGAAGATCGAGCAGGTCATGCGTCAGCAGCAGGACCTGGTCGAGGTCGTCGCCGAACTGCGCCAGGTGATCTGCGTCAAGGGCTGAGGTTCGGCGCCGGATCGGTCGAAGTCCCGCCCTCCGCGAGCAACTGCTCGTCGGAGGGCGGGACTTCGGTGTTTCCGAGGGTTCGCCGGAGTGGTTCTTCAGGAGGTGCGGGTGGTGCGTGTGGTGCGGGCGAGGATGTGGACGGCTCGGGTGAGGGTGGCCAGGGCGGCGGTGGCGGCGAGGGTGCGGGCGATGTTCCAGGCGATCCAGGCGTTTTCGACGTCGTCGCGGAGCTTGGCGGGGTCGGCGATCTCGGCGGGGTTGCCGGCGTCCTCGATCTTGTTGTTCAGCGGGATGTTGCCGCCCATGGTGATCAGCATGCCGAGGAAGGCGAGGGCCACGCCGGCGATGATCCAGCGGTTCGCCTCGGTGTGGCCGAGCTTGCGGGTTCGGACGATCGAGATCACGCCGAGGATCGGGGCGCCGAAGAAGCACGCGAAGAAGATCGGGTTCTCGATCCGCTTGTTGACGTGCTGGAGGAAGTCGATGAAGGTGCGGTCGTCGACGTCCGCCAGGCCGGGCATGATCGCGACGGCGAAGCAGAAGTAGACCCCGGCGACCAGGCCCGTGGTGAGCAGGGTGGCGCCGAGCAGTACGGCGGCGGTGCGGGTGGGACGTGGTGTGGGGTGCGAAATGGTGGACTGCTCGGTCATGCCTGGATCCCCGTTTTCGAGTGACTGGGTGCCGGTTGCCGGGTGCGGAGTGTCGGGTGCTCGGGTGGCGGTGGTGGCGCGTCGTCAGCGGGTCAGGGCCATGACGAGGCAGGCCGCCGCCGCGATGCCGGAGAGTGCGCGGACGTGGTTCGCCCTGGTCCAGTCGGCGAGGTAGCCGGCCCAGAGGCGTTCCTCCGCGGCGGAATTCGGCTCGACCGCGGCGAGCGCGTTGTTGCGGGGCACGTGGTAGCCACCGGTGAGCATGATCGTGCCGACCAGGTAGAGCACGGCGCCGACGAGCAGGTACACCGCGTACGCCTCGCCCCAGGAGACGACCGCCGCGATGCCCAGGCCCACGCACAGCAGGGCGGTACCGAACAGGCCGGCCATGAAGGGGGCGGTCACGGCCGTGACGTTTATCGAACGCATGGCCGCGGCCCCCTGAGCCGCCGGCAGCCGACCGAGGCCTGCCATGACGAAGGAGGAGAAGCCGAAGAAGACTCCGCCCATGGATGCGCAGCCCAGGGCCGCAACAAGCGTCAGGACGAACAGGGGGCCGCTCATGGTCACACCTTCCAGACGCCGCGGGCGGCGGCGTCGCGTGCATAGTCGGAGAAGTCGCGGGGTGCCCGGCCGAGCGCGCGCTGCACACCGTCGCAGACGTGTGCGTTGCGCCCGTCGAGGACCTCGCCGAACAGGAAGGCCAGCAGGTCGATGACCTCGGCGGGCACCCCGTGATCGGCCAGAACCGCCGAGTATGCCTCCAACGGGACCTGCACGAACGTGATTTTCCGGCCCGACGCACGGGCGATCTCGGCGATCGCGTCGGCGAAGGTGAGCAGCCGCGGACCGGTCACCTCGTATACCTGGCCGAAGTGCCCGTCCTCGGTGAGCGCGGCGACCGCGACGTCGGCGATGTCGTCCACGTCGATGAAGGGTTCGCCCACGTCGCCGACCGGAAGAGCGACCTCGCCGTCCAGGATCGGGCCGAGGAACTCGCCCTCGTCGAAGTTCTGCGCGAAGAAGGAGGCCCGGACGATCGTCCACTCGGCGCCGGAGGCGCGCACCCGGGCCTCGGCGTCCTGCGCCTCGGGCTCGCCGCGGCCGGACAGCAGGACCAGGTGTCGCACCCCGCTCTCGACGGCGAGGTCGGCGAACGCGCCGACCGTGTCCGCACCGCCGGGCGCGGCGATGTCGGGCTGGAAGGAGACGTACACGCTGTCGATGCCGCGCAGCGCCGGGGCCCAGGTGGTGCGGTCCGCCCAGTCGAACGGGATGGACGCCGACCGGGAGCCGAGCCGAACCGCACGGCCCAGCCCGGTGAGCTTCTCGGCGATCCGCCGGCCGGTCTTCCCGTTCCCGCCCAGGACCAGCGTGGTGGTGTCGGTGTTGCCGGTGGTGTTCGCGGGGTTCTGCTCGTTCGTTGTCATGGCTCTATTCAATGTCCCCGCAGTGAGACTGAACATCGCTCAAACGCCCAATTACATGTTTGATCGTCTAAGGTTCCGGCATGGATGCTCTCGCGAGTCTGCTCAACGGACCTCGGGCGCAAGGCGCCTTCCTGCTCCGTTCGATGCTGAGTCCGCCGTGGTCCATGCGCATCCACGACGAGGCGCCGCTGACGATCGTGTCGATGGTGCGCGGCCATGCGTGGATCGCGTTGGATCGGGGCGAGGCCCTACGCCTGACCGCCGGCGACGTGGCGATCGTGCGCGGTCCCGACCACTACCGGATCTCCGACGACCCGGGTTCACAGCCGCAGATCATCATCCATCCGGGCCAGCGCTGCTCGACCCCGGACGGGCGGGACCTGGCCAAGGAGATGGCGCTGGGCGTGCGGACCTGGGGCAACAGCGCGAACGCCGAGACGATCATGTTGACCGGGACGTACCAGATGGCCGGCGAGGTCAGCCGCTCGCTGCTGGAGGCGCTGCCCACGCTCGCGGTGGTGCGCCACAGCGAGGGGGACTTCCCGGTGATCCCGCTGCTGGCCGACGAGATCGTCAAGGACGGGCCCGGGCAGGACGCGGTCCTGGACCGGCTGTTGGACCTGCTGCTGATCGCCATGCTGCGCACGTGGTTCGCCCGATCGGGCACGGATGCGCCGGGCTGGTACCGCGGTTACCGCGATCCCGTGGTCGGACACGTGCTGAGCCTGATCTACAACAACCCCGAACAACCGTGGACGGTCGCGTCGCTGGCCGCCGAGGCGGGGGTCTCCCGGGCCTCGCTGGCCCGCCGGTTCGCCGAGTTGATCGGCGAACCGCCGATGGCCTTCCTCACCGGCTGGCGCCTCGCACTGGCCGCGGACCTGCTGTGCGACCCGAATGCCACGGTCGGCAAGGTCGCGGAGAAGGTGGGCTACGGCGACGCGTTCGCGCTCAGCACGGCCTTCAAGCGGGTCCGGGGAATGAGCCCGCGCGAACACCGCGCCCGCGCGCTGCGGCGCGAGGGCGTGGGCATCGACGGCTCGCGGCACCTGATCGCGGACCGCGTCTGAGTGCTCGGGTGGGCCCCGCCGGGCGTCCGCCTCGCGCTCGGTGAGCCGGGCCGCGCACGCATGGTCCGGTCCCACGCGTGCGGCGTGCGGCGGCTATCCGGAGTTCGGCGACCTCGCACCCAAGGGTGCGGCGGCGAACCGCAGCCGGAACAGGGCGCCGCCGCCGGGCGCCTGCTCCGCGGTGAGCGTGGCGCCGTGTGCCTTGGCGATCTGCCGGGCCATCGCCAGCCCGAGCCCGGAGCCGGGCAGCGAACGCGCCGCGGAGGCACGGTAGAAGCGGTCGAAGACGTACGGCAGATCCTCGGCCGCGATGCCGGGGCCGTGGTCGCGCACGGTGAGTTCGAGGTCGGCGGCGAGCCGCACCTCGACCGGGCCGCCGGGTGGGCTGAACTTGGCCGCGTTGTCGAGCAGGTTCGACACCAGGCGGGCCAGCCGGGCGGGCACCCCCGGGACGGTCCGTTCGCCCGCGAGGTCGGCGAACTCGAAGGCCACCGCGGGCCAATGGCCCCGCGCCGCCGCGACGCAGTGCCCGACCAGGGCGCCGGGGCGAACCTGCTCGACCAGCGGCTGCGGCTCCTCGTCCCGGGCCAGTTCGATCAGGTCGTTCACCAGGCCGGTCACCTCGCGCAGCTGCCGTTGCAGTCCGGCGCTCGCGCGGTCGCGCTGCTCCGTGGTCAACCGGTCGGCACGGCCGAGCAGTTCGGCATTGGTGCGGAGTGCGGTCAGCGGGGTGCGCAGCTCGTGCGAGGCGTCCGCGACCAGTCGGCGCCGGGCGCTCACCGACTCCTCCAGCTCGCCGAGCATCGCGTTGAAACTCCCGGCCAGACTGGTCAGTTCGTCCTCCCGGCGGCCCGGCGGCACGTCGATCCGCAGGCTCGCGTCCCGGGTCGCCGCGATCTGCTTCGCGGTCGTGGTCAGCCGGGCGACCGGGGCCAGGCCGGACCGGGCCACCGCGTAGCCCAGCCCGGCCGCGAGCAGCACGCCCGCCGCCGCGACCGCCGCCATCAGCTCACCCGCCTGTCGGACGCCCTTGTCCACGACGTCCGAGCGCAGCGCCACCTGGACCGCCCGGCCCGGGCCGCCCTGGGTGGTCAACATCCGGGCCGGTCGGCCGCCGACGGTGATCTTGGTATAGAACGCCCGGCGCTCGCGCGCCGCCACCTCGCGCGTGGCCGGCTCCACCGGCAGCAGGTACGGCGTCGCGGGGTCCGCCCCGGGGTCGGCCGGCACGATCTGGGTGCACGGCGGTGCGGACAGGTAGGCGCATTCGCCCTGGAGCACCCCCGGCGGGTCGCTTCGATTCCGGAGCTGCACCTGGGTGGCCTGCTGGGTCAGGTTCAGTTCGAGCTGGTGGACCAGTTCGTACCGGATGATCGTGTACGCCGCCGCGCACACCCCGAGGGCGACCAGGGCCACCGCGCCGGTGCAGGCGAGCGCGAGGCGGGTGCGCAGCGGGCGGCGCCGGCGCCACCGCGCGTGCGCCCTCATGCCCGGTCCGGATCGCGGTCGAGTCGGTAGCCGACACCGTGCACGGTGTGCACCAGCCGCGGTTCGCCGCCCGCGTCGAGCTTGCGGCGCAGGTAACCGATGTAGACCGCGAGCGAGTTGGAGTCGGGGCCGAAGTCCGCACCCCACACCCGGTCCATGATCACCTCGCGCGGGAGCACTTGGCCCCGGTGCCGGAGCAGCAGTTCCAAAAGCGCGAACTCGGTACGGGAGAACTCCAGCGCACGACCGCCCCGGCGGCCGGTGCGGGTGAGCGGGTCCACGGTCAGGTCGCCATAGGTGTAGGTGCGGTCCTCGGCGGGTTCGGGGGCGGCTCGGCGCAGCAGCGCACGCAGCCGGGCGGTCAGCTCGTCCAGCGCGAACGGCTTGACCAGGTAGTCGTCGGCGCCCGCGTCCAGCCCGTCCACCCGGTCGCTGACCGAATCGCGCGCGGTGAGCACCAGGATCGGCGTGCGGTCGCCGAGCGCACGCAACCGACGGCATACCGCGAGGCCGTCCAGGACCGGCATCAGGATGTCGAGCACGATCGCGTCGGGCTGCCAGCCGGCCACCTCGCTCAGGGCCGTCGGGCCGTCGGCGGCGCCGCGCACGCGGTACCCCTCGACGGCGAGGCCGTCCTCGACGGCGGCACGCACTTCCGGGTCGTCGTCCACGACCAGCACCTTCGGCCCGTTGCTCATGCGGCCAAGGTTCTCAAAAGGGACGCTTAGAACTCTCTTATCCCGGGCCCCGAGGCTTCGGTGTCATGCGCTCAGGACATGCGGAACACCTCGACGACGTGCTCGGCGACCGGCCGCTCTCGGTGCTGATCGGGGCCGGCGGCACCGGCGGTCACATCTATCCGGGGCTGGCCCTGGCGGACGCGTTGCGGCGCGCCGATCCGAGAGCGGTGATCTCGTTCGTGGGCACCGATCGCGGTCTGGAGACCCGGCTGATCCCGGCGGCGGGATACCGGCTGCACACCGTGGACATGATCCCCTTCGACGCCGCGCTGGGTGCGCGCCGCTATCTGCTGCCGGCGGCGCTGCTGCGGTCCGGGGTGCGGTGCCGGGAGATCCTGCGGGCACAGGGTGCGCAGATTGCGGTCGGGATGGGCGGCTATCCCAGCGCGCCGGCGATCGTCGGCGCCCGTCTCGCCGGTCTGCCGAGCGTGGTGCACGAGTCCAATGCGGTGCCGGGGCGGGCCAACCGGTTCGCCGCCCGGCTGACCCCGCACGTCGCCCTCGCCTTCGACCGCACCCGCGAGCACCTGCCGGCCGGCGTGCGGGCCGAGACCGTCGGCATGCCGCTGGTCGGCGCGTTGGCCGGGCTGGACCGGACCGCGCTGCGCCCGCAGGCGCGGGCCCGGCTCGGGGTGCCGCGCGGGGCACGGCTGGTCCTGGTCAACGGCGGCAGCCTGGGTGCGACCCGGCTGACCGAGGCCGCGGTCGCGCTGGCCGGCCGCTGGCGCGGGCGCAACGACGTCCGGCTGCTGATCAAGACCGGTCCGGCCGCGTTCGAGGCCGTCAGGGCCGAGCTGGCGGGCAGCCCGGTGGCTGAGGCGGTCGCCTACCTGGACCGGATGGACCTCGCCTACGCCGCCGCCGACCTGGTGGTCTGCAGGGCGGGTTCGGCCACCGTCGCGGAACTGGCCACGATCGGGCTGCCCGCAGTACTGGTGCCCTACCCGCACGCCCCGCACGACCACCAGACGCACAACGCCCGGGTGCTCTCCGACACCGGCGCGGGGCTGCTCGTACCGGATGCCGCCTGCACCGGCGACCACCTGGCCACCCTGCTCGAACCGCTGCTCGCCGACCCGTTGCGGCTCGCCGCGATGGCCCGGGCGAGCGAGCCGGGCGCACACACGCACGCCGCGGACCGGCTCGCCACCAAGGTGCTGCGCACGATCGGCCGCACCGCGCGTGCGGTCGCCGAACCCACCGACGCATCCCGGAGGATCGCATGACCACCATGACCACCACCCCCGCCCCGAACACCTCGGGCAGTACCCCGGCCGACTGGACCGGCCGTACCGTGCTGGTCACCGGCGCGGAGGGCTTCATCGGCAGCACGCTCGTCGACCTGCTGATCGAACGCGGCGCCCGGGTGCGCGCGCTGGTGCACTACAAGCCGTACGCCGAACGCGGCCATCTCGCCGAGCATCTCGCCGACGACCGGGTCGAGATGCTCGCCGGCGACGTCCGCGACGCACACCGGGTGCTGGACGCGGTCGCGGGCTGCGACACGGTCTTCCACCTGGCCGCGCTGATCGGGATCCCGTACAGCTATCAGGCGCCGGAGGCGTACGTGCAGACCAACGTGGTCGGCACGCAGAACGTGGCCGCGGCCTGCGTGCGGCACGGCGCCCGGCTCGTGCACACCTCCACGAGCGAGGTGTACGGCACCGCGATCACCGCACCCATCACCGAGAGCCACCCGCTCCAGCCGCAATCGCCCTACTCCGCCTCGAAGATCGGCGCGGACATGATGGCGCTCTCCTACCGGCACGCGTTCGACCTGCCGGTGTCGGTGGTACGGCCGTTCAACACCTACGGCCCGCGCCAGTCGGCGCGCGCGGTGATCCCGACCATCCTGGCCCAGTTGCACGCGGGCGCTCGCGAAGTCCGGCTCGGCTCGCTCACCCCGACCCGGGACTTCACCTACGCGACCGACACCGCCGAGGGTTTCCTGGCGGTCGCGCTCGCCGACGCCACGCTGGGCGAGGTGATCAACCTGGGCACCGGCACCGAGGTCTCGATCGGCGAACTGGCCCGGGCACTGATCGTGGCCTCCGGCCGGGACGCGGAGATCGTGGTCGATCCCACCCGCCTGCGCCCGACCGGCAGCGAGGTCGAACGCCTGCTCTCCGACAACACCAAGGCCCGCGAACTCGCCGGCTGGAGGCCCCGCGTCGACCTCTCCGAGGGCCTGCGCCGCACCTCCGCCTGGATCGAGGCCAACCCCGACTCCTTCGCCCCGAACCGCTACCAGGTCTGAACGGGGCGGGAGGCACATGTCGGTGTCGGGTGATGGCTGGCCCGACCCTGCCGGTGTCCGCGCCGATCCACGCGGCCACCATGGTCGCCGCCGGCGCCTACCTGGTGGCCCGCCTGTATCCGGCCTTCCTGGCCGCGCACGCGACGCTGATCATGCTCGCGGTACCGGGCGGATGTACCGCGTGTTGCCGTCCCTCGGCGAGTCGCCCGTCGGCGGCCTCGGCTTCTGGGAGACGCGGTGGCACGGCGAGACGGTGTACGAGACCGGGTGGGGCATCGTGCTGGAACAGCAGGGCCGCGGGTTCGCGGTCACCGCCGCGCGTGCGGTGATCGAGGCGGCGCGGGCCGAGCGACGGCACCGCTGCCTGCACGCATACCCCAAAGTCGATCACCCGGCCTCGAATGCCGTCTGCCGAAAGGCCGGATTCACCCTGCTCGGGCGCTGCGACTTCGAATACCCGGCGGGCAACCCCATCGTCTGGAACGACTGGCGGGTCGAGCTTCATGCGTAGCGGCACGGCCGGCCACCGGCCGCCCACCGGCCGGCCGCCCCGGGGCGGCCGTGTCCGGGCGTTCAGTAGGCTCGGCGAGCTCGGTGATCGACATCTACGAAGCAGATCGAACCCGAACCAATCACAACCAAACCCAACCGATCCGAACGGTATGCGCGTGGCACCTCGTATCACGGTCGTCGAGACCGCACGACTGGTTCTGACCAGGCCCCACCCCGAGGACGCGGCGGCGGTGTTCGCGGTGCACGGGGATCCGGAGACCAACCGGTACAACCCGCACGGACCGATGCGGTCGGCCGAGGAGGGGGTCGCGTTCCTCGACTCGATGATCGAGGACTGGGAACGGGACGGGATCGGCTACTGCGCGGTCGCACCGCGTGCGGATCCGGCCGGGGTGTTCGGCTTCGCCGGGACGCAGCTGACCCGGCGGCTGCGACCGGACGGCATACCGGTGTTCAACCTCTACTACCGTTTCGCGCCGATCGCGTGGGGCCGGGGCCTGGCCCGCGAGGCGGTGGACGCCACCCTCGACCTGGCCCGCCGGACGCTCCCGACGATGCCGATCGTCGCGGTGATCGACGCGGCCAACGTGCCGTCCCTGACCCTGGCCCGCCGGGTCGGTTTCCGGGCAAGCGACGCGTTCGTGGACCGGGAGGGCCGCGACGTGTACATGCTGCCGCAGGACGGCGCGGCGGACACGAACTAGGCCGCCGAGTCGGCCGTCGCCCGCTCGGCGAACACCGCGCGGGCGACGGTGATGCCGTTCAGCGCGGCGGGGAAGCCCGCGTAGCCGACCATCTGGGTGATCGTCTCGACCACCTCCTCCTCGGTGCCGCCGACGTTGAGCAGGGCGTGGATGTGCACCGCGAGCTGCGGCGCGACCGTGCCGAGCGCGGTGCACAGCGCGACCGTGGCGAGTTCGCTGGTCTTCAGGTCCAGGCCGGTGCGCGAGTACACGTCGCCGAAGGCGAACTCGAGCACGTAGCGGCCCAGGTCCGGGGCGATGTCCCGAAGCGATGCGATGACCTGTTCGCCGGCGTGGCCGTCGATCTCGGTGAGCGCGGCCAGGCCGCGGCGGTAACGCTCGGCAGTGGTCTCCGCCGGTGCCGGCGCGGGAACCTCGTCCGGCGTGGCCTCGGCCGCCGCCGGATGGGCCTCGAAGACGTCGCGCGCCACAGTCAGGCCGTTGAGCGCGGCAGGGAAACCGGCATACAGGCAGACGTGGATCAGGGTCTCCACGATCTCGCGCCGAGTACAGCCGACGTTGAGCGCGCCGGCCAGGTGGAAACGCAGCTGCGGCGCTGCGTGCCCGATCGCGGCCAGGGCCGCGACGTTGGCCAACTGCCGCTGGCGAAGCGTGAGTCCGGGGCGCGAGTAGATGTCGCCATAGCCGAACTCGACGGTGTACCGCGCCAGATCGGGAGCGATGTCGGCGAGGCTTTCGAGCACGGCGGGCCGATCGGTGCCGGCGACCTGCCGCAGCACGGCGAGACCGCGCTCGTAGCGGTTGTCCTGGGCGATGGTGGCGGTGTCGGGCGCGTTGTTCATGATCGGGACCCTACGAGTTGGAGTGAACTCGAAGTCAAGGACGCCAACCTCGACGGCCGCGGTGCGCGGTGCGCGGTGCGCGGTGCGCGATGTGCGATGCGCGGTGCGCGGTGTGCGGTGTGCGGTGCGTCTCGAGTCGGGGTGCGTTCGCGTTTCCGGCTGCGTGCGGGTTTGGTGGGCTTGGGTGCGGGTGGCTTTGTGCTAACCGGTCGGCGTGGTCTGGTGGAGATCAGCCCGGTCCCACGGTCACCGGCGGTCAGGAGCCCTGGGCTCCCCGGCGACACGCGGGCGTTGCTTGCCGGAAAGGCGCCGGCAACGGCGAGGAGGGGTGGGCGGCCCGGTGAGGTTCGCCGGGGGACCTTCCCGAGTGGGCCGGGTGTTCTCGGCCGGCGGTCGCGCTTGGGTGGGCAGCGGGTGGCTTTGTGCTCACCGGTCGGCGTGGACCGGCGGAGATCGGCCCGGTGCCAGGGTCACCGGCGGTCAGGAGCCCTGGGTTTCCCGGCGAGAGGCGGGTGTTGCCTGCGGAGAAAAGCGCTGGCAACGGCGGAGCGGGTGGGTGCTTTCGTCAGGTCCGCCGGGGGGCCTTCCCGAGTGGGTCGGGCGTTCTCGGCCGGCGGTCGCGCTTGGGTGGGCAGCGGGTGGCTTTGTGCTCACCGGTCGGCGTGGACCGGCGGAGGTCAGCCCGGTGCCAGGGTCACCGGCGGTCAGGAGCCCTGGGTCCCCCGGCGAGACACGGGCGTTGCTCGCCGGAAAGGCGCTGGCAACGGCGGAGCGGGAGAGCGGCCCGGTCAGGTCCGCCGGGGAACCTTCCCGAGTGGGCCGGGCCGTTTCGGCGTGCGGTGCGTCTTGGTCGGGTCGGGCGCGGGTGGCTTTGTGCTCACCGGTCGGCGTGGACCGGCGGAGATCAGCCCGGTCCCACGGTCACCGGCGGTCAGGAGCCCTGGATCCCCCGGCGAGACACATGCCTCGCCTGCGGAGAAAAGCGCTGGCAACGGCGGAGCGGGAGGGCACTGCCGTCAGGTCCGCCGGGGAGCCTTCCCGAGTGGGCCGGGTGTTTTCGGCGTGCGGTGGGCGTTCGGTGGCGAGGGCGTGGGGAAGTGGGGCGGGGAGTGGGCGGTTTCGGTCGCCGGAGTGCGAAATCCCGCCCGCGGCATGCGCTTTCACCGGCCGGTGATACAAAACCGCAGGTCGGCGAAAGGTCGCGGGCTCGAATGCGTCTCGGGATCCGGATGGAGACCCGCGAAGCCCCCGGAGGGGTTTCCTCCCGGCCGACCCGACCCGAAACGCCCACCGAAACGGCCCGACCCACCCGGGAACGTCCCCCGGCGAACCCTTCGGAAGATCCGCCGGGTGGAGACGCTCCCAGGGGACCGGGAGGGTCTCGATCCGGATCGCGGAACCGCTCCTGGCGCACCGATTCTCTCCGACCTGCGGTTTTGCGCGACAGGACGGCGAAAGCGCCTGTCGCGGGCCGGGTTTCGCACTCCGGCGACCAAAACCGCCCACGCGCGCGGCCCCGCTTGTCCCTTCGCCACACAACACCTCCGCCCGCCGAAAACACCCAACCCACTCAGGAAGGTCCCCCGGCGGACCTGACCGGGCCACCCACCCTCCGCGCCGTTGCCAGCGCTTTTCTCCGCAGGCAACACCCGCCTCTCGCCGGGAAACCCAGGGCTCCTGACCGCCGGTGACCCTGGCACCGGGCCGATCTCCGCCGGTCCACGCCGACCGGTGAGCACAAAGCCACCCGCTGCCCACCCAAGCGCGACCGCCGGCCGAGAACACCCGGCCCACTCGGGAAGGTCCCCCGGCGAGCCTTGTCGGGCCGCCCTCCCGCTCCGCCGTTGCCAGCGCTTTTCTCCGCAGGCGAGGCATGTGTCTCGCCGGGGGATCCAGGGCTCCTGACCGCCGGTGACCGTGGGACCGGGCTGATCTCCGCCGGTCCACGCCGACCGGTGAGCACAAAGCCACCCGCTGCCCACCCAAGCGCGACCGCCGGCCGAGAACGCCCGACCCACTCGGGAAGGCCCCCCGGCGGACCTGACGAAAGCACCCACCCGCTCCGCCGTTGCCAGCGCCTTTCCCGCAGGCAACACCCGCCTCTCGCCGGGAAACCCAGGGCTCCTGACCGCCGGTGACCCTGGCACCGGGCTGACCTCCGCCGGTCCACGCCGACCGGTGAGCACAAAGCCACCCGCTGCCCACCCAAGCGCGACCGCCGGCCGAGAACACCCGACCCACCCGGGAAGGCCCCCCGGCGGACCTGACGAAAGCACCCACCCGCTCCGCCGTTGCCAGCGCTTTTCTCCGCAGGCGACACCCGTGTGTCGCCGGGGAGCCCAGGGCTCCTGACCGCCGGTGACCGTGGGACCGGGCTGATCTCCGCCGGTCCACGCCGACCGGTGAGCACAAAGCCACCCGCGCCCGACCCGGCCAAGGCGCACCGCACGCCGAAATGGCCCGACCCACTCGGGAAGGTTCCCCGGCGGACCTGACCGGGCCGCTCTCCCGCTCCGCCGTTGCCAGCGCCTTTCCGGCGAGCAACGCCCGTGTCTCGCCGGGGGACCCAGGGCTCCTGACCGCCGGTGACCCTGGCACCGGGCTGACCTCCGCCGGTCCACGCCGACCGGTTAGCACAGAGCCACCCGGACCCGACCCGACCGAGACGCGCCGCATGCCAAAAACACCCCGGCCCACTCGGGAAGGTCCCCGGCGAACCTCACCGGGCCGCCCACCCCTCCGCGCCGTTGCCGGCGCCTCTCCCGCAGGCAACACCCGCCTTTCGCCGGGGGACGACCAATCCCATGAGACGGAAACGGATCGTGCCGTCGAGCCGACGCGTTGCGCCCGGGAACGTGATGTGTTGCCGGCGGCGACCGGACTGTCGGTTGGGGTGGATACCCTTCCCGCGTGTCCAAGAATCGGGGGGACCGGGACGCAGGCGATGGCCGCGACCGGGTGGATGAACAGTCGGGTGGTCCGTCGGGTGATCCGTCGGGTGGGGACGATGCGAACGACCCGTTCGCCGGGTACGTGTTCGACGAGGATTTCGTCAAGGGCGCGACCCGGACGGAAGGCTCCGCGCGAGCACGGATGTTGGCCCGCCAGTGGGCGAACGAGCCGCCGCAGCAGCAGCCTTGGCGGTCCGATGGGCCCAGGGTGCGCAGGCGCCGGCCTCGGCTCAAGGCGGCCGTGGTGACCGTTGCGGTGCTCGCCCTGGTGGCCTTCGCAGCCGCTCCGGACCGGGTGTTCGGCTGGTTCACCGCATCGAACACGGCCACCGCGGACGACCCGATGGTGCAGCCGCCGGTGGCCGGGGTCGCCACCTCCGTGCCGTCGGTGGCGGCGGAACGGCGGGGCGTGGACGCGGAGATGCCGACCCGGGAGAACCCGTTCGCCGGGTCGCCGGCGATCGACTACGCGGACAACGAAGCGGGTCTGTCCATGCCCGAGGCCAAGGCCGTGCCCGGGTATTCCGTCGCCGAGGTCGCCGAGGCCCTGGACCTGACCCGCCGGTTGCTGATCGCGGGCAACCTGGACCGCGACGTGCTCACCGGTGCCCGCCCGGCCGGCGTGCTCGCCCTGCTGGATCCGTCCGACGAGCTCGTCGCCCGGATCGAGAATTCGGTGACCGCGACCCGGTGGGATGCGGACGGGGACAACCCGAAGGCGTGGATGACCAGGTTCGACCCCAAGGACGTCGAGCCGGTCGGCTCGGTGGTCAAGGTCAACGGGATCACGAGCTACGACACCGACCGCGAGGGCATGCTGACGGTGCACACCGACTACTCGTTCGTCTACCCGGTGGCCAAGACCGGCAGCGGAGCCGGTGCGAGCGTCACCCGCTCGGTGGTTCGCCGGGTAGTGGACACCAAGGTCTACCGGGGGCCTCGCTACCGGTCGACCGCGCGTGGTCGGATCGCCATGGCGAGGTTCGACTACGCGATCTCGAACAGTTCGTGCACCCGGATGGACGGCTTCGTGCGTCCACAGTTCCCGGCGGACCGCATATCCACCGGTCCGCCCACCACCGCCGCGCCCACCGGCGCCCCGGCAACGGTGGACCCGTACAACCGCAGTAGGCCCATCGACGAGGGAGCCGCGCCGGGCACCTGCCCGGTCGTATCCCGCATCTGACGCCTCGAACAGGCCGGGGATGCACCTTCCATCCGCCGGACAGCCTCAGAACAGCCCTTCCTGCACCGATCCGTCCGGCGCCCGGCCCGTTTCCAAGGGCTTGACGGTGATGCCTCGGGTGCTGCCCCGGGCCGGGGTCAACTGCCAACCCGTGAGCAGCCGCAGGTCCACGAACAGTGGCCCGGTGTCCGTGGTGATCAGTGCGTCGTGCCCCGCGACGCACGTGAACTCGCCGTGCAGCAGCGCGTCCTGGGCGAGCCCGGCGACCTGGTCCCGGGTCGGCGGCGGCGGGTCGGTCAGGCCGTAGAACCGGGTCAGATCCTGGATTTCGCACGGCGCCGGGGTCAGCGTGTCGGGCAGGAGCGGGGTCAACCGCGCGTGCGCGTCGGCGAGTTCGGCCGGCGGCCCGGGTACCCGGGTTCGCCACCAGGCCGCCGCCTTGGCCTTGTGCGGTATGCGCTCCCGGACCGTGCCGGTGGCCGAGCACGCGCGCTCGGTGCTGCGGATGGGCACCAGTGGGCCGTGCGCGAGCCAGGTGAACATCGGCGCACCCTGATCGGCGAGTCGGGCCGCGCGGCGCTCGGTGGCGGTGAGGCCGACCTTGACCAGCCCGGGCCCGAACCACGCGAGGTAGAGCGAGAACGGTCGCGGATCGTCCATCGCCTGATCACGTGCGAGCTTGCGCCCCGGATCGGCCAGCGCACACGCATCGCACTGTGCCCGCGGAGCCGTCGCCGGCAGCGGCGCAAGCACGGGACACGGCACCCGCCGCCCGCCCTTGCGCCGAATCCCGACACACGTACGCGGCCCGGACAGCCGCCATCCCGCGGTGGTACCGGGAGCGAGCACCTGGAGCGACTCCTCATCCGCCGCATCGATCGACACCAGATGCGGCCGCCCCTCATGCCAACGGATCCCGGTGGCAAGCAGCCCGATTCGCTGATGAGGCACGGTCATACGCCCACGATAAGCGACCCCACCCCCACGCCCCGCCCGCCCCCGAGCGCGTCGGCACGCCCGAGCACCCCGCCGCCCCCGAGCGCGTCGGCACGCCCGAGCACCCCGCCGCCCCCGAGCGCGTCGGCACGCCCGACCCGGCGCCACCCCCGCAGTCACCCCCGCCGCGTCGGCGCCCTCGACCCGGCCCGCCCCTCACTTCCCGTCCGCGGCCCCACCCCTCACTTCCCGCCCGCGACCGACGCCCCCACCGCCGTCTCCTTCGCCCATCGGTAATCGGGCTTCCCCGCCGGTGTTCGGGGTACCTCCGCGACCGTGACCAGGTCACGCGGGATCTTGTATCCGGCCAGTTGCTCCCGGGCATGCTCGGCCACGTCCTCCGTGGTGAGCGTGTGGCCCGGGCGCAGCGAGACGACCGCGGCCACCCGCTCGCCGAAGCGGGGGTCCGGGATGCCGACCACGACCGCGTCGTACACCGCCGGATGCGCCTTGAGTACGCCCTCGACCTCTTCCGGGAAGACCTTCTCGCCGCCGGTGTTGATGCACACCGAGCCGCGGCCGAGCAGGGTCACGTCGCCGTCGTCCTCGACCCGGGCGAAGTCGCCGGGGATGACCCAGCGCACACCGTCCGGGTCGATGTGGAAGGTCTCCGCGGTCTTGACCGGGTCCTTGTAGTAGCCGATCGGGATGTATCCGGTCCGGGCGATCCGGCCGCTCTCGCCCACGCCCACCGGGCGCAGGTCCTCGCCGAGCACCGCGGTCTTGGGCTTGAGCGGGAAACGGCCGCCGGGGGTCTGCGAGCTGCCCGCGCCGAACTCCGAGGCGCCGAAGCTGTCCGCGATGTACAGGCCGGGGATCAGCCGGGTGAGCTGGGCCTTGACCGACGGGGAGAGCAGCGCGCCGCCGGAACCGATCACCTTGAGCGTTTCCACGCGGTGCTCGCCGCTCTCCAACGCGTCCGCGATCGGACGGGCCATCGCGTCGCCGACCAGCATCATCGTCACGCAGCCCTCACGTTCGACGATGCGCAGGATCTCGGCCGGGTCGTAGCGCAGGCCGGTCCACATCACCGCGGTGCCCGCGCTGAACAGGGTGATCCAGGTCACCCACTGGCCGTTGCCGTGCATCAGCGGCGTGGTCAACATCTGGACCAGCGGGGCGCCCTCGGCCTTGGCGGCGAGCAGTTCGGGATCCGCGATCGGCTCGCCGCCGAAGTTCCCGCCGCCCATCGCCGAGCAGAAGATGTCGTGCGAGCGCCACTCGACGCCCTTGGGGAAGCCGGTGGTCCCGCCGGTGTAGACCATGTACCGGTCCTCGGGAGAGCGCTGCTCGAAGTCGCGAGCACTGCTCTCGGCTGCGAGCGCCGCTTCGTAGTCGATGCTCCCGTCGAGCTTCTCGTCGAACTCGTCCGCGAGCACGAACACGTGCGCGAGCGCCGGCGCGCCGGGACGCACCGCCGCGACCTTGGGCAGGTAACCGCTCTCGACGACCAGCCCGGCCAGGTCCGCGTTGTCGACGATGTAGCGCAGCTCGTCCTCGACGTACCGGTAGTTGATGTTGATCGGCACCATCCGCGCCTTGAACGCGCCGATCATCGCCTCCAGCCACTCGGCCCGGTTGCGCGAGTAGATGCCCACGTGGTCGCCGGTCGCCAGCCCCGCCGAGACGAACGCGTGCGCGACCCGGTTGGCCCGTTCGTCCAGCTCGCGGTAGGTCAGCCGCACCTCGCCCGCGACCAGCGCGAGCCGATCCGGACAGGCGTCCACCACGACCTCGAACAGGTCCGCGAGGTTGAATACCCGCTGGGTCATTGTCAGTTCCCTTCCGCGACGATGCCGCGCAGGCCGTCGGCGCCGAAGACCGGCTCCAGAAAGGCCCGGAAGTCCGGACCCCGGCGCAGATGGTGTCCGCCGTCCACGTTGATGTTCTGGCCGGTGATCCAGGTCGACTCGGGGCCGACCAGGAAGGCCGCGAGCGCGGCGATGTCGTCGGCCCGGCCGACCCGCCCGAGCGGCGTGCACTCCAGGTAGTCGTCCAGGACCGGGCCGCCTCGGGTGACCGCGTCGACCATCTCGGTGGCCACCAGGCCGGGCAGGATGCTGTTCACCCGGACACCGCTCGCGCCGAGTTCGTCGGCGGCGAGTCGGACCAGGTGGTCGATGCCGGCCTTGCTCACGCCGTACGCGCCGAACCAGCGATGCGTCGTCGAGGAGGCGATCGAGGAGATCGCCACGAACGAGCCGCCGCCGGCCGCCGCCATCAGCCGGGCCGTGTGCTTGAGCACGAGCATCGTGCCGGTCAGGTTCAGCTCGACCGTCTCGCGCCACTTGGCGGTGTCGATCGAAGTCAGCGGTCCCATCGTGGAGTTGCCGCCCGCCGAGGCGACCACCGCACGCAGCGGCCCGAGTTCGGCCGCACTCGCCACCGCCGCCCGGACCTGGTCCTCGTCGGTCACGTCGGTCACCGCGTACGCGATGCGCACGCCGTTCGCCGCGTCCTTCTCCAACTCGGCCACCGCGCCGCGCAGTCGGTCCGCACTGCGCCCCGCGATCAGCACGTGCGCGCCGTCCGCGGCGAATCGCCGGGCGCAACCCAGCCCGATTCCGCTGCCTCCTCCGGTCACCAGGGCCACCGTGTCCCGCAGCGGCAGGTCGGCACGTGTCACCGGGCATCTCCTTCGAACGTGGTGGGCACGTACGCCGCACCGTCGGCAGGCCACAACGGCGCCGGCACCTCGAACCCGAGCGGCGCGCCCCAGGTGTTGCGATACGCCACCTCGTGCACCGGCGTCCTGGGCGCCACGCCCCACGTGCCGGTCGGGTAGCCGAACGACACGCAGCACGCCATGTGCCAACCTTCGCCGGCCGGCACCCCGAGTACCTCCAGGACCGCGTCCCGATGCGAGATGCCCAGCACGGCGGTCAACGCGGTGCCCACTCCCTCGGCGCGCGCGGCCAGCATCGCGCTCCACACCGCCGGGAAGATCGAGCCGCCGGTCGGATCGTGTCGGGTGAAGCCGAACATGAACAGCGGCACCTGCTCGAAGTTGTCCGCGAGCCACTGCGACGAGCGCCGCACCCGGACGAAGGACCGGCTCTCCGCACTGTCCGGATCCGCCTCGGCGGCGGCCACGCGCGACGCGTACACGGTCTTCCACAGGTTGTCCATCGCGTCCCGGTACAGCGGGCCGAGTCGGCCCTTGATGCCCGGGTCGTCCACCAGCAGGAAGCGCCAGCCCTGGAAGTTGCCGCCGCTGGGCGCGCGTACCGCCGCGTCCATGATCCGGGCCTGCACGTCGTGCGGGATCGGATCCGGCCCCACCCGGCGCATTGCGCGCGTGGTGTACAGCGCTTCGTGAAGTTCCATACGATCCCCTGCCTGATGCCTGATGCCTGATGCCTGATGCCTGATGCCTGATGCCTGATGCCTGATGCCTGATGCCTGATGCCTGATGCCTGATGCCTGATGCCTGATGCCTGATGCCTGGCGTTCGTGCCGGTGGTGATGCGGGGTCAGACGATCGCGCCCGCGTCCCGCAGGCCCTCGATCTCGGCCGCGTCCAGGCCCCATCCGGCCAGCGCCGCGTCGGTGTCGCCACCCTTCGCGGCCGGGCCCGGGTGCACCGGCCGGGCCGGCACGGGGGCGGGCGTACGGGAGAAGCGCGGTGCGGGGGCCGGTTCGGGCAGGCCGTCGGCGTGCAGGAAGGTGCCCCGCTCGACGTGGTGCGGATGGGCCGGTGCCTCGCCGGGGGAGAGCACCGGCGCGAAGCAGGTCTCGGTGCCTTCCAGGAGCGCACACCACGCATCCCGGGTGCGGCCCGCGAACACCTCGGCGAGCCGGGCCTTCATCGCGGGCCAGTGCGCCGGGTCGTGCTGCTTGGCGAAGTCGGCGAACTCCGGCTCCCCGGCCAGCCCGAGCCGGTGGATCAGCTCGGCCCAGAACCTCGGCTCGATCGCGCCGACCGCGACGTATTTGCCGTCCTCGGTCTCGTACACGTCGTAGAACGGCGCCCCGCCGTCGAGCATGTTGGTCCCGCGCGGGCCGAGCATCCCGGCGGCGCCCATGGTGAACCAGGTCGCGCCCAGCGTGGCGGCGCCGTCGATCATCGCCGCGTCCACCACCTGGCCCTGCCCCGAGCGGCCCGCCTCCAGCAGCGCCGCGACCAGGCCGAAGGCGAGCAGCAGGCCGCCGCCGCCGAAGTCGCCGATCAGGTTGAGCGGAATGCTCGGCGGTTGGCCGGCCCGGCCGATCGGCTCCAGCATCCCGGCCAGCGCGATGTAGTCGATGTCGTGTCCGGCGGCCGACGCGAGCGGCCCGGTCTGCCCCCAGCCGGTGAGCCGGCCGTACACCAGTCGCGGGTTGCGCTCGGCGACCACGTCGGGACCCAGGCCCAGGCGTTCCATCACGCCGGGCCGGAACGGCTCGATGAGCGCGTCGGCGTCGGCGAGCAGGCGCAGTGCGAGCTCGACCCCGTCCGGGTGCTTGAGGTCGACCGCGATCGAGTGCTTGCCCCGGTTCATCGGGTTGCGCGGCGGCTTCGCGAAGCCCTTGCGGGCCTCGTCCGCGCGGTCCACGCGCAGCACCTCCGCGCCCAGGTCGGCGAGCAGCATCCCGCAGAACGGGCCGGGCCCGAGGCCGACGAACTCCACCACGCGAATGCCTGCGAGGGGTCCTTTTCTGGCGGTCACGGCGTCTCCGGCGATCGATCGGGCCCCGAAATTACTGAAACACGTTCTCACTAGATCTGACGAGACGTCAGACTAGACTTCCGTCTCATCCGTAGGCAAGATCACCGCGGAACGAGTCGGCGCACCGCCCGGGACCGCGGCGTCCCGAGCACCCGACCCCGCACCGGCCCCGCATCAAGCCCACGGCACCCAGCCCGAAGCGCGACCCAGAGGACAGGCTCTCTCCCGTGGCCGAACCCCGCACGAGTTCGACGATCACCCTCACCAGATCGCTCACCCGCGACCAACAGGCCCGGCGCGAGCGGCTGGTGCGCGCCGCGTGCGACCTCGCCCTGGAGGGCGGCTACGCGGCCGTGACGATGCACGACGTCGCGGACCGCGCGGGGGTGGCCCGGGCCACCGTGTACCGATACTTCACCTCGAAGAACCACCTGCTGAGCGAGGTGTCCGCGCTGTGGATCGGCGAACTCGCCGACGAGCTCGCCGCCCGGCCGCTGCCTGCGGACCCGGCCGGGCGACTGGCCGCGCTGCTGTGCCGGATCGTCGAGGTCAGCGCGGAGAACCGGCTGCTGACCGAGGCCGTGGTGCAGGCCGCGACCGCGCCGGACCCGTCCGCCGGCCAGTCGCAGGAGACGTTCCACCAGAGCATCCACCGGATCACCGGCCTGGCCTTCGGCGAAACGCCCGATGGCGGGGAGGGCGCCGAGGCCGACCGGCGGCGCGACATCGAGACGGTGCTCGGCCACGTCCTGCTCTCCGGCCTGGTCAGCCTCACCGCGCGGGGCCGCGCGCTCGACGAGGTGCAGGACCTGATGCGTACCGCCGTCCGACTCTTCGTCCCGCTCGACACCTGATCATCCCGGAGGCTTGCCATGACGGCTCCCACGACCCGCGACATCCACCTGCTCGACCGGGACTGGTACGCCGGTGACCCCTTCGCCGACTACGCCTGGCTGCGCGAGCACGCACCCGTGTACTACAGCGAGCGCGCCGGCGTGTGGGGTCTGAGCCGGCACGCCGACCTGGCCTGGGCCGAGCGCAATCCCGAACTGTTCTCCTCGGCCAAGGGCTCGCGTCCGATCGGCTACCCGCAGCCCTCGATGATCGACTCCGACGACCCGACCCACTACCGCCGCCGCAAGCTGGTCTCCAAGGGCTTCACCCCCCGGCAGATCGCCGCGATGGAGGAGCACGTCCGGGACATCGTCACCGCGCTGATCGACGCGATGATCGCGGGCGGCCGCAGCGCCGACCTGGTCCGGCAGTTCTCCGCGCCGCTGCCGATGACGCTGATCGGCGAGCTGCTCGGGGTCGGCGCCGAGCACCGCGACCAGCTCCAGCACTGGGCCGACGTGATGGTGATGCTCTCCGACGGCGGCGAGCTCAGCCACAAGGCGGGCGAGGCGTTCGCCGCATACGTCGCCTACACCACACAGGTGATCGAGGACCGCCGCAAGACCCCCTCCGACGACCTGATCGGAATCCTGGTCGGCGCCGAGATCGACGGCGAGAAGTTGTCCTTCGACGAGCTGATCGGCGAATCCCTGCTGCTGCTCGTGGGCGGCAACGAGACCACGCGCAACGTGATCTCCGGCGGGATCGCCGCGCTCCTGGCCGCCCCGGACCAACTCGCCCGGCTGCGCGCGGACCCGACGCTGATCCCGTCGGCCGTCGAGGAATCGCTGCGGTGGGTGTCGCCGGTGGTCAACATGGCCCGGCACACGACACGTGACGTGGAACTGCACGGCACCGTGATCCCGGCCGACTCGACCGTGATGATGCTCTACGGGGCGGCCAATCGCGACGCCGAGGTGTTCGCCGAGCCGGAGCGCTTCGACGCCTTCCGCACCCCCAACCCGCACATCGCGTTCGGTACCGGGCCGCACTTCTGCCTCGGCTCCTCGTTGGCCCGCCTGGAGATCCGGGTCGCCTTCGAGGAACTGCTGCGCCGGCTGCCCGACCTGCGCCTGGCCCCCGACGCCGAGTTGGCACACGGCCCGTCGTCCTTCATCCGCGGCCTGATCGCGCTGCCCGTCGAGTTCTGAGCCGCCGGCCCGGCCGCCCGCTCGACTCGCCACCCGAGCTAGCGACCCCCCGACCGATCACCCTCCGCCCGCCGGCCCGGACCCGGTCCGAGGGAAGCACCTCGGATCCGGTCCGGACCGGCCGTCCGGGACCCCCCAAATGCGGACAGCCGCGTATTCTCTGGCCAACTGCCGGATGACGAGGGGGATGTCCTGTGAAACCGCTGGAGCCCGAGGACCCGCGGCACATCGGCGGCTACCGGGTGCTCCGCGTGCTGGGGGCGGGCGGCATGGGTCGGGTCTACCTCGGGCGCAACCGGGGTGGTCGGATCGTCGCGATCAAGGTGGTCCGCGCCGAGTGGGCCGACGACCCCGGCTTCCGCGAGCGGTTCCGCCGTGAGGTGGACGCCGCGCGGCGGGTCGGCGGTGCCTGGACCGCGCCGGTGCTGGACGCCGACACCGAGGCCCGCACGCCGTGGGTGGTCACCGGTTACGTCGCCGGACCCAGCGTCTACGAGGCGGTGGCCGGGCGCGGACCGCTGCCCCAGGAGACCGTGCGAACCCTCGGCGCGGGCCTGGCCGAGGCGCTGATCGCGGTGCACGAGGCCGGCCTGGTGCACCGCGACATCAAACCGTCGAACGTGCTTCTGTCCCTGGACGGGCCGCGCGTGATCGACTTCGGCATCTCGCGCGCGATGGACGCCTCGGTGCTCACCCGGACCGGGCACACCGTCGGCTCGCCCGGGTTCATGTCACCCGAGCAGGTCGACGGGCGCGACATCGGGCCGCCCAGCGACGTGTTCTCGCTCGGCTCGGTACTGGTGTTCGCCGCGACCGGGACGGGACCGTTCGGCGAGGGCAGCGGACAGGCGTTGATGTACCGGATCGTCGCGCAGGAGCCGCGCCTGGACGAGCTGCCGGCCGCCCTGCGCGAGATCGTCGGCGCGTGCATGACCAAGCACGCGGCCGCCCGGCCCACCCCGGCCGAGCTGCTCGCCGCGCTGGCGCCGGACGGTACGAGCGACCTGGTGGCGGGCAACTGGCTGCCGCCGGACCTGACCACCGCGCTGTCGCGGCGCGCGATCGAACTGCTCGAACTCGACGACGACGGCGCGCCGGACGCGGGCTCGTTCGTGTCCGCGGGCACCGGCGCGCCCACGTGGGACGACCGCTCGCCCGAGGCGACCGCCCCGCCCCACCCGACCGAGGCCCCGCCCGACCCCACGACCGCCCCGCCCCACCCGACGGAGGCCCCGCCCGGTCTCACGACCCCGCAGCCTCACCCGACGGAGGCTTCGCCCGGCCCCGCGACCCCGCAGCCCCACCCCTCGGAGGTCGCGCCGGGCGCCGCGCCCGCGCAGTCCCCGATCCCCGCGGCCGTCGCCGCAGCGCCCGCGGGCGCTGCACCCGAGACGTACGTGTCGCCGCCGGCCCCGACGCACCGCCCGTGGTGGCGGCGCAGGTGGCCGTATCCGCTCGCCGCCGTGCTGATCGCGGGCGCCGTCGTGCTCGCGCTGCTGCGGCCGTGGGAGGGCGACGAGCACGACCCGGATCGGGTGGCTTCCGGCGAGGGCCACCAGTCGCCGTCGGCCGATGGGGGCCCGCAGGCATCCGGGGGACCGAGCAGCGGTTCGAGCAAGGGGCCGAGCAGCGGTTCGGGCACCGCCGCGCCGCCGAGCGGCTCGGGCACCCTGCCGCAGGTATACCGGGGCACCTGGTCCGGGACCATGCACTCCGATCTGGGCAGTGTCTCCCAGGTCACCGTGACGCTGACGGGTGGGAAGGTGGGCGACAAGAAGGTCGGCATCAGCCTGCTCACCTCCACCGGGCAGTTCGGCGAGAAGGCCGACTGCGAGGCCGACCTGGAACTGCTCTCGGTCTCGGCGGACACCGGCGTGCGATTGACCAGCCACCTGACCCGCAATGGGGGCTGCGCGGACGGCGACATCGAGCTCAAGTCGTTGACCTCGAACACCATGTCCTACGTCGCGCCGGGCGACGGCCTGCTGACCTCGACGTCGCGGGGCACGCTCACCCGCAAGACGGGATGAGCGCCCGACCGGCCGGGAACCATCGCGCGCGGCCCATACGTCAAACTGAACACCTGTCGAATGCGGAACGGCCTGCCGGGCCACAGATGCCCGGTCGAGTGGGGAACGGCGAGTTCGGACATGCGGCACAGCCCTGAGCACGCAGACGACGACCACGACGTGGAGCGACTCGACGAGCGTTTTCGTGAACTCGTCGTGCATCTGGCCCCACGAGTCCCGCTGCCGCCCGTCGCGGGCATCCACAAGGCGGTCCGCCGCCGGCGCCTGCGCAACCGGGCCCTGATCGGCGCCGCCTCCCTCGTGCTGATCGCCGGCGGGGCGACCCTGGTGGGTATCGAGTCCGACGACGGTCCGCCGCCGCGCCGGGAGGCCGCCGCGTCGCAGCCGCCGGTGAGCCCGGTGGCCACCACCCCCGCCCCGGTGCTGAGCGATGCGCTCTACCCGAGCGTGCAGGAGTTTCCGGTGGTGGCCGGGGTGTACGAGAACTGGCGCGTGACGGAGACCCGGCAGGCGCTGACCGAGAGCCTGGGTCCGTGTGCGACGCAGACCATCTCCGGGCTCGGCGCGGTGGAGGCGCAGGAGCGTGTGTTCAACCACGCCGGGCAGGGTGGCGGACTGGTCGTCCTGGTCCGCTACCCGGACGAGCGCACGGCCGAGATGGCGGCCACCGACTTCACCGGCGGCATGGCCGGCTCGTGTCCCACCAACCAGCCCAACCCCGCGGCGGACGGTCGGCCCCGGATCGAGGCGCTGGACCGGTCCGGCGACGCGTGGCGCACCCAGGGGGTGATCAACGGCGACCTGGACCAGTACGTGGACTTCGGCATCGTGCGCAACGGCCCGGTGGTGGCGGTGGTCCGGGAGACGGTGATCGACCCGCCCAAGGCCCCGCCCACGGACCCGTTCCTCCGATTGGTCGACAGCCTCCGGGATCGACTGGGAAAGAACGGATCCGGACCCTGATGTTCCGAATTCACGGCTTTCGCCTCTCTCGTTCGCCGGTCATATCCGGGCGGGTCGGGAATGCTGCGAACGAGTGAGCGACAGGGCAATCCGCCACCTGGCAATTCGCCAGGCGACACCTCTCGATTTCATACGGATGGGTGCGGGCGGATTTCACGTGCAGCCGAGATCGGGCGCTAAGATATGCGCACGCCCTCGAAGTCGGTCAACCCGCAGAGGTGTCGACCCTGCACGGAATCATCCGGTCGGCGGCTTTCCTATTTCCATCGGCCCTATTCGGAGGCAAGTCATGGCGGAGTTCGATCCGCTGGGGCGTGCGTGGCGCAAGAGCAGCGCGAGCGCGAACACCAACTGTGTCGAGGCCAGGCGGGACGACAAGGTCCAGGTCAGGGACTCGAAGGCACCTGCGCCGCGGCTGGCCTTCGGGGCCCGATCATGGGGATCGTTCCTCCATGCCACCGGCCGAATCCCGGATTGAGCGGATCGGTCCGCCACCGGCCCGACGACACTTCGACGGACGAGGCGGCCTGCCGGATGGCAGGCCGCTGAGGAATGGGCCGAAGGCCCGGGGTGAGTCGGTATCCGTTACCCGATGAGGGTGAGCAGTCCGGCGGCGCGAAGCGTGTAGTAAAGCGCTCCTGCGGTGACCGCGGCCACGGCTACCAGCAGAAAGATCACGCGAAGCATCCTCTCGAAGTCGTCCTGCACGAGTTCACCTCCTTTCCCTGATCAAGCGTCCTTTCATGCCGACGGTGTGTACCGTGCAGGGGCGGGGTGGACGGCGTTAATGCCCTCAACTGTGATTGTGCATGGAGATGTCCGCTTCCGCCAGAGTCGGCCGACTCCGCCATGCGCGAGGGAACATACAAAAAAGAACGAGTTGCCCCGATAAGTCGTGAAATCCGACTTCGGAACAACTCGCTCAAAGGCCCGCGGTGGCCGCCGCGAAACCGTACTGCTCATCGACATCGAGCAACGGGTACTCAACTGCCATTATGCGCAGGGAGAGGCAATCAGCCAAGTGGCTCTTGGGATGTATTCAACTCGCATCCTGGCAGCGCGCGTGCAGTCGGTCGGCCGGCCTGCCGCCGGCACGGATGCGGGTGTCCCCATCGTTCCGCATCACTCGACGACGGTGGTGAGCGATGGTGTCGAGCCGGGTGCGAAGCGTTCGAGCGCGGCGTCCAGGGCGGCCGGCGCCGCGTCTCGTGAGGCGAGCTGTTCCAGGCCCCAGAACGTCTCCAGGTAGGAGAGCGGCGAGACGGTCGGCGGGTCCTCCGGGTTGCCCTCGCGAATGATGATGTCGCCCGAGGGGTTCTCGATGAACAGGACCGCCTCGTCCTCCAGGTCGGGGAACTCCATGAGCTGATAGGCGATCCGGGCCCGGGAGTACAGGCCGGCCGAGAACGGGACCACGCGCAGCGTGATCGTGGGCCAGTCCACCAACTCGCGCATGCGGCGGATCTGGTGGCGCATGACGGCCGGGCCGGCGACCGCGCGGTGCATCACGCTCTCGTCGACGATGAAGTGCAGTGTGGGTCCGTCCGGGCGGATCAGCCGCTCCTGACGCTCCATGCGCAGCGCGAGCATCTCGTCGACGGGGAAGTCGGGAGGGTTGAGTATCCGAAGCACCTCGTGCGCGTACTCCTCCGTCTGTAACAGGCCGGGGATCAGCAGCGGTTCGAAGTTGCGGATGACGGTGGCCGAGGACTCGTAGCCGAGGAACACCTTCGCCTCGGTGTCGAGCATGTTTCGGTACGCGTACCACCAGCTGCGTTGCTTCGACGCCTTCGCCATGTCGATGAACTCGGCGACCCGGCTGGGCTCGACGACGCCGTAGTGCTGGAGCAGCGCCTTCAGGTCGGTGGTGGAGACGTTGACCTGACCGGTCTCGATGCGGATCAACTTGGAGAGCGACCAGTCCATTTCCTGCGCGACGTCGCGTTGGATGAAGCCGCAGGCTTCACGCGTCTGACGCAGAAGTGCCCGGAGCCTGCGCCCCTGGAACATCGGGTCCCGTGTACCCATCGGCCGCCCCCCAAAGGCTGTCGGCAGCGATCTCGCATCCAGCGAGGACGCAGAACGGGTGGTGCACAATCGCCACCCGGAGAACAGCATCCCGTCGAATCGGCCGACCCGACAAGCCCCCTCACCGATGTCCGACCGGCGGATCCGACGCCCCCTCCGGTGCGGGAGCGTCGGATCCGGGCGGACCGGGTCGATCGGGGATTCCGGGGGTGGTCAGGCCTCCAGGACGTAGGACTCGGCGCCGTCCGGGCCGACCGAACGGGCGCCCTGCAGGGTCACCCGCTGCATCGAACGGCGCATGCCCGGCGGGACGTCCGTGGGCACCAGATGCACCGTCGCCCGGTTGTCCCAGAACGCGATGCTGCCCGGCTGCCAGCGGAACCGCACGCTGAACTCCGCGTCGGCGATGTGCGCGTAGAGCATTTCCAATATGTGCGCACCCTCCTGCCGGGTCAGTTCGAGGATGTGGCTGGTGAAGTTCGGGTTGACGAACAGCACCTTCTCGTCGGTCTCCGGGTGCACGCGCACCACCGGATGCACCGCGCGCAGACCCTCGCCGAGGAACTGCTTGGCGAGCTTGCCCGGCAGTTCGCCGCGCTTGATCGGCAGCGAGTTGTGGTGCACCGCGTGCAGCCCGTCGAGCAGGTCCTTGAGCGGGTCGGACAGCCGCTCGTAGGCCAGCGCCAGGTTGGCCCACTGGGTGTCGCCGCCGTAGGGCGGCACGATCACTCCGCGCAGGATGGACGCGGTCGGCGGATCGGGAATGAAGGTCACGTCGGTGTGCCAGCGGCTCTCCACGAAGCTGCCGCCGCCGCTGGTGCCCATCTGCTGGTTGTCGAGCAGCAGGATCTCCGGGTGTTCGGGGAACGCGGCGGGCAACGTCGGGTGTCCCGGCGCGAGTTCGCCGAACCGCAGGCCGAACGCCTTGTGCTGCTCCTGGGTCAGGTGCTGGTCGCGGAAGAAGACCACCTTCCACTTCAGCCAGATCGCGCGGATCTCGGCGACCACGTCGTCGGGAAGCGGTCGGGTGAGGTCGACGCCGAAGATCTCCGCGCCGATGTGCCCGGCCATCGGCCGGACCTCCAGGCCCAGCGCGGCGGCCGAGGCGGGGGTGGGGTCCTCGTAGGTGGGCTGATCGATGGTGCTCGTCATTGCCGAACCTCCAGAGCCAGGCGAGGTCCCGCACCGGGCGGAACCTAACGGGATTGTTCGATCGCGGCCTCGGTCCGAGCGGAGACCGGGGCCAGGAAGAGGGCGACGGCGGTGTCGGTCAGGCCCGCCAGGAAGACGTCCCGATCGGTCGGGGTACGCCGACCGGGGTGGTGCAGCGCCATCTCGCGGTCGGCGAGTGCGTGCGTGAGGTAGGACGACAGCAGCACCCAGCGCTCGTCCCGGATCCGGGCGGGCAACTCGACCAGCAGGCCGAGCATGCGCTCGCGCACGGTGTACATCCCGCGCGTCCACTCCTCGCGGGCCAGGTCGCGCACCACGGTGCCCTCCAGGAAGGCGGCGTGCAGGCAAAAGCGCAGGTACCAACCGGGTTTGCCGGGCTCGCCCAGCGTGTCGGCGAGCGGGTAGAGGAACGCCTCGATCAGACCCCGGGCGTCGTTTCCGCCCCCGGCCCGGTCGAGTTCGTCCAGCATCGCCAGGCGTCGAGCGTTCACCGGCTCCATGCGATGCCGGAAGACCGCGTCCACCAGGGCCTCCTTGGACCCGAAGTGGTAGCGCGCCGCGGCGGTGTTGCGCTGCCCGGCCTGGGCACCGATCTCGCGCAGCGACACCCCGTTGATGCCGCGTTCGGCGAACAGCCGTTCCGCGGCCTCGATCATCAGAAGGCGTGCGCCGGCACCGCGGTCCGACGCCGGAGCGCCGTGCGTCCCTGTCATGGACCGCACGTTAAACCGCGTGGGTTAATAACTCAAGTGGGTTAATCGAGAAAGGGTCGGCGCCGGCGCTCCGGGCCGACCGCGTCACGAGTGCATCAGGCAGTACAACTGGTGCCCGGCGTGGTGCAGTTCGCGGGCGAACTTGGTCCAGTCGTGCAGCATCCGGTAGAGCAGATACGCGTCGCGCGGCACCCGCCGGTCCGGGAAGGTCGACCAGATGAAGGCCGCCGCGCCCAGCTCCTCCTCGGTCGCGTTGCGCAGCACGTCCATCAACATCGGCGGCAACTGCATCACCGCGTGCGCGGGATGCAGCACGACCAACTCCAGCGGCGGCGTCGCGTCCTGCGGGGTGTCCCCGAGCAGCGACAGCACCATGGCGCTGACCGTCTCCGGTTTCACGAACGACACATAGGAATTGCTGGGACGTTCCACCGTGTCGGTCGGATCGATCAGCGGAGGCACCCGCGCCGCGGTCGCGCGATCGGGTGCGCCGAAGTACTCATATGTCACGCCCACGTGTGCACCTCCCGACCAAGGTCGGCTCCGTGACACGTGCGCACACCCGTGGCGCCCGACGCCATCGCTCCCTGCTCGCTTGTCTCGGTCTGGTCGGTGATCGAGGGGACTCGTTGAAGATCGTCGCAGGTCATCCGGGCATTCCGTACCGCGGTTGGGTAACAGGTGTGCACCACTCGGAACCGGTCCCGCCCCGGCATGCGTCAGGACTCCCGGCCAGGCGGCCCGCCCGAGAAGGTTTGGCCGAGCGACATGTCGTTCAACGCCTTGACGAATACGCCCGTTCGCACCGAACCGGCCGAACGCGCGGTGATCTTCACCACGTTCGTGCCGACCACCGTCGAGCGTACGTCGGTCAGGACCGCGTTCCACGGCACACCAGCCGCGGTGCTGCCGCCGCCGGAGAACAGGGTGCGCAGTCGATCGGCCTCGGCCCGGGCGGCCGGTTCCGACCCGGTCGCCACACACAGCACGTCGGTTCCCGGCGCGCCGGACTTGCCGGTCACCCCGACCGCGATCCTGGGCCCGTTCGCACTCTCGCCGCCGGCGGCCCGATCGGTGAGCACCGCGACCAGCGGCTTGTCCAGGCAGTCCGCCAGGGCGCGCACGGTCGGGTCCGCGCCGAGTCGGCCGCCGCCGCGGGTGAGGTCGGCGCCCTGGAGCGTCGAGCCGTAGCCGATCTGCCGGTCGGCGACCCGGATCACGTTGAAGTGGTTGCTGCCCAGCGGCAGTTTCTGGGCCAACGCGTCGTCCAGGGCCAACTCGTTGTCGCCGCGCAGCCGTTGTGCACTCGGCGCGGCCGGATCCGGCTTGGCGCCCAGGGCTTGCAGCTTGTCGAGCACGGTCTTCTTGTCGAAGCCGCCGACGAACACCCCGCCCTGGAACGGCGGTCGGCCGGCCGACCAGGCCTCGCGCGCCTTGGTCGGGTCGAAACCCAGGGCCGGAGCCACCTGTTCGCGCAGTCCGCCCAGATCGGGCGAACCGGTCCCGATCAGCGTGCCGTAGGGCCCGGTGGGGGTGGTACCGCCGTTGGCCTTGGTGAGCGCGGCCGTGTCGCCGTACTCGAACCAGCTCCGGGTGGACGCGTCGTCCCGCACCGCGTCCAGGGCGCCGCGCAGCCCCGTCGTACCGCCGTCGTCCGAGTCTTCGTCGCTGCATGCGGCCGTCCCGGCCAGCAACAGCAGCGTCGCCAGCACCGGTCCGAGACCGCCGGCTATCCGGTGGTGTCGCCCGGACCGCCCACCCCGACGTGTTCTCGCCGCCACGCGCGCACCCCGATCGTCGTGCTGCACCCCGCCGGACATGCCTCACCCGTGGGCACGGGTCCGGGTGGCCCGATCATACTGCTCCCGGCCCCCGGTTTCGGTTGCCGGATCCCCGGGAACCAACGCGAATCCGTGCACACCCTCCCCGGCGCCCATGTGGTTGGTCCACTCGGGCGCCCCGGCACCCGGCGTCCGGTGCCTTCGACGCCGCGCCGCCGGCGACGACGAACGTGCCCGATTTGTTTGAGAGCATGACCGGGTGAGCTCTGTCAACGAGAACCCCGCACCCGCCTCCGCCGCCCTGTTCGCGCGTGCGCAGGCCGTCACCCCCGGCGGCGTCAACTCGCCGGTGCGCGCCTTTCGCGCGGTCGGCGGCACGCCCCGCTTCATGGTCTCGGGCCGAGGTCCGTACCTGACCGACGCGGACGGCCGCGAATACGTGGACCTGGTGTGTTCGTGGGGCCCGATGATCCTCGGCCACGCGCACCCCGCCGTACAGGAGGCCGTCCGCGAGGCGGTCGCCCGCGGCACGTCCTTCGGCACGCCCGGCGCCGGCGAGGTCGAACTCGCCGAGGAGATCGTCTCCCGGGTCGCCCCGGTCGAGCAGGTCCGCCTGGTCAGCTCCGGCACCGAGGCCACCATGTCCGCGATCCGCCTCGCCCGCGGCTTCACCGGCCGGGCCAAGGTGATCAAGTTCGCCGGGTGTTACCACGGTCACGTGGACGCGCTGCTGGCCTCGGCCGGCTCCGGCCTGGCCACCTTCGCGCTGCCCGACACGCCCGGGGTGACCGGCGCCTCGGCCGCCGACACGATCGTGCTCCCGTACAACGACCTGGCCGCCGTCGAGTCGGCGTTCGCCGTCAACGGCGACGACATCGCCTGCGTGATCACCGAGGCCGCGCCCGGCAACATGGGCGTGGTCACCCCGCGTCCGGGCTTCAACGCGGGGCTCAAGGCGCTGTGCGAGCGGCACGGCGCGTTGTTCGTCTCCGACGAGGTGATGACCGGCTTCCGGGTGTCCAAGGCGGGCTGGTTCGGCCTGGAGGGCGTGGTGCCCGACCTGATGACCTTCGGCAAGGTGATGGGCGGCGGTTTCCCCGCGGCGGCCTTCGGCGGGCGCTCGGACGTGATGTCCCGGCTGGCCCCGGTCGGCCCGGTCTACCAGGCCGGCACGCTGTCCGGGAACCCGGTCGCCACCGCCGCCGGCGTCACCACGCTGCGGTACTGCACCGAGGCGGTGTACAAGCACCTGGACCGGGTCTCGCTCGCGCTGCGTACCGAGGTCTCGGCCGCCCTGGCCAAGGAGGGCGTGGCGCACACCGTGTCCACCGCCGGGAACATGTTCTCGATCTTCTTCACCGACGGTGTGGTGCACGACTACGACCAGGCACGCACGCAGGAGGCGTTCCGTTTCTCCGCGTTCTTCCACGCGATGCTGGACGCGGGCGTGTACCTGCCGCCGAGCGCGTTCGAGGCGTGGTTCCTGTCCGCGGCCCACGACGACGCGGCCGTGAACCGTATCCTCGACGCGCTGCCGGCCGCAGCCCGCGCCGCAGCGAGTGCCCAGGAGAACTGACGATGGCTCAGAAGCCGCAGACCAATCGCGATGTGACGATCGTGCACCTGATGCGCCACGGCGAGGTGCACAATCCGCACGGCATCCTGTACGGCCGCCTGCCCGACTACCACCTGTCGGACCTGGGCCTGAAGATGGCCGAGCGGGTCGCCGACCACCTCGCCGGGCGCGACATCACGCATGTGGTGTCCTCGCCGCTGGAGCGTGCCCAGGAGACCGCCGCGCCGATCGCGGACCGGCACGGGCTGGAGATCGCCACCGACGATCGGCTGATCGAGGCGGAGAACATCTTCCAGGGCAAGACCTTCGGGGTCGGCGACGGTTCGTTGAAGAACCCGACGCACTGGAAGCACCTCACCAATCCGTTCAAGCCCTCGTGGGGCGAGCCGTACATCGAGCAGGTGGTGCGGATGATGGGCGCGCTGGGCGCCGCCCGGGACGCCGCGCGCGGGCACGAGGCGGTGTGCGTGAGCCACCAGTTGCCGATCTGGGTGACCCGCTCCTTCGTCGAGCGGCGGCGGCTGTGGCACGACCCGCGCAACCGGCAGTGCTCGCTCGCGTCGCTCACCACGTTCACCTACGAGGGGGACAAGATCGTCTCCGTCGGCTACAGCGAACCGGCTCGCGACCTGCTGCCGGCGAAGCTCGCGGGCAAGGCGCAGGGCAAGAGCTTCGGGGCGTGACCCGGGGCGACCGCTTCGGCGCGTGACGCCCGGCCGGTGCCTCGGGGCCGGACACGGCTTGCATTTCGGGGCAGAACGCAAAGCTACGAATTCGGGGCATCATGCCCTATTTATTTGGGATGAATCGGGATGAACTGAAGCAGTGTCAGCGGCACGACGGACCCCGCGTGGAGTGGTCGTGAAGGCATGCGAAACTTTTCACATGCTCACACGCCGCCTGCCTCGTCGTGCCGCGCTGCTCACCGCCGCGGCTCTGCTCGTACTCTCCGGCTGCGGTGGGATGAGCGCCGGCGGCAAGAGCAACGGCGACGGCAAGGGCTACGTCGACAGCGACAAGAGCGGCATCGTGCGCGCCAAGACGGGCGACCGGACCGCCGCCCCGAAGGTCTCCGGCAAGACGCTGGAGGGCAAGGACATCAGCCTCGCCGACTTCAAGGGCAAGGTCGTGGTCCTCAACGTCTGGGGCTCGTGGTGCCCGCCGTGTCGGGCCGAGGCCGCCGACTTCCAGCAGGCACACACCGAGACCGCGGACAAGGGTGTGCAGTTCCTGGGCATCAACACCCGCGACGCCACCCAGGACAACGCGCTCGCGTTCACCGACAGCAAGGGCATCACCTACCCGAGCCTGTGGGACCCGGACGCGCGCGAGATCCTCAAGTTCACCGGCAGCCTGAACCCGAACGCCATCCCCAGCACGCTGATCATCGACCGCGAGGGTCGGATCGCGGCGCGGGTGCTGCGGGCGGTCACCATCGAGGAACTGCGCTCGATGATCGACCCCGTGTTGAACGAGCCCGTGCCGAACGAGAAGGCCTGATCGAGGTGCTGGTCGCAGCCGCAGGCATCAACAACACGGTCTACAGCGGGTCGCTCGCCGCGGCCCTGCCGATCGCCCTGCTCGCCGGGCTGATCTCGTTCTTCTCCCCGTGTGTGCTGCCGCTGGTACCCGGCTACCTCAGCTACGTCACCGGCATCTCCGGCGCGGATCTCAAGGACGCCCGGCGCGGTCGGCTCTTCCTCGGCGCACTGCTGTTCGTGCTCGGCTTCACGGTGGTCTTCGTGTCCACCGGCGCCGCGTTCGGCTACTTCGGCCAGACCCTGGCCGAACACCAGTCGACGATCACCAGGGTCTTCGGCGCGATCACCATCGTGCTCGGGCTGTCCTTCATGGGCGTCCTGCCCGGTTTGCAGCGCGAGTTCCGGGTGCACAAGCGGCCGGCCATAGGGCTGGTCGGGGCGCCGCTCCTGGGCATGGTGTTCGGCCTGGGCTGGACGCCGTGCATCGGCCCGACCCTGTCGGCCGTACTGACCCTGTCCACCAGCGAGGCCAGCGCCAACCGGGGTGCGCTGCTCACGGTCGCGTACTGCGTCGGGCTGGGCGTTCCGTTCCTGCTCACCGCGGTCGCGTTTCGCAAGGCGCTGGGCGCTTTCGGGTGGGTCAAGAAGCACTACGTCTGGGTGATGCGCCTGGGCGGCGGCATGCTCGTGCTGCTCGGGGTGCTCATGCTCACCGGGGCGTGGGACCAGTTGATGCGCGAGATGCAGTCCTGGACCCGGCAATACACGATCGGATTCTGATGAGTCTCGAGACCCGAAGCGACGAAGACCTCGAACGGGACGACGATCTCGCACCGGACGACGACCTCGGCCGGATCGCGAAGTCCGAGGCCAGGGCCGATGCCGGGATGTCCACCGCTCCCGCGCAGGACGACGACGGCGACGAGGAGATCCGCCAGCCGCAACTGGGCGTGCTCGGCTGGTTGCGCTGGCTCTGGCGGCAACTGACCTCGATGCGGGTCGCGCTGATCCTGCTGTTCCTGCTGTCGGTCGCGGCCACGCCGCCGACGCTGATCCCGCAGCGTCCGGTCAGCCCGATCAAGGTCAGCCAATACTTCCGTGACCACCCCGACCGCGCGAAGATCATGGACAAGTTCCAGCTCTTCGACGTGTTCTCGTCGTGGTGGTTCGCCTCCATCTACATCCTGCTGTTCGTCTCGCTCGCGGGCTGCATCGTGCCGCGCTGCTGGGCACACGCCAAGACGCTCCGGGCCAAGCCCCCGCAGGCGCCGCGCAACTTCGCCCGGCTGCCCGCGTACGCGCGCTGGGAGACCTCGGCGGACCCGGACGCGGTGCTGGAAGCCGCGCGCGGCGTGCTCAAGAAGCGCCGCTTCCGGTTGAACCCGACCGCCGACTCGATCGCGGCGGAGAAGGGCTACGCCCGGGAGACCGGCAACCTGCTGTTCCACATAGCCCTGTTCGGCATCCTGGTGGCCTTCGCGCTGGGCAGTCTGTACAGCGTCAAGGGCGGCAAGATCGTGGTCGAGGGCGGCAGCTTCGCGAACGTGCTCACCCAGTACGACGACCGCCAGTTCGGCGCGCTCGTGGACGCGGACAACCTGGAGCCGTTCGGGTTCCGGCTGAAATCGGTCGAGCAGACCTTCCAGCCGACCGGCGCCAAGCGCGGCGAGCCGAGGTCGTTCACCGCGCACATCGAGTCCTGGTACGGGCACGACGGCAAGGACAAGTCGGGGACGATCAAGGTCAACCACCCGCTCGAGGTCGGTGACACCAAGGTGTTCATGATCGCCACCGGCTACGCGCCGGAGGTGACCGTACGCGACGCCAAGGGCAAGATCGCCTACAAGGGTCCGACCATCTTCCTGCCCCAGGACGGCAACCGGACCTCGACCGGCGTGATCAAGGTTCCCGACGTCAGCCCCGGGCTCAAGCAGTTGGGCTTCGACGCGCAGTTCCTGCCGAGCGCGCCGATGGACCAGGAGGGCAACCTGCTGGTGGACCCCAAGCGCGGTCCGATCTCGGTGTTCCCCTCGCTGCTCAACCCCCGCCTGATGATCAGCGGTTACGAGGGCGACCTGGGCATGGACTCGGGCATCCCGCAGAACATCTACGCGCTCAAGGCCGACAAGATGTCGAAGTTCATGAACGGCTCCGACGTGTGGCGTGAGGCACTCAAGGTCGGGGAGACCCGGGAACTGCCCAACGGCGCCGGCAGCATCACCTTCGACGGCGTCAAGACCTGGGCCAACTTCCAGGTCGCCAGCGAGCCCGGCAAGGGGCTCGCGCTCTTCAGCGTGGTGGCCGCCATCGTCGGCCTCGTGCTGTCACTGTTCGTTCGCCGCCGCCGCATGTGGGTGCGCGCGGTGGAGGGACCCGACGGTCACACGGTCGTCGAGGTCGGCGGGCTCGCCCGCACCGAGGGCGGGGGCCTCGGCGATGAGGTACAGGAGTTCGTGGACGCGTTGCGCGAGGCCGCGCCGGCGAACTCATCCGGCACCAAGGTCAAGGAGTGAGCGTGGGCGTCAACGAGAACCTCGCCCAATTCAGCAATGTGCTGATGTATTCGGCGATCGCCGTCTACCTGATGGCGTTCTTCGCCTACTGCATGGAATGGACCTTCGGCAGCAGTGGTGCCGTGGCCAAACGCTCGGCCGACCTGTCGGTCGAGGTCCTGGAACCGGCGGCCGCGGGTGCGGCCGGCGGGGTCGCCCTGGCCGAGCGGCCGGTGGTGGTGCTGCGCGAGGGCGGACACGACGGCGACAGCGCGGACGACCGGGGCGACGTGGCGGGCGGCAACGAACGCGCCGACCGGATCGGCCGGGTCGCGGTCTCGCTGACCGTGCTGGCCTTCCTGCTGCACGCCGGTTCCGTGCTCACCCGCGGCATCTCGGTGGAGCGGGCGCCGTGGGGCAACATGTACGAGTTCTCCACCTCCGTGGCGCTGATGGTCGTCCTGGCCTTCCTGGCGCTGCTGTGGAAGTACCCGGTGCGCTGGCTGGGCCTGTTCGTCACGCTGCCGGTGCTCACCACGCTCGGCGTCGCGGTCACGGTGCTGTACACCGACTCCGAGCAACTGGTCCCGGCGCTCGACTCGTACTGGCTGTGGATCCACGTCGCGTCCGCGATCGTTTCCTTCGGCGCGTTCCACATCGGCGCGCTCGCCTCGATCCTGTTCCTGTTCCGCCAGGGCTACGAGCGCCGGCAGGCCGACCCGACCAGGACCAAGCCGGGCCGCTTCGACGACAAGCTGGCCCGGTTGCCCAGCTCGGCGTCGCTGGACAAGACCGCCTACCGGGTCAACGCGATCATCTTCCCGCTGTGGACCTTCGCCATCGTGTGCGGCGCGATCTGGGCCGAGAACGCGTGGGGCCGCTACTGGGGTTGGGACCCCAAGGAGGTCTGGTCCTTCATCACGTGGGTCGCCTACGCGGCCTACCTGCACGCCCGCGCCACGGCCGGCTGGAAGGGCACCAAGGCCGCAGCGGTCTCCCTGGTCGCCTTCTCGTGCTTCCTGTTCAACTACTACGGCGTCAACATCTTCGTGAACGGCCTGCACTCGTACGCAGGCGTCTGAGCCGCGGTCGCTGCGGACCGGGTCTGCCCCGTCGCCCCTCGTCGGGGCGGCGGGGCAGACCCGTTTCGTCGGTCGCAACCGCGTGCCCGACCACGAGTTCGCGGTTCGGCCCCTCACCCGGCGGCCGGGCCGGCGACGCGGTAGGGACGTACGGGAGTCGGCGCGCCCTGCGAGGGGGTGCTTGTCCGGTCGCCGGTCAGGGGTGGAGGTTGTGTCCCTCGCGGATGCTCAGGTGGTGGTTCGGATCCAGGACCGTCTCCCATTCGAACTCGCGGATGGGTTCGTCGTCCTTGAACTCCATGGGTCCCATGCTCATCGCGAAGCGCCCGTCGGCGTAGAGCATCGGCCGTTCCTCGCCGGCCTCGGAGTACTGCTCGACGTGCCGGACCGTCGGGCCCTCCGGCCGGGTGAAGTCGATCAGCGTGATCGCGACCCAGTAGCCGTTGTCGTTGTCGTCGAGGAGCGGAACCGTCACGATCGAGCCCCGGCCGTCGTCGACGACGGCCTTGGCGCCGTAGGACTTGAAGCTGCCGCTGCCGTTGAGGACCGCGCTGTAGGCGCAGATCAGCACGTGGCCCTGGAGGTCGGGGCGGGTGATCCGGACGACCTCGCGGCCCGGCCCGCGGGCGTCGCCGTCCAGGTGGATGTACGGCTCGGCGGTCGTCGAGCCGAAGTTGCGGTAGTAGACCGCGCCCCTGGTCGGTATTCGCCGGGCGCTCGGCGGAACCGCCTCGATGCGCGGCACGAACAGCGCATACAGGTCGAGGTCCGCCTCCCCGAAGTCGTCGTACGCGGTGCCCCCGTTCCATTCGAGCGTCGCCGTGATCACCGTGCCGGGGTCGCCGTCCCACGGTAGTGCCACGCTCTGGCTCTTGGTCAGTCGGATCGCACCGAGCGGCGACTTGGTCATGTTCGACGGCGTGGCGACAGTGGCGACGTCCGGGGCGGGGGCGTACGGAGTCGCCGCCGGATACGACGGGGTGGGTACGTGCATGGTGGTCGGCACGGGGGCCGGCGGCGTGGGGGTGTCCGGACGGCGGCGCAGCCGAGCCAGTGCCCGCGACACCGGGGAGGCGGGTTTCGGGGTGGGTGTCGGGGCCGCGGGCGGTGCGATGGCCGGCGGCGGGGTGAACCCGACGGGGGCCGGTGCGGGCACGGGTGCCGGGAAGCCGGTGGTGTGCTGCGGAGCGGTGGCTGCCGGGGGTGCGGCGAACTCGGGCCCCGGAACCTGCTGCTGCGGTGGTGCGGCGGGCGGAGCGAAGGCGATCGGCGCCGGCTGTGCGGCGGGGTCGGCGAAGCCCGAGGGTGCTGCCGCCCCGTCGGGGATCGCGAAGCCCACCGCAGGTTCCGGTGCCGGCAGGCTGTCGTCGGGCTCCTCGGCGACCTCGATCCCGAAGTCCGTGGCGATGCCCGCGAGACCGCTCGCGTAGCCCTGACCGACCGCACGCACCTTCCACGCGTCCGCGCGCCGGTACACCTCGACCAGCACGGCGGCGGTCTGGCCCCGCGTCAAGTCGTCGGGCCGGTAGACCATTTCGCCCACGACGGCCTGTAGCCCGCGGACGTCCGCGAGGGTGTCCGCGCCCGTTCGGCCGTCGGCCGCGGCCACCACGATCAGGCTCGCCACGTCGGCGGCAATCGTGCTCGTGACCACGGTCATCCGCCCACCGTCGGCGAGTCGAACCGCACCGTCTGGGGTCGCGGGGTTGTTCCAGAAGACGAAGTCCGCGTCACCGCGCACCAGATGATCGGCGGTGAGGAGCAACGCCGAGACATCGACGCCCGCGTGCCCCTCCCACGACACGACGATCTCGACGACGTCGTCGGCGAGCGGCGCGTTCGCTCCCGTCGTCAACACGACATGCGACATCGATGACCAACCCCCCAGAGTCAACACGGCCCGCCGAGATCCTATGTGGCGATCCGCTGCCCACCCTCGGCCGGCGCACATCGGCACCGGATCTCGGGCGGGACTCCTCGGCGCGATCGAAGGTCCCTGAGCCGACCCGGCTCCGTCACCCGATTCGTTCGATGCGGCGGTGCTTCGCCCTGCGGCCGGGAGCCGTGGTCGGGCGGGTCGAGGAGCCCACCACCACATGCCGGCCCCTCGACCCGCCCGGATCGAGAGGTCCCGACCCGCCAACCCTCAGCGCGCCCCCCGCACCAACCGCCCCGGCCGTGCGCCCGTGTCGATCCCGTCCCGTCGGGTGACCTGGCCTGCCACGATCGTGGCCACGTAGCCCGTTGCCGCCTGGAGCATGCGGCCACCGCCGGCCGGGAGGTCGTGGACCATGCGCGGGCGGTGCAGGGTAAGGGCGTCCAGGTCGATCACGTTGAGGTCGGCGCGCTTGCCCTCGGCCACCACGCCGCGATCGGACAGGCCGTAGAGCGCGGCGGTGTCCATCGTCTGCTTGCGGATCAGGAACTCCAGCGGCAGGCGCTCGCCGCGGGTGCGGTCCCGGGCCCAGTGGGTGAGCAGGAACGTCGGCTGCGACGCGTCGCAGATCATCGAGCAGTGCGCGCCGCCGTCGGCCAGGCCGAACACGCTCGCCGGGTGGGTGAGCATCTCCCGGATCGCCTCGTGGTCGCCGTCCGAGTAGTTGAACATCGGCACCATCAGCGTGGTCCGCGCGTCGTCCGCCAGTTGCAGGTCGTACAGCGTCGACAGCGGCTCCTCGCCGCGCGCCCGGGCGATGGCGGTCACCGTGCGGTCCGGCAGCGGCTCGTAGTCCGGGACCGGGTCCATCGGGTACATCCGGTCCAGCATGAACTGCATCGCCAGGTTGACCGAGTCGCCCGGGATGTTCGGGTCGCTGGGCAGGTCCGCCTCGGCCAGGATCGCCGCCTTGACCTCGGGCCGGGCCAACTCGGCGGCGAACGCCGCGTCGTCCAACTCGCCCGCCACGCGCCGGTCGTCGATCGCCCGGAACGTCGGTCGTTTGCTGAACGCGTTGCGGGTGCCGAAGCCGGTCAGCATGCCGAACGGACGCCCCGCGATCTGCGGATGCAGCCGCGCGCCCGCCTCGTTCGCCGCCTGCGACTCGGCCATCAGCTCGCGCCACAACTCCGGCGCCGCGTTCACCTGGAGCAGCGCGAAGGACACCGGCATGCCGATCTCGGCGGCCAGTCGGCGCATCCAGGCCACCTCGGAGGCGGGCTTGACGATGTCCTCGCCGGACGAGCCGGTCGGGGCCAGTTCGAACACGGCCCGCCCGCCCGCGGCCATCGCCCGGCCCAGGCCGAAGAGTTCGTCCTCCGTGGCGAACGTGCCGGGCACCGGCTCGCCGCCCATCGCCTTGTGCGCGACGGTGCGCGACGTGGAGAAGCCCAGCGCGCCGGCCTCGATCGCCTCCTTGACGATCACCGCCATCGCCTCGATGTCCTCGGCCGTGGCGGGTTCGTTGCGCGCGCCGCGGTCGCCCATCGCGTAGGCCCGGACCGCGCCGTGTGCGACCTGGACGCCGATGTCGGCGGCGAAGGTGCGTCGCTCCAGCACGTCCAGGTACTCCGGGAAGGTCTCCCAGCCCCAGGTCATGCCCTCGGCCAGGGCCGTTCCGGGGATGTCCTCGACGCCCTCCATCAACCGGATCAGCCAGTCCTCGCGGCCGGGCCGGACCGGCGCGAAGCCGACCCCGCAGTTCCCGGAGACCACCGTGGTCACGCCGTGCGAGGTGGACGGGTCGAGCACCTCGTCCCAGGTGGCCTGGCCGTCGTAGTGGGTGTGGATGTCCACGAAGCCCGGCGTGACCAGGCGACCGGTCGCGTCGATCGTCTCGGCCGCGTCGCCCGGCAACTCCGGGTCCGGGCCGTCGTGCCGGCGCACCGCGACGATCAGGCCGTCCCGGACCGCGATGTCGCCGACGAAACGATCCGCGCCGGTGCCGTCCACGATCGTGGCGTTGATGATCTTGAGGTCGTACATATGAGCCTCCCCGGTAACGTGGGCAGACCGTACGGCTGCGCATTGTGCGAGTCAATATGCGCACTATGCGAAAAGATCCAGTAGGGTGGCCGACCATGGCCCCACGACCGTCACCGCAGACCGACCGACTCGTCTCCCTGATCGATGCGATCGCCGAACGGCCGGCCGAGGGGCTGACCCTGTCCGAGATCGCCCGGCATCTCGCGGTGACGCCCGCCACGTGCCATCCGATGTTGGCGAGCCTGACCTCGCTGGGCTGGTTGATCCGCCATCCCACCCGGCGCACCTACCGGCTCGGCCCGGCGCTGGTGGCGGTCGGCCGAGCGGCCGCGCGCGGGCTCGGCGTGCTCGACGTCGCGCGCCCGATCATGGCCCGGCTGCGCGACGACACCGGGCTGTCCTGCTTCGCGATGACCCCCGGCGAGCATCACGTGGCGATCGCCGAGGTGGTCCGCGCGCCGGGGCCCGAGCTGCACCGGCTACGGGTCGGCGCGCAGGCGCCGATCACCCCGCCGCTGGGCATCGGCTACGTGCCCTGGGCGGACGAGCAGACGGTGCGCCGCTGGCTCGACGAGGCGCACGATCCCGCCGCCCGCGGCCGGATGGCGCGCGCGATCGACAACGCGCGGCGCCGGGGCTTCGCGATCGAGCTGGTCACCGACGTGGAGACCCGCCTGGGCGAGACGCTCGGCGAGTTGGACGAGCACCTGGAGGGGTTGGACACACTGGGCGCGGGCGCGTCGGCGGCCCGGTTGCGCACGCTCCTGGAGGAGATCGCGGCCGAGATCGGCGGCTCCGACGGCGGCCAGATCGACGAGCTGGAACCGGACCGGGACTATCGGGTGGGCGCGATCAGCGCACCCGTGCACGATCGCGACGGCGACCTGGTGCTGATCCTGAGCCTGCGCGGCTTCGCCCCGCGCACCGACGGACGGACGCTGGACAAGACCGGCCGGCTGCTCGCCGACGCCGCGGCGGAAGTGGCCGCGGCGACCTGAGCGGCGAACGCCGAGCGATCGGATGCCGACCAGACGAAGGCCGAGCAGACGAAGGCCGGTACCCAGCAAAGGAACCGGTCCGCCGAACACACCGGTCCGCACCAACGACAGCCGGCCGGGTCGCGGACGCGACCCGCCGGCTGCGCGGCCGAGGCCCGGCCGGAGAACCCGGCTCAGTCCTTGTCCTTCGCGTCCTTGTCCTGCGCCCGTCCGTCCGGGTTGTCCCGGTCGGGGCCGCGCAGGTCGTCCTCGCGGTGCTTGAGGTCCTCTTCCCAGCGCTTGAGCATCTCCGCCTGGTCCTCGGCGGCGCTCGGTTCGCTCGGCCTGCGGTTGTCCTTGTTCAGCGAGGCGAGGAACTCGGGGTCGTCGTCCGGGGCCATCTGCCGGCCCTGGGAACGCCCGCCGAACCCGAAGCCGCCGGCCCCGCCGGAGGCGTACTCGCGCTTGGGACGCCCGGCGACGAACCAGCCGATCGGACCGAGGAAGACGGGGAAGAAGAGCAGGATGACGAAGACCCAGGCGATCTTGGGCAGGCTGCGGACCTTCTGCTCATCGGTGGTCAGGCAGTCGATGAACGCGTAGATCCCGACGGCCAGGGGCAGCAGGAACAGCAGGGCCCTGATCATGTGGCGGTCTCCCAGACGGTTATTCGGCGCTCGGTACTCGGACGCGTCTCCCATCCAGCGTAAACGGTCGCCTCCATGAACACCGGATCGCTCACAGTCCGGTGACCTTGCCCGATGCGTGCAGTTCGTACACCAGCGTGATCCGCCGCCGTTCACCCGCGGCCAGGCGCAGGTCGTACCGCACGATTCCCTGGTCGTCGACCGCGTCCGGCGCCGGTTCCGACAGGTCGCGGCGGACCTTGACCTCGACCGCCGACACCTCGGACACCGGCACCCGTTCGCGCAGCACCACCGTCCCGGGCGGCTCGGCCCCCGGCGCGGCGACGTGCGAGAGGAAGACGGTCACCGTGCGGGTGACCACCGTGCGCCCGGTGAGCGAGGCCGTGCTGCGCGACTCGGTCACCTCGCGCACCACCCGGAAGTCGTCCTCGCTGCCGAACGGCAACCGCACCTCCTCGCCCGGCGCGGCGAAGTCGAGCTGCCCGCGCCCGACGTACCCGCTGCCGCGGACCAGTTCCACCGGGCCTGCGAGCAACGCGTGTCCGGCGTCGTTGGCGAACCGCACGACCTGGCTCACGTACTGCGACAGCTCGGGCGAACAGGCCGCCTCCGGCTCGCACTTCGCGGTGAACGTGGTCAACCGGACCCGATGCGGCCGGCCGTCGGAGGGCACCTCGACCGGTGTCGGCGCGGCCAGCACCCGGACCTCGCCGCCGTCGTCCACGCCGGGCAACTCGGCGGAGCCGCCCGCGACCCGGCCGACCGTGGCGATGTCCTCCTCGCGCAGATCCACCTCGACCTGCTTCTTCTCCACCTGGGTGCGCTCGCGCAGGGTGAGCCGGTCCTCGACCAGGCTCGGCGGACGCGCCGCCAGGGTCGGGCGCGCGGTGGACAGCGACAGCGCCACGCCGGACCAGTCCTCGCCGGTGCGCTGCCACACCACCGCGTCGCATTCGAGCTCGATCGACCGGCGATCCGGGGCGAGCACGGCCCGGTAGGCGGGCCGCCACAGCGCGCACGGCACCAGGTGCACCACCCGCAGCTCGGCCGAACCGGTGCGCTCGGCCTCGATCACCACCTCGACGGCGGCGGTCAGCTCGGTCGGCTCCTGCTCGGCCACCTGGAGCGCGATCTGTGCGCTGCGCAACCGGGTACGAAGCGCGGCCTGCTCGTCGGCGAGCGTGTGCAGCTCGGAGTGGCGCTGTTCGGCCTCGGCGGAGAGTCGGTCCGACTCGGCGGCCCAGCGCTCGGGCTCGGTCGTGCCGAAGCCGGTCTGCTCGGCGATGTCGCGGCGCAACTCGGCCCGGGCCTGATCGACCAGGGCCAATCCGGTGCGCAGACGCCGCTCGCGCCGGGACAGCGCGGTGCCGCGCTCGTCCAGCTCGTGCACGAGCCGGCGCAGCTCGGACGCGTCCGGCCCGGGCCCGGTCGCGGGCCTGGGCGTGTACACCCGCACCACCCGCGCGTCGATCGCGGTTGCGGTGCCGTCGTCGGCGACCACCTCGGCGCGCAACGACCGGTCCACCGCGAGCGGGGTCACCGGGCCGACCAGCACCCGCTGTACGCCCTGGCTCAATGCGATCCGGCCGGACCGGGTCACCTGGGCCCGGTCCTCCAGACACGTCACCGCCGTGATCGGCAGCGGCTCCGGCTCGGGTTCGGCCGGAGTGCTCTGTTCCAGCGTCGGCTGAGTCACCGTCAGATCCTCCTGTTGCCGCCGACCACGGCCTTCGCTGCCGGGATCCGGATCTCGTAGCCACCGGTCAGGTTCCTGCGCTCGCCGGGGGCGAGTTCGACATGCCACACGCGTGCGCCCGGGACGTGCCGTCCGTCGCGCAGTTCGGTGTCCTCCACCCAGCGCGGCGCGCCGGCGTGCTCCTCGATCTTCACGTCCTTGTCGTCGGTGACCGGGACGCGCTCCAGGATGTCCAGGCGGATCGGCCGGGCGAGGTGGTTGACCGCCTCGATCTCGATCCGGTGGTCGAGCACCGCGGTACCGCCGCGCAACCCCGCCGTCGACTCGCGCATGTGCGCGTTCCGCGAGACCTGCACGCTCTCCACGACGCCCACGCCCACCCGCTCGCGGGCGCCCGGCGCCAGCGTCGGCAGCGGCACGGTCATCAGGAACTCGCCGGCCACCGAGACGTCCGCCGGACCGGCGAGCAGGGCGTGCGGCGACGCGTTGGCGAGCACGACCGTGCCGAACACCGCGTCGTCCAGCGCCGGTACGCAGACGAACTCCGGGTCGAGGCCGACCTCGATCTCGCACACCGGGATGGTGTGCCACACGCCGTCCGCGGCCACCTCGGCCGGCGCCGCGGTGTCGAAGCGGTAGTCGTAGGACCCGGCCGCATCCCGCGGCGCGAGCGCGTGCTCGGGCAGCGCGAGCCGGGTCACCTCGTCGGCGCGCCGGCGGTATTCCAGCGCATTGCCGCCCGGGCCGTGCGACGCCGGGCGCAACCGGCCCCGGGCCTCGGCGTCGTCCGCGCCGCGCAGCTCCAGCGCCGCGTAGTCCAGCAGGTCGGCGCCCGGCTCGGGCTGCTCCGGCGGCGCGGGTTTCGCGCTGGGCGCGATCGCGTCCTCGTCGGCCGGCGCGCCGTAGCCGGCGAATTCCATCGCGGCGCCGGGCCCGGCCGGGGCGGCCGGGGCGCTCCGGGCCCGGCGCATCATCGCCGCGGCCGGGCGCGGCGCGGGCGGCGGTGCGCCGAAGCCGCCGGCGACCTGCATCGGCGGGGCGGCGGCGGTCACCGGCGCGGCCGGCCCCTGCATGAAGGCCGGCTCAGCGGCCTCCATCGGGTCGTTCATGCCGGCGGGCGGCACCGGCGAGTAGGCCGCCCGCCGCTCGTCGGGCCCGCCCGCGCCGGCCGCGGCCCCCGCGTACGCCGGCCGTGACAGCGGACGCTTGGCCACCCCCGCGTCGTAGCCCGCGAACAACTCGGCCAGCCCGGCCGGTGGCTCCCGCCAGCCGGCGTGCGCGGGCGCGCTCTGCCGGCGGCCCAGGCGCAACGACTTGAGCTCGGGCAGGTCGGTGCCGCGGGCCAGGTCCGCGGTGGACAGGCCGAGTCGCACGCCGGTCCAGTCCTCGCCGGTGCGCTGCGCGACGCAGGCGCGCATGACCAGCGTGCCGCCGGTCATCGCCTCGTCCAGGCGCAGCTGGTACATCGGTGCCCAGCGCGCGCCGGGCACGTGGTACTCCACGTCCAGCCCGATCGGGCCCGCGTCGCCGGTGTGCTCCAGGGTGACCACCACGGTGCCGGACACCTGGGCCCGCTCGGTGCGAACCGCGCCGGACGCCGCGTTGAGCCGGGCCCGGTACAACTCGGTGTCCCGGACCGCCTCGCGCAGTTCGTCGTCGCACGCGCCGATCCGCTCGTACAGCGCCTCGGCCCGCTCGTCGGCGAACGCGGCCAGATCCAGGAGCGCGGACACCGGTGCGGTGCGCGGCGGGTCGCCGCGGCGCACGCCGGGCATGATCGCCGTCAACCCGGTGATCTCCTCCAGTTCGGCGGCCAGGCGCGCGCTGCGCTCGTGCAGGGCCCGCACCCGGGACTCGGCCGCCTCCAGGTCGAGCAGCACGCTCGGCAGGTCGGCGTCCTGGACCACCTCGACGTCGACCACGGGCCGGACGTCGGTGACCCGCACACCCGTCCCGCCGGTGACGACCCGGGCGCGCAGCCAGTCGCCGTAAGCGGTCAACGGGAATCCGCTCACCCGCACCCGCACCGGACCCGGGGAGCCCGCCGGCAGTTCCACCTCGCAATTCCGCACACACACCGCCCCCACGGCATGAACGACCACCGAACGCAATTCCGAAGCGACCGTGAGCATGTACCCCTCCCTGCTCGGCACGAGGGTCCAACGTAGCCCGCCCGACCGGGTGCGCGTGCGGCTCGGGCGAGTCCGTGTCGGATACTGGCACGCATGGCATACGGGACCTTGCGCGCTTTCCTGAAGGCACTGGAGAAGCGCGGTGAACTGCGGCGCGTCCGCGCCGAGGTCGATCCGCATCTGGAGGTCGGCGAGATCACCGATCGGGTGAACAAGGCCAAGGGCCCGGCGCTGCTGTTCGAGAACGTCAAGGGCAGCTCGATGCCGCTGGCGATGAACGTCTACGGCACCGACGAGCGCATGCTGATGGCGCTCGGGCTGAGCAGCTACGACGAGTTGTCGGAGAAGATCGGCGGCCTGCTCAAGCCGGAACTGCCGCAGGGCTTCACCGGGATCCGCGAGGCGTTCGGCAAGCTCGGTTCGGTCGCGCACGTCCCGCCGAAGAAGATCAAGGACGCGCCCTGTCAGCAGGTCGTGCTCAAGGGCGACGACGTCGACCTGGACACCATCCCGGCGCTGTTCACCTGGCCCGAGGACGGCGGCTCGTTCTACAACCTGGGCCTGACCCACACCAAGGACCCCGACACGGGCGTGCGCAACCTGGGCCTGTACCGGCTCCAACGGCACGACAAGCGCACGATCGGGATGCACTGGCAGATCCACAAGGACAGCCGCAACCACTACCAGGTGGCCGCCAAGCGGGGTGAGCGGCTGCCGGTGGCGATCGCGTTCGGGTGTCCGCCGGCGGTGACCTACGCGTCCACCGCGCCGCTGCCCGGGGACATCGACGAATACCTCTTCGCCGGCTTCATCGGGGGTCGGCGGATCGAGATGGTCGACTGCGTGAGCGTGCCGCTCCAGGTCCCGGCCGAGGCCGAGGTGGTGCTCGAAGGCTGGTTGACCCCGGGCGAGATGTTGCCCGAGGGCCCGTTCGGCGACCACACCGGCTTCTACACGCCGCAGGAGCCGTTCCCGGCGCTGACCATCGACTGCGTGACGATGCGCGAGAAGCCGCTGCTCCAGTCGATCGTGGTCGGCCGACCGCCCACCGAGGACGGGCCGCTGGGCAAGGCGACCGAGCGGTTCTTCCTGCCGCTGCTCAAGATCATCGTGCCGGACATCGTGGACTACGACCTGCCCGAGGCGGGCGGCTTCCACAACTGCGCGATCGTCTCGATCGACAAGAAGTACCCCAAGCACGCGCAGAAGGTGATGAGCGCGATCTGGGGCGCGCACATGATGTCGTTGACCAAGCTGATCGTGGTGGTGGACGCCGACTGCAACGTGCACGATTACCACGAGGTGGCGTGGCGGGCGTTCGGCAACACCGACTACGCGCGCGACCTGCTGCTGACCGAGGGTCCCGTGGACCACCTCGATCACGCGTCGTACCAGCAGTTCTGGGGCGGCAAGGCGGGCATCGACGCGACCCGCAAGCTGCCCGAGGAGGGCTACACGCGCGACGGCGGCTGGCCGGAGATGGTCGTGTCGGACCCCGAGACCGCCGCCAAGGTGACCCGCCGATGGAAGGAATACGGACTGTGACGTCCGCCGCGCTACCCGCCCCCGGAGCACCGTCGGAGGTGGGCCGGGTCAAGGCGTTCCTGCGCCTGGTGCTGATCGAGCACTCGGTGTTCGCGTTGCCGTTCGCCTACATCGCGGCCTTCACCGCGATGTACGAGACCAACGAACGCCTGCACTACCGGGAGCTGTTCCTGGTCACGGTGGCGATGGTGGGCCTGCGCACCTTCGCGATGGCCTGCAACCGGATCATCGACCGCGAGATCGACGCACGCAACCCGCGCACCGCGACGCGCGAACTGGTCACCGGCGCGGTGTCGGTGCGCACCGCGTGGATCGGCGCGCTGGTCGCGCTGTTCTTCTACCTGGTCGCCGCCGCGCTGCTCAACCCGCTGTGCCTGGTGCTCGCGCCGGTCGCGGTGATCCCGATGGTGGTCTATCCGTACGGGAAGCGGTTCACCGACATCCCGCACGCGATCCTGGGGGTCGCGCAGGCGATCGGGCCGATCGGCGCCTGGCTGGCGATCACCGGCTCGTGGTCGTGGCCGGCGGTCGTGCTGGGCCTGGCGGTGGGCACCTGGATCGGCGGCTTCGACCTGATCTTCGGCTGCCAGGACGTCGCGGCCGACCGCGCGCACGGGGTCAAGAGCGTGCCGGCCAAGTGGGGCATCGCCGCCGCGCTGAACGCCTCGAAGATCACCCACGTGGTGACCACGCTGCTGTTCGTCTGGTTCGGCGCGCTCACCGGCGCGGGCTTCTTCTGGTGGCTGGGCCTGCTGATCGTCGCCGCGGCGTTCGTCTACGAACACTCGTTGCTGGCCCCGGACGACCTGTCCAAACTCAACCGCGCCTTCTTCACCACGAACGGCTTCATCGGCATCGCCCTGTTCGTGTGCGCTCTGCTGGACCTGGGCGTGCGGGGGCTGCGTCCGTAGGCATCCCGGGCGGGTTCGCGCGGACGCGACCGAACTCCCGCTGCGCATGCCGCGGTTCCTCCACCCCCGCCGGCCCGGCCTCGACGACCGGGCCGGGACCGGGCGGACCCGTTCACATCAGGCCGTCTTGTCCTCGCCGAACATGCCGCCGCCGAAGGACTTCAGGAGGCCCTCGAGGTCGACCGTGTCGCCGGGCGCCGGGGCCTTGGGGGAGACGCCGCCGGTGAGCTTGGAGTACTTGAGGTCGAGGGTGACCTCGTTGGTGCCGTCGCTCTTGTCGTCGGCGGTGACCCGGATCGGGAAGGGCTTGCCGTTGGCCGCGACGTACATCGTCACGGTCGTGCCGTCCTCGTCCTTGGAGATCAGCGGGATCACCTTGGTCCCGTTGATCTCCGTGGTCGGGCCCTTGGTCATCGGCCGCTTGTCGTCCGGGTCCGCGGAGTCGTCCGAGTCGGAGTCCGAGCCGAACAGCCCGTCCAGCGACGGCGTGCCGCCCTTGAGCAGGTCCTGGCCGAGCTTGCCGGTCTCCCCGCCGCCCAACTTGATGTACTTGCCCTCGACGAGCTTGGCGCCCTCGGCGAACATCTTGGTGAACTGCTCGCCCAGCGCCTTGTCCTCGGCCGACTCCGGCTCGCCCGACGCGGCCTCGGCCCGCTTGCCCAGGTCCAGAACGGTCTGCACGGTGCCCGGCGCGATCTTGACGTACGTGGTCTTGTCGACCGCGATCAGGTCCAGGGCCTTGTTGTCGAGGGTGATCTTGCCCTCGGCCTGCTCACCGGTGCCGATCTTGATGTCCACGCCGAGCGGGAGGTCGTAGACCTTTCCGGTGCCCTCGATGCGCAGGTTCGAGAGTTCCTTGAAGCCGGTCTCGGCCTGCTTGGACAGCGCCTCCACGGTCAGCGCCTCGTTCGAAGGGCCCTTGGGGTCGAGCGCGTCGCCACCACCGGCGGCCGCGGGCTTGAACGGATCTCCCGAAGAGGACTCGCCGCAACCGGCGGCGAGCAGAACCAACGGTACGGTCAGAGCCGCGGCGGATATCCGGAGCGAACGCACAGGAAAACTCCCGGTCGAGGAACAAGAACGAAGAAGCATGCGAGGAAGACCTACCCGCATCGTATGCAGCGATGTCCACCGGGTTACCCGATGGGAAGGTCCGCGGGCGAGAGGTGTGACACATCGCGTCGGCGACGGAAGGCCAGTGCCGCCGACACGCCGCCGATCAACCCGAACAGGTGGCCCTGCCAGGACACTCCCTCCGCGAGCGGGATGACCCCCATCGCGAACGAGCTGCCGTACAGGCCCAATACGGCGAAGCCGATCAGCACGTCCAGCACCCGGCGGTCGGCGAACCCGCGCACGATCAGGTAGCCGAACAGGCCGAAGACCAGGATGCTCGCGCCCGCCGTGTTCGATCCGGCCGGCGCGGTCACCCACACGCCGAGACCGCCGATCACGGTGATCGTGAGCAACACGGCGAGGAAACGGGTGATCCCGCGCAGCGCGGCCAGGAAGCCGAGCAGCATCAGCGGGAAGGTGTTGGCGACGATGTGTCCAGTGCCGAAGTGCAGGAACGGCGCGCTGAGGATGTCCGGCAGTTCGTCCGCCCGCCGAGGTGTCACGCCGTGGCCGAGCAGCGAGTCGTCGGTCGTGTAATTGATCAGCTGGACGGCCCAGACCGCGCCGATCAGCACTGCGGTCACCAGGGCCGCGTCGCGGACTCCCGACACGGATATGCGGGACATGCACACCCCTCCCCTGCGGTAGGCAGTACCGCTACGAAGCCACAATAGGAGGCATGGACCAGGAGCGGGACAGTACGGGACGACGCCCGTGGACAGTCGGCGTATCGGGGGCATCGGGCACGCCGTACGCCGCGGCGGTGCTGCGCGGGCTGCTGGACGCGGGCGAGCAGGTGGACCTCGTGGTCAGCCGGGCCGCCCGGTTGACCCTGCTCGACGAGACCGGCATCGCCTTCCGGGACGCGCACTGGCGCGACGACCTCGCCGCGTGGACCAAGCTCGACGAAGCCGCGCTGGACCGGGTCCGCTACTGGTCGGCCGGCGACCTGGGCGCGGGGCCGGCGAGCGGTTCGTATCCGGCCAAGGGCATGGTCGTGGTCCCGGCCAGCACGGCGTCGGTCGCGGGCATCGCGATCGGGCTGTCCAAGGATCTGCTCCAGCGCGCCGCGGACGTCACGCTCAAGGAGCGCCGCCCGCTCGTGCTGGTGCCGCGCGAGACCCCGCTGACCGGCACCACGCTGCGCCACCTGGTCCGGCTCGACGACGCCGGCGCGGTGATCCTGCCGGCGTCCCCGGCCTTCTACGCGGGCGCCCAGGACGTCCAGCGCCTGGTCGACTTCGTCGCGGGCAAGGCGCTGGACGTGCTCGGCGTCGCACACACCCTGTATCGACGCTGGGACGGCGAACTGGGCGGCGCCCGACGCGAGGCGGGCGGGTGAGGCGCGGCCGAAGACCGCCGGTCGGCGCGCCCGTCCGGACGATCGGGACCGCCCGGACAACGGTCACGCTCGCCCGGACGCCCACACCCACCCGGACGGCCGCACCCGTTCGGACAGACCAAAAAGGCCCCCGTGGTGACGGGAGCCTTGGCGGTCTTGCCGGATCTGCCGGGCGATCAGCGCCCGGACTTGCGGCGGCCGACCAGTCGCTTCACACGCTTGAGCGTGTTCGACGGCTGGGTGGCACGTGAGCGTTCCGCAATGGCATGCAGTTCCTGCATGTGTGCGCGGGCCATCTCCAGGGTGTACACGGTGTTGTCTCCCCACGAGTCGTCATCGGAGGCTTGTAGCTCCCGATGCCTTTGATTCTAAGGGTTAGAATCAAAATCGTCCAATGAATTACAGGCCCCACGCGGGTTTGCACCTTCGTCATGTCACAGACCCCCGGTGGCCCCCCGGTGGACACCATCGATTACCTGGAGGAAACGGACATGGATGCCGTCGACCGCAAGCTGATCCAGGCGCTGCGCGGCAACGGGCGGGCCTCGTACGCCGAGCTGGGCCGACTCGTCGGCCTGTCCGGCCCGAGCGTCACCGATCGCATCAACCGGCTCGAACAAGCCGGCGTGATCACCGGCTACCGGGCCTCCGTCGACCCGGTCTCGCTCGGCCTCGGGGTGACCGCGCTGATCGGGATCCAGCTCTCCGACGCGGCCGATCACGACGACGTCAGCCGCCGGCTGCGCGACCTCGACGAGATCGAGGACTGCTGGTTCATCGCCGGCGACGACTCGTTCATGCTCAAGGTCCGGGTCTCGGACATGGAGGGCCTGGAGAACGTGGTCCGGCGCCTGTCCGGCACCCGCGGCGTGGCCCGCACCCGCACCACCGTGGTGCTCTCCACCAAGTGGGAGTACCGCGCGGCCGAACTGCCCGAGCCCACCGAGTAGGCACCGGCCGGGTCCGAAAGGGTTGCCGGTCCGCCGACGGCCCCTCATAAGGTGGCAGGCATGACGAACCTGGTGACGCTCCAAGACCTGGAGGCCGCACGGAAGCGGATCGCGGGCACGGCGGTACGCACCCCGCTGCTGCCGTCCCTGCACGGTGACGACGACCGCCCGCTGTGGCTCAAGCCGGAGAGTCTCCAGCCGATCGGCGCGTTCAAGATCCGCGGCGCGTACAACGCGATCGCGGCCCTGACCGACGCCGAGCGCTCGCGCGGGGTCGCCGCACACTCCAGTGGCAACCACGCGCAGGCGGTGGCCTACGCGGCCCGCCTGTTCGGCGCCAAGGCGGTGATCGTGATGCCGGACACCACCCCGCGGGTCAAGATCGAGGCCACCCGCGCGCTGGGCGCCGAGGTGGTCATCGTCACGCCGGACCGGCGCGACACCGCGGCCGGCGAACTGGCCGCCGAGCACGGCTACGCGCTCGTGCCGCCCTACGACGACGCGCGGATCATCGCCGGCCAGGGCACCGCCGGCCTGGAGATCGTCGAGGACCTGCCCACCGTGGACACCGTGTTGGTCCCGGTCAGCGGAGGCGGCCTGATCTCCGGCATCGCCGCCGCGGTCAAGCTGAGCAGCCCGCACACCAGGGTGATCGGCGTCGAGCCGGAACTGGCCGCCGACGCGGCCGAGTCCTTCCGTACCGGCGTGCGCACCACCTGGTCCACCGCCGACACCTACCGCACCATCGCCGACGGCCTGCGCACCACCTCGGTGGGGGTGCTGCCGTTCGCCCACATCCAGGCGTACGTGGACGACATCGTCACGGTGACCGAGGAACAGATCCGCGAGGCGATGCGCTTTCTGGCCCGGCGCGCCCGCCTGGTCGCCGAGCCCGCCGGTGCGGTGGCCACCGCGGCCTACCTCTTCCGCAAGGACGCGCTGCCCGCCGGCCGCGAGCACGTCGCCGTGGTCAGCGGCGGCAACGTCGACCCGGCGCTGTACGCCGAGGTGATGGCCTGAGCGAGCGCCCGGTGACCCGGGCGTAACCTCGTAGCAGCCGTGCAGCGGCAATCGTGAAGACCTAGAGGGAGTGCCGAGACATGGACGCGGGCCTGCGCAAGGAGATCGAGGACAAGGTTTTCGCCGGGGAGCGACTGAGCCGTGAAGACGGCATCGCGCTCTACGCGAGCGACGACCTGGCGTGGCTCGGCGGACTCGCGCACCACGTGCGGACGGTGAAGAACGGCGACAAGGTCCACTTCAACGTCAACCGCCACCTCAACATGACGAACGTGTGCAACGCGTCCTGTGCCTACTGCTCGTTCCAGCGCAAGCCGGGCGAGAAGGACGCGTACACGATGCGGATCGAGGAGGCCGTGCGGCTCGCCAAGGAGATGGAGCCGGACGGGATCACCGAACTGCACATCGTCAACGGCCTGCACCCGACCCTGCCGTGGCGCTACTACCCCCGGTCGCTCAGCGCGCTCAAGGAGGTGCTGCCGAACGTCGCGCTCAAGGCGTTCACCGCGACCGAGATCCACTGGTTCGAGAAGATCTCCGGCCTGTCCGCCTCGGACATCCTCGACGAGCTGATGGACGCGGGCCTGGAGTCGCTCACCGGTGGCGGCGCGGAGATCTTCGACTGGGAGGTCCGGCAGCACATCGTCGACCACGACACGCACTGGGAGGACTGGTCGCGGATCCACCGGCTCGCGCACTCCAAGGGCCTCAAGACCCCGTGCACGATGCTCTACGGCCACATCGAGGAGCCCCGGCACCGGGTCGACCACGTCATCCGACTGCGTGAACTCCAGGACGAGACCGGCGGTTTCCAGGTCTTCATCCCGCTGCGCTACCAGCACGACTTCCACGACAGCAAGGACGGCATCGTCCGCAACCGGCTCCAGGCCCGGACCAACATGGCCACCGGCGCCGAAGCGCTCAAGGTGTTCGCGGTCTCCCGGCTGATGTTCGACAACGTCCCGCACGTGAAGTGTTTCTGGGTCATGCACGGCCTGGCCACCGCGCAACTCGCGCTCAACCACGGCGCGGACGACCTGGACGGCTCGGTCGTCGAGTACAAGATCACCCACGACGCGGACGACTTCGGCACGCCGAACAAGATGACCCGCGACGATCTGCTCGACCTCATCCGGGACGCGGGCTTCCGCCCGGTCGAGCGCAACACCCGCTACGAGACGCTGCGCGAGTACGAGGGCCCGGACCCGGCCCGGCGCGACACGCCGCAGCCGATGAAGCTCTGACCCGGTCCGCACGCCGCGGCCGATGAAGCTCCGACCCGGTCCGGCCCGGCGCGCCACGCCGCGGCCGATGAAGCTGCGACCCGGTCCGGTCGAACATGATCGGCGCCGAGGCGGGAGGGCTGCCGTATGCCTGACACGTTGCGGATCGCGATCACCGCGCAGGACGCCGAGGAGTGGTTCGGCGAGGTGGTCCGGTACGACCTGCCCGGGATCGGGCACGAGCCCACCCGGCGCTTCCTGGCCGAGGTGGGCCTGCCACGCGAGGCCGCGCTGATCCGGTTCGATCCGGGCGGCGTCCGCGACGGGTTGATCGAGCTCGGCACATACGGCTCGCTGCGCACCCCTGCCCGGGCGGTGCTGCTGGACGGCGCGACCGGTCGGGTCTTCGGCGAGGAGTCGTTCGGCGACCCCGCGCCGATCTCGACGGACGTGTCCACCCTGGTCCGCAACGCCGGCCTGGTCGAGGCGATCCGCACCGGCCGCGGCCCGGTGCGCACCGGCGAGGAACTGATCGATCTGCTCGGCGAGACCGAACCCGAACTGGATCCCCGGAACTCGTTCTGGCACACGTCCTTCGCGCTGTGGCAACTGCGCCGGGCGGCGGTGCCGGGCGAGGGCCTGGCGGTGCGGATCACTCCCGCGATGCTCGATCTGGTCTACGAGAACCAGTTCTCCGGCTACGAGGAAAGCCAATTGCCCGCCGCGATCACGCACGAGCCGACCCGGCGCTTCCTGCTCGACGTCGGGCTGATCGACGCGTGGGCGTACCTGGACATGCGCAGCGACGACAAGCCGCTGCCGACCCTGGCCGAGTTGATCGCCGAGCGCCGGGCGGACTGGGACGACGAGCCGGAGCCGCCGGCGGACGCGGAGCACCTGGTCGTGCTCGGCTATGTCAGCGAGGACGGCGACCTGCTCGTGGACGGCCGCACCGGTGTGGTCCGGCGCTGGTACACCGGTGCCGACGAGCCGGAGATGGACACGCTCAACACCGACCTGTCCGCGCTCGCTTTCACCATGTGGGTGATCGGACGGATGCACCGACAGGGCGAGCGGTTCGGCATCGGCATCCACGACGTGTGGGAGTCGATCGTGGTCGACCTGCTGTCCTCGGTGGATCCGCTCGCGTGGGCCGAGCCGGGCAGCTACTGGGAGAACATGATCCTGGACGGGATCAACGGGCTCGGCCCGTGACCCGGCCGGTGGCGCGGCCGGTGGCGCGGCCGGTGGCCCGACCGGGATCGGGCCGGCCGGGCTGCGAGGCGGGGCCCGGCGCTGCGTTCCGAATACGGGATGCTTGACTGGAGGGGACGGCTCGACTCGCGTCCGCCGCCACTCGTACCGCTCTGGCTAGGGGAACCGAAGGTGACCATGTCGAATCCCGCGCTGCGTTACTCGCTCTATCGGCTCGGCATCTTCGCCGCTTTGTTCGCCGTGGTCATGGTCGTGTTCGGGCTCTTCGACCTGAACGGCCGCGGGAACGTGTTCATCGCGATCGCCATCGCGGCGGCCGGATCGGCGTTGATCAGCTACCGGTTCCTGAACGCGGAGCGGGACGCGATGTCCGAGGCGCTGTACGAGCGCATGCAGCGGGCGAAGCAGCGGATCGCCGAGGACAACCGTGCCGAGGACGAGGCCGTGACGCCGGTCCGGATCGCCAAGGAAGCCTCCTGAGCCGTTCGAGCTTCGGGGGCTCGTCGGCCGTGTCGGCCGAGTCGGCTGCGTGCGTCTCGTGGGCTTCGCAAGACCTCCCGGATCTCGCGGGAACGCCCGGCCGGTCGGGCGCCGGGGAAGCGTCTTGAGCGCTTAAGCGAGGTGTGGCCGGCGGTGTCCTTGGGTGTCCGGCGGTGTCCGTTCCGTAATTCTTTGCGTTTATCGGTTTAGTGTGGCTATCCTCGCTCCCATGATTGGTGCAGGTGACACGCAGATGACGCACGCGGCGGTGGGTTTCCCGCTCGTGTCCCGTCGTCATGTCGACCTGGGCCGTTGCGCCACCGCGCTGTGTTGCGGCTGACCGCCGCCGTGCCCCTGCCGGGCTGACGCCTTCACGTTCGTCGCCCCGGCCGCCCGCACGCCGGCCATCTGCGGCCGTTCTGCGCGAAGTTTCGCTTCCTCGTAGTCCTTCCTGCGGGCGCTCGTGTGCCTATTGATGCGCAGGTCGGCGGCCGCTCCGTACCGCCACCCCCGTCCCCACGGTGCCCGTTCAGGAGCCCTGCCTTGTCTGCTGTGGATTCACTCAAGTCCCTGAAGAAAACCCCCTTCTGGGCCCAGATAGCCGCCGGCCTCGTGCTCGGCGTGGTCCTCGGCTTCATCGCCAAGGAGTACAGCGTCTCGTGGCTGACCGAGACGCTCGACCAGATCGGCACGATCTTCGTCCAGCTGCTCAAGCTGGCCGTACCGCCGCTGGTGTTCACCGCGATCCTGGTCAGCGTCGTCAACCTGCGCAACGTCAACAACGCCGCCCGGCTGGCCGCACGCACGCTGATGTGGTTCCTGATCACGTCGCTGATCGCGGTCGCGATCGGCCTCACCATCGGCCTGGTCACCAACCCGGGCGACGGTTTCAAGCTGCCGGCCGACCCGGGCAAGGCGCCGAAGACCAACGGTGACTGGCTCGACTTCCTCACCGGCATCATCCCGACCAACATCGTCACCGCGTTCTCCGAGGTCAAGGTCCTGCAGATCGTCTTCCTGGCGGTCGTGCTCGGCTCCGCGATCCTGTCGGTCGGCGCCAAGGCCGAACCGCTGGTCAAGGGCGCCGAACTGGTCCTGGAGATCATCCAGAAGGCGCTGTGGTGGGTGATCAAGCTGTCCCCGCTGGGCACGCTGGGTCTGATCGGCACCTCGGTCGCCACCTACGGCTGGGACCTGATCAAGCCGCTGGGCACGTTCACCGCCGACATCTACATCGGTTGCGCGCTGGTGATGTTCGTGGTCTACCCGCTGCTGCTCGCGCTGGTCGGCAAGGTCAACCCGCTGAACTACTTCAAGGGCGCGTGGCCGGCCATCCAGCTTGCCTTCGTCTCGCGCTCCTCGGTCGGCACGATGCCGGTCACCCAGAAGGTCACCGAGCGCCTCGGCGTCCCGAAGGACTACGCCTCGTTCGCGGTGCCGTTCGGCGCCACCACGAAGATGGACGGTTGCGCCGCGATCTACCCGGCGATCGCCGCGATCTTCGTGGCCGAGGTCTACGGCGTGAACCTGGGCATCAAGGAATACCTGCTGATCGCCTTCGTCTCGGTGATCGGTTCGGCGGCCACCGCCGGTCTCACCGGCGCGATCATCATGCTGACCCTCACGCTCAGCACGGTGAACCTCCCGCTGGCAGGCGTCGCACTGCTCCTGGCGATCGACCCGATCCTGGACATGATGAGGACCGCCACGAACGTGGCCGGGCAGATTGCAACACCTATCATCGTGGCTGCTCGGGAGGGCATCCTCGACAAGGACAAGTACAACAACCCGCGTGACCTGGACGTGGCGGACGAGCCGGCAGCGCCGCACATCCCGCTCCAGAAGTCGCCGGAGCGCGAACCGGTCTCGGTCTGACGCTCCCGCTCGACCAGCGCCCCCGATCCCCTCATGCCGAAGGGGTCGGGGGCGCTGTCGGTTGCGGGCCTTCCTCAACGAGGTCAGGACCCGGCAATGAATCAACCTAGGTAAGGCTGATCCTTCCCTGAGAGGTAGTGGCGCAGACGTAGCCGCTGTGTGGGGTGCATTGGTAGCTCCTGCAATTCAGCGGGCGATTTGAACCCAAGCGCCGTGGACTCGTCGGACGGCGTCAACTGGCCGCTGATGGCGCGGGCGACGAAACAGACGTTGAACTGCTGGCGAACCTCGCCGTCGGAGTAGGCGATGACGTGACGAGGGTCGGTGAAGATGCCCACAAGGCCGGTCACTTCGACACTGAGGCCGGTCTCTTCTCGGACCTCTCGGACGGCGCATTCGGTCAGAGATTCGCCGAGATTCATCCCTCCCCCTGGAAGCGCCCAGTTGCCCGAGTCGGAACGTCGCTGAACAAGCACTCGGCCGTGCACGTCGGCGATCACTACGGATGCTGCGACGACGAGCGCGTTGGGCGTGGGGGCTTCGGGATCGTCGTAGTAGTCGGTTCGCGCCATGCGTTCACGCTACTGCCGTGCTCTGCTCCCAGACCGCATCGAAGGACTGCCTATAGGCGGTCACCATCTCCCCCGTAGGGCTGCGGCGGAGATGCCATACAGGCGCGGCGAATGCGTTGACACCCCAGATGTGGGTGTTGACCATCAACTCGTCGTCGGCGCGGTACACGCTGTTGTAGAGCGTGGTGCCGTGAGTCCGGAGTTCGACTCCGCTGACGTCGCCGAGTGGTTTGTAGTGCATGAGGGCCAAACGGCAACGGCTTTCGATGCCATGGCCGTACTTCTCCTCGTTGCCCCTGGCGGCGACGTTCTCCGAATCAGGGTCGCCGATGGCAATGCGAATCACGCATCCCTTGACGGCCTTCGCGATCAATAGATCGTTGAACCCCGGGACGGACTCGTGCAGGTGATTGGCGGCATACACCAGGATGTCGATGTTGGTCGTGGCCCGCTCGAAGAACGATCGCCACATCACCGGTGACACCTCGGCTCGTTGGCCGTATACGGCGACCACCTCCGGGGATACGGCTCGTGCGGCGCGGCCTCGGTGCAGGCTTGGCCAGAGAAACACTGGGTCTTCCTCCAATGCTTCGGCAGCCGCGACGGCAGCACGCACGTACGGCACGCGCCCCGTGCTGATCCATCGCTCTACCGTCTTGACGTCCACCTCCGCCCGGGTGGCAAGGGTCTGCGCGGTGATCCCACGTGATGCCATCGTGGCCCGTAGCCGTTCGTTCTCCATAGCGCACCTCTCGGACGTCTTTGGGACGTTTCTAGCGCGTAAGACGTCCTCCTGTGGTCCCTTCTCGCAGTTTTGGTGTCCGCGCCGAGTCGCCAACATCCCTGCATGGGCAGAGCGCAGACGGGACAGGGAACGACGCGGGACGTGATCGAGCGGGGTCCGGCCGAGCAGGCAAGGGCGTTCACGGAGCAGCCTGCGCTGCACCCGAACCCGGATGGGTCGTGGCTCTGGCTGTCCCAGCTTCGGGGGCCCGTGCCCGGTGGGGGGTCGGCGCGGGGTCGGGACCGGATCTGGGGGTCCCATCCCGGTGCGGTGGCCGAGGCGCGGGCGTGGACGCGGTGGGTGTTGTGCGATTGGGATCTGACGTGGCTGGTCGACGAAGCATGTTTCTGTGTCTCGGAGTTGGTGACCAACGCGGTTGTTCACGCCGAGTCGCGGGACGCGGATCCGGGGGTCACGGTGCGGTTCTGGTTCTGGCCCGAGGCGTTGGTGATCGAGGTCATCGACGAGGACCCCCGGCTGCCCGAGATGCCGGGGCGAGAAGTCCTCGACGCATCGACGTTCGCCGTGGGGGATCTCTTGGACTGCCATCGCGGGTTGCTGACCGTGGGGGCACTCGCGGATCGGCTGGAGTGGCATCGACATTCCCACGGCAAGTCCGTGTGGTGCCGCTTCCTGCTGTGAACCCGGTCGCCAGGTCCTGCTGGGAGCACCCGAACTTGAGCTGGCGGGGATCACCACACGGGAGGTGGTCCCCGTCATTGACCCGGAGGGTTACTCGATCTCCTCCGGAAGTCCTGTCGTGCGGAAGCGTGCTACGACCACGCCGTTCGGAACTGCGACAGGGCGCGGCGCTCGGAGCTTCGAGCACTCCGGGTGCCGCTTGAACGCCACGGAGGGGCTCCCACCCTGGTTGCCTCCGTGGGTCTCTGCCGTGGGGGAGGGCGTGTCGACAACGTCCCCTTGCGAACACGCCGGCAGGGTGCGGCGCCCGGAATGACCGTCCCGGGCGCCGCTTCAAACTCCTGGTAGCAACCGCATAGTTCAGCCCGGACCACCCCGGAACCTTGGCGGGATAGGGGTGGTCCGGTTGAGGCCCCTGACGGAACCCCGGTGCCGATGGTACCGGGGTCGTTGCGCTGCGTGTTGGTGTGACGGTCCGTCAGGGGCCTTGTTGTGGGCCGGGGTTGAGGGAGGAGTCGCGGTGGGTCTGGATGAGAGTGCGGCGGAGGCGGGTCACCTGGTCGGCGGCGGGGGCCTGGGTGACTGGGACCCCGGGGCGTCGTTGTGGTTGCCGGGGGTGGACTACCTGGCTGCATGGCGCGCTGCCGCTGCTGCGGCGGACATGCTCAATTGCGTTTTCGACGCGCACGGGTTGGCCTCGTCGGAGGATGCTCGGGCGGTCGCGGTGTCGTTGGCGGACGGCTCGGCGACGGTGGATGTCCGGCTGTCGGTGGCCGGGGCCCGGGTGGTGTCCGGTGTGCTGCGGCGGGTGTCCGGGCGTGCGGCGTAGTCGTTCTCCGGCGGGGGCGGCGTGTCGGCCTGGTGCGCGCGGGTGGTGGTCGCAGTGTTGGGCCGGTGTCCTGCCTGTGCGGGGGTCGGGCATGGTCGGGGGCCCGTACGCTGGCCGGCTCAGTGGGGAGCACCGCTCCCCACCCGAATTCCCCACTGAGGGCCCCCGGCCTTGCCCGACGCGGGGTCCCCGTGCTGGGAGGTGGCTCAAGACTGCGGACGCCGGCCCCCAACCGAGCGGGGTTGTGGCCCTGGACGCGTCGGTGCCTTCCGGGGGAGAGGGAGGCACCGCGGCGGCCCACATCGCGCTCTCGCCGGATGGTGGTGTCCGGGGGCAGCCGCTGTGCCGGACCCCTCACGGATCCTTGCCCGGGGCGGGCCCGGTCGGGGTGCCGACCCGGGACCGGCGGCCACGCCGCACGCCCGGGGCGGGCGCCCCGGGCGGGCCCGCCCCCGGCGGCGCGTAGCGGCGCCGGGCTTGAGTAAGTAGAGAAAGTCTCGGACACCCATCCGGACCGATGGGGTCGGTCACGGTGTGTCCTTCGGTGGCGGTCCTGGTGAGGCGGGGATTGATGCTTCGTCAGTTCTTGACGGCTGCGCGGGGCTTGCGGCCGGCGGGTCGGCCCTGTGGGGTGATCACGTAGTCGGCCTGCGCGGCTTCGGCACCGGTCCGGGTCTCCTCCAACATGAGTGGTCCCGAATTCCCGCCGGTGATGCGGCGGATGATCAGCACGGGTGTGCCTTCCGGTAGTTGCAGAGCGGTGGTGTCGTCCGGGGTGGGCATCCGCGCGGTGACGCTCTCGTGCCACGTGAGGCGGTGGCCGGCGGCTTCGAGGGCGGCGTAGAGCTCGGCCTGCGGGCGGACGGGGTCGTTGCCCAGTCCGGCGGCGTCGGCGGTGGCGAACGGGATCACCGTGCGCACCATCGCCCGTGTGCCGGTCGGCCCGTGGGAGATGAGGCGGTCGCACCCGAAAGCGGCTTCGCCCTCGGCCATGCCGAGCAATGGCCCGGTGGTGGCGTCGGTGGTGGTGCGGTAGGCGGTGGGGTCCTCGACCTGCGACCACTCGCCGTGAGGGTCGGCGTAGTGGCCGGCGCTGCGGACGATGGCCCGGTCCAGGGTCACCGTGGGTCCTGTTGCGGCGTCGCGCACGAACGACCCCTTCCCGCGCCGCACGATCACCAGTCCTTCAGTCCGCAGTGCGGCGAGTGCCTGGCGCACGGTGGGGCGGGACACCCCGTAGCGCTCGGACAGGGCGCTCTCGGACGGCAGCAGTGCCCCCGGCGGGTACTCGCCGGCCTGGATGTCCCCTCGGATCGCGGTGGCCAACTGCCGGTACAACGCGTCGGGTCGGACCAAATCCATGGGGGCTCCTAGTCGGTGGCTGCTGTTCACCGTGTACGGGTTCGTCTGGTTCCGACTGTATGGCGTCACCCGTGCTGATGTCACCTGTCATGACAAGTCGCTTGCATCACAGCGCTTTCTGGCTGACACTTGTCATGACAAGTGACGTCCGACAACAGACGGGCGTCCGTGAGTGGCTGGAGGCCACACCTCATGCAGTCCATACCTGTGGACGTCACCCGGCTCGGGACGCTGCTGTGCGTTGTCGCGCCGGAACCCAAGCTCGTCAGCCGGGAAACCGGCGAAATGAAGGTCGACCGTGACGGGGTGACCGTGTGGACGGTCGGTGTCTCCGTGCGGCAACAGGGCACACGTCGGGCGTCCGTGATCGAAATCGCGGTGTCCGGTGAACCCGTCGGCATCACGGAAGGCGTACGCGTGGCCGCCGTCGGCCTGGTCGCCTTCACCTGGGAGCAGAACGGCCGGCACGGCACCTCGTTCCGGGCCGACTCGATCACCCCTGCGGCTGCCGACGCCGGCGGCCCGCTGGTGTCCGCGCTGCGCGGCAAGGACAAGGCGGGTGACGCCTGATGATGCGTCAGTTACTGGTCTGGGTCCTGTTCGTCGCGGTGGTGGGGCTGCTCGTCGCGGCCCCACTGCTGCGGCGGCGCTTCCCCGTCGGCTGGTGGTACGCGGTCGGGTTCCTGCCGGCCGGTGTTCGGGTGCTGCGCTCGTGGCGCCCGGTCGCGATCGAGCGGGGCCTGACCATCACCCGTCGTCCCTCCCGCGTGCTGCTGGGGGGCCTGATCGTGCGCGGGCAACCGCTGCGACCGGTCCCGCCTCGGATCGGCGTCCCCCGGCCGCGCCCGGGTGGCTTGGCGGTGTCGGTGCGCATGCACCCGGGGCAGACTCCGGACGCCTTCGTCGCTGCGGCGGATGCCCTCGCGCATGCCTGGCGCGTCCACGCCGTGCGGGTGGTCTCGCCTTCGCGCGGGCGGGTTCGCCTGACGGCCTTGGCGACCGATCCCCTGGGGAACCCGTCCGCGCTGGACAAGCGGGCTCCGGTTGAGCCGCTGATGTGTGCCCGGGTCGGCCAGCGTGAGGACGGCATCCCGTGGGTGATCGACTTCCGGGCCCTACCGCACTGGCTGATCATCGGGGCCACGCGCACGGGCAAGTCCACCCTTCTCGCCGCGCTGGTGACCCGGCTGGCACCGCAACCCGTCGCCCTGGTGGGCGTCGACCTCAAGGGCGGGATGGAACTCGGCCTGTTCGGTCCGCGCCTGTCGGCGCTGGCCACGTCCCGCCGGGAGGCCGGCGCGCTCCTCGATGCCCTGGTGGAAGAGACACATCTCCGCATGACCGCCTGCCGGTTTGCCCGGGTGCGCTCCGTCTGGGAAATGCCGGACGGCAAGCGGCCCGTACCGATCGTCGTCGTGGTGGATGAGGTGGCGGAACTGTTCCTCGCTGCCTCGCGTGCGGAAAAGGACGACGCGGCGCGGGCGGCCACGGCGCTGGTACGGCTCGCGCAACTCGGCGCGGCGCTGGGCATTCACCTGGTTGTCGCCGGGCAACGTGTCGGCTCGGATCTGGGGCCCGGGGCTACGGCGCTGCGGGCGCAACTCGCCGGGCGCGTCTGCCATCGGGTCTCCGACCCCGGGACGGCGGAAATGGCCCTCGGTGACCTCAACCCCGAGGCGGTCGATGCCGCACAAGCCATCTCCCCTGATGAACCCGGCGTTGCCATCCTCACGGGCGTCGGCGGCGATTGGATGCGGGCTCGGTCGGTTCTGGTGACCCCCAAAGACGCGGCAGGTATTTCCGCAGCCCATGCCGGGATGACTCCCGACCTGCCCGCGCTGACGGCGGCCTTGGCCGGCTGCGGTGAGGGGGCGCGGTGAACTCCGCTCAGACCACGTTCCCGCTGGTCTTCGTCTTCGGCCTGGTCGTCTTCATGCTCGTCCGCGCCGGCGAACTGCGCGTATGGCAAGTCTGCGTCGTCGGCCTATTCGGGTTCTACCTCGCACAGTCCGCGCTGGCCCCGGCGATCTCCAGCCTGGTGGCCTCCCTCGTCTTCGCACTGTTCTGACAGACCTGGAGCACTCCTTTTGACCATGCGCCCCGTCCGCTGCCCGATCTGCCACGGCGACCGCAACACCCGCACCCGCACCGGACGGCACCGCAAGTGCCGCTGCTGTCGCGGCAAGGGCACCATCCGCTGACCCACCCGCACGACCCGAAAGGCCGATCACCGTGACCACACCTCCGCGCCGCACGGCGCCTTGCACCCGCCAGACCCCTTCGGCTGCCTGGAGGCACCACCCTTGCCGAGCACCACCACACCCACCCACCACCACCACGCATACGGCGACCGTGCCGAGCACTCCCGCTTGGCACGGCTCGCCGGACTCACCCCCACCGAACAAGACCTCATCCGGATAGCCAACCTGTCCGGATTCCCGCGCTGGGTCGAACAGATCCGCACGACGGGCGGGTGTGAACACCCGATCTACCTGAGCGGCTCCACTGTCACCCGTGACGCCTCCGGGGCGGTGGTCCACGCCTACTCCACCGAAGACGAACCCGGTGGACGCCTGGCCGTGCGCTGTCGCAACCGCCGGGCCTCGCGCTGTGCACCCTGCTCGTACGAGCACCAGGGCGACACCTTCCACCTCGTCCGCTCGGGCTTGGTCGGCGGCAAGGGCGTCGTGCCCGATGTACGCGACCACCCGCGCTTGTTCGTCACCCTGACGGCACCTTCATTCGGGCCTGTCCACCGTGGGACCACGGACGGGCCCTGCCGACCCAGGCGCGCCGGCAGCCGCTGCGAACACGGGAGGCACCGCGGCTGCCCTCGTACACATTCGCCCGATGATCGTGTCATTGGGCAGCCGCTGTGCCGGGCCTGCTACGACTACCCGCACCACGTACTGTGGAATGCACACGTCGGCGAACTGTGGGACGGCTTTGCGCATGCCCTGCGGCGGCGCCTGGCCTCGGTAGCCGGCATCCCCCGGTCACGCCTGCGCGAACACCTCAAGGTCTCCCTTGCAAAGGTGGCCGAGTATCAAGCGCGCGGCGCGGTCCACCTGCACGCGGTCGTGCGCCTGGACGGCCCCGACGGCCCCGACTCGCGTCCACCGACCTGGGCCTCGGATGACGTCCTGGTCGCGCTTGTTCCCGAAGCTGCCGCCGGGGTACGGGTGTCCGCCCCGGAGTCTGAGGCGCTGGGCTCCTACGTCCTGCGCTGGGGCCGACAACTCGACGTGCGACCGCTGCGGGCCTTCAACAACGGGTGCGAGCTGACCGACGATGCGATCGCCGGCTACCTCGCCAAGTACGTCACGAAGTCCGTGGTCGCCGGCGGCGGCACGGACACCCGGATAACCCACCGGTCCACCATCGACCGACTACCCGTCACAGACCACGTGCGGGCCCTCTTGGGGATCTGCTGGGACCTGGGCGGACTTCCGGAGCTGGCACACCTGCGCATGCGCGCCTGGACTCACACGCTGGCGTTCCGGGGCCACTGCCTCACCAAGTCCCGCGCCTACTCCACCACCTACGGGGCACTGCGGGCAGCCCGCGCCGACCACCGACGTTCTGATGGCGACGCGGGCCCCGATGACCTGGGTCGACTCACGCTTGCAACATGGCGCTTCGCCGGACACGGCCACACCCCCGGGGAGGCCGAGATAGCGGCCGGTATCGCGGAAGACCTTTCAAGGCAAAGGGCGTTCGTTCGTGGCGAGCGTGCTGCGGGGCCGCGTTGGTAAATGACGAGCGGCACCTTCACACTCCCGCGTGGATCGCCGAAGTGCTCGAACGATGGACGCCCCCGGTTGACTACGACGAGCGGCTAGCAGGGGTAGTCGACAGCTACATAAGCGATCATGCGCCGGGAGACGGGTCGAACGAGCAGCTGTCGCCGACTGGTGTGACCTTCATCGAGTCCAACTCGGGCGGCTTGCGCCGTCCCCGTCCGAGTGAGAAGAGGTCGGCGTGGTCGATGACGCCGGCGATGAGTGTCCGGCGGCGAACGAGGTTGTCGGGCTCGTCGTTGCGCCACACCGTGAGGGCGTCCACGACGTTTCGAGACTCCGCCACGACGGATGCCGCTTCGCGCTGACGAAGGGTCTGCAACTCGGACCGCAGATGGGACAGCGAGTCGAAGTAGTCATCGTCCTCCATATCGCCGTCCTTCCAGCGCTGGCGCAGTACGCGAATGCGCTGCTCCTGCACGGAGATCTTTCCGGTCAGATCCTCGTCCTTGGCTTCCGCTACGTGCTTGGGTCGGCGCTTCAGTAGCGCGGCCTCCATGAGTTCGTCCAAGCGATCGGCCACCCAGGCGTATTGGCGGCTGACCTTGCCGCACCCCAACTTGCCCGTAGTCCCGCTGACCTGTCCGGAATGGCAGTACACCTTGCGGAATGAACGCTCCTTCACCGTGACCCACTGGATGCGCATGACCGAATGGCAGTAGCCGCACCGCAGAAACCCGGTGTAAAGGTGCTTCCGCCTCCCGGAATCGTGGGAGATAGGCGTCTTGCGGACGTCCAAGATCGTCTGGACGTTCTCCCACTCCTCACGGGTGAGCGGGTGAGGGTAGGTGCTGTCCCCGATGTCCCCACCCTTGTACGTGACGATCCCGCCCACGCGTTCCGAGCGATAGACCCGCTTGACCTTCTGGATGGTCCACTCCGTGCCGGATCCAGAGCTTCGCGCGCCTGCTGCGTTCCACGCGCGGCATACATCTCCCGGGGTCTTCTTGCCACTCATGAGCATGGCGTATCCCTGCTGGATCAACTCGACCTCCTCAGGGACCAACCGCTGAAACCCTGAGCCGGGCTCGAAGCCGAACACCCTCGGTCCGCCGGCGTGTGGCTTGCCCTTCTCCCGGCGTTGAAGCAAGGAATCGTTGATCCGTTCGGACATGCGCTCGGTTTCCTGCTGTGCCACTGCACCCTTGATCGTGAGGATCATCCGGCCGCTGGCGCTGGACGTGTCCTCACCTTCGGTGGTGGCGAAGTGGAAACCGTGCTCCTTCTGCTGGTCCAGGAAGGTCGTCAGTTCGGTGATGCGCCGAGTGAGGCGGTCGATCGAGTAGACGACGATCGCGTCGATCGTGCCGTCTGCGGCGTCCCGCATCATCTGCGTGTACTGCGGGCGACGCCTCTTGCTGGTGGTCGACGCGGAAACGTCGTTCTCCGGGTACACCTTCACGACAGGCCATCCGCGCCGCTCGCACAGTTCCCGGCACGCCTTCTCTTGGCGTTGGATGCCTAGTTCCTGGCCCTTGCGGTCCTTGCTGATCCGTACATATATGCCCACGCGCCTGGGCTTCGCCATGATCGCTCCCCGAACAGATCGATGTACTCAGAGCAACATAGATGCTGCATGGCCAGTATCGAACGTGGCCGGGCAGGTCGTGGTGCCGATCCTGGTCTCCGCTCGGGAGAAGACGCTGGACCTGGAGATGTACAACAACCCGCGTGATCTGGAAGCCCCCGACGAGCCGGCCAAGCCGCACGTCCCGCTCCAGAAGACGGCGGAGCGCGAACCGGTCTCGGTCTGACGCTCCCGCTCGACCGGCGCCCCCGATCCCCTCATGCCGAAGGGGTCGGGGGCGCCGTCGTGTGTCAGGGCGTGAGGGCGGCGGCCGTCGCGGCTTCCGCGCCCGCGGTCCCGGCGGGGCCGACCGGCCCGGTGGGTGCGGTGGGCCCGGGAGGCCCTGCGTCGGCTGCCTCGACCGCGTCGGCGCTCGGCGTCGCGCCGGTGTAGCGGTGGGCCAACCGTCGGATGTAGGCGACCAGTTCGGGCGGGTCCTCGACCTCGAAGTCGGCGTCCAGCAGGCTGATGTAGACGGCCAGGTTCTCGATGCTGGACGCACCGGTCTCGAACACGCAGGTGTCGTCGTCGACCACCGCGAACGAGCCGAAGGCCGGCGGGACCCGGTCGGCCACCGAGGCGATCGGCGCCCGCACCAGCACCCGGGCCCGGACCTGTCCACGCGCGCTCTCCACGCCCTGGTTCACGAAGGCCGCCACGTCCCCGTCGGCGGGCAGTTCGCGCGGCGTGAAGCGGGGGCCGTGCGGCGGGCGCGGGGTGATCCGGTCCATCCGGAAGGTGCGCCAGTCCTCCCGCTTGATGTCCCACGCGACCAGGTACCAGCGGCCCATCCGGTGCACCAGCCGATAGGGCTCGACCACCCGCGAGGTCTCCTTGCCCTCGTGCGAGCTGTACCGAAAGCGCAGTTGCTCGTGGTCGCGGCAGGCGCCGGCCAGTACGGTCATCACGTCCATGTCCACGGCCGGACCGGTCTGGCGGACCGGGACGGTGTACTTCTGCAACGCCTTGACCCGGCGGTGCAGTCGGGACGGAAGCACCTGGTCGAGCTTGGTGAGCGCGCGCAGCATCGCCTCGTCCATGCCGTCCACCACGCTGCCGGCGGCGATCCGCAGGCCGACCACGATGCTGACCGCCTCCTCGTCGTCCAGCAGCAGCGGCGGCAGCGCCTTGCCGGCGCCGAGCCGATAGCCGCCGACCACGCCGCGCCGCGCGTGCACCGGATAGCCCAGGCTGCGCAACCGCTCGATGTCGTAACGGACCGTGCGCCCGCTCACGCCGAGTCGTTCGGCGAGTTCGGGGCCGGTCCAGTCGGGCCGCGTCTGCATGAGTGAGAGCATGCGCAACAGTCGCGCGGAGGTTTCCAACATGCGCCGAAGTCTGCCGGCTCCCGACTGAAACAGGAACGGATGCTGCCTGATTGACCCCTAGCTTGGGAGACGTGGAAAACAGCGGCGAGAAGACCCTCGCAACCCCGATCTCCCAGTCCTCCGTAGGCCCCAAGCAGCGCTGGCTCGGACTTCTGGCGGTGCTGGCCGCCACCTTGATGAACCTGCTCGACTCCAGCGTGGTGGGCGTCGCGGCGCCCGCGATCCGTCGGGATCTGGGCGGCGGTTACGCCAGTCTCCAGTGGATCGCGGCCGGCTACACGCTCGCCCTCGCGGTGGGCCTGCTCACCGGCGCGCGGCTGGGCGACATGTACGGCCGCAAGTTCATGCTGATGGTCGGCGTGGTCGGCTTCGTGGTGCTCTCGGTGGCGTGTGCGGTCGCCTGGTCGCCGGAGACGCTGATCGTGGCGCGGGTGCTCCAGGGGTTGTTGGGCGCGCTGATGATCCCGCAGACGTTCGGCCTGATCCGGGACCTGTTCCCGCCGGCCGAGATCGGCAAGGCGTTCGCGGTGTTCGGCCCGGCGATCGGGTTGTCCACGGTGCTGGGGCCGATCGTCGCGGGTGTGCTCGTGGACGGTGACGTTTTCGGCACCGGGTGGCGGATGATCTTCCTGATCAACGTTCCGCTGGGCGCGTTCGCGCTGCTGATCGGCGGCCGGATGTTGCCGCAGGCGCCGCCGAGCGAGGCCGGCGGCCGGCTCGACGTGCTGGGCATGGTGCTCGCCGGGGTCGGTACCTTCATGCTCGTGCACCCGCTCGTCCAGGGACGCGAACTGGGTTGGCCCACCTGGTCGTTGGTCGAGTGCGCGGCGTCGCTGCCGGTGCTGGCCGGGTTCGCGGTGTACCAGCTGCGGCGCGAGGCGGCGGGACGGGTGCCGCTGATCAGGCTCGGCGTGTTCCGGCGCCGGTCGTACGCCTCGGGCGTCGGGTTCGTGATGGTGTTCTTCGGCGCGATCGTCGGGATCTCGATGGCGGTCGGCCTGTTCCTCCAGCTCGGCCTGGGCTACAGCCCGACCCGGGCGAGCCTGACGATGGGGGCGTGGGCGCTCGGCGCGTTCGTCGGGTCCGGCCTCAGCGGCGCGGTGATGGGCAAGCTGGGCCGGCGCATCCTGCACATCGGGCTGACCGTGATGGCGGCGGGCATCGCCTGGATGTACCTGGTCTTCGCGGACGCCGGGGTGGGCATCGGCACCGGTGACCTGCTCGCGCCGCTGGCACTGTTCGGCCTCGGCATGGGGATGATCTTCGTACCGGTCTTCGACATCATCATGGGCGAGGTCGAGGACCACGAGGTCGGCTCGGCGTCCGGGGCGCTCGAATCCCTCCAGCAGCTCGGCGCGTCGCTGGGCATCGCGATCCTGGGGACGGTGTTCTTCGGCGTGATCGGCGCCCAGGCCACGCACAACTTCGACGCGAACGCGGCACCGAAGCTGCGCACGGAGCTGACCGCGGCGGGTGTTCCGGTGAGTACGCAGGACGCGATCGTGGCCGGGCTGCGGGCCTGCGTGGACGCCCGGGAGAACGCGACCGACCCGGACCGGCTCCCGGCGAGCTGCGCGAGCATCCCGGTCACCCCGGCCTCCGCCGCGGCGGTCGCCCGGGCGGGCGCCGACACGCACACCCGCTCCTCGGTCGACGCGGTCAAGCGCACGACGCTGCTGGCCTTCGGGTTGACGGCGGTGGCCTTCGCCCTGGGCTTCCTGCTGCCGAAGCGGGCCCGGGAGCACATGCCCGCCCAGCCGGACGCAGCGCCCGCCCCCACCCCGACCCCCCGCGAACCGGCCCTGACCTGACCCCCGAGCCCACCACCGAGCGGCGCGGCCCCCTGCACGGGGCCGCGCCGCTCGGCGTTTCGACGGTGCGGAGTCAGCCCGCAGGCGGCCGCGAACGGAACTCGGTCCAGAGGTCGACCGCTTCCTGAAGGTCGAGAGCCGCGACGGCCTCACGAGCCATCCCCGCGTTGTGCACCAGCCGCTGGGCAAGCCAGTCGGGCACCGGGTCACGGGCCGGCGCCGACTCGTCGATCGACACCGCGCCGACCAGGCGCCCGAGACGTTCCACGACCTCGCCCAGGCGCACCATCTCCGGCCGCTCCGGCCCGGCCGCCGCGACCCGCGCGGCGGCCTCCGTGTAGACCTCGGCGTCGGCGCGCGCCCCGATGGCCCAGATCTCGCAGATCTCCAGCGCTCCGCTTTCGGTGATTCGGTACACGATGCGCCAGGTGTTGCGGCCGACCACGAGCTTGCGATAGCCGGTGAGTTCGCCGCCGAGCGAATACCCGGCCTTCGGGTCGGTGAGCAGCAGGAGCACCTTGCGCAGCACCTTGGGCGCGGCTTCCGGACCGATACGGCGCAGATCGTCGATGGCCGCATCGGTGAAGACGATGTCGGACATCGATCACTCGTCCTCGTCGGCAAGAGCGGCCAGGGATTCGCGAGTGTGCCCGTACGCGGCGAGGACCTCGTCGAGGCCGGTTCGCTTGCCGCTGTCGGTTGCGGCGCGAGCCAATACGAGTGCCAGATCGCGAAGATCCGCCTCGGCCGCCTCCAACTCGGTCAGCCGGTCGATGCTCACCACGGCTGCCACCGGCCGATGATGCCTGGTCACGACCAACTCGGACCCCTGCTCCGCGTCCGCGACCAGTCCGGCCACTCCTCGGCGAGCCGCATCGGTGACCGATATTTCCTGCGGTGAGTGCATGATGGCCATATTCGAACTGTACAGAAAACTGCTCGGATTCACCCGGCGGGCGGGGACCTGGCGTGGCCGCGTCGGCGGATCGCCCTCCGTGACGGGACGTCCCGGATCAACTGCTTGCCCGGAGGCCCGACCGAGATCGCCGTGGGGTTGCCGTGCGTGCCGTGATCGCCGGGGTTCTCGCCGACCGCGAAAGGCACGACCGTGTCCGCCGACCCGGTTCGGGCATCGGGGGATGCGCGCGAGAATGGTTGTATGACAACGCCCGTCCGGCTTTCCGCCATCGACCTCGTCACGTATACCCCCGGTCTGGCCGCGCTGCTCGTGGACGCGGTCGAGGACGGGGCCGGGGTCGGCTTTCTCGCGCCGCTGCCGATCGACGCGGCAGCCGAGTGGTGGGCGGCCCAGGGGACCGAGGTACGGAGCAATCGCACCGTGATGTGGGCGACCTCGGACCACGAGGGCGTCACCGGGACGATCCGGCTCCGATTCGCCGGCATGCCGGACAGCCGGCATCGTGCCTCGGTGTCCGGGCTGATGGTCCACCGGCGCGCCCGAGGACACGGACTCGCCCGCGAACTCCTGTCCACGGCGGAGCAGTTCGCGGCAGCGGCGGGCCGCAGCCTGCTCACCCTGGACACCCCGACCGGCGGCGGCGCGGAGCATCTGTACAAGAGCGCCGGCTGGATCGAGTCGGGCGCCATCCCGTCCTATGCCGCGGACCCGTCGGGCGTGCTTCGGTCCAGCACGATCTTCCACAAGTACCTGGGCTGAGCCGGACGGGTTACCGTGGGAGGCGATATGACAACCAAGACCTCCAAGGGCGCCAGGCCCGAGCCGCTCGACGCCCGCCTGGACGCGATCGGCAAGCTCCCGTCCCGCGCGAAGTTCCACCTGCCCGGGCGGGAGCGCACGGTCGCCCTGACGCTGGGCGAATCCGGCGTGCGCTGGTACGCCTACGACCTGGTCGCGCGTCGCCTGGGCCCGGCGAAGCCCAGCAAGGAAGGCCGGCAGACCCCGTATCGCGGCCATCCGGTGTTCGTCGCCCAGCACGCCACCGGCACGTGCTGCCGAGGCTGCCTCGAAGAGTTGCACGCCATCCCCAAGGGCCGGCCGCTGGACAAGGCCGAGCTCAACTACGTCGTCAACGTCATCTGCCTGTGGCTGACCCGCGAGATCGGCCCGGTCGCCAAGCCGAGCGGTCGAGCGGCGCGCGCCCCGCGCTCGGCGATGCCGACCGTCCCGGAGAACCCGACGGGCTCCACCAGGTCCACGCGCGCGACGCGGGCGACCCGCGCGGCCCGCTCGCGCTGACGCCCTCCCCGCGGCCGGGCCGGCTCCCGGGCCCCCTCGTCAGGGGCCGCCCGGTCCGGTCGGCGCCGGCGTCGCCGGATCCGGACCCGCGGGTGCGTCCGTCAGGGTCAGGTCGGCGGAGAAGGCGCCCCATTTGCCGTCCGGCAACTGGCCGCGAATCTTCAGCACATGCCCGGCCACCGGCCGATCGCCCAGCGGAAGGCTGTACTGCGCCGTCCCGGGCGGTGGCGCCACGCCCCACATCACCGTGGTCAGGAACTTCCCGTCCAGGTACACCTCGTAGCTCGCGACGGTCCCGTCGACGTCCGGCGGCGTCCAGGTCAGGTCGACGTAGGTGCCGTCCACCGCGATCCGTGGCACCGCCCGCAGGTCGGTCGGCGCGGTGTCGCGGCCGTCCCCGGTGCCCTGCTCGGTGACCACGGTCACGGCGTTGCTCTCCGGCGACTTGTTGTCCGCGGCGTCGCGGGCGGTGACGGTGAAGCTGTACTCGGTGCCCGGTCGCAGGCTGCCGACCACCGCCGTGGTCAGCCCGCCGGCGACGCTGTGCACCCGCACGCCGCCCTGCCAGATGTCGTAGGCGCTCACCCCCACGTCGTCCGTGGCGGCCTCCCAGGCCAGCGTCGCGCCGCCGGCCCCCCGGGCCTGCCCGCGCACGTTGCGCGGCGCGGTCGGGGGCACCCGCTCACCCTGGGCCACGGACAACGTCGTGGCCGGCACCGGTGCGCTCGCCGGCGACACGTTCCCGGCCCGGTCCCGCGCCCGCACCGAGAACGAGTACGCGGTCCCCGGGACCAGGCCGCCGACGTCGACCATGTGCCGCCCGCCGGTCACGTCCAGCACCTTCGCGTCCCCGCGATACACCTCGAACACCGCGACGTCCGGGTCGGCACGCCACATCACGTGCACCGACACCGAACTCGACGCGAGCGCACTGACCTCACCGGGCACCGCCGGTGCCGTGGTGTCCCGCGCGTCCTCGGAACACCCCGCCAGCACAAGCGCAACGGCCAACCCCGACAAGCCGATCCAAGCCATCCGTCGCGCCACAATGCCTCTCTCCACCGAGAGCAATTGGTCTAGACATATATGGCACAGCACCCGCCCCACGACAAGACTCGGAACCATCACGACCCACATCCGGGGCCGACTCCGATGCCATGAACCGGGTTCCGTTCGTCGGGGGAAGTCGAGTGGTTCACTCGGTCGGGTTTCGCTCGTGGGGGCTGCGGGGCTACTTGCTCAGGGTGTTGGCGCCCACGATGAACAGGCCGAGCAGCATGTCCGCGCCGCCGACCCGGCAGGCCGCGGCCCAGCCTCGGCCGGCCACTCGGGCCGCCGACAGGCCCCAGCCGAACAGGGTGGCCGTGTTCAGGAGCAGCACCACCTCGATCGCGGACTCCTCGCCCCACCATCTCGCGTGCGCGCCGAGCAGGGCCGCCACCGTCGGCAGCACCGCGGCCACCAGCGGCCACTCGGTCAGCACGGACCGTGCGGTGCTTGCGGCGACCGTGGTCGGGTGGGCGGTGCGGTGCGCGATGGCATGCGCGTAGCCGTGCGCCGCGGCCGACGCCAGCGCCGCCAGCAGCACCCACACCGCGTCGTAGCCGGGATTGGGCGCCTCGCCGTCCTGCGCGAGGGCAGCGGCCATCGCACTGGCCAGCACCGTCCCGTATACGCCGCCGAACAACAGTCGCTGCACGGGCTCGGCCCGCCGGCCGGGCGCGCTCGGGTCACCGGAGCCGCCGAAGCGGCTGGAGCCGCTGGAGCCGCCGAACAAGATCCCACCTCCCGAAGATGACCAAATCATGTCATTCCGGAAAGCGGATCGAGGCGGCGGGGGGACGGGCTCGACCGACGCGCGCCGCCTCGTCCACAAGATCGCGGACCGCCGCATTCGGATCACCGCCTGCCGATACCGCCATGGCAAACAGCGCGGATCGCGCAAAGCGGTCCGCCGGCACCCCGAGGTGTCGCCCGCCGTTCGGACTTCCCATGAAACTCACACGGAACCCGCGTAGACACCGGCCAGGGCCGGAAACGGGCTCGGGCGGAGGGCGCGGCCGGGGCCGAAACAAGCCCCGCAGTACGCGCGTTCGCACCCGTGAGCGTGCGGCACCGGCTTCAATGGTGGTCGAGGCGACGTGTGCGGAATCGGGGGCATTCCATGATGCGAGTGGTGGCGGCCGGGGCGGCCCTGATCGTGAGCGGCACGCTCGTGGTCGGGTGTCAGGGCGGCTCGTCCAAGGGCGGCCCGTTCGGTCTGGGGACGACCGAGTCGCCCAGCGCGAGCGCGAGCCGGGATCAGTCCACCGAGCCGCCTCCGCCGCCGTCGCCGGACCAGGTCACCCCCGAGCCGCCGGCGACCAGCGCCGCGCCGCCACCCACCACGACCACGCGCGCCGATGTCCCGCTCACCACCGCGCAGGCAAAGACGCTGGTCTCGGCGGTCGCGCTGGTGCCCAAGGACTGGGGCCCGACCTACGTCCCCCAGGAGCGCAACTACGAGTACGGCGCCCTCGATCGGGTGATCACCGGCACCGACTGCAAGCAGGTGGTCCAGGGCACTGTGCCGGGCGCGCTCGCGACCCTGGCGCGCTACGTGTACATCCCGGACGGCCAACCCAGCGCGGACAACCTCAGCAAGACGCTCGCGACGTCCTCCGCGACCGTGTACTCCAGCACCGCCGCGGCGCAGACCGACATGCGGATCGGCATCGCCGACGGCCGGCGCTGCCCGAACCAGGTGCTCGCCGGAAACGAGAAGTTGAACAACATCCAGGTCTTCGACCTGACCGTGCCGGGCATCGACGAGGTGCACGTGGCGCGCGCCCAGTGGTTCGGCAGGGGCGGCGGGCCGCCGTTCCAGTACGTGTGGGTGACGGCTCGGCAAGGCCAGATGGTGCTCACCGCCGCGGTCGTGGACCGGGGCGACAAGACCTTCGAGTCGGCCAAGGACCAGGCCATCGACGCGCTCGCCAAGATGGTCGTGCGCACTCGGACGCAACTGCGCTGACCCGGCGCAACCGGATCGATCCCGGCGCAACCACGCTGATTACCATGGGGCCTCACGCTCACGGGGGGTCATCGGCATGTACGGCAGAGGCAGAACGGCGGTTCGCGCGATCGGTCCGGTGCTCGGCATCCTGCTGCTCGCGGGCTGTGCCGACGGTGGTGACGATCCGTTCGCGATCGACCCGAACGCGGCGCCCACCGGCGCCGCCCCCGTGGCCAAGGGCCCCGGCCCGACCGCCACGGCCGGCCGCCCGACCGCCGGTTCGGCGCCGCCGAGCCGGACCCCGGAGCAGGCCCAGGCCCTGGCCGCGTCGCTCGCCCTCACCCCGGAGGACTGGGGGACCGGCTTCGTCAGGCAGAGCACGTACGAGTTCGCGGGCGAGACCTTCACGGACTACGCCGCCGACTGCACGCAGCAGACCGTGCCGCTGCCGGCGAGCATCGTCGGCCAGTGGGTGCGCCAGGTGCAACTGCCGGCCGCCGCGCAGGCCACGGCGCTCCCCAGCGGCAGCACCGCCGTGCTCGTGCACAAGGACGTGCGCGGCGCGCACGAGCAGGTGAAGAACGCGCTCCAGGTCAAGGACCGCTGCCCGACCCGCACCTACCCGGACGGCACCCGGGCCAAGGACACCCCCGGCGCCGCGCAGCCCGCCTTCGCCGAGGCGGACGAGGCGTTCGCCGAAGAGGGCCTGATGTACCCCAAGGACGGCGGCGACCCGTACCCGTACGTCGTGGTGACGGTGCGCAAGGACACCGTCGTGATGTCCTCCTACTTCAGCGCCCCCAACGCCGTTCGCCCGTCCGAGGTACGCGACCGCACCACCCAGGCGGCGCGCCTGATGCTGGACCGGCTGGTGCGGAAGTAGCCGCGTCCGAGGTGGTGTCCGGCCCGTCCGCCCGCTCGGGGCCGGCGGGCCGCGGGTCGGCCGGCCCCGTCGCGCGTCCCGCCCGGCGACGCGTGCGCGCCCGCCCGCTCGGGCGACTAACGTTTCGGTCATGACCCAATCGCACGGCTTTGAGACTCTGGCGATCCATGCCGGGCAGGAACCCGACCCGCTGACCGGGGCCGTGGTTCCGCCGATCTACCAGGTGTCCACGTACAAGCAGGACGGCGTCGGCGGGCTGCGCGGCGGCTACGAGTACAGCCGCTCCGGCAACCCGACCCGTACCGCGCTGGAGGAGTGCATCGCGGCCCTGGAGGACGGCACCAGGGCACTGACCTTCGCGTCCGGCCTGGCCGCCGAGGACTGCCTGCTGCGGTCCCTGTGCGCACCCGGCGACCACGCGGTGATCCCGGACGACGCCTACGGCGGCACCTTCCGACTGTTCGCGAAGGTCGCCTCCCGGTGGGGCATCGAGTACACCCCCGCGCACGCCGGCGACCTCGACGCGGTGCGTGCCGCGATCCGGCCGGGCGTGACCCGGCTCGTGTGGTGCGAGACGCCGAGCAACCCGCTGCTCGGCGTCGCGGACATCGCCGCACTGGCGAGCGTCGCGCACGACGCGGGGGCGCTCCTGGTGGTGGACAACACCTTCGCCTCGCCCTACCTCCAGCAGCCGCTCACCCTGGGCGCCGACATCGTCGTGCACTCGACGACGAAGTACATGGGCGGGCACTCCGACGTCATCGGCGGCGCGCTCGTGGTCGACGACGCCGCGCTGGCCGCCGAGTTGGTGTTCCACCAGAACGCGATGGGCGCGGTGCCCGCGCCGTTCGACGCGTGGCTGACGCTGCGCGGTCTGAAGACCCTCGGGGTCCGGATGGACCGGCACTGCGCGAACGCCGAGCGGGTCGTGGAACTGCTGTCCCGGCACCCGCGGGTGAGCGAGGTGCTGTATCCCGGGCTGCCCGGGCACGCGGGGCACGACGTCGCGGTCAAGCAGATGAAGGCGTTCGGCGGCATGGTGTCGTTCCGGGTGAACGGTGGCGAGGAGGCCGCCGTACAGGTGTGCAACCGGACCGAGTTGTTCATCCTGGGCGAGTCGCTCGGCGGCGTCGAGTCGCTGATCGAGCACCCGGGCCGGATGACCCACGCGTCGGCGGCCGGCTCGCCGCTGGAGGTGCCCGGCGACCTGGTCCGACTGTCCGTGGGCATCGAGTCCGCCGACGACCTGCTGGCGGACCTGGAACGGGCGCTGGCCTGAGGTCCTCGCGGCCGGCGCCGGACCGGCCCGGCCGGTGTCCGCGGACGCCGGCCGGGCCGAGCGCGGCTGGTCCGGCGCCCGACGCGAGCCGGCCGGAAGCGGGGCGGGCGCCTCGCCCGGGCCCGTCCGGTCGATCCGGGTGGGGTCGCGCCGCCGGGCACCGACCGGACCTAACGTGTCGTCCCCGTGCACGGCGAGCACGCCGTCACCAAATTGCCCGCCTCGTCGAAGACGGTGATCGACACCGGGGTCTCGGTGCTGAAGGCCCACAGGTAGGCGACGCCGGGCAGGCCGGGCGGGCGGTTCAGGCGCATCTGTCGGGCGCCCGTCGCCTCGCGCAGTTCGCCGCGCACCGCCGGGGCCGGCATGCTCTGGCCGACCAGGATCGCGACCACCAGGCGCTGCCCGGTCGGCGCGTACACGCCCGGGTCCAGGGTCACGGTGTCCAGCCGGCCGGGGGCCGGCAGGAAGTGGCAGGTCGGTGCGCTCGGCTCGGTCGACTCGCTCGGCTCGGCCGCGCTGCCCAGACACCACGACGAGGAGTGCTCGGGACCCGCGTAGCCGATCCACACCGAACCGCCGAGCCCGACGTCGGTGCGCGGCCGAGGCGGCTCGATGTTCTCGATCGGCCACAGCGGTGTCGGGTCCGGGGGCGCCGGTGGCAGTCCGCCCCCGCCACCGGTTGCGGGCGTGGCCAGCCACACCCCGCCGATCACCGTGCCCGCCAGCAGGCCCGAGCCGAGCACGTGCCGCAGTCGGTGCAGGTACGCCCGCCGGCGTACCCGCCGGGCCAGGTTCGCGGGCAGTGGCCGATACGGGAACTCCGGCGGCTCGGGTATCTCCTCCGGTTCCGCCGCCCCAGGCGTCGGCGCCGTCACGCTCATCGGATCGATCCCGCGATCGGGACCGGTTCCGCGCTCGGGACCGGCCGCGGCTCCGCGGGCGACAACGCGGCGCCGGCCAGCACCTCGGCCATCCCGCGCCGCCACGCACCGGCCACCGTCTCGATCGGCAACCCCAGCGCCTCGGCCGCGTCGTACTCGTCCAGGCGGGCGTACAGCCGCAGCACCACGGCGGCCCGCTCGACCCGGCCGAGTCGGTCCAGGGTGGCGAACGGCTCGTCCCCGCCCGGAAGTTCGCCCCGCCGGCTGCGTGGGCCCGGCCGCCACGGGTCCAGGTATCCGGTCATCAGCGCACGCCACGCGGTGCGGACCGGATCGTGGCCGGGCGACCTGCTCCAGCGCACACACGTCTGCGCCAAGGCCCGCTCGACCCGGCGCTCGGCGCGTTGTCGGTCGCCGGTGAGCAGGTCGGCGGCCTGCAGGAGTTGAGTGCCGACGGTGTGGACGAAGAGATCGAACTCGCGAGCATCGCGCCTGTGCACGGTCCCTCCCGCAGGTCTGCCGAGCGGATGCCCTGGGGCCGGCCCGTTGCCGTCGCCGCTCTCTGTGTTGCTGCCCCACACCTGTTCGGGTAGTCGCGTATTGCGACATGTCGCCCCTTGCCACTTGTCACCACCGGCGTCCCGCACCGACCGGCCACCACGGCACCACCCTCCGTTGCCGTCACGGTAAAACGCGCGACCCCCGAAGCGGGGTGGAATCGACCGGTCGGGCCCGCCGATCCCGGTCCGCGCAATATCCTTCGGAGCACCACATCCGATCGACGAACGAGCGGCGATGACACCGGACCAGGCCCATGACGACCCCACCGGCTCTGCCGACCCGCTCTACGACCGCCTGCAGCACGAGGTGGCGTTGTTCGCGCGCCGTGCCGAGCAGACCCGGCTCGGTGCCGTCGGCGAACTGCGCAACTCCATGGACCGTGCGGCCTACCTGCTGCTCGGTCGGCTCGAAACGGGCGGGCCGATGGGCGTCAAGGCACTCGCGCAGGCGATGACGATCGACTCGTCCACGGTGACCCGGCAGGTCACCCCGTTGGTCGAACAGGGCCTGGTGGATCGGGTGCCCAATCCCGACGACGGCCGCGCCGTGCTGCTCGAACTCTCCGCCGAGGGCCGGGATCGGCTGCACCAGGTCCGGCACGCCCGGCAGCGCCTGATGGCGGAGATCTGTGCCGGGTGGAGCCTGGACGACCGCGAGCGGTTCACCGAGTTGCTCACCCGGTTCAACGCTTCGATGGAGCGCCGACACAGCCGCAACCCGGCCGGTTCCTGAACCCCCGGGGGCGGGCGGGGCAACTCTGGGGATTCCCGGGGCGGTAGGAGACCCGGCACATCCGCACGGGCGGTTGGTGCGACACTCGGCGTATGAGCAGCCCTGCCCCGGCCACGGTGACCCTGCACGACATCCGGATCGCGCGAAAGATGCTGGAAAGCGTCGTTCGCGAGACGCCGATCAGGTCGTGTCGGGCGCTGACCGACCGCGTCGGCACGCCGGTCCATCTCAAGTGCGAGAACCTCCAGCGCACCGGGTCCTTCAAGATTCGCGGCGCGTACGTGCGGATCGCGGGTCTGTCCGAGGCCGAGCGCGCCCGGGGCGTGGTCGCGGCCAGCGCCGGCAACCACGCCCAGGGGGTCGCGCTCGCGGCCCGCACCCTGGGCGTCGCGTCCACGGTGTTCATGCCGGCCGGTGCGCCGCTGCCCAAGGTGGCCGCGACCCGCTCGTACGGCGCCGAGGTGATCCTGGGCGGCGAGAACGTCGAGCACGCGCTCGCCGCCGCGCGCGCGTACGCGGACGAGACCGGAGCGGTGTTCATCCACCCGTTCGACCACCGCGACGTGGTGGCCGGCCAGGGCACCGTCGGCCTGGAGATCCTGGAGCAGTGCCCCGAGGTCAAGACCATCCTGGTGGGCACCGGCGGTGGTGGCCTGCTGGCCGGAATCGCGGTCGCGGTCAAGGCGATTCGGCCCGACGTCAAGGTGATCGGCGTGCAGGCGGCGTCCGCCGCCGCGTACCCGCCCTCGCTCGCCGCCGGTGCCCCCGTGTCGCTGCCCTCGTTCGGCACGATGGCCGACGGAATCGCGGTCGGCCGCCCCGGCGAGGTCCCGTTCGCGCTGATCCGCGAGCACGCCGACGGCATCCGCACGGTCGGCGAGGAGTCCCTCTCGCAGGCCCTGCTGCTGTGCATGGAGCGGGCCAAGCTGGTGGTCGAGCCCGCCGGTGCCGCGTCGGTGGCGGCGCTGCTGGAGACCGGCGAGCCGATCGAGGGGCCGGTGGTGGCGGTGCTGTCCGGCGGCAACGTGGACCCGCTGCTGATGCTCCGGGTGCTCCGGCACGGTCTGGCCTCGGCCGGGCGCTACCTGTCGCTGCGCGTGCGCATTCCCGACAGCCCGGGTGCGCTGGCCACCCTGCTGGTGCGGTTGGCGGAGACCGACGCCAACATCGCGGCGGTCTCGCACGTGCGCACCGACGCGACGCTGCGGGTCGGCGAGGCGGACGTGGACCTGCAATTGGAGACCAAGGGCCGCAGCCACTGCGCGGCGGTGGTCGAGGCGCTCTACAACGCGGGTTACACGGTCGGCAAGAGCTAGGGCCGGTCCGAGCGCAGCCCAGGCCGCCGAGAGGTGGTGGCAGGGCGGCTGCCGGAGCGGTTGTCGGTGCGGTGTGCTTGGCTGGCCGACCAAGCCATGTCCCACGGAGGACGCGGCCGAGAGGCAACCGGGGCCGTCGCCGTACGAACGGGCGGTTCCCGGAGCGCCGCCGACCGGACACGAAGAGTTGCGCTTCCGGAGAAAAGCGGTCGCATGCTCGGTGCGTTGGGCGCATGGTGGATGTCTGAATCGATCGGCCCGCCCCATGCCCCATCCGCACGAGGAGTGATCCACCGACATGCAGGAAGCGATCGTCGCCGAAGGTCTGGTCAAGACCTTCGGCTCGGTCCGAGCACTCGACGGCGTGGACGTGAGTGTGCCCACCGGCACCGTCCTGGGCCTGCTCGGACCGAACGGCGCAGGCAAGACCACATGCGTACGTGTGCTGACCACGCTGCTCAAACCCGATTCCGGGCGAGCCGTGGTGGCCGGACACGACGTGCTCAAGAATCCCGACGAGGTCCGCCGCTCGATCGGCCTGTCCGGCCAGTTCGCAGCCGTGGACGAGTACCTGACCGGCCGGGAGAACCTGCGGATGGTCGGCGAGCTGTACCAGCTCAGCGGTCGCGACGCCAAGCGTCGGGCCGACGAACTGCTCTCCCAGTTCGATCTGTCCGAGGCGGGCGACCGGCCTGCCAAGACCTATTCGGGCGGCATGCGCCGCCGGCTCGACCTGGCCGCGGCGCTCGTGGTGAGCCCCCCGGTGATGTTCATGGACGAGCCGACCACCGGCCTCGACCCGCGCAACCGGATGGCGCTGTGGCGGGTGATCGAGGAACTCGTCGCGGGCGGCACCACCTTGCTGCTGACCACGCAATACCTGGAGGAGGCCGACCACCTCGCGCACGACATCGCGGTGGTCGACCACGGCAAGGTGATCGCGCGCGGCACCGCCGACGAGCTCAAGGCCAAGGTCGGCGGCGAGCGGGTCGAGGTGGTCGTGCACGACCAGGCGCGACTGGCCGACGCGAGCGAGATGCTCACCTCGTTCGGCAAGGGCGAGTTGGGCGTGGTCAAGCTCCAGCGGCGGATCACCGTCCCGGTCACCGGCGGCGCCAAGCTGCTCGCCGAGATCATCCGCGAACTCGACGCGCGGGGCATCGAGATAGACGACATCGGGCTGCGCCGGCCCACCCTGGACGACGTGTTCATCGCGCTCACCGGCCATGCCACGGAGTCCGGGAACGGCGACAACAGCGGCGACGACGATGACGAGAACCCGAGCGAAGGCGGTCCGCAGCGCGACCGTGTCGAGGCGGTGAAGCAGTGATGGCCGTGCTGACCAAGACTGCCGTGGGTACGCCCACAGCCCGCGGCGATGTGGGGCGGTCGATCCACGATTCCCTGGTCATCGCCCGCAGGAACCTGATTCGGATGACCAGGATCCCGGAGATGATCCTCTTCGGGGTCATTCAGCCGGTGATGTTCGTGGTGCTGTTCACGTACGTCTTCGGCGGCTCGATGAAGGTCGGCGGCAGCACCGATGCCGACGTCTACAAGAACTTCCTGATGGCGGGCATCTTCGCGCAGACCGTCACGTTCGCCACCGCGGGATCGGCCGCCGGCATCGCGGACGACATGCAGAAGGGGCTCATCGACCGGTTCCGCTCGCTTCCCATGGCGCGCGGTGCCGTGCTGACCGGTCGTACGGTTGCCGACCTCGTCCAGACGGCCATCACGATGCTCGTCCTTGCGATCGTCGCGCTGATCGTGGGCTGGCGCACCGGTTCCGCCGACTCGACCACTGCCGGAAGGGTGATGGCCGGCTTCGGCCTGCTCCTTCTCCTGGGTTACGCGTTCACCTGGATCGGGGCACTGATCGGTCTGTCCGTACGCACCCCGGAGGCGGCCACCTCGGGCGGGATCATCTGGCTGTTCCCGGTCACGTTCATTTCGAACGCCTTCGTGGACTCCAGCCAGATGACGCCCTGGGTGCGGCACATCGCCGAGTGGAACCCGTTCAGCGCGACGGTGCAGGCGGCCCGAGTGTTGTTCGGCAATCCGGGCGTCGTGCAGTCCGACGCCTGGCCCATGCAGCACCCGGTGTGGGCCTCGCTGATCTGGTCCGCTCTGATCATCGTGATCTTCCGCGCGCTCGCGGTCCGCAAGTACCTGCGGGCGACCGGCTGATCAAGGTTCGTCGAGCGAGCGACGAACAAACGCAAGCGGCCCGGCCCCCGGTCACGGGGGACCCGGGCCGCTTCGGGTCGTTGCTCAGCCCTTGAAGGGCTTGGCCGCCAGGACCTCGACACTGGTGCTCTTGCCGTTCGGCAGCGCGAACGTGGCCTTGTGGCCGACCGACTTGCCGTTGATCGCCTTGCCCAGCGGCGACTGCGGCGAGTAGACGTCCACGTCGCTCACGGCGTCCTCGCGCGAGCCGAGCAGGAAGGTCGTGGGCTCGTCGTGGTCGCCGTTGAAGATGACGGTGACGACCATGCCGGGCTCGACCACGCCGTCGTCCGCGGGGGCCTCGCCCACCTTGGCGTTCTGCAGCAGGCCGATGAGCTGGCGGATGCGCAGCTCCTGCTTGCCCTGCTCCTCCTTGGCCGCGTGGTAGCCCGCGTTCTCCTTGAGGTCGCCCTCCTGGCGGGCCTCTTCGATCTTCACGGCGATTTCGGCACGGGCGGGACCCGACAGGTGTTCCAGCTCGGCCTTGAGCCGGTCGTACGCCTCCTGGGTGAGCCAGGTGACGCTTTCGCTGGTCTGGGTCACGGGGTGCTCCTCGTAGGTCTGCGACAGGGGTTGCGTACACGGTGCGTACGAAAGAGGTACACGCGACCCGACCGGCCGTCCGGGCGGGCCCGGGTGGCACGGAGAGGTGTCACATATACCAGCGCCCCCTCACCGTCCGCGGTGTGAACACCTCGGGTCGTGAGGGGACGAAGCTTCGAGAGTAACAATCTCCCGACGTCTCGGGCAGTCACGCACACCCGGGCGACTCGGGAGGCCGATCCGCGATCGGCGCCGACCGTCGGTCAGCCGACGGTGTGACAATCCTCCAGCTCGGCGGTGTTGGGTCGACCCGCCGTCTGGAGCGTCTCGGTGCGCTCGATGTGCTTTTCGCCCTTGGCGAAGCGCAGTTGGCGGCGGCCCACCTCGGCGCCGCCCTCGTCGCGCGAGCGCAGTACGCAGACGGCTTCCTTGTCGGCGTCCTTGCGGATCTCCACCTGGACCTCCACCGAGGAATCCGAGACGACCTTGAAGCTCGGAATAGACCCGCGCACGCCGGGGTTCGCCACATCGAGGCCGATCCACACCGTCCCGGCCACGAGCACGACCATGAAGACCGCGAAGGCGATCCGCAGCTTGCGGTCGTTTCGGGTGGCGCCCTTGCCGTAACGGGTGACGGGCGTTGCGCTCACCGGGTCTCCTGCGGGACGGGCCCGGGTTTGCGCCCGAGCGAGATCTATCGGCCACTATATGTCCGGTGCAAGAGCGGCCCTCGACAGGTCCCGGCGGTACGACCCGGCGGCTGGGACACGGGGCACGGATGAGGAGCGACGTTCCGGTGAGTGACGATCGGCTGAGGCTGATGGCGGTGCACGCGCACCCCGACGACGAGTCGAGCAAGGGCGCGGCCACCATGGCGCGCTATGTCGCCGAGGGGGCCGAGGTCCTCGTCGCGACCTGTACCGGCGGCGAACGCGGCTCGGTGCTCAACCCCGCTCTCCAGGGCGACCCGGAGATCGAGGCGAACATCCACGAGGTGCGCCGCAAAGAGATGGACGCGGCGCGCGAGATCCTGGGCGTGCAGCAGGCGTGGCTGGGCTGGGAGGACTCGGGGCTGCCCGAGGGGGACCCGCTGCCGCCGCTCCCGGACGGCTGCTTCGCGGTGCTCGACGTGGACAAGGCGGCCGAGCCGCTGGTCCGGCTGATCCGCGAGTTCCGTCCGCACGTGATCACCACGTACGACGAGAACGGCGGCTACCCGCACCCCGATCACATCCAGACGCACAAGATCACCATGGTGGCCTTCGACGCGGCGGGCGATCCGGATGCGTATCCGGACTCCGGCGAGCCGTGGCAGCCGCTGAAGCTGTACTACAACCAGGGCATCTCCCGGGCCCGGATCGAGGCTCTGCACGAGGGCATGCTCAGCCGCGGTCTGGAGTCGCCGTACGGCGAGTGGCTGGAGCGCTGGGGCGACCGCGACGAGCGGGACATCACCACGCGCATCCCGTGCGCCGACTGGTTCGAGACCCGCGACCGGGCGCTGATCGCGCACGCCACCCAGGTGGACCCGGACGGCTTCTGGTTCCGGGTGCCGATCTCGGTGCAGCGCGAGGTGTGGCCGACCGAGGACTACGAACTGGTTCGCTCGTTGGTGGACACCGACCTGCCGGAGGACGACCTGTTCGCGGGCGTCCGGGTGGGCGTGCGGCACTAGCCGGTGCCTCGGGGACGACCCGGGACGACGCGAAAGAGGGCCCGGAGGACATCTCTCCGGGCCCTCGGTGCGTACGTCCCGCCGATCGGATGTCACTCTTGTTCACAAGGGTTCCGATCCAGGAGGTAGTTCGTCATGACACCGCTCGCGCTCCAGCTCGCGGTCGAGGAGAGCAAGGTCACGCCCGGCCTGCTCGGGTTCGTGGTCGTCGCCGCGATCGCCGTCGCCACCTGGTTCCTGATCAAGTCGATGAACAAGCAGCTCAAGCGGGTGGACGCCAACCAGAGCAACTGGCCGACCGACACCCCCCGCCCCTCCCGCGCCGCCCGGGAGGCGCCCAAGGACGCCGAGGACACCCCCGGTACCTGACCGGCCCGCCGGCGCGACGGTTCAAGGCCACTGCCGACACCGACTCCGACGCCGCCAAGCGCCGGGAGGGCGACGGCGCCCCGGTCGCCCGAGCGGAACGCTGCCCAGCCACCCACCTCCGGGTGCGGGGCTGCGGGCGTCACCGCGCCGGCGACGTGCGATCGCTGTCACCGCTCGGCTCAGGGCGCCGGTTGCGGGGGTCGGGGCTGCGCAAGTGGGCGATGCCCAGGTCGAGCGCGGCCTCCAGGTGGGCGATGCGGCCCGTGGTCAGCAGGATCAGCACGCCGCCCTGGATGCCGGCCAGCAGGGCCGCGGCCTCGCGCTCGGCATCCCGTTCGGGGGCGATCTCGCCGCTGTCCTGCATGTGCCGGATGCCTGCGGTCAGCCGCTGCTGCCATACCTGTAGCAGCTCGCCGGCCACGGACCGCGCGGCGTCCGTGGCCGTCCCGCGGCGACGTAGCCCATCCCCTCGGCGCCGAGGATCACCGGGGCGGCCCAGCCCGGGCCGCCCTCCCTGCGGGCACCGATGTCCATGTAGTTCACCCCGGCGGCGCCAAGCCGTACCAGCACCTCGCCGGGGCCGGGCGACGGGTCCGGCAACTCGGTCCAGCGCATGACCTCGGGGCCGCCGTGCTCCTCGATGCGGATCGCATGCATGGGTGACACCTCTCTGGGTGTGGGCGCATTGGTTGGGAATGCAGGCACCGTAGGTCGCCAAAATTGGACCGGCAAGTCCAGAGTTGGCCTCTTCGCGCCCGGCACCGCTGGGCCGAGCCGGCCGGATGGCGGTCCCGCCCGCCGCATCCGATCGACCCCCGGGAGGGGCCTCCCGGGATTTCCGGAGCCGGCGCGCGAGGATGGCCCCATGCCGAATCGTCTCGCTGGGTCCACATCGCCGTACCTCCTCCAACACGTTGACAACCCGGTCGACTGGTGGCCGTGGGGTGAGGAGGCGTTCGCGGAGGCCCGCCGCCGTGATGTCCCGATCCTGCTCAGCGTCGGGTACAGCGCGTGCCACTGGTGCCACGTGATGGCCCACGAGTCCTTCGAGGACGAGGCCACCGCCGCGATCGTCAATGCGAACTTCGTCGCGATCAAGGTCGACCGCGAGGAACGCCCGGACGTGGACGCGGTCTACATGGAGGCCACGGTCGCGATGAACCACGGCCAGGGCGGCTGGCCGATGACCGTGTTCGCCACGCCCGACGGGGAGCCGTTCTACTGCGGCACCTACTACCCGAGCGAGGCCCGCCGCGGGATGCCCTCGTTCCGGCAGGTGATGTACGAGATCAACAAGGCCTGGGTCGACCGCAACGACGAGGTGCGCCGCACCGGCCTCCAGGTCGCCGCCTCCCTGGCCGCCCCGCGCGACCTGCACACCGGCGGCGAGACGCCGACCGCCGAGGATCTGGACGCGGCGTTGACCCTGCTCGCGCGCGAGTACGACGGCGTGCACGGGGGGTTCGGCGACGCGCCCAAGTTCCCGCCGTCGATGGTGCTGGAGTTCCTGCTGCGCCACCACGCCCGGACCGAGTCCGAGGCGGCGTTGGAGATCGCCCAGGAGACCTGCGAGGCGATGGCCCGGGGCGGCATCTACGACCAACTCGGCGGCGGCTTCGCCCGCTACTCGGTGGATGCCGCGTGGGTGGTGCCGCACTTCGAGAAGATGCTCTACGACAACGCCCAGTTGATCCGGGTGTACACCCACCTGTGGCGGGCCACCGGAAGCGAGTTCGCCCGCCGGATCGCGCTGGAGACGGCCGACTTCGTGGTGCGCGAACTGCGCACCCCCGAGGGCGCGTTCGCCTCCGCGCTGGACGCGGACAGCCTGGACGCGCAGGGCCGCTCGGTCGAGGGCGCGTTCTACGCCTGGACCCGGGCGCAGTTGATCGAGGTGCTCGGCGAACAGGACGGCGCGTGGGCGGCCGACGTGTTCGCGGTGACCGAGGAGGGCACCTTCGAGCACGGCATGTCCGTACTGCAACTGCTCGACGACCCCGAGGACATCGAGCGACTGACCGACGTACGGGCGAAGTTGCTGGTCGCACGCGCGGAGCGGGCCCGGCCGGGCCGGGACGACAAGGTGGTGGCCGCCTGGAACGGGCTGGCCATCGCGGCGCTGGCCGAGGCCGGCACCCTGTTCTCCCGCCCCGACCTGCTCGACGCCGCGCTCGCGGCGGCCGACCTGCTGCTCGCGGTGCACCTGGGCGGCGACGAGGACGACGAACTCGGCGACCGGCTGGTGCGCACCTCGCGCGACGGCCGACCCGGGCCGAACGCGGGCGTCCTGGAGGACTACGCGGACGTGGCCGAGGGCTTCCTCGCGCTGTACGCGGTGACCTCGGACGATGCGTGGCTGACCTTCGCCGGCGTGCTCGTGGACGTGGTGCTGGGGCACTTCGTGGACGAGGACGGCGCGCTGTACGACACCGCGGACGACGCGGAGGAGCTGTTCCGGCGGCCGCAGGACCCCACCGACGGGGTCACCCCGTCCGGCTGGACCGGTGCCGCCGGCGCCCTGCTCGGCTACGCGGCGCACCTGGGCTCGGAGGACCACCGCGAGGCCGCCGGCCGCGCGCTCGGCCTGGTCCGGGTGCTGGCGGACCGGGCCCCGCGGCAGATCGGCTGGGGCCTGGCGGTCGCCGAGGCGTGGTTGGACGGCCCGCGCGAGATCGCCGTGGTCGGCCCGCGCGACGACGACGCGACCTGGGCGCTCTACCTGACCGCGCTGATGTCCACCGCCCCCGGCGCCGTGGTCGCGATGGGCGACCCGGCCGAGGAGTCGCCGCTGCCGCTGCTGCGCGACCGGCCGCTGGTGGGCGGCCGACCGGCGGCGTACGTGTGTCGGCACTTCACGTGCGATGCGCCGGTGACCGACCCGGAGGACCTGGCCGAACAGGTCCTGGCCAAGGCGGTGGCCCGAGCCTGAGGGTGCGCTCCCGCCCGACCGGTCGCCCCACGCGCGCGCGACGGGTCGGGCGGGCGCGGGTCACGGCCTGTCCCGTAGGCCCGTCTCCAACAGTCCCAGGGCCCGGTCGACCAGTTCGACCAGGTCCTCGGTGCAGTCGCGCCGCGCCCAGGCCATGATCGCCTCGGCCATCGCCGCGTTGATCGCGGCGGCGGCCACCCGCAGTTCCAGGTCGTCCGTCGAGCGTCCGTTTCGGGCGGCGAACGTCTCGGCGATCAGGCTCCAGGACTGCATCTGTTGCTCGTAGGTGCGGCGCCGCAGCGCCGGCACCCTGAGCACCAGCGTCATCCGGGTGGCCATCTCCTCGCCGTCCACCCGGATGATCTCGCGCAGCGCCTCCAGCAGACCGGTGCGCAACACCCGGAGCAGGCTCATGCCCTTGGGCGCCGTCCGGATGACCTCCACCAGGATGGGGTCGTACTCGTCGGTGAGTACGACGTCCTCCTTGCTGGGGAAGTAGCGGAAGAACGTGCTGGGCGAGATCTCCGCGGCCTCGGCGATCTGGTCGACGGTGGTCGCGTCGTAGCCGTGCTCGCGAAAGAGTCGATAGGCCTCCCGGCGGATCGCCTGGCGGGTCTTGATCTTCTTGCGCTCGCGCAGCCCCACGGGCGAGCCGGGCAGGTCAGGGATGGAGGGCTCCTTCGCGGTCATGCCCCGATTCTCCCGGTCCGGTGGGGGGCGGCACAGGCCGAGGGTCGGTGGCGGTGCGGCGGGGCAGGAAGACGGCCACCGCGACGGCGACGGCCAACGACGTGACGCCGCAGATCAGCAGACTCAGGTCCATGCCGTGTACGAACGCGTCCCGGGCCGAGTCGAGCAGCGCCGGGTCGCCGCTGCGGCCGGCCGCCTTGACCGCGCCGCCGATCGAGTCGCGCGCGGTGTCGGCGACCTCGTTCGGGCGGCCGCTCGTGTCGATCCGGTCAAGGTACGCGGACGCGAGCACGCTGCCCAGGATCGCCACTCCCAGCGCGCCCGCCACCTGACGCAGGGTCTGCACCAGGGCCGACCCCATGCCGGCGCGCTCCGGTGTCAGGTTGGCCATCACCGCGTCCATCGCGGGCACCATGGAGAGCCCCAGCCCCAGGCCGCTCACGGCCAGCCAGGCGGCTGTCCAGGCGTACCCGTCGTGCACCGAGCCGCTCGCTCCCATCGACAGCCCGCCACCGAGCACGAACAGGCCGGTCGGGATGACCACCTTGTAGCCCAACCGGGGCACGAGCTTGTCACTGGCCAGGGCGGTCACGAACAACCCGCCGAGCAGCGGCAGCAGCCGCAGACCGGTTCCGAACGCGTTGTGTCCGTCCACGCCCTGGAACCGCTGCGGGACCACGAACAGGAGGCCCGCCATGGCGAAGGACGGCACCAGGGCGGCGACCGTGCCCCACAGGAAGTTGCGGTCGCGGAACAGCCCGAAGTCGATCATCGGGTGCCGGGCCCTGCTCTCGCGCACCGCCACGCTCGCGATGAGCAGTGCCGCGGCGCCGAACAAGGCGAGCACGCGCGCGTCGGCCCAGCCCCATTCGGGCGCCTCGATCAGCGCGAAGATCAGCGTGGTCAGCCCCGCGACGACCAGGACGGTGACCGTGACGTCCACCTTGGGGGCGTCGGCCGAGCGCGACACCGGGAGCAGGAACCCGCACACGAGCAGGGCCAGCCCGACCATCGGGACGTTGATCAGGAACACCGAACCCCACCAGAAGTGCTCCAGCAGCAGCCCGCCCAGGATCGGCCCGAGCGGGATGCCCAGGGCCGTGCTCGCGGCCCAGACCGAGATCGCCTTGCCGCGCTCGGCGGCGGGGAAGAGCGAGGGCAGGATGGACAACGACAGCGGCATGATGAACGCCCCGCCGACGCCCATCAGCGCGCGCGCCGCGATCACTCCCTCGACCGAGCCGACCAGTGCGCCGAGCACCGAGCCGACGCCGAATATCGCGAGCCCCACCAGCAGGAAGAGCCGCCGGCCGTAGCGGTCGCCGATCAGCCCGGCCGGGAGCATCAGCGCCGCGAACACCACGATGTACGAGTCGGCGATCCACTGGAGATCGCCCGTGCTCGCGCCGAGTTGTTCGCTCATCGTCGGCATCGCCACGTTGACGATCGTGGTGTCCAGGCCGACCACCAGGAGCCCGACCACCAGCGCGCCCAGCGCCCACCACCGCCTCGGGTCGGGCGGCCCGTCCGCCTCGTTCGCCCGGTCCGGCTCCTGCTTCGTCGCATCCATGACAGTCCCCATCCATTGGTTGTCTCTACCTTATGACAGTAGCCCTCAAAAACAAGCGACTGTCAAAACACTCGGCAAAGAGCAGCCCAAGCTCGGGGGAAAACCCGGAAAAGCCCGAAGGCCCGCAACTCCGAACGGAGCGGCGGGCCTTCGGGCCGATGAGTGAGGCGGTGATCAGTCCACTGCAACCAGGGCCACGGCGATGAAGTGGCTCGCGAACGCGAGCAGCGTGAAGGCGTGGAAGACCTCGTGGAAGCCGAACCACTGTGGTGAGGGGTTGGGCCGCTTGATCCCGTAGACCACCGCGCCGAGGCTGTAGAGCACGCCGCCGACGATCACCAGGACCACCACCGCGACGCCGCCCTCGCGCATGAACTCGGGCAGGTAGAACACCGCGGCCCAGCCCAGCGCGACGTAGATCGGGGTGTAGAGCCAGCGCGGTGCGCCGATCCAGAAGACCCGGAAACCGATCCCGGCGAGTGCCCCGATCCATACCACCCACAGCAGGATTTGGTCGCTTTTGCCCAACAATAGGATGGTCAACGGGGTGTAGGTGCCCGCGATGATCAGGAAGATGTTGGCGTGATCCAGCCTGCGCAACACCGCCTCACCGCGCGGTCCCCAGTTGCCTCGGTGGTAGACCCCGGACGTGCCGAAGAGCATCGCCGCGGTGAGCGCGAACACGCCGCACGCGATGCGGGATTTGGTATCCGCGGCCAGGGCGACCAGGGCGATGCCGGAGGCCACGGCGAGGGGAAATGTCCCCGCGTGGATCCATCCGCGCAGCTTCGGTTTGATGGGCGTCAAGGGCGCCGTCAAGGCGTGCGCGTCCACACTCATGTCGCCGAGTGTACTTACGCCCACGTAGGTTACTGGTAGGTACGAAGTGAGACGCATCACGGGAGATCTTGTCCCGGAGGGGCGCGAAACCGCACGTCTTTGGGGTTTTCGGTCCGGTACGGGGCACAACTTCCAGGTGGGGCCCTGTCCCGGGCGGTTCCGCGCCCGGCCGACCGGATAAAATCCCCGCAACCCTCAACCCCGACGCCGGGGACTCGCCGTCCCAGGCGCGAAATGGAGCGATCGTGGCCAACGAGGTCCCGACGAAACACAGGCAGCTGCTCGACTGGGTGAGCGAGATCGCCCGGCTGACTCAGCCCGACCGGATCGAATGGTGTGACGGTTCGGACGAGGAGTACCAGCGCCTCGCCGACCTCCTCGTCGACAAGGGCACCTTCCGCAAGCTCGACGAGAACAAGCGCCCCAACAGCTACTACGCGACCTCCGACCCTCGGGATGTCGCGCGCGTCGAGGACCGGACCTTCATCTGCTCCGAGAAGGAGGAGGACGCGGGTCCGACCAACAACTGGATAGCCCCGGCCGAGATGCGCACCAAGCTCGGCGGCCTGTTCGCCGGCTCGATGCGTGGCCGCACGATGTACGTGGTGCCGTTCTGCATGGGGCCGATCGGCTCGTCGCTGGCCGCCTACGGGGTCGAGATCACCGACTCCGCCTACGTCGCGGTCTCGATGCGCACGATGACCCGAATGGGCCAAGCGGTGCTGGACTTCCTGGGCACCGACGGCGAGTTCGTCAAGGCCGTGCACACCGTCGGGGCCCCGCTCGCCGAGGGCGAGGCGGACGTGCCGTGGCCGTGCAACAGCGAGAAGTACATCACGCACTTCCCCGAGGACCGGGAGATCTGGTCCTACGGTTCGGGCTACGGCGGCAACGCCCTGCTCGGCAAGAAGTGCTACGCGCTCCGGATCGCGTCGGTTATGGCGCGCGACGAGGGCTGGATGGCCGAGCACATGCTGATCCTGAAGCTCACGCCTCCCTCGGGCGCCGAGCCGAAGTTCATCGCCGCCGCCTTCCCCTCCGCGTGTGGCAAGACCAACCTCGCGATGCTCCAGCCGACCATTCCGGGCTGGAAGGTGGAGACCGTCGGCGACGACATCGCGTGGATGCGGTTCGGCGAGGACGGCCGGCTGTACGCGATCAACCCCGAGGCGGGCTTCTTCGGTGTCGCGCCGGGCACCGGCGAGCACACCAACGCCAACGCGATGAAGACCATGTGGGGCAACTCGGTCTTCACCAACGTCGCGCTCACCGACGACAACGACGTCTGGTGGGAGGGCATGACGGAGGACAAGCCCGCGCACCTGATCGACTGGAAGGGCAACGACTGGACTCCCGAGTCGGAGACCCCCGCCGCCCACCCCAACGCGCGCTTCACCGTCCCGGCCGCACAGTGCCCGACGATCGCGCCCGAGTGGGAGGACCCGAAGGGTGTGCCGATCTCGGCCATCCTCTTCGGTGGCCGGCGGGCCAGTGCGGTGCCGCTGGTGACCGAGTCCTTCGACTGGCAGCACGGTGTCTTCCTGGGTGCGAACGTCGCCTCGGAGAAGACCGCCGCCGCCGAGGGCACGGTCGGCGAGCTGCGTCGCGACCCGTTCGCCATGCTGCCGTTCTGCGGTTACAACATGGGCGACTACATGGCGCACTGGCTGGACATCGGCAAGGCCACCTCGGCGGACAAGCTGCCGAAGATCTACTACGTGAACTGGTTCCGCAAGGACGCGGACGGCAAGTTCGTCTGGCCGGGCTTCGGCGAGAACAGCCGGGTGCTCAAGTGGATCGTCGAGCGCCTGGAAGGGCTCGCCGACGGCGTGGACTCCCCGATCGGCGTACTGCCGACGCGTGAATCCCTGGACCTCAAGGGCCTGGACCTCACCGACGCGGAGCTGGATCTGCTCCTGACCGTGGACCGGGAGATCTGGAAGCAGGAGGCCGCGCTGGTCCCCGAGCACCTGGAGAAGTTCGGTTCGCACACCCCGCAGGGCCTGTGGGACGAGTACAACAAGCTGGTCTCGCGACTCGACGGCTGAAGCTGACTCGACGTCAAAATACCGGTACGCTCCGGGCCCGGCGGGATCCCTCCCGCCGGGCCCTCGGCGTTCGGAAAGCCACCCTCGGACGAGCGCGCGACACGCCGTCCGCGAGCCGACCTTCACCGCATCTTCACGCCTGCCCTTTGCCACGTGACGTCGAGCGGGTGTCGGACGGGAGTAGGGTTTTCGGCGCGGGTGATCACGGACGGAGGAGCAGGTGGACATGGGCCTGCGGGACCTCGCATACGGCGCATACGGCAAGCGCATCGAGGCGTCGCTCGACCGTACGGTGATACCGCGTCACGTCGGCGTCATCCTGGACGGCAACCGCCGCTGGGCGAAGGCGTACGGCGAACAGGTCGCCGAGGGCCACCGCAAGGGTGCCGACAAGATCCACGAGCTGCTCACCTGGTGTGAAGAGGTCGGTGTCGAGGTGGTCACGCTGTGGCTGCTGTCCACCGACAACCTCAATCGGCCGCCGGAAGAACTGGCCGATCTGATGGTGATCATCGAGAATGCGGTCACCGACCTGGCCGCCGCGCGCCGCTGGCGGGTGCACCCGGTCGGCGCACTGGACCTGTTGCCCGAACACACGCGCGAAGTGCTCAAGCGCTCCGAGACCGAGACCGCGGACCTGACCGGCGTGTTCGTCAACGTCGCGGTCGGCTATGGCGGCCGGCACGAGATCGCCGACGCGGTCCGCTCGCTGCTCGTGGAGCATGCCGGCAAGGGCACCTCGATCGAGGAACTGGCCGAGGTGCTGGACGTCGAGCACATCGCCGAGCACCTGTACACCCGCGGCCAGCCCGATCCGGACCTGGTCATCCGAACGTCGGGTGAACAGCGGCTGTCCGGTTTCCTGTTGTGGCAGAGCGCACATTCGGAGTTCTACTTCTGCGAGGCCTTCTGGCCGGACTTCCGCAAGGTCGATTTTCTCCGGGCCCTGCGCGACTACTCCGCCCGACACCGCCGCTACGGGGCCTGACGCCTCGTCACCGCTCCTGCTCACGGCCGGGTTTCCATCGGCATGTGATCATCCGTTTTGTGTTGACCGTGCCCCGGACGGGAATAACCCCGTCGGGCCGGCGCACATCCATGTGGGCCGGTGCGATATGTGGGTGACACCCCGTCACCTGCCCGGGAGGCCCTTCCGTGCACTACATGCTCCACAGTTCACGGCGACAGGAGGGCCGGGCACCCGGCCTTCGGGCCGGGGCCCGGACTCCGAGCGATCAGGGCGCACGGTGCGCGTGCCCTGAGAGGGGGCGAGGCACTCCGTGGCCACGATCCAACGCCGTGCTCCGCAGCACCGGACGTATGTCCTCGACACCAGCGTGCTCCTTGCCGATCCGTCGGCGCTCTTGAAGTTCGACGAGCACGAGGTGGTTCTGCCCGTCGTCGTGATCACCGAGTTGGAGGCCAAACGGCACCACCCGGAACTGGGCTACTTCGCCCGACACGCGCTGCGGATGCTGGACGAACTTCGCACGCAGTACGGGCGGCTGGACGCCCCGGTGCCGATCGGGGACTCCGGCGGCACCCTGCGGGTGGAGCTCAATCACATCGACGCGACCGTGCTCCCGCCCGGATTCCGGCTGGGGGACAACGATTCGCGGATCCTGGCGGTGGCCAGGCACCTCATGGCCGAGGGACACGATGTGACGCTGGTGTCCAAGGACGTGCCGATGCGGGTCAAGGCCTCCGCGGTGGGGCTGAACGCGGAGGAGTACCGCGCCGAACTGGTGAACAGCTCGGGCTGGACCGGGATGGCCGAACTCACCGTCGACTCGGCGGACATCGACGCCCTGTTCGAGCACGATCGCACCCACATCGAGCAGGCCGCCGACCTGCCCTGCCACACCGGCCTGGTACTGGTCTCCGAGCGCGGCAAGGCGCTCGGTCGGGTCACCGCGGACAAGCAGGTCCGGCTGGTGCGCGGCGACCGGGACGTGTTCGGCCTGCACGGGCGCAGTGCCGAGCAGCGGATAGCGCTGGATCTGCTGCTCGACCCGGACATCGGCATCGTGTCGATGGGCGGCCGGGCGGGCACCGGCAAGTCGGCGCTGGCGATGTGCGCGGGTCTGGAGGCGGTGTTGGAGCGCAACCAGCACCGCAAGGTGATGGTCTTCCGTCCTCTCTACGCGGTCGGCGGTCAGGAGCTCGGCTACCTGCCCGGCACCGAGAACGAGAAGATGAGCCCCTGGGCCCAGGCGGTCTTCGACACGCTGTCCGCGGTCACCACGTCCGACGTGATCGAGGAGGTCGTCGCGCGCGGGATGTTGGAGGTCCTGCCGCTCACCCACATTCGCGGCCGGTCGTTGCACGACGCGTTCGTGATCGTGGACGAGGCACAGTCGCTGGAGCGCAATGTGCTGCTGACCGTGCTGTCGCGGATCGGCAGCAACTCGCGGGTGGTGCTCACCCACGACGTCGCGCAGCGGGACAACCTGCGGGTCGGTCGACACGACGGCGTGGTCGCGGTGGTGGAAAAGCTCAAGGGGCATCCGCTGTTCGCGCACGTGACGCTCACCCGGTCCGAACGGTCGCCGATCGCGGCCCTGGTGACCGAGATGTTGGAGGACCTGCCGGGCTGACGGATGCCCGGTGAGGGGCCTACGGGAAATCGATCGATCCGGCCCCGCCGTCGAACGCCTCGACTGCTTCGAGACGTTCCCGGCGGGGCCTTCCCGTGGGCGCTTCCGTGTCCCAGCGCATTCGGGTTTTCGCTTCGCGCCTCCGCGCCTGCGACACCGCACCTCCTCGGCCCGGCGCCTTCGCGCCTTCGCGCCTTCGCGCTCCGATCCTTCGGGCTTCCGGCCCGCACTTCCGCGCCCGCACGCCGGCGCCACCGCGCCCCCCTGCCCCGGCGCCCGCGCCCGCCCCCCGCCCCCCGCGCCCGCGCGTTTCCGCGCCGGTGGCGTCCCGTGCACGTGTCCGCATATTCCGGGTGGAAACGGGCTTGGGCCGAAAGGGAAAAGGCTTTGCGTTTCCGGGAGTTGTGATGTTCGCCACGCCTTCGAAAATTGCTTCCGAATGTTTGGCTGAGGCAGGCTGCTGGACTTGTAAGACCCTCGCGTACAGCGCTGCCCGACAACTCGACACTTGACCTGCTGTACGCCGCCCACCACACGCACCGATGAACCAGTTCGGTGCGCGGGCCGAAACGCTCCCTCGGGGGGCGTGGGGAGACCGGGGGTTGGACTCGTACGCCGCTTCGACCGCGGTGCGCGCCTGTCGGAAGGAACGTGTGTGAGCCGGATCTCGGTTCGGGGGATAGCCGTGGCATCCGCCACCGCTGTCACGGCCGTTGGCGCCGTCGTCGGATTCAGTGGAACGGGCGTTTCCGCGTCCGCCGACGCCCAGACGGTAGACGAAGCGAGCACCACGAAGCTTCTCGAGGTTCCTGCCGCCCCCCAGGTGCAGCAACTGAGCACCGGGATCACCCAGCAGGCCGACGCGCAGACCGCCGCCTACGACGAGGCGCAGCGGGTGCAGGCCGAAGAGGCCGCCCGGGTCAAGGCCGAGCGCGACGCGGCCGAGAAGGCCGCCGCGGAGAAGGCCGCGGCCGACAAGGCCGCAGCGGACAAGGCCGCCGAGGAGAAGGCGGCCGCCGACCGCAAGGCGGCCCAGGAACGCGCGGCGCGCTCCGACAACCGCGGCGCGGTGGAGAAGGTGTCGGCGTCCGCCGCCGACGCCCAGGCGATCGCCAAGTCGATGATGAGCTCGACCCAGTACACGTGCTTCAGCAACATCGTCGAGCGGGAGAGCGGCTGGCGGGTCAACGCCACCAACGCCTCCTCCGGCGCATACGGTCTGGTACAGGCGCTGCCCGCGAGCAAGATGGCCTCGGCCGGCTCGGACTGGCGGACCAACCCCGCGACCCAGATCAAGTGGGGCCTGAGCTACATGAACGAGCGTTACGGCAGCCCGTGCCAGGCGTGGACGTTCTGGCAGAGCCACCACTGGTACTGAGTCGACCGGCGAGTTCCGCGACTCGCCCGCGAACCTGATCGATCGAGCCCCGTACGCCGTCCGGCGTACGGGGCTCGATCGTGTTCGGTGCCTTCGTGTTCGGTGCTTCGCGCCCCGGTTCAGATCCGCTCGATGATCGTGCCGGACGCGTTGGCGCCACCCGCGCACATCGTCACGAGGGCGAACTGCTTGTCGGTGCGCTCCAGTTCGTAGAGCGCGGTGGTCAGCAGCCGGCCGCCGGTGGAGCCGACCGGGTGGCCGAGGGCGATCGCGCCGCCGTTGACGTTGACCCGGTCCAGGTCGGCCTTCTGCACCTGGGCCCAGGAGAGCACGACGGACGCGAACGCCTCGTTGACCTCGAACAGGTCGATGTCGGACATCGACATCCCGGAGCGGGCGAACAGCCGCTCGGTCGCGTCGTTCGGGCCGTCCAGGTGGTAGTGCGGGTTGGCACCGACCATCGCCTGCGCGACGATCCGCGCGCGCGGACGCAGGCCGAGCGCACGCGCCTTGTCCTCGTCCATGATCAGCAGTGCCGCGGCACCGTCGGAGATCTGCGACGAGTTGCCGGCGGTGTGGATGCCGTCGGGCAGGACCGGCTTGAGCCGGGTCAGGCTCTCGATCGTGGTGTCGCGCAGGCCCTGGTCGCGATCGACCAGCACGGTCTCGCCGGTGGGCTTGCCCTCGGCGTCCAGTACGGGGGCCTCGACCGGGACCACCTGCGAGGTGAACCGGCCCTCGTCCCACGCACGTTTGGCGTTGGCCTGCGAGCGCACGCCCAGGGCGTCCACGTCGGCGCGGGTGATGCCGCGGTTGCGGGCGATCCGCTCGGCGGCGGTGAACTGGTCGGGCAGGTCGATCGCCCAGTCCTCCGGCTTGGACTTCTGGCCGGGTTTGGCGGTGTGCCCGAGCGGGTTGCGGCTCATCGACTCGATGCCGCATGCAACTCCCGCATCGATGGCCCCGGTCGCGATCAGTCCGGCGATCAGGTGCACCGATTGCTGGGCGGATCCGCACTGGCAGTCGATTGTGGTGCCGCCGGTGCGATGCGGCAGGCCGGCGTACAACCATGCGTGCTTGACGATGTCGCCTGACTGCTCGCCGGCCTGGGTGACACAGCCGCCGATCACCTGGTCCACCAGTTCGGGGTCGATCCCGGCCCGCTCGATCAGCCCGCGCTGGACGGCCGACAACAGCTGCACCGGGTGCAGGCCGGCGAGCCGGCCGTTGCGCTTGCCGATGGGAGTGCGCACGGCTTCGACGATGACGGGGTTGCCCATGGGGTCGCTCCTAGCGAGTCCTGAGTGGCCGGTCCTCGGGGCCGGGCCACGGATGGCGACGCATTGATCCAGCCTGATCTCACCCTGCCTCAGGTGTATGACTAAGTCAAGGATATGATGTCATGGGGTCGCACCTCTCTCGTCCCGGGTCCGGGGCGTCTGGGGTCTTGTCGCGGTCGTCGCCTCGGGTCGTATTGCGTCTGCCGTCTCGGGTCCCGGGTTCCGCTTCGGTCGGCGCCTCGCCTCGTGCCTCGCGTGCTCTGCGGTCGTCCGCATCCATGTGTGCTCCGTGCTCGTTCGCACTACGACCCGGGTCCGCTCGCGGGTGGTTCGGGTGGGGTTGATGTGACGGGTAGGGACTACCGGAACGTGAGATTCCGCATGGGATTCCCAGGCGTACTACGCTGGGCACGTGTTGAGCGATCGAGCGGGTGCGGAGCGTCACATCAGGCCGCGGGCGGATCGACGCGCGGAGATCATCAGACACGCCTGTGCGCTGTTCGCCAAGCGGGGCTACGGCGCCACGACGGTCCGTCAGATCGCCGAATCCGCGGACATGCTCTCGGGCAGCCTGTACCACCACTTCCCGTCCAAGGAAGCGATGTTGCTCGAAGTGCTCGACACCTTCTTCGCGGACATCATGAGTCGGCAGCGGGCCACGGTCGAGCGCGGCGAGGAGCCGATCGCCACGCTGCGCGGCCTGTTGCGGGACAGCCTCGAAGTGATCGGCAACAGCCCCGACGCGGCGGTCGTGGTGGTCGGCGAATCGCGCCGGCTCTCCCGCACCGAGGGCTTCGTCTGGCTGTCCGACCGCACCGCCGAGGCGTCCACCCTGTGGGGTCGGGTGCTGCGCCGGGGGATCGAGGACGGCAGCCTGCGCCGCGACCTGCACCCCGTGTTGTTGTCGCTGATGTTGCAATCGGCGGTGTGGGGGATGGCCCAGTGGTATCGACCGAGCGGTCGCTACGACCCGGACGCGGCCGCGGGGCGCCTGGTGGACGTGTTCGTGCGCGGCATCGTGCGGCCCGGGCGCTACGCCTCGCAGCGAATCTGCAACCTGCTCGGGCCCGCCCGCTATGCGATGCCCACCCTGCGAAGGGTCGGCCCGGTCGAGGACGCCAGGGTCGAGGTGGAGCGGCGGATGGCCCGGGTGCCCCGCCAGGCCGACGCGCGCACCCGGATTCGGATCGCCTCCAACCTGCTCTTCGAGCAGGACGGGTACGCGGGCACCACGGTGCGTCGGATCGCCGACCTGGCCGGTGTGCCGGTCGGCAGCCTTGCCCATCACATCGGCTCCAAGGAGCAGTTGCTCGCCGAACTGCTCGGCGAGTTCCTCGGTGACCTGCGCACCGCGTTCGACAAGGACGCCGCCGCGCAACCGACCCCGGTGGAACGGCTGGCCGGTTTGATCGGGCGGACCGTGGAGGCGCACGCCTACCACGGGGTGTCCACGGTCCTGGCGATAAACGAGGTGCGTGGCGACGAACTCCCGGCGAGCCGGCTGGCCGCGCAGCGTGCCAAGGTCTCCGACACCTGGACCCGGGCGCTGGCCGGCGGCATCCGCTCCGGCGACTTCCACCCGGACCTGGACCCGGTGTTCACCCAGCGGGTGTTGCGCACGGCGATCTCGACGGGGAGTCGGATATATCGCGGGATGGGCGTGCGGGACGCGGTGGGGCTGTACCGGGAGGTCGCGCTGGTCGGGATGGGGGCGGCGCGGTGAGGCCGCGGCAGGGTGGGTCGGCGTTCGGACGTCGGCCGGGGTCGGGGGTGGGGTCGGTTCGGCTGCGGCGGGTGACCCGGCTGCATGAGCTGACCCGATTGTGGTGGGCGACGTGCGCGTTGTGGGTGACTCGCTCGCGGTGGGCGATCCGCTCCCGCCCGGTGGTTCGCTCGCGCGGGCGACGGTGACTGTCGCGGTCACGGACGCGGACGCGGACGCGGTCACGGACGCGGTTGCGGCTTCGGGTACGGCGGTTGCGGTGGTTGTGGTCGGTTCGGAGAACGCACGAGAGCCCGCCCCCGGGGTGGGGACGGGCTCTTGCGGTGTTGCGGTGTCGCGGGGTGAAGCGGGGTGTCGCGGGGAGTGCGCCGGTGGGCGATCAGGGCGTGCTCAGCCCTGGTCGGTCTCCAGCGTCACGCCGACCGCGTGGATCACGGCGGCGATCTTGATCGCCTCCTGGATCGTCTCGCGCGACACGCCCTCCTTGCGCAGGACCTGCTCGTGCGACTCCAGGCACCGGCCGCAACCGTTGATCGCCGAGACCGCCAGCGACCACAGCTCGAAGTCGGCCTTCGGGGCACCCGGGTTGGCCATCACGTTCATCCGCAGCCCGGCCCGGAGGTTGCTGTATTCCGGGTCGCCGATGAGGTGCATCGAGCGGTAGTAGACGTTGTTCATCGCCATGATCGCGGCAGCGGCCTTGGCGGCGGTGAACGCCTCGTCGGACAGCCGGCTCTTGGCCTCCGGCTCGAGTTCGGCGAGCACCTTGGGGCTACGCGTGGCGATCGCGCAGGCGAGCACCGTGCCCCAGAGCGTTTGTTCGGCGAGCTTCGAGTTGCCCACGACCGAGCCCAGGTTGAGCTTGAGGTCCTTGGCGTACTCGGGCAGTGCGGCCTTCAGGACGTCGAGACCCATGGATCAGGCGTCCATCAGCTTGGCGGCGTCGAGGGTCTCGCCGCCCTTCTGCCAGTTGCACGGGCACAGTTCGTCGGTCTGCAGCGCGTCGAGGACCCGCAGGACCTCGTCGGGGTTGCGGCCCACCGAGCCGGCGGTGACCATGACGAACTGGATCTCGTTGTTCGGGTCGATGATGAAGACCGCGCGGTCCGCGACACCGTCGGCGTTGAGTACGCCGGCGGCCGAGGACAGCTCGCGCTTGAGGTCGGACAGCATCGGGAAGGGCAGGTCGGTCAGGTCCGGGTGGTCCTTGCGCCAGGCCAGGTGCACGAACTCGGAGTCCACGGACACACCGAGCAGCTGCGCGTCACGGTCCTGGAAGTCCTCGTTGAGCCGGCCGAAGGCGGCGATCTCGGTCGGACAGACGAAGGTGAAGTCCTTCGGCCAGAAGAACACGACGCGCCACTTGCCGTCGTAGGTCTTGTTGGTGATCTGCTCGAACGCCTTGTCCGCCTCCAGCGACACAACGCCGGTGAGGTCGTACTCGGGGAACTGGTTACCGACAGTAAGCACTGGGTCTCCTCCGCGAAGGGTCCGGGAAGGCAGGTTCACCATCCCGGTCGGACGTACGTTGATCACGATGCCACAGTGGAATTGATAGATGAAATAAGCAACGGCTCAACCATTGATCGTGATCACCTATCAGTGGGCGGGGGCGGAATGTGCCCAGCTCAGCGCCACGCTCACCTGTTCGATCGCGGAATGTGTGGCGAACGGCAGGCGGACGAGGAGCCTACGCGCCGTTGCGTCGAACACCGAATCGGGACATTGGGATGATCTTGCGACCGGGCCTGCCCGGTGGCGATCGAGGTGGCGTGCGGGGATGTGCTGGAGCCGAGTGGGTGACGGCGGCAGTTACGGCTCGTGGTCGACCCCCGGTGTGTCGGGCGCGAGGCGGGTTGCACCGAGGACCCGGGGAGGGCGTTCGGCCGCGTCCGGTTTTGTGGTGTGGACGAAGTTGCGGTGGCGGGGGGAAGTCGGCGGTGCTCGGAGTGATCGGCGGCGCGGTTACTCCGCCGGTACTGGGTCCGCCTGTGTCTGCGCCTGTGTTTGCGTCTGCGTCTCCTGGTCCGGGTCCGGGTCGAAGGGTGGGTTTTCCCACTCGGCGACCGGCCCGGTCGGTAGGTCGCGTTCGAGGTCGGCCAGGAGGGCGAACCAGGCGGGGCCGGTGGGTGGTTGCACGATGGCGAGGGTGCCGTCGGAGACGGCCCACAGCTCCATGATGCCTCCTGGCGGGCGGCGGCCCGTGTTGTCGTTGCCGACGTAGCGGACGCGGCGGTAGAGGCCCGGGGGTGGCAGCCGGACGATGGCGAGCATGGGCAGGCGGCAGGTGAACTCGACGCCGTTCATGGCGCGTAGGTAGACGCTGCGACCGTTGACGGCCATGAGGGTGCCCTCGCGTCCGGCGCGGCACCAGGCGTTCCGGTAGCGCTCGACGAACGCGGCGGCCTTGTTGATCTCCGCACCGGTCGACCAACCCGCCACCCGCTGGGTCGAGTTCATGGCCCGAGGAACCGTGGCGGGACGATCGGTGCGGACCGTACGCACCAGCGCGGTCGACGTGCCGGCGGCCGTCCGGACAGCCGGCGCGCCGGCCGACTCGCCCTCGCCCCGGCCCGCCTCCGGGATCGGCAACCGCAACCGCCCATCCGGCACCCGTTCGAGCCCGGAAGCTCCCCTGGGCCCGCCGGCGTCGTGTGCGTCCGCCGGGAGCGGAGTGATCACCCCGCCGGTGATCTCGCCGAGCAACGTGTGCAGCGCTCGCCCTCGCTCCGGCGGCCACGGGAACGTCTCCCGGACCCGCAGGATCAGCGCCGGATGCCGCTCGGCGAGCACCGACCGTGTGAACGACCCGGTTCGCCGCCCGTGATCACCGGTGCCCCAGCAGCCGTCAGGACACGATGTCCTTGCGGCCGAAGTGGCGGAAGGCCAGGGCGAGGAAGACGACCGCGTAGGCGAACGAGACTGCGCTGCCCTTGATCATGCCGTCCCATTGAGGGTCGGTCTGGAGTACGTCGACCCAGGCGAACTGCCAGTGGGTGGGCAGGTAGTCCCGCCACGAACCGAGCGCCGTGACCGCGTCGACGATGTTGGAGACCACCACCAGGCCGACCGCGCCGCCCACCGCGCCCAGCGGTGCGTCGGTGACCGTGGACAGCCAGAACGCCATGCCCATCACCACCAGTTGCGCCACCACGCCGTAGACGATCACGACCGACATGCGCCCGAGCGCCTCGCCGGTGGGCAGCGACGCCCCCACCGGCAGGTCCAACGGGCCCCAGCCGAACGCGATGGTGCCCGCGATTATCGCCATCAGCGGCAGCAGCACCAGGGCCAGGACGCTGTAGCCGAGCGCGACCACGAGCTTGACCCGGAGCAGCCGCGCCCGCGGCACCGGCGCGGCCAGCAGGTAGCGCAGCGAGGACCAACTCGCCTCGCTGGCAACGGTGTCGCCGCAGAACAGCGCCACCGCCACGACCAGCAGGAAGCCGGTCGAGACGAACAGGGTGAATGCGGTGAAGTTCAGCGCGCTCTTGGTCGCCACGTCCACCAGTGTCGGTACCGCGTCCGCCGACGGATCGCCGCCGATCTTGAATGCGGCGACCAGGATCCACGGCAGCGCGAGCAGCAGACCGATCATGAACAGGGTGCGCCGGCGCCGGAATTGGCGCACGGTCTCGACCCAAATCGGCAGCGTGTGCCGGGGCCGATAGCCGTGCGCGTGTGCCGCGCCCGGGATCGGGTGCGCACCCTCGTCGGTCGGCAGATCGGGGAGCGTACGGGTCATCGGAACTCCCCAATGGGCGTGCGGGTCATCAGGACTCCCCGATGAGCGTCAGGAACGCGTCTTCCAGGCGGCGGCGCGCGGTCACCCGGTCCACCGCGACGCCCGCGCCGACGAGTTCGGCCACCAGGGCGGAGGCTTGCGCACCCGCGAGGTGCACGAGTACGCCGCCCTCCTCGGGCTCCACCGAGCCCACGCCCGGCAGATCCTTCAGGGTTGCGATCGCCAGGTCCGGCACGGGAGTTCCGATCACCAGCGTGTTGCCGTTGCCGACGATCTCGGCGACCGGGCCGGAGGCGATCAGCCGGCCGCGGTGCATCACCACGACGTGCGTACAGGTCTGTTCGACCTCGGCCAGCAGGTGGCTGGAGACCACCACGGTGCGGCCGGTGGCCGCGTAGCGGATCAGCACATCGCGCATCGCCCGGATCTGCGGCGGGTCGAGCCCGTTGGTCGGCTCGTCCAGCACGAGCAGGTCCGGCAGGCCGAGCATCGCCTGCGCGATGGCGAGCCGCTGCCGCATGCCCTGCGAGTAGGTGCGCACGTTGCGGTCCAGCGCCTCGCCCAACCCGGCGATCTCCAACGCCTCGTCGAAGTGCGCGTCGGCGTGCGGGCGGCCGGTGGCGCGCCAGTACAGCGACAGGTTCTCCCGCCCGGACAGGTGCGGCAGGAAGCCGGGACCCTCGACGAACGAGCCGAGCCGGGACAACACCGGCGCACCGGGCCCGACCATCCGGCCGAAGATCCTTATCCCGCCGCCGTCCGGGTGGATCAGCCCCATCAGCATCCGCAGCGTCGTGGTCTTGCCCGCGCCGTTGGGGCCGAGCAGGCCGAGCACCTGGCCCGCCTCCACCTGGAAGGACAGGTCGTCGACGGCGAGCTTGCCGCCCTTGTAGCGCTTGGTCAGGTTCCGGATCTGCAGCGGCACCTCGGCCAGGGCCGGATCCGGTGCGGCCGCCGCCGCGCGGCGCCGTCCGGTGAGCAGCAGCGCGAGCGCGACGAGCACCGCGATCAACGGCAGGCCCCACGTCCACCACGGGTAGCCGGTCGAGGCCACGTGCAACTGCGGCACCGACGGCACGGTCAACGGGCCGGCGAGCGCGACCCGGTAGCTCGCGGGCACGTTCGGCGACGCGAAGCCCAGGTCGGTCGCGGTGAGCACGAGCCGCAGCCGGTGGCCCGAGTCGACCTGATGGTCGATCGCCGGCAACCGGATCTCCACATCCCGCCCGGCCGCCGCACCGGTCACCCGGATCGGCGCCGCGAGCTGGTGCGGCAACACGGTGCCGCCGCCCGGTGCGACGTCGTACAACTTCGCGAACAGCACGACGTCGTCGGCGCCGGAGACCCGCACCCGTGCGGTCGGCGAGCCGGTGATCCAGGTGCTCTGGTCGAAGCGCTCGCTCTGGAAGAACGCACTCTGCCCCGGCAGGTCGAACGCGATCCCGCCCAGATCGCCCGCCCCCGACGCGAGCGCGCCCAGGCTGCCGGCGCCGGACAGCAGGCCCAGCCCGGGCAGCCCGGACACCGAGGTCGGCGCACCCCCCGGCGGATTGGCCACCGTCTGCTCCGGCCCGGCCAACGCGACCGCACGCTGCCGGGTGCCGTCGAGGCCGGGATAGCGGGCGGTGTCGGCGACCCGCAGCCGCTGCTCACGCGTGGCGCTGTCCACCCCGCCCGAGCGGGTCACCCGAAACTCTCCGGCGGCGGTCGGCGCTCCCGCCTTCGGCGCGGCCTCGACCGGCTTCAGCCACCGGTCGAACCACCCGGTGACCCGATCGCGCACCATCGCGCTCTGCGGCCGGCCGCCGTCGTGCCCGCCCGCCGTCCACACCACCTCCACCGGCGCGCCGTTTCGCGCGATCGCGGCGGCGTTGCGGTCGGCCTGGTCGAGCGGGAACAGCGAGTCGTTCTGGCCCTGGATCAGCAGCGTGGGCACCGCGATCCGGTCCGCGACCGACGCCGGACTGGCCCGCCGAAGCAGGTCGATCGCCTGTGGCGTGGACTTGCCCCCGACGGCCACCTCGCGGTAGGTCGTGCACACCTGCTCGGCGAACCGGCCGCAGCCGGTGTTCGCGTCTATCGGGGCGAGCGCGCCCAGCGGAGTGGTGCCGGAGGAGAAGAACAACCCGGCCCACATCTTCTTGAACACCCCGTCGGCCGGCCCGCCGCCCGCCGCGTTCGGCAGCAGCGCGCCGGCGAGGTCGTGCCAGGTGATCTGCGGCGCGATCGTGTCCACCCGCGGGTCGTAGGCCGCGGTCAGCAGCGCGAGCGCACCGCCGTAGGAGGCGCCCGCGACACCCACGCGCGGGTCGCCCGGCCCGTCCAGCCGCACCTCGGGTCGGGTCGCCAGCCAGTCGATCAGCGCCCGCGCGTCGGCCACCTCGTAGTCCGGCTGGTCCAGCATGATCTGCCCGGCCGAACCGCCGAAGCCGCGTGCCGAGTAGGTCAGCACCACATACCCCGAACGGGCCAACGCCTCCGCGTCCCGACGCAACTCGGCCTTGCTGCCGCCGAATCCGTGCGCGAGCAGTACGGCGGGCGCCCGCTGGTGCACTCCCGGCGGCAGGAACAGCGTGGTGTCGATGCCGATCCGGGCCGGATCGCCCGGCCCGGCGGCGACGTCGATGCGCTGCTCGGTGGCCGATACCGGCGCCGCCGGGTCGTCCCGAACCAGAGCGCCGATCCCCAGCACCGCGATGATCACCACCACGAGGGCCAGGACACCGGCCAGGACACGTGATCGACGCGTGGTCAACCGCGAACGCGCAACGGCAAAGGGGCGGCCGAGTGCCGTCCGGAGGCTCATGGGCCGACCCTACGTGGTGCAAAGCCGCAGACACGCCCAGGCCCCCGCCGGGCCGTCCCGCCCGACCCCTCGCCAGCCTCACGTCGGTCGGGCCGGTCTCTCGGAGCCGGGTTGCTCGGCCCCTCCGGGGCGGGTTGCTTGTCCGCTGCGCGGCCGGTTGCGCGTCCCCTTCGGGTTCGGGGTCGGGCCGGTCTCTCCGAGCCGGGTTGCGTGGCCCCTACGGGGCCGGTTGCGTGTCCGCTGCGCGGCCGGGGCCGGGGTTGGGTCGGGCGTTGCGGGGCGGTTGGTCGTGTGGTGTGGGGTGGCGGGCGCGTAGCGGACGTGCATCCCGGGCGCGTAGCGGACGGCTCGACCGTGACCGCGGAGCGGGCATGCACCCTGGCAGGGCTCGACCGGGTTGCTCGGCCCCTCCGGGGCCGGTTGCGCGTCCCCTTCGGGTTCGGGTCGGGCCGGTCTCTCCGAGCCGGGTTGCGTGGCCCCTACGGGGCCGGTTGCGCGTCCGCTGCGCGGCCGGGTCGGGGTTGGGCCGGGCGCGCGGGGCGGTTGGTCGTGCGGTGTGGGGTGGCGGGCGCGTAGCGGACGTGCATCCCGGGCGCGTAGCGGACGGCTCGACCGTGACCGCGGAGCGGGCATGCACCCTGGCAGGGCTCGACCGGGTTGCTCGGCCCCTCCGGGGCCGGTTGCGCGTCCCCTACGGGTTCGGGGTCGGGCCGGTCTCTCCGAGCCGGGTTGCGTGGCCCTACGGGGCGGGTTGCGCGTCCGCTGCGCGGCCGGGGCCGGGGCCGGGGTCGGGGTTGGGCCGGGCGCTGCGGGGCGGGTTGGTCGTGTGGTGTGGCGGGCGCGTAGCGGACGTGCGTCACACGACCGGGCGCGTGCGGCAGGTTTGGCCGGGCGCTCGCCGGAGGACATCCGTACAGTCGATCGAGGAGGTCAATTGTGCGCCTTGCCCTTTTCATCACGTGCTTCAACGACACGCTCTTCCCGGAGACGGGCAAGTCCGTGGTTCGGGTGTTGCGGCGCCTCGGACACGAGGTGGAGTTCCCGTACGGCCAGGTGTGCTGCGGGCAGATGCACTTCAACTCCGGTTACCGCAAGGACGCGGTGCCGCTGGTGCGCTCCTTCGTCGACGCCTTCGAGGACTACGACGCGGTCGTCGTGCCGTCCGGGTCGTGCACCGCGATGGTGCGCGAGTACCACGCGAGCGTGGCCCGGCAGGCGGGCGGCACGCTGCCGGCCGGCGTCGCCCGGGTCGCGCCGAAGGTGTTCGAGTTCGGCGAGTTCCTGGTCGACGTGCTCGGCGTGACCGACGTGGGCGCCTACTTCCCGCACAGCGTCGCCTACCACCCCACCTGCCACTCGCTGCGGCTGCTGCGGGTGGGCGATCGGCCGACCCGGCTGCTGCGCGCGGTCCGCGGCCTCACCCTGGTGGACCTGCCGCGCGCGGACGAATGTTGCGGATTCGGCGGCACGTTCGCGGTCAAGAACGTGGACACCTCGGTGGCGATGGGCACCGACAAGGTGAGCGCCGCGCTGGAATCGGGCGCACAGGTGTTGTGCGCGGGCGACAACTCGTGCCTGACCCACATCGGCGGACTGATCTCGCGACAACACGCGGGTATCCGGGTGCTGCACCTCGCGGACATCCTGGCCTGCACCGAGGCGCTGCCGGACGTGCCGCCGTACGGGCCTGCCCTGGACACCGGCTCCGGGTTCCTCGCCGAGCAGACCCCGGGACCGGAGGTGACGCGATGACCGCGTCCGTACGCAGGGAACCCACCTTCGTCGGGATGCCGCCGTTCCCGGAGGCCGCGCACGCGGAGCTGGCGAACGACGTACAGCGGGCCAACCTGCGCGCGGCCACGCACACCATCCGGGCCAGGCGCGACGAGGTGGTCGCCGAGCTGCCCGACTGGGAGCTGCTGCGGCGCGCCGGCGAGGCGATCAAGGACGACGTGCTGGCCCGACTGCCCGACTACCTCGAGCGCCTGGAGGTCGCGGTGCGCGCGGCCGGCGGCGTCGTGCACTGGGCCCGGGACGCGGCCGAGGCGAACGCGCTCGTGGTCGCGATCGCCCGGGCCGCGGGCGTGGACGAGGTGGTCAAGGTCAAGTCGATGGTCACCGAGGAGATCGAGCTGAACAACGCGCTGGCCGAGGCGGGCATCCACGCGTGGGAGACCGACCTGGCACAGCTGATCGTGCAGCTCGGCGAGGATCTGCCGTCGCACATCCTGGTGCCGGCGATCCACCGCAACCGGGCCGAGATCCGGGACATCTTCGTCCGCGAGATGGGCCGGGTCGGCCGACCGGCGCCCGAGCACCTGAGCGACGACCCGGCCGCGCTGGCCGCCGCCGCCCGCCGGCATCTGCGGGAGAAGTTCCTGCGCGCCAGGGTCGCGGTCTCCGGCGGCAACTTCGCGATCGCCGACACCGGCACGGTGTGCGTGGTCGAGTCCGAGGGCAACGGGCGGATGTGCCTGACCCTGCCCGAGACGCTGATCACCGTGCTCGGCGTGGAGAAGCTGCTGCCCACGTGGGGGGACCTGGAGGTGTTCCTGCAACTGCTCCCGCGCAGTGCGACCGGCGAGCGGATGAATCCGTACACCTCGATGTGGACCGGCGTCACCCCCGGCGACGGCCCGCAGGAGTTCCACCTGATCCTGCTCGACAACGGCCGCTCCGACGTGCTGGCCGACCCGGTGGGCCGGCAGGCGCTGCGCTGCATCCGGTGCTCGGCCTGCCTGAACGTGTGTCCGGTGTACGAGCGCACCGGCGGCCACGCGTACGGGTCGGTGTATCCCGGGCCGATCGGCGCGATCCTCACCCCGCAGCTGCGCGGTATCGCGGCACACCGGGTGGACGCGCAGACCGCGTCGTTGCCGTTCGCGTCCTCGCTGTGCGGCGCGTGCTTCGACGCGTGCCCGGTGCGGATCGACATCCCCGAGGTGCTCGTCCACCTTCGTGCACAGGTTGTGGACGGCGGGCGGGGACCGCACGACCGGGCCGAGGAAGCCGGTATGAAGGCCGTGCAGTGGACCTTCGAGAAGCCGTGGCGGATCGGCTTCGCGCAGCACGTGGCCGGGGTCGGCGCGCGGTTCGTCCGGCACGGGGTGATCGGCCGGGTCCCGCTGCCCAAGCGGTTCACCGGTCCGGTCGGCGCGTGGTTCGCCGACCGGGACGCGCCCGCGCCGCCGGCCGAGTCGTTCCGCTCCTGGTTCAAGCGCACCGACGGCGGTCTGGAGGAATGACGGTGGAGCGATACGAGGCGGACCGCGAGGCTCGTACGGTGATCCTGGACCGGCTGCGCACGGCCCTGGACGACCGGCCCAAGCCGCCGCCGGTGCGTCGGGCGTACCGGCGCGAACGCCCGGCGGGCCTGGACGTGGCCGGCCGGTTCGCCGAACGGGTCGCCGACTACGAGGCCACCGTGCTGCGGGTGAACGACACCCGGGATCTGCTGCCGGCCACGAGCGACCTGCTGCGCGAAGCCGGCGTGACCCGCATGGTGGTGCCGCCCGGGAAGAAGCTCGCCTGGCTGACCCGGCTCGGCGTCGAACTGGTGGTGGACTCGCCCGCGCTGGACCACGACACGCTCGGCGAGATCGACGCGGTGGCCACCGGATGTGCGCTGGCCATCGCCGAGACCGGCACGATCGTCCTGGACACCGGCCCGGACCAGGGTCGTCGGGTGCTCACCCTGCTGCCCGACTACCACCTGTGCGTGGTGCGCGCCGACCAGATCGTGGGCACCGTGCCGGAGGCGGTCGCCCGGCTGGATCCGCGCCGCCCGCAGACCTGGATCTCCGGCCCGTCGGCGACCAGCGACATCGAATTGGCGCGGGTGGAGGGCGTACACGGGCCGCGCACGTTGCACGTCCTGCTGATCGGGTAGCCGAGCGTGCGGGGCATCCCCCAGGAACAGGCCGGGCCGGCAGGCCGTTGTGGCCTTGGAACGCTCATCCAGGAGGCGACAGCGATGTCCGAGGCAGCACCGTCCGCAGATTCGACCGGCGAGTTCCGCATCGAGCACGACTCGATGGGCGAGGTGCGGGTGCCCGTCGCCGCCAAGTGGCGGGCGCAGACCCAGCGCGCCGTCGAGAACTTCCCGATCTCCGGGCAGCGCCTGGAGCCCGCGCACGTGGAGGCGCTGGCCCGGATCAAGGGTGCGGCAGCGCGGGTGAACGCCGAACTGGGCGTGCTGGACAAGGACACCGCGGAGGCGATCGAGCAGGCCGCGATGGAGGTCGTGACCGGCCGATGGGCCGACCAGTTCCCGGTGGACGTGTTCCAGACCGGCTCGGGCACCTCCTCGAACATGAACATGAACGAGGTGCTCGCCACCCTGGCCACCGAGCGCCTGGGTCGGGACGTGCACCCCAACGACCACGTCAACGCGTCCCAGTCGTCCAACGACGTGTTCCCCTCCTCGATCCACATCGCGGCGGCGCTCGCGGTCACCCACCGGCTGATCCCCTCGCTCGACCACCTCGCCTCCACCCTGGAATCGAAGGCGGTCGAGTTCGCCGACGTGGTCAAGTCCGGGCGCACGCACCTGATGGACGCCACGCCGGTGACCCTGGGTCAGGAGTTCGGCGGCTATGCGGCGCAGGTGCGTTACGGCGTCGAGCGGTTGCAGGCGAGCCTGCCGCGTGTGGTCGAACTGCCGCTGGGCGGCACCGCGGTGGGCACCGGCATCAATACCCCGCCGGGCTTCTCGGCGCGGGTGATCGCGGAGATCGCGGCCTCCACCGGGCTGGGCTTCACCGAGGCGCGCGACCACTTCGAGGCGCAGGGCGCGCGGGACGGACTGGTCGAGTTGTCCGGCCAGTTGCGCACCATCGCGGTCGGCCTGAACAAGATCGTCAACGACCTGCGCTGGATGGGATCGGGGCCGCGCACCGGGCTGGCCGAGATCCGGCTGCCGGATCTGCAGCCGGGTAGCTCGATCATGCCGGGCAAGGTCAATCCGGTGATCCCCGAGGCGGTCGGCCAGGTGGTCGCGCAGGTGATCGGCAACGACGCGGCGGTGGCCTTCGGCGGTGCGGCGGGCAACTTCGAACTCAACGTGATGTTGCCGGTGATCGCCCGCAACCTGCTCGAATCGATCCGGCTGCTCGGCAACGTGACGCGGGTGCTGGCCGACCGCACGGTGGCCGGCATCGAGGCGGATGTGGAACGCATGCGCGAGTACGCCGAATCGTCCCCCTCGGTGGTCACCCCGCTGAACCGTTTCCTGGGCTACGAGGAGGCGGCGAAGATCGCCAAGCAGTCGCTGGCCGAGCGCAAGACGATTCGGCAGGTGGTGATCGAGCGTGGACACGTGTCGGCGGGCCGGCTGACCGAGGCCGAACTCGACGCGGCGCTGGACGTGCTCGGGATGACCCGTCCGTGACGCGGCGCGCTGCCCGGCGGGCGGCGGACGCACGGCGGCGTGTGCACGGCGGTGGAATGGGGCGGGTGCACGGCAGTTGGCGCGTACGCATGGTGACGGGTGCGTACGCACACACCCGGGATGTTCTTCGCATGATGACCCACCCGTAACATGACTCACGGTCAGGTGTTACGGGCGCTGGGTAAATCAAGGTCATGTCTAACATCCTGCGCATGCACGAGCACTTCGAGGATCCCCGCTCCGCGCCCGGCGCCTGGTCTCCCGGCGACCAGGTGTTGTGGCGCTATCTGCGCGGCGACCAGGTCCTGGACTGCCGTCCGGTGACCGTCGTTCGCGACGACCCGGACCAACTCGCGGTCTGGCTGGCCGGGGGCACGTCCCGGGTCAAGCCGATGTTGCCGGACGGGTCCGACATCCGTACGGCGCCGATCGAACGCAGATTCCGGCTCGGTCGGATCCCCTCGATCGTCGAGTGGACCGGGACCGGGGTGCTGATGCTGGCCCGACCCGGCGAACCGTGGTCGGTCTGGCTGTTCTGGCAGGCGGACTGGCGCTTCTCCGGTTGGTACGTCAACCTCGAACGCCCGCGCACCCGGTGGTCCGGCGGGGTGGACACCGAGGACCACGTGCTGGACGTGTGGGTCACCCCGGACCGGCGCTGGGAGTACAAGGACCAGGACGAACTGGCCGCCTCCCGGGAGGCGGGCCGGCTCACCGACGAGCAGGTCGCGGCGATCGAGGCCGAGGGGCGGGCCGCGGTCGAGGCGATCCGGGCCTGGGGCGCGCCGTTCGACCAGGGCTGGGAGAACTGGCGCCCGGACCCGGCCTGGCCGCTGCCGCAACTCCCGGACGACTGGGCGGACAACGTCCGGATCGCGTAGCCGCTTCCGCAGGACGCGGGCCCGACCCCGGTCGGGCCCGACGCGTCTTTGTGCTCCGCTCGAACTCGGATGCAACCCTTCATCCCGCGCTACGGGGTGGGGGATGTGCCGCACCTCCACGGTTCGCGGACCCGCGCCGGATACGGCCTAGTGCACCACTCGCACCGGCAGGGCGTCGACCGCGCGGCGCAGGGCTATCGCCAGGTCGGCGAACTCCTCGCTGCGTCCCGTGCTGGAGCGCATCACCAGGCCGATGCGCCGGTACGGGGCGGGTGCGGCGAAGCGCGACACCGCCAGTTGTGAGCCCGGTCGGGTCTCCACGTCGATCGCGGTCTGCGGCAGCAGGGTGACGCCCAGGCCGCCCGCGACCAGTTGCACCAGGGTGGGCAGGCTCGCCGCGCGGGTTGCCCCGGCCTCGCCCACACCCACCTCGCGGCACACGTCCAGGGCCTGGTCGCGCAGGCAGTGGCCCTCGTCCAGGAGCAGCACGTCCAGGCCGCGCAGCGCGGAGCGCGGCACGTCGGAGCGGTCCGCCAGCTCGTGTCCCTCGGGCACGACCAGGGTGAAGTCCTCCTCGTAGAGCGGGATCTCCTCGACGCCCGAGATGCCGGAGGGCAGCGCGAGCAGCAGCAGGTCCAGCCGACCGCTGGTGAGGCCGTCCAGCAGCGAACCGGTCTGCTCCTCGTGCACGTACAGCCGCAGCTCCGGATACTCCTCGCGGACCAGCCGCAACAGCGCCGGCAGCACGTACGGGGCGACCGTGGGGATCACCCCCAGGTGCAGCGGGCCGGTGAACGGGCGGCGGGCGGATTCCGCCTCGTCGACCAGATCGGCGAGCGCGTCGAGCACGCGGCGCGCGTGCCGGGCGACCCGCTCGCCGGCCGGGGTGAGCAGGACCCGGCGTGTGGTGCGCTCCACCAGCTGGGTGCCCAGCGCCTCCTCCAGCGCGGCGATCGCTCCGGAGAGTGCGGGCTGGCTGGTGCCCACCGCGGCGGCGGCGTCCCGGAAGTGCAGGTGGTCGGCGACTGCGGAAAAGGCCCTGAGCTGCGACAACGTCGGAGTGCGAGTGCTGATGTACATCACCTGTCGAATGCGTGCGGACGGTGCATCCCACCGTTCTTCCACGATAGGGCAACCGGTTCGATCGGTTCGGATGCGCGTTCGCGGCCTGTCGATGCGGCCAGGGTTGTCAGGTAAATGCCTTCATTTCCCGTCTACCCACCGGTAGCTTTCTTTCGCTTCACAGTGCCCAAGTCCCCTTTGGGCGGCTCGTGCGTGTTCCTTCCATGCCATGAAGGCGAGGGTGCATGTCCACATTCGAGCGTGTGCGCAACAAGGTCCTACCGGTGGCGCTGATGGCGACCCTGATCGGCCTCACCGGCGGCCTGCCGGGCCGGGCGGCGGGCACCACCGCGGCCGGCCCCGCGGCCACCGCGCTGTCCCCGCAATTGGAGGCGATTCGGCAGAGCGAGGCCCAGGCGCTGTACGGGAGCACCGGGGTCAAGCCATTGGCCGAGCGCAAGACCTCGCTGATCTCGCTCGGCGACAGCGAGATCGCCGGTGAGGGCGTCGGCGTGTACGAACCCGGCACGGACGGCCCGGACAACTGGTGTCACCGGTCGCCCGACGCGGCCATCCACCGGACCGGGATCCCGACCGACGTGACGTACAACGTCGCGTGCTCCGGAGCGTCCACCGTGAACATCCGGATCGGCGGCAGCAAGCAGTACGCCGACGAACTCGTGCAGTCGGACAACCTGGCGATCAAGGCGCGCAACACGCGCGTGCAACTGATCCTGCTGGTGGCGGGCGCCAACGACGACATCCAGTTCGGCCCGACCATGACCGACTGCGTGACCAGGCGGGTGTTCTTCCAGGGCGAGTGTTACGGCACCTACCAGCCCGGCTGGCAGGCGCGCGCGGACGCGATGCGGCCCAAGGTCGAGCAGACCGTTCGCGATCTGAAGACCACGATGGCGGACGCGGGCTACCGGAGCGGTGACTACAAGCTCGTGGTGATGGGCTACCCGTCGCCGATCGCCCCGGACGTCGAGGACAACCCCGACTTCCCCGGCTGGTACGCGGGCGGATGTCTCGGCTACCTGCGCGACGCGGCGTGGGGACGCAACGAGGCGGTGCCGATCTTCGAGCGGGCCGAGCGGCAGGCCGCGGCGAACACCGGCGCGATCTACCTGGACAACTCGCGGCTGTTCCACGGCCACGAGGTCTGTACCGACCACACCTGGGCGCGCGGGTTGTGGTTCGCCGGACCGGACATCCTCGACCCGAACACCACCCGGCAGAGCTTCCACCCCAACGCCCGGGGTCACCTGGCCTTCGCGTCCTGCCTGACCCAGCTGTACAACTCCGGCTGGAACCAAGCCGGTTGTGCGGACTCGGCAAGCACGGGAGCGGTCACGCTGTACCCCGGCGTGCCCAGTGCCGACTTCAGGCAACTGCGCAACGAGGGCACCGGGTTGTGCGCCGACGCGTACGGCTTCTCCTCGCGCAACAACACCCCGGTGGACCTGTGGCCCTGTCACGGCGGACGCAACCAGGGCTTCTGGTACGACGCCGCGAACCAGTCGCTGCACACCGAGCTGAGCCAGGACCGATGTGTGGATCCGCAGGGTGGCGGGCGCGGTTCGGGCACCCCGCTGGTGTTGTGGAACTGCAACGGCGGCGGCAACCAGCGCTTCGTCGAGGTCGCGGGCACGCTGCGACCGGCCGACACGCAGTCCCTGTGCGTCGCGCCGGCGGCGGTGGATTCGACCCTGGGGGCCAGGCTCGTGCTGGCCGGATGCGACGGATCGGCGGCGCAGCGCTGGGTGAAGGAGGCCGGGCAGGCGGTGCGGTTCGCCGAGCTGAAGTCCGGGGGCACCGCCAAGTGTCTGGACGTGGACGGCGGCACGATGACCTCCGGGCGCGGCGTGCTGGCCTGGGACTGCACCGGCAACGACAACCAGAAGTGGTGGCGCAACGCCGCCACGGGCCAGGTGCACAGCCTCCAGGACCCGGCGTTCTGCCTCGACAACCGCGGGGCCACGGCGGCGGGCAGCGCCATGGGCATCTGGCGCTGTGACGACGCGCACGGCGCGTACCTGAACAACCTGCGCTTCGACGTGGGCGCGGACGGCCGACTGATCAGCCGGGTCTCCGGACTGGTCGCAACCGCGCCGACCGCGGGCAACGGGGCGATCACCCAGCAGCCGGCCGGCGCCTCGGCCACGCAGCAGTGGACGGCGGGCGCCTCGGTGCCGCTGCCGTACTCGGTGATTCCGTACGACGCCTACTGATCCGCAGATCGCATACCCGGCCCCCGCCCCGAGCACGGGCGGGGGCCGCGGTGCGGCGGGTTCAGTCCCGGGTTCAGTCCAGGGATGCCCCTGTCATCGCGGCGCACATCGCGAACGGGCGGGCACGGGACGCCGGTTCGGGCCGCACGCGTGCGGAACCCGCCTCGTACGGGTCAGTCCGAGTCCTTGCGGAAGCGGTCGTACTCCGGCCGCTCCGGGCCCTTGCGGAAGCGGTCACCCTCCGGTCGGTCCGCACCCGAGCGGAAGCGGGGATCGCCGTCGAACTCGCGTCGGCGCTGCTCCTTGCGGCGCTTCGCCTTGACCAGCACGCCACCCATGATCGCCAGACCCTTGACCACCACGACGGGTGCGCGCGGATCGTCGGTGTACTGCTCGTGCACCTCGAAGCCGCCCATGAAGCCGAACCCGTGATCGCGGACGGTGACCCCCTCCGGGATCCGGATGTCGATGCCGCCCCAGAGCGTGAACACGTTGATCACCAACTCGGGTTCGTCGAACACCGCGTCGGTGAGGTCGATTTCCACGCCGCCCATCACCGCGACCGCGTTCAGCTTCGAACCCGCACGCCAGCGACCCTTGCGGACGGAACTGCTCCAGAACGCGAACATGTTCGACCGGGCCGGGCGGGGCGGCACCGCGTTGGCCGCCGCGGGCTCGTAGCCGATCGGGCCGGGCGCCGGGAGATCGGCGATCAGCGGTTCGAGTTGGCGGAGCGTCTTCGCGGCCAGCGCCGCGTCCACCCGCTCCGCGTGTTCGTCGGCGGTCAGCCTGCCCTCCGCGAGCGCGTCCCGCAGCACGTGCACGTAGCGGTCGCGGTCGGCGTCGGAGGCGCGCAGCTCGGGGGTGGGCGGCTGGGCTCGACGCTCTGGGCTGTTGTCCACGAGGTAAATCTAGCCCGGGGGTGCAACGGCCGGGAGTACGGACCGGGCGAGCAGTCGGACCGCTTCGCGCAGCCGGTCGGGCGAGAGTCCGGCGTAACCGATGATCACCGCGGGCGGCCCGGTCGCGAACGCGCGCATCCCGGCCATCGGCTCGACCCGTACGCCGTGCTCGCGGGCTCGTCGCACGGTGGCCGATTCGTCGGAGCCGGGCGGGAGTTCGACGTAGAGGTGGATGCCCGCGGCGATGCCGTGCACGCGGGCCGCCGGCAGGTGCTCGGCGAGGGCCTCGGCCACCGCGTCGCGGCGGGTCCGGTAGTGCGCGCGCATCGTGCGCAGGTGGCGCTCGTACGCCCCGGTGGCCAGCATCCGCACCAGGGTCAGTTGGGGGAGGGTGGCCGAGCCGAGGTCGGCGTTGGTCTTGAGGTCGTGGATCCGCTCGATCAGTTCGGCGGGCAGCACGGCCCAGCCCAGCCGCATCCCCGGTGCCAACGCCTTGCTGGTCGAACCCAGGTGCACCACCCGGTCCGGGGCCAGGCCCTGGAGGCAGCCGACCGGGTCGCGGTCGTAGCGGAACTCGGCGTCGTAGTCGTCCTCCACGATCAGCCCGTCGTGCGCGCGGGCCCAGTCGACCAGGGCCGCGCGGCGGCGGGGCGACAGGACCACGCCCGTGGGGTACTGGTGGGCCGGGGTGACCAGCACGGCGCGGGCGCCGGTGCGGGCGAGTGCGTCGACGTCGATGCCCTCGGCGTCGGTGGGGGCGTAGGCGACGGTGAGGCCGTGGGTGGCGAAGATGCCGCGTTGGCGATCGCTGGAGGGGTCCTCCACCGCGAGTACGTCCAGGCCGAGTCGGCGCAGCGCCTGGGAGACCAGGGACAGGCCCTGGGCCACGCCGTTGACCACCACGATGTGTTCGGGGTGGGCCTGCGCGGCGCGGACCCGGCCCAGGTAGTCGGTCAGGGCGACGCGCAGTTCGCTCGTGCCGGACGGGCCGGGGTAGTCGAACGCGGCGTGCGGGGCGGTGCGCAGCACGTGCCGGGTCGCGGTCGACCACGCGGCGCGCGGGAACGCGGACAGGTCGGGCACGCCGGGCTTGAGGTCGTGGGTGATCGGGATCGTCGGATCGCAGCCGGCCGGGTCGGCGGGCTGCGGCGCCGTGTACGCCGCGGTGACCCGGGTGCCGGAGCCGTGCCGGGAGGAAAGATAGCCCTCGGCGACCAGTTGCTCGTACGCCTCGACGACCATGCCGCGGGAGACGCCCAGGTCTTCCGCGAGCGCCCGGGTGGACGGCATCCGGAAGCCGGCCGGGAGTCGGCCGGAGCGGATCGCGGCACGCAGGCCGGCCTGCACCTGGGCGCCGAGCCGGCCCGCCGATCGGTCGAGGTGGACGAGGAGTTCGCGCACTCGGGGCCTGCCTTCGGGGTTCGTCGGGGCCGGGTGGGTCGTCGGCGATTCGTCGGCGGTTCGGCCGCGGTCCTTCGGTGGCCCGTCGGCGATCCGGTATTGGTCCGGTTTTTCGGCCCGGAAGTGGCTCTGCCGGGGACTCCACCGGCTTCCTAACGTTACGTCACATGAAGTCCTCCTCGATGTCTCCCCGCTCGATCGGCCTGGTGTGTGCGGCGTCCGCGCAGGGGCTGATCGGTGCCGCCGCCGGGGTCTCCGCGGTGTTGTCGGACTATCCGGTGACCGGCGGCCAGATGCTCCGCTACGCGGTGGCCGCGCTCGTGCTGTTCGGGGTGCTGCGACTGCGCCGGATCCCGTTGTTGCGGCCGACCCGGCGGGAACTGCTCCGGCTGGGGTTGCTCGCGCTGTGCGGCCAGACCCTGTTCAACCTGTTCCTGTTCGCCGCGCTGGACCGGGCGGATCCGGCCACGGTGGGCAGCATCCTGGGTGCCACGCCGTTGCTGCTGGTGCTGGCCGCGCCGGTGCTGGGCGGGCGGCGGCCGAGCCGGTCGGTGCTGCTCGCCTCGCTCGTGGTGGTCGCGGGGGCGGCGGTGGTGCAGGGGCTCGGTGGCGGTACGGCGCTCGGATTGCTCTTCGCGTGCGGGGTGGCGCTGTGCGAGATGGGCTTCACGCTGATCGCGGTGCCGCTGCTGCCGCGGTTGGGGGCCTGGCGGATCGCCGCGTATGCGACCGCGATGGCGATTCCGCAGATGTTGGTGGTCGGGGCGTTCACCGACGGCACCGAGCTGATCCGGATGCCGTCCGGGACGGAGCTCGCCGCGCTGCTCTACCTGGCGCTGCCGCTCACCGCCGGGGCGTTCCTGCTGTGGTACTCGGCGCTGGCCCGGATCGAGCCGGAGCGGGCCGGGCTGTTCATGGGCCTGGTGCCGGTGACCGCGGCGCTGTCCGGTCTGGTCCTGGGCACCGGCGCGCCGACCGTGGGGCAGTTCGGCGGCGCGCTCCTGGTCGGCGTGGGCGTGGTCCTGGGCATGCGGGCCGAGCGGGAGGACCCGGCGGAGCCGGTGGCACCGGCGGCATCCGCGGGCTCGGCGATCCCGGCGGTAGCGGCGGTACCGGGAACGGACCGATTGCGGGGGTCGGCCGAGGACATCTCCGCGCAGCCCGCGACAACCGTGGGCCCGTAGCCCACGAACCGCTACGCGCCGACCCCGTCGGCGACCTCGGCGCGGTGATCGGTTCGGGCCGCTCTACCCTGGACCAGGCCCCGTTACCGCATGAGTGAGGATCACGATGCCCGCCCCTGAGAACACCTTCAGCGCCTACACGGATCTGCTGCCGCTGGGGGAGGACACCACGCCGTACCGGCTGCTGACCGCCGATGGCGTGTCCACGTTCGAGGCGGGCGGGCGCCGGTTCCTCAACGTCGAACCCGAGGCGATGACGCTGCTCGCGCGGACCGCGATGCGCGACATCTCGCACCTGCTGCGGCCCGGCCACCTGGCCCAGGTGGCGCGGATCCTGGAGGACCCCGAGGCCTCGGCCAACGACCGCTTCGTCGCGCTCGACCTGCTCAAGAACGCCAACATCGCGGCCGGCGGCGTGCTGCCGATGTGCCAGGACACCGGCACCGCGATCGTGATGGGCAAGCGCGGCCAGCACGTGCTCACCGACGGGCGGGACGAGGAGCACCTGTCCCGCGGCATCGCCAACGCGTACACCGAGCTGAACCTGCGCTACTCGCAGATGGCCCCGCTGACCATGTGGGACGAGAAGAACACCGGCAACAACCTGCCCGCCCAGATCGAGCTGTACGCGACCCCCGGCGAGGCGTACAAGTTCCTGTTCATGGCCAAGGGCGGCGGCAGTGCCAACAAGTCGTACCTGTACCAGGAGACCAAGGCCGTCCTGAACCCGCAGAGCATGCTGCGCTTCCTGGACGAGAAGATCCGCTCGCTGGGCACCGCGGCCTGTCCGCCGTACCACCTGGCCATCGTGGTCGGCGGCACCAGCGCCGAGCACGCGCTCAAGACCGCGAAGTACGCCTCCACCCGTTACCTCGACACGCTGCCCGGTCAGGGCTCGCCGCTGGGCCACGGCTTCCGCGACGTCGAGTTCGAGGCCGAGGTGCTGGCGCTGACCCAGCAGATGGGCATCGGCGCGCAGTTCGGCGGCAAGTACTTCTGCCACGACGTGCGGGTGATCCGACTGCCTCGGCACGGCGCGTCCTGCCCGGTGGCGATCGCGGTGTCCTGCTCGGCCGACCGCCAGGCGCTGGCCAAGATCACCGCCGAGGGCGTGTTCCTGGAGGAGCTGGAGACCGACCCGGCCAAGTACCTCCCGGACACCACCCACGAGGACCTGGACGACACCGTCGTGCAGATCGACCTCAACCGGCCGATGAGCGAGATCCGCGCCGAGCTGTCCAAGTACCCGGTGAAGACCCGGCTGTCGCTGACCGGACCGGTCGTCGTCGCCCGCGACATCGCGCACGCGAAGATCAAGGAACTGCTCGACGCGGGTCAGCCGATGCCGCAATACCTGCGCGACCACGCGGTCTACTACGCAGGCCCGGCCAAGACCCCCGAGGGCTACGCGTCCGGCTCGTTCGGCCCGACCACCGCAGGCAGGATGGACTCCTACGTCGAGCAGTTCCAAGCCGCGGGCGGCTCGTTCGTGATGCTGGCCAAGGGCAACCGCAGCAAGCAGGTCACCGACGCGTGCAAGACGCACGGCGGCTTCTACCTCGGCTCGATCGGCGGCCCGGCGGCGCGGCTGGCCCAGGACTGCATCAAGAAGGTCGAGGTGCTGGAGTACCCGGAGCTGGGCATGGAGGCGGTCTGGAAGATCGAGGTCGAGGACTTCCCGGCCTTCATCGTGGTCGACGACAAGGGCCAGGACTTCTTCGCCGACGTGACCACGCCGACGTTCCAGATCAACAAGATCCCGGTACGTGAGCCCTAGTGCCCGATTGGTCCGGGATGCAACAGCCCGAGGGAGACGTCGATGAACCCGGTTCATGGCCCGGATCCCGGAGCGCTACCGCAGCCCACCGCAACCCCGGAGGCACTGCGCGCGACGTTGGCACAGGTCGCTCCCGAGCGGTTGGAGCACTTCGACGCCGAGCGTGCGGCCGCCACTGCTGTCGCACGGCTCGTCATGCCGCCGGTGGACCTGCTCTAGGGCGGGTGGAGCGGCGGCGGTGACCGCGGCGCGGCCCGAATGGCGGCCTGGCCGGCGCCGGGGGCGTCACCGGCTCGCGCGGGCCGCGCGGATTGCCTCGTCGCGGGTCAGTGCCGTGCCCCGGTGGTAGTGCTCGGTGAACTCGGGTCCGGCCACCGCGGCCCGGATCGCGGACTCGGTCGCGGTGACGTCCGCGTCGATCCGGTTGCCGCCGCGCAGTACGGCGGCGGCGCCGAGCAGCAGCGCCGCCCGCCGTTCGTCCCCGGCGTGTGCGGCCGACTCGGCCAGGCCCAGTACGGCCGCCGCGGCGCCCACCGCGCTGACCGGCGGGGTGAGCGCGGCGTCCAGGGCCGCGCCGTAGTGCTCGTGTGCGGTCGTGCGGTCGCCCTCGGCGGCGGCGATCCGGCCCAGGCCGGCCCAGGCGAGCGCGCGCGTCTCCAGGTACCACATCGCGGTCCCCGGGTCGCTGTGGATCGCCTGGCGGTACAGCCGATTCGCCGTCACCGGGTCACCCGTCAGCCGGGCCACGTCGCCCAGGCCGCGCAGCGCCACGCGGACCTTCATCGGCGCGCCGGTGCGGCGGGCGAGTTCCTCGGCCCGGGCGAATCCGAATCGGGCGGGCGCGGTTCGACCGGCCCGCAGGTCCAGGTCGGCGCGGCAGGTGAGGAAGTCGACCAGGTCCTCGATCGAGCCGAGTTCCGAGGCCAGGGCGATCGCCTCGTCGATCAGCTCGGCCGATCCGGCGGAGTCGCCGCGCCAGTCGGCGAGTTGCGCGAGCGGTTCGAGCACGTTGGCCAGCCCCCAGCGGTCGCCCAGTGCCCGGAACCCGTCGGCCGCCGTGGACAGCGGGCCGGCCGCCGCCTCGGTGTCGCCGGCGAACAGGGCGAGATAGCCGGTCCCGAGCAGTCCGACCGCACGCGCCCACGGGTCGTCGGCGGCCTGCGCGGCGTGCGTCTGCACGTCGGTCCGGTCGGGGCCGCCGACCAGGGCCCACTGCACCATCAGCGCGGGATGCCGCAGCGGTCGGCGGATGCCGCTCATGATCGCCGCGGCCCGATCCAGCGCCGCATCCGGCACGTGGCCACCCGCCCCGGGGGCGGCCGCCGCGTTCACCACGCACAGCACGTACTCCTCGGCAAGCTCGCTGGCCGCCGCGAAGTCCGCGCCCGCCACGAACTCTCCGCCCGCCGCACTGCCGCCCGCCCCGACGCCGCCCGCCGCGCTGCCGCCTGTCACCGCCGTGAAGAGTTCGGCCGAGCGGGCCGAATTGGCGCCGCGGGTGCCGCCGAGCCACCACGACCAGGTGAGGGCGGCGTGCAGGCGCAGGGCGAGTTCGGGATCCGCGCCGATGGCCCAGCGCAGCGCGGCGTCGGTGTTGCCGTGTTCGGCGGTGAGCCGGCGCAGCAGGGTGAGCTGGTTCGGCCCGCGCAGGCCCGCGTCCGCCTCGCCGGCCAGGGCCAGGAAGTATTCGGCGTGCGCGCGCCGTAGCCGCTCCTCCTCGCCGGCCTCGGCGAGCCGGGCCACGCCGAAGGCGCGGATCGTCTCCAGCATCCGGAACCGGCCGCCGTCTCCGTCCGCCACGGTGACCAGCGACTTCTCGGCCAGCCCGGCGAGCAGGTCGTCGGCCTCCTCCGCGGAGACACCGCACACCGCGGCGATCGCGGCCAACGTCGCACCGCCGGCGAACACGGTGAGCCGGCGGGCGAGCGCGCGTTCGTCGTGATCGAGCAGGTCCCAGCTCCACTCGACGACCGCGTGCAGTGTGCGATGCCGAGGGGCCGCGGTCCGGCTCCCGCGCGAGAGCAGTCGGAACCGGTCGTCCAGCCGCGCGGCGACCTCGGCCAACGGCAGCGTGCGCAGCCGCGCGGCGGCGAGTTCGATGGCCAGCGGCAATCCGTCGAGCGCGGCGCAGATCCGCGCCACGTCCGGCGCGTTGTCGGCGGTGACCGCGAAGTCGGGCCGCACCGCCGAGGCACGCGCGGTGAACAGCTCGACCGCGGGCGCCGCACGCAGCATGTCCAGGTCGGCGTCGGCGGCGGGCAGCGCCAGTTGCGGCACCGGGCACAGCACCTCGCCGGTGATGCCCAACGGTTCGCGGCTCGTGGCCAGGATCCGCACTCCCGGGCAGCCGTCCAGGACCCGGTGCGCGAGCACGGCCGCACCCTCCACCACGTGCTCACAGTTGTCCAGGATCAGCAGCAGTCGCTGTTCGGCGAGCACCGCGACGATCCGCGCACCGGGATCGCTCTCCGCGGTCCGCGCACTCACGCCGCCCGCCTCGCGGATGCCCAGCGCCGCCGCCACCACGTGCGGCAGCGCCGCGTCGTCGGCGGCCCGGGTGAGGTCGACGAAGCACACCTGCTCGACGGTGCGCGCGGCGGTCTCCACGGCGAGCCGGGTCTTTCCGGTACCGCCGGGCCCGGTCAGCGTGACCAGCCGCGCGCCGGCCGAGGCGGTCAGCCGGGCCAGTTCGTGTTCGCGGCCGACGAAGCCGGTGAGCCGGCCGGGCGGCGCGGCGAATTCGGGGACCGGCAGCGGCGCCTCGGCCAGCGGCGCACGCGGGGTCGGCAGCACCGGCGCGGGCGGCCCGCCGAGTTCGCCGCGCAGCACCGCGACCTGCACGGCGGCCAGTTCGGGGGAGGGGTCGGCGCCGAGCTCCTCGGCGAGCACCCGGCGCAGGTCCTCGTACACCTCCAGCGCCTCGGCCTGCCGGCCGCTGCCGCTCAGCGCCCGCATCAACAGCCCGCGCGCACGCTCGCGCAGCGGGTGCGCGTCGACCAGGACGCGCAGCTCCGGGATCGCCGCGCGCAGTCCGCCGAGCGCGATCTCGGCCTCGATCCGGTCCTCGGCCGCGGTCACCCGCAGCTCCTCCAGGCGGGTGGCCCGCGCCCGCGCGTACGGCACGTCCGCCAGCGCCGGCCCGCGCCACAACGCGAGCGCCTCGCCGAGCAGCGCGGCGCCGTCCGCCTGTTCGCCCGCCGCGAGCGCCTGCCGACCGGCCCGGACCAGTCGCTCGAAGCGATGCGCGTCCACCGCCTCCGGATCCACCGCGAGCCGGTAGCCGGTCGTGTGGAACTCGATCGAATCGACATCGCCGGTATGCGGTCGGAGTCCGCGGCGCAGCCGGGACACGTGCGACTGCAACGCGTTCGCCGCGCCTGCCGGCGGATCCTCGCCGTACAGCCCGTCGATCAGTCGCTCGGTGGGCACGACGTGGCCCGCGTCCAGCGACAACAGCGCGAGCAACGCCCGCGCTCCGGGCCCGCCGACGGCAACCTGGCTGCCGTCGGGCAGTCGAACGTCCACCGGTCCCAGGATGCCGAAGATCATTGGGCGATTATCCCGGTCCCGAGCGGAAATCGACCGAGCGTCGGCGCGGCGGGTGCGACCGGGTGTCGGTCACGCGGGCACGCCGAGCGTCGGCGGAACGGGTACGCCCGGGCGTCCGCGGAACGGGCCCGGTGGGCCGGGGAAGAGCAGACGGCCGACCTTGGCGTGCGCCGGATGTCCACCACATTTCCTTGGGGTTACTTGTCGTCGCCTTGTCGTGATGTGCGCATGTGTCGGTTCGACCCGGGTAGGCGACTGGCACACCCGACCCGAGGAGAGCAGCGTGACGGAACCGATCGACATAGTCCGCGGAACCCGCACCGCGACCTGGACGCCCCCGGTGGCCGGCGCGTGTGCGACCGCGGATCGGCAGTTGTTTCTCGGTTATCCCGGTGAACCCGTCGTCGCCCGTCTCGCGCGTGAGGAGGACGCCAAGCGCGTCTGCGCGCGCTGTTCCGTCCTGCTCGAATGCCGTGCGAGCGCGCTGGCCGAAACCACCCCGGTCGGCGTCCGCGGCGGCCTGACCCCGAACGAGCGCGGCGCCGTGCGTCGCCCCCGCGCCCACCACTGAGTCGGGTCGAATCGCCTGCCGGTCACCGAGCCGGCGTCAACTCGCGTGCCGGTCGGCCTCGCCGACGATGTGGTCGCGCGGGGTGTCCGTGGTCAACCGGGCCAGCTTGCGCAACAGCGCGGTCAGTTCCTCGGATTGCTCCGGTGACCAGTCCGCCATCACCTCGGTGAGGATCTGCCGACGGGCCTCGACCAGCGCCTCCAGCGCCACGTGGCCCTTGGCGGTGAGCTGCATCGTGCCCTCGCCGAGGCGCTCGATGTAGCCGGCGAAGGTCAGCTCGTCGGCGTAGCGGCGGACCCGGTCCTCGGACTCGTGGAGCCGGGCCGCGAGGTCGGGGATCGAGATCGGGCTCAACCGGTCGAGCTGCACGAGCCCGTACGCGCACGGCACCGACAGGTCCACGCCGGAGCGCTGGATCATGCGTTCGTAGCGGGACCAGCCGTTCTCCCGGCGCACCATCTGCGACATCGCGCGCTCGATCTCGTCCACCGAACTGCGCGCGGTCGGCGACATCAGCGGGGTGCGCTCGGTCTCGCGGGTGGCCTCGCGCAGCGGGACCTCCTTGAGCAGGAAGGACAGCACGAACGCGACCAGCACGATGCAGGAGGCGGCCAGGAACACCGTCTGCAACGACTGGGCGTAGGCGTGGATGAAGCCGGACTTGGACGCGGGCGGCAGCTTGTTCAGGTCGGCCGGGTTGATCGCGGACGACGACCCGGCAGTCGTGCCGGGCGGCATGCCCTCGCCGCGCGCCGCGGCCTCCCGCAGGTGCACCGTGAGCCGGTTGTTGAAGATCGTGCCGAAGATCGCCGCGCCGAACGAGCCGCCGATGGACCGGAAGAAGGTCGCGCCGGCGGTGGCCACACCCAGGTCCGCGTAGGGCACCGAGTTCTGCACGGCGAGCACGATCACCTGCATGACCAGACCCAGGCCGATGCCGAAGACCAGCATGTACAGCGAGGACGCGGCCGTGGTGGTGAACTCGTCCATCCGCGACATCAGGAACATGCCGACGGCCATCACGGCGGTGCCCAGGATCGGGTAGATCTTGTACCTGCCGGTCCGGGTGATCAGTTGCCCGCTGACGATCGAGGTGATCAGCAGGCCGCCCATCATCGGCAGCAGACGCAGGCCCGATTCGGTGGGTGTGCTGCCGTTGACGACTTGCATGAACAGCGGCAGGAAGCTCAGCCCGCCCATCATCGCGAAGCCGACGATGAAGCCGATGCCGGCGGTCACCGAGAAGATCCGGTTGCCGAACAGCTTCAGCGGCAGCACCGGCTCCGGCGCGCGCCGCTCGACCGCGACGAACCCGGCGAGCAACACCACCGCGGCGACGCCCAGTCCGACGATCTGTGCGGAGGCCCACGGGTAGGTGGTGCCGCCGAAGGTGCTGAGCAGGACCAGGCAGGTGGTGCCGCCGGCCAGCAGCGTGATGCCGAGATAGTCGATGCTCGGCCGGGTGTGCATCTCCTTGGTGTGCAGCGCGGCGGCGATCACCACCAGTGCGATCACGCCGATCGGCAGGTTGATGTAGAAGACCCAGCGCCAGCTGAGGTGGTCCACGAAGAACCCGCCGAGCAGCGGCCCGGCCACCGAGGTGACCCCGAACACCGCGCCGAACAGGCCCTGGTAGCGCCCGCGCTCCCGCGGCGGCACCACGTCGCCGATGATCGCCTGGGACAACACCATCAGGCCGCCGCCGCCGAGCCCCTGGATCGCCCGGAACGCGATCAGCTCGAACATGCCCTGGGCGATGCCGCACAGCACCGAGCCGATCAGGAAGATCACGATCGACGCCTGGTAGAGCTTCTTGCGTCCGAACAGGTCGCCGAGCTTGCCCCACAGCGGAGTGCTCACGGTCGACGCGAGAAGGTACGCGGTGACCACCCAGGACAGGTGGTTGAGCCCGCCGAGGTCGCCGACGATGGTCGGCAGCGCGGTGGAGACGATGGTCTGATCGAGCGCGGCCACCAGCATCCCGAGCATCAGCCCGGTCAGGATCAGCCCGAGCCGGGGCGCCGCCTCGGTCTTCGCCGGGCTGCTGCCAGGTCTGCCGTGCCGCACGGTCATCCGGTGGGCCTCCTCGATCGATGCTCAAGGAGGGTCCCCACAAACAGGTACAAAATCCGCGCCTATTAGTGGGACACGCACCGCACGTGGCCGGGGACCGACCGCCGGCCGAGCCGAGATCGGCCCGGCCGGCGGTCACGGCCGGCTCGGCCGAAGGCCGGGTCGGCTCACCCCCGGCCGCACGGCCGACCTGCCCGGCCGAGGTGCTTGGTCAACGAGCGTGGTCGAAGTCGATCGCGCTGTACGCCCGTAGCTTCGCGAGCCGGTGCTGGCTGTCGATCTGCCGGATCGTGCCGCTCTTGGAACGCATCACCAGCGACGAGGTGAGCGCCGTGCTGGAGCGATACCGCACCCCGCGCAGGAGTTCGCCGTCGGTGATGCCGGTCGCGACGAAGAAGACGTTGTCGCCGCGGACCAGGTCGTCGGTCAGCAGCACCCGGGACAGGTCGTGCCCGGCGTCGATCGCCTTCGCCCGCTCGGCCTCGTCCTTGGGCCACAGCCGGCCCTGGATCACGCCGCCCATGCACTTGATCGCGGCGGCGGCGATGATGCCCTCAGGTGTGCCGCCGATGCCGAGCAGCAGGTCGACGCCGGTGCCGTCCTTGGCCGCCATGATCGCGCCGGCCACGTCGCCGTCGGTGATGAACTTGATCCGGGCGCCGGCCTCGCGGATCTCCTTGACCATCGAGTCGTGCCGGGGCCGGTCCAGGATGCAGACCGTGACGTCCTCGACGGCACTGTGCTTGGCCTTGGCCACCCGGCGGATGTTCTCCGCGATCGGCGCGGTCAGGTCCACCACGTCGGCCGCCTCGGGGCCGGTGACCAGCTTCTCCATGTAGAACACGGCCGAGGGGTCGTACATGCTGCCGCGCTCGGACACGGCCATCACCGCGACCGCGTTGTTCATCCCCTTGGCGGTCAGCGTGGTGCCGTCCACCGGGTCGACCGCGACGTCGCACTCGGGTCCGGAGCCGTCGCCGACCCGTTCACCGTTGAACAACATCGGGGCGTCGTCCTTCTCGCCCTCGCCGATCACGACGACACCGTTCATCGACACGGTGTGGATCAGGCTGCGCATCGCCTTCACGGCGGCGCCGTCCGCGCCGTTCTTGTCACCTCGACCGACCCAGCGGCCGGCCGCCATCGCGGCGGCCTCGGTGACCCGGACGAGTTCGAGTGCGAGGTTGCGGTCCGGGGCTTCCGGTGCGACTTCGAGCTGCGGAGGTACAGATTGGTCCGTCATTCGGGCGGGCCTTCCTGTAGGGGAACCGGTCCGTAACCACGAGGGGTGCCCTGATCCCCCGGAGCCGTGCGTCATCGCTGCGGGTGGCACGGCGATTGCGCGGCCCCGAGTCCGGACTGGTTCCAACGGGATTGCCCCGATGTTATCGGTGAGCGGTGGTATCGGTGCAGGTAGCCCGTGCAAAACGAGACAGCGCGCAATGCGACCATGTACGGGTGGCGAGGAAGTCGGGTCGAGAGACCGTTCGGGACATGGTTCTTTCCTTGGGAGCGTGCGGCCTGGTGGTCGGCGCGCTGTTTCTGGTGGCACCGCACAGCGGCGCGGATCCGGTGAAGCGGGTGCCCTACGAACTCTCCTTCCGGCAGGCGGCCCGGGTCTCGCCGTATCCGCTGCTCGCCCCGCAGGGGCTGAGCGAGCGGTGGCGGGCCACCTCGGTGAACTTCGAGGGGACCGACCGCAACCGGACCACGTGGCACATCGGCTTCATCAACCCGAACGACACCTACGCCGCGGTCGAGCAGACCAACGGCTTCACCGACGAACTCGTCCGGGACAAGGGCAAGCGCGGGCAGCCGATCGGCAACCGGGACGTGGCCGGCGAGCAGTGGAAGGCGTACGACGGCCCCAAGTACCGCTCGCTGGTCCGGGTCCGCGACGGCGTGACCACGATGGTCACCGGCAATGCGACTTTCGAGGATTTGACCGTTCTCGCCGCATCCCTGCGAACTGCCGCCGGCTGAGCCGAAAGCCGGCAGATCGGCCGGACCTATCCGGGTGATTCGGACATCCGGCTGCACAGGATGTACAGGGGCTCGTAAAGACTCCGTAAAGACCACATGCCTTCCTCTGCCCCGCGCGTTACTCCCACCCCTAGGGTCCGGAAGCCCGGTCGAACGTGTGTCGGCATCGTCGTGACCCGATGGTTGCCGCCACGTGTCCGTCGGGCTTTCCGAGTCGGCCCGACGTCGTGTGCGCTTGATCAGATCCCACGCGACGTCGCTTTGCGTCCGGGGATCGTTCCCCGGTCGGAAAGGGGAGCACGTTGAGTCCAGCGATACCCGGGAGGGGCCCGACGCCTGCGAACGGCGTCCGGCGGGTGAAACGCCGTGTGGCACTGCTGTCCGTATCCGCGCTAGCGATCACCGGACTTGCCGCCACGACCGCCCCCTCGACCTCGGCCGCGCCTACGCGCGTCGACACGACCCGCGCGGTGTGGAATCCGGGCCCCGAGGACCATTACGTCAACTCCATCGACGCGGCGATCGACACCAGTGCGCTGCCCGGCGACCCGGCCGTGGCCGCGTCGCTGAAGGCGCAGAACGCCGCGGCCGACCGCAAGAACTCCGACGGCAACCCCCGCGCCGCCGCGCAGATCAAGGCACTGGAGGCCGAGGCCGGACGTACCGGCAAGAGCCCGGCCGAGATCAAGGCCGAGCGCAGCGGCAAGCCCGTCGACGCCAAGCAGACCGCGAAGTTGCTGACCGTCCTGGTCGAGTTCAACGACCAGGCCAACGACGACTTCTCCGGCTTCAAGCGCCCGACCAGCGTTTCGGACCCGACCTGTGTCACCGAGCCCCCCGGCACCATCAAGAACGGGCCGCTGCACAACCGGATCCCGAACCCGGCGCTGAACCCGAACGACAACAACTCGCAGTGGGTGCCGAACTTCGACCAGACCCACTTCAACAAGATGCTCTACTCCAAGGAGGGCATCACCGAGCGCATGCGCACCGACCTCACGGGGCCGGACGGCAAGCCGGGCATCAGCCTCGCGGGCCAGACCATGCGCAACATGTACGAGGAGATGTCGGCCGGGAAGTACTCGGTTTCCGGTGAGGCGACGCCGTGGGTCAAGGCGCCGCACTCCGAGGCCTGGTACGGCGCGGGCGCCTGCGGCAACGCGCGGCAGGACAACAGCGGCAGCCCGGACAACCCGCTCGGCGCGCAGAAGCTGGCCATCGACGCGGTCGACGAACTGGCCAAGCAGCAGCCGAACTTCCCGTGGGCCGACTACGACAAGGAAGACCCGGGCGACGCCGACCACGACGGCAACACCCAGGAGTCCGACGGCGTGGTGGACCACCTGGTCCTGGTGCACGCGGGCAAGGACAAGTCGGCCGGCGGCGGCGCCGAGGGCACCTATGCGATCTGGGCGCACGCGAGCACCGTGCTCTTCGGCCACCAGGTGCCCGGCAGCAACATCAAGATCGCGAACTACATCGTGCAGCCCGAGGACTCCGGAGTGGGCGTGTTCGCCCACGAGTTCGGCCACGACCTGGGCCTGCCCGACCTGTACGACAACTTCAGCGCCGGCGAGACGGACCTGAACTTCTGGGACCTGATGTCCTCCGGCTCGCACGCCGGGCCGCTGTTCCAGTCGCAGCCCGCGCACATGGGCATCTGGGACAAGTACGCGCTCGGTTGGCTGACCCCGGACGTGGTCAACGTCGGTGACCGACCCAAGGTCGCCACCCTGGGCCAGGCCGCCAAGACGCCCAAGGGCACCTCGCGGGGCATCCGGGTGAACCTGCCGAACAAGCAGGTCCAGGTCGGTACGCCGCACGGCGGCCGGAACATGTGGTACTCCGGCCAGGACCAGGCCTGGTCCGACATCCGGATCGAGCGCAACATCGCGGTGCCCGCCGGCTCGGACGTGAAGTTCTGGATGTGGAACGACTACGTCATCGAGCAGGACTGGGACTTCGGCTTCGTCGAGGTGTCCACCGACAACGGTGCCACCTGGAAGCAGCTCGCGGTCAAGGACGAGTCCGGCAAGCTGGTCAGCACGCCGCCGGACTACCCGGACCCGACGAAGAACCTGGCCACGTTCCGCAAGACCAGCGGTCTGACCGGTGACAGCGGTGGATGGCGGCACGACAACGTCGATCTCACCCCGTACGCGGGCCAGAACATCAAGCTGCGGCTGGACCTGAACACCGACGCCGCGTTCATGGAGAAGGGTTGGTTCGCCGACGACTTCTCGCTCACCAACGGCACCACCACGGTGTGGTCGGACGACGTGGAGAGCGGCGACAACGGCTGGACCGCGATCAAGGGCACCAACGCGATCACCAGCGGCGCGGGCTGGGGCCGGACCAGCGGCACCTTCGAGCGGGAGCAGTACTACCTGCTGGAGTGGCGCAACCTGTCCGGCTTCGACGAGGGCCTGAAGTACGCGTACACCTCCGGTCCCAACGGCAAGACCAACCGGGTCCCGTACAACGCCCCGGGCATGCTGGTCTGGCTGCGCGACAACCAGTACCAGAACAACGGCGTCAACTTCAACATCGACAACGGGCCCTCGTGGGGCCCCAAGGGCGAGCTGTTGATCGTCGACTCGCACCCGGACCCGCTGCGCTACACCGGCGATGCCAAGGCGCAGTTCCCGCAGCCCGACCCGAACGTGTCGAACATCGAGAAGCGGAACGTCTTCGCCAACCTGCCGACCCGGCCGCAGGCCGCGAACGCGGCGTTCGGCTTCGTCAAGACGTCGCCGTTCACGGACTGCATCCCCGGCACGGCCTACTGCACCTCGTTCCAGGCGCAGGCGCCGGTGACGCTGTTCACCGACACCCTCGGCTGGGCACCGGGTACCGAGGTCTACAAGGGCCGGGTCCTGCCGAAGGACCGCTACGGCTCGACCGTGGTGCCGGCGAAGGGGCCGTACACCACCAAGATCACCAAGGCGGACGGTTCGCTGGACCGGGACAACTTCGGCAAGTTGTTCCACGGTTCCGAACTGGGCACGGGCAACCCGGGCTTCGACAAGGGCTACGGCGTGACCGTGCTGCCGGTGCTCCCGCTGCCGGGCAACTCCGGTGCGGTTGTTTGGATCCTGCCGGCTCAGAAGTAGATGCCCCACCCCCCGACCACCCGGTGACGGTGTGGTCGGGGGCCGGGTGAAACACGAGGGGCGCTCCCGAACTCGGGAGCGCCCCTCGCGTCGTTCGCCGAACCGGTGCTCGGATCAGTCGTCCTCGCCGGGCTCGTCCGGCCCGGCACCGGCCCGCTCGGCGCGGACCGCCGCGTCCAGCCTGGCCCGGGCGCCGTCGAGCCACTGCTCGCACACCACGGCGAGCTGCTCGCCGCGCTCCCACAGGGCCAACGACTCCTCCAGGGTGATGCCACCGGTCTCCAGGCGACGCACGACCTCGATCAGCTCGTCGCGGGCCTGCTCGTAGGCCGGTGCCTCGTCCGGCGCGGGTGCGGTCTGCTCGCTCATGCCGCCAGCTTAGGTCCCCCGTGGCCGGGATCCCGCGCGGCCGGGGTCCCCGAACCGGACCGGACCTAAGTGAAACGAACCTGACCGAACCGGATCAAATCGAACCGAACCTGACCGGGCCGGGCCGGACCCGAGCACGGATCACGGCCGGGCCGCGGTGACCCGCACGGCGGCCCCGTGCTCCGGATTCTCCCGCGACAGCGGCCCGACCAGGGTGGCCGAGGCGCCGTAGGCGAGGTCGGGGCCGGGATCGCCGGTGCCGAGCACGGAGCCCTTGTACGGCACGCCGTGGTGCGCCGGATCGGGCGCCCCGTCCGGCGTGACGACCCTGGTGCTGTACGGGCCGCGCGCGGGCACCACGGTGGACCCGTCGGTGAAGCGGTCCACCGGTGCGCCGTCGACGTACTCGACGCCCGGGGCCCAGCCGCGGTCGTCGCCGAACGCGCGGACCGGTTCGCGGGCCGCGAAGTCCTGGCACCACGCGCCATTGCTGTGGCACGCACCGAACGCCGGCGTGGGCAGGAAGCCGAACGCGGCGTCCGCGGACTGCGCCCGGCTGTCCAAATTCTTCCGGGGGTTGCTCTCGACCCGATAGTGCTCACCGGCCTCGCCGGTCCACCGACGCGGATCCGGATGCGCGTCCACGAGCAGCGTCTGCCCCTTGGCGCCGTAGCTGGGCGGCGCGCTCAGATTGAAGTTCACGCCGTTGTTCTGATACTCGGCATCGCGCAGCCACACCAGCATGCCGGGCACGTCGTAGCCCAACCGGCGCACCCGCACGCCGCGCCGGTCGCTGTGCTCCGCGGTGTACGCGAAGTTCAGGCCCCGATCGAAGCCGACCGGTGCACGCCACTCCATCAGGTAGTACTGCTCCCGCTCGACCTCGCCGGAGGTGCGGCCCCAACCGGCCCCGCGGGTCACCGTGCTCGTGCCCTTGACCGCGGTCCAGCCGTTGTCGCCGCTCTCCACGTCGTCCGACCACACCGTGCCGCCGTCGGCGCCGCCGGTGAGCGTGAAGTCGTCGGCGAACCAGCCCTTCTCCATCAACGCGGCGTCGGTGTTCAGGTCCAGCCGCAGCTTGATCGTCCGGCCCGCGTACGGGGTCAGATCCACGTTGTCGTGCCGCCATCCTCCGGTGCCACCGGTGAGGCCGTTGACCTTGCGCAGTTCGGAGAGGTTGTGGTTGGGGTCGGGGTAGTCGGGCGGGGTGCTGACCAGGGTGCCCGCGTCGTCGTGCACGGCGAGCTGGGTCCAGGTCGCACCGTCGTCGGTGGACACCTCGACGAAGCCGAAGTCCCAGTCCTGTTCGATGGTGTAGTCGTTCCACATCGAGAAGGTCGCGGGTCCGCCGGCGGGCACCGCGATGTCCCGGACGATCCGGCCGTCGGACCATTCCTGGTCGCGTTCCGAATACCACATGCTCGTCCCGCTGTGCGGGGTGCCGATCCGGATCCGCTCGTTCGGCAGGTTCACCCGGACCGCGTCCCGGGTGCCGGCCCGCGGGTCGGCGGCGGCGCCGAGCAGTACGGTGCGCGCGTTGCCGCCGACCGGGATCACCGGCGGATCGATCCAGCCCAGCACGTACTTCGACCACGCGCCCATGTGGGTGGGCATGGTCTGGAACAGCGGCCCGGCGTGCGAGCCGGAGGACATCAGGTCCCAGAAGTCGACGTCCGTCTCGCCGGCGCTGAAGTTGTCGTACAGGTCGGGCAGGCCCAGGTCGTGGCCGAACTCGTGGGCGAACACGCCCACTCCGGAGTCCTCGGGCTGCACGATGTAGTTCGCGATCTTGATGTTGCTGCCGGGCACCTGGTGGCCGAAGAGCACGGTGCTCGCGTGCGCCCAGATCGCATAGGTGCCCTCGGCGCCGCCGCCGGCCGACTTGTCCTTGCCCGCGTGCACCAGGACCAGGTGGTCCACCACGCCGTCGGACTCCTGGGTGTTGCCGTCGTGGTCGGCGTCGCCCGGGTCTTCCTTGTCGTAGTCGGACCACGGGAAGTCCGGTCGGGTGGCGGCCAGCGCGTCCACCGCGTCGGTGACGAACTGCCGTACGCCGCGCGGGTTGTCCGGGCTGCCGCTGTTGTCCTGGCGGATCGCGCCGCAGTGGCCGGCGGCGTACCAGGCCTCGGAGTGCGGGACGCTCACCCAGCCGGCCGCCTCACCGCCGATCGTGTACGCGCCGTGCGACATCTCCCGGTACATGTTGCGCATGGTCAGACCCGCGAGGTCAACGCCGGGCCTGCCGTCCGGGCCGGTCAGGTCGGGCCGGACCCGCTCGGTGAGGCCCTCCTCGGAGTAGAGCATGCGCTCGTAGTGGGTCGAGTCGAAGTCCTTGACCCACAGCGTGTTGTTGTCCTGCCCGCCGATCGCCGGATCGGGCAGCAGGTTGTGCCGCGGGCCGTTCTTGACCGTGCCGGGCGGCTCGGTCACACAGGTCGGGTCGGCGACACTGGTCGGTCGCCGGAAGCCGGAGAAGTCGTCGTCGGCCCTGTCGTCGAACTCGACCAGGACGGTCAGCAGGCGCGCGTCCCGCTTCGCCGCGCCGTCCTGCGCGCGCGGGCTCGTGCCGGTCCTGGCCGCGGTCGCCTCGGCGCGGGCGAGCCGGCGGGCGGGGGCCGGGTTGCCCGCGGCGAACTTGCGATCGTAGTGCCGGGCCCGCCGCTCGGCCGCGAGCGCGTGCTCACGCACCTCGGGCGAGACGCCCGGCGGCCCGTCGGGCGGCAACGGGTCCCGGGGTGCGACGTAGTTGACGTAGGAGTCGGCGGCTGACGGATTCCACCGCGCGGGCGAGTCGTCGGCGGCGGCCACGGAGGACGTGGCGACGCCGGTGAGCAACAACGCGGACGCGGCGAGCAGATGACGCAACACACGCGCAAACTAAGCCGTTTTCGCCGCCGATCGGGTGAGACGTCACTGCTTGTCATACGAACGGGTCAAATAATCCATCCTTCGACGGGTGCGCCGATCCTTTCCTCGATCGGTGCGTGGAGGCATCCTTCGGTCGGTCCTTCGGTCGGGCCTTCGGCCGGTCCTGCCGGTCCTGGTGTCCTTCATTGCTGCGGTCCTGCGGTCCTGCGGTCCTGCGGTCCTGCATTTCTTCATTCCTTCGGGACGACCACGTCGAAGCGTCCGGCCGCCACGCGGGCGGTCAGCCGGTCGCCGGCCGCCACCTCCGCGGGGTCGCGGACCGCATGTCCGTCCGCCCGCTGCAACACCGCGTAGCCGCGCTCCAGGGTGGCCGCGGGGGAGAGCGCGACGACCCGCGCGCGAGTGTGCACGAGGTCGCTCGCGGCGCGGTCCAGGAGGTGCCGCAGGGTGCGCCGGGATCGGTCCACGAGCCCGGCCACCTCCTCCGCGCGCAGGTCCACCATGCGCTGCGGATCGGCCAGTACCGGCCGCGAACGGGCGGCCCGCAGGCCCTGGTACTCCCGATCGAGCCGGGCCCCCAGCGCGAGCCGTCCGCGATCGCGCACCTGGTGCACCCGATGCAGCTCCTCGCGGATGTCCGGCACGATCCGCTTCGCGGCGTCGGTGGGTGTGGACGCCCGATAGTCGGCCACCAGGTCCAGCAGCGGCGCGTCCGGCTCGTGCCCGATCGCGCTCACCACCGGCGTCGTACACGCGAAGACGACCCGCACCAACTCCTCGCTGGAGAAGGGCAACAGATCCTCCACGCTGCCGCCGCCCCGGGCCACCACGATCAGGTCGATGTCCGGGTCGGCGTCCAACTCGCGGATGGCCGCGACCACCTGGGACACCGCGCTGACCCCCTGCACCGCGACGTTGCGCACCGCGAACCGCACGGCCGGCCACCGTCGTTTGGCGTTCTCCAACACGTCCCGCTCGGCGGCCGAGGCACGCCCGCAGACCAGCCCGACCCGGTGCGGCAGAAACGGCAGCGGCTGCTTGTGCCGCGGATCGAACAACCCCTCGGCGGTGAGCGCACGCTTGAGCTGCTCCAACCGCGCCAACAACTCGCCGATCCCCACCGGCCGAATCTCCGCGGCCCGCAACGACAACGTCCCGCGCGCCCGGTACCAATCCGCCTTCGCGTGCACGACCACCCGCGAACCCTCGGTCACGATGTCCCCGACCGCGTCGAACACCTTCCGATAGCAGGTCACCGAGATCGACACGTCCTGCTCGGCATCGCGCAGCGTCATGAACACCACCCCGGCCCCCGGCCGCCGACTGAGCTGGGTGATCTGACCCTCGACCCACACATCCCCGAGCCGGTCGATCCACCCCCCGATCAACCGAGAAATCTCGGCCACGGGCAGGGGCGCATCCGCAGAAGTCGTAAGAGCCATCCCCAGAGGCTAACCGGCCCGGCTCCCGGACCGGCGCCTCGACCGTCGCGGCCCCCGGACGGATCGGCCGGTCTCTCCGAGCCGGGGTACTCCGCCCTCTGCGGGGCGGGTTGCTTGTCCGCTGCGCGGGCGGTTGCGCGTCCCCTTCGGGTTCGGGGTCGGGCCGGTCTCTCCGAGCCGGGTTGCGTGGCCCCTACGGGGCCGGTTGCGCGTCCGCTGCGCGGCCGGGCTGGGGTCGGGTCGGGCGTTGCGGGGCGGTTGGTCGTGCGGTGTGGGGTGGCGGGCGCGTAGCGGACGTGCATCCCGGGCGCGTAGCGGACGGCTCGACCGTGACCGCGGAGCGGGCATGCACCCTGGCAGGGCCCGACCGGGTTGCTCGGCCCCTCCGGGGCCGGTTGCGCGTCCCCTACGGGTTCGGGGTCGGGCCGGTCTCTCCGAGCCGGGTTGCGTGGCCCCTACGGGGCGGGTCGCGCGTCCGCTGCGCGGCCGGGGTCGGGGCCGGGTGCTGCGGGGCGGTTAGTCGTGTGGTGTGGGGTGGCGGGCGCGTAGCGGACGTGCATCCCGGGCGCGTAGCGGCGGCTCGACCGGGACCGCGGAGCGGGCATGCACCCGGCGCGCTGACCGGAGCACGCACGGCCTCAACGCGGCCGCCCCGCCGCGGACCCGTCGATTCAAAGGGGTCGCGCCGGCGCGTCCTCGATCAGCTTGTTGCTCCCGGCAAGCACCTTTCCCTCGTGCGAGAGCCGGAAGGTGTTGCCGTAGAGGGCGGAGCTTGCCCGAAAAAAGATGTGTACACCTGGCACGCCCGGTACACTCGGGCGCATGAGCCAGATGCCCATAGAGTCCATCCGCGACGTGCGTGCTCACCTGGCCGAGGTCGTGGAGCGGGCGGATCGCGACGACACTCCCACCGTCATCACGCGCCGCGGCAAGCAGGTGGCGGCCGTCGTGTCCATCGAGGTCCTGCGGAAGTATCAGGAATTGGAAGAGCGGGAGATCAACCGGATCATCGACGAGCGCATGGCCAACCCGGTGCGCGGCATTCCGATCGAGGATGTCATGAGGGAGACGCTGGCGCGCGGTGACTGAGTACCGAACCGTCTTTCGACCCGAGGCGCAGGCCGAACTCCGGAAGATCCCCCGCGATATGGCACTGCGCATCCTGACCAAGCTGACCGAACTGGAGACCGATCCTCTCGGTTTCAACACCACCGCACTCGTGTCCCAACCCGAGCGTCGTCGCCTGCGAGTCGGCGACTATCGCGTCGTCTACACGATCGACAGCGGGGAACTCGTGGTGTGGGTCGTTCACGTCGGACATCGCTCCACCGTCTACGGGACGTGATCATCGCCGACCCCGCCTCCGGATTCCGGCACCCATTCGACACGGGGACGCGAAAGGGGTCGGGCTCGTCCGAGCCCGACCCCTTTCGATCCGCGCGCCTGACACCCTGCATAACGCCTGGTGGCAGATCGGTCACACGTTGAAGCGGAACTCCACCACGTCGCCGTCCTGCATGATGTAGTCCTTGCCCTCCATGCGGGCCTTGCCCTTGGTGCGGGCCTCGGCGCGGCTGCCGGTTTCGACCAGGTCGTCGAAGCCGATCACCTCGGCCTTGATGAAGCCGCGCTGGAAGTCGGTGTGGATCACGCCGGCGGCCTCGGGGGCGGTGGCGCCCTTGGCGACCGTCCAGGCGCGGGCCTCCTTGGGGCCGGCTGTGAGGTAGGTCTGCAGGCCCAGGGTGTCGAAGCCGACCCGGGCCAGGATCGACAGGCCGGATTCCTCCTGGCCCAGGCTCTGGAGCAGTTCCAGGGCCTCGGCCTCGTCCAGCTCGATCAGCTCGGACTCGATCTTGGCGTCCAGGAAGATCGCCTCGGCCGGTGCGACCAGCTCGCGCAGTTCGTCCTTGAGCTCCTCGTTGACCAGTTCGTCCTCGTCGACGTTGAAGACGTACAGGAACGGCTTGGCGGTGAGCAGGTGCAGCTCGCGCAGCGGCTCCGGGTCGAGGCCGGCGGCGAAGACCGTGGTGCCCGCCTCCAGCACCTCCTTGGCCTTCTCCACGGCGGCGGCCACCGCGACCTTGTCCTTTTGCAGGCGCGAGTCCTTCTGGAGTCGCGGCAGGACCTTCTCGATCGTCTGCAGGTCGGCCAGGATCAGCTCGGTCTCGATGATCTCCTTGTCGTCGGCCGGCGAGATCTTGCCGTCGACGTGCACCACGTCCGGGTCGGTGAAGACCCGGATGACCTGGCAGATCGCGTCCGACTCGCGGATGTTGGCGAGGAACTTGTTGCCCAGGCCCTCACCCTCGGAGGCGCCACGCACGATGCCCGCGATGTCCACGAAGTCGACGGTCGCCGGGACCTTCTTGGCCGATCCGAAGATCTCGGCCAGCGTGTCCAGACGCGGGTCCGGCACGCCCACCACGCCCACGTTCGGCTCGATGGTCGCGAACGGGTAGTTCGCCGCGAGCACGTCGTTCTTGGTCAGGGCGTTGAAGAGCGTCGACTTGCCGACGTTGGGCAGGCCGACGATTCCGATGGTGAGCGACAACTGGATTCCCTGGCTTCTCGGCGATCGATGTGGCGCGCTGCGGACATACAAGCGCCTGCGGAAAGTGTAGGTGGTGGCCTGTGGCCAGTAGCATCCCTGGTTTCGTACGACGGCCACTCAACGACGGGGACATCGATGAGCCGCACCTCGAACACCAGCCACAACCGCAGGCAGCTGATGGACGGCGTCCTGTGGGAGTCCAAGCCGATGCGGATCCTGTTGCTCACCGCGTTCGTCCCGGTCGCGCTCGGCCTGTTCGACGTGGCCGGCCTCGGGCTGCCCATCGTCGTGGCCTTCGCGCTCTACGGCGGGCTCGCCCTCTTCGTCCTCCTCGGCTTCGCGCTCTACCAGTACCGCAAGTTGTCGATCGGGCCCAACGGACTGGTCTTCCACGGCCTGTTCCGTACCCGCGGCCTGCGGTGGGAGGAGATCTCCGCGGTCGAGGTCAAGCTCAAGGTCAACGGCGGGGACACGCCCTGCTACGCGGTCGTGCGCTGCGGGATGCGCGCCGGTGGCCGGAAGCAGCACACGATCAACTTCCTGGACAAGGGGATGTTGCCCTATCTGGCCGTGGACCTGCGTTGGTACGCGGCGTCCCGCGGCATTGCGGTCCAAGTCGAGAGCACCGACGAGGTGGTCCGCACGGTGGAGATGGTGGAAAGCGGCGCCCAGGTGTGACCTCCGGCCCGCAGGGCCGGACCGGACCCTCGACCCGGCCTCGGCCTCGGACGCCGGCCCGGACCAGCCCCGTCCGAACCGCCACGACCGCCGTGCCCGCCCCGACCCCGGTGACCCCGCGCGTCCGTCGGCCGGAATTGCTCGCCCGAAACCGCCACCAATCCCGCCCGAACAAGCGTCCTCCCTGGTGAACCCCGAGGAATCGGGGCAGGAACGGATCGGTCGAGGACGAGGTGAGCGGCGACCGGGCGGACGGTTCGACACAGGCGGGGTGAGGTTTTTCGTGTTCTTGGACGGGTTTGACCGTGATGCGGCAATACCGTGTGTGGATGGAACAGCGCAGCCGAGCGGGAGCGCGTCCCGTACCGACCCGGAACCCACCGAAACGGCCTCCCGTGCCGGCACCGGGACGAGGTGAGGCCGTGCGCCGTCGACCCGACCCGTCCACCCCGCCGCCCGCGACGCCGGCGGCCGGCCGCGAGTTGCCCCGGGGCCGGAACGGGAGCCACCCGGCCCGAGCACAGGCCCGACCGCGTCGGCCCGCCCCACCGCGCCGGGCGAACGGTGCCCCGGGCGGGTCGCGGATGTCCGGCGGCAGCCTCACCGCCGCGGGCGCGGCCGTGTTCGGCTTCGGCGGCACGCTGCTCGGCGGCCTCGTCGATCACCTGGCGACCGACGAACTCGGCTTCGTGTTCGGGTTCGCCTTCCTGCTCAGCTCGGTGTTCGTGGCCTGGAAGGTGCGCCCCCAGGACTGGATCGCCGCGATCATCACGCCCCCGATCGCGTTCGCCGCGACCGTCGTGCTCGTGAGCACGTTCCTGGGCGCCGACACCCAGGAGACCTATCTCTCCCGGGTGGGCCTGGACCTGATCACCGCGCTGTCCTTCAAGGCCGGCCTGCTGTGGGGCGGTACGGCCCTGGCCGGCGTCGTCGTCCTGGTCAAGCGCCGAGCGGCCGACCGCCTCTGATCCGGGCGCGCCCCGCCCACGACGCCGCGGGGCCCGTCCGATCGCTCGGACGGGCCCCGCGGCACGACTCTTCGGTTCTTCGATCCCGCGACGATCCCGCGACGACCCACCCGACTCCGGCTTCGGCTCCGGAGCCGAACCGACTCCGGGCCGCCCGCCGCTCAGGCGTTGCGCAGATCCCGGCGCAGCTCCTGCGGCAGCGCGAACTGCAGCCGTTCCTCGACCGACCGGTGGATGTGCACGTCGGCGAAGCCGCGCTCGGCCAGCCACGCGAGCACGCCGTCCACGAGCACCTCGGGCACCGACGCGCCGGAGGTGACGCCGACCGTGCCGACCCCCTCCAGCCACTCGTCCTTCAGCTCTTCCGCGTAGTCGACCAGGTACGACGCCCGGGCGCCCGCCTCCAGCGCGACCTCGACCAGGCGCACCGAGTTGGACGAGTTGGTCGAGCCGACCACGATCACCAGGTCGGACTCGGCGGCGATCTGCTTCACCGCGACCTGGCGGTTCTGCGTCGCGTAGCAGATGTCGTCGCTCGGCGGGTCCATCAGCAGCGGGAGCTTCTTGCGCAGCTCCTTGACCGTGGCGACGGTCTCGTCCACGGACAGCGTGGTCTGGGAGAGCCAGGCCACCTTCGACGGGTCGCGCACCTCGACGTTCGCGACGCCCTCGGGGCCGTCCACCAGGTGGATGTGATCGGGCGCCTCACCGGCGGTGCCGATCACCTCCTCGTGGCCCTCGTGGCCGATCAGGAGGATGTCGTAGCCCTCCTCGGCGAAGCGCACGGCCTCCTTGTGCACCTTGGTCACGAGCGGGCACGTGGCGTCGATCGTGCGCAGCGAGCGGGCTGCCGCCTCCTCGTGCACCACGGGAGCCACACCGTGGGCGGAGAAGACGACCGTGGCGCCCTCGGGCACCTCCGCCGTCTCGTCCACGAAGATCGCGCCGCGCTTCTCCAGCGTCTCGACGACGTATTTGTTGTGCACGATCTGCTTGCGCACGTACACCGGCGCACCGTACAGATCGAGGGCCTTCTCGACGGTCTCGACGGCTCGGTCGACGCCCGCGCAGTACCCCCGGGGGGCGGCGAGCAGGACGCGGCTGGTTGACGACATGGATCCATCGTACGGGCGCTCCCGGGTGATCCACCCGGCATCGCGCGGCATAGCGCACGTAATAGGGTCCTTTGTCGGAGCCGGCCCGCGAAGTGTCGCGCCTCCCGGGTCCGATCCGTCAAGGCCACCGAGACGTCCCGGACCGGACCCGGCCCGCCCACGCCGTCCACGGGAAGACGTCGGATGCCCTTCAGCTCAGCGGAACGGCCCGGAAACGACACCTCCCCCCGATCGGAGCCCGCGAAGCGGCGCCGGGTCAGCTGGGACCTCCTGCGGGTGGCGTTCGTGGCGCTGGTGCTGCTGTTCCACGGCACCTACCTGGCCCGGCAGTGGCACCCCGAACTGGTCGCCCGCCCGTTCGTCTTTCCGTACCAATTGGGCGCGAGCCTGCTCCTGGTGGTCTCCGGCTACTTCGCCGCGGTCTCGCTGCGCAGGGGCGACGTGGTCCGCTGGTGGGTGGGCCGGATGGCGCGCATGTTGCCCGCCTTCTTCGTCGGCGTACTGGGCACCTCGCTGTTCCTGCGGCTGTGCGCACCGCCGGGGTGGTACGCGCCGAGCCTGCACGACGTGCTCGCCAATCTGGCCATGTTGTGGAACTGGAAACCGCAGTCGTACACCTATGTGGACGCGGCCTATTGGACGATTCCGCTGCAACTGTTGTGGTTCACCGCGATCTTCGCGCTGTGGCGCGCACGTCGGGTGCACGGCGACGCGACGGTGCGCACGCTGTGGCTGGTGGTGTGCCTCGAACTGGTCCTGCTACCGGTCCGGTTGCACCTGCAGTCGGAGGCGTTCCGCACCCTCTACGACGGGTTCGGGCTGTACCGCGTGCACCTGTTCGTGGCCGGCATCGCCGTGCAGTTGTGGTCGCGCCGCCGGATCCGCGGCCCGCACGCGGTGTTCCTGCTCGGCGCGTGCGCGTTCGTCCACCTGTGCCAGACCCGGCACCCGTCCTGGACGGTCGGGCTGGTGCTGGGCATCGGGGCGATCTGCGTCGCGGCGCTGGGCCCGGACTGGGACCGGTTCCTGCCCGCGTGGGTGGCCCGGCTCGCGCAGTGGACGGCGGGCATCACGTACGCGATGTATCTGGTGCACCAGTCGATCGGCTACGTGGTGATGCGCCGGCTCCAGGACCACGGCGTGGGCGCGACGGGTCAGCTGCTCGCGCTGGGTGTACTGGCGGTGCTGCTCGGCTGGCTGCTCACGGTGCTGGTGGAGCGCCCCGCGCATCGCGCGATCATGCGCGGCTTCGACCGGTTGCGGCCGACCCCCTGAGCGGCGACGGGCCCGCACTCGGCGGCGGTGCGTGCGGCGGTGCGTGCGTCGGCGCGAAGGTCAGAGCCGGTACTTGGAGAAGAACGCCCACATCAGTTCATTGGCCGAGACCTCCTGGTTGATCCGGCCGAACCCGCGCACCTCGGTGCCCGCCGCGCCCGGCCAGGTGTGCCCCGCGTCGGACTGCGTGTACAGGACCACCGCCGCGCCGCCCGCACAGCCGGTGTACGCGGTGCGCTCGACGTGCCGGGACACGCGCGTACGCACCGGCGTGCTCGGGCAATCGTCGATCGCGGCCCAGCGCCGCACCGCGTCGGTCACCGGGTAGGTCCAGCGCGATGCGATCCCGCCCTCGTAGGGGTTGGCCTGGTCGGCCAGGCCGTGCAGGGTCAGCACCGGGATCGGTCGGATCGGTCGGCACGGCGCCGGCCGGGCGCCGTCGGTGCCGTCCGCACGCAGACCCGCGACCGGGGCGATGGCCGCTATCCGCCGACTGAGCGTGCAGCCCAGCAGCGAGGTCATCCGGGCGCCGCCGGAGAACCCGGTCGCGTACACACGCCGATCGTCCAGGCACAACGAGCGGTCCAGCGCGTCCAGCGTGGCGCCGACGAAGCCGACCTCGTCGCGGCCGCCGACCGCGGCCGGGTGTCCGCCGTACAGCGGCACGCCGGGGATGTTCCAGGCCCGCCCGCCGGTCGAGCCCGGATAGCCCAGGCCGCCCTCCGGGACCGCGACCACGAAGCCGTGGCGCTCGGCGGACGCGCCCATGCCGGTGATCGCCATCTGCGCCGTGCCGGTGCTGTTGCTGCCGTGCAGGTTGAGCACCAGCGGTCGCGGATCCGCGCCGTCGTAGCTCTGCGGCACGTACGCCTGGACCCGGTAGGTCTCGCCGGAGAAGGACACCGGGACGCTCACCCAGCCCTGTCGGTCCCGGCCGTCGCACCCGGTGTCCGCGGCGGCCGACCCGGCGCCGGCCGGGTCGGCCTGGCGGGCGGTCAGTCGGGCCAACGCGAACACCGCGAGCACCGCGGCGACCGCGGCGAACACCGCGAGCATCCGGGCCACCCGCAGGACCGCGCACCGGGATCCCGCCACAGCCACCCCACCTCGTTCGGCGATCCGGGTCCGGATCCGGTTCGTTTCGGGAAACACGCGTTCTCGGGGACCGTGCATTTCGGAAAACACGTGTAATTCGCAAGCATGTCCCCGAACTCAGACGTTCGCGAACCGTCAAAGGTTGCCGCATGCGACGACCGCTCGGCACGTAGAGTTGTCCGCCATGACCGGGACCCGCATCGTCGTCGGCGCCGCGATCCTCCACCGAGGGCGCGTACTGGCCGCGTGCCGCAGCGCGCCGGCCGAGTTGGCGGGTGGTTGGGAGTTCCCCGGCGGCAAGGTCGAACCGGGCGAGAGCGAGTCCGCCGCGCTGGTGCGCGAGTGCCGCGAGGAACTCGGCGCGACCGTGCGACCGGTTCGCCGACTGCCCGGGGCGTGGCCGCTCGCCCGGGGGTATGTACTGCACGTGTGGCTCGCCGACCTGGTCGCGGGCGAGCCCCGGGCGCTCCAGGATCACTCGGCGCTGCGCTGGCTGGGCCCGGACGAGGTGTGCGACCTGGCCTGGCTGGCCCCGGATCGCCCGGCGGCGGAACTGGTCGCCGTCGAGTTGGGCGGCCACGACGCACGGGACGCACGGGAGCCGACCGCGCCGTCGGGGTCGGTGCGGCCGCACCCGGGGGCCGGGCTTGAGAACGTGATCAACCGGGAAAACGGTCCGGAGTAGCAGCGACAAAGGGATCCGCCGTCCATGGAGCAGCGCCGACAAGCCGACCGGAATCCGGGGGACCCTGCCCGGCGATCCTCGGCGCCCGGATCCCTGTTCGACCTCGTCCCGTCGGCCACGTGGGTGCTCGACGCCGACGGCCGGATCGTGATGTGGAGTGCCGCCGCCGAGCAGCTGTTCGGCTACCGGCGCGAGGACATCCTCGGCGCCCGCGCGGTCGATCTGGTGCATCCGCCGTTCACCGCCGCGCAGGAGGCGGCCACCCAGCAGGCGGTCGCGGGCGCGGACGTCTTCGCCGGCCTGTACACGATGCGCCGCGGCGACGGCACGCTGTGCACGGTCGAGTCGCGCGCGGCCTTCGCCGAGGACCTGGCCGGGAACCGCTACGTCCTGATCACCTCGATGGATTCGACGGTGGTGCGCAAGGTCGAGGCCGATCTGGCGATCCGCGAGGCGCTGTTCGACCAGTCGCCGATCGGGGTGGGCATCTTCGACGCCGACCTGCGCTACGTCGCGGTCAACGACGCGCTCGCCGCGATCAACCGGATCCCCGCCGAGGAACACATCGGGCGCCGGCTCGAAGAGGTCCGTCCGGGGATGGACACCGAGCGGGTGCGCACGATCCAACAGCGCGTCCTGGAGACCGGCGAGCCCGTGGTCGACTCGCGGATCTTCGGCCCGATCCCCACCGACGGCAGCCCGCGCACCGTGTGGTCGATGTCGTACAACCGCCTGGAGGCGCCCGGCGGCCGGATCCTGGGCATCAGTTGCTCGCTGATCGACGTGACCGAGCGGCACTACGCGATGGTCAAGGTGGACGCCGCGCGCAAGCGCCTGGCGCTGCTGAACGAGGCCGGCACCCGGCTCGGCGCCACCTTGGACATCCCCCGGATCGCCGAGGAGCTGACCGCGTCGGTGGTGCCCGGCTTCGCCGATCTGGCCGCCGTGGACCTGCTGGAGGCGATCGTCCGGGGCGAGGAGATCCCGCCCGGTGCGCACGCCGAGAAGGCCCGGCTGCAACGGGTCGCCTCGCGCGGCGCGCGCCCGGGGCGGTACACCGACGAACTGCTCCGCCAGGGCAGCACGCTGATCTACGCGGCCGACTCGACGTTCGGCCGCTGCCTGCGCACGGGCGGCTCGTACCTGATGCGCAACGTGCAGGACGACATGTACGACGAGCTGATCCACGACCCGGGCCGGGCCGAGGCCGCCCGCGCGCTGGGCCTGCACACGATGATCGTGGTCCCGCTCAGCGCCCGCGGGGTGGTGCTCGGCACGATGTTGCTCGGGCGCGGCGAGGGCCGGCCGGCGTTCGACCCGGACGACCTCACGCTCGCCACCGAACTGGGCGCGCGAGCGGCCGTGTCGGTGGACAACGCACGGCTGTACCACCATCAGCGGGAGACCGCGGTGATGCTCCAGCGGAGCCTGTTGCCGCAGAACCTGCCGGAGTTGCCGGGCATCTCGGTCGCGCACCGTTACCTGCCGGGCAGCTCGGTGACCGAGGTGGGCGGCGACTGGTACGACGTGATCCCGCTGTCGGGCGGGCGGATCGGGCTCGTGGTCGGCGACGTGATGGGGCACGGTGTGCACGCGGCGGCGGTGATGGGCCAGCTGCGCACCGCCGTGCGCACGCTCGCAGGTCTGGAACTGCCGCCGGCCGAGGTGCTCGGGCACCTGGACGACATCGTGGTGGGGCTCGGCGAGTTGCACTACGCGACGTGTGTCTACGTGGTCTACGACCCGGTGGCGCGCACCTGCGAGTTCGCCAGCGCGGGCCACATGCCGCCGGTGCTGGTGCCGGCGGGCGGGCGACCGCGCGTGATCGACAACCCGCCCGGCACGGTCCTGGGGGTGGGCGGCATCGGCTTCGAGCAGGGCGATTTCGCGGTCGAGTCGGGCAGCACGCTGGTGCTGTACACCGACGGCCTGGTGGAGACCCGGGACCGCTCCCTCGACGTGGGCATCAACCTGCTGTGCGATGCGATGGCGGGGCCGCCGGGCACGCTGGAGCAGGTCGCCGACAAGATCCTGGCCGACGTGCACGAGGAGCCCGGCTTCGACGACGTGGCCCTGCTCGTGGCCCGCCTGGACGCGCTCGCCGAGGACTCGGTGGCGTCCTGGTGGCTGCCGGCCGAACCCGCCGTGGTCTCCCGCGCCCGTGAACTCGGCCGCAAGACCCTCTCCGAGTGGGGCCTGGACGCCCTGATCGACATCACCGAGCTGCTGGTCAGCGAACTGGTCACGAACGCACTCCGGTACGGCGCCGGCCCGATCCGACTCCGCCTGCTGCGCGGTCGGGCACTCCTGTGCGAGGTCGCCGACGCGGGCACCACGCTGCCACGGATGCGCGAGGCGGAGGACACCGACGAGGGCGGCCGCGGCCTCCAACTGGTCAACCAACTCGCGGAACGCTGGGGCAGCCGAAAATCCGGCCACGGCAAGACGGTCTGGTTCGAACTGCCGCTGCCGGAGTAGCCGTTGCCGGCCGGCGAGGAGCCTTCGCACGACCGAGGCGAGCCGGCGAAGCGATGACGTGTCGAGCGTGTGCCGCGCGTCGGCCCGGGCCGACCGGCTGTTTCCGGCCGGCCCGGGTGACGACGCTCGGCCCGGAGCGGAGGGCGCGTCAGTCCCCCGACCCCCGCCGCCGGATCTTGTTGCCCAGCCACACCAGCGGGTCGTACTTGCGGTCCGCCACCCGCTCCTTCATCGGAATCAGCGCGTTGTCGGTGATGTGGATGTTCTCGGGACACACGTCCGTACAACACTTGGTGATGTTGCACAGCCCCAGGCCGTGCTCCTCCTGGGCGGCCTTCTGCCGATCCGCGACGTCCAGGGGGTGCATGTCCAACTCGGCGATCCGCATCAGGAAGCGCGGGCCGGAGAAGGCCGCCTTGTTGTCCTCGAAGTCACGGATGACGTGGCAGGTGTTCTGGCACAGGAAGCACTCGATGCACTTGCGGAACTCCTGCGAACGTTCGACGTCGACCTGCTGCATCCGGTACTCGCCCGGCTTCAGGTCCGCCGGCGGGGTGAACGAGGGCACCTGCCGGGCCTTGGCGTAGTTGAACGACACGTCGGTGACCAGGTCGCGGATCACCGGGAACGTGCGCATCGGGGTGACCGTGACCACCTCCTCCGGCGTGAACGTGCTCATCCGGGTCATGCACAGCAGCCGGGGTCGGCCGTTGATCTCCGCGCTGCACGAACCGCACTTGCCCGCCTTGCAGTTCCAGCGCACCGCGAGATCCGGGGCCTGGGTGGCCTGGAGGCGGTGGATGATGTCGAGGACGACCTCGCCCTCGTTCACCTCGACCTTGAAGTCGCGCAGCTCGCCGCCGTCGACGTCGCCGCGCCAGATGCGAAAGTCCGCCTTGTAGGACATCAGCCGTCCTCCCCGGGAAGTTCTGCGTCGGTCAGATACTTCTTCAGCTCGTCGCGCTCGAAGAGTTCGAGCAGGTCGGCGCGCATCGGCACGGCCTCACTCCGGGTCAGGGCCACGGACAGGTGTTCCGCGTCCGGGTCGACGATCGAGCACGCGAGCACCACCCGACGCCACTCGGCCGACATCGCCGGGAAGTCGTCGCGGGTGTGCCCGCCCCGGCTCTCCCGGCGTTCCAGCGCCGAACGCGCCACGCACTCGCAGACCAGCAGCATGTTCCGCAGGTCCAGGGCCAGGTGCCAGCCCGGGTTGTACTGCCGATGGCCTTCCACGCCGGCCTTGGCCGCGCGCGCCTTGAGCTCCTCCAGGCGGGTCAGCGCCTCGGTCATCTCGCCCTCCCGGCGGATGATGCCGACCAGGTCGTTCATGGTCTGCTGGAGCTCCTGGTGGACCGTGTACGGGTTCTCCGCGCTCTCCACCGCGAACGGGGCCAGTGCCTCGGCGGCGGCCGCGTCGATCTGCGCCTGGGCGGCCTCGCGCCGCTCCTCGCCGATCCCCTCGGCGTAGCGCGCCGCGTGCTCGCCCGCGCGCCGGCCGAACACCAGCAGGTCGGACAGCGAGTTGCCGCCGAGCCGATTGCTGCCGTGCATGCCGCCGGCGACCTCACCGGCCGCGTACAGGCCGAGCACGCCCGGCGTCGCCGCGGTGTCCGGGTCCACCGCGATCCCGCCCATCACGTAGTGACAGGTGGGCCCGACCTCCATCGCCTCGGCGGTGATGTCCACGTCGGCCAGTTCCTTGAACTGGTGGTACATCGACGGCAGTTTGCGGCGGATCTCGTCGGTGCCGCCCGCCATCCGGCCCACCACGGTCAGGAACACCCCGCCGTGCGGCGAGCCGCGGCCCGCCTTGACCTCGGAGTTGATCGCGCGCGCCACCTCGTCCCGGGGCAGCAGCTCGGGCGGGCGCTTGTTGTTCTCCTGGTCGGTGTACCAACGATCGCCCTCGGCCTCGGACTTGGCGTACTTCTCCTTGAACACGTCCGGGATGTAGTCGAACATGAACCGCTTGCCCTCGGAGTTGAGCAGCACCCCGCCGTCGCCGCGCACCGACTCGGTGACCAGGATGCCCTTCACCGACGGCGGCCAGACCATGCCGGTCGGGTGGAACTGGACGAACTCCATGTTGATCAGCGGCGCCCCCGCGAGCAGTGCGAGGGCCTGCCCGTCGCCGGTGTACTCCCACGAGTTCGAGGTCACCTTGAAGCCCTTGCCGATCCCGCCGGTGGCGAGCACGACGGCCGGTGCGTCGAAGACGGTGAAGCGGCCCGACTCGCGCCAGTAGCCGAATGCGCCGGTGATCCGGTTGCCGGTGTCGGAACCGGCGTCCGGGACGGTCAACAGGCGGGTGATCGTGCACTCCTGAAAGACCTTCAGCCGCGCCTCGGGGTCGCCGAACTCGCGCTCGTCCTGCTGTTGCAGGGCGACGATCTGCTGCTGCAGGGTGCGGATCAGTTCCAACCCGGTGCGGTCGCCGACGTGCGCCAGCCGCGGGTACTCGTGGCCGCCGAAGTTGCGCTGGCTGATCCGGCCGTCCGCGGTGCGGTCGAACAGCGCGCCCCAGGACTCCAACTCCCAGACCCGGTCGGGTGCTTCCTTGGCATGCAGTTCGGCCATCCGCCAGTGGTTGAGGAACTTGCCGCCACGCATCGTGTCGCGGAAGTGCACCTTCCAGCTGTCCTGCGAGTTCACGTTGCCCATCGAGGCGGCGATGCCGCCCTCGGCCATCACCGTATGGGCCTTGCCGAACAGCGACTTGCAGACGACGGCGGTACGCATGCCGCGCATGCGGGCCTCGATTGCGGCCCGCAATCCGGCGCCGCCCGCGCCGATCACGACCACGTCGTACGAATGACGTTCCACTTCGGACACGAGGGCAACTCCTGTACTGGGCTGGGCAGGTGTACGGGGTCGGGCAGGCGCGGAGGGTTCGCGGCCCGGGGCGAGCCGGTTGCTCAGAAGAAGCGGGGGTCGTCGAAGACGTTGCTCGCGACCAGGTACACGTACAGGTCGGCCAGCGCGACGCTGAACAGCGAGGCCCAGGCCAGTTCCATGTGTCGGCCGTTGAGCCTGCTGACGTAGCCCCAGAGGCGGTAGCGCACCGGGTGCTTGGAGAAGTGCTTGAGCTTGCCGCCGACGATGTGCCGGCACGAGTGGCAGGAGAGCGTGTACGCCCAGATCAGCAGCACGTTCGCGAGCAGCACCAGGGTGCCGAGCCCCATGTGCCCCCAGGCGCCGTGCTCGTCGCGGAACGCGATCAGCACGTCCCAGGACAGGATCACCGCCACCACGCCGGCGAAGTAGAAGAAGTAGCGGTGGATGTTCTGCATGATCAGCGGGAACCGGGTCTCGCCCGAGTACCTGCCGCGCGGCTCGGGGACCGCGCACGCCGACGGCGACGCCCAGAACCCTCGGTAGTAGGCCTTGCGGTAGTAGTAGCAGGTCAGCCGGAAGCCCAGCGGGAAGATCAGGATCAGCAGTGCCGGGGACAACCCCCACCAGTCGCCGAACAGCGGCGCGTTGGCGCTCATCGGCATGCTGTCGCACTTGGATGCCAGACACGGCGAGTAGAACGGCGACACGTACGGCTCGGCGAAGTAGTCGTCGTTCGCGAACGCGCGCCAGGTCGAGTAGACGATGAACGCGGACAGGATGGCCACCGTCACCGCCGGCGAGAGCCACCAGCGGTCCGTGCGCAGATGCCGGGCCTGGATCCGGGCCCGGCCGGGCGCGTTGGTGCCGGTGCTGCCGGCGGGTCCCGTCGTCCCTGTAGCCAAGACGTCACCTTCCTGTTCGGCGGGGCGGACGCATGCCGCCCACACCTTCGTCGTCCGCGTCCGCGAAGAGGATCGGGTCGTAAGGCAGGTCGGACATCACTTCGGCCGGCGTCGGGACGGGAGCGACCGTCGGTTCGCTCTCGGCGACCGTCTCGGCCAGGAAGGCGAGACTGGTTCGGGCCCGTTCCACGTCGTCGCAGAGTCTGCGAACGCCGTATGTGTCGCCGAGCGTGCGGCGCAGCGCGCGCGCCGCGCGTGCCAGATCGTCGAGCCTGCGCCTGGCCTGGGCCAGGTCCTCGTGCGCCCGAGTCGTCAAGATCGCGCTCACCTCCTGCTTTTCCGGCGCCACGTCGTCGGGGGCCGGCGGATGGGGATGGTGTTGCGGACTTGCCATTGATTCCCGAGGTGGGAACGTCGGCAGTCTGGCGCGAACGATCAATCGAAGGAAAGTGTTTCGTGGATCTGATGGGTCACAGATCGGAAAAACATGATCACCGAAACAAAGATCACCGGAATTCGATCTTCGATAAACAAGATCGAATTCCGGTGATCAGGTCGAACGGGGTTCGAACGTCTCGGCGAGGCTCGGGAAAGTCGAGGTTTAACGATCTTCCGAGCGCAATGTGGCGGCCGGGCTGGATTCCACCCGGGCGCGGGTCGCGGCGATGCGCGGACGGCCCGGAAGAATCCCCTCCGCTTCGTCGAGCGCCGCGCGGGCGGCGGTGATGTCGCCCGCGGCGCAGACACACAGGGCGAACGTGCACAATGCGTCGGCGTGGCCGGCGCGAGACGACCGCTTTTCCGTCCCGACGAGGCGTTTGGCGGCTCGTACCGCCTTCGTCGCATTTCCGTGCAGCACCATCAGCAGCGGCTCGTCGTCCTCGGACTCGAAGCGGATGGTCGCGCCCGACGGGTGCCGGTAGGAGTCGTCGGGCTTGCGCAGGGCCTCCTCGGCGGCGGCCAGGTTGTCCGCGAGCGGCACCGTGCCCATGATCAGCGCCTGCACCATCACCTCGCCGAACAATGCGCGACCGGTGTCCCAGGCGGGATGGCTCGGACCGATGCGGTCCAGATAGGCCCGGGCGACCGCCGCCGCGGCGGCGTCGTCCGCGTGCGCCTCCAGCGCCTGGACCCGCGCGAAAGTGCGATAGGGCTCACTTTCGGGGCCCTCGGGGATGAGATCGGCCAATTGTTCGACCATTGCGACATCCCCGTCGCGATAGGCCTCGGTGGCCCGCTCGTAGAGCAGTCGGGCTCGCCCCGCCGGGGTGCCCTGGTCGGACGGTGGAGGCGTTGCGTCGGCCCCCATATCGGCCGGAACAGGCCCAAAGGTCCCGCCCGGCCGCTCCGCGGCCCGCCTGGACCACCGTTTGCGGATGCGCTCGTTGAAAGATTCGCCAGACTCGCTCACACCTACGGATTCTGCCCTGTGGGGGCCTCGAACGGCGGCCGGCTGGCTCCGGGACCGAGCGAAGGACGCTCCTCCCCGTACGATTGACCTTGGCGCCGAGGAGGCAGGCCGGTTCGCGCGATGCCCATCGCGCGGCTGAGGAGGCTCGCGGTCGCCGGCCCGTCCGTAGCATCCCCGACTGAAGCCGAGAGACACGCAGCCGTGCCCACGCGCCATGACATCCGCAACGTCGCCATCGTCGCCCACGTCGACCACGGCAAGACCACCCTCGTCGACGCCATGCTGAAGCAGGCGGGCACGTTCAGTGCCCACCACCAGATGGACGATCGGGTGATGGACTCCAACGACTTGGAGCGCGAGAAGGGCATCACCATTCTCGCGAAGAACACCGCCGTCGCCTATCACCCCAAGGACGGTGGCCCCACGGTCACCATCAACATCATCGACACGCCCGGCCACGCCGACTTCGGCGGAGAGGTGGAGCGCGGTCTGTCGATGGTGGACGGTGTCGTGCTGCTCGTCGACGCTTCGGAAGGCCCGCTTCCGCAGACCCGTTTCGTGCTCCGCAAGGCGCTCGCGGCGAAGATGCCGGTCATCCTGTGCATCAACAAGGTCGACCGTCCCGACTCGCGCATCTCCGAGGTCGTCGACGAGACCTACGAGCTGTTCATGGACCTGGACGCGACCGAGGAGCAGATCGAGTTCCCCATCGTCTACGCGTGCGCGCGGGACGGTGTGGCCACCCTCGTGCGCCCCGCGGACGGCTCCGTGCCGACCGACAGCGACAGCCTGGAGCCGTTCTTCCAGGCCATCCTGGACTCCATCCCCGCCCCGGAGTACGAGGAGGGCGCGCCGCTCCAGGCGCACGTGACCAACCTGGACGCGTCCAACTTCCTCGGCCGGATCGCGCTGTGCCGCGTGCACCAGGGCACCATCCGCAAGGGCCAGCAGGCCTCGTGGTGCCGGCACGACGGCACCATCGAGCGGGTCAAGATCACCGAGCTGCTGATGACCGACCAGCTCGAGCGCAAGCCCGCCGAGTCGGCCGGCCCCGGTGACATCATCGCCATCGCCGGCATCCCGGACATCATGATCGGCGACACCATCGCCGACCCCGAGGACCCGCGTCCGCTGCCGCTGATCACGGTGGACGAGCCCGCGATCTCGATGACCATCGGCACCAACACCTCGCCGCTGGTCGGCAAGGGCGGCAAGGGCCACAAGGTCACCGCCCGCCTGGTGAAGGACCGCTTGGAGCGCGAACTGGTCGGCAACGTGTCGCTGCGCGTGCTGCCCACCGAGCGTCCCGACACGTGGGAGGTCCAGGGCCGCGGCGAGCTCGCGCTGGCGATCCTGGTGGAGACCATGCGCCGGGAGGGCTTCGAGCTCACCGTCGGCAAGCCGCAGGTGGTCACCCGCGAGGTCAACGGCAAGATCCACGAGCCGGTGGAGCGCCTGACCATCGACTCGCCCGAGGAGTACCTCGGCGGGATCACCCAGCTCCTGGCGTCCCGCAAGGGCCGCATGGAGACCATGACCAACCACGGCACCGGCTGGATCCGGATGGAGTTCGTGGTGCCCGCGCGCGGCCTGATCGGTTTCCGCACCGAGTTCCTCACGGACACCCGGGGCACCGGCATCGCGCACAGCGTGCACGAGGGTTACGAGCCGTGGTTCGGCGAGATCCGGACCCGCAACAACGGCTCCCTGGTCGCCGACCGGGCGGGTGTCGCGACGCCGTTCGCGATGATGAACCTGCAGGAGCGCGGCCAGATGTTCGTCGAGCCGACGACCGAGGTGTACGAGGGCATGATCGTGGGCGAGAACTCGCGCGCCGACGACATGGACGTCAACATCACCAAGGAGAAGAAGCTCACCAACATGCGCTCGTCGACCTCCGACGAGACCGAGAAGCTGATCCCGCCGCGCAGGCTCTCGCTGGAGCAGGCGCTGGAGTTCTGCCGCGAGGACGAGTGCATCGAGGTGACCCCGGAGACCGTGCGCATCCGCAAGGTCGTTCTCGATCAGAAGGAGCGTGGCCGCTCGGCCTCGCGCGCCAAGCGCTGATCGGTTGACGGTCGCCGTCGAGCGACCCGAAACGAGCCGGTGACCTGCGGTCGAACCCGCAGGTCACCGGCTTTTCGCATGCTGAGACCAAGTCGATATCTTTGCCCGGTTATATTCGTTATGTTGGCTATGTGCGCGAAATAATCGATCAACAATCGATCAACTTCGAAGTTTTAAAGAAACGTAAATGTTAATTACTTTTCGTTTCAAGGTTTACTCTGACTGCCTCTTGACGTCCGGGTAATTGGGTTGCGAGAGTCCGTGCGGCCACCAAACCAAACGGCACTCGGTCGAACCCGACCTCACCTCGGGGGTATTTGCGGCAATGACCATGCAACCCCAGCTGGTCCCGGAAGCGGGCGGACCCCCGGCTTCAGGGGAACCCGGCGCGATGCTCGACAAAACGGGCGTCGGCGCCGTACCGAAAGAGATAGTGGGGCGCTCGCCGAGCCAACTGGCCTGGCGGCGCTTTCGCAAGGATCGTATCGGTATGGTCTCGACGGCCATAGTGATTTTCTTTTTCGTGATCGCTTTTGCCGCGCCCTTGATCTCCAAGCTGTACGGCAAGGACCCTTACACGCGTTACGGCCAGACCGAGCCCGGGCTGCTCAACTCTCGCGGCTTCCCGATCGCGCCCAACGGTGGCATGTCCGGGGACTACTGGTTCGGCATCGAACCGACGCTGGGTCGGGACGTGCTGACCCAACTCGTCTACGGCATCCGGACGTCCCTGCTGCTCGCGATCATCGTGGTCCTGATCGTCACGATCACGGGCACCATCCTGGGGATCACCGCCGGCTACCTCGGCGGTCGGACCGACTACGTGATCAGTCGGGTCATCGACACCCTCCTGGCGATGCCCTCGCAGCTGTTCTTCATCGCCTTCACGCCGATCGCCCTCGCGCTGTTCGTGAGCGACCGCGAGACGACGCCGACCTGGCTGCGGGCCACCGCGCTGATCATCGTGCTGTCGCTCTTCGGCTGGACCCGGATCGCCCGCATCCTGCGCGGGCAGGTGTTGTCGATGCGTGAACGCGAGTTCATCGAAGCCGCCAAGATCAGCGGCGCGAGTTCCAGGCGGATCATCTTCCGCGAACTCCTGCCCAACCTGTGGACCCCGATCCTGATCGTCGCGACGATCGAGGTGCCGACCTACGTCACCACCGAGGCCGCCCTCTCCTTCCTCGGCGTCGGCATGACGGAGCCGACCCCCGACTGGGGCCGGATGATCCACAAGGGCTTCGAGAACATGCAGAGCGACGTCACCTACATGGCCTTCCCGGCCGCCGCGATGGTGATCTTCGTGCTCGCCTTCAACCTCTTCGGCGACTCGGTTCGCGACGCACTGGACCCCAAGGCCAACCGGTGACCGAGCACGGTCGCCTCCCGGGTCGACGCGCATAAACCGCATCCCGTCGCGGCCTTCAAGTCTGCTTCTGGCACTTCCTGCATGTCGTAAAGCACAGCCGGGTGAACCCGGATTTTCTGATGAGGGGATTACATGAAAACGTCGGGGAAGCACCGGTTCGCCGCGTTGCTCGCAGTGGGGGCCCTCGCGGCCTCGGCATCCGCGTGCAGCAGCGGTGGCGGGGACGAGAAGGAAGAGCAGGGCAAGCCGCAGGCCAAGACCGCGGCGGTCTCCGTGGGCACGGCCGCGGACTCGAAGGGGCCCGCTCCCGAGATCCCCGGGGCCAAGAAGGGCGGGGTCGCCGGCGTCCTCAACCGCAGCGGCTTCTCCCACCTCGACCCGCAGCGCGCGTACGTCAGCAACCTGATGACCATCTCCGAACTGGTCTCCCGGCGCCTGACCTTCTACAAGAAGGAGGGCGACAAGACCACGCTCGTGGGTGACCTGGCCACCGACCCGGGCACCACCACCGACGGTGGCAAGACCTGGAAGTTCACCCTGAAGGACAACCTCAAGTACGAGGACGGTTCGCCGATCGTCGCGGCGGACGTCAAGTACGGCGTGGAGCGCTCCTTCCACAAGGCCTACAACCAGGGCCCCAAGTGGGTGCAGCAGTGGCTGACGGGCAGTGAGAACTACTTCGAGGTCTACGAAGGCCCGTTCAACGGCAAGGAGTTGGGTCCGGACAAGATCGAGGTGCCGGACGCCAAGACGATCATCTTCAAGTTGACCGAGGCGCACCCCGACTTCCCGTTCGCGGTCGCGATGGGTACCTCTTCGCCGATGCCCAAGGCCAAGGAGACCAAGGACGACAACGACCGCAAGCCGTTCGCGAGCGGTCCGTACAAGGTCACCACGCACGAGCCGGACAAGGCTCTGGTCCTGGACAAGAACACGAACTGGGATCCGGCCACCGACGCGATCCGGCACCAGTACGTGGACCAGTTCAAGTTCGAGCTGGGGGTCACGGCTCCGCAGCAGTTCCAGCGGCTGACCGCCGCGGCCGGCAGTGACGCCGCCGCGTTCACCCTGAACGAGCGCCCCGACGCCAACTTCGCGCAGCAGATCGCGACCGACCCGGCGCTGAAGAACCGGGTCACCGACGCCGTGGGTCCGTACACGAACCGCTGGGACATCAACAACAAGCGGATCACCGATGTCAACGTCCGCAAGGCGATGTTGACCGCGTTCCCGCGCAACTCGGCCCGACTGGCCGAGGGCGGCCCGACCGCCGGCGACTTCGCGAACTCGCTCGCGTCGGTGACGCAGCTCGGCTTCGCGCCGTACAAGAGCCTGTTCGACGGTCTGCCGCCGGACGGTGACCAGGCCAAGGCCAAGCAGATGCTGGAAGCGGCGGGCAAGGTCGGCCAGAAGGTCGTCTTCTGCTTCACCACCTCGAAGACCCAGCAGGAGCGCGCGCTGCCCATCATCGACTCGCTGAACAAGGCGGGCTTCCAGATGGAGCGCAAGGAGATCTCCGACAAGGAGTACTACGACGTCATCGGCAAGCTGGACACCCCCTGCGACCTGTACTGGGCCGGCTGGGGCGCGGACTGGCCGACCGGCGCCACCGTCTACACCCCGGTCTTCGACGGCCGCAAGATCGTCGACGACGGTGAGAACTACTCGCAGTACAACAACCCGAGCGTGAACGCGGAGATCGACCGGATCCTCAAGATCGCGGACGTGAACCAGCAGGCCGTCGAGTGGATGAAGCTGGACCAGAAGATCATGGAAGACGTGCCGACGATCCCGTACCTGTACCAGCGGCACCGTCTCGTCTACGGCCCGCAGATCGGTGGGGCCGGACTGAACACCCACGGTGCGATCGACCTGCACAACATCTTCGTCAAGTAGTAGCCGTCAGCCCCTCTTCCGGTTGATCCGACGGTGAAGCGTTCGGTCCGGGACCCCGAGGTCGGGGTCCCGGACCGAACGCGACGGGACGGATCCACCCTCTGGGCACATCGCGGAGGAAGCCCGGCCTCATGCTTCGATTCCTGGTCCGTCGGCTGATCGGCGTAGTGGCGATCCTGCTCGTCGTCAGCGGCATCACCTTCTATCTCTTCTTCGCGGCCTCCGGCGCCGACGACGTCGTACGACTTTCGTGCGGTCGCAACTGCACCCCGGAGATGCGCGAAGTCGTCCGGCAGAACCTCGGCCTGGACAAACCCCTCATCGAACAGTTCTGGATCTTCATCTCGGGGATCTTCACGGGGCGCACCATCGGCGACAAGGTGTGTGACGCGCCGTGCCTGGGCTACTCGTTCGCCAACAACGAGAACGTCTTCGACAAGCTCGCCGACCGTTTCCCGGTGACCCTGTCGCTCGCGATCGGTGCGATCGTGCTGAGCATCGGGATCGGCATCGGGATGGGCGTGTTGGCCGCGCTCAAGCGCGGCAAGGCCACGGACAAGGTGACCACCGGTGTCGCGCTGCTCAGTGGCTCCGCCCCGATCTACGTGCTGGGCCCGCTGTTCATCTACGTCTTCGTCCAGCAACTCGGATGGCTCGACCGACCGACGGACCCCCCATCGTTCTTCGGTGATCCCGGAGGATGGGTATCCGCGTTGCTGCTGCCGTGGGTGTGTCTGATGACGATCCATATGGCGATGTACTGCCGCCTGACCAGATCCACGATGGTCGACGTGTTGTCCGAGGACTACGTCCGAACACTCAAGGCCAAGGGTCTGTCCGGCCGCAGCGTCTACCTCAAACACGCGTTCCGCGGCGCGCTCAGCCCGATCGTCACCGTCCTGGGCGTCGACATCGGCGTCCTGATGAGCGGCACGATCATCACCGAGTCCACCTTCAGCCTGCACGGCATCGGCATGCTCGCGGTGACCTCGGTGGTCGACTCGGACCTGCCGATGATGATGGGCGTGGTGATGGTCGCGGCCACCTTCACGATGCTCGCGAACCTCGCCGTGGACATGGCCTACGCGGCCATCGACCCCCGGGTGCGGCTGTCATGAGGGGCGGCCCGCGATGAGACTGCGCCGCAGCGCGGCCACGAGCCCCGCGCCCTCCGAAGCGTCCACCAAGCCCACCACGGCCGCGGCATCCAGGGATGCCACGGTCTCCGACGAACAGGCCCGGGAGCAGGACATGGCCGCCGGCACCGACACCACCGACGGCACCCCGACTCCGGTCGAGCAGCGAGATTCGAGTGGATCCGGCGACCGACCCGACGCGTTCCTGTCGGTCCGCGATCTCCAGGTCCACTTCACCACCGATGACGGTGTGGTCAAGGCCGTCGACGGGTTGTCCTTCGACGTCGAGAAGGGCCGCACGCTCGGCATCGTCGGCGAGTCCGGATCGGGCAAGTCGGTCTCCTCGCTGACCATCCTGGGGCTGCACAACCGCGAGCGGACCAGGATCGAGGGCGAGATCCGGTTCGACGGTCACGAGTTGGTCGGGATGCCCGAGCGCAAACTGCGCGACCTGCGCGGGCGACGGATCTCGATGATCTTCCAGGACCCGCTGACCGCGCTGTCGCCGTTCTACACGGTCGGCGAGCAGATCGCCGAGTCCTACCGCCGGCACACGGGCGCCAATCGGCACGACGCGCACGCGCGGGCCATCGAGATGCTGGACCGGGTCGGCATCCCCAACCCCAAGACCCGCGTGAACGACTATCCGCACCACTTCTCCGGCGGTATGCGCCAGCGCGCGATGATCGCGATGTCCCTCGTCTGCGACCCCGACCTGCTGATCGCGGACGAGCCGACGACCGCGCTCGACGTGACGGTCCAGGCGCAGATCCTGGATCTGTTGCGGGACCTCCAGGACGAGTTCGGCACCGCGATCCTGTTCATCACGCACGACCTCGGCGTGATCGCGTCGATGGCGCACGACGTGCTGGTGATGTACGCGGGGCGCAGCGTGGAGAAGGGCGCCGTGCGCGAGGTGCTGAAGAACCCCCGGCATCCGTACACGTGGGGGCTGCTGTCCTCGATGCCCAACCTGTCGGGCGACGTCGACATTCCGCTGCGGCCGGTGCGCGGCACCCCGCCGAGCCTGCTGGCGCCGCCCTCGGGCTGCCCGTTCCACCCGCGGTGCGACTACGTCGACGCGGTGGGCGGCGATCGGTGTTCGAGCGAGCGCCCGCCGCTCGCCCTGGTGGACGGCCGCGGCGCCGCGTGCCACCTGAGCGCCGAGGACAAGCAGCGGATCTTCATCGACGACGTTCGTCCGCTGCTCGGCTGACCGCCCCAGCCCGGCCGACGACGGTAGAAAGCAGGAGTAACGACGATGACCGAGACGATCAGCGAGTCCCCGGCGCCGACCCCGGACCCCGCGCCCGAGTCGCCCGGCGAGCCGCTGCTCGACGTGCGGGGCCTGGTCAAGTACTTCCCCGTCAAGGGGGGCGGTCTGGTCCGCCGCAAGATGCTGCACGTGCGCGCGGTGGACGGGATCGACCTGTCGGTCGCGGCGGGGGAGAGCGTGGGCCTGGTCGGCGAGTCCGGCTGCGGCAAGTCCACGACCGGCCGGCTGATCAGCCGGCTGCTCGAACCCTCCGGCGGCACGATCCGCTACGACGGCAAGGACATCACGCACGCCACCCGGCGGCAGATCGCGCCGATCCGCACCGAGATCCAGATGATCTTCCAGGACCCGTACTCGTCGCTGAACCCGCGACAGACGGTGGGCGCGATCATCGCGTCGCCGATGGAGGTCAACGGGATCGATCCGAAGGGTGGCCGAAAAAAGCGGGTGCAGGAGCTGTTGGAGCGGGTGGGGCTGAACCCCGAGCACTACAACCGCTTCCCGCACGAGTTCTCCGGCGGCCAGCGGCAGCGGATCGGCATCGCCCGCGCGTTGGCACTGCAACCGAGGCTGATCGTGGCCGACGAACCGGTCTCCGCGCTCGACGTGTCGATCCAGGCCCAGGTGATCAACCTGCTCCAGGGCCTGCAACGGGACATGGGCATCGCGTTCGTGTTCATCGCGCACGACCTCGCGGTGGTCCGGCACTTCTCCCAGCGGGTCGCGGTGATGTACCTCGGCAAGATCGTGGAGATCGCCGACCGCGCGTCGCTGTACTCGAACCCGCACCACCCGTACACACACACGTTGCTCGCCGCGGTGCCGGAGGCGGACCCGGACAAGAGCGCGAACCGGACACGTGTGCACGCCTACGGGGACATGCCCAGTCCGATCAACCCGCCGTCGGGTTGCCGGTTCCGCACCCGCTGCCCCAAGGCGCAGGACGTGTGCGCGAACGAGGAGCCGCCGTTGATCGGAATCGAGACGCTGCTGGCGGGCCATCGCGTCGCGTGCCACTTCCCCGGACCACTGGAAGCCACCGCGAAAGCGGAGGAGACCATGCCCGAGGAGCGGATCGAAGCGGCACTGGAAGCGGGGATCAGTTCCGACCCGGAGTAACGGCCGGTTGTTATAGCGCAGTCCCGAACGGGATGCCACCGATTTGGTGGCATCCCGTTCTTCGTGCTTTCCTGCAGGTCAGCTACGCGCGTTGAACCCGTTCGACCAGCGGGTCCGCACCGCCGGGCCCGGGCGAGCATCGTCACCCTCGGTAGCGTTTCTCGCCTGTCGAGACGAGGTAGGGGGCGTGCTATGGGTGTTCGTTCATCGGACTGTATGCTCCGGGCAGCGGTACATGGTGTCCGTTTGATACGGCTTCATTACTGGTCTCATATGTGCGGGTTTCGAGATTGATCACGGATTTACGTGATCAAACTGAAACCTGTAGGGGATTGGTCGAAGCCATTTGGTGACGGATAGTAGATCCGCTTGTGCTCGGAACCTGGTCACGCGCTCGGGGGCGCCGACTCTACGAGCAGCTGTGACGGAAGCTTCCCGAACGGGACGCCCCGTTGCACTTCACTTCGGTAGTGATTCCACGAGGAGGCAACCCATGCGCGGAACAACGCGCGTGAAGTGGGTCGTCGGCATGGCCGTTCTCGGCCTGGCGGCGACTGCGTGTGGCAGCAGCGATGACGACAAGGGCAGCAAGGGCAGTGGCGGCGGGCTTCCGGCCGGCTACTACTCCGCCAGCAGCACCGAGCCGCAGAACCTGATTCAGCCGGCGAACTCGAACGAGACCGGTGGGTTCTACCCGCTGCAGCTGATGTTCCGCGGTCTGTACACCTACGACTCCAAGACCGGCCAGCCCGTGCCGGCCATGGCGCAGTCGGTGGAGAGCCCGGACTCGACGAACTACACCGTGAAGCTCAAGCCGGGGTGGACCTTCCACAACGGCGAGCCGGTCACGGCGAAGTCCTTCGTCGACGCGTGGAACTGGGGCGCCAACTCCGACAACAAGCAGATCAACTCGAGCTGGTTCGCCAAGATCGAGGGCTACGACGCGGTGCACCCGGAGAACGGTGCGCCGACGACCAAGGAGATGTCCGGCCTCAAGGTGGTGGACGACAACACGTTCACCATCAAGCTCACGCAGGCCGTCTCGTCCTTCAAGGCGAGCCTGGGTTACGTGGTCTACTCGCCGCTGCCGCAGGAGTTCTTCAAGGACCCCAAGAAGTACGGCGAGGCGCCGATCGGCAACGGTCCGTTCCAGCTGGACACCGCCAACGGCGGCTGGAACCACAAGAAGTCGATCACCGTGAAGAAGTACGACAAGTACGCCGGTGACGACAAGCCGAAGTCCAACGGTGTGCGTCTGGACATGTACACCACGTACGACGCCGCCTACACGGCGCTGCGCGACAACAAGCTCGACGTGATCGACCAGATCCCGACGTCGGCCGTGGGCAGCTTCAAGAAGGACCTGGGCGACCGCGCGATCGAGGCCCCGCAGTACTCGATCCAGAAGATCGGCTTCCCGCTGTACGACGCCGGCTGGGGCGCGCCGGGCAAGGAGAAGGTCCGCCAGGGCCTGTCCATGGCGATCGACCGGGCGAGCATCGTCAAGGCGATCTACAAGGGTGCCGAGCAGCCGGCGACCGACTGGCTGGCCCCGAACATCCCGGGTTACAGCAAGGACATCACCGGCGACCTGACCAAGTACGACCCCGCGAAGGCTCGCGAGCTCGTCCAGGCCGGCGGCGGCATCCCCGGTGGCAAGCTCACGATCGCCACGAACGCGGACGGCCCGCACAAGGAATGGGTCACCGCGGTCTGCAACAGCATCAACGAGGCGCTGAAGCAGCCGGGCGCCTGTGAGCCGAAGCTGTACCCCGAGTTCAGCGTGGCGCGCAAGGACATCACCGAGAAGAAGATGACCGGCGCGTACCGCACCGGCTGGCGTGGGGACTACCCGTTCCCGGACAACTTCCTCGCCGACATCTACCTGACCGGTGCCGCGTCCAACGACTCGGGCTACTCCAGCCCGGCCTTCGACGACCTGGCCAAGCGCGCGATGGCCGCCCCGGACCAGACCGAGGGTGTCAAGCTCTGGCAGCAGGCCGAGCAGCAGATGGCGAAGGACGTTCCGTCCATCCCGCTGTGGTACTACGTGACCAAGGGCGGCTCCTCGACCAAGGTTTCCAACGTCCAGTTCGACCCGTACGGCAACCCGGTCTTCACCGAGGTCACCGTCAAGTAGTGATCCGGACATGACCCGGCACTGACATCGGTCCGGCCGCACCCTGGGTGCGGCCGGACCTTGCCGGTGGCGGGCCGGGCCGGCGACGTGCGATCCACGGCGCCGGTCGCTGGTCCGATCCCTCGCTTCGGGCCGACGACGACAGCAGGAGGCTGGCAATGGGGCGATATGTCGTACGGCGACTGCTCCAGATGATCCCGGTGTTCATCGGGACGACGTTCTTGATCTATTACATGGTGTATCAGCTGGGTGGCGACCCCATCGCGGCCATGTTCGGCGACAAGGGTGCCGACCCTGTCTTCGTGCGCCAGATGCGGGAAGAGTTCCACCTGAACGACCCGCTGATCGTGCAGTACTGGTACTACATCACCGACCTGCTCCACGGTGATTTCGGGACGAGCTTCAACGGCCGTCCCGTCGCCGACGAACTCAAGCGGGCCTTCCCCGTGTCGATCCGGCTCGCGATGATCGCATTTGCGATCGAGGTCGTCGTCGGTGTCGGTCTGGGCCTGCTGTCCGGCCTGCGCCGCGGCAAGTTCGTCGACACGCTCGTTCTCGCCGGCACGCTCGTGGTCATCTCGATCCCGGTCTTCGTGCTCGGTACCGTCGCCCAGTTCTGGCTGGGTTCGGAGTGGGGCATCTTCGAGGCCACCGCCACCGTGGGCGACGCGACCTGGAGTCAGCTCCTGCTGCCGGGCATCGTGCTCGGCTCGCTTTCCTTGGCCTTCGTCGCCCGACTCACCCGGACCAGCGTCGCGGAAAACATGCGCGCCGACTACGTCCGCACGGCGACCGCCAAGGGTCTTCCGCGCCGTCGGGTGGTCACCCGCCACCTCCTGCGCAACTCGCTCATCCCCGTGGTGACGTTCCTCGGTGCGGATCTCGGTGCCCTGATGGCCGGCGCGATCGTGACCGAGGGCATCTTCAACGTCGACGGTGTCGGCCGCCTGATCTACCTCGCGGTCACCAAGCACGAGAGCTCGACAGTGGTCGGCGCGGTGGCGGCATTGGTGATGATCTATCTGGTCATGAACCTGATCGTCGACCTGCTGTACGCCGTCCTGGACCCGAGGATCCGGTATGCCTGACATGAACAAGCAGCAGCGCGAACAGCTGCCGACCAGCAGCGACGAGCAGCCTCAGTTCGGCTCCATCGAGAATCCCGGTCTGATGCTCGCGGACGAAGAGGGCACGACGCTGGAGAAGCGCGGCGCGTACTCCGCACCCGACGTGCAGGGGCCGCAGGACAAGCCCCGCGGAGCCTGGGCCGAGGCGTGGCGCGAGCTGCGCAACAGCCCGAGCTTCTACGTGTCGGGCGTGCTGCTGCTCTTCCTGGTGTTCATGGCGGCCTTCCCGGGTGTGTTCACCGACATCGACCCGCGGCACTGCCCGATCCTGGACACCAACAAGGACCCGTCCGGCGACCATTGGTTCGGGACCAACGTGCAGGGCTGCGACGTGTACGCGCGCACCGTCTACGGTGCCCGCGCCTCGATCATCGTCGGCGTCGCCACGACCGCGCTGATCGTGGTCATCGGCGGTCTCATCGGTGCGCTGTCGGGCTACTTCGGCGGCTGGCTGGACACCATCCTGGCCCGCGTCACGGACATCTTCTTCGGCATCCCGCTGCTGCTGGCCGCGCTGGTGTTCATGAGCTCGGTCAAGGACCGCACCGTGTGGACCGTGGTGGCCGCGCTCGGTGTCTTCGGCTGGATGCAGATCGCGCGCATCATGCGCGGTTCGGTGATCACGGTGAAGAAGTCCGACTACGTGGTGGCCGCCAGGGCGCTCGGCGCCGGCACCCCGCGCATCCTGGGTCGACACGTGCTGCCGAACGCGATCGCCCCGGTGATCGTGGTCGCGACCATCTCGCTCGGCACCTTCATCGCCACCGAGGCGACGCTGTCCTTCCTGGGCATCGGGCTGCCGGCCACCGAGATCTCGTGGGGTGCGGACATCAGCTCCGCGACCACCGCGCTGCGCGACTCGCCGTACCAGCTGATCTTCCCGTCGATCTTCCTCTCGGTCACGGTGTTCAGCTTCATCCTGCTCGGCGACGCGGTGCGCGACGCCCTCGACCCGAAGCTCCGCTGAGGGAGGGGACAGACAAGTGACGACGATCGACACGAAGAACAAGCCCGAGGGCTCGGGCTCGGCCGCCGCCGCGCCGCTGCTCGAAGTGGACAACCTCCACGTCGAGTTCCGCACCCGCGACGGTGTGGCCAAGGCGATCAACGGTGTCTCGTACGACGTCAGCGCGGGCGAGACGCTTGCGGTGCTCGGCGAGTCCGGGTCCGGCAAGTCGGTGACCGCGCAGACGATCATGGGCATCCTGGACATGCCGCCGGGGCACATCACCGGCGGTGAGATCCGCTTCCACGGCAAGGACATGCTCAAGATGTCCAAGGAGGAGCGCCGGAAGATCCGCGGCCAGAAGATCTCGATGATCTTCCAGGACGCGCTCTCCGCGCTCAACCCGGTGTATTCGGTGGGCTTCCAGCTCGCCGAGATGTTCACCGTGCACCGCGGGATGTCCAAGAAGGACGCCAAGCTCAAGTCCATCGAGTTGATGGACCAGGTGCGCATCCCGGCCGCCAAGGACCGGGTGAACGACTACCCGCACCAGTTCTCCGGCGGTATGCGCCAGCGGATCATGATCGCGATGGCGCTCGCGCTGGACCCCGAGCTGATCATCGCGGACGAGCCGACCACCGCGCTCGACGTGACCGTGCAGGCGCAGGTGATGGACCTGCTCGCGGAACTCCAGCGCGAGCGCAACATGGGTCTGATCCTGATCACCCACGACCTCGGCGTGGTCGCCGACGTCGCGGACAAGATCGCGGTCATGTACGCGGGCCGGATCGTCGAGCAGGCGCCGGTACGCGAGCTGTACCGGCAGCCGACCCACCCGTACACCAAGGGTCTGCTCGAGTCGATCCCGCGGCTGGACCACAAGGGTCGCGAGTTGTACGCGATCAAGGGTCTGCCGCCGAACCTGATGCGCATCCCGTCCGGCTGCGCGTTCAACCCGCGCTGTCCGTATGCGCAGGACGTGTGTCGCAGCGAGGTTCCGCCGCTGCACGAGATCTCGGTCGGGCGTGGCAGCGCATGCCACTTCTGGGAGACCGTGATGGAGGGAGAAGTCCGTGACTGAGTCCCCGAGCGGCGCGACCGCCGCCGACCTGCGCAAGGTCGTCAAGCCGGTGGCGCAGGGCGAGCCGATCCTTCAGGTGCGGGGGCTGGTCAAGCACTTCCCGATCACCCAGGGCATCCTCTTCCAGAAGAAGATCGGCGCCGTCAAGGCCGTCGACGGCGTCACCTTCGACCTGATGAAGGGCGAGACCCTCGGTCTCGTCGGCGAGTCGGGTTGTGGCAAGTCCACGGTCGCCCGACTGCTGATGAACCTGGAGTCGATCACCGCGGGCAGCGTGCTGTACAAGGGCGACGACCTGGCGAAGTTGTCCGGTCGCGCGCTCAAGGCGGTGCGTCGCAACATCCAGATGGTCTTCCAGGACCCGTACACGTCGCTGAACCCGCGGATGACGGTCGCCGACATCATCGGCGAGCCGTACGACATCCACCCCGAGGTCGCGCCCAGGGGCGACCGCAAGCGGCGGGTACAGGAACTGCTCGACCTGGTGGGCCTGAACCCGGAGCACATCAACCGGTATCCGCACCAGTTCTCCGGCGGTCAGCGCCAGCGCATCGGGATCGCCCGGGGCCTCGCGCTCAACCCGGAGATCATCATCGCGGACGAGCCGGTCTCCGCACTGGACGTGTCGGTGCAGGCGCAGGTGGTCAACCTGCTGGAGAAGCTGCAGAACGAACTGGGTCTGTCGTACCTGTTCATCGCGCACGACCTCTCCGTGGTGCGGCACATCTCGGACCGCGTCGCGGTGATGTACCTCGGGCGGATCGCCGAGATCGGCACCGATGCGCAGATCTACGACCACCCGACGCACCCGTACACCCAGGCACTGCTGTCCGCGGTGCCGGTGCCGGACCCGGACGGCCGCGAGCACCGCGAGCGGATCATCCTCACCGGTGACGTGCCGTCGCCGGCGAACCCGCCCTCGGGCTGCCGGTTCCGCACCCGCTGCTGGAAGGCGCAGGACATCTGCGCCGAGCAGGAGCCGTTGCTGGAGATCCGCAAGGGCCTCTCCGGACTGGGCGCGCACGACAGCGCGTGCCACTTCGCCGAGGAGAAGGACATCGTCGGCGCGGCCTGACCCGCGTCCCGACCCCACAGCGCCCGCCGTTCCCGATCGGGAACGGCGGGCGCTGTGTCGTGTGGCGGCTCGTGTCACTCGCCGTCCGGCGGGCCGGGTGTCGGGCCGCCGGTGGGATCAGTCGATCGCGGGACGCGCCAGCGCGCGGCGCAGGAAGTCGACCTGAAGGAGCAGGAGGTTCTCCGCGACCTGCTCCTGCGGCGTCATGTGGGTGACGCCGGACAGCGGCAGCACCTCGTGCGGGTAGCCCGACGCGAGCAGGCTGCTGCTCAGCCGCAACGTGTGCGCGGCGACCACGTTGTCGTCGGCGAGACCGTGCACCAGCATCAGCGGCCGACGGGTCGTCGGCTGCTCGCCCGCCCGGCCGGCGGTGACCAACGAGTTCCGCCGGTAGGCGTCCGGCTGTTCGGCCGGCAGGCCGAGGTAGCGCTCGGTGTAGTGCGTGTCGTAGAGCTCCCAGTCGGTGACCGGCGCGCCGGCGACCGCCGCGTGGAAGACGTCCGGACGGCGCAGCACGGCCAGCGCCGCCAGGTAGCCGCCGTAGGACCAGCCACGGATGCCCACCCGCGTGGTGTCCAGCCAGGGCCGCTCGGCGGCGACCGCCGCCAGGGCGTCCACCTGGTCCTGGAGGGTGACCGGGCCGAGGTCGAGGTGGACCGACTTCTCCCACTCGGGGGAGTGGCCGGGAGTGCCCCGGCCGTCCGCGACCAGCACCGCGAAGCCCTGGTCGGCGAACCACTGCGAGGTCAGGTGCGGGTTGCGCGCGGCGAGCACCCGCGGGCCGTGCGGGCCGCCGTACGGGTCCAGCAGGATCGGCAGCCGCTCGCCGGAGGCGGGGTCGAACCCGGTCGGCAGCAGCAGCGCGCACGGGATGTCGCGGGCACCGGCGCGGAGCAGCTCGACCCGCGCGGTGAGCACGGGGGTGGCCGCGTGCGAGGTGATCTCGGCGAGCTCGGCGCCCGCGCGGTGCACGGTGACCCGGGCGCCGAAGCGGTCGAGCGAGGAGGACAGCAGCACCGTGGTGTCGCCGGAGCGCACCGCGTTGTGCACGCCGGGCTCGGTGCTCACCCGGGTGACCCCGTCGGCGGCGACCCGGTACACGTGGATCTCGCCGATCTCGGGATCGCTCGCGTCGGTGCCGGCCGATGCGGTGATCAGCACGTCCTCGTCGGCGATGTCCAGGATCGAGCGCACGAACAGACGCCGGTCGGTCAGCTCCTTGTCCGCGACCACCACGCGGCGTGCGCCGTCGGCGTCCGCCAGCCGGACCAGCCGGCCGTCCGGCGTCCACGCGGGCACGCCCGGGACCAGGTCGATCCACACGTCGTCGGTCTCGGCGTGCAGCTCGCGGGTGGTCCCGGCGGCGACGTCGACGGCGAGGGTGAGCAGGCGTTTCTGGTCGCGCGGCTGCACGCTCAGCAGCGGATCGCCGCCGGCCGACCAGTGCACGCTCGCCAGGTAGGGGTATGCCGCGCGATCCCAGGTCAGCTCGGTACGGCTGCCGTCGAGGCCGATCAGCCACGCGGTGACATCGGCGTTGGGGGTGCCGGCCGCGGGATAGGCGACCCGGGTCGGCGCACCGGCCGGGTTGGCCGGGTCGCTGATCCACCAGCGGTTTACCGGCGCGTCGTCCACCCGCGCGACGATCAGCGCGGAGCCGTCGGGGGCCCACCAGTAGCCCCGGAAGCGGGACATCTCCTCGGCGGCGATGAACTCGGCCAGGCCCCAGACGACGTCGTCGCCGTCGGGCTCGGCGAGCGCGGTGTCCCCGGAGCCGTCGACGGCCACGACGCGCAGGGCGCCGCCCGCCGCATAGGCGATGTGCGTGCCGGTCGGGGAGGGACGCGGATCGATCACCGGGCCGGGCACGGTCAGCTCGCGCGGGGCCTCCCCGGTGGCGAGGGAGACGGCGAACAGCCGGCCCGAAAGGGTGAAAGCCGCCAGATCGCCGGCGCTGTCGAGCGCGTAGCCGACGATGCCGGCCGCCCCCTCGCGACTGCGTTCGCGCCGGGCCCGCTCCTCGGCGGAGAGGTCCTCGGCCGCGCCGCCGAGGAGCACCGCGGGATCGGCCACCAGGCGCTCGACGCCGGTCTCGGGATCGAGCGTCCACAGGCACGTGGTGGGGTCGTCGGCGGCCTTGGACCGCAGGAAAGTGATCCGGCCGTCGGCGATGCCGAAGCTGCGCGGAGCGCCTTGGGTGAAGCGCTGCGTGCGGGCGTATTGCCGGGGAAATGTGATCTCCGAGCTCATGCGCCTCAGCGTACGGGGCGGTGACGTCGAGGGAAGAGGAGACCGAGGGAGAGTGCGGACGTCCGTACGAACACCACCTCGCGCCCGCTGAACGAGTGAACGCTGTTCGTGATCGCCGGCTTACAGTCTGTGTGTAGACATGTCCCTTTGGGTCCGCCGGCCGGCTTCCCCGAGCAAGCCGCGAGCCCCCTGCGCACAGGAGGTGCGTGACTGTGGTGGTGTCCGTTTCCGCCGTGCTGCTGCTCGGTGTCACCGTCGTCTTCTTCGTCCGAAAGTCCGCGCTCAGGCCCGTCCACGCGATCGTCTGCACGCTGCTCGGCTTCTATCTGTCGACGACCTCGATGGCCCCCTCGATCCGAGACGCGGGGATGAGCTTCGCGGGAGTGGTGAACGGCATCCATTTCTGACCGGGATTCGTTTCCGAGCGGGTGCCGTCGACGCGGGTCCGGGGGGTCGCTTCCGGGCTGATGCACCGCCGTCGCGGTGAACGGGATCCGGGTGCGATCGCGGGCTCGCCGGGCCGGGTGGTGGGTCGGGCTTTGTAGGCTCGTCTGCCATGACCAATCGATGGCTGGCCAATACCGGTGGCACCCGCGGGCCCGAGTACGCCGAGCGGTTTCGCAGGCTCGCCGCCGAAGGGCGGGACATGCACGGCGAGGCGCGGTTCTGTGACGCGCTGCTGGCCGAGCCCGCGCGCGTGCTGGACGCGGGGTGCGGGACGGGTCGGGTGGCGATCGAGCTGGCCCGGCAGGGCCACGAGGTGGTCGGCGTCGACCTGGACGCCTCGATGCTGGCCGAGGCCGAGGCGGCGGCGCCCGGACTGACCTGGGTGCTCGACGACCTCGCCGACCTGGACCCGCTGCCGCTCGGCGGGCGCGGCAGCTTCGACCTGGTGGTGGCCGCCGGCAACGTGATGATCTTCCTGACCCCGGGCAGCGAGGCCGAGGTCGTGCGCACGCTGGCCACGATGTTGCGGCCGGGCGGGATCCTGGTCGCCGGGTTCAGCCTCACCGGCGGTCCCGACGGGGTCGGGGCCACCATCGACGTCGATCGGTACGAGGCCGCGTGCGCGGCGGCCGGCCTGACCCGCCGCACCCGGTACGCCGGCTGGGCGCGCGAGCCCTGGATTGACGGCGGCGACTATGTGGTGGCCGTGCACGCGCGGCCGACCGGCTGAGCCCGCGGCCGTGGGCCCGGCCCGCCGGGCACCCGGCTCGGCTGCGTAGGCTGTCGAGCATGACCGAACGCACTGCCGAGAGCCCGCTGCGCCTGTTGCTCGTCCACGCCCACCCGGACGACGAAGTGATCAACAACGGCGCGTCGATGGCGCGCTACGCGGCCGAGGGTGTGCACGTCACGCTCGTCACCTGCACGCTCGGTGAGGAGGGCGAGATCCTGGTGCCCGAGCTGGCCCACCTGGCGGCCGACCGCGAGGATGCGCTCGGTCCGCATCGGATGACCGAGATCGCCGACTCGATGAAGGCGCTCGGCATCTCCGACCAGCGCTTTCTGGGCGGCCCGGGCCGTTACCGCGACTCCGGGATGATGGGCGTGCCGAGCAACGACCGGCCCGACTGCTTCTGGCAGGCCGACGTCGACGAGGCCGCGACGCACCTGGTGCCGGTGATCCGCGAGGTACGCCCGCAGGTGCTGGCCACCTACGACGAGCGCGGCGGCTACGGCCACCCGGACCACATCCAGGCCCACCGGGTGGCGCTGCGCGCCGCCGAGTTGGCCGCCGATCCGACCTTCGCCGAGGGCGAGGGCGAGTCCTGGACGATCGCGAAGATCTACTACAACGTGATGCCCCGGTCGATCCTCAAGGCCGGCATCGAGCGGATGATCGAGGCCGGCCAGGACGTGCCGTTCACCGTGGTCGAGGTGGACGAGTTGCCGTTCGCGGTGGACGACGACCAGGTCACCACCGCCGTGGACGCGGGCGACCACGTCGGCGCGAAGTTCGATGCGCTGCGGGCCTATCCCACCCAGGTCTCGGTGGAGGAGGGCTTCTTCGCGCTGTCCAACAACATCGGCCAGAGCATCATGTCGGTCGAGCACTATCGACTGGTCCGCGGCGAACTCGGGCCCACCGGCCCGGACGGCCGCGAGGACGACCTGTTCGCCGGACTGCGCCCGTAAGGTAGCCCTCGTGCCAGAGAAAGCCGGCCGCATCGCGGCATACGTCGTGCTGTTCCTGCTCGGCGTGGTGATCGCCTTCATCGGGGCGTTCACCCAGGCGGCCTACCCACCCGCCGGGCTGATCGTCGCGCTCGCGGGCAGCGGCGGCCTGTTCGTCGCGGGCGGTTCGCTGCTCAAGACGAAGGCGGGCGCCGCGGTACCGGTCGCCGGCTGGATGCTGACCGCGCTGTGGTTGGCGAGCTGGACCAAGCCCGAGGGCGACTGGATCTTCGTCAGCGGGGTCCTGTCCTACATCTACCTGCTCGGTGGCACGATCTTCGGTGTGGCCGCAGCCACTTACCCCTGGGGCGGCATCGAACCCGTCCTTCTTTCGGGTGAATCGGTGAAGACGCATACGAGGTGAGTTCCTTGCCCCGCCATGCTTGCCGACGGCGCGTGCTTCGAGGCAGGCGACGGTGCGGGGTAACGGTGTGGCAGGAGCGCAGTATTGTGGTTGCCGAGGTGCGGTGCGTGTCATGCCCTGTCCATGGGGCCGTCGCGGCCGACTCCTCTAGCCCGTCGTACCGGGCAACCTCGGTGGCCGAGTTCGTCCACTCGCTTTCGATGGGGAGCAGCAAAACCCTCGGAGGCGGTGTCACGACCCGCACACGGCGTGTGTCAACGCACCGCCGTCGCACTTTCCTGGATACCGTCCGACCCCGGGCGGGGGCGGCCGTGCGCCGCCACGCAACCTTCAGCTGTCGGAGAGCTCGTTCTTCGTGAGTAACGACCAGCCCCCCACGCCCGACGACCCGGGCGCGCAGCCGCGCCGCGACGATCTCGGCGGTGATCCGCATCCGTTCTTCGGACGGGTCGGCCGCCCGTCGCCGGCTGCGCCCGCTGCCCGTGAGCGATCCGCCGCGCCCGCGTCGTCTCCGCATCCATCCCCCGATCCGTTCGGGGACGACGACGAGTTCGCGTCGTGGTTCGACGACGAACCGCCCCGGCCCGCGCCCGTCGCGGGGCCGCCGGGTGGCTCGTCGTGGCCCAGCGCGGACGACGATGTGCCGCCCGTCGCGGAACCGCCTCGGCAGGAGGCCCCGCCGCTGGGGCCCAACGGACTGCCGCAGCGCGTTCCCGGCGCCTCGGGAGCCAGGAGTCTGACGGCCGACGGTACGGGCGCGCCCGGTCCGGTGCCGTTCTCGGACGCGCCGCCGCCGGCGTTCGTACCGGGGCAGTCCGGGCAGCCGCCGCTCCACCGGAAACCGCCGCAGGGGCAACCGCACTCCGGCGCGCCCGCCGCTCACGCGGGCGAGCGCGGCGCGGGTGTGCCCGGTGCGGGCCTGGACGACGCCGGCTACGGCCCGCCGCCCGGGTCCGAGCCGTTCGCCCACCCGACCGGACCGACCGACGCGGCGCCGGGCGAGGCGCCCCCGGAGAGCGGCGCGCTGCCGACCCGGGTGGGTCGGCGCCGGCTGATCGCCGGTTTCGGCACGCCCGAGGCCAATGCGGCGCCGGCTCCGCCGGCTGTGGAGTCGGACGCCGAATCGGATGCCGAGTCGGGCGACCAGACCATGACGACCCGGGTCAGCATCAAGATCCCCGGGTCGCGGCCGATCCCGCCGGTGGTGCTGCGCGGCCAGGCACCGCTGCCCTCGCAGGACCCACCGCGCTGGACCCGCGACGGCGAGGCGGACGGGCCGTACGAGTACCAGGCGCGGCAGGAGCAGGACGCCGCCGACCACGGGTTCCCGCAGTACGGCACGACCGACGCGCACGCGGCGGACACCGGTGCGGCGCACCCCGACGACACCGGGGACGGCGCCGACGATCCGCGACCGGCGCCCGCCCGACCGCGGCGGCGCAAGCCGAAGGCGCTGATCGCGTGTGCGGCCGGGCTCGCCGTGCTGGGCGGGGTGTACGGCGCCTCGCTGGCCTATGCCGGCGGCGGGGTGCCGCGCGGCACCTCCGTGCTCGGCGTCAACATCGGCGGCCAGTCCCGAGACGAGGCGGTTCGTACGCTCGAACAAAAGCTCGGCGACCGCACCACCAAGCCGATCCGACTGACCCTGGCGGGCAAGCAGCTCCAGCTCGACCCGGCCGTGGCCGGACTGCTGCTCGACGCGCGTGCGACGGTCAGCGAGGCATCGAAGGGCGGGATGAACCCGCTCACCTCGGTGCCGGCCATGTTCGGCAAGACCCGGGAGACGGCGCCGCGTACGGTCGTGGACCCGGTCAAGCTGGGGGCTCAGCTGGAGGCGCTCGCCGCCGAGGCCGGTGGCGCGCAGCTGGACGGTGGCATCACGTTCGCGGGTGGTCAGGCGACCGCGGTCGCGCCGACCAAGGGCAAGGTGTTGGACACCGCCGCCGCGGTCAAGCTGGTCCAGGCCGCCTTCCTGCGCGGCGACGCTCCGGTCGAACTGCCCACCAAGACCGCCGATCCGAAGGTCACCCAGGCCGAAGTGGACCGCGCGATGCGCGAGTTCGCGGTGCCCGCGATGTCCGGACCGGTCACCCTGACGGCAGGCACCAAGAGCATCAAGCTGACTCCGGCCGTGCTCGCGAAGTACCTCACGATGGTTCCGGACGGCAACGGCAGGCTCCAGCCCAAGATCGACGCGAACGGCCTGCAGGACGAACTGGGCCAGACCTTCTCCTCGGTCGGCGACAAGCCGAAGAACGCGACGTTCAAGGTCGAGGGCAAATTGGCGGCCGGCGCCAAGGTGTCGGTCGTACCGTCCGTGGCGGGCAAGGGCGTCTCCGGTGCGACCGCGGCCGACGCGCTGCTGACGGTGCTGGCCAAGACCGGGACGGCCCGCACCGCGAAGGTCAACCTCGGCCCGATCGAGCCGGAACTGACCACCGAGGCGGCGAACAAGCTCGGCATCACCGAGGTGATGTCGACGTACACGACGAACTACCCGTTCGCCCCATACCGGTTGACCAACATCCACCGGGCCGCCGACCTGATCACCGGCTCGGTGATCAAGCCCGGCGACACCTGGAGTCTGAACAAGACGGTCGGCGAGCGCACCGCGGAGAACGGCTTCGCCAAGGGCACGATCATCAACAACGGGCGCTTCCAGACCGACTTCGGCGGTGGTGTGTCGCAGGTGGCCACGACGACCTTCAACGCGGTGTTCTTCGCCGGGCTCAAGGACGTCATGCACCGTCCGCACAGCTTCTGGATCGATCGCTACCCGGCCGGTCGCGAGGCCACCGTGGCCTGGCCCTCGTTGGACCTGAAGTTCCAGAACGACTCCGGGAAGAACGTCTACCTGGAGTCCACGTACACGGATTCCACGGTGACCGTGACCCTGCTCGGCACGCGCCGGTTCGACGACATCAAGGCCGAGCCGGGCAGCAAGTACGACGTGGTCAAGCCCAAGTCGGTGGTGGACAAGTCGGCCGGCTGCGTGGAGCAGGCCGCCTCCGACGGGTTCAAGATCGACGTGACGCGGGTGTTCATCCAGGGCGGCAAGGAAACCGCGCGGGAGAAGTTCCACACCAAGTACGACCCGGCGGACAAGATCACCTGTGATCGCACCGGCGGCGCGGAGGGCGAGGGCCAGGGACGCACGGCGGACTCACCACCGCCGGGCGGGATGCCGGCGCGCGCCTCGGACGACTAGCGCCACGCATCCTCTCGACGCCGGACGGGCGCCACGCCCGTCCGGCGTCGTGCGTTCGGGGCCTGGCCCGGTCAGTCGGTGGGGCGGCCCACGTCGCGGGACAGGTCCAGGGCCAGGAAGCGGTCCAGGTGGGCCAGCGCCTCGAACCGGGCGCCGGGCGCCAGCCCCTGGTCGCGGGCCAGTTCGAGCACCAGCCGAAGCGCGGTGCGGGTGTCCAGGTCGTCGTCGAGCGCGGCGTGGATCGGCTCCACCGCCTCGCTCGGCAGGGCCCGGGACGGGGACTCGGCGCACTGCGCCGTCCGGGCGCGCAGCTCGGCGAGGGTGCGCTCGGCCTCGGCGGCCCCGAGATAGCCCTTCGGGTCCGCGCGCAGCGGCTCGTCCGCGGCCAGCGAGAGCAGGAGCAGGCGCAGCGCGAGCGGGTCCTCGGGATGCGGGACCGGGCGGCGCGGCGCCGCCTCGATCAACGCCGCCGGATGCAGCACGTGCACCCGGGCCCTCGGGCCCTGATCGCCGCTCTCGCCGATGTACAGGTCGATCGCGCCGTCCGGCTGCCCGGCGGTGGGCACCGGCATGTTGTACCGCCCGTAGCCCGCCGCGTCCGCCACCTGGGCGCGGTACGGCAGCTGATGGATCGTCACGGTCAGCCGGTGCCGGCCGGCGACGCGGCGGAAGGTGTCGGCGAGGATCGCCGCGCGCAACGAGCGGCTCGGATACGCGACGCGCACCCGTCTGCCGATCGAGCTGGTCACGGGCTCGGACTTGCCGGTCTGGGAGTCGGTCAGTCGCACCATGCGCCCACGGTAGGCGCCCATGACATCTGTCATGGCGCGATCAGGAGGTTTCCCACTTCGCCGGGTCGGCGCCCGCCGCCACTGTTGATCCATGACGATCACGGCTGGAAAACAGACGACCGCGCCGGCCGTCGCGCTCAGCGGTGTGCGCAAGAGCTTCGGCGACCTGCGCGCCGTGGACGGTCTCGATCTGGAACTGCACCAGGGCGAGACGGTGGCACTCCTGGGCCCCAACGGCGCCGGCAAGTCCACCACGCTGGACCTGCTGCTGGGCCTGAGCCGGCCCACCGAGGGCACCGTCGCGCTGTTCGGCGGCGACCCGCGCGACGCGATCCGGTTGGGCCGGGTCGGCGCGATGTTGCAGAGCGGCGGCCTGATGCCGGACGTGACCGTCGGCGAGATGGTCGAGCTGGCCCGGGACCTGCACCCGCGCCCGTTGCCGCAGGCGGAGGTGCTGCGCCGGGCCGGGATCGAGGAACTGGTCGGCAAGAACGTCGCCAAGCTCTCCGGCGGTCAGGCCCAACGGGTGCGCTTCGCGGTCGCCATCGCGGGCGAGGTGGACCTGATCGTGCTGGACGAGCCCACCACCGGCATGGACGTGGACAGCCGGCAGCGGTTCTGGGGGAGCATGCGCGAGCAGGCCGAGCTGGGCCGCACCGTGCTGTTCGCGACGCACTACCTGGAAGAGGCGGACAACGTCGCCGACCGGGTGCTCGTGCTGCACCGCGGCAAACTGCTCGCCGACGCGAGCGCGGCGCAGATCAAGGCCCGCGCGGGACTGCGCCGGATCGCCTTCGACCTGGCCGAGACGGTCGAGCGGTACGAGCCCACCCTGCGCGCGCTGCCCGGCGTGGTGCAGCTCGAACTCGGCGGCAACACGGTGCGCATGCGCAGCGACGACGCCGACGAGACGGTCGCCGCGATCTACGCCGCCGGCCTTCGGCCGCGCGGCCTGGAGGTGGCCGGACTCGGCCTGGAGCAGGCGTTCCTGGCGATCACCCAGCAGGCGGACGAGGCGGAAGGCATGGAGATCGCGTCATGAGGACCCTGTTGAGGCTGGAGATCCTGCGGATGCTGCGCAACCGCCGGTACCTGATCTTCACGCTCGCCTACCCGGTCGCGATGTACCTGATCTTCGGCAGCCAGTCGGGTGATGTCGAGGGCACCGACGTCGCCGCCTACATCATGGTGTCGATGGCCTCGTTCGGCGCGGTCGGCGCGACGCTCAGCGCGGGTGTGCAGCGGATCGCGGCGGAGCGGCAGAGCGGCTGGACCCGCCAGCTGCGGCTGACCACGCTGACCGGGCGGCAGTACGTGATCTCCAAGCTCGTCTCGGCGGCGGTGGTCGGCCTGCCCGCGATCGTGCTGGTGCTGTTCACCGGCTTCCTGCGCGGGGTCCGGCTGGACCCGTGGCAGTGGGGCGTGCTCGTGATCGCGCTGTGGTTCGGCTCGTTCGTGTTCGCGGTGCTGGGGATCGGGCTGGGCTACCTGGTCGCGCCCGACTCCGCCCAGCCGGTGTTCATGCTGGTCTATCTGGGCATGGCGGTGCTCGGCGGGATGTGGGTCCCGTTGACCGGGTTCCCGCAACTCCTCCAGGACATCGGGCACGTGATGCCCACGTACCGGCTCGGCCAACTCGGCTGGGAGGTGCTGGGCGGCCGGTATCCCCGGGTGTCGGACATCGCGGTCCTGGCGCTGTATCTGGTCGCGTTCACCGCGTTGGCGGCGTGGCGCTACCGTCGCGACGAGCAAAAGGTCGCGGCCTGAGTCCGGATCGCTCGGCACGGGATCTCTCGCACGGAGGAGCACACGGCATGAAGTGGTCGGACCCGACGCGGCAGGACAGCGCGCGAGGGCGGGCGATCCGGATGTCGTGGTCGTTGTTGTGGCTGTTCTTCCTCACCCCGATCGTGCACGACCTGGCGACCGGGGGCTACGGCCCGATCCGGTTGGCGCTGGGTTCGTTCGGGCTGCTGGTGGTGGTGGTCTGCTACGTCTCGCTGGTGTTCGGCGGGATCGGCTGGTTCGGTCTGTTCGGGCGGGCGGAGACCGCCGTGCGCCGGGTGCTGGACACCGATCGCATCCTGGAGCTGACCTGCCTGGTGTTGTGGGCGACCTCGGTCGGGCTGATCCTGGCCTTCGACGACGCGTGGCTGGGCCTGATGGTCTACGTGTCGGTGTCGCTGGGGGCCGGGCTGCGCTTCCCGCAGTCGATGTGGGCGATCCTGGGCTGCGTGCTGACCGGGCTGGCCCTGGGCACGCTGCTGGACGCGGCCGGGGACGACATCCTGGTGCTCGCGTTCGTCACGGTGCTCACCGGCGGGCTGATGATCGGGATGCGCCGACTCCTGGAGACGCTGGTCGAGTTGCGCGAGGCCCGGGAGATCGTGGCCCAGCTCTCCGCGAACGAGGAGCGCCTGCGGATGGCCCGCGACCTGCACGACGTGCTCGGCCACTCGTTGTCGCTGATCACGCTCAAGAGCGAACTCGCCGGCCGGTTCCTGCCCGGGCACGTCGAGCGGGCGGCGGAACAGGTCGCGGACATCGAGCGGGTCAGCCGGCAGGCGCTCGTGGACGTGCGCGAGGCGGTCGGCGGCTACCGGCGGCCGACCTTCGCGGTCGAATTGGCGGGCGCCCGGATCGCCGCCAAGGCGGTGGGGATCGAACTGGCCGTGGTGCCCGAACAGTGGCCGGTGTGCCCGGATCCGGAGGCGGAGGCGGTGCTCGCGTGGGCGCTGCGCGAGGCGGTCACCAACACGGTGCGGCACAGCGGCGCGCGGCGCTGCACGGTCACGCTGGGCACGGGGGCGGTGTGGAGCCTGGACGTCGCGGACGACGGGCGCGGTGCGGCGCGGTGCGAGGGGAACGGGCTGACCGGGCTGCGCGAGCGGTTCGCGTTGGCCGACGGCGACATTCGGGTGGGTGTTCCCGACGCGGGGCGCGGGTTCCGATTGACCGCTTCGGTACCGGTGCTTCCCGGTACGGACGACGTGGGGCGGATCGCCCACGAGGTGAACCGCTAACGTTCGGCCCGTGATCAATGTGCTGCTCGCCGAGGACCAGGCCATGGTGCGTGAGGCGCTGGCCGCGTTGCTCGGCCTGGAGGAGGACATTCGCGTCGTCGCCCAGGTCGCACGCGGGGACGAGGTGCTCGACGCGGTTCGCACCAGCGACGCCGACGTGGCGCTGTTGGACATCGAGATGCCCGGTCAGGACGGCCTCGCGGCCGCCGCCGAGTTGCGCCGGGCCGTACCCGGGTGCCGGATCGTCATGCTGACCACGTTCGGCCGACCCGGCTATCTGCGCCGGGCGATGGAGCTGGGCGCGGACGCGTTCCTGGTCAAGGACGCGCCCGCGGCGCAGCTGGCCGACGCGGTCCGCCGGGTGTTGCGCGGGGAGCGGGTGATCGATCCCACGCTCGCGGCGACCGCGCTCTCGGTGGGCGCCGATCCGCTGACCGAGCGCGAGCGCGACGTGTTGCGCGCGGCGGCCGACGGCTCGACGGTGTCCGAGATCGCCTCCCGGCTGCACCTGTCCGAGGGCACCGTGCGCAACCACCTGTCCTCGTGCATCGGCAAGACGCACGCCCGCAACCGGGCGGACGCGGTGCGCATCGCGCACGAGAACGGCTGGTTGTGAGCGGCGGAACCACCGGTTGTGCGTGGCGGCTCGCACCGGGCCGCGCGGGGTACGATCCCGACCCGGATCAGGCCGTGCCCGGGACGGGGCGCGGTCGGGCGCGGCGCTCGTGCCGAGTCCGGGGGAGTGCCGCGCGATGCCCGGGAATTCACGGCTCGTAGCCGGAGTTCGATACCCGTATCTCCGGGTCCGAGACGAAGGATCTTTTGCGTCGATCGCCCGGACCGGGTCGATGGGACCCGGGCCCGAAGGCCGGTAGAGTCCTCCTGCCCGGCGGCCCGAGTGCCGCCGGAGAGGATGTCGGAGGAAATGGGCATGGGGTCGCACCGGGCAAGCGGTCCCGAGCCGGGCGCCGGTCGTCCCCGCCGGGAGCGGATCCGCTGGGCCGCCGCCAGTGCCGCGCTCGCCGCGTTGCCCGCCGCGTTGGTCGTGGCCCTGTCCGGGGACTCGCCCGGGCACGACCACGTGCTCAGCGCCGACTACGTCCGCACCGGTTCGTGGCCCACCGGGTACAGCGGCCAGTACGTGCTGCGCAACCTCGGCTCGGACACGGTCAAGGGCTGGACGCTGCGCTTCGACCTGCCGGCGGGCACCCGGATCGCGAACGTGTGGAACGGCCGGCTGGAACCGGCCGAGGGCAAGTACACGGTGCGCAACGAGAATTGGAACAAGGCGCTGCGCCCGGGCGAGAGCATCGTGGTCGGCTTCGAGGTGCGCCGGGAGGGCGCCGGGGTGCCGACCGCGAGCGAACCGGTCCGCTCCGACGGCCCGATGGCCTGCACGATCAACGACAAGCCGTGCAACGTGCCCGCCCCGACCGCGTCCGGCGACCGCTCGGCCACGGCCGGGCCGATCCCGCGGACCGACCCGGCCGACGGCGCCGACCAGCACACCGGCACGCCCGTCGCCACCGGCACCGGCCGGGCCGCCGCCCCCACGACCACGTCGCCGCCCCCGAGCCCGAGCGGAGCTGGCGGCACCGCGCCGCGCCCGGGCCCGATCGAACACATCGCGCCGTACCTGGACATGACGCTCGCCGGTCCGTTCGACCCCATCCGGGCCGGCGCGCCCGGCACGGTGCGCGAGCGCACGCTGGCCTACGTCGTGGACGGCGGTGGGTGTCGGCCGATGTGGGGCGGGGTGACCCGACTCGACGACCCGGTGACCACCGGTCGGATCGCCGCGCTGCGCGATGCCGGCGGGACGATCCGGGTCGCCTTCGGCGGCGCGGGCGGCACCGACCTGGCCGCGTCGTGCGGCACGCCCGAGGAACTGGCGACCGTCTACCGGCAGGTCCTGACCGCGACCGGGGCGACCGGCATGGACCTGGACATCGAGGGCCGCTCACTGGTGCGTCCCGACGTGGTCCAGCGGCGCAACGCGGCGCTGCACCTGCTCCAGGAGGGCGCCCGAGCGGCCGGCGGGGTCGTGGACATCGGGTACTCGCTGCCGGTGGACCCGCTCCAGGGCTTGGGCGACGAGGCCAAGGCGCTGCTGCGGGACGCGGTCGCGCAGCGGGTCGAGGTCTCCTACGTCAACGTCAAGGCGCTCAACTACGGTGCGGCGGTGGCCCCGCGACCGCAGGGCCGGATGGGCCAGTTCGCGAGCGACGCCGCGCATGCCGTGCAGGGCCAGATCCGCGAGGTGTGGCCGCACCTGTCCGAGGAGCAGGCCTGGCGGCGGGTGTCCGTGACGGTGATGATCGGCCGCAACGACGTCGCAGGCGAGGTGTTCACCCTCGACGACGCGCGCAGGTTCGCCGAGTTCGCCCGGACGGTGCACCTGGGCCGGGTGGCCTGGTGGTCCGCCGCGCGGGACCGGCCGTGCCCGACCGGCGGCGGCGCCGATGCGGGCGCCGAGCCCACGTGCAGCGGGATCGCCCAGGATGCCGACGCGTTCCTGCGCATCCTCGGCGGCTGAGCCTCGGCGCTCGGGAGGGCGGTCGCCCACCGCGGCACGGCCTCGCCGGCCGGCGCTCAGTTCAGCCGGGCCCGGGCCGCCTTGGCCTCGGCCAGCACACCCTCGGCGACCTTCGGGTCGATCCGCTCGACCAGTTCGGCGTACTCCTCCAGTTGCCGGGCCCCGGCCACGAACTGGCCGGTCCTGGCGAGCAGCGAACCGCGCTCGTGGCGCAGCGCCGCCGGATGGCGCGGCAGCAGCAGGGACAGCTCGACCGCCCACAGCCGGGTCCAGGCGCCCTCGATGCCGCGTTCGGGCTGGGCGGCCCACGCGCGGATGTTGTTGAGCACCCGGAGCAGGATCGCGGTCGGCCGGGCCGGCTGCAGGAGCGCCGGATCGCCGGCCTGCCCGCCCGCCTCCGCGGCCAGACGGCGGGCCCGCGACACCGACAGCGGCACCCCGCCGTGGAACGGGTCGGCCAGCTCGAACGCGCCGTCCGGATCGCCGATCCCGACCACGAAATGTCCCGGCAACGCGACGCCGTACACCGGCAGCCCGGCCCGTCGGCCCACCTCGATCCACACCACCGACAGCAGGATCGGCAACCCGCGCCGGCGGCGCAGCACCTCGTGCAGCAGCGACGAGCGCAGGTCGGCGTAGTCCGACTGCTGTCCGAAGAAGCGGGCCCGGCCGCCGAGCACGAGCGCGAGCGCCGCGGCGGCCCGCCCCGGGTCGTACCCGGACCCCGCCTCGGCCCGCACGGCCGCCGCGAGCCGGTCCAGCTCGGCGATGCCGGTGGCCGGGTCGAAGGCCGGATCGACCTCGACGCCCATCAGCAGAGCGGCCTCGGCCAGATCCACCTCGTCCGCCCGGACCACCGAGGCGAACCGGTCGCGCGGATTCCCGGGAACGCTCACGGGCCCGTGACCGGTGCTCGGCGGTAGTGGTAGCCGTGGTGGTCGGTGAAGCCGAGCGCGTCGTAGAGCTCGCGGGCCGGCCGGTTGTCCGCTTCCACCTGGAGCCACCCGGTGACCGCGCCGTTCGCCAGCGCCCGATCGGTCAGCGCCCGGACGATCGCCCGGGCGTGACCCTGCCGACGATGGGCCGGGTCGACCTCCAGGGCGGCGAAGCCCGCATACCGACCGAGCACGCACACGCGCCCGATCGCGATCGGTGCGCCCGAGCCCGGATCGCATACGGTCGCGAACAGGGTGCCCGGCGGGCCCTGGAGCACGTGTCGTTCGGCGCCGCCGCCCGGGCGGCCCGCGACGTGGTGGTAGAGGGAGAGCCACGCGTCGGTGAGGGTGTCCTGCACCCGGACCGCGCTCGCGTCCACGTCGTGCAGCACGTCCGCCGCGCGCACCAGCCGCCCGGTGCGCATCAGGGCGTTGCCCTCGCTGAGCCACCCGGCCGTGTCGAGGAAGCGGTCGAACGGGTCGTCGTGCGCGACCTGGAACAGGGTCGGCAACCGGCGCTTCTCGTACCAGCGGTTCACTCGATCGAGTGCCTCCGGGAACGGGACGCCGGGCTCGCCCAGAACCAGCACCGAGTTGGCCCGCCGAGTGAAGCCCTCGGCCGCGCGCAACAGCCACTCGCCGAACGTGGCGACCTCCGGCGCGGGCCAGGATCGGCTGGCCACATCCTGCAATCGGGCCGGGGTGAGCCGTTGCACGGGCGGCGGGACCACCTTGGCGGCCACGATGCTCGCTTCGGCCACTCGGGCGATACTGCCGTCCTTGCGGGTGATTGTCAGCACACCGTCGCGCCAGTCCACGAGGTCGCCCACGACGTCCGTAAAGGTCGCTCCGGAGTCCTCGGGCGGCAGCTCGCGGCGCACCGACACGCGTCTGCCCACATCCCGTGGTGTGATCCTCTTCACCTGTCCGGCTTCCCCGATCCGTGCTGACCTCGTCCGCCCACGTCTGCTGACATGTTCCCGGCCCACAGGTAAGGGCCACCTGCTAGGAGTAGGCCCCGGCCCACCGCGATACTAGTTGCGGGCACCGACGTTGCCGCGCTCCCGCGCACCCTGTACCGCCCGCATGAGGAGGAACCCGACGTGACCTACGTCATCGCGCAGCCCTGCGTCGACCTGAAGGACAAGGCATGCATCGAGGAGTGCCCCGTCGACTGCATCTACGAGGGTGAGCGTGCGCTGTACATCCACCCCGACGAGTGCGTCGACTGTGGAGCCTGCGAGCCCGTCTGCCCGGTCGAGGCAATCTTCTACGAGGACGACACCCCGGAGCAGTGGAAGGACTACTACAAGGCGAATGTGGAGTTCTTCGACGACCTCGGCTCCCCGGGTGGCGCCTCGAAGATGGGCCTGATCGCCAAGGACCACCCGCTCATCGCCGCGCTGCCGCCGCAGGCGACCGGCGAGTAGAGCGACGTGACCGCTTCGCACAACGGTGCGGATACGCCTACCGACCCCGCAGCCGCGCGGGGTCGGCGGGCGCGTCGCGTCACCGATCTGCTCCCCGTGTTTCCCTGGGACCGCCTCGAACCGTTCGGCGCACGGGCGCGGGCCCACCCGGGCGGCGTGGTCGACCTGTCGGTCGGCACGCCCGTCGACCCCACCCCGGAGCTGATCCGGGACGCGCTGAGCGCTGCCGCCGACTCGCCCGGATACCCGACCGTGTACGGCAGGCCCGAACTGCGCGAGTCGATCGCCGCGTGGCTGGTCCGCCGACTCGGGATCACCGGCGCGGACCCGGACGCCGTGCTGCCGGTGATCGGCACCAAGGAACTGGTCGCGGCGCTGCCCAACCAGCTCGGGCTCGGCCCCGGCGACACGGTCGCGCACCCGGCGCTGGCCTACCCCACCTACGACGTGGGTGCGCGGCTGGCCGGGGCCACCCCGCTCGCGGTGGTGGACGGCACGCTGCCGGATCCCGCCGGCGTGCGGATGATCTGGCTGAACTCGCCGGGCAACCCGCACGGCGCGGTGCGCTCGGTCGAGGAGTTGCGCACGGTGGTCGAGTGGGCCCGCGCGCACGACATCCTGGTGGTCTCCGACGAGTGCTACATCGAGCTGTGCTGGGACACCCAGGCGGTCTCGGTGCTGCATCCGGACGTGTGCGGCGGCTCGCACGAGGGGCTGTTGGCCCTGCATTCGTTGTCCAAGCGCAGCAACCTGGCCGGCTACCGTGCGGGGTTCGTCACCGGCGACCTCGCGGTGATCCGCGAACTGCTCGCGGTGCGCAAGCACTCGGGACACATCGTGCCGGGCCCGGTGCAGGCGGCGATGGCCGTGGCCTTCGCCGACGACGAGCACGTCGCGGAGCAAAAGGCCCGCTACGCGGCCCGACGCGGCGCGCTGCGCGGCGCGCTGGAGTCGGCCGGCTTCCGGATCGAGCACTCCCAGGCGAGCCTGTACCTGTGGACCACGCGCGACGAGGACTGCTGGGAGACCGCGGCCTGGTTCGCCGAGCGCGGCATCCTGGTCGCGCCGGGCGACTTCTACGGCCCGCTGGGCAACCGGCACGTGCGGATCGCGTTCACCGCGACCGACGAGCGGGTGGCGGCGGGCGTGGAGCGCCTCAAGAACGGTTGAGCAGGGGAATTGGCGAGTGACGAGGCCCGATTCACCTGACGGGCCGTCAGATGACGCGTCCCGGGACCGGGATAGGCTGCCGGTATGACCGTGAGGCTTGATCTGTCCCAGGACGCGGCGTCGCTCACCGCGCAACTCGTCGACATCCCGTCCGTCAGCGGCGACGAGCGAGTGCTCGCCGACGCGGTGGAGGAGGCGCTGCGCGCCCATCCGCACCTGACCGTGTACCGGGACGGCGACTCGGTGGTCGCGCGCACCGACCTCGGTCGGTCCGAGCGGATCCTGATCGCGGGTCACCTGGACACCGTCCCGATCGCGGACAACCTGCCGTCGCGGATCGAGGGCCCGCTGATGTACGGGTGCGGCACCTCGGACATGAAGAGCGGCGTCGCGGTCCAACTGCGGCTCGCCGCGCACCTGACCGAGCCCAATCGCGACGTCACCTACGTGTTCTACGACTGCGAGGAGATCGAGGCGTCCCGCAACGGTCTGCTGCGACTGGCGAACACCCACCCCGAGTGGCTCGTGGCCGACTTCGCGGTGCTGATGGAGCCGACCGGCGGCGCGGTCGAGGGCGGCTGCCAGGGCACGTTGCGGGTGCGGATCACCACGCGGGGCACCCGGGCGCACTCGGCCCGCTCGTGGCTGGGCGACAACGCGATCCACGCGGCGGCGCCGATCCTGACCCGGTTGCAAGGCTACGAGGCGGCCAGGGTCGTGATCGACGGGCTCGAATACCGCGAGGGGCTCAGCGCGGTCGCGATCGAGGGCGGTGTCGCGGGCAACGTCATCCCCGACGTCTGCGCCGTGACGGTCAACTTCCGCTTCGCCCCCAACCGCAGCGTCGAGCAGGCGCTCGAGCACGTGCGGGAGGTGTTCGCCGGTTTCGACGTGGTGCTCACCGACGCGGCCGCCGGTGCGCTGCCCGGTCTGGACCGACCCGCGGCGGCGGCGTTCGTGGCGGCGATCGGGACCCCGCCGCGGGCCAAGTTCGGCTGGACCGACGTGGCCCGGTTCTCCGCGCTGGGCATCCCCGCGGTCAACTACGGGCCCGGCGACCCCAACCTCGCGCACAAGCGGGACGAACACGTGGAGATCGCGCTGATCGGGGACAGCGAGAGCAGGCTGCTGCGCTGGCTTCGGTAGCGGCCGGCGGTCCGTTCGCGGTGCTTCCCGGGTAAATGCGATCAACCGTTGCCGCGGCGTGACAGGGTGGCCGGATGGATGCGCGATTCGCTCCGGAGGAGCCACCCGAGTTCGCCTCGCCCAGTGAGGTCGAGGAACAGCATCCCGGCATGGGGCACCTCGGTACCGAGGCGTGGCGCGTGCTGCGGATCCAGACCGAGTTCGTGGACGGGTTCGGCATGCTCGCCGACCTCGGCCGGGCGGTGAGCGTGTTCGGGTCCGCCCGGACCAAACCGGGGTCGGCCGAGTACCGGATCGGCGAGCGGGTCGGCCGGGCGCTGGCCGAGGCCGGCTACGCGGTGATCACCGGCGGCGGTCCGGGCGCGATGGAGGCGGCCAACAAGGGCGCCCGGGACGCGGGCGGGCAGTCCGTGGGCGTGGGCATCAAGCTCCCCTTCGAGTCCGGACTCAACCCGTACGTGGACCGGGGCATCACCTTCCGGTACTTCTTCGCGCGCAAGACGATGTTCGTCAAGTACGCGCAGGGGTTCATCGTGCTGCCCGGCGGGATCGGCACGCTGGACGAGTTGTTCGAGGCGCTGACCCTGGTCCAGACCGGCAAGGTCACCCACTTCCCGGTGGTGCTGATCGGCCACCACTACTGGACCGGCCTGATCGACTGGGTCCGCGACGTGGTGATCGCCCAGGGCAAGGCGTCGCCGGCCGACCTGGACCTGATCCGGATCACCGACGACGTGGACGAGGCGGTGCGGATCATTCGCGACGCCGACCTGGAGTGCTCGAAGATCGAGGCCGAGTCCCGCGCGGACAAGGCCGAGGCGGAACGCCGCGCCGGTGGCGGAGCAATTGCCACCTGACGGGCATTCGGGCGCCCCGCCGCGTTCACTCGGTGGACACCGGCGGGCGAAAGCGTAGGGGCGTCCCGATATTTCCTGCCTGTCACTGGAGAAACCAGATGTCGCTGTCCCGCAGGGGCTTCCTCGGTCGCACCGCCACCACCGGTGCCGGTGTCGCCCTCATCGGCAGCACCGGCATGCTGCTGGCCCCGAACGCCTCGGCCTCGTCCCGGCACAACGGGCACGGCCGACCGCCGGCCCAGCCGGGTTACGGTGCGTTGATCGACGATCCGGCCGGGCGCCTGGCGCTGCCCAAGGGTTTCTCGTACCAGATAGTCACCGAGGCCGGTGTCACCAAGCTGGAGTCCGGCGAGTTCACCCCGAACAACCACGACGGCACCGGCGCCTTCAAGCTGCGCGGCGGCGGCACGGTGCTGGTCAACAACCACGAGCTCGGCGGTTCGCTCAAGGACACCCCGCTCCCGGTCCCGCACCTGTCCGGCCTGGTCTACGACGAGGGTCTGGCCGGCGGCTGCACCGTGGTCGAGGTGAACCGTTACGGCAGGCGCATCCGCGAGTACGTCGGCGTGGCCGGCACCGCGACCAACTGCGCGGGCGGGGTGACCCCGTGGGACACCTGGCTGACCTGTGAGGAGACCGAGCAGCTGGCCGGTCAGGGCAGCGCGACCAAGGACCACGGCTACGTGTTCGAGGTCGACCCCTACGACCGCCGCGCCAACCGCGACCCCAAGCCGATCAAGGCGCTCGGCCGGTTCGCCCACGAGGCCGTCGCGGTCGACCCGCGCCGCGGCCACATGTACCTGACCGAGGACGCGAGCAACCCGAACGGGCTGTTCTACCGCTGGGAGCCCCCGCGCCACTGGGACGGCGGCCGGGGTCGGCTGCGCAAGCTCGCCGACGACGCGGGCACCCTCGCGGCGATGCGCTGCGTGGACGCGAGCGGCAAGCACGTGGACGACCTCTCCCGGGCGACCGAGATCGGCACCACCTACGCGGTGAACTGGGTGACGGTGCAGGAGCGCGACGCGCGCACGGTGTCCATCCGCAAGCAGTTCCAGAACACCGACATCACCCGCGGTCGCAAGATCGAGGGCATCTGGTGGGGCGACGGCGGCGCGTACGTCGTCACCAGCTTCGCCCGCAAGGAGAGCCCGGGTACGCCGCACGACGGCCAGGTCTGGTTCTACGACCCGCGTCGGGGCCGGCTGACCCTGAAGCTGCGCTTCGGCGTCAACGCCACGCCGGACGTGGACGGTCCGTACGACGGCCCGGACAACATCAGCGTCTCGCCGCACGGCGGCGTGATCATCGCCGAGGACGGCGAGGGTGTGCAGCACCTGCTCGGCGCGACCGAGGACGGCAAGACCTACCCGATCGCCCGCAACGACGTGCCCGGTGGCAGCGAGATGACCGGCCCGGTCTTCTCCGAGGACGGCCGCACGCTGTTCGCGAACATGCAGACCCCGGGCACGATGTACGCGATCCAGGGCCCCTGGAAGCGCTGCTGATCCGCTGATTCGCCGGCTGCGGTCGGCGTGCACTGCTCGGCGCCCGCGCCCACCTCCCCGGTGGGCGCGGGCGCCGAAGCGCGTTTCCCCGCGGGGGCCGCGCGGCGGCCCCCGCGGGTCGGTCAGGCCAGGGCGCGCCGGGCCACCGCGGGCTGCCGGGTGCCGTGGATCGAGGACACCATGTCCAGCACCTGCCGGGTCTCGTCGACCTGGTGCGCGCGGTACACCCGGGCACCCAACCACGCGCTGACCGCCGTGGTGGCGAGGGTGCCGAGCAGGCGCTCGTTCACCGGCTTGTCCAGCGTCTCGCCGACGAAGTCCTTGTTGGACAACGACACCAGGACCGGCCAGCCGGTGTCGACCATCTCGCCGAGTCGGCGGGTCGCCTCCAGCGAGTGCCGGGTGTTCTTGCCGAAGTCGTGGCCGGGGTCGATCAGGATCGCGTCTCGGCGCACCCCCAGCCGCGCGGCGCGCTCGGCCAGGCCGACCGTGACGTCCAGGATGTCGGCCATCACGTCCACGTAGCCGATCCGGTGCGGCCGGGTGCGCGGCTGCGCGCGACCGGCGTGTGTGCACACGATGCCCACGTCGTACTTGGCGGCCACCTCGGCGAGCTTGGGGTCCACGCCGCCCCAGGCGTCGTTCATCAGGTCCGCGCCCGCCTCGCAGACCGCCTCGGCCACCTCGTGCCGCCAGGTGTCGACGCTGATCACCACGTCGGGGTGGCGGCGGCGGACCTCGGCCACGAAGGACGCCGTGCGGCGGATCTCCTCCGCGACGTCCACCTCGGCCCCCGGCCCGGCCTTGACCCCCCCGATGTCCACGATCCCCGCGCCCTCGGCCACCGCGCGTTCGACCGCGTCGAGGGCCGGTCGATCGTCGAAGGTCGCGCCCTTGTCGAAAAACGAGTCCGGTGTGCGGTTGATGATCGCCATGATCACCAACTCGTCGCCATCGAACTCCCGTCGCCCCAGCCTCAGCGTCGTCACCCCGTCGACCTCCGCTTAACCACACCCTGCACGTGCCACCTGACCCCCTGATCGTGGCACGATCGTCCCGTGCGACGACCCGGGGGCTTCCCGAAGCCGCCGGAGCGGACACCCGTCCCAGCACCTGCACCACCGTCGAAGGGGAGCCGTCCGTGTTCTGGATCCAGCTTGTCGTGGTGACCGGGGTGATCCTCGTGATCGCCGCGGTCGTGCTCGGGGCGGGTGGCTCCCTTCCCGACGCCCACCGCGAACAGCCCGAGCTGCGGATGCCCGGCGACCGCCCGCTCACGAGCGCGGACGTCGACGACATCCGGTTCCCGGTGGTCTTCCGCGGCTACCGGATGAGCGAGGTCGACGTGGTCCTGGACCGCCTCACCGGCGAACTCGCGGCGCGCGACGCGCGCATCCTGGAACTCGAATACAAGATCAGCGGCATCACCCCCGCCGGCATCACCGTGTCCGTCCCGAGCGCCGCCGGCGTCGGGGCGAGCGCGCTCGGCGCCGGCCGGCTCGCCCCGCCGCCGCGCGCCGCGGGCGGCACCACGCTGTCCCTGGAGAAGCCGGGCCCGGCCGAGTCGACCGAGTCGACCGAGTTGGACCGGGACGGGACACGGCCCGTGAGCGTGGCCGCGGGTGCGGGTGAGGGTGCGGACGACACGCGTGAGTCGGTCGCGGGTGGGACGGATGCCCCGGCCGCCGCCGAGCCGACCGGTGAGCCGACGCCGGGCGAGCCGACCGCCGAGTCGACTGCCAAGCAGAACGCCGAGCCGGCATCCGCCGAGCCGGCATCCGCCGAGCCGGCATCCGCCGAGCCGGCATCCGCCGAGGCGGCGGATGCCGCGACCGACGCGGGTGCCTCCACCGACGAGACCGCCTCGGCCGACGTCTCGACCGCCTCCGCCGATGCCGTTGCCGACGCCCCGACCGCCCCGACCGTCCCGACCGCTCCGGCCGACGCCGACGTCGCCACGCCGACCGCCGAGCCGAAGGGTGACTCGAAGCCGTGACCGTCGTCGGCGGTCCGGTCGCGGGACCGGACGGACTGCTGCGCTGCCCGTGGGGCGCGACCGGCCCGGAGGACTACCGGACCTACCACGACACCGAGTGGGGCCTCCCCGTGCACGGCGAGGACGCGCTGTACGAACGGCTGTGCCTGGAGGCGTTCCAGTCCGGATTGTCCTGGTTGACCATCCTGCGCCGACGGGCCGGCTTCCGGGCCGCCTTCGCGGACTTCTCGATTGCCCGGGTGACGCAATTCGACGACGCGGACCGGGCGCGGCTGCTCGCCGACGAGGGCATCATCCGCAATCGGGCCAAGATCGACGCCGCGATAGCCAACGCACACGCGGCGCAGGCCCTCCAGGGCGGTCTGGACGCGCTCGTGTGGTCGTTCGCACCCTCCGGGCGCCGGAAGGCTCCCGCGGCCCTGTCGGACGTACCGGCGGTCACCGAGGAGTCCACCGCGCTGGCCAAGGAACTCAAGCGCAAGGGTTTCCGGTTCGTCGGCCCGACCACGGCCTATGCGCTGATGCAGGCATGCGGGTTGGTCAACGACCACCTGAAGGGCTGCGTGTCCCGCTGAGCATCGGGCACCGCCGGCGCGTGGAACCCGCGCGCCGGGTGCCCGCAGGGACCGTCCGGCGGGTCTCGGCGGGGCTGCCGAGACCCGCCGGCCCGGGCCCGGGCCGGGGCTCAGCGGCCGACGAAGGCCGGCTTCTCCTTGGCGACGAACGCCGCGACCGCGATCCGGTGGTCCTCGGAGCCGCCCGCGCGCAGTTGCAGCTCCTCCTCCTTGGCCAGGGTCTCGATCAGCGAGTGGGACGCGCCGTAGGCCACCGACTCCTTGAGCGCGGCCAGCGCCACGGTCGGCCCCTCGGCCAGCCGGCGGGCCAGTTCGCGGGCCGTGTCCAGGACCCGATCGGCCGGCACCACCTGGTTGGCCAGGCCCAGTTCGAGCGCCTCGGCCGCCTTGACCGTGCGCGGCAACATCAGCAGGTCGATCGCCCGGGCCTGACCGACCAGGCGCGGCAGCGTCCAGGACGCGCCGGAGTCGGCGGTCAGCGCGACTCCCGCGAACGCGGTGTTGAAGCCGGCCGAGTCGGCCATGATCCGGAAGTCGCAGGCCCACGCGATCGCCGCGCCGGCCCCCGCCGCGACCCCGTTGACCGCGGCGATCACCGGCTTGGCCATCGTGGCGAGCGCGGTCACCAGCGGGTTGTAGTGCTCACGCACGGTCGCGAAGGTGGCCTCCGGGCCGGTCTCCAGCTGTCGGATGTGCGCCTTGAGATCCTGACCGGCACAAAACGCCCGACCACTGCCGGTCAGCAGGACGGCCCGCACGTCGGGGTCCTCGGCCGCGCGGAGCACCGCGTCGCGCAACGCGATCTTGGTCGGCTCGTCCAGCGAGTTCATCGCGTCGGGACGGTTCAGCGTGACGGTCGCGACTCCGTCGACGACTTCGTAGCGCACATTGTCGGTCTTGTCGGCCATGGCCTGCCTCCGCATCACGTACATCACCGCAGGTGGGATGTGCACAGCATGCCGGACCGCCCTGCCGTGCCCCCGCCCGGCCCTGACGGACCGTCAGCTCATTCCCGAGTCGGGACCGAGCCGGGACGGACCATCTCATTCCGTCGTCGTACGGACGAGGTTCGAGAGGCCGACGGGACCCGATGTTGCTCACCCCACCGTTCGATGCGGGATAATGGTCCCTGATCAATGCTCTCGAAGACCGGTGGCCGGTTTGAGCACCGGTGCGTCGATATGCAGGAAGGGGAACGAGCATGGCGGCCATGAAGCCGCGGACGGGCGACGGCCCGCTCGAGGTGACCAAGGAAGGGCGGGGCATCGTCATGCGCGTTCCGCTTGAGGGCGGTGGACGGCTCGTAGTCGAGCTGTCGGCCGATGAGGCCGGCGCCCTGAGCGAGGCGCTGAAGAACGCCGTGGGCTGACCCCCAGGGGCGACGCCCTCGACGAAAGTCGTGATGCGACGGCCCCGGTCCGGACATGGATACTCATGTCCGGACCGGGGCCGTCGGCATGTCCGGGCGACTCCCGGCGACCGGCACGCGACCGACGCCGATCAGCCCCGGCGGGCCGCGCACAGCAGGCCGTCGCCGACCGGGAGCAGGGCCGGCACGAGCGACTCGTGCTCGCGGATCACCCGCAGCACGTCGCGCACGGCCGCGGTCTCCGCGTCCCGGTGCGCCGGATCGGCCACCCGGTCGTGCAGGAACGCGTTGTCGAAGCACACCACGCCGCCGGGCCGCAGCAGGCGCAGCGCCTCGGCCAGGTAGTCCAGGTACTCCAGTTTGTCGCCGTCGCAGAACACCAGGTCGTAGCCGCCGTCGGCGAGCCGCGGCAGCACCTCCAGGGCGCGACCCGGGATGAAGCGGGCGCGACCGCTGGGGAAGCCCGCCTCGGTGAAGGTCTCCTTCGCGAGCCGCTGGTTCTCCGGGTCGGCGTCGACCGTGGTGAGCACGCCGTCGGAGCGCATGCCGCGCAGCAGGTAGAGGCCGGAGACCCCGGTCCCGGTTCCGATCTCGGCGACCGCCTTGGCCTCCACCGCGGCCGCGAGGAAGCGCAGCGCGGCGCCGCCGCCCGGACCTATCGGGACCACGCCGACTTCCCGGGCGCGGGCGCGGGCGCCCGCGAGGACGGCGTCCTCGCCGACGTACTCTTCCGCGAACGCCCAGCTCGCCTGGCGATTGCCGGAAATGGCTTCCTCCTCTGTCCCGGCCGCCCGTACGCGTCTCGACGGGTCGGCCACCTGAGCGCAAGCGTATTACCGAGGGGTCATCCGCCCGGCCGGGGAGCGCCGCACGAGTGCGCCCGAGCGCCGTCGGCAACCGCCGTCGGGCGACCGGGCCGGAATCGGGGAACCCCGTCCGGGCGCGGTTCGTTGGCCCCCTCGGAAGACAGGTGAACACGAGGCTCGTGGTCTCGCGGCACCGCAGGTGGGTCGGATCCGGGCTCGGCGCCCTTATCCGGGCTTAACAGGCAGGGCGCTTATGGTGGTTGCGCTACTCGGAAGAGGAGGTGTGGCAGTGGTCGACCACCGCGGGGAACAATCCTGTACCCGCGACGCGTCGCCGATGCCGGATCACGTGGCCGAAGCCGCAAACGCAATCAGCAGCCCAGCCCAGGCCGAATGGGTCCCGCCGTCGTGGGAGGACATCGTCCGCACCCACTCCGCTCGGGTCTATCGGCTCGCCTACCGCCTCAGCGGCAACCCGCACGACGCGGACGACATCACCCAAGAGGTGTTCGTCCGAGTGTTCCGATCGTTGTCGAGCTACACGCCCGGCACGTTCGAGGGTTGGCTGCACCGCATCACCACGAACCTTTTCCTCGACATGGTTCGGCGCCGTCAGCGCATCCGCTTCGAGGGTCTGGGCGACGACGCGGGCGAACGCCTCGCCGGTCGTGAGCTCTCACCCGCGCAGGCATACGACGACGCCCACCTGGACGCGGACGTCCAGCAGGCGCTGGATGCCCTCGCCCCGGAGTTCCGCGCCGCGGTCGTGCTGTGTGACATCGAGGGCCTGTCGTACGAGGAGATCGCCACCACGCTCGGAGTGAAACTCGGGACCGTGCGCAGCCGCATTCACCGCGGCCGGTCCCAGCTCCGTGCGGCGCTGCGGCATCGTGCTCCCCGGAACAAGGCAGGCCAGGAGACGGCTGCGGAGGTCCGGACCACGGTGCGGAGATGAGGGACCGTGACCAGTGAGCCCGGCAACCGCTTGGGCAGGGGGGTAGTGAGTGCCACACGGGTGGGGCGCGCCGCGACCCGACGTGGGGCATGCGAGGTGGGGACATGAGCCACCTCGACGACAAACTCGCCGCCTATGTGGACGGCGAGCTGGGCCATGAGGCCCGGGAGAAGGTGCTGGCGCACCTCGCCGAATGCGCGGACTGTCGCGTGGAGGCCGAGGAACAGCGCCAGGTGAAACAACTGCTCGGCAGGGTGCGGCAGCCCGGTCCGTCGGACGACCTGATGGCACGGCTGTCGGCCCTCGGCGAATCCGCCCAGGAGCCGCCTCCGCCGCCCGCGTCGGGGGATCGTTTCACCTTCCCGACCGCCGGGCGACCGGCGGCCTCGGCACGCGCGCGCTCGCGCTCGACCGGTCCGCGGGCCGGTCGGCCGGGAAACATGCCCGAGCGGGTGCGCCCGCCGGTGAGCCGACGTCGGCTGACGTTCGCCGCCGCGGGCGCGTTCTCGATGATGGCCGTCGCGCTGAGCAGCGCGTTCGTGCCGGGTGGGACCAGCGGCGGCACCGAGGGACGTCCCGCGGCGCCCGCCGTGGAGCGCTATCTCGTGGAGCAGGCCGCCACCACGACCGCACTGCCGGCGGGCTCGGCGCCTCGACGCCCCGCGCAGGTGCTGGCCGGGACATCGCTCACGGTGCCGGTCCAGCCGGAGGGCGCCCGGCACTAGGCCGTGTCCGGCACTAGGCCGTGTCCGGCACTGGGCCGGGTCCGGCTTCGCCGGTCTGCTCGCGCCGCCCGGTGTCGGCCGTCGCGGGAATCGGCGGAAACGGTTCGTCGCGGGTCGGCCCGGGTGTGCGGGCCGACCGTGTGGGCACTTTCGGCCGACCGCGCGTGCGGCGTGGTGGGGCGGGTATCCACTGCCGCCGGGACGGCACCGATCGGCACGCGCAAGACTGTGGCCGTGTCGGGGAAGCAGCAGGTGCTCGGCACACCGGGAGCGGTAGGAAGGCACACGATGAGCGACGCATACGGCCGCGGGGGAGCGGAGCCGCCGCGAGGCGACGACGCGCCGGCCGGGCCGGGACCCGATCACGACGCGGAGCCGGCGGCCTTCCCGCCCGGAGCACCGCCCTCGGCGGCGGGTGCCCGGCGGGAGGACGAGCCCGAGCCGGGTCGATCCGCCGAATCGGCCGAGCCGACACCGGCCGTCGATGCCGGGCGCGAGACACCGGTCGGAGCATCGACCGAGACCCCGCCCGAACACCCGGCCGAGCCCGGCCCCGACGCCGAACCCGACGCGTTCCCGGCCCGGCCGTCGTCGGCCGAGCCCGACCGCCCGGTGCAGGACGCGGCGGCCGAACAGGACGCGGTGGCCGAGGAGGCCGGCGCCCGGGACGGGGCGACCCGGTTCGGGCACGCCGCCGATCCCGTGCCGCCCGAGCACGCCGTCGATCCCGCCACCGAGCCGGCCGCGTTCGGGCCCCCGGTTCCGGATGTGCGCGAAGCTGTCACCGCCGAGGTGCCGGTGGTGCACGGCACCGCCGAGCTGCCGAGCGCGGACGATCCGGCGTACGACCCCTTCGCGCCACCCCCGCAGCCGCCCCCGCCCGCCGCGCCGACCCGGCCGCAGCCGTGGCCCGGACAGGCGGGCCCCTACGGCGCGCACCCCGGCGCGGGGCAGCCCGGCTACGGGCCGTACGGGCCGTACCCCTCGTATGCCCCGCAGGCGGCCTACACGCCGTATCAGGCCGTGCCGTACGGCTATCCGGTACCGGGGGACATGACCGGCGCCGGCGGGCCGACGGAGGACCTCGGCAGGCGCTACGGGCGCCGGTTGGTGGTCTGGGCCGCGGCCATCGCGTTGGTGGCCGGACTGCTCGGCGGCGGCATCGGAGCCTGGGTCGCCGATCGGCAGGACACCAAGGTCCGGCTCGGCGACCCGCCGCCCAGCGGTCCGGCCCGGGGCAAGGACACCATCGCCGGGCTCGCGGGCAGCACGCTGCCCGGCGTCGTGTACATCCACACCAAGACCGGCCGCGGCGAGGCCACCGGCACCGGCTTCGTCCTGGACACCGCCGGCGACATCCTGACCAACAACCACGTGGTCGAGGCGGCCTCGTCCGGCGGCACGATCACGGTCACCTTCAACGACGGCCAGCAGACCCCGGCGACCCTGGTCGGCCGGGACACCGGTTACGACCTCGCGGTCATCCGGGTCTCGGGCGTGCAGGGGCTGCACCCGCTGCCGCTGGGCAACTCCGACAGTGTCCAGGTCGGCGATCCGGTGATCGCCATCGGTGCGCCGTTCAACCTGGAGGGCACCGTCACCTCCGGCATCATCAGCGCCAAGGACCGCGCCGTGAGCGCGGGCAGCTCGGGCAGCGACGTGTCCTACATCAGCGCGTTGCAGACCGACGCGCCGATCAACCCGGGCAACTCCGGCGGTCCGCTGATCGATGCGGCGGGCTCGGTGATCGGGATCAACTCGGCGATCCGCTCGGCCGGCGGTGGGCAGGGCAATCCGTTCGGAGCGCAGCAGGAGGCGGGCAGCATCGGTCTCGGCTTCGCGATCCCGATCAACCAGGCGCGTCGCGTCGCGCAGCAGTTGATCGACACCGGCAAGGCGTCGCACCCGGTGATCGGCGTTTCGTTGGACGTGGCCTACCAGGGCGACGGCGCGCGGATCTCGCCGACCGACGTCAAGGGCACGCCGCCGGTCCGGGCCGGGGGACCGGCCGATCGGGCCGGCCTCAAGCCGGGCGATGTGATCAAGGCGATCGACGGCCGCAAGGTGCACGACGCCAACGAGTTGATCGTGGCGATCCGGGCCAAGGCCCCCGGTGCGGTGGTCAAGCTGACCGTCGAACGGGACGGGACCGAGCGCACGGTCGACATGACCCTCGAAGCCGGATGACCCGGACATGACGTACACATGTCCGGACGGTCACATCTTCCGACGATAGGCACCAAACGGAACGTTCGATGCCGGCCGCGGCCTTCCGCTCCAGGTGTCGCCGACTACTCTGAGGGGGTTCGGTCGCCCGATCGAACCCCTTCGGCGCAATCTCGTGGAGTCCAGGTGTTCGACGTCGGTGCACCCGAGATGGTCGCGCTCGTCATCCTCGCGATCGTGATCTTCGGCCCGGAGAAGCTGCCGAAGATGATCGGCGACGTGGCCCGCACCATTCGCAAGTTTCGCGAGTTCTCCTCCGGAGCCCGTGCGGATCTGAAGAAGGAACTGGGCCCGGAGTTCCAGGACATGCACCTGGAGGACCTCAACCCCAAGACGTTCGTGCGCAAGAACCTGATGGGTGACGGCGACGACGACCTGGGCATCCGGGAACTGCGTGACTCGCTCGGCAAGGACTTCGAGGAGATCAAGGGGCTGGCCGGTGGCAGCCCCTTCGACCCGGACGTGCCGGACACCGCGTACAGCCCGCCGTCGTTGCAGAAGAAGACCACCGCCCCCCGGGTCGAGCCCGGCGAACGCCCGCCGTACGACGCCGACGCGACCTGACGTCGGCGCTTCCCGCGTCCGGGGTCCTTTCCGACGCGGGTTCGAGGACCGCTCCGGGCCGCCGCCGATTCCCTCCCGCCGGCCGCCGCGCACGGTGCGGGGCCGCGTGCGCATTCGGGCACTATGGAGCCGGAGTACACGGGCGGTGTGTGGTCGGTGACTCGGCGGATACATGTATCGGACGGTCGGTCCACCGGGAGTCGCCGGGGGAGGTGGGCTCCGGACATGGCGTGACCGAGGCAGCCGACGGCGCCGCCGCGCCGCGCGAGAGGACCTGAGGCGGAGTATGGACACAATCAGCCACGCGGGCGAGGCGTTGCCCGCCGACGAGGCCGGCAAGCCCGACCTGTTGGCGGAATACCTGGGCGCGGACTTCCCCTGGTACGGCCTGGACGAGGGCTGGAACGGGCGGCGTTGGTTGGCGTCGGTGTGCAAGGGCCGGCGCACGATCGAGTACGGCACCCTCGGCCACGGCGACCTGCCCAGCCGGCGCCCCGGTGATCCCACGCCACGCCGGTTCGTGTCCGTGGTGACCGTTCCGCGGCGGCCCAAGCGACCGGCCGGGGACGGTACGGGACAGATGGAGGCCACCTCCCGGGCGAGTGCGGCGTCACTCGCAGGGGTGGCCTTGCTCGCGGACAGTTGGCCGTGGCAGCTGGACCGGGCGACCCGGGCGGAGTGGCTGGATCAGCAGACCAACATCGCGTGGGACCTGTCCGACAACCTGACCGGCCCCGGCTGGACGGACCTGGCCATCCCGGTGGACGGGGTGCCCGCACGGTTCCGCTATCGGGAGTCGGCCTACGGCTGGGTGCTGGCGGGCGAGAGCGCGGGCGTGTACCTGGGGGTGTACGGCCGCGGCGCGAGTGCGTACGGCCTGGGCCTGTCCCGCGCGGTGGACCTGCGCACGTACGCGAGGCCGGATTCGTGACCGTGCGGCGATGACCCCGGGGGCACGGGCGCGACCGGTGGAACGGGCGCGCGTGCCCTCGGGATCATCGCGGTGGAGCCGGCGTGGTCGGGCGCGGTCCGCGCAGTCGCGCGGTGGCGGTGTCCGGGCGGCCCGAACCGCCCCGGACCGACCTAGAAGTTGCGCAGCGGGGTCAGGCCGAGTTGCAGGCCGGAGAGCCCGCGCTCGCGTCCGCCGAGCCTGGCGGCGATCGCGCTCAGCGCGATGGCGGCGAGCGATTCCGGGGCGTCCAGCACGACCGGCTTGCCGGTGTCGCCGCCCTCGCGCAGCCGGGTGTCGATCGGGATCGAACCGAGCAGCGGGACCTTGGTGCCGGTGGCCGCGGACAGGCCGTCGGCGACTCGCTGACCGCCGCCGGAGCCGAACACGTCGACCATCTCGCCGCAGTGCGGGCAGGGCAGCCCGGCCATGTTCTCGATCACGCCGGCGATGGTCTGGCGCGTTTCCACCGCGATGGTGCCCGCCCGCTCGGCGACCTCGGCGGCGGCCTGCTGCGGCGTGGTCACCACCAGGATCTCCGCGTTGGGGACCAACTGCGCGACCGAGATGGCGATGTCGCCGGTGCCCGGCGGGAGGTCGAGCAGCAGCACGTCCAGGTCGCCCCAGTAGACGTCGGCGAGGAACTGCTGGAGCGCGCGGTGCAACATCGGGCCGCGCCACACCACCGGGGTGTTGCCCGGGGTGAACATGCCGATCGAGATCACCTTCACGCCCTGCGCCGACGGCGGCATGATCATGTTCTCGACCTGGGTGGGCTTGCCCTCCACGCCGAGCATGCGCGGCACCGAGTGGCCGTAGATGTCCGCGTCCACGATGCCGACCTTGAGGCCCTGGGCGACCATCGAGGCGGCCAGGTTCACGGTCACCGACGACTTGCCGACGCCGCCCTTGCCGGATGCCACGGCGTACACGCGGGTGAGCGAGCCGGGCCGGGCGAACGGCACCTCGCGCTCGGCCTGGCCGCCGCGCAGGTTGCTCGCGAGTTCCTTGCGTTGTGCGTCGCTCATCACGTCGAGCTCGACCCGGACCGCGGTCACGCCGGGCAGGGCGCCGACCGCCGTCTCGACCCGGCTGATGATCGTCTCGCGCATCGGGCAGCCGCTGACGGTCAGGAACACCCCGACCTCGACCCGCCCGTCGGCGTGGATCTCGACGGATTTGACCATGCCCAATTCGGTGATGGGCCGGTGGATCTCGGGGTCCTGGACGGTCGCCAGCGCATCCTGGACGTCGTCCGCCGAGGGCAGGGTTGCAGAAGCCATACCGTGAGCTTACGACGCCCTCGGGAAAAGACTTCGAGAGCATCGACCTCCGAGCCGGATGGGGTGGTGGCCGCGTGACGACGGTGGCCGAGGAGACGCGAGTGGCCCGGTTCCGCCGGGAGCTGGGCCTGGTGTCGCTGATCGACGTGCACACGCACTTCATGCCCAAGCAGGTGCTGGACAAGGTGTGGGCCTACTTCGACGCGGCCGGTCCGCTGATCGGCCGCCCCTGGCCGATCACCTATCGGCTCGACGAGGACGAACGGGTCGCCAGGCTGCGCGCATTCGGCGTGTCGGCGTTCACCTCGATGCTGTATCCGCACAAACCCGGGATGGCCGCGTGGCTGAACGGGTGGGCGCGCGAGTTCGCCGCGCGTACCCCGGACTGCCTGCACACGGCGACCTTCTTCGCGGAACCGGGCGCGGGGAAGTACGTGCGCGAGGCGATCGAGTCGGGGGCGGTCGTGTTCAAGGCGCACGTCCAGGTCGGTGGGTACGACCCGACCGATCCGCTCCTGGAGGACGTGTGGGGCACGCTCGCGGACGCGGGGGTGCCGGTGGTCGCGCACTGCGGGTCGGGGCCGGTGCCGGGCGCGCACACCGGGCCGGGGCCCGTCTCCCGGGTGCTGGCCCGACACCCGCGGCTGCGGCTGATCGTGGCGCACATGGGGATGCCGGAGTACGTCGAGTTCCTGGATCTCGCGGACCGCCACGAGGGCGTGCACCTGGACACCACGATGGCCTTCACCGACTTCGTCGAGGAGTTCACCCCGTTCCCGCCCGCCGATCGGGTTCGACTGCGGGACGCGGCGGACCGGATCCTGTGGGGCAGCGACTTCCCGAACATCCCCTACGGCTACGCGCACGCGCTCGACGCGCTGACCCGGCTCGACCTGGGCGACGACTGGCTGCGCGCGGTCTGCCACGACAACGCGGCACGCCTGTTCAGCCGGCCGTGAACCGGTGCCGCGGCGTCGGTGCGGGCGGTTGGCGTGCCGCGCATGGCGACCGTCGCATATGTCTGAGGAGATGCCACCACGCCGCTGGGCAAGGGCGTCAAGGTGATCGCGCACGTCTGCAACGACCAGGGCGGCTGGGGCAAGGGCTTCGTGCTCGCGCTGTCCGGACGATGGCCCGAGCCGGAGCGGGACTACCGACGGTGGCATCGCGAGCGGGCACACAACGATTTCGGGCTCGGCGCGGTGCGCCTGGTCCGGGTGGACACCTACCTGTGGGTGGCCAACATGATCGGTCAGCACGGCATGCGCACCGGCAGCAAGGGGCCGCCGGTGCGCTACGACGCGATCGATCGGGCGCTGACCGAACTCGGCCGGCGGGCGCTCGAGCTTGGGGCTTCGGTCCACATGCCGCGAATTGGCTGTGGTCTGGCGGGGGGCAACTGGGGCAGGGTGGAGCCGCTCGTCCTCGAACGGTTGAGCGCGTGCGGTGTCCAGGTCACCGTCTACGACCACGATTGACCACGAGGCGAGGCACCGGGTGAGTACGGGGACCACGACGAACACCGAGCCGGCGCCGTCCGCGACCGCGCCGAATCTGTGGCGGGACGCGTCCTTCTCGGCCGTGCTCGCCGGTCTGATCGCGGTGCTGGTCTCCTACTCGGGGCCGCTGGTGATCGTGCTGACCGCGGCGTCGGCCGGCGGGCTGACCGCCGAGCAGACCGGCTCGTGGGTCTGGGCGCTGTCCATCGGCAGCGGGCTGACCTGCCTGGGCCTGAGCCTGTACACCCGGATGCCGATCGTCACCGCGTGGTCCACACCGGGCGCCGCACTGCTGGTGACCAGCCTGGGCTCGTACTCGTATCCCGAGGCCATCGGCGCGTTCGTGGTCACCGGTGTGCTGATCACCGTGATCGGGGTGACCGGCGTGTTCGGCCGGTTGATGCGGCGGGTTCCGGCCGCGGTGGTGTCCGCCATGCTGGCCGGGATCCTGTTCTCGTTCGGTACCGGGGTGTTCACGTCGGTCCGGACCGCGCCCTGGATCGGCGGCGGCGTGCTGCTCGCCTACCTGGTCGGGAAGCGGTTCCTCCCGCGCTACGCGGTACTGGTCGCGTTGGTGGTCGGGGTGGCCTGCGCGGCGGCGACCTCGCGGCTGCACGTGCACATCGACACGTTCGAGATCGCGCGTCCGGAGTGGACCACGCCGCACCTGTCGGTGCCGGCCCTGATCGGGATCGCGGTGCCGCTCCTGGTGGCCACCCTCGCGTCGCAGAACGCGCCCGGGATGGGGGTGTTGGCCGCGTCCGGCTATGCGCCGAACGACCGGGTGCTGATCGGCTCGACCGGGGCGGTGTCCACGCTGCTCGCGCCGTTCGGGTCGCACGCGATCAACCTGGCCGCGATCACCGCCGCGATCTGCACCGGCCCCGAGGCGCACCACGACCCTCGCAGGCGCTACGTCGCGGGGGTCTCGTGCGGCGTCTTCTACCTGGTCGTGGGCATGTTCGGGTCAACCCTGGTGGCCCTGTTCGCGGGCCTGCCCAAGGAACTGGTCGCGGCGGTCGCGGGCGTGGCGCTGTTCGGCGCGCTGGCGAGCGGCCTCACCGGCGCGATGGCCGACGACGAGCACCGCGAGGCGGTGCTGATCACCTTCCTGGCCACCGCGTCCGGGGTCACCATCGGCGGGATCGGGTCCGCGTTCTGGGGGCTGATCGCGGGTGTCCTGGCCCACCTGGTGCTGTCCGGCGGCCGGTTCAGCCGGCCGGGTTCGCGGTCATGAGCACGCGCATGCCCTCGGCGAGATCCCGGCCGGTGGGGGCGCTCTCCGGGGCGAACATCCACTGGCTGACCACGCCCACCAGGAGCGCCTGACACAGCGCCCCGACCGTGCCGGTGAGGTGCTCGTTGCCCTCCTCGGGCACGCCCAGGAAGATCGAGGCCAGCCCGGAGCGCCCGTCGTTCTGCGCCGCGGCGAGCACCTTGTGGATCTCCGGCAGCTCGTCGAGATGGGCCAGGATCTCGAAATTGGCCGCCCACATCATCCGGTGCGTCTCCATCAGGTCGATCACGCGCGTCCAGATCGCCTCGAAGCGCTCCAGCGGCGCGGTCTGGCTGCCCACGGCGTCGGCCAGCGCGTCGGCCAGTTCCGCGCCCCACCCCTCGATCGACTCCAGCAGCGCCTGCTGCATCAGCGCGTCCTTGGACCCGTAGTGGTAGCCGATCGATCCGAGGTTGGTTCCCGACGCGGCGACGATGTCGCGCGCGGTGGTGCGCATGTAGCCCTTCTCGTACAGACAACGTTTGGCTCCGGCCAGCAGGTCTTCGCGATGTCCCATGAGGTGATCGTAACCCCGCGCTAGACAAATGTCTTATACAAATGACTCATACACTTGTATAAAAAGATCCCGAGGCCGGGAAGGCACCCCGGACCCGGTGGCGCCATCGGACCCGGCCGTGGGCTCAGGAGTGCTCGGGGTCCGGCGGGGGCTGCTGCCGGGTCAGGTGCGCGTCGGTCACGTTGCGGCCCATCAGCCACCCGTCGGTCTCCCGACGCTCGTCCAACTCCTTGAGCATGGACTGGAGTTCCGAGCGCAGGAAGTCCCGGGTGGCGACCTCGCCGAGGGCGATCCGCAGCGCGGCGACCTCGCGGGTCAGGTATTCGGTGTCCGCGATGTTGCGCTCGTTGCGGGCCCGGTCCTGCTCCAGGTTGACCCGGTCCCGGTCGTCCTGTCGGTTCTGTGCGAGCAGGATCAGCGGCGCCGCGTAGGACGCCTGGAGGGACAGCGCCAGGGTGAGGAAGATGAACGGGTACTCGTCGAAGCGCAGCGCCGGCGGCACGAAGATGTTCCAGGCGATCCACACGATCACCGTGGCGGTCATGTAGACCAGGAACCGACCGGTGCCCAGGAACCGGGCGATCCGCTCGGAGAACCGGCCGAACGCCTCCGGGTCGTACGCGGGCAGCAGCGGACGCCGCCGCGGGTCGCGCGGTTGATCCAGGCGCGGGCGGCGGCGCTTGTCGGTGCTCGTGCTCTCACGTGCCACGGCGGACACCCCCGTCTCCGTGTATGGCACCCTCGCGCCAGTCCTCGGGCAGCAGGTGGTCGAGCACGTCGTCGACGGTGACCGCGCCGAGCAGGTGGTCGTCCTCGTCCACCACGGGCGCGGCGACCATGTTGTACGCGGCCAGGAAGCTGGTCACCTCGGCGAGCGGGGTGTCCGGCCGCAGCGGCATCAGGTCGGTGTCCAGGACCGCGCCGACCAGGGTGAACGGCGGATCGCGCAGCAGCCGCTGGAAGTGCACCGTGCCCAGGTACTTGCCGGTAGGCGTCTCGGTCGGCGGCCGGCAGACGTAGACCTGGCTCGCCAGGGCCGGCGACAGGTCGGCGTTGCGCACGTGCGCGAGTGCCTCGGCGATCGTGGCGCCCGGTTCCAGCACGATCGGCTCGGTGGTCATCATGCCGCCGGCGGTGTCCTCGACGTAGGTCAGCAGGCGGCGTACGTCCTCCGCCTCCTCGGGCTCCATCAGGCCGAGCAGGCGTTCCGCGGTGTCCTCGGGCAGTTCGGAGATCAGGTCGGCCGCGTCGTCCGGGTCCATCGCCTCCAGCACGTCGGCCGCGCGTTCCTCCTGGAGCTGGCCCAGGATCTCGACCTGGTCGTCCTCGGGCAGTTCCTCCAGCACGTCCGCGAGGCGGTCGTCGTCCAGCGCCGCGGCCACCTCGGCGCGGCGCTTGGCGGACAGGTTGTGCAGCACGTTCGCCAGGTCGGCGGGCCGCAGCTGCTCGAAGGTGGCGAGCAGGTTGGCCGCGCCCTGCTGGTCCTCCGGGCGCTCGAAGCCGACCACCGCGTTCCAGTCGACGGTGATCGTCTCGCCGCGCCGCCGGCGCAGCCCGGAGGTGCCGCCCTTTTGCACGAACAGCTTGGAGATCAACCAGTCGCGACCGCGCCCGAGCGCCATCGCGACGTCCAGGACGGTCACCGCCTCGTCGTTCTCGGCGAGGGTCACCCGGCGGTCCAGCATCTCGGCGAGCACCAGCGTCTCGCTCGGCCGCTGCTCGAAGCGGCGCATGTTGACCAGCCCGGTGGTGATCACCTCGCCGGTCTCCACGCTGGTCACCCGGGTCATCGGTACGAAGATCCGCCGGCGGGTGGCCACCTCGACCACCAGGCCGAGCACGCGCGGGGGGAGCTGGGCGGTACGCAGCATCACCACCACGTCGCGCAGCCGGCCGACGTGGTCGCCGTTGGGGTCGAACACGGCCACGCCGGCCAGGTGCGAGATGAACACTCGCCCGGATGACGCACCCATGCCGTGGTCCCTCCGTCGCCGATGTGTACGTCCGCGTTGGCCGATCCGCGCGGTCACGCCGCGGGTGCCCCGGACGGCCCAGGCTACCGGTGAAGGTGGGCATGATCACGACACCCGGTGTCCGGCTCAGTACAGTGCCGCCCGTGCGCTTGCCTCAGACGAAGACCACGATCGCCCTCCTGGCCGCCTGTGTCCTCACCGGCACGGCGTGTTCGAAGGAGGAGACCGGGCTCGGTACGGAGTCCGCGGACTCCATCGCCGGCAAGTCCAAGGCGGCGGCCGCGCGGGTCGGCGCCGTCCACGTGCAGGGCGTGTGGAAGATCCAGAGCCAGGAGTTCCGGATCGACCTGCGGCTCAAGCGCGAGGGCGGGGTGGGCACCGTGGTCACCGCGGACAGCACCATCGAACTGCTGCGGATCAACGAGGACCTGTTCGTGCGCGGTGACGCCCGGCTCTACCAGGGGCGCGACGGTCGCGGCGGGGCCGATGTGGAACAGTCGGCCCAGGCGCTGCGGGACAAGTTCGTCAAGGTTCCGCCCGCCGATCCCAGTTATGCCCGACTGTCCGGATTCACCCGGATGCAGGACATGATCACCGACCTGATCCGGCTCAACGGCAAGCTCAAGAAGGACGGCCGGGAGAAGGTGCGCGGTGCCGAGTCGCTCAAGCTCGTCGCGGACCGAGGTCGCGGCGGCGAACTGCGGGTGGCCCTGCACGGGGCGCCGTTCCCGCTCAAGTACATCCCGTCGCCCGGCGGCGGAGCGCTCGAACTCTTCGAATTCGACCAGGACTTCCCGCTGGTGCTACCCAAGGCCGAGGATACGGTCGACTACGGCACGCTGACCGACGGCAAGGAGCCGTCGGACAAGTCCCCGGTCAAGCCGTCGGACAAGCCGTCCGACAAACCCTCGGGCAGGCCGTCGGACAGACCCTCGGGCAACCCCGACGGGCCGGTGCCGGGCACCGACTGAGGCGGGCGATTCCGGCTCCGGGATACCGTTTCCGGCAGGACGTCGACGCGCCCGGGCGTCGACTCGGGTCAGCGAACCAACGAGACATCGAACGACGAGGGAACCCAACGGTGGATCACGTGCGGCGCGGCTTCGTGGTGGCTACGGCTGTATCGGTCACGGTGCTGGCCGCCGGGTGTAGTGCGGGACGACCCGCACACCGCTCGTGGCAGGCACCGGTGGACGAACCGACGGCGGGTGCGCCGCTCGGCAACCAGGTGGACAACCTGGATCCGGCGGCGATCCTGCAGCGCGCCCAGGCCGCGACGGCCGGGGCGAAGTCGGTGCACGTCAAGGGGGAGTTGGCGGTCCCGGGCGCGGCCGGCAAGCCGGCCAAGCCGTTCAGCGTGGACATGCGCTTCACCAGCACCGGCAGCGAGGGCCAGATCGTCGAGGACACCACGACCGCCTACGTCACCCGGGTGCAGAACCAGGTCTGGTTCCGGGGCGACGCGAAGTTCTGGTCCAAGGTCGAGGGCACCGCCACCGAGGTGGCCAACCATGACAAGTACGTACAGGTCCCCACCTCCGGGGACAAGAAATACGACGGCATCGTGGAGAACACCTACGTCGAGCGGCTGACCAACAAGCTGATGGGCAAGCCCGGCAAGCTGGAGAAGGGCCCGGTCAAACAGGTCAACGGGCACAAGGCGATCGCGCTGGAGAACCGCACGCCGGGCACCGGCGGCACCATCTGGGTGGCCATCGAGGGCGCTCCGTACCTGCTGCGGATGGAGTCGGCCCCGGATGCGAAGCAGGCCGGCGCGTTCGACTTCCTCGGCTACGGCGAGCGGGTCACCGTGCACGCGCCGGATCCCAAGGACGTGGTGGACAAGGGCCTGACCACCCAGGGCCGCCCGACCGGCGGCGCCGGCGGCAACGGTTCCTCGTCCGGCCCCGGCGGCACCTCGACGCGCCCGCCGAACGGCACGCCCTCCACCTCCACCACGCGCCGTCCGGACATCGGCCGGATGAGCAAGCCGCCGGTGCCCACCGGGCTCAGGAGCGACCCGCTGCTGTTCTCCTGAGGACTCTTGTCGGGACTCGGCCGGGCGGTCGCCGGTTCGCGGCCTCCCGGGCTCAGCCGCCGCGGCGGCGCAGCCGGCCGATCGACAGATTGAACGGCGAGGCTCCGCGGGTCACCGCGGGCGAACCGATCGGCACCGTGCGGCCCGCGTCTTGGGGCACGGAGCGCGCCGAGCCGGTCGGGGTGAGCCGGATCAGGTCGCACTCGCGCGCCCAGCGGGCCGGCTGCTCCTCGCCGTCCGGCGCGTTCAACCGGGCCGCGTGCAGGGCCAGGACGGCCGGCTCGTACGCCGGGTCGTCCGGCGTGACCACGGCGACCTCGGCGGTCCACCCGGGCAGCCGGCCGCCCTTGTCCTTGCTGCGCATGTCCACGAGCACCCGGCCGGCCTCGGCCAGCCCGGGGACGAACTGCTCGACGGCGCCGTCCTCGCGGGCGTTCACCAGCCACGACGAACCGTCCAGCCACACGTGCCAGACCGGGCGGGGCGGGGTGGTGCCCACGGTGAGCCAGAGCAGGCCGGACTTCTTCGCGCCTTCTTCGAGCAGCGCACCTTCTTCGAGCAGCGCGCCTTCCTCGAGTCGCGCACCCTCTTCGAGCCGCGCCGCTTTTTCGGGCGACGCGCCCTGCCCGCGCGGCGTGTTCGCTCCCGGGAGTGGGTCGGTGTCCGTCATGGGCCACAGCGTCCCACAACGCGCGGTCGCGGAACGTGCGCCACCTCATAGCCCGGGTGGGGTGACCCGTCGGTAACCTGACCGCACGATCCGCAGCACTGGGAGGACCAGACACATGGCCGCCACATCGCGTAGCTTGCGTTCCCGCCGTTCCTGTATGGCTGTGCCCGGCAGCAACCCGCGCTTCATCGAGAAGGCGCAGGGGCTCCCGGTCGACCAGGTGTTCCTCGACCTCGAGGACGCCTGCGCCCCGCTCGCGAAGGAGGGCGCGCGACACACCATCGTCGACGCGCTGAACAACGGCGACTGGGGCAATCGGATCCGCGTCGTGCGGGTCAACGACTGGACCACGCACTGGACCTACCGCGACGTGGTCACCGTCGTGGAGGGCGCGGGGGCCAACCTCGACGCCATCATGCTGCCGAAGGTCCAGGACGCGGGCCAGGTCAAGGCACTGGACCTGCTGCTCACCCAGATCGAGAAGACGGTCGGCCTGGAGGTCGGCCGGATCGGCATCGAGGCGCAGATCGAGAACGCCCGCGGCCTGGTGAACGTGGACGAGATCGCCGCCGCCTCGCCGCGCGTGGAGACGATCATCTTCGGCCCGGCCGACTTCATGGCGTCGATCAACATGAAGTCCCTCGTGGTCGGCGAGCAGCCGCCCGGCTACGACACCGGCGACGCGTACCACTACATCCTGATGCGCATCCTGATGGCCGCGCGGGCCAACGACCTCCAGGCGATCGACGGCCCGTACCTCCAGATCAAGGAGGTGGACGGGTTCCGTCGGGTGGCCGGCCGCTCGGCCGCGCTGGGCTTCGACGGCAAGTGGGTGCTGCACCCCGGCCAGATCGACGCCGCGAACGAGCTGTACTCGCCGACCCAGGCCGACTACGACCACGCCGAGATGATCCTCGACGCGTACGACTGGTGCACCTCGGCCGAGGGTGGGATGAAGGGCGCCGCGATGCTCGGTGACGAGATGATCGACGAGGCGTCGCGCAAGATGGCCCTGGTGATCTCGGCCAAGGGCCGTGCCGCGGGCATGCAGCGCACGCAGAAGTTCGAGGCCCCCAAGGGCTGAGGGCGCACCGGCGGACCGGTCCGGAGCCGGACTGGTCCGCCGGGTGCGGTCCGCGGCCGAGGCCGGGCATGCGGAGAGGGGCGGGAGGCGATCGACGATCGCCTCCCGCCCCTCTCCGCATGCCTGCGTCCTACGGACGGATGTGGGCCCGGCTCAGCTCTCCGTGAGCAACCCTGCGCGCAGGGTGCCGAGCGTGCGGGAGAGCAGCCGGGAGACGTGCATCTGGGAGATGCCCAGTTGCTCGCCGATCTCGGCCTGGGTCTTGCCGCCGAAGAAGCGCAGCAGCAGGATGTGCTTCTCGCGCGGCGGGAGCGCGGCGATCAGCGGCTTGAGCGACTCGCGATTGTCCACCAGTTCGATCGCGTCGTCGTCCGCGCCGAGCCGGTCCATCGGGACCGCCGCGTCGTCACCGCCGGCACCGCCGCCGGGCGCGTCGAGCGAGGACGCGCTGTAGCCGTTCGAGGCGATCATGCCCTCGACGATCTCCTCGCGCGAGACGTCCAGGAAGGCCGAGAGTTCGGCGACGGTGGGCGCCCGATCCAGCTGTGCGCCCAACTCCTCGCTCGCCTTGGCCAACCGCAGTCGCAATTCCTGGAGCCTGCGCGGCACTCGGACCGACCACGTGGTGTCCCGGAAGAAGCGCTTGATCTCGCCGAGGATGGTCGGCATCGCAAAGGTGGGGAACTCGACCTCGCGCTCGGTGTCGAAACGATCGATCGCCTTGATCAGCCCGATCGTGCCGACCTGGACGATGTCTTCCAGCGGTTCGCTGCGGGTGCGAAACCGGCCCGCGGCGAAGCGCACCAAAGGCAGGTTGAGTTCGATGAGGGTGTTGCGCACGTACTGGTACTCGTGCGTGCCCTCTTCGAGCCGGTTCAGCCGTTGGAACAGCGTCCGGGACAGCGAGCGCGCGTCCGCGGCGCCCATCGACCCGATCTCGCCCTCGTCGAACTCGTGGTGAAGCCCGCACAGATCCAGCTCTTCTGCCCCGGTGTCCATTGCCGGTGGCCGCTGCGACCCCCGGACCTGCATCTCGGCTTCGAGCTGTACTGCCATGCCTCCCCCTCGTGACGCGTTTTGAGGTCTCCCCCCTGCGCCTAACCCGGATGGGGAAGGGCAAACACGATCCACATGAAAAAGTTTGTGTGTGCCGGCCGACCCCCACCATCGAGGGGCGGTCGTCTATCGTGTGCCCGGGCCGGATTACTCGGTGGGCAAAGGGCAGCAGGAGGCTGGCATGCAGGGCGGCTTGACGGTGTCGGTCAGCACCAATGGCACCTCTGCGATCGTTACGGTCGCCGGTGAGATCGACGTGGACAGTGCCGACGCGGTGCGGGACCGCCTGTTCGAGTGTGTCGAGCAGGGCAGTACCCGCCTGGTGATCGACTGTTCGGAACTCGATTTCTGCGATTCGACCGGACTGAACGCGTTCCTCGGTGCCCGCCTGCGCGCGCAGGCCGCAGGAGGAGAGGTCCACCTCGTGGGCGTTCAACCTGCCGTTGCGCGGGTATTCGAGATCACCGGTGCGGTACAGGGGTTCACTTTCCACGAGACCCTGGCAGAGGCGGTCGGAGAGTAGCCCGTGACTTCTGGTGTCCTCCAGCGGGATGCGGGCAACTATCACCGCGTAGCAGCGTGAGCGAGGTGAGCCAGTAGATGTGCGCCATGCGATCGCAGGCGCCCGGCGACGGGGGTGCCTGTTTCTCCACCCCACCGCTTCGTCAGGTGCGGAGATTGCCGTTCGAGGGCGCGACGGGGGCGGTGGCGCGGTCCAGGACGTTCATCCGCAACACGCTCCACGCGTATGGATGGTCGGGTTCCGACGACGAACAGGTGATGCTGACGTCCGATGACGTCCTGCTCGTCGCGGTCGAACTGGTCACCAACGCGTGCCTGCATGCGGGCGGTCCCGTCGAGCTGCGTGTCGTGCGGACGAGCGATCTGCTCCGGATCGAGGTGGACGACCGCAGCGAGGAGGCGCCACAGGCGCGGGCGCCGCACTCGGGAACGCGACCGGGCGGACACGGGCTGCACATCATCCGGCGGTTGACGCTGGACTGGGGTGTGGTCGTGCACCAGGGCGACGGCAAGACGGTGTGGGTGGACATGCCCGTCCCGGAGACCATGCGCTGAGCGGGGCGCCTCGGGGCCGTGCGCCGAGCCGGGTGTCGCGGGGGTTGTGCGGGGTGTCGTGGGGGTCGTGCGGTGAGCCGGGCCTCCCTGCGGTCGTGCGCCGAGCCGAGTGTTCGGTCGGTCGTGCGCGGAGCCGGATGCCGGCCCGAACCCGGCCCGCTCGGCGGATACCCTGGAGCACATGTCTGCCTCTTCGGTTCGTGTTCGCTTCGCTCCCTCTCCCACCGGCATGTTCCACGTCGGTGGTGCTCGTTCCGCGCTGTACAACTGGGCCGTGGCGCACAAGGCCGGCGGCACGTTCGTGCTGCGGGTCGAGGACACCGACGAGGCGCGCAACCGGCCGGAGTGGACCGAGGGCATCCTCAGCGCGCTCGCGGCGATCGGGATCAATGCGTCCGACCCGGCCTTCGAGGGCCCGTACTTCCAGTCGGAGAACACGACGCTGCACCGCGAGTCGGCGGTCAGGCTGTTCGACGCAGGCCGGGCCTACTACTGCGACTGCACCCGTGAGGACCTGGAGGCCCGCACCGGCTCCAAGCACCTCGGCTACGACGGTTTCTGCCGCGATCGCGGCCTGGCCGCGGGCGAGGGTCGCGCACTGCGCTTCCGCACACCGGACGAGGGTGTCACGGTCGTGGCCGACCTGGTCCGCGGCGACACCGAGTTCCCGAACTCCTCGCTGGAGGACTTCGTGGTGGCCCGGGGCAACGGCTCGGCGGTGTTCCTGCTGGCGAACGTGGTCGACGATGTGGACCAGAAGATCACCATCGTGATCCGCGGCGAGGAGCACCTGTCGAACGCGGCCAAGCAGCAGCTGTTGTGGGAGGCGCTCGGCGCGACCCCGCCGCAGTGGGCGCACCTGCCGGTGATCGTGAACGAGAAGCGGCAGAAGTTGTCCAAGCGCCGGGACAAGGTGGCCCTGGAGTCCTACCTGGACGAGGGCTATCTGCCCGAGGCGCTGGTGAACTACCTTTTCCTGCTCGGCTGGGGCCCCAAGGACGACATCGAGATCCGGCCCTACGTGGAGCTGGAGCAGCTCTTCGACCTGCGGGACGTGAACAAGTCGTCGGCGTTCTTCGACGTGAAGAAGCTGTCCTCGTTCAACGCCGACTACATCCGCGCGCTCGACGCGGACGCGTTCGTGCGGGCCTGCGAGCCGTGGGTGCTCGGGGCGAAGGCGCCGTGGGCGAAGGAGGCGTACGACCCGGCCGTGTTCGCCGAGGTCGCGCCGCTCGTGCAGACCCGGATCACGGTGCTCGACGAGGTCCCGATGTATGTGGACTTCCTGTTCCTGGACGCACCCGCCGAGGACGAGGCGGCCTGGGCCAAGGCGATGAAGCCGGGCGCCGCGGACGTGCTGGCCAGTGCGCGCACCGAGCTCGCGGGGGCCGAGTGGAACGTGGACGCGCTCAAGGCCGCGGTCGAGGCCGCGGGCGCCGCACACGGCCTCAAGCTCTCCAAGTCGCAGGCCCCGGTGCGGGTCGCGGTGACCGGCCGCACGATCGGCCTGCCGCTCTTCGAGTCGCTCCAGGTACTCGGCCGCGACCGGGTGCTGGCCCGCATCGACGCGGCACTGAAGCGGCTGACGGCGGCGGAGTAGTCGGCGCGGCAATCGACCGGGTGCCGACCGGCACGAACGAGGCGGGCCCGCACACCGGTTACCGGTGTGCGGGCCCGCCGTGTCGCCTGGTGCGACTGCGTCAGCTGATCGAGAGGGTCAGCGTGGCGTTGTAGGTGCCGGGCTTTTGATAGGCGGGCACCGCCACCGTGATTGCGGCGCCGGTGGTGAAGGTGCCGCCCGTGTGTGGTGCGGGCGGGGCGGAGGCGAGCGTCGAGCCGCCGGCGATTCGGCCGGGAGCGCCCGGGACGGCGGTGCTCGGGGAGGCGGGGTCGGCCTGCACCGAGGGCTTCCAGGTGAATCGGTCGGCCGGAATCCGGCCCCCCTCGGGCGAGGTGAAGTCGGAGACGTCCGCGGTCAGTGCCCAGCCGAGCGAGCCGCCGCGCACGTCGGTGACCGTGACCGGGTTGAGGGCGCCGGTCATCGACTGTGGGGTGCCGTCGAGGGTGATGTCGGAGAGCCTTATCGCGCTTGCTTGTTGCCGGAGGGTCAGGCCGCCGGGCAGGACCGCGCCGGTGATGTGCGTGCTGCCCGTCTGCGGCGACTCCGGTCCGCCCAGCGTGAATTCCCGACTCGCGCCGGACCTGCCCACGGAGACGAGCAGGAACAGGGGACGGCCCGGTGGCGGCAGCGGGAGGCTCCTCTCGGAGAGCGTCACGGAGCCCGTCAGATGCCCGGATCGGGCAGTGCCGGTGGGGGAACTCACCCACTCCGGGAAGCAGACGTCGGTCGGTGTTCCGCACACCTGGACCCTTGCGTCGCCATCCGGCCAGCCCTCGCCGGTGAACTCGATGCGATCGCCCGGGCGGACCCGGGTCGGGGCGATGCTCAAGGTCGGTCCGGGCCCGATTTCCAGGGTGCGCGAGACCGGCGGTGGTGTGGTGGGGGCGCACGTGACGAGGGGCACCGGGGACAAGCCCTCGGTCAGCGAGTAGGCGCCGGGAGTCAGGGTGATCGGCCCACCGGCGGGGAGTCGGAGTACGCCCTGGAGATCCCAGAGATCGACCGTCGATTCCGGCCGATCGGGCTGGAGACGGGGTTGGCCGTATGCGGTGAACGTGGTCGGCTGGGAGCCGCCGACCCGTACTTCGGCGATGGCGCGCAGCCGGGCGATGCCGGGCGGGACGGGGATCGCCGGCTGGGTCCGCCAGTGCCACGTGACGGTGACCGTTTCGCCCGCACTGTAGACGGGTTTCTCCGGAAAGACGGTCAGGTCGACCTTGAATTCGTCGGTTGCCCACACCGGGGCGGGATGACCGACGAGGTGACAACGCTCCGAGTACGCCACCTCCGCCGCCGCGGCCGGGGCGGACGCGGCCACGAGGCCGGTGGTCGCGACGATGATCGCCGTCGCGCAACCCGCCGTGACGCGACGAGTGATGTGCCTGATTCGGCGCACGAATCTCCTTGCCGGGGTTCGTAGTCGGTAGCCACAAACAGCTCGCGGCGGCAGTCGGGTGAGCGACCCGACGGGTGATCACCGGCGCGATGTTTGGCAGGATCAATGATCTCGGATCGTGGTCTTGGACGCACGCGGATTCGAACGCCGATGTGCGGGCGGGGCGGGGTTGCCGGCGGTGCATCGACGGAGTTCGCGGATATGGGCACGCCAAGAGGGCGGCCCCCGCGACTGTCGTCGCGAGGGCCGCCCGGAGTGCGGGTGAAGCTGCGTCAGCTGATCGAGAGGGTCAGCGTGGCGTTGTAGGTGCCGACCGCTTGGTATGCCGGAACGGCGAGTGAGATGTCGGCGTCGGCGGCGAAGGTGCCGCCCGTGGTGGCGGCGGCCGGAGCGGACGCCAGCGTGGCGCCGGTGCCGATCGGGCCTGCGCTACCGGGCACCGCGACGCTGGGCGAACCCGGGCCGGAGGCGACCTTGGGCGTCCAGGAGAACTTGTCGGCGCCGATCTTGCCGCCGGTGCCGTTGGTGAAGTCGGTCACCGAGCCGGTGAGGGTCCACCCGGTGTTGCCGCTGCGGAAGTCCTTCACGGTCACGGTGTTCAGCGCGCCGGTCATGTTCTGCGCCTGGCCGTTGATCGTGATGTCCGACAGCTTGATCGCGCCGGCTTCCTGGGAGATGGTCAGTCCGCCGGCCACCACGTTGCCGGTCACCGTCTGGTCCAGGCCGCTGCCGGGGACGGTGATGCGGAACGGGATGGTGACGGCGGTGGTCTCGTCAACACCCTCGGTCACGTAGATCGCGGTGATCGACGGGTCGCTCGCGACGAAGTCGGGAATGGTGAACGTGCCGTCCGCCGCCGAGTCCGCGTATGCGGCGGTCTCGTCGATCACGGTGCCGTTCGCGGTCTGGCCGCGCGCGATGATGGTGAGGTTCGGCCCGAAGTTCTTTCCGGTGACCTTGACCGTGGTGCCCACGGGGCCACTGGCCGGGTCGATGGAGATCTGCCGTGCCGTGGCGTTGATCTTGATCGGGGCGAGTGCCTCGGCGGCGCCGACCTTGACCTTGATCTTGTAGTTGCCCGCGGGCACCGTGGCGATCGTGCTGACGTTGCCGGTGAGTGCGCCGTCGGCCACCGCGAGGGTGTTGCCGGGGGCGATCTTGGCCGCGTCGCAAGCCGCGCCGGAGGCGTCGCACAGTTCGACCGCGGGGCTGCCGGCCGGCCAGTGTGCACCGGTCAGCGCGATCGGCGCGCCGGCGTTGGCCTCGGCCGGGGCGTTCAGCGTGGCCGGCTCCTGCGAGGTGCCTTCGACCTTGATGGTGCGCGAGACCGGGACCGGGGTGACCGGCGAGCAATCGGTCGGCACCTTCAGGCCCAGGGCCGTGGTGAAGGTCGAGTAGATGTCCGGAGTCAGGTTGACGTCGCCGGGCGTGGTCAGGGTGAACTTGCCCGTGCCGTCACTGACCTTGAGGTCCTCCCCGGGCAGGGCCTCGGGGTTGTCCTGCGGCCCGATCACCTTGAAGGTGCCGTTCTGCGCGCCGGAGAGCTTGACCGTGCCGTCGAGATAGGTCGAGTTCGCGGGCACCTTGCCGATGATCGGGATCGTCGGCGGGGCCTTCGGGAACACCGTCCAGTGCCACTTGACGGTGACCTCTTCGCCCACGGCGTAGGTCGGCTTGTCCGGGGTGACCTGGAGGTCCATCTGGACCTGACCGTTGGGCAGGTTCGGCGAGTACTTGTTGACACAGTGCGTCGTGTAGTCGACCGGGGCCGCCTGGGCGGACGGTGCGAGGACCACGAGACCGCCGGCGGTCGCGACGGCGACGACGGCTGTCGAGGCGAGCAGCCTGCGTGGAGCGATTCTTCGCATTCGGGACACTATTCTCCTCGCGGGGATGGGAATATGCCTACCGCCGTGGAGCGGCACCGCGCGATCCGGGAATTGCATTGCGACCTCCGCCCTCTCGGAGCGAGGCGGGCCGCCGGCCGGAATGCGACGGATGCGATGGCAGTCGGCAATAGATGGTCCGACACCGTATTCATCCGCTAATTGCTGACGAAGTCAATGACTATTTCGCGGCGATCCAGGTGTCACGTGTCAACATGATCGACTTGCTGCGCGGCAAGGGGAGAAGCGCAGAAAGGGAAGGGAAACGGAATCAGTCCCTCCGTTTCGTGGTTCGCCCATCCGGCATGGGGGAGGCCGCCGTCCCCGGGCACCGGGAAGGCCGCCGCCGGGCACGGCGAAGGCCGCCGTCCCAGGGGACGGCGGCCTTCGATCGAGCCGTGCGGAGGTACGTCAGCCCGTCACGGTGAACGGGGTCGACGCGTTGCGGTCGGAGTGGAAGGTCTCCGAGGCGATGATGCCGGTGGTGTTCGACTTCGTGATCAGGATCCAGATGCTGAAGTCGCCGTTGGCGTTCGCCCAGGCGCCGGCCCAGTCACTGGTCTTGGAGTTGCCCGCCAGACCGTTGACGTTGACCCATGCGAGAGACCCGTAACCGTGCCCGGTGACCAGGACGAACGTGCACGGGGCGCCGGAGGTCTTGTTCAGTTCCAGCCAGCGGCGCTGCACGGTGACCGAGGCCAGCGCGCTGTTGCTGCCGTCGCTCAGCTTGAGCTTGTACGTGCCCTCGCCCACGTTGCCCGCGATCGTCACGTTGCCGGCGAGCGTGCCGTCGGCGGCGATGGTGATCGGGCCGGAGGTGACCCGGGCCGTGCTGCACGCCGAGCCGTCGGCCGCGCACAGGGATGCGGTGGCGGAGCCGTTCGGGGTCCAGTTGTTGCCGGAGACCGCGACGGAACCACCGGCGTGCGTGGCCGCGGGCGACGCCGACAGGGTGGCCGGCAGGGCCGCGCCGATGGTGAACGGCAGCGCGAAGCCGGTGGCCTCGTCGACGCCCTCGGTGATCCAGACCGCGGTGATGCTCGGGTCGCTCACCACGAAGTCCGGGATGGTGACCGTGCCGTCGGCCGCCGAGTCGGCGTACGCGGCGGTCTCGTCCAGCACGTAGCCGGTCGCGGTCTGACCGCGGGCGATGACCGTGAGGTTCGGGTTGAAGTTCTTGCCGCTCACCGTGACCGTGGTGCCCACGGGGCCGCGGTTCGGGCTGAGCGTGGCCTGCCGGGCGACCGCGTTGATCTTGACCGGGGTGACGGCTTCGCCGGCGCCGACCTTGACCTTGAGCTTGTAGTTGCCGGTCGGCACGGTCGCGACGGTGTTGATGTTGCCGGACAGCGCGCCATTGGCCACGACCAGGCTGTTCGCCGCGATCTTGGTCGCGTCGCAGGCGGCGCCGTTGGCGTCGCACAACTGGACCGACGGGGTGCCCGCAGCCCAGTTGCTGCCGGTCAGCGCGACCTGCGAACCCGCGTTGAACTCACCGGGGTTCGCGCTGAGGGTGGGCGCTCCCTGCGAGGGACCGTCCACGGTGAGGGTGCGCGAGACCGCGATGGGGTTGATCGGCGAGCACTTGGTCTCGACCGTCTGCCCGACCGCCGTGGTCCAGGTCGAGTAGATGTCCGGGGTCAGGTTGACCTGGCCGGCCTGGGTCAGGGTGAAATTGCCGACCGGGTTGCTCAGGATCAGGTCCTGGCCGGGCAGCGCCTCGGGGTTGATCTTCGGTCCCTGGATGGCGAAGTTGCCGGTCTGCGCGCCCGTCAACTTCACCGTGCCGACCGGGTAGGTCGAGTCCTTCGGCACCTTGCCGACGACCGGGATCGAGGTCGGGGCCTTGGGGTAGAGCTTCCACTGCCATTCGACCGAGACGACGTCGCCCACCTGGTAGGTGCTCTTGGCGGGGGTGACCACCAGGTCGATCTTGACGTTGCCGTCCGGCGGCGTCGAGTACGGGTTGGTGCAGTGCGTCGCGTAGTCGACGGTGGCGGCCTGGGCCGAGGGAGCGAGGACGAGGGCGCCGGTGCTTGCGACGGCGCCGACGGCTGCGACCGCGATCAGTCTGCGCGGAGCGATTCTTCGCATTCGGGACACGTTTCTCCTAGCCGGGTGGGAGGTGCCTGGTGGCTCGTGGTGCAAGAGAGTCCGCTTCTCCCGTGTACGCCCGGAGGACGACATTCGTCGCCCACTGCGCCCGTTGCCCGTCGACGACGGTTGTCTGGAGCGTTGGCCGAGTGCTGGGTGAAATGGCCGGGATGGCGAACTCCGAACGTTGCCGGTCCGCCCGAACATCTAGCGAATAAAGGCACAGGAAGCAATGCGTAAAACGCGGTGATCTTGGTGTCACGTGTCACCATGATCAACTTTGATAAACCTGCTCCGACCTCCTGTTTTTGAGCTTGACCGAGTCAATAGGAGCGTTGTTCGATTCACGATCGCTGCCCAGTGACTTCATCTACAAAACCGTATTGACTTCTTCCGCTTGCACAGTTTCACTCTTGGCTGTGCCGGAGGGCCCCAAGCGTGGGGAAGAAGCGGGCCCGCCCCGGATCCCGATAGCCAGGTCGCGTCGGTCGGCTCTGTGCAGTGCCGACCGGCTTGTTCGGGATGCCACCGGTTGCTCCACCGTTTTCGCCTGCGGCGTGCAGGCCGGGAAGAACGTGCGCCACCACCAGGTACTCGGAAGCGATGAAAAGGAGCTCCACCATGTCCCGTTCCAAGCTGGCCGGCGCCGGTATCGCGTGTTCGGCCGCGGCCTTCGCCGCCGTCATGGCGCTGTCCGGGACCGCGAACGCGGTTCCCGATTCCCGCAGTGTGACCCTCACCTGCAAGGACAGCACCGGTACCACCTGGACCACCGGCGGCACCGGCACGCTGACTTCCAGTGACCCGGGTGGCACGGCGGCGCAGAAGATGAAGCTCATCTCGCCGCTGACCGCGCCGCAGAACATTCCGGCGAACTCGCTGACCACCACCATCCGCACCATCCAGACCGGTGCGGGCGCGGGCACGGTTCGCGACTTCACCGGCACGGTCAACCTGCCGATGAACACCGGCAACCCGATCAACCTGGGTCCGGTGGCCGGTACTTCGCGACTGGCTGCGGGCACCACCGTGCGTCTGAAGGACACCTCGGCCGGCGCGCCCAGCGCGTCGAACTGGTCGGTCCTGATCACCACGAGCATCTCCGGCAGCCCGGTCAGCATCTGGTGTGCCGGCAAGCAGGACCCGGCCTCGGCCGACTACTCGTTCTGATCGATCCGGGCCGGGCCCCGCCTTGGGGGGATCCGGGCCGGAACGTCATGACGTCTCGCGCCTGCCCGGGCGGCCTCGTGCCGCCCGGGCAGGCGTACGTCTGTCCGGATGGCGGAGTCACGAGAGCCGGTATGGGCGGAACGGGGAGGCCCGTCGAGCGGAGCTCTCGGTCTGCCCGGAAACCTTTCGGTGATCCGAGCAATGGACGAGATGCGATCCGATATCGGTGTCACGTGTCACCCGGATCGAATTCCATAAGCTCGCACCTGCATTTCCTGTTCGATTCCTTCCCGAGCCCCGGGGAATTGAAACCGCGTTGACTTTTTCCCACCCGACGGTTTGACTCGGACCTGCCGAGGGGCCCCGAAGCGTGGGGTGGAGTGGCCCTGTCATCGGTACCCGTCCGCCCGGTGATGGTGGGCGCGTTTTTTGCGCGCGGGCCGAAGTCGGCGTACGGGGTTCAGGTCTTCGAAACCCGATGGAGAAGGAGTTTCCTCATGACTCGAACCAGGTTCGCGTCCGCCGGCATCGCGTGTGGGGTCACCGCGTTCGCTGCCTCCGCGGCATTATCCGGCACGGCCCAGGCGGCGCCCCCGGAGTCCCGGGGAATGATCCTTACCTGCCAGGACAGCGGGGGAACCACCTGGGCGACGAACGGCGCAGGCACACTGATGTCGGCGCCCCCTGTTCCGGGTACCTCGGGGCCCCAACGGATGAAGGTGTCGACACCGATCAGCACGCCCGTGTCGATCCCGGTCAATTCTCTGGCCACCACGATTCGTACGGTGCAGACGAGCGGTGCCTCGGCAGGAACGGCATGGAACTTCTCGGGAACGAACCATGTACCGATGAATGTGGGAAACCCCGTTCAGTTGGGCCCGGTGCCGACCTCGTCCACACTGCCCACCGGCACCAAGGTGCGCCTCGTGGACACCTCGGGCGCGGCACCCAGTGCCACGAACTGGTCCGTGCAGATCGAGTCGCACCTCGGCGGAGTGACGGTCTTCGTCTACTGTGCGGGCGCACAGGCCCCTGGGACGGACGACTTCACCTTCTGATCCACAGGATCAAAAGGACACCGGAACCATCGACTTCGCTTTCCGTCGAGGATTGATTTCCAAACGTCTCCCCGAGGCCGCCACTCCCCGGGGAGACGTTTGTTTTTCCGGGAATTCCTTCGATACTCACGTTAAGTAATCGCGCCTGTATAGTGACGCGTGTCACCATGATCAAATATATGTATTTGGTGATCATGAGGATTGGAGAAGCGCTCTCGGTCGATATGGTTGGAAGCTTCTCGAAGATCACTTGAGTTCGTATACACGGACATTAGGCATTGACTTCTTTTCTTGCTCCCGCTTCACTCTCCCTGTGCCGGAAGGCCCGAGGCCGAAGCAATGCGGGCCCTTCGCGGTATGGCTTGCGTCGGCGTTCCCGTCGATGTCGAGTTGCCGGCCGGCAGTACCAGCGTCTTGCCTGCTTCAGGTAGTCGGGCGAGCACGTGACCATTCGGAAAGCCGTGAAAGGAGCACCACCCCTCATGTCTCGTTCCAAAGTCGCAACGGTCGGCATCGCCTGTACGGCGGGTGCCTTCGCGGCCGTGATGGCCATGTCGGGCACCGCCAACGCGCTTCCGCCGGAGTCGCGCGGCGTGCATCTGACGTGTGTCGACATCAACACCAACATCACGTACTCCACCAATGGGGCGGGCACGCTGGCCTCCAGTGACCCGGGTTCGCCGAACCCGCAGAAGATGAAGCTCACCTCGTCGATCCAGGCTCCGCTCAAGATTCCGGCGAACTCGCTGACGACCACGATTCGTACGGTCACCAGTGCGTCGGTGGCGTGGAACTTCTCCGGGACCATCAACCTGCCGATGAACGCGATGGACCCGATCACGCTCGGCCCGGTCCCAGCGGCTTCGCGACTGCCCAGCGGCACCTCGGTCCGTCTGCTCGACACCAGCAGCGCCGCGCCGAGTGCGACGAACTACTCGGTGCGCATCCAGGCGACCTTCGCGGGCACGCCGGCCGACATCCGTTGCGCCGGGAGCCAGGACGCCGGCACGGCGAACTTCACCTTCTGATCCGCCCGGCTCTCGACCAGGGAGCCGGAGCGCTCGGAATCGGGTGGGCCAAGCGCCCGTTGCGGCGGCCTTCGGGCCGCCGCAACGGGCGCTTCCCACATGCCGGTTCCGCCGACAGTCCAAGCGGCTACCGATCCGGTGAGCGCCCGGGATGCACGCGCGTCGGCCCCGGTTACCCGAATCCGGGTACCGGGGCCGACGTGTGTGGTGCGACGAGAGCGGCTACTTGACCGTGATGCCGGCCATGCCGAGCTTGTCGAACTTGAAGCTCGTGTCGATCTCGACCGCCGTGATGCCGGTGGTCTTCTTGCTGGTCACCAGGATCCACGAGCTGAACTTGCCGTTGCGGTCGGTCCAGGCGAGGCCGAAGTTGAAGGTCGGGTTGGCGCCCTCGACGCCCGCGAGGGCGATCAGGGTGTTCGGGGTGAAGTTCTCGCCCGACACCTTCACGAACGTCCACGGACGGACCGTGCTCTTGCTCAGCGTCACCTTGCGCTGCACGACCGGGACGTCGGCCTTCTTGACCGTCAGCGGCGTGGACGCGGTGCGACTGCCGTCGGTGACCTGGACGCTGTACGCGCCGTCCGCGGTGCCGGGGGCCACCGTCACGCCGCCGGAGAGCACGCCGTCGGCGCCGATCCGCAGGCTGTTGGCGGAGATGCCCGCCGGGTTGCACGCGGTGCCGTCCGCGGCGCACAGGGAGGGCGTGGCGGTGCCGCCCTTGGTCCAGTTGGTACCGGCGAGCACGGTCTCCTTGCCGGCCTCCACGGTGCCGGGGGACGCGCTCAGGGTGGCCGTCTCCGGCGTGCTCTGCACGGCGATGCTCTGCGCGACGCCGGAGCCGCCGGTGACCGCGCACGGCGTGGTGAAGTTGCCGTAGGGCGTCACCGTGGCGGTGGTGGTCTTGGTCGGGGTCAGGTCGACCGTGCCGGTCGCGGTCGCCGGGATCTGCAGCTTGACCGTGAACGGCGGGCTTTGGATCGGCGTGTTCGCCGGGATGTCGATCGTGGTCTCGGCTCCGGCGAGGGTGACCGAGCCGGTGGCTCCGCCGGACAGGGCGAAGTCGATCGACGGCGTCATCTTGATGCCCTTGAGCGCGGCGGGGCTGGTGGCCGGGCTCGCGCCGAGGGTGATCTTCAGGTCGACCGTCTCGCCGGGCTTGGCGGTGGTCGGCCCGTCCACCGTCACCGACATCGGACCGGTCTTCTCGCCCTGGCCCAGCGGCAGCGAACACGTGACGGTCGGCGTCGCGGTGCCGGCGAGGGCGGCGGGGGCTGCGGCGAGGAAGCCGGTGATCGCCAGCGTGCCGACGCCGAGTCCGGCGGCCAGGCGCATGGTGCGTTGCTTCATGGGGTGCTGCTCCCTGTCCTGCGTTCCTTGCCGGCGGCGGGCGTTGGCGTCGCGTCGGCGGCATGGGGGCGGATACGCGCGTGGTAAGTGGAACGTGTTACAGAAGTGGGGCGGGTCACATTGATGCGCTTTCATCCGGCGAAGTCAAGAGGCGCGAACGGCGCATGTGACCGGCGGGTGTGTCTTCGCCGGGGCGTTGACCTGCACTGACACGTGTCGTCTCGAACTGGTGGAACAAGTTCCACTTGTCCCGCGGGTGGGCCGGTCGCGGAAATGCGAACGGGGCGCCCACCGGCACCTCGGAAGGTGTCGGTGGGCGCCCCGGGGCAGGGCTGATGCGCCGTCAGGAGACGGTGAGCGTCAGGGTTCCCGTGTAGGTGCCGGCCGCCTGGTACGCCGGGATCGCGAGCGACAGGCCCGCGTTCGCGGTGAATACGCCACCGGTCTTGTGTGCCGGGTCCGTGGACGCCGCCGAGCTGCACAGCAGCCCGCCGTTGACCGTGCCCGCCGAGCCGGTCACGACCTGGCTCGCCGAGTTCGGCTCGGCCACGCACCGAGGTGTCCAGGACAGCGCGGACGCGGGCAGCGAGTTGCCGCCCTCGGCCTTGAAGTCCGAGACGGAACCGGTGAGTTGCCAGCCCAGCGTGCCCTTGCGGGCGTCGGTGACGGTGACCGCGTTCAGCGAGCCCGTCATCGACTGGTCGTGGTTCGCGAACGGGACGTCCGCGAGCACGACGCCGTTGCCGGCCTGGACGATCGACAGCGTCCCCGGCTCCTCGCCGGGACCGCCGCCACCCTCGAAGGTGAACGCGGCGAGTGCCATCTTGTTGCGGTCGTTCTTCTCGGACGCCCGGATCTGGGTGGTACCGGGCTTGCTCACGGTCAGATCGACGGCGAACGTGCCGTCCGCAGCCGCGGTGGCCTCCACCGTGTCACCGGTCGCGCCGAGGCCGGCGTCCAGGGTCTCCAGCACGACGGTCGCGCCGGGGGTGAAGTTCTTCCCCGTCACATGCGCCTTCGTGCCCGAGGGGCCCCGGTCCGGGGTGGCGGTGATCTCGCGCGGCAGGACGACCGCGGAGGTGACCGTGATCGGTGCGGTGAGCGAGGTGACTCCGACGCTGACCTTGACCAGGTAATTGCCCGGCTTCACCTGCCCGGCGAGGGTGGCCTGCGCGGTGAGCGCACCGCCCTGTGCCACCGAGCCGGACCCGGCGACGAACGCCGAGCCGGTGCAGCCCGAACCGTCCTCCGCGCACAGCTGGACCTGCGGGTTGCCCTGGCCGGTCGGCCAGTTCGCCCCGGACAGCTTCATGACGTCACCCGGCTTGAGCAGATTCTGATCCACGATCAGATTTGCCTGGGCGGGTTGGCCGACCGAGATCGAGTGCGAGACCACCGGAGTTGCGACGGGTACGCCGCTCGACGAGATGGTGATGACCTTCAAGCCGTATCCGGCGGGCGCCAGATCGATGCGGCCCGCCTTGGCGATCTTGAAGGTGCCCTTCATGTCGCCGACCTTGAGCACCTCGCCGCCCGGAGTGGCCGGGTTGCCCTTGGGCCCACTGACCGACACGTCGCCGGTCTGCGCGCCGGAGAGCTTCACGGTACCGCTGGGCGTCACCGTGTCCTTGAGCGCGACCACCCAGCTGGAGGGGTTGCGCGGGTGGCCGATCCACTTCCAGCCGACGGTGACCTCGTCGCCGATCTCGTACCACGGCTTGACCGGGCTCACGGACAGCGCGACCTCGGGCTGCCAGTCGAAGTCCGGGCCGTTGCCCCAGGCGGGCGTGTAGCGCACGCCGTACTTGACCGGCTCGGAGTGCCGCAGCGCGTCCTTGACGACGGAGACCGGCACGAGGACCGAAGCGGAACCCGAGGTGATCCGGACCTGGCGTACGCCGTCCGACAGACCGGCGGCGACCTTGACCTGGCCGAGCAGCTTTCCGGAGGCGTCGACGGTGAGGGTGGAGCCCGACGCCCCTTCCGCCGCACAGGCGTTGCCGTTCAGGTCGCACAGTTCGACGTTGACGCCGCCTGGGCCGATCGGCCAGTTCTCCCCGGTCACGTCGATGGTCGCGCCCGGCCGGACCACGTTCCAGCTCAATGCCACGGTGGCCGGCTTGACCGCGCCGTCCACCGCGAGCGTCGCGCCCACGCCCGGCGTGCCGTTCGGCGTGCACGGCGTGTCCCAGCTGCCGAACATGTTCGCGGTGCTCGTGTAGCCGCCGGGAGAGAGTTTGAGCTCGCCCGGCTTGGCGATCTTCAACTTGCCCGTCATGGTCGACAGCCACAGCTTCTCGCCGCCGGGGGTCTGCGCGTTCTTCTGCGGACCCTCCATGGCGATCTCGCCGCCCTGCGCGCCGGAGACCAGGACCTTGCCCCGAGGCTTGACCGCATCCGCGTTGACGGTCACGGAGGAAGGGTTCTTCGCCGCGTCCTTCCAGGTCCAGGTGACGGTGACCTCGTCGCCCACGTTGTACTTCGGCTTGACCGGATCCACGGTCAGGTCGACCTGGGCGTCGAAGTCGAACGGACCACCACCGATGCTCGGCGGCACACAGTGCACGTTGTACGTCACAGGAGCCGCGCTCGCGGACTGTGCCCCCGCGCCCACCCCCAGGGCACCGGCCACGAGGGCGGTACCGAGCACGCCGGCCACGCGCTTGTTGCGGAATCTGGACCCAGTGCTTTCCCTGGTTCTTGGTCTGAGCATGTGGTGCTGTCCCTCCTCGGGATGCCTGCCTGGCCCGCCGGGGGAGCGGGCAGTCGAACACCACACCGGGACCGGTCCGCCGCCGTCGGTGACCCGCACGGCGCGGGACGGTCGATTCGGTGCCGTGCGCCGATTCGACGTCGGCGGGGTGACACCCGACCCCACCGGTGTCACCCGGTCGTTCCTGCTGATGCCACTCCTGAAACCTGTTCCAGAAAACAGCGCCTCCCATTGAGCCTGGGGGCGTTTGCGAAGTCAACAGCGGAACGCGATCCGGCGGCAACGATTTGTATGCGGAGCGGCCGGGCGTTCGACGGGTGGGAATGGGCGAAGGGACGCCCACCGGACAGTGAGGGTATGCGGCGGACGCCCCGTGCCGATGAACCGATGCCTCGGAAGTTGTCGGCGGGAGTCGTCTCGCCGGCCTGCGTGGCGAAGTCGGTGATCGAACCCGTCAGCGTCCACCCGGCGTTGCCGCCCGCAGGTCGGTCGCGGTGACCGTGTCGAGCTTGCCGGTCATCGTCTGGTCCTGTGCGCTCACGCCGACCTCACGGTGTCGGCCGGCTCGACCTTGCCGGTCGGATTGCCGGACGCGTCCACGGCGAGCGTGGACGAGGCGATTCCGGCGGCCCCGCCGTCCAGCGTCGCGGTCACCGCGCCGGGTGCGAACCTGTGTTGTGGAACGTGTTGCAGAAATCGTGCGTGATCATTCCGCTTCACGGCGATCACAAAGTCAAGGGATTCGGGTGTGGAAACGAGAGGACGCCCTCCTCGCACGATGCGAGGAGGGCGTCCCGGTCTCCGACGGTGACTCAGCTCAGACTGAGCGTCAGATTCCCGGTGTAGGTGTCGGAGCGCGAGCCGCCGGGGAGCGACAGGTTCAACAGGGCGTTCGCCTCGAACGCCCCGCCGGTGACCGCGCCGGTGCTCGGGTTCTGCCGACACAGCACCTCGGCGCTGCCGCCGACCGTGCCGGGCACACCGGTGCCGACGGTGGCGGGCGGGCCCTCCACGGTCGTGCAGGCGGGGATCCAGGTGAGCCGCTGGGCGGGGACGATCTCGCCGCCCTGGCCGACGAAGTCACTGGCCTGCGCGGTCAGCGTCCAGCCGAGCGTGCTGCCGCGCCGATCCAGGATGGACACCGGGTTCAGCCGGCCCTCCAACTGCTGGGTGCCGTCGCTGGGTTGGAACTGCGGCATGGTCACGCCGGCCGAGTCCTGGCGCATGAACAACGGTCCGGCCACGGTGTCCACGGGAGTCTGCGGCACCTGACCGGTGGGCGGCGGCGGTGGAATGGGCGGGGCGCTCGGCGGGGGCGAGCCGGCCCCGGTGGACGGCCCCGGGGTGGCGCCGGCACCGCCGAGTGTGGGGTCGCCGACGGCGCCCACCGAGCCGGCGGTCGGATCGGTCGTGGCGCCGCCGGGAGGTGGGGTGGTGGACGTGCCGGGAGTACTGCCGGTGCCCGCCGAGCCACCACCGGCCGAGCTGCCGCCCGCGCTCTGGCCCGCGCTCTGGCCCGGGGTCTGGGTCGTGCCGACCTGGAGGCTCGCCGACACCGGCAGCCGGTCCGGGTGGACCGGGGTGCAGGGCGAGTCCCGGAAGAGGGTCTGTTTGAGTACGTACGCGCCCGGCGCGAGGTCGATCCGGCCCTCGGCGGCGATGGTGAACCGGCCGGTCATGTCCGCGACCGGGAGCGGTTGGGAGCCGCCGACCCTCGGATGCTTCGCGGGACCGGTGAGCTCGATGTCGCCGACCTGCGCGTTGGAGAGCTTGACCGTGGCGTTCGGCGTCTCGGCGTCGGCGAATACGTCGGTCCAGGTCCACGGGTTGCGTGGTGGCGTGGCCCAATGCCAGGTGACGGTCACCTCCTCGCCGACCTTGTACGTGCCCTGCTTGGGGGCCGACACGGACAGCTCGATCCTGGGCTTCCAGGTGAAGTCGGGACCGCCTGCGAGCGGCGGTCGGCAACTCACCTCGTGCTCCACGGGCGCCGCCTGGGCCCCGGGGGCGACCGCCGTGAGACCTGCCGCGCCGGCGGCGAGCACGCCTGCCCCCAGCATCGCGAACAGCCTCCTGCGGGGTGGAACCATGCGTGGGACGCTCCCTTCCCTGTTCTTCGTTCCTCGGCTTCGGCCGGCCCCGGCGCTTTCGGCTCCGGGGTGGCCTGAAACGTGTTCCATAAATGGGCCAAATGCCCATTGATTCCGCTCGCCTGACGTGGTGTCAAGAGGTCCGAGCCGGCTGTGACGGGTTCGGGAAGCACCGGTACGGAGCGTCGTCGTCGACGCGGCCGAGCGTCACGGTCGTGGTGATCGGGTGTGCCCGGGCCCGCATCCCCGGCCGTTCCGACGGACCCGTCGTGCGTCGCCGCGAGGGCGGGCCCGGGTTTCGGTTCGCCCGTGACGGGCGGCGGTGCATCGGCGGCCGGGCGGGGGGCCGCCGTGGTGCTTCCGGGCTCGTCGGCCCCGGTGTTCCGCCCCCAGGACCAGCCGCGCGGAGTATCCGCCGGGGCTCCTGGGGTTCGCCCGGAGTTTCACTGTTTGCAGGCTTTTCGTGCGGCACTTGCCCGCGACACGTGTCGAGTTTGTGGGGACCTGGCAACCGCCTTGTCGACAGAGTGATTTCGCTGGTCCGCGCGATATGGAACCGTGTCCGGCGGATGCGTATTTTCTGCTTTTCGCTGTTGTCCGCTCATGCCACTTGTCGTACCGTCACCCGAAGATCTGACGTGACATCAAGTACTGGAACAGTCTCGATGTCTCCCGGATGCGCCAAGGGAAGCCCCCTCCAGGGAACGCGAGGCGTGTCCCACCGGTGCTTGCGTGGTCCGGTTTCCCGCCCGGTCCGCGCCTCGAAAGGGGGAAGTCGGGTGTGGCGACCGCGTGTACCCGATGCGTCGGGGCGCGTGCCGGGTCGGTGCAGGCCGACACGCCGGAACGGCCCTGCTGAGCGCGCGCCGCTCCGGCCGTTTCGATCAGGACTTCTCGACGAGCAAGAGATCCCCCCGAAGGGAGAACCACCGTATGGTCAGGCCCTATAAGCGAACCGCGGGCGGCTTGGCGGCGTTCGCCGTCATGGCGGGCGGCATGCTGGCGTTCGCGCCGCAGGCCGCCGCCGCGCCGGTCACCACGCAGGTGAAGTGCGAGTTCACCGACGCCCTGGTCATCCAGGCGATGGACAACAAGACGTCGGTTTCCGGCGCGCAGCCGTTCACGATCACCGGCCCGGCCGACTCGACGCCCGGCAAGTCGATCCAACTCGCCATCGACCCGGGCCCCAGCCCCGCGTCGTCCCCGCTCAAGGCCCCCATCAAGATCACTCCCACGGTCGTCTTCGACGCGAAGTCCGACGGTGGGACCGCGACGCTGACGGCGGTGGGCGCGACCACCACCATGACGGTGGAGGCGAAGGCCGGGATCGACGTCCCGAAGTTCAACGCCAACGTGCAGTTGCCGAGCAATGCCAAGGGCAAGGTCGAGCTGAGCCCCAAGAAGTTCCAGCTGAAGATCGAGGTCATCGAACCGCCGCTGGAGTTCACGGTGCCCTGCACCATGACCTCGACGGCGGTGGCCTACTCGGTCACCACCCCGGCTGCCTCGACGAGCGGCGGCTCGACCTCGGGCTCGACCTCGGGCTCGACCTCGGGTTCCACGTCGGGCTCGACCTCGGGCTCCACGGGCGGTACCACCTCGGACACGACGGCGGGCTCGACCACCGGCTCGGGCACGCTGCCCAAGACCGGTCCGCTGGACGACGCGCTCTCGATGGGCCTGCTCGGTGGGACCGTCGGGCTGCTCGGCGTCGGCGGGGTGCTGCTCGCGACCCGTCGGGTGCGGTCCTCGCGAAACGCCTGACCCAGGTCTGCGGACGGTCGGCCTTCCGGCTCGGGAGGCCGACCGCGGCGCTTACCGACGGCTATTGACTATGCGGCGCGATCGCGCGTGAATGGCACGCCAGAATCTGTAACAGGTTTCAATTCTCAGCACATGATCCGTGTCCCGCAAGGGATCCACGGACAGTGAGTCGGCCGCCTCGCTCGCGTGCAACGGAACTCGAGCGAGGCGACCGCCCCAGGTACGGCACCGGAGCGCCGGGCCCACGGTAGTGCGACGCTCCTCGGCACCCGCTCCGGTGTGGTGTTCGACCACCCCGCTCCCGGCGGCCGGTGGTAACCCCTGAAGGGAGCAGCACCACAATGTTCAAACCCAGCAAGAAGGTCGTCGCGTCGTTCGGCGTCGCGATGGTCGCGGGTACCGCGGGACTGGTTGCGGGAGCGCCGTCGGCATATGCCGGGTCGGTCAACCCCGACCTGGTGTGCACCGAGCCGATTCTGAACTGGAACAAGACCGGTAAGCAGACGTTCGACGCCACCCTGACGCCGGACACCGGCAGTGCGCCCGGCACGGTGAAGATCAAGATCGACGCGGGGGAGAACCCGCTGCGTCCCGACGACAATTTCCCCGGCATCGGATTCGTCGGAAAGTACACCTTCACCCTGAGCACCGGTGGCGAAGTGACCGTGGTCGCGCCGGAGTTCACGGCGGACATCGGCCCCAACACCGGCATCAACCCGCCGGAGTTCACGGCCGACCTGGCCATCCCGCAGGCCGCGCCCGGAACGCAGATCGATCTCACGCTCAAGACGTTCGCACTGGACGTCAACGTGCCCGGTCTGCCGGCCCCCACGACCACGGCCACATGTGAAGTCACCGGCGGCAACGGCGTCATCGCGTCCTACAAGGTCGCCGACAGCACGCCGCAGGAACCGACCCTGACCACCACGCCCGGACAGGTCAAGCCCGGCGGTGCCCTCACCGTCGCCGGGACGAACTGGCCGGCCGGAACGCCCACGGTCGAACTGTGCGACGCGAGCGGCAACGCCTGCGACGCGACCAAGGTCACCGGGGCGCTCACGGTCACCGATGGTGCGCTCGCCGGCACCGCGACGATCGGCGCGACCGTCGCGGACGGCTCGTACCAGCTCAAGGTCACCGTCGGCGACAAGTCCAAGACGTCGAACGTGGCGGTCAAGGCCGATGTGCCGAGCAACCCGCGCAAGCTCACCCTGAACCCGACCCACGGGCCGGTCGGCACCGAGGTCACGGTGAACGGCGAGGGCTACACGCCGGACGCCTCCGTGTACGTGGTCCCGACCAACGCCGCCCAGCAGCCGGACGTTCCCGGCCTGGTGATGGCCAAGGCCGGTGCCGACGGCAAGTTCACCGCCAAGGTCAAGGTCAACAAGGCGGACACCACGCTGATCGCGGCATCCGAGGACACCACCGGCACGCTGTCCGCCGGTGCGCCGTTCACGGTCGACGGGGTCAACCCCCCGACCGGCTCGCTCAAGCAGGACGTCACCGGCACGATCGCCGGCGGCGCCCTGACGATCACTCAGGAGAACGCCGGGATCAAGCTTTCCGACGTGACCCTGAACGGCACCGAACAGAACATGACCGGCGCGCTGAACACGGTGACGGTCAAGGACTACCGCGGTGGCTCCACCGGTTGGACGCTGACCGGCGCGGTGACCGACTTCACCAACGGCGCGGGCGGCACCATCCCGGCGGAGAAGTTCTCCTGGACTCCGAAGCTCACGCCCGGCGAGGGCTCGCCGAGCCAGGCGGTGGCCGGTAGCGCGGGCCCGATCGGCAAGACCGGCGCCACCTTGGCCTCCGCGCCCAACGCGGATGTCACCGGTGGCACGTTCAAGGCCGACGCGGGTCTGTCCCTGGCGGTCCCGGCCTACCAGGCACCCGGCAACTACAGCGCGACGCTCACGCTCTCCATCTCCTGACCGAATTCCCCGCGCCGGATCCCTTCGGCGCGGGGACCTCGAACGGCCTCGACACCGGGGGCTCGGGCGCCACGGAAAACCATCCGTGGCGCACGGTCCGCCGGAGCGGGCCGCTGCGGATCGACGCAGAGCGGAGGGTGGGGCGGGCAGCCGGCCCGTCCCGCCCACACCGCACACGTGCGATCCGCGCAGCGCCCAGGCACACAGCGCGGGCCCTTCGGATCCGCTCCCGAAGCCGGCCCTTTCGATCCGCGGCACACAGACCAGCTGGAGACACCGATGACGGGCACCCCGGCCCCCCCGAGCCGCCGGCAAGGCGGACGTAACCGATCCCTGGCCACCCTGTTCGCAGTGCTGGCCACGCTGTTCGCGTCCCTGACGCTGGTCGCACCGACCCCTGCGTCGGCCGCGGGCAACGGCGAATGGTCGGTCGACCCGTACGTGCCGGACGGCACGAGCCAGAACGCCCGTCGCTACTTCTTCCTCGAAGGCGCCGCCGGCACCACCGTCCCCGACGTGGTGACCCTGCACAACACGAGCCCGGCGCCGCTCACCATGAAGCTGTTCGGCGCGGACGCGTACAACACGCCGCGCGACGGCGGTTTCGCGCTGCGCACGCTCACCGACAAGCAGAAGGACGTCGGGACCTGGATCCAGGTGGCGCCGGAGAACCAGACGCTGACCCTGCAGCCGGGGGAGAAGCGTCAGGTCCCGTTCAACATCGTCATCCCGCCGAACGCGACGCCCGGTGACCACCCCGGCGCCATCGTCGCGCTCAACACCGCGATCGAGGGCACCCAGCAGCAGGGCCAGATCAAGGTCAACATCCAGCGGCAGATCGGCGCCCGGGTGTACCTGCGGGTGCAGGGTGACGCGCTGCCGGCGATGGACGTCCAAAAGGTCGAGGTCAAGCGGGACGCGGGCTTCGGCGAATTCTTCGGATCGAGCAAGGCGACGATCACCTACCGGATCATCAACCGGGGCAACGTGATCCTGCGACCCAAGTTCCGGCTCAGGGCCGAGGGCCTGTTCGGGCGCGAGCTGATGAGCAAGGCCGACGAGGGCGCCGAGATCCTGCCGGGTTCGACCGTCGAGAAGGTCGTCGAGTGGAAGGACGCGCCGCGACTGGACCACGTCACCGTCAAGGTCGACGGCGTCGTCGCGGAGCAGAACCTCAAGGACGAGGCGAGCGCTTCGTACACGGCCGTGCCGTGGCCCAGCCTGCTCACCCTGGCCGCCATCCTGCTGCTCGCCGGCATCGGTTGGGGCGTGTGGCGCAACGGACGCAAGGGCAAGGGAGGGGACCCGGCCAAGCCCGGCGACCCGGTGGGCCCGACCGACGACACGACCGTGTTGCCGCCGATCCCGGCCGCGCCCGCGCCCGCGCCTGCGCCCGCGCCTGCCGGCGAGAGCGTTGCCGAGCACGCCCAGGTTGCGCCCGCGCCTGCCGGTGAGACCGTTGCCGAGCACGCGAACGCCGCCGGTGACGCGCCGGTTGCGGAGCCGGTTGCGGAGCCGGTGTCGGTTGAACTCGCGAAGGGGGCCGCCCCGGCGGAGACTTCCGGCGAGGGCGAGGACCCCGACACGGCGGGCGGGATGCCGGCCGAGGCTGCGGCGGAGCACGCTGAGCCGGTCGCGGCGGAGCAGGCCGAACAGGCCGAGCAAGGCGCGAAGTCCGAGACCCCCGCGAAGCCTGAGAACACCGAGAAGTCCGAGAACACCGAGGTGTCCGAGGAGAAGCCGGTCGAAGTCGCGGCGAGCGCGGACGAGCCGGCCGTGGCCGGAGAAGCCGACGACAAGCGGATCGACGCCGAGGCGACTCCTGTGGCGGACAAGCCCGTTGTGGACACATCCGCCGTCGAGGACACCACGCCGGCGGCTGTGGAGGCCGAACCGACGGAGCACGCCGCCGAATCCGCCGCACCGGCCGCCGAGCAGCCGGCCGCCGTCGAAGGCGATTCCGCCGTGCCGGCCGCCGGCGAGGCCGAGCCCGCTGCCCCGGCCGCTGCCGAAGCCGAGCCCGCCGTGCCGGCCGCCGCCGACGCCGCCCCCGCCGCTCCCGCGAAGAAGGCCGCCAAGCGCCCGAAGGGCAAGCAGCCCCCGGCCCGTCCGCGCGCCGATGCGCCGGCCGCCGAGGACTCCGCCGATTCCGCGGGGGTCGGCCGTTGATCGTGGTCAACCGGGTTCGTCACGCAGTTCGGGTCGGCCGCGTCCGCGGTGCCGCCCTCGCGCTGATCGCCGTGCTGTTGCTGGGGCTGGTCGCCCTCGGCGGCACGGCGCCCGCGCGTGCGGCGGACCCGGCGCCGGCCGCGGGACCGAGCGCGTCGATCGACCCGGGCAAGGTCGCGGCCGGGGACAAGGTCTCGGTCGTCGGCGGTGACTGGACTCCCGGATCCCTCGTCCAGGCAAGCATCTGCGGGGAGAACGGCCTGCGCGGCACGGTCAACTGCGCCGCGGCCAGTGCCGCGAGCGGGACCGTGGACACCGGCGGCAATGTCTCGATCACCCTGACCGCCGCCATCCCACCGTCTCCGTGTCCGTGCGTGGTCCGGATCGCGGTGATCATGAACGGCCCGCCGAAGGACGCGAGCGTGCCGCTGGAGATCGACGGCGCGCCCTACGCCCCGCTGCCGGTGACGGTCAAGACCCCCGGCCGGCTGGTGTTCATCGACAGCGCCATGGTCGGCAAGGACTCGATCTTCACCTGGTTCGGCTCGCCCGTGCAGCGCCGGTTCCGGATCGAAGTGGGCAACATGGGCCAGTCGCCCATCGTCAACCCGACCTTCCGGATCGGTTTCTACGAAGGCGTCTACGCCCCGACCTGGGAGAACTACGAGTCGCACGTCACCATCCCGCCGGGCAAGCGCACCACCATCTCGCTCCCGGTGGAACTGAACCCCCGTCAGCACGGCACCTTCAGTTGGCGGGTGACCTACGACAACCAGGTCGTGGACGAACAGGCCCTGGAGGTCGGCCGCCCGTGGGGCGTCTACATCTTCGGCGCCCTCCTGGTGATCGTGGTCCCGGTGGCGGCCTGGCGGCTGTTCCTGCGGGTCGTCGAACTGATCGGCGAGCAGCGGGCCCGCCGTACCAGCGAGCGCGAGCGCGAAGTCGGCCTGGCGGCGGCGCCGTCCCGGCTGACCAGGGACGACAAGAACCGAAGGTCCGCCGAGGACGAGGCCGATGACGGTGGGTCGGCACCCAGGACCGCGAACAGACGGCCGTCCGAGCCCTCGGCCGCACCGGTGGACCTGAGCAAGCGCCCGGTCCGCTCGATGGTCGAGACGATGGTGATCGGCGGCCCGCTGTACGCGGGTTCCGAGCCCGGCGAGGACGACCATCCCCGTGCCGCCGAATCCGGGGGGCCCGAGCGATGACCACGCGACCCGGCAGGGGACTCGGCGCCCTGATCGCGACGACGGCGGTCGTCGGCACCGTGCTCGTGTTCCATTACGGGCCGGGCGACGGCGAGTTCGGCCCGTCGCACACCAAGGTCACCGACCAGGCGGGCCCGAGCGGCGGGGGTACCTTCCGGCCCGCCCCGACCGCCGCCGGCGACGAAACGAACTCCGCTCCGTCGAACGACGCTTCGCCCGGCCCGGACGCGTCCGGGTCCGGCGGGAGCGACGGCGACGGATCGGCACCCGGTGCGGGAGAGCTCGACTGGGACACGAAGATCGAGCAACCCGGCTCCCCGGCCCGGGTGGACGGCAACGTCAACCCGGGCGTCCTGGCCGTCAGTACCCCGAGTACCGGGCAGAGCAGGCTCACCGTGGATCGGGTCAGTGGCACCGCCAAGGGTGCGCTGAACCCGATGCTGGTGCAGGACTTTCGCGGGTCGCGCAACGGGTGGACCCTCACCGGCGCGATGTCCGACTTCCGGGCGGAGGACGGAACCCGGATCGAGGCGCACAACCTCGTCTGGGATCCGTACTGCACGCCGCATCCGGGACGCGGCCCCTACCCCAGTTCGGCGAAGCCCGGAAACCGGGCGCAGTCGAGCCGTACGGCAACCCTGTGCTCGACATCGTCGTCACCGAGCGTCACAGGGGGTGAATTCGACGTCGGCGCGGAGCTGACCCTGCGGCTGCCCGACCGGAACACATCCGCCGAGAGCTACTCGGCGACCTTGACGCTCACGCTCAGCTGACCAACACGACGGGGTGAGTCCCGCCCCGACGAAGGGAGCACAACCTGATGAGCAAGGCCAAGACAAGACTCGCCACAGCCGCGATCGGCGGCATGTTGGTGGCCGGTGGCACAGGAATGGTCGTGCTGGCTCCTGCCGCGCAGGCGGCCGACCCGGTCAAGGTCAACATGACCTGCAAGATCCCGTTCCCGCCCGGTACGCCGGACCTCACCGAGGACTTCAACATCACGTTGGAGATGCCGACCACCAAAACCGCTCCGGGGGGTGAGGCCACGGTCAAGGTGTCGATGGGCGCCACCCCGGTCAAGGGGCCGGAAACGTTGCCCGAGCCGGTCGACTTCAACGCGACGTTCGACGCCAAGGCGTCGGGGGGTTCGACCCAGGACCTGAAGATCGTCGGTGAGCCCGGCAAGGTCCAGGTCACGAAGGACCAGCCGATCACGCTGCCCACCTTCAACGCGAAGATCAAGGTGCCGGCGAACGCCACGGGCGACATCGACATCACCCCGACCAAGCTGGTGCTCACGGCCGTGGTCGACGTGCCGTGCACCGTCAACGGCGCGCCGAAGCTCGGCAAGATCCTGGTCGACAAGGACGGCACGGCCCCTCCGAGCAGCAAGCCCCCGACGAACGAGCCGCCCGGCCCGCCGAACGGCAAGGAGGTGGAGGTCTCCTACGCGTGCAAGACCTTCGACTCACCGATCAAGATTCCGGACACCACCCCGAAGTTCGGCGTGACGGTGACGATCCCCAGCACCGCCACCAAGGGTGACAGCCTCGACATTTCCGCGAAGTTCAAGGACGACATCGTGGGCAGCGTGCCCTCCGGTATTCCGTCGGCCCACATCAAGTACACGCCGAAGCTGACGATCGACGTGGTGCAGGGCGACAACAAGCGCACCGTCGACGTGGTCGGGCCGGCAAAGGAAGCCGACCCCAAGCCCGGCGACCCGTTGAAGGTGGACGGGCCGCTCACCGGCAAGTTCGCTGTCTGGGGCGGTGGCGACTTCTCGTTCAGCCCGGGTGCGTTGCGGATCGACACCGAAGCATCGTTGGGCTCGCAGAAGATCAAGACCTACACCGACTGCAAGGTCGATACCACCGCAGTCTCGGCCACCCTCAAGGCCAAGGGTGACGCGGGCAGCCCGCCGCCGCCCACTCTGACCCAGTCCCCCTCGGGCAGCGCCAACAGCAACGGCGGCAGCAGCACCACCACCGGCGGAACCACCGGCGACCTGGCGCAAACCGGGGCCTCCGGCGGCGGCATGACCGCGTTCGCGATGGCGGCCGGAACCGCCGTGCTCGCCGCGATTGCGCTGATGTTGTTCGTGCCCTACCGGCGGCGGATGCGCAACCAGGTCTGACATCCGGTCCGTGCGCGCCGGAACTCGGCGTCGTAGCGGCCTTGATGGCTGAACCCAGTCGATCCGAATGCGAAGGGTCCCCTTGCCGGTCCTCACCCGGCCGGGGGACCCTTCGGCTGTATACAGGTGCCGCGAACACGCCCGCGCGGGGCACCCCACCCCAACCCACTCCCCTCACCTCGTCCCTCCCCCAGGAACTCCGCCCCCACGAGAAGGAACGCGACTCCCGATGGCTCTCTGGGCTCCACGCATGGCGAGCGCCGTCCTCGCCCTGGGCTGCACGGTCGGATCGGCGCTCGCCCTCGCTCCGCCCGCAGGCGCGGCGGAACCGCTGATCGTGCAGGTGCACTGCGTCATCCCGCTGGATCAGCCCGCCGTGGACGGTCCGCAGCAGATCTCGCTGGACGCGCCGACCGATCCGGTCCGCCCCGGCGACAAGGTGAAGATCAAGGTCACCCTCGGCGGCAGCCCCGCGACCAGCCCGCTGCCGTTCCCGGGCACGCCGTTGACCCCGTCGATCCAGCTCATCCTGTCCGGCGGCGCGAGCGGCGAACTCACGCTCCAGGGACCCAGGATGCGGGTCGACATCCCGGGTACGCCGGCGCAGATCGTGGTGCCGCCCTACGAGGGTGAGATCACCGTGCCGCTCGATGCCAAGGGCGACATCCGGCTTGCGCCGGGCAAGATGGTCACGAGCACCGCGATCTTCGGCGACCAGATCACCACGTGCTTCCCGACTGCCCCTGCGCCGCCCGCGGCGACCCTCAAGGTCGACGTGGCGGGGAAGGCCCCGGACGGTACGCAGGGCAGTCCGACGGGCCCCGGCGCCGGGCAACCTCCGGCACCGGGCGAGACGTCCGTACAGACCGCGTCACCGCGGGCGGAGAGCCCGGCCGCGAGCCCGAGCGGTGTTGCCGGGGAAGGGGCCAAGGCGAGCGGGGTGGACATCGGGACGGTGACCCGCGGCGAGGACGACGGAGACGTCTCCGGCGGGACGATCGTGCTGATCGTGGTCGGCGCACTGATCCTGGTGATGGCCGCGGCCACGATGTTGTACTCGTGGCGTCGACACGAGGACGACGAATGGTGACCGCGCGTGGACACCTCGGCCGCGGGTCCCCACCGCTCGCGGAGTCCCGATCGCTCCGAATGTCCCGATCCTTCCCGGCCCCTCGATCAGGGAAAAGTCCCCGTCGATTCCCGGCCCTCGTAGGTCTGTCGGGCGGAGCTCGTCAACTGCGCGTCCACGGCTCAGTAACATCAAGGTCATGACCCGCGTACTGCTCGCCGAGGACGACGCATCCATCTCCGAACCGCTCGCGCGTGCGTTGCGCCGAGAGGGCTACGAGGTCGAGGTGCGCGAGGACGGCCCAAGCGCTCTCGAATGCGCCGCGCAGAGCGGGGTGGACCTGCTCGTGCTCGACCTCGGCTTGCCCGGGATGGACGGTCTGGAGGTATGCCGGCGGCTGCGTGCCGAAGGGCACGGCTTCCCGGTGCTGGTCCTGACCGCGCGCGCCGACGAAGTGGACACGGTGGTCGGCCTCGACGCCGGTGCCGACGACTACGTCACCAAGCCCTTTCGGCTCGCCGAGTTGCTCGCGCGCGTGCGGGCGCTGCTCCGGCGCGGCGCGGCCGACGTCGGTCAGGGGGTGCACGGCGTGCGGATCGACGTCGACTCGCACCGCGCCTGGATCGGCGAGGAGGAGCTCCAGCTCACCGCCAAGGAGTTCGACCTGCTCCGGGTGCTGGTGCGCGACGCCGGCCGGGTGGTCACCCGCGACCAGCTGATGCGCGAGGTGTGGGACACCACGTGGTGGAGTTCCACCAAGACGCTGGACATGCACATCTCGTGGCTGCGCAAGAAGCTCGGTGACGATGCGGGCAACCCCCGTTACATCACCACCGTGCGCGGCGTCGGCTTCCGCTTCGAGAAGAGCTGACCTCGGGCCGGGCCGACTTCGCCGGAGTCGATCTCGGAGCCGACCTCGGAAAGCTGACGGGACCAACCTTGCGTCGTAGGCTCATCAACACCACGCTCGGCGTGGTCCTGGTCGTCGTGGCCGTACTCGGCGTGCCCCTGGCATTCGTGGAGACCCACGCGATCGAGAACAGCGCGGGCGACAGCCTCAAGGCCGAGGCCGCGCGCATCCTGGAGGTCGTCGAGCTGCGCCTGGCCTCCGGCGAACGCTCGGACGCCGAACTGCTGCACAGACAGATCGAGCCGCATCGCTACGCGATCGTGCGGCTGCCCGGGGAGCCCCCGCTGGTGATCGGCGACAAGCCGAGCGGCCGGGTCTTCGAGAAGGACATGCACGGCGAGATGGGCGACTCGGTCACCGTCGGCGAACCGCGCGAGCGGGTCACCGGCAAGATCCGCGAATCCCTCCTGCTGATCCTGTGCGTGGCGCTGCTCGCCGTCGCCGCGGCCGCCGCCCTCGCGGTGTGGCAGGCCCGCCGGCTCGCCCGCCCGTTGACCGACCTGGCCGAGACCGCCGAACGGCTCGGCTCCGGTGACCCCCGGCCCCGACACCGCCGGTACGGCGTGCCCGAGCTGGACCGCGTCGCCGAGGTGCTGGACCGCAGCGCCGAGCGGATCGCGCGGATGCTCACCGCCGAGCGCCGGCTCGCCGCGGACGCCTCGCACCAGCTGCGCACGCCGCTCACCGCGCTGTCCATGCGGCTGGAAGAGATCATCGCGACCGAGGACCCGGAGATCGTCAAGGAGGAGGCCGCGATCGCGTTGTCCCAGGTCGAGCGGCTCACCGACGTGGTGCAGCGGCTGCTGACCAGCAGTCGGCGCGGCAGCGGCGGGCGCGACCCGCGCAACATGTCGGCGGTCACCGTCCGGGTGGACGACGTGATCCAGCAGCAGATCGACGAGTGGCGACCCAACTTCCGCGAGGCCGGACGCAGCATCCGGGTCGAGGGGGAGCGCGGGTTGACCGCGGTGGCCACTCCCGGGGCGCTGTCCCAGGTGCTGGCGACGCTGGTGGAGAACACCCTCATGCACGGTGCCGGCGGGGTGAACATCCGTACCCGTACGACCGGCACATCGGTGGTGGTCGAGGTCGAGGACGAGGGCACCGGAGTGCCGGACGAGCTGGGTGCGCGGGTGTTCGAGCGGGCGGTCAGCGGCCACAACTCGACCGGCCTGGGGCTCGCGGTCGCCCGCGACCTGGCCGAGGCGGACGGCGGCCGACTGGAACTGCTCCAGCAGCGCCCGCCGGTGTTCGCGGTGTTCCTGGCGGCGCATCCGGAGGATCCGCCCGGGTAAGCGGCGGTGGGAGCAGGGCCGGGGCTCGGACGGACCGGTCCCGAGGCGGGCTCAGGCTCGGGACGTTTCGCTTTCGTCCTCGACCAGGCGGGCGGCCTCGCTGTCCAGGTGGGCCCGGCCGGAGCCGGTCGGCCGCCCGTCGGCCTTCGTGGCCTCGGCGTTCCTGCCGGCTTCGATGGTCTCGGCGGCCGGCGGCGCCACGACCTGCACCGGCTTGCGGTCGAGGTGGTGGGTTCCGGTGAATACCCACGTGCGGTAGGACCAGAAGCGGAACAGCGTGCCCAGCGGCAGGCCGACGGCGTACTTCGCGACGTTGTCCGCGAGCAGTGACGGGTAGCCGAGCCAGTAGTGCGAGATGGCCACGGTGCCCGCCTCGATCGCCATGCCGACCCCGCTGAACGCCATGAACAGCACGAACTCGCGCCGACTGTCCTCGGACGAGCGGTGCCGGAAGGCCCAGTAACGGTTGCCGAGGTAGTTCACCATGATCGCGAGCGCGGTCGAGATCACCGACGAGCGCACCGAGGCCAGGCCCAGGTGGTCACGGCAGATGTTGAACACGATCACGTTGACGATCACGCCGAACCCGCCGACGGCGCCGAACTTCAGCGTCTCGCGCAGCAGGTGCCCGACTCGGTCGTACCAATTCCGGAGCGCCTTCACGACATGCCACCTTCGACGACCGGCGCGACACCGGGTCGTTTGTGCTTGAACACCCAGGTACGGAATGCCCAGAAGCGGAACAGCGTGCCGAGAGCCATACCGACGATGTTCGCCGAGATGTTGTCGGCGAGCTTGCTCTCATAACCCATCAGGGTGTGCGAGACGAACACGCTCGACGCCTGGATGCCCGCGGCGATCGCGCTGAACACGAAGAAGAGCGTGTACTCGCGGCCGACGCCGGTGCGGTCCCGATGCCGATAGGTCCAGTATCGGTTACCGACGTAAGCCACGATGGTCGCCGGGATCGAGGAGACGATCTTCGCCGCGACCCCGCCCAAGCCGAGCGAGAGGCCGAGGTTGAAGACGAGGACGTCCACCGCGTAGGCGAGTCCGCCCGCGACCAGGAACTGGGTGACCTCGGAACGGATGCGTGCCACCCGGCCGGGCGGCGCTCCGACGGTCGGCTCGGCGGGGGTGCCGACAGGCGAGGGCACGGACGCTCCTTCGGCACCAAGGGGGCTACGGGCATGACGACTCACCTGACGAGGGTAGCCGCCGCGGTCGCTCGGCATCGGCGCACGGTCTCCCTCCTGTTGCAGACTCTTTACCGGAACATCTCCCGGCACGTGTGGCACATGTCGTTGCGGTGACCTCGGTCCGCCGCAAGCGCGCCCGCGATGCCCACTGCCACGGCCGCGCGTGTCGGGTCGGTACCCTTCCCCCGTGACGTTCCCAGTCGTCGGCATGGTCGGCGGCGGCCAGCTCGCCCGCATGACGCACCAGGCCGCAATCCCGCTCGGCGCCCGCTTTCGCGTACTCGCCGCATCCCCGTCCGAATCCGCGGCCCAGGTCGTGGGCGACGTCGTGCTCGGCAGTGAGGACGATCTCGCCGACCTGCGCCGCTTTGCGCAGGGCTGCGACGTGGTCACGTTCGACCACGAACAGGTCCCCACCGCGCTCCTGGAGGCCCTCGAAGCCGACGGTGTCACCGTCCGGCCCGGCCCGCAGGCCCTCGTGCACGCCCAGGACAAGGGTGTGATGCGGGCCAGACTGGCCGAGATCGGCGTCCCGTGCCCGCGCAACCGGATCGTGGCCGATCCGGCGGACGTGGCGGCGTTCGCGGCCGAGGTGGGCGGCTGGCCGGTCGTGCTCAAGACCACGCGCGGCGGCTACGACGGCAAGGGCGTGTGGATCGTGCGCGGCGAGCAGGAGGCCGCGGTGCCGTTCGCCGCCGGCGTGCCGGTGCTCGCCGAGGAGAAGGTCGACTTCACCCGCGAGCTGGCCGCATGCGTGGTGCGCTCGCCGCACGGGCAGGCGGTGGCCTACCCCGTGGTCGAGTCGATCCAGGTGGACGGCGTGTGCCGCGAGGTGATCGCGCCCGCGCCGAACCTGGCCGAGGAGCTCGCGGTCCGGGCCCAGCGGATCGCGCTGTCGATCGCGGGCGAGCTGGGGGTCACCGGACACCTCGCGGTCGAACTGTTCGAGACCGCCGACGGCCGGATCCTGGTCAACGAGCTGGCCATGCGCCCGCACAACAGCGGGCACTGGAGCATCGACGGCGCGGTCACCTCGCAGTTCGAGAACCACCTGCGCGCGGTGCTCGACCTGCCGCTGGGCGACCCGCGCGCCCGGGCGCCGTGGACCGTGATGGTCAACGTGCTCGGCGGCGACTACCCGGACATGTACCGTCCGTACCTGCACGTGATGGCCCGCGATCCCGGGGTCAAGGTGCACATGTACGGCAAGGACGTGAAGGTCGGTCGCAAGGTCGGCCACGTCACCGTGTGCGGCGACGACCTGGACGAGGTGCGCGAGCGCGCCCGGCACGCCGCCGACTACCTCCGAGGGGACATCACCGAATGAGCACGCAGCCCGTGGTCGGCATCGTCATGGGGTCCGACTCGGACTGGCCGGTGATGGAACTCGCCGCGCAGGTCATGGACGAATTCGGGATCCGGTACGAGGCCGACGTGGTCTCCGCGCACCGGATGCCGCAGGAGATGATCGAGTACGGCACGACCGCGGCCGAACGCGGTCTCAAGGCGATCATCGCGGGCGCGGGCGGCGCCGCGCACCTGCCCGGGATGCTCGCGTCGGTCACCCCGCTGCCGGTGATCGGCGTACCGGTGCCGCTGAAGTACCTGGACGGCATGGACTCGCTGTTGTCGATCGTGCAGATGCCGGCCGGGGTGCCGGTGGCCACCGTCTCGATCGGCGGAGCGCGCAACGCCGGGCTGCTCGCGGTGCGGATGCTGGCGGCGCACGATCCGGCGCTGCTGGAGCGGATGACCGGCTTCCAGGCCGAGCTGAAGGCGCAGGCGACCGAGAAGGGGCGCAAGCTGCGCGAGCGGATCGGGTCCTAGGGATTCCTTCCGCAGGTGTGGACGGGGCCCGGCGGTGTGCTCGGGCCCCGGTTTCCGGGTTCAGGCCCGGCCCGCGCCCGTCATGGTGATGCGCTGGAGTTCCACCGCGGAGCAGCGGTCCATCACCATGTCCAGGCCCGCGTCACGGACCCGCTGGTAGGCCCTCTCGTCGATCACGTCCAACTGGAACCAGACCGCCTTCGCGCCGATCTTCACGGCCTGGTCGGCGATGTCGCCGGCCTGGTCCGAGTTGACGAACACGTCGACCACGTCCACCGGGAACGGGATCTCGGCGAGCGTGGCGTACCCCTGCTCGCCGTGGACGGTCTCGGCCTTCGGGTGCACCGGCACGATGCGCTTTCCCCACTGACGGAGGAACGCGGCTACTCCATATGCGGCACGGTGGGAGTTGGTGCTGAGTCCCACCACCGCCCACGTGTGCGTGTCGAGGATCCGTCGGATCGTGGCCTCGTCGCCGTACGGCATGCTGATGACCTCGCAGTCCTTGTCTCGCTGCTCGCGGTGCCCCCCGACAGACGGACGGCGCGGCGCCGTCAGCCGGGTGAGTGTGCCCCCGGCGCGGGCCGGCTACTCAGGGGCGACCGAGTGCCCGGTACGTCCATCCTGCGCCGCGCCAGCGCACCGGGTCGAGGGCGTTGCGCCCGTCGAGTACGCGTCGCTCCGCGACGATCTCGCCCAGTACGGCCGGATCCATCTCGCGGAACTCGGACCACTCGGTCAGGTGCAGCACCACGTGCGCGCCGCGGGCGGCGTCGAAGGCGGTGTCCGCGTAGGTCAGGCCCGGGTACATCTTCCGGGCGTTGTCCATCGCCTTGGGGTCGTACACGGTCACCTCGCCGCCCTGGAGCTGCACCTGCGCGGCGACGTTGAGTGCGGGCGAGTCGCGGATGTCGTCCGAGTTGGGCTTGAAGGCGGCGCCGAAGACGGCGACCCGGCGGCCCAGGAAGCTGCCGTCGCACTGTTCGCGGGCGAGGTCGACCATCCGGAACCGGCGGCGCATGTTGATCGCGTCCACCTCACGCAGGAAGGTGAGCGCCTGGTCGGCGCCCAGTTCACCCGCTCGGGCCATGAATGCCCGGATGTCCTTGGGCAGGCAACCGCCGCCGAAGCCGAGTCCGGCCTTGAGGAAGCGGCCGTTGATCCGCGGGTCGAAGGCGAGCGCCTGGGAGAGCTGCTCGACGTCGGCGCCGGCCGCCTCGCAGACCTCGGCCATCGCGTTGATGAAGGAGATCTTGGTGGCCAGGAACGAGTTGGCGGCGGTCTTGACCAGCTCGGAGGTGGCGAAGTCGGTCACCACGAGCGGGACGCCCTCGTCGAGCAGGGTCGCGTACACCTCGCGCAGCGTGTCCTCGGCCCGCTGCGAGCGCACACCGATCACCAGCCGGTCCGGGTGCAGGGTGTCCTGGACGGCGTAGCCCTCGCGCAGGAACTCGGGGTTCCAGGCCAGCTCGGCTTCGGCGCCCACCGGCGCGAGCTCGGCGATCCGGGTGGTCAGCCGTTCGGCGGTGCCGACCGGGACGGTGGACTTGCCGACGACCAGGCACGGGCGGCGCAGCAGCGGGGCCAGCGCGTCCACGGCGGCGTCGACGTAGGACACGTCGGCGGCGAACTCGCCCTTGCACTGCGGCGTGTTCACGCACACGAAGTGCACGTCGCCGAACTCGGCGATCTCGGCGATGTCGGTGGTGAAGCGCAGCCGTCCCGACGCCACGTGCGGGGCCATCAGCTCTTCGAGCTCGGGCTCCCAGAACGGCGTGCGGCCACCTGCGAGGGTGGCCACCTTGTCGGGATCCACGTCCATCCCGAGGACCTCGAAGCCCAGCTCGGCCATGCACGCCGCGTGCGTGGCGCCCAGGTAGCCGGTACCGATGACCGTGATGCGGGGTGCCACGTACGTCACCTGACTTCTTCGTCGTGGGGATGGGACGGGACCTGGATCGTATCCGGCGCAGTCACGGCGCCGTCGCCGAACCGTGGCCGTCCCGATGCGAGCCCGAACCGGGTGCGGCTGAATAATTGTGGACGCCAGTGTTGTTTACTGAGCGGTAATAAAACGCTGCACACTCTTCTGTTGAGAGGTAGGCACCCGTGGCCGGACGAAAAGACTTCGACTTCTTCCGCGTCTCCGAGGAGCACGACATGCTCCGCGAGTCGGTCCGCGCTCTCGCGGAGGCGAAGATCGCCCCGTTCGCCGCCGAGGTCGACGAGCAGTCCCGGTTCCCGCAGGAGGCGCTGGACGCGCTCAGCGCCAACGATCTCCATGCGGTGCACATCCCGGAGGAGTACGGCGGTGGCGGCGCCGACGCGCTGGCCACCGTGATAGTGATCGAGGAGATCGCGCGCGTGTGTGCGTCCTCGTCGCTGATCCCGGCGGTCAACAAGCTCGGCACGATGCCGCTGGTCCTGTCCGGCTCGGAGGACCTCAAGCGGCGCTACCTCGGCGCGGTCGCACGCGGTGACGGGATGTTCTCGTACTGCCTGTCCGAACCCGAGGCGGGTTCGGACGCGGCGGCCATGAAGACCCGCGCGGTGCGCGACGGCGACTCGTGGGTGCTCGACGGGGTCAAGCGCTGGATCACCAACGCGGGGGTGTCCGAGTTCTACACGGTGATGGCGGTGACCGACCCGGACAAGCGCAGCAAGGGCATCTCGGCGTTCGTGGTGGAGAAGTCGGACGAGGGCGTCTCGTTCGGCGCGCCGGAGAAGAAGCTCGGGATCAAGGGCTCGCCGACGCGCGAGGTCTACCTCGACAACGTGCGGATCCCGGCCGACCGGATCATCGGCGAGGAGGGTACGGGCTTCGCCACCGCGATGAGGACGCTCGACCACACGCGCGTGACGATCGCGGCGCAGGCGCTGGGCATCGCGCAGGGTGCGCTCGACTACGCGAAGGGCTATGTGCAGGAGCGCAGGCAGTTCGGCAAGCCGATCGGCGACTTCCAGGGCATCCAGTTCATGCTCGCCGACATGGCGATGAAGCTGGAGGCGGCCCGACAGCTGACCTACGCGGCGGCGGCCAAGTCGGAGCGCGGCGACGCGGATCTGACCTTCCACGGCGCGGCGGCCAAGTGCTTCGCGTCCGACGCGGCGATGGAGATCACCGTCGACGCGGTGCAACTCCTGGGCGGATACGGCTACACGCGCGACTACCCGCTGGAGCGGATGATGCGCGATGCCAAGATCACCCAGATCTACGAGGGCACGAACCAGGTCCAGCGCATCGTGATGGCGCGGAACCTGCCGAAGTAGGGGCGCGCTCGCGCTCGTGCCTGCGGCGGTGGCGGTGGCGGGTCGATGGTGCCGGCGGTCCCCCTGGTCGGATATTCGGCCGGGGGGACTGCGTGGTTTGCGGCTGCGGTGTGCGGTGGTTGCGGCCCACGGGGCGTACGGCGGTCAGTCGTGGGCGAGGCCGGATTCCACTCGGTCGGCCGGATTCGGCAGGCGGGATCGCCAGTCGAGCGGGAGGTCTTCCGGAGCGAATGGGCCGGTGGACGGGGCGCCGTGCAGGAAGCCCATCCATGGCCCGGCTGTTGCCGGCCGCGGGATTGCTGCGGCCAACTGCCTTGCTGCTGCGGCGAGTTTGTGCAACGCGGTGGACAGGGGGCTGCCTGGGTGGCCGTGGTGCTTGCTGTTGCCGGGTCGGCGTCGGCGGATTCCGGGTCGTGGGCGGTAGCGCATGTCGTTGCCGTCCTTCGAGAGCGGTGATCTCGCGGGTGGGCGGGCATCGCCTGGAATCGAGCACCCGCCCACCCGGTCGTCGTGGAGACTTCGTACGTCGCCGGCTCGGCGCTACCGGGACATCGGTCCGCACCCGGTTCGGCCGCCCGGGCCGTCGTGCCAGGTCCACTGGCCGTTCGGTGTCACGGTGATTCCGTGCTGCTCGCGGGGAGGTTCGCCGCGGGCTCGCCACGCCCTGTAGGCACCCTCGATCGTGGCCCACAGGTCGCATGGGCCGCCTTCGGTCACCCGGAACGAATCGACGCCGGGCACGTGGACGACGGATGCCCACGATTCGCCGTCGGTGTACCAGGAGGTGGACTCGCCCGCCGATTCGCCGGATCCGAAGAACACCCGCTGCTCGACGTCGGGTACGGCCAGGCCGATCGCGAAGTCCGCGTGCTCCTCCCGGAGTCGGCGCGGGTCCGTGGTGGTGTGGCGGGATCTTCCTGTGCCCGGGTCCTTGATCACGTCACCGACGAACCGGCGTCCGTCGAAGGCGCGGCGTTGCGAACGGGCGTACATGAAGGCCGCGTTGCCGACGAAGCGGCCGGAGGCCGTGCCGTCGCGGTCGACGACCAGGCGCAGTAGGCCGGAGTTGTTGTACGCCGTTCCCCAGGGGGTGAGGATCACCCCACCGGGAGCGGACTGTTCGACCCACGCGTAGGGGACGTGCCGCACGGCCATGGTGGACAGGACGAGATCGTACGGCGCGCCGGGTTCGTATCCTTCGAGCCCATCGCCGATGACCGTGGTCGGGGTGGCATAGCTGCGGCCGGTCAGTGCTTTTCGGGCGGCGTTCGCCACCGCGGTGTCCACCTCGACGGTGGTCACGATGCCCTTGGTCAGGGCGGTGGCCAGCAGTGCGGTGGTCCAGCCGGTGCCGGTGCCGAGTTCGAGGACGTCGTGATCCGGGCGCGCGTCGAGTTGTTCGAGCATGTACCGGACGAGCGAGGGCATCGACGCGGACGAGGTGGGAATCAGGTCGCCGCCCTCGACGCCGTCGTCCATTTGCGTGACGAGTGGGATGTCGGCACGGACGGCCCGGGTCCAGCCTTCGGGGTCGGTGCGGCGGTCGATCTGCTCGCCCTCGACCCACACGATGTCGGGGATGTAGGGGTCGCGCGACGTGTCGTTGAAGACGGTTTCCCAGGCGACGAGTGGGCTGCGGGCGCTCACTTGTTCTTGTCCTTGGGGTTCCTGGGGTCCTTGGGGGTGTTGGAGTCCGGGGGAATGGGCTTCTTCCACTGGCCGTCCTGCTCGCGCGGCGGCTGCTTTCGGTCGCCGTCCTTGCCGTTCTGTCCGTCGCCGTGGTTGTTCATGGGTGCCTCCGAGTGTTTGTACGGCGGACGGCAAGGCCCCGAGTCGGGCTCGGTATTCTGGGTGTGCCATTGCCGTCCTTCGGACCGGTGGTGTCGCAGGTGGGTGGGCATCGCCTGGAATCGAGCACCCACCCACCTGCGGGTCAATCCGCTTGTTTGTCTTGGGCGCCGACGTGCCGCACTTCGTGTCGATCGACGGTCCATTTCGGTGCGCCGTTGGCGGGCTGGACGGTGACCAGGCCGACGCCGGTGAGCACGACCCGGCCCTCCGGGCACTCGTCGCGCCGGCTCTCGTCGAGGTGCTCCACGACGTGCCCTTCACGCACTTGCGGTAGTCGACTCATTCGAACCCCTTTGCTGTCATCGTTAGTCGGCGTAACGGGAGAGGTGTAGACGGCCTCGACGGCGGCAGCGGGGGAGAGCACGCGAACGTCATCCGCACGGGCCGTGAACGACGTCCCGGCAAGCGTTCGAGCGCACACGGTTTGGCCCGTGGTCGATTCGCAGACCCCACAGAGGCCGCTGAGCTCGTCCCGAATCCACGCCCCCCGGCCGGGTCGAATGGTCCTCCCTGCCAAGTGAGTTGAACTCTCTTGCTCCATGGCCGCACCTTCCACCCGCCGATCGGCAGCGCGTCCGCATCCAGACATAACGGATGACGGTCACGGAGAGGTGATCTCTCGTTACACTGAATACGCTGACATGCAAGGCCCCTTGCAGCAACCTGCCGCTCCACTTCCATGAAATCCAGCCGAGGCACGCAACAGGAGGCATGATGCGTACTCCCGCACACGTCGGTGCAGAACTGCGTCGGCTCCGCCGGGAGGCGGGCCTGCCCATGGCACGAGTGGCAGAGCGAGCGGGATGGGCCGAGGGCACTCAGTCTCGACTGGAGACCGGGGTGACGCCGATCAAGCCGGCCCAAGTGGCCGTACTGGCCGACATCTTGCGGCTGACTCCGGTTACGCGGATGCGCCTGGATCGAGCGCTGGGCGTGGAGCACCCTGCGGACCCTTGGTGGGTGAAGTACGGGGAGGTGCTGAGCCGGAACTACGAAGAATTGATTCTCATCGAGTCGCGGGCAACTTCAATTGACGTTGCGTCGACCATCGTTCCTGGTCCGATGCAAGCTCAGGGCTACGCGCGGGCAACGCTCTTGCAGTCGCCCTTCGTGCCGGACCCTGACGACGCGGAAGCTCTCTTGGAGGTTCGACTGCAACGGGCGGAGATCGTTACCGAGCGCGGTATTCCAGTCTCGGCAACTCTCCCCGAGTCAGTGCTTTCCGCCAGCTTCTGCGGACGGATAGCCTTGCAGGAGCAGTTGCAACACCTGCTTGACCTGAGCCGACTAGAGAACGTGTGTCTCAGAATCCTGCCGTCCGACGCCGAGGTTCATCCCTTTCTCGGTGCGGTGACAGTGCTCGACCTGCCAGCCCTAGATGCGCCCGTTGCGTATGCCGAGTGGGAGAGCGGATCAGCGATTATCAGGGATGTGCGGACTGTTCGTCGGCATCGACGGAACCTGGACTACCAGCGCGCGGCGGCGCTCTCGGAAGAGCGATCGCAGCGTTTGATACAGAGCAGATTGGAAGCGCTTTGAGCACCATCGACGCGTACACCTGGCGTAAGTCCAGCCATTCATCGGGTAGTGAGTCGTGCGTTGAGGTCGCGCCTCTCCCGGCCGCCACGGGTATACGCGACACCAAGGACCACAGCCTTGGCCACGTGGAGGTCAGCCCAGCCGCGTGGTGCGAACTGCTGCGCGCACTGCGGGACTAGCGGCGGAGAACCGACTCGTCCGGGACCGGCACATCACGGCGATTAGATGGGATGAACCTTGAACGTCATCGACCCGCTCGCGTGGCGCAAGGCCAGTCACTCCACGGGCAACGACGCATGTGTCGAGGTCGCGCCCCTCCCGACGTCCACGGGCATCCGTGACACCAAGGACAGCAGTCTCGGCCATCTGGAGATCAGCCCGGCCGCGTGGGGCGAACTGCTGGGTGCGCTGCGGGACTAGGGGCGGTCTTCGATTCCCTCCGAGCACCGCGACGTCCGGCACCGCGCCCTCGCCGCCCTCGCGGCCAAGTAATGATCCGCGGACAGGGCTCAGCGGCGCAGTGCCTCTGCGCCTGCGTATCGGGCGCTGGCGCCCAAGTGCTCCTCGATGCGGATGAGTTGGTTGTACTTGGCGGTGCGGTCGGAGCGGGACAGGGAACCGGTCTTGATCTGGCCGCAGCCCGTGGCCACCGCCAGGTCCGCGATCGTCATGTCCTCCGTCTCTCCCGAGCGGTGCGACATGACGACGGTGTAACCCGCCCGGTGGGCGGCGTCGACGGTGGCCAGGGACTCGGTCAGGGTGCCGATCTGATTGACCTTCACCAGGACCGAGTTGGCCACGCCGGAGTCGATGCCCTCGCGCAGGAGGGTCTCGTTCGTGCAGAACACGTCGTCGCCGGTGAGTTGGCAGCGTGCGCCGACCCGGGTGGTCAGGTCCCGCCATCCCGTCAGGTCGTCCTCGGCCATCGGGTCCTCGATCGACACGATGGGGTACGCGTCGATCAACTTGGCCAGGTAGTCGGCCTGTTCGGCGGGTGTGCGCCGTATTCCTTCCCCGGTGTAGTCGTAGACGCCGTCGCGGAAGAACTCGGACGACGCCGGGTCCATGACCAGGCCGATGTCCGTGCCCGGTCGGTATCCCGTGCGCTCGACGGCGGCCAGCACGAAGTCGAGGGCCTCCTCGGCGGTGCGCAACGCGGGCGCGAAACCGCCCTCGTCGCCCACGCCCGTGTCGTGCCCGGCGGCGAGGAGGTCGCGACGCAGGGTGTGGAAGATCTCGGACCCCATTCGCACGGCCTCGGCAAAGGTCCGCGCGCCGATCGGGGCGATCATGAACTCCTGGAAGTCCAGCGGATTGTCGGCGTGCGCGCCCCCGTTGACGATGTTCATCATCGGTACGGGCAGCAGTCGGGCGTCGGACCCGCCGACGTAGCGGTAGAGCGGCAGTCGGTGGGCGGCGGCTGCGGCCTTGGCGGTGGCCAGCGAGACCCCGAGGATCGCGTTGGCGCCGAGCCGGGACTTGGTGGGGGTGCCGTCCGTGGCGACGAGTACGGCGTCGAGGCCGGCCTGGTCCTCGGCCTCGCGACCGGTGACGGCGGCGGCGAGTTCCGTGTTGACGTGGCGTACCGCGTGGTCGACGCCCTTGCCGTGCCAGCGGTCCGGGTCGCCGTCGCGGAGTTCGACGGCCTCGCGGGCGCCGGTCGAAGCGCCGGAGGGGACTGCGGCCCGGCCGATGGATCCGTCCGCCAGTTCCACGTCCACCTCGACGGTGGGGTTGCCCCTGCTGTCGAGGATGCGGCGGCCGGTGACGGAGGTGATGGCGGTCATGAGAGCCCTTCTCGTTGTCGCCTGTATGCCGGGATTCGGCTGCGGCGACGGTGGTGTCGGACCCGGCACGGGAACTCTACAGCAGTGCTGTTCAGTCCCGCTGTTCAGTTCTGCTGTGCAGCTGCGCTGCGTTAAAGTTCGGCATGCCCCTTCCGGAATCCGCCGCCGTCGCGGCCGAACTGCGCACCGCGATGGGAAAGCTCACGCGGCGCGTGAAGCTGGAGGACCGGATGCCGTTCGGTCAGGTGGCCGTGCTCGGTGCGCTGGACCGCAGCGGTGCGATGACGACCAGCGAGCTGGCGGCCGACCAGCAGGTGCGCCCGCAGTCCATGGCCCGTGCCGTCGGACTGCTCATGGAGCAGGGACTGATCACGCGCCGGGCGCATCCGACCGACGGCCGCAAGAGCCTGGTGGAGCTCTCCTCCGCCGGGCAGGCGCTGCTGGAGGAGGAGCGGGGGCGCCGGGTGGATTGGCTCGCGCGCGCGATCGAGGCGGAACTGACGGGCGAGGAACGAGAGTTGCTGGCCCGGGGGATCGGGCTGGTGGCGAGACTCGCGGCGCACTGAAGCCCGCCCCGAATCGTCCGGTAGTGCGGCGCGGGGCGGTCAGCGGATCGGCGGGGGGTGCCGAAGGCCGCTTCCGTGGAGGTGGGCCGAGTCGACTCCACAGCGCGGGCGATTCCGAAGTCCAGGACACGCGGACCGTCCTCGGCCGGCCCCCACGCCACAGCGGGGGGCGGGCGGGGCCCGGTGAGTGCGGCCCGCGTGGTGCTCGGCGTAATCGGGAGGCTTCGACAACCGAGAAGGCGGGCCCGGGAAGTTCATGCTTTCGGGCTACTCGGTGGCCGGCGGCGGCGGATTCGGATGCCCCGGGCCGCCGGGAGTCGGTCCTTCCGTGACCGCGAACGCCAGGGGCCGGCAGGGTCGTTCGGTCCGGCAGCGGACATCGGGGCTTGCGGCAGGTCGTGCGGCTTCGGCGGAGGGTGGCCGCCGCGCTCGCCATCTCGTCCGTACGTGTGGGCGAAACCTTTCGGACTCGCGATCGTTGGCGACGGCATGATGATCACTGCCGGCCGTACGGCCGTGGCCCTGTCCGCCGGATGTGCCGGTCTCGTGCTCGCGCTTGCGCCCGTTGCGGCAGCGCAGGCGCATACGCTCCCGCGCGGGGGCGTGCGTGCCGGCGATGACCGGGTCGCGATGGATTCGACCGTGTGGGTGGCGGAGGACGGGACGCTCACCCTCTCGGGGACCTACCAGTGCTCCGCCGACCACGTCGGGACCGTACTGGTCGGCGGCAACGTCGCCCAGGCCGGCCGGCACGCCTCCATCGGCGGCACCGTGGCCACGTGCGACGGCCGCACGCACACCTGGCGCAACACCGAGCAGCCGTACATCACCTTCGTCCCCGGCCCGGCAAGCGGCGATGCCACGCTGCTCGAACTCCGGTACGACGACGACCTGATCCCCGTACTCCCGAACATCCTCGCCCACGACGCGCACGACGTGGTGATCCAGCGGGCCTGACAGCGCACTCGGCACTTCCGCCGCCCGGGCCACGTCGCGGGGCTCCGGGCGGCGGCGGGAGCGATTGCCGACGTCCGTCGGTCAGTTCTTCGCCAACTCGTTCCGCAGTTCCCGGAGATCATCGACGGAGTCGAACCCGGCCGTCCGGCACACCGTCAGCGCCTCGCTCAACCGGTTCACCGCCGTCTGCCGCTGCTCCAGCCCGAACGCCTCTATTCGGGCGCCCAGTTGCACCGCATCCAGATACCCGTGACCCTCCTCCGGCAACAGCGGTACGTACGCCGCCGCCGCCCGGTCGGCCGCGGTCAGCGCCGGATGCAGCCGGTCGGCGCGCGCCAGCAGGTGGGCGAGTTGGTGATGCGTACCGGCCGTCTCGATCGCGATCATCGCCGCCACATCGTCGTCGGTACCCGAACCCGGGCCCGAGGCCGCGCCATCACCGGAATCGGCACCCGAACCGGCCCCCGCCCCCGCCCCCGAGCCGGGATCAGCCCCCGCCAACTCCCGCAGCGCCTCCCCGAACAGCGCCACCGCCCGGTCCACCCCGGACGGGTCCTCCCGGTCCGTGCTGCCGGCGATGTTCCACGCCTTCGCCCGCAGTGCGCGGACCGTCTCGCGCACGTCGCCCTCCGCGCGCAGCAGTTCGATCGCCCGGCCGAACGCGGCCTGCGCCTGCGCGGCCATCCCGGCGTCGTCCAGCGCGTGTGCCGCCGCCACCGCGATCTCCGCCTGGGTGGCCCGATCGGCGACCTTCGTCGCGGCCTCGGCCGCCATCGACAGGTGCTTGGCCGCGTCCCGCGCATCGCCCAGCCGGCGCAGGCACATGCCCAGTGCCCACCGTTCGTGCATCGCGTGCTCGGGGCCGTGGTGCGCCTCGATCTCGGGCAGCAGCTCCTCCAGGATCGCCGCAGCCTCCGCGTCCCGGCCCAGGCCGAACAGCATGCCCACGGCGCCCCTGCGGCAGGCCGCCGCCATCTCCGCGTCGCCCTCGTCGTCGAAGACGTGCGCGGCCTCCAAGGCGAACGGCAGCGCGTCCTCGGGCCGGTCCTGCGCGCCGACGGCGTTGGCCAGCATGGTCAGCGCGTGGCCGACCGGGAACTGCGGCTCGGCGTAGAAGGCCGCCGTCTCCAGCGCGCCGCGCATATCCGCCTCCGCCGCCGCGGGGTCGCCCGCCTGCATCCGGACCTGGCTGCGCAGGAACAACGGTCGGCAGGCCAGCCAGGGCCGTTCCGCCTCCCGGCAGAGCGTGATGGCGGTGCTCAGATCCGCCTCGGCGTCGGTCGTACGGTCCTCCTGGAGCGCCTGCTCCGCGCGCAGGTGCAGCGCCGCCGCCTGCCGGTGCCCCAGCCCGTGGTCCCGGCCCAGGTCGTGCAGTTCGGTCAGGATCTCGTCCACGTCGTCGGCCCCGGTCGTCAGGGCCACGATCGCGCGGTGGTGCAGCACCAGGGCCAGCGGTGCGGCGTCGTCCGGCAGGAATTCCTCGGCCTTGGCCCGGGCCGCGTCGAACAGCCCGTTCGCGTCGGCCTCCTCGGCCCGGAACCGGGCCATCGCGGTGCGCACCTCGGCGCCCACCGCCCGCCCCGGCGCGCCGGCCGCCTCGTAGCCGGCCGCGGCTCGGGTCAGCGCCGCGATGCCCGCCGCGAACTCGCCCTCCTCGACCAGGTCGATGCCCTCCGCCTCGGTGATCGCGGCGAGCGCGAAGGCGTCCACGTCCTGTCCACGCTCGCGTGCGGTCGCCGCGTAGTCCTGCCACGCCGCATCCGAACGGGGATGCCCCTGCGCGTCCAACTCGCGGGCGTGGGACAGCAGTTCCGCAGCATCCCGGGCAGCGGAAACGGCCGCCGGCCGGACCGGCGCGGCCGACGACGGCGCGGACACCCGGGCCGAACGCAGGCCCAGCGGCAGCGACTTCGCCACCGGCGCCGCCGCCAACCGGCGTCGCACCCGCGAACTCACCGCGTCGTTGCCGTTGCGCGCGTCGAAGCGCGCGGTGATCTCGAACAGTTCGCGTTCGACCGTGTCGCGCAGCGCGCCGGCCGTGGTGTTCTCGAAGACCACCAACTCGGGGCCGCCGACCGCGACCAGCCGGCGCAGCAGCACCGCGACGCCGGCGAGGAAGTCGGAGTGGTCGGACGGGTCGCTCTGCGGACGCTCCAGCCAGGCGCGGTGCTCGGCCAGGATCTCGATCCCGCGGCCCTCGTTGCCGGTCAGCGCACAGAACTCGATGTGCTCGGCGACCGCCGCGTAGGTGCTCACCTTGCCCCGCACGGAACGGTAGCCGCGCAGGTGGTGTGCCCGGGCCCGATCCGGATCGCCCTCGCGCACGAGCGGCAACATCGACGCGGCCAGCGAGACCTGCGGCTCCTCGGCGCAGGTCAACGCGCCGTCCAGGGTGGGCGCGAGCAGTTCCAGCGCGTCCGCGTCCCGGCTCTGCGCGATCAACCAGCGGGCCTGCTCGCGCCGTTCGCACGCGTCGCAGTCGGCGAGCCGGTCGCGATCGGCCGCCAGCCACGCGTCGAACGCCTCGGCGCTCTCCGCGTCTGCGCCGATGTGTCGGGCCAGGTAGAACCGGCTCTGGTGGACCGGCCGCAGGCTGTGTCCGGCGGTGCGATAGCGGCGCTCCATGTCGGCGAGGTAGCCGCGGATCGCCGGCAGCGGCACGTCGGGCACCGCGAGCAGCGAGCTGGTGATCCACTTGAGATCCCAGAACAGGTGGTGGGTCAGCTGCTCGTCGAAGCCCTCGGGGTGCTCGTCCCACAGCTTGAGCAGGCGGGAGAGCGGGACCGGCGTACGCGGCGACTCGCCACCGTAGTTGTACGCGGTGATCAGCCGCAGCAGCGCCCACGCGAGGTTCTCGTCGTTGCCCATCCGTTCGGCGACCACGACCAGTTCCTCGGCGCGGGCGGTACGTGCCCTTCCATACGGCAGTTCCTCGTTCGCGTCCAGGGCAGCGAAGAACCCGGCGTCGTCACGGATGTCCATCAAGGGTTCCTATTCGGCGGGGTTCGGCTGGTGGACCGCCCGCTCCAGCAGGCCGAGGAAGGACCGGCCGAGCAGGCCGGTCTCGGCCGAGGTGAGCGGTCGGTGGCTGAGCAACAGGGCCTGGCCGTACAGTCCTTCGACCGCGGCCCGGGCCAGTTCGGGATCGTCGAGGCCGGCGATCCGGCGGACCAGCGGGTTGAGGTGGTTGAGCACGAGTTGGGCACGCGGGCCCTGGCCGCGCAGCGAGCCCAGGATTCCCGACCACAGGTCGTCGCCGCGACCGGCCGCGTCCTGCTCGGCCTCGGCCCGACCGCGCTCGCCGCGCGCGTCCCGCCCGTCGAGCAGCAGCGCGGGCACGGTGACCGGCTGGAACGTGCGCAGCGACACGTCGCACGAGAGCGGATCCAGCGCGGCCCGGGCATGCGCGAGGAAGCTCGCCGCCGCCAGTTCGGCGCTCGGGTCGACCGAGTCCAGGTGCGCGGTGACGGTGTCCGGGTCGAGTTCGGTGACGGTGGTGCCGGGGCGGATCTCGGCCAGCCGGTGGACCAGGTCCAGGTCGTAGGTGTAACCGCCGTTGACCACGCCCAGCCCGGCCGCCGCCGCGATCGGCGCGACCTGGCGGTACTCCTCCACGGTCGGCGTCACGTGCACGACCGGATGCCGGCGGGCGAACTCGTCGAGCGCGATCCGCCCGTCGGTGGTCTCGAACGGCAACCACGGCAGGACCAGCCGCAACAACTCGTCGTCGTGCCGGGCGAGCGCCTTCACGCCCAGGTGATGCACACTCAGGAACCGGGCCAGCCGCGGCTGGTCGTGCGCGGCCAACTCGGCCAGCCAGTCCCGGATGTGCCCGCCGAGCGCGTCCCGCACCCCGGCGAGCGACTCGTCGTCGTACAGGCTCTCCCGCGACGCGGTGGGCCGCAGCGTGTCGGTGTCCACGACGCATCGCACGAAGAACGCCCAGTCGGGCAGCAGCCCGTCGGCGTTCTCGGTGAGCAACATGCCCTTGAGATGCACCCGGTGCTTGCCGCGCATCGCCGGGCTGACCGCCTCCGGCAGCACGAACGCCGCGCCGCGCACGCCCGCGAGCGGCACGTCCAGGTCGATCACGTCCAGCGGGGTGAAACCGAGTCGGCTCTCGCAGTACGCGGCGAGCGCGGCCCGGCGACGCTCCGACGTGGGGTACGGGCGATCCCAGACCGCGGGGGTGTCGGTGATCGGCGTGTGCTCGCCGTCGGCCACCACGGTGACCGGGTACGGCAGGAGCGCGCCGAAGTCGCGGGCGAGTTCGATCACCCGGTCCGCGGCGAACCACGACTCGCTGCCCCGACGCGGCGTCAGGAACACCGTGGTGCCCGGCTCTTCGCGCTCCTCGGGGGTCAGGGTGCGCACCGTGTAGCGGCCGTCGGCGCCGGCCTTCCATTCCACCGGCGGCGCGTCCGCCGCCTGGGCCGAGCGGGTGACCACGGTGATCTCGTCGGCGACCACGAAGCACGCGAGCAGGCCGATGCCGAACTGGCCGATGTAGTCGCGCCGGGCGCTCTCCAGCGCATCCCGCTTGGAACTGCGCCCGATGGTGGCCAGGAAGCGGTGCACGTCGGCCTCGGTCAGCCCGACACCGGTGTCGGTGACCCGAAGGCCGCCGTCCTCCACCGTGATCGTGATCGCCGCGGGGGCCTGTGAGTCCGCGGCCCGCCGCGCGGTGACCGCGTCGACGCCGTTCTGCAGCAGCTCACGCAGGTATACCCGGGGGCTGGAGTAGAGGTGGTGCGACAACAGGTCGACCAGACCGCGCAGATCGACCTGGAAGGTGTGGTCTGCGGCGGTTATCGCGGCATCGTTCATGCGGACTTCGTCACCTCGGGGCAGGATCGCCGGCCGACATCCCGGCCGAGTGCTGATGGTACGAAACGGCGGGGACAGGCGGCGAATCACTTCTTCGGCCGCCGGTCCCCACCGATCCGGGTTCAGCGCTTGGGCGCGTCCACCGTCCGCCCGTCGCGCAGCGCCTGGAACAGCGCCTTCGCGCCCTTGTCGTCCCACAGCACGGTGGAGCCGACGTTCTTGACCTCGTATCCGGGGTTGGAGATCGGCACCGTGGTGGTGACTCCGTCGCCGCCGGACAGGCTGCCCATGTCCTTGAACAGGCCGTACAGGTCGAACAGGCCGGTGTCGTCGTCCACGGTCACCGCGCCGAGCGAGGCGTCGGCCACCGGGAACGCGCTGAACGGGTTGAGCAGGACGCCGGCCGACTTGGCCTTCTTCGCCAGCGCGCTGAGGAACAGCTGCTGATTCTCCATCCGGGCCAGGTCGGAGCGTGCCGGGTCGTAGTAGCGGGACCGCACGAAGGCGAGCGCCTGCGCGCCGTCCAGGGTCTGGCAACCGGCCTCCAGGTCCGCGCCGGACTTCTTGTCCTTGATCGGACCCTTGAGGCAGATGTCCACGCCGTCCATCGCGTTGACGATGTTGTTGAACCCGCCGAACCCGATCTCCGCGTAGTGGTCGAGCCGCATGCCCGTGGCCATCTCCACGGTGCGGGCGAGCAGCGGCGCGCCGCCCTTCTCGAAGGCCGCGTTCAGCTTGTTCTTCTGTGCGTTGACGGTCTTGCCGTTCTTGCTGAACGCCGGGATGTCCACGTAGGAGTCGCGCGGCAGGCTGATCAGCGCGGTGCCGCCCTTGCCCTTGTGCAGCAGCATCATCGAGTCGGTGCGCTTGCCCGGCGCCTTGCCGGTGTGCAGTTTCTTGCGGTCGGTGGCGTCCAGGCCCTCGCGGCTGTCCGAGCCGACGATCAGCCACGTGGTGCCTTCGGACGCGGCCGGTCGGCCCTTGTAGTCGTCCAGGACGTCCTCGTGTCGGATCTTCGAGTCGGCCCAGAAGTAGGTCACCGTGCCGAAGACCACCACGAGCGCGACGAAGACGCCGAGCCCGATGAGAATGCGCTTCTTCCAGTTGACCGGGCCGCGCGGACGCCGCGGCGGGCCGCCGGGACGACCCGGGCCGTCGGGACCGTCGGGCCGACCGGGGCCGCCGGGGCCCTCGGGGCCGCTGGGCCCGCGCTGCGGCGGCGGGCCCACCGGGGCGGCCGGTGCGCCGTGCGCGTCGGCGATCGGCGGCTGCGGCGGATAGCCGTCCGCGCCGGGAGCGCGCTGCACGGGCGGCACGCCGGCCTGCGGCGAGTGCGCCGCAGGGGCGGGCGGATACCCACCCGGCTGCGGCGGATACGCGTTCGGCTGCGGCGGATGCCCGCCGGGTGCCTGCTGCGGGTGGCCGCCGGGGCGGCTCGGAATCGTTCCCGGAGGGGGCTGCTGTGGCTGTTGGTCGCCATCCGCCCACCCCGGCGGCCAATTGTTCATGACACCGAAGCTTGCACCCGATCAGCCGCGAGGCAACCGAATGCCGATCTCATCGACCATCTGTTCCACAGTTGATGCTCACTTCTTACACGAGACCTCGTCACCGGATTTGGCGGAGTATGCCGGATTCGGCGTGGCATCGACGGGCGGCTGCTCGGTGGGCGCGCCGCCGACCCGCACCGGGGTGGCCCCCGCGTACGACGAGCCCGCGATCACCTCGATCGTCCGCCCCAGGCCGGTGACCGGCTCCAGGGTCGCGCCCGGCAGCGCGGCCTGCACCGTCTTGACCGAGCGGTTCCACCTGGGGTCGTACCGGATGATCGTGCGCACCCCGTCGGTCGAGGTCGAGGTCCGCGGCGGCCCGGCCATCGCGAAGCCCAGGCCCTTGAGGTCCTCGTGCGCGCGGGTGCCCAGGCCCGTGGCCGGCCCGCCGTTGTACACCTGTACCGAGATCTCGTTCGGCGCCACCTCCACCGACACCGGGGAGGGCGCGGGGGCGTCGGCCTGGCCCGGGGTGTCGGGTTTCTTCTCCGGCGTCGGCGCGATCAGGTCCTTGTCCTCGCGGATCGCCCGGAACAGGCCCGCGGCCTTGGCGTCGTCCCACAACACCGTCGAGCCCCAGTCCGGGACCTGGTGGTCGATGCTCTTGAGCGGCACCTGCGCGTAGGTGACGCCGGAGTTGGACAGGTTCCGGAGCTTGCCGCCCAACTCCAGGAAGGACTGCGGGCTCATGCCCTCGTCCACCTTGATCGAGCCGAGCACCGCATCCAGCACGTTCTTGAGCTTGAGCGGATCGGTCAGCGTGCCGGACGACGTCGCCTTCGCGAGCACCTGGGTCATGAACTTCTGCTGACGCTGGGTGCGGCCGATGTCGCCGGTCGGGTCGCTGGCGATGTACCGGGCCCGGACGAACTGCAGGGCCTTGACCCCGTCCAACCTGCTGGTGCCCGCGGGCAGGTCGAGACCGGACTTGGGGTCGCGCAGCGGCTTGGGGGTACACATCTCGATGCCGCCGAGGGTGTCCACGACGCTGACGAACGAGACGAAGTTGACCTCGATGTAGTGGTCGATCCGGATCCCGGTGGCCTTCTCCACGGTGGCGACCGTGAGCGGCGGGCCACCGAGCGTGTACGCGGCGTTGATCTTGCCCTTGGACGGGCCGCGCTGCTCGCCGGTGGCCTTGTCCTTGTGCGCCGGGAACTCCACGTAGCTGTCCCGCGGCAGGCTGGTGATGGTCGCGCGATCCCGCTTGGCGTTGAGATGCACGATCATCACCGTGTCGGTGCAGTCGCAGGACTCGCCGCCGGCGTGCAGCTTCTCCAGCGTGTCCTTGGAGATGCCGGCACGGTTGTCCGACCCGACGATCAGGAAGTTGAGGTCCTTGCCGGATCCGGTGTCCGGGCGGTTGTCCAGGCCCTTGAACGGATCTATCCGCTGGATCTTCCCGTCGAAGTGCTTGACCCAGGCCCAGCCGATGCCGCTGGTCACCAGGATCGCCGCCGCGAGCACGCCGGTGATCAACACGAGCCAATTGCGGCCGACGTTGCTCTCGTTCCGGTCGCCGTTCGCGGTTCTCACCGAGGGTCGTCCGCCAGTCGTCGCCATGGGGTGCGGTGTCCCTCCTCGCGGACCGATCTCGTCCCGCCGTTCGCTGCGCACACCCTCCCGGCGCGCGTCGTGCGGATGTCCATCCGTACCCGCGTACACCCGAAGGACGCCTGTGCGGCCGACCACGGTTGCGGTGCTGCGCGTCGAACCACCGTAAAGCGGGATCGAGCGGGAATGAGGACGGCGCGCCGACGGCCCCCCCTCGCCCACTCACCCGGTCGATGCTCGTCGACAGGTCCATTCGCAGTACGCTCCAGGGCGATGAACCAGACTGCCGACGAGCCCGCCACGCACGAGCCCCCAGCTCGCCGGGCGGAGCCGCTTCCCGAAGAACCGCCCGTCTCCGTGATCATGCCGGTACTCAACGAGTCCCGACACCTCGAAGAGGCCGTCGGTCGTGTGCTTGCGCAGGATTACCCCGGCGATATCGAAGTGGTGATCGCGCTCGGACCGTCCACGGACGACACCGACACCATCGCCGCCCGGTTGGTCGCGAACGACAAGCGGGTACACACCGTCGCCAATCCGAGCGGTCGGACCCCGTGCGCGCTCAACGCCGCGATCGGTGCCTCCAGCCACCCGGTGATCGTGCGCGTCGACGGCCACGGCATCCTGCCCGCGGGCTATATCTCGACCGCCGTCCGGCTGCTGGTCGACACCGGTGCGGCCAACGTCGGCGGGCTCATGCACGCCGAGGGCACCACCCCTTACGAGGATGCGGTCGCCCGCGCGATGACCTCCAAGCTGGGTGTCGGGAATGCGCGCTTTCATACCGGCGGCGACGCGGGACCGGCCGACACCGTGTACCTCGGCGTCTTCCGACGCGAGGTGCTGGAGGAAATGGGCGGGTACAACGAGGAATTCGAGCGTGCCCAGGACTGGGAGCTGAACTATCGGATCCGTCGGGCCGGCTACCTGATCTGGTTCTCGCCCGAACTCAAGGTCTCCTACCGGCCCAGGCAGACCCCCAAGGCCCTGGCCAAGCAGTACTTCAACTACGGCCGTTGGCGGCGGGTGGTGTCCCGGCACCACAAGGGCTCGGTCAACCTTCGCTACCTGGCGCCGCCGGTCGCGCTGCTCGCGGTCGCGCTGGGCACCGTGGCCGGTCTGGTCGGCTTCTGGCCCGGCTGGCTGCTTCCCGGCGGCTATGTGGCGGGCATCCTGGGCGGCGTCGTTTGGGAGGGCCGGGGATTGCGGCTCGCTGCCCTCGTTCGCCTGCCCATTGTACTGGCCACGATGCACGGGGCATGGGGGGCCGGCTTCCTGACCAGCCCGAAGAGCCTTGCCGATCGGGTCGAGGCGCACACCGATCGGCGGGGCGAAGAGATCGGTTGAACGACCGGCACCACCTGGTGTCGAGGGCCCGGGCCGCGCGCGGCCCGGGCCCTCGCGTGTTCGCATGGGTGTGCGGTGTCGTCCCCAGGCCGGCGACTCGCCGTTTCCACGCCCGGAAACCGGGTCCTTTCGGTAAAGCCAAGTAACGTGGCCGCCCTGGTCACCGCTCGTCCCCGGTGACAGTCTGTGAACAGTCGGCACGGCCTTGGGAGACGACGGCGATGAGCGACAGGGACTCGGCTGTGGCCGCGGGTGTGGCGATTCCGGACGCCCGGTCGGCCGCGGAGGATCGCGGCTTCACCCCGCCCGCGCGGCTGCGGCGGCTGGTCGTCACCCACACGGAGGTGGGCGAGGAGCAGCCGACCGATCCGGTCGAGGGTGCCTACGTGCTGCGGGTCGTGCCCGCCGAGACGGTTGCGGTGACCACGTCGGTCGAGGTGACCGAGACCGGGGTGGTGCGCTCCCTGCGCGTGCCGGTCGACCCGGTACGCACCGCCCGACTGGCCGCCGCCCGGGCCGCGGTCGAGGCGCTCGACGGTGGCGGCGTGCTCAAGGGGTTGCGGCGGATCATGGCCCAGCGCGACCTGGAGGCGGTCCGGCGTACCCATCGCGCGGAGGCCGAACGGGACGCCGAGGCGTGGGCGCGGCGCTGCGAGCAGGCGTACGAGCCGTATGTGCGCGCGTTCGCCGCCGACGCGGAGCCGGTGCCCACGTCCGCTCCGGTGTTGGGGATCGGGCCGACCAACACCGGCGGGCAGGGGCACGCGTGGGCCCGCGCGGTCGAGCGACACCTGCCGGGGGTGCGGGCCGAGGCGTCCGCGCTCAGTTCGGCGAACACCCCGGGCTATCCCAGCGACCAGGCGATCGCCACCGACGACTGGCTGTCCACCCGGTGGCAGTTGGGTCGGCTGGCCCGGGTGCTGGACCGCTACACGCACGTGTTGGCGGAGGGCGGGATGCCCGCGTTCGGCCGACTCGGCGGTTCCTGGGTGGACACCGACCTGGCCGAGCTGCGGGCGGCCGGGATCTCGCTCGGACTGGTCCTGTACGGCTCGGAGGCACGCGATCCGGCCGCGCACCGGGCCCGGGTGGAGTTCTCGCCGTTCGACCCGCGCTACGAGCTGACCCACGCGCTGCAGGCCAAGGTGGACCGGCTGCTGCCGATCCTGCGCGGCCTGGATGTGCCGACCTTCGTGGCCACGCCCGACCTGATCGCCGACGTGCCGGACGCGGTGTGGCTGCCGGCCGCGATCGACCCTTCGGCATGGCGGACCGACAAGCCCGTGCTGGCCCGCGAACGCCCGGTCGTGGTGCACGTGATGACCAGTCCGTTCCTGCGCGGCACCGCGCGGATCGAACCGACCCTGCACCGGCTGCACGAGATCGGCCTGATCGAGTACCGCCGCCTCCTGAACCGACCGGCCGCCGAACTCCCGGCGCTGTTCGCGGATGCCGACATCGTGCTCGACCAGTTCGGCTGCGGTTCCTACGGCATGACGTCGTGTCAGGCGCTCGCGGCGGGTCGGCTGACGATCTGCTACCTGCACGAGTCGGCGATCGAGCATCTGCCGGCCGACCTGCCGATCCGCGGGGCCGATCCGAACTCGCTGGCCGAGGTGCTGGAAGAGGTGGTCGCCGAACCGGAGGCGGCCCGCGAACTGGCCGCGCGGGGCCCGGCGTACGTCGCCGAGCACCACGACGGTCGGCGCTCGGCCCGCGTCCTCGCCGATTTCCTGGGCGTGGCGGCCGAGTGAGCACTAGCGTTCGGGGGTGGCTATCGACCCGAGCGCGGATGTGGACGAGTCGGCGACCCTCGGCGAGGGCACCCGGGTGTGGCACCTCGCCCAGATTCGAGAGGATGCGGTCCTCGGCGCGAACTGCGTGATCGGCCGGGGCGCCTACATCGGGCCCGCGGTCCGGATCGGCGCCAACGTCAAGGTGCAAAACCACGCGCTGGTCTACGAACCCGCGGTCCTGGAGGACGGTGTCTTCATCGGCCCGGCGGTCGTGCTGACCAACGACATGTATCCCCGCGCGGTCACTCCGGACGGCCTGCTCAAGGGCGAACAGGACTGGCACGCCCAGGGCGTGACGATCCGTCAGGGAGCCGCGGTGGGCGCCCGCAGCGTGGTCGTCGCGGGCGTCACGATCGGCCGCTGGGCCCTGATCGCAGCCGGCGCCGTGGTCCACCGCGACGTCCCCGACCACGCCCTGATGGCCGGCGTCCCGGCCCGCCGCATCAAATGGGTGGGCCGCGCGGGCATCCCCCTGACCCCGACCGGCGACGGCCACTGGCACTGTCCGGAAACCGACGAACACTACACGGAACGCAACGGCGAACTGACCCTGACCCCACCACCGGAGGGCTAGGCCGTGTCCGGCGGATCTTGGTGGGGTCGCGCCGCCTGGCACCGCACCTCGCCGCACCGGAGAAACAGCCGAATGGAACCACCATGCGGCTGCTTCTCCGGCACGCCGAGCCACGGCACCAGACGACGCGACCTCATCCACCAAGATTCACCGGACACGGCCTAGCCGCCGCGAGATCCGGCTACCCGACGAGCAATTGCACCGCGTGCACCATGCGTCGAAACGATCTGCTGTGCTCGGCGGCCATCCGCAGATCCATCAGTGCGGAGAACTTCGCCTGATGCAACGTCTCCTTGTAGGACTCGTGCATCATCGCCTGTAGTTGGCTCTTGGCACCGCGCCTGCCCTCGGGATCGGCCGGCCGAGTCGCATCGTCGCGCACCGCCGAGTGGATCCGAAGCGATTCGACGGAAGCGAGGAACCATGCCTCGTATTCGTGTCGGGCGATGACGATCTCGACCGACCCGGTGACCGATTCCGGAACCGGCGTCATCGCACGGGCGAGTTCCACCGGGCACCACACGTCGTCGTCGTCTCCGTCTCGGAGTACCAGAACGCCGCCCCGTGAGGGCACTCGTGCGGACTGGACCCGCACGGCCTTGCGCAGTTCGTCCGGCTTGCGCATCCGGCCGGAATCGAGACGAAAAGGTTGTGCCACCTCGACCCAGGTCTCGAACATTTCCACCGCGATGCGCGTGATCAGCTCTCGTACGGCCTGCACTTCTCCGTGGCCCTCGACGATGGGGCAACCACCGGTGTCGGCGTCACCGGCTCGTTCCCCTGCCGGATCGTCGGGGCGGGGGAGTAGTTGGTCCGTGCGCAGCAACTCGCCGGGGGTATAGAGGTTTTCTCGCAAAGCCAACGCCCCGGCCTCGTCCAACTCCCCGATTTTCGTCTCTCCGCCGATCGAACGAACCGCCCGCAACTCGGAAAGACCGAAATCGTGGCGGTCCAGGAGGTCGGGGCTGTGGCTCGTCACGATCACCTGACGCCGCTCACTGGCATCGCGGAGCGCATCGAGCAGGACTCCGGCCGCGGCCGGGTGCAGCGCACTCTCGGGCTCTTCGATGCCGATGGGACTCAATGTCCGTCCGGTGCCCGCGAACAGCGAGACCAGAACGCCCAGGGCACGCAATGTCCCGTCGGAGACCGATTGCGCCGGGAATCGCCATGGATTCTTGGCGCCGGGTACGTCCTGGCTGAACCGGAGGGTTTCCCAGTTGCCCAGCTCCGTCCGGGAAACCCCATGCATCCCCGGGGTGATCTGCTGTAGGTAGTCTTCGATTCGAGACTTGTCGTCGGCTCCCTCGGGCGTCCGCTCGAGACGATGGAGAACGCTGGCGATGTTGGCACCGTCGCGAAGGAGGAATTCCCCCCGAATCGGGGGACTGCGGACGGCGCATGGCATCCGGATTCAGACTGAATACGCTGATGCCCGAAAGACCTTCGAAGACCGCACCGAAGGGTTCGAGCCCGGCGGCCGAGACCAGATACAGGCGTTGGTCGCCCACCGGAGGCATGACGGGTTCCGTCTGCGCGACGAGTGCGCCGTCTTCGATCAGATAGCGCGCATCCGCATATCGATGCCCCTCGTCTCCGCGCGCGGCGAAGCAGACTTCGCAGACCTCTCGGGCGATCCGAAAACCGCCGCCTTGCACCGTCGCGACCTCGAATCCGTATGTGCCTTCGTAGTCTTCGCCGCGGAATTCCACGTCCACGGAGAAATGTGTCGGATGTCCGGCGGATCTTCTGCGCACCTCGTTTACTCCACCCCGACTGCGCAGGGCCTGGTCGAGGGAGGTCTGCAGGGATTCGGAGAGAAGTCGCAGCGAGTCCAGAAAGTTGCTCTTGCCCGACCCGTTCGGCCCTACCAGCAGGAGCAGCCTGCCCAACTCGACGTCGGCAGCCGCGATGCTGCGGTAATGCCTCAGTCGGACCCGCGTCAGTGAAAAGCGCTTCTCCTGCATACATCCAGTTTGGCAGTCCCGGCGGTCGGGGACCGTGCACCGTTCGCCCGGAGCGCTCCGCGGCTGCCGGGGTCCACCCCGAATGCACCCCGACAGACGCCGTCCGTCTCGGCGGGGTCGGGGTCAGTCGACGTCGAGGGTGGCCGCGATGGTGTCGCCGTTGGGGTCGGGGGTGGGGCGGTGGTGGAGGTCGGCGCCGGCGGTGGTGAGGAGGCGTTGGGCGGCGGTGTTGGTCTCGGTCGTGCTTGCCACGATGCGGGATGCGCCCTGGGACTTGGCCTCGGCGCGCAGGAGGGCGACGACGGCGTGGCCGATGCCTTGGCCGCGGTGGGAGCGGCCGATCCACAGGCCGGCCTCCAGGGCGTCGTCCGGGGCTTCCGGGGCGGGCTGGAGGCGGGCCGCGCCCACCACGCGGTCGGCGACCAGGATCGCGTAGGTGGTGGGGGTGGCCGCCCATTCGTGATGGAAGGCCAGGAAGGCGGCTCGGCGGTCGGCGGTCCAGCCGGGCGGGCCGGGTACGGCCGGCATCACCTCCGCCGGGTCGGCGTCGGCCACCGCGGCGTCCAGGAGGGCGGCCGTCAAGTCTTCGTCCAGTCGGCGCAGTTGCACCCGTGCGTTGTCCACCCCCGGAGCGTGTCCGCCTCGGCGACCCACGTCAAACGCTTTGGCCCGCCCGCGGTTCCGGCGGTCGCGCATCGGGCGCCCGACCGCACCCACCCGACGGCCACGTCACCGGTCGCACCCCGGCGCCCCGAGCCCCGGCGCCCCTCCACCGCCCACCACGGCATCTCGACCGGACGCCACCGACTTCCCTGGCCCCGATGCCCTGGCGCCGAGGCCCTCGGACCGATGCCCTGGCGCCGAGGCCCTCGGACCGATGCCCTGGCGCTGGCGCCCTCGGACCGATGCCCTGGCGCCGAGGCCCTCGGACCGATGCCCTGGCGCCGGCGCCCTCGGACCGATGCCCTGGCGCCGAGGCCCTCGGGCCGGCGCTCTCGGGCCGACGCCCTCGCGCCCACGCGCCCACGCCCACGCACCCACGCCCCGCACCCACGCCCCCGCCCCCGCCCAAGCCCTCGCACCCCACGCACGTGGACCCGCACCCGCGCTGCCCCTTCGCAACGCCCGCCCGCAACGCCCGCCCCCGCCGAGCCGCCCGCGCCGAGCCGTTCGGCTCGGAACGCCGACGGCCGCCCGCTCCCTCCCCGTTCGGGAGGTGGCGGGCGGCCGTGGGGGTGTGGGTGGGGCTATCTGTTCTTCTTCGGCGCGCAGACGTTCTTGTCCGCCGTCTCCAGGTCGATGTTCTTCGGGGGATCGCTCGGCGGAGCCCCCGCGACCGGGGGTGGTGTGGCGGGGAAGTCCTTGCCGATCAGGACCTCGAAGCGGGTCAGCGTCGTGGATGTGCTCTCGACCAGTGCGCCGTCCCCGAGGCCGGTCGCGGCGGCCAGTGCCTTCGCGGCGTCCAGGCGGCCCTTGGGATAGGTGATCGTGCTCGTCGGGTGGATCTTGCCGTCCCTGGCGTTGCCCGACGCGACCGCGACGAACTTGCGCCCGACCAGGTCCGCCGCGACCTCGTTGGCGCGCTTGTTGACGCCGCCGCCGTTGCGTACGTCGACCTTGACCGTGGCCGGATCAACCTTCGGCGCCTCGGGCGTCGGCGCGGCCGGTGGCTGCTCACCCGCGGGCTTGTCGTCCTTGGTGACGGGCGTGTCGTTGCGCAACATCGCCATCAGGTTGTTCGCCTCGGGCTGCTTGGGCTGCACCTTGGCCTTGGGCTGCGGCGGGTATTCCTCGATCGGCAGCGTGGTGAACGCCATCCGCTTCTCCGGGACCTTCTTCAACTGGTTGCCCAGCGAGATCAGCTTGTCCACGGCGCCAAGGCCCTTGTCCACCGTCAGCGACTCCACCGCGATGTTGGCGATCTTGAACATGCCCTCGACGTTGGTCAGCGACGCGCTGCTCTTCAGCTTGCGGGTGAGCGCCATCAGGAACGCCTTCTGCGCCTTGATCCGGGCCAGGTCGCTGCCATCGCCGAAGGCGTGCCGCGCGCGCAGGAACTTCAGCGCGGTCTCGCCGCTGAGGTTCTGATCGCCGGCGGCGAGCTTGAGGTCGGTGCCGCCCTGTCCGTTGGGCAGCACCGGGTCGTTGATCGGCTCCGAGATGCACATGTCCACGCCGTCGACGGCGTCGGTCATCTTCTTCACGCCGGTGAAGTCGATCATGATGTAGTGGTCCACCTGGACCCCGAGCATCTTGTCGACGGTGGAGACCGTGCACGGCGGACCGCCGTTGGCCAGGCTCTCGTTGAACGACTGGGGCCCGTTGGACGCCGGGTAGGTCTTGCCGTCCACGACGCACTTGGGGATCTGCACCATGGTGTCGCGGGGGATGCTGACCAGCGTCGCGTTGCTGCGGTCGGCCGAGACGTGCATCAGGATCGTGACGTCGGCGAGACCCTCGGTGTGCTCGGCCGCGCCGTACTTCTTGCCGAGACCCTTACGGCTGTCGTTGCCGATCAGCACGATGTTCAGCGGCTTGCGCCCGAAGGCGTCCTCCTCGGCCTTGGGGACGCCCTCACTGCCCGCGTTCTTCGCGGTGGTGGATATCTTGCTGTCCAGGTACTTCTTGTACCCGTACGCGGTACCGGCCAGCACCACGAGCAGGCCGACCACGGAGATGGCGATCCACTTGAGCCGCTTCTTGACCTTGTTCTTGGGCGGCCCCTCGCTTCGCGCGCCGCTGCGGGCTCCCGCGCGTCCGGTGGGAGCGCTGCCCGCGCGCTCGCGGCGCCGGGGCGGGTCGTCGTCGGCTTCCCGACCGGACGCCGCGGCCACCGCGGACGGGCGTCGGCCCTCGGGGTTCGCGGCTCGCGAGCGCGGCCGGGCGGCGCCGGAGCCGTCCGAGCCGGAACCACCGGCGGGAGCACCGGCGGAACCGCTGCCCGAACCACCGGCGGATCCGGCACCGGGGCCGCCCGGCGCCCGCAACTCGAAGCTGCCGGTGTCCGGGTTCATCACCCACATGTCCGCGACGTCCGCGTCGTCCATGCCGCCCAGGGGATCGTTGTCCCCGGGCGTGCCACGGTGCGGCCCGTTCCCTCTGTTCACGCCGAGATTCCCTCCGGCTGTATCCGCCGCACGGTCCCCCCGGGCTGTGCTCGGTCCTGATGGGCGACACCGGGGTTCCGGAGGCATCCGCACGGAACCCGACGGTGATACGTGATGGTCGGTTTGGAAGCAGCCACCATAACCGGCGAGATCTCGCCATGGTCACCGAGACTGCGAAGTCCTGACACTCGGATCATCGGAAAACGTACGAAACCCTTCACCGATGGTTCCGGCTCCGCTGTCGGTCGATCGTTGTTCGATCGATGGGGGTCGCGGACGGGCGCTTTCGTGCGCATCCCACCACGCCCCCCTTCGAACGTGTCTGCGGGTGTTACTGCTTCTTACGCGGAGACGCGCACTTGGTGTTGTCGGCCGTCTCCAGGTTCAGGTCGGCGGCCTTGGGCGGTTCCGGCGCCCCACTCGGGCCGGCGCCGGCCGAACTCGTCGGCGTGCCGCCGCCCCCGGGGCCCGCGTCCGGAAGATCCGCCCCGATCAGCAGTTTGATCGTGGTGTCGCCGGGACGAGCCACCTCCAGGGCGGTCTCCGGCAGGCCCAGCGCGGTCGCGATCGCCTTCGCCTGATCCCGACTGCCGTCAGGGTAGGTGATCCGGCTGTTGGCGTGTTCTCGGCCGTCCGGCATGGTCGTACCCGAAGTGGCCTTGAAGCCCTGGCGTTTGAGCGCTTCCACCACCGGGGTGATGCGCTTCTTCTCGGTCCCGGTGTCCACCGTCACCCGGATCCGGGCCGCGTCGCTCGGCGCGATCGTCGGAGGCGGCGGAGGCGGTGTCGTGGCCACCGGCGCGGGCGGCGGATCGGTCGCCCCGTCGCCCGTGGTCAACGGCCGGTCGGCCCGGATCGAGGCCCACAGGTTGTCCGCGGCCGGCCGCAGGGGTTGGACCTGGTCCGGTGCCGGTCGGTAGGTCTCGGTCGGCAGCGTGGTGAACGCCATCCGCTTCTCCGGCACCTTCTTGATCTCGTCGGCCAGGTCGATCAGCTTGTCCACGCCCGCCAGGTCGTTGTCCACCGTGAGGGCGCTCACCGCACTGTTCGCGATCTTGAACATGCCGTCCACGTTGCTCAGTTTCGCGTTGCTCTTGAGTTCGCGTGCCAGCGACATCAGGAAGACCTTCTGCGCCTCGATCCGGGCCAGGTCGCTCCCGTCCCCGAACGCGTGCCGGGCGCGCAGGAATTGCAGCGCATCGTTGCCGCTCAGGTTGTTCGGGCCGGCCGGGAGGTCCAGTCCGGTGCCGCCACGCTCATTGGACAGGACCGGGTCGTGGATCGGCGCGTCCAGGCAGATCGGCACCCCGCCGACCGCGTCCGTCAGATCCCGGACGCCCTTGAAGTCGACCTCGATGTAGTGGTCGATCCGGACCTGGAGCATGCGGTCCACGGTGGCGACCGTGCACGACGCGCCGATGCTGCGGAAGCTGTCGTTGAACTGGCCGAACCGGGCTTCGGTGACCTTCTTGTCCTTGCCCTTGCCGATCTCGCAGCGCGGGATGTCCACCATCGTGTCGCGCGGGATGTTCACGAGCGTGGCGTTGGAACGGTCGGCGGACAGGTGCATCAGGATCGCCACGTCGGCGAGTCCCTCGTGCCCCTCCGCGCCGTACCGCCGCCCCTCGCCGATCCGGCTGTCGTTGCCGATCAGCAGGATGTTCATCGGACTTCGGCCCTGATCGTCCTTCGCCGCGGCCGGTGGTCGATTGCTCTTGTCGGCGGTGATCTGCGTGTGGTGCAACTTCCCGTTCAGGTACCGGATGTACCCGTACGCGCTGCCGGCCAGGATCACCAGGATGCCGACCACGGAGATCGCGATCCATTTGAGGCGCTTCTTCACGGTGCTCTTTCTGCGTATGCCCCGCCGGTCGGGTGCCCCGTGCTCCCCGACCTCCGTATCCGCGTCCGTGCCCATGTGACGAGCCCCCTCCGGCAACGTGCCGGGTCACCGCCGATCCGCGGCGACCCGGCCCTCCCTGTGCGGTGTCGATGCAATCAGCCCGCGCACACGTCCTGTTCCGCCGTTCGTCCCGAAACGGTGACGATCGGGCCCGTGTTCGCGGCCGAGGTCGGTTCGGCCGACGGGGTGCCGCCGCTGGTGGATGTGGGGTCGGTCGTGGAAGTCGACGAGCCCGGTGCCCCGGTGTTCGCGGGCGACCGGGTGCCGGTCCCCTTGTCGGCGCCGCTCGAACCCGGTGCGGTCGGCGTGACCGTCACCCGTTCGCCGTTCTCGTCGATCCTGGTACGGGTGGACGCCGTCGGCGTCGCCGCCGCCTGCTCGATCCGCACCTCGCCGTTGTTTTCGAAGCCGTTCTCGTCCTTGCCGCTCACCGCGGCGCCGACCGCGACCCGGTCGAGACGGATCGCCTCGAACAGGCGGTCGGCCTGGGGCTGGACCAGTTCGTCCCGGTTGATGTCGAACCGGTACGGCTGCCGCGGCACGGTCAGGAACGCGACCTTGTCGTTGGGGATCCCCTTGATGCTGTCGGACAGGTCCATCAGATCCCTAAGCGAACTCAGTCCCGGGTCGGCGGTGATCGACCGGGTGCCGGCGTCGAGGAGGTTGTACAACTTCCACGGCTGGGTCAGCATGTCGCCGACCTTGACCTTCTTAACGAGCGCGGCCAGAAAACGCTGCTGGCGAGTCATCCGCTGGGTGTCGCTGCCGTCGTCGACGTTCTTGCGGGCGCGGACGTAGCCGAGTGCCTGCTCGCCGTCGAGCCGGTGCTTGCCCGCGGGCAGGTCGAGCTTGGCGGCGGTGTCCCGCATCGGCCGACTCAGGCACACCTCGACGCCGTCCACCGCGTTGACCATCTCCTTGAAGCCGGAGAAGTCGATCACGATGTGGTGATCGACGCGGACCTTGGTCATCTGTTCGATGGTCTTGATCGTGCAGGCCGCGCCGCCGATCTCGAACGCGTGGTTGAACTGGTCGCGGTAGGCCCGCGACTTGCTGCCGTCCTGACGCACGCACGAGGGGATGTCGACCATCAGGTCGCGCGGAATGCTGACCGCCACCGAGCTCTTCCGGTCGGCGGCCAGGTGCAACAGGATCGTGGTGTCCGAGCGCTTGGTGCCCTCGCCGATGTCGCCGTACTGCTTGTTGTCGCCGCTGCGGTCGTCCGAGCCCAGCAGCAGGATGTTCGTCGCGTCGTGCGCGACGACCTGCGGACGTTCCTGCTCGGGGCCCAGTTTCGCGGTCAGGTCCTCGGTGGTGATGTTGCCGTCCAGCTTGCGGTAGATCGCGTACACCGCGATGCTGCCGGCCACCAGGCACAGCGCCACGGTGACCGTGACGCCGATCAGGACCCGCTTGTACACCCGCCGACGTCGATTCCGCCGGGAGAGCCGATCCGGCGCCGCGGCCTCGCCGGCGGCGGCCATCGCGGCCACGGCGGCGGCGAGCGGCTCCTCGGAGCCGGCCGCGGCGGGCGCGGGCGGGGACGGTACGGCGGGCGCCGCGTCGGCAGGTGCGCCCTGCTGCCCGGCGGGGGGCGGCGGGCCTGCCTCGGTCCGCGGGTCCGGTTCGGCCTGTGCGCCTGCTTCGGTCTGCGGGTCCGGTTCGGCCTGTGCGCCTGCTTCGGCCTGCGGGTCCGGTTCGGCCTGTGTACCTGCTTCGGCCTGCCGATCCGCCTCTGGCTGCGCGCCTGCTTCAGCCTGCGCACCCGCCTCGGGTATCTCCGCCGCGGGTATTTCGGCCGCGGGTATCTCGGCCTTCGGCCCACCCGGCTCGGTCGGTTCTGCCTCGGACGCGACCGCCTTCGCCTCGGCCTCGGCGCCGACCCCGGCAGCCGGCCCGTCCGCGGCCGGTGCCGGGTCGGCCGGGACCGCCGGGTCCGCGGCGGGAGGCGCGTCGGCGGCTGTACCCGGGGCGGCCGCGTCCGCGCCGGGAGCCGGGTCGGCGTTCGCCGCGTTCGGCCCGTCCGTCTCGGCCGCTGCGGGTCCCGGGGCCGATGTCTCGGATTCGGCCGGAGTCGCGGGTGCCGTGTCCGGGCGCGCGTCCCGACCGGATTCGGCCTGTTTGCCGGCCCGTTCGCTGTCACTCACGTCGTGTCTGCTTCTTTCCCCAGGGCGCCCAACGCCGATCAAGAGCGACGAACCGCGCGTAGAGCGGCCGTTATCTGTGATAGACGTGCTGCCACTGCCCTGAGTTGCGTGTGTCCATCCGCCTGTGACGCAGGTCACCGAATGAAGGCGCAACACGTCACGGCGGAGCGGCCCGCGTATCGGCGAGCACGCTACCGTGCGCCACCACATCCGTCGCCGCCGAGGCGGGACGCCTGTGGACGAATGGGATGATGCGGCGTCAGTTCGCCTTGCAGATGTCCTGATCCGCGTTCCGGGTGTCGGCCATGACCGAGGTCTTCGCCGATTCGGCCGGCGCGGCGGTGCCGCCGGCGACGGCGACACCGGCTGCCGGGGCGGCCCCGTCCGGTCGGCGGGTGGGCCCGTCGGACGCGGCGTCGATCGAAGGTGCCACCCCCGGTGTTGCCGCCGGATCCGGTTTGCGCCGACCGTCCAGGGGCTCGTCGTGATTGATCGCGTCGAACAGGCGTCGGGCGTCCGGCTGGATCAGGGCGACCCGGTTGTCGTCCTCCGGCGGGTTGTACACCGGTACGTGCGCGAAAGTGATGTTCCTGGTCTCCAGGTCCTGCATCCCGCGCGCGAGCTCGACCAGGGCCGCCACCGAATCCAGGCCCTCGTCGGCCCGGATCGACTTGGTCAGCGCGTCGGCCAGGGCGAAGAGCCGGGACGGGCTGGAGAGCGTGTCGCCGCTGCGGATCTGCTTCGCGAGCGAGGCCACGAACGCCTGTTGCCGCTTGATCCGCCCCAGATCGCTGCCGTCCCCGCCGAGCCCGATGTCGTGACGCAGCCGGACGTAGTCCAGGGCCTCCCTGCCGTGCACCTTGCGTCGGCCGGCGGACAACGTGATGTTGCCCTCGCGGTCCTGCACGGTCCGGGGCAGGCAGATCTCCACGCCGCCGACCGCGTCGACCATGCCCTTGAAGCCGGAGAAGTCCACGATGATGTGGTGGTCCACGCGCATGTCGGTGATCTTCTCGACGGTGTTGCGCGTGCACGCCGCGCCGCCGAGTTCGAACGCCGAATTGAACATCACCCCGCGCTGTTCGGCGGAGCGCGCGCCGTCCCTGGTCACACACGAGGGCACGGTGACCAGCAGGTCGCGCGGGATGCTCATGACCACCGCGTGCTCGCGGTCCGAGGACAGGTGTACGAACAGCGTGGTGTCCGAGCGTTCGCCGTTGTCCCCGCCGCCGCCCAGCGCGCGGTTCTCGCCGGCTCGCGAGTCCGAGCCGATGATCAGCAGATTCATCGGCTTGCCCTTGCCGTTGCCGCCCACCGCCGGGCGATCGGCGTTGAGCTTGCCGTCCACCGCGTCGGTCTCGAGGTTGCCGTTGAGCCGTTGGTACGCGACGTAGGCAGCCGAGACGCCGGTGAGCAGGATCAGCGAGATGCCGACTCCGATCGGCAGGAACACCTTGCGCCGCCGGTTGCGTTTCTTGCGCGCGCGGCGCGCGGCGGCCCGACCGGAGCCGGATTCGACCGGCGCGGCAGGCGCGGACTCGTGGGTCGCGGGCGGCTTCTCGGGCGCGGCGGGCTCGGCCGCGCCCTCGGGCCGGTACAGGTGATCCCACGTATCCATGAACCCACGCCTCCCCGCCTGCTGAGGGACCGCCGGGCACGGCACTACGGGCGGTCGTGGCCACGAAAGCGCAGCACGACCCGTCTTGTCATGGCCTAGTCGGCGGAACGGGTGACGGCACGGGTGACCCGCTCGACCTCGATCCGCCGCTCCAGCAGGGATTCATCCAGGTGACGGCATACGACGACGGGGACCGACGCGGCAAGCGGCGCGAGGACGGCCGCCCGCAATCCACCCGTTCGGGCGAAGCTCAAAGAGGTGAGCAGGCGATCGCCGGGGACCAGCTTCCACTCCCGCGCGGCGGCCTCGCCCGCCTCGGCCAACTCGCCGGCCGTCCACTCGCGTCCGGCCTCCGCAAGCGCCGGGGCATCCGCGCGTACCGGGCCCTCGGGGACGAACCGGTCGCCGTGCCCGGCCACTTCGGCCGCGTAGTCCAGGAAGCCGGCCGGCGGCGTGGGAAACCGCCCGCCCATCGGCCGCAGCGCCAGGGCGACCCGCTCGCCCGGGCAGGTCGCGGCACGATCGAGGGTGTCCGGGCCGGACACCACCACATCGGCGTCGGCGGGATCGCCGTCGAAGCTCACCACCAGGCCCAGCGACCAGGCCGCGAGCAGCCACACCTGGGTCTGCCAGTGCGCGGGCAGCAGCAGCGAAACGCGTGCGCCCGGCTCGACCGCGAGGTCGTCGCGCAGCAGGTTCGCGGTCTTGGCGACCCAGTTGTCGAACGTCGCGACGGAGAGCTCGACCCGCTCGCCGGTGGCGTCGTCGTAGAAGGTGGTGAAGGGCCGCGCGGAGTCGGCGGCGAGCGCGATGCGCAACTGATCGACCGGAGTGCTGAGCATGCTCCCAGCCTATCGAGCCGACGCGTCGATGGTGCAAATGGGTGTAATTGCCGCATTCGGTACGGGATTCAGCCCCGCGCGGGAACCGGTAGAGCTCGACCGCCCACGATGGAGGGGCCCGCCCGTGTACATCAGAATCGCGTTGTCGATCGCCGCCCTCGCCGTACCCGCCGTGCTCGTCGGACCACCCGCGCACGCCGAGGACCGGCCGAGCACCCCCGGTTCGACGGTGACCCTCCCGTTGACCGGCATCGAACAGGAGCCGGACGCCGGCGCGCCGCGGGTGGGCCGGACCGAGGTGCTCACCACCGAACGCGGCACCCCCGCCTACTCGTTGCTCGGCGTCACCTGGGCCGACCCGGGCGCCGGCGCACGGATGGCGGTGCACGTGCGCACCCGCACCGGCGGAGTGTGGAGCCCGTGGCACGAGCTGCACACCGGGGTCGACGGCACCGATGAGGCCGAAGGTGGTGCCCGCGGCGGCACCGAGCCGTTCTGGGCGGGCCGGTCCGACGGCATCCAGGTCCGCGTGGGCGTGCTGGACGGCGTACTGCCCAAGGACCTGCGTGCCGAACTGGTCGACCCCGGCGAGTCGATCCTGGACCGGATGCCACCTCGCCAGACCCTGCCCAACCGCACCGACGGCCGCGCGGTCAAGGGCCACGCCGAAAAGCCGGCGATCGTGGCCCGCGCGGACTGGGGCGCCGACGAGTCGCTGCGGGACGCGAAGTTCAAGTACACGAACACCGTGCGAGCCGCGTTCGTGCACCACACCGCCGACGGCAACGACTTCCCGTGCAGCGACTCGGCCAAGGTGCTCCGGTCGATCTACCGCTACCACGTCAAGACCAACGGCTGGGCCGACGTGGGCTACAACTTCCTGGTGGACAAGTGCGGCACGATCTTCGAGGGTCGCGCCGGCGGCACCGACAAGCCGGTCCTGGGCGCACACACCCTCGGCTTCAACACCGACAGCATGGGCGTCGCCGCGATGGGCACCTACACCACCGCCGCGCCGCACGGACGGATGCTGATCGCCCTCTCCCGCGTGATCGCGTGGAAGCTCGGCCTCGACGACCGCAACCCCAAGGGCAAGGTCACGTTGACCTCGTCGGACAGCGGCAGCCGCTACCCCAAGGGCACGACCCACGCATTCGACGTGATCTCCGGCCACCGGGACGCGTTCAACACCGAGTGCCCCGGCCAGAAGCTCTACGACCAACTACCCGCGATCCGCACCGACGTGGCCCTGCGGGTGGGGTGAGCAGCGTCGGCTCCGCCGACTGCCCGCGGTTTTTCGCGCCGACGAAGACCGCGGGCGCCTGCCCAGGCGCCGCCCGCGATCCGTACCGACGCGGCCTGCGCGTGGGTCGAACCTTTGTTCGTGCTCGGCCGGTCAGGCGGGCTTGTCGACGATCTCCCGGAGCCGTTCCACCAGCGGCTCCACCACCGCCTCGGGTACGAAGCGCTCGCGGGCGAGCGCGACCGCCGCGGCACGCAGCCGGGCCACCTCGGCCGGGTGCTGGGCCAACCGGCGCAGTGCGTCGGCCAGGGCGTCCGAATCGCCCGCCGGCACGAACAACCCCGCCGGCCCGAACAGTCGGCGCTGCGGCGCGGTGTCCGAGGTGAGCACCGCGCACCCCGCCGCCGCCCCCTGGAAGACCTTGTTCGGCACCAGCCGCAGCGCCTTGGCGCCGGTGCCGAACACGCCCAGGCACACGTCGTGCGCCGCGACCAGGCGCGGCAGCTCGGCCTCCGGAACCCAGGTCCGCCAGGTCACCCGGGGTGCGTCCGGGCCGACCAGGTCCCGGGTCCGCTGCGCCTGCAACCCCCGTCCGATCATCGTCACCGTGATCGGATAGCCCTCCAGCCGACTCAGCGCGGCACCGATCACCGGCGCGCCCTGCACCGGCGAGTACAGCCCGAACGAGATCACCCGCAGGTCCTCACCCGGCCGGAAGTCCGGCGCGAAGTCCCCCGGCAGGGCCGCCGCGACATCGCCGGGTCGGGCATCGCCCGCCGGGTCCGTGGTGGAGCCCGGCTCGCCCGCCGCCATCGGCGTCGGATCGGTGCTCGCCCGGCCCGCGTCGAACCACACCGGCGCCGCCCCGATCGGCACCACGACCGCCCGGTCGCGATGCCCGGGCAGGAGCACCCGGCGGTGCTCCTCGGTGTCCACGAGCACCAACCGGGCCGCGGCGATCGCGGCCTGCTCGATCCGGTCGACCTTGCGCAGTTCGGCCTGCGCCGACTGGCCGAGCCGATCGGCCACGTCGTCCACGCTCTCCAGGTGGTCGAGCACGAGCGGTACGCCCGGGAACAGCCGACGGGCGATCTGGATGTCGAGCCGACCCTGATAGCCGACGATCACCACGTCCGGACGCGGCGCGCGGCGGGCCTTGGCGACCAGTTCCGCGATGCACCGGGCGTGCCGTATGCGCTGGCGGGGGATCCCCGGATGGGCCGCGGGGGGCGGGACCATCGGCCCGGCGTCCATGTGTCCGAGGGGAACGTTGCAGGTCACCACCTCGATACCGTGGCGCCGCAAGCCCTCGATGAGGATTCCCACCCGGGGGTGGACGGTCGTGTCATAGGTGCCGAACGCCATCACCCGCATAGGTGAAGTCTGCTCTGCGCACATCGGGGCAAAACCGGGAAGGTACCGTGGCGGTCCCGACCCGGACCGCGAGGAGAGCCAGTTGCACCCGAGTGCCCGTCACCGTGTGTGGCGTCCGGGCTTCCCGCTCGACCTGCGGCTGACCCTGGGCCAACTGCGCCGCGGCCACAGCGACCCCACGTATCACGCGGGCGCCGACGGCTCGGTGTGGCGGACCTCGCGCACGCCGGACGGGCCGTGCACGCTGCGGCTGCTCGACCGTCCCGGGACCGGCGAGGTCGAGGCGAGCGCGTGGGGGCCCGGCGCCGGATGGCAACTCGACGCACTGCCGGCCCTGCTCGGCGCCGAGGACGAACCGGATGCCTTCGTCGCCCGGCACCCGATCGTCCGGGACGCCGAACGCCGGTTCGCGGGCCTGCGGATGCCGCGCACGACGCTGGTGCTGGCCGCGCTGGTGCCCTCGATCCTGGAGCAGAAGGTCACCACGATCGAGGCGCGCCGGGCGTTTCGGCTGCTGCTGGGCAAGTACGGCGAGGCGCCGCCGGGGCCTGCGCCGACCGGCCTGCGGGTGGTGCCCGACGTCCGTACCTGGGCGCTGATCCCGTCCTGGGACTGGGTCCGGGCCGGCGTGGACGGGCGCCGCTCGCGCACCGTGATGGAGGCGGTCCGGGTGGCCGGCCGGCTGGAGGCGACCACGGGCGTGGCCCACCCCGAGGCGGCCCGACTGCTGCAACTGGTGCCCGGGATCGGGATATGGACCGCGGCCGAGACCATGCAGCGCTCGCACGGCGACGCGGACGCGTTGTCGGTGGGCGACCTGCACCTGCCCAAGACGATCGGCTTCGCGCTGGCCGGACACGCGGTCGACGACGCGGGGATGCTCGAACTGCTCGCCGGCTACCCCGGACACCGGCACCGGGCCGCGCTGTTGATCCGCATGTCGGGCGTGAAGGTCCCGCGCCGCGCACCTCGGTACGGACCGCGTCGGCACTTCGTCGGCAAGGCCTTGTGAACCAGGCTTTGTGAACAAGGTGTCGTGCGCAGGTGTGGTGATCCGACCCCGATCCCGACTCCGACCGGGGACGCCACGTTTGTCGGCGGAGGGCTCGGGCAGCCGTTCGGGTGAAGGACCCGGCTGTGCAACTCGCAGCAGGAACCGACACCGAGAACGAGGAGGAAGTGCTAGTGACGACCGTCCAGCACTCGATCGACGTGGACGTGCCGGTCCGCACCGCGTACAACCAGTGGACCCAGTTCCGGGAGTTCCCGCAGTTCATGAGCGGGGTCGAGCGGATCGAGCAACTCGATGCGACGCGAACCCACTGGGTCACCCGAATCGCCGGAGTGACCCGGGAGTTCGACGCCGAGATCACCGAACAGCGACCCGACGAGCGGGTCGCGTGGAAGACCGTGGACGGCCCGCATCAGGCGGGCGTGGTCACCTTCCACCGGCTCGACGACGTGCACACCAGGGTGATGCTCCAGATGGAGTTCGACCCCGAGGGTCTGGTCGAGACGGTGGGCGACAAGCTCGGCTTCGTGCGTGGCCGCACCAAGGGCGACCTCGAACACTTCAAGGTGTTCGTGGAGAAGCGGGGCCACGAGACCGGGGCCTGGCGCGGCGAGGTCGAGCCGCCCGGCAGCCACGGTTCCGCCGATCTGCCGCAGACACCGCCCCCGCCCTATGACGGCCCCGAAATGTCGCCGAACCCCGGACGCACCGGAGCCCCCGGCGGCGGACACATCCCGCCGCCGCGTCCGCAGGCCCCGCCGACCGTCGGCGGATCCTCGGTCGGAGGCTACTGACGTGGCGTGACGCCCCCGGACATCGGCCGGACATCGCTTTCGACCCGTCGTCGGCAGCGGTGTGGGCCCGCCGAATCCGGGCCGGCAGCGCCACGCGGCAGAGTCCGTGCACAAAGGGGTGGGCGCGCCATCGGAAATCCGGTGGCGCGCCCACCCCTTCGTCCTGTTCGTGCGCCGCTCAGCGCACCACGATCACATCGTCCGCCGCGCGGACCGGACGCTCCCGAGGCGGCTCGGCCGGCCGGCCCACCGCGACGGCACCCATCGGGTCCCAGTCGGCGGGCAGCGCGAGCGTGGCGCGTACCACGTCGGGACAGAACATCGTCGACGACACCCACGCGGACCCCAGGCCCTCCGCGGTCAGCGCGATCAGCAGGTTCTGCACGGCGGCGCCCGCCGCGACGGTGAACATCTCCCGCTCGGCCCGCATCCGCACCGGATCGGGGTAGGTGTGCGCGCCGTCGGTGACCAGGCACGGCACCACCAGATACGGCGCGCCGCGCAACACGTCGCCACGCTTGACCCGCTGCGCGATGCGCTCCTCGCCCAGGCCGTCCGCCCGCAGATCCGCCACCCACGCGTCGCGCATCGCGTCCAGCAGCGCGGTCCGGGCCGGCGCGCTCTCCAAGAGCACGAACCGCCACGGCACGGTGTGGTGCGGGGCCGGCGCCGTGATCGCGGCGGCCACCGCGCGACGCACCGCGTCCGGGTCCACCGGTTCGTCGGTGAACGCGCGCACCGTGCGCCGCGCGGTGATCGCGTTCCGGGCGCCCTCGCCGACCGCCTCCTGGGTGCCGAGCCGGAACATGTCGTCCTCGGCGCCGCGCACCAGCGGACGTACCCCGGCGCCGTCCGCGTCGATGACCAGATGCCCCAGGCCGCGCACGATCGCCACCGGGACCGCGCCCGCCTTGCCCTTGACCAACTCGGCCGCGCCGGCGAGTTCGTCCACCACCGCGGTGACGGTGACCGCGAGTTCGTTGCCGTGCGTGTCGATCCGGCCCCGGTGGTCGTCCAGCGCGTCCAGCCCCGCCACGCCGATCGCCACATCGGTGACCCCGGTACGCCAGGGCCGGCCGAAGGTGTCCGACACGACGACGCCCACCCGGACGCCGGCCGACTCGGCCAGTGCCGCGCGCAATCGGCGGGCCGAGGCGTCCGAGTCCTCCGGAAGCAGCAGCAGGGTGCCGGGTTGCGTGTTGGACGCGTCCACGCCCGCCGCCGCCATCACGAATCCGTGCCGGGTCTCCACGATCCGGGTGCGGCCCTTGCGCGCGACCAGGCGGACCGCCTCGGTGTCGATCACCTTCTCCCGATCGACCCCGCGCAACAACCGGCCCTCGGCCTTGCTGAGGATCTTCGAGGTCACCACGAGCACGTCGCCGTCGCGCAGGCCGGGCCCGTCCGGTCCCGCCGCCGCGTCCGCGATCAGCCGGCCCAGATCGGCGCCCTCGCCGATCTCCGGCAGCCCGGGCACCCCGAACACCGAGTAGCCGCGCGGCGGAGCCCCCATCAGCGCACCTCGTCCGCGAGTGCGAGCGCGGCGCGGGCCATCTCGGCGGTGGCCTCGACGTCGGTCATCAGCAACGGGATCGCCCGGCACGGGATGCCGGCCGCCTCGACGGCGAGCACCGTGTCCGCGTCCGCGGTGTCCACGAGCCAGCCGTCCAGCAGCCCCGGTCCGTAGTGCTGGGCGACGGCGGCGGCGCTCGTCTCGACGCCGACCGCCGCCAGGACCCGGTCGGCCATTCCGCGTACGGGTGCGCCGCCGATGATCGGCGACAACCCGATCACCGGTGCCTCCGCGGCCACCAGCGCCTCGCGGATCCCGGGTACGCCCAGGATGGTGCCGATGCTGACCACGGGATTGGACGGCGGGAACAGGATCAGGTCGGCCTCGGCAATTGCCTCCAGGACGCCGGGCGCGGGCTTGGCCGTCTCGATGCCCACCGGCACGATCGCGTGCGCGGTCGGCGCGGCGCGAAGCCGCACCCAGTACTCCTGGAAGTGGATCGCCTTGCGGGTGCCGGGCTTGTCGGGATCGTCGATCACCACGTGCGTCTCGACCCGATCGTCGCTCATCGGGACGAGTCGTACACCGGGCTGCCACCGCGCGCACAGCGCCTCGGTGACCGCCGACAACGGGTAGCCGGCGCCGAGCATCTGGGTCCGCACGATGTGCGTCGCGTAGTCCCGGTCGCCCAGCCCGAACCAGGTCGGTTCGACACCGTACGCGGCCATCTCCTCGCGAATGCTCCAGGACTCCTCGCGGCGCCCCCAGCCCTGCTCCTCGTTGATGCCGTCGCCGAGTGTGTACATGACGGTGTCGAGGTCCGGACACACCTTGAGCCCGAACAGGTGGATGTCGTCCCCGGTGTTGCCGACGACGGTGATCTCCGCTTCCGGAACGGCCGCCTTGAGACCCCGCAAGAACCGGGCCCCACCGATGCCGCCGGCAAGTACAACGATGCGCATGGGATCAGTCTCGCAGGCTGCTTGTTGGGCGCCTTCGGCGCCGGCTCGCGAGGCACCACTTTTTTCTCTCCCCCGCTTCGCTCCTCCGAGAAAAAAGTGGCCCCTCGCTCGTGACTGCGTGTCCCTCCGCTTCGCTCCGGGCCACACCGTCCACACTTTGCGGCTCCGCCGCTCTCCGCGCTTCGCGCGTCGATCACTGGGGGCGGGCTGGGTCGGGGGCGCTGACGCGCCTGGGGGAGTGGGGTGATGGGCCGGGGGCGTGGGGTGAATCACGTGCCGGGTGGGGTGAGGGGTGGAGGCTCGGGGTGGGGGGCGGTGGGGGAGTAGGTCTTACGGAGGGGTGACGTCGGCGTGGGGTGGGGGGTGGGGGGTCGGTGTCGGCCTAGCGTTGGGGGATGAGAATCCTGGTTACCGGCGGCGCCGGGTTCATCGGAACGCACGTCGTCGAATGCCTGACCGAAGCCGGACACGAGGTGCGGGTGCTCGATCTGGTGCCGGTCGAGGACGTGGATGCGGTACAGGGCGATGTGCGCGATCCGGCGGTCGTGGACCGGGCGTTGGTCGGGGTGGATGCGGTCTGCCATCAGGCTGCCAAGGTCGGCTTGGGCCTGGACCTGAACGATGCGCCGGACTATGTCGGCTGCAACGACCTGGGTACCGCGGTGCTGCTCGCCGCGATGGCGCGGGCGGGTATCGGCCGTCTGGTGCTGGCGAGTTCGATGGTCGTCTACGGCGAGGGGCTGGGCCACTGCGCCGAGCACGGCGAGGTCGTGCCGGGTCCGCGGCCGGTCGAGGCGCTGATGGCCGGCCGCTTCGAGCCGCCGTGCCCGATGTGCGGGCGGGCGGTGACGCCCGGCCGGATTTGCGAGGAGGCGGCGCCCGACCCGCGCAACGTGTACGCCGCGACCAAGCTTGCCCAGGAGCACCTGGCGGGCGCCTGGGCCCGGGCCACCGGCGGTGTGGCCACGGCGCTGCGCTACCACAACGTCTACGGTCCGAGGATGCCGCTGGACACCCCGTACGCCGGCGTCGCCGCGATCTTCCGCTCGATGCTGCGTGCCGGTCTGCCCCCGAGGGTGTACGAAGACGGCGGCCAACGCCGCGACTTCGTCCACGTCCGCGACGTGGCCACCGCCAACCTGGCCGCTCTGGACCGCTCCGGCCACGGCCTTCGCGCCTACAACGTCGCCACCGGCGTCCCCCACACGGTGGGCGAAATGGCCGTGGCCCTGTCCGAGGCGCACGCCGGCCCGGCCCCGATCACGACGGCCGAATACCGCCTGGGCGACGTCCGGCACATCACCGCCTCGGCCACCCGCCTGGAGACCGAACTCGGGTGGCAGGCCACGATCGAATTCAAGCACGGCATGGCGGAGTTCGCCCAGGCATGACCCCGACGCCCCCGACGACCGTCACAAACCACCGGCCCCACCCCCGACGCACCGACACCCTCACCCCGCCGGCAGCCTCACCTCGAAGCGGCAGCCCATTCCCGTGTTTGCCACGCCGACCCGGCCCGAGTGGGCCTCGACGATGCCGCGGACGATGGCCAGGCCCAATCCCGCGCCGCCGCCGGGGGCCGGGGTGCGGGCGTGGGTGCCGCGCCAGCCGGTGTCGAAGACTCGGGGGAGGTCCTCCTCCGGGATGCCGCCGCATGCGTCGGTCACCGAGACCACGACCTCGCCCTCGGCGGTGCTCACCCCGACCGCGACCGTGCCGTCCGAGGGGGTGTGCCGGATCGCGTTGACCAGGAGGTTCGTGATCGCCCGGGACATCTCGCGGCCGTCCACCCGGACCGGCACCGCGACGATGTCCTCGCCCGCCACCCGGACCGAGCAGGATCGGGCCAATTCCTCCGTACCGGCCATCGCGTCCGCCACCAGGTCGTAGAGCGAGACCCGGGCCAGGGTCAGCTTCAGGGCGCCCGCCTGGATCCGGGACAACTCGAACAGGTCGTCCACCATCCCGCTGAGCCGATCCACCTCGGTCCTGATCCGCCGGTGATAGCGCGCCGGATCCTCCGGCAGCCCGTCCTCCAGCGCTTCGGCCATCGCGCGCAGGCCCGCGAGCGGCGTGCGCAGGTCGTGCGAGATCCACGCGATCAGCTCGCGTCGGGCGTGCTCGACCGCCCGCTCGCGCTCCCGGGATTCGCTCAGTTGTACGCCGGCACGCTCCAACTCCCGGCCCAACTCCGCAAGTTCCACCACGGCGGAGACTCGGCGCGGCGGTCCCGGCGGGCCGCCGCCGAGTGCTCGCGCGGTGCCGCGCAGGGCCCGGACGTCGGCCACCACCGGACGGCCGAGCAGCATCGCCACACCGATCGCGAGTACGGCCGAGACCGCGCAGACCACCATCACCACGGTCAGGTCGTGCGAGGAGAGCAGCATCGCCTGGGAGACCCCGACCGTACCCGCGGCCATGCCGGCTATCGTCACCACCGACATCGCGGCCAAGGCGACCGAGAGCGAACGATTGCGCAGCGCGCGCAGGCCGAGTACGCCCAGCAGGGTGGCCCCGAGCCCGCTGCCCGCCGCGATCAGGCAGATCAGCGCAAAATCCTTCACAGGCACTCGGGTTCGACCTCCAGCCGGTAGCCCACGCCCCACACGGTCACCAGGAGCCGGGGCGCGGCCGGGTCGTCCTCGATCTTCTCCCGCAGTCGCCGTACATGCACGGTCACCGTGGATTGGTCGCCGAACTCCCAGCCCCAGACCCGGCGCATCAGCTCGTCCCGGGAAAAGGCCCGGCCCGGGTTGCCGAGGAAGAAGCCCAGCAGGTCGAACTCTCGTGCGGTGAGCGAGAGTTCACGGCCGGCGCGAAGCACCCGGTGGGCGGCGACATTCATCTCCAGGTCCGCGTGCCGCAGCACCGAGGGCATCGGCGGCGGAGCCGGCACCGCGACCCGGCGCAGCACGGACTGCACCCGCAGGACGAGTTCCCGGGGGCTGAACGGCTTGGTGACGTAGTCGTCCGCGCCGACTTCGAGGCCGAGCACCCGGTCGCCCTCGTCGCCCAGCGCGGTCAGCATCACCACCGGCACCGGGCCGCGCTCGCGCAGCCGTCGGCAGACGTCCAGCCCGTCCATGCCCGGCAGCATCAGGTCGAGCACCACCAGATCGGGCATCTCGGCGAACGCCAGATCGAGCGCGGTGGGCCCGTCGGCGGCGTGTGCCGTACCGAACCCCGCGCGTTCGAGATAACCGACGACGACTTCGGCCACGGTCGGGTCGTCGTCGACGACGAGCACCTTCATGCCGGCGAGTGTAGGTGTGCGAAGAGGGACGATTCCGGCGGGAGGCCGATCCGTAAGGGGGCCGTAACCCACACGGCCGTATCGCGGCGACGTCAGCACTCCGTAAGCACGTCAAGCCTGGGTATGCGGCCTGCGCGTACCTAGCGTGAGCCGCATGGACGCCTCTTCAGCGCATCCCGCCGAGCATTTTGTGGACGTCGTGCTGCCGTGCCTCGACGAGGCCGACGCGCTCCCGTGGGTGCTCGCCCGGATGCCGGCCGGATATCGCCCCATCGTCGTGGACAACGGCTCGCGCGACGGCTCGGCCGAACTGGCCCGGTCGCTCGGCGCCCGCGTGGTGGCCGAGGAGCGCCGCGGCTTCGGCGCGGCCTGTCACGCCGGGCTGCTCGCGGCGACCGCGCCGATCGTGTGCTTTTGCGACTGCGACGCGTCGCTGGACCCCGGGCAGCTGCCCGAGGTGGCCGGCCCCGTGCTCGCCGGTGGCGCGGACCTGGTGCTCGGTCGCCGCCGCCCGCAGACCCTCGGCGCCTGGCCGCCGCATGCGCGCCTGGCCAACCTGTTGCTGGCCCGCCGCCTGCGCCGGCGCACCGGTGCGCGGCTGCACGACCTGGGGCCGATGCGGGCCGCCCGGCGCGCCGAACTGCTCGCGCTGGCGGTCGCGGACCGCCGCTCCGGCTACCCGCTGGAGACCGTGGTGCGCGCCGCCGACGCCGGATGGCGGATCGCCGAGGTGGACGTGCGCTACCTGCCGCGCTCCGGTCGCTCCAAGGTCACCGGCACGGTCCGGGGCACGGTCACCGCGGTCCGGGACATGAGCGCCGTGCTCGCCCGTGCGGGGCGGCCCGCATGAGCACCCTCGTGGTGATCGCCAAGGCGCCGCTGCCCGGTCGGGTAAAGACCCGGTTGACCCCGCCGCTGACCCCGGACCAGGCCGCGGCGGTGGCCGAGGCCGCGCTCACCGACACGCTCGCGGCCGTACTCGCCACGCCCGCGCGCCGCCGGGTCCTGGTGCTCGCCGGCGAGCCCGGGCCGTGGCTGCCGGCCGGCTTCGACGTGGTGCCGCAGGGGGTCGGTGGCCTCGACCTGCGCCTGGCCAGCGCGTTCGCCGGCTGTACCGGACCGACCCTGCTGGTCGGCATGGACACCCCACAGATCACGCCCGAGTTGCTGACCGTGGACTGGTCGGCCGCCGACGCGTGGTTCGGCCCGGCGACCGATGGCGGATTCTGGGCGATCGGACTGCGCGAGCCCGACCCGTCGGTGTTTCCCGGGGTGCCGATGTCGATGCCGCGGACCGGCGCGATCCAGCGGGCCCGACTGCTCGCCGCCGGGCTGACCGTACGCGACCTGCCCACGCTCACCGACATCGACACGGCCGCCGACCTGGCCGCGGTCACCCGCGACATCCCCGGCACCCACTGCGCCGGCGTGGCCCGCGCGCTGCTCGGCGGCGAGGTGTACGCATGACCTTGGTCCGCGACCCCGACCACCCGACCGACGTTGCCGCGGGTGCTCGGGCCGATCTCGCTGCGGATGCTCCGGTGGTCTTTGCCTCGGGTGCTCGGGCGGACTTTGTTTCGGGTGCTCGGGGCGATCTTGTTGCGGATGCTCCGGTGGTCTTTGCCTCGGGTGCTCGGGCGGACTTTGTTTCGGGTGCTCGGGGCGATCTTGTTGCGGATGCTTCGGTGGTCCTTGCCCCGGGGGCTCGGGTGGACTTTGTTTCGGGTGTTCGGGGCGATCTTGCTGCGGATGCTTCGGCGGTCCTTGCCCCGGGGGCTCGGGTGGACTTTGTTTCGGGTGTTCGGGTCGATCTCGCTGCGGATGCTTCGGTGGTCCCTGCCTCGGGTGCTGCGGATCTTGCCCCGGACGCTCCGGACGACCCGTACACGATCGCGCTGCGCGACGGGGGAGCGCTGTACCTGCGCCGACACGGCCGCCGTCGGCAACGCCTGGAACTCTCCCGCTGGTGTGCCGAACCGGACGCCGCCGACGACACCATGCTCGCCCGCTGTACCGGCCCCACCCTGGACATCGGCTGCGGCCCTGGTCGGCTGACCGCGGCACTCGGTCGCCGAGGGGTGGCCGCCCTCGGTGTCGATCCGGTGCCGGCCGCCGTCGCTCGGGCCCTGGCCGCCGGGGCCGCCGCGCTGTGCCGCTCGGTATTCGAGCCGCTGCCCGGCGAAGGCCGCTGGGCCGCCGCCCTCCTCGCCGACGGCAACATCGGCATCGGCGGCGACCCGGGCCGGCTGCTCGACCGCATCCACGGCCTGCTGGCCCCCGGCGGCCTGCTCGTGGTGGAGACCGACCCGCAGGACGTACACGAACGCTTCGCCGCCCGCGTCGAAAACGACCACGGCGGTCGGAGCAGCGCCTTCCGCTGGGCCCGCGTCGGCACTCCCGCGCTACGCACCCTCGCCCGCGCCCACCGCTTCACCATGATCGACGCGTGGGCCGGCCCGAACCGCACCTTCGCCGCCCTGTCCCGGGCCTGACCGAGGGCTGATTCGGGGTTCGACGCACGTCGGGCCGCGCGGACCCGGCGCGCGTTGGGGTCACCGGGGCGCGGAGCGGACGGGTGGTTCGGGTCGGGTTGGGTCGGTCGCTGTGTGTTGGCTGCTGTGTGTTGGCTGCCCGCTCCGTGCCGGGTTGCCTGTCCGCTTCGCGGCCAGGGTTGGGTTGGTCGGCCGCGTCGGGCTGCCTGTCCGCTTCGCGGCCAGGGTTGGTCGGTCGCTCCGCGCCGGGTTGCACAGCCGCTACGCGGCCACGGTCGGGCCGGTCGCTGCGTGTTGGCTGCCCGCTCTGCGTCGGGTTGCCTGTCCGCTTCGCGGCCAGGGTTGGTCGGTCGCTCCGCGCCGGGTTGCACAGCCGCTACGCGGCCACGGTCGGGCCGGTCGCTGCGTGTTGGCTGCCCGCTCCGTGCCGGGCTGCTTGTCCGCTTCGCGGCCAGGGTTGGGCCGCGTCGGGCCGCGTCGGGCCGCGTCGGGTTGCCTGTCCGCTTCGCGGCCAGGTTGGGTCGGTCGCTCCGCGCCGGGTTGCACAGCCGCTACGCGGCCACGGTTGGGCCGGTCGCTGCGTGTTGGCTGTCGGCTCCGCGTCGGGCTGCCTGTCCGCTTCGCGGCCACGGTTGGGTCGGTTGCTCCGTGCCGGGTTGCACAGCCGCTACCCGGCCGACACCGGGGCCGCGCCCGCCTCTTTACTTGCCCCGCCGCCCTCGCACCACCAATACGAGCCCCACCCCCACCCACACCGCCGCCCACACGATGGCCAGTCCCCGTCCGTAGTTCAGTGGCAACACCGACGGGTTCTGCGTGGGCAGCGGGCGCAGCAGTGCCGGGAGGGCGATCAGCGTTCCCGCCACGCCCACCGCCAGGCCGCCCAGCACGGTTCGCCGCACCCATGGGGCCGGGCCGCGCCGCATCCGCATCGCCGCCGCACCGACCGCGAACACCACGACCGCGAACACCGCGTCGTGCAGCAGCAGTCCGCCGATCAGCCACTCGGCCAGACCCACCCGCTCGGTCAGGAACGGGTCGTCCCAGGCGCCGGCAACGCCCCACCCGATGCCCGCCAAGCCGGCGGCGCCCAGTACGAGCCGAACCGCGCGCACCACCCGCCCGGTTCGTGGCGCGACCGGCTCGGGCGCGATTGCCGTGCTCATCCCAGCACCTCCATCCGGGTGACCCACTTCGTCTGGAGTACGCCCGGCCGGTTCGGCGCGATGATCCGGGCCGGATACCCGTGGTCCTCGGCCAGCGGCGCGCCGTCCAGCATCAGCGCCAGCAGGGTCAGCGAGTCGCGCGCCCACTCGTCCGGCATGTCCATCACCGAGTACGGACTGAACCGCTCGTGCGAGAACACCCGCAGCCGGGCGCCCGGCGGCGCGCCCGCCCGCGCCATCAGGTCCCGGATCCGCACTCCCGACCAGTGCGCCGACGCACTCCACCCCTCGACGCACGTGATCGGCAGCGTGGCCTCGTGCTGCGGCATCGCCGACAGCTCGGCCCGGGTCAGCGCGAACGGGCGCGGCCCGAGCACCTCCAGACGCCACGCGGGATCGCGGACCGCCGTCAACACGCCCGCCGCGGCCGCCGTTCGGTTCACCGGCAGGCCCTGTGGGCCGATGTCCGCCCGCCGCGGCGCCAGCACCGAGACCCGCCCCAGCGGAGTCACCGTCTGCCCCACCGTGGCCAGCGTGACCACGCCCACCCCGGCGCCGAGCACGGTGAACAGCCCGCGCCGCGTCGGCCCTTCGACCGCGGCCGGCGTACCCCGGGGACGCCGCCAGTGCGCCACGATCAGCGGCAGCTTTACCGCGACGTGCAGGGTGACCGCCCCGCCGGCCACCCACCCGAGCCAGTAGTGCGCCGGCACGAACGGGAACGGCCACGGGTACCACTGAACGACGTTCAGCAGCCCGGTGACCAGCTCGAAGATCGCCGCCATCATCAGCACCGCGATGGACAAGCGCTCCAGCGCGTGCCCGACGGACCTCGCCGGCGGCCAGGCGAACAGCCGCGGATAGACCACCCACAGCTTCACCAGGAGCAGTGGCACCGCCGCGATCCCGACCGCCACGTGCAGCCCCTGGGTGACCCGATACCCCCACACCGGCCGGGACGGCAGCGCGAGCCAGTGCGGCTGATGTTGCAGTAGATGACTGAACAGGCCGGTCAGGAAACAAATCAGGAAGGCGAGGCCGAGCAATCGGCCGACCGACACGACCGTACGCGGATCGTGCAGTGCGCCGCGGAACGCGCCGGCTCGGAGGGGACCGCGCCGCAGCCCGGCGGGTGGGTCCGGCAAGCGGATGTCGAGCTTCATGCGTCCAGCCAACGCCGAAAACCCGCCGCCGGCCCGCATTGACCGCCTTACGGAGTGCTGACGGTCGGCCCGGGATGCCCCGATAACGACACCACCGCGGCCAGACTCACGCCATGTCACCCAGCACGGAGCCCTCGGGCACGGAGCCCTCCGGCACCGAAACGCCACCCACCCGCACCGCATCCACCATCGCGGCCACCACCACCGGACTCGCCCTCGCCGGCGCCGTCGGCTACGCGGTGTACGGCCCGTGGACGCACCCCGGCAGTGCCGGCGTGTACGTCGTGTACGGCGCCGCCTGGGCGCTGTTCGTGCTCGGCGCCTTCCTCGTGCGGCGGCTGCCGGTGCGTCGTGCGGTGGTGCTGATCCTGGTCGGGGCGGTCGCGCTGCCCGTACTGGCCGCCGGCGCGCCGCCGCGCACCAGCGACGACGCCTACCGCTACGCGTTCGACGGGCGGGTCCAGGCGGCGGGCCGCTCGCCCTACGCGCACGCGCCGGCCGATCCGGAGGTGGCCGGCTTCCGCGACGACTGGCTGTTCCCGAAGGGCGAGTGCACCGGATGGTTCAGGCACCCGCTGCCCGACGGCTCGTGCACCCGGATCAACCGGCCCGAGGTGCACACCATCTACCCGCCGGTGGCCGAGGGTTACTACTGGCTCGTGCACGCCGTCACCCCGTCCGGCCGGCGCGAACCGGTCCAGGCCGCCGCCGCGTTGCTGGCGATCCTGGTGACCGTCGCGCTGCTCGTGGTGCTGCGCCGGTTCGGCCGCGACCCCAGACACGCGGTGTGGTGGGCCTGGTGTCCGATGGTCGCGCTGGAGGCGGGCAACAACGCGCACGTGGACGTGCTGGGCGTGCTGCTGATGGTGCTCGGACTGGCCGCGATCGCCGGCCGCCGGCCGATCCTGGGCGGCGTGCTGCTCGGCGGCGCCGTCGCGACCAAGATGTTTCCCGCCGCGGCCCTGGCCGGCGGCCTGCGTCGGGCGCCGGTGCGGCTGCTCGGCTCGGCCGGGCTCACCGTGCTGCTGGTCTACCTGCCGCACGTGCTCGCGGTCGGACCCGCCGTGCTCGGCTATCTGCCCGGCTACCTGGAGGAGGAACGCTACGACGACGGCGCGCGTTTCGGCCTGCTCGGCCTGGTGCTGCCGACCGGCCTCACGCCGTACGCGGCCGTGCTCGTGCTGATCGTGCTCGCCGTCGTGGTGGCGGCCCGCGCCGACCCGGATCGCCCGTGGCAGGCCGCACTCACGCTGACCGCCGGCATGCTGTTCGTGCTGACCCCGGCCTACCCCTGGTACACGCTGCTCGTGGTCGCGCTCGTGGCGCTGGACGGGCGGCGCCCGGAATGGCTCGCGCTCGGCCCGGCGGGATATGCCCTGTACCTCACCTGGGGACTGGAGTTGAGCGCCGGGCAGGTCCGGGCCACCCACCGACTCGGCTACGGCGCGGCGCTGCTGCTCGTGCTCGGCGTGGCGCTCTACCGATGGTTGCGGGCCGCGGACGGTACCACCGGCAGGCCCGCCGCCTTCCAGGCCTGGAAGCCGCCGATCAGGTCGGTCGCCTCGGACAGCCCCAGGTCCAGCAGCGACGCCGCGGCGAGACTGGACGCGTAGCCCTCGTTGCACACCACGACCACGCGCAGGTCGTAGCCGGTGGCCTCGGGCAGCCGCGCCTCGCCCTCGGGATCGAAGCGCCATTCCAGGTGATTTCGTTCGATGACCAACGCGCCCGGGATCGCACCGTCGGCGTCGCGCTGGAAGTCGGGGCGGGTGTCCACCAGCACCGCGCCGTCGTGGAACGCGGCGTGCGCCTGCTCGGGGGTCACCCGCACGAGCCTGGCCCGGGCCTGGTCCAGGAGTCGGTCGACGGCGCTCACCACTGCTCTCCCGAACGCTCGACGCCGACCCGGCGCAGCGGCTCGAAGCTCGGCCGCGCGATGTTCTCGCCGGCGTCGTAGAGGTTCATCGAGTCCAGTCGAGGCGTGTACACGTGCACGCTGATCGCCGGCTCGGTGCCCATGTTGGTCACCTCGTGCACGTAGGTCGGCCCGAACACGCGGGTCGCGCCGGCGGTGAGCACCCGCTCGCGGGCGCCGGCCCGGCGCAGCGGGGTGACCACCAGGGAGCGCTCGTGCAGTTCGCCCGAGACCACGGTGAACACGCCGGACGAGCCGCCGTGATCGTGCAGCCCGGTGCCCTGGCCGGGCAGCCAGCTCAGCAGCCAGACCTCCATGTCCTCGGTCGCGGCGAGCCGCTTGTACCAGCGGGAGATCGGGTCGTAGCGGACCTGGTCGAGCTCGGTCGCCACCCGGCCGGCATGCTGCCGGGCGAGCGCGGCGAGCCGGGCGACGGCCGGACGCACGGGGGGAGCGGCGGGAAGGGCGAGCACGGCGGGGGCGGCGAGCGGGTCGCCGGCGACGGTGATGTCGCTGGACATAGGGAAAGTCCTTCGGGATGTCTGCGCGATATGGCTGGCGCGGCGGATCAGGCGAACGCGGCGGATCGAAAGCGAACACGCGAGCGGCCGACAGCAACCCGAACGGACATTCGGCCGAAGGAGACGGCCGTGCCGATATAAGGGGGAAAAGAGTGCCGCCGCTTGCGCGGAGGACTGCCGAAAAGGCGTCCTCAGGCGATACAGCCCGGACAACAGCTGTACACGTGGTCGCACGGCGGACACAGCGCGCTGAACACCCGACGGACGTCGACAGGACGACTCCGGTACCGGCTGCAGCGTGCGGACATGGGAAAAGAAGACCGTCTACGGGGTGGCCGTGTCAACTCGCCACGGTCCACCGGGCACCGGTCGTCACCGAATCGGACGCCCGCTGCCCGATTCGGGTGAGGAATCCGGGGAAGGGATTGAAGCCCACGGGGCACGGGGAGGCCCATTTTCGGGCGACCTCGACGAGTGACCCCGACATGTGACCTCGGTCATCATCGCGGTTTTCGGGCCCATCCCGGGAACTGCGCGGACGGTGTGAGGCGTAGTCCAATGCAGAGGTCATCACGGGTTGGCATCGAATGTCGTCGCGCCTCCCGCCGGTACGCTCCCCGCCCGGAACGTCGAGGCGATCGCGCAACGAAGTCCTTGTCCGGATCTGTCCATTTATGTGGCCAATCCGGATTGCTGTGGTCCCGGGGAGTGAATCCCCGCCCTAATAGCAGAGCCCGGCTTGACGTCGCAGCAACGACGCGCTTGTAATTTCACACACGTCGTGAACCGTTACCGGTAACGGCTTAATCACGGGGACGCAAAAACGGGTCGAGGAGGCACGCGATGGGCGAGCTGTTCCAGCTACTGGTCGCCGACGGCGAGAGCGAGGAGGAGGAGCTCGGTTGGCAGGAGCGCGCACTGTGCGCGCAGACCGACCCCGAGTCCTTCTTCCCGGAGAAGGGCGGCTCGACGCGGGAGGCCAAGAAGGTCTGCCTGGCGTGCGAGGTGCGCGACGAGTGCCTGGAATACGCGCTGGCCAACGACGAGCGCTTCGGGATCTGGGGCGGACTGTCCGAGCGCGAACGGCGCCGGCTCAAGAAGGCCGCCGTCTGACCGTCGCCCGCTGACGGTCGCCGGCAGGGCCCCGACCCGAGCAGAGCGGGCGCGGGGTGCCCGTCGCGTAGTGTGTTGGCCGTTCGGCCGGATGCCGGACCGCTGGTACCACGCCGCTTCGAGCCCCCCGGGGTCCCCGCACTCGATGTCACTTTTCAGCCATCAGTCGGCATACGCGCAAGCTCCGGCTTTTCCACGGCACATCGTCACCGCGATCCTCGTCGCCCACGACGGGGCACGCTGGTTGCCCGGCACTCTGACCGGCCTGCTCGGTCAGGAGCGCCCGGCCCAGCGCGTCGTCGCGGTCGACACCGGCAGTACCGACGCCTCGGCCGGTCTGCTGGAGGACGCGCTCGGTCAAGGCTCGGTGCTGCATGCCGAGCGACGGACCGCGTTCGGTGCCGCCGTGAGTGAAGCCCTGCGTGCCGCGCCGCACCTCGACCCCGCGTCCCTGCCCTACCGGATCGACGCGTACGACGCGTCGGACCCGTACGGCGACACCGATCAGGACCGCCCGCCGCGGTCGACCGAACCGGTCGAGTGGCTGTGGCTCCTGCACGACGACAGCGAGCCCGCACCCGACGCGCTGCACCTGCTGCTGCGTGCCGCCGACGAGCTGCCCTCCGCGGCCGTGCTCGGTCCCAAGGTGCGCAGTTGGTACGACCGCAGGCAACTCCTCGAAGTCGGCACCACCCTCACCGGCAGCGGCCGGCGCTGGACCGGCCTGGAGCGTCGCGAGCAGGACCAGGGCCAGCACGACGCGGTCCGCGGCGTGCTCTCGGTCTCCAGCGCGGGCATGCTGGTGCGCCGCGACGTGTGGGAGGGTCTGGGCGGCTTCGACCCGCGCCTGCCGCTCTCGCGCGACGACACCGACTTCGGCTGGCGGGTCAACGCCGCCGGCCACCGCGTGGTGATCGTGCCGGACGCGGTGGTGCAGCACGCCGAGGCGGCCACGCGCGAGCGCCGGCCGATCGACGTCACGGCGAACCGCCCGCACCGGGTGGACCGCGCGGGGGCCGCCTTCACCCTGCTGGCCAACACCACCGGCGCCGGTTGGCCGCTGCTGTGGTTCCGGCTGTTGTTCGGCGGCCTGTTCCGCAGCCTGGGCTACCTGCTCGGCAAGTTGCCCGGCATGGCCCTGGACGAACTGCTCGGCACCATGACGGTGTTGCTGCGTCCCGGTGCGTTCCTGTCCGCACGCCGCGCCCGGGCCCGCACCCGCACCATGTCCGACAAGGACTTGGGCGACCTGTTCCCCAGCCGCGCCGCCACCGTGCGGCACGCCGCCGAGGGTCTGCTGGGCAACCTGCGGCGAAGCGAGGAGCCGGAGACCCGGTCCGGCCGACACAGCAGCGCGGAATCGGGCCCGGTCGACGAGGACGCCGAGTCGCTCGACACGGAGAGCTTCGTCAAGCTGCGCATGCTGATGCGCCGCCCCGGGCTCTCGCTGGCCGTCGCCCTCACCCTGATCACCCTGTTCGCCGCCCGCTCGTTGCTCGGCGGCGGCAGTCTGTTCGGCGGCGCCCTGCTGCCCCCGCCCGAGGGCGCGGCGGACCTGTGGCACCGCTACCGCGACACGTGGCACGGCGTCGGCTTCGGCGAGGCGGCGAGCGCACCGCCCTACGTCGGGGCGTTGGCCGCGTTCGCGACCCTGCTGCTGGGCAAGGCCGGCACCGCGGTCGCGGTACTGCTGATCGGCAGCGTCCCGTTCGCCGGGATCAGCGCCTACCTGTGCGCACGCCGCCTGGTGTCCGCGCCCGGCGTACGGGTGTGGGGCGCGGCCGTGTACGCGCTGACCCCCGTGGCCACCGGCGCGATCGCCTCCGGCCGGATCGGCACCGCGGTCGCGCTCGTGCTGGCTCCCGTGGTCGCGCGCGGCGCGGCCCAGGTGCTCGGCGCCGGCGACCTGAAGCCGTCCATGCGCGCGGCCTGGGCCACCGGTCTGGCCCTGGCCGTCGCGGCGGCGTTCACCCCGCTGTTGTGGCTCGCGGTCGTGCTGCTCGCGCTGATCGCCGTCGGGGCGTCCTTCGCCGGACTGCTCGGCCCGCGTCCGGGGATGGGCCTGCTGGTGCGGATCGGTGTCGTGCTCGGCACCCCGCTCGTACTGCTCGGCCCGTGGACCCTGGCCCTGGCGGGCAAGCCCACGCTGTTCCTGACCGAGCCCGGGTTGGCCGGCGACGCGCTGGCCGAGAAGGGCACCAGCCCGGTCGGTCTGCTGCTCCTGGACCCGGGCGGTCCCGGGACGCTGCCGATGTGGCTCACCGGTGCACTGCTCCTGGCGGCGCTGGCCGCGCTGTTGCGCGATTCGCGTCGCACGGCGGTGCTGGGCGCGTGGGCGGTGGCCGTGGTCGGCCTGGTCCTCGCGGTCGTGGTCAGCCACGTCGAACTCACCGTCGAGGCCACCGGCGACAAGGCCCCCGCCTGGCCCGGCGCGGCGGTGGTGCTGATCGCGCTCGGCTACGTCGCCGCCGCGATGGTCGGCGCCGAGGACGCCCGCACCCGGGTCGCGGCCGGCAGCTTCGGCTGGCGGCAGCCCACCGCGGTGGTGCTGGCCGTGCTGGCCGGGGTCACCCCGCTCGCGGCGGCCGCGGTCTGGCTGTGGCAGGGCGCGAACGGGCCGCTGGAGCGGCGCGACCCGGTCGTGGTGCCCGCGTTCGTGGCCGAGGAGGCCACCGGGTCGCGGCACCCGCGCACCCTGGTGCTGACGTCGCCCGAATCGGGCAACGTCACCTACACGGTCGTGCGCGGCGCGGGCCCGGTGCTCGGCGATGCCGAGCTGGCGCCCAAGGCGTCCACCTACCGACAGTTCGACGCCTTCCTGGGCAAACTGCTCTCCGGTGGCGGTGGCGCGACCGCGAGCATGCTCGCCCCGTACGGCATCGAGTTCGTCCAGCTCAAGCCCCCGGTGGGCAGCGAGTTGACCGCCCGTCTCGACGGCACGCCGGGCCTGGCCCGGGTCGGCGCCACCCAGGGCGCGACCCTGTGGCGCCTGCAATACCCGGTCGGCCGCGCGCTGATCGTCGACCCCGACGGTCGCAGCGTGGCGATCCCCTCCACCCGTGCGGGCGTGTCCACCCGGATCGAGGCCGGCCCGCAGGGTCGGATCCTGCGGCTCGCGGAACGCGTCGACTCGGGCTGGCAGGCCACCCAGGGCGGGAAGAAGCTGACCGCCCGCACGCTGGACGGCTGGGCGCAGGGCTTCGAACTGCGCCCCGAGGCGGGCCGGCTCGAACTCACCCACACGTCCGGCGGACACGGCATCTGGCTGCTCGTCCAAGGCGTCCTGGTGTTCGTCGTGTTCGTCATGGCGCTGCCCGCGCGCAGGCGCGGCACCGACGACGACCTGCCGGACAGCGCCGGTCCGTCCCCCGCCGTCGGCGAGGGCACCGGGCGACGCGCCCGCCGGGCCAAGGCCGAGGCGGAGGAGCCGGTGCCGGCCCCGGAGGCGGTACCGGTCGCGTCGGCCGCCGGCGCCCCGGACGCGTTCGGCTTCCCCGAACAGCGCACCGACCCGGCCGAGCCGCCGGTGCCGGTGGAGGCGTGGAACGGGGCGTCCTACGAAGCCGCCGCGACGCCTGCCTACGAGCAGTACCCGCAGCAGGGCTACGGGCAGGAGTACCAGGGCTACCCGGACTACCAGGGCTACCAGTACGACCAGGGCGCCCCGGTCCCGCCGGGCGCGCCGGAGGGATCGGACGCGGCCGGCTCCTACGGCTGGGTCCCGCCCCGGCCGCAGCACCCCGTCTACGACGAGTACGGCAACGTGGTGCCCGCGCCTCAGTACGACCCGAACGCCTACCCGGACGGCGGCGGATGGCCGCCCGAGCCGAGCCCGGGTGACCAACCGTGGCCGCCGCCCTCGCAGGGAGATCGCCCGTGAAGCGCACCACCCTCTCCCTGGCCGTCGTCGTCGCGCTGCTGGCCGCGGTCGTCGGCCTGGCGACCGTGACCCGCCCGACCGAGAGCAAGGCCGCGCCGCCGCCGGCGGCGAGTCGGGTGCCGATCCAACAGACCGAGCTGAGCTGCCCGAACATCCGGGAGCTGCCCGGCAGTTCGACGGCGATCAGCGCGCTGACCCCGCCTGCGGCGAACGCGGCGGGCGGCGGGGAGGCGAGCATCGTCGACCTCGGCGACCGGACCAAGGTGCGCACCAAAATCGAGGCCCCGGGCAAGCTCGCGAGCTTCGGCGTGGACAACGTCGACGTCCCGCCGCTCGTGGGCAACGCCGCCGGGGCGTTCGCGCCGGGCTTCTCGGCCGGCGCGGTCACCCGCGTGCCCAGCGGCGCCGGACGCGGCCTGGCCGGTGTGGCCTGCGAGGCGCCGACCACCGACCGCTGGTTCGTGGGCACCTCCACCGCGGAGAACCGCGACGCCTACCTGTACCTGTCCAACAGCAAGGACACGCCGGCCGTCGTCGACGTGGAACTGTTCGGGCCGAACGGCCCGATCGACGCCGAGGCGGGCCGCGGGCTGACCCTGGCGCCGGGAGCGACGCTGCCGCTGATGTTGCGCACGCTCAACCCGAGCGCGGTCTTCCCGGGCGTGGCGGTGCACGTGATCGCCCGCACCGGCCGGGTCGGCGCGGCGATCCGGGACCAGGAGGGCGCGGTGGGCACCGACTGGCTGCCCTCGGCCGGGGCCCCGGGCCGCAACCTGGTGATCGCCGGCCTGCCCGCGATCGCCGGCGAGGCGGGCAACGTGCAGCTGATGGTGCTCTCGCCGAGTGGCGAGAGCACCGACGTCCAGGTGTCCGTGGCCGGCAAGGTGAACACCTTCAGGCCGGTCGAGCACGAGAGCACCGAGGTCAAGGGCAACAAGCTGACGGTGGTCGACCTCGGCCCGGTCACCCGGGGCGACGCGGGCGCGCTGCGGCTGACCGCCGGGCGCGCGGACATCATCGCCGGCGTCCGGGTGGTGCAGGGCAGCGGAGCGGACGCCGAGGTGGCCTTCCTGGCCGCCGGCCCCGAACTCGCCGGGCGCGCGGTGGTCGCCGAGAACCGTTCCGGCGGCGCGGTCACCAGCACGATCTCGCTCACCGCGCCCAAGGGCCCGGCCAAGGTCAAGCTCACCTCGATCGGCGACAAGGGCGAGCCGGTGTCCGCGGACGTGGAGGTGCCCGCCGGCACCACGGTCCAGGTGCCCGCTCCGGTGCCCGCCGGCGCCGCCCGGTTCGCGGTGATCGCCGAGGCACAGCCGGGCTCGCAGCCGGTGCACGCGGCCCGCACGATCACCGAGACGATGGGCAAGACCGCGGCGTTCACGGTGCAGCCGTTCGTGCCGACGGTGGAGACCGTCGTGGTGCCCAACGCACACGAGGACCTGTCCCTGCTGGTCCCGCAGAAATAGCGCCGCGGCGCGACGGAAACGACACGGCCCGGGCCCCGCGAAGGGGACCCGGGCCGTTGCGTCGCGGGGGCGCTCAGTCGTCGGGGTCGATGGTGTCCGGATCCATCCCCAGCAGATCGGCGACCTGCTCCACGAGCACGTCGTTGACCAGCATCTCCAGCTCGGTCCGGCCCTCCGCGCGCAGCTCCAGCGGGCGGCGGTACAAGATGATCGTCGCCGGGACGCCCTTGGTCGCCGGCACCAGCCGGCCCAGCGCCACCGCCTCGTCGCCGTTCACCGCCGTCTCGGCCTCGGGCACGTCCAGGACCGCGAAGCGGACCTCCTCCAATTGCGGCCAGCGCTTGGCGAGCCGTTCGACGACGTCGGCGGCGAGGTCGTCGAACCGCTGCGCGCGGGTGAGCGCGATCGGCACGGGGGGCGGGGCGAGCGGGCCGCGCATGCCGCGGCCGTGCCGGTCGCGCCGACTACGGCGCCGCCGGTCACGCTCACGAGGAGAAGAGGGGACCGAGTGCTCGTTGTGCACGGGACGAGCTTAGGGCCTGAGGGCCGGATCCGGATCGGTCCACGCGGGCCCGGTTCGGGTCTGCGTCGGGGGCCGAACGGCGGTGCGAGACGCCGCCCGCACCCTGTGAGGAGCGACACGTGAGTCACACCGCACCCGGATACGACGCGGGTTCGGTCCGCTTGCGGTACCGTCCATCGTCGTGAGCCCTGTACGTCGCTGTTCGCGGACCGCCTGCGGCCGAACCGCAGTCGCCACGTTGACGTACGTCTACGCCGACTCCACGGCCGTCCTGGGCCCTCTCGCGACCTACGCCGAGCCCCATTGCTACGACCTGTGCGCCGAGCACTCGGAGCGGCTGACCGCGCCGCGTGGCTGGGATGTCGTGCGCCTCGCGCCGGATCCGAGCGCGGGCAAGCCCAGCAGCGACGACCTGGAGGCGCTGGCCAACGCCGTGCGCGAGGCCGCCCGCCCGCCGCAGCCCCCGCAGCCGGCGCCCGAACCGCCGGACCGGGACGGCCGACCCGAGGCCGGTCGACGCGGCCACCTGCGCGTTCTGCGCTCACCCGAGAGCTGACCGCCGGCCGATAGGGTCTGATGCGTCGTCCGCGGGGCAGGGGTCGACGGTCAGGGTCATTGCCGCGGCGATTCGGGACCGCGGCCGAGCGAGTGGAGTCTTCGGGTGCGCGACCTCTCCCAGATCGTGAAGGCGTACGACGTGCGGGGCGTGGTCCCCGACCAATTGGACGCCGACACCGCGCGGGCACTGGGCGCGGCGTTCGTACGGGTCACCGAGGCCGATGCGATCGTGATCGGCTGGGACATGCGCCCGTCCTCGCCGGAGTTGTCCGGCGCGTTCGCCGCCGGCGCCGCAAGCCAGGGCGCGGATGTCACGCTGATCGGCCTGGCCTCCACCGACGAGCTCTACTTCGCCAGTGGCAGCCTGAATCTTCCCGGCGCGATGTTCACCGCCAGCCACAATCCCGCGCAGTACAACGGGATCAAGATGTGCCGCGCGGGCGCCGCCCCGATCGGCCAGGACAGCGGTCTGGCGGACATCCGCGCGCTCGCCGAGGCGGGCGTGCCCGAGTACGCCGGCGAACCGGGCACGATCACCGAGCACGACGTGCTGGCCGACTACGCCGCGCACCTGCTGGGCCTGGTCGACCTGACCGGCATCCGCCCGCTCAAGGTGGTCGTGGACGCGGGCAACGGCATGGGCGGGCACACCGTGCCCAGCGTGCTGGGCGCCGCGAGCGGGCTGCCGCTGGAGATCGTCCCGCTGTACTTCGAGCTGGACGGCTCGTTCCCCAACCACGAGGCCAACCCGCTGGACCCGAAGAACCTGGTCGACCTCCAGGCCGAGGTCCGCAAGAGCGGGGCCGACCTGGGCCTGGCCTTCGACGGCGACGCCGACCGCTGCTTCGTGGTCGACGAGCACGGCGACCCGGTCTCGCCGTCCGCGGTCACCGCGCTGGTCGCGGTCCGCGAGATCGCCCGGGCCAGGGCGAACGGCGAGGACGCGCCGGTGGTCATCCACAACCTGATCACCTCGCGCGCCGTTCCGGAGATCGTCGCCGAGCACGGCGGCCGGGCGGTGCGCACCCGGGTCGGCCACTCGTTCATCAAGGGCGAGATGGCGAAGACCGACGCGATCTTCGGCGGCGAGCACTCGGCGCACTACTACTTCCGCGACTTCTGGCGTGCCGACACCGGCATGCTGGCCGCCATCCACGTGCTCGCGGCGCTCGGCGGGCAGGGGTTGCCGCTGTCCGAGTTCGCGAGCGAGTACGACCGCTACCCGGCGTCCGGCGAGATCAACAGCGAGGTCACCGACCAGGCGGCGGCGACCGCGAAGGTGCGGGCCGCCTTCGAGGGCCGGCCCACCGTCACCGTGGACGACCTGGACGGGATGACCGTGGTGGCCGACCGGTGGTGGTTCAACCTGCGCGCCTCCAACACCGAGCCGCTGTTGCGCCTGAATGTCGAGGCCGACGACGAGCCGACCATGATCGCCATCCGGGACGAGGTGCTGGGACTCGTCCGGGGTTGACCGGTCGGCTCGGTAAGGTGATGGGTTCAATCGGACGGCTGCCGCGCCGAATCGGGACTGATATGTACGAATCGGCGCGTGCAGTCGGAAAGTGGGAGATGTCGTGAATCTGGAACCGTCGCAGTTGGCGATCCTGACCTGCCCGGTCTGCCACGCCTCGCTGCACCGGGACGGGGACGCCGCGCTGGCCTGCGACAACTCCGCGTGCGGGCTGGTGTACCCGGTCGTCGACGACATTCCGGTGCTGCTCGCGGACGAGGCCCGCCGGCCCGGTACCGCGCGGGCATGAACATCCTCGACGAGGGCCTGCTGGACGACCAGGACGGCATCGCCCGGGCCGACGCGGCGGACACGCTGCGCGCCCTGGCCGGTGCCGGGGCACAGGTGCGCCGGGCCGTGCAGGCCGCGCGCGAGGCCGTGCCCGCCGCGATCGCGTCCCGGGACCGACCGCGCACGGTGATCCTGGCCGCGCCCGCGTACGGGCCGCTGGACCATGCGCTGCGCGCGGTCACCGGCGCGGACGCTGCCCTGCCCCTGGTGCTCGCGGCGGGCGGGGTGCTGCCCGGCTGGGCCGGTCCGATGGACCTCGTGCTGTTGGCCGGCCGAGGGGACGAGCCCGGCTTGATCGAGCTCGCCGGGCAGGCCTACCGCCGCGGCTGCCAGGTGGCCGCGGCCACTCCCGCCGGGTCGCCGCTCGAGGCCGCCGTGCAGCAGTCCCGGGGCGTGGTGGTCCGGGTTCCCGTCGACGCCGTCCCGGTCGGCGCGGTCGGCTACGCCGACGACACCGCGTTCGCCGCGCAGACCGCGTTCTGGCCGCTGTTCACCGCGCTCCTGGCGATCACCGGCGCGGCCGGTGCGAGTGCGTTCACCCCCGGCGAGGCACTGGCGGGCGTGGACGCGATGGCCGACCGCCTCGACGAGGCGAGCACCCGCTGCCGGCCCGCCGCCGACGCCTATCTCAACCCCGCCAAGGGGCTGGCCGTCGCGATGGCCGGCACCATCCCGGTGATCTGGGGCGCGGGCGCCGTCGCGGGCGTGGCCGCCGAGCGGTTCGCGACGATGTGCGTCGGCGTCGCCGCCACCCCCGCGCTGTCCGGCGCGCTGCCCACCGCGGGCCGCTACCAGGACCGGGTCTTCACCGCGGGCGAGGCAGGCGAGGCCGCGGACCCCGACGACTTCTTCCGCGACCGGGTGGACGAGAGCGAGCCGGTGCGGATGTACCCGGTGCTGCTCGTCGATCACGACGACCGGGACACCGCGGCACAGCTGGACCGGGCCCGACGCACGCTGAGCGCGCTCGGCCAGTCCGCCGTCGGCGAGGTCGGCGCCCGCGGCGGCAGCCCGCTGGAGCGGCTCGCCGAGCTGATCGCGGTGACCGACTTCGCCGCCGTCTACCTGGCCCTGGGCACCGGCGTCGGCCCCGCCGTGCCGGGGCTGTTCTCCTGGACCGAAGGTGGTCCCCGCTAGCCATGGACCGCCTCGTCAACCGGATCCGCGCCAACGCGTGGGGTTCGCTCACGGCCATCCCCGAACTGCTCGGCGTCGCCCCCACCGGCGAACCCCAGGCCGAGCTGTGGATGGGCGCCCACCCGGGCGCGCCCTCCGAGATCGACCGGGGCCACGGACCGTACTCGCTGGTCGAGCTGATCGCCGCCGACCCCGAGGGCGAACTCGGCGTGGACACCGCGGCCCGGTTCGGCCCGCGCCTGCCGTTCCTGCTCAAGGTGCTGGCCGCGGAGGAACCGCTGTCGCTCCAGGTGCACCCGGACGCGGTCCAGGCCCGGCACGGCTACGCGGAGGAGGAGGCCCGCGGCGTGCCGATCGACGCGCCGCACCGCAACTACCGCGACTCCAGCCACAAGCCGGAGATGATCTGCGCGCTCGGCGACTTCGAGGGCCTGGTCGGCTATCGCGAGATCGCCGAGACGCTCAAGCTGCTCGACGCCCTCGACGTCCCGGAACTGGCCCCGTTCGCACGGGCGTTGCGCAACCCGGACCAGGAGGCGGCGCTGCGCGCGGCGACCACGCACGTGCTCATGCTGCCCGCCCGCCTGCGCACCGGCGTGGTCGACGCGGTCGCCGCGGCCTGCCGCCGGCTGGCCGCGAACGGATCGCCGTACGCGGAGGCCTGCGCCGCGGTCGCGGGCCTGGCCGAGCGCCACCCGGGCGACCCGGGCGTCGCGGTGGCCCTGCTGCTCAACCACATCCGGCTGCGCGAGGGCGAGGCGGTCTTCCTCGCGGCCGGCATGCCGCACTCCTACCTGCACGGCGTCGTGGTCGAGATCCTGGCCAACTCCGACAACGTGCTGCGCTGCGGCCTGACCGACAAGCACATCGACGTCGGCGAACTGCTGCGGATCATGGCCTTCCGGGCCGGCCCGGTGGAGATCCTGGGCCCCGAGCCGACCGAGGTCGACCCGGGCGAGGAGGTCTATGCGACCCCGGTCGCCGACTTCCGGCTCTCCCGGCTGCGGGCGACCTCGGGCCGCGAGCCCTACCTCCTGGACACCGCCGGCCCGCAGATCCTGCTGTGCGTACGCGGCCGGGCGACGGCCACCGGCGCGGACGGCGCCGTGCTCGACCTGGCCCGCGGCCAGTCGGTGTACGTGCGCGCGGGCGAACCGCGGGTCGCGGTCACCGTCGAGGGGGACGACGGCCTGGTCTTCCGGGCGAACGTCCCGTGCTCCTGAGCGCCGCCGGGCAATCGACGCGCGGGCGCGGTAGCGCGGGCCTCCCGGGGTACACGGATGCCCGATGGCACACTGATCGCCGACGTACGGCAGCCGGCGACCGGTGACGACGATGGTCAACCAACGGGTGGGAGTCGACCTATGAGCGCGGGTGGCGGAACCAAGGCGGTCGTCGCGGCACTGGCGGCGAACCTGGGCATCGCGGTGGGCAAGTTCGTCGCCTTCGCGTTCACCCGGTCGTCGTCGATGCTGGCCGAGGGCGTGCACTCGTTGGCCGACTCGGGCAATCAGGTGCTGCTCCTGGTCGGCGGCAAACGTGCGCAGCGCGACGCCACGCCCGAGCATCCCTTCGGCTACGGCCGCGAGCGCTACATCTACGGCTTCCTGGTCTCGATCGTGCTGTTCTCCGTCGGCGGCATGTTCGCGATCTACGAGGGCTATGAGAAGATCGCCCATCCGCACGAGCTGAAGAGCTGGTACTGGGCGGTCGGCGTGCTGGTCTTCTCGATCGTTCTGGAGGGGTTCTCCTTCCGGACCGCGATCCGCGAGTCCAACCTGCACCGGGGCGAGCTGAGTTGGCCGCAGTTCATCCGCCGCGCCAAGTCGCCCGAGCTGCCGATCGTGCTCCTGGAGGACTTCGGCGCGCTGATCGGCCTGATCCTGGCGCTGGCCGGGGTCAGCATCGCGGTGGCCACCGGCGACGGCGTCTGGGACGGCATCGGCACGCTGTGCATCGGCGTGCTGCTGGTGCTGATCGCGATCGTGCTCGCGCTGGAGACGCGCAGCCTGCTGCTCGGCGAGGCGGCCGGGGTGGAGACGGTCCGGGCGATCGAGGCGGCCATCGTGGCCGGCCCCGACGTCGAGCGGCTGATCCACATGCGCACGCTGCACCTGGGCCCGGACGAACTGCTGGTCGCCGCGAAGATCGCGGTCAACCACGACGACACCGCGGCCGAGGTGGCCCGCGCGATCGACGCCGCCGAGGCGCGCGTGCGCGCGGCCGTGCCGATCGCTCGGGTGATCTACCTGGAGCCGGACATATACCGCACCGAAGAGGCCGTGCGCGGCGCCGACCCCGAGGCCACGCCGGGGGGCAAGGACCCTCACGCCGCCGACCACTGAGGTGTTAACGTCGGTGACGCACTACGACAGTCGCTGCAGAGGGCGGTCGGGTCCGGGACCCGTAGGCACAGAAGTGTCCGACTGGATGGCACGGCATCGGCGCCCGCGGCACCGGTGTGTCTCCAGTTCCATCCACCCCTCTCCGCAGAAGGATTCACTTCCATGGCTTCGCAGCTCGACGGCGACTTCAAGGTCGCCGACCTCTCCCTCGCCGCGTTCGGCCGCAAGGAGATCACCCTCGCCGAGCACGAGATGCCCGGTTTGATGGCGATCCGTCGCGAGTTCGCCGCAGCGCAGCCGCTGGCCGGCGCCCGGATCATGGGCTCGCTGCACATGACCGTGCAGACCGCCGTGCTGATCGAGACGCTCGTCGCGCTCGGCGCCGAGGTGCGCTGGGTCTCCTGCAACATCTACTCCACCCAGGACCACGCCGCCGCGGCCATCGCGGTGGGCCCCGAGGGCACCCCCGAGGACCCGCGCGGCGTGCCGGTCTTCGCCTGGAAGGGCGAGACGCTGGAGGAGTACTGGTGGTGCACCGAGCAGGCGCTGAACTGGCCCGGCCATGACGGGCCGAACATGATCCTCGACGACGGCGGCGACGCCACGATGCTCGTGCACAAGGGCGTCGAGTTCGAGAAGGCCGGCGGCGTCCCGGACGCGACCGACGCCGACTCAGAGGAGTACACGGTCTTCCTGGCGCTGCTGCGCGCGACCTTCGCGGAGAACCCGGGCAAGTGGTCCGCGATGGCCCCCGGCATCAAGGGCGTCACCGAGGAGACCACCACCGGCGTGCACCGCCTGTACGAGATGTTCCGGGCCGGTTCGCTGCTCTTCCCGGCGATCAACGTCAACGACTCGGTCACCAAGAGCAAGTTCGACAACAAGTACGGCGTGCGCCACTCGCTCATCGACGGCATCAACCGGGCCACCGACGTGCTCATCGGCGGCAAGGTCGCGGTCGTCTGCGGCTACGGCGACGTCGGCAAGGGTTCGGCCGAGTCGCTGCGCGGCCAGGGCGCCCGGGTGATCGTCACCGAGGTCGACCCGATCTGCGCGCTCCAGGCGGCGATGGACGGCTACCAGGTCACCACGCTGGACGAGGTCGTCGAGATCGGTGACATCTTCATCACCACGACCGGCAACTTCAACATCATCATGGCGTCCGACATGCAGCGGATGAAGCACCAGGCGATCGTCGGCAACATCGGCCACTTCGACAACGAGATCGACATGGCCGGCCTGGCCAAGATCCCGGGCATCGTCAAGGACGAGGTCAAGCCGCAGGTGCACACCTGGACGTTCCCCGACGGCAAGAAGCTGATCGTGCTGTCCGAGGGCCGGCTGCTCAACCTGGGCAACGCGACCGGTCACCCGAGCTTCGTGATGTCCAACAGCTTCGCGAACCAGACCATCGCGCAGATCGAGCTGTTCACCAAGCCCGAGGAGTACCCGATCGGCGTCTACGTGCTGCCCAAGCACCTGGACGAGAAGGTCGCGCGCCTGCACCTGGACGCGCTGGGCGTCAAGCTCACGACGCTGACCGAGGAGCAGGCCGCCTACATCGGCGTCAAGGTCGAGGGCCCGTACAAGACGGACGCCTACCGCTACTGACATCGACCGTCGGTGCCGGGCACCGACACCGATCACCGATCATCCCGACAACAGGCCGGGCGGCGCACGGATCGTGCGCCGCCCGGCCTGTTGTCGGGGTAGCCATCGAACGACGACACACGACATCCCTCGGGGGGCGGTCGCATGCAACGGCGCACGTACATATCCATCCTGCTGGCCGGGGCCGCGCTGACGGCCTGTCAGGGCGACGGCTCGGAGGCCGAACCCGCGGCTGGGGCCCATTCGTCCACGGCCGCCTCGGCGCAGGGCCAGGCGCCGACCGGCGGCGAGGCGGTCAGCCCGCTGGAGAACGAGGAAGGTGTCAAGGCGGGCCTGGCGCCGCTGACTTCGGCCGCCGACCTGACCCGGGCCCGGGCGCTGATCGGGCGGGTGGACACCAAGGGCCGCGGGCCGCAGACCGGCTACGACCGGGAGAAGTACGGGCCGGCCTGGACCGACAGCGTCACCGACGTCCCGTTCGGCCGGAACAGCTGCGACACCCGCGACGACATCCTCAAGCGGGACGGCCGGGTGACGCAGTGGAAGGACCGGAAGGGCTGCGTCGTGACCGCCATGACGCTGCCCGATCCGTACACCGGCAAGGACATAGTGTTCACCAAGGCCAAGGCGTCCGCGGTGCAGATAGACCACGTGGTGCCGCTGAGCGCGTCCTGGCAGATGGGCGCCGCGCAGTGGGACGCGGACAAGCGCCGCCGGCTGGCCAACGACCCGCTCAACCTGCTCGCCGTGGACGGCCCGATCAACGGTGGCAAGGGCGATTCGAGCCCGGCCACGTGGCTGCCGCCGAACAAGGCGATCCGCTGCTCGTACGTGGTTCGCTACGCGCAGGTCTCGATCAAGTACGCCCTGCCGGTGACCGACGCGGACAAGCAGGCGATGCTCGCGCAGTGTGCGGGCTGACCGGGGAATCGCAGCCGGGTCCTACGGCCGCAACACGACCTTGCCGAGGTTGGCGCGCGCCTCGATCACCGCGTGCGCCTTCGCCGCGTCCCCGAGCGCGAACGTCTCGTGCACCGCGACCCGCAGCCGGCCCGACAGCGCCAGGTCCCACAACTCCTGCCGGTGCCGCTCGTACAACTCCGGGAACGCGGTGGAGAACCGGGCCATCGACATCCCGGTGACGGTCCGCGCGCCCGCGAGCAGTTCCCACGCGGGCACCGTCCCGCCGCCGGAGCCGAAGAAGACCAGCCGCCCGAACGGCGCGAGCGCGGCCACCGCGCGCGGCAACACGTCACCACCGACGCCGTCGAGCACGACGTCGACCGGCTCGCCCCACGACTCGGCGTCGTAGCACACCACCTCGTCGACCCCCAGCCCGCGCAGGAAGTCGGCCTTGGCCGGCGAGCCGACGGCCGCCACCACGCGCCGCGCGCCGCGCGTGCGGGCCAGTTGCACGGCCAGGTGACCGGCTCCGCTCGCGGCGCCGGTGACCAGCACGGACTTGCCCTCGACCGAACCGGCCGAGGCCAGCGCGCCGAGCGCGACATGACCACCGCGTACCAGCGCGACCGCGTCCACGGCGCTTGCGGCAGCCGGGATGTGCGACGCGGTGAAGATCGGCGCGAGCGCCAGGTCCGCGTACGCGTTCGTGAACGAGATCGCGACCACCCGATCGCCGACCGCGTAGCCGGTGACGTCCGGACCGGCCGCGACCACCTCGCCGGCCACGTCCCCGCCGAAAACCCCGGGCAACGGCAGCCCGCCCTCGCGCACCTTCCGCACGCTCGGCAGGCTCACCCCGATCGCCTCGGTGCGGATCAGCAACTCGCCCGGCCCCGGCTCGGGCGCCTCGGCCTCCTCCACGCGCAACACTTCGGGGCCGCCGTACTCGTAATAGCGAACGCGACGCACACACACCTCCAGGAATCATGGGGACTTCCAACGGTATCCACTTGATCATGGGAAAGTCCAACGATTTGATCATGGGAAAGTCCAACGATCCTCCGGATAGGCTGCACCCATGGTCGATAAGCTGCCCGCCCCCGCCCGGATCCGCGCCCTGCCCAGCTGGCTGCTCGGCCGCGCCGCCGCGCACGGCCGCGGACTGGTCCGCGACGCGCTGGCCGCCGACGGCATGCCGATGCTCCATCACCTGGTGCTGATCGCCGTCCGCGAATACGGCCCCGTCGCCCAGGCCGAACTCGCCCGCGCGGTGGCCATCGACCCCAAGGACATGGTCGCGATCCTGAACAGCCTCCAGGCCGACGGCCTGATCACCCGCACCCCCGACCCCAGCGACCGGCGCAAGAACGCGATTGCCACCACCCCCGCCGGCGCACAGCGCCTGGCCCGGCAGGAACCACTCGTGGACGCCGCGATGGACGAGTTGCTCGCCCCGCTCGACCCCGCCGAGCGAGCCACCTTCACCGCCCTGCTCACCCGCGTGGTGGCCGCCGGCGAACCCACCGTGTCGTAGGGTCCGCGCATGCCCTCAGGCACCTACTCCTTCCACGACCCGCACGACGGCACCCCCCTCGGCGAGGAACGCTTCTCCTGTGCCCCCGGCCCGATCGGCTGGCGCTACACCGGAAGCGGCATCGACCTCACCCTCGATGCCCGAGGACGACCGCTGCGCCTGGAGGCGCTCGCCGGCGGCTGGCGAGTCCGCGGCGGCGCGACGGTCGTGGACGGCGCGGCCGGGGTGGTGTGGCTTCGCGCGGCGGCGGACCCGAACCTCGACGTGCCGGCGACCGAGGCCGAGGCGAAGGCCGCCGGCTTCACCGGCCGCTCACCCGCCTTTCTGATCGCCACCGCGACCATGCTGAACCTGACCCCCGGCGGCTCCGCGCGGCTGCGCCTGATCGCACTGACCGAACCGGTACTGGCGGCACACACCGTGGACCAGTCCTGGACCCTGGCCGCCGTCGAAAACCACGACGGCCTGCTCGTCGAACGCTACGAGGTGGACGACCTCGCCACCGGCGACCGCGCGACCGTGCACCTGAGCGGCGACGTGGTCCTCGCCGCCCCCGGCATCGAACTCGAAGCCCTGGACACCCCGCCGAACCGAAGGATCACGACGGCGGGGTGAACCCGGGACGCTCGGGCCGGTCGGGATTGGTCGGGGGGACGGCGGGGGCGGGGCGAGGGTCTGGTGTGGGGGCGGGTGTAGGCGCGGGGGCGGGGGCTGGGGCGGGCCGAGGGTCGGCTGCGGGTGTGGGTGTGGGTGCGGGAGCCGGAGTGATTGTCGGTGCGGGCGGGGGTGGTGGGACCTGTCCATGGGGTGGCGTCCAGGCGGGGGCGAGGTCCGATGGCCGTGGTGCGGGGGGCGGTGGCGTCGGTGCCGTCGTCGATGCCGGGATCGGTGCCGGCGAGGGCGGTTCGGGGGCGAAACCGTGCGAGCCGCCGGCGTACCGCTCCCAGTCCCGCCGCTGCCGCTCGGCCAGGACCGCGGCCAGGTAGACCACCGGGTGCATTCCGGGCGGCGGGCCGATGCCGATCCGGTTCGCGGTATCCACGGTCAACCGCTCGCCCAGCGAAGCCTCTATCGCCGGATCCAGCTCGCCACGCCGCGACAGGAATTGCCGAATGGCCAGGGCCAGATCATCGGTCAGTCCGGACAACTCGATCCCGGTCGCCCACGCGGAGGCCGCCGGATGCAGCGGAACCGGCAGGTGCCGCGCACCGGGAGTGCGCTCGCGCACCACGAACGTGCCCGCCGCCATGTCACCGAGCCGTTTGCCGTTCTTCGAGGCAAGCGAAGAGAAGACCGCGCCGCACCCGAACGTGGTCCAGAAGTCCGCGAAGAACCCGAGCAGCGCGCGAACCAACGCGTGCCGGAACCGAATCGGCCCGCCGTCGTCGCGAACCACCCGAAGTCCGAGCGCCATCTTTCCCGGCGACCGCCCGTGACTGGCGGTCTCCCAGGCGACCGGCCACCCGACCACGACCAACACGACGATCGACAACAACAACGCCGACGCGAGCGCGTCGTCCTCGACCGGAACCGCCAGTGACACCAGCCAGACCGCGAGCAGCAGCAGCGCCACCTGCGCGGACAGGTCGATCACCATCGCGATCGCCCGACTGGGCAATCGCGCCGGCCGCAGGTCGAGCGCGACCGCTTCGCCCGTGACGAGTTCGGACACGTCCACCTCCCGTGTGTGCGTCGATGCCACTCCCAGAGAGGATGCACCGTATGGATGTCGACGTGTTCGTCGCGGTGCACCGCCACGAGTGGCAACGCCTGGAACAACTGACTCGCCGGCGGCGGCGATTGTCGGGCCCCGAGGTGGACGAGCTGGTGACGTTGTACCGCCGCACGGCCACCCACCTGTCGACGCTCCGCTCGGCCGCGCCCGACCCGGTGCTGGTCGGCCGGCTCTCCACCCTGACCGCGCGGGCCCGCTCGGCGGTCACCGCACCCCGTACGCCGGCCTGGCGCGAGGCGGTGCTGTTCCTGACCGTTCGATTCCCCGTGGCGGTGTACCGCAGTCGCCGCTGGTGGGGTGTCACGGCACTGGTCTTCGTCGCACTCGCCTCGATCATCGCGGCCTGGGTGGCACACGACCCGGCGGTCCGCGACGCGGTGGCCGCGCCGGACGACATCCGCCAGATGACCCGCCCCGGCGGCGACTTCGAGACCTACTACTCCAGCGCCCCGGCGAGTTCCTTCGCCGCCCAGGTGGCCACGAACAACGCGTGGGTCACGGCGGGCTGCCTGGCCCTGGGCATCCTGCTCGGCCTGCCGGTGCTCTACATCGTCTTCAGCAACGCGATGAACGTCGGCATCTCGGCGGGCCTGATGGCCGACGCGGGCCGCCTGGACGTGTTCTTCGGCCTCATCACGCCACACGGCCTGCTCGAACTCACCGCGGTGTTCATCGCGGCGGGGGTGGGTCTACGCCTGGGCTGGACCGTGATCGACCCGGGCCCCCGCACCCGGGCCGGGGCGATCGCCGAGGAGGGCCGAATCGCCCTGGGCATGGCCGTCGGCCTGGCCCTGGTCCTGGTCGTATCCGGCGTCATCGAGGCCTTCGTGACTCCGTCCGGCCTACCGACCTGGGGCCGCATCGCGATCGGCGTGGCGGCCGAGGTCCTGTTCCTCGGCTACGTGGTGGTCCTGGGCCGCCGGGGCGAATTCGCCGGAGAGCAGGGGGATGTGGCATCCTCGGACGTCGCGGACGAGCTGCCGATGGTCGCCTGAAGAGGTGATCTTGACAGTCCACCGGACGCACACGTAGATTCGAAGGGTTGTCGCGAAGTTGTTCAACGACGCGACAGTCTGGTAGCATCTGCCAGGGTCGAGCGGGGCGTCCGTCAAGGATTGCATTCCTGCCGCAGCATCACCATCGAATTTCTCGATCATCGGTCGCGTTCATTCGCGACGGGTTGGGCTATTTGCTGTTCTTGTGCGCGTGGTTTTGGAATTCCCAATCGGCCGGAGCGTGGCGGAAACGGGTTACCGAATCTGCTAAGCTCGAAGAGCCGGAAGCCAAGGAAACGAAAGTTTCGAAGGCGGAAAGCAACGGATGAAAAGCGGGTCGCAAGATCTGCTAGAGTCCGGGAGGCGGAAAACGCGGGAACGCGGTGGAAGCCGAAAGCGAGGAAAGCGAAGCCGCCGAAACGGTGTGCTAAGCTGGAAACGCGAAAGCGAAACAAAAGAAACACGGTAACACAGCAACACAAGCTACACACTGAACGTTAAACGCCCGGAGGGCGCGGTTGACTCCGCACCGAAGGAAGCGTCCGTTCCTTGAGAACTCAACAGCGTGCCAAAAGTCAACGCCAAAGAAACACCCCCGGCGCTGAGCGTCTTCCCACTCGGGGAGCAGCGGTCAGTGTTGGTGGTTCCTTTGAAGAAAATCCTGGGTCCTGTCAGTGGGCCCAGGTCACAGCAAGGACGCCGGCGACATACCTGGATTATTCCTCCGGGAGAGTCGCCGC